>NZ_CP061008.1:0-4800000 GCF_014490035.1 Achromobacter xylosoxidans | reverse complement strand
CTGAAGGACAATCTGCCGACCGCTCTGGGCCTGCCCGTGGCCGGCCTGCATGTGGACCTGGTCCGTGCGCCCGAGCAGCTGGCGGAAGTGGCCGCCGGCCTGGGCGCCGAGCAGGTGCTGTCCGCTGGCGTCATCAACGGGCGCAACATCTGGCGCACCGACCTGGACGCGGCCATCGCCACGTTGACCCCCATCAAGCAGCAATTGGGCGACCGCCTGTGGCTGGCGCCGTCGTGCTCGCTGCTGCACGTGCCGGTGGACCTGGCGCATGAAACCGAGCTGGACACGGAACTCAAGAGCTGGCTGTCGTTTGCCGCGCAGAAGCTGGAAGAACTGAGCCTGCTGGGCCGCGCCCTGGACCGCGCCACGCAAGCCGCCGCGCAGGACGGCCTGGCCAAGCAGCGCGCCGCGCTCGCCGCCCGCCGCGCTTCGACGCGCATCCACAATCCGGCCGTCGCCCAGCGCATGGCTGGCGCTGCCGCGGTGTCGCGCGACCGCGCGCCGTTCGCCGGCCGCATCGCCCGCCAGCAGGAACAGCTGGGCCTGCCCGCCTACCCGACCACGACCATTGGTTCCTTCCCGCAGACCGCGGAAATCCGCGCCTTGCGCCGCGACTGGAAGTCGGGCGCATTGACGGACTCGGGCTACGAGGCCGCCATCCGCAAGGAGATCGAGGAAGTCATCCGCTTCCAGGAAAAGGTGGGCCTGGACGTGCTGGTGCACGGCGAACCCGAGCGCAACGACATGGTGGAGTACTTCGGCGAGCTGCTGGCCGGCTTCGCCTTCACCAAGAACGGCTGGGTTCAGAGCTATGGCTCGCGCTGCGTCAAGCCGCCTGTCATTTTTGGCGACGTCGCGCGTCCGGCGCCGATGACGGTGGGCTGGTCGTCGTACGCGCAGTCGCTGACCGACAAGCCGGTCAAGGGCATGCTGACCGGCCCGGTCACCATCCTGCAATGGTCGTTCGTGCGCGACGACCAGCCGCGCGAGCAGACTTGCCGCCAGCTGGCGCTGGCGCTGCGCGACGAAGTGGTGGACCTGGAAGCCGCCGGCATCAGCGTTATCCAGATCGACGAGCCCGCCATCCGCGAAGGCCTGCCGCTGCGCCGCGCCGATTGGCAGGCCTACCTGGATTGGGCCGTGGATTGCTTCCGCCTGTCGACCGCTGGCGTGCGCGACGAAACGCAGATCCACACCCATATGTGCTATTCGGAGTTCAACGACATCATCGAGTCCATCGCCGCCATGGACGCGGACGTGATCACGATCGAAACCTCGCGCTCCAATATGGAGCTGCTCAAGGCGTTCGAGGACTTCCGTTATCCGAACGATATCGGTCCCGGCGTGTACGACATCCATACGCCGAACGTGCCTGAAGTGGATTGGATGGTCGGCCTGATGCAGAAGGCCTCGGCCCGTCTGCCCAAGGAGCGTCTGTGGGTCAATCCTGACTGCGGACTGAAGACGCGCGCCTGGCCTGAAACCGAAGCCGCGCTGATCGGCATGGTGCAGGCGGCCCGAGCCTTGCGCCAGGCGGCCTGAGCAGACAGCTTGCCGCAACGCCGCCGGATACTTTGAGGCCGGCGCCAGCCCTGATCCGCGCATGCCGCGCGCGGATCAGGGCTTTTTCTTTGCGGCCGCAAGATCCCGGTGATGGCTGCAAGCCACAGCTGGGGCGTGGCGCCGATTTTTTTTTCAATCTTGCTTGAACGAATTTCCGCGGCGTGGGTCAATACGCAAAAATCCCATTGCTGGATCCTTGCCGTTCCTATGATTCTCCAAGGCCCCTGTCGGCCCGACCTGCTGCTCGCAGAGACGCTGCCCGACATTCTGGAAGCCACGATCCGCCGGCATCCCGCCGCCGTCGCCATTCATTGGCTGGATCACACTCTCACCTACGACATACTCGGCCAACGCGCCGATCTGGCCGCGCATCATCTGATCGAGGCTGGCGTGCGGCCCGGCGATATCGTGGGCCTGTGCCTGCCGCGCGGCGCCGACCTGCTGGTGATGCAGGCGGCCATCGCCAAGGCGGGCGCGGCCTGGCTGCCGTTTGAATCCGACACGCCGGCGGACCGCATGCTGGTCTGCCTGCAGGATGCGGGCGCTCGCGGACTGGTCGCGGGCGCCGAGGTCCGGCTGGACGGCATGGTCACCTGGACCACCTGGGCGCTGTCGGAGCCGGTCGAGGGCGCTTTGCGCAGGCGGGAAGGGCTGCTGCCCGAGCATCCCGCCTACGTCATCTACACCTCGGGCTCCACCGGCAAGCCCAAGGGCGTGCCCATCAATCACGCCAGTATCTGCCACTTCCTGCGCAGCGAAAACGCGGTGCTGGGCGTGCGCCACGAAGACAAGGTCTACCAGGGTTTCTCGGTCGCCTTCGACATGTCGTTCGAAGAGATCTGGATCAGCTATCTGGTCGGCGCGTCGCTGTGGGTGGCCCCCAAGATGCTGACCACGGACCCGGAAGGCCTGCCGGACGCGCTGGTGCGGGAAGGCATTACCGTGCTGCACGCGGTGCCGACCTTGCTGGCGCTGTTCGCGCGCGACGTACCCGGTTTGCGCATCGTCAACCTGGGCGGCGAGGTCTGCCCGGACTTCCTGGTGCCGCGCTGGGCCACGCCCGGGCGGCGCCTGTTCAATACCTACGGCCCCACCGAGACCACGGTGTCCGCCAGCCTGGCCGAACTCCTGCCCGGGGAGCCCGTGACCATAGGCACGCCGCTGCCCAACTACGGCATGCTGGTGCGCGGCGAGGACGGCGCGGTGCTGCCGCAAGGGCAGGTGGGCGAGCTGTGCATCACCGGTCCCGGCGTGGCCGGCGGCTATCTGGGCCGGCCCGAGCTGACGGCCGAGAAGTTCCTGGCCAATCCGCGCCCGGCTGGCGATTACGACACCCGCATGTACCGCAGCGGCGACCTGGCGCGCATCGATGAACACGGGCAGATCCATTGCCTGGGCCGCAGCGACGATCAGGTCAAGGTGCGGGGTTTCCGGGTCGAACTCGGGGAAATCGAAGCCGCGCTTTACCGCCTGCCGGGCGTGGGCGCCGCCGCCGTGGTGCTGCGCGATCTCGCGGGCATCGAGCAACTGGTGGCCTTCCTCAAGCCCGAGGGCGAGGAGCGGCTGGACCCGCACGCGATGCGCGCCGCGCTGGGCGCGGACCTGCCCGCCTACATGATTCCGGCGCGCTTCGAGCTGGTGGCCGACGTTCCCCGGCTGACCTCGGGCAAGATCGACCGCAAGGCGCTGAAGGCGCGCGAACTGGAGGCCGTGTCCGAGCCCAGCGGCGAAGACGACGTGCCCGTCACGGCGGGCGAGCAGGCCTTGTTCGACGCCTTGCGTCCGCTGTTCCCAGGGCAGCCGCTGCGGCTGGCCAGCGACTTCTTCCGCGATCTGGGCGGCCACTCGCTGCTGGCCGCGCGTCTGGTGTCGTCGCTGCGCAAGCATCCGCATTTTTCCGCGCTGACCATGCACGAGCTTTACCAGCACCCTGTGCTGGGGACGCTTGCGGCCCGGCTGGACGCGCTGGCCTTGGCCGAAAATGCCGCGGCCCAACCGGCGGGCGTCGCTGGGACTGGCGCCGATCCGGCGCCCGCGCCTGAGTGGCGCCGCTGGACTTGCGGCCTGGCGCAGTTGGCGGCCTTACCGCTGCTGATCGGCGTACGCATGCTGATCTGGCTGACGCCGTTCTTCACTTACCACTACTTTACGGGTGACGAGGGCGACTCCGTCTTGCGCGCGGTGGCCCTGTCCATCGCCAGCTACCTGGCCTGCAATCTGTTGAGCTTCGGCGTGGCCGTGGCCTGCAAGTGGGGAATTCTAGGGCGGCTCAAGCCCGGCAGTTATCCGATGTACGGCTGGCTGTTCTACCGCTGGTGGCTGGTGGACCGGGTGATGGACATTCCGCCCGCGCATCTGCTTGCCGGATCTCCGCTGCAGGTCTGGTATCTGCGGGCGCTGGGAGCGCGCGTCGGCCGCGATGCGGCCATCAGCCGAGTCTCCGTGCGCGCGCCCGACCTGCTGTCGGTGGGCAACGGCGTGAGCATCGGCGCGGCGGTCAACCTGGAGAATTTCTCGGTGCGCGGCGGCGAGTGGACGGTTGCGCCGATCACGCTGGCGGATAATGCCTACATCGGTTCCTATTCGGTGCTGCAAGGCGACGTGGCGATGGGCGAGGGCGCGCGGCTGGACGGGCTGTCTTCGCTGGCGCAGGGGGACCGCGTGCCTGCGGGCCAGATCTGGAGCGGGGCGCCTGCGCGCCACGATCCGCAGGCCCGCGCTCCCGAATTGCCGCCGCGGCCGCAGCGCCAGGGCATCTGGAGCCGGCTCGACTGCATGGCCTATGCGGCCGGCGGTACGCTGATCGCCGCGCTGTTCTTCATGCCGGTGTTCCCGAGCTTCGTGCTGATCGACTGGATCGACGCGCGCTGGCTGGACCTGATGGGCGCGCGCGTACCCTGGCCGCAAGCCTTCCTGAGCTATCTGCTGCTGGCTTTGCCTGCCAGCGCCTTGCTGCTGATGCTGACGGTGCTGGTATCGGCGCTGCTGCGTTGGACGCTGTTGCCCCGTCTGGCCAGCGGCCGCTGGCCGGTGTATGGCCAGATCTACCTGCGGCGCTGGTTGACCAACCAGATCCAGGAATCGAGCCTCAGCGTGCTGCACGGTCTGTACGCTTCGATCTACGCGGGCAACTGGTACCGCCTGCTGGGCGCGAAGGTCGGGCGCGGCACGGAGATTTCCACCGCCATGGGCGTGGTGCCCGACATGCTGACCCTGGGCCGCGACAGCTTCATCGCCGACGGCGTGATGCTGGGCGACGAGGAAATCGACGGCGGCTGGATGACCATGCGGCCCACCGTCATCGGCAACCGCAGTTTCGTTGGCAACGGCGCCTACGTGCCGGACGGCTCGGTGCTGCCCGATGACGTGCTGATCGGCGTGCAGAGCCGCGCGCCGGCCAACGCCCGCATGGCCAGCGGCCAGACCTGGCTGGGCAATCCGCCGCTGGCGCTGCCGGCGCGCGAGCAGACGGCGGGCTTTCCCGCGCACCTGACGTTCCGGCCCAGCCTGGGCCGCAAAGTGCTGCGGGGCGGTGTCGAGGGCATGCGGATGATCCTGCCGCTGGCCGTGGTGATCGCGGTGGGCTATCTGACCGTGATGAAGGTCATCCCCATGGCCGCGCGCGAAGGCTTCGTCGCCGCGTTCGACGAGCTGATGCTGGCCGGCGTGCTGTATGGCGTGGGCGCCTTCCTGTTCCTGGTGGCGCTGAAATGGGTGCTGATCGGCCGCTACAAGCCGCGCGCCGAGCCCATGTGGACGCCGTTCGTCTGGAAGAGCGAAGCGGTCACCAGCCTGTATGAGTCCATCGCCGTCCCGAACTTCTTCAACTTCCTGCGGGCCACGCCCTGGCTGCCGCTGGCCTTGCGCTGCATGGGCGCCCGCATCGGCAAGCGCGTCTTCATGGATACCACCGACATCACCGAATACGACTGCGTGTCGATCGGCGACGACGCGGTGCTGCACGCCTGGTCCGGGCCGCAGACCCATCTGTTCGAAGACCGCGTGATGAAAATCGGCATGGTCCGCATCGGCGATGCCGTCAACGTCGGGCCCCGCAGCACCATCCTGTACGACACCCGGGTCGAAGCGGGGGCGCGCCTGGGGCCGCTGACGCTGGTGCTCAAGGGCGAGGCCATTCCGGCGGGCCAGGCCTGGATCGGCAGTCCCGCCACGCCTTGGACGCAGCGGTGACCGGACCGCTGAGGCTGACAGGGGAGGGCGCCCCGGTGGAATTGTGGCTGCTGCATCTGCCAGCGTCCCGGCCAAGGCAGCGCCAGGCCGCCCGGGATTGGCTGGCCGCGGAACTGGCGCGGCGCGACCCGCTAGCCGCGCCCGGTTGGACCGAAACGCCCAAGGGGCCGAGGATGCCCGCGGGCGCGCGCTGGAACAGTTCCTTCTCTTACTATGGCCCCTATATCCTCTGCGGCCTGTCCCGGCTGGGCCTGCCGGGCGTGGATCTGACCGGCGCGCAGTCGTGGACGGGCGATGCGGACGTTATCAGCCTCTATTGCGGTCCACGGGCTGCCGCCGAGCTGGCCGCCAGTCGGCCGGCGGCGCGGGCGGACGCCTTCGCGCGCGCCTGGAGCGCGCTGGAGGCGCGCCTGAAAGCCTGCCGGCGGGGACTGGAGGAATACTCCCCGGAGCGAGAGCGCCATCTGGCCGCCGCCCGCATCACCTGCCAGCTGCAGCACCAGGGCCTGTGGGTGGCCGCCGCGCTCTGCGGCGGCGCGTCAGGCGCCAGTCAGGAGGCTTGATCGCAGGCCGCCTGCGCTATACTTTGAAGGTTTTGTTGCCGCGCACCATGCGCAGGCATCTCGCCCCGCAGGCCCCCAGCATGCCCTTGCCACCGCCGGACTATCCTCGCCAACCATTGCACACGCGTTCCATACGCGTGCAGTCGTATGCGCGCGAAGACGGGCTCTGGGACCTGGAAGCCGAGCTGATCGACGTCAAGGCGTACGATTTCCCCAAGCGCGACGGCGAGATGTTCAAGGCCGGACAACCCATCCACCACATGCATCTGCGCATCACCATCGACGAGAATTTCGCGATCGTGGCGGCGCAGGCCGTCTATGACGCCGCTCCCTACGGCGAGCATTGCATGGCCATCGAACCGGCTTACACTGATCTGATCGGCATGAACCTGCTCAAAGGGTTCCGCCGGCAGGTCAAGGAGCGGTTCGGGCACGTGGAGGGCTGTACGCACATGACCGAGCTGTCGCAGGTGCTGCCCACCGCGGCAGTCCAGACCATGGCCAACCGCCGGCGGCAGGAAAACAACCCGAACCGGCGTCCATTCCAACTGGACGGCTGCCACGCGCTAAGCACCCGCGGCCCGGTGGTGGCTGAGCACTATCCCAAGTGGTACACCGGGGGTAGCGCTGAGGCATCGGCCGATTCGTCCTCCGATTCACCTTCTTTTTCTCATACGTCCTGACAGGTAACACATGAAAATCCACGAGTATCAAGGCAAGGAACTGCTGAAGCAATTTGGCGTCCCCGTGCCGCGCGGGATTCCCGCTCTTTCCGTCGACGAGGCCGTGGCTGCCGCTGAAAAGCTGGGTGGACCGGTGTGGGTCGTCAAGGCACAAATTCACGCGGGCGGCCGCGGCAAGGGCGGCGGCGTGAAGCTGGCGCGCTCGCTGGACGACGTCCGCAAGCTGGCCTCGGAAATCCTGGGCATGCAGCTGGTCACGCACCAGACCGGCCCGGAAGGCCAGAAGGTCCGCCGCCTGTACATCGAAGACGGCGCCGACATCCAGAAGGAATACTACGTGTCGCTGGTCACCGACCGCGCCACCCAGAAGGTTGCCTTCATCGCTTCCAGCGAAGGCGGCATGGACATCGAGGAAGTGGCCCACTCCACTCCCGAGAAGATCATCACCGAATACATCGACCCGCTGACCGGCCTGTCGGCCGAGCAAGCCACCAAGATCGCCAACGCGATCGGCCTGCCCGCTGACTCCACCGCCCAGGCCGTGGACGTGTTCCAGAAGCTCTACAAGTGCTACATGGACACCGACGCCTCCCTGGTCGAAATCAACCCGCTGAACCGCGACAGCAAGGGCAACATCATCGCCCTGGACGCCAAGTTCAACTTCGATCCCAACGCCCTGTTCCGCCACCCGGAAATCGTCGCCTACCGCGACCTGGACGAAGAAGATCCGGCTGAAATCGAAGCCAGCAAGTTCGACCTGGCCTACATCCAGCTCGACGGCAACATCGGCTGCCTGGTGAACGGCGCCGGCCTGGCCATGGCCACCATGGACACCATCAAGCTGTTCGGCGGCGAGCCGGCCAACTTCCTGGACGTCGGCGGCGGCGCCACCGCCGAGAAGGTCACGGAAGCCTTCAAGATCATGCTCAAGAACAAGAGCGTGAAGGCCATCCTGGTCAACATCTTCGGCGGCATCATGCGCTGCGACGTCATCGCCGAAGGCGTGATCGCTGCTTGCAAGGCCGTCAACCTGAACGTGCCGCTGGTCGTCCGCATGAAGGGCACCAACGAAGAACTCGGCAAGAAGATGCTGGCCGACTCCGGTCTGCCGATCATCAGCGCCGACACGATGGCTGAAGCCGCCACCCGCGTCGTAGCCGCCGTCAAGTAAAGAAAAATCCAAGGATTCACAAATGTCGATTCTGATCAACAAGGACACCAAGGTCATCACCCAGGGCATCACGGGCAAGACGGGCCAGTTCCACACCCGCATGTGCCGTGAGTACGCCAATGGCAAGGCCGCTTTCGTGGCCGGCGTGAACCCCAAGAAGGCGGGTGAAGACTTCGAAGGCGTGCCGATCTTCGCTTCGGTGAAGGACGCCAAGGCTGACACCGGCGCCACCGTGTCCGTCATCTACGTGCCGCCCGCGGGCGCCGCTGCCGCCATCTGGGAAGCCGTCGAGGCCGAACTGGATCTGGTGATCTGCATCACCGAAGGCATCCCGGTCCGCGACATGCTGGAAGTCAAGAACCGCATGAAGGCCAAGGGCAGCAAGACCCTGTTGCTGGGCCCGAACTGCCCGGGTCTGATCACCCCCGACGAAATCAAGATCGGCATCATGCCCGGTCACATCCACCGCAAGGGCCGCATCGGCATCGTCAGCCGTTCGGGCACCCTGACGTACGAAGCCGTGGCGCAAGTCACCGAGCTGGGCCTGGGTCAATCCAGCGCCGTCGGCATCGGTGGCGATCCCATCAACGGCCTGAAGCACGTCGACGTGCTGAAGATGTTCAATGACGATCCCGACACCGACGCCGTCATCATGATCGGCGAAATCGGCGGCCCGGACGAAGTCAACGCTGCCGAGTGGGCCAAGGACAACATGAAGAAGCCGGTCGTCGGCTTCATCGCTGGTGTCACCGCTCCTCCCGGAAAGCGCATGGGCCACGCCGGCGCGCTGATCTCCGGCGGCGCCGACACTGCCGACGCCAAGCTGGAAGTCATGGAAGCCTGCGGCATCCGCACCACGCGCAACCCGTCCGAAATGGGCAAGCTGCTCAAGTCGGTGCTGTAAAAAGCGCCTGGCCGCTCGTCTGGACGCTGCTTGCGTCCGGCGTGCGGCCTGCTGGCGGAAGTCCCGCTCCCGGCGTCAAACCCCTGGCTCCCGGCGGCTGGCATCCGCCAACCCAAGCCCGCTATGGCGGGCTTTTTTTCGTTTTTTTTCCGCAATCCTAGGGAAATCCCGCGTCCATGGCGCGGCCTGGCAAACATACGGAAAGCTGAACGAAACTATAATGAAAGAAATTCCACGCGTACCAAGCAAGAATGCCGCCGGGCTCGCACCAAGGCGGTCAGTACGATTTTTTTATCTTTTTTTCACCCATTCATTTGGTTCGTCCTAGGGGGATCACACCTAGGAAAGAGAGGCATGGAACTCAGTTCAGCGGCATTCTGGATAGCGTTGCTCCAGATCATTTGGGTCAACATTCTGCTATCGGGCGACAACGCCGTGGTTATTGCGCTGGCGGCGCGTTCGCTGCCTCCGGCCCAACAGAAAAAAGCGATCGTGGTCGGCTCCGCCGCGGCGATCATCATGCGTATCGTGCTGACGCTGGTAGCGGCCAAGCTGCTCCTGCTGCCGTGGCTCAAGCTGATCGGCGCGCTGCTCCTGGTCTACATCGGCGTGACGCTGCTGTTGCCCGAAGGCGAGGAAGATGGCGGCGGCAAGACGCAAGGCAATCTGCTGACCGCAATCCGCACTATCATGATTGCCGACCTGGTCATGAGCCTGGACAACGTGGTGGCCGTTGCCGCCGCCGCCATGGGCGACACGACCTTGCTGGTGTTGGGCCTGGCCATCAGTATTCCGCTGGTCATCTTCGGCAGCACGCTGCTCCTGAAGGTCATCGAGCGCTTCCCGGTCATCGTCTGGGTGGGCGCGGCGCTCCTGGGTTTCATTGCTGGCGAACTGCTGGTGGGCGATCCGGCCCTGGAAGAACCCGTGGCGCGCATCGATGCGGCCCTGGGAATCACGCAGCATAGCTTTGCGTTGATGACGGGCGTGCTGGGCGCGGTGCTGGTGCTGGCTATCGGTAAAGTTTTGCTGATGCGCCAGAAAGCTGACTGAAAGCTGAATTATACTAATAAGTTGTACTGAATAAGCTCGCCGCGCCATGCGCGGCGAGCCTTGCCGGACCGGGACCGGCCACTCTTTTCATAATGCCTTCGGGGGTTCATAGTGCTTGAGTTTTTCCAGACGCTGAGTTGGACAGCGGTATTCCAGATCATCCTCATCGACATCCTGCTCGGCGGCGACAACGCCGTCGTGATCGCGCTGGCTTGCCGCAATCTGGCGCCCAAGCAGCGCATGCAAGGCATTCTGTGGGGTACCGCGGGCGCCATCATCCTGCGCGTGGTCCTGATCGCCTTCGCCCTGACGCTGTTGTCGATTCCCTTCCTGAAGGTCGTGGGCGGCCTGCTGCTGGTCTGGATCGGCGTCAAGCTGCTGATTCCCGAGGATGATGCCCATGGCAACATCAAGGGCGGCACATCCATCGCCGCCGCGATCAAGACCATCATCATCGCCGACTTCGTGATGAGCCTGGACAACGTGATCGCCATCGCCGGCGCCGCCCAGAACGCCCACGCCGACCATCAGATCGGCCTGGTCGCCTTCGGCCTGATCGTCAGCGTGCCCATCATCATCTGGGGCAGCACCCTGGTGCTCAAGCTCATCGACCGCTATCCGCTGGTGGTTACGCTGGGCGCGGCACTGCTGGGCTGGATCGCCGGCGGCATGCTGATCACCGACGTGGTTGTCGAACGTCAATTCGGCGTACAGCCCACTGCGGTTAAAATCGGCGCAGAAATCATTGGCGCCTTGCTCGTTGTTGTCCTTGGACGGTGGCTGGCAAGCCGCAAAACCGCTTCCAAGGAATCAGCACATGAGTCTGCGTAGATCCACCGATCCCCAGCAATCCGAATCGGGCCTGAGCCTCCTTCAGGGCCTTTTCGTGCTGGCCATCCTCGGGGTGGTCGCGACGGTCATCGTCTCCAATTTTGTTTGATGCCGTCTCGTGTCTCTACCGCAACGCCTGGTCATCGCGACCCGCGCCAGCCGGCTTGCCCTGTGGCAAGCCGAGCATGTGCGCGACCGGCTGCGCACGCTGTACCCGGCGTGCGCGGTTGAGCTGCTCACCCTGACGACCCGAGGCGATCAGATCCTCGACCGCACGCTCTCCAAGGTGGGCGGCAAGGGTCTCTTCGTCAAGGAACTCGAAAACGCGCTGCTCGACGGGCGCGCCGATCTGGCCGTGCACTCCTTGAAGGACGTGCCGGTCGATCTGCAAGCCCCGTTCGAGCTTTGCGCCGTCCTCGATCGCGCGGATCCGCGCGATGCCTTCGTCTCCAATACCCATGACTCGCTGGCCGACTTGCCGGCGGGCGCCGTCGTGGGCACGTCCAGCCTGCGCCGCGAATCGCAGATCCGCGCGCGCTATCCCGAGCTGGTGGTCAAGCCTTTGCGCGGCAATCTCGACACCCGCCTGGGCAAGCTCGACAAAGGCGAATACGACGCCATCGTGCTGGCTGCGGCTGGCCTGGAGCGTCTGGGTCTGGGGTCGCGCATCCGCAGCCTGCTCGAACCGGAAGACAGCCTGCCTGCCGCCGGGCAGGGCGCCCTGGGCATCGAGATCCGCGACGACCGCGACGACATGCGCGCCTGGCTGGCCCCCTTGATCAGCGCCGGCACCACCTCCTGTGTGGTGGCTGAGCGCGCGGTGTCCCGCAAGTTGGGCGGATCTTGCCAGGTGCCCCTGGCGGCGTATGCCGAGATCGCCGGCGGCACTTTGTCGCTGCGCGCGCTGGTGGCGTCGCCCGACGGCGTGCGCATGGTCCATGCGGCCCGCAGCGGCCCGGTGGCCGAGGCCCAGGCGATCGGCGAGGCCGCGGCGCAGGCGCTGCTGGACGCGGGCGCGCAGGACATCCTGCGCGAACTGCTGCAAGACCCGCCCAGAGTCGACTGATGGCCATGGCGTCCGCTGCCGCCGAACCGCCGCGGGTCGCCATCCTGACGCGGCCCGAAGGTCGCAACGAGGCGCTGGCCGACCGCCTGGCCGGCGCCGGCTGGACGTCCTGCATTCTTCCCGCCCTGGAAATCCTGGCCTTGCCCGCCGCCGCGGGCGGGCCGCCGCGCCCTGCCGACTTCGACATGGTCGTGTTCGTCAGCGGCAACGCGGCCAAGTTGTACTTGGAACAGTGGGCACAGGCCGACGGGGCGGCTCCCTGGCCGGCTGGCGTCATCGCCGCAACGGTCGGGCCGGCCAGTGCCCAGGCCTTGCGCCTATCCCCCTGTTTTGGCGTGAATACAACAGTTTTGCATCCCCCCGAAAGCGCGCCCAGTCACGACTCCGAGGCGCTCTGGGAGGTTTTGCAGGGGCTGCCGCAAATGCCCGCCCGCGTGCTGCTGGTGCGCGGCACGCAGGGCAGGGACTGGCTGGGCGACAAGCTCGAGGCGCAAGGCGCTGCCGTGACGCGCCATGCCGCCTATCTGCGGCGCCCCGCGAGCTGGGGAGCGGACCAGGTCGCCAGCCTGCGGCGCTGGGCTGACGCGGGTATTCCAGCCACCTGGCTGATCACCAGCGGCGAGGGCGCTGAGGCCCTGCGGGCCGGCCTGGACGCGGCCGGGCTGGCGGACTGGTGGGCGCGGTGCCGCTTCGTACTGACGCATCCCTCCTTGGAACGCCGTCTGCCACAGGCCTGTCATGAAGGCGGGGCGCGGCCGATGGTAAAAATCTGCTTGCCCAACGACGAGTCGATATTCCAGGCTTTTGTTGCTGCTTGATTCGTTGCATCGGACTGACACCGAATACAATCGCGTCATGACAGACAAGACTCCCGCTACCGATCCGGTCGTTCCGACGGCCGCCCCGGGTGCAAGCGCGCCCGCATCGGCCCCGGCCGATTCCGTCAAGGCCCGTCCGGCCAAGCGCGGCAGTGGCCCGTTGGTCCCCGCCCTCATCATCCTCATCCTGCTGGCAGCCGGCCTGGGTTACGCCCTCTGGATGCAGCGCACCCAGTTCGTGTCCGCCGGCCGCGAAGTCGCCACGCGCCTTGAAACGCTGACCGCCGACCTGGCGCAGGCCCGCAAGGACACCCGCGAGGCCCTGGCCCTGGCGCAAGCCCAGGCCGGCCGTGTCGGTGAACTCGAAGACACCGTGCGCGAAACGCAAAGCCAGTACAGCGCCCTGCAACTGGCCTGGCAGAACTTCAACGACAGCGCCAGCGACGAACTGCTCGCCAACGACGTCGAACGCCTGCTGACCATCGCCAACCAGCAACTGCGCCTGGCGGGCAATGTCTCCAATGCGATCGTGGCGTTGGAAACGGCGCAATCGCGCCTGGCGCGCGCCGACCGCCCGCGTTTCTCCAGCCTGCAGCAATCCATCAACGGCGACCTGGACCGCCTGCGCGCCGTGTCCACCGTGGATATCCCCGCCCTGTCGGCCCGCATCGACCGCCTGGTGGCGCTGATTGGCAAGGCGCCCCTGCTGGTGCCGGACGCCGCGGCCCCGGGCGTGGCGCCCGCCGGCGAAAGCGCTCCGGCTGCCGCGCCGGCCCCCGCGGTCGATCCGCTGGCCGGCCTGCCGGCCGACGCGCCCTGGTGGCAGCGCTGGCGCGCCGAAATGGCCTCCTGGCCCGGCCGCGCCGGCTCCGCGCTGGCGCATGAACTGGGCGGCCTGATCACGATCCAGCGCGTGGACGAGCCCGCTGCCTTGCTGCTGTCGCCCGAACAGGCCGACCAGGTGCGCGGCACGCTGCGCCAGCGCCTGCTGACCGCGCAACTGGCCATGCTGATGCGCCAGCCCGCCGTCTGGAAGAGCGAACTCGACAACGTCGGCGTCACGCTCGCCAAGTATTTCGACGGCCGTTCCCCCGACACCGTCGCGGCCCAGACCCTGGCGCGCGAACTGGCGCAGACCGACATTGCCGTGCGCATGCCGGAAGTGGCCGACAGCCTCAACGCCGTGGCCGCGCTGCGCGCCGCAGGCTTCAAGACCAGCGGACAGGACTGAGGCTTATGCGTACCTGGTTCTGGACTCTGCTGCTCGCCGTCATCGCCGTCGCCTTGGCGGTGGTGCTGCGTTCGCACTCCGGCAACGTGCTGTTGCTGGTCTGGCCGTGGCGCATCAGCATGTCGCTGACGCTGGCGGTCCTGCTGATCGTCGCGGCCTTCATCGTGCTGTACGTGGGCCTGCGCCTGCTGGCATGGCTGCTGGCCATTCCCGACCGCGTGCGGGCCTGGCGCGGCAAGCGCGCCCAGGCGCGCGACCACGAACTGCTGGAACGCGGCTGGATCGGCCTGCTGGAAGGGCGCTACACCACCGCCGAAAAAGATCTGACCAAGCTGCTGGACCAGACCAAGGTCCAGACGCGCCGTGTGCTGGCGGCCTTGTCCGCCGCCCGCGCCACGCATGGCCTGGGCGAGTTCGACCGCCGCGACCGCCTGCTGGCGATCGCGCAGGAACAAGCCGGCACGGACGCCGGTCTGATCGAAGCCACTGCCACCGTGTCGGCCGACATGCTGCTGGACCAGGGCCGCGCCGAGCGCGCGCTGGCCGTGCTGGAGCCGCTGGCCGACGGCGGCGCGCGCCATCTGCACACCATGCGCCTGCTGCTGCGTGCGCACACCGCCTTGCATCACGACGAACAGGTCTTCACGCTGGCGCGCGGCCTGGTACGTCGCAATGCGCTGGCCCGTTCCGAAGCCGATCAGTTGATCGACGCCTCGGGCGCGGCGCGTTTGCGCGCCGCCGCCGCGGGCGGCAGCGATGCCTGGCGCGCCATCTGGAAGGATCTGAAGGCCGAGGAGCGCCTCCTGCCGGAAATCGCGCTGTCGGGCGCGGCGGCGTTCGAGGCTGCCGGCGAAGCCAGCGAGGCCGCGCGCGTGCTGGAAGCCGCGGTCGCCGTGAAGTTCAATCCGGCCCTGGTGGCCGCCTACGCCCGCTGCGAAGCCGAACAAGTCTCGCGCCGGCTGGCCCGCGCCGAGACCTGGCTGCAACAGCGTCCCACCGATCCGGACCTGCTCACCGCGCTGGGCATGCTGTGCCTGAACGGCCAGCTCTGGGGCCAGGCCGAACGCTATCTGCTGCGCAGCCTCAGCCGCCGCAGCGATGCGCAGACGCATGCGCTGCTGGGCAGCCTGTATGACCGCCTGGACCGTCCCGCCGACGCGGTGCGCCACTGGCGTCTGGCAACGGCGGCCAGCATGGCGCTGCCGGTGCTGGCGGCGGATGCCGCCTTGCCGGCCGCGGATACCGGTTCCGATCCTTATCGCGTGGACGCCGAAGGCGGCTATGCGGTGGGTCTGTCCGACGTCGACAGCGACGACACCGAACTCGGCGGCGATTACCCCGCGTTGCCGCCGGCCGTGGCGGCCTCGGCCTCCGACTACGTGCTGGATCCGGACGCCCGCGTGAACAAAGAACAGCGCGAGCGCGCGCTGGCTCCCGAGGACGCTCCGCTGGCCGGCGGCAGTACCTCCGACATCGACGAGTACTTCGACAGCGCCCCCATCCCGGCGGCGGCTTTCGATGATCCCGTGCCCACGTACGCGCCGGCTACGCCCGCAGGGTCCAAGCCCGCGCCGGCCGCCGCGCCCGTGCCGGCTACCAAGCCGCCGTTCAAGGACGACGGCTCGATTTGAACAATCCTTCAGACACACAACAAGGTTGAATCATGAGTCTTGATCGCGTCTCCCCTGGCAAGAAGCTGCCGGAAGACTTCAACGTCATCATCGAAATCCCCATGAACGCCGACCCGGTGAAGTACGAGGTCGACAAGGACACGGGCGCGATTTTCGTTGACCGCTTCATGCTGACCGCCATGCACTACCCGTGCAACTACGGCTACATCCCGCAAACCCTGTCCGAAGACGGCGACCCCGCCGACGTGCTGGTGCTGACCCCGTTCCCGATCCAGATCGGCGCGGTGGTGCGCTGCCGCGCCATCGGCGTGCTGGAAATGGACGACGAGTCGGGCGGCGACGCCAAGCTGTTGGCCGTGCCGATCGAAAAGCTGTACCCCCCGTACCGCAACATCAAGTCCTACGAAGATCTGCCGGCGGAAGACATCTCCCGCATCCAGCATTTCTTCGAGCACTACAAGGACCTGGAAAAGGGCAAGTGGGTCAAGGTCAAGGGCTGGAAGGGCCTGGACGCCGCGCACGAGGAAATCGTTCGCAGCGCCGAGCGCTACAACAAGGCCTGATCTCAGGTCTGGACCTGGCCGGCGTTTTTTTGCCGCCGGGCCGTCCCAAGGCAAAAACGCCCCCTCGGGGGGCGGCAAGCCGGAGGCGCGGCGTGGGGCTATTTTGACTTGGCTGGGGTCTTGATGCGGCGCGGCCGCGACGGCATGATGCCGATCGCCGCCGCGCCGTTGCTTTGCGGGGCCTGCAGATTGCGCGACACCTGCGCGGCCGCGATCTGGATGCGCGCCTGCAGTACCTTCAGCCGCTCGGCCGAGGTGCGCGCTTCCGCGGCGATGAATACCAGGCTGCCCACGACCTTCTGTTCGGCGCTGAAGATGGCCGAGCCTATGCCTATCAACCCCGGGTCGACCTCGCCATGCGACACGTACACCCCGGCCGCGCGCAGGCGCTTGAGGTTGGCGCGGAACTCGTCCCAGTCCTCTCCCAGCCCGGCCTCGCGGATTTCCGCGGCGTGCCACAGCATCAGGTTGCGCAGCTGATACGGCGGCAGGTTGGCCAGGATGGGCTTGGCGGTGGCGCCATGGAACATGGTGTAGGGACGGCCGCGCGCATAGCTCGATTCGATGGAATCGTCGGTCCAGTAGCGGTCCACGCACATGACCTTGTCGCCGTAGTAGTTGCACAGCATCAGGTTGGCGTGCAGCTCGTCGCCGGTGGCGCGCATGACGTCACGCGCCGCGCGCATCAGCGGATCGTGCTGGCGCAGGTGGCGGTCCAGCTCGATGATGCGCGAACCCAGCACATAGGCGCCGCCCGAGGTCGGCGCCAGCAGCCCGCTTTCGGTCAGCGACTTGAGGTAGCGGTAAGCCGTGGCGCGCGAGCAGTCCAGATGCGCCATGACGTCTTCCTGGAACGCGGCGGTGGTGTCGTCGCGAAAGAGGTCGAGGATGGACAACATGCGGTCTGGAGTGCTCATTGCGGGAGGGCGCGCCTAGTGAATGTGGAAGCCGCCATTGACGTCGACCACGATGCCGGTTGAGTAGGAGGACAGGTCCGAGGCCAGGAAAAGTATGGCCTGGGCGACTTCGGCGGGCGAGCCGAAGCGCTGCAGCGGAATGCCCTGTTTGAGTTCTTGTTCCCAATTTTCGCCGAATTTTCCCAGCGTCATGTCCGTTTCGATGATGCCGGGCGCCACGCAATTGGCACGCACCCCGCGCGGCCCCAGCTCGCGGGCCAGCGCCTTGGTGAAACTGATGACGCCGCCTTTGGACGCCGCATAGTGCGAACCGCCCAGGAGACCGCCGCCGCGCAGGGCGGCGGTGGAACCCAGGTTGACGATGGCCGGGCGCCGCGGGCTTTGCAGCAATTCGGGCAGCGCCGCATGCGTGACGTTGTAGGTGCCGGTCAGGTTCACTTCCACCATGCGGCGGAACTCGTCCTCGGGCAAATCCCAGATGCGCGTGGCCGCGACGATGCCGGCGTTGTTGACCAGCACGTCGATGCCGCCGAGCGCTTCCCGGGCGCGCGCGACCGCCGCCTCGCAGGAGGCCGAGCGGGACACGTCGCAGTGCAGGTCGATGCGGCCCGCGGCCAGTGCCGCGTTGGCCCCCTCCGGATAAGCCTGGTCCAGCACCGCGACCGTGGCGCCCTGGGCGATGAAGAGCTCGACGATGGCGGCGCCTATGCCACGGGGGTTGGCGCCCCCCGTGACAATGGCGCGCTTGCCGGTCAGCAGTCCAAGCGCGCCGTCCATCATGATTTCACCAGCGGGCAGGCGCCGTCCTTGAGCGGACGGAAGGCCTGTTCGGCCGGAATCTTGCGCACCAGGTTGTAGTAGTCCCAGTCGCGCTTGGATTCCGAGGGCTTCTTGACCTGGAACAGGTAGAGGTCGCGCATGATGCGGCCGTCCTCGCGGATGCGGCCGTTCTCGGTCATGAAGTCGTTGATGGGCGTCTCATGCATCTTCTTCAGCACCGGTTCGGAAGCGTCCGTGCCTGCGGCCTTGACGGCATTCAGATAGTGCATGGTGGCGCTGTAGTTGCTGGCCTGGACCATGGACGGCATGCGGCCGGTGCGCTTGAAGTAGCGCTCGGACCATTGCCGCGACTTGTCGTCCAGGTCCCAGTAGAAGGGTTCCACCAGGTTCAGGCCCTGCGCGTATTCCAGTCCCACGCTGCGCACGTCCACGATGCTCATGAAGAGGGCGGCCACGCGCTGCTTGCTGCCCATGATGCCGAATTCGAACGCCTGCTTGATGCTGTTGATGGTGTCGCCGCTGCCGTTGGCCAGGCCGATCACCTGGGCCTTCGACGCCTGCGCCTGCAACAGGAACGAGGAGAAGTCCGCGCTGGCGATGGGGTGGCGCACGCTGCCCACGACTTGGCCGCCCTTGGCCTTGACCACTGCCATGGCATCGCGTTCCAGCGAATGTCCGAAGGCGTAGTCGGACGTGATGAAGTACCAGCTCTTGCCGCCGTCTTCCATGACGCCGTTGGCCACGCCGGTGGCGTAGGCGTAGGTGTCGTAGGTCCAGTGCATGCCGTTGGGCGAGCAGGCCTTGCCGGTCAGGTCGGCGGAGCCTGCGCTGGTGAAGATGACCACGCGCTTCATCTGGCGAGTCAGGTCCTGCACCGCCAGCGCGATGGCGGAGTTGGGCACGTCCAGGATCAGGTCCACCTTGTCGTTCTCGTACCAGCGGCGCGCGGTCGCCACGCCGATGTCGACCTTGTTCTGGTGGTCGGCCGAGATCACTTCGATGGGCTTGCCCAGCACGGTGCCGCCGAAATCCTCGACGGCCATCTTCACGGCTTCCACGCCGAACTTGCCGGACAGGTCGGCCATCATGCCGGACTGGTCGCCCAGCACGCCGATCTTCACGACGTCATCGGACACCTGGGCCTGGGCGGATACGGACAGGGCGCCCAGCACGCACGCGGCCAGGCTGTTCTTCAAACGGGTCTTCATGGGTATGTCTCCTCGGGGGCTAGTTTCTGTGCGCGCCATCCTGTGCCGGACGGTCGCGCCGGGGCCGCTTACTCCAGCGTCTGGCCGGCGTAGGCGTCGATGAACATATTGGGTTTCAGGAAGAAGCTCAGCACCAGGGCGCCGTTGGGCGCGCGCGCCACGTGCCGGTTGCCGCGAGGGCGCCACACGTAGTCGCCGGCGCAGACCTCGCCTTCGGCGTCGACGATCGAGCCTTCCAGCACGAAGGTCTGTTCGACTTCCACGTGCTCATGCAGCGGCAGCTCGGTGCCGGGCTGCCAGCGGAACAGGGCCGTCAGCAAGCCGGTCTCCTTGTCCTGCATCAGCACCTTCATGTCTATGCCTTCCACTTGCGTCGGTTTCCATGGCAGATCGGCAACCTTGAGGAAGCGTGAAGCCAGGGGCGGCAAGGCGTTGGCTGCGGGGCAGCCGGGAGTTTCCAGGGCCATGATGTCTCCTACCAGAACTCTTTATGAGAGATAAAGAAAAAATCTTGTTATTGAGTGTTTAAAAATAGTCGCGTATATTGAGATTTATGTCAATCATGTTTTCGCCGGACGGAAGCATGCAGCGACACAGCCGGGCCAAGAAATCCGGCATATATAAAACCAAGGAGACAAGCTTGAAACACGACTATCTGGACCGCACGTTCGGTCTGGCGGGGCGCGTCGCGCTGGTGACGGGCGCGGCAAGGGGACTGGGCTACGCCATCGCGCGGGCATTGGGGCAGGCAGGCGCCCAGGTGGTAATCAACGATCTGTCCGGCGAAGCCTGCGCCGCCGCCTGCGAGCGCCTGGCGGCCGAAGGCATCAAGGCCCATGGGGCGCCTTTCGACGTCGCCGACGAACAAGCCGTGGCCGATGCCGTCGCGCAACTGGAGAGCGCCGGGCTGGAAATTGATGTGCTGGTCAGCAATGCCGGCAACCAGAACCGCAAGCCCGTGGTGGAGATGAGTTCCGCCGAATGGCAGGCCTTGCAGAACGTGCACGTCAACGGCGCCTTCCACTGCGCGCGGGCCGTGCTGCCCGGCATGGGCAAGCGCGGCTTCGGCCGCATCGTGCTGATGTCGTCCGTGGCGGGGCAGGCCACCATGCCCAATATCGCCGCCTACGCCACCGCCAAGGGCGCCATCGCTGCCTTCACCCGCGCGCTGGCGGTCGAATACGGCGCCAGCGGCATCACCTGCAATGCGCTGGCGCCCGGCTTCGTGCGCACCGATTTCACGCAGGGGCTGCAGGACAATCCGCAGTTCCAGTCCTTCCTGGCCACGGCGGTGCCGACTGGCCGCTGGGCCGCGCCGGAAGATATCGCGCCTGCCGTGGTCTACCTGGCCTCGCCGGGCGCTTCGTTCGTCAACGGACACGTCCTGGCGATCGACGGCGGCCTGCTGGCCCGCATGTAGGAGCGCGCCCATGAACACCCCAGCGGTCCTGTCCGCGCAGGGATTGGTCAAGCGGTTCGGCGGCTTCAATGCCGTCGACGGCGTGTCCTTGTCCCTGCGCGAAGGCTCCATCCATGCCTTGATCGGCCCCAATGGCGCAGGCAAAACCACCTGCTTCAACTTGCTGACCAAGTTCCTCACGCCCGACGCGGGCGTCATCCATTACCGCGGCCGCGACATCACGGCGCTGGCGCCCGAGCAGATCGCGCGCCTGGGCATCGTCCGCTCGTTCCAGATATCCGCCGTGTTCCTGGGCCTGACGGCGCTGCAGAACATGCGCGTGGCGCTGATGCGCCAGCACGGCGACGGCTGGCGCTTCTGGCGCAGCCGCAGCAGCATCGACCGCCTGAACGGCCGCGCCATGGAACTGCTGGACGCGGTCGGCCTCTCCGGCCTGGCGCATACCACGGCGGCGCTGCTGCCTTACGGCCGCAAGCGCGCGCTGGAAATCGCGATGACCCTGGCGCTGGAACCGGAAATCATGCTGCTGGACGAGCCCATGGCGGGCCTGGGCCAGGAGGACGTGACCCGTATCGCCGCGCTGATCCGGCGCGCGTCCGCCAACCGCAGCATCCTGATGGTCGAACACAACCTGTCGGTGGTGGCGGATCTGTCCGACACCATCACGGTGCTGGCGCGCGGCGCGGTGCTGGCCGAGGGCGACTACGCCACCGTGTCCAGCGACGAGCGCGTCATCACGGCCTACATGGGCTCCGACGAGGAGGCGCACTGAGATGCTGGTTATCAAGGACCTCAACGCCTGGTACGGCGAATCCCACGTGCTGCACGGCGTGGACATGGAAGTCAGGCGCGGCGAGCTTGTCACCATCCTGGGCCGTAACGGCGCGGGCAAGACGACCACGCTGCGCGCCATCATGGGCATCATGGACAAGCGCCGCGGCTCCATCCGCCTGAGCGGCCAGGAGACCGTGGGCATGGCGGCACACCGCATTCCGCGGTTGGGCGTGGTGTATTGCCCCGAAGAACGGGCCGTGTTCCGCAGCCTGGACGTGACCGAAAACCTGATGCTGCCGCCGCGCCTGGCCGATGGCGGCATGTCGCTGGACGAGATCTACACGCTGTTTCCCAACTTGCGTGAACGCAGCGCCAGTTCCGGCGGCAACCTGTCCGGCGGCGAACAGCAGATGCTGGCGATCGCGCGCATCCTGCGCACCGGCGCCCAGCTCATCCTGCTGGACGAGCCCACCGAAGGCCTGGCGCCCGTCATCGTGCAGCAGATCGGGCATGCCATCCGCACCTTGAAGGAGCGGGGCTTCACCATCGTGCTGGTCGAGCAGAACTTCCGTTTCGCGACCAAGGTGGCCGACCGCCACTACGTCATGGAGCACGGCTGCGTCGTCGACCAGCTGTCGGCAGAAGAAGCGCGCAACGATCCCGAGCGGATCAAGCGCCGCCTGGGCGTCTGAGGGGAGAATCCACGTGTTCGAAATATTCGGCGTGCCGTCCACGGCACTATTCGGCCAGCTCCTGCTCGGCCTGATCAACGGTTCGTTCTACGCGCTGCTGTCGATCGGGCTGGCGGTGATCTTCGGCCTGTTGAACATCATCAACTTCGCCCACGGCGCGCAATACACGGCGGGCGCGTTCCTGGCCTGGATGCTGCTGAACTACCTGGGCGTGAACTACTGGGCCGCCCTGGTGCTGGTGCCGCTCATCATGGCCGTGTTCGCCATCGTGGTCGAGCGCCTGCTGATCTCGCGCACCTACCGCATGGACCACTTGTACGGCCTGCTGCTGACCTTCGGCATCGCGCTGCTGATCGAAGGCGGCCTGCGTCAGGCCTATGGCGTATCGGGGCTGCCTTACACGATACCCAAGGCGCTGTCCGGCGGCGTCAACCTGGGCTTCATGTTCCTGCCCTGGTACCGCGGCTGGGCGGTGGCGGTATCGCTGGTGCTGTGTCTGGCCGTCTGGGTGCTGATCGAGAAGACCCGCGTGGGCGCCATGCTGCGCGCGGCCACCGAGAATCCGACGGTGGTGCGCTCCTTCGGCATCAACGTGCCGCTGCTCATCACGCTGACCTACGCGCTGGGTGTGGCGTTGGCGTCGGTGGCGGGCGTGATCGCCGCGCCGATATACCAGGTCAGTCCGATGATGGGCTCCAACCTGGTGGTGGTGGTGTTCGCGGTGGTGGTGATCGGCGGCATGGGTTCCATCATGGGCGCCATCATCAGCGGCTTCGGCCTGGGCATCATCGAAGGCCTGACCAAGGTGTTCTATCCCGAGGCCGCCAACCTGGCGATCTTCATCATCATGGTGCTGGTGCTGCTGTGCAAGCCCGCGGGCCTGTTCGGCAAGCCCCTGCAGGTGCAGAACGTGCTGGCAGCCGAAGCGACGCGCGAGCCGGTGCAGCTGAGCCGCCGCGGCATGCGCGTGGCAATGGCGGCGCTGGCCGTGGCCGCCCTGGCCGCGCCCTGGTTCATCTATCCGACCTTTCTGATGAAGGTGCTGTGCTTCGCGCTGTTTGCCGCGGCCTTCAACCTGCTGGTGGGCTACGTGGGCCTGCTGTCGTTCGGCCATGCCGCGTTCTTCGGCGCGGCTGCCTACGCGACCGGCATCGTGATGAAGCTGCTGAGCGCCACGCCCGAGCTCGGCCTGCTGGCGGGGGTGCTGACGGGCGGCCTGCTGGGCCTGGCCTTTGGCGCAGTCGCGATCCGGCGCCAGGGCATCTACTTCGCGATGATCACGCTGGCGTTGTCGCAACTGGTCTACTTCATCGCGGTCCAGGCGGGCTTCACCGGCGGCGAGGACGGCCTGCAAAGCGTGCCGCGCGGCAAGCTGTTCGGCATCTTCGATCTTGAAGGCGTGATGCCCATGTATTACTTCACGCTGGCCGTGTTCGCGCTGGGCTACGCCTTCGTGCTGCGCGTGTTGAACTCACCCTTCGGCGAGGTAATCCGCTCGGTGCGCGACAACGAGCAGCGCGCCCGCTCGCTGGGCTACTCCACTTCGCGCTACAAGCTGATGGCGTTCACGCTGTCGGCCTCGGTGGCGGGGCTGGCCGGCGGCCTGAAGGTGCTGGTGTTCGGTGTCGCTTCGCTGACGGACGTGCACTGGCATGCCAACGGCGAAGTAGTGCTGATGGCGCTCCTGGGCGGCATCGGCACGGTGTTCGGGCCGCTGGCCGGCGCCTTCACCTTCGTGTCGCTGCAAAACTACCTGGCGCCGCTGGGCTCCTGGGTGCTCATCGTCCAGGGCGCGATCTTCGTCCTCTGCGTCCTCCTGTTCCGCGACGGCATCATGGGACTGGTCTCGCGGGCCTGGCTGGCGCTTACCCGCAAGAAAAAGGAATCCTGATGTACTTGCATGTCGTAATGCTGCAGCTGTCGGAGGCCGCCGACGGCCGTTTCCATGACCGCGTCCAGGGCTATTGCCAGCGCATCCTGGCCGAGTGCGATGGCGTGGCGGGCTACTCTTTCCGGCCCAACGAGGCCAGCCGCTCGGATGGCCTGACCCATGCCGTGGTGGCGGCTTTCGCGGACAGCCCCGCGCATGACCGCTACCAGGTCTCGCCCGCGCACCAGGAGATGAAGGCCTACATGGCCGGCTTCATCGAGCGCCTGGTGGTGTATGACGGGGAAATTCCTACGTTCAGCTGAATAGCCCGAACCGCGCCCAGCCCCCCGGAAAGGGATAAACTCGCGGATGACTTTTCATCGTCTGGCCGCCCGCAGGGAAGGCCGCCCGCGGTAGCGGGCGCCTCGCGGGGCTGGCTGTTTTCTATTGCCGGATTCCGGCCACGTATTCTTCATAGGTCGAGTGAACATGGACTACGTATTGCCCCCTCAGCCGCCCGTCGCGGTTCCCGTTGCCGGCAGCGCCGCGCTGTTTCCGGTGCGCCGCGTCTATTGCGTCGGCCGCAATTACGCCGAACACGCCAAGGAAATGGGCTTCACCGGCCGCGAGGATCCGTTCTTCTTCTGCAAGCCGGCCGACGCCGTGCTGAGCGTGGCCGACGGCGAAACCGGCAAGATGCCGTATCCGCCCAAGACCTCCAACCTGCACTACGAAATGGAACTGGTCGTGGTGCTGGGCAAGGGCGGCCGCGACATCCCGGTCGAACAGGCCAATGATTGCGTGTGGGGCTATGCGCTGGGCCTGGACATGACCCGCCGCGACCTGCAGGGCGAAATGAAGAAGCAGGGCCGTCCCTGGGAAATCGGCAAGGCCTTCGATCTGTCCGCGCCGCTGGGCCCGATCCATCCGCGCAGCGTCGTCGGCACCCTGGAAAAGGGCGCCATCTGGCTGGATGTGAACGGCCAGCGCAAGCAGTCCAGCGACATCTCGCAGATGCTCTGGAACATTCCGGAAAGCATTTCCTACCTGTCCGGCCTGTTCGAGCTGCAACCCGGCGACATCATCTTCACCGGCACGCCTGAAGGCGTGGGCGCCGTGCTGCAAGGCGACGTGATCACCGGCGGCGTCGAAGGCCTGGGTGAACTGCGCGTCCAGATCGTTTAAAGTACGCCCCGGATCCGTTTTCACCACTTCAGGAGCGCCAGCATGCGCAGCAAGATCGTGCTGACCGCCTTTGTCGTGTTCGGCTTCGTGCTCGCCGGTTGCAACACCGTCGCGGGCATGGGCAAGGACATGTCGAAGGCAGGCAACGCCATTACCAACGCCGCCGACAAGTAATTGCCGGGGGCGGGTTCGAGAAGGCCTGAGCCGGGGATCGCGCCCCGCTCAGGCCTTTGTACGTTCAGGCGCTAAGAAGCAAGGTGTGCTTCGGCGCCCGCTATAAAAACCCTGAGTGAGAAATCGAGTTGCTCAGGCCCGTAGGTGTCGATTCCCAGCGCGACGGCCTGGCGTAGCCGTGAATAAGACTTTCCATCGACCGAGTCCAGCCATTTCTGCAACTGGCGAGGTCTGGTGCGCTCAACCGCCGACCTGGCTTGCCAAATATCCTTCACATGGCCAACGCAGAGGGCGGCAAGCAGCACGGCCAAGCGCACCGAGGCGGCTTCGCTGAAGCCCGCCCGATTCAGCTGTTCGAGCAATTCCTCGGTCGGCAGCAGGTTCCAGCTCATCAACTCGGAATCGTCAAAGCGCAGGTGTTCCGCCAAGCTTCCCATGGCGACGGCTGCGTCGACCAGGTGGGTCGCGTAGGTCCTGCATGCGTCTTGCCATGTGGGCGCGCGCGCGATGTCGGCGCTGCTGAAGCTCGCAGTCAGTGTGTCCTTCGCGACGAGCGCCAGCAGAGTCTGGCGATCTTTCACATGGTAGTTGAGCGCCTTCCGGTCCACATTGAGCGCGTCCGCAAGCGCCTGCATCGACAATTTGTCGTGACCGATGCGCCTTGCCGCCTGCAAGATCCGGGCCAGATCAAGGCCGGCACGTTCTCCTCTTCCGCGCTCAACTTCCCCTAAAACATCTTTTTTCATCGTCTTTTCGGCGTGATGTTTGGTCAACAAGCAGGCCGCCTCAAGCCCCGCTTGTGCGCGGAAAACATGACGCGTCCTGAGGAAAACCCTGCTTGACTGGGGTTCATCGTAACACTAACTTCAACGCCATATTCCCGGCCGGGAATATGGCGTTGAAGAGGCGAGACACCGATCAGCAGGGTGCATCGAACGCTGCCAACAACGTCGTGACCAGCAGAGACTGCACGGAATGGAGGTGGTTCGCCCAGTGATCAACTTTCGAAACCGGTCGGCATGAAATATCTCAATTGGCCCCGGGCTATTGAGACGGCTGCGGACGCTTTATCGGGATGCCTCCTCTCCCCGAATTCTTGCATCGACCATGACCAATGCGTACATGCCCGATTGTTATGTCTAAACAATCCGGATTTTGCGGAGTACGAGCGAGAAATCCTGGATTGAAGGAGGCCGCATGCCAAACCAGATCATCAGTTCGCGCCAGGTCAAAGTGCCGGCGCACTCGCTTGTGTCGATCTTTACGGCCATGGGGGCGATTGCATGGGACTGCAATGCCTCTGAATCCCGAACGGGGCTCGAGCGCGGAACGGTCGCTCAGCTACGGCCATCATCCGAGTCCTCTGCCGTGGACGCCGCGCCGCAGCCTGCGTCTGATTTTGCGTCTCTTGAGCGCCTGATGGAGCAGGGCGCGCTGGTTCGGATTCCATCGATTCGGGACACGGTGCTGCGTGACGCCGGCGGATTCCGTTCCGATCTGGCGCGGCACGGGATCGGCTTTCAGATCGTCAGCTTGAACTCCGCGGCTTACGACCTCAGGGGCGAAAACCCGCGGACACATCGCAAGCAGTCGTACAACGGCCAGGTTCCCACGTTCGCGGAGACCCAGCAGCTAGTCCTGACTTATGACCTGGGGCAGCACGGAAGCGATCAAAGCCAATTGATTTTCAGCGCCGTGACGGGTCACGCGAGCTGGGCGCCGAAGGGGCCTTCGGCGGACATCGCGCTGAGCCGGCTGGCGTACTTCACCACCTTCAACAACCGTCAATGGGAGTTGAAGGCAGGCTATCTCAGCAATGCCCTGGAGTTCGTGGGCTTGTACGTTGGCGGTTCCTTGGCGGTCGGGGCGCAAGGGATGAATTCCATCATTCCCTTTCAGGTCGGCCTGTCACGCCTGCCTTTTGCTACCCCGGGCGTGAATCTGACCTACAACGGATCTGGCGGCTTCTACAACAAGACCGGAATTCAGCGCAGCACCAGCCCCTACGGCGCGGAGGCGGAAGAGTCAGAACACCAGCATGGGCTGAAGTGGAAAACCCCAGGTAGCGGATGGCTGGTCATCAACGAAATCGGAGTAAAGCAACAAGCGAGTCCCGATAATCCCTCGAGATGGTTCCGGATTGGGGGAATATTCAATACGTCCGACTATGCCAGGTTCGATTCCCGCGAGCGTAGTTCGAACAACTACGCGCTTTATGCCGCGGGAGACCAGCAGATTTCGCGGCTGACGCCCAACTCATCTTCCGCGCAGGGATGGTACGCCGGCCTTTCCTTGCACCTGGCTCCCCCGGATCAGAATCTGTACACCAAATTCGTGGAAGCCAGGCTATATACGATAGGCACGTTTCCATCGCGACCCTATGACATGTTGTCGGCCACGGTCACCTGGTCGGATTTCAGCGATACCGCGAAGGACGCCTACGGGAAAAGGGGCGTGGATACGGCGAATTCGAGCAGTGCGGCCATGCTGTCCTACATGGCGCGTCTCTATCCCGGCGTCTATCTGAGCACGGGGCTCAGCTTCATTCGATCCCCGTCATTCGTGCCCGTGGACAAGAACGCCTTGAATTTTCTGGTGGGGCTCAACATGTTCATGTAGGGGCATTCGCGCTTCCTGTGCGAACGCAATCGTGAACAACTCATGAGCCTCTGCAAAAAAAAAGCCCGATGAAGGTTCATCGGGCGTTCGTTCATGGGAAAAGCCTATGCTGGCATGGAGTGTAGGGGCTGGGCCTACAGCACATCTCCGGCATAGTCGGCCAGGCGCGAACGTTCGCCCCGCTGCAGCGTGACGTGCCCGGAATGCGGCCAGCCCTTGAAGCGGTCGACCACGAAGGTCAGGCCGGAACTGCCTTCGGTCAGGTAGGGCGTATCGATCTGGGCGATGTTGCCCAGGCAGATCACCTTGGTGCCGGGACCCGCGCGCGTGACCAGCGTCTTCATCTGCTTGGGCGTCAGGTTCTGCGCCTCGTCGATGATCAGGTACTTGTTCAGGAAGGTGCGGCCGCGCATGAAGTTCAGCGACTTGACCTTGATGCGCGAACGGATCAGGTCCATGGTGGCGGCGCGGCCCCAGTCCCCGTTGCCTTCGCCTTCACCCATGTTAAGGACGTCCAGGTTGTCTTCCAGGGCGCCCATCCAGGGCAGCATCTTCTCTTCTTCCGTACCCGGCAGGAAACCGATGTCTTCGCCGACCGGCACCGTGACGCGGGTCATGATGATTTCGGTGTAGCGCTTGGTTTCCAGTACCTGGGTGATGCCCGCGGCCAGCGCCAGCAGCGTCTTGCCGGTGCCCGCCTGGCCCAGCAGCGACACGAAGTCGCATTCCGGATTCATCAGCAGGTTCATGGCGAAGTTCTGCTCGCGGTTGCGCGCGGTGATGCCCCAGACGTTGTTCTTGCCGTGGGTGTAGTCGCGCAGCGTGGCCAGCACCGCCATCTTGCCGCTGACCTCGCGCACCTGCGCATACAGCGGCATCTGGCCTTCGAAGTAGACGAACTGGTTGACCACGAACTGCGAGCACAGCGGGCCATGGATGCGGTAGAAGGTGGTGCCGCCCTGTTGCCAGGATTCGACATCCTTGCCGTGCTTGTTCCAGAAGTCCTCGGGCAGCTGCATCACGCCCGAATACATCAGGTCCGAGTCCTCCATGACCTGGTCGTTGTAGTAGTCTTCCGCGGCCATGCCCAGCGCGCGCGCCTTCAGGCGCATGTTGATGTCCTTGGACACCAGCACGACTTCGCGTTGCGGGTACTTTTCCTGCAGGGCGCGGACCACGCCCAGGATCTGGTTGTCGGCCTTGCCCATGGGCAGGTCGGAGGGCAGCGTGCTGTGGATCGCGGTCGTCTGGAACATCAGCCGGCCGGTGGCGTCCTTGTTGCCCAGCTTGGTCAGCTCAAGTCCTTCGTCCAGCTGGGTCGCGTCCTGCACCAGCGCGTCCAGCGAACGGCTGACCTGGCGCGCGTTGCGCGCCACTTCGGACATGCCCTTTTTCTGGTGATCCAGCTCTTCGAGCGTCATCATCGGCAAGAAGATGTCGTGCTCTTCGAAGCGGAACAGCGAACTGGGGTCGTGCAGCAGTACGTTGGTGTCCAGCACGAACAGCTTGCGCGGCTCGTTCTGGGCGCGCGCCTTGGCGCGTTTGGTTGGAGCCGGAGCGGTCTTGGCGCGGCGCGTCTCGGCGCGCGGGGCGGGGGCCGCGGGGGCCGGCGGCGGCACCTGGCGGGCGGGCGCCGGGATCTGCGCCTTGCGGGCCGGGGCTGCCAGGCCCTCGAGTTCGGGCTGGACGAGCAACTCGTTGTCGTCGTCCCCTGCGAGGACTGCCTGGGTACTGGACCGCGCAGCGGCGGTCTTGGTGCTGCGGGCCTGCGCCCGGGCGGATTCGCCCGAGGGGAAGGTCAGGATGGCTGCGGGACGGGTGGGCAACTTCGGAAGCGGCATATTTGTCACTCTCCAGTGTGGGCCGGCTATAGCGCCTGACGGGTAAAACCTGTGCTGACGGCTAACCGATGCTCTTCGCTGCTTGCAGGACTTCCTTGGCGTGACCCGGGACCTTCACCCCGCGCCACTCCTGCACCAGCACGCCATAGGCATCGATCAGGAAGGTGCTGCGCTCGATGCCGCGCACCTGCTTGCCGTACATGTTCTTCTGCTTGATGACGCCGAACAGATTGCAGACGGTTTCGTCGGCGTCGGAAATGAGGGGGAAGGGAAGCTCGTACTTGGCCTTGAAGTTCTCGTGCGACTTCAACGAGTCGCGCGAGATGCCGATGACCACCGCGCTGGCCGCCAGGAACTCGGCGTGCAGGTCGCGGAAATCCTGGCTTTCGGTGGTGCAGCCAGGCGTGTTGTCCTTGGGATAGAAATACAGGATCACGGCGCGGCCCTGGCATTGCTCCAGGCTGATCGGACCTATGGTGCTTTCGGCGGTGAACAGCGGGGCGGGTTTGCCTATGGTCGGCGTCATTTCTGGGATTCTCCGTTGGGGGGGATGAGGGCCACGACCACGCGCCGGCCCTCCGCCATCAGGATGTTGTAGGTGCGCGAGGCGGCGTGCGTGTCCATGATCTCGACCCCGATGCCGATCGCCAGCAGCGGACGCAGCACGTCGGGACGCAGGAACTGCTGGCGCGCGCCCGTGCCCACCAGCAGCACTTCCGGCGCATTCGCGGGGCGGCTGGGGCTGGCTTCCGGTTCGTCCAGAAAGGCCATGGGGTCGCGGACGGGCTCGGACAATCCGGCCGCCTGGCGCAAGAGGGTGGGGGTGATGTCGGCCGGCGACTCAACGGGCCAGTGGGTCACTTCGCCTTCGGGGCCGAACGCGACCGAGGAGGAAAAACGTACCTGGTTGACCTCGATATAGCCATCACCATAGGCGGTGACGGTATTCAGAGCGGCCGTCGCAGGATCGGTATGCAGCTTCAATAAAAACTCCGGCTATATGGCCCGATAATAGCGCATCGGGATGACGCCATGTTGCAGGGTATCCACGAGAGGAGCCCCCACGCCGCACTCGCTGCGCTCGCTTGCTGCCCCCGCGGGGGCGCGTTTTGCCTTGGGGCGGCCCAGCGGCAAAACGGGGCTTCCTTGTCACGCGATTTCCCTCGAGAGGGCGTGAAATCGGCCCCTTTTTTTCGCCATTTGCCGCACGGGCGTCCTTGCGCTAGATTACAGGGTTTTGCTGCACTGCAATCGCATGCCGGTGCGGCGTTTCGGACCCTTTTCCCCTTCGCGCATTCGCGCCCTGGTTTTTTCGCCCTTTTTATCGCCCCTAAGGATTCCCATCATGAGGAAGTTCTCTCGCATCGAGCGTCTGCCCCCGTACGTTTTCAACATTACCGGCGAGCTCAAGATGGCGGCGCGTAGGCGTGGCGAAGACATCATCGACATGTCGATGGGCAATCCGGACGGCGCGACTCCCAAGCACATCGTCGACAAGATGGTGGAAGCGACGACGCGTCCGACCACGCACGGCTATTCCGTGTCCAAGGGCATCCCGCGCCTGCGCAAGGCGATCTGTGACTGGTACCAGCGCCGCTACGCGGTCGAGTTCGATCCGGATTCCGAAGCCATCGTCACCATCGGTTCCAAGGAAGGCCTGGCGCACCTGATGCTGGCCACGCTGGACCGCGGCGACACCGTGCTGGTGCCGAACCCCAGCTATCCGATCCATATCTACGGCGCGGTCATCGCCGGCGCCAACATCCGTTCCGTGCGCATGACGCCGGGCGTGGACTTCTTCGAGGAACTGGAACGCGCCGTGCGCGAGTCCATTCCCAAACCCAAGATGATGGTGCTGGGTTTTCCCAGCAACCCGACCGCGCAATGCGTGGACCTGTCGTTCTTCGAACGCGTGGTGGCGCTGGCCAAGGAACACGACATCCTGGTGGTGCACGACCTGGCCTACGCCGACATCACCTTCGACGGCTACGTGGCGCCGTCCATCATGCAGGTGCCTGGCGCGCGCGATGTCGCCGTCGAGTTCTTCACGATGAGCAAGAGCTACAACATGGCCGGCTGGCGCATCGGCTACATGGTCGGCAACCGCGAGCTGGTCAACGCGCTGGCGCGCATCAAGAGCTATCACGACTACGGCACGTTCACGCCGATCCAGGTGGCGTCCATCGCCGCCCTGGACGGTCCGCAAGACTGCGTGAACGAAATCGTGGCGCAGTACCAAAGCCGCCGCGACGTGCTCGTGCGCGGCTTGCATGAAGCAGGTTGGAATGTGGAAATTCCCAAGGCGTCCATGTACATCTGGGCGCAGATCCCCGAACCCTACAGGGCGATGGGCTCTTTGGAATTTGCCAAGCGTGTCCTGTCGGATGCGAAGGTGGCCGTGTCCCCCGGGATCGGCTTCGGCGAGTATGGCGACGAATACGTGCGCTTCGCCCTGATCGAAAACGAGCAGCGCACCCGGCAAGCGGTGCGAGGCATTAAAGACATGTTCCGCAAGGACGGATTGCTGCGGTAGGACCACCCCCGAAGCGCTGCGCGCTTCCCCCTCAAGGGGGCGCCGCAGCGGACCGGCAAAGCCGGCTCCGCGCGGCCCCGCGTGGCGCTGCCAAGTGTGGAGTCGCTCGTACAGCAGTTATGGAGAACTGAAATGAATTCCCCCCAACGGCCGCCCGCAGAAGGCGCCGCGATGAAACCCATGAAAGTCGGCCTGCTCGGTCTGGGCGTGGTTGGCGGAGGCACCTGGTCGGTGCTGTCGCGCAACGCGGAAGAAATTGCGCGCCGTGCCGGCCGCCGCATCGAAGTGACCCGCGCCGCGGTGCGCGACGTGGCCAAGGCGCGCGCGCGCGTGGGCGACGCGATCCAGGTCGACACCGATGTGCGCGCGCTGGTGCGCGATCCTGAAATCGACATCGTGGTCGAACTGATCGGCGGCGACACGCTGGCGCGCGAGCTGGTGCTGGAAGCCATCGCCAACGGCAAGCACGTCGTGACCGCCAACAAGGCGCTGCTGGCCAAGCACGGCAACGAGATCTTCGCCGCGGCCCATGAGCGCGGCGTGATGGTGACCTTCGAAGCGGCCGTCGCCGGCGGCATTCCCATCATCAAGGCGATCCGCGAAGGCCTGACCGCCAACCGCATCCAGTGGGTGGCCGGCATCATCAACGGCACCACCAACTTCATCCTGTCGGAAATGCGTACGCGCGGCCTGCCGTTCGCCGACGTGCTGGCCGAGGCGCAGCGCCTGGGCTACGCCGAAGCCGATCCCACGTTCGACGTGGAAGGCGTGGACGCGGCCCACAAGCTGACCCTGCTGGCTTCGCTGGCTTTCGGCGTGCCGGTCCAGTTCGACCGCGCCTACATCGAAGGCATTTCGCAGCTAGCCGCCGAGGACATCGAGCATGCCGAACGCCTGGGCTATCGCATCAAGCTGCTGGGCGTCACCAAGCGCCGCCCGGACGGCATCGAGCTGCGCGTGCATCCGGCGCTGGTGCCGGCCGAACGCCTGCTGGCCAACGTCGAAGGCGCGATGAACGCCGTGCTGGTCAAGGGCGACGCCGTCGGTCCCACGCTGTACTACGGCCAGGGCGCGGGCGAAGAGCCCACCGCCTCGGCCGTGGTGGCCGACCTGGTCGACGTGACCCGCCTGCACACCGCGGATCCGGGCAACCGCGTGCCGCACCTGGCCTTCCAGCCGGATGCCATGTCCGACACGCCGATCCTGCCGATCGAAGAGGTCAGCACCTCGTACTACCTGCGCCTGCGCGTGGACGACCAGCCGGGCGTGCTGGCCGACATCGCCCGCATCCTGGCCGACCGCTCCATCTCCATCGGTTCGATGATCCAGCAGCCGTCGCACATCGGCGGCGCCGACATCATCTTCCTGACGCATGAAGCAGTCGAAGGCAACGTCAATCAGGCGATCGAGCGCATCGAAGCCCTGCCGTTCGTGCGCTCGAAAGTGACGCGCCTGCGCGTGGAAAATTTGCTATGAAATACATCTCCACCCGCGGCGGCATGACGCCGCTGCAATTCTCGGACATCCTGCTGGAAGGCCTGGCGCCGGACGGCGGCCTGGCCGTGCCGGAGCAACTGCCCCAGGTTTCTGCGGAAACGCTGGAGTCCTGGCGCGGCCTGCCGTATGCCGACCTGGCATTCGAAGTGCTGTCGCTGTTCGCCACCGACATTCCGGCTGATGACCTGCGCCGCCTGACGCGCGCGGCCTACAACCAGCAGACCTTCAACAGCGAGGACATCGTCCCGCTGCGTCCGCTGGACGGCGGCCTGTCGCTGCTGGGCCTGTCCGAAGGGCCGACGCTGGCCTTCAAGGACATGGCCATGCAGTTCCTGGGCCAGGTCTTCGAATACGTGCTGGCCAAGCGCGGCACCACCCTGAACATCGTGGGCGCCACCTCCGGCGACACGGGTTCGGCGGCGGAGTACGCCTTGCGCGGCAAGAAGGGCGTGGCGGTGTTCATGCTGTCGCCCCATGGCCGCATGAGCGCCTTCCAGCGCGCGCAGATGTATTCGCTGCAGGACGAGAACATCCACAACATCGCCGTGCGCGGCGTGTTCGACGAGGCCCAGGACATCGTCAAGGCCCTGGCCGGCGATCTGGAGTTCAAGAGCAAGTACCGTCTGGGCGCGGTCAACTCCATCAACTGGGCGCGCATCGCCGCCCAGGTGGTGTACTACTTCCATGGCTGGCTGCGCGCCACCAGCAAGGCTGGCGAGCAGGTGTCGTTCGCGGTGCCTTCGGGCAATTTCGGCAACATCCTGTCCGGCCACATCGCGCGCAGCATGGGCCTGCCCATTCGCCGCCTGGTGCTGGCCACGAACGAGAACAACGTGCTGGAAGAGTTCTTCCGCACGGGCGTCTATCGTCCGCGTCCCGCCGAGCAGACCTACGCCACCTCCAGCCCGTCCATGGACATTTCGCGCGCTTCGAACTTCGAGCGCTTCGTGTTCGACCTGGTCGGCCGCGACGCGGCCCGCGTCAAGGAACTGTGGGCCGGCATGGCGCGCGACGGCTCTTTCGACCTGTCCGCCCTGAAGCCGCAGTTCGAGGAGCGCTATGGCTTCGTGTCGGGCGCAAGCACGCACGAAGACCGCCTGGCGACGATCCGTTCGGTCTACGATGAAACCGGCGTGCTGATCGATCCGCACACCGCCGATGGCGTCAAGGTCGCGCGCGAGTTCGTCGAGCCTGGCGTGCCCATGCTGGTCCTGGAAACCGCCTTGCCGGCGAAGTTCTCGGAAACCATCGAAGAGGCCCTGGGCCGTCCGGCCACGCCCCCGGGCAATCTGGCGGATCTGGAATCCCTGCCGCAACGCGTCGAAATCATGGATTGCGACGCGGCCGCCGTGCGTCGCTTCATCGAGGCGAACGCCAAGGTGTAAAGGCCGCTTGCGTCTTGTATGCGTGTGCAACCCCTCGCAGGCTTGGCCTGCGAGGGGTTTTTTTCATTTTGGCGGGTCAGCAGCTTTACCTTCGCATGCATTTTGACCACAACCCGTCACGAATGCGGGGACAGTGTCAGATACAGTGAATTCACGATTCACTTTCGGAGAACACGCCCATGAAACTGAAGACCATGACGCTCGCCCTGGCCGTGACCGGATTCGGAGTACTGGCGGGATGCTCGTCTCCGTCGGTCATTCAGCAGCGGGACGGCAGCTCGACCGTGACGCCGGATAAGCCCCAGTACGACAAGGATTCGGGCATGTACGAATACGACAAGGACGGCAAGAAGGTCCAGATCAACAAGGACGACGTGAAGTCCATCGAACAGGTGAAGTGATCGCCGTTCCGATATGGCTTGCCCATGAAAAAAGCCCCGGCCGCTCAAGGCGCCGGGGCTTTTTCGTTGGCGCGGGGCGCCTGCAGCGTTACTGCTTGGCTGCTTCTTCGGCGTGGTAGCGGCCGACGCGGTCGACTTCGTTCTTCGAGCCCAGGATCACGCTGACGCGCTGATGCAGCTTGTCGGGCTGGATCTCCATGATGCGCTGCGTGCCGTTGATCGCGGCGCCGCCGGCCTGTTCGACCAGGAAGCTCATGGGATTGGCTTCGTACATCAGGCGCAGTTTGCCGGCCTTGCCGGGTTCGCGGGCGTCCCAGGGGTACATGAAGATGCCGCCGCGGGTCAGGATGCGATGCACATCGGCCACCATGGAGGCGATCCAGCGCATGTTGTAGTCCTTGCCCAGCGGGCCGGTCGTGCCTGCCAGGCAGTCGTCGACGTAGCGCTTGACCGGGGCAGCCCAGTGGCGCATGTTCGACATGTTGATGGCGAACTCCTTGGTGTCTTCCGGCACGCGGATGTTCTCGTGCGTCAGCACCCACGAGCCCATTTCGCGGTCCAGCGTGAAGCCCACCACGCCATTGCCGATGGTCAGCACCAGCATGGTCTGCGGACCGTAGACGGCATAGCCGGCCACGACCTGCTTGTCGCCCGGCTGCAGGAAGTCCTGCTCGCACACGGGCGCGCCCGACACGTCATGCGGCGCGTGCAGCACGGAGAAGATGGTGCCGATGGAGACGTTGACGTCGATGTTCGAGGAGCCATCGAGCGGATCGAACAGCAGCAGGTATTCGCCCTTGGGGTAGCGGTTCGGGATCAGATGGATGGTCTCCATTTCTTCCGAGGCCATGGCCGCCAGGTGGCCGCCCCATTCATTGGCTTCGAGCAGGATTTCGTTGGACAGCACGTCCAGCTTCTTCTGCACTTCGCCCTGGACGTTCTCGCTTTCCAGGCTACCGAGAACGCCGCCGAGCGCACCCTTGCTTACCGCATGGCTGATGGCCTTGCAGGCGCGCGCGACCACCTCGATGAGCAGCCGCACTTCCGGCGCGAGGGCTTGGGCGGAGCGCTGCTGCTCCACCAGGTATTGGGTCAGTGTTTTACGTTTCAAAGGAACCTCCTATGCTGCGAATTCTAAAGCCTTGGATACGATTTCCTGCACATTGCGCGACAGGCCTTCCTGGGCGCGCACCCGCTGCAGGGCGGCCTGCATGGGCGTGCGCAGGGCGGGCACGAAGCGTGCCCAGTTGTCCAGCGCGCGCGCCAGGCGGGCGGCGATCTCGGGGTTGAGGGCGTCCAGCGCCAGCACCTGCTCGGCCCAGAAGGCGTAGCCGGTGCCGTCGGGGTGATGCATGCCGCGGGCGTTGTTCAGGCAGAACTGGAAGATCAGCGAGCGCGCGCGGTTCGGGTTGCGCAGGGTGAATGCGGGGTGCTGCATCAGCTCGCGCGCGGTCTGCACGGTGGTCGAGCGGGCCGCGGCCTGCAGGGCGAACCACTTGTCCACCACCAGGGCGTTGTCGCGCCATTTGTCGTAGAAAGCGGCAAGCGCCTTATGCGGGAAGTCGCCCTGGCCGAAATTGATCAGCGCGGACAGCGCCGCCATGCTGTCGGTCATGTTGCCGGCCTTTTCGTACTGCTGCTCGGCCAGGCGCTGGGCATCGAGTTCGCCCGCCGCCATCAGGTGGCTGAGCGCCAGGTTCTTCAAGGCGCGCTTGCCGGCCGGAACCGGCGCCGGGCTGTATTCGCCCGGCGTCTGGTTGTCGTCGAATGCCAGGCGGAACTCGGCGGCCAACTGGCGTCCCAGTTCGGCACGCAGGAAGTCGCGTGCGACCGCCAGGGCAGGCGGGTCCACCTGCTGCATGCGTTCGGCCAGGGTCTTTTCGGACGGCAGGGCCAGGGCGCGGGCGCGGTAGGCGGCGTCCAGAGCCGGATCGGTCAGCAGCGCGCGCCAGGTCTCGATGAAGGCGGCGTCGGCATGCAGGGTCTTGCCGGCCTGGCGGGCCTCGGCCAGCGCCAGGATCTGGCGGGTGGCGAATTCCTGGCCGGCTTCCCAACGGGCGAAGGGATTGCCGTCGTGCGCCGACAGCAGGGCCAGTTCTTCGTTGGTCCAGTCGTAGTCGACGATGACCGGGGCCGAGAAGTCGCGCAATAGCGACGGCACAGGACGCTCGGCGATATCCTCGAATATCCATTGCTGGCTTTGCTGCGTCAGTTCCAGCAGCGCGGTGTCCAGGACCGCGCCGGCATGGCGCAGCGGCAGTGCGCGGCCGTCGCGGTCCAGCAAGCCGATGGCGAACGGGATGTGGAAGGGGGCCTTCACGTAATCGGCGCCGGCCTTCTTTTCCACGCCGACCGGCGGGCATTCCTGGGTGAGCGTCACGGTGCAACGGCGCGTTGCGGCGTCGTGGTCGAGCTTGACGGTCACGCGCGGCGTGCCGGCCTGGCGGTACCAGCGGCGGAACACGGACAGGTCGCGGTCCGGATGCTGGCGCACGTAGACGGATTCCATGGCGGCCACGAAGTCGTCGCAGGTCACGGCCTGGCCGTCATGGCGGCGGAAGTACTCGTCCATGCCGGCGCGAAAGCCCGCCTCGCCCAGCAGGGTGTGCTGCATGCGGATGACTTCGGCGCCTTTCTCGTACACGGTCGCCGTGTAGAAGTTGCCGATCTCCTGGTAGCTTTCAGGCCGGATCGGATGGGCCATGGGGCCGGCGTCTTCCGGAAACTGGGCGGCGCGCAGCGCCACCACGTCGTCGATGCGCTTGACCGCGCGCGCGCTCGCGGCCTCGGCGGCATCCATGCCGTGGGCCATCATGTCGGCGCTGAATTCCTGGTCGCGGAAGACGGTCAGGCCTTCCTTCAGGCTCAGCTGGAACCAGTCGCGGCAGGTGACGCGGTTGCCGGTCCAGTTGTGGAAGTACTCGTGTCCGATGACGGATTCGATGCCTTCATAGTTGGCGTCCGTGGCAGTATCCGCATCCGCCAGCACGTAGGCGGCGTTGAAGATGTTCAAGCCCTTGTTTTCCATCGCGCCCATGTTGAAGTCATGGACTGCCACGATCATGAAGCGGTCCAGGTCCAACTCCAGGCCGAAGCGGCTTTCGTCCCAGCGCAGCGCGCGCACCAGCGAATCCAGCGCCCATTCGGTCTTGGATTCCGAACCTGGATCGCTGTAGACCTGCAGCAGCACGTCGCGGCCGCTGGACGTCTTGACGGTGGTTTCGCGGTGCGTGAGCTTGCCGGCCACCAGCGCGAACAGGTAGCAGGGCTTGGGGAAGGGATCTTCCCATTCGACCTCGTTGCGGCCGTCGGGCAGTTGGCGCGTGGCCAGCAGGTTGCCGTTGGAAAGCAGCACCGGATACTCCGGCTGGGCGCGCAGGGTCACGCGGTAGCGCGACATCACGTCGGGCCGGTCGGCGAACCACGTGATGCGGCGAAAGCCCTGGGCCTCGCATTGGGTGAAGAAGTTGCCGCCCGAGACGTACAGGCCCATCAGCGTGGAATTGGCCGACGGTTTGCAGCGGCTGACGATTTCCACCGTGGCGCTGGGCGGCAGGCCGTAAAGGGCCAGGCTGTGTTCGGACAGGCGATAGCGGTCGGCGGGCAGGGGCGCGCCATTCACGCCTACCGAGACGAGCTCCAGGTCTTCGCCGTCCAGGATCAGGGCGGCGTCGGCGCTGGCCCCGGCCTTGCGCTGCACTTGCATCGTGCAGCGCACTTCGGTCGCGTCCGGCGCGAGATCGAAGGCGAGGGCGACTTCGGGAATGTCGTAGGGGTAGGGCTGGTAATCCTTGCGATATACGGTTACGGGCGTGTCTGTGCGCATGGGATTGCAGTCCTGTATGAACGAAGGCTCTATTGTAGTGGCTGGGCATGATGCACCGCCCTGGGCCGTTTGGCGTACCGTAAACTTTTTGTAGCGGTCTGAGTCAAAGTCAGTATCATGGCGCCGTCGCGCGCCGCAGAGGTGTCAAATGTCGAGGTTGTCCATGTTCAATATGCGCCGCTGGGCCGGTCTGCTGGCCGTGGCGGGGGCGTTTGCCCTGACGGGTTGTGCCGCTCCCACGGTTTCCGCGAGGGTCACTTCCTTTCAGCAATGGCCCGCGGGCGTGGAGGGGCAGACCTACCAGTTCATCGCTGCCGATGCTTCGCAAAACAACAATCTTGAATATCAGTCCTATCAGGACATGGTGCGGGCCGGCATAGGCGCGACCGGCCTGGTCGAGGCCAAGCCCGGCGCAAAGGGTCGTTTCGACGTGTCGTTCAACTACGGCACCACGCAGACCCAGATAATGGTGCAGCGTCCATACGATCCATATTTCTATGGCGGCTACGGCTATGGCGGTTTCTACGGCCCGCGGCCGTGGGGAGCGGGGTATGGCTACTGGGGCCCGGAATGGGTCGACGTACCCATGGCCGTGCAACGCAATACCCTCACCCTGCATATCTATGACACGCAGCGCGGCGGCGCCGAGGTATACCGTTCCAGCGCTTTCATACTGAGCGAGCGCGACGATTTCCTGCGCACCATGCCGTACCTGGTACGCGCAATATTTGATAATTTTCCCGGGAATAATGGCGCGGAGCGCGAAATCCGCTTCCCGGTGCAATGAAATCGGGCGGCCTTTTGAGGCCTGTCTTTAAATAAAATCGGCGCACCAATATGGTGCGCCGATTTTTTTCTTACTGGCGGATAGGTTTTTATTCTTTGATAAGAAAACTGTCGCGGGTTGCGCCTGCGGCTTCTTCCGCGGCGAGCCAGCGGGGAGCCTTGCCACGGCCGCTCCACGTTTCCCCTGTTTGAGGATGGCGGTACTTGGGCGCAACGGCGCGTTTGGCGGCGTTGGCCGGACGGGCAGCGGGGCCAGCCTTGCGGCGGCCACCGGCGGCGGCGGCGCGGGCGGGCTTGCCGGCGCCATAGGCTGCGACGATCTCTTCAGGCGTGATGTCGTACTCGCGCATCGACGTGATGATCTGCGTGATCACGGGCTTGCGACGCTTGGTTTGCAGGACTTCAGCCTTCTTTTGTAGCTTGTTGATTTCCTTTTCGATCTTTGCTTGCAGTGCTGCGTAGGATTCTCGGGCCATGGTTTATTCCTGATTATGGAACTGCTGTAATCGCCGGCGAAGTTATTGTGTAATTGTTGTGCTTCGCATAATACAGAAGTTACGGCTTGACTTCCTGGTTTCTGATGCAATTACTTTGTATCAAAAGAGTCCGATACCGTTTTTCGGTCTGGGAGTGCCTGCAACGAGCCAAGTATTGGGAAGGATATTCTCGAATTTGGGACAACTTGAAACAATAGGGGTATTGGTTCACGAGGCGGACGAATAGCCGCGCATGCCCTTGCATCTGTTCGGTTTGTCTCGCAAAGCGCGCAAATACGGGGCTCCAGGCCTGACGTCCCGCATCGGACCTGCCGCGGGTGCGGCGTTTGCGGAAGTCTGATGACGCAACGGCGGGAACAAATGAATAGTCTTGCGGTCTGATATTCGCCAGGCATGGTCCGACAGGATTCTGTGCTATGCGCCCAGCGGTCTCATTGGCGTATTTCATTTTCATGTCAAGTTGTATGACGAGTTTGGTGCGCGCCTCGGGAATACCTTTGCCTGTATGCCTGCTGGTCGAAAAAGTCCTATGAGCACCCGAAAAAAGGGGCGCATCGAACATTGTTTGAGCTTGTCGGTGCAGCCCGGTATGTAATATTCCGACCCCGCCCGCACGCGTAAATAATGCCCGTGGTATTTTTCGCCCCAGCGTGTTTCCCGGCGGGGCGCGCGGCCCGACGACCAGGCCGCGCCAGCGTTACGATATGATCTCGAGTATCACCGCGAGCGCGCGCCAGCGCGCCGCCGCCTCCTGTACAGAGCCCCATGAAAATCATCGATCCCGCCATTGCTTCCCTCGCCACCGCCAAATCCCTGCTGCTAGACCCCTGGGGCCTGACCGAGGCGGACATGGCGCGCGCGCTGGGTGAGATCTTCACTCACAAGGTCGACTACGCCGACCTGTATTTCCAGTACACGCGCAGCGAGGGCTGGAGCCTGGAAGAGGGCATCGTCAAGACCGGCAGTTTCTCGATCAGCCAGGGCGTCGGGGTACGTGCCGTGAGCGGCGAGAAAACCGCCTTTGCCTATTCGGATTCGCTGTCGCCCGAAGCGCTGTTGTCGTCTGCGCACGCGGTGCGCGGCATCGCGCGCCGCGGCGCCGGCAAGGTAAAGGTGGCGGCGCAGGTCGAAGCCGAGATCGGCCGCAGCCTGTATGCCGATATCGATCCGGTTGCCACCTTGAGCGCTCCCGAGAAGGTCGCGCTGCTGGAACGCGTGGAGCGCATGGCGCGCGCCCGCGATCCGCACGTGATTCAGGTCATGGCGGGCCTGGGCGCCGAATATGACGTGGTGTTGGTAGCCGGCAGCGACGGCCGCCTGGCCGCCGACGTGCGCCCGCTGGTGCGCTTGTCGCTGACCGTCATCGCCGAGCGCAATGGCCGCCGCGAAATGGGTCACGCGGGCGGCGGCGGCCGCCTGGGCCTGGCCTATTTCACGGATGAAATGCTGCAGGGCTACGTCGAGCGCGCGGTGCACGAGGCCATGGTGAACCTGGAAGCGCGCCCCGCGCCGGCCGGTGAAATGACTGTCGTGCTGGGTTCGGGCTGGCCCGGCATCCTGTTGCACGAGGCTGTCGGCCACGGGCTGGAAGGCGACTTCAACCGCAAGGGGTCCAGCGTGTTCTCGGGCCGCATCGGCGAGCGCGTCGCCTCCAAGGGCGTGACGGTGGTCGACGACGGCACCATCCCCGATCGCCGCGGCTCGCTCAACATCGACGACGAAGGCAATGCCACCCAGCGCAACGTGCTGATCGAGGACGGCATCCTGCGCGGCTATATGCAGGACACGCTGAACGCGCGCCTCATGAAGACCGCCGCCACCGGCAACGGCCGCCGCGAATCGTTCGCGCACCTGCCGATGCCGCGCATGACCAACACCTACATGCTGGCGGGCGACAAGCCGGCCGAGGAAATCGTGTCGTCCGTCAAGCGCGGGCTGTACGCGGTCAATTTCGGCGGTGGCCAGGTCGACATCACCAACGGCAAGTTCGTGTTTTCGGCGTCCGAAGCCTACATGATCGAAAACGGCAAGGTGACCTATCCGGTCAAGGGCGCCACCCTGATCGGCAACGGTCCGGACGCCATGAACCGCGTCACCATGATAGGCAACGACCTGCAGCTGGATTCCGGCGTGGGTACGTGCGGCAAGGATGGCCAGAGCGTGCCCGTGGGCGTGGGCATGCCCACGGTCCGCATGGAAGGCCTGACCGTCGGCGGCACCGCCTGACTCAAAAACACGGATGACGGCTCGAAAAATTTGTGCTAGAGTCAATCCCCATGAAATTCGCGTCCCCCGCCTTTTATTTTTATTTTTATGGTTTTCTGAAGCCGCTGGCGGAGGAAGGGACGCGCTCAATCTGAAGTTTGGAAAGAATCCCCCCAAAAAAGCCGCCAGCGAACTGGCGGCTTTTTTTGCGCCGCCAGTTGAGGAAACCATCTCGGGAAACATCCCCGCGGCGGGCAACCCAGGAGCAGTACCGTGTCACACAATACCGACGACCTTCGCATTCGAGAAATCAAAGAGCTGAACCCGCCCGCGCACGTCATGCGCGAGTTCGCCTGCACCAAGGAGGCGTCCGACACCGTGTTCGCCGCCCGCCAGGGGATGCACCGCATCCTGCACGGCATGGATGACCGGATGATCGTCGTGATCGGTCCTTGCTCCATCCACGACACCCGCGCGGCCATCGAATATGCGAAGCGTCTGAAGCCTGTGCGCGACCGGCTGAGCGCCGACCTGGAAATCGTGATGCGCGTGTACTTCGAGAAGCCGCGCACCACCGTGGGCTGGAAGGGTTTGATCAACGATCCGGATCTGGACGGCAGCTTCGACATCAACAAGGGCGTGCGCGTCGCCCGCGAGCTGCTGCTGGACATCAACAGCATGGGACTGCCGGCGGGTTGCGAGTTCCTGGACATGATTACGCCGCAGTACATCGCGGATCTGGTCTCCTGGGGGGCGATCGGGGCTCGGACGACGGAAAGCCAGGTGCATCGCGAGCTGGCATCGGGACTGTCGTGTCCGGTGGGGTTCAAGAACGGCACCGACGGCAATGTGAAGATCGCGGTCGATGCGATCAAGGCTGCCTCCCAGCCGCACCATTTCCTGTCGGTGACCAAGGGCGGGCATTCCGCAATTGTGTCGACGGCCGGCAACGAGGACTGCCACGTCATCCTGCGCGGCGGCAAGACGCCGAACTACGATGCGGCCAGCATCGAAGCGGCCTGCCAGGACATGTCCAAGGCCGGTCTGGCGCAGCGCATCATGATCGACGCCAGCCACGCCAACAGCAGCAAGAAGCCCGAGAACCAGCCCTTGGTCATCGAAGACGTGGCGCGCCAGATGGAAGCGGGCGACAGCCGCCTGGTGGGCGTCATGGTTGAAAGCCACCTGCTGGGCGGCCGCCAGGACATGGTGCCTGGCACGCCGCTGGTCTACGGCCAGAGCATCACCGACGGCTGCATCGACTGGGACGCCTCGGTCGCCGTGCTCGAGCGTTTGGCTCATGCGGTGCGCGAACGCCGCCGGGTCGCCCTTACGACCGGCAAGTAAGTCCCTGGTAAAACTGAGGGCCGCTAGCGCCTGGCGGTTTGCGGCGCGGCGCGCGCGGCGGCGTAGAATAATCGGATCAACCAATCTAACCCAGGATCACGCTGATCATGAATGCCCCCATGCATGCCGAAACGCTGCGCCGTCCGGTGCCGGCCGCTTGTCTGGATGCTTTGCGCGCGCGCTTTGGCGACCGCCTGTCCGAATCTGCCGCGATGCGCGACCATCATGGCCGCGATGAATCTCCCTATCCGGCCATGCCGCCGGACGCGGTGGTCTTCGCGCACACGACCGAGGAAGTGGCCGAGATCGCCAAGCTGTGCAACGAGCATCGCGTTCCTTTGATCCCTTATGGCGCGGGTTCTTCGCTCGAAGGCCACATCCTCGCGATCCAGGGCGGCATCAGTCTCGACCTGTCGCAGATGAACAAGATTCTTGCGATCAACGCCGAGGACCTGACCGCCACCGTGCAGGCTGGCGTGCTGCGCAAGCAGCTCAACGACGAAATCCGCGATACCGGCCTGTTCTTTCCGATAGATCCGGGCGCCGACGCCAGCCTGGGGGGCATGGCGGCCACGCGCGCTTCCGGCACCAATGCCGTGCGCTACGGCACCATGCGCGAGAACGTCATGTCGCTGACCGTGGTGACTGCGGATGGACGCATCGTCCGCACCGCGGGCCGCGCCCGCAAGTCCTCGGCCGGCTACGACCTGACGCGCATCTTCGTCGGCAGCGAAGGCACCCTGGGCATCATCACCGAAGTGACGGTGCGCCTGTATCCCCAGCCTGAAGCCGTGTCGGCCGCGGTCTGCAACTTCCCGACGCTGGATTCGGCGGTGCAGAGCGTGATCGAAATCATCCAGATGGGCGTGCAGATCGCCCGCGTTGAATTCATGGACGCCGCCAGCGTGCGCGCGGTGAACCTGCACAGCAAGCTGACGCTGCGCGAAACGCCGCTGCTGGTGTTCGAGTTCCACGGCAGCCCGGCCGGCGTGCAGGAGCAGGCCGAGATCGTACAGGCGATCACGGCCGATCACGGCGGCATGGATTTCGAATGGGCCGAACGTCCCGAAGACCGCAGCCGCCTGTGGACCGCCCGCCACAATGCCTATTTCGCGGGCCTGCAACTGCGCCCCGGCTGCCGCGCCAGCACCACCGACGTCTGCGTGCCGATCTCGCGCCTGGCCGATTGCGTGAGCGAGACGGTCGAGGAACTGGACCGCGCCAGCTTCCCCTACACGATCGTGGGCCACGTGGGCGACGGCAACTTCCATGTGCTGATGCTGCTCGATCCGGACAGCGCCAAGGAATGGGAAGAATCCGAAACCATCAACCACAATCTGGTGCGCCGCGCGATCGCCGCCGACGGCACCTGCACGGGCGAGCACGGCGTGGGCCTGCACAAGATGCAGTTCATGGCTGAAGAGCATGGCGAGGACGCCCTGGATCTGATGCGCAGCCTGAAGCACGCGTTTGATCCGAACAACATCCTCAATCCTGGCAAGATCGTGTCCTGGTAAGCCTGCTTCGGCAGCGCAGCCGACTTCCGAAGCCGACGGCGCGCCGTCGGCTTTTTTCTTGCCATCCTCAGGCGTGAACGAGCGGGGCGGCCACGCTGCGCGGCGAGAGATTACGGCTGGTTACTTATCTGGCATGCCATAGGTGCACGGATGCGGGTAAATCCCGGTCTGCTAGTGGCGGGCGCTCGCGCTATTGTTGCGCTCATGAATTCATTGGTCGAAACCGGCCTGGCACAAGTGCAGGCGCCTTATTCTTTGCAGCAGCTCATCGAGGCGTTGTCGGCCGTGTTGCCCGCGCACTGCGTGTTGTTCCGCGAAGAAGATACGCGCCCCTACGAGTGCGATGGCCTCTCCCTATATCGCGCGCTGCCTGCGGTCGTCGCCCTGCCCGAAACGGAAGAGCAGGTACAGGCTGTCATGCGCGTCTGCAAACGCCTGAATGCGCCGATCGTCGCGCGCGGCGCCGGCACCGGCTTGTCCGGCGGCGCCATGCCGCACAGCCGCGGCGTGTTGCTCGGCTTGTCCAAGTTCAATCGCATCAAGCACATCGACCTGGCCAGCGCCACGGCCATCGTGCAGCCCGGCGTGCGCAACCTGGCGATCTCGGAGGCGGCCGCGCCCTACGGGCTGTATTACGCGCCTGATCCTTCCAGCCAGATCGCCTGTTCCATCGGCGGCAACGTGGCGGAGAACTCCGGCGGCGTGCATTGCCTGAAGTACGGGCTGACCGTGCACAACGTGCTGCGCGTGCGGGTTGTGACGATCGATGGCGATGTGGTTGAACTGGGCTCCGAAGCGCCCGATGCGCCGGGCCTGGATTTGCTGTCCGTCTTCATCGGTTCGGAAGGCATGCTGGGCGTGGTCACGGAGGTGACGGTCAAGCTCATTCCCAAGCCGGCCTGCGCGCAGGTCGTCATGGCCAGCTTTTCCAGCGTGGAAGCGGCGGGCAATGCGGTCACGCAGGTGATCGCGGCCGGCATGATACCCGCGGGTCTGGAGATGATGGACCGTCGTGCGACGCACATGGTCGAACCCTTTGTGCGCGCCGGCTACGACATGGACGCGCAAGCCATCCTGCTGTGCGAATCGGACGGCACGCCCGAAGAGGTCGAGCACGAGATTGCGCGCATGGAGGCCGTGTTCCGCGAGGCCGGAGCCACGCGCTGCCAGGTCTCGTCGTCAGAGGCCGAGCGCCTGAAGTTCTGGGCCGGCCGCAAGAATGCCTTCCCGGCCGCGGGGCGCGTATCGCCCGATTACTATTGCATGGACGGCACGATACCGCGCCGCCATCTGGCGCGCGTGCTGGGCGCCATCGAGCAGATGGAAGACGAATTCAGCCTGCGCTGCGCCAACGTCTTTCACGCAGGCGACGGCAACCTGCATCCGTTGATCCTGTTCGATTCAAACAAGCCGGACGAGGTGGAGCGCGCCGAGAAATTCGGTGCCGCCATACTCGAGCTGTGCGTGCAGGTAGGAGGGACCGTGACTGGAGAGCACGGTGTGGGTATGGAGAAAATAAATCAAATGTGCGTGCAATTCTCTCGCGAAGAACTCGACGCGTTCCTGGCGGTCAAGCGGGCCTTCGATCCGCCCTGCCTGCTCAATCCTGAAAAAGTCATCCCTACGCTGGCCCGCTGCGCCGAATACGGCAAGATGCACGTCCACGCGGGAGAGTTGCGCTTCCCCGATCTCGCCCGTTTCTAGGACCTGTCCTTATGGATTTCGTCCTGTCGGAATTGTGCGACCAGGTCATGACGGCCCGTGCCGGCCACAAACCCCTGTTCGTGATGGGCGGGGGCAGCAAGGCGTTCTATGGCAATTACCGCCCGGTGACGCCGCAGGACGGCCACTGCCTGCTGGACATGACACCCTATCGCGGCATCGTCAGCTACCACCCGTCGGAGCTGGTGGTGACGGTGCGCGCGGGTACGCCGCTGGCCGAGCTCGAAGCCGCGCTGGCCGAGAACGGGCAGATGCTGGCCTTCGAGCCGCCGCATTTCTCGGCGTCCGCCACGGTCGGAGGATGCGTCGCCACGGGGCTGTCAGGCCCGCGCCGCATGAGTGCCGGCGCGCTCAAGGATTTTGTCCTGGGCGCGCAACTGCTGGATTCGGAAGGCCGCATCCTCTCGTTCGGCGGCGAGGTCATGAAGAACGTGGCGGGCTATGACGTATCGCGCCTGTTGGCCGGTTCGCACGGCATCTTCGGCGCCATACTCGAAGTGTCCTTGAAGGTCGTGCCGCGGCCGATGGAAGAGATCACCCTGGCGCTGCCGGCGACGCAGGCTCAGGCCTTGGCCAGCTTCGCCCTGTGGCGCGGCAAGCCCCTGCCGATCTCGGCCACCAGCTGGAGCGGCGGCGATGAGGGCGCCGAAGGCCAGATGGCCGTGCGCCTGTCGGGCGCGCCGCCCGCGATCGCCAGCGCCCGCCAGCTAATAGGCGGCGCGCCAATGGCGCCCGAGGCTGCGCAGGCCTGGTGGCGGTCGCTGCGCGAGCAGACGCATTCCTTCTTCACGCCGGGCCGGCCCTTGTGGCGCCTGGCGTTGCCGCCCACCGCCGCCGCGTTGGGACTGGGGCCGACCTTATTGGAATGGGGGGGAGGCCAGCGCTGGCTGTCGGGTGAGCAAGACGCCGCCACGCTGCGCGAGACCGCCGAGCGGCTGGGCGGCCACGCCACGCTGTTCCGCGCCGGGCAGGGCAAGCCGCCTGCCGACGGCGTATTCCATCCTCTGGCGCCCGGGATCGCTTCGATCACGCGCCGCCTCAAACAAGAGCTCGATCCGGCCGGCCTGTTCAACCCCGGCCGCCTGGTCCTGGATCTATAGGGCATCATGCAAACCAATCTGGCATCCTGGGCACGCGATACCGATCTGGGCAAGGAGGCCGACGCCATCCTGCGGCGTTGCGTGCACTGCGGCTTCTGCACCGCGACCTGTCCGACGTATCAGGTGCTGGGCGACGAGCTGGACAGCCCGCGCGGACGCATCTATCTGATCAAGCAGGTGCTGGAGGGCGCCGAGCCCACGCAGTCCACGCAGCAGCACCTGGACCGCTGCCTGACTTGCCGCAATTGCGAGACCACTTGCCCGTCCGGCGTCCAGTACGGCCATCTGGTGGATATCGGCCGCAAGATCGTCGAAGAGCGCGTGCCGCGCAGCTGGGCCGACAAGACCAAACGCACCTTGTTGCGCAAGACCATGCTGTCGCCGCTGTTCGCGCCCGCGATGCGGCTGGGGCAGGCGGTGCGCGGCATGCTGCCGGAGGCGCTCAAGCGCAAGGTGCCGGAGCGCCGCGCGGCGGGGCCGCTGCCGCAGGTGGCGGGCCATGCGCGCCAGGTGCTGATGCTGGCGGGCTGCGTGCAGCCCGCCATGATGCCGACCATCGATGCGGCCACCATCCGCGTGCTGGACGCGGTGGGCATAGGCGCGCGCATCGCCCCCGGCGCCGGCTGCTGCGGTGCGGCCAGTTTCCACCTGGACGCGCAGGACGATGCGCTGGCGCAGATGCGCGCCAACGTTGATGCCTGGTGGCCGCTGCTGCAGGATGGCAAGGTCGAGGCCATTGTGATGAACGCGTCCGGCTGCGGCGCCATGGTCAAGGAGTATGCGCATCACCTGCGGCACGATCCGGCCTACGCGCAAAAGGCTGCGGACATCGTGGCGCTGGTGAAGGACGTGGCCGAGATCGTCGCGCCGCATGCGGCGCAACTGCGTTCGCGGCTGCCGGCGGGCACGCGCGCGGCCTTCCATCCGCCATGCACGCTGCAGCATTGGCAAGGCCTGCGGCCGCTGTCGGAACAATTGCTGGCGGATCTGGGTTTTGCATTGCAGCCATTCGCCGACAAGCACTTGTGCTGCGGTTCGGCGGGCGCCTATTCGGTGTTGAATCCGGAGATCGCGCTGGAACTGCGCGACCGCAAGCTGGGCGCGATCGCCGCGGGCGGACCGGACGTGATCCTGTCCGCCAACATCGGCTGCATCGGCCACCTGCAAAGCGGCACCGACACGCCGGTGCGGCATTGGATCGAAGTGGTTGACGAACAGTTGCGCCAGCCTGCGGGCCAGCGCGGCGCGTAGGCGCCGGACGCCAGGCGGCATCCGGCGCCGGGCGTTTTACTCCACGGCCTTGACCATGTCTTCAAGCACCTTCTTGGCGTCGCCGAAAACCATCATCGTGCGGTCCATGTAGAAGAGCTCGTTGTCCAGGCCCGCGTAGCCCGAAGCCATGGACCGCTTGTTCACGATCACGGTGCGGGCCTTGTAGGCTTCCAGGATGGGCATGCCGGCAATGGGCGACTTCGGGTCGTTCTTGGCGGCCGGATTCACCACGTCGTTCGCGCCCAGCACCAGCACCACGTCGGTCTGGCCGAACTCGCTGTTGATGTCTTCCATTTCGAAGACCTGGTCGTAAGGCACTTCGGCCTCGGCCAGCAGCACGTTCATGTGGCCGGGCATGCGTCCCGCCACCGGGTGGATGGCGTACTTGACGGTCACGCCGCGCTCGGTGAGCTTTTCCGCCAGTTCCTTCAGCGCGTGCTGCGCGCGCGCCACCGCCAGGCCGTAGCCGGGAACGATGGTCACGCTTTCGGCGTTGGTCATCAGGAAGGCGGCGTCGTCGGGGCTGCCCGACTTGACGCTGCGCTGCTGCGCATCGCCCGCCGCGGCGCCCGCGCCGGCCTGGCCGCCGAAGCCGCCCAGGATGACGTTGAAGAACGAGCGGTTCATCGCCTTGCACATGATGTAGGACAGGATCGCGCCCGAAGAACCCACCAGCGAACCGGCGATGATCAGCATGGGGTTGTTCAGCGAGAAGCCGATGCCGGCTGCCGCCCAGCCCGAGTAGCTGTTCAGCATGGACACCACCACCGGCATGTCGGCGCCGCCGATCGGGATGATGATCAGGACGCCCAGCACGAAGGCGATGAGCGTCATGATGACGAACGGCGTCCATTCCTGTGTGAGCATGAACCAGATGCCGCATGCCAGCATCAGCAGCGCCAGCGCCAGGTTCAGCATGTGCTGGCCCGAGAACACCACCGGCGCGCCCTGGAACAGGCGGAACTTGTACTTGCCCGACAGTTTGCCGAAGGCGATGACCGAACCCGAGAACGTGATGGCGCCGACGAAGGTGCCGATGAACAGCTCGAAGCGGTTGCCGGTGGGAATCGGCACGCCGACGGGCACGATGCCGAAGGCATGCGGTTCGGCCACCACGGCTACCGCAATCGCGACCGCCGCCAGGCCGATCATGCTGTGCATGAAGGCGACCAGCTCGGGCATCTTGGTCATCTCGACGCGCTTGGCCATCAGCGTGCCGATGGAGCCGCCCACCAAGAGGCCCAACACGACCCAGCCCAGGCCGATGGTGGCGGCGCCGTCGCGCGCCAGCCCGACGATGAGCGCGGCCGTGGTCAGCACGGCGATCGCCATGCCGGCCATGCCGAACGCATTGCCCAGCCGCGACGTGGTCGGATGCGACAGGCCCTTGAGCGCCTGGATGAAGCAGACCGAGGCGATCAGGTACAGCAGGGTGACGAGGTTCAGCGAGATCATTTCGCTTCCTCCTTGCCTGCCTTGCGGTCCTTCTTCTTGAACATTTCCAGCATGCGCCGGGTCACGAGAAAACCGCCGAACACGTTGACCGCGGCCAGCGCCACGGCGAACACGCCCATGCCGCGCGCCAGCCCGCCTTCGGTCAGCGCGGCCGCCAGCATGGCGCCCACGATGATGATGGCGGAAATGGCATTGGTGACGGCCATCAAGGGCGTGTGCAGGGCGGGGGTGACGTTCCACACGACGTGGTAGCCGACATAGATGGCCAGCACGAAGATGATGAGATTCATCAGGGTGGGGTTGATCGCTTCCATGCTGTTAGTTCCTCCGCGCCACGTTGCCGCCTTCGCACACCAGGCAGGCCGCGACGATTTCATCGTCGCGCTGGATCGCCAGCGCGCCGTCCGCATTGATGATGAGCTTCAGGAAATCCTGGATGTTGCGCGCATACAGCGCCGAAGCGTCGGTCGCGACCAGGCCGGGCAGGTTGGTCAGCCCGATGATCGTCACGCCATGCTTTTCCACCACCAGGCCTTTCTCGGACAGCGGGCAATTGCCGCCGCGTTCGACCGCCAGGTCCACCAGCACCGAACCCGGCTTCATGGCCGCGACGGTTTCCGCGGACACTAGCGTGGGGGCGGGGCGGCCGGGAATCAGCGCCGTGGTGACGACGATGTCGGCCTGCTTGCAGCGCTCGGACACGAGCGCGGCCTGCCGCGCCATCCAGGCGGGCGGCATGGGCCGGGCGTAGCCGCCCGTGCCTTGCGCGATCTCGCGTTCTTCGTCCGTCTCGAAAGGCACGTCGATGAACTTGGCGCCCAGCGATTCCACCTGTTCGCGCGCGGCGGGGCGCACGTCCGAGGCTTCGACCACCGCGCCCAGCCGCTTGGCGGTGGCGATGGCCTGCAGCCCGGCCACGCCAGTGCCCAGCACGACGGCGCGGGCGGCCTTCAGCGTGCCCGCGGCAGTCATCATCATGGGTATGAGGCGGCCGTAGTGGTGCGCCGCCAGCAGCACGGCCTTGTAGCCGGCCAGGTTGGCCTGGGAGGACAGCACGTCCAGGCTCTGGGCCCGCGTGATGCGGGGCGCGGCTTCCAGCGCGAATCCGGTGAGTCCGGCGGCGGCGATCTGCTGGATGCCTTCGGCGTCGAAGGGATCCAGCATGCCGACCACGACAGCCCCGGATTTCATCTGGGGCAGTTCCGCGGCAGAAGGCGCGCGCACCTTCATGACGAGTTCTGCCCCCAGCGCATCCTGGGCGGTGCCGAGCGTGGCGCCCGCTGCCTCATAGGCTTCGTCGAGATAGCGGGCGGCAGTGCCTGCCCCGCGCTCCACGATGACGGTGTGTTTCCCGCCTACGTACTTCTTGACGGTCTCCGGTGTTGCTGCGACACGAGTTTCCCCGTCTCGGGTTTCTTTTGGTATCCCGATGTGCATCTACGCCTCTCCTCATTAGTTGGCATCAGTTATACACGGGAAAGTGCAAGGAAAGGTGTCTCGCCCCTGGGAAGCGAGGGGGAAGAGTACGGGGGGGCGCAGGACCGCCAATGCCCGGCGGCAAACCAAAAAAAACCCCATGGCGAACCATGGGGCTGGGGTCTTGCAACCCAATTGCTCCGGCCGGTCTGACGTTGATGCCGGCCGGCACCTGCGCGCAAACGTCCGGCGTCAAGCCGTTTGCGCGCGAGTCCAGGTGATCAGCGCGGCGGTGAGTTCGCGCAGATCGGCCTTCAGGCGGCCGTAGTTTTCGGAAGGACGCAGCGAGACTTCGTCCATGTAGAGCTTGCGGTTGATCTCGATCTGCAGGCTGTGGCGGCCTTCTTCGGGGCGGCCGAAGGCGCGCACCAGTTCCACGCCCTTGTAGGGATCGTTGACGGTGACGTTGTAGCCGCGTTCGCGCAGCCAGGCGGCGATGAATTCGCGGAAGGCCGGGTCGCTGGTGCTGCCGTCGCGGTCGCCCAGCACGAAGTCGGGGTGCACCAGGCCCGGGCGGTCGGTGGCGTAGGCGCCGGCGATGCTGGGCATGGAGTGGCAGTTGATGTGCCAGACCTTGCCGAACTTCTTGTGGGCGGCGTCCAGCACCTGGCCCAGCGCGGCGTGGTAGGGCTTCCAGCAGGCGTCGATGCGGTGGCGCACTTCCGCGACCGTCAGCTTGCGGTTGTAGAGCGGCGTGCCGTCGTCCAGCATGCGCCAGATCAGGCCCTTGCCCAGCTTGACCTTGGGCGAGGCGTTGATGGCGTCGGGCCAGGCGGCGTCCAGCAGCAATTCGTCGATTTCGTCGGGCGAGCGGTTGGCGTCGATGTAGGCGCGCGGGAACGCGGCGGCAATCATCGGTACGCCCATTTCGATGGCGTCGCCCCACAGGTCGTCAACCCAGGTGTCCTCGGCGGTGCGCAATGCGCCAAAGTCCACCGCAGCCGCGAAATCGGGGGGGTAGGCGGTGCCGCTGTGCGGGGAGTCCAGCACGAGGGGAGCCGAGGAGTCCGAATCAGGATATTGCTGCGGGAGGTCGAGCCGGTAAGACAGGGGTTGGGTAATTCGCATAAGGGGGTGTTGCGTTCGTTAATCGGAGGTCCTCGCGCACCGGGCGGCGCGCGAGGACCGAAGACCGCTTAGTCGATCTTCACGTTGGCTTCTTTGGCGATGCGCTTGTTCTTGGCGATTTCAGCCGAGATCTGCGCCGCGAATTCGGCCGGAGTGTTGGCGGCCGGCGCCGCGCCCAGGGCTTCCAGGCGGCTCTTGACGTCGGCTTCGGCGCTGACCTTCTGCACGGCGGCGTTCAGCTTGTCCAGCACGGGCTGGGGCAGCTTGGCGGGAGCCACCAGGCCGAACCAGGACGCGTCGTTCACGGCCGGCAGGCCGGCTTCGGCGAACGTGGGCACGTCGGGCAGGGCGGCCACGCGCTTGGGCGAGGCCACGGCCATGGCGATCAGGCGGCCGGACTGCACGTGCGGCAGCGAGGAGGGCAGGTTGTCATACATGACGTCGACCTGGCCGGCCAGCGCGTCGTTCAGCGCCGGGCCCACGCCGCGGTACGGCACGTGCATCAGGTTGGTGCCCGAAGCCATCTTGAACAGCTCGCCCATCATGTGCGAAACCGAACCGTTGCCGGCCGACGCGTAGGTCAGCTTGCCCGGCTCGCTCTTGGCCAGCTTGATGAAGTCGGCGATGTTCTTGGCCTGGACCTTCGGGTTGATGGTCATGATGTTGGGCACGGCCGCCAGGTTCGAGACGGGCGTGAAGTCCTTCTCGCCATCGAACGGCAGGTTCGGGTAGATGGCCGGGTTGATGCCGTGGGTGCTCACGGTGGCGATGCCCAGGGTGTAGCCGTCCGGCGCACTGCTGGCGACGAAGGCGCTGCCGATCGAACCGCCGGCGCCGCCGCGGTTTTCCACCACGACGGTCTGGCCCAGTTCCTTGCCGAGCTTGTCGGCGAACAGGCGGCCGACGATGTCGGTGGTGCCACCGGGCGGGAAGGGAACGATCAGGCGGATGGGCTTGGTCGGATACGCGTCTTCAGCGTGCGCGATACCCGAGGTCAGCGGCGCGGCGAGGGTCGCGGCGGCGACGCACAGGCCCAGTACTACTTTACGGCGTTGCATGGATTCCCCTAATGAATTGGAAAGCGGATGCGCAAAGGCAGACGCAAACGCAACGATTCTTTCCTGGCGGTCCGGTTTGCGCAAACGAAAGTTTCTCCGTAAGCTATGACTTTTTTTCATGCCTTTTTTCGCGGCGGCCCGGAGCCGGGCTGTTTTTGCTGCGCGGCCTGAAACAATTTGCGTACCTCATCCATGCGGCGATTCTGTCCCTCACTCACGGATCTCCAGGCGTTCGAAGTCGCCGCGAGACATAGCAGCTTCACGCGCGCGGCCCAGGAATTGTGTGTCACGCAGGGTGCGGTCAGTAAGCAGGTGAAACATCTGGAGGAGTTCGTCGGCATCGAACTATTCCTGCGGATCAGGCAAGGCCTGGTCCTGACCGAGGCCGGACGCAGCTACCTGACCAAGATCCAGGCCGGGCTGGGGCAGATCGAAGCCGCCACCGTGGAACTGATCGCGCACCAGGGGCAGGGCGGCACGCTCAACCTGACCTGTATGCCGACCTTCGGCGCGCGCTGGCTGATCCCGCGCCTGACCGCCTTCATGCGCCTGCGGCCGGATATCCACGTCGAATTCCTGCCTCACCGCCAGGGCTATGACTTCTCCACCCCTGAACTGGACGCCGCCGTGCGCTTCGGCGAAGGCATCTGGCCAGGCAGCGGGGCGGACTACATCGTCGGCCGCGAAATTCTGCCGGTCTGCAGCCCGCGCCTGATCCCGGGCGGCTGTGCGGCGCCCGCGGACCTGCTGGCCTATCCGCTGCTGCACCACACCTCGGCGCTGGAAGGCTGGCGCGACTGGTTCGAGCAGGCCGGCTGCGATACCCGGCGCAGCCTGGAAGGCGCGCGCTTTGACCAGTATGCGCTGCTGTCGCAGGCCGCCGCGGCTGGCTTCGGCGTGGCGCTGATTCCGCGCTGCCTGATCGAAGACGAGCTGCGCGACGGCAAGCTGGCCGTCGCCATCCAGCTGCCGATCCGGGCGCGCATGGGGTACTACCTGTGCTACCCGGAGCAGAAGGCCAATCTTCCGACCCTGCAGGCTTTCCGCACCTGGCTGATGGAAGTGTCGCGGGCCGCCGAGCCGCAGCCGCGGGAAGATGCGCGGACCGATCTAAAATAGTCCCATCATGAGTCAAAAACTTACCAAGAAAGGCCGCGTTGTCGTCGGCATGTCCGGCGGGGTCGATTCTTCGGTCACCGCCTGGCTGCTCAAGCAGCAAGGCTACGAGGTCGTCGGCCTGTTCATGAAGAACTGGGAAGACGACGACGATTCCGAATACTGCTCCACCCGCCAAGACCTGCTGGACGCCGCCAGCGTCGCGGATCTGGTCGGGGTCGAGTTCGAGTTCGTCAATTTCGCCGCCGAATACAAGGACCGCGTGTTCGCGGAGTTCCTGCGCGAGTACTCCGCGGGCCGCACGCCGAACCCGGACGTGCTGTGCAATGCCGAGATCAAGTTCAAGGCCTTTCTGGACCACGCCATGGCGCTGGGCGCCGAGCACATCGCCACCGGCCACTACGCCCGAGTGCGCGAGGTGCCGGCCGAGGGGGGCGGCACGCAGTTTCAACTGCTCAAGGCGCTGGACGCGTCCAAGGACCAGAGCTACTTCCTGCACCGGCTGAACCAGGCGCAGTTGTCGCGCACCATGTTCCCGCTGGGTGAGATCCACAAGACCGAGGTGCGGCGCATTGCGCACGAGATCGGCCTGCATAACGCCGCCAAGAAGGATTCCACTGGCATCTGCTTCATCGGCGAGCGGCCGTTCCGCGAGTTCCTGAACCGCTATCTGCCGACCGAGCCTGGCCCGATCATGACGCCGGAAGGGCAGAAGGTCGGCCGCCACGAAGGGCTGTCGTTCTATACGCTGGGCCAGCGCAAGGGCCTGGGCGTGGGCGGGGTGAAGGGGCGCCAGCGCGAGGACGGTACGGCCGAAGCCTGGTACGTGGCGCGCAAGGATCTGGAGCGCAATGTGCTCTACGTGGTGCAGGGGCATGACCACCCCTGGCTGTTGTCGGGCGAGCTGCGGGCGCAGGACGCGAGCTGGGTCGCTGGTCACGCGCCGGCCGCGGGCGCCTATGGCGCCAAGACGCGCTACCGCCAGGCCGATGCCGCGTGCAGCCTGGAAGGCGCCGCCGGCGGCACCTTCAGCCTGAGCTTTACCGAACCGCAGTGGGCGGTCACGCCTGGACAGTCCGCCGTGCTTTACGATGGCGAGGTTTGCCTGGGCGGCGGCATCATCCTGTAGGTGTAGGCGCCGCGCCGGCATCCGCCGCGCGGCGTGCGCGGATTTCAATCAAAGCCCCTGGGGCGCGGCCCCTGGGGCTTTGTTCATTACCAAGAAGAAAGAGGAGAGAGTTGTGGATGTAACGATGGTGATTTGCCTGCTGGTGCTGGGGGGCGTGGTGGGTTTCGCCGCGGGCCTGCTGGGCATAGGCGGGGGCATGTTGCTGGTGCCTTTCCTGACGATGCTGTTCGCGTGGAAGGGCATGCCTGCCGACCTGGTGGTGCATGCCGCCATCGCCACGTCGATGACCTCGATCCTGTTCACCTCCATTTCCAGCGTGCGGGCGCACCAGCAGCGCGGCACGATCAAATGGAACATCGTCTGGGCGATGGCCCCGGGCATCATCATCGGCGGCCTGCTTTCGGGCGGCGCGGTCTTCGCCGCGCTGAGCACGCTGTGGCTGTCGCTGTTCTTTGCGCTGTTCGTCGGCTATTCCGGCTGGAGCATGCTGCAGAACAAGAAGCCCAAGCCCAGCCGCCAGATGCCGGGCGTGGTGGGCACCAGCACGGCCGGGGCGGGCATCGGCTTTTTGTCCGGCCTGGTGGGCGCGGGCGGCGGCTTCCTGTCGGTGCCTTTCATGGTCTGGTGCAACGTGGCCCTGCACAACGCGGTGTCAACCTCGGCCGCGCTGGGCTTTCCCATTGCGCTGGCCAATAGCGTCGGTTATGTGGTGTCGGGCCTGAACTCGGGCGAAACGCGTCCGGGCATGCTGGGCTACATCTACTGGCCGGCCCTGATCGCGCTGGTGTGCACCAGCGTGCTGACGGCGCCCTTGGGCGCGCGCATGGCGCACCGCCTGCCGGTGCAGACGCTCAAGCGCGTGTTCGCCTGCCTGCTGTTCGCGCTGGCCGCGTACATGCTGTTCAAGGCCTGGCAGACGTTCAACGCCTGAGCCGGACAGGGCTGCGCCGATGGAAAAGCGCAGCCCACGTAGAAGCGCCGCCGATGCGGTAGCAAAGGCGGCGCGGAAGCAAAGGCAAAACAGAAGCGCAGGCAAAACAGAAGCGCAGCCAAGCAGAAGCCGGGCCGCACGGATCCGGCTCCGCCGGTCCGTAGCGGCGCCCCCTGGGGGGAGGCGCGCAGCGCCTCGGGGGGGCTACACCACCGGAACGGTATCGATGAAGGACTGCCGCTGCGACAGCTTGTCGTACAGGCGGGCCAGGTTCTGGTGGTCGGCGCGCCAGTCGAGCGCGGCGAAGCGCAGGTCCAAGTAGCCCAGCGCGCAGCCGACGGCGATGTCGGCCAGGCTGTAGTTGATGCCCATGCAGTGGGCGTTGTCGCCCAGGCTCTTGTTCATCGCGTCCAGGCTGGCGTGGATCTTGGAATACTGGCGCTCGATCCATTCGGGGCTGCGCTGAGCCTCGGGGCGCTGGTTTTCCTTGACGATGGTCACGCAGGCGTCCAGGAGGCCATCGGCGATGGCTTCCCAGCACTTGACCGCGGCGCGATCACGCCCCGGCTGAGGAATCAGGCGGGCAACAGGGGACAGGGTGTCGACGTATTCGACGATGACGCGCGAATCGAAGAGGGCGCCGCCATCTTCCATGACCAGGCAAGGCACCTTGCCCAGCGGGTTGTACGTTTGGATCTGCGTGTCGGCGGACCAGACGTTTTCGAGTTCAAGCCGGTAGTCCAGCTTTTTCTCGGCCATGACGATACGCACTTTGCGCACGTAAGGACTGGTAAGCGAGCCGATCAGTTTCATGGAGTCACAAGCGGAGTCGGAAAGCGGCCGAAGTATAGCAGGCCGCATGACGGCAAGACGGCCAAGAGGCCGGAATCTTCGTCAGTTTGCCACAATGTTGCACGCTTCCGGATGATAAAATCGCCCGATTCGCTCATTCCCCGCTTTTTCTCTTCCAGACCATGCAAATCGCCGAACAGCTCAGCCAACTCAACGCCCTTTCGCCATTGGATGGCCGGTACGCTTCCCGGGGCGACGCGCTGCGCGGCCTGCTCTCCGAAGCCGGTTTCATGGCGCACCGCGTCGAGGTCGAAGTGGCCTGGCTGGTCGCGCTGTCCGACGCCGGCCTGCCGGAGCTGCCCGCCTTCTCCGAAGCCGCCCGCGCCCGCCTGCAACAATTGGTGCGCGACTTCTCGGAAGCGGATGCCGCCCGCATCAAGGACATCGAACGCGTCACCAACCATGACGTCAAGGCCGTCGAGTACTGGCTGAAGGAAAAAGTGGCCGATGACGCCGAGCTGGCCCGCGCCGCCGAGTTCATCCACTTCGCCTGCACCTCCGAAGACATCAATAACACCTCGCACGCGCTGATGCTGACGCGCGCCCGCAACGAGGTCGTGGTGCCGCGCCTGCGCGAACTGGCCGCCAAGCTGAACGACATGGCCGTGGCCCAGGCCGACCAGCCCATGCTGTCGCGCACCCACGGCCAGCCCGCCAGCCCGACGACCCTGGGCAAGGAATTCGCCAACGTGGCCGCGCGCCTGAATCGCGCCATCGCCGCGGTCGAGGCCGTCGAACCGCTGGCCAAGCTGAACGGCGCCACCGGCAACTACAACGCCCACCTGTCGGCCTATCCTGAAATCGACTGGCCCGCCTTTAGCCAGCGCGTGTTGGCCGGGCTGGGCCTGACCCAGAACCGCCACACCATCCAGATCGAGCCGCATGACTGGATGTCGGCCTTGTTCGACGCCATCACGCGCGCCAACATCATCGTGCTGGACCTGGACCGCGACATCTGGGGCTACGTGGCGTTGGGCTACTTCAAGCAACGCCTGAAGGAAGGCGAGGTCGGTTCCTCCACCATGCCGCACAAGGTCAACCCGATCGACTTCGAAAACTCCGAAGGCAACCTGGGCCTGGCCAACGCTGTGCTGCGCCACCTCTCGGACAAGCTGCCGATCTCCCGCTGGCAGCGCGACCTGACCGACTCCACCGTGCTGCGCAATCTGGGCGTGGGCCTGGGCTACTGCCTGGTGGCTTGGGATGCCTGCATGCGCGGCCTGGGCAAGCTTGAGGTCAACACTGCCGCCATCGACGCCGACATCGACGCTTGCTGGGAAGTGCTGGCCGAGCCGGTGCAGACCGTCATGCGCCGCTATGGCCTGCCGCAGCCGTACGAGCAACTCAAGGCTTTGACGCGCGGCAAGGGCATCACCGAGGAAGGCCTGCGAGAATTCATCCAGGGCCTGGCCCTGCCCGAAGAGCCCAAGGCGCGCCTGTTGGCGATGACCCCGCGCTCCTACATCGGGCTGGCCGCAGACTTGGCCCGGGCGGTATAGTCGCCTTGCCGCGCGCCCGGGGCGCGCGGCCTCTGTTGACCTTACGGGAGATTGCAATGAAGAAGTTGTCCACGCTTGCCGCGTTGGCCTGTATGACGGTTGGGCCCCTGCTGGCGACGAGCGCGTCCGCGCAGTTCGCCAAGCCGGAGGACGCGGTCAAGTACCGCCAATCGGCGCTGACGCTGATGGCTTCCCACTTTGGCCGCATGGCGCCAGTGGTCAAGGGCCAGCAGCCCTATGACGCCGCGCAGATCAAGGCCAACGTGGAAGTGCTGAAGACCTTGTCGGCCTTGCCGTGGACGGCTTTTGGCGCGGGCACCGAAGGCGGCGATGCGCGTCCGGAAATCTGGAGCGACGCTGCGGGCTTCAAGCAGAAGCAACAGGCCTTCCAGGACAATATCGTCAAGCTGTCGGCCGCTGCCGATGCCGGCGACCTGGACAAGCTGCGCGCTGCGTTTGGCGACGTCGGCGCAAGCTGCAAGGCCTGCCACGACTCGTACCGCAAGAAGAAATAAGGCGCCTGCCGTCCGCGGGCGGCATGTGGGCAAAGAGGCGCCAGCGTAACGGTTGGCGCTTTTTTTTATGGCTTTGCCGGGCGTGACCTCGCGGGACTGCGCGTCGGTCTTGCACAGGAGAGAAGCGATGAAATCCTTTGATGAGCTGGTGGCAGAGGCCGAAGCCGCCGATGTCGGCGGGTGGGGCTTCGGCTGGCTGGCGGGGCGCGCTTCCGAGCAGCGTCCGCCGTGGGGCTATGCCAGGCTGCTTGCGCAGCGCCTGGCCAGTGTGCAGTCGGCGCTGGACCTGGATACGGGCGGCGGCGAAGTGCTGGGCGAGGCGCCCCGCTTTCCGCCGGTGATGTGCGCGACCGAAGCCTGGCCGCCCAATGCCAGGAAAGCGCATGAACGCCTGGCCGCTCGTGGCTTGCGGCTAGTGCAGACAGCGCCGGGCGCGGGCTTGCCGTTTGCCGATGCGTCGTTTGAACTCGTGACGTCCAGGCACCCTGTGAACGCGGACTGGGCGGAAATCCACCGCGTCCTCAAGCCGGGTGGGCATTACTTCGCCCAGCATGTGGGGCCGGCTTCGGCCTTTGAGCTGATCGAGCATTTCCTGGGGCCTTTGTCAGCGCAGCGGCGCTTGCGGGATCCGCAGGATGAGGCGGCCGCCGCGGCGGCTGCTGGACTTGCCGTGACGGACTTGCGCGCGGCCCGTTGCCAGATGGTGTTCCATGACGTGGGCGCCGTGGTCTGGATCCTGCGCAAGTGCGTGTGGTGGGTGCCCGATTTTTCGGTGGCGAGGTATCGCGATGCCCTGCAGGCGCTGGATGAGCGGATGCGTCGGGGAGAGCCGTTCGTGGCTCATTCGACGCGGCACTTGATCGAGGCGCGGCGTTGAGCGGGCCGCAGCGCTGTCTTCGCGCTGCGTGAACCGTCAGGAAAAAGACATGTCGGCCGCGACTTCCAGCGACCGGATCCACAGTACCAGGACCGTGACACAGGCGCCCAGCACCAGCGCACGCAGCCAGACGGCGAAACCGTCCTGCGTGGGGGCCGTGCCGGCGGGCACATCCTTGGCATCGACCTTGCCGGTGATGATGGCGCGCACCAGGCGCTTGCGGCGCACCAGCGCGTACCAGAGCACAGCTGCAATATGAAGGGCGACCAGGGTCAGGATGACCCATTCGTTCAGCTTGTGCCAGGACGTCATGGCGGCGGAAACGGCTTCGCTGACGTGGCCGAACAAGGGGCCCTGCGTCATGATGTCGTCGGTGGTGAACAGGCCGCTGACCGCCTGGAAGCCGATGACCAGCAGCAGCGCCAGCACCGACAGCGCACCCAGCGGGTTGTGGCCTGCGGGCGCCGCGGCGCCCTTCAGATAGCGGGCCACGGCCGCCGGGCCGCGCACGAAGTGCGTGAAGCGGGCGTAGCGCGGGCCGATGAATCCCCAGAGCAGGCGGAACAGGATCAGACCCAACGCCGTACAGCCGAAGCGCACGTGCCAGTCCATGTACAGGCCGCCCAGCTTCACGCTGACGAACGCGCCGACGATGCAGACGACGAGCGCCCAATGAAAGAGGCGGGTGGGAAGGTCCCAGATATGGACTGCGAGACGGTTGTTCTGCATGGTGGGATCGCCAGGGCTGTATTGCCGGGGACTTTATCACGCACAAATTGCCCCGTTGCTTGCGCAACGGGGCGGGCTGCTGCTTCAGTGAGTGGCGCTGCGCACCGGTTCGATGCGATGCACGTGCTCATGGCGGAAGCGGATGCGCTGGCCGGGGGCCTTTTGCGCGGGTGCGCCGCAGGGCACGACTTCGGTCGTGTAGGTGGTCGTGCCATCGATGGGCGCGTTGTAGATGACCGTGGCGCGGATTTCCGGGCCATTTGCGGGCTTCAGGTAAACGATGTCGCCGATATGGATCGGCATGTTGTCCAGCGTGGTGTGCGCCGGGCGTCGGATCAGGTCCGAGGTCGTGAAACGAGTATTCATGGTGTTTGTTCTCTTGGTTTCTAGTTATGGGAAAAGCCGCGTCTGGCCACGTGGCGCGCAGCGTTCCTGCCGCGTGCCGCTGCCAGCCGTATTGAATCGGGCAGGCGTGTGTCGTGACACTAACGCATATATGCCGCCGTCCTTTTGCGCATTCTCATGTTTTGCGCGCACGGCCTGGCGGCGCGACGCTGTCCATCAGTCCGGGACAGCGTCGTTTCGGGTTGCGCGATGCGCGAACAAGCGCAAAGCATGCATGCGGACATGCGCGGCCCGAGAAGTCATGCAGGACGGACAGGCCCTGCTGGTTGCGGCGCGGTTATCGGTATTCGTCGCTTGCGCGTGTTGTAGGCGCCGCTGATTGTCTTGTTGCTTCTTGCCAAGCCGGACTGGCGGTTGGGTGAAGGCGTTTTGTTCCAGGCCGCAATCCGGATTTGCGGTTTTCGCAAATGGGACGGGATGCTTGGGCTTGGGTATTTTCGAGGGTCTGCTTCGGCGTCTGGGGAGGGGCTGATGTACAGGCCTCAGTGCCAGCGCCGTCGTTTATCACCGCGTTTTTTCGTATGGAATTTGGCGAAAACGGCAGAACTCAACCAGCAATAGTACAGGCAGTTGATGCTTTTGGCAAGCGTTTTGTGGTGGGGGGAGACTCCTCCCCCGTTCCAGGCCTTTAATGGGTCGCCGGGCGAGCCTGGCGCTGGGCCTCGATGATGAGGCCTTCCAGGCGTGGCGACATGCGCAGCGCCACTTGCGCGCTGGTCTGGCCGTCAGGCTGGTTTTCGGTTTCCAGGGCGAGTTCGATGCGCTCGTTGTCGAAGGCTTCGGGGGCGGCCTGAATGTCCACGTAGCGGGCCAGCAAGGCATCGACCGCCTTTTGCGCATCGGCCAGCGCTTCGTTGGATAGCTGTCCCGGGCTCAGGTACTGGTTGATCACCCGCGCCAGGTCGTTCATGAAGAACAGCAGGGCGGCCGCGCCGCGGCAATCGGGATGGGCAAAGCCCCAGGTATCGGAGGTGGCGTTTTGAGTCATGTCTTGGGGCTGGGCCTGTATTGCGGGGCCGTGATGGCCGAAAACGCCATTTTATGGGATCGGACGCCGGGCCCGCATCAGGCATACTGCCATGCCTATGATCAGACTCGCACGACCTACAGACCTGGCCAGCCTGGCCGATATCGAACGCTCCGCCGCGCGGCGCTTCCTGGGCACGCATATGGCGTGGGCCGCCGGCGACGATACGGCGCCGCAGGCCGAGCTGGCGCAGGCGCAGGCGGCCGGCCTGCTGTGGGTCGCGGAAGGCGAGGGCCAGTGCGCGGGCTTTGCGCTGACGCGGCCCATGGACGGCGATCTCTACCTGGCCGAAATGGCGGTAGCGTTGCCGTGGCAGGGGCGCGGCCTGGGGCGGGCGCTCCTGGCCGCCGTATGCACGCATGCCCGCAGTGCCGGTCGCTACCGGTTCGTGCTGCTGACCACCGACCGCGAACTGCCTTGGAACAGGCCGTTTTACCTGCGGCAAGGTTTCGTCGATATCGCGGCAGGGGAGCTCCCGCCCGGGTTGCGCGAGCGCTTGAGCCATGAGGCGGCCATGGGTTTTGACCCCGCGCGCCGTTGCGCCATGGCGTATCCCCTGGAGCCATGATGCGGGCGGCGCACCCTGTGTCAACACGCTTCGATAGCAACAAAATCCGCCCGCCGGCAGCGTCGGAAAGCGCCTTCGGGATAATCTGCCGGAGGGCGGCCGCCCAGTTCGCGGGCGGCGCCGGTTCTGCGAACCCGCATGCAAGGAGGATGCGCATGGCATTGCTGCGAGCTTGCCTGCTGGGCCTGGCGATGGCGTCGATGCTGTTTCTGTCGGCCTGCGTCAACAAAGAGCCCCAGGAGCGGGCCGCGTTCATCCAGCTGCTGCAAAGCCGGATGAACAGCGCGTCGCTGCTGCCCATAGGCGTCCTGAGCGAGCAGGAAAAGGAGGCCGTCGGCGGCTATGCCGATGCCTACGAGGTCATCGCCGATTTTCAGGAAATCCTGACGCAGGCGGCGGCGTCCATGCGTGACGCGTCGGAAGTCGAGACCCTGCGTTCGGTGGCCGAGATCGTGGAGCGGCGGGACCGCCTTGAGGCCGCGCGCAAGACGCTGGCCGAGCAGGCTGCCGAGGTCCAGCGGGCTCAGGCCAGGGCGGACAAGGCGCGTGCGGCGCTGACGCTGCCGGCCGATCTGGCGCCCGTCTACGACGGTGTCTATGACGAGGCAGTGACGGCGCCCGCGGCCGAGGTGCTCGATGCCGCGGCCGCCATGGACGCGGTGGCGCGCGATGCGCTGGGCGTGGCGGATTTCGTGGCCGCACATGCGCAGGACATCCTGCTGGCGGATGGGCAGGCGCGCGTCGCCACGCCCACGCTGCAGCAGGAGTTGAACCTGCGCCTGCAGGGGTTGAACGCGCAGTCGGAGGTTCTGGAGCATGCGCGCGCCGCATTGCGTCAGGCCGCCGGACAGCCGCAGGACGCCCGCTGAACGGCGCTTTGTACAATGCGGGTCTCGCGGCGCAAGCCGAGCCTGGGACGTAATATGAGCCAATCTTCCAGCGTGCACTACAGAACCTTTCTGCTCCTGCTGGTGGTGGTCACCATCGCATTCGGCTGGTTGTTGTGGCCGTTCTACGGCGCTGTTTTCTGGGGCGCGGTCCTTGCCATCATCTTTGCGCCGCTGCAGCGCCGGCTGGTGGCGCGCATCGGCGGACGGCGCAACCTGGCCGCGCTGATCACTTTGCTGCTGGTGCTGCTGCTGGTGATCCTGCCGCTCATCGTCATCAGCGGATCGCTGGTGCGCGAAGGCGCGAACCTCTATCAGAGCGTCAAGTCCGGGCAGATCAACTTCGGCGACTATTTCCAGCAGGCCATGGCGGCGCTGCCGCCGTCGGTGCATGATCTGCTGGCGCGCTTCGACCTGGCCGACATACCGAGCCTGCAGGAAAAGCTCAGCGCGGGCGCCATGCAGGCCAGCCAGTTCCTGGCGACGCAGGCCTTGAACATCGGGCAGGACACGTTCCAGTTCGTGATCAGCTTCGGCATCATGCTGTACCTGCTGTTCTTCCTGTTGCGCGACGGCCCGCAGCTATCGGCGCGGCTCAAGCGCGCCATGCCGCTGAGCGACACGCACAAGCAGCATCTGCTGCGCAAGTTCACCACCGTGGTGCGCGCCACCGTCAAGGGCAACGTCGCAGTGGCCGCGGCGCAGGGCGCGCTGGGCGGCATCATCTTCTCGATCCTGTCTATCCAGGGCGCGCTGCTGTGGGGCGTGATCATGGGTTTTCTGTCCTTGCTGCCCGCGATCGGCGCGGGGTTGATCTGGGCGCCGGTCGCGATCTACTTCCTGTTGACCGGCGCCACGATCAAGGGCGTCGTGCTGATCGCTTTCGGCGTGCTGGTCATCGGCATGGTGGACAACGTGCTGCGCCCCATTCTGGTCGGCAAGGACACCAAGATGCCGGACTATGTGGTGCTGATCTCCACGCTGGGGGGCATGGCTTTGTTCGGCCTGAACGGCTTCGTGATCGGCCCGCTGATCGCCGCGCTGTTCATGGCCAGCTGGGACTTGTTTGCGCCGCCGGTGGAGGGATACGCGGACGCCGCCGCAGACAAGCCAAGCGCCCGAAAGTAGGCGCGGCGGATCGGCCGTCAGTCCGTCCGTCCCAAGACGGGTGTATGGTGTAGCAGGCCGGCTTCCATCGGGGCCGGCCTGTCGTATCAACCTCGACTATTCGGGAGCGCGTCGGATATGGAATGGAAACTGCATCGATCGGGCTGGATCGAAGAACGCAACTTCGACATCGAATTCGCCGAGACGCCCGACGGCTATCACGCCCGGGTGCGGGTCTTCGGATTCCCGGTGCTGGAAGACACCAAGCATGTGTTTCCCAATGAGGCGCTGGCCGAAAAAGGGGCGCTGACGCTGCTCAAGACCCAGTTCACCGGCACCCCGGACCTGGAAGACCAGTAGACGAACCAGGCGCCGCGTCTCCGGAATAAATTGGGGACGCGCCCTTTAAGCCACATCCGTCTCGACGCGGCGAGGGGATTCCCATGGCGCGGATTGTGCGATTGCGAACTTCTGCAATAATTTCTGGCGTTCGTTCGTCCTCTGCTCGTGGGCCGGGCGGAGCGTATCGGGAGGCGCATGGGTCCAGAGGTGTGGTTTCGGTCGGCAGGGCGACGTTTGCGGACGTCGCAAGGCGAGGTTCCCGTGGCTGACGGCGAGAGCCTGGCCGTCGCGCGGGCGCGTCGGCCGCGCCGTTATTCCATGCGCACGGGCCTGCTCACGCTTGTGTTCGCCTGTATTACGCCCGCGCTGGTCATGGCGTCCGTGGCGGTCTACGAAAGCTACGTCATCCAGAAAGAGCGGATCTTCCGCGACACGATATTCCTGGCGCGCAATCTCACCGCGATTCTCGACCGCGAACTCACCGGCGTCGAGGCTGGCTTGCAGATGCTGGCGTCGTCGCCGGATCTCGTCGCCGGCGACCTGGCCGGTTTTCATAGGCGGGCGCGCGAGTCCGTGCGTTTCCAGATCATCGACAGCTATGTCCTGACCGACAAGGATGGCCGTCAATTGATCAACACGTCTGTTCCGTTCGGCAACGCCTTGCCGCCGACGGGTGCCTCCGCCGAGCTGGCCCACGTTTTCCAGACACGGACTGCGGTGTTGACGGGGCTGTTCACCAGCAGGGTCAATCAAGCTCCGCTGATTGCGCTGGGCGTGCCGGTGCTGCGCAACGGCGAGGTCGCCTACAGCCTGAACGTCGGCATCTTGCCTGAGCGCATTGGCAATCTGCTGGGCAGGCGCGCCTTGCCGGACGGCTGGGTGGCCGCCGTGCTGGACGACAGCGGCACGATACTGGCGCGCACGCGCGATACCTCGAAATTCGTGGGCCAGAAGGCCGTTCCCGAACTGGCGCGGGCGGTGCAGCAGGAAAGCGAGGGTTCGCTGGAAACCATTACCAAGGAAGGCACGCCGGTCTACACCGCTTTCAGCCGCTCGTCGTTATCTGGCTGGACGGTCGCCGCCGGCGCGCCGATGAGCCTGCTGACCACGGACCTCTACCGCTCCATCGCCTGGATCGCCCTGGGCACCTTACTGGCCTTCGGGCTGGGCTTGCTGCTGGCCTTGCGGCTGGCCCAGCGCCTGACCTCGTCCGTGCAGAGCCTGGTCGCGCCGGCGCTGGCGCTGGGCAAAGGGCATGCGGTGATGGTGCCGGGCACGCGCGTCAAGGAGGTTGCGGAAGTGGGCGGCGCCCTGGTGCAGGCCTCGCGCATGCTGACGCATGCCCAGCACCTGGCGCACTACGATCCGCTGACCGGGCTGTGCAACCGCGTGCTGTTCAACGAATTGGTGCTGCGCGAGGTGGCGGTGGCGCAGCGCAGCGGCGAATCCTTCGCCATCCTGGCGATCGATCTGGACGGCTTCAAGGCGGTCAACGACCTGCATGGCCATGCGGCCGGCGATGCGGTGCTGCAGGAAGCGGCGGAGCGCATGGCCGATGCGATCCGCGTGTCCGACGTGGCGGCGCGGCTTGGAGGCGACGAATTCGCGGTGTTGCTGCTGGGCGCGGACAAGGAAAACGCCGGGCATGTCGCGCAGGCGCTGGTCGAAAACCTGTCCCTGCCGTATCCCGACGTCAGTGTCGCCGTATCCGCCAGCGTGGGCATAGCCGTGTATCCGCAATCCGGCGTCACCGTGCGCGAATTGCTGGAGCGCGCGGACAGAGCGCTCTACAAGGCCAAGGGCCAGGGCAAGCGGCGGGTGGAGGCGGATCAGTAGCTCCGCCAGCCTCAGAGGTCGGAGAGCGGCGGCGCCAGGGCGGTCAGGACTTCGCCCGATTTCAGCCTGTACCGGTTCCGGTCCAGCGGCAACACCAGCTCCCCCTCGGTGGTGCGGTGTATGTAGCGGGCCGCGTTAGGCCGGGCCGCGTCAGGCCGGGCCGCGTCAGCCTGCAACGCAGCCGCTCCCGGCTCTTCCGCCCGCAAGAACACCTCAATCCGGTAGAGCCGGCCCGATTCCGTGCTGGCCAGCACGTCGCTCAATCTGCGTGTGGATATGGTCATGCGACGCTTGCTCCTTCTTCTGCATTGTTCTGGCGGTCATTCCGGGCTGGGGAGGCCGGCTCCGCCGTAAGGCGGGGGCCGCCCGCGGAGCGTTTGGGTTTTCGCTAAACTGCCCGGCTTGACGCCCCAAGACGGGCAATCGGAATCGGTAATGCAACTCTCCCTGAGCCGGAACACGGCGACTTCACTGGGCTTGCTGGCGGTGCTGCTGTGGGGCACCGTGGTTGGCCTGATCCGCAGTGTCAGCGAAAGCTTCGGGCCGGTCGGCGGCGCCGCGCTCATTTACACGGCGGGTTCGGCGTTCCTGGTGCTGCTGCTGGGCTTTCCGAAGCTGCGGACCTTTCCGCGTTCCTATCTCATCGTCGGCAGCCTGCTGTTCGTTGCCTACGAGATCTGCCTGTCGCTTTCCCTGGGATTCGCTGCCAACCGTGGCCAGGCGATCGAGCTGGGCATCGTCAACTATCTCTGGCCTTGCTTTACCGTGATTCTGGCCATGCTCATCAATGGCCAGCGCGCCAACGCGTGGGTGGTGCCCGGCATACTGCTGTCGCTTGCCGGCATCGTCTGGGTCCTGGGCGGATCCGGCGGGCTTTCCTGGGAGCGCACCCTCGCCAACGTGTCCAGCAATCCCCTCAGTTATGGGCTGGCCTTCAGCGGCGCCGTGATCTGGGCCGTCTATTGCAACGTCACGACGCGATTCGCCGATGGCAAGAATGGCGTTGCCTTGTTCTTCATGCTGACCGCGCTTGCCCTGTGGATCAAGTACCTGTCGGGCGCCGAGCCTGCGCTGGCCTTCTCCTGGCCCGCCACGCTGGAGCTGCTGGTGACCGGCGGCGCCATGGCGGCGGGCTACGCGCTGTGGAACGTAGGGATACTCAAAGGCAACCTGACCTTGCTGGCCACGGCGTCCTACTTCACGCCGGTGTTTTCGACGTTCTTTGCTGCCGTGTGGCTGTCGACCCGTCTGAACGCATCATTCTGGCAGGGCGTGGCCATGGTGACCGCCGGGTCGCTGCTGTGTTGGGCCGCAACGCGCGGCAAAGCCGCCCGGGGCGCGTAGCCCCAGGCGCATGCGTTGCAATGATGGAATTATTCGATCAGCACGGTCTGCGCGACCGCGTATCCGAGCGGAATCAACAAGAGTGAAGCGAACAAGGAACTGGTGATCGCCGCCGAGATTCTCAGCCAGGGTTCGGACCCTGCGCTTTGAACCGTTTGAATCACCAACGCGACGATACCCACAACCATCAAACAGCTGATAACCACTGCTACATAAGTCATGTTGTCTCCGTCCTCGCCTGATTAAAGGGATGCGGCTGCCGCTGAGCGGTCTAGATGTTTGTATTGATTGTGCGCCTGTATTGGCGCAACAGGCCCTAGGGTTTTCCTGACGCGACGCGCGGTTTGTGGCGTTTTTGCTGCGGGGTCTGCAGCATGAATTCATGTGCGGTCGCAGCATTCATGGCCGTGTCGCCAGCACCGGGGTTGCGCCGGCGCGTCTTGCGCTACGATGGCGGCGTCGAGTCACGTTAAAGGCCGTCCCATGCCGCAACTGCGCCCAGGCACGCGCGCCACGTTGCAAGTCAGGCAACTGATGCCGGGAGAATTCGCCTGGATCATCACCTTGTTCGATCCCGAAACCGGCAATGTGCGCAGCACCAATTATTCGCCCAGGCGTTATGCCAGCCAGGACGAAGCCTCCGCCGCGGGCAAGGCTGCTGTCGTCGAATTTCTTGGCGGCGGCGGCCAGAAAGCCGCCGAACCGGCCAGGGACGGCAAGAGCAAATCCTGACCCTGCTGGCTGCGCATGCATGAAAGCCCTCGCGAAGAGGGCTTTTTTCGTTCAGGGGCCACAAGCCGGGAATGCGGTTTGCTGATGGGGCTGGGCGGCGCGCCAGGCGCCGCTTCAGGAGAACGCCATGTCCCAATCCATGCATCGCGAACCCGGTGGGGGCGACCCGCCCGCGCCCGACGATCCCGCCTTTCCCAATAATCCGCCGCCGGACGACCCGCCGCTCGATCCGACGCGGCCACGCAGCGATCCCGACGTCATCGATCCCGTGCAGCCGCCGCCGAATCCGCGCGCGCCCGGCACCATCGACCTGGCCTGAGCGTTGCGAGCAACGCGCAGGACATCATCCAAGGAGGCTTTATGCGTTCCATCTTGCTTTGGCTATTGGGCGTGCCCATTCCCATCATCATCCTGCTGGCGCTTTTCTGGCATTGACCCGCGAGGCTTTCCGCCGCGGCAGCGCGTATCCGCGCCGCCGCGATGAACCGTGAACAAGGAACAGATCCATGGAAAACGCAACTTCATTGAGCCAGCCCTATCCCGGCGGCGTGCCGCCGAGGGAATCTGCCATCTCCGCCGTCTCCTGGGCCGCGGTGATCGCGGGGGCGGTCATCGCCGCGGCCCTTTCGCTGGCGTTGTTCGCTGGCGGCACCGGGCTGGGCTTTCTTTCGGTTTCGCCCTGGAGCGGCGAGGGCGCAACCGCGCCCGCGATAGGCATCGGCCTCATCGTGTGGATGTTGGCCACGCAGATCGTCGCCTATGGCATCGGCGGCTACGTCGCGGGGCGGCTGCGCACCAAATGGGTCGACGTGCACTCGGACGAGGTTTACTTCCGCGACACGGCGCACGGTTTTCTGGTGTGGGCGTTGAGCGCGGTCGTAAGCGCGGTGCTGCTGGGCGCTTCCATCGCGACCTTGGTTTCGGGCGTGGCGAAGGCGGGAGCTTCTGTCGCGGCAGGGGCCGGCACGGCTGCGACGGCCGCGGCAGCCGCCGCGGGCGGCAGTGACGGAATGGCGCAGATGCAGGGCTACTTCTCGGACGCCTTGCTGCGCTCGGAGCGGCCCGATGCCGGCGCCGACCGCAACGGCGCGAGAGTGGAGGTGGGCCGCATCATGGCGATGAGCGCGGCGCGCGGCTCGATGACGGGCGAGGACCGCGACTATGTCGTGAAAGTCGTGGCGGCGCAGACCGGCATGGAGCCGGCGGCGGCGCAGCGCCGCGTCGAGCAGGCCGTGCAGAACATGAAGCAGGCCGCCGACGACGCCCGGCAAAAGGCCAAGGAGGCCGCAGACCAGGCGCGCAAGGCCGCGGCCGCGTTCGCGCTGTGGGGCTTCGCCTCGATGCTGATCGGCGCCTTCGTGGCCAGTCTGGCGGCGACCTGGGGCGGCCGGCGGCGCGACGCGGTGCGGCTGCCTTGACTGGAAGGCAGCCGCCGGGCCGCTCCCGTCAGGCAGCGGCCCGCGCCGGATCCGGACGCTTCTCGCCGAAGATGAACACGTGCGCGTAGCTGTCGTTCATGGCATGGCGCGCTTGCGTGACTCCCGGGATGGCCGGCGCCATGGGGGCAAACAGATCCCGCCATGCGATGTCCACCTCGAAGGGGGCGTGTTCGGGCGTATCGTTGTAGCCCAGGATCAAAAGCCCGCCAGGCTTGAGCACGCGATGGCATTGCTCCATCAGGCGTTCGAAATCGGCTCGCTCGTTGAGGCCCCAGCCGATCAAGCCATTGGCCACCACGACGTCGAACGAGGCTTCGGGGTAGAACGCCGACATGTTGGTTGCGCTTCCGATGGTGTGTCTGCCGGCTGGGCCGTAGACGGCTTGTTCGGGATCCATGTCCAGCGAATGGAAATCCATCTTCAGCAAGCGAGGGTAGTGCCAGGTGTATTCATGCATGCCGACGAACAGGCACTGCATGGGGCTGCTGGCCTGGGCAGCCGATTGGTTCAGGTAGCCGAATATCTGCTGTTCCAGGAAACTGCGATTCGGCGCCTTCAGCCGGAAATCAAAACCGCAACGTGCGGCCAGTTCTGGCGACCAATGAAATAGCCTCTTTTTTGCTCTACGGATAAGTCGGCGCAAGGGAATTTGATCGCTCCTGGGAGGTTGCTCGGGGTGGCGGCTGTGCGATGGCAAGTGAGGCTGTATGGTCCCCATGCCGGCGGCGATACCGCGTCGTGAGACAGGCTTCCTGCGACTAGAGTTCCGATGCAAAAACAAAAAGGGCGCCCACTTGTGTGGGCGCCCTTTGAATTCCTGGTGGCGCATCCCTGATTCGAACAGGGGACCTGCGGATTATGATTCCGTCGCTCTAACCGGCTGAGCTAATGCGCCATTTCGATCAACCTCTGGGTTTGCGTCACATCCGTGTCGCAATCAGTGATCAACGAAGAACGAAATTCTAGCACGAAATTTTTGACGCATGCAAGCGATCCTCGGTCAAATTTCAAAGAAAGGCTTCAGGCGTCCCGCGCCAGCCGGATGCCAGAGAACTGCCAGCGGGCCTCGGGCGGGAAAAAATTGCGGTAACTGGGGCGGATGTGGTCCCTGGGGGTGGCGCAGGAGCCGCCTCGCAAGACGTACTGGTTGCACATGAACTTGCCGTTGTATTCGCCCACCGCGCCGCTGTCGGGCTTGAAGCCGGGGTAGGCATCGTAGGCGCTGGAGGTCCATTCCCAGGCGTCGCCGAACAGTTGCACGGGGCCGCCCGTGCCGTTGCGCGCGGGCGCCGGTCGCGTGTCCAGGTGGCCGTTCTCCAGCATGTTGGCGCGCCCGGCCAGCGCGCCTTCGGGCTGTTGGCGGGCGGCATGTTCCCATTCGGCTTCGCGCGGCAGCCGCACGCGCGCCCAGCGGGCGTAGGCGTCGGCCTCGAAATAGCTGATGTGCGTGACCGGCGCCTGCAGTTCGAGTTCCTGCATGCCGCGCAGCGTGAAGATGCGCCAATCGTCGCGCTGTCCTTCCCAGTAGAGCGGCGCGCGCCAGCCTTCGGCGCAGGCTATGTCCCAGCCCAGCGACAGCCAGAGTTCGGGCCGCTTGTAGCCGCCGTCCCGGATGAAGGCCAGGTATTCGTGCTGGGTCACCAACCGGTCGGCCAGGTGGAACGGGGCCAGCAGCACGTCATGGGCTGGCCCCTCGTTGTCGAAACCGAAGCCATTGCCGTCATGGCCGATGCGGGTGATGCCGCCGCCATAGCGGGTCCAGCCGGCCGGTGTGGAAGGTGGCAGCGCGGGCGGGCCAGGCGCGACGTAGGCGGGCTTGAGCGGATTGGCCGACAGCATGTGCTTCAGGTCGGTCAGGATCAGCTCCTGGTGTTGTTGTTCGTGATTCAGGCCCAGCTCCAGCAAGGCGTCGAAGGCGGGGTCGTTGCCGCCCAGGCGCGAGATCAGCTCGTGCATGGCGCCGTCCACATGCCGGCGGTAGTGCTGTACTTCCGCCAGCGCGGGACGCGACAGCAGGCCGCGGCGCGGACGCGGATGCTTGGCGCCGACGGCGTTGTAGTAGGAGTTGAACAGCATGCGGTACTGCGGATGGAACACCGCATAGGACGGGTGAAAGCGCGTCAGCAGAAAGGTCTCGAAGAACCAGGTGGTGTGGGCCAGATGCCATTTGACCGGGCTGCAGTCCGGCATGGATTGCACCTGGCAATCCTCGGGGCTCAGCGGGGCGGCCAGGGCCGTGCTGGTGGAGCGCACCGCGTCGTAGCGGTCGTGCTGGCCCGCCTGGCCGGCAGCGTAAGGTCCGGTGGCAGGGTGAGTCAGCAGGCACGCAGGTTCCATGGCGATCCTCCAGTGGCGTTGAGGGCAGGCCCGCTTTACGCGCGGGCGCTGAAAATCGAGAACCAGCCGCGGGAATCCGACCAGTGCGCGACGTCGCGGTAGCCGGCGCTCTGCAGCAGGTCGGCGAAGGCTTGGGGAGTGAACTTGTAGGAGTTTTCAGTGTGGATGCGTTCGCCGGCGCTGAACGCGCGCGCGCCGCCCGGCCACGCCACGCGCACCGCGCGCAGCGCTTCCAGATGCATTTCGATGCGCGAGTCGGCGCTGTTGAACAGCGCCACGTGGCGCCAGTCGTCCACGTCGAAATCGGCGTCCAGCACGCTGTTCACGTGCCGCAGCAGGTTCAGGTTGAAGGCCGCGGTCAGGTGCAGCGCGTCGTCGTAGGCGGGCTCCAGTACTTGTTTGGGCTTGACGCGGTCCACCCCGACCAGCAAGCCGCCGCCCGCGCATTGCTCGCGGATGCGCCGCAGCATGGCGTGCGCGTCCGCGGGGCTGAGATTGCCGATGCTGGAACCGGGATAGAAGAACAGCCGCTGTTCGGCCGGAATGCTGGCGGGCAGGGCCAACGCGTGCGTGAAGTCCTGGCCGATGGCGGTGATCTGCAGGTCGGGGTAGGACAGCTGCAGGCGGCGCACCGCGGCTTGCAGGTAGTCGGCCGAAATGTCGATGGGCACGTAATGGCGCGGGCGCAGGCTGGGGAACAGGCGTTCGGCCTTGACGCAATCGCCCGCGCCCAGGTCGATCATGGAGAGCACCGGTCCGACGTGGCGCGCAATGTCGGCGCCATGGCGCTGGAAGATCTCCGACTCGCAGCGCGTCGGGTAATACTCCGGGAGCTGTGTGATCGCGGTAAAGAGCGCCGAGCCCAGCGCGTCATAGAGGAACTTGGGATCGATGTGCGCGTGGCGCGCCAGCAAGCCTTCGTGCAGTTCAAGCTGCTCGGCGCTGGGAGGCTGCGGCGCTTGCGCGATGAATTTCGGCGCGGCGGGGGCAAACAGTGCGGAAGGCGAAACCATGCGTCCTGTTCCTTTTCTGTCGCCGGGACTGCCCGCCGCGGGTGCGCCCAGGATGGGGCGGCGGGCGGTCGGGAGGCGCGGCGTTGGGAGGCTCAGACCAGGCGGTTCTGGCGCATTGCAAAAGTCTATTGTGGCGGTCAGGGCGGGGCCGGTGTCAAGCGCCAAGCCGCTGAATGCAATGGATTTTTACGAATTTGAAAGACGGCATGCAAGCTCCGGCGCCGGCCTGCGGTGCGCGCGCTGCCGATACCTTTGCTTGCGTTGAAATATCGGTTTACGGCTGGTTGCCAAAGCTCTGGCGGCCGCGGCCGTTGATGGTCACAATGGGACTCTTCAATGCGCGGCGCGCTTCGGGTACCGAGCGTGCTGCGTTGCGTCAGGCGGCCCGACTCCGCGAGGCCCAACAACTACAAAGGAGCGACCATGAACCGAAAGCACCAACGCGCCGAAATGGCCCTGCACCGTGAGCGCGTCAGCGACAGCTTCCACGAGCTGCTCGCCGGCACGGAAGACCTGTTGCGCTCGACGGCGTCGTATACGGGGTCCGAGATCGAATCGGCGCGCGCGCGCCTGAGGCGCCAATTGGCCGACGCGCGCGAGTCCGCCGGCGATTGGGAGGGCGCGGCGCGGGAACGCGCGCGCCGCGCAACCGCCTATGCTGACGAGTACGTGCATGAACATGCCTGGAAGTCGGTGGGCGTGGCGGCGCTGGTGGGCGCCTTGCTAGGCTGCCTCCTGGCCTCGGGCGGCCGCCGCTAAGCCCTGACGCCATGAAGCCGTCCGGGGCTGCGCGCCGGTCGGGACTGCGGCGGGATTGGCGGGCGTGGATGGCCCGCGCACACCGGTTGCTGCTGCCGCTGGCGTGTGCGGTCTGGCTTGCGGCCTGCGCCAGTGTTCCTGATTCGCAGGAGCGCCGCGCGCGCGCATCGCAGGCCAGCCTGTCTTCCGACGCGGCCTCGGACAGCTATCGCCGCGGGCAGGGCATCGCCGCGGACCCGCGGACTCCCAAGGGCGACTTTCTCGCGCGTCACCTTGCCGTCGAGCGAGCAGTCAGCGGTGCGCCGCTGGTTGCCGGCAACCGTGTCCGGCTCCTGGCGGACGGCCCCAGCACCTACCGCGCCATGCTGCATTCCATCGCGCAGGCTCGCCGGTACGTGCACATGGAAACCTATATCTTCGATGACGATGCCGAAGGTTCGCGCTTTGCCGAAGCCCTGATCGCGGCGCGCAATCGCGGCGCCGAAGTGTCCTTGATGGTCGACGCGGTCGGCACGATCAAGACGCCCGATGCCTTGTTCCAGCGCCTGCGCGATGCGGGCGTACAGGTGGCGATCTTCAATCCGGTCAACCCGGCGAGCGGCCGCGCGGGCTGGTCGCCGAACCAGCGCAACCATCGCAAGGTGCTGGTCGTGGACGGCAAGGTCGGCTACCTGGGCGGCATCAACGTCAGCAGCGTCTACGAGTCTTCCCCGAACTCGGGATCGGGTAGCGGAGGCAGTGCAGGCAAGGCGGACGCGCCAGCGGCCGCCGACGCCCGGGTGGCGCCCTGGCGCGACACGCATCTGCGCATCGAAGGGCCTGCCGTGGCCCAACTGGAGCAGGTCATCCGCGCGGGTTGGGAATCCCAGTCCGAGGAGCCGATCAAGGGGGGCGATTCGCAGGTGGCGCCGCCCCTGGGTGCAACGACGGTGCGGATACTGGCCAATCAGCCGGACCGCAGCGATGGCTACACCGTCTACCTGACGCTGATGTCGGCGTTTGAAAGCGCACAGGAATACATCCATATCACCATGGCGTACTTCGTGCCGGATCCCGCCTTCATCGAAGTCCTGACGGACGCGGCCCGGCGTGGCGTCGACGTGGCGCTGGTGCTGCCCGGCTTCAGCGACTCGTCGCTAGTGTTCCATGCGGGACGTTCGCACTATACGGACCTGCTCAAGGCCGGCGTGAAAATCTACGAGCGGCGCGATGCGCTCTTGCATGCCAAGACCGCGGTGGTGGACGGCGTGTGGTCCACGGTGGGGTCCAGCAACCTGGATTGGCGCAGCTTTGCGCTGAACTACGAAATCAATGCCGTGGTGCTGGGGCCTGAATTCGCGGCCGAAATGGAGGCGCTGTTCCAGCGCGACGTCGCCGATTCGGTGCGGATCACGCCCGAGGCCTGGCAAGCCAGGGGCGTGGGTGACCGTTCGATGGAGTTCTTCTCGCGCATGTTCGAGCGCTGGCTGTAGCGCCCGGCGGCAGCCGGATCAGACTTGCGCGGCGGCCGGCGCGGCATGGGCGGCATGCTCTTGCGCCAATGCGGTGGTGATGTCGTGGGTCGGCTGGAACGAACTGGCCTGGGCCATGGCCCAGCCCGCGCGGAATACCTGATGGCGGAATTCGCCGCGCAGCAGTTCGCCCGGCGCGAGTTCCGGGAACAGCGCCGACAGCAGCCGGATTTCGCTGGAGGAGATGCGGCGTGCGATATGGTGCGGGCGCAGTTGGCCGGGGTGGGTCAGGCCGGCCGCGGCCAGCAGTTCCGCCAGCGCATGCAGCGTGTTGCGGTGGAAGTTGGCCACGCGCTGCGCCTTGTCCGGCACCACCAGCGCGCGCTGGCGCAGCGGGTCCTGCGTGGTGACGCCGGTGGGGCATTTGCCGGTGTGGCAGGCTTGCGCCTGGATGCAGCCGATGGCGAACATGAAGCCGCGCGCGGCGTTGCACCAGTCCGCGCCCATGGCCATGACACGGGCCATATCGAAAGCGGTGATGATCTTGCCGGATGCGCCCAGCTTGATGCGGTCGCGCAGGTTCACGCCGATCAGCGTGTTGTGGACCAGGCGCAGCGCTTCGCGCAGCGGCGTGCCGACGTGGTCGACGAACTCCACGGGCGCGGCGCCGGTGCCGCCTTCGGCCCCGTCCACCACGATGAAATCCGGCGTGATGCCGGTTTCCAGCATGGCCTTGACGATGGCGAACCACTCCCACGGGTGGCCCACGCAGAACTTGAAGCCCACCGGCTTGCCGCCGGACAGTTCGCGCAGGCGCGCCACGAACTTCATCAGGCCGATGGGCGTATCGAAGGCGGAATGGGTGGCCGGCGAATTGCAGTCCTGCCAGGCCACGACGCCGCGCGCTTCGGCGATCTCCGGCGTCACCTTGCCGGCGGGCAGGATGCCGCCATGGCCGGGCTTGGCGCCCTGCGACAGCTTGATCTCGATCATCTTGACCTGCGGCGTACAGGCATTCTTGACGAAAGCCTCTTCGGAGAACGCGCCGTGTTCGTCGCGGCAACCGAAGTAGCCCGAGCCGATGTTCCAGACCAGGCTGCCGCCCGGCTGGCGGTGGTAGCGGCTGATGCCGCCTTCACCGGTGTCGTGCGCGAAGTCGCCCTGGCGCGCGCCTTCGTTCAGGGCCAGGATGGCATTGGCCGACAAGGCGCCAAAGCTCATGGCCGACACGTTGAACGCGGACATGGAGTAGGGCTGCTTGCACTCGGGGCCACCCACCGTGACGCGGAAGTCGGTGTCGGGGATTTGCGAGGGCGACATGGAATGGTTGATCCATTCGTAGCGGTCGCCGTAGACGTCTTCCTGGGTGCCAAAGGGACGCTTGTCGATCTCGCGCTTGGCGCGCTGGTAGACGATGGAGCGCTGCGCGCGCGAGAACGGCGCGGCCTGCGTGTCGTCTTCCAGGAAGTATTGGCGGATCTCGGGCCGGATGAATTCGAACAGGAAGCGCAGATTGCCCAGGACCGGATAGTTGCGGCGGATGGCGTGGCGCGTTTGCGCCAGGTCATAGACGCCCAGCGCGGCCAGCAGTGTCAGCGGCACGGCCAGCCAAAGCCAACCGGGCGAGCTGGTCGCGGCCAGGGCGGCGGTAACTGCGGCGCCGATCAGGGTCAGTAAAAAGGCCGTGTAGCGGCCGAAAATCCAGCTCATGTCCATCTCCGTATTTCGGGATGGAGCAACCATACACCAGGAGCTGTCCCGCCGTGCCAGCGGACAGCCCTGGAATACTGTTTCTCAGCAGCTGGACGCCGCCGGGGTCTTTTCGACGGCGAGGCCGAAGGCGGGGCGCAGGCGCACACCCAGGGCGCTGCCGGCGAAGGCGGCCGGCAGCCACAGCCAGGCATGCAGGCTGCCCGACAGGATGCCGCTGAAGTAGGCGCCGATATTGCAGCCGAAGGCCAGGCGCGAACCATAGCCCAGCAGCAGGCCGCCGATGACGGCGCCGGCCAGCGAGCGGGCCGGCACCTTCCAGATGGGCGCGAACTTGCCGGCGGCGCTGGCCGCGGCCAGCGCGCCCAGCATCAGGCCGATGTCCATGACGGTGGTGACGTCCTGGCGCAGCGGCGCGGCCAGCGAGGGCTGCTTGGCCCAGTAGGCCCAGGTGGCCACGTCGCCGCCCAAGGCGTCGAGGGTCTTGGCGCCCCACAGCGCGAAGGCGGACGTGATGCCCCAGGGGCGGCCAGCCAGCGCCAGCGTGGCGAAGTTCAGCGCGACCAGCGCCACGCCGCCCCAGATCAGCGGCCAGGGGCCTTGCAGCAGGGAGGCCGGGCGCGCGGTGCGCGAGGCGAACGAGATCACATGGCCGTGGCGGCGCTTCTCCAGCGCCGTGGCCGCCCACGCGATCAGCGCGAACACGGCCAGGTTGATGGCCAGCGCGGGCGCCAGGCCCCAGGTCTTGATCAGCGAGGTCGGCGCCAGCGCCGGCAGGCTCGACCACCAGCCGAAGTTGGCGGTCGCAATGACCGAGCCGATGATGAAGAACAGCAGCGTGACCACCATGCGGGTGTTGCCGCCGCCGACCGCGAACAGCGTACCCGAGGCGCAGCCGCCGCCCAGTTGCATGCCGATGCCGAACAGGAAGGCGCCCAGCAGGACTGAGACTCCCGGGGGCGACACGAAGCCGCTGACGGGTTGGCCAAACAGCGTGCCGGCCGCCAGGAAGGGGAAGAACAGCAGCACGCCCGCGGCCAGCATCAGCATCTGCGCGCGCAGCCCCGCGCCGCGGCGGTCGGACACGAACACGCGCCAGGCCTGCGTGAAGCCGAAGGAGGCGTGGTACAGGGTCACGCCCAGCAGGGCGCCGACGATCCACAGCGCGCCCTGGCGCCAGCTGACGGTCTCATGCAGGTACAGGGCGCCCGCCAGCACCAGCAGCAGGGCGATCCAGAGCGGCTTGCGGTTGATCTGGATGGGCGGCAGGGCCGAGGAAGGCAGGGGGAGAGTCGAGGCGTTGGTGCTCATGGGCGAGTCCCGGAACTTGATACGTAAGAAAGCAAAACGGGCGCGCGCAGGCACCCGTGTGATGGTTGGAAGTCTAAAGCGGTGGACGGCTGGATCAAAACACCGATTAATGCCTTTTATATAACTAAAAGCTATATAGAAGTTTACTGCAGGCGCCAAGCCAGCGCGGCCAGCGTCAGCAGCAGCACCGGCAAGGTCAGCACGATGCCGACCTTGAAGTAGTAGCCCCAAGTGATGCGCAGACCCTTGCGCGCCAGCACGTGCAGCCACAGCAGCGTGGCCAGGCTGCCGATAGGCGTGATCTTGGGACCCAGATCGCTGCCGATGATGTTGGCGTAGATCATTGCGTCCTTCACGGCTCCCGTGGCGCTGGTGTCCGCGATCGACAGCGCGCCCACCAGCACGGTAGGCAGGTTGTTCATGATGGACGACAGGAAGGCGGTGATGAGGCCCGTGCCCATCGCCGCGCCCCAGACGCCGTATTCCGCGCAGCGGTCCAGCACTTGCGCCAGGTGCGCGGTCAGGCCGGCGTTGCGCAGGCCATACACCACCAGGTACATGCCCAGCGAGAACACCACGATGTGCCAGGGCGCCTCGCGCATGATGCGGCGCGTGCCGACGATGTGCTGCCGTCCCGCGATCAGCAGCAGGCCCAGCGCGCCGACGGCGGCGATGGCGCTGACCGGGATGCCCATGGGTTCCAGGATGAAAAAGCCCGCCAGCAGCAGGGTCAGCACGACCCAGCCGGCGCGGAAGGTGGTCAGGTCGCGGATGGCGGACGCGGGCGCGGGCAACTGGCTCACGTCGTAGCGCGGCGGAATGCTGCGGTGGAAAAACAGCAGCAGCACCCCCAGCGTGGACGCCACGGCCATCAGGTTCACCGGCAGCATTACCGATGCGTACTCGCCGAAGCCGATATTGAAGAAGTCGGCCGACACGATGTTGACCAGGTTGGATACGATCAGCGCGATGCTGCCCGTGTCCGCGATGAAGCCCGCAGCCATCACGAAGGCCAGCGATGCGCCGGGGCCGAAGCCCAGCGCCACCAGCATTTCCATGACGATGGGCGTAAGGATCAGCGCCGCGCCGTCGTTGGCGAACAGGGCGGACACGGCGGCGCCCAGCAGCACGATCAATACGAACAGCAGCCGGCCGCGGCCGCCGCCCCAGCGCGCCACGTGCAGCGCGGACCATTCGAAAAAGCCGGCCTCGTCCAGGATCAGGCTGGTGACGATGATGGCGATGAAGGTGGCGGTCGCGTTCCAGACAATGCGCCAGACATCCGCGATGTCGGCCAGGTGGACCACGCCCGTGGCCAGGGCAAGCGCCGCGCCCAGCACGGCGCTCCAGCCGATCGACAGGCCCCTGGGCTGCCAGATGACCAGCGTGATGGTGAGTACGAAGATGGCGACGGCGAGCAACATGATGAAGAGCAATCAGGAGATCGGGTGTGCGCTGATCCAGGCGACCAGCAGGCTGACGGTCAGCACCGATGCGACGGTGGAAACCAGGATGGCGCGCGAGGTCACGCGGGCGTCGCGGCCGTACATCTGGGCCAGCATGAAAGGGCCGGTGCCGATGGGCAGCGCGCTCATCAGCACGGCGGTCCAGGCCCACACTGGCGGCATGGCGAAGACGTAGAACGCCAGCACTGCCGTGACGGCGGGCTGCAGCAGCAGCTTGCCGGCGACCAGGCGCATGACGCCGGGCCCCGAGCTGGACGTCTCCGTCTGCGCCAGGAACAGGCCGATCGTGACCAGGGCGCAGGGACTGGCGGACGCGCCCAGCAAGGCTACGTAGCGGTCCACGCCCTCCGGCAGCGCGAGGCCGGTGAAAGCCCAGGCCAGGCCCAGCAGCGGCGCCGCCAGCAGCGGGTTGCGCAGCAGCGCGCGGCCGACCTTGAACAGGGTCAAGGACAGGTTGGGCGTCTGCTGGCGGTCGAACTCGATCAAGGCGATGGCGAAGCCGAACAGCACGCTGGCGGTGAGCAGGGTGGTGAATGTGGCGGGCGCCATGCTGTCAGGGCCCAACAGCGCCAGGCACAGCGGAATGCCCATGTAGCCCGCGTTGGCATAGGACGCGGCCAGGCCCTGGATGCCACGGTCGGTCAGCGCGCGCTGCGTGCGGCGCGCGCCGAGAAACGAGGCCAGGAACGTGACGGCGATGCCACCCGCGAAGGCGCCCACGAAACCCCAGTGCGCCATGTGCGTCAGGTCCACCTGCGTCATGGCGCGGAACAGCAGCGCGGGCAGCGACAAATAGACGACATAGCGGTTCAGCGCGTCGGTGGCGCCGGCGCCCAGGATGCGCCAACGGGCGGCTAGCCAGCCGGTCAGGATCAGCGCGAAGACCGGCAGGGCGGAGGTAACGACAGCGTTCATGGGCAGGGATCTGGTGGGGCGCTCATTCTACTTGGCGGCGGTGCGCGCCGTGCGCGTCACCAGCAGGATGCCGAGCGCCGCCAGCGCCATGCCCGGCCAGGCCAGCGCGGGAATGGCTTCGCCCAGGATGATCAGCGCAATGATGGCGGTGCAAGGCGGCACCAGGAAGAACAGCGCCGACACGCGCGAGGCCTCGCCGTAGCGGATCATGGTCAGCAGCAAGGTGATCGCCACCAGTGAATTGCCCACGACCAGGTAAGCCAGCGAACCCAGCAGGGGCCCGGTCCATTCGATGTGCATCGGCTCCAGCCAGAACGCCAGCGGCGCGGTGGCGATCAGGCCGACCGCGTACTGCACCATGTTCGAGGTGACGGGATGCGTCTGCACGCCAAAGCGCTTTTCATACAGCGTGCCGCCGGTGATGCAGAGCAGGGCGCTGATGGCGAACGCCAGGCCCAGCGGAGAGATCACGTCGATCGAGGCCTTGGCGATGATCACGAGCGCCGCGCCCGATACCCCCAGCCCCAAGCCTGCCCAACGGCGGGCATCGACCTTCTCGTGCGCAATCACCGGCGCCAGCAGGCCGATCAGGATGGGTTGCAGCGACGTGATCAGCGCCAGGGCGCCGGCCGACATCCCCTGTTTGAGCGAAAGGTAGGTAAAGCAGAAGTAGCCTGCCTGCAACAGCAGCCCGACCATCGCCAGGTGGCCCCAGGCACTGGCGCCGCGCGGCAGCGGCGGGCGCAGGAACAGCATGAAGGGCGCAAGTATCAGCACCACGCAGGCGTAGCGCAGCGCCAGGAACGTCATGGGGTCGGCATAGGCCAGGCCCACTTTGAGCACGACGAAACCGCTGGACCAGAGAAGCAGGAAGAGCGCGGGCGCGGCTTTCAACCAGGCGGGGGGAGCGGCAGGCGGCATGTGGGGGAACATGGACGACGTGGGCAAGCCGCGATCGTACCCCCTTTTGGCCATTGTTCATCCCTGCCAAAATGGGGTTTAGGATTCTTTTATTCATTTGCTGCACGCGAGGGATGGACATGTCGACCAACAAACAAGCAACGGTGCGTATCGCCCTGGGAACCTGGGACCGTTTGCGCGACGACGCGTATTCGGTGCGCCACGAAGTGTTCGTCGTCGAACAGAAAGTGCCGCCCGAGGTCGAGCTGGACGACGATGACGCCGTGTCGGTGCACGCCGTGGCATACGGCCCGGACGGCACGCCGATGGGCACGGGCCGGCTTCTGCCCGATGGCCATATCGGCCGCATGGCGGTCCACAAGAAGGCCCGTGGCATGGGCGTCGGCAGTCAGTTGCTGGACGCGCTGATCGAACAGGGGCATGGCGACGGCCATCGCATGCTGGTGCTGCACGCGCAGACGCACGCGGCGGGCTTCTACCAAGCCCATGGCTTCAATGTGGAAGGCGAGGAATTCGTCGAGGCCGGTATTCCGCACGTGGTCATGACTCGCGTGCTGAAGTAAGGCGGGCCGCCCGGCTCAAAGCGTCTGCCTGTGAGCCGGGTCGGGCAATCAAACAGGCTGGATAAAGAAAAGGGCCGGACAAAGAAAAAACCCCGGACGCTTACGCGTTCGGGGTTTTTTTGGCGCATCACGCAGGTACCTCGTGATGTAATAATTGGTGCCCAGGAGAGGACTCGAACCTCCACACCTTGCGGCACATGGACCTGAACCATGCGCGTCTACCAATTCCGCCACCTGGGCGCTGATGCTTTACTTGTCGCTTCGCTTTCGCGTTGTTTCTTGTTCAGCAGCAGAGGAATGAGATTATGCACACTTTTTTTGAAGTGTGCAAGTCGTGTGGCTTTTTTTTCATGTTTTTTTGCTGCCGGGCCGCTTTCGAACTTTCGATATAGTGTCGCCCCATGTCCCGTACCCTCTGCACGCGTTGCCTGCGTCCTCTATCGCACTGCCTGTGCGCGCTGATTCCCTCGCTTTCCTGCCGCACCCAAGTGGTGGTGCTGCAGCATCCGAGCGAGGCGCGCCATGCCTTGAACACCGCGAGGCTGGCTGTGCTGGGCCTGGATGGCGCGCGCCGCGTCGTCGGCGAATATTTTTCGGAAGACGATTGGGCGTTGCCGGGCTATCTGCCGCGCCTGCTGTTTCCGGGCGAAGGCGCTGAGGTACTGACGCCGGGTTATGGGCAGGAGCTTGGCGCGCCGATCAGATTGATCGTGCCCGACGGCACCTGGGGGCATGCGCGCAAGCTGCTGCATATCAATCCCGGGCTTGCCGCGTTGCCGCGCGTGATGCTGCCTGCGGGACTTTCCACGCGCTACCGGGTTCGCCACGCCGACGTGCCAGGTGCGCTGTCGACGATAGAGGCTGTGACGCATGCCTTGAATGCGCTTGAGGCGCCGATGAATTTCGATGCGTTGTTAAAGCCTTTCGAGGCCTTGATCGACGGTCAGATCGACGGCATGGGCGCCGACCTGTATGCGCGGCATCATTTGAATCGCAAGGTGCCGTGGCGTTGAAGCGACGAGGGTAGGGCGATGCAAAGCAAAAGCCCCGGAAATCTTGCGATTTCCGGGGCTTTTTAGCTTTTGCCATCAAGACCGGCTTGCATGGTCTTGATTGAAATTCCGTGGTGCCCAGGAGAGGACTCGAACCTCCACACCTTGCGGCACATGGACCTGAACCATGCGCGTCTACCAATTCCGCCACCTGGGCACTGAGAGATACTGTCAGAAGTATGTGATACGCTGCCGCTCTAGTTGCATCGCTTCAGTTAAAACACATTAACTAAAACATGCGTCCAAAGTGCAGTTGGTTCTACAATAAGGTTTTTAAGCAACTTGCTTTTCAAACCCCGGCTGGGTTTTAAACTTCCCGGCCCTTCTGACCATTTTCTGCTTCAGTGTTCAGCCTTGGGCGAACCACAGAAGCTGCGCATTATATACGGAAATTTTAGCTTTGGCAAAACGATCGAATAACGAATCGAATAACAACAGATCAACACCCTTGCCCGAAGCGCCGCCGGACTTCGATCCTGATGTCCCGTCCCGTGAAGCCATCCTGAAAGCGCTGCGCGCCGCAGGCTCGCCGCTGTCTCCGGTGGAACTGGCCGAACGCATGGGCGTCGAGCGCGCCGCGACGATGGTGGGATTTGAGCGCCGCCTGGGCGCCATGGAGCGCGACGGCCAATTGATGCCCAACCGCAAGGGCGTGTTGCTGCTGGCCACCAAACTGGACTTCGTTGCCGGCAAGGTGCTGGGGCATCGCGACGGCTTCGGCTTCCTGCTGCGTGATGACGGCGGCCCGGACCTGTTCCTGTCGCCGCGCGAAATGCTCAAGGTGCTGCATGGCGACCGCGTACTGGTCAAGCCCACTGGCGAATACCGCGGCAAGCCGGAAGGCACCATCGTCGAAGTCATTGAGCGCCGTACCAACAAGCTGGTGGGGCGCTTCCTGCACGAGCATGGCCTGTCCATCGTCGTGCCCGAGGACCAGCGCATCAAGCATGACATCCTGATTCCGCCCAGCGACACCAACGGCGCCCAGCATGGGCAGGTGGTCGCGGTTGAAATCATGGAGCAGCCCACGCGCCATACGCAGCCGCTGGGCCGTGTGGCCGAGGTGCTAGGCGAGATCGACGATCCCGGCATGGAGATCGAGATCGCGGTGCGCAAGTTCGACGTACCGGTCGATTTCTCCGAGGCCGCGCTCAAGCAGGCCGCCCGCCTGCCGGACGTGGTCAGGAAGACCGATCTCAAGGACCGCGTCGACCTGCGCGACGTGCCGCTCATCACCATCGACGGCGAGGACGCGCGTGACTTCGACGACGCGGTGTACTGTGAACCCGTGGAGCTGGGCACGGGTCAGCGCAAGCGTCCGGGCTGGCGCCTGCTGGTGGCCATCGCCGACGTCAGCCACTATGTGCGTCCGGGTGACGCCCTGGACGACGACGCGATCGAACGCGGCACCAGCGTGTACTTCCCGCGCCGGGTCATCCCGATGCTGCCGGAGTCCCTGTCCAACGGCTTGTGTTCGCTGAACCCGGACGTCGACCGCCTGGTGCTGGTTTGCGACATGGTCATTCCGGCCAGCGGCGCCAAGGCCGGCACCGTCACCGCCTACCAGTTCTATAACGCGGTCATGCACTCGCATGCGCGCACCACCTATACGAACATCTGGGCCGCCCTGCAGCAGCCCGGCGGTCCGGCCGCGCACGCCATGCGCAGCGTCATGCCCCAGGTCCAGCACCTGTACGAACTCTTTCAACTGCTGGCGCAAGGGCGCAAGAAGCGCGGCGCCATCGACTTCGACACGGTCGAAACCAAGATCGTCTGCAACGAGCTCGGCCGCATCGAACAGATCGTGCCGTCGGTGCGCAACGATGCCCACAAGCTGATTGAAGAGTGCATGCTGGCCGCCAATACCTGCGCGGCAGACTTCATGGCCCGCAGCAAGCATCCCGGCCTGTACCGCATCCACGAAGGCCCCACGCCCGAGCGCCTGCAATCGCTGCGCGAGTTCCTGCGCACCATGGGCCTGTCGCTGGGCGGCGGCGAGACGCCCACGGCCAAGGATTACGGCGATTTCCTGGATTCGGTGCGCGGACGCCCCGACTACCAGCTATTGCAGACGATGTGCCTGCGCTCCATGCAGCAGGCGGTCTACAGCCCCGACAACATGGGCCACTTCGGCCTGTCCTATCCCGGCTACAGCCACTTCACCTCGCCCATCCGCCGCTATCCCGACCTGCTGACGCATCGTGTCATCAAGGCGTTGCTGGCTGGTCAGCGCTACGTGCCCAGCCTGGAAGACCAGCCCGTGGTGATCGGCCGCACGCAGCGCGAGCACGAACATGCCATCTGGGAAAAGATGGGCCTGGTGCTGTCTGCCAGCGAGCGCCGCGCAGACGAGGCGTCGCGCGACGTTGAGGCCTGGCTGAAGTGCTGGTTCGTCAAGGAGCGCGTGGGCGAGGACTTCAGCGGCACCGTTACCGGCGTCGCCAGCTTCGGCATCTTCGTCACGCTGGATACCCTGCACGTCGAAGGGCTGGTGCATGTTTCCGAGCTGGGCGGCGAGTACTTCCAGTTCAACGACGCCCTGCACGAGTTGCGCGGCGAGCGTACCGGCATGCGTTACCGCCTGACCGACAAGGTGCAGGTGCAGGTGTCGCGCGTGGACCTCGAAGCCCGCCGCATCGAGTTCCGCCTGGTGCAGGGCACCAGCTTCGACGCCTTGCGCAAGGCCTCGGCCCGCAGTCCGGACGAGTCTTCCCGCCGCGTCAAGAAGGCAGCGTCGCCCAAGCCCGCCGCCCTGAAGGGCCAAACCGCCAAGGAGCGGCGCGCCGAGGCCAAGAAGGCCAGCAAGCCGCCGCGGGCGCCCAAGGCATCCAAGCGCGCCGCGCCGGCCAAGAAGGCCGCGCACAAGCGCCACTGACACTTCCTTATGGCGCGGCCGTCGTAGGGCGGCCGCGCCATAAGGGGTAACATTGCATCTATGGCCGGCTTGGTCCGGTGGCCCGCCCCGCTCTGGGGCGGGTATTCGTTTATCTAAAGGTATTGCATTTATGGCGTCGACCCAAGTCCTGGCCGGGTTTCACGCGGTTGTTGCGCGGCTGCGCCACGCGCCCGACTCGATCAAGGAAATCTATGTAGAGGCGTCGCGCCGCGACAAGCGGATGCAGACGTTCATCGAGCAAGCCGAAAAAGCGGGCTGCCGCCTGCATCCGGTCCCCATGGAGCGTCTGGACGGGCTATCCCGCGGCACCCGCCATCAGGGCGTGGTGGCGCTGGCCGAAGAGCGCCAGCTGGCGGTGGACGTGGATGAGGTGCTCGACGTCATCGAAGGTCCGCCGCTGCTGCTGATCCTGGATGGCGTGACCGATCCCCACAACCTGGGCGCCTGCCTGCGCACCGCTGATGCCGCCGGCGTGCACGCCGTCATCGCGCCGCGCGACCGGGCCGTCGGCCTGAACGCGACCGTGCAGCGCGTGGCGTGCGGGGCGGCCGATACGGTGCCCTATCTGATGGTGACCAACCTGGCGCGCACCATGCGCAGCCTGAAGGACCGCGGCGTGTGGCTGGTGGGCACGGACGACCAGGCCACCGACAGCATGCACCAGATCGATGCGCGCCAGCCCATGGCCTGGGTCATGGGGGCGGAAGGCGAGGGCATGCGCCGTCTGACGCGGGAAACCTGCGATCAACTGGTGAACATTCCCATGCTGGGTTCGGTGGAAAGCCTGAACGTCAGCGTGGCCAGCGCCGTCTGCCTCTATGAAACTGTGCGCCAGCGCCGTTCCTGATTCATCCGTCTTGCCTATCTTGTAGACCACACCCTCTTCGCGTCAGCTCATCATGCACCAGAACGGCTTTACCACCACGATCCTCCATTCCGACCGCAAGCAATCCGTCGAGCACGGAGCGGTGCACAAGCCCATGCATCCGTCCTCGGAGTTCGCCTACGAAGACGCGCGCGAGCTGGCCGCGGTCTTCCAGGGCAAGGCCGGCTTCACCTATGCCCGCCAAGGCACGCCCACCACCACCGCGCTGGAGGCCAAGGTCAACCAGATGGAGGGCGGCAAGGGCACGGTCAGCTTCGCGACCGGCATGGCCGCGCTGGCTGCCATCTTCACCACGCTGCTGCGCCGCGGCGATCACCTGGTGTCCAGCCAGTTCGTGTTCGGCAACACCAACAGCCTGCTGGGCACGCTGCTGGAGCTGGGCGTGGAGATCACCTTCGTGGACGCAACCGATTCGGCGCAGGTGCGCGCGGCGATCCAGCCCAACACCCGCATGGTTTTCACCGAAACCATCGCCAACCCGGGCACGCAAGTTGCTGACCTGGCCGTGATCGGGGAAATCTGCCGCGAGAAGGGTCTGGTCTATGTCGTCGACAACACCTTGACCTCGCCCTGGATGTTCCGGCCGGTCTCGGTCGGGGCGTCCCTGGTGATGAACTCGCTGTCCAAATACATTGGCGGTCATGGCAATGCATTGGGTGGCGCCGTCACGGACACGGGGCTGTATGACTGGTCGAACTACTCGAACATCTACGAGGCCTATCGCAAGGGGCCGTCCACCAGTTGGGGGCTTACGCAGGTCAAGAAGAAGGGTCTGCGCGACATGGGAGGCACCTTGGCGGCCGAACCCGCGCACCGCATCGCGGTGGGTGCCGAGACCCTGGCCCTGCGCATGGCCAAGCACTGCGCCAACGCGCTGGCGCTGGCGCGCTTCCTGGAGGATCATCCGGGCGTGGCCAAGGTGCATTACCCCGGGCTTGCCAGCCACCCGCAGCATGCGCGCGCGGCGGCGCTGTTCGGCTCGCGCTTCGGCGGCCTGCTGGGCGTCGAGCTGGCGGACGGGGTGGACTGCTTCGATTTCCTGAACCGCCTGCGCATCGTGCTGATGGCGACCCACCTGGGCGATACGCGCAGCCTGGCGCTGCCTGCCGCCCACACCATCTATTACGAAATGGGTGCCGAGCGCCGTAAGCAAATGGGCATCGCGGACAGTCTCATCCGCGTGTCCGTGGGCATCGAAGACGAGGCCGATCTGCTGTTTGATTTCGATCAGGCGCTCAACGGTTGCCTGCAGGGATAATGCGGCACGCGCGCGGCCGGTGGCCGGGCGCGCCTGCAACGCAATCGGGATAGCGCCCATGCTCATACAGATCGCAGAAGTTTTCACGCCAGAAGAGGCGGCCGAGATCCGGCGCCGCCTGGATGCCGCCGATTGGGTCGACGGCAAAGTCACGGCCGGCTATCAGTCGGCCGAGGTCAAGCGCAACCGCCAACTGCCGGAGCAGCATCCTCTGGCCCAGGAACTGGGCAATCTGATCCTGCAGCGCCTGGCGGCCAACAACCTGTTCATGTCGGCCGCGCTGCCGCGCAAGATCTTTCCGCCCTTGTTCAATCGCTACGAGGGCGGGGAAGCGTTCGGCTATCACGTGGACAACGCGGTGCGCGGCATCGCCGGCACGGCTGAGCGCGTGCGCACCGACCTGTCGGCAACGCTGTTCTTCTCCGACCCCGACTCCTACGACGGCGGCGAGCTGGTCATCGATGACACCTATGGCCCGCGCGCGGTGAAGCTGCCGGCGGGGCACATGGTGCTGTACCCGGGCACCAGCCTGCACAAGGTCAATCCGGTGACGCGCGGCGCGCGCGTGTCGTCGTTTTTCTGGATGCAAAGCCTGGTGCGCGAAGATAGTCAGCGCGCGCTGCTGCTGGACATGGACGTGGCCATACAGCGCTTGAATCAGGATGCCGCGGGGCATCCCTCGATCGTGCAACTCACCGGCATTTATCACAATTTGCTGCGTCGATGGGCCGATGTCTGACGCAAGTTAACGATCGTTTTCGAGGGTGTCGCGCAAACACCGAAATGCGTGTTTCTGTTTATTGCGAAACGGTCTAAAAGCTAGTATTGACGCGGGTTGTGGTGAGGTTTTCGCTTGACAGCCGCGCCACGCCAAGGCCTAATACACGTCTGCGTCGCTGGTGATTTGAAGGCAATTTGCCATTGAATCCAGGCGGCGCAGCAGTTTAAAAGTTGTGCGTCGCAGCGCAAGAAAAAAGTTTATCCACTGTCTGTTCGTCGTTTGTCGGTTTTGCGTCTTCAGCGGCGTCCATCATGACGGCCATGAACTGCACTCCGGCAGACTCAATACCTTGTGAGGGGTACACCTGAATGAACAAAACCGAACTCATCGATCACATCGCCAGCAAGGCCGACATCTCCAAGGCCGCCGCTGGTCGTTCGCTCGACGCCCTGATCGGTGCCGTCAAGACCACCCTGAAGAAGGGCGGTACGGTTACGTTGGTTGGCTTTGGCACGTTCGCTGTGTCGGCTCGCGCCGCTCGCACCGGCCGTAATCCGCGCACTGGCGAAACCATCAAGATCAAGAAGGCCAAGGTGCCGAAGTTCCGTCCGGGCAAGGCCCTGAAGGACGCCGTCAACTAATGGACGGCGGGCGGGTCGCAGGCATTCAGCCCTGGCGATTTGCCCACAATTGCGCGGTCCGGTATACTCCGGCCCGCGTATTGCTTTTGAGTGCCCCGGTTGGCAGTTGCTTGTACGGATTTTTCGCGAATTTCGTCTTGAGGCTGCATCAAAATGGGTGCTTAGCTCAGTTGGTAGAGCGGCGCCCTTACAAGGCGTAGGTCACAGGTTCGACCCCTGTAGCACCCACCAAAAGCTCCGATATGCGCTCCGCACAAAACCCGCACACGTCATGGTGGCGGGTTTTTTGTTTTGCGCGCGCCGTAACGCTCATGCCTGTTGATCCCGCCCGGAAATGTAAGACGGGGTCAGATGAAATAGGACGTGCGAATCATTCGCATTTAAGATATTATTGTGGGCTTGTACCGGTCAGCCGGCGTCGCCATCGCGTGTGCGTCTTTCCTGGCTGGCCGGATAAGTCAATGCACCCTGGCTGATTCATGCCTAGTTTTCAACGCGGTTGGAATTCTTCTTCGCGCTCTTCATTCGGTATACGCGCAGGCGCTGGCCTGACGGTCCTGGCGCTGCATGCGGCAGTGATCGGCGCCATCTTCATGGCACCCGAGAATCGTCCTGAACTCGAGGAACCCGAAGCCATCATGGTGAGTGTGGTGGATGCGCCCATACCCCAGATCGCCAAGGCCGAACCCACTCCCGAGGAGCCGCAGCCGGTGACGGAAACTCCACCCGAGCCGCCGCAGCCCGAAGTCGAACCCGAGCCTGAACCCGAGCTCAAGCCCGAGCCGGAGCCTGAACCCGAACCGGAGCCAGTGGTCGAAAAGCCGCCGATGCCGGCGCCCAAACCCAAGCCCAAGCCGCCTCCCAAGCCTAAACCCAAGCCCGAGCCCAAGCAGGACGTCAAGGTCGAGCCCAAGCCGGAAGCGCCGAAGACGCCGCCCAGCGGCGCGCCCGAAGGCACGCAGGCGCCGCAAGGGCCGCAGCAGGGGCCGCCGCCGGATCAGCCGGTGCTGGTGTCCAGCATTGAATTCCAAGGCGCGCGCCCGATGCCCAACTATCCGATGGCGTCGCGCCGCATGCGGGAAGAGGGCCGGGTGGTGGTGCTGGTCGAGATCAACACCCAGGGGCTGGTGGAGCGGGCAACCATCGATGCGTCCTCGGGCTTTCCGCGCCTGGACGAATCGGCGCTGGCAGCCGCCCGCAAGGGCCGATTCAAACCGTATACCCGTAACGGCGTGGCCTATCCCGCCAAAGCCAAAATTCCGTTCGATTTCGTAATGAGGAACTGAGATGTCCAACGCACTGCATAGCGCCACCCTGGTGGCGCAGGCGACCACCAGCCCGGCAGCACCGGCTGCCGCCGCCGCTGCGCCCGCCGCGGCTGCGGCCGCGCCCGCAGCTCAACAAGCCGCCTCGACCGTCGGCGCCGTGGCTCAGCAATCGGCCGATGCGCTGCAAGGCGCTGCTGCCGCGCTGCCCTCGGCGCTGCCTGCCGCGCCGGCGCCCGCCGCGGTTCCCGACATGGGCTTCCTGCACTTCGTCGCGCAGAGCGACTTCGTCGGCAAGAGCCTTTTCATCATCCTGATCCTGATGTCGCTGGTGACCTGGTATCTGATCCTGGTCAAGGTCGCCAGCAACGTCAGCATGCGCAAGCGCTCGGCGGACTTCCTGAACAAGTTCTGGAACGCCAGCTCGCTCGAACAGGTCGAAAACGAAATCGTCACGCACGGCGCGCGCGACCCGTTCTCGCACCTGGCCAGCCACGCCATGCATGCGCAGGCGCATCACAACAAGTTCGGCGCGACCAAGCTTGAAGAGTCGGGCAGCAACTCCGATTTCGTCACGCGCACCATGCGTAAGGTCATCGACGAAGAAACCGCCAAGCTGGAAAACGGCCTGACCGTGTTGGCCTCGGTGGGTTCGACGGCGCCGTTCGTGGGCCTGTTCGGCACGGTCTGGGGCGTGTACCATGCCCTGGTCGGCATCGGCCTGTCCGACGGCGTGACCATCAACCGCATCGCTGGTCCGGTGGGCGAAGCGCTGATCATGACGGGCCTGGGCCTGGCGGTCGCCATTCCCGCGGTGCTGGCCTACAACACCTTCGTGCGCAACAACCGCGTGTTCCTGTCGCGCCTGGATGCCTTTGCGCATGATTTGTTCGCGTTCCTGACCACCGGCCAGCAGGTCGCTCTGTCCGATGGCAAGGTGCGCGCCCTGCGCCGCCAGAACGGTAACGGCGCTGCGGCTCAACGCGGGAGCGAATAATGGCCTTTGGCAGCTTCGAGGGCAAAGGATCCGGAAGCAGTACGGTTTCCGAGATCAACATGGTGCCCCTGATCGACGTGATGCTGGTGCTGCTGGTGATCTTCATCATCACCGCGCCGCTGCTGGCGCATTCGATCAAGATCAACATGCCCCAGGTGGCGGCCGAGCAGATCGAGGAAGAACCCAAGACCGTCGACCTGGCCATCGATGCCAGCGGGGCGCTGTTCTGGGACGAGAAGCCGGTCAATATCGATGACCTGCCCAACCGCTTCAAGTCGATTGCCGGCACCAAGCCGCAACCCGAGATCCGCATCCGTGCGGACCAGAATACCCGCTACGAGACCCTGGCCAAGGTCATGGCTTCGGCGCGCCGTTCGGGCATGACGCGCATCGGGTTTGTCACCACGCCTCCTTCGGGCGGCGTGGCCGGCTCCGCCGCGCCCGCGGCAGCCGGGGCCGCCCCGGCTCCGTCCGCACCTTGAACGCTTCCCGGCCCCGGGGCGCATTTCGCGCCCCGTTCCGGCCGGGATCGCGCTAGAATCGCCGCATGCGAGTTCTGGTAATCGAAGACGACACCACCCTGGGCCACGCGCTCCAGGAATTTCTGGCCGACCAAGGCTATGCGGTCGACTGGCTGACCGAGGGCGACCGGGTTCTGGGCGCCTTGGCGGGGCAGCCTTACGACCTCATGCTGCTCGACCTCAACCTTCCTGGCATGAGCGGGCTGGACGTGCTGCGGCAATTGCGGCAGGACGGCAACCAGGTCCCTGTGTTGATCCTCACCGCCCGCGATGGCATCGAGGACCGCGTCGCCGGCCTGGACGCCGGGGCGGACGATTACGTCACCAAGCCTTTTGAACTGCCCGAGCTGGCGGCGCGCGTGCGCGCCTTCGGCCGGCGCCGCGCCGGCCAGGCGCAGCCCCTGATTGAAGTCGGCCCGCTGGTGTTCGACACCGTCGGCCGCGAAGTCCGCGCCAATGGCCAACGCCTGTCGCTGTCGGTGCGCGAGCTCTCCGTGCTGGAAATGCTGATGGCCCGCGTCGGCCGCGTCGTGACCAAGCGCCAGATCGTGAACTCGCTGTCGGCCTGGGATGCCGATTTCAGCGAAAACGCCGTCGAAGTCTATGTGTACCGCCTGCGCAAGCGCCTGGAAGGCACGGGCGCCAGCATTCAAACGGTGCGCGGCTTTGGCTACATGCTGGATGTGGAATCGGCCTGACGGGCCGGCTGCGGCCGCGTCGCGCCGGCCGCGCGCATCCATACGCCTAGGCGAGGGCATTGCGTCATGATGCAGGAACGCACTCCTACCGCTACTCCGGTTTCCCGTCCCTTGCTTCCCTCCCGTTCGCTGGCGCGGCATCTGGTCATTCGCCTGATGCCGCCGATCCTGCTGCTGGTCCTCTTGGACTTGGCGGCCACCTGGGTCATCACGCACAAGATCGACATGTCGCTCTGGATGCTGGAAGATTTCTTCTGGCTGATGGTGGTGGGGCAGGTCGCGCTGATCGCGCTGTTCACGTGGGTGGTGGTGCAGGGCGTGCGTTCGGGGCTGCGCTCGGTCAATCATCTGTCCGAAGAGATCCGGCAACGCTCCATCGACGACATGCAGCCGCTGGAAGTGGCAGGCGTGCCGGTCGAGATCGAGCCCTTGGTCACGCACACCAATGATTTGCTGCTGCGCCTGGATGCCTCGCTGGCGGCGCAGCGCCGCTTTATCGGCCATGCCGCGCACCAGCTGCGCACGCCCTTGTCGGGCCTGCGCCTGGAGTCGGAGCTGATGCTGGCGCGCCCCTTGCCCGACGACGTGCGCGCGCGGGCCGAGCGCATCAAGGCGGTGAGCGACCGCATGATCCGTCTGGGGCAGCAGCTGCTGGTCCTGGCGCGGGCCGATCCCAACGCCCGGCCGCAGGACAGCTTCGTGCGCATCGACCTCTGCGAATGGGTGCGGGCGAACGGCGCCGAATGGTTTCCGCGGGTGCGCGAGGCGCACTACGAGCTGGATCTGGTGGCGCCGGACGCGCCCATCTGGATCGACGCCGACCCCTTGCTGCTGGCCGAACTGCTGGGCAACCTCATCGACAACGCGCTGCGCTACGGCAACAAGACCGGCCGCATCACGCTGATCGTCGGCGCCAATCCGCCTTCGCTGACCGTGGAGGACGATGGGCCGGGGATTTCCCCCGATGAGCGCGAACGCGTGTTCGAGGCCTTCTACCGTTCTCCCACCGCGACCGCGGGCGGGTCGGGCCTGGGGCTGGCCATCGTGCGTGAAATCGCGCACGCGCACGGCGCCTGGTGGAAGCTCACCAGCCGTCCGGACTTTTCAGGAACACGGCTGTCCGTCGTGTTTCCCGGCCCTCGCAAGGGGGCCCAACTTACTCGTCAAGAACCTACATCATGAGCCAAGGTTCGGTCAGCGTTCCTTCATCGTCCAACGGGCAGGCACTCGGCGGGCACGCGCCATCGTCGCGGGCCGCCCTCATCATGGGGGCGCTGGGCGTGGTGTACGGCGACATCGGCACCAGCCCCCTGTATACCCTGCGCGCCTGTCTGACGGGCCTGAGCGTGCACACCGACTTGGAGCCTGCCCACCTGCTGGGCGTGCTGTCCATCCTGTTCTGGATGCTGATGGTGGTGGTGTCGTTCAAGTATGTGACGCTGGTGCTGCGCGCCGACAACCGTGGCGAGGGCGGCACGCTGGCCTTGCTGGAGCTGGCGGTGCGCGGGCGGGAAGGCAAGCTGCGCTGGGTGCTGATCGTGCTGGGCATTTTCGGCGCGGCGCTGTTCTATGGCGATAGCATGATCACGCCGGCCATTTCAGTGCTGTCGGCGCTGGAGGGGATAGGCATCGTGTCGCATCAGCTGGACGCCTGGGTCGTGCCGCTGTCGCTGGTGGTGCTGATCGCGCTGTTTGCGATCCAGTCGCACGGCACGGGGGCCATGGGCAAGCTGTTCGGTCCGGTGATGCTGTTGTGGTTCGGCACGCTGGCCGCGCTGGGCGGCTGGCAGATCTGGCAGACGCCGGAAGTGCTGCGGGCCTTGAATCCGATGTGGGGCCTGCGTTTCATCGTCGAGTTTCCGTGGATCAGTTTCGTGCTGCTGGGGGCGGTGGTGCTGGCCCTGACTGGCGCCGAAGCGTTGTATGCCGACATGGGCCACTTCGGCCGTCCGGCGATCCGCCGCGCCTGGTTCAGCATGGTGCTGCCGGCCCTGACGCTGTGCTATTTCGGCCAGGGCGCGCTGCTGTTGCGCGATCCGACCGCGATCCGTAATCCGTTCTTCATGATGGCGCCGGAATGGGGGCTGGCCCCGCTGGTGGCGCTGGCCACCATTGCGACCATCGTGGCGTCGCAGGCGGTGATTTCCGGCGCCTACTCGGTCACGCGCCAGGCGGTGCAGCTGGGTTTCTGGCCGCGCATGCAGATCCTGCACACCTCGGCCATCGAGAAGGGCCAGATCTATCTGCCGCAGGTCAATGCGCTGCTGCTGTGCGCGGTGCTGGTCCTGGTGCTGCTGTTCCGCAATTCGGACAACCTGGCTGCCGCTTACGGGTTCGCGGTCACGGGAACGATGTTGACGACGTCGGTGCTGGCGTTCGCGGTGCTGCCGCGCGGTTCGACCGGCATCAAGCGCGTGCTGTGGCTGGTGGCGCTGGGCCTGTTGCTGCTGTTCGATGTGCTGCTGTTCTCGGCCAACGTGTTCAAGATCCACGAGGGCGGCTGGTTGCCGCTGCTGGTGGCGATCGTGGTGTTCACGCTGATGATGACGTGGCGTCGCGGCCGCCGGCTGCTGTCGGAGATGCAGCAGCGGGACCGCCAGCCGCTCAAGGAATTCATGGCGCAGCTCGAAGAGTATCCGCCGTCGCGGGTGCCGGGCACGGCCATCTTCATGACGATGAACTCGGGCAATGTGCCGCCGGCATTGCTGCATAACCTGAAGCACAACAAGGTGCTGCACGACCATGTGCTGTTCCTGACGATTCTGGTGGCGGACGTGCCCTATGTCTCGCCCGAGGAGCGCTTCTCCGTGACCAAGCTGTCGGCGTCGAGCTGGCAGGCGACGATCAATTACGGCTTCAAGGAAGATCCGGACGTGCCGGAGGCGCTGCGGTTGGTGGCGGAGGCGTATCCGGAGATCGATCTGGAACCGATGCGGACTTCCTACTTCCTGTCGCGGCAGACCGTGGTGGCGGCGAAGAAGCCGGCGTTGTGGCGCTGGCGGCGGGCGGTGTTTTCGTTCATGGCGCGGAACTCTACGCGGAGTACGAAGTTCTTCAAGATTCCGGCTAATCGGGTGGTGGAGATGGGGATGCAGGTGGAGCTTTAGGCTCTGGGGTTCTTGCGCCGGGGTGATGAGTTCTTATGACGCCTGTGGCGAGGGGGCCTGGGACGCGCGGGGCAACGATTGCGGCCCGGAGCCTTCGCTCCGGGCTTCCCCGTCGTCATCGTCGTCCTCGCCTTCGGCGACTCCTACCGATTCCCTCGGGCTTATCGACGCCCCGCGCGTCCCAGGCCCCCTCGCCACAGGCTGCGTCAGCTGAATTTGTCCGGTCGCTGGGGAGGGCGGTGTGCTTGGCGTTCTCGCCTAGGGTGGGGGTATGGCGATGGATCTTGCGGGGTTCGCCCCCGGCCGGCCGCGCGGGCGGCCTTTGGGGGCGTACGCGGTGTCTTGCGGCAGGTGATGACGCTGCGCGCTGGTCGTGACTGTCTTTAGCGGACACGCTCTCGTCGAGGTTGGCGTCCGATTGCTGCGCTCCAAACAAAAAGCCCTTCGGCATGCCGAAGGGCTTTTTGGTTTTTGGCTTTGAAGAATTACTTCTTCTTGCCTTCGTCGCTCAGCTGCGGCAGCGAGCTGCCGGAGGAGGCGAGCAGGCCGGTCTTCACGTAGGTGAAGAGCTTGCCGCGGGTGTCGACGATGTCGAGGTTGCGCATGGTGAGCTGGCCGATGCGGTCCGCGGGCGTGAACGGGGCGTTTTCGACCTTTTCCATGGACAGGCGCTCGGGCGCGTAGGTCAGGTTGGGCGATTCGGTGTTCAGCAGCGAGTAGTCGTTGCCGCGGCGCAGTTCGATGGTGACTTCGCCGGTGACGGCGCGGGCGACCCAGCGTTGGGCGGCTTCGCGCAGCATGATGGCTTGCGGGTCGAACCAGCGGCCCTGGTACAGCAGGCGGCCCAGCTTGCGGCCGCTTTCGCGGTACTGCTCGATGGTGTCTTCGTTGTGGATGCCGGTGACCAGGCGCTCGTAGGCGATGAACAGCAGGGCCAGGCCCGGGGCTTCGTAGATGCCGCGGCTCTTGGCTTCGATGATGCGGTTTTCGATCTGGTCGCTCATGCCCAGGCCGTGGCGGCCGCCGATGCGGTTGGCTTCGAGCATCAGCTCGACCGGGTCGCTGTATTCCACGCCGTTCAGGGCGACCGGATGGCCTTCCTCGAAGCGGACGGTGACTTCCTCGGCCTTGACGGCGACGTCGTCGCGCCAGAAGGCGACGCCCATTATGGGCTTGACGATGCGAATGCCGGAGTTCAGGTGCTCCAGGTCCTTGGCTTCGTGGGTGGCGCCCAGCAGGTTGGAATCGGTGGAGTAGGCCTTTTCAGCCGACATCTTGTAGTCGAAGCCGGCCTGGCGCATGTACTCGGACATTTCCGAACGGCCGCCGAGCTCGTCGATGAAGCGCTGGTCCAGCCAGGGCTTGTAGATCTTCAGGTCCGGATTGGTCAGCAGACCGTAGCGGTAGAAGCGCTCGATGTCGTTGCCCTTGAAGGTGCTGCCGTCGCCCCAGATGTTGACGTCGTCTTCCTTCATGGCCGCCACCAGCATCGTGCCGGTCACTGCGCGGCCGATGGGGGTGGTGTTGAAGTAGGTGATGCCGGCGGTCGAGATGTGGAACGCGCCCGATTGCAGGGCGGCGATGCCTTCGGCCACCATCTGCGCGCGGCAGTCGATCAAGCGGGCCTTTTCAGCGCCGTAGGCCATGGCCTTGCGCGGGATCTCGTCGTAGTCGGACTCGTCGGGCTGGCCCAGGTTCGCGGTGTAGGCGTAGGGGATGGCGCCATTGTTGCGCATCCACAGGAGCGCTGCGCTGGTGTCGAGGCCGCCGGAGAAGGCGATGCCGACCTTCTGGCCGGTGGGAAGGTTCGGGAGGATAGTGGTCATTGTTTGAAGTGAGACGCCAACAGGACTTGGACAGCAGACTTTGACAGCTGCTAGCCGCCAAACAAGAGAAACGGACGCTATTTTAACTCTTTTGCCGCGGTCGGGCCGGCGGGGCGAACAGGGCCGGCAGCTCCAGCCGGCGGATCAGGAGCGCGGTGGCGGCAGCCAGCCGGGTGGCCGGGCGGTGGCGGGCGCTGGCCAGCACCAGATCATTGGTGATGGTCGGGTCGACGATGTCGCACAGCGACAGCTCATGCTCGGCGGCGGGGCCGCGCGCGGCCGAGCGCGGCAGGATGGCGTAGGCGTCGCCCTGGGCGGCCAGTTCGACGATGGTCTGGACCGCGTCCACCTCGACGGCGATGGTCAGGCGCACGCCCTGGGCGCGGCATACGCTTTCGACCAGGGTGCGGATGGCGTTGGGCAGGCTGGGCACCACCAGCGGGTAGTCGCCCAGTTGCGCCACGGCGATGCGCGGGGGCAGGGCGGGCCGGTGGCCGGCCGCGGCCACCAGCACCAGGTCTTCGCGGAACAGCGATTCGTAGGCCAGCTGGGGCGAGGGCGCGGGATCGTAGAGCAGGGCCAGGTCGACGCGGCCGGCCAGCAGCCATTCTCGCACCTGGGCGCTGAGGCCCTCGGCCACGGCGATGGAGGCCTCGGGGAAACTGCGGCGGAAGGCCTGGACCAGCGGCGGCGTGAGTACACGCGCGATGCGGGGCGGCAGACCCACCACGACCTTGCCGGTGGGCGTCTCGCGCAGGCTTTGCAGGTCTTCCTTGGCGCGTTCGGCCAGGGTCAGCAGGGCGCGGGCGTGCTCCAGGAAGCGCAACCCGGCTTCGGTGGGTTCGGCGCCGCGCCCGTTGCGGTAGAGCAGATGCTGGCCAAGCTCCAGTTCCAGCAGGCGGACCTGGCGGCTGAGCGTGGGCTGCGCCACGTCCAGCATTTCGGCCGCGCGCGAGAAGCTGCGCCGCTCCGCCACGCGCAGGAAGTATTCGATCTGCTTGAGGTCCATCGGATATTCGAAAAATCTATATCTGAAATCAAAGATATAGCATTGTTGGGCGGCGGGCAATCCGGGACCATGGCGTTTTCAACGCAGGAACCCGCCCGTGCCCGATTGCCGTCCTCCACTAGCCGCGCCGTCCCGTCCCCGCCATGCCTTGCCGCCGGGCGCCTGCGATGCGCATTGCCACGTGTTCGGGCCGGCCGACGTGTTTCCGTACGCCGAGGGCCGCTCGTACACGCCGCCGGATGCGCCTTACCAGGCCATGGCGGCGCTGCACAACCGCCTGGGCGTGGAGCGCGCGGTGGTGGTGCAGGCCAATTGCCATGGCTCGGATCATCGCGCCCTGCTGGATGCGCTGGCCCAAAGCGGCGGCCGCTATCGCGGCGTCGCTCTGCTGGGAGCGGACGCGACCGAGGCCGGCGTCAAGCAACTGCATGAGGGCGGCGTGCGCGCCGCCCGTTTCAACTTCGTGCCGCATCTGGGCGGCGCACCCGATCCGGCGGTCTTTGGCCGCGTCGTGGCGCTGATCGCGCCGCTGGGCTGGCATCTGTGCCTGCACCTGGACGGCGCGATGCTGCCGGAGCTGCTGCCGCGCCTGGCCGCGCTGCCGCTGCCCTTCGTGGTCGACCACATGGGACGGCTGAAGGCGGGCGATGGCTTGGCGTCGCCGGCGATGCGGGCGCTGCTGGGCCTGGCGCAGGTGCCGCAGGCCTGGGTCAAGGTGTCGGGCATCGACCGCATCGCGTCGGGCAAGCGTCCGTACGCCGAAGGTCTGCCCTTCGTGCGCGCGCTGGCCGAGACCTTGCCCGAACGCTGCCTGTGGGGCACGGACTGGCCGCATCCGAACGTGGCGGGCGACATGCCGGATGACGGCGAGCTGGTCGACCTGTTTTTCGAAGCTTGCCCCGATGCGGCCCTGCGCCAGCGCATCCTGGTGGACAACCCGGCGCGGCTGTACGGATTCGAGTAGGCGCGGCAAACGCCGCCGCCATCTGGCGGCGTGCGAACGACAAGAAAATTCCATTCAATCAGGAGACACCATGTTCAAGAAAATACTGTCCGCCGGCCTGCTGAGCCTGGCCGCCCTGGGATCCGCCCATGCCGATGGGCCGGTGCGCCTCATCATCGCCTTCCCGCCTGGCGGGCCGGTGGATCTGGTCGGCCGGGTCTTGGCCGAGCAATTGGGCAAGGAGCTCAAGCAGCAGGTCATCGTGGAGAACAAGGCCGGCGCCAACGGCAACATCGCCGCAGCCTACGTTGCCAAGGCGCCCGCTGACGGCTCGGTGCTGTTCCTGACCAGCGTGGGCGCGGTCGCGATCAGCCCGGCGCTGTACAAGGACTTGCCGTATGACCCCGTGCGCGATTTCGCGCCGGTGTCCAAGGTGGTCAACAACGCCACGGTGTTCGTGGTCAATCCGTCCAATCCGGCGGCCGACGCGGCTGACTTCGTCAAGAAGTCCCAGGCTGCCTCGCAGTCGGTGGCGATCGGCTCGTCGGGCATCGGCAGCATTCCCCACCTGACTCTGGAAATGTTCGCCGATTCCAGCAAGGCGAACGTGATGCACGTGCCCTACAAAGGCGCGGCGCCGGTCATCAATGACGTGATGGGCAACCAGGTGTCGGGCTTCTTCGGCGACGTGCCGGGCCTGATCGGCCATATCCAGGGCGGCAAGCTGAAGCCCCTGGGCATCGCCGCGCCTACCCGCCATCCGCTGCTGCCCGAGGTCAAGACCCTGGCCGAGCAGGGCATCGCCGGCGTGGAGTCCAACAACTGGTACGGCATCGTTGCGCCGGCCGCCACGCCGCCTGCCACGATCGACAAGCTCAACCAGGCCGTGCGCGCCGCGCTGAACACGGAGAGCGTGCGCGCCCGGCTGGAGAAGTTCGGGGCGCAGGCCGCGCCCGGCAGCCCGCAGGAACTGGCTGCCCTGATCGCATCCGACCGCGAGAAGTGGACCTCGCTGATCCAGCGCAAGAACATCCGTCCGGAGTGAAGATGAACGCATGCAGAGTAGGGCTGGTGACGCCGGGCAGCCGCCCGGAACTGGCCGCGATCGAGGCGCGGATATCGGCTGCGCGGGGGCGCATCTCGCCGCTGTACCAGGTGTTGCTGAACAGCCCGGCCGTGGTCCAGGGCTGGGAGGCCATGCTGACCGCGATCCGCCTGAACACGGCGGTGCCGCCGCGCCTGCGCGAACTGATCATCCTGCGCGTGGCGACCTTGAACAATGCGCCGTACGAGTTCGAGGCGCATGTGCCGCACGCGCTGGCCGCTGGCATGCCGCAGGCGCTGGTGGACGCATTGCGCGGCGGTCCGGCGCCGTCGGCGCTGCAGGGCCTGGAAGCCGGCGAGGCCGAAGTGCTGGCGCTGACGGACGCGATGACGCGCGACATCGAGGTGCCGGACGCCGTGTTCGCGCCGCTGCGCGCGCGCTACGATGACACGCGGCTGGTGGAACTGGCGGCGACCGTGGGCGCGTACAACATGGTGTCGCGCTTCCTGGTGGCCTTGCGCGTCGGACATTGAAGGAGACTGGAGTGCAGGAAACCGTATTGCTGGTATCGCTGGGCGAGCGCTTCGACACGCCGCGCGCACGTGAACTTGAACAGACCCTGACCCAAGGATTGGCAGGCTTGCGCGCCGCCGCTTATGCCGCCCTGGAAGAGGACGAAACCTACGTCTATCTGCGCGGATCGGCGGCGGTCTTGCCGGAAGCGCAGGCCCGCCTGGCCGAGAGCTTCCCGGGCGCGCGCAGCCGCGTGCTGCATCAGACGCTGGACCTGGCGGGCGCCTCGGCGGGGCAGGACGCGCCGTGGCATTACATCGTCGAGACCGACGTGTTGCCCGAGGCGGAAGCCGACCTGAACGCCTGGTACGACCAGGAGCATCTGCCGGGCCTGGCCTCGGTGCCTGGCACGGTGCGCGCCATGCGCTATGAATGCCGCGACGAGTCGCCGCGCTATCTGGCCTGCTATGACCTGCACACGCGCGAAACCTTCGGCAGCCCGCCCTGGCTGGCCGTGCGCGCCAGCGACTGGAGCAGCCGCGTGCGGCCATCCTTCCGCAATACGCGCCGGACCATGTTCAAACGGATTCTGTAATTGCGCGGCGTCCGCCGCATCGGATTTGAATTCGGGTGTGTCGTGCCCATGAAAAAAGCCTGCGCATCGCGAGATGCGCAGGCTTTTCCATATGGGGGTGGTCTTACTTGATCTGGCCCAGCAGCAGGAACTCCATCAGCGCCTTCTGCACGTGCAGGCGGTTTTCGGCTTCGTCCCAGACCACGCTTTGCGGTCCGTCGATGACTTCGCCGGTGACTTCCTCGCCGCGGTGGGCGGGCAGGCAGTGCATGAACACGGCCTGGGAATCGGCGGCGGCCATCATTTCGGCGTCCACGCACCAGTCGGCGAAAGCGGCGCGGCGCTCTTCGTTTTCGGCTTCATAGCCCATGCTGGTCCAGACGTCGGTGGTGACCAGGTGCGCGCCCTTGCAGGCTTCCATGGGGTCCTTGAATTGGCGCAGCACCGTGGCCGGTGGCGTGCCGATGCGCGAGGCTTCGAGTTCGTAGCCGGCCGGGGTCGACACGTGCAGCGTGAAACCCAGCATTTCCGCGGCTTGCAGCCAGGTGTAGGCCATGTTGTTGGCATCGCCCACCCAGGCCACCGTCTTGCCGGCGATGGGGCCGCGGTGCTCGATGTAGGTGAAGATGTCCGCCAGGATCTGGCAGGGGTGGAATTCGTTGGTCAGGCCGTTGATCACCGGCACGCGCGAGTGCGAGGCGAAGCGCTCGATGCGGGTCTGCTCGAACGTGCGGATCATGACGATGTCGACCATGCGCGAGATGACGCGCGCGGTGTCTTCGATGGGCTCGGAGCGGCCCAGCTGCGAATCGTTGGAGGTCAGGTTGATGACCGAACCGCCCATCTGGTACATGCCGGCCTCGAACGACACTCGGGTGCGCGTGCTGGCCTTTTCGAACACCATCGCCAGCGTGCGGTCATGCAGCGGCATGTGGGGTTCGTAGCGTTTGAACTTGTCCTTGATCAGGCGCGCGCGGTCCAGCACGTAGGCGATCTCGGCGGACGAGAAGTCCTTGAACTGCAGGAAGTGCCGCAGCGGGCCGTTTTGAGTCGTGGGAGGTGTCATGGTGATGTCGCAGGTCATGGGGCCCGGCCAGGCTCATGGCCCGGGCGGGACGTTGATTTTATGGTGTTTCGGCCAGGAATTCCTGGATGAGCGGAACCAGGATGGCGACGATGCGGTCGGCTTCGTCGCGGTTGAGGATCAGCGGCGGCAACATGCGGATCACGCGGTCGCGCGTGACGTTGATAAGCAGGCCGGCCTGCATGGCGCGCAGGGCCAGCACGCCGCAGGGGCGGGCCAGCTCGATGCCCAGCATCAGGCCGCGGCCGCGGATGTCGGTGACGCCCGCGACGCCGGTCAGCGCATCGGCCAGGGCGGTTTTCAGGTGATTGCCCACGTCGTGGGCGTTGGCGAGCAGGTTTTCGGATTCCAGCGCATCCAGCACGGCCAGCCCGGCCGCACAGACCAGCGGGCCGCCGCCGAACGTGGTGCCGTGGCTGCCGGGGGTTAACACGCCCGCGGCGGGGCCGGCGGCCAGCATGGCGCCGATGGGCACGCCGCCCGCCAGGCCCTTGGCCAGGGTCATGACGTCGGGCACGATGTCGGCCCACTGGTGGGCGAACCACTTGCCGGTGCGGCCGATGCCGGACTGGACTTCGTCGATCATGAGCAGCCAGCCGCGCTCGGTGCACAGCCGCCGCACTTCCTGCAGATAGGCGATGTCGGAGGGGCGGATGCCGCCTTCGCCCTGCAGCACTTCCAGCAGCACCGCAGCCACGCGCGGCTCGGCGTCGCCGGCGGCGCGCACCGCGTCCACGCTGTTGTAAGGCACCTGGATGAAGCCCGAGGGCAGGGGCTCGAAGCCCTTGCGCGCCTTTTCGCTGCCCGTGGCCGCCAGCGTGGCCAGCGTGCGGCCATGCCAGGACGAATCCATGGTGATGATGTGGGCGTGCTTGTTGCCGCGCTGGTAGGCGTAGTAGCGCGCCAGCTTGATCGCGGCTTCGTTGGCCTCGGAGCCGCTGTTGTTGAACGCGACTTCCCGCATGCCGGACAGCTGCGTCAGGCGAGCGGCCAGCGCGGTCTGCTGCGGCACTTCGTAGATGTTCGAGGTATGGATGACGCGGGCGGCCTGCTCGCTGATGGCGGCCACCAGTTTCGGATGGGCGTGGCCCAGGCAGGACACCCCGATGCCGGCCAGCGCGTCCAGGTACTTGCGGCCTTCGGCGTCCCACAGCCAGACGCCCTGGCCGTGCGTGAACGATACCGGCAGCCGGGCGTAGATATTGGCCAGAGGCGAAGTCATCGAGGATCCTCCTGTGGATGAAGCGGATTGCGCCGGGACTCAGCCGGAGTTCCCGTGGGATGCCGCCGGGGTTGGCAGTCCGGACAGCTCGTTTTCCCAGGCGAATCGCTTTTTGAAAGAGGGCAAAGGATCAATCATATACAATTCGCGGCGCAGGGCGCATGTTTGATCACGCCGAAGATCCGGCTTTCGTGAAGGGCGCGCTGTAGTGAAGAACTCATGGCAACTCGCGTCAGACAATTCGTAATTCATGGCGTTACCGAAAGCGGTAGCCGCTTTCGCCCCAGCGATTGGGCGGAACGGCTCGCCGGCGTAATGGCACAATTCCGGCCCGCCGGCTGTGCCGGTAACCACCTCACCTATTCGCCCTATGTGCTGCCCGTCGTGATCGACGGCGTGCGCGGGATCGTGGTCGATCTGCGTTTGCGCGATCTGGAACCGCTGGCGTACAAGTTCGTGGTGGATTTCGCTCGCGACAACAACCTCAAGACGGAAGAGCGCGAAATCTAGGCTCTCCAACCAAAAAAGCGCCCTCACCGGGCGCTTTTTCGTTGGGGGGCTTCGTGCGTCCCTACGTGCCGTAGCGGTCCAGGATCTTGCGGATATCGCGCACGCCCTGGCCGTCCGCGGTCAGCAGCGCGCGCGCGGTCACCGATTCCAGATGATGCTCCAGCAGGTGCAGCACGTGCTTCTCGTCGCGCGCGCGCAGGCCCGCCACGATCTCCATGTGTTCGCTGACGGCGCATTCGCTCGAATGCGGCCGGCCATAGAGGGCCAGGATCAGCGAGCAGCGCGACACGATCTCGTTCACGTAGCGCGCATACACCGCATTGCCCGACAGCTCCGCCATCAGGATATGGAATTCGCCTGACAGCCGGATGGATTCGTTGGTGCTGTTGCGCTTGCGGGCTTCCTCTTCCTGCTCCACGTGCTGTTCCAGCCTGGTCAGTCCGGCTTCGGTGATGTGCTGCAGCAGCCGGCGCGTGACGTCGCGCTCCAGGCAGCGGCGCGCCTCGAAGATGTCGTGCGCCTCTTCCAGGCTGGGGCGGGCCACCGCGGCGCCGCGGTTCGGCCGCAAATCCACCAGCCCTTCGCTGAACAAGCGTGTCAGCACGCTGCGGACGATGGTCCGGCTGACGCCAAAACGCTCGCCGATGATGTCCTCGGGCAGCTTGTCGCCGGGCAGCAGGGCCTGCTCGATGATGGCTCTGCGCAAATTTTTGTATACGATTTCGTTGCGACTGATGTCTTTCTTGGCGGGCTCGTCGGCCGGCGGCGCGAGGGACTTCATCTTCTTGTTGGCTCCTATGCCTGCGCGCTTTTCAGGGTGTTGGAATGGTCCGGCAGGCGCTGCCGGCGCGCGTTTTTCTCTGTGCTGGGAAGCATACTACACCCGGGCCTAAGGGTTAGCGATAGCTTGCCGCCGAGATTCTGCGGAGTACATTGGCCACATAAATCGTATACAAGTTTTTATACAAAACAAACGTGATTGTTCTTTAATGATCATCTTGTTTGTATACAAGTTTACAAAGGCTGATCCATGTCCGCTGTACCCCAGGCCGTCGCACCCGAGCTGTCCCTTTCCTCGCCTTACCGCCTGCTGGTGGTCAACGGCAACACCACCTCCGAGCTGACGGCCAGCCTGGCCAGCCAGGCCGAGGCCTTTTACGGGGACAGGGTCCGCATCCATGCGGTTACCGCCGGGTTCGGCCCCGCCTACATCGCCAGCCGCGCGGAGGCGGCTGTTGCCGCCCACGCCGTGCTGGACATCGTGGAGCGGGCGGCGGGCGAGGCGCCGGACGGCGGATTCGACGCCTGCCTGCTGGCCTGCTTTGGCGAACCCGGCATCGGCGCCGTGCGCGAACGCCTGGACGTACCCGTGGTGGGCATGGCCGAGGCCTCTATCCTGAGCGCCCTGCAGCGCGGCGACCGCTACGCCATCGTGACGGTGGGACAGCGCTGGCCCGGCATGCTGCGCGAGCAGATCCGGCAGCTGGGACTGGAGTCCCGCTGCGCCGGCATCCTGGCCCTGCCGGGCAATGCCCTGGACTACGTGTCGCGTTCGGCCGAGTCGGCCTTGCAGGTCAGCCGGGCGCTGGACGCCGCGGTGGCGCAGGGCGCGGACGTGGTGATCGTGGCGGGCGCGGCGCTGGCCGGCTACCTGCCCAGCCTGCCGCGCCTGCCGGCCGTGCCCATCATCGATTCCTACCGCGCCGCCCTGGCCCAGGTGCTGGCGCTGGCGTCCCTGGAGCGCGCGCAGCGGCTGTCGCTCGTCCGCCCGGGCGCGCATTCCTAGCCATTTCGTCTTATCCACCGCGCCGGGCTCGACCCCGGCGAGTTCAGACCGATACACAAGGGAGAGTTGCAGCCATGAAGACTTTGCTCAAGTGGACCGCGGGCGCCGTGATCGCGCTGTCGGCCATCACGGGGGCCAACGCCGCCAACACGCTGAAGTGGGGCGCGGCCCGGGACCTGGATTCGCTGGATCCGTATTCCTACGGCAGCACCTTCAACCTGGCGTTCCTGAACCATGTGTACGAAGCGCTGATCCGCTATGACGACAAGTTCAACATCACGCCCGCGCTGGCGGAGTCCTGGGAGACGCCGTCGCCCACGGTGCTGCGCTTTCATTTGCGCAAAGGGGTGAAGTTCCACAATGGCGCGCCGTTCTCGGCGGACGACGTGGTGGCGTCGATGACGCGGGTCTCGGACGAAGCTTCTCCCCTGAAGGGCAATCTGCCGGCCTTCAAGGCGGTGCGCAAGGTCGATGACTACACGGTCGACATCGAAATGACGCATCCGTATCCGTTGATGCTCAACGACCTGACCAACATCTTCATCTTCAACCGCCAGTGGCTGGTGGACAACAACAGCCTGAAGCCGACGGACGCCGCCAAGAAGATCGAAGGCTATGCCACGCATAACGCCAACGGCACCGGCCCCTTCAAGGTGGAGTCGTACCGTCCGGATACGCGCACCGTGCTGGTGGTCAACCCCGGCTGGTGGGACAAGCCGCGCCACAACCTGGACCGCATCGAATTCACGCCCATCGCTTCCGCGCCCACGCGGGTGGCGGCGTTGCTGTCGGGCGATATCAATTTCACCGAGAACGCGCCGCTGCAGGACCTGGACCGGCTGCGCGCGGCGTCCAACGTCAAGGTGCTGGCCTCGACCGAGCTGCGCACGCTCTATTTCGGTTTCAACCTGGGCGACAAGCTGGTCGGCTCCAACATCACCGACAAGAATCCGCTGAAGGATCTGAAGGTGCGCCAGGCGCTGTACATGGCGCTGTCGCCGGAGCTGATCCAGAAGCGCGTGATGCGCGGCCTGTCGCGCACCACGGGCGCGCTGGTGGCGCCGTCCATCCCGGGCTACGAGACCAAGCAGGAAGAGCGCCTGCCGTTCGACGCCGCGCGTGCCAAGAAGCTGCTGGCCGAGGCGGGCTATCCGGATGGCTTCACGGTGTCGCTGCTCTGCTCGAACGACATGTTCGTCAACGAGGAGGAAATCTGCCAGGCCGCCGCCTCCATGTGGGCGCGCATTGGCGTGAAGGCCTCGCTGGCCAGCGGTCCGCGTTCGCTGCAGAACCCCAAGCGTTCGCGCGGCGAGTTCGATATCACCATCCACGGCTGGGCCAACGAGCCGCAGATCGACGCGCTGTCCATCCTGCTGCAGGTGATGCACAGCCGCAGCGGCCCGGCTGGGGTCTTCAACTGGGGCCAATGGGGCGATCCGGCGCTGGACGCCAGGATCGACGCCGCCGCGGCTGAAATGGACCGTCCCAAGCGGGTGCAGATGATGGCCGACGTGCTGCAGACGCTGCATGACGACGTGCGCTTCCTGCCGCTGCATCAGCAGCCGATGGCCTGGGCCGTGGGCAAGAACGTGGGCGAGGTGCTGCAGATGCCGGACAACAAGGCGCGCCTGTGGACCGTACGCATGCAGTGACGCCGCGGACCGCCGCCTGCCGGCGGTCCTGCGTATGACTAGGGTCTGAAGGGGAGCCGCACATGCTGGCATTCATAGTGAGACGGGTCTTCAACGCGGTCGGCGTCATGCTGGCGGTGGCGCTGATGGCCTTCGTGATTTTCCGGTTCGTCGGCGACCCCGTCGACATGATGCTCAACGAGCAGGCCTCGCAAACGCAGCGCGATGAACTGCGCGAACGCCTGGGGCTGAACGCGTCGGTGGGCATGCAGTTCGTGCACTTCGTGACCAACGCGGCGCAGGGCGAGTTCGGCATTTCCTACCGCAACCAGCAGGACGTGTTCGCGCTGGTGGCCGAACGTTTTCCGGCCACGTTTGAACTGGTCCTGATGGCGACGCTGCTGTCGCTGGTCATCGGCGTGCCGCTGGGCGTGCTGACCGCCATCTACCGCAAGTCGCGCCTGGCGCAGGCGCTGCAGTTCGTGTCCATCCTGGGCATATCGCTGCCAAGCTTCGTGGTCGGGATCATGCTGATCCTGATCTTTTCGGTGCAGCTGGGCTGGCTGCCGGGCTTCGGGCGCGGCGACACGGTGAAGATCGGCTGGTGGACCACCGGCCTGCTCACGCCCTCGGGCCGCGCCGCGCTGGTGCTGCCGTCCATCACGCTGGCGCTGTTCCAGATCACGCTCATCATGCGCCTGGTGCGGGCCGAAATGCTGGAGACGCTGCGCACCGAGTTCATCAAGTTCGCCCGCGCGCGCGGCCTGCCGGATCGCATCGTGCATTTCCGGCTGGCCCTGCGCAACTGCCTGATGCCGGTCATTACCGTGACCGGCATGCAGATCGGCAACCTGATTGCCTTCGCGCTGATTACTGAAACGGTCTTCCAGTGGCCCGGCATGGGGCTGCTGTTCATCCAATCGGTCATGTTCGTGGACATCCCCGTCATGGCCGCTTATCTGGTGATCGTGTCCTTCATCTTCGTGGCGCTGAACACGCTGGTGGACATGATGTACGGCGTGGTCGACCCGCGCCTGCGCAGCCAGCACGTCAAGGGAGGCGCCAATGCTCACTAAGCCATTTTCCGCAACGGGGCAGGGCCGGCTTGCCCGCTTCCTGCGCAGCGACCTCTGGTGGAACCTGAGGCAGGACTACGTAGCCATGGGCGCGGGCATCGTGCTGCTGGCGGTGGTGCTGCTGGCCGTATTCGCGCCCTGGATCGCGCCGCAGAACCCGTACGACCTGGCGCAGCTGGACCTGTTGAACGCGGAGCTGCCGCCCGTCTGGGAGGCAGGCTCGGATCCGCAGTTCCTGTTGGGCACGGACACGCAGGGCCGCGACGTCTGGTCCGCCATCCTGTACGGCTCGCGCATGTCGCTGGTGATCGGACTGGCCACGGTGGTGCTGTCGCTGGCCATTGGCCTGCTGGTGGGGCTGGCGGCGGGCTATTTCGGCGGCTGGGTCGACAACGCGCTGATGCGCCTGGGCGATACGTTGCTGAGCATCCCGACGATCCTGGTGGCGATCCTGGTGACGGCGGTGTTCCGCCAGCTGTTGCCGCCGGGCATGCGCGAAACCCTGTCGGCCGTGATCCTGATCCTGGCCATCTCCATGACCAACTGGGTGCAGTACGCCCGCACGGTGCGGGCTTCGGCCCTGGTGGAGCGCGGCAAGGAGTACGTGCAGGCGGCGCGCCTGATCCGCGTGAGTTCGCTGCGCATCATGCTGACCCACATCCTGCCCAACACGCTGACGCCGGTCATGGTGACGGCCACCCTGAACCTGGGCCTGGCGATCCTGATCGAGGCCACGCTCAGCTTCCTGGGCGTGGGCATGCCGCCCACCGAACCGTCGCTGGGCACGCTGATCCGCCTGGGCAACCAGTTCCTGTTTTCGGGGCAGTGGTGGGTGGTGGTGTTTCCCGCGCTGTACCTGAGCCTGATCGTGCTGGTGGTGAACCTGCTGGGCGACTGGCTGCGCGACGCCCTGAACCCCCGCCTGCGCTGAACGCAAACCGACAAGAGTAGAACGATGGAAAACGCAACGCTGTATACCCAAGTCCGCCCGGCAGGCGGCGAGATGACTTCTGTGCTGGTGCGCGACGGCCGCATCCAGGCGCTGGGCGGACCGGCCCCCGCCGGCGTGCCGGTGGTGGAGGGGGGCGGCGCGCTGATGCTGCCGGGCCTGATCGACGCCCACGCGCACCTGGACAAGACCATGTACGGCATGCCCTGGTATCGCAATGAAGTCGGCCCGCGCCTGATCGACAAGATCGAGAACGAGCGCGCCGAGAAGAAGCGCCTGGGCATCGATCCGTACCGCCAGTCGGCGCGCCAGCTGGTGATGTCGATCGGCGACGGCACCAGCCATATCCGCAGCCATGTGGACGTGGACACGGACATCGGTCTGGCAGCGATCGAAGGCGTGATGCGCGCGCGCGAGCAGTACCGCGACCAGATCGACGTGGAGATCGTCGCCTTCCCGCAGAGCGGGCTGCTGATCCGCCCCGGCACGCTGGAACTGATGGACGAGGCCCTGCGCATGGGCGCGGAAGTCGTGGGCGGGCTGGATCCGGCCGGCATGGACCGTGATCCCAAGGGTCATCTGGACGCCATCTTCGGGCTGGCCCAACGGCACGGCAAGCCCATCGACATCCATCTGCACGAAGCGGGCGAACTCGGCGCGTTCTCGATGCAGATGACCATAGACCGGGTGCTGGCGCTGGGCATGCAGGGCAAGGTCACCTTGTCGCATTCATTCTGCCTGGGGATGCCCGACACTTACGCAGTGCAGGCATTGACCGAAGGCTTGCTGAAGGCCGGCGTGCACATCATGACCACGGGCTCGGCCTCGCGGCCGGTGCCCAACGTGGCGAAGCTGCACGCGGCCGGCGTCACGGTCTGTACCGGCAACGACGGCATGCGCGACACCTGGGGCCCCTACGGCAAGCCCGACATGCTGGAGCGGACCATGCTGGTGGGCCTGCGCAACAACTTCCGCCGCGACGACGAACTGGATCTGGCGCTGCACGTGGCCACCTACGGCAATGCGCAGGTCATGGGCTTGTCCGACTACGGTCTGGCGCCAGGCTGCCACGCCGACTTCGTGCTGGTGGACGCCGAGACGGTGGCCGAAGCCATCGTCTCGCGCCCGCCGCGCAAGCTGGTCGTCAAGGGCGGGCGCGTGGTCGCGCGCGACGGCCGGGCGCTGGCGGAGGCGCCGTGATGAACGCGCCGCAAGGTCCCATTCTGCTGACCGCCCGTTGGGTGGTGGGCCACGAGAACGGCCGCCATTGCCTGTACGAGAACGGCGAGGTGGTGTTCGAGGGCGACCGCATCGTCTACGTCGGCCACCGCTATCCGGGGCAGGTCGCGCAGCGCCGCGATTACGGCCGGGCGTTGATCGGCCCGGGCTTCGTGGACCTGGACGCGCTGTCCGACCTGGATACGACCATCCTGGGCTTCGACAATTCGCCCGCCTGGAAGAAGGGCCGCATCTGGCCCGAGAGCTACATGAAGCGCGGGCCGTACGAGATGTACACGGCCTCCGAGCTGGCGTTCCAGAAGCGCTATGCCTTCGCCCAGCTGATACGCAACGGCATCACGACGGCGCTGCCGATCGCGTCGCTGTTCTACCGGGTGTGGGGCGAGACCCGCGACGAATTCCTGTCGGCGGCCAACGCCGCCGGCGAACTGGGTCTGCGCGTCTACCTGGGGCCGGCCTATCGCAGCGGCCACACCTATGTGGACGCTGCGGGCAAGATCCGCTGCCACTACGACGAGGCGCGCGGCATGGCGGGGCTGGCCGAGGCCCTGGCTTTCTGCGACGAGATCGAAGGCCGCCACAACGGCCGGGTGCGCACCATGCTGTCGCCCGACCGCATCGAAACCTGCACGCCTGCGCTGTTGCGCGCTTCGGCCGCCGCGGCGCGCGAGCGGAACATTCCGATCCGGCTGCATTGCTGCCAATCGCGCCTGGAGTACGACCTGGTGCTGGAGCAGCACGGCATGAGTCCGCCGGAATGGCTGCAAAGCCTGGACTTCCTGTCCGAGCGCGCCTTGCTGCCGCACGGCACCTACGTGTCGGGTTCGCGCCATATCGAGCGGCCCGGGCGCGACCTGGAAATCATCCGCGATGCCGGCGCCAGCATCGTGCATTGCCCGTTGGTATCGGGACGCCACGGCGCCACGCTGGAATCGTTCGCGCGCTACCGCAAGCTGGGCGTGAACATCGGCATGGGCACGGACACCTGGCCGCCCGACATGGTGCTGAACATGCAGGTGGGCATGATGCTGTGCCGCGTGGCCGATGGCTTGACCGAGGCGGTCCGCTCCGAGGACTACTACGACGCGGCCACGGTGGGCGGGGCTGACGCGCTGGGCCGCCCGGACCTGGGCCGGCTGGCCGTGGGCGCCAAGGCCGACATCGTGGTGTTCGATTTTTCGCACGACCGCAACGGCCAACTGATCGATCCCATCCAGACGCTGATGGTGAGCGGCAGCGGGCGCGACGTGTCGCAGGTGGTGATCGACGGCCGCTTCGTGATGGTGGACGGGCGCATCCCCGGTTTCGATGCGCGCCTGGCGCAAGAGCAGGCGCAGACGCAGTTCGACGGGCTGGTGGCCCGCTACCCCGACCGCACCTGGGGCCATCCGCCGGCCGAGCAGATTTTCTCCTCCAGCTATCCGCGTCCCGCAAGGAGTCCGTCATGATGGCCATCGTTCCCAACACCACGCAGCCGCCGGCCGCGGCCAACGTCGCGCCGACCCTGTCCGTGCGCGGCCTGTCGGTCGAATTCCCCACGCGCCACGGTGTCCTGGTCGCCACGCGCGACATCAGCTTCGATATCCAGCCCGGCGAGATCCTGGGCATGGTCGGCGAATCCGGCGCCGGCAAGTCGCTGACCGGCATGGCGGTGATCGGCTTGCTGGAGCCGCCCGGACGGCTGGGCGGCGGCGAGATCCATCTGGCGGGCAGGCGCATCGACAACCTGCCGCCCAAGGCGCGCCAACGCTTGCGCGGCAAGGAAATCGGCGCGATCTTCCAGGATCCGCTGACCAGCCTGCATCCGCTGTTCACGGTGGGCGACCAGCTGGTCGAGACAATCCGCCATCATGACAAGGTGAGCGCTCAGGCGGCGCGCCAGCGGGCGCTGGAGCTGCTGCTGGCCGTGGGCATTCCGGCGGCGGACAAACGCATTGACCACTATCCGCACCAGTTCTCGGGTGGCATGCGCCAGCGCGTGGTGATCGCGCTGGCCTTGGCGGCGCGGCCGGCGCTCATCATCGCCGATGAACCCACCACGGCGCTGGACGTATCGGTGCAGGCGCAGATCACGGCGCTGTTGCGCCGCCTTTGCCGCGAGCAGGGCACCTCGGTGCTGCTGGTGACGCACGACATGGGCGTGATCGCCGAGACCGCCGACCGCGTGGCGGTGATGTACGCGGGCCGCATCGTCGAGATCGGACCGGTGCTGGACGTGCTGCGCCGGCCAGGCCACCCCTACACGCAAGGCCTGATGAATGCGATTCCCGGCCTGCGCCAGCGCGCGGCCCGGCTGAACCAGATTGACGGCGCCATGCCGCGCCTGCACGCCATGCCCGACGGCTGTGCTTTCCACCCGCGCTGTGCGATGGCGGGGCCGCGCTGCAGTCAGCAGCGCCCGCCGCTGGCGGCGTCCCCGGCCGGCGCCACCGTCAGCGCCTGCTGGCTGCATCAAGGAGGAGTCGCCCATGCCGCATAACGATGATGTGTTGTTGCGGGCCGAAGACCTGGCCTGCTGGTTCGACGTGTCGCCGCCCTGGCTGGAACGCACGTTGTCGCGCCAGCCCGAGCAGACCTTGAAGGCGGTGGACGGGGTGTCGTTATCCGTGCCGCGGGGAACGACGTTGAGCATCGTGGGCGAATCGGGCTGCGGCAAGTCCACGCTGGCGAAGTTGCTGGTGGGGCTGGTGGCGCCGACGCGCGGAACGCTGCGCTACGGGCGCAACCGCAAGGGCGGCGTGCTGCATCCGCAGATGATCTTCCAGGATCCGTATGCCAGCCTCAATCCGCGCTGGCGGGTGGGCAATATCGTGGCCGAACCAATCACGACGCTGGGCTTGCGGGCCACGCCGGCCGAGACGCGGCGCAGGGTCGACGAGCTGCTGGAGCTGGTGGGCCTGTCCGCCAGCGACGCCGGCCGTTTCCCGCACGAGTTCTCCGGCGGCCAACGGCAGCGCATCTCGATCGCGCGGGCGCTGGCGACGGAGGCGGAATTCCTGGTGTGCGACGAGCCGACCTCGGCGCTGGACGTGTCGGTGCAGGCGCAGATCCTGAACCTGATGGGTGATCTGCAGAAGGAGTTCGGGCTGACGTACGTGTTCATCAGCCACAACCTGTCGGTGGTGCGGCATGTGTCCGACAGCGTGGCGGTGATGTACCTGGGCCGCATCGTGGAGCAGGCGCCTGCGGATCAGCTGTTTGATTCGCCACAGCATCCGTATACGCGGATGCTGCTGGATACGATTCCGGATCTGGATGATCCGCGGCGGGATCGGGAGCCGATGGGGGGCGAGGTGCCGAATCCTATATTGCCGCCGTCAGGGTGTACGTTTCATCCACGGTGTCCGATGGCGCGGGAGCAGTGCAAGGTGGAGGCGCCGGCGGTTGTCGGGGTCGGCGGGCGGCAGTTGCGGTGTCATGCGGTGGCTTGGGATGCAGTGCGCGCCGCGTGATCTTGTCGAGGATCGGCTCCTAGGGCGCCAACCGCGCCGTGGATGAGCCGGTTTCAGTCGGATCTGAGCGCTTCAATCGGACTCAATTTCGAGGCTACAAAGGCGGGATAGATACCGAAGAACAATCCGGTCAAAAGCGACATGCCGAACCCGAGTAGTGCCGCCAGAGCCGATAGCGTCGGCTCCCAGCCCGTGAACCACGCGTAGAGCACGGAGGCGAGCATGCCGAGCAGGGTGCCTGCTCCGCCTCCCACGAACGAGAGGCTGACCGCCTCCGTGACGATCATTGTCATGATGCCCCACTGGTCGGCGCCGATGGCCATGCGCAGCCCGATCTCGCGGCGTCGTTCGGCGATACCGGCCAGCATGACGTTCATGATGCCAATGCCGCCAACAAGCAGCGAGATGCAGGCCACTCCACCCAACATCCATTTGAACATCTGCCCTTGCTGCCGCATGCCGTCGAGCAGCAGCAGCGCTCCCTGCGCCTGGGCGTTGCTGCCCTTGCGCTGAAGAAACGAGGAGACCTCGGTGAGCGCATGCAGAGGGTCGTGGCCCTCGGCAACGCGAAGCAGGATGTTGGATAGCGCTCCGGTCGCGGAGTTCGCGCGGCGATCCGCCTTGATCGGCAGAATCAGGGCGTTGTCGAGATCGAACGGCAGTAGTGGGTTGCGTGGCGCACTAAGCAGGACTCCCACGACCGTATAGCGGTAGTTGTCCATGCGGATCTCATCGCCCAGCGCCAGCTCTGTGCCGCCGCCGACGAGTTGTGTAGCCAGATTCCCTCCGACCACCACCACGGTGTTCAATCCATCCCGGTGGGAAATGAATCGGCCGCGGGCGAGTTCCAGCCGAGCTGCGGTCATCAGGTGTTCCGTGGTGCCAATGGCCGTCGCGTCGAGCAACTTTCCTCCTGTGCCGGTCTTGACTGGCGTCGTCGATAGCGGAGCGGCCAGGGAAACCCCAGCGATACTGTTTGCCATTTCTTGCGCGTCTTCGCTCCTGAGTGGGGGGGCTTTGCGCTGTCCGCCGAGGGCGGGGCTGTCCTGAACGATGATGAGGTCCGTCCCCATCGACTTAAATTGGCGCGCAGCCTCGTCCGAGGTGTTCTCTCCGATGTTCAAGAGCGCCACGACGGCCGCAGCGCCGATGGCTATGCCGACCAGGGACAGAAGGGTGCGCTGCCGAACCGCGACCATATTGTCGATGGCATCCTCGACAATGGCGCGCAAGGAGCCGGTCGCGCGCGGGAGATTCATCCACGCCATGGCGCACTCTCGCGAACGAAGGCCCGCCCGTGACTGACGGCGATTTCCCGCTGACACTTGACGCTGATGGCTGGGTCGTGGGTCACGATGACGACGGCGACGCCGGATTCCCGGCTCAGTTCGCCGAGTAGGCTGAGAATGTCCTGCGCCGCCTTCGGATCAAGGTTGCCGGTGGGTTCATCGGCGAGCACGAGCTGTGGCGCTCCGACTAGGGCCCGCGCGATGGCGACTCGCTGCTTCTGTCCGCCGGATAGCGAGTCCGGCAGGTACTCTGCGCGATCGGCCAACCCGACGCGCTCCAGCCAGCGCTGCGCCCGTCGGCGGCGCTCGGACTTGCCGATGCCGCGGTAGAGCAGGGGAAGGCCGACGTTGTCGAGTGCGCTCATGCGCGGCAGCAGATTGAAGGCTTGGAATACGAATCCGATGTGGCGATTGCGCAGGTCAGCTCGCGTCTTCAAGTCCGCATCGTGCACGGGCTTGCCCCGGTAGAGCACGGCGCCGCTATCCGGCGCGTCGAGCAACCCCATGATGTTGAGCAACGTGCTCTTGCCCGACCCCGATGCTCCGACGATGGCGCACATTTCGCCAGCGCCGACCTCGAGGCATACGTCTTGCAGCACAGGCACTGCACCGCTGCCATTGTGGTAGGCCTTGCTGATCCGGTCCAGTTTCAGCATTTCAGTTTCTTGTCTGCACAGGCGACCTGCCGATACGCGCTGGGCCGCCTGGCTCGGGATTCGCGGCGCCCCGGGTTTTTATGCGAAGGTTGCAGGACATTCCGACGCGCAGCCTCCTGCGCTGCTCCTTGCTCAATGCCGGCAGATCGACGCTCACGTCGAACAGGGCGCTGCGGACGCCGTTGCCGCTTTGGATGGCCTGTGCCGAGATACTGGCAAGGTTTCCTAGGAGGGGGGCGATCTCCTGTGAATCGATCCACACTTCCACAGGCATGCCTGTGGCGAGGCCGACGACGTCCGCTTCGTCGACCCGGGCCGACACGCGCAGCTTGCCGGTAAGCGCGACGTTGAACAGCAGCTGACCCTTCGTGATCCGGCTTCCCGCATCAAGTGTTGCCGGCGCTTGTCCAGAGGATGCTGGCGCCTTCGACAGAATGCCGGCACGCGGCGCGGCGATGCGTGCCAGCAGCGCGCTCCTGGCCAAGTCCTCGTGCTTCGCCCTGGCCTGCTCATACTCGATTTTGGCGATCTCCAGGTTGCTCTTGTCGGCTTTGTCCTGGGTGGCTTTCAGGTCATCCGCTGCCGCCGCCAACTGGGCCTTGAAACCGTTGAGCTGTTCCGCCACGATGTCGTACTCGTTCCGGGCGAGAATGCCCTTCTTGACCAGCCCGTCGGTTTCCCGCACTTTGCGCTCAGTTTGCTCGACCTGCTGGCGGGCCACCTCGAACGTGCGTCTCGCCCGCGAGACTTCGGCGCCTCTGTCCCAGCGCTCAAGTTCCTGCATGGTCTTGGCGGCCTTGAGCATCGTCACCCTGGCTTCTTGGACGCGTTGGTTCAAGTCGTTTGGGTCCAGTATCAGCAGCAACTGATCTTGCTTGACTTCCGTGTCGAACGAGAAGTGCCTTTCTTTGATGACGCCATCGAAAGGGGCCGAAACGCCGAGCGTTTCGTTGGCCTCGATGGTGCCGATGACGGAAATGTAGGCCGGGGTGGTGGGTGCCATGATTGGCGTCATCGAAGCCGACGCGGCTGCACTCGCTCCAGATGAGGCCGTCGGCGGAGCCGCGCCGGGGCCAAACGTTTTCCCAAGCAGCACAGCGACCAAGAGGGCCGCCGAGCTACCGGCGGCCAGCCTGGGAATTTTGGTGCGCCCCGCGCGCCGCGCTGCGGCTGCGGGTGCGACCGAGGGGAGCGGGGTATCGAGCAGAATCAACCAACGGCCATCAGCTTCGGGGCCGGGAAGCCGTTCGCATTGCACGTACAGCCGTGTGGCGTGATGGTGTCTTTCTCGAGCACTGCCGCCGCGCGGCGGTGTGCCGAACCGTGAGATCAACGTGCTCGCGGACGTTTCGTCAGCGATATCGAGCAATGCCGTAACGGCCGGCTGGCCGATGAGCGATACACTCGGTAGCCGCAGAAGCACCTCCGCCTCGGTGTTGAGTGATTCGATGATGCCGACGGCGCTCACGACTACGAGGCCGACCTGCCGGGCTGACGGCATGGACTCTTCAGTTCTCATAACCATTGGTCTGGATGATGGGGATGCTCCAGACGTCGAGGGTCTTGCCCATGCGTTCGTCCAGTTCGGTGAGCGTGTTCAGGTACGTGATCTGCGCATTGAGGCGGGCGCTCTCGGCATTGCGCAGGTCGTTCTCGAAGGACAGCACCTGGAAGTTCGACGATTGGCCGACCTGTAGCTTTTCCTTCTCCGCCTCAAGCTTCTGCCGGGACAAGTTGCGGGCCTTGATCGAGAGTTCCAGCTGGCGCCATCGGGTTTGGACATTGCGCGTGGCATCGCGGATGCGGTGCTCCACCGTTTGACGCGTTTCAAGCAACTTGAGTTCTTGGGTGTGCAGATCCACGGAGGCGCGCACCTCGGATTGCTTGATGGAGCGGTCCCCTAAGGGGATGGTGAGCTGCAGGCCCGCGTAGCTGCCGTCGGTCCGGGCGCCGGACGCCTGAATGTCCATGGCTCCCAACGACGCGCCGCTGCTCCGGGCCTGGGTTCTGGTGGCCACCAGCGACAAATCCCACAGCTGCTGGTTCTTGGCATAGTCCAGACTGATCTTGGCCCGTTCGACCAGGATTTTCATGGAGAGGTAGTCGGGCTGAAGCGTGAGCGCCGTTTCCAGGGCGCGCGTCGGGTCGGTAGGACGCCAGTCCACGCTGGTTGGAGCGGTCGCGTATAGAGGTGTGCGCGGCTCCAGAGCAAGCAACGCTACAAGGGCCAGCCGGGCCGTGTCGATCTGGTTCTCCGCTTCTTCCAGCGCTACTTCTCGATTCGCGACTTCGGCCTGCGTTTGCAGGATCTCCACCTTGGCCATGCGTCCTGCCGCAATCAGCGCGCGGTTGACCTCGTACAGGTCTTTGTTGCGTGCCAGGGCTGCTTCGGCGATCACCTTCTGTTCCTGGGCGCGCAGGAGCTCGCGGTAGGCGTAGATCACCTGCGCGACGGTTTGGGAGAGCGTTGCCTTGAGTGCTAGTCGGCTGATTTCATCATCGAGGCGCGCGATGCGGACTGATGCCGTGTTCGCATCGATTCCTGCGTTTTTCAGCAGGGGCTGGCTCAGCGTGACCGATGTAGACGAAGGTGTGCCCGCGGTGCTCCTGCCCTGGACATTGGCGATAGATACGGTCGCCCCGGTCGGCAAGGTGAGCGATGCGTTGGTGTTCAGGTCTTTCGCGTTGCTGGAGGTACCGTTGACTTTGCTCGTCAATGCGGACGTGGTGAGCAGCAGTTTCGGGTAGAACTTCCCTTCGCTGACGTAGAGGTCGAATTTCTGGCTGATGCGCTGGACGTAGGCGCTTTTCACCAACCTGTTGTCCCTCACCGCCAGCGCGATGGCTTCTTCCAGCGGAAACGCGAACGCACTTTGCCGCTGTTTGGCTTGGTACTCGGAATAAAGAACATCCGCACCGAACGCGGCGTCGCACGTCAAAAGAAGCAATCCGGTCAGCGCGGCCGTGAGGTAACGCCGAGGGTTCAGTGGCTTGCTCTGAGAACGCGTGTGCGTAGGATGGAAAAAGTCAGAAAAGTCCCATTTTTCGCTCGCTTTTTGGACTAAAGGCTCGCGATCCTTCAATCTAGCATCAGGCGATAAGTTAAGACGCTGTTCTATCAACGTAGCTTTCCGTGGCGTAGGCGCCAAGAAGATTAGGAAAAAATACTTCAAGGCTCGCCACTTTCTGTATTGATTGGAGATGTGAATGAATATTCAGTCTGGCTTTAGCGTTCTTTCGTTCCAAGGCGCAGATCGAGTGGGCTTTTCGAAGCTGAGTTCCACTACGACGAAATCAACGCCGGTGGACGTGGCGGGGTTTCAGGGACTCTTTCAGGGATTCAATTCTTCGACCACACAAGTGGGCATTTCCGATGCGGCTCGAAAGCGCTCGAGCCAGGAGGGAGCCGCGACGCAGGGCCGCACGGCGATTCAGGAAAAGTGGTTGAATTCCGCAGCTTCCGACCCGCAATACGCTGAACAGTTCGCGTATGACATGGTGAACATACCCAGCACGATCTGGTACGACATACGCGACCAGCTTGCACCGGGAAGAGGGGGGGAGCCGCTGAATAAGCTCTCTTCCGGGCGCATCATCGACGAAGCCTTCAAGGAGAATTTTTCCAAGGAGGCTGCCGTGATCGACGCGCAGCGCAAGGCGATATACGACTCCGAGAAGGCAAAGGGTACTCCTGCGGCTCAGATTCTTGCCAAGCTCTTTGACCATACGAACTCGCAATCCGAAGACTACCTTGAGGCTAGTGGCTGGCTCACACCGGCGGGCCGAAAGGCCGCGTAGTTGCAGATTCATCATTCACGGCGAGCCGGGGTGAGACCCATTGCCCGCTCGCCGATTACCGGATCAGTCGTCGTACATCACCGACACGTTGGCGGTGCCATCACCCATCAGGGGTGACATCGTGCCATTGCCACCGACGCGTGCATGGAAGCGGACCGGCGTGTTGGCCTTGACGCCTTTGCCTTTGAAGCTGACCGAGCCCGAGCCCCTGGAGGTCACGTCAGTGCAGTTGGTGCCGTTGTTGTCGCACAGCAGCACTTGAAAGCCGGTCGGGCGCGGAAAGCGATAGCCGTAGCTGTAGTACACCGTGGTGATGGTTGCAGTGCTCGGAGGGCTCCCGACCACGGGCGGTGCCACGGTGTACCAGTGGTTCTTGCTGTAGATGGTCGGCATGACCGCGGAACTCGAGTAGGCGCCCGCGGCCATGGCGTTCTGGGCGAACGCCGCGAGTGTCAGGGAGGCGACAGCCAGCAGTGCTGGCGCAGCACGTTTCTTGAATCTCATAAGACGACTCCAGTGCTTGATACTGAGTTGATGGAACAGGTGTGAGCAGATCTGGACGAATCTCTCCCGCAACCCGGCCATGTCAATTCGTGAATTCTTTCTCGTGCGAAAGATGACATGGCGAACGCAGGCTATCTGATAGACATCAGCTGCACATCTCCAAAAAAGACTAGGTGCATGACCGGCGACGCCGTGAGTCGGGGTTTCAGAGCGGCTAACACGGGCTTCGTCAGAGCTTTCTGCAGAACAGTTTTGCTTACTGCCCAATGGCACGACGACCCGCCAGTTAGCAAAGAGCTTTGGTGACAGCTACGCGAGCTGACGACTGAGAGCGCAAGCTCCGGCCGGAATGCACTTTGTCGCGTTGGTCCGAGCAGACCTGGAAGGCGTTGGACGGGGCGTCGCTCTCAGTGCCACGCGGCCAATATCGTCGCCGAATCGATCACGAGGCTGGGTCTGAGGGCCACTCCGGCCAAGGCGCGGCGCTGAGTCGACGAGCTGCTGGAACTGGTGAGCCTGTCCACCAGCGACGGCGCATCTCGGTCTTCAAGCGCCAAGACGGAGTTGGCCAAGAATCGTCATTTCAACTTCGCCGCCGGATGGGTGGCGCGCGCGAACGGATCTTGATGCGTAAACGGCTGCTTGCCGCGCGCCACCCATCACCGCCCACCCACCAGATGCTGGTGACATTAGCAAACAGCTCTCCGCATTCGCGCAAGCGCAGACAGCCACGACGCCCACCAACACGTATGCTGCTTGCGGCCGCCCGCGCGGCCGCAAGCAGCGGGTGACGCAAGACTCGCCACCAACCACAGCTCTAGCAGCGCAACAGGCCAAGAATCCGGTAGCTCGCCGGTGCGGGCGCCTGAGGGGCAAGCAACCTCGATGCGCCCGACGGAATCCGAAGGAGTCGCCGAAGGCGAGGACGAGGATGAGGCAGGGGCAGTCCGGAGCGAACGCTCCGGACCGCAATCGTGGGCGCTCGCCCCTCAGGCGTCCGCGCCGGCGAGCGGCCTACGAAGAAGCCCTGACGCCCGCCACTACAACAGAACCTGCAAACAGACTTACTTCGCGTAGACCAGATCCCGCAATCCCAGCGACAACCCCGGCCAATAAGTAATGATCATCAGGCAAACAATCACCACCCCCACAAACGGAATCAACGGCTTGATCAACCTCTCCAACGGCAACTTCGCCACCGCGCAAGCCGCGAAGAGATTCACCCCGAATGGCGGCGTAATCATCCCGAGCGCCAGGTTCACCACCATGATGATCCCGAAGTGCACCGGCTCCACGCCGAACTTCAGCGCCACCGGCAGCAGCAAGGGCGCCAGCACCACGATGGAGGCCGAGGTTTCGATGAACATGCCGATTATGAACAGCGCCGCGTTCACGCCCATCAGGAAGGTGAACTTGGTGTCGAAGATCTGCGCCAGCCACACGCCCAGCGCGTCCGGAATGCCCGCGCGGTTGAGCAGGAAGCTGAAGATGCCGGCGTTGGCGATCACGAACATGATCACCGCCGTCGACACCACCGACTTGTGCAGCGTGGCGGACAGCTGCTTGAAGCTTAGGCGGCGGTAGATGAACTTGCCCACCACCACGGCGTACATTACGGCCACCACCGACGCTTCGGTCGGCGTGAAGATGCCGCCGTAAATGCCGCCCAGGATGATGACCGGCATCATCAGCGCCAGCCAGGCGTTCTTGAACGCGGGCCACAGCGGCAGGCGGCCTTCGCCGTCGCGCTTGCCCAGGTTGTTGCGCTTGGCGTAGAACCAGACGTAGAACATCAGCGCCACGCCGATCAGGATGCCAGGCATGACGCCGGCGATGAACAGTTCGCCGGTCGAGGTGTCGGTGGACACCGCGAACAGGATCATCGGGATGGACGGCGGGATGATCACGCCCAGTTCCGCCGCGCTGGCCTGCAATGAGGCGGCGAAGGGCGCCGGGTAACCGTGCCGGATCATGGCGGGAATCAGGATCGCGCCCACCGCGAAGGTGGTGGCCACGCTGGAGCCGGCCACGGCGGCGAAGATCATGCAGGTCAACACGCAGGTGCAGGCCAGGCCGCCCTGGATGCCGCCCACCACGCTCTTGGCGAACTCCACCATGCGTTCGGAGATGCCGCCCGCTTCCATCAGGTTGCCGGCCAGGATGAAGAAGGGAATGGCGACCAGCGGGTACTTGTCCAGCGCGGCGAAGAGTTGCTGCGCCACCACCACCCAGGGCAGGCCGGCAGCGCCGACTCCCGCCAGGCTGGCCAGGCCGATCGACACGGCGACCGGCACGGACAGCCCGAAGAAAATCAGCATCGAGACAATCATTAATTGGGACATGGCGATATCTGCTGCGTATGTTCGATGGGGGGGCTCAGCCTTGCGCGTCGTTGCGCACCGGCACCTCGTCTTCCTCGCCGGCGCACCAGCGGGCCAGCACGGCGATGGCGGCGAGGGTGGCGCCCACGGGGATGGCCAGGTAGATCCAGGAAATCGAAATGTCCAGGCTCGGCACGGTCTGGAAGCGCACGCGGTAGGTCATGTTGCCGCCGATCCAGGCCAGAAAGCCGAGGAATCCGGCGCAGATCAGGCCGATCACCGCTTCGAGCACGCGGCGGCGCGTGCCGCCCAGCAGGTTGCGCAGCAGTTCCACGCTGATCATGGCGCCGTGACGGAAGGCCAGGGCCACGCCCAGCAGCACGGTCCAGATCAGGAGGGCGCGGGTCAGCACCTCGCTCCAGTCGGCGGGGGAGTGCAGCACGAAGCGCGCGATGACTTGGTAGAAGGCGGCGGCTGCGGCGGCCACCAGCAGCAATTGGGCAAGGACCGAGACCAGTTTGAACAGGCCGCGGTCGAAGGCGCAGAGCAAACGCATGATGAATCCCGTTGGCGTTGTACGCAAAGGATGGGAACGAAAGCGGCGGGACCGGGATCCCGCCGCCATGGGCGCTTCGCCCCGGATCGGGGCGGGGGCCCGCTTACTTGGTGTCGCGGATCGCGTCGATCAGCTTCTTGTCGAACTTCTTGTAGTACTCGGGGTAGGCGGGCTCGACGGCGGCGGCGAAGGCGGCGCGGTCCACTTCGGACACCTGCATGCCTTCCTTCTTCAGCTGTTCGACACCCGTCTTCTCGATGTTGTCCACGTAGGCGCGCATGGCCTGGGCGGATTCCTTGCCGGCCTTGTCGAAGTTGGCCTTGTCCGCGGCCGACAGGCCCTCGTACACGTTGGCCGACATCAGCACCAGGGCCGGGCCATAGACGTGGCCGGTCAAGGACAGGTACTTCTGCATCTGCGACAGCTTGGCGGAGGTGATCACCGACAGCGGGTTTTCCTGGCCGTCGATGGTGCCTTGCTGCAGGGCGGTGGCGACTTCAGGCCAGGCCATGGGGGTCGGCAGAATGCCGATCTGGCGGAAGGCGGTGATGTGGATCGGGTTTTCCGTGGTGCGGATCTTCAGGCCCTTGGCGTCGGCCGGAGTCTTGACCGGGCGGACGTTGTTGGTCAGGTGGCGAAAGCCCTGTTCGCCCCAGGCCAGGGCGATGATGCCGCGGCTGGGGAACTTTGCCAGCATATCTTGTCCGATCTTGCTGTCGAGCACGTTGCGGGCGTGCGGCAAGTCGCGCAGCAGGAAGGGGATGTCGAAGACACCCGTTTCAGGCACGAAGTTCAGCGTGGCGCCGGTGGACACGATGGCCAGGTCGATGGTGCCGATCTGCAGGCCTTCGATCACTTCGCGTTCGCCGCCCAGCGCGCTGTTGGCGAATTGCTGTACTTTGTATTTCCCGCCGGTGGACGCTTCGATGGACTTGGCCAGCGCGTCGGCGCCAGCGCCGTAGTGCGAGGACGTGGACAGCGCGTAGGCCATCTTCAGAGTGTTCTGCGCCACGGCGGGCAGGGCGGTTGCGGCCGTGCAGGCGGCCAGAATCGTGGCGGCAAGCCAGGATTTACGCATCGTCTTCTCCAGGTTTTGAGTATCTTTATGGGTGGCTTCGCCTCCCGCCCCGGGATGATATCGGGATTCGGCCCCGATCTAGGCCGTTGGTTAACATTGTGGAATGATGGATTTCCCTGATACGTCACGGGCCAGGCGCCCAGGTTTTTGGTCCACCTTGCGCCAGGGCGCCAGGATGATGATGCGCGACGCCCGCGCCGGGGAACTGCGGCTGCTGGTGCTGGCGCTGGTCGTGGCGGTGGCCGCGGTGACCAGCGTCGGCTTCCTGGCGGACCGGGTCGGCCGGGCGCTGGAGCGCGACGCCGGGCAGATGCTGGGCGCCGACCTGGTGCTGGACGCCGACGAGCCGGTGCCTGCCGCCTTCATGGACCAGGCCCGCGAACGCGGGCTGGCCGTGTCCAGCACCTGGCAGTTCCCGTCCATGGTCGGGGCCGGCGACGGCGCCCAGCTGGCCGCGCTGAAAGCGGTGGAGCCGGGCTATCCGCTGCGCGGCGCCCTGCGCGTGGCGGGCGCGCCGTTCGAACCCGACGCCCCGACGCGCGACATTCCGCCTGAAGGGGCGGTCTGGGTGGACGCCCAATTGCTGTCCCTGCTGAACCTGAAGGTGGGCGGCACGCTCAACGTGGGCGACGCCCACCTGCGGGTGGACCGCGTCATCACCTATGAGCCGGACCGCGGCATGCAATTCGTCAACGTGGCGCCGCGGGTGCTGCTGCGCGCCAGCGATCTGCCCGCCACCGGCCTGATCGCGCCGGGCAGCCGCATCGGCTACGCCATGCTCGTTGCGGGCCAGCCCGACGCCGTGGCCGGCTACGCGACGTGGCTCAAGCAGAACCTGAAGCGCGGCCAGAAGGTTGCCACCCTGGAGTCCGGCCGGCCCGAAGTGCGCCGCACGCTGGACCGGGCGCAGCGCTTCCTGTCCCTGGTCGCGCTGCTGGCGGTGCTGATATCGGCCGTGGCCGTGGCCCTGGCCGCCGGCCGCTACATGACGCGCCACCGTGACGGCATCGCCGTCATGCGCTGCCTGGGGGCGGTGCAGTCGCAAGTGTCGCGCATGCTGACGCTGGAGTTCACCCTGGTCGGCCTGTTCTCGTCGGCCGCGGGCTGCCTGCTGGGTTATGCGGTGCACCAGGTGCTGGTGATGCTGCTGGGTTCGCTGATCGATACCAGCCTGCCCGCGCCTTCGGCCATCCCGGCCTTGCAGGGGCTGCTGACCGGCCTCTTGCTGTTGCTGGGTTTTGCCCTGCCGGCGCTGGCCCAGCTGCGCCATGTGCCGCCGGCCCGGGTGCTGCGCCGCGACGCCGACGCGCTCAGCGCGCGCAGCGCCCTGGGCTATGTGCTGGGGGCCGCGGGCTTCGCGCTGCTGATCTGGTGGTTTGCCGGCGACGCCAAGCTGGGCGGCGTGGTGGCGGGCGGCTTTTTAGGAGCCTTCGCCGTATTCGCGCTGGTGGCCTGGCTCTGCATCCTGGGCCTGGCGCGGGTGCGCCGGCTGGCTGCCGGCCTGCCGGCGCTGCGTTTCGCGCTGGCTGGCGTGGTGCGCCGGCGCGCCGCCACCATCACCCAGGTGTGCGCCCTGGCGGTGGGCCTGATGGCGCTGCTGTTGCTGACCATGACGCGCACCGATCTGATCCAGGGCTGGCAGCGGACCCTGCCGCCGGATGCGCCCAACCGTTTCCTCATCAACGTGCAGCCGGACCAGCGCCAGGCCGTGACCGACGCGCTTACCCGAGAAGGCCTGGGCCGCGTCACGCTGGCGCCGATGGTGCGCGGGCGGCTGATTGCCATCAACGGCAAGCCCGTGGGGCCGGACGACTACGAGGAGCCCCGCGCCAAGCGATTGGTGGACCGCGAGTTCAACCTGTCCTATGGCGATGAATTGCCGTCCTCCAACCGCATCGAGCAGGGCCGCTGGCTGGAACCCGGCGCGGCCGAGGTGTCGCTGGAGTCGGGCCTGGCCAAGACGCTGGGCCTGGCGCTGGGCGACAAGATGACCTTCGACGTGGCGGGCCAGCAGGTCGAAGTGGCCGTCACCAGCACCCGCCGGGTCGATTGGGATACGATGCGCGTCAATTTTTTCGCCATCCTGACGCCCGCCGCGTTGGCCGACATGCCCCAGAGCTGGATCACTTCGTTCTATCTGCCGCCCGAAAAGGCCTCGGTCCTGCCCGCGCTGGTGCGCGAGTTCCCGAACCTGACGGTGTTCGACGTGGGCGCCATCCTGCAGCAGTTGCAGTCCGTGCTGAACGAGGTGGGCAAGGCCGTGCAGCTGCTGTTCCTGTTCACCCTGGCCGCCGGCGTGCTGGTGCTGTCCGCAGCGCTGACGGCCACACGCGACGAGCGCATGCGCGAAGCCGCGGTGCTGCGTGCGCTGGGCGCAACCCGCAGCCAGCTTGCGCGCTCCCAGCGCATCGAGCTGTGGGCCGTGGGCGGCCTGGCGGGCCTGCTGGCGGCGGCGGGCGCCACCGCGATCGCTTGGGCTTTGTCAACGCAGGTATTTGATTTCACGATTACTCTCAGCCTCTGGCCCTGGCTGGCGGGCATCGCCGCGGGCATGCTGGGCGCATGGGCCGGCGGCGCCCTGGCCCTGCGCGGCGTGTTGCGCACCCCGCCCCTGGTCACCCTACGAGAAACCTGATGCCGACGCGCGTCCATACGATTACCGAACCCGTGGAAAACTCCAGCAGCATTTTTGACCTACTTGGCGGCGAGCCGGGCGTGCGCGCCTTGGTGGACCGCTTTTATGACCTCATGGACATGGAGCCCGACCTGAAGGAGCTGCGGGCCGCCCATGGCCCCAGCCTGGACCAGGCGCGCGACAAGCTGTTCTGGTTTCTTTGCGGCTACTTCGGCGGTCCGGACCACTATATAGAACGTTTCGGCCATCCGCGGCTGCGCGCCAGGCACCTGCCGTTCTCGATCGGCGAGGTCGAGCGCGACCAGTGGGTCATCTGCATCGGCCGGGCCATGGAAGACCAGGGGATCGAACCGGCCCTGGTCGAACGCCTGCTGCAGTCCTTCTACGGCGTGGCCGACTGGATGCGCAACCGTGAAGGCTGAAGGCGATTCCCGATCCGGCGAACGGCGCCTGGCCTGGTCCGGCCCCCTGGGCGGCGCCATGCTGAGCGATCCCTCGCGGCTGGCCGAGGCCGGCCCGGACCTGTTCAACCCGGCGCACTACGGCGACCGGGCGCGGCCGGTGGATGCCGGCGGGCGCCAGGCGGCGTGGTTCGTGCAGGGGGCGGGCTGGCAGGGCGTGCTGCGCCGCTACCGCCGCGGCGGAATGATCGCGCGCATCAGCCGCGACGCCTATCTCTGGAATGGCGAGGCCCGCACCCGCAGCTTCCGCGAATACCGCCTGCTGGCCGCCATGCGCGCCCAAGGCCTGGCGGTGCCCGCGCCGCTTGCCGCCGCCTACTGGCGGCAAGGCCCGATCTACCGCGCCGCCATCGTGGTCGAGCGCATCCCCGGCGTGCGGCCGCTGGCCCACATGCTGGCCGAGCCGGTCTGGCAGGCGGCGGCCGAGGCCATCGTGCGCATGCACCGGGCCGGCGTCTGGCATGCCGACCTCAATGCCTTCAACATCCTGGTGGGGGGCGACGGCCGCGTCTGGCTGATCGATTTCGATCGCGGCACGCAAGGTTCCCTGTCGGACCGCCAGCGCGAGGCCAACCTGGAACGCCTGCGCCGTTCGCTGCGCAAGGTGGCTGGGGAAGAGGGCGAGCGCTTCTGGCTGCGCCTGCGCGACAGCTACTGGACGGCCTGGGGCGTGGGAATCCAGCCCTGATCCGGGCGGCGGCGGCCAATTGCCGCCATCGGGCCCAAATCGCGCCAATTACCCGGCAAAGTTGGGCAGGTGATCGCTAAAAAGCTTTATCATTTCGCCTTTTGGTACTCCTGTCACATACGGCATAACGCAAGGGGGCTGGTGATGAAACTACGGGCGGGTATGCGCTTGGCGCTTGGAACGATGCTGGTCATGGCGGCCTCGTCGGCGGCGGTGGCGCAGAACAAGGTCGTCAACGTCTACAACTGGGCTGAATACACGGCTCCGGACACGATTCCCGGTTTTGAAAAGGAAACCGGCATCAAGGTCCGCTATGACGTCTACGACAGCAACGACACCCTGCAGGCCAAGCTGTTGGCCGGCAAGTCGGGTTACGACGTCGTTGTCCCGTCCACGCATTACGCCTCGCGCCAGATCGAAGCCGGCCTGTTCCAGAAGCTGGACAAGTCCAAGATCCCGAACTGGAAGTACCTGGATCCCGAAATCATGGCGCTGGTCGCCACCGTCGATCCCGGCAACGAATACGCCATTCCCTGGGGCTACGGCACCAACGGCCTGGGCTACAACGTCACCAAGGTCAAGCAGATCATGGGCGACGGCGTCGACCTGGCCAACTGGGACATGATCTTCAAGCCCGAGAACGCCGCCAAGCTGAAAGAGTGCGGCATCTCCATGCTGGACGAAGCCGCCCAGGTGTTCCCTGCCGTGCTCAAGTACCTGGGCAAGGACCCCAACAGCACCAACGCGGACGACTACAAGGCCGCGCTGGACGTGCTGATGAAGATCCGCCCGTACATCCGCCAGTTCAGCTCGTCGGGCTATATCGACGAGCTGGCCGTGGGCGACCTGTGCATGGTCTACGGCTTTTCCGGCGACGTGATGATCGCCCGCAAGCGCGCCCAGGACGCCAAGAAGTCCTATGAAGTGAACTACTTCATTCCGAAGGGCGGCGCGCCCGCGTGGTTCGACCTGATGGTCATCCCCAAGGATGCGCCGCATCCCGAAGAGGCGCTGGCCTTCATCAACTACATCGAAACGCCCAAGGTGCACGCGGCCATCACCAACACCATGTTCTACCCCAACGCCAACAAAGAGGCGCGGCAGTACGTGGTCAAGGACGTGGCCGACAACCCCATGATCTACCCGCCGGCGGACGTCTCCAAGACCCTGTATGTGATCAAGGCGCTGCCCTTGAACATCCAACGCCTGCAAAACCGGATGTGGTCCGAGCTGAAGTCTGGAAGATAAGTCATCATGAGCGATAGCCGTTACTCGGCGCAGCATTCGGCCGATCCGGACGAGTTCGTCCGGATCTCCGATGTCGTAAAGATCTTCGGCGATGTGGTCGCCGTCCGTTCCGTCAATCTCTCGGTCAAGCGCAACGAGATCTTCGCCCTGCTCGGCAGTTCGGGCAGCGGCAAGTCCACCTTGCTGCGCATGCTGGCGGGCTTCGAGGAAGCCACCTCGGGCCAGATCTTCCTGGATGGCGAGGACATCACGCACGTGCCGCCGTACCGCCGGCCCGTGAACATGATGTTCCAGTCCTACGCGCTGTTCCCGCACATGACGGTCGAGGCCAACGTGGCCTTCGGCCTGAAGCAGGAAGGCGTGGATCGGGCCGAGATCCACGACCGCGTGTTCGAAGCCCTGGACCTGGTCCAGATGGCCGGTTATTCGCGCCGCAAGCCCAACCAGCTGTCGGGCGGCCAGCAGCAGCGCGTGGCGCTGGCGCGCAGCCTGGTCAAGCGGCCCAAGCTGCTGCTGCTGGACGAGCCCATGTCCGCGTTGGACAAGCAGATCCGCCAGAAGACCCAGATCGAACTCGTGAAGATCCTGGAGCAGGTCGGCGTGACCTGCATCATGGTCACGCACGACCAGGAAGAAGCCATGACCATGGCCCATCGCCTGGCCGTCATGACCGAAGGCCAGATCGTCCAATGCGGCACGCCGCAGGACGTCTACGCCTTCCCGAATTCCCGCTTCGTCGCCAGCTTCATCGGTTCGACCAACATGTTCACCGGCACCATCGTGGTCGATGAACCGGACCATGTCGCCATCGAGTGCGGCGAGCTGACCCGCCCGCTCTTCGTCAACCACGGCGTGAGCGAACCGCTCGGCATGGAAGTGCACGTCTCCATCCGCCCTGAACGGTTGGTGGTGTCGCGCGAGCAGCCCGAAGCCGAGTACAACTGGGCCCACGGCATGGTCAGCCACATGGCCTGGATGGGCAGCTACGCGCTCTATCAGATCCGCCTGGATTCCGGCAAGACGGTCGAGGCCAGCGTGCCCAGCCAGCTGCTGGCCGCGATGGACGCGCCCGGCATCGACGAAGAGATCTTCGTCAGCTGGGACGCCGACAGCGCCACGGTGCTGGCGTCATGATCCGCTTTTCGCCCCGCGACTGGTTGCCATCGGGCCGGGCGCTGGCGGTGGTGCCGCCGTTCGCCTGGCTGGTGCTGTTCCTGCTGGTGCCGTTCCTGCTGGTCCTGAAGATCAGTTTCGCCGAGCTGAAGTTCGGCATTCCGCCGTATACGTCGCTGGCGGAATTCAAGGACGAGGCGGTGCAGTTCAGCCTGCATCTGCGCGGCTACATCCTGCTGTTCACGGACAGCCTGTACTTCGCCACGTATCTGAATTCGGTGAAGATTGCCGCCATCACCACGCTCTTCTGCGTACTGATCGGCTATCCCATCGCCTATTACATCGCGCGTTCGTCGCCGGCGGTGCGCAACCTGCTGCTCCTGGGCGTGATCCTGCCGTTCTGGACTTCGCTGCTGCTGCGCGTATACGCCTGGGTCGGCATCCTGCGCAACGACGGGCTGCTCAACAACCTGCTGCAGAGCCTGGGCATCATTTCCAGTCCGCTGGAAATCTACCGCACCGACGTCGCCGTCTACATCGGCATGGTTTACGCCTACCTGCCGTTCTTCATCCTGCCGCTGTATGCCACGCTGGTGAAGATGGACCTGCGCCTGCTCGAAGCCGCCTACGACCTGGGCGCCAAGCCCTGGCAGGCGTTCTGGCAGATCACCGTGCCGCTGTCGCGCCAGGGCGTGATCGCGGGCGCCATGCTGGTGTTCATCCCGGCGGTGGGCGAGTACGTGATCCCCGAAATGCTGGGCGGCGCCAACACGCTCATGATGGGCCGCGTGATGTGGAATGAATTCTTCAACAACGCCGACTGGCCCATGGCCTCGGCCGTGACCTGCGTGATGGTGCTGTTGCTGCTGGTGCCCCTGGTGTATTTCCAATACAACCAGGTCAAGCAGCAGGAACAGGCGAGCGGAGGCCGCAAATGAACGGGCCCAACAAGACTTTGCGCGCCGTCGTGCTGGGGCTGGGGTACTTCTTCCTGTACGTGCCCATCATCAGCCTGATGGTGTTCTCGTTCAACGAGTCGCCCACCGTCACGTCGTGGACCGGCTTCTCGTTCCGCTGGTATCACTCGCTGTTCAACGACGACGCGCTGCTGCGCGCGGCCTGGCTGTCGTTCCGCATCGCCGCCATGACCGCCACCGCCGCCGTCATCATCGGCACCTGGGCCGGCTATGTGCTGGGCCGCATGGGGCGCTTCCGCGGCTTCGCCCTGTATGTGGGCATGCTGAGCGCGCCGCTGGTCATCCCCGAAGTGGTGCTGGGCATCTCGCTCCTGCTGATGTTCGTGGAACTGCGCGGCAGCCTGGGCTGGCCCGCCGAAAACGGCATCTTCACGATCTGGGTCGGCCACGTGACCCTGTGCATGGCCTTCGTCGCGGTCGTCATCCAGACCCGCATCCGCGACCTGGACCGCTCGCTGGAAGAGGCCGCGCTGGACCTGGGCGCCACGCCCATGACCGTGTTCTTCAAGATCACGCTGCCGCTGATCGCGCCGGCGCTGGCCTCGGCCTGGCTGCTGTCCTTCACCCTGTCGCTGGACGACGTGGTGCTGGCTTCGTTCCTGTCCGGCCCCAGCTCCAGCACGCTGCCCATGGAAGTTTTCTCGCGCGTGCGCCTGGGCTTGAAACCCGAAATCAATGCGCTGGCGACGCTCTTCATCCTGGCGGTCGGCACTTGCGTGATCCTGGCCAACCGCATGCAATGGCGCAAGGAGTCCGAACCCAAATGAAGCAAACCACCCTGTACGGCCTGACGAAGTGCAGCACCTGCGTCAAGGCGCGCGACTGGCTGACCGCGCATGGCGTTGCCCATGCGTTCGTGGACTACCGCGACAATCCGGTGCCGGCCGCCACGCTGAAGTCCTGGGCTGACCAGGTCGGCGGCTGGGAAAAGCTGGTCAACCGCACGTCCATGACCTGGCGCAACCTGCCCGAAGAGCGCAAGACGGCGCACACCGATGCGCAGTGGAGCCAGCTGATCGCCGAGTATCCGGCGCTGGTGCGCCGCCCGGTTACGGTCACGCCCGATGGCGAGGTGAGCGTTGGCTTCAGCGAAAAGCGCTACGGCGAACGTTTCGCCTGAGGTCCAGGCCGGCCTGGCGCCGGGCGCGCCCGGCCGGGCCTTGCCCGACGCCTTCTTCGACCGCGACGCCGCGCAGCTGGCGCGCGAGTTGCCGGGCAAGGTGATCCGCCACCGCGTGGGTGACCTGTGGCTGTCGGCCCGCATCATCGAGACCGAAGCCTATTACCTGGAAGAGAAGGGCAGCCATGCGTCGCTGGGCTACACCCACAAGCGGCGCGCCCTGTTCATGGACGGCGGCACGGTCTACATGTATTACGCCCGCGGCGGGGATTCGCTGAACTTCAGCGCCGGCGGGCCGGGCAACGCCGTGCTGATCAAATCCGCCTATCCCTGGACGGACGCGCTGTCCGGTCCGCAGGCGCTGGCCCGCATGCTGCAGTTGAACCCGGATGCACAGGGGCGGCCGCGGCCGGTCTCGGGCCTGTGCGCCGGCCAGACGCTGCTGTGCCGGGCGTTGGGCCTGAAGGTGCCGGACTGGGATGCACGCGGTTTCGACCCGCAGGCGCTGTACGTGGAGGATGTGGGCGAGTCGCCCGAGGCCCTGATCTGCACCACGCGCCTGGGCATTCCGCTAGGGCGGGACGAACACTTGCACTACCGTTTTGTGGATCCTGCCTATGCGGCCTTCTGCACGCGCAATCCCTTGCGCCGCGGACAGCGCGCCGGCCACGACTATGTATGGGTAGACCGCCAGGGCGTGGTGTTGCCGCAGGCGCCGCAGGCGTAGCCGACCAGCCCGCGCCCCGGCCGCGCTTGCGTAAGGCGCCTCAGAACCCGCCAGTGGCGATGCGTTCGGCCAGGGCCGCGCGCATGCGCGTGTACTTGCGGTGGATGCGCCGGCTGTTCAGGCGCTTGCTCCAGGCATAGATCGGAATTAGGGGCAGCCCGCCGAAGCCGTCGATCAGGTACAGGCCTTGTTTGCCGTCGGCATTCAGGCCACAGGCGATGTTGCTGGCGGAGATGTCGTGCAGGACCACGTGGGCATCGGCCAAGTCCTGGAAGAATTCGTCCAGCTGCGCGCTGAGGGCGTCGTCCAGCTTGCCCTGCTTGGCCAGATCCGTCACGGTGGGAGCAATATTGCCGTTGGTATCGCAGATTTTCTCGACGACCAGCCCCAAGCCCAGCGTGGTTTGGGCCACGCCGAGTATGCGCGCCATGGGCACCTGCCAGACGCCGGAGGGGCGGGTGGTGGTGGTGACGTACTCGGAAATTTCGGTCAGGTAGACGCGGTACGCGCTTTCACGCTGGTACTGCTTGTACCAGCGCTTGAACGGGCGCGATTCCAGGTACACCGCGCGGGCGCGCATATCCATGACCTTGACGAGCAAGGACGGCATGTTGGGGTGCTGGAATATGTGCCTGTCGTGTCCCGAGGCGAGCGGCGTGGCGGCGTTCAGGTCCAGCGGGCCGAAGACGGACTGGAATGAAGCCGCGGCGAGACAGGGGGTGGGATCTGGGGGGGTCAAGGGGGAGCAAACCTGTTTGAATGCCCCAAAGTTTAATCCCTTGTTTCCGTTTTACTTGCCCGGCAGTGGTCGATCCTAGCGGGATTCACCCTGAACGACGGGGGCCGCATCCTACAATCCCGGCTTTGGAGATGCATCTTTTGAACGACATACATCTGCTTTGGATCGCCGCAGGCGGCGCCGTTCTGGCCTTTCTGGCGGCGTTGCTGGCCTGGCTGCGCCCGCCCGCGCAGGACGCCCGGCTCGATGCGCTGCTGGAAAGCCTGGAACGCACCGAGCGCGCGCTGCGCTCCGACATCGCTGAAGGCCAGCGCGGCCTGCGCAGCGAATTCGCGGACTCCACGCGCGCCCTGCGGGTGGAGCTGTCGCAGTCGCATGGCGACCTGCGCGCCGGCTTGTCGCGCGATGCCCAGGCCGCGCGCGCCGAGTCGGCGGAATCCCTGACGCGCTTTGCAGCGGGCTTCTCCGAGCAACTGCAAGGCCTCATCCAGATCAACGAGCGGCGCCTGATGGAAGTGCGCGCCACGGTGGATCAGCGGCTGCAATCGTTGCAAACCGACAACAGCGCCAAGCTCGACGAAATGCGCCGCACCGTGGATGAAAAACTCCACGCCACGCTGGAGCAGCGCCTGGGCGAGTCCTTCAAGCTGGTGTCGGACCGCCTGGAGGCCGTGCACAAGGGCCTGGGGGAAATGCAGGCGCTGGCGGCGGGCGTGGGCGACCTGAAGCGGGTGCTGACCAACGTGAAGTCGCGCGGCACCTGGGGCGAGGTGCAGCTGGCCAGGCTGATCGAGGACAACATGACGCCGGACCAGTACGCCAGCAACATCAAGCCCGTGCCGGGCAGCGATGCGGTGGTGGAGTTCGCCATCCGCCTGCCGGGGCGCGGCGATGGCGGCGAACCCGTCTGGCTGCCGATCGACGCCAAGTTCCCCAAGGAAGAGTACGAGCGCCTCATGGACGCGCAGGAAGCCGCCGACATCGAAGGCGTGAAGAACGCCGGTGCCGCGCTGGGCCGGGCCGTCGAGCTGCAGGCGCGCCTGATCGCAGGCAAGTACGTCGCGCCGCCGCACACCACCGACTTCGCCATCATGTTCCTGCCCACCGAAAGCCTGTACGCCGAGGTGCTGCGCCGCCCCGGCCTGCTGGACAAGCTGCATGACCTGCGCGTCAACGTGGCCGGTCCCAGCAACCTGGCGGCGCTGCTGAACAGCCTGCAGATGGGGTTCCGCACGCTGGCGATCGAACAGCGCTCGTCCGAGGTCTGGCAGGTGCTGCGCGCGGTCAAGACGGAGTTCGGCAAGTTCGGCGAATCCCTGGCCAGCGTCAAGAAGACGCTGGACACTGCCAGCAACAAGATCGGGCAGACGGAAGTGCGCACCCGCGCCATGCTCAAGAACCTGAAGGCCGTCGAGGCGCTCCCCGAAGCCGACGCCCGGCTGCTGCTGGGCGCGGCGGACGAGGGCGGCCCCGGGGATGACGACGAAGACCAGGCTGCGGGCCAGAACTGATCCGGCCGCGGCGGCATCGCAGGGGCGTGAGCTTGTTGCCCGCTGCGACTGCCGATATCCTGGCGCTAGCGGCAATCCGCCGTCAGCTACCTGGAGCATTGCAAGCATGAGCACCGCTGAACGCCATGATTCCTCCACCCTGGACGCGACGGCGCTGGGCGCCGATATCGCACAAGGGGCCACCACTGCGCTTGCTGCGATGCAGCAGGCGGTGGATCGGGTGGCGGCCCGCAATCCCTCGATCAACGCGGCCTGCGGCATGCAGGCGGAAATCGGCCTGCGCCTGGCGCAGTCGCTGGACGAGGAGCTGGGCGGCCTGTCGCAGGAACAGCGCTTGGCGCAATTGCAGAAGCGGCCGTTCCTGGGCGTGCCCACCTTGCTCAAGGATCTGGGCACCGCGGCGTTGGGCCTGCCCAGCGCCATGGGGTCGGTGCTGTATGGCCAGGTGGAATGGAACGTCGACGCCGAGATCGTCAAGCGCTACCGTCGTGCCGGCCTGATTCCGTTCGGCCGCACGACCAGCGCGGAACTGGGCCTGAGCCCCACCACCGAATCGCCGGTCTACGGACCGGCCACGCAGAATCCCTGGAAGGCGGGCCATAGCGCGGGCGGGTCCAGCGGCGGCGCGGGCGCCGCGCTGGCCAGCGGCATGGTGCGCATCGCCCATGGCAGCGACGGCGGCGGGTCCATCCGCATTCCCTCGTCCTGCTGCGGCGTGCTGGGCCTGAAACCTTCGCGCGGCCTGATGCCGCTGGGTCCGCTGAAGGGCGAAGGCTGGGGCGGCCTGGCCACCGAACACATGATGACCCTGTCGGTGCGCGACTGCGCCGCGTCGCTGGACATCAGCGCCGGCGCCGACGTGGGCGCGCCATATGCCGCGCCGGCGCTGCCGAAGGATTCCTATCGTGCCGTGGTGGCGCGCGTGGCCGCCGATCCGCAATCGGCTGCGCGGCGCCGCATCGCCTTCGTCAACACCACCTACGAGGGCGAGGCCATCCATCCTGAAGTGGCGGCCGTCGTGGACGAGGCCGCGCGCCTCTTCGCCTCGCTGGGCCATGAATTGGCGCCTGCCGCGCCGCCGGTGGGATCCGAGGAGGTGCTGTCGCCCATGCTGCCGCTGATCGCGAGCGCGGCGGCCAACGCCATCGATGCCTTCGTGGCCGCGCGCGGCCGCCGCCTGGCCGCCGACGAACTGCAGCCGACCACGCTGGGCGCGCGCGAGTACGCCCGCGCCATCTCCGGCGCGCAGTACGTGGCCTGCGTCGATACCTGCCACGAGATCACGCGCCGGGTCGGCCGCTTCCTGGAACGCGACGGCACGCAAGGCTACGACCTGTTCCTCAGCCCTGTGCTGGCGCAGCCGCCGGCGGCCATTGGCCGCTACGCCATGGACAACGCCGACTACCTGGCCTACCGTTTGGGCAAGAAGGGCGTCATCGGCTATTCGCCTTTCGCGCCTTTGGCCAATCTGACGGGCATGCCCGCCATCTCCATCCCCTTCGGCATGTCGTCCGATGGCCTGCCCATCGGCATCCAGCTGATGGGGCCGCTGGGCAGCGAGGCGCTGTTGCTGGAACTGGCAGCGCAGGTCGAAGCGCTGCGGCCCTGGGCCCTGGTGGCGCCAATGGCCAGATAGGGCGGAAGGGGCAGACCGCGCCGCGGGCGGGCGGCGCATCAGTGGACCGATCCAGGGAGCAGCCATGTCATCGTTCGCGACGCATACCGTATCCAACCAGGTGCCGCCCCTGGAGGACTACTCCTTGTACGAGACCGATCCGGCCTTGCGCGAGGCGGTGCGGCGCGAAGGCGCGCAAGCCTGGGAGCCGGAACTGGCGGCGCACGGCGCCTGGCTGGGCCGCGCGCAGACGCTGGAAGCCGGCGCGCAGGCCAACCGCTGCACGCCGCGCCTGGTCAGCTACGACCGCGGCGGCCATCGCATCGACCGCGTCGAGTTCCATCCATCCTGGAATCTGCTAATGGGCGGCATCATGGCGCGTGGCCTGCACAGCCGCGCCTGGGCCCAACCCGAGCCGGGTGCGCAGGTGGCGCGGGCCGCGGCCTATGTCATGCAGGGGCAGGTCGAGGCGGGCAGCTTGTGTCCCACCACCATGACTTTTGCCGCCATGCCGCTGTTGCAGCGCGAGCCTGCGGGCGTCGTGGACTTTGGCGGGCAGTGGCTGAACGCCTTGTATTCCCGCGAGTTCGACGGCGCCGACGCGCCGCTGGCCGCCAAGCGCTCGGCCCTGATAGGCATGGGCCTGACCGAAAAACAAGGCGGTTCTGACCTGCGCGCCGTCACCACGCGCGCCACGCCGCTGGGCGCGCCCGGACGCGGCCGCGCCTATTTGCTGGTCGGCCATAAATGGTTTTTCTCGGTGCCGCAGGCCGACGCGCATCTGGTGCTGGCGCAGACCGACGAAGGGCTCAGCTGCTTTTTCGTGCCGCGCTGGATACCGGACGGGCCGCGCAATGCCGTGCGCGTGCGCCGGCTGAAGGACAAGCTCGGCAATCGCAGCAACGCCAGCGCCGAGGTCGAATTCGAGGACGCCTGGGGCGTCATGGTGGGCGAACCGGGCCGCGGCCTGGCCGTGTTGCTGGAGATGGCCGCCACCACCCGGCTGGATTGCGTGCTGGGCAGCGCGGCGCTGCTGCGGCAGGCGCTGGTGCAGTCGGCGCATCATGCGCGCCATCGCCACGCCTTCGGCAAGCCCCTGATCGGGCAGCCGCTGATGCGCAACGTGCTGGCCGACCTGGCGCTTGAAAGCGAGGCGGCCATGATGCTGGGGCTGCGGCTGGCGCGCGCCGTGGACGAGCGCGCCGACGCCGAGGCGCGCGCCCTGGTCCGCGTGGGTACTCCCGCCGCCAAGCTTTGGGTCTGCAAGCGCGCCATCGCCGCGGTGGCCGAATGCATGGAGGTCTGGGGCGGCAACGGCTACGTGGACGACGGCCCCATGCCCCGGCTTTACCGCGAAACGCCGGTCAACTCCATCTGGGAAGGATCCGGCAATGTCATGGCGCTGGACGTGTTGCGCGCCTTGCAGCGCGAGGCCGGGGCGCTGCCCGCGCTGGAGCGCGAGTTCGCGCAGGCGGCGGGCCAGTACCAGGATTTCGACGACGCGCTGGCGCGCTGGCGGACCTTGTTGGCCGACGGCGCCCAGGCCGAGTTCCAGGCGCGCCGCATCGCCGCCGGCCTGGCGCGGCTGTGGCAGGCTGCCTTGCTGATCCAGCATGCGCCCGCGCCGGTGGCGCAGGCTTTCGTCGCCAGCCGCCTGATCGCGGGTGGCGGCGTGTTCGGCGAACTGGCCGCGGGCGCGGATGCGCAGGCCATCCTGGCGCGGGCGTGGCCCGCCGCCGCGTGCTAAATTTCCTGGCTCGACAAACCTTCCCGCATTTCTCGCCATGCTTTCCCAGCAAGAACTCAAGCAGCAAGCCGCAGACGCGGCCCTGGAATTCGTTGAACAGGTCGCAGGACCCGACGCCATCATCGGCGTAGGCACGGGCTCCACGGCTGATCTTTTCATCGACGGCCTGGCCCGTTTCAAGGGCCGGATCGGCGGCACGGTGGCCAGTTCCGAGCGCAGCGCCGCCCGGCTTGCCGGACACGGGCTGAAGGTGCTGGACCTGAACGACATCACCAGCATGCCGATCTACGTGGACGGCGCCGACGAGATCGACGCCAACCTGCACATGATCAAGGGCGGCGGCGGCGCGCTGACGCGCGAGAAGATCGTGGCTTCGGTGGCCGAGCGCTTCATCTGCATCGCCGACGAGTCCAAGCTGGTGCAGACCATGGGCAAGTTCCCGCTGCCTGTCGAAGTCATCCCGATGGCGCGCGCATCCGTGGCGCGCGCCCTGGCGGCGCTGGGCGGGCAGCCCAAGCTGCGCGAGGGATTCGTCACCGATAACGGCAACGTCATCCTGGACGTGTCCGGCCTGTCCATCACCGATGCGCCGGGCCTGGAAGCCCGGGTCAACAATCTGGCGGGCGTGGTGACCTGCGGCCTGTTCGCGATCGCGGGCGCCGACGTGGCCCTGCTGGCCACGCAAAACGGCATCCGCCGCCTGGACCGCCGCGCCTGAGTCCGCTGCCGACGCTTCCCGGCGTCGCCCCGGCCGGCCCGCCTTGTGGCGGCCGGGGTCCGTGTTCATAATCCTGTCACACTTGGGTCATAACCTTGCGGGTTGTGCAGGCCCAACTCGTAATATCCTTTTTTCAGGGCAGTGCAATGAGACCAAACACGCAGGGAGCCCGGATGTCGGAGCATACAAACAAGCAGTTCGATGCGGACCTGGAAAGTGTCCGTTCGCAGTTCCTGCAAATGGGCGGCCTGGTGGAAGCCATGATCCAGGAGGCCATCGACGCGCTCGCCAGCGGCGACATTTCGCTGGTCGAGAAAGTCCGTGAGCGGGAGAAGGAAGTCAACCGCCACGAAGTCGAAATCGACGAGAGCATCAGCCGCATCCTGGCGCGCCACCAGCCTACCGCCATCGACCTGCGCATGCTGATGGCCGTGTCCAAGATGCTGACCGACATGGAGCGTTCGGGCGATGAGGCCGAGAAGGTCGCCACCGTCGCGCGCCGCATCCATGAAGCCGAACTGCGCCATATCCCGGTGATCGAACTGCGCCACATGGCCGCCAATGTGCGCACCATGCTGCATCAGGCGCTGGACGCGTTCGCCCGCCTTGACCCCATCCAGGCCGCCGCCGTGGTGCGCAGCGACAAGGAAGTGGACAAGGAATGGAAGGGCGCGCTGCGCCACCTGATCACTTACATGATCGAAGATCCGCGCACCATTTCGCGCGCCATCGACATGATCTTCATCGCCCGCGCGCTGGAGCGCATCGGCGACCATGCCAAGAACATGTCCGAGCGCGTGATCTACATGGTCAAGGGCGCCGACGTGCGCCACACCGGCGTGAAGAACACCGAGCGCCTGGCGCGCGGCGAAGAAGAAGACACGGAAGAGTAACTACCGGATGCCCGGCGGCCCCTCGGTCGCCAGGCCTCATTCCAGGGGCAGCGACGCCCCTGCTTCCAGCCGCGGGTCCGGCACGCCGGCTTTGCCGGCGTCGATGCGGCCCGCCAGCCTGCGGCCGAAGGCCGGCATGGCGGGCGCGCTGATCTCCAGGTCGTACCATCCCTGGCAACCGCCATAGGCAAGCTCCAGCGAGCCGTCCGCCCGCACGTGCGCCATGGCGCACCAGCCGTCGCCCATGCGCGACTCCACTTTCACTGGCTGCGGTATTTCCGCGCGATTGACGAGGCGCAGGCTCAGGCCCGTCGCCGTCGCCGCCACTTGCGCTTCCAGCGTTCCGGCATCGCGCGCATCGCCGCGGAACCGCCGGTGCAGACCGTCGGGGCCCAACAGCCACAAGTCATAGGCGCCGCCTGCGTGCAGGCGCCAGCCGTCGTCCAGCCGCGCGCCCGCGCTCACGGTGTAGCGGCGCGGCGCGTATTCCAGCGCGTGGCGGTCGTAGACATGCAGCACCGCGGCCGCGGCGCCGGGGTTGCGCAGGGTCAGCCGGTAATGCCCGCCGTCGGCGGCCAGGCGCCCCTGCACGTCCAGCGCATAGGGCAGGGCGCAAGCCTGGCGCCGGCCTTTGGCGTGCGCACCGCGGGTGGCAGTGAAGTCGAAGGCCGAAGTCAGGTCGCCGGCGATCTCGCGCCGCCATGCGCTGATGTTGGGTTCAAGCACGCCGAAGCGCGCTTCCAGGAAGCGGATCACCGAAGTGTGGTCGAACACCTGGGAATTGACCCAGCCGCCGCGGCTCCAGGGCGATACCACCAACATCGGCACGCGTGGCCCCAAGCCAAACCCGCGGCCGTGCAGGCCGGCAGGGTCGTCAGGCGTGGCGGCGCTGGGGCCGTGGCGAGTATCGTGGTATTCGCCGTCCAGCTCGACCGTGGACAGGCCGCCCGACTGGCCGTCGGGCGCGCGGGCGGGTGGCGCGGGCGGCGGCATGTGGTCGAAGAAGCAGTCGTTCTCGTCGTACGTGACGAAGAACACGCAGCGGCTCCATACCTCCGGATTGCGCGTCAGGATCTCCAGCACGCGTTCCGTGTAGGCGCCGCCCCGCACGGGAGAGGAGACCTCGGGATGCTCGGAGTCGGCCGTGGGCGCGATGATCCACGACACCTGCGGCAGCGTGCCGCGGGCGACGTCGCGCGCCAGCTCGTCCAGCGTGCAGGTCGACAGGCCGCGGTCGCGCAGGGGCGCGTCGCCGGCGGCGTCGGCATGCTGCCGGCGGTATTGCTGGAAGCCGGCCAGCGGATTGTCGTGGTAGTTGTCCGCCATGTCCTGGTAGATGCGCCAGTCCACGCCGGCAAGCTGCAGGCGTTCGGGGTAGGTGGTCCAGGCGTAGCCTTCGCCGGCCGGTCCCAGGCGGTCGTAGGTGTTGACCAGGGCCGGGCCGCCGGCCTGGCCTTGCGGATCATTGGTGCCGGTCCACAGGAACAGGCGGTTGGGATTGGTGCCTGCGTGGATCGAGCAGTGATACGCGTCGCACAGGGTGAAGGCGTTTGCCAGCGCGGTCTGGAACGGTATTTCCGCGCCGCGATAGGCGCCCATGCCGAGCCGGCTCTTGGCGGACAGCCATTGATCCATGCGGCCGTCGTTCCAGGCGCGCTGCGCGTCGTCCCAGGTATGCGGCGTGATGTAGCCCACCCGCGCATCGCTGGCGTATTCCGCTTGCAGCGCATAGGGACGGACCCGGGCCGCGCCGTCGGCCTGCGTCAGCACGTCGCCCGCCAGCGTGGGCGCGGGATGCGGATCGGCGAACCCGCGCACGCCCGGCAAGGTGCCGAAATAATGGTCGAAGGACCGGTTTTCCTGCATCAGGATCACCACGTGCTGCACGTCCTGCAGCGTACCCGTGCGGCGGTCGGGCGCGATGCCGAGCGCGCGTTCGATGGGCGAGGAGGGGGACAGGCGCGATTCTTCTTTCATGACAGCGATGATACGGCCAGCAATACTTGAATCTTAAGGCCGGCGCCAAGGCGGACGCTGGCGCCGGAAATGAACAGCCCCTCGCGGGCGAGGGGCTGTATCGGGTCGGCCGCCATCTGGTGGCGGCCGGAAAGGGCGCGACCGGATCAGGCCGAGGGCGGAACGTAACCCTGGGCTTCGACGGCGCCGTCTTCGAACAGGAAGCGCTCCATCTGTTCTTTCAGGTACTTGCGCGCACGGGCGTCCGCCAGGTTCAGGCGGTTTTCATTGACCAGGCGCGTTTGGATGCCCTTCCATTCTTCCCAAGCTTCCTTGGAAATGCTCTGCCAGATCTTGGTGCCGAGTTCGCCGGGGTAGGGGGGGAAATCCAGCCCTTCGGCTTCACGCTTCAGTTTTACACAGTTGACGATACGGGCCATGGTTCGCTGCCGGAAGAAATGAGTAATCCCGCATTTTAACGGGCTTGGCGCCGTGACGGCGACTAAGCCCTGCGGACCCTGCGGGTAGCCCGGTTGTTACAGCTTCTTGATGAAGACCAGGCTGTTGCGTGAACGGTTGTAATTGTGCTGCTTTTCGCGCGGCAGGTCGGCGATGCCGCCCTGCACGAAACCGCGCTTCATGAACCAGTGCGAGGTCCGCGTCGTCAGCACGAACAGGCGCTTGGCGCCGACGGCGCGCGCGCGCGATTCCATGTGGCGCAGCAGGATCTCGCCTTCGCCCGAACCTTGCCATTCCGGATGCACGATCAGGCAGGCCATTTCGGCCATCTGTTCTTCGGGGAAACTGTGCAGGGCCGCGCAGCCGTAGATGACGCCGTCGTGCTCCAGCACGGTGAAGTTTTCCACGTCGCGCTCGACCACGCTGCGCGGGCGCGGCACCAGGGTGCCGTCCGCTTCCAGCGGTTCGATCAGGCTGAGGATGGCGCCCACGTCGTCGATGGTGGCGGCGCGCAGATCGTCCAGCGTGTCTTCCACCACCATGGTGCCCACGCCGTCGTGGGTGAAGATTTCCAGCAGCACGCTGCCGTCCAGGGCGAACGGCAGCAGGTGGGCGCGGGCCACGCCGCGTTTGACCGCCAGCGAGGCGTACTGCAGGAAGGCGTGGGTCTCTTCGTCGAGTTCGCCGCCGGCCAGCAGCGCGTCGGCATCCACGCGGGCCAGTTCGGTGTCCAGCGTGCCGTCGTCGTTCAGCACGCCCTGCGAGCTGGACAGGAAGATCAGTTTTTCAGCGCGCAGCGCCACGGCGACGCTGGTGGCCAGGTCTTCCATGGCCAGGTTGAAGGCGTCGCCGGTGGGCGAGAAGCCGAGCGGCGACAGCAGCACCACGGACGAGCCCTTCTCGATGGCGAACTTGAGCGCGTCGATGTCGATCTTGCGCACCTGGCCGGTGTGCTTGTAGTCCACCCCGTCCAGCACGCCGGTCGGGCGGGCGGTGACGAAGTTGCCGGAGATCACGCGGATATGGGCGTGCGACATGGGCGTGTTGGGCAGTCCCTGGCTGAAGGCGGCCTCGATGTCCAGGCGGATCTCGCCGGCGGCTTCCTTGGCGCATTCCAGCGCGGCGGCGTCGGTGGGCGACAGGCCGCGGTCGAATTGCTGGGTAAAGCCCTTCAGGCGCAGCTGCTCATTGACCTGCGGACGCGAGCCGTGCACCAGCACCAGGCGGATGCCCAGCGAGGACAGCAGCGACAGGTCTTGCACCAGCGCGTTCAGCGCGCCGGCCTGCACCAGTTCACCGCCGAACGCCACCACGAACGTCTTGCCTCGGAACGCATGCACATAAGGCGCCACTTCTCGGAACCATCGGACGAACTGGGCGGGTGCGAATTCTGGGGCTTCGAGGGCGGAGACGGTGTCTGGTTCCAGGTCGGGCATGATGGGTGGAAGGATTCCTGAGAGTAAGCAAAAACGCGGCGCAGTGCCGCGCCATAGCGCCGTCGGGCGACGGCGTGGCGAAATTATATGACCGTCGCGCCCCGGCGCAGGCGGAAAAGAGTGCCAATTTGGTGCCGGATTTTCCGGTTTGCGCCCGCGGCGCCAGCAGGAGAGCCGCGGAAATTTATAATGCCGGGCTAACCGGACTAATCGTACATGCCTGAATCCTCCAGCCCGCGTGCGCCCAAGGCCGCGGACGCGGCGGCTCCAGCGGCAGCGGCGGACGCGCAGAACGCGCGCCGCGCGCCGCGTCCCGAGCGGCCCATACCCGTGGTCACCTACCCCGAAGACCTGCCCGTCAGTGCGCGGCGCCAGGAGATCGCGCGCGCCATCGCCAGCCACCAGGTGGTGATCGTCAGCGGCGAAACCGGCTCGGGCAAGACCACCCAGCTGCCCAAGATCTGCCTGGAACTGGGCCGCGGCCGCCAGAAGATGATCGGCCACACCCAGCCGCGCCGCCTGGCCGCGACCTCGGTGGCCAAGCGCATCGCGGAAGAGCTGAACACGCCCATGGGCGAGGTGGTGGGCTACCAGGTGCGCTTCAACGACCGCACCGGCCCCAACGCGTCCATCAAGCTGATGACGGACGGCATCCTGCTGGCCGAGTCGCAGCGCGATCCGCTCTTGCGCCGCTACGACACCATCATCATCGACGAGGCGCACGAGCGCAGCCTGAACATCGATTTCCTGCTGGGCTACCTGAAGCAGCTGCTGCCGCGCCGCCCGGATCTGAAAATCATCATCACCTCGGCCACCATCGACGCAGAGCGCTTCGCCCGGCACTTTGCCGCGTCCGAGGACAAGCTGGCGCCCGTCATCGAGGTGTCCGGCCGGCTGTATCCCGTCGAGGTCCGCTACCGCCCCGTGCGCGAGGAACTGGCGGAAGACGAAGCCGCGCCGGCCAAGCCCGGCCGCGACCGCGAGCGCATGTCCGGCGACGAAGAGCGCGACCTGATCGACGCCATCGTGGACGCCGTGGACGAATGCGCGCGGCACGGCCCCGGTGATGTGCTGGTGTTCCTGCCCGGCGAGCGCGAGATCCGCGAATCCGCCGAGGCGCTGCGCAAGCGCCATCCGGCCGGCACCGAGGTCTTGCCGCTGTACGCGCGCCTGTCGCAGGCCGAGCAGGAGCAGATCTTTCATCCGCGCACCAATGCGCGGCGCATCGTGCTGGCCACCAACGTGGCGGAAACCTCGCTGACCGTGCCGGGCATCCGCTTCGTGGTCGACAGCGGGCTGGCGCGCATCAAGCGCTATTCCTGGCGCAACAAGGTCGAGCAGCTGCGCATCGAGCCGATCAGCCGCGCCTCGGCCAACCAGCGCGCCGGCCGTTGCGGCCGGGTGGGGCCGGGCGTCTGCATCCGGCTCTACGACGAGCTGGACTTCAACAACCGGGCGCCGTTCACGGATCCGGAAGTGCTGCGCTCGTCGCTGGCCTCGGTCATCCTGCGGATGAAGTCGCTGAAGCTGGACGACATCGAGCAGTTCCCCTTCGTCGAGGCGCCGCCGGGCCGCGCGGTGGCCGACGGCTACCACCTGCTGCAGGAGCTGGGCGCGATCGAACTGGCGTCGGCCTCGGACGACGACACGGATGCTTCGCGCACCGGCTCGTCCTTCGTGCTGACGCGCACGGGCCACGAACTGGCCAAGCTGCCGGTGGACCCGCGCATCGGCCGCATGATCCTGGCCGCGCGTGAACACCAGTGCCTGGCCGAGATGCTGATCATTGCCTCGGCCCTGTCGGTGCAGGACGCGCGCGACCGGCCCATGCAGGAGCGCGAGGCCGCCGAGGCGGCGCACGCCAAGTTCGCCGACGACAAGTCCGAGTTCATCTCCTTCCTGAAGCTGTGGCGCTGGTATGGCGAGCAGGTGCAGCACAAGGCCTCGCAGCGCAAGCTGGTGGCCCTGCTGCGCCAGAATTTCCTGTCGCCAATCCGGCTGCGCGAATGGCACGACGTGCACACCCAGCTGGCCGCGCTGGTCGGTGAGCAGGGCTGGCGCCTGAACCAGACCGAGGCCACCTACGAGCAGCTGCACATGGCGCTGCTGTCGGGCCTGTTGGGCAATATCGGCTTCAAGAGCGACGAAGGCGGCCACTACCAGGGCGCGCGCGAGATCCGTTTCCATATCCACCCGGGTTCGCGGCTGGTGAAAAAGGCGGGGCGCTGGATCGTGGCGGCCGAACTGGTCGAGACCACCCGCCTGTACGCGCGCTGCGTGGCGCGCATCGATCCGGTGTGGCTGGAAAAGGTCGGCGCGCATCTGATCCGCAAGAACTGGTCCGATCCGCGATGGGAAAAGAAGGCCGGGCAAGTGGTGGCCAATGAACGGGCCACGCTGTACGGGCTGACCATTTACACCGGCCGGCGCATTCAGTACGGCCGGGTCAATCCGACCCAGGCGCGCGAGCTGTTCATCCGCCAGGCTTTGGTGCCGGGCGAGATCGACACGCGGCTGGCTTTCGTGGCGCACAACCGCAAGCTGATCGCGGGCATCGAAAAGCTGGAACATCAGACCCGCCGCCCGGACATCCTGGTCGACGACGAGCTGATCCACGCCTTCTACGACCGCCAGCTGCCGGCCGACATTTCGCAGACGGCGACGCTGGAAAAGTGGGTGTCGGGGCTGGACAAGGCGGCCGCCGCCAAGCTGCTGCTGACGCGCGACGAGCTGATGCGCCACGAAGCCGCGGGCGTCACGACCGACGTCTTCCCCAAGAAGGTGGAATGGCAGGGCGTGTCGATGGCGCTGGATTACCACTTCGAACCGGGTTCGCCGCGCGACGGCGTGACCCTGTCGGTGCCGCTGTTCGCGCTCAATCAGATCGATCCGGCGCGCTGCGAATGGCTGGTGCCTGGCATGCTCAAGGAAAAGGTGCACCTGCTCTTGAAGTCGCTGCCGCAGAAGCTGCGCCGCCATTGCGTGCCGCTGCCGGATTACGCCGCGGGCTTCTACGACCGCTGGTTCGAACGCCAGGCCGATCCCCAGCAGGGGCTGGTGGAGGCGATCATCGCCGACATGTGGGACCAGGTGCAGATCCGCCCCGCCGCGGCGGACTTCAAGCTGGAGACCCTGCCAGCCCACCTGTTCATGAATTTCCGGGTAGTGGACGAGCACGGCCGCATGCTGGCGGCGGGACGCAACCTGGCGCAGCTGCGCGCCGAATTCGGCAAGCAGGCGCAGGCCACGTTCCAGCAGTTGGCGGCCAGCGACACCCAGGTGGCCCAGGCGCTGGCGCACGAGAACCTGACTGCCTGGTCTTTCGGCCCCTTGCCGGAGATCATGGAGATCAAGCGGCGCGGGCAGTCGGTGATCGGCTATCCGGCGCTGGTGGACCGCGGCGCGCATTGCGACCTGGACGTGTTCGACGATCCGGACGAAGCGCGCAAGCACCATCGCGCGGGCTTGCTCAGGCTGTTCCGGCTGGGGCTGCGCGAACAGGTGAAATTCCTGGAAAAGAACCTGGCGGATCTGACCAAGATCAGCATGCTCTACATGACGCTGGGGACGCAGGAAGAGCTGCGCGACCAGATCATCGATTGCGCGCTGGGGCAGGCCTGCCTGGCCGACCCCTGGCCGGTCAACGAGCAGCAGTTCGAAGCCCGGCGGGCCGAGGGCAAGGGCCGGCTGGGCCTCCTGGCGCAGGAAGTGGCGCGCTTGGCGGGGGCGGTGCTGACGGAGTGGGCCGCGGTGCAGCGCAAGCTGCCGCAGGCCAAGCCGCACGCTTCGGCCTATGCGGACCTGCAGGCCCAGTTGGGGGCGCTGATGCCGAAGTGGTTCATCCGCGACACCCCGTACGCCCAGCTGGCGCATTTCCCGCGCTACCTGAAGGCGGTGCTGGCGCGCATCGACAAGCTGCGCGCCGATCCGGCGCGCGACGCCAAGCTGGTGGCAGAGATGGCGCCGCTGCTGACGCAGTACCAGCGGGCCAGATCCGCGCTGAAGGGGGCGCCCGACCCCCGCCTGGACGAGTTCCGCTGGCTGCTGGAGGAACTGCGCGTGGCGCTGTTCGCGCAGGAGCTGCGCACGCCCATGCCGGTCTCGGTGAAGCGGCTGATGAAAAGCTGGGAATCCCTGAAGCGTTGACCGCGGCGGGACGGCGGGAGCCGTCCCGTATTACTGCAAGATTTCAGGTCGTTTTCCGTTCAGAGACGCGTCATCTGGTTATGCTTCAATGCGCGGGCCTTCCCTCGCCGCTCCCAGGAGCATAGCCGCCATGTTCGAGCTCTTCAGCACGCGTACCCGCCCGGGCGCGTCGTCCCGGTCGACCCCGAACCGCTGGGACTGGGCTTTGCTGCCCCTGGTGCTGGCCGTGCTGGCGCTGATGGCCTATGGCGCCTCCCAGATGAGCCGCCCCTTCGCCGTCGGGGAAGATCTCCCGATCTCGCTGGACCCGGTCTACCTGCCGTATTACCTGTTGCGCACCATCCTGCGGATGTTCACGGCGCTGGCCTTCTCGCTGCTGTTCAGCTTCGTCTTCGCCGCCATCGCCGCCAAGTACCGGGCGGCGGAGAAGGCGATGATTCCGATGCTGGACATACTGCAATCCGTCCCCATCCTGGGCTTCCAGGCCATCGCGATCGCGCCGTTCATCGCCCTGTTCCCGGGCAATCTGCTTGGGGTCGAATGCGCGGCCATCTTTGCCATCTTCACCTCCCAGGCCTGGAACATGGCGTTCAGCCTGTACCAATCCATGCGCACGGTGCCCTCCGAGTTGAGCGAGGCGGCGCGCATTTTCCGCTTGTCCGGCTGGCAGCGGTTCTGGCGGCTGGAGCTGCCATACGCCACGCCCGGCCTGCTTTGGAACATGATGATGTCGATGTCCGGCGGCTGGTTCTTCCTGGTTGCCGCCGAGGCCATTTCGGTGGCGGGGCAGGACATCAAGCTGCCCGGCATCGGTTCCTATATCGCGGTGGCGATCGACGCGGAAAACGGCCGCGCCATCGCCTGGGCCATCGGCGCCATGATGGCGGGCATCCTGCTGTACGACCAGCTGTTCTTCCGGCCGCTGCTGGCCTGGGCCGACAAGTTCCGCTTCGAGGAGTCGCAGGGCGATGCCGCCCAGCAGTCCTGGCTGCTGGACTGGACCCGCCGCAGCCGCTGGATGAAGGCGCTGTCCAACGCCTTTTGGGCGCGCATGCGGCGCGCGCTGGGCTGGTTCAGCGTGCCGTACGACGGCACCTCGATCCGCGCCCGCGCCAAGACGCCCGATCCGCGCTGGACGCGGGCCTGGGATGCGCTGCTGGCGGCCGGCGCGCTGCTGGCCACGTACAAACTGGTGCGCTTCGTCCACGAGGACGTGGGCTGGGGCGAAGTGCTGCACGTGCTCGGGCTGGGGGGCATCACCCTGGTGCGCGTCATGCTGCTGATCACGCTGGCCTCGGCGGTCTGGGTGCCGATCGCCGTCTGGATCGGGCTGCGGCCCAAATACTCGCAGCGGGTCCAGGCGGTGGCGCAGTTCCTGGCCGCCTTTCCGGTGAACCTGCTGTTTCCGGCGGTGGTGTTCGTGATGGTGGCGTTGAAGCTCAACCCCAACATTTGGCTGAGTCCGCTGATCATCTTCGGCACCCAGTGGTACATCCTGTTCAATGTGGTGGCGGGGGCCTCGACCATCCCCAACGAACTGCGGTTGGCGGCGGGCAACCTGGGGCTCAAGGGCTGGCTGTTGTGGCGCCGGGTCTACCTGCCCGCGGTCTTTCCCAGCTTCATCACGGGAGCCATCACCGCCAGCGGCGGCTCCTGGAACGCCAGCATCGTGGCCGAGTACGTGACCTGGGGCAATACCTCGCTGGTCGCGGATGGCCTGGGCAGCTACATCAAACAGATGACGGAGCTGGGCGATTTCCACCGCATCGCGCTGGGCATCGGCGTCATGAGCATTTTCGTGATGCTGTTGAACCGCTTTTTCTGGCGCAAACTGTATTTGCTGGCCGAAGACCGCGGCCGCTAGGAGTCTCTCGTCATGGGTCCCATTTCCCTGATCGATCTGCATGACGTCGGCAAGTCCTTCCGGGCCGCCGACGGCACCCAGCGGCATGTGCTGGAACACGTGGACTTCGCGCTGAAAGAGGGCGAAATCGTCGCCCTGCTGGGCAAGTCCGGTTCGGGCAAGTCCACCCTGCTGCGCATCATGGCGGGCCTGGTCAACGCCGACCAGGGCACGGTCACCTACCGCGGCCAGCCGGTGTACGGCCCGGCCTCGGGCATCGCCATGGTGTTCCAGTCGTTCGCGCTGTTTCCCTGGCTGACTGCGCAGCAGAACGTCGAGCTGGGCCTGGAGGCCCAGGGCGTGGCGCCGGCCGAGCGCGCCAGGCGCGCGGACGCGGTGCTGGACCTGATGGGCCTGGGCGGTTTCGGCGGCGCCCTGCCGCGCGAGCTTTCCGGCGGCATGCGGCAGCGGGTCGGCATCGCCCGCGCCCTGGTCATGAATCCCGACGTGCTGCTGATGGACGAGGCATTCTCGGCGCTGGACGTCCTGACCGGCGAGACGCTGCGCGACGACATGCTGGAGTTGTGGGAGGAAAGCCGCATTTCCACCAAGGGCATCCTGATCGTGTCGCACAACATCGAGGAAGCCGTGATGATGGCCGACCGCATCATCGTGTTTTCCAGCGACCCGGGACGTATCCGCAGCCAGGTCATGGTGGGCCTGCCGCGGCCGCGCGACGTGGATTCGGCGCCGGTGCGCGCGCTGATCGACGAGGTCTATGCGCTGATGACCATGCGGCCCGCGCACGACGTGCCGACGCCCTTGCAGCAAGGCCTGGGCTACCGTTTCCCGCAAACCGAAGTCGAGCGCATGGAAGGCGTGCTGGACGTGTTGGCGGAAGCGCCGTTCAACGGCCGGGCCGACCTGCCCAAGTTGGCCGAGGAGGCCGAGATCTCGGACGACGACCTGCTGCCGGCCTGCGAAGCGCTGGGCCTGTTCGGTTTAGCCCGGATCGACCGCGGCGACATCTTCCTGACGCCGCTGGGCCAGCGCTATGTGCTGGCCGAGCAGGCCCAGAAGCAAGCGATTTTCGGGCGCCAGCTGCTGGCGCACGTGCCGTTGGCCGCGCATATCCGCCACAGCCTGGAACAGGAGCCCACCGGCGCGCTGCCCGAAAAAGACTTCCTGGACTCGCTGGAAGAATTCCTCAAGCCCGACGAGGCGGAACGGGTGCTGAAGATCGCGGTGGAGTGGGGGCGCTACGGCGAGATCTATGGCTATGACTACCATACCGGGCTGCTGACGCTGCCCGCGCCCGACCCCGTCTGAGGGGCCGCCGCGCAAGAAAGCAGGGCGCCCGGGCCTGCCGGGCGCCGTTGGCTACAGGGCCAGGAATCCCGCGACGACCAGAATGATCAGGCCGTACTTGGTGGCCTTGTAGACCTTGCGGTTCCAGGCCTTGAAGGCCTTGCGCTTCTGGTCGATGACCCAGTGGGCGTGGGTCAGCTTGTTGATCGCGCCGGTCTGGTCGCCGCCGTCGTTGGGCGAACTGGCGGCGGACATCACGACGCGGCCGAACCAGCGGTTGAAGGCTTCGGCCCAGCGCCACTTCAGCGGGCGCTCCACGTCGCAGAACAGGATGATGCGGTTCTGGTCGGTGTGGTTGTAGGCTTCGTGCACGTAGGTTTCGTCGAACACCACGCTTTCGCCGTCGCGCCAGCTGTAATGTTCGCCGTCGACGATGATGTGGCAGCCGTCATCGTTGGGGGTGACCAGGCCCAGGTGGTAGCGCAGAGACCCGGCGAACGGGTCGCGGTGGGGGTTCAGCTGGCCGCCGGGCGGGAGTTCGGCGAACATCGCGGCCTTGACCTTGGGCAGGGTCTTCAGGATGGCGACGGTCTTGGGGCAGAGTTCCTCGGCGGACGGGTGGCGCGCGTCATACCACTTCAGGTAGAAACGCTTCCAGCCGTACTTGAAGAAGGAATTGAAGCCGATGTCGTTATGGGTGTCGGCGGCCTTGATGCGGCGCAGCTCGGCCATCTGCATCGCCTCTTCGCGGATCGTCTCCCAGTTGTCGTCCAGCACCTTGAGTTCGGCGATTTCGCTGGTCGTCAGGTAGGGCGTGGTCGGAACCCGCGAGGTCAGCACCATGAAGGCGTTGACGGGGGCGAGCAGCACTGAATGGTCCAGCAATTGGCGGCCCAGCGGCAGCTTGACGCGGCCGCGGAAGTGCGCAAACAGGATGGCGCTCAGCCAGATCCCGGGAATTAGCCATTTCATAGGTGAATCTCGTGCGTAAATCTCATGTCAACAATGGAGGATGACGTGCAACGTGTATTGTTACACAGGCGCCCGCGTAGTCCTTTGCGCAACCGCATGGGCCTCGGCTTGGACCGCGTTGACTAGGTACAATTCCCTTTATGTCCGAAGAAGCCGTAACAACCCCGTCCCCATTTGTTCACCTGCGCGTACACTCCGAATTTTCGGTCGTGGACGGCATCGTGCGCATCCCCGACCTCATCAAGCGCGTGGCCAAGCTGGGCCAGCCCGCCGTCGCCTTGACGGATCTGTCGAACCTGTTCGGCCTGATCAAGTTCTACAAGGGCGCGCGCGGCGCCGGCATCAAGCCGATTGCCGGCTGCGATGTCTGGCTGTCCAACGACGACGACCCCGCCAAGCCTTTCCGCCTGCTGCTGCTGGTGCGCAACCACCAGGGCTACCTCAATCTCTGCGAACTGCTGACCAAAGCCTTCCTGACGAACCAGGGCAAGGGCCGCGCCGAGATCCGCCGCGAATGGCTGCAGGGGCAGGAGGGCCTGATCGCCCTGTCGGGCGGGCGCGGCGGCGATGTGGGCCAGGCGCTGGACGCGGGCAACGCCGTGTCGGCGCTGGCGCTGGCGCGCCAGTGGGCGCACCTGTTCCCGGGCAGCTACTACATCGAGTTGCAGCGCGCCGGCATGGACGGCGACGAAGCCTACACCCAGGCCGCCATGCGCCTGGCCAGCGAGGCCGGCTTGCCGGTGGTGGCGACGCATCCGGTGCAGTTCCTGGACGAGTTCGAATTCCAGGCGCACGAGGCCCGCGTCTGCATCGCCGAAGGCGAAATCCTGGCCAACCCGCGCCGCGTGCGCCGGTTCAGCAAGGAGCAATACCTGCTCAGCTCCGAGGAAATGGCCCGGCGCTTCGCCGACGTGCCCTCGGCGCTGGCCAACACGGTGGAAATCGCCAAGCGCTGCAACCTCAGCCTGGTGCTGGGCAAGCCGCGCCTGCCCAACTTCCCCACGCCGGACGGCGTGAGCCTGGACGACTACCTGGTCCAGCTGTCGGAAGAGGGCCTGGAAAAGCGCATGGAGTTCCTGTTCCCGGACGAGGCCGAACGCGCCTCCAAGCGCGAGCAGTACTACGAACGCCTGCGCTGGGAATGCAAGACCATCATCCAGATGGGCTTCCCCGGCTACTTCCTGATCGTGCAGGACTTCATCAACTGGGGCAAGAACAACGGCGTGCCGGTGGGGCCGGGCCGGGGTTCCGGCGCGGGCTCGCTGGTGGCCTATGCCCTGGGCATTACCGACCTGGATCCGATCCGCTACGACTTGCTGTTCGAGCGCTTCCTGAATCCCGAGCGGGTTTCCATGCCCGACTTCGATATCGACTTCTGCCAGGACAACCGCGAACGGGTCATCGACTACGTCAAGGAAAAGTACGGCCGCGCCGCCGTGAGCCAGATCGCCACCTTCGGCACGCTGGGTGCCAAGGCCGTGGTGCGCGACGCCGGCCGCGTGCTGGACATGCCCTATATGTTCTGCGACGGCCTGTCCAAGCTGATCCCGTTCAATCCGATGGATCCCTGGTCGCTCGAACGCACCCTGAAGGACGAGCCTGCCTTCAAGGACCGCTACGAACAGGAAGAGGAAGTGCGCGCGCTGGTGGACCTGGCGCAGCCGCTGGAAGGCCTGACCCGCAACATCGGCATGCACGCCGGCGGCGTGCTGATTGCGCCGGGCAAGCTGACGGACTTCTGCCCGCTGTATTGCCAGCCCGGCCAGGAAAACAGCGCGGTTTCGCAGTTCGACAAGGACGACGTCGAGGCCGCCGGCCTGGTGAAGTTCGACTTCCTGGGCCTGCGCAACCTGACGATCCTGGACTGGGCCGTGCGCTACGTGCGCCAGTTCAACGAGGACAAGCGCGACTTCGACGTCATGGCCCTGGCGCTGGACGATCCGGCCGCCTATAAGATCCTGTGCGACGCCAACACGACCGCCGTGTTCCAGCTGGAATCGCGCGGCATGAAGGAACTGCTGAAGAAGCTGCGGCCCAACACCTTCGAAGACATCATCGCCATGCTGGCCCTGTACCGTCCGGGGCCGCTGGAATCGGGCATGGTGGACGACTTCGTCAACCGCAAGCACGGCCGCGCCGCGGTGGATTATTTCCACGACGACCTGGAGAACACCCTCAAGAGCACCTACGGGGTCATCGTCTACCAGGAACAGGTGATGCTGATCTCGCAGATCATCGGCGGCTATTCGCTGGGCGGCGCCGACCTGCTGCGCCGTGCCATGGGCAAGAAAAAGCCCGAGGAAATGGCCAAGCACCGGGAACTGTTCGAGCAGGGCGCCAAGGAAAAGGGCCACGATCCGGACCTGGCGGTCAAGCTGTTCGACCTGATGGAGAAGTTCGCGGGCTACGGCTTCAACAAGTCGCACTCGGCCGCGTACGCGCTGATCTCTTACCAGACGGCATGGCTCAAGGCCTACCATCCGACCGAGTTCCTGGCCGCGACCATGTCCTCGGACATGGACGACACCGATAAGGTCCAGATCTTCTGCCGCGACGCCCAGGATAACGGCGTCGAGGTGCTGCCGCCCGACGTCAATTTCTCGGGCTACCGCTTCGAGCCGGTCGCCGACAAGCACACCAAGAACGGCAAGCCGCCGCGCACCATGCGCTACGGCCTGGGGGCGGTCAAGGGCACGGGGCAGGGCGCGGTCGAGGACATCCTGCGCGCGCGCAAGGAAGGCGGCCCGTTCCAGAACCTGTTCGACTTCTGCCGCCGCGTCAGCAAGCAGGCGGTCAACCGCCGTACCATCGAAGCCCTGATCAAGGCCGGCGCCTTCGACACCATCGAGCCCAACCGGGCGGCGATGCTGGCTTCGGTGCCCACCGCCATGGAAGCCGCCGAGCAGGCGGCCCGCAGCGCCAACCAGGCCTCGCTGTTCGGCGACGACAGCGGCGACGTGGTGGCGGGCGAACTCGCCAAGGTCGCACCCTGGGATCTGCACAAGAAGCTGACCGAAGAAAAGTCCGCGCTGGGCTATTACTACAGCGGCCACCTGTTCGACGCCTGGCGCGACGAAGTGCGCCGTATCGTGCCCATGCAGCTGGTGCGGGTCGAACCGCAGCGCGACCTGCAATGGATGTGCGGCGTGCTGGCCAGCGTGCGCGTCATGATGACCCGCCGCGGCAAGATGGTCTTCGCGGTGCTGGACGACGGCACCGCGCAGGTCGAAATCTCGGTCTTCAACGAGCTCTACGAAAAGCACCGCAACCGCCTGCGCGAAGACCAGCTGGTGATCGTCCAGGGCAAGGTCAGCAATGACGACTACTCCGGCGGCATGCGCATCGTAGCCGAGCAGCTCTACGACCTGCAGCTGGCGCGCGAAGCCCGCGCCAAGTCCCTGCGCGTCAAGCTCAACGGCAGCGCCGACGCGGCGCGCCTGCGGCAGATGCTGAATCCGTTCCGGGCCGAACCCGAGAACGGCATTCCAGGAGTGCCGGTCGATATCGTCTATACCAAGAACAATTTCCTGTGCACCGTCCGCCTGGGCGAAGAGTGGCGCGTCCGCATGGCCGACACGCTGCTCGCCAACTTGAATGAATGGACCAAACCCGATGGCGTGGAGGTCACGTATTGATGCCTAGCCTGCGTATCGTTCACTCGGAAGCCGCAACCAGCTTCGGCGGCCAGGAAGGCCGGATCTTCAAGGAGATGACCGCCATGCGCGCGCGCGGCCATCACATGGAAGCCATCTGCCAACCCAAGGCGCAATTGGCCGAACGTCTGTCGGACGCCGGTTTTCCCGTGCACACCCTGGAAATGGATGGCGCGGTGAATTACCTGAAGGGCATCGCCACCATCCGCGGCATCCTGCGCGAAGGCCGCTTCGACGTGCTCAATACCCACAGCCGGCGCGATACGGTCATCGCGGCCGCCGCCGGCCGGCTGGCGGGGACGCCGCTCATCGTGCGGACCCGGCACCTGTCGAACAAGGTGGGATCGCTATGGTCCTACACCTGTCTGCCGCACAGGGTCACGACGGTCAGTGATCATGTGCGACAACACCTCATCGACCGTGGCGTGCCTGCTGGCAAGGTAGCCACCGTCTATTCCCCCATCGTGCTGCCGCCGCCCGTGGAACGCTCCACGCTGCGGGCAGAACTCGGCCTGGCCGATGACGACATCGTGGTCGGCTGCGTGGCCGTCATGCGCGCCACCAAGGGCCACAAGGACCTGATCGACGCGATCGCGCCGCTGATGGCCAGCCGGCCCAAGCTGCATCTGGTGTTCGTCGGCGGCGGTTCGCCGGTGTTCGAGCAGACCCAGGCCTATGTGGCCGAACTGGGGCTGCAGGACCGCATCCACCTGATGGGCATGCGGCGCGACGTGCCCAATCTGCTGGCGGGTTTCGATCTGTTCGCCCTGGCCACGCAGCAGGAAGCGTCCGGCACCGTCTACGTCGAGGCGCAGGCCAGCGGCCTGCCCGTGATCGGCACGGACGTCGGCGGCGTGTCCGAAATGTTCCGCGACGGCGAAACCGGCATCCTGGTGCCGCCCAAGGACCCCGAGGCGCTCACGGCCGCCCTTGTGCGCCTGATCGACGACGCTGATCTGCGGCGGCGCATGGGCGAGGCCGGCCGCAAGATGGTCTGGGACGAGGGCGTGTTCTCGCCCGCCCGCCTGGCGGAAACCACCGAAGCCGTCTATGCCAAATGGCTGGCGGAGCGCGCGGGATGAACGCGCCCAACGTTCCGGTGCTGATGTATCACCACGTCACGCCGGCTGGCGGCATGATCGCCGCCACGCCCGACGTGTTCGAGGCGCAGATCTCGCGCCTGGCCCGCGCCGGCTACCAGTCCTTGTCCGCCGATCAGTTCGCGGCCTACCTGGCCGGCGGCGCCGCGCCCGAGCGCTCGGTGCTGATCACCTTCGACGATGGCTACCTGAACAACTGGGTGCATGCGCACCCGGTGCTGGCGCGCCACGGCATGCGCGCGGTGCTGTTCACCATCACCGGCTGGATCGGCGACGGGCCGGTGCGCCCGCATGCGGGCCAGGCCGGTCCCTTGCCCGCCACGCCCGACCACGACGCCTGCAAGCAGCTGGTGGCCGCGGGCCGGACCGACGAGGCCATGCTGCGCTGGAGCGAGATCGAGGCGATGCAGGCGGCGGGCACCTTTGAGTTTCATTCCCACACGCACTCCCATACCCGCTGGGACAAGGTCTGCGGCGCCGATGTCGACGCCAAGCGCGGCCATATTGCCCAGGAATTGCAGGAGTCCCGCGACACGCTGACGCGCCGCCTCGGCTCCGTCAGCGACCACCTCTGCTGGCCGCAAGGCTATTTCGACGCGGACTACGTGGCCGCGGCGCGGGCCGCCGGATTCCGGCACTTGTACACTACCGACCCTTTCGGCCAGAACACCCCCGGCGCGGATCCCGAACACATCTATCGTTTCGCGGTGCGCAACCAGGGCGGATCCTGGCTGAACCGGCGCATCTGGCTGTCGCGCGATCCCTTCTGGGGGCCGCGCTTTCATGCCTGGAAGGCCTGGAAAAAGCGTCTCAGGAATCGCGGATGAAGCTATCTGTCATCATCATTACCAAGAACGAGGTGGAGAACATCGCCGCCTGCATCAAGTCCGTGGCCTTCGCCGATGAATTCATCGTGGTGGACTCGGGCAGCACCGACGGCACCGTCGAAGTCGCGCGCGCCCTGGGCGCCCGGGTGGAAGTGACCCCGGACTGGCCCGGCTTCGGACCGCAAAAGAACCGCGCGCTGGACCTGGCGACGGGCGACTGGGTGCTGTCGATCGATGCCGACGAGCGCGTCACGCCGGAACTGGCCCAGGAAATCCAGGAAGCGCTGCGCGCGCCGCGCGCCGACGCCTACGAAATCGCGCGCCTGTCGAATTTCTGCGGCCGCGACATTCGCCACAGCGGCTGGTGGCCCGATTACGTGCTGCGCCTGTTCAAGCGCGGCACGGCGCGGTTCAACGACGTGGCCGTGCATGAGCGCGTGGTGCCGGCCAATGGCAAGCCGCTGCAGATGCGCGGCTACTTCCACCACTATCCCTACGACAACCTGGACGCGCTGATCACCAAGGTCAACCGCTACTCGTCCGACGCGGCCGCCATGATGTACGCCAAGGGCCGGCGCACCTCGATCTTCGGCGCGCTGGGCCACGGCTTCTGGACCTTTGTGCGGATCTACCTGATCCGGCGCGGCTTCCTGGACGGCAAGCACGGTCTGGTGCTGGCCGTGGTCGCCTCGGCCGGCAGCTTCTTCCGCTATTCGAAGCTGATGTTCCTGGCCGAGAAGAAGAAGTGAAGATCCTCTACACCAACTTCCACGCCGGCAACGGCGGCGGGCACGTCACCTACATCATCAATCTGGCCAAGGCCCTGTCCAAGGACCACCAGATCACGATCGCGGCGCCGGCCACCAGCCGCCTGTACCGTTACGCCAAGGCGATTCCGGGCGTGGCGGTGGAGGACATGCAGTACACGACGCGGCCCTCGTCCTGGTTCAAGGACCGTGCGCAACTGCGCCGCCTGATCAAGGCCGGCGGCTTCGACATCATCCATGCCAACGGCTCGGCCGACCACAAGCAGGTCATGCTGGCGACGCTGGGCATGCGCCACCGCCCGCGCATCGTTTTCACCAAGCACAACGACCATCCGCTGGCGAGCTTCGGCCACAAGTTGCGGGTGGCGCTGGCCACCGACCATGCCATCGCGGTCAGCGACTACGTCCATGGCCTGATGCAGCAGTCGCCCTACGGCAAGCGTCCCATCACCACCATCCGTCACGGCATCGACACCAATTTCTTCGCGCCGCCGCCGCCGGAAAGCCTGGACAAGCTGCGCGCCATCTTCTTCGGACCCGACTGGCACGGCAAGCTGCTGCTGGGCAGCGCCGGCGGCACAGACTACGACAAGGGCTGGCTGGACCTGGTGGCCGCGGTCGCCGCGTTGCCGCCGGAAGACCGCAAGCGCGTGCTGCTGATGGTGGCGGGCGACCCGCCCAACGAGGCCAAGCTCGCCCGGGTGCGCGAGTTGGGCATGATCGACCAGGTCCGCTTCCCAGGCTTGCTCGATGACGTGCGGGCGGCGCTGGCGTCCTGCCATGCGGGTTTCGTGCTGTCCTACCGCGAAGCCCTGTCGTTCGCCTGCCGCGAGATCATGGGGTTGGGGCTGCCCGCCTTGGTCAGCGACGCGGGCGGGCTGCCGGAGAATGTCACCGATGGGGTCGATGGCTGGATCGTGCCCGCGCGCGACGTGCCCGCCATCACGGCCAAGCTGCGTTTCATGCTGGACCATCCCGACGCCGTGCGCGCCATGGGCGTCCAGGCACGGGCAACCAGCCTGCGGGACTTCAATCTGGAACGTTTCGCCGCCGCCACACTGGACGTATACCGACGCACGCTGGGATAGGGCCAGGCTTTATAATCTGTCCCTATGTCTATCCCCATACTCATGTACCACCAGATCGGCGAGCCCAATCCCAAGGGCACGCCGTTCCGCGGGCTGACGGTGCACCCCGACAGCTTTGCCCGGCAGATGCGCTGGATGCGCAGGCTGGGCTATCGCGGCTTGTCCATGCGCGACGTCATGCCTTACGTGCGCGGAGAGCGCCAGGGCAAGGTGTTCGGTCTCACGTTCGACGACGGCTACCGCAATGTGCACCATAACGCCATGCCGGTGCTGAGCGAACTGGGCTTCACCGCCACCAACTATTTCGTGGCGCACCAGTTCGATGGCGGCAATGTGTGGGACCTGGAAAAAGGCATACCCTTCTCGGCCCTGATGACCGTGAACGAGATGCGGGAATGGGCGCAGGCTGGCAACGAGGTCGGCTCGCACACGCTGGACCACGTTCATCTGCCGGAAATGACGCCCGACGAAGCCCGCCGCCAGATCGTCCAGTCCAAGGACGAACTGGAGCAGGCGCTGGGCGCGCCGGTCACGGCCTTCTGCTATCCCTATGGCGACCACGGCCCGGAGCATCGTGTCATGGCGCGCGAGGCTGGCTACGACAACGCGACGCTGACCCAGCGCGGCTTGGCGGCGGCCTCCGACGATCCCTTCGGACTGCCGCGGGTGACGGTGTCGCGTTCCACCAACATCATCCGTTTCCTGCAGAAGTGCCTGACCCGGTATGAAGACTCCCGCCGGCGCGCTTGAGCGGCGCCTGCGCATCGCGCTGCTGGTCGATCGCTTCGGCAATCGTTTCGGCGGCGCTGAAGCTTATGGCGTGGAGTTGATGCGGGTGCTGGGGCAGCGCCACGACGTCTCCGTGGTGGCGCGCGATTTCGACAGCGACCTGCCGTTCCCCTTCTTGCCCGTGCGCTTTCCCGGCTGGCTGCCCAGCTGGATGCGCGTGCTGTATTTCGCCTGGCGCGCCGACCGCCTGACCCGCGGCCGCTACGACATCGTGCATTCGCACATGAACGGCTGGGCGGGCGAGATCCAGGTCATGCACGTGACGCCGGTGCGCTACAACCGGCTGACCCGCGTCAAGCCGCTGCAACGCCTGACGGCCTGGCTCAGCCCGCGCCTGGCCACGTATCTGCTGCTGGAAAAGCTGCGCGTGCGCCCGGCGCCCGCGCGACGCGTGGTGGCGGTGTCCGGCCTCATCATGGACCAGCTGCACCGCAGCTACGGTCCGCAGCTGCCGGTGGACATCATCGCGCCCGGGGTCAAGCTGCCGACCGCGGCGCAAATGGAAGGCCGCGAGGCCACGCGCGCCAGCCTGGGGTGGGACGCCAACACCATCGGCTGCCTGCTGGTCGCTCGCAATCCCTTGCGCAAGGGATTGCCGGCGCTACTGGATGCGCTGGCGCAATTGCCGCCGCAATACCGGCTGTTGGTCGTGGGCGCGGACGAGCCGACTCGTGAACGCGTGCGCGCGGCGGGCGCCATCGCCAGCCGCGTCACGCTGATCGACCCCACGCCCGACGTCGCCCGCTACTTCAGCGCCGCCGACATCTACGCGCATCCGACGCTGAACGACAGCTACGGCATGGCGCCGCTGGAAGCCATGTCGCACGGACTGCCGGTCGTGGTGAGTTCGCCCGCTTACTGCGGCTTCGCGCAGTACCTGGCGGCGGGCAAGGACGCGCTCATCCTGCAGGATCCGCGCGACGGCGCCCAACTGGCCCAGGCGCTGGAGCGGCTGGGCTCGGAACCCGCGTTGCGGGCGGCCCTGGCCGAACGGGGTCTTGAGATCGCGCGTGAGCAAAGCTGGGAAACGGTGGCGGCGCGCTACGAGGCGCTGTACGACCAGGTGCTGCAAGAACGCCGCTGAGGCAGGTCCAGGCGGCGTTGCGGCGTGGCGTCAATGGCCGGGCGCCGTCGCCCGTTCCAGTTCGCCCAGCCAGCGGATCGCATGTTCGCGGTCGGCGCCGCACATCTCGGCCTGAGGCTGCAGCCCGCCGCAGAAATCCGGGCGCGACGGCTGGCCGAAAATCGCGCAGCGCATGTCAGGCAGCAGCTGGATACAGGGCACGCCGGCGGGCTTGCCTTGCGGCATGCCGGGTATCGGCCGGGTGATCGACGGCGCGATGCAACAGGCGCCGCAGCCGGGCCGGCATTCCAGCGCGGCGGGCGCCTGCAGGTTCAGACCCATCCGCGCAGCCAGTAGATGAACAGGCCCGCGTATTCCTTGAGAATGGAGCGGCTGGCGTCATAGGCGCGCTGATTCGGGAGCCACAGGGGCACGGAGCCATCGGCGGGTTCCACGATCTGCGGCGGCGCGGGGGCGGCGATCGCCTCCACGCCCTGCTTGGAAAAGGCCGCCATCGCACGCGGCATATGCAACGCGGAAGTCACCAGCAGCACCTTGCCGATGCCGCGCGCCTTGAGCTGATCCTCGGTCAAGGCCGCGTTTTCATACGTGGTGCGGCTGGAGTTTTCCAGGATGAGCGCCGTGTCTGGCACGCCCTGCTGGCGGATGGCGTGCGCCATGCCGCGGGCTTCGCTGACGTCGCCTTCCAGCGCGCCGCCCGACAGCAGCACCTTGGGCGCGCGTCCGGCCAGATAAAGTTGCGCTGCCGTGTCGATCCGGACCACGGCGGTTTCCTTGTCATACGGCAGGAACCAGTTGGCGCGCCCGTTGGCGGTGTTGCCGCCCAGCACCACGATGGCGTCGGCGGTCGGGGATTGCGCTGGCGGCAGATGCGGATAGCGGTGTTCCAGCGCGCCGCCGGCCCAGATCGACGTCGCGGGCAGAGACCAAGCCAGCGACCACAAAAGGCCGGCGACGATGAGCGAACCGCCGGTCTTGCGGAGCCGGAACAGACCCAGCACCAGTCCGACGGCAACCAGGGTCAGGCTCAAGTTGTAAGGAATGATCAGATTTGTGAGATAGCTGGACAAGGGCATCTTGAAAAAAATCCTGATTACTACGTCTCGTCCAGCAGAAGGTTGGCTTGCTGTTCAACCTCTTCGCCAGACGGCCATGCATGCTCCGAGCCTACGCAGACGGCGCGCGGCGACCACGGACCGGTGCGTCCCGGACGCGTGACGCCGAACAGCGTCAGTTCGCTGGCGTTGGCGGCTGCGGCGACGTGCGAGACACCAGAATCGTTACAAATCACCAGCGCCGCCCGCGCCGTCAACGCTGCAAATGCGCCCAGGGACAGGGGAGGCAGCAGCATCGCCGTAGGGGCATTGCGCCGCGCTTCCTCGGTTTCGGCCGGAGGAGGGCACATTACCACGGTATGACCGCGGGCCTGCAAGGCCCTGGTAAGTGTATCGAATCCCGGCCAGACCTTGATCTTGCCCTTGTGCAGACCCGTGGCCGTGGGCGCGATCAGCACGAAACGCTGGCCTGCCAGCCCGGCGGCTTCCAGCGCCAGATCGGCGGCGCTCTGGTGGGCGGACGTCAGCGGCAGGTCCAGGGTCGGACCGGGTTCGGCCGGGCCGCTGGGCAGGCCCCAGCGGGTCAGGGCCTCGCGGGTCAGGTGATGCCAGGACTGGACCGCGTGCAGCGAGTCGCCGGGTTTGGCAACGGGCCAGCGCAACAGGAAGCTGCGGCCGTCGTCGCGATAGCCGGCCGAGGGCAGTCCCGCCAGCCGGAACACCAGCGCGCTGGACAGCGAGTCCGGCAGCAGCAGTCCGCGGGCGCGGCGCCCCTGGGCGCCCAGGCTGCGGCGGTGGGCGCTGACCGCTGCCCGGTCCGGTCCGACCTTGCCGCGCATGGGGATGAAATCCTGCTTGGCCACGCCGTCCAGTAGGTCGCGGGCCCAGGGGCGGGCGCAGATCACCAGGGGCAGGCCGCTGGCGTGCAGGGCGCGCAGGCTGGGCAGGCTCATGCAAACATCGCCCACCCAATTGGGCAAGCGGACGTACAGGCAGCTGATATCGGACATGGAAGGGCGCTGGGCGCGTTAAGGCTGAAGGGGACATGGCCCGGGCGGCGACTTGTCGCGCAGCCGGTACAATTCTGGCCACAATTGTATAAAAGCGAGTGATTCCTTTGAATTCTGCCGCACGCAACGCGCCCGCGAGTTCCCAACCTGTCAAAGCCGAACTCTGGAGTCGGATCTACAGCCGCGTGGGCTCCTACTGGAAGGGATTGTTGCTTGCCGTCCTGCTGATGGCCGGCGCGGCCGCCACGCAGCCCGTCCTGGCAGTCATCATGAAGCCCTTGCTGGACGGCGGCTTTTCGGGCGCCAAGCCGTATTACGTCTGGGCGCTGCCGCTGGCAGTGGTTGGCCTGATCCTGCTGCGCGGCATCTGCAACTTCTTCAGCGATTACCTGCTGGCCTGGGTGGCCAACAACGTGCTGCTGGGCATGCGCAAGGATATGTTCGAGCGCCTCCTGGGCCTGCCCGACGCCGACTTCAAGCAGGGCGATACCGGCCGCCTGCTCAACCGCTTCACCATCGATGCCGGCAACGTCACGGGCTACGCCACCGACGTCATCACGGTGCTGGTGCGCGAAACCCTGGTCGTCGTCGCGCTGATCTGCGTGCTGCTGTACATGTCCTGGGTGCTGACGCTGATCATCCTGATCATGCTGCCGGTGTCGGTGCTGATCTCGCGCTTCTTCATCAAGCGCCTGCGCCGCATCAACCGCGAAACCGTCAACATGAACGCCGAACTGACCCGCGTGGTCGGCGAAGGCATCGACGGCCAGCGCGTCATCAAGCTGTTCGACGGCTATGAAGTCGAACGCGGCCGCTTCGATTTCGTCAGCCGCCGCCTGCGCCGCTTCGCCATGCGCACGGCCACGGCCGATGCCGCCCTGACGCCGCTGACCCAGGTCTGCATTTCCATCTCGGTCGGCGCGGTCATCGCCGTGGCGCTCAGCCAGGCCAACCACGGCGCCCTGACCGTGGGCAGCTTCGCCTCCTTCATGGCGGCGCTGGCTCAGATTTTCGACCCCATCAAGCGCCTGACCAACGTCGCCGCCCGCATGCAGAAGATGCTGGTGTCGGCCGAAAGCGTGTTCACGCTGATCGACCAGGTACCCGAAAAAGATACCGGCACCAAGGAACTGGCCGAGCCCGTGCGCGGCAAGGTCGAATTCCGCAGCGTCTCCCATCGTTTCCCCGATGCCGACCGCGATACCGTCAACGGCATTTCCTTCACTGTGGAGCCCGGCCAGACCGTGGCCCTGGTAGGACGTTCGGGCAGCGGCAAGACCACCCTGGTCAACATGCTGCCGCGCTTTGTGCTGGCCGATAGCGGCTCCATCCTGGTGGACGACACGCCAATCGACGAGCTGACGCTGCGCAGCCTGCGCTCGCACCTGTCGCTGGTGAGCCAGGACGTGGTGCTGTTCGACGACACCATCGCAGCCAACGTCGGCTACGGCGCGTTGGGCAAGTCGAGCGAGCAGAAGGTGCGCGATGCGCTGGCGGCGGCCAATCTGCTGGAATTCGTCGAGGGTCTGCCGCAGGGACTCAATACGCCGGTGGGCGAGAACGCCGCCCGCCTGTCCGGCGGCCAGCGCCAGCGCTTGGCGATCGCCCGCGCGCTGATCAAGAACGCGCCCATCCTGATCCTGGACGAAGCCACTTCCGCGCTCGACAACGAATCCGAGCGCCAGGTCCAGGCCTCGCTGGAGCGCCTGATGAAGGGCCGGACCACGCTGGTCATCGCCCACCGCCTGTCCACCGTGCAGAATGCCGACCGCATCATCGTGCTGGATGCCGGCAAGATCGTCGAGCAAGGCCCGCACGCCGAGCTGCTGGCCGCCAACGGCCTGTACGCCTCGCTCTACAAGATGCAATTCCGCGACGACTGATCGGCCAGCCGCCTGGCCTGGCGGTTGTTCGTTCCTGTCGCATTTCCGGATTGCCAAGCGTCCGGATTGCCGGAAAATGGAGCCGGGCCTGCCGGCAGGCCCGGCTCCCGTCCGCTGCGGGCGGGGCGGCGCCCCGAGGCGCTTTGGTCCGCCGTGCATCTGGAGCGCCCCATGTCCCTGCCTGCCGAAGGCAATCAGCTAGTCAATGTCGTCGTCCTGCTGGGGGCTGCGGTCGTCGCGGTTCCCCTGTTCAAGCGCCTGGGGTTGGGATCCGTCCTGGGATACCTGGCCGCCGGCCTGGTGATCGGCCCCTTCGGCCTGGGCCTGTTCTCCGATCCCAAATCCATCCTGCACGTGGCCGAACTGGGCGTGGTGATGTTCCTGTTCATCATCGGCCTGGAAATGCAGCCCTCCCGGCTGTGGAAGCTGCGCGGCGAGATCTTCGGCCTGGGCGTCGCACAGGTGCTGGCCTGCGGCGGACTGCTGACGGTGGTCGGCCTGCTGGCGGGGCTGTCGGGTCCGGCGGCTTTCATGGCCGCGATGGGTTTCGTGCTGTCGTCCACCGCCATCGTCATGCAGATACTGGGCGAACGCGGCGACACCGCCAGCGCGCAGGGCCAGCGCATCGTCTCGATCCTGCTGCTGGAAGACCTGGCCATCGTGCCGCTGCTGGCCCTGGCGACCCTGCTGGCGCCGGCTGGCAATTCCAGCCATGGCGATCCGTGGATACAGTCGGCCATCGCGGTGGCGTGCATCCTGGCATTGCTGGCCGCCGGCCGCTGGCTGCTCAACCCGCTGTTTCGCCTGCTGGCCGCCGCGCATGCGCGCGAGGTCATGACGGCAGCCGCCTTGCTGGTGGTGTTGGGCGCGGCGCTGCTGATGGAATTGGGCGGCCTGTCGATGGCGATGGGCGCCTTCCTGGCAGGCGTGCTGCTGTCCGAATCCACCTTCCGCCATCAGCTGGAGGCCGAAGTCGAGCCGTTCCGCGGCATATTGCTGGGCCTGTTCTTCCTGGGCGTGGGCATGTCGCTGGACCTGTCGGCGGTGGCCCGCGAATGGCCGCTGATCCTGGCCGCGGTGGCGGTGTTCATGCTGGTGAAATCGGTGGGCGTGTACGTGGTGGCGCGGGTGCTGCGCGCGACGCACGCCGAGGCCATGACCCGCGCGGCCCTGCTGGCGCAGGGCGGTGAATTCGCTTTCGTGCTGTACGGGGCGGCAGCCGCCGCCGGCATCTTCGATGCCCACACCGGCGCCGTGCTGACTGCAGTCGTTATCATTTCCATGGCGCTCACGCCGCTGTGCGTGCTGGCGTTGCGCTGGCTTCTGCCCAAGCCGCAGCCTTCGATGGAAGACGTGGATGTGGCCAAGGATCTGGAGGGCTGCGCCCTCATCGTGGGCTTCGGGCGTTTTGGCCAGATCGTGACCCAGGCGATGCTGGCTCGCGACCTGACGGTCTCCATCCTGGATACCGACACCGACGCGATCCGGGCAGCGGCCAAATGGGGCGTCAAGGTCTATTACGGCGACGGCACGCGCATCGACATGCTGCGCACCGCCGGCGCGGAAAATGCCTGCGCCATCCTGATCTGCATCGACGACCCCAAGGCGGTCAACCACATGGTCAAGCTGATCAAGGCCGAATTCCCGCTGATACGGGTGGTGGTGCGCGCATACGACCGTATCCATTCGTTGGCGCTGGCCAAGGAAGGGGTCGACTACCAGGTGCGCGAAACCCTGGAATCGGCGCTGGCCTTTGGCGAGGCCGCGCTGCGCGTGATCGGCGTGCCACCCGATGAAGCCGCCGAGGTGGTGCAGGATGTGCGCAGGCGCGACACCGAGCGTTTCGACCTGGAGGTGGCCGGCGGGCTGTTCGCCGGCCGCTCGCTGCTTTACGGCAATATGACCAGCGCCCCGGACGGCCGCAACGACCAGCCCGATCGGGAAGCCGAGAGCGCCGCGCCCAGCCCGTCGGTGTAATAGACTATTTCCTGATCGTTGCATTACTTTTCGCATCATTTCACGCGCAGGCGCTGGTGGCTGAGGTAGATTTATCCGCACTGACTCGTCATCCATGACGAGCATTTGCCAGGGGGCTGCCATGCTGCAATCGGATCGGATTTTCACGACACCGCACGCTGTTGGAGTAGAACTGGCCCGGCGGCAGGCCCGGGCCTTGCGATGCGGATTTTCGGCGGGCTCCATGCGCCAATTGGTGTCGCACACGGGCGGAACCGGCCCGGCATGGTCGATTGGCGCGCACCGCGAAACCGACAGGGCCAAGGGCGCCAAGGCCTTTCCCTTCCGCATCGCGGCGGTCGCGGCGACCTGAGGAAGCTGCGGCGCGGAAAGCGCGGCGCGGGCGGCGCTGGGGTTTTTTAGGGGCGGATCTTGCGCGGCTTGTCCGGCGGCGGCATCATCTGCGGCGTAAATCTCTGCCGGAATGATCCGCGTCCCCCGGACGTCCCCGGCGTAGGAGCGCCGTATTGAAGTCTCGCGGGTTTGTGCAACGCGCCCTGTATGCGTTGGCGGTGCTCGTCGCAATCGGCATCTGCGCGGCCGCGGTCGCGCTGCTCTGGATCGACCGCCGCGCCACCTGGGACGCCGCCCACGCTTCGGCGCGCAACATCACCGGCGTGCTGTCCGCGGACATCAGCCGCACCCTGCATGTCTACGACCTGTCGCTGCAGGGCATGGCCGAACGCCTGCGCGAACCGGGCCTGGCTCAGCTGGCGCCTGAAACCCAGCACCGCTTCCTGTTCGACCGGCCATCCACCGCCGAATACCTGGGCGCCGTCGTGGTGCTGGATAAGGACGGCAATATCCGTTACCACTCCGGGGATCTGGATGCGCCGGATGTGAGTTTCGCCGACCGGGATTTCTTCCAGGTGCATCGCGATGCCGACGACGTCGGCATGTATGTCAGCAAACCCTACCGCAGCCGCCTGCGCGGTGGCGACGAGAGCATCGCCATCAGCCGGCGCCTGTCCAATCCGGACGGCAGCTTCGCCGGCGTGGTGGGCGGTTCGCTGCGCCTGGCCTATTTCCGCGACCGCTTTGCCGCGCTGTCGATCGGCGAGCGCGACGAAATAAGCGTCTTCCGCAACGATGGCCTGGTGTTGTTGCGCGCCCCATATTCCCTGAACGACCTGGGCAGCGACATCGGCATGGCGCTGGATTTCCAGCAATTCCTGATCCGCCGCGAAGGCTCGTTCGTCGGCGCGCTGTCTCCAGACGGCGTGAACCGCTACTACACCTTCGCCAGCATCGAGGACACGCCGCTCATCATCGACGTGGCCATGGACGTGGACGAGCTGATGGAGCCCTGGGACCGCCGCGCGCTCTTCATCATCCTGGTCACTACGGCGCTACTGCTGTCGGTCGTGGCGCTGATCGTGCTGTTCAGGCGCGAGATGATCCTGCGCAAGGCGGTCGAGACGCAGCTGGCGATACAGGCGCGCACGGATGGGCTCACCGGCCTGGCCAACCGGCGCGCGTTCGACGAAACGCTGGAGCGCGAATGGCAGAATGCGCGCCGCGAGCGCGTGCCGCTATCGCTGCTGTTCCTGGATGCCGACCATTTCAAGCGCTACAACGATCGCTACGGCCACCAGCAGGGAGACCAACTGCTGGCGACGCTGGCGCGCGTCCTCAAGAAAAAGGCCCGGCGTCCGCGCGACCTGGCGGCCCGCTATGGCGGCGAGGAATTCGTCGTGCTGCTGCCCAATACCAGCCGCCAGCGCGCCGCGGAGATCGCGGAGAGCATCCGGCGGGCGGTTGCCGGCCTGAAGGTGCCGCACGCGGACGCCGCCGCCGGCATCGTCACCATCAGCGTCGGGGTCGCGACCGCTGTGCCACAGGGCGACGATACGGTCGCCGGCCTGGTGGAGGCGGCCGACGAGGCCGTCTACCAGGCCAAGGAGTCAGGCCGCAATCGCGTGGCAATGGCCGGGTCTTGATCCGGCGCTGAATGAAAAAGCCCCGCCGCGCTCATCGCGCGGCGGGGCTTTTTCGATCCTGTGTGGCTTAGCGGCCGACCATGACGGCCTGCATGCGCGTTTGCGCCTGTTGCACGTTCTTGGCTTGCGCGTTCAGGTCCTGCAGCAGCTTGTTCAGCTCGGCTTGCACGGCCGGATCCTGTACCTTGACGATGGGACCGGAAATGTCGATCTGCGCGGCATGCGCGGCAACGTAGTCGGCGATCTTCAGGCTGCTGTCGAAGGTTGCGTTCAGCTGCGGCAGCACGTCGCGGAAGGTGTCGGCTGGCAGGCTCACGGTCTTCTCGTAGGCCTTGTCGTACACCGCCTTCAGGTCTTCCGGCTGCTTGAGCTGAGCGCGCGCGGCGTCGGCCTTGGCCTGCTGTTCCTTCAACGCCGCGCCCATTTCATTGAGCGAGGTTTGCACGGTCTTGAGGTCGTCGCGACGCGTCACGATATCGTTCAGCGAACGCATGGAGCCTTTCTGCATGATGCCCGACAAGGGCTTCACCGAAGCATCCATGCCCGCATTGAAGTCGGTGATCACCGCATATTGCGCGGCGTAGTCGCCGAAGGACTTCTTCTCTTCATCCGTCAACTGCGGGACGCGCACGCCGGGCTTGTCGACGATGCGGGTCTGCAGGAACTGCGTGAACGCGGCACGCTGTTCGGGTTCCTTGTTGCCGCAAGCGGCCAGCATCAACGGCAGCGCTGCGGCCAAGACGAGGAACGGACGGAATAGGGACTTCATCGCATCGAACTCCTAAAAGCGAAAGAAAGAAATTTTCAGGGTATACCCTGAAGGCGCCCGCAGCTTATCGGGTCGCCTTCCTTGCCGCCATCGCTTTCAGAATTGTTTGCAATCGAATCTTTAAGACACAAAATCCACACATAATGAAGTGAAGTCGCGCCCGCTACCTGTTACGCGTGCGCGCGTGTTCCAGTTATTCCTGGACGGCGATTTCCCGCAATGCCGCGGTCAGCAGTTCCGCCGACCGCGACAGCGAGCGGCCCGCGCGCCGCAGGATGCCGATGTGCCGATATAACGGCGGACTGCTGATGGAAACGCAACGCAGGCGGTTGGTATCGCCTTCGCGGGCAGCCAGTTCAGAAAGAATGGCGACGCCCAATCCTTGCGCCGCCATCGCCAGCACGGTCGAGTTGTAGACGACCTCATAGGCCGCCGGCAGCGAGATTTTCAATTTGTCGGCTGCCGCCTCGATATGCGTGCGGATGCTGCTCTCCCGCACCGGCAATATCAACGGATGCTCGGCCAGATCCTTGAGCGTCACGGTGTCCGGCGCGGCCCAGGGATAGTCATGCGCCATGTAGGCGCAAAAGCGGTCGGTCACCAGTTGCTCCCAGACCAGCTCCTGATCGCGCTTGATCGGACTGCCGATACCAAAATCGACCTCGCCGCTGCGCGTCATGTCGTTGACGCGGGAGGCCACGGTGTCCCGCACGCAGACGGTGATCCGCGGGTAGTCGCGGTTCAGCCTGTGGATCGCCTGCGGCAAGAGGCCGGCGGCCAGGGAGGGCAGCACGGCAACGGTCACCGTGCCGCGTTCCCGGTCGCTGGTGTCGCGGGCCTGGGTCACCAGGTCTTCGATTTCAACCACCAGTTTTTCGATCCTCGGATAGAGCTCCTGGCCCCGCGGCGTCAGGCTGACGCTGCGGTGGTTGCGGTCGAACAGCCGCGTGCGCAGATGGGACTCGAGCTGCTGGATCTGTATGGTCAGCGCCGACTGCGAAATATTCAGTTCGTGAGCCGTCCTGGTGAAGTTGCCTAAACGCGCGATCGTGAGGAAAGCGCGTAACTGCTTGAGATCACTCAACATTATCGAAACTCCGAATCAAGACGCGAGGGCACTACGATCGTTTTTTTTGAAAAGAATGTTCCGTTATTTGAATTTTACGAATCGCATGCCGCTGAGTATATTTCCTATCGAACGCCTGGCTCAAAAAGGCGGCGAATAAATAAATGAGACAAAGAGGGAGGGCTCAGCATGGCCGGGTATTGTGCCTCACACCAGAGGCTTCAAACGCTGCAGCGAATAATGGATTCGATAAATGCCGCGGCTGAAAAGTGCGCCGGACTGTTTCTTATAGGAATGGTCCTGGCGATTTCAATTTCTGTATTTGTACGGCTGCTTTACACCTATACCGGCATTCCATTTTCCACGCCCTGGGCGGAAGAATTGGGCCGTTTCATGATGGTCGGCAGCGTCTTCATTGGCGGCGCGGTCGCCACCTACCGCCTGCGCCTGATCGGCGTCGATGCCTTCATCGGCATGGTGCCTGAGTCGGTCGCGCGCTGGCTGCGCGTTGTCGCCCATATCCTGACCTTGATGCTGGCCGTGCTGCTGGCCTGGAAGTCGATCAGATTGATCGAGCTTGGCATGAGGCAGACGTCGCCCGCGATGGAAATGCCCATGGCGTACATCTATGTGTTCATGTTCATCGGTTGTATGCTGATGAGCCTGAATACCTTCGCGCATGTCGTCAAGGAATTGATGAGTGTCGAAGCATCGCAGCCGGTCGGAGAGACGGAAAGAGCCGCCGCCGCCATGCAAAATAGTGAAGGAGGGGCGCTGTGATCCCGGTTCTGTTCTTATCGTTTACGGCGATCCTGATAATCGGCGCGCCCATCGTCACCGCCTTGGGCATGTCCGCCGCGTTTGCCCTGCAGGCGGGCGACCGCTCGCTGCTGATCGTGGCCCAGATGGCGTTTCAGTCGCTCGATTCGTTCAGCCTGATGGCCGTTCCATTCTTCATCCTGGCCGGGCATCTGATGTCCTCGGGCGGTGTTGCTGCCCGGCTGGTGCAACTGGCCAATGCCTTCGTCGGCTGGATCCGCGGCGGGCTGGGTGCGGTCGCGGTGCTGACCTCGCTGCTGTTTGCGACGGTTTCGGGTTCCTCGTCCGCAACTACCGCCGCGATCGGCTCCGTGCTGATCCCGGAAATGGAAAAGAAGGGCTACCCCAGGTCGTTCGCGGCTTCCATTGCCGCATCCTCCGGCGAACTGGGGGCGATCATCCCGCCCTCGATCCCCATGATCGTGTATGCGCTGACGGCGAACGTGTCGGTCGGCTCGCTATTTCTCGCGGGCATCCTGCCGGGTCTGCTGATCACCGTGTCGCTGATCCTTACGGTCTGCCTGGTTGCCCGTTTCCAGGGCTTTGACGCAGTCACCGCGGTGAGCTTCACCGGATGGCTCAAGGGTGTCCTGGTCGCCCTGAAGGATGCGACGCTGGCGTTGATGATGCCGGTCATCATCCTGGGAGGGATCTACGGCGGGTTGTTTACCGCGACGGAAGCCTCCTGCATCGCCGTGTTGTACGGCCTCGCGCTTGGGCTGTTCGTCTACAAGGAAATAACGGTCAAGGATCTGCTCGGTATTTTCGCGCGCTCCGCGGTGATGTCCTCCATCATCCTGCTGATCGTGGCGTTCGCGGCCGTGTTCGCCTACCTGCTGACGATCAATCAGGTGCCGCAGCAGGTCGCTGCGATGCTCGGGTCGGTGACGACCAATCCGATCGTGTTCCTGCTGCTGGTGAACGTCATGCTGTTCCTGGTCGGCATGTTCATCGAGGCACTGGCGGCGATCCTCATCATCGTGCCCATCCTGGCGCCCATCAGCGTCACCTTCGGCATCGATCCCATCCACTTCGGCATGATCGTCATCACCAACCTGGCGGTCGGCATGGTGACGCCTCCGGTCGGCGTGAACCTGTTCGTGGTGTGCGAAGTCGCCCAGTTGAAAATGCACCAGTTGGCGAAGTATCTGGTCATTTTCCTCGCCGTCCTGGTGCTCGACGTCCTGATTATTTCTTACGTGCCCGCCATTAGTACCTTTTTCTTATAAAAACTAGATCGGCTGCCCGAGGACAGCGTCCTTTGGGCGGCTGGAAAACCGAGGAGATGGAAGTGAAGCTATTCAAGAAGATGTTTGGCGCCGGCGTCCTGAGCGCACTCATGTTTGCTACGCCGTCGTATGCGCTGAACATGGACGTCGGGCATACGCTCACGACGGACAGCCCGTTCCACGTAGGCGCGCAGAAATTCGCCGAAGTGCTGAAGGCGAAGTCGAACGGAAAAATCACGATTTCCGTGTTTCCGCACTCCCAGCTGGGCGGCGAACTGACCATGATCCAGGGCGCGGTGGCCGGGGCCACCGACCTGGTCATCACGGGTCAACCGACCCTGAACGGTATCGTCAAGGAATTCCTGGTCTTTGACTCGCCGTTCCTGTTCGACAGCGTCGACCAGGCCAACCAGATCCTCAACGGGCCGGCTGGCGACAAATTCATGGAAGTCCTGCCCAAGTACGGCCTGGTTGGCCTGGGCTGGTTTTCGGCGATCGAACGCAACGTTTTCGGCAACCGGCCCGTCAATTCGGCCGAAGACCTGAAAGGCATGAAGATCCGCGTCATCCAATCGCCGGGCTATGTCGAAAGCTACAAGGCCCTGGGGGCGCAAGCCACTCCCATGGCCTATTCGGAACTGTATCTGGCCCTGCAGCAGAAGGTGCTCGATGGCGGCGAGACGACGCCGGACCAGTTCGTCTCGGATAAATTCATCGAAGTCTCCAAGTACTTCAACATGACGCACGTCAATATCCATCCAGCGCTGCTGCTCATGTCCAAGGACCGCTGGGACCGCTTCTCGCCCGCGGAACAGAAAATGATCAAGGAGTCGGCGGACGAGGCCATGGCCTATGCGCGCGACTATTACAAGAAGGTCTACGACGAGGGTATGAAAACGATGGAGCAAAAGGGCGTGTCCATCGTCTATCCCAGCAATCTCGATTCCATGGTGCAGGCCACGCGGCCGGTCGTGAAAAAGCTCGTCGGCGAAGCGCCCAATGGCCAGGCGCTTTATGACGCGCTGATCGCCGCCAAGCAGAAGCAGTAACCGGCGCAAACGGCATCGGCCCCGGCGCTTTCCTATTCAAGAGAAACTGGACAGATTGATGACACCCTTCAACCAACCCGAAAACCTGCGCGTGTTGATTACCGGAGCGGCCGGAAACATAGGCCTTTGCCTGCGCACGCATCTGCGCGGCCGCTACGCCTTGCTGCGCCTGGCGGACATCGCGCCGCAGGAACCGGCGCAGGCCGGCGAGGAAATCTGCGCGATGGACGTCCGGGACATCGAGTCCCTGGAGCGCTGCATGGAGGGTATTGACTGCGTCATCCATCTGGCCGGTATCCCCGGCGCCGATGTCTGGGAAAAAATCCTGCCCATGAATATCGAGGGTTGCTACAACGTATTCGAGGCGGCCCGGCGTCAGAACGTGCGCCGGGTGGTCTTTGCCAGCTCGAATCACGCTATCGGCTATCACCGCCGGGAAAAATTCCTCGATGACACCGTGCAGCCCCGGCCCGACTCGCTGTATGGCGTCTCGAAGGTGTTCGGCGAGGCCCTGGGCCGGATGTACGCCGACAAGTACGGCATGTCAGTCGCCTGCCTGCGGATCGGGACGTTCCGTACGCCCGACCGCCCGAGCGAGGCCCGCCAGCTGTTGACCTGGATCAGCCACCGCGACATGGCGCAATTGACGGCGCGCTGCGTCGAACACGCGTCCTACCATTTCACGGTGGTCTACGGGGTGTCGAACAACCTGCGCAACCGCTGGGACAATTCCAACGCGAAATTCCTGGGCTATGCGCCGCAGGACGATTCCGAGGTGTTCGCCCCGGAAATCCTGGCTCAAAACATCCCCGAGGATCCCATCGCCGCCCAGTTCCACGGGGGCTTTTATTGCCCCTTGGAATTCGTCGGAACCACGGACAGGATTTCCTGAAATCAGACCAGGATGATGTCGTACTGTTCTTGAGAGTACGCGCCTTCCACTTCCAGCGAAATGCGCTTGCCCACGAAGTCGCCCAGCATCGCCAGATGCTGGCTTTCTTCTTCGAGGAACAGGTCGACCACCTCTTGCGAGGCGAGGATGCGGAATTCCTTGGGATTGAATTGCCGCGCCTCGCGCAGGATTTCGCGCAGGATTTCATAGCAGACGGTGCGCGGCGTGCGCACGTTGCCCCGCGCCTCGCACATGGGGCAGGGCTCGCACAACTGATGCGCCAGCGAGTCGCGGGTGCGCTTGCGCGTCATTTCCACCAGGCCCAGCTGCGTAAAGCCGTTGACGGTCATGCGGGTGCGGTCGCGCGACAGCGCCTTCTTCAGTTCGGCCAGCACCGTTTCGCGGTGTTCCTGTTCCTCCATGTCGATGAAGTCCAGGATGACGATGCCGCCCAGGTTGCGCAGCCGCAGCTGGCGCGCGATGGCCTGGGCCGCTTCCAGGTTGGTCTTGAAGATGGTGTCGTCGAAATTGCGGCCGCCCACGAAACCGCCGGTATTGACGTCGACCGTGGTCAGCGCCTCGGTCTGGTCGATGATCAGATAGCCGCCCGACTTCAAGTCCACCCGTCGAGATAGCGCCCGGGCAATCTCATCGTCCACGTTGGCGGTGTCGAACAGGGGGCGCTCCCCGCTGTAGTGCTGGATGCGGCCCACGACCGAGGGCGTATAGATGCGCGCCCATTCCAGCATCGCGGCGCTGGTCGTGCGGGAATCCACAAGAATGGTGCCGGTGTTCGGGCCCACCATGTCGCGCAGCACGCGCTGCGCCAGGGTCAGATCCTGGTGCAGCAGGGCGGGGGCGGGCTGGGTGCGAGCCGCCGCCTGGACGCTGCTCCACAGTTTGCGCAGATACTCCAGGTCGGCAGTCAATTCCTCGTCATTGGCGCCTTCGGCCTGTGTGCGGACGATGAAGCCGCCTTTTTCCTCTGCCGGCATCAAGGCCTGCAGGCGTTCGCGCAGCTGGATGCGCTCGGATTCGTCGTCGATCTTCTGCGAAATGCCGATATGCGGATCGTGGGGCAGGTAAACCAGCATCCGGCCGGCCATGCTGATCTGGGTGGAAAGCCGTGCGCCCTTGGTGCCCAGGGGATCCTTGACCACCTGAACCATGATGGTCTGTCCCTCGAATAACAGCTTTTCGATCGGAGTGGGAGTCAGTCCCTGGCTTCTTTCACCGCGGTTCTCGCGCAGGTCGGCAATGTGAATGAAAGCGGCACGCTCCAGTCCGATATCGATGAAGGCGCTCTGCATGCCCGGCAGTACGCGGACCACCCGCCCCAGATAAATATTACCGACATGGCCCCGCTGGATGCTGCGTTCCACGTGCAGCTCCTGTACCGAACCTTGTTCCACCAGCGCAACGCGGGTTTCGAAGGGGGTGACATTGATCAGGATATCTTCGCTCAGGGCGATGGCTGGGGGCATAGCGTGTTCGTCTCCAGTAAGGTGCGGCGTACAGGCGAATAGTAAACGTAGGGCAAGGTGGACGAGACAACTATCTATATGGGGCAACCGCGGGAATCACCACTATATATAGGGGAGAGGCGGCGGTGGCAGCGGTACAGGTCCACGGGTTCGCCGTTTTGCGCCACGCGAAAAAACTGTGCTATAGTCTCGCTCCTTCGCAGTTCGGACAGTTCTGAAGCGCGAAGCCAAGCAAGCACAACAGGTCGGGCAAGAAGATTCGAGCCAGGCCTGCCGCAAAGCAGTCAGAAATGAACGCCGCGCGGTTATTGCAAGGATTGCAGCAAGTTAGGCAAAAGCCGGTTGCACAATCTGCAAAAATCGTGTTATAGTCTTGGGCTTGGCGGTTGCCGAAAACTTAGGGTTAACCCTGATATTTCGATAACTGCTAAGAGAGGCGGACCTGAAGAGGTCGCAAGCAAGAAAGCGAAACGCAGTATGTGACGCTGACTTGACAAGCGAAAAAAACTTCTTCATAATCTCGTTTCTCTGCTGCAAACAACGCGGCGCCAGCGAAAGCGGCGTAGCGAAGCGAGCAGGCAGTAAGTAGTACAGAATTTAGCAGTACCGCTCTTTAACAATTAAACAACCGATAAGTGTGGGCGCTTGATGCGGGTGCAATGTGACTTCGGTCACAAGCACAATGAAATCAAGTGCTCACTAGAAGTGAAGTACCTTAGACGTCAAGTTTAAGAACATACCTCACTTCCTTTGAGTAGCGACGTATGACTCGACCCTTTCGGGGGTTAAGAAATACGAAACAAATACAGAGATTAAACTGAAGAGTTTGATCCTGGCTCAGATTGAACGCTAGCGGGATGCCTTACACATGCAAGTCGAACGGCAGCACGGACTTCGGTCTGGTGGCGAGTGGCGAACGGGTGAGTAATGTATCGGAACGTGCCCAGTAGCGGGGGATAACTACGCGAAAGCGTAGCTAATACCGCATACGCCCTACGGGGGAAAGCAGGGGATCGCAAGACCTTGCACTATTGGAGCGGCCGATATCGGATTAGCTAGTTGGTGGGGTAACGGCTCACCAAGGCGACGATCCGTAGCTGGTTTGAGAGGACGACCAGCCACACTGGGACTGAGACACGGCCCAGACTCCTACGGGAGGCAGCAGTGGGGAATTTTGGACAATGGGGGAAACCCTGATCCAGCCATCCCGCGTGTGCGATGAAGGCCTTCGGGTTGTAAAGCACTTTTGGCAGGAAAGAAACGTCATGGGTTAATACCCCGTGAAACTGACGGTACCTGCAGAATAAGCACCGGCTAACTACGTGCCAGCAGCCGCGGTAATACGTAGGGTGCAAGCGTTAATCGGAATTACTGGGCGTAAAGCGTGCGCAGGCGGTTCGGAAAGAAAGATGTGAAATCCCAGAGCTTAACTTTGGAACTGCATTTTTAACTACCGGGCTAGAGTGTGTCAGAGGGAGGTGGAATTCCGCGTGTAGCAGTGAAATGCGTAGATATGCGGAGGAACACCGATGGCGAAGGCAGCCTCCTGGGATAACACTGACGCTCATGCACGAAAGCGTGGGGAGCAAACAGGATTAGATACCCTGGTAGTCCACGCCCTAAACGATGTCAACTAGCTGTTGGGGTCTTCGGACCTTGGTAGCGCAGCTAACGCGTGAAGTTGACCGCCTGGGGAGTACGGTCGCAAGATTAAAACTCAAAGGAATTGACGGGGACCCGCACAAGCGGTGGATGATGTGGATTAATTCGATGCAACGCGAAAAACCTTACCTACCCTTGACATGTCTGGAATTCCGAAGAGATTTGGAAGTGCTCGCAAGAGAACCGGAACACAGGTGCTGCATGGCTGTCGTCAGCTCGTGTCGTGAGATGTTGGGTTAAGTCCCGCAACGAGCGCAACCCTTGTCATTAGTTGCTACGAAAGGGCACTCTAATGAGACTGCCGGTGACAAACCGGAGGAAGGTGGGGATGACGTCAAGTCCTCATGGCCCTTATGGGTAGGGCTTCACACGTCATACAATGGTCGGGACAGAGGGTCGCCAACCCGCGAGGGGGAGCCAATCCCAGAAACCCGATCGTAGTCCGGATCGCAGTCTGCAACTCGACTGCGTGAAGTCGGAATCGCTAGTAATCGCGGATCAGCATGTCGCGGTGAATACGTTCCCGGGTCTTGTACACACCGCCCGTCACACCATGGGAGTGGGTTTTACCAGAAGTAGTTAGCCTAACCGTAAGGGGGGCGATTACCACGGTAGGATTCATGACTGGGGTGAAGTCGTAACAAGGTAGCCGTATCGGAAGGTGCGGCTGGATCACCTCCTTTCAGAGCTTAGTGCTCGTGTTAAGCGTCCACTCTTATCGGTTGTTTGATGTAGCTGGGATCAGTTGCAGGCTTGGGTCGAGGGAATCTTCCCTGGGTCTACAGCTTTCCTGACTGCTGATCCGAAAAGGTTTTTGGGTCTGTAGCTCAGTCGGTTAGAGCACCGTCTTGATAAGGCGGGGGTCGTTGGTTCGAATCCAACCAGACCCACCAAGTATTCTGCGCATGCGGGATATGGGGGTGTAGCTCAGCTGGGAGAGCGCCTGCTTTGCAAGCAGGATGTCATCGGTTCGATCCCGTTCACCTCCACCAAGTACTTGATGCCTGGTGATGTAGAGGCTAACTCATAGCGTCGTTGAAACGGCCTTATGAGTTAGGTTTTACCTGACAGCTATATTTGTTCTTTAACAATCTGGAAGAAGCACAACGAAAATGTACTTATCAAGTACTCGGCGCAAGCCGATGAAGATAAGTACGGGTTGTGATTGCATTAATTTTGTTCCAAGTTCTCAAGACTGGGGTGAATAACCTCAGACTGCTTTGAAACTTATGAACGGCACAAACGCTAATACTCAGGTCCTATAGCCTACAGCGTTATAGGATCAAGCGACTAAGTGCATATGGTGGATGCCTTGGCGATCACAGGCGATGAAGGACGTAGTAGCCTGCGAAAAGCTACGGGGAGCTGGCAAACAAGCTTTGATCCGTAGATGTCCGAATGGGGAAACCCACCGCAGCAATGCGGTATCCCTGGCTGAATACATAGGCCAGTGGAAGCGAACCGGGTGAACTGAAACATCTCAGTAGCTCGAGGAAAAGAAATCAACCGAGATTCCGAAAGTAGTGGCGAGCGAAATCGGAAGAGCCTTTACGTTTTAGCACGCAAGATAGTCGAACGGAATGGAAAGTCCGGCCGTAGCAGGTGATAGCCCTGTAGGCGAAATCTTGTGTGTGGAACTAAGCGTAAGAAAAGTAGGGCGGGACACGTGAAATCCTGTTTGAAGATGGGGGGACCATCCTCCAAGGCTAAATACTCGTGATCGACCGATAGTGAACCAGTACCGTGAGGGAAAGGCGAAAAGAACCCCGGAAGGGGAGTGAAATAGATCCTGAAACCGTATGCATACAAACAGTAGGAGCCTCCTTGTGGGGTGACTGCGTACCTTTTGTATAATGGGTCAGCGACTTACATTCAGTGGCAAGGTTAACCGAATAGGGAAGCCGTAGCGAAAGCGAGTCCGAATAGGGCGATTCAGTCGCTGGGTGTAGACCCGAAACCAGATGATCTATCCATGGCCAGGTTGAAGGCACGGTAACACGTGCTGGAGGACCGAACCCACTAATGTTGAAAAATTAGGGGATGAGCTGTGGATAGGGGTGAAAGGCTAAACAAATCTGGAAATAGCTGGTTCTCTCCGAAAACTATTTAGGTAGTGCCTCAAGTATTACTGCGGGGGGTAGAGCACTGTTATAGCTAGGGGGTCATGGCGACTTACCAAACTATGGCAAACTCCGAATACCCGCAAGTACAGCTTGGGAGACAGAGCACCGGGTGCTAACGTCCGGACTCAAGAGGGAAACAACCCAGACCGCCAGCTAAGGTCCCAAATTATCGCTAAGTGGGAAACGAAGTGGGAAGGCATAGACAGTCAGGAGGTTGGCTTAGAAGCAGCCATCCTTTAAAGAAAGCGTAATAGCTCACTGATCGAGTCGTCCTGCGCGGAAGATGTAACGGGGCTAAGCGATAAACCGAAGCTGCGGGTGTGCACTTTTAGTGCACGCGGTAGGAGAGCGTTCTGTAAGCCTGCGAAGGTGGCTTGTAAAGGCTGCTGGAGGTATCAGAAGTGCGAATGCTGACATGAGTAGCGATAAAGGGGGTGAAAAGCCCCCTCGCCGTAAGTCCAAGGTTTCCTGCGCAACGTTCATCGGCGCAGGGTGAGTCGGCCCCTAAGGCGAGGCAGAGATGCGTAGCTGATGGGAAGCTGGTTAATATTCCAGCACCGTCGTACAGTGCGATGGGGGGACGGATCGCGGAAGATCATCAGGGTGTTGGATGTCCCTGTTGCTGCATCGAAGATGGCGCTTAGGCAAATCCGGGCGCGTAAATCAAGGGTGTGGCACGAGCGAGCATTGCTTGCGAAGTGATTGGAAGCGGTTCCAAGAAAAGCCTCTAAGCTTCAGCTGTACGAGACCGTACCGCAAACCGACACAGGTGGACGGGATGAATATTCCAAGGCGCTTGAGAGAACTCAGGAGAAGGAACTCGGCAAATTGATACCGTAACTTCGGGAGAAGGTATACCCCGGTAGTGTGAAGCGCCTGCGCGCTTAGCATGATGGGGTCGCAGAGAATCGGTGGCTGCGACTGTTTATTAAAAACACAGCACTCTGCAAAGACGAAAGTCGACGTATAGGGTGTGACGCCTGCCCGGTGCCGGAAGGTTAAGTGATGGGGTGCAAGCTCTTGATCGAAGCCCCGGTAAACGGCGGCCGTAACTATAACGGTCCTAAGGTAGCGAAATTCCTTGTCGGGTAAGTTCCGACCTGCACGAATGGCGTAACGATGGCCACACTGTCTCCTCCTGAGACTCAGCGAAGTTGAAGTGTTTGTGATGATGCAATCTACCCGCGGCTAGACGGAAAGACCCCATGAACCTTTACTGTAGCTTTGCATTGATCTGTGAACCGGCCTGTGTAGGATAGGTGGGAGGCTTTGAAGCGTGGTCGCTAGATCACGTGGAGCCATCCTTGAAATACCACCCTGGTTTGTTTGCGGTTCTAACCTTGGTCCGTTATCCGGATCGGGGACAGTGCATGGTGGGCAGTTTGACTGGGGCGGTCTCCTCCCAAAGTGTAACGGAGGAGTTCGAAGGTACGCTAGGTACGGTCGGAAATCGTGCTGATAGTGCAATGGCATAAGCGTGCTTGACTGTGAGACTGACAAGTCGAACAGGTGCGAAAGCAGGACATAGTGATCCGGTGGTTCTGAATGGAAGGGCCATCGCTCAACGGATAAAAGGTACTCTGGGGATAACAGGCTGATACCGCCCAAGAGTTCATATCGACGGCGGTGTTTGGCACCTCGATGTCGGCTCATCTCATCCTGGGGCTGTAGCCGGTCCCAAGGGTATGGCTGTTCGCCATTTAAAGAGGTACGTGAGCTGGGTTTAAAACGTCGTGAGACAGTTTGGTCCCTATCTGCCGTGGGCGTTGGATACTTGACGGAGCCTGCTCCTAGTACGAGAGGACCGGAGTGGACGTACCTCTGGTGTACCGGTTGTCATGCCAATGGCATTGCCGGGTAGCTAAGTACGGAAGAGATAACCGCTGAAGGCATCTAAGCGGGAAACTCGTCTGAAGATAAGGTATCCCGGGGACTTGATCCCCCTGAAGGGTCGTTCGAGACCAGGACGTTGATAGGTCGGGTGTGGAAGCGCAGTAATGCGTTAAGCTAACCGATACTAATTGCCCGTGAGGCTTGATCCTATAACACTGATGGTTATGACCTGGTGATATAGCGTTCCAAGTGTCGTTCAATACAAAATCTGGCTGCACCGTCGGCAGCCAGCCAACACCAATTACACCCCACCGTGCGTGATCATCGAGTCTGACTCTGATCGCCACGCGTTGTGTTTCTTCCAAGATTGGAGCTGTTGCCTCAACCGCAGCCGCTCAACCAGTTACGCTTGACGACCATAGCGAGTTGGTCCCACTCCTTCCCATCCCGAACAGGACAGTGAAACGACTTTGCGCCGATGATAGTGGACGGACGTCTGTGAAAGTAGGTCATCGTCAAGCTTTTATTCCGCAGAACCCCACAGGTAACCCCTGTGGGGTTTTGTCTTTGTGGCGCCGCGTCGATGATTAGACTCATGCGGTCCGCAACCTCCAATGAAAAAGCCCTCGCAGGATGCTCCTGCGAGGGGCAATGCGGACGCCGCGCAGCCTACTGTTGCGTGTACTGCTGGCGGTCGATGCCGTGGCGCTGCAGCTTGTCGTAGAAGGTCTTGCGCGGAATGCCCAGCGACTCCAGAGTGGCCTTGATGTCGCCCTGGTGCGCCTGGAGTGCCTCGCGGATGAGCTGCGCTTCGAAGCGCTCCATCCGGTCCGGCAGGCTCGCCGCGGCGTCCAGGGCCATGGAGGTTGGCGGGGCAGGGGTATTCAGCACGCCAAGAACGACGCGTTCGGCGAAATGCGCGAGTTCACGCACGTTGCCGGGCCAATCGTGCGTCATGACATGTTGCTTGATGGACGCCGGCATTTCCGGGATGTCGCGCTGGAAGCGGCGCGATGCGTGGCCGAGGTAGTGGGCAAACAGCAGCGGAATGTCCTCGCGGCGCTCGCGCAGCGGCGGAATCCGGATGGTGACGACATTGAGGCGGTAGAACAGGTCCTCGCGAAACTTGGCGCGTATGGCCGGACTGCCCAGGTCCTCCTTGGTGGCGGCGACCACGCGCAGGTCCAGATTGCGCACTTCGTTGCTGCCCAGGGGAGTGATCTGGCGGGATTCAAGCACGCGTAGCAGCTTGACCTGCACTGCCAGCGGCATGCTTTCGATCTCGTCCAGGAACAGCGTGCCGCCGCTGGCGTGCTCGATGCGGCCGATACGCTTCTTTTGGGCGCCGGTGAAAGCGCCGGGCTCGTGGCCGAACAGTTCGCTTTCGATGACGCTTTCGGGCAGGGCGCCGCAATTGATCGCGACGAGAGCGCGGTGCCTGCGGCGGCTCAGGCGATGCAAGGCGGTGGCAACGACTTCCTTGCCGGTTCCGGTCTCGCCTTCGACCAGGACGTCCACGTCCGCATCCGCGATATGCCGCAGCGTTTGCTTGATGCGCTGCATGGCGGGCGTGGCGCCGATGAAAGGCACTTCGTCGGCCTCGACGGCGAACGCGGCCTCGCGCAGCCGGCGGTTTTCCAGCACAAGGTGGCGCTTTTCCGCAGCGTGCATGATGGCGGTGATCAGCCTGTCGGCGGCATAGGGTTTCGCCAGGAAATCGTAGGCGCCGTCTCGCATGCATTGCACGGCGGTGGCGATGTCGCCATGGCCGGTGATCAGGATGACGGGAATGTCGGGGTCGATGTCCCGCAAGCGCTGGAAGAGCTGTAAGCCGTCCATGTCGGGCATACGAATGTCGCTGACGACCACGCCGTCGAAATCGCGCGTCAGCGTGGGCAGCGCAGAGCGCGCGCTGGCATGCGCGTCCACGGCGATGCCATGCAGTTTCAGCGTCTGCGCATTGGCGCGCAGCAGTTCGTCGTCGTCGTCGATGAACACGGCGCGCGGCGAGAACGGTTGGCGCAGGCTGTCGTCGATGGATGCCGGTGCGGCGGGAGGAAATTCAGGAGCGCGGTTCATGGTGTAGCTCGGTAGCGTTTTGCCGGCCAGGCGCCTTGCGCAACGTCAGGATGAACATGGCTCCGCGGCCCGGGGCATGCGGAGCCGGAAAGACGGGATCGGCCGGGCCGGCGGCGATCAAGTCGCCACCGAATTCGGTGACGATGTCGCGGCAGATGACCAGCCCCAGCCCGAGTCCTTCGGCCTTGGTCGTGTAGAAGGGGGTGAACAGGTGCGCCCGCGCCTCGGCCGACAGGCCGGGGCCGTTGTCGCTGACGTAGACCTGCACGGTCGCACCCAGGTCTTGCAGCGCGACGACGATGCGGCCGTCTGGCCGGCCTTCCAGGGCTTCCATCGCGTTTTGAAGCAGATTCACCAGCACCTGTTCCAGCCGTATGCGATTGGCCAGCACCTGGTAATTCTGATCCGCGGGCGGACGTTGCAGGACGATGCCCTGGCGCCGCGCCCGCGGGGCAACCAGCAGTAGCGCGCCCTCCAGGCAATCCTTCAGGCTGGCGGGTCCGATGGACGTGTCAGCCTTGCGCGAAAAGGCGCGCAGTTCCCCCGTGATGTGGCCGATCCGTTCCGTCAACGCGGCGATGGTGCCCAGGTTCTCCTGCGCCGAGCCTTCGTCTTGCCGGCGCAGGAATTCGGCGGCGTTGTCCGCATAGGCGCGTATGGCCGCGACAGGCTGGTTGATCTCGTGCGCCACGCCGGCAGCCACCTGTCCCAGCAGCGCGAGCTTGCTGGCCTGGACCAACTCCTCTTGCATGGTGTGCAGGCGGGCGGCGGTGCGCTGGCGCTCGTCCATCTCATCGACCAGCTGTTCGTTGACTTGCAGCAATTGAGCCGTGCGTTCGTCGACCAGGGAGGCCAGCTGTTCGTGGACGGCGGCCTGCTGTTCGGCGCGCTCGCGGTTGCGGTGGCGGCGGAAGAGAATGATGCCTACCAAGGCGGCCAACGCGCACTGCGCCAGCAGCGCGCCCAGCTGGGCGTTGGCGGTAGCCTGGTTGATGGCCGCCTGCACGGGTGATAACAGATGCAGCGTCCAACCTGGGGACTCGACGATGGGCAGCGTCGTGTGCACCATTGGCGTTCCTGCCGGGATCTGCGGCAGGGTTACGTCGGCGCGTATGAGCTGGCCGTGGCTGATGAGCTGCAGCTGCGGCCGCAAGGGCAGCGGCAGGAAGGGCGCGTCGCCGAATTGCAGGCTGGTGCGCAAGGTCCGGGCCAAGTCTGGGGTGAGCGGAGCCAGCACGTCGAAACGCCAGTCGGAAATACTGCCCAACAGCACCACGCCATGCTCGTCGGTGACGAAAATGGGCGAGACCGACTGGCGCCAGTCGGCCTCCAGGTCCCGGAAATCCACTTTCAACACGACTACGCCCAGCAGGGCGCCGTTGACGTCGTCCACGCGCCGCGACAAGTACAGCCCGGCCTCGTGGCTGATCGTGCCCAGGGCGAAATGTTCGGCCGAGCCATGGGCTACCGATCCCTGGAAATAGGGGCGGAACTGGTAGTCCACGCCGACAAACGTGGCGGGTTCGCGCCAGTTGCTCGCAGCGATCGCAAGGCCTTTCTTGTCCAGCACGTAAATGGCGGATGCGCCTACGCCGCGGCTTAGCGTATCGAGCTTCTCATCCAGGGATTCGATCTGTCCGTGCGAACCTTCCTGCAGCGCCGCGCGCACGTCGACATCGCGCGTCAGGACAAAGGGCAGCGCCCTGAACTTGTCCAGGTTGTTTCGCAGCAATGCCGCGTTGAGCTGGGCTGCCACGCGTGCCTGTTCCCCGGCACTCTTCAGCGCGCCGTCGCGCGCCCAGAGGGTGGCGGCGTGCAGCACCCCGTAGACGATGGCGACGACCAACAAGATGGCGATGGCTTTCCAGGGCCAAGGCCAGACGGGCGTATGCCGTGGACGGCGCGGCTGGCTGGTCTGGTCCGGACCGGGCCAGGCATCGCGAGGGGAGGAGCGGGTCGACATGGGATGTGCGGTTTTTCGCACATTCTATATCTATTCTGTGTGAAATTCCGCCAAAAATCGTCGGGCCAGCGCGCTGGGGAAGGAAAAAGTTCGTTTCTGATCAAGGGCTTGGAGCTCAGGCGCGGGGCTGGTCGATGTTGGCATGCCTCTTGCATTAGTAAAGCCAAGCCTGGTGGAGCCGTCTGCCGGGTGAAATCGGCTTGCGGCGAGACGCGCTGGCCAGAAAACAGATAACGCCCCGTCGCCCGCGCTGAATCGCCCGGAGCAAGGGGCCTTGGTGGGGACAATCCCAATGATCGACGTGGATCAAGTCGCGCCCGCGCGCAAGCTCAAGTTCTATCAAATCCTTTATGTGCAGGTGATTTTCGCCATCGTGGTGGGCGTGCTGCTGGGCGCGTTCAAGCCCGAGCTTGGCCAGCAGATGCAACCGCTGGGCGACGCCTTCATCAAACTGGTGAAGATGATCATCGCGCCGGTGATCTTTCTGACCGTAGCCACCGGCATCGCCGCGATGAGCGACCTGAAGAAGGTCGGTCGCGTGGCGGGCAAGGCCATGCTGTACTTCCTGGTGTTCTCGACGCTTGCGCTGATCGTAGGCATGATCGTCAGCCACATCGTCCAGCCGGGCGCCGGCATGCACATCGACCCCAAGACGCTGGACGAGAAGGCAGTGTCGGGCTACGTGGCCAAGGCGCATGACTCGACGATCACGGGCTTCCTGATGAACGTGATTCCGACCACGATCTTCAGCCCGTTTGTCGGCGGCGACATCCTCCAGGTGCTGTTCGTGGCGGTGTTGTTCGGCATTTCGCTGGCCATGGTGGGCGAACGCGGACAGCCGATACTGAACTTCATGACCGCCCTGGCGCAGCCCGTCTTCAGGCTGGTCGCCATCCTGATGAAGGCCGCGCCCATCGGCGCCTTTGGCGCGATGGCCTTCACCATCGGCAAGTACGGCATCAAGTCCGTCATCAATCTGGCGATGCTGGTAGGTACGTTTTACGCAACCTCGGTGCTGTTCGTGGTCGTGGTGCTGGGCCTGGTGGCGCGCTACAACGGCTTTTCGATCCTGAAGCTGGTGCGCTACATCCGCGAAGAACTGCTGCTGGTGCTGGGCACCAGTTCGTCCGAAGCCGCGTTGCCCACGCTGATGCAGAAGATGGAACGGGCCGGCTGCTCGAAGTCGGTGGTCGGGCTGGTCGTGCCCACCGGCTACTCGTTCAACCTGGACGGCACCAACATCTACATGACGATGGCGGCGCTGTTCATCGCGCAGGCTTGCGACATTCCGCTGTCGTTGGGCGACCAGATCCTGCTGCTGCTGGTGGCGATGCTGAGCTCCAAGGGCGCGGCGGGCGTGACCGGGGCGGGCTTCATCACCTTGGCCGCGACCCTCTCGGTGGTGCCTTCCGTGCCGGTCGCCGGCATGGCGCTGATCCTGGGCGTGGACCGCTTCATGTCGGAATGCCGCGCGCTGACCAACCTGGTCGGCAACGCGACTGCCGCCGTGGTCGTGGCGCGCTGGGAAGGGGAACTGGATAAGGAACAGCTGCATGCCGCGCTTGAGGGCGAGCTGCAGCCCGTGCCCGTGCCTGCCCCGGCTCCGGTTCAGCAAACGCCGAGGACTGGCGGCCTGCCCATGGGGCAGCCGATGCAGCACGGCTGAAGCGGTGTAGATCCGCAGTCGCCTGCGCGCGGCCGCGTCTGTTGATGCGGCGATGCTGCCCGGCGGTAAAAAGAAAATCCCCCGGACCTTGACGGTCTCGGGGGATTTTTTCCGGCAGGACGCCGCAGCTTTCAGGGCACCTGTATACCTGCCGCGCGCAACAGGTTCGCGGTTTCGAACAAGGGCAGGCCCATCACGCCGGTGTAGCTGCCGGCGATATGTGAAATGAACGTGCCTGCCAGGCCCTGGATGCCATAGGCGCCGGCCTTGCCGTAGGGTTCGCCGCTGTCGCAGTAGCGGCCGATTTCCTCATCCGTCAGCTCGCGCATGCGGACTTCGGTGATGGACACGGCCTCCAGCAACTGGTTTCCAGTCCAGACGGCGACAGCGGTATGCACTTCGTGGGTGGAGCCGGACAGGGCCCGCAAAATGCGCATGGCGTCGTCGCGGTCGGCCGGTTTGCCCAGTACCGCGCCCGCCAGGATGACGGTGGTGTCGGCGGCCAGCAGCGGCAGTTGCGGCAGGTCCTGGCTGAGCATCCAATCGCGTCCGCGCAAGGCCTTGTCGCGCGCAGTGCGTTGGACGTAGTTGGCGGCGCTTTCGCCAGGGTGCTGGGGTTCGTCCTCGCCCGGCGGGGCGGGTACGAGCAGGACTTCGTGGGCCAGGCCGACCTGGGTCAGCAGCTCGCGCCGCCGGGGACTGGCGGAGGCAAGGTAGAGGCGCGCGGAGGTTGCGGTGTCGGTCATGCGTCAGCGGGATGGGCGTCGGCCCGGCCAGAGGGTCAGGCGCGGTGGTAGGGATGGTTCGTCATGATGGCCCAGGCCCGGTAGAGCTGTTCGGCCAGCACCACGCGCACCATGGGGTGCGGCAGCGTCAGCGAGGACAGGCGCAATTGGCCGGAACAGGATGCCTTCAGGTCGGCATCCAGCCCGTCCGGGCCGCCGACGAGAAAAGCGACATCCTGGCCGCCTGCGCGCCATTGTTCCAGCTTTTGCGACAACGCCATGGTGGTGAGGTCGCGTCCGCGTTCGTCCAGCGCCAGGCGCAACGCACTGGCGGGCAGGGCGGCTTCGATCCGCTTGGCTTCCGCCGCCATCATCTGGGCGGGGGTTTTACCGGTGGTGCGGGGTTCGGGTTTGATTTCGCGCAGTTCCAGCGCGCAGTCGGCCGGCAGGCGCTTGGCGTAGTCGTCCCAGGCGGTTTGCACCCAGTCCGGCATGCGTGTGCCCACGGCCACGACGATCAGCTTCACGGCGCGCTCAGTACTCGGCGTCGTGCGCGCCGTCGTTGGCGACCGGCGCGGGGCGGGTGGACTCGGGCAGGAGCTTCACGCGCACCGGCTTGCCGCCCCAGATTTCTTCCAGGTTGTAGTACTGGCGGATGGCGGGTTGCATGATGTGCACGACTACGTCGCCCAGGTCGACCACGACCCATTCGCCGGTGTCTTCGCCTTCGATGGTGATGCCGGAGAGGTCGAGCGCGCGGCCGCGGTCCGCGACGCTGGAAGCGAGGGCGCGGGTCTGGCGGTTGGAGGTGGCGCTTGCAATCACGACGCGATCGAACAGGCTGGTCAGATGCGTGGTGTTGTAGACCTTGATGTCTTGCGCCTTGACGTCTTCGAGGGCGTCGATGACGGCGCGTTGGAGTTTTTGTATATCCATAGTCAGTAAATATAACCCGCGGGCGGACAGCGGATGCTGGCCCCGTGGCGCTTTCAGCGCACCGCGGGTGTAGGTTTATCGGTAAAGATGGTGCGCCGCAATATACGCGGCCACCGGTGCGGCAAGCAGGCCCTCGGTCGATTCGCCTTGCGCCAGGCGCTGGCGGATCTGCGAGGCCGAAACCGGCATGGGAGCAAAAGGCAGCTCCTGCAGTTCGCGACCCTGGCGGCGCAGGTGTTCGGCCAGCGCCGGCGGGGCAGTGAGCGCCGTGCCCGGGCGGGTGGCGACGGCCAGGTCCACCAGGCTGGCGATGTCCTGCCAGTCGCGCCAAGTGCAGAAATTCGCCAACTGGTCGGTACCCAGCAACCAGACATAGCGCGCGTCCTGGGGGAGGGCGCGCAGCGTGTCTATGGTGTAGGTCGCGCCGCCGCGTTCGATTTCAATGGGATTGACGATCAGGTGCGCATGGCCGGCGATGGCCAGTTGGAGCATGTCGCGGCGTTGTTCGGCCGTGGCGTGCAACGCCGCACGCTGCCAGGGATTGGCCGCGGGGATGAGCTGCACCTCGGCCAGGCCCAGCGTCTGCAAGGCATTTTGCGCCAGGGCGATGTGCGCGACGTGGACGGGGTCGAAACTGCCACCCAGCAGGCCGATGCGCTTCAAACCCAGTCCCGCGGTTTGAGGTAGGCGGCCAATTCGGCCTCGGGCGTACCCGCTTCGGGCTGCCAGTCGTAGCGCCACTGCGCCAGCGGCGGCATGGACAGCAGGATCGACTCGGTGCGTCCGCCGGACTGCAGGCCGAACAGCGTGCCGCGGTCGAAGACCAGGTTGAACTCCACATAGCGTCCACGGCGGTAGGCCTGGAAATCGCGCTCGCGTTCGCCGTAGGATTGGTCGCGGCGGCGTTCCACGATCGGCATGTAGGCCGGCAGGAAGGCGTCGCCCACCGAACGGGTCAGCGCGAACGAGGCGTCAAAGCCGGGAGCGTTCAGGTCGTCGTAGAAGATGCCGCCCACGCCGCGCGTTTCATTGCGGTGCTTGAGGAAGAAATACTCGTCGCACCAGCGCTTGTAGCGCGGGTAGTAGTCGGCGCCATGGCCAGCCAGCGCATCGCGGCAGGTGGCGTGGAAATGGCGGGCGTCTTCCTCGTAGGGATAGTAGGGCGTCAGGTCGATGCCGCCGCCGAACCAGAAGACGTCGGCCTCGTCGTGGCCAGGCCGCGCGGCGGCCAGGAACATGCGCACGTTCATGTGCGTGGTGGGCACATAGGGATTGCGCGGATGCAGCACCATGGACACGCCCATGGCTTCCCAGGAACGGCCGGCCAGTTCCGGGCGGTGCGCGCTGGCCGAGGGCGGCAGCTTGCTGCCCTGGACGTGGCTGAACAGCACGCCGGCCCGTTCGAACAGCGAGCCGCCTTCCAGCAGGCGCGACAGCCCGCCGCCGCCCTCGGGGCGGACCCATTCGTCGGTACGGAAGGCTGCGCCCTCGGCGGCTTCCAGGGCGCCGACGATGCGGGCCTGCAAGCCGGTGAGGTAGTCCCGGACGGAAGAGACGGGCAAGGCGTTCATTGACGGTTCCGGCTAGGCGTTGGGCTTGGACTTCTGCTGCGAGGGCTTGAGCGCTCGCCAGCCGATGTCGCTGCGGTACTGGCGGCCGTCGAAGTGGATGCCGTCGATCGCTTCGTAGACGCGGTCGCGGGCCATCTTGACGGAGTCGCCCAGCGCCGTGACGCACAGCACGCGGCCGCCGGTGGTCTTGACTTCGTCGCCGTCGAGCTTGGTGGCGGCGTGGAACACCATGCAGTCTTCGGCGTCGGCGGGCAGGCCGCGGATGACATCGCCGGTGCGCGGCGTGTTGGGGTAGTTGTGCACGGCCAGCACGGCGCCCAGGGCGGTACGGCGGTCCCAGGTGATGTCGGCCTGGTCGAGCGTGCCGTCGACGGCATGCTCCAGGGCGTCCAGCAGGTCGCTCTTGACGCGCATCATGATGGGCTGCGTTTCAGGATCGCCCATGCGGCAGTTGAATTCCAGGGTCTTGATCTCGCGGTCGGGGTCGTCGCCCGGGGCGATCATCAGGCCGGCGTACAGGAAGCCCGTGTACGGGATGCCGTCGCGCGTCATGCCCTGCACGGTCGGCAGGATGATTTCGCGCATGATGCGGTGGTGCAGTTCCGGGGTGACGATGGGCGCGGGCGAATACGCGCCCATGCCGCCGGTGTTGGGGCCCTGGTCGCCGTCCTGCAGGCGCTTGTGGTCCTGGCTGGTGGCCAGGGCCAGCACGTTGCGGCCGTCGCACATGACGATGAAGCTGGCTTCTTCGCCCACCAGGCATTCCTCGATGACGACGCGCGCGCCGGCGGCGCCCATGGAGCCGTCGCCCAGCATGGCGTCCACGGCGGCATGCGCTTCTTCCAGCGTGGCGGCGACCACGACGCCCTTGCCCGCGGCCAGGCCGTCGGCCTTGATGACGATGGGAGCGCCTTCCTGGTCGATGTAGGCATGAGCCTTGGCCGGATCGGTGAAGGTTTCGTAGCGGGCGGTCGGGATGTTGTGCCGGACCATGAAGGCCTTGGCGTAGTCCTTCGAGCTTTCCAGCTGAGCGGCGGCCTTGGTGGGGCCGAAGATCTTCAGGCCGCGGGCGCGGAACACGTCGACGACGCCGGCGGCCAGGGGGGCTTCAGGGCCGACGACGGTCAGGGCGACGCCTTCGCGTTGCACGAAATCAGCCAATTCCTCGGCATTGGTGAACGGGACGTTCTCGATCTGTTCGGCGCGTTGCGTGCCGCCGTTGCCGGGAGCGACGTATACCTTGTGGACGCGCGGGGAGCGGGCCAGCCGCCAGGCGAGGGCGTGTTCTCGGCCGCCAGAGCCAATTACCAGGAGTTTCATGTTGCGTGGTTCTTAAGGTTGCCAGTCGAGCGCCGCAAGGCGCCAGCCCGTGGAGTAGGCCAGGATCCAGGCGGACCCGGATCCGGTGACAGCGTGGCGCCGGACAGGCAAGGCCCGCCCGGCGCCAGGGTAATGGGTTTACTGCGCTTCGTCGAAAACGACGTTCGTATAGACTTCCTGCACGTCGTCCAGGCCTTCCAGGGCGTCGAGCAGTTTTTGCATCTTGATGGCGTCTTCGCCGGCGAGTTCGGTCTCGTTCAGGGCCTTCATGACGATGCCGTCCACTTCGGCCTTCAGGCCGGCGGCGTCGAAGGCGCCGCGCACGGCGGCGTAGTCAGCCGGGGCGCAGACCACTTCGATCACGCCTTCCTCGTCGGTCGTCACGTCTTCGGCGCCGGCTTCGAGGGCGGCTTCCATGACCTTGTCTTCCGAGGTTCCGGGGGCGAACACGAATTGGCCGCAATGCTTGAACATGAAGGCGACCGAGCCTTCCTGGCCCAGGTTGCCGCCGTTCTTGGCGAAGGCGTGGCGCACTTCGGCGACGGTGCGGGTGCGGTTGTCGGTCATGCAGTCGACGATCACGGCTGCGCCGCCGATGCCGTAGCCTTCGTAGCGGACTTCTTCGTAGGCCTCGCCGTCGGCGCCGCCCGCGCCGCGCTGGATGGCGCGCTGGATGTTGTCCTTGGGCATGTTGGCGTCGGTGGCCTTGTCCCAGGCCATGCGCAGACGCGGGTTGCTGTCCGGGTCAGGGCCGCCGGCACGCGCCGCCACGGTGATTTCACGAATGATCTTGGTCCAGAGCTTTCCGCGCTTGGCGTCTTGGCGCCCTTTGCGGTGCTGAATATTGGCCCATTTGCTGTGTCCGGCCATGGCTTCCCAGGGTAATTTGTCTGCAAAAATGGCATTTTACCGTGCCAGCGCCCGGCGCGCCCGGGGGCTGACCGCATGTGTCCATATTGCCACGCGCACAAGCGGCGCAGCAGGCTCTACACTTGGGCATCCATCTGATTCCCTGGTCCGGAGAGCTGCACATGCCCAACCCCATCGTCATCGCCAAGAATGCACAGACCGAATTGGCGCTGCTGCCCGCCCTGGCGAACCGCCACGGCTGTATCACGGGGGCCACGGGCACCGGCAAGACCGTCACCCTGCAGGTTCTGGCGGAATCCTTCTCGCGTATCGGTACGCCGGTGTTCATGGCCGACGTCAAGGGCGACCTGACCGGCATTTCCCAGGCCGGCGCGGCGACTCCCAAGCTGCTGGAACGCCTGAAGAACCTGGGCCTGAGCGAACCGGCCTGGGCGGCCAGCCCCGTCACCTTGTGGGACGTGTTCGGCGAGCAGGGGCTGCCGGTGCGGGCCACCGTGTCGGACATGGGGCCGCTGCTGCTGTCCCGCATCCTGGAATTGAACGATACGCAGGAAGGCGTGCTGACGCTGGTCTTCAAGGTTGCGGATGACGAAGGCCAGCTGCTGCTGGACCTGAAGGACCTGCGCGCCATGTTGCAGAACGTCGCCGACCGCGCTTCGGAACTGAAGACGCGTTACGGCAATGTGTCTTCCGCCAGCATCGGCGCGATCCAGCGCGGCTTGCTGGCCCTGGAATCGCAGGGCGCGGAGAAATTCTTCGGCGAACCCATGCTGGACGTGGCCGACCTGATGCGCACGGACGCGCAGGGGCGCGGCATGGTCAACGTGCTGGCCGCGGACAAGCTGATGCAGGCGCCGCGCCTGTATGCCATCTTCCTGTTGTGGCTGCTGGCGGACTTGTACGAGAAGCTGCCCGAAGTCGGCGACATGGACCAGCCCAAGCTGGTGTTTTTCTTCGACGAAGCCCACCTGCTGTTCAACGACGCGCCCGCCGCGCTGCTGAACAAGATCGAGCAGGTGGTGCGCCTGGTCCGCTCCAAGGGAGTGGGCGTCTATTTCGTGACGCAGAATCCGCTGGACATCCCCGACACCGTGCTGGGGCAATTGGGCAACCGCGTCCAGCACGCCTTGCGGGCGTTCACGCCGCGCGACCAGAAGGCGGTGAAGACGGCGGCCCAGACGATGCGGCCCAATCCGGGGCTGGACGTCGAGGCCGCCATCACCGAGCTGGGCGTGGGCGAGGCGCTGATTTCCTTGCTGGACCCCAAGGGGCGGCCGATGCCGACCGAACGCGCCTACATCGTGCCGCCGGCCAGCCGGATCGGCCCGGCGACCGACGCGGAGCGGCAAGCGCTGCGCCAGGGCAGCCCGCTGGCGTCGAAGTACGAGAAATCGATAGACCGCGAGTCCGCCTATGAAGTGCTGGCCGCGCGCGCGGCCAAGCCGGCGGACCAGGCCGGCGCGGCCAGGAACGGTTCCGCGCAGCCCGAAGGCAAGGGCGCCGCGGAAGAATCGGGCGGCGGTCTGATGGACAGTTTGAACGAGGTTCTGTTCGGGTCGACGGGCCCGCGCGGCGGCAAGCGCGACGGTGTGGTGCAGACCATGGCCAAGAGCACGGTCCGGTCGATCGCGCGTGAATTGACCCGGGGCATTTTGGGTTCCTTGCTGGGCTCGAAAGGCCGGCGTTGAATCCCTCGTCCGGCGAGCCTGCCGGACGTCGTTGGTACGCCCGATTTGGGGCCGTATCGAGTAACATTCCCGTGCAATGACAAGGAGGTCGCGCGTGGCCGCTCAGACCCGTGGCACGCGCGATGCATCCAAAGAAAACAAAGGAAGACGTGGTGGCAAAGAAACACAAGATAGCGGTGATTCCCGGAGACGGCATCGGCAAGGAAGTCGTGCCCGAAGGCTTGAAAGTGCTGGATGCGGTCGCAACGCGATTTGGCATCGATTTTCAGTGGGACCATTTCGACTGGAGCTGCGACTACTACGCCAAGCACGGCAAGATGATGCCGGACGACTGGCAGGCGCAGATCGGCCAGCATGAAGCGATTTTCTTCGGCTCGATAGGCTGGCCCGCCACGGTGCCTGACCACGAAGCGCTGTGGGGCTCGCTGTTCAAGTTCCGCCGCGAGTTCGACCAGTACATCAACCTGCGCCCGGTGCGCCTGATGCCCGGCGTGCCTTCGCCGCTGAAGGACCGCCAGCCCGGCGAGATCGACTTCTTCATCGTGCGCGAGAACACCGAAGGCGAATACTCCAACAGCGGCGGCCGCCTGTTCGCGGGCACCGAGCGTGAAGTGGTCATTCAGGAAAGCGTCTTCACGCGCATCGGCGCCGATCGCGTGCTCAAGTTCGCTTTTGAACTGGCCCAGAAGCGCGGCAAGCACCTGACCGCGGCTACCAAGTCCAACGGCATTTCCATTTCGATGCCCTGGTGGGACGAGCGCGTGGCCGAGATGGGCGAAAAGTATCCGGACGTGCGCTGGGACAAGTACCACATCGACATCCTGTGCGCGCATTTCGTGCAGCATCCCGATTGGTTTGACGTGGTGGTGGCTTCCAACTTGTTTGGCGACATCCTGTCCGACCTGGGGCCGGCCTGCACGGGCACCATCGGCATCGCGCCTTCGGCCAACCTGAACCCTGAACGCAAGTTCCCGTCCCTGTTCGAACCGGTGCACGGTTCGGCGCCGGACATCTACGGCAAGGGCATCGCCAACCCGATCGGCCAGATCTGGAGCGGCGCGCTGATGCTGGATTTCCTGGGTTATCCAGACGCGTCGGCGGCGGTCGTCAAGGCCATCGAGACCGTCCTGGCGGAAGGTCCGCGCACCCGGGACATGAAAGGCACCGCCTCCACCGCCGACGTCGGCAGCGCGATTGCCGCGCTGGTCGCGGCGGGCTGAGGCAAGCCGCTGGCTAGGCTCACAGACTAGTCCATGGACGATTCCGTTTTTTCCCCTTCCTCCGCCCCCGTGGGCGGCGGAAGGGCCGACCGGTTTGCGCGCAAGCTGTTCCGCGTACTCCGGTCGCGCACGCAGCGGCACAATCAACATCTGTGGCCGTTCGTGCGCATCTGGAGGGATCGATCGGGCGTTATTTGCGGCTTTCGCGCCTTTGGCCGGTCGCAGCCAGTCACGCCGCTAGCCCAAGGCTACGATGCTGCCGACGAGGAAATTCATCTGATCCTGAGCGGACCGTCGGTTACTCAGATACCCTACGACCGGCTGAATATCCGTACGGCGATGGGCGTGAACGGCGCCATCATGCTGGCGCGCAAGTTCGATCTGCCGTTCAAGTATTACTGCATCATCGACCAGAACTTCGTGCGCCAGCGTATCGATCTGGTGCGCGAGATCGTGTCGCGCGACCTGACCCTGTACGTCTTGCCCGAGGTCCTGCGCTACATCATGCAGGGGCTGCCGCAGGAGTCGATCCGCTGCCGCATCTGCATCATCGAACTGATCGCCGAACGCGCCTACCAACGCATTTCCGCGCCGGCCGTGCTGCAGCGCATGGCGGCAGCCTCGCCCGACGTGCAACTGCTGGACGCGAAAAGGGGCATGGGATTCAGCTTCAATGTGGAACTGGGCGTCTTCGACGCCGATACCGTGGCCTATGCCGCCTTGCAGGTGCTGGTATCCAGCGGCGCACGCAAGGTCTACACGCATGGGCTGGATCTGACGCTGCAGAACGGCTTGCGCTTCTACAATGAAGGGCAGACGCCGCAGTCCAGCAGGCTGGCGCGCAAGTTCGCGCAACTTATCGAGCCATCGTTCCGCTTCGCGGCAGCGCAATGGCGCGCGCGCGGCATCTCGGTGTTCAACCTGTCGCCCATCAGCGCCTTGCCGGCCGACGTCATCGAGCGCGCCGACTGGCAGGTCTTGTTGAAGGAATAGGGGAAGGTATCGCCTGGTCCTGGACGCAACGCGATCCGGGACCAGGCGCTGCGCCCTAGTGGGCGCCTGCGGCCGCTTCGGCCGCGCCGCCGCCGCCCGCCTTGGCCGACCGGGGACGGGCGAACCACACCAGGCCGGTCAGGGCCAGGAAGATGATCGCGGAGGCATAGAACACGTCCACCGCCGACATGGTGAAGGCTTGCGCATTGATCAGTCCGTCCACCATCGTCAGCGCTTGCTGATGCGTCACGCCCAGCCCGTTCTGCAGCGTCGCCATGGTCTGGTCGAACGCCTGCTGGCCGGGTTTGGCGACCTCGGTGAGCTGCGCGTGATGCATGGTTGCGCGGTTTTCCCACAGCGTGGTGGCGATGGATGTGCCGAACGCGCCCGCGGTCAGGCGCAGGAAGTTCGACAGGCCCGAGGCCGCGGGGATGCGCCACGGCTCGATGCTGGACAGCGTGATCGAGGTAAGCGGCACGAAGAACGTCGCCATGGCCGCGCCCTGGATGATGGTCGGCACCATCAGCGTGCGGACATCGGTCTGGGTGTTGAATCCGGAACGCATGAAGCACACCAGCGCGAAGATCAGGAACGCCACCGTTGCGATTTGCCGCGGATCGCGCGTGGCCAGCATCTTGCCGACGATGGGCGTCAGCAGGATCGCCAGCAGGCCCACCGGCGCGGTCACCAACCCCGCGTAAGTCGCGGTGTAGCCCATGTTGCTTTGCAGCCAGAGCGGCAGCAGCACCACGTTGCCGAAGAAGACGCCGTAGGCCACCGCCAGCGTCAGCGCGCCGACCGTGAAATTGCGGATCTTGAACAGGCGCAGATCCACCACGGGGTGGGCGTCGGTCAGTTCCCAGATCAGGAAGAAGACGAAGGCGACGAAGGCGGTCGCGGCCAGCGCGATGATGGTGCCGCTGGCGAACCAGTCCAGCTCCTTGCCCTTGTCCAGCATGATCTGCAGCGCGCCTACCCACAACACCAGCAGCGCCAGGCCGACCTTGTCGATCGGCAGCTTGCGCGTGACCGATTCGCGGTCGCCATAGATGCGCCAGCTGATCCAGGCGGCCAGCAGGCCCACCGGCACGTTGATGTAGAAGATCCACGGCCAGGTGTAGTTGTCGGAGATCCAGCCGCCCAGCAGCGGCCCGGCGACGGGCGCGACCAGCGTGGTCATGGACCAGACCGCCAGCGCCATGCCCGCCTTGGACTTGGGGAAGCTCGCCAGCATCAACGCTTGCGACAGCGGAATCATGGGCCCGGCGACCGCGCCTTGCAGCACGCGGAACGCGATCAGCGCTTCCAGCGAGGGCGCAAAGCCGCACAGCCACGACGCCAGCACGAACAGCAGCGTGGAAACCAGAAACAGCCGCACCTGTCCGAAGCGTTGCGTGAGCCAGCCCGTCAGCGGCACCGTGATCGCGTTGGCCACGGCAAACGAAGTGATGACCCAGGTGCCCTGGCTGGTGCTGACGCCCAGGTCGCCCGAGATGGTGGGGATGGACACATTCGCGATCGAGGTGTCCAGCACGTTCATGAACACCGCCGTGGACAGCGCGATGGACCCGATGATGCGGGTCGCGCCTTCCAGCGGCGGGTGGGAGCCTGGCGGGGGCGCCGGCGCGGCGGCAGGCTGCTTGGCGGCGCTCATGATGCGAGGTTGGCCTCGATGATCTTGCTGATCATGGCGTCGACTTCATCATGGGCCGGCTCGAAGGCGCGCGTCGACCAGGCCGGTTCCTTGCGTTCGGCCTGCGTCAGCGGTTCGCCTTCCTGCTTGCCCACGTCGACTTCCACGTCCATAGACAGACCCACGCGCAGCGGGTGCTTCTTCAGGTCCTCGGGGTCCAGCGCGATGCGCACCGGCACGCGCTGCACCACCTTGATCCAGTTGCCGGTGGCGTTCTGGGCGGGCAGCAGCGCGAAGGCGCTGCCCGTGCCGGCGTCCAGGCCCGCGATGGTGCCGTGGTAGGTGACCGCGCTGCCGTACAGGTCGGCCACCATCTTGGCCGGCTGGCCGATGCGCATCTTGCGCAGCTGGCCTTCCTTGAAGTTGGCTTCGACCCACACCTGGTCCAGCGGCACCACCGTCATCAGGGCCGAGCCGGGCGCGACGCGCTGGCCGACCTGCACACTGCGCCGGGCCACCACGCCGCCCACCGGAGCGGGCAGTACGGTGCGCGACTGCGCCAGCCAGGCGTTGCGCAGGCCGGCGGCGGCCTGCTGCACGTCGGGGTGGTTGGCGACCGTGGTGCCCTGGGTCAGGGCCTGGTTGGTGGCCAGCTTGGCGCGGGAAGCTGCCAGCGCCGCGCGCGCTTGCGCCAGGCCGGACTGGGCGGACTTCAGCGCGGCTTCGGCGTGCAGGATCTCTTCGCCGCTGACGCCGCCGGACTTGGCCAGCTGCTGACGACGGTTGACGTCGCTTTGCGCGCGGGTCAGCTCGGCCTGGGCGCGCAGGATGTCGGCGTTGCGCAGGTCGACGTCGGCGGCCAGGGCGTCGTTCTGGACGTAGATGGTGCGCACCTGGCGCACCGTTTGCGCCAGCTTGGCCTGGGCCTGCTGCAAGGCCACGTCGGTGTCGGCCGGATCCAGGCGCACCAGCGGCTGGCCTGCGGCCACGGTTTCGGTGTCGTCGGCCTCGATGGCCACGACCGTGCCGGGCACTTGCGGCGTGATCTGCACCAGGTTGCCGTGCACGTAGGCGTCGTCGGTGCTCTCGAAGTGGGCGCCGAACAGCGCCCACCAGATGCCGTAGGCGATCGCGATGAGTATGAAGGCCCCGGTGGCCAGCAGCAGCAGGCGTTTGCGGGCGGGGTTGGCGGCGGGTGTGGCTGCGGTCATGACGTCTGAGTCCGGGGAACGTTCAATGGGTGGAGTTCGTGGCGGGGGCCGGCTCGGCCGCGGGGGCGTAGCCGCCGCCCAGCGCGTTGGCGAGACTGGCGTCCAGCTGATAGGCGCGGATACGCAGATCGGTGTCCAGCCGCGCCTGGGTCAGCACGCCGGTCTGCGCGATGAGCACGGAGATGTAGTTGCCCATGCCGGCCTTGTAGCGCTTGACGGCCAGGTCATAGGCGGCGTCGATGGCTTCGCGGGCCTGGCGCTGCTGGGCCTTTTCCTGGTCCAGCAGGCGCAGGCCGTCGAGCGCGTCGGCCACCTGGTGCACGGCGTCCAGCACGGTCTGGTTGTAGTCCGACACCGCGAGGTCGGCGTCGGCGCGCCGGCCCGCCAGGTTGGCGTTCAATTCGCCGCCGTGGAAGATCGGCAGCGTGACCGCCGGGCCGAAACCGGCCATGCGGGCATCCGCGCCCAGCAGGTTGCCGGTGCCCATGGCCTGGAAGCCGACGAACGCCGTCAGGTTCACATTGGGGTAGAACTCGGCGCGGGCGCTGTCGATGGCGTGGCGGGCGGCTTCGGCGCGCCATTTCGCGGCGGTGACGTCGGGGCGGTGGCCCAGCAGGTCCAGCGGCACGTTGGCGGGCACGCCGCCGGCGGGCGCGGTCAGCGCCACCGGCTGCAAGGATTGCCCGCGCTGCGGACCGGCCCCAGCCAGCGCGGCGACCTGATTGCGCAGCTGCGCTAGCGTGGTGTCGGTCTGGGTCAGTTCGACCTTGCCGGCGGCCAGCGACGATTCCGCCTGTTTGACTTCCACCTGGGTGTCCAGCCCGGCCGTGTAGCGGCCCTGGGTCAGCGACAGCACCTCGGCGCGCTGGGCCAGCACGCGGTTGAGCACGTCGCGCTGGGCGAAGGCGTTCTGCAGGTTCAGGTAGGCGCGGACCAGGGCGCCGGCCAGCAGATTGCGCGCCGCCTGCGCGTCGGCCGCGGCGGCGGCCTGCTGTGACACGGCCGCTTGCAGGCGCGAGCGGTTCTTGCCCCAGAAGTCCAGCTCATAGCTGAAGTCCAGCGCCAGGCGGTTGTCGCTCACGACCGAGCCGCCCATGGGAGCGGGGTAGATGTAATCCTTGGACAGGTGTTCGCGGGTCAGCGTGTAGTTGGCGTCCACCCGGGGCAGCAGCGGGGCGCGTGCGATGCCGACCGCGGCATTGGCCTTGGCCAGGCGGGCTTGCGCCGCGCTCATCGAGGGGTTGTTGGCCAAGCCCTCGTCCAGCAAGGCATTGAGCTGCGGATCGCCGTAGCGCTGCCACCATTGGGTTTCAGGCCAGACGGTGTCCTGGCTGGTGAGCCCCAGCTTGGCGCCGTCCAGCGCGGCCACGGGCTCGGAGCCGGATTCCATCAATGCGCAACCGCTCAGGGCCAGCACCAATACGGTAGTAAGAAGGCGTTTCATCCTGACTGTTTGCTGAAAGTAATTGATTGATCTGTATTTGCCTAGGCAATCATTATGCCAAATAAAACCCCGAAAGCCGGGGTTCGCTGGCGGCCCTTAGCGGTTTGGAGGTGCTGACGAGGCAGAGCCGTTGGCGATCATCCGGCGCAGCAGGTGCTTGAGCTGCGCGACTTCGTCGCTGGAAAACCCGCGCAGGTGGTAATTCAGGACTCGCGCGATATTGGGCGGGATCGCGCGCGCCTTGGCCTCGCCGATCTCGGTGAGTTCGATCTTGACGACCCGGCGGTCCGTCTGGCACCGGTTGCGGCGCAGCAGGCCCTTGGCTTCCAGCCGGTCCAATGCGCGGGTCATGGCGCCCGTGTCCATGCCGGTGAGCCTGGCGAGTTCCGCGGGCGTATCGGCGCGGCCCTGGAATACCAGCAGCACGGGACGCCATTGCATCGCGGTGAGCTCCAGCGGGGCCATTTCCTGGTCCAGCATCCGGTTCAGGGAATTGGAGACCAGCTTGATCAGGAAGCCGGCGTTTTCATCCATCACGCAGCTGGCGTCTGCACGGTAATGGACGGGGCCGTCGGACGGGGAAGGGGGAGGCGCAGCAGTCATATGCGCCGAATTTTACTGCCTAGTCAGTTATTGTCAAGGCTGTGTCTTCACCGCGGCGTCCGGCTGTGCGGCGGGCGCCTGCTTGCGCAGGCCCGACCAGACGATGGCGGCCACGATCAGGGCGGCGCCCGCCATCATGCGCGGCGTCGGTTCCTGGCTGAACAGCGCCCAGGCGAACGCGATCGCGTAGACGGGCTCCAGTGCGATGACCAGTCCGGCGCTGCGCGCGTTCAGCCGCGTCAGGCTGGAGACGAACAGATAGTGGGATAAGCCCGTGCAGAAGATGCCCAGCAGCGCCAGCCAGAACCAGTCCAGCGCAGGCAGCGCGGGCAACTGGGACACGGCGAAGGGCAGCATTACCAGCGCCACGATCAGGTTCTGCCAGCAGGCTACCTGCATCGGGTCCATGCCCGAGGCTGAACGGCGATTACTCAACGCCAGCAGGGCGAAGCTCAGGCCCGACAACAGGCCCCAGGCCAGGCCGATGGTGCCCTGGTCGGCCAGGTCGAACGCGGGCGTGACCAGAACCAGGCCTGCAGTCACCAGGCCCAGCAGCAACCATTCGGTCGGGCGGATGCGTTCCCGGAAGAGCAACCCCTCGAACAAGGTGATGAAGGCGGGGAAGCTGGCGAAACCCAGCGTGGCGATGGCGATGCCGCCGACCTTCACGGCGATGAAGAAGGTGACCCAGTGTCCCGCCAGCAGGGCGCCCGAGACCACCAGCACGAACAGCTGCGCGGGCGTCAGGGCGCCCAGCAGCGGCTTGCGGCGCATGCGCGCGAACAGCCCCAGCGCGAGCACCGCGAAGACGGCCCGGCCCAGCGTGATCACGGCGGCGCTGGCCTGGATCAATTCGCCGAACACGCCGGTCAGGCCGAAAAGCACGGCGGCAACGTGGATGTAGGTGAGGGCGCGGTGTCGGGTCATGCGTGAGGCAGGCGTATGGCGAAGAAAGCGTGGGTAAAGGCGTGCGGCGTTTTGGCGCTGAATCTAAAATCATCGCATGAATCGCCTTGCCAAGCTTTCGCCGCCCTTCCGCCTTTCCAACCGCGCTGCCGGCTTTTTCCTGGCAACCCTGGGCGCAGTCCTGTTCTCGGCCAAGGCCATCGTGGTGAAGTTCACCTACCGCTATGGCATCGACGCGGTCACCCTCATTGCTTTCCGCATGCTGTTCGCCATGCCGTTCTTCGCGGCGGTGGCCTGGTATCAGTCGCGCCGCGCGGCGCGCGGCGAAATCCCCGTGATGACCTGGAGGGAGCGCGCGCAGGTCTGCGTGCTGGGCCTGCTGGGCTATTACCTGTCCAGCTTCCTGGACTTTCTGGGGCTGCGCTACATCACCGCCAGCCTGGAGCGCCTGATCCTGTTCCTGTCGCCCTCGCTGGTGGTGCTGTTGTCGGCGTTCTGGTTCAAACGCCCGGTCGAGCGCCGCCAGTGGATGGCCATGGCGCTGTCCTATGCCGGGGTGGTGCTGGTGTTCGCCCACGACCTGTCCTTCGGCGGTAGCGAGGTGCTGTTAGGGTCTTTGTTCGTTTTCGGGTCGGCCGCAAGCTATTCTGTGTACCTGATCTGTTCGGGGGTACTGGTCAAGCGCTTGGGCGCGACGCGCCTGGTGGCGTATGCCATGCTGGTGTCCTGCGTGGCCTGCATCATCCAGTTCTTTGCCGTGCATCCTCCGTCCATGCTGATCCAGCCTGCCGGGGTCTACGGGTATTCGGTGATCCACGCCACGCTGAATACCGTGGTGCCGGTGTTCATGCTGATGTGGGCGGTGGCGCTGATCGGCGCGCCCACCGCGTCGCTGCTGGGCATGATCGGGCCGGTATCGGTGCTGTTTCTGGCGTCGTGGTTCCTGCAAGAGCCCATCACGGTGTGGCAGATGGCGGGGACCGCGTTGGTGCTGGCAGGGGTATTCGTGCTGATGGGGGGCGGGGCCGGCAGGCTGGCGTCCGTCAGGCAGGACGAGGCCCGGCCATCGCGTTGAATCTGGTTTTTCTCGTTCAGGGGCCGCAGACAGGCTCTCGTTAGCATTTTTTCCAATGAAAGGAGGCCAGCATGGCCAGCAATCTCGTCAAGGCAATTCGTATCGAGCAGCACGGTGGTCCTGAAGTCCTGAAGCTGGTCGAGGTGGAAGTGCCTCCGCCCGCCGCCAATGAAGTCACGATCGAGCAGCACGCCGCCGGCCTGAACTTCATCGATATCTATTACCGCACGGGTTTGTATCCCCACGCGCTGCCGCATGGCCTGGGCTTCGAGGGCGCGGGCGTCGTGACCGCCGTCGGCGCCGACGTCACGCATCTGAAAAAGGGCGACCGCGTCGCCTACGGCCAGAGCCCCATCGGCGCCTACGCCAAGGCGCGCAATGTGCCGGCGGCGCAGGTCGTCAAGGTGCCCAAGGGCATCGGCTTTGACGAAGCCGCAGCCCTGATGCTCAAGGGCCTGACGGTGCAATACCTGTTCCGCCAGACCTACCGCCTGCAAGGCGGCGAGACCATCCTGTTCCACGCGGCTGCGGGCGGCGTGGGCCTGATCGCATGCCAATGGGCCAAGGCCCTGGGCGTGAAGCTGATCGGCACCGTCTCCAGCCCCGAGAAGGCCGAGCTGGCCCGCGCCAACGGCGCCTGGGAAACCATCGACTACTCGCGCGAGAACGTGGCCGAACGCGTGCTCGAACTGACCGGCGGCAAGAAGGTGCCGGTGGTGTACGACGGCGTGGGCAAGGACACCTGGGAAACCTCGCTGGACTGCATCGAGCCGCGCGGCCTGATGGTGAGCTTCGGCAACGCGTCCGGCCCCGTGTCGGGCGTCAACCTGGCGACGCTGAACCAGAAGGGCTGCCTGTACGTGACGCGCCCGTCGCTGGGCCTGCACGTGAACACGCTGGCCAAGCTGCAGGCCGCCTCCGAGGAGCTGTTCGACCTGGTTCTGAAGAAGAAGATCAAGGTCCGCATCGACCAGCGCTACTCGCTGGAGCAGGCCGGCGAAGCCCAGACCGCGCTGGCCGCGCGCAAGACCACCGGCGCCACGGTGCTGATGCTGGACTGATCCGACGTCCGCGGTGCGCGGGCCCCAAAGGGGCGCCGCGCCAGGCCCGGCACCGCGCGGCGCGCATTGCCGGGCCTTTTTTTTGCGCCGTGCGCAGAATGACAAATCGCCATGCACGGTCCGACAAGCCTTCCGGGAAGGCCGTTGCTATCCTGGCTTCAACCATTTCGTTGGAGCTACGAATGTCTTCAGCAAGCGCAAGCGCCGCCGGCCACGCCGGATCTGACCGCCCGGAACTGGCCGCCATCCGGGAAGCCATGCTCATCGATGGCAAGCCGGTGCGCGAAGGACAAGGCGCGCCCATCGCCGTGCATGATCCGGCCACGGGCGCAGTCATCGCCCATCAGCCTGACGCCGGGCCGCGGCAGGTGGACCTGGCGGTGCAGGCCGCCAGGCGCGCCTTCGAATCCGGTCCCTGGCGCGACATGCTGCCCGCCGGGCGCGAACGCCTGTTGCTGAAACTGGCCGACCTGATCGAACAGCACGGCACCGAACTGGCCCGCCTGGAAACCCTGAACAACGGCAAGCTGCTGGGCGTGGCGCAGGGCCTGGAAGTCGGCTCGGGCGCGCAATGGCTGCGCTACATGGCGGGGTGGGCGACCAAGATCACGGGCGACACCTTGTCGCTGTCCATACCGTTTCCTCCGGGCGTGCGGTACAGCGCCTATACCTTGCCGCAGGCGGTGGGCGTGGTGGCCGCGATCATTCCGTGGAATTTTCCGCTGTTGATGGCGATCTGGAAGATCGCGCCCGCCTTGGCCGCGGGCTGCACCGTCGTGCTCAAGCCCGCCGAGGAAACGCCGCTGACGGCGCTGCGCCTGGCCGAGCTGGTGCTGGAGGCGGGCTTCCCGTCCGGCGTCGTCAACGTCGTGACCGGCCGGGGCGAGACTGCCGGCGCCGCGCTGGTCGCGCATCCTGGCGTGGACAAGATCGCGTTCACCGGTTCGACCGAAGTCGGCAAGCTGATCGGGCGCGCCGCGATGGACGACATGAAGCGGGTCTCGCTGGAGCTGGGCGGCAAGTCCCCCGTGATCGTGCTGGACGACTGCGACGTCGACCGCGCGGTGCAGGGTGCCGCCGCCGCCATTTTCTTCAACCAGGGGCAGGTCTGCACGGCGGGCTCGCGCCTGTATGTGCAGAAGGGCCTGTATCCCAAGGTCGTCCAGGGGCTGGCGGATCTGGCCGCCGGCATGAAGCTGGGTTCCGGATTCGATCCGGCCACGCAGGTCGGCCCGCTGGTGTCGGCCCGCCACCAGAAGCGCGTCATGGATTACATCGGCCTCGGACGCAGCGAAGGCGGACGGGTGCTGGCGGGCGGGGGTAGCGGCAGCGGTTCGGGCTACTTCGTGCAGCCCACCGTTTTTGCGGACGTGCCGCCGGGGGCGCGCATCGTCCGCGAGGAGATCTTCGGACCCGTGGTGGTGGCGCAGCCCTTCGACACGTTGGACGATGCGGTGCGGCTGGCCAATGATAGCGCCTACGGCCTGGGCGCCAGCCTCTGGAGCAACGATCTCTCCCGCGTGCAAAGCCTGATCCCGCGCATCGACGCCGGCACCGTCTGGGTGAACACGCACAACATGCTGGATCCCAACATGCCTTTCGGCGGATTCAAACAGTCCGGCATCGGCCGCGAGCACGGCCGCGCCGTGCTGGAAATGTACCTGGAACGGAAGTCCGTTTGCATCGCTTACTAGAACGATGAGCGCTCGGCCCAAGCCGGGAAATACCGGTGGCCGCGCCTTCATGACACCAAGGGGAAGACATGGCAGGGACAGGTAGCCTGGCCCGCAGGCGGGCCGTGCTGTTGCTCGCGTGCGCGGCAGCGTCGCAGACGGCATGGGCGGGAGACCCCAGCGCGCGGGATTGGATACCCGCGCCGGTGGGCACCAATATCATCGCCGGGTATCTGGCGGGACTGCGATCCTCGGGCTTGTACTCCGAGGGGCAGCGGGTGGACGGCGCGTCCGTCGACGTGAATGCGCTGGTGTATCGCCAGATGCACTATCGCGACTTCTACGGCAAGACGATGCAGCTCGAATTCATCGTGCCAATGTATCGGACCTCGCTGGACCTGCCGGGCGCGCCCGGCGACCACCAGACGGGTATCGGCGACCTGACGCTCGGGTCGGCCATCTGGCTGTACAACAATGAGCAGACCAAGACCTGGTTCGCCTGGGAACCCTTTGTGGTGGCGCCGGTGGGCCGATACGACGGTTCGCGTCCCGACGTGTCTCCAGGCAAGAACCGCTGGTCCACCATCCAGGATTTCGCTTTCGTGCAGGGCTTCGGCGAATCCACCTATCTCGAAGCCATCGCCGAAGTGGAGATCTACGGCCGCAATACGGACTGGTATGGGCAGACGCTGAAAAAGGACCCCTCGTTCCGCTTCTTCGCGCTGGCCTCGACCAACCTGACGCCGGACACCTACACCGGCATCCGTTACCGCTACGAGACAGGCGGCAAGGAAACCTCGTCCGGCGAGACCGTCGCCACGCGGGCGCGCAATCATCAGCTGGCCGTCGAACTGACGCATCAGATCAACGACGCCAACCAGATTCAGATGCAGTACATCCACGACCTGAAGGTCGAGAACGGACCGCGGATGCGTGGCGTGCAGTTGCGCTACGTCTATGCGTTCTAGGAGAACCGGACCATGAGACCAGGAGAATATCGATGAACGCGCCTAGCGCCAGATCATGCGCATCGCGGGCCGGACGGTGGGCGCTGTGCGCCGCCCTGGCGGCGTCGGCGGGCCTAGCCCGGGCGGACCTGCCCGTGGAAGAGCTCAAGGGCGGCACCCGCCTGCCGCCGGCCACGCCGCACAGGTTGTACGTGATGGATGCCGTCTTCAACCACCTGGTCGACAGCCGGGTCAACATCTACGACGGCGACTCCATGAAGTTCCTGGGCATGGTGCCCGCGTCGTTCAACGGCCACATGACCGTGTCCGCGGACGGCAAGGACATCTACGTCATGACGACCTACTACGAACGCTTGAACCGCGGCAAGCGCACCGACGTGGTGGAGGCTTGGGACGCCGAAACGCTCACACCCAAGTACGAGGTGCCGATCCCGCAGAAGCGCGCGCAGGCGCTGAACTACCGCAACTATCTGCAGCAGAGCACGGACGGGGAGCTGCTGTTCGTGCAGAACGCCACGCCCGCGTCCTCGGTCACGGTGGTGAACCTGCAGACGCGCCAGTTCGCGGACGAGGTCACCGCGGCCGCAGGCTGCTGGAGCATCATCGTGCTGCCTTCGCGCCCGCGCAGCTTCGCCAGCATCTGCGGCGACGGCGCGCTGCTTACCGTGGACCTGGACCCGGCCGGCAAGCCAGCCGGGCAGCAGCGCAGCCAGCCCATGTTCGACCCCGAGAAGGATCCCATCTTCACGCACACCGAGAACCTGGGCGATACCTACTACTTCGTGTCCTACAACGGCAATGTCTACAGCGCCGACTTCAGCGGCAAGGAAGCGGCGTTCGGCAAGCCCTGGTCCCTGCTGGACGCTGCGGGCAAGGACCAGGGCTGGCGCCCTGGCGGCTACAACCTGCTGGCCATCAACAAGGCCGCCAAGCGGCTGTATGTGGGCATGCATCCCAACGGGGCCGAAGGTTCGCACAAGACGCCGGCCGCCGAGATCTGGGTCTACGACCTGGCCACGCACCAGCGGGTGGCGCGGGTGCCGGGCCAGAATGCCTTGTCGATGTCGGTTTCGCAGGACGACCAGCCGCGGCTGTACACGATCGACGGCGGCAACGTGAACGTCTACGACGCCGCGCCGGCCGCGCCGGTCCTCAAGGGCACGATCCAGGCCGCCGGCGAAACCGCGCTGCAGGTCGAACCGCAACCGCGAGGTGCGCGATGAACGATCCCGTGCTGCTGTATGCCGCGAGCGCGGCGCTGGCTTGCGTGCTGCTCCTGGGGGCGCTGGAAAAGCTGAAGGACATTGCAGGCTTCACCGCCATCGTGTCGGCCTACCGCATCCTGCCGGCGGGGTGGAGCGGCGCGTTCGCGTGGCTCTTCGTGCTGAGCGAAGCGCTGGCCGGCGCCTTGCTGCTGGCCCCGGCGCGACAGGCGGCGGGCGCGCAACTGGCGCTGCTGGTGTTGGCGGCTGCGACGCTGGCGCTGGCCTTCAACCTGCTGCGCGGCCATCGCGACATCGACTGCGGTTGCGGCGGTCCCGCCGCCAGCGGGCCGGGACGCGGCACGCAACGTGGCGGGCTGTCGTGGTGGCTGGTGCTGCGCAACGCGTTGCTGGCGCTGTGGGCTGCGCCCGCGCTGATCGCCGCGGCGGGCCAATCGCGTGGCCTGCTATGGGCCGACTCCGCCGCCGTCTTCGGCCTGGCCATGGCTGCCGTGGGCCTGTACTTCACCGCCAATCACCTGTTGGCCTCCCATCTCAAGTTGCGCAATCTCTGAAGGAAACTCACATGGATGCCTTGATCATTTCCAATTTCCTGCTGTGGGGCGTGGTGCTCTGCCTGGTGCTGGTCATCCTGGCGCTGTCGCGGCAGATCGGCGTGCTGTACGAGCGCGTGGCGCCGATGGGGGCGCTGACGATGGACAAGGGCCCTGGCGTGGGCGAGCCTGCGCCGCGCTTCGAGCTGCCGGATCTGCTGGGCCGCCGTATCGTCGTGGGCGAACGCGGCCAGCACAGCCAGCTGCTGTTCTTTCTTTCCCCGACCTGCCCGGTTTGCAAGAAGCTGCTGCCGATCCTCAAGTCGGTGGCCAGCACGGAAAGCGCCTGGCTGCGCATCGTGCTGGCCAGCGACGGCGAAATGCCCGAGCACCTGGCGTTCTACAAGCAGGCGGGCCTGGAGCGTTTCCCGTATTTGCTGTCGACCGAGCTGGGCATGAAGTTCCAGATCAGCAAGCTGCCCTATGCCGTGCTGATCGATGAAACCGGAACCCTGCGCGCCAAGGGCCTGATCAACTCGCGCGAACAGCTCGAAAGCCTGTTCACCGCGAAGGAGCTGGGCGTGGCTTCGGTGCAGGAGTTCCTGGCCGCCGGCACGCTGGAAGAAACCCGGATTTCCCGCAAGGAGAGCGGCAATGCAATGGCTGGATAAACTCGCGGAGCGCGCCGCGCGCTCGGTTGCGCACACCACTTCCCGGCGCAGCGTGCTCAACCGCATCGGCCGGGCGCTGGTCGGAACGGCATTCCTCATGCCGGTGCTGCCGGTGGCGCGGTCCGCGCCCGCGGACCCCAAGAAGCCGCAGATGGACGACACGGCGTGCGACTACTGGCGCTATTGCGCGGTGGACGGCTTTCTGTGTTCATGCTGCGGGGGCAGCATGACGTCCTGCCCGCCAGGCACCTCGCCTTCGGCCGTGTCGTGGGTCGGCACCTGCCACAATCCCTTGGACGGCAAGGACTACCTGATCAGCTATAACGATTGCTGCGGCAAGGCTGCTTGCGGCAAATGCATGTGCGCGTCCGCCGAGCGCGAGCGGCCGGGCTATCAGATGTTCCTGCATAACGATGTGAACTGGTGCATGTCCAACGAGTCCTCCATCTTCCACTGCACGACTTCGGTGATCGTGGGCCTGGCCAAGCCGAAGCCAAAATCATGAGGCCGGAAAGGCGACCGCCGCGGCATGGGTGGCGCGGGTTGTGCGCCGCCGTCCTGCTTTGCGTGGGCGGGGCGGCGGCCGCAGAGCAGGCGGCCGCTGACGGCGCCGCGGCCGACAGGCTGCGCGCGGCTGTCCGCGCCGACTACGTGCTGCAATGCGCGGGCTGCCATCGCGTGGACGGCCGCGGCAGCGGCCGCCATGGCATTCCTGATTTCCGCAATTCCGTGGGCGCGTTCGTGCATCTGCCGCAGGGCCGCGACTACCTGGTCCGCGTGCCGGGCGCCGCGCAATCGCAGCTCAGCAACGCCGAGCTCGCGGCCGTGCTGAACTGGGTGGTGCAGGAATTCAGCGCGGCGCAGTTGCCGCCGGATTTCCGGCCGTACACGGAACAGGAAGTCGCGCAGGTCCGGCCGCGCCGCTACGAGGACGTGGTGCCGGTGCGTCATGGCCTGGCTCAGGCGCTGTCGCAACTCGGTTTCCAATTGGCCGATTATTCCTATGGCAGCGACAGAAAACCTTAGAGGAACAGGCACTTAGGGGTTGTCACCGATACTCCCTGGCGCCGACCGATGCTAGAAAGAGGCAGCATTCCATTCAACGCTGTAGCTGTGTCGCCAGGCAGGCCGTCCCAGGCAAACAGGCACGCCGTTTCGAGACGCCGGAGTCGCCATGTCCCCATCCCTTCTGCGCAGCGAGCCCAGGCACTTCCTGGACTGCGCAAGCTGGCAGGAAAATGTCAGCGATACCTTCGTTCCCCTGGAAGTGTCCGCGGTGTTTCCGGCCCGTTTCCGCAACAGCGTGGCGGTGGATTCGCTGGGCTGGATGCAGATCTGCGAGTTGCGCAGCAGCGCCCAGCGCGTGCGTCGCAGCAAGCTGCTGGCCAACCGTTCCGAGTCGTCCGGCTACAAGGTGACGCTGCAGCTCGCGGGCCGCAGCGAGATCCGCCAGTCGGGGCGCAGCGCCTTGCTGGTGCCGGGCGAATGGAGCATCTACGACACCACCCGGCCGTACGAAGTCGACGTCGACGATGGCGCGCACTTCCTGGTCATGCAGGTGCCCGGCAAGCATTTCGAGGCCTGGCAGTCTTTCATGCAGAATGCCGTGGCGCGCAGCTTCAGCGCGCGCCAGGGTTGCGGGCGCATGGCGATGGACCTGTTGCGCGTGGCGCTGACCGAGCACGCGCATCTGTCTGAAAGCGCCTCGCGCGATGCCGCCAATGCGGTGCTGCAGATGATGGGGCTGGATATCAGCGAGCGGGCAGGGGGGCAGGCCGAACACGACCAGGCCGAACTGCGCCAGGCGCAATTGCGCCGGGTGCAGCAGCACATGCTTGAAAACCTGCATGATCCGGCGCTGTCGCCGGCGACAGCTGCCGCGGCCTTCCGGATGTCGCGCCGCTATCTCTACAACCTGTTCGCGCAGGCTTCCACGACCCCGGCCGACTTCATCCTCAGCGCGCGGCTCGAGCGTTGCTGCGATACGCTGTGCGACCCCGTTCAGGCCGCGCGGCCGATCGGCGACATCGCCTACAGATTCGGGTTCTCAGATGCGGCGCGTTTCAGCCACGCGTTCCGCAAGCGTTTCGGCGTGTCGCCGTCGGAGTACCGGCGCCATGGGCGCCCGTCCTGATCAGAGCTGTTCCTCGTTGATCAGGTCTTCCTTGCCGTAGAACTTCACGCCGATGTGGATGCGTTCGCGGCCCTGCGAGCGGCGATGGCGGTTGGTGTCGCGCAGCGAATAGACGCAGCCGCAATACTCCTGCTGGTAGAAGTTTTCGCGCTTGCTGATTTCGATCATGCGGGCCGAGCCGCCGCCCTTGCGCCAGTTGTAGGTCCAGTAGATCAGATCGTCGTAGCGCGCCGCGGCGCGTTCGCCGCAACCGTTGATCTGGTTCATGTCCTTCCAGCGCGAAATGCCCAGCGAGCTGGTGATGGTGTCAAAGCCATGCTCGTGCGCGTAGAGCGCCGTGCGTTCGAAGCGCATGTCGAAGCAGGCCGTGCAGCGTTCGCCGCGTTCGGGCGCGTTTTCCATGCCCTTGACGCGGTCGAACCAGTTGTCCATGTCGTAGTCGGCGTCGATGAATTCAATGCCGTGCTGCTCGGCGAAGCGGATGTTCTCCTGCTTGCGGATTTCGTACTCTTTGACCGGGTGGATGTTCGGGTTGTAGAAGTAGATGGCGTAATCGATGCCTGAGGCGGTCATCGCTTCCATGACTTCGCCGGAACAGGGCGCGCAGCACGAGTGCATCAGCACCTTGCGGCGGCCGGCGGGCAGGTCGAGTTTGGGGCGCACGAGTTCGGACATGGCTTGCAGGAAACAAATAAGGCGGAAAACCCCTTATTTTACGCTGAGTTGCCGCTGAAGGGGGCGCCCCGTCCCCCCATGCCTTCAGCCCAGCACCGCGTCCCAGAGTTCGCGCACGGCAGCGCGCTCCTCCAGCAGCTGGTCCTGCGGCACGCGCGCCTTTTCCACGCCTTGCAGGCGCATCTGGTGCTGGACGCGGCGCAGGGTGCGGTAGGCGTCGCCGGCGCGCGCGGCCAGCTCGGGAGCAATCAGGCTGGCCTCGCCGGACAGGCGCAGCAGGGCGATATTGCCCAGGTTGCGCACCAGCACCGGATGCGTGCCCGAGTGGCAGAGCACCAGGTATTGCGTGACGAACTCCACGTCGACCATGCCGCCGCGATCGTGCTTCAGGTCGAACAGCGGGCTGCTGTTGGGGTGGCCTGCGTTGATTTTTTCGCGCATCGCCAGCACTTCCTCGCGCAGCTTGGCGGCGTCGCGCGGCAGCACCAGGATGTCCTCGCGGATCTGCTCGAAGCGCGCGCCGACGCTGGCGTCGCCCGAGGCGTAGCGGGCGCGGGTCAGCGCCTGGTGCTCCCAGGCCCAGGCGTGCTTGTGCTGGTACTGCTCGAAAGCTTCCACGGACACCGCCAGCAGGCCGGCGTCGCCGTCCGGCCGCAGGCGCAGGTCGACTTCGTACAGGCGGCCGGACGAGGTCATGGTCGAGAGCCACGATGTCATGCGCCGGCCCAGCTTGGCGTAGACCTCGGCGGCGTCGTCGCGCGGGTCGTCGAACAGGAACACCAGGTCCAGGTCCGAGGCATAGCCCAGTTCCTTGCCGCCCAGCTTGCCGTAGGCGATGACGGCGAAGCGTGGTTCGGCGCCCTCGGCCTTGTTGACCAGCGGCCAGGTGCGGCGGATGGTTTCGGTCAGCAGCAGGTCGGCCAGCGCGGACAGCTGGTCGGCCAGCTTTTCCACGGTGAGTTCGCCTTCCAGGTCCTGCGCCAGCAATTGGAAGCTGGCCTGGCGCTGCATGTCGCGCATCAGGTTCATCTGGCGCTCGATGTCCGGGTCGCCGTCGGGCAGCCGGCAGGCGTCCAGGTCGGCGGTCAGCTGGCGCGCGATCTGGCCGAAGTCGAGCGGTTCGAACAGGGTGCGCCAGTCGATCAGGCTGTCCAGCAGCAGGGGGTGCTGGGTCAGGTATTGCGCGGCCCAGGGGCTGGCGGCGACCATGCGCGCCACGCGCGCCAGAGTGTCGGGGTATTCGGCCAGCAGGGCCAGGTAGGCGCTGCGCTGGGCGATTTTCTCGATCAGGTCGAACAGCCGCACCGTGGCTTGCAGCGGCGCAGGGGTCTGCAGGGCCGCTCGCAGGGCGGCCGGCAGCAGCGCGTCCATGCGCTTGCGGCTGCTCTCGGGCAGGCTGCGCACGCGGTGGCTGCCCAGCAGGGTTTCGGTACGGCGCAACAGGTCCTGCGCGTCGTCGCCGAAGGCCTGGCTGATCTGTTCAGCCAGTTCGCAACTGCTGTCTGGCTCGTCCGGGCCGGACCCGGGGTCGGCAACGCCGGGCGCGGGCGCCGGCACTTCGGCGTCGCCCATGCCGACCAGCCGGAATACGTTGCGGAAGGTCTGCGAGACGAATTGGCGGTGCGCGGTGAGCGTGCTTTCGAAGTCCGCGGGACTCATGCCCAGCGCCGCGGCCAGGGCGGCGCGCTGTTCGGGGTCGCCCGGCAGCAGATGGGTCTGGGCGTCCTCGCGGTATTGCAGGGCGTGCTCGGTGCGGCGCAGGTAGCGGTAGGCCTCTTCGAGCCGGCGCGCGTCTTCCTCGGGCACCAGGCCGGCGGCGCTTTCCGCGTGCAGCGCTTCCAGCAGGCCGCGCTTTTGCAGCGCGGGCATGCGGCCGCCGCGGATCAGCTGGGCAAGCTGCACCACGAATTCGATTTCGCGGATGCCGCCGTCGCCCAGCTTGATATTGTTGGCGCTGTCGATGCCGTTGCGCGCGCTGGCGCGCCGCTGCCAGTCCTGGCGGATGCGTTCCCGCAGCGCGCGCAGGGCCGAGAGCGCATCGAAGTCGAAATACTTGCGGTAGACGAAGGGCACGCGCAGGCTTTCCAGCTGGCGAGCCTGGGCGGCGCTGTCGCTGCCTTCGAAGGCCTGGGCCGGGATCAGCCGGGCCTTGAGCCAGGCGTAGCGTTCCCACTCGCGGCCCTGGCCGATCAGGTAGTGCTCCAACGCGTCCAGGCTCCAGGCCAGGGGACCGCCGTCGCCGTCGGGGCGCAGGCGCAGGTCGGTGCGGAACACCTGGCCGTTGGCGTCGACTTCGGACAGTACCGGCATCATGCGCCGCGTCAGGCGGCCGTAGAACTCGTGATGGCTGATGCGGCGCGGGCCGTCGGTTTCGCCTTCTTCGCCGTACAGCATGATCAGGTCGATGTCGGACGAGACATTCAGTTCGCAGCCGCCCAGCTTGCCCATGCCCACGATCAGCATTTCCTGGGGCAGGCCGGTGGCCGGGTCGCGCGGCACGCCATGCACGGCGGCGAGGTCCGCCGCCACGCTGCGATAGGCCGAGGCCACCGCGGTGTCGGCCAGCGTGGTCATGGCGCCCACGACTTCTTCCAGATCGGCCTGGCCGGTCAGGTCGCGCACGATGAGCGTGTTGAAGACCCGTTCGCGCAGCTTGCGCAGCACCATGCGGCAGGCGTCCACCGGCAGCGTGTCGCCTGCCTGGGGTCCGGCCAGCTCTGCCTGCCAGCGCGCGATCTGCGCGGGCGTGACGGGTTCGCGCACGGCATCGTTCAGCCAGGCGGCCAGATCCGGGTGGGCATCCAGGCGGCGGCGCAGATGGCCGGACCAGGCGAGGGCGGGGGCAAGCGTAGAGGGCGTGGACATGGCGAAAGGGGCGGCGCAATGGGCGCGTTTCAGGTATAAGTGGGGACGATACTGCAAGACCTCTTCTCCTGCCCACCGATCCGTGTCTGTTTCAAAAAAAGTGCTCTGTTGGGTGTTCTGGGCCGTACTGACCGTCTATGGCGTCGTGGCTCTCGGACTGTTGGGCGTGCGCTATTGGGTCCTGCCCCGCGTGGACCAATGGCGTCCCCAGATCGAAGCCTACGCCAGCAAGGCGTTGGGCTCCCGAGTGACCATCGGCTCCATCCAGGCGAACTGGCACGGCCTGAACCCCAAACTCGATCTCACCTCCGTCCAAGTCTACGACGACGAGGTGGACCCCGTGCTGTCCTTGCCTTCCGTTTCGGCGGTGCTGGCCTGGCGCAGCATCCTGGTCCTGTCGCCCAAGCTGCTGCGGCTGCAGCTCGACCGGCCCGAACTCCTTTTGCGGCGCGATCCCGCCAATCACCTGTGGGTCGCGGGCCAGGACATCGATCTCAATAGCGGCGATCAGCGTTCCGACCTGGACCATCCGGCCCTGCGCTGGTTGGGCGCGCAGCGCGAGCTGCGCATCCGCGGCGCGACCATACGCTGGCAGGATGAGTTGCGCCGCGCGCCGGAGCTGACCCTGACGGGCGTCGACTTCCTGGCGCGCAACGGCAGCTTGTCGCATCGCTTCGTGCTCAAGGCCGCAGCGGGCGACGCGTTGGCGCGCAATGTCGAGCTGCGCGGCGAATTCAACCGCAGCCTGTTTTCGGTGAACGCGGCGAATCCCGGTAATTGGGGCGGCCAACTGTATGTCCAGCTGGACGACGCCGAACCGCAGGCGTGGCAGCCGTGGTTCGAGGTCCCGGCGGTAGCGGGCCGCCTGAGCGGGCGGGCATGGCTGCAGCTGGAGCGTGGCAAGTTCACTGACCTGACCGCGGACGCTGCCGTGCGCGGCCTGCAATGGACCGAGACGGCGCAAGGGGCCGCGGCGCCCGGTTTCAAGGCCGGCTATGTCCAGGCCCGCGTCCAGGGCTTGCCGGGCGACTTCATGCAACTGGAGAGCGTGCCGCTGGCGCGCAGCCCCGGCGCCCCGGCGGTGTCGGTCAGCGGCAAGGCCGAGCACTTGACGCTGTCCTTGCCCGGCGTCTTCGAGCAACCCACGCTGGCGGTGCGCGACGTGGCGCTGGATGCCTCCGTCAAGGGGCCGGACGCCAAGCATTGGTTCGTGGACATAGGCCAGCTGCAACTGGTCAACGACGACCTCGACGTGCGCGTGCAGGGACAGTGGCGCCCCGAGGGCAAGACCGCGGCGGGCAGCGTCGACATGCACGGCGTGATGGCGCGCGGCTCCATGTCCGCCATCCATCGCTATCTGCCCCTGGAGGTCAACGCCGATGCGCGCGAATGGCTGGCCAGCGGCTTGCCCGCGGGCGAAATGCAATCCGCCTCCATCACGCTCAAGGGCGATCTCGACGAGTTTCCTTTTGGCGCGCCTGAGGCTCAGGGCGAATTCGTGATCGCCGGCGCATTCAGCGGCGCCAAGGTCGATTACGCGCCTGCGCGCGAACGGCGCAAGGGCTGGCCGATGCTGGAGAACCTGTCCGGCAATTTCCGCATCGACAAGGTCAGCCTGGCGCTGGACAGCGCGGGCGGCGCGGTCGCGCATACCGGGCCGGGGCATACCGTAACGCTCGGGGCGGTTTCCGCAACCATTCCCAACATGGAAGAGAACTCCGAACTTCTGCTGACCGGCGAGACGTCCGGCGCCGTGCCGGCCTATCTGGCGCTGGCCGCCAACTCGCCCTTGGGCGAGCTGCTGGATGGCGCCCTGGACGAGGCGCGCGGCACCGGCGACTGGCGGGTGGGGCTCAAGCTCAAGGTGCCGCTGTTGAACACCGATGACACCCAGGTCCAGGGGAACATCCTGTTCGCGGGCAACTCCTTCACCTTCATGCCGGAGATGCCGCTGCTCAGCCAGATGCACGGCGACCTGGCGTTCTCGGAGACGGGTGTCGAGGCCAAGGATCTGAGGGCCCAGTTCCTGGGCGGCCCGGCGCGGATATACGGACGCCTGGCGCAGAGCACGGACGCCCTGCGCTTCGAGGGCACGCTGGCCGGGCCGGCGCTGACCCAATTGAGCAACACGCCGTCCATGTCGCGCTTTTCGGGCAAGGCGGCCTACAAGGGCAAGGTGGGCTATCAGCGCGGCGGCGCGGTGGACATCTCCGTCGAATCCGATCTGGTGGGCATGGCGATCGACATGCCCGCTCCGGTGGGCAAGGCCGCCCAGGCCTCGCAGTTGCTCAAAGTGCAATGGTCGCCCGCGCAGGACCGTGGGGCGCAGAACCGGCGCTGGCTCACCGCCAGTCTGGGCGATGGCGTCAACGCGTTGTTCGAACGGGCGCCGTCCGAAGGGGCGCAATCCTATTTCGCGCGCGGCGCGCTGGGCATCAATCGTCCGGCAAGCCTGCCGGAACGCGGATTCAGCCTGAACGCGAGCCTGCCCGAACTGGACATGGACGCCTGGGAAAAAGTGTCCGATGGCTTCAGTGCGCCTGCGGCCAAGGGCCGTGCCGCGCCCAAGCCCATGCTGCCTGCGGCCGAACGCATCAGCCTGGCGGCCGGCGTCTTGCGGACCGGCGGCTTTACCCTGAACGACCTGACGCTGTACGCGACCCGGCCGGGACCCGCGCAATGGCGCGTGGATCTGCAATCCAAACAGGCCACGGGTTCGCTTGAATGGCGCGAGGCTTCGGGCGCCATCGCCGGCCAGATCACCGCGCGCCTGAAGCACCTGTCGCTGGGCGGCGAGGGCGACACCAACAAGGCCGACGAGGCGCTGTCCTCTGGCAACGATCTGTCCGACATCCCGGCGATCGACCTGCAGGCCAAGGAATTCCTGCTGTACGGCAAGAATGTGGGCGAACTCCAGGTGCAGGGCACGAACCTGCAGCGCGGCCGCCAATGGCGCCTGGACAAGCTGTCCATCGTCAACGACGCGGCCTCGCTCAACGCCACCGGCAACTGGAACCTGGAAGGCCAGGGCCGCGGCCTGACCGTGGACGCCTCGGTCAAGTTCGAAGACGTAGGCAAGTTCCTGGACCGCATCGGCCTCGAGAAAGTGGTCTCGGGCGGAAAGGGCACGATGCAGGGCAAGGCCACCTGGCGCAATCTGCCCTGGACCCACAAGGTCGAAGACCTGACGGGCGAGGTCGACGTCAGTCTGGACAAGGGCCGTTTCATGCACGTCAACTCGCGCACCGCGCGACTGTTGGAGCTGCTGTCCCTGCAGTCGCTGCAGCGGCTGGCGCGGCTGGATGTGAACCCCACCAATCTGCTGCGCGACGGCTTCCCCTTTGACACCATCCGCGGCAAGGTCAAGCTGGCCGACGGCACGGCGTCGACCGAGGGCTATAAGATCAACGGGCCGGTGGCGGCCATCGTGCTGGCGGGCGGTGTCAACATCATCCGCGAACGCTGGGACATGAAGGCCGTGGTGATTCCGAACCTGGACGCCAGCGGGGCGGCCATGGTGACGGCGCTGGCGGTCAATCCGCTGATCGGCCTGGGTGCGTTCGTGACGCAGTGGCTGCTGAAGCAGCCGCTGGCGCGGGCCATGACCATGGAATACGCCGTCACCGGCAGTTGGGACGACCCCAAGATCGAGCCGATAGACGCGTCCGGCAAGCCGGCAGGCAACAAGCAGACCCCGCGCCCGGCGCCGCAGCCCGGCACGCTGGAGGAGTTCATGGGCGGGCAGTGAGCCGCGCAGGCAGTCTGTCCGATCCATGAAAGAAAAACGCCCTGGGCGCAAGCGCTCCAGGGCGTTTTTCATGGCCGGGTCCGCGGCGCAGGCGCCGCGGACCGCGACTGGGCTTACTTCTTCTTCATCATGTCGAAGAATTCGGCGTTGGTCTTGGTGGCGCGCATCTTGTCCAGGATGAATTCCATGGACTGGACTTCGTCCATGTCGTGGATGAACTTGCGCAGCACCCAGACCTTCTGCAGCAGGTCCGGAGCGATCAGCAGCTCTTCGCGGCGGGTGCCGGACTTGTTCAGGTTGATCGACGGGTAGACGCGCTTTTCGGCCAGGCGGCGTTCGAGGTGGACTTCGGAGTTGCCGGTGCCCTTGAATTCTTCATAGATGACTTCATCCATGCGGCTGCCGGTTTCGATCAGCGCCGTACCCAGGATGGTCAGCGAACCGCCTTCTTCCAGGTTGCGGGCCGCGCCGAAGAAGCGCTTGGGGCGTTGCAGGGCGTTGGCGTCCACGCCGCCGGTCAGCACCTTGCCGGAGGCCGGCACCACGGTGTTGTAGGCGCGGGCCAGACGGGTGATCGAGTCCAGCAGGATCACGACGTCCTTCTTCATTTCGACCAGGCGCTTGGCCTTTTCGATGACCATTTCCGCGACCTGCACGTGGCGGGTGGCGGGCTCGTCGAAGGTCGAGGCCACCACTTCGCCGCGCACCGTGCGCTGCATTTCGGTCACTTCCTCGGGGCGCTCGTCCACCAGCAGGACGATCATGACCGCGTCGGGATAGTTGGTGGTGATGGCGTGCGCGATGTGCTGCATCATCACCGTCTTGCCGGACTTGGGGCTGGCGACGATCAGGCCGCGCTGGCCCATGCCGATGGGGGCGAAGACGTCGAGAATGCGGCCGGTGAGGTTTTCCTCGCTCTTGATGTCGCGTTCCAGGCGGATGTTGCGGTTCGGGTGCAGCGGCGTCAGGTTTTCGAACATGATGCGATGCTTGATCGCTTCCGGCGCCACGCCGTTGACCTTGTCCACCTTCACCAGGGCGAAATAGCGCTCGCCGTCCTTGGGCGTACGCACTTCGCCTTCGATCGAGTCGCCGGTGTGCAGGTTGAAGCGGCGGATCTGCGAGGGCGAGATGTAGATGTCGTCCGTGCTGGCCAGATACGAGGTCTCGGGCGAGCGCAGGAAGCCGAAGCCGTCGGGCAGGACTTCCAGGACGCCGTCGCCGAAGATCTGCTCGCCTTGCTTGGCGCGCCGTTTCATGATGGCGAACATCAGTTCCTGCTTGCGCAGGCGGTTGGCGTTCTCGATTTCCAGGCCGGCGGCCATTTCCAGCAGCTGCGAGACGTGCAGCGCCTTCAGTTCGTTGAGGTGCATCGCGGTGGATTTTTGGGGGAAAGTGAAGGAGAGTTCTGGCGGCGCGCCACGGACGGGCACACGCGGTATTGAATGAGCGCCGCCCCGAGGGCGGCGCCTTCGTTCACGGCACGCGGCTTACAGCGCGCCGTCCAGGAATGCGGTCAGTTGCGACTTCGACAGCGCGCCAACTTTGGTGGCGGCGGCTTGGCCGTCTTTAAAGAGCATAAGGGTGGGAATGCCGCGGATGCCGTACTTGGTGGCGGTGCCCTGGTTTTCGTCGACGTTCAGCTTGGCGATCGTCAGGCGGCCAGCGTACTCCGTGGCGACTTCTTCCAGGATCGGGGCAATCATCTTGCAAGGGCCGCACCAGGCAGCCCAGTAGTCCACCAGCACCGGCTGGCCGGATTTCAACACATCGGCATCGAAGCTGGCGTCACTGACGTTCTTGATTTGGTCGCTCATGATGGTGATTCTCGGTTCGGCAGCAAAAGGCGCGTAAAAAGGGACGCGCCCCGCCGTTGTTCTTGTTTGTGGATGGACTCAAGCATACCACTGTCAATATCAACAGGCATACCACTGTTAATAACAACAGGAGTTGCTGGATTTGTGTAGGATGTTGCGGCGCAGTTATCGCGATCCGGGCCGTATCGACCCGATGCGCTGGCTGTGACTGTCATCATCCTACCGAATTCGGAGCTGCTCAGGTCGTGCTCATCCCACTGGGAGCCGCGCAGAATCTAGACTTATCCGTAAAATGTCGGTTTTTTTCCACAGATGTTGGGGATAACTTGGCCACTCCACGTTACACCGAGGCGTCCATTCGCGTCCTGAAGGGACTGGAGCCCGTGCGGCAGCGCCCGGGCATGTACACCCGAACCGAAAACCCCCTGCACGTCGTGCAGGAGGTCATTGATAACGCCGCAGACGAGGCATTGGCCGGCTACGGCAAGCAGATCCAGGTCACGCTGCACGTCGACGGCAGCGTTTCCGTCGAGGACGACGGGCGCGGCATTCCCGTCGGCCTGCACCCTGAAGAGAACGCTCCCGTGGTGGAGCTGGTGTTCACGCGCCTGCACGCGGGCGGCAAGTTCGACAAGGCGGGCGGCGGCGCCTACGCCTTCTCCGGCGGCCTGCACGGCGTGGGCGTGTCCGTCACCAATGCCCTGGCCACGCGCCTGGAAGTGGTGGTGTGGCGCGACGGCGCCGTCAACCGCCTGATTTTCAAGGGCGGCGACGTGGCCGAACCCCTGGCGCCCTACGACCAGGGCGGCCGCAAGAAGTCCGGCACCCGCGTGCGCGTGTGGCCGGATGCCAAGTATTTCGACAGCCCCAACATTCCGCTGGGCGAGCTGACGCACCTCTTGCGCAGCAAGGCCGTGCTGCTGCCGGGCGTCAAGGTGTCCCTGGTCAACGAGAAGACCGGCGACACCAAGACCTGGCAGTACCAGGACGGCCTGCGCGGCTATCTGTCCGAGGCGCTGGCCGGGGCGGAGCTGATGGTGCCGTTCTTCGAAGGCGAACAGTACGCCGGGGCCGACCATGAGAACTTCGCCGAAGGCGAGGGCGCCCAGTGGGTAGTGGCCTGGACCGAGGACGGCAACGCAGTGCGCGAGTCGTACGTGAACCTGATTCCGACGCCGGCCGGCGGCACCCATGAATCGGGCTTGCGCGAAGGCCTGTTCGGCGCGGTCAAGGGTTTCGCCGAACTGCACAGCCTGCTGCCCAAGGGCGTCAAGCTGTTGCCGGAAGACGTGTTCGCCCGCGCCAGCTTCGTGCTGTCGGCCAAGGTGCTGGACCCGCAGTTCCAGGGGCAGATCAAGGAACGCCTGAACAGCCGCGACGCGGTGCGCCTGGTTGGCGGCTTTTCCAAGAGCGCGCTGGACCTGTGGCTGCACAGCAACGTCGAGTACGGCAAGAAGCTGGCCGAACTCGCCATCCGCCAGGCCCAGGCGCGCCAGCGTTCGGCGCAGAAGGTCGAAAAGCGCAAGAGCTCGGGCGTGGCCGTGCTGCCGGGCAAGCTGACCGATTGCGAGTCCAGCGACGCGACCCGCACCGAAGTCTTCCTGGTCGAGGGCGACTCCGCCGGTGGTTCGGCCAAGATGGGCCGCGACAAGGAATTCCAGGCCATCCTGCCGCTGCGCGGCAAGGTGCTCAACTCCTGGGAAGTGGACCGCGACCGGCTCTTTGCCAACAACGAAATCCATGACATTTCCGTCGCCATCGGCGTGGACCCGCACGGCCCCGGCGACACGCCGGACCTGTCGGGCCTGCGCTACGGCCGCATCTGCATCCTGTCCGATGCGGACGTCGACGGCTCGCACATCCAGGTGCTGCTGCTGACGCTGTTCTACAAGCACTTCCCCAAGCTGGTCGAGGCCGGCAACGTGTTCGTGGCCAAGCCGCCGCTGTTCCGGCTGGACGTGCCGGCGCAGGGCAAGCGTCCGGCGCGCAAGATCTACTGCCTGGACGAAGGCGAACTCGAAGCCGCGCAGGACAAGCTGCGCAAGGAAGGCGTGCGTGAAGGCGCCTGGGCCGTCAGCCGCTTCAAGGGCCTGGGCGAAATGAACCCCGAGCAGCTGTGGGAAACCACCATGAATCCGGACACGCGCCGCCTGCTGCCCGTGGGCTACGGCGACCAGACTCCCGAGGACACCACCCGCATGTTCGACATGCTGATGGGCAAGGGCGAGTCCTCGCAGCGCCGCGCCTGGATCGAAGAGAAGGGCAACCTGGCGGAGCTGGACATCTGATGGCCGGGTCCGCGCCCGGCTCGGCCCGCATGGACGTCCAGATGACGGCCGACGACTACGCCGACTTCGCCGCTTACGTGTACAAGCGGCCGGAGCTGCGCCGCCGCCGCTACCGGTCCCATCTGCGATTCGCGGTCCTGATGATCGTGGCCCTGCTGGCCTACCTGATCTGGCAGACCTGGGACGGCAATACGCCGAACTGGGGGCGGATCCTGCCCGTGTATTTCCAGGGCTTGGCGGTGGGCCTGGGCATACTTGCGCTCCTGGCGCTGGCCTACGAGTACGTCCTGCCCTCGCTGGTCAGGATGAACACGCGCCGCATGCTGAAGCGACAGCCCGACGAATTGTTCCTGGGCCGCCATCAGCTGGATTTCGGCCCCGATGGCATCACGGATACCACTGCCACCGCCTCCGGACGCATGGACTGGTCCGATGTGCGGCGGGTCGAGGAAACTCCGCAACATCTCTATGTCATTCTCGGCACCTTGCAAGGCGTGATCATCCCCAAACGCGGGCAGGATGCCGCCACGTTGGATGCGGTGCGGACCCAGTTGCGCGCGCATGTCGCCGATACGCAGCTGATGTCGTCCGCGCAGGCGCTTTGACGCCGTTTCGATGAAATTGTCTACCTGAATACATCATGACCGACAGCAATCAACCCGGCTTGTTCGATTCCAACCCGCCCGGCGGCGATGGCGGCGGCGATGGCGATGCCGCCATCACCCTGGCGCGCTACGCCGAGCAAGCCTATCTGGACTACGCGGTGTCCGTGGTGCGGGGCCGCGCCCTGCCGGACGTGGGCGACGGGCAGAAACCCGTGCAGCGGCGCATCCTGTTCGCCATGCAGGCGATGGGGCTGGCGGCTGGCGCCAAGCCCGTCAAATCCGCGCGCGTCGTGGGCGACGTGCTGGGCAAGTATCACCCGCATGGCGACCAGGCCGCCTATGACGCCATGGTGCGCATGGCGCAGGATTTCTCGCTGCGCTATCCGTTGATCGACGGCCAGGGCAACTTCGGTTCGCGCGACGGCGACAACGCCGCCGCCATGCGCTACACGGAAGCCCGCCTTACCCCCATCGCCAAGCTGCTGCTGGACGAGCTGGACGAAGGTACCGTGGACTTCGTGCCCAACTATGACGGCAGCCAGCAAGAGCCGCAGATGCTGCCGGCGCGCCTGCCCGTGATGCTGCTCAACGGCGCCTCGGGTATCGCGGTCGGCATGGCGACCGAGATCCCGCCGCACAACCTGCGCGAAGTGGCGCAGGCTTGCGTGGCGCTGCTGAAGCATCCGCAGATGCCGGACGCCGAGCTGCACGCCCTGATCCCGGGGCCGGATTTCGCGGGCGGCGGGCAGATCATCACGCCGGCCGAGGACATCGCCCAGATCTACGCGGGCGGCCGCGGTTCGCTCAAGGTGCGTGCGCGCTGGCAGTTCGAGGAAATGGCGCGCGGCCAATGGCAACTGGTGGTCACCGAGCTGCCGCCGGGCACCTCGGGCCAGAAGGTGCTGGAAGAGATCGAGGAAATCACCAACCCCAAGGTCAAGACCGGCAAGAAGAGCCTGACGCCCGAGCAGACGCAGGCCAAGGCCGTGATGCTGAACCTGCTGGACGCCGTGCGCGACGAGTCGGGCAAGGATGCCGCCGTGCGCCTGGTCTTCGAACCCAAGACCTCGCGCGTGGACCGCGACGAATTCGTCAACACGCTGCTGGCGCAGACCAGCATGGAAAGCAGCTCGTCCATCAACCTGGTGTGCATCGGCACCGACGGCCGGCCGCGCCAGAAGGGGCTGCGCGACATCCTGGTCGAATGGCTGGCGTTCCGCACCAATACCGTGGTGCGCCGCACGCGTTTCCGCCTGGACAAGGTCATCGACCGCATCCACGTGCTGGAAGGCCGCATGGTCGTCTACCTGAACGTGGACGAAGTCATCCAGACCATCCGCGAATCCGATGAGCCGCGCGCCGCGCTGATGGAACGCTTCAAGCTGTCCGAACGCCAGGCCGAGGACATCCTGGAAATGCGCCTGCGCCAGCTGGCGCGCCTGGAAGGCTTCAAGATCGAACAGGAACTGGCCGACAAGCGCGACGAGCAGGTGCGCCTGCAGGAACTGCTGGACAACCCCGCCTCGCTCAAGCGCCTGCTGATCAAGGAAATCGAAGCCGACGCCAAGCAATACGGCGACGACCGCCGTACGCTGATCGAGACCGCCGAACGCGCCGTGCTCGAAACCAAGGTGCTGGACGAACCCGTCACCGTGATCGTGTCGCAAAAGGGCTGGCTGCGCGCCCGCCAGGGCCACGGCCATGATGCGTCGCAATTCGGCTTCAAGCAGGGCGACGATCTGTACGGCGCCTTCGAGTGCCGCACCACCGACACGCTGATCGCCGTGGGCGACAACGGCCGCGTTTATTCGGTGCCGGTCGCCGGGCTGCCTTCGGCGCGCGGCGACGGCCAGCCGGTCACCACCATGATCGACCTGGGCAGCGGCACGCGCATCGTCCACACCATCGCTGCCGCGGCCGACAGCCGCTGGCTGCTGGCCACGCGCGGCGGCTACGGCTTTGCCGCCAAGCTGTCCGACATGGTCAGCCGCCAGCGCGCCGGCAAGCAGTTCATCACCCTGGAAGAGGGCGACGAACTGCTGCGTCCGGTGCCGCTGTTCGACGGCGCCAAGCAATTGGCGCTGCTGTCGCACAAGGGCAAGTTCCTGGTGTTCGGCCTGGACGAGGTCAAGACGCTGTCCGGCGGCGGCCGCGGCACCATCCTGATGGGGCTGGACGGCAGCGACAAGCTGGACCAGACCGTACCCATCGGCGCGGGCGGCCTGCGTGCGGCCGGCATCTACCGCAACAAGCACACCGAGGACATCCTGGTGGGCGACGCGCTGGCCCCTTACATCGGCAAGCGCGCCCGCAAGGGCCGGGCGCTGGATGTGCGGCCCAAGCAGCCGGTGCTGTCGCCGGTGCTGGGCTAGGCGTCGGGCAGGCAAGAGAATGGCGGGCTGCGGCCCGCCATTTTTTCGTCTGTTGACTGGCTGCACGATTCCGGCATTTAATAGATAGATCATTCAGTCTATTAATAAGATGCGCAAGATCGACCCCATCAAACAGCAGGAACGGCGCAACCAGATATTGGCCGCCGCGGCGGATTGCTTTGCCGAGCACGGCTTCCACTCGACCTCGACGGCGCAGATCTGCGCCCGCGCCGGCATGAGTCCCGGCAACCTGTTCCACTACTACGGCAGCAAGGCCGAAATCATCGAAGCGATGATCGCGTCGGATACGGAGTCCGCGCGCGACCGCATGCGGCAAGCGTGCGCCGCGCCCGACGCGAGGCGGGCGCTGGCGGACTGGGTCGCGGCGCAGTTGGCGCAGCATCAAGATCCGGCCTACGTCAGGCTGGGCATGGAGATCCTGGCCGAGGCCGTGCGCAACCCGCGCGTGCACGCCCTGGTGATGGAGAACGAGGCGGCGCGCAAGGCCGGCCTGGTGGCCTTGCTGGAAAAGGTTTGGGCGCAACGCATGCCGCCGCAACCCGTAGCCGAGATGGCCGATACGCTATTGCTGCTGCTGGACGGCGTCTACAGCCGGTCGGTGGTGGACCCCGCCTTTGGCGCGGCGGCGGGCAGCCGTCTCCTGGAGCAGGCCCTGTCGCGGTGCCTGCCTGATGGCGCGCAACAAGGCTCAGCCGCAGGGAGGCGGGCATGAACGCGCCGGCAACCCACGCGCGTCTGGCGCAGGTCGATGCGCTGCGCGGTTTCGCGCTCTTCGGCATACTGGTGGTCAATATCGGCGTGTTCTCTTCGCCGTTCTATGGCGCCGGCGTGGCCGACCCGGCGTACTCGCAGCCCTTGGATCTGACCGTGCGCTGGCTGATCGCCTGGCTGTTCGAGACCAAGTTCTATCTGCTGTTCTCATTCCTGTTCGGCTACAGCTTCACCTTGCAGATGAGCGCCGCCGAACGCGGCCAGGCGGCTTTCGCGCCGCGCTTCCTGCGCCGCTTGGCGGGCCTGGCTTTGCTGGGGCTGGCGCACGCGGTGCTGTTCTACCAGGGCGACATACTCCTGACCTACGCGCTGCTGGGCCTGGCGTTGCTGCTGTGCCGGCGGATGGAGCCGCGGCGGGCGCTGCGCATTTCGCTGTGGCTCATCGTGCTGACGGCATCGTTGTGGGCCATTCTGGGCGCGTTGAGCTACCTGGACCCGGTGGCGCCCGGGTACGAGGCGCAGTATCAAGCGGACGCCCTGGCGGCGATCGATGCATATCGGGGCACCATCGGCACGACCATTGCGCAGCATTGGAATGAGCTGACCGGGGGCGTGTGGTTCACGGTGCTGTTCGTGCAGGGGCCGTTCGCGTTCGCCATGTTCCTGGCGGGCTACGCGCTGGGCCGCCGCAACGCGCTGGCCGATCCCTGGCGTCAGCCGCGGGCGCTGTGGCTGCTGTGCGCGCTGGGACTGGCGCCAGGCCTGGCCGGTTCCGCGGCCTATGCCTTCAGCACGCTGCCGTCGGCGGGGGCAGCCTGGGAATTGCCGGGCCTGGCGGTGGACCTGCTGACCGCGCCGCTGCTCAGCATGTCGTACGCGGCGGCCTTGCTGCTGGCCATGCGCACGCAGCCGGGGGCGCGGCTGGCGGGCTGGCTCGCGCCCGCCGGGCGGATGGCATTGAGCAATTACCTGATGCAATCCGTGGTCTGCGCTTTTCTCTTCACCGCCTGGGGCCTGCGCCTGTTCGGCTCGGTGTCGCCGCTGGCGACGTTCTGCATTGCCGTGGCGATATTCGCGGCGCAGTTGCCGCTGTCCGCCTGGTGGCTGCGGCGCCACGCCTACGGCCCGGTCGAGTGGTTCCTGCGCGCGCTCACCATCGGCGCCTGGCCGGCCTGGCGGCGCGCGCGGACAGACTGATCAGACCGGCTTGGCGCGCAGCCGGCCGACGGGGGCGCCGCCGTCGCGCCGGCCCTGGCGTGCCCACATTCCCGCCAGCAGCAGCAATGCGGGCACATAGACCCAGAAGTCGGACCAGCGCTGCGGGTTGGGCGCTTTCACTTCCAGCACGTCCCAGCCTTGTTCCCAGCCGGCGCGCTGGGCGCGGCTGCCGAAGCGCACGCCGCCGATCTGCGTCTGGTCGCCCAGGCTCATCAGCGTCAGTCCGGCTTCGGCCAGGCGCTTGCGGCCCGCGTCCTGCCCGGCAGCGTCGCCGGTCAATTCGGGCAGGGCAACGGCCACGGTCTTGGTCAGTTCATCGCCTTCCAGGTTGATGCCGCGCAGCACCACCGTCAGCCGTCCGTTGTCGGGCAGCGCGCCCGCGATGGCTTGCATCTCGGACGCCGGACGGCTTTCATGGCGCGGCGCGAAATGGTCCATGAACCAGTCCGGACGGAACAGCATGAACGTGATCAGCAGCAGTACCCCGACCTCGGCCAGCGTGCAGCGCACGCGGAACCAGCGCATGGTGGCGGCGGCGAAGGTCAGCGAGGCGATCGTCGCGCCCGTCACGACCAGCGCCAGTTCCCAACCGTAGGTGACGTCGATCAGCAGCAGCATGGGGTTGAACACGAACATGAACGGCAGGATGGCCGTGCGCGCCGCGTAGGTCACGCCCTGGATACCGGTCTTGATCGGGTCCTCGCCCGAGATGGCGGCGGCCGCGAAGGTCGCCAGGCCGACGGGCGGCGTGATGTCGGCCATGATGCCGTAATAGAAGACGAACATGTGCACCGCGATCAGCGGAATCACCAGGCCGCTCTGCGCGCCCAGCTCCACCACCACGGGCGCCATCAGCGTCGCCATCAGGATGTAGTTGGCCGTGGTCGGCATGCCCAGGCCCAGGATCAGGCACACCACCGCCGTGAAGATCAGCATCAGCAGCACGTTGCCCATCGACACCAGCTCGACGAAGGCCGTCATGCGCAGGCCCAGGCCGGTCAGTGTGATGGCGCCGACGATCAGTCCGGCGGTGCCGCAGGCGATGGCGATGCCTATCATGTTGCGGGCGCCGTCCTCAAGGCCGCCGATGGCGTCGCGCCAGCCATGGCGCCAGGCCGCGGACACCGGCTGCTTGCGGAACCAGGCGATCAGCGGACGCTGCGTCACCATCTGGAACAGCATCGCCATCGCCGCCCAGAACGCCGACAGTCCGGCCGACAGCTCTTCCACGCTCAGGCACCAGACCAGGATGCCGATGGGAATCAGGAAGTAGAGTCCGGCGCGCACCGTGGGCCAGGGCTGCGGGCGCACGGGGTGGTTGATGTCGATGTCCTGCGGCAGATCGGGGTGCCGCGCCGCCACGCGCAGCAGCCACAGATAGAGCACGGCCAGGATGGCCAGCAGCACCCAGATGGCCGCGGCGCCCGCCACGGCCTGCACGCCCGTGCCTATCCAGTAGACCGCGCCCATCACCAGCAAGGTGCCGCTGATGCCCATGCCCCATCCGGCCAGCTTCTGCAGCGGCGTGCGGGCGGGGCCCGAGGCCATCATGGGCTGGATGCCCAGTTTCAGGGCTTCCAGGTGGACGATGTAGAACAGCGCGATGTAGGAGATCGCGGCCGGCAGGATCGCGTGGCGGATGATGTCGGTATAGGGGATGCCTACGTACTCGATCATCAGGAAGGCGGCCGCGCCCATCACGGGCGGCATGATCTGGCCGTTGACGGACGAGGCGGTCTCGATGGCCCCGGCGCGCACGCCGCCGTATCCGGCCTTCTTCATGAGCGGAATCGTGAAGATGCCGCCGGTCACCACATTGGCCACCGACGACGCCGACACCAGGCCGTTGACGGCGGAGGACACCACCGCCACCTTGGCCGGTCCGCCGCGCAGGTGCCCCAGCAGCGCGAACGACACCTGCATCATGTAGTTGCCGGCGCCGCACTTGTCCAGCATCGAGCCCAGCAGCACGAAGATGAAGATGTACGACACCGATACGCCCAGCGCCACGCCATAGACGCCTTCCGTCGTCAGCCACATGTGCGACATCAGGCGCTCCAGCGAAGCGCCGCGGTGCGCCAGCACGTCGGGCAGCCAGGGCCCGGCCAAGGCATAGGCCACGAACACCAGGCCCAGCACCGTCATGGGCAGGCCGAGCGCGCGGCGCGTCACCTCCAGCAGCAGGGCCAGGCCGATCGCGGCCGTGGCCACGTCCATGGTCGTGGGCTGGCCGGGGCGGCCCGCCAGCTCGTTGTAGAACAGGTACAGATAGCTGCCGCAGAAGCCCGCCATCAGCGCCAGCGCCCAGTCGTACCAGGGCATGCGGTCGCGCGCCGAGCGCTTGCTGGCCGGGTAGGCCAGATAGCCCAGGAACATGGCGATGCCCAGGTGCAGGGCGCGCGCCTCGGTGTCGTTGAAGATGCCCCAATTCAGGGAGAACGGCAACGGCGACGCGTACCAGAGCTGGAAGAGGGACCAGATCAGCGCGCCCGCCGCCAACGTGGCGCCCGCCAGGCCGCGCACATTGCGGCCTCCGCGGTCGGCGTCGGCGACCAGCTGTTCCAGGTCCGGGGCCGGCGTATGCGGCTCTTTATTCATGAAATTCCCCTACGTGTCATGGCGCGCGCCGGCGGCGCGGCGCGCGTTGAGTCCCCGCGCTTGCTGTGCGTCAGGGACGGCAGCCTGCGTGGCCGGGCTGGACCCGGCTCCGCTGGCGTGCCGTTTCAGCGGCCCTTGGGCCCGGGCCTCAGAGCAGGCCCTTTTCCTTGAAGTACTTCTCGGCGCCCGGATGCAGCGGCGCCGACAGCCCGTTCTTCACCATGTCCGCCGCCTTCAGGTTGGCGAACGCGGGATGCAGCTTCTTGAAGTCGTCGAAGTTGTCGAACACCGCCTTGACCACGGTGTAGACGGTGGCTTCGGGCACGTCGGCCGAGGTGACGAAGGTGGCCGTCACGCCGTAGGTCTTGGTTTCCGTCGGGTTGTTCGGATACAGCCCGGCCGGAATGGAGGCGTGGGCGTAGTACGGGTACTTCTCGACCAGCTTGTCCACGGCCGGGCCGGTCAGCGACACGAGCTTGGCGCCGCAGCTGGTGGTGGGGTCCTGGATGTTGGCCGAGGGGTGGCCCACGCCATAGAAGAAGCCGTCGATCTTGCCGTCGCACAGCGCCGAGCCGTGCTCGTCGGGACGCAGTTCGGACGCCAGCGAGAAGTCCTTCAGGGTCCAGCCCATGGTGCTCAGCAACTCCTCCATCGAGGCGCGCGTGCCCGAGCCAGGGTTGCCGACGTTGAAGCGCTTGCCCTTGAGGTCTTCGAAGCTCTTGACGTTCGCTTCCTTGCGCGTCACGACGGTGAAGGGCTCGGGGTGGATGGAGAACACCGAGCGCAGCTTGGTGTACGGCCCGGCCTGCTTGAACTGGCCTTCGCCCTTGTAGGCGTTGAAGCCCACGTCGGATTGCACCACGCCCAGGTCCAGTTCGCCGGCCTTGATGGTGTTGGCGTTGAAGACCGAGCCGCCGGTCGATTCGACCGAGCAGCGGATGCCGTGGCTGGAGCGGTCTTTATTGACCAGGCGGCAGATGGCGCCGCCGGCGGCATAGTAGACGCCGGTGACGCCGCCCGTACCGATGCTGACGAACTTCTGTTGAGCGGCGGCGGGCGCCGGCGCCGTGGACAGCAAGGCCGTGGCGAGGCCCGCGGCTGCGAGCGTCCAGGCGTTGCGATGGCCCAAGGGGTGTTTGACGGACGTGGTCATGCAAACTCCTTTTGGGGTTTTTCCCCGTGATATTGCCGGTCTTGGCCGGCGGTTGGTGCGCCCCGCGAGCCGCGGAGCACCCTGTGCGTATCATCACGAGCCCGCGCCAGGCGGGCGGCGCGGCGCAATCCCTTGCGCCGCGCTTGCAGCAGGCGGCTAGGCGCGCGCCTGCGCGATAGCGGCGTCGATGGCGCCGCTCAGACGTTCGGTCAACTGGTCCAGCTCATCGTCGGAGATGATGAAGGGCGGGGCGAGCAACACGTGGTCGCCGTGGCGGCCGTCGATGGTGCCGCCCATCGGGTAGACCATCAGGCCGCGCGCCATGGCCTCGCGCTTGATGCGGGCGTGCAGCGACAGCGCGGGGTCGAAGGTCTGCTTGCTGGCGCGGTCCTGCACCAGCTCGATGCCCATGAAGAGGCCGCGGCCGCGGATGTCGCCGACGTGCGGATGCGCGCCCAGCGCGCTGTCCAGCCGCTGGCGCAAGCCTGCGCCCTGCGCTTGCACGCGCGCCAGCAGGCCGTCGCGCCGGATCACTTCCTGCACGGCGAGCGACGCGGCGCAGGCGATCGCATGGCCCAGGTAGGTATGGCCATGCTGGAAGAAGCCGCTGCCTTGCTGCATGGCCTCCACGATGCGCTGCTGCACCATCACCGCGCCGATCGGCTGATAGCCGCCGCCCAGGCCCTTGGCGATGGTGATCAGGTCAGGCGTGACGCCTTCCTGTTCCACCGCGTACAGCGTGCCGGTGCGGCCCATGCCGCACATGACCTCGTCGGCGATCAGCAGCACGCCGTGACGGTCGCAGACTTCGCGGATACGGCGGAAATAGCCCGGCACCGCCGTGACGGCGCCGGCGGTGGCGCCGACCACGGGTTCGGCCACGAAAGCCATCACCGTGCCCGGACCCAGGCGCTCAAAGGTCTGTTCCAGTTCCTGCGCCAGGCGCTCGCCATATTGCTCGGGGCTTTCGTCCTCGCGCTGGTCGCGGTAGGCGTAGCAGGGCGACACGTGCTCGACCTCGATCAACAGCGGCGCGAACTGCGCGCGGCGCCAGGCATTGCCGCCCACCGCCAGCGCGCCCAGCGTGTTGCCGTGATAGCTCTGGCGCCGCGCGACGATGTGGCGGCGTTCCGGCTGGCCGATTTCCACGAAATACTGCCGCGCCATTTTCAGCGCGGCTTCGACGGCTTCCGAGCCGCCCGAGACGAAGTAGGCGTGGGAAATGCCTGGCGGCGCATCGGCTACCAGGCGCTCGGCCAGTTGTTCCGCGACCTCGGTTGTGAAAAAGCTGGTGTGGGCATAGGCCAGCGCGTCGATCTGCGCGTGCATGGCGGCCTGGATGTCAGGGTGGTTGTGTCCCAGGCAGGAGACCGCCGCGCCGCCCGAACCGTCGAGGTAGGAGCGGCCGGAGCTGTCATAGACCCACACGCCCTGGCCGCGGACTGCGACGGGAGGCGTCTGGCGCAATGAACGATGCATGACATGGGTGTGGCTCATGGGGCGATTCCGCAATGCAGGAGGTTGAAGGCGAATCCGGACGGGATGTCAGGCGGGGCGGCGCGGCGGCGCGCTGCTCCAGTAAACGTTGTCGTTGAGCAGGCGCTGCTCCACTTCGGTCAGGCGGTTCAGCACTTCCTCGCCGCCGCGCGCGGTCAGGCGGGCGATCAGGTGCTCGGCCAGGCCGAGCAGGCCGGCGGTGGTGTGGAAGAACGACCCGGGGCCCTGGCGCGCCGGGCGCGCCCGCACGCCTTCGCGATCCGGGGGCGCGAAGCGCAAGGTGTGGCGGGCGTCGACCGCCAGCGGCGACAAGGGGTCATCGGTCAGCGCGATCAGCGCCACGCCGCGCTGCACGGCCTGGCGGGCCAGCTGCACGGTGGCGGTGGGATAGGGCGCCTGCGAGATCACGATGAGCGCATCGCCGGTTCCCAGGTTGTCGGCCTGTTCGGCGGGGGCGCCGCCCAGACCGTCGATGAGCACGCTGTTGCGCCGCACCAGCTGGTACGCATAGCGCATCTGGAATGCGATGCCGAAAGCCGAGCGGGTACCCAGGAAGCCGACCTGCCTGGCTTCCAGCAGGGTCTGCACCGCAGCGTCGAAGGCGGAGGGCGGGTTCAGCGCGCAGACTGAGCTCATGGCCTGGACCTGATAGTCGGTGAGCACGTCGTGCCCGGCCGCCGCGGGTTCGCCCGCCGCCGCCTGCAGCGCGGCGGCGCGGTCACGCAGTCCTGGCGTAGCGTGTCCAGCCAGGGCCTGCTGGAAGGGTTGGCGGAAATCCTCGTAGCTGGAAAAGCCGACGGCCCGCGCCAGCCGCAGCATGGTTGCCGGCGCCACGCCCAGGGTCTGGGCCTGGCGCCGCATGGACCACAGGCCGACCTCGGCGGGGTGTGCCACGACCCAGTGCGCCGCCCGCTGCAGTTCCGGCGGCAGTTGTTCCAGTTTTTCCTGGAGGGTCAGAAGGAGGTCGGACGGCAAGGACATGTACGGCGGCTGGGGTGCGTAAAAAACAGATGATAAATCCGTGTTCGATAAAAAAACATATGTTTTTATAAGGATTTCCACCTAGAACGCTTGTCGGCGAAGGCAAGGCTATTCTCAGGTAAGTCCTTGAAATTCGCTGCCAATTCCAGCAAATAGGCGCTTATTTACTTACATCATGCAACGGGATTTTTGTTTGACGGGAATGAATCGTGCGCATATCATTTGTGTAGAAATGAATTTGACCGAACACGCTTTTTCCCATGACTGACGCCGCGAAATCCGATCCCTCACAGCAATACGATTTGCGCATCTTGCGGGCGCTGCGCCGCATCACGCGTTCCATCGCCTTGCATTCGCGCCAGCTATCCGCGGTCAGTCACATTACGGCGCCGCAGCTGATGTGCCTGCGCACCGTGATCGCCAACGGCCCGATGACGGCCACCGCGATCAGCCGCGAAATGCACGTCAGTCCCAGCACCGTGGTCGGGATCCTGGATCGCCTGGAAGACAAGGGCTTGATCCGCCGCGAACGCGGCCGCGAAGACCGCCGCATCGTATTCGTCACGGCCACCGACGCGGGCCGCGAGTTGGCGCAAGGCGCGCCGTCGCCGCTGCAAAAGCATCTGGCCGACGCGCTCAATGCCTTGCCCGAACTGGAACAGGCCACCATCACGCTGTCCCTGGAGCGCATCGTGGCGCTCATGGAACAGGACGGCCAGGCCGCCGCCGACACGCATGGCGACGTGTCGTCGCCCATCCTTGAAGTGCCCACGGGCGGGGCACCCCCTGAATCGGGAATCGTTGCATGAAGAAAACCGAACTGGATACCCCAACCCTCTCAAGTGCCGTGGCGCCGGCGGTCAGCGCGCAGACCCATACCATGCGTCTGCCCGACCGCAAAGACGGCGCCGCCATCCACCGCCTCATTTCCGAGTGCCCGCCGCTCGACCTGAATTCCCTCTACGCGTACCTGCTCCTCGCTGAGCATTTTCGCGACACCTGCGTCCTGGCCGAAAGCGCCGGCGGACGCATCGACGGTTTTATCTCCGCATATGTGATCCCGGACCGGCCCGACACCTTGTTTGTCTGGCAGGTCGCGGTGCACACCCGCGCACGCGGCCATCGACTGGGCCGCGCCATGCTTCGCGAGCTCTTGCGCCGCAAGGGTCTCGAGCATGTCCGCTATCTCGAAACCACGGTGGGGCCTGACAACCAGGCATCGCGCCGCAGCTTTGCCGGCCTGGCCGGCGAACTTGGCGCCCACGTCTCCGAGCAGCCGTTCTTCGACCGGCAACTGTTCGGCGGCGCGGACCACGACGACGAGATGTTGTTGAGGATAGGTCCGTTCGCCTTGCCGGCCCCCTAGGGGCGGCGCAAGCCCAGCGGTCTTATCGAATACCGGGATGGTTGGCAGATCCGGATGCGCAAGCGCACCCGGAGGGGTTCTGGCCGTCCGTCCACTTATGAGATGAAAAGGGAGGATTAATCATGGACTTGAAGATCTTTGACCGGATGGAGTCGGAGGTACGGGGCTACATCCGGTCGTTCCCCGTGATATTCAGCCAGGCCAGGGGCTCGACCCTGATCGATGAAGACGGCACCGAATACATCGATTTCTTCAGCGGCGCCGGCACGCTGAACTATGGCCACAACAATCCTGTTCTCAAGGAAAAGCTGCTGGAGTACGTCCAGTCGGACGGCGTGGTGCACGGCCTGGACATGGCCACCAGCGCGAAGAAGCGTTTCCTGGAGACGGTGGACCGCGTGCTGCTCAAGCCGCGCAACTGGCAGTACACCTTGCAGTTCACCGGTCCCACCGGCACCAACGCGGTGGAAGCCGCGCTGAAGATCGCGCGCCAGGTCAAGGGGCGTCCCAACGTCATCTCGTTCACTCACGGGTTTCATGGCGTGAGCGGCGGTTCGCTGGCCGTGACGGCCAACATGAAGTTCCGCGACGCGTCCGGCTATGCGTTGGGCAACACCACCTTCATGCCCTATGACGGATACTTCGGTCCGGACGTGGACACCATGGCCTATCTGGAGCGCATGCTGGAGGACCCCAGCAGCGGCATGGACAAGCCGGCGGCCGTCATCGTGGAAACGGTGCAGGGCGAAGGCGGCGTCAACGTGGCAACGCTGCGCTGGCTGAAGGAACTGGAAAAGCTGTGCAAGCGCCACGACATGTTGCTGATCGTGGACGACATCCAGGTCGGCTGCGGCCGCACCGGCACCTTCTTCAGCTTCGAGGCCGCCGGCATCCGCCCCGACATCATCACCCTGTCGAAATCGCTGTCTGGCTTCGGCCTGCCGATGTCGCTGGTGCTGATGAAGCCCGAGCTGGACATCTGGAAACCCGGCGCCCACAGCGGCACCTTCCGCGGCAACAACCTGGCTTTCGTCACGGCGGCCCAGGCCTTGGAAACCTATTGGGCCAACACAGCCTTCACCGCCGAGATCCAGCGCAAGGAGCGCCAGGTGCGCGACTGGCTGGAGAACCTGGTGCATAGCTATCCCAATGCCGGCCTGTCGGTGCGCGGCCGCGGCCTGATCCAGGGGCTGGTCTGCAACGCCACGCCGGCGCTGGCCAACCGCATCGCGCAAAGCGCCTTCAAGAAGGGCGTGGTGATCGAGACGTCCGGCGCGCACGATGAGGTGCTGAAGCTATTGCCCGCCCTGACCATCGAGGAAGAACTGCTGGGCAAGGGCCTGGACGTGATCGAAGCCAGCGTCGCGGAAGCGCTCGCCGAAGAAGGGCAGTCCGCCCGCATCCTGAAATTTGGAGGAAAACGTCAATGATCGTACGCAATGTCAAAGATGTGATCGGCACCGCCGACGAAGTCCGCACGGATACCTGGGTCAGCCGCCGCGTGCTGCTGAAGAAGGACGGCATGGGCTTCTCCTTTCACGAGACCACCATCTTTCCGGGCGGCCGCACCCACATCCACTACAAGAACCATCTTGAAGCGGTGTGGTGCATCGAAGGCGACGGTTCCATCGAGACCATCGCCGACGGCAAGAAGTACGAACTGGGACCCGGCGTGGTCTACGCCCTGAACGAACACGATGAGCACTGGCTGTGCGGCGGCAAGGAGCCGCTGCGCGTCATCTGCGTCTTCAACCCGCCGCTGACCGGCCAGGAAGTGCACGATAAAGAAGGCGTCTACGCCTTGCCTGAAGCCGAAGCCCAAGCGGCCTGAAATACAAGGAGGTTCGCATGATCTCACCTGCACAGGATCCGTACGCCTCCCGTACGGATCGAAGTTCCGCCATCATCGCCCGCCAGGATCCGGTGGTCTATGAAAACGGCCAGTACGCCAGCGCGTTGAACGCCGGCCAGGTCGAGCAATACGAGCGCGACGGCTTCATCCTGCTGGAGAACCTGTTTTCCGACGATGAAATCCGCGCGCTGTCCACCGAGGTCGAGCGCATGACGCGCGACCCCTCGATCGTGCGCCGCGAAGAGTCCATCACCGAGCCGGGCAGCAATGCGGTGCGCTCGATCTTCATGGTGCACGTGCTCAACCCCATCCTGTCGCGCCTGGTGCGCGATCCGCGCCTGGTCAACGTGGCGCGGCAGATCCTGGGGTCAGAGGTGTACATCCACCAGTCGCGCGCCAACATGAAGCCCGGTTTCAAGGGCAAGGAGTTCTACTGGCACTCCGACTTCGAAACCTGGCACGTCGAAGACGGCATGCCGGCGATGCGTGCGCTGAGCTGCTCGGTGCTGCTGACCGACAACAACGAATGCAACGGCCCCCTGATGCTGGTGCCCGGATCGCATCGTCAGTTCATATCGTGCGTGGGCGAAACGCCCAACGAACACTACAAGCAGTCGCTGAAGAAACAGGAGTACGGCGTGCCGGACCCCGTCAGCCTGCAACTGCTGGTGGAGCAGGGCGGCATCCGCTCCATGACGGCCAAGGCCGGTTCGGTGGTGTTCTTCGACTGCAACACGATGCACGGCTCCAACAGCAACATCTCGCCGTGGCCGCGCGCCAACGTTTTCATGGTCTACAACAGCATGGAGAACACCTTGAATCCGCCCAAGTATGGGCTCACGCCGCGTCCCGAGCACATCGCGACGCGCAAGGGATTCAAGGCGGTCACCCCGCTGGATACCTTGAAGCTGGTGGGAGGCTGAGGCCCCTGTGAAAATGCCCAGGCGCTGCCTGGGCATTTTTTCTTCCGGGCGTCTGCTATTCTCTGCGCACTTCGCCTCATCGAGACTCCGCACGCCATGTCCGCCCGCATCCTCAGCCTGCACATCTACCCGGTCAAGTCCTGCGCAGGCATCGCCTTGAACGAATCGCCCATCGACCGCGCGGGCCTGGCCCATGACCGCCGCTGGATGCTGATCGGCGCCGACGGCCAGTTCATGACGCAACGGCAATGGCCCGCGATGGCGCTGATCCGCACGGCGCTCACGGCCGATACGCTGCGTTTGTCCGCGCCGGGCATGCCTGATCTGGACGTAGCCCTGGACGGCTCGGGACTGGAACAAGAGGCGCAGTCCGTGGCCGTGTGGAGCGATACCACTTCCGGCCGGCGCGAAAGCGTGGCGGCGGGGCAGTGGTTTTCCGATTTTCTCAAGACGCCGTGCCGCCTGTACAGGGTGGACGCGGCCGCGCAGCGCAACGCCAAGCCGGACTGGGTGTCGCGCTGGCTGGATGCTCATCCCGACCTGGCCGAACCGTTCGCGGGCCAGCACTGTTTCGGCTTTGCCGACGGCTTCCCGCTGCTGGTGGCCAACCAGGCCTCGCTGGACGACCTGAACGCCCGCCTGCAGGCCAAGGGCGTGGCGCCGGTGCCGATGGACCGCTTCCGGCCCAACATCGTGGTCCAGGGCGAATGGGAGGCCTTCGAGGAAGACCACACCGCCATGATCGAGGCCGCGGGCGTGAAGATGGCTTTCGTCAAGCCTTGCACCCGTTGCTCGATTCCCGATATCGACCAGAACACCGCGCAACAGTATGAAGAGCCTGGCCGTACGCTGGCTGGCTACCGCAATCTGGAAATCGGCGTGGTGTTCGGCCAGAACGCGATCCTGGACGCGCCCGCAGGCGCCCGCCTGAAAGTCGGCGACGAGGTCGGGATCGAATTGGATTTCTGAATCCGCGGGTCCGGCCGCCGGGGCCTTAGGCCGAGGACAGCTTCAGACCCACCAGGCCCAGCACGATGAGGGCCACGCTGGCGATGCGCATCCAGCTGGTGGATTCGCCGAACAGCACGATGCCGGCCACGAAGGCGCCGATCGTGCCGATGCCCACCCATACCGCATAGGCCGTACCCAGGGGCAGGGATTTCATGGCTACCGCCAGCAGCCAGACGCTGATGGCCATGCCTCCCGCGGTGATGGCCGAGGGCCAGAAACGGGTGAATCCGTGGGTGTATTTCAGGCCTACGGCCCAGACGATTTCAAACAGGCCTGCGAGTACCAGGATGATCCAGGTCATTACGACTCCTACCTTGTGCTGCCGGCGTGCCGCCGGCGCGAGGGGCCGTCCCCAGAATCAAACGCACCAGCCTTGCGGCCGCGCGCGGCAGCGGGCCGTCCCGCTGCGGCAAAAATTATAGAATACCGGGTTAATACGGCAAAACCGGGTGCCGGGCATCACTCTTGCAACACTTCGCGGTTCCGGGCCGCGAAACCAGGATATTTATCATGCAACGCATCATGCTGCGGGCAAAGCTGCACCGCGTCACGGTCACCGAAGCCGACCTCCACTACGAGGGGTCTTGCGGCATCGACGAAGACTTGCTGGACGCTGCCGGCATGCGCGAGTTCGAACGTATCGAGCTCTACAACGTCACCAACGGCGAACGTTTCGACACCTACATCATCAAGGCGGCCCGCGGCAGCGGCGCCATCTCCCTGAACGGCGCCGCCGCGCGCCGCGCCCAGGTCGGCGATCTGATGATCATCTGCACCTACGGCCCGATGTCCGAGGCCGATTCGGCCACGCACAAGCCGCTGGTGGTGCTGGTCGACGACGCCAACCGCGTCAAGGAAATCCGCAAGTTCCCGGCCTGAGGCCGGGCCGGGCGGAGCGCTTCGCGAGCGAGGCGCTCCGCTAAAACCCTGAACCGTTTCATCATGAGCTTCCAGGTCATCATCCAACCCAGCCAGCACCAATTCCCGGTCGAACCCGGCCAGACCGTGCTCGATGCCGCGCTGGCCGCCGGCATCGTCCTGCCGTACAGCTGTCGCAACGGCGCCTGCTCCACCTGCAAGGGCCGCGTGGTGTCCGGGGAGTTCGACGCGGGACAGTATCCCGCACAGATTCTTTCACCCGAGGAACTGGCCGGCGGCTACACGCTGTTCTGCCAGGCCCGGCCTGAATCCGACATGGTGGTCGAATCCACCGAAGTCCGCCTGGCCAGCGACATCCAGATCCGCAAGCTGCCTTCGCGCGTGCAGGCGCTGGAACGCGTGGCCCCGGACGTCACCGTGATCAAGCTGCAACTGCCCGCCTCCGAGCAGTTCCGCTACTACGCCGGCCAGTACATCGAAGTCATCCTGAAGGACGGCCGCCGGCGCAGCTATTCGATGGCCGGCGCGCCCCACACCGGCAGCCCCCTCGAACTGCACATCCGGCACATGCCCGGCGGCGTGTTCACCGACCACGTGTTCGGCGCCGGCGACACGCAGATGAAAGAGCGCGAGATCCTGCGCCTGGAAGGGCCGTTCGGCTCGTTCTTCCTGCGTGAAGACAGCGACAAGCCCGTCGTGCTCCTGGCCAGCGGCACGGGCTTCGCCCCGGTCAAGGCCATCGTCGAGCACATGATCCACAACAACATCAAGCGCCCCGTGGCGCTGTATTGGGGAGGACGCCGTCCGCGCGACCTCTACATGGACGCGCTGGCGCAATCGTGGACCGGCATGCTGCCCGATTTCCGCTATGTGCCGGTCGTCTCCAATGCCTTGCAGGAAGACGGTTGGACCGGACGCACCGGCTTCGTCCACGAAGCCGTCATGCAGGACATCGCCGACCTCTCGGGCCATCAGGTCTACGCCTGCGGCACGCCGCTGATGGTGGACGCCGCAAGGCGCGAATTCAGCGCCCAGAATGGCTTGCCGCCCGAGGAGTTCTACGCCGACGCCTTCACGTCCGAAGCGGACCTGGCCCGGGCTGCAACCCAGTCTTGAGTAACAGGGCATGAGCGAATCGGGGTGGAACGAGCGGGCCTGGAAAGGTTTGTGACTTCCGCCCCTTTTTATTCCATAGGCGCGGGCAAAGCGCCGGGGTAAACTGCCGTGGCAGCAGCTTGCCATGGGGCGCGGACATAGGGTCGGCGAACCGAGCTGGCACGCAAGGAGCAATGCGGGCATGAAAGTAGCGGTATTGGGTGGCGGCATCATCGGAATCTCCAGCGCCTGGTGGCTGAACCAGGCCGGCCATGACGTCGTCGTCATAGATCGCTGCACCGGTCCCGCCCAGGAAACCAGTCTGGCCAATGGCGCCCAGATCTCGGTCTCCTACGCCGAACCCTGGGCCAATCCGCAGGCCCCGCTCAAGCTGCTCAAATGGATGTTCCAGGACGACGCCCCGCTGCTGTTCCGTCCGCAGCTGGACTGGCGGCAATGGATGTGGGGGCTGGCGTTCCTGCGCGAGTGCCTGCCCAGCCGCCTCGCTCCCAATATCCGTGCCATGGTCCGCATGGCGGAATACAGCCGCGCGACGCTGCGCAGCATGCGCGCTGAACTGGGCATCCAGTACGACCACCTGGAACGCGGCATCCTCAATTTCTACCGCGATCCGCACGAATTCGAAAACTCGCAGCGCGCTGCGGGCCTGATGCGCGACTTCGGCGTGGAACGCCGCGTGGTCTCGACCGACGAGGTCATCGCCATCGAGCCCGCGCTGGCGCCGCACCGCCAGACCATCGTCGGCGGCGATTACACGCCCGAGGACGAGAGCGGCGACGTGCACCTGTTCACCGTGGCCCTGGCCGAGCGTTGCGCCCGGGCCGGCGTCGAATTCCGCTACAGCACGCGCGCCACGCGCCTGCTGACCAACGGCGGCACGGTGCAAAGCGTCGAGATAATCGAACCCGACGGCCGTTACGGCGTCTTGTCGGCCGATGCCTACGTCGTGGCGATGGGCAGTTTCAGCCCCTACCTGCTGCGGCCGCTGGGCGTGCCCTGCAATGTCTATCCGGCCAAGGGCTATTCCGCGACCTTCCCGGTGATCAAGCCGGACGCCACGCCCACGGTCAGCCTGACGGACAGCAGCCACAAGGTGGTTTTCTCGCGTCTGGGCGACCGCCTGCGCATGGCCGGAACCGCCGAGCTGTCGGGCTATTCCCGCAGCCTGAACACCGGACGCTGCGAAGCCATGACCCGCCTGGCGCGCGAACTTTTTCCCGACGCGCTCGATTTCGAGCGCGTCAGTTATTGGTCGGGCTTGCGCCCGTCCACTCCCTCGAACGTGCCCATCATCGGCCGCAGCCGTATCCCCAACCTGTACGTCAACACAGGACACGGTACGCTCGGTTGGACCATGGGCGTTGGCTCGGGCCGGGCCTTGGCCGATCTGCTCAGCGGAAGGCGGCCGGAACCGGAGTTTCCTTTTCTTGGTCTGTGAACCTATGAAGAATCTGCAATTGGCGGGCGTTGCCCGCGCGATGTTCGCCAGCCGGCGTGCATGGTTGTTCGGCGCCGCCATGGCGATGGCCGGGGCGGCGAATGCCGCTGCGGTCGAGATCCAGGTCTGGCACACGCTGACCGACGCAAACAAGGCCGAGTTCGAAAAGCTCGCCAAGCAATACAACAAGGAGCAGGACCAGGTCCGCGTGACGCTGCGCGGCTTCGCCTCGCCCAGCGCGCTGGAGCAGGAAGCCGTCACGGCGGTCAAGGCCAAGAAGGGCCCGAACCTGCTGCAGCTGACCGACAACCATTCGCCTGAAGTCGTCGCCCAGCACAAGGCCGTGCTGCCGCTGTACGAACTGCTGGCCAAGTACCCGATCAAGGACCTGAACTGGTTCGTGCCGGCCACCAGCAGCTTCACGCGCGACAGCAAGGGCCGCCTGCTGGCCTTCCCCTGGATGGCCGAAGTGCCGGTGATGTTCTACAACACCGCCGCCTACAAGAAGGCGGGCCTGGATCCCAACAAGCCCGCGCGCACCTGGGCCGGCCTGCAAGGCGAATTGCTGAAGCTGCGCGACGTGGCCGACATCGACTGCCCTTACGCCTCCAGCGACCAGGTCACGGTCCACCTGGAGAACCTGGCGCCGATCAACAACCAGCAGTTCACCAGCAACAACAACGGCCTCGATGCTGTCACCAAGAAGTCGGCGGCGCCGGCCATGCAGTTCGACACGCTGTACATGCGCCACATCTCGCTCATGGTGAGCTGGAAGCGTTCGCTGCTGTTCACGGCGCATTCCGCCGACAACGCCAGCGACAAGCTGTTCGCCAAGGGCGAATGCGCCGTGCTGACCGCCAACACCGGCGCGTTCGGCCAGTTCATCAACACCAAGTCGCTGTCCTTCGGCGTGGCGCCCCTGCCTTACTACGACCAGGTCACCAAGGACGGCGGCAAGCCGTTCGTGAGCGGTTCGGCGCTGTGGGCGCTGGAAGGCCATCCCCAGGCCGAGGAAAAGGCCACCGCGCAGTTCCTGGCCTGGCTGTCCAAGCCCGTCGTCGCCGCGGAATGGCACCAGCGCACCGGCTTCCTGCCGCTGACGGAAGCCGCTTTCCGCGCTTCGGACGTGTCGTTCTATGACCGCATTCCGGGCGCTCAGGCGCTGATCGCGTCCATGCGCACCCCGCCCACGGCCAACAGCCGCGGTTTCCGCATGGCCAACTACACGCGCATCGAGCCGGTGCTGAACCAGCAGCTGGATGACGCCTTCGAAGGCAAGGTGCCGCCGGTTGCGGCGCTGAACAACGCCGCCACGCAGGCGCGCAGCATCGCAGCGCAACGCTGATTCAGGCGGGCGGCGCAAACGCCGCCACGCCCTGACGCAAACCCGGTCCCTGGACCGGGTTTTTTTTCGTCCGTCCGCCGCGCGACCAAACCATCCATGCGTACATGCCAGTCTGGCGACGCGGAGGGCGCTCATCCACCATGCCTCTCATGCGTATCGATTCCGGTGCGCCTTTTGCTCGCGGTGAGGCATGGTTCGTTTCTTCTTCCTGGCGGCAGGGCTGTCCTGCCTGGGGGCCTGCGCAGGGTCCGGCAAGAGTCCGGCCGCAACTTCATGGGAAGCCTCGCGGCAGGCTGCTCAAGGCTTCCGCTTCGACTGGCAATTGTCCGGCGATCCCTCGGTCGCGCCCATGCAGGTATTCGACGACGGCAAGGAAACCTGGCTGCAGTTCGCGCCGGGCCAGCCGCTGCCGGCGATTTTCGGCGTTGGCAGCGACGGCGAGCGCGCCTTGCCCTATTTGCGGCGCGACCCCTATGTCGTGCTGGCGGGAGGGTGGAGCGGGCTGCTGTTTCGCGGCGGGCGCCTGAGCGCCCGCGCGCAGCGCCTGCAGGCGGTCGCCGACGCCCGGGCGGGGGGCAGGCCGCAGGATGAACCCGCAGCCCAGGCGCCGGCGGTCCTGGCTGAGCGCATCGGGGCGGCGCGGCCTGCCGAAACGGCGGCGTCCGCCATCGGCGCGTTGCAAGCCGCCGGGCCTTTGGCGGGCGCGGCTTCCGCCGCAGGCGTTGCGCTGGCCCCGGCTGCTGGCGTCGCGTCGGCACCGGTCTCGGCGCCGCAGCCCGTCTACCGCGCGGCGCCGCCGGACGCCACGCTGCGAGCCGTGCTGGCGCGCTGGGCGGACCTGGCGGGCTGGACCTTCCAGCCGCAGCACTGGGCCGTGGACGTGGACATCCCCTTGTCGGCGACGGCCGAATTCTCCGGCGACTTCAAGTCGGCCGTGCGCGAACTGCTGGGCGCCACAGAACTCGCCGAAAGGCCTCTGCAGCCATGCTTCTACGGCAACCGGGTGCTGCGCGTCGTGCCATTGGCGCAGTCCTGCACGCGCATGGCCACGCCCGGAGGGGCCGCGGCATGATGCGCATATTGTTCTTGAGTGTGGCGGCGTGCGGCGTTCTGGGCGGTTGCGCGGTGTCGCAACAGGTCGCGGATCAGCGCCGCGCGGCAAACGCGCGTCAGGCTCAGGTGGCCGCCAGTCATAGGGCTTTCACCGAAGGGTTGTCGGACCGGGCCGCGCGCGTCGCGGCCCAGGATGTCGCCATGCCCTGGCTTGCCGGCAAGCCCCAGCCGTTGGCGCGGGAAGTGGCGCTGCCGCCCGCATTGCGCGAGAACGTGCGGACCACCTTGATACTGGCCGACGACGCCGATCTGCCGACCCTGGCCCAGCGCCTGAGCGCCATCACCGGCATCGCGGTGCGAGTGCGTCCGGACGCCTTGCTGCCGCTGGAACTGTTCCTTCCCCGGCTGGCCGTCAATGGCGCCTTGTCCGTGCCGGCGCCGGCCAGCCTGGAGATCCGCGCGGGCGCGCAGCCGCTGGCCGACTTGCTCGACACGCTGGCCGCGCGCTTCTCGGTGCATTGGCGCTACGAGCACAACGCGCTCGAGTTCTACCGCACCGAGACCCGCGTGTTCGATTTGCGCGCACTGTCGCTGAGCAGCAAGGTGGACGTGCGCCTGGGCCGCGAAGGCAGCCCGGAGGGCGAAGGCTTTGAAAGCACCTCCAACACTTCCCTGTCGGCGGGGCAGCACGACGCGTTGGCCATCCTGCGCGCCAACGTCATGCCGTTCCTGACGCGTTCCGGCGTAGTCGCCGAAGCGGTGGAGGGCTCCACCTCGATCGTCGTCACGGATACGCCCGAGGCGCTGGAGCGTGTCGCCCGTTACCTCGAACGTGAAAACAAGGCCCTGACCCGTCGGGTGCGGCTGGTGTTCGAGGAAATCACGGTCGTTGCCAACGACGCCGTTTCGGGGGGCATCGACTGGAACATCGTCTACGCCGCGGCGGGAGCGGCGGCGCGGCTGGCGCTGCCCGGGGCCGGATCGGGCGGGGGCAGCCTGGATGCTTCCACGGCCAGGGGGCCATTCGAAGGCTCGCAGGCCATCATCTCCGCGCTCAGCACGATGGGCGCTGTCGTGCGGCACAACAAGGTTCCCATCCTGACCTTGAACCGTCGCCCGGTTACCCATGCGGTCAGAACGACGTTCAGCTACATCGACCGGGTGCAGAGCACTGCGGTCCCAGGCACCACGGCAGGAGGCGCCAACGGTTCGCTGCCCGCGGTGTCCATCAGCCAGAAGGAAGAAACGGTAGGTTCCTTCCTGACGCTGTTGCCGGACATCCAGGAGGACGGCCAGATCCTGTTGTCGCTGGCCTATGACAACGCGGTCGCCCAACCCCTGAAGACCATCACGTTCGGCGAGCGCGGCAACCAGGTGCAGGTCCAGCAGGTCACGATCGACGGCAACGGCACGGTGCAGCAGGTCGAGCTGCGCCCCGGCCAGCCCATCATCGTCTCCGGCTTCGATCGCGGCCAGGAACAGCATGACCGCCAACGGCTTGCGCCGGGGCTGCCGCTCATCGCCGGCGGCCTGGATAGTGCCGCCTCGGAACGCACGACGACCCTGGTGCTGGTAACCGCCCAGGTCGAGGAAGGGTACTAGGCATGGAACGCGTCCCTCCCACCTTGTTGTTCGACGTTCCAGGTACCGGCCGTACGCTGGCATTCGGCTTGCGCTGGTTCGCCCTGATCGGTTCCAACATTCCCGCGCTGGCCCGTTCGCGCGGACGCCGCTTGCGGGCCAGCCATTATGTCGTGGGCGGGGCGCCGGCCATGGTGGCCGGCTATGGCCGCATGCGCTCGCCGTGGCGCGGCGGTGCGCGGGCGGGGCGGCGCAGGCAGGGACACATCCAGGCTGCCGCGCAGTTGTACGCCTTGTTGTATCCGGATGGGGGCCATAGCCTGATCAGCCTGCCCAGCGGCGGGCATTGGCTGGTGGCGGCGCAGCGCGGCACCGTGTTGTCGCAGGCGGACCGGGTATACGCCACGCTCGACGAAGCCTTGCGTGAACAGGCGCTGTTGCGCGCCCGGCGCCCCGCCTTGCCGGCGCGGGAAGCCGACGAGGCCTGGGCCTTGCTGATGCAGGCGGCGGACCCGGCCGCGCAGCTGCTCGCCTTGTCCTCGCGTTGGGCCGAGCTGCCGCTCGCGTTCCGCCTGTTCCTGGGCTGCGTGGCGCTTGCCGCCATTGCGCCGCCAATGTGGGACGGTTTGCTCGGATTGCGGCCGGACCGCGCATCGCCCGATCAGCCCGCTGCGCAGGATATCCCGCCGCAACGGGATCCGTATCTGACCCTGCTGCAAAACACCGTGGCTCATGCTCCCGCCGAGGTCACCCGCTTGCTGGACGGCTTCGGCAGGCTCCCCATGCAGGTGCGCGGCTGGGCATTGAGCCGCGCACGCTGTCTGGCCGGGGATCAGTCGTGGAACTGCTCCGCGGTCTATGTCAGGGCGCATCCGCAGGCTGCCAACGATGTGTTGCATGCGCTGCGGCCCGCGGGCTGGCAAGTGACATTCCAGCCGCTGGAGGAAGCCACGCTGTCATGGCGCATGGCGTCCTCGCCGGTGGGGCTGGCGGACCTGGTCCTGCCCACGGCGCTGCAGGTCGATACCGGGTTGATCGCGGCGTTGCAACGCATGCGGGCGGCGTTTACTTCCGTGATCCTTGCGGCCGCATTGCCGCTGCCTTTGCCGGTGCAGTCCCAACCCGCTGGTCAACGCGTCGCCGGCCTACCCGATGCAGGTCAACCCGGCGCAGGTCAACCCGGCGTCGCCATCCCGCTGCAGCCTGCCATCCGCAGCCGCGCCATCACCTTGCGGGGACCTCTGCGTTCCTTCGCGCTGCTCGACGGCGCTGTCGCGGCGGCCCGATGGTCCCGCCTGTCGCTGGACATCCAGGCGCAACCCAGGCCCACCTTGGTTTCCAGCACGCTGGTGGCCGAATTACAGGGAGAACTTTATGAACAGGAATAGGGGCGCCGTCACGCGCTCGAATCCCGTGGCAGGATTCATCGGGCGTCTGCTCTTGTCGGCCGCCTTGGTGCCGGCCGCTCACGGCCAACCGTCACCGCAAGGCGCCGACGAACCGCGGCCATGGCCAGAGACGGAAACCGTGCGCGCCTTGCTGCGCGCGGATGCCGCGGCCGCATTGGCGGACTGCCGGGTCCCCGGCCTGTGCCGTCCTGGACCCGAGTCCGTGGGGCAGGCGCCGCCGCCCGCCAGGGCATCCGACGATATCCGGGTGATGGCGATTTTCGGCCTTGCGCGACGCTTGAGCGCCGACGTCGCGGTCAATGGCGCCGTGCTCCGCTACCAGACCGGCAGGGGCGAACCCGTCGCGGGAGCCGTCGACGGCCGCGCCTACCAGCTGCTGGCGATCGACGACAGCTGCGTGAGGCTGCGCCGCGGCGATACGGAACGCACTGCCTGCGTCGATGCGGGCAGGGGGCGGCCATGACTGTGCATGCCTTGCAGTCCGTCGCGGCGCATCCGGCTGTGGTGCTTCCCATGGCGGCGGCTTGGGAGCCGCCCCAGCTGCAAACGGCCGAAGACATCGCCCGCTTGCAGCCCGCATTCGCGCGTGCGCTCGGACGCGATTTCGATCTTGCGGCGCTCGCCGGCAGGCTGTGTCCCGTGTTGCTCGAGAGCGGCGAGGCCGCCGTGTTCGCCGTAAAGGACTACACGGTGGGCGACCAGATCGACGAGGTCGAGCGCATGGTGCAGGCACGCGGTTACCGGTTGGCGCAAGTGTCCCGTTATCAGTTGCCCGCGCCGCTGCTGCTGATGATCGCGCGCGGTCAATTGGCCGCGCCAGCGCTGGCCGGGCGCGGCAGGGAGCGGCGGGAAGAGCGCGCCTCGGCCTTGGCCGCCCTGTTCCAGGACATCGTGCGTTGGGGCGTGGCGCAGGGAGCGAGCGACGTGCACATCAACGTGAACCGGCGACGCGCTGCCTGCGATATCCGCTACACCATCGGCGGGGAATACGTCGGCACGGAACGCTTTGCGGGCCTGTCCAATGCGACGCTGCTGGAGGTTCTGGCGGTGGCCTGGATGGATGTCAGGGGGGGAAATGGCGCGGTGTTCGACCCCGCGCTGGAGCAGCAGGGGCGCATCGGGCTGGACATCGATGGCGTACCTATCGTGCTGCGCTGGGCCTCGCTGGCCGCCGATGCGGGGCCGTCGGTGTGCTTGCGCATATTGCGGCTGGACGCAACCGCCAATGCCGATCTGCTCGCGCTGGGCTATCTGCCCGCGCAGGTCGAAACGCTGGCGCGGGCGCGCGAGCGCGAGGGCGGGGCCATCGTGCTGGCGGGCGTGGTCGGCTCCGGCAAATCCACCACCATCGCGACGCTGATGCGCGGCATCGCGCCCACGCGCAAGGCCATCACGCTGGAAGATCCGGTCGAGTACATCATTGAGAACGCCTTGCAGAACACCCTGGGAGGCGCTCTGGCCGAATCCGCCTGGCCGGCGTTCGATGCCAAGCTCAAGACCATCAAGCGCTCGGCAATGAACGATCTGCTGATCGGCGAGATCCGGGACGTCGACACCGGCCGCGCGTTCATGGATCTCGCCGGTTCGGGCGTCAGCCTGTACACCACCACCCACGCCGCTGGCGCCGTGCTGATACCCGAACGCCTGGCGTCGGATTCGATCGGCGTGTCGCGCGATTTTCTGGCGACGCCAGGCATCCTCAAGTTGTTGGTCTACCAGACCTTGCTGCCGCGTTTGTGCAGCCGCTGCTCACTGCCCGTGGACAGTCTGTGGTCCAGATCCGCCGGGGGCGGCAAGCGTCTCGAATGGCAGGCATGGTTGAAGCGGATGCGGCATGAGTTCCTGCTGGAGCCTGACACGCTCAGGGTCAGGAATGCCGCAGGCTGCAGTGCTTGCAGGCGTGCGCAATTGCCTGAGTTGAACGGCATCGCAGGCCGCAGCGTGGCGGCGGAAATGCTTGAGCCCGAGCGCGTCGAAGGCTTTCTTGAAAGGGTGCGCACGCGCGACAACGTGGGGCTCAAGCGTCAGGCCGAGGCTGCCGGGCCCGCCGCCTGGCGCAACGAGGCCGCGCGCGGCGCGTTGGCGCGGGACTGCGCCCTGTACAAGGTCAGCCGCGGAGAAGTCGATCCCCGCGCGCTGCTGCGCCGCTTCGACTTTCCTGCGGTCTTGCCTGCGCAGGGCCCAGGATCTGGCGGGGGCGGCCATGGCTGAACCGCTGTCGCCGCGTTCTTTCCTCAGCCTGCCCTCCGGCCGCACCCTGTCGCTGCGCCTGGACGCGCTGCGCTTTCGTGCAGGGCGAGCGGACTATTACGAATATCTGGCCGACCTGGTCGAAGGAACACAGGGCCGCAAGAACCTGCGCGATGTCTTCGAGGATGACGCGCGCCGTCATGGCGAGGACACCGTGCGGGGCCGGCTGTCGAGGCATTGGGCGGGCATGTATCTGGAGGCCGGCGGCGATCTGGGCGCCGCCTGGACGGACACGCTGCCGTCCAGCGAATGCGTGCTGCTCAGCTGCGTGCAGGAAGAGGGCGGCGATCTGTCCGCCGCGTTGCGGGACGTGGCGCGGGCCGTACGGCTGGCGTCGGATGCGTGGCTGGCCCTGGTCTCGGCCGCGGCGGCCGGCTTCGCGGCGGCAGCCGTCGCATTCGCCTTGCTGTGCGCCATTCCCTTCTTCAGCGTGCCGCGCTTGCAGCAGGTGTTCCAGGCCGTGCCGGCGGAGGAGTACGGTCGCCTGACCCGCGCGCTGTTCGCGCTGTCGCAAGGCCTGAGGCAATGGTTGGCCCTGTGGCTGGTGCTGTTGTTGGGCCTGGTCTTGCTGTGCCTGTGGTCGTTGCCGCGTTACACCGGCGCCGCGCGGCCGCGGCTGGATCGCTGGCTGTTGTGGCGGCTCTACCGGGATTTCCACGCCATCCGCTTTCTTGCGTTGCTGGCAGTGCTGGTCAGGCAGCACGGCGCGGCCGACACTCGCCTCAGACGAGCCCTGGCCGTGCAGGCCCGGGATACGGCTCCCTGGATGCATGCGCATCTGCTGGACATGCTGGGGCGGATAGACGGTGGTCAGACGGGGCCGGAGATCTTCGGCACTGGGCTGCTGGACGCGGATACCTGGTGGTACATGGCCGACATGATGGACTGCCTGGGCATGGAGGCTGGGCTTGCGCAAGTACGGCTGCGCGTCGAGTCGCGCCTGCTGGCGCGGGTGCGCCGGCAGGCATCGGTGTTGCGCTGGACGTTGCTGCTCTCGTCCGTGGCCGCCGTGCTGGGTATCACGCTCTGGCATTACGCCGTGATCGACGAACTGCGCCAGGCGCTGACCAATTTCTACGCCAGCCAATAGGGGCTGCATCAGGCATGCGGCGCTTGTCCGCCTGCATGCTTTTTTTCACAAGGAGAGCAAGCATGCATCATGTCCACGCAGTCCTGCTACGCGCCAACCGGCAGCGGGGCTTTTCCCTGATGGAGGTGTCCATCGTCACCGCCATCGTCCTGCTGATCGCGATCGTCGGCATTCCGGCCATTGGCGCCTATGTCGTCGAGAACAAGGTTCCCAAGGTGGGCGAGGAACTGCAGCGCTTCATCGCCAGCATGAAGACCAATGCGCAAGGCGGCGGGGTCACGCCCTATGCCGGTCTCGACACAGGCGCCATGGCCAATGCGCTGCGGGAATCCAGCGTCTTGGCCGTCGACGGGACAGGGGGCGCGGCGCGCATCGCCCATGGCCTGGGCGGCAGCGGCGTTGGCGGCAATGGGGTGGTCGAGGTCGCCGCCGCCTCGTTCGGCAGCGCGGGGCAGGGTTCGGCGTTCTCCATCAAGCTGACCAATGTCAGCCAGGCCGCATGTCCGTCGCTGGCCTCGGTGCTGCAACGGATGTCCGAGACCATCTCGATAGGCGGCGGGGGAGGCGGCCTCAGAGTCGTGAAGGATGCGTTCGCAACGCCCAGCGTGCCCTACCGCGCGGCTTTGGCTCAGGCCCAATGCAGTCCGGGCGATGTCAACACCTTCTTGTTCGTCGCAAAATGAACCGGTGCGCGAGCTTCTTGATGGCCCGATCGCATGCTGCGGCGATGTGGCCGAGGCAGCGCGGATTCTCGCTGGCGGGCCTGGTGCTGGTGTTGGCCTTGAGCGCCATGGCGGCTATCTGGGCGTCCGGCCAGGTGGTGCAGCGGATCGAAGACGCCGCGGCCCGTGCCGCCGGCGTATGGTTGACGCAGATCCGCCTGGCGGTGACGGAGATGCTGGCACGGCACTCCGCCACCCTTGCCAAGGGAGGCGTGCCGCGCAGCGAACAGGGGAACCCGCTGTTCGCGGATCCGCTGGCGCCCACTCTGGGCGAATTACGCGGACTGGGGCTGTTGCCCGCCGATTTTCCCGACCGTTCCGCCCTGGGCTTCTCCGCGCAGATCAGGATCGCCAGGTCGCAGGCATGCCCGGGCGAACGCTGCCGCGTGGACGGACTGGTCTACAGCGCCACGCCTTTGATGAAAACGGGGACACAAACACCGGACCTGACCGGCATCGCCGCCGTGATCGATGCCGCCGGCGGCTACGGCGGGGCGGTGTGGCCGGCGGCGCCGGGACTGGTGCGCGGCGCGGCATTCAGTTTCGCCAATCCCCTGGCGCCCGGGGCGTCGGCGTACGCGCCCGGCACGCTCGCCCTGTGGGCGGGAGCCGGAACGGGCGCGCCGGATCTGGAGCGCTATGTCCGGATACGGGACACGCGCGATCCGCAGCTGCAGGGGGAATTGAGCGTCGCGGCCTCGGCGCAGGTCGGCTCGTATCTGAAGGTCGGCGCGCGCGCCAGCGCGGGGCAGCCATGCAGCGTCGCGAACGGCGCCGTGGCCACCTCGGAACAGGGGGAACTGCTGACATGCCAGTCCCGAGTCTGGGCGCCGGCCAGCGGCGGCTTTGGCGGCGCATTCAGCATTAATAGCCGGTATGGTTGTTACGATACCCGCGGCACATGGAGACCGAATCCCCGCTCCGGCGCTTGCTCCTGCCCTGCTGGCTATACGCCCATGGTAGTTTCCGAGCGGGGCGATTCGTTTGAATCCGGTGGCGTTACCACCGGCTACGTCTGCGTGCGCTAAGACTGCCGCGCCGCCTCTTTTCCTGGGATGCCCGCCAACCCTCTATAATCAAAAATTCGCCTAAATTCTGCTTCGCCCACGATGAAATCCTCCGAGATTCGCCAGCAGTTTCTGCAATTCTTCAAGTCCAAGGGACACACCATTGTTCCCTCGTCGTCGCTCGTCCCCGGCAACGACCCGACCCTGCTCTTCACCAATTCGGGCATGGTCCAGTTCAAGGACGTCTTCACGGGCAAGGAATCGCGGTCCTATACGCGTGCCACCTCGTCGCAGCGCAGCGTGCGCGCCGGCGGCAAGCACAATGACCTGGAGAACGTGGGCTATACCGCCCGTCACCATACGTTCTTCGAAATGCTGGGCAATTTCAGCTTCGGCGATTACTTCAAGCGCGACGCCATCCAGTACGCCTGGGAGCTGCTGACGCAGGTCTACAAGCTGCCCGCCGAGAAGCTCTGGGTCACGGTCTACCAGGAAGACGACGAGGCCTACGACATCTGGGCCAAGGAAGTCGGCGTGCCGGCCGAGCGCATCATCCGCATCGGCGACAACAAGGGCGCGCGCTACGCCTCGGACAACTTCTGGCAGATGGCGGACACCGGTCCTTGCGGCCCGTGCTCGGAAATCTTCTATGACCACGGTCCCGAAATCTGGGGCGGCCCCCCGGGATCGCCCGAGGAAGACGGCGACCGCTACATCGAGATCTGGAACCTGGTGTTCATGCAGTTCGAGCGCGACGCCGCCGGCAACATGCCGCGCCTGCCGCGTCCCTGTGTCGATACCGGCATGGGCCTGGAGCGCATCGCCGCCGTGTTGCAAGGCGTGCATTCCAACTACGAAATCGACCTGTTCCAGCACCTGATCGCCGCCGCCGCGCGCGAGACCGGCATCAAGAATCTGGAAGACAACTCGCTCAAGGTCATCGCCGACCACATCCGCGCCTGCTCGTTCCTGATCGTCGACGGCGTGATCCCCAGCAACGAAGGCCGCGGCTACGTGCTGCGCCGCATCGTCCGCCGCGCGCTGCGCCACGGCTACAAGCTGGGCCAGACCAAGCCGTTCTTCCATCGTCTGGTGCCGGACCTGGTCGCCGAAATGGGCGAGGCCTATCCGGAACTGGCCGCCACGGCCGACCGCGTCGCCCAGGTGCTCAAGCAGGAAGAAGAACGCTTCGGCGAAACGCTGGAACACGGCATGCGCATTCTGGATTCCGCCCTGGCCAACGTGCCCAAGGGCGGCCAACTGGACGGCACGACCCTGTTCACGCTGTACGACACCTACGGCTTCCCGGTGGACCTGACGGCCGACATCTGCCGCGAACGCGAAGTGGACGTGGACATGGCCGGCTTCGAAACCGCCATGGAGCGCCAGCGCGACCAGGCGCGCGCCGCCGGCAAGTTCAAGATGGCCGAAGGCCTGAGCTACGAAGGCGCGGACACGCGCTTCGAAGGCTACGAAAAGTTGGAACTGGATGGCGTCAAGGTCACGGCCCTGTACGTCGACGGCACGCAGGTGCAGCAGGTCAAGGCGGGCCAGAGCGCGGTCGTCGTGCTGGACGCCACGCCGTTCTACGCGGAGTCGGGCGGCCAGGTTGGCGATACCGGCCTGCTGGAAGCCGACGGCGTGCGTTTCGCCGTGGCCGACACCCTGAAGATCCAGGCTGGCGTCTTCGGCCACCACGGCGAGCTGGAGTCCGGCACGCTGTCGGTGGGCGATACGCTGCTTGCGCGCGTGGACGCGGTCCGCCGCGCCCGCACCGTGCGCAACCACTCGGCCACCCACTTGATGCACAAGGCGCTGCGCCAGGTGCTGGGCGCGCACGTGCAGCAGCGCGGCTCGCTGGTGGATCCCGACAAGACCCGCTTCGACTTCGCCCAGGACGCCCCGTTGACGGCCGAGCAGATCGCGCGCGTCGAAGCCATCGTCAACGCCGAGATCCTGGCCAACCAGCCCACCGTGGCGCAGGTCATGGGCTATGACGATGCCGTCAAGGGCGGCGCCATGGCGCTGTTCGGCGAAAAATACGGCGACACCGTCCGCGTGCTCGATATCGGCTTCTCGCGCGAACTCTGCGGCGGCACGCACGTCAGCCGCACGGGCGACATCGGCCTGTTCAAGATCGTGTCCGAAGGCGGCGTGGCCGCAGGCGTGCGCCGCGTCGAAGCCATCACTGGCGACAACGCGCTGGCCTGGGTGCAAAACCAGAATGCCTTGCTGACCCAGGTTGCCGGCATGCTGCGCAGCACGCCGGCGGATCTGCCGGCGCGCATCGCGCAGGTGCAGGAGCAGGTCAAGAGCCTCGAAAAGGATCTGGAACAGTCGCGCAACAAGCTTGCAGCCAGCGCCGGCAACGACCTGGCAACCAGCGCCGCGGTCGAGGTCAAGGGCATCAAGGTCCTGGCCGCCAGCATCGGCGACGTCGATCCCAAGGCCTTGCGCGGCATGGTCGACAATCTCAAGGACCGCCTGAAGCCCGCAGTCGTGCTGCTGGCCACCGGTTCGGCCGACGGCAAGATCAGCGTGGTGGGCGGCGTCACCGCCGACCTGACCGGCCGCGTCAAGGCGGGCGATCTGGTTGGCTTCGTTGCGGCCCAGGTGGGCGGCAAGGGCGGCGGCCGTCCCGACATGGCCATGGGCGGCGGCACCGACCTGGCTGCCTTGCCCGCGGCGATCGCCAGCGTGCAGAAATGGGTGGATGAGCGTCTGTGATGAGCGGGGCGGATACCAGTCTTGATGGCGGCGCGCAGGCGCCGTCCTTCGAGCAGGAAGTCGATGCCAGCGGCTTGACCTGCCCGCTGCCCATCCTGCGTGCCAAGAAGGCCTTGGCGCAGATGGCCAGCGGCGAAGTGCTGCGCGTCATCACCACGGATCGCAACGCGGTCCGCGACTTCCAGGCTTTCGCCCGTCAGACTGGCAATGCGCTGGTCGCGCAGCAGGAGATCGACGGCCGCGGGGTGCATTTCCTGCGGCGGCGCTGATCCGCTTGCCGGCTGTATTCGCCAAGTAAGAGGGCCCGCCGCAAGGCGGGCCCTCTTACTTGGGGCGAGCCCGAGGTTACTTGCGGATGGCGGCGGCCACTGCCCGGGTGATCGTGAAGTCAACCAGATCGCCTTCCTTCAATTGCTGCAGGCGCGCCTGCAGGGCGGGATCCTGGACCTGGATGGTGCGCATGCCGCCTTGCGGCCCCTTCAGTGTCACCAGATTGGCGCTCTTGTTGATGTGCCAGATCTCGGCGGTGATGGTGGTCTGGCTTCCGGCCGCGCCGCCAGGCATGGCTCCCTTGGCGCTGCGGGTTGCCGCAGTTTCGGTTTTCACTTCCGGAATGCCGGAGCCGGCCGGGCGTACGTCGACCGCCACCGACTCGTAGTAGTCGAGCGTCAGCGTGTCGCCAGGCTTGATCTGCTGGAAGTTGCGGACATTGGGACCCGCCTGGATGTCCACGCTATTGCCGTTTTCGCCTTGCAGCGTGATGGTCCGGGTGGCCGGATCCACTGCAGTGACCTTGCCGGAGGCGGTCGTCAGGGCAGCGCCCACGACTCGGGCCGAGGCGGCCAGCGGCATGGCCAACGTACCCGCCAGCAAGCCCGCCAAGGCCAGGCGCGCAACAGGGGTGAAGACTGATTTCTGGTTCTTCATGGTGGTGCACCCTCCGGTTAGAGGAAGTTGGGGAAAAAACGCCGAAAAAGTGGGGGCAGGCGGCCGAAGGGCCGCTCTCACGGAGATGGCTTGAAGCGGGTGCGGTGGCGGCGCCGTGGACAGGCGGCAGGGAGGATCGAAGCGCGGGGTCTTGCGTAGGTCGACATAAAACCGATCTCCTCAATCGGGTTATTTCTTCACACGCACTGAGTTCTGACGCACTAAGACAAGCACGAGAGGGGCGGGGCGGCTACACTTCGGATTGCGGCGCGGGCCCCGGCCCGTGTTTGTAGAATACCCGGATGTGGTGTTTTAGGATACAAATCGCGCCGCTACGCACAATTCAGCACTGCCATTTGCCAGCAGGCGTGTTTAAGTGCTAGAATTTCCCGTTTTTCACAACTAATTCAAGGGATTACCTATGGTGGTGATTCGCCTGGCCCGCGGTGGGTCCAAGAAGCGTCCGTTTTACAACCTGGTGGCCACCGATTCGCGTAACCGTCGCGACGGCCGTTTCATCGAGCGCGTGGGTTTCTACAACCCCGTAGCCAGCGAAGGCACGGAAGCCCTGCGCATTGCGCTGGATCGCGTGCAGCACTGGACCAGCAACGGCGCCCAACTGTCGCCCGCTGTCGAGCGTCTGGTCAAAGAGTACTCGGCCAAGGTTTCCGCCGCGGCTTAATTGCCCGCGTCGCAGACCAAGCCCTGAGCTTTACCGCGCTTTAAAAGCTGCCATTCATAGCTGCTTCATAGTTACCAAGAGCACGATACATGCCTGATGCCGCAACCTCCAACGCGGCGCCGACGGATTTGATCGAGCTGGGCCGCATCAGTGCAGCCTACGGTGTGAAAGGCTGGGTCAAGGTGCAGCCACATTCGGCCAATGCCGAAGTGCTGCTCTCAGCATCTCAATGGTGGTTGACTCGCCCTGTGCCTGAATTGGCGCGGGGCGTTGTCGCGTCTGCGCCTGTCGCATACAAGGTCGTGCAAGTCCGTTCGCAAGGGGCCACCGTGGTGGCTCAATTGGCGGGCATTGCGGATCGCGACCAGGCCGAAGCCCTGCGCGGTTGTTCCGTGCAGGCGCCGCGGGGATCTTTCCCTGCGCCCGAGGAAGACGAATACTACTGGGTCGATCTCATCGGTTGCGCGCTGTATACCAGCGCCGACGGTGAGTCTGCGCTTTTGGGCGTGGTCGACGAGGTTCTCGACAACGGCGCTCATGCCGTGCTGAGGGTCTTGCGCCAGAAGGCAGGGGCCGCTGGCCCCGAGCCCGTCCTGAACGCCAAGGGTCGGCCCGCCGAAATGCTTGTTCCGTTCGTGCGCGCGCACATACACGCCGTCGATCTGTCAGCTCGCCGCATAGACAGCGACTGGCCGGCGGATACTTGATGCGTATAGACGTCGTTACGCTCTTTCCCGAAATGTTCGGGGTGGTGCGGGACCTGGGTGTCACCGGCCGGGCGCATGCCCAGGGCCGGTGGTCCCTGCATGCCTGGAATCCCCGTGATTTCACGCATGACGTGCACCGTACCGTGGACGACCGCCCGTACGGCGGCGGCCCCGGAATGGTGATGATGGCGGGGCCTCTGGAAGCCGCCGTCAACGCGGCCCAGGACGCGCGCGCTGCGCTTGGCCTGGGCCGCGCCCCTGTTGCCCTGCTGGCTCCGGTCGGCCGGCGCTACGATCAGGCGGGCGCCGAATCCCTGGCTGCAAGCGAAGGTCTCATCCTCATTTGCGGCCGCTACGAAGGCGTGGACCAGCGTTTCATTGCGCGCTGCGTCACGCAGGAAATCTCGCTGGGCGATTTTGTGCTGTCCGGCGGAGAGATCGCGGCGCTCGCCGTGATCGACGCCGCCGTGCGGTTGTTGCCCGGCGTACTCAACGATGGTGAATCCGCGCTGCAGGATTCATTCAACGACGCCTTGTCCGGCCTGCTGGATAGTCCGCACTACACGCGCCCCGAGGTCTACGAAGGCGAGCCGGTGCCCGCGCCCTTGCTTAGCGGGCATCACGCAAACATCGCCCGCTGGCGGCGTGAGCGTTCGCTGGAGCTGACTGCTGCCCGGCGTCCGGAATTGATCGAGGCTGCTCGCGCAAAAGGGGCGTTGACTCCGGTCGACGAACGCTATCTGGCCGAATTGGCGGGCACTCCGCTGCCGGAGCCTGCCAGGCGGCGCCGGACCTCCCGTCCCAAGCCGCCCAAGACTTCCTGAGAGATCTATCGGCCGCTGCCGGCTATGCCTGTGTCGGGCGCATCTTGCCGCGGCGGGCAAATAAAAAACCCCGGAACCAGGTTCCGGGGTTTTTGTTTTCAGCGCGAGGGCTTAGTTGCCCAGCTTGGCGCGCTGTTCGCGCACCTTGTCCAGGGTCTCGCCGAATTGCGTCATGCGCGCCTTTTCCTGCTCGACCACGGCGGCAGGCGCGCGCTCGACGAAGCTGGCGTTCGACAGCTTGCCGTTGGCCTTGGCGATTTCGCCTTCCAGGCGCGCGATTTCCTTGTCCAGGCGCACGCGTTCCGCTGCCACGTCGATTTCGACGTGCAGCATCAGGCGGCTGCCGCCCACGACCTGGACCGGCGCGCCGGCGTCGGGCAGGGCGTCGAGCACCTCGACCTGGCTCAGCTTGGCCAGGGCGGCCAGGTACGGCGCGTTGCGGGTGAGGGTGGGCGCATCGCCCTGGGCGCACAGCGGCACCTTCTGGGCAGGCGACAGGTTCATTTCGCCGCGCAGCGCGCGCACGGCTTCGACCTGTGCCTTCAGTTCGGCGACGTCGGCTTCGGCAGCGGTGTCGACCGCGTCGGGGTTGGCTTGCGGATAGGGCTGGACGCTGACGCTGTCAGCGACGCCTTCCTTGCGCTTGCCAGCCACCAGCGACACCTTTTGCCAGAGCTCTTCCGTGATGAACGGAATGATCGGGTGCGCCAGGCGCAGCACGCCTTCCAGCACGCGGATCAGCGTGCGGCGCGTGCCCAGTTGCTGGGCCGGCGTGCCGGTCTGGATCTGGACCTTGGCCAGTTCCAGGTACCAGTCGCAGTACTCGTCCCACACATAGCGGTAGAGCGAGTTGGCGATGTTGTCGAAGCGGTAGTCGGCAAAGCCGCGCGCCACGTCGGCTTCCAGCGTCTGCAGCTGGCTGACGATCCAGCGGTCCACAAAGGATGTTTCGCCGGTTTCCGGGCCGGTCAGGTCGTGGCCTTCGGTGTTCATCAGCACAAAGCGCGTGGCGTTCCACAGCTTGTTGCAGAAGTTGCGGTAGCCCTCGCAGCGCTTCAGGTCGAAGTTGATGTTGCGGCCCAGCGTGGCGTAGGCCGCCATGGTGAAACGCAACGCGTCGGTGCCGAAGGCCGGGATGCCGTCCGGGTACTGGCGGCGCGTGGCTTTCTCGATGGCGCCGGCCTGCTTCGGATTCATCAGGCCGTAGGTGCGCTTGACCACCAGGCCGTCCAGGTCGATGCCGTCGATCAGGTCGACCGGATCCAGCGTGTTGCCCTTGGATTTGCTCATCTTCTGGCCGTCCGCGTCGCGGATCAGGCCGTGCACGTAGACGTGCTTGAACGGGATGTGGCCGGTCAGGTGGGTGGTCAGCATGACCATGCGCGCCACCCAGAAGAAGATGATGTCAAAGCCCGTGACCAGCACGCTGGACGGCAGGTAGCGTTGCAGGTCCGGGGTGTTTTCCGGCCAGCCCAGCGTGGTGAAGGGGACCAGACCGGACGAGAACCAGGTGTCCAGCACGTCGGGGTCGCGCTTGAGCTCGCCGGTCACGCCGGCCGCGCGGGCCTGCGCCGTGGCTTCGGCTTCGTCGTGCGCGACGAAGATCTGGCCGTCTTCCGAGTACCAGGCCGGGATCTGGTGGCCCCACCAGAGCTGGCGCGAAATGCACCAGTCCTGGATGTTGTTCAGCCACTGGTTGTAGATGGTGGTCCAGTTGTCCGGATAGAACTGGATGCGGCCGTCGGCCACGACTTCCAGCGCGACTTCGGTGATGCTCTTGCCCGGATTCAGCGTGCCTTCGGGGGCGGGCTTGCTCATCGCCACGAACCATTGGTCGGTCAGCATCGGCTCCAGCACGACGCCGGTGCGGTCGCCCTTGGGCTGCATCATCTTGTGCGCCTCGACCTTGACCAGATAGCCTTCGGCTTCCAGTTGCGCGACCACGGCCTTGCGGGCCTCGTAGCGTTCCATGCCCTGGAACTGCGCGGGACCGTTCTCGTTGATGTGGGCGTCCAGCGTGAAGATCACGATCATGGGCAGATCGTGGCGCAGCGCGCAGGCGTAATCGTTGAAATCGTGGGCGCCGGTGATCTTGACGCAGCCCGTGCCGAATTCAGGATCGACGAAATCGTCGGCGATGATGGGAATGTTGCGGTCGCACAGGGGCAGTTCGACCTGCTTGCCGACCAGGTGCTTGTAGCGCGGATCGTCGGGATGCACGCAGAGCGCGCCGTCGGCCAGCATGGTCTCGGGACGCGTGGTGGCAATGGTCAGGCCGCGCAGCGTGACGCTCTGGCCGTCTTTATCGGTGATGGTCTGGGGGCCATCGACGAACGGGTAGAGGATGTGCCACATGTGGCCGTCGGTTTCCTCGGAAACGACTTCCAGGTCGGACACGGCGGTCAGCAGCTTCGGATCCCAGTTGACCAGGCGCTTGCCGCGGTAGATCAGTCCCTGTTTATGCAGACGCACGAAGGTTTCCACCACGCCGCGCGACATGCGGTCGTCCATGGTGAAGTACTCGCGCGGCCAGTCGGCCGAGGCGCCCAGGCGGCGCACCTGTCCGGTAATGGCGTTGCCCGACTTTTCCTTCCATTCCCACACTTTTTCCACGAATTTCTCGCGGCCGAGGTCGTGGCGGGAAACCTTATCGGCGTCCAGCTGTCTTTCAACCACGATCTGCGTGGCGATGCCGGCGTGGTCGGTGCCGGGGATGAATACGGTGTCATCGCCCAGCATCCGGTGGTAGCGCACCAGGCCGTCCATGATGGTCTGGTTGAAGGCGTGGCCCATGTGCAGGGTGCCCGTCACGTTGGGCGGCGGGAACTGGATGACGTAGGGCTGGCTTTCAGTCCCCGTTTTTACATGCTGACCCGCCTGGAAGTACCCGCGCTTGTCCCACTCGGCGTACCAGCGGGATTCCAGCGCGGAGGGTTCGAAGCTCTTGGAGAGTTCCTGGGAGTCGCTCGCGGCGTTCGCGGCGTTCGGGGGAGCAGCTTGAGTCATTGCAGGGTTCCGGCAAACAGGGGCGCCCGGGCTAGGGACGCGGACGGCAAACCGCACATTTTAAGATGTAATGCGGTCTTCTCAGCGTGTTAGAATACCGGGTTACTGTAAACCTTTTAGAAGTCCCTGAATTCATTGAGGATTCCGGGTGAGTCCGACAGGTAGGCAGTGTCGAATCCCTGCCTTGGACCAGTGGTTCGGGCCGGCCCGAAACATGCATTCGTTTCGGACCGCCCGTGCGCCAACAGCGCGATGACGCTTCAAGGGTGACACCGACAAGCGCAGATCCACGCCAGGCAATTCATCAGAAACCAAGTCAGAAATCAGTTTTCGGAGTTCTTATGTCCATTCAACGCACCCTCTCGATCATCAAGCCCGACGCCGTCGCCAAGAACGTCATCGGCCAGATCGTCGGCCGTTTCGAACAAGCCGGCCTGAAGGTCATCGCCGCCCGCCTGGCCCAGCTGTCGCGCGCCGACGCCGAGCGTTTCTACGCCGTGCACAAGGAACGCCCCTTCTTCAAGGACCTGGTCGACTTCATGATCTCCGGCCCGGTGTTCGTGCAAGTGCTGGAAGGTGAAGACGCCATCCTGAAGAACCGCGACCTGATGGGCGCCACGGACCCCAAGAAGGCGGCTCCTGGCACCATCCGCGCCGACTTCGCCGACAGCATCGACGCCAACGCCGTGCACGGCTCCGACGCTCCGGAAACGGCCGCTGTCGAAGTCGCTTTCTTCTTCCCCGAAATCAACATCCACAGCCGTTGATTTTTGCGGAACATCTGTTCTAGCTTTTGAGTTTTACCCAGGTCATGGAATCCGTCGAACGAATCAATCTGCTGGGGCTTGACGGCTCCGCCCTGTCCGAACTCGTCGGAAAGTGGGGCGGCAAGCCGTTTCGGGCTCGCCAGTTGCAGCGCTGGATGCACCAGCGCGGCGCCGATTCGTTCGACGCCATGACCGACCTGGCCCGCGAGTTCCGCGGCCAGCTTGCGCAGCATTGCCGCATCGAGGCTTTGCCCGTCAACATCGAGCAGCGCTCGACCGACGGCACCCGCAAGTGGCTGTTCGACGTGGGGCAGGGCAATGCCATCGAGACCGTCTTCATTCCCGAAGACGACCGCGGCACGCTATGCATTTCCAGCCAGGCCGGATGCGTGGTGAACTGCCGCTTCTGCTCGACCGGGCACCAAGGTTTCAACCGCAACCTGAAGACCAGCGAGATCATCGGCCAGCTGTGGTGGGCCAAGCGCGTGCTGGAGGCCGACATCGGCACCGCCCGCCTGGAAAGCGCCCGCGCCACCGAAGACACTCGCGTCATCAGCAACGTGGTCATGATGGGCATGGGCGAACCCCTGCTCAACTACGACCAGGTTCTGCCCGCCTTGCGCCTGATGCTGGACGACAACGCCTACGGCCTGTCGCGCCGCCGCGTCACGGTGTCCACCTCCGGCGTGGTCCCCATGATGGACCGCCTGTCGCAGGACTGTCCCGTGGCCCTGGCCGTGTCCTTGCATGCGCCGAACGACGCATTGCGCGACGAGCTGGTGCCGCTGAACAAGAAGTACCCGTTGAAGGAATTGCTGGCGGCCTGCGAACGTTATCTGGCGTTTGCCCCGCGCGACTTCATCACTTTTGAATACTGCATGCTGGACGGCATCAACGATACCGACCAGCACGCCAAGGAACTGATCCAAATTGCACGCCAGCTGCGCTGCAAGCTCAATCTGATCCCGTTCAACCCCTTTCCCGAGTCCGGCCTGAAGCGTTCGAACTCGGCGCGGGTGAAGGTGTTTGCCCAGCGTCTGATGGACGCCGGCATCATCACCACCGTCCGCAAGACCCGGGGCGACGATATCGATGCGGCCTGTGGCCAACTGGCCGGAGAAGTGCGCGACCGTACCCGTATCACCGAACGGAACGCCGCACAGCGCCAGACCATACCAATTAAACAGGTGCACGCATGACGCAGGATTTCGCTTCTGCAGTTTCAGAAACGCCCGCCGGCGCTGTGGGTGGCATCGGCTCGGCATTGCGCGCGCTGCGCCAGTCCAAGGGCTGGTCGCTCGACGAAGTGTCCAGCCGCATCAAGTTTTCCACGAAGCAGATCGAAGCCCTGGAAAACGAGCAGTGGGCCAACCTGCCCACCGGCGTTTCGCTGCGCGGCCTGGTTCGCAACTATGCGCGCCTGCTGGGCGCGGACTCGCAGGCCATCGTCGATTCGCTCGACCCCAAGGCGCGCGTCACCGGTCCGGTGAAGCTCAGCCCCGGCGCCCTGCATTCGGCGCATTCCATTCCCCAGTCCAGCGCCGACGACGACCGTTCGTCCTCGACCTCGTGGGGCTGGCTCATCGCCATCGTGCTGGTGCTGGCCGCCGGCGTGGCGTATGCCTTCTGGCAAGGCTGGCTGCCGCAGCACTGGCTGCCGTCCGACTGGCTGCCGAAGTCGGCCAAGTAACAACCCGGTTCCACCGATGCAAGAATCTTCTCTGCCTTGCCAGGATGCCCCGCCTCCCTCCGTGGGAGCGGCTGAGCGCCGCGCCACGCGTTCGGTGGCGGTGAAGTGGGGCGATCGTGTCGTGAAAATAGGCGGCGATGCCCCGGTCGTGGTTCAGTCCATGACCAACACCGACACGGCGGACGCGATCGCCACCGCGATCCAGGTCAAGGAGCTGGCCCAGGCCGGCTCCGAGCTCGTCCGGATCACCGTGAATACGCCCGAAGCCGCGCGCGAAGTCATCGCCATCCGCGAACAGCTCGACCGCATGGGCGTGAACGTGCCGCTGGTGGGCGACTTCCACTACAACGGCCACAAGCTGCTGACGCAGTTCCCGGACTGCGCGCAAGCGCTGTCCAAGTACCGCATCAACCCTGGCAATATGGGCGGGGGCAAGCGGCGCGACGACAACTTCGCGCAGATGATCGAGGTTGCCTGCCGCTACGACAAGCCGGTGCGCATCGGCGTGAACTGGGGCAGCCTGGATCACGAGCTGATGGCGCGCAAGATGGACGAGAACAACCAGCGCGCCCAACCCTGGGAAGCGCAGGCCGTGATGCGCGACGCCCTGGTGGTGTCCGCCATCAGCAACGCGCAGCGCGCCGAAGAGCTCGGCCTGCGGCGCGACGCGATCATCCTGTCCTGCAAGGTCAGCCATGTGCAGGACCTGATCGCGGTCTATCGCGACCTGTCCGCGCGTTGCGACTATCCGCTGCATCTGGGCCTGACCGAGGCCGGCATGGGCAGCAAGGGCATTGTGGCGTCCACCGCCGCGCTGGCCGTGCTGCTGCAGCAGGGCATCGGCGACACCATTCGCATTTCGCTCACGCCCGAACCCGGCGGCGACCGCAGCCGCGAGGCCGTCGTGGCGCAGGAAATCCTGCAGACCATGGGCTTGCGCGCGTTTACGCCCATGGTCGTTGCCTGCCCTGGGTGCGGCCGCACCAGCAGCACGTTCTTCCAGGAACTGGCCGACAGCATCCAGACCTTCCTGCGCCGGCAGATGCCTGTGTGGCGCGCCCAGTACCCCGGCGTCGAAAGCATGAACGTCGCGGTCATGGGCTGTGTGGTCAACGGGCCAGGCGAAAGCCGCCATGCCGATATCGGCATCAGCCTGCCTGGCACCGGCGAAGTGCCGGCGGCGCCGGTATTCGTCGACGGCGAACGCACGGTCACGCTCAAGGGCGACCATATTGCCGAAGAGTTCCAGGCCATTGTCGAAGACTACGTCGCGCGCCGCTATGGCGCGCCCGCCTCTCATTAAAGTAAGGGTGTGGCCGCTAGCGCGCTTGCCGGCGCGCGATGCGGCATGATCAAGATGACTCAAGCTTTCCAGAAAGTCGCCGCCATCCGCGGCATGAATGATCTGTTGCCAGGGGCCAGCGCCCGCTGGGAACAATTCGAGGAAATCGTGCGCGGCTGGCTGCGCGGCTACGGCTATCGCAATGTGCGTACGCCCGTGCTTGAGCATACGCGCCTGTTCGCGCGCGGCATCGGCGAAGTGACCGACATCGTCGAAAAAGAGATGTACACTTTCACCGATGCGCTCAACGGCGAATCGCTGACCATGCGCCCGGAAATGACGGCTGGCATCGTGCGCGCATCCATCGAGCACAACCTGCTCTATGACCGTCCGCAGCGCGTCTATTCCATCGGTCCCGTGTTCCGTCACGAGCGCCCGCAACGCGGCCGCTACCGCCAGTTCCACCAGATCGACGTCGAGGCCCTGGGCTTCGCCGGTCCCGACGTGGATGCCGAACTCATCGTCATGCTGGCGCGCCTGTGGAAGCTGTTGGGCCTGACCGACGTGCGGCTGGAGCTGAATTCGCTGGGCCAGCCGGCCGAACGCGCGGCTCACCGCGCCGCCCTGATCGAGCACCTGGAAAAGCACCGCGACATCCTGGACGAAGACGGCCAGCGCCGCATGTACAGCAATCCGCTGCGCGTGCTGGATACCAAGAATCCCGCCATGCAGGAAATGGCCGACAGCGCGCCGCGCCTGTTCGACTTCCTGGGGGAAGAGTCACGTGCACACTTCGACGGCGTGTGCCAGCTCCTGGCCGACGCCGGCATCGAGTACCGCCTGAATCCGCGCCTGGTGCGCGGTCTGGACTACTACAACCTCACGGTGTTCGAGTGGGTTACCGACCGCCTCGGTTCCCAGGGCACCGTGTGCGGCGGCGGCCGCTACGACGGTCTGATCGAACTGCTGGGCGGCAAGCCCGCGCCCGCAGTGGGTTTTGCGATCGGCATGGAGCGCCTGCTGGACCTCTGGGAGCAGAGCGTGCAGGTCGAACAGCCGGCCGAGTGCGACGTCTACGTCGTCCATCAGGGCGAAGAGGCGCAGCGCCTGGCCGCGCGGGTCGGTGAAGACCTGCGCGATGCCGGCCTGTCGGTCATCGTGCATGCGGGTTCCGCAAGCTTCAAGTCGCAATTCAAGCGCGCCGATGCCAGCGGCGCCCGCGTTGCGGTTATTCTTGGCGCCGACGAAGTGGCTGCGCAGACGGCCAGCGTCAAGTTCCTGCGCGCCGAGGCGCAGGGCGAAGCGGCCCAACAGCAAGTCCCGTTGGCGGGATTGGCCGACGTATTGAATAACAAGGGTTAATGCATGGCATACGATCTCGAAGAACAGGAAAAACTCGACGCCATCAAGGCGTGGTGGGCGCGCTACGGCACCCTGGTGGTTACGCTGGTGGCGGCGGTCGCGCTGGCCTGGGGCGGCTGGTGGGGCTGGAAGGCCTACCAATCGCACCGCGCCAACCAGGCCATGGGTTACTTCGAAGCGCTGGAAGACGCGGCCCGCCTGGGCGGCGCCGATTCCTCGGTGCGTATCAAGACGGCCGCGGCCACGCTGCGCGAGCAATATCCGTCCACCGGCTACGCCGCGCGCGGTGCGCTGGTGGCGGCTCAGGCGCTGCAGGCCCAGAAGGATGACGCTGGCGCCCGCGAGCAGTTGGAATGGCTGGCCGGCCAGAGCAAGAACCCGTCCATGCAGTCGGTGGCGCGTCTGCGCCTGGCCGGCATGATGCTGGACCAGAAGCAATACGATGCCGCGTTGGCACAGCTGAACAATCCGCCGGCAGCCTTCGCCGCCTTGTACGCGGATCGCCGCGGCGATATCCTCGCCGCGCAAGGCAAGCGCGAGGAAGCGCGCGCCGCCTGGCAAAGCGCCATCGATGGCCTGGGCACGGCAAATCCCCTGACCCAGGTTGTGCAACTGAAACTGGATGCCCTGAGCGGAGCGTGACTGTAATGCGTAAATTTGCACCTGGTCGTATGTGGCGTGGCGCCGTTTGCCTGGCGGGCTTGCTGGCCCTGGGCGGATGCGGCATGTTCTCCCATGATGACGGCCGCTACGATCCCGCGCCCCTGACCGAATACAAGGCCGGCATGTCCGTGCGCCAAGTCTGGAGCGTCTCGGTCGGCAGCGGCTCGGGACTGGGCTTTGCGCCCACGGTGCTGGGCGACGCCGTCTACGCCGCCACGCCCGATGGTTCGGTGGGCAAGTTTGACCTGCAGAGCGGCCGCGCCATCTGGAAAGCCAAGGTCGACGGCAAGCTGTCAGCCGGCGCCGGCAGCGATGGCACCACTACCGCCGTGGCCGCGCCGAACGGCGACGTCGTCGCCTTTGACGACACCGGCAAGGTGAAGTGGAAAGTCCGTGCCACTAGCGACGTGACCATTCCGCCCGTCGTGGGCTATGGCATCGTCGTGGTCCGCAGCGGCGACTACCGCATCCAGGCCTTCGACGCCAACAGCGGCGAACGCGTCTGGAACGTGCAGCGCCCGGGTCCCTCGCTGGCCCTGCGCAGCGTGTCGCAGATGGTCCTGGCCGAAGGCCTGGTCATTACCGGCCTGCCGGGCGGCAAACTGATGGCCATCGCGTCCAACAGTGGTAACGTGCAATGGGAAGGCACCGTGGCGACGCCGCGTGGCGCCAGCGACCTGGAGCGCCTGACCGACGTGGTCGGCGCGCCTCGCATCGCGGGCAACCTGCTTTGCGGCGTGGCTTATCAGGGACGCATCGTCTGCTTCGACGTCACCGCTGGCGGCCGCCCGTTGTGGGCCAAGGACTTCTCCAGCGTCAGCGGCCTGTCCCTGGACGAACGCTTTGCCTATGCGGCGGACCAGAACAGTGTGGTCAACGCATTTGCGCTGGATAATGGCGGCAACGTCTGGAAGCAGGCGGCATTGAAGAACCGCCAGGTCACCGCGCCCGCCATGCTGGGCGGTGCGCTGGCAGTGGGCGACCTGGAAGGCTATGTGCATTTCCTGTCGCGTAGCGACGGCAGCCTGATGGCGCGCCTGTCGGTAGGCGGCGGTCCCGTGGTGTCGCCGCCGCAGACCACCCCCCAGGGAGTGCTGATCCAGACGGGCAATGGCAACCTCGTCCTGATCGGCGCCAACTAAAACCTATAGAACAAAGCCTTACACCGTGTCTTTCAAGCCTGTCGTCGCCCTGGTCGGCCGCCCCAATGTGGGGAAGTCGACCCTATTCAACCGCCTGACGCGATCGCGCGCCGCGCTGGTGGCCGATTACTCCGGCCTGACCCGCGATCGCCATTACGGCGAGGGCAGGGTAGGCGAGATCCCCTTCATCGTCATCGATACCGGTGGTTTCGAACCCGTCGCCAAGGACGGCATCCTGCTGGAGATGGCGCGCCAGACCCGGCAGGCCATCGCCGAGGCCGATGTCGTGGTGTTCCTGGTTGATGCCCGCGCGGGCATCAACGCCCATGACCACGAAATCGCCCAGCTGCTGCGCAAATCCGGCCAGCAGCGCGTGCTGCTGGCGGTGAACAAGGCGGAAGGCATGGGCGCCAGTGGCGCCATTTCCGAGTTCCATGAACTCGGGCTGGGCCAGCCTTATCCGATTTCCGCGGCGCACGGCGACGGCATCGTCGACCTGATCGAGCTGGCGCTTCGAGATCTGGCCGAGCCGCCCGCCGAAGAAGACGCATTCGAAGAGGCTGAGCACGATCACCGCATCAAGCTGGCCATCGTCGGCCGCCCCAACGTGGGCAAGTCCACGCTCATCAACACCTTGATGGGCGAAGAGCGCGTGATCGCGTTCGACATGCCGGGCACGACCCGCGACGCCATCGAGATCGACTTCGAGCGCGACGGCCGCCGCTACACGCTGATCGACACCGCCGGCCTGCGCAAGCGCGGCAAGGTGTTCGAGGCGGTCGAGAAGTTCTCCGTCATCAAGACGCTGCAGGCCATCGAGGCCAGCAACGTCGTGCTGCTGATGCTGGATGCGCAGACCGAAATCTCCGAGCAGGATGCGCACATCGCCGGCTTCGTGCTGGAAACGGGGCGCGCCGTGGTCGTGGCCATCAACAAATGGGACGGCCTGGACAGCGAAGCCAAGGAACGCATCGAACGCGAATTCCAGCGCAAGCTGCGCTTCCTGTCGTTCGCGCGCATGCACACCATTTCGGCGCTGCGCGGGCAGGGCGTGAAGCCTTTGCTCAAGTCGATCAACGCGGCGCACGCCGCGGCGTTCGCCAAGCTGTCCACGCCCAAGCTGACGCGCGAGCTGCAGATCGCTGTCGAGCAACAACAGCCGCCCCGCAAGGGCATCTTCCGTCCCAAGATGCGCTACGCGCACCAGGGCGGACAGAACCCGCCGCTGGTCATCATCCACGGCAACGCGCTGGACGCCATTCCGGACTCCTATCGCCGTTACCTGGAAACGCGTTTCCGTAACGCGTTCGATCTGGCCGGTACGCCGCTGCGCATCGAATTCAAGTCTTCGCACAACCCCTACACGCAGGAAAGCTGATCCATGAGCCGCTTCTGGAGTCCCGTGGTCGGGACGCTCAGTCCGTATGTTCCGGGCGAGCAGCCCAAGCTTCAGAACCTGGTCAAGTTGAACACCAACGAGCATCCGTATGGGCCGTCGCCCAAGGTGCTCGACGCGATCCGCTCTGCCTGCGACGACACGCTGAAGCTCTACCCGGACCCCTCGTCCGACCGCCTGCGGCAGACCATTGCCGGCACGGTCGGCGTGCAGCCGGGCCAGGTCTTCGTGGGCAACGGTTCCGACGAAGTGCTGGCGCATGTGTTCCTGGCGTTGCTCAAGCATGAGCGCCCGCTGCGCTTTCCGGACATCACTTACAGCTTCTATCCGGTCTATTGCGGTCTGTACGGCATCCAGTACGAAACGGTGCCGCTGACGGCGGATTTCAGGATCGCCGTCGAAGACTATCTGCCCGGCGGCAAGGGGCAGGCGGGCGCCATCATCTTCCCGAATCCCAATGCGCCCACCGGCCGCGCGCTCAGCGCGGCGGAGGTCGAGCGCATCGTGGCCGGCAATCCCGACGCGGTCGTCGTGGTGGATGAGGCCTACGTGGATTTTGGCGGAGAGTCCGTCATTCCTTTGGTGGACCGCTACGACAACCTGCTGGTCGTGCAGACGCTGTCCAAGTCGCGTTCGCTGGCGGGCTTGCGCGTCGGTTTTGCCGTAGGCAGCGCCGAGCTCATCGACGGGCTGGAGCGTGTAAAGAACAGTTTCAACTCCTACCCCATCGACCGCCTTGCCTCCGCGGGTGCGGTGGCGGCCCTGGAAGACGTGGAGTACTTTGAACGTACTCGCCAGGCCGTGATCGAAACCCGCTCGCGGATGACGGCGGGCCTGCAATCCCTGGGCTTCGAAGTGCTGCCCTCGGCCGCGAACTTCGTGTTTGCGCGGCACCCTTCAAAAGATGCCGCCGGCCTGGCCGCCGCCTTGCGCGAGCGCAGCATCATCGTGCGCCACTTCCGCCATGAACGCATCGATCAGTTTTTGCGAATTACCGTGGGCACCGATGAGCAGTGCGAACTGCTGTTGAAGGCGCTTGCGGAGGTCCTGCAGGCTTGAGCGGCAGCAGCTTTCCAGTCGGAAAACTCTGGTGTCACTTTTGCTTCCTGCCCAAGTAGCACGGGCCGGGAAAACCCTGTAGAGTACAAGTTTCGGCGTACCCCACCAGTACAGAAGTACGCCACCACTCAATAACAAACAAATGGAGCCTGGCCAATGAGCAATAAAGGGCAAACTCTGCAAGATCCGTTCCTGAACACGCTGCGCAAGGACCATGTGCCCGTGTCGATCTACTTGGTGAACGGCATCAAGCTTCAAGGGCAAATCGAATCCTTCGACCAGTACGTGGTGCTGCTGCGCAATACGGTCACGCAAATGGTTTACAAGCACGCCATTTCGACCGTCGTTCCCGCGCGTGCCGTGAATTTCCAGGTGGAAGTCCCTGCTGAGTAATCTCGCTCCAGCTTTACCTTTTATTGCCCGCCGGACGGTCCTCGTCGGCGGGCATTTTCGCTTTGGCTCCAATATGGTGCATGTATGCGCGCTCTGATTATCAGCGTCGATCTGGGAGATCCGGACTTCGCGGCCCATGCCGAGGAATTCGCCATGCTGGCCAAGGGCGCTGGCGCGGAAATCGTCGGCACCTTGACGGCGCGGCGGGACAGACCCGACGCCAAGTTCTTCATCGGTTCAGGCAAGGCCGATGAGGGTGTGGCGATGGCCCAGGCCCTGCTGGCCGACATCGTCCTTTTCGACCAGCCGCTGTCCCCCGCGCAGCAACGCAACCTGGAACGCGCCTTCAACCTGCGCGTGGTGGATCGCGTTGCGCTCATTCTCGACATCTTCGCGCTGCGCGCGAAGAGCCATGAAGGCAAGCTGCAGGTCGAATTGGCCCAGCTGCAGCATCTGGCCACGCGCCTGACCCGCATGTGGAGTCACCTGGAACGGCAGCGCGGCGGTATCGGCATGCGCGGGCCGGGTGAATCCCAGCTCGAAATGGACCGCCGCATGATCGGCGCCAAGGTCAAGGTACTGCGCGAACGTCTGGACAAGGTCGAACGCCAACGCGTGACCCAGCGCCGGGCGCGCGCGCGCGGCGGTGCGCTGTCGGTATCGCTGGTCGGCTATACCAACGCCGGCAAGTCCACCTTGTTCAATGCCCTGACGCGCGCAGACAGCTACGCCGCCGATCAGTTGTTCGCGACGCTGGATACGACCACGCGCCGCATCTGGATCGAAGGGGCGGGCTCGGTGGTGGTGTCCGACACGGTCGGGTTCATCCGCGATCTGCCCCACGGCCTGATTGCGGCGTTCCGCGCCACCCTGGAAGAAACCGTGCATGCCGACCTGCTGCTGCACGTGGTCGATGCCGCCAGCCCGCAGCGCGACGAACAGATCTTCGAGGTCAACAAGGTTCTGGCCGAAATCGGCGCGGCCGCGATTCCCACCATTCTGGTCTACAACAAGATCGATCTTGCCGGATTGGAGCCGCGGGTGGAACGCGATGCACATGGTACGATTGCGCGAGTATTTGTAAGCGCCACCGAGCGCGCCGGTTTGGATGCGTTGCGCGGGGCAATTGCGGAAACCGGACAGATTGTGGGAAACAATGCCGCGAATTATCAAACTCTTCAATCTGAATGACCCCGGCTGGGGTCGTGGGAACAACAATGGCTCCGAGCCGCCGCCCAAGCGGCCCCAAGGCAACGGAGACGGCCCTCCCGACCTGGACGAGGTCTGGCGCGATTTCAACAATCGCATCGGATCGTTGTTCGGGCGCAAGGGCGGGGGCGGCAATAACCGCCCCGGAAACCGCGGCGGCATGACGCCGCCGTCGCCGCGCGGTGCGCGCATCGGCCTGGGGGTGATTGCCCTGGTCGCGGCCGGCATCTGGCTGGCCAGCGGTTTCTACATCGTTCAGGAAGGCCAGGTCGCGGTTGTGACACAGTTCGGCAAGTACAAGTCGACGTCGCAAGCCGGTTTCCAATGGCGCCTGCCGTATCCCATTCAAAGCCACGAAATGGTCAACGTGTCGCAACTGCGCACGTTCGAAGTCGGTTTCCGTGGCGGCGCGCGCAATAAGGTCCTGCCTGAAGCGCTGATGCTCACGACGGACGAGAACATCGTCGATATGCAGTTCGTCGTGCAGTACCGCCTGCGTGCCGACGGCGCGCCCGATTACCTGTTCATGACGCGCGACCCGGACGAATCCGTCCGCCAGGCCTCGGAAACGGCCATGCGCGAAGTCGTGGGCAAGCAGTCCATGGACTTCGTGCTCTACGAAGGCCGCACCACGGTGGCCACGCAAGTGCAAACCCTGATGCAGCAGATCCTGGACCGCTACCAGACCGGCGTGCAGGTCAGCACCGTGGCGATCCAGAACGTGCAGCCGCCTGAACAGGTGCAGGCCGCGTTCGATGACGCCGTCAAGGCAGGTCAGGACCGCGAGCGCCAGATCAACGAAGGCCAGGCCTACGCCAACCAGGTCGTGCCGCTGGCCAGCGGCCAGGCCTCCCGCATGACGGAGCAGGCCGAGGGTTACAAGGCCAAGGTTGTCGGCGACGCCCAGGGTAATACCTCGCGCTTCACCAGCATCCTCGGCGAATACGAGAAGTCGCCGCAGGTCATGCGCCAGCGCATGTATCTGGAAAGCATGCAGGAGATCTTCACGCGCGCCAGCAAGGTCATGGTCGACACCAAGAGCAACAACAACATGCTGTACCTGCCCTTGGACAAGATCATGCATCTGGCCGCTCAGGACGCCAGCAAGTCCGGTGTCGCCGGTTCCGGTTCGACCACGCTGGCTCCGCCCGCGCAGTCGCCGGCGCGCGGTAGCGCCGCGCCGGTGCCTCAGTCTTCCGGCAGCAGCAATAGCAACACGCTGCCTCGCGACCGTACGTCGCGCTAACCCGGAGGAGTCCTGATCATGCAACGTCTCATGCCTATCCTGGTCGGCCTGCTCATCGTGCTGGCCGCCCTTTCTTCCTGCGTCTTCGTCGTGCGCGAGCGCGACTATGCCCTGGTGTTCTCGCTGGGTGAAGTACGCAAGACCATTAGCGAACCCGGCCTCTACTTCAAGGCGCCGCCTCCGTTCCAGAATGTCGTGACGCTCGACAAGCGCATTCTGACCATCGAAACCAACGAAGCCGAACGCATCCAGACTTCCGAAAAGAAGAACCTGCTGATCGATTCGTACGTCAAGTGGCGCATTCTGGATCCGCGCCAGTACTACGTGTCCACCGGCGGCAACGAGCGTGTGGCGCAGGAGCGCCTGCAGGCGCTGATCCGCGACGCGCTGAACGCCTCGGTCAACGTGCGCACGGTGCGCGACGTGGTCTCGACCGAACGCGACAAGATCATGGCCGAAATCCTGACCAACGTCGCCAAGCGCGCCGAGCCGTTGGGCGTCCAGATCGTCGACGTGCGCCTGCGCCGCATCGAGTTCGCGCCGGAAATTTCGGAATCGGTGTACCGCCGCATGGAAGCGGAGCGTACGCGCGTCGCCAACGAGCTGCGCTCCATCGGCGCCGCCGAAGGCGAAAAGATCCGCGCCGAAGCCGACCGCCAGCGTGAAGTCATCGTGGCCCAGGCCTACGCCAAGGCCCAGGGCATCATGGGTGAGGGCGATGCCGCGGCCGCCGCGATCTATTCGCAGGCCTACGGCAAGAACCCGCAGTTCTACACGTACTACAAGAGCCTGGAAGCCTACCGCGCTTCGTTCTCGAAGCCGGGCGACGTGCTGGTTGTCGACCCCAGCTCCAGCTTCTTCCAGTTCATGAAGGACCCCACCGGCGACGCCCTGGCGCCGGTCACCGTGCCGGCCAAGTGACGCGGCGACGGTAATGCGGAAAAAAGCCCCTTGGAAGTCCAAGGGGCTTTTTGCTTGCGGGCAGGGCGGCATCCTGGGATCCCCCCGCAATAAGGGACGGTTGTGCTGTCCCGGCTGGCGTTGGTCGCCGAACCATGTACAATACCCCGTAAGCTAGAAAACATTCCGCAGCGGCTGAGCGGGCTTACGCCCCCTCAGCCGCTTTTTCGTTTGGGCGACGCCCACGCATCACTTGGCGTTCTTCAGGTAAACATTCATGGGTAACTGGTTGCTGCCCGAGAGCCTTGCCGACGTACTTCCGGCAGAGGCCCGGCGCATCGAGGAATTGCGCCGCGAACTTCTCGATCTGTATCGCACTTACGGTTTCGAGCTGGTCGCGCCGCCCCTGGTCGAATACATCGATTCATTGCTGTCCGGCACGGGCAGCGATCTGGATCTGCGCACTTGCAAGCTGGTCGACCAATTGTCCGGACGCACGCTGGGCGTGCGCGCGGACATGACGCCCCAGGTTACGCGCATTGACGCGCACTTGTTGAACCGGGCTGGCGTTACCCGCCTGTGCTATTGCGGCAATGTGCTGCATGCCCGCCCGGCGGACCTGCTGGCCAGTCGCGAGCTGCTGCAGATCGGTGCTGAAATCTACGGCCATGCCGGTTTCGAGGCCGACCTGGAGATCATCCAGCTGGTGCTGGAAACGGTGGCAATTGCCGGCGTGCGTAACCCGAGGCTCGATCTGTGTCATCCGGGCGTGCTGCGCGCGCTCCTGGAGTCCGATCCGGCGGCAACGGCCCTGTCGCAGGACGTCATCCTGCTGATGCGCGAGAAGGACGTTCCGGGGCTGGGCGAACTGGCCGAACGGGCTCCCGGCCTGCGTGCAGAGACCCTGAAGGCCCTGCAATTGTTGCCCAAGCTGTACGGCGGGCCGGAAGTGCTGAAGGAGGCACGCCGTGAGCTGCCCCTGCTGCCGGGCGTCGTGGCGGCGTTGGACGCCCTGCAATTGGTGGTCGACGCCATGCCCAATGTGGCGTTTGGCGTGGACTTGGCCGACGTCGGGGGCTATGGCTACCATTCCGGCGTGAAGTTCGCGCTGTATGCCGAAGGCTGGCGCGATGCGCTGGTCAGCGGCGGCCGTTATGACGATGTCAGCCGTGCGTTTGGCCGGGCCCGCCCCGCCACCGGCTTCAGTCTTGATTTACGCAAGCTGGCGGCGGGTTTGCCGCCGGCGGAAAGGGCGCGTGCGGTACGTGCGCCCTGGGGGCAAGCCCCCGCCCTGACCGAGGCGGTGCGCCGCCTGCGCCGGTCGGGGGAAATTGTCGTTCAGGTATTGCCCGGTCACGAGCAGGATCAGGACGAATTCGTTTGCGATCGCGAGCTGGCGCTGCAGGATGGCGCCTGGACGGTCAGAACGCTGTGACTAACCCCCTCTCGGCAACGAGAGGGCCGCGGGGAGATTTCCGGATTTCCCGAGAAACTCGATATTGATTCGTAACATGAGCAAGAACGTAGTCGTAATCGGCACCCAGTGGGGTGACGAGGGCAAGGGCAAGATCGTCGACTGGCTGGCGGAATCCGTCCAGGGCGTGGTCCGCTTCCAGGGCGGTCACAACGCCGGCCATACGCTGTGGATCAACGGCAAGAAGACGATTCTCCGCCTGATCCCGTCGGGCATCATGCATCCCGGCGTCACCTGCTTCATCGGCAACGGCGTCGTGCTGTCCCCGGAAGCCCTGCTCAAGGAAATCGAAGAGCTTGAGGCCGCCGGTCTGGACGTGCGTTCGCGCCTGCAGATTTCCGAAATCTGCCCGCTGATCCTGCCGTACCACGTCGCCATCGACAAGGCGCGCGAAGCGCGCAAGGGCGACGGCAAGATCGGCACGACCGGTCGCGGCATCGGCCCTGCCTATGAAGACAAGGTCGCCCGCCGCGCGCTGCGCGTGCAGGACCTGTTCAATCCCGCGCTGTTCGACGAAAAGCTGGCCGAAGTGCTGGATTACCACAACTTCGTGCTGACCAAGTACCTGGGCGCCGAGGCGGTTTCCGCCAACGAAGTGCGCGACCAGGCCATGGCGCTGGCTCCGGCCATCGCCCCGATGGTCAAGGACGTGTCGAGCAACCTGTATGCCATGCAACAGGAAGGCAAGCGCCTGCTGTTCGAAGGCGCGCAGGGCGCTTTGCTGGACGTCGATCACGGCACCTATCCCTTCGTCACCAGCAGCAATTGCGTGGCTGGCGCGGCGTCGGCTGGCGCAGGCGTCGGTCCGCAGCAGTTGGACTACGTCCTGGGCATCACCAAGGCCTACACGACCCGCGTCGGTTCGGGCCCGTTCCCCACGGAGCTGGTCGACGAGATCGGCACCCGCCTGGCCACGATCGGCAAGGAATTCGGTTCCGTTACGGGCCGTCCGCGCCGCTGCGGCTGGTTCGATGGCGCCGCGCTCAAGCGCTCGGTCCGCCTGAACGGCATCACCGGCCTGTGCATCACCAAGCTGGACGTGCTGGACGGCCTGGAAACCATCCAGCTGGGCGTCGGCTACCGCGTCAATGGCGAATTCCGCGACGTGCTGCCGTACGGCGCGCATGCCGTGGCGCAGGCGCAACCGGTGCTGGAAGAACTGCCCGGCTGGAGCGAATCCACCGTCGGCATCACCGAGTACGACAAGCTGCCCCAGGCAGCGCGTCGCTACCTGGAGCGCGTGGCCGAAGTTTGCGGCGTGCCCATCGACCTGGTGTCGACCGGCCCGGACCGCAATGAAACCATTGTGCTGCGTCATCCCCTGAAGGGCTGACATCGGGTTATTATTCGCAAGGCCGCCGCCGGTCTCATACCGGCGGCGGCCTTTTCGTATTTATTAAGCAGGAGATGCTTGCCTATGAGCACGCCGACCAATGATGACAGCCATCTGTGGGTGACGTGGGACGACTACAACCGCCTGATCGAGCGCCTAACCTTGCAGGTGCATCAATCGGGTTGGAAGTTCGACAAGATTCTTTGCCTGGCGCGCGGCGGCATGCGCGTCGGTGATGTTATGTCCCGTATTTTTGACGTACCCCTGGGCATCCTGGCCACGAGCAGCTATCGCGAAGCGGCCGGCACCAAGCAGGGCGACATGGATATCGCCCAGTTCATCACCATCACGCGCGGCACCCTGTCCGGGCGAGTGTTGCTGGTGGACGACATGGTCGATACCGGCAAGACCTTCAGCAAGGTCTACGATCACCTGAAAAGCCAGTTTGCCGACATTACCGAGCTGCGCAGCGCGGTGTTGTGGTGGAAGGGCCATTCCCAGGCGACGCCGGACTACTACGTCGACAAGCTGCCGACGAACCCCTGGATCCACCAGCCGTTCGAAGATTACGACAGCCTGCGTCCGCATCAGCTCGAGGCCTGGATCCGCAAGGGCTCCAAGAGCTGAGCATGGCGTTCCGGCAGGAGAGGGCATTCTGGCCGCCCAGGGCGCCAGGCTGTCCCTCCAGTAGTCAAAGTGGCCGTGACCATGCTAGAATCGCTGGTTATCGCTAAACCGAACTTGGCTTGTTACTCTTTGGGTAGTCTTTGGGTAACGGAAACAGCCAGCGGAAATCCGGGATGGGTCTGTGGTTCAGGGCTGCCAAGCAGCGCTGAAGCCGGTCCGGCGCCTGGATTGCGCTTTCAAGGTTCCCCGTTCGCGGTACCTGCCTCTGTTGGTATGATTTCAGTATCGACGAGGCCGTTTACGCGTACCTGGACCCGCGCAGCGTTGCTGGTAAGCAAGCCAGGTTTGTCATCAACTTTTGTTACCCTACAAGCAGGCCAATCACTTTATGCCTATCGTTCGACTGAAGGAAAACGAACCGTTTGAAGCCGCTCTGCGCCGCTTCAAGCGCACCATCGAAAAGACCGGTTTGCTCACCGAGCTGCGTTCGCGCGAGTTCTATGAGAAGCCCACGGCTGAGCGCAAGCGCAAGCACGCCGCCGCTGTGAAGCGCCACTACAAGCGCATCCGTAGCCAACAACTGCCCCCGCGCCTGTATTGATCTTTGATTCCCGAATCTATTGATTCCAGAATCATTCATCCAGGATTTGCTCGCCCGAGTCGACGTCGTCGACATAGTCGGGCGATACGTGCAGTTGAGAAAGGGCGGGGCCAACTTGCTTGGCCTGTGCCCTTTTCATAACGAAAAAAGTCCCTCGTTCACTGTCAGCCCCACCAAGCAGTTCTATCACTGTTTCGGTTGCGGGGCGCATGGCAGCGCCATCACCTTCCTGATGGAACACACGGGCGCCAGTTTCCCCGATGCCGTGCGTACGCTCGCGGCGTCGGCGGGAATGACGGTCCCCGAAGAAAATCGCAGTCCACGCCAGCAGCAGGAATCCGCGCGCCGCAAGGCTGAGGAATCCCGCCACACGCAGGTGCTGGATGCCGCCCAGGCGCATTACCTCAAGCAGTTGCGGGCTTCGCCCGCGGCGATCCGCTATTTGAAGCAGCGTGGCCTGACCGGTGAAATCGCAGCGCATTTCGGCCTAGGATGGTCGGGCACAGACCGCCATGGCCTGTCGCAGGTCTTTCCGAATTACGAGGACCCCGTCCTGGTGGAATCCGGGCTGGTCATCGAATCCGAGGACGGCCGCCGCTACGACCGTTTTCGGGAACGTGTCATGTTCCCGATCCGCAATGCGCGGGGCAGTCTCATCGGTTTCGGCGGACGCATCATCGGCAAGGGCGAGCCCAAGTACCTGAATTCGCCCGAGACCCCGCTGTTTTCCAAGGGGCACGAGCTCTATGGGTTGTGGGAGGCCCGTCAGGCCATACGCCAGGAAGGGCAGGTCATTGTGGTCGAAGGCTACATGGACGTGGTCGGCCTGGCGCAGCAAGGTATCGCCAACGCGGTAGCGACGCTGGGCACGGCCACCACGCCGGACCACGTCAAGAAGCTGCTGCGCGCCAGCGACAAGGTCATCTTCAGCTTCGACGGAGACGGCGCAGGCCGGCGCGCTGCGTGGCGCGCCCTGCAGGCTTGCCTGCCGGTGCTGCGCGACGACATTGCGATCCGCTTCCTGTTTCTGCCGTCGGAGCACGATCCCGACTCGTATGTGCGCGAACTGGGCGCGGAAGCTTTCCGGGCATGCCTGGGAGAGGCCGTAGCGCTGTCCCGCTTCCTGCTGGACGAGCTGGCCTCGCGGCACAACATGAACGAAGCCGAAGGGCGGGCCAGTTGCCTGCACGAGGCCAAGCCCTTGCTGGCCGCCATTCCCGAATGCGCGCTGCGTGTGCAGATAGAGCGGGAAATGGCAAAGCTGGTGCAGCTGACGCCGGAGGAAATGGCTCAGGTGCTGGCTCAGCAGCCCGCCAAGCCCTTCGCGCCCGCGCCCAAGCCGGGCGCCGCGGGAGGCGATGCAGGCGCTGCTGCGGCGCCTGGCCACGAGCCGGGCTATCCGGACACGGGCTACGACTTCGCCGGACACGATTTTCATGACATTCCGGCCGATGAGTCCGACTACGCGGACCAGGTTCATCTGCCGTCCCAAAGTTCCGACTTTGGTGGGGCAGGAGCTCAGCGCGGCGGCGGCAAGCAGGAGTGGAAGGGTAAGAGCGACTGGAAGGGCAAGAGCGACTGGAAGGGCGGCAAGGGCGGTTGGAAAGGCAAGCGCGACAACGATGTGGGCGGGTTCGAAGGCCGCCGCACCATGCCGTCGCTGGCCAAGCGCCTGCTGGGCTTGTTGCTGGCGCACCCTGAACTGGTCGACTCCATGGGTGACCAGCAGCTTGAAGTCATCGACCACGGCCCCCATCTGGGTCTTGTAAGAGACCTGATCATGCTGGCGCAATCCAGCGGTGCCCGCCACGTCGGCGCTTTGCTGGAAGCCGCGGAGCCGGATTCGGATCTGGCCACGGTGCTGAAGGGCCTGCGGGCCGACATCCTGTCCCAGGAAGACCTGCCTGATCCGCAAACGGAATGGGACGATGCCTTGAGGCGCATCGAGTTTGACTCGGCCAAGCTGGAAATGGCCAAGCTCGCTGCGGCGGGTTTGGCCACGGAAGATGCGCGCAAGCGCTATCAGGAGCTATCCAGCCGCATGGTAGTACTGAAAGGTGCTGGCGTGCGCTAAATGCGCTAAAATCAAAGGTTGTCCGTTCGCAAAGCGTGTTTTTGGGAGCGGGGCGGATAGAACTGGGCGGGTGTGTGCATTGCGCGAACCTGCCTGATCTGTCTTTGATGTACGCGGATTGTGGTGCTGGCAGTTGATTGCGGCCTGATTCTTGCTGAATTTGGCGGTAATCCTCGTGCCACGGTGCGCAGGCAACAAGAAATGCATTCGGCGGGCGGAATCTATTCCGGCAGCCGGAATCTAATGGATGTATAGGGTTTGACGCGGTACCGGCGATCCGGACGCGGCGGATGCTCCAGATAATGGAACGTTGGATGCGCAACGGCAGAAATAAAAGCGGATGCGCGCGTCAAATTTGTTACATAGTTAATTAATATAGCTAAGCGGTGAATCAAGCAGTCCGGCGGCGGTTATCTCCGCATGGCGTTAGTGGTTTGGGTGCTGTGTCTACTCAGCTGCTTGGGGCAAAGGCCCGATAAGCAAGCAAAGCCTATTTATAGGCAGGCAGCCCCCCCGACGCCCGGGAGCCTCCGCAGGATGAGGTCATGCACGCAAGGCGCAAGTACGGTATCGCACCGGAACGGCGCCAAGCGGGCTCGCAAGAGTTGGCGCTGCGAACAACGCAGCCGCGTGATCTCCGCTGATTCACCTGATTTACCCGTATAAGCGCCGTGTTGGGCTGCCGTCCAAAGCGGCTTCATGCGGTGCAACATGCCCGAACGGGTTGCGACGACCACGGAAGCGACTATGACCAAATCCACCGGCAAATCCTCCTCTGCAATTGATGCGGCCGAAACCAAGGCCACCACGGCCAAGCGCGTCGTAAGCATGGCAGCGGAAAAGGCGCCCGCCAAGACGGCGGTGAAGGTCGCCAAGCCCGCAGCCAAGACGGCCGCCAAAAAGGCGACCAAGGCTGCCGCGGCTGACAAGCCCGAGAAGGTGACCAAGGCTCGCGCCAAGAAGGCCGAAGACAAGCTCGCCGACCTGGTGGGCAGCGCGCGCCCCGCGCCCAGCGGCCGCCGCCCGGGACGTCCCGCCAAGAACGCGAACAACGATTCCGACGGCTTTGACGACACCATGGACGGCGACGGTGAAGTCCTGCCTGATCTGAAGCCGCCCAAGCGCGGCGGCAAGCGCGGCAAGGCCGATCCCAAGGACCTGATCGCCCGCGGTCCCGTCACGCCCGAAGAATACGAAGCGCGCCGCAACCGCCTGAAGCAGCTGATCAAGCTGGGCAAGGACCGCGGCTACCTGACCTACGGCGAAATCAACGATCATCTGCCCGACGACCTGGTCGATGCGGAAGCGATCGACGGCATCATCAGCACGTTCAGCGACATGGGCATCGCGGTCTACGACCAGGCGCCCGATGCCGAAACGCTGTTGATGAGCGAAAACGCGCCGGTCGCGTCCAACGACGACGACGTCGAAGACGAAGCCGAAGCCGCGCTGACGACCGTCGATTCGGATTTCGGCCGCACCACGGACCCGGTGCGCATGTACATGCGTGAAATGGGCTCGGTGGAACTGCTGACGCGCGAAGGCGAAATCGAAATCGCCAAGCGCATCGAAGACGGCCTGAAGCACATGGTCATGGCCATCTCGGCCTGCCCGACCACGATCAACGAGATCCTGGCCCACATCCTGCGCGTGCGCGAAGGTCAAGCCCAGATCGACGAAGTGGTCGACGGCCTGGTTGATCCGGAAGACGGCGAAGAATACGCCGGCGCCGGCGTTTCCGCCGAGGAAGACGAAGGCGATGACGGCCCCGCCGGCGGCATGTCCAGCAAGCAGCTGGAAGACCTGCGCGTGAAGGCCCTGGCCAAGTTCGACGAAGTCGGCAAGCAGTTCGAAAAGATGCGCCACTCGTACGAGAAGGACGGCTACAAGTCGGACGTCTACGTGCGCGCCCAGGAATCCATCCAGAACGAACTGATGGGCATCCGCTTCACGGCCAAGATGGTCGAGAAGCTGGCGGACACCCTGCGTCAGCAGGTCGAGGAAGTGCGCCAGCTCGAACGCGCCGTCCTGCACACGTGTGTGGACCGTGCCGGCATGCCGCGCACGCACTTCATCAAGGTGTTCCCGGGCAACGAAACCAACATGCAGTGGGTTGTCGACGAAGTGGCCGCTGGCCATCCGTACGCCGAAACGCTGGAGCGTCAGATTCCCGCCGTGCAGGAACTGCAGCAGAAGCTCATCGACCTGCAAACGCGCGTCGTGCTGCCGCTGAAGGACCTGAAGGACGTCAACAAGCGCATGGCCACCGGCGAAGCCAAGGCTCGCAAGGCCAAGCGCGAAATGACCGAGGCCAACCTGCGCCTGGTGATCTCGATCGCCAAGAAGTACACGAACCGCGGCCTGCAGTTCCTGGACCTGATCCAGGAAGGCAACATCGGCCTGATGAAGGCCGTGGACAAGTTCGAGTACCGTCGCGGCTACAAGTTCTCGACCTACGCGACCTGGTGGATCCGTCAGGCCATCACGCGTTCCATCGCCGACCAGGCGCGCACCATCCGTATTCCGGTTCACATGATCGAAACGATCAACAAGATGAACCGGATCAGCCGCCAGATCCTGCAGGAAACCGGCGCCGAGCCGGATCCCGCGACCCTGGCGCAGAAGATGGACATGCCCGAGGACAAGATCCGCAAGATCCTGAAGATCGCCAAGGAACCGATCTCCATGGAAACGCCTATCGGTGACGACGACGACTCGCACCTGGGCGATTTCATCGAAGACACGTCCACGCTGGCGCCTTCCGACGCGGCTTTGCACGGTTCCATGCGCGATGTGGTCAAGGAAGTGCTAGACTCTCTCACCCCGCGTGAAGCCAAGGTCCTGCGCATGCGTTTCGGCATCGAAATGAGCACCGACCAGACCCTGGAAGAAGTGGGCAAGCAGTTCGACGTCACGCGCGAGCGCATCCGCCAAATAGAGGCGAAAGCGCTGCGCAAGCTGCGTCACCCCAGCCGGGCCGATAAGCTGAAGAGCTTCCTGGAAGGGCAGTAATCGTTTTCTGGGCCTCTAGCTCATGCCTGGTTAGAGCAGCGGACTCATAATCCGTTGGTGCCGAGTTCGACTCTCGGGGGGCCTACCAAGTAATGGCGCGGGTTTGCGTGTAGTTCACGCAACCCGCGCTTTTCTTTTGTCTGGGGATTCTTTGCCAATCTCCCCGAGCACCATTTTCATCGCGTAGGTCGCCAGGTGCGCATAGCGCTTGGTGCTAGTCGCTTACTGGTGGCCCAGCACCGCTCCCACGGTGTACAGATCCACCTTTGCGTTGATCATCGCGCTGGCGCACACGGTGGCGCGGAGCCAGCCCTCGATGGTCTTGCTGGATGTACAGCAAGCGGTTCCTGGCATTTTTTCGGATGCTAAGTACGAAGAGTGCTACCGGAAGGGGTTCAATTCATTTGCTCGGTTCTCGCTGCTAAGTCGCAATAATGCTCGCACCTGCTTTTGCGTAAGTGCTACTGCATAGACCGTGCGGCAACAAAATCCGCTTGAGGCGGGCTGTGGGGCGGTCGTGACGCGCTATACATCAACTTCTTTGAGTACTACGCCGAGGCCCCGCATCATCGCAAATGGTTGGGCGGGCTTCTGCGGTTCCCTTATCGCGTTGGCGCAGGACGACAGCGCGCATGCCGTCAGGACGAATTTGTTGGGCAGTGGGCGATTAGGACCAAACCATCGCGGGTTCCGGTCCCTCTCTATGGCCACCAGTTTGTTCACCAGATCGCGTGGGCTGCACCCAGATCCGTATGCTTGGAACTGAGCCACGGCCTGCCGTTCCTCCGGAACTTTCGTATTGGCCTTTGCTCTGATCTCTCTTTGTGCACGACTGCAATGGAGAACTCCGATGAAATCCAAAGCCCTGCCTGGTACTGCCCTGGACCCGCTGGCTTTCGAGGCGGAAGCCCTGGCGTGGAGCGGCGTTCGCCCAATGGCGCCTGACATCTCAATGATGTCTCCCAGTGAGCTGATGAGGCATGCCTTGGTGAAGCTGGAAAGTTCGTCCGTTCACCAGACGCCGGAGAAAGCTGCCGCAATCCAATACCTGACCAGTGCATTGAGCATGGTCAGCGTTGTCACATGCAGCTAAGTGGGATCAAGGAACTGCGTCTGCCGCAGGCAAGGGAACAAGGCAGGCAGTGCATCAGTCGATGACTTCCGCGCAAGCATCCGTCGGCGCGGTAGCGACGTCGCCGACGACCGGCACGATCTTGATGGCGGCAGATGCAATGCGGCAAGGGGCGGCGACGACACCGCAGCCGGAAGCGAACATGCATAGCATTGAGACCAGAATCCACTTCATCGGACGTGCTCGGAAAAAATTGATCAAGGCGCGGCCTGGGTACGGGCTGGCGGTGTCGCACGGCGTCGATGCTGGTCATGTTCAGACGCAGATTTGCTTCTGAAGAAAATGTGCACGATGCCTGGCGCAGGCGGCATTCTGCTCTGTGTCTCCCCGCCGATTATTGGGGAAATGCTGGCCAAGTGTAATGACACTTGCTCGTATTGGAACAGGAGGTAACGCAGAGCCCGCTTGCAGGGCGCCAGGGCCGGAAATCCCAGGTAGGATGGTGGCGTTCCTTTCGGGCGTGCCTGGAAGGGGCGTCCAACAACAATAAGGAGCGCTACATGCTTGATACTCTCCCCAAGGCAGGCCGGGCCGGCGTGATCGCCGCGATGCTCGGCGTGGCAAGCCTGGTGTTCACCGGCTGCACCACGACCACCGCCCAATCCTCGGCCACGGCCGCGGAAAAGCGGCAGGAACTCGATACCGCGGCCGACGCGACCCTGACCAAGCTTTATCAGTCCTCGTCCCAGGCCAAGCAATTGGTGGAACGCGCGCGCGGCGTGCTGGTGTTTCCGGGCGTGCTGAGCGCGAGCTTCATTGTGGGAGCCCAGCATGGAACCGGCGTGCTGCGCGTAGGCGGGTCGGATACCGGCTACTACAGCATCACGGGCGGCTCCATCGGCTTGCAGGCCGGCGCGCAGTCCAAGGCGATGGTGGTGCTGTTCATGACGGAGGGCGCCCTGGCCAAGTTCCGGGCCAGCAGCGGCTGGACGGTGGGGGCGGATGCCACTGTCGCGGTGGCTAATGTGGGCGTCAACGGCAGCATAGATACCTACACCGCGCAGCAACCCATCGTCGGTTTCGTCTTGAACAATGGCGGCCTCATGGCCGGAGTGTCGGTGGACGGCAGCAAGATTTCACCGCTGCTGTTGTAAGAGGCGCGCGCGCCTCATAAGCCCATGGCTTGCTCCCAAGGTAATTGGGGCGGCAGGGCTTCCACCATCGCATCTACAAAAGCGCGGATGCGCGGCGACAGGTGCCGGTTCGGCAGATAGACCAGCTGGACCGGCGCGCCGGGCGCCATCCAATCGGTCAGCACCAGTTTCAGGCGTCCGTCCAGCACGGCGGACTCCGCGATGAAGCTGGCCATGCGGGCAATGCCGGCGCCGGCCACCACGGCGTCCAGGATGGCTTCCGGATGGTTCACGTTCAGAGTGCCGCCGGGCGTGATCGTGTAGCGCTCATCACCTTTCTGGAAATCCCATTCGTGATATCGGCCGGTCTGCCATTGGACGTAGGCCAGGCAATTGTGCCGTTCCAGCTCGTCGGGCGTGGCCGGTGCACCGTGCGTGGCCAGATAGGCGGGGCTGGCGCAGGTGACGTAGCGCAGCCGGGACAAGGTCTTGGCGATCACGCGCGAATCGGTCGTAACGCCGATGCGTATGGTGGCGTCCAATCCTTCTTCGGCCAGATTGGGCATGCGGTCGCTGAAATCGGCGTTGATCGATAGCTCCGGATAGCGCGCGGTCAGCGACAGCAGCGCGGGCATGATGACCTTTCTGCCCAAGCCGACCGGCGCATGCACGCGCAGCTTGCCGCGCGGGCTCACGCTGGCTCCCGTCACTTCGGCCTCGGCGGCTTCCACTTCCAGCAGGATGTGGCGGCAGCGCTGCAGCAGCAACTCGCCATCGTCGGTCAGCGACAGGTTTCGCGTGGTGCGGTTGAGCAGCTTCACGCCCAACTTGGCTTCAAGCAGCGAAACGCTCTTGCTTACCGCCGCGGTTGAAATGTCGAGCCGGTGCGCCGCGGCCGTGAAGCTGCCGCTGTCCGCGACGCGTACGAAGTTCAGAACATGCTTGAGATGGTCTATCAGGATGTACATGGCTGTCGGGCTGATGGGTGCACGCCATCTTAGCCATTCTCGCGCGCAAAGTTAAAAGTGATTTGCCCTAGGGTCCGTTTATCTGCCGCGTTCCTGTCCCTACACTGAGCCGCAATGTTGGCAGGTTGAAAAAGACGACACGACAGGAGGCAAGGGTGGAGATCCAGAGCAGTGCGCAGGCGGCGGGCGGACCCGAGCAGATTTATCTGGAAGGCTTGGGGGCAGGCCGGTTTCAGATCCAACGCTGCGCCGATTGCAGCCAGGCGGTGTTCTATCCCCGCTGCGTATGTCCCCATTGCGGCGGTGCGGCATTGGATTGGTTCAGCCCCACGGGGGAGGGCGTGGTGTACGCCAGCACCACCGTGTATCGCAACACGGAGCAGGGCGGCGACTACAACGTCTGCCTCGTGGATCTGCAGGAAGGCGTGCGGATGATGAGCCGTGTCGCGGAGATCGCGCCAGGGCATGTGCGGATCGGCATGCGCGTCAGCGCCAGAATCGTCGGGGACGGCGAGGCGGCGCAAGTGGTCTTCGTGCCTACGGGAGCAGATGCATGACGCTGCGCGATTTGAGAGGCAAGACCGCCGTGGTCGGCGTCGGGCAGGCCGGGCTGGGCCAGGCCCGCGGTCATACCGAGCAGGAGGTGCTGGCGCAGGCCGCCATGGCTGCGATTGCGGACGCCGGCCTGAGCCTCAAGGACATAGACGGCATCACGACCTGCAGTTCCCTGTCGCCCATGTGGGCGATGTCTGTGGTCGAGTATCTCGGCATACGGCCGACCTTCCTGGACAGCACCATGATAGGCGGCTCCAGCTACGTGGCGCATCTGCTGCCCGCCATGCACGCGCTGGCGTCCGGGCAGTGCAACGCGGTCCTCGTCTGCTACGGCAGCACCCAGCGCACCGCCAAGTTCAACCGCGCCGATCTGACCCGCGCGCGGAAATCCCTCGACCCTCAGCCTTACGAAACGCCCTATGACCCGCCCCTGCCGGTGGCGGCCTATGCGTTGGCCGCGAGCCGCCACATGCACCAGTACGGCACCACGCGCAAGCAGCTGTCGGAGGTCGCGGTGGCCGCGCGGAAATGGGCGCAGTTGAACCCCGAAGCCACCATGCGCGAGCCGCTATCGCTGGCGGACGTGGAGGCGGCTCGTCCGGTCTGCGCGCCCTTTACGGTGCGCGACTGCTGCATGGTCAGCGATGGCGCCGGCGCCTTCGTGCTGACCCGCTCGGACCGGGCCCGCGATTGCGCCAGGAAGCCGGTGTACGTGATGGGTAACGCGACCGCGGTGTGGAACCGGCAGGTTTCGTCCATGCATGACCTGACGGTGACGGCGGCGTTTGAATCGGGCAAGCGCTGCTACGAGATGGCCGGCGTGTCCGCGAAGGATATGGACCTGGCCATGCTGTACGACGCCTTCACCATCAACACCATCCTGTTCCTGGAAGACCTGGGCTTCTGCCAGAAGGGAGAGGGCGGCGCGTTCGTCGACGACGGTGGGATCGCGCCCGGCGGGCGGCTGGCGGTCAATACCAACGGCGGCGGCCTGTCCTGCGTGCATCCGGGCATGTACGGCGTGTTTCTCATGGTGGAGGCCGTCAGGCAGTTGCGCGGCGAGTGCGGCGAGCGCCAGTTGAAGGATCCGAACCTGGCCCTGGTGCATGGCAATGGCGGCACCTTGTCCAGTCAGTCCACCGCGATCCTGAGCGCGCTGCCTGCGCTCTGACCGTCCGATAAGTCTGCGGTGGAGGCGCCGTGAGCGCGTCTGCCGTCATGGGGTGAGCAATGTTGAACAAGATCGTGCCTTCTCTGGAGGAGGCCGTGGCCGGCGTGGCGGATGGCGCCACGCTATTGATTGGCGGATTCGGCGCATCCGGCGTGCCGACGGAACTGCTGCAGGCGCTGCTGGAGACCGGCGCGCGCGAACTGACCATCGTCAATAACAACGCGGGCAATGGCGAGCAGGGTTTGAGCCAGTTGATCCGCGCGGGCCGGGTGCGCAGGGTGATCTGCTCCTTCGCCCGTTCCTCGAATCCCGAGAAGCCCAATGCCGCCGCGTTCGGCGAATGGTATGCGGCGGGCAGGATCGAACTGGAGGTGGTGCCGCAAGGCACCTTGGCCGAACGCCTGCGCGCCGCCGGCGCGGGCATGGGACCTTTCTTCACGCCCACCGCCTATGGAACGCGGCTGGCGCAAGGCAAGGAAACGCGCTCCATCAATGGCCGGGGCTATGTGCTGGAAGAGCCGCTGCCGGGCGATGTGGCTTTCGTGAAGGCCCAGTACGGCGACTGCGCGGGCAATCTGACCTACCGCTACGCCAGCCGCAATTTCGGACCTGTGATGTGCATGGCCGCAAGGCTCACGGTGGCCCAGGTCGACCAGGTGGTGCCGCTGGGAGCGCTGGCGCCGGAGCAGGTCATGACGCCTGGAATCTTCGTTCAACGCATCGTCGAGTGTCCCAATGAGCATCAATAGGCTGTCCCGCGCGCGCATGGCGCAGATCGTCGCCGACGATATTCCACCCGCCTCGTACGTCAACCTGGGCATAGGCATGCCGACGTCGGTGGCGGATCACTTGAAGCCCGAGCGCGGCGTAGTGCTGCACAGCGAAAACGGCATCCTGGGCATGAAAGGCCTGCCGCCAGGCGCCGAGATCGACAGGGATCTGCTCAATGCCAGCAAGGAGCCCGTCGCGCTGGATATCGGGGCGTCGATCACCGATCACGTAGTGTCCTTTTCGATGATGCGCGGCGGCCATATCGATCTCACCGTGCTGGGCGCCTTCCAGGTATCGGCCGACGGCGACCTGGCCAACTGGGACACGGGGCGCGAAGACTCGATTCCGGCGGTCGGCGGGGCCATGGACCTGGTGGCGGGCGCCAAGCGCATCTTCGTGATGATGCAGCACGTGGACCGCGACGGCCGGCCGAAGATCGTGCCCGTATGCACCTACCCCCTTACCGGCAAGGCCGTGGTCGATCGCATCTACAGCGATCTGGCAATTCTGGACATCACGCCACGTGGCCTACGGGTGCGGGCGATGGTGCGGGGCCTGGATTTCGCGGCGTTGCAGGCGCGGACCGCGGTGGACTTGACGCTAGACGAGGCGTGGATCGAACTGGCGCCCTGAGCCTCAGGCTGGCGCCGTCATGGGAGGAAGTAATGAGCTGGACGCAGGAGTTGGACGAGCTGGCACGCCGCAAGGAGTTTTCCCTGAGCATGGGGGGCGTGGACAAGGTGAAGCGTCAGCATGACGCGGGCAAGCTGGACATCCGCCAACGGATCGAACGGCTGGTCGACGGCGGCTCGTTCGTCGAGGTCGGCGGATTGGCCGGCAGCGGCGAGTATGACGCGCAGGGCCGCCTGGTCCATGTGATGCCCTCGAACGTGATCATGGGGCGCGCGGCGCTGGACCGCAAAAACGTCGTGGTCGTTGGCGACGACTTCACCGTGCGCGGCGGCGCGAACGACGGCGCCGTGGGCGACAAGATGATATTCGCCGAGCAGATGGCGTTCGACCTGCGCATTCCGCTGGTGCGCCTGATCGACGGCACGGGCGGCGGCGGGTCGGTCAAGAACATCGAGAAGATGGGGCATGCGCTGCTGCCGAAAATGAAGATCTGGGCCTATGTGGCGCGCAACCTGGCTCAGGTCCCGGTGGTGTCGCTGGCTCTTGGGTCGGTGGCGGGCCAAGGGGCTGCGCGCGTGGCGGGCAGCCACTATTCCGTCATGGTGAAGGACACGTCGCAGCTGTTCATCGCGGGTCCCCCGGTGGTGGCCAAGATCGGCCAGCATCTGGGCAAGAACGAACTCGGCGGAAGCGCCATCCACACCCGTAATGGCGTGGTCGACGACGAGGTGGGTTCCGAGGACGAGGCTTTCGCGGCCGCACGGCGCTTCCTGTCGTACATGCCTGCCTCGGTGCACGATCTTGCGCCCAGGGGCGAGGTTCCGGCCGCGGCGGCGGAGCAGGAATGGCTGCGCACGGCCATTCCGAAGGACACGCGCAAGGTTTACAAGATCCGGCCCATACTGGAAACCTTGTTCGATCCCGGCAGCGTGTTCGAAATCGGCCGGCATTGGGGCAAGGCCATCGTGGGCGGGCTGGCTCGGGTGGATGGCTGGCCGGTGCTGTTCGCCGCCAGTAATCCTTATCACTATGGCGGCGGCTGGGACCGGCATACCGCCGAGAAATTCACCCGCCTGCTCGACCTGGCCGAGACCTTTCACCTGCCGGTGGTGAACCTGGTGGACATCGCGGGTTTCCAGATCGGCCTGGAAGCCGAGAAGGACGGCGTGATGCGCGCCGGCGTGAGGGCGCTGACGGCGGTCTCGCAGTCGACGGTGCCTTGGTTCTCGCTGATCATGCGGCGCGCTTTCGGCGTGGCCGCGGGCGGCCATCAGAATTCCAGCCGCTTCAACTTCCGCTATGCGTGGCCATCGGCGCAATGGGGTTCGCTGCCGATCGAGGGCGGCCTGGAGGTGGCGTACCGGTCCGAGATCGAGGCGGCCGCCGACCCAGAAGCCAAGCGCGCGGAGATCGAGGAAAGAGTGCGGGCCCTGACGTCCCCGTTCCGCAGCGCGGAAGCCTTCGTCATCGAGGACATCATCGATCCGGCCTGCACGCGCGCGCGCCTGGTCGAGTTCGCCAATCTGGCCGCGCCGCTGCGCCAGCCCGGCATGGTGGCCACCGGATACCGGCCCTGAGGGGATACAGATGAAGAAGATCCTGATTGCCAACCGGGGCGCCGCCGCCGCGCGCATTCTGCGCGCCGTGAAGGCGCTGGGCCTGCAATCCGTGGCGGTGTACTCCGAGACCGATGCTGACCTGCCATACGTGCGCCAAGCCGATGAAAGCTACTGCATCGGGCCTGCGCCTGCGCGGGCCAGTTATCTCAACCAGGACCTGCTGCTCGAGGTCATGGCGGGTTGTGGCGCCGACGCGCTGCATCCCGGCTACGGATTCCTGTCCGAGAACGCGCAGTTCGCGCGCCGGGTGGAAGCGGCGGGGCATTGCTTCATCGGACCTTCGCCCAGGTGGATCGATGTGCTGGGCAACAAGGCGAGTGCGCGCGAGTTGATGCAACGGCACGGCTTGCAGGCAGGCGGCAGCACCGGCATCCTGCCTCGCGATGACATGGTCGCGGTGCGCCAGGCCGCCGGCGCGCTCGGGTATCCGGTGCTGATCAAGCCTGCGGGCGGCGGCGGGGGCATAGGCATGATCCCCGTCCACGATCCTCAGTCGCTGTCCGACAGCTGGGAACGGGCCAGCGGCATGGCGGAAAAGGCGTTTGCCAATCCCGCCCTGTACATGGAGCGATTCGTGCCATCGCCGCGGCATATCGAATTCCAGTTCCTGGCGGACAGGTTTGGCAATGTCCTGTCCCTGTTCGAACGGGACTGCTCCACCCAGCGCAGATACCAGAAGGTGATCGAGGAGGCGCCGGCGCCGGCCATCGACCGCCAGGCGGTCGCCGGCATGGCCGAGCGGCTGGCGGCCATCCTGGGAGAAATCGGCTACGACGTCATAGGCACGGTGGAGATGCTGTACACGCCGGGCAGCGGCTTTTCGTTCCTCGAGGTCAACACGCGCCTGCAGGTCGAGCACGCCATCTCGGAAGCGGTCACCGGCGTGGACATCGTGCAGGCGCAGATCCGCCTGGCTGCGGGCGAAAAGCTGTCGTCGGTGATCGGCAGGCAACCGGCCGTGGCGGGGCATGCCATCGAGGCGCGCGTGTATGCCGAGGATCCCGTGCGTTTCCTGCCTTCGCCCGGCGTCCTGAAAACGTTCGAGTTACCGCCCTCCCGCCCAGGCCTACGGATAGAAACAGGCTACGCGCAGGGCAACCGGGTTTCCAGCCACTACGACCCCATGGTGGCGAAAGTCATCGCGCATGCAGGCGATCGCGCTGCCGCGATCCGGGAGTTGAGCGGTGCACTGGGCAGCATGCGGGTAGAGGGCATCAAGACCAACATTCCGATGATGCTTCAGGTGCTCGCGTCGGAGCGGTTCCAGGCCGGCACGATGACCGTCGACGGCTTGCAGGCAGTGATTTCAACAGAGTCGGTAAAGGAGCTGGCATGAAAAAAATCGTCTCCAACGTCGCGGGCCGCGTGGTCGCGTGTTGCGTGGAAGAGGGCGCACGGATTCAGACGGGCGACGAGGCCTTCAAGGTCGAGTCCATGAAGATGGAGATTCCCGTGGAAAGCGAGGCAGCAGGCCGTATCGCCAAGATTCTGGTGGCGGTTGGCGATGAAGTGGAGGAAGGGCAGGATCTTGCTGTGCTGGATTGAGGCGGACCGCCTCTGAACCTGGATAAAAGAGCGAGGAGACTATGTTCAAGACAATCAAAAAAGACGCGCCCGCAGCTTCTGCGCGCAAGCGTCCCCTGAAGTTCCTGGCATTGCTGGGACTGGCGGCCCTGCTGGGCGCTGGCGCGGCGGGCGCGCAGACGGCGCAGGGTTTTCCCAACAAGCCGGTGACGATAAACGTGCCGTTCTCGGCGGGCGGCACGACCGATATCCTGGCGCGCGTGATAGGCCAGCGCCTGAGCGAACGCTGGGGCGTTTCCGTGGTGGTCGAGAACAAGCCTGGCGCGGGCGGCAACATCGGCACCGCGCAAGTGGCGCGCGCGGCGCCGGACGGCTACACGCTGGTGATGGGCACGATAGGCACGCACGCCATCAACCCCAGTCTCTACAAATCGATGCCCTACGACGCGATCAAGGACTTCGCACCGATCACGCGTACCGCCATGGTGCCGAACGCCCTGGTGGTGCCCAAGAATGCGCCGTACGACACCGTGAAGGAGCTGATCGCCTACGGCCGCGCCCACCCGGGCAAGCTCACCTTTGGCTCTTCCGGACACGGAAGCACGCTGCACATGTCAGGCGAGACGTTCAAGATGATGACCGGCGTCGACATGGTGCACGTGCCCTACAAGGGCAGCACGCCGGCAGTGACGGATCTGCTGGGCGGCCAGATCTCCATGATTTTCGACAACTTGCCTTCGGCGCTACCGCACATCAAGGCGGGCCGGCTGAAGGTGCTGGCAGTGACCTCGGCTCAGCGTAGTGACCAGCTACCCGATGTGCCCACCGTGGCGGAGGCGGGCGTGCCCGGCTACGAGGTCGTGTCGTGGTTCGGCCTGTGGGCGCCCGCGAAGACGCCGGACGACGTCGTGTCGGAGATCAACAAGCAGGTGGTCGCCATCATCCAGACACCCGACATGCAGAAGCAGATCCGCGACCAGGGAGCGGTGCCCAATCCCGATACGCCCGCGGAGTTCGCCGCCTTTATCGGCAGCGAGGGCAGGAAGTGGGCCGAGGTGGTGCGCCGCGCCAACGTAACGACCGAGTAGGCAATCGACAGCATTGGGCCTGCCGCAGACAGCCGGCGGGCCCGTTTTGAGGAGACATGGGCATGGAACGCATGATGGAAGGCAAGGTGGCGGTGGTGACCGGAGCCGGAGGCGGCATCGGCCGCGAGATCGCTTTGCAACTGGCGGCCGAGGGCGCCAAGGTCGTGGTCAACGATATCGGGGTTGCGCTCAATGGCGATGACCTGTCGGCCGCAGTGGCGCCCGCGGACGCAGTCGTTGCCGAGATCCGCGGCGCGGGCGGGACGGCCGTCGCCAACTTCGATTCGGTCGCGACGCACGCGTCCGCCAACGCCATCATCCAGTGCGCCATGGATCACTTCGGACGCATCGATGGCGTGGTCAACAACGCGGGCAACCTGCGCGACCGCTCCTTTCACAAGATGAGCGAGGAAGAATGGCGGGCCGTCATTGCGGTGCATCTGGATGGCACATTCTTCGTCAGCAGGGCGGCGGCCACGCACTTCCGCGAACAGGAGAGCGGCGCGATGGTGCACATGACCTCGACGTCGGGGCTGATCGGCAACTACGGCCAGGCCAACTACGGAGCGGCCAAGCTGGGCATCGTGGCCTTGTCCAAGATGATTGCGCTGGACATGGGCCGCTATGGCGTGCGCTCCAACTGCATCGCCCCGTCAGCCTGGAGCCGCATGACCAGTTCCATCCCCACCGATACGCCACAGCAGCGGGACCGCGTGGAAAAACTCAAGAAGATGGAGGCCGGCAAGATTGCGCCGATGGCCGTGTACTTGCTCAGCGATGCCGCGCGAGAGGTCAGCGGTCAGATATTCGCGGTGCGCGCCAACGAGATCATGTTGATGAGCCAACCACGTCCCGTGCGTTCCGTGCACTTCAGCGAAGGCTGGACGCCGCAGCGCATTGCCGAGGTCGCCATTCCGGCGATGCAGAAGCACTTCTATCCGCTGGAGCGCTCGCCCGACGTGATGAGCTGGGATCCGATCTGACCCGGACGCCATGGTCATGGATGTGTTTTCGGGACCAAGGGGAAGAACGTCATGCGCTTGAGCCATGAACAACTGTTGAACTATGAACTGCCGGAAATCAGGCAGCGCTACACCGAGCGGGATGTCATGCTGTACGCGCTATCGGTGGGCTTGGGGCAGGATCCCGTGAATGAGTCCGACCTGGCCTACGTGGGCAGGCGGCACGATCCGCTCGTGCTGCCCTACATGGCCGTGGTGCTTGGCTATCCGGGCTTCTGGCTGGATGCGCCCGATATCGGGGCCGATACGGTGCGCTTGCTGCACGGCGAGCAGGGAATGGAACTGTTCCATCCCATACCCGCCGCCGGCGAACTGACAGGCAAGACCCGCGTGGTGGAGGTTGTCGACAAGGGCGAGAAGGGCCTGTTGCTGTATTCCGAGAAAACCTTGACGGATACCGGTACGGGACTGCTCATCGCGCGGACTTCCGCCACCCACGTGCTCAGGGGCGATGGCGGCATGGCGAATGCCGGCAGGCTGGCGCGCCCGGCGCACGCCATGCCCGACGGGCCGCCGGACTGGACCGTGCAGGCGCGCACCCGGCCCGAGCAGGCGCTGGTGTATCGCCTCAACGGCGACTACAACCCGCTGCACTGCGATCCGCAGGTCGCCCAGGCAGCCGGCTTTCCCCGCCCCATACTGCACGGCCTGTGCTCGTTTGGCCTGGTGTCGCACACCGTCGCCAAGCAGCTGCAGCCTGCGGGCAATGGGGCGGTGCGTTCCGTGTCGCTGCGATTTTCCGGGCCGATGTACCCCGGCGAGACGCTGAGCATAGACGTCTGGGGGGACGGCTCCTTCCGGGCGAAGGTCGTCGAGCGTGACGCAATCGTTATCGACAATGGGGTGTTGCGGGTCGCCTAGCGCCTTGTAGAGGCGGGGCGCGTCGGAACTGTTGCCCTGAGGGACGAGCATTTGCGCGCCGCAAAATGGAAGAGCGCCCCAGCTCAAGGTGAGTCTGAGGCGCTCCTGCCCGGCTTCGCACGCGATGGGTGTCAGACAGCCCGGCAACTCAAATCTACTGCTGAGCCATAGGTCGGGCAATAGGGAAAACCCTTGAATATTAAAGGGTTACAAGATTCATGCCGTTTTGCGCGGCGGCCAGCCTGCGCCGGCCGCTGCTGTCCGTGAACTGTCAACGAACCCGTGATCACTTTATCCGCCTCGGCATCCGCGAATAGCGACGCCGGGGGCGGACGCCGACACTGAAGCCTGTCTTCACAGTGCCGGAGAACGGATATGTCAGGGTTGCGCAAGCGTCAGTCGGGACAGGGTATGACGGAATACGTGGTGGTCGTGGCTTTGGTCGCGGTGGCGGCTATCGCGGTGTATCAGTATTTCGGCCAGGTGGTGCGATCGCAGACCGCCGCCATGGCGCGTGAACTGGCCGGCGAAGACGGCGGCGCGCAGAGCCGCGCGGCACAACAGGCGGCGCAAAAGGCGGCGGCGCAGACCAAGGCCCGTTCACTCAAGTCCTTCACCGGCAATGCCACGGATGCGAAGTGAACACACGTTCTTGCGCACCGCTTGCCCACCAGCGCGGCCAGGCGCTGGTCCTGGGCCTGTTGATGGCCGCGGTGGGAGGCATGTCCCTGGTCGTGCTGTACAACTTGGGGCAAACCGTGGGAGCGCGGCAGCGGCTGACGCATGCCGCGGACGCGGCCGCCTACAGCGGGGCGCTGGAGCAAGCGCGCGCGCTCAACGCCCTGGCCTATATCAACCGCACACAGATCGCGCATCAGGTCGCCATGGCGCACCTGGTCACGCTGGCTGCATCGGCGCAGTATGCCCGCACCATGCAGTCGCAGCGTGATCGGCGCAATCCGCCCGCCGGCCTGATCGCCATGTTGTTCGGCCCCGATGTGGGGGCAGCCTACCAAACGGTGCGGGCGGTGCCCGAGGCCGAGCAGAGACTCGCGTCCGCGTTTGGCGAGCATGACAGGGTGGTCCACCAGGTCCTGGAGGCTGCCGCGGCGTCCGCTGTCGCAGGTTTGGCGGCTTCGCGTGAGCGCATCATGAAGAAGGTGCTGTTTGCCAATCTGTCGGACGATGGTCCGTCGCCGGGCGTCGATGTTGCGCATGTCCGGGGCGCAAGCCTGCGGCTGTTGACCGATGAATGGCCTGGGTTCGTGGGGCGTCGTCTGGCCACACGCGAGGCGGGTTTGCGGCCGGCCGTCGAGCAGGCGGCGGCACGCTATGGCTTTCTCGACCGCCGCAGCGCCACGCGCCGCAATCCGTGGATGGTGCATCCGCTATGCCCTTTGTATCGCCACGAGTTGCGGCGCCGGGGGGCCACCTGGTTGGGGCCGGATGGACGGTGGGGCGCTCTCGATACCCAGTCCTACCATGCGCTGCGTTTCAATCGCTGGAGAGGCTGCTACTTCCGCGAATACGCCATGGGCTGGGGCACGGCGCAAGGCCAGAAGATCAAGGCGCCCGAAGGCTTGACGTACGTGGAAGAGCCGCCGTTCGATTTTTCCGAGCAGGATTTCTGGCGCTGGGTAGAGCTGTTGGCCAGATGGGACCTGCTCGACGACGTCACCAATCCGTTGGCCAACTCGTACGCCATGGCAGCCGTTCAGCGCTGGCCGGGGCGGGGTCTGCCAGCTTATCGCGACATCGCCTTGCCACGCAGCAGCAGTCCCCTGCGTTTCGCGGTGGCCGTCGGGCTTGCCGGTTCATCCTTGAAAACCACGAATGGCGACAGCGCAGTCCGCACGCCCTTGGGGGCGTTCCGCTATGGCGCGCTGGGACCGGAAGACGCCGTCACCGTCACTTCTGCGGCGGAAACCTACTTTGCGCGGCCGGAACGGCGGGCCGATGGCCGTGATGAACTTGCCACGCTTTTCCGCCCTTACTGGCAGGCGCGCTTGTCCGCCGTCAGCGCCGCAGAGGCCGCGCAGGCAAGGCGGGCGCCATGAACCGGATTCCCGCGCGCCAGCAAGGGCAGGCTCTGGTCGAAGCGTTGCTGATGCTGCCGCTGCTGGCCCTGCTGCTTTGGGCAGCGTCCTGGATTGGCGGATTGCAGTTCACGGCGCGGGAAATGGCGCAGGCCAGCCGCAAGACCGCGATGGCCGGCGCCTTGGGGCAACCCATGCGGAATTCGTCCGTACCCGGCGGCATGGCGCTCTCGGGCAGGGCCACCGCGTTATCGGGTATCGCGCCGGCACAGGTCAAGGCCTTGCAGGACGAATGGTTCGGCGCGGATCTGAAACTGCTGTCGGTAACGGCAAGCGCTGCGCGCTTCGATCGGGATAGCGCGGCCTGGTTGCGCATCGCCCGCCGCACGCATGTGGCAAGCGGCGCCGGCTATGCGCACGGCGATACCGACACGCAGCGCAGGATCGGCCGGGCGCCTACATCCTGGAACAGGGCGGAACGCGCCTCGTTGGCCGAGGCCCGACGCTTGCAGCCTGTTGTCGATCGCCTGGACGGACCCTGGCGCAGGCCCGGCCTGTCGCTGGACTGGTTGTCCGAATGGGCGGATGTGGTGCCCGGGGAGCGGCTGGTCAGCCGCAAGGGAGCGGGCAAATGATCGGACTGCGCTGGTCTGCGTCTCTTCCCGGTTCGGCCCTGCCCAGGGACGACGGCCGGCGAAACTTGGCCATGGCAAAGACGCTGCGCCTATTGATGGCCGGCGCGCTGGCTGTCGCGGCGGTAGGGGGGCGCAATGTCGCGGCAGCTCAGGATCTTGCGACGGGCGGCGGGGAGTTCGGGGGCGGCGGCAGAAACCGGCCAGGCGTTGCTGCGCTGGAGGCATTGCGTCTTCCGGCAGGTTCGCGTCGCGGATTGTTGGCGGAGAGCATCTGGCTGCATGGAATCCCGGCGCGCGTGTTGGTATTCGATGCGCCGCTCAGCACGCCGGAGCTGATCCGCTATCTGTCCGCCCAGCAGCCGGCCTTGGCCAATCTCAACGTGTTTTCCGGCCAGGCCATCCTCTCAGGGCAGGTGGGGCAGGAGCAATGGGTCGTCCACCTTGAAGGCCTGGGCTCGCGTCGGACAGCCGGAAGCATTTCAGCGGTCAGCCTGCTGGCTGCGCCTGACAGCGCTACCCCTGCCTGGCTGCCCGCCGGGGGGCGTCTCAGATTGGACGTTGCTTTGACGGAGGAGGGCGTGCGCGTTTCCGAGCGAATCTGGCAATACGCGCAGCCCCCGGGACAGTTGGCTGCGCAGCTGGAGGAGCGTCTGCTTCAGAACGGCTGGCGTCGCCTGCCCGTCTCCGAGGATTCGGCGCATTGGTGGGTCCGCTCTGGCTCGCGCATGCGGCTGTCGCTGGTGCCGTTGGACGGCGGCAGCGGGCTTCTGGTCAGTGGAAGAGCACCATGACGAACTGGATCACCCAGGTCGTGCCGCGCCTGCGCCGAATGGGCGTGTATGCCATTGCGCTGATCGCGGGTCTGGTATCCGCGTGGGCGGTGCGGGAACACGTGCAGCAGCGTGTCCAGGCGCTGGAGGCGGAGGCGCGCACGCCGATGGTCAGCCGGCTGGTCGCGGCGTACGACCTGCCCGCTGGCACGCAACTCGAAGAGGTGCACCTGGCCGTGCGCGAGATTCCGCAGCCTTGGGTGTCCCGGGCCAGCATCGATCCCCTGGATCTTTCCAGCCTGCTTGGCGCCACCTTGCTCGCCGATGTCGCCAATGGCGAGCCCTTGCTGCGGGGGCACTTGACGTTCAGTCCTCCGGCCCCTGCCTTGGCGTCCCGCTTGCGCAGCGGGCAACGCGCGCTGACGGTGGCGGCGACGGACCTGGGCGGCTTGGCGGATGTATTGCGCGTGGGCGATGCCATCGATATCTACGTGAGTTTTTCGCATCGGCAGCGGGAGCTGACGGTGCCTCTCTTGCAAGGCATGCGTGTGCTGATGGTGGGGGGCGACGCCGAGGGTGAAAGCAAGGGCGGCAATATCACCTTGGCCGCAACGCCGGATGAGGCCATGCGATTCGTGGCGGCGCGGCAGAGCGGGGCGCTGACAGCGATGTTGCGGCATCGCGACGATGCCGCAGTGGTCAGCGGTGCAGCGCAGGGCGACCTTGCCTCGCTGGTCGGACTGGACCAGGAACCCCGGAATGCGCCGGGTGTGGCCATTCTGTACGGAGACAGGCTGGACCCTTCGGCAGGCGCAGGAGCAATGGATGTGGAAAGTACAGTCGCGGCTCGACTTCAACGGGAGCGGCCATGAGACGCGTCGTCGTCAGGATGCTTGCCTGCGTGCTCTGGCTGGCCAGTCCCGCAGTGCGCGCGGAGGATGAGGCAATCGAACTTCAGGTGGGTGAAACGCGGATTCTGTCGCACCCCGGGGTCAAGCGCGTGGCGATAGGCAATGGCCAGGTAATCGGCGCCATCGAGGCCGAAGGGCGCGAGGTCGTGGTCTTTGCCCGTGCCGAGGGTGTTTCGTCCCTGCACGTCTGGGCGAATGGCGGGCGCGCCAAGGCCTATGAACTGAGGGTCGTGCCGGCCGGAGCGCCGCGTCTGCGCGCGGAGGTCGAGGCCTTGCTTGCCCGCATTCCCGGCGCGCGCAGTACCGAGGTGGGCGGCCGCATCCTGATCGAAGGCGACGACCTGTCCGACGATGACCGATTGCGCATCACGGCCCTGGCGGACCGCTATCCCGCCGTACTGGACTTTACCGGGCAAGTGGGCTGGGACCGCATGGTGCAGCTGGACGTGCAGGTCGTGGAGATCCCCACCTCAAGGCTGAGGGATCTGGGCGTGCGCTGGGACGGGCTGTCCCAAGGCGGCATCAACGCCGGCCTGGCCTGGGATGCGGGGTCGCGGGGGCGGATGAACCGTCCGGGCGAAGGGATCATAGAAACAGTGGGTCCGGTCTCTTCGGCGGCTGGCTATTTCGGCGTCAATGCGCTGCTGTCGTCCCGGATAGCGATGTTGGCGCAAAGCGGGGAGGCCGTCATGCTGGCTCAACCTCAACTGCTTGCGCGCAGCGGGGCCAGCGCCACCTTCCTGGCCGGTGGAGAGGTTCCCTACGCGTCGACCGACACGCGCGGCAACTCGACCACGATGTTCAAGCCCTATGGCGTCATGCTCAGGATCACCCCTCGCATCGACCGCAACGGGGTCATCCGATCCTTGATCGAGGTAGAAGCGAGTTCGGTGGACAACGCGCTGAGCGTGCCGGGCGGACCGGCGTTGCGCACGCGCCGCGCATCCACCGAGTTCAACGTGCGCTCCGGCGATACCCTGGTCATCGGTGGCTTCCTGTCGCGCGAGCGGGACGAGACCAGCGACGGTCTGCCATGGCTGAAAGACATCCCGGTCCTGGGAGCCTTGTTTTCGTCCCGGCGCTATCAATTGCGGGAAACCGAACTCGCCATTTTCGTGACGCCCAAACTCATTACGCAGGCAGAGCCCGCCATGGCAGACCGGGTGCGGCGAGGACGTGGCGTACTTGAAGCGGCTTTTCCCGTGCCGCCTCGCCTGGGCACCGCCGTGCCTGCCGCGGCAGGGTGGGATTCCCACGCCGGCGCCGGTTCGCAGTGGGGCTCGCCGCAAGACGGCGCGCCGATTTTTTCTTCGGAGACTCGGCCATGATCGACGTGGAAATGATGTTCGAGGACGCCTCCGTGCACAGATCCACGGTGGCTGCTCCCGTGTTGATCGGAAGGGGCGCGCATTGCGGCGTGCGCATCGTGAACTGGAGGGTGGGGCGCCAGCACGCCCGTCTGTCGCGCGAAGCGGTCGGGATCGTGCTCGAAGACCTGGGCACGTTGGGCGGAACCCTGGTGAACGGAACGCGGATCGTGCGCCACGCGCCGGTGTTGCCCGAAGACGAAATACTGATCGGGCCCTGCCGGCTGCGGATGTCGTTGGCGGACGTCCCGGAGCGCGCCGGGGGATCGGGCGGCGCGGCTGCTGGCGGCGCGGCTCGCGACACGGCTGCCGTGCAGGAATCGCCGATGTTGCCCGCGGCCTCGACGCCAGTGCCAATGCCGGTTCTGCCGCTGCCAAATCCGCTGCAGGAGCGCCGGCGCCTGCATGCGGCGCTGCTGGCGGCGCTGGATCTGCGCCGCCTCGACGTGGCCGGCATGAGCGACAGCATGCTGCGCGCCGAGGCCGAACGGCTGTTGACGCTCATCGTCGCCACGGACACCGACTTGCCGCCCGGGGCGGACCGGGCCGCGCTTTGCCGCGAGGTGCTCGACGAAGCGGTTGGCCTGGGGCCGCTGGAGCCCTTGCTCGCCGCTGCCGACATCACGGAGATCATGGTCAACCGCCACGATGAGATCTATGTCGAACGTGCCGGCCGCTTGTCGCGCCATCAGGCGACCTTTACCAGCGAGCAATCGCTGCGCTGGGTCATCGAGCGCATCGTCACGCCCTTGGGGCGACGCATCGACGAAAGCTCTCCCATGGTGGATGCGCGCCTGGCTGACGGGTCCCGGGTGCACGCCATCATTCCGCCGGTGGCTCTCAGGGGCGCCAGCCTGACCATACGCAAGTTTCCGCAGCGGCGCCCCGGAATGTCCGATCTGATCTCTGCGGGTTCGCTGAGTGGCGCCATGGCGCAATTCCTGGCGCTCTGCGTGAGGATGCGCAGGAATCTGGTGGTATCCGGAGGCACCGGGGCGGGAAAGACGACGTTGCTCAACATCCTGTCCAACGAGATTCCCGACGGTGAGCGCGTGGTGACCATCGAGGATGCGGCGGAGCTGCGCCTGAACCACGATCATCTGGTGGCGTTGGAGGCGCGTCCGGCCAACCAGGAGGGGCGCGGACGCATCGACATTCGCGAGCTCGTGCGCAACGCATTGCGCATGCGGCCAGACCGGATCGTCGTGGGCGAGTGCCGCGGGGCGGAGGCATTCGACATGTTGACCGCCATGAACACCGGGCACGAAGGCTCCCTGACGACGCTGCATGCCAACTCGCCGCGCGACGCGCTGGGGCGCCTGGAATCGATGATTCTGATGGCGGGACTCGATCTGCCTCTGGCTGCGGTGCGCGAACATATCGCAGCCAGCGTGGACATCGTGGTGCAGCAGGCGAGGCTGGGCGACGGGCGCCGCGTCGTGACGTCGATAGCGGAGATCACGGGCATGGAAAGCGGACGCATACAGCTCCAGGATCTGTTCCGCTACGACCGCGTGCGCGGCTTCACCGGCTGCGGGGCCTTGCCCGGCTTCATGCGCGAATGGACGCAGGTCGAGGAGGCCTTCGATCCCGCCTGGTTCTCCAACACCGAGCAGGCGGCGCCGGGGACCGCTGTCTTTGCGCAAGGAACGGCATGATCTGGCTATCCGCGGGGGCCGCCATGGTATGCGTGCTGCTACTGGCGTGGCGTGCTCAACACTGGTTTGCGCCGGCGCTGCGCCGCTACCGCGAGGTCTACACCCAGGAGGCGGGCCTGCGCCTGAGCGAGGTGTTTTTGTTCATAGACCCAGCCCAATTGTGGGCAGGCGCGGTGGCTTGCGCGGCGATGGCGGCGGCACTGGCCTTCGCCGCGACGGGCAGCGGCTTTGTCGCCACCGTCGCTGCGGCGCTTGCTTCGCGCCTGCCTCGGACGCTGGTGAATGCGTTGCGGCGCCGGCGTGCCCGGCGGTTCGAGCAACAACTGCCGATGGCGCTGTTGATGCTCGCCTCTGCCTTGCGCGCGGGGGTGGCATTGACCACAGGCCTGCGCCACGTCGTCGAGCAGAGCAGCGCGCCCTTGGCTCAGGAGTTGGGCCTGATGTTGCGTGAACAGCGCATGGGAGTGCCATGGGACAGCGCGCTTGAGAACCTGCGTGGCCGCATGCCGGCCGATTCGACCGCGCTCGTCGTAGCGGCCATGCGCATTGCGGCGCAGACGGGCGGCAACCTGGCAGAGGCGCTGGAGAGCATCGCGCAGACCCTGCGCGCCCGCCTGCAGTTGCAGGCGAAGCTGCAGGCGCTGACCTCGCAAGGACGCATGCAGGCCTGGATCGTGGGGGCTTTGCCTTTGCTGCTGCTTGCCGTGCTCGACCGCCTGGAACCGGAAATCATGGGCTTGCTGTGGCATACGCCCGTGGGTTGGGGCGTGTTGGCCATCGTGGCGGTACTGGAGACCGCGGGCATGCTGCTGATCCAGCGCATTGTCCGGATCGATATCTGACGGGAGCAGATGCGATGTGGCTGTACTTGAGCCTGTTGACGGCCGCGCTGGCCGCGGGATGGCTGGCGTGGGTGGTTTTGAAGCCGTTGTCGTTGGATAGCGAGGGCGCTTCGTCTGCCTTGCCTTGGTGGTGGCGAGCGGCCTGGCCCTGGATTTCGGCGGTGGCGCCCGTGGCGGGGCCTTTATGTTCCTGGCGTTGGCGCATACGGCTGACTCGCGCCATCGAGCGGGCGGCATTGCCCGCCGGCATCAGCTACGCGCATGTCGCGGCGCTGTGCTGGAGTGCGGCCGCGGCTGCCGGAGGGGTGACGGCGGCGGCAGCCATCCTTCTGGCGCAATCGCCGTCCTGGGAGTGGATTCCTTGGATGGTAGCGTCCGCGCTGGCGGCAGGCGCCGCGCCCGGGCTTTGGCTGCGCAGTCTGGGCCGCAACCGGCGGCGCAGCATCGAACGCGACTTGCCTTTCGTGTTCGACATGATGACTTTGTGCGTGGAGGCGGGGCTGAGCGTGCACGGGGCATTGCAGATGGCAGCCCAGAGCGGGCCGGAGGGCATACTGCGGGATGCCCTGGCCGACGCATTGGCGGAGATGCGTGCGGGAGTCTCCAGGACCGCGGCGATCAAGGCCCTGGCAGAACGCAGCAATAGCCCGCTTGCGCGCAACTGGGCGGCCGCCCTGGCGCAGGCCGAAGCACTTGGGATAAGCCTGGGGCCAGTGTTGCGCGCACAGGCGGCGCAAGCCCGCAGCGATCGCCACGTGCGGGCGGAACAGCTGGCGATGCAGGCTCCGGTAAAGATGCTGCTGCCGCTGATCGGCTGCATCTTCCCCTGCACGTTCATCGTGCTGGCCTTTCCGGTGATGGTGCAATTGCTGCAGAGCGTGCAATGACTGGCGGCCAGCCGCAGGCGCCGCGCAGCGGACTCAGGCTGCTCAAAGTCGCCAGCTGCTACGGCCGCGCGCGGGGCCTGCTGGGACGCAAGCCGCCTGGGCCGCGGTCCGGCATCTTGTTGATGCCTTGCGCCGCGGTGCATACCTTTGGCATGCGCTATGCCATCGACGTGGCATTCATATCGCGGCAGGGAAGGGTGCTTGCGGTGCGCAGGGCGCTGGCGCCCTGCCGCGTGGCGTCATGCCTGGGCGCCGCTGCCGTCGTCGAGATGCGCGCTGGCGTTCTCGATACCGAACACGGAGGTATAGGCAGGATAGAAGCTGCAGTACAGCACGCCACCCGCGGCGATATTGAACGGAATCTGCAGCGTGCCGGCAAGCTGGGGTGACAGACCGATGGCGACCAGGAGGCCGGCGCAGAGGTCAATGAAAAGAAACACCAGGATCCAGGTGGCGCCGTAGACCAGGAAAGGCAGTTTGTTGCGCCAGCAGGCGATGCCGGAGAAGAACAGGGCCTGGATCAGCCGCAGCCCATGCCAGGCGACCAGGACGGGAGCGTGCCAGAACAGTGCGGCGATTATGACGTACACGATCGCGAACAAGGTCAGCGGAACGGCCATGGCAGACAGGATGGGTTCCATGGACTTTTCCACGGAGGCAATGCGCATGCCTTCGACCATCGCGTCCGTGAACGGCAGGAAGATGATCAGGCCGGTCGCAATGCAGAGCGCTGCGTACAGCAACCCCATCAGGAACAGTTTCCGGAACACGCCGGGCTGCTTGAGTGGCTTGGCCCACATCGAGGGCAGCATGATGCGGTCGGCTTCGACGTGCTTGCACGCCGATAGCGTCATCAGCGTGATGATGGGCATCAGCGCCACCACCAATATGGGGCCGACCGGCGGCGTCGCCGTGGCGAAGATGACCAGGAGGCTGATGGCCATGGCCCAGGTGAACATGGCCAGTGGTTGCTTGCGGAACAGACGGAAACCGTCTCGGACCCATTGCCAGCCGGATGTCGCGGGGAGGAATGCTGCTTGCATGGCTCTTTAAAGGGGGGTGATCTCTCAAAAAGGGACGTTCTAGCCCCATTATGGGGGGAGCAACGGTTACGGCAATATTGGCAGGCCCGGGCGGTGGCGCGCTTGCAACACTCTTTCGAAATGCCGGGGGTCGTGCGGTTTGAGGGTCTGAGCCGGCCGCGGCAGGAAAAAGTCGTACAGGCGCGATATCCAGAAGCGCAGCGCGGCGGCACGCAGCATCAGCGGCCAGGCCTCGCGTTCCGCATCGGTGAACGGGCGCACGGCCGCATAGGCCGCCAGCCAGGACTCGACCAGTTCGGGCACGAATTCGCCGGTGTCGCGTTCGATGCACCAGTCGTTGACGCTTACCGCCACGTCGAACAGCCAGGTGTCGCAGCCGGCGAAGTAGAAGTCGATGATGCCGCCCATGAGCGGATCCTCGAAGGTGCCGGCGAACAGGACGTTGTCCCGGAACAGGTCGCAGTGGGCCGGACCTGTCTGCAATGCCTGCCAGGCCGGCGTCGCGGCGGCGGCTTGCTGGTCGGCCAGCTCTGACGACAGCAGCTGAGCCTGCGCCGGTTCCAGGAAGGGCATGACCTTGGGGGCCGTTTCCAGCCACCAGGACAGTCCGCGCAGGTTGGGCTGGTGCAGCGGAAAGTCGCGTCCGGCCAGGTGGGCGCGGGCCAGCGTGGCGCCGGCCAGGGCGCAATGGGCGGCGCCGGGCGCGGGTTCGTAGCCGCCCGGCAGGCGCGAAACAATGGCGCAGGGCTTGCCGTGCAGGGTGGTCAGGCGGGTGCCGTCGCGCAGCGTCTGGGGCCGGGGCACGGGAATGCCGCGCTCGGCCAGGTGGTACATCAGTTCGATGTAGAACGGCAGTTGGGCCTGCGTCAGCACCTCGAACAGCGTCAGCACATACTCGCCGCGGGTCGTGTACAGGAAGTAGTTGGTATTCTCGATACCCGCCGTAATCCCCCGAAGCGAGACAAACTCGCCCAGATCGAAATGCGCCAGTAGGGCGCGAGCGTCGTCTTCGGAGACAGGGGTGAATACGGCCATTGATGTGCGGGATTTAGGGGTTGACGGGCGGGTTGACCGGCGCGCGTGCAAGCCTGTTTCGGCTGCGGCGGCGCAATTTTAGACCACATGGCGGATCAGTCCGTCCGCCATCCGGCGGAGCGGACGCAGCCGCCTGCCAGACACAAAGCCGCCAAGCACCGTAAAATACCGCATCCCCTTGTTTTGTAGAGTGATTCTTGGACTCCCCCGACTGGCGGCTGTGCGTCGCCCCGATGATCGATGTGACCGACCGCCATTGCCGTTATTTCCACCGGCTGCTGGCGCCGCGCGCACGCTTGTACACGGAAATGATTACCACCGGCGCGTTGCTGCACGGCAATGTCGAGCGGCACCTGGACTTTGACGAGGCCGAGCATCCCGTGGCCCTGCAATTGGGCGGCAGCGAACCCGACGCGCTCGCGCATTCGGCCAGGCTGGGCAAAAAATGGGGTTACGACGAGATCAACCTGAATTGCGGTTGTCCGTCGGAACGGGTGCAGAAGGGCGCGTTCGGCGCCTGCCTGATGGCGGAACCGGCCCTGGTGGCCGATTGCATGAAGGCCATGCAGGACGCCGTGGATATCCCAGTCACCGTCAAACACCGGCTTGGCCTGGATTATGACGAGTCCTACGCGTTTGTCCGTGATTTCGTCGGCAAGATCTACGACACCGGCTGCCGGGTGTTCATCGCCCATGCCCGCAATGCGGTACTGAAGGGTCTGACGCCCAAGGACAACCGCGAGATTCCGCCCCTGCGCTATGACGTGGTGCGTCAATTGAAGCGCGACTTTCCGGATTGCACGTTCGTGCTCAATGGCGGTCTGGCCGACGCCGAGCAGTCCGTGCGCGCCGCGGGCGACTTCGATGGTGTCATGCTGGGCCGGGCTGCCTGGCACACGCCGCGGGTGCTGTCCGAGGTGTCTCTGCAGCTATGGCCGTCGCTGCGGTTGCCCAGTGATGCGCAGGTGGTGGACGCGATGATGGGATACGCAACGCGGCAGGTCGCGCGGGGCGTGCCCCTGCGGGTGATGACGCGGCCCATGCTGGGGCTGGTGAACGGCCAGTCCGGTGCGCGCCGTTGGCGTCGCATGTTGTCCGATCCGGCGCTGTTGGCCGCGAACAACCCTGAACTGATCTATGACGCCTGGCGCAGCCAGCGGCATGCGCCGGATATGCGCGGCGCCGCGATCGAAGCGGCGCCGGCTGGGGTTTGACTGGGGGCCAGCAGCGCTGGCCGCGGGCTCAGGACTTGGCCGGTTCGGCGCTTTCCGTGGGCCAGTCCCGGATATAGGCCTTCAGCATGTTGTTTTCGAACTGCTGGGCCGCGACGATGGCCTGGGCCATGTCGTAGAACGAAATGACGCCCATCAGGGTGGGGCCATCCATGACCGGGATGTAGCGCGCGTGCTTTTCGAGCATCAGGCGCTGCACTTCGTCGGCGCTGGTGTTGGGGGACACGCTGACCGGGGCATCGTCCATGATGGAGCGGATGGTGGTGTCGCCGGCGCCGCCATGCGCATGCATGTGGCGGATGATCTCGCGGAACGTGAGCATGCCGGTCAGCGTCCCGAATTCCATGATCACCAGCGAGCCTATGTCCTGCTCGCTCATTGTTTGCACGGCCTGGGACACAGGCATGTCGGGCGACGCCGTATAGAGCGTATCGCCCTTGACGCGCAAAATCTCGCTGACCTTCAACATCGGTTCCTCCTGGGCGGACTGCGCCCTGATCCTATTTGCTAATTTTTTTTCGCTTCCAGCTGCAGCACGGGAGCGATTCCATTTTCGGTATTTTGCGCTTCTCCGCAGACTTCTTCCAGCGTGGGCGCATTTTGCTGGGAAAGCACGGCCGATGCGACTCGCAATACTTCCGGGTCATTGCGGACCCGGGGCTGGCCGCGGTCCAGCAGAAAACGGTCCACCACGGGTTCCATCGAGGTTTTGCGGGCGTCGCAGGTCAGAACCCAGAGGCCTTCGGGACTGCGCGTCGCCAAGCCCATTTCAGCCAGTGTTTCCAGGACTTCGTTCAGTTCGTCCTGGTGCAGGCGCAATTGCGCGGCCAGCAGATTGGCGGGCAGGCCTGGCGGATTGGCCGTCTGCGCCTGGCGCAGCGTGCGCAGCGCATCCACGGCGTCCACGAAGGGAGCGCCGGGATAGCGGTTGATTTCCCAGCGGCCCAGGCGGATCAGCGGTGCGCTCGACGCCAGGATCGCTCCCAGCAGCACGGCCAACCATGACAGGTAGATCCAGAGCAGGAAGATGGGCAGGGTGGCGAATGCGCCGTAAATAATGGTGTAGGTGGGAAAGCGGGTCAGGTAGTAGGCGAAAGCCGACTTCATGATTTCCAGCACGATCGCGGTCACGCAGCCCCCGACCAGGGCATCGCGCCAGAGCACCTCGCGGTTCGGGACCATGACGAACAGCGCGGCAAAACCGAGCGCGGTCAACACCAGCGGGATGAACGACACCGCGACGCTGACGGCTTCGGGCACGTCCCGGACCAGCCCCAGCGATTCGCGAGCCACGAACGAGGTCGCCCAAAGACTGGCGCCGGCCACGACCGGTCCTAGCGTGATGATGGCCCAGTACACCAGCGCGCGCTGCCGCAGCGGACGTTGGCGCGTCACGTGCCAGATGTCGTTGAACGCCTTGTCGATCGTCATGATCAGCAACAGCGAGGTGATCAGCAGGAACGCGCCGCCGATGGCGGTCAGGCGCGAAGCCTGGCGCGCGAACTGGTTCAGGTAGTCCATGATGTTGTCCGACACGGACGGCGGCATCAGGCTGTTGGTCAGGAAATCCTCGAGCGCGACGCGGAATTCCTGGAATACCGGGAAGGCGGTGAACAGCGACAGAACCACGGCCAGCATCGGCACGATGGCCAGGACGGTCGTGAAGGTGAGGCTGGACGCGACTTGCAGCAGTTTCTCTTCGCTGGCGCGTTCGGCGCTGAAGCGCACAACACGTCCGGACCTCGCGATCCATGAAGAGCGCGAGGTCGAGTGCTCGGTGGCCGCCGGCGTCGTGGCGGCAGGCTCGGCAGGGCGATTCATCAGGCGATAATAGCAGCATGAACCCTGAACTCAACCCCCGTTTGCGCCTGTTGGCCTCGGTTTCGCTGTTCGCCCTGATCGTGCTTTGCGTCACCTGGGAGACCGTGGTGGCGCCGTTGCGGCCGGGCGGTTCCTGGATGCTGCTCAAGGCCCTGCCGCTGGCGTTTCCGCTGCGCGGCATCCTGCGCGGCAATCTCTATACCTACCAGTGGGCGTCGATGCTGTCGCTGCTCTACCTGATGGAGGGGGCGGTGCGGGCCATGTCGGATCCGGCTCCGCTGTCCGTATTGATGGCCTGGGGAGAGATCCTGCTGTCGGCCATTTTCTTTTTTAGCGCCATTTTCTACGTGCGGCCCGCCAAGCGGGCTGCCAGGAGGCAACGCGCATGAGCGCCCGTACGCTGTCCGACCTGCGCGTCGTCAACTCGTTTGCCGCCTTGCCTGCGGCCTTTTATACCCGGCTTGCGCCCCAGGCCTTGAACAATCCGCGCCTGCTGCACGGTAACGCGGAGGCGGCGGAACTGATCGGCCTGGACCCGTCGCTCCTGTCCACGCCCGAGTTCCTGAGCGTGTTTTCCGGGGCCCAGCCGCTGCCGGGCGGCGACACCCTGGCGGCGGTCTACAGTGGCCATCAGTTCGGCGTCTGGGCCGGCCAGTTGGGCGATGGCCGCGCCCATCTGTTGGGCGAGGTCGAGGGGCCCCGGGGCAGTTGGGAGTTGCAGCTCAAGGGTTCGGGCATGACGCCGTATTCGCGCATGGGCGATGGCCGCGCGGTGTTGCGTTCGTCGGTGCGCGAGTACCTTGCCAGCGAGGCCATGCACGGGCTGGGCGTGCCCACGACGCGGGCGCTGGCGCTGGTGGTTTCCGACGACCCGGTCATGCGGGAAACGGTGGAAACAGCCGCCATCGTGACGCGCATGTCACCCAGTTTCGTGCGCTTCGGCTCTTTCGAGCATTGGTCCTCGCGGCGCCAGCCCGATATGCTGAAGACGCTGGCGGACTACGTCATAGACCGTTATTACCCGGAATGCAGGGAAGCCGGAACGGGCGAGTCCTCGAACGAGGCGCTGCCCTATATCAACCTGCTGCGTGCCGTCACCCGGCGCACGGCGCTGCTGATGGCGGACTGGCAGGCGGTGGGCTTCTGCCATGGCGTGATGAATACCGACAATATGTCCATACTGGGACTGACGTTGGATTATGGTCCCTACGGTTTCATGGATGGTTTCCGGCTGGGCCATATCTGTAATCACTCGGACTCGGAAGGGCGCTATTCCTGGAACCGCCAGCCGTCCGTCGCTCTCTGGAACCTTTATCGCCTGGGCGGCAGCCTGCACACGCTGGCGCAGGATGTGGAAGGCCTGCGGGCCGTCCTGGATGAATTCGAGCCGGTCTTCACGCGCGCCTTCCATGACCGCATGGGCGCCAAGCTGGGGCTGGCCGCCTGGACGCCGGCCGATGAACCGCTGCTGGACGACCTGCTCAAGCTGATGGACGCCAATCAGGCTGACTTCACGTTGACCTGGCGTCGCCTTGCCGATGCCTTGTCCGGCCAGCGCAGCGCGTTCGAAGACCTGTTCATCGACCGGCCCGCGGCAGGAGCCTGGCTGGATCGCCTGATGGCGCGGCACGCACAGGACGGCAGGTTGATGCAGGATGTAACCGCCGGCATGAATCGCGTGAATCCGCTCTATGTGCTGCGCAATCACCTGGCGGAAGAGGCGATCCGGGCGGCCAAGACGGGCGACGCCAGCGAGATCGATACCTTGATGAAGCTGTTGCGCAACCCCTACGAGGCCCAGCGGGGATATGAGCGGTATGCGGGTTTACCGCCGGATTGGGCGGGCAGTCTGGAGGTCAGTTGTTCGTCTTGAAACCGGCCGCCAGCCGTACAACTGGGACATTTGCGAAAGCGATTTTCCTGCGATTTACGGGAAAATAACCGTTTGGACAAGGAATATCGCAGTTTTTTTCCTTGCAATCATTCGTTTCCATTGTAAAAGACGTAAGATTGTCGCCAACGGAATACCCGGGACGCTGCGTCCGCGGGGCATTTGTCGATAATCTTCAAAATAAAGCACTCTAAATATGGCTGGCGCAGATGGTTTGCTGTGTATCGGTCTGCTTGAGGATGACGCCGACTTCCGGGAGGAGTTGGCGTTAGGCTTGGGTGGCTATGGTTTCCGGGTGGCATTCGCCTGTGATAATGCCGCGGCGTTTTATCGTCGGTTGCAGGAACAGCCCTGCGACATCGTCATTCTTGACGCCCACCTGCCCGGGGAAGACGGTTTCTCCGTGGCGACCCGCCTGCGCGCCCTCAGCCCCGTCGGTATCGTCATGCTGACAGGCCGTAGCGCGCTGGAAGACCGGGTGCGCGGCCTGGAAGGCGGCGCCGATGTCTACATGACCAAGCCTGTGGACCTGCTGGAACTCAGTTCCGTCATCCGCAGTTTGGCACGCCGGATGCGCCTGGCGAAGGCTCCGCGGCCGGTGGATGCGGAAACGCGCGCCACCGCCGACACGTCGTGGTCTCTGCAGGACGGAGGCTGGATCCTGGTTGCGCCCGATGGCGCCTCGCTGCACCTGAGCGCTCAGGAACGGACCTTCTTGGTCGCCCTGATGGATGCCGCCGGCAGCGCGGTCAGCCGTCAGGTCCTGGCGGAATTGTTCCTGCCGGACAGCCCGGGCGGCTTTGAATTGCGCCGTATCGACGTGCTGGTCAGCCGTTTGCGCGCCAAGGCGCAAAGCGCGGGCCTGAAGCTGCCCGTGTTGTCGGTGCGCGGCCAGGGTTACGTGTTCGCGGCCTGAAGACGCCAGGGGCGGTCAAGCCGCCGGAGCGCTGGCGGGCAGGGTGACGACGAAACGCGTGCCCACGCCGACTTCGCTTTCCACGGTCAGTGTGCCGCCCTGGTTCTCGCAGATGCGCCGGGCCAGGTAGAGTCCGATACCCATGCCCTGGGTTTCGCGGTGCGCCGTACGCCGGAAATGTGGCTCGAAGATCTTGGCTTGCTCCTCCAAGCCTATGCCCGGGCCGCGGTCGGTGACGGCGACCCACGCCATGGGAATGGCTCCCACCCGGGCTTCACCGGTTTCTATGCGCACGGGCTCATTCGCCGGCGAATATTTGATGGCATTGTGAATCAGGTTGCGCACCACCACGCTGGTCAGCGGGCGGTCGCAGTAGACCGGCAAGGAGGCGCTGGCTTGCACCATCAGCGCATGCGCGGTGTCGGGCTGCATGGCGGTGACGACATCGAGCACCAGATCCGCCATGTCCGTTTGCTCTCCGCGCGGCGTCCAGGCCTGTTCGCCCAGCCTGTCCTGGTTCAGCAGCTGATCCATGAGTTCGGTCATGCGGGTGACCGACCGATGTATGCGCGCCAAGCGGTTGTCCACGGCCTCGCCGCTCTCGGCAAGTATCATGTCCAGGGACTGGGCTGCCGCGCTGACGGTGGCAAGCGGCGCGCGCAGTTCGTGCGAGATCAGTGCGTTCATCTGGCGCTGCGTATCCAGCGCGCCGGCCAGTTCGGCCAGCCGCAGCTCGCCCTGGGCCAGGTGTTCCGCGTCGGTGTGTTCGTGGTCTTTGCGTTTCGATCCCTGTTGCGGGTGGCCCTGTTGATTGATCGCCAGCAGGATCAAGGCGCTCGACACCAGCAGCAACCGCGCCAATTCGGCGAACGTTCCCGCTGCGGCCTGCGGCTGCCAGGCGTCCTGCCCCAGCAACCAGGCCGAGATGCCATAGGCGCCGGCCAAGGTCAGCGCGACCGCTCTTGCTGGCGACGGGCTGGCGGCGCGGACCATGAGCCAGGTGGCCAGCGGCAGACTGGCGATGGCGCAGGCCCCGGCGATCGCGGCGGACATGACACCGTTGCCTGGGTCGTACGCGAGGATCAACGCCAGTATCGCCAATATCATCAGGGCCAGGCTGGCCCAGCGGCAGGCTGTCGCCAGCTTGTCGGCGGCTGTTTCTTTTAGGATTGGTGCAGTGAGCGCCAGCAGGGCGGCATAGGAGCCGGCCTGTAGCGCCGCCGCCGGCAACAGCGCGGGTATGGAGCGGAACACTCCCTCGACCAACATGAAGGCCAGTCCCGCGCCGAAAATGGCATTGCGGGTGGCCGCCCATGCGACCGCGCAGGCTACGGCACAGGCCGTGGCGACACCGGCGGTCAGGCCCAGATGCAGGTCTTCGTGTGACACACCCATGCCGTAGGCCAGGGCCGCGTCGGGACCGAGCAGGGCGCATAGCAGCATCCCCCCGCGAGGCAGCATGGCTTGCCGAACCGCGGAGGCGTTACCGGTGCGCCGCGGGCGGGACGGCCAGAGAGCGCGAAAAAGCCAACAGATGCGAAGCAGCATGCCTTCCGTCAACTGGAAACCCATGGATGAGCAGGCGCGAGATCGCGCGCCTGGGCGGAGTTTACGACAGGCCCGCGCATGGCATGCACGCCCAGGCCCGCCAGGACATTCTGCGTGGCAATGTCTGGCACGTCCTCGGCGTAGACCGCGATATTCAGTGCGGCCGCCGTGGCCACCACCGTGGCGGCGAGGTGTTGGCTGCCCGGGCTGTGAAGCAGGCCGGTGATGAAGCCGCCACATAGCTTCAGATAGGACAAGGGGAATTCGTGCAGGTGCTCGATGGCGCCGAACTGGTATGACAGTCGGCTTACGCCGACGCGGGCGCCTGCAGCCACGACGATGTCGCAAAGCGGGTGCAAGTCGGTTCCCTGCGCGGCCAGGGCCGCCGCGTCGATTTCAACGATCAGGCGCGCGCTCAGCGCGGGGCGGTCGGCCAGCATGCGTTGGAGCCTGGACTGGAACGAAGGCTGGGCGATCGATGCCAGCGAAATTGGCACTGCCAGCGCGCCGGGGCGCGCGTACAGCCAGTCCAGCCCCAGGCGGATGGCTTGTATGTCGCATTCCGCGGACAGGCCGAGGCGGACGGCGGGAGGCATGAAGATCGAAGCTGGCACGGGATCCGCGTCGCTGGTGTCGTGCAGGGTCAGGCTGGCTTCCTGGTGCAGCAGGCTGCCGGAAAGATCGTGCAGAGGCTGCACGGACAAGGAGAACCTGTGCTGTTCGAGCGCGGTGACCAGCGCGTCGTGCCAGCTGTATTCGCCGATGTGCGTGCTGTCCGGCGCGCGGCTGGCCGGGGCGATCTGGTCGTCGTCGGCGCTTTCGGCGCACATCAGGGCGTGGTCCAGCCGCGCCAGCGTGTCGCTCATGCCGTCTCCTGGCGCGTAGGAGGCCATCGCCAAGGCCCAGCGGCAGGATTCGTGCTTGTCCATGGGCACGCGCAGCGAGCGCAGTTCGCGCCGCACCCGCTCGGCCAGCAGGCTGGCTTGAGGCGCCGAGGCGCGGGGCAGCAGCAGCGCAAAATCCGAACCGCTGATGCGCGCGAGCATGGCTCCCGGACCGCCGAATTCAGCGACCAGCTTGCGCAGCCGGTCGGAAGACGAGCGCAGCCACTGGTCCGTGAAGGCGCGCGAGAGATGCCGGTTGATCTGCGCCAAGTCGCGTTGCCGGAACATCAGCAGATGGCCGCCCGCGTCAGGGTCCTTGTCCGCCAGCGCCAATCTGAACTGGTCGACAAAATACTTGCGGTTGTGCAGCCGGGTGACGGGATCCCTGTAGATTTCGCTCTGTAGCGATTCGATCCGCGCATTCTGTTCCTGGACCGTGGCGGCGACTATGCGTTGCGCGTCCACCAGCGCCTGGTCGACGCCCGCCAGTTCGCAGGCGCCGTTCAATGTGTTGCGGTTGCCCGGCGCCAGCGCGCGCACGCGCTCACAGATGTCGCGCGAGGTGCGAGCTTCAATCCGCCGCGCCAGGTTCACGGAGAACAGGACCCATAGCAGGCCCGCGGCCAGCATCAATCCGAGGACCCGCACGCCGCCTTGCCATAGCGTATCGCGAGCAGTCCGCGAATCCGCTTGTACGGTCACGACACCTCGTGAACTGCCGTCCGGGGCCGAGTAGGGCCGCGATACGACGGGGGCGACCATGTTCAGCCAGGCGTCACGCCAATCGTACTCTCTGGTCTGCGGATCGGTTTGCGGCGTTTGGCGCTCGATGACGGGCGCGCCCCTGTCGTCCGTGATGCGCACCAGCGCATAGTCCCCTCCCGCGAACATTTCATCCGCCAGCGCAGTCCGTTCATCGGGGGTGGCAGTCGCATGCGACAAGGCCCAGGCCAGCGCGTTGGCGCCGTCGTCGCTCTGCTGCGCCAACTGCGCGCTCAGATAGCGGTGCGCGGCCAGCATTCCCACCGTCTGTGCGCCGAGCAGAACCAGGCCGATCAGGAGGGCAGTGAAGAAAAGGAGCCGGCGGAAAGTGGACATGTATTTGGAGGTTCCCTTCCTGGCCATTGCGTGGCCTGAACTGAGGACTGCCAGTTGTCCGGATGGAATGGCGTCGGATCGCGATCAGCGCTAGAGGGCCTGGATACGGGTGTGATACGAGTCACTAATACATCAGTGGTACAGCAATTCTACATGTCACAGAACGTGCCGAATATTACTAAATTCGTGCCGTAAGGGGCCAAGCTGTGCAATTATTTCGAAGCTGTCTGATTTTGAATGACAACTATCGAGACACGGTGTATTAATTTTTCGGGTGTAGCTGTCGTAAGTAGTAGGCGAGCATGGCGCGAGGGCCGGCGCCAGTCTGCCGTGGCTCATCCCGAAGCCCTCCGTGAGCAACCAAAGTAACCGTAGGAATACAGGGAAAAGAGGTGCGTTGCCTCTGAAGTGTGGCGTTTTTTGCGAAAATAATGCATATTTTAAAAAATGTTACAGTCCTTGGGTTCCCTTTCGAACCGCAACGCCAGGGGCTTATGGATAGGGGGCTTCGTGCGTGAGAGTTACCTGCTCGCACTGTGCCTGACGCTTGCGGGCGCACTTGTAGCGATATGCTGGGTCTTCGTACGCAGGGAACGCCTGCTGCGTCAACGCCTGACGCGCGATGAACTGACCGGTGTCCTGAATCAGCAGGAATTGCACCGGCGCGCCCGCGCCTGGCTCAACAATGCAGAGGGCCGCTCGCGCCGCGGCGCGTTCTTCCTGGTGAGCTTCGAGCAATATGCCGAGATCAGCGCCATGTTGCGCGCGGGCGAAGATCAAGCCCTGCTGGTGCAGGTGGCCAATCGCCTGGGGTTGATCTGCCGGTCGATGGGCGGCATGGTGGCGCGTTCGGGGGCGGATGCTTTCACGGTCTGCGCACCCGACGTGGATGAGGCGGGGGCGGCCCAGGTGTCGGCCAAGCTGCTGGAAGCCCTGAGCGTACCCTACGAGCTGGGCGGACGTCCGCTGATGGCCATGTTCCGCGTCGGCGCCGCCTTGTATCCCGAGCACGGCCGCAGCGTGGAAGAACTGCAGCGCTGTGTCCAGGTGGCCCTGCTGCCGCTGAAGGAGCGCGGCGGCCCAGGCTGGAACTTGTTTGATTTCCGCATGCTGGCGCGCCAGCGCGACCAGCAGGGGCTGGAAAACGACCTGCGGCTGGCGCTGACCACGCCGGACATGGATCAGTTCGAACTGTATTACCAGCCGGTCTGTGACAGCGGCACCGGCATGGTGCAGGGCTGCGAGGCGCTGCTGCGCTGGCATCACCCCGTGCTCGGCAGCGTCTCGCCCGCGGTGACCATCGAATTGGCCGAGCGCAGCGGCCTGATCGTGCCGTTGGGGGCCTGGATATTGGAGCGGGCATGTACGCAGGCGGCACTATGGCCGGCGACCTGGCGCGTGCACGTAAACCTGTCGGTCAAGCAGATGAACGAAGATGGCTTGGTCGAACTCGTGTCAAATGCGCTGGCGGCCGCAAACCTGGCCCCGCGCAAGCTGGTGCTGGAGATCACGGAATCCCTCTTCATCCTGCATTACGAACGGCATGTGAAGATCCTGAACACGCTGCGTGCGATGGGCATCGGCGTGGCGTTGGACGATTTCGGCTGCGGCTATTCCAGTCTGAACCATCTGCGTTGCCTGCCGATCGACTGGGTCAAGATCGACCGCAGCTTCATCTCCGCGCTGGAATCCGATGCCGGCAGCCGCGAAGTGGTCTCGGCGCTGTTCGGCCTGTGCCAGGCGATGCATCTGCCGGTGGTGGCCGAAGGCGTCGAAACCGAGGGGCAGCGCGAGATCCTGAAGTCCCTGGGATGCCGGGTGATGCAAGGTTTCCTGTTGGGACGCCCCGCGCCGGCGTCCGAAATCCAGGCTTTGGCCTCGGCGGTGTCATAATCGGGGTTGCTTGCAAACCCCACCTGTTGACTCCCTATGCCCGGCAATACCCTAGGTACCCTCTTTACCGTCACCAATTTCGGCGAATCCCACGGGCCGGCCATCGGTTGCGTCGTGGACGGCTGTCCTCCGGGGCTGCCGCTGGATGTCTCCGACATCCAGCTCGAACTGGACCGTCGCCGCCCTGGCACATCCCGCCACGTCACGCAGCGCCAGGAAGCCGACCAGGTGGAAATCCTGTCGGGCGTCTACGAGGGAGTGACGACGGGTACGCCCATCGGTCTGCTTATCCGCAACACGGATGCGCGCAGCAAGGACTACTCCAATATTGCCGATACCTTCCGTCCGGGCCATGCCGATTACGCCTACTGGCGCAAGTTCGGCGTGCGCGACCCGCGCGGGGGCGGCCGTTCCTCCGCGCGCTTGACGGCGCCGACCGTGGCGGCAGGCGCCATCGCCAAGAAATGGCTGGCGGAACAATACGGCGTCAAGGTGCGCGGCTACATGAGCCAGCTTGGCCCCATTGCGATTCCCTTCGTTTCGTGGGAAGACGTTCCCAATAATCCGTTCTATGCGCCAAACGCCGCGGTCGTTCCCGAACTGGAAGCCTACATGGACCAGTTGCGCCGCGACGGCGACTCCGTGGGCGCCCGGATCGAGGTCGTGGCCGAGAACCTGCCCGCGGGCTGGGGCGAACCGATCTACGACCGTCTGGACGCCGACATCGCACACGTGATGATGGGCCTGAATGCCGTGAAGGGCGTGTCGATCGGAGCGGGTTTTGACAGCATCGCTCAACGAGGCTCGGAGCACGGCGACGAAATTACCCCGGACGGTTTCCTGACCAATAACGCGGGCGGAGTGTTGGGCGGCATTTCCACTGGCCAGCCAGTCACCGTTTCGCTGGCCATCAAGCCGACCTCCAGTATCCGGGTCGAGCGCCGCTCCGTGAACCGCGCCAATGACCCGGTCATGGTGCAGACGCTGGGCCGTCATGATCCTTGCGTCGGCATCCGCGCCACGCCCATCGCCGAAGCGATGCTGGCGCTGGTCTTGATAGATCATGCCCTGCGCCACCGCGGCCAGTGCGGCGATCCGGTAGTCTGATACGCTGTTGCTCTTCGAATTGTCTGGGAGGCCCGTCATGAACCGGAAACGTCATCTGCTGCGCAACGCGGGCGCGGCGCTCGCGCTGGCGGCCCTGGCGGGCTGCACCGGCATGAATACCACGCAGTCGGGCGCCATCGGCGTCAACCGGACCCAGTACATGTCCAGCATGGTGCCTTCGCAGGCGCTGGAACAAGAGGCGACCCAGCAGTACGCCGACATACTCAAGCAGGCGCAAGCCAAGGGCCTGCTGGACCGCGACCCTCAACAGGTGGCGCGGGTCCGCACCATTTCCCAGCGGCTGATCGCGCAGGCAGGAGTCTTCCGGCCTGACGCCGCCAACTGGAAATGGGAAGTGCATGTGTTGTCCAGCAACGAGATCAACGCCTGGTGCATGCCGGGCGGCAAGATTGCGGTCTACACGGGCTTGCTGGCCAAGATCAAACCCACGGACGATGAGCTGGCGGCGGTGCTGGGCCATGAGATTTCGCACGCCTTGCGGGAGCATGCGCGCGAACGCGTATCCCAGCAGATGGCCACCAACCTGGGCTTGTCGGTGCTGGCGATCGCCACCGGATCTTCCGCGGCGTCCGACCTGGGCGAACAGTTCACCAGCGTCATGTTCACGCTGCCCAACAGCCGCACGCACGAAACCGAAGCCGACCGCATGGGTGTGGAGCTGGCGGCCAGGGCGGGATACGATCCGCGCGCCGCCGTGACGCTGTGGCAGAAGATGGGCGCGGCAGATCAGGGCAGCGCACCGCCCGAAATCCTGTCGACCCACCCGTCTGCCGCATCGCGCATCAGCGATCTGCAGGCCGCAGCCCAGCAGGTGCTGCCGCTGTACGAACAGTCCAAGGGTAAAGCCGCCCGCTGAGGCGGCTGCGGCGGCCGTGATTTTTACGGCCGCCTCTTGAATCGCTGCCTTATGACGCGGCTGTCCTGACGCCGGGACCGCGCATGACAGCGATGCCCAGCCTGGCCAGGATGCGCTGCGTTTCGGCATCCGGCACATCTTCGGCATAGACCGCTATCTTCAAGCCGCGCGCGGTTTCCAGCACCGATGCCGTCAACTGTTGGCTGCCGGGGCTTTGCGACATGCCGCCGACGAAACCGCCGCCCAGTTTCACGTACGACAAGGGCAGGGTGTGCAACTGCGCAACTGCGCCGAACTGCTGAGCCAGGCGGCGCACGCCGATATGCGTGCCGAACTCCGATGCGACGCGGGCCAGCGTGGCGATCTGCTCGTGGCATTCCACCAGGCCGTGCGCGTCGATTTCCAGGTACAGACGGCGCGCCAGAGGCCGGTGTTCGGTCAGCAACAGGGCCAACTGGCGGAAGAACTTCTGGCCTCGCAACGAGGGCAGGGCCACCCGCACAGCCAGTTCGCCCGGGTTGGCGGCCAGCCAGTCCAGCCCCAGGCTCACGGCTTCCAGGTCGCAATCAGCCACCAGATCCAGGCGCACGGCCGGCGGGATGAACAGCGTGGCGGGGATCGGCACCTGGTCGGCCGCGGTCCGCAGCATCAGCATCGCTTCGGTACGGACGGTGCTGCCGTCGGTGGCTCGCAGGTCTTCCGTGGCCAGCTCGAAACAATGTTCTTCCAGAGCGGATTGGATCGCGTCCTTCCAGGCGCGTTCACCCGATTCCGAAGGCGACTGCATGTCGGTCGCTCCGGCGATCACGACATGGTCGTTGCCGGCGCTTTCCGCCCGCATCAAGCCGAAATCCAGGCGTGCAAGCACCGGCCCGGCCTGGCTGCCGTGGCCATAGTCGGTCATGGCCTGCGCCCAGCGGCACAGATGTCCTTCGCCCACGGGAATGCGGGACGCGTGCAGGTCGGCGCGCACCTGCTCGGCCACCATCATGGCCTGGGGCGCCGCGCAGCCCGGCAGCAGCAAGGCGAAATCCGAGCCGTTCAGGCGGGCCAGCAGGGGCGAGGCCACGTGCATGCTCTTGAGCGTACCGCGGATGCGCTCGCAAGCCGTGCGCAGCCATTGGTCGATGAACTCGCGCGGCATATGGCGATTCAGGTCCGCCAGGTCGCGTTGGCGGAACACCAGAACGTGGCCGCCGTCGATGCCACGGCCGCTTGTGAGGGCAGGGGCCTCCAGCGCGCGGCGGAACTCGTTGACGAAGTACTTGCGGTTCGGCAGGCCCGTGACCGGATCCTGGTTCAGCTCCAGCTCCAGCGACTCGATCTTGGCGTTCTGTTCTTCGACGCTGGCATGGATGCGTTCGCGGGTCTGGTTCAGCGCCTGCACCACCCCGGACAGTTCAGGCACGCGCGCCTCGACCTGTTCCGTCGGGGAGTCCTGGCCGATACTGCGCACGTGGTCGCTGATTTCACGCAGCAGGCGGTTCTTGATCCAGCCCACCAGCATGAAGGCGAACACGGCCCACAGGATGCCGGCGCCCACCACCAGGGCGATCATCTTGAGGCTGCTGCGCCACAGGGCTTCCCATGCATAGGCGTCGTTGGCGATCAGTGTGACCTCGCCGATCTGGCGCCAGCCATCGCTGACGGCATGGCTGGCCGATTGCGTAGTCAAGGGGGCCAGCGCCTGAAACCAGGCCGGAACCGACGCCGCGGTGGCCGTGGATTTCCGTTCGATCAGAACCTTGCCTTCCGGATCGCTCAAGCGCACCAGCGAGAAATGCCCGCCGTCATACAGCGCCGACACCAGCAGCTCTTGCACGACCGGGTCGTTGTTCGCTGGCTGCGAGAGCGACAGCGCCAACGACACGGCGGCGTCCGTGCTCTGCACCTGCAGTTGGCCGGACAGGTACTCCCGAGCGGAATTCACGCTGAGCGCGAGCGTGCCCAGCAGGATGACGCCGATGGCGAGGGTAACGCTGAGCAATAGCTGTCGAAGTATGGACATAGTCTTATTTCCGGACATCAGGGGCGCACGCCTTCCCGTTCCATGCGTTGAAGTAGATCACGCCAGCGGCTGAGACGGTCAACCGGCGCGGCGGGCTTGCCGTCCACGTAGACGCCGTCGGCATTGAAACTGAATACCGGCGTCAGGTCGCGACGCTGCGTGGCGGGCAAAATGGTCGAGATCAGGTTGTCCAGCACCAGCGGCACGGCATTGGGGGTTTCGTAATAACCCAGCACCATGTGGGCGATCTGGGTGCTGCTGGCCGCGCCGCCGATGCGCGCGCGGACATAGATGAATCGCAGCTTGTTGGCCGGCACGCCCAGCGCCAGCAGCGTGAAGTACTTGCCGATGACGTAGTCTTCGCAGTCGCCGGCGCCCCTGCCCAGCGATTCTAACGGCGTGGCCCAGTAATCGGCCTGTTTCCAGATGGTGATGTCCTCGCCGGACATCAGGGAGCGGTTCCAGAAATCATTGGCCTGTGTCAGCGCGCCTCTTTCCTGGGCAGAGGGGGGACTGCGCATCAATTGCAGCCATTCCGATACCGCCTTGGAGCCTTTTGCGCCATAGCGACTGGCCGACAGGCTTTGCAGCCGGTCGGCATTCACTTCCAGGGCGGAACTTCCGCCCCAGCCGCAAGCCAGGCATAGCAAAGCCAATCGGCACAGATTCAGCGTGCGGCGGAAACGGCGGGACGATGGCATGAAACGGATTTTCACATTTTTCCGGGCATCTTAGACGCGCCCTGGGAAAAAATGCGTCATGCGGGGGCGGGAAGATCCGTTGCGGATCTCCCCGGGAGCTATTGTTCAGGCGTGGTCGACGGTTAGCTTACCTTTCTGCAGCAGGTCATTGATGATGGCCTGGTTGCTCATGGACTGGCCGTAGGTATCGTGGGTGAGATCCACGTTTGCCAGCACGATCTTTTGGTCCGCGCCCTGGGTACCCAGCTGGCCGTGGGTGTTCACATCGATGACCGTGTCGTTGTCTTCCTTGCGGAAGCCCAGGTAGTTGGTTAGGTTGCCGTCGTTTTCGCCGACGAGTAGTTCCTGCAAGTCAAGAATGTCGCCGCCGTCGGCTTGCTTTTGAATCGAGAAGTCCATGATCCTATCCACAGCAGGGGCGTCCGTGGTGCCCTGGTCATTGAGTCCCCACTTGAACGTGTCGCTGTTGTCGTCATATCGGACGCCATTGCCGTCGCCGTACATGAGGTCATTACCCATGCCACCTATCAGAACATCACTGCCTGCATCGCCTTCGAGATAGTCGTTGCCTGTGCCGCCCGACAGGATGTCGCGGCCATTGCCACCGTACAAGGTGTCGTGGCTACCTTGGCCGTAGAGGATGTCGTCGCCATCGCCGCCGTGTAGGATATCGAAACTACCGCGCGTATCTCCATGCACTTCTAGGATTTCATGGTTTTCCGAGATGAACTTGTGCAGATCTACATCCGTAGGCGGCACGCCAACCTTCAGAAACAAGAATTGCTTGAGCGCCTCCAGGCCCAACCCGTCGTGCAGACCTTCAGGTCTGGCGGGATTGCCATCGATGCCCCAGGGTAACTGATCGGTGTTGATCGCATCGCCGAACAGGATGTCTGAACCCTTTCCTCCGGAGATCCAATCTGTGTCCGGCAAGGCCAGTACATGGCCTGGCAAGTCGCCGGCCTCAGCTTCTCGGCCTTGAGAAATCCAAAAGTCAGCAGGTTTTGGGGGAGGAGGGGGAAGGCCGAGCATGCCTCCGTGGTCGCCTAGTATCACGTCATTGCCGTCTCCGCCGTACCAATTGTCGATGATCTGGGCTCGGTTGTAATCGTCGTCGCCACCGACGATGAGCTGGCCTACGTTGATTTTGAATGTCTGCTGATGGGATAGGTCGTCGCCTCCGTTGGAAGTGCCACCGTTATCTCTGACGCGAAAGTCGAAGGACGATGAAGTATTGTTTCCGTCGAAGGTCACAGCGTCGGGTTGGAACACTAACTTTCCGCTGGCCAGATCTTCAGTGCTGATTTCTTGTCCTTGCACAATCGCTTTGCCATTCAAGAGCAGCCGACCGTGTTGGGGTAGAGAGTCGATAATCACCGACTTCATCGAATGTCCCTCCCCTGGGTCGGAGAATGGGAAGTCATTCAGACTGAACGTGTAGCGGCCGCCTGCCACGACGTTGCCGGAGGCGTCTTGCGACACCGGGGCGTCGTTGACGGACAGAACTCGAATGTTCAAGGTGGATGAGGTCGTGAGCGTGCCGTCCGTCACGGTGTACGTGATCTGCGGGACGTTTCCGTTCCAGTTTGCGTCCGGTGTGAACACATAATTGCCGTCGGCTTTCACGAGGATTGAGCCCACGCCCTCCATGTACGCAGTGATGCCGGCGGAGTACGTTGTGCCATTGAGGGTGAACGTTGTGACAGTCAGCGCGTCGTTGTCGACATCGATTGCCCCGATGAGCACGTTGCCGGATGCCGCGTGGTCCTCTAACACCAGGTTGTCGTGTGCCTGGAGGATCGGCGCGTCGTTGGCGCCCGTGATTTCAACGGTCAAGACGGCCGAGCTGGTACCGCCCTCGCCATCGGAGACGGTATAAGTGATCGAACTGTAGGCTTTCTGGCCGACGCCGAGGTGTTGAAAGGCAGAGCCTGGGTCGAAGCTGTAGGAGCCATCGGCGTTCAGTGTGAACGTGCCGCCGTGGGAGCCCGCGATGGCGGCGCCTACGTTGGCTGCGTTGCCGTTCACTTGCGAAACGGCAAGCGCGTCGCCGTCTGGGTCGTTGTCGTTTGCCAACACGCCGTTTTGAGCACTGACGTCGAGAGTCGAATCCTCGCTGACAGCGCCCGAGTCGCCAGCCGCCAGGGGGGCGGGATTGGCAATGGCCCAGTCGAACTTCTGCGAGGTTGTCGCGCCAGAGGGGTCTGTGGCGGTGATGGTGACGTTGTATACGCCGATACTGCTGCCTTGCGACGCCGAAGGATCGATATCACCGTTAATGATGCCGGTGCGAGGATCGATGCTCAGGCCGGGCGGCAAGCCGGTTGCGGTGTAGGTAAGCTTGTCGCTCGCGTCCGGATCCGAGAAGCGGCCGGAGATGTCGTAGCTCACATGGGTCTGAGCGTCCAGGCTGGAGATATCGGAAATGGCAGTGGAGACTGGCCCGTCGTTGGTGCCGGTGATCGTCACGACGGCGGTTGCCGTGGAGGTGGCGCCGCTGGGATCCGTGATGGTGTACGAAATGGTGCTGGTGGCGGTTTCGCCCGCGGCCAGGCGGTCAAACTCGTTTCCCGGCGTGAAGACATAGCTACCGTCAGGCAGGACTGTGAATGTGCCGCCATTGCTGCCCGCGATTGAAATGCCGTCCGCGGTCATGGGCCGGCTACCTACCGACGCTATCGTCAGGTGATCGCCGTCCGGGTCTGAGTCGTTCGAGAGCAGGTTGCCGCGCACCTGGCCGTCTTGATCGCCTTGACCCGCATCGTCCCGCGCGGTGGGGGCATGGTTGACGCTGACGGGAGTGGGCGCCTGGTCGTCGCCATTGACGGGGCCAATGCTGGACATGCGTGGCAAGACCGCTTCATCGCGTGCGGGATTCGAGTAGGCCAGGTCGAGCGGACTGGTCGTTTCAAGAAGGCGAGCCAGTCGGACAAAGCTGCTGCCGCCTCCACCGCCGCCGCCTGCCACGACGGCGGCGGTGGGATCGAGTTCGTCGAACAGGTCGCGGCCGTCTTGCAGTGCGGCCAACAATCGGTCGGAGTCGGTGCCAGCGGGCGGCGCTACCGCCGCTTCGGACGCATCATCCAGAATGCCGGTCATTTCGCTGGTCAGCGCGACGTCGCGGTCTTCGCCGATGACGATCGGCATGCCGTTTTCAATATGCAGGGAAACCGTGGCGCCCGAGGCTGTGACGACGTCACTGCCGACCGCGACTTTGCTGCCTTGATGCAGTTCGGTCAGGGAACCGTCGCTATTGCGTATCCATGCGCGACCGGAGATTTCGTTGACGATTGCGGCGGGAGTATTGGCCATGTTGGTCTCGTTTCAGAGCGTTGTCCAAGATGGTTTGATACTAGAGGGCGTTGCTGCCGCTCGATACTGCCAATACTAATAGTGCTAAGCAAAGACGTAGCAGCTTGATGGAAGACGAATCATGCGAGAAGGCCGTTTCCGGCCCTTCCTGGATTCGTCGCCTAGGCATGGTCGACGTTCAACTTTCCTTTCTGCAGCAGGTCATTGATGATGGCGTGGTTGTTCATGAATTGGCCGTAAGCATCGTGGGTGAGGTCGACGTTCTCCAGTACGATTTTCTGATCCGCGCCCTGCGTGCCCAGCTTGCCCTGGGTGTTCACATCGATGACTGTATCGTTGCCTTCCTTGTGGAAATTCAGGTACTTGGCCAGTGAGCCGTCATTCTCGCCGACCAGCAACCCCTGCAGATCCAGAATGTCGCCGCCGTCGGAGGGCTTCAGGGGCGAGAAGTCCTTGATCGTATCCACGGCCGGGGTGCCTGCGGCGCCTTGGTCGTTGAACGCCCACTTGAATGTGTCGCCGCCTGAACCGTCGTACAGGATGTCATCGCCTTTGCCGCCAAGCAGAACATCGTTGCCGGCATCGCCAAACAGCGTGTCTTTGCTAGCGCCGCCGGACAGGACGTCGTTGCCATCGTCGCCGTGGAGCAGGTCGCTTCCTCCCTGGCCATAGAGAATGTCGTTGCCCGCGCCGCCATGCAGTTCATCATTGCCGCCGCGCGTATCTCCCTGTACGTCGAAAAGCGCGTGGTTGTCTGAGATGAACTTGTGCAGATCGGCGTCGGTCGGTTGGATGCCGTTCTTCAATAGCAGGAACTGCTTGAGCGCGTCGAGGCTGGACCCGGGGGGAAGGTTCGCGGGTTGCGCGGGGTTGTCACCGATACCCCAGGGCAAACGGTCCGTATTGATCGCATCGCCGAACAGGATGTCTGAGCCGTCGCCGGCATGGATCTTGTCGTCACCGACCGAGGCTGCTTCATTGCTAGTCTGGCTGCCGGTTAGCGTCGCCGTTAGCTCCGAGGGATGCCGTTTTCAACTTGGAGGGAAACCGTCGCGCCCGACGCAGTGACCAGGTCGCTGCCGGCCGGGACCTTGCTGCCGAGGTGCAGTTCGGTGAGGGATCCGTCGCTATGGCGCAGCCACGCGCGATCGGAAATTTCGTTGACGATTGCGGGAGACGTATTGGCCATGTTGGTTCCCTTTCCAGGGGGTTATCCAAGAAGGCCAGATACTAGATTTCGTTGCCAGAGCTCGATACTGGCAATACTGACAGTGCCAAGCCGCAATGCTGCTGCTTGGGGAAAGATGCCAAGCAGGGAAGGCCGTTGCCGGCCTTCCCTGGGGCTTGTTGCTTAGCTGTGGTCGACGTTCAGCTTACCCTTCTGCAGCAGGTCGTTGATGATGGCCTGATTGCTCATGGCCTGACCGTTCGCGTCATGGGTGAGATCGACGTTCTCCAGCACGATCTTCTGATCCGCGCCCTGGGTGCCAAGCTTGCCCTGGGTGTTGATCTCGACGAGCGTATTGTTGGAGTTGGCCGGATCCTGCTTGAAGTTCAGGTACTGCGACAGGTTGCCGTCCTTCTCGCCCACGAGCAGGTCCTTCAGGTCCAGCACATCCCCGCCGTCGGCGACCGAGGCCTTCGAGAAGTCCTTGATCGTGTCGATCGCAGGTTGCGCCGTGGTGCCCTGGTCGCCGAGCTGCCACTTGAACGTGTCGCTGCCGCCGTCACCCCACATGGTGTCGTTGCCCTTGCCGCCGACCAGGATGTCGTTGCCAGCGCCGCCGTGGAGCTCGTCGTTGCCGGTTCCGCCATAGAGCTTGTCGTTGCCGTCATCGCCCCACAAGACATCATTGCCGCCCTGGCCATAGATGATGTCGTCGCCCTTGCCGCCGTGCAATTCGTCATTGCCGCCACGCGTGTCGCCAGCCGCATCGAACTGTCCCGGATTCTGCTTGATGAACTCGTATATCCGTTCGTTGGTCGGCGCGACGCCGTCCACGGCCGTGAGGTAGTCCTTCAGCGAGTCGAGACCGCCACCATTGTGGGATCCCGCGGGATTGCCGGCCCACGCCAGGTGGTCGGTGTTGATCGCGTCACCGAAGATGATGTCGTTGCCGTCGCCGCCGTAGACGGTGTCGTGGCCGACTTCGGCCGGATTGCTCGTGCTGCTGCCTCCCTTGAGCGCGGCCGCCAGGTCGTTTGCGGTGTTGACGATGTCAATGGAACCAACCTTGCCGGTGACGGTGTCCCAGCCCCAGTAGTCAAACGAGATCTGGCCATTGCCGACAGTGTCTGTATTGTCGAAGAAGCGCAGGATGTTGCTGTCGATGCCGGTTCCGATACCGATGCCGTGGACCTTGCTGGTGCCACTCAAGGCTTTGAAGGCGTCGACGGATTCCTTCATGGTGTTGTAGTCGGTATCGTTACCCGGTCCTTTGACGCTCCCGCCGTTGTTGTAGTACTGAGTCGGATTGCCGTCGGTCAGGAAGAAGGTCAGGTTTTCGAACTTCACCCCATTCGGGGTCGCTTTGCCTTGGTCAGCAAACCACTTCACGGTGGCGTTGAACGCCGCCTCGTAGTTGGTGCCCGCGATATCGCCGCTCGCAATTGTGAGTTTGTTGATCGCCTCGATCAACTGGCTCAGATTGTCCTTCGTGAGGTTGTTGAACGTGATCGGAGCTTGAGCATGGGTTGCGAAGCCGATCAGCGATACATTGACGACGCCGTCGTGCTTCTCCAGGTCGGCGGCGAGCTTGACCAGCGCGTCCTTGACCAGCTGCATGCGGTTGACACCGGAACCCGATTGCGCGGACATGCTGCCCGAACGGTCCACCACCAGTGCGATGTTGTAGTTCGTGCCGGGGGTGACGTTCGTGACGTAGCCGCCGTGGTCCGCCAGGATGATGTCATCGCCCGACCCGCCGTTCAGCGGCGGCTTGCCGCCGCTGCCGCTGTTGTCATTGCCATTGGTCACCAGGTGGTCGGCGGAGATGACGAACTTGTGCTCGGTCGAGGTGTCGTTGCCGCCATTCGCCGTGCCGCCATTGTCCTTCACTTGGAAATTGAAGGAGCTGTCCTGCTTGTCGGCGCCCGGAGTGAACTTCAGCAGGCCTTGTTCGATGGCCGACTTCGGAATCTCCATGCCGGCCGTGACCGGCTTGCCGTTATAGGTCATCGTGCCGCTGGTGGGCGGTTGGGTGATGATGACGCTTTGCAGGCTGTTGCCTTCCGCTCCATCGTCGAAGCGGAAATCGTTCAATGAGAAGACGTACTGGCTATCGTCAGCTTCCAGGTTCGCGGAACCGTCCACGGTCGTGGGCGCGTCGTTGACACCATTGATGGTGATGGTGATGGTGCTGGTGGCCGAGCCGTCGGCGGAGGCGACCGTGTAGGTCTCGACGATGCTTTCGCCCGCCTTGAGGAACTGGATCGCGGCGTTGTTGACGTTGTAGGTGTAGGTGCCATCGGCTTTCATCACGATGGCGCCCAGCGCTCCGCCCGCATGCGTACTGCTGGTGAGCTTGAGGGTGTTTGTGTCGAAGGTCGACTGGCCGGCATCGGGATCCGTGATGGTGACCGCGCCCTTGACGGTGAGATTTCCGGCCGTGACGTTCACGTCTTCGGTGACAGACCGGAAGTCGTTGGTCATCACCGGCACGTCATTGGTGCCATTGATCGTGATGGTGATGGTCGTGGTGCTGAAGTCGCCGTCGGAATCGCGGATGGTGTACGAGAACACGTCCGAGAGCGTGTTGCCTTGCCCCAGCGCATTGACGCGCGGATCGCTGTTATTCAGGGTATAGGTATAGGTGCCATCGGCGTGGATGGTGATCTTGCCGTACACGCCATTGACCTCGGCGTCGACGTTGCCTTCGATCGCCTTGTTCGCGTTGGCAGCACCCTTGGCCACGCCGACCACGGTGGTCACGTCGGCGCCCACGGCGTCCGCACCGGTGCCGGTGATGACATTGCCCGTGGCTTCCAAGACCTTGTCTTCCGTCACGCTGGCCGTGTCCGGCTTTGCCTCGGGCGCGCTGTCGGTGATCTGGATGGTCAGCTTGCCGCTGCTGCCGTGGCCGCCAGCATTCTTGGCGGTCACGGTGAAGTCGTCATGCACACTGTCCTTGCCGTTAGAGTGATCCTGGGATTTCCCCTTCTCGGTATAGGTGTAAGTGAGCTTGCCGGTAGCCGGATCGTAGCCGGTGATCTTCAGCGTGCCCTTGCCCGTGGTCAGGCTGACGGGGTTGGCATTCGTCGCCTTGGTGACGTCCACGCCATTTACGTCGACGCTCACAATGCCCAACGCCGCGGAGATCTGCATCGTTCCCGTAACCGTGTCGCCGGTGGCTTCCGCGACCTTGTTCGTCGCGTTCGTAACGGCGGACTCCGCAGTGGAGGTCACGTTGAAATGCGTGTTCACCTTGTCGCCGTCGCCATCCGTTCCGGTAACGCCAACCGTGAAGTCCATCGGGCCGGCGGGAACGCTTTCCGTATAGGAGCCGGTCGTGAGGAAGGACATCCTGACGCCGCTGCCCGCGGCGACCTCGATGCTATCGAATTGAGAGAACGAGGGGGTGCCCTGGCTCAACATCTCCTTCGTGATGTGGATGGCGCCAGTCGTATTGTTCACGGGTACGGTGATGACCTTGGAAACGCCATCGCTCCATATCGTGACATTGAGCGTGCCGCTTCCCTTGACTTCCGCGACATTAAGCGTGAAATCCGAGAGGGCTTTCTTGAAGTCCATGCGGAAGCTCTCGCCCGAGTCGAAGGAGGTGTTGCCGATCCCGAACGAATTTCCGCTGCCGAACGTGTTGGCGTTGAACGTCTTTCCGCCGCCGGCGCTCAGCGTGGCATAGCCGAGGTCATAGGAGGATTGGGGGTTGTTGCTGATCGAGGAGGCCAAGTCGATCGACGCGGTCGTCCCGGGCCGGGCTTCGTGCTGGGTGACGGTATAGCCGCCCTCCGGATTCAGGGTCACCGTGAAGATCTTGGTCCCGTTGGGCGAGAAGATGTCGACCGAAGACTTGTTGAGCGCGCTGGTCGTCCAGTTCTGCGGCAGCTGACCGACAGACGACACAACCAGCGTGGCGCCCACGGCGTCGGCACCCGTATGGAATTCCAGAATGCCGGTGGCGCTGGTAGCGGCATTCTCCATCACCGTATTGGTGACGGCGCCGAATTCCGGACTGTCATCCTCGATATTGATCGTGATGGTGCCGTTGCTGGTGGCGTGGCCATCGTTGACCTGCACGCCGATGCCCAGCTGGAGCACGTCCTCGACCGAGTTCGTCGGGTGATCCACTTGGCCCGACAGGGTTACGGTGTAGCCGCCCGCGTCGGTCATCGTGACGGTGATGACGGGGTTTCCGTGGAAGTCCTTGCCGACCAGGGTGTGGCCATTGTCCGACAAGGTCCAGACGACAGGTTTCCCTTGCGAGGTCAGGGCATTGTCCGCCGGCTTGACCAAGGTGACGGTATGGGTGTCCTTCACATCCAAATCGGAGATGGTCAGGTTGCCGGAGTAGGTGACGGCGTTCGTCGTATCGATGGTGCCCGTGTTGTCGGGTATGCCGTGCGGCAGGCCTTCTTCGGACAGGTTGATGCTGGCGCTGCTGATGGAGGGCAGATCGTTCGTGCCGGTAATCGTAATCGTCAGCACGGCCTCGCTCTTGTCGCCGTCGGCATCGGTGATGGTGTAGCGGATGGTCTCGGTCAGCAATTCGCCCGCCTGCAGCCCCTGGACAGCTTGCAGGCTGTTGTTGAGCTGATAAGACCAGGTGCCATCGCCATTGTCCACCAGCGTGCCGTACTTGGCGTCGCCGGTAGTGATGACCGTCGTGACTGCATCGGCGCCGAGCGTGTCGTTGCCCAACAAGTTGCCGGAGATGGGGGCGGTCGTGCCTTCGGTGATGCCCGCCGTGTCGTTCTTGGCTTCAGGCGCGGTGTCGGTGATGAGCACGACCAGGTCGTCGGACTTGACCTGGTTGGCCGCGTCGGTGACGGTGACCGTGAACTTGTCGGTGACGGAGTTGTCGCCGGCAGTGTGATCCTTGGCCGTACCGTCCTGCTGGTAGCTGTAGGTGATCTTGCCGCTGGTGGCGTCGTAGCCGGTCAGCGTGAGCTTGCCTTCGGTGCCGGTGATGACACGCGGGGTGGTCGGGCTCAGCGCCTGCAGCTCGGCCACGGTGAGGGTGACGTTGCCGATCTTGACGGTGGCCAGGCCTTCCGGCGCGGTGACGGTCAGTTCGCCGGTGACCGGCTGCGTGGCGTTCTCGGCGATGCTGACGTTGCCAGCGTCTGCGCCGTTGGCGTCGGGGACAGTCACGCCCGGCACGCCATCGGTGTGGCCGTTGATGCTGACCGTGATGGTGGTGGTGCTGACGTCGCCGTCGGCGTCACGGATCGTGTAGGTGAAGGTGTCCTTGAGCTGCTGGCCATCGAGCAGCGCGTTGACGCGCGGATCGTTGTTGTTCAGCTCGTAGGTGTAGGAGCCATCGGCCTTGAGGACGATCTTGCCGTACTCGCCGTTGACTGCGGTGTTGACGTTGCCGGTGACGTTCTGGCCGGCGCCCACCGTGCCCTTGGCCACGCCCACGACGTTGGTGGCGTCTGCGCCGAGGGTGTCGGCGCCGGTGCCGGTGATGACGTTGCCGGAGGCGCTCAGCGCGGTGTCTTCGGTGACGGTAGCGGTGTCGGGCTTGGCTTCAGGCGCGGTGTCGGTGATGAGCACGACCAGGTCGTCGGACTTGACCTGGTTGGCCGCGTCGGTGACGGTGACCGTGAACTTGTCGGTGACGGAGTTGTCGCCGGCAGTGTGATCCTTGGCCGTACCGTCCTGCTGGTAGCTGTAGGTGATCTTGCCGCTGGTGGCGTCGTAGCCGGTCAGCGTGAGCTTGCCTTCGGTGCCGGTGATGACACGCGGGGTGGTCGGGCTCAGCGCCTGCAGCTCGGCCACGGTGAGGGTGACGTTGCCGATCTTGACGGTGGCCAGGCCTTCCGGCGCGGTGACGGTCAGTTCGCCGGTGACCGGCTGCGTGGCGTTCTCGGCGATGCTGACGTTGCCGGCGTCTGCGCCGTTGGCGTCGGGGACAGTCACGCCCGGCACGCCATCGGTATGGCCGTTGATGGTGACCGTGATGGTGGTGGTGCTGACGTCGCCGTCGGCGTCACGGATCGTGTAGGTGAAGGTGTCCTTGAGCTGCTGGCCATCGAGCAGCGCGTTGACGCGCGGGTCGTTGTTGTTCAGCTCGTAGGTGTAGGAGCCGTCGGCCTTGAGGACGATCTTGCCGTACTCGCCGTTGACTGCGGTGTTGACGTTGCCGGTGACGTTCTGGCCGGCGCCCACCGTGCCCTTGGCCACGCCCACGACGTTGGTGGCGTCTGCGCCGAGGGTGTCGGCGCCGGTGCCGGTGATGACGTTGCCGGAGGCGCTCAGCGCGGTGTCTTCGGTGACGGTAGCGGTGTCGGGCTTGGCTTCCGGAGCGGTGTCGGTGATGAGCACGACCAGGTCGTCGGACTTGACCTGGTTGGCCGCGTCGGTGACGGTGACCGTGAACTTGTCGGTGACGGAGTCGTCGCCCTTGGTGTGATCCTTGGCGGTGCCGTCTTGCTGGTAGCTGTAGGTGATCTTGCCGCTGGTGGCGTCGTAGCCGGTCAGCGTGAGCTTGCCTTCGGTGCCGGTGATGACACGCGGGGTGGTCGGGCTCAGCGCCTGCAGCTCGGCCACGGTGAGGGTGACGTTGCCGATCTTGACGGTGGCCAGGCCTTCCGGCGCGGTGACGGTCAGTTCGCCGGTGACCGGCTGCGTGGCGTTCTCGGCGATGCTGACGTTGCCAGCGTCTGCGCCGTTGGCGTCGGGGACAGTCACGCCCGGCACGCCATCGGTGTGGCCGTTGATGGTGACCGTGATGGTGGTGGTGCTGACGTCGCCGTCGGCGTCACGGATCGTGTAGGTGAAGGTGTCCTTGAGCTGCTGGCCATCGAGCAGCGCGTTGACGCGCGGATCGTTGTTGTTCAGCTCGTAGGTGTAGGAGCCATCGGCCTTGAGGACGATCTTGCCGTACTCGCCGTTGACTGCGGTGTTGACGTTGCCGGTGACGTTCTGGCCGGCGCCCACCGTGCCCTTGGCCACGCCCACGACGTTGGTGGCGTCTGCGCCGAGGGTGTCGGCGCCGGTGCCGGTGATGACGTTGCCGGAGGCGCTCAGCGCGGTGTCTTCGGTGACGGTAGCGGTGTCGGGCTTGGCTTCCGGAGCGGTGTCGGTGATGAGCACGACCAGGTCGTCGGACTTGACCTGGTTGGCCGCGTCGGTGACGGTGACCGTGAACTTGTCGGTGACGGAGTCATCGCCGTCGGTGTGATCCTTGGCGGTGCCGTCTTGCTGGTAGCTGTAGGTGATCTTGCCGCTGGTGGCGTCGTAGCCGGTCAGCGTGAGCTTGCCTTCGGTGCCGGTGATGACACGCGGGGTGGTCGGGCTCAGCGCCTGCAGCTCGGCCAAGGTGAGGGTGACGTTGCCGATCTTGACGGTGGCCAGGCCTTCCGGCGCGGTGACGGTCAGTTCGCCGGTGACCGGCTGCGTGGCGTTCTCGGCGATGCTGACGTTGCCAGCGTCTGCGCCGTTGGCGTCGGGGACAGTCACGCCCGGCACGCCATCGGTGTGGCCGTTGATGGTGACCGTGATGGTGGTGGTGCTGACGTCGCCGTCGGCGTCACGGATCGTGTAGGTGAAGGTGTCCTTGAGCTGCTGGCCATCGAGCAGCGCGTTGACGCGCGGATCGTTGTTGTTCAGCTCGTAGGTGTAGGAGCCATCGGCCTTGAGGACGATCTTGCCGTACTCGCCGTTGACTGCGGTGTTGACGTTGCCGGTGACGTTCTGGCCGGCGCCCACCGTGCCCTTGGCCACGCCCACGACGTTGGTGGCGTCTGCGCCGAGGGTGTCGGCGCCGGTGCCGGTGATGACGTTGCCGGAGGCGCTCAGCGCGGTGTCTTCGGTGACGGTAGCGGTGTCGGGCTTGGCTTCAGGGGCGGTGTCGGTGATGAGCACGACCAGGTCGTCGGACTTGACCTGGTTGGCCGCGTCGGTGACGGTGACCGTGAACTTGTCGGTGACGGAGTCATCGCCGTCGGTGTGATCCTTGGCGGTGCCGTCTTGCTGGTAGCTGTAGGTGATCTTGCCGCTGGTGGCGTCGTAGCCGGTCAGCGTGAGCTTGCCCTGGGTGCCGTCGATGACACGCGGGGTGGTCGGGCTCAGCGCCTGCAGCTCGGCCACGGTGAGGGTGACGTTGCCGATCTTGACGGTGGCCAGGCCTTCCGGCGCGGTGACGGTCAGTTCGCCGGTGACCGGCTGCGTGGCGTTCTCCGCGATGCTGACGTTGCCGGCGTCTGCGCCGTTGGTGTCGGGGACAGTCACGCCCGGCACGCCATCGGTGTGGCCGTTGATGGTGACCGTGATGGTGGTGGTGCTGACGTCGCCGTCGGCGTCACGGATCGTGTAGGTGAAGGTGTCCTTGAGCTGCTGGCCATCGAGCAGCGCGTTGACGCGCGGATCGTTGTTGTTCAGCTCGTAGGTGTAGGAGCCGTCGGCCTTGAGGACGATCTTGCCGTACTCGCCGTTGACTGCGGTGTTGACGTTGCCGGTGACGTTCTGGCCGGCGCCCACCGTGCCCTTGGCCACGCCCACGACGTTGGTGGCGTCTGCGCCGAGGGTGTCGGCGCCGGTGCCGGTGATGACGTTGCCGGAGGCGCTCAGCGCGGTGTCTTCGGTGACGGTAGCGGTGTCGGGCTTGGCTTCCGGGGCGGTGTCGGTGATGAGCACGACCAGGTCGTCGGACTTGACCTGGTTGGCCGCGTCGGTGACGGTGACCGTGAACTTGTCGGTGACGGAGTCGTCGCCCTTGGTGTGATCCTTGGCCGTACCGTCCTGCTGGTAGCTGTAGGTGATCTTGCCGCTGGTGGCGTCATAGCCGGTCAGCGTGAGCTTGCCCTGGGTGCCGTCGATGACGCGCGGGGTGGTCGGGCTCAGCGCTTGCAGCTCGGCCACGGTGAGGGTGACGTTGCCGATCTTGACGGTGGCCAGGCCTTCCGGCGCGGTGACGGTCAGTTCGCCGGTGACCGGCTGCGTGGCGTTCTCGGCGATGCTGATGTTGCCGGCGTCTGCGCCGTTGGCGTCGGGGACGGTCACGCCCGGCACGCCATCGGTGTGGCCGTTGATGGTGACCGTGATGGTGGTGGTGCTGACGTCGCCGTCGGCGTCACGGATCGTGTAGGTGAAGGTGTCCTTGAGCTGCTGGCCATCGAGCAGCGCGTTGACGCGCGGATCGTTGTTGTTCAGCTCGTAGGTGTAGGAGCCGTCGGCCTTGAGGACGATCTTGCCGTACTCGCCGTTGACTGCGGTGTTGACGTTGCCGGTGACGTTCTGGCCGGCGCCCACCGTGCCCTTGGCCACGCCCACGACGTTGGTGGCGTCCGCGCCGAGGGTGTCGGCGCCGGTGCCGGTGATGACGTTGCCGGAGGCGCTCAGCGCGGTGTCTTCGGTGACGGTAGCGGTGTCGGGCTTGGCTTCAGGGGCGGTGTCGGTGATGAGCACGACCAGGTCGTCGGACTTGACCTGGTTGGCCGCGTCGGTGACGGTGACCGTGAACTTGTCGGTGACGGAGTCGTCGCCCTTGGTGTGATCCTTGGCGGTGCCGTCTTGCTGGTAGCTGTAGGTGATCTTGCCGCTGGTGGCGTCGTAGCCGGTCAGCGTGAGCTTGCCCTGGGTGCCGTCGATGACACGCGGGGTGGTCGGGCTCAGCGCCTGCAGCTCGGCCACGGTGAGGGTGACGTTGCCGATCTTGACGGTGGCCAGGCCTTCCGGCGCGGTGACGGTCAGTTCGCCGGTGACCGGCTGCGTGGCGTTCTCGGCGATGCTGACGTTGCCAGCGTCTGCGCCGTTGGCGTCGGGGACAGTCACGCCCGGCACGCCATCGGTGTGGCCGTTGATGGTGACCGTGATGGTGGTGGTGCTGACGTCGCCGTCGGCGTCACGGATCGTGTAGGTGAAGGTGTCCTTGAGCTGCTGGCCATCGAGCAGCGCGTTGACGCGCGGATCGTTGTTGTTCAGCTCGTAGGTGTAGGAGCCATCGGCCTTGAGGACGATCTTGCCGTACTCGCCGTTGACTGCGGTGTTGACGTTGCCGGTGACGTTCTGGCCGGCGCCCACCGTGCCCTTGGCCACGCCCACGACGTTGGTGGCATCTGCGCCGAGGGTGTCGGCGCCGGTGCCGGTGATGACGTTGCCGGAGGCGCTCAGCGCGGTGTCTTCGGTGACGGTAGCGGTGTCGGGCTTGGCTTCAGGGGCGGTGTCGGTGATGAGCACGACCAGGTCGTCGGACTTGACCTGGTTGGCCGCGTCGGTGACGGTGACCGTGAACTTGTCGGTGACGGAGTCGTCGCCCTTGGTGTGATCCTTGGCGGTGCCGTCTTGCTGGTAGCTGTAGGTGATCTTGCCGCTGGTGGCGTCGTAGCCGGTCAGCGTGAGCTTGCCCTGGGTGCCGTCGATGACACGCGGGGTGGTCGGGCTCAGCGCCTGCAGCTCGGCCACGGTGAGGGTGACGTTGCCGATCTTGACGGTGGCCAGGCCTTCCGGCGCGGTGACGGTCAGTTCGCCGGTGACCGGCTGCGTGGCGTTCTCCGCGATGCTGACGTTGCCGGCGTCTGCGCCGTTGGTGTCGGGGACAGTCACGCCCGGCACGCCATCGGTGTGGCCGTTGATGGTGACCGTGATGGTGGTGGTGCTGACGTCGCCGTCGGCGTCACGGATCGTGTAGGTGAAGGTGTCCTTGAGCTGCTGGCCATCGAGCAGCGCGTTGACGCGCGGGTCGTTGTTGTTCAGCTCGTAGGTGTAGGAGCCATCGGCCTTGAGGACGATCTTGCCGTACTCGCCGTTGACTGCGGTGTTGACGTTGCCGGTGACGTTCTGGCCGGCGCCCACCGTGCCCTTGGCCACGCCCACGACGTTGGTGGCGTCTGCGCCGAGGGTGTCGGCGCCGGTGCCGGTGATGACGTTGCCGGAGGCGCTCAGCGCGGTGTCTTCGGTGACGGTAGCGGTGTCGGGCTTGGCTTCAGGAGCGGTGTCCGTGATCTGGATGATCAGGTCATTGCTGCGGGTCTCGCCGGCAAAGTCCGTGACGGAAACCTGGAAGAGGTCGCGGACCGAATCGTCGCCCTTGGAGTGATCGGCGGCTCCGCCAGTTTCCTGGTAGGAGTAGGTGATCTTGCCAGTGGCGGCGTCGTAATTGGTGATGGTCAGCACCCCCTTGTCGGTGGCGATGACTACCGGGTTGGCGGCGCTGGCGTTGCTGACATCCTTGCCGCCCACCGTGACCTTGTCGATGCCGGCCTCGGCGGAGACGGTCACGGAACCGGTGACCGTGGCGCCAGAGGCTTCGGCCACATTGTTATGACCCGCCGTCACATTGCCGTCGCTGTCTTCAGGCGTGATCACCGGAGGCGCATCGGTCTGGCCGGTGACCGTAATGGTCAGGGTGGCAGTGCTGGTCGCGCCTTGCGCGTCGGACACCGTGTACGTGATCGACGTCGTCGCGGTCTGGCCGTCATTCAAGTATTGGAAAGCCGTGCCGGGATTGAACGTGTACGTGCCGTCGGCGTTGAGCGTGAACGTGCCGCCATTCGAACCGACGACAGGCTTGCCGACGTCGGCGTCGGCGCCATTGACTTGCGAAACGCGGATGGCGTCGCCGTCCGGATCGCGGTCGTTGCCCAGCACGCCTTCGGTGACGTGGTTAACGACCAGGATGTTGTCTTCACCGGTGGCGCCTTCGTCGTTGGTGGCGACCGGAACGGGGTTGCCCACCGTCCAGACGAAGGTCTGCGAAACGCTTGCGCCCGACTTGTCGGTGGCGGTTACGGTGATGAGGTACTCGCCCTTGACACCCGTGTTGGTGTGATCGGACGCCCAGTTAGCGAACTGGCCGGTGAAGGTGCCGGTGGTGGGGTCGAACTTCAGGCCGCCGGGGATGTGGTCGACCGAGTAGACCAGGGAGTCGCCGTCGTCGAGGTCGCTGAAGAAGCCGGACAGGTTGTAGTTGACGACATCGCCGTCCATGTTGTCCTGGTTCTGCAGGGCAACCGCGGTCGGCGCGTCGTTGGTGCCGGTGATTTCGACTGTCAGCGTGGCGGAGCTGGTGCCGCCTTGGCCGTCCGTGACGGTATAGGTGATCGAGCTGGTCGCCGTTTGGCCAACAGCCAGATGCTGGAAGGCGTTGCCGGGGTTGAACGAGTACGAGCCGTCGGGGTTCAGGGTGAACGTGCCGCCATTGGAGCCGGCCGTCGGCGTGCCGACGTTGCCGGTGGCGCCGTTGACTTGCGAGACGGTCAGGGTATCGCCGTCCGGGTCGATGTCGTTGGACAAGACGCCGTTCTGGGCGTTGACGTTGAGCGTGGTGTCTTCGTTCGTGGTGCCGTTATCGTCGGCAGCCGTCGGTGCGGGATTGGTGACATCCCAGTTGAAGTCCTGGGACGTCGTGGCGCCGGACGGATCGGTGGCGGTCACCGTGACCGTGTAGACCCCATTGTTGCCGCCTTGCGAGGCGGAATGGTCGATGGTGCCGGTGATGATGCCGGTGTTCGGGTCGATGGTCAGGCCGGGCGGCAGGCCGGTGGCGGTAAAGGTGAGCTTGTCGGTGGTGTCCGGGTCCGAGAAATGGCTGGAGACGTTGTAGCTCACGCCGGTCTGGGCATCGATGCCCGAGGTGTCGGCGATGGAGGTGGACACCGGGCCGTCGTTGGTGCCGGTGATCGTCACGACGACGGTCGCCGTGGAGGTGGCGCCGCTGGGATCCGTGATGGTGTACGAAATGGTGCTGGTGGCCGTTTCGCCCACGGCCAGGTGGCCGTATTCATTACCCGGGTTGAAGACGTAGCTGCCGTCGGGCAGGACCGTGAAGGTGCCGCCGTTGCTGCCGTTGACCGTGAGGCCGGCCGGGGTCATGGGGCGGCCGCTGACCGAGACGATCGCCAGCGGGTCGCCGTCGGGATCCGAGTCGTTCAGCAGCAGGTTGCCGCGCACCAGGCTGTTCTGCTCGCCGCTGCCGGTATCGTTCAGCGCGTTGGGCGGGGTGTTGACGGTGGCCGGGGTGGCCTCCTCGTCGCCGCCGGCGCCGGTGCCGGACAGACGGGGCAGGATCTCCTGGCCGCGGCTGGGGTTCGGGTAAGCCAGGTCGAGCGGGGTGGTGGTTTCCAGGATGCGGGCCAGGCGCACGAAGCTGCTGCCGCCGGCATCGCCGCCGCCGGCCACGACGGCAGCGGTGGGATCCAGTTCATCGAACGGGTCGCGGCCGTCGCGCAGGGCGGCCAGCAAGCGGTCGGAGTCGGTGCCGGAGGGCGGAGCCACGGCCGCTTCGGACGGGTCGGCCAGGGGACCGGTCATGTCGCCGGTCACGGCAACTTCGCGGCCTTCGCCGATGACGATCGGCATGCCGTTCTCGACCTGAAGCGAAACGGTGGCGCCCGAGGCAGTGACGACGTCGCTGCCGGCGGGGACCTTGCTGCCTTGATGCAGTTCAGTCAGGGAACCGTCGCTATTGCGTATCCACGCGCGACCGGAGATTTCGTTGACGACTGCGGGAGAAGTGTTGGCCATGTTGGTTCCGTTTCAGGGAGTTATCCAAGATGGCCAGATACTAGATTGCGCCGCCGGCGCGGGATATTGTCCTCAAGGACAGTATCAGGAAGTAATTTTGATTTTGGCGTCGGCGGGGGCAGAAATGCCGTGGACGAGCAGGGCGAGCTGCAGGCGATCGGTCACGCCCAGCTTTTCGAAAACGGCTGACAGGTGGGCCTTGACCGTGCGCTCGGTGATGCCCAGGGCTTCGGCGATCTGCGCATTGGCCTGGCCGCTGGAGGCATAGCGGGCGACGGTGATTTCACGCTCCGTCAACACCCCGCCGTCCCAGGAGCTCTCGTCCTGAGCGCGTTCGGCAACCAGCTTGAGCAGGCGCGACACCAGCGAACGGCCCATCCAGATGCCGCCAGAGGCGACGACTTCCAGTGCCTGCGACAGCGAGGCGGCCGAGGCATAGCCGTGGCAATAGCCATGCGCGCCGGCGCCCAGTACCCGGGTGCCTTGCTCGTCGTTCGGACTGGGGCTGGCGACCACCACGTGCAGGTCCGCGAGCGTCGCGGCCCAGATGGGATCCTGCCAGGAAGGCAGCCGGGGCAGGTCCGCATCCAATACCGCCAGAGTGCGGCCCTGTTCGCGCCAGCGTTGCAGGTCGGCCAGGCCGCGCCCGCGGGCCGCCAGCCAGCGGGCCGGGTTCAGGCCGCGCCAATGCTGCCACAACAGGTCGTCGTGCGTAATCAACAGGACAGGAACGGGTTTCATAAAGCCTTGCAGCCCTCCTTTAACGTTCGGTAAAGGCATTCGCCTTGGCGCGCAGTATGGGCTTGAGCAGGTACTGCAGCACCGTGCGCTTGCCAGTCAGGATATGAACCTCCGCCACCATCCCGGGGATGATGGGCAACAGTTTGTCGCCTACCGTGCTGCGGTCCGTGCGGACCCGCACCACATAGTAGGAATTGCCTTTCTCGTCGGTCACGGTGTCCGCGCCGATTTGTTCCACCTTGCCTTCGAGGCCGCCGTAGATGGCGAAGTCGTAGGCCGTGAATTTCACTTCCGCCTTCTGGTCGGCATGCAGGAAGCCGATGTCGCGCGGCTGGATGCGGACCTCGAGCAGCAGCGTGTCGTCCTTGGGCACGATTTCGATGATGTCCTTGCCAGGCTGGACCACGCCGCCGACCGTGTTGTTGAACAGCGTCTTGACCGTGCCGCGCACCGGGGCGCGGACCTCGGCCAGCTTCACGCGGTCGGCCAGCGCCAGCTTGCCTTGGCGCAGGGTAGCCAGCTTGGTGTTGGTTTCGGAGAGTTCGTTGCGGGCCTGGTTGCGGATGTTCAGTTCGGCTTCCTGGAGCTTGCTTTCGGCTTCCTTGATGGAGGCCTGGAAGCGGTCGATCTGGGCTTCGGCGCCTTTCTGTTCGCCGCAGTAGCGGGCCACGTCGCGTTGCAGGCGCAACAGGTCGACTTCGGACACGGCGCCGCTCTTGAGCAGGGGACGGGTCACCTGCAACTCGCGCGAGGTCAGGCCGCAGCTGGCCGAGGCCTGGTCGCGTTTGGCGATCGTTTCGCGCAGGTCTTCCTGGCGCTGCTTGAGCTGTTCGCGGGCAACGTTGACGGTGGCGTTCAATTCCGTGGTGCGCGCCTGCCACGCATTGCGCTCCATTTCCACCAGTCCGGGCGCCTGCGCCAACACTTCCGGGGGAGCCACGAAGGGGTCGCCGGTGGCCAAGGCCTGCAGGCGGGCCGCCTTGGCGAGCAGGGACAGGTATTCGGCGTTGTTCTCGCCCAGCGACGAGGCGAACCGGGTGGAGTCGATCTTCAGCAGGATTTCGCCGGCCTCGACTTCCTGGCCCGGACGCACCAGGATTTCCTCGACGATACCGCCGTCCAGACTCTGGATGATCTGGACCTGGCGCGAGGGTACGACCTTGCCTTCGCCGCGCACGACTTCGTCGATGCTGCCGGTGCCGGCCCAGAACAGCAGCCCGCCGGTGGCCAGCAGGCTGACCCATAGCAGGATGCGCGAACCGCGCGCCTGCGATTCATGGATGACCCATTCCGCGTTGCCTACGTAGTCGGAGCGTTGCTGGGGCTTGCCTTTTTCGGTTCCGTCCAGCAGGCGGTCGAAGAAGAACACGAACACGCCGCGCAGCTTGCGCCACAAGCTTCCAAACAGGCCGTGCCGGGTTTCGCCAGGATTGTTCAGCATGGTTTCCTCAGCTTCCGCGTCCGACGCGTCCTTGACGCAGTGCCTCGACCACTTGCTCCTTGGGACCGTCGGCCACGATATGGCCGTTGTCGATCACGATCAGGCGGTCGACCAGGTCCAGCAGGGCGGTGCGGTGCGTGACCAGCAGGATCGTCTTGGTGGCGCTGGCTTCACCCAGCCGCTTGCGCAGCTGCGCTTCACTCTGGTGATCCATGTTGCTGCTGGGCTCGTCCAGCAGCAGGATGGGCGGATCGTTGATCAGGGCGCGGGCCACCGCCACCGACTGGCGCTGGCCGCCGGAGAGGGATTCGCCGCGTTCGCCGATGATCATGTCGAAGCCATCGGGGTGCAGGTTGGCGAAGTCGGTGACGCCCGCCATGTTGGCGGCAGCCAGGATGCTGGCGTCGTCGGCGTAGGGCGCGCCCATCGCCAGGTTGTGCTTCAGGCTGCCATAGAACAGCAGCGGGTCCTGCGGCACGTGGCCGATGGCGCGGCGCACGTCGGCCGGATCGATCTGCCGCACGTCCACGCCGTCCAGCAGGACTGCGCCCTCGGTAGGTTGGTACAGCGCCAGGGCCAGCTTCTCCAGCGTGGTCTTGCCGGAGCCGATGCGGCCGATGATGCCGACCTTTTCGCCCGGCTTGAGCTTGAAGGACACTTTCTTCAGCACCGGCTGCTTGCTGCCGGGATAGCTGAAGGTCACGTCGCGGAACTCAATGCCGCCATGGAAGACCGGGCGATGCAGGAATTCGGCTTCCGCCGGACGTTCGATCGGCAGCTTCATATAGTTGTCGATCGAACCCAGCGAGGTGCGCGCGTTCTGGTACTGCATCAGCAGTCCGGCGACCTGGCCGAGCGGGGCCAGGCAGCGCCCGGCGATCATGGAGGCGGCGATGATGCCGCCCATCGATATGGCGGATTCCTGGGCCTGGTAGACGCCGATGATGACGACGGAGATCGACACCAGTTGCTGGATGGCCTGCACGAAGCCGACCGTGGACGACGAAATCAGCTTCAGTTTGCCGCCCGTCAGGGCGATGTACTCGGTGGCGCGCTCCCAGTTGCGCTGGATGGAGCCCTGCGCGTTGAGCGTCTTGACGGACTCCAGGCCGGTCAGGGCCTCGACCAGGGTCGCATTGCGCTGCGACGAGGCCTGGTAGGAAGCCATGGTGAGGGATTCCATGCGGGCTTGCGCGGCCAGCGACACCAGCAGGATCAACACGATCGCGACCAGCGGCGGCAGCACCATCCAGGGCGAGATCCAGGCCAGCGCCAGCAGGAACAGCAGAATGAAGGGCAGGTCGACCAGGGTGGTGATGGTGGCCGATGCGATGAAGTCGCGGATGGATTCGAATGAACGCAGGTTGGCGGCGAAGGAGCCCACCGACACCGGCCGGCCTTCCATGCGCAGGTCCAGAACGCGTTCCATGATCTGCGCCGACAGGCGCACGTCGACCCGTTTGCTGGCGCTGTCGACCACGTGGGAGCGCGCAGTGCTCAGGATCATGTTGAAGATCACGACCAGGGTGATGCCGATGGCCAGCACCCAGAGCGTTTCGACAGCGTTGTTCGGCACGACGCGGTCATACACGTTCATGGTGAACAGCGGCATCGCCATCGCGAAGACGTTGATCAGCAGGGCGGCGATCAGCGCGTCGCGGTACAGGCGCCGGTTTTCCATGATGGCGGCCCAGAACCAATGGCGCTCGCGCACCTTGGCGACTTCGGGCGCGCGCGCGTCGAAACGGAACTGCGGGCGCACGAAGCACACCAGTCCGGTGTATTGCGCAGATAGTTCCGCGGCGCTCATTTCCATGGAGCTGCCGCCCAGTTCGGGGTGGCTGACGACGTAGTTTTCGCCGTCTTTCTTCAGCAGCAGGCAGGCGCGTTCGCCGTTGAGCAGCAGGATCGCGGGCAACAGGTCTTGCGAAATGCTCTCCAGCGTGCGCTTGACCACGCGGGCCGAGAGCTGGGCACGCGCGGCGGCGCGCGGCAGCAATGCCGGCGTCAGCTTGTGTTCTTCCAGCGGCAGGCCGGCCGACAGCGCCTGAGCCGTCGCCGTCACGCCATGCAGCCGGGTGATTTCAACCAGGCAGTCCAGCAGTGGGTCGTCGTGCGCCGCGCGCGCGTCAGCGCGCCACTCCCGGGCCGCCATTTCAGATAACTTGTCCATCTTCGTCATCCAGCAGGTCGAGGTGTTCGGAGAGGCGCGCGCGCTGTTGCTTGCGCTGGGTCAGCTTTTGTTGAGCCTGTATAGGCAGGTCGGTCATACGCAAGGTGCCATTGGCTATCAGCGCGTCGATCAGGTCTTCCAGGACGCGGACGAAGTCCGCATCCAGTTGTGAGAAGTCGTTGCCCTGTTTCTGCATATGGTCTCCTTGCGCTTGCATCGCCTAGGGTTTGGCCTTGGGCGAGTTTACCGGGATGAACGTGGGCGGCAGGTTGCCCTCGTTGTATTGCACGCGCACGGGCGCCAGGCGGGCCGAGTCGGGGATCGTCGAGTTGCAGAGCTTGATGACTTCGTCGGAGACTTCCAGCTTGCCGTTTTCTTCGGGCATTTCGTTGCGCGCGGGCTGCAGCGACAGCGCCGGCAGCAGCGCGTGCGACAGCGCCAGCCAACGGTATTGCGCGATCTGCAGGTCGTACAGCGCGTTGGTCAGGGCGCGGCGCGATTCGAACAATTCGTTTTCGGTGTCCAGCAAGTCCAGCAGCGAACGCTGGCCGATCTGGAATTGCTGGCGGTAGGCTTCGCGCACCTTGGTGGTGGCCACTTCGTGGTCACGCAGGAAGGGCAGCTTCTGGCTCAGGCTGGCGACGTTGTTCCAGGCCACGGCCAGGTCCTGCTGCACATTGCGGCAGGTGTAGTCGCGGATGTCGCGCGCGGCATAGGACTGCGCGGAGGTCTGGCGCACGCGGGCGGAGTCGGAGCCGCCGCGATACAGGTTGTAGCTCATGACAACCTGGACGCTGGAGTTCTGGATGTCGCGGTTTTGCGGCGTCGGGTCGTTCTGGTCGCGGCCGGTGGCGGCCACGAACTCGAACTTGGGCGAGAAAGCGCCCTTGGACGAGGCGACGCCTGCTTGGGCGGCCTGCAGCCCGGCCTGCTTGGACAGGAAGCTGGGGTTGCGGCGCAGCGATTCGTTGAAATCGGCGGGTTTGACCGGCAGCTTGCCGCTGATATCGGGCGTGGGCTGCATCGCTTCAGGGGGCAGGGCACCGGTGACGCGCTGGAAACGCTGTTGCACGTCCAGCAGGTTGGCGGTTTCGGTCATCAGGTTGGTCTGGGCCAGCGCCAGGCGCCCGCCGGCCTGTTCCAGGTCGACGCGGCGGCCCACGCCCGATTCGGCGCGCTCATTGATCTGCTTGAGCGTTTCTTCGTGCAGGGTGTAGTTCTGGCGCGCCAGCAGTTCCATGTCGCGATAGCGCTGCAGGTCGATATAGGCCTGCACTGCGCCGAAGGCGGTGTTGTCGCTGGTCGCCAGCAGGTCATAGAAGCGCGCCAGCTTGTCGAAGCCAGCTTGCTTGACGTCGTTGCTCGTACGGAAACCGTCGAAAATCAGCTGACGCAATTCCACGCTATAGCCGGGGCGGTTCCAGCTCTGCGACCCGACTCCGGGCACATTGTTGCGGTATTCGCGGCCCACGTAGCCTTGCGCATTGATCTGCGGGAAGAACGCGCCGCGAGCGACGGCCTGGCCTTCCAGCGAAGCCTGGAAATCATGGTACTTGGCCTGGATTTCCGGGTTGCTGAGCAGGGTCTGCTCGACGACCTGGTTCAGAGTGACCCCAGCTGCCCCGGAGGCGGGGGCTGCTGACTGTGCAAATGCCGCAGGAACGAATGCCAGGGCAAGGACCGAAGTCGTGCTTTTGAGCAAAAACGAAGCCATAGTGATTATTCGCGAGTCGAGTTAGGAATTAATGGCCGCCATATTGTGTGGAAATGTCAGATTTGACGAGTCAATATTTGTTAATTCTTGACGAAGTTTTCCGGTCGGCAGTTTGGGTTTCTTCGCGCATCATCTCTTAATTAGCTTGAATTTGCACTAATTTCGCGATATTCCAGATTTGTGATCCGGTTTAATGCAGGATAAATGCGGTTTATTGCGCTTTATTTCGCGGTTTGGGTGAACACGGCGCACAACGATTATATCGGTTTGATAATTTTGTATCTGTTTTAAATACCCGAATTTGTATCTGTAACTGTTTGGTTGCGGTTCGATTGAGGTATGGAAATAAGACGAACTGACCTCGCCATGTCTTAGCGTGGTAGTGTTGGTACTGGTATATAAGGTGCAGTTGTACTAGGTTGAGACCCTGTGCATAATTCGCTCATGCCGCAGTGGCTGGCGCCCGGGATCGTTGTTTGAACCGCGCGCGGCACGAGCCGGATTGTCTATTTGCAGAGCGCATCCATGGCCCAAACTCTTTACGACAAACTCTGGGACGCCCACGTCGTCCATCAGGAATCAGACGGCACCTGTCTGCTCTATATCGACCGCCACCTGGTGCACGAAGTCACCAGCCCGCAGGCGTTCGAGGGCCTGGCGATGGCCGGCCGCAAGCCGTGGCGTACGGGCGCCAACCTGGCAGTCGCGGACCACAACGTGCCGACGCTGAACCGCGCCCAGGGCATCGACGATCCGATTTCGCGCCTGCAGGTGGACACGCTGGACGCCAACTGCGAAAAGTACGGCATCACCGAATTCCGCATGAATGACCTGCGCCAGGGCATCGTGCACGTGATCGGCCCGGAGCAGGGCGCGACCCTGCCCGGCATGACCGTGGTCTGCGGCGACTCACACACCAGCACGCACGGCGCCCTGGGTGCGCTGGCCTTCGGCATCGGCACTTCCGAAGTGGAGCACGTGCTGGCGACCCAGACGCTGCTCATGAAGAAAGCCAAGAGCATGCTGATCAAGGTCGACGGCGAGTTGCCCTTCGGCTGTACGGCCAAGGACGTGGTCCTGCACATCATCGGCATCATCGGCACGGCCGGCGGCACGGGCTACGCCATCGAGTTCGCCGGCAGCACGATCCGCGCCCTGTCCGTGGAAGGCCGCATGACCGTCTGCAACATGGCCATCGAAGCCGGCGCTCGTTCCGGCATGGTGGCGGTGGACGACAAGACCGTCGAGTACTTCCGCGGCCGTCCCTTCGCGCCCACGGGCGTGCTCTGGGATCAGGCGGTGGGCTACTGGCGCACCCTGCATACCGATGAGGGCGCCAAGTTCGATGCCGTGGTGCAAGTCAACGCCCGCGACATCAAGCCGCAGGTCACCTGGGGCACGTCCCCGGAAATGGTGCTGCCGGTGGATTCCCGCGTGCCGGACCCCGATCGCGAAAAAGACGACGTGCGCCGCAGCGGCATGGAGCGCGCGTTGCAGTACATGGGCTTGAAGCCGAACACGCCGCTTACCGATATCCGCGTGGATCGCGTGTTCATCGGTTCTTGCACCAATTCGCGCATTGAAGACCTGCGCGCGGCGGCGGCGGTCGCACGCGGCAAGCATGTGGCCTCCAATGTGCGCCAGGCCATGGTGGTGCCGGGCTCGGGCCTGGTCAAGCAGCAGGCCGAGCGCGAAGGGCTGGACAAGATCTTCATCGAGGCGGGCTTTGAGTGGCGCGAGCCGGGCTGCTCCATGTGCCTGGCCATGAACGCCGACCGCCTGGAACCGGGCGAGCGTTGCGCCTCTACCTCGAACCGCAATTTCGAGGGCCGGCAAGGGCAGGGCGGGCGCACCCATCTGGTCAGCCCGGCCATGGCCGCCGCAGCCGCCGTCGCCGGCCATTTCGTCGACGTCCGCACTTTCCGTTAAGCGTCACGCACCGAGTATCGACATCATGCAAGCATTTACCACTCACGAAGGCCTGGTGGCTCCGCTCGACCGCGAAAACGTGGACACGGACCTCATCATTCCCAAGCAGTTCCTCAAATCCATCCAGCGCACCGGCTTTGGTCCGAACCTGTTCGATGAACTGCGCTATCTGGACCATGGCGAACCCGGCATGGACAACAGCAAGCGTCCGCTGAATCCGGATTTCGTGCTGAACCAGCCGCGTTACCAGGGCGCGTCGGTGCTGCTGGCGCGCAAGAACTTCGGCTGCGGCTCCAGCCGCGAACATGCGCCCTGGGCGCTGACGCAGTTCGGGTTCCGCGCCATCATCGCGCCGTCCTATGCCGACATTTTCTTCAACAACAGCTTCAAGAACGGTCTCTTGCCCATCGTCCTGTCGGAACTGGAAGTCGCGCGCCTGTTCGACGAAGTGAAGGCTTTCCCCGGCTACAAGCTGCGCGTCGACCTCGACCGCCAGGTCGTGGTGGCGGCGGATGGGCGCGAGATGGGTTTCGACATCGAACCCTTCCGCAAGTACTGTCTGCTCAACGGCTTTGACGATATCGGGCTGACCCTGCGCCAGTCGGACAAGATCCGCGCCTTCGAGGCCGAGCGCCTGGCCCGTCATCCGTGGCTGGAAAGCCGTCCCATCGCCTGACGCCACCATTCTTCTGATTACAGGATCGTTTTCGTATGACTCACAACATCGCAGTCTTGCCGGGTGACGGCATCGGCCCGGAAATCGTCGAACAGGCCGTGCGCGTCCTGAAGGCGCTGGACGTGTCCTTCGATATCAAGCAAGCGCCCGTGGGCGGCGCCGCCTTCGATGCGTTCGAGCATCCGCTGCCGCCGGCCACGCTGAACCTGGCCAAGGAATCGGACGCCGTGCTGTTCGGCGCCGTGGGCGACTGGAAGTACGACAGCCTGCCGCGCGAGTTCCGCCCCGAGCAGGCCATTCTGGGCCTGCGCAAGGCGCTGGGCCTGTTCGCCAACCTGCGTCCGGCCATCCTGTATCCGGAACTGGCCAGCGCTTCGTCGTTGAAGCCCGAGATCGTGTCCGGCCTGGACATCCTGATCATCCGCGAACTGACTGGCGACATCTATTTCGGCACGCCGCGCGGCGTGCGTTCCTCGCCCGACGGCGCCTTCACCGGCGAACGCGAAGGCTACGACACCATGCGCTACGCGGAATCCGAAGTGCGCCGCATCGCGCGCATCGGCTTCGAATCGGCGCGCAAGCGCAACAAGAAGCTGTGCAGCGTGGACAAGGCCAACGTGCTGGAGACCTCGCAGTTCTGGCGCGACATCGTCATCGAAGTGGCGCGCGAGTATCCCGACGTGGAGCTGTCGCACATGTATGTCGACAACGCCGCCATGCAGCTGGTGCGCAACCCGCGCCAGTTCGACGTCATCGTGACCGGCAATCTGTTCGGCGACATCCTGTCCGACGAAGCGGCCATGCTGACGGGCTCGATCGGCATGCTGCCTTCGGCTTCGCTGAACGCCGGCGGCCAAGGCTTGTACGAGCCCAGCCACGGTTCCGCGCCCGATATCGCCGGCCAAGGCATCGCCAATCCGCTGGCGACCATCCTGTCCGCGGCCATGCTGCTGCGCTATTCGCTGAATCTGGCGCCGCAGGCTGACCGCATCGAGGCCGCCGTGCGCCGGGTGCTGGCCGACGGCCTGCGCACCGCCGACATCTTCGAGCCGGGCACGACCAAGGTCGGCACGGCGCAGATGGGCGACGCAGTGCTGAAAGCGCTGGCCTGATCTTCTCGGGATCGAGCCGCCGGGCGCCCGTGCGCCTGGCGGTTGAAGCGCCGTAAAACAAGGGGCAGCCCGGCTGGGTCGCCCCTTGTTTTGCTGTTGTGGCATCGCCTCGAAAGCGCTCTGTATCCATTGCGGCCCCTATTATTTCTAGCTGCGCCGCAACATCCGGCCGTGCATTCTGATAAATTGTTGAATTGCACGGCTTTTTCCCCTGGACCCTAGTCTCCACACCTTTAAAGAGCGATTGAAATGAATCAAGCAGTAGGCCTTGTCGGCTGGCGCGGTATGGTCGGCTCGGTGCTCATGCAACGCATGCGCGACGAGAACGACTTCGCACTGATCGAACCGGTGTTTTTCTCCACCAGCAACGCTGGCGGCGCCGCGCCCACTTGGGCCACTGGCGCAGGCCCGCTGCAAGACGCCTACAACATTGACGCTCTGAAAAAACTGCCGATCATCGTGACGGCGCAAGGCGGCGACTACACCTCCGAGGTCTATCCCAAGCTGCGCGGCGCAGGCTGGAACGGCATCTGGATCGATGCCGCCAGCACCCTGCGCATGGCCGATGACGCCATCATCGTGCTGGATCCGGTCAACCGCCCGGTCATCGACGCGGCGCTCAAGCGCGGCGTGCGCAACTTCATCGGAGGCAACTGCACCGTCAGCTGCATGCTGATGGGCCTGGCCGGCCTGTTCAACAACGACCTGGTCGAATGGATGACCTCCATGACCTACCAGGCTGCTTCCGGCGGTGGCGCGCAGCACATGCGCGAGCTGCTGACCCAGTTCGGCGAGATCAACGGGTCGGTCAAGTCGCTGCTGGACGATCCCGCGTCGGCCATCCTGGAAATCGACCGCGGCGTGCTGGCCAAGCAAAAGGATCCGGCGCTGCCCCACGAGCACTTCGGCGTGCCGCTGGGTGGCAACCTGATTCCCTGGATCGACAAGGACCTGGGCAACGGCATGTCCAAGGAAGAGTGGAAGGGCGAGGTCGAGACCAACAAGATCCTGGGCCGCGGCGCCGCCTTCGGCACGCCCGCCACGCCGATCGACGGCCTGTGCGTGCGCATCGGCGCGATGCGCTGCCACAGCCAGGCGCTGACCATCAAGCTCAAGCGCGATGTGCCGCTGGACGAGATCGAAGCGCTGATCGCCGAAGGCACGCAGTGGGCCAAGGTCGTGCCCAACACCAAGGAAGCCACGGTTTCCGCGCTGACGCCGGTCGCCGTTACCGGCACGCTGGACATTCCCGTGGGCCGCCTGCGCAAGCTGTCGATGGGCTCGCAGTACCTGGGCGCTTTCACCGTGGGCGACCAGCTGCTGTGGGGCGCCGCCGAGCCGCTGCGCCGCATGCTGCGCATCGCGCTGGCCGAAGCCTGATGCCGTTGCAGGCGGCGTTCTGCGCCGCCTGAGCAGGCACGCAAGGCAAGCAAGGGCACCTCAGGGTGCCCTTGCCGTTTGCAGGGCGTCTGTACCGTGTCGGCGGACAGGCCCGCCAGCAAGCGCGGCCGGGCCTTTCAGGTTTGTGAAATGCGCATGATCCATTACACTTTTCCCGTGAATTGATGCCAGTTCTCACCGATATGGCGTGATCCGGCTCCAGCCCGCAAGTCGACTACAAGACGGAATTCCAGCTTATGACCCAGCGTTCGCGCCAAGTGAAGCATGCCCGCCGTTTAAAAGCCCTGCAGTGGGCGATTGCGCTGGCGATTGGCTCAAGCGTGTGCAGTACCGCCATGGCCATGCGCGTGGGGCATTCGCGGGTGGTTTCCGTGCCGGGCGCGCCGCTGCAGGCGGTGGTGGGATTGCAGGAACTCACGCCCGAGGAAATCGCATCGCTCAAGGTGTCGGTGGCCGACGAGGCGTCCTGGCAACGCGCGGGCCTGAAACCGCCGGTCCCGCTGGCAAGCATGGTGGTCCGGGTTGAGGACGGCCTGGACGCCACGCGCAAGAATCTGCGCGTGCGGGCCTCGCAGCCGCCGGCCAGCGGCGCGGTTGATCTGCTGCTGGATATCAGCTCCAGCTCCGGGCAGCGCCAGGTGCAGGTCAGCATCCTGGTGCCGTTGCGCGGCACCACGGCCGACGTGACGCCGGCCGCGGTCGGCACGCCGGGGCGTGCGGCGGGATCACGTTCGGTCAACGTGAAGTCCGGCGACAATCTTTTCGCGATCGCGCAGCGCAATGCCGTGCCCAACGCGTCGGTCTATCAGATGCTGGTGGCCTTGTGGCGCGCCAATCCCGAGGCATTCATCCAGAACAATATGAATCTGGTGAAGGCTGGCCAGAGGTTGACGATTCCCGACGCGGCCACCGTGCGCGCGGTGGATCCGGCCGAAGCGCGGCGCATCTTCAATGAGCATGCCGAGGCATTCGCGAAGTACCGCGCGCGCATCGGCGCGGCGGCCGGCGCGAATCCGTCCGTGGTCCAGGGGCAGGGCGCGGCTTCGGGCAGCGTTGCGCCTCCCGCTGATGCCGGGGCGGCCAGCGCATCGCCGCCGCAGGATCGCGTTCGCTTGTCTTCCGGGCAGGCGCAAGACAGCGCGTCGGCTCAAGCCGAGGCGCAGGCTGACGCCAGGACGTCGAGCGAGCGCGCCATGGCCGATGTCCAGGGGCGTGTGAGCCAACTGCAGAGTAATGTCGACGATTTGAACAAGGCGGTGGCACAGCAGGGCGCCGCTGGTGCAACGGGCGCTTCGGGTGCAACGGGCGCTTCGGGTGCAGCGGGCGCTTCGGGTGCAGCGGGCGCTTCGGGTGCAGCGGGCGCTTCGGGCGCAGCGGGCGCTTCGGGTGCAGCGGGCGCTTCGGGTGCAACGGGCGCTTCGGGTGCAGCGGGCGCTTCGGGTGCAACGGGCGCTTCGGGTGCAACGGGCGCTTCGGGTGCAGCGGGCGCTTCGGGAGCAGCGGGCGCTTCGGGTGCAACGGGCGCTTCGGGTGCAACGGGCGCTTCGGGTGCAGCGGGCGCTTCGGGAGCAGCGGGCGCTTCGGGTGCAACGGGCGCTTCGGGTGCAACGGGAGCTTCGGGTGCGGCAGGCGCTCCGGGTGCGGCAGGCGCTTCGGGTGCGGCGGGCGCTGCGGGTGCGGCAGGCGCTGCGGGTGCGGCAGGCGCTGCGGGTGCGGCAGGCGCTGCGGGTGCGGCAGGCGCTCCGGGCGCGGCAGGCGCTCCCGGCGCAACAGGAACGGCAGGAGCCGCGGGCACTCCCGGCGCCGCGGGCGCTTCTGGGACACCTTCGCCAGATCAGGCCGCCGGTACGCCGGCAGGCAAGGATTCTGCCTCGGACATGCCTGCGTGGCTGGCCGACAATCTGCTCGTTATCGTCACCGCAGTGCTGGCGCTGATCGCATTCGCGATTGCCTGGCTCTTGCGCCGGGCCGGCGCGCGGCGCGGGGACGATGACGAGGAAACCTACGAATTCAACGAGCCAGCGCTGGATACGGCGGCGCTGAACCGCAAGCTCGGAAGCATCAATCTCGACCTGGACGAACCGCCCACGGACGAACCGCACCGTGTCGGCGGGCCACGGGTTTGATACATGTCTAGAGTTGCATTGGGGCTGGCGTATGACGGCTCCGCCTGGCAGGGTTGGCAGACACAGCCGCATCGGCAAACGGTGCAGGACACGCTGGAGGCCGCCCTGGGCAGTTTTTGTGGTGTGGAAGGGCCGGTCGCGACCATCTGCGCCGGCCGTACGGACACCGGTGTGCACGGCGCGATGCAGGTAGTCCATCTGGACACCGAGCTCGATCGCCGGATGGAATCCTGGGTCCGGGGGGTGAATGCCTTCCTGCCACCCAGTATTTCGGTCCAGTGGGCGCAGCCGGTATCGGACGAATTCCACGCGCGATTTTCCGCGCGCGCCCGCACCTACGTTTATCTGTTGTGGCGCGGCCGCGTTCGGCCTGCGTTGTGGGCCGGGCGGGCTGGCTGGTGTTTTCAGCCGCTGGACGTCGATGCCATGCGGGCCGCGGCAAACGCCTTGCTGGGCGAGCATGACTTTTCCAGCTTCCGTTCCTCGCAATGCCAGGCCAAGCATCCCGTGCGTCATCTCTACCGGCTGGACATCGATGAACGCGGGCCGTTCCTGGTGTTCACCCTGAAGGCCAATGCCTTCCTGCATCATATGGTGCGCAACATCATGGGCGCACTATTGCAGATCGGGCAAGGGCGCGAATCGGTGGACTGGATGGCGCAGTTGCTGTCCTGGCGCGACCGCAAGCGGGGCGCGCCGACCTTCGCGCCCGATGGGCTGTACCTGTCCGCCATCGATTATCCGGAAGCGTTCGGCCTGGATGAGCTCGACGGGGGATCGCAGTTGCTGTCGCCGTTTACTCAAACCTATTAGGGATGTCGCCGGCAACGGCGATGCCTGTCCATATCCGATGGAGGCTCTTGCCATGCAACGCCGCGCGTTTTTGAAGCAGACCGCCCTGGGCGGCGCCGCCCTGGTCGCTCCGGCGTTCGCGCAGGAAGTCCCGTCGACCGAGGAAAACGCCAGCGCTGTCCCGTCGGAACCGCCGTCGGCTCCGCAAGAGGCTCCGGCCAGTCCGCCGCCCGCTCCGGTGGCCGCGCCCGAAGCGCCCGCGGTGGTGGCAGCCCCATCCAAAGTCGCATGGCGGCTGGCCTCCAGTTTTCCCAACGAGTCTCCCACCTTGTTCGCCGGCGCCGAAGACGTGGCGCGTTACGTGAACGAGGTGACCGACGGGCGCTTCAGCATCGAGATCTTTCCCGCCGGCGACCTGGTGCAGCCGGGCCAGGTGCTGGAAGCCGTGCAGCACCGCGTCGTCGATTGCGGCCATACGGCGTCGACCCGCTACTTCGATATCGACCCGGCGCTGTGCTTTGACGCCGGCGTGCCGTTCGGCCTGAACACGCGGCAGATGAATGCGTGGATGACGCAGGGCGAAGGCCTGGCGCTCACGCGCGTGCTGTTCGACAAGTACAACATCCTGAACTTTCCCTGCGGCTATACCGGCGCGCAGATGGGCGGCTGGTTTCGCGGGGAAATCAAGACCGTGGACGACCTGCGGGGGCTCAAGGTGAAGGCCGGCGGGTTCGCCCGCCATGTGCTGGCGCGGATGGGCGCGACGCCCGTGGACGTTCCGGTGGCCGAAGCCTATGGCGCGCTGGAGCAGGGCGTCGTGGACGCCGTGGCGTGGATCGGCCCGTACGACGATGAAAACCTGGCTCTCTATAAAGTGGCCAGGAATTACTATTTTCCGGGCTGGTGGGCGGGCACGCTGCAGCTGTCCTTGTATGTGAACCAGGACGCCTACGACGAGTTGCCCAAGCCGTATCAGTCCGCTTTGACGCTGGCATGCCGCATGGCGACTGCCAACATGATCGCCAAGTACGACGCTGGCAATCCGGACGCGCTGCGCCGGCTGGTGTCGCGCGGTGCGCAGTTGAAGGCGTTTCCCAAGCCGGTCCTGCAGGCGAGCTACGAGGCGTCGCTGGCCGCCTACCAGGAAATGAGCGCCAAGGATCCCATGTTCAAGAAGCTGTACGACAGCATGGCGGCGTTTCGTGACAAGGAAACGCCCTGGTTCCGTCTGGCCGAGGGCAGTTTCGACAATCTCGTGGCCACCATGGGCCAGCCCGCCGCGTAGGCGGTGCCTGCACGCCGGATATACTGATTCGACCAGCCGCGCAGGGCGGCCAAGCAAGCGAAGAGTTTCATGCGCACACGCATCAAGATCTGTGGATTGACCCGGGAACAGGACATCGACGCCGCCGTTGCGGCGGGCGTCGATGCGATCGGTTTTGTGTTTTACGCCAAGAGCAAGCGTTGCCTGACGCCGACGCGCGCAGCTCAGTTGCGGCGCATGGTGCCGGCCTTTGTCGACGTGGTGGCCTTGTTCGTGAATGCGCAAGAGGCCGAGGTGCAGGCCGTGCTGGACCAGGTCAAGCCGGAGCTGCTGCAGTTCCATGGCGATGAAACGCCGCAGGATTGCGCGCGCTACGGTCATCGCTTTCTAAGGGCATTCCGTGCCGGCGCGCCCGGCCTGGATACCGCGGAAAGCCTGGCCTCTTCGTGCCGCGCCTATGGCGAAGCCGCGGGCTGGCTGTTCGACAGCTACAGCGCGGGATACGGCGGCAGCGGCCATGGCTTCGACTACACCCTGTTAGACGAGGTGAGGGCCGATCCGGTGTCGCGGCCCCTGATTCTGTCGGGCGGCTTGAACGCAGAAAACGTCGGGCAGGCGGTGGAATTGGTCAGGCCTTGGGCGGTCGACGTGAGTAGCGGCGTGGAGCTTGAGCAAGGAATTAAAAGTTCTGATAGAATCTCGTTCTTCGTTGCTGCAGCGCAAGCGGCAGACGCGAAGCTGAAGGGAAATTAGTTAGTGCAGTGCAGGCGGTTTGAAGCGGTGCGGCAATGCTGAAAAGCGGCGCTTAAAGTTTCTTGGAACAAGTTCCTAAGAACGGACTCTTCAAAACGCGTTGCGCAAGGAAGTTTGAAGGCATGCGAAAGTAAACGCCGCAAATTTCGAAGCGCAATAAATAATGCAAAAAATCTTGTTAGACGATTTGCATAGTTTAAAAAAGCACTATATAATTCTTCTTCTTTGCAGGCGGTTAGCTCAGCTGGTTAGAGCGCCACGTTGACATCGTGGAGGTCGTTGGTTCGATTCCAATACCGCCTACCAAATTCCTGCAAAGTGCTGTCAAGCACGGCAAAGAGAAAGCCGCTAGATCCATGATCTGGCGGCTTTTTTGTTTTCAGCTCGCAAAATGCGGGGAATCGAAGGCCTGGTGCAATGATTAACGCGTCTTCAGATTACAGCCCATTCTTGGGCGCGTTCAGGATAAGGCGTAACCCCAGCGCGGAAATGACGCCCGCAGCACCTCTATCTATCCATTTCTTCGCGCGCAAATAAACTTCTCGCGGGCCTTTGGTCGAAAAGCAAAGCGCCACGATGGCATACCAGCCGAACTCGACCAGGAATACCAGCGGCGGCAGCGCGAAGTAAATCCATGCCGGCGGGTGCTGGGGCAGCAACGCGGCGAAAATGCTTCCATACCAGATCGCAGTTTTGGGATTGCTTAACTGGGTCGTCAGTCCGATCCAGAAGGAACTCCGTCCATTGCGAGAGGCCACGGCGGCGCCACCGGGCAAGGCGAAAGGTTGCTTGGCGCTACGCCAGATCCGGCCAGCGATGTGAAGCAGATAGGCGCCGCCTGCGATTTTCAGCGTGACATAAAGCCATTCCACGCTTTGCAGCAGAGAATACAGGCCCGCCAGCGCCAGGCCGGCGAACAGCATGCCGCCTGCGCCCATGCCGAAGGCCGAGGCCAGGCCGTCCCAGCGGGACTGGCCGATGGCCTTGCGCGCGACGATGATGAAACTTGGCCCGGGCAACATGGCTCCGAGCCACAGTGCACCGAGAATCGCGAGTATGGATGCGAGAGGAGTCATGATCGTTTGGGAGGCTGAAGCCGCGGGAGGCTTTGATTCTTCCACGAAAGCCGGACCCTGCAAAGGACGGCGCAGCGCTTGCCGCTGGCAGACGTCTTGCAGTTTTTGTATCAGCCGCCTGCCAGCGCCGCCGACGCGGCGAGCCCCTGATGCGTCACCCGCGGCGCTGCCTGTATTGGCGGCGACGGCTCATCCCGCAGGCGAAACACGCCCACGGCTTGCAACAGTTCGGCCGCCTGTGTTTGCAAGGCGGTAGAGGCGTCCGCGGCTTGCGCGACCCGGGCCGCATTCTGCCGGGTCAGCTCGTCCATCTGGGTCACCGCCTGGTTGACTTCGTCGATGTCAGTGGCCTGCGCGCGTCCCGCGTCGCCGATCTGGCTGACGATGCCGGCCACGCGCTCGATACTGGCCACGACTTCGCGGATCACGTGGGCGGCATGGTCGGCCTGGCGGAACCCGTCGCCGGTCTTGGTCAGCGAACCGTCGATCAGGCCGCGGATTTCGCGCGCGGCGCTGGCGCTGCGTTGCGCCAGCGCGCGCACCTCGGTGGCCACGACGGCGAAGCCACGTCCGCTTTCGCCGGCGCGGGCCGCTTCCACCGCCGCGTTCAAGGCGAGGATGTTGGTCTGGAAGGCGATGCTGTCGATCAAGCCGGTAATCTCGGAAATCTTCTTGGCCTCTTGCTGGATTTCTCCCATCACGGCCGCGACGCCGGCGACAGCCGTGCTGCCGGTGTCGACGATGCGCCGGGCTTCGTCGCTCAGTTCACGGGCATGCTGCGCATTGGTGGCGTTGTCGTGGACGTTCGCCGCCAGGTCGCGCATGGATGTCACGGTGCGCTGCAGCGAATCGGCCTGGGTGCGGGTGCGTTCCTCCAGTTGCTGGTTGTCCTGCATGATGTCGCGCGACGCTGCCGAGAGGGCGGTTGCGGTGGTCCGGACCCCGCTCATGGTCCGGTGCACGGCATCCATCGTGGCTTTGAAGCTCTGCCCCAGGCGGCTATCCATGCTCAAGCCGCCGAAGCGCAAGTCGAACATGCCGGCCTCGCGGCCTATATGCGCGCTGAGCCGGGCCAGTTCCTCGGCTGCTACCGCGGCCCGCTCCATTTTCCAGGCCAGCCAGCCCAGCGCGGCGGCCTGCACCACCACGTAGACCGCATGCAGAAGCACCATGGGCAGGCTGGGTTCCGTGAAGCAGATCGTCCCGTAGCCCCACTGTTGCAGGAAATTGAACGACAGGTGGTGCAGCGCGATGACCACTGCCGCGCACAGGATCGTGCGCCAGTCGCGATAGGCCAGGAGCAGTGAGAGCAGCACGAAAATGCCGAAATGAATCTCGGCCATGCCGGACATCAAATGGATATGGAGCGCGGCCAGCACCATCAGGCCACAGGCGACGGTCAAACGCGTGCTCAGCCGGCCGGGTCGCCAGAGTATCAGCAGCGAGGGAATGCCTGCGCCGGCCAGGCCGACTGCGATGGCGGCGCCCCAACGCCCGTACTGCGGGGCCATGCACAGTCCGACGGCGAACAGCAGCCAGAGCAGGGGCAACATTGCCCGGTCGGTCCGGCGGTACGAGTCTTCCAGCAAATCGCTTGCGTTGCGCATGGCATTTCCTCGCGACGGAAAGCGCGGAACCCCGCGCGCGTACGATTTTTATTCAATAATTCCAATTTGTGAATATATATTCCAATTTATTCATATTTGTCCCAAATACGCCACCGACCGGGCCGGGGCGTCGGAGCGCCGCCGCCGACTTGCGCAGCGCGTTTGAAGCGACTGGAAAACCTGGGATATCCTGCTGCCCATCATGATGAGAGTACTGTGGCTCTGCCTGGGTTGCCTGATGCTGGCATTGGGTGTGATCGGCGCGTTTCTGCCCGTCATGCCGACGACCATATTCCTGATCCTGGCGGTCGCCTGCTTTTCGCGCTCTTCGCCGCGGCTGGAGAAGTGGCTGCTGGATAGCCCGACCTACGGTCCCGCGCTGCGCGCCTGGCGGGACCAGGGCGCCGTGTCGCGCAAGGGCAAGACCTACGCCTGCCTGGGCATGGCCGTGGGCTACGTGCTGTTCTGGTGGGGCGCGCATCCGTCGTGGATGCTGGCCGTCGCCGTCGCCGTGTTTTTCCTGGCCAGCGCGGCCTACGTCGTTACGCGGCCGGCTCCGCAAGGGCCGCAAGCCGGCAGCGGCCAGGCCCCCCAATAGCCGCCAGCGTCAGTGCGAATGGCGGGGATCGCCCCGCGTTTCCACCACTTTCAGGTACAGCGTCGCAGGCTCCAGGCAGCCGCCGGTCGAAAGCTGACCGACCAATTGCCGGTAGAGTTCTTGCCAGGGCGTCTGCGAAGCCGGCGCCTGGTACGGCGGTTCCAGCTTGCGGCGTTCCATTTCGGCTTCGTCCACCAGCGCGGTGACCGAACGCTGGTTCAGGTCGACACGGATGCGGTCGCCCGTGCGCAATAGCGCCAGGCCTCCGCCCACCGCAGCCTCCGGAGACATGTTCAGGATGGACGGGCTGGCCGAGGTGCCGCTCTGGCGGCCGTCGCCCAGGCAGGGCAGCGAGTCTATGCCGCGCTTGAGCAGATGCGAGGGCGGGGCCATGTTGACCACTTCGGCGCTGCCCGGGTAGCCCACGGTGCCGGCGCCGCGAATCACCAGGATGCAATGCTCGTCGATGTTCAGGGCAGGGTCTTCGATGCGCGCGTGGTAGTCCTCCGGGCCTTCGAAGACGATGGCACGCGCTTCGAAGGCGTTCTCCGAACCGGGCTCCGACAGGTAGGCGCGGCGGAAGGCTTCGCCCACGACCGACATCTTGATGATCGCGCTGTCGAAGAAATTGCCGGACAGGACGATGAATCCCGCGCGGTGCTTGAGCGGCGCGTCGCAGCTGCGGATGACATCGGCATTGTTGGTCTTGGCCGTGGCCGCGATCTCGCCGATGGTCTTGCCGGACACGGTGCCGCAATCGGTATGCAGGCGGCCGGCCGCCGCCAGTTCATGCAACACCGCCGGGACGCCGCCCGCGCGGTGAAAGCCCTCGCCCAGATGCTCGCCCGCAGGCACGCAGTTGACCAGCAGCGGCACGTCTTCGCCCAAGCGCTGCCAGTCGTCCAGGCTCAGGTCTATGCCAGTGTGGCGGGCGATGGCGATGAGATGCGGCGGGCAGTTGCTGGAGGCGCCCAGCGCCGAGGCCACGACGATGGCGTTCTCGAAAGCCTGGCGCGTCAGGATATGGGACGGGCGCAAGTCCTCGCGCACCATGTCGCAGATGCGCAGCCCGGTGGCGTAGGCCATCTGGCCGCGTTCGCGGTAGGGCGCGGGAATGCTGGCGCAGGTGGGCAGCGACATGCCCAACGCTTCGGCCAGCGAGTTCATCGACAGCGCCGTGCCCATGGTGTTGCAGTGGCCGATGGATGGCGACGACGCCGTGGCCAGCGTCATGAAGCCTTCGTAGTCCAGCTTGCCCGCGGCCATCAGGTTGCGCGCATGCCAGATGACGGTGCCGGAGCCGACGCGCTGGCCGTCGTGCCAGCCGTCCAGCATCGGTCCGCCGGACAGCACGATGGCGGGAATGTCGACGGTGGCCGCGGCCATGAGGCAGGCGGGCGTGGTCTTGTCGCAACCGGTCGTCAGGACCACGCCGTCCAGCGGATAGCCGTGCAGGATCTCGACCAGGCCGAGGTAGGCCAGGTTGCGGTCCAGCGCGGCGGTGGGGCGCCGGCCCTGTTCGGCCAGCGGGTGCACGGGAAACTCCATGGGGATGCCGCCCGCGTCGCGGATGCCGGCCTTGATGCGCTCGGCCAGCGCCAGATGATGCCGGTTGCAGGGCGCCAGGTCGCTGCCGGTCTGGGCGATGCCGATGATCGGCCGCCCCGATTGCAGTTCCTGGCGCGTCAGGCCGTAGTTGAGATAGCGCTCGACATAGATGGCCGTCATGTCGGCGTGCGCCGGATCATCGAACCACTTCTGGCTGCGCAGTTTGCGGGGAGTCTGGGACATGGGATTCTCGTTTACAGCGGTTGCGTGGCGGCCCGGCGCGCGTCCGGGCCGCAAAAGGCCTAGTTGCGCGCCTTCTGGATTTCGTCGTTGAGCTGCTTGACCAGCTCGGGGCCGAGGTCCTGCGTGTACTTGTCGACCACCGGCTGCACCTTCTGGCGCATGCGCGCGATCTCTTCGGGCGATACCGTATTGATCTTCATGCCAGCCTTCTCCAGCGTGGTCATGGCCTTCTGCGAATCGGCGCGGCTGTCCTGGCGTTCAAAGTCGCGCGAGGATGCTGCGGCCTGGCGGATCAGCTTCTGTTCTTCCGGCGACAGGGTGTCCCACCATTTCTTGGACGCCAGCACCACCCAGGGCGTGTAGACGTGGCGAGTAATGGTCAGATAGGGCTGCACCTCGTAGAACTTGCTGCTCTGGATGGTGGTGATGGGGTTTTCCTGGCCGTCCACGGTGCGGGTTTCCAGCGCGGTGAACAGTTCGGAGAACGGCATGGGCACGGCGTTGGCGCCCAGCGTGTTGAAGACGCCCAGCGCGATCTGGTTCTGCATCACGCGCAGCTTGATGCCTTGCAGGTCTTCCGCGCGCGCGATGGGGCGCTTGGAATTGGTCATGTTGCGAAAGCCGTTTTCCCAATAGACCAGGCCGACGATGCCCTTGGCTTCCAGCTTCTTCAGCATGTCCTGACCCATCGGGCCGTCCAGCACGGCGTCCGCTTCCTTTTCGCTGTTGAAGAGGAAGGGCAGGTCGAACACGCCGAACTCCTTGACCATGCCGGCCAGGGGCGCGGTGGATCCCACCATCATTTCCTGCACGCCGCCCACCAGCGCGCTTTGCATCTGTTCGTCCGAGCCCAGGTTGGCCGAGCCGAAGGTCTTCATCTTGAGCTTGCCGCCGCTGATTTTTTCCAGCTCCTGCGCCAGGTGGCGCGCGGCGCGTCCCTGGACGCTTTCCTCGTTCAGGCCGTAGCCGAAACGGATCAGGCGCGGTTTGACGTCGGCGGCGGACGCGACGCCGGCGATAGCGCAGGACAGCGCCGTCGCCAGGACAAGCATGCGGGTCTTGAAACGGGTGATCATGGTGCTCCTCCTTGGGGGTTTTTCTAATGCATCCAGCGTGCGGGGACGGTGATCAGCTCGGGGAAGATCACCAGCAGGACCAGCAGCAGCGTGTAGGCGACGACGTAGCGCCACACGCCCCTGCAGATGGTTTCCATATTGATGCGGGCGACGCCGCAGACCACGTTGAGCACGGTGCCCACCGGCGGCGTCAGCAGGCCCACGCAACCCACCATGACGAACATCACGCCGAAATAGACCGGGTCGATCCCGGCCTTGGTGACCACAGGCATCAGCACCGGCGCCAGGATCAGGATGGTGGGCGTCAGGTCCATCACCGTGCCTACCAGCGTCAGCAGCACCAGCAGGGCGAACATCAGCAGCTTGGGCTGGTCCAGTACGGGTTCCAGCAACGCGATCAGGTCCTGCGGCATGTCGGCCAGGGTGATCATGTAGGACGAGACCATGGCGGCGGCCACCAGGAACATGACGATGGCGGTGGTACTGGCGGCGTTGATGAAGAGCGGCGCCAGGTCGCGCACGCTGATTTCCCGGTAGACGAACAGGCTCACCAGCAACGCGTAGACCGCGGCGACGACGGCTGCCTCGGTCGGCGTGAAGATGCCGCCGCGCAGGCCGCCGATGATGATGACGGGCAACATCAGGGCCCACAGCGATTCGCGCAGCGCCTTCCAGCGCTTGCTCCACGGCTCGCGCGGCGAGGGCTTGATGCTGCCGTGCTTGCGCGCCACCCAGGTCCAGACCGCAACCAGGGTCAGGCCCATCATCAGCCCGGGCGCGATGCCGGCGAAGAACAGCTTGGTGATCGACACGTTGGTGGCGACGCCGAAGATGATGAACGAGATCGAGGGCGGAATGATGGGCGCGATGATGCCGCCGGCCGCGATCAGCCCCGAGGCCTGGCCCGCGTCGTAGCCTCTTTCGCGCAGCATGGGAATGAGCAGCGAGCCCAGCGCCGCGGCGTCGGCCACGGCCGAGCCGGACAGCGCGGCCAGCAGCACGCTGGCGAAGATGGCGACATAGCCCAGGCCGCCCTGGATGTGGCCCACGAAGGTGCTGGCCAGATTGACGATGCGGCGCGAAATGCCGCCGGCGTTCATCAGTTCGCCGGCCAGCATGAAAAGCGGCACCGCCATGAGGGTGAAGCTGTTGGCGCCAGACAGCATGTTCTGCGCCAGGATCTGGGTATCGAAAAAGTCCAGCTGGAACATCATGGCGATCGCGCTGAGCAGCAGCGCGAAGGCGATAGGCATGCCGAGGGCGATCAGCCCCAGCAGCACGAGCAGGAAGACGGTCAGGATCATTGCGGGCGTCCGGGCGGGGTGGGGGAGTTGGAGGCGGAGCCGTCAGACCAGCGGGTCTTCGGGGCTGGATTCCGCCGGCAAGGGCCCGCCCGCAAGGACGCGCACCAGATCGATCAAGGTCAGGATGCCCATGGCGGCAGCCGCATAGAGCGCCGCGGCGTTGAACACCGCCAGCGACATGCCGGTCACAGGCAGCACCGTGTCCAGGCCGATGACGGTCTGGGTCCAGCTGCCCTCGGCCATCAGCCACAGCACCCACAGCGTCAGCAACTGGCAGAACACGTGCGAAGCGCGGCGGGCGGCGGGGCCGAAGCGTTCCACCAGCATGGTGACGCCGATGTGCTGATGCGAGCGCAGCGCTATCACCGAACCCAGGAAGATCATCCAGACGAAGGCCAGCCGGGAGATCTCGTCGGAGACGTTGATGCCGGAATTGAACAGGTAGCGCAGCGCGACGTTGCCGAACAGCAGCACCACCATGACGGCCAGACAGGCCACCATCAGCCAGGTCTGCAGCGCGAAGCACCAATTGGCGGCGCGGGCCAGCGGCGTGCCGCCAGGCCGCCCCGGGGGGGAAGCTTGCATGCTTGTCTCCTATCCGTTTCCCGGAATTTTTTAGGGTTATGCTGTGCGAAATGTTAGCGCTAACATTTTGCGTTTGGCAAGCCCCAGTTTTTTACGTCAGACTACGCGCTCAACAACCGATGCCGAGGACCGATGTCCATCCGTAAACCCCGCAGTTCACGCGCCGGCCGCGTCACCATGCAGGATGTCGCGCGCCACGTGGGCGTGAGCGCGATCACGGTATCGCGGGCGTTGCGCACGCCGGACAAGGTGGCGGAGGAACTGCGGCTGCGCATCGCGCGGGTGTGCCAGGAACTGGGTTACGTGCCCAACCATGCGGCCAGCGCGCTGGCGTCGGCGCGTTCGCAGACCATCGTGGCGCTGATTCCGTCGCTGAGCAACGTGGTGTTCGTCGACATCATCGCGGGGATCAAGGAAGAGCTGGACCGGCACGGCTACCACATGCTGATCGGCGTGACCGGCTATGCGCCGGACGAAGAGGAGGCTCTGCTGCGCAAGTATCTGCAGCACGCGCCCGACGGCCTGATCCTGACCGGCATCGACCACAACCCGGGCGTATGGGACCTGCTGGACACGCAGCGCATTCCCACCGTGCACACGATCGAGACGCTGGACGGCGGCCAGCACATGAGCGTGGGCTTTTCGCAGTTCGATTCCGGCTATGCCGCCGGCCGCCATCTGGTGGAGCGGGGCTACCGCCGTATCGGCATCGTCGGCGCGCAGCTGGATCCGCGGTCGCTGCGCCGCTGCGAAGGCTGCCGCCAGGCGCTGCGGGATGCGGGCCTGTATGACCCGGCTCTGGAAATCATGACGCCGGAGAAATCATCCATCGGCCTGGGAGCCTCGCTGCTGGAAGCGCTGCGCGCGCGCCATCCCGACTGCGACGCGCTGTTCTTCTGCAACGACGACCTGGCCCAGGGCGCGGTGTTCCAGTGCGGAAGGCTGGGCGTGCCGGTGCCGGAACGCATGGCCATCGTCGGCTTCCACGACGTGGCGGGCACGGCCTGGACCACGCCGCCGCTGTCGACCATCGCCACGCCGCGCTACCAGATCGGCGTATCGGCCGCGAACCTGTTGATGCGCCATCTGGCGGGCGAAGCCGTCGCCGAGCGCCATGTGGACCTGGGCTTCAAACTGGTCCAGCGCGAGACCAGCTGAACGCAATCCTCAGCCCCGGCGCAGCGCCAGGAACACGCCGGAGGCGATGATCAGCGCCATGCCGGCCAAGGCCAGCCCATCGGGCGGACGCTGGAACCAGAAGGTGCTGAACAGTACCGCCAGCAGCAGCTGGAAGTAGTTCAGGGGCGCCAGCGTCGCCGCCGCCACGCGCTGGAAGGCGGATATCAGGAAGATCTGCGCCAATCCACTGCAGGCGCCCAAACCGACGATGAAAAGCATATCGGCGAGATCCGGCCACGGGTCAGGCAGGAAGAATGGCGCCGGCAGCCCCGTGACGACAAGGCAGATGAAGGCCGTGTAGGCATACTGGACCGGTCCGGGCACCTTGCCGGAGAGCTTGCGCGTCAGCACCTGGAACACCGCGTAACTGACCGCGGACACCGCCATCAGCAGCGTGCCCAGCCACGGCAGGTTGGCGCCTGGCCGCACGATCAGCAGCATGCCGCCAAAGCCCGCCGCCACCGCCATCCACTGGGCGGGTCGCACCCGCTCGCCCAGCAGCCAGGGCGACAGCGCCACCATGATCAGGGGCGAGGTGAAGTAGATGGCCGTGGCTTCCGACAGCGGCATCCAGATCAGCGCTGTCATGAAGCAGGTACCCACCGTGGCCAGCAGCAGGCCTCGCAGGATCAACAGCGGTTTTTCGGGCGCATCGCGCAGGCGCGGACCGCCGCGGTGCCGCCACAGCAGCGCCAGCGCCAGCACGGCCACCGCCGAATAGCGCATGATGTTCAGGAAGGGCGCGGGGTAGCGGGCCAGCATGTGCTTGGACCCCGCATCGAAGGTGGCGAAGGCCACCAGCGCGGCAAAGAACAGCAGGATGCCGGTCTGGCGCGCGGCGGCCGGCGAGGGTAACGCAATGGGAACGGAGCTCATGTCGGCGGACGGGCTCAGGCTGCCGTCAGGCCCGCGCCCTGCAGGAACGCGTCCAGCGCGGGGCCGATGGCCTCGACCATGTAGCCGCCTTCCTGCACGATCACGGTGGGCAGCCCCAGGCTGGCGACGCGCGCGCCGATGTCGCGGTAGGCATCGATGTCGAGCTTGAGGACGCTGATGGGATCGTCCTTGTAGGTGTCGAAGCCCAGGGCCAGCACCAGCGCCTGCGGCGCGTAGCCGTCCAGGGCGGCGAGCGCCGTGTCCAGCGCGCGCAGGAAGGCGTCGTTGCCAGAACCGTGCGGCAGCGGCAGGTTCAGGTTGCAGCCTTCGCCCGCGCCGTAGCCGCGCTCATGCGCATAGCCGGTATAGAAGGGGTAGTAGGCGGCGGGGTCGGCGTGCAGGGATACCGTCATGACGTCGCCGCGCTGATAGAAGATGTTCTGCGTGCCGTCGCCATGGTGCGCGTCCACATCCAGCACGGCCACCTTGGACCAGGTCTGAAGCAGCCGGCTGGCCGCGGCCGCGCTGCTGTTCAGGTAACAGAAGCCTCCCGCGCGATCGCGGTGGGCATGGTGGCCGGAGGGCCGGCACAAGGCGTAGGCCATGCTCCCGGTGCTGGCGACGTGGTCGGCGGCCGCCACCGCGCTGTGCGTGGAGCGCAGCGCCGAGCGCCAGGTCTGCGGCCCGATGGGGCAGGACAGGTCGCTCAGGTAGTAGCCGGTCTGCGCCACGATGGAGGGCGACGGGCAGGGGCCGCGGCCAGCCAGCTCGACGCGGCCGTTGTAGTAAGGCGAAAGATTGGGCAGCACCTCGGGGCCTGGGTCCATGGCAGGCGAGCGCAAGGCCTGCCAGCGCGCATAGGCCGTTTCCAGATAGTCCAGGTAGTCCGGGCTATGGATGTCCTGCAGCGGCTTGCGGCCGTAGTCCGCCGGCGCTTGAACGCGGATGCCGCGCGCGGCCAGCGCGCCTTGCAGGCTTTCCGCCCGCGCCGGCAGATCGGTGGGCGCGCTGATGCGCCCAAGCCGCATGAATTGCTGCGGCGTATGCAGCAGCTGCTCTTCCGAGAAAAACGCCTTCATGGCTGCCCTCGCTGGCGTTATGCGTGCTTGAGTTCGATTTCGACGAACACGAATTCCGTGTCGCTGGGATTGATCACGTTGTGCTCTACGCCCACGGGCCGGTAGTAGGCCACGCCGGCGGTGAGCTGGCTGGTGATTTCGCCGTCGGGCGTGTCCAGCAAGAGCGGGCCGGTGGTCTGCGGGACCACCACGTAGTTCATGCCATGGCGGTGCCATCCCGTTTCGCCGCCGGGCGGGAAGCGCCATTCGGTGACGGTGACCATGTCATTGTCGATCTGCACGGTCGGTATGGCGGCGGGGCGTTGCATGGAGCTTCTCCTTGGGGGTATGAATATTCTTGTGCGCTTCAGGCCGCTTGCGCCTTGGTCGGGTCCCAATGCTGGCCGGGGACCGCGGCGATCAGCTGCCGCGTATAGGCGTGTTGCGGGTTGTCGAAGATCTGCGCGGGCGAGCCGTACTCGACCACCTTGCCGCGATGCATGACCAGAACGGAATTGCAGATCTGGGCCGCCACGCGCAAATCGTGGGTAATGAAGACCAGCGCAATCTTCAGGCGTTGCTGCAAATCGTGCAATAGCTGCAGCACCTGCGCCTGAACCGAGACGTCCAGCGCCGACACTGATTCGTCGGCCACCAGCACCTTGGGCTCCAGCGCCAGCGCGCGTGCGATGCCGATGCGCTGGCGCTGTCCGCCGGAAAACTGGTTGGGATAGCGGTCGAAGGCGGAAGGGTCCAGCCCGACCAGCGACAGCAGCTCGCGCACCCGCGCCTCGGCCTGCGCGCGCGGCACGCCGTTGGCGACGGGACCGTCGCTGATGATGCGGCCCACGGTATGGCGCGGGTTGAGCGAGGCGAACGGATCCTGGAAGATCATCTGGATATCGTGGCGCAGCGGCCGGAAGCGCGATTCCGGCATGGCCGCAATGTCCTGGCCGTTGAAGATCAGCTGGCCGCCGTTGATGCCCACCAGCTTGAGCAGGCATTTGCCGATGGTGGACTTGCCGGAGCCCGATTCGCCCACGATGCCCAGCGTCTCGCCGCGCCGCACGCTGAAGCTGACGCCGTCCACCGCATGCACCTCGCGCTTGCCGCCCAGCCAGCCGCGGCCCACCACGTAGGTCTTCTTCAAGTCCCGCACGTCCAGCACGGGCTGGTCGTGCGCGGCGGACTCGCGCTCGGCGCCGCGGCGATGCGGCACGGCCGCGATCAGCCGTTGCGTGTAGGGGTGGCGGGGGCGGTTCAGTACCTCCTCGGCCGGCCCCTGTTCGACCAGGATGCCTTTTTCCATGACGGCGACCCGGTGGGCGATTTCGGCCACCACGCCGAAGTCATGGGTGACGAACATCACGCCCATGCCTTTCTCTTTCTGGATGCGGGCGATCAACGCCAGGATTTGCGCCTGGGTGGTGACGTCCAGCGCGGTGGTGGGTTCGTCGGCGATCAGGAGCGCGGGCTCGAGCGCCAAGGCCATGGCGATCATCACGCGCTGGCGCTGGCCGCCCGACAGCCGGAACGGATAGACGTGGTAGAGCGTGGCGGGGTCGGGCAGCCCCACGAAGGCCAGCAGCTCCAGCGTGCGTGCCATGCGCTGCGCGCCCGGATAGGCGTTGTGCACGCGCATGACTTCGCTGATCTGCTCGCCTACCGTCATCAGCGGGTTGAGAGCCGACAGGGGCTCCTGGAAGATCATCGCCATGTCCTTGCCGCGCATGGCCTGCAGCGTGGCTTCGTCCTGCCGCAGCAGGTCCTGGCCGCGGAACAGGATGCGGCCCTGCTGCGGCGTCAGGTAGTCGGGCAGCAGGCCCATGATGGCGTTGGCGCTCATGGACTTGCCCGAGCCCGATTCGCCGACGATGCAGAGGATTTCGCCGGCGCGGATGTCGTAGGACACGTCCTGGACCGCATAGGGGCGGTCGCCGCCCTTGGGCAGGGCGATGCTCAAGTTCTGGATGGAAAGCAGAGGGGGGGATGCGTTCATGCCGTCCTCCTATTCGCCGCGCTTGCGCAGCTGCGGGTTGAGGGCGTCGTTCAGGCCTTCGCCGATCAGGTTGATGGCCAGCACCGTCAGCAGGATCGCGACGCCGGGCCAGACGCTCATCCACCAGGCTTCGCGGATCATGGTGCGGGCCGCGCCGATCATGAAGCCCCAGCTCATCAGGTTGCGGTCGCCCAAACCTAGGAAGGACAGCGAGGATTCCGTCAGGATCGCGGTGGCGACCATGAAGGACGCCGACACGATGATGGGCGACATGGCGTTGGGCAGGATCTGGGTGCCGACGATGCGGGCTGGCGTCTGCCCGATGACGATGGCGGCCTGCACGAACTCGCGCTGCTTGAGCGTCATGAATTCGGAGCGCACCAGCCGCGCAGCCGGCGGCCAGGAGACGACCGCGATGGCGCCCATGATGGAGTAGACGGACGGGCTCAGGATCGCCACCAGCACCACGGCCATGGCCAGCTGCGGGATGGTCTGGAAGAACTCCGTGAAGCGCATCAGCGCGTCGTCCACCCGGCCGCCGCAGTAACCCGCCACCGAGCCCACCACGATGCCGAACACCAGCGCCACGGCGGTGGACAAGAGACCCACCATCAACGAGACCCGGGCGCCCCAGACCAGCCCGGCCGTGATGTCGCGGCCCAGCATGTCGGTGCCGAAGGGGTAGTCGGCATTGGTGAAGGGCGGAATCAGCGGGTCGGCCACCATCATCCAGGGGGATTCTTCATACAGCAGCGGCGCGGCCAGGGCCACGACGATCACGACCAGCATGATGGCCAGTCCGGCCACCGCTCCGTAATTGCGCATGTAGCGCCGGGCAAATGACTTCATGCGGCGGCTCCTTGCTGCGCGCCCGCGCCGATGCGCGGATCGATGAGTCGGTACAGCACGTCGGTCAGCAGGTTGAACACCACCACCATGATGGAGGTGACCAGGAAGATGCCCAGCAGCAGCTGGTAGTCGCGCTGCAGCAGCGCGTCGAACATCAGCCTGCCTATGCCGGGCCATGCGAACACGGTTTCGGTCAGTACCGCGCCGCCCGCCATCTGCCCCAACTGGATGCCGGCGAAGGTAATGACAGGCAGCAGCGCATTGCGCAGCACGTGGGCGCGGATCACGCGGCCGGGACTTACGCCCTTGGCGCGCGCCGTCTTCACGAAATCCATGCCTATCACTTCCAGCATGGAGGCGCGGGTCAGCCGCACGTAGACCGCCATGAAGAAGCAGCCCAGCGTCACGGTGGGCAGGATCAGGTGCTGGGCAATGTCGGCTGCGCGCGCCCAACCCTTCAGGTTGGCGCCCACGGTCTCCATGCCGAAGGCCGGCAGCCAGCCCAGCACCACCGAGAACAGCAGAATGCCCATCAGCGACAACCAGAACAGCGGCGTGGCATACAGCACCAGGGCGCCCGTCATGACCGAGCTGTCGATCCAGCGGCGCTTGTTGCGGTAGCGGGCCTTGGCCGCCACCACGCCCAGGAAGACGCCCAGCACGATGGAAAACACGAAGGCGCAGGACATCAGCAGGAAGGTGGCCGGCAGCCGTTCCAGGATCAGGTCCAGCACCGGCACATGGTTGCGGTACGAGAAACCCAGGTCCAGCTGCACCACGCCCTTCAGGTACAGCATCAGCTGGGTCAGGATGGGCTTGTCCAGGCCGAACGCCACGCGCAATTGTTCGACGTAGGCGGCGTCGCCCGCGCCGGCCTGGCCTGCCAGCACGGCGGCGGGGTCGCCGGGAGCCAGGCGGATCAGGAAGAAATTGATGATCACCACGCCCAGCACGACCACCAGGGCCTTGCCGATGCGGGAAACAAGGAAAGACAGGAATTTCATGCTCGGGGTCCTCTCTGGTCGGGCGCGGCCTGCCTGGGGCAGCCGTAGTCCGGCCGGCATCCGCCGCCGCGGCAGGCCTGCCGCGGCGGCGTCCTGCGGCGCTTACTTCTCGATGTACACGTCGTCGAAGCTCTCGTTCAGGCCGATGGCGGTCTTGACCAGATTCTTCACGTTGCCGCGGTAGAGCGTGGGGAACTCCATGTCCACCAGGAAGCCGTTGGCGATCTCGTTGACCAGCGTGGTCTGCAGCTTGCTGTAGAGCTCCTGGCGCTTGGCGGGGTCAACCTCGGACGCGGCCGCCTCCCATTGCTTGTCGGTCTCCGGGTTGCTGTAGCCCTGCACGTTGGCGAAGGGCGAACCCTTGACGATGTTCGACGAGATATAGAGCCGCTGCACGCCCAGCGCGGGGTCGCCGTACTGGTAGGTGAAGGTGGTCGTCATGTCGAAGTCCCAGTTGCCGGTGCGGCTGGCCCAGCCGCCGGCGTCGGTGGCTTCCAGGTTGACCTTGAAGCCCAATTGCTCCAGCGCCTGCTTGGTGTATTCGCCCAGGCGGTCCCAGGTGGAGCCGTAGGGGAAGCTCAGTTGGCGGATCGTGTAGTCCTCGGGCTTGATGCCGGATTCCTTGATCAGCGCGCGCGCCTTCTTCATGTCGAACGCCAGCGGCGGCATGTTCTTGTCGTAGAACATCTCGGTGGTGACGAAGGGGCTGGTGGACACCTTGCCCAGGCCGAAGAAAATGTTGTTGACCACCATGTTGCGGTTGATGGCCGCCATCACCGCCTGGCGCACCTTCAGGTTGTCGAAGGGCGGCTTGCGCATGTTGAAGATCAGGTAGGCCTGGGGCGAGAACATCTCCCAGCCAGCCGTCGTGTACTCGACCTTGGGCAGGGCGCGCAGGCGCTTGATGTCGACGTTGTCCACGTCGCCGCCGCGCAGCACGTCCACGCTGCCGCGCTCGAAAGCCACCGCGCGCGAGGCCGAGTCGGGGATGACGTTGAACACCAGTTCATCCAGATACGGCTTGCCGGGCTTCCAGTAGTCGGGGTTGCGGGTCAGCTTGATGTATTCGCCGCGCTTCCATTCCTTGAACATGAACGGACCCGTGCCGACCGGCTTCTGGTTGGCAGGGTTGGTCATGTAGTCGGTGCCCGCATAGATGTGCTTGGGCATCATGGGCGCAAAGCCCGGCTCGAACATCAGCATGAAGGCGGGGAAGGGCGTCTTCAGCTTGACGACCACCGTCTTGGCGTCCGGCGCCTGCACCGATTCCACGAACTTGTTCAGGATCACGCGGGCGCGCGCGTGGGTCTTGGGCAGCATGTCCGCCAGCGAGAAGACCACGTCCTCGGAGGTGAAGGGCTTGCCGTCATGCCACTTGACGTTGTCCTGCAGGTGAAAGGTGTAGGACAGGCCGTCGGCCGAGGCGTCCCAGGACTTGGCGAGGCCGGGCTGGGGCTTCAGGTCGGTGGAGTAGGTCAGCAGGCTCTCGTAGATCTTGCCGGCGACGAATTGCGTGGGACCCTGCTGATTGATGGCGGTGACGATCACCGGCGGTTCGGGCTGGACGATCATGTTCAGCGTGCCGCCCTTGGTCTGCGCCAGCGCTTGCGTGGCGGGCAGCGCGGCCGCGAGGACCAGTGCGCCGATGCTTAGGGAGAACCATTTCTTCGATTTCACTGCGAGCCTCCGGGCTGGAAAGGGTCTGACAGGTGTCCGCGTCGCGGATGCCGTGCACTGGCAAGCAAACCTCATGCCACCTGTGTTTTCAGGGGTACTACGGGTGGAGCCGCTACAACAATGCTTCGTACAGGTGCTCTTCAGCGCGCCGCGCACCATTGCGGAGCGCCGTTCTCGTCGCCAAAGTCTTCCCGCAGGCGCGCCAGGATGCCCAGCAGATGCGCATGCATGGCGTGCCGCGCGCGGATCGGGTCGCGCGCCTGGATGGCCGTCAGGATGCGCTGGTGCTCGGCATGGGCGATGGCCCAGACCTTGGTATCGACGAAGTAATCCTCCATGCGGCTGTACACGGGGCTGGTCTGCGTCAAGTCCCACAGATGGGCGACCGAGGCCGCTACCGCGGCGTTGCCGCAAGCCGCGGCAATGGCGTTGTGGAATTCGCGGTCGTGGCGGCCGGGCGAGTTGCCCAGCGACATGCCCTCGTGGGCATCGCGGATGGCGGCAATCTGGGCGGGCGACCCATGCTGCGCGGCCATGCCGGCGCACTCGGGTTCGATCAGCATGCGCGCTTCGAGCAGGTCGAACGGGCCGATGCCGTCCTGTCCCGGCGTGGCGTACGTGGCGGGGGCGGAGGCTTCCCGGGAGGCGGTGACGAATACTCCGGTGCCTACACGCACTTCGACATAGCCTTCAATTTCCAACGCGATCAAAGCCTCGCGGATCGACGCGCGGCTGACCTGCAGTTGTTCAGCCAGCTCCCGCTCGGAAGGCAGGCGCCCGCCGCGAGGGAATTCTCCGGCCCGAATCCGGCCGGCGATCTGGTCGGCGATGACGCGGTACAGGCGGGTGACGGCGGCAGCTTGGAAGGTGTTCATCGACGGTGGGGGCGGGAACTTGGAGCCAAGTGGTCAGGCCACCAAATATAGGCATCTGATCCTTGAATATGAAGGGAAATTTTCCAATTCAAGGGAAAACGATCACAGGGATTCCACCTCTTTCTTTAAGGTGGTCAGGCCAGTTAGGAATGCCTGGCGCGCTTTACAGTTTCCAGACAAATCCGCACAGAAACAACGCTGTTGCGAACCCGCGCCATCCCATACTCCGTTGCGCCCGATAACGGGCGTGAAGCAAGGCAGTGCGCTGCGCCGGCAGGAAGGGGTAGGAAGTGCGGGAAGTGACGAAGCGGGCGTTCCGGCCCGAGGGCTGGTGGATCGGCGCGGGCATGGCGGTGTACGCACTGGCGTGGTTGACGCTGCTGGACAGGGCGACCTTGGTGCCGCCCACCGACAACATCGAGCAACTGACCTGGGTACGCAGCCTGGAATGGGGCTATTACAAGCATCCGCCGCTACCGACCTGGTTGCTGTGGCCAGCGGTGCAATTGCTGGGCTGGTCGGCGTGGACCAGCTACATCGCCGGCGCGCTCTGCACCCTGGGCGCTTTCGCGTTGTTGTGGCGCTGGCTGCGGCGCATGCGCGGCAGTGGTCATGCGCGGGCGGCGTTGCTGGCCGGCCTGTGCATCACCTTCTACAACGGCCGCCTGCATTTCTACAACCACGAGATCGTACTGATTCCCCTGGCGGTGGGCTGTGCCGTCGCGTGCTGGAAAGCCTGGACCACGCGCCGGATCGGGTGGTGGATCGTGCTGGGCGCCAGCCTGGGTCTGGGCGCGCTATCCAAATACCAGAGCGCGGTGGCGGGCGCCGCCGTGCTGGTCTTTTGGCTGAGCCAGCGCGGCTGGCGCGATTCCATGCACCGGTTCGGGCTGCAGGTGGCGGCGCTGACCGCGCTGGCGGTCTTCGCGCCGCATCTCTGCTGGCTGGCCTACAACGGTTTCGAGCCCCTGAACTACGCAATGAACTCATCGCTGGCCGCTGGCCTGCCTTGGGCCCAACGCGTGGCGGAAGTGGCGCGGTGGTGGGGCGATCAGATGCTGAACCGCGCGCTGCCTGCGTGGGTGTTCCTGGGCGTCTTGTGGTGGCTGGCCCGCCGCCGCTCAACCGTGGCCGCTGTGAAGACGGAGGCGCCGCCGCGCGATGCTGGCCGCGCCATCCTGCTGTCGTTCGGCTTTACGCCACTGGTGTTCGTCAGCGTCATGACGCTTGCCAGCGGTTCCCATGTGCAACTGCACTGGGGCACGCCTTATCTGCTATTCGTGGCGCCCGCGATGATGGAGCTGGCGCGTGGCGGCGTCTGGGAGCGCGTGCGGCCGCGCGATGCCGTACTGGTGTTCGCTTTGGTCCAGGCGCTGTTGATGGTCCGGGTCGGGCTGACGTCCCCGGGCGGGGCGGGGCTTGTGCGCAAGGCGTCGGACTGGCGCTATTTCGATTCCCGGGCGCTGGCCCGGGCCTTGCATGAACCCGCCAAGGCCGCGCTGGGCGGACCCGTCACGGTGATATCGGGCCCGCCCGCCGAAGCCGGCGCGCTGGCCCTGAGGCTGCCCGAACAGCCGCTGGTGCTGATAGATGGACAGCTCCGTTTCAGTCCCTGGGTGCCGAAGGAGGTGGCCGAGGCTTGCGGCGCGTTGGAACTGGAGCTGGAACCGAGAACGCTCGGAGCGGGGTTCGTCGCAGTCGGCCAGGATTTTCCGGGCCTGCACTGGCGCGTGACGCCGGCCTCCCGGCTTTGCGGCGCGGCGTCTGCCGCGCGTGGCCCCTAGGGGCAGACTACTGCGCCTCGTCGTCCGGTTCGGGCGTCTGCGTGAAGGCGCGCACCAGCCGCGCGATGCCGTCCAGTTCATCGTGCGCGCCCGCCACCCATTCCGGTTTCTCGAACGGGCTGTCCGAAGGGGTGTTGTCCATGCTTGCCTTCAGGTCATTGAGCAGCTCCAGCGCCATGTCGGTGGCTTGGGGGCTGCTGCGGGTCGAGAGGGCGATGGCGATCGCCAGCGCCTGGCGCATGGCGAGCAGGCGGCCGTCCAGTTCAGTGCCCATGATGGTTTCCTTGTTGTGCATCTTTTTGACAGGCGCATTTTACGGGGACGAGGCCGCAAGCGCCGCAGGGAGTCCCTAGGGGGGCTGGCGGATAGGAGGCGGGTCAGCAAGACGCCGGCATTTGCGCAAGATCAACCCGGACTGGCCGGCGCAGGCGAATAATTCCAGGTATGCAAGCCGCCCTACGCCCGTCACAGACAGAATCCCGCGAGCCCTCCGCCGCCAGCCCATTGTTCCCGCCCCAACTGCTGGCGCGGCTGGACAAGAACGGACCCCGCTATACCTCGTATCCCACGGCCGACCGGTATCACGGCGGTTTCGGCGAGCAGGAGTACCGGCAGGCGCTGCAGCAGCGCCGCGCGGCGGCGCCGGCTGAGCCTTTGTCGCTCTACGTGCACATTCCGTTCTGTGAGTCGGTCTGTTATTACTGCGCCTGTAACAAGGTGGTGACCCGCCACCACGACCGCGCCGTCCGCTATCTGGACGCACTGGCGGCGGAGATCGAGCTGCATGTGCGCGAGCTGGGCGAGGGTGTGCCCGTATCGCAGTTGCATTTCGGGGGCGGCACGCCGACCTTCCTGTCCGACGAGGAATTGTCGCGCCTGATGGCAAACCTGCGCCGCGCCTTCCGCTTCGAGCCCGACGCGGAAATCTCGATAGAGGTCGATCCGCGCACCGCCACGCCCGAGCGCCTGGCCCATATGCGCGAACTGGGCTTTAACCGCCTGAGTTTCGGCGTGCAGGATTTCGATCCTCGGGTGCAGGCGGCGGTGCATCGCATGCAGTCGTTCGAAGACGTGCGGGCGCTGATGCTGAGCGCCCGGGCCTTGGGCTATGCCTCGGTCAACATGGATCTGATCTATGGCCTGCCGCTGCAGACCACGGAATCCTTTGCCCGCACCATCGCGCAGGTCATTGCGTTGCGACCCGACCGTATCGCGTTGTATGCCTACGCTCATCTGCCCGCGCGCTTCAAGCCGCAGCGCCGCATCAACGAGGCCGACCTGCCCGACAGGGAGACGCGGGTGGGGCTGCTGAGCGCCGCCATCGACGGTTTCCTGAAGCAGGGCTATGCCTACATCGGCATGGACCATTTCGCGCTGGAAACCGATGCGCTGGCGATCGCCAAGCGCAAGGGGGAACTGCATCGCAATTTCCAGGGCTACAGCACGCAGCCCGACCGCGACCTGGTCGCGCTGGGCGTGTCCGCGATCGGCCGCATTGGCAATACCTACAGCCAGAACGCCAAGGTCCTGGACGAGTATTACGCAGCGATCGAAGCGGGGCGCTTCGCCGTCGAAAGAGGGCTGGCGCTGAGCACGGACGATCTGGTTCGGCGCGAGATCATCATGGACATCATGTGCCAGGGCCGCGTGGACTACAGCCGGATCGAGACGCGCCACGGACTGCGGTTCGCCGACAGCTTTGGCCCGGAACTGCAGCAGATGGCGAATCTGGCCGAGTTGGGCCTGGTCAACCTGCGCCCCGATGAGCTGCGGGTGACCGGCCTGGGCTGGTACTTCGTGCGAGCCGTCGCCATGGCGTTCGACGGCTACCTGCAGGCGCCGGGCACCGCGGCGAGTTACTCGCGGATCATCTGAGCCGCGGCGTCGCGCGGAGCCTGGGGTTGCGTTCATTCGGCGAACTTCTCCCGAAGATAGAGCGCCAGCGACAAATCGTCGGACAGCTGCAGCTTGCGCATGGCGCGGCGCTTGTGGGTGCTGATGGTCTTCTTGCTGCGCATCAGGCGCGCCGAGATCTGCGTGACGGACAGGCCCTGGCTGATGTGGCGCAGTACCTCCACTTCCGAGGTGGTCAAGGCCGAATGAGGGTGCGTCGGCTGCTGCGGCCGGACCTTGCCGTCCTGCACCGTGAGGAACGCCTCTTTGCCAGCCAGCACGCCGCGGATCATTTCCGGCAGCAGCACCATGCCGCATTCCTTGGCGAAGTAGCCGTTCGCGCCTGCGCGAAAGGCGGCGTATTGGGTTTCCTGGCGGCTGCCCGCCGAGAAGGTGATGAGCGCCATTTCCGGGTGGTGGCGGCGCAGGCGCCGCAGATAGTTCACGCCATCCCAGGGTTCCAGGGGCAGGTAGAAATCGACGAGGGCGACTTCGCAGGGCGAGTGGGACAGTTTCTCCAATAGGGAACGTGCCGAAGTTTCCCGATGCACCACCCGGAAACCCGGCCGGCTCTCCAGATAGGCGCCCACGCCCACGGCAACCACGGGGTGGTCGTCCAGGATCGCCACCTTGATGAGAGGCGGCGGCCGGGACAGGAGCAGGTGCCGGCGCGTGCCCGGGCGGTCGCCGCTGTCGGCGGGCTCGGGGTTGAGGTGCGGGGGCGCTTTGAGGGTGAGCGCTGAGACAGTTTTCATCGATGCTCCACATGCAGGATGGGGGAACGCCGGCGGTCGATTGCGCAGGTCGCGGGTGTCCTGAATTTGCGAAGGCAGATTACGTTTTCGCATGGCCTGCGGGAGGTGAATCGCGCCAATATCAGACTGTTGCACCGTCGACCTGTCATATATGCGAGAAGCACGCGTGGAACAGCCGGGATTTAGGCCGCGACGGCAGATGAGGTTTTGAGTTATGGCGCCCGCGCGCGCCGGCGGGCGCAACCAACGCGCCCTGAAGGGCGTGTTGTGGCGCTTTAGCCACGGAAAAGGCGTAAGTAGTGATACAATCGTGGACGATAAGCACAGCTTCTGTTGCGCGGTGCATTGTTTGCTGTTTTTGATCCCTGCCGCTGCGGCGAGCATCATTAGGTCCAGACACCATGTTTTTCCCGCTGGCACGAACTACGACCCGGAACTTTCGCCCTATGTCGCGTTAAGTTTTCGTGCGTCGGGTTTCACCGTGTCAGGTCAGCGGTAGGACTCAGCAAGACAATCCAAGAAACGCGGCTCTCTGGCCGCGTTTTTCGTTTCCGTATTTTGTTTTTTAGTTCCCAGAACCCCCCAGGAAGCACTCCCGATGGTACAGATCACATTGCCCGATGGTTCGCAGCGCCAATATCCGGGGCCGGTAACGGTTGCCGAAGTGGCGCAATCGATCGGTACGGGCCTGGCGAAGGCCGCCTTGGGCGGCCGCGTGACGTTTGAGGGCTCGGATTCCAAGCTGGTCGACACCAGCTTCCGCATCGAGGGCGACGCGCGCCTGGCCATCGTCACCGCCAAGGACGCCGACGGCCTGGATCTGATCCGCCACTCGACGGCGCACTTGCTGGCCTATGCCGTCAAGGAGCTGTTTCCCGATGCCCAGGTCACCATTGGTCCGGTGATCGACAACGGCTTCTACTACGACTTCTCGTACAAGCGCCCGTTCACGCCCGAAGACCTGGCCGCCATCGAGAAGAAGATGGCCGAACTCGCCAAGAAGGACGAGGTCGTCACGCGCGAGGAATGGTCGCGCGACGACGCCGTTGAGTTCTTCAAGGGCATCGGCGAAAAGTACAAGGCCGAGATCATCGCCTCGATTCCGTCGAACGAGCCGCTCAGCCTGTACCGTGAAGGCGACTTCATCGACCTTTGCCGCGGCCCCCACGTGCCGTCCACGGGCAAGCTGAAGGTCTTCAAGCTGATGAAGGTGGCCGGCGCCTACTGGCGCGGCGACAGCAAGAACGAGATGCTCCAGCGCATCTACGGCACGGCCTGGGCGACCAAGGAAGAGCAGGAAGCCTATCTGCACATGCTGGAAGAGGCCGAACGCCGCGACCACCGCAAGATCGGCCGCGAGCTGGACCTGTTCCATTTCCAGGACGAGGCCCCGGGCCTGATCTTCTGGCACCCCAAGGGCTGGGCGCTGTGGCAGCAGGTGGAGCAGTACATGCGCTCCGTCTACCGCGACAATGGCTACCAGGAAGTGAAGGCGCCGCAGATCCTCGACATTTCGCTCTGGAAAAAGACGGGCCACTGGGACAACTACCGTGAAAACATGTTCACGACGGAGTCCGAGAACCGCGTCTACGGCCTGAAACCGATGAACTGCCCGGGCCACGTGCAGATCTTCAATGCCGGCCTGCATTCCTATCGCGAGCTGCCCCTGCGCTACGGCGAATTCGGCCAGTGCCACCGCAACGAACCCTCGGGTTCGCTGCACGGCATGATGCGCGTGCGCGGCTTCACGCAGGACGACGGCCACATCTTCTGTACCGAAGAACAGTTGCAGGACGAGTGCGCCGATTTCACGGCGTTGCTGCAGAAGGTCTACCGCGACTTCGGCTTCACGGAAGTGCTGTACAAGGTCGCCACGCGTCCGGAAAAGCGCATCGGCACGGACGAAGTCTGGGATACGGCGGAAGCCGCCCTGATGGAGAGCCTGCGCCGCACGGGTTGCGAATTCGAGATCTCGCCGGGAGAGGGCGCCTTCTATGGTCCCAAGGTGGAATACACCCTGAAGGACGCCATCGGCCGCCATTGGCAGTGCGGCACGATCCAGGTCGATTTCTCCATGCCCGTGCGCCTGGGCGCCGAGTACGTGGACCAGAACGACCAGCGCCGCCCGCCGGTCATGCTGCACCGCGCGATCCTCGGTTCGCTGGAGCGTTTTATCGGCATGCTGATCGAAAACCACGCCGGCGCCATGCCTCCCTGGCTGGCTCCGGTGCAGGCGGTCGTGTGCTGCATTTCCGAACCTTCGGCCGATTATGCGGCTGAAATCACGCAAAGCCTGAAAAAACAAGGCTTTAGAGTAGAGTCCGATTTGCGCGGTGAAAAAATCACTCGTAAAATTCGGGAGCACAGCCTGCAAAAGGTGCCGTACATCCTCGTCGTCGGCGACAAGGAAAAGCAAAACGGCACCGTAGCCGTACGCGGACTGGGCGGATTGGATCTTGGAGCCATCGCATACGACGAGTTCGTCGCGCGTTTGTCCGAGGACGTTTCCACCCGTCGCGACGTCGTTCATCCTGATAGCAGCGCTGCTTAACATTTCTAGGAGCTTTCAACATCGCCACTGAAAAAGCCAATCGCATCAACGGTGAAATCCGCGTCCCCGAGGTGCGCCTGATAGGTCTGGACGGAGAACAGCTCGGCATCGTCAAGATTGCCGACGCCTTCCGTCTTTCCGAGCAAAGCGACGTGGATCTGGTGGAAATCGCGCCGAACGCCGAACCGCCGGTCTGCCGTTTGATGGACTACGGCAAATTCAAGTACCAGGAGCAGAAGCGCCAAGCCGAAGCTCGTTCCAAGCAGAAGGTCATCCAGGTCAAGGAAGTCAAATTCCGTCCGGCCACCGACGAGGGCGACTACCAGGTCAAGCTGCGCAACCTGCGCCGCTTCCTCGAAGAAGGCGACAAGGCCAAGGTGACGCTGCGTTTCCGTGGCCGCGAAATGGCTCACCAGGAACTCGGTATGCGGGTGCTTGAACGTGTGCGCGACGATCTGCTGGAACTTGCCCAGGTCGAAGCCATGCCGAAGCTCGAAGGCCGTCAGATGGTCATGGTGCTGGCGCCGAAGAAAAAGGCCGTGCCTGCGGGCAAGCCTGAATCGGCTGCCTGAGCTCCTGCCGTAGTCTCCCCAGGGAGGCTACGCCGCTTGTGCGATCTGCCGCCAGCCATGGCGCCGGCGGGTTCGCTAATTGGGCGGCTCTGCGCTACGATGTCATAAAGCCGCCTTCCCGCGAGGGAAGGCGGTGTCCGTTCAGGGTGTCGCGATGCATGTATTGTTCGTTTTGGATCCCTTGCCGCTGCTCAAGGCGTACAAGGACAGCTCTGTCGCCATGATGCGCGCCCTGGTGGCGCGCGGCCATACGTTAAGCGTGGCCATGCAGGGCGATCTCTATATCGAGGCGGGCACGGTCAAGACCGCGGCCACCCCCATCGAATTGGTCGCGGACGCCGATCTGCACGGCCACGACTGGTGGCGCGAGTCTGCCGCCCAGGATCTGCCGTTGGCGGAATTCGGCGCGGTGGTCATGCGCAAGGATCCGCCGTTCGACATGGAGTATGTCTACTCCACGCACCTGCTCGAGTACGCCGAGGCGCAAGGCGCCCGCGTCTTCAATAGCGGCGCGGCGATCCGCAACCATCCCGAAAAGCTGGCCATCACCGAGATCAGCGAGTTCACCGCGCCTACGCTGGTGACGCGCAGCATGGCCCGCCTGAAGGCGTTCCACGACGAGCATCGCGATGTCATCGTCAAGCCGCTGGACGGCATGGGCGGCACGGGCGTGTTCCGGCTGCAGCCCAAGGATCCCAATCTCAACGCCATCCTGGAAACGCTGACGGACAATGGCGCGCGCACCATCATGGCGCAGCGCTACATTCCCGACATCGTCAAGGGCGACAAGCGCATCCTGCTGATCGGCGGGGTGCCGGTGCCGTATTCGCTGGCCCGCATTCCGCTGGCCGGTGAAACCCGCGGCAACCTGGCGGCCGGCGGCCGCGGGGTGGCCCAGGAACTTTCCCCGCGCGACCGCGAGATCGCCGAGGCCGTGGCCCCCAAGCTGGCCGCTCGCGGCCTGCTGCTGGTCGGCCTGGACGTCATTGGCGATTACGTTACCGAAGTCAACGTCACCAGCCCCACCTGTTTCGTGGAAATCGCGGAGCAAACCGGTTTCGACGTCGCGGGCATGTTCGTCCAGGCGCTGGAAAAGGCCGTGGCGGCCCCTGCCGCTGCCGCTTGACCCGCCAGGATTCCTGTCATGACCACCGGTATAGTCATCGTCGTGCACGCGCCCCTGGGCGCAGCGATACGCGATTGCGCCAGCCACGTCATGGGCAACCTGGACGGCATGCTGGCCATACACGACATCCAGCCTGAAGACCGGCCGGACGATCTGGCGCCGCAAGTCCTCAAGGACATCCTGGAGCAGGAGCACGGCGCGGGCGTACTGGTGCTGACCGACCTGATCGGCGCCACGCCCGCCAATATTGCCAAGCGCGCCGTCTCCGATGCCCAGGCCCAGGGCATTCAGTGCTGCGTGCTGGCCGGATTGAACACCCCGATGCTGCTGCGGGCCCTGACCTATCGCAATCTGCCTTTGGCCGAAACCCGCGAGAAGGCGCTGGCCGGGGGGCTTCAGGGTGTCTTACGTGTAGACTGACGGGCGGAAGTTTGCCCTATTATGTCGGCTATCCATTCAGGCCGATTGACGGTTCGACGGTTTGCTGTGATCAACACTGCGGCCTCATGCCGCAGCCATAATATTTCCTATGCCTAATACAGACATCGTCATCAGCAATAAACTGGGCCTGCATGCCCGGGCGGCGGCCAAGCTGACGCAGCTGGCCAGCAAGTTTTCCAGCGAGATCTTCATCTCGCGCGGCGCGCAGCGCGTGAACGCCAAGAGCATCATGGGCGTCATGATGTTGGCGGCCGGGCTGGGTGTGACGGTAAAGCTGGAGGCCTCCGGCAATGACGCCGATCAGGCCCTTTCTGAAATTCAATCATTGTTCGATAGCAAATTCGGTGAGCAGGAATAGAATTTCTTCCGAATCCGCCGGCCTGAGCATCGCCCAGGCCGGCGCGTCTACGACCCTCAATGATGCACCCAACGGGGCTGGCTTTGCCGGCCCCGTTGTCTGTTTGTACGGCAAAGGCGTCGCCAAGGGATATGCCATCGGCCGCGCGGTCGTCATGGGCGCGGCGGCGCTGGAGGTCGCGCACTACCGCATCTCGCCCGAGGATGTGCCTGCCGAAAGCAGCCGGCTCACCGATGCGCTGGCTTCGGCGCAGCAGGAACTGCTGCAGTTGGCCGATACCTTGCCGGCCGACGCGCCGCGCGAGCTCGGCGCCATGCTCAACGTGCACAGCCTGCTGCTGGGCGACCCGCTGCTGGCCGAGCAGACCCTGGCGCTGATCGCCGAACGCCACTACAACGCCGAATGGGCCTTGACGACGCAGGGCCAGATCCTGGGCCAGCAATTCGACGCCATGGAAGACGAGTACCTGCGCGAGCGCGGGGCCGACGTGCGCCAGGTCATCGAACGGGTACTGCATGTGCTGGCCGGCACCTCGGCGATCCTGCCCGACATGTCTCACATGGGCGGCGACGACGCGCTGGTGGTCGTGGCCCACGACATTTCGCCCGCCGACATGCTGCGCCTGCGCGGCGGCCGCTTTGCCGCCTTCGTGACGGACCTGGGCGGTCCTACTTCGCATACCGCCATCGTGGCGCGCAGCATGGCCGTGCCCGCGGTGGTCGCCATGGGCAACGTGCGGGAACTGGTTCGCGACGGCGACATGCTGATCATCGACGGCGCGGCCGGCGCGGTGATCGTCAATCCGTCCAGCCGCATTCTCGAGGAATACCGCCGCCGCCAGTCGGCCTATGCCGACGAGCGCGCCGAGCTGAGCCTGCTGCGCGACGAGCCTTCGGTCACGCTGGACGGCATCGATGTGGTGCTGCACGCCAACATCGAATTGCCTGAGGAAGCCGCGCTGGCGCTGGCTTCCGGCGCGCACGGCATCGGCTTGTTCCGCAGCGAATTCCTCTTCATGGGACGTCCGGACCTGCCGGGCGAGGAAGAGCAGTACGAAGCCTATTCGTCGGTGGTCAAGGTGATGGCCGGCAGGCCGGTCACCATCCGCACGCTGGACATCGGCTCGGACAAGACGCTGGACGGCGAGGCCACCGTGGCCACCAATCCCGCGCTCGGCCAGCGCGCCATCCGCTATTGCCTGGCGCGCCCGGAGATGTTCGCGACCCAGTTGCGCGCCATACTGCGGGCCTCGGCACACGGGCCCGTGCGCCTGCTGATTCCCATGATCGCGCACATGCACGAGGTGGTGGCGACCAAGGCTGCCATCGAATCCGCCCGCCGCGAGCTCGATGCGCGCGGCCAGGCCTACGCGCCCCACATGGACGTGGGCGCCATGGTCGAGGTGCCCGCCATCGCCATCGCCATCGAACCGTTCGCGCAGGCGCTGGATTTCCTGTCCATCGGCACCAACGACCTGATCCAGTACACGCTGGCGATCGACCGCGGCGACCACGACGTGGCGTCCCTGTACGATCCGCTGCATCCCGCGGTGCTGCGCCTGGTTGCGCACACCATCAATGCGGGCGAGCGCGCCGGCAAGCCGGTTGCCGTGTGTGGCGAGATGGCGGGGGATTCGCGCATGACCCGGCTGCTGTTGGGCCTGGGCCTGACCGAGTTCTCCATGCACCCCCAGCAGCTGCTGGACGTCAAGCGCGAGGTCCGGCGCGCGCACTCCAACGCCTTGCGCGTGAAGGTGGCCAGCGCCCTGAACCGCGCCTTGCCGGTGGACCTGGACACGCTGGACCTGGCCTGAGGCGGTTCGCCGCCGCATGAAAAAAGGCGCCGGGGCGGAATGCCCCGGCGTCTTTTTTATCCCCGCCCGCCCATGCCATCCGGCGGGCGGGGGGGAGAGGCTTCTGACTTAGCTGTGATACGCCGATTCGCCGTGGCTGGTGACGTCCAGGCCTTCGCGCTCCTGGTCTTCCGGCACGCGCATGCCGCACAGGGCGTTGGCGATCTTGTAGGCGATCCACGCCACCACGCCGGACCAGACAATGGTCAGCAGCACGCCTTCCAGCTGGACCCACAGTTGATGGCCGATCATGCCCGGCTCGGCCAGGCCGGGACCGCCGAGGATCTGCGCATTGAACACGCCAGTCAGCAGGGCGCCCACGATACCGCCCACGCCGTGTACGCCGAATACGTCCAGCGCGTCGTCGGCGCGCAGCAGGCGCTTCAGGCCGTTGACGCCCCAGACGCAGACGATGCCGGCAATGACGCCGATGACCAGCGCGCCCACCGGACCCACCAGGCCGGCGGCCGGGGTGATGCCGACCAGGCCGGCGACGGCGCCCGAGGCGGCGCCCAGCATCGAGGGCTTGCCCTTGACGGCCCATTCGGTGAACAGCCAGGACAGCACGGCGCCGGCGGTCGCGATCATGGTGTTGAAGAAGGCCAGGGTGGCGTTCTCATTGGCGGCCAAGGCGGAGCCGGCATTGAACCCGAACCAGCCCACCCACAGCAGCGCCGCGCCCACGAAGGTCATCGGCAGGTTGTGCGGCTGCATGGCTTCGCGGCCGTAGCCGACGCGCTTGCCCACCACGTAGGCGCCCACCAGGCCGGCCACGCCGGCGTTGATGTGCACCACGGTGCCGCCGGCGAAGTCCAGGGCGCCCTTGGCGTTCAGCAGGCCCGGCGCCGTTTCGGACGCGAACCAGACCATGTGGGCAATCGGTACGTAGGCGAACGTGAACCAGATCACCGTGAACACCAGCACCGCCGAGAAGCGGGCGCGTTCGGCGAAGCTGCCGACGATCAGCGCGCAGGTAATGCCGGCGAAGGTGGCCTGGAAGGAGGCGAACAGCAGTTCGGTCAGCGAGTTCGACATGGCGTACTTGCCGTCTGACGGGGTGAACATGCCGGAGAAGAAGGCGCGCGACAGGCCGCCGAAGAAGGCGTTGCCTTCGGTGAAGGCAAGGGAATATCCGTAGATGAACCAGAGCACCAGGCCCAGCACGAACGTGCACAGCACCTGCAGCAGCACGGACAACACGTTCTTGCTGCGCACCAGGCCGCCATAGAACATCGCCAGACCGGGTACGGCCATCATCAATACAAGCAGGGTAGAGACGAGCAACCAGGAGATATCTGCTTTATCCATTTTCAGGCTCCATTGAGTCTTTATTTATTTACAGCGCAGCTTCGCCGGATTCACCCGTTCTGATGCGGATCACTTGTTCGAGCGGCGCGGCGAAGATCTTGCCGTCGCCGATCTTGCCGGTGCGGGCCGCCTGTTCGATGGCTTCAATGACCTGATCGACCAGATGGTCAGGCACGGCGGCTTCGACGCGCAGCTTGGGCAGGAAATCGACGGCGTACTCGGCGCCGCGATACAGCTCGGTATGGCCCTTCTGGCGACCAAATCCCTTTACTTCAGTGACAGTCAGACCCTGGACGCCGATCCCGGATAGAGCCACCCGCACTTCGTCGAGCTTGAAGGGCTTGATGATGGCGATGATGAGTTTCATGGCATTTCCTCTCATGGTTGCACGTTGGCCTCACCTATCAAGCAAATTCCATGCCATGTCGGACATGGCCCAGCGGAGGAGGTTGGTGCGCTGAAGATGTGCCTGATTGCACCGATTTGGTGCTTCATGCACCGCTGGTCGGCTTCAAGTTGGTGCGCCGCGCCAGCCCTTGGGGCAAGCAACAAGATATGTTTCTCAACCAATATTTGTAGCAAATTGATGCGTGTTTTATTGCGTTTTATATTGGCATATCAGCTTATTTATAGAACCATCGATGGACCGCCTGTTGCCCGCAGAGCCATGCACGGCGCGCCTCTGGCGCAAATCGACAGACATTCGGCGAGACGTCGGAGCGCGCCGGAATCGGTGCGGCCGGCGCGGTCGCGTGATACGAGGGTTTACACCCGTCGGCTTGTTGCCGAAGAGCGGCTGCAGAAGAATCGATATCAGTTCAAGCCTGTCCCCAAACAGGCTGGGCCGCAGGCGGAGCCTCCGCGTCGACGGATCTCCAAGAGAAAGCAGGAACGGGAAGGGGTAGTCATGAAGATCCACCGCAAGGCTTTCTGCACTTTGGCCCTGGCCGCGTCGCTCGCCGCGCTGGCCGGTTGCAACAAGAGCGAAGAAAAGGCCGCCACGCCGGCCGCCACCGCTCCTGCGCCCGCACCTGCGGCTCCCGCGACGCCGCCTCCACCCGCAACTCCGCCTTCCTCGGCTGCTCCAGCGGCAGGCGCCGTGGCGTCCGTTCCCGCCGAGTGCGAGGCCTACGTCGCCAAGATCAATGCCTGCATGGACAAGCTCGGCAGCGGCAATCCGGCTGCCGCCGCGATCAAGGAGCAGCTTGACGCGGCCAGGGCGCAATGGGGCGCGGTCAGCGACAAGGCGCAGCTGGCGGCGCAATGCAAGCAGTCGTCGGATACGTTCACGCAGTCGGCAAGCCAGATGGGTTGCCCGTAACGATGTTGGTAGGGGGTTGCCGCCATGGCAGCCCGGTTTTCTCCTGTGCTTTGAAGGGCGGTCACCGCATGCGGCCCGCCCTCTTTTTTTGGATCGAGGCGGCCCTTTTTTGCCGGACGGGTCCGGAAACGGCATTCCGACGCACTACACTTGAGGCATCAAGAACACAGTGAGGCCGTCATGAACAATCGCACCCAGTGGATGGAAGACATCCAGAAGAACATCTCCGACCTGATCGCCCGCAGCCCGGCCGCGGATGTCGAGCGCAACGTGCGCGCGATGATGACGCAGGCATTCTCCAAGCTGGATCTCGTCACGCGCGAGGAATTCGACGTCCAGGCCGACCTGCTGGCGCGCACCCGCGCTCGGGTGGATCAATTGGCCGCGCAGGTGCAGCAGCTGGAGTCGCGCTTGTCCGCGCTGGACAAGTAAGCGCTGGCGGCCGCATCGCGGCCGGCAGGGAACGCTTCCCGGAAACGGCCGCGATCAGCGGCCGTTTTCCATTTCCGCGTGCGCATCTGTGGCGGGCGGGCGTGATGCTTCTGTCACGGCCGCCGCCGCGGACGCCTCGCGTTTGCGGATACTGGCGGACCCAGCTCTTACTCGGAGGCCGCCTTGACGCTAGCCGTACTTGCCAGCCGCGCCCTGTGCGGCCTGGATGCCCATGCGGTCCGCGTGGAAACGCATCTGGGCCCGGGCCTGCCCAGCTTCAATGTGGTCGGCCTGCCCGATATCGAAGTGCGCGAAAGCCGCGAGCGCGTGCGCGCGGCCATCCTGAATAGCGGCTTCGAGTTCCCGCCGGGCAGGATCACCGTCAATCTTTCGCCCGCCGACATCCCCAAGGAGTCGGGGCGTTTCGACCTGCCCATTGCCCTGGGCCTGCTGCTGGCCTCCGGCCAGTTGGCCGCGCCGGCGGACGTCCGTGATCCGGAATCACCCGTTCGCGATCCGGCCCTGGCCGACCTGGTGCTGGCCGGCGAGCTATCCCTGACTGGCGCGTTGGTGCCGGTCGCGGCGCCGCTGGTCATCGCGCTGAGCGTCGCCCGGGAGGCGCCCGGCGCCACGCTCATCCTGCCTGCGGGCAGCGCCGAGCAGGCAGCCTGGGTTCCCGGGCTGCGCGTGCTGTCGGCGCGCACATTGGCCGACGTGGCTGCGCACGCCGCCGGTGCTTGTCTGTTGCCCAATGCCGTACCCCGGCCCTGGCCGGCGACTGCGCCCGGGCCGTGCCTGTCGGACGTTCGGGGGCAGCCGGGGGCGCGGCGGACCCTGGAGGTTGCTGCGGCGGGCGGACATAGTCTCTTGATGATAGGGCCGCCGGGGGCGGGCAAGAGCATGTTGGCGGCGCGCCTGCCGGGGCTGCTGCCGCCGCTGGCGCGCGGCGAGGCGTTGGAAGTTGCCGCCGTTGCCGCGCTGGCTGGCTTGTCCGACGCGCCCGTGGGCCAGCCTCCGTTCCGGGCGCCGCACCATTCCGCCACGGCGGCGGCGCTGGTGGGCGGGGGGAGCCGTCCCCGTCCAGGCGAGATCAGCCTCGCGCATCATGGGGTGCTGTTTCTGGATGAATTGCCGGAGTTCAGCCGCCGTACGCTGGAGGCCCTGCGCGAACCCCTGGAGACGGGCAGGGTGGTCATCGCACGGGCGCTGCGCGCAGCGCAGTTTCCTGCCCGTTTCCAGTTGGTGGCGGCCATGAATCCGTGTCCTTGCGGTTGGCGTGGGCACCCGGGGCGGCCCTGCGCCTGCACGCCGGATCAGGTGGCGCGCTATGCAGGCAAGATATCGGGTCCGTTGCTGGACCGCATCGATCTGCACGTGGCCTTGCCGCCATCCGACCCCGAATGGATGGGCAAGCCGCCGGGGGAGGCGTCCGGCCCGGTCCGCGAACGCGTGGCGCGTTGCCGCCAGCGCCAGCAGGCCCGCCAGGGCAAGCCCAACGCCGCGCTGGCGGGAGCGGAACTGGACGAGCATTGCCGTCTGGATGACGAAGGCCAGGCCCTGCTGCTGCAGGCCATGCGCCGCCTGGCGGGCTCGGCCCGCGCCATGCACCGGGCGCTGCGGGTGGCGCGCACGATCGCCGATCTGGAAGGGGAGGACGCCCTGGGCGCCCGCCACATTGCCCAGGCGGTGCAGTACCGGCGGCCGGGCGTATGAGACTCCCTGCGGACGCCCAATGAGCCTGGGTTGCGCTTTGCCGGCTGCCTGGCTCGACAAAATGCAGGAAATCACCATATAATCAAAGGCTTTCCCGGATCCGGATCAGATTTGACCTGCTCTGGGGAGAATCCGCTTGGCAGCGATGCTGGCGGAAAGTACCCCGGAAGTACTTCGAGAAGTATCCCAAGAAGTACCCCCCGGAAGTACCCCAAGTAGTACCCCAAGAAGTGGCAACAGGTCTCCAAGTTTTGTCGCCATGGAAGGTTTCATCGGCCGTCCATGCGTCAAGCACCTGGTGTCATGCATATCAACAATGAGTGTTTAGTTTAGGGAATCAACATGCCCAAGATGAAAACCAAGAAAAGCGCCTCCAAGCGCTTTAAGGTTCGCGGCAGCGGCTCCATCAAGCGCGGTCAGGCGTTCAAGCGCCACATTCTGACCAAGAAGACCACCAAGGCCAAGCGTCAACTGCGCGGCTCGACGGCGGTCCATGAATCCAACGTGGCCTCCGTCAAGGCCATGATGCCTTTCGCTTGATCTAAGGGAGATCTACTATGCCTCGCGTCAAACGCGGCGTAACCGCCCGCGCACGTCACAAGAAAGTCATTGCCGCCGCCAAGGGTTACCGTGGCCGCCGCGGTAATGTGTTCCGTATTGCCAAGCAAGCAGTCATGCGCGCTGGCCAATACGCCTACCGCGACCGTCGTAACAAGAAGCGCACGTTCCGTGCTCTGTGGATCACGCGTATCAACGCCGCCGTCCGCGAACATGGCGTCAGCTACAGCGTGTTCATCGCCGGCCTGAAGAAGGCTTCGATCGAACTCGACCGCAAGGTTCTGGCCGACCTGGCCGTGCGCGACAAGGCCGGCTTTGCCGCCATCGTGCAGCAAGCCAAGGCTGCCTTGGCTGCCTGATCGCGCTTTAACTCATCGCGCATCGCTGCAAACGGGGCTGTAATGGCCCCGTTTGCGTTTTGAAGGCTGGATTTCATGACTCAAACGGTTGACGACCTGGTCTCCCAGGCGCAAGAACGCTTCGCCGCGGCCTCCGATGCCGCCGCGCTGGAAAATGCAAAGGCTCGGTTCCTGGGCAAGGAAGGCGCGCTGACGGTGCTGCTCAAAGCCCTAGGCAAGCTCGAACCCGAGCAGAAGCGCGAGATGGGCGCCCGGATCAATCAGGCCAAGCAACAGGTCGAAGAGCTCCTGAACCTGCGCCGCGCCGCGCTGGCACAGGCTGAACTGGACGCCCGCCTGGCATCCGAAACCATTGACGTCACCCTCCCGGGCCGCGGTCGCGCGCCGGGCGGCATCCATCCGGTGATCCGGACCTGGGAACGCGTGGAAGAGATCTTCCGTTCCATAGGCTTCGACGTGGCCGACGGCCCCGAAGTGGAAAACGACTGGACCAATTTCACCGCTTTGAACAACCCGCTGGACCATCCGGCGCGTTCCATGCAGGACACGTTCTACGTCGACATGAACGACGCCGACGGCCTGCCGCTGCTGTTGCGCACGCACACCAGCCCCATGCAGGTGCGTTACGCCCGCATGCACAAGCCGCCCATCAAGGTCATCGCGCCGGGGCGCACCTATCGCGTCGACAGCGACGCCACGCACTCGCCCATGTTCCACCAGGTGGAAGGGCTCTGGATCGCCGAGGACATCTCGTTTGCTGACCTCAAGGGCGTGTACACCGATTTCCTGCGCTGCTTCTTTGAAACCGACGACCTGGCCGTGCGTTTCCGCCCGTCGTTCTTCCCGTTCACGGAGCCGTCCGCCGAAATCGACATGATGTTCACCTCGGGTCCGAACCGCGGCCGCTGGCTGGAGATTTCTGGCTCGGGCCAGGTGCATCCGCAAGTGGTGCGCAACTTCGGCCTCGATCCCGAACGCTACATCGGCTTTGCCTTCGGTTCCGGACTTGAGCGCCTGACCATGTTGCGCTACGGCGTCAACGATCTGCGCCAGTTCTACGAAGGCGATTTGCGCTTCCTGCGCCAGTTCAACGAATAACAGACGGCTGATCATGCAATTTCCCGAATCCTGGCTGCGTACGCTGGTCAACCCCGCCATCGCCACCGATGAACTTGCACACCGGCTTACCATGGCCGGCCTGGAAGTCGAAGACACCGTGCCCGCCGCGCCCGCCTTTACCGGCGTGGTCGTGGGCCACATCGTCGAAATCGCGCCGCACCCCGACGCCGACAAGCTGCGCGTCTGCAAAGTGGACGACGGCTCCGGCGAACTGCTGCAGATCGTGTGCGGCGCGCCCAACGCGGCTGCCGGCCTGAAGGTGCCGCTGGCGCGCGTCGGCGCCGAGCTGCCTGGCGGCATGAAGATCGGCGTGGCCAAGATGCGCGGCGTGCAGTCCTCGGGCATGCTGTGCTCGGCCCGCGAACTGGGCCTGTCGCAAGACCATGCGGGCCTGTTGGAACTGCCTGCCGACATGACGCCGGGCCAGTCGATCCGCGAGGCGCTGGATCTGGACGACACGCTCTTCACGCTGAAGATGACGCCCAATCGCGCCGACTGCCTGTCCATCCTGGGCGTCGCGCGCGAAGTGGCCGCCCTGACTGGCGCACCGCTGTCGGTACCCACGGCCGTCGCCGTGCCCGTCACGCTGGATGAGCGCCTGCCGGTCAAGGTCGAAGCGCCCGATCTGTGCGGCCGTTTTGGCGGCCGCGTGATCCGCGGCGTCAACGCCCGCGCCGCGACTCCTGAATGGATGAAGACGCGCCTGGAGCGCGCCGGCCAACGTTCGGTGTCGGCGCTGGTGGACATCTCCAACTACGTCATGCTCGAACTGGGCCGCCCCTCGCACGTGTTCGACCTGGACAAGATCCGCGGCGACCTCAGCGTGCGCTGGGCCCGCGAAGGCGAGACGCTCGAACTGCTGAACGGCCAGACCGTTGCGCTGGACTCCAAGGTCGGCGTGGTAGTGGCCGGCGACCAGGTGGAAAGCCTGGCCGGCATCATGGGCGGCGAAGCCACCTCGGTCACGCTCGATACCCGCAACATCTATCTGGAAGCCGCGTTCTGGTGGCCGCAGTCGCTCGCCGGCCGCGCGCGCCGCTACAAGTTCAGCTCGGAAGCCAGCCACCGCGGCGAGCGTGGCGTGGACTACGCCACCATCCCCGAGCACATCGAATTCATCACGCGCCTGATCATTGACATCTGCGGCGGCGAAGCCGGCCCGCTGGATGATCAGATCGTCAACCTGCCCAAGCGTGAACCCGTGCGCATGCGCCTGGCGCGTTGCCACCGCGTGCTGGGCGTGCCCGTCACGCAGGCCGAAGTCGCCAAGATCTTCGGCAGCCTGGGCCTGGACTTCAAGATCGAAGGCGACGACTTCGTCGTCACGCCGCCGTCCTACCGCTTCGACCTGGAGCTTGAGGAAGACCTGATCGAGGAAGTGGCCCGCATCTACGGTTTTGAAAACATTCCGGCCGAGCCGCCCATGGCGCGCGCCAAGATGTACTCGCAGCCGGAGATCCGCCGTGGCGCCCACGCGCTGCGCCGCCTCACCGCCGCGCAGGACTACCAGGAAGTCGTGAACTACAGCTTCGTCGAAGCCGATTGGGAACGCGACTACGCTGGCAACGAGACGCCGGTGCGCCTGGTCAACCCGATTGCCAGCCATCTGTCGGTCATGCGCTCCAGCCTGATCGGCGGCCTGATTGCCAACATCCGCCACAACGCCAATCGCAAGCAGACGCGCGTGCGCCTGTTCGAACTGGGCCGCGTATTCATGCGCGATGCGTCCGCCCAGGATGGTCCGCTGGAAGTGGCCGGCGTGCGCCAGCCCATGAAACTGGCGGGCGCGGCCTGGGGGCCGGCCGTGGAAGAACAGTGGGGCGCCGCAACGCGCCAGGTGGACTTCTATGATGTGAAGATGGATGTCGAGGCGCTGTTCGGCGCGCGCGGCAGCCGTCTGCGCTTTGAAGCCGCCTCGCATCCCGCTCTGCATCCGGGCCGCGGCGCCCGCATCGAACTGGACGGCAGGCATGTCGGCTGGATCGGCGAGCTGCATCCGCGCTGGGCGCAACAAGCCGACCTGGCGCACGCGCCTGTCGTGTTCGAACTGGACGTCGCCGCGCTGTCCGAAGGCGAACTGCCGCAAGTGCGTGAACTCTCGCGCCAGCCCGTGGTGGTGCGCGATCTGGCGCTGTGGGTCGATGCTCATGTGTCGGCGCAATCCATGCTCGACACCGTCGCCGCGGCCGTCAAGGCGGACCCGCAGCTGTCGGTGGTGCAGGACGCGCGCCTGTTCGACGTGTGGCGCGAGAAGGCCCAAGGCAGCGAGCCCGTCTCGGAGAAAAGCCTTGCTTTCCGTTTCTGGCTACAGGACACTGAGGTCACGCTGGACGAGGCCCGCGTGGCGGATTGCCTGGCACGCATCAAGGAAGCCTTGGTGGCTGCGCACGGCGCTCGCCAACGCGCTTGAACCATGGGGAACAGTATGCTTGCTGCCGAGCCGCGCACTCTGACCAAGGCTGAACTGGCCGAACTGCTCTTCGAGCGGGTCGGCCTGAACAAGCGCGAAGCCAAGGACATCGTTGATACCTTCTTCGAGGAAATCCGCGACGCCTTGGCGCGCGGTGATTCCGTCAAGCTCTCCGGTTTCGGCAACTTCCAGGTGCGCGACAAGCCGCCGCGCCCTGGCCGCAATCCCAAGACCGGCGAAACCATCCCCATCGCCGCGCGCCGCGTGGTCACCTTCCACGCGAGCCAAAAGCTCAAGAGCGTGGTGGAGCAGGCAGCGCCCGCAGCACCCGACGCCGAGGAGTGATACGCTTTGTCGGCAATTGTTATCGGCACCTGACGCATCGCGGCATAAAATCCCCTTATGACACGTACCGAATCCACCGTTACCTTACCGCCCATTCCCGCCAAGCGTTACTTCACCATCGGTGAAGTCAGCGACCTGTGTGGCGTCAAGCCTCATGTCTTGCGGTATTGGGAACAGGAATTCACGCAGCTCAAGCCGGTGAAGCGGCGCGGCAATCGCCGCTACTACCAGCATCACGAAGTGCTGCTGATCCGCCGCATCCGCTCGTTGCTGTATGAGCAAGGCTTCACGATCAGCGGCGCGCGCAATCGCCTGGGCGATGCGCGCGACGTGCCGCATGATCAGGATGCGGCAGTGCGCCTGTCGGGCGCCGAGATGCAGGCCTTGCGTAATGAGCTGGGCAACGTCTCGACGATGCTGTCTGAAGCCTTGGGCACGGCGGCGAACGCTGCAGGCGCAAGCGCCAGCAACGCCAGCCCCGCGGCCTGAACGCGGCGCGTCGTCTTTCCCAATATTGTTTGAACGCAGTACCTGCAACGCGCGGCTCATGCCGCGCGTTGCATTGAGCAGTACCTCGCGCTGCAATCATCGATGCGCATGCGGTTGATGCACTCGATGAACGCATCGCGAAAATTTTTTTGAGTATTCAGCACTTTTTTTGCACGAATGCGTGCAAACAATTTTTTGTTCTGCTATACTCTTTTTCTTTCGGGGCGTAGCGCAGCCTGGTAGCGCACTTGCATGGGGTGCAAGGGGTCGCGAGTTCGAATCCCGCCGTCCCGACCAGTAGTTCCAAAGGCCGTTAGTGAGAAATCACTGACGGCCTTTTCATTTTTGCTGCATCTATTTTCGATGCGACCAACGCAAGCCCAATGCATCGGCGCCTGCCAAAAGAAAGCCACCTGATGCAGGTGGCTTTTATTTTCTTCCGATCAGCTTCGATACGCCAGATGGATCAGCGGGTATGGCCTGCCTTGATCATCAAGCGGCGAACGCCCTGTGCGCTTGAAGCCCATCCTCTCATAGAAGCCTACCGCCTGGCCATTCTGTTCATTGACGTCCGTCGTCATGTTGGGATGAAGCGAGAGTCCGTGCCGCACCAGCGCGGCGCCGATGCCTGTGCCGCGGCAGGCGGGATCGACGAACAACGCCTGCATGTGGCCGTCGTCGATCAGCATGAATGCCTGCGGATAATCGTTGGCGTCGACCGCAAGCCAGAGCGGCACTTGGGGGAGAAAGCCGCACACCATCTCGTCGATGGCCTGGCGATCCTCGGGTGAAAGAAAGTCGTGCGTGGCGTCCACCGCATTGCGCCAGATTTCGACGGCGCGCGCGCCTTCGTCGGGGCGGGAGGTTCTTATCGTAATCATCGGCGCAGAGTATTGGATTTTCTTTTGCGTCGTCAAATTGACGACGATCTGGTGCGTAGCTGAATGGTATAAGTGCTCGGCAGCGCAACGACGGTGCGCTTGATGGTCACTGATTATTCCAGGCGGTCTGCGGATGAAAGTCATGAGAACTCTTGCGTTGCTCCTTTTGCTGACGCTACAGGCGGCCAACGCCGTTGCCGAAACGCAGGCAGACGCGTCGACCACGCGCGTGGTGCAGGGCGGTCGCTGGGCCGACGGCGTGGCTACGGGCGCGTACCGGATCGTCGTGGAAGAGGTCGGCTTCGAACACGTCAGCTGCCGCGTCCAGATTCAATGGATCGCTTCCGCGCCCTCTGGCCGCCCTGCGAAGCTCATTGCGGAACAGACCTTCGCGGAACTCTCAACCACCTTCTGGAGTTGCGGGCAGGGCAAGCAGAGCGTGCTCGTCGCGGGCAATGTGCTGAAAGTGCAGGCCACGCACGCGTATTCCGGCGAGTCCTGCACATTTACGGCGAGGCTCGGCAAGCCGGGCCGATATCAATACGAAGGATGCAGCAACGAGAAGCCTGCAACCAAGGCTGGCGGTTGAGTCGCTTACCGCGGCGGTATATGGCGCACCGCGAGCTCCTGCGACCTTACGCATGGCTTGGTTAAGATAAAGCCCACTTTTCGACATGCCTACCTGATGCCTCTATCCCAACGCCGGTCCCTGCTCAAAAGAATATTCGCCAGCAAGATCACGCTTCTGCTGATTGCCTGCAATGTCGCGGTGTACGGCGTGGCGGGATTTTTGGACTCGCGGGCGTTCGAGAGCCTGAGCGAAACCTCGTTCCTGATCGATTGGGGCGGAAACGTGCCCGCCTTGACCTTGTCCGGGGAATACTGGCGCCTGTTCACCAGCATGTTCCTGCATGTCGGCTTCCTGCATCTGGCAATCAACATGCTGGCGCTGTGGTCGCTGGGGATCATTCTGGAGGCGCGTATGCGCTCCTGGGTGTTCCTGGGCGTGTATCTGCTATCTGGCCTGTGCGGCAGCCTGGCTACGGCGCTATGGCATCGCGACGATTTTTTCCTGAGCTGCGGGGCTTCCGGCGCGATCCTGGGCATTTTCGGGGCGGCGATCGTTTATGGCCTGCATGACCGGCGCATGGGCCGGCCGCACATCCCTCCCGGCAATCTGCTGTTCAGCCTGGTGCTGACCTTCGGCGCCGGCTTCGCGTTCGACGTCGACAACGCGGCGCACCTGGGCGGCTTGCTGTCGGGAGCACTGCTCGCGGGTATCGCGCTATACGGCGAGCGCTTGCGGCCGATGACGGCGGCGGTGGTCCTGGCCGCGACGGGCATGCTCAGCGCCGCGGCGCTGGCTGCGGTGACGCTAGCCAATCATGACCGCGACATGCAGGAACAGCTTGCCGCCGCCCAGTTTGGGCGCACGCTGGGAAAAATGGGGTTGCTGGGCTCGGATCAGGCGCTATGGAAGGCTCCGTCGCTGGATGAGTGCATTGCCGGCGCGTTGTCCGCCGCTGCGCGCGACGGATCGCAAACGCCGGATCTGCGAGGTTGCGCGAAACCCGGCGACAGGGATCTGGCCTTGTTGGCGAGGTTCATGCCGCAGCAATACCAAAGCTGCCACGCGCAGATCGCAGGGTTGCGGAAACTCTACACGGCTGCCGCTGCGCAAGAGGCATTGACCGCGGCAGACCAGTACTGCGAACTTCAAACCCGGATCTATGGCGCGGTCTTTCAAAAAGACGGCGCTGAGATCGATCCTGAAACAGCGCGCCAGACACGTTTGAAGATGAACTTCCTGCTCGACACGAAGGGGATGTATCGGACCGATTCGGCGCAATTGCGGGCGCAGGCAGCAGCCCTGAAGGCGATACTCCGGCGGCCGGGTGAACTCGCATTGGCGGTCATCAGCCGGTCTGGTTGCCCATACTGGAGTTGCGAGCGCTAGCGCCTGCGACCGGGGCCATAAGCAAACGCAGCAATAAACGGGAGGACAAGGCGCCCCGGCATTCGTAGGATGCAGGCATTGTTCATGTGCCTGGAGCAGACGTGGATGTCTTTATCTCTTGCTGGAAAAGTGGCTTTGGTGACGGGCGCGTCCTCGGGCATCGGGCGCGCGGTGGCGTTGCGCCTGGCAGCCGAGGGCGCGGCGCTGGTGCTGACGGCCAGGCGCCGTGATCCGCTGGAGCAGGTGGCCGATGAGATCAGAAGCGCTGGCGGGCGGGCCTGCGTTGCGGCGGGAGACGTCGCCTTGCCGGACACGCACAGACTGGCGGCGCAGAGCGCGCAGCGCGAGTTCGGCGGCCTGGATATCGCGATAAACAATGCCGGCACCATCGGGCCCTTCAAGCCGCTTGCGGAAGTGGCCCTGGACGAATGGGAACACACGCTGAGCGTCAATCTCACGGCGGCGTTCCTGGGGGCGCGGCATCAGATCCCGGCGATGCTGGAGCGGGGCGGCGGCGCGCTGGTCTTCGTGTCCAGCTTTGTGGGGACGAGCGTGGGCCTGCCCGGGATGGCTGCCTACGGCACGTCGAAAGCCGCGCTGATGGGCTTGGTCAAAGGCATTACGGCGGACTACGGCGCGCAAGGCATCCGCGCCAATGCGCTCTTGCCTGGCGGAGTGGACACCGAGATGGCCGGGAATCAGGAGCAGAAGGACTGGGCGGCCAGCCTGCACGCGATGAAGCGGATTGCGCGGGCCGATGAAATCGCCTCGGCGGCGCTGTTCCTGGCCAGCCCGATGGCAAGCTTCGTGACGGGGTCGGCGCTTTATGCGGATGGCGGCAACTCCGCGGTGAAGTGAGCGCGCGGCAAGCACTCGCCGCGTGCGCTCAATCGTGCAAGACCGGCGCTTCGTTGGCAACCGCCTGCCGGCGCGAGTACATGTCCAGGGTTTCCTTGGCATTGACGCCCAACGGCCCGAGGACGCTATCCAGCGCCTTGGCATTGCGGGCAAGCTGATCGCGGCCGGGTAGTTCGCCGTTGACCGCCATGATGACGCGATTGCCTGTTTGCAGATTGAAGAACTCTCCGAACACCGCGGCATAGGTCGCCGATTCGCGCGCGTATAGCTGGCTCTCGGTGAACGTGTTCGCCACCGCCACGCCGCCCGGCGCGAGGATGCCGCGCACGTGCTGCAGGAACTCCAGCGTCATCAGGTGTTCAGGGATGTAGTCGACGTCGAACGCGTCCAGCATCACCATGTCGTATTGCAGGCCGTCGCGATGGGCGCGTTCGATGTGGGCGCGGCCGTCTTCCAGGAAGAGGCGTTGCCTGGGGCCTTCCTGATAGCCGAAGTAGCGCGCCGCGACCTTGCCCACGGCGGGATCGATTTCAACGGTATCGATGACGGTGTCGGGCAGGAGCGCGGCCAGGGTCTTCTGCAGCGTGGCGCCGCCCAATCCGACGATCAGGATGTTGCGCGGCTTGGGATTGATGTAGAGCGCGGTCATCATCATGCGCGTGTACGAAAACACCAGCTGCCCGGGATGCGCAAGGCTCATGCAGGTCTGGCGGCCGACGTCGTGCATGGAGTTGAAGTTCATGCAGCGCTCGCCGTTTTCCTCGAACACGAGCAGCTTGCCGAACTGCGAATCTTCGCTGTGGATCAGCTGGGGGCCGCCCGTGCCTCGCAGCAGCACCAAGGCGGCGCTGGCGATGACAAGGACGAGAATGGCGCGCAGGGCAATACGGAGCATGTAGCGGCAAGCAACAAGTGGGGGACGCGTCATCGTATCGTGCGCCGAGGCCTACCGTGCGGCGCGTTGGCGCGTGACCCCGGCTGGCAAGGCTGCGGCAACCTCGGGACAGCAGAAATCAACGATCGTTTTTTTGGAAAGATACGTTCGATATATTTCATTTCCTTAAATGCTCGGCTCTCCTTAGAATTTTGCTCGAAACGGGGCATAGATTCCCGTCCGGAAAATCAGAGGAGACCCGCATGTTCTACGATCCCGTCCCCAGGATTCAGGCCAGCGTATACGCCCGGCTGCCCGACGAGCTGAAGTGGCAAGGCCAGGACCTGAACGAGTGGGTCGCCAGCCAGCCGCAGGGCAATCCGCCGCGCTCGTTGCTGGAAGGGCCTTCCTTCGGGCCGGACGGCCTGTTGTATTGCGTGGACGTGATCAACGGCCGCGTCCTGCGTGTCGACGCGCGCGGCGAGTTCGAGCCGCTCGTGCAGTACGACGGCTGGCCCAACGGCCTGAAGTTCCATCGCGACGGCCGCATTTTCATCGCCGACTACAAGCACGGCATCATGCAGTTCGACCTCGAGCGCCGCGAGGTGCGTCCGGTGCTCGAACGCTACAACATCGAGCGCTTCAAGGGCGTTAACGACCTGTTCTTCTCGCAAGCGGGGGACCTCTATTTCACCGACCAGGGCATGACCGGCTGGCAGGATCCGACCGGCCGCTTGTTCCGCCTGCGGCCGGACGGAAAGCTGGACTGCTTGCTCGACTGCATCCCCAGCCCCAACGGCCTGGTGATGGATCTGGACGAGCACGCGCTGTATGTGGCGGCGACGCGGGCCAATGCCATCTGGAAGGTGCCGCTGCTGCGCAACGGCCAGGTCGGCAAGGTCGGCACCTTCATCCAGATGTCGGGCGGCGGCGGCCCGGACGGCCTGGCGCTGGATGCCCGGGGAGGGCTGTGCATCGCCCACGTGGGCCTGGGCACGGTGTGGTGCATGGACCCCCTGGGCCAGCCGGCCCTGCGCATCCAGTCTCCGGAAGGGCTGCACACCACCAATGTGGCCTTTGGCGGGCAGGGCGGGCGCACGCTCTACATCACCGAGTCCAGTTCGGCCAGCATCCTGCGCGTCGAACTCGACGTGGCGGGCAAACCCATGTACCTGCCGGCGCCGCAGGCGCAGGCTCTCTGAACACCACATACCCCAACTACCAAAAGGACGGAAAAGATGGATCAGGCAATTGTGCTGGGCGCGGGCACCATGGGGGCCGACGTCGCCGCCGGCTTTCATGCGGCCGGCTGGCGCGTATGGCTGGTGGAGCCCGACGCGGCGGCGCGGGCGGCGGCGACGCGGCGCGTGAACGCATCCAGCGAAATGATCGGCGGGCAGGCGGACGCCGGGCGCATCGTCACCAGCGCGACCATGGAGGAAATCGACTGGCGCGATACCCGCATCGTGGTCGAGTGCGTGCCGGAACTGCTGGAAACCAAGCGCGCGGTGTTCGCCCGTCTGGAACAGCTGGCGCCCGCTTCGATTCCCTTGACCAGCAATTCGTCGAGCTTTCCCATCAGCGCCATCGGCGAGGGCTTGCAGACCCGCGCACGCATGGTGGGCCTGCATTACTTCATGCCGGCCCATCTGGTGCCCGCCGTGGAGGTGATACGCGGCGAGGCCACCGATGAAGCCATGGCCCAGGAAGTCAGCCGCATCATGCGCGATACCGGCAAGAAGCCGGTGCAGGTCAAGCGCGACGTGCCTGGGTTTCTTGCCAACCGCATCCAGCACGCGCTGATGCGCGAGGCGATCGCGCTGGTCGAGGAAGGCTTCGCGTCCGCCGAGGACGTGGACACCGCCGTGCGCTACGGTTTCGGATTCCGCTACATCGCGGCCGGCCCGCTGCTGCAGAAGGATCTGGCCGGCATCGACATCCATTGCGCGGCGGCTGCGACCATGTATCCGCATCTGCGCACCGACGACAGGCCCAGCGCGCTCATGCGCGAGCTGGTCGAGCAGGGCAACATCGGCGTCAAGTCGCCGTCGCTGAAGGGCTTCTATCAATGGACGCCGGACCGTGTCGCCCAGGAGCAGCGGCGCTACCAGGTCGCCCTTGGCAAGGCCATGCAGATACTGAAGGATGAGGAAGCGTTGGCCTGACGCAGATTGCGACCGGGCTTCGAGCTTGCGGATGTCAGGGTTCTTTAGCCGCCAAGGCAGCCCTGCGCCATTCCGATGCTCGCCCCAATGGGGCTGCGCTTCGGATGGCTCCGGGCTACCTCGGCTGACAGTCGCCTAATGCGTTGGCTTCAGCCCCCTTCATGGGCAGATGCCGTGAGCCGGTGGCCGGGCGGAGGGATCCGAAGCGCAGCCCCACCGGGGCGAGCATCGGAATCCCGCAGCCCGGACGCCGGCGGCTCAAGAACCCTGCTTCACAATACCGAAGTGCGATCCGGATTTTCCTCATCCGAACGCCCCAGGACTCGCACGGATTTTTTTGACAGAACATAAATTTTTTTCTCTTTTCGCAGACGAGAGTTTGCGAACATGCGCCTAGAGCTTTCAAGCCATAAGAACGCATCGGGAGACAACAATGTTCTGTAAGAATGCCGCGCGCAAGCGCATTCACATCGCCGTGGCCGCCTTCATCGCGGCAGCCGCCTTCACCGTTCCTGGCCATGCCTACGCACAGGGCGCCGATAGCTATCCCGGCAAGCCCATCCGCCTGATCATTCCGTACCCGCCGGGAGGCGCGACCGACGTGATCGGGCGCATCGTCGGCCAGCGCCTGAGCGAACAGATCGGCGGCCAGGTCGTGATCGAGAACCGGGGCGGAGCGGGCGGCAATATCGGAGCGGCCGAAGTGGCGCGCGCCCAGCCCGACGGCTACACATTGTTGATGGGGGCGCTGACTTCGCATTCGGTCATGGCGACCCTGGAGAAGGACACCATTCCCTACGATTTGCGCAAGGACTTCGCGCCCGCCGGAGTGGTCGGTTTCGTGCCGCTGGTGGCCGTGGTCAATCCCAAGCTGCCGATCAACTCGCTGGCCGATCTGGTGAGCTACGCCAAGGCGAATCCCGGAAAACTCAATTTCGCCTCGTCGGGCGCGGGCGCGCCGCAGCGCATGGCGATGGAACTCTTCAAGCAGATCGCGGGCGTCAACATCGTGCACGTGGCCTATCGCGGCAGCGGCCCGGCCATGACGGACCTGGTCGGCGGCCAGGTGGAGACGATGACAGAGACGGTGCCCGCCGCGATCTCCTTCATCAAGTCCGGCCAGTTGCGTCCACTGGCCGTGCTGACGCCGCAGCGCGTTTCGATGTTGCCGGATATCCCCACCGCCGAGGAACAAGGCTTCAGCGGCTTCAACGTCAGTTCGCTCTTTGGCGTAATGGCGCCGGCCGGCACGCCGGCTCCCATCGTCGCCAAGATCAACAAGGCGCTGACCACGGCGCTGGCCAAGGACGATGCCAAGGCCCAGCTGTTGCAGCAAGGCGTCTACGCCGACGCGTTAGACGTCGAAGCCTCCAAGGCGCGCCTGAACGCTGAAATCGAGCAGTGGGCCAAGGTCATCCGCGACGGCGGCATTACCGCAAATTAACTGGAAGCAGCTTGAACAAGATGAGCAAGAAAAACACCGAGGCGTCGCAGGGCGAGGCCGGCGGCCTGCGCAAAGGCCTCACCAGCTATGGCGACAGCGGCTTTTCGCTGTTCCTGCGCAAGGCCTTCATCAAGGGCGCGGGCTACACGGACGGCGCGCTGGACCGGCCGGTGATCGGCATCGCCAACACGGGCAGCGCCTACAACCCCTGTCACGGCAACGCGCCGCAGCTGCTGGAGGCCGTGAAGCGCGGCATCATGTTCGCCGGCGGGCTGCCGATGGACTTCCCGACCATCTCCATCCACGAGAGCTTTTCCTTTCCCACCAGCATGTACTTGCGCAACCTCATGTCCATGGACACAGAGGAGCTGATACGCGCCCAGCCCATGGATGCGGTGGTGCTGATAGGCGGATGCGACAAGACCGTGCCCGCCCAGCTCATGGGGGCCGCGTCGGCGGACATCCCGGCGATCCAGCTGGTGACGGGGTCGATGCTGACGGGTTCGCACCGTTCGGAACGGGTGGGCGCATGCACGGATTGCCGCCGGTACTGGGGCAAGTACCGCGCCGAAGAGATCGACGCTCAGGAGATCGCAGACGTCAACAACCAGCTCGTGGCCAGCGTGGGCACCTGTTCGGTCATGGGCACGGCAAGCACCATGGCCTGTATCGCCGAAGCGCTGGGCATGACCGTGCCTGGCGGCGCCACGCCGCCGGCCGTCACGGCGGACCGAATGCGTATCGCTGAACTCACCGGCGCACAGGCCGTCGAGATCGCCAGGCAGCGCCTGTCGGTCTCGAAGATCCTGACCGCGGATTCCTTCGAGAATGCCATGCGCGTGCTGCTGGCCATCGGCGGGTCCACCAACGGCATCATCCACCTGACCGCCATCGCCGGCCGGCTGGGCCTGGACCTGGATCTGCGGGCGCTGGACCGCATGGGGCGCGAGACGCCCGTGCTGGTGGACCTGAAACCGTCGGGCCAGCACTACATGGAGGACTTCCACAAGGCGGGCGGCATGGCCACGCTGCTGCGCGAACTCAAGCCGCTGTTGAAGCTCGACGCGCTGACCGTGACCGGCAGGACGCTGGGCGAGGAGATCGAGCGCGCGGGGCCGGGGTTCCCGCAGACCGTGGTCAGGACCAGGCAGAACCCGATCTATCCGCAGGGCGGGATAGCGGTGCTGTCCGGCAACCTCGCGCCCGAGGGCGCCATCATCAAGCAGTCTTCCGCCAACGCCGGGCTGATGGAGCACGAAGGCCGCGCCGTGGTGTTCGAGAACGCCGAAGATCTGGCGGGCCGCATCGACGCCGCCGATCTGGACGTCACGCCGCAGGACATCCTGGTGCTGAAGAACATCGGTCCCAAGGGCGCGCCCGGCATGCCGGAGGCGGGCTACATCCCGATCCCCAAGAAACTGGCGTCGCAGGGGGTGAAGGACATCATCCGGATTTCGGACGGCCGCATGAGCGGCACCGCCTTTGGCACCATCGTGCTGCACGTCACGCCGGAAGCGGCCATAGGCGGGCCGCTGGCCTATGTCAGGAACGGCGACCGCATACGCCTGAGCGTGAGCCGGCGCGAGATCTCCCTGCTGGTGCCGGACGAAGAGCTGGACCGCCGCCGCCGGGAGCAGCCAGTCACGCCGCCGACGGCCGAGCGCGGCTACAAGAAGCTCTTCCTCGATACGGTGACCCAGGCCGACAAGGGCGTGGATTTCGACTTCCTGCGCGGCGTGCCGGGCAAGTCGAAGTAGGGCTATGGCGTTGCCCGGCGTGCTTCCATATTGCCGAAGAGGGTCCGGGCATCCTGGGAAATCGACGCGGCCATCTTGGCATGATGGCCGCGGGTATTCCAGATCAGGCCGTTCCGGCGCACGGGCGCGCGGTTGGGCAGCGGGATGCGCGCCACGTCGAGCGACTTCCACATGGACGACCAGTCCGGAATCAGCGCAACGCCCAGGCCTTCGTGCACCAGCGCGACGATGGCAAGCAGGCCGTCGATTTCCAGCCGCTGCTTGGGCCAGATCTGATGGTCGCGCAGATAGCGGTCGGCCAACTGGCCGCCGTAGATGTTGCGGTCATACCGTATGAAGGGTTGGGTCGACAGCAGGGTGTGGGCGTCCTGGTCCGCAAGATGGGACGGCGCCACCACGACCAGCGGCTCTTCCATGAACGGCTGCCAGAGACAGCTCTTGGGCACGGCGAACTGCGGTTCCACCACGATGGCAGCGTCCAGTTCGCCGCTGACCACCTTGCCGCACAGGTCGATGGAGCCGCCGGGCGTGACGAAGACGCAGGCGTCCGGATGCTTGCGGTACAGCGATTTCAGTATCGGCGGCAGCACGTTCGTCAACGCGGACACGAAACAGCCGATGCGGAATTCGCCCGGCTGGTCGCCGTCGACGGCCATGGCGCGCAGATCGCGGATATTGCGGATGGCCGCCTTGGTGCCTTCGAGGATGCGCATGCCGCTCTCGGTCGGCCGCACCGAACGCCCGGAGCGCTTGACCAGCGCCACGCCCAGGTCCATCTCCAACGCCTTGATGCGCGCGGCGATGGCGGCCGAGGTCAGATCGAGCTTGCGCGCCGCTTCGGCGAATGAACCGGCTTCGACGACCGCGACGAAGCTCTGCATGCACTTGATGTCCATGATGCGATGGGCCTATTGCCCTGAAAGGAGAAACTTCAGGTTGAAGATCGCACGAACCGCTACGAACCCGGCTGCGATGGTTGCAGGCTTATCGCGCCAATTTTCCGTATGTTATAGCGTCGAGGTTGAAATCCATGATCGAGCATGAACTGGCCCAAGCGCGCCAGGCAGCAGCAAATGGCCCCGGCAAGGGGGACGGCGGGTTTCCCCCTCTGCTCAAGGTAGGGGTTTTTCCCGAGTCGGTGGAAGCGCAGTTCCGTTCGAGGTTCACGTTGATCGACGAGGAGGCGCTGCAAAACGATCCCGCGCAGGCCGAGGCGATCGGCGGCATCGTCACGCGCTCGAACTACCGGATTCCCGCCGAGCTGATGGATCGTTTGCCTGGGCTGCGCATCATCGCCACCAACGGCGTCGGCTACGACGGCATCGCGCTGGACCGCGCGCGTGAAAAGAACATCGTCGTGACCAACACGCCCGACGTGTTGAACAAGGCCGTGGCCGAATTGGCGGTGGGGCTGTTGCTCGCCCTGCTGCGCAAGCTGCCTGCGGCCGACAGCTTTGTGCGCGCGGGCGCGTGGGAGGCCTCGCCCTTTCCGTTGGGGGCGAGCCTGGCGGGCAGGAAGGTCGGCATCGTCGGTTTAGGGCGCATCGGCAAAGAGATCGTCCAGCGGCTCGTGCCGTTTGAAGTGGACCTCAGCTACTTCGGCCGCACGCGCCAGGAGGCGCCGTGGCGGCATTTTGATTCTCTGCCTGCCATGGCCAGCCATGTGGACGTGCTGGTCCTGTCGTGCCCCGGCGGGGCGGCGACGCACCATATCGTCGACGCCGCCGTGTTGAGTGCGCTGGGGCCGGAGGGGCTGGTCGTCAACGTCGCCCGCGGCTCGGTGATCAACGAGGCCGACCTGTGCCATGCGCTGGCCAACGGCATCATCCAGGGCGCCGCGCTGGACGTGTTCGAAAGCGAGCCGTTGGGCGAGAGCCCGCTGCGGCACCTGTCCAACGTGATCCTGGCGCCCCATATCGGCAGCGCCACGCACGAGACTCGCCGCCAGATGGCGGAGCTGGCGATACGGAACCTGGTGTCGTTCTTTACGACGGGGAGGGCAGTTACGCCAGTGGCGTAGCTGGACGTTGGGCTGCCCGCTAGAACCACACCGTGGCAATCAACAGCGCGCAGCCCGCCGTCGCGGTGGCTGCCATGATGACGGCCAGGCGCAAGGCGATCTTGCGTTCCTTGCGGCCGACGTTGGGGTTGCCGACGTTGGCGGAGCGCAGTTGTTCCCAGGTCCACGCGGCGCCCGCTTCGCGGCTCTGCAAGGCCGAGGCGGCGTTCGCCGTGGAGCGGGAAATGCGGGTGAGCCGCAGCGCCGGATAGGCCAGCAGCAGCCCGGCCAGGAACAAGGCGCAGGCGCTGATTGCGCCCGCCGTGAAGGCCGAGCTGTCGCGCGCGGCGAACAGGATAAGGGACGCCGCCAGGCCGATGAGGTTCAAGCCGGCCAAGGCTTTCAGCGCCTGGACTCCCCAGGGGCCAGTGGCTTCCTCGGTGAAGTCTCCGACCGAGCGCCAGTAAGCGGCGTCGTTGGATGCGGCCTGGAAAAAGAAGGCGAGATCCCTCAGGAGCACGTCGCCTTGCCTGTCGTCGGGGCTCGTGTCCCGATGCCATTGGGTGGCGAACTTCCGGCTTCGATCGGCGTCCGCGTGATGCGCGCGGGCCCAGTTCTCTGCCAGACGTACCGCCGCTTCGACGGTAAGAGCCCCCGCGGGTCTTGCACTGTCTTTCATCTTTTTCATCCCCATATATGGGACATTGTACTAGGCCTGCGTGGGGGCGAGTTGATGCAAGACAGGAGGGCGATGCGCCGCGGAGATCAAGGCAGGGCGGCGCCCGGACCTGGGGCAGGCCGGGAGAAACACACTTCGAGCAGACTGTTGCTGCGCAATTTGATGGTGACGTCCATTCGTTGCCTGCCCGGGGCGGTGGCTGCAAGCAGTCCGAGGCCCAGGGCGCCGATCCAGGCGGGAAGAAAACTGGCCAGATCCCAACCCGTGATGCCGGTGTTGTAGGGCTGCTTGAGCACCCGAGCGGTCAGTCCGTGTTCATGGCAGAACGCCTGCATCGCCGCGGCGGTTTGATCGATGTCGACGATGTTCTCAAGAAAGAACGGCTCCTGCGCCAGCATCAGGCGGACAAGTTCACCAGCAGGCAGGCGGTTCTCGAAGTAGGTGCGTACCGTGGACATATGGCGGGTTCCGGGCGTGAGCAAATCGTCATGTGCCGGTGGCTGGAAAGAGGCAAGCATGCCAGTCTTGGGGAATAGTCTATGCCAAATCCCCCCGCTGTTACGGTCCCGATTCACCGCCTCTGTGTCTGGCGGGCCACACGCTGGCCCCGCAAACTTTACAGGTCGCCGCGCAGTCCGCGCGGTTTGAGAGGACGTTCCATGCGCTACCGTTATGTCACCGCCGATGTGTTCACCAGCCAAGCGTACGGCGGCAATCCGCTGGCCGTCGTGTTCGACGCCCAGGGGCTGAGCGGGGCGCAGATGCAGCGCATCGCGCGCGAGTTCAACTATTCCGAAACCAGCTTTGTGCTGCCGCCGCGGGATCCGGCCCATACCGCTTGGGTGCGTATCTTCACGCCCGACCGCGAAGTGCCGTTCGCGGGGCATCCCAACGTCGGTACGGCCGTGGTGCTGGCCCGAGAAATGGCTGCCTCCGGCCGGACTGTGCCGGAAACCTTTGTGTTCGAGGAAGAGGCGGGACTGGTGCGCATTGCGCTGCGCACGGGCGCAAGCGGCGCGGCCGGTGCGCAGCTGCTTGCGCCGCAACCGCTGTCGCGCGCCAGCGAGGCGCCGGCCGCCGCGGTCGCGCGGGCCTTGAGCCTGGAGCCTGCGGACATCGATACCTCCACGCATGCGCCGCAGGTGGCGTCGGTAGGCCTGATCTTCCTGGTGGTGCAATTGGCCAGCCGCGACGCCTTGCGCCGGGCCGTGCCAGACCCGGCAGGCTACGCGGCCTTGCTGCCGCTGGACGGCGCAAAGTCCATCTATGCCTACACCACCGATACGGGCGCGGGTGCACAGGCGGATGTCCAGGCTCGCATGTTCACGGGTCGCATGACCGAAGACCCCGCGACCGGCAGCGCGACGGCGGCCATGACGGCCTTGCGCACGGCCCTGCGCGGCGCGGGCGCGCTGCGCCTGCGGGTGGAACAGGGCGTGGACATGGGACGCGCCAGCGTGCTGCTGGCCCACGCCGAACCGCGCGCAGATGGCGTCTGGGCGGGTGTGGCGGGAGAGGCCGTGGTGGTGATGGAAGGTACGCTGGCGGCGCCTGATGTGTCTTGAGCCTGGCGGCTCCGCGTGGCCTCGTGTATGCTGACCGCATGAACGCACCGCATTTCGCGCCGATCTCCGGCGCAACCTGCCGACGAATCGCTCGACGTTTACGTTGAGTGGCCAGTCACGTCCAGGCGCCGAACCCTCGGCGCCTATCCCTGAAAGCCACGATACTCCTCGTGGCTTTTCTGTTTCTGGCTGGTCCCGCTGTCGAGGCGTATCGCAAGGCTTTCGTTGCCATCCTTGAAGGAACGAAGCATGAGTGCGCAAGACCTCGCCATCCGGCCCTACCATTCGACCGATGAAGCCGCGATCATCCAGCTGTGGCATGACTGCGGCCTGACCCGCCCATGGAACGATCCGCGCAAGGACATCGAGCGCAAGCTTGCGGTGCAGGCGGATCTGTTCCTGGTAGGAGAGGCGGACGGCGCGATCGTCGCGACGCTGATGGGCGGCTATGACGGCCATCGCGCCTGGATCAACTACCTGGCGGTCTCGCCCGCGCATCAGCGCCGCGGCCACGCGACCGCGCTGATGCAGGCAGTCGAGCGCAGGTTGCTGGAAATGGGCTGCCCCAAGATCAATCTGCTGATCCGGTCCGGCAATGTCGCGGTGAAGGATTTCTACGCGACCCTGGGCTTTCAGCAGGACGAGGTCATCAGCCTGGGCAAGCGCCTGATTCCGGACCTTTGACGGCACCGGACCAGGCGCGCGCGGCAGCGATCAGATCGCCACGGTCAGGTATACCGCTTCGCGGCCCACGATGGGCATGCGGGTGGGCATGAAGATGGTGCAGTCATCGCAGGGCGAACGGATTTCCTCGGTGCCGTTCATGGCGATGAGTTCACCCTTGGCGAAGGTCTCGAAGCCGATCACCGGACGCGTGAAGGTGAAGTCCTCGGACTTCACCATATGCACTTCGAGCAGGCGGTAGCGCTGCGGCGCGGGCGGGGGCGGCGTGCCGGCAGGCATGTCGATCAGGCCCGTGTGCGCCAGGAAGCGCAGCGTGACGTCCGTGGCCAGGTCGGCGGCGGATTGCGCGAAGTGCTGGCCGCATTCGACCACCAGCGATCCGCTGCTGTCGGAGTGCGGATCGCCATGGCGGCCGTAGCCCATGACGCCGGTGCCAGGGAAAAGGTCGGGAGGCATCACCAGATGCACCTGCGGCACGCCGACGGCGCTGGCCAGCGCCGTGTTGCGGTCCATCTCGGTGTAGACCCAGAAGGGCTGCACCGGCGCACGCGTGGAGTGGATGTCGAGCACGAAGTCTGCAGCGTCGAGCACCGGACGCAGCTCGCGGGCGCGGCGCAGTTCGGGGCTGTCTTCCGGGCCGTCCAGCATGGCTGCCGACCAGATGCGGTTCAGGTTGTGGACGAGCTGGCGGTTCTCGTAGGGGTTTTCGATATCGAAGGCTTCATAGGCTTCGACGTGCGCGAAGCTGACGGTGAGCGTGCCGATCTTGGGGCGCACGCCGCTGTCCAGCAGATGGGTCGCAGCCACCATGCCGCAGATTTCGTTGCCGTGCGTGATGGCGTTGATCAGCACGTGCGGGCCGGGGCGGCCAGACTCGAAACGGTGCACGTAGGGAATGCCGACATTGCCCTCGCGGTAGGCCGAGAGATCGCGCGGCAGGACTTCGAGCGGAGCGGTGTCGGGTTCGAAAGCGGGATTTTTCATGGGAGTAGGGCCTATTCAGGACGGATGCCGGCGCGGTCGATCAGGTCTTTGTACAACGCCAGGCGCTCGGACATCATGGCGGTGAACTGCTGCGGAGTCTGGTTCTCGGGGGGCAGCGCGCCGGCCTTTTCCAGGGATTGCGGCATGCCATCCTCGGTGGCGGCGGTGCGCACGGCGGCCAGCAGCTTCTGGACGATGTCGGGCGGCGTGCCGGCGGGCGCGGCCAGGCCGATCCACGACATGGAGTTGAGCACGGGATAGCCCAGTTCCTCGAAGGTCGGCACGTCGGGCAGGGAGTCCAGGCGCTTGGGGGCGGCCACCGCCAGCGCGCGCATCTTGCCGACCTGGATGTGGGGCAGGAAGGGCGCCAGGTTGTCCAGCGCGAACTGCGCCTGGTCGGACAGCAGCGCGTTGATCAGCGGCGCGCCGCCGCGATAGGGCACGTGCACGGCCTGCAACTGCAAGGTGTTCTTCAGCAGTTCGGCGTTGAGCTGACCCATGCTGCCGATGCCCGCGGTGGCATAGTGCAGCTGGTCGGGGCGCGCCTTCAGCAGCGCCACGAATTCCGCCAGGTTGCGGGCCGGCACGGCGGCGTTGGTCACCAGCACATTGGGCGTGCGCGACAACTGCGAGATCGAGATGAAGTCCTTGATCGGGTCGTAGCCCAGGTCGTTGCGCATCAGCGGGTTGGCCAGGTGCGAGCTTTGCGAGGACGCGACCAAGGTGTAGCCGTCCGGCGTGGCGCGCGCGACGCGCTTGCTGCCGATGGCGCCGCCCGCGCCGTCGCGGTTCTCGATGATGACGCTGGTACCCAGCGCCTTGCCCAGGGCGTCCGCGTACAACCGGCCGATCAGGTCGACGGAGCCGCCCGCAGGAAAGGGGACGACCAGCGTGATGGGGCGCGAAGGATAGGCGTCGGCGCGCGCGGCCAGCGGCAGCAAGGCGGCGCCCAGGCCGGCCAGGACCAGGCTGCGGCGGGTCATGGACGGCCCCTGGGGGTGATGCTTCATGGAACTCTCTTGTGATGTCTGCGGGTTTGGTCTAATTTGCAATGAAAATTGCAGGCTGCAATATAAGATGCAATGTGTGTTGTGAGATTTGGGGTTATCACCTAGGGCCATGCAAGGATGAACCTGCACCAACGTATCGCCGGCTACGGCCGCAAGCTCAGCAAGAGCGAACAAATGCTGGTCGAGGAAATGCAGGCGCGCTATCCGCAGAGCTTGCTGGAATCGGCGACGGCGCTAGCCAGGCAGGTCGGCACCAGCGCTTCCACCGTGGTGCGCCTGTTGGCCAAGCTCGGCTACGAAAGCTATGCGCAGGCGCAGATGGAGGCGCGCGCGGAGGTGACGGCGCGCCTGGCCTCGCCCGGCGAACGCGCGGACGCGGTGGGCGCCGACAAGCCGTCGCCGCGCGCCTGCCTGCACAACGCCTTGCTGCACGACCAGCACAACCTGAAGGAGACTTACGCGTCGATCGACGTGGCGGCTTTCGAGGCCGCCGTGCGGCTGCTGACGCAGCGCAAGGGGCGGGTGCACGTGCTGGGGCTGCGCCAGGCCGCGCCGCTGGCCAGCCACGTCGCCTTGTACCTGAACCTGTGCCTGCCTTCGGTCAGGCCCATGGTCGCCGCCGGTCCGTTGTTCCTGGAAGACCAGCTGCTCTGGATCGACGAGGCCGACGTGCTGCTGGCGTTTACCTTCAGGCGCTATTCAGTTGCCGCGGCCAAGGCGGTGCAGTACTTCCGGCAGCGCGGCGGCAAGGTGATCCTGATCACCGATTCGGCGTCGGCGCCCGCTGTGGCGTCGGCACACCACGTGCTGATCGCGCGCAGCTCCAGCGCATCGCCTTTCGATTCCTACACCGCGGCCTTTTCCGTCTGCAATGCCTTGCTTGCGGCGGTGGCGCAGCGCAGCAAACAGGCCTTGGGCGCGGCGTTGGAGCGCGGCGAAGGCTTGTGGGATGCGCAATGGATTCGCCCGCCGGGCGGCTGAAAGACGCGGCTCGCACCGTTGTGCGCGGCGAGTGCCAAAGGCCTGGATTCGGACCGATTTTCGGCCATTTGGAGGCGCGGCAAGATGCGTTCGCACTACCTGCTCTAGTACTCCATAACTCCTTGAAAACATTGCTTTTCAAGCCAAAAATTTTTTGGCATATTGCGGCCGGGAAAAGCAATTTCGAGGAGCAAGGAATGGGCGCGTGGCCACAGCGTCATATTGATGGATTCGAGGTGGAATGCCAGGTCATCCGGCTGGATACCGGCATGTTGGCGATCGAGGTTGCGGTATGCCGCAGGGTGGCAGGCGAATTCGAGCGCCGCTGGTCGCTGCCGCGCTTCGTGACCTTCGAGGATCCCGGGACGGCCAGACGCCATGCCGAACTGGTGCTGTCCGGCATCGTGTCGGTGGATGAAGCCACGGGCGAACCGCGCTACGGCATCCTGTAGCGGCGGGCCCGACCCGCGGCGGCAGGCAGGTTTTTGTTTCTTTTCACACAATCGCATGCTTTGCGCTGGCGGATTTGCCCGGTACATTGGTGTAGGGTGACAACAACAAAGGAGAGTTCCATGTTTGATACTTTTCCTGTCTTGCGCCGCGCTGGCCTGGCCGCCGCGGCGATCGGTGTGGCCGGCCTGATGTTTACCGGCTGCACCACCACCAGTCCCAAATCCTCGGCAACCGCGACTGAACAGCGCCAATCGCTGAACAGTGCGGCCGACGCCACCTTGGGCAAGCTCTATCAAGCCTCGCCGCAGTCCAGGGAACTGGTCGCGCGCGCCCGGGGCGTGCTGATCTTTCCCGATGTGTTGAGCGGCAGCTTCATCATCGGCGCCGAACATGGCAAGGGCGTGCTGCGCGTGGGCAGCTCCACCGCTGGCTACTACAGCACCACGGCGGGTTCCGTCGGCTTCCAGGCGGGCGCGCAGTCCAAGGCGATGGTGCTGTTGTTCATGACGGACGAGGCGCTTGCCAAGTTCCGCAACAGCAGCGGCTGGACCGTGGGCGCCGACGCGACGGTCGCGGTCGTCAACGTTGGCGCCAATGGCCGCATCGACACCAACACGGCGCAGCAGCCCATTGTCGGTTTCGTGATGAACAACGGCGGCCTGATGGCAGGCGTGTCCCTGGCTGGCACCAAGATCTCCAAACTGGATCTTTGAGCTGCCTGCCAAGCAAAACGCCGCGGATGGTCTCCGCGGCGTTTTTGTTTGGCGCGGCAGCCGGCGCTTCAGCCCATGAGCGTATCGCCGTTGTTGCGCACCGAACTCTCGCGCTGCATTTCGGCAGCTTCGATGTCCGGGTCCAGGCCGCGCCAGCGTTTGATGCGGCCGCGATCCTGCTCGGGCTCCCAGCCGAGCAGGCCGTAGCGTGTGATTTCGGTTTGACCCGTTTCGAATTCCACTTCGAAGTAGCCCTGACGATCGGGTAGCGTGCCGCCGGGGAACCAGTCGGTTTCAGGCATGGTGTTCTCCTTGCTAGGCGATGGGAGGGGCGCCGGCGCGGGGCGCGGCGCTTTCATTGTGGAGGGGCATCGCGGATCCCGCAAGTTGCCGCCGCAGGCCTCACGCGAGCGGGACGGCAGTGGTGTACAGCACCTGCTTCAAGGCAAAGCTGGAACGGATGCTGGCTACGCCGGGGATGCGGGTGATGTGTTCGACGATCAGCCGCTCCAGTGCGTCCACGTCGGGCACCAGGGCGCGTATGAGGTAGTCGGCGTCGCCTGACATGAGGTAGCACTCCATGATTTCCGGCAGGACCGCGATCTCGCGTTCGAACACGTCCAGCGCCGCCTTGCGCTGCTTGTCCAGCGAGATCTGGATGAACACGTTGACCTTCAGGCCCAGCTTGCGGGCATTGAGCAAGGTGACGCGGCGGTCGATCAGGCCCTCGGTTTCGAGCCGGCGCACGCGCGCCAGACAGGGCGAGGCGGACAGGTTCACGCGCGCGGCGAGCTCGACATTGGTCAGCCGCGCATCGCGTTGGAGTTCGTTGAGGATACGGATGTCGGTGGCATCCAGGTTGATTTCCGGCATAAGTCACCCAGGTATGGTCATTCAGCAATTCATCTGTGCTGAGTATGACGGGTATCGCCCTTGAATGCAGTGAAATATGCTGGGGTTAACCCTATAGACTATTCCATCGTTTGGCAATTGTGCCAAAGCGCGGAATATTCAAGCAGTAGATTGGGCAGTAATGAGTCAGCAGAGCACGTTGGGCAGGTTTTTGCCGCTGGTCGGCGCGGTAGCCATCTGGGGCGGCAATTGGCCCGTCATGAAGCTGGGGCTGACGCACATGAGCCCGCTCTGGCTGGCCGCCAGCCGCTTCGGCTCGGCCGCGCTGATCAGCGCGCTGGTGCTGGGCATGCTGGGCCGCCTGCGCCTGCCCACGCGGCAGGAAATGCCGCTGGTGGCCGGCGTGGCGTTGCTGCAGATGGGCGCGTTCACGGCGCTGGCGCTGTGGGCGATGCAATACGTGGCGCCGGGGCGCGCGTCCGTGATCGCCTACGCCACTTCCATCTGGGTCATTCCGCTGTCCTCGCTGATCCTGAAGGAACGCCTGTCGATGGCGCAATGGCTCGCGACGGCGCTGAGCTATGCCGGCATCGCCGTCATCGTCGCGCCCGCGTTCAGCCCCTGGCAGGCGCACACGGTGGTCGGCCTGGCGATGCTGCTGGGCGCGTCCTTTGCATGGGCCTGCAACATCATCCAGCTGCGCGGCTACCGGCATATCCGCCTGGGCGCGGACATGATTCCCTGGCAGACCGCCATCGCGGCGCTGCCGCTGGCCGCGCTGGCGTGGATGCGCGATGGCGCGCCCGTCTTCCTGGCGCAGCCCGAGGCATGGCCGGTGATCCTGTACACCGGCCCGCTGGCTACCGCGCTGACCTTTATTGTGGTGCTGGGTATGACGCAGAAGATGCCGCCGGTGGCGACCTCGATCGCCATGCTGTGCGTGCCGGTGATCGGGCTGATCGTGTCCTCGCTGGTATTCCAGGAGCGCATCTCGGCCGACCTGACGCTGGGCCTGGCCCTGATCGGCGCCAGCGTGGCGGCGTCGGCGGCGGCGACGCGCCTGAAGCGGCCTTTGGCGCTGCGCGCTTCGTAGTCCGCCTGCACGCCGCCGCCGCGAAACCGGCCAGCGATGCGGTCTAGAATGTCGAGCGCCGGAACCGTTCCGGCTTCTCTTGCAGGCATGCGGCGGGTATGGATTCCTTATATGTGCTGGTCGCGGCGGGCGCCATGGCCGCCGGGTTCGTGCAGGGCCTCTCGGGCTTCGGCTTCGGCATGGTGGCCATGTCGTTCTGGGCCTGGACGATAGATCCGAAACTCGCTGCCGCCATGGTGGTGTTCGGCTCGCTGACTGGCCAGTTGCTGGCCGCCTTTACCATGCGCCGCGGATTCGCGGCGGTGCATCTGCTGCCCTTCGTGGCAGGCGGATTGCTGGGGATTCCGTTGGGCGTCAAGCTGTTGCCATACCTGGATCCGCTGATGTTCAAAGCGCTGGTGGGCGGGCTGCTGGTGGTTTGGTGCCCAGTGATGCTGTTCGCGACGCGCTTGCCTCCCATCAAGGCGGGGGGGCGATTGGCCGATGGGGTGGTGGGCGCGATGGGCGGCGTCATGGGCGGCATAGGCGGATTCACCGGCGTCATTCCTACCTTGTGGTGCACCTTGCGCCGCTTTGACCGCGACGTACAGCGCGCGGTGATCCAGAACTTCAACCTGTCGATGCTGGTTGTGACGATGGCGAGCTATGTCTACACCGGTGTGGTGACGCGCGACATGCTGCCGCTGTTCGCGGTGATCGTGCCGGCGATGCTGGTGCCAACCTTATGGGGCACGCGCGTGTACGTGGGCATCAGCGACGTGTCGTTTCGCCGCATCGTGCTGGGCCTGCTCACTGTTTCGGGCGTGGCGCTGCTGGCGTCATCCTTGCCCAAGCTGCTTGCCTAGCGTCCCTTACCGGTCATCGGGGCGGGACCGGCGACATGCTATCGTTGGGTATTCAAGAGAGAATCACCGCATGGCATTGCACCGTTTCGAGAAAGGCGAGTTGGGACATTGGCTGCGCATCGTGGCCGACAATTGCGCGCCCGGCGCCGTCCAGACCGAAGTGCCCGCGCACGTCGCGCAGGCGCTGGAGACGCTGCGTTGCATTGCAGCCGACGCCGACGGCCGCTGGCTCATCACCGAGAAGGGCAAGCTCGCCCTGCGCATGGAAGAGCCAGGCGCCATCCACTTGCGCTGACCCGCGAAATCCGATTATGTCGACAGCAGCGGCCCGGGGCCGCTCTCCGCGTTTCGCTGCGTCTTGACCGTTTGGTGCGGGAATTTCCACACAATTTGCGAATGTTTTCGCAGTATTTCGCGAGTTCGCGACTACTAGGGCCGTGCTACGGGAATTTCCTGAGACGGAATGCGCGATTTGGCTGCTTTTCGACGTATCGCAGGCCACGAGTCGCCAGTAAGATGAACTTGCGTGACGTTTGCAGGTCTATTCATTTGCGCGGGGATTCTGCCCCCGCAACGTCACGCGTGGTTCACGCGTTTAGGTAACCGACTGGGAGGTAGCACATGCAGCATCGTGACCAGGAAGTTCTGATCGACGTTTCCACAGCGGCCATGGATACCGGCGGATATGGCGTACTGCTGACGGTTACGGCCGAGGGCGGCACCGAAGTGGATGCCGCGTTTTCCCACTTGGGCAACTGCGCTTCGTTGGACGAAGCACGCGATCGCGCGGAAGTATTCGCGCAGAACTGGGTAGAGGAAAACATCTTCCGATAGGGCGCCCCGCCCTGGACGGAGCTGATTGGCTGGACCGGTCTGTGTGAGCATGACGCTTCGGAGAATACTCAAAGGTTTGCGACGAAAATTTCGGTTATCGTTGCTGCTCCAAAATCTGGGGCCCTCAGTGGGTATGCGCCGTTCCAAGATGACTGCCGCACAGACCAACTCTTCACTTGCGGAACACATCCGCGCATTCCGCGACCATTTTGATTCCGTTGTCCTGCCTCTTTGGATGGGGCAGGGTTTCAATGGCGCGCTGGGTCTGCCTTTTGAATCGCTGGACGCAGCTACCGGCCGCCCGCTGCCGGCCGAGCGCTACCGCGCCATGGCTTGCGCGCGCCAGCTCTACGTTTTTTCAGAAGCGTCTGGCGCCGCCGCGCGCGCGCATGCCGATGTGCTGTTCGAATCGCTGCGCCGCGTATTCCGCGACGAGTCCCATGGCGGATGGCGCTACAGCGTGGACGCCGCTGCACATGCGCTGGACGACACGCAGGACCTGTACACCCACGCGTTCATCGTGCTGGCCTGCGCCGCCTATTTCCGCCGCAGCCGCAATGCCGATGCGCGCAAGCTCATGTTGTCGACGTCGTCGACCATCGAGGCGCGCTTCAAGACTGCCGACGGGCTGTATCACGCGGCGCTCAGCGCCGACCTGAGCCAGCCGCTGCGCGCGCCCGCGCAGAATCCCATGATGCATCTGACCGAGGCATATCTGGCGGCGGCCCAGGTCGCGGAGCCGGCGCTGTACGCGCAGCGTCTGCGCGGCCTGGCGCAAGGCATCAGCCATTTTTTCGTGCATGCGGCCTCCCAGTGCATCTCGGAACAGCGGCAGGGTACGGCCGGCAACCGGCTGGAGCCCGGGCATCAGTTCGAGTGGCTGTCGCTGGTGCAAGGCTCGGCCGAGGTTTTCGACGGCCTGGAGCTGACGGAGTCGCTGCCGCGCGCGGTGCGCTGGTCGCGCCGCCATGGCGTGGACGCGGGCGGGGTGGCGGCATCGCTGGACGAGTCCGGCGCCGTGATCGACGATACGCGCCGGATCTGGGCGCAGACCGAGTATTTGCGGGTGCTCGGCGTGCTGGGGGATCTGCCCGCGCTGGAGGCCGGCCTGGCCATGTTCCGCGCGCGTTTCCTGCACGCTGGCGGCTGGTACGAATGCCTGGACGCGGACGGGGCGGTGGTGCGCGCGGACATGCCTTCGACCTCCCCATACCACCTGGCTACCTGCCTGTCCGCCATGCCGACCGTTGTTTAATTGTGGCGTTAACAATTATTTTTGGATTTATCGTCATATATTGATAGAAAAGTATTGGTGGAATCCCTTACAATTTGGTTACTATGTTTGTAGGGAAGCATCAATGAGCGTTATGTGCCTGGCTTGCCAACGCATTAACCCTGGGCTTGCTGGCGTTGCGCCGCATGCCCATCTGGGGCATCAGGGATTCACCAACCCGACGCAGAAGGGCCGGGAAGAAAGCCGTGAAGACCACTTCCGCTGCCTGAATTGCGGGGCGAAATGGCTGCGTGAAACCGACAAGTGGGGCGTGGACCTGGGGTTCAAGCTCGCGCCCTGAGCTATTCGCTGCGCCATCCGGACGGGCTCCTCAGGAGCCCGTTTTCATTTCGTCGCAGTTGTTCTCCGTCACACGAAACCACATGTTGCTTGCTGCCGCTCAACCCGGGCCGGCGGCGACCACGTCGGGATCTTGCCCGGCAGTCTCCAGCAGCCATAGCCGGAAGCAGGCCAGCGCATAGTGGTCGCGGCGCTGGGCCGGCGCGCATAAGTGATAGCCGCGGGCGATGCGTATGGGCAGGTCGGGAAACGGGGCCGCCACGCGTCCCGCCTGCAGGTCGTCGCGGACCAGGCAGCGCTGCAGCACCGCGATACCCATGTCAGCCATGACGGCGCGGACCAGGATGGAAACCTGGTCGAAACCATTGGACAGCTGGACCGAGGCGCGCGGCACGCCAGCAGCGGCCAGCCACTGCATCCAGTTGTCCATGCCATTCGAGTGATACAGCAGCGGCTCCCCAAGCAGGCCGGCCGGGGTCTCCCAGAGTCCCTGCGCGCGCCGCGCCGCCAGCCGGGCGGGGTGGCAGATCACGACCAGTTCACGCCCGATAACGTAGTCCACCTGCCAGCCAGGCCATTGCTCGGGCAGGCCGGACAGGATGCTGGCATCGGGCGTCGCGCCCGAAAAGTCCTCGTTGCGGCGGTAGGCCGCGAAGCCGAGCTGGATATCCGGATGGCGCGCGTGAAAGTCGGACAGGCGGGGCACCAGCCAGGCGCTGGCCAGCGTCGGCACCGTCGACAGCGTCAGGCGCAGGCGGCGGTCGTTGGCACGCAATCCGGCGCTGAGCGATTCGATCTGCTGCAGCGGGCCTTGCGTGCCGTCGTACAGGCGGCGTCCGGTTTCAGTCAGGGTCAGGCCATGGGCGTTGCGATGCATCAGCGGCTGGCCGAAATGCGCTTCCAGGCGGGAAATGGCGCGGCTGACGGCGCCCTGGGTGACGCACAAGACCTCCGCGGCGCGGGTGAAGCTGCCCAGGCGTGCCGCCGTCACGAAGGCGTGCAGTTCGGACATGGAGGGCGAGTGCAGTCGCATCTAGCATGACCATTGGTAATGAAGCCGTGCAATATAGTCGTTTGAAAGGGGATCGTAAAGTTCGGACACTGGCGGCCTTGTCGACTGACCTTCAACTTTCGGAGTCATCCCCATGTCCCGCCGCCTTCTGGGCCGATCCGCGCGCTTCGCGCTCGCCGGCATGTTCGCTACCCTGTCCTTCGCCGGCATCGCCCAAGCCGCCGACTATCCCGCCCGTCCCATCAAGCTGGTGGTGCCGTTCGCCGCCGGCGGTTCGACCGACATCGTGGCGCGCCTGGTGGCCGAGTACGCCGGCCGTGACCTGAAGCAGACCATCGTGGTCGAGAACAAGGCTGGCGCCGGCGGTTCCATGGGCATGGAGCAGGTGGCCCGCGCCACGCCCGACGGCTACACCATCGGCATGGCCACGATGAGCACGCATGGCTCGAATCCGGCCGTGTTCCGCAAGATGAACTACGACCCGGTGAAGGATTTCGTGCCGGTGGCCAACGTGGTCGCCGTGCCCAGCATCTTCGCGATCAACCCGGGTCTCCCGGCCAAGAACATGGCCGAGTTCGTGGCCCTGGCCAAGAAGCAGCCGGAACGCTATAGCTTCGCTTCGCCGGGCGTGGGTTCGCTGGGTCACGTGAACATCGAGAATTTCATGATGCTGTCCGGCATCAAGCTGCTGCACGTGCCGTACCGCGGCGCCGGTCCGGCGCTGAACGACGTGATGGGCGGCCAGGTGGACGCGATCACCGACAACCTGTCCTCGACCCTGCCGCAGGTGCAGGGCGGCAAGCTGCGCGCGCTGGCCGTGCTGGGCGCCGAACGCTCGCCGCTGTTGCCCGACGTGCCGACCTACATCGAGCTGGGCTACCCCGACATGGGCACGGGCGGCTGGTTCGGCCTGGTGGCGCCCGCCGGCACCCCGCCGGCCGTGATCGAGCGCCTGAACAAGGCGGTGCGCGCCGCCCAGGACGATCCGGAATTCCGCAAGAAGGCCGAGGAAGTGGGTGGTACGCTGGTGCGCACCACGCCCCAGGAATTCGAGGCGCAGATCCAGCAGGCCCTGGCGCGCTACGCCAAGGTCGCCAAGACTGCCAACATTCAGGCTGATTGACGATGACCCACGCCGACTTCGACGCTGTTTCCGTACACGAGCCCACCGGCCCGGCCTTGCCGCTGGTTTGCGATTCGCCGCATAGCGGCGAGCGCTATCCCGACGATTTCGGCGCCGCGGCCACCCTGGCGCAATTGCGCCAGGGCGAGGACACGCACGTGGACGCGTTGTGGTCGGCGGCGCCGGCCCTGGGCGCGACGCTGATTGCCGCGAACTTTCCGCGCGTCTATATCGATCCGAACCGCACGCTGCAGGACCTGGACCCGGAGCTGCTGGCGCAGCCCTGGCCCGAACCGCTGGACCCGGGCGAGAAGACGCGCCTGGGCAAGGGTCTGATCTGGCGCAGGATGGACAAGTCCACGCCGATCTACGATCGCAAGCTGACGCTGGCCGAAGTGCGCCACCGCATCCAGGCGTACTACGAGCCCTACCATGCTGCGCTGTCCCAGGCGATTCAGCAGGTGCGGCAGCGTTTTGGCGCGGTCTGGCATCTGAACCTGCATTCCATGCCCAACGACGCCTACGAGCGCCTGGGCCGCCAGAGCGAGCATCCGCTGGCGGACTTCGTGCTGGGCGACCGCGACGGCACGACCTGCGAACCCGAGTTCATCGCCCTGATCGAGACCGCCTTGCGCGACAAGGGTTACACCGTGGCGCGCAACGACCCCTACAAGGGCGTGCAGCTGATCGCGCAGATCGGCCAGCCGGCCTTGAACCGCCACAGCCTGCAGGTGGAAATCCGCCGTCCGCTGTACATGGACGAAGCCACGCGCGAGCGCAACTCGGGCTTTGCGCCGCTGCAGGCCGACCTGTCCGACGTGCTGGCCCAGGTGGCGGCCTACGTGCGCGCGCGCCAGGCGGCGCCGGCTTAAGTTTCCCCGCGGCTGGCCGTAGTCGGTAACAAGGAACCGCGCTTTTTTTGGGCGCGGCCACACGGAACCGCAATGGCTGAGAAGATCATCAACGGATTTTCGGTGCTCGCGTACGCGACCCAACCCGAGGGGCGCGTGCCGCCGCGCGCTTTCATCGAAACGCGGCGGCTGCCGAAGAAAAAGAGCCAGGCCGAACTGGACGCCCAAGCCGCGACCCAGGCTGATGCCTCAGCGCCGCCGGATGAAGCCGCGCAGCAGGAAGCCGAGCCCGACACCCAGGCTTTCGAGATCTTTATCAGCCGACGCTTCCGCAGCACGGTCGAGGCCATGTCGGCCGCGCGCAACGCGCTGGACCGCGTCAAGCTGGTCGATGAGGACGGCGTTCCGGACCACTTGCCCGAATAGTCCGGCCATGGGGCGGCAACGCGCCGCTCATATTGTTATCCCGCCTTTGTATTTGTCGAGCCCCAGAGCGCAGGCCGATGATGCCGCATGGCAAGCATCGCCATGTGGTCGTTCCGGATAGACGCCGCGAACATTGGCCGCGGCGCTTGCCCGAACACATGCCAACCCCAAGCGAGGCAGTCAGAAAGAAAGCCTCAGGTCAGCGTGCTGCGCATCAGGATCTCGGTCAGCGCCCGCGTGGGCTTGTTGGGCGCGGGCGCCGAGATCACGATGAATTCCACCTGTGGCAGCGCGGGCAGCTGCGCGGCGCCCGCCGGAGCGGCAAGGCCCAGGGTGGACAGGTGCGAAGGCTGCACCGTGATGCCCAGGCCGGCGCGGGCGGCCGCCTGGCAGCCGGCGTAGCTGGTGCTGGTGCACACGATCTGCCAGCTGCGGCCGGCGCGGGCCAGGGCGTCCAGCGTCAGGCTGCGGGTCACGCTGGGTTCGCGCAGCAGGATCAGGGGCAGCGGCTCGCCGGGCGCCACGCGCAGGCCTTCCTTGGCCTGCCACAGCAAGGCTTCCTTGTGCAGGGTCTGGCCGCGCCGGTCGCCCTTGCGGCGCTTGCCTATCATGACGTCCAGGCCATTGTCGTCCAGCAGCTTGTAGAGCTCGCTGGTGACGCCGATGGTCAGGTCCAGTTCCACCTCGGGGTGGGCCAGCCGGAAGGCGGCCAGCACGTCGGGCAGCGGGCCCATCGCCAGGTCGTCCGAGGTGCCCAGGCGCACGCGCCCGCGCAGGCGGGGCGCGTCGAACAGGCGCTCGGCACGCTCGTGCGCGTCAAGGATGATCTGCGCATGCACCAGCAGGCTGCGGCCGTCGCTGGTGAGCGCGAGCGAGTGCGTGTCGCGCTGGAACAGGCGCCGGTTCAAGGCCTGTTCCAGCTGACGGATGTGCTCGCTGACCGTGGGCTGGGTCAGCCCCAGCCGCCGGGCGGTTTCGGTGAAGCTGGGCGCGGCGGCGGCAGCGGCGAAGGTCTTGAGCCACAGAGGATTGAGCATGGCGGCCTGGTCATAGGAAAGTCCGATGACAGTTAAAGTACCTAGTGGGCTTCACGATGGCAAGCGCCGTGCCTATAGTTTCCGCAATCCCTACGGAAACCTTTGCCATGCGCCGCTTCCTGCCCGACCAATTCACGCTCATCCTGATCGCCACGGTGGTCTTCGCCAGCTTTTTCCCGGCCGTGGGCAAGGGCGCGGCGTTCATGACCGTGGCCAGCAACATCGCCATTTCGCTGCTGTTCTTCCTGCACGGCGCCCGGCTGTCCACCGATGCCATCGTGGCCGGCGTGAAGGACGTGCGCCTGCACGCGCTGATCCTGGCTTGCACCTTCCTGCTGTTTCCCGCGCTGGGGCTGGGTTTGCGGGCGCTGTTTCCCAACCTGTTGACGCCGTCGCTGTGGCTGGGCGTGCTGTTCGTCTGCACCCTGTCGTCCACCGTGCAGTCGTCGATCGCCTTCACCTCCATGGCGCGCGGCAATGTGCCGGGCGCGATCTGCGCGGCCACCGCGTCGAACCTGCTGGGCACGGTGCTGACGCCGCTGCTGGTGGCGGTGCTGCTGCACCGCCAGGGCGGGGGCCACGGGCTGGCCGACGCCGGCCGCATCCTGCTGCAGCTGCTGCTGCCGTTTGCGGTGGGCAGCCTGCTGCGGCCCTGGATCGGCGCCTGGGCCCAGCGCAACAACCGCACGCTGTCGAAAGTGGACCGCAGTTCGATCCTGCTGGCTGTCTACACCGCGTTCAGCGAGGCGGTGGCGCAGGGCATCTGGCACGCGTTCCCGCCCATCGACCTGGCCTCCATGGTGCTGGTGAACGCCTTGTTGCTGGGAACGGTGCTGCTGATCACGACCTGGGGCAGTCGCAAGCTGGGGCTGTCCAAGGAAAACGAGATCACGCTGGTGTTCTGCGGCTCGAAGAAGTCGCTGGCCTCGGGCATTCCGCTGGCCACGGTGCTGTTCGGCACCTCGCAGATGGGCGTGGTGGTGCTGCCGCTGATGATCTTCCACCAGATGCAGCTGATGGTCTGCGCGGTGCTGGCGCGGCGCTACGCGGAACGGCAGGCGCCGGCGGAAGCGGCGGCGGCGCGGGCGTGAAATCCGCGCAAGGGTTCTGCTGGAGCGTACCGTTCTAGGCGGCCGCGTCTTCCCAAGGACGGATCTTGCCGGCCGGCTGCCAGTAGACCGCGCCATCGCGTTCCTCGACGGCCAGCGCGGTCAGGCGGCCGTTCTTACAGGGGCCGCCCACGCATAGCCCCGTGTCCGGCTGGTAAGTGGCGCCGTGCCGCGCGCACATGATCAGGTCGCCGGCGCGGGTGAAGAAGCTGCCTTCCCAATCCAGTTCCACGCCGACGTGCGCGCAGCGGTTCAGATAGCCGTGCACGCGGTCCTGATAGCGCACGAAGAAGGCCGTGGTGCGGCCGGCGGCATCCGACACGGGGAGCTTCACGCCCAGGCCGCCGTTGGCGAGGTCGGAGGAAGCGCAGACGCGGACGGCGGGGACGGGGGCTGAATCCTGCATGGTGGGCCTGGAAATCAAAGGGTGCGATGTTCGGACAGGGGGGAGGGCTTGTCAATCCGGCGCGCCGGTCAGGGCGCTTTGCTGCTGGCGGGCCCACATGCCGGCGTAGATGCCGTCCTGCGCCAGCAGCTGCGCATGGCGGCCGCGTTCGACGATGCGGCCCTCGGCCAGCACGATGATCTCGTCCGCATCCGCCACGGTGGACAGGCGGTGGGCGATGATCAGCGTGCTGCGGCCCTGGCTGACTTCGCGCAGATTGGCCTGGATTTCGCGTTCGGTGTGGGTGTCGAGCGCGCTGGTGGCTTCGTCGAACAGGAAGATGGGCGGGTTCTTCAGGATGGTCCGGGCGATCGCCACGCGCTGCTTTTCGCCGCCGGACAGCTTCAGCCCGCGTTCGCCCACCATGGTCTGGTAGCCGTCCGGCATGGCCATGATCAGGTCGTGGATGTGGGCCAGGCGCGCCGCCGCCTGGATCTCTTCCTCGCTGGCGCCGGGGCGGCCGTAACCGATGTTGTAGAGGATGGTGTCGTTGAACAGCACGGTGTCCTGCGGCACGACGCCGATCGCGGCGCGCAGGCTGGCCTGGGTCACGCTGCGCACGTCCTGGCCGTCGATGAGGATCGCGCCGCCGTCGGCGTCGTAGAAGCGGAACAGCAGGCGCGCGATGGTCGATTTGCCGGCGCCGGAGGTGCCGACGACGGCCACGGTCCTGCCCGCGGGGATGGTGAAGCTGACGCCCTTCAGGATGGGGCGGCGCGCGTCGTAGCCGAAATGCACGTCGCGGAACTCCACTGCGCCGCCCGCCACGCGCAGGGGCTGCGCATCGGGCCGGTCGGCCACTTCGCGGTCCTGTCCCAGCAGTTCGAACATGCGCTCCATGTCGATGATGGCTTGCTTGATCTCGCGGTAGACGAAGCCGAAGAAGCTCAGCGGCTGGTACAGCTGCAGCAGGTAGGTGTTGACCAGCACGAAATCGCCCAGCGTGTAGCGGCCCTCGGCGATGCCGGTGGCAGCCATCCACATGACCAGGGTGAGGCCCACCGAGATGATGGCGGCCTGGCCGATGTTGAGGATGGACAGGCTGACCTGGCTGCGCACGGCGGCGCGTTCATAGCGCTTGAGCGACGCGTCGTAGCGGCGCGCCTCGTGTTCCTCGTTGCCGAAGTATTTGACCGTCTCGTAGTTCAGCAGGCTCTCGATGGCCTTGGTGTTGGCCTCGGAGTCGGTTTCGTTCATCTGGCGCCGGAACTTGGCGCGCCATTCCGTGACCAGCAGCGTGTACGCCATGTACAGCGTGACGGTGGCGCCGGTGGCCAGCGCCAGCCAGATGTCGAACATCTTCCACAGCACCACGCAGACCAGCCCGATCTCGAAGAAGGTCGGCAGGATGCTGAAGAGCAGGAACGACAGCAGGGTCTGGATGCCCTTGGTGCCGCGCTCGATGGCGCGGTTCAGGCCGCCGGTCTGGCGCGTCAGGTGAAAGCGCAGCGCCAGCGCATGCAAGTGGCGAAAGACCTGCAGGCCGACCGCGCGGATGGCGTGCTGCCCGACGCGCGCGAAGATGGCATCGCGCAGTTCCGAGAACAGCAGCGAAAGCACCCGGGCCGTGCCATAGGCCAGGATCAGGCCCAGCGGCACGGTGACGGAACCCGGGGCGCCCTGGCCCAGCTCGTCGATGGCGTGCTTGTACAGCAGCGGGACATAGACCGTGGCCACCTTGGCCGCGAACAGGCACAGCAGGGCCGCGATCACCCGCGTTTTCAGGCCCGTCTCGCCGGGCGGCCAGAGATAGGGAAAGAGGGTGCGCAGGGTGGAAAAGCCGCCGCGGCGCTCGGGCCGCGTGTCAGGAGCGTTCATGGTCTGGGGGGATGCATGGGCCGTCGGGCCGTCGGAAGCGCATTATCGGCCACAGGCGCCAATTCTGCCGCAGCGCCGCGCCCAGGGGCGAAAACGCCTGCTTTGGCAGAGGGCATTCAGGGATTTTGCGGCTCTGGGGGTAATATCGGCCTCACGACCCCTGGGATGTGTAGACCTCTCCCGGGGGTTTTCAATCCGGCATGGTGACTCGGGCGCAGCCTGGCGGGCCCGTTCTTTACTGTCTCAACCAAGGATGAAGCCTGGCTGCCCCTTGGTTGCGCGACCCGGCGCATATTCGCCGCGCGGACGTCGCGTCGCAAGCTACGGAGGGTCTTATGGCGAAAGTACCGGCAATGCAATTGAACGACGGCGGCAAGATTCCCCAGCTGGGCCTGGGCGTCTGGCAGGTGCCGAACGATCAGGCCGCCGCAAGCGTGAAAGAGGCGCTGGCGGCAGGCTACCGCTCGGTGGACACCGCGGCCATCTATGGCAACGAGGCTGGCGTGGGCGCGGGCTTGCGCGCGGCCGGCGTGGCGCGCAAGGATCTGTACGTCACGACCAAGCTCTGGAACGACAGGCACGGCTACGACGAGGCCCATAAGGCCATGGACGAGAGCCTCGAAAAGCTGGGCCTGGCCTATGTGGACCTGTACCTGATCCATTGGCCCGTCGCCGGCAGCACGAAGTTCCTGGATGCCTGGAAGGCCATGATCGAAATGAAGGAAGACGGCCGCGCGCGCTCGATCGGCGTGTCCAACTTCACCCAGGCCAACCTGGAGCGGCTGCTCGACGCGTCCGGCGTGACGCCGGCCGTGAACCAGGTGGAACTGCACCCCGGCTTCACCCAGCAGGCGCTGCGGGCTTTCCACGCCAAGCACGGCATCGCGACGGAGTCATGGAGCCCCTTGGCCCAGGGCGGCGTGGCCAAGGACAAGGTCATCCTGGAATTGGCCAGGAAGCACGGCAAGTCGCCGGCCCAGGTGACGCTGCGCTGGCATCTGCAGCACGATCTGATCGTGATCCCGAAGTCGGTGACGCCCGCCCGCATCCGCGAGAACATCGACGTCTTCGACTTCGAACTGTCGGCGGCCGACATGGCCGCCATCGACGGCATCAAGCAAGGCGCGCGCCTGGGGCCGGACCCCGAGACCTTCGGCAAATAATGCCGGACGCCGGCACGGGCCTGGCGGTCGCGTCTAGCGCTGCAGCGGGAACACCCAGTAGCGCACGATGACCGCCAGCAGGATGGCCAGGGCGATCCAGGACGCCCAGTGCCAGCCTCCCGTGCCCAGCAGGGCGGCCAGCAGGCCGAACACGCTGAGTACGCCCAGCAGGATCGGCGCGCCCCAGACAAACATGAAACCACGGGCCGTTTTGCTCATGCGGGAGTCCTTTTCGGGATGGCGGCGGCCTGGTGCTTGCGCACGAGTTCGGCGATGCGCGCCTCGGTGGCGCGGCGGCGGGCCAGCCAGAGATAGAGGCCGCTGACCAGCACGATGATGGTGATGACGTCCAGCAGCGCCCAGATGATCTTCAGCGGCATGCCGCCGTAATCGCCGAAGTGCAGGGGCCGCGACAGTTCCAGCGCGGTCAGGTACCAGGGCATCTTGGCCACGGTGGTCAGTTCGCCGGTCTTGCCGTCCACCAGCACGGGCGTATTCAGCTTGGAGGTAAGCGGCGTGTCGCCGCGCATCCAGGTGATGTAGTGGTGGGGACTGCCGAAGGCGTTGCCGGGGAAGGCGATGAACGATACCTCGTTGCCGGGCAGCGCCTTTCTGGCCGTATCGGCCGCGCCTTGGGCCGAGGCCAGCTCGGTGGGGACGCTCTGGCCCTTGTAGGGTTCCAGGATGCGCACCAGTTCGGTGGACTGCCACAGGCGGAACAGCGGCGTGGAGAGTTCGTTGATCACGCCGGTCACGCCCACCACGAAGGCCCAGACCAGCGTCACGATGCCCAGCAGGTTGTGCAGGTCCAGCCATTTCAGGCGGGTGGAGCGGGCGACGCGTACCGTGCCGAATTCCAGCTTCTTCATGAAGGGGCCATAGAGCACCACGCCGGAAACGATCGCCACGCAGAACAGCAGCCCCATGAAGCCCAGGAACAGCTCGCCGGGCAGCCCCGCGAACAGGTCCACGTGCAACGCCAGCATGATGCCCATGAAGGAAAATTTGTCCTGGGTGTAGAGCGGGCCGTCCAGCAGCACGTCGCCGGTGCGGGCGTCCATGCGCACCGCGTGGCCGGATACCTGGCCGTCGCCGGGCGTTTTCGCCATGCCCACGTAGACCTGCGGCTCGTCGGGATCGAAGAACAGATAGTCGACGACCTCGCCCGGATACATGGCGCGGGCGCTGCCGACCAGCTTGTCCAGGTCGGCGCGAGGGGTCGAGGCCGGCACGTCGGACAGCGGCTTGCCGTCGTCGAGCCAATGTTCGATCTCGTGGTGGAACACCAGCGGCAAGCCGGTAAGACAGATGACGAGCAGGAATATCGTGCAGACCAGGCTGGTCCATTTATGGACCAGATACCAGGTTTTGATGGTGGACGCGGCAGTCATGGGGGAGGGCGGGGCCCTTGCAGGCGCGGATTTGAGAAAGCTGAATATTATCGCGAATAGTTTCGATTCTCGTAACCAAATTTTGACCATGACGGGGCAAAAGGGGATGGATGGGGCGGCGCGAAAGCGGGTTAAAAAGAGGGATCGAGCATCAACCAGTGGTAGCCCCGGATCATCATGGAGCAGCGTTTTCTCAAAGTCCCGCGCAACGAGCTAGGCCGCGATTTCGCGGTGGGCGATTTGCATGGGCATTTTTCCCGCCTGCAGGAAAGCCTGGACGAGTTCGGCTTCGATCCCTCCCGGGACCGCCTGTTTTCGGTCGGCGACCTGGTGGACCGGGGGCCGGAAAGCGAGGCCGCCCTGGAGTGGCTGGCCCGGCCATGGTTCCACGCGGTCCAGGGCAATCACGAGGATTACGCGATCCGCCACGTGCGTACGGGGCAGGTGGACGTGGACAACTGGCGCGGCTACGGCGGCGGCTGGTTCCTGGATCTGCCTGCTGATCGCCAAAAGGTCTTTGCCGAGGCTTTCGCGCAATTGCCCATCGCCATCGAGGTTGAAACCCTGGACGGCGCGGTGGGGCTGCTGCACGCGGATTGTCCGGTGCTGTTCTGGCCGCGGCTGGAATCCGCCTTGCAGGATCGCTACCGGCGCACCAGCGCCGCCTGCCAGTGGTCGCGCGACCGCCTGCGGCAAATGGACCGCACCGGCATCCGCGGGGTGCGGGCGGTGGTGGCCGGACACACGCCGGTCCCGGCGCCGCTGCTGCTGGGCAACGTCTACCACATCGATACCGAAGGCTGGAAATCCGGCTACTTCACTTTCCTGGACCTGGAATCCCTGCGGGCCTGGCCGCGCGAGGTCGTGACCGAACTCGCGGAGCAGGAATAGCAGGCCTGGATTTCCGGCGGCTGGCGCCGGCCGCGGTCAGAGCGGCCGGGCGGCCACCGGCGCGGCGCCACTGACGGCGCTGGCGCGGGCGGGGGCGTCCGCGTCCACGCGCGGCACGGGGATGGGCGGGATGGCGGGCGGCGCGTTGCCCGCCGGCGCGCCGCCGGCAGGGGCCACGGGAACGGGCACGGCCACCGGCGGTTGGGCGGGACTGCTTTGCGGCATTGCGCCGCCGCCGGGCGGCAGGGGCTTGACCGAGGTGTCCACGCCGTCCGTCGAACGGTTGTTGTTCAGGAAATCGGTCAGCGCGTCGCCCGAGGACAGGTCCAGCGAGGCCACGGCCTGGCCCGGCGGGAATTCCGAGAAATAGTATTCGCCGTTGTCCACGATCAGGCCGTCCGGCCGCGGCGCGGGCTTGGCTTCCGGCACGCCCTTCAACGCCGGCTGCATGTAGTCCAGCCAGGTGCTAAGCGCCAGGCCGCTGCCGAATTCGTTGGTGCCCAGCGACTTGGGCTGGTCAAAGCCCATCCAGACGGTGGTGGCCAGGCTGGGCGTGAAGCCCGAGAACCACACGTCCACGGCCTCGTTGGTGGTGCCGGTCTTGCCGCCGATGTCGTTGCGCTTGAGCACCTGGTGCGCGCGGGCGGCGGTGCCGCTGACCGTGACGCCGCGCAGGATGTCGTCCATGACCCAGGCGGTGCGGGGATCGATGGCGCGCGCCAGGGCGTCGCCGGCGACGACCGGTTGCGCCTGCATCAGCACGTTGCCCGAACGGTCGGTGACGCGGTCCACCAGATAGGGGGTGACGCGGTAGCCGCCATTGGCGAATACGCTGTAGCCGTTGACCACCTGCAGCGGCGTGGCGCCGCCGGCGCCCAGCGCCAGCGGCAGCACGGCCGGCCAGCGCGACTTGTCGAAGCCGAAGCGGGTCAGGTAGTCCTGCGCATACTGCGGCGAGATGGCCTGCAGGATGCGGATCGACACCATGTTCTTGGAACGCATGAGGCCCTGGCGCAGGGTCAGCATGGGTTCGTACTTGTTGCCGTCGTTCTTGGGCTGCCAGGCCTTGGAGCCGGTTTGCTCCGCGGTCAGCATGAAGGGCTGGTCGGAGATCTGGGTGGCCGGGGTCAGGCCGCGCTCCAGCGCCGCGGCGTAGACGAAGGGCTTGATGTTGGAGCCCGGCTGGCGCCAGGCTTGCGTCACGCGGTTGAAGCCGCCGCGGTTGTAGTCGAAGCCGCCGATCATGGCGCGGATGGCGCCGTCCTGGGGCACCATCGAGACCAGCGCCGCCTGCAGCGTCGGCATGTTGATGATTTCCCAGCCGTCGCCGTTCTTGTGGATGTAGACGACCGAGCCGCGGCGCAGCCGCTGGCTGTCGCTGGCCTTGGGGTTGAGGGCGCGCGCCACCACCGCCAGTGCCTTCTTGTCATTGATGGTGATGATGTCGCGCGCGCTGCGCGCCAGCGTCACTTCGGTGGGGCTGGCGGCCAGCACCACGGCGGTCAGCAGGTCTTCGCTGTCAGGCGTTTTTTCCTGCACGCCGTCCAGGATTTCATCCAGCGCGGCCGGGTCCTGCTCGACGCCCTCGGGCAGGTCGATCTGGTCTTCCGGACCCGGATAGACGGCGCGGCGCGTGTAGTCCATCACGCCGTCGCGCACGGCGCGGTAGGCGGCTTCCTGGTCCTTGGAATCGATGGTGGTGTAGACGTCGATGCCCTTGCTGTAGGTCTGTTCCTGGAACACGCCGTACATCAGCTGGCGCGCCAATTCGGCTGGGTAGTCGCCGTGGATCGCGAAGCCGCGCGCGCTGGCGCCGTCCGCGCCGCGGATGGTCAGGCGCTGCTTGAGCGCTTCGTCGGCCTGTTCGGGCGTGAGATAGCCCAGCGTTTTCATGCGGCCCAGCACGTAGTGCTGGCGGATCTCGGCGCGCGGGAAATTGGTGATGGGGTTGAAGCGCGACGGCGCCTTGGGGATGCCGGCGAGCATGGCGGCCTCGGCCGGCGTGACTTCCGACAGGGGCTTGCCCAGATAGGTGCGCGAGGCGGCCGCGAAACCATAGGCGCGGTGGCCCAGGTAGATCTGGTTCATGTAGAGCTCGAGGATCTGGTCCTTGGAGAGCTCGGATTCGATCTTGAACGTCAGCAGCAGTTCATAGAACTTGCGCGAATAGGTCTTTTCCGACGACAGGTAGAAATTGCGCGCCACCTGCATCGTGATGGTGCTGCCGCCCTGGCTCTTGGAGCCCTTGACGAGGTTGGTCAGCACCGCGCGCGCCACGCCCATCCAGTCGACGCCGCCGTGGCTGTAGAAGCGGTCGTCCTCGGCCGCCAGCACCGCCTGGCGCATCACGGGCGGAATTTCGTCAAAGCGCAGCACGTTGCGGTGCTCTTCGCCGTACTCGCCGATCAGCACCTTGTCCGCCGTGTAGATGCGCAGCGGCACCCTGGGGCGGTAGTCCGTCATGGCGTGCAGGTCGGGCAGGCTGGGCCAGGCCAGGGCCAGCGCCAGGCCGAGCGCGATGCCGCCGCACACGGCGAGGCCGCCGGCGGCCACGCCGGTCTTGACGAGGATACGTTTCCAGGGGAGGCCCGGTTTGCCGCCCGGGGTGGCGGAGGATTGCTGGGGGGTGCTCATTGCAGGCGATTCTAGGGCAGAACACGATGGACCGCCCAGAGGGTCATAAGGTTTCAGTAACTAAACATGAATTGCGTCGCGGATGACGCCAAATCCGGTTGCAGGCGTCAGCTATTGTTCAGGTAACGTTGCGGCGGCGCGCCCAGCGCGCGGTGGAACATGGCCGAGAAGGCGCTGGTGCTGCGGTAGCCCAGGTCGGCGGCGATGCGCGCGACCGGCACGCCCTGCGACAGCCGGCACACCGCCTCGGCCAGCCGGACCTGCTGCACCCACTGCCGGTAGTTCAGCCCCAGTTCCGCCTGGAACAGGCGGATCAGCGTGCGCGCGCTGGCGCCGACTTCGTCGCCCCAGTCCTCGATGCCGCGCTGCAGTCCGGGATCGTCCAGGATGGCCGCGCATATGGTCTGCAGGCGGCGGTCGCGCGGCCAGGGGATCTGCAGCGGCGCCACGCGGGCGGCGGCCAGTTCGGAGAGCAGCAGGGCGGCGACCTGCCCGGCGCGGCCGTCCAGCGGATAGTCGATGGGCTCGGCGGTCAGGGCCAGGATCAGCTCGCGTAGCAGGCCGCCGACCTCGACCACCTGGCACTGCGGCCAGTAGTCGCGGGCGGTCTCGGCTTCGAGGTAGAGCGAACGCATGGATACCGCGCCCACCATGTCCACGCCATGCGGCACGCCGGCAGGCACCCACAGCGCGCGCAGCGGCGGCAGGGCCCAGAAGCCGCTGGGCGTGGTGACGCGCATGACGCCTTCGACCGCGTAGACCAGTTGCGCTCGGGGGTGCGAGTGGGTGCCCGTGCGGGTGCCCGGCGGGAATTCCTTGGCCATGGCCGTCACGGCGCGCGGCCGATGCTGGTAGTCCTGCGGATTGACGCTGCGGGCGGGGTCGGGCAAAAGGAGTCGGGCGGGCATGCGTGTCACTTCCGGCATAAGGATGAGCAGGGCGGCTCAGGCGTGATTTGCGGTTTTTGTCACCGTATTTTGTCACTTGTGCGACGAAAATTGGCAGATCGGTTCCGTCCCGGATTCCTACACTGGCTACAGGTCCCGGCGCGCTGCCGGGCATGCTCCCACTTTATCCCCGTCCGCCACCCATGAATCCACCGCAGAATTCCGCCGCCGGCGTCACCGCCGCCAATACGGCTCCACCGCCCGCCGCCTCATCGGATCCGTCCACCGCCTTCAAGGTGCTGGGCGCGATCAGCGTGGCGCACCTGATGAACGACATGATCCAGTCGATCCTGTTGGCCATCTATCCCATGCTGAAGGATTCGTTCAGCCTGTCGTTCGCGCAGATCGGCCTGATCACCCTGGTCTATCAGCTTGCGGCCTCGCTGCTGCAGCCTTTCATCGGCTTTTATACGGACCGCAACCCCAAGCCGTACTCGCTGCCGGTGGGCATGGGCTTCACCCTGCTGGGGCTGTTGCTGCTGTCGATGGCGCCGTCGTTCGGCTGGCTGCTGGTGGCCGCGGTGCTGGTGGGCACGGGCTCGTCGGTGTTCCATCCGGAGTCCTCGCGCGTGGCGCGCATGGCGTCCGGCGGACGCCATGGATTGGCGCAGTCGCTGTTCCAGGTGGGCGGCAATGTGGGCTCGGCGCTGGGGCCGCTGCTGGCCGCGTTGTTCATCATTCCGCACGGGCAGCGCAGCGTGGCCTGGTTTTCGCTGGCGGCGCTGTTCGGCATCGTGGTGCTGACCGGCATCGGCCGCTGGTACAGCGCCAACCGCGTGCTGCTCAAGCCGCGCGCGCGGCGCGAGGGCGCGGGCAACGGGCTGTCGCGCAACCAGGTGCTGGGCGCATTGGCGGTGCTGGGCGTGCTGGTCTTCTCCAAGTATTTCTACCTGGCCAGCCTGAACAGCTATTTCACCTTCTACCTGATCGACAAGTTCGCGCTGTCGGTGCGGGAGGCGCAGCTCTACCTGTTCCTGTTCCTGGCCGCGGTGGCGGTGGGAACCGTGGTGGGCGGGCCGGTCGGCGACCGCATCGGCCGCAAGATCGTGATCTGGGTGTCGATCCTGGGCGTGGCGCCGTTCACGCTGCTGCTGCCCTACATGAACCTGTTTTGGACCGGCGTGCTGGTGGTGATCATCGGCATGGTGCTGGCCTCGGCGTTCTCGGCCATCGTGGTCTATGCGCAGGAGCTGGTGCCGGGCAAGGTGGGGATGATCGCCGGACTGTTCTTCGGCTTTGCCTTCGGCATGGGCGGCGTGGGCGCCGCAGCGCTGGGCAAGCTGGCCGACGCCACCAGCATCGGCTACGTGTACCAGGTCTGCGCCTATCTGCCGCTGCTGGGCGTGGTCGCGATCCTGCTGCCGGATGTGGAGAAGGCGCGCCGCTGAAGGCGGGCGCCGGGCCTGGCGCGGTCAAGCCATCCGGCTCGCGGCGCCAGGCAGCGATAACATCAGCCGGCCTGCACCGCGTTCAGGCGAGGGCGGCCGATTTCGATGCCGGTGATGTCGCCGGCCGCGCCATGGTGGACGATGCAGGTGTGCGCGGAACGCACCTGCATCAGCTGCGCCGTGCTGATCGCGAAGCTGGCCGCCACGCGGCGGTCGCCCACCGGCTTGATCGGCTTGCGGCGGTCGCGGCCGGCGAACTTGCGGTGGTTGTAGACGGCCCAGCCCACCAGCACGCCCGCGTTGATCAGCGCCAGCAGCGCATAGCCCCAGAGCGTGTGCACGGTGGGCAGGAACACCGGCCATAGCGAGACATCGGGGCCGCCGGCGGCGGCGCGCAGGATCGCCAGGATGCCGGCGCCGAACAGATACACGAAGGCGAACCAGCCGATGGCGGTCAGGACCAGGTCGAACAGATAGCCTGCGCGGGAACGTTGCGTGGTGATGATCATGACGTTGCGTCCGGTGATTTGATGCCCCGGTCCGGGCTGGTCCAGCGCGCGCGCCGGGCCTGCTTGCGGAGCATGACTTTGGGGAAGCTGACCAGGGTGGTGAACAGGCTCACCATCCAGAAGGCCAGCGGATACCAGATGACCCAGTACAGCGAGCGGGCCAGGCCGGGCTCGTAGCGGCGGTCGATCAGGATGCTGACGACGAATTGCAGCAGGCAGACCACGGCCAGCATCATGCCGGTGAAGGCGGGCGGCATCAGGCTGGCGATCTGCATGTTGTTGGGCAGCGTGACCACCTGGCTGACGGCCCACAGCAGCACCGACACGCCGAAGGCGAAGGCCCAGGCGGTGGACAGGCAGAACTCGGCCATCAGCGGCCACAGCCGGCGGTGGCGCCAGACCCAGATGGAACGCAGGTTCTTCAGGAAGACCTCGGCGCCGCCCTGGGCCCAGCGCAGCCGCTGCTTCCACAGTCCGCGCAGGGTTTCGGGCATCAGGATCCAGCACAGGCCGCGCGGCTCGTAGAAGATCGACCAGTGGTCGCGCTGCAGCTTCCAGCTGATGTCGATGTCCTCGGTGATCATGTCCAAGCTCCAGTAGCCCACGCGGTCCAGCGCCGCGCGCCGGAAGGCGGCGACCACGCCGGACACCGTGAACACCTGGCCATAGACGCGCTGGGTGCGCTTGATCAGGCCGATGATGGAAGAGAACTCGCCGACCTGGATGCGCCCGATCATGGTGGAGCGGGTGCGGATGCGCGGGTTGCCGGTGACGGCGCCCACACGCGGATTGTCGATCAGCGGCGCCACCAGGTAGGCGGCTGCGTCCGGGTCCAGCATGGCGTCGCCGTCGATGCAGACGAGATACTCGCTGCGTGCGGCCATGGCGCCCATGCGCAGCGCCATGGCCTTGCCCTGGTTCTGCGCCAGGTGCACCACGCGCAGCCGCGGATGGGCGGCGGCCATGCGGTCCAGCATGTCGGCGGTGCCGTCGCTGGAGCCGTCGTTGATGGCGATGACCTCGATGTGCGGATAGTTCTGGCCCAGCGCGGCCAGCAGCGTCTCTTCGCCGTTGTCGGCCTCGTTGTAGCAAGGCACCAGGATGGACACCAGCGGGTTGCCGGCCAGGACCGGCGGCTGGCTGTCCTTGCCCCATTTCCAGTGCCGCTCCCAATGCCACCAGAAATAGATGCCGCCGGCCATCCACATGCCGGACATGAACAGGGGGTAGAAGAACACGAAGCCCAGCAGCGCCTCGCCGGTCAGCATCAGGGTGAAGCCGAAGGGCGCGCCAAGCACCGCGCAGAGAATCAGCAGGGCAATCAGTCGGTCTATCATTTGATCGGATACCAGGCTTCGGAAATGGCGGGCCGGATGCCTTGCAGCCGGGGCTGGTCTTGCGAGAAATCGTCGGGGTAGTAGCCGAAGCTGCGCGAGCCGCGCAACTGCAGGCGCTTCATCCAGCCGGCGAGCACGGCGGTGTCGACCGGCGCGGCTTCAGGACGGCCCGGGCCGGTGCGCCAGTCGCGCGCCTGCAGTTCGAACACGGTCTTGTCCAGCGCCCCGGGGCGCTGCGCGACGGTATCGACCAGCCGGTCCAGCCAGGCGTTTTCCTGGCCGGCCGGCACGTTTTCCATCAGCGGCATCGCCATCGGCGCGGTCCAGTCGTAAGCGCCGAGGAAGTCGTCCAGGTTCTGCGCGAACCAGGTTTCGCTGCCCGGATTCAGGATGGGTTCGGCAAAGATGTTGCGCGCCGTCTTGATCTGCGGGCCGCGCACCGCGCGCACCCGCTGCGTGAGTTCGGCGGTGAAGTCCACCAGCGCGCGGCTCTTGTAGCGGGTCCAGCGTTGCAGGGTGTCGGGATCCGCGCGCAGTTCGGCGATGCTGCCCGGCAGGCCCGCGGCGCGATAGGCGGCCAGCGCGCCGGGGCTGGCGTCTTCGAAGTCCGACAGCAGCGCGTCGTCATGGAACAGGATGCCGTCGAAGATCGCGTAGCGGGACAGGTCTTCGTACAGGTCGCCGATGCGCGCGCGCACGGTGGCGTCGAACGGCGACAGGCGGCGGTACTGGTCGGGATCCGGCTCTGGCTGCGCCTGGCCTTCCTGCCAGCGCGTGACGCGCGGCAGGGCGGGATCCAGGTCGAAGGACAGCACCGGCATCCAGGCGTAGACCATCACGTTGGCGCGGTTGTGCAACTGCCAGGCGGCGCGGTTGAACAGGTCGGCGCGCATCGGCAGCCAGCGGTTGGGGAAGTAGACCGATTTCACCAGGCCGTCGCCCACCGGGTCCGAGTAGGCCTGCAGGAACACCGTGTTGATCTGCATGTCCAGGATGCGTTGCACCAGCTCGCCCAGGTTGCGGTCGGTCTGCGCCGGGTCCGGGTCGTAGACGTAGTCCAGGTCCACGTGCGCCACGCGCATGAAGGGCTGGGCTTCCATGCCGACCACGCTGTTGGCGAAGGGCTTGAGCGTGGGGTCGCTGGACAGCAGCAGGCGCGGCGTGGACATCAGGCGGCCGACGCGTCCCGGGCCGTCCTCCAGCGTCAGCGCCAGCTGATAGCCGTGTTCGGCGGTGATGCGCAAGGTGGAGCCGCCTTCGGCGCCATAAGGCCAGACCCAGACGCGCGGCTTCTTGCCGGTGGCGCGGCGGATCTTCTCGGTGATGGCGGCGACGTCGCCGCCCATGCGCGCGTCGAACTCCGCCTCGGTTTCGTAGCGGCGGGTCTGCGCGTCATAGGCGCGGATGGCGGCGGCGGGCTCGGTATTGCCCTGGGGATTGGCCAGCGCGCCGTAGTGCGAGGCGTTGGTGTGCGCGGCGATCTCGACCAGCCCCGAGCGCGAGATCTCGCGGATCTCGTCCCAGTTGAGGAAGCGCTTGCGGTCTTCAGGGCTGCCGCCGAAGTCCACGCGCTGGTTGGCTGGCGTGTCCATCCAGACGCCGACCGGCGCCAGCAGCGCAGGCCATTGATAGGCCTTGAGGATGGGCAGCACGCGGGTGTAGAAGCTGCGGTAGCCGTCGTCGAAGGACAGCAGTACCGCGCGCTCGGGCAGCGGCTTGCCGCCCTGGCGCGCGGCCAGGATCTGGTCCACGGTCACGGCCTGGTAGCCGTTGGCGCGCAGCCAGGCCAACTGTTCGACCAAACGGTCGGTGCGCACGCTGAGAAAGCCCTGGTCGGGGTCTTCGTCTTCGACGTCGTGGTAGGCCAGGGCCAGGAACTGGCCCTGGACCCAGGGCTGTTCGGCGGGGGCGAGCGGGCGCTGGTGCGGCGGCGTGTAGACCGGGATGTCCTTGGCGCAGGCGGTCAGCGCCAGGATCGCGAGCAGCAGCAGGCCGGCGAGAATCAGGCGGGTATGGGTTTTAAGCATCATGGCGTTACTCGGTGCCGGGTTCAGAAGCGGTACGTCAGGTCGAACACGATGCGCAGTTCGCGCTCGCGTTCGCCGTCGTACGGGCGGCTGGTGCCGGTGATCATGGCGCCCATGTCGAGGACGTCGTTGGCGCGGTATCGCTGGCCGTAGCCCAGCGCGATCACGCCGCCGGTGCCGTAGCCTTGCTGGGTGTAGGCGCCGGCGCCCAGGGTGCCGATCTGTTCCCAGGCGGTTTCGTAGCGGCGGTACAGGGTGTGCGTGAGACGCACGCCGGGCAGCAGCATCAGATCCGAGCGGGGATTGAAGTAGGGCACGTTGCTGTCATGGCTGTTGCGCTGGGTGGACGCTTCGAACTCCAGGTCCGCCAGCAGGTGTGGCGCGGTGTAGACGCGCTCGCGCCCGGCCAGGCCCAGCGCCCAGCGGTTGTTGCCGTCGCTGAAGTGCGAGGGCGACAGCGCCAGCGTCCATTCGCGGCGCTCGTCGGCGCGCCAGCGCACGTAGGCCGACACGCTGTTGGAGGTGATGCCGCTGGTCAGCGCGCGCAGCGGCGTTTCGCGCGACATGATTTCGCCCGAGCCGCCCACCTGCCAATGATCGTCCAGGTCGTAGGCGGCCGACAGGCGCGCGCCTGGCTTCACGCCGTGGCCGTAGTCGTGGGTGGAGACTTCGCCTTCGACCGTGAGGTCGCGGCCGCGCCATTCCACGCCGGTGCGCAGCCAGCGGTAGTTGCCGCGGCCTTCCTCGAAGTCGCCGGAGGCATAGCCGCCGCCGCCGAAGACCCGCCAGTTGTAGTCCAGCGGAGAGGAGTACAGCACGGCGTCGATGCCGAAGTCGCCGCTGCCGTTGACCGGGCTGTCCGATGCCAGGCCGCGGTAGCCGTTGATGCGCAGCTCGGCCTTGTTGTGCACTTCCCATTCGCGCGCCAGGCGGCGGCTGGTCAGGTTTTCGGGCGAGCGGGCCATGGTGTCCTGCGACAGGGCTTCGGCCTGGCGCCATTCCTGCAGGTCCAGCGCAGTGAAGCCCTGGCCGTTCTCCACGCCCAGGCTGCGCGGCGCCAGCGTCTCGGCCATCTTCAATTCGACCTCCGAGGCGCGGGGAAGCGAACGGGCGCGATAGACGGTGGCCAGATCGCTGCGCAGGCCTGAGTTGTTGGGCGCGTTCGCGACCATCTCTTCGAGGCGCTGCTGGGCGGAGACGGTGTCATTGGCCTGCAGACGGGCCGACGCCAGGGTCTGGCGGCTTTCCAGGTTCAGGTCGTTGGGCATGCGGGTGGCCTGGCCCTTGTAGTACAGCCAGGGGGCATAGCCCGATTCGACCTCGTCGGTGACGGCGCCGGTCTCGTTGAACTGTTCGCCCTCGGCCAGCGAGTAGTACAGGCCGGTTTCGGTCGCCAGGCGCTGTTCGGCATCGTCGCCGCGCAGGGCATCGTTGGCGGCGACCTGGCGGTAGATGTCGCGGGCGCGTTCGGGCTGGCGCACGTACAGGTAGGCCGATGCCACGTCGTTCAAGGCGTAGCGCGGCACCGTGACGCCTTCGGCCAGCAAGGCTTCGTATTCGCGGACCAGATCGGCCATGCGCACGCGGACGTGCAAGGCGTGCAAGCGGTCGATGCGGGCGCGCAGCGCGTCGGCGCGGGCGTCCTCCTGCTGCTGCCAGGCGGGGATCAGTTCGTCGTAACGGGCCAATGCCTTGTCGGCCAACACGAAACGCTCGGCCTCCGACCGCGTGGGCATGGCCGCCAGCCGTACCTGCTGGGCTAGCGCGTCGGCCTCGAAGCCGCGCATCTGGCCGGCGTCGAACAGGTCCTGGTGGCGGCGCGCCAGGTCCAGCGCCACGTCGGCCATGCGCGCGCGCTGCAGCGCCCAGATGTATTCGCGCAGCACGTAAGACGTGTTGGGCGCGGCGGCCAGGGCCAGGTCGGCCTGGTGCAGCGCCTCGTAGGGCTCGCCCTGGCGGGCGTGAACGTAGCTCAGGGCAAGGCGGGCGTCGACATCGCGGGGATGCCGCTTGAGCCAGCGCGCCGCGGCGTCGCGCGCCTCGGGGTAGCGGCCGGCGTCGGCCAGCGTCATGATTTCGCCGGCGGGGAAGGCGGACTGGCCGGGATGGCGGCGCGCGCCCGCCTGATACGCGGCCAGCGCCTCGGGCCAGCGCTGCAGGTCGCGGTAGGCGCGTGCGACGGCAAGCTGGATGTCGGCGGGTAGCGCCGCGCCTTGCGGCAACTGCTCGTAGGCGGCAACGGCTTCGGCCGGCTTGCCGGCCCAGCCCGCGATGATGATGTGGTCGTGGATGGCGCGGCTGCCGCCGGCCGGACCTTGCTGGCGCAGCATCGTCAGGGCGGGCTCGTAGTCGCCGGCGCGCGCCCGGGCGATCAGGGCGTCATAGTCATTGCCGGGGCCGGCCAGCGCCATGGCGGGCGCCAGGATGGCGCAAGCCGCCAGCAGGCTCAGTCTCGGTCCAACGGCACCCAGGGGTGTCGATCCTCTGTTTTGCATCTGTCTTACTTCCGCAGTTGCGACTCGGGGCGTTCCTGTTCCGGCCGCCCAGGGGCATGCCTTTTTTCGGCGCGAGCCGAGGCGACACCTGGCGCAAAGGCGCCGGCGGCACGGGAAGGAACATTGGGTTAGGACTGCGCGGCGCCCGCTGCGGGGACCTTCGCACTCGCGCAATGGGAGTGCATGGCTAGTACGCGCCACGCCCGTAGGGCGTGATTGCGGCGCTCTTCATGGCACCGTCAATGGCACGAATTATAAGTGTGTTAACTGTCAGTCAACTGTCAATTAGTGCAAAGGGCCATGGCGAAAGTCCTGCCGTGGCGTATTCTTCGTCGCTTGCCGCGCAATCGTCTTGGCGCGGGCGGTAAAGGTTCAGGGCGAAACGGCGTGCGGCGACGGACGGGCGCCAGGTAGTGCCGGTCTGTCGCTGTACGGGTAACAAAAAGCGTCAGGAGTGGTGGGATGTAACCCCTCCAGGCGCATGAACCCAGTGCAACAGCAATGACGAGCGACGGCGGGCGCCCTTGGGGCGCAAGCCGGCAAACACCATGACGACTTCTCTTTTCTTCCTGATGTGGGGCCTGGCCACGGCTCTGGCATTGCCATTGCTGGCGCCGTTGCGCGCCCGCGACGTGGGCGGGGTCGGCGCGTTCACGGCGGGCAACGCGCTGGCAGTGCTGTCGCTGCTGGCCTATGCCGCCTCGCCCATTCTGCCGTCCGCTGTCTATGTGATGGTCTCGAACGCCGCCTGGGTCTGCGCGGTCAGCCTGGTCTACGTCGGCGTGCGGCAGTTCTTCGGCCTGCGCCCGCTGGCGCGGCGCACGGCGGCGCTGGGCGCGATCAGTATCTCCGCGTTCGCGCTGCTGCTGTACGTGGCGGATGACTTGCGGGCGCGTATGCTGCTGTTTTCCGCCTACACCTTCGTGGCCATGATGGCGACGGGCCTGGTGTTCTTCCGCCAGCGCAGGCGCCTGCACACGCGCGGCGTGATGCTGTACCTGATGCTGGCGAGCTTCGGCCTGGCCGCGCTGCATGCCCTGCGGCTGGCGGTCTACAGCATCGGCGGACAAGAACCCTCATCGTTGCTCGAACCCAGTCCCTGGGGCCTGTTCTTCATTGTCTGCGGGACGGTGACCGTGCCCGGGCTGTTCCTGGCGCTGCTGCTTCTGATCCAGACCAGCCTGTCCGAACAGATGGAAGCTGCGCTGACCTTCGATGGCCTGACGGGCGCCTATTCGCGCCGCAGCATCCTGGACGAACTGGAGCGCGAGCTGCAGCGCTGCCAGCGCGCCGGCGGCAAGCTGGCGGTGCTGGTGCTGGACATCGATCACTTCAAGTCCATCAACGACCGCTACGGCCACGCCGCTGGCGACGCGGCGCTACGCCATTTTTCGAAGGTGGTGCAGCGGGCGGTGCGCGCCAGCGACCGCTTCGGCCGGTTGGGCGGCGAGGAATTCGTGCTGCTGATGTACGACTGCGACCCGGCCCGCGCGCTGGTGCAGGCGCAGCGCGTCTGCGACGCCCTGCGCGACACGCCTTTCCACCTGCAAGGGCGCGAAGTGCGGATGACCACCAGCGGTGGCCTGGCTTCGTATCAGTCCGGAGACGGCGCGGACGGCATCCTGGCGCGCGCCGACGATGCGCTGTACCGCGCCAAGGCACATGGGCGCGACCGCGTCGAGATGGCCTGGATCGGCCGTCCCGCGGGCCGCGCGCAGGAGCGCGGCCCGGCGGTGCTGGAGGAGGAACTCAGGGCTTGAGGTGTTCCGTCAGGAACTTCTCCATGGCTTCGTAGAACTCGAACTTGTTCTCGTCGTTGTGGAAGCCGTGGCCTTCGTTGTCCTTGACCATGTACTCGACCTCGACGCCGCGGGCGCGCAGCGCCTTGACCATCTGGTCGCTTTCGTCTTTGTTGACGCGCGGATCCTTGGCGCCCTGGGCCACGAACAACGGCGTCTTGATCCTGTCCGCGTGCAGCGCGGGCGAGGTGGCGGCCAGGCGTTCGCGGTCGCGTTCGGGGTCGCCCACCATGTCCTGCATCTTGTCCAGCATGGGCTTCCAGTACGGCGGAATGGACTTCATGAACGTGAACAGGTTGGACACCCCCACGTAGTCCACTGCGGCGGCATACAGGTCGGGCGTGAACGCCACGCCGGCCAGCGTGGCGTAGCCGCCGTAGCTGGCGCCATAAATGCCGATGCGCTTGGGATCGGCGATGCCCTGTTTGACCAGCCACTGCACGCCGTCGGTGATGTCGTCCTGCATCTTCAGGCCCCATTGGCCGAAGCTGGCTTCCCAGAAGGCGCGGCCATAGCCGGTCGATCCGCGGAAGTTCATCTGCAGCACGCAGAAGCCGCGGTTGGCCAGGAACTGGACTTCGGGGTTGTAGCCCCAGCCGTCGCGCGCCCACGGGCCGCCGTGAGGATTCACGATGCAAGGCAGGTTCTTGGGATCGCGGCCGGCGGGCAGCGTCAGGTAGCCGTGGACCGTCAGGCCGTCGCGGGTCTGGTAGCTGATGGGCTGCACGCGCGACATGTCCGCCTCGGGAATGGCGGGGTTGATGTCGGCCAGCTTGGTCAGCGTGTCGGCGGCGGCGTCGTAGATGTAGCGCGAGCCGGGCGTGCGGTCGTTGTAGGCGGCAACGATGAACTTGTCCTCGTCGCGGTTGGAGCCCTGGATGGCGAAGTCGTAGCCGGTGAGCTGGGCCGACAGCTTCTTGAAGAGGGTCTCGGTCTGCGCGTCGAAGAACTTGTACTGCGGCTTGTCGGTCTGGTAGGCGGCCACCGTCAGCACGCGGCGCTTGCGCGAGTAGCCGGCGGAATCCAGGTCGACGGTGTCGGGCGTGAAGATCTCTTCCTCGGCCTCGGGCTTGGCGGGGTCGATCACCACCAGTGACAGCTTGTCGCGCCCGCGGTTGGACAGGGCGTAGAACTTCTTGTCGTCGAAGGTGAAGAACGCCGGACTGACGCTGGTGCGGTAGTCGGTGGTGATGAGCGGACGGAACTCGGACGATTCGTCGTCGCGGTAAAGCAGGGTGGTGTTCAGGCCGTCGCTGGCCACGGCGGCGCGCACCTTGCCGGCGTGGTCGGTCTGCCAGCCGACGATGTTGCCCGGGTTCTGCGCCACCAGCTCCGCGGCGCCCGTGTGCACGTTGACGCGGTAGACGTCGAAGACTTCCGGATTGCGCTGGTTGTGGCTGATGAGGACGTGGTCGGGATCGTCTTCCAGATCGTCCTCGATGCCGGCGCGCACGCCTTCATAGGGCGTCAGGTCGGTGATCTTGCCGGTCTTGGCGTTGACGGCCAGCACGTGGAAGTTCTCGTCGCCGCCGAAGTCCTTCTGGTAGAGCACCACGTCGGCGCCTTTCCAGAAGAAGTTGCTGATGTCGCGCGCGGTTTCGCTGGTCAGTTGGCGCGGGTCGCCGACAGGCGTGCTGCCTTGCAGCGGCTGCACGTAGATGTTCATGCGGGCGGGATTGCCGTCCACGCTGGTGGGCTGCATGAAGCCCAGTGTGCGGCCGTCGTCGGCCAGGCGGAAGAAGCCCCGCTCGGGGTTGCGGAAGAAATCCTTGAGGGGATAGGCGCGCGGCGGTTGCGCGGCGCTGGCGCCCAGCGATACGCCGATGATGCTGGCGGCCAGGACGGTGCGCTTGAGGAATGAGAACAAGGGGGACCTCCGAAGTTGCCGCGGCGGGCGCTTGGGGCCGGCCGCCGGGTGGTCCGTCGATAATGCCATAGCGGCGCGGGCGGTGTCGAACCGCCCGCGGACGCTGTCGGCCGTGCCCCAGGCCTACTGCGGCTCCAGCCCCGTCGCCTTGACGATGGCGCCGTACTTGGCCATTTCGGCGCCGATGAAGGTTTTGAATTCCTGGGGCGGCTTATAGGAAATGGCCAGCCCTTGGCCCTGCAGTTTTTCCTTTACATCGGCGGCCTCCAGCGCCTGGGCCGTGTCCTTGGAAATGCGCTCCACCAGGGCCGGTGGCATGCCGGCGGGGCCGAACAGACCGAACCAGTTGGAAATGTCGAAGTCGTCCAGGCCGACCTCCTTGGCCGTCGGCGTCGAAGGCAGGACGTCCTGGCGTTGGGGACCGGCGATGAACAGCGGGTGCAGCTTGCCGGCGCCGATCTGGCCGATGATGGCTGGCGCCGTGGCGAAGAAGATGTCGATCTGGCCGCCCACCAGATCGGCCACGGCCAGCGCCGTGCCGCGGTAGGGCACGTGGGTCAGGTTCATGCCGGAACGCACCCGCAGCAGTTCGCCGGCCAGGTGCTGCTGGCCGCCCATGCCCGGCGAACCGTAGACCAGCGGCGCCTTTGCGCCTTGTCGCTTGAGATCGCCGTAGGTGGTGGCGGGCAGCTTGGTACCGCTGACCAGCACCAGCGGCGCATCCGCCACGAGCGCGATGGGCTGCAGGTCCTTCAACGGGTCGTAGCGCATCTGTTTATAGACCAGCTTGTTGATCGAGACCTCGGGCGTGTAGGCCAGCAGCAGGGTGTAGCCGTCGGGCGTGGCGCGCGCGACCTGTTCGGCGCCTATCATGCCGCTGGCGCCGGACTTGTTCTCCACGATGACCTGCTGGCCCCAGCTTGTGCTCAGCTTCGCCGCGAGGATGCGGGCGATCACATCGGTGGCGCCGCCGGGCGTGTAGGCGACGATCAGGCGCACCGGCTTGTCGGGATAGGGCTGCGCCTGCGCCAACATGGGAAGGCAGGCGGCGGCCAGGATGCCCGCGAGTTTGATTGCGTGTCGAAACATGGAGTGGCTCCTGTGCGGGGGATGGGGATTCAGTTGCGCCGGATCAGCAGCACGGCCTGGGCGGGCAGATGCAGGCGCGCGTACTCGTCCCAATCGTCCCGGGTCGGCAGCGCGCGCTGGGCCGTCAGGTCGACGACGCGTTTGAACGCGCCGGCCTCGACCTGGCGTTGGAGGGCCGGACTGGGGCCGTAGGCCAGTTCATAGGCCTGCTCGCCGCAGCGGTAGCGGCACAGGCGCAGGCCGGCTTCGCCGTCGATGCGTTCGACCCATCCGACGCCTGCGGCCTGCCCTGCAAAAACCGCGTTCAGCGCGGCCAGCGCCAGGCCGGCGGGTCGCGGATCGTAGCGGCGGTCGATCAGGCCGTTGCGCGGAAAGTAGCCGCGGTCCACGTCCATGAAGGTGTCGAAGGAATAGCTCACCGCGTCTGTGGCCCGGGCTGCCAGGAAGGCTTCCGCCACCAGCGCGGCGATGGCGGTGTCGTCGCTATTCGCCGCCGCCAGGCGGTCGGCCAGCTTGACGCCCACGTTCACCGTCGCGCCCCAGTCGCGCGCCTGCGCGGCCAGTTGCTGGTGCGTGGCGATCAGGTCGGAACCCCAGTCCAGGCGCACGGTGAAGCCGTCCAGGTTCTTCTGGGCGAAGTGCGGCAGCAGGGTGGATTGCGCTGCTTCGAGCTCGGAGGCGCGCAGTCCGGTGTTGACGAAATGGCTGTAGTGCTTGCCGTCGAAGTGGGCGTCGTCCGCGCCCGTGCGGATCTTGCAATAGACGAGGCGGGCGTCGGTGTGCTCGCGCAGGCGCTGCAGGGCCGCGCCCGCCTCTTCCAGCGCCTGGGCGTTCAGGTTGATCTCGATCGCGGCGATGGCCACGCCGTGCTCGCGCGCCTGTTGCAGCAGTCTGGCGTCAGGCAAGCCCAGCGAGGTCAGCACGAAGCGGTGGCCGACGTCGGACATGAGACGCGCGCGGCGCAGGGTCTTGTCGTCGCGCAGATCCTGCACGGGAATCTTGAGGGTACGCAGCCCCATTTCCCACATGGACATCAGCGGATAGTCGTTGCGGGCCAGCTTGCGGCCGAACTCCTGCACCCCGCCGGTGCAGGGGATTTCGACGATTTCGGCCCAGGGATGCCGCATTTCGACCGCAATGCCGTCACAGGCGGCGGTCTTGGTATGGACGGTGGGCAGGGTGCGCGCCGCAGCCCGGTCCGTTTCGGCCTCGCCACGCATGGCGCCATGCGTGCGGATCAGCTTGGCCACATGGCCTTGCTCATGAACATCGACGATGAAGTAGCCGAATTTCTCGACGTCGCCGCGGCCGAACTCATCCGCCGGCGGCACCCGGTAGAACTCGGAAAAGTCGTGCCGCAGGAAGGCGGTCGACGGCAGCATGTAGATCTCCGCGCCGCCGATGACGTCGTACCAGAAATTGTGGACGTGGCCGGCGAAAACGCCTTCGACGCGCGGATGGGCCAGGCGCGACAGCAGCCAGCCGCGGCCGGGCTCGTCGATGTTGTCGTAGGAACCGCGTTCGTGGGCGTCATGCAGGTAGGGCGGGTAATGCAGCGAAGCGAAGACGCGGCCGCTGGCGCTGGCCAATTGCTCGTCGATCCAGGCGCGTTGCGCGTCGTCCGCCGCCAGTCCGGAGTTGAACAGCAGCGCGTTCAGGAACAGGAAGCGCACGCCGCCATGGTCCACCGCGTAATAGTCCGGCCCGAACACCTGGCGGTACTTGTCCAGGTAGTCGTCGCAGACGATGTCGGCCGGCATCCAGTCGATGCGCTTGTCGCCGACGTCGTGGTTGCCGGGCACCAGGTGCAGCGGCATGTCGATCTGGCCGGCGATGGCCTTGAAGCGGTCGGCCGCCACTTCGAACGAGGGCATGCTGGGCACCGGATGGACGATGTCCCCGAGGTGGATGGTGAAGGCGGGGGCGGGGTCCAGTCCGGCGATGTCGGCGAAGACGTGCCGCGCCCGGGCATTGGCGCGGGCATTGGTGGCAAAGGGCGACGCGCAGGTGTCTTCCGATTCATTGACGTGGGTGTCGGCCACCACGGCAAAGCTGAACAGGCGGGCGCCCAGCGGCTGGCGGGAAAAGCAGGAATTCGTCATCAATCACCCTTTCAATTTCAATAAATGGAATTCAAGTGTTTATAGTGAACGGAATGTTTGTATTTCGGCAGGCGATATACTGTCAATGCTCCGAATCCCTAGGCCGCCATGCACTCGAAAACGCCGCTCAACTACGAACTCGAATCCCGCGCTTCGCTGGAAGCGCATCCGCGATTTGCCTCCACGCTCTCCAACGGCTTGGACGTGCTCAAGTGTTTTTCCGCGGCCGAGCCGCTGCTGGGCAACAAGGAAATCGCCGAAATGCTGGGCCTGACGCGCCCGACGGTGTCCAGGCTGACATTCACGCTGGTGGGTTTGGGCTATCTGCGGCGCGACGAACGCACCGGCAAGTACTCGCTGGGTCCGGCCGTGTTGACGCTGGGCTATCCCTTGCTGGTGCACCTGACGCTGCGGCAACTGGCGGCGCACGACATGATCGAATTGGCGCGCTATGCCAAGGGACCGGTGTCCATGGCCATCCGCGACCGCCTGCAGGTGGTCTACGTCGAAACCGTGCATGACGGCGCGTCGAACGCCTCGCGCCCGGATATCGGCTCGGCCCGCCCCTTGCTGCGCACCGCCACCGGGCGCGCGCTGCTGTATGCGCAGACGCCGGACGAGCGCGAACTCATCTGCGGGCGGCTCGCGGAGGAATTTCCCGAGGACTGGGAGCGTTTCGGGCCGTCATTGCAGCCCGCGTTCGAGGCCATCGATCAGCACGGCTTCTGCGTGGTCAGCAAGGACTGGCGGGCGGAGCTGTGCGGCATCGCCACGCCGATGCGCTATCGCTCCAATGACTTGCCGCTGGCCTTCAACGTGACGATCCCGGCCGATAACCTGGACGAAAAGCACGTGTACGAGACCCTGGGCCCGCGCCTGCGGACCCTGGTGAAGAACCTGGAGTACCGCATCGGGATCATGTGAACGCGGCTGCGCTTATCGCGCGCAGCCGATATGCGGGATAATCGCGGGCACTGATCTGGAGATACACATGTACTGGAAACTGGTCGCGGCTTCGGCGCTGGCCCTGGGCCTGGCAGGCTGCTCGATGGGCATTTCGTCCGGCAGCGCGTCGCCGCACAGCGAATTCAAGGCCCCGGTGGCCTTCAAGGACGCCTACGACGCGGCGATCCGGCAGGCCAATGCCTGCCTGCGCAGCACCGACAACGCCTACCGCGTGGTGGACACCATGAACGAAAGCGCGCAGTCCGGCGTGGTGCAGGTGCTGGCGCCCTACAGCGACAACGAGATGACGCGGGTCGAATTGAAGGCCGCCGGCCCCAAGACCACCGATGTGCGCATCGCGGTGTGGGGCAAGGGCACCTGGGACGCGGCCGCCATGCGCGCCATGCAGGACGCCATCTATTACAGCCTGGTGTCGTGCAGCAGCTATATGCCGCTGGATCCGCGTCCGCCGGTCAAGCCTTCGCGAGACCTGCCCAACTGAGGCGCAGGGGCCGGCGGCTAGCCGCCGCCGGCGCGCTCAGTCCCCGCCCGGGCGGCGGCGGATGATCTTGAAGGTGGCGGTGGCGCGCGCCACCAGTTCGCCGTCGGCGCGCCGGACCTCGCCTTCGCAGAAAGCGATCGAGGCCCCTTTGCGCAGGCAGCGCGCCTCGATCACCAGGTCGCCCGTGCCGGGCGACAGGAACGAGGTGTTCATATCGATGGTGGCCATGCCTTCCGTGCCATCGGCCGAGCCGCGGGCGGCGGCGCTGAGCGTGAAGTCCAGCACGCTCATCAGCGTGCCGCCATGCACGTCGCCGCGGCTGTTGGTCAGGTCGGCGCGCCAGGGCAGCGAGGTGCGGGCATAGGCCGGCGCGATGCTCTCGGGCACCAGGCCGATGAAATGCATGAAGGGAATGGTCAGGCCGAAGTAGTCGGTTTGGGGCGTTGAGGCTGCAGTCATGGACCGTTGCGGGCAGGAATGGGAAGTCGGTTGTCGCCGGTCATAATATATGTTTTGCCACGGGGTTTCAGGCGATGAACGGCTCATGGGGGCAGCACCACCATGATTGAATTACGGAAGATCGTGCACGTGGACATGGACGCGTTCTACGCGTCCGTGGAACAGCGCGACAACCCCGAACTGCGCGGCAAGCCCGTGGTCGTGGCCTGGACCGGGCCGCGCTCGGTGGTGTGCGCCGCGTCCTACGAGGCGCGGCGGTTCGGCATCCATTCGGCCATGTCCGCCGCCCGCGCGGAGCGCCTGTGTCCGCATGCGATCTATGTACCGCCGGATTTCAACCGCTACCGCGAGGTCTCGCGCCAGGTCAGGCAGATATTCGCCCGCCATACCGACATGATCGAACCCCTGTCGCTGGACGAGGCCTATCTCGACGTCACGGTCAACAAGCTGGGCCTGCCCTCGGCCACCGAGGTGGCGCAGGTCATCCGGCAACAGATCCGCGAGGAAACCGGACTGACGGCTTCGGCCGGCGTCGCGCCCAATAAATTCCTGGCCAAGATCGCGTCCGACTGGAACAAGCCGGACGGCCTGTTCGTGGTCCGGCCCGCCAAGGTGCTGGCCTTCCTGGAGCCCCTGCCGGTGCGCAAGGTGCCGGGCGTGGGCAAGGTGACGCAGGCGCGCCTGGAACAGCTGGGCATCCATACCGTGGGCGACCTGGCCACGCACAGCGCCCAGGAACTGGAGCATTACTTCGGCCGCTACGGCCGGCGCCTGTACGAATTGGCGCGCGGCATCGACGAGCGCGAGGTGCAGACGGACCAGCCTTTGCAGCAGGTCTCGTCGGAGACCACGTTCTCTGAGGATATCCGCCTGGACGCGGTGGGCGAGGCCATCGACCGCATGGCGGAACGCGTGTGGGACCAGGCGCTGAAGAAGGGCGCCCTGGGCCGCACGGTGGTGCTCAAGTTGAAGACGGACCGTTTCCGGATCCTCACGCGCAGCCAGACCAGCCTGAGTCCGCCTGGATCGGCGGCGGAGCTGGCCGCCGTCGCCAGGCTGCTGTGCGAACGCGTGGACTTGCCGCCGGAAACGCTGTACCGGCTGGCGGGGGTGGGGATGAGCAATTTCGCCAACCCGCAGGAGCAGTCGCGCCAGCCCGATCTGTTCGGCGGCGCGTTCTGAGCTGAGCGGGGCGGCTGGCAGCCAACCCCGGCAGGGTTTAGGCCAGGCGGGCCTTCACTTGCTGCGACAGCGCCGTCATGTCGGCGCGGCCGGCCAGGGCCTGCTTCAGCAGCGCCATGACCTTGCCCATGGCGGGCGCGCCGGTCACGCCCTGGGCGGCCACTTCGGCCAGCGCGGCGTCGATGGCGGCGGCGACTTCCTCGGGCGTGGCGGCTTGCGGCAGGAATTCCTGCAGCACCAGCAGTTCGGCCTTTTCCTGTTCGGCGGTTTCGGTGCGGCCGGCCTGTTCGAACGCGGCGATGGACTCGCGGCGCTGCTTGACCTGCTTTTCGATGATGGCGGTGATCTCGGCGTCGTTCAGGTCGCGGCGTTCGTCCACTTCCTTCTGCTTGACGGCCGCCAGCAGGAAGCGCAGCGTGGTCAGGCGTTCGGAGGCCTTGGCGCGCATCGCGTCCTTGACGGCATCGGAGAGGCGGGTCTTGAGCGTAGCAGTGCTCATGGGTAAACCTTTGTGGTGTGGCGACAAACAAGCAGTTTAAACCGGCGGCCGGCGTTTTCCGGCGGCTGGCGATCCGCCTTACTTCACCTTGGACAGGTCGCCGCGCAGGGCGACGCCGGCCACCATGGCGCCGGCATGGCATTCATAGTCGGTCTTGCTGCTGTATTCGTTCTTGCGGTAGTAGCTGACGATATTGGTCACCGCGTTCGCGCCGGCCTTCTTGGCCGCTTCATGCAGCGCGATGATGGCGGATTGGGCCACCCACAGGCAGGCGTCCTCGTCCTTCTTGGCGAAGGCGTTGGTCTTGCGGTTGGTGACGACGCCGGATTCCAGCACCGTGCCCTTGGGGCCGGTGCCGGCCAGGTAGAACCTGACGCTGCCATCGATCTTGCCGGCGGCCTGGGCGGCGTCGATCGCGGTCTGCATGGGCAGATGGACGGTACGGTCTGCCGCCAGGGCTTGCGCCGAGCATGCGAGCGACAGGAGCAGGGCGGCGGACAACTGGTAAGAAGCGTTCATGTCTGGCATTCCATTCGTGAGAGGGAAAAACGCGGGTATTGCGGACTTCAGCGCCAGCGGCGGAAGATCAACGAGGTGTTGATGCCGCCAAAGGCGAAGTTGTTGTTCATGACATATTCGTTGCTCATGCTGCGGCCCTCGGTCAGGTAGTCGAGTTCGCCGCAACGCGGATCGACGTTGCGCAGGTTGAGCGTGGGCGCGTACCAATCGCGGTTGAGCATCTCGATGCTGAACCACGACTCCAGCACGCCGCAGGCGCCCAAGGTGTGGCCCAGGTAGCTCTTCTGCGAGCTGATGGGCATGCGGCTGCCGAACAGGCCGTGCGTGGCCTGCGTTTCGGCGATGTCGCCCTGTTCCGTGGCGGTGCCGTGGCCGTTGACGTAGCCGATGGCTTGCGGCGGCAGGCTGGCGTCGGCCAGCGCCATTTCCATCGCAATGCGCATGGTGCTGGCTTCCGGGCGCGTGATGTGGGTGCCGTCCGAATTGCTGCCGAAGCCGACGATTTCCGCATGGATGCGCGCGCCGCGCGCCAGCGCGTGGTCCAGCGATTCCAGCACCAGCATGCCGCCGCCTTCGCCGATCACCAGGCCGTCGCGGTCGCGGTCGTAGGGGCGGGGCGTGAGTTCGGGCGTGTCGTTTTTCTGGCTGGTCGCGTAGAGCGCGTCGAACACCAGGGCTTCGCTGGCGCACAGCTCTTCCGCGCCGCCCGCCAGCATCAGCTCCTGGCGGCCGTAGCGGATGGCCTCGTAGGCGTAGCCGATACCCTGGCTGCCCGAGGTGCAGGCGCTGGACGTCGGGATGATGCGGCCCTTCAGTTCGAAGAAGATGCCGACGTTGGCCGCGGTGGTGTGGGGCATCATGCGGACGTAGGAATTGGCGTTGAGGTCGTCCGTGACGCCGTTGAGCAGCATGTTGCCGAAGGCGCGGATTTCGGCCGTGCTGCCCACCGACGAGCCGCAGGCCACGCCCATGCGGCCGTCGGCGATGCGCGGATCGCCCAGCAGCGCCGCGTCGTCCAGCGCCAGTTCCGCGGCGCGCACCGCCAGTTGGGAAACCCGTCCCATGCTGCGCAGTTGCTTGCGGGTCCAGTGCGCGGGCGTGCGGAAGTCCTCGATGGGGCCGGCCAGGCGGGTGTTGAGTTCGGCGTAGCGCGACCAGTCGGGCATGACGCGGATGGCGCTGCGGCCCGTCTGGAACGCCTGCTGCACGCTGGCCCAGTCGTTGCCGAGCGCGCTGATGCCGGCCATGCCGGTGATGACGACGCGTTTCATCAGCACAGTCCTCCGTTGACGGCGATGACCTGGCGCGTGATGTAGGCGGCGCCGGGAGACATCAGGAACACGACGGTGGCGGCCACTTCCTCGGGCCGTCCCATGCGTTGCGCTGGCACGGCCTTCAGGATTTCCTCGACCGGCACGTGCTCGTCGATCATGTCGGTGTCGATCAGCCCCGGCGCCACGCAGTTGACGGTGATCTGGCGCTTGGCCAGTTCCACGGCCAGGGCTTTGGCGGCGCCGATGAGACCGGCCTTGGAGGCGCTGTAGTTCACCTGGCCGCGGTTGCCCACCAGGCCGGACACGGACGCCATGCAGACCACGCGGCCAGGCGCGCGGCGGCGGATCATGGGCATGGCGAGCGGACTGAGCACGTTGTAGAAGCCGTCCAGGTTGGTGCGCAGCACCTGGTCCCAATCGTCGCCGGTCAAAGCGGGAAACGCGCCGTCGCGGGTCAGGCCGGCGTTGAGGACCACGCCGTAATAGGCGCCGTGCGCGTCGATGTCGGCCTGCAGGGCGGCGGCGCATTGCTGGCGGTCCGCCACATCGAATTGCAGCACGCGCGCCTGGCGTCCGCGCGCCTGGACTTCGGCCTGCACGGCCTGGGCCTGGTCGAGTTGCTGGCGGCAGTGCAGCACCAGGTCGTGGCCGGCGTCGGCCAGGGCCAGCGCGATGGCGCGGCCGATGCCGCGGCTCGAGCCGGTTACGAGTATGGGGGCAGCGCTCATTCGGGTGATTCTTCCTGGATAAAAGCGGTGGGATCCTTGGGCTGATAGACGTTCAGCCTGGCCTCGGCCAGCAGGCGCGCGTCGTCGCGCAGTTCGCATTCGAAGACGCTCATGCCGCTGGCGTCGACCAGCCCGCGGCGCGCGTGTATGGTCAGGCGGGCGCCGGCGGGCAGCGCGTCGGCATGGCTTTCGTAGCGCCGCGTGCCGAGCAGAAAGCCCAACTTGACGGGGTCGCCCGCCTGGCGCGCCTGGCAACCGGCCCAGGCGCCCACGGCTTGCGCCATCAGCTCCATGCCCAGCCACGGCGGCAAGGAGCCGTCGGGCAGCGAGTAGGGGCCGGGCTTGACCAGGGCGCGCGCGGTCAGGCTGTCGGCGTCGTGGCTGCAGACCTCGTCGATCAGGATCATGTCGCCGGCGTGCGGCAGCAGGCCGGAGACGGGCCAGGTCGTCATGCTTGGGCTCCCAGGATCAGGCTGGCGTTGTTGCCGCCGAAGGCGAAGGAATTGCTCATGGCCAGGCGCGGCCGGCCTTGGGCGTAGCGGTGCTGCGCGGTGCTGAAATCCAGCGCCGGCAGGACGGGATCGGGCTGTCCGTCCCAGACGTGGGGCATCAGCCGTCCTTCGGCATTGCCGGCCGACAGCGTGGCCCAGGCCAGCGCCGCTTCCAGCGCGCCTGCCGCGCCCAGCGCGTGGCCGGTCAGCGCCTTGGTCGAGGCGCAGGGCACGCCCTGCGGAAAAACGGCATGCATGGCCAGGCTTTCCATGGCGTCGTTGTGGAGCGTGCCGGTGCCGTGCAGATTGACCCAGCCTATGCTGGCCGCGTCCACGCCGGCGGATTGCAGCGCGGCCTGCATGGCTGCCCGCGCGCCGGCGCCGCTGGGCTCGGGCGCGGACATGTGCCAGGCGTCGGAGCTGGCGCCGCCGCCCAGCAGCGCCACGGAGCGCTCCCCTGCGGGCTCGCGCTCCATCAGGAACAGCACGCCGGCTTCGCCGATGTTGATGCCGCGGCGGTTGGCGGAGAAGGGCAGGCACAGCGTGTCGTCGATGGCCTCCAGCGTGGCGAAGCCGTTGATGGTCAGGCGGCACAGGGTGTCCGCGCCGCCGCAGACCACGGCGTCGCACAGGCCCGAGGCGAGCAGGCGGCGCGCGGACAGCAGGGCGCGGGCGCTGGAGGTGCAGGCCGTGGACAGCGTATAGGCGGGGCCGGTGGCGCCCAGCCAGTCCGCGAAAAACGCGGCGGGAGACGACAAGGCCTGGCGGCGGTAGTCGTAGCCGTCCGGCCATGCGCCTTGCGCCGCCAACTGGCGGAAGGCGGGCGCATTGTCGTTGACGCCGGAAGTGCTGGTGCCCAGCACCACGGCGACGCGGTGGGCGCCATGGCGGGCCACGGCGGCGCGCAATTGCGGCTCGATCTGCAACGCGGCTGCCAGCAGCAATTGGTTGTTGCGGCTGTGGTGATGCGCGGGCAGCGTGTCGGGGATGGGCGGCAGCGCGTCCGCATGGCCGCCCAGCGTCAGCGTGCGGCCATGGACCCAATCCGGCTGCGGGCGCATGCCCGAGGTGTCGCCGGCGAAGGCGGCGCGGGCTACCGCGTCGATGCCGGCGCCCAGCGCGCACACCACGCCGGGGGTACCCAACCAGGTGTTCATGGCTGCTCCTTCAAGGGCGAGATCCGCCAGGTGACCTGGTCTGCGGTGGTGATGGTGAACGTGCCGGCCTGTGCGGCCGCTGGCCAGCGCACGCTCCAGCGCGGACGGCCCCGGTCCAGCAGTTCGCGTTGCGCCGCGCCGCCGTCCTCGCGGCTGGCGCGCCAGTTGCCGGCGCCGTAGGCCGCGTCCAGTTCCGCTTCGGGCGTCCACGCGAAGATCAGGGCGGCGAACAGATCGCGCGCCTGGGCATTGGGCCGCAGGAAGCCGTCGTTGCGCCATTGGCCGCGTTCCAGCATCTGCCGCGCCTGCGGCACGCCCATGGGGTCGAACAGCGACCAGCGCAAGGCGGCGCCTTCGCGCTGCACCACCAAGAGCGTGTCCAGCGCGGGCTGGCCGGCGGCGGACTGCAGCACATGCAGCTGACGCGGCAGCGGAAAGTCCGCGTCGCGCGCCGGCACGGGCGGCGCGCCCGCGCAGCCCGCCAGCAGGGCGAGCGCCAGCAGCGCGCCCAGCGTGCGCGCGGCGGACAGAAAGGAGGAGCGGGTGGCGGACATGGTCGGGATCAGGCGGGCAGCGGCTGCGCTTCGGCGCCGCGGCACAGTTCGCTCAGCATGCGCAGGCGGCGTTGCGGGTTGGCGACGAAGGGGTTGTTCCGGTCCCAGGCGTAGCCCGCCAGGATGGAGCTGATCATGCGGCGGATCTCGGGCTGCGCGTGCTCGTAGAAGACCACGTCCTGGAATTCGCCGCTGTACCAGCCCTGGACATAGGCGCGGAAGGTTTCCACGCCCACCATCAGCGGATCGGCGAATTCGGCCTGCCAGTCGACCTGCGCACCCGTCAGTTGGCGGTGCAGCGCGTCTGCCGCCAGCTTGGACGAACGCAGGGCGATGGTGACGCCCGAGGAAAAGACCGGGTCGAGGAATTCCGCCGCGTTGCCCAGCAGCGCGTAACCGGGGCCGTGCAACTGCCGCACGCTGGCCGAATAGCCGCCGATGGTGTTGGCGGGCGTGTCCCAGACGGCGTGCTTCAGGACGCGCTTGAGATTGGGCGCGGCGTCGGCCATCTCGCGCAGCGTGGCCATCAGGTCCTGGCCGGGGCCGCCAAAGAGGTTTTCGCCGCCCACGACGCCGAACGAGCAGCGGCCGTTGGAGAAGGGGATCAGCCAGTACCAGATGCCGCGTTCTTGCGGATGCACGCTGATCAGGATCTTCTCGCGGTCGAAGCCGGCGTCGTCGATGCGGTCTTCGATATGGGTGAAGATGGCCTTGCGCGGCGGCATCGACGACGGACGCTCCAGGTCCAGCAGGCGCGCCAGCACGCGGCCGTAGCCGCTGGCGTCGAGCACGAACCGGCTCTTCACTTGATAGGAAGTGCCGTCAGCGCTGCGCACGTCCAGCAGGGGGCCGTCGTCGCCGTCGAAATCGGCCGCCGTCACTTCCTGCAGATAGCGCACTTCCACGCCCTGGCGGGCGGCATCGTCCGCCAGGACTTTGTCGAAGTGCGCGCGCTGCACCTGGAACGTGGTGCCGGGGCCGGGGCTGAACTTGTCGCGGAAATCGAAGTGGGTGTAGCGTTCGCCGCAGGCGAAGGCGGCGCCGTTCTTCACCTGGAAGCCGGCGGCCTGCACCGCCGGCAGCATGCCCGCTTCCTCCACGAACTCCAGGCAATGGGCGAGCAGGCTTTCGCCGATGGAAAAGCGCGGAAACTGCTGGCGTTCCAGCATCAGGACGTCATGTCCCTGGCGCTTCAACAGGGCGGCGGCGACCGCGCCTGCCGGTCCCGCTCCTATGACTACAACTTCGCGATGTTCCATGCCGGAGATGTCCTTTTAGTTATTGAAAGCAGGATGCTGCGGCTGCGCGCGGCGGATTGATCCAGGGCGCCCACAGCAGCGAGAAGGCCACGCCCAGCGCCACCGCCAGCCCGAAGTTGGCGATGGCGGGCGTCTGGCTGACCGCGAGCAGTCCGAAGGACAGCAGCGTGGTGGCTGCGCCCAGCAGGATGCCGACCAGGCTGGCGGCCGCGCCCGCGACCCGTTCGTACATGAAAATGGCGTAGTCCACGCCGATGGCCGACACCAGCAGCAGGCCGAACAGGCTGAACAGGGTTAGCGGCTGGCCCAGGTAGCCCAGCGCGGCCAGGCTGCATGCGGTGGCCGCCAGCGGCACGGCCAGGATGCGCCAGGCGGCGGCGCGGCCCAGGGTCAGCAGCAGCAACAGCGCCGCGACCCCATAGGACAGCAGCTTGAGTTCGGCGGCTTCGATGCGCGTGGCCGCGAACATGCGGTTCAGTTCGCCGCTGCGGTCCACCAGCGTGACGTCCGGCGCAACCTGGGCGATGGCCTCCAGCGCGGACGCGTCGCGCAGGCCCAGCAGGGTCACCATGCCCGCAGCCTGCCCGTCGCGCAGGCCCAGCCATAGCGGCCGCCAGCGCTCCGCCAGCGGGCCTTGCAGCGCGTCCTCGATGGCCAGCGGCGGCAGCGCGGCCATGGACTCCAGTTCCTGGCGCATGGCCGCGTAGGGGATGCCGATGTCGGTAAGCGGCTTCCAGGCGTCGGGCTGCGCGGCCAGGCCGGCCAGCGTCGCGCCCAGCGCCTTCTGGTCGGCAGCCGGCGAGACCAGCTGGCTCAAGGCGTTGTAGGCGGCGAGATCGCCGCGCGCGACCAGCGCGTCCAGCGCCTGCGACACCCGCGCCTGCCTGCGCAGCAACTCGTCGGCGTCGGGCGCGCGCACCAGGAAGAACTGGCTGGTCGGCATGAAGCCGGTGATTTCGCCGATCTGCCGGGCCTGCTGCAGCAAGGGCGCGGGCAGGCTGAGCCATTGCCGCAGATCGTCCTGGATGCTCAGCCGGCTGATGCCGCCGGCAGTGGCGGCGATAAGGGCCAGGGCGCCCAGCCAGAGGGCGGCGCGGCGTCCGGCCAGGCGCTGACGCGCGCGCAGCGCGGCCTCGGCAAAGCGCAGCAGCGGCTGCCAGGGGCGGGGCCGCCAGCCGTCCATCCAGGCCGGCAACTGGCACACGGTGCAGGCGTAGGCGCCCAGCAGGCCAGCGGCCGAAAACACCGCGGTCTGCGTCAGCGCGGGAAACGGCGTGAACGCCAGCGCGACGTAGCCGACCAGGCTGGCGGCGAGGCTGATGGTGAGCCCGGGCAGGACGCGCCGCAGCGCGGGCCAGGCCTGCCAGTCGGTCATGCCATAGCTCTTGCCCAGCCAGTGCATGGGGAAATCCACCGCCACCCCGATCAGGCTGGCGCCGATCACCAGGGTCAGGACATGGATGGAGCCGAACACCGCCACGCAGGCCACCGCGCCCGTCAGCAGCCCGACGGCGACCGGCACGAAAGCCAGCAGCGCGCGCACGCGCCGCAGCGCCAGCAGCAGGACCAGCACGATGCCGATGGTGGCGCCGGTACCGATCCAGCTGCTTTCGGCAACCGCTTGCGCCCGGCCCGCGGCCGCGTACAGGGGACCGCCCGCCACCAGCAGCTCGGCGCCGGCCGCGCCGAGTGCCGCGCGGTCCTGTTCGAGCTGCGCGGCGATTTGCTGGGGCGCGGCCGCGTCGAAGGCATCGCCGCGGGTTTCGGCGCGCACCAGCATCCAGCGCCTGCCGGCGTGTTCGGCCTGCAGGGTGCCCGTGCCCATGTCGTACTGCACCGCGCCGCCCGGGCGCAGCGCCTGTTCGGCGCGGCGCGTCAGGCCCAGCCAGTCCTGGTCCGCCGGCACCAGGCCCGAAGATGAAAACGGATCGGAGAGTTCGCGCGCGCGGCGCTGGGCGTAGGCCGCGGGATCGGTCTCGAGCTGATGCCGGTCGGCCGCAGGGAGCATGGCCAGCCTGCCAGCCAGCAGTTGCGCGCGCAGCGCGGGCACGTCGACTTGCAGTTCCACCTGCACGGAAGAAAACAGGCCGCTGTCGGTCCAGCGCTGCGCCAGCAGGCGTGCGGGGGCTGCGGCATCCGCGCCGGCGTCTGCGCTTTGAGCCGCGACCAGCGCGATGAGCTGCCGCGACAGGGGTTCCTGGATGCGGGCCTCGGCCAATTGGCGCGTGGCGTCGGCGCCGGCCTGGGGCACCAGCTCCATCAGGTTGGCCGACACCGGCCAGCCATGGCGGCTTTGCCAGGCGCCGGCGCAGAGAATCAGCAGCAGCCCCAGCTTGAACAGCCGCGGCAGCCAGCGCTCAATCGGCGAACGCACGTTGCTCCTCGGCGGTCAGGGCCTGGGCGGCCTGCGCATCCGTCATCTGCAGCACGCTGCGGTCGCCCTGCGTCTCGCGCAGCTCGATGCGGTCGACCAGCTTGCCGCCGTTGATCTGGATGTTGTCGAAGATCTGCCGCAGCAGCGCCGAGCGCGGCGTCAGCAGCAGCTGCCAGGCATCGGCGTCGCCGCTGAGCGCCAGGTCGAAGTTTTCGCGCAGCCCGGCGGTGTCGCCTGCCAGCACGGACAGGAACAGCCGGTTCTCGCGGCCGGCGCCGGCGTGTTGCGGCAGGGCCTGCCATTTGCCGGCTTCGTCGCGCCGCGAGATGCCGCGGGTGTCGATGCGCAGGTCCTGCGCGATCGGCGTGCGCAGCAGCCACAGCAGGCCCTTGCCCGCCGCCAGCGTGAAATCGCCGCGGCTGGTCAGCGGCTGCGGCAGCGAGCGCAGGAACTTCTGCTGCACGAAATGGCCGCGCACGACAGGCGTGGCGTTCAGTTGCGTTTGCAGATCGGCCAGATCGAAGGCGCGGGCGGCCAGGGGCAGCAGGGCCAAGGCCAGCAGGGCGCACAGGCGGCGCATGAAAACCAGGCGGCGCGTCATGCGGGCGTCTCCATCGATTGCAGCTTGCGTCGCACGGCGTCGACCAGCGCGGCGGGCGAGGTCAATTGCATTTCGCGGGTCTGGATGCAAACCGCCACCTGTTCGGACGTGGCCCGCGTCAGGCGCTGGCCGCTGGCGGCGTCCAGGATCAGGTAGTTGATCTTCAGCCGGTGCTCCCATTCCACCAGTTCGGCGCGCACCGTCAGGCGCTGGCCGAATTGCGCGGGCTGGGCATAGCGCAGATGCAGGTCGATGACCGGCCAGGCGTAGCCGCTGGCGCGCATGGCGTCATAGTTGTGTCCCAGCAGGTCCAGCAGTTCGCAGCGGGCCTGTTCCAGGTATTTGACGTAGTGTCCGTGCCAGACCACGTTGAGGGGATCCACGTCGAAGAAGGGCACGCGGATTTCGACTTCAGCGCCGATGACGCCCCGTTTACGCATCGTCTTTCCAGAAAGGGTAGAAGTTGAACCATTGCAGCGGCGCCAGGCGGCAGTGCGCGGCAAGGCGGTCGGCGTAGCGCTGGGCCAGCTCGGCGATGCGGGCCTGGCGCGTGGCGCGCGTCCATTCGATGCCGTCCGACAGGCGTTCCATCGCCACGCGGTAGCGCGCGCCGTGGCGCGTGCAGAACAGCAGGTTGACCGGGCAGCGCAACAGGCCGGCCAGCAGCCAGGGGCCTTGCGGCAGCAGCGCGCTGGCGCCCAGGAAGTCCACGGGCGTGCAACGGTCGCCCTGCAGCGGCACGCGGTCGCCGGCGATGGCCAGCCATTCGCCGCGGTCCAGGCGCTGCGCCAGGTCCAGCATGGCGGGAGCATCCAGCTCGCTGACCTGGATCATGCGCAGTCCGCCGCCGGCCTCGTGCAGCAGGCGGTTGAAATGAACCGCGTGCTTGTCGTGCACCAGCACATTGAGTTTCAAGGTGCCGCTTTGCTCCGCCAGCGCGCGGCAGACCTCGATATTGCCCAGGTGCGAGCCGACCAGGATCTGGCCGCGGTTCCTGCCCATTTGCGCATGCAGGCCGTCAGGGTCGGCGATGTCCAGATGGGCCATCGTGATCTTGCCCTGCCAGACGTCCAGCTTGTCGAGGATGGCGTTGGCGAACGCGAGGTACTGGCGGTAGACCGGCATGCGGCGCGGCAGCGGCTCGGCCAGCGCGCCGGATTGCGCCAGGCGGCGCTGGTAGGCCGCGATCGAACGCCGGGCGCGGCTGCCGCTGGCATAGAAATACAGCACGACCAGCCAGACCACGGGCGCGACGAGGCGGCGGCCCAGGGTGCGCGCGGCCCAGGCCGTCAGGCGCATCAGCAGGGCGCTGCCGCGCTCGGGCTGATCGGCCCAATGCTGATCGGCGGCGTTCATGGACGCGGACCTCCGGCAAGCCTGCGCCACAGCAGCGCCGGCGAGCGCGCCAGCATGCCGAAGAAAAGGCCCGCATGCATGCGGCTGATCAGCAGGTTGTCGCGCAGGCCCTTGAAGTGGGAAATGCCGTCTTCCGGGTAGGCCACGCGCGTCGGCAGCCACACCATCGCGACCCCGCGCCAGTGCAGGCGCACCAGGACGGCGATGTCGAAATCCATGCGCCGGCCTACGCGCGCGCCGTCGATCACGGGCAGCGCCGCGGCCAGCGGGTAGACGCGGAAACCGCACATGGCGTCGGGGATGTCGAGCGACAGCGTGTTGATCCAGACCCACACGCGCGTCAGCCAGCGGCCGTAGAGACGGCTGCGCGGCACATCGTCGCCATACAGCGGCGCGCCGCAGACGAGGGCGTCGGGCCGGGCCCGGGAGGCCGCCGCGAAGGCCGCCGCGTCCGCCAGGGCGTGCTGGCCGTCGGCGTCGACCTGCAAGGCGTGGGTATAGCCCAGCGCCGCCGCCGCGCGCAGCCCGTCCTGCACCGCCGCGCCCTTGCCGCCGTTGACCGCGCGCCGCAGCAGATGCGTATGCGGCTGGGTCGCCAGCGCATCCAGCGCCGCCGCGCAAGACGGCTCGGAGCCGTCGTCCACCAGCACGCAGGGCAAGCCTTGCGCCACCAGCTGCGCATGCACCGCGGCGACCGTGGCGCCATGGTTGTACACGGGAATGAGCGCGCAGAGCTTATGCGGGGGCATGGCCGCCTGCCTGCAGAATGCGGCCGGACGAGCAGGGCGCGTCGTTGACCGTGTAGGTGAAATACAGCTTCTGCTTCGCGGCGTCCCATTTCAGCGCCAGCATGGCGGTATCGCCCGGACGCAGCAGCCGCTGGAATTTCAGCGCCTCCATGCCGGCGAAACGCAGCTCGGGATGAAGGTCGCGTTGCGCCAGCGACATGGCCCAGCCGATCTGGGCCACCCCGGGCACAACGGGAGCCGTGGGGAAATGGCCGCTGAAATGGGCGAGGTCGTAGGGAATTTCCAGCGCATAGCGGCGTTCGTGCACCGACGGGCGGGGCAGTTCCACCGCCTCGGGCGCAAGCGGCCGGGCGCCCGCGGCGGCGTCGAACAGGCTGCGCGGCAGCTTGCCTTGGGCGTTGGCGGGCAGCTGTGCGAAGAAGCGCCAGGTGCGCGGAACGGCCAGCGATTCGAAGCCTGCGGCCAGATGCGCGCGCAGGGCGTCCACGACCGCCTTGCGGCCCTGGTTGCGCAAGGCATGCAGGCCCCGCGCCGACAGGGCGACCAGCGCGGCCAGGCGCGTGGCCCCGGCCAGACCGCCCAGGCGCGCTTCGGCAACGTAGGGATGGCGCGCCAGCGCCTGTTCCAGCATGGGCAGCGAAATGCGTTTTTCCTCGATCTTCACGATGCGGTCGAGGCGCCCCAGCAACCGGAAACCGCCATGCGCAAGCTCCGCGCCGTCGGCGGTCTGCGCCTCGGCGGGGTTGACCCAGGGCGATTGCACGCGCAGGGCGCCTTCGGCGTTCAGTTCGACGGCCACGCCTGGCAGCGGCTGCCAGGGGCTGTCGCCTTCGCGCCAGGCGACGGCGCCGGTTTCGGAGCTGCCGTAGATCTCGCTGGGGCGCAGGCCCAGGTGCTGCGCGATGTGGTCGGATGCCTCGGCGGGCAGTTCGCCGCCGGAGGAGTGGATGCGGGTCAGGCGGCCGCGCAACTGGTTCCAATCCAGCCGCTGTCCCAGGCGGCGCAGCAGCGCGGGGCTGGCGATCCAGGTGCAGGCCGGATGGCGCAGGCTGGCCTGCTGCAGTTCTTCGGGATAGAGGCGCTGCGGCCGGTCCAGCTGGCGTCCCGCGCACAGCGGCCACAGCACCCTGAAGGGCAGGCCGTACATGTGCTGCGCCGATACGCTGCCCAGCACGGGGCCGCGCGCATCGGGCCATTGCCGTTGCAGCGCGCGGACTTCTTCCATCAGTTGCCGCCAGTGCTTGGCGATATGTTTGGGCGTGCCGCTGGATCCCGAGGTGCACAGCACCAGCGTCAACGCGGAATCCAGTTCGGCGGGCGCGAGCGGCGCGTGGCCTTGCAGGTCAGCCAGCCGGCACAGCCGTTGCGCCGGCAGCGGCAGTTCGGTGTCGCTCAGCCAGGCATCCACCGTGGCGTCGAGCATGGCGCAGGTCTGCGCCTGGGCATCGCCCGGCAGCACCGCGACCGCGCCGGCGCGCCAGCAGGCGAACAGGGCGACGGCCATCTGCGCGGCGTCCTCGAACCAGATCGCGACGCGCCGCAACTGCCTGGCCTGCAAGGCGCCCGCAGCCTGCAGGCTGGCGCACGCAAAGGCCTCGCGCGTCAGCGGCGGCTCGTCGGCGACCAGGGCGCCGGCCAAGTCAGGCGGGGCGGGCAGCAGCAGCTGCGAGAGATCGGTCCAGGCCATGCTTTACGCCGCCTTGGCAGCGGCGGGGCGCAGCAGCCATTCGCCCGCCAATAGCAGGCCCATCAGGGCATAGCTCACGGCGCCGTTGTAGGCGGTCCACCAGCTCCAGGGGCCCCAGGCCGCCAGCGCCGCGGCCACGCTGCCGTTCAGGGCGAAGAAGGCGCACCACACGCGGGTGACATTGCGGGTGTAGCGCACGCCTTCAGGCGGCAGGTCGGGATGGCGCAGGCGGGCCAGTTGTTCGATCACGGGGCGGCCGCGCCGCAGGCTGGCGCCGAAGATCGCCAACATCATGCCGTTGACCAGCACCGGATACCAGCGCAGCCAGTCTTGCGAATTCGAGATGGCCAGGATCAGGCAGAACGCCACCGCCACGGCGGGCAGCAGGCGCGCGCCCGGCCGGGCGCCATCCGCGGTCAGGCCGCGCGCCAGCCACAGCAGGGCCAGCGGCAGCGCCAGCCAGGCGGGGCTCACCCGTCCCAGCGCCGCGTGGACGGCGAAGGGATAGGCGATGCCGGCCACGGCCAGGGCTGCCGCCACGCCGCGTCTCATGCGGCGGGGTCCTGTTTCTGGCACATGGCCTGCACCACGTCCTCGACCGTGCGCACGGTGCGGAAGTCGTTGGCGTCGAGCTTGCGGCCGGTCTGGCGGCGCACGTGGTCGATGAGGTCGATGGCGTCGATGCTGTCGATCTCCAGATCCGTGTACAGGTTCGCTTCGGGCGTGATGCGTTCAGGTTCGATCTCGAACAGTTCGACCAGCGCGCCGCGCAGCGTATTGAAGATTTCGTCGCGGGTATGCATCCTGGACTCCATATCCATTAGGCGCGGCGTTGGGCGCCGACAAACTCGGCCAGCTTGGCGATGCTGGCGAAATGCTCGCGCATGTTGCGCGTCTCGGGATCGATGGTGATGCCGTAGCGCTTTTGCAGCGCGAGGCCCAGCTCCAGGGCGTCGACCGAGTCCAGTCCCAGTCCGTCGCCGAAGAGGTGGGCATCGCTGTCGATATCGTCGGGCGCGATGTCCTCCAGGCCCAGCGATTCGATGACGAGGGTCTTGAGTTCAAATTCCAGTTGGTTCATCCGGTCAGGACTCCACTTCCACCGCCTGGGGCGGTTGTTCATTCATGATGGCGCCGGCGGGCGCGGCGGGCGCCAGCTCGGCTTCGAAATAGGCGTGCAGGTAATCGTTCATCTTGCGTCCGGCGATGGGCAGCGGGTGCGCGCCGCTCCAGGCGGCGGGATCGATGTCCTCGCCCACGCGGATCACGTAGCGCATGCGGCAGGGCGGAATCCGGTACCAGGGCTCGCCCTTGGTCAGGCTGCGGGGATTCATGCTGATGACCACGGGCGTGACCACGCGCGCGCCGCGCAGCGCGATGGCGCAGGCGCCGCGATGAAAGCGCGGCATGGCGTCGCGCGGCGTGCGCGTGCCTTCCGGAAAGACGATCAGGGTCTCGCCCGCGCGCAGCACGTCGGCGGCGCGGTCGAACATGTCGAAGCTTTCGTCGTTGGTGATGTAGCCGGCATTGGCCACCGGGCCGCGGGTGAACGGGTTGGTGGCCAGGCCGTGCTTGACGATGCAGTTGGCGTTCTTGACGTGGCCCACCAGGAACACCACGTCCAACAGCGAAGGGTGGTTGGCCAGGATCATCTGTCCGGGCTTGCCGAGACGTTCGGCGCCCTTGAATTCCACGGTCAGGATGCCGGTTCGGACCATGAAACGGATGAACAGGCGGAAGGTGCCGTTCAGCGCGCCGCGCGCGCGGCGCTGGCGGTCCGCCTTGTCGCCGGGCAGCAAGCGCTGGGGCGGGAACACCAGCACGCGCAGCAGCACGCCGCCCAGCCCGAAGAGGGTGAAGGCCATGCCGGTGGCGAACAGACGCCAGAGCCAGAAGTCCTGCCGCGGTGGTGTGGCGCTCGTCATGCCGTGCGTGTCCAGTTCCATAGTCGGGAGCGGTTGGCGTGGCGCCAGCCGGGCGTGCGCAGCAGGAGGTGGCGCAGCAGGTTCAGGGGATTGGGCCAGGCCTGCGCGCCGCGGGCGGCATCGGGCGCCTGCGGAGCCAGGGCCAAGGTCCAGTCGGCGCCGGGCTGCAGATGCAGGGCGACCGCATAAGCGTAGGGCGCGTCATCCATCCAGGGGGCGTAAGGCGCGGGCGGCCGTTCCTCGGCCAGCACCACGAGCACGTCCTGGTGGCCGGCGTCGAACAGCATCGACGCTTCGATGCAGGCATGCTCCAGGCCGTCGTCTTCCACCGACAAGGCCACGGATTCGGTGGTTTCGCGGCGTATGATCGACCACTGCGCGGCGATGGCGTTGTGGACCGACAGGCCGAAGGCCGTGGGCGACAAGGGTTCGTCCGCCGCCAGTGCTTGCAGCAGGCCGAAGTTGCGGGTGGTTTCGCCATGGCGGGAGGCAAATACCAGCGGCATGGGCGGGCGTCCCTCGGCCAACGGCCACGCGCACTCGAACACCCCGCGAGCCAGCGGGCTCAGGCGGCGGCGTTGCAAGGGAGGCAGGAAGTCCAGGCGGGGCGGATTCTGATTTCCGATCGGGCAGAACGGATGTTCGGCCCATTTCAACCAGTCGCTGGGGCCATCGATTCCTTGCGCCCAACCCTGCCATTGCGCGATCGAAAACGTCAACATAGCGCGCGATTCTACTATGGCGATGTCAGGCCATTTTGATTTAAAACGTTACATAATACACAATATTTCCTGCATTTCTTACACTTAAGCTTGCTATTTGTTACTTTCTCCCGTGAGCGTTCAGGAACTTTTAATCTGGTGGGCAGACAAAGGCGCCGCTGCTGGCTACCGCAGCCAGGACCTGTCGGCCGCGGACGCCGCGCGTGCGCCGGCGGTGCGCAGTTCGAAGGCCCAGGTCGATTGGCGGGTCAGCAGGGCGCTGCTGCAGGACGCCAGGCAGGCCATGCCGCTTGCAACCCTGTCGCTCAGCCATAGCGGCGGTCACGCGGTCTGCGCGTCCGCCCCGCTGGGGTGGCAACTGGGCGCCGATCTGGAGCGGGTGCGGCCGCGCGAGGTCCTGCGCCTGGCCGAGTGGGTATGCGCGCCGGCCGAGCAAGCCGCGCTGGCCGGTCTGGAAGGCGCAGCCCAATTGGAACGCTTTTATCTCTTGTGGACGCTGAAGGAAGCCTTCATCAAGGCGGCCGGACTGGATTTCCCCGCGGACATGGCCGCAGTGGGCCTGGCGTTCGACGGAAAGGCGGGGTGGCGCCTGCGTGCGCCGCCGGGGCGGTGGCGCGCCTGTTCGTGGCGCCTGGGCGAGGACTGGATCGCGTCCGTGGCGTGGCGCGGACCGGCTGACGACGCAGCGCGACCCCAATGGCGCGCCGGGGCCGATTGCGTGTTACCGCCGCTTGCCATCCTGGGCGGGTGGACTTCCGGACCGGATTGAATCGCCTGGTGTTTTTCAGCGGGCATTTAAAGATGTATTATAAATGCATGTTTAATGGCGATTCCGATCGCGCCACAAGGAGCAGTTGATGTTGAGTCCCCAAATCCGCGCCCTGGTCAAGGGCACGGCGCCCGTTCTCAAGACGCACGGCGTTGCGCTGACCAAGCATTTCTATGCCCGCATGTTCAAGCACAACCCCGAGCTCAAGCATGTCTTCAATCAAGGTCACCAAGCCGGCGGCGAGCAGCAGCAGGCGCTGGCCGGCGCGGTCGCGGCCTATGCCGAGCACATCGACGATCCCTCGGTGCTGATGCCCGTGGTGACGCGCATCGTGCACAAGCATGTCAGCCTGGGCATCCGGCCCGAGCACTACCAGATCGTGGGCAAGCATCTGCTGGCCTCCATCAGCGAAGTGCTGGGCGAGGCGGCGACGGAAGAACTGGTGGCTGCCTGGGCCGCGGCCTACGGCCAACTGGCCGACCTGCTGATCGCCGAAGAGGCGCGCCTGTACGCGGAGTCGGCCGCCAAGCCGGGCGGCTGGACCGGCTGGCGTGCGTTCCGCGTGGTCGGCAAGCAGCGCGAAAGCGCCGAGATCACGTCCTTCTACCTGGCGCCGGCCGATGGCGGCGAAGTGCCCGCCTACCGCCCCGGCCAGTACGTGTCGGTGCGCGTGTTCGTGCCCGAACTGGGCCTGATGCAGCCGCGCCAGTACAGCCTGTCCGACGCGCCGGGCCAGGACCGCCTGCGCATCTCGGTCAAGCGCGAAGCGGCTGGCGCCGATACGCCGGCCGGCCGGGTTTCCAACGCCCTGCATGACCGCCTGGAAGAGGGCGGGGTGCTGGACGTGGCGCCGCCCCAGGGCGATTTCCATCTGCGCGACGAAGGCAGCGCGCCGGTGGTGCTGCTGAGCGGCGGCGTGGGCCTGACGCCCATGGTCTCCATCCTGAACCATCTGGTGGGGTTGAACGACGAGCGCCAGATCCGTTTCGTGCACGGCTGCCGCAACAACTCGGTCCACGCCATGCGCGATCACGTCAACAGCATCGCCGCCGAACGCGCCAACGTGCGCAAGGCCGTGTTCTACGAGGAGGTCGGCCACGGCGACCAGCCGGGCCGCGACTACGATTACGCCGGCAGGGTCGACCTGAACGCCATTCGCGACGAAGTCATCGTGCCTGGCGCGGACTACTACCTGTGTGGCCCGGCCGGCTTCATGCGCGCGCAGCGCGAGGCCTTGACCGGCCTGGGCGTGTCCGCGGACCGCATCCATGCCGAAGCCTTTGGCAGCGGCGGCGCGCCCGCCTGAGCGGTGTATCCTGGCGGCCTGAGTTTCCGGGCCGCCAGCGCCCATTCCTTTCGTCCCTGCCATGCAACTGACCCGATTCACCGATTTCGGCCTGCGCGTCCTGATGTACCTGACGCAATGCCGCGACCGGTCCGCCGCCGTCACCATTCCGGAGATCGCCGACCGCTTCAGCGTGTCGCGCAATCATCTGGTGAAGGTGGTGCACTTCATGGCGCAGCAGGGTTGGGTCAGCACCTCGCGCGGCAAGGGCGGCGGCCTGCGGCTGTCGCAGGCCGCCGACCGCTACCGGCTGGGCGACCTGATCCGGCAGCTGGAGCAGCAGGGGCCGCTGATCGACTGCCGCGAGCCTCCCTGTGCGCTGGACGGTGCGTGCCGCTTGTCCGGCGTGTTGGCGCAAACCTTGCAGGCCTTCTACGAGGCGCTCAACGGCTACACCCTGGCCGATCTGGTGCGCGACCCCACGGCCGCCGCCATCATCAAGCTGCACCGCGTCGCCTGAGGCGGGGCATGATGTTTTGTTATGGACCCTGCGGAGTTTGGCATTTGCCGGACGGGCGGGGCGCGTCCCAGAATAGCGCGGTGTCCCTGTCTTTCTGGATCTAAGAGTATGCGGGTTTGCGTAATCGGCGCTGGCGTCGTGGGCGTCACGTCGGCCTATTTCCTGGCGCGCCAGGGCCATGACGTGGTGCTGGTGGACAGCCAGGCGCGTCCGGCCGAGGTGTCCAGCTACGCCAATGGCGGCCAGCTCAGTTATAGCTACGTGGCGCCTTTGGCCGGTCCCGGCGTGCTGCCCAGCGTGCCGGGCTGGCTGCTGCGCGAGGATTCCCCGCTGCGTTTCCGGCCCAGGCTGGATCCCCATCAATGGCGCTGGTGCCTGCAATTCGCGCTGGCGTGCCGGGCCTCGGTGGCCAAGGCTTCCACGGTCCAGCTGGCTGGCCTGTCCTATCTGAGCCGGGACGTCATGCATTCGCTGCTGGAGCAGGAAGACCTGGATTTCGGCCATCTGAAGAACGGCAAGCTCATCGCCTACCGCAGTCCGGCCCTGCTGGACAAGGCGCGCGAACTGGTGGCGTACCAGGCCGACCACGGCGCCGAACAGCAGGTGCTGGACGCCGCCCAGACGCTGGCGCTGGAACCCGCGCTGGCCGGCATGGGCGCAAGCCTGGCCGGGGCCATCTACACCCCCAGCGAAGAGGCGGGCGACTGCCGCCAGTTCACCGAGGCGCTGTTCGACCGCCTGCAGACCATGGCCAACGTGCAATGCGCCATGTCCAATCCGGTGTCCGGCCTGCAGCGCGAAGGGCGCCGCATCGTGGCGGTGAACACGCGCGACGGCGACATCGGCGCCGACGCCATCGTGCTGGCCACCGGCATCGGCACGCGCACGCTGCTCAAACCGCTGGGCCATGACGTGCCGCTGTATCCCCTGAAGGGCTACAGCCTGAGCGTGCCGCTGGCCGAGGACGACGACTCGGTGGCGCCGCGCATCAGCGTCACGGACTACGAAAGGCGCATCGTCTACGCCCGCGTCGGCGGCGTGCTGCGGATCGCGGCCATGGTCGACATCGGCAGCGCCGATGCCGGCATCGACACGGCGCGCATCGGGTTGCTCAAGCGCCAGGTGCACGAGGCGTTTCCGGCGCTGGACCTGCGCCAGGCAGTACCTTGGGCGGGGCTGCGTCCGGCCACCCCCACCAGCAAGCCTCTGATCGGGCGCAGCCATGCCGCCGACAACCTGTGGCTGAACATCGGGCAGGGCGCGCTGGGCTTTACCCTGGCCTGCGGCAGCGCCGCGCTGTTGACGGCCCAGATGGGCGGGCTGGAGCTGCCGCTGGATCCGGCGCCGTTCCGCCCCTGATACGGGCGATGTCCATTTTGCGATAGTGGCTGCCTTTTCATCGGCAGACGGACTGGATCGCGCTCAATAGGATAGCGATACTCCTGCCGCCTGCGTCGCCCCAAAGGGGCGCCGCAGGCGGCAGGAGGCCATCTCTCATCCTCCGAGCGCAACCACCATGTCCTACTTGTTTCCGTTGTTCGCCATCCTGTTCTGGGCGGGCAACGTCATCGTCTCCAAGATGGCCGCCAGCGCCATCTCACCCACCGCCATCACCTTCTACCGGCTGGTGCTGGCCCTGTTCCTGATGGGCCTGTTCACGGCCGGCCCGGCCTGGCGCAACCGCAAGACCATCCTGCGCCATTGGCCCAAGCTGGCGCTGTACGGCGCCCTGTCGTCGGCAGTGTTCCAGGCGCTGTCCTATCGCGCAGCCGAAACCACCACCGCCACCAACATGGCCATCCTGACCGCGCTGATTCCCTTGCTGAGCATGCTGCTCAGCGTGGTGATCCTGCGCGATCCGCTGACCCTGGGCATGGCTGCCGGCGGCGCGCTGTCGTTCCTCGGCCTGCTGTACCTGGTGGGCCAGGGCGACATGCTGAGCGTGTTCCAGCACGGCATCCACGTCGGTGACGGCCTGATGCTGCTGGCCGCCTTGTCCTATGCGCTGTACGGCGTGCTGCTGCGCCACTGGAAGGTGCCGCTGCCGGCCTGGCAGTCCACCTTCGTGCAATCGATCTTCGCGCTGCTCTACATGCTGCCGCTGTATCTGCGCGTGCCGGCGGCGCAGGCTGCGCTGGACATGAACACGGTGCCGCTGATCCTGTACGCGGGCATCTTCTCGTCGGTGCTGCTGTCCTTCCTGTGGATCGAAGGCGTGCAGCGGCTGGGGCCCAATCGCTGCAGCATCTTCATCAACCTGTTGCCGCTGTTCACCGCGCTGGCCGCTTTCGTCATGCTGCGCGAGCAGCTGCACCTGTACCATCTGCTGGGCGGCGCGGTGACGCTGGCCGGCGTGCTGCTGGCGCAGACGGTGCAGCGCCCGCTGTTCGGCCGCGCCCGCGGGCTGGCGCTGGATTAGGAAGTTTTCACTGGCGTTCAAGACGGGCGCGCGCCGCACCGGCACAGTGGCTCTCTTTATAGGGAGAGAGCCCATGAGCATGTTCCAGAGAACCGCGATCGCGCTGGCGCGCAGCCCGGGCGTGGGGCGGGCGATGCGGGCCATGGCGGCCCGCACGTCGCTGGCGGCCCGTTTCGTCGGCGGCGCGGACGTCGACGCCGCCGTCCGCACGGCCGCCAGGCTGCGCGAGGCGCACGGCATCCGCGCCTCGCTCTTCTACCTGGGCGAATATGTGGACGATCCCCAGGCCATCGAGCAAAACGTGGCCCAGGCGCTCGGCGCCTGCCGGGCGCTGGAGCATGCGGGGCTGGACGTGCACGTGTCGGTCGATCCCACGGCCATCGGCTATATGCGCGACGATGCGCTGGGCCGCGACAATGCCCGGCGCATCGGCCTGGCGGCGCGCCGGACGGTCGGCCTGGGACGCGACTGGATGGTGCTGGACATGGAAGATTCCTCCATCTGCGACCGCACCTGCGCCTTGCACCGCGAACTGCTGCAAGCCGGCATACCGGCAGGCCTGACGCTACAGGCGCAGCGGCGCCGCACGCCGCAGGACCTGGCCTGGGCGATTCGCCAGCGCACGTCGCTGCGGCTGGTCAAGGGCGCGTTTCCGGAGCGCGCGCTGGACCACGCCGGCCGCGCGCGCATCGACCAGGCCTATCTGGACGCCGCCGCCATCATGCTGTCGCGCGAGGCGCTGGATTCCGGCTTCCAGCCCGTCTTCGGCACCCATGACGACCGCCTGGCCGGCGCCATCCTGGCGCTGGCGCGGGAGCGCGGCTGGCCGCCCGAAGCCTTCGAATTCGAAATGCTCTACGGCGTGCGGCCGGACTGGCAGCTCGCGCTGCGCCGTTTGGGCTATAACGTCAGGGTCTATCTGCCCTTTGGCGGCGACTGGTGGCCATATGCCGTGCGCCGCGTGGGCGAGAATCCCCGCAACGCATGGCTGCTGGCCCGCACGCTGACCTCGGACCAGAGCTACTTCGGCTAGGCGCCCCACGCACACGTATCCATGGCGGTTTCCCGACACATCTGGCATTGCGGCGCCGGCCTGCCCGGCGACGTCCTGATCGCGGACCTGCGCGGCTACCGCTATGCGCCGCACTTCCACGACGCCTGGTCCATCGGCGCCATCGCGCAGGGCCGCTGCGCCTTCACCGTGCATGGCGAGCCGCAGGCCGCGGGCGAGGGCGATCTGGTGGTGATTGCGCCTGGCCAAGTCCATACCGGCGGCACTTCGGATGCGCCGCTGGGGTACCGCATGGCCTATATCGATCAGGCCTGGTTCAGGAACCACGAACTTGCGCTGTACGCAGGCGGCGCAGCGCTGGCGGGGCCCGTCATCCGCGATACGGCGCTATGCCAGGCGTGGCTGGACGCACTCACGCCAGATCCCATCGCCGACCCCGAGCGTCGCGAGCGCATCTCCGCGGCGCTGTTCGGCCTGCTGGCGGCGCATGCGCAGGCCAGCCACGCAGCGGCCGACGACGAGTCCGACGTCTGCGCGCTGCTGCGCGCACGCATGGCCGCCGACCCGGCCTGCGCGCCGGACCTGGAGGCCCTGGCGTTGGCGCAGGACCGCCACCGGACCACCCTGGTCAAGCAGTTCGCGCGGCGCTACGGCCTGCCGCCGCAGGCCTGGCTGCGCAACTGGCGGGTGGCGCGGGCCCGGGCGCTGCTGCGCGACGGCCTGGCGCTGGCCGACGCCGCGCATGCCGTGGGCTTCGCCGACCAGGCCCATCTGACCCGCGTGTTCAAGCAGGTCTACGGCAGCACGCCCGGCGTGCTGCGCAACGCAGGGGCGGGCTCCCAGACATTGCGGGCGCGCGGCGTTTCCACCCGGTAGTCGGAGTACTTGCGGGTAAAGAACGCGGCGCCCAGTTCGGCCGCCGCCTGCAGCGGCTGGCGCGGATCCGCCGCGATTTCGCCGCGCAGGTTGCCGGCGCCATGCACGTAGCCGACGAAGTCCGAATGGGTGTAGCGCGCGTATTCCTGGATCTGGTGCACGATGCCCAGCGCCGCGCCGGGGTAGGTTTCCTCGGACGCGACCGCCAGGCCCAGGCGCTTGCCGGTCATGCGCTGCTTCACCCGGTCGGGCTCGGGGCCCTGGCCGGCATAGTGGCTGAACGATCGGTCGAAGAACGCCTTGGTCTGCGCCGACATCCCGTACCAGTAGATCGGGGTGCAGATCAGCACGCCGTCGGCCGGCAGGAAGTGTTCCAGGAACAGCTCGGAGTATCGGTCGGTCGGCGGGGGCGAACGCCGCAAGTCCGGCAGGAAGGCCTCGATGTAGTCGTCCAGGAACAGTAGCGTGGCCTGGGTGCCCGCCGTCTCGGCCCCGCGCAGCGCGGCCGCGCCCAGGGCCGCGCTGTTGCCGTCGCGCCGCGGGCTGCCGACCAGGATCAGCAGGCGCTTGGTGGGATGATCTGAATTCATGTCTGGTTCCTCTTGTTGGCATGGACGCTTCCATGTGGTGAGGAAAATTCTGTCTTACGGACTGACAGGCGACAAATGATGAATCCTTGAATATGATGAATTGATTTCATCCATAGAGCCAGGAATCCATGTTTGCCACGCTACCGGTGACCGCGTTGCGCACCTTCGAGGCAGCCGCCAGATTGCTCAGCTTCAAACTGGCCGCGGCCGAACTGGCGGTCACGGCCACGGCCGTGTCCCATCAGGTCAAGGCGCTGGAGCGGCACGTGGGCTACGCGCTCTTCGAACGCGTGCCGCGCGGCGTGCGCCTGACGGAGAAGGGGGCGCGCCTTTTTGCAGGCGTGCATGGCGCCTTGCTCGACGTGGCGCAGACCCTGGACGCCTTGCGCGCCGCGCCGGCCTCGGGTGCGCTGACGCTGTCCACCACGCATTCGTTCGCGGCCTTATGGCTGGTGCCGCGGCTGGGGCGCTTCTACGCGGCGTTTCCGCAATACCAGCTGAACCTGAACACCAGCCCCGAAACGGTGGACCTGCTGCGCGACGCCAGCGTGGACCTGGCCATCCGCTACAGCCGCGCGCGCTGGCCCGGGCTGCACGCCGCCTGCTCGTTGCAGGAGTGGTTCGGCGTCTATGGGGCGCCCGCGCTGGCCGCCCGGCCGGGCAGGCGCGCGCCGTCGCTGGTGACCGTGCGCTGGCGCGATTCGCAGTTGTACGAGCAGGGCTGGCTGGACTGGTGCGAGGCGGCAGGCCTGCCGTCCTGGCGCAAGCCGGCGGCGCTGCATGCCTACGAGGAAGAGCACTATGCCCTGCAGGCCGCCATTGCCGGCCAGGGCCTGGTGCTGGCCAGCTCCGTCATGGTGTCGGACAGCGTGGCGGCGGGCACCCTGGCGGCGTATCGCCCTGAAGTGCGGGTGGCGGGGGCCGCCTACACCGCGCTGTGCGCGCCGGGCCGCGAACGCCATCCGCCGGTCAAGGCTTTCCTGGGGTGGTTGCGCAAGGAGTTCGATTGACGCGCCCCTGCGCGCGCTTCTACTCTCTTTCCCAAAATCAGCGCGGAGGCCGCAAGGCGTGAATCGATTCCATGAAATGAGCGTATTCCTGGCGGTGGCCGAAGCGCAGAGTTTCGCCGCGGCGGCGCGCCGCTTGGAGATGTCGGCGCCGACCGTCACGCGCAGCGTTTCGGCGCTGGAGCGGCGGCTGGGCGCCTTGCTGCTGGTGCGCACCACGCGCAGCCTGCGCCTGACCGAGGCCGGCCAGCGTTATGCCGACGACTGCCGCCGCATCCTCGACGAAGTGGAGCAGGCCGACGACGCCGTGACCGGCGCGATGGCCGCGCCGCGAGGCGCGCTCAGCATCACTGCGCCGGCGTTCTTCGGCGAATTGCACGTGATGCCGGCGGTGCTGGCCTATCTGCGCACGCACCGCGAAGTTTCCGTGCGCACGCTGCTGGTGGACCGCGTGGTGAACCTGCTGGACGAACGGGTGGACGTCGCGGTGCGCATCGGCGCCTTGCCGGATTCGACGCTGACGGCGGTGCCGGTGGGGCAGGTGCGCCGCGTGGTCTGCGCCGCGCCCGCCTTCCTGCGCGAACACGGCGTGCCGCGGGACCTGGAGTCGCTGCCGCGCTTTTGCACCGTCACCGCCGCCATGGAGGGCCGCACGCCGCAATGGCGCTTCCAGCAGGACGGCCAGCCCCGCAGCCTGCGCGTCGATTCGCAGCTGACGGTCACGTCCTTTCAGGCCGCGGTGCTGGCGGCTTGCGAGGGCTGGGGCCTGACGCAGGTGGTGTCCTACCAGGTGGCGCGGCACCTGGCCAGCGGCGCCCTGGAGGTGGTGCTGCGCGACTTCGAGCTGCCGCCGCTGCCGGTCCACCTGGTGTATCCGGAAGGCCGCAAGAGTTCGGCCAAGGTGCGCAGCTTCGTGGAGTTCTGCGTCGAGGCCTTGCGGCGCGATCTGGCGACGCTGCCGGCGTAGCGTCCGGGCCCGCGCTCGCCATCTTTCTTTCATCCGCTGCAAGAGTGTCTTGCCGCCGCTGGCCGTTCACGCGCGCCCGGCGCCGGCACAAGATGGAGCCTGTATCCGACTTGGAGCCCGCTCATGCAAACCGCCCAGCCCCCCTCGCTGACCTTCTATGGCTTTCCCCTGTCCGGCCACGCCCATCGCGTCGCCCTGATGCTGTCCCTGCTGGACGTGCCGCACCGCAAGGTCGACGTGGACCTGCGCGGCGGCGAGCAGAAACGCCCGCCGTTCCTGGCGCTCAACGCCTTCGGCCAGGTGCCGGTCATCGACGATGACGGAGTGGTGGTCGCGGATTCGACCGCCATCCTGGTCTACCTGGCCAAGCGCTACGGCGGCCAGGCCTGGCTGCCGGAGGATCCCGCCGGCGCGGCGGCGGTGCAGCGCTGGCTGTCGGTGGCATCCGGTCCGCTGGCCATCGGCCCGGCGGCTGCGCGCCTGGTGACGTTGTTCGGCGCGGCCTATGACGTGGACAGCACGCTGGCCCGCGCCCATGCCTTGCTCAAGGTCATGGACGGCGAACTGGCCGGGCGCGATTTCCTGGCGGGCGCGGCGCCCACCATCGCGGACGTGGCCTGTTATGCCTATGTGGCGCATGCGCCTGAAGGCAACGTCTCGCTGGATGCCTATCCGCACGTGCGCGCCTGGCTGGGCCGCATCGAAAGCCTGCCGCGCTTCGTGGCCATGCCCCGCTCGCCCGTGGGCCTGCAGGCCGCCTGAGGGCGAGCGCCGCGCGCAAGGAGCACGCCATGTCCATCGCAGAGCCCGCCACCCTCCCGCCGTCGCCCTGGCATGCCGGCGAACGCCTGCTGCAACAGCATGTGGGGATCGCCGAACGCATGGCGGTGACCGGACCCAAAGTCATCCGCGACTACATGCCGGACCAGCACCGCCTGTTTTTTGAGCAGTTGCCGTTCCTGGTAGCAGGCGCGGTGGACGGGCAGGGCGATCCCTGGGCCGGCGTGCTGGAAGGCCTGCCCGGCTTCGTGTCCTCGCCCGATCCGCGCAGCCTGCGCGTGTCCGCCGTGCCGGATGCCGACGATCCGCTGCTGGCCGGCCTGGGGATGGACCGGCAGGTAGGCCTGCTGGGAATCGAGCTGCACACGCGCCGGCGCAACCGCGCCAACGGCCGCATCGCGGCCTGGGACGGCAAGCGCTTCGAGGTGGCGGTGACGCAGTCCTTCGGCAATTGCCCGCAATACATCCAGGCCCGGGAATTCCAGTTTTCGCGTTCGCCGGCGCTGCGCTTTCCGGGCGTGCCCAATGAGCGTGGCGGACTGGACGATGCCGCGCGGGCGCTGATCGCCCGGTCCGACACGTTCTTCGTGGCGACCTACGCGGACGAAGGCGGCCGCAAGGTCGACGTGTCGCACCGCGGCGGCAAGCCGGGCTTCGTGCGGGTGGACGGCGACGTGCTGACCATTCCCGACTTTTCCGGCAACCGCTTCTTCAACACCCTGGGCAACATGGTGCTCAACCCGCGCGCCGGATTGCTGTTCATGGACTTCGAGCGCGGCGACGTGCTGCAGCTGACGGGCGCCGCTGAAATCATCCTGGACAGCCCGGAGATCGCGCAGTTCGAGGGCGCCGAGCGGCTGTGGCGGGTGCATGTGCGGCGTGTGGTCCGCCGGCCCGGCGCGCTGGCCTTGCGCTGGCGCTTCGATTCGTATTCGCCCACCGCGCTGGCAACCGGGCAATGGCCTGCCGCGGGGGCTGCGCAGCGGAGCTAGCCCGCGAGCGCGGTCTTCTGCACCACGGCATCGTCCGGCCCGAGCAGGCGGCCGTCCTGCGCGCGGATTTCCAGCTTGCGCACGGGCTGGCCGCGCTTGCGGTCGATCAGCGTCGAATGGGGTTCGGCGGGGCCGTAGTAGTGTTCTTCGCCCCATTGGCGCAAGCCCACGATCACCGGAAAGAGCGCCCGGCCTTTGTCCGTCAGCACGTATTCCTGGTAGGCGCTGCCGTCCGAGGCCGGGGCCACTTCCAGGATGCCGTGCGCCACCAGCGTGCGCAGCCGGTCGCTGAGGATGTTCTTGGCCACGCCCAGGCTTTTCTGCAATTCGCCGAAGCGCCGCAGTCCGTCGAAGGCGTCGCGCACGATCAACAGCGACCACCAGTCGCCGATCGCGTCCAGGGAGCGCGCCACCGGGCAGGCGGCGCCTTCGAGACTAGTGCGTTTGACCATATCGGATCCTTGCTGAGGGAAAGGCGGTGATGGCAGGCGTATCGAAATTTCGGTTGCATTATAAAACCTTGAAAACTACTATTCTGGTTTTATAAAGCAACCAAATTGGAGCAAGACATGCCAGCCCGACCAGAACCCGCCGATTCCGCACCCCCAGGCCCGATGCCCAGATCCCTGGTCATGCTGCTGGCGGTGGCCTGCGCCCTGAGCGTGGCGAATGTGTATTACGCCCAGCCCCTGCTGGACGCCATCGGCCGCGAGTTCGGCATCGCCGAAGGCGCGGTGGGCATCGTGGTCACGGCCACCCAACTGGGCTGCGCGCTGGCGCTGCTGTTCGTGGTGCCGCTGGGCGACCTGCTGGACCGCCGGCGCCTGATGCTGGGACAGTTGGCGCTGCTGGTGCTGTCCTTGGCGGCCGTGGCGCTGTCGGCCGGCACGCCCTGGCTATTGATGGGCATGGTGGCGCTGGGCTTGTTGGGAACGGCAATGACGCAGGGCCTGCTGGCCTTGTCCGCGGCGCTGGCCGCACCGGGCGAGCGAGGCCGCGTGGTTGGCGCCGCGCAAGGCGGGGTAGTCATCGGCCTGTTGCTGGCACGCACGCTGGCCGGAGCCGTGGCGGACCTTTGGGGCTGGCGCGCGGTCTACGTCGTGTCCGCGGCGCTGGCCGCCGTGCTGGCGGTGGTGCTGGCGCGGCGCCTGCCGGAACGCCGGCTGCCCTCGGTGGACATGGGTTACTGGGCCTTGCTGCGCTCGCTCTACGGCCTGTTGGCCACCGAACGCGTGCTGCGCGTGCGCGGCATGATCGCGCTGCTGATGTTCGCCGCCTTCAGCGCTTTCTGGACCGCGCTGGTACTGCCCCTGAGCGCGCCGCCGCATTTGCTGACGCATAGCGCGGTGGGCGCGTTCGGGTTGGTGGGCGTGGCGGGCGTGCTGATGGCGGCGCGCGCGGGACGACTGGCCGACAGCGGGCAGGGCGAGCGAACCACGGCCGCGGGTCTGGCGTTGCTTTGCCTGGCCTGGGTGCCGATTGCCTTCCTGGAGCAAAGCCTGTGGCTGCTGGCGTTGGGCGTGCTGGTCCTGGACATCGCTCTGCAGGCGCTGCACGTGACGAATCAGACCATGATCTTCAGCGTGAATCCGCAGGCGCATAGTCGATTGGTCGGCGGGTACATGATGTTCTATGCGGTGGGCAGCGGATTGGGGGCGATCGCTTCGACTGCTGTTTATGCTCAGGCCGGCTGGCTGGGGGTGTGCTTGTTGGGGGCGGGTATCAGTGTTGTGGCGCTGGCGTTTTGGGCAGTGACGTTGCCGCGTGGGGAGCGTTTGCTGGTTGGTTCTTGAGATGTCTGTCTGTCGTCTGCGGCGAGGTTCTTAAGACGCCAGTCGCGTCGGTGGCCTGCGGGGCGCGGGGCAACGATTGCGGTCCGGAGCCTTCGCTCCGGACTTCCCCTGCCTCATCCTCGTCCAGGCCTTCGGCCTTCCCTACGGATTCCGTCGGGCTTATCGACGCCCCGCGCCCCGCAGGCCACCGACGCGACAGGCTCGGCTGGTTGAATCTTCACGGGCGCTGGGGCGGGCGGTGTGCTTGGCGTTCTGGCCACGGTCGGTGGGGTGGTGGCGTGTTTTGCGGGGCCCGCCCCAGGCCGGCCGCGCTGGCGGCCTCTTGGGGCTTACGCTGTGTCTTGCGTCGCGCGATGGCGCTGCGCGCGGGGGACGGGGGCTTTCTCGTGGTGACGCGTGCGGCTGGCGAGAACCAGGTTTGAATTTGTGGGCGCTGCGTTCGGGTTGATGGCGAAGCGCACGGGTCAACCAGCAATCGTCATTTCAACGCGGGTGCTGGATGGGTGGCGCGCGTCCGGGTCTGCATGCGCAAGCGGCTATTCGCCGCGCGCCACCCATCACCGCCCATTCCCCCATGAGCAGGGGCCATTAGCAAACCATTGGTCGCATTCGCGCAAGCGAACACATTCGAAATTCAAAAAATTATGTATGTAATTTTCGGCCGCCCGCGCGGCCGAAAATGACGGGCAATACAAGCATCGTCCCTGCCCACGGCTCCAGCAGCGCCCCAAGCCAAGATTCAAGTAGCTCGTCGGCGCGGGCGCCTGAGTGGCGGGCAACCTCGATGCGCCCGAGGGAATCCGAAGGAACCGCCGAAGGCGGTGACGAGGATGAGGATGGGGTAGTCCGGAGCGAACGCTCCGGACCGCAATCGTGGGCGCCCGCCACTCAGGCGCCCGCGTCGACGAGCGGCCTACGAAGCACTGGAACGCAACCCCGAAAGCCGCAAAACCTCAGACGCCCCTTGTATCAAGCCCGCCTGACGCCAATCGTCGGCAGTCAAGGCTGCACCTCATACTCTCCAGATCCCAGCACCACCGTCGCAAGCCCGGGCGCCTGGCTCAGCTTGTGCAGCGCGTAGCACTGCGCGGTGGCGATCTTGGCGTCGTGGAAAGCCGGGTCTTCCTGGCGCAGGTCCAGACTGGCCAGCAGCGCTCGCGCCATCTGCCAGCCGGCAAACGTGGTGCCTGCCAGCAACAGATACGGCACCGCGGCCGCGAACACCGCGTTGGGGCGGCTGGCGGCGTTGGCCAGCACGAAGTCGATGGCGTCGGCCAGCGCCGCGCGGGCCTGGCGCAGCGGCGTCAGCATCAGGCGGGCGGCGGGTTCGCTGCGGGCCTCCAGCGCCGCTTCGGTCTTGCCGACTTCCGCCAGCAAGGCGCGGGCGACGGCGCCGCCGTCGCGTAGGGTCTTGCGGCCCACCAGGTCATTGGCCTGGATCGCCGTGGTGCCTTCGTAGATCGTGAGGATGCGCGCGTCGCGGTAGTACTGCGCCGCGCCGGTTTCCTCGATGAAACCCATGCCGCCGTGCACCTGCACGCCCAGGCTCGCCACGTCGATGGACATTTCGGTGCACCAGCCCTTGACGATGGGCACCAGGTATTCCTGCACCGCCAGATGGCGCTTGCGGGCCTCGGCGTCCGGGCTGGCGTGCGCCAGATCGGCGTGGCCCGCGGTGTAGTAGGCCAGCGCGCGGCCGGCTTCCGTCAGCGCGCGCATCGTGCCCAGCATGCGACGCACGTCGGGGTGCTGGATGATGGGCACCGCGTCCTTGGACGAGCCGTCCACCGGGCGGCTCTGCACGCGCTCGGCGGCATAGGCCAGCGCGTGCTGGTGGGCACGGTCGGCGACGGCCACGCCCTGCACGCCCACCGCGTAGCGCGCGGCGTTCATCATGATGAACATGGCGTCCAGGCCGCGGTTTTCCTGGCCCACCAGATAGCCCAGCGCGCCGCCCGCATCGCCGAACTGCAGCGTGCAGGTGGGGCTGGCCTTGATGCCCAGCTTGTGTTCGATCGACACGCAATGGACGTCGTTGCGCGCGCCCAGCGTGCCGTCTTCGTTGACCAGGAATTTGGGCACCAGGAACAGCGAAATGCCTTTGACGCCTTCGGGCGCGCCGGGCAGGCGCGCCAGCACCAGGTGCAGGATGTTCTCGGCCAGATCGTGCTCGCCGTAGGTGATGAAGATCTTGGTGCCGGAGATGCGGTAGGTGCCGTCGCCCACGGGCTGCGCGCGCGAGCGGACCATGGCCAGGTCCGAGCCTGCCTGCGGTTCGGTCAGGTTCATGGTGCCGGTCCAGCGTCCGGAAATCATGGGCTCGATGAAGCGCTGCTTCAGTTCAGGCGAACCGGCCGTCAGCAGCGCCTCGATCGCGCCATTGGTCAGCAGCGGACACAGCGCGAACGACAGGTTGGCGGCGTTCAGCATTTCCGAGCAGGGCGAACCGATCAGGCCAGGCAGGCCCTGGCCGCCGTATTCCACCGGATGCGTCATGCCCTGCCAGCCGGCCTCCGCGTACAGGCTGAACGCCTGCTTGAAGCCCGGCGAGGTGGTGACCGCGCCGTCGCGCCAGGAGCTGGGCTCACGGTCGGCGGCATGGTTCAGCGGCGCCAGCACGTCGCCGGCGTAGCGCGCGGATTCCTCCAGCACGGCCTGGGTGGTGTCGGGCGTGGCCTCCTCGAAACCTGGCAGCGCGGCGACTTGCGGCAGGCCGGCAAGATGGTTCAACACGAACAGCATGTCTTTCACGGGGGCTTGGTACGTCATGGCGTCGGAGCTCCTGGATGGGATTTGGGGACGTGGAATTCAGCCGGTCTTCTTGCCGGAACCGGCCACGTCGATGGCCTGGGTCGCGCCGACGGCGGCGCGCAGTTCGAATTTCTGGATCTTGCCGGTGGAGGTCTTGGGCAGTTCGCCGAAGCGCACCGCGCGCGGCACCTTGAAGCCGGGCAGCAGCAGCTTGCAATGCGCAATGATCTCTTCGGCGGTGGCGCTGCAGCCGGGCTTGAGCTCGACGAAGGCGCAGGGCGTCTCGCCCCATTTGGGGTCGGGCATGGCTACCACGGCCACCGCCGCCACCGCGGGATGGCGATAGAGCGCGTCTTCCACTTCGATGCTGGAGATGTTCTCGCCGCCGGAAATGATGATGTCCTTGCTGCGGTCCTTGATGCGGACGTAGCCGTCGGCCGTCATCACGCCCAGGTCGCCGGTGCGGAACCAGCCGCCGGCAAAGGCCTGGTCGGTGGCGCGTTCGTTCTTCAGGTAGCCCTTCATGCAGATGTTGCCGCGGAACATGACCTCGCCCACGGTCTGCTCGTCGGCCGGCACCTCTTCCATGGTGTCGGGATCGCGCACGGACACGCCCGCCTGCAGGTGGTAGCGCACGCCCTGGCGCGCATTGCGCAGCGCGCGCTCTTCCTCGTCCAGCGCGTCCCAGGCTTCCTGGCGGGCGCACACGGCCGCGGGTCCATAGACCTCGGTCAGGCCGTACACATGGGTCAGCTCGAAACCGATGTCGCGCATCTTGGCGATGACGGCGGGCGCGGGCGCGGCGCCCGCCACCATGGTGCGTACCGTGTGGTCGATGCCGGCGCGCAGCTCGGCCGGCGCGTTGGCCAGCGCGCTCTGCACGATGGGCGCGCCGCAATAATGGGTGACGCCTTCATTGCGGATCAGGTCGAACACGGTCTGCGGATCGAACTTGCGCAGGCACACGTTGACCCCGGCGCGCGCGGCCACCGTCCAGGCGAAGCACCAGCCGTTGCAATGGAACAGCGGCAGGGTCCACAGATAGACCGGGTGCTTGGGCATGTCCCATTCGAGGATGTTGCTGATGGCGTTCAGGTAGGCGCCGCGGTAGTGGTAGACCACGCCCTTGGGATCGCCGGTGGTGCCGGACGTGTAATTCAGCGCGATGGCGTCCCATTCGTCGGCGGGCGGCTTCCAGTCGTAGCGGGCGGGGGCGCCGGCCAGGAAGGCTTCGTAATCGACCGCGCCGGGCAGTTCCGCCGGGGCGCTTTCCAGGTCGTGCACCGAAATGAGCTTCAGGTGCGGGAATTCGGTCCGCGCGCGCTGGGCGAGTTCGGCGTACTCGGTGTCCACGATCAGCGCCTGCGCTTCGCCATGCCCCAGCATGAACAGCACGCTGGGCGTGTCCAGGCGGGTGTTCAGGGTATTGAGCACCGCGCCCAGCATGGGCACGCCGAAATGGGCTTCGACCATGGCGGGAATGTTGGGCAGCATCACGGCCACGGTGTCGCCGCGCTTGATGCCGGCTTGCGCCAGCGCGCCGGCCAGGCGCTGGGCGCGCTCGTAGGTCTGGGCCCAGTTGCGCCGCACCTCGCCGTGGACGATGGCCAGGCGCTGGCCATAGACTTGGGCCGCGCGGGCGATGAAATCCACCGGGGTCAGGGCTTCGTAGTTGGCGTCGCGGCGCTCAAGGCCGCGGTCGAACATACCGCTCATGCTTGTCTCCAGTTGGGACGCGCAGGCGTCCCTTATCCGTATGCCGGGAGTTTGATCCCCGTCGCTTGCCCTAGCTTACGGGGCCGCCGAAAATACTGTCTGTCACCTGCATGACAGACGGCCGGCCGACCTGGCTTCCCCAAGTTTTACACAGTTATTCCCATGTCCGACGTTTCAAACATCGTTTCCGCCGAGGAACTGGCCGGCCTGTTCGAGGCTTGCGCCTGGTTCGACGCGCTGGAGGCCCGCCACCAGGACCTGGTGCTGGCGACCGCGCGCGCCGAACACGTGGCCAACGGCGCCTGGATCGCGCGGCGCAATGCGCCCTCGGACTTTTGGCTGGGCGTGCATACGGGTCTTTTGAAGCTGGCGATCTACAACGAGTCGGGCCGCAGCTGCACCCTGTCGGGCGTGCCGCCGGGCGGCTGGTTCGGCGAAGGCAGCGTCATCAAGCGCGAACTGCGCAAGTACGACGTGGTGGCGATCCAGCCGTCGCTGGTGTTGCAGGTGCCTACGGCCACCTTCCATGCGCTGCTATCGGCCAGCCTGCCTTTTTCGCATTTCGTCATCGGCCAGTTGAACAACCGCATGGGCGAGTTCATCGCTTCCATCCAGAACCACCGTTTGCTGGATGCGGACGCGCGCGTGGCGCAGTCGCTGGCGCAGCTGTTCAATCCGCAGCTGTATCCGTCCACCGATCTGACGCTGGCGATCTCGCAGGAAGAACTAGGCTATCTGACGGGCCTGTCGCGCCAGCGCGTCAATCAGGCGCTGCAGGTGCTGGCGGACCAGGGCATGCTGGCGCTGGCCTACAACCAGATCAAGGTGCTGGATCTGGAGCGTCTGCGCCAATTCGGCCTGGACCAGATCTGAAGACGCCGGATCAGGCGCCGCGCAAGGCGCGGCTGAGCGCGGCGCGCGCCAGAATGCGGGTCGAATCCAGCGTGGGCAGGGCGGAATTGCCGTCGTTCAGCACCAGCGGCAACTCGGTGCAGCCCAGTACCACGGCATCGCAGCCAGCCTCGCGCAGGCGCTCGATCACGGCTTGCAGCCGGGCCACGGATTCGGGCTTGAACACGCCGTACACCAGCTCGTCCATGATGACGCGGGCCAGCGTGTCGCGGTCTGGTTCCGCCGGCCGCAGCCATTGCAGGCCGCGCGCTTCCAGCTTGTCCGGATAGACGGTGCTGTCCACCAGCCAGCGCGTGCCCAGGATGCCGATGCGGCGCAAACCGCGCGCCTGGGCCTCGGCCGCGACTTCCTCGGCGATGTGCAGCCAGGGCAGGGGCGACTGCGGCAGCACATGGCCCAGCGCCTGGTGGATGGTGTTGTCCGGGCAGATCAGGAAATCCGCGCCCGCGCGCGCCAGCTTGCCCGCCGAGGACTGCATCAACGCGCCCACGCCGGCCAGGTCGGCGCGGTCCAGGCAGGCGACGTAATCCGCCAGCGAATGCGTGTGCAGCGAAATCTCCGGATGCGCGTGCGGGCCCAGGCGTTGGGCGCCTTCCGCGCACAGCGTGCGGTAGCAAAGCGCGGCGCCTTCCGCCGAGCAGGCGACGATGCCGATATGCAGGGGCGTGGCGTTCATTCAGCAGACTCCTTGCTGGAGGCGCGCACGTGGCGCGCAATGTCCAGGAAGCTTGCCGCCATGGCGTCCTGCTGCGCCTGCGGCAGCCGCGACAGGAACAGTTCGTCGACGGCGGGGCCGTAGACCTTCCACATCTCGCGGCGCAGCGCGCGCCCCTTGGGCGTGAGGCGGGCGTAGGTGGCGCGGCGGTCCTCGTCCGAACGGAAGCGTTCGACCAGGCCGTCGGCCTCGATGCGGTCCATCAGGCGCGTCAGGTTGTAGCGCGCGATCACCATGCGCTCGGCGATCTCGAACATCCTGGCCGTGCCGTCAGGCGCGCGCTCCAGCGCCCATAAGGCGTCATACCAGGCCAGCGGCGGCAGGCCGGCGGCTGACAGGCGCTTTTCGATTTCTTCCACCACCAGCGCATGCGCGGTCAGGAAGAGGCTCCACGCATCGGGCTTGCCCCTGGCCATGCGGTCGGTTCCTTTGAAAGAGGTGGGAATGCAGCGGGGATTGTAAGAGGCGGGCGCCTGGCGCGACGCCGGCATTTCGTGGTCCAAACAACCCTTTATTGGTGATTTATACCCTGGCCGGCAATGGTGAAAAAGACCGGGTGAATCGCAATACCCTGATTTTCATGGGATTTTTCCTGGCACGAAATTCGCATATGGGTACGTACCCCAAAACCGCAACACTGGAGGGCGTTCCCATCATGGGTCCGTATCGGAAATTATGGTTCACCTTGATCGCCGTATTGGCGGTCACGTTCGCATTGCTGGGTTTCTACGGCGGCGAGGTCTATCGCCAGGCGCCGCCGATTCCCGGGCAGGTCGTGACGACCGACGGCAAACCGCTGTTCGGCCGCGACGACATCCTGGACGGCCAGACCGCCTGGCAATCGGTCGGCGGCATGCAGCTGGGATCGGTCTGGGGACACGGCGCCTACCAGGCGCCCGACTGGACGGCCGACTGGCTGCATCGCGAACTGACGGCCTGGCTGGACCTGGCCGCGCGCGAGCAGCACGGCCGGGACTATGCGCAGCTGGACGCGGGCGCCCAGGCCGCGCTGCGCGCGGAACTGAAGGCCGAGTACCGCGCCAACCGCAGCGACGCCGCCACCGACACGCTGGCGGTGAGCCCGCGGCGCGCGCGCGCCATGGCGCAGACGGCGGCCTACTACGACCAGCTGTTCTCCGACGCGCCCGCGTTGCATCGCAGCCGCGAGAATTTCGCGATGAAGGAAAACACGCTGCCCGACGCCGCGCGCCGCACCCAGCTCACGCATTTCTTCTTCTGGACAGCGTGGGCCGCGGCCACCGAGCGCGAAGGCAAGGCGGTCACCTATACCAACAACTGGCCGCATGAGCCGCTGATCGACAACGTGCCCAGCGCCGAGAACGTCATGTGGTCCATCCTCAGCGTGGTGGTGCTGCTGGCCGGCATCGGCTTCCTGGTCTGGGCCTGGGCCTTCCTGCGCGGCAAGGAAGACGACGAGCCGCTGGCGCCGGCCAAGGATCCGCTGACCACCTTCGCCCTGACGCCGTCGCAGCGCGCCCTGGGCAAGTACCTGTTCCTGGTGGTGGCGCTGTTCGGCTTCCAGGTGCTGCTGGGCGCCTTCACCGCGCACTACACCGTCGAAGGGCAGAAGTTCTACGGCATCGACCTGTCGCAATGGTTCCCGTATTCGCTGGTGCGCACCTGGCATATCCAGAGCGCGCTGTTCTGGATCGCCACGGGTTTCCTGGCCGCTGGTCTGTTTCTTGCGCCGTTGATCAATGGTGGGCGCGATCCCAAATTCCAGAAGCTCGGGGTCGACATCCTGTTCTGGGCGCTGGTGCTGGTGGTGGTCGGATCGTTCACCGGCAACTATCTCGCGATCGCGCAGATCATGCCGCCGGACCTGAACTTCTGGCTGGGTCACCAGGGCTATGAATACGTGGACCTGGGCCGCCTGTGGCAGATCGGCAAGTTCGCGGGCATCTGCTTCTGGCTGGTGCTGATGTTGCGCGGCATCGTGCCCGCGCTGCGCACGCCGGGCGGCGACAAGAACCTGCTGGCGTTGCTGACCGCTTCGGTGGGCGCCATCGGCCTGTTCTACGGCGCGGGCTTTTTCTACGGCGAGCGCACGCACCTGACGGTGATGGAGTACTGGCGCTGGTGGATCGTGCACCTGTGGGTGGAGGGCTTCTTCGAAGTCTTCGCAACCACGGCGCTGGCCTTCATCTTTTCGACCCTGGGCCTGGTGTCGCGCCGCATGGCCACCACCGCCAGCCTGGCCTCGGCCTCGCTCTTCATGCTGGGCGGCATACCCGGCACCTTCCATCACCTGTACTTCGCCGGCACCACCACGCCCGTGATGGCCATCGGCGCCAGCTTCTCGGCGCTGGAAGTGGTGCCGCTCATCGTGCTGGGGCATGAGGCCTGGGAGAACTGGCGCCTGAAGACCCGCGCGCCCTGGATGGAAAACCTGAAGTGGCCGCTGATGTGCTTCGTGGCCGTGGCCTTCTGGAACATGCTGGGCGCGGGCGTCTTCGGCTTCATGATCAACCCGCCCGTTTCGCTGTACTACATCCAGGGCCTGAACACGACGCCGGTGCACGCGCACGCGGCCCTGTTCGGCGTGTATGGCTTCCTGGCGCTGGGCTTCACCCTGCTGGTGCTGCGCTACATCCGTCCGCAGTATGCGCTGAGCCCCGGCTTGATGAAGCTGGCGTTCTGGGGCATGAACCTGGGCCTGGCGCTGATGATCTTCACCAGCTTGCTGCCGGTGGGGCTGATCCAGTTCCACGCCAGCGTCAGCGAGGGCATGTGGTACGCCCGCAGCGAAGGCTTCATGCAGCAGGAGCTGCTGCAGAACCTGCGTTGGGGCCGCACCTTCGGCGACGTGGTGTTCCTGCTGGGCGCGCTGGCCATCGTGATGCAGGTGATCCTGGGCCTCTTGAGCGGCAAGCCCGCGCTGGCCGAGCCGCGCCTGCAGGCCAAGGCGGCGCGCGGCTAGCGTCCCGTCCCGCGCAGGCGTGGCGCACGCTTGCGCGGCAGGACGCCAGGCAAGCGCCGGGCTCTTTGCTTCAGCGCAAAGAGCCCGGCCGCCGCAGCCGGTCCAATGGAATCCAGCCCGCGCCCGACCGGCGCGGGCATTCCGGAGCACCGCCGCATGCGCATCCTGCCGACCGTCATTGTTCTATTGCTGTTGACCGCTTGCGGGCCCCAGGACGGGGCCCGCTTGGCTTTGCCGGAAATCACGCGCCTGCCGCCGGGCGAGGTGAGCTACGTGCCGCCGGGCGAGGCGCTGCGCAACGGCTATCCCGCCACGCCCGCGCCCCGCAGCGCGCGCTACCCGGATGGCCTGGCCATCATGACGCGGCAGGTCAGCCAGGCCGACTACGCGGCCTGCGTGCGCGCCGGCGGCTGCAAGCCGCTGGACCCCGCACAGCGCCAGGCGGCTGCGCCCGACCTGCCGGCGGTGGGCATCAGCTGGACCGACGCGTCCGCCTATGCCGCCTGGCTGTCCGAGCGCACCGGCAGGCGCCTGCGCCTGCCCAGCTATGCGGAATGGGTCTACGCGGCGGGCGAAGCCTATCGCGAGGAAGCCTTGCCGGCCTTGCCTGGCGGCAGCGACCCCGCGCAGCGCTGGCTGGCGGAATACGAGCAGCAGAGCCGCCGCGGCGCGCAGGGCGACGCCACGGTGCGGACCTTTGGGGCCTACGGCCGCAATCGTGCCGGCCTGATGGACATGGCGGGCAGCGTGTGGGACTGGACTGACGATTGCCATGCGCGGCGCGTGCTGGACGGGCTGCGCGATGGCGCAAGCGTCACCGCTGCGCAGGAGCAGGAAAGCCGCAACTGCGGCATACGCGTCGCGGCGGGCAGGCACATCGCCTATCTGCCCGACTTCATCCGCGATCCCAAGGGCGGGGCGTGTTCGGTAGGTGTGCCGCCGGCGAACCTGGGTCTGCGGCTGGTGCTGGAACCCGGCTAGGCCGCGTTGCATGCGCGCTATGCGCCGGCCAGCTCGGCGCTCGCGTCGCAGGCCTCGTCCGCGGCCGGCGATCCCTGGCGGCAGGACAGGCAGGCCGAACAGTCCACGGCGGGCGCGGCGTGCTCGCCCAGGCGGGCCAGCGCGGCGGGCGAGCGCAGCACCACGCGCTTGCGTCCGGCCGAGACGATGCCGCGCTGCTTCCAGTCGCTGAGCAGCCGGCTGACCGTGTGCAGGGTGGTGCCGGTCATTTCGGCGATGTCCTGGCGGGTGATGGGAAAGCCGATGCCGATGCCGTCCTGCATGGGCTGGCCGGATTGCTGCACCAGCCTCAGGATGGCGCGCGCCACGCGCTGTTCGACTTCGTCGGTGGACAGTTCCTGGATGCGGACGTGGGCGTCCTGCAGGCGCTGCCCCATGGTCTGCAGCGCGGCCGCGCCCAGCTGGGGATGGCAGGCGATGAAGCGTTCCCAGGCCGCGGCCGGCCACGCCAGGCAGACGCTTTCCTGCACCGCCTGCACGGTGGCGGGATAGCAGGGCTGCCGCATGGCGCAGGCCAGCCCGAACAGGTCGCCGGGATGGACGTAGCGCACCACGACTTGTTCGCCCTCCGGCGTCAGCTGCGCCACCTTTAGACAGCCATGCAGCAGCACGAAAAAGTGCGCGGCCGCGGCGCCCTGGCGATAGGCCAATGCGCCGGCCTCCAGGCGGCAGGGCAGCGCGCCGCGCAGCGCGGCGTCCAGCTGCGCATCGGACAAGGGCCTGAACAGATCCAGGTTGCGGAGCAGGGCATGGCACAGGGGCGACGAGGCCGCAGGCCGCCCGGAAGCGTGTGGAGGGTCCATGCCCCGATGGTGACATCGCATCCGCGCAGCGGCAATGCGCGCCGGGCCGCGGGTTGGTTCGAAGTTTGCGCTACAGCAAAGAACGCGAGCGATGCCCGGCCTTCAATGGAACCGCCGACAGACTCGGCGTTGCAGAAACCCGAACAGGAGTTGCACATGAACGCTTTGCGCCCCACCTTGCTTGCCATGGCATTGATCGCAGCGATGGCGGGCGGCCCAGCCGCCGCCCAGAACGCCGATCAGCTGGAACGCGCCAAGGTTGCGCTGGTCGCCCCGCCCATGGTCCACCCGCATGAGCAGGTGGCCCGTTCGGGCCCCAAGGTGATCGAATTCACGATGACCATCGAAGAAAAGAAGATGGTCATCGATGACAAGGGCACGACCTTGCAGGCAATGACGTTCGACGGATCCATGCCCGGTCCTACCCTGGTGGTGCACGAAGGCGATTATGTCGAGCTGACCCTGGTCAATCCGGCCACCAACGCCATGCCGCACAACGTGGATTTCCATGCCGCCACCGGCGCGCTGGGCGGGGCCAAGCTCACCAACGTGAACCCGGGCGAGCAGGCCACGCTGCGCTTCAAGGCGGACCGCAGCGGCACCTTCGTCTACCACTGTGCGCCCGAAGGCATGGTGCCCTGGCACGTGGTGGCGGGCATGAGCGGCACGCTGATGGTGCTGCCGCGCGACGGCCTGAAGGATCCGCAGGGCAAGCCGCTGCGCTACGACCGCGCCTACACGATAGGCGAGTTCGACCTGTACATCCCCAAGGACGCGAACGGCAAGTACAAGGACTACGCGACCTTGGCGGAAAGCTATGGCGACACGGTCGAAGTCATGCGCACGCTGACGCCATCGCATATCGTCTTCAATGGCAAGGTCGGGGCCTTGACGGGGGCGAACGCGCTCACGGCCAAGGTCGGCGAGACGGTGCTGCTGATCCATTCGCAGGCCAATCGCGACACGCGCCCGCATCTGATCGGCGGCCATGGCGACTGGGTCTGGGAAACCGGCAAGTTCGCCAATCCGCCGCAAAAGGACCTGGAGACCTGGTTCATTCGCGGCGGCTCGGCGGGCGCCGCGCTCTACACCTTCAAGCAGCCCGGCGTGTACGCCTACCTGAACCACAACCTGATCGAGGCCTTCGAACTGGGCGCAGCCGGGCATATCAAGGTCGAGGGTAAATGGAATGACGACCTGATGAAGCAGATCAAGGCGCCGGGTCCGATCCCGCGCTGAGCGCTGCGGCAGGGCGCGCTCAGCGCGCCTTGCCCGTATCGGTCCGCCACGCCGTCACGCATTTTCCTTCCGGAGCCATTCCATGTCCTCGCTTTATCGAATCGCGTTCGCCGCCGCGCTGGCCAGCCTGCCCGTCCCGCAAGCGGGCGCCGAGTCGCTGGCCGCCATCAACCCTGCCGGAGAAAAACTCTACAAGTCCGCCTGTGTCGTGTGCCACGCCAGCGGGGTCGCCAACGCGCCCAGGCTGGGTGACAAGCAGGCCTGGTCGCCATTCATCGCGCAGGGAGCGGACGCGCTGTTGGCGACCGTGCTCAAAGGCAAGGGCGCGATGCCGCCGCGCGGCGGCTCATCGGCGGACGAGCCCACGCTCAGGGCCGCGGTGGAATTCATGATGGCCGCGTCCCGCTAGCCGCCGCGCGCGGCGGGCGGGCGGATTAATAGTTGCACTTGCAATTATTAAGAATCCTCCATGCGATTGCAATTGCACATGATGCAATTGCAATTCACGATGCGAAATGACGGCGGCCGTACACCGGGATGCCGCCTTCGCGCCCACCAGGAGGACGCCATGGACACCCCGATAGAACCGACCGACGCCGATCCGCAGGAAACCCAGGAATGGCTGGAGGCCATGCAGGCCGTGCTGGCCCACGAGGGCCGGCCACGCACCCACTATTTGCTGGACCAATTGATCGGCCAGGACCGCGCCGGCCACGGCGGCTACGCCGCGCCGAACGCCACGCCCTACGTGAACACCATCCGGCCGGCGGACCAGGGGCTGTTCCCGGGCGACATGGGCATCGAGCTGCGGCTGGACGCCTATCTGCGCTGGAACGCCATGGCCATGGTGCTGCGCGCGGGCAAGACCTCGGGCGTGGGCGGACACATCGCGACCTACGCCTCGGCCACGACCTTGTACGAAACCGGCTTTCGCCATTTCTTCCGCGCGGCCACGCCGGATTTTCTGGGCGACATGCTGTACATCCAGGGCCACTCCGCGCCCGGCATCTATGCGCGCGCCTATCTGGAAGGCCGCATTTCCGAGGAAGAACTCGATCGCTTCCGGCGCGAGACGGCCGGCGGCGGACTGGCGTCCTATCCGCATCCGCGCACCATGCCCGGGTTCTGGCAGTTCCCGACCGTGTCGATGGGCCTGGGGCCGCTGATGGCCGCCTACCAGGCGCGCTACATGCGCTACCTGGAAGACCGCGAGCTGATCCCCGCGCAGGGCCGCAAGGTATGGGGCTTTCTGGGCGACGGCGAACAGGACCAGCCGGAGACGCTGGCGGCGGTGGCGATGGCCGGGCGCGAAAAACTGGACAACCTGATCTTCGTGGTGAACTGCAACCTGCAGCGCCTGGACGGTCCGGTGCGCGGCAACGCCAAGATCATCCAGGAACTGGAAAGCGTGTACCGCGGCGCCGGCTGGAACGTCATCAAGGTGATCTGGGGAGCCGGCTGGGATGCGCTCTTGGCCCAGGACCACGACGGCCGCCTGCGCCGGCGCATGATGCAGTGCGTGGACGGCGAGTACCAGGTGTTCAAGGCGCGCGGCGGCGCCTACGTGCGCGAACATTTCTTCGGCGCGGACCCGGTGCTGCTGGAGCGCGTGGCGCACCTGAGCGATGAAGAGATCGGCGCGCTGAACCGTGGCGGCCACGATCCGGCCAAGATCTATGCCGCCTACGCCACGGCGCTGGCCCATCGCGGCCAGCCCACCGTCATCCTGGCCAAGACCGTCAAGGGCTATGGCATGGGCGCGGCGGGCGAGGCGGCCAACACCAACCACCAGCAGAAGAAGATGGCGGACCCGGCGGTGCGCGCCTTTCGCGACCGCTTCTCCATCCCGGTCCCCGACGATCTGCTGGAACAGATTCCCTACATCAAGCCCGCGCCCGGCAGCGCCGAACGTACCTATTTCGACGCCGCGATCGCGCGCGCGGGCGGCCATCTGCCGCGGCGGCCGGCCGGGCCCGGCCCGTTGGCCACGCCGCCGCTGGAGGCTTTCGCCGCGCACCTGAAGGGCAGCGACGGCCGCGAGTTCTCGACCACCATGGCCTTCGTGCGGGTGCTGGCGCAATTGCTCAAGGACCCGGCCATCGGCCAGCGCGTGGTGCCCATCGTGCCCGACGAGTCGCGCACCTTCGGCATGGACGGCATGTTCCGGCAGGTGGGCATTTATTCGCACGTGGGGCAGCTGTACACGCCGCAGGACGCCGACCAGCTGAGCGTCTACCGCGAAGACCGGCGCGGCCAGATCCTGCAGGAAGGCATCAACGAATCGGGCGCGATGGCCTCGTGGATCGCGGCCGCCACCGCACACAGCACGCACGGCGTGGCGACGATTCCGTTCTACATTTTCTATTCCATGTTCGGCTTCCAGCGCGTGGGCGACCTGGCCTGGGCGGCGGGCGACATCCGCGCGCGCGGCTTCCTGCTGGGCGCGACCTCCGGACGCACCACGCTGGAAGGCGAGGGCCTGCAGCATGACGACGGCCACAGCCACGTGCTGGCTTCGGTCATCCCCTCATGCGTGGCCTACGACCCGGCCTACGCCTACGAGATCGCGGTGATCGTGCAGGACGGCATGCGCCGCATGTACCAGGACGAAGAAGACGTCTTCTACTACTTGACGCTGATCAACGAGAAGACCGCGCATCCGCCCATGCCGCAAGGCGCCGAGGAAGGCATCCTGCGCGGCATGTACCGCCTGCGCGACGGCGGCGATGGCGCGTTGCGGGTGCAGTTGCTGGGCAGCGGCGCCATCCTGGGCGAAACGCTGGCGGCGGCCGATCTGCTGCGTCAGGACTTCGGCGTGGCGGCCGACGTCTGGAGCGTGACCAGCTATTCGGAACTGGGCCGCGACGGCCAGGAGGCAGAACGCTGGAGCCGCCTGCATCCGCTGGAGGACAGGCGCCGCGGCTACGCGGAAACGGTCCTGGCGGACAGCGAGGGGCCGGTGGTGGCGGCCACCGACTACATGAAGACGGTGGCCGAACAGATACGCCCGTTCATGCAGGACCGCCGTTACGTCACGCTGGGCACCGACGGCTTTGGCCGGTCCGACACGCGGACGGCCTTGCGCGCCTACTTCGAGGTGGACCGGCATCACATCGCGTTGGCGGCCCTGAAGGCGCTGGCGGACGACGGGCTGATGCCGCGCGACTGCGCGGCGGACGCCATCGCCCGCTACGGCATCGACCCGGAGGCCGTGTCCGCGGCGCGGCCCTAGGGGCAGGCTAGACGCGCCGCGCCAGCAAGGCCCAGATCCCGGCGGCGGACAGCAGGGCGCCGCCGCCCAGGTTGAAGCCGCGCTGCGCGCGGGGCGAGGCCAGCAGGCGCCGGGCCGACCCGGCAAAGATGGCGTAGGCCGTGGCATTGATGCCGGCGCAGGCGACGAAGGTGGCCGACAGGATCCAGAGCTGGCGCGTCACGTCGCCCGCCGGATCGATGAACTGCGGCAGGAAGGCCACGAAGAAGATGATGCCCTTGGGGTTAAGCGCCGTCACCAGATAGGTGTTGGCGAACAGTTTCCAGCGCGAGCCCGCGGCGCTGGCGGCGGGCAGCGTCGCCGGCGAGACGCCGGCGCGCAGCAGCTTGAAGCCCAGGTACAGCAAGTACAGGCCGCCCACGATCTTGACCGCCGTGAACCAGAACGCCGACGCCGCCAGCAGGGCGCCCAGGCCCAGCAGCGACAGCAACAGGGCGGTGGAGTCGCCCAGCGCCACCGCCAGCACCAGCGGCAGGCGGGCGCGCCGGCCTTGCGCGATGGAGTAGCTGATGACGGTGAGTATCGTGGGGCCGGGCAGCATCACGAGCAGGGCGGACGCGCCCAGGAAGGCCAGCCAGGTTTCAAGCGACATGGGATCTGCTCCAGGGGTGGGGCTGTGCGCGGCGGCCAGCCTGCGGGCCACTGTATAGCAATCGCGGCCGCCTGCAAACCGGGCGCGGCCGGGCGTCAGCGCCGGGTGGTGTTAAATACAGCTTTCCCGGACAGTGAACGCGGCGCCGCAAGGCGACGCGAAGGAAACACCATGGCATTCGATTTTGATCTGTTTGTGATCGGCGCGGGCTCCGGCGGCGTGCGCGCGGCGCGTTTCGCCGCGGGCTTCGGCGCGCGCGTGGCGGTGGCGGAAAGCCGCTACCTGGGCGGCACCTGCGTGAACGTGGGCTGCGTGCCCAAGAAACTGCTGGTCTATGGCGCGCATTACAGCGAGGACTTCGAGCAGGCCCGCGGTTTCGGCTGGAGCGCCGGCGAGCCCAGTTTCGACTGGCCCACGCTGATTGCGAACAAGAATCGGGAAATCGAGCGTCTTAACGGCATTTACCGCAATTTGCTGGTCAATAGCGGCGTGACCCTGCTGGAAGGCCACGCCCGCATCCTGGATCCGCACACGGTCGAGATCAACGGCAAATCCCATAGCGCCGCCCATATCCTGGTGGCGACCGGCGGCTGGCCCCAGGTGCCGGACATTCCGGGCAAGGAACACGCCACCACCTCGAACGAAGCCTTCTTCCTGAAGGAACTGCCGCGCCGCGTGCTGGTGGTGGGCGGCGGCTACATCGCCGTGGAATTCGCCTCCATTTTCAACGGCATGGGCGCGCAGACCACGCAGGTCTACCGCGGCCCGTTGTTCCTGCGCGGCTTCGACCAGGGCGTGCGCGAGCATCTGCGCGACGAACTGGTGAAAAAGGGCATCGACCTGCGCTTCAACTCGGAAGTGACGCGCATCGACAAGCAGGCCGACGGCACGCTGGCCGCCACCCTGAAGGACGGTTCCGTGGTCGAGGCCGATTGCGTGTTCTACGCCACCGGCCGCCGGCCCATGCTGGACAACCTGGGCCTGGAGAACACGGCGGTCAAGCTGGGCAAGGGCGGCTTCATCGAGGTGGACGACGAATACCGCACGGCCGAGCCTTCCATCCTGGCCATCGGTGACGTGATCGGCCGGGTGCCGCTGACGCCCGTGGCGCTGGCCGAAGGCATGGCGGTGGCGCGGCGCCTGTTCCGTCCCGAGGAATACCGCAAGGTCGACTACCAGCTGATCCCGACCGCCGTGTTCAGCCTGCCCAACATCGGCACGGTGGGCATGACGACGGAAGAGGCGCGCGCCGCGGGGCACGAGGTCAAGCTGTTCGAAAGCCGCTTCCGGCCCATGAAGCTGACGCTGACCGAGTCGCAGGAAAAGACGCTGATGAAGCTGATCGTGGACGCCAAGACCGACCGCGTGCTGGGCGTGCACATGGTCGGTCCGGACGCCGGCGAGATCGTGCAGGGCATCGCCATCGCGCTGAAGGCCGGCGCGACCAAGCAGGTGTTCGACGAGACCATCGGCATCCATCCCACGGCGGCCGAAGAGTTCGTGACCCTGCGCACCCCGGTCGCCCAATAGGGCGCGCTACAGGCGTTCGATCATGGCGCGCGCCGCCAGCGGCGCGAGTTCCTTGGCGCCATTGATGAAGAACGCGAAGACATTTCCCGGCCGCGCCGTCTTTTCCGGGGCGCCGGCGAGCGGCAGGTCGGCCGGGTGGCTGCCGCGGGCCCAGCCGCGCAGGCGGTCCGCCCAGGCGTCCAGCGCCTTGGGCGCGTAGCCCGCCTTGTAGGCGGTACTGGCGCGCATCAGCCGCGCATAGACGAAATCGGCGGTACGGTCGGCGATGGATGGGTAGTCCTCGCTATCCGTGTAGACGGTGGCTGCGCCGTGGCGCCGCGCCAGTTCCAGGTATTCCTCGCAGGCGAAGCTGGCATGGCGCACGTCCAGCACGTGGCGCAGCGGCAAGCCGTCCACCTTGTCTGGCAGCAGCGCGAGGAAGGCGGCGAAGTCGTCCGCATCGAACGCCTTGGTCGGCGCGAACTGCCAGACGATGGGCCCAAGCTTCGGACCCAGTTCGGCGATGCCGCTGTGCACGAAGCGGTGGATCGAGTCCTTGGCGCCCGCCAGTTCGCGGCGGTTGGTCGCGTAGCGCGAGGCCTTCAGCGAAAAGACGAAGCCTTCGGGCGTCTCATCGCGCCATTTGGCGAAGGTGGCCGGCTTCTGGGTGCTGTAGTAGGTGCCGTTGATCTCGATGGCGGTGAGCTGGCTGCTGGCGTATTCCAGTTCGCGCGCGTGCGGCAGGTTTTCGGGGTAGAAGAGGCCGCGCCAGGGGGCGTAGGTCCAGCCGCCGATACCGATGCGGATGGCGCCGTCTTTCGGATGAGGATGCGCTTGCGGCATGTCCGGCCCTCCAGGCGTGGGAACCGGACAACTGTATCGCCGGCGCCACTGGTCCGCAAACCGCTGCCGGAAGTTCGCTGTTCCGATACAGTTTTGCGCTAAGGTGTGGATTCACGTTTCCACTTTCCGCGCGGCCTCGCGCCGGCCCATCATGCCCGACCTTACCCATCTGATGACGTTCGCCCTGGTTGCCCTGGGCATGGTGCTCACGCCCGGGCCCAACATGATCTACCTGGTCTCCCGTTCCATCTCGCAGGGCGCGCAGGCGGGTCTGATTTCGCTGGGGGGCGTGGCGGTCGGCTTTGTCTTCTACGTGCTCTGCGCGGCCTTCGGCATCACGGCGCTGCTGATGGCGGTGCCTTACGCCTATGACGCGCTGCGCATCGGCGGCGCGCTGTACCTGCTGTACATGGCCTGGCAGGCCCTGCGCCCGGGCGGGCGTTCGCCGTTCCAGGTGCGCGAACTGCCCAAGAGCAGCCCGCGCACGCTGTTCACGATGGGGCTGGTGACCAATCTGCTCAACCCCAAGATCGCGATCATGTATGTGTCGTTGCTGCCGCAGTTCATCCAGCCCGAACGCGGCAGCGTGTTCACGCAGTCGCTGGCGCTGGGCATGACGCAGGTGGCCATCAGCCTGACGGTCAATGCGTTGATCGCCATCATGGCCGGTTCCATCGCCGGGTTCCTGGCGGGCCGCCCCTTGTGGATGGTGGTGCAGCGCTGGCTGATGGGCACGGTGCTGGCCGGGCTGGCGGTGCGCATGCTGATGGACAATCGCCGCTGATGCAGGCCGAAGACGGTTTCTTCGCTTCCCTGGGCGGCATGCTGGGCGAGGCGCTGCGCAGCGTCGTCGCGGGCTTGAAGTGGCTGCTGGGCGGCCTGGGCCATGCCTTCGGCGATTTCTACTCGGGGCTGGCCGGCGCAATGGGCATGAGCCCTTCGATCTTCAATTTCATCCTGCTGGTGCTGGGGCTGATGTGCCTGTGGGCCGCGGTCAAGGCGCTGCTGCGCCGTTCCATCATCGGCTTCCTGTTCTGGCTGGTCGTGGCGCTACTGCTGCTGGGCGGACTGGGCGCCTAGCGCCTCTCCCAGCGCTTCCCGCAAGAGGGCGATGCGGGGGTTGGCCGGTCCCTTCCGGGTTATCAAGGCCACCACGCTGGAAGGCGGTTCCGGAAGCACGCGTATCTGCCTGACCGCGCCTGCAAGCGCGACATCATGGCGAATGAGGGCCATGTCCGGCACGATGCCGATGCCCAGGCCGCTGGCGACGAACTGCACGCCGGTGGTGGGGCTGGTTGATTCCACCACGGGCAGCGGCGCGGGCAGACCGGCATGGATGAAGCAGTCTTCTATCAGCTTGCGGCCCATGGATCCTTCGGCCGGCATGATCCAGCGTTCCCGCGCCAGGCGAGTCCAGTCCACGCGCCGTGCGCGGACCAGCGGATGACTGGCCGCCGCGATCACCGCGAACTGCACTTCAAACAATTTGACGTACTGAAACGCGGCCGCCCCGGATTCCAGCATCTGCAGCGGGAAAGTGGAAATCAGCGCGTCGATTTCGCCCAGCTCCAGCGCGTGGAGCAGGGCGGGCACGCGCTCCTCCAGCAATTGCACGCGCATCGGCCTGGCATGGTTCACCAGCTTCTCGACCACGCCGCGCAGGTAGGTCTGCGCGAGGAAGGGAGGCGCGCCGATGCGGATCTTCGCTGCATAGCGATCGGCGGTCTGGGCGTCGGCGCGCAGATGTCCCAGCTCTTCAAGCAACAGCGCGGCGCCGCGCAGCACCACCTCTCCTTGCGCGGTCGGTTTCAGGCCGCGCGCGGTGCGCAGGAACAAGGCAAAGCCGAACGCGCTTTCGACTTCCGTCAGCGCCTTGCTGAGCGCGGGTTGCGTCAGATTGAGCGCCTGGCTCGCGGCCCGCAGGCTGCCCGTTCCCTGCACTACCTGCAGCATGCGCAGATGGCGGAAGCGCAGCTTGGATACCAGATGGTCGGGTTCGATGGCGCCGGTCATGGGTGGGTATAGAACTGAAAGTTATCGCTATATCAAAATATATCAATTTTTCGATTAACTGCGATCGCCTATCCTGCCCGCATAACAAGGAGACAACATGCAACGCCGTACTTTTTGCCTGGGCGCCCTCGGCGCCGGCATGATGTTCCGTGCCATGGCGAACGCCGCAGAGAGCTATCCGTCGCGGGCCGTGCGCGTCGTCGTTCCCTATGCCGCAGGCGGCGGGCCCGACATCATGGTGCGCCAATTCGGCCCGGTGCTCAGCGCCAGCATGGGTCAGCCGATCGTGGTGGAGAACAAGGTGGGCGCGGGCGGCGTGCTGGCCGCCCAATACGTGGCCCAGGCCGCGCCCGACGGCTACACCGTGCTGCTGGGATCCAACTCGCACCTGATCCAGAAAGCCCTGCAGCCCAGCCTGATGTTCGATCCCGAGCAGGACTTTCTGCCGGTGACGGTAATCGGCGCCTCGCCCAGCGTGCTGGTCGTGTCTGCCAAGTCGCCCTACCGCACGGCGCAAGATCTGATCGCCGCCCTGAAGGCGCAACCGGGCAAGATGAACTACGCCTCGGGCGGCATCGGCTCGGCCGCGCATCTGGGCGGCGCGACCTTCGTCACGCTGCTGGGCGCCGAAGCCACGCACGTTCCCTTCAAGGGGTCGGTGGAGATCCCGACCTCTCTGCTGCGCGGCGACACGGATTTCGCCTTCGCTATCGCCGGGACCGCCGTTCCGCAGGTGCAGGGCGGCCGGCTGCGCGCGCTGGCCGTGACCAGCCGCGAACCCATGGCGGAGCTTGCCGGCGTGCCCACGCTGCGGGAGATCCTGGGCAGCGATCTGGCGGTCCAGGAATTCTGGTTCGCCTTCTGGCTGCCGCGCAAATCGAGCGCCGAGGTGGTCGACAAGCTCTATGGCGCGACCACGGCTTCGCTCAAGGATCCGGGCGTGAAGAGCAATTTCGAGGCGGCCGGCGTCAGCGTGATGCATAGCGACAGCCCGCAAGCCGCCGCGTCGTTCGTGCGCGCCGAAGCCCGCAAATGGGCCGAAATCATCAAACTGACTGGCATCACCGCCGGCTGATCCGCAGGAAACTTATGGCCAAGCCTCTCGAAGGCGTACGCGTGCTCGACCTGTCGCACGTGATCGCCGGTCCTCTCGCTTCCTTCTATCTGGCGCAGCTGGGCGCCGAAGTCATCAAGGTCGAACCGCCGCTGGCGGGCGAAGTCCTGCGTTCGATGAAGAACGGCGTCGACACCGACACGCCCACCGGCTTCGCGGCCATCAACGCCGGCAAGCAATCGCTGGCGCTGGACATCCGGACCCGGCAGGGGGCGGACTTGCTGCGCTCGCTGGCCGCCTCGGCCGATGTGTTCATCGAAAACTTCAGGCCTGGCGTGGTGGCGCGTTACGGGCTGGATTACGCCTCGATCAAGGCGGTCAAGCCCGACATCGTGTACTGCTCCATCTCGGGCTTCGGCCAGCAAGGGGCCTGGTCGCAGCGCGGCGCTTACGACCATGTGGTCCAGGCGATGACCGGCATGATGATGATGTCGGGCGAGGGTGACGACGCGCCGCCGCTGAAAGTGGGTTTCCCGGTGATCGACGTGGCGGTGGGCATGCTGGGCGCGTTGTCCATCGTGTCGGCGCTGCACCGCAGGTTGCGCGAAGGCGCCGGCCAGTACATCGACGCGTCCATGGTCCAGGCCTCGCTGGCGCTGATGTACACCAATACCTGCGCCTACCTGAGCGACGGCACGCCGACGCGCAGGGTCGGCAATCGGGGCTACACCGGCAGTCCCGCCGCCGACACCTACCGCTGCGCCGACGGCTGGCTGGCGGTGGCCGCGAACACGCCGGAACAATTCCGCAAGCTGACCGCCGCCATTGGGGTGGAAGCACTGTGCGGCGACGCCAAGGCGCTGGATCTGGAAGCCTTCAACCTGCCCAACGGATTCGTGGTGCCGAACGACCGCGAGTACGTGGTGCAACAGTTGAGAGCCGCATTTTCGACCCGCAGCGCCGCGCAGCTCGAGGACCTGCTCAGCCAGGCCGGCGTGCCCGCGGCCAAGGTGAGAAAGCTCGAGGAGTTCCTCGACGAGGCGGACGTCACCGGCTGCGTGAGCCTGCCTGATCATCGTTTTCACCAGGGTGGACGCGAACTGCGCACGCATGGGCTAGGCTTTGCCTTCGAGCAGGACGGCGGTCCGACCAAGGCAGGTGCTCCCGCGCTGGGCGAGGGTACGCGCGAGGTGCTCAGGCGAGTGGGCCTGGACGACGCCGCGATTGCCGAGCTCGAGCGCGCCGGCGTCCTGAGGACCCAGGCCGACACCGCGCTTCCCCTGATCCCCTGAACAACCATTCATCCGGAGACTCTATGACTCAACTTTTGCAAGGCCGCGTCGCCATCGTGACCGGAGCCGGGCGTGGATTGGGCCGCTCGCATGCGCTGGAGCTTGCGCAGCACGGCGCCCTGGTGCTGGTCAACGACATGGGCGCGGACCAGCCGGACGCGCCGGCCCAGGCCGTGGTGGACGCGATCCGCGCGGCAGGCGGGGATGCCATGGCGCATGGCGCCGACGTGACCCAGCCGCAGCAGGTCGAGGCGATGGTGCAGGCGGCCATCGCAAAATGGGGGCGCGTCGACATCCTGGTCAACAACGCGGGCATCCTGCGCGACAAGACCTTTGCCAAGATGAGCCTGGAGGACTTCCGGCTCGTGATGGAAGTCCATCTGATGGGCGCGGTGCATTGCACCCAGGCGGTGTGGAACGCCATGCGCGAACAGAACTACGGCCGCATCGTCATGACCACGTCGTCCTCCGGGCTTTACGGCAACTTCGGCCAGGCCAATTACGGCGTGGCGAAGATGGCGCTGGTCGGCCTGATGCAGACCCTGGCCCTTGAAGGGGAACGCTACGGCGTGCGCGTGAACTGCCTGGCGCCGACGGCTGCCACGGCCATGACCGAAGGCCTGCTCGACGAGCAGGCGCTGGCCTTGTTGACGCCGGGCTCGGTCAGTCCCGCCCTGGTTGCCCTGGTGACGGAAAACGCGCCGACCCGGACCATCCTGATGGCGGGCGCGGGCAGTTTCGAGCAGGCCCACATCACCATGACCCGCGGTATCCACCTGAACGGCGCGGACTTGTCCGCCCAGGCACTGATCGACCGCCTGGACGAGGTTTCCGACCGCGCGCAAGAAACCGTTCCCGCCACTGGTTTCGACCAGTTGCGCCACGAGATCGCCAAGGCCCAGGCATGCGAAACCGAGAAGTTGTAGTCCTGTCGGGCGTGCGCACGGCCATCGGCAGTTTCGGCAAGAGCTTGAAGGACGTCCCGCCCACGGCGCTGGCCGCCGAGGTGCTGAAGGCCGCCGTGGCGCGCGCAGGCCTTGCGCCTGCGCAGGTCGAGCACGTCTGCTTCGGCCAGGTCATCACCACCGAAGCGCGTGACCTGTACCTGTCCCGGGTGGCGGCGATCGAGGCCGGTTGCGCCGACGGCACGCCGGCATTCAACGTCAACCGCTTGTGCGGTTCGGGATTGCAGGCGGTCGTTTCCGCGGCGCAATCCATCCTGCTTGGTGACTGCAAGGTCGCGGTGGCGGGCGGCGCCGAGAGCATGTCGCGCGCGCCGTACGCCACATCGGCGCTGCGTTTTGGCGCGCGCATGGGCGATGCGCCGATGACCGATATGCTGCTGGGCGCCTTGCATGATCCGTTCCACCGCATCCACATGGGCGTCACGGCGGAAAACGTCGCCAGGCGCTACGGCATTACGCGGGACGCGCAGGATGCGCTGGCGCTGGAGAGCCACCGCCGCGCCGCGCGCGCCACGGCCGAAGGCCGCTTCGACGCGCAGCTCGTGGCCATCACGACACCCGGCCGCAAGCCCGTCGTGTTCGCGCGAGACGAGCACGTCCGCGCCGATATCGCGCCGTCGGAGCTTGCCGCCCTCAGACCCGTATTTTCTTCCGACGATGGCACGGTCACGGCGGGCAACTCGTCCGGCATCAATGACGGCGCGGCCGCGCTGGTGCTGATGGAACGTTCTGAGGCGCTGGCCCGTGGCGCGCGTCCCATGGCCCGCCTGCTTGCCTATGCCCATGCCGGCGTGGACCCGCGCTACATGGGCATGGGCCCGGTTCCCGCCGTGCGCTGCGCCCTGGCCAAAGCGGGCTTGTCCGCCGCCGATATGGATGTGATCGAGTCCAACGAGGCCTTCGCGGCGCAGGCCTGCGCGGTGGCGCGCGAACTGGATCTGGATCCGGCCAAGGTCAATCCCAACGGGTCGGGCATCGCGTTGGGGCATCCGGTGGGCGCCACGGGCGCGATTATCGCGGTCAAGGCCTTGCACGAACTCGAGCGCATTGGCGGACGGTATGCGCTGGTCACCATGTGCATAGGCGGCGGGCAGGGCATCGCCGCAATTTTCGAACGCATCTGAAGCCGCCATGACACACAATCCTGTTGCCTCTCCGCAGCCGTTCGGCTCGGTCCAGTCTTTGCTGGACGCCGTGGGGCAGCCTCCCATTGTTTCCGATGCGCTGCTGATCGATCAGGGCATGATCGACCGGTTCGCGCAGGTCACGCTCGATACGCAGTGGATCCATGTGGACCGGTTGCGCGCGCAGGCGGAATCCCCTTACGGCGACACCATCGCGCATGGCTTTCTGGCGCTGTCGTTGCTGACGCACTGGCAGAACAGCTGCATCGCCTTTCCGGGCGCGGCGATGTTGCTGAACTACGGATTCGACAAGGTCCGCTTCACCGCGCCCGTGGTTTCCGGCACGCGCGTGGCCGCCAGTTTTTCCTTGGCCGAGGTCGTGGAGAACGGCACAGGCGTGGCTCGCTGCGCCTGGAAGGTCGCGATCCAGGCCGAGGGGACGCCCAGGCCGTCGGTGCACGCCGACTGGCTGATCATGGTCCGCTACGGGAGCCCTTGAGGCCCAGCGTCACGTCGCGGAGCCTGCGCACCAGGCCCGCGAACCGCTCGGCCCCGGTGTTGCCGTATCCGATCACCAGGCCGTTATCTTCCGCCCGCGGCGCCACCGCAAACGACGACAACGCGCCCGGATTCATGCCGATCTTGCGTGCCTGCTCCACGATCTCCCGGTCGGAATACGCGGCAGGCAGGCGCACCGTCAGATGCAGCCCGGAATGTCCGCCCAGGACCTCGTGTTCGATTCCCAGATGCGCCGCCAGCGCCTCGCGCAGCGCTCCCTGGCGTTCGCGGTACAGGCGCCGCATGCGGCCCAGGTGGCGCGAGAACTGGCCGTTTTCCATGAAGGCCGCCATGGTCAGCTGTTCCAGCCGGTGGCCGCCGCGCAGCATCTCGATGATGGACGGCATTGCCTGCGCGGCGATGGCTTCGGGCAGCACCAGGAAGCCCAGGCGCAGCGCCGGGAACATGGTCTTGCTGAAGGTGCCCACGTAGAGCACCGGCGCGTCTTCGACCAGGCCTTGCATCGCGGCGATGGGTTCGCCTTGATGGCGGAATTCGCTGTCGTAATCGTCTTCGATGATCCAGGCGCCGGCCTGGCGGGCGCGTTCGATCAGGCCCAGGCGGCGCGGCAAGGACAGCACCGCGCCCGTGGGGTACTGGTGCGACGGCGTGGTCTGGATGAGGCGGGGCGGACGTTCCTGCCAGGCGCTTTCGGGGATCACGATGCCGTCCGCGTCGACGCGCATGGCCACCACGTCCAGGTCGCCGCCATGGAAGGCGGACTTGGCGCCGCGGTAGCCGGGGTCTTCCAGCCAGGCGGTGTCGCCGGGGTTGGTCAGCAGCTGCACGCACAGCGCCAGCGCGCCCTGGGCGCCTTCGGTGATGACGATGCGCGAGGCGTCGCAGCGCACGCCGCGCGACACGCGCAGGTATTGGGCGATGGCTTCGCGCAGGGCGGGTTCGCCTACCGGATGGCCGTAGCCCAGGGCGGTGGCGGGCGCCGCTTGCAGCGCGTGGTCCTGCGCGCGGCGCCAGGCGCTGATGGGGAATTGCGTCAGCGCCGGGGTGCCGGGCGTCATGGGCAGCGACCCGTCATGGGCGTAGCGCGTGGAGACGATGCGCGTCAGCCGCTTGGCCGTCAGCGAGGGCTGGTCCGTGGGCGGTGTCGCGCGCTTGGCGGCGATGGCCGCGGCGGCCGACAGGGGCGCGACCCGCGTGCCCTGGCGGTCGGCGATCACGTAGCCTTCGGCCGTCAGTTGCTCGTAGGCGATCAGCACCGTGTTGCGCGAGATGGCCAGTTCCTCGGACAGGGCGCGCGACGAAGGCAGCTTGCCGCCCGCCGGCAGTTGGCCGGCCAGGATGGCCTGCTTGAGGCGCTGGATCAGCTGGCGCTGGCGTGGCAGCGCGCCGGGGCCGCGCGTGAGCGGGCTGGACAGCAGGGCGGGGGTGTTCATCTTGGCCCTATTAAAATTCGGGATCGTGGTGCTTTTTATGATGCCACGATTCCGATATCGTGAGGGCATGCGTACTGCGTCCGTCCCTTCGGGCGGCGCGCCAACCTGAAGAGGCCCCGTAGCATGCAACCCCGCGTCAACGCCTACCAGCAACCCATCGGCCCGGACATGACGGGCTGGACCACGCGCCCGCGTCCGCCCCTGACGCCCGTCGTCGGCCGCTATTGCCGGCTGGAGCCGCTGTCGGCCGAGCGCCACGCCGAGGATCTGTATCACGCGTTCAGCCAGGCGCCGGATGACAGCGACTGGACCTATATGTCGGTGGGGCCGTTCGCAGACCTGGCGGCCTACCGCCAATTCGCCGAGAAGGCGCAGGCCGGCAACGACCCCTTGCACCACGCCATCATCGACCTGGAAACGGGCCGCGCCATCGGCACGCTGGCGCTGATGCGCATCGACCCGGCCAACGGCGCGATCGAAGTCGGCTTCGTGTCGTTCTCGCGCCAGCTCAAGCGCACCCGCATCGCCACCGAGGCCCAGTTCCTGCTGATGCGCCGCGCCTTCGATGAGCTGGGCTATCGCCGCTACGAATGGAAGTGCGACAGCCTGAACGCGCCGTCGCGCGCGGCCGCCGCCCGCCTCGGATTCCAGTTCGAGGGCATCTTCCGCCAGGCCACGGTGTACAAGGGCCGCAGCCGCGACACGGCCTGGTTCGCGATGGTCGACGGCGATTGGCCCGCGCTGCGCGCCGCTTATGAACGCTGGCTGAGCCCGGACAACTTCGACGCGCAAGGGCGCCAGCGCCAGGGCCTGTCCGAGCTGACGGCCGAGGCGCGCGCCGCGTGCGCCTGATCCCGATTGCGCTGGCCCTGTTCTGGGGCCTGAACTGGCCGGCGGTGAAGATCATCCTGTCGATCTTCCCGCCGTTCACGCTGCGCCTGCTCGGCCTGGGCAGCGGCGCGGTATTGCTGTTGCTGCTGGCGCGCGCCAAGCGGGTCAGCTTGCTGCCGCCGCGCGAGTCGTGGCGCGGCATCATCGTGGGCGGCTTGCTTGCCGTCGCGGCCTTCAACCTGCTGGTGGCTTGGGCGCAGCTCAGCACCAGCACCTCGCGCGCGGCGGTGCTGACCTTCACCATGCCCATGATGTCGGCCCTGCTGGCCTGGGCGGTACTGGGCGAACGCCTGGACCGGCGCCGGGCGCTGGCGCTGCTGCTGGGCGCGGCGGGAGTGTCCATCCTGGCCTGGCCGGTGCTGCGCGCGGTCTTCGGCGAACACGACGCGGCCGCGGCCAAGGGCCTGGTGTTTCCGCTGGTGGCGGCTTTCGGCTGGGCTGCCGGCACGGTCTACCTGAAGGGCTGGCCGGTGGCCGGCGACCGCATCGTCGTCACGGCCTGGCAGTTGGCGGTGGGTGCGGCCTGCGCGCTGGGCGGCATGCTGATCGCGGGCGAATCGTTTCCCACGCAGGGCTGGAACGGCCGCGTGGTGGCGGCATTGTCGTTCCACATCATCCTGGGCACCGCCGTCGCGTACTGGCTCTGGTTCGTGCTGAGCGAGCGCGTCAGCGCCACGGTGGCCGCGCTGACCACATTGATGGTGCCGGTGGTGGGAGTGCTGGGCGCGATGGCGCTGGTGGGCGACCGGCCCGCGGCTTTGGATTGGTGGGGGTTCGCCCTGGTGCTGGGCGGCGCCGCGCTGATCGTGCTGAACCTGGGCGCGGCGCCCGCGCCGCGATCCAGGCCATAGGCGCGGGCGGTTCAGCGTGCGCGCCGCAGCTTCTCGCGCAGCAGTTCGGCGCCGCTCACCAGGGTGATGCCGGCCAGCACCAGCAGGGCGCCCAGCACAAAGCCGGCGTCCAGCGGTTCGTCCAGGATGAGCACGCCGAAGCTCACGCCGAACAGCGGCGTCATGAACGACAGGACGGACAGGCGCGAAGCCAGGTAGCGGCGCAGCAGCCAGAACCAGGCCAGATAGCTGGACAGGGCCACCACCACGGACTGGAAGGCGACGCTGAGCACCGCCGCCTGCGTATAACGAAAACCGGCGTTGCCGGTGGCCGCGGCGTATGCCAGCAGGGTAATGGCCGCGACCGCCATCTGGTAGAACAGCGTCTTGGCGGGCGCGGCTTCGGACAGCGAGGTCTTGCGGATCGCCACGGTGGTGGCGCCCCAGAACAGGCCGGCCAGCAGTCCCATCGCATCGCCCAGCAGCATGTTGGGAGCGGCGTCGGAGCCCGCGGGCTGACCCTTGCCCAGGAAGGCCACGGCGATGCCGCAGAAGGCGATGGCCACGCCGACCCATTGCAGCGGCTTCAGGCGTTCTTCTGGCAGCAGCCAGTGCAGCCCCAGCGCGGCGAAGATGGGCGCGGTGTAGAGGAACACAGACATGTGCGAGGCGGTGGTGTAGACCAGGCCCTGCGCCACGAACAGGAATTCCCCGGCGAACAGCAGGCCCACGATCAGGCCGGGCAGCGCCGTGCCGTCCATGACGGCGCGCAGGCCTTCGCGCCGCCACACTGCCACGGCCAGGACCAGCGCCGCGAACGTCGAGCGCAGTCCGATCTGCATGATGGGCGACACGTCCGCGGCCACCAGCTTGATGGCGATCTGCTGGAAGCCCCAGCAGACGCACAAGAGCAGCATGGCGCCGGTCGCCAGTCCGTCCAGCGGCTGGCGCAGGGGCTTGGCGGCGCTCACGGCAGTTCGGCGGGGTAGCTGTCCAGGGCCAGCCCGATCTGCTGGCGCAGGTCCCATTCCGCCAGCGTCGATTGCACCGGGCCGAAGAAGGCGCCGTCGCGGGTCACGAACATGGCGGGCAGGTGGAAGACTTCGTAGCGTTCGACCAGGCCGCGGTTGTCGCCGGCATCGACCCAGCACACGCGTTCCACGGGCAGCTCCAGCTGCGGCAGTTGTTCGCGGGCGATGCGGCAGGTGCCGCAGGTGCGGCTGTGGAAGACCAGCAGGGACAGCCCGGGCGCGTCCAGCAGGTAGCGGTCGGCGGTGCTGTCGTTGAGTTCTATCTGTTCCATGGGGCGGGCAAGGCGGGAGAGGGGCGCCGGTCGCGGCGCGAGGCGCCCATTATGGCAGCGCCCCGCCCGTGGGCGGGAGATACCCGCGGACCTGGCAGGGACGCCCCGGCCTCAGCCGGCGCGCAGCTTGCGGTCCAGTTCCAGCACCGACTGGTACAGCACGCGGGTGCCGTCCAGCAGCTGCGCGGGTTCGATCCATTCTTCCGGACAGTGGCTGCGGCCGTTCAGGCAAGGGATGAAGATCATGCCGATGGGGCCGGTGGGCGCCATGTAGACCGCGTCGTGGCCCGCGCCGCTGGGCAGGCGCATGGAGGCGTAGCCCAGCTGGTCGGCGGCGGCCTGCACCGCGTCCATCACCAGCGGCGTGCAGTCGGTGGGCCGCGCGCGGCTCAGCTGCGTGAAGCTTGCGGACAGGCGCAGCGCGGTCAGGTCCGTGGCCACGCCGGCCATCAGGGTCTCGGGGAAGGCGTCCAGCACGGCGTCGCTGTCGCTGCGCATTTCCAGCGTCAGTTCGACGCGGCCCGGCACCGCGTTGGCGGCGTTGGGCGTCATGGACAGGCGGCCCACGGTGGCGACCACGTAATGCGGATTGCCGCTGGCGGCGCTGGCCTGGCGGTGGGCGGCATCGATGATGCGGGCCGCGCCCACCAGGGCGTCGCGGCGGATGTCCATGGGCGTGGTGCCTGCATGGTCGGGCTGGCCTTCCACCGTGATCAGCACGCGGCGGATGCCGACGATGTTGGTGACCACGCCGATGGGCAGGCCGCGGCTTTCCAGCACCGGACCCTGTTCGATATGCAGTTCCACGAACGCCGCGGTGCCTTCGGCAGCGCGCAGCGGCGCGCCCAGCGCCGAGGGGTCACCGCCGATGCGCGCGATGCCGGCCGCCAGCGTTTCGCCCTCGGGGTTGCGGGCCGCCAGCATGTCGGGCGTCAACTGACCGCAGAGGGCGCGGCTGCCGACACAGGAAATGCCGTAGTCGCTGGGCTCCTCGGACAGGAAATCGATGACCTCGAAGGGGTGTTCCAGTTGCACGCCCTGTTCGCGCAAGGTGTGGGCCACTTCGATGCCGGCCAGCACGCCGATGATGCCGTCGAAACGGCCCCCGGCCATGACCGTGTCGCAGTGCGAGCCGGTGGCGATGGGCTTACGCGCGGGATCGCGCCCGGCCAGCGTGCCTATCAGGTTGCCGCCGGCGTCCAGGCGGGTGGTGAGGCCCGCGGCCTCGAATTCGCTGCGCAGCCAGGCGCGGGCCTCATCGAACAGCGGCGAGAACGCGCGGCGGGTCCAGGGGACCTCGGGCAGGGTGTAGCGGGAAAGGGTTTCGACGCGGGCCCAGAGGCGCTCGGCGTTCAGGGGGGGAAAAGCGTGTGGCATGAGACTTCCTGAAATTGCGCCTGGAATTATGGCACGCGTGCCTGCAGCGTCTGGCTGCGCGGCGCATCCAGGAACAGCGCCACCACGGCGGCGCAGGCCAGGGTGATCGCGATCAGCGCGTGCAGCAGTTGGCGGAAGGCCTCGTCATAAGCCTGGCGCAGCAGCGCCGGACCCGCGCCGGGCAGGTGGGCCAGGGCCTGCGCCATGTCGCCGGCCGCGAGGTATTGCGCGGCGGCGCCTGGATCCGCGCCGAGCCGGTGGGCGACCAACAAGGTCAGCAAGGCGTTGACGCTGGCCAGCGCGATGCCTTCTCCGGCCACGCGGGTGGTGCTGAAGATGCCGGCGGCCATGCCCGCGCGCTCGGGCGGCGCGACGCTCATCGAGAGGCCGTCCATCAGGCCCCAGGGCAGGCCGGTGCCCGCGCCGATCAGCAGCATCGGCCAGAGCGCGGCCTGGGCCGGCTGTGCGACGCCGATGCGGCTGAGCCAATACAGGCCCAGGGCGGCGGCAAGCAGGCCCAGCGCGCAGCTACGGCCCGCGCTCATCCAGCGCGTGGTCCAGACGGCGACCGCCGGCATGAAGAGCAGCGGCGCGGACAGGGCCGCCATCGCCAGTCCCGCGCCGGCTTCGCCGCGCCCCTCGATGCCGATGAAGCGGATCGGCAGCAGCACCAGCAGCACCACATAGCAATAGCAGGTGGCCACGGGCAGCATCTGCACGCCGACAAAGCGCGGATAGCGCAACAGCGCCAGGTCCAGCATCGGCCGGCGCACGCGCCGCTCGATTGCCACGAAGGCCAGCAGGCACAGCGCCGCCGCCGCCAGCAGCTTCCAGGCGAGCGCCGACGCGTCGCGCGCGGCGGGCGTTTCCAGGATGCCCCAGGTCAAGAGCGCCAACGCGCAGGTGAAGGTCAGGCTGCCGGCCCAGTCCAGCGGGCCCGCTTGCGGGTCCCGCGATTCCTGCATCCGGGGCAGGGCGACGGCAAGCGCCAGCGCGCCGACCGCGGCGCTCGACAGAAAGACCGAGCGCCACCCCAGGCTGTCGATCAGCAGGCCGGCCAGCATCGGCCCCAGCGCCAGGCCCGCGCCGAAACTGGCGCCGAGCAGGCCGAATGCACGGGTGCGCGCCGGGCCCGGGCAGGCGTGGGCCAGGGACGCCGAGCCGCCGGCCAGGGCCGCGGCGGCGCCCGCGCCTTGCAGCGCGCGCAGGCCGTCCAGCCAGGCCACCGTGGGAGCGAGCGCCAGCGCAACCGATACCAGCGCGAACAAGGCCACGCCGGACACGAACAGGCGCTTGCGGCCATAGGCATCGGCCAGCGTGCCCGCCGCCATCAGCAGGCTGCCGAAGCTCAGCATGAAGGCGTTGGTGATCCAGCCGAGCGCCTGGGCGCCGCCGCCCAGGTCGCGGCCGATGGCGGGCGTGGCGACCGCGCCGCCGGAAAAGCTCAAGGGCAGGATGAGGGCGGCCGTGCAGACGGCAAGCACGGTCCAGCCCGGGGAGACAGGAACTGAGGAAGAAGAAGGCATCGACGAATCAGGTTGGAATAGCCGGGATAGGCGTCGATGAAGGATAAAATTGCGTCAATGAAACAAAAACACCGCCGATATCCTGTCTGAGCGGATAAATAATCCTTAATGGGGCGGAAATGGACAGCCTGAACGGAATACACGCCTTCGTCCACGCCGCACAGCGCGGCAGCTATGTCGCGGCCGCGGAGCATCTGGGCCTGTCGGCGTCGGCCGTGGGCAAGAGCGTGGCGCGGCTGGAGGACAGGCTGGGCGTGCGCCTGCTCAACCGCAGCACGCGGCGCATCAGCCTGACCGAAGAGGGCGCGCTCTACCTGGAGCGCTGCCTGCGCATCGTGAACGAACTGGATGAAGCGGAAGCCGAGGTGACGCGGGGCCGCGAGGCGCCGCGCGGCCGGCTGCGGGTCAGCGTGCCGGCCATCGGCTACCGCCTGCTGCTGCCATTGCTGCCCGAGTTCACCCGCCGCTATCCCGAGATCGAGCTGGAACTGGATTTCAACGACCGCATCGTCGATGTCATCGGCGAGGGGCTGGACGCGGTAATACGCAGCGGCGACTTTGCGGATTCGCGCTTAAGGGCGCGGCCGCTGCGGCCTTACCGCTTCGTGGTGGCGGGCGCGCCCGCCTATCTGGCCGCCCGCGGCACGCCGCGAGCGCCGGGCGACTTGGACGGACATGCCAGGCTGGCCTATCGCTATCCGGGCACGGGTCAGGTGCAGCCATGGCAGTTCCGCGACGGCCCTGTCGCACCCGCGCCGGCGGCGCTGAGCTTCAACAGCGTGGAGGCGTTGATCGGCGCGGCCCAAGCTGGGCTGGGCCTGGCCTATCTGCCCGATTTTGCGCTGCGGGCGGCCTTGGACGAAGGCCGTCTTGCCACCGTGCTGGACGACTGTCTCGATGCCGGTGGCCGCTTTTCCGTGCTGTGGCCGGACAGCAGGCACCCGCTGCCCAAGCTGCGGGCCTTCGTGGATTTCCTGGCCGAGCGGCTGGGCGCCTAGCGCTTTGCGCGCCAGGCGGGCTCGCGCTTTTCCAGGAAGGCGCTGACGCCTTCGCGGGCTTCGTCCGTGCTGCGCACGGCCGCGATGCGCTCCACCGTGTCGGCGATGAGGGCGGCGTCGATCTCCTGGCCGGCGAAATCGCGCACCAGCCGCTTGCTGGCCTGCACCGCGCCGGGGCCGTTGTCGCACAGGGCGTGGCACAGCGCCTCGGCGCGCTGCGCCAGCTCGGCCAAGGGCGCGATATCGTGCACCAATCCCAGCCGGAACGCGGTCGCGGCGTCGAAGCGCTCGGCGGTCAGGAAGTACCGGTTGGCCGCGCGCTCGCCCATGGCGCGCAGCACGTAGGGGCTGATGGTGGCGGGCAGCAGCCCCAGCCGGGTTTCCGACAGGCAGAAATGCGCGCTGTCCGCGGCGATGGCGACGTCGCAGGCCGACACCAGGCCCATGCCGCCGGCATAGGCGTCGCCGTTGACGCAGGCCACCACGGGCTTGGGGCAGGACCAGATCGCGTGCAGCATGCGGGCCAGCTTGGCCGCGTCGGCGCGGTTCTCGGCGTCGGTCAGCGTGGCCATTTTGCGCATCCAGTTCAGGTCGCCGCCGGCGCAGAAGGCCTTGCCGGCGCCGGTCAGCAGCAGCACGCGCACGGCGGGATCGTCCACCGCAGCCTGCACGGCGCCGGTCAGGGCGGCGATCAGCGTGTCGTCGAACGCGTTGCGCATGTCGGGGCGGTTCAGCGTCAGGCGGGCGATGGGGCCGTCGTGGGCGACGTCCAGCGGGGCGGGCGTGGTCATTCCTGGTCTCCAGTTTTCTTGATTCAAGCTCAACAAAGCAACGGGACTAACGATCGATTCTAGGTTGAAATTTCTGTTCCGGCCATCGAATCGGAACAAATATTGAGTTATCCTCAAAAAAATAATGGAGCGAGACATGAGCCAGAACGCAGGCGGCGCGGCCGCCGGCCAGCGCTACGCGTCGGTATTCCGGCCGGGCCTGTATCAAGGCAAGACCATCGTCGTGACCGGCGGCGGCAGCGGCCTGGGCCGCTGCACCGCGCACGAGCTGGCGTCGCTGGGCGCAGGCCTGGCGCTGGTGGGGCGCAAGCTGGACAAGCTGCAGGCGGCGCAGGACGAAATCTCCCGCATCTATCCGGAGGCCGCCAGCCGCATCAGCGTGCACGCCTGCGACATTCGCCACGAGGCCGGCGTGCGCGGCGCGGTTTCCGATGCGCTGGCGCGGCATGGCGCCATCGACGGCTTGTTCAATTGCGCGGGCGGCCAGTTCCCCGCGCCGCTGGACCGCATCAGCTACAACGGCTGGAACGCGGTGGTGCAGAACAATCTGCACGGCACCTTCCTGATGTCGCGCGAGGTCTATACCCAGCACATGCGCCAGCATGGCGGCGCCATCGTCAACATGCTGGCCGACATCTGGGGCGGCATGCCGGGCATGGGGCATTCGGGCGCGGCCCGCGCCGGCGTCTGGAACCTGACCGAAACCGCGGCCTGCGAATGGGGCCATGCGGGCGTGCGCGTCAACGCGGTGGCGCCGGGCTGGATCGCTTCCAGCGGCATGGACAGCTACGACGAGGGCTACCGCGCCGTGCTGCGCGAATTGCGCACCAAGGTGCCGCTGCAGCGCTTCGGCACCGAGGCCGAGCTGGCGGCGGCGGTGGTGTTCCTGCTGTCGCCGGCCGCCGCCTTCATCAACGGCAGCGTCATCCGGGTGGATGGCGGCGTGCCCAACGCCCGCCATTCATGGACCCTGGCGCCCGCCGAGCGGGGCGAGGCCTACAACGGCTTTCCTCAGTACGAGCCGCCGTCCTTGTTTTCCGACGATTGAAGCCGATGCAGGGCGTCCCGTACTTCGCCGCGGAATTGCGCGAGCGCCAGCGCGTCCTGCGCGGGCGGTTGCAGCGCCTGCCACAGAAAGCCGACCAGCTGGTCGGCGGTGGCGGCCACGTTCACCCGCGCGCCGCGCAGGATGGCGTCCCACAGCACGTGCTCCATCGGCCCGTAGACGGCCGAGCGCAAGAGCCGCAGCGGCATGTCGCGGCGGATATCGCCGTCGGCCTGGCCCTGGGCCAGGATGCCCATCAGCGGCGCGGTGTAGCGGCGTTGCAGTTCCGCGTAGACCTCGCCGAAATCGTCGTTGCGCGCGCGCCCTTCGGACAGGATGAAGGCGCACAGCCCGGTGCCTTCGGCCAACAGGTGGCGCAGGTGCGCATGCACCAGGTAATGCAGCCGGGCCCGCGCGCCGTGCACGTGGGGCAGGCTGTCCTCGACCTTGGCGATGATCTCGTCGTACCAGTCGCTGATCACCCGCACGCACAGTTCGCGCTTGCCGCCGAAGTAAGTGAACACGGTGGCTTCGGACACGCCCAGGCGCTGCGCGATTTCGGTGGTGGTGGCCGCCTGGAAGCCGGCTTCGGAAAAGACCTGGCGGGCGACGCGCAGGATGTCGCGGATGCGCTGTTCGGATTTGGCGCTGGCCGGCGGGCGGCGCATCGGGACGGTGGCGGCTTTTTCCATGCGGCGGGGAGTGGGCTGGGGAGGGGCGGGGGCTTATTATTGAGCCAGGGTCAAGTTTGAGGCAAGACGTTACATCGCTGGCGCCGGGCGCCGGCGCGTTCGACAACAACATCAGAGACAAACCATGCTGTCCAGAGCCGATTCCTACGCGCAGCTCGCGTCCCAGTTCCAATGGCAGGTGCCGGCGGCCTACAACATCGGCGTCGACGCCTGCGACAAGTGGGCCGACGGCAGCGGCCGGCTGGCGCTGATCTACGAGCAGAGCGACGGCGCGCAATCGCGCTACACCTTCGATCAGATCAGGGCCCAGTCCAACCGGCTGGCGCACAGCCTGGAGCGCCACGGCGTCAAGCGCGGCGACCGCGTCGCCGTCTACCTGCCGCAGGCGCCCGAAACGGCGGTGACCCATATCGCGGTCTACAAGATGGGCGCGGTGGCGGTGCCGTTGTTCACGCTGTTCGGCGTGGACGCGATCCAGTACCGCCTGGCCAACAGCGGCGCGGCCGCATTGGTGACCGACGCGGAAGGCTGCCGCAAGCTGCGCGAGATCCGCGCCGGGCTGCCCGACCTGAAGGTGGTCTATTGCATCGACCCGGACTGCCCGGACGACGCCGTGCCTTTCCACGCTGCGCTGGCCACCGAATCCGACGACTACACGCCGGTGGCGACGGCGGCCGACGACCCGGCCGTCATCATCTATACGTCGGGCACCACCGGCAAGCCCAAGGGCGCGCTGCACGCGCACCGGGTGCTGCTGGGCCATCTGCCGGGCGTGGAGATGTCGCACGAATTCTTCCCGGAGAATGCCGCGCTGATGTGGACGCCGGCCGACTGGGCCTGGATCGGCGGCCTGCTGGACGTGCTGTTGCCGTCCTGGCACCACGGCGTGCCGGTGCTGGCGCGCCGCTTCGAGAAGTTCGACGGCGCCAGCGCCTTCGAGCTGATGGCGCGCCATGGCGTGACTCACACCTTCCTGCCGCCCACCGCACTCAAGATGATGCGCGGCGCCGAGCTGCCGGCCGGCGCCGGCGCGCTGGCGCTGCGCTCGGTGGCCAGCGGCGGCGAGTCGCTGGGGGCCGAACTCATAGACTGGGGCCGGCGCGTGCTGGGCGTGACCATCAACGAGTTCTACGGCCAGACCGAATGCAACATGCTGGTGTCGTCCTGCTCGTCCCTGTTCGCCCCCTGCATTGGCGCCATCGGCCGCGCGGCGCCGGGCCACCGGGTTGCTATTGTGGATGACCGTGGTGTCGAAGTGGCGGATGGACAGGAGGGGAATATCGGCGTATTGCGGCCGGACCCCGTCATGTTCCTGGGCTATTGGAACAACCCCGAGGCCACCGCCGAAAAATTCGCGGGCGACTACCTGCTGACCGGCGACCAGGGCGTGCGCGATGCGCAGGGTTTCATCCGCTTCGTCGGCCGCAACGACGACGTCATCACCAGCGCCGGCTACCGCATCGGCCCGGGACCCATCGAGGACTGCCTGATCGGCCATCCGGCCGTGCGCATGGCCGCGGTGGTGGGTGTGCCGGACGCCCAGCGCACCGAGATCGTGATGGCCTATGTGGTGCTGAACGCCGGCTACGAAGGCAGCGACGCGCTGGTGCAGGAGCTGCAGGCCCACGTGCGCAAGCGCCTGGCGGCCCACGAGTATCCGCGCGCGATCCGCTTTGTAACCAGTTTGCCGACGACCGCCACCGGCAAGATCATCCGCCGCGAGCTGCGCGACGGCCGCTACGCCTGACCCGTCTCAACCGGTGACAATGTCGTCCAAGAGGATGGGTTGACGGGCAACCAGCCGCTGCAAGTATGATGGCGCAAATTGATACGGCCCCATGCCAATTGGGGCCGTATCACCATTAGCCTTACTAGTATGGAGATAAACCCCGATGAATAAGCCTTTGGATGGGGGATTGGCAGCCTTGAACGTGCCTGCCTATGTGAAGCACCGCGGCCTGATCGACTGGGTCGCCAGCTTTGTGGCGCTGGCCAAGCCGGACCAGGTCGTCTGGTGCGACGGTTCCCAGGAAGAATATGACCGGCTGTGCGAACAGATGGTCCAGGCGGGCACGATGCGCAGGCTGAACCCCGCCAAGCGGCCTAATTCCTTCCTGGCGTGCTCGGATCCTTCCGACGTCGCCCGCGTGGAGGACCGCACCTTCATTTGCTCCGATCGCGCCGAGGACGCCGGCCCGACCAACAACTGGGCCGAGCCCGCCGCCATGCGCGAGACGCTCAACGGCCTGTTCGACGGCGCCATGCGCGGCCGCACGCTGTATGTCGTGCCGTTCTCGATGGGTCCGCTGGGTTCGGACATCGCCCACATCGGCGTGGAATTGTCCGACAGCCCCTACGTGGCCGTGAACATGCGCATCATGACGCGCATGGGCAAGCAGGTTTATGACGTGCTGGGCGCCGACGGCGACTTCGTGCCCTGTGTGCATTCGGTGGGCAAACCGCTGGCCGCAGGCGAGGCCGACGTGGCCTGGCCGTGCAACCCGACCAAGTACATCGTCCATTTCCCCAAGACCCGCGAAATCTGGAGCTTCGGCTCGGGCTACGGCGGCAACGCGCTGCTGGGCAAGAAGTGCTTCGCGCTGCGCATCGCCTCCACCATGGGCCGCGACCAGGGCTGGCTGGCCGAACACATGCTGATCCTGGGCGTGACCTCGCCCAAGGGCCGCAAGTATCACGTGGCAGCCGCGTTCCCGTCGGCCTGCGGCAAGACCAACTTCGCCATGCTGATCCCGCCGCAAGGCATGGACGGCTGGAAGGTCACCACCATCGGCGACGACATCGCCTGGATCAAGCCCGGCAAGGACGGCCGCCTGCACGCCATCAACCCGGAAGCCGGCTACTTCGGCGTGGCCCCGGGCACCAGCGAGCAGACCAACTTCAACGCCATGGCCACGCTCAAGGCCAACGTCATCTTTACCAACGTGGCGCTCACCGATGACGGCGACGTCTGGTGGGAAGGCATGACGGACGAACCGCCGGCGCACCTGATCGACTGGCAGGGCCAGGACTGGACGCCCGCCATCGCGCGCGAAACCGGCCGCAAGGCCGCGCACCCGAACGCGCGCTTCACCGCGCCGGCCGCGCAATGCCCGTCCATCGACCCCGAATGGGAAAACCCCGAAGGCGTGGTCATCGACGCCTTCATCTTCGGCGGCCGCCGCTCCACCACCGTGCCGTTGGTCACCGAAGCCCGCAACTGGGTCGAAGGCGTCTACATGGCCGCCACCATGGGCTCGGAAACCACCGCCGCCGCTGCCGGCCAGCAGGGCGTGGTGCGCCGCGATCCCTTCGCCATGCTGCCGTTCTGCGGCTACAACATGAGCGACTACTTCAGCCACTGGCTGAAGCTGGGCAAGCAGCTGGAAGCCGCCGGCGCCACCTTGCCGCGCATCTACTGCGTCAACTGGTTCCGCAAGGGTCCGGACGGCAAGTTCGTCTGGCCGGGGTTCGGCGACAACATGCGCGTGCTGCGCTGGATGCTGGGCCGCATCGACGGCCAGTCCAAGGGCGTGGACCAGGTGTTCGGCATTTCGCCGAGCTATCAGGACATCGACTGGACCGGCCTGGAGTTCAGCCCGGACAAGTTCGAACAGGTCATGTCGGTCGACGCCGCCGCCTGGCGCGACGAACTGGCATTGCACCAGGAGCTCTTCGCCCAGCTCAAGCAGGGCCTGCCTGCAGACCTGCCGGCCACCAAGGCCAGCATCGAAGGCCGCCTGGCGGCCTGAGGCCGGCAGGGCGTCGAGAGGGTGTCCGACGCTGGCGCACTGCCGGCGTCTGACACTCCATGGGAAGCTTGCGCAGGTTGAGACGGATCCGCCCGGTTGCCAGGCAGCCGGACGGAGCCGGCTTCCGGCGACGGCCGCATGCGGTTTTTTGCGGCACAATCACCCCATGAAACTCGACGCCGAAGACCTCGCCAAGATCAGCTCCCTGACCGTCGCGCACTACCAAGAGAACGCGGAATCGTTCGAGGCCGGCACGCGCGACCATGACGTCAGCCAGAACATTGCGGCGCTTCTGCGCCACATCGAAGGCGATCCTCCCTACGACATCCTGGATTTCGGCTGCGGGCCGGGCCGCGACCTGAAAACGTTCGCGGCCCTGGGCCACCGGCCGGTCGGCCTGGACGGGACGCCGCGCTTCGTCGAGATGGCGCGGCAGGCCACTGGCTGCGAGGTCTGGCAGCAGGACTTCCTGCGCCTGGCGTTGCCGCCAGAGCGCTTCGACGGCATCTTTGCCAACGCCGCCTTGTTCCACGTGCCTGGCCAGGAACTGCCGCAGGTGCTGCGCGCCTTGCACGGCGCGCTCAAGCCGCGCGGCGTGCTGTTCAGCTCCAACCCGCGCGGCGGCAACCAGGAAGGCTGGAACCGCGGGCGCTACGGCGCCTACCATGACCTGGAAGGCTGGAGCGCGCTGCTGACGGCGGCCGGCTTCGAGGCGCTGGAACACTACTACCGGCCGCAGGGCCTGCCGCGCGAGCAACAGCCCTGGCTGGCCAGCGTCTGGCGGCGTACGGTGTAGTTCAGGCGGCCTGGATGGTCCAGGGCGCATCCGGCAGATCGATCACTTCGCAATCCACCGTGGGGCCTGCGCGCTCCAGCACGGCGAATTCGCCGTCCGCCAGCGCCATCAGCGGGTGGTGCCAGACATCCCTGCGCAGCGTGATGCCCACGCCCGCGCCCGCCATGAAGGCGCGCAGCGTGGCCAGGTCCGGCGCCTCCGCGCCCAGTGCCACCAGCACCACATAAGGCGTGCCTGCCAGCGGCAGGAAGGTCTGGCTGCCCAGCCTGTGGCGTTCCAGCATGCGCGCGGCAAAGGGCAGGGCGATCGCCTGCGCACGGAAAACCGATAGCGAAGGCCGGCCTTCCGCGTCCAGCAGATCGGGTTCGCCCATTTCCACCCGCAGCGAGGTGCCGGCGTTGATGGAACGGCCGGCGCGGCCGGCGCTGCTGACGACCTCGCCATAGGGAGCGAAGGTCTCGGGTGTCAGGGGCTGGGCGATCAGGGTGCGGGCGGCCATCAGAAATTGATCCCCAGCCATTCGCGCACCTGCTCGTGCAGGTCGCCGGCGAAGTCCTCCGGCGAACCCGAGGCGGTGATCTCGCCCAGGCTCAGCACGTAGATGTGGTTGGACATGGCCACCACCCGGCGCACGTTGTGGTCCACCAGCAGGATGCCCATGCCGGCGTCGGCGAAGGCGCGGATCCATTGGAAGACTTCGGCCGCGACGCGCGGCGCCAGGCCGATGCTGGGCTCGTCGATCAGGCAGACCTGCGGCTGCACCATGTAGGCCTTGGCGAATTCCAGCGATTTCTGCTGGCCGCCGGACAGGTTGCCGGCCTGGTCCTTGAGCTTTTCCTTCAGCACCGGAAAGCGCTCCAGCGTTTCCTTGAAGCGCGGCTCCAGCACGTCGCCGTAGCGCTTGCGCCGGCCTTCCAGCGGCAGGCGCAGGTTCTCTTCCACCGTCAGGTAGGGGAACAGGCTGGACTCCTGCGGGATGTACCAGAGGCCGTCGTCGATCATGCGGTGCGGCGGCTGGCCCGAGATGTCGCGCCCGGCGCGCGTGACGCGGCCGGACTTGGGCCGCAGGAAGCCGCAGATGGCTTTCATCAGCGTGGACTTGCCCGCGCCGTTCAGGCCGATCAGGCCGCTGATGCGGCCGGCCTGCACCGTGAGCGAGACGTTGCGCAGCACGTCGATGTCGCCCATGTAGCCCGCGGTCACGCCTTCCATGGCGAGCAGCGTGTCAGGCATGGTCCTGCTCCTCTTGTCCCGGTTCGCCCAGATAGGCTTCGATCACCGCGGGTTCGCGCAGCACCTGCTGCGTGGGGCCGTCGGCCAGCACGCGGCCGGCGTTCATGCACACCGAGCGCGGGCACAAGTCCACCACCACCGGCATGTCGTGGCTGACCAGGATGAAGGTCTGGCCGCTCTGGTTGCGGCGGCGGATGAATTCCGACATGGTTTCCTTCATGACCGGATGCACCGCGGCGAAGGGCTCGTCCAGCAGCGCGATGCGCGGCTGCGCCATGAAGCAGGCGCCGAACTCCAACAGCTTCTTCTGTCCGCCCGATAGCTGTCCGGCGTCCAGGTGCATGACGTGGGCCAGCTTGAGCTCGTCCAGCAGATCCAGCGCGCGGCGGCTTGCGGCCGTTTCGTCCAGGCCCATGGCCAGCCCGCACACGATCAGGTTGTCATAGGCGCTGACCCGGTTGAAGACGCGGGTCATCTGGAACATGCGCAGCACGCCCAGCCGCGTCAGCCGCGTGGGATTCAGGCCCATCACGCTGCGGCCGTCCAGCAGCACCTGTCCCGCGTCCGCCGCCAGGTGGCCGGACAGCACATTGAGCAGGGTGGTCTTGCCGGAGCCGTTGGGGCCGATCAGTCCCAGCAGCTCGCCGTCGGCGACGTCCATGCCCGCGCCGTTCACGGCCAGCAGGCCGCCGAAGCGTTTTTGTATTCCGGATATCTGCAGCAGTGGCATCAGGCCCCCCTGGCGCTGGCGCGGGCGTCGCTGGATCGGCGCAGGAAGGCGCGGCGCGCCAGGCCCCACAGCCCTTCGCGGAAGAAGCGCGCGAAGATGATGACCAGCAGCGCGAATACGATCATCTGGATGTTGCCCGCGTCGCGCAGCAGTTCCGACGCGACGTACACCAGCACCGCACCCAGGAGCGGCCCGACCAGCGTGCCCATGCCGCCGATCACCACCATGGCAATCACCATGCCGGTCTGCGTCACGATGCCGAGTTCCGGGCTGACCAGCTGCGCGAAGGTGCCGTACAGGCCGCCGGCGAAGCCGCAGATGGCGCAGCTGACCAGGAACGCCAGCGTCTTGTAGCGCACCACGTCGATGCCGCGGCTGGCCGCGCCGATCTCGTCGTCGCGGATGGCCTGCAGGAAGCGCCCCGGGCGCGCCCGCAGCAGCAGGAAGATCAGCAGCGTCACCGCCGCCAGCGCGGCCAGGAACAGGTAATAGTTGCCCACGCGGCTCTCCAGCAGCGCCGGCACGTGCAGACCCTGGTCGCCCCGCGTGAAGTCGATGGAGTTGTAGATCACCAGGCGCACGATCTCGGCGAAGGACAGCGTGGTCAGCGCCAGGTAGGGCCCGGACAGACGCAGCACGATGCGGCCCAGCACCAAGCCGATCAGTCCGGGCACCACCGCGGACAGCGGCAGGCCCAGCCACAGCGGCACCTGCCAGTGATAGGCCAGGAGACCAGTGGTGTAGCCGCCCAGCATGGCGAAGGCGGCCGGCGCCAGCGAGAACTGGCCGGCATAGCCCGCCAGCAGGTTCCAGCCGCAGGCCAGCATGGCGAAGTACATGCTGACGATCAGCACGCCCAGCCAGTACGGCGAGGACACGCCCAGCGGCAGCAGGGCCAGCACGGCCAGGAACGCCAGCGACAGCCGCATTTCCTGGGTGAGTTTGTTGCGCAGCAGATTGGGATGGGTCAGCGGATCCATGTTCAGACCTCCCGCGCGCGCTCGCCGAACAGGCCCTTGGGCCGGAACAGCAGGATCAGGATCAGCAAGGCCAGGCCGAAGGTGTCGCGGTAGTCATAGGACAGGTAGACCGCGCCGAAGCTCTCCAGCACCCCCAGCGCCAGCGCCGCGACGATGCTGCCGGGAATCGAGCCCATGCCGCCTATGACCACGATCACATAGGACTTGATCGCCGGAAACGCGCCCACGTCCGGCGCCGGGTTGATGACCGGCGCCAGCAGCGCGCCGGCCAGCGCCGCCAGCACGCCGGAGGCCATGAAGATGATGCTGCTGGCGCGCGCCGTGTCGATGCCGGCGATAGAGGCGCCCAGCCGGTTCTGCGCCACCGCCTGCACCTGCCGGCCCCACAGCGAGCGCTTGATGAAGAGCGCCAGCCCGATCAGCAGCACGATGGACAGGCCCGCGGTGATCAGCTTCTGGCCGCTCATCATGAAGGGGCCGATCGCCATGCGCGTCACGTCGGACAGCGCCGGGCCGCGCATGGGGTAGGGGCCCACGACCTTGTCCACCAGGTTGATCAGCAGCAGCGACAGGCCGAAGGTAACGACCACCGCGTACTCGTCCTTCATCAGCCCCCAGGAGCCGTAGCCCGCATACAGCGGACGCATCAGCCAGCGTTCCGTGGCCCAGCCCAGCAGCGCGCCAGCGGCGGCCGCGACCGGCAGCGCCAGCCAGGGGGGTACGCCCAGGGCCAGCGACACCAGGGTGTAGGTGTAGGCGCCTATCATGTAGAACTCGCCATGGGCGAAGTTCACGACCTTCAGGATGCCGAAGATCATGGTCAGGCCGACCGCCATCAGCGCGTAGTACAGGCCGATGATCAGGCCGTTGACGAACAGGTCCAATGCCAGCACTCGATTCTCCCTGGCGCCGGGGCGGGGCCCCGGCGCGTGTTGCGGTCACGGCGTGGAGGCGATCCAGCCTTCTTGCTGTCGGGGCAGCAAGCCGAAGACGCAGCGTGGGGGCGCCACTATTTCGGTTTGACCAGCTTGTCGACCTGCAGCGGCTGGCCGGTGGCCTGGATCAGCGTCGTCTTGCTCAGTGGCTGGTCCACCTCGGTCAGCTGATAGGTGACGTAGGGAATGTCGACCCACTGCTGGTAGGTGTAGCCGGGCTGCTGCGAGAACCCGAACTTGCCGCGCACGCCTTCGAACTGCATGCCTTGCAGCGCCTTGATGATGGCGGCGCTGTCGGTGGACTTGGCCTCTTCGATGGCGCGGGCGATCAGGAGCACCGAGTCCGCGGCCTGGAAGATCAGGCGGTTGGGTTCGGTCTTGGCCTGCTTCTGGTAAGTGGCGGCCACGTCCAGGCCCATCTGCGGCATGGGCATCTGCGGGTGGTAAAGGCCGAAGGCCAGCATGTACTTGCCGGCTTCCTTCACGTTCTTCCAGAAGTCCGGATAGTCGGCGATGCCGGCGCCGTCGTAGAACCAGGTCTTGGCGCTGGGCGCCACGCCTTGTTCGTAGAGCTGGTTCATCAGGATGTAGGCGGCCGGCGGCAGCATGATGTTGACCACCAGGTCCGGCGGGCTTGCGCGCAACGGCAGCACGGCCGGCGTGAAGTCCTTGCCGGCGCGGTCCAGCGCCACGTACTTGTACTGGGTCTGCGGCGCGGCCTTCTTGAGGAACTCGCCCAGCAGCTTGGCCTGGCCGATACCGTAGTCGGTGTTCTCGGCGAAGGCGATCACGTTCTTGACCTTCAGCGCCGCGATGGTGTCGGCCATGGCGCTGGAGACGCGGGTGTTGTAGTTGGCCGGATTGAAGACTTCCGGATAGCCCTTGGCGCGCACGTCGTCGGACCAGCAATTGGTGTTGACGTAGGGCACCTTGTAGCGGTGCGCGACTTCGATTTCGGCCAGGCAGACCGAGCTTTGGTGGCCGCCCGTCACGGCCACGACCTTGTCGCGCGAGATCAGTTTCTCGGCCGCCGCGCGGCCTTTTTCCGGAATGCCCTGGTTGTCTTCGTAGACGATCTTCAGCGGCCGGCCCAGCACGCCGCCCTTGTCGTTGATCATCTTGGCGATGATTTCCACGCCGTCCTTCACCTGGGTGCCTTGCACCACCGAGCCGGGCGGGGACTGCGCGATGCTCACGCCGATGACGACAGGATCGGCGCCGTGGGCGGCAGAGGCAAGTACGACCGCGGATACGGCTGCGGCTAAGCGGAGCAGTTTCATCGTGGTTTCCTTTTGGAAAGGATCAACGGCGATGCCGTCGCTCGCGCGGGCGAGGCGTCGGCGGGCGGGAACTCTGCTTGTTTGTAATCTTGTAGTACCGGTCTGACCAGTTAGGGCTTACCAGCATGGAGACCGGGACCGGCGATGGCGCCGGCCACGGCGGCGGCGTCAGGCCGCCAGCAGGCTTTCCACGCGCGCGGCCGTGTTCAGCACGCGCCAATCGGCGCCGCGCGCACCGGCGATCTGCAAGCCCAGCGGCAAGCCGTTGCGGCCGCTGCCGCAGGGCAGCGTCAACGCTGGCATGCCGGTCAGGTTGAAGGGCATGGTGAGGCCCGTGACGGCGGTGTGCAGCGGCACTTCGCGGCCCCCGATGGTGACCGCGCCGGCGCCGGAGCGCGGCGGCTCGATGCGCAGCGTGGGGGTGACCAGCACGTCCACCGACTGCATCGCCTGGTCGAACATGCGCGCCAGCGCGGCGCGGCCGCGCTGCGCCCGCGTGTACCAGGTGGCAGGGAAGAACTGGCCGATCTCCAGGCGCACGCGCACGTCGTCGCCCAGCGTCTCGGGCTGGTCGACCAGCCGGCGCCAGTGGATGTCGGTGGCTTCGCTGCACAGGGTGGCGAATTGCAGCGCCGCGCTGTGCTCGACGCCGGGCAGGTCCAGCGGCACCAGCGTGGCGCCGTCGGCCTGCATCCGCGCCAGCGCATGGTCGACTGCCTGCGCCACGTCCTCGGCCAGCGGGTCGTAGAAGTAATTGCGCGGCACGCCCACGCGCAGGCCCGTCAGCGCACCGGCGCTGACGGTGCGTTCGGCCTGGCCCGACATGATCGAATAGGCCAGGGCGGCATCCGCCACGCTGGCGGCAATGGGACCCAGGTGGTCCAGGCTGGCGCCCAGCGCCTGCGCGCCCTCGCGCGAAATGGCGTCGAAGGTGGGTTTGAAGCCGACCACGCCGCAGCAGGCGGCGGGGATGCGGATGGAGCCCGCGGTGTCGGTGCCGATGGCCAGGCGGACGATGCCGGCGGCCACCGCCGCGGCCGAGCCGCCGCTGGAGCCGCCCGCGGTATAGCCCGCCCCGCGCGGATTGCCGACCCAGCCGTAATGCGGGTTTTCGCTGGTGATGCCGTAGGCCAGCTCGTGCAGGTTGGTCGTGCCCACCACCAGCGCGCCGGCTTCGCGCAGCCGCGCCACGGCCAGCGCATCGTGCAGCGCGGGCGGCGGCTTCAGGCCGCCGCTGCCGTTGGTCTGGGGAAAGCCTGCGACCTGCATCAGGTCCTTGACGGCGATCGGCACGCCCATCAGCGGCATGGCCGCGCCTTCGCGCAGCCTGCGCGCGGCCGCGGCCGCGGCGCCGTCCAGCGCCGGGGTGTCGGACAGGCTGATGAAGGCATTCAGACCGGCCTGCTGCCGGGCTGCGGCCAGCGCGGCGCGGGCGGCGTCGGCGGCGCGCGCCGGGTCCTCGCGGCATTCGCGGGCAATCGCGGCGATGCCGCGCGCGTGGCGCGACACCGCGACGCCGCGGCCGGCCTGCGCGGCGGGCAGCCGTTCAGCGGGCGCGGCGGGCGGCGGCGCCAGGTAGCCCAGCTCGGCTTCCGGCGCCAGCGAGTCCAGCACGGTGAGTTCGGGCAGATTGACGCGCAGCCGGTCCAGCCAGGCCTGGCGGCGTTCGGAATAGGGGTAGTCAGCCAGTCGGGCCATGGCGTCGACGGCGCGGGCAAATCGATCGTAGAGGTCGGTCATGAGCGGCGCTATGTACGAGAGAGTGCGTGGGGCCCGCGGCCGTGCCGGGGCGCTTTGCAGTACGGCTTTATCCAAACCGGTCAGACCAGTTGAATGTCATAATGCCCAGGCAGTATATGGCTGTCAACGCCAAACCGGGCGGTAGCCGCGCACCCCTGCCTTGAGAATTCCGCGATGAACACCGTCGAACACATAGCCCAGCAGTTGCAGGCCCGCATCCGCCAGCGCGATTGGGCCGAGGCCGGCAAGCTGCCGGGGCAGCGCCAGTTGGCCGAGGAACTGGGCGTGAGCCGCGCCTCGCTGCGCGAGGCCATCACCATGCTGGAAGGGCTGGGACTGCTGCGCAGCGAAGCTGGCCGCGGCGTGTTCATCGCCCGGCCCGGCGAAAAAGGCCTGGGCAGCGCCTACGGCCGCTGGCGCTTCCAGGGCCGCTATGCCTTGCGCGACGTCTATCTGGTGCGCAACCAGCTGGAGGAGCTGGCCGCCGGCCTGGCCGCGGGCGTCGTCACCCAGGCGGGGCTGGCCCGCCTGCGCGCCACCATCACGCACATGGAGCAGGCCGCCGACGCTGGCGACCTGGTGGCCATGTCGGAAGGCGACCGCGCCTTCCACGCCTGCCTGTACGAGATCGCCGGCAGCCCCATGCTGCTGGACCTGGCCGAGAACATCGCCGAAGTGGTGGACGGCAGCCGGCAGGTCGCGTTCGCCGATCCGGCGCGCGTGCGCGAGCCGATCTACGAGCACGCGGCCATCATCGACGCGCTGGCTACCGGTTCCGCCGACGCCGCGCGCCGCGCCATGCGCGCCCATATCTGCAACGTGGCCGACCGCGCGGGCCTGTCTCTGACGATCCCGGGCGCCTGAGTCTCCCTAGCGCTGTCCGTCGTGCACGGACACGGCTTCCTTGGTCAGTCCGCCCAGCCGCGAATGCACCCGGCCGCCCGTGCCCATGACCAGGGCGAACAGGATCTCGTTGGCGCGCGGCGCATCCTGGATGCCGATCTCGATGCTGTTGAAGTGGCTGCGCACATACGAAGCGTGGATGTAGTGCACCGGCACCATCATGCGGTAGCCAGCCACGGCCACGGCCTTGACGGCGGGCACCATGGCGCGGGGTTCGCCCAGCACGCTGCGCATGGCCCAGCCGCCGGCCTCGTGCCAGACCGCGCCATGCTCCATTTCGCCGTCCAGGCCGACGATGGCGGCCTTGCTGTAGACCTCGATCTGGTCCTTGCCGCCCAGCGTCTCGACCAGCTCGGTCGCCAGCAGCGTACCCAGGCTGCGCAGTTCCGCCATGAAGGGCATCAGGTCCGGTTCGTAGCGGCCGGCGTAGGGATTGCGGATGACGGCGCAGGAAGCCGCCAGCTTGAGCGGGCGTTCGGGGGCCGGGCCGTTCTCGTGATACGTGGTCTCGACGATGAGGCAGCGTTTGCGGATATCGATCAGCGACATGCGGGGAATTCCTGGTAGCGGTTGAAAGAGGGCGGTCTATTGCGGCGGAATGCCGGTTTCCTTGACGATGGCGGCCCATTTGTCGATCTCGGCGCGCACGAAGCCGCCGAATTCGGCCGGGGTCTGCTGCTTGACGGTCAGGCCCTGGCGTTCATAGGTCTGCCTGAGTTCGCCGTTGGCCAGGGCCTTGTCCAGCGATTGCGACAGGCGTGCGACCACGGGCGCGGGCAGGCCGGCCGGACCCATCAGGCCGAACCACACGGTCAGGTCGAAGCCGGCGGCGCCGGTTTCGTTGAGCGTGGGAATGTCCGGGGCCAGCGGAAAGCGTTCGGGGGTGCTGACGCCGTAGGTCTTGACCTTGCCGGCGCGCGCCTGCTGCAGGCCGTTGGCCAGATCGGTGAAGGTAAGGTCGACGGTGCCGCCGATGACGTCGGTGAGCGCCTGCGGACCGCCGCGATAAGGTACGGGCGTGACGTTGATCTTGCCCATGGCCGCCAGCTTGGCGCCGAACACCTGCGCGCTGCCCGAGCCATAGGCATAGGTCAGCTTGCCCGGATGCTGGGCGCCGTAGGCAAACAGATCGGATACCTGGGTGCCCGGCATGCGCGGCGAACCCACCAGCAGATAGGGCGTTTCGGCGACGGCGCCGATGGGCGCGAGGTCGGTGGCGGGGTTGTAGGGCAGGTCCTTGAACAGGCTCACGCCGCTGGCCGCCGTGGACACGCCCACCACCACCAGGGTGTAGCCGTCGGGCTTGGCGCGGGCCACGTCGTGGGTGCCGATGATGCCGTTGGCGCCGGGCTTGTTCTCCACCACAACCGGCTGGCCCAAATCGTCGGCCATGGCCTTACCCAGGCTGCGGGCCACCACGTCGGTGATGCTGCCTGGCGGAAAGGGCACGACCATGCGGATGGGGTGGTCGGGATAGCCCGCGGCGCCGGCGGGCGCGAGCGGCGCGCCCAGAACCAGCGCCAGCGCAAGCGCGGCGGCGGATCGTTTCATGCTTGTCTCCTGTGGATCTCGTTATCGTTGGCGTCCGGCGCTTCAGGCCGGCGCCGGGGCTTCCAGGCCTTGCAGGTAGCGGTGGATTTCGGTGTTGTCGACGCCGGCGGGCATGTCGGCAAGCGCGCGCTGCCACAGCGCCGTGCACAGCGACAGCTGCGAGGCCGGAACGCCGGCCAGGGTCTGCAGCGCATCGGCGGTGCGCAGGTCCTTGGCCATCAGCGCCAGGGCAAAGCCGCCGTTGTAGCTGCCGGGCACGATGAACTGGCGCAGCTTGGTTTCGGTGGCGACGTTGCGGCCGCTGGAGGCGTTGAGCACGTCGGTGAACACCTCCAGGTCCAGGTCCATGCGCTGCGCGATCAGGAGCGCTTCGCTGGCCGCCAGCAGGCCGGCCGCGTAGACGTAGTTGTTCAGCGCCTTCATGGCATGGGCGGAACCCACGGCGCCGGTGTGGATGAGCGAAGCGCCCATGCGCGAGAGCAGCGGGCGCACGCGCGCCAGGCCGTCGGCATCGGCGCCCACCATGATGGCCAGGGTGCCGGCGGCCGCCTTGGCCACCGCGCCCGACACCGGGGCATCGATGAGCGTCACGCCCGCCGCGCGCAACAGCGGCGCCAGCCGCAGCGTTTCGGCCGGGTTGGACGAACCCATGTCCAGCAGCACGGAGCCGGGGCGCATCACGCCCGCCAGTCCGTGTTCGCCTTCGATCACCGCGTTGGTGATGGCGCTGTCGGGCAGCATGGTGATGACCACGTCGCAGGCGGCCAGCGCCTGCAGGCCGGCGGCCGGTTTGAGCGTCTGGTTCCAGGCGGGGTGGTCCGCCAGGCGCTCCAGGCGCGCGGGGTCGCGGTCATACGCCAGGATGTTGTAGCGCTCCTCGCCGCGGGCGAGGTTTTCCAGCATGGGCAGGCCCATCATGCCCAGGCCCACGAAACCTACTGTGAGTGTCATGCATTCCCTTTATCGAATCGTCCTGGAAAGCGCGCCAGGAGCAATCTGGGATGCTAATGAAAGCGTGATTTCAGCGCTTATGCTAAGTTGGCCAGGGGTTATAACAAACGATTATCGGATCAGCCATGCGATTCAAGCTCAGGCAGATGGAAGCGTTCCGGGCGGTGATGCTGACCGGTTCCATGAACGGTGCGGCCAAGCTGCTGTTCGTGTCGCAGCCCGCGGTCAGCCGCCTCATCGCCCATACCGAGCAAAGCCTGGGCCTGCAACTGTTCGAACGCGACAAGGGCAAGCTCACGCCCACCCCCGAAGCGCAGCGTCTGTTCCAGGAGGTGGGGCCGTTGTTCGACGAAGCCCTGCGCATCGACGAACTGGCGCGGGACCTGGCCGAGCGGCCGGAGGGCGCGTTGACCCTGTGTTCCAGCCCCAGCCTGGCGTTGAACTTCGTGCCGCCCGTGATCGCGCAGTACATGGAGCTGTACCCCAACGTCAGGCTCAAGTTCCACACCACGCTGCTGTCCGACATGGCGCACGAACTGTTGGGACGCAAGGCGGAACTGGCCGTGTCGGTGCTGCCGATAGACCATCCCAACCTGGTGGTCGAGCCGCTGGCCACCGGCGAGATGGTTTGCATCCTGCCGCAAGGCCATGCCCTGGCCGCAAGGCGGGCGGTCAGCCTGGCCGAGCTGGCCGAGTGCCGGCTGATCCTCTACAACCGCAACATTCCGTTCGGACAGTTGGTGGCCGCGGCCTTCCAGCGTGCCGGCGTAAGCTGGAATCCGGCCGTGGAAATCGTGCGCGCCGAACTGGCCTGCGCCCTGGTGCGGGTGGGTGCGGGCGTGGCCATCGTCGACGAGTTCTCGGTCGGGCAGCAGGGCTGGCCCGGCGTGGTGACGCGGCCGCTGCGCGAGTCCATCCCGCTGTCGCTGAGTCTGGTGCGTTCGCGCTTCGAGCGCCCCGGCCGCCAGGTGCAGCGCTTCGTGCGCCTGATCAAAGAGCACGCTCGGACCTCGCGCAAGCCGGGCCGCGCCCGGCCGGCAGCGTAGCCGGCATCCGCAGGGAACGGACAGCCGGTGCATTTTCCGGACACGCCTGTTGGACCTGGCGCAAGCTTGCCTCGAATAAGCGCAGTTTGCGGATAGCGTCGGCCGGATCCGGCTAACGCGGCCGCGGCGCGCGGCGCCAGTATTCGCCTCACTCAATCAGCCAACGGTGAGGTGATGCGATGAAGGGTCTGGACAATAAAGTGGCCATCGTGACCGGCGGCGCCACGCTGATCGGCGCGGGCGTGGTCGCCGCGCTGCGCGCCTACGGCGTGCGCGTGGCGCTGTTCGATATCGACGCGGCCGGCGGCGAACGCGTGGCCGCCGCCGATCCGGCCGGCACGCGCTTCTGGCCGGTGGACATCGCGGAGGACGCGCAACTGGAGCGCGGCGTGGCCGATGCCGCGGCGCATTTCGGCCGCATCGATTTTCTCGTCAACCTGGCCGCGACCTACCTGGACGACGGCGCCGCATCGGGCCGCGCCGACTGGCTGCGCGCGCTCGACGTGAACGTGGTCAGCGCCGTGATGGCCGCGCGCGCGGTCCATCCGCATCTGCTTGCCGCCGGCGGCGGGGCCATCGTCAATTTCACCAGCATCTCCTCGCGCGTCGCGCAGACCGGACGCTGGCTCTATCCGGTGTCCAAGGCGGCGCTGCTGCAGGTCACCCGCAACATGGCGATGGACTATGCCGCCGACGGCATACGCGTCAACTCCGTGTCGCCAGGCTGGACCTGGTCGCGCGTGATGGACGAGCTGACGCAGGGCGACCGCGCCAAGACCGACCGGGTGGCCGCGGACTACCACCTGCTGGGCCGCGCCGGCGATCCGGCCGAAGTGGCAGAGGTGGTTGCCTTCCTGCTTTCAGACCATGCCAGCTTCGTCACCGGCGCCGACTACGCGGTGGACGGCGGCTATTCCGCCATGGGCCCCGAACAGGCCAAGCCCGCGATTCCGCGCCTGGCCGCCTAGCCATACAAAGGAGAACAGACATGCGTCGAATCGCGATCGTGGGTGGAGGGCAGGCCGGCCTGCCCCTGGCGTTGGGACTGCTGGACAAAGGGTATGAAGTGACTGTCGTCACCAACCGCGAGCCGGACGATATCCGGCGCGGCAAAGTGATGTCCAGCCAGTGCATGTTCGATGCCTCGCTGCAGGTCGAGCGTGACCTGGGTTTGAACCAGTGGGAGGCCGACTGTCCGACCGTCGACGGCATCGGCCTGGCGATACCGCATCCTGAGCGGCCCGGCCACAAGCTGATCGATTGGGTCGCGCGCCTGGACCGTCCCGCGCAGGCGGTGGACCAGCGCATCAAGATGCCGGCCTGGATGGAACTGTTCGCCGCGCGCGGCGGCCGGCTGCTGATCCAGGACGGCGGCGTGGCCGAACTCGAATTGCTGGCGGCCTCGCACGACCTGGTGTTGCTGGCCGCGGGCAAGGGCGAGGTGGTCAAGCTGTTCGAGCGCGATGCGCTGCGCTCGCGCTTTGACCGGCCGCAGCGCGCGCTGGCGCTGACCTATGTGCACGGCATGCGCCCGGCGCCGGAGCATTCGCGCGTCGCCTTCAACCTGATTCCGGGCGTGGGCGAGTACTTCGTGTTCCCGGCGCTGACCGTCAGCGGTCCCTGCGAGATCATGGTTTTCGAAGGCGTACCCGGTGGTCCGATGGATTGCTGGCGCGACATCAAGTCGCCGCAGGAGCATCTGGCGCAAAGCCTGCATATCCTGCACGCCTATCTGCCCTGGGAGGCCGAGCGCTGCAGCGCGGTGGAACTGACCGACGCCAACGGCATCCTGGCCGGCAGCTTCGCGCCCACGGTGCGCAAGCCGGTGCTGACCCTGCCGTCGGGCCGGCTGGTGTTCGGCCTGGGCGACGCGGTGGTGACCAACGACCCGATCACGGGGCAGGGCTCGAACAACGCCACCAAGGCCTGCGCCGTCTACCTGGACGCGATCCTGGCGCATGGCGATGCGAGCTTTACCGCCGAATGGATGCAGCGCACTTTCGAGCGTTTCTGGGACTATGGCGGCGCGGTGGTGGAATGGACCAACTCCATGCTGCTGCCGCCGCCTCCGCATCTGCTCAAGCTGCTGCAGGCCGCGGACCACACGCCGGCGATCGCCAGTACCATCGCCAACGGCTTCAACCATCCGCCGTCGCTGTACCCCTGGTGGGGCGACGCCACGGCCTGCGAAGCCTTCATCGCGGCGCAGCCGGCGCGGGCGGCGGCATGAAGCCCGATTGCGCGGCGGGCCTGCCCCTGGACTGGGGCTGCACCGATCTGCACCCCAAGGTCCTGCGCGGCGTGCTCGGCAGCTATCCGACCGGCGTGGCCATCGTCGCCACGCGCTGTCCGGACGGCCGCCGGGTCGGGCTCACCATCAACTCCTTCGCCTCGCTGTCGCTGGATCCGCCGCTGGTGTTGTGGAGCCTGGTGAACCATTCGCCCAACCTGGCGGCGTTCCGCGATTGCAGCCACTTCACCATCAGCGTTCTGGCCTGCGGCCAGGAAGAGTTGGCAATGCGCTTTGCCAGTTCCGCGGTGCCGGACAAGTTCGCGGGGGCGCCCGTGCACGACGTGCCGGAAGGCGTGCCCGCCATCGAAGGGGCGGTGGCCACCCTGGTCTGCGCCAACGACCAGCAAAGCCCCGCGGGCGACCATCTGCTGTTGTTCGGCCGGGTGCTGCGCGTGGCCAGCGTGGCGGCCACGCCCCTGGTGTTCCATGCCGGGCGCTTTACCGCGCTGACCGCCGCATAGCGGCCCACTTTCATCGGAGCGCATCATGCCCCTGGAGTCAGAGGCGCAGGTCATCATCGTCGGCAGCGGCATGAATTCGCTGGTCTGCGCCGCCTTGCTGGCGCAGCGCGGCAAGTCCGTGCTGGTGCTGGAACGCAACGACAGGCTGGGCGGCTGCATCCGCACCGAGGAGCTGTTCCCCGGCTACCGCCACGACGTGCTGTCCTGCTGGTATCCGCTGTTCATGGGCAGCCCGGCCTACGCGGCGCTCAAGCCCGCGCTGCACGAGGCCGGGCTGGAATTCATGCAGGGCGAGTACGCCACCGGGTTGGTGCTGCCCGACGGTTCGGGCCTGGCCTTGAAGCAGGACGTGGCGGACAGCGCGCGGCGGCTGGATGCCTGGGCGCCCGGCGACGGCGCGGCCTTCGGCGCGATGGCGCAGCGCCTGTTCGGCGAGGACGCGGCGCTGACCTTCGGCCTGCTGGGGCAGAACCCCTACGGCGCGGGCATGCTCAAACTGCTGTTCGGCGAATGGCGCAAGCGCGGCATGGACGGCCTGGCGGCCTTTGCCGCCGACTCGATGGAGAGCTTTCGCCGCTGGTCCGAACGCGCGCTGCAGTCGGATGCCGCGCGCGCGCTGATCGCGCCCTGGGTGCTGCACACCGGCCTGGGTCCGGACGACGCCTGTTCCGCGCTGATCGGCAAGCTGACTTTCGCCGCGGTGGTGGCCGGCGGCATGCCGGTGGTCAAGGGCGGCGGCAGCGGCGTGGTGGACGCGCTGGCCGCCGTCATCGAACGGCACGGCGGCCACTGGCAGACTGGCATCGAGGTCGAACGCGTCATCACTAGCGGCCAGGGCAAGCGGCGCCGCGCGGTGGGCGTGCTGGCGGGTGGACGCGAGTATCGCGCGACAGAAGCCGTGGTCTGCAACGTGACGCCCGGCCAGTTGTACGGACAGTTGCTGCCCGATGCGCCACCCGCCGTGCGCGAACGCGCCGCCGGCTATCGCCACGGCCGCGGCGGCATGCAGATCCATTTTGCGCTGAACGCGCCGCCGGACTGGCTGACGCCGGAGTTGCGCCACGTGCCGCTGGTGCACCTGACCGAGAGCATGGAGCAGGTCTGCGCCTCGGTGACCGAGGCCAACAACGGCCTGCTGCCCGCGCGTCCCACCCTGGCCATCGGCCAGCCCGTCGCGGTCGACCCCACGCGCGCGCCGCCCGGCGGCTGGATCCTGTGGGTGCAGATGCAGGAACTGCCGGCGCGGATCAAGGGCGATGCCGCGGGCGAGCTGGCCGCGCCCGCCGACGGCCGCTGGAACGAGGCCTTGCGCGAGGCGATGGCCGACCGGGTGCAGGCGCGCATGGAGCGCGTGATGCCAGGCCTGGCGCGGCGCATCGTCGGCCGGCGCGCGTACTCGCCGGCGGACCTGGAAGGGCTGAACTGCAATCTGGTGGGCGGCGATCCCTACTCGGGCGTGTGTTCGCCCGACCAGTTCTTCTGGCTGCGGCCCTTTGCCGGCGGCCAGGGCGCGCGCGGCCACCGCACGCCGCTGCGCAATCTCTTTCACATCGGCGCCGCCACCCACCCGGGCCCCGGCCTCGGCGGCGGCTCCGGCTATCTCGTCGCACAACAAATAGGCAGGAGGGGAACATGAACGGACACCTGAAACTCCGGCGGCTGGCCAGCGCCTTGGCATTGGCGCTGGCCAGCGCGGGGGCCCAGGCCACCGAGGGCGGCGGCCTGGGCATCTACCCGGACGGCCTGGAAAACTTCATGTCGGGCGCGCTGCCGCCGCCGGGCGTGCACATGCTGGTCTATGCCGGCGGGGCGCGCTACGACACGCTGCGCGGCAATGACGGCCAGCGCGTGCCGGTGCCCGGCTTCAAGGTGGACGTCAACGTGCTGGCCCCGCGCCTGATCTGGGTCACGCAACAGCAGGTCATGGGCGGACAGCTGGCCTTCCATGCAATCGCGCCGCTGCTGGACGTGACCGCCAAGGCGGCCGGACAGCGCAACCGCAGCACCGGCCTGGGCGACATGACGCTGGGCGTGGCGCTGGGTTATCACCCGTCCGAAAGCCTGCATTACGTAGTGGGGCTGGACATGTACGCACCCACCGGCGAGTACGACCGCAAGGACCCGTCCAGCCTGGGCAAGAACTACTGGACCGCGCAGCCGGTGTTCGCATTGAGCCGCATCAGTCCGGACGGTTTCAACGCCGACCTGAAAGTCATGTACGACTTCAACTTCACCAATTCCGCCACCGACACGCGCTCGGGCCAGGCCCTGCACGCCGACTACGCGCTGGGCTGGGGCGTGGGCAAGGGCTGGGTGCTGGGGGTGGGCGGCTACGCCTTCCAGCAGGTCACGGACGACAGCGGTCCCAACAGCGCCGCCGGTCGCGCCCGGGCTTTCGGCGTCGGCCCTTCGGTGCGGTACATGAATGAAAAGGGCTGGTTGTTCACGGCCAAGTGGCAGCAGGATTTCAAGGTCAAGAACCGGCCCGAAGGGGCGCAGTTGTATGTGAAGCTGGGGATACCGTTCTAGGCCTGGCGGCTGCACTGGAAGGCCCTGGCTGTCGATCTCTGCAGGGCTGTTCTGCTGGTATCGTTGCGCTGTCGACGGGACGGGGCAGGGACATGAATCTGTACGAAGCGATACGCTGGGGCAACGAATCCGAGGACCCGTACACAGGTGGTCCGGATGGTGCGGATACCTGCTTCCTGGTGCGGGCGGAATCTGTCGAAGAGGCCGGACGGCTTGCGGATGCGGCATTGCGCGGCGTCCGGGGCGGGCTGGCGGACTGGGCCCAGGTTCTGCACTTGCTCGGCACGGAACAGGCCACGGACAGTGAGCCTCGCATCCTGCGCGGACCCTATTTGCAGCACGCTTACCGGTACGGCTGGCGTCACTGGAGCCGGGACGAGGCGATGGCGCCGTGGATTGAACAGCCGTAGGCCCGGGGCGTTCAGCGTGCAGACCTGTTCCGCCGTTCGATCTCCGCTACGGCCAACAGGATGACTTCGGCCTTGACCAGCGAGTCGTCGCTTTCGGCTTTTTCCAGCAGGTCATCGATCTGCGCGCGTAGATAGCGGCAGTCGCTGGGTTCGCCTTTGGGATTGATCTTTTTTACCTCGACCCGTATCCGGGAGACCCAGTCACGCTCGGCCTGAGCCAATTTTCCCAGACGTACTTGACGCTTGTTTGCCGCCGCGACCGCTACTTCGGTGCCCACGGCATCCATCGTCAGGAGCGCAAGCTTTCTTCCATCCAGGGGCGCCTGAGAGAGCGGCTTGTCCAGGATCGCTTCCGCCGTTGCCAGCGACGACAGTTTATCGAGGTCCGCGCTTGGAACCTCGATGGCGCAGGCGCCAGCAGCTGCGATGTGCGAGGCGGCCCGCTGGCCTTGCGAGAGTTTCTGCAGGCGGGGTGACAAGCCATCCACGGCCGCGCGCCTGGCCTTGGCGTTTGCCTCGCCCGAGCGCAAGGCGTCACTCGAAGCCTCGAACGCCTTCATCTCGGCATCCTCCCCGGCAGATGCTGGGCTCATGACCAGCGACACGCAAAGAAGAAGACTGCTTTTCAGTGTTTTCATCGCGTTTCCTTGCAGGGGCTGCGCCGGACCGGCGGACTTTCTTCTGCGCGAGTTTCGTGGAAACACGGGCTCCGCGCCATAGAGGCCCGCAAACCAGCCAAGCACGCGTTGTTGGGATGCAACTGCAAGTCCGCTCCCGCATGGGGGCTTCGGGCTTCACGCATCAATCCGCCCGATGTTGGAATAGCATGCGGCTTGGGGATTCGCGCAGCAGATGCGCACGGGGAACATGATGAAAAGAACAATTTCGGCGCTGGCGCTTTGCTTGTGCGGCGGCTTTGCCGCGGCACAGAACACGGGCAGCAGTTTTGAAGTGCAGGAGCCGATGCGCGACTCGTTGGGTTTTCCGATGGGGAGCGATGGCGGTCAGGAGTGGCTGGGCGACAAGGCGGTCGCGCACATGGGTTTCATTGCCGCTTGCAAGCTGTACCCGGCAGACGGGCCGGAGGTCCAGGGGATGGTGGCCATGGCCCTGGCGCAAGCGAGCCTGGGCATGGACCTGGCCCGCGCGCCGACGGACCCGGCCGCGCTGCGCGCCAGGCTCTCCCAGCGCTTGAATTCCCAGGAAGGGCGCAAGGACGCGGCGGAAAAAATCCAGGCCATGCGCAAGCGGGTCCTTGCCGAGCAGGCGCATGCGGGCAAGTTGATAGACGCCTCCGTGGGTTTCACGGGCAAGAATCCGAATCCTTGCGAGCTTGAACGGCACTACGCGCGTCAGTTCCTGACAAAGCACAAGGACGGCGCCATGAAGGCCGCTCCCAAGATCAATCAGCTCGCGCGTGAGGTCATGGCACAGGATGCCTCTGCCAAGGCCAAGCCGGCCGCGCCAGCCCGACCCTGAAGCGGCGCCGCTTCACCCGCGCCGCCGCAGGCTCTGACTTGGACTTACGCCGTAGCGTTCCTTATATCCGGCGCTGAAGCGCCCCATGTGCGCGAAGCCCCAGCGCAGCGCCACGCCGGCGATGTTGCGGCTTTCGCCCGAGACCAGCTCGGCGTGCGCGCGCTCCATGCGCAGGTCGCGCAGGTAGTGCATGGGACTCACGCCCAGGAATTCCTTGAATCCCGCGTACAGGCTGCGCACGCTGACGCCGGCGATGCGCGCCAGCTGTTCGGCGCTGACGGGTTCGTGCGCGTGCGCCTGCAGGTAATCCTGGACGCTGCGCACGTGGCGCGGCAGCACCGCGCCGCGGCGGCCGGGCAGGGCGCCGGCATAGTTATGGGGCTGGGCCGACAGCAGGGTGGCGGCGACCAGCTGTTCCATCTGGTGCACGATGAGCTTGTGCTCGGCCAGGTTGGCATGCTGCGTCGAGCAGTCCAGCAGATAGCTCATCAGGCAGCGCCAGGCGGGACATTCGCGCCAGCGGAATCCCAGTTGGAAACGTAGCGGCCGGTCCAGCGCACAGCCCAGATGGCCCACCAGCGTGCGTTCCAGCAGCGAACGGCCCACGCGCAGCATGAACTGGTCGTTGTCGTCGGCCCAGCGCATGGCCAGGTCGTCGTCCGGGCTGACGACCGAGGCGACCTCGGGCGTCGAATCCAGCTGCTGGGGGCCGCTGCTGATGCGGGCGCAGCCCGACAGCGGCATCTGCACCAGGAAGAAGTCCTCCAGCGGACCGGGACGGATCTCGACGTTGGCGCCGTAGCGCAGGCGGTTCAGCGAGACCTCGCCCAGCGGCTGGTGGTGCATGCGGGCGTCCAGGCGCTGCAGCGCGCCGACCACGCCCAGGTGGTGCGGACGCATGACGCGGCCGACCATGGAACGGGCTTCGTCCAGATCGCCGGAGGCGAACAATTGCTGCGCCGGCAGGCCCAGGACCGACTCGATCCGCGGCGCGGCCGGCGGCCAAGTCGTGCTGGTGGCGGACTGCATCGTGTCGAGCATGGGGAAACTCCACTGCCGGGGCCTTGAAGGCTTTGATAGTAAAGCTGCGCCGGACAGGGCGGACTGGTGGAAAACCCGTCCAGAGGCAGGGGGCGCTATCCGTTTTTTGCGGCGGCTGTCCGGTGTGCGCAGAAAAACAGTCCAGATTTATATTGACAACCAGTTTCCATTATTGGAAACTGGTTGTCAATTAAACCGAAAGACCGGGAGGCCAGCAATGAATCCAACCAAGGAAGAACGGCTCACCGGGGTGATCCTGACCTTGTTCCAGTTGAACGGCGCGCTGCTCGATTGGGGCGATGCCTTCGTCGCGCCGCAGGCGCTGACCAGCGCGCGCTGGCAGATGCTGGGCGCCCTGGCGTTGGCGGGACAGCCTCTGAGCGCGCCGCAGGTCGCCGCCGCCATGGGCGTGACGCGCCAGGGCGCGCAGAAGCAGCTCAACCTGCTGTCCGAGGCGCAACTGGTGGAGGTCCGCCCCAATCCGCAACACAAGCGCTCGCCGCTGTACCGGCTGACCGATGAGGGGCGGCGCGTCTATGGCGCCATCGACGCGCGCTGGAAGGAGCGCGCGCGCCAACTGGCCGGCGGCTTCAGCGCCGCTGAACTGGAAACGGCGGGGAGGGTGCTGGCGGGCCTGCTGGCCGCGCACGTTCCCGCGCACGGGGAGCAAGGTCATGAAACATAGAATCCATGCCGCTGCCGCCATGTCGACGCTGCTGTTTCTGGCGGCGTTCTGGATTTCGACGGTGGTGTCCGAACTGTTCCTGACCGCGTCCGCGGTGGCTCAGGTCAAGCTTGCCATCGCGTATGCGCTGTTGGGTTTCGTGCCCGTCATGATGCTGACCGCCGCCAGCGGTTTCCTGATGGGCGGCAAGGGCAGGCATCCGCTGCTGTTGGCCAAGCGCAAACGCATGCCTTTCATCGCGGCCAATGGTTTGCTGATTCTGGTTCCCGCGGCGGTGTTCCTGGCGCTGCGCGCGCAGGCGGGCTTGCTGGATGGGGTGTTCTACGGGGTGCAGGCGGTGGAGCTGGCGGCAGGCGCGGCCAACCTGACGCTGATCGGATTGAACATCCGCGACGGCCTCAGGCTGGGCCGCTTGCGGCGGGGCGCGCGAGAGCAGGGCCGGTCCTAGCCTCCCGTCCCGTTGCGCGGGACGAGAGGCCAGCCGGCCCGGTTGCCTCAGTGCATCTTGCCGTAGCGGCCGGCGTTGAAGTCCTGGATCGCTTCAACGATCTCCGCCTGCGTGTTCATCACGAAGGGGCCGTAGCCGACCACTGGCTCGTCGATGGGCTCGCCGCTCAACACCAGGAACACCGCGTCGTTGTTGGCTTCGACGGTGATGTCCTCGCCCTCCAGGGAGAACAGCGCCAGCTGCGCATCGCGCGCCACGGTTTCGCCGTTGACCAGCACCGTGCCGCGCAGCACCACCAGCATGCTGTTGCGGCCCTCGGCGACGGGGAAGGTCGCCGACTTGCCGGCGGCCAGCCTCACGTCCCACACGTCCATCGGCGTGAAGGTGCGCGCCGGTCCCGCGTGGCCCGCGTAATTGCCCGCGATCACGCGCAGCGTGCCCGCGCCGTCAGGCAGTTCCACCGCCGGGATGTCCGCGTCGAGGATGCCCTGGTAGCCGGCCGGCGCCATCTTGTCCTTGGCGGGCAGGTTGACCCAGAGCTGCACCATTTCCAGCTCGCCGCCCTTGCGGGTGAAGGCGTGGGAATGGAATTCCTCATGCAGGATGCCGGAGGCCGCCGTCATCCATTGCACGTCGCCGGGACCGATGACGCCGCCGTTGCCGGTGGAATCGCGGTGCTCGACTTCGCCGCTATAGACGATGGTCACGGTTTCAAAGCCGCGGTGCGGATGCTGCCCGACGCCGCGCGGATGCTCGGCCGGCTCGAACTGCGCCGGTCCGGCGTAGTCCAGCAGCAGGAACGGGCTGGTGTTCTTGCCTTTGTCGTTGTAGGAGAACATGGAGCGCACCGGGAAGCCGTCGCCCACCCAGTGGGGACGGGGGCTGGCATGCAATCCGAGGATCTTCTTCATGGTCGTATTTCCTGTTGCGCGGCCCCATCGGGGCCGTTCGTCATGATTAATAAGATAAGGGCGCCACCTCTTCGGCGGTAGTCCCCGGCATTGATAAGCACTGTTCCATGAATCGGACAGTGGGGCCGGAACTCGCGGCTGGCGTATCCTTCGGTCATGGAAGACGGCATGAATACGGCCCAGGCGGGCGGCAACAACGATCAGGTCCAAGGCTTTGCCCCGGTGGCGGGGGCGGGCGCGCGCGTGCTGGTGCTGGGTTCGATGCCTGGCGTGGCATCGCTGCGGCAGGGCCGCTATTACGCGCATCCGCGCAACGCCTTCTGGCCCATCGCGGCCAGCGTCTTCGGCTTCGATCCCGGCCTGGACTATGCGCAGCGTTTGCAGGCCCTGCAAGCCGCCGGCGTCGCCTTGTGGGACGTGCTGCAAGCCTGCGAGCGTCCCGGCAGCCTGGACGCCGATATCCGTGGCGACACCCTGGTCGCCAACGACTTCGCCGCATTCCTGGAACGCCACCCCGGCATCGTCCGGGTCTGCTTCAACGGCGCCAAGGCCGCGGCGCTGTACCGGCGCCACGTGCTGCCCGGGCTGGCCGTCCCGTTGGAATACATGGACCTGCCGTCGACCAGCCCGGCGCATGCGGCGGCGTCGTTCGAGCACAAGTTGGCTGCCTGGGGCCGGGCGCTCAAGATCGAGGATTGACGGGTTGGGCCGCAGACCGGCTCCGGGTTTACACTTATCCGTCCCCGGTTTGATACTTATCAAGCCTCTATATAACTCCAAGTGATAAGTTAATTCCCGTAACAGAATTAACGCTTGGAGAAGCACTATGAGTACCCCCGCCAGCCCCCCGGAACCGCCACTGCCGGGTAAACGTGGCTTCCTGAAGGGCTTATTGGGGTTGGGGGCCGCGGCCACCGTCATACCCATCCGCGCCGAGGCCGCCGGCATCAACGGCCAGCCGCCGCGCCGCCCCGGCATGGCGGGCAAGCGCTACGGCATGGTCGTGGACATGCGCAAGTGCATCGGCTGCCAGTCCTGTACGGTCAGCTGTTCCATGGAGAACCTGCCTCCCATCGGGCAGTTCCGCACCACCGTCCTGCAATACGAAGTCCTGCCCGACGCCGGCGGCCCCGCCTCCATGGTGATGCTGCCGCGCCTGTGCAACCACTGCGACAACCCGCCTTGCGTGCCGGTCTGTCCGGTGCAGGCCACCTTCCAGCGCGAAGACGGCATCGTGCTGGTCGACAACGAGCGCTGCGTGGGCTGCGCCTATTGCGTGCAGGCCTGTCCCTACGACGCCCGCTTCATCAACCACGAAACGCAGACCGCCGACAAATGCACCTTCTGCGAGCACCGCCTGGAAGCGGGGCTGCTGCCGGCCTGCGTGGAAAGCTGCGTGGGCGGCGCGCGCGTCATCGGCGACATGAACGATCCCGACAGCGCGATTTCCAGGCTGCTGGTCGAGCACAAGCAGGACATCAAGGTGCTCAAGCCCGAAATGAAGACCGATCCCCACGTCTATTACATCGGCCTGCCCGATGCGTTCGTCCATCAGGTCGACGGCCAGGCCGGCGTGCGGCTGGCTGGCGGCCATTGAGCCATTAAAGGGGATGAGCATGCAGATCTCTGAATTGTTGACGCCGGTCTACGACGCCGCCTGGCTGCCGTGGGCCGTGCAGTACTTCTTCCTCATCGGCATCAGCGCCACCACCGCGCTGACCGCCGCCTTTGCGGCCTTTGGCAGCGCGGGCTCGCCTGCCCGCCGCCTGCTGCCCGCGGCCGTGACGGTGCTGCTGGTCAGCGCCATCGCCGCGCCCGTGTCGCTGTTGGCGGACTTGCACCAGCCGGGCCGCTTCTGGCACTTCTACGCGCATGTCACGCCCTGGTCCTGGATGTGGCTGGGCGCCTTGCTGCTGCCGGTGTTCGTGACCCTGGCGCTGCTGTTCTGCGCCGCCTGGTGGTGGGGCCGCATCGGCTGGGTGCGCGTGCTGGGCATGGCGCTGGCGGTGTCGGCGCTGTCCATCCTGGTCTATACCGGCGCGGAAGTGATGGTGCTGCGTTCGCGGCCGTTGTGGCACACGGTGTTCCTGCCGGTGAACTTCGCGTTGACCGCCTGGCTGGGCGCGTTGGGGGCCATGTTCCTGGTGGGCCGCTGGCTGCGCGGCGGTACGCAGGCCATGCCGGTGGAACTGTTGCGCAGCCTGAGCGTGACCGCGGTGGTGATGATGGCGCTGGGCGCCGGCGCCTGGGCGCTGCTGGGCCTCTTGGGCATGGACCCTTCGTTCGACGCCGCGCTGCGGCTGTTCGCGGAGTTTCCGATCTGGCGCGTCAGCCTGGCGGGTGCGGTGGCGACCGGCTTCTGCATGATCGCGCTGTTGCAGCGTCCGGCGCGCACGCTGGCCGCGCCGCTGCCTTCAGCCGCGCTGGCGCTGACCATGCTGGCGGCCGCGTGGATCTTCCGCTGGGTGGTCTTCATGAGCGTGCAGGGCGTGCCGAAGTACGGCGCCGGCCTCTATCTGTACGACATGCCCTGGGGCAGCGATGGACTGCTGGGCATGGTGGGCGTGCTGGGCCTGTGCGTGGCGCTGATCGCCGCCGTGACCTACGCCTTGGAGCTGTTTCCGGCGCGCACGCGCGGCCTGGCGGCCTGAGCGCCGCCGCCTGGGCCTGTGTGTGCACAGGTCCTAGACGAAAGAACATGGAATGAAAGCAATGGACAAGCAACACGAAGACGACAAGCGCGGCGCCCCGCCGGACGAGGCCGCCGATCAACCGCGCGACGAGGCGCGGCGCAAGATGATGGTGCGCGGCGGCGTGGTCGCCGGCGGCATGGCGGCGTTCGCGGCGGGCTACGGCGAGACCGTGGTCCGGGCCGTGAAGGGCCTGGCGCAAGGCACGGCGGGCGTGCCCACGGCGCATGCCGTGCGCGGCAATTCGCTGACGCCGGAATTCCGCATCGATCCCTTGACCGGCGTGCTCAGCGCGCAGCCGGGCCAGACGGTCAGCCCCTCCAGCTGCCTGGGCTGCTGGACCCAGTGCGGCGTGCGCCTGCGCGTGGATACGCAGGAAAACCGCATCCTGCGCGTGGCCGGCAACCCCTACCATCCGCTGGCCACGACCCGGCCGGCCGCGATGGAAGCGCCGGTGCGCGAGGTCTACGCGCAACTGGGCGGCGACAACGGCCTGGAAGGGCGCGCCACGTCCTGCGCGCGCGGTTCGGCCATGCTGGAGCAGATGAACAGCCCGTTCCGCGTGCTGCAGCCGCTCAAGCGCGTGGGCAAGCGCGGCGAGGGCAAGTGGCAGACGATCTCGTTCGAACAGCTGGTGCAGGAAGTCTGCGAAGGCGGCGATCTGTTCGGCGAAGGCCAGGTGGACGGCCTGCGCGCCATCTTCGACCGCGAAACGCCGCTGGACCCGCAGAATCCCGAGTACGGCGCCAAGGTCAACCAGTTCCTGTTCACCGATGCATCCAACGAAGGCCGCACCCCGCTGATCCAGCGCTTTGCCGGGCAATCGTTCGGCACGGTCAATTTCAGCAACCACGGTTCCTATTGCGGCCAGAGCTTCCGCGTGGGAGCGGGCGCGGCGCTGGGCGATCTGAAGGGCATGCCCCACGGCAAGCCGGACTGGGACAATGCGCGCTTCGGCCTGTTCATCGGCGCGGCCCCGGCGCAGGCCGGCAACCCGTTCCAGCGCCAGGCCCGCCAATTGGCCGAGGCCCGCGTGCGGCCGGAAGAGACTGGTTTCACCTACGTGGTCGTGTCGCCGATGCTGCCGGCCTCGTCCAGCCTGTCGGCCGGATCGGGCAATGAATGGGTGCCGGTCAATCCGGCCGGCGACCTGGGCCTGGCCATGGGCCTGATCCGCTGGATCCTGGATAACGAGCGCTACGATGCCCGCGCGCTGGCGCAGCCCGGCCCCGCGGCCATGAAGGCCGCGGGCGAGGCGGCCTGGACCAACGCCACCCATCTGGTGGTGGCGGAACCCGGCCATCCGCGTCTGGGCAGTTTCCTGCGCGGCGCCGACCTGGGCTGGCCGCGCCCGGCCGATGCCGGCGAGAAGTGGGAAGACGCGTACGTCGTGCGCCTCGAAGACGGCACGCTGGCGCCGCACACCGCGGCCGCGCCCGCCACGCTGTTCGTGGACGACACGGTCGCCGCGCCCGGCATGGACGGCGCGCCGCAAGCGCTGCGCGTGCGCAGTTCGCTGTCGCTGCTGCGCGAGGAAGCGCGCCGCAAGACGCTGGACGAATACGCGGAACTGAGCGGCGTGCCGGCCGCCAAGATCGCGTCGCTGGCCGAGCGTTTCACCAGCTACGGCAAGCGCGCCGTAGCCGACGCGCACGGCGGCACCATGAGTGGCTCGGGTTTCTATACGGCCTATGCCATCGCCATGCTGAACACGCTGGTGGGCAACCTCAACGTCGAAGGCGGCCTGGTGCTGGATGCCGGCCCGTTCCCGCCCTACGGGCAGGGGCCGCGCTACGACATCGCCGGCTTCGCCAACCGCGCCACGCCCAAGGGCGTGGGCCTGTCGCGCAACCGTTTTCCGTACGAGAAGTCCAGCGAGTTCAAGCGCAAGAAGGCCGCCGGCCAGCCGGCCTATCCGGCCGCAGCGCCCTGGTATCCGGCCACCGGCGGGCTCAGCTCGGAAATGCTGGCGTCCGCGCTGGCGGGCTATCCGTACCATGCCAAGGTCTGGTTCAACCACATGAGCAACCCGATCTACGGCATCGCCGGCCTGAAGAGCGTCATCATCGACAAGATGAAGGATCCGCGCCTCTTGCCGCTGTCGGTATCGATCAACCCCTTCATCAACGAGACCAACGCGTTGGCCGACTACATCGTGCCGGACACGGTGACCTACGAAAGCTGGGGCGTCTCGGCGCCCTGGGCGGACGTGGTGGCCAAGGCGTCCACCGTGCGCTGGCCTGCCGTGCAGCCGCGCGTGGCCCGCACGGCCACGGGCGAGCCGGTCTGCCTGGAAACCTTCCTGATCGCCTGCGCCAAGCGGCTGGGCATGCCGGGCTTCGGCGCGGGCGCCATCTCCGACAAGGACGGCGTCAAGTACGCGCTGGACACGCCGGAGGACTTCTTCCTGCGCGGCATCGCCAACATCGCCTTCGCGGCCGGCAAGCCGGTGCCGGAGGCCAGCGATGACGACATGGCGCTCACCGGCGTGGACCGCTACGGTCCGTTGTTGCAGCAGAAGCTCAAGCCGGGCGAATGGCGCCAGGTGGCCATGGTGATGAGCCGCGGCGGGCGCTTCGACAAGATGCAGGACGCCTGGGTGGAAGAGGGCGGGACGCGTCAGACGCGCGCCGCCTACGCCAAGCCGCTGCAGGTCTGGAGCGAGGAACTGGCGGGCTTTCGCCATTCCATGACGGGCGAGCGCTATAGCGGCTGTCCGACCTGGTACCCGACGCGGCTGGCCGACGGCAGTGATATGCGCGCGCAATACACGCGGCAGGACTGGCCCTTCCTGCTCAGCTCGTTCAAATCCAACCTGATGAGCTCCATGTCCATCGGCGTGAACCGCCTGCGCCAGGTGCATCCGCACAACCCGGTGTCGATCAACCGGCAGGACGGCGAACGCCTGGGCATCCGCAACGGCGATGCGGTGCGCATCGTGACGCCGGGCGGCGCGGTGACCGGGCTGGCGCTGCTGCGCGACGGCATCCAGCCGGGCGCGGTGGGCATCGAGCACGGCTACGGCCACACCGAGCTGGGCGCGCGCGCCCACGTGGTGGATGGCAAGCCCATGGCGCACGATCCGGCGCTGGCCGCGGGCGTGAACCTGAACGACCTGGGATTCGGCGACGCCACGCGCGGCGAGCATGCCAACGTCTGGATCGATTGGGTGTCCGGCGCGGCGGTGCGCCAGGGGCTGCCGGCGCGGATCGAGCGGGTCTGAGGGCGCAGGCGGCCGGTATCGTGAGCCTCAGGGTACGACGGTATCGGCCACCAGCGTCAGTCCTTCCGCATGGACGCCGATGCCGGATAGCGCGCCGCCCAGGTCGCCCGCCCGCGCGGCCGCCGTGCCGGACTTGCTGACGCGGATCTCCACGCGCACCTTGCTGGCACGCGACAAGGTCGCATCCGGCGACATGGCGCTGCTATCGTCCAGCACGAAATCCCGCGGCAGGTCCGAGACCTGCATGCGCAGGATGGCCAGCGGCATGCGCGATCCCTCCTCGGGACGCGCCAGGATGAACACGGTATCGGAGGGCTGGACCCGGCCGCGCAGCGCGTCGGCGATGCTGGCGCGTCCGCTGATGCGGGCGGCGGTGACTGCGGGCGTAGGCGCTGCGCCAGCGGCAGGAGCCGACGCCGAGACGGGGGTGGATCCGGGGGCCGAGGCCGTGGCAGTTGCACTGGCAGGCGCGCCCGCCATGGTGCGCGCCTGCGCGATGTTGGACTGGATCTGGCGCGCGGCTTCCGAGTCCGGCGGCAACTGTGCCTGCAGCCGTTCCCAATGCGCCAGCGCCTCGGCCGCGTCGCCGCGGCGCAACGCCATCATGCCGGCCAAGGCCAGGGCCTTGGGTTGGTCCGGCTGCGCGGCCAGGGCTTGCGCCACCGCCGCGATGGAGGCGTCGTCGGGGTTGCCCTGGTTGGCCGATAGCAGCGCGTCGGCCAGGTCGGCCAGTACCGCGGGCTGGCCAGGAACCAATCGCAGCACCTGTTGGTAAGCCGCTACCGCATCGGTATAGCGTCCCAGGGTTTCATACGAACGCGCCAGCATGTACCAGCCGTCGGCGTCATCGGGCGCGGTCCGCAGCCGCTGGGCCAGGGCATTGATGGCCAGCGTCATGTCGTTGCCGGCGTCCGCCGCATGCGGTTCGGCGGGTTGGCCCGCGCTGGCGCTGGCCGCCGCGCGCGGGTTGCCCAATTGGCCGTACAGCAGCACGGCCGCCACCGGAATCAGCACGGTCAGCAGGCAGGCGGCGGTGATCCCGGCGCGTTGTCCAGCCCAGGGCGCGCCGCGGCCGCGCCGCAAGTCCAGGTCCTGCAACAGGTCGCGCTGCAGCTCTTCCTCCGCGCGCATACCGGCGGCGGCAGTGAGGCTGCCGTTGTCCATGTCCCGCCGCAATTGCTCGCGCTGCGCCAGATAGAACGCGCGCACATTGGCCTCGGACGCGGGTTGTGCGGCGGGCGCGCGCCGCAGCAAGGGCGGAATCAGGCAGAGCAGGGTCGCCAGCAGCAGGAGCACCACGATGATCCAGAGTGCGGTCATGAGCCGGTATCCAGGAAGCGCGCCGCGCGCGCGCGTTCGTCGGCGGTCAGGGGCGCGCGCGCGCCGGCGCGGCGCTTCAAGGTGCGCACCAGCACCACGAAGCCCAACGCCAGCAGCGCGAACGGCCCCAGCCATAGCAGCCAGGTGATGGGTTTGAAGGGCGGGTCGTAGCGCACGAAGTCGCCATAGCGGTCTTCGAAGAAGCGCATGATCTGCGCGTCGCTGCGGCCTTCGGCCAATTGATCGCGGATCAGCTTGCGCATGTCCTGGGCCAACGGCGCGTTCGACTCGGCCAGGGTCTGGTTCTGGCATACCAGGCAGCGCAGTCCGTGGGCCAGCTTGTCGGCGCGTTGTTCCAGGACAGGGGGCAAGGGCTGCGCGGCGCCGGCGTGGACCTGGGCGCGCGCGGCAGCGGTCAAGGCCAGCGCCAGCAGCAAGGCGCGCAGGGCGGTCCGCAACAAGCGGCAAGGCAGGGCGGCGGGCCGTTTCATTGCAGCGCCTCGATGGCGGGCTGGATGCGGTCGCGCCAGATCTCCGGCGTGATCAGGCCCAACTGCTTGTAGCGGATACGGCCGTCGCGGTCGATCACGAAGGTCTCGGGCACGCCGTAGACGCCATATTCGATGCCGACGCGGCCATCGATGTCGCTGGCGGACGCGATGTAGGGGTTGCCGTTGCGCGCCAGCCAGGCTTCGGCTTCTTCCGGCTTGTCCTTGTAGTTCAAGCCATACAGCGGAATGCCGTGGCGCCGGGCGGCTTCGCGCAGCACCGGCAGTTCGTCCTTGCACGGCCCGCACCAGGACGCCCACACATTCAGCAGCCAGACCTGGCCGCGCAGCGATTGCACTTCCAGTTTCCTGCCGGGGTCCAGCAGCACGGGCAGGCCGATGGCGGGGGCGGGCTTGTCTATCATGGCCGAGGGCACCGCGCGCGGATCGCGCGACAGGCCCATCGCCAGGAACACGGCCATCGCCAGGAAAGCGGCCAGCGGCACCAGGTAGCGCAGCATCAGGCGCCCTCCCGCGTGGGCCGCGCGGCCCCGGGCATGGTGGGCTGCGGCGCGCGCGCCGGCTCCTGCGCGCGGCGGTAGCGCTTGTCGCCGGCCGCAAGCAGGCCGCCCAGCGCCATCAGGATGCAGCCCGTCCAGATCCAGGTCATGAAGGGCTTGACCTGCAGGCGCACCGTCCAGGCCTTGTCGCCCACCGGTTCGCCCAGCGCCACGAACAGGTCGCGGGTGAAGCCGCTGTCGATGTCGGCCTGGCTCAGCGCCATGTCCTGCACCGTGTAGAGGCGCTTTTCCGGATACAGGGTGAGCACCGGCTTGCCGTCGCGGGTCACCGGGAACACGGCGCGCTGCGCGCTGTAGTTCGGCCCGGCAGCCGGGGCGATGCTGGCGAAGGTGAAGGCGTAGCCGCCGGCTTCCTGGGTGGCGCCCAGCTCCATCCGCAGCTCCTGCTTGACCTCATAGCCATTGGCCAGCGTGACCCCGGCGATGAAGACACCCATGCCCGCGTGTGCCAGCAGCATGCCGTACCAGGAGCGCGGCTGGCGCCCCAAGCGGCGCAGCCAGTTGCCGTCGCCGTCCGTCAGACGCTGCCAGGCGTGCGCGGCGGCGCTGGCGACCGACCACGCGGCCAGCCACAGGCCCAGCATCACCATGGGCGAGCCCAGCCGCGCCGGGCCCGGCATGGCCAGTGGCAGCAGCACGGCCGTGGCCACGCTGACCGCGAAGGCGATGCGCAGGCGGCGGCCCAGGTCGGGCAGCTCGGCCTGTTTCCAGCGCGCCGCCGGACCGACGCCCATCAGGAAGATGGCAGGCGTCATCAGCGGCACGAATACGGCTTCGAAATAGGGCGGACCGATGGAGATCTTGCCCCACTCCAGCACGTCCAGCACCACCGGGTAGAGCGTGCCCAGCAGCACCGATCCCGCCGCCACGGTCAGCACCACATTGTTGGATAGCAGCAGGGATTCGCGCGACAGCAGCGAGAATCCTCCGCCCAGGCCCACCGTGGGCGCGCGCCAGGCATAGAGCGCCAGCGATCCGCCCACGATCACCAGCATGAATCCCAGTATGTACAGTCCGCGGCCCGGGTCCACGGCGAAGGCATGGACGGAAGTCAGCACGCCTGAGCGGACCAGGAACGTGCCCAGGATACTGAGCGAAAACGTGCAGATCGCCAGCAGCACGGTCCAGCTGCGGAAGGCGCCGCGCCTCTCCGTGACGATGAGGGAATGGATCAGCGCGGTGCCAGCCAGCCAGGGCATGAAGGAGGCGTTTTCCACCGGATCCCAAAACCACCAGCCGCCCCAGCCCAGCACGTAATAGGCCCAGGCGCTGCCCAGGAGGATGCCTATGGTCAGGAAGGTCCAGGCCGCCAGCGTCCAGGGGCGTACCCAGCGCGCCCACATGGCGTCCAGCTCGCCCGACAGCAACGCCGCGATGGCGAAGGCGAAGGCCACCGAAAAGCCCACGTAGCCCATGTACAGCATGGGCGGATGCACGATCATGCCGGGATCCTGCAACAGCGGATTCAGGTCGCGGCCGGCCATGGCGGGCGGCATCAGGCGTTCGAAGGGGTTGGACAGGAACAGCAGGAACAGCAGGAAGCCCACGCTGATCCAGCCCATCACCGCCAGCACGCGGCCGACGAAGGGCAGGGGCAGGCGGCGGCTGCACAGCGCCACGGCCAGGGTCCAGGCGGTCAAGAGGTAAAGCCACAACAGCAGCGATCCTTCATGTCCGCCCCAGACGGCCGCGAAGCGGTAGGCGGCCGGCAGGTCCGCGTGGGAGTTGGCGGCCACGTACAGCACGGAAAAATCGTTGTCCAGGAACGCCCAGGCCAGGCAGCCTATGGCCACGGTGGTCAAGCCGAACTGGCCGATGGCGGCGGGCCGCGCCACCCGCAACCCCGCTTGCCAGCCGGTGGCGGCGCCCACCAGCGGCAGCACGCCCTGCGCCAGCGCCACCAGCAGCGCCAGGATCAGGCTGAACAGGCCGATCTCGGGAATCATTGCGCCTCCGCGCGCATGGCGTTAGGCCCGGCGCCAGCGCGCTTGATCGCATCGGCGGCCTCGGGCGGCATGTAGTTTTCGTCGTGCTTGGCCAGCACCTCGGTCGCGCGGAACACGCCGTCTGGTCCCAGCTTGCCGGCCACCACCACGCCCTTGCCCTCGCGGAACAGGTCGGGCAGCAGGCCCTGATACGTGACCGGCACGGTGTGCGCGGTGTCCGTCACCACGAAGCGCAGCGTCAGGCCGTCGGCCTCGCGGCGCAGCGAGCCTTGCTCCACCAGGCCGCCGACGCGGAAGCTGCCGTTGGCGGGCGCTTCCTGCGCCACCACCTGGGTAGGGCTGAAGAAGAACACCAGGTTGGATTGCAGGGCGTTGAGCACCAGCGCGGCGGCTGCGGCCAACAGGCCCAGGCCGCCCACGATGGCGAGCGCGCGGCGCTTGCGCGGGCTCATGGCGCCGTCCCGTCCACGCGGGCGGCAGCCTGCGCCGCGCGCCGGACGCGGCTGCGCCGCCACAGCACCAACGCTTCCAGGCCGATCAGCGCCAGCGTCACGCCATACGCGCCCAGCAGATAGGGGCTGTGGCCTTGCAGCGAGAACAGCGCGTCCCAGCTCATGCCGCCTCCCGCCGCGTCCTGTCCGCCCGGACCGCGCCCGGCTCGCGTTCGGCAATGATGCCGCGCACACGCGCCAGCGCCGCCGCCGCGCTGTAGAGCCAGAACGCCGCCACCATCAGCAGCATTGCGGTCACCATGATGTGGGCCATGCTGGGCGCGGTGGTGAGGTTGATCGACGCGCCCTGGTGCAGCGTGCTCCACCAGCGCACCGAAAAATAGATGATGGGCACGTTGATCACGCCCGCCAGCACCAGGATGGCGCCGCCGCGGTCGGCCCGCTGCGCGTCGTCGGCAGCGGCCGCCTGCAAGGCCATGAAGCCCAGGTACAGGAACAGCAGTATCAGTTCGGAGGTGAGCCGGGCGTCCCAGACCCACCAGGCGCCCCAGGTCGGCTTGCCCCACAGCGCGCCGGTCCACAGGGTCAGGAAGGTGAACAACGCGCCGGTGGGGGCCAGCGCCCGCATCATCATGAACGACAGGCGGGTGTTGAAGATCAGTCCCAGGGCCGCGTACAGCGCCATGACCAGGTACAGGAACATCGACATCCATGCCGCCCCGACGTGGATGAAGAGGATGCGGTAGACCTCGCCCTGCTGGCTGTCGGTGGGCGCGACCGCCAGCCCCACGTACAGGCCCGCGGCCGCGAACAGCGCGGCGCCCAGCGCCAGCCATGGAATCATGCGGCCGGCCAGCGGATAGAACGCGGCGGGCGAGGCGTATCGCAGCCAGCCCGCGCCGGCTGCCGCGGCGGGCGGATATGCGTTCAGGGCAGGGTGCTTGTGCATGGCGTCCTCAGTCCAGCGCCACGCGCAGCGCCGCCGAGGCGCTCCAGGGGCACAACAGGATGGCCAGGCACAGGCATGCGCCCAGCAATGACAATTGCGGTCCGGCGCCCATGCCCGCGTGCGAGGCCGACACCGCGCCCGCGCCGAAGATCAGCACCGGCACGTACAGCGGCAGCACCAGCAGCGGCAGCAGGGCGCCGCCGCGCAGGCCCAGCGTCAGCGCCGCGCCCAGCCCGCCCACCAGCGCCAGCGTCGGCGTGCCCAGCAGCAGCGACAGGACCAGGATGCCGATGGCCTGCGGCGACAGGCCGAACTGCAGCGCCAGCACCGGGCTGGCCAGGATCAGGGGCAGGCAGCTGCTGAACCAGTGCGCCGCCAGCTTGGCGCCCACCAGCAGCGGCAGCGGGTGCGGCGACACCAGCAGCTGTTCCAGCGCGCCGTTGTCGTAGTCCTGGGCGAAAGGCCGGTTCAGCGTCAGCAGGATGCCGAGCAGGGCGCAGACCCACAGCACGCCCGGTCCGATGGCCAGCAGCAGCGCGGGGTCGGGGCCGACCGCCAGGGGGAACAGCGTGCCGGCCACGATGAAGAACAGGGTGGCGCCCAGCGTGTCCGCGGGCCGTCTCCAGGCCAAACGGATTTCACGCAATGCCAACTGCGACAGCGTAGCCAGCATCCGCGTAGTCATCCATGTTCAGGGTTTGGGTATGCGTGGCGGCGGTGCCGGGTTCGCGGTGCGAAGCGAGCACGGCGGCGCCGCCGGCCGCGAGGTGGGCTTCCAGCGCCAGGCGCAGCTGCTCCAGGCTGGCCGCGTCCAGGCCGGCGTCGGGTTCATCCAGCAGCCACAGGGGCTTGGCGCCGAGCACGACCGCCGCCAGCGCCAGCCGCCGGCCCTGTCCCTGGGACAGGCGCAGGGCGGGCATGTCGGCACAGGATTCCAGGCGCCATGCGCGCAGGGTGCCCGATAACCGAGCTTCGGCCTGCGGCGTGCCGGCGACGTGCAGGGCGTAGCGCAGGTTCTCGGCGGCGCTCAGTTCGCCGCACAGGCCGTTGCCGTGTCCCAGGTAGGCCATGCAGGCGCGGTAGCCGGCGGCATCGCGGCGCGCATCGTCGCCGCGCCACAGCACGCTGCCCGCCAGCGGCCGCAGCAGGCCGGCCAACATGCGCAGCAGGCTGGTCTTGCCGCTGCCGTTGGCGCCGCGCACGTGCAGCAACTGGCCGCCATGCAGCTCGAAATCCACGGGCGCGGAACATCCGCGGCGGCTGGCCAGGCCGCGCGCGCAAAGCATGGGCGGCGGCGCGTCAGCGGGCCGCATGCGCCACTTCCTTCGCCGGGCCTGCCGGCGCCGGCGCCATGGAGGTCGGGCCCGGCCCCATGTTGGGCAGCTTGTGGGCGATGCCCTTGTGGCAGTCGATGCAGGTCTTGCTCTTGTCCGCCAGATAGGTCGAATGCATGTTCTGCGCGCGCGGACTCTGGCGCGTGAAGTCCATGTATTCGTAGTTGTGGCAGTTGCGGCATTCCAGCGAGTCATTGGCCTTGAAGCGCGCCCATTCGTGCTGGGCCAGCTCCAGGCGCTTTTCCACGAACTTTTCGCGCGTGTCGATGGTGCCGAAGATCTTGCCCCAGACCTCCTTGGACGCCTGCATCTTGCGCGCGATCTTGTCGGTCCAGTTGTGCGGCACGTGGCAGTCCGAGCACAGCGCCCGCACGCCGGAGCGGTTGGTGAAGTGGATGGTGCCCTTCAACTCGGCGTACACGTTGTCGCGCATCTCGTGGCAGCCGGTGCAGAACTTCTCGGTGTTGGTGAGTTCCATGGCGGTGTTGAAGGCGCCCCAGAACAGGATGCCGCCGATGAATCCGCCGACCGTCAGGAAGCCCAGGCTGAAATGCACGCTGGGCCGTCGGATGATGTTCCAGTAGCGCTTGATGAGTCCGAGCATGGCTGCCTCCGTCGCTTACTTCTTGGCGGGCGCCGGGGCGGTCAGGCGCTTGAGGATCACATCGATGTCCTGGTAGGTATTGGACACCAGCGGCTTGGCCTCGGTCTGCGGCACGTGGCACTGCACACAGAAGTAGCGGCGCGGCGAGACTTCCGCCAGCACGTTGCTGTCGCGGTCCATGTAGTGGGTCACGCTCAGGGGCGGGGCCTGGGTCTCCTCGGTGTTCACGCGCGCGTGACAGGCCAGGCAGCGGTTGAAGTCCTTGTCGACCTGGTAGCCGTCGATCTTGTGCGGAATGGTGGGCGGCTGCATCGAATACGTGCGCATGCGCCGGATGTCCTTGTTTTCGACCGGACTGATGAGCGGCGGGTCGGTTTCCTGCGCGACGGGGGTGGGGCCGCGCATGGGGTCTTCGACCTCCAGCGGCGGCGCCGCCCAGGCGGCCGAACCAAGGATGACGCATGTCGCGAGAGTAAGGGCGCGTAGGTTCATGGCTGTCTCCGGTTCGCCTTTCAGACCTTGACGATCTTGACCGCGCACTTCTTGAAGTCGGTCTGGAACGAGATCGGATCGGTGGCGTCCAGCGTGACCTTGTTGATCAGCTGGCCGGCGTCGAACCAAGGCACGAACACCAGGCCGCGCGGCGGCTTGTCGCGGCCGCGGGTCTCCAGGCGCGTGCGCATCTTGCCGCGCCGCGACACGACCTCCACCTCGACGCCGCGCCGCAGGCCCATTTCCTGGGCGTCGTCGGGGTGCATGAAACAGACCGCGTTGGGAAAGGCGCGGTATAGCTCCGGCACCCGCCGCGTCATCGAGCCGGAATGCCAGTGCTCCAGGACGCGTCCGGTGGACAGCCAGAACGGGTATTCCTTGTCCGGCGATTCGGCGGGCGGTTCATAGGGCAGGGCGTAGATCACCGCGCGGCCGTCGGCGTTGCCGTAGAACTCGAAGCCGGCGCCCGGCTTCACGTAGGGGTCGCTGCCTTCGCGGTAGCGCCACAGCGTTTCCTTGCCCTTGACCACGGGCCAGCGCAGACCGCGCACTTCATGGTAGATATCGAACGGCGCCAGGTCATGCCCATGGCCGCGCCCGAATTCGGCGTATTCCTCGAACAACCCCTTTTGCGCATAGAAGCCGAAAGCCTCGGCTTCCTGGTTGGCGTAGTCCTTGTCGCGCTCGGTGTTGGGGTAACGATTGACCTTGCCGTTGGCGAACAGCACGTCGAACAGTGTCTTGCCCCGGTACTCGGGCTTCTTGGCCAGCAGATCCGCGGGCCAGACCTCCTCGACCTTGAAGCGCTTGGAGAACTCCATCAACTGCCACAGGTCCGAGCGGGCCTCGCCCGGCGCGTTGACCAGCTGGTGCCAGAACTGGGTGCGGCGTTCCGCGTTGCCGTAGGCGCCTTCCTTTTCGACCCACATGGCGGTGGGCAGGATCAGGTCGGCCGATATCGTCGTGACCGTGGGGTAGGCGTCCGAGACCACGATGAAGTTCTCGGGGTTGCGGTAGCCGGGCAGGCCTTCGTTCATCAGGTTGGCCGCGGCCTGCATATTGTTGTTGACCATCACCCAGTAGGCGTTGATCTGGCCATCCTTGAGCATGCGGTTCTGCAGGACGGCATGCGCGCCCACCTTGCTGGGGATGGTGCCGTCGGGCAGTTGCCAGATTTCCTCGGCGTGCGCGCGGTGCTTGGGATTGGTCACCACCAGGTCGGCCGGCAGACGGTGCGAGAACGTGCCCACTTCCCGGGCGGTGCCACAGGCAGAGGGTTGGCCGGTCAGCGAGAATGGGCTGTTGCCCGGGGTGGAGATCTTGCCGGTCAGCAGATGGATGTTGTAGGCCATGTTGTTGGCCCACACGCCGCGCGTATGCTGGTTGAAGCCCATGGTCCAGAAAGAGGTCACGCGTACTTTCGGGTCGGCATAGAGTTCGGCCAGTTCCTCCAGTTGCTTCTTGGGCACGCCGCTCAGCTTGGCGGTGTAGTCCAGATCGTACTTGGAGACGAATTTGGCGAATTCGTCGAAAGTCATCGGTTTGGAGCCGCCGGCATCGCCGGCGTTCTTGGCGGCTTTTTGCAGCGGATGGTCGGGGCGCAGCCCATAGCCGATGTCGGTATTGCCTTCGCGGAACGTCGTGTGTTTGTCGACGAAGTCGCGGTTCACGCGCTTGGTCTGGATGATATGGTTGGCGATGTAGTTCAGGATCGCCAGGTCCGTCTGCGGCGTGAACGTCAGCGCCATGTCGGCCAGCTCGTAGGAGCGGTGCTCGAAGGTGGACAGCACCACCACCCGCGTCTTGGGGGCGGACAGCCGGCGGTCGGTCACGCGGGTCCACAGGATGGGGTGCATCTCCGCCATGTTGGAGCCCCACAGCACGAAGGCATCGGCGTTCTCGATGTCGTCGTAACAGCCCATGGGTTCGTCGGCGCCGAAGGTGCGCATGAAGCCCACCGCCGCCGAGGCCATGCAGTGGCGTGCGTTCGGGTCCAGGTTGTTGGTCCGGAAGCCCGCCTTCATCAGCTTGAGCGCGGCGTAGCCTTCCCAGATGGTCCATTGCCCCGAGCCGAACATGCCCACGGCCTCGGGACCCTTGTCCTTCAGCACGCGCTTGAATTGCTCGGCCATGACGTCGAAGGCCTGGTCCCAGGACACCGGCGCAAATTCCCCGTCCTTGGCGTACTTGCCGTCCTTCATGCGCAGGAGCGGCGTGGTCAGCCGGTCGTTGCCGTACATGATCTTGGACAGGAAATAGCCCTTGACGCAGTTCAGGCCCTTGTTCACCTCGGCGTTGAAGTCGCCGTGCGTGGCCACGACCTGGTTGTCCTTCACGGCGACGTTCACGCCGCAGCCGGTCCCGCAGAACCTACAGGGCGCCTTGGACCACTTGAGCTTGGCGGCCTCGGATTCGGTGACGATGTTCTGCGTGTAGCCGACGATGGGTATGCCGGCCACGGTGGCGGCTGCTGCGGCAGCGGATTGCTTGATGAAGTCTCTACGAGCCATTGCCATCGTCAATCTCCTCGTTCATCGCGTCCAGCGAGTCGGCGTGCTGGTAGACCAGCGCCGAAGCCAGCACGCCATCCAGGCGCTGGATCTCGGAGATCCGGGCCATCATGTCGTCGGTGGAGGGGGCTTCCAGGGTGACCACCAGTTTTCCGGTGTCGGAAGCGCCATGGATTTCCGCTCCGGAGATCGCAAGAATCGCCAGGCGGACGTCGGGCAAGCGGCGCGGCGCGGCGTGCACCACCATGCTGGCGATATGCAGCTCTGGCGGCGCCGCAGGCGGCGCGGAATGGGGGAGCGCGGACATGGGAGGGGTTCCGTCGCGTCGCATCAGCTACCGGGGGGGCCGGCGATCAGCTGATAGAACCAGACGAGGAAACCGTAACCTGCCACGATGATGACCGACAGGACGGGGGCCATGACGGCCGTCAGGAACAGGAAACTTCGAAGTTCCTGAGGCTTGGTGTAGCCATCGGACTCGTTTTGCACACAGCACCTCACTACGACAGTTGGGGCATTGCGTTTAACGTGCGGATATCGAAGCTTTTAGCAGATGGCTTTGAAAGGCGTCAATGTTGCACCACGGCGTAACAATGTGCGCGCGGCGCTGTATAGCAAGATGCAAAACGGTCAGGCTGGCGATGAAAAAAATCCGTCATTGAAAGATCTGGCTGCAGCTGGATGATCCGAAGGCGCGCCAAGGCGCAGAGACCGACGCGCGGTTCAAACCGCGGGCTGGAGCAGCGCCGGAATGTCCCGCTTCAGCAGTTCCAGGACCGCCCGCACGCGTTGCGGCATCGGACGCAGGGGCGGAAGCAGCGCGTTGAGCGGAAGCGGCGGCACGCGATAGCCGTCCAGCAGTTCGACGAGGCGTCCTTGCGCCAATGCCTTGGCGCACGCGGGATGCTGCAGGATGCCGATGCCGCCGCCAGCGAGGATCAGATCGTACATGGGGCGCCAGTGGCTGACGGTCATGGCGGTCTTGATGCGCGTCTGGGTCACCGGGCCGTTCTCGCGCGCCAGCGGCACTTGATCGTTCGCGAAAATAGCCTTCAAACGGATGAACGGATGGGACGCCAGGTCCGCCGGCGCTTCTATTGGGCCGTGAGCAGCAAGATAAGAAGGCGCCGCTACCAGCTTGCGAGCCACCCAGCCAAGCGGAAAGGCAATGTAGCCCCCGTTTTCGTTGAGACGGCCCAGGCGTAGCGAAATGTCGAGGCCTTCGGTGACCGGGTCGGCGATGGTGTCGTTCAGCATGAGATCGATGTGCAGATCGGGGTGGGCCGTGCGCACGTTCATCAGGGCTTTGGGAACCACGATCTCGCCCAGGCACTGCGGCACGGCGAGTCTCAAACTTCCTTGTATCTGAAAGTTGCTTAACGATACTGAATTTATCGTCATTTCCGCCGCTTCCAACAACTGCTTGCCCTGTTCGTAGAACGTCCGGCCTTCAGCGGTGCAGCTCAGTTTGCGCGAACTGCGCACCAAGAGGCGGGCACTGAGGAAACGCTCCAGCTTGTCGATGCGTTCGCTCACTGACGGTTGGCTCAGGTCGAGATCTCGGGCCGCGCCCGAGATGGTTCCGCGTTCCACCACGCGGAGAAAGATGCGTATCGCTGCCAGCAAATCCACGGAACCGCTCCTCAAGAAACCCATGCCCCGATCCACAGACGGATGAGCGGTCCATTTGTTTAGTGGGCGCAGCGGCGGGCATGTCAGCTCCGGCTGTTACCCGCTAGCGGCCTGCCGGTATAGGCAGGCTAAGCCGATACGTCCCATAGGCCCGAGTGCAATGTGCGATTGCAATTGCGCGCCGTAGTCTTGGTCTCAATGCATCACCCGATGCAGTCGCTGCGGGACTCCTCCGCCGGCAAGCGAGGCGTCCCGCGATAGTCCCGGCGCATTTCCTTTTCCATCTCCATCAATAGATCGACCGCTTGCGTGGCGCAGTTGGCGAGAGCCCGGCTTCGGCCAGAGCGCTTGCGTAGCCGGGTGGCGTGAGTCGCCGCAGTGTGTTCACGGTGCCGTCAGCGCCGCAGGGAATGGCTGCGAAGACGAGAAGTTCCCTAGAGTTTTTGAACTGGAGCACCCATTCATGAACAAGATACTCAGGAACGTTTGGATCAGTGCGGACGAAGACAGGGCGGCAGGCGGGCAATCCGTTCGGAAGCGCCCGAAGCTGAACATGAGGCTCGATATTGCAGCGGGACTTGCGGTACTGGCCAGCCTGGTGGGAACGAGTCCGCAAGTTCATGCAGCAACGTACAACCCGAATGGTTGCGCTTCTCCCAAAGGGACGGGACCTGACGGCATAGCCTATCCTGCGGGTAAGGGTCCGCGCGATGGATCCGGCCTGTGGTCCAACGTGATTGGATGCGATGCGGATGGCGGCAATTTCGTAGGCGTGCAGGTCCTGGGTTTTCAAGCGACGGCGACGGGCAATGCCGCGACCGCCCTGGGGTTTGCGGCTACGGCGGCAATCCGCAGCACAGCCGTAGGCATGCAGGCGGGAGCCCTCGCCCTGGGCTCGACCGCTCTTGGCCAATGGGCGCGCGCCACGGCGGTCGGCAGCGTCGCCATCGGCGGCAATAACTCCTCCAATACCGTGGCGGCGGGGGCGCAGGCTTCGGGTCTCAATGCCGTCGCGATCGCAGGGGAGTCGCGTGCCATGGGGGCGGATTCCGTTGCGATAGGCACGCGTGCGCAGGCACGGCGCGATGGCGATGTGGCCGTCGGCATCGACAGCGTGGCGGATGGCGCCACAGGGAATTTCTCGGCCGTGGCCATCGGCCGCGGTAGTTCGGCGATCGGTGAAAACTCGGTGGTGTTGGGCAATGCCAATCGGGCCACCGGAGCCGGGGCCGTCGCGCTGGGCAATAGCTCGGCGGCTGCGGGCGCCGCGGCATTGGCTGTTGGCAACGATGCCAACGCGCTGGCCGCGCGCAGCATGGCGTTGGGGTTCGATTCGGTCGCAACCAACTCGGACGACGTCGCGCTGGGGGCGGGATCGGCCACCTCGGCAGCCGTCGGCACGTCCGGCGCCGCAATCGCGGGGCGATCCTACTCGTTCGCCGGGGCGACGCCCGCCAGCACGGTCAGTGTGGGCAGCACGGGTGCGGAGCGCTCCATCACGAACGTTGCGGCAGGGCGGCTCGGCGCTCTCAGCACGGATGCCGTCAACGGCTCGCAGCTTCATGCCACGAATCGGGCGGTGAATGCCTTGGGCGACCGGGCGGTGACCTATGACGGCAACGAGGGCGATCCCAAGAGCCTGATCACATTGGCGGGTTCCGCGTCCACGGACGGCGGCGCGACCGGCGGCACCAGGCTGACCAATCTCGCACGGGGGGCGTTATCGGCCACCAGCACCGATGCCGTGAACGGCGCGCAGTTGCATGAGACGAACCAGGACGTGCAGCGCGTGGGCGACCGGGTGACGACCATGGGCGACACGGTGACCAGCATGGGTAACACCGTGACGACGATGGGTAACACGATGACGACCCTGGGTGATACGGTGACGAACCTCGGCGACACGGTCACGACCATCGGAGGCACCGTCACGACCTTGGGGGATACGCTCACCAGCCTTGGCGGCACGCTGGCGAACCTGACCGGCGATACGAGCGCGACGTACACGGACGCCAACGGCCTGGGCATCCGCTATGCGCGGACCAACGAACGCGGGTTGACGCCCGGCGACGCCTACGCGCAGAACCCCGGTAGTACGGCGCTGGGCTACAACGCGCGAGCCACGGCCGACAATGCGCTGGCAATTGGGCGCGAAGCTCAGGCAAGCCATGCCGGCAGCGTGGCGTTGGGCGCGAACGCGGTCGCCAACGGCGCAACGCTGGGCGCGGCGGCGTATCGGTCAGGTACGGCGGCGGTGGCGGGTGCTGCGCCCGTGGGCGAAGTGAGCATAGGCTCGACGGGCGCAGAGCGCCGCATCACTCACCTGGCTGCGGGCGCGTCCGACACGGACGCGGTGAACGTAAGCCAGCTCAAGTCCGTGGCCGAGAATGTCGGCAGCCTGGGCGACCGGGCGGTGACCTATGACGGCATCGCGGGTGATCCCAAGAGCCTCATCACCTTGGCGGGATCGGTATCCACGGACGGTGGCATGACGGGCGGCACCAAGCTCACCAACCTGGCGCGGGGGACGCTGTCGGCCACCAGCACCGACGCGGTGAACGGTTCGCAGCTGCATGAGACAAACCAGGACGTGCAGCGCGTGGGCGACAGGGTGACGACAATAGGCGACACCGTGACGAACCTCGGCGACACGGTCACGACCATCGGGGGGACCGTGACGACCCTGGGCGATACGCTCACCAGCCTTGGCGGCTCGTTGGCGAACCTGACCGGCGATACGAGCGGGACGTATACCGACGCCAACGGCCTGGGCATCCGCTATGCGCGGACCAACGAACGCGGGTTGACGCCCGGCGACGCCTACGCGCAGAACCCGGGCAGCACGGCGCTGGGCTATAACGCGCGGGCCACGGCTGACAATGCGCTGGCAATTGGGCGCGACGCCCAGGCAAGCCATGCCGGCAGCGTGGCGTTGGGCGCGAACGCGGTCGCCAACGGCGCGACGCTGGGCGCGGCGGCGTACCGGTCGGGTACGGCGGCGGTGGCGGGCGCTGCGCCCGTGGGCGAGGTGAGCATAGGCTCGACGGGCGCGGAGCGCCGCCTCACTCACTTGGCCGCGGGCGCTTCCGATACGGATGCGGTGAACGTAAGCCAGCTCAAGTCCGTGGCCGAGAATGTCGGCAGCCTGGGCGACCGGGCGGTGACCTATGACGGCATTGCAGGTGATCCCAAGAGCCTTGTCACCCTGGCGGGATCCGCGTCCCCGGACGGCGGCATGACAGGGGGTACCAAACTCACCAACGTGGCGCGGGGAACGTTGTCGGCCACCAGCACCGATGCGGTGAATGGTTCGCAACTGCACGAAACGAACCTGGACGTGCAGCGCATGGGCGACAGGCTGACCGACCATGGCGATACCTTGACGACCATGGGCGACACGTACACACACTTGACGGGGAACCCCAACCTGACCAACAAGGCCGACAACGGGCTGGGCTTACGCTATGCGCGGACCAACGAATCGGGGCTGGCGGAAGATGACGCCTACGCGCAGGGCGTGGGCAGCACGGCGCTGGGCTACAACGCGCGGGCCTCTGCCGGCAACGCGCTGGTGCTGGGCCGTGAGGCCCAGGCGAGCCAGGACGGGAGCGTGGCGCTGGGTTCCGGTTCCGTGTCCGCCCGGGCGTTGACGCCGACCACGGGCAGTCTTGCGGTCGGCAGCGGCGGCGCCCTGGTGCCGTTCAACACGGCGGATCTCACCTTGCTTGGCGCGGTATCCGTGGGCCACGATGGCGCGTACCGTCAGATTACCAACGTGGCGGACGGTACAGACGAGCATGATGCGGTGACCTTGCGCCAACTGACTGGCGCGATCGGCTCCTTGACGACCACGGGGACTCAGTACTTCCATGTCAACTCGGCGGCTTCCGATTCCCTGGCGGTGGGGATTGAGTCGATCGCGGTCGGACCGCAGGCGGTGGTCAATGGCGACCGCGGTCTGGGGATCGGGGATCGGGCTGTGGTGGATCAGGGCGCGCCCGGCGGCATCGCCCTGGGACAGCAGGCGCGCACGACGTCGGCGGATGGCATCGCGATGGGAACGCAAGCCTTGGCTGACGCGGCCCAGGGAGTCGCCTTGGGCGCGGGCAGCCAGGTCGTCGCGGGCGGTGGCGTAGCGCTGGGCGCGAGATCGGTCGCCAAGGCGGTGGCCGGGGCAGCAGGGTATGTGCCCCTGGGCGCCAATGGCGCGGCCGTGAACGCGACGCGCAGCACCTTGGCCGCGTTGTCCGTGGGTGACGCCGATACCGGTATGTATCGGCAAATCAACGGGGTGGCTGCGGGTACTGTGGATTCCGACGCTGTGAACGTCAGCCAGTTGAAGGCGCTGGCCTCGAATGTGAGCGGGCTCGAAGCGGGAGGGGTGAAATATGACCTCAATGCGGACGGCACCACCAACTACGCCATGGTGACCTTGAACCCCGGCGGCGCAGCTTCGGTGCTGAGGAACGTGGCGCGGGGCGCGCTATCGGCGGACAGCACGGAGGCGGTCAATGGCGCGCAGCTGTTCGAGACCAATCAGTACGTCAAGTCGATCGGCGATACGGTCGATAACTTCACCAAGGGAGGCGCTGGGATCAAATACTTCCATGCCAATGGCGGGGCGTCGGCGATGCTGCCGGACTCGCAGGCCAACGGCGTCGGGAGTATTGCAATGGGACCGGGTGCGGCGGCCAATGGCGGCGACTCGGTTGCCTTGGGCAATGGCGCGGCAGCGGGCAAGGACGGCGATGTCGCGCTGGGCGCGGGCGCCGTGGCGGACAGGGGCGCGGAGAACTACGCCGGCAAGTATTCGGACACGCAAAACAAGTCGGTCGGCACGGTATCCGTGGGCTCGTCGGGGGCGGAGCGCACGCTCAGCAATCTGGCCGATGGCCGCGAGGCCACGGACGGCGTGAATCTGCGGCAGCTGGACGGCGCGCTCAAGCAGGCCAACGACTATACCGACAAGCGCTTGCAGGATGTGGCAGGCAATGTGCTCCAGGTCGGCGACCAGCTCACCGCGCTGGATGAGCGCGTGGCCAATGTCGAAGGCGATGTGACGAGCATCAGCAATGGCGCCGCCGGCATGTTCCAGACCAGCCAGGAGGAAAAGGCGGCCAAGCCGCCCAAGGCCAGCGGCAGCAATTCGGCGGCGGGCGGTGCAGGCGCGGTGGCCTCGGGCAAGAACAGCACCGCGATCGGCAATGGCGCGCAGGCGACCGGCGCGGGAACCACCGCGTTGGGCAACGGCAGCAAGGCGTCGGGCAGCAATGCCGTGGCGCTGGGCGCGGGGTCTGTCGCCGACCGCGACAACACGGTTTCGGTGGGCTCGGCCGGGGCCGAACGCCAGATCACGCACGTGGCCCGCGGCACCGCCGGAACCGATGCGGTGAACGTGAACCAGTTGCGGGAAGTCGCGAGCGGCTTGAGCAACCAGGTGGCGGGCTTGCGCAAGGACGTGCAAGGGCTGGACAACCGGTTGAGCGCCGGCGTCGCTTCCGCCATGGCGATGTCGGCGCTGCCTCAGGCCTATCTGCCCGGCAGGAGCATGCTCAGCATGGGCGGCGGCACGTGGCGCGGGGAAAGCGGCTTCGCCATGGGGCTGTCCACGGTGTCCGACAGCGGCAGATGGGTGGTGAAGGGCCTGGCCAGCAGCAGTTCGCGCGGCGACTACGGCGCGAGCGTGGGAGTGGGATATCAATGGTGAATACATGCCGCACGAACGCAGGCTCGCGGCCTGCCGCGCGGCCTCAATGATTCATGAGAGGTATACAGCCATGACACGTCGCATCATTCTTCCGGCTTTGATTGCATCGAGCGCATTGCTGGCGGCTTGCCAGCCCATGGCGCCTCAGAAGGGCGCGAATGCCGCGAGCCCTGCCATCCAGCCTGCGCCGCAAGACACCGCGGCGCAGGCGCGGACTGCCACGCCGGCGGTCGAGTTCCGCCTGGCCCAGGACCGGCCGGGCGCCGATCTGCGCGAGCTGCGCATGTCCGACAAGACCTACTACTTCCTGCTGGCGCCCGCGCTTACCCGGGCGGATCTGAATGCCGCCACGCCCATGAAGACCCGGGAAGGACAGCCTTTCGTCAGCCTGCGGTTCACGCCGCCGGGTGCGCAGAAGCTGGCGCAGATCGGCCGCCAGTACTCAGGAAAGTGGCTGGTCTTCACCATAGACGGCAGGCTGGTGGGCGTGCCGCGCATCGCAGGCCCCATGGAGGAGGGCATCCTGAACCTGACGATGAACTCGGAGGAACAGGCAATCAACGTTGCGCAGGCGATAGAAGGGGCGGCGCAGTAGCGCCGCCCAGGCCGCGTCAGCCGATCGCCCCATAGATGCGGCGCGCGTCGGCGGCCGTGGCCAGCGGGCGGCCCAGCGCCTGCGCGCCTTGCGCGGCCTGCAGCACCAGCGCCGAATTGCCCGGCGCGGTGCTGCCGTCGCGCAGCTTCAAGTTGTTTTCGAAGCCCACGCGCATGTGGCCGCCGAACGCGGCGGCGGTGGTGACGCAGGCGTTCTCCTCGGGGCCGAAGGCGCAGACTGCCCAGGGCAGGGACTGGTCGTACGCGGACAGGAAGGGCAGCAGGTCATAGGCCGAAGAGGTCTGGCCCGCGCTGTAGCGGCCCAGCACGAACAGCACCGACCACGCTCCCGGCGGCACCAGGCCGCGCGCGCGCAGCGACAGCCAGCGGCGCACGTCGCCTTCGTCGTACAAGATGATCTGCGTCATGATGCGGCGTTCGGCGATCCAGGCCAGGAAAGCCGCAAGCTCGCTTTCCGGGATATCCGGCACGGCGATCTCGCGCAGTCCGATGGACACGGCCTCGGGTTGCAGCTCGCGCACCAGGGCGATCTGCTCTGCCGCCTTGTAGACGCCGGCGGCCTCGCTGGTCACCTGCACCAGCAGTTCGTCGCCCACGGCGCCGTGCACCGCGGCCAGGGCGTCGCGGTAGGCCTGGGCGTCCAGCAGGTGGCTGCCGTCGGGTTTGCGCACGTGCATGTGCATCATGGCGGCGCCGGCGTCCAGGCAGGCGCGCGCTTCGCGCGCCAGCGCCTCGGCGGTAAGGGGCACGGCCGGATGGTCGGCGGCCTTCTTGTAGGCGCCATTGGGCGCCACGGTGATGATGACGGGCGAGTCGGCCAGCGCGGCGCGGGGCAGGGGGGTGTTGCTCACGGCTTGATCTCCGGCAGTTCGGGGGCAATCAGGTCCAGGCCCGCGCGCAACAGGCGGTCGTAGCGCGCGCGTTCGGCACTGATGGTTTCGGGCGTCCAGGCGTAGAAGCCCTCGCCCGTCTTCATGCCGTGGCGGCCATCCTGGGCGCGTTCGGTCAGGCAGCGCGCCGGTTCGCTGGCGTTGCAGAACGTGGGGTACATGGTGGCGCCGGCCGCGGCATGCACGTCGATGCCGGCATGGTCGCGCTGCATCACGGGGCCGGCCGCCAGAAAGCGGAAACCGAAGCCGAAACGCACCGCCGCGTCCACGTCTTCCGGCGAGGCGATGCCGCGGTCGATCAGGTCGAAGGCTTCGCGCGACAGCGCGTGCTGCAGGCGGTTGGCCAGGAAACCCGGCAGGTCCTGGCGCACCTTCACCGGCACGCTGCCGCAGCGCCGCATGAATTCGATCAGCGTGTCGGCGCAGGCGTTGTCGCTGGCTTCGCCCAGCACCACTTCCACCAGCGGCACCAGATGCGCGGGCATGAAGAAGTGCAGGCCCAGCATGCGGCCACGGGTATCCAGGCCCTGGCTGATGGCGCTGATCGGGAAGCTGGAACTGTTGCTGGCCAGGATGGCGTCGGGCCGGGCGCGTTGCGCCAGGTCCGCGAACAGCGCCTGCTTGATGTCCAGGCGTTCGGGGATGCACTCGATGACCAGGTCCACGCCGGACCAGTCCACCTCGTCCAGGCTGGCGGCGGTGGACAGCAAGGCGGCGTTCGCCTCCCGGCCTATGGTCTTGAGGTTTTCCGCGACGCGGGCGGGCACGCCCGCCGCGCGCCCGGCATTCGATTCGATCACCGTCGTGCGGCAGGCCGCGCGGGTCAATACCACGGCCACGTCGGCTCCCATGGTGCCGCCGCCCACCACCACCGCATGCGCCGCGCCCGGATTGGGCAGCGCGATCGCGTCCGTCTGCATGGTTTGCTCCTTCATCTGAAACTACGCTGCAGGCGAGTGTAGAGAACCCGCTTTGATTGATGAATCAGATTTTTTGGATAGAATGATCTTGTATTTAGATCAATAGAGAGGCCGCGCCCGGCATGCAGATCAATCTTTCGATGCGCGATATCGATACCACGCTGGTGCTGGGCCGCACGCTCAACTTCCGCCAGGCGGCGGCGCAGCTGCACCTGTCGCAGTCGGCCCTGTCCACGCAGATCCAGCGTATCGAAGACGCGCTGGGCGTGCGCCTGTTCGACCGCACCACGCGCACCGTCCGCCTCACCGCCGCGGGCGAGGTCTTCATGCAGCAGGCTGCCGCCCTGCAAGCGGCCTTCCGCGACGCCATCGCCGCGGTCAGCGGCATCGTCAATGCGGAACAGGGCCAGGTATCGGTGGCGGCCTTGCCCTCGATTGCCGCCCGCCTGCTGCCGCGGGTGCTCATGGCCTATCGCCAGGCCCATCCGCTGGTCGCCCTGAAGGTGCGGGACACCTTGTCGGGCCCGGCTTTCGACCTGGTGCGCGCGGGCGAGGTCGACTTCGCCCTGACCGCGGCCGACCCGCAGCACGGGGATCTGCACTACGTGCCGCTGATGTCCGACAGTTTCCTGCTTTTGATCCCCGAAGCCCATCCGCTGGCGCGTGCCCGCGGGCCGCTGCGCTGGGCCGATACGGCGGATGCGGCGCACGTGTCCATGGTGCAGCCCAGCAGCGTGCGGCAGTACACGGAATGGGCTTTCCTGCAGAACCGGATACGCTTTACGCCTGCCTTCGAGGCCGAACATCTGACCACCATCGTCGCCATGGTCGAATGCGGATTCGGCGTCGCGGCGCTGCCCGAAATCGCTGCCGCGGCGGTGGCGCAAAATGGCATCGTGCAGCGTCCCCTGATCGGACCGGTGGCCGAGCGTTCGATCGGGCTGGTCACGGCGCGCAACCGCAGCCTGTCGCCCGCTGCGGCGGCGTTGGTGCAGACGTTGAAGGAATATCTGGCGCAGCAGGCGCGATAGGCCGGGTGGCTGGTTCCGCGGCTGCGCGCTGTGCGGTTTTGATTTCACGCAAGCGTCGGCAGTGTGCCGCTCGACAGGCGGGAGGCGGTGGTATTATCCTCAGTACACTAACTAAACTGGAGCTGCCTCAACGTGCCGGATGTACAGAAAAAAACGACGTCCCAGAAGCGCGTCGCAACTCATAAGGCAGACACCAAGATCTTCGATCCGGCCAAGCAGGTGCTTTGGTCGCGTCCTGGATATCTGGTGCGGCGCCTGAACCAGATCCACTACGCCATGTTCTACGAGGAGTGCAAGACGCAGAACGTGACGCCGGTGCAGTATGGCGTGCTGACCGCGCTGTCGCTCAGCCCCTGGCTGGACCAGACCGCCATCGGCATGGAGCTGGGCCTGGATCGCACCACCACGGCGGATGTGGTCAAGCGCCTGCAGGAACGCGGCCTGGTGGAGCGGCGCATCAATCCCAACGACAAGCGCTCGCGCCAGGCCGTCATCACCCAGGAAGGCCTGCGCATCATGGGCATCTTGCAGGAGGGCATGGCCCGCGCCCAGCAGCGCCTGCTGGAGCCGCTGTCCACGCGCAACCAGGAAATCTTCATGAAGCTGCTTTCCACCCTGGTGGAAGCCAATAACCAGTACAGCCGCACCACGCTCAAGCCCATGTAGGACAGGGGCCTGTCTGCTTCAGCCTGGCAGCGCGCTGGTTTGGGGCGCGCTGCGGGCGGCCTCGCCGTCGCCCAGCGTATTGCGGACCCAGATCAGTTCGGCGGCGATCGCCACCGCAATCTCGGCCGGCGTCTTGCTGGCGATGCGCAGGCCCACCGGGCCGTGCAGGCGCGCGATCTGGCTGTCGTCCAGGTCGAACAAGCGCAGCCGTTCGCGGCGCTTCTGCTGGTTGGCGCGCGAACCCAGCGCGCCCACATAGAAGGCCCGCGATTTCAGCGCTTCCAGCAAGGCCATGTCGTCGAGCTTGGGATCGTGGGTGACCGCCACGATGGCGGTGCGTTCGTCGGTGCCGATTTCCAGCACGGCGTCGTCGGGCATGCTGGTGAGCAGGGTTGCCTGGGACAGATTCCAGTCGCCGTAGAACTCCTCGCGCGGGTCGCAGACCGTGACGTGGAAATCCAGCGTGGCGGCGATGTTGGCCAGCACCTGCGCGGTCTGGTTGGCGCCGATGATGAGCAGCCGCCAGCGCGGACCGTAGACGCTGCGGAAGATGCGGCCGTCGAAATCCGGGCCGTCGGCCGGGCCGGCGGGAGACACCGAGCTGCTGCCGTCCTGCAGGTCCACCGTGCGCTGGATCAGGCCATGGCCGCGTATGGCTTGCAGCACCAGGTCCAGCCATTGGGTGTTGCGCAGCGGTTCGCTGATCAGGCGCAGCGTGCCGCCGCAAGGCAGGCCGAAGCGTGCGGCCTCGTCGCGGGTGACGCCGTAGGTCAGGCGCGCCGGGGCGTCCGCGAGCGTGCCTTCGCGGGCGCGCAGCATCAGGTCGTCTTCGATGCAGCCGCCGGAAACCGAACCGACCATGCGGCCATCCTCGCGCACGGCCAGCATGGCGCCCGCCTGGCGCGGGGCCGAGCCCCAGGTCTGCACCACGGTCACCAGGTGCACGCGGCTGCCCGCGGCTACCCAGTCCCGCGCATGTTGCAATACGTCCAGATCCAGAGCGTTCATCGGCTTCTCACAGTGAAAGGCCGCGGCGCTGCCACGGCTTATATTCACTATACTGATCATTATGGCGACTGTCTCTAGTGTCTATCCCTACCCGGGCCCCGCGCGCGCCGGCATCCTGCTGGCGGCGGGGCAGGGCTCGCGCTACGCCGCGCAGCGGCCGGGCGCCGACAAGCTGCTGGCGCCGCTGCCGCAGGGCGTGTGCGTGGCGGCAGCCAGCGCCCGGACGCTGCGCGCGGCGGTGGACATGGTCGTCGCCGTGGTGCGGCCCGGCCGCGCCGCGCTGGCCGGATTGTTGCGGGCGGAAGACTGCGTGGTGTTGGAGACGGACCGGGCGGAGGAGGGCATGGGGGCCAGCCTGGCCGTGGCAGCGCAGTATCTGCAGGGCCTGCCCGGCACGCCTGCCGCGGTGCTGGTCGCGCTGGCCGACATGCCCTGGATCCGCCGCGCAAGCCTGGAGAGCGTGCTGGATGCGCTGCGCGATGCGCCGATGGCCGCGCCCGCGTACCAGGGGCAGCGCGGCCATCCAGTGGGATTTCGCGCGGAATTGCTGCCGCAGCTGGCGGCGCTGAGCGGGGACGAAGGCGCGCGGCGGCTGCTCAAACAGCCCGGACTGCAATGGGTCCCCACCGAAGATCCCGGGGTGTTGCGCGATGTCGACACGCCTGCCGACCTGGACGAAGGCGGCTGAACACCGCCTGTAGGCCAGGCCGCCGCGGCGGCCTTTTTTTGCGCTCCGGGATTTCCCTAATTTGTCAGTACGCTGACTATAAAGTCAGTATACTGACGTAAATTTGGAAGCCCTCGCAGGACTTTTCCCAATGGAAAAGCGGCTGCGCGCGATTCCGATTGTTCCGATGTAATAGTCAGTGTACTGATAAACAATGCTGACGCGCCGTGGCAGGACAGGGTCCGCGCCATCAAACTGGGAGTAGGGGAATGAGCAAAGTACGCAAGATCGCGTTTGAGGAGCACTACACCGCGGTCGGATTCAAGGACTATTCGAAGAGCTTCGCGCAGCACATCGATCCCGCCGTGCTGGCCGACCTGGCCGCGCGCCTGGTGGATTTCGACGAAGTCCGGCTGGGCGAAATGGACCGCGGCGGCATCGACTACGTCATCCTGTCGCAGACCGGGCCGGGCGTGCAGGCCGAAGCCGACGCCGCCGTCGCGCTGCGCCGCGCCAAGGAAAACAACGACTTCCTGGTCGAGCAGGTGGCCCGCCACCCGACGCGCTACGGCGCCTTCGCCACCGTGCCCATGCATGATCCGCTGGTCGCCGCCGCCGAACTGGAGCGCTGCGTCAAGCAGCTGGGCTTCAAGGGCGCGCTGATCAACGGCCACACCAATGGCGTGTACTACGACGGCCGCGCCTACGACCCGTTCTGGGAAAAGGTGCAGGAGCTGGACGTGCCCGTCTACCTGCACCCGTCCGATCCCTACGTCATTCCGCAGGCCTACTCGGGCCACCCCGAGCTGGTGGGCGCGTGCTGGGGCTGGGGCGTCGAAACCGCCACCCATGCGTTGCGCCTGCTGTTCGGCGGCGTGTTCGACCGGTTCCCCGCGGTCAAGCTGATCCTTGGCCACATGGGCGAAGGCCTGCCGTTCCTGCGCTGGCGCTTCGACAGCCGCTTCGCGGTCTATTCGCACGGCATCAAGCTGGCGCGCGCGCCTTCCGAATACCTGGGCAGCAACATCCTCATCACCACGTCCGGGGTCTGTTCGCCTCCCACGCTGATGGCCGCCATCGCCGAAATGGGCCGCGAGGCCGTGATGTTCTCGGTGGACTATCCCTACGAATCGACCGCGCTGGCCGTGGAATTCATCGAGCAGACGCCGATGGACGACGCGACCCGCGAACTGATCTGCAACGGCAACGCGCGACGCCTGTTCAAACTCTGAGCCCAGCCCGGGAGACTGACATGAGCAACTTCCTGTATGGCGGCAACGTCCATGCCAATGGGATCCGCCAGCATTACCTGCGCTACGGCGGCGAACGCGGCGCTGGGCGCGATCCAGTCATCATCGTGCCGGGCATCACCAGCCCGGCGGTCACCTGGGGTTTCGTCGGCGAGCGCTTCGGCGCGGCTTTCGACACCTATGTGCTGGACGTGCGCGGCCGCGGCCTGTCCGCAGCCGGCGCCACGCTGGACTACAGCCTGGACGCGCAGGCCGCCGACGTGCTGGCCTTCGCAGAGGCGCTGGGCCTGGCGCGCTACAGCGTGGTCGGCCATTCGATGGGCGGACGCATCGGCGTGCGCGCCGGGCGCGGCCAGCCGGCAGGACTGAGCCGCCTGGTCCTGGTGGACCCGCCGGTGTCCGGTCCCGGCCGCCGGCCGTATCCCGCCAAACTGCCCTGGTATGTCGATTCCATGGCGCAGGCGCGCCACGGCATGGACGCCGAGGCCATGCGCGCGTTCTGCCCGACCTGGACCGAGGAGCAGCGCCAGCTGCGCGCCGAATGGCTGCACACCTGCGACGAGCGCGCCATCATCCAGAGCTTCGAGGCCTTCCAGAGCGATGACATCCACGCCGACCTGCCGCTCCTGGACGTGCCGGTCCTGCTGATCACGGCGGAGCGGGGCGACGTGGTGCTGGACGCCGACGTGGCCGAGATCCAACGCCTGGCTCCCGGCACGCAACATCACCGCGTGCCCGCCGCCGGCCACATGATTCCGTGGGACAACGAGGAAGGCTTCTATGCCGCCTTCGGCGATTTCCTGGGCGCGCCGCTGGCGCGCGGCTGAAGCGCGCGACCGTCAAGCAAGGAGGGCATCATGCCTATAAGCGACTACGAAATGGTGAAGGCCTGGCAGCAGGTATTGACCCTGTCCAAGCTGCAAGCGGGGCAGACCGTCACGGTGCTGACCAGCGCGGCTACCCATCCGCAAACCCTGGCGACGGCGCTGATCGCGACGCAAGCCATGGGCGCCATCGTGAACCGTCTGGACCTGCCGCCCGTCAATGGCGAGCGGGCGCTGAGCCGGGACTCGCTGGCCTACCTGGGCACCACGCCGTTGACCGGCAACAAGGCCGCCATTGCGGCCCTGAAGGAAAGCGACCTGGTGCTGGACCTGATGACGCTGCTGTTCTCCCCGGAACAGCACGAGATCCTGGCCACCGGCACCAAGATCCTGCTGGCGGTGGAGCCGCCGGAAGTGCTGGCGCGGCTGGTGCCGACCGAGGCCGACCGCGCGCGGGTCAAGGCGGCGGCCGCGCGCATCGGCGCGGCGCGCGAGATGAGCGTGGTATCGGAGGCGGGTACGGACTTGCGCTGCCCGCTGGGCGAGTTCCCGGCCATCAGCGAGTACGGCTTCGTCGATGAACCCGGGCGCTGGGACCATTGGCCCAGCGGCTTCGTGCTGACCTGGCCGAACGAAGGCGGCGCCAACGGCAAGATCGTGATCGACGTCGGCGACATCCTGCTGCCGCAGAAGCTCTACGTGCGCTCGGCCATCGAGCTGACCGTAGAGAACGGCTACGCCACGCGCATCGACGGCGGCGTGGATGCGGAACTGCTGCGCGAGTACGTGGCCTCGTTCAAGGATCCGGAAGCCTACGCGATTTCGCACATAGGCTGGGGCCTGCAGCCGCGCGCGCACTGGACCACGCTGGGCCTGTACGACCGCGAAGCCACCATAGGCATGGACGCGCGGGCCTATGAGGGCAACTTCCTGTTCTCGCTGGGCCCCAACAACGAAGCGGGCGGCAACCGGACCACCACCTGCCACATCGACATCCCCCTGCGCGCCTGCACGGTGCGGCTGGACGGGGAAGACGTGGTGCGCCAGGGCAAGGTGCTGGACGGCGCCGGCCCCCAGGCTTAGCACGCAATCACCGTACTAGGAGTTCCCTACATGAATGACGATATCTCGGCCTACGCGCGCCAGGGCTTCGGCACGGCGATGGCGCCCAAGGCGCCCTACGGCCTGCTGATCGTGGACCTGGTCAACGGCTTTGCCGATCCGGCGGTGTTTGGCGGCGGCAATATCCCCCAGGCCATCGAACAGACCGTGGGCCTGTTGGCGTATGCGCGCAAGCAGGGCTGGCCGGTGGCGCACAGCCGCATCGTGTTCGCCGATGACGACGCGGACCACAACATCTTCACCTTGAAGGTGCCGGGCATGCTGACGCTGAAGGAAGCGGACCACAACAGCGCCATCGTGCCGCTGCTTGCGCCCGCGGCCGGCGAGCTGGTGGTGCGCAAGACGGTGCCCTCGGCGTTCTTCGGCACCAGCCTGGCGGCCTGGCTGTCGCAGCGCGGGGTGCAGACGCTGCTGGTGGCGGGCGCGGTCACCAGCGGCTGCGTGCGGGCCAGCGTGGTGGATGCCATGCAGTACGGCTTCCGGCCGCTGGTGGTGTCGGATTGCGTGGGCGACCGCGCCATCGGCCCGCATGACGCCAACCTCTTCGACATGCAGCAGAAGTACGCCACCGTGCTGACGCGGGACGAAGCCGTGCGCGCCACGCAGGCCTGAACCGGCGCGGCGTGCGGGAAAAAAAAGGGTTGCGCCTCGCCGGCGCAACCCTTTTGTGTTGGTCTCCCGCGTTCTAGACGGGATAGACCAGGTCGTTGGCCAGGATGGTGGTGTCATACACCACCTGCCGTTCCTTCAGCTTGAGCATGCCGTCCTGCCGCGTGTAGCGGTCGTAGTAGGTGCCGGCCAGGTGCAGCGTGGTGGGGCCTTCCACCAGCGTCTGCATCAGCATGAACGCGGCCTGGGACTCGATCTCGCCGTTGGCGGATTCGCTGATGACGCGGGTGTTGCTGACCAGATGCAGCATGTAGCGCGGGGCGAACATCTGGGTGCGTGAAATGGCCACGGCGCGGTCATGCATCATGGCGCGGCCTTCGGAGTACACCAGGCCGACGGGCAGGCCCAGTTCGGCGTTCTCGCGCGCGGTGACGCGGTACAGGCCGTCCTCGGTGAAGAAGTCCGGCCAGGCCTCGACCTGGCCCGCGTCCAGGGCGGCGCAGTAGTCGGCGTGGAATTCCTCGATCTCCAGTCGCAGCGCGATGGCGCGCGCGGGATCGATCTTGCGGGGGGAGTATTCGAATCGGGTTCTCATGTTTCCTGGTTCCTGCCTCAGAAGCCCATCACGCTGCGGTAATAGCTGTACATGGAGCGGATCGCGGCTTCCGAGATCAGCGTGTTGGAGGTGCCTTGCTTGCCGGATTCCAGCTTCAGCACGTTGACGTCGGTGCTGGCGCGGCGCACGCCTTCCTGCACGAACTTCATGGCTTCGTTGTCCTCCAGGCCGAGGAAGCCCGCCGGCCCCATCAGGTTGCCCTGGCGCAGACGGTGGCGCTCCATCTCGGGCGTGTCGTCCTCGTAGCCGAACATGGTCCATTGCATGATCATGCTGTCGGGTCCGTTGGGCACGATCTGGCGCACGCCCAGCGTGTTCATTTCACGTTGCACGATCAGGTTGGGCCAGACGGTCTGCATGGTGACCGACCAGGGCGAATCGAATTCCTTGACGAACTCCAGGAAGCGGTCGTCCTGCAGGTGCAGGCCATCGTGGAAGGAGCGCATTTCCTTCTTGTTCTCTTCGCTGACGTTGGCGTATTTGTCCTCGCTCTTGGCCGAGGCCATGGTGCCGTGGCGGCCATGCACCGGGTCGACCAGCATGGCGGACTTGTTGCCCGCCACCAGCAGCCCGAACACCACCAGGAACGAATGCAGCAGCGTCGCGTGGTAAGGATCCTTCAGGTTCTCGTGGTACATCTTCCAGTTGCACGGCAGCTCGTTGCGGTAGTAGCCGTGGATCTTGAGCTTCTTGCCCGGGAAGACGGTATCGAAATCGGCCAGGATCTCCGGCGTCAGGTATTCCTCGATGGGTTCGACCTCATCGCTGTAGGACGCGAAGATGACGCCGTTGCGCGTGGTGACGCGCAGCTTGCGCAGGCCGTGGTCTTCGTTCTTGAAGTCCTTGGGCATGCCGCCTTCGCGGTTCACGCCGCGCTTGAAGGGGATGCCCTGCAGATTGCCCTTGAGGTCGTAGGACCACTGGTGGTAGGGGCAGACGAATTCCTTGGCGTTGCCCTGGCTGTGGCGGCAGAACTCCGCGCCGCGGTGGGCGCAGCGGTTCTCGAACACATTGACCGAGCCATCTTCGGCGCGCGACACCACCACCGGGGTCGGCCCGACGTAGGACCGCTTGTAGTCGCCCGCGTTCGGCAGCTCGGCTTCCAGGGCCACGTAGTTCCAGGTCTTGCCGTGAAAGATCTTCTCCACTTCCTGGTCGTAGACGGCGCGGCTGGTGTAGACCCAGTCCGGGATGTAGTGCAGCGCGTCTTCCGGCCAGAAACAGTCGGCCAGGGCAGTGTCCTTGGACGCCATCGTAAGGCCGATGACGGTTTGCGATTGATACATGAAAAGCTCCTGTCGATGCGGGGGCGGTATTGGTGGGGTTCAGGACGCGGCGGCGTTCTGCTGGCAGGCTTTCACCAGCGGCTTGAGCGCCACGGTTTCGTCGGCGTAGCGCTCGGGATCGATGGCGATGCCTTGTTCGAACAGCACGCGCAGCTGGCGCAGGTCGCCGCCGGCGTTGATGGCGATGGCATGCACCGGCACGCCGTCGCGGTGGCCAAGCCAGATGAACTTGGGCGCCTCGGCCTGCGCTTGGGGCACGCCGCGGCAGGCATAGACAAGGTCCGGCTGGGGCAGGCCCAGCATCTGCACGTTGCAGCCGTATTGGTCGGTCCAGAACCACGGATAGGGCTCGGCCGGCGCGGGCTGGTCCAGCATGCCGGCCGCGGCCGCGCGCGCCTGTTCGTTGGCGTTCTGCCAGGATTCCAGCCGCAACGCCATGTTCAGGTGGCGCCGGTGCTGGCTGGCGCAATCGCCGGCCGCATATAGATAAGGGTCGCTGCTGCGGCAGGCGGCGTCCACCGCGATGCCGCCATTGGCGGGGTCCAGCGCCAGGCCGGCCTGCGCGGCCAGCGACACGTCGGGCACCAGGCCGATGGCCACGACCACGACGTCGGCCTCGATGGAGGAGGCGTCCTGCAATTCAATGTTGAAGCGCGCCTGATGCCGCACAGCGGTATCCGCATGGGGCTGCCAGTCGGTGCGGACGATGCGCGCATCCAGGCGCAGGTCCACGCCGGCGTGGCGGACGCGTTCGGCCAGCCAATCCGACAGGGCCGCGGGCAGCACGCGTTCCAGCAGGCGGGGCGCGCTTTCCAGCACGGTGACTGCGGCGCCCAGGGCGCGTGCGGTGGACGCCACCTCCAGGCCCAGGAAGCCGCCGCCGATGACGGCCACGCGCGCCTGCGGCGTAAGGCCGGCGCGCAGCGCCGCGGCATCGTCCAGCGTCCTGATGTAATGCACGCCCGGCGTGCCGCGCGGCAGGCTGGGCAGTTCGCGCGCGCGCCCGCCGGTGGCGAGCAGGCAGCGGCTATAGGGGAGGCTGCGGCCGTCGGCCAGTTCGACCAGGCGCTTGGCAGCGTCGATCCGCAAGGCCTCGATGCCGGTCAGCAGCGTGACGCCTTGCTGTTCATAGAAGTCTTGGGGGTGGACTGCGGTCTGGCCGTGCGCGCCGGGGTTCTGCAGCACGTCCTTGGACAGGGGCGGACGCTCGTAGGGCGCGTGCGCTTCCTGGCCGATCAGCGTGATGGGGCCAGCGTGGCCCAGGCCGCGCAGCGTGGCCGCCGCCACCGCGCCGGTCTGGCCGGCGCCGATGATGAGGATCGGATCTGCGTCAGCCATGGTCAGCCTTGCAGGTTGGCATAGATGTCCTGGCCTTCGACCTTGACCGGATAGATGCGGATGCCGGTGGTGGCGGGCGCGCACATGGCCTGGCCGGTGCGGATGTCGAATTTGGCCTGGTGCAGCGGACATTCGATGCAGCCGTCTTCCAGATAGCCGTCGGACAGCAGCGCGTAGGCGTGGGTACAGACATTGTCGGAGGCGTGGAACTCGCCTTCGATGCGATACAGCGCAAGCTGTTTTTCGCCGGCGGCGACGGGGATCACCTCGTCGTCTTCGGTCAGTTGGTCGGTAGAGGCAATGCGGATCCAGTTCATATCAACTCGCTCGTCAGTATGCTGAGTAATTGTCGTCAGTGTACTGCCTAAAAAAACAAGTCAGGAGCTAGGGATTTCCCCGACAGGCGGCGGGTCGAAGGGCGGCGGCGGGGGCCTATTATGCACGGCGTTCGCAGCCCACAATCGCGGCCGTCCGCTATATGTAAGGAGTACCCGCAAATAGCCCTCGGACCCGTGAAAAAAATTCGCCGAAATGAGTGCAAACCCAGGCGTTTCGCGGGCGTCGGCAGTGGGGATTTACCTTGTTGACACTCAAAATTACTGTCAGTATGCTGATCAACAATTCAGTGTGCTAACGTTTTTTTCGGGTGTACGCGAGTGGCGTTGGCATGAGTTGAGGCGGGTCCAAGGGGACTCAATCGAACCAGATCGGGAGCAATGAATGCAACGACGCCGTTTCCTCGCACAAGCCGCCGGCGCAGCCGGCGCGGGCCTCGCCACTGTGGGCATGCCTGCCGTGGCGCAATCCGCGCCGTCGGTGCGCTGGCGCATGTCCACCAGCTGGCCCAAGAGCCTGGACACCATCTACGGCTCGGCCGAAGAACTCTGCAAGCGCGTGGCGCAGCTGACCGACGGCAAGTTCGAGATCCGCGCCTTTCCCGGCGGCGAACTGGTGCCCGCGGCGCAGAACATGGACGCGGTCAGCAATGGCACGGTGGAATGCAACCACGTGCTGAGCACGGCCTACATCGGCAAGAACACCGCCCTGACGTTCGACACCGGCCTGTCCTTCGGCCTGAGCGCGCGCCAGCACAACGCCTGGATCGCCTACGGCGGCGGCTTGAAGATGCTGCGCGCGCTCTACAAGAAGTACAACATCGTCAACCACGTCTGTGGCAACGTCGGCGTGCAGATGGGCGGTTGGTACCGCAAGGAAATCAAGTCCGTCGCCGACCTGAAGGGCCTGAACATGCGCATCGGCGGCATCGGCGGCATGGTGCTGTCCAAGCTGGGCGCGGTGCCGCAGCAGATCCCGCCGGGCGACATCTATCCCGCGCTGGAAAAGGGCACCATCGACGCGGCCGAATGGATCGGCCCCTACGACGACGAGAAGCTGGGCTTCAACAAGGTGGCGCCGTACTACTACTCGCCGGGCTGGTTCGAAGGCAGCGCCTCGATCACCAGCATGGTGCACGACAAGGCATGGGAAGCCCTGCCGCCGGCCTACCAGGCCGCGTTCGAGGCGGCGGCCGGCGAGCAGACCATGCGCATGCTGGCCAATTACGATGCGCGCAATCCGTTGGCGCTGCGCAAGCTGATTGCCGGCGGCGCCAAGGTCAGCTTCTTCCCCAAGGAAGTGATGGACGCGGCGTACAACGCCTCGCAGGAACTGTGGGTCGAGCTCTCGGCCAAGAACCCGGACTTTGCCGCCATCTTCCCCGATTGGAAGAAATTCCAGGCCGAGCAGGCGGCCTGGTTCCGCGTGGCTGAAAGCCCGCTGGACAACTACACCTTCGCCGCCGTGGCGAAGGCCCAGGCCAAGTAACAAGCAGGAGATAAAGGGTAGTCATGACGACAGCAAACGCCGATACGCACGGCCGGCCAGGCAAGCCGCAGGGAGTAGGCGCGCGGGTGCCGCGCAAGGAGGACGCGCGCCATCTGCACGGCAAGGGCAATTTCGTGGCCGACATGGCCATGCCCGGTCTCTGCGAGGTGGCTTTCCTGCGCAGTCCGCTGGCGCATGCGCGCATTGCCTCGGTGCGCGTGGCCGAGCAGATCGCGGACAAGGCGTTTGTGCGTCAGGCCATGGCCGACGCGCGCGACATCGTGGCGGATTCCACCTTGCCCAGCTACCAGGTCTCGGCCCAGCCGCCGCTGGCCTCGGGCAAGGTGCGCTTCGTGGGCGAGCCCGTGGCCATGGTGTTCGCGCCGACCCGCGCCGAAGCCGAGGACTACGCCGAGATGATCGAGGTCGACTACGACGATCTGCCGGTGTATGCGGACGTCGTCAGCGCCCAGGCCGCCCAGGGCGATTTCGTGCACGAGCAGTGGCGCGACAATGTCTTCGTCACGCTCAACGTCGACAAGCAGTTCGACGAGCTGGCGGCGCAGGCCGACGTGGTCGTGCGCCGCAAGATCGACCTGTCGCGGCAATGCATGGTGCCGATGGAAGGAAAGGCCGTGCTGGCCTACTGGGACCATCAGGCCGACCAGCTGGTGGTGGTCAGCGCGACCCAGGTGCCGCACATGATCCGCAGCGTGCTGGCGCAGTGCCTGGACCTGGAGCAGGGCCGGGTGCGGGTGGTGTCGCCGGACGTGGGTGGCGCCTTCGGCTACAAGTGCGTGCTGCAGCAGGAAGAGCTGTGCGTGGCCTGGCTGGCCAAGACCTTCAAGAAGCCGTTCCGCTTCATCGAAGACCGCCGCGAACACCTGACCGCGGGCGCCAATTCGCGCGAGCACCATTATGAAATGGTGGCCTACGCCGACCGCCGCGGCAAGCTGCTGGCGCTGGACGCCAAGATCACCATCGACGGCGGGGCCTATTCGGTCTGGCCGTTCACCATCGGCCTGGAACCGGGCCAGGCCATCGGCAACCTGCCGGGACCTTATGCATTCAAGGGCTATCGCTGCGTGACGAGGGCGGTGGCCACCAACAAGCCGGGCTTCGTGCCGTATCGCGGCGTGGCGCGCACCGGCGTGTGTTTCGCCATGGAGCTGACGATGGACGCGATCGCCCGCGAGGTCGGACGCGAGCCTTGGGAAATCCGCCAGGAGAACCTGGTGCAGGGCGAGCAGATGCCCTATGTCAACGTCACCGGCAAGCACCTGGACAGCGGCGATTATCCGGCCAGCCTGCAGCAGGCCATGGACATGATAGGGGTGGACGCCGTCCGCGAGCGTCAGCGCCAGGGCGAGGCGGACGGCCGCCTCATCGGCGTGGGCCTGGCGACGTACACCGAGCAGGCCGCGCACGGCACTTCGGTGTTCGCCGCCTGGGGCACGCCCGTGATCCCGGGCTTCGACCAGGCGACCGCGCGGGTCACGCCGGACGGCGGGCTGGAACTGCGGGTCGGCGTGCATTCGCACGGGCAGGGCATGGAAACCACCTTCGCCCAGATCGCCAATGAGATCCTGGGCGTGGACGTCGCCAGCATCAAGCTGCTGCACGGCGATACGGGGCAGACGCCGTTTTCCACCGGGACCTACGCCTCGCGTTCGCTGGTGATGTCCGGCGGCGCCGTGTCGCAGGCCTGCAAGCGCCTGCTGCCGCGGCTCACGCATATCGGCGCGCATCTGCTGCAGGCCGACCCCGCCAGCGTGGCCTGGAACGGCGACCGGCTGGAAGCCGGCGGCAAATCGGTGTCGGTCAAGGACGTGGCCGACGCATGGTACTTGCGGCCGCAATTGCTGCCGCCCGACGTGGACCCCGCCGGCCTGGAAGTCACCGTGGGCTACAAGCCCAAGGTCGACACCGGCTGTTTCACCTACGCCACCCATGCGGCGGTGGTGGCGGTGGACCCGGGCACGGGCGGCGTGGAAATTCTGGATTATGTAGTGGTGGAGGACTGCGGGACCATGATCAACCCCATGGTGGTCGAAGGCCAGACCATAGGCGGCGTGGCCCAGGGCATAGGCACCGCGTTCTACGAGGAAACGCCTTACGACGACAACGGCCAGCCGCTGGCTTCGACCCTGGCGGACTACATGCTGCCTGGGGCCACCGAGGTTCCGAACATGCGCCTGCACCACTTCGAGACGCCGTCGCCGCATACCGAATTCGGCGCCAAGGGCATGGGCGAGGGCGGCGCCATCGCGCCGCCGGCGGTGCTGTTCAATGCGGTCAACGACGCGCTGCGGCCGTTGGGCGCGGCCGAACTGCTGCGCACGCCCTTGTCTCCGACCCGGGTGCTGGCCGCCATCGCTCAGGGCAGCCGCAAAACCGCAACCGTCGCCGCGGAGGTGACGGCATGAAGGCCGCCGCATTCGAATATTCCCGCCCGGACACGCTGCAGGACGCCTTGCAGGCGCTGCGCGGGCACGAGGGCCGCGCCAAGCTCATGGCCGGCGGCCAATCGCTGGGCCCCATGTTGAACCTGCGCCTGGCGCGTCCGCCCGTCGTCATCGACATCTCCGGCTTGTCCGAACTGCGCACGGTCTCGCGGCAGGATGGCAGGCTGCGCGTCGGCGCGGCCGTGACCCATGCCGAGATCGAGGACGGCGTGCACGAACTGTTGCGCGGGACGCCCATGCAGCAGGTGGCGCCGGGCATCGCCTATCGCGCCATCCGCAACCGCGGCACGCTGGGCGGCAGCCTGGCGCATGCCGATCCGGCCGCCGACTGGGTGCTGACCGTGGTCGGCCTGGGCGCGACGCTGGAGATCGCCGGGCCGGACGGCGTGCGCATGCTGCCGGCGGAAGACTACATGCAGGGCGCCTACACCACCGGGCTGCGCGAAGACGAGCTGATCGCCGCGGTGCACATCCCGGAAGCCGGGCCGCAGGCGCGCTGGGGCTACTACAAGTTCTGCCGCAAGACCGGCGAATTCGCCGAGGCCAGTTGCGCCGCGTGGTTCGATCCGTCCTCGAAGACGGCGCGCATCGCGGTGGGGGCCCTGGACGGCGCGCCCAGATTGCTGCCCCAACTGGCCGCGCGCATCGCGCAGCACGGACTGGCGGGCCTGGATGAAGCGCTGCTGGCCAGCGAGCTGGCCGGCGTCATGCAGGACAAGGATGAACACCATCGCAAGCTGCACGGGACCGCGGTGACGCGCTGCCTGGCGCAGGCCTTGGGTTGACAGGAATGAGCATGGTTCAGGTGACATTGGAAGTAAACGGCAAGCGCGTGTCGCACGAGGCGCCAGCGCGCATGCATCTGGGGGATTTCCTGCGGGATCAGGCGCGCCTGACCGGCACCCATCTTGGCTGCGAGCACGGCGTCTGCGGCGCCTGCACGGTGCTGGTGGATGGCGCGCCGGTGCGCTCCTGTATCTCCTTCGCAGTGGCCTGCGAAGGCCGGCAGGTGACCACCATCGAAGGCTATGACGCCGATCCGGTGATGCAGCGGCTGCGCGCCGCCTTTACCAGGCACCACGCCTTGCAATGCGGTTACTGTACCCCGGGCATGCTGGCGACCTCGCGCGATATCGTGCTGCGCTTGCCGGATGCGGATGAAGGCCGGGTGCGTGTCGAGCTGTCCGGCAATCTGTGCCGCTGCACCGGCTACATGGGCATCGTCGCCGCCGTCATGTCGGTGCTGGCCGAGCTCCGGGAACAACCCGACCCCGCGGTAGAGGCGCTGCGCGCCGCCCAGGCGCAGGGCCGCGGCGCCGCGCCTGCGGCGGAAAAGCCGGTGGCGTTCGCGGGGTTCACGCCGGCCGCGGCCAGCCATCCGGCTGCAAGCGCCGCTGCGGCGCCGGCTCCGGCAGCCGCTCCGGCCGGTAGGAAGGAAGGCAAGAAGGAAGGCCGTGGCAGCCAGATCGACGGCGGCTTCAAGGTGCCTTTCCCGGCTGCGGAGGTCTGGGCCTTCATGGTGGATCTGCCGGCCCTGGCCAGCTGCCTGCCGGGCGCCTCGATCGAGGAACACGAGGGCGACCGGGTCAAGGGCAAGATCGCGATCAAGTTCGGCCCCATGTCCGCCGCCTTCAATGGCGCGGCCCGCCTGGAACGCGACGACGCGGCCATGCAGGCGGTGTTCCGCGGGGCAGGGCAGGACTCGCTCAGCCAGTCGCGCGCCAACGGCGACATCACGTATCGCGTGGAGGCGCTGTCGCCTACGGAAACGCAGGTCCACGTGAACCTGCTGTATTCGCTGCAGGGACCGTTGGCGCAGTTCTCGCGTTCCGGCCTGGTGCAGGACTTCGTGCGCCGCATGATCGCGGATTTCGGCAACAACGTTACCGCCCGGCTGCGCCGGCCCGCCGCCGCGGGCGAAGCGCCGGTCCAGGCCAGTTTCAATCCCACGGCCATGTTCTTCAGCGTGCTGTGGGCGCGCATCAAGCGGTGGTTCGGCCGCGGCGGCTGAACACGCGTGGTACCGGCGGCCGCGGGCGCGGCCGCACAGTGTCGACACATAACGGGGAAAATCATGCTCGCGGTATTCGCAAGAAACTGGCGCAACGCATTGTTGGGCCTGGCCGCTGTCGCGCTCAGCGCGCCCGCCTGGTCCCAGGCTTTGGAACCTTTGAAGGTGCGGCTGGACTGGACGCCCTGGGGCGTGCACGGCGCGTTCCACCTGGCGCAGCAGAAAGGCTGGTACAAGCAGGCCGGCCTGGACGTGACGCTGGAAGACGGCAACGGATCCGTCACGACGGTGCAGATCGTCGGCGCCGGCGACAGCTTCGACCTGGGGCATGCCGCCCTGGCTTCGGCCATGATCGCCCGCGAGAAAGGCATGCCGGTCAAGGCCGTGGCCGTGTTCGCCCGGCAGAGCGATATCGGGCTGCTGGTCCCGGCCGACGCCGGCATCACCGGCCCGGCGCAGCTCAAGGGCAAGAAGGTGGCCTATACGGCGGGCTCGCTGGAAGCGCCGTTCATCGACGCCTTCCTGGCCGCGGGCAAGCTCAAGAAGAGCGATCTGGAACTCATCAACGTGGATGCCGCCAGCAAGGCGTCGACCTATGCCGTGGGGCGGGCCGACGCGGCATTCTCCACCATTCCGTTCTTCCTGCCCGTGGTGTCGCAGAACCGCCCGTCCAGCGCGGTGCGCTTCGCCGATTACGGCCTGAACATGCCCAGCTTCGGCCTGTTCGCCAATGAGTCCAAGCTGGCACAGCGGCGCGATGCCATCGCGCGCTTTGCCAGCGTCAGCGCGCGGGCCTGGGAGTACATCTACGCGGGACACCAGGACGAGGCGGTTGCCGCCATCCTGGCGCAGCGGCCGCAGGCGCGGCTGGACAAGAAGGTGCTGCGCGGGCAGATCGACGCCTTGCAGCCGTACTTCGGCCAGCCGGCGGCGGGCGCGCGGCTGGGCGCCATCGTGCCGCAGGACTGGACGCAGGCCGTAACGACCTTGTCGACGGTCGGGCTGATCAGCGCCAGCGCGCAGCCCGCCACGTTCTATGCGCCCGACCTGGTGCATCCGGAACGCTACGACAGCCTGGTGCAGCCATGACGCAATGGGCCGTGTCCGCCAAGGACGTGCGCAAGCGCTACCCGGGCGCGGCAGGCGTCGAAGCGCTGGCGTCGGTGTCGGTAGACGTGCCGCGCGGCCGCTTCGTCAGCATCCTGGGACCCAGCGGCTGTGGCAAGAGCACGTTCCTGCGTTGCGTGGCCGGGCTGGAGACTGTCTCCAGCGGCGAGCTGCGGGTGGAGGGCGTGCCGGTGCAGGGGCCGCCGGACGGCATGGGCATGGTGTTCCAGCGCGACGCGCTGCTGGAATGGCGCAGCGTGCGCCGCAACATCCTGCTGCCGGTGGAATTCGCGCACAAGCCGGTGGCCGCCTATGCCGACAAGGTGCGCGCGCTGCTGGCCCTGACCGGGCTGGAGAAGTTCGCCGAGAGCTACCCGCGCGAGTTGTCCGGCGGCATGCGCCAGCGCGCCGCCATCTGCCGGGCGCTGGTGGACGATCCGAAGCTGCTGCTCATGGACGAACCCTTCGGCGCGCTGGATGCGCTGACGCGCGACCAGATGAACGTCGAGCTGCAGCGGATCTGGATGGAAACCCGCAACACGGTGCTGTTCGTGACGCACGGCATCGCCGAGGCCGTGTTCCTGGGCGACGTGGTGATGGTGTTCTCGCCGCGCCCGGGCCGCATCCTCGAAACCATAGAAATCGACCTGCCGCGGCCCCGGCCGCTGGCGCTGCGCGAGACGCCGCAATTCGGCGAATACGTGCGGCACATCCGCGGCATGTTCCAGAGCATGGGCCTGATAGACGAGGGCGCGCGCGCCGCGTCCGGCGTGGAGTCCGTCCAATGAGCGCGCTCTTGAAAGGCGCGGGCCGGCGCATGGCCGGGCTGGTGTCGGTGTTGGTCTTCCTGCTGCTGTGGGAAGCCGCGGCGCGGATTTTCCATGTGCGCGCCATCATGCTGCCGCTGCCTGGCCAGGTGGCGCTGGAGCTGGCCGCGGAATGGAGCTGGTACGCCGGCCATGCCGCCTATACGCTGATGACCACGCTGGCCGGCTTTGCGCTGGCGGTGGTGGGCGGCGTCGCGATCGCCGTCATGCTGGTGGGATCGCGTTGGTTCGAACGCTTCATCTATCCCTTGATCGTGGCCCTGAACAGCGTGCCCAAGGTCGCCATCGCGCCCTTGTTCGTGATCTGGATGGGCACGGGCGCCGAACCCAAGATCGCCATTGCCTTCCTGATCGCCGTGTTCGCGATGATCGTGGACACCGTCCACGGCCTGCGTTCGGTGCCGCAGGACGTGCTGGACCTGGGCCGCGTGCTGAAAGGTTCGCGCCGCGATTTCTTCTTCAAGGTGCGGCTGCCGAGCGCGCTGCCTTCAATCCTGGCGGGCATGAAGGTCTCGATTTCGCTGGCGCTGGTGGGCGCCATCGTCGGCGAGTTCGTCTCCTCGCAGCGCGGTTTGGGCTACGTGATCATGAGCGCCCAGGGCACCTTCGACACGGTGCGGGTGTTCGCCGCGATCTTCGTGCTGGCCCTGATGGGCATGCTGCTGTTCGCCTTGCTGGGGTGGCTGGAAAGGCGCGTGACGCCCTGGCTGCGCCACCACCGCGAAGACGACTGACAGGTTCAAGCCCGGGGCACCACGGGCTGAATGTGGGGCAGGTGCGTGATTAGAAACGATTCTGGGGAAAACAGATGCAAGCACTACTCGCCTTGTCGCGTGGCATAGACGCGATCAATCTGCGCATGGGCCGGGCCGTGTCCTGGGTCACGCTGCTGGTTGTGCTGGTGAGCGCCGGCAACGCCATCATGCGCAAGATATTCCATGACAGCTCGAACGCCTGGCTGGAGCTGCAGTGGTACATGTTCGGCGCCATGTTCCTGCTGACCGCAGGCTACACGCTGCTGAAGAACGACCACGTCAGGGTGGACATCATTGCGTCGCGGCTGTCGCGCCGCGCCCAGATCGGGATCGAGATCTTCGGCGTGCTGTTCTTCCTGCTGCCCGCCTGCCTGCTGATCATGTACCTGTCCTGGCCGGTGTTCATGGATTCGTACCTCAGCAACGAGCATTCCTCCAATTCCGGCGGACTGATCCGCTGGCCGGTCAAGCTGCTGATTCCGGTGGGCTTCGCGCTGCTGGTGCTGGCCGGCGTGTCGCACCTGATCAAGTGCGTGGGCTTCCTGATGGGACGCTGCCGCGATCCGCGCGAACGCGAAGGCGCCAAGAGCGCGGAAGAAGAACTGGCCGAGGAAATTGCCCGCGAAGCGCAGGCGCGCGAAGCGGCCGCGCAGAACGAACTGGATAAGAAGGGCCGCTGATCATGGAGTTTCTCATTGCCAATCTGGCGCCGATCATGTTCGCGACGCTGATTATCTTTCTTCTGTTGGGCTTTCCGGTGGCGTTCGCGCTGGCGGCCAACGGCATTCTGTTCGGCCTGGTCGGCATGGAGCTGGGTCTGCTCAACTCCTCGCTGTTCCAGGCGCTGCCGCAGCGCGTGTTCGGCATCATTTCCAACGACACGCTGCTGGCGGTGCCGTTCTTCACGCTGATGGGCCTGGTGCTGGAACGATCCGGCATGGCCGAGGACCTGTTGGAGACCATAGGCCAGCTGTTCGGCTCGATCCGTGGCGGCCTGGCCATCGCGGTGGTCTTCGTGGGCGCGATGTTGGCGGCGACCACGGGCGTGGTGTCGGCCTCGGTCATTTCCATGGGCTTGATCTCGCTGCCCATCATGTTGCGCAACGGCTACGACCGCAAACTGGCCAGCGGCGTGATCGCGGCGTCCGGCACGCTGTCGCAGATCATTCCGCCTTCGCTGGTGCTCATCATCCTGGCGGACCAGCTTGGGCGTTCCATCGGCGACATCTACCGCGCCGCCATGGTGCCGGGCTTCATCCTGGCGGGCCTGTACATCGTCTACGTCGTCATCATGAGCCTGCTGAAGCCGGATTCGGCGCCAGCGCTGCCGGAAGAGGCGCGCCGCTTCCAGGAGCCGAACGGCGGCCGCGGCGGACGTTCGCTGCTGGTGCTGATGACGATTTCCGCCGTGTCGGCCTACTTCCTGGGACTCTGGGTCGAGAACAACACCGCGCCGATGGACGAGCGCATCGTGGTGGCGCTGCTGTTCTGGGGCGCGACGGCCTTCGTCATCGCGCTGGTCAACAAGGCGCTGGGCCTGGGCCTGCTGTCGGCCCTGGCCGAGCGCGTAACCTTCGTGATGATCCCGCCGCTGGCGCTGATCTTCCTGGTGCTGGGCACCATCTTCATCGGCGTGGCCACGCCCACGGAAGGCGGCGCCATGGGCGCGGTGGGCGCCATCCTGATGGCGGTGGCGCGCCGCCGCCTGTCGCTGGACCTGCTCAAGCAGGCCATGGACACGACCACCAAGCTGTCCTGCTTCGTGGTGTTCATCCTGGTGGGTTCCACCGTGTTCGGCCTGACCTTCCGCGCCGTCAACGGCGACCTGTGGGTCGAGCATCTGCTGACCGGCCTGCCGGGCGGACAGTGGGGCTTCCTGATCGTGGTCAGCATCCTGACCTTCGTGCTGGCCTTCTTCCTGGACTTCTTCGAACTGGCGTTCATCATCGTGCCGCTGCTGGGGCCGGTCGCCGACAAGCTGGGCATCGACCTGATCTGGTTCGGCGTGATCCTGGCCGTCAACATGCAGACCTCGTTCATGCACCCGCCGTTCGGCTTCGCGCTGTTCTACCTGCGATCCGTGGCGCCGCGCGACCGCTACAAGGACCGGGTCACGGGCAAGATGATCGAGCCGGTCACCACGGGACAGATCTATTGGGGTTCGGTGCCGTTCATCGTGATCCAGCTGTTGATGGTGGCCGCGGTGATGGCGTTCCCGGGCATGGTGATGCACTACAAGGGCACGGCCGCCGTCGTCGATCCCAGTTCGGTTTCGCTGGAGGTCGGAGGCAGCGGCTACGGGGGCAGCGCCTACGGCGCGGATGCCAATCCGTTCAAGTGATGCGGCAGGGGCGCCCAGGGGGCGCCCCTTGATTTTCAGGGCTTGACCGCGTGTGTGGCCAGGAACGTCGGCAGGAAACGGTCGATCAGGAAGCGCGGCTGAGGCTGCTCATCCTCATAGAATCCCTTCAACAGGAATCCGGCTTCCAGCTGGCCGCCGATCTGTTCGCCCAGACTGTGCCCGAACACCAGCGCGTCGCCCCGGCCCTGCTTTTCCGCCAGTTCCGATGCGCTCAGGTCGCGCAGGTCGGAGTAGGGCAGCCGGAAGCGCGGCCGGATCAGACCCTGTTCGGCCAGTTCCGGCGCGCGGTCTCCGACGAACACGACCGGGTTGTAGAAGCTGCTGAGCAGCCTGCCGCCATGCTTCAGCACCCTGAAGCACTCCCGCCATACGGGCCGCACGTCAGGCACGTACAGGTTGGAGATCGGATGCACGATGCAGTCGAAGGACGCGTCGGCGAACGCCGAAAGATCCCGCATGTCTCCCTGCGCGGTTACGAGCGCCAGGCCGTCGCGGCGCGCGACCATCTCGTCCTGGGCCAGCTGCAGCGGCGAAGCGTCGAACACGGTCACGTCCGCGCCGGCGGCGGCCAGCACGGGCGCCTGTTGGCCGCCGGCGGAGGCCAGGCACAGGATGCGCGGAGCCGGAGTCATCGCCGGCAGCCAATCCGCGGGCAGGGCGCGCGGCGTGATGTGCACCCGCCAGTCGCCGCGGCGCGCGGCCTCGATCGTTTCGGGGCCGACCGGTTGCGACCAGGCGCATTGCTGCGCGGCCTGGCGGTCCCAGGCAGCGCGGTTGTGTTGATAGATATCGATGGTGGTGTCAGTCGCAGGCATTGCGTTTTCCTTGTGTGAAGGGGAAAACTGCCGATGCGCGGAATCCGCGAGCCTGAGCCTTGCGGGGGCAATCCGCGGCGCGCCGATGGGCGCCGGGTCCTGCAAGACATCAGAATGGAACAAGCAATGCGGCTCGCGCGCCAGGCAGCGCGGGGAGTCAAGATGCGCGTGGGCATCCCGGCATTTACTTGTTCACTCTGAGTGCTCCGGTGAAAGGGGAGAGGGTTGCAAGCTTAACCCGGGCGGCGCGGCGGGGACAAATGACAGTCTGGAACCGGCGCAGGCTCGACGCGGCGCCGGACCCGCCACTACGCGCCGCGCGGCGCCGTGATGACATGCGCCTGGATTCTTCCTGTGATGGGACCCGCGCCGTAGCGCGCGCGCAGCGCGTCGGCCGCCGCATTGACGGCCTGATCCAGCATGTCCGCGCCGCGGGCCTCGATCTCGTTGCGCAACGGCGTACCCTGGCAATAGGCCATGGCAGCCGTTTGGGGCGTGTCCGCACGGCTTTCGAAGGCAACGGTTTCCAGCGTCTGCCGGTCGGTGAATCCGGCGCGGGCCAAGTCGGCTCTGATGACGGCCGCGTCGTAATAGCCATGGGGAATCCGGCTCATGAACCGGGGCGGGTCGCCGGGGAACAGCCGAGCCAGGGCCTGCTCCACCGTGTCGGCAAACGCGTTGTCCTCGATGCGGTCCCAGACGTTGAACAGGAAGGCGCCGCCGGGCCGCAAGACCCGGCGCGCTTCGGCGTAGGCTGCGGCCTTGTCCGGCAGGAACATGTAGCCGAACTGGCAGACCACGGCATCGAAGGTCTGGTCCTCAAACGGCAGCTTCAGGGCGTCGGCCTGGCGCCAGGTGACGGCGCGGCTTGTGCCCAGGGCCTGGGCCTGTTCCAGCATGGCCGGATTCAGGTCGGTCGCGACGATGGCCGCGCCAGCGGGCAATTGGTCCGCGAGCTGGCGCGTCACCGCCCCGGTGCCTGCGGCGACCTCCAGCACGGCGGAAGGGCGCAGCGCTGCCGTTCGCGCGGCGATGTCCGCCGCATAGGGTTGGAAGACGAGAGGAACCATGTACCGCTGGTAGAACTGCGGAATGGATCCGGAGAAAACACGATCGCCAGGGGTGGTGTTCATGATGTTCGACTCCAAAGCGGCCGCGCGGAGCGGTCTTCAGATTGAACTTGCCCTCGTCCGGTGCCGGACGGGAATTCTATTTTAGGCAATGCGAGTAGGTGTGGCGAAGAGAGGAACGATGCGAGAGGCTTACATCCTTGTAGCCCCTGGGCCTCATATTCCGGGAGTCGGCCTGATTTTGTAGCCCCTGGGGAGCGGAATGGTTGGCTGGCGCATATAGTTTAGTTCGATCCATTTTGTGCCTTTTGGGCTACAAAATGGATAGAATGTCCTTGTTTTGATGCCCAGGGGCTACAAATGACGACTTTAGGTGATGTGGCGGAAATGCTGAAGAACGTCCGTAAGCAGAATCGCCTTTCCCAAGACGAACTGGCCTCTCGCGCTGGCGTTGCTCGTACGACGGTTACGCGCATGGAAACGGTGGCGCGTGGAGACATGAGTGTGTCCGCGCTGGTTCGTTTACTGGATGCTGCGGGTTATGACCTCAAATTCGTAAAGCGCGGCCATGGCCGGACCGTTGAAGACATACTTGCTGAACAGCGACGCGGAGAGTGAGCTATGCGGCTGGACGTGTACGTTCTCGGGCAGCAGGTCGCCAAGCTCTATCGCGAGGCTGACGAGTATGTTCTTCAATATGAGCCGGACACGCCGGACAGCAGTTTCGTCAGTCTGGCGATGCCGGTACGCCAAGAGGCGTGGCGTTGGCCACGCGATCTGCATCCATTCTTTCGCCAGAACCTGCCCGAAGGCTACCTGCTCGGCGTGATCCGCGAACTGTTCGGACCTCTTCTGGATGGGACTGATCTTTCACTGTTGGCCGTGATCGGGGCGGCCGGTATCGGCCGGGTGGCCGTGACTGTGGAAGGTGCCGCGCCGGGTGTCGACCTCAGTCCGTTGAACATTGACGAGCTGCTTACCGCCGAGAAATCAGCTGCCCTTTTTGAAGAGCTGGTGCGCCGTTACGCGCGTAGTGCGGTATCAGGCGTGGTGCCAAAATTTCTTGCACCAGAAGAACGGTTGGGCGCGGGGAAGGACGCAGGCAAGACGACGTTGCGCACTGCCCAGCACATCATCAAAGGTTCGGATAAGGCGACCGACTTCCTGGGTTTCAACGAGCACTACACATTGAAAGTGCTCGCACGCCTGAACGTTGTGCCGGTGGTTCAAACACAGATGTCCGCGGATGGACGGATCCTGGTGGTGGATCGCTTCGATGTGGACACTGAAGGACGGCCTGCCTATGGGGTGGAGGACGCCTGCAATCTGCTCGGCCTGCCGCCGCACGAAAAATACAGTCCGTCGACAGAACGGGCGCTGAGCGCGACCAGGGCATATATTCCGTCTGCCATCAGACGCCAGCAGAACTTGCTGTTTGCTTGGCAGACGCTTGCAAACTACGTCGTGCGAAACTCCGATTGCCACGCCAAGAACATTGCCGTGTACTACTCAACCCTTGGGGATGTGCGCTACACGCCGGTGTATGACGTGGTGACGACCCAGGCGTATCCACAATTCAGCAGCGCGCCGGGCTTGGCCGTGGCTGGCCGGAAGACCTGGTCGCCGGGCAAAGCGCTCTCGCGATTTTGCACCGCTCGGCTGGATATCTCGCCCAGGGACTACCAGGACATGGTCGAACAGCTCTGTGAGTCTGCTGTGGAGGTCGGCAAGGAGATCATAGAAGCGGCCAAGAATGAACCGCGATGGAAATGGATCGCCAGACAGATGGTGCATGCTTGGAATGAGGGCATGTGCTCGCTTCGGAGCGTTCAACTGGAAAGGAAGTACCGCGGACTTGAAGCTGCCATAGAGAATGCCGGGCTCGGGGCGCCAGATGTTCCAGCGTCCGCCAACGCGGCTATAGGACGTTCTGAAATGATCGCTCCGCCCGCCCGAAAGCGGACATGACGAACGAGGGTAGCGGCGTCATGTCCATGAACGGAAGTCGAGGTCTCCCGCGCGATGGGCAAGAATGGCGGTTGCGGCCGCCTAAGCGCCCAGCCGCGCCTGTTCCGCCGCCAGATAAGCGTCCCGCGACGGCAGCAGATGCTCCCGGCACAGCGCCATCAACCCCTCCCGGTCGCCATCCCGCAGCGCGTGGATCATGGCCCAGTGTTCCTGGCGGGCGCGTTCGCGGTAGCCGGCGGCGGCCAGCGAGCCGAAGCGGATGGGGTGGGTGCGGCGGGCGTATTCCTCGATGGCCTGGCCCAGCACCGCGTTGTCCAGCAGGCTGAAGAACTCGCGATGAAAGCGCTGGTTGCTGCGGAACACGCGACGCGCGTCGCCATCGGCGACCGCGGCATCGTGTTCACGCTGCACGGCCACCAGCGCCGCCAGCCGTGCCTGCGGCACGGGCAGCGGGATCTGGCTGGCGGCATGCACTTCCAGCACCTGGCGCAGCGCGTACAGCTCCATGACTTCGCGCACCGCGTACGCGCGCACGACCGCGCCGATGTTGCGCTTTTTCTCCACCACGCCGAGCGCCTCCAGGTCGGCCAGCACCTGGCGCACCACGTGGCGCTTGAGCGAGAAGCGCGCCATGAGTTCGTCTTCGGTCAGGCGCTGGCGCGGATGCAGCCGGCCGAAGACGATGTCTTCTTCCAGGATGGCGACCGCGGCCTGCGCGGCGTCCGGGGCCAGTACCGGCGCGGAGTCGGGGGCGAGGGCGTCCATGGGCTTGCCGCCTACTTCTTGGGCACGGTGTCGCGCGTGACGCCGGCGCGCAGGAAGTCGAAGTCCACGCCCTGGTCGGCCTGGGTCACGGTCTGCAGGAACAGCTTGCGGTAGCCGCGTTCGGCGACGGGGCGGACGATGGGCTGGGCCGCGGCGCGGCGCGCCAGTTCGGCGTCGTCCACCAGCAGCGCGATCTCGCGGTTGGCCACCGACAGGCGGATGCGGTCGCCGTTCTGCACGTAGGCCAGCGGGCCGCCGATGGCGGCTTCGGGCGTGACGTGCAGCACGATGGTGCCGGCGGCGGTGCCGCTCATGCGGCCGTCGGAGATGCGCACCATGTCCTTCACGCCGGCGCGCGCCAGCTTCCTGGGGATGGGCATGTAGCCGGCTTCGGGCATGCCCGGCGCGCCGGTCGGGCCGATGCGCTTGAGCACCAGGATGTCTTCGGCGGTGACGTCCAGCGCCTCGTCGTCGATGCGCCGCGCCATGTCCTCGGCGTCCTCGAACACCACGGCGCGGCCTTCGTGCTCCATCAGCTTGGGGTTGGCGGCGGATTGCTTGATGATGGCGCCGCCGGGGGCCAGGTTGCCGCGCAGCACGGCCAGGCCGCCCACGGGGTAGATGGGCGAGGCCGCCGTGCGGATCACGTCCTGCGGGAAAGCGGGCGGGGCGTCGTCGAGTTCCTCGCCCAGCGTGCGGCCCGACACGGTCAGCGCGTCCAGGTGCAGGTAGGGACGCAGCTCGCGCAGCAGCGCCGGCATGCCGCCGGCGTGGTGGAAGTCTTCCATGTAGTGCTGGCCGGAGGGCTTGAGGTCGACCAGCACGGGCGTTTCGCGGCTGATGCGGTCCAGTCCGGCCAGGTCGATGTCGATGCCCAGGCGGCCGGCGATGGCCGTCAGGTGCACGATGCCGTTGGTGGAGCCGCCGATGGCCAGCAGCACGCGCAGGGCGTTCTCGATGGACTTGCCGTTGAGGATGCGCTCAGGCGTCAGGCGCGAGGCGGCCATGGCCACGGCGGTGGCGCCGGTCTTCTCGGCGACGCGCACGCGGTCGGCGGTGACGGCCGGGGCCGACGCGCCGCCGGCCACCATCATGCCCAGGGCTTCGGTGATGCAGGCCATGGTGCTGGCCGTACCCATCACGGAACAGGTGCCCACGCTGGCGACCAGCTGGTTGTTCACGTCCGAGATCTCGGCCGCGTCGATCTCTTCGGCGCGGTAGCGGCCCCAGTAGCGGCGGCAGTCGGTGCAGGCGCCCACGCGCTCGCCGCGGTGCGAGCCGGTCAGCATGGATCCCGTGACCAGCTGGATGGCGGGCACGCCGGCGGACGCCGCGCCCATCAGTTGGGCCGGTACGGTCTTGTCGCAGCCGCCGATCAATACCACGGCGTCCATGGGCTGGGCCCGGATCATTTCCTCGGTGTCCATGGACATGAGGTTGCGCAGGTACATGCTGGTGGGCTGGGAGAAGCTCTCGTGCACCGAAATGGTGGGGAAGTCCATGGGCAGGCCGCCGGCCAGCATGACGCCGCGCTTGACCGCCTCGATCAGTTGCGGGGCGTTGCCGTGGCAGGGGTTGTAGCTGCTGCTCGTGTTGACGATGCCGATGATGGGGCGCGACAAGGCGTCGTCGGTCAAGCCCGCTCCCTTGATGAAGGCCTTGCGCAGGAACAGCGAAAAGCCGGTGTCGCCGTAGTTGGTGAGCCCGCGGGCCACGCCGCGCGCCGTGGCGCCGTCACTGCTGAAAGGGCCCGGCGCAGCTGCGTGGTTCTTGGTCTCGTCCTTCATTTTTGATCTCGATAATATTATTGATAATCTGATGACGGCATCATAGCCAGCCTTTGAAAACGCCCGCAAGCGATTTATCAGTGCCGTTTAATTGATCTTATTAATAGATCAGTCGATAGAAAAATTCTGATTCTTCAATCAAGTTGCCGAACCTACACTGGCCCGGTTGACGAGCCGGGCGTCCGTTTCATTCCTATACCCATCCCGGCAGGAGACCTACATGTCAGACCTGCGTCTGCGGCCGCGCCGCGCCGTGTTGTTTTCCCTGCTGGCCTTGTGCGCCGGCATGTCCGCTCCCGCCCTGGCCGCCGACGCCTACCCCGACAAGCCCATCCGCATGATCGTGCCGTACCCGCCCGGAGGCGCGACCGACGTCATCGGCCGCGTGCTGGCGCAGGAGCTGACCGGCGCGCTGGGCCAGTCGGTGATCGTGGAGAACCGGGCGGGCGCCGCCGGCAACATCGGCGCCGACCAGGTCGCCAAGGCGCAGCCCGACGGCTACACGCTGCTGATGGGCGCGCTGACCAGCCATTCCATCAACGCCGCCCTGTACCGCGGCCGCGTCACCTATGACGTGGAGAAGAGCTTCGCGCCGGTGTCCATCGTGGGCACGGTGCCGCTGGTGTTCGTGGTGAATCCGTCGGTGCAGGCGAAAACGCTGGCCGAGTTCATCGCGCTGGCCAAGTCCAAGCCCGGCTACATCACCATGGGTTCTGCCGGCAACGGTTCGCCGCAGCATCTGGCCGCCGAAATGTTCAAGCGCACCGCTGGCGTGGAAGTGCTGCACGTGCCCTACAAGGGTAGCGGCCCGGCCATGACCGACCTGATGGGCGGGCAGGTGCTCAGCATGATCGAAACCGTGCCCGCGGCGCAGGGCAGCATCAAGGCCGGCAAGCTGCGCGCGCTGGCGGTGACGTCGGCGCAACGGGTGGACGCGCTGCCGGACGTGCCGACCGCGGCCGAAGCCGGCCTGAAGGATTTCGAGGTCAGTTCGATGTTCGGGATCGTGGCGCCGGCCAATACCCCGGCGCCGGTGATCGAGCGTTTGAATGGCGAGCTGAAGAAGATCCTGGCCAAGCCGGAGGTCCAGGCCTCGCTGCTGAACCAGGGCGCCATCGCCACCTGGACCACGCCGGCCGACGCCGGCGCCCGCGTGTCGGCCGAACTGGCGCGTTGGACCAAGGTCATCGACGAAGCGGGCGTGAAGGGGGATTAATACCCCTAAAGTTGTGGCTATACGTCACACGCCGGAAGTTCCGCCGGGAACCTCCGGCGATTTTGTTTGTGCGCGCGCTCGCGAAAGACGCAACAAGGCTTGCGCGCAAACTGAGGAATACGCACTGAAAAAAGGTGCATGCAAAGTTTTGCGCTATGAACCGCCAAAAGGGACGCAATAAACCGCAATAAAGCTCTCGCGAGATTGTATACAGTGGTTGACCCCGAATAGACTAGGCCGTAATGTAGTTTGCGGGCCTTCCCAGGACGGCAGAAGGGGGATAACAATGACAGACGACCAGGACGAAAAGTCGATTCTGTACACGCATTTCGGAACGCATAGTCCGTATTGGCGTCTGTCCGCCGATAGCGACGCGTTCGAACTTGCAGCAGTCAAGGGCGCAGCCAATATCGCGATGGCATTGCGCCCGGAACAAGCCGAGACGATACGCAGCCTGACGGGCATCACGTCCAGCGTGCGCATCGACATCTCGTTGTACGGCGACATGCTCAGGCTCCACCTGGTGGGCCGCAAGATCAATCCCAACGAATGGGCCGGCACCGCGTCCGCCCATTCCGATACGGAATCCGTGGCCAAGGATCTGGTCGAAGGCCTGTCCTTCGCCGAGACCGTGGTGTCCGAGGCCAACTCGGTCATCGTCATCGTCGACCAGAACGGCCGGGTGCAGCGCTTCAACAAGCTCAGCGAGGAATACACCGGCAAGCGCGAGCAGGACATCATCGGCCGCAGCGTGTTCGAGATGTTCATGACGCGCGAAGAGGCGATCGCCTCGCGCCGCAATATCGCCGAGTTCTACAAGCGCGGGCAATCCTACGAGGCCGAGCGCCTCATCAATACGGTCAAGGGGCCGCGCCTCTTCCTGTTCCGCAACAAGTTCGTCACCAGCGGCAGCGGCGAAAAGCGCGTCTACCTGATCTGCTCGGGCACCGACATCACCGAGGAACGCCAGGCGCAGGAGCGCCTGCGGGTGCTGGCCAATACCGACATGCTGACCAACCTGCCCAACCGCCACGCGATCACGACGCGGCTGAAGGCGGCGCTGGCGGCGGGCGAGGACGGGCGGGGCGGCGTGCTGTTCCTGGACCTGGACAATTTCAAGCGCATCAACGATCACTACGGCCACGGCTTCGGCGACCGTCTGTTGAAGTCGGTGGCGGTCGCGATTTCGTCCTGCCTCGCCGAAGGCCAGACCCTGGCGCGGCTGGGCGGGGACGAATTCATCGTGCTGCACGAGGCCGCGCAGACCTGGGAGCTGGAGGCGACCGCCCAGCGCATCATCGAACGGCTGCGCGAGCCTTTCCGCCAGGGGCTGATCGAGGTCTACACCAGTTGCTCCATCGGCATCGCCATGTATCCGGAGCACGGCGCCGACCTGGACAGCGTGGTGCGCAGCGCCGACATCGCCATGTATGTGGCCAAGGAAGCGGGGCGCCATACCTACCGCGTGTTCCAGCCCGAGATGGACCGCCGCAACGCGGACTACGTCTGGCTGGACACCAATCTGCGCAAGGCGCTGGCCGAAGACCATCTGATGCTGTACTACCAGCCCAAGCTGGCCGGCCGCAATGGCGAGGTCGACGGGGTCGAAGCCCTGGTGCGCTGGCGTTCGCCGGAACGCGGCATGGTCGGCCCCGCCGTCTTCATTCCGTACGCCGAGGAGTCGGGCCTGATCTCGCCGCTGGGCGTATGGGTCATGCGTGAAGCGGCCAGGCAGGCCGCGGCCTGGAAGCGCGACGGCCTGAACATCCGCATCGCCATCAATATGTCGGCGCGGCAGTTGAATGACAAGGGCGTGGTCAGCGACTTCATGCGCGCCATCGGCGACGCCAGCCTGGATCCCTGCCTGCTGGACATCGAACTGACCGAAAGCTGCCTGATCGACGACGAAGGCGCCGCCATCGAACTGATCAAGCAGTTCCGCCAACTTGGCGCGCGGGTCCATCTGGACGACTTCGGCACCGGCTATTCCTCGCTGTCGCAGCTGGCCCGCATTCCGCTGGACGCGATCAAGCTGGACGCCAGCTTCGTGCGCGGCGTCAACGAGAACCCGGTGTCGCAGGCGCTGGCGCGCGCCATCGTCGCGGTGGCGCGCACGCTGGAGCTCAAGGTGATCGCCGAGGGCGTGGAAACGACCGAAGAAGCCGTGTTCGTCGACACCCTGGGCGTGGACGCCAAACAGGGCTACCTGTACGCCAAGCCCATGCCGGCGGCGGAGTTCACCGCCTGGCTGGCTCAGCGCCGCCGGCTGCATCTCATTGCCTGACGCAGCCGGCAGCGCGTTACCGCATCAATGCATGGTGGCTTCCAGCGCGGACTCCGCGCTGGAAGAACTGCGGCGGTTCTGCGCCATCACCAGGCGCTCCATGTAGGCGCGGTCCTTCGGGTCGATCGAGAACGCGGCTTCGACCCAATCTTCGGTAATGTCCATCAGCTCCGAGCGCGACAGGCTCAGCACGCGCTGGCGCGCGCGCAGCATGGCGCGCATGCCGTTGAGCTTGGGCCGCATCACGTCGATGAAGGTGCGCGTGGCCTTGTAGGCGTCGCCCGGCTCGAACAGCACGTCGACCAGGCCGCGGCCATGGAACCATTCGGCGGTGTGGGATTCGCCCGTGCCTATCAGTTCTTCGGCCAGCTTCATGCCCGAGCGCCGCGCCACCAGCGAGTAGCCGCCCATGCCAGGGAAGAGGTTGAACGCCATTTCAGGAAAGCCCATGCGGGCGGTGTTCTGCGCCAGCACGAAGTGGTGCGCCAACGCGGCCTCGAAGCCGCCGCCCAGGGCGGTGCCTTCGATCATCGCCAGCGAGATCGCGCCAGTGTCGAAGCCGCGGGTGGCGGCATGCACGCAATCCACGCAAGCCCGGGCGTACGCCCGCAGCGCTTCGCGCTTGCCGGTGCGTATGGCTTCCGCGAAGAAATTCAGATCGCCGCCCACGTTGTAGATCTGAGGAACGAGCGAGCCGGTGACCCAGAAGTCGATCGGCAGGCCAGAGTCCTTGGCGGCGCGCGCCAGGGTCATGATCTCGTCGATCAGTTCATGGTTGAAGCACGGACGCGGTTGAGCGCGCAGCATCATCCACATGACCCGACGTCCCTCCTCGTAGAACGCCGAGAGCTGCTTCAGGTTGCCGGCGGCGGTGAAGGGGTGGCAATCCGGATGAATGAGTTGATTCATTTACTTTCGTCCAATTGATCAAGGTGAGTCGGAGTACTACGGGATCAGCCTAATACAGACCTTCCGGCTCTCGTCTCATGCAAAACTCGTCCAGCTGGCCAGACTTGTCCGTAAGTCAAAGGCCCGAGTGATCAACGGAGAAACGCGATGAGCGGACGCAGCCGCTCAACCCATCAGGCGATGGGGGCATGGGTAAAACGGATGAGGGGTACACGCAATTTCGCGGCTATCGGGGCGATGCGCCGCGCGTGCGCCGAAGTCGGCGCGCTCATGCGTAGGGATGAGGGATGGCGCGGCCGGGCGGCCGCGCGCGGGCTTGCGTTTTGCGGTTCTGGAATGCGCCAGGTCAGGCGACGCCGCCGTTGGCGCGAAGGATCTGGCCGTTGACCCAGCCCGCCTCGGGGCCCGCCAGGAACGACACCACGTTGGCGATGTCATCGGGCTGGCCCAGGCGCTCCAGCGGCGGCATCTTGGCATAGTGCTCGATCAGCTCGGGGCTCTTGCCGTTGAGGAAGAGGTCGGTGGCGACGGGGCCGGGCGCCACCGCGTTGACGGTGATGCGGCGGCCGCGCAATTCCTTGGCGAACACCTGGGTGAGGCTTTCCACCGCCGCCTTGCTGGCGATGTAGACGGAGTAGTTCGGCAGGTTGAGCGCGATGGTGGTGCTGGACACGTTGACGATGCTGCCGCCGTCGGCCAGCCGCGTGGCGGCTTCGCGCAGCGTGTTGAAGGTGCCGCGGGTGTTGATGCCGAAGGTCTGGTCGTAGAGCTCGTCGCTGGTTTCGGCCAGCGGCACCATCTTCAGGATGCCGGCGCTGTTGACCAGCACGTCGATGCGCCCCAGCTCCGCTTCCACCTGGTCGAACATGGCGCGTACCTGGTCCGACCGCGACACGTCGGCGCGCACGGCCAGGGCGCGGCCGCCCGCCGCGCGGATGTCATCGGCCAGGGTTTCGGCCTCGGCGGCGCTGGAGGCGTAGTTGATGGCGACGGCGTGGCCGTCGCGCGCCAGGCGGCGGACGATGGCGGCGCCTATGCCGCGCGATCCGCCGGTGACGAGCGCGATGCGTTGCGTGGCCTGGGTGTTCATGTCGTATCTCCGGTTGGATTGGGGGGTGAGGCGTATCTTGAACTATTCCAGAAGAAAGATAATTACTCTATATTCGCTAACATAATTTCATCTGCATTAATAATAGGTGAGTGACGATGGACCGGTTCCAGGAAATGCTGGTGTTCGTGCGCATCGCCGAAAGGCGCAGCTTTTCCAAGGCCGCCGAGGACCTGCAGATTCCGCGCCCCACGGTCACCAACCTGGTCAAGCGGATGGAAGCGCGCCTGGGGGCGCGGCTGCTTGAACGCACCACGCGCCAGGTGCGGCTGACCCATGACGGCGAGGCCCACTACCAGCGCTGCGTGCGGCTCCTGGCGGATCTGGAAGAGGCCGACGGCGCATTCCTGGACACCTCGCCCAAGGGCCTGCTGCGCGTCAACGCGCAGGGCACGCTGGCCAGGTTCTTCGTCATGCCCGGACTGCCGGCCTTCCTGGAACGCTATCCCGACATCGTGCTGCAGCTGGGCGAGGACGACCGGCTGGTGGACCTGGTGCGCGAAGGCGTGGATTGCGTGCTGCGTACCGGCACGCTGCAGGATTCTTCGCTGGTGGGACGCCAGATCGCGCTGATGCCGCAAGTCACGGTGGCCAGCCCCGCCTATCTGGCGCGCTACGGCGAGCCGCGGCGGCTGGAAGACCTGGAAGGCCACCGGGCGGTGGACTACCTGTCCAGCGCCACGGGGCGCAGCCTGCCGCTGGATTTCACGGTCGATGGCAAGAACGTGCAGGTGCGCCCCAGGGCCGTGGTCAGCGTGACCGGCGCGGAGCTCTACACCAGCGCCGCGCTGGCCGGACTGGGATTGGTGCAGGTGCCGCGCTACCGCGTCGAGCGCGAGCTGGCGACGGGCGAGCTGAAGATCGTGCTGCCCGGCGCGCCGCCCGCGCCCATGCCCGTGTCGGTGCTGTATCCGCAGAACCGCCAGGTGTCGGCGCGGGTGCGCGTCTTCACGCAATGGCTGGCGGAGGTCATCGCCGCCGGCCTGGCTCAGACGATGCCGGTCAGGTAGTACACCGCGATCGCCAGGAAGACCGAAGCGGTCGATATCAACGTGATGGCGAAGATGTCGCCGTAGGACTGGCGGTGCGTCAGGCCCGTGACCGCCAGCAGCGTGATGACCGCGCCGTTGTGCGGCAGCGTGTCCATGCCGCCGCTGGCCATGGCGGCGATGCGGTGCAGCACCTCCATGGGGATGCCCGCCGCGTGGGCGCTGTCGATGAAGGTCTGCGCCATGGCCGCCAGCGCGATGCTCATGCCACCCGAGGCCGAACCGGTGATGCCGGCCAGCGAGGTCACGGCCACCGCCTCGCCCACCAGCGGGTCGGGGATGGCCTTGAGCGCGTCGGCCACCAGCAGGAAGCCGGGCAGGGCGGCAATGACGCCGCCAAAGCCGTATTCCGCCGCCGTGTTCATCGACGCCAGCAACGCGCCCGACACTGCGTTCTTGCTGCCTTCGGCGAAGTGCGCCTTGATGCCGCGGAACGAGAACAGCAGAATGGTGACGATGCCTGCGATCAGCGCGCCCATCACCGCCCACAGCGCCACCTGGTCTTCGGCATTGACGGGCATGGGCTTGGGCAGGCCGGGCAGCGCGACTTCGGAGCCGGCCGGATACCAGCCCGGTATCCAGCGCGTCAGCAGGTAGTTGACGACGCCCACCACCACCAGCGGCAGCAGGGCGACCAGCGGATGGTGCTCGCGTTCATTGGGCGGCGTGACCGGTTCGTTGCGCAGGTCGGTGCCGTAGGTCTCGCCGGCGGCCGCCGCGCGCTTGCGCCGCCACTCCAGATAGGCGATGCCGGCGGTCAGCGTGAAGCAGGCGCCGATCAGGCCCAGCCAGGGCGCGGCCCAGGTGGTTGTTTCGAAGAAGGTGGTGGGGATGATGTTCTGGATCTGCGGCGTGCCGGGCAGGGCGGTCATGGTGAAGGTGAACGCGCCCAGGGCGATCGCGCCCGGCATCAGCCGCTTCGGGATGCCGCCCTGGCGGAACATCTCGGCCGCGAACGGATAGACCGCGAACACCACCACGAACAGCGACACGCCGCCGTAGGTCAGCACCGCGCAGACCAGCACGATGGCCATGATGGCGCGTTCGGCGCCGATCAGGCGCAGCACCGCCTGCACGATGGCGCGCGAGAAACCCGACAGCTCGATCAGCTTGCCGAACACGGCGCCCAGCAAGAACACGGGGAAGTAGAGCTTGGCGAAGCCCGCCATGCGCTCCATGAAGATGCCCGAGAACACGGGCGCCAGCGCCGACGGGTCGGTCAGCAGCACCGCGCCCATGGCCGCGATGGGCGCGCACAGGATCACGCTATAGCCTCGATACGCCGCCAGCATCAGGAACGCCAGCGCCGCCACCACGATGAACAATCCGGTCATTCGGTACTCCGGGAATGAAGAGATAAGGGGTGTGGGGCTACACCTTACCGCATCAAACCGGATACCTTGTTTGCAACGGCCGGGATTCAGCGATCCAGCAGCGCCTGCGCCTGGCGGGCGATATCCAGGTCGATCGCGGCGTCCTCGCCTCCACCCATGAACCAGGCGGCGGACAGGCCGCACCAGGCCAGGATCCATTGCAGCAGCCGGCGGCGCTCCAGGCCGGATTGCGCCACGACAAGTTCCAGCCGCCGCTCGAAGCGTCCTGGCACGATGGCGACGGGCGGGATCGGATCCGCCAGGTCCGGGTTGCAGAAGATGTTGGCGTAGTCGAAGGCGCGCTCGCCGTGCAGGCGCTTGGGGTCGATGACCAGCCAGCCGCGCTCGCCGAAGTCCAGGATGTTGTCGTGGTGCACGTCGCCGTGCAGCACTGTCGGGTCGCGCGGACTGTCGAGCAGGGCGCGGGCGTGGCGCGCGCTGTGCGCCAGGATGCCGCCTTGCGCCTGCGCCATGGGCCACAATTCCTCGAACCATTCTTCCAGCGGACGCAGCGCGGGCAGCGGCCGGGCGCGCGGCGCATGCAGATCCTGCAGCACGCCGCAGATGATGCGGGTGGCCTCGTCGTCGCGCCCGTTGCGGGCGTAGTCGGCCAGCGAGCGCGTGCCGGTTGCCCGCTCCAGCAGGATGGCTGCGTCGTCGTGCGCCAGCACGCGCGCGGCGCCCCGGCCGTCCCACCAGCGCATCAGCACGCCGCCTTGCTTTTCGTCTTCCTCGTGCGAGACCTTGAGCATGGCGGGTTGGCCGCGATGGCGCACGGGCAGCAATTGGGCGGCGCGCGTGATGATGGGAGCGCCGTCGGGGGTCAGTTGCCAGCGGGAAAGGTAGGTGTCGAACATGGGCTTGCGGGGAGTGCTGGGACGGACCTCTATAGTAGAACCCGGCGCGGCATGGCCTGCGTCGCGCGTTGCCGCGGCAGCAATGCCGTAATCGCCGCCGCCAGCGCATTGCCTGCCGCGCTGGCGACGATGGGCAGCAGATAGGAGCCGCTGAGGTCGTACGCATGGCCCGCCGCCACCGGGCCGATCAGCGTGCCGAACGCCACGCTGGTGTAGAGCGCGCCGATGATGCCGCTGACGTGGCGGCCGCCGAAGTAATCCATGACCACCGCCGGCATCAAGGCCACCCAGCCGCCGTAGAACGCGCCGAACACCAGCGCGAACAGCGCCAGCGTCCAGAACTGGCCGCAAGCGCCCCATAGCGCCAGCGACGCCGCCATGCCGCCATACATCGTGGCGAGCGAGGCGCGCCGGCCCAGCCGGTCGGCCAGCGAACCCAGCAGGAACCGGCCCGCCGCGCTGCCCACGCCGACCATGCCCAGCAGCAGCACGGCCCGTCCCGGCGCGATGCCGTGATCCAGGGCATAGGGGATGAGATGCACGAAGGGCACGAAGACGCCGAAGGCGCCGGCCATGGCCGCCAGGTACAGCAGCAGGAAGACCCTGCTGCGGATGGCGGCGAGCACCGGCACGCCGGCAGGCGCGGATGCAGGAGCCGCGCGGACGGGGGGCGCGGCGTCGCCATCGGGCTGCAGTCCCCGGTCTTGCGGCGAATTTTCAACCCAGCGCGCCGCGGCGCAGCCCAGCACCGCCACGGCGGCGGCCAGAGCCAGATAGGCGGCGCGCCAGCCCCACAGGTCGATCAAGGCAGAGGCGAGCGGCGGCACCAGCAGCGTGCCCACGCCGATGCCGCTGACCGCCAGCCCCGAGGCCAGCCCGCGCCGGCGCAGGAACCAGCGCTGCACCGCGCCTACCACCGGCACGTAGGCGCAGCCCACGCCCAGCCCGACGCCCAAGCCGTAGGCCAGGTAGATCTGCATCATGCTCTGCGCGGCGCTGGCAAGCGCCAGGCCCAGCGCCACCAGCAGCATGCCTATCCAGGCCATGCGGCGCGAGCCGTAGCGGTCCGCCAGCGGACCGCTGACGACGCCAAAACCGAAGTAGAGGAACCCCGCCAGCGAGAACACCAGCGACACTGCGCCGCGCGTGGCCGAGAAGTCGCGTTGCAAGGCGTCGACGAAGGCGCTGAAGGAATAGGCGCTGCCAAAGCCCAGCAAGGTGATGGCGAAGGCCGCGGCCACCACCCGCCAGCCTTGGAAGATCGCGCTGGCGCCGTGTTGCGCATGCAGGTTCATCGTCGGCCTCACAGCGCCGGCCGGCGCAGATGCCAGCTTGTCGCCGCCTGGAACGCGGCGCCCAGCCGGAACAGCACGGATTCGTCCAGATGGGCCGCCACCAGTTGCATGCCCATGGGCATGCCGGCCTCGCACTGCCCGGCGGGCAGCGTCAGGCAGGGATGACCCGTCATGTCGAACACGCAGGTGTAGCGTTGCAGCGCTTCGACCAGTCCGGGCTGCAGTCCCAGGACGCTGATGGCTTCGAGCGTGAGCGGCGCCATGGGCTGCACCGGCGTCAGAAGCGCATCGACCCGGCCGAACAAGGCATCGACCTTGCCTCGCGTGGCCATGCGGCGCAACACGATGCGCTGGTATTCGAGGCCGGAGAGCGCGCTTCCCGCTTCGATCACGCCGGCCAGCACCGGTCCGTACTCCGCCTTGCGGGATGGATAGGTGCCGGCGTGCGCAACCGCCGCTTCGACCGCGCAGAGCGGCGCCCAGTCGCGCACGGCCTGCGCCGCGTCCTCGATGGGGAACTGCAGCGGCACCAGGGCCGCGCCCAGCTGTTCGAAGACCCGCATTGCCGTTTCCATCATGCGCTGAGTCCGCGCATCGACGTTGCCGTGGTTCCAGTTCACATCCACGCCGATCCGCAGGCCGGCGACCGGAACGGCGGCCTCCAGGGTGTAGCGCGGCACGGGCGCTTGCAGCGCGGTCGGATCCTTCGCATCGGGGCCGGCTATCGCTTCCAGCAGCGCCGCGGCGTCGGCCGCGCTGCGCGCGATGACGCCGGCGTGATCCAGCGAGGCCGCCAGTTCGAACACGCCGTGGCGGCTGACGCGGCCCCAGGTCGGCTTGATGCCGGTCAGCCCCGCGGCCGCGCAAGGCCAGCGGATGGAACCGCCGGTGTCCGAGGCGGTCGCGCCGAAGCACAGGCCGGCGGCCGTCGCCACCGCCGATCCGCTGGATGAGATGCCGATCCAGTAATCCGCGTGCCAGGGATTGCGCGGCGGCGCGACGTCGGGGTGATGGTCGGAGTACGCGCCTTCGGTCATTTGAAGTTGCCCCAGTAGCACGGCGCCCGCGTCGCGCAGGCGGCTGGCTACCGTGGCGTCATGGTCGGCGGGCACGCCGCGGTGAATCGCGGTGCCGGCAGCCGTCGGCACGCCCTTGCGCCGGAACAGGTCCTTCAGCGCGAGGGGGACGCCATGCAGGGGGCCGCGGTAGCGCCCCTGGCGTATTTCGATTTCGGCGGCCTGCGCTTCCTGCAGCGCGGAGGCCGCGGTTACATGGGCATAACTGCGCAGGTCGCCGTCCAGCGCTTCGATGCGCCGTAGTTGCGCGCGCGTGATCTCCACCGGCGAGACCTCGCCCGACCGGATCAGGGCGGCGAGCGCCAGCAGGTCGAGGTGGTGCAGGTCGGCGGCCTTGATGTCTTCCGTATAGTTCATCTATTCTTTATCCATCTTGTACATGTCACAGACCCGATCAAGTTAATGTCTGTATGGCGTGGGTACAAACCATGATTTCTATTCGATTTGAATTAGAAAAACTAAATCATTAAATTTTTCGGACATGACCACTCCGCGACTGCCTCCGCTCAACGCGCTGCGCGCCTTCGAAGCTGCCGCCCGCCATCTGTCGGTGAAGGACGCGGCGCAGGAACTGTGCGTGACGCCCGGGGCGGTCAGCCAGATGATCAAGTCGCTGGAGCAGCATCTGGGCGTGGCCCTGTTCCTGCGCGTGAACCGCGGCATCCAGCTGACGGACGCCGGTCACGGCTTCCTGCCGCCGGTGCGCAACGCCTTCCGCCAGATCCTGGCCGCGTCCGCCCGCGTTGCCCAACCGCCCGAAAGCCGCGTGCTCACCGTCAGCACCACCGCGTTCTTCGCATCGGCCTGGCTGATCCCCCGGCTGCACGAGTTCCAAGCCCGCCATCCGGAGATCGATCTGCAGCTCGTCACCAGCAACGCGTTGGCGGCTTTCGGCCGGGACGGCGCGGACATCGCCATCCGCCACGGACTGGGCCGCTATGCGGGACTGCAAAGCGAACACCTGCTGACCGTGGAAGTGGTGCCGGTGGCATCGGCTGCTTTGGTAACCAAGCTGGGCATGCCGGCCGGTGTGCGGGATCTGCTGCGCTGGCCGCGCGTGCACGACGAAGCGCGCAACGGCTGGCAACTGTGGTTCGCGGCCCAGGGCGTGGAGGACGCGGGCATGCCTAGAGGCCCCGCTTTCGATGATGGCAGCCTGTTGCTGCAGGCCGTGGCCGCGGGCCAGGGGGCGGGCCTGCTGCCCGTGGCGATGGTGCAGGACGACGTGGCGGCCGGACGTCTGGTCCGGCTGGCCGGCGACGCCTGGCTGGAGGAGTTCGGCTACTACCTTGTGTGGCCGGGCAGGGGCGCCATGCCGGAGAAGGCGCGGGTGTTTCGCGATTGGCTGCTGGAAAGCGGCCTGGGGGCGCCTGCCTGAAGCGCTACGGCGCGGCGGACGACAGCGCCGCGGCCTTGCGCGCCAGTTCGGCCACGCCGAAGCTGGTCGCAAGCGAATGATCTTCCAATGCTTCCAGCGGCACCCAGCGGGCATCGGCGGCGTCGTCGCCCGCCACCGGCTCGCCGGATTGCCAGCGGCACAGCACCGCGATCAGGATGAAGTGGCGGCGCAGCGCGCCCGCGTCGTCGCAGTCGTAGACGTCCACCGCGTCGAATACCTGCAGCGGTAGCGCGCGCACGCCGGTTTCCTCCAGCAGTTCACGCGCGGCGGCGGCAAGCACGCCTTCGCCCGCGTCGATCTTGCCGCCGGGAAAGGCCCAGCGGCCCTGGTCGGGCGGGTTGGCGCGTTGCACCAGCAGCACGCGGCCGTCGCGCACGACTGCGGCGATGGTGGCGGCGATGGGACGTTGGGGCGGGGGCGCGGTCATGCGGTGTTCCTTTGCGCAGCTGGGGGCCGGGTATGCCAGGGTACGCCAAGCCGGGCTTAGCGCAAATCCCCGTGGTGCCGGACCGGCCCCTGGTGCACACTGTCAGCCGCGCCGCATGAGCGCATCGAAAAGGGGGCGGGAGGGCAGCATGGATACACCGGACCGGCAGTTGCGCTATTTCTTGCGCATCGCGGAACTCAAATCGCTATCGCGCGCGGCGGAAGACCTGGACCAGACCCAGTCCGGGCTGAGCCGGCAACTGGCGGCGTTGGAAGCCCACGTGGGCAAGCCGCTGTTCGTGCGCACCGGCCGCGGAGTCGAGCTGACCGAGGCGGGCGCGCGGCTGTTCGACGGCATCCAGCCCGCGTACAAGAACATCGACCGGGTGCTGGAGGCCGTGCGCCAGCGCGAAGGCGTGACGCAGGGCACAGTCCGGCTGGCTACCGTGCATACGCTCAGTTACTACTTCATGGCCGAGGTGGTGGCCAGTTTCGTCAGCAGCCATGAACACGTGAACCTGTCCGTGATGGGCCGCAGTTCGCCCGAGGTGGTGGCGCTGGTGGAAAGCGGCAAGGCGGACGTGGGCTTTGTCTACGACGCGGCGGTCGCTTCGGACAACCTGGCGTCGGCCACGCTGTTCGACGACGACATGTGCCTGATCGTGCGCGGCGACGTGGAACTGCCGGACGACGTCGACCTGGCCGGCATGGACCTGCGGCTGGTGGGTTTTCCGCCGCACTACGCGCTGCGCAAGATGATCCATAGCGCGGGGCTGGAGCCGGAGTTCGTGGCCGAGGCCGAAACCATAGACGCCATGCTCAAGCTGGTGTCCTCGGGCGTGGGCGCCTGTATCCTGCCGTCCCGCATCCCCGACAAGCTGCTGACCGAATACGGCCTGCGCAAGGTCCGGGTCCAGAGCCCCATCTTGCGGCGCCGCGTGGTCGCCATCACCTTGGCCAACCGCCAGCCTCTGCCGCTGGTGAGCGAACTGCTGGCCGTCGCCCACCGCATCGCGCTGCAGTAGCGGAGCGGGCAGGCTCGAATAGCAGCTATGACCCTGGCTGCATGGCTGTATCGCGGCTGGCTTTCCATACTGTGCATACCTCGCGCGGCGTCCGGTGGCGCCGATGACGCGGGCATTACACAGGGGAAGACATGAGCACCGCATTAAGAGAGAAATCCTATTTCGACTCCCGCGCCACGCAGGAAATGGCGCAGCATCTGCGCGCCGTGCCGCGCAGCATCCAGGAAACCATGGCCTATGCCTGTCGCATCCTGGCCATGACCGAGCAGGAAGCCGGGCTGGCCGGCCAGATCAGCGTGCGCTCGCAGCGTCCGGGCGCCTACTGGACCTTGCGCTTCGGGCTGGGCTTTGACGAAGCCACGCCGGCCGATTTCATCGAAGTCGACCGCGACCTGCACACGCTGACGGGGGAGGGCATGGCCAACCCGGCCACGCGTTTTCATCTGTGGGTGTACGAGGCGCGGCCCGACGTGCAGTCCATCATCCACACGCATTCGCCCTGGGCCTCGGCGCTGGCCGCGGCGCGCCAGCCGCTGGTGATCTCGCAGATGGACATGACGCCGCTGCACGACGACTGCGCCTTCCTGGGCGAATGGCCGGGCGTGCCGATCGCGGACCAGGAAGGGGTGATCATCTCCGGCGCGCTGGGTAAAAAGCGCGCCATCATCCTGGCGCATCACGGCTACCTGACGGCCGGCGTTTCGTGCGAAGAGGCGACCTACCTGTCGGTCTACCTGGAGCGCGCGGCGCGCATGCAGATCCGCGCGCAGGCCTTCGGTCCGCTGACGCCGGTCGATGACGCGCTGGCGCGCGAAGCGCACGACTATCTGCTCAAGCCCTCGATCGTCAACGCGACGTTCAATTACTGGGCTCGGCAGACGCATGGCATTGCGCCCTTGCCGCTGCCCGCCGCCTGATACGCGCAGCTCCATTCTTCCAGCACTTTTTTCGGGGAGTCATGATGATGACGACCAAGCCTGCGGCTGCGCGCTCGCGCCGCGATTACGTGACGGCCGGACTGGCCAGCATGATGGGCACCACCATCGAGTGGTACGACTTTTTTCTCTACGGCACCGCTGCCGCGCTGATCTTCAACAAAATCTTCTTTCCGTCCTTCGACCCGTTGACGGGCACGCTGGCGGCGTTCGCCACCTATTCCGTGGGCTTTTTCGCCCGGCCGCTGGGCGGCGTGATCTTCGGCCATTACGGCGACAAGATCGGCCGTAAATCCATGCTGCTCATCACCCTGTTGCTGATGGGCGTGCCCACCATCCTGATCGGGTTGATCCCTTCGTATGAGCAGATCGGCTACTGGGCCGCAGTGCTGCTGGTGCTGATGCGCTTCCTGCAAGGCATCGCCGTCGGCGGCGAGTGGGGCGGGGCGGTGCTGATGGCGGTGGAGCACGCGCCGGACGGCAAGAAGGGCTTTTTCGGCAGCCTGCCGCAGGCCGGCGTGGCGCCGGGCCTGATCCTGTCGTCGCTGGCGATGGGAGCGGTCGCCAGCCTGCCCGAGGCCGACATGCTGGCCTGGGGCTGGCGCCTGCCATTCCTGGCCAGCGTGGTGTTGCTGCTGGTGGGCTGGTTCATCCGGGTCAAGGTGGCCGAGTCGCCCGACTTCGAGCAGATGAAGGAGAAGGGCGCCAAGGTCGAGGTGCCGGTGGCGGAAGTCCTGAAGCACCACCGCCGCGCGCTGCTGGTGGTGGTGGGCGCCAGGCTGGCTGAGGTGACCTGGTTCTACACCGTGGTGACCTTCTCGCTGGCCTACGCCACGGGTACCCTGGGCATCGCACGCTCGGTGATGCTGGATGCCACGATCTGGGGCGCGGCCGTGGCGCTGTTCACCATGCCGCTGTTCGGCATGCTGGGCGACAAGATCGGCCACAAGTGGGTATTCATGGTCGGCACCCTGGGCATCCTGGCCTGCGCGCCGGTGTTCTTCCATTTGCTGGGCACGCGGGACACGGGGTGGATCATCCTGGCGGTTTGCCTGGCGGTCGGCCTGGTCTACGCTTGCCTCTACGGGCCGGAAGGCACCTTGTTCTCCAGCCAGTTTCCGGCCGAGGTGCGCTACACCGGCATTTCGCTGGCGGTGCAGGTGTCCGGCGCCATCGGCGGCGGCCTGGCGCCCATCGTGGCGACCTGGCTGCTGGCCAAGGGCGGGGGCGATCCGCAGTACGTGGTGTGGTACTTGAGCATTCTCGGTGTGATCGCCTTGTTCAGCGCCTGGCTGATGCGCAGCGAGGCGCCTGCGGTTGCGGCCCTGCGGGTGCCTGCCCGCGCCAACCTGAGAACGCCATGATTGAGGACGCCATGAAGACCATCGACTACTACTTCTGGATGAACTCCGACTGGGCCTACCTCGGCGCCGACAGGCTGGAGGCGCTGGCGGCCCGGCAGCAGGCGCGGATCCGCTATCTGCCGGTGGACCTGCCCGAGGTCTATGCCCGCACCGGCGGCATCCTGCTGGGCCTGCGCGCGCCCGAGCGCCAGGCTTACCGCGTGACGGAGCTGGCGCGCTGGTGCCGCAAGCTGGACATCCACGTCAATCCGCAGCCGGCCTACATGTGCCCGGATGCCAGCCTGGCTTCGCGCATCGTGATCGCGGCCGACCACGCCGGCCTGCCGGTGGCGGCGCTGTACAAGGCCATCCTGAAAGCGGAGTGGTGCGACGAGCAGGACATCTCCGACGAAGCCACCCTGCGCGCCATCCTGCGGCAGCAGGGGCTGGACGCCCCGGCATTGCTGACCGCGGCGGACGAGCCCGGCATCGAGGCCGTCTACCGCCGCAACACCAACGACGCGGTCGCGGCCGGGGTGTTCGGATCGCCTTCGTATGTGTACCGGGGCGAGGTGTTCTGGGGCCAGGACCGGTTGGAGATGCTGGAGGAGGCCGTGGCGGCCTGAATAAAGCAGGAGTTGGCGGGCCGTTGTGAACTTCTTGCTCGACGGCCCGCCAGGGCGATGTCAGATATGCTTGCCCTGCGGCAGCACGGTCAGGGCTAGCAGCGCGACGAGACTGGCGGCCATGACATACAGCGCCGGGGCAAAGGCCACGCCCGTTGTGTAAGTGATCCAGGTCAGGATGGCCGGAGCGAAGCCTCCCAGCACGGTTACCGCCGTGTTGTACGTCAGGGACATGCCCGAGGAACGTACCGCGGTGGGAAAGACCTCGGACAGCGCGGCGGGCGCCACGCCGACATACATAGCCACCATCAGACAGAACAATGACTGCACCACGATCAGCGTCATCTGCGTGTGCGATGCCTGCAGCCACATCATCAGGGGATAGACGGCGACCATCAGCACTGCGGCGGCGGCGCGCAGCATGTTGCGGCGTCCGTAGCGGTCCGACAGGGTGCCGGAGAACACACAGCCGCCAGTCAAGAACAGATTGCCCACCAGCGCCGCCAGGAAGGCTTCCGAACTCGTGAACCCCATCGATTTCTGTACGTAGATCGGCATGAAAATGATGAGGGCATAGGGGCCGACTGCCCAGAGCACTGACATGCAGAGGCCGGTCAGCAGTTCCTTGGGATAGTCACGGATGACGGCCAACAGGGGCGCCTTGACGCGGGCATTCTGGCGGGCCTGGCGTTCCTGTTCCTCGCGGAAGTGCGGCGTTTCGTCCAGCGCCGCGCGCATCCACAAGCCCACCGGCGCGATGGCCAGGCCCAGGATGAAGGGTATGCGCCAGCCCCATTCACCAACCTGTTCTTCGGTAAGCAGGGTGGTGACCAGGGTTGCCACGAGCGCGCCCAGCAAATTGGAGATGCCCATGCTTGCCTGCAGCCAGGAAGCGTACTGGCCGCGTTTGCCTGCGGGGGCGTGCTCCACCAGGAAGGCCGTGGCGCCGCCGACTTCGCCGCCGGCCGAGAAGCCTTGCAACACTCGGCCGCAGACGATCAGGAGCGGGGCGCCCACGCCGATGGCGGCATAGGGAGGCGCGGCAGCGATCAGCAGCGTGCCCAGGGCCATCAGCATGATGGTTAGCGTCAGGGTCGCCTTGCGGCCGGCCCGGTCGCCATAGGAGCCAAGCACCAGCGCGCCCAGCGGACGGACCACAAAGCCCAGACCGAAGGCCAGGAACGACGTCATCAATTGCACGGTCGGGTTGGCGTTCTGAAAAAAGTTCTGTCCGATGTAGACCGCGAACAGGGCATAGACGGTGAAGTCATACCATTCGAGCGCATTGCCTGCCGAAGCGGCAATGACTGCCTTGCGTCCGCTGTGATGCTGCGCGGATTGGGTCGCGTTGCGGGTCGGCACGGCCTCGGCTCCCAGGTTCATCGATATGTCCTTCATTGTTTCCCAGTTCAGATCGTGAGCGTTCGGGGGGCGTCCTGGCGCATAGATGACCAGTTCCCCGGAACAGACGAGCGCATCATAGAAATCAATGCCGATAATGTCGTATTACCTTTTGTTCCTGGTCCATAACATCACATTAATCATTCGCCCACGCCATAGCGGGGCGTGGGGGACGGTTCAGGTCAGGATAAGGGATAACCCCAGGAGGCTTGAGCGGACCAGGAGAACCTAGTTGTGCCGCTCCAACTCGTGCAGCACGTTGATGAAAGCCAGCGCGGGGCGCGACAGGGGCTGCAACTGCAAGTAGAAGACGTTCACTGGCGCGTTGACGGTGCCCCGGATGGGCACCGCCACCACGTTCGACCAGGTAGGGCCAGCCACCGTGATTTCGTCCACCAGCGCCACGCCTGCGCCCGCCTGCACCAGGGCGCAGGCGACATGGGCCTGCTGCACCTCGATGAGCGGCTCGGGCCGCGAGTCCTCGTTGCCGAATAGCCGGTTGATCAGCATGCCAAAAGGGATGTCGGCGCTGTAGCCGATCAGGGGTTCGTTGACCAGATCGGGCACCTCTACCTGGCCTTGCGCCGCCAGCGGATGTCCCTTGGGCAGGACCGCGACGATCTTGTTTTCGTAGAGAGGTTGAGAGGCCAGGCTCGGGTGTTCCACCGGCATATAAGCCACGCCCAATTCGATCTGCTGCGTCAGCAAGGCCTGTTGCAGTGTTGCCGGTATCTGAGTTTGCAGCACGATGCGCATCTGGGGATAACGCTTGCGGAACAGCGCGATCGCGCGGGGCAGCAAGGACTGGCCCAGGCTGGGGCTGCAGGACAGCCGCAGTTGCCCCTCGCGGTTTTCGGCGAGATTGTCGGCGACCTCGTTCACGCGCTGCACGTTCTGGTATAGCGCCGTGACTTCCACGAACAGGCGGTGGGCCTCAGGCGTGGGGTAGAGCCGGCCCTTGATGCGCTGGAACAGCATCAGGCCCAGGCGTTGCTCCGTATAGGCGATCAGCCGGCTGACCGCGGGCTGGGACACGAAAAGCAGCTTGGAGGCGCCACTGATGGAACCGCTGAGCATGATCGCCCGGAAGACCTCGATCTGCCGTAGATTCAATTTCATATGATTAACCTGATGTTAATTCTCACGCACATATAAGCATAAGACGTTTTGGGTGGCCGCTCCTACACTGCCTGCACTCAACACAGGATGGAAGCGGTCATGAGCGATTTCGATTTGGTGGTGCGCGGCAATATCGTCGACCCGGATGGCGTGGTGATGGATGGTTGGCTGGCGGTGAGAGACGGCAGGATCGCGGCGCGCGGCGCTGGCCAGGCCCCCGCGGGCCGCGACAGCGTGGATGCGCGGGGCCAGTGGATCGTGCCCGGCGTGGTCGACGGCCAGGTGCACTCCGGCAGCCAGCTGAACCAGGAAGGACTGGGCTGGGCGTCGCGTGCGGCCGCCGCCGGCGGGGTGACGGTCATGGTGGACATGCCCTACGACGATCCGGAACCCGTGGCTTCGCGTCCGCAACTGGACGCCAAGATCGCCGAGGTGGAGCGCGATTGCCATGTGGACGTGGCGCTGTTCGGCACCCTGAACACCCAGCACGGCCTGGCGGCTGCGGCGGGTCTCATCGAAGGCGGCGTATGCGCCTTCAAGTTTTCGACCTTCGAAGCCACCCCGGGCCGCTTTCCCCGCATCGAAGAAGACGACCTGTATGAAGCCTTCCGCCTGATCGCTCCGTCCGGACTGGTTTGCGGCGTGCACAACCAGATGCAGGAACTGACCCGCAAGAACATCGCGCGGCTGGTCGAGGCCGACGATATCGGCTGGGACGCGTTCATGCGGGCGCATACGCCGCTGATCGAGAACCTGGCGACGGCGCTGATCTATGAAATCGGCGCCGAAACCGGCGCGCGCGCCCATGCGGTACACGTATCGACTTCCCGCGGTTTCGAGATCTGCAACATGTACCGCCGCAATGGCCATCGCGCCAGCATTGAAACCTGCGTGCAGTACCTGATGCTGAACCATGAAGAGCACACCCGCCGCTTCGGCGCGAAAACCAAGCACTATCCGCCGATCCGTCCCAAGGCCGAGGTCGATCTGCTCTGGACCCATATCGCCAAGGATGAGTGCACCTTCGTGTCGTCGGACCATGTCAGCTGGGGCCTGGAGCGCAAGCAGAATCCGAACGTATTCAAGAACTCGTCCGGCGGCCCCGGCCTGGAAACGCTGTTGCCCGCTTTCTGGACCGGCTGCGAAGAGCATGGCATCGCGCCGTCCATGGTGGTGCGCCAACTGAGCCGCAACCCCGCGCAGCACTTCCTGCTGGATGACCGCAAGGGCTCGTTGGAGGTGGGCAAGGACGCCGACATCGTCATCCTCAAGCCGGAACGTTATGCCTTTGATCCGTCCACCAGTCTGTCGGCGGTGCAGTGGAGTTCGTTCGAAGGCCGCGAGTTCACCGTGCGCGTCGCGGGCACCTGGTGCCGCGGTCAGCAGGTCTACGATGGCAAGGGCATCGTCAACCAGAAGGGCGACGGCCGCTTCCTGCGTCCGCGCCAGGCCTGAGGGAAACGGCTATGTCTGTGCAGTTTCCCCCCCTGAACGCCGAACGCCTCTGGGCCCGCGTCGAAACCCTTTCCCGCTACACCCTGCCCGAGGTCCCCTGGACCCGCCGCGCGTTCTCGCCGCTGTTCGATGAGGCCCGCGCCTGGCTGCGCAGCGAATTCGAGGCCGCGGGCCTCACCACCCGCCTGGACGCCGGCGGCAACCTGATAGGCACGCTGGCCGGGCGCGATCCCGCGCGCAAGCCCATCGCCACCGGCTCGCACTGCGACACGGTCATGGCCGGGGGCCGTTTCGACGGCATCATCGGCGTGCTGGCCGGCATCGAAGTGGCGCACACCTTGCGCGAACAGGGCGTGCAGCTGGAACACCCCTTCGAGGTCATCGACTTCCTGTCCGAGGAGCCCAGCGACTACGGCATTTCCTGTGTCGGCAGCCGCGCGCTCTGCGGCCAGCTCACGCCCGACATGCTGACCGCCCGCAACCCCGAGGGCGAGACGCTGGCGGCCGGCATCGCCCGCATCGGCGGCGACCCGTCGGCGCTGGGCGCGCCGCTGCGCGCTGCCGATGGCACCGCGGCGTTCGTGGAACTGCATATCGAACAAGGCCCGGTGCTGGAAAGCCGCGGCCTGCCCATCGGCGTGGTCACCAACATCGTCGGCATCCGCCGCGTGCTGATCACGGTGGAAGGCCAGCCGGACCATGCCGGCACCACACCCATGGACATCCGCCGCGACGCCCTGGTGGGCGCGGCCCGCATCATCGATGCCGCCCACCGCCAGGCCAGCGCCGCCAGCGGCAATCCGCATTACGTGGTCGCCACCGTGGGCCGCCTGTCCATGACGCCCAACGCCGCCAACGCGGTGCCGGGCCGCGTCGAACTGACGCTGGAAATGCGCAGCGACAGCGACGCCGTGCTGGACGCCTTCCCCGAGACCCTGATGGCCGGCGTGGCCACGGACCTGACCGCGCTGCGCCTGTCCGCAAGCTTCACGCAGCTGAGCCGCGCGCGGCCCACCGACTGCACGCCGCTGGTGATGGACGCGGTGCAGGCCGCCGCCGACCAGCTGGGCTACGCCTCCATGCGCCTGCCCAGCGGCGCGGGCCACGACGCGGTCTACATGGCGCCCACCGGCCCCATCGGCATGATCTTCATCCCTTGTCTGAACGGCCGCAGCCATTGCCCGGAAGAGTGGATCGAACCCGCGCAGCTGCTGGACGGCACCCGCGTGCTGTACCAGTCGGTGCTGGAACTGGACCGCAAGCTGCGGGCATAGCGAGGCGGGCGCCTGCCAGGCGCCCGCAAAACCGCTACTTCTTCACCAACGGGCAGGACGAGCGCGACAGCGGCATGAAGGCCTGATCGCCGGGCAGGGTGGCCACGAGCTTGTAGTAGTCCCAGGGGCGCTTGGACTCGGACGGCTTCTTCACTTCGAACAGGTACATGTCGTGCACCATGCGGCCGTCCTCGCGGATGCGGCCGTTGGTGGCGAAGAAGTCGTTGATGGGCACGGACTTCATCTGCTTCATCACCGCCGTGGGTTCGTCGGTGCCGGCCGCCTGCACCGCCTTCAGGTAGTGCATCACCGATGAATATGTGCCCGCCTGGCTCATGTTGGGCATCTTCTTGAGCTTGTCGTAGTAGCGCTGGGACCAGGCCCGGGTCTGGTCGTTCATGTCCCAGTAGAAGGCTTCGGTCAGCGTCAGCCCGGCGGCGGCGTCCAGGCCGATGGCGTGGATGTCGTTGATGTACAGCAGCAGTCCGGCCATCTTCTGGCCGCCCTTGGTCAGCCCGAATTCGCTGGCGGCCTTGATGGCGTTGACCGTGTCGCCGCCGGCGTTGGCCAGGCCCACGATCTGCGCGCGGCTGGCCTGGGCCTGCAGCAGGTACGAGGCGAAGTCGCTGGAGCCCAGGGGGTGGCGCGACGCGCCCAGCACGGTGCCGCCGTTGGCCTTGACGACTTCGGTGGCGGACGCCTGCAAGGTGTGGCCGAAAGCGTAGTCGGCCGTCAGGAAGTACCAGCTCTTGCCGCCTTGCTCGACCGTGGCGCGCGCCGTGGTGTTGGCCAGCGACCAGGTGTCGTAGGTGTAGTGCACGGAATAGGGCGAGCACAGGTCGTTGGTGATGCGTTCGGTGCCAGGCCCGCTGAACACCACGATCTTCTTTTTCTCGCGGGCCACTTCCAGCACGGCCAGCGCGGGGGCGGAGCCGGCCACGTCCATGATGGCGTCGACCTTCTGGGTGTCGTACCACTCGCGCGCCTTGGCGGCGGCGATGTCGGCCTTGTTCTGGTGGTCCACCACCATCAGGTCAATCTTCTTGCCGAGCACCGTGCCGCCGAAGTCGGCGATGGCCATTTCGGCGGCGGTCGCGCTGCCCTTGCCCGTGACGTCGGCATACACGCCGCTCATGTCCAGGATCAGGCCCAGGCGGACCACCTCGTCGGAGATTGCCTGCGCCATGGCGCTGGGCGCGGCGGCAAAGGCGGATAACAGGGCTAGCGTGCTGCGCAACTTCAGGGAAATCCGGGGGGTTCTACGGCATTGCATGGTTGTCTCCTTTATGCCGGATCTTGTTCGGATACTGCTGGCGCTTGGGGATCTGCTGCGGCGCTCTGTTCTGGCTTGACGCTGGCGGGTCGAGGTGGGGGGACTCCTTGTCTTGAATGTGGTCTAGCGATGGGACAGCAGGTCGAATTCCATCCGCACCTTGCTGAACGGGAACTCCAGCCGCGCGTAATACACCACACGGCCGTCGATGCAGGCGTAGCGGCGTATTTCCGCCACGGGCGAGGACACGGGAATCTGCAGGGACTCGGCGGATTCCTGGCCGGCCTCGATCACGTTCAGCACCTGGCGCGCTTCGCTGATGCGCGCGCCGTAGAACTGGTCCAGCACCGGCGCCACGGTGCTCTTGCGGATTTGGGCGCGGTGCTTGCGGAACAGCGCGCTGTCCAGGAAGACCTCGCTGTAGCAGAAGGGGGCGCCATCAGTGGTGTGCACCCGCCGCAGGTACTGGAAGCTGCCGCCGCGGTCGGCGTCGCAAGGCATGCCCAGGGTGTCGGGCAGGGGCGAATCGGCGCTGGACTCCACCAGTGAAACCGTGCCCAGCTGGTTGCTCAGCTCCACGGTTTCGGCCCAGGTCTTGGGGATCAGCAGGGTGGGCGTTTCAGGCAGTTCGGCATTGACGAAAGTGCCCGACCCGCGGGAGCGGCGGATCAGGCCATCGTCTTCCAGCAGGCCGAATGCCTGGCGGATGGTCGCCCGTGAAATGCCATAGGTTTCCATCAGCGCTTCCAGCGGCGGAATCTGCTGGCCGGGCCGCCACGTGCGGTTCTGGATATTGCTGCGAAACAGCGCCGCCGCCTGCAGATACAGCGGCTGGGGGCTGCGCGAGAAGAGCTTGGGGTCGGGCATGTTCAGGCGGAGGGCGTCGTGGTCGGAGCCGCGAGTATGGCATCGGCCATTTCGCGCAGCCGGTGCTTCTGGATCTTGACCGAGTTGGCGCTTTCCACCGAGGGGAATTCATCCAGCACGGTAAAGCCCGCCGGCGTCTTGAAGCCCGCCATCGCGGCTTTGCACGCGGCGGTCCAGCCCGCCGGGTCGGCCGCGGCGCCCGGTTGCAGCAGCACGAAGGCGTAGGACACGGTCTTGCCCTTTTGCGTCGCGCCGACCACCTGGCAGGCGCGCACGCCCTGCAGGGTTTCGACCACCTGTTCGATTTCCACCGGATTGACCAGGAAGCCGGACAGGCGCAATGAATCGCCCATGCGGGTCTGGAACACGAACTGGCGCGGATTCAGCGTGTAGCCGAGATCGCCGGTCTTGAAGTAGCCGTCATCCGTGCAGGCGCCGCGGGTGGCCTCGGGATTGTCCAGATAGCCCTGCATCAGGCTGGGCGAGAGGATTTCGAGTTCGCCGGACTGGCCATGCGGCAGGATTTCGCCCGTGGCGGGATCGCGGGCGCGCACGCGCGCCTCGGGGTAGATCAGCGTGCCGCCCGGCTGGTGGCGCGCGGACACGTCGCCCTCGGCGGGATCGCGCGGCTGGCCGGCGACCAGGGCCACCAGCTCGCTGGAACCGTACAGGCCGGTCAGCGGCACGCCGGCCTCGCGGGCCAGGTCCAGCATGTTGTCCAGCGCCGGCGTGAAGCTGGCGAAGCCGAACAGCCGCACCGAGGCGAAGTCGCCTTGGGCTCCCGCCCGCATCATGCCGACCAGGGCCTCGTTGTTGGCGTAGGTGTGCGTCACCGCGTGGCGGCGTACCGCGGCAGAGGACTGGGCGGCGTCGAACACCGGCGCGCAGACCACGGGCGCGCCTTGCGCCAGGCCGCCGGCCAGCGTCGCGAAGCCGAAGGCGCCGCAGAAGGGCGCGCTGGCGAGCACGCAGCTTCGGCCGTCATAGCCATAGGCCCGCGCCACGGTCGCGCCGTGGTTCAACAGCGTGCGCTGGTCGTGCAGCACGAACTTGGGCTTGGACGTGGTGCCGGACGTGGTGAAGCACAGCACGCCCGCATTGGGCTGGGCCGGCGGCGCCGCGTCTGTGCAGGACCGCAGGTCCTGGTAGCGGTGGGCAGGCTTGCCATGAAAGCTGGCGGGCAGCGTCTCGTCGGCATTCGTCAGCGCGATCACGCCTTGCAGGCGCTCCAGATGTTCCGGCGCGACCTCGCCCAGGATGCCCTGGAAGTCTATGCCCTTGAACCCCGGCCAGAACACCAGCCAGTCCGCCTTGCCGCGTCCCAGGATGTCGGCCAGCTCCAGCGCCCGGAAGCGCGTGTTGACCGCCAGCACCAGCGCACCCAGGTGCGCGCAGGCCAGGAACGATTCCACCCAGGCGGCGCAATTGGGCAGCCAGACCGCCACGCGCTGCCCCGGGCGCACGCCGATGCGGGCAAGGCCGGCGGCCAGCGCGCGGCTGTGCGTCCGCAGTTGCGCCGCGCCGATGGGCTGGTCCTGGTCGATCAGCAGCGGCGCATCGGGCTGGCGCGCGGCCAAGGCGTCCAGGTGTTCGGAGAAAGTCGAGTACGGCATGTTCATGGCTTACACCGTGGCGATGGGCGTCACGGGAGAACCCACCGCGCCAGGCATGCGCAAGGGCGGGGCGGTCAGCAGGAAGCGGTTGCGGCCTTGCGCGTGCAGCCAGTCGGCCAGGTCCTTCAGGTACCAGAGTTCGGCCAGCGGCAGGCCCAGCTTGAAGAGGCAATGGTGGTGTAGCGGCAGGATCGAATGTCCAGGGCCGGACGTGCGCGCCGGATAGGCTTCGACCGCATAGTTGTCCGCGCAGATCGCGGCGATGCCGGATTGCGTGATCCAGTCCAGCAGCGCCGGGTCGGAGCCGTCCAGCACGGCGCCGGTCTGTTCCAGCTTGTGCGGGTCGGGCTGGCCGTCCATGGCCACGATTTCCTCGGCAAAGCCGGTGCGCAGCACCAGCATGTCGCCGCGTTCCACCGTGACGTTCTGCGCCCGCATGGCGGCCTGCAGGCCCGCCAGGTCGACGACCGTGCGGCCGGAACCGTACGCGCGCGCCAGGTCCACCAGCACGCCGCGGCCCTGCATGCCTTTTTCGGCATAGCGGTTGATGCCGAGCTTGCGCGCATACGATCCGCCGGGCGGGCAGCAGGCGTCGTCCGAGTTGTCGGGATCCGCGCCGCCGAACACGTCCACGCCGGCCGCGTAGCCGTTGTAATAGACGCGGCGCGCCTCGCCGTCCCCTTGGATGTCGAACAGCGCGCCCACGTGGCACAGGCCGTCCCACTGGGTGGAGTACTGCATGGACAGCGTGACCTGGTCGTCGGACAGCACGTCCACGGCTTCGGGCTGCACCTGCGACATCTGGAAGTTCAGGTAGGGCGTGCCTTCGCGGAAGGTGGGCTTGAGTGTGGGGGCGTGGCGGCGCGGATTCAGCACGTTGCCGCCCGGCAGGTCCAGCGGCAGCGACAGGCAGAACACCTTGCCCGCGCGCACTTCCCGCACCGCCTGCAGCACTTTTTCCTCGGTCAGCAGGTTCAGGCGGCCGATCTCGTCATCCGGGCCGAAGTCGCCCCAGGTGGAGCCTTCGGGGCGTTGGGTCCAGCGTTTCATCTGCTTGTCTCCTGGAGGTTTTCTATGTTCTTATGAATATAGTACGTATTTACGTACTTTAAAAAGAAATCCGCAATCAGCGGGTTCGATAGGAGACAAGCCCATGACGCAATTCCTGCAGCGCAGGTTGGCGATCACTGCGCCGGCCCTGGCCGCGCTGGCCTTCCTGACCTTGCCCGCGGCGCACGCCGCGGGCTATCCCGATCATCCCGTCACCGTCGTCGTGCCTTATCCGCCGGGCGGGGGCGCCGACATCTTCGGCCGCGCCATCGCCCACGCGCTGGAACCGGGCCTGAAGCAGACCGTGCTGGTCGAGAACAAGCCCGGCGCCGGCGGCAACATCGGCATGGCCTACGTGGCGCGCGCCAAGCCCGACGGCTACACGCTGGGCCTGGGCACCATCGGCACCCAGACCATCAACCAGTTCCTCTACAACAACATGGCGTTCGACCCCGAACGCGACCTGGTGCCCATCGCGCTGGTGTCCACCACGCCCAACGTCATCGCCGTCAGCGCCAAGTCGCCCTACAAAACGGTGGCGGACGTGATCAAGGCGGCCCAGCAATCCAAGGACAAGAAGCTGACCTATGCGTCGCCCGGCATCGGGTCCTCGGTGCACCTGACCGGCGCCTATTTCGAAGCCATGGCGGGCGTGACCATGCTGCACGTGCCGTTCAAGGGCACGTCCGCATCGCTGCCGGCGGTGGCCGGCGGGCAGGTCGACCTGCTGTTCGACAACCTGCCGGGCGCGCTGGCGCAGATCAAGGACGGCAATCTGGTCCGAGGCGTGGCGGTCACGTCCGCGGCTCGCGATGCTTCGGTGCCCAACCTGCCCACCGTCGCGGAATCCGGCCTGCCGGGCTTTGACGTCACCGCCTGGTTTGCGCTGTACGCCCCGCGCAACACGCCGGAGCCCGTGGTCCGGCAGCTGATCGAAGCCGCGCGCAGCGGGCTGAAGAATCCGGCCGTCGCGGCCAACTTCGCCGGCATGGGCGCCAAGCCTGGCACGCTCTTCGGCGCGGACCTGGCGGCCTTCGAGGCCGCGGAACGCAAGAAGTGGGGCGGACTCATCAAGGACAAGGGAATCACCGCGCAATGAACACGCCCACCGCACTGGTCACCGGCGGCAGCCGGGGCATAGGCCGCGCCATCATCGCGCGTCTGATCGACGATGGCTTTCAGGTCGTCAACTTCAGCCGCGGCGCGCCCGAAGCCCTCTTGCCTGGCGAGACGTTCCGCTCGGTCGACCTGGGCGACCCCGCAGCCACCGTGGCCGCCGCGCAGGAGTTGGCGGCCGAACGCCGGGTCCTGCATCTGGTCAACAACGCCGGCATGATCCAGGTCGCGCGCATCGGCGACGTCACCCAGGAGCAGATGGCGCGGATCATGGCGCTGAACGTCACGGCGCCGGTCCTGCTGATGCAGGCCCTGCTGCCCGGCATGCGGGCGGCGGGCTACGGGCGTGTGGTGAACATCGGCAGCCGCGCCGCCCTGGGCAAGGACGGACGCACCGTCTACGGCGCGTCCAAGGCGGCGTTGGCCGGGATGACGCGGACCTGGGCGCTGGAGCTGGCGGGCAGCGGCATCACGGTGAACACCGTGGCGCCAGGACCCATCGCGACTGAACTGTTCAACCAGTCCAACCCGCCGGGCGCGCCACAGACCTTGGCCTTGGAGGCGGCGATTCCGGCAGGAAGGGTGGGCCGGCCCGAAGAGGTCGCGCATGCGGTCTCCATGTTCATGGACCGGCGGGCGGGTTTCATGACGGGACAGATGCTGTACGTGTGCGGCGGCGTGTCGGTGGGGCTGGCCGGCTAGCCGCTCAGCGCCTGACCCAGCTGCGCCATTTCCTTCCTGGACATCTTGCCGGATGCCGCCAGCGCCTGCGCCCGCTCCAGGCGCAGGCGCTTGAGCACTTCGGTGGGCGCGACGCCGAAATGCGCGGCGAATTTCCGCTGGAAGGTGCGGCGCGACATCTGGCAGGCATCGGCCATGTCGTCGACCGACCAGCGCGCCGACAACTGCGCCTCGATTTTTTCCACCAGGTCGCGGAACGGCGCGGCCACGCGGTCCTGCATACGCAGCGCCTGGCTGTACTGGCGCTGGTCGCCGTTGCGGCGCATGAATACGACCAACCGGCGCGCGACCCGCTGCGACAGGTCGGCGCCGAAGTCGCGTTCGATCAGCGCCAGCGCCAGGTCGATGCCGGCGGTGACGCCGGCCGAGGTCCAGTACTTGCCGCTTTCGATGTAGATGCGGTCGTCTTCGACGCGCAGGGCCGGGTGTAGCTGGCGCAGCCGGTCGGCCGAGCGCCAGTGGGTGGTGACGGCGCGGCCGTCCAGCAGGCCGGCGGCGGCCAGCACGAAGGCGCCGGTGCAGACGCTGCAAGTGCGTCCGGCGTCCGCGTCGCGGCGGCGCAGCCAGGCGCGCGTCTCGCCATGGGCGCCCGCGAAATCGGCGCCGGGGCCGCCGGGTACGAACATCATGTCCAGACGCTCATCGCCGTCGTCGGCAAAAGTGCCGTCCACCTGCATGCGCAGGCCCTGTTCCCAGGTGCTGACCTGCGGCGTGGCGGCGATGGTGCCCAGGCGGTAGAGCTTGCGGCCGGCTTCCTCGTTGGCCGAACTGAAGGCTTGCCATGGTCCGGCCAGATCCAGCGGCTGGAAGCCGTCGTACAGGACGAATTGCACGCGCAATGGCGCATCGGGCGGCGTATTTGGCGCACGCGTCCGGGCGCGTCCGCCTATGCTGGAAGTCGTCGTTTCTAACGGAGCATCGTCATGCATGTGAATTTTCTCTTGTTCGAAGGGCTGACCCAGCTGGACATGACCGGACCGTACGAAGTGCTGGCAGGCGCGCCGGGCTTCACCGTGGATTTTGTCGCAAAAACGCGCGATCCGGTGCGCAGCGATCGCGGGCTGTGTTTCGTGCCCACGCAGACCATCGCATCGGCGCCGCCCTGCGACTTGCTGGTGGTGCCAGGCGGGCCGGGCACGGATGATGCCATTGTCGACGCCGACTGGGTAGCGTTTACACGTGCGCAAGGCCTGGCGGCGCGCTACGTATTCGGCATCTGCACCGGTTCGCTGCTGCTGGGCGCGGCTGGCCTGCTGCGCGGCAGGCGTGCTTCCAGCCACTGGCGCGCACGTGAACTGCTGTCGCGCTTCGGCGCCATTCCCAGCGATGAGCGCATGTGCGTGGACGGCAAGTTCTACACCGCGGGCGGCGTGACCTCCGGCATCGACATGGGGCTGAAGGTGGTGGCGGACCTGTGCGGCGAGGACGTGGCCAAGCTGATCCAGCTGCAGATCGAATACGACCCCAAGCCGCCGTTTCCTGGCGGCACGCCCAAGACTTCGGAGCCGGCCGTGGTGCAGCGTTATCTGGAGATGTCGCAGACGCGTTTCGAGCGCCGCTCGCAGGCGGTGGACCGGGCCGCGGCCGCGATGGCGTGAGTTCGTGCGCGCGGCGCGCTCACTTCGCCAGATGATCCAGCGGCAGCGGGCTTTGCGGCTTGACGGTCTGGATGGCGAAGTTGCTGCGGATGTCCTTCACGCCGGGCAGCTTCAATAGCGTGCCCAGCAGGAAGCGTTCGTAGGCGCGCAGGTCGGGCACCACCACCTGCAGCAGAAAGTCGGACTCGCCCGACACCAGGTGCGCGGCGATGACTTCCGGCAAGGTGCTGACTTCCTCGCGGAACAAGGCCGAGTCGCGCTCGTGGTGCCGCTCCACCTTGATGCCGACGAAGACGGTCAGGCCCAGGCCGACTTCGTCCGGCGCCAGGCGGGCTTCGTATCCCTGGATGACGCCGGCTTCTTCCAGCAGCCGCACCCGCCGCAGGCAGGGCGAAGGGGACAGGCCGATCTGTTCGGCGAGTTCGACATTGGTCAGCCGGCCGTTCTGCTGCAGGGCTTCCAGGATCCGGCGGTCGTAGGCGTCCAGTTCGCGTTTTGGCATGGAATTAGGATTAGGTTTGTTTGATTGGTTGAATATGCCAATCATCATAAATCCGATGGCATGAATAGGATGCACATGCCAGCGCCATTTTCCTAGAATGATCGCCTGAGTCAGGACGGAAAGGAGCGGGGAAATGGCGGATATGGCGATGTTTCTAGGGGCTTTGCTGATCGTCTACGTGGTGCCGGGACCCGACATGATCCTGCTGCTGGAAACCGGTGTGCTGCGCGGCAGAGGGCAGGCGCTGGCGGTGGCCGCGGGGCTGGCCATCGCGCGGGCCGCCCACGTGACCCTGGCCGCGCTGGGATTGGCGGCGCTGTTCAAGACCCATCCCTGGGCGTTCGATGCGGCGCGCACGGTGGGCGGCTGCTATCTGGTCTGGTTGGGCTTGCGGCTATTGCGCGCAGGACCCGTGTCCTACGATGCTTCCGGGCAGGCGCCCGCGAGCCGCGCGGGACTGGGGCCGGCGCTATTGCGCGGCGTGTTGACCAATGTGCTCAATCCCAAGGCCTTGTTGTTCTGCTCGGTGCTGCTGCCGCAATTCGTGTCGCCCGCCCAGGGGCCGATAGGCCAGCAGTTCGCCGTGCTGGGCGTGATCCTGGTCAGCCTGGGCCTGGCGCTGGACGTGCTGTGCGCGTTGGCGGGCGGGGCGGTGGGGCGCTAGATGTCGGCCAGCCCCCGTGCGCAGGAGATCCAGAGCCGGGTGTTCGGGCTGGCGTTGATCGGCTTCGGCTTGCGCCTGACCGTGGCCCAGCGTCCGGCCTGAACCGCCGGCCCCGCAGCTTGCGCCGCGGGACCGGCCGCCAGGCTTACTTGGCGTAGGCGTACGAGGACTCGTCGGCTTCCTCGTCCTTCGGCCGCGGCGGGACCGCGCCGTCCTCCAGCAGCTCCGACTGCGTCAGGCCCTTGGTCAGCTCCAGCGCCTGGCGTTCGAACAGGCGCCGGTACAGGCCGCCCTTCAGGCGGATCAGCGCGTCGTGGCTGCCTTCCTCGATGACGCGGCCGCGGTCCATCACCAGCAGGCGGTCCAGCGCGCGCACCGTGGACAGGCGGTGCGCCACCACCAGCGTGGTGCGGCCCACCATCAGGCGGTCCATGGCCTGTTGGATCAGCACTTCGCTTTCGCTGTCCAGGCTGGACGTGGCTTCGTCCAGGATCAGGATGGGCGCATCGGCCAGGAAGGCGCGGGCCAGGGCCACGCGCTGGCGTTCGCCGCCCGACAGCTTGACGCCGCGTTCGCCGACCAGCGTGTCGTAGCCCTTGGGCAGCGCCATGATGAAGTCATGGGCGCTGGCCAGCCTTGCCGCCTGCTCGATCTCGGCCTGCGTGGCGCCGGGGCGGGCATAGGCGATGTTCTCCGCCAGCGTGCGGTGGAACAGCACGGGTTCCTGCTGCACGATGGCGATCTGGCTGCGCAAGGACGCCTGCCGCGCCTGGGCGATGTCCTGCCCGTCGATCGTGATGCGGCCATCGTTCACGTCGTACAGGCGCTGGATCAGCTTGATGAACGTGGTCTTGCCGGAACCCGAATGGCCGACCAGGCCGACCCGTTCGCCCGGGGCGATGCGCACCGAGAAATGGTCATACAGCGCCTTGTCGTGCGCGCCATAGCGGAACGTCACGTCCTCGAAGCGGATCTCGCCGGCCGTGACGCGCAGTTCGCCCGCGCCGGGCCGGTCGTCCACGCCCAGCGGCTGCTTTTCCAGCGCGACCAGTTCTTCCATGTCGTTGACCGAACGTTGCAGGTTGCGGATGTGCATGCCCACGTCGCGCAGATAGCCTTGCAGCATGAAGAACATCGTCAGGGCGAAGGTGATGTCGCCCACGCTGGCCTGGCCGCGCGACCACAGCAGCAGCGACGCGCCCAGGATGCCCGCCTGCATGGCGACCAGCATGGCGCCCTGGATGCCGCCGTTGATCGTGCCGCGGATCCAGGTGCGGCGCGTGCGGCGGCGCCATTTGTCGACGACGCGGTCCAGCCTGACTTCTTCGCGCGCTTCGGCGCCGAAGGCCTTGACGACCGCATTGCAGCTGACGGCGTCGGCCAGCGCGCCGCCCATGCGCGTGTCCCACGCGTTGCCCAGGCGCGCGGCCGGCGCCACATAGCCCAGCGACAACGCCGCGGTCACGGCGATGTACAGCACCGAGCCCAGGCCCACCACCAGCCCCATGATGGGCCAGTGCGCGCCCAGCAGGGCGGTGGCGCCCACCAGCATCACGACCGACGGCAACAACGCGATCAGCAGCGTGTCGTTGAGGATGTCCACCGCCCACATGCCGCGCGTGATCTTGCGCACCGTGGAGCCGGCGAAGCTGTTGGCGTGCCAGTCCGTGGAAAAGCGCTGCACGCGGTAGAACGCGCTGGACACGATCCCATTCATCATCTTCAGTGTGAAGGTGATGATGTTCTGGAATATGGCCTGGCGCAGCAGCGTGCCGCCGATGCCCAGCGCGATCAGCAGCCAGAACGCGGTGACGGCCGCGCTCCAGACGATTTCGTCGCCGGCCGCGCCCGAGGCCACTGCGTCAACCAGTTTGCCGGCGTACAGCGGCGTCAGCACATCGGTCACCGCCGACAGCAGGGCGAGCACGATGATGCCGGAGGTACGCCAGGGCTGCGCGCGCCAATGGCGGAAGGTAAAGCCAAGGACATCCTTGAAGGTCTGTCCTCGTAGATCGATTTTTTTTCTGGCCATTGCAATGGCCCGGCGTCACCAGGACGCCGGGAGTCCTTGTGTGGAAAGAGGAAGGAGCGGCCTGCGCGGCGAGGCGCGGGCGATTGCGTTCAGGTTTTTGGGGCAGGCACGGAGGACCAGTCGCTAGATAGGCATCCAGCGATGGGTCCGCGCGGGCGACGACTTAATGGCGTCGCGGGGACACGCGCGGGATGGCGGTATGCGGATTCATCATCTTGCGCCTCCCAGTAGTGTGAGATGTGGGGGAAAAGGAATGGGCAGAGGCCCGAATTGAAGATTCTATAGAAGTGGTGTAGGCGAAGCAACGGGTAGGCGCGCGCCGGTGTGGGTTTTTTTCAACTGCGCGCGGCGTTCAGCCTGGGGTGAACAGCGTGGGCGGCAGGCGCGCCACGGCGTCGTAGGTCAGGCGGATGTGGGCGGCCAGCAGGTTACAGGCGCGGTCGGCATCGCGCGCCAGCGTGGCGTCCAGGATGCCCTTGTGTTCATCGTCCAGGTCGCGCGCGATGGGTTTGCGCGTGACGGTCAGGCGGCGGTAGCGCTCGGCCTGCTGGTACAGGATGCCCAGGAAATGATGCAGCCAGCGCGAGGGACAGGCGCGGATCAGTTCGCGGTGGAATTCGCGGTTGCGCTGTTCCCATTCTTCAAAGCGGGTGTCGGGGTCGGCGGCCAGGCGCTGTTCGGCCTTGCTCAGCCGGTGGAAGGCGGCCAGCACCGCGCTTTCCCAGTCGTCGTCGCCCAGCGCGATGGACTGGCGCAGGGCCTGGGTTTCAAGCAGCACGCGGTTCTCGGTGATGTCGCGGAAGTCTTCCAGCGAGATCGGCGTGACGTGGAAGCCGCGTTGTCCTTGCGCGATGACCAGCGCGTCCGACACCAGCAGCGCCAGCGCCTCGCGCAGCGTGCCTGCGCCCACGCCGTAATCGTCCTTCAGGTGTTCGACCCGCAGGCGGGAACCTGGCGGATGCACGCCCTGGATGATGTCGCGGCGCAGGTTGACATAGGCCGCGCCGACCAGGGTGTTGGCCGAGGCGGAATGGGCGAGCGGGGGGAGGGTGGCGCCGTCTGACATGGGAGCTACTTTATCACTGCGTTCAAAAAATCTCGATAAAAATTATTGACGCCGAGATTTATGCTGCTTATCGTAGAAAAAAAGCGTCGAGACCACGACCGGCACGGAGCCGGCGGCAGGCGCAACCTGGAGACAAGCAGTGATACGGCTACACGACATCCGGTACGTCCGGCTGGGTACCCGCGACCTGGAATCCGCGGTCCGCTACGCGACCGCGGTGCTGGGGCTGGAAGTGGCGCGCAAGGAGCACGGCGCGGTCTACTTCAAGTCCGACTCGCGCGACCACACCCTTTGCTACTTCGAAGGCGATCCGCGCGACCACACCACCGCATTCGAAGTGGACACGTCCGAAGAACTCGAGCATGCCGGCGCGGTGCTGGAGCGCAGCGGCTATCAGGTCGCCGCAGGCAAGCGCGAGGACGCCGAGCAGCGCTACGTGCGCGATTTCCTCAGTTTCATCGACCCCTCCGGCAACCGAATCGAGCTGGTGCACGCGCCGCATCACAGCGGCCGCCGCTACTTCCCCAGCCGCGATGCGGGCGTGACCGGCTTTTCGCATATCGGCCTGCGCACGCTGGACGCGCGGCGCGACGAAGCCTTCTGGACCGGCCTGCTGTCGGCCCGGGTCAGCGACCGCATCGGCGAAGCGCCGCTGCTGCGCATCGACGAAGTGCACCACAAGATTGCGCTGTTCCCGTCCAGCTATCCGGGCGTGCAGCACATCAACCACCAGGTCGAAAGCATCGACGACATCATGCGCGCCTGGTATCAGCTGAAGGAATGGCAGGTGCCGATCCGCTTCGGCCCCGGGCGGCATCCGACCTCGGGGGCGATGTTCCTGTATTTCGACGGCCCCGACGGCATGATCTACGAATACTCCACCGGCGTGCGCCTGATCACCGCCGAAGACGAGAAGACCTACCGGCCGCGCAGCTTTCCCGCGGTGCCGTCCTCGTTCTGCATGTGGGGCGCCAAGCCCGACATCCCGGAGTTCAAGACGTGAGCGCCGCGCCGATGAAAGCCGACGCCGGCCAGGAAGCCCTGGTGCGGGCGGCGGCGCGCGGCCTGGCCCGCGCCGGCCTGGTCCACGCCTACGGCCATTGCAGCAGCCGCCTCGACGCCGGTCACTTCCTGGTATGCGCCGCGCGGCCCATGGGCCTGATCGAACCGGGCGAGGCGGGCACGGTGGTGCCGGTGCATGGCGAGCTGCCCGAGGGCGTGCTGGGCGAGGTCCGCATCCATCAGCACATCTACCGCAAGCGCCCCGAAGTGGGCGGGGTGGTGCGTTCCATGCCACCCACGGTCATGACGCTGTCCTCGGCCCGGCTGACGCCGCAGCCGCGCCATGGCATGGGCTCGTATTTTTCTCCGTCCGTGCCGCTCTGGGACGATCCGCAACTGGTGCGCAGCGACGCCCAGGCGCGCGGCGTGGCCCAGACCCTGGGCGCGGCGCGCGCCGTGGCCATGCGCGGCAACGGCGCGGTGGTGGCGGCCGAATCGCTGATGCATGCCGTGGTGCTGACCTGGTATCTGGAGGATGCCGCGCGCATCGAATGGCAACTGCGCTCGGCCGGCCTGGCCGAAGGCGCGCCCACGCTCTCGCCGGAAGAGGCGGCTACCCGCGCCGTGGGCACGGGCCGCATCTACGAGCGCATGTGGGAATACCTGACCGCCGGCGACCCTGAAGCGGCGCTGGCAGACCTGTCACAACCGAGGACGCAATGACCGATTTCCGCAATTTCATCAACGGCGAATGGGTCGCCACGGACAAGACGTTCGACAACCGCGATCCGGTCGACAACCGCCTGATCGGACGCATCCACGAGGCCGGCGACGCCGAGGTCGACGCCGCCGTGCGGGCCGCCAAGGCGGCGCTGCGCGGCCCCTGGGGCAAACTCAAGACGCAGCAGCGCGTGGAGCTGCTGCACGCGGTGGCCGACGGCATCATCCGCCGCTTCGACGAGTTCGTCGATGCCGAGATCGCCGACACCGGCAAGCCCTACGACCTGGCCAGCCATCTGGACATTCCGCGCGGCGCGGCGAACTTCAAGATCTTCGCCGACCTGGTGCGCAACATTCCCAACGAGACCTTCGACCTGGAAACGCCGGATGGCGGCCATGCCCTGAACTACGGCGTGCGCGTGCCGCGCGGCGTGATCGGCGTGATCTGCCCCTGGAACCTGCCGCTGCTGCTGATGACCTGGAAGGTGGGGCCGGCGCTGGCCTGCGGCAACACCGTGGTGGTCAAGCCTTCCGAAGACACCCCGGCCACGGCCACGCTGCTGGGCGAAGTCATGAACGAGGTCGGCGTGCCGCCCGGCGTCTATAACGTGGTGCATGGCCGCGGCCCCGGCTCGGCGGGCGAAAAGCTCACGCGCCATCCGCTGGTCGACGGCATCACCTTCACCGGCGAAACCCGCACCGGCGAAGCCATCATGCAGGCCGCGGCGGTGGGCGTGCGCCCCGTGTCCTTCGAACTGGGCGGCAAGAACGCGGGCATCGTGTTCGCCGACGCGGACTTCGACAAGGCGGTGGCCGGCATCGCGCGCGCCGCCTTCGACAACACCGGGCAGGTCTGCCTGGGCACCGAGCGCGTCTACGTGCAGCGGCCGATCTTCGACCGCTTCGTGGCGGCGCTGGGCGAGCGCGCCCGCGGCTTCAAGCTGGGCCGTCCGAAGGATCCTGGCGTCAACCTGGGGCCGCTGATCTCGCAGCGTCACCGCGACAAGGTGCTGGGCTACTACGCCCGCGCCCGCGAAGAGGGCGCCACGGTGGTCGCGGGCGGCGGCGTGCCGGACATGCCGGATGAGCTGGCCGGCGGCGCGTGGATCCAGCCCACCGTGTGGACCGGACTGCCGGAAACCTCGGCCGTGATCCAGCAGGAAATCTTCGGCCCCTGCTGCCACATCGCGCCCTTCGACACGGAAGAAGAAGCCGTCGCGCTGGCCAACGCCACGCCCTACGGCCTGGCGGCCTCGGTCTGGACCAGCAACGTGGGCACCGCCCATCGCATGGGGCAGGCCCTGGAAGTGGGCATCTGCTGGATCAATTCCTGGTTCCTGCGCGACCTGCGCACGGCCTTCGGCGGGGCCAAGCAGTCCGGCATCGGCCGCGAGGGCGGCGTGCATTCGCTCGAGTTCTACACGGAGCTGCGCAATGTCTGCGTGAAGCTCTGACCTGTAAGCAAGCCTTAGTACCGGCAGGCGCCGCGCAGAACGGCGCCGCCGTCCATCCCCCAAGGAGACTTAGCATGCAAGCATACGCACGCGGCCTGTCCGCGCTGGCCGCGGTCGCGGCCTTGACCGTGGCCAACGCCGCAATGGCGGACATCCGCATCGGCTTTACCGGGGTGCTGTCCGGCCCCCAGGCGGCATTGGGCCAGGATCAATACGACGGCCTGATGTTGGGCATCGAGCAGCTGGGCGGCAGCCTGGGCGGCCAGAAGGCCGTGGTGATCCGCGACGACGACCAGCTCAAGCCCGACGTGGGCGCGCAGATCGTGCAGAAGTTCATCGAGAAGGACAAGGTGGACGTGATCGTCGGCCTGGGCTTCTCCAATGTGCTCATGGCCGAACTGCGGCGCATCAAGGAGTCGGGCGTGGTGGCCCTGTCCACCAATGCCGGGCCCGCGCCCATCGCCGGCCGCATGTGCCTGCCCAACCTGTTCGTACTCGGCTGGCAGAACGACAGCATGTCCGAAGCCATGGGCAAGTACGTCAAGGACCAGGGCTACAAGCGCGCCTACCTGATGTCGTCCAACTACCAGGCCGGCAAGGACAAGCTGGCTGGCTTCAAGCGCTTCTATGGCGCCGCGCCCGCCGACGAGATCTACACCCAGCTGGGGCAGCTGGATTATTCGGCCGAGATCTCGCGCATGCAGTCGGCCTCGCCCGACGCGCTGTTCGTGTTCTACACCGGCGGGGTGGGCGTGAACTTCGTGCGCCAGCTGCGCCAGGCCGGCCTGATGGAAAAACTGCCGTTCTTCTCGGAAAGCCTGATCGACTCCAACACGCTGACCGCGCTGAAGGAACAGGCGGTGGGCGCGATCTACGGCACGCCTTGGGCCACCACGCTGGACAACCCGCAGAACCGCAAGTTCGTCGAGGCCTTCAAGGCCAAGTACGGCCGCTTGCCGTCGGAATATGCGGTAGGCGGCTATGACGCGGCGTTCCTGCTGGATGCCGCCATCAAGCAGCAGGGCGGCAAGGTCGGCGACAGCAAGGCGCTGGCCGCGGCGGTAAAGGCCGCCGGCGCCAACTTCCCCACGGTGCGCGGCAAGTTCCGCTTCAACAGCAACAACATGCCGGTGCAGGACCTGTATGCCTATCAGGTCGTGAAGGAAGGCGACAGCGTGGGCCTGAAGCAGCTGGCCAAGGTGTTCACCGACCACCAGGACGCCTACGTGGCGGACTGCCCGCTGAAGTAACCGTCCCGGGAGACGCCCCATGAACGGATCCTTGCTGTTGTCGCAGATGCTCAATGGCCTGCAGCTCGGCGCCTTGCTGTTCCTGCTGTCCTCGGGGCTGACCCTGATCTTCGGCATCATGAACTTCATCAACCTGGCGCACGGGTCGCTGTACATGATTGGCGCTTTCCTGGGCGCCACCGCCTACAACGCCAGCGGCTCGTTCGCCTTCGCCATCCTGGCGGCGGTGACGGGCAGCGGCCTGGTGGGCGTGGCGCTGGAACGCCTGATCGCGCGGCCGCTGTACAAGCACGACCACCTGTACCAAGTGCTGGCCACCTTCGGGCTGATGATGTTCTTCAATGAACTGGCTTCCGTCATCTGGGGCAGCCGGCCGTATTACGCCGCCGTGCCGCAGGGGCTGGAAGGTGCCGTCAGCCTGTTCGGCAACGACTATCCGGTGTATCGCCTGATGATCATCGGCGTGGGTGCGCTGGTGGCGGTGGGCGCCTGGTTCCTGATCCAGCGCACGCGCTTCGGCATGCTGATCCGCGCGGGCGCCAGCAACGCGCCCATGGCCAGCGTGCTGGGCGCCAACGTGGACCTGCAGAAGACGCTGCTGTTCCTGCTGGGCGCGGTGCTGGCCGGCGTGGCGGGGGCGTTGGCGGGGCCGATCCTTTCGGTGCAGTCCGGCATGGGCGAGCCGGTGCTGATCCTGGCGCTGGTGGTGATCGTGGTCGGCGGCATCGGCTCGGTGCGCGGCACGCTGGTCGCGGCGCTGCTGATCGCGATGATAGACACGCTGGGCCGGGCCTTCCTGCCCGACCTGCTGCGCGCCGTGTTCGACGCCTCCGTCGCCAACGCGGTCGGGCCGGCCCTGGCTTCCATGCTGATCTACGTGCTGATGGCCGTGGTGCTGGCGTTCCGGCCGCAAGGCCTGGTCTTCTCGGCGCGTCGTTGACGCGCGCTTGTACTGGGGTTGGATCATCATGCAAGAACACACATACCGGCGCTGGGCGCTGCCCTTGCTGTTCCTGGTCCTGGCCGGCGTGCCTTTCGTGGCGCAATGGCTGGGCGAACCGTTCTACGTGACGCTGGGCGCGCGCATCCTGATCTATGCGTTGGCCGCGCTGGCGCTGAACCTGGTGCTGGGCTTTGCCGGATTGGTGAGCTTCGGCCACGCCATGTTCCTGGGCCTGGGCTGCTATGCCGTGGGCATCCTCAGCTATTACGGCTTCGGCAACGGCTGGCTGCAACTGGCCGTCTGCATCGCGGTGTGCGCGCTGGTGGCGCTGATCGTCGGCACGGTCTGCCTGCGCACCTCGGGCATAGGCTTCATCATGATTACGCTGGCGTTTGCGCAGATGTTCTATTTCCTGGCGGTCAGCCTGCGCGAGTATGGCGGCGACGACGGCCTGAACATCTACGAAGCCAGTTCCTTCGGCCTGTTCGACCTGGGCGGCAGCCAGCCGGTGTACTGGGCGGCCTGGGCGGTGCTGCTGGTGTCCAGCCTGGCGATGCTGCGCCTGCGCCGCTCGCCCTTCGGCATGATCCTGCGCGCCACCCATGCCAACCCGCGCCGCGTGGACGCGCTGGGCTACTCGGTATTCGGCGTGCGTCTGACGGCCTACGTGGCCTCTGGGGTGCTGACCGGCGTGGCCGGGCTGCTGCTGGCCAACCTGACCGCCTTCGCCTCGCCCAGCTACATGTCCTGGCCGGTGTCGGGCGAGCTCATCGTCATGGTGGTGATAGGCGGGCTGGGCAATGTGCTGGGTCCGATCTTCGGCGCCGTTGCCTATCTGCTGATGGAAGAAGCCTTCAAGAGCATGACGCAGCATTGGATGCTGCTGATGGGGCCGGCGGTGGTGATCATCGCCATGGTGGCCAAGGGCGGCTATGCCAATTCGCTGGCCTGGCTGCGGCGTCCGCCGCCCGCCGCGCCCGCGGCTCAGCCGCCGGCCGCGGGTGAGCAACAGGACCGCCGCCCGCCGGACGCGATCGCCAAGGAGGCTTCGGCATGAGCACGCAAACCGCTGCCGCGCCCGTTGGACTGTCCACGCAGGACCTGGTGCGCCGCTTCGGCGGCCTGAAGGCGACCGACGGCGTGTCGCTGGACGTGGCCCCTGGCGAACTGCACGCGCTGATCGGCCCCAACGGCGCGGGCAAGACGACTTTGATCAACCTGCTGTCGGGCGAGCTGCGGCCCGATGGCGGCGCCGTGCGCCTGGGCGCCTCCGACGTTTCCCGCGCCTCGGTGCAGGAGCGCGTGGCGCTGGGCATGCTGCGTTCCTATCAGGTGACCTCGGTGTTCGACAGCTACACGGTGCTGGACAACGCCTGCCTGGCGGCCTTGCGCAAGCGCCGCCGGCGCCTGTCGGGCTGGACCGCCTTGCGCGATTGCGCCGACGTGGTCGACGCCGCGACCGAGGCGCTGCGGGCCTGCCAGCTGGAAGATGTGGCCGAGGCGCAGGTGGACAGCCTGGCCTACGGCCAGCGCCGCCAGCTGGAGATTGCCATGGCCTTGGCGGGCGAGCCGTCGGTGCTGCTGCTGGACGAGCCCATGGCCGGGATGAGCGCGGCCGAAAGCGCCGGCGTGATCGCCTTGCTGCAAAGCCTGAAGGGCCGCTACACCATCGTGCTGGTCGAACACGACATGAACGCCGTGTTTGCGCTGGCCGACCGCATCAGCGTGCTGGTCTACGGCAAAGTCATCGCCACCGGCAGCGCGGACCAGATACGCAACCATCCCGACGTGCGCCGCGCCTATCTGGGCGACGACGCCGACGCATAAGGAGCCCCGCCATGTTGAGCATCAGCGGATTGACGGCGGCCTACGGGCATTGCCAGGCCTTGTTCGGCGTAGACCTGGACGTGGGCCAGGGCGAGGTCGTCGGCCTGATCGGCCGCAACGGCATGGGCCGCAGCACCGTCATCAAATGCCTGTTCGGCCTGCTGCCGGCCAGCCAGGGCAGCATCCGCTACGGCGAACGGTCCCTGCGCGGACTGGCGCCGTACCGCATCGGCCGGCTGGGCCTGTCGCTGGTGCCCGAAGGGCGCCAGATCTTCCCGACCCTGACGGTGGAAGAGAACCTGATCGCCACGGCGATACACCGCGGCGGCGGCCGCGGCTGGACGCTGGAACGCGTGTATGAACTGTTTCCGCGCCTGCACGAACGCCGCGCCAACCTGGGCACGCAACTATCCGGCGGCGAGCAGCAGATGCTGGCGCTGGGCCGGGCGCTGATGACCAACCCCAGCCTGCTGGTGCTGGACGAAGCCACCGAAGGGCTGGCGCCGGTGGTGCGCGCCGAAATCTGGCGCGTGCTGGCCCAATTGAAAGCCGAAGGTTTGTCGATGATCGTGGTGGACAAGAACACCACGGCCTTGCTGCGCCTGTCGGACCGCAACGTCATCCTCGACAAGGGCGTGACGGTGTGGCGCGGCAGCTCGGCGGAATTGTCCCAGCGGCCCGACCTGGTGGCCGCCTACGTAGGAGTCTGAGATGAGATTGCAGGACAAGGTGGCGCTGGTCACCGGCGCGGCCGGGGGCATTGGACTGGCGATCGCGCGGCGCTTCGCGGCCGAGGGCGCATACGTGCTGCTGGCCGACCGCAAGGAGGCCGAACTGATGGCCGCGGCCCGCGCCCTGGGCGATCGCGCCGCCGCGCTGGTGGCCGACGTGACCGACCCGGCCGACGCCCAGAAGCTGGCCGACGAGTGCCTGCGGCGCTGGGGCGGCCTGGACATCTGCGTCTGCAACGCCGGCGTGATCCGCGCGGCGGACTTCCTGGACCTGAAGCTGGAAGACCTGGATGCGGTCATGAACGTCAACGTGCGCGGCACCTTCCTGGTGGCGCAGGCCGCCGCGCGCGCCATGGTGGCGGGCGGACGCGGCAACGGCGCCATCGTGACCCTGTCCTCGATGACGGCGGAACTGGCGATGCCAGACCAGTTGGCATACGGCGCCAGCAAGGGCGCGGTGCGCCAGATGACCAAGTCGATGGCGCTGTCCCTGGCGCCGCACGGCATCCGCGTCAACGCCATCGGCCCCGGCAGCATCGACACCGAGATCCTGGCCACGATCACCAGCAACCCCGAAGCCCGCCGGACCGTGCTGTCGCGCATTCCGATGCAGCGCCTGGGATCGACCGACGAAGTCGCCAAGGTGGCGGTGTTCCTGGCCAGCGATGACGCCAGCTACGTGACCGGGCAGACGGTGTACGCGGATGGCGGCAGGCTGGCGCTGAACTATACGGTGCCGGTGCAGGAGTAGGGCGCGCGTGCCGACGCCGGATGGGTTTCGACAGCGGGCGGGGCAGGGTGATAAATTTTCGGGCGTCACCTGGAAAACGAACCCTGTCCATGAAAACCGCCGCAATTACCTCCTCCCGGGATAAGGCCTGGCTCCAACTGCGCATGGCGCTTTGGCCTGACGCGTCAGCTGCCGAGCATCAGGACGATATGGACGATCAGGTCTGCGCGCCGGACCGGTACGTTCAGTTCCTGGTGCGCGCCGACGACGGGCTCGCGATTGGGTTGGCCGAAGCTTCCATCAGGACGGACTACGTAAATGGAACGGACTCCAGTCCGGTGGCGTTCCTGGAAGGCCTGTACGTCATGCCCGAGGCCAGGCGGCAGGGCGCGGCCAGGGCCTTGATTGCTGCCGTCCGGGCATGGGCCAGCGACAGGGGCTGCAAGGAGCTGGCCTCGGATACCGCGCTGGACAATGTCGTAAGCCAGGCCACGCATGCGCGTCTGGGATTCAGGGAGACGGAGCGGGTCGTCTATTTCAACATGCCGATCTGAGACGCCAACGCGAGCCTCGCATTGCGAGTAAGGTATGGGCTGGAGGCCCTGATTTTCCGGCACCCAGGCCTGTGCCCTTCAGCGGGAACCCGAACACCATGAAGATACTTCGTCCGGCGCTGCGGACCGTTCTTGCCGCAGCCGCATGCACCTTGGTCGCCGCTTGCGCGGACAAACCTCCCCAGCAAACCGAGCTGGACTATCGCAGCCGCTCTCCGTCCACGGGGCAGGGCACGAACAACGCGCCTGGATCCTCGGACCAACGCCTGACCATACAATCCGGCGAAGGCGAGCGCCTGAATCTGCCCTGGTTCGTCCGGGATACGCAGGAATGGATCAACAGCAACTGACACATGACCAAGCCCATGACCATGCGATGGATACTCCTGGCGCTTGCCGCGCTGGCGGTGTCGCCCGCCATCAATGCCCAAACCACTTCCAAGCCTGCCGCCTGGACCCCGCCCGGCCCGACCGCATGCAGCTTCTCCGGCTGGACGACGAACGACAAGCCGGCCATCCAGGTGCGCGCGGCGGCATCCGCTCAGGCGGCGGTGGTGGGCAGCCTGCCGACGACGCGCGGCGACGGCCCCGATCCCGGGATCGACTACTACAGCGTGACCTTCGACGTGACCGAGGCGCGCGACGGCTGGCTCAAGATCAGGAACGCCAGCGACGACAAGACCGGCGACGAACAGAGCAAGCCGCGGCCCGTGTATCGGGGCGAGGGTTGGATCGAAGCCGCGGATGCGCAGGTCGGCATCCAGTCGGCGCGAGGCTACGCCCGGCCGGATGCAGGCAGTGAACGTTTGCTGGACCTGGGCGGCGACTGGCTGACCGAGCGCGCCACGCTGCGCGGCATCGTCGCCTGCCAGGGCGAATGGCTGTTGCTGGACTACGAGCTGCGCAACAGCGACACGTTCGAACCGCTGGCGCCCAAGGACCGCACGCGCGGGCGGGCGTGGTTTCGCGGCATCTGCTCGTCGTCGGAGACGACTTGCGACATGCGGTCGGTGGACAAGTAGGGCGCGGCACGCAGGGCTCAAATCCAATTTATTGACATATCGGGAAATCCCGATATTATGACGGCATGGATCTGCTCGAAATATTCAAAGCCCTCTCCAACCGTACGCGCCTTGAGATCCTCAAAGGACTGAAGGACCCCGCGAAGAACTTCCCGCCGCAGGACGAAGGCGATGTTCACACGGTGGGCGTCTGCGTCAGCAGCATCCAGGAAGGCGTGGGGCTGTCGCAGTCCACGGTGTCTGACTACCTGGCGACGCTGCAACGCGCCGGCCTGGTGGAAGCCAGGCGCATTGGTCAGTGGACCTACTACAAGCGGAACGAAGCAACCATACGCGCTCTTGCCGGGCTCATCGGGAAAGAGCTGTAATTTTTTTGCAGGTAAATATCGGAAATTCCCGATATCCCTATTTTTCGAATCAAGGAAAGCCATGAAAGCGATGACACTCCAATCATTCGGCGGCCCGGAGTCGTTCGAACTCCGCGACCTGCCCAAGCCCGTGCCGCAGGCGGGACAAGTCCTGGTCCGAGTACACGCCACCTCGATCAATCCCCTGGATTACCAGGTCCGGCGCGGCGACTATGCCGATCTGGTGCCGCTGCCGGCCATCACCGGGCACGACGTCTCGGGCGTGGTTGAAGCCGTGGGGCCGGGCGTGACGGCTTTCGTTCCTGGCGACGAAGTCTGGTACACCCCGCAAATCTTCGACGGGCCGGGCAGCTATGCCGAGTACCACGTCGCAGCAGAAGGCATCGTCGGCAGGAAGCCGCCCGCGCTCAGCCATCTGGAGGCGGCAAGCCTGAGCCTGGTCGGCGGGACCGCTTGGGAAGCGCTGGTCGTGCGCGCGGGGCTGAGAGTCGGGGAGAGCGTTCTGGTGCACGGCGGCGCGGGCGGCGTCGGCCATGTGGCGATCCAGCTGGCGAAGGCCATCGGAGCTCAGGTGTACACGACCGTGCGCGCAGCCAACGCGGAATTCGCACGCGGCATGGGCGCCGACGGGGTCATCGACTACGAAAAGGAAGACTACGTCGACGCCGTCATGCGCGAGACGGGCGGGCGCGGCGTCGACGTCGTGTTCGACACCATTGGCGGCAATAGCCTGGCGCGCAGCCCCGATGCGCTGGCGCAACTGGGGCGGGTCGTCTCGATCGTGGACATCGCCCAGCCGCAAAACCTGATCCAGGCCTGGGGCAAGAATGCGAGCTACCACTTCGTGTTCACGCGGCAGAACCGCGGCAAGCTCGATGAACTGAGCGCATTGGTTGCGCGCGGCCAACTACGGCCGCACGTGGGCGCGGTCTATGCGCTTGCCGAGATCCCGCTCGCCCATGCGCGGCTGGAGAGTCCCAATCACGGGGTGCGCGGCAAGATTGCGATTGTCGTTGCGCCCTAGGCTTGGGGGCGGCTGCTTACCAGTTGATGCGCGCCGTCAGCGTGATGTTGCGTTCATCGCCATAGAAGCAGGTGCCGGGGCAGGCGGCCACATAGGTCTTGTTGGCCAGGTTCTTCACGTTCAGGGCGAACTGCCAATTGTCCCATTGATAGCGCAGCGCGGCATCGTACGTGGTGTACGACGGGACCGCCAGGTCGTAGATCTCCTGGCGTCCCACGTAGCGCACGCCGACGCCCGCGCTCAGGCCCGGCACGGAAGCAAACCGGTAGTCCATCCAGAGCGAGGCCATGTTGCGTGGGACCGAAGCAGGGTGCGAGCCTTCATTGCCCAGATTGCTCTTGGTGACGCGGGCATCCGTCGTCGCCAGCGCCGCCACCAGGTCCAGTTGGCGATTCAGGCTGGCGCGGGCCTCGATCTCGGCGCCCTTCGAACGCACTTCGCCGGTCTGCACCAGGAAGCCCGCGTGGGCGGGATCGCTGGTCAGCACATTGCGTTGCGTGATTTCGTAGAGCGCCACGGTGATGGACGCGTCCACGCCCTTGGGTTCGTACTTCAGGCCGATCTCGTGCTGCACGCCCGTGGTCGGCTTGAAGGGATTGGCGTTGAAGTCCAGGCCCGGGGTGGGCTGGAAGGACTTGCTGTAGCTGTAGTAGGGGGCCAGGCCGTTGTCGAACAGGTACATCAGGCCGGCGCGCGGCGTGAAGGCATGGGAGCTCTCTTCACCCGTACCCGGCCTTGTGTCGGTGCGGACCGAATCGTAGCGGCCGCCCAGCAGCACGATCCAGCGGTCCTTGAACTTGATCTGGTCCTGCGCGTAGAAGCCCAGTTGGCGCATGCTGTTTTCGGAATAGTTGGCGGGGCCAAGATTCGGCCGGGCGCCATAGACGGGCTTGTACAGATCGATCGGCGCGATGCTGCCAAACTCTTGGGAACGCGTGAATTCGCTCTTGCTCCAGTCGATTCCGAACAGCAGCGTGTGTTCGACGCTGCCGTGGCGCAGCTTGCCCAGCAGCTGGTTGTCCACGGCGAGTCCCTTGTCGGTGTCGTAACGGGTTATGGCATAGCGATTGCCCAGGGCGGGGGTCGACGGATTCACGCGCGCGCTCACGGCGGCATACTGGTTGTCGGCCTTGTGTTCGTAGGCCAGCAGGTTCTGTTTCACCTGCCAGTCGTCGTTCAACCGGTGTTCGAGCAGGTAGCCCAGGGTCGTGCCCTTCACGACATAGCGGTCGAAGCCGGGTTCGCCGACGAAGCGGGAGCGCGATATGGGGCCGTTGGGATTGGATAGCAGCGTGCCTTCCAGCGGTTTGCCTGAATCGTAGGGGCTGTCGGTCCGGCTGTAGCTGGCCAGGAGCGTGATCAAGGTGGCGTCGCTGATCTGCCACTCCAGCGCGCCGGCAAGCGACCTGCGGTCATTGTTGATGTAATCGATCATGGTGTCGCTGTCGCGCGCCAGTCCAGTGAGGCGGTAGCGCACGTTTCCGTCCTCCGTCACCGGGCCGCCCAGGTCCATGGCGATCTGCTTCTTGTTCCAGCTGCCTGTCTGCAATTCGAATTCGCGCAAGGGTTCCGCCGTGGGGCGCTTGCTGACCAGGTTGATGATGCCGCCCGGCGCGGCCTGGCCGTACAGGATCGAGGCCGGCCCCTTGAGCAGTTCGATGCGCTCGAAGTTGTAAGGCTCGATCGCGCCGCTGAGCGAATTGATGGGGAACTTGGTGCCGTTCAGATACAGCGGGGCCGCGCCCGTGATGTTGAAGCCGCGGACCGTGAAGCGGGTGCCTATGTGCCTGAGCGCTCCGCCTTCCAGCGACATGACGCTGGCGGTGTAGCCCAGCGCCTGGTCGAGCGAGTCCGCAGCCTGCGCGACGACCTGGTCGCGCGGAACCACCGATACGGACTGGGGCGTTTCGTGCAGCGGCGTGTCGGTCTTGGTGGCGGTCGCGCTGCGGTGGGCGACGAATCCCTGCACCGGGCCGGAGGCGGACTCATGGATGCCCGTGACCGTGACCGCGGGCAAGGTCTGCGCGGACTCCTGGCCCGTCTGCCCGCCGGGCAGCGGGCGCAGCACGTAGCCGCCATTCGGCTGCAGGCGGGCCGCCAGTCCGGTGCCCGCCAGCAGCCTGGCCAAGCCCTCGGACGCCTGGAAGCTGCCTTGCAGGCCGGAACTGCGCTTGTCCGCGATATCGCTGGCCGAATAGGACAGCATCAATCCGCTTTCGAGCGCATAGCGGGTCAGCGCGCTTTCCAGCGGGCCGGCGGGGATCGCGTAGGTCCTGGCGCTGGCTTGGGCCAGGACAGGGTGCGTGCCGGCGCTCAAGGCGACGCCCGTTGCCGTGAACCAGAAGGCGCGGCTTGCGGCCAGCGCCAGAGTGCTGCGGGTAAGGAGGCGCGCGCCGCGCCGAGACAGGCGGTAGTCCATGAGAGATACGGTTTCCGGTAGAAAAATGTGGCTTCTATTAGGTTTGCCACTTGAGAATCGGAAACCCCTCACGTTTGCCCAAAAAATCAGGCGGATGTCTTGCGCATCGCGGCGCTAGATCGTGCGCAGGCGCACGGTGACCCAATACCGCGTCATCCGGTCGACTTCGATCGGATGAGTCCGGCGCAGCATGTCCAGCACCCGGTCGGTGTCGTCCAGCGGATAGACGCCGGAAACCTTCAGGCGGCCGGCATCGGTATCGCAGGACAGCCGGCCGGGCATGTACCGCGCAAGTTCAGCAATGAAATCGGACAGAGGCATGTCCTGCGCGACCAGCATGCCCACGGACCATGAGGCGTCACGCGGGCCGGCGGGCCGGCTGGGATCCATCGAGTCTTGGGTGAACGAGGCCTGTTCGCCAGCATGGATAAGGCGCGGCGCGTCCACATCTAGCGCGGGACGGATTTCCACTGTGCCCTCGAACACCGCGACGTGGCTGCGGCCTGGGAACTGGCGCACGCTGTAGCGGGTGCCCAGGGCGCGCACGCGGCCCTGGGCCGTCTCCACGATGAAGGGGCGTCCGGCAGGGGAGACCGGATCGGGAGCGGTGGCGACGAGTATCTGGCCGCGCAGCAGCCGGACCAGGCGCTGCGCGCCATCGAAGCGCACGTCGATGGCGCTTCCGGTGTCCAGGTCGATGCGGCTGGCGTCGGCCAGCGTGATGCCCTGGCGTTCGCCGGTACGCGTGTGATAGTCGGACTGCCAGTCTTGCCAGCCGCGCCACAGGCTGTCGCGCGCCAGCCAGGCGCCGCCGCCGGCGAACAGGGCCAGGGCCAGCGTCTTGACGGCGCGGCGGCGCGCCCGGCCGCCTCGTTCATCATGCGCCAGCGTGCCGAGCACCAGCGGCGTGTTCAATTCCCGCAGTTGCTGGCCGAACGTCTCGATGTGCCGCCAGGCGCGCTCATGGTCGGGATGCGCCTGGCGCCAGCGTTGGCAGGCTTCGCGCGTGGCGTTGCTGGCATCGGCGGCTTGCAGTGCGACCAGCCATTCCACGGCGCGCAGGCTGACACTCGCGGGCAGCGGCGGGCCGTCCAGCAGGGGAAATGCGGTCGGGCTCGGGTCCGTGGAGGCGATGGGCATGGCGGTGTGGGTCGCGGCCGCAAGAGGGCGGCGATCAGGCGCCGAAAAAACAAAGGTGCGCCGCTTTTGCGATATGGCGCTGCACGGTAGCGAGCGAGACGTTCAGCGTTGCGGCGATGTCCGCCTGCTTCATGCCTTCAAGCTGCGAGAGCAGGAATGCCTGGCGCACCGGCGCGGCCAGCGTATCCAGGCGGCGGTCCAGTTCGATCAGCGTCTCGAGCAGGATGGCGCGCGTCTCGGGGCCAGGCGCTTCCCGCTCCGGCAGGTTGGCCAGGCTGGCCAGATAGGCCTCTTCGATCCTGCGGCGCCGCATGAAATTGGACACCACGCCCTGCGCCACCGTGGTCAGCAGCGCGCGCGGTTCGCGCACCGCGACGGTCTCGCCCCGGACCAGCAGGCGCATGAACGTATCGTGTGCGAGATCGGCCGCGTCAGAGGAATTGCCCAGCCGCCGCCGCAGCCAGCCTTTCAGCCAGCCATGGTGATTCGCGTACAGCACATCGATGCCCTGGGGCGGCACTGCAAACTCGGTCGCGGACATGCGGCCCTCCGGCTCGTCGCGGGCCAGGAGGAAACCGGTGCCCGGAAATAATGAGAATCATCCGCATTCTAAGATGAGTCGCGACGCGCCGACAAGAGGCCAGAGAGCAAGGAGCCGGTGGCGGTTCTTCTCGATCCGGCCTGGCAAGGCTCCCGATTGATTGAAGCGTAGAAGAGGGCAGCGGAGGCAAACCTTCAAACCGCGCCGTGCGCGGCGATGTTCCGATACTGTCCTTTGAAATACAGCAACGGCTGCGTGGAAGCAGCTTCTTGCAGATCCAACGCTTTCACTTCACCAATCACGATCAGGTGATCGCCTGCGGCGTGTTCGGCATAGATCTCGCAATCAAGCCAGTGCAGGCTGCCGGCGATGATGGGATTGCCGAGCGGCGATTCCTGCCACGCGACTTCGTGCCACTTGTCCGTGCCGCGCTGGGCGAATTGGTTGGAAATCCTGACTTGCTCGTCTGACAGGATATTGACTACGAACCGGCCTGCCCGGCGAATCTTGGGGTAGCTGGCCGAACTGGTCATCACATTGAACGACACCAGCGGCGGATTCATCGAAACGCTATGGAACGACTGGCAGGTGAAGCCTATCGGCTCGCCTTCGATGTGCGACGTTATTACCGTGATGCCGGACGCGTAGTGCCCGAGAGCTTCGCGAAAGCGCCTGGGCTCGATCGCAGTACTGGAAAGTGACATAGTGGGGGTTGAATACTGGGTGCAGCTCGATTTGGTCGCCGCGAGCCGCTCGCGACGACCATTTCCGCCTGGGAATCAGTTCGAGAGTTCCCTGCGGACGATTTCAGCGCCGGCGCTCAAGGCGCTCAGCTTGCCTCGTGCGACTGCGCGGGACAGAGGAGCCATGCCGCAGTTGGTGCAAGGATAGAGCTTGTCGGCATCGACAAATTGCAGCGCCTTGCGCAGGGTGTCGGCGACTTCCTCGGGAGTTTCAATGGTATTGGTCGCCACATCGATGGCGCCGACCATCACCTTCTTGCCCCGAATCAGCTCGATCAGATCCATGGGAACGCGAGAGTTCTGGCATTCCAGCGAGACGATGTCGATACTGGATTTTTGCAGCTTGGGAAAAGCCTCTTCGTATTGCCGCCACTCCGATCCCAGCGTTTTCTTCCAATCCGTATTGGCCTTGATGCCATAGCCATAGCAGATGTGGACGGCGGTTTCGCACTTGAGCCCTTCAATGGCTTTTTCCAGCGTGGCCACGCCCCAATCATTCACTTCGTCAAAGAACACGTTGAAGGCGGGCTCGTCAAACTGGATGATGTCGACGCCAGCAGCCTCCAGTTCCCGGGCTTCCTGATTGAGAATCTTGGCGAATTCCCACGCCAGCTTTTCGCGGCTTTGATAGTGGCCGTCGTAAAGCGTATCGATCATCGTCATGGGACCCGGCAAGGCCCATTTGATCGGTTGCTTGGTCTGCTGGCGCAAGAACTTGGCGTCTTCGACGAACACCGGCTTGCGGCGCGCCACGGCGCCCACGACCGTCGGCACGCTGGCATCGTAGCGGTCGCGGATCCTGACCGTCTTGCGGTTCTCGAAATCAACGCCTTCCAGGTGCTCGATAAACGTCGTCACGAAATGCTGACGCGTTTGTTCGCCATCGCTGACGATATCGATGCCGGCGTGCTGCTGTTCCTGCAGAGACAAACGCAGCGCATCCTGCTTGCCCTCGGCCAAGCCCTCGTCCTGCAATTTCCAGGGAGACCAGAGTTTTTCAGGTTCTGCGAGCCAGGAGGGTTTAGGCAGGCTGCCGGCAGTGGAAGTAGGTAGCAATTTTTTCACAATAGATGCCTTGGTGCTTTTGATGATCAAAGAGGGGTGTTTGCGGACCACTGCTCAAGAATCGCCTGGTATGGTTTGATGAAATGCTCTTCGACAAACCGTCCCTGCTCTATAGCCAGCTGGCTACGCTCCTCTCGGTCATAGACAATCCGGGTCAACGAATAATCCTGGTGCTTCAAACTGGGCTGATAGGATCTTCCGGCCGCGGAATTCGCGTTGTAGATCTCTGGCCGGTAAATCTTCTGGAAAGTGTCCATCGTGCTGATGGTGCTGATGAGCTCAAGATTGGTGTAGTCGCTCAGCAAATCGCCGGAAAAATAAAAAGCCAAGGGCGCGGCGCTGTTCGGCGGCATGAAGTAACGAACCTTCATCCCCATCTTCTTGAAATATTCATCCGTCAGCGAGTATTCATCCTGCTGGTATTCCACGCCCAATACAGGATGCTGATTTTCAGTCCGATGATAGGTCTTGCTGCTGGATACGCTCAGGCATATGACGGGCGGCTTGCTGAAGTGCTCTTTGTAAGTGCTTGAATTTACAAAGCACTTGAACAGCTTGCCGTGGAGGTCTCCAAAATTGTCCGGAGTGCTGAACGTGGCTTGATTCTTGGTGTGTTCCAGCAGCAGCACGCTGAAGTCGTAATCCCGCACATACGAGGAGAAGTTATTTCCTACGATGCCTTCAATGCGCTCGTTGGTCTTGCTGTCGACGATGCTGGTCTTCAGTATTTCGATCAAGGGGAGGGCATTGCCGCTGCTTGCGCCGTCTATGCTCATCTCGACGGAAATGATCTCAAGGTTGACGGCATAGCGGTCGCCCTTGGGATTGTCCCAATGCGCCAAGGCATTGAAGCGATTGTCAATCATCCGGAGGGTGTTGCGCAGGTTCTCCTGGCGACTCGTGCCCCTGGCCAGATTGGCGAAGTTGGTCGTGATCCGCGTATTGTCTGAAGGACGATAGTCCTCATCGAAACAAATGCTCTTGATGGCAAATGCAAACTCGTTACTCATGGTGCTCTGCTGCCCTGAATCCTGGATAAAACCCGCGTCTATTTCCTGCTTTTTCAGCGCTGCTTTTTTTATTCAGCAGTCTTGACATTGACGATATAGGAGGCGTAGTTTATGTCGGGCTATCCATGAATAAAAGTGAATTGATCTCATGAAGCCATTAGCTTCATTCATGGATGGATTTGCGGTCGATCGGTCTCGGATCCGACCGCCTGGCGAGCAGACGCTACCGTGAAGAATCAAGCCGCGGCGGGCCTTTTGGCTTGTTCAATGAATGCACGCAGGTAGTCGATTCCCACGTCCGCCTCGCGAGCGCCCAGATAAATGTGCTTGGCAATGCCTTTCTTGCCCAGCCGGACTGGCACCACATTCATGGTGTCCGCGTACTCCAGCACCAGCCAGCGTGGCAACGCCGCCACCCCGCGGCCGCTGGCGACCATCTGCAGCATGATGTCCGTGGTCTCGATGGCCTTGTGCCGCCTGGGCGTGATGCCGGCCGGCGTCAGGAACATGTTGTAGATGTCGAGCCTGTCGACCGGCACCGGATAGGCCACCAGCACTTCGTTGGAGAGTTGTTTGGGGGTGACGTACTCCTCCCGGGCGAGAGGATGGTTGCCAGCGACGACCAGCACCTGTTCGTAGTCGAATACAGGCTCGAACACGAGTCCGGGCTTGTTCAGCGGATCGGGTGTGACCAGCAGGTCGATTTCGTAGCCGAACAGCGCCCCGATGCCCCCGAACTGGAATTTCTGCTTCACATCCACGTCCACATCCGGCCAGGCCGCCAGATACGGGGAGACGATCTTCAGCAGCCACTGGTAGCAGGGATGGCATTCCATGCCGATGCGCAGCGACCCGCGCTCTCCCTGGGCGAACTGGCGCAGACGCTCTTCGGCCAGAGCCAGTTGCGGCAACACCCGGTTGGCCACCGCCAACAGGTATTGACCGGCTTGGGTGAGTCGCAGGCTGCGGCCTTCACGCAGCCAGATGTCGGTCCCCAGTTGCTGCTCCAGCTTCTTCATGCTGTGGCTCAGGGCCGACTGCGTCACGTGCAGGACGCCTGCGGCGGCAGTCAGCGAACCCTGCTTTTCGACCTCCTGCACGATGGATAGATGGATACGATCAAGCATGATGAAAATTCATGGTTTATTGAGATAAAACCATTCTACTTAATCGTTTCCCCCTATCAGAAGGTCCCGCGTACCGTCAGCGTCGCGTTGCGCGGTTCACCATAGAAGCTGCCCCATCCCGGCGCGCCTATCGTCTGGTAGTAGGTCTTGTCGAACAGGTTGTTGACGTTCAATGCCGCCGACCAGTTCTTGTTGATCTTGTAGCCGATGCGCGCATTCCAGACGGCGTAAGGCGCCTGCGAGACCCGCACCGAGCGGGTTTCCGTGTAGCTGCCGGTCTGGTAGTTCACGCCGCCGCCCAAGGTCCATGCCGACCATTCGCCGGGCAGGCGGTAGTCGGACCACAGGCGCAGGATGTGCTTGGGCGTTACCGTGCGTCCGAAGTTGGTGCTGGATACCTCGGTGTCGTCCAGGAACTTCAGGGTGTTGAAGGTGTAGCCGGCAAACAGCTGCCAGCCGGGGGCCACCTCGCCGCTGATTTCGGCGTCCACGCCCTGGCTGCGCACCTTGCCGCTGGACAGATAGCAGATGTCGCCCACGGAGCATGCGCTGACCAGGTCTTGCTGGGCGCGGTTCTTCTGGTCGACGCGGAAGAGGGCGACCGAGGCGTTGACCCGGCCGTCGAGCAGCTCGCCCTTGATGCCCGCTTCATAGTTCTTGCCCAGGATGGGGTCCAGTATCTGGCCCGACGCGTCCACGGCGTTCTGCGGTTCGAAGATCTCCGCAAAGCTGACGTAGCCGGACCACTGGGGATTGAAGGCGTAGATCAGGCCGCCGTAGGGCGTGACGACGCCATTTTCCTTGTAGGGGTCGGTGTACTGCTTGCCATCGTCCCGGTACTTGCCGGTGTTCTCGTACCAGCTGACGCGGGCGCCCGCTACCAGCGTCAACGGATCGGCCAACTTGAAGCGGCCGACGCCGTAGACGCCGGTCTGCTTCATCGTGATGACGGTCGCGGCACCGCGGTAGGCGTTCTCGCGCAGCCAGTCATCCGTGGGTTCGGGCACGTGGTGATCCGGATCCCAGACGTTCACGGCGCGGTTCAGGCGCGCAGTCGCGAAATCGTTCTTGCTGGTCAGTTCGTTGATGCTGGCGCCCACGCTGATCGAGTGCTTGCGGCCCAGCGCCTCAAACGCGCCGTCCACGTCCAGGTTGAGCGCCTTGTTGTGCGTGGAGAAATCGAAGATGCCGGCGTACATCGTCGGCCCGAGCCCGGTGGCCGGATTGACCGCGCCTTCGGTGAAGGCGTATTTGGAATCGTTGGACTCCTGGGTGGAAGTCCCGGTAAGTTTCAGCGACCAGTCCTGGTTGAAGCGGTGCGCGAGTTCGGCGAACACCGTGGTCTGCTTGCCGTTCCAGCGGTTCCAGTCTTGCGAGAGCGAGGTCGAACGCTTCAGCCCGATGTCGTCGCCGTTGGTGTAGTGGGGCAGGCCGTGGAAGAACGGCGTGGATCGCAGTTCTTCGTAGCTGATGCCGCCGGTCAAGGTGGTGGCGGGTCCCAGGTCGTAGCTCAGTACGCCGTACAGCACGCCGGTGCGGCTGTCGGCGTTGTCGTAGAAGTATTCCCGGTCGTTGTAGCTGGCCACGGCGCGGCCGCGCAGGGAGCCTGACGCGTTCAAGGGGCCGGTCGCATCGATGTCGGCGCGATAGTTGTTCCAGGAGCCGCCGCTGGCCAACAGCTGCACCTGGTTTTCGGCCAGTGGGCGCTTGCGCACCAGGTTGACCGCGGCGCTGGGCGAACCGGCGCCCTGCAGCAGGCCGGTGGCGCCGCGGATGATTTCCACGCGGTCCAGGATCACGGTGCTGCTGGTGAAGCTGTTGGCCTGGGGGTAATAGAACGCGCGGTTGACGCCGTCGAACTGATAGCTGTCGACCCGGAAGCCGCGCGAGAACACATAGTTTCCGCCCATCGGGCTCTTGTAGAGCGTCATGCCGGTGCTGTTGGCCAGCACGTCGTCCAGCGTGTTGGCGTTCTGGTCGTCCATGCGCTGGCGCGTCACCACTGTGACCGACTGCGGGATCTCTTTCAGGGTCTGCTCGCCCTTGCCTATGGTCACGATCCCGCTGGTATAGCTGCCCGTGCCTTCCGTGACGGCCGGGTCGGCCATGCCCGTCACCGTGACTGGCGCGAGAGTGGTCGCGTCTCCTTGCTGAATGCGGCGCAGGTGATAACCCTCTCCGTTGGCGTTGGCCACGGCTTGCAGGCCCGTGCCTGCAAGCAGGCGCGTGAGGCCCTGTTCCGCGGTGTAGCGGCCCGTAAGCCCTTGCGTCATCACCCCGCGGGTCAGCGTCGGCGACGCGGCCACGGTGATGTTGGCGGCGACTCCGAACTGGCCCAGCGCTTCATCCAGCGTCGTAGGGGCGATGGCGAAAGCGACCCCTTGCGCGGTCGCGGGCTGAGCCCAGGACGCGGCGGGCGCGGCGAATGGAGCCATTGCGGCCAGAGCCAGATGGACGGCAAGGCGCAAGCGCGCCGGACCAGCCCCGGGCGTCTGGGGCGCGGCAAGAGTAGAGGGTGTATGGCGTGCGGCCATGAGGGCTTCCTGGTTCGTCGATGGGTAGGGCCAGACCGCGGGCGCCTCGGGTCTGTCTCTATGTCTAACGAACCACATCCGAAAATCTTCGCTGGCGTTACAAATTTCCCGGGAGAGCGCCCGGGTTGCGGCTCCGTGCGTCAGGCGCGATCGACGCTGACCCAATAGCGCGTGCGGTATCGCAGCCTCAGGTCGAGTACGCCGGCCAGCACTTCCAGAGCCCGGTCGGTGTTGTCGATGCGGAAGGCCCCCGTGACTTCGAGGTCCGCCACCCTGGGGGCGCAGCGCAGGATGCCGACGCGATAGCGTCCCAGTTCCGCGAGGAACTGATCCAGCCGCATGCGGTTCGCGACCAGCATGCCTGCGGCCCAGGCAGGCTCGGTGCCGTCGACCCGGGTTGCGGGAGACAGCGTGCGGTCGTTGAATTCCGCCTGTTCGCCGGCATGCACGGTCCGCCCGGCGGGGGCCACGCGCACAGCCCCTTCAAAGACGGCAAGACGCGTCGAGCCATCGCTGTCGTCCAGTTGGCGCACGGCAAAGCGCGTGCCGAGCGGCGTGAGCAGGCCGTGCCGGGTCTGTACGCTGAAGGGGCGTCCAGCGCCATCCGCGGCCGTCGCGATCAGGATTTCTCCGCTGCGCAGTGTGACGCGGCGTTGCTGCGCGTCGTAGCGCAGCGCCACTGCGGTATCGGTGTTCAGGGTCAGGAGGGTGCCGTCGGGCAGGGTCATGGTCCGCTGCTCGCCGGTGGCGGTGCGATAGACGGTGCTGCCTTCCCACCAGCCCTCGCGCGCGCCCGCCCATGCCAACGTGCCCAGGCAGAAGCCGCCGGCCGCCCATTTCATGACGCTGCGGCGCGAACGCTGTTCGCAGTAGCGCAGGATGGTCTGGCTGGCGGCGCCCTCGGATACTGTGGTGGCATTGATCTCGCGCCCGATGCCCTGGAGGCGTTGCCACGCGAGCTCGTGGCGCACGTCTGCCTGGCGCCATGCCGCACAGGCGGCCTGCGTGGCCGCGTCGGGGGCATCCCCGGTCCGCATCATCCATCGCGCCGCCTGCCTGATGATGTCGGGATGCAGCCGTTCGGCCTGGGCGGCGTTCATGCGTACAGCACCGCGTAGCAATGCTCCCAGGCCTTGACGATGTCGCGCTGCACGGCCGCCACCGAAATATCGAGTTGCCGGGCGATGTCGCGGTAGGGCAGGCCTTCCACCTGCGCCAGCACGAAGACCCGGCGCGCCCGTGGCGGCAACTGCTCCAGCATGCGGCATACGGCGTTCAACGCTTCCATCACCAGCGCGTGCGTTTCGGGGCTGGGCTCGACGGCCTCGTTGCGCGATGCCAGCGTTTCCAGATAGGCCTGTTCCACAGCGCGGCGGCGCGACTGGTCGATCAGAAGACGCTTGGCGACGGTGGTGAGAAAGCCGCGCGGCTCGGCAAACGCCGCGCGCGACTCGCTGCGCATGACGCGTTCGAAGGTGTCGTGCGCCAGATCCGCGGCGTTTTCGGTATTGCCGCTGAGCCGGCGGCGCAGCATTTGCACGAGCCAGCCGTGATGCTCTCGATACAGGCTGACGAAATCGTCGGAGGAGGCAAAGTCGGCGGGGGGCAAGGGGGGTTCCGTTCAAATGCTAATGGGAATGATTGCTAATTGTATAGGATCGTCATTCCAGGTGTTCCCCACGATGTCGCGCCGCATTGGCCAGGTCCGCAATCGGCGCCAGCAGCGCCCGATCAAAACTCTCCAGCGCCGCGCCCGCGCGCAATCTTGCAGGCCAATCGGAATGCGTCAGCGCGCCGCGTCCGAGCGAGACGAAGTCTGCCTCCTGCCGCGCCATCATCCCGCCGGCCGCCATCGGGTCATGCAGCGACCCGTTGGCTAGTACCGGGACCGCAACGTGCTGCCGCGCCAATGCCGCGAGGCTTGGACCCTGATCTCCAAAAGCCGGACGCCAAGCCTCGAACTCGGTCGTGTGCAGGTAGTCGATGGGCTGCGCGCCCAGCGTGCGGTAGATCTGCGCCGCATCGGCCTCGCCGCCTTCCCACTTGTGGCTGAAGTCATTGACCTTGCCCTGCGAGCTGCGCACGCCCACGACATAGCGCGGTCCGGTAGCCCGGCGCACGGCCTGGATGACCTCCACCGTCAAGCGCAGCCGGTTGTCCAGGCTGCCGCCATAGCGGTCCGCGCGCAGATTGGTGTAGCTGGTGAGGAACTGGTCCAGCAGGTAGCCGTTGGCGCCGTGGATTTCGACGCCGTCGAAGCCGGCCTCCTGCGCCCTGCGCGCCGCCTGGGCAAAGCCGTCGATGGCCTCTGCGATGTCCTTGTCCGACATGGCTTCAGGCATCCGGTACGGCCCGTCGCCCCTATAGAACGCCATTTGCTGTCCCTTGGGCTGTACGGCCGACGGACCCTTGGGCGTGCCGCAATGAGGATTGCCCTGCGACAGCGCGCCCGCATGCATGAGCTGCGCGACGATGCGGCCGCCGTGCGCGTGCACGCGGTCGACCACGGTGCGCCAGGCGTCGCGCTGCGCGTCGTCGGTCAGGCCGGGCTGGAACAGGTAGCCCTGCGCATGCGCCCGGTCGGTGTAGATGCCCTCGGTGATCACCAGGCCGAAGCCGCCGGCCGCGAAGGCTTGGTAGTAATCGGCCATTTGCGACGTGGCGCGGCCATCTTCCGTGGCGCTGACTCGAGTCATGGGGGCGACGGCGAGACGATTGGCCAGGGTCAAGCCCCTTTCCAGCTGTAGCGGCGTGAACAGTCCGACCTGCGCAGCATCGTTCGTACGATAGTCGAGCGCGCCCATGTCAACGGCCCTCCTGCGGACGCACGGCGGCGATGGCCTCGATCTCGATCATGGCGGCCGGGTCGTAGAGCGCCTTGATCTCGGCGATCGTGTCGGCGGGGTAGGGGGCCGAGAAGTGGCGGCGGCGCAGCGTGACCACGTCCTGGAAGTGCCCCATGTCGGTGACGAAGATGGTGACCTTGATGACGTCCTTCAGGCTGGAGCCGCCGGCTTCCAGCGCGCGGCGCAAGTTCAGGAAGGCTTGTTCGCCTTGAGCCAGAAAGCCGCCCTCGACGATCTTGCCGTCATCGCCGGCGCCCGCCTGGCCGGAGATGAAAAGCAGGTTGCCGAACTGGATGCCCTGCGACAGCAGGAAGGGTTCGTAGTTGTCGGGCTGGGTGACGACGCGCTGTAGCATGATGCGATTTCCTTCATTTATGGTTTGGAGGTGAATCAGCGCGAAAATCGCTGATCCATGTCGTAAATGTAGGAATATGCGGGGATGCTGACAAAGGTTCATTTATCAGCTATAAGATGAGAAAATCTCATCCATGACCATGCAACGCCGATCTCTTCCGCTCTCCGGACTGCGCGTATTCGAGGCCGCCGCGCGCCTGGGCAGTTTCAAGGCCGCAGCCGAGGAACTGGCCGTGACGCCGACCGCCGTCAGCCATCAGATCCGCGCGCTGGAAGCGCAGACCGGGCTGGTGCTGTTCGATCGTCACGTGCGCAGGGTGTCGCTGACCGAGGCGGGCGCGCAGCTCTATCCCGTGCTGCGGGATGGCTTCGATGCCTTCGAGGCGGCGCTGGCGCGCCTGACGCAGCAGCGCACGCGGATGCAGGTGACCATCTCCGCGACCAACGCCTTCACGGTGAAGTGGCTGGTGCCGCGCATGGCGGATTTCCGCGGCAAGCATCCCGGCATCGACCTGCAGTTGCAGGCCAGCGACGACGTGGTCGATCTGCGATCGGCCGCGGTCGACATCGCGATCCGCTATGGCCGCGGGCCGTATCCGGGCCTCGTCGCGCAGCCGCTGTTCACGGACCGGTTCGCGCCCGTGGCGAATCCGCGGCTGGGCGTGGCCTCACCGGACGATCTGGCCGGCGTGCCGTTGATCCGTTTCAACTGGAAGCGGTCCCATCCGGACAATCCGACCTGGGAGCGCTGGTTCGAGGTTGCGCGCCGTTCCCTGCCGCGGCAGGCGAGCCAGCTGCGTTTTTCCGATGAGGGCCATGCCATACAGGCGGCCGTGGCCGGCCATGGCGTGGCGCTGGTCAGCCTGGCGTTGATAGCGGAAGAGCTGGAAGCGGGCCATCTGGTGCAGCCCTTCGGCCCGGTGATCGCCGGGCATACCTACCATCTGGCCATGCCCGCCGACCGGCCGCCCTCGGCGCCTGTCCAGGCCGTGGCGCAATGGTTGCGCATGCAGGCGGCGGCGCACGAGCCGGGTCGCAATAACGCATAGGCGGGCCGATCGGGAGCCTGGTTCGCGGTTGTCAGCGAGCCGCTTTTGCAAGCACTTCCATGGCGGCTGCCTTGGCGCGGCCGAACTCCGCATGGTCGTCCATCGACGCGGCGACGTTGGCGTATGCCTGGTAGGCCAGCAGCTCCATGACCAGTTTCGCCTCGTCGGCGTCGGCCGCGATTTGCCCTTGCGCCCGGGCTTCGCGGATCAATTCGTGAAGACGCGCGCGTCCTGCCTCGCGGTATTGCTGGATGGCGTCGCGCAGGGGGCCGGGACGCGCACGATACTCGCTGCTTACCGCAGTGATGACGCAGCCGCCCGGCAGCTGGCGGGTTTCCACGAAGTCGAACCAGCCGGTCATCAGGGCGCGCAGCCGCGTCAGCGGCGTGCGCTTGCGCATGGCCGGTTCGACGACCTGGGTCTGGTACAGGCCTATCGCATGGGCCAAGGCCGCCAGTTGCAGGTTTTCCTTGTCGCCGAACAGAACCTGAAGATTGCTTTTCCCCACTTCGGCCATGTCGGCCACCTGGCCGAAGGTGAGGCCGTCCAGTCCTTCGACGGAGAGGAGCTTTACGGCTTCGTCCAGCACGCGGGTGCGCGCGCGCTCGCCGCGCAGGCGGCGGCCATCGGTTGGGGGAGAGGGGGGCAACGGGTTCATCGGACCTTGTTTTTCTGCTTGCGCGGGTTTCATTCTTTCACGATACTATAAATACGATCGTACATATATAAATGTAAAGAATGAACCCTGAATCCACGCTGCAAGCTGAAAAGAACCGCCCCTGGCGCGCCCTCGCGGTGCTGTTGACGGGCAACTTCGTGACGATCCTGGATCTCTTCATCGTCAATGTCGCGTTGCCCAGCATCCAGAGCGGCTTGTCGGCATCCGATACCGATCTGCAGCTGATCGTGGTGGCTTACGCATTGGCTTATGGCCTGTGCCTGATCAATGGCGCGCGTTTGGGCGATCTGTTCGGGCGGCGGCGCTTGTTCCTGGCCGGCATGGGGCTGTTCACCGTGGCTTCGGCGCTATGCGGGGTGGCGGTCACGCCGTGGCAGCTCATCCTGGCGCGCGCCTTGCAGGGGGTGGGGGCGGGCGTGCTGATGCCGCAGGTGCTGGCTTCGATCAGGGTGGTGTTCGAGGGCGAGGCGCGCAGGCGCGCGTTCGGCATCATGGGCGCGGTGCAGGGCGTGGCCGCAAGCATCTCGCAGCTGCTGGGCGGCATGCTCATCACGCTGAATCCGCTGGATCTGGGGTGGCGGCTGGTGTTTCTCATCAACGTGCCGATAGGCATTGCCGCGTTGCTCGCGGGGCGCCGGGCGCTTCCCGAATGGCGCGCGCCGGTTCCGACGCGGGTGGACCTGCGCGGCGCGCTTGCGGGCGCTGCCGGGCTGGCCCTGATCCTGGTGCCTGTCATGGAGGGACGAGAGCATGGCTGGCCCTGGTGGTCGCTTGCCGGGCCTGTGCTGGCGTTGGGCGTGCTGGCGTATTTCGTCCGCTATGAGAAAACGCTGGCCCGGCGCGGTGGCGTGCCTGTGCTGGATATGGCGCTGTTTGCCAACCGGCCATTCGTGGCTGGCATAGGCGCGGTGTTCTTCTTTTTTTCAGCCATCAGTTCGTTCTTCTTCGCGTTGACGCTGCTGTTGCAGTTCGGGCTCGGATTCGCGCCGCTGGCGGCGGGCGCCGTGTTCACGCCTTCGGCGTTGGCGTTCTTTGGCGCGTCGCTTGCCGGTCCGAAACTGGCCGCCCGCCATGGACGCGGGGCGCTGCTGTTCGGTGTGCTGGTCTTCACCGTGGGCTTGGCGCTGTCTGCGGTTACCGCCGCGATGCAGCCCCAGAACCTGGCGCTGCTGGTGGCCTCGCTGGTGCTGAATGGCGCAGGGCAAGGGCTGGTGATCCCGCTGGCATTCAACGCCATTCTGGGTTCGGTGCAGGAGGAGCAGGCCGGCATGGCTTCCGGCATGCTCAGCACCTTGCAAGTCGTGGGGACTTCCACCGGCGTGGCGGTGGTGGGCGGCGTTATCTTCACAATGCTCGAGGCCGCGGGAAGCCTGTCCGCCGGCGATGGCGCATCGGTCCATGGGCGGGCGCTGGCGGCGGCCATGCTTTACAACATTGCCGCCGCGCTGCTCAGCCTCGTCCTTTTCAGGCTGGCGACGCGCCGATAGGCGCCAAGAATCCGTCCCAGCATTCCCGGGTGAACTCATACAACGCATCCTGCGCCGTCAACGGCGTGCGCCCTGCCAGCCGGGCCAGCGCGTAGTGTCCCTGGCGCTGCGGGTCGGACGGGATCGGCACTTCGACCAGCAGGCCGGCTTCCTGCTGCTGGCGCGTGACGCAGATCACGCCCAATAGCAAGGCGTCCGTGCGCAGCGCCAATTCCACCAGCGCGTCCAGATTCTCGCAGCGGTGCGTGACCATTTGTTCCGGCGCGCCGCCTGGCCCCAGGGTTTCCGCCAGCCGCAGCGAGACTTCCGGGCTGAGAGTGGTGGATGCCACGGGGTATTGGCGGATTTGTTCTATGCCTGGCCGCTTGTGGGCGAGGATGGGATGGCCCTTGCGGCAGACCAGGCCCGCGCGCAGCGCAGGCAGGGCGCGGGTTTCCAGGTCGGCCGCGTCATACAGCATGCGGGCGTCGCAGACCATGGCGTCGATGCGTTCGTCGCGCAGCATTTCCAGCAAGGCGGCGGTGGCGCCCAGTTCGACGCCCACGCGCACCTGGGGATGGCGCTCGGCCATGTGGGCCAGGAAGGGCGACAGCAGCAGGGACGCGGGCGCCGGGCTCAGCCCGATGGACAGCGTGCCCGATTCGCCGCTGTGCAGGGTTTTCAGTTCGCGCTGCAGCTCGGCTTCCTCGAAGCGCATGCGGCGCGCGCGTTCGGCCACGCAGGCGCCGTAGGGCGTGAGGCGCACGCGGCGGGTGCCGCGGTCGAGCAAGGGCAGGCCCAGTTCGGCTTCGAGCGCCTGTATGCTGCGGCTGAGCGCTGGTTGCGACAGATTGACCGCCTCTGCGGCGCGCGAGTAAGTGCCGTGTTCGACCACCGCCAGCAGGTGTTTGAGTTTCTGAAAATCCATGCTCAGACCGCATAAATACTATGAAATAAATGCATTGGAATTATAGATAAGCTGTTCGTATCATGGTCCGCAGACGGCGCCCGCAGAGGCGCCGCACACCGCGTCCGGGACTCGCACCGCGGCGCGGCTCGTCAAATACGGAGACAGATTCGAATGAAGCAGCACTTGTTGTCGGCCGCCATCCTGGCGGCCTGCGCGGCCATGGGCGCTCAAGCCCAGGCCCAGGAAGTCCAGCAGAACGCGCAGAAGCAGTCCCAGGCCGCGATGCGCCCGGCGGGCGCGGCTAGCGGCCAGGTCACGATACGGCGCGACGGCTATGGCATGCCGCACGTCTACGCCAACACCGTGTACGGCATTTTCTACGGCTATGGCTATGCGGTGGCGCAGGACCGCCTCTTCCAGATGGAAATGGCGCGGCGCAGTACCCAGGGCCGCGTGGCCGAGGTGTTGGGCCAGTCCATGGTGGGGTTCGACAAATCCATCCGCGGCAATTTCTCGCCGGAGCGCATCCAGCGCCAACTGGCCGCGCTGCCGGCATCCGAGCGCCAGATCCTGGACGGCTATGCGGCCGGCATGAACGCCTGGATCGCGCGGGTGCGCGCCAAGCCCGGCAGCCTGATGCCCAAGGAGTTCAACGATCTGCGCTTCCAGCCCGCGGACTGGACGGCCTATGACGTGGCGATGGTGTTCGTGGGCACGATGGCCAACCGCTTCTCCGATGCCAATAGCGAGATCGACAACCTGGCGCTGCTGACCGCCCTGAAGGACCGGCATGGCGACGAGCGCGCCATGCAGATCTTCAATCAGCTGCGCTGGATGACCGACAGCCGCGCGCCGACCACCGTGCCCGAGGAAGAGGGCGTGTACCGGCCCGATGGCGCCAAACCCTCCGCCAGGCTGTCCTATGCGCTGCCGCGCTACGACGGCACGCCGCCCATGCTGGAACGCGTGGCGCGCGATCCGCAGACGCGCGGCGTGCTGGACGAGGCGCCCGCGGCCGCGTCGGCGCGCCTGCTGGCGCAGTTCGCGGAATCGGGGCAGCCCGGCATCGCCGGTTTTCCGACCACCAGCAATATGTGGATCGTGGGCCGCGACCATGCCAAGGACGCCCGTTCCATCCTGCTGAACGGGCCGCAGTTCGGCTGGTGGAATCCCGCCTACACCTACGGCATCGGCTTGCATGGCGCGGGCTTCGACGTGGTTGGCAACACGCCGTTCGCCTATCCCAGCATCCTGTTCGGCCACAACGCGCACGTGACCTGGGGCTCGACCGCGGGCTTTGGCGACGACGTGGACATCTACGCCGAAAAACTCGATCCGAACGACCGCACGCGCTACTTCCACGACGGCGTCTGGAAGACGATGGAAAAGCGCACCGAGCTCATCGAGGTCAAGGATGGGCAGCCGGTGGTGATGGACGTGTACCGCACGGTGCACGGCATCGTCACCAAGTTCGATGACAAGCAGCACGTGGCCTATGCCAAGGCGCGCGCCTGGGAAGGCTTTGAGCTGCAATCGCTGATGGCCTGGACCCACAAGGCGCAGTCGCGCAATTGGGACCAGTGGAAGCAGCAGGCGGCGCGCCATGCGCTGACCATCAATTGGTACTACGCCGACGACAAGGGCAATATCGGCTACGCGCACACGGGCTTCTATCCCAAGCGCCGTCCGGGCCACGATCCGCGCCTGCCCGTGCCGGGCACGGGCGAGATGGACTGGGACGGCATGCTGCCGTTCTCGTCCAATCCTCAGGTCTACAACCCGCGCCAAGGCTTCATCGCCAACTGGAACAACCAGCCTATGCGCGGCTATCCGTCCACCGACCTGTTCGCCATCGTGTGGGGCCAGGCCGACCGCTACGCCGAGATCGAGACCCGCCTGAAAGCCATGACGGCCAATGGCGGCAAGGTCAGCGCGCAGCAAATGTGGGACCTGATCCGCACCACCAGCTATGCCGACGTGAACCGGCGCCACTTCCTGCCGTTCCTGCAGCAGGCGGTGCAGGGGCTGCCGGCGGACGATGCGCGAGCCAGGCTGGTTGCGGGGCTGGCGTCCTGGGACGGCATGGGCACGAGCGACAAGCAGGCCGGCTATTACGACAACGCGGGGCCTGCCGTGATGGACGCCTGGCTGCGCGCCATGCTCAAGCGCACGCTGGCCGACGAGATGCCCGCGGACTTCTTCAAGTGGTACAGCGCCACCGGCTATCCGACGCAGGCGGCACCCGCCACGGGATCGGTCAACCTGACGGTGGGGGTGAAGGCGCTGTTCAACGCGCTGGCCGGCCGCGATTCGGGCGTGCCGCAGAAGTACGACTTCTTCAACGGCCAACGGCCGCAGGACGTGAGCCTGGCCGCGCTGGATGATGCGCTGGCGGCGTTGCAGAAGGCCTACGGCCAGGATCCGGCAAGCTGGCGCATACCCGCGCCGCCCATGGTGTTCGCGCCCAAGAACTTCCTGGGCGTGCCGCAGGCGGACGACAAGGCGGTGTTGAGCTTCCCGGCCACGCAGAACCGCGGCACCGAGAACAACATGACGGTGTTCGACGGCCAGGGCGTGCGCGCGGTCGACGTGGTGGCGCCGGGGCAGAGCGGTTTCGTCGCCCCGGACGGCACGCCGTCGGCCCACACCCGCGACCAGTTCGACCTGTACACCAGCTTCGGCAACAAGCGGGTCTGGTTCACGGACGCGGAAGTGCGCGCCAACGCTAAGTCGGTAGAGACGTTGCGCTATTGACGGCGTAGCCGCCCTGGTGGCTGGCCAGGCGCGCATAGACCCCTTGCCGCTTGAGCAACTGGTCGTGCGTGCCGGCCTCCGCCAGCGTGCCGCGTTCCAGCACCAGGATCAGGTCGGCATCGCGTATCGTCGACAGGCGGTGCGCGATGACCAGCGTGGTGCGGTGGCGCATCAGCACGTCCAGCGCGCCGCGTACCTGCATTTCCGATAGCGTGTCCAGGTGCGAGGTGGCTTCGTCCAGGATCAGCACGGGGGCGTTCTTCAGGAAGGCGCGGGCAATCGAGATGCGCTGGCGCTGGCCGCCCGACAACTGCATGCCGCGTTCACCCACGCGCGTCGCCAGGCCCTCTGGCAGAGCGCGCACGAAGTCCGCCAGCGCGGCTTGCTCCAGCGCGCGCGCCAGGTCCGCGGGGCTGGCTTCGGGCCGGGCCAGCCGGATGTTGCCTTCGAGCGTGTCGTTGAACAGATAGGTGTCCTGCGTCACCAGCGCCACGCGCTCGCGCAGGCCGTCGAGCTGCAGTTCGCGCAGGTCCACGCCATCGAGCTTGACCTGTCCCGCGCGCGGATCCCAGAAGCGCAGCAGCAGGCTGGCCACCGTGCTCTTGCCCGCGCCCGATGCGCCCACCACCGCCACGGTGGCGCCGGCCGGCACCTTGAAGCTCAGGTCGCGCAAGGTGTCCGCGTTCTTGCCCGGATAAGCGAAGCTGACGTGCTCGAAGGCCAGCGACAGGCCGTGGGCGGAGACGGGGGCCGGCAGCGGTCCGTCCGTCACCGGTTCCGGTTCGTTGGCGACCACGTGCAGGCGGCGGGTGGCGGCGATGGTGTCCGCCAATTGCCGGCTGACCTGCGAGATCTCGGACACGGGCAGGAAAGTAGCCAGCGCGATCAGCACCAACAGGGGCAGCATGCCGGCCGACAGCGCGCCGGCCGATACCTGCAGCGCGCCCACGACGGCCACCGCCAGGCCGCCCAGGCCCATCGCGATTTCAAAGCCCGCGGTCTGGCGCGACAGGTCGTCCAGGATGTCCAGGCGGCGGGTGCGGTAGCGGTCCGCCACGCGCAGGAATTCATCGCGGCGGCGGCCGGTGGCCTGGAAGGCGGTCAGGTCGGCCAGGCCCTGGATGGTGTCGGTGGTGTGCGCGCTCATCTCGCCCAGCGCCTCGCGCGCCTTGTCGCCCAGCGCGTCGACCTTGCGGCGTCCGCGCACCGGCGACACCAGCGCATAGGCCAGGAAGGGCAGCAGCGCCAGCGCCACCGGCCAGCTGTAGACGCCCAGGAAACCCAGCACGGACAGCGGCACCAGCACCGAGACGATGGCGGGAGCGATGGTGTGGGCGTAGAAGTACTCCACCATTTCCACGTCCTGGGTGGCCAGCGCCACCAGGTCGCCGGAGCGGCGCTGCAACAGGTAGGCCGGCGCCAGGCGTTCCAGCTTGTCGTAGAGCTTGACCCGCATGTCGGCCAGCAGCTGGTAAGCCATGGCGTGGGCCAGCCAGGACTCCAGCCAGTGGAACAGCGCGGCCAGGGGCGCTGCGACCAGCAGGCCGGCGATCAGGGCCGAATAGTCGCGGCCGTCGCGGATGGCGGCGACGATCAGCGCGCTGAACACGCCCACGCCGATGTAGGCCGCGACCCGCGCCACGCCCAGCAGGATCGTGGCGGTCAGCGTGCCGCGCCACGGCCGCACCACTGAAAGCAGGGTGCCGAGCGTGGCGCGCCAGCCGACCTGCACCGCGTCCGCGTCCAGCGAGCGCAGGGCCGGGCCTTGTCCGCCAGATTCCTGAGCGGGATCATCGCGGTCCGTCGTCTGCGCAGGGGCGGCGGCGGCCGGGGCGGCGGATCCCGCCGACGGATTGCGGTGCGCGGCCGCCTGTTCGTGCATCAGGCGGTAGTACAGGCCGCCTTGCCGCATCAGTTCCGCGTGCGGTCCTTCCTCTGCGACCCGGCCCTGGTCCAGCACCAGGCAGCGGTCGGCGCCGATGACGCTGGCCAGGCGGTGCGCCAGGATCAGCGTGGTACGGCCGGCCATCAAGCGGTCCAGCGCCTGCTGGATCAGCGCCTCATTCTCGGTGTCCACCGACGACAGCGCCTCGTCCAGGATCAGGATGGGCGCGTCGCGCAGTAGCGCGCGGGCGATCGCCACGCGCTGGCGCTGGCCGCCGGACAGCTGCAGGCCGCGCTCGCCGATGCGGGTGGCGTAGCCCTCGGGCAGCGCCATGATGAAGTCGTCGATATTGGCGGCGCGGGCGGCGGCGCGCACCTGTTCGTGGGTAGCGTCGGGGCGGCCCAGCCGCAGGTTGTCGTCGATGGTGCCGTGGAACAGCGTGATGTCCTGGCTCACCAGCGCGATGTGCGACAGCAGCGCCTGCGTGTCGAGTTCGTTCACGTCATGGCCGCCGATGCGGATGCGGCCGGACTGGGGCACGCATTCGCGCAGCAGCAGGCGCACGATGGTGGACTTGCCGGCGCCGCTGGGGCCGACCACGCCAACCCGTTCGCCCGCCGCGATGCGGAAGCTCAAGCCCTGGTGGGCGCGGCGCTCGGGCGTGTAGGAAAACGCCACGTTGTCGAATTCGATGGTGGGCGCGAGCCGGCCTGGCGTCTTGCCGCCGGCCTCCGGCGCGGGCGTCAGCGGCTGCGCGTCCGTCAACGCATGGATGCTGGCGGCGGCCGACTGGCCCAGCATGCCCCGGTGCAGCACCGAGCGCAGGTCGCGCAGCGGGCGGAAGATCTCGGTGCCGGCCATCAGCACGATCAGCAGGGCCTCCACGCTCATGTCGCCGTGGGCCACGCGCCAGGCGCCCAGCGTCAGCGCCAGCGCCGCGCCCAGGGCCACGCCCAGGTCGCTGATGCCGCGCGTCAAGAGGCTGACCGACAGCACCCAGAAGGTGTTGTCCGACAGGCTGCGGGCGCGGGCCGCCAGCCGCTGGCCCCAGGCCTTGCCCTGGCCATAGGATTTCAGCGTGGGCAGGCCCTGCACGGCGTCCAGGAAGTCCTCGCCGAAATCGTTCAGGGACTTGCTGCGGGCCAGGCTGGCGCGGCGGTCCAGCATGTGCACCGCCATCGGCCCGAACAGCGCGAACAGCGCGGCCGCCAGGAACACCAGCGCGGTGGGCACGTCCCAGAACGCGATCACGGCGAAGATGGCGAAGGGCGCCGCGGCGGCGATCGCGACTTGCGGCAGGTATTGGCCGAAGAAGGCTTGCAACTGCTCGACCCCGTCGACCACCGTCAGCATCACGCCGCCCGTGCGCTGGTTGGCGAACCAGGCCGGGCCCAGGCTCACGATGCGGTCATAAAGTCGGGCGCGCAGCGCATGCTGCACGGTGGCGGCGCAGCGGTTGGCCTGCACAGTGCGCCAGTGGTCCAGGAAGGCGCGCAGCAGCACCATGGCGGCGGCCCACAGCGCGGGGGCGAGCCAGTCCTGCCAGGGGGCGCCGTCGAACACGCGGGCCAGCAGCTGGCCCAGGAACACGTAGCGGGCGATGCCGGCGGCCAGGGCCAGCAGGCCCAGGCAGATGCCGCCCGCCATGCCGGCGCGCAGGCCCGCCGTCAACTGCCAGAGGCGCGAATCGAAATACATAGCAAACTCCTTTCAGTGCTTGCATGGTCCCCGATCCCGCGACCCGGCGAAAGCGATAGTTTTTCAATCTAGGGTTGAGCTAGACTTGACCCATGGCCGATCTCCCCAACCACACGCCGCCCCTGGCGGCCTTGCGCGCCTTCGAGGCCGTCGCCCGCCTGGGCAGCCTGAGCCGCGCCGCCGCCGAACTCCACGTCACCAAAAGCGCCGTCAGCCATCAGCTGCGGGCGCTGGAGGCGGATCTGGGGGTGGCGCTGCTGCGCCGCGGCGGCACGGTACGCCGCGCCGAAACCACCGCGGCGGGCGCGGATCTGCTGGCGTCGGTGCAACAGGCCTTGACCCTGTTGGAGACCGCCTGCCGCAACGTGCGGGCCTCGGCCCGCGGCAAACGGCGCAATACCCTGAACGTTTCCGCCAACCCGTCGCTGGCCGCCATGTGGCTGGCGCCGCGCATCGGACGTTTCATCGAGCTGCACCCCGGCATCGACATCCAGGTGTACCTGCACGCCAGCCAGGACCCGGCCTGGAAAAGCCAGGACATAGACCTGGCGTTCCTGCACGTGCGCGCCATGGGGCCGCATATCGCGGAACCCGGCGACATTCCGCTCATGACCGAAACGGTGGTGCCGGTTTGCAGTCCGTCCCTGGTCGATCCGGCCGAGCGCGGCGATCCCGCCGTGTTCCTGCGCCATCGCTGGCTGGAGGAAAAGCACGTGGACAGCCCCGAGACCGACTGGCGCACCTGGAGCCCGCGCCTGGGACTGGCCGAATCGGACTGGCAGGAGCCCATGGTGCTGAGCGGCCTGAGCACGGTCGCCGCGGCCGCGGCCGCCGGCGTCGGTATTGCCTTGGGGCGTGCGCCGCTGATCGACGAGGAACTGGCCAGCGGCCGGCTGGTACCCCTGGTGCCGCAGCTGCGCATGGCAGGCTCCTGGGGCTACGTGATGCGGATCCAGGCCAACCGGCCGATGGACGCCGCCTTGCCGACGCTGGTGGAGTTCCTGGCGGAAGAAGGGCGCAGCACCGGCGCCTGGCAGAACCTGGCGGACGCGGGGCATTGAGCCCGCGTCCGGGCGTCAGTCCGCGCCGCCCCGGCCGCGCGGCGGAGAGCTGATGGTGACCGCCGAGGTGACGATCAGCTCCATCAGGATGTTGCGCGCGAGGTTTTCGGCATAGTCGTTGCGTGCCTCCGCCGTGGCGATGGCGCGTTCGACCGACCCCTCCACGATGGCGTTGATCTGCTGGATGTGCAGCTCGCAGATCTGCACCAGGTCCGGGTGGCGCTTCTGGTGGAAGTACAGGAAGCGCCGCGCCAGCGTCTGCAGCATGGCGTGGAACTCGGCCGCGTAGCTGTTGCGCGAGGCGACGCCGATCTGGCTGGTCAGGCTGAAATGCAGGCGCATGTACATGCGCATGTCGTTGACCGCCTTCAGGTCTTCGAGCTCCCGGGCCAGGCGCGCCAGTTCGGCGCGCTCGCCGTCGTCGGCCCACTGCGCCGCCTGCGCCACGATCAGCCGTTCGATCTCGCGGCGCGCCTGGATGATCTTCAACTGGCCTTGGTAGTCGATCTCGGAGATGAAGATGCCTTGGCGCGGGGCGATTTCCACCAGGCGCTGGAACGCCAGCTTCTGCAGGGCGTCGCGCACCGGCGAGCGGCCGATCCCGACGCGTTCGCTCAGGGTGGTTTCCGACCACTGGCTGCCGGGCGGCAGTTCGCCGGTGACGATCATTTCCTCCAGGGCGCAATAGGCCTTTTCGGTCTGGCTGACAGCGGTGCGGCCAAAGAGGGGGAAAGCTTGGGTCATGGAGTCGGAAGCGCGCGTTGTTGAAGTTCGCGTTTTAACACTTTGCCGGTGCTGTTTTTCGGCAATTCATCCAGAAAGACATAGCGCTTGGGGCGCTTGAAGCGCGCGATGGATTCCAGGCACAGCCGGTCCAGGTCCCTGTCCGAGGCCTGGGCGCCGGGCTTCAACACCACGAAGGCCAGCACCGACTCGCCCCATTCGGGGTCGGGGCTGCCGACCACCGAGACTTCCTGCACGGCGTCGTGGCGCATCAGCGCCTCTTCGACCTCGCGCGGATAGATGTTGGTGCCGCCGCTGATGATGACGTCCTTGGAGCGGTCTTTCAGGTGCAGCAGGCCGCGCTCGTCCAGGATGCCGATATCGCCCGTGTGCAGCCAGCCGCCGGCCAGCGTGTCGGTGGTGGCGCGCGGATTGTTCCAGTAGCCCTGCATGACCGTTGGTCCGCTGACGACGACTTCGCCCAATTCGCCAGGGGCTGCGGGCCGGCCGGATGCCTCGCGGATTTCGACGTCCATGGCCGACTGGATGTATCCCACCGAACCCAGCAGCGCGTCATCGTTGCGAGCTACCGCGTCGGCAATCTGGGTCGCGGACAGGGCCGAGATCGACATGGGGCTTTCACCCTGTCCGTAGATCTGCGCCACGCGCGCGCCGTAGCAGGCCACCGCGTCCTTGATGTCCTCGATGTAGAAGGGCGCGCCGCCCACGATCAGCGTGCGCAGACCGGGGGGCGCGCCGCCCGCCAGGCGGGCGTGGCGCACCATGCGCTGCACGATGGTGGGCGAGGCGAACAGGCTGACATTGCGGTAGTGCGTCAGCAGCCCTGATAGTTCGTCTTCGTCCAGGCCGCCGCTGTCCGGCACGATCTGCAAGGCGCCGTGCAGCCAGTACGGAATGCTGTAGAGGCCGCCGCCATGCGACAGCGGCGCCACGTGGACCATGGCGTCGCCAGGCTGTACCGACTGCACGTCGGCATAGAAGTTCAGGCACATGCCGAACAGGTTGGCGTGGCTGAGCATGACGCCCTTGGGCTTGCCGGTGGTGCCGCTGGTATAGAACAGCCAGGCCAGGTCCTGCGGCGGACGCGTTTCCAGGGGCAGCCGGGGACCCAGGGCGCCGGCCGCGTAGTCGGCCGATTCCACGTCCACCACGCGCGTCGCGGGCAGGCTGCGAGCGACGGGCGCCAGCGCCTGCAGCAATTCGCCTTGCGACAGGCACAGGCGCGCATCGCAGTCGCGCAGGATGTATTCGAGTTCGTTGGGATGCAGCTTGGCGTTGACCGGCACGGCGCACAGGCCGGCGTGCCAGATGGCCAGCATCGATTCGATATAGCTGGGGTGGTTGCGCAGCGCCAGCATGACGCGCTGGCCGGGCGCCAGGCCCAGCGGGCCGCGCAGCCAGCCGGCCAGCGCCTGCACCCGGGCCTGGAGCTGGGCGTAGCTGAGGGGATCGCGGGTGCCAGCGGCCAGCGCCGGCTGGTCGGCATAGGTGGTGGCGCTGCGGTGAAAGAGAGAGCTGAGATGCATGGCGGTTTCTGGGTTGATGGGGGCGTGGATCAGCGGCCAAGCAGGGTGATGCAGGTCACTGCCTCTTCCACGCCGTTGAAGCCGCCGCCGTTCTCGGCGATAGCGAAGCGCGCGCCTTCGACCTGGCGGGCGCCGGCTTCGCCGCGCAGCTGGATCACCATTTCATGGACCTGCGCCAGCCCGGTCGCGCCGATGGGGTGGCCGCGCGACAGCAGGCCGCCGGATACGTTGATGGGGATGCGGCCGCCCAGGCTGGTGGCGCCGGATTCGGCCATCGGTCCGCCTTCGCCGAAGGCGCAGAAGCCCAGCGCCTCGGTCTGCTGGATCTCGGCAAATGCCGTGGCGTCGTGCACTTCCGCCAGCGACATGTCCTGCGGGCCGACCCCCGCGCGTTCATAGGCTTCGAGCGCGGCCAGGTGGCACAGGTGTTGGTCGTAGCGGTCGGCCGGGCGGTCCGTGGCGGTGCGCAGCACGCTGGCGTACAGGCGCACGGCGCGGGCGCGTTGCAGGCGCTTCAGGCCCTGGGCGTTGCAGACGATGGCGGCGGCCGCGCCGTCGCTGATGGGCGCGCACATGGGCAGGGTCAGCGGCCAGGACACGGGACGGGCGGCCAGGGCCTCGTCTATCGTCATGGGGTACTGGAACTGGGCCAGCGGATTGCGGGTGGAATGCATGTGGTTCTTGGCGGCCACGGCGGCGAGCTGGCGCTGGGTGGTGCCGAAAGTCTTCATGTGCAGCCGCGCCAGGCTGGCGTAGATGTCCATGAATACGCTGCGCTTGCCAGGCTCTTCGAAGCCGGGCGGGGGCGTCACGTCGGGCGCCAGCGCCATCAGGCGCGCCATCTGCGCTTGTGCGTCGTGCACGTCCCAGGCGCCGTCGAACACGGCGAAGCTCTTCGCCTTGTCCTCGGAAAACAGCTTGTCCACGCCCACGGCCAGGCAGATGTCGCCCGCGCCCGAGGCCACGTACAGGTGCGCCGCGTTCAACGCGGTGCTGGAGCTGGCGCAGGCGTTCTCCACGTTGGTGACGGGGATGCCGGCAATGCCCATGGCCTTCAGCGCGACCTGGCCCGCCACCATGTATTGGCCTTCGATGGAACCCTGGCCAGCGGTGGCGAAGTACGCTGCCTGCAGGTCGGCGGCGTCGCAGCCCGCGTCGGCCAACGCCTGCGTCACGGCGTCGCGCACCAGGTCCTTGACGCTTTTGGCAGGCTGCTTGTCGAAGCGGGTGATGCCCACGCCCGCGATGTAGGTGGTGTCGTTGCTCATGCTTGGATGCCCGTGGTGAGGATGGATTCAATGATGTGGCGGTTGGTCTCGACTTCGGCGGCCGATCCGCTCCAGGCGATTTCGCCGTGGTCCAGCACGTACTGGCGGTGCGCCAGGCGGGCGGGGACCTTCAGGTTCTGCTCGACCAGCACAATGCCGGTGCCTTGGCGGTGGACTTCGGCGAACACTTCGATCAGTTCGTTGACAATGCGCGGCGCCAACCCCTCGGTCGGTTCGTCCAGCAGCAGGACGCGCGGATTACCCAGCAGCGCTCGCGCGATCGACAACATCTGCTGTTCGCCGCCGGACAACTGGTCGCCATGGAAGCCTATGCGTTCACCCAGCCGGGGAAAGACCCGCAGCACGCGGTCCTGCGTCCAGTAGCCGGGCTGGTGCGCCAGCGCGCCCATGCGCAGGTTTTCGCGCACGGTCAGGTTGGGGAAGATGCGGCGGGTGTCAGGCACCAGCGCGATGCCGTCGCGGCTGATCTGTTCGACGGCGCGGCGCGTGGCGTCCTGGCCGCCGATCAGCCGGTTGCCGGCCGAAAGGGGCAGCAGCCCGATCAGCGTTTTGAGCACGGTGGACTTGCCGGCGCCATTGCGCCCCACGATGGCGACGATTTCGTCCTGGGTCGCGCGCAAGCCTATGTTCTTGAGCGCCAACGCCTGGCCGTAATGCACGCTGGCATGTTGCAGTTCGATCATGCCGCCACCTCTTCGCCCAGGTAGACGGCGCGCACGGTGGCGTCGTCGCGGATGGCGGCGGGCGGCCCCTCGGCGACCTTGCGGCCGTTGGACAGCACCACGATGTGTTCCGACAGCGTCATGATCACGTCCATGTTGTGTTCGATCAGCAGTACCGTGCGGCCGGCGGCCGCATGGCGGATCAGGCGGTTGGCGGCGGCGATTTCGTGGTGGCCGACGCCGGCCAGCGGTTCGTCCAGCAGCAGGATGCGCGGATCGGGCAGCAGGGTCAGGCCCAGTTCCAGCGCCCGTTGCAAGCCATACGACAAGGTGCCCGCCACGGTGTCGCGCCAGGCCGTCAGGTCGGTCAGCTCCAGCATGGCGTCGATGGTGGACGCCAGGCGGCGGTCGTAGCGTGGCGCCAGCCAGAACGGCAGCAGATGGGAGTGGCTGATCTGCGCGGCGATGCGCAGGTTCTCCAGCACCGTCATTTCAGGAAAGATCTTGGTGATCTGGAAGCTGCGGCCTATGCCGTGCCTGGCGCGCTCATGGGCCCGCAGGCGCGAGATGTCCGCGCCGTGGCACAGGATGCGCCCGCCATGCCCGGGCAGGTTGCCGGACAGCACGTTGAGCAGGGTGGTCTTGCCCGCGCCGTTGGGGCCGATCAGGCCGTAGACGCGGCCGGTTTCGAAGGCGTAGCTGAAGTCCTCGATGGCGCGCAGCGCGCCGAAGGTGACGCTGACCTGTTCGCATTGCAGGGCGATGTCGCTCATGACGGGCTCCCTTCGCGCGGGGCCAGCGGCACGGCGGGCGCGGATGGACTGGCGGGGGCGGACGCCGGGGGGCGCTTGCGGCTCCAGCGTGCCTGCAGCGCGCCCAGCACCCCTTGCGGGAAGTACAGCGTGGCCAGAATGAAGACCAGGCCCAGGATGCCGTACCAATAGGGCGTCCAGCCGCTGAGCCATTCCTTCAGGGCTTCGAACAGCAGCACGCCGGCCACCGGCCCCCACAGCGTGCCGGCGCCGCCCAGCAGGGTCATGATGATGACGTCGCCGGAGGTGGTCCAATGCAGCATCTGCGGATTCATGTACATCAGCACCGCGGCCAGCAGTCCGCCCGCCAGGCCGCCGACGGCGCCGGACACGAGGAAGGTGATCTGCTTCAGGCGCTGCACGTTGTAGCCCAGCTGGGCGGCGCGGATTTCGTTCTGGCGCACGCCCGCGACCGCGCGGCCGAAGGGCGAAGCGCGCAGCATCGCCATCAGCGCCATCACCAGGGCGAACACGGCGGCGACATACCAATAGAAGTTCACGGTATCGAAGAAGTCGATGCCGGCGAGTTCCGGCCGGCCGATGCCGGGCAGGCCGTCCGCGCCGCCGGTCCATTCGCGCAGCTTGCTGTCGGCCAGGATGTACATGAGCTGCGACAGCGCCAGCGTGACCAGCGCAAAGAAGATCCCCGAGACCCGCAGCGCGAATACGCTGAAGATCCAGGCGCAGGCCGCGCCCGCCACGATGGCGAGCGCCAGCCCCGCCTCGAACGGCAGGCCGTAGCGCTGGGTCGCCAGCGCCAGCGCGTAGCCGCCCGCGCCCAGGAAGGCGGCGTGGCCGAAGGACACCATGCCCAGCAGACCGAACACCAGGTCGAAACCCACGGCGAAGATGGACCACACCATGATCAGGATGGTCAGGTTCAACAGAAAGTCGTTTTGCGTGCAGAAGGGCACCGCGATCACCGCGGCGGCCATGCCTGCCGCGATGGCGGCATCTTGGCGGGAAGTCGTCATGCCAGCCTCGCTTGGCGGGAGAACAGTCCTTGCGGACGGGTGAGCAGGGTGGCGATCAGCATGGCGAACGTCAGGATGTCGACCCAGCTGGGCATGAAGGTGTAGCCCACCGCGCGCACCATGCCGATCAGCAGCGACGCCGCGACCACGCCGCGGATGTTGCCCAGCCCGCCCAGGATCACCACGATGAAGCAGTCGATGATGGTGTTGGTGGCCATGCCCAGCTCGATCGGAAACAGCGGCGCGGAGATGGCGCCGGCCAGCCCGGCCAGCGCCGCGCCCACGCCGAACACCGCGCTGCGGATGGTGGCGGCCGGCAGGCCCAGGATGCGCACCATTTCGCCGTCGCTGCTGGCGGCGCGGACCAGCATGCCGAAGGTGCTTTTCTCCAGCACGAAGAACAGCGCGGCGGACACCAGCAGGCCGAAGGCGATGACGAACAGGCGGTAGACCGGGATGGTGCTGCCGGCCAGCTCGACTGTGCCCGCCAGCAGCGCCGGCATCGGCGTTTCCTGGTAGCCCAGGCCCCAGACGAACTTCACGGCCTCGCTGATGACGAGGATGAAGCCGAAGGTCAGGATCAGCTGATAGAAGTGCGGGCGGTTGTACAGCGGCCGCAGGGCCAGCCTTTCCATCGCCACGCCGACGAGGCCGACGCCCACCGTTGCCACGACCAGCCCGGCGATGAAGGAACCGGTGCGCAACTGGATGTCGAAGGCCAGGTAGGCGCCCAGCATGTACAGCGCGCCATGGGCGAAGTTAATGACGCCCAGCATGCCGAAGATAAGCGTAAGGCCGGACGCCAGCAGGAATAGCAGCATTCCCAGGCTCAGGCCGATGATCACGGTGGACATGGCAGAAATCCGTCAGGCGGCGCGCAGGGCGCGCCGGGGGGAGAGCCGGTCCGCGGGGACCGGCGGATGCGTGACGCGGTGGCGTCAGCCCGCGCAGGGTTCGAAAACCTGATCCGGCGGGAACACCTTGACGATGTCCATGACGTAGGCCGGCTGCGGCGGTTTGCCCGTGGCCACCACGCCCCACAAGCCGTTCTGCATGGCCTGGTGGTCGCAGGCGCGCATGGTCTTCTTGCCTTCCACGGAGTTGGCGCGTTCGCTGGCGGCAAACGCCTCGACCCACTTTTCCTTGTCCCAGGTGCCGGTCTTGTCGACCACGTCCAGCCACCAGCTCATGCCGTCGTAGGCTTCGCCTGCGGCGGCCGAGGGGAACTCGTTGTATTTCTTGCGGAAAGCCTCGACGAAGGCCTTGTTGGCGTCGTTCTCGACGGTGAAGTGATATCTCACGCCCGATTGCACGCCGACCGCGGTGGGGCCGACGCCGGCTGCCATGGTCTCGTCGGCGATCACCGGACCGAAGATCTTGCGCGTCTTGCCGAGTTCGATCTGGCCGGCCTGCTTGACCATGGTGACGGCGTCCGAGCCCGTCATGAACAGCGCCACGCCGTCGGCGTTGGAGCGCGCGATCTTGTCGGCGATTGAGGAATAGTCGCGGTTGCCCAGCGGCGGGAAGTCGGCGCCCACGATCTCGATGCCGGCCTTCTCGGCTTCGCGCCGGTACCAGTCCCAGCTGTCGCGCGTGGCCTGGTAGTCGGCCGTCACGCCGTAGATGCGCTTGAGCTTCTGCTCCTTGGAGTAGGCCAGCGCCATGCGCTGCTCCATGCCCAACGTGTTGGAGGTGCGGAAGGTGTAGCGCGAGCCGCCCGGCACCGTGATCTTGTCGTCGGCCGACATGGTGACCAGATGGGGAATCTTGCGCTGCTTGGCGATGTTCATGATGGCCAGCGTGCTGGCCGAGCTGACCGCGCCGAAGATCATCTGCGATCCATCGGAGATCAGGCGGGTGGTTTTCTGTACCGCGGGCTGCGGCTTGGTTTCATCGTCTTCCCAGGTGACCTGGATGGGCTTGCCCAGCACCTTGCCGCCGCGCTGCTCGATGGCGATGGTGACGCCCTTGCGCATGTCTTCGCCAAAGATGCCGTAGGTCCCCGACAGCGAGACCACGCCGCCGATCTTGAACGTGTCGGGATCGGCGGCGCGCGCCCCTGTCGCATACAGGGCGCACAACGCCAGCGCGCCGCAGGCGGCGTGACTCCATGTCTTCATTTTTGTCTCCACGTATTTTTTATTATGGCTCGTAATGTTTTACGTAGCTCAGTTGAAATACTACGTTTTGGACTGTGATGTGAAAAATTGGGGAATACCCGAGCGCCCAGACAAAAAAACCGCCCCGAGGCGGCTAGCGCCTGGGGCGGTTTGGGGTGGAGGCCGGCTTGCGGTCAGCGCTGGCGCGCCTTGGTCTGCTCCAGCGCCGACTGCACCATGCCTTCGACCAGCGGAATGACCTTGTCCGCCAGCTCGGGCCGATAGCCGTAGGGATGCGTTTCGTCCATGTAGGTGGACTGGCACATTTCCAGCTGGATGGCGTGAACGTTGTCGGCGGGCTTGCCGTAGTGGCGTGTGATGTAGCCGCCCTTGAAGCGGCCGTTCACCGCCCAGGTGTAGGCGGTGTTTTCGCGCAGCCGCTCTTCGACTGGCGCCAGGATGTCGGGCGCGCAGGCCGCGCCGTCGGCGGTGCCGATGTTCAGGTCGGGCAGCTTGCCTTCGAACAGGCGCGGCAGCACGCTGGCGATCGAGTGCGCTTCCCACAGCAGCACGGTGCCGTGCTCGGCCTTGATGCGGTCGATTTCCTCGCACAGCTTGGCGTGGTAGGGCTTCCAGTAGGTCTGTAGCCGGTGCTCGCGTTCCGCGTCGGTCAGGACGGCCGCGTTGCGGTAGAGGGCGTCGCCGCGGAAAGTCTGGGTCGGGCACAGACCGGTCTTGGTCTGGCCGGGATACAGGCTTTCATCGTTGGGCGGACGGTTCAGGTCCACCACGTAGCGCGAATAGCGCGCGCCAATGACGGACGCGCCCAGCGTCTCGGCGAACTTGTACAGCGTGTCCAGGTGCCAGTCGGTGTCGCCCGACTGCAGCCCCAGCGGCGTCATCTGCGCGCGCTGCGCGTCGGGGATCATGCTGCCCAGGTGGGGAATGGAGATCAGCAGCGGCGCCGTGCCGCGGCTGAATTGGTAGATATCGCTCAAGTAAAACTCCGGGGGAAATGGCGGGGCGCAGGCAAGGGCATGCCTGGCAGCGTCCCTGGGTATCCGGTATTGCGCCCGGCGGGGCAATGCCGGCAATCATAGTGGATCGGGCGCATGCCTAAGGCCGCGGCGGCGCGGCGTCGCCGGCCCAGGGCGCGCCGCCGCGCCATCTGTCGGCGATGGCGTCGATCAGGACGCGCACCTTGGGCGCCAGATGGCGGCGGTGCGGATAGACCGCGCACACCGGCGCGCCAGGTGGAGCTACGGATTCCAGCACCGGCGCGAGCCGGCCGGCGCGCAAGTCCTCGCCCACCAGGAAGGCGCCCAATTGGACGATGCCTTCGCCCGCCAGCGCGGCGTCGCGCAGCGCTTCGGTGTTGCCCAGCCGCAGGCGTCCAGCGACATGCACGCTGCGTTCCTGGCCGTTGACGGCAAAGCGCCAGGGGACCAGCGCGCCGGCATGGGTATAGGCCAGGGTGTGGTGGCCGGCCAGGTCGTCCGGGCTGGCCGGCACGCCATGGCGGTCCAGGTAGCCGGGGGCGGCGCAGGTGATCAGGCGGTGCGGCGCCAGCACGCGGCGCACCAGCCGGCTGTCGGTTTCGCCGCCGATGCGGATGGCGACGTCCACGCCGTCGCGCACCAGGTCAATGTAGTCGTCGGAAAAGCCGACGTCCGCCTCGACTTCGGGCCAATCGCGCAGGTACTCGCGCAGCAGCGGCATGATGTGCAGCCGCCCCAGCGATACCGGCAGGTCGATGCGCAGCCGGCCGCGCGGCGCCTGCTTGCGGCTGGCCATGGCGTCGGTGGCGTTGTCGACCTCGGACAGGATGCGCTGCGCGTGTTCGTAGAAGACGCGGCCCTCATCGCTGAGGCTGACGCTGCGCGTGCTGCGATGGAGCAGCCGCGCGCCCAGGCCCAGTTCCAGGCGCGCGATGCACTTGCCGACGGCCGAACGCGACAGGCCCAGCTTTTCGGCCGCGGCGGTAAAGCTCTGCGTGTCAGCCACGCGCACGAATGCGAGCAGGTCGCCGATGTGATCCAACCGGGCGGCCGGGTAGGATGAATTGCGCACGATTCGTCCCTTGTGTTTATTGATATTCCTACTTTATCAGCGAAATGGAAACAGTAGACTGCCTAGGGTCGGCCCGGCAAGGGCCTTACTGGAACCCCCGATCATGACCCGCGGCATTTCCCCTGAAGACCACGCCCTCGCTGGCGCTTCGTGTACCGAACCCATGCCCGAGCGCGCCGGCTGGCGCGCGTGGCTGGGCGTGATCGCCGTGGGCCTGGCGACCTTTTGCGTGGTCACGACCGAAATGCTGCCGGTCGGGCTGTTCGTGCCCATCACCGCGGCGCTGGACGTTTCGGTGGGCATGGGCGGCTTCATGCTGTTCGTGCCCGCCATCCTGGCGGCGCTGTTCGCGCCGCTGGTCGTCATCGGCGCAAAGGGGGCGGACCGCCGAGTGATCCTTGGCGGTCTGCTGGCGTTGCTGGTCTGCGCCAACGCGGCCAGCGCCTGGGCGCCCAGCATGCCTTGGTTCCTGGCGGCGCGGGTGCTGGTGGGCTTTTGCATCGGCGGCGTCTGGGCGATCGCCGGCGGACTGGCGGGCCGGCTGGTCGGGCCGGGCTCGGTGGGATTGGCCACGTCCGTCATTTTCGGCGGCGTCGCGGTGGCGTCCGTGCTGGGCGTGCCCCTGGGCGCCTTCATCGGCGAGCTGGCCGGCTGGCGCGCGGCCTTCGGCGCCATGGCGGCGCTGTGCGCGGCCGTGCTGCTGCTGAATCTGCTCAGCCTGCCGCCGTTGCCCGCGGCGCGCACGCTGCGTCCGCGCCAACTGGTGTCGCAATTGGCCAATCCGAGCTTGCGGCGGGGGCTCCTGATCACGCTGTTCCTGGTCGCGGGCCATTTCATGGCCTACACCTTCGTTCGTCCGCTGCTGCAGATCCACGCGGCGTTCGGCCAGAACTGGATCGGACCGCTGCTTTTCGCCTACGGCGCGGCAGGCGTGGCGGGCAACTTCCTGGGCGGGACCGCGGCCGCCAGGCGGCCGGCCGCGACGCTGCTGCTGATCGCGCTCAGCCTGCTGGTGGTCTTGCTGCTGCTGGGCATACTGGGGCAACTGCGCCCGGCCGCCGCGGCCTTGCTCTTGCTGTGGGGCTTGGCCTATGGCGCGGTGTCGGTGTCGCTGCAAACCTGGATGATGAAGGCCGCGCCGGATGCCGTGGAAGCCGCCACCTCGCTGTTCGTCGCGATGTTCAACCTGGGCATCGCGGCAGGTTCGCTGCTGGGCGTGCCCAGCGTGGACGCGCTGGGGCTGCGGACCAATTTGTGGCTGGCCGCGGCCTGCATGCTGTGGCCTGCGTGGATGCTGGCGCGGGCAGGGTGGGGCGAGTGGCGCGGCGGCTACGCGCGAAAGGCGCGCAACAGGGTGTCCACGCCGTAGCGGCAGGTAGCCAGATGCTCTTCGTTCGGGCCTTCGGCGCGGCCGCCGGTCAGCCGCGCGTGCGACGCGATGCCGTCGATCAGGTTGCCCAGCGTACGCGCCGCCTGGCGCGGATCGTCGATGCGCAGTTCTCCGCGATCGCATGCCCGTTTCAGGCATTGTTCCAGGGGCGCATGCAGTTGCACTTCCACCGCCAGCCGCAGGGATTCGGCCAGGTGCGGCAGGCGATGCGATTCCGAAACAATCAGGCGGTAGAGCGCGGCCGATTTGGGTAGCAGGGAGTAGTTCAAGAGGCGTCGCGACAGCTCGTGCAGGGCGGGGCCGACGGGCTGGTCCAGCATGGTGTCCGGGAATACCGTCGCGCGCATGTCGTTCAATTCATGCTCCAGCACCGCGACCAGCAACCCCTCCTTGTTGCCGAACAACTGGTAGGCGGTGGCCGCCGATCCACCGGCCTGCCGCACGATGCTCTGGATGGAGGTTTGCGCGTAGCCGTGCTCCAGCAGTGACTGTGTGGCGGCTTCGAGCAGGCGCTCGCGGCGCGCCTCGCCCCGGCTGGTCAGCGCGCGCGGCGCCGTATCGTCTGGAATCGTGTTCACTTCATTCCCATGGCCGCGTGTCGGTCGCGGACTCTCTAGCGCCACGCGGGTGCCTGGCTAAAAATGTGTAATGTATAGTACATTACGCACTTGACTTCATTCAAGCAGCTGTGACCCGCCGCAACGGCGTCGCCTGCAGCGCTCATCACCATGATCGACGACCTGGTTCAATTGGGAAAACTGGTCAGCCTGGGGCTGGCCTTGATGCTGCCCCTGGCCAACCCCCTGACCTCCATGACATTGCTGCTGTCCCTGGGCCAGCAGATTCCCTATAAAGAGCGAGAACGCCAGGTCACGCAGGCCGCCTTTTACGTGGTTGGCATCATGCTGGTCACCTACTACGCCGGCGCCTGGATCATGCATACCTTCGGCATTTCGATTCCGGGGCTGCGCATCGCGGGCGGACTGATCGTAGCCAGCATCGGCTTCAGCATGGTGTTCCCGTCCGCGCCGTCGACCGCCTCCGAGGCCGACGTGGCTGACGCCCAGGCCAACCGGCAGACACCCAACATCGCCTTCGTGCCGCTGGCGATGCCGGGTACGGCGGGTCCGGGCTCCATCGCCATGATCATCAGCGGCGCGGCAACCCTCGATGCCTCGGTGACGCAGACCTATGCGCCCTGGGTGATGGCGGTGACGCCCATCCTGGTGTTCTCCCTGCTTGGCCTGCTCTTCTGGATTTGCCTGCGGTCGGCGGGCCGCATCGTGGCCGTGATCGGCCAGGGCGGGGTGGAGGCCATCTCCCGCATCATGGGCTTCCTGCTCGTGTGCATGGCGGTGCAGTTCGTGATCAACGGCGTTCTGGAAATCGTGCAACAGCATGGCGGCATCTAATCGGGCCCGGCGCGGCTGCCTGGCGATTGCCGGGCGCGTCATCTTCAGCCTTGTTCTCATTCTGTCCGCGCTGTGGGGCGGCCTGGCCCTGGCCTACCGCTTGCCGGGCGGCGCGGTAGTGCAAGGCGCGGCGGCGCTGGCCTGGGCCGGGCTGTGCCTGTACGCGGCCATCGCGCTGTGGCGCGGGCGCGCGCGGCGCGCCGCCTGGACCTGGCTGGTCGGCATGGCCGCGCTATGCGTCTGGTGGCAGACGCTGGCCCCGTCCAACGACCGCATCTGGGCCGATGACGTGGCGCGCACGCTGCGCGGCAGCGTCTCCGGATCCATCGTCACCTTGGACAGCGTGCGCAATTTCGATTGGCAGGCCGATACCGACACGCGCTACACGGCGCGCTGGGAAAGCCAGCAATACAACCTGAACGAGCTGGTTTCCGTAGACATGGTCCTGTCGTACTGGGGCAGCCCGGCCATCGCCCATACGCTGGTCTCCTTCGGCTTCACCGACGGCCGCCACGTCGTGTTCTCGGTCGAGATCCGCAAGGAGCGCGGCGAACAGTTTTCCGAGGTCGGCGGCTTCTTCAAGCAGTTCGAACTGAGCGTGATCGCAGCGCAGGAGCGCGACATCCTTTACGTGCGAGCCGGGCCGCGCGCCGAACGCGTGTACCTGTATCCCGTCGACATGCCCGTGGCCGCCATGCGTGAACTGTTCCTGTCCTATGTGCGTACCGCCAACGAGCTGGCCGACGAGCCGCGCTTCTATCACACGGTGACGGCCAACTGCACGACGCTGGTCTACAGCATGGTGCGCGCCATCGTGCCGGGCCTGCCGATGGACTACCGCATCCTCCTGTCGGGTTACCTGCCGGAATACCTCTACGAACAAGGGGGGCTGGATACCAGCAAGCCTCTGGCCCAGTTGCGCGAACAAGCCTACCTCGGCAAGCCGGCCTTGCCCGGTCCGGATCCGGTTGCGTTCTCGCGCGCCATCCGCCAACCGCCCGCCGCCGGGGCCGCGCAATGAGCGGAATCTGGACGGCCGGCGCGAAGGGCTGCGCGATCCTGGCCCTGCTGGCGTGCGCCGGCTGCGCAGGCGTCAAGGTATCGTCTGTCAGCACCCAGGATTACATCGCCCAGCGCCGCGGCGACGTGCTCACCACCGGCCAGCTGAGCGCGTCCGCGCGCGAGTCCATGGCCGTGCTGGGCCTGAACGCGCAGGAATGCCGCAAGGACCGCGACGCCTGCACCCATGCGCTTGCCACCATGGATGGACTGGACAGCGAACGGCGCCTCTCCACGCTGTCCGAAGTCTGGCTGATGGAGGCGCTGGCCACGGAAAAACAGCGCCCCGACAGCCAGGCCGGCCAGGACGAGCTGCTGGACGCCTATCTGCAGACGGCGCGGGCCGCCTACGCCTATCTGTTCTTCACGCCGCGCTCGCCCAGCGACCGCGCCTTCGAGGACCGCCAGACGCAGGTGCGCGACTATTACAACTACGCGGTGCAACAGGCCGTCACGCGCCTGTTCGAGCAGCATCGCGGCCGTCCGCCGGAGCCCGGGGCCAGCATGGCGGCGGGGCCCTGGCAGGTGGTGGGCGAGATGTCCGACGTCAAACTGCCCGGCGGCAAGCAGTTTCCGCACGAACTGGTGCCCGCGGCGAACTTGACCTTCCGCGGGCTGCGCAGCATGTACCGGCGCGACGGCTTCGGCGCCGAACTGGTGGCGGTCACGGCGCGCCGCGTGAACGATGCCGACACCTTCAAGACGCCGTACAGCGAAACGCCGTTTCCCGCCGTGACCGTCATCATGGGCTTTCCCGGCGATACGCTGGAACAGGTCATGGCCACGCAAAACGCGACCCTGGCAGCCTACGACCCCTACAAGCGGGACACGGTGGAACTGGCCGGCACGACGGTGCCGCTGGCCGCCAACTTCACCTCCGGCTACGGCTTGTGGCTGGCGCGCTCGGGCTTCGCCACCCAGGCGCTGCGCAACGTGCTGGGCAATGAAGAGGGCATCGACGCGCCGCACGTCTATCTGTTGCAGCCCTACGACCCGGACCGGCGCACGGTCGTCATGCTGCACGGCCTGGCCAGCAGCCCCGAGGCCTGGATCAACGTCGCCAACGAAGTGCTGGGCGACGAAACCCTGCGCCAGAATTACCAGATCTGGCAGGTTTATTACCCGACCAACGCGCCGCTGGCGCTGAACAACCGCGCCATCCGCGACGCGCTGCGCCAGACGATCGGGCATTTCGATCCCATGGGCGCGGCGCAGGCTTCGCGCGACGCCGTCATCATCGGGCACAGCATGGGCGGCGTATTGAGCCGGTTGCTGGTATCCTCCTCCGGCACCGTGCTGTGGGATGCGCTGCGCGACCACGCCAAGCTGGACGATGCCCGCCTGGCCCAGGCGCGCGCCGAATTCGATCCGGTGTTGAGCTTCGAGGCGTTTCCCGGTATTTCACGCGCGGTGTTCATCGCGGCGCCGCACCGGGGCACGCCCTTTGCCGAGAACACTTTGTCGCGTTGGCTGTCCAACCTGATCACGCTGCCCGTGACCGTAGTCAGGCAGTTCGCCAAGCTCAACAGGCTGGCCGACGGCGATGGGCCGGCCCGCGAATCCTCGATCCGGATATCCAATGGCGTGGACAACCTGAGCGAAAAGGACCAATTTGTGAGACTGACCGCGTCCATGCCGATTTCGCCGGCGGTGCGTTACCACAGCATCATCGCGAACAACACGCCCGGCGTCCCGCTGGCGGATTCGGATGACGGCCTGGTCCCGTACCGCAGCGCGCATCTGGACGGGGCCGAATCCGAGAAGATCATCGACTTCTCGCATAGTGTGCAGGAGACGCCGCAGGCGATCCTGGAGCTCAGGCGCATTTTGCGGCTGCAGCTGGAACAGGGGGCGCGCTGATGCACGGGTTATTGTTCGGCCTGCTGGGCGCTGCCGCCGGTATCTTGATCGCGGCGCTGTTGCGCCAGCCGGGCGTGCTGCTCTATGACTGGATCGCGACGCGCGCGGCGGCCAGGCGTCAGGCCGTCCTGCGCAAACGCCAAGCCCTGATCGTCGAGGCGGCGGCGCGCGATGCCGCGAAGGCCAAGCGCGGCCGGCCGCCTGTCACGCAAGCCGGATAACCCTGAGCGGCGCGCCGAGATGGCCCGCCGGGGACGGCCGCGCCGGCCTATCGGGATCCCAGTCCCAGGTGCCCGCGCAGCGTGCTGTGTTGGTACTCGGTGCGGAACAAGCCCCGGCGTTGCAGCACCGGAATCACGTGCTCGACGAAATCATCGATCCCCCCGGGCAGGGAAGGCGGCATCAGATTGAAGCCATCGGCGCCTTCGTTGCGGTACCAATGCTCCATCCGGTCGGCGATCTGTTCGGGCGTGCCCACCATGGTGCAGTGGCCGCCGCCGGCCGCCAGCCGTCCGAGCAACTGGCGCACGGTGGGCTTTTCGGTTTCGATGATGCGCAGGATGGTCGCGTAGCGGCCCTTGGGGCCGGTGAATTCCGCCAGGGGCGGCAGAGCCGGCACGGGCGCGTCCAGCTCCCAGGCGGAGCAGTCCTGCAGCACGAACATGCCCAGCTGGCGCAGCGAAGCGTCGCTGGGCAGCAACACGTCGAGCTCGCGCTGCTTGGCCCGGGCCTCAGCCTCGGTCGAACCCACGTAGGTGACCAGGCCCGGCATGATCGGCACGAAATCCTGGCGTCCCGCGGCCAGCACGCGCCGCTTGATGTCGCGGTAGTAGGCTTGCGCAGCGGGCAGGTCGTAGGCGACTGCGTAGATCGCTTCGGCGCGCCGGGCGGCCAGATCGCGCCCCTGGTCCGAGGCGCCGGCCTGGAACAGCACCGGGCGGCCTTGCGGCGGACGCGGCACCGTCAGGGGGCCATCCACCAGGAAATGCTCGCCGTGATGGCCGATCTTGTGCACGCGCGCGGGCACGCCGTAGTCGCCGGCGCGGTCGATGGCCAGGGCATCCGCGTCCCACGAGTCAAACAGCTTCAAGGCGACGTCGACGAATTCCTCGGCGCGCGCATAGCGCCAGTCATGCCCCGGCATGGACTCGTAGCCATGATTGCGCGCTTCCGCGTCGAACATGGACGTGACTACGTTCCAACCCATCCGACCGCCCGAAATATGGTCCAGCGAGGCCACCATGCGGGCCGCGTGAAAGGGCGTGAAGAAGGTGCTGGAGACCGTGCTGATCAGGCCGATGCGGGAGGTGGCGCGCGCGATCGCGGCCATGGCGGTCAGCGGTTCCAGGTGCCAGCGGGGGCCGTCGCCGATGTTGTCGACCGATTGCCCATCGGCAAAGAAGATGGCGTCCAGCTTGCCGCGTTCGGCGGTGCGCGCCAGTTCTTCGTAATAGGCGATGTCGCCCAGCCGCTCGGCGGCCGAGTCCGGATGGCGCCAGGCGGCGCGGTGATGGCCGCAGCCGAAAATGAACAGGTTCAGATGCAGCATGGCGATCCGGCCCGGACAGGGGCGGTAAAAGGCGCGATAGGCATGGTCAGGCTCTACGATTGCAGCGGCGGACAGGAAAACGGCCGCCGCACGCGGGCGAACTTAGCACAAAAGCCGCTGGCGGGCGTCCGCGCCCGGCGCGTTGACATTGGCGTGCCGCTCTCCTAATCTTGCGGCAATTCCTGGGGGAGCCCTGCAAGGGCTGAGATTCCGCGACATCGCGGTAACCCTTTGAACCTGATCCGGGTAATGCCGGCGAAGGGAAGGACATCGCGCAGTCCGCGCGCCCTCCCTAGACTTTCATTCATCTTGCGGCCTGCGTACCAGCGGGGCCGCCGCGTTGCGCGTCCGGCTGCCCGCCGGCAGCGGGAGGACCGAAACCCATGTTGACCCAATCCACCGCCCTGATGTGGCTGCTGCTGTTTTCGGGCGGCTTTGCCGTGGCCAGCGTGCTGTACACGCGCCGCAAGCGCGGCACGCTGGAGGACTACATCGTCGCCCGCAACAGCCAGGGCGCCTTCGGCACCATCCTGACGCTGATGGCTTCGACCCTGGGCGCGTGGATCCTGTTCTCGCCCGCGCAGGCTGCCACCTGGGGCGGCCTGGCGGCGGTGATCGGCTACGCGCTGGGATCGATGTCGCCGCGCCTGGTCATGATTCCGCTGGGACGGCGCATGCGCGAACTGATTCCCCACGGACACACCCTGACGGAGTTCCTGATGGCGCGCTACGGCCGGCCCATGTACGGCCTGGCGCTGTTCATCATGCTGTTTTATCTCTTCATTGCCCTGTCGGCCGAAGTCACGGCGATCGCCAAGCTGGTCACCATGCTGGCGCCCGTGCCGCTGTGGGCCACCGCCGCCATCGTGATGGGCACCACCTTGCTCTACACCACCTACGGCGGCCTGCGCTCGTCGATCTTCACCGACCAGGTGCAGATGATGGTGATCGTGCCCCTGCTGGTGATTCTGTGCGTGGTCGGCTGGCAGGCCGCGGGCGGCGCCATGCCCACCATCGAAGCGCTGCAGGCCAAGGCGCCGCAGCTGCTGGACCTGACCGATCCGGTGGGCATCAAGGCGGGGCTGACCTTTTTCGTCGCCATCCTGCTGACGGGGATTTTCCACCAGGGCAACTGGCAGCGCATCTATGCCGCCCGCGATGCCCGCTCCATGCGCAACGGCTTCCTGCTGGGCGGCCTGCTGGTCGCGCCCTTCATCTTCCTCATGGGACTGTTCGGCCTGGCCTTCGTCGGCCTGGCGCCCCAGGGCGACAGCTCCATCGCGCTCTTCAGCGTCATCATGCCGCATGCACCGGCGTGGTTCGTGATCGCGTTGATTCCCTTGGGGCTGTCGCTGGTCATGAGCACCGCCGACACGGCGATCAGCGCCGTCTCCAGCATCATCGCGGTCGACATGCGCCGCCTGATGCCCAACGCCAGTTCCATGACCATGAAGCGCCTGGCGCGCTGGCTGGTGCTGTTGATGGCCATCCCGGTCATGATCGTGGCCTCGCAGGGCTACAGCGTGCTGTACCTGTTCCTGCTGGCCGACCTGCTGTGCTCCGCCGCCGCCTTTCCGGTGTTCTATGGATTGTTCAGCCGCAAGCACGACGGCCTCACCGCCACTGTCGCGACCCTCTCCGGCTTGGCGGCGGGCCTGTTCTACTTCCCGGCTCCGGGCGACAAGCCCTCGTTCCTGCTGGAGTCCTTCCTGCTGGCGGCGGTGGTGCCGGTGGTGACGACGGTGCTGATGCGATGCCTGCTGCGCGGCCGCAAGGAGTTCGATTTCTCGACCCTGAGCGCGGCGGTGCGCAGGCTGGATCGGGACCCGGCGTGAGCAGCGGGCCGGCCGCGTGACGCCCCTGCCGGGGCGTCGCGCAGCCTTTATGGCGCGCGCAGCGCCTTCTTGTCCACCTTGTTGGCGCCCGTGTAGGGCAGGGCGTCGAGTATGCAGACGACCGCCGGCACCTTGTAGCGCGCCAGGTTCGACTGGCAGTGCGCGATCAGCCCGGCCTCGTCGATTGCCGCGCCCGGCCGCAGGACGACGAAGGCGCGGATGACCTCGCCGCGATAGCTGTCCGGCCAACCCACCGCGGCGGCTTCGGCCACGTCCGGATGCAGGTACAGCACCTCGTCGATCTCGCGCGGGTAGACGTTGTAGCCACCGGAAATCACCAGATCCTTTTTACGGTCGCGGATGTACAGGAAGCCGTCCTCCGCGAACTCGCCGATATCGCCCGTATAGAGCCAGCCGTCGCGCAGGGTTTCAGCGGTGGCGTCCGGCCTGGCCAGATAGCCTTGCATGATCTGCGGCCCACGCGCGCGGATTTCGCCGCGCTGGCCGGGCGGCAGCACGACCGTGCCTGATTCCAGGTCGACCACCTGCACCTCGGTGCCGGCCACGGGCGTGCCGACCGAACCATGGCGGGCGCCGGCCGGGCCGTTGTAGGTGAGGATGGGGCCCGCTTCAGTCTGGCCGTAGCCCTCGTAGATCGGCGCGCCTACCGCAGCTTCCCAGCGCCGGTGCACTTCTTCGGCCAGCGGGGCGGATCCGGAATAGCAGACGCGCACGCTGGACCAGTCGGTGGCCGCGAAGCGCGGGTGCGACAGCAAGCCGGTGTAGATGGTGGGGCTGCCGGGAAACAACGTAATGCGCTCGCGCTCTACGGTGTCGCAGACGTCGTCGGGCCGGTAACGCGGCAGCACCACCAGCGTGGCCGCGGCGCTGGCGGCCAGGAACAGGCCCATGGCCATGCCGTAGGAATGGAACAGCGGCATGGCGCAAAGCACGCTGTCGGCGCCGTAGCGGGTGGGCAGGGCCAATTCCCGCTGCAGCACATTGGTGGCGATGGCGTCGCGTCCGAGGATCACGCCCTTGGGGTGTCCGGTCGTGCCGCCGGTGTATTGGAGCAAGGCCGGCGCCTGGGCGTCGGCATCGTCCAGCGGCGCATCGTCCAGGCCTGGCTCCGGCTTCAGCCACTCACGGGCCTCGTCTTCGGCGACCAACGGGATGCCCAGCGCCGCGGCCAGCGACGCCGCGACGGCCGCCGATGCCGCGTCCGCAATCAGCAGAGCGGGCTGCGCGTCGCGCAGGATGAACTCCAGTTCGCGCGCGGTATACAGCGGATTGAGCGGCACATGCTGGTTGCCGGAGCACTGCAGCGCCAGCGTCACCACGCAGGCCAGGTCCGAATTGCCCAGCAGCGTTGCGATGCGCGCGCCGCAAGGCGCGTGGACGCGTAGATGGCGGGCCGTCGCCCAGACTTCGGCGGCGTAGCGCCGGTAATCGACGCGACGTGTGCCGCAAACCAGGGCCGTGCGTTCGGGCCAGTCGCGCGCCGCGCGGGCCAGCACGGCGGGAATGCGCAGGACGCCTTCAAGGCTGGATTGGCTCATCGTGCCGCTCCGCCAGCGTCCACGCGCAAGACCACGGCCATCGCGCTGTCGCCGGCCGCGCAGCCCGTGAACAGGCCCAGGCCGCCGCCACGCTCGGCCAGTTCTTCGATGAGCTCGATGACGGACCGAAGGCCGGTCGGGCTTTGGGGATGGCCCCACACCAGCGAGCAGCCATAGTTGTTCATGGCCATGACGTCGAACCCCGTGGCGCGCGCCAGCGCAATGTCCGAGACCACGAAGGGGTTGTGCGTCTTCACCGCATGCAGGTCGGACACGGCCAGGTTGGCGCGTTGCAGCGCGTGGCCGGCGGCTTCGATCGGCGCCTGCGGCATATAGCCCTTTTCGGTGCGCGACTGGCCGAAGCCCAGAATCTCGATGCCGATCTCGGGGCGGCGCGACAACTCACGCGCACGCGCGGCGGTTGCCAGAACCATGCCCGCGTTGCCGTCGGCCGGATGCGTCTGCCCGCCATAGGTGATGGTGCCGCCGGGCAGCACGGGCGCCAGGCGCGCCAGACCCGCTTCTGTGGTGGCATGGATGCCTTCGTCGCCTTCCAGCACCGATGCGATTTTGGCGTAGCGCGGGTCGGGCACCTCGAAGGGCAGCGTCATGTAACGCTGCTGGAACCGGCGGCCGCCGGCGCAGGCCTGCGCGTACTGCTCGTAGCGGCGCAGCGTGACGGCATTCTGTTCGTCCGTGGAGATGCCATGGCGCTCGGCCACGCGCTCGCCGGTCTGCAGCATGGACAGGCCGCTCCAGGGATCGTGCGAAAAATTGTCCAACACCCAGTTTTCATGCGCGCCGGAGCCGCCGGGGCCGGCGGGATCGGGATGGTAGAGCTGCGGGCCGTTGGACACGCGGTCGGCCATGAGGACCAGCGAGGTTTCGGCGTTGCCGAGCATGAGTTCGGCCGCGGCCGCGGCCAGGCCCCGCACCGAGGTGGCGCAAGCCTGCGAGACCACCGGCCCCGCCAGATGGGGCGCGCCCAGCATGCCGGCCACCCAGGGCAGGCCGTAGAACGAGCCCTGCTGCGGCACCGAGCAGCCCAGCACCGCGCTTTGCAGCGCCGCGGGCGAGATGCCGCGGCGCTCCAGTTCACGGCTGGCGGTCCAGGCCGCGAAACGCAGGCTGTGCAGGCGCGACAGGCTGCCCTGCCAGCGCGAGAATGGGGTGCTCCAATACACGCCATAGGGAATGTGTACGCCGGTCATGCGGACTCCTGTTGCAAGAAAGGCGGCTTACGGCAGGAACTGCCAGGCGCCCGAACGGGCCTGCATCAGCACGACGCCGCGCTCGTCCAGACCGTTGTGGTTGGTGGGCGACATCATGTAGATGCCCTGGGTGCCGACGGTGCCCTGCAGGCTTTCCAGGGCGTCGCGCAGCGCCTGGCGGAAGGCGGGGGTGCCGGGCTGGGTGCCCGCGGGAATCTTGGCCACGGCCGCGTCCAGCAACAGATAGGCGTCGTAGGTGTAAGGCGCGAAGGCGTTGCGCGAATCGGCGCCGTAGGCCGATTCATACTGCTGGGCGTAGCGCGTGGCGACCGGCTTGATCGGGCTGTCCGCGGGCAGCTGTTCCACCACTTGCACCGGGCCGCTGGGCACGATGACGCCATCCACGCCCTTGCCGCCCAGCTTCAGGAAATCCTTGTTGATCACGCCATGCGTGTTGTACTGGACGCCCTGATAGCCGCGTTCGCGCAGCGACAGATGGGGCAGGGCGCCCGGCGTGCCCGAGCCGCCGACCAACACCGCGCCGGGGTTGAGAGCGACAATCTTCAGCACCTGCGCCGTGACCGAGTTGTCGGTGCGCGCGTAGCGTTCGTTGCTGAGCACCGTGATGCCGCGCTTGGCGGCCGATTCCTGCAACGCGCGGTAGACGGCGTCGCCCCAGGCGTCCGAGAAGCCGATGTAGGCCACGCTCTTCACGCCGCGCTTGGCCATGTCGGCGGTCAGCGAGTCCACCATCAGGTCTATGCCATGGGCCACCACGAAGATCCATTCGGCGCGGTCGGGGCTGACCATGATGGGCGCCAACGAGAGCTGCGGCGTGCGCGCTTCGCGGGCGACTTCCGTGACCGCCATCGAGGTCGGCACATTGCTCGGGCCGATGATGGCGTCCACCTTGTTCTCGGTGATCAGCTTGCGCGCCGTCCTGACCGCGGACGACGGATCGGTCGCATCGTCCAGCGCGATGTACTCCACCGGTTGGCCGCCCAGCGTCTTGGGCAGTAGCGGCACGGTGCTGCGGTATAGCGACCCCATGGAGGCTCCGGGGCCGGTGCTGCTGGCGATCACGCCGATGCGGATGTCGGCGGACGCGGCGGCGGGCGCCAGGGCGCAGGCCAGCGCCAGCGCGGCAAGACGATGAAACATGGCTATTCCCCTTTTTTGGATATCACCCGGTTAGCGGGATGACCCTAGTATGGGCGTGTTGGCGATAACTGGATAATTGCGATTCCTTATCAATCGATAACCAACTTGCCGGGCGTATTCCATGCCGGACATCCCCCCTTTGCAGCAGCTGCGGTCGCGCCTGCGCATCCGCCACCTGGTCTTGCTGGACGAGCTGGGACGGGTCGGCAATCTGCACCGGGCAGCCGAAGCAATGCACCTCAGCCAGCCCGCGCTGAGCAAGCTGCTGGGCGAGGCCGAAGCGCTGGCCGGTCAGCCCTTGTTCGAGCGTTCGCATCACGGCGTCGCGCCGACCGCGCTGGGTTTGCTGATGATCGACCGCGCCCGCCTGCTGCTGAACGAACTCGACGCGACGCACGCCGAACTCGCCGCCGCTGCCAACGGCGCAAGCGGCAAGGTGAGGGCGGGCATTTTCCCGGTGGTGGCGCATCTGCTCGTGCCCCTTGCGGCGCAACGCCTGCAGGAGACGCATCCGGCGCTGCGCATCGAGCTGTCCGAAGGCCTGGAAAAGCAGTTGTTGCCCGCCTTGCGCGCAGGCGAGCTGGACTGCGTGGTGGGACGGCTCGGGGTGGAGGGGGCGGACGCCGACCTGCAATGCGAGATCCTTTACGACGAGGCCACCGCCGTGGTCTGCGGCCCGGCCCATCCGCTGGCCTCGCGCAGCCGGTTGAGCGGCGCGGCGCTGGACAAATGCCGCTGGGTGCTGCCGTCGCGCAACGCGGCGCTCTACAGCATGGTCGCCGCCGCCGTCTCGGCGCGCGGCGCGGGCTTCCCGCAGGTTGCCATCGAATCCAGCGCCATTCTGACCATCGTCTCGCTATTGCAGCGGACCTCGCTGCTGTCGGCTATTCCGCTGCGTGTGGCTCGTGCTCTGGCGGCCAACGGGCAACTGGCCATCCTGCCGCTGGCCTTGCAGGCGCGGCTGCACCCCGTGGGCATCATGACGCGGCGGGACGTGCGCACTGCGGCTGCGGCATCGTTGTTCCTGGATGCGTTGCGAGACGCCGCGACGACAGTGCGCGTCGACGCAAACGTTTGAATATCGCCTGTCAATAAATAAAAAATGAACAAGTAATTATATTTGTTTAAATTTTGAAATATTTCAGGAGTTTAACTATATTGTGACTGCGGCGTTATTGATTTTCAGCCGTGCGATTTTCAAATGATGGCGATGCAAATGCACGAGGGTGGAATTCGGAATGAAGCCGTGGGCACAAGACCTTTTATTGGCGACTAATAGCGCGACCACTGAGCAAGCCGTTTTCACGGAGGTGGCCACCGCTGCATTGAATCTGGGGTTTTCTTATTGCGGGTATGTGGTGGGGGCGGCCTTGCCGTTTACCAATCCCCAGGTCGTCATGATCAGCAATTATCCAATCTCCTGGCAGGAGCGTTACGCGCAGGCGCGTTACGTGGAGATCGACCCCACCGTAAAGCACTGCGGCCAGTCCGCGATACCCATCGTCTGGTCGGACAGGGTGTTTGCGGGAACGCCTGAGCTTTGGGACGAGGCGCAGGCGGCAGGCCTTTGTGTGGGGTGGTCTCAGTCGAACCTGGACGCTTACGGAACCGGGGGGATGCTGACGCTGGCCAGACAGAAGGAGCAACTCTCCGACGAGGAACTGATTAGCAAGGAATTGCGCATGCGATGGCTGGTGACCGCTGCGCACCTGGCATTGAGCAGGGTCACGCTGCCGCGATTCAAATTGGCGCCGGATACTCCATTGACGCGTCGCGAGACCGAAATTCTAAAATGGGCGGCGGACGGAAAGACCAGCAGCGACGTGTCCGAAATACTGGCGATTGCCGAGTCGACGGTCAGATTTCACACGAAGAACGCCATTTCCAAGCTCGGCGCCCGAAATCGGACTGCAGCCGTGGCGCGCGCCGCGCTGCTCGGACTCTTGCGATAGGTGGGCGGCGCATTGGCGGCCCGCCGATCTCCGCATGCTGCGGGATCGAGATTCCGCAGGCGCCGGAACCCGGCGCATAAAGCAAAACAGGGCACCACATCGCTAAATGTAGTGCCCTGTTTTGGCGGGAATTTTGGTGGAGCGGAGGAGGATCGAACTCCCGACCTTCGCATTGCGAACGCGACGCTCTCCCAGCTGAGCTACCGCCCCAATGAAGCAAGACCAAGACTATACAGGAATGTTCTTGGCCTGCGCAATATGCCGTCGTGCAAAAAATCAGGCGAATTCCAAGGTTGCCACCACAGGGGCGTGATCGGACGGTTGCTCGTTGCGGCGCGGCTCCTTGTCGATGACGCAGGCGGTGCAGCGTTTGACCAGCGGCGCGGACAGAAGGACGTGATCAATGCGCAAGCCGGCATTGCGGCGGAACGCGAACTGGCGGTAGTCCCACCAGCTGAAGGATTTCTCCGGCTGCTCGAAAAGGCGGAAGGAATCCGCCAGTCCCAGGTCGATCAGGGCGCCGAAGGCCTTGCGCTCCGGCTCGGACACCAGCACCTGGCCTTCCCATTTCTCGGGGTTATGCACGTCTTCGTCGGCTGGCGCGACGTTGTAGTCGCCCAGCACCGCCAGCCGCGGATACTGCTTGATCTCGTCGGCCAGCCAGGCGCGCATGGCTTCGAACCAGTCCAGCTTGTAGGCGTACTTGTCCGAACCCACCGCCTGGCCGTTGGGGCAGTATGCGCAGACGACGCGTACGTCGCCTTCGGCGCTGGGAAAGGTCAGCGCCAGGACGCGCTGCTGCGGATCCTCATAGCCGGGAATGTTGCGCACCATGGACGTGCCGGGCACGCGCGAAATGATGGCGACGCCGTTATAGGTTTTCTGGCCGGCCCAGACGGCGCGGTAGCCGGCCTCGGTGAAGGCGGCTTCGGGGAACTTGTCGTCCGTGAGCTTGAGTTCCTGGATGCACAGCACGTCGACGGGATTGGCTGCCAGCCAGTCCAGCACCTGCGGCAGGCGCACATTCAGGGAGTTCACGTTCCAGGTGGCTAATTTCATGATTTTCGTAGACCGTTCATTCATGCGGCTTGCGGCGGCGTCGCCCGCCACGATCCCGGTTCCAGCTGATCTTCTGGCCATGCATCCGGGGCGTGGTCGGCGGTCGCCGGGGACAGACGCAGATGATACCGTGGCTGCGCCGCCCGGGCCGGCGGCCTGTCCGCGCTGAAGCTGACTCTCAGGCTTTCAGGGCGCCATGCAGTAGCTAGCTTGAGGCCCTATAAAAAGAGCCGGGTTGGGCGAACAAAGGGGGCGCGGCGTTAGATATTCGATCTTCCATTAATAATAATTTTTCTCAATAGATTGAGTTGTTTCAAGTCACCATAGATCTGTGCGCGGAGGCACTTCGATGTCCATGGGTTCGCAGGGAGCGGGGCTTGGAGACGTTTTCATTGCACATCGGGCGCAGCTGCGTCGCATCGCGCAAAGAATCGTCGGCACGCCGGAGATCGCGGATGAAGTGACGCAAGACGCCTACCTGAAGCTCATTGAAGGGGCATGCGCGCGCGACGTCAGCGAACCTTTTGGTTACTGCTGCCAGGTGGTCCGTAATCTGGCGTTGGACCATTGCCGCCGTCAGGCCGTCGAATCCACGTATCGCATTTATACGGACGATGGGGAGTTGCCGCAGGTCGCTGGCGGCTGCGTGCCGGAGCGTCGCTTCCAGGAGCGGCAGGTGATCGATGCCATCGACCAGATCCTCGGCACCTTGCCGCCCAGGACGCGGCGCGCCTTCGAACTCTATAGGCTCGGCGGTTTGACGCAACGTGAGGTGGCGCGGCAAATGGGCTGCTCGGCCACGCTTGTGAACTTTATGCTCCGGGATGCCACTGAGGCCGTCGCCAGCTGCCGCGATTTGTTGGAGGTCTGAGTCCGCAGGTATCGGGCTGCGCAGTTGCGCCTTGGGCTTGGTTGGCGCAAGCATGCGGTTCGGACGGTATGCCGCCGCCCAAAGAAGTTATCGTGGATAGCCTTTTCCTATACCATAGCGCCGACTAGCCATTCAGGCCCGACGGTAGCCAATGGGCGATGACATCGATTCGAAGCAAGACCCGGTCTGGGATGCTGCCTGGTCCTGGGTGCTGCGCCAGCACGAGCACGATTGCTTCGACGCAAACGCTGAAGCCGAGTTGGTGCAATGGCTTGCCGTCGATGCGGCCCATCGTCAGGCCTACGACAAGGCCGGCCGCCTGTGGTTGATGGTGGGCTTGGTTCCTCCCGCGAACGATATCAATATCCCCGGCGCCGAGGAGCGCGGCGGCAAGGCCTAGTTTTCAGGCTTGTTCTCGCCACGTTTGCAGCCATCGACGCCATGCCGCTGTGCGCGGTTTGCATCTCCTTCCCCCTGCACGCTCGATCAGCGCCGCATCCGCAAGGATGCGCTTGCACATGTTCGCGCGCTGCTTGACCGGCGGCTGGCGCGCTGTCGACGGCGTCAAGGGAGACAAGAAAACCGTTCTCGATTATGTCGAGAAGACTTGGACCGACATGCGGCCGCTGTCGCTGCGCACGTGAATGGACGAACAATCTGCGGCGATGCAAGGCCGGCCATAGCATGGCAAGCCACGACGACCGCTATTTCCATCTGGCTGACCGCCTGATACGGATGGAGAATGGTGAGATCACGGCGATCGAGACATCGGTTGGAGGGGATCTGGCGAAGTTGGCGCCCGCCGAGTTGGTTGCCGTGCAATGAGAGGCTGTCGTTCGCCGGCGTTGCCCAGATAGTTTATGTGTGAATTTTTATTTCCACCCTGAGTGGATGGCGCAGCCTGGGATGGCTCGCTCCAGGCCGCGGGCGGGGAAGTACACAAAATGTTCTATTTTTTGCGGTTTTCTAATGCCTGAGAATTGACGCGGCGTCTACGCTCCCTACAGTTTCCTGAACGGAGAGGAGTATGAAGCCCCTTGATTTGGATCAGGTTCCTCCTGGCGCGGCCGGAGTTCCCGGCATCCCCATCGTCGGCTGGCTGTTGGACGGGCCGCAGCCCGAGTTCACCGATATCGTCAGCGTTGCCCGCCAATGGATGGCGGACGGGCAGCGCGTGTCCGAAGTGGTGCGGGCGCAGGACTGCCGGGGAGCGCCCGCGACGGGGCCTGGGCTCATCCTGATGCGCGCCTGCGGCCTCGCGGGAAAGCGCTCGGGCGCGGAGAGAAAACAATGAAAACCGGAGTGATCAGGCTCAACGGGCATCAGCTCGAATATGAACTCAGGCCGCTGGCGGCGCAGCAAGGCTACGAAGCCTGGGTACGCACCGCGCCAGGCCGCGAATGGACGCGGATAGGCGTGGGCGATTCCGCCTTCGTGAGCGAGGATGCCGCGCTCAAGGGCATCAAGTACGCGGCAGTGGAAATCAGCGCGCGACGGCTGCAGGCCTAGGGTTTGCCGGCCCATGGCGCGTCAGGCCGTCGCGTCTTGCATCAGCCTTTTACCAGCCCGCCGTCGACGATCAGGTTCTGTCCCGTCACCGCGCGCGACCAGGGGCTGGCGAAGAACAGCACGGCGTCGGCGAATTGCTCGGGCGTGGTGACTTCGCGCAGCGGCGTGCCCGCGGCAATCATGTCGAAGACCGCGTCCGGCGTGGCCGCCGAGGCGTCGGTGGTGCGCAGCAAGCCGCCCGAAACCATATTGACGGTAATGCCATCGGCCCCCAATTCATGCGACAAGGTGCGGGTGAAAGCCAGCAGCGCGGCCTTGGCCGCGGTGTAGTCGTGGTACGGCACCACCGGGTTCTGGACCAGGTTGGTGCCGACGTTGATGATGCGTCCGCCGCCAGCTGTCCGCATGCCGGGCAGGGCTGCCTGCGTGGTGTTGAGCGCGGCGCGCACGCTGCCTTCCAGCTGCGCGTTCATCTGTGTCCAGTCCAGTGCGCCGGCATGCGGACGGGCGTCGCCGTTGAACTGGAAGGCCGGCAGGGCGTTGTTGACGACCGTGGCAACGGGCTGGCCGAAATGCTTGGCGGCCTGCGCGAACATGGCGGCGACGGCGGCCGGGTCGCGCACGTCGGCCTGCAGCGCGATGGCGCGGTCCGGCGCGCTGGCGGCCAGCGCCTGCGCGCGTTCGGCGCTGTTCAGATAGTTGACGACGACCTTGGCGCCTTCGCGCAGGAAGGCGCGGGCGATGGCGGCGCCCAGGCCGCGGCTGGCGCCGGTGACGACGACGAGTTGCTGGTTCAGGTCCAGGGAGGGGCGTTGCTGCGATGACATGTCGTTAAGGCTTCCTGCTCAGTGTTCCGAGCCGCTGTTCAGCATGCGGCTGCGGGCTTTTTCAATATGGGCGCGCATGACGTTGCGTGCGCCTTCGGCGTCCTGTTCCTGGATCAGCCGGTAAATGTGGCGGTGTTCCTCGATGGCGGCGCGGGTGCGCTTCCAGGGTTCGCTGTGGACCAGGTGGCGCATGACGTTCACGGCGTGGCTGACGTCGTACTCCAGGGACTTCAGCACCTGCACGAAGCGCTGGTTGCTGGTGGCCGCGGCGATGGCGCGGTGGAATCCGTAATCGTGATGGTGGGCGATGGCGCCGGAAGCGTCGGCTTCTTCGTAGCCGGTCAGCATGCGGTCCATTTCGCGCAGGTCTTCGTCGGTGCGGCGCAAGGCGGCCAGGTAGGCGCATTCGGGCTCGATCACCATGCGCAGTTCCAGGCCTTCCAGGATGTGGCCAACGCGGCGCGCCGGGTCCACCGCGGGCATGCCGCCCATCAGGTCGGGCTTTGCGCGCACGTAGGTGCCCGAGCCGCGGATGGAGTCCACCAGCTGGTCTTCGCGCAGCCGATCCAGCGCCTGCCTGACCACTGGCCGCGATACCTCGAACAGCGCGGCCAGCTCCAGTTCCGTCGGCAGCTTGTTGCCGGGCGCGATCTTGCCGGTGGCAATGGCATAGAACAGGCTTTCGTAGACGCGCTCCGCAAAGCGCTCGGCGCGCACGTAGCCCAGGCCCGAGGCCACTTCCGCCAGCACGTCCAATTCCGGCCGGGGGCGGTCCACGGCTTGCAGCAGCGATTCCAGCTGTGGATCCCGCACATTGCTCATCGTCATTCCTACATGCATTGCCGGGCTTGTCAGTCACCATGACAAATCCGGGGTGGCGTTAAGCCGCTGAATTATTAGGGATTACCCGAGGTGATCAGGAAATATCCTGACTCTTGGGACAAAAGCTGTCAATTCAATTGACAAGTTGCGGGCCGCTCCCGTACCTTGACCCGAAACCAAAACGCAATCCGCGCGCGACGCCATATCCCCGCAACCGGCCGTCCGGCCGCTACTTTACTCCGCACATCGTGACTCAGAAGAACTTTATCGCCAACCAATGGGTGGCAGCCGCCACCGGTGAAACCATTCCCGTCCTGAACCCGTCCGATGGCAAGCCCTTCGAGGCGATCGCGCGCTCGGGCGCCGCGGACGTGGATCGCGCGGTGACCGCGGCGCGCGAGGCTTTCGAAGGGGAGTGGGGCCAGATGGCGCCCGCCGCGCGCAGCCGCCTGCTGATGCGCATCGCCTTCGCGCTGCTGGACCGCCAGGAAGAACTGGCACAGCTGGAATCGGCCGACACCGGCAAGCCCATCAAGCAGGCACGCGCCGACGCCGCCGCCGTGGCGCGCTACTTCGAGTTCTATGCCGGCGCGGTCGACAAGCTGCATGGCGAGACCATTCCCTACACCCCGGGCTTCACCGTGCTGACGGTGCGCGAAGCGCACGGCGTCACCGGCCACATCGTGCCCTGGAACTACCCGCTGCAGATCTTCGGCCGCAGCGTGGGCGCGGCTCTGGCCGCCGGCAACGCCTGCGTGGTCAAGCCGGCGGAAGACGCCTGCCTGTCGCTCCTGAAGCTGGCGGAGATCGCCGCCGAAGTCGGCCTGCCGGCCGGCGCGCTGAACATCTGCACGGGTTATGGCCATGAAGCCGGCGCGGCGCTGTCCGCCCACCCGGGCATCGACCATATCTCGTTCACCGGTTCGCCGCAGACGGGCAAGATGGTGGCGCATGCCGCCGCCGAGAACCATGTGCCGGTCACGCTGGAACTGGGCGGCAAGTCGCCCCAGATCGTGTTCGACGACGCCGACCTGGACGCCGCCATGCCGGTGCTGCTGGCGGCCATCATCCAGAACGCGGGCCAGACCTGCTCGGCCGGCAGCCGCGTGCTGATCCAGCGCGGCGTGTACGAAACGGTGCTCAAGCGCCTGTCCGACGCGTTTTCGGCCACCGTCACCGGTCCGGCCGCGGCCGACCTGGACGTGGGGCCGCTGATCAACGCGCGCCAGCAGGACCGCGTGCGCGGCTTCCTGGCTGAAGCCGAGGCCGAAGGCATGAAGGTCGCCGCCCGCGGCAAGTTGAAGGAAGGCACGCCCGAGGCCGGTTTCTACCAGCCGCCCGTACTGTTCCGCGACGTGCCGCCCAACAGCCGCCTGGCGCAGGAAGAAGTCTTCGGTCCGGTGCTGGCCGCCATGGTGTTCGACACCGAGGAAGAGGCGCTGGAAATCGCCAATGGCACGCTGTATGGCCTGGTGGCCGGCGTCTGGACCCGCGACGGCGGCCGCCAGCTGCGTCTGGCGCGCAAGCTGCGCGCCGGTCAGGTGTTCATCAACAATTACGGCGCCGGCGGCGGCGTGGAGCTGCCCTTCGGCGGTTCGCGCCAATCGGGCTACGGCCGCGAGAAGGGCTTTGAAGCGCTGTACGGCTTCACCACCCTGAAGACGATCGCCATCCGCCACTGATCCTGGCTTGCGGGCAGTCCGACCCCTGGCAAAATATCGGTTAACGTTGATGTTTTGCTTCAGGGGCCCGGCCCCGCATTCAGGATCCGTATGTTCACCGGTATTGTTCAAGGCACCGCGAAGATCGCCAAGATCGCGGATCGCGAAGGCCTGCGCACTTTCACGCTGGATTTCCCCCCTGGTTTTTGCGTGGACCTGGCCATCGGCGCCAGCGTGTCCACCGATGGCGTCTGCCTGACCGTCACGGAAATCCTGTCCGAGAACCAGGCGACTTTCGACGTCATGCTGCAAAGCCTGGCCATCACCACCCTGGGCAGCTACCAGGAGGGCGACCGCGCCAACGTCGAGCGGGCCGCCAAGGATGGCGCCGAGATCGGCGGCCATCCTTTGTCCGGGCACGTGGACTTCACCTCTGAAGTGGTGATGGTGAAGTCGTCCGACACCAACCGTCTGATGCGCTTCAGCATCCCCGAGGCTTTCCGCAAGTATGTCTTCGCCAAGGGCTATATCGCCATCAACGGCGCCAGCCTGACCGTATCGGAAGTCAATCGCGCCGAGGGCTGGTTCGAGGTCTGGCTGATTCCGGAAACCCGCCGCATGACGGTGTTCGAGGACAAGCAGGTGGGCGATTTCGTCAACATCGAAATCGAACGCAGCACCCAGGTGGTGGTCGATACCGTGCGCGAAACCGTGCAGGAAAGCCTGGGCAGGCTGCAGCCGCTGCTGGAAGCCATCCTGAAGGAAAAGGGCCTGACGCTGGAAGACTTCGTCAGTCCGCAGGGCAAGCTGAAGTAGTGAGCGGGGGCGGGGCAGGCCGCGCCTGGCCCCTCAGCCGGAAAGCCGGGCCGAAGTCAGATCGGTCAGCACGCCATTTTCCAGGACGGCCATCGTCAACCTGTCGACCGTGCCGCGGATTTCGAGTCCGTTGCGGTTGAGTTCGTCGCACAGCGATTTCATCAGTGCGCGATTGGTGGACGACCCCATGGTGATGTGCGGCACATAAGGAATGTCCAGGCGCAAGGTCGGCGCCAGCACCTGGCGGTACAGGGCGTCATGCAGGCGCGACAGCTGGCTGTGGCCTTCATCGGGAACCAGGTACGCATAAGCGTGCGCGGGGTCGGCGCCCAGCATGGCGTAGCGGCATACGAAGTCTATCGGGCCGTGCAGGCCGGCGACTTCTTCGAGGTGCTGCTGGTAGGCCTGTTCGTCGATGCCCGCGCAGCCGAATGCCATGGTGAAGTGCGCTTGCACCAGCGGATGCTGGCCGTCATGCTGGCGCCGGCACTCCTCGATGAACGCGGAGTCCGGCGCGCTGAGGCGCGGATAGGCGAGCGTGTGGAGCTTTTTCATGCCTCCAGTCTGCCACTGCGTCGCGCGAAAGCAAACCCCGCCGGCTGGCGGCGGGGTGGGGGGGCTCAGTCAGAGAACGGCTTGCCTTGCGGGCGCACGCGGATGCCGGGCTGCAGCCGGGTCCAGGGCAGGTCGGCCGGGTCGGCCTGCATCGGGCCGGGCGCCTTGGCCACCAGCACTTCGTGGGCGATGGGCTGGAAGTCCGCACGGAAGTGCACGGAACTCTTCACCACCAGTATCGCCATCTCCTCGGGCTGCACGCCGCCGACGCGGAACAGGTTGCGGTCCAGCATCTGCGACTTGGTGGCGCTGACCACCACCCGCACGCCGCCGATCCGCAGGCCGGCCACGGCTTCCAGGTCCACGTCCATGCCGTTCATCATCGGTCCGTCAAAGCGCAGCTTGCCGGGCGACAGGGTTTCGACCACGAATTCGCCTTCGAAAGCCGAATCGCCTGCCACGCCGGATTGGCCGCCCAGGCTCAGCCGGACCTTGCCGCCGACGCCGGCCGCCGTGGCCTGGCGCACCGCCTCGGGGTCGTAGAACAGTCCCAGCGCCGCATTCTGGGCGTCGGCCTGAACCAGCGCACGCAGCATGCCGGTGGTGTTGGCGTCGCCGCCCGCGCCCGGATTGTCCTGCGTGTCGGCGATGACCACCGGGCGCGACGCGCCCGCCGCCAGGGCCTGCGCACGGCGCACGGCCTCGGACGGTTCGAGGAAGTCGGGCGACCATTGCGGCTCCAGTTCCAGCACGCGCTGGTACAGGGTTTCGGTCACGCTTTCGACGGCTGCCGCATCGGTGCCGTAGGCCCAGATCACCGGGCCGCACTCGGGGAAGTCGGCCGCCGGAAAACCCGGCGCGAACGAGATGGAGGTCACGCCGGGCGTCCGCTCCAGGCGTTCCAGCAGCTCGTACACGCCTTGCGAGGGCTGCAGCATCGTGCACATGCCGTTGATGGGAATCAGGAAGGGCAGGCGGCGCTCGCTGCGGTGCCAGTTGCCGCCGGCCGCGATGCGGGCCAGCAGCAGGCGCGCCGCGTGCACGCCGGTATCCGCCATGTCCACGTGCGGGTAGGTGCGGAACGCGGCCAGGCCGTCGGCTTCATGCAGCATCTGCGCGGTCACGTTGGCGTGCAGGTCCAGGCTGGCGACTACCGGCACCGTCGGGCCGACGATCTGGCGCATGCGTGCCAGCAGTTCGCCTTCGCCGTCATCGAGGTGCTCGGCCACCATGGCGCCGTGCAGGTCCAGATAGACGGCGTCATAGGCGCCCTTGCGGGCGGCGTCCAGGATTTCGCCGGCGATCCGTTCGTAGGCGTCGCGCGTCACGTGCGCGGACGGGCTGGCGCCGGCCCAGATCACGGTTTCCATGGTGTGGCCCTGGGCGGTCATCGCGTTGATGAAGCCGCCGGCGGGGATGTTGACCTCGCGCAGCGCCAGCATGTCCTTGCCGCGCACCATGGCGGGGAAGCCTTCGCCGCGCACGAAGTTGTCGTAGGCGGCGAGCGACGGCGCGAAGGTGTTGGTTTCGTGCTGGAAGCCAGCAACCAGAATATGCATGATCGTTTCCTGTGAGTTGGACTTCAGGCGCGGGCGGGCGCGGAACGGGGCGGACGGTTCACCAGCAGGAGCAGGGCGCCTGCCACCAGCAAGGCGGAAATCACGTACAGGCCGCCAGCCAGCGTGCCGGTGGCTTCCTTGGACCAGCCGATGATGGACGGGCTAAGGAAGCCGCCGAGCAGGCCGATGCTGTTGATGAGGGCGATGCCGCCGGCTGCTGCCTCTCCTTTGAGGTACTGCGAAGGAATCGCCCAGAATACCGTGTACGAGGCCCACATGAAGCCCGTGGCGAGCGTGATGGCCGTCAGGGATAGCGCGAATTGCGTCGGCGCGGCGGTGGCGATGCAGAGCGACACGCCGGCCAGCAGGGCGGGCACCAGGGTGTGCCAGCGCCGTTCCTGCATGCGGTCCGAGCTGCGCGCGAACCACAGCATGAAGGCGGCCGCCGCGATGTACGGAACGGCGGAATACAGGCCGATTTCCATAGTGTCCTGCACGCCGGCCAGCTTGAGCAGCGTGGGCAGCCAGAAGCTGACGGCATAGATGCCGCAAATCAGGCAGAAGTACGTCAACGCCATGCGGTAGATGGCGGGATCGCGCAGCACCTGCTTGAAGGCATGCTTCTGCTGCGCGCCGCGGGTTTCCAGGTCGGCGGCCAGCAGCGCCTTTTCGTCGGCGCTGAGCCATTTGGCCTCGGCGGGTTTGTCGTCCAGGTAGCGGTAGGCGATCACGCCCAGCAGCACGCAGGGCAGGCCTTCCAGCAGGAACATCCATTGCCAGCCGTCCAGGCCGTGCGCGCCCGAGAACGCGGTCATGATCCAGGCGGATACCGGACCGCCGACGATGCCGCCGATGGGGCCGGCCAGCATCACCACCGCCATGACGCCGGCCATGCGCGACTGCGAATACCAGTAGGTCAGGTAGAAGATCATGCCGGGCGCGAAGCCGGCTTCGAACACGCCCAGCATGAAGCGCAGGATGTAGAAGCTCCATTCGCCCTGCACGAACAGCATCGAGGCGGAGGTCAGGCCCCACAGCACCATGATGCGGCTGATCGTGCGGCGCGCGCCGATGCGGGTCAGCAACAGGTTGCTGGGCACTTCGAAGATGACGTAGCCCAGGAAGAAGATGCCGGCGCCCAGGCCGTAGACGGCGTCGGAGATGCCGATGTCCTGTTGCATCTGCAGCTTGGCGAAGCCGATGTTGATGCGGTCCAGGTAGGCAAAGACGTAACAGAGCAGCAAGAAGGGCAGCAGGCGCCACGTGATCTTGCGATAGAGCGGGGCCAGGCGCGGGTCCGCGCCCGGCGTGGTCGGATGGGGCATTGCATGTCTCCTCGCGCGGGTCTGGCGCCCGCGGTGGCTGGGGTTGGGCCGGAATCCTCATGGCTTCCGGGCCGCCATATTGGAAGACTGCGGCGTTCCGAACAATGACCGGGGTGATAAATTATCGTTGCCCTATGGGCAACATTCGAATCACTTTCAACTGGCGCGGCCTAGCGCCCCAGGAATGCGGGATATGCAGGAAATCAGCCAGGTCCGCCTGAAGTACTTCAACGAGGTCATGGCCTGCGGCTCGATACGGGGCGCGGCCGACAAGCTGGATACGGCGGCCTCGGTCATCAGCCGGCAGATCCAGGTGCTGGAAAAGGAGCTGGGCGTGCAACTGTTCGAGCGGCGCTCGCGCGGACTGACGCCCACCGAGGCCGCCGACATGCTGCTGGAGTACCACCGCGGCTGCCGCGCCCAGCAGGAACACCTGAACGCGCGCCTGCAGGAATTGCGCGGCATGCAGCGCGGCAACGTGCAGCTGATGATCAGCGAAGGCTTCATCGACGGCTTGATGGAGCACGTGGTCGGACCGTTCTGCATCGAATATCCGCAGATCAACATCAGCGTCAACGTCGGTTCGGTCAACGAGGTGGTCGAGGCGGTGGCTTCGGACGCGGCCCACATCGGGCTGGCCTACAACCCGCCGGTGGACCCGCGGCTGCGCTGCCGCGCCAGCCGCAAGCATCCGGTCTGCCTGCTGGCGGGGCGCGGCCACGCCTTGGCCTCGCGTCCAGGGCCGCTGACCATCGCCGACATCATGCCGTATCCCTTCGCGCTGATGTCCGCGCCCTACGGGCTGCGCCAGGCGGTGGACCTGCTGGAATTCACCGAGCGCATCCACCTGACGCCCAGCCTCACCACCAATTCGCTGCGCGTACTGAAGCAGTACGCAATGACGGGGGCCGGCGTGACGCTGATGCCGAACCTGGGCGTGCATCATGAGCTGGCCAGCGGCGAACTGGTGGCGATTCCGATCGCGCATCCCATCCTGAGCGCGCCCGAATGCCAGGCGCTCCTGCGGCTGGGAAGGCCGCTGTCGTCCGCCGCCAATGAGGTCATGCGGCGCATCGAACAACGCCTGCCGGCGTTCTCGGGCGGCTGAGCGCCAGCGCGTCGGGCCGCGCCCGCTTACAATGGGCGCACTTTCGGAGGTATCACCATGTCGGTCACAACCGATATCAAAATACGCCCCCTGGAGCGTGGCGACCTGCACTTCGTGCACAAGATCAACAATAACGACGTCATCATGCGTTATTGGTTCGAAGAGCCCTACGAGGCCTACGACGAACTGGTCGCCCTGTATGACCGCCACTTGCACGACCAGAACGAGCGGCGCTTCATCATCGAGCACGACACCGGGCAGCCCGCCGGCCTGGTCGAGCTGGTGGAAATCGACTACATCCACCGCCGCGCCGAATTCCAGATCATCATCGCGCCCAGCTATCAGGGCCGGGGCTACGCCAAGGCGGCGACGCGCATCGCGGTGGGCTATGCCTTTCGCGTGCTGAACCTGCACAAGGTCTATCTGGTGGTGGACAAGGACAACACCGCCGCCGTGCACATCTACGAGCGCTGCGGCTTCCAGATCGAAGGGCTGTTGAAGGAAGAGTTCTTTTCCAACGGCGGCTACCGCGACGCCTACCGCATGGCCCTGCTGCAGCACGACCATCTGCGCGACGTGGGGCCTGGCGCGCCGGATGCGCCGGTGCTGCGCGACTGGCCGCAGGAAGAGCAGGCGGGCTGAGGCGGGCATGGTTGCCAGCAAAGCGTCGGGCAGAGTTGCCCGGCGCTTGTTCCTTGCCGGCTGGGCGGCTTCAGCCTTCCCGGCCCGAAACGCTTTCCCAGTTCAAGCCGAATTTCAGCAGATATTTGCGCAGGCGGTCAGCATCGTTGACCACGGTGCGTTGCGCGCGCGAGCGGTTGTACAGCTTGCGTCCCGCCTCGGACAGCGAGTCTGATTGCCGGCACACGCCGATGACGGCTTGGAGCTGCAGGCGATCGAACAGGTCGAGGCCATCGACAGCGTCGGCGGGCAGCAGCGCGTCCAGGCGCGTCCTGTCGCCGTCGCGGTCCGCGGGCGCGCCGCGCTGCCATAGCCAGTTCAGACGCTGGATCTCGGCTTCCACCAGTTCCAGCGGGATCCGGCCGCCGTCCGCCAGCGTCGCCAGCCGCGTGATACTGGCCGACAGGTCGCGGAAGTTGCCGATCCATTTGGCCTCGGACGATCTGGCGAACTTCAGGTAGCGCGTGCGCGCTTCGGCGTTGAACCGGACCACGGCGCCGGTTTCCTCGGCGGACCGCATGAGCAGGTGGTCGACGTTGGGCTCGATGTCCTCGGGCCGCTGCGCCAGCCCGGGCAGGTCATAGGACCACAGGTTGATGCGCGCATACAGGTCTTCGCGGAAGCGCCCCTGCGCCACGTCCACGCGCAGGTCGCGGTGGGTGCCGGCGATCAGCTGGAAGTCGCTGCTGGTCTCGCGGTCGCTGCCCATGGGCAGGAAGCGCTTTTCTTCCACGGCCTTGAGCAGCATGGCCTGCTCGTCCAGGCCGAGTTCGCCGATTTCGTCCAGGAACAGCACGCCCTGGTGGGCCGTGCGCAGCAGGCCAGCCCGGTCCGCGGCCGCGCCGGTGAAAGCGCCTTTCTTGTGGCCGAACAGCGTCGAGGCGGCGCCGTCGCCGCGCAGCGTGGCGCAATTGACCTCGACGAATTCGCCCTGGACCTGGTGACGGGACTTCTTCAATTCGTACATGCGGCGCGCCAGGTGCGACTTGCCCGCGCCGGTGGGGCCGGTCAGCAGGATGGGCGCCTGCGAGCGCACCGCCACCCGTTCTATCTCTTCGATCAGCGTATTGAACGCCTTGTTGCGCGTGGCAATGCCGCTCTTGAGGAATTGCAGCGCGTCCTCGCGCGCCTGGCTGAAGCGGCGGGCCAGCACGTCGTAGCGCGACAGGTCCAGATCGATCAGCGTGTACTTGCCGGGACCTTCGCCCGCCTGCTTCCTGGGCGGCGCGGTCTGCAGCAGCACGCCAGGAATGGCGCGCGACTCCACCATCAGGAACATGCAGATCTGCGCGACGTGCGTGCCGGTGGTGATGTGCGCCCAGTACTGCTCGCGCTCCGGGTCGAAACGATAGCCGCGCGTCCAGTCGTAGAGCGCCCCGTACATTTCGCCAAAATCCCAGGGATCGGCGAAGTCCATCGGGATCAGGTTCACGATGGTGTCGGGCGACAGGTTGGCGATGTCCTGCTGCATCACCTGGGCCAGCGCCTTGTAGCGCGTCGGATAGAACAGTTCGAGCCTGTGGATCAGCGTGTCTTCGTGCTGGACCAGCGATACCGTGGGCCGCCATTTCGCCCAGCGGCCTGCACCCTGGCCGGCATCCAGCTGGGTGCCGAGGAAGCCGATGACGACGTTCTTCTTTTGCATAGTTTTTTGGATAAAAGACTAGCTAATATTCTATATAAATCCTAGAGACGATGAGATGAGATTTTCTTCCTGCCCGTTTTGGAAATTAATTAATAGTTAAAAATCAATGGCTTGAGAAAAATTTCCGAGCGATCTGGCAAAGTTGGCACGCCCTTTGCATAAGGAGATGCATAGACAACGAATCGCATGCAAGAAGGAGAACGCTCCATGGTCAACACGCAACTCTTCCAATCCCTGCGCGGCGCGCTGCTGCCGGCAGCCTTGGACGCCAATCAGGAACGGGCGCCGGCCTATGAATTCGGCCCGCGCCATCAACTGGCCCAGCTTGCCGTTACCGGCTGCCTGCGCCAGACGTTCTACGCCCAGGCGCAGGATCAGCTGGATCGCGTGCTGGCACTGGCCGCGAGCGTAGATCCGGCCTTCGTGGCCAAGACGGCGATCCATGCCCGCGAATCCGGCTACATGAAGGACATGCCGGCGCTGCTGGCCGCAATCCTGGCCGTGCGCGACCTGAGCCTGCTGGCCCAGGTGTTCCCGCGAGTGGTGGACAACGGCAAGATGCTGCGCAACTTCGTGCAGATCCTGCGCAGCGGGGCCGTGGGCCGCAAGTCGCTGGGCACTCGGCCGAAAAAGCTGGTGCAGCGCTGGTTGCTGCAAGCCACGGAAAAACAGTTGCTTAACGCGGCCGTGGGCAATGCGCCGTCGCTCGCCGACGTGGTGAAGATGGTGCATCCCAAGCCTGCCGAGGCCTGGCGCGCGGCCTGGTTCGCCTGGCTGATCGGCAAGCCCTATGACGAAGCCGCGTTGCCGCCCGCGACGCAGGCGTTTGAGCGCTACAAGCGCGATGCCACGGGCGTGCCGCCGGACGTGCCGTTCCAGATGCTGACCTCGCTCGAGATGGGGCCGGCACAGTGGGCCCAGGTCGCGCGGGCCGGGTCCTGGCAGATGGTGCGCCAGAACCTGAATACCTTTGCGCGGCACGGGGTGTTCGAGCTGCCGGGCATGGCGAAGGCCATTGCCGCCAAGCTGCGCGATCCGCAGGCCGTGACCCAGGCGCGGGTGTTGCCGTACCAGCTCATGTCGGCCTTCAAGGCGACGGGCGAGGCGGTTCCGGCGGTGGTGCGGGATGCGCTGCAGGACGCGATGGAGCTGGCGATCGCCAACGTGCCCCGCTTCAGCGGTCGTGTGGTCGTGTGTCCCGACGTGTCGGGGTCGATGCAGTCCGCGGTAACGGGCTGGGCCGGGTCGGCGACGTCGGCGGTGCGCTGCATCGACGTGGCGGCCTTGGTGGCGGCCGCCGTGCTGCGCAAGAACGGCCGCGCCCGGGTGCTGCCGTTCGAGTGCGACGTGGTCGATGTGCGGTTGAACCCGCGCGATTCGGTCATGACCAACGCCCAGAAGCTGGCTGAAGTCGGCGGAGGCGGCACCAGCTGCAGCGCGCCGCTGGCTTGCCTGAACCGGGAACGGGCCAAGGTGGACCTGGTGATCCTGGTCTCGGACAACGAGTCCTGGATGGATGCGCGGCGCCAGGGAGCGACCGAAACCATGCGCCAGTGGGAGACGCTGAAACAGCGCAACCCGCGCGCGCGGCTGGTGTGTATCGATATCCAGCCGCAGGCGACCACGCAGGCGTCGGAACGTTTCGACATTCTGAACGTGGGCGGTTTTTCCGACGCCGTGTTCGAGATGGTGGCAAGCTTCGCCGAAGGACGGATGGGCGCCGAGCACTGGATCGGCGAGATCGAGGCCGTGTCGCTGGGAGTCCAGTAGGCGGCCAGGCCGCCGCAGGAAATTGATGTACCGATTACGCGCGAATGCCGGCAGGACTACATCGGATGCCACGGGGTTCAAATCCCCAGGCCGGGAAACCGGAGCAGGCTACGTCTTGCCAATCTGGTCGCGCATTGTCTTGCTCCGGAGGAGGTTCCTCCGGGGCGAGTTGGACGAATGCGGGCGGGACTACATTCCAAATTGTCCGTCTCGCCCACGAACTAGTCGTCCGTTGCTCGCCTTATGCAACAGTATTGTTCAATAGAAAAGAAGAAGATCAACATGTCGAATCAGAACTACAACGTCGAGGAAATCGCTGGCGGCGTGCCGGTGAAAATGTGGACCAAGGGCGTGCCCGTCGAAGACGACGCCAAGCGCCAGCTGGCGAACGCCGCCCGTCTGCCCATCGTGTTCAAGCACATCGCGGCCATGCCGGACGTGCACTTGGGCATCGGCGCGACCGTGGGATCCGTGATCCCGACGGTCAAGGCCATCATCCCGGCGGCGGTGGGCGTGGACATCGGTTGCGGCATGATGGCCGCCAAGACCACGCTGCGCGCCGAGGACCTGCCCGACAACCTGGGCCCGCTGCGTGCGGCCATCGAGCAGGCCGTGCCGCACGGCTCGGCGCCGCGCGGACGTCGCGACACGGGCAGCTGGGAGAACCCGCCCGTGTCGGTGGACCAGGTCTGGGCCACGCTGGCAGACGAGTTCGATGCCTTGTGCGAGCTGCATCCGCGTCTGCGCAACACCAACAACCGCAAGCACCTGGGCACGCTGGGCACGGGCAATCACTTCATCGAGGTTTGCCTGGATGAGGCGGGCTTTGTGTGGTTCATGCTGCACTCGGGTTCGCGCGGCGTGGGCAACGCCATCGGCACGCATTTCATCGAGCTGGCCAAGAAGGACGCGCAGCGCCACCAGAGCAATCTGCCGGACGAGAACCTGGCCTACTTCGAGGAAGGCGCCCAGTATTTCGGCCACTATGTGCGCGCGGTGTCGTGGGCGCAGCAGTTCGCGCTGCGCAACCGCGAGGTGATGATGGCCAACCTGATCGCGACGGTGCGCAAGGTCATCGCCAAGCCCTTCGAGTCGCACGTGGAGGCGGTGAACTGCCACCACAACTACGTGCAGCGCGAACGCCACTTCGGCGAGGACGTGTTCGTGACCCGCAAGGGCGCGGTCAGCGCCAAGCGCGGCGAACTGGGCATCATCCCGGGCAGCATGGGGGCGCGCAGCTACATCGTGCGCGGCCTGGGCAACCCGGAGAGCTTCGAGAGCTGCAGCCACGGCGCGGGCCGCGTCATGAGCCGCACCAAGGCAAAGAAGATGTACACGGTGCAAGACCAGGTCCGCGCAACAGCAGGCGTGGAATGCCGCAAGGACGCCAATGTCATCGACGAAATTCCGATGGCCTACAAGGACATCGACGCCGTCATGGCGGCGCAGCGCGACCTGGTGGAAGTGGTGCACACCCTGAAGCAGGTGGTGTGCGTGAAAGGCTGACGGAGCGGGGCGCGGGCCCCATTCCTCTAGGAGAAGAACATGAAGCAGGAAAGCGTCATGAGCGCGCATCCGGTGTCGGACGACATGCGCGCGCTCATCGCCGAGAAACTCGCCGACATCGAGCGCCAGCACCAGGTGACGGTGCTGTACGCCTGCGAGTCGGGCAGCCGGGGCTGGGGTTTCGCCTCGCCCGATAGCGACTACGACGTGCGTTTCGTCTACGTGCACCGGCTGTCCTGGTACCTGACCGTGCTGCCGGGGCGCGACGTCATCGAACAACCCATCAGCGGCGACCTGGACATCAACGGCTGGGACCTGCGCAAGACCCTGGGACTGCTGCGCGATTCCAATCCCACGCTGCTGGAATGGCTGCGTTCGCCCATCGTCTATCGCGCCGTCGAGCCCTGGGCGCCGCGCCTGCGGGCGCTGGCCGAAGAGGAGTTCTCGCTGGTCCGCGGCTATCACCATTACGTGTCCATGGCCCGCAAGAATCTGCGCGAGCATCTGCTGGGCGAGGTCGTGCGCTACAAGAAGTACCTGTACGTGCTGCGGCCGCTGCTGGCGGCGCGCTGGATCAGGGACGGACGCGGCGCGCCGCCCATGCGCTTTGCCGAGCTGGCGAGCGCGACGCTGACCGACCAGGCGCTGCTCGATGAACTCAACGCCTTGCTGGAGGTGAAGATGCGCGCCGGAGAGGCCGCGACCAGCCCGCGCTGGCCGGGCCTGCACGACTTCATCCTGCGCGAGTTGGAAACGGCGCAGGCGCACGTTCCGGTTGCGGGCGACAGGCCGGACCTGTCGCGGCTGGATCAGTACCTGCACGATGCCGTCCTGCATTTCGATGCCGGACCCGAGTGAAACAGAATTGGATGTGTATGAAAGTGATAGAAATCGACGGGGCCGCCGGAGAGGGCGGCGGCCAACTCCTGCGGACGTCGCTGGCGCTGTCCATGTGCACGGGCCAGCCGTTCGCCATGACCCGCATCCGGGCGGGGCGGGCCAAGCCCGGGCTGATGCGGCAGCATCTGGGCTGCGTCAACGCCGCGGCCGAGATCAGCGGCGCGCGCACGCAGGGCGCGGAATTGAACTCGCAGTCGCTGAGCTTCGCGCCAGGCAAACCGCGGGCGGGTGACTACCGTTTCCATCTGGGCACGGCGGGCAGTTGCGGACTGCTGCTGCAGACGCTGTGGCCGGCCCTGATGATGGCGGACGCGCCCAGCCGCCTGTCGCTGGGCGGCGGCACGCATAACCCGGCCGCGCCGCCGTTCCATTTCCTGGCGCGCAGCTATGCGCCCCTGCTGGGGCGGCTCGGCGCGCGGGCGGAACTGAACCTGCGCCGATTGGGCTTCTACCCCGCAGGCGGCGGCGAGATCGACGTCTCGATCTGGCCTGCCGCCGACGCGCTGGAGCCGTTCGACCTGACCGAGCGCGGCGCGCCCGCCGCGCGCTACGCCGAGTGTTATGCGCCAGCCCTGCCGCGCGCGGTCGCGCGGCGCGAACTGGAGCATCTGGGCGAGGCGCTGGGCTGGACCGCGGAGCAGTTGCGCGTCGCGCCCGCGCGCCAGCACGAGGGGCCGGGCAACGCGCTGCTGGCGACGCTGGAGCACGAGCACGTTTGCGAGGTCTACACCCGTTTCGGCGCCAAGGGCGTGGGCGCTGAGCAGGTGGCCCAGGAGCTGGCGCAGGACCTGCGCGGCTATCTGGATAGTGACGCGGCGCTGGGGCCGTACCTGGCGGATCAGTGGGCCTTGCCGCTGGCCCTGGCCGTCTGGCGCCGTGGCCGGCCCGCGCGCTACACCTGTACCGAACTGACCGCGCATGCGCACAGCAACTTCGCGGTCATCCAGCAGTTTTTGCCGGTGAAGTTCGCCGCCGTCCCGCAAGGCGCGGGCTGGCGCGTATCGGTCGAGCCCGCCTAGGGCGGGCTGGTCCTAGTGGGCGGCAGGCGCCGCCCGCAACAGCCGCAAGCCGTTCGCCACCACCAGCAGGCTGGCGCCAACGTCGGCGAACACCGCCATCCACAGCGTGGCGTTGCCGGTCATGGCCAAGGTCAGGAACACGGCCTTGATGCCCAGCGCCAGCGCGATGTTCTGCACCAGCACGCGATGCGTGGCGTGGGACAGGCGCAGGAAGGTGCCGATCTTGCGCAGGTCGTCGTCCATCAGGGCGACGTCGGCCGTTTCGATGGCGGTACCGGTGCCGGCCGCGCCCATGGCGAAGCCGATGTCGGCGCGGGCCAGGGCGGGGGCGTCGTTGATGCCGTCGCCCACCATGCCGACGCGGCCGCCCGACGCCAGCTTGCTTTCGATGGCGGTCAGCTTGTCTTCGGGCAACTGGTCGCCGCGGGCTTCGTCGATACCGACCTGTTGCGCGATGGCTTGCGCCGTGGGCGTGTTGTCGCCCGTCAGCATCAGGGTGCGCACGCCCAGGGCGTGCAGGTCCGCGATGGCGGCGGCGCTGGTCGGCTTGACCGTGTCGGCCACGGCGGCCACGGCCAGCACGCGGCTGCCGTCGGTCAGCGCGATGGCGCTCTTGCCCTGGCGTTCCAGTTCATCCAGGCGCGCTTCCAGCTTGGGGCTGGAGACGCCCAGTTCGCGCATCAGGCGGCGGTTGCCCAGCTGGAAGGTCACGCCGTCCAGCGTGGCGCTGACGCCGCGGCCGGGCAGGGCGGTGAAGTCCCGCACGTCCAGCAAGGCCGTGCCGGCGTCGCGCGCGGCATTGGCCACGGCCAGCGACACCGGGTGGTCGGAGCGGGCGGCCAGGCTGGCGGCGACCAGCGCGGCCGGTTGGCGGCTTTGGTCGGACACATCCCAATCCTGGATGTCGGTCTGCACCGGCTTGCCGTGGGTCAGCGTGCCGGTCTTGTCCAGCGCCAGCCATTTCAGGTTGCGGCCTTCTTCGAGATACACGCCGCCCTTGACCAGGATGCCGCGGCGCGAGGCCGCGGTCAGGCCGCTGACGATGCTGACCGGGGTGGAAATGACCAGCGCGCAGGGGCAGGCGATGATCAACAGCGCCAGGGCGCGGTAGATCGCGTCGAACCAGGGCTGGCTCCAGAACAGCGGGGGCAGCACCGCCACCAGCACCGCGATGCCCACCACGGTCGGCGTATAGATGCGCGAGAAGCGGTCGATGAAGCGCTGGGTCGGCGCGCGCGCGCCTTGCGCCTGTTCGACGGCGTGGATGATGCGCGCCAGCGTGGTGTTGCCCGCCGCTGCGGTGACGCGGTATTCGAAGGAACCCGCGGCGTTCACGGTAGCCGCGTAGACCGGGTCGTTCTGTGTCTTTTCCACCGGCAGGCTTTCACCGGTGATGGGGGACTGGTCCACCGCCGAGCTGCCGCTGACGATGATGCCATCGGCCGCGATGCGTTCGCCCGGGCGCACCCGCACGATGTCGCCCACCTGCAATTTGGCGGCGGGCACTTCCAGCCAGTCGCCATTGGCCTGGCGCACGGTGGCGGTTTCCGGCGCCAGGTCGAGCAGGCCGCGGATGGCGTTGCGCGCCCGGTCCAGGGAGCGGGCTTCGATCAGTTCGGCCACGTTGAACAGGAACATCACCATGGCCGCTTCGGGCCATTGGCCGATCAGCACGGCGCCAGTGACGGCGATGCTCATCAGGGCATTGATGTTGAGGTTGCCGTTGCGCACGGCGATCCAGCCCTTGCGGTAGGTGCTGACGCCGCAGGCCAGGATGGCGGCCACGGCCAGGGCCGCGGTGACGCCCAGCGGCCAGCCGGCGAAATGCGACAGTTCCGACAGCGCCGCCAGGACGCCGGCGCCGCCGATCAGCCACCAGTTCACCGGCTTGGCGGCGGGGGCGGGTGTGCCGGGGGCGTTGTCGGCCAGGGGCTCGGGCGTCATGTCCAGCGACTTGATGGCGGCCATGACGCGGTCCAGCGCGCCTTCGGCATGCACCACCGTCAGGACGCGCTGCATCAGGTTGAAGTCCAACGCGTGCACGTCGGCCATGTTGTCGAGCTTCTTGCGGATCAGCGTTTCCTCGGTGGGGCAGTCCATCTGTCCGATGCGCAGGCGCGCCAGCGACTGGCCGGGGCCGGCGGTAAGCGCGGCCGCGCCGGCGCCCGAGACGCTGAAGGGCTGGCCGTCGCCGTGGCCGCAGCAGGCGTCGCCGCCGTGGTCGTGCTTGTGGCTGTGGTCGTGCTTGCGACCGTGGGCGTGATCGTGGCCGGCGTGGTCGTGGCTGTGATCGTGGCCCGCGTGGCTGTGATCCGCGTGATCATGCCCCGCATGATCGTGTCCGGCATGCGCCTGGGCGTTCTTGGCGGGAGCGTCGCATGCGTCATGCGCGCAGCAGGCGCCGCCTTGCCCGGCGGGCATATGTTCGTGTTTTTTGACCGGAGGTAAAGACATCGTCCTCTGCCTTGAAATAAGCTGGTGACGCTATTCCACACCTTGGAGTTACTATAGGGTCAACCCCCTATATCAATCGGATGCGATCCGGGAGGCAGCGATGCGTATCGGCGAATTGGCCACGGCGGCCGGGACCACGGTCGAGACCGTCAGGTATTACGAGAAAGAAGGGCTGTTGCCGGCCCCGGAACGGGGGCTGAACAATTACCGCAGCTACGGCCAGCCCCATCTGGAGCGGCTGCGGCTGATTCGCAATTGCCGGGCGCTGGACATGACGCAGGACGAGATCCGCGCCATTCTGTCGCTGGCGGACAACCATCAAAGCGGTTGCGGCCCCATCAATGAACTGTTCGACGAGCACATCTCCCACGTGGACGAGCGCATCGCCGAGCTGACCCAGCTCAAGGCCCAGCTCACCGAACTGCGCCAGCGCTGCCTGTCGGCCCGGCCCGACACGGAAGACTGCGGCATCCTGCATGGCCTGAGCGAAATGCAGGTCGAAGAGCGCCAGGAACGCCACACCCACCTGGGCTGACACCGGCCCTGCAAAGGGCGGCATCACGGAATACAGGCCTGATGGCCTAGGGAAAACCCGCCGCGCAAAAAGCGCGGCGGCGTCTTGTTGCGCCCAAAATCAACATGTAAGATGTCCAACATCCAACAAATAATGACAAGGCGGCGCGGTTCACCCCCCAGCGACGCCGAACAGAGAGGCAGACAAGCATGGATTCCAAGCCCTTGGGCCGATTCACCGTCCTGGACCTGACGCGAGTGCGCTCGGGACCCGCCGCCGTGCGCCAGTTCGCGGACTGGGGCGCCACCGTCATCAAGATCGAAGAGCCGGGTGACGAGCAGGACGACAAGCCGGGCGGTTCCGCCCAGTTCGCCGACTACCAGAACACCCACCGCAACAAGCGCAGCGTCACGCTGAATCTGAAGCACCGGCAGGGCCGGGCGCTGTTCCTGGACCTGGTGCGCCAGGCCGACGTGGTGGTGGAAAACTACCGGCCCAACGTCAAGTTCAAGTTGGGCATCGACTACGAGACGTTGCGCCAGGTGAACCCGCGCATCGTCTACGCCAGCGTGTCCGGCTTCGGGCAGGACGGCCCCTACGCCGGACGGCCAGGGCTGGACCAGATCGCACAGGGCATAGGCGGGCTGATGTCGGTGACGGGCGAGCCCGGCCGTGGCCCCATGCGGGCCGGGATCCCGGTGGCGGACCTGACTTCCGGCCTGTTCTGCGCCATCGGCATCTTCATCGCGCTGCTGGAGCGCGAGGTGTCGGGGCAGGGGCAGTGGGTGCAGACCTCGTTGCTGCAATCGCAGGTCTGGATGATGGATTTCCAGGCGATGCGCTGGCTGATGAACGGCGAGGTGCCGGGCCAGAGCGGCAACGACCATCCCACCAGCAGCCCGACCGGCGTGTTTCCCACCAGCGACGGCTATATGAACATCGCGGCCATGGGCAACGATATCTATGCGCGCCTGTGCCGCGTGCTGGAACTGCCGGAACTGATCGAGGACGAGCGCTTCCTGACCGTGCCGCTGCGGGCGCGCAACCGTCCGGCGCTGAACGCGGCCATCGGCGCGCGCACCGCGACCCGACGCACCGCCGAATGGATCGCGTTGATGAACAAGGAAGGCGTGCCTTGCGGTCCGATCCTGGGCATGGACCAGACCTTCGAGGATCCGCAGGTGCGCCACCTGGGACTCAGCCGCGAGATTCGCCATCCCGCGCTGGGGCCGATCTCGGTGGTGGGGCAGCCGATGATCCTGAGCCGCTCGAGCGCTGGGGAAATGGCGCCCGCGCCCGAGCGCGGCCAGCACAATGGCGACGTCTACGGCGGCATGCTGGGCTTGGCGCCCGCCGACTTGCAGCAGCTGGCCCGCGAAGGCGTCATTTAAGGGATCCGTCCAGGCACCGAGCATAAAATCGCCGCCAAGGCCGCCCGCGTATCCGGCGGCCCAGACGGAGACAGCCCCCATGAACGCACCATCCACCGCCGCCGACCAGGTCTTTTCCAGCCTGGGACGCCCCGACAACCTGCCGGACGAGATCGCTTCGCAGATCCGCCAGAAGATCGTGGCGCGCGAATTCGAGCCCGGCCAGCGCCTGCCCACGGAGTTCGAGCTGGCGCAGATGTTCGCCGTCAGCCGCAACGTGGTGCGCGAGGCGATCGCGCGGCTGAAGCTGTCGGGATATGTGGATACGCGGCGCGGCGTGGGCTCCTTCGTGGCGCAGGACGTGGGCACGCGCAATTTCGAGATCGCGCCCGAAGACCTGCTGCAGCCCGAGCCGCTGGCGCACATCTTCCAACTGCGCGTGGAGCTGGAATCCGGCGCGGCCGCGCAGGCGGCCTTGCACCGCACCCCCGAACAGATCGAAACCCTGCGCCAGGCCCTGCAACGGGTAGACGCGGCTGGCAACGACTGGCAGGCCGGCGCCGACCACGCGCTGGACTTCCACATGGCCGTGGGCGAGGCCACCAACAACCCTTACTTCGTGCGCCTGTTGGCGCACCTGCGCCACGTGTTCCGCGGCGCCGTGCGCACGCTGCGCTACACCAGCGCCGGCACCGAGCGCGTGCCGGAAATCGAACGCGAACATCACCGCATCTTCGATGCCATCGTGGCGGGCGACAGCGAGGCCGCGCGCCTTGCCATGCGCGCCCACCTGAGCAATGGCATTCAACGGCACCAGACAGTCATACAAGGAAAGCAACCGTGACCATACAACGCATCCTGCAGGGCGATATCACCGACAGCATCGTGGCCGAAAAGCGCGGCGCGGTGGGCTGGCTGACCTTCAACGATCCGCAGCGGCACAACGCCGTGTCGTTCGCCATGTGGGAGGCGGTGCCGGTGGTGCTGGAAGCCTTCCGCCAGGACCCGGAGATTCGGGCGGTGGTGCTGCAGGGCGCGGGCGGCAAGGCCTTCGTCAGCGGCGCCAACATCTCGCAGTTCGACAAGCTGCGCAGCGGCGAAGACGCCGTGGTGGAATACGAACGCGTGGCCGAAACCGCGCAGCTGGCGCTGTACGACTACGACAAGCCCACGATTGCGTACATCCAGGGCTATTGCATCGGCGGCGGCCTGAACATCGCACTGTGCTGCGACATCCGCATCGCCTCGGACAACAGCAGCTTCGCCATTCCCGCCGGCAAGCTGGGCCTGGGCTACCGCCTGACCGCGATCCGCAACCTGGTGACGGCGGTCGGTCCGGCCAACGCGTTGGAGATCTTCCTTACGGCGGCGCGCTACGACGCCCATCAGGCCAAGGAGCTGGGCCTGATCCGCAGGGTGGCCCCGGCGGACGAACTGCCGCAGGTGCTGGAGACCATGCTGGCGCAGATCCAGGCCAACGCGCCGCTGACGCTGCGCGCCGGCAAGAAGATGATCCGGCAGCTCCAGCAGCTGGGGCCGGAAGTCGACGTGGAGGGCATGCGCCGTCTGGTGCTGGAGTGTTTCGAAAGCAATGACTACCGCGAAGGCCGCAAGGCGTTCGCGGAAAAGAGAGCGCCGGTGTTCACCGGCACCTGATCTCCGGCCGCGGGCCGGATTCCCTACGCGGCTTGCAGGTCCGCGCCGTCGCCGGCGCGGCCCGGGGGAGGCTTGCGTCCTGAATCCGTCGCGGACCGGATCAACCCGGCCACCGATCCCACCGGGGACGGCCAGGCCATAGACCGCGCAGCAGAAGCGCGGCGACGAGGAGACAGACATGAAAGCGGTTCATCTGAGGGCAGGCCTGGCGGGTTTGGCGGCGTGGCTGTGCGCGGCGCCGCTGCACGCGCAGGGGGCGTACCCTAGCCAGCCGGTGCGCATCGTGGTGGGCTACGCCGCCGGCGGCACCACGGACATCCTGGCGCGGGCGCTGGGCGAGCAGTTGAGCAAGGAGCTCAAGCAGCCCGTCATCATCGAAAACAAGGCCGGCGCCGCCGGCAACATCGCCGCGGCCTCCGTGCAGCAGGCCGCGCCCGATGGCTACACCTTGTTCATGGCCACCGTGTCCAGCCATGGCATCAATCCGGTCGTGTACAAGAAGTCGCTGGGCTACGACCCGGTGGGCGGCTTCACGCCGGTCAGCATGATCGCGTCCATCCCGCTGGTGCTGGTCGCCAATCCCAAGCTGCCGGTCGCCTCGGTGGCCGATCTGGTCAAGCTGGCGCGCGAGAAGCCGGGCGACCTGAACTATTCCTCCAGCGGCAATGGCTCGCCGGTACACGTGGCTGGCGCCATGTTCGCCTCGGAGGCCAAGGTGCAGATCCAGCACGTGCCGTACCGGGGCGGGTCGCTGGCCAATTCCTCGGTCATGAGCGGCGAGACCCAGTTCAGCTTCGCCACCTTGCCGGCGGCCTTGCCGCAGGTTCGCGCGGGCGCCTTGCGCGCCCTGGCCGTGACCACGCGTGACCGTTCGGCAGAACTGCCCGACGTGCCGACGGTGGCCGAGGACCCGATGTTCAAGGGCTACGAGATCAACACCTGGAATGCGTTGATGGCCCCAAAGGGCACGCCCGACGCGGTGGTGGCTGTGCTGAACCAGGCGGTGGCGCGCTCGCTGGCGGTGCCGGCCCTGCAGACCCGTTTCAAGGGCGAGGGCGCCACGCCCGGCGCCAGCAGCCCGGCCGAGCTGGGCCAGTTCGTCAACGCGGAGCTGGCGCGCTGGGCGGGCGTCATCAAAGAGGTCGGCATCCAGATCGAATGACCTCTGGCGGTCCGGGGGGATGACGGCCTGCGGCGGCGGAGTGGCGTAATATGAATTGTGTTTCTTTCTCATTGACGCCTGATCCGATGACCACGACCCCGACCGCCACCCCGTTGCACGCCCTGAATACGCGCCGTTCCTTCAAGTTCCTCCGCGCCCCGGCGCCCAAGCCCGAGGAACTCGAACAGATCCTGCAGGCGGCCATGTCGGCGCCCGACCATGGCGCCTTGCGTCCGTGGCGTTTCGTGGTGATCCAGGGCGAGGCCATCGGCAAGCTGGCCGATCTGGCGCTGGACGCCGTCAAGCGCAGCGGCGATCCGCGCATGACGCCGGAAAAGGAAAAATCGGTGCGCGAATGGATGGCCGGCGTGCCGCTCTTCGTCGCGGTGGCGCAGAAGATCGCGCACGACAACACCAAGATTCCGGAGCAGGAACAGCTGCTGGCCACCGGCGCCGCCACCATGAACCTGCTGAACGCCGTGCACATGCTGGGCTACGGCGCGTTCTGGAGCACCGGTATCGGCACCTACGTCGAAGACGTGCAGAACGCGCTGGGCCTGGACGCGCTGGACTACCGTTTCCTGGGCTTCTTGGCCATTGGCACGCCGGCTTGCGCGGTGCCGCCGGCCAACCGCCCGGACTACCGGGAATTCGTCACGGAGTGGACCGGTCCGGTCTGAGTCCACTGTGTTTCTCCCTGGCCGCCCGAGACGGGCGTACGCTGAAGCAGCAGCGAAGCCAGGGCAGAGACGATGCTGAGCAGCCCCGCGATCAGGAATGCCGCGTGATACCCGGCCAGTTCAGCCACTTGCGGTATCTCGCCGCCGGCCAGGTGAGCCGTCGTCACGCCATGGGCCACAGAAGCCAGAATGGCAATGCCGACGGCGCCGCCCAATTGGCGTGAGGTGTTTTGCAGACCTGCCGCCAATCCAGAATCCTGGCGGGGTACCCCGGCCAGCACGGCCTGGGTCGCGCTCATCATCACCAGGCCGTTACCTGCGCCGACCAGCAGGGTCGGTAGCAGAAGTTCGGTCGCATGCACTGGATGCATGGGCAGCCAATAGAGCCAGATCAACCCTCCCGCAGCGATCAAGCCGCCGATCAATGGCAAGCGGGTGAAACCGGCATCGCGCAAAGAGCGGGAAGCCATTGCCGCGATTGCCAGGGCGAGGGCCATCGGCAACAGTGCCAAGCCTGTTTCCAGCGGGTTGCGTCCATCAATGCGCTGCAGCGCCAAAGACAGGAAGAACGCCGAGGCCGTGAGAATTGCGCCTAGCCCCGAGACCATGACCATCCCGATGGGAACATTGCGCAATCGGAAGATGCCGAATCGGACCAGCGGCTGCTTGGCGCGAAATTCCCGGAACACGAACGCCAGGAACATGATCAGTGCAAAAACCATTGCATTGAATACGAGCGTGTCGCTCCAGCCTGCATGAGCCGATTGCGATATGGCGTACAGAAATGATGCCAAGGACAGCGTCACCGTGATGGCTCCCGGTATGTCCAGCTTGGCCCTTGGCGTATCCGGATGCAGCGGACTCAGGCTGAGCATGACCGCTACGAACAGAATCAGGCCCAGCGGTACATTGACGAACATGACCCAGCGCCAATCGACCAGACTGGTCAGCACGCCGCCGATCACCACGCCGAAAGCAGAACCCATCGCGGCGCACGCTGCCCAACAACCAATCGCGCGATCCTGGCCGGCTCCAGGGGGATGAGCAGCCACGATCACAGCCAGCGGCGATGTTGCCAGCGCTGCGGCGCCAAATCCTTGCACTGCGCGAGCAACCAGCAGGATCGCTCCTGATTGCGCCAAGCCACCCATCAGGCTGGCGCCAGTGAACAACGCCAATCCCCATAGCAACACGTTTCGCCGGCCATAGATGTCGCTGGCGCGAGCCGCCAGCAGCATGAAGCCACCCAGCAGCAAAAGATAGATATCGACCACCCATTGAAGCTGTACCGCAGATAGCCCCAGGTCGTCCCGCATCGACGGGAGCGCGACACTCACGATGGCGCCATCCATCACGACCATGAAGGCGCACAGGCAGGCGACCAGGGTGGCAACCCAAGTTGAAATTCCATCGCGTAAAAGCGGTGGGGGCATGACTGGCGTAGAGGTGGAAGACATGTGTACCTGATCCCGAATGAACAATGGTCAATCTATCGTTGTGAAACCTGCAGATAGGCCATTGTGGTTGGCGGGAGGTAAACTGATATAACGGCAAATGGACTAAAAATAGTGAAAAATGGCCAATACGCCCGAACCGGCCCGAGTCTCTCCAACCGTTGATCTCAGCGAGTGGCTCGAAGGACCTTTCCTTATCGCGCTGAGAGGCAATGACAATCCCGACAATGAATTCCAGCTCGGGACGCGGGAGTACGACTGGCATCAGCATGCGAGAGGCCAGGTCTTCTGTGTCGAAGCGGGGATGATTCAGGTCAGGACACAGCATGGCTCGTGGCTGCTGCCCCCGCACCGTGCAGGCTGGATACCGCCGAACATTCCCCATCAGGTGCGGGTAAGTGGCGCGCTGACGGGCTGGAGCCTGCTGATCACTCCTCATGGAGGAAGACGGCTACCGAAACAGCCGTGCGTCATCGGCATTTCGGAGGTCTTGCATGCTCTGGTGCGGCGTGCCGAGAATTGGGATAAGCATGCGCTGCTGGCGCCGGAGCAGGTTCGCATCGCCGCGGTCATCCTCGACGAAATCCGCCGAGCGCCGCATGAGTCGCTTCACATCCCCATGCCTTCCGACCCGCGGCTGGCCCGTGTGGCGCAGGCGATTCTGGAAAACCCTGGCAATCCGCGCACATTGGAGGACTGGGCGCAGTGGGGAGCCATGTCGGCCCGAACCTTGAGGCGGCTGATCCTGTCGGAAACAGGCTTGAGCTTCGCCCAATGGCGCCAGCAGGCGCAATTGGGACACGCGCTGGAAATGCTGGCGCGCGGTGCGTCAGTAACGGATGTTTCCGATCAATTGGGTTACGCCTCGCCAAGCAACTTCATTGCCATGTTCCGCCGCGCCTTCGGAGATTCGCCCGCGCACTACTTCTTGACCAAAAAAGGAAGCTAGAGATGGCAATGTCCTTCGCGGACTAGGCCACTGACCGCCGCGCGGCTTCAGGGCTAGTCATCGCGGTGCATTCATACTGCCCATGGTCGGCAATGCGAGGAAGACCGGCAATCGCAAGAACCAAGCCTGACCCATGGCCCCGCATGGCCTGTTTTGCTGTTGCGCGCGCAAGGAAAAACCGGGCGGCGGCAATTCTTCATGGGCGGCGTGCCTGGCGCCGGTCCCCGAACGGCCGGAAGGCCAGGCGCACGAGCCGCTCCAGGCTCCAGCCCGCGAAGTAGAAGAGGGCCAGCGTGGGCAGTCCGATCAGCAGGTAGCCGCCGACCCAGGACAGGCCTTCCAGCAAACGGTCCAAGTTCAGTTCATGCAGTAGCGCCAGTTGCAGCGCCAGCGGCAATTGCAGCAGCACGAAACGCCCCTTGTCGTCGCCGCCGGCCGACAGCGCGGCGGCAACGCAGAGGATGACGATGGCGAGGTACAGCGCGGCGAACACGATGCCGGTCCAGCTGAACCATTTCGAGGCGGTCAATCGGGGCACGTCGGTTTCCAGCGGATCAGGGACAGGCAGTATATGACGTCGCCGGCCGCCGCCACCGCGACCCCGCCAGCGCCGCATGGCCCGCGACCGGCGCGGGCAACGAGGCCCGGCGCGGCCCCTGTTTCGGGGCTGCGCCCTGTGCTACTCTGGCTGCCGGTCGTGCATGTTCATCCCTTTGCACCGGCCGACGATGGCAATGTCCGAGGTCACCCCCTTGGGCAGTGTCTTGGTAAGAAGAATGCGCATGACACGATCAAGCGTGGAGACAATACATGAGCCAATATGGGCCGTTGAAGTTGCACGTCCCGGAGCCTACAGGGCGCCCGGGTTGCAAGACCGATTTTTCCTACCTGCACCTGTCGCCGCCCGGCGATGTGCCCAAACCCCCCATTGATGTTGCCGCGGTCGATACCGGCGGACTGGCCTACAGCCTGGTCCGGGTGATCGCGGACGACGGCAGCGCCGTCGGACCGTGGGCGCCGGAACTCAGCCATGAGCAGCTGCGCGCCGGCATGCGCAACATGCTGAAGACGCGTCTGTTCGATGCGCGCATGCTGACCGCCCAGCGCAAGAAGAAGATTTCGTTCTACATGCAGAGCCTGGGCGAAGAGGCCATCGGCACGGCCCACGCCATGGCGCTGGAGCAGGGCGACATGTGCTTTCCGACCTACCGCCAGCAGAGCATCCTGCTGGCGCGCGACGCCTCGCTGGTCACCATGATGTGCCAGCTGATGTCCAACGAACGCGATCCGCTCAAGGGGCGCCAACTACCGGTCATGTATTCCGACCGCGAACGGGGCTTCTTCAGCATCTCCGGCAACCTGGCCACGCAATTCATTCAGGCGGTGGGCTGGGGCATGGCCTCGGCCATCAAGGGCGACACCCGCATCGCTTCCGGCTGGATCGGCGACGGCGCCACCGCCGAGGCCGACTTCCACACCGCACTGACCTTCGCCCACGTCTACCGCGCGCCGGTCATCCTGAACGTGGTCAACAACCAGTGGGCCATCTCCACCTTCCAGGCCATCGCCGGCGGCGAAGGCGCGACCTTCGCGGGCCGCGGCGTGGGCTGCGGCATCGCTTCGCTGCGGGTGGACGGCAACGATTTCCTGGCGGTCTACTCCGCCTCGCGCTGGGCCGCCGAACGCGCCCGCAGCAATCTGGGGCCGACCCTGATCGAATGGGTGACCTACCGCGCCGGGCCGCACTCGACGTCCGACGATCCCTCCAAGTACCGTCCCGGCGACGATTGGAGCCACTTCCCGCTGGGCGATCCGATCGCGCGTTTCAAGAAGCACCTGATCCTGCTGGGCATCTGGTCCGACGAAGAGCATGAAGCCGTCAAGGCCGAGCTCGACGCCGAGATCCTGGCGGCGCAGAAGGAAGCGGAAAGCTACGGCACCCTGGTGGACGGCCACGTCCCCAGCGCCGCCAGCATCTTTGAAGACGTGTACAAGGACATGCCGGAGCATCTGCGCCGGCAGCGTCAGCAGCTCGGAGTCTGATCATGGCTATCGATAACAACGCTGGTCCGGCCTCCGCGCCGATGACCATGATCCAGGCTTTGCGCTCGGCCATGGATGTGATGCTGGAGCGCGACAACAACGTGGTGGTGTTCGGGCAGGACGTCGGCTATTTCGGCGGCGTGTTCCGCTGCACCGAAGGCCTGCAGGCCAAGTACGGCAGCTCGCGCGTGTTCGACACGCCCATCTCCGAAGGCGGCATCGTCGGCGTGGCGGTGGGCATGGGCGCCTACGGCTTGCGCCCCGTCTGCGAGATCCAGTTCGCCGATTATTTCTATCCCGCTTCGGACCAGATCGTGTCCGAGGCCGCGCGCCTGCGCTACCGCTCGGTCAACGAATTCGTCGCGCCCATGACCATCCGCATGCCTTGCGGCGGCGGCATCTACGGCGGCCAGACGCACAGCCAGAGCCCCGAGGCCATGTTCACGCAGGTCTGCGGGCTGCGCACGGTGATGCCGTCCAATCCGTACGATGCCAAGGGCCTGCTGATCGCGTCCATCGAGAACGACGACCCGGTCATCTTCCTGGAGCCCAAGCGGCTCTACAACGGCCCGTTCGATGGCCACCATGACCGGCCCGTCACGCCCTGGACCGGGCGGCCGGGCAGCGTGGTGCCCACCGGCTACTACACCGTGCCGCTGGACTCGGCCGCCATCGTGCGGCCCGGCAACGCGCTGACCGTGCTGACCTACGGCACCACCGTGCACGTGTCGCTGACGGCCGCCGAGGAAACCGGCATCGACGCCGAGATCATCGACCTGCGCAGCCTGTGGCCGCTGGACCTGGACGCCATCGTCAACTCGGTCAAGAAGACCGGCCGTTGCGTGGTGGTGCACGAAGCCACGCGCACCTGCGGCTTCGGCGCCGAGCTGATCGCGCTGGTGCAGGAACACTGCTTCCATCATCTGGAGGCGCCCGTGGAACGCGTGACCGGCTGGGATACGCCGTATCCCCACGCGCAGGAATGGGCGTACTTCCCCGGCCCGCGCCGGGTCGGCGAAGCGTTCAAGCGCGCGATGGAGGGTTGAGAGATGGGTATTCATGTCATCAAGATGCCCGACATCGGCGAAGGCATCGCGGAAGTGGAACTGGTCGCCTGGCACGTGAAGATCGGCGACATGGTGGCCGAGGACCAGCCCCTGGCCGACGTCATGACGGACAAGGCCACGGTCGAGATTCCCGCGCCGGTGGTCGGCCGCGTGGTCGCGCTGGGCGGGGACGTGGGCCAGGTCATGGCGGTGGGCGGCGAGCTGATCCGCCTGGAAGTCGAAGGCGAGGGCAACCTGAAGCCCGGCGCCGATGCGCCGCCGGCCAAGGCGGCTGCGGCTCCCGCGGCGGCACAACCTGCCGCCGCAGCGCCTGCGCCGCAGTCCGCGCCTGCGCCGAAGGCAGAGGCCGCCGCGCTCGCGAAGCCGGCCGCGCCGCCAGCCGCGCCGGCCAAGCCCGCGCGCCAGGCGACCGCCGCCGTCGCGCGCCAGCCCGGCGACAAGCCGCTGGCGTCGCCCGCGGTGCGCAAGCGCGCCTGGGACCTGGGCGTCGAACTGCGCTACGTGCACGGCAGCGGCCCGGCCGGCCGCATCCTGCACGAAGACCTGGACGCCTACCTGCAAGGGCAGGGCGGGGGCGCCCAAGCCCGCGGCGGCGTGGCCTACGCCGAGCGCAACGACGAGGAAAACGTGCCGGTCATCGGCCTGCGCCGCAAGATCGCGCAGAAGATGGCGGAGTCCAAACGCCGCATTCCGCACTTCAGCTACGTCGAGGAAATCGACGTGACCGAACTGGAAGAGTTGCGCGCCAGCCTCAACCAGAAGTGGGGCGCGACGCGCGGCAAGCTCACGCTATTGCCGCTGCTGGCGCGCGCCATGGTGGTGGCGCTGCGCGATTTTCCGCAGATCAACGCGCGCTACGACGACGAGGGCGGCGTGGTCACGCGCTACGGCGGGGTCCACATCGGCATCGCCACGCAGAGCGACGGCGGCCTGATGGTGCCGGTCATGCGCCACGCCGAGGCGCGCGACCTCTGGTCCATGGCGGCCGAGATCGTCCGCCTGGCCGAGGCGGTGCGCACGGGTAGCGCCAGCCGCGACGAGCTGTCGGGGTCGACCATCACCATTACCAGCCTGGGGCCTTTGGGCGGCATCGTCACCACGCCGGTGATCAACCATCCCGAGGTCGGCATCGTGGGCGTGAACCGCATCGTCGAGCGGCCCGCTATCCGCAATGGCGCCGTGGTGGCGCGCAAGCTGATGAACCTGTCGTCGTCCTTCGACCACCGCGTGGTGGACGGCATGGACGCGGCGCGCTTCATCCAGGCGGTGCGCGCGCTGCTGGAACAACCCGCGCTGCTTTTCGTGGAGTAAGCATGAGCCAGATCACTAAGACTACGACTTTGCTGGTGATCGGCGGCGGCCCCGGCGGCTACGTCGCCGCCATCCGCGCCGGCCAGCTGGGCGTGCCGACCATCCTGGTCGAAGGCGCCCAGCTGGGCGGCACCTGCCTGAACATCGGCTGCATCCCCTCCAAGGCGCTGATCCACGCGGCCGAGGAATTCGACAAGGCGCGCCACTACGCGGGCAAGTCGGCGCTGGGCATTTCCGTGTCGGCGCCCGCCATCGACCTGGCCCAGACCGTGGCCTGGAAGGACGGCATCGTCGGCAAGCTGACCGGCGGCGTGGCCGCGTTGCTGAAGAAGAACGGCGTGGAAGTGGTGCGCGGCTGGGCCCGGTTGCTGGACGGCAAGACCGTGGAAGTGGAAGGCGGCGAGTCCGGCGCCATCCGCATCCAGTGCGAACATCTGCTGCTGGCGGCGGGCTCCGAACCGACGCCGCTGCCGTCCATGCCTTTCGGCGGCATGGTGGTGTCGTCCACCGAAGCCTTGTCGCCTGCCAGCATCCCCAGGCAATTGGTGGTGGTGGGCGGCGGCTACATCGGCCTGGAACTCGGAACCGTGTACCGCAAGCTGGGCGCCGAAGTGGCCGTGGTGGAAGCGCAGGACCGCATCCTGCCGACCTACGACGCCGAACTCACCAAGCCGGTGGCGGCGGCGCTAGGCAAAATGGGCGTGGACCTGCACCTGGGCCGCAAGGTGCTGGGCCTGAACGGCGCCGGCAATGCGGTGCGCGTGCAGGACGCGGCGGGCGTCGAAACCCTGCTGCCGGCCGACCGCGTGCTGATCGCGGTGGGACGGCGTCCGCGCACGCAGGATTGGGGGCTGGAAAGCCTGCAGCTGGACCGCAAGGGCAACGCGCTGCGCATCGACGACCAGTGCCGCACCTCCATGCGCGACGTCTGGGCCATCGGCGACATCGCCGGCGAACCCATGTTGGCGCACCGCGCCATGGCGCAGGGCGAGATGGTGGCCGAGCTGGTTTCGGGCAAGCGCCGCCATTTCCAGCCTGCCTCCATCCCGGCGGTCTGCTTCACCGACCCCGAGGTCGTGGTGGCGGGCCTGTCGCCCGCGGAGGCGGAAAGCGCGGGGCTGGACTGCCTGACGGCGTCCTTCCCGTTCGCCGCCAACGGCCGCTCGATGACGCTGGAATCCACCGACGGCTTCGTGCGCGTGGTCGCGCGCCGCGACAACCACCTGATCGTGGGCTGGCAGGCAGTGGGACGCGGCGTGTCCGAGCTGTCGACGGCCTTCGGCCAGTCGCTGGAAATGGGCGCCACGCTGGAAGACGTGGCGGGCACCATTCACGCGCATCCGACGCTGGGCGAAGCGGTGCAGGAAGCGGCGCTCAAGGCGCTGGGCCACGCGCTGCACATCTAGGAAGTGCGGGCAAGGCGCCGTTCGCGGCGACCTTGCCCGGTTTGCCTTTCGGCCGGGTCGTTACCGGCTGCCGTCGATGTACGGCCGGGCCTGCAGGATCAGGATGTCGTCACCCTGCACGGCCCATTCGATATCCTGGTCCGCGCCGCCCAGGCGCTGCTTGACCTGGCTGCCCACGGCAGCCAGGCGCGCCACCAGGGCATCGTTCAACACCTGGCGCGCGCCCTCGATCGGCACTTCGCGCACGCCGCCCGCGGCGTCCGGCACCAGTTGGGTGTCTTCGGCGGAGCGGGTCAGCACCTGCACCGCCTTGGACCAGCTGGAGTACATCAGCTGTTCGGCCTGCCGCTTGCCTTCCACCACCTTGATGCCCAGGCCGCGCTTGGCCGAGATGTAGGTGACGTAGCGGCGCGAGGCGTCGAAGGGATCGCGGGTGATCATGACGCCCGAGCTGTCCGATGCCGCCGCCTGTTGCACCAGCACCGCCATCACCACGCCGTCCTGGCCGATGCCGGCCGCGCGCCGGGCTTCGTACGCTTCGTAGTTGTAGACCGAGGCCCACACGGTCTGCACGGCTTGCGCCAGCGCGTCGGCCTGTGTCACGTTGGGCACGGTGGTGTAGAGCCCCGCGCCGCTGAATCCCGGCAGGTCCTCGGAATTGGACGAGCTGCGCACGAATACGCCGCGGCCCTGCAACTGCTTTTGCCAGCGTTCGCGCCAGGCGGCGGCCAAGGCCGGATCCGGTTGGGCCTGGATGATGTCCTGGCGCAGCGCAGCCAGTTCGGCGCGGCGCACGTTGGCGTCGCCGGTGAAGTCCGCCCGCTGCTCCAGCGCGGCCATGCGCTGCGGCACGCCCAGCTGCGCCATGAAGGCCGCGTACTGCGCGAAGGGGATGCAGAAGCCGTCCGGCACGGTGGCCGCAGGCGGCAGCGTGGACTTCAGCGCGCCCAGGTTGGCCGCCTTCACGCCGCAATGGCGGCTGTCGCGCGTGACCATGCCGGAGAGCGGCTTGATCGCCTTGACCGTCAGGTCGGGCTTGGGCAGCGGCAGGGCAGCCCTGGGCGGCGGTGCTTCAGGCTTGGCGATGCGTTGCACCTGATAGCCGCTGCTGGTGACGGTCAGCTCGACCCATTGGCCGTCGTGCTCGCGCAGTGCGGCGACGGCATCGCGCACATAGGCGTTGGGAATGCGCCAGCCCTTTGCCAGCAGATTGACGTGGGACAGCAGGGTGGAGGGGCGCTGCGTGACCAGGCCGGCCACGGGCGGCAGCGCCACCGGAACCTCGTCCAGCACCAGGATGTCGGTCGGCGCCAGGTCCGGCGTGTCGTCCACCGAAGCCACGATGCGCAGCCGGCCTTGCGCCTGGCCGGTGTTCAGCGGCAGGAAGGTCTGTTCGCGCAGCAGCGATTCCTGCGTCACGGGCTTCAGGCCAGAATTCTGCGCGACCTGTTCGTGCAGCGTGGAATTGGCCTTGAAGCGCACGGGCTCGTAGAAGCTGGCCTGCAGTTTTTCCTCGGTCAGCTTCAACAGCTCCGGGGTGAGCCGGTCGCCTTCCCAGAATTCATAGGTGTAGCCGGGCAGGTCGCGCTGCCAACTGAGCGTGCCGAACAGCAGGCGCCGCTGCGGCTCCTTGTACTGCGCGATCAGCGTGGCCTTGTCGTTGGCGGGCAAGAGGCGACGTTCACGCGCGAAGTTCTCGTGCAGCGAGTAGCGCGGTGTATTGACGTAGTAGATCTTGCCGCCCTGTTTCCGGTCGATCACGAACAGCACGTGGGGGATCTCCAACGGCGTGCCAGGGTTGTAGACCCGGGCAAGCTGCTGGAATTCGGCCTGGGTCTGGATTTTCCCCAGGAAGGCGGGGCCGGTTTTCCTGGCGTCTTCCGCCTGCTGCGCCGCGCGCTCGTCGGCGGTCAACGGCCGCGAGTTTTCATAGGGCGAAGGCTTGCGGGCGGTTTGCGACTGGACGGGCGGGCCAAAGCTGGCCGCCGCCGCGCCCAGCGCGGCCAGGACGATCAGGCGGGTCAGGTGGCGGGACGAAAGGCGGCGGGCGGAAGATGGACTCATGAACGGGCGGGCGGGGCGCAGGGAGCCGCGATGATATCGGAGTGCCGCCGGCGTTTGTTTCTGGATGTGGCCAACTATGCGTTGACGTTGCTGCGGGGCGCAAAATACCCAATTTCAGTGATGTGCCTGGGGCCAGGAATGGCGTCTAATTTCTCCCAGGCTTGATCGCGCCCGCCGGCGCCGCGAGAAACCGGCCATCTCCGTACGAGAGGATGGAGACGGTTTTTCCGCAAGGTCTTTTTTAAGGAGCAGCTATCGCTGCTCTTTTTTTTCGCCTGCTCGGGAAATTCCCTAGCTGCTGAGGGCGTGCCGCCCGTTGACAGCGGCCTGCAGTGACTCGATACTCGAATCCAGTACGTATACGTACAAAATAATGGGCCTCGCAGCATCGGTCGACATCGGGTTCCCACTGCTCTCGCAAAGGAGTAAGCAATGAAGGACGGCGAAATTCTTTCCGGATTCCTGGCTCCCCATCCGCCGCACCTGGTGTACGGCGAGAACCCGCCGCAGAACGAGCCGCGCTCGCGCGGCGGCTGGGAAACCTTGCGCTGGGCCTACGATCATGTGCGCGAGAGCATCGAACGCCTGCGGCCCGATGTGCTGCTGGTGCATTCGCCGCACTGGATCACGCAGGTGGGCCACCATTTCCTGGGCGTGCCGCGCCTGGCGGGCCGCTCGGTGGACCCGATCTTTCCCGACCTGTTCCGCTACGACTTCGGCATGGACGTGGACGTAGAACTGGCCGAAGCCTGCTGCGAGGAAGGCCGCAAGCTGGGCCTGGTCACCAAGATGATGCGCAACCCGAAGTTCAGGGTGGACTACGGCACCATCACCACGCTGCACATGGTGCGGCCGCAATGGGACATTCCGGTGGTGGGGCTGTCGGCGAACAACACGCCGTACTACCTCAACACCAAAGAGGGGCTCAAGGAAATGGACCTGCTGGGCCGGGCCACGCGCGAAACCATACGCAAGAGCGGGCGGCGCGCGGTACTGCTGGCCAGCAATACGCTGTCGCACTGGCATTTTCATGAACAGCCCGAGGTGCCCGAGGACATGTCCAAGGAGCATCCAGCGCGCTACGACGGCTATCTGTGGGACATCCGCATGATCGAGCTGATGCGCAAGGGCAGGATGGGCGAGGTGTTCGAGCTGCTGCCGCAGTTCATCGACGAAGCCTTCGCTGAAGTGAAATCCGGCGCCTTCACCTGGATGCACGCGGCCATGGGCTATCCGCAGCTGGCGGGCAAGTTCCACGGCTACGGCACCGTGATCGGCACCGGTAACGCGGTGATGGAATGGAATCTTCAGGAGGCCGGGCTGTCCCGCCTCGAAGCATCCGCCGGTGCGACCGCCTAGCCCTCGAAGGACACATGCCATGACCCTCGTTTCCGCATTTCTCGTTCCCGGCAGCCCGCTGCCGCAATTGCGCAGCGACGTGGCGCCCTGGGGGCGGCTGAACCAGGCGCTGCGCGCGGCCGGCAAGTCGCTGGCGGCTTCCCGGCCCGACGTGGTGCTGGTGTATTCGACCCAGTGGATGGCAGTGCTGGACCAGCTATGGATCACCCGCGCGCGCAGCACTGGCGTGCACGTGGATGAGAACTGGCACGAGTATGGCGAGCTGCCCTTCGACATCGCCAGCGATACGGTTCTGGCCGAAGCCTGTGTGCAGGGCTGCCGCGATGCCGGCATCCATGCGCGCGGCGTGGACTACGACCACTTTCCCATCGACACGGGCACCATCACGGTCAGCACGTTGATGGGCTTCGGCACCGATCAGCTACCGGTGACGCTGGCGGCCAACAACCTCTACCACGACCATGCGCAGACGGAGCAGCTCAGCCGCATCGCCCTGCAGGCGGCCGCGCTCCAGAACAAGCGGGCAGCGGTCATCGGCATAGGCGGACTGTCCAACACCATGTTCCGCGAGCCGGTGGCGCCGGACTCGGATTGTGTGATCTCGCCGGCCGACGACGAGTGGAACCGCCGCATGTTGGCGTTGCTGGAAGGCGGCGATGCCGGACAACTGCGTGAACTCATGCCCGAGTACGCCGGGCAGGCCAAGGCGGAGATGGGCTTCAAGCACATGTCCTGGCTGCTGGGCGCGTTGGGCGGGCAGTTCCGCGGCGCCAAGGTGCTGGAATATGCGCCGCTGTATGGCAGCGGCGGGGCGGTGGTGGAATTCAAGGTGGGTTGAGGGCGCGCCGGGGCGCGGCGGGATCCAGGCTGCCCCTACCAGGACGGCTTCGACCTTCGTCGTCAGGCAGTCTCCGTCAGCGCCACCGGTATTTCCCTGGCCCCCGCCGTCCGGCGCCACTGCGCCGGCCCCGACACATGCAGGTTGCCGCCTTCGGCGTCCACCGCCACGGTCACGGGCATGTCCTGGACTTCGAACTCATGGATCGCTTCCATGCCCAGGTCCTCGAAGGCGACCACGCGTGCGCTGCGGATGGCGCGGGACACGAGATAGGCGGCGCCGCCCACGGCGATCAGGTAGGCCGCCCGGTGGCGCCGGATCGCCTCGACCGCCTGCGGACCGCGCTCCGCCTTGCCTATCATCGCCAGCAGTCCCGTGCGCTCCAGCATCATGCCGGTGTAGCCGTCCATGCGCGTCGACGTGGTGGGGCCGGCGGGTCCGACGGCTTCGTCGCGCACGGCGTCCACCGGCCCTACGTAGTAGATGGCGCGGCCGCGGAAGTCGGCCGGCAATGGTTCGCCGCGCGCCAGCATTTCACGGATGCGCTGGTGCGCGGCATCGCGTCCGGTCAGCATGCGGCCGTTGAGCAACAGGGTTTCGCCCGCGCGCCAGGATGCGACTTCCTCGCGGGTAAGCGTGTCCAGGTTCACGCGCCGGCCGGCGCTGGATCCGCGCGCGGCTCCCAGGTCGGGCCATAGGTCCAGCGACGGCGGGGCCAGGTGCGCGGGGCCGGAACCGTCCAGCACGAAGCGGGCATGGCGCGTGGCCGCGCAATTGGGGATCAGCGCGACGGGCTTGGCGGCGGCGTGCGTGGGGTAGGTCTTGATCTTCACGTCCAGCACGGTGGTGAGGCCGCCCAGGCCCTGCGCGCCCACGCCCAGCGCGTTGATGCGTTCGTGCAGTTCCAGCCGCAGCGCGTCCTCGGGCGCCAGCGCGTCGCCGCGCCGAGCCCGCGCCTGCAGTTCATGCATGTCCAGCGGCTGCATCAGGCTTTCCTTGGCCAGCAGCACCGCCTTTTCGGCCGTGCCGCCCACGCCTATGCCCAGCATGCCGGGCGGACACCAGCCGGCGCCCATGGCGGGTATCTGAGCCAGCACCCAGTCGACGATGCTGTCGGCCGGGTTCAGCATGGCCAGCCGCGCCTTGTTTTCCGAGCCGCCGCCCTTGGCCGCGACCGTGACGGCCACGCTGGCGCCCGGCACGATGCGCGTGCTGATGACGGCGGGCGTGTTGTCGCGGGTGTTGCCGCGGCCGAACAGCGGGTCGGCCACCACCGAGGCCCGCAACGGATTGTCCGGGTCCAGGTAGGCGCGCCGCACGCCGGCGTTGACGGCGTCTTCCAGGCTGGCGGTAAAGCCCTCCCAGCGCACGTCCATGCCGACTTCCAGGAAGACGTTGACGATGCCGGTGTCCTGGCAGATCGGCCGGCGGCCGATGGCGGCCATGCGCGAGCTGGCCAGGATCTGCGCCATGGCGTCGCGCGCCGGCGCGCTGGCCTCGCATTCGTAGGCGCGGGCCAGGTGCGCGATGTAATCGGCCGGATGGTAGTGGCTGATGTACTGCAGCGCGCTGGCGATGGATTCGATCAGGTCGTCCTGGCGGATGAAGGTGCTCATGGCATGCGTGGGTAGGTGGCTTCAGCAGAGGATCAAGTTCAGTCGGCGTGCAGCGTGACGCCGGGCCGGTCCTTGACCAGGCTCACGGCCACGAAGGACACCAAGGCCATGGCGATGACGTAGACACCCACATGCCAGGACTGTCCGGTGGCGGTGATGATGGACTGCGCGATCATCGCGGCGAAGGCGCCGCCCAGGATGGAGCCCAGCGCGTAGCCCGCCGACACGCCCGAGTAGCGCACGTCGGCCGGGAACATCTCGGCGTACAGCGCGGCCTGCGGGCCATAGGTCAGGCCCAGCGGCACCGACAACACGGCCAGGGCGAAGGCGAATTGCATGACGTCGCCGGAGTCGACGAAGGACCACATCGGCACCGCCCACAGCGCCAGCAGCACGTAGCCGAGCTGGAAGGTGCGCACGCGGCCGATGCGGTCGCCGAGCCAGCCGCCCAGCAGCGTGGTGCCCAGCCAGCAGGCCGCGGCCAGCGTGCAGATCATCAGCACCTGCTGCGGCGGCATGCGCAGCGCCCGGCTGCCGTAGCTGATGAAGAAGCCGACCAGCAGGTAGCCGGCCGTGCTGTTGCCCACGAAGATCAGCGTGGTCAGCAGGATCTGGCGCGGATGCTTGCGCAACAGCGTGCCCAGCGGCGCAGAGGAATGGCTGCGGCGCGACTGCATCTCCAGGAACACGGGGGATTCCTCGACCGCGCGGCGGATGAAGACGCCGACGACGATGAGCGCGATGGACAGCAGGAAGGACACCCGCCAGCCCCAGGCCATGAAATTGTCGGGGCCGACCAACGAGGTAATGCACCACAGCACGCCGGTGGCGACGATCATGCCCAGCGGCACGCCGATCTGCGGAAAGGCGCCGAACAGCGAACGCCGGTCGCGCGGCGCGTGCTCGACCGCCATGAGGGCCGCGCCGCCCCATTCGCCGCCGGCGGAGAAGCCTTGCAGCACGCGCAGCGTCACCAGCATCACCGGCGCCCAGATGCCGATCTGCGCATAGGTGGGCAGCACGCCGATCAGCGCGGTGGACACGCCCATCAGGATCAGCGTGGCCGCCAGCACCCGCTTGCGGCCGTAGCGGTCGCCCAGATGGCCGCAGACGATGGCGCCCAGCGGCCGGAACAGGAAGGCCACGCCCACGGTCGCGAACGACAGGATCAACGACAGTTCCGGGTTCTCCTTGGCGAAAGGCGCGAAGAACAGCGAGCCCAGCACCAGGCCGGCCGCCTGGACGTAGATGAAATAGTCGTACCACTCGATGGCCGAGCCGACCAGCGTGGCGGCCAGCACCTTGCGGTCGTCGGCGCTGACCAGCGGGCCGGACGCGGAACGGCCGGGGGCTGCGACGGCGGCGCCGTCGGCGGGGATTTCTGTCTGCATGATTGTCTCCGTGGGGGGAATGCGGCGGTTCAGCTTCTTATTCGGGGGTGTTGCCTAGGCCGCCGCGCTCTGCGGCGCGTCGGGTTGGTTTTCCGGACGGGCCGCTACGAACGCGGGCAGGCCGGCGCAGGCCTGGACGATGGCGCGGATCCGCTCGAAGGGCGTCAGGTCCGCGCCGTAGCGCAAGGCGTTGTAGACCTGCGGGATCAGGTAGCACTCGACCAGCGTGGGCGCGGCGCCCAGCGCGTAGCGGCCGTCCTGCGCCGCGGGCAGCGCCGCCTCGAAGGCCTGGAAGCCTTCGGCGCACCAGTGGCGGTACCAGTCCTGGATCTGTTCGTCATCCGCGCCGAACTGGGCGCGCAGGCGCTTGAGCGCGCGCAGGTTGTTGAGCGGATGCATTTCGCAGGCGATCAATTGCGCCAGTGCGCGGGCTTGCGCGCGCAGCGCCGGATCGGCCGGCAGCAGCGGCGCGCCGGGATGGCGCTCGTCCAGGTACTCGATGATGGCCAGCGACTGCTGCAGTCGCAGGCCGTCGATTTCCAGCATGGGCACCAGGCCGAAGGGCGCCAGCGATCGGTAGGCGGGCTGCTGGTGTTCGCCCTTGACCATGTGCCAGGTGACCTGCCGGTAAGGCAGGCCCTTCAAGGCCAGGGCGATGCGGACCCGGTAGGCCGCGGAACTGCGCCAGTAGCTGTGCAGGGTGAGGGCAGGCGTATCGGCCACGGCGGTCTCCGGTCAGGCGGCGGCAGTTTCGGGCGTACCGGCCGATACGGCGCCAGGCATTGGGCGCGTGCCGGGAATGCGCACCTGCTGGTCGATGTCGCCGAACAGGCTTGCGCCCGCGTCGTCGCGCATGCCGATGCGCACCCGGTCGCCGTGCTTGAGGAAGGGCGTGCGCATTTCGCCGTCGCGCAGCTTTTCCCGCACGCGCGCCTCGACCAGGCAGCACACGCCGGCGGCGTCGCTGGCATTCGAAATGGTGCCGCTGCCCACCAGGGTGCCGGCGCCCAGGCGGCGCGTGCGGGCCGCGTGCGCGATCAGTTCGCCGAAATGGAATTGCATTTCCTCGCCCGCCTGGGGCTGGCCGATCTGCCGGCCGTTTAGCCACACTTGCATGGCGCGGTGCAGCTTGCCGCCGCGCCAGTAGGGCGCGAGCTCGTCGGGTGTGACCAGCACGGGCGACAGCGCCGAGGCCGGCTTGCCCTGCAGGAAGCCGAAGCCCTTGGACAGCTCGGGCAGCACCACGTTGCGCAGGGTCACGTCGTTGACCAGGCCCAGCAGCACGACGTGTTCGAGCGCCGCGTCCGGGTCCACGCCCAGCGGCACGTCGTCGGTCACGACCACGATCTCCGCCTCCAGGTCCACGCCCAGTTCCTCGCTGGCGGCGGTGATGTCTTCGCAAGGGCCCATGAAGTCATCCGAGGCGCCCTGGTACATCAGCGGATCGGTCAGGAACGAAGGCGGCATCTCGCCGCCGCGGGCGCGGCGCGTCAATTCCACGTGGTTCAGGTAGGCCGACGCGTCCAGCCATTGGTAGGCGCGCGGCAGGGGCGCGGCGCAGCGGGCAGGTTCGAAGGGCTGGCTGGCGCCCTCGCTGGCGTTCAGCGCTTCGTATTCGGCCTGCAGCAGCGGCGCGGCGCGGGCCCAGTCGTCCAGCGCCTGCTGCAAGGTGGCGGCGATGTGCGGCACGGTGCGCATGCGGGTCAGGTTGCGGTCGACGACGGCCAGGGCGCCGTCGCGGGCGCCGTTGGTCAGAGTGGCGAGTTTCATCTTCAGGTGCTCCGTATCGGAAAGGCAGGCCCGCGGCGGGGCCTCGTCGTGCGGGGATCAGGCGGTGAGTTCCGCCCACATGTCGCGGTCGCGCTGGGCGGTCCAGACGCGCGGATCGGCGATGCCGCTGGCCTCGTCATAAGCGCGCGAAACGTCGAAGGGAATGGCGTGTTCGTAGATGACGACGTGGCCGAACTCGGGGTCCATGACGCGGCGCGTGTCTTCATAGACCTGCTTCAGGCTCTTGCCTTGCTCCACGCCCTGGCGGGCGCAGCCGTACAGCGTTTCGACCCAGCTGCGCGTGTAGCCGATGGCCTCGCGGCAGGCGGCGGGCGTGGTCAGGGCGGGACCGCGGCCCGGCACCATCTGGCGCGGTTGCAGCGCTTGCAACGCGTCCAGCGTGGCGGGCCAGTCCGACAGGTAGGCATCGCCCGTGTACACGCCCGCGTTGAATTCCACCAGGTCGCCGGAGAAACAGATGCCCTGCGACGGAATCCAGACGATGGAATCGCCCCGGGTGTGGCCGGCGCCCAGGTGCAGCATGCGCACTTCGAGGCTGCCCAGGAACACGGTCAGCTCGCGCTCGAACACCACGGTGGGCCAGGTCAGCCCGGGGATGGTCTCGGCGGACTGGAACAGCCGCGGGAAGCGGCCGATCTCCGAGTCCATGTCGGCCTGGCCGCGTTCGACGATGAGCTCATGCGTGCCGCGGCTGGCGTACACGTTGGCCGCGCCCTCGGCCACGAAGGCGGACGCGCCCAGCACGCGCACGGCGTGGTAGTGCGTCAGCGCCACATGGCGGATGGGTTTGTCGGTGACACCGCGGATGGCTTGGATCAGCGCCTGCGCCATGGCCGGGGTGGCGGTCGCGTCGACCACCATCACGCTGTCGTCGCCGATGATCACGCCCGAGTTGGGGTCGCCGTCGGCCACGTAGGCGTAGGCGTTGTCGGACAGGCGCTCGAAGGAGATCTTCTTTTCCGCCAGGTCGGCCTGGGAGGCGAAGGGTTTGCTCATGGTGTTCCTTTGATGAATGGAAAGTGGGCGTATCAGCTGGCGTGGGCCTGGCCGCGCTGCTGGCTGCTGGTGCCGGTGGCGCCGGGCATCAGCCCGGCGGCCTTGTCGCGGGTCCAGGCGGCCAGGTCGTCATGGGCGCTGCGGCGCTTGCGAGCCACGTAGTCGTCCACGGGCAGGCGCAGGGTCAGTTCGAGCCGGATGCCGTTGGGGTCGAAGAAATAGATCGAGCGGATGAAGTGGTGGTCGGTCGGCCCCACCACGTCGACGCCGTGGGACAGCAGCCGCTGGCGCATCTGTTCCAGCTCGGCCTCGCCGCCGATTTCCATGGCGAAGTGGTTGACCCAGCGCGGCGTGGCGGGATCGGGCTGGCTCAGTCCGTTGTCGCCCAGGTCGAAGAAGGCGATGTGCGAGCCGTCGGCGAACTCGAAGAACAGGTGCACGAAGGGACAGTGTTCGCCGGTGGAGGGCACGCGTTCTTCCTTGACCACATGCACCAGCGGCAGGCCCAGGATGTCTTCGTAGAAATGCCGGGTTTCCTCCGCGTCGCGGCAGCGCCAGGCGAAGTGATGCAGGCCCTGGATGGCGGGGCAGGCGGGGGGGTGTTGCAGCGTCATGGCGCCGTCTCCGTGGTTCATGGAATGTTCAAGGCGGGCGAACCGGGTTGGCTCGCCAGCATCTCGTCGACCGCCGCCTGCACCCGGGCCGCGTCGTCCACGGCTTCGATGAGCAGCAGCGACAGCCGGGCCAGGCTGTCGCGCTGGGCAGCGGGGTCGGGCACGTTGGTCAACGCGATAAGGCGCTCGAGCAGGTCGTCAAGCTGTTGCTGGGATAGCGGCATGGCTGGCGCCTCCGGTTGAGCGGTAGAGGCCGCGGGCCTCGGATAGGGGTTCGGGACAGGCGCCGGGCGCATTCAGCGCCGCGCTGATCCAGGCCTGCACGGCCTCGGGATCGCGCGTCTCGGGCGTGGCGGCGGCCATGACATGCTGGTCGGGGCGCAGCAGCCAGGCCTGGCCGTCCAGCGTCTGGCCGAGCTGGTGCGCCAGGGCGGCGCGTCCGCGCTCATCGCAAAGCGGGCCGACGGCGATCCAGCGCAGCAGGCCGTCACCGTCCTCCGCGCCGGCGGGCAGGACATCGCCGAACACCAGCACGGTGAACCAGGGGCCGAGCAGCCCATGCAGGGTCAGGCCGTCGCTTTGCCGCAGCACCACGTTGGGCAGCGCGCGCCCGGCCAGGGCGTGCGCGCCCCGCGCCAACGCCGACGCTGGATAGACGGCCGGCATGCACAGGCGGCCGGTGTTGATCATGCGGGCGGCGGTGGCGTGGCGCGGCGCCAGGTCGATGATTGCGTCGCGCCACAGCGCGGCCGAGCGGGCCGCGCCCGGGTAGACGAAGCGCGAGGAGCGGCGCGCCTGGCGGATGTTCTCCATCGCCGCGTGCTTGCGCTCCACGCTGTAGGTGTCCAGCAGTGAGTCGCCCGCGCGGCCTTGCAGCAGCAGGGCCAGCTTCCAGCCCAGGTTGTCGGCGTCCTGGATGCCGCCGTTGCCGCCGCGCGCACCGAACGGCGCGACCAGGTGGGCCGAGTCGCCCGCGAACAGCACGCGGCCGTGGCGCAGACTGTCCAGGCATTCATGGCGGTAGGCCCAGACGCCGTGCCAGGCGATGTCGAATTCCACGCGTTCGCCCAGCAGGTCCCAGACGCGCTGGCGCATGGCCGCGTCGGTGGCCGCCTCGGCCGGGTCTTCGTCCGCGCGCAGCTGGAAATCCAGCCGCCAGGTGTCGTCGGCCATCTTGTGGCGCCAGACCGCGCGGCCATGGTTGCTGCGCGCGTCCAGCCAGGTCCAGCGTTCCTCCGGCCAGGTGGTGTCGCGCAGCACGATGTCGATGATGATCCAGCGGTCCTCGGTCTGGTCGTACACCCGCGGGCTCAGGCCCAGCATGCCGCGCACCGCGCTCTTGGCGCCGTCGCAGGCGACGACCCATTGCGCGCGGCACGGGTAGGGGCCGTCGGGCGTCTCCACCTGCAGCGTCGTCGGGCCGTCCGCTTGCGGTTCGATGCCGGCGACGCGGTTCAGCCAGCGCAGCTCGGCCAGCGGCTCGCGCATCAGCGCGTCCACCAGGAAGGCTTCCAGGTAGTACTGCTGCAGGTTGACGAAGCCGTTGTGGCGCATGTCGGGCTGGTCCTGCAGCGTGAAGGACGCCACCGCCATGTCGCGGCACAGCACGCGGCCCACGTTCCAGCGCACGCCCTTGCCGACCACGTCGCCGGCCATGCCGAGCCGGTCGAAGATGTCCAGCGTGCGCTGCGCCCAGACCATGCCGCGCGAGGCCAGGCCGCGCACGCCGACGGTGTTGTCGTCGTCCAGCACGACTACGGGGATGCCCCGCCGCACCAGGTCCAGCGCCAGCGTCAGCCCGGTCAATCCGGCCCCCACGACCGCCACCGGATGCGGATCGCGGCGCGGGCGGTCCATTTCCTCGGGCCTGACGTATGGATAGATGGGAAGCTCTTTCATCGTTTTCCCTAGTTCGATGTGGTTTGTTGCAGGCCCCACTCTAGGAGCGCCGCGCGGGCCCGTCATGTCCTCACGGAAGAGGACATCGCGGCGGCGGGGGATGACCTTAGAATCGGGAAAACACGCGCAAGCGGGGGAAAACGACACCATGGAAGAGACAAACAACCCTATGCCCGCGGGCGGGGGGCCGGACCGTTGGGCCGAGTCCGCCGTCATGGACCTGGGCGGTCCGATGTTCCATGCCGCGCTGCTGCTGGCGCTGCGCGAAACCGTGGCCGCCGACCACGTGTCGCACGTGTTCTACGGCCAGGAAGGCTCGGTGCAGTATTCGTCGGCCGCCAGCCTGCTGAACCAGTCCCTGATCGAATGGACCACCAACGTATTCGTGGACAACGAGTTCTACCGGCGCGACCCCAATTACGGCCTGCTGCGCGACATGGCCTGCCGGCCCGGCCATCATCCCGACCTGGTCGTCCAGACCGCGTCGCCCGAACGCATCGCGGATGACGAGTACCGCCGCCTGCTGTTCGAGCGCCCGGGCTTCGCCAGCAAGATCTCGCTCATCGGCTGCCGCGACGAGGGCATCAGCTACCTGAACCTGTATTTCTCGCACGCCCATTCGCCGAACGTGGCCGAGCTGATGCGCGGGCGTGCGCCCTTGCTGATCGCGCTGGCGCGGCGCCATCACCAGTTGTGCCGCGTGCAAGCGGACGCGCCGCGCGCGCCGTCCTGGTGCAGCGGACTGTCGCTGCGCGAGATCCAGGTGGCGGACCTGCTGCGCCAGGGCCATACCGCGAAGGAAGTGGGGCGCGAGCTGGGCCTGTCGCCCACCACCGTGGTCACCTACAAGAACCGCATCTTCAAGAAGAACAACGTGGCCAGCCTGAAGGAGTTCCTGATCAAGGCGCCGGCCGCATGCGCCGTGCCGGCCTGTATGCCGGAGGCGGGCAGGCGCTGAGCAACACGCCTGCGTTCGGGGTTGCAGCTGCTGCTGCCGGGTTTCCAGCCTCCGGGCGCCCGGTGGCCGCTCGTGCGATTCGGGATCAGACCTTGACGGATGGCCGCGGACGGGCGACGGCAGGAACCGCCAGGGCCGCCAGCAGCGCCACGGCCCCGGCGATATAGCCCACGCTGCCCAGCCCCCATTGCGCGATCGCCCATCCGCCCAGCATGGCGCCGGCGCCAATGCCGGCATTGGCTGCCGACACGTTCAGCGTCCCCGCCATGGCCTGGGCTTGCGGCGCGACCTGCATCACGCGCACCTGGCACACCGGATACAGCGCGGTATTGGCGATGCTCCAGGCGGCCAGCGCCGGCAGCAGCCCGGCTGGCGTCGACGCCAGCGGCACGGCGGCCATCATGCCCAGGCCCAGCAGCAGGGTGAACGCCAGGGTCGCGGCCAGCGGATTGCGGTCGGCCGCCAGTCCGCCCAGCCAGTTGCCCGCCAGGCCCGCCGCGCCAAACCCCATCAGCCACCAACCCACCTGCGCCGGCGGCACGCCGGCGATACGTTCCAGCACATCGGCGAGATAGGTGTAGGCAGTGAACATCGCGGTGAACACCGCGACGGACAGGGCGATGTGGGCCAGCATGCGAGGGTCGCGCAGTATCCGCGCCTGCTCGCGCAGGCCCGCGCGCGGTGGGCGCGGCAAGGCCGGCATGCAGGCCCACATCAAGGCGGCCAGCGCCAGGGACAGCGCTGCCAGTCCCCAGAAACTGCCGCGCCAGCCTATGGACGCGGCCGCCAGGGTGCCTAGCGGAATGCCGAACAGCAGCGCGGCGGAAATGCCCAGGTAGACGCGCGCCACCGCCTGTCCGGCACGGCGGGGGCCGGCCAGTTGCGCCGCGGCTTCGCTGGCCGTGCCCCAGAACACCGGCAGGGCCAGCGCGGGTATGAAGCGCGCCACTGCCAGCACCCAGATGTTGGGCGCGGCAGCGGCCAGCGCATTGGCGGCGGCGAAGACCAGCAGGATCGCGACGAACAGGCGCTTGCGCTCCACGTGCGATAGGGCCGCCGTCAGCAAGGGCCCCGACAGCATCACGGTGAACGCGAACAGGGTTACGAGCTGGCCCGCGGCGGATACGGAGATGGACAGGTCGCGGGCCAGTTCGGGCAGCAGTCCCACGATCAGGAACTCCGTGGAAACGATGACGAAGGCCGCGACGGCGAGGATGGCGATGGAAAGCGTGGCGGAGCGGGCGGGGACAGATGGCGATGCCAGGGAGGTTTCGAGCATGGATGGGTTCAAGAGCAAGACGGTCTTGAACGATATTGGAGATAGAATTTCTTATCTCAGGTATTTACTCCATAAATTAAGGAATCTAATTCCTTAATAATCGCCGCCATGATCCCGTCCGAACGCCTGAAAGGCATCGAAGCTTTCGTCACCACCGCGGACGCGGGCAGCTTCACCGCCGCCGCTGACCGGCTCCACCTCACCGCGTCGGCGGTGGGCAAGAGCGTCGCGCGGCTGGAAGCCCGCCTGCGCACCCGCCTGTTCGAACGCAGCACCCGCCGCCTGGCGCTGACGGATGCGGGCAGCGCCTACTACCGCACCTGCGTGCGCGTACTGGCCGAATTGCAGGACGCCGAAGCGGTGCTGGCGGCGCAGCGCCAGGAACCGGCCGGCCGCCTGCGCCTGGACCTGCCCGCGACCTTCGGCCGCAGGGTCGCGCTGCCGCTGCTGTTGCAGTTCGCCAAGCGCCATCCGTTGTTGCGGGCGCAAGTGTCGTTCACGGACCGTCATGTGGATCTGGCCGGCGAAGGCATAGACGTGGCCGTGCGCATCGGCGGGCCGCAGCAGTGGGCGCCCGGCCTGGGCCATCGTTACCTGGGTTCGGAGCGCGTGATTTTCTGCGCTTCGCCGCAATACCTGGCGCAACGCGGCACGCCGCTCACCGCCGACGACCTGGCGCAGCATGACGCGGTGGCCTACGGCCGCGCGGACGGGGAGCCCCCGGTGTGGCGCATCGCGCAGGATGCCGGACCCGCCAGCCTGCGGCCGATCGACGGCGTGATGCTGCTTGACAGCGCCGAAGCCCAGGTCGACGCCGTCGCCGCCGGCTTCGGCATCGCGCAACTGGCGACCTGGCTGGCGGCCGACGCCTTGCGCGACGGCCGGGTGGTCGAGGTGCTGCCGCAATTGGCCACCGAAGGCCTGCCGCTGTACCTGGCGTGGCCGCTGGGCAAGCAGTTGTTGCCCAAGGTGGATGCGGTGGTGGAGATGCTGGGGGAGTCGCTCAGTATCGTGTAGGGGAGCGGCCGATAGATCGCACGCATAGGTATCTGGCGCTCCAATGAAAATCGGCCCCGATAACGGGGCCGATCATCTTGCATCGGAAAGCGAGCCTTACTCCGCCGTTTCCTGCAGCACGCGCTTGGCTTCCTCGGCCACGCGCTCCGGGGCGGTGCCGCCCACGTGCTTGCGGGCCGCGACCGAGCCTTCCAGGGTCAGGACCTGGTGCACGTCGTCGCCGATGCTGGCGTGGTAGGCCTTGAGTTCGTCCAGCGACAGGTCGGCCAGATCGCAGCCGCGCTGTTCGCAGTCGCGCACCGCGTGGGCCACCACTTCGTGGGCGTCGCGGAACGGCACGCCGCGCTTGACCAGGTAGTCGGCCAGGTCGGTGGCGGTGGCGAAGCCCTGCAGGGCGGCGGCGCGCATGTTGTCGGCCTTGACCTTGATGCCGCCGGCCATGTCCGCGAAGATCGTCAGCGTGTCGCGCACGGTGTCGACGGTGTCGAACAGGCCTTCCTTGTCTTCCTGATTGTCCTTGTTGTAGGCCAGGGGCTGGCCCTTCATCAGGGTCAGCAGGGCGACCAGGTGGCCGTTGACGCGGCCGGTCTTGCCGCGGGCCAGCTCGGGCACGTCGGGGTTCTTTTTCTGCGGCATGATCGAGCTGCCGGTGCAGAAGCGGTCGGCCAGGTCGATGAAGCCCACGCGCGGGCTCATCCAGAGCACCAGCTCTTCGGACAGGCGCGAGACGTGCGTCATGATCAGCGCGCCGGCGGCGCAGAATTCGATGGCGAAGTCGCGGTCGGACACGGCGTCCAGCGAATTGCGGCACACGCCGTCAAAGCCCAGGGTCTTGGCGACGCGCTCGCGGTCGATCGGGTAGGACGTGCCGGCCAGGGCGGCGGCGCCCAGCGGCAAGCGGTTCACGCGGCGGCGGCAGTCGGCCAGGCGCTCGGCGTCGCGGCCGAACATTTCGGCATAGGCCATCAGATGATGGCCAAAGGTGACGGGCTGGGCGACTTGCAGGTGCGTGAAGCCGGGCATGATGGTGCCGGCGTTGTCCAGCGCCACCGTGGCCAGGGCGTGGCGCAGCTGGCGCAGCAGGTCCAGCAGGTTGTCGATTTCGGCGCGCAGCCACAGGCGGATGTCGGTGGCGACCTGGTCGTTACGCGAACGGCCGGTGTGCAGGCGCTTGCCCGCGTCGCCCACCAGTTCCACCAGGCGCTTTTCGATGTTCAGGTGCACGTCTTCGAGGTCGAGCAGCCATTGGAAGCTGCCGGCGTCGATTTCGGACAGGATCTGCGTCATGCCGCGCTGGATGTCGGCCAGGTCCTGGGCGCCGATGATGCCCTGGGCGGCCAGCATGTCCGCGTGCGCGAGCGAACCTTGAATGTCGTAGCGCGCCAGGCGCTTGTCGAAATCCACGGACGCCGTATAGCGCTTGACGAGTTCGGAAACCGGTTCCGAGAACCGGGCGGACCAGGCCTGCGCCTTGTTGGCGAACTGGTTTTGATCGGGGGAGGGAGTGTTTGCCATGATGGACAGAATTATAGGGCCTGGCGCGCAAGGCCGGCGGCGCCGGGCGCGGGTCCCGCGGGCGGCGAACCCTCCGGCCTGGCCTTTGTCGGATAATCCTGGATTAGTTTCAAGACCTTAGAGCAGGAAGAGAGTCTATGCCCCTGGAATGGGAAGAACTGGTCACCCAATTGGATACCCATCTGCCGCGCGAAGCCTGGGCGCAGACCTTGATCGGGATCGGCGCGCTGATCCTGGCCGCGTTGTTCGTGCAGTGGGTGGTGGCGCGGGTCGTGTTGCTGCTGGCGCACCGCGTGCTGGTGCTGAGCGGCCGCGGCGACTGGGATAAGGCCCTGCAACGCCGCCGCGCCTACCAGAACCTCTGGTATGCGGTGCCGTTCGCGGTGGTGTCGCTGGGTATAGACCTGGTGCCGCATGTCGAGCGGGCGGTGACCATCGTCGGGCGGCTGGCGCATGCCGGCGCCTGGATCTGCGTGTTCATGGCGTTTTCCGGGGTGCTGAGCGCCTGGCAGGATACCTATTCCGCCACCACCCGGGCGCAGACCCGCTCCATCAAGGGCTATATCCAGATCGGCAAGCTGATCCTGATGGCGGTATGCACCGTTTTGGTGCTTTCCATCCTGATCGACCGCTCGCCGCTCTGGATGATTTCCGGCCTGGGCGCGCTGTCCGCCGTGCTGCTGCTGGTGTTCAAGGACACGCTGCTGTCGCTGGTGGCCAGCACCCAGCTGACCAGCAACGACATGCTGCGCATCGGCGACTGGATCGAAATGCCGCAGTCCAACGCCGACGGCTTCGTCAAGGATATCGCGCTGCATACGGTCAAGGTGCAGAACTGGGACAACACCGTCACCACGGTGCCCACCTACAAGCTGTTCTCGGAGAGCTACCGCAACTACCGCCACATGTTCGAATCGGGCGGACGGCGCATCAAGCGCACCGTCCGCATCGACTCGGCCAGCGTGCGCTTCCTGACCGACGACGAGGCGCAGCGGCTGATGCGTTTTCGCCTCTTGCACGACTACCTGCAGGCCAAGACCCACGATATCGCCCAGGCCAACCAGACCATGGGCGAACTGGCCAGCGTGCCGGCCAACCGCCGCCGCCTGACCAATATCGGCACCTTGCGCGCCTATGCGCTGGCCTACCTGAAGCAGAATCCCGAGGTCCGCCAGGACATGGCGATGATGGTGCGCATGATGGAGCCCACCTCCGAGGGCATCCCGGTCGAGGTCTATTGCTTTACCGCCGTCACCGCCTGGGTCGAGTACGAGCGCATCCAGGGCGACATCTTCGACCATCTGCTGGCCATCCTGCCCGAACTGGGCCTGCGCCTGTACCAGCAGCCGTCCGGCGCCGACATCGGCGCGATGGGCGTCCACCTGCGCGAAGGCGCCTTGCAGGCTGCGCTGGCCGGTGAAGGCGGCCGTCCGGGCCTGGCCGCGCCGTCGGAACGCGGACTGACCGACGAGAAGATGCCGCGCTAGCGGACAGCGGGCGCGGCAAGGCGCCGGGGCGGGGCCGGCGGGTGGCCCCGTGAGATAATCCAGGCGTTGAAATCCCAGGCGATAGACCCGATGTCGAACCCGTTCTTCAACCTGTATTCCCACGGCTTTGCCCGGGTGGCCGTCGGCGTGCCCGAATGCAAGGTCGCGGACCCCGCGTTCAATGCCGCCCAGACCATCGCGCTGGCGCAGCAGGCCGCCCAGGGCGGCGCGGTGCTGGCGGCGTTTCCCGAGCTGGGCCTGTCCGCCTATACCTGCGACGACCTGTTCCACCAGAAGGCCTTGCTGGACGAATGCGAGGCCGCGCTGGCCCAGGTGGTGGCGGCAACCGCGGAAATGGACATCGCCGTCGTGGTCGGCGCGCCGCTGCGCGTGGCCCACCAGCTGTTCAATTGCGCCGTGGTCGCCGCCGGCGGCCGCGTGCTGGGCGTGGTGCCCAAGAGCTACCTGCCCAACTACGGCGAATTCTACGAAGCGCGCCAGTTCAGCGCCGGGGATTGCGCAGCCGTGTCCGAGATCAGCCTGCTGGGGCAGACCGTGGCGTTCGGCTCCGAGCTGGTCTTTCAGATGGAGAAGCTGCCGCTGTTCCAGTTCCACGTCGAAATCTGCGAAGACGTCTGGGTGCCGATCCCGCCGTCTTCCTACGCCGCGCTGGCGGGAGCCACCGTGTTGGTGAACCTGTCGGCCTCCAATATCGTGGTCGGCAAGTCCGAATACCGCCACCAACTGGTGGCGCAGCAGTCGGCGCGCTGCCTGTCGGCCTACATGTACACCTCCGCCGGGCGGGGCGAGTCCTCCACCGACATGGCCTGGGACGGCCAGGCGCTGATCTACGAAAACGGCGAACTGCTGGGCGAATCCGAACGTTTCCTCGGCCATTCCCATCTGCTGTTCGCGGACGTGGACCTCGAACGCCTGTCGCGCGAACGCATGCGCCAGACCACCTTCGGCCAGTCCGTGCGCCGCCATCAGGACGAAGTCCGCAAATTCCGCAGTGTGGCGGTGCCCGTGAATCCGCCGCTGGAAGACACCGAGCTGCCGCTGGAGCGGCGCGTGGCGCGCTTTCCCTATGTGCCGGCCGACCCGCAGCGCCGCGATGCGCGCTGCAAGGAGGTCTACAGCATCCAGGTGCAGGCCCTGGTCCAGCGCCTGTCGGCCAGCCGCATGTCCAAGGTCGTCATCGGCATTTCCGGCGGGCTGGATTCCACCCATGCGCTGCTGGTCTGCGCCAAGGCCATGGACGCGCTGGACCTGCCGCGCGCCAACATCCTGGCCGTCACCATGCCGGGCTTTGCCACCAGCTCGCGCACGCTGCAGCAGGCGCGCAAGCTGATGGAGGTGGTGGGGTGCACGGCTTCCGAGATCGACATCCGGCCCAGCTGCCTGCAGATGCTCAAGGACCTGGGCCATCCTTATGCCGACGGCCAGCCGGTCTATGACATCACCTTCGAGAACGTGCAGGCCGGCGAACGCACCAACCACCTGTTCCGCATCGCGAATTTCAACAACGCCATCGTCATCGGCACAGGCGACCTGAGCGAGCTGGCCCTGGGCTGGTGCACCTACGGCGTGGGCGACCACATGTCGCACTACAGCGTCAACGCCAGCGTACCCAAGACGCTCATCACCCACCTGGTGCGCTGGGTCGCCGAATCCGGCCGCCTGGGCGAGGAGGGGGCGCAGGTGCTGCTGGACGTGCTGGGCACCGACGTCAGTCCCGAACTGGTGCCGGGCGGAGCCAACGACAAGCCGGTGCAGAAGAGCGAAGACTCCATCGGCCCCTACGAACTGCAGGACTTCAACCTGTACTACACGCTGCGCTACGGCTTTGCGCCGACCAAGGTGGCTTTCCTGGCGCTGGCGGCCTGGCGCGACCGCGAGGCCGGCGCCTGGCCCGAGGGCGGCCACGTGGCCCGCAACCAGTACGATCTGGCGGCCATCAAGCGCAACCTTAAGATTTTCCTGGACCGTTTCTTCCGCCTCAGCCAGTTCAAGCGCACCTGCGTGCCCAACGCGCCCAAGGTCGGCTCCGGCGGTTCGCTGTCGCCGCGCGGCGACTGGCGCGCGCCCAGCGACTCCGAGTCGGCGGTGTGGATGCGCGACGCCGAACGCATTCCCGACGAGGCCTGACCGGGATTTCCCGCCCAAGGGGGACCCGGCGTCCGGGTCCCCGCGGGTGGTATTCTCTTATCCGATGCGCCCTGCAGCCATACCTAGCCAGGGCGCCGCAACAGATCAAAACCCAGGACGACCAACGTGAAACAAGTCACCGCCATCATCAAACCCTTCAAGCTCGACGAAGTCCGCGAAGCGCTGGCCGAAGTCGGCGTCAGCGGCCTGACCGTTACCGAAGTCAAGGGTTTCGGCCGCCAGAAAGGCCATACCGAGCTTTACCGCGGCGCCGAGTACGTGGTGGACTTCCTGCCCAAGATCCGCGTGGAAGTGGTGCTGCCCGACAGCCAGGTCGAAGCCGCCATCGAGGCCGTGGTCAAGGCTGCCCGCACCGGCAAGATCGGCGACGGCAAGATCTTTGTCACTCCGGTCGAACAGGCCATCCGCATCCGCACGGGCGAGAGCGACGAAGAGGCGCTATAAGTTCCACGGGACTTGCGGCTGGCCGGATCCGCCGGCAGCCGCAAGACCGCGGCAGGATGTTGCGGGCTTGGCGCGGCGAGGATCCTGCCGCACCAAGCCCGCAACGCATTTTCCGGCCTAGCGGATGAGCTGGTTCATCTCCAGGATCGGGCTCATCACCGCCAGCACGATCAGCAGCACGAATCCCCCCATCAGCAATATCAGCGCCGGTTCCAGCAGCGCCGTCATGGCCATCGCGCGCCGCTCCAGATCGCGCGACAGGTTCTGCGCGCCGCGGTCCAGCAGTTCAGGCAGGCGGCCAGTTTTCTCGCCGCTGGCGATCAGATGCACCAGCAGCGAAGGAAACACCTTTTGCGCGCCCAAGGATGCCGATAGCGACGCGCCTTCGCGCACGCGCGCCGAGGCTTCGTCCACGGCCTGGCGCAGCACATCGTTGCCCAGGGTGCGGCGCGCCGCCTCCAGGGCCGTCAGCAACGCCACGCCGCTGCCCGAGAGGATCGCCAGCGTGGACGCGAAGCGCGCGGCATTCACGCCCAGTACGAAGCGCCCGGCCAAGGGCAGCTTCAGCACGCGCGCATGCCAGGCGCGCCGCGCGGCGGGCGCGCGCAACGCGTAGCGCCACAGCGCGACGGCCGCCGCCAGCGCCGCGCCGGTCGCGACGCCCCATTCGCGCACGTAGTCCGACAGCGCCAACATGATGCGCGTCAGGAGCGGCAGCTCCTGCTTGGCCTGGCTGAACGCCGACACCACCTGCGGCACCACGTAGCCCAGCAGGAAGATCACGATGATCACAGACACGCAGGCCACCACCGCCGGATAGATGAACGCGGTCAGCACCTTGCTGCGCAAGGCGTTGCGCTCCTCGATGTAGTCCGCCAGCTTCTCCATCACTTGCGCGAGATCGCCCGATTCTTCGCCGGCGCCGATCAGCGCGCGGTAGATCTCCGGGAAGTCGCGCGGCCGCGCGGCCAGGGCGGTCGACAGCTTGTGGCCCGCGCGCACATCGTCGCGCACGCCGCCCAGCGTAGCGGCGATGTGTTTTTTCTCGGCCTGCTCCAGCGTGGCGCTCAGGGCCGCGTCCAGCGGCAGGCTCGCGGCCAGCAGGCTGGCGAGCTGGCGGGTGAGCCAGGCCAGATCCGCATCCGACAGGCGCGTGCGCAGCGATGCGCCGAAGCCTTCGGCGCGCGCCGCGAGGGACGTGGACAGCGGCAGCAGGCCGCGGCCGCGCAGCTGGTTGCGGGCGCCGCGTTCGCTGTCGGCGTCGATCGTGCCGCGCACGATCTTCCCCAACGCGTCGGTGGCTTCGTAACGGAAGGAAGGCATCTGGAAAGCATGGCCAGCGCGCATGAAAAAAACGCGCAAAGCCCCGAATTTAAAGGGTTTCAAGGCCGCTACGATGCCTGCGAATTATGACCGTAGTGTTGCACTGTCACCCCGTATACTCCGACGCGCTTTCACGTTTTTTCACACGATTTCACGTTTCAGGCACCTATCCCGTCATGCGTCATATTGCGCAATTCAGCCTTGCGGTACTGCTCGCCGCAAGCCAGCTCGGACCCGCGGCCAGCACAGTCCATGCTCAACAGACCGACAATCGCGTCAGTCTGAATTTCGTCGACACCGACATCCCCGCCGTGCTGCGCGCGCTGTCGCTGTTCACGCAGCGCAACTTCCTGGTGGATCCGCGCGTCAAGGGCAAGCTGACGCTGGTGTCGGACCGTCCCGTGGACAGCGCGCAGGCGTTGTCGATGCTGACGGGCGCGCTGCGCATGCAGGGCTTTGCCATCGTCGATGTGGACGGCGTGACGCGCGTGGTGCCCGAGGCCGACGGCAAGCTGCAAGGCAGCGTGGTGGCGGGCAGCGCACGTCCCGCGCAAGCCGTGGGCGGCGCGCCTGCCGGCGGCGCGGGCCGTGGTCCCGTGCCGGTGTCCGCGTTCGCCAAGGGCAGCAGTGGCGAAATGCTGACCCGCGTGTTCCCCCTGAAGTACGAGAACGCCGCCAACCTGGTGCCGGTGCTGCGCCCCATGGTGCCGCCCAATAACCCGATCAACGCCTATCCCGGCAACAACACGCTGGTGGTGACGGACTACGCCGATAACCTGGAACGGATCGCGCAGGTCATTGCGCGCATCGACGTGCCCAGCTCGATCGACACGGACGTGGTGCCGGTGCGTTCGGCCGTCGCCACCGACCTCGCCATCCTGGCCTCGCAACTGCTGGATACGCAAAGCAGCGATCCGACGCAGCGCATCGCCGTGGTGGCCGATCCGCGCAGCAACAGCGTGCTGGTGCGTTCCGGCAGCCCGGCGCGCACCCGGCTGGCGCGCGATCTCATCATGAAGCTGGACGCGCAGCAGAACCGCGCCGGCAATCTGCACGTGGTCTACATGCGCAACGCGCAGGCCACGCGCATCGCCGAGGTGCTGGGCGGGCTATTGACCGGGCAGGCGAATTCCGCGCCTGGCGCCACGGGTGGCGCCAGCGGCGGCGCGGCGGCGCAGGGCGGAGCGCGCACGCAGAACGCCGCGCCAGGCATGGCTGCCCAGGCGGCGGGCATGGCCGGCATGTCGGGTTCGAACAAAGGCGGATTGTCGGGCGAGCAGGAACGCATCTCGCGCGAAGACAACAGCACGCAGGCCGTGTCGTATTCGGCCGGCGGCGCCACCATCCAGGCCGACCCGGCCACCAACTCGCTCATCATCTCCGCGCCCGAGCCGCTGTACCGCAGCCTGCGTGAAGTCATCGACCAGCTCGACCAGCGTCGCGCGCAGGTGCTGGTGGAAAGCCTGATCGTGGAAGTCAGCGAGGCCAAGGCGGCGGAGTTCGGCATCCAGTGGATGACGGGCGCCGGCAACATCAACAGCGACGGCACCAGCTTCATCGGCGGCACCAACCTGGGCGGCAGCGGCATCACCGGCAAGGGGCCGACCACCATCGACGGCATCGGCAGCGGCCTGAGCCTGGGGGTGGTCAAGGGCACGGTCGACGTGCTGGGCAACAAGGTGATCAACCTGGGCGTGCTGGCGCGCGCCATGGAGAACACCGGCGAAGCCAACATCCTGTCCACGCCCAACCTGCTGACCCTGGACAACCAATCGGCCAGCATCCTGGTGGGCAAGACCGTGCCGTTCGTGACCGGGCAGTACGTGACGTCGGGCAGCAACGGCAGCACCAATCCGTTCCAGACCATCGAACGCGAGGACGTGGGCCTGAAGCTGAACATCCGGCCGCAGATTTCCGAGGGCGGCGCGGTAAAGCTGGACATCTACCAGGAAGTCAGCAGCATCGACGAAAGCCGCTCCAACTCCACCACTGGCATCGTGACCAACAAGCGCGCCATCGACACCAGCGTGCTGATCGACGACGGCCAGATCATCGTGCTGGGCGGCCTGTTGGAAGACAACGTCACGCTCTCCACCAACAGCGTGCCGCTGCTGGGATCCTTGCCCGTGATCGGCTCGTTGTTCCGCTACGATTCGCGCAAGCGCACCAAGACCAACCTGATGGTGTTCCTGCGTCCCTACGTGGTGCGCGACGCCAATCGCACGGCGGGCGTCACCATGGACCGCTACGACTACATGCGCCGCGCGCAGGCGGCGGTGCAGCCAGGCCAGCACTGGGCGCTGCCCGACATGCAGGCGCCGATGCTGCCGGCGCCGGGCTCCGCGCCTTCGGTGTCGAACAACGCCTATGACCTGCGCCCGGAACATCAGGCCGAAACGTTGCGCCGGCCGGCGCCGGTCACGGCCCAGTCCTTCGCGGTGCGCCAGTATCCCGGCACGGAGTCTGCGCGCGAAGCTTCGGACGCCATCCGCGTGTCGCGCACGCTGATGCACAGCGTGGCCGTGGACCCCGATACGCTGCTATGAGCGCGCATCCCTTGCCTTATGCCTGGGCCCGGGCGCAGCGCGCGATGTTGTCGCTGCGCGGCGGCCAGGCCCGCCTGACCGTCAGCCCGCGCACGCCGGAATGGGCGGTGCGCGAGATCCGCCGCTGCCACGGCGACATCGAACTGGCGCAGGTCGACGACCAGGCGCTGGAAACCCTGCTGACCGCGGCCTACAGCCACTCGGAAGACGCGGCTTCGGTCATGGGCGTGGCCGAGAACGAGATCGACCTGGACCGCCTGATGCAGGACATGCCCGAGGTGGCTGACCTGCTGGAGGCCCAGGACGACGCGCCCGTGATCCGCATGATCAATGCGCTGTTCGCGCAGGCGGCGCGCGACGGCGCCAGCGACATCCACATCGAACCCTTCGAGACCCACTCGGTGGTGCGCTACCGGGTCGACGGCACCCTGCGCGACGTGGTGTCGCCGCGCAAGGCGCTGCATGCCGCGCTGATCTCGCGCATCAAGATCATGGCGCACCTGGATATTGCCGAAAAGCGCTTGCCGCAGGACGGCCGTATTGCGCTGCGCGTGGGCGGACGGCCCATCGATGTGCGCGTGTCCACCTTGCCCACCGGACACGGCGAACGCGCGGTGCTGCGCCTGCTGGACAAGGAAGCTGGGCGCCTGCAGCTGGAAAAGCTGGGCATGGATGCGGGCGTGCTGGGCCAGCTGGACCGGTTGATCCGCCAGCCGCACGGCATCGTGCTGGTGACCGGACCCACCGGCAGCGGCAAGACCACCACGCTGTACGCGGCGCTCAGCCGCCTGGACGCCTCTACGAGCAACATCCTCACGGTCGAGGACCCGATCGAGTACGACCTGGCCGGCATCAGCCAGACGCAGGTCAACGCCAAGATCGACATGAGCTTCGCGCTGGCCCTGCGCGCGATCCTGCGGCAGGACCCCGACGTCATCATGATCGGCGAAATCCGCGACCTGGAGACCGCGCAGATCGCGGTGCAGGCCTCGCTCACCGGCCACCTGGTGCTGGCCACGCTGCACACCAACGACTCGGTGTCCGCCGTGACCCGGCTCACGGACATGGGGGTCGAACCCTTCCTGCTGGCGTCGTCGCTATTGGGCGTACTGGCCCAACGCCTGGTGCGCAAGCTGTGCCCGGCTTGCAAGAAGTCCGCCGTGCAGGACGGCGCGTGCGTGTTCCATCCGGTGGGCTGCGACGCCTGCAACCATACCGGCTACAGCGGGCGTTCCGGCATCCACGAACTCTTCACGGTGGACGACGAGGCGCGCCGGCTGATCCACGAAGGACGCGACGAGCGCGAACTGCGGCGCGCGGCGGCCGCGTCAGGCATGCGCACCATGCGCGAGGACGGACAGCGCTGGGTCGACAGCGGGCAGACTTCGCCCGAGGAAATCCTGCGGGTGACGCGGGATGCCTAGGGTCTATATCCGCCAGCGGCCCGGAAAGTCGAAGGAAAGCTGGCGGTGCTTGAGGGCCGACACCGCGCCTAGCGCGTCCTTGAGCTTGCGGGCTGCAACATCGAACAAACCCCGGCTAGCGTCGCCGATCAACAGCAGGTGGATACGTTCCTGTTCCAGCCGCTCGGCGTCGATCAGCGCGACGTAGCTTTCACCATTCTTGGTGATGATCTTCTCGGCTCCGGACTTGACCTGATCAGCGAACTGGGACAAATTGGATCGAGCTTGGGGCAACGGAATCACATCGGCGGAGGAGATGCTCTTGACAGGCTCCGTGGGCGAAATACTTGTACCTAACAACGCATAGTCTAGTGCCGAGCCTGCCTTCTCTGGTTCATGTCCCGAAGGTCGTAACATCCCCCGAACGCCGCCCCAGCGCCGACAACAGTCCATCCAGCGCCGCCCGGTCCGCTTCGCGCGCGGCGTCGGCGTAGGTCGCCTGGCCCCGGAACTTCAGGCCGCCGCGCCCGCCCGCGCTGCCTTGGCCGGTGACGTCGAGCAGGCCGCTTTCCGTGCTCAGGGCCAGCGTGGCGCCTGACTTGCCGCCTTGCACCCGCAGCAGATACGAGCCCACGGGCGCCACCGGCGTCAGCGCGGTGCTGGCGTTGCGCCAGCGCAGTTCGGCCACGGGGCCTGCGGGCAGGGCCGCGCCCAGCCGCAGCGGCTGCCAGCGGATTTCCAGCGTGCCCTGCGGGGCGATGGTGTTCCACGGCGCGCCCAGCGCGGACAGGATGGAGGCGGGCGCGCGCAGCGACTGGGCCGGCACCGACACGCCGTTCCAGGCGGGCGTCGCGCGCAAGGGACCTTGCAGCCAGGGGTGGGAGATATCCAGCGCGAGCGCGTCCCAGCGCCATTGCCACTGCACCGGTTGCGGCAACATGCGGCGCGCGCCGGGAGGTCCCAGCGCGATCCAGGCGCTGCCGCGCCACAAGGTGCCGCTGGCGTCGGCCAGCGTGACCGGCGCCTTATCCGGCAGCACGGCCAGCAGCCAGCGTGCGGGCAGCACGGTGATGGCGGCTGCGGCGGCACAGACGGTGCCGGCCAGGAGCAGCGCGGCGGAACGTTTGGAAAGTCGGACGCCAGACATCTCAGCCACGCTCCGACGCTTGCGGCGCCGCCAGGCTCACCTTGCCATTGACCAGGCCGGGCAGCGGCCGCCCGTTGACATTGGCGGCACGGGTGAGCTGCACCTCCTTGACGGCCAGGCCCCAGTCGCGCGCCGCACCGTCCAGCCAGCGCAGCAAGGCCGAAGAGGGCGCCTGCTTCAGCGTCAGCAGCACGCCCGATCCCTGCTCGGGCTGGCCCAGCGTCCATAGCTCCGCGGCGAGTCCGGCGCGTTCCAGCGAGGCGCCCAGCTCCGCGGCGCTGGGCATGGCGCCGGCGGGCGCGGCCGACTTGTGCCGCAATGCCGTGGCTTGCGCGGTCAGGTCGGCGACCGTGGCGGCCTGGCCGCGCAGCGCGGGTAATTCCGCCTGCAGCTTGCGCAGCGTGTTCAAGGGCGGTTCGATCAGGGTGACGAAGACCAGCGCGCCGCCCAGCAGCAGGCCGGCCGCGGTCACCAGCCGGCGCTCGCGCGGCGCCAGCGCCCGATAGCGTTGCCCGGCGCGCGTCAGCGCGGGCGTGAGGGTCTTGGCCAGCGACTGCCTGGCCGCATGCAGGGCTTGCGGGAGTTTCATGGTTGCGCGCGCACGATGCGCCAGGTGTTGTCGTTATCGCCGCGTTCGAGCTTCAGGCCCAGGGCGGCGGCTTGCTGGATCAGCGCGGGGGTTTCCGCGACGCGTTGCGACTGCTCGCCGGCGTCGGCCAGCTGCAGCGTCAGCGCCTGTTCGGCGTAGCCCAGGCGGGCCACCTTGTCGGCGGCGAAGGGCAGGGCCTGGGCCGCGGCGCGCGCCAGGGGCAGGAAGTCGGCGGCATTGGCCGCGCCGCGGTTCGCTTGCAGCGCGTCCAGGCCTTGCTGCGCCTGGCGCGGCGGGTCCAGGACCACCGGCAGGTCGGGGAACGCGGCCAGGACCTGCGCGTGCATGCCATTGCGCAACGCGTCGGCTTCGGCTTGCAGCTGCGAGGCGTACAGATTCAGCCCGCCTATCCAGACGACTGCCGCGGCCGCGGCCCAGCGCCAGGCGGGGCGCCAGGCTGAAACGCGGGCCGGCGCCAGCTGAGGCATGGCCAGCGACCACGAAGGCGAGGGCGCCAGCCAGCGGGGATCGGCGGGGTCGCGCAATGGTTCCGTGGTCTCGGCGCTCAGCGCTTGCGGCGCGATGAGCGCCCGCGTGCGCAAGCCCTGCGCATTCAGCAGGCTCCAGCCGCGGCGCACGGGTTCGCGCGCGGCCCAGGCCAGCGGCACCGTGCCGTCGGCCGAGCGCGGGCCGTGGCCGATGGCCAGCGCGTCCAGGTCGCTGAGCACCAGCGGCTCCAGCGCGCTGTGCACCGCGGCCGCAAAGCGGGCGCGCGCCACCGCGGGGATCTGTACGCTGGCGGCGATCACGTCGGCAGGATGCAGCACGGCTTCGCAGGCGGCGTGGGGGTAGGCGTGTCCCAGGGCTTCAAGTGTGAGCTCGCCCTGGCGGGCGCAGCGTCCGCGCCGGTCGAACCAGGCATAGGGCAGGAGAGAGCCGGAGCCGAACTCGTCCAGCGGGGGCAGCGCGATGCGCAGGATGTTCTTCAAGGAATTTCTCTGGTCCATAAGGTGTCGGGGGCGGCGGGCGGCGAGCTGCGCAGCAGCGCCTGCATGGAGATGCGCGCCCGCTCATAGGCCACGGTGCCGCTGGCCAGGAACCAGCCGCTGGTGGTGGCGACGGCCGGCGCAGGCGTCTTCACGCCCGCGCCGACCAGGCGGTTGGCGAAATCGCCGGAATTGTTGAACCAGTTGCCGCGGTCGCGTTCGCCCGCCATGGACCGGGCCTGGCTGAGCGACAGGCCGGGCACCAGCGCTGCAAGCACCTCCGCGGGCGCGGTGTTGACGTTGACACTGGTGGCGACGGGCAGCACTGTCATCGTGCGGCGCAGCTCGTTGCGCGCCGACGGCTCCAGCGCCAGCAGGGCCGCCACTTCGTCCACGCCGCGCGGCAAAGGGGCGCGGGCGTCGGGCGCGGGCCGTCCCTGCGGCGCCGAAGGCGCATCCGCCGGCGGCGCCACGGGCTGCGCGGCCGACATAATGTCCACCATGCGCGCGGCCAGGGTGTCGGGCAGCTGCAGCGTGTTCAGCAGCCTGCGCAGCACCAGTTCCTGCTCGAGCTGCGGCACGCCATTGTTCGCCAGGTTATAGAGGTTGTACTTGCCTTGCTCGTCCTGCACGCGGCCGGAGAACACGGCAACGCGTTCGTCGCCGGGCCGTTCGATGCGCGTGTCCAGCACCGGGGTGGCCCATATCTGGTCGCCGCGGGTGATCGGTTCGCGCTTACTGTGGTCGCGCACGATCAGGCGGGCCCAGTCTATGCCGCCGGCCAGCATGGCGCGCGCCTGCACCCGCGCCATCTCGTTTTCCACGCGCCGCGTGCTGGCGGTCTGGCGCTGGAACAGTCCGGTGGTCAGGGCGGCGACGATGGCGACGATGATGAGCGCGCTGATGACCGCCGCGCCGCGTTCTGCGTTGCGCGTGCGTTTCATGGCAGCTCCAGCACGCGGGTGTAGCGCTCGGGGGATCCCGGCGCGCCGCGTTCCAGCGCGATCTCCAGGCCGCTCGGGGCCGCGGCCTGACTGCCTTCGCCATTCACCCAACCGGTCCCCGGCACCCAGGCGCGCAGCGTCAAGGCCCGCGTGCCGGGCAGCAGGAGGATGCCGTTGTCCGTCGCGGGCAGCGGACTGCGCGCCGCCGACGGCCCGCTGGCGCGCCACAGGCCGTCCTTGCGCACCTGCCATTGCACGCGCTGCCACAGGCCGTTGTCGTCCGGGTCGGGGCGCAGGATCTCGAACACGGGACCGCCGCCTGCGCGGCGCAGCAGGCGCAGGCCGCTGGTGTAAGCCTGCACATCCAGGCCCGCCGGCTCGAAGCCGGGACCGGTGTAGGACAGTTCCACATCGCGCGCCATCTGGCCCAGCGTGCGGACGATGGCATCGATGTCCTCGGCCTGCGCCTCGATCCGCTCGCGCGCGCCGGATACGCTGGCCAGGCCGCGCCAGGCCATCAGGCTGACCAGCGCCATCAGCGCCAGGGCCACCAGCACTTCGATCAGCGTGAAGCCGGCTTGGGATCGGGGAGGGCGGCGCATGGCTATCGCAGGCTGGACAAGAGGCCGTCCAGCTGCAGCAGCACGGCGTCCGCCTGCGAGGCGCCGGCGTCGCGCACCTTGATCGACACCTGGCGGAAGCTGCGGTTCATCGAATTCGTAAACTCCATTTCGCACTGCAAAGCCCGGCCGCCCTGCGGACAGGGCGCGCTGCGCGTGCCCGCGCGCGGCAGCGCCTGTTCCAGCCGCAACTGGGCCAGCGCGTTCTGCGCGGCCAGCAGCGCCAGCGTCTTGTCCTGCAGGGCGCGGTTGTTCTCCGCCATGACGCCGGTCGCGCGCAGGGCGGCGCCCATGGCGACGGCGATGATGGCCAGGGCCACCAGCACTTCGATCAGCGTGAACCCGCGCTGCCGATCGGGCGGGCGGGGCGGTTCATTGAATTTCATAGCGGCCCGCGGCGTCGCGCCGCAAGGTGACGCGGGCATCGCCCGCGCTCAGCGTCAGCGTGACGGGCGCGGCGACCCATTCCGTGTTGAACACCAGCGGCCGGTCCGGATCGAGCCGCAGCGCCACCGGCGCCGTCGACCAGGATTGCGGGCGCAGCACCTCGTCGCGTTCCAGCCGGTCTGGCGGCAGCGGCCTGTCTTCCTCGGCGTTCGGGCCCGGCAGCCGCCCCTGGCGTTCGAACGACCAGCCCTGACCATTGGCGAGCCAACGGATGGGACGGCCGTCGCTGCGGGCCTCGCTCTGGGCCACGGTGAAGGCGTCGGCCAGGCGCTGGGCGTCGCCGCGCAGACGGTTGTCGCCGCGGCCGACGGACAGGCTCACCATGCTGGCCGCGATCGCCACGATCACCAGGACCACCAGGACTTCGACCAGCGTGAAGCCGCGCTCAGAGTTCCCAGGAGCCGATGTCGGCATCGCCGCTTTCTCCGCCGGGCTTGTTGTCGGCGCCGAACGAGAACACGTCGATATCGCCTTTGACGCCAGGGCTCAGGTATTGATAGGGATGGCCCCAGGGATCGTTGGGCAGCTTGTCCAGGTAGCCGCGCCAGTTGTTCGCGCCCTCGGGTTTCTGCACCAGCGCGCGCAAGCCCTGCGCGGTGCTGGGGTAGCGGCCATTGTCCAGGCGGTACAGCTTCAGCGCCTGCATGATGCCGGCGATGTCCTGGCGCGCGGCGACCTGGCGGGCCTGGTCGGGACGGTCCAGCACGCGGGGGACGATCAACGCCGCAAGTATCCCCATGATCACAATCACCACCATGATCTCGATGAGGGTGAAACCTTGCTGGCGGGCAAGCCCGCGCGGTAACTGACGCACTTGATGACTCCGGTCTTTCAGTAGGAGCGGAGGATTGTGGACATGAAATATGACAGCAATACTCACGCCGCCGCCAAATGCGCAAGGACCCGGCCCGCGCGCGGCGCGGCCTACTTTTCGCGCGATATGCCGGCGGGCGCGGGCAGGGCGGCCGGCGCTGGCAGGCGGCTTGAGCGTCCGGCCTGTTCCACCGTCACCGCGTCCGCGGCGACTGCGCGCAGCACGATGCCGGGGGCCACTTCGCCGCCCGCGCGCCAGGCCAGCGGCGGGCCGCCGTCGACGCTGAGCACGGCGGCGCCGTCGGCGCCCGCGGCGATCACGCCCAGCACGGTGATCTGCGTGCGCATGGCTTCGTCCTTGCCGAACCACAGCGCCACGGGCGTGTTGTCGGCGGCGCGCGGCGCTCCCGCCGATACCGCCGCAGGCAAGGCGCCGGCCTTGGGCGCAAGCAGGATCGACGCCCATACGCCCAGGCCCGCGGCCAGGGCCAGCACGGCAAGAACGCGGAACGCGGCGGGCAGGTTCGGGCGCAGGGAGAAGGGCATGGAACAGGCGGGCAGGGCGGGTTGCGACGGGCCGACTATAGCGTCGCTACATGACAGGCTTGCGATGACCCGCGGTATCTGCCATCGCTCCTGTTGCGCGGGGCCTTCTGTCATCGTTCGTACATGCCCCATGTCTAGCATGCGCTGAAGTCCGGATGCCGCATCCGGGCAGACCTCCTTTCCAACAGGGAACCCGCATGCAAGACCTGAACCAAGCCAATCGCCGCCGACTCCTCAAAATGCTGGGAGGCGCGCCGATGCTGCCGCTGGGCGGCGTCAGCCTGGCCGCGCTGCTGGCCGGCTGTAATTCCAGCGATGACGATGACGACAGCACGCCGCCCGTCGCGCCGGTCACCTTCAAGTCCGCCTCCTTCAGGTCCATGGCCGCGCCCTCGCTGTCCCAGCCTGAACTGATGGCGCGTACCACCGTCGCCTCGGCGCTGGAGCTGACGTTCAGCGACGGCTCCAAGCGCAGCGTCGAGCTGGGCTACGAGCCTTTCTTCATGACGGGCGACGCCGTGCCGGACGGCAAGGGCGGCACCGTGGTCGCCGGCGGCTACTACAACCTGGCCGGCGCGCCCATCGTCGACAATTCGGTGCCCGCGAAGGCGCGGCAGTTCTTCTCGAACTGTCCGGACGGCATGTCGCTGCTGTCCTTGTCGGAACCGACCAAGGTGGCGGGCGTGGCCGGCAACGCGCTGTACGCGGTGGTGCAGTTCGAGTACCAGTCCATGGACCAGGCCGGCAAGGACATGTACGGCCTGCTGCCGTCGCAGATCGCGGTGCTGACGCTGTCGCAGGACCCCAACACCGGCAAGCTCAGCCTGGTGAAGTACCACACCGTGGACACGTCGTCGGTGCATGGCCTGTGGATCACCTGTGGCGCGAGCCTCTCGCCCTGGAACACCCATCTGTCCAGCGAAGAGTACGAGCCCGACGCCACCACGGCCAAGGCGTCGTCCTCGTTCCAGGCCTACAGCCAGAATCTCTACGGCGATCCGGCCAAGGCCAATCCCTACCACTACGGCCACATGCCCGAGGTCACCGTCAACCCGGACGGCACCGGCACTATCAAGAAGCACTATTGCACGGGCCGCATTTCGCACGAGCTGGTGCAGGTCATGCCGGACCAGCGCACCGCGCTGATGGGCGACGACGCCACCAACGGCGGCCTGTTCATGTTCGTGGCCGACCGCAAGGCCGATCTGTCGGCCGGCACGCTGTATGTCGCCAAGTGGAACCAGACCTCGGGCACCGGTCCCGGCGCCGGCACGCTGACCTGGATCAAGCTGGGCCACGCGACCAGCGCGGAAGTGCAGGCGCTGGCCGACCAGCTGAGCGCCGCCGACATCATGGACGTGCGCACCGCCGACCCGCTGGATGCCGCCTTCACCAAGATCCGCTATTCCGGCAAGGACAACTGGGTCAAGCTGCAGCCCGGGCGCAACGTGGCCGCGGCCTTTCTGGAAACCCACCGTTACGCCGCCATGGTGGGCGGCACGCTGGCCTTCTCCAAGATGGAGGGCACCACCGTCAACGCCAAGGACAAGATCGCCTACAGCGCGATGTCGCGCGTGGACAGCTCGATGACCGACGGCTTGTCGCCCGGCTTCAAGGTCGAAGGCCCGGCGGCGGGCGCGGTCTACCAGCTGCACATGAAGGAAGGCCAGGTCGACACGGACGGGAAGGCTATCGACAGCGCCTGGGTGCCGGTGGACATGGCCGCGGTGCCGGAACTGGTGGGCGAAGTGCTGGCCGCGCGCGATGCGCTGGGCAATACCCACGCCGCCGACAAGATCTCCAACCCCGACAACCTCAAGTTCTCGGAGAAGCTGCGCACGCTCTTCGTGGGCGAGGACAGCGGCGGCCACGTCAACAACTTCCTGTGGGCCTACAACGTCGACACCAGGCAGTTGTCGCGCCTGCTGTCCTGCCCGGTGGCCGCGGAATCCACCGGCCTGCAGGCCGTGGACGAGATCAACGGCTGGACCTACATCACCAGCAACTTCCAGCACGCGGCCGATTGGGGCAGCGTGCACTCGGTGGTGCGGCCCACGCTGGAACCCCTGGTCAAGGCCAACTACAAGGACGGCTTTGGCGCGTCGGTGGGTTATCTGACCGGCGTCAAGATCGGCGCCTAGGCTTGCGGCAGGCGCCAGCCTGCCTCCGGCTTTGCCGCGGCTTCCTTCGGGAAGCCGTTTTTTTTGCGGATCGCGCGCAAAAGAATCCTGATCCGTCGATCAAGGTTTCTCTTCTTTGCTTCACGGGGCTTTCACCTTGGCTGGCCATCATGTAGCCCTGCATAAAACCCTGTTCATGACTAGAGAAGAGAAGCATGCAAGCATTGAATTGGAGAAGATGGTGCGCGGCCCTGCTGGCGACCAGCGCCCTGGCGGGCTGCGGAGGCAGCGACGATGACGACGACACCGAAGCGCCGCCGACCCAGCCGCCGGTGACCCAGCCGGACCCCACGCCCGCCGACAAGGTGCTGTTCATCGGCGTCGACGGCCTGACCTACGACGCGATGCGCCGCGGCGTGGCCGACAAGTTCCTGCCCAACATCGCGCAGTTCAATGCCACGCGCGCCTGGACCGGCGGCGTGACGGACGCACCCACGCAGCAGCCGACGCTGCTGGCGCCGGGCTGGGCGACGTTGCTGACCGGGCAATGGGCCGACCAGCATGGCGTGCGCTACAGCGTGCAGGGCGAAACGCTGCAATCGCCGACCCTGTTCCAGCGCGTCAAGCAGGCGCGTCCCGAAGCGCGCAGCGCCGCCGCCTTCAATTCGACGGTGCTGGCCGGGTTGATCGCGGGTCAACGCGACGCGGGCTATCTGCAGTCGCTGACCGACTGTGCAGGCGCGGACGATTGCGTCGCCGCCCAGGCGCGCGACCGCATTACCGAAGGCTATGACGTGGTGGTGGCGCAGTTCGGCGCGCCGGAACGCGTGGCGTCGGAGAACGGCTTCGGCTCGGCCTATGACAGCGCGATCCGCCAGGCCGACGCCGCCATCGGCGCGCTGGCCAAGCAGATCGCCGACCGCAAGGCGGAGCATCCGGGCGAGAAGTGGCTGGTGATCGTGGCTTCCAGCCACGGCCTGGGCAAGACTGGCGCCAGCGACGGCCGTCCCATGTCCTTGAACAAGACCATCCTGTTGGCCGCCAACCAGCCTGCGCTGCTGGGCGGCAGCGCCGACGATGCATCGTTTGACGGCCTGTGGGACAACAACTGGTACGCGCTGCCCAGCGCGGCCGATGTGACGCCGACGGTGCTGGACCATCTGAAGGCGCTGCCGGCCGCCGCCAAGTACGACATGGCGGGCACGTCGCTTGCCGGCAAGCTGGCGTTGCGCCACACCGCGGCCCGCACCTCCACCGACAACAAGAGCGTGACGCTGAGCTGGGTGCGCGTGGGCGAACCCGCCGGCGACATCGTGGTCAGCCGCGACGGCGTGGAGATCGCGCGCGTGCCCGGCACGGCCGCCGAGTACGTCGACAAGGGTTTCAAGTTCGAGACCGAGGGCGTGCACACCTTGAACTACAGCGTGGCGGTCGGCAACGCGGTCAGCGCGGCGCGCACCACCGTGGCCTACACCAAGCCGCTGCCGCTGCTGGCTTCGCTGCGCACCGGCCTGACGATGCTGTTCCCGTTCGAAGGCAACATGACCGACCTCGCCGCCGGCGGCGGAGCCATCACGCCGTTCGACGGCACGCAGGCGCCGGCCTACGCGGATGCAGGCGTGTTCGGCAAGATGTTCAAGAACGACCGCAGCGCGGCGGCCCTGGGCGGCTTCAAGCTGGACTATCCGGCCGGCATGCTGGACGCGGCCCAGGCTTTCACCATCGGCTTCTGGTATCAGTCCGATGGCACCGCCAATGACCGTTCCATCCTGGGCAACAAGGACTACAACTCCGGCGGCAACCCCGGCATCACCATCGCGCAGTGGGCCGGTCCGGTGCTGTATTTCAACCTGGCTGGCGGCGGCTCGCGGGTCGACATCAACAACGTCAAGTTCACCCCGAACAAGCCGGTCTACGTCGCGATGACCGTGAACAAGACGGCCAAGACCCTGACGGCGTCCGTCTACGACAGCGAACTGGGCTTCTCCCAGCGCACCATCGGCACGGGCTCGGTCGACCTGACCAAGATCGCCGGCGTCTACGGTCCGCACCTGGGCCTGAATGAAGACGGACGCGGCACCTATGGCGTCTGCTGCGCCGGCACCAAGGGTCCCTACACGATGTACTTCGACGACCTGGCGTACTGGTCGCGCGCGCTCACCGAAGCTGAAGTGAAGTCGCTCGCCCTCTCCGGCAAGTCCGTTTCCGAACTGTTTCCCTGATGTATCGAGGATAAAAAAATGAGCATGTCCATGATCTTGCGCGGTTTCCTGCGCCTGGGCGCGGTGCTGATGCTGAGCGCCACGCTGGCTGCCTGCGGCGGCGATGACGGCGACAGCGACGGCGGCAAAGACCCCGGCACCGGCCAACCCGAGACGCCGAAGCCCGAGCCCGTCAAACCCGAATTGCGTTGCGCGCCTTGAGCCGCGCGTCCACCCGATCCATAGGAATAGAATCCGTGACGTTCGATAAAGACCAGGTCCACGCCGGCAAGCGCCGTTTCTTGCGCAACGCGGCCGCCTCGACCGCAGGCTTGACCGCGCTGTCGATGTTCCCGCCGGCGATCCGCCGCGCGCTGGCCATCCCCGCCAACAACCGCACCGGCACCATCAACGACGTCGAGCACGTGGTCATCCTGATGCAGGAAAACCGCTCCTTCGACATGTACTTCGGCACGTTCAAGGGCGTGCGCGGCTTCGGCGACCGCATCACCATCCCGCTGCCTGAAAAGCGCTCGGTCTGGGAGCAGAGCAACGGCACGCGCGTTGTCATGCCGTATCACCTGGACAGCACGCAGGGCAACGCCCAGCGCGTGGCCGGCACGCCGCACGACTACATGGACGCGCAGATGGCCTGGGACGGCGGCCGCATGGACCACTGGCCGCGCTACAAGCAGAACCAGTCCATGGGCTACTACAAGAAGAAGGAGGTGGAGTTCCAGTTCGCGCTGGCCGAAGCCTTCACGCTGTGCGATGCCTACCATTGCTCGACCCACGGCGGCACCAACACCAACCGCCTGTTCCTCTGGACCGGCACCAACGACCCGCTGTCCCTGGGCAACGGCCCTTCGACCCGCAACCAGTGGGACAGCCTGGGCGCCTCGTCCACCGGCTGGACCTGGAAGACCTATCCCGAACGCCTGCAGGAAGCGGGCGTCACCTGGAAGGTTTACCAGAACCTGCCGGAGAACTTCGGCGACAACTCGCTGGCCGGCTTCAAGCAGTACCGCCGCGCCAACGAGCTGGCCGGCAACAGCGCCAACGGCGCGCCGTACCCGGCCTGGACCCCGTCCATGGACGCCGCCAACCCGCTCTACAAGGGCACGGCCAACACCATGCCCGACGGCGGCTTCCTGAAGGCGCTGCGCGAGGACGCCCTCAACGGCACGCTGCCGCAGGTGTCGTGGATCGTGGCGCCCGCCACGTATTCCGAGCACCCCGGTCCGTCCAGCCCGATCCAGGGCGCCTGGTACATCCAGGAAGCGCTGGACGCGCTGACGGCCAATCCCGAGGTCTGGAGCAAGACCGTGCTGCTCATCAACTTCGACGAGAACGACGGCTATTTCGACCACGTGCCGCCGCCCGCCGCGCCCTCGCTGAATCCGGACGGCTCGATGGCCGGCGCCTCCACCGTCAACACCGACCTGGAGCGTCACACCCACGCCTCGGCCCAGGATGCCGCCGACGACCGCGTCTACGGCCCCGGCCCGCGCGTCCCCATGTACGTGGTGTCGCCCTGGAGCCGTGGCGGCTGGGTCAATTCCCAGGCCTTCGACCACACCTCGGTGCTGCGCTTCCTGGAAGCCCGCTTCGGCGTGGCCGAGGACAACATCAGCCCCTGGCGCCGCGCGGTGCTGGGCGACCTGACCTCGGCCTTCAACTTCGCCACGCCCAATAACGAAAAGCTGCCCGACCTGAATCTGCTGACCCGCGCGGGTTCCGACAGTGAGCGCAGCGCGCAGGAAGCGCTGCAGGCCGTGCCGCTGCCCGACCCCAGCACCCAGGCCAAGCCGGTGCAGGAGCAGGGCGTGCGCTATTCCCGCGCCTTGCCCTACGAACTGCACACCAGCGGCCGCGCCCAGCCCGACACGGGCGCCATGCGCCTGGTGTTCTCCAATACGGGCAAGCAGGCGGCGGTGTTCCATGTCTATGACCGCCTGCACCTGGACCGCCTGCCGCGCCGCTACACGGTGGAGCCGGACAAGCAGCTCGAAGGCGGCTGGGACGCGGCGGCCGACGGCGGCAAGTACGACCTCTGGGTGCTGGGCCCCAACGGCTACCACCGCCATTTCGCGGGCGACCTGGCCTTGGCCCGCACGTCGGCGCTGGCGGCGGAAATCCGGGTCTGCTATGAAATCGCCAAGGGCGACGTCTACGTCAGCTTCATTAACGGCGGCCAGAATCCCTGCACCTTCGAAGTCGCGCCCAATGCCTATTACGCCAACCACGAGCGCTGGAAGTTCACCGTGCCCGCGGGCGGCCAGGTCGAACAGCACTGGGCGCTGGAAGGCAGCCAGGGCTGGTACGACTTCACCGTGCGCCTGGCCGAGGATCCGGCCTATCTGCGCCGCTACGCCGGCCGCGTGGAAACCGGCCGTTCGTCGGTGACGGATCCGGCGATGGGGCTGTAAGCCTCAGGCGGCGGTCTGCGGTTCGCGCGCCTGGAACGCCTGGGCGCACGCCTCGCAGATCGCCGCCGTGATGCCCTGGCGCGCATGCTCGCGCCGCTCCAGCATGCCGATGGCGCGCGCCATCGGCCCCAGGTCCTGCGGCAGGGTGAGAATCCGCAGTTCCGGACTGTGCTGCCAGTTGGAGCCGTTGATCAGCGGCAGCAGCGTCACGCCGACTTCCTGGCGCACCAGTTCGACCAGGGTCTCGATCGCGTTGAGTTCCAGGAATTCATTCAGCGGCACCGCCAGGCGGCGCAGCAGCCGGTCTATCTGCAGGCCGGTGCGCTGGGTGCGGTCAAAGCGCAGGAAGGGGTTCTGCGCCAGCACCTGGCGCGCGTCTTCGCCCGGCGCCGAGCGCGGCGCGATTACCACCAGTTGCTCTTCATATAGCGCGGTCCAGCGCGTGCTGGCCATCTTGCGCCCGGCCTCCACCAGGAAGGCCGCGTCCAGCTCGCCGTCCTCGACCTTGCCCGCCAGCTCGCTGGCCTTGCCCGACAGGATGCGCACGTCCAGCTTGGGGTGCTGCTTCTTCATGCCCGATACGACCTTGGACAGGGTGCCCATGCAGGACACGATGCTGCCCACGGCGACCGACCCGGCCAGCTCGCCAGGTACGGTGCGCGGCAGCCGCATGCGGTCGTAAAGGTCCAGCAAGTGCTTGATTTCAGGGAGTAATTCCCGGCCGGCGGCGTTCAGGATGGCGAGCCGGCCGCTGCGGTCGAAGAGTTCGCGGCCCAGTTCCGCTTCCAGGGAGCGCATCTGGAAGCTGACGGCGGCCTGCGTCAGCGCCACCTGCTCGGCCGCTTCCGAAAAGGAACCGTGGTGTGCGACCGCCAGGAAAGTGCGCAGAAAGCGGATGGTACTCACAAAAATCTCTTTTATGACGGAACAAAATTTCAAATTGATTTAATTAAACCACGGGAGTAACTTCGGCCGCTTACCCGTTATGAGACTAGCCACATGAAATCCTTCGACTGGGGCAACCCGTATCCTTCCGTCCGCATTCCGCTGTTCGCCCGCAATGTGGTGTCCACGTCGCATCCGCTGGCGGCGCAGGCAGGGTTGCGCATGCTGCTCAAGGGCGGCAATGCCGTGGACGCCGCCATCGCCGCGGCCGCCACCATCGTCCTGGTCGAACCCGTGTCCTGCGGCCTGGGCGGCGACTGTTTCGCCATCGTCTGGGACGGCAAGGAATTGCACGGCCTGAACTCCTCGGGCGTGGCACCGGCGGCCTGGAGCACCGAATACTTCAAGCGCAAGCACGGCGTGGGCGCCAACGGCCTGGCGATCCAGCCCAAGCGCGGCTGGGACGCCGTGACGGTGCCGGGCGTGGTGGCTGGCTGGGCCGCGCTGCATGAAAAGCTGGGCAAGCTGCCGTTCGAGCAACTGTTCGAACCCGCCATCGAAATCGCCGAGCGCGGCTACGCCGTGCCGCCGGTGGTGGCGCACAAGTGGGCCGCCGCGGCCGAGGAACTGAAATCGCAGCCGGGCTACGCCCAGGCCTTCCTGCCCGAAGGCCGCGCGCCCAAGGTCGGCGAACACTTCCGCTTCCCGGACGCTGCCAATACGTTGCGCCGCATCGCCGCCTCCAAGGGCCGCGACTTCTATGAAGGCGAACTGGCCGAGCGCATCGCCGCTTTCAGCCAGGAATGCGGCGGCGCCATGACCCTGGAAGACCTGCGCAACTACCGCCCGGAATGGGTCAAGCCCATTTCCAAGTCCTATCGCGGCTACGAGCTGCACGAGATCCCGCCGAACGGGCAGGGCATTGCCGCGCTGATCGCGCTGGGCATCGTCGAACGCTTCGACATGGCCGACATCCCGGTGGACTCGGTGCAGTCGCAGCACATCCAGATCGAAGCCATGAAGCTGGCTTTCGCCGACCTGTACAAGTACGTGGCGGATCCGCGTTCCATGCAGGTGACGCCGGAGCAGATGCTGTCGGACGCCTACCTGGACAGCCGCGCCAAGCTGATCCGCCTGGACCGCGCCACCCATTTCGAGGCGGGCCGTCCGCACGCCGGCGGCACCATCTACCTGACCGCCGCCGATGAAAACGGCATGATGATCTCGTTCATCCAGTCCAACTACATGGGCTTCGGCTCGGGCGTGGTGGTGCCGGGCACCGGCATCAGCATGCAGAACCGCGGCGTGGGCTTCTCGATGGACCCGAAGTCGGCCAACGTGGTCGAAGGCGGCAAGCGTCCCTTCCACACCATCATCCCGGGCTTCCTGACCCGCGGCGGCAAGCCGGTCATGAGCTTTGGCGTGATGGGCGGCGACATGCAGCCGCAAGGCCACATGCAGACCGTGGTGCGCATGCTGGACTATCACCAGAATCCGCAGGCCGCCTGCTGCGCGCCGCGCTGGAAGGTCAACCGCGATTTCACGCTGGACATCGAGACCAATATGAAGGCTTCCACCATTGCGGGCCTGAAAGACCTCGGGCATGCTTTGAAGTCGGTCGACGATCCGTACATGGATTTCGGCGCGGGCCAGTTCATCTGGCGCATGTCCGAAAACGACAACGAGCTTGGCTACGTCGCCGCCAGCGACAGCCGGCGCGATGGTCAGGCGGTCGGCTTCTAATACGCAATAGCGCAGCCACAAGGGGAATTTGAATAATGAAACGCTTGACCTTGACCTTCGGCGCCAGCCTGCTGGCGCTGGCCGCGGGCGCGGCTTCCGCCCAGAACATCCGGATCGGCCTGCAGGAAGATCCGGACGTGCTGGACCCGCACCGGGCGCGCACGTACGTGGGCCGCATCGTCTTCACCTCGCTGTGCGACAAGCTGATCGACATCGATCCCAAGCTGCACTTCGTGCCGCAGCTGGCCACCTCGTGGTCGTTCAGTCCCGACAACAAGGTGCTGACCTTCAAGCTGCGCGAAGACGCGCTGTTCCATGACGGCTCCAAGTTCGACGCCGCCGCGGCCAAGGCCAACCTGGAACGGGCCATGTCCTTGCCGGACAGCCTGCGCAAGGGCGAACTGGCCTCGGTCGAAAAGGTCGACGCGCCTGATGCCGCGACGCTGGTGCTGACGCTGAAAAAGCCCGACGCCACCTTGCTGGCGCAACTGTCCGACCGCGCCGGCATGATGCTGTCGCCCAAGACCTTCACCGACGACGTCGCCGCCGTGGGCCGCAAGCCGGTGTGCTCCGGTCCCTACAAGTTCGTCGAACGCATCCAGAACGACCGCATCGTGCTGGAAAAATTCGACCAGTACTACGACGCCAAGGATTTCGCCTTCAAGCGCGTGACCTTCCTGCCGATCCCGGACACCACCGTGCGCCTGTCCAACCTGCGCGCGGGCGACCTGGACATGCTGGAACGACTGAATCCCTCCGACGTGCCGCAGGTCAAGAGCGACGCCAGCCTGACTTTCGCGCCGGTGGCCGGCCTGGGTTTCCAGCAGTTCATGTTCAACGTCGCCAACGGCAAGCGCGCCGAGGACAATCCGTTCAAGAACAAGCTGGTGCGCCAGGCGTTCCAGTACGCCATCGACCGCAACGCCATCAGCGAAGTGGCCGGCGGCGGCATCTTCGATCCGGCGCAGCAGCCGTTCCCGCCCGCCAGCCCCTACCACAGCGACAAGTTCCCGCCGACCAAGCGCGACGTCGCCAAGGCCAAGGCGCTGCTCAAGCAGGCGGGCTTCGACCGCGTGAAGGCCGAGGTCATGTTCGGCAACAACACCACCACGTCCTCGATCGCCGAGATCGTGCAGGCCATGGCGTCCGAGGCGGGCTTCGACCTGTCGCTGCGCCCGACCGAGTACGCGGCCCTGCAGAAGGAATCGGCCGGCGGCAACTTCCAGGTCGTGATGCTGGGCTGGTCGGGCCGGGTCGATCCGGACGGCAACATCCACGCCTTCGTCACCTGCAAGGGCGCGCTGAACGACGGCCACTACTGCAACCCGGAAGTGGACAAGCTGCTGAACGAGGCCCGCACCGTGCCCGACGAAGCCAAGCGCAAGGCCATCTACGACCAGGCGCAGACCATCATCCAGGACGAATTGCCCGGGGTGTATAACTACTATCAGCCCTGGCCCTTCGCCATGGCCAAGAAGGTCAAGGGCTTTACGCCTTATCCTGACGGCATGATCCGCCTGAAAGGCGTGACGTTCGCGCAGAAGTGATCGCGGCGCGGCAGTCAAGCGCCGCGCCAGCCGGACGCGCCTCGCGCGTCCGGTTGTCGTTTGCGGCGGCAGGGCGCCGCGGTTTATCTTCCGCGCCCCGTCCGCCGTTCCTGTCTTACGGTTTCTCATATGCTTAAACTCATCTTGCGCCGCGTGCTCGTCGCGATACCGACACTGATACTGGTGTCGATGATCGTCTTCATGCTGCAGAAAATCCTGCCCGGCGACCCGGTGCTGACACTGGCCGGCGAAGAACGCGATCCGGCCGTCCTGGACTACTTGCGCGACAAGTACCGCCTCAATGATCCGCTGCCCGTGCAGTACGCCGCCTGGGCCGGACAGGTCCTGCAAGGCGACCTGGGCAAATCGCTGCGCACCGACGTTCCCGTCACCACGCTGATCGGCCAGAAGCTGCCGGTCACGCTGCAACTGGCCGCCATGGCCATGTTCTTCGCGCTGCTGATCGGCATTCCCATGGGGATCGTCGCCGCGGTGCGCAAGGGCAAGCCCATCGAAATGGGCGCCAACATCGCCGCGCTGTCGGGCATGTCCATCCCCAACTTCTGGCTCGGCATCATCCTCATCATGGTGGTGTCGGTGCAGTGGAAACTGCTGCCGGCCTCGGGCTACGTGTCGCCGTCCGAGGACTTCTGGCTGTCGATCAAGACCATGCTGATGCCGTCCCTGGTGCTGTCCACGGCCATCGCGGCCTACCTCATGCGCCATACCCGTTCGGCCATGCTGGAAGCCCTGTCGGCCGACTATGTGCGTACCGCGCGCGCCAAGGGCGTGTCGCCGCGCAGCGTGGTGCTGCGCCACGCCCTGCGCAATGCGCTCATGCCGATCGTCACGCTGGTGACGCTGCTGTTCGGCGAACTGCTGGCCGGCGCCGTGCTGACCGAGCAGGTCTTCACGATTCCGGGCTTCGGCAAGCTGGTGGTCGACGCGGTCTTTACGCGCGACTACGCGGTGGTGCAGGGCGTGGTGCTCTGCGTGGCGGTGGGTTTCATCATCATGAACCTGCTGGCCGACATCCTGTACATCCTGGTCAATCCCCGCCTGAGGCACTCATGAGCGCAATTCCTGCAACGGCCGCAGCCGTCACGCCGCCCCGCAGCCGCAACCGCGCCTGGGGCAAATTCAAGCGCAACCACATCGCCATGCTGGGCCTGGGGATCGTGCTGTTCTTTGTCGTGATCGCCATCCTGGCGCCGCTGATCGCCAGCCACGATCCCTTCCAGACCAGCTTCACCACCATCCGCAAGGCGCCCTCGGCGTCCTACTGGCTGGGCACGGACGAGCTGGGCCGCGACATCTTCAGCCGCATGGTCTATGGCGCCCGCGCGTCGCTGATGGCGGGCCTGGTGTCGGTCCTGATCGCGCTGGCGGTGGGCGTGCCCTTCGGCCTGGCCGCCGGCTACTTCGGCGGCTGGACCGACAGCATCATCTCCCGCGCCACCGAAGCGCTGCTGGCCATTCCCTTCCTGATCCTGGCCATCGCGCTGGCCGCGTTCCTTGGGCCCAGCCTGACCAACGCCATGATCGCCATCGGCGTCTCGGCCGCGCCCAAATTCATCCGCCTCACGCGCGGACAGGTGCTGGCGGTCAAGAACGAGGACTACGTGCAGAGCGCGCGCGCGCTGGGCGCGTCCGACCTGCGCATCATCGGCCGGCACGTGTTCCCCAATGTGATGCCGCCCTTGATCGTGCAGGCCACCATCACCATCGCCACGGCCATCATCGCCGAGGCCAGCCTGTCGTTCCTGGGCCTGGGGCTGCAACCGCCGAATCCGTCCTGGGGTTCGATGCTGAACACCGCCAAGAACTTCATGACCCAGGCGCCCTGGATGTCCATCTTCCCCGGATCGGCCATTTTCCTGGTGGTGCTGGGCTTCAATCTGCTGGGCGACGGCCTGCGCGACGCGCTCGATCCGCGTCAGGAAAAGTAATCACCATGGCAACAACAATGGACCCCAAGCGCGTCGTCCAGGTCAACGACCTGACCGTGCGCTTCAAGACTCCCGAGCGCACCGTGGAAGCGGTGCGCAAAGTCTCCTTCCACGTCGACCGCGGCGAAACCCTGGCCATCGTCGGCGAATCCGGCTCGGGCAAGTCGGTGACCTCGCTTGCGCTGATGCGCCTGGTCGAGTATGGCGGCGGCCGTATCGTCAATGGCGGCATGCTGCTGCGCCGGCGCAGCGGTGAAGTGCTGGACCTGCTCAACGCGCCCGACAGCACGCTGCAGCGCGTGCGCGGCGCGGACGTGGCCATGATCTTCCAGGAGCCCATGACGTCCCTGAACCCCAGCTTCACGGCCGGCAACCAGATTGCCGAAGCCCTGCAGCTGCACCAGGGGCTGGACGCCGCCGCGGCCCGCGCCGAGACGCTGCGCATGCTGGAGCGGGTGCGCATCCCCGAGGCCCGCGCCATCCTGGACCGCTATCCGCACCAGCTATCGGGCGGCATGCGCCAGCGCGTCATGATCGCCATGGCGCTGTCGTGCAAGCCCCAGCTGCTGATCGCCGACGAGCCGACCACGGCCCTGGACGTGACCATCCAGGCCCAGATCCTGCAGCTGATCCGCCAGTTGCAGGAAGAAATGGACATGGGCGTGATCTTCATCACGCACGACATGGGCGTGGTGGCGGAAGTGGCCGACCGCGTGCTGGTCATGTATCGCGGCGACAAGGTGGAAGAGGGCAGCTCGGACGAGGTCTTCGCCCGTCCGCAGCACGCCTACACGCGCGCGCTGCTGTCGGCGGTGCCGCGGCTGGGCGCCATGCAGGGCACGGACGAGCCCGCGCCGTTCCCGCTGCTGCGCGTGGACGACGCCACGGCGCGACCGCAAGCCGCCGCGCCCGTCGCGGCCGCGTCCACCGTGCGCCGCGAAAACGGCCCCGTGCTGAAGGTGCGCGACCTGACCACCAGCTTCGACATCACCGGCGGCATCCTGGGCCGGGTGCAGAAGCGCGTGCACGCGGTTGAGAAGGTCAGTTTCGACCTGTATCCGGGCGAGACGCTGTCGCTGGTGGGCGAGTCCGGCTGCGGCAAGACCACCACCGGCCGTTCGCTGCTGCAGCTGGTCAAGAGCAAGGCCGGCAGCATCGAATTCGACGGCAAGAACATCGGCGCGCTGCGCGGCAGCGCCATGCAGACCCTGCGCCAGCACATCCAGTTCATCTTCCAGGATCCGTTCGCCTCGCTGGATCCGCGCATGACGGTGGGCTACTCCATCATGGAGCCGCTGCTGATCCACGGCGTGGCGCGCGGCAAGGCGGCGCAGGACCGGGTGCGCTGGCTGATGGACAAGTGCGGCCTGTTGCCGGAAATGATCGACCGCTATCCGCACGAGTTCTCGGGCGGCCAGCGCCAGCGCATCTGCATTGCGCGCGCCCTGGCGCTGAACCCCAAGGTGGTGATCGCCGACGAATCCGTGTCGGCGCTGGACGTGTCGATCCAGGCGCAGATCGTCAATCTGTTGCTGGACCTGCAGCGTGAACTGGGCGTGTCGTTCCTGTTCATCTCGCATGACATGGCGGTGGTCGAGCGCGTCAGCCACCGGGTGGCGGTGATGTATCTGGGCCAGATCGTCGAGATCGGCCCGCGCCGGGCCATCTTCGAGAACCCGCAGCATCCCTACACCAAGAAGCTGATGGCGGCGGTGCCCATCGCCGACCCGCAGCGCCGCCACCGCGAGCGCTCGCTGCTGGTCGACGAGATCCCCAGCCCGATGCGCAAGCTGGGCGACGATCCGCTGGTCGAGCCCCTGGTCGCCGTGGGCGAAGGCCACTTCGTGGCCCGCCATTCGATCGGGGTCTATTGAGGCAGAAGGCCGCCGGCTGGCAGCCGGCGGCATCCCCCCCGCTGCGTGCAGGGGGAGCCGAAACTAGCGCTTTTCGAGCGCCAGCTTCAGACCGAAGGCGATGAAGACCGCGCCCGTCATGCGGTCCAGCCCGCGCATCACGGCAGGCCGCGACAGCCAGCGCGCCAGCGGGCGCGTCGCCGCCACCAGCACGCCAAACCATACTATCCCCAGCATCGCGTGTATGCCTGCCAGCAGCAGGCTGAAGCGCAGCACGTCCGCGCCCGCGGGGATGAACTGCGGCAGGAAGGTGATGTAGAAGATCCCGATCTTCGGATTGAGGGCATTGGTCAGGCAGCCGCGCATGAACCAGCCGCCGGCGCTGGCCGCCGCGGCGGGGGCGGGCGGCGCGGAATCGGGGGCGGCTTGCTTGCCTCGCCGGGCGCCCCACAGCAGCTTCACCCCCAGATAGAACAGGTATAGCGCGGCGCAGATGCGCAGCGCGTCGTAGGCCAGGGTCGATACCAGCAGCAGCGATCCCAGGCCGAATGCCGCCACCACGCCCCAGGCCAGGCATCCGGCGGCGATACCCAGGCCAGCCATGAGCGCGCGGCGGCCGCCCTCGACGGCGGCGGTGCGCAGCACCAGGGCGGTATCCATGCCGGGCGTGACGGTCAGGATGGCGGCGGCCAGGGTAAAGGCGAGCAGGGCGGCGGTGGCGGTCATGGGCGGGGTCCGGTAGCGGGCGTGGCAAGGCGGAGCTGGCCAGTGTAGCGCCGCCGGGCCGGCGTCCGCGGCCGTCCGTCGCCGTGGCGCAGCGCCGCAGGCGTTATCATGGCGGCCTTCAGCAATTCGCTACATTCACCGGATTTACGCCATGGCCCTGCGCGCCACCATCTACAAGGCCGAGCTCAACGTCGCCGACACCGACCGCCACTACTACGGCAGCCACTCGCTGACGGTCGCCCGCCATCCCTCGGAAACCGACGAGCGCATGATGGTGCGGCTGGTCGCCTACGCCCTGCACGCGCAGGAGGAACTGGCCTTCACCAAGGGCCTGAGCGACACCGACGAGCCCGACCTGTGGGTCAAGGACCTGACCGGCGCGGTCAAGCTCTGGATCGAAGTCGGCCAGCCCGAAGAGCGCCGCATCCTGCGCGCCTGCGGCCGCGCCGACGAAGTCATCGTCTATTGCTATGGCGGTTCCGCCAGCAAGATCTGGTGGGACGGCGTGAAGAACAAGCTGGAACGCACGCGCAACCTCAAGATCGTGAACCTGCCGTCCGACCAGACCCGCGCCTTGGCCCAGCTGGCCGAGCGCACCATGCGTCTGAACGCCAACATTTCGGACGGCGTGGTGTATTTCTCGGCCGACAAGGGCGAGGTCAGCGTCGAGCCGGAAACCTGGCGCTAGGCTCCCGGCGGGCACGCTATTCGCGCTTGATGCCGGCTTGCTTGACCAGGGCCGGCCAGCGTTGGCGTTCCATGGCTATGAGCTTGGACAGCGCCGCGCCATCGGTGAGCTCCGGTACCGTGCCCATATTCTTCAGCGCGTCCAGAAAGGCCGTGTTTCCAGACATGCCGCGGATGGCCGCGCCGATTTCCGCGACCGCCGCCGGGTCCATGGCGGCCGGTCCGAACAAGGCGAACCAGGCATCGACCTGAAAATTGTCGATGCCGGCCTCCTGCATGGTTTGCACGTCGGGCAGGATGGCCGCGCGGTGGGCGCTGGTGACGGCCAGGGCGCGCAATTTTCCAGATTGGATGAACGGCAGCGCAGACGGCAGGTTGTCGAACAGCAGGTCGACCTCGCCGCCGAGCAGCGCGGTGATGGCCGGCGCGCCTCCCTGGTAGGGCACGTGGGTCAGGTTGAGGCTGGTGCGCGCCTTGAACAGTTCGCCCGTGAGATGCGGGCCGTTACCCGTGCCGGTAGAGGCGAAAAAGCCGCCGCCCTTCTTGTTTTTCAAGTAGGCGATCAGTTCCGGCACGGTCTTGGCCGGCGTGGCGGGATTGACCACCAGCACGTTCGGCACGCTGGCCACCAGGCTCAGCGCGGTCAGGTCCTTCTGCGAGTCATAGGGGATATTGGCGTAGGTGGCGTAATTCAGCGCCAGGTTGCCCGCGCTGCCCACGCCCAGCGTATAGCCGTCAGGCTCGGCGCGGGCAACCTGGTTCGCTCCCAGCCCGCCGCCCGCGCCGGGCTTGTTTTCGACCGCGACCGGCTGTTTCAGCGCCTGCATCAATTGCTGTCCCAGCGCGCGCGCCAGCAGGTCCGTCGTGCCTCCCGGCGGATACCCCACCAGCAGTCTGATCGGTTTGGAGGGGTAATCCGGCGGCGCCGCCGTGGCGCCAGCGGCGAGGATGGACAGCGCCAGGCCCAGCAGCGTTTTTCCCAGTGGTATGCCTTTCATGGTTTGTCTCCGTGTGGCGGGGCTATTGTTGTTTGAATACGGTCCAGAGCTTGCCGTCGGCGCTGTCGCCGCCGTCGTTTTCCAGGTCCACGGCCAGGCGCAGTATGGCGGCATTGAAGCGGAAAGGGGGACGGTAGGCCTCGGTCAGCGGCACGCCCGCCAACCCGCAGGTCAGACCGGCGGTGGTGCTGTAGGTCCACCAGGTTTTCGGCAGCTCAAGTTCTCCCATCAGTTCGCCGTTGACGCGTAGCGCGATGCGTCCGGCATTCTGGCCAGTGCGCGTGAATTGCAGCGTGACGGTGGCGGTGCCTTGCGGCAGCGGGACCGCCAGGCGATGGGCGACGGTTTCCGTATAGATGTACTCGTAGACCAGTTCACCGCCCAGGGCGTACAAGGCAAAGCCGGCGAATCTGCTGCCCCAGGAAAAGACCACGCCTTCGGTGGCGCTCGACAGGTCCGCCAATTCCGCCGTGATGCAGTAGCTGCGGTCGCTGATTTCCGGAACCATGAAGCGGTCGATGCGCGCCATGTCCGGCTGGAATTCGTAGTGCGTGCGGGTTTGCGTGCCCAGGAAGTCGCGGGCGCGCTCGGCCTCGCGGTCGTCCAGCGGCAGCACGCCGAACTCGTCCGCCTGCTGCCACCACAGGTCCAGCAGTTCCCGCAGCTTGTCGGGATGGGACTGGGCCAGATCGCGCGTTTCGGTGAAATCGTCGTCCAGCTTGTAGAGTTCCCAGCGGTCCTCGGTGTCGTAGTCCTGGCCCTTGACGTGGCGCGCCACGGCTTTCCAGCCGCGATCCCAGATGGCGCGGTCGCCCAGCAGTTCGAAATACTGGGTGGTCTTGGCGGTGGGGGCATCGGGCTCGGCAAAGCTGTAGCGCATGCTCACGCCATGCAGCGGCAGCTGCTTGTAGCCCTGGTGGACGGATGGCGGCTCCACGCCCAGGCAGTCGAGCACCGTCGGGACGACGTCGATCACATGATGAAACTGGGTGCGCAGCCCGCCGGCCTGCTTGATGCGTTCCGGCCAGTGCATGATCAGCGGGGCGCGCACGCCGCCGCCATGGGTGTCCTTCTTGAACCACTTGAGCGGAGTGTTGGAAACCTGCGCCCATCCCATCGGGTAATGGCTGAATGAATGCTCGCTGCCAATCAGGTCGATATGGGGCAGGGCGGAGGCCACGGTTTCCTGTTCGTGGGTCATGTGCTTGCGCATATTGATCGCGCCCGTGGGGCCGCCCTCGGCGCTGGCGCCGTTATCCGACAGCAGCACGATCAGCGTGTTGCCCAGCTGTCCGATGGACCGCAGATAATCCACCAGGCGGCCGATCTCGGCATCGGTATGGTCCAGGAACGCCGCGTAGGTTTCCTGCAGACGGCAGCCCAGGCGCCGCATGTCTTCCGACAGATCTTCCCATGCGCCTATGCCGGGATTGCGGGGAGCCATCTCCGCATTCTGCGGAACCACGCCCATGGCCTTTTGCCGGGCGAAACGTTCGGCGCGCACGGCGTCCCAACCCTGGTCGTAACGGCCCTTGTACTTCTGGATGTAGTTGGCGGGAACCTGGTGCGGCCAGTGGCAGGCGCCAAAAGCCAGGTAGCTGAAAAATGGCCGGTTGTCGGACGAGGTCACGTGATCGCGGATCTGCGAGATGGTCTTGTCGACCAGGTCGGATGACAAGTGGTATCCCGGTTGCGGCGCGATATGAATGGGGTGGTTGTCCTCGTAGAGCTCGGGATTCCATTGGTCGATCAGGGCGCCATGAAAGCCGTACCAGCGGGAGAACCCGCGGCCCAGCGGCCAGTCGCCGTGCGGCCCCGATGCACCGTAATCGGCGAGATTGGTCAGATGCCATTTGCCGGTGGCATAGCAGCCATAGGCATAGTCGCCCAGGATCTCCGGCAAGGTGGCGGCCTGGCGGGTGATCCGCCCTTGATAAGAGGGATAGCCGTTGGCCCATTCCGAAATGATGCCCACGCCGACCGAATGCGCGTTGCGCCCGGTCATGAGGCAGGCCCGGGTGGGCGAACACATGGCGGTGACATGGAAGTTGGTATAGCGCAGCCCGCCCGCAGCCAGCCGGTCCATGTTCGGGGTGTGGATCTCGGAGCCGTAGCAGCCCAGGTCGGAGAAGCCTACGTCGTCGAGCACCAGGAAGAGGACGTTTGGCGCCTGTTCGGGAGCTGCTGGCTTGCGCGGCCAGTCCGGCGTCGAATCGCGGTAGGTCTTGCCGATGACGCCGTTGAACGAGTGGTCGTTGGGGTGAGGCATTGCGCGGTCTCCGTGGGTATCGATTCGTTGTGCCTGCATCGTAGGCCGCTGTACCGCAAAGCCAGTGGTACAGTTGGCCGCTACAGTTGGATATCCGCCATGGCCTCCCATTTCCCGCCGGACCTTCTTTCCGAGCAGATCGCCAACCAGATCAAGCTGCAGATACGGCAGGGTGATCTGGCCCCAGGCGCCAAGCTGCCCTCGCTGCGGCACTACTCGCAGATCAAGGGGGTCGCCAAGAACACGGTGGTGCAGGCCTATGAACTGCTGGTGGCGGATGGCTATGTGGAGCCTCGCCATGGTTCGGGGTTCTACGTGGTGGGCGTGCCGCAGGCGCCGGTTTCGGCGGAGCGCTGGGCGCCGGCCCTGGATCACGCGCTGGCGGGCATCGGCATAGACCGGTCGGCGTTCCATCTGGCTGGAGGCGGCCATTCGGTGGGCGAGGGCCTGCCGCCCTCGGCCTGGCTGGAGAACTGCCGGCTCGACCGCTACATGCACAAGATCGGGCGCAGCGGGCTGGGCAGCGTGTTCCGCTACGGCGACCCCTACGGCTATCTGCCGTTGCGCCAGAGCATTTCGCAAAAGCTCGGCGCCTATGGCATCGAGGCGCGTTCGGACCAGATCATCCTCACCCAGGGCGCCTACCAGGCGGTCGATATCCTGATCCGCCACATGGTCCGGCCGGGAGACACCGTGCTGGTCGACGCGCCCGGCTTCTATCCCACCTTCAACAAGCTCAGCCTGCAAGGCGCAAGAATCATTGGGGTGCCCCGAACGCCGCTAGGGCCCGATCTGGTTTTTCTGAAGCGGGCGCTGCGGGCCAGCCGGGCCAAGCTGTTCTTCACGCAATCCGTGGGCCATAACCCTACGGGCAGCGACATTTCTGCGGAAACAGCGCGCGAGCTGCTGGCGCTGGCGGCCTCGGCGGGGCTGACGATCGTCGACGATGATGCGCTGGCGGACTACAAGCCGGGGCATTGCGCGCGCCTGGCCTCGCTGGACCAGCTGGAAAACACGATATATGTGGGGAGTTTTTCCAAGTCGCTGTCCAGCGTGGTGCGCGTCGGCTTCCTGGCCTGTGCGCCGCGGCATGTCAGGGAACTGGTGTCGGTCAAGACCGTGCTGTCGCTCAACAGCTCCCCGTTCGCCGAGCGCACGGTTCATGCGGTGATCACTGAAGGACGATTCCACAAGCACGTGCTGGACCTGCAACAGCGGACCCGGCGCGCCGTGAAGGATGCGCTCAGGCAGTTTGGCAAGCATGGCGCGACCGTGTTCTGCACGCCCGAACATTCGCTCTTTCTCTGGGTCAAGCTGCCTGGCGTGGAGGACGCGGCGGCATGCACCCGTGCTCTGTTGGAACGCGGCTTCGCGCTGACGCCCGGGGCCATATTCCTGCCCGAGCCCGGAGCCGTCTCGCCGTGGTTCCGGTTCAATGTGGGCTTCATGCAGGATGCGGAGCGGATGTCCGCGTTATGGCGGGCGATCGCGACGCAGCAGCGCGGAGCGTGAGGCCCGGGCTGCGCCGCGCGCCTCAGCCGCAGGCGTCGGCGGCCTGATTCCCGGGATCGGCGCAGGCGCGCCAGCGGGCCTCGTCCATGGCGGGCAGCAGCAGCACCCGGCTCATCAGGTCCGAATACCAGAAGATCCTGCCAGGCTTGTCGCGCATGGCCTGCCAGACGCGCGCCTGCGCGTCCGCCGAGAGCGGCGCGCGGCCTTGCGCATCGGTCACGCCCTGGGCCAGGATGGTTTGCGTGTCCGGATTCCAGGACTGCATGTCCGGATCGTCCAGCGCCACCTCGTCGGCGATGCTGACGATGCGCCAGTCATTGCCCGGAACCTCGGTGGATAGCTGGTTCAACTCTGCCTGGTGCACCGGATAAGGGCGGGAGTCCGGGGAGGCGTGCGCGACGGAGGCGTAGGATTTGGCGCCATCCCCGGGGGAATAGCGGCGCACATAACGTTGTTTTGGCTGACCCTCGGCATCATAGGTCTGGACCTGGAATGCGCCGCCTTGGGCGGCGGTATCGATGGCGCGCAGCAGGCGGCCTGCGGCGTCGCGCGCGTAGAACCGGCCGGCGGCCGGCTCTTGCCTGGCGTCGCAAGCTCCATCGCTGAAGGCGGTCAGTGCGCCCCGGGCATCGCGTTTCAGGCAGGCCTGGCCGCTTGCCTCGTAGGTGGCCGGCCGGCGCACCGCGGTCTGTTCGTACTCGACCACGCGCGTCAGGGCGCCGTTGCCGTCGTATTCCAGCGTGTAACCGCCCGACAGGAAGGGGGCGGCGTCGCCGCGCCGGGGCAGGTCGTAGGACTCCGCGCGGCACAGCCGGCCATCGTCGTCGAAGTACAACCTCGTGGGCGCCCGCGAGGCGCTCTCCAGCCGGTAGGCGGACCAATCGACCTTGTCCATCCAGGTCCGGGGCAGAGGATCGCCGGTTTCGTCGACCCATACCGGCTTGTTGCGGGCGGCGACGCGTTCGCCCTGGCGGCCCAGCAGGACACGGTCGCCGCCCAGGCCGACCGAGACGGGCACCGCCTTCAGCGCCACGGGCGCGGCGAAATCGACGGCGGCCGGGCCGCAGGCCGCCAGGGCAGGGCCGGCATGCGCGATGGCCGCCAGCAGCAGGACCAGTCGCTTACGCATATTGCTGCGTATCCATGAACTTCACCAGATCCCAGAATTCCTTGGACACGCCGCCCAGCCTCAGCTTGCCCTCATGTTCCTCGAACAGCAGGAAGGGGTAGGCGTCGCGCTCCAGGGTGCCGGGCGCGGGCAGGCGGTAGGGCTTGAAGTTTTCGGGGTCGTTGAAAAAAGACTCCAGCCGGCCGCCGCCGTCCACGTGCATGTAACGCACGCGCAATACTTGTTTCTGATACTTGGCCTGCGTTTCGGGGTAGTTGCCGCCGTCGCCCGCCACCACGGCGTTGGCCAGGGCGGCCAGGAAGACGCGTTGCAAGCCTGCGTAGTGGACCTCGCCGCTGGTGGAGTCGCCGGGCGCCTCCACCAGTGTCCTGACCAGCTGGGTGCCGCGGGAAGCCGGCACGATGGTCTTCGCGAACAGGCTGTCGATGTCGGCCTTGGCCGGATCGGGCGATTGCCGCAGGCGCTGCAGGTCGGCGCGGAAGTCCTCCAGCCATTGCCGGTAACGGGCGTTTTCCGCCTGGCGGTCGAACGCCTGGGCGTGGGCCAGGCCGCCGTGGAGGGTGATCAGGATGGCCAGCAGCAGGAGCCAGGCGCGTTGCAGCAGGCGGGTAGGGTGTTCCATAGGCCGGTGATCATATCGTTCAAAATGATGCTATTTTGGTGCAGAGCGTGACAAAATGTCAGTCATGGCCACCGGCATGGCCATGTCTATGAATCTCGTGTTGAGTCAGGTCCAGACATGCCAGCAACAGGTGACGTTCCCCCTGCATGCGCGCCCGCCGGCGGCGCGGAGAATGTGCAAACCGGGCTCGACGGCCCCCTGGACCGGCTCGTCCGCTTGGCCAGGCGGCAGTTCGGCGTGGACATGGCGCTGGTCGCCTGCAGCGACGCCGACGGCGTCTGGCAGGCCCAGGCAGGCGCCTTGCCTGCCGCCGCGGCCGGCACGCTTCCTTTCTCCGTGGATTGCCCGCTGCACGCCTGCGACGGCCGCCGGCTGGGTACGTTCCGGCTGCTGCACGGCCAGCCGCGGGACTTCGGCGACGAAGACCTGGATGCCTTGCACGATTTCGCCAAACTGGCCGTCGCGGCCGTCGAGAAGCGCGAGGCCCTGGCGGCGGAACGGGCGGCGGAAGACGGCTGGCGCACCGAGGCGCGCAATCTGTCCATGGCCATTGCAGGCAGCGGCACGGGCATCTGGGACCGCAATGTCGTAACCGGCGAAATCACCTATTCGCCGGGCTGGAAGGCCCTGCTGGGCTACGCCGAATCCGAAGTCACCAACCGCATCGAGGACTCCTACAAACGCCTGCACCCCGACGACGCCGACTATGTGCGCGCCGCCATGCAGGCGCATTTCGAGGGCAAGACCGAGAGCTACGAAGTCGAGCACCGCATCCTTTGCAAGGACGGCAGCTACAAGTGGATCTGCAGCCGCGGCAAGGTCGTCAGCCGCGACGCGCAGGGGCGGGCCTTGCGCATGATGGGCACCACCACCGACATCAGCGCGATGCGCGCGATGTCGGAACGCCTGCGGCGCACGGCGGACCTGCTGGTCAACCTGACCGACGCCGTGCCGGGCATGGTGTTCCAGTGCGGCCAGCGGCCCGGGGGCGGGTCGCGCTTCCTGTATGTCAGCGCGGGCATCTGGGACATGTTCGAACTCACGCCTTACGAGGTGCGCACCAACCCCGCGGCGATCGAGCTGCGCGTCCATCCCGAGGACCTGGCCACCTATCACGCCTCGCTGCAGGCCGCGGCCGCGGCGCAGACCCCTTGGCACCTGGAGTTCCGCGTCTGCCTGCCGCAGCAGGGCCTGCGCTGGCGCCAGGGCGACGCCAGTCCGCGCAAGGCGGCCGACGGCAGCGTGGTCTGGCACGGTTTCGTGACCGACATCACCGACCGCAAGCGCGCCGACTTCGAACTGCGCGAACTCGCCGCCACCGACGCCCTGACCACGCTGCCGAACCGCCGCCATTTCATGTCGCGCATCGCCGCGGAACTGGCCCGGATCAAGCGCCAGGGCAGCGATTGCGCCGCCGTGCTGATGTGCGACCTGGACCATTTCAAGCGCATCAACGACACCTGGGGCCACGCCATCGGCGACGGCGTGCTGCAGCACTTCGCCAATACGCTGCGGGCCCAGCTGCGGGCGGTCGACCTGGTGGGGCGCATCGGCGGCGAGGAATTCGCCGTGGTGCTGCCGGATACCGACATCGAGCGCGCGCACGCCTTCGCCACGCGCGTGCAGCAGCGCATTGCGGCCGCACCATTTTCGCTGGGCGACGACCGGCATATTCCGCTGACGGTCAGCATCGGCATCTCGACCATGCACACCATGGACGCGGACGCCGAGCTGGCGCTCAGCCGCAGCGACCGCGCCCTGTATTACGCCAAGCAGCGCGGGCGCAACCGGATCGAGTCCGCGCCCTCAGTGTTTTCCCGATAGAACAACCGTCCAAGCCATTTGTTCCATTGACGGTACATTAGGACACTCCTAGAGTTCCCGTCATGGGAACCTCATTACCTCTGCCGAAGTACCACCAGATCTACCTCGTCCTGCGCGAACAGGTGCAGGAAGGGCGCTTCGATCAGGACGGCGTGCCAGGCGAGCACGCGCTGGCCCACCAGTTCGACGTGGCCCGCATCACCATCCGCAAGGCCATGGAGATGCTGGTGGCAGACGGACTGGTGTCGCGCCGGCCCGGCCTGGGCACCTGGCCGCTGCGCGCGCCGGCGAATCCGGCCAGCGCGCCCAAGGCCAATCCGCCGCAGAAGGCGCACCTCACCGGCCTGCTGGAGAACATCGTCAACATGGGCCTGCGCACCTCGGTGCAGGTGCTGGACAGCGCCCTGGTGTCGGCGCCGCCCGTGGTGGCCGAGGCGCTGGACCTGGCGCCCGGCGCGCCCGTGCACAAGAGCCTGCGCGTGCGCAGCACCGAGGCCGGGCCGCTGTCCTACATCACGACCTACGTGCCGCAGGCCGTGGCCGATTTCACGCGCGCAGACCTGGAGCGCGAACCCCTGCTGATGTTGCTGGAAGCGGCCGGCGTGGAGTTCGGCGGCGCGACCCAGACCATTTCGGCGCGGCTGGCCGATGCGCAGGTGGCGCGCCACCTGGACGTGGCCGTGGGCTCCGCGCTGCTGGCCGTGACGCGCATCGTGCGCGACGTGAACGAGCGGCCGGTGCAGCTGCTGCAAGGCCTGTACCGCCCCGACCGCTATCAGTACCAGTTGCAGCTGTCACGCGTCGGCAGCATCGACGCCAAGGTATGGGTCAGCGAAGAGCTGTCCGCCCAATTCCATTGAACTCTCGGAGATCGCCCATGAATTCGCGCCGCACTTTCCTCTATCAATCCGCCGCCGCAGCTGCCCTGGTGTCGGCGCCATGGGTGGCACGCGCCCAGGGCGCCAAACCCGTGAAGATCGGCATCCTGCATCCGGTGACGGGGGCGCTGGCCTATTCGGGCCAGCAATGCCGCTTGGGCGCGCTGCTGGCGATCGAGGACATCAACAAGGCCGGCGGCATCAAGTCGCTGGGCGGCGCGCCGCTGGAAGCCATGCTGGGCGACGCGCAGTCGCGCCCCGAGGCGGGTTCGGCCGAGGTCGAAAAAATGAACGAGGCGGGCGTGTCGGCCATCGTCGGCGCCTATGCGTCGGCGATCTGCCTGGCCACCACGCAGACCGCGGCCAAGTACAACCTGCCGCACGTGGTGGACGTGGGCGTGGCCGACCAGATCGTCGAGCGCGGCCTGAAGAACACTTTCCGTTTCGGCCCGGGCTACCGCGCCTGTAGCGAACGCGCCATCACCGACCTGGCCGCGCTCAACGACGCGGCGGGCAAGCCGGCCAAGACCGTGATGATCGTGCACGAGGATTCGCTGTTCGGCACCGGCACCGCGGCGCTGCTGTCCAAGGCCCTGCCGCAGCATGGCTTCGAGGTCAAGGACGTGGTCAAGCATCCGAACCCGACCCGCGATTTCAACAACATCGTGCTGCGCATGAAGTCCCTCAATCCGGACATCGTGATCCCGGCCAACTACTACAACGAATACGCCTTGCTGCTGCGCGCCATGAAGCAGCAGAAGGTGCAGCCCAAGGCGATCTACTCGGTGCTGGGCGGCGCGGCCTCCAGCTACAAGTTCCTGAAGGAATTCCCCGACATCGCCAACGGCATCCTCGACTGCAACCACTGGTTCAACCCCAAGGACGCGCGCGTTGCCCCGCTGAAGGCGCGCGTGGAAGAGAAGGGCGCCTACTTCAGCTACGAGGTCTTCATGACCTATACCTCGGTGCTGCTGCTGGCCGACGCGCTGGAACGCGCCAAGTCCGCCGACCGCGCGGCCATCACCGAGGCGCTGGCCTCCAGCACCTTCTCGGACCACATCATGCCCTACGGCCCGACCAAGTTCGTGGACGGCCAGAACACAGGCGCGCAGCCTCTGCTGACGCAAGTGATCGGCGGCGACATCAAGGTCGTCATCCCGGCCGACTACCGCCAGGCCGATGCCATCTTCCCGCTGAAGGCCTGAGCGTGCTCGATCCCGCCATCCTCTTTTCCTCGGTGCTCAACGGCCTGACCACGGGCGCGGTGTACGCGCTGATCGCCCTGGGTCTGACCTTGATCTACGGCGTGCTGCACATCATCAACTTCGCCCATGGGGCGGCGTTGATGGTGGCGCTGTACGCCGTGTATCTGCTGAAGGACCGCCTCGGCATCGACCCCTACGCCGCCTTGCCGCTGGTGGTGGCGGGTATGTTCGCGCTGGGCTATGCCCTGCAGCGCTACGTGATCAACCGCGCCAGCCACGGCAAGGACGAGAACATCCTGCTGGTGACGCTGGGCCTGGCCATCGTGCTGGAGAACCTGGCGCTGGTGTGGTTCAAGTCGGACACGCGCACCATCGACACGGCCTACACGCTGTCCACGGTGGAGATCGGGCCGGCCATGATCGCCTTGCCCAAGATCATCGCCTTCTGCGGCGCGCTGGCGGTGGCGGCGGTGCTGTTCTGGATCATCCGCAGCACCGACCTGGGCCGGGCGATCCGCGCGGTGGCCAAGGAAAAGCAGGGCGCCAAGCTCATGGGCATAGACGTGGAAAAGGTCTACGCGCTGTCGTTCGGCATCGGCATGGCCTGCCTGGGCGCGGCGGCCTGCTTCCTGCTGCCGGCGTACTACGTGAATCCGCAGGTCGGCGGCGGCTTCGTGCTGGTGGCCTTCACCATCGTGGTGCTGGGCGGCATGGGCAGCTTCGTGGGCGCGCTGGTCGGCGGCCTGCTGATTGGCGTGGTGGAGTCCATCGGGGGCCTGTTCCTGGGCGACTCGCTGGGCCAGATGGGCATATTCGCGATCTTCATCGCGGTGCTGCTGTTTCGCCCGCAGGGGCTGTTCGGGGCGAGGGGCTGAGCATGGGCAAGGATCTTTTGACTATCGCGCTGTTCGGCGCGGCGCTGGCGGCCGCCGCCGCGCTGACGGAGTCGGGCGTCGCCCTGACCTTCGTGATGATGTCGCTGTACGCGGCGCTGCTGTCGCAGGCCTGGAACATCCTGGGCGGCTACGGCGGCCAGCTGTCGTTCGGCCATGCGCTGTTCTTCGGCGTGGGCGCTTATGCCCAGGCGCTGGGCCAGCTCAACCTGGGCATCAACCCCTGGCTGGCGCTGCCCATGGCCATCGCGCTGGGCGCGCTGGTCGGGCTGGCGGTGGGCGGGCTGACGTTCCGCTATGGCCTGAAAGGCTCCTATTTCGCGCTGGTGACGCTGGCGTTTGCGGAAGTGTTCCGCATCCTGGCGCTGTCGGTGTCGTTCACCGGGGGCGGCGTGGGCCTGATGGTGCCGTTGCAGGAGGGCGTGGCGAACATGCAGTTCGGTTCGCGCCGCGGCTACATCTACCTGCTGTTGGGCTTCGTGCTGCTGGCGCTGGTGGTTACGGCATGGCTGCGGCATTCGCGCTTCGGCGCCTATCTGCAGGCGGTGCGCGACAACGAGGACGCGGCGCGCGCCATCGGCGTGAATCCGCTGCGGGTCAAGCTCGGCGGCATCGCGCTGTCGGCCGCCTTCATGAGCGCGGCTGGGGCCTTCTACGTGCAGGTGTTCCAGTACATCGATCCGGGCATCGCCTTCGGCTCGGCCGTGTCGGTGGAGGCGCTGGTCGGCGCCATCGTCGGCGGCCTGGGCACTCTGTGGGGACCGCTGCTGGGGGCGGTCACGCTGCATGCGCTGAGCGACCTGACGCGCAACCTGTTCGGCGAGCTGCCGGGCATCAGCATGGTCATCTACGGCGTGGTGCTCATCGTGATCGTGATGTTCCTGCCCCGCGGCATCACCGGCAGCGGTCAGGCTTTGAGCCGGCTGTTCAGTGCCAAGGAGCGCGCCCGTGTCTGAGATCCTGCTGCAAGCGCGCAATCTTTCCATCACTTTCGGCGGCCTGAAGGCAGTCCAGGACGTGAGCCTGGACGTACGCCAGGGCTCGCTGACGGCCCTGGTCGGCCCCAACGGCGCGGGCAAGACCACGCTGTTCGGCCTTTTGTCCGGTTTCCTCAAGCCCGGTTCCGGTTCGGTGCATTTCGCCGGCGCGGACATCACCGGCCGCCCGCCGCATGAGTCGGCGCGGCTCGGGCTGACCCGCACCTTCCAGATCGTGCAGCCCTTCGGCGCGCAGACGGTGCGCCAGAACATCGCCGTGGGAGCGCACTTGCGCCTGGGCAACCGCCGCGAGGCGCTGGAAGCGGCCGAAGAGGTGGCCGCCCGTGTGAACCTGCAAGCCTTGCTGGACCGGCCGGCGGCGGACCTGACCGTGGCCGGACGCAAGCGACTGGAGCTGGCGCGCGCGCTGGCCACGCGGCCGCGCCTGCTGCTGCTGGACGAAGTATTGGCGGGGCTCAACCCCAGCGAGATCGACGAGATGATACCGGTGGTGAAGAAGCTGGCCGACGACGGCGTGACCGTGTTGATGATCGAACACGTGATGCGCGCGGTGATGAGCCTGGCCGAGCACGTCTGGGTGCTGGCGCAGGGCCGCCTGATCGCCTCGGGCACGCCGGGCGAGGTCACGCGCGATCCGGCGGTGGTCGAGGCCTATCTGGGCCAGGGCGCGGCGGCCAGGCTGGCCGCGCAGGGAGCGACGGCATGAGCGCGCTGCTGGAAGTCCAGGGATTGCGCGCCGGCTACGGCCGCATGGAAGTGCTGCGCGGCGTCGACCTGCGGGTGGACCAGGGCGAGATCGTGGTGCTGTTGGGCAGCAACGGCGCCGGCAAGTCCACGCTGAACAACACGGTCTGCGGGCTGTGCCGGCCTTGGGGCGGCACGGTGCGCTTCGAAGGCCAGGACCTGACCGGCCGCCATTACCGCGACGTGGTCAAGGCCGGACTGATCCAGGTGCCCGAAGGCCGCCGCGTGTTCCCCAACCTGAGCGTGCGCGAGAACCTTGAACTGGGTTCGTTCACCCGGGCCCGCGAGCGCCGCGCCGCCAACCTGGAGAAAGTGCTGCACATCTTCCCGCGCCTGCGCGAGCGCCTGGTCCAGCTGGCCGGCACCATGTCCGGCGGTGAACAGCAGATGCTGGCCATCGGCCGCGGCCTGATGGCCGAGCCGCGCCTCCTGATCCTGGACGAGCCGTCGCTGGGCTTGTCGCCGCTGATGGTCGAAGAGCTGTTCGGCTTGATCGCGCGCCTGCATGGCGAGGGGCTGGCGATCCTGCTGGTGGAGCAGAACGTGGGCCAGTCGCTGGAAACGGGACAGCGCGCCTACGTGCTGGAAAACGGGGCGGTGCGCTATAGCGGCGCCTGCCCGGAATTGATGGCCAGCGACGACGTGCGCCGGGCCTATCTCGGGATGTAGCCATGGCCGAGCCTCAAACACTGGCGCAGAAGCTGATCGCGGCGGCCTGTGGCCGCGCTTGCGTCGCCGAGGGCGAAATCGTCACCTGCGCGGTCGACCTGGCCATGTTCCATGATTCCAGCGGCCCGCGCCGCCTGCAGCCCATGCTGCAGGAACTGGGCGCCACGCTGTGGGATCCGTCCAGGATCGTGCTGGTCATCGACCACTACGTGCCCGAATCCGACGACGAATCGCGCCGCATCGTGCGCATCGCGCGCGACTGGGCGGCCGAACAGCAGCTGCCCAACGTCTATGACTCGCTCGGCATCTGCCACGTGGTGGTGCCGCAGCACGGGCATATCCGTCCCGGCATGTTCTGCGTGGGCGGGGACTCGCATTCGCCCACGGGCGGCGCGTTCGGCGCCTACATGTTCGGCATCGGCAGCACCGAGATGCTGGGCGTGGCCGTCACCGGGCAGATCTGGGTAAAGGTGCCGCAGACCCTGATGATGCGCTGGAACGGCCGGCTGTCGGCTGGCGTGACCGCCAAGGACATGATGCTGCACATGATAGGCCGCTATGGCATGAACGGCGGCCGCTACCAGGCGGTGGAATTCTGCGGCGAGGCGGTGCGCGCCTTGTCGATGCAGGAACGCATGACCTTGTCCAACATGAGCGCGGAGCTGGGCTCGCAGGTCGGCCTGATTGCGCCGGATGCCACCACGGTTGCCTACCTGCGCGAGGCAGGCGTCACGGACGAGATCGATCTGGCGCGCTGGCGCAGCGACGAAGGCGCGCAGGCCGAGTGGCACGAATTCGACGCCGCGGCGCTGGCGCCGCAGGTTGCCGCGCCGCACAGCCCGGCCAATGCGCGCGACGTGGATCAGTATGGCGACGTGCCGCTGCAGGTGGCCTACATCGGCGCCTGCACCGGCGCCAAGCTGGAGGACCTGCGCGCCGCGGCCAGCGTGCTGCGCGGCCGCCGGCTGGCCGCCGGCATGCGCCTGATGGTGGCGCCGGCCAGCCAGCAGGACCAGCGCCAGGCCGAGGCGGAAGGGGTGATGCAGACGCTGCGCGAGGCCGGCGCCGATGTGCTGGCCACCTCTTGCGGCGCCTGTGCGGGCTATGGCGGGTCCATCCCGGACGGCGCCAGCGTCATCGCCACCACGGCGCGCAATTTCAAGGGGCGCATGGGCTCGGAGACGGCCCAGGTCTATCTGGCCTCGCCCTATACGGTGGCGGCATCGGCGGTAGCCGGCCGCATCGTCGATCCCCGGGAGTTCATGGCATGACCGAGCAGTCCGTGACGCACCGCGTCTGGCGCGTGGGCGCAGATATCGACACCGACGCGTTGGCGCCGGGCGCCTATATGAAGTTCGGCATCGACGAGATCGCGCGCCATTGCCTGCAGCGCGTGCGGCCCGAGTTCGCCGCCGGCGCGCGGCCGGGCGACGTGCTGGTGGCCGGCCCCAACTTCGGCATCGGCTCCTCGCGCGAGCAGGCGGCCGCGGCGCTGGTGCGCCTGGGCATCGCCGCGGTGGTCGCGCCATCCTTCAACGGCCTGTATTTCCGCAACGCCTTCAACGTGGGCCTGCTGCTGTTGACCTGCCCACAGGCCGAAACCCTGCAAGAGGGCGAGCGCATCGCCCTGGACCCCGCCGCCGGCCGCATCCGCCGCGCCGCGGGGCAACCCGCGGAACTGCATTGCGACACCGTGCCCGCCTTCCTGCTGGAAATGGTGCAGGCCGGCGGACTGCTGAATTTGCTGAAACAGCGCAAGACTCATTAGGAACCACATCATGCTTGATCCCGTCACACTCGCGGTCCTGAAAGGCCGCCTGGAACAGATCGCCGACGAGATGGACGCCACGCTGTACCGCAGCGCGTTCAATCCCATCATCGCCGAGGCCCATGACGCCTGCCACGGCATGTACGATGCCGCCACCGGCGCCACGCTGGTGCAGGGCAAGTCCGGCCTGCCGGTATTCGTGGGCGCGATGGCCTTTGCCGTCAAGGCCGCGGCCAAGGCGGCCGCCGAGCGCGGCGGCATGGTCGACGGCGACGTCTGGCTGTTCAACGATCCCTACGAAGGCGGCACCCACGCCAATGACTTCAAGCTGGTGCGTCCGGTGTTCCGCGACGGCAAGCTGTTCTGCTTCCTGGCCTCGGCGGCCCATTGGCATGACGTCGGCGGCGCGGTGCCGGGCAACTACAACCCCGCCGCCACCGAGTGCTGGCAGGAAGCCGTGCAGATTCCGCCGGTGCGCATCGTGCGCGCGGGCGTGCTGGACCTGGACGTGCTGGCCATCCTGAAGGCCAACACGCGCCTGCCGGACAGCCTGTGGGGCGACCTGAACGGGCAGCTGGCGGCGCTGGAACTGGGCGCGGGCCGGCTGGACGGCCTGCTCGACGAATACGGCGACGCCACCGTGCTGGAATCGCTGGACACCTTGCGGGAGCGGGCGCGCCGCCTGATGCGCGACCACATCTCGCGCCTGCCCGACGGCGAATACGCCTTCGAGGACATGCTGGACAACGACGGCGTGCGCGACCAGCCGCTGCGCATCGCGCTCAAGCTCATCGTCCGGGGCGACCGCCTGACGCTGGATTTCACCGGCACTTCGCCTGCCTGCGCCGGGCCGGTGAATATCTCTCGCGCCACGGCGATCGCGGCCTGCTATGTGGCCCTGAAGCACCTGTTCCCGGACGTGCCGGCCAATGCCGGCGTGCTGGACGCGGTGGACGTGGTGCTTCCGGACGGCCTGGTGATCTCGGCGGACCGCCCGCGACCGGTCGGAGGCTACACGGAAACCATTCTGCGCATGATCGACGTGATCTTCTGCGCCATGGCCCAGGCCGAGCCAGCGCGCGCGCTGGCGCAGGCCTACGGCACCATCAATGCCTTGTCGATCGCCGGCTACCGTAGCGACCCCGCCCGGCGCGGCCAGCGCTGGGTGATGTTCAGCTTCTTTGGCGGCGGCCATGGCGGCCACTCGGACGGCGACGGGCTCAGCCATGGCAACGCGCCCATCTCCACCGCCACCATTCCGCCGCTGGAAATCCTGGAAGCGGCCTATCCCGTGCGTTTCACGCAATGGGCGCTGCGGCCCGATTCGGCGGGCGATGGCCAGCACCGCGGCGGGCTGGGCGCCATCTATGAAATCGAACTTCTGGAAGACAGCGCCGAGGCCTTCATCTTCGGCGAACGCGGCAAGAGCGCGCCCAAGGGTATCGCCGGCGGCAGGGAAGCGGCGCTGAACGTCTTCCGCTATCAGCAGGACGGCGGCTGGCAGACGCCACCCATGCGTTCAAAGATGCTGGGCATCCAGCTCAAGCGCGGCGACCGGGTCCGCCTGGAAACACCGGGGGGAGGCGGTTACGGCGAGCCTGCCGCGCGCACGCAGGCGGCGCGCGAGCATGACCGCAAGATGGGTTACGTGAGCGGAAATCTGAAGGAGCAGTCGGCATGAGCGCGGCACAAGGTTTGGTCGTAGGCGTGGACGTGGGCGGTACGTTCACCGATATATTCGTGCTGGACGAGGCGGGCGGCAGCGCCCGCGTGGTGAAGGTGCCTTCCACTCGCGGCGAGGAAGCGCGCGGCTTCATGAACGGCATCGCCCGAGTGGCCGACGGCGCGGACGCCATCGCCACCATCGTGCACGGCACGACGGTAGGCACCAACGCGCTGCTGGAGCGCAAGGTGGCGCGCACCGGCATCATCACCACGGCCGGCTTTCGCGACGTGCTGGAAATGCGCCGGCGCGACCGGCCCCAGACCTGGGGCCTGCGCGGCAACTATGAGCCGGTGGTCCCGCGCGACCTGCGTCTGGAAGTCGAAGAGCGCGTGCTGGCCGACGGCACCTTGCATACGCCAGTGAACCTGGCCCAGGTCGAGGCCGCGGCCCGCCAATTGCTGGAGCAGGGCTGCGAGGCGGTCTGCCTCTTTTTCGTCAACGCCTATGCCAATCCGGCCAACGAGGCGCAGGCCGCGGCCTGCGTGCGCGCGCTCTGGCCCAACGGCAACGTCACCGCCGCCACCGAGGTGCTGCCCGAGATCCGCGAATTCGAGCGCTGCTCCACCGCCGTGCTCAATGCCGCGCTGCAGCCGGTGGTCGGCGGCTATCTGACCCGGCTGGAAGCGGACCTGAAGGACAACGGCTTCGGCGGCGAACTGCTGGTGGTGCAGAGCAACGGCGGCGTGATGTCGCGCCAGACGGCCTGCGACGTGCCGGTGCGCACCGCGCTGTCCGGCCCGGCCGCGGGTGTCATCGCCTGCGCCGCCATCGCGCGCGCCGCGGGCTTTCCCAACGTGGTCAGCGGCGACATGGGCGGCACTTCCTTCGACGTGTCGCTGGTGGCCGACGGCGAGGCCTCGCTGTCGGCGCAGACCGCCATCGACTTCGGCATGGTGGTGCGCGCGCCCATGATCCAGATCGAGACCATCGGCGCGGGCGGCGGCTCTATCGCCAGCGTGGACGCGGGCGGCCTGTTGCAGGTGGGTCCCGAATCCGCCGGCAGCGTGCCGGGGCCGGCCTGCTATGGCCGGGGCAATACCCGTCCCACCGTGACCGACGCCAACGTGCTGCTGGGCCGCATCGCGGCCGAACGCCCGCTGGGCGGCGGGCTGCTTGCCACCATGGACGTGGCGCTGGCGCGCGCCGCCATCGAAGAGCATGTAGCCAAGCCGCTCGGCCTGGACGTGCATGCCGCGGCCGAGGCCATCCTGACCGTGGCCAATGCCAAGATGGCGGGCGCGATCCGCGTCGTGTCCATCGAGCGCGGCCATGACCCGCGCAAGTTCGCCTACATGCCGTTTGGCGGCGGCGGCGCGCTGCACGTCTGCGCCATGATGAACGAAGTGGACGCGGCCCGCGGCATCGTGCCGCGCTATCCCGGCGTGACCTCGGCCTTGGGCTGCGTCATGGCCGACATGCGGCACGACGGCGTGCAGACCTTGAACGTGGCGCTGGCCGCGCTGGACGCCGACGACCTGCTGGCCCGCATCGACGGCCTGGCGCTGGCCTGCCAGGAGCGGCTGGATTCCGCGGGCGTGGGCTTTCAGGGCATACGCGAGAGCATCGAGCTGGACATGCTGTACGTCGGGCAGAGCCATACGGTGCGGGTGGAAGTCGGGCGTGATGAACTGAACCGTGCCGGCATCGGCGCAGCCTTCGAGCGTGCCTACCGCGCCGCCTTCGGCCGCAGCCTGGACGGCATCGCGGTGCGCATCCTGAACCTGCGTTATGCGCGCATCGGCCAGCGACCCAAGTTCGATCTGGCGCTGCTGGCGCCGACCAGCACCGCGATGCCGGACGCGCTGGGCACGCAACCCGTCTTCCACGGCGGGCAATGGCATGACGCCATGCGCTACGCGCGGCTGGATCTGCCGGTGGGCGCGGAGGTGGCGGGGCCCGCCATCCTGGAGCAGCCGGACACCACGATCTGGATCGAGCCCGGCTTTGCCGGCCAGGTCGATTCCCTGGGCAATCTGCTGATCGCCCGCCAGGTTTCCTAGGAGCAGAGCCCATGTCAGCCTTCGATCCCCGCAGCACCGCGCTGGTCGTCATCGATCTGCAGAACGATTTCCTCGCGCCCGGCGGCGCCTATGACCGCGGCGGCGCCGTCAGCCCGCAGGCGCGGGCCTTGCCCGCCCGGGTCGCGCCCGTGGCCCGCGCGCTCAAGGCGCGAGGCGGCTTCGTGGCGGCCAGCCAGTTCACGCTATGGCCGGACGCCCACGGCGAACCCATGATTTCGCCGCATCTGCGGCAGTTGCGCCCATTCCTGCGCAAGGGCGATTTCGTCGCCGGCTCCAAGGGGCAGGCCAACGTGGCCGAGCTGGATGGGCTGGTGGACGTGTCGGTCTGGAAGGTGGCGTACTCCGCCTTCTTCAATACCCAGCTGGACTGGGTGCTGCGGCGCGCGGGCATCTCCAACGTGGTGATCGCCGGCATCGTCACCAATGGCGGCGTGGCCAGCACGGCGCGCGATGCCCACATGCGGGACTATCACGTAGCGGTGCTGGCCGACGGCTGCGCCGCGCCCACGCCGGCCATGCACGATGCCGCGCTGGCGGATTTGCGCACCGTGGCCGACGTGCTGTCCTGCCAGGACTTCCTGGGCAGGCTGGCTTCGTGAGCGCGCCGCAAGTCCTGCGGGGCTTGGCTCCCGGCGCGGACGCGATGCATGTGCCGGTGGCCATCATCGGCGCCGGCGCTTGCGGCCTGACCGCCGCGCTGCGCCTGGCCGATGCCGGCATCGAGACCGTGCTGATCGAGCGCGATGCCGCGCCCAGCGGCTCCACCGCCTTGTCGTCCGGCTTCATTCCGGCGGCGGGATCGGCGGTACAGCGGGCCGCTGGCATCGAGGACGACGCGCAGCGCTTTGCCGCGGACATCCAGGCCAAGGCGGGCGGCACGGCCGCGCCGCAGCTGGTCGATGCCTACACGGGTGCGGCAGCTGCCGCAGTGGACAATCTTGCCCGCCACGGCCTGGATTTCCAGGTGCTGGACGGCTTCCTGTATCCGGGCCACAGCGCCCGCCGCATGCACACCTTGCCCGAGCGCACGGGCGCGGCCCTGGTCGCCGCGTTGGAGCGCGCCGCCACCGGGGCCGGCGCCTATCTGCTGACCCGCGCCCTGGCACGGCAGATCTGGACGGACGAGGGCGGCCGCGTCACCGCGGTGGGCTGCGAACGTCCGGACGGCTCCATCGACGTGACCGGCTGCGACGTGCTGATCCTGGCCTGCAACGGCTTTGGCGGCAATGCCGCGATGGTGGGCGCACATCTGCCGGCCATGCGGGGGGCTGTCTACGGCGGCCATGTCGGCAACGACGGCAGCGCGATCGAATGGGGAGTGCAACTGGGCGCGCGCCTGGCCGACCTGGGCGGCTACCAGGGGCACGGCTCCTGGGCCACGCCGCAGGGCGCACTGATCTCCTGGGCCGTGATGATGGACGGCGGCGTGCAGATCAATGGCGCGGGGCGGCGCTTTCATGACGAGACCCACGGCTATTCCGAGGCCGCGGTTCATGTGCTGGCGCAACCCGGCCGCGTGGCCTGGAACGTATTCGACGACCGCACGCTGGCGCTGGCGCGCGGCTTTCCGGACTTCGTCCAGGCAGAGATGGGCCAGGCGCTGAAGACTTGCGCCGATGTCGGGGCGCTGGCGGCCCTGATCGACTGCGACGAAGCCACGCTGCGCGCGACGCTGGCGGGGGTGTCGCCCGGAGCCACCGACGCCCTCGGCCGGCGCTTCGAGCGCGCGCTGCAAGCGCCGTACCACGCGATCAAAGTGACGGGCGCGCTGTTCCATACGCAGGGCGGCCTGGACATCGACGCGCATTGCCGCGTGCTGGACCAGATGGGCAACCCCTTGCCCAACCTGCTGGCGGCAGGCGGCGCGGCGCGCGGCGTGTCGGGCAACGACGTGTCCGGCTACCTGTCCGGCAACGGCCTGCTCAGCGCGGTGGCGGGCGGCCATATCGCCGCGGCGACGGCCGCATCCCTGCTGGGCCGCGAGCTTTCCTAGGACTTTCCAAACCATGCACAAACAGAATCTGCAAGCACAGCTGGCCGGCGGCGCCGTGCTGGCTCCCGGCGTCTACGACGCCTTGTCCGCGCTCATCGCCGAACAGGCGGGTTTCGGCGCGCTATACCTGTCGGGCGCGTCCATTGCCTACACGCGGCTGGGCCGCTCGGATATCGGCCTCACCACGTACAGCGAGGTCGAGGACACGCTGGCCCGCATCACCGAGCGGGTGGCCACGCCCGTCATCGTGGACGCCGACACGGGCTTCGGCAATGCCTTGAATACGCAGCGCACCGTACGCGGACTGGAACGCGCCGGCGCCGCCATGATCCAGCTGGAAGACCAGACCTTCCCCAAGCGCTGCGGCCACCTGGACGGCAAGGCCGTGATCCCGGCCGCCGAAATGTGCGGCAAGCTGCGCGCCGCGGTGGATGCGCGCGCGCAGGCGTCCACCTTGATCCTGGCGCGCACCGACGCGCTGGCCGTGGAAGGGCTGGAAGCCGCCCTGGACCGCGCCGACTCGTATCTGGAAGCGGGCGCGGACGCGCTGTTCATCGAGGCGTTGCGCACGCCGGAGCAGATGCAGGCGGCGTGCAGCCGTTTTGCGCATCGCGTGCCGCTGCTGGCCAATATGGTCGAAGGCGGCAAGACTCCGGTGCAAAGCGCCGATGCGCTGACCGCGCTGGGATTCCGCATCGTCATCTTTCCTGGCGGCACGGCGCGCGCGGTGGCGCACACGCTGCAGGGTTACTACGCCAGCCTGCGCCAGCATGGCACGACCGCGCCGTGGCGCGAGGGCATGCTGGACTTCGACGGTCTGAACGCCGTGATCGGCACGCCCGAACTGCTGGAGCGCGGGCGCCGCTACGAAGGCTGAGGCCGGGGTGTCAGCGCGGCGTGCGCTGATGCGGCACCAGCGGCGGCACGGGTTGATCAGAAACCAGCTCCCAGAACGCCGGCAGGAAGCACTCGGCCACCAGCAGCGGCTGGCCCTGGCGCCAGAACACCGAGCGGCGCGCCCAGATGCGCCCGCCATCGCGGTCGCGCTGCCCGGTCGGCAATACCCCCAGCGCGGTGGCATGAAACGGCACCGGCGAGGCCAGCCGGCGGCAGGCAAACGGCGAACGCACCACCGTGCTGTCGTGGTAAAGCATGTCCGCCAATGGCCGGGTCAGGAGGCGGCGCATGCCTTGCCAGGCGCCGTGGGACGCGCGCAGCGGCGTCAGGCTGCGGGCGGGCACGCTGTCCACGCCGTCCACCGACATCAGCACCTCGCGGATCCATACCGGCGCGCCGGGCGCGATGCCCATCGCCCGGGCTTCATCCAGCGGCGCGCCATCGGCGTATTCGGCCAGCACGCGCAGGCGCACCTGGCCAACCTGGCGCAAGCCGGCGGTCAGCGCGCCGGGGCGGAACAGCCAGTGGCGCGGGGCAGGAGGCAGGATGGGAGGCGCGCTGGCCAGCCAGCCTGCGGCAAGGGGAGGGTGGTGTGCTGCGGGTTTGCTCATGGCTGCGTATTATGCCAAGCCGGGTGGGACGACCCAATGCGTCGCAATGACGCAGCGCCGGAACGCGCGTTTTGGCGGACCGTCCTGCCGTCCGGGAAAGCACTTATTGTCCCAGGAACCCGCGTCTCCCTATCATTCGCACACGGTCAACATTGACCTGAACGGCTTGCAGTACCCCGCAGCAATGATTGCTGCCTGAACATACAGTCTTGGCTATAGAAGCCCCCGACTTGCACGCAATGCGTGGTCGGGGGCTTTTTCGTTTTCAATTTCTGAATATGGAGCTCGCATGCAAGCGTCGGAACCGCAACGTTCTCCCGCCGCCGTGACCTGGGTGGCCAGCGTGCAAATGGAGCCCGCGATCGGCGAAACCGCCGCCAACATCGCGCGTTCCATCGAACTGGTGGAGCAGGCCGCGGCCCAGGGCGCGCGGCTGGTGGTGCTGCCTGAACTGGCCAACACGGGATACATGTTCGATAGCCGTGATGAGGCCTACGCCCTGGCCGAAGCCGTGCCGGAAGGCCCCAGCTCGCAGGCCTGGATCGCGTTGGCGCAGCGCCTGGGCATCTACCTGGTGGCGGGCATTGCGGAACGCGCCGGCGGGCGCCTCTACAACTCCGCGCTGGTCGCGGGCCCGGATGGCTATCTGGGGACCTATCGCAAGCTGCACCTCTGGGGCGACGAGAACCTGTACTTCGAGGCGGGCGACCTGGGGTTGCCGGTATTCGACACCGAGCTGGGCCGCATCGGCGTGGCCATCTGCTACGACGGCTGGTTTCCCGAAGTCTACCGGCTGCTGGCGGTGCGCGGCGCGGACATCGTGGCGGTGCCGACCAATTGGGTGCCGATGCCGGGGCAGACCCGCGACGGGCCGGTCATGGCCCATGCGTTGACCATGAGCGGCGCCCACAGCAACGGCTTGACGGTGGTGTGCGCCGACCGGGTCGGCACCGAGCGCGGCCAGCCCTTCGTGGGCCGCAGCCTGATCGTGGGGTCCCAGGGTTGGACGGCGGCAGGACCCGCCAGCATCGACCAGGAGGAGGTGCTGCTGGCGCCCATAGACCTGAAGGCCTCGCGCCGCGCGCGCCAGTTGAATGATTTCAACCATGTGCTGCGCGACAGGCGCCGCGACATCTATGACGAGCAGTTGGGCGCCGCCGCAGGCCTGCGGCAACGCTGAACGACGGTCCACGGCCGTTCCCCCCAAGGAGAAAACCCATGAAGAGCCTATTGAATAGCTGCCGGATCCGCCTGTCGTTTGTCGCATTGCTGGCTGGCGCTGCCAGCGCGCATGCCGCCGAACCGTTGCGCATCGGCGTGCCCGTCGGCCTGTCCGGCGCAAACAGCGTGGTCGCGCCGGGCGTGGTGCAGGCCTCGCAACTGGCTGCCGACGAGATCAATGCGGCCGGCGGCATCCTGGGCCGCCAGATCGTGCTGGAGATCGCCGATGACGCCTCGGGCGCGGTCGGGGCGCAGAAGGCGTATGACACCCTGGTGTTCCAGAAAAAGGTGGACGCGATCATCGCCATGGAAACCAGCGCGGCGCGCAATGCCGCGCTGCCCATCGTGTCGCGCGGCAAGGTGCCCTATATCTACACGTCATTCTATGAAGGCCGTTCCTGCAACCGCTGGTTGCACGTGAATGGCTGGGTGCCGGAACAGCAGGTCGCGCCGGTGGTGGACCACTTCATGCAGGACCGCAAGGCCAAGACCTTCTTCCTGGTGGGCAGCGACTACGCCTTCGGCCGCGGCATGCTCAAGTTCACACGGGAATATATTGAAAAGCAGGGCGGACGCGTGGTGGGCGAAGAGTACCTGCCGATCGACGGTTCCGACTGGACGCCGGTGGTCTCCAAGATACGCTCGGCCAACCCGGATGCGTTGATCAGCTCGACGGCCGGCGGCGGACCCAACGTCAGCCTGGCCAAGCAGGTCAAGGCTGCTGGCCTGTCCATGCCCTACGGCAATCTGGCGATCGACGAAGGCACGGCCAAGACCATGGGCGACACGGCGGTGGGCATGTACATGTCGGCCTCGTACCTGACCAGCATCGACACGCCGCAGAACCGCAAATTCCTGGACGGCCTGAAGGCGAAGTTCGGCAACGACGCCAAGACCGCCAACGAATTCTCCGCGCCGCAGTATGAAGCCTTCTACCTGTACAAGGCGGCGGTCGAAAAGGCCGGCGGCACCGATGCGCCCAAGGTGGTGCAGGCCTTGAGCGCAGTCACGTTCGACGGCCCGCGCGGCCCGGTGACCATGGACCGCCAGCGCCACGCGGCGTTGACCATGCGCCTGGGGCAGGTGCAGCAGGACGGCTCCATCAAGATCCTGCAGACCTTCGACAAGGTCGACCCGGGCGCGCAGTGTCCGGACCTGAAGTGACGGCCATGCCATGACAAGCGCCGCCGGTCCTGCCGGCGGCGCCGGAGAGCGATATGGGTTTGCTGCTGGACATCCTGAGCACGGCCGCCATGCTGTTCATCGTGACGGCCGGGCTGATGATCATCTTCGGCGTGATGAAGATCGTCAACTTTGCGCATGGCGCGATTCTTACGCTGGGCAGCTACGCCAGCCTGGTGGTGACGCAGCTGGGGCTGAATCCCTGGCTGGCGCTGCCGTTCGCGCTGGCGGTCGGCGTGCTGGTGGGCATGGGCGTGGAACGGCTGATCGTGCAGCCGCTGTACAAGCGGCCGCTGGACGCCATCCTGGCCACCTGGGGACTGGGCATCGTGATCGGCCAGCTCATCACCATGGCATTCGGGCGCGAAGTGAAGTTCGCGGATTCGCCCATCCACGGCGCTGTGTCCTTCCTGGGCACGGAGTATTCGGCGTACCGCCTGTTCCTGGTGCCCGCGGCCTTGCTGATGTATGCCGCCATGACGCTGCTGCTCAGCGGCACGCGCTTTGGCGTGCGGACCCGGGCCGTGATCATGAACGAGGACCTGGCGCGCGGCCTGGGCATCAATGCCGAGCGCATCCGCTTCACCACCTTCGGCCTGGGAGCGGGGCTGGGCGCGCTGGCCGGCGCGCTGATCACGCCCTTGTCCAGCGTCGACCCGAACATGGGGCTGCCGTGGCTGGTCAGCGCCTTCATGCTGGTCATGGTGTCGGGCCATTCGATCACCGCGCTGCTGCTGACCTGCCTGGTCTACGGCGCCTGCCAGGTGCTGGTAAGCGTCTACGTCAGCCCGATCCTGGGCGGCGTCACCATCGCCGTCCTGGCCGCGCTGACGCTGCGTTTGCGTCCTCAAGGATTCGCCCATGACTGACCGCGCATTGACCCCTCAAACGCTGGCTGGCGCCGCTGACGACGCCTCGGCGCAAAAGGCCGCGCGCAGCCGCAGCCTGCTGGGCCTGGCCGGGCTCTGCCTGGTGCTGACCGCGGCCGGTCCCTGGCTGTTCGACACTTATCTGCTGAACGTGCTGATCAAGGCGCTGTTCTTCGCCGTGGCGGCGGTCACCGTGGATGTGCTGTGGGGCTACACCGGCTACCTGACCTTCGGCCAGTCCGCCTTTTTCGGGGTGGGCGCATATGCCGCGGGCCTGGCCTTCACGCACTACGGATTCTCGCCTGCGATAGCGGCGCTGGCCGCCTTGGCGGCAGTGGGCGCCGCGGCGTTGCTGGCGCTGGTGACCGGCTGGCTGTCGTTCTACCGTGGGGCCTCGCCATTCTTCGCCACGGTGATCTCGTTGGTGCTGCCCATCGTGCTGATGCAGCTGGTGCTGTCCGGCGGCACCTACACCGGCTCTTCGTCCGGCCTGACGGGGTACGAAACCTTCGACTTGTCGCTGGAGGCCTGGTATGTGATCGCGGCGGGAGGCCTGTCCGCGGTGGCGCTGCTGGCCTGGGTGGTGGTGCGCAGCGATGGCGGCCGCATCCTGGTGGCGCTGCGCGACAACGAGGCGCGGTGCAGCTACTTGGGGTTGAACACCGCCCATTGGCGCATCGCGCTGCTGGTGGCCTGCGGCGCGGTGGCCGGCCTGGCGGGCTTCGGCTATGGCGCGTTCAGCGGCGTGGTGGCGCCGGAACTCACGGGCTTCGTCTTCGGCACGGAACTCATCATCTGGGTGGCGCTGGGCGGGCGCGGCACCATCTGGGGGCCGGTGCTGGGAGCCATACTCATCAATGTGGCGGGCTCCTATCTCAGCGGCAACATGCCGTTCGTCTGGCAGTTGCTGCTGGGGGTGACCTTCGTCCTGGTGATCCTGCTGCTGCCGCGGGGGCTTCTGCCCCTGCTGATCGCGCCTTGGCGCGCAAGGTCGGGTAGGGCGGCCACACCCGCGCTGGGTGAGCGCGCCATCCCCGCGCGGCAAGCCGGCGGCGCGGCCCAGGCCTTGAGCCTGGCGGGCGTGTCCAAGCACTTCGGGAGTCTGAAGGTGCTGGAAGGCATAGACCTGCAAGCCCGCGGCGGCGAACTGGTCGGGCTGATCGGCCCCAACGGTGCCGGCAAGACCACGCTGATGCGCTGCATCGCGGACGGCGCCGAGCGGTCCCAGGGCAGGCTGGAACTTTATGGCCACGAAGTGCGGCGCGACGGACCGGAGCAATGCGTGCGCCATGGGCTGGGCCGCAAGTTCCAGAATGCCAACGTGTTCGATACGCTGACCGTGGCCGAAAGCCTGCGCATCGCGACCACGCTGCGCGAACGGCCGTCGTGGTGGCGCCGGTCGCCCACGCTGCATCTGCCGCCCTATGCGCTGGAGACATTGCGCGTGACCGGCCTGGACCACTGCCTGGACCACGTGGCGCGCGACCTGTCGCATGGACAGCAGCAGGCCCTGGAGCTGGCGATGGTGCTGGCGCTGGAACCGGGCATCGTGCTGCTGGACGAGCCCACCGCCGGGCTGAGCAAGGCCGAACGCCTGCAGATCGGCCACGTGCTGTCGTCCCTGGCGCACCGTTATGGCCTGTGCTGCCTGCTGGTGGAACATGACCTGGATTTCGTCAAGGAGATCGCGACGCGCATTGTGGTCCTGCACCAGGGCCGCATCGTCATGGACGGAGGATTCCGCGAGGTCGTGGAATCAGAACTGGTGCGCACCATTTACGCCGGCGGCGCGCCGGCCGCGCAAGGAGCAGGGCAATGACGAGCATCGCAGCGCCGGCGTTGAGCATGGAAGCGGTGTCCAGCGGCTACAAGCGGGCCATGGTGCTGCATGACGTGTCGCTCACGGTCGAGCGCGGCGCCTGCGTGGCGCTGCTGGGCAAGAATGGCATGGGCAAGAGCACCTTGCTCAAGACCGTCATGGGCTATCTGCCCAAGCAGCGCGGGCGGGTCAGCGTGGGCGGGGTCGACGCCACCCGGCTGCGGCCGCACGAAGTGGCGCGCTGCGGCGTGGCCTACGCCGCCCAGGAACAGCCGCTGTTTCCTGACCTGAGCATCCGCGACAACCTGCGCCTGGGACTGCCGCGCGAGCAACTCTTCGACGAACGCTTCGCCCAGATCGCCGAGCTGTTTCCGGTGTTCACGAGCCGCTTGCGCCAGCATGCCGGCACCCTGTCGGGCGGCGAGCAGAAGATGCTGCTGGTGGCGCGCGGGCTGATGCAGCGGCCCGCGCTGCTGCTGTTGGACGAGATCACGGAAGGGCTGCAGCCCTCGGTGATCGAGCGCCTGGGCCGCGCGCTGAACTGGGAACGCGAGCGGCACGGCACGACAATGTTCATCGTGGAGCAGAACGTGGCGTTCGCGCTGGACGTGGCCGATCGTTATCTGGTGCTCAAGCAGGGCAGCATCGTCGATGAAGGCGAGGCTGGCGCGCCCGAGGCGGCGGGCAATATCATTGCTCATCTGAAAGTATGAAGGCCATGCGGCCCGGATTCGCCATGACGCACACGCGCACTACACGTTCAAGGATTCCCTCATGAGTACGCCCCAGGACAAGCACGCAGAGCGGCCGGACTGGCGCATCGGCGTGCTCTATTCGCGCAGCGGCGTCACCGGAACCACGGAATCGCAGCACTTCTTCGGCACGGTACTGGCGGTGGAGGAGATCAACGAACTGGGCGGCGTGCTGGGGCGGCCATTGGCGCCGGTGGTGTATGACCCGCGCAGCGACGCCGAAGAGTACCGCCGGCTGGCGGCCCGGCTGCTGCTGGACGACGAGGTCAGCGTCATCTTTGGCGGCTGCACCTCGCACTGTCGCAAGGCCATGCTGCCGGTGGTCGAGCGCAGCAATTCCCTGCTGTGGTACGGCTCGGTCTACGAAGGCTTCGAATATTCGCCCAACGTCATCTATACCGGCGCGGCGCCGAACCAGGGCAGCATGCAGCTGGCTGCGTACCTGATCCAGAATTGCGGCTCGCGCATCTTCCTGGTGGGCGCGGACTACATCTACCCGCGCGAGACCAACCGCATCATGCGCGAGACGGTCGAGGAGCATGGCGGCGAGATCCTGGATGAAACCTATCTGCCCCTGGGATGCGACGACAGCGAGATCAACGACGTGGTTGCTGACATTCGCCGCATCCAGCCGGACGTGGTGTTTTCCACCCTGATCGGCTCCGATGCGCAGCGCTTCTACCAGCGCTACCACGAGGCCTGCCAAGCCGAAGGCGCGGCCACCGCCCACATCCCCATCGCCAGCCTGACCATGGCGGAGTCGGAGGTGGCGGAGATCGGGCCGCGGCGCTGTGTGGGCCACATCACCGCTGCGACCTATTTCAATACGGTGGATACGCCCGCCAACGCGCATTTCCTGGAACGTTGGCGCGCCCGCTTCGGCGACCATCCCGCCAGCGTCTATGCCGAAACCTGCTACAGCCAGATGCACCTGTTCGCGCGCGCCTTGCAGCGCGTGGGCAGCATGGACACCCGCAAACTGGTGCAGGCGGTGCATCAGGTGCAGTTCGACGCGCCGGACGGGCAGATGTCCGTGCTGGCGGAAAACAACCATAGCGTGCTGACGCCGCGCATAGGCGTGTGCCGCGAGGACGGACGCTTCGACATCGTCTGGGAAAGCGACGAACCCGTGAAGCCGGACCCGTACCTCACCGCGTTCGGCCTGGACGAGTTCTGGTTGAAATAGCCATGGACCATAGCCTACGCCGCCTCTACGAGGACCTGCGCAGCGTGGCCGTCGCCGTGGTGTATCCGCCGGGCGAGGACCGCGACCTGCTGGTCGAACAGCTCAAGCGCATCGGTTGCCGCATCCATCTGCACTGGCCGTTTCCGGATGGCCCGCCCGCCGGCGTGGACGTCATCTTCTTCCAGGTATCGCAATGCGGCCGCAACAGCGCCGCCTGGACGGCCAGCGAGGTCGAGGCCACCCTGATCGCCTTGTCCGAGTACGAAACCCCGACCACGCTGAAGCAATTGCTGAAGACCAACGCGCACGGCGTGCTGACGCGGCCGTTCCGCTCCGCGGGGGTGCTCAGCACGCTGGTGCTGGCGCGTTCGGCCAAGCAGTTCCAGAGTCGCCAGCAGTCCAAGATCAACAAGCTGGAAAGCACGATCAAGGCGCGGCGCGTCATCGAAAAGGCCATCCGCGTGCTGATGGACCACCAGCGCCTGGATGAGCGCGCCGCCTATGAGCACATGCGGACCCGGGCGACGGGCCTGCGCGTGAGCGTGGCGGAAGTGGCCGCGATGATCGTCGAGGCCAGCGAGGCCATGGAAAAGCTTGGCCTGGGGGCCTTGCGCCCGGGGCCGTCCCAGAACAACTGAACGAACTGAATGCGCATGCCGAAGGAGCCGGACAATGAAGGTCATGATCGCCCGCCTGAACCACGAGACCAATACGTTCTCGCCGGTGCCCACGCCGCTGTCCGCATTCGGCAATGACGGCCCCGCCTACGGCGCCCAGGCCTATGCAGAGAACAAGGGCAAGCGCACGGCCATGTCCGCCTTCATCGATATTGCCGAGGCCAACGGCGCGACCGTGGTGACGCCGGTTTCCGCCACGGCCTACCCCAGCGGCCGGGTGTCGGCAGAAGCCTATAGCCAACTGTGCGATGCAATCGTGGCCGGCGCTCAGGGCTGCGGCGCCATCCTGCTCGATCTGCATGGCGCAATGGTGGCCGAAACTACCGACGACGGCGAAGGCGACCTGCTCGAACGCCTGCGGTGCCGCACGCCCGACGTACCCATCGCCGTGGCGCTGGACCTGCACGGCAATGTCACGCCCAAGATGATGGCCAACGCCGACGTGATCATCAGCTTCAAGACCTATCCGCACGTGGACATGTACGAGACCGGCGAGCACGCGGGCCGCATCCTGTACGACTGGCTCAATGGCGGCCCGCGCCCGGTGATGGCCTGGCGCCGCCTGCCGCTGATGACGCACACCCTGCGCAGCGCCACGGCCCAGGGCGCCATGCGCCGCGCGGTACAGGCGGCGCGGGGCGCGGAAGCGGACGGCATGCTGGGCGTCTCCGTGCTGGCGGGCTTCGCCCTGGCTGACATCCCCAATCCATGCCTGAGCGTGGTCGTGGTGGGCTCCGGGCCGCGGGAGCAGGCGGAACGGGTCGCAAGCGATATGGCGCAGGCCATCTGGGCCGAGCGCGACGGCTACTTCTACGATAGCGAGCCCCTGGGCGAGTCGCTGGCCCGCGCGGCGCAACTGGCCCGCGGCGCGGACAAGCCCGTGCTCCTGCTGGACCATGGCGACAACTGCATGTCCGGCGGCACCTGCGACACCATGGAGGTGCTGACGGCCGCGGTCGACGCCGGCCTGACGGGCATCATTGCGGGCCTGTACTGCGACCCAGAGGCAGTCGCCGCGCTGGCCGCGGCGGGCGAGGGCGCGCAGGTGGAGCTGGCGGTGGGCAACAAACGGCCGATTCCGGCCATCGGCCGCCCGGCGGCGCCCGTGCTGCTGCGCGGAGTGGTCCGCGCCGTGACTGGCGGCGAGTATGTCATTACCGGTCCGACGTACACGGGGCAGACGGCATGCATGGGCCGCAGCGCGGTGTTGGACATAGGCGCCGCGCAATTGGTGATCACCGAGAGAACCCACGAGCCCTGGGATCTGGGCGTGTTCGAGAGCATGGGGCTGGATCCGCGCCGGGCCCGCTTCGTGCTGGTGAAGTCGCGCATGTATTGCCGCCCTGTGTTCGAACCTATCTCCCAGGCGCTGGTGGAATGCGCCAGCGCGGGCGTCACCAGTTCGGACTTCGCGCTGTTTCCCTATCAGCGGCGCAGCCGGCCGCTCCATCCGCTGGATCCCATGGCGCCGTCGGACTACGACCCCGCGGCCTGAAGAGGGGGGCATGGCGTCCGCATACAATACCGGCCATGGAAAAAGTACGTATCTCCAAGCTCATGTCCGAGCGTGGGCTGTGTTCGCGCCGCGAGGCCGACACCTATATCGAGCGCGGCTGGGTCCGCGTGGACGGCGTTGTGGTATCCGAACTGGGCGCCCGGGCCTACCCTGACCAGGTCATCACCCTGGAGCGCGCCGCGCAGGCGCGCCAGACCTCGCGCGTCACCATCCTGATCAACAAGCCCGTGGGCTACGTCTCGGGCCAGGCCGAAAAGGGCTATACGCCCGCCGTGGCCCTGATCGACTCCCGCTCCCGCTATGCCGGCGACCGCGCGCCGCAGCGTTTCGAGCGTGCGCACCTGGACGGGCTGGCCGTGGCCGGCCGCCTGGACATCGATTCCCAAGGCCTGCTGGTGCTGACCCAGGACGGGCGCATCGCCAAGCACCTGATCGGCGAAGATTCCAGCGTGGACAAGGAGTACCTGGTGCGGGTGCAGGGCAACCTGTCCGAAAACGGGTTGGCGCTGTTGAACCACGGCCTGTCCCTGGACGGCAAGGCGCTCAAGCCGGCGCAGGTGCGTTGGCAGAACAGCGACCAACTGCGTTTTGTGCTGCGGGAAGGCAAAAAGCGGCAGATCCGCCGCATGTGCGAACTGGTAGGCCTGAAGGTGATAGGCCTGAAACGGGTGCGCATCGGACGGGTGTCGCTGGGTGACCTGCCGCTGGGCCAATGGCGCTACCTGCGCGAAGACGAGCGCTTCTGATTGGCCGAACTGGCCGACAGGTGTTGTCGGGCAGTCCTAAATTTTTCAATCTGTTTCCGACTTCCGTTTATTTCATGAAAGCGGGAGTATTCTTCGCCTGCCCGACATCGCCCAGGCGCTCCATCAGGAATTCGATGAAGATCCGGGTCTTGGCGGGCAGCAGCCGCGTCTCCGTCACCGCGTAGACCGGAAACGGACCCAGTTGCCAGTCAGGCAGCACACGCTGCAATTGGCCGGACTGCTGTTCGGCCGACTGGTCGCCCAGCAGCACCACGATGCCCGCGCCCAGCAGGGCCAGGCGCCGGGCCATGGCGACGCCGTTGACGGAAAAGCGGTTGCCGGGAGTGAATTCGATGTGCTGCTGGCCGTCGGTCAGGGGCCAGCGGGTCACCTGTCCGGCGCCCTTGGCGCGGAACTCTATGCACTCGTGGCGGGTCAAGTCGCTGGGATGCCGCGGTTCGCCGTGCTTCTTCAGGTATTCGCGCGAGGCGTACAGATGGGCCGGCAGCATGCCCAAGAGCCTCGCAATCTGTGACGAATCGGGCAGTTCGCCGATTTCGATCGAAATATCGCAGGTCTGGAACACGCGCTGCGCGTGATCCGGATTGGCCAGGTCCAGGAAAAACGTGACGTCGGGGTAGCGGCGGGAAAATTCCATGAACGATTCAGCCAGGAAGTCCGTGCCGAAATCCGCGGGCATGTTCACCCGCAGCGGCCCGGCCGGCGTATCGACCAGCTTCTGCAGTTCCTCATGGGCGATCTGCGCCTCGGCCACGATGCGCTGGCAGCGGTCGAAGTACAGGCGGCCCGCGTCGGTCAGTTCGACCTTGCGGGTGGTGCGGCTGAGCAGGCGCAGGCCCACGGAGCGCTCCAGTTCGGCCACCTGGCGGGACAGTGTCGATTTCGGCACGCCGAGCATCGCCGCCGCGCGGCTGAAGCTGCGCGTTTTGGCGACTTCGACGAATAGTTCCATGCCTTGCAAGCGTTTCATGGCGGAATTTTGTCATATTCAACGGTGAAGCCATTGTCCCATAAATGGAATGATGTTTTCTCAACATGCCTCTTTGTTTCTGGGGCGGGATAACGCAGAATGCGAGTTCTGCAATGCAGCAATGCGACAAAGCCCAGCCTGCGTGTTCGAGGCAAATCCACCCAATCGATGCGCACGGAACGCTCATTACGCGATCCGGGGCGGGCTTTTTTTTTGTTGAAATCGGGAATGCAATCTATGGATAAGAAAAGCGCTATGTGGCGCAGCGCGGCAGTCGTCACGCTGACGGCATCGGCCCTCATGCTGGCCGCTTGCGGCAAGAAGCAAGACGCTCCCCAGGCGGGCAAGCCCCAGGTAACGGTAGTGACGCTTGCCACGCAGCCCGTTTCGCTGACGACTGAACTGCCTGGCCGCACCTCGCCGTTCCGCGTGGCCGAAGTGCGTCCCCAGGTCAATGGCATCGTCCAGAAGCGCCTCTTTACCGAAGGCGGCGAGGTCAAGGCGGGCCAGCAGCTCTACCAGATCGATCCCGCGCTCTACCAGGCCAGCCTGGACAGCCAGAAGGCCGCCCTGGCGCGCGCCCAGGCGCAGCAAAAGACGGCCGCGCTGCTGGCCGAGCGCTACAAGCCGCTGGTCGCCACCCGCGCGGTCAGCCAGCAGACCTATGACAACGCCGTCGCCTCGCGCGATCAGGCCGCCGCCGACGTGCTGTCGGCCAAGGCGGCGCTGGACACGGCGCGCATCAACCTGGTCTACACCAAGGTGCTGTCGCCCATCGACGGCATCATCGGCCGTTCGGCGGTGACCGAAGGCGCGCTGGTCACGGCCAACCAGACCACCGCCCTGGCCGCGGTGCAGCAGATCGATCCCATCTACGTCGACGTGACCCAATCCAGCGTCCAGCTGCTGCGCCTGCAGAACGCGCTGGCCAGCGGCCTGCTGAAGAAGGCCGACGGCGAGCAGGCCGCGCTGGTGACGCTGACCCTGGAAGACGGCTCGCAGTACGCCCAGCCGGGCAAGCTGCAGTTCTCCGAAGTCACGGTGGACCAGGGCACGGGCTCGGTCACCTTGCGCGCGGTGTTCCCCAATCCGGAACGCCGCCTGTTGCCGGGCATGTTCGTGCGCGCCCGCCTGGCCGACGGCGTGGCCGCCGACGGCCTGCTGGTGCCGCAGCGCGGCGTGACGCGCAACCAGCGCGGCGTCCCGACGGCGCTGGTGGTCAACGCCAAGAACCAGGTAGAACTGCGTGAACTGAAGACCGACCGCGCCATCGGCGACAAGTGGCTGGTCACCGACGGCCTGGCCGCCGGCGACAAGGTCATCGTGGAAGGTCTGCAGATGGTGCGTCCGGGGGCTGAAGTCGTCGCCACCGAAGCCAGCGCCGCGCAGCCGGCGCAGCAGCCGCAAGCAGCCGCCGCGGCGGCCAAGCAGTAGTAGTCAGGAGCCTTGCATGGCAAAGTTTTTTATCGATAGACCGGTCTTCGCATGGGTGATCGCGATCGTGCTGATGATGGCCGGCGCGCTGTCCATCCTGAAGCTGCCGGTCTCCCAATACCCCAACATCGCGCCGCCAGCCATCGGCATTGCGGTGACCTACCCGGGCGCTTCCGCGCAGACCGTGCAGGACACCGTGGTGCAGGTGATCGAGCAGCAGATGAACGGCCTGGACGGCCTGCAGTACATCTCCTCGGAAAGCAACTCCGACGGCAGCATGTCCATCACCCTGACCTTCACGCAGGGCACCAACCCTGATACCGCGCAGGTCCAGGTGCAGAACAAGCTGTCGCTGGCGCAGCCGCTTTTGCCGCAGGAAGTGCAGCAGCAGGGCATTCGCGTCACCAAGGCCACCAAGAACTTCCTGATCGTGGCGGGCTTCGTGTCCACCGACGGCTCGATGACCAAGGACGACCTGGCCGACTATGTCGCCTCCTATGTCCAGGATCCCATCAGCCGCACGCAGGGCGTGGGCGACTTCCAGCTGTTCGGCTCGCAGTACGCGATGCGCATCTGGCTGGATCCCGCCAAGCTCGTCAACTACGGCCTGACCACGGTCGACGTGGTGGCGGCGATCAAGGAACAGAACGTGCAGGTGTCGTCCGGCCAGCTGGGCGGCCTGCCGTCCGTGCGCGGCCAGCAACTGAACGCCACCATCATCGGGCCGTCGCGCCTGGAGAAGGCGGAAGACTTCGGCCGCATCCTGCTCAAGGTCAACGCCGACGGCTCGCAAGTGCGCCTGGGCGACGTGTCCACCATCGAACTGGGCGGGCAGACCTACGCCATCGACAGCTTCTACAACGGCAAGCCGGCCTCGGGTCTGGCGGTCAAGCTGGCGCCGGGCGCCAACGCGCTGGATACGGCCCAGGCGGTGCGCGACACCATCAACAACCTGAAGCCTTACTTCCCGCCGGGCATGGACGTCGTCTATCCGTACGACACCACGCCGTTCGTCAGCCTGTCGATCCACGAGGTGTTCAAGACGCTGATCGAGGCCATCATCCTGGTCTTCCTGGTGATGTACCTGTTCCTGCAGAACTTCCGCGCCACCATCATTCCCACCCTGGCGGTGCCGGTGGTGCTGTTGGGCACGTTCGGCGTGCTGGCGGCGTTCGGTTATTCCATCAATACGCTGACCATGTTCGGCATGGTGCTGGCCATCGGCCTGCTGGTGGACGACGCCATCGTGGTGGTGGAAAACGTCGAACGCGTGATGGCCGAAGAGGGCTTGTCGCCCAAGCAGGCCACCCGCAAGTCCATGTCGCAGATCACCGGCGCCCTGATCGGCATCGCCATGGTGCTGGCGGCGGTGTTCATTCCCATGGCCTTCTTCGGCGGTTCCACGGGCGTGATCTACCGCCAGTTCTCCATCACCATCGTGTCCTCCATGGTGCTGTCGGTGATCGTGGCCATCGTGTTCACGCCGGCCTTGTGCGCGACCTTGCTCAAGCCCATCCCCAAGGGCCATCATGGTTCCAAGAAGGGTTTCTTCGGCTGGTTCAACCGCGCGTTCGACCGCAGCAGCCACGGCTATGCCAATACCGTCGCACGCGGCCTGAACCGCACCAAACGCCTGATGGTGGTGTACCTGGCGCTGGTTATCGCCATGGGCTGGATGTTCACCCGCATCCCGACCGCGTTCCTGCCGGACGAGGACCAGGGCATTCTGTTCGCCCAGATCCAGACGCCTGCCGGCGCGACGGCGGAAAGCACCAAGGCCGTCATCGACGACGCCACCAAGTATCTGCTGACCGAGGAAAAGGACGCCGTCACCTCGGTGTTCGCCGTCAACGGCTTCAACTTCGGCGGCCGCGGCCAGAACGCGTCCATCCTGTTCATCAAGCTGCGCGACTGGGAAGAACGCGGCGACGCGCGTCTGAAGGCCGGCGCCGTGGCGGGACGGGCCAACGCGCACTTCCGCAAGACGGAGCGCCGTGCGCAATTGTTCGTGGTGCCGCCGCCGTCCGTGATGGAACTGGGCAACGTCACCGGCTTCGACTTCCAGTTGATGGACCGCGCGGGCGTGGGCCATGAGCGGCTGCTTGCCGCGCGCAACCAGCTGCTGGGCGAAGCCGCCAAGAGTCCGGTCCTGCAGGGCGTGCGCCCCAACGGCATCGAAGACGCGCCGCAGTATCAGCTGGACATCGACCGCGAGAAGGCGCGCGCCCTGGGCGTGGCCGTCTCGGACATCAACAGCACGCTGGCCACGGCCTGGGGTTCGTCGTACGTCAACGACTTCATCGACCGCGGCCGCGTGAAGAAGGTGTTCGCGCAGGGCGAGGCGTCGTCGCGCATGCTGCCGGAAGACCTGAACAAATGGTACGTGCGCAACAAAGAGGGCGACATGGTGCCGTTCTCGGCCTTCGCCAAGGCCACCTGGAGCTACGGCCCGCAAAAGCTGAACCGCTATAACGGCGTGCCGTCGTACAACATCCAGGGCCAGGCGGCGCCGGGCTACAGCTCGGGCGCGGCCATGGAGGAAATGGAACGCCTGGCGAGCAAGTTGCCGGTGGGCGTGGGCTTTGAATGGACCGGGCTGTCGTTCGAAGAACGCCTGTCCGGCGCCCAGGCGCCCGCGCTCTACGCGATTTCGCTGATCGTGGTGTTCCTGTGCCTGGCTGCGCTGTACGAAAGCTGGACCATCCCGTCGGCGGTGATGCTGGTGGTGCCGTTGGGCATCATCGGGGCCTTGCTCGCCACCATGATGCGGGGCTTGTCCAACGACGTGTACTTCCAGGTGGGCCTGCTCACAACCATCGGTCTCGCGGCCAAGAACGCCATCCTGATCGTGGAGTTCGCCAAGGAGCACTACGAGCATGGCGCCAGCCTGACGGAATCGGCCATCCACGCCGCGCGGCAGCGCCTGCGTCCCATCCTGATGACGTCGCTGGCGTTCATCCTGGGCGTGACGCCGCTGGCGATCTCGTCGGGGGCGGGCTCGGGCAGCCAGAACGCCATCGGCACGGGCGTGATCGGCGGCATGCTGACCGGCACCTTCCTGGCGATCTTCTTTGTTCCGGCCTTCTTCGTGATCATGCTGCGCGTCTTCAAGGTCAAGCGCATGAGCGAAAACGTCGACGAGCACGACACCAGCGCCAACGGCACGCAGGGCGTCTCGACGGAGGGCCAACCGCAATGACATTCCCGATGAGAACCTTGCTGTCTGTTTCCCTGGCGGCGGCCCTGGCGGGCTGCTCGCTGGCCCCCACCTACGAACGGCCGGACGCGCCGATCGATGCGGCCTATCCCACGGGTCCGTCCTACCAGGCGGCCCAGCCCGCGGACGCGGGCGGCCTGATGACGGCCGATATCGGCTGGCGCGATTTCTTCGGCTCGGATCCGCTGCTGCAACAGCTGATCGAACAGTCCTTGGCGAACAACCGCGACCTGCGCGTGGCGGCCCTGAACGTCGAGGCGGCGCGCGCCCAGTACCGCATCCAGCGCGCCGACCTGATGCCCAGCATCGGCATCGCCGGCCAGGAATCTGCCCAGCGCTCGCCGGCCGACTTGTCGGCCAGCGGCCGCGCCACCACCAGCCACAGCTACCAGGTCGGCGCCGCCATGTCGGCCTGGGAGCTGGATCTGTTCGGCCGCATCCGCAGCCTGAGCGACAAGGCGCTGGAATCCTATCTGGCGCTGGATGAAACCCGCACTGCGACCCAGCTGACGCTGATCGCCGAAGTGGCCAATGCCTACCTGACCCTGCGCGCCGACCAGGAACTCGTCGGCCTGACGCGCGACACGCTCAAGAGCCAGCAGGATTCCTTCAAGCTCACGCAGCAGAGCTACGACCAGGGCCTGTCCACGGCGCTGGACCTGAGCCAGGCGGAAGTGTCGCTGCGCACCGCCGAGCGCAACCTGTCGCAATACACGCGCCAGGCCGCGCAGGACCGCAATGCGCTGGTCCTGCTGGTGGGCCAGCCGCTGTCGCCCGAGCTGACGGCGGCGCTGGACAACGCCGTCCAGCTCGACGATGGCATGCTGCCGACCACCTTGCCCGCCGGCCTTCCGTCGGATCTGCTGGCCCGCCGCCCGGACATCCGCGCGGCCGAGCACCAGTTGAAGGGCGCCAACGCCAATATCGGCGCGGCGCGCGCCGCCTTCTTCCCGACCATCAGCCTGACGGGCTCGGCCGGCACCGCCAGCGCCAGCCTGGGCGGGCTGTTCGAAGGCGGCTCGGGCGCCTGGAGCTTCGTGCCCCAGATCACCGTGCCGATCTTCGCGGGCGGCTCGCTGCTTGCCGGCCTGGATCTGGCCAAGGTGCAGAAGAACATCCAGGTCGCGCAGTACGAGAAGTCGATCCAGACGGGGTTCCGCGAAGTGGCGGACGCCCTGGCCGGACGCGGCACCCTGGACGAGCAAATCCAGGCGCAGCGGCTTCTGGTAGCCGCCAACCAGCGCGCCTACGACGCGTCGGACCAGCGTTTCCGCCAGGGTATCGACGACTACCTGAGCGTGCTGGATTCGCAGCGTTCGCTGTACACCGCGCAGCAGGCGCTGGTGGATACGCGCCGGGCCAGGCTGTCCAATCTCGTCACCCTGTACAAGGTGCTGGGCGGCGGCTGGACCGAACGCACGGCGACCGCGCAGGCCCAGCAGCAGTAAGGGCAGGCGAAAAAAAACGGGCCGATCTTTCGATCGGCCCGTTTTCATTTCAGGTCCAGCAGAACGTCAGGCGCGTTTTTTGGCGATCAGGCCAACCACGAACAGCACGACGATCGCGCCGACGACCGATCCGATCCACCCAGCGGGTTCGCCCGGCGCGTACCAGCCCAGCGATTGGCCCAGGAAGCCGGCGACGACCGAACCGACGATACCCAGGATGGTGGTCATGATGATCCCCATGTTCTGGTCTCCGGGCATGATGGCGCGGGCGATCAGGCCCACGACGAACCCGACGATGATCATGATGATTATGCTCATGCGCGTACTCCTTGCTGGAAGTAAAAGGGGGCAGTGTGGCTAGATGATACTCACGCCCCGCGCACAGCGGCTGTAACAACTGGTGTATGGGGCGCGCGGGCAACATCGCGCCCTGCTGGCGCTCAGGAAGTCAGGTCGATCAACTGGCGCACGTCCTTGGTCATGGCCTCGATGCTGTCGGTATCCGAAGCCAGCAAGCGCGCCTTGCCGTCCTTGTCGAATATATACACGCCGCGGCTGTGCGTGACTTCGTACATATCGGCGTCGTCCCCGGGGCGCGGCTTCTCGATCTGGTAGGCCACGCGGTAGCGGCGCGCCAGGTCGGCGATCTGCTTTTCATCGCCGGTCACGCCGATGGCGTTGTTGTTGAAGGCGTTGACGTAGGCCTGCAGGATGTCCGGCGTGTCGCGGTGCGGGTCCACGCTGACGAACAGGATGCGCACGTCGCGGGCCTTGTCGCCCAGGTTCTGCAGCACGGCCGTCAACTGCGCCATGGTGGTGGGGCAGACGTCCGGGCAGCTGGCGTAGCCGAAGAACAGCAGCACGGTCTTGCCCTTCAAATCGTCGCTGCTGACCATCTTGCCGCCTGCGCCAGGCAGGGAGAACTTAAGGTCGGGCAGGTGCCCCTTCACGTTGTACAGGGTCCAATCGACGTTCCTGTCGCCGCAGGCAGCGAGAAACACGCACAGGGTCAGCAGCAGGCTGCGCAGGGCGCGGCCGGAAATGAGGTGTCGCATGAGTCCAAGGGCCGGTAGGGGGTAAACCTTTTGATTCTACCCGCAAGCCGCGGGCAGGGCGCAGCGGGCAAGGGACGCCAACTTGGGGGCGGCTTGTCCTGGCGCAAGCCGCGGGGCCGCCCCGTCCACTTGTAAAGCTTTGTCTAGTTATTGTTTGGAAGTGGCGAATTCTCCAGACCGGGTGCCATGGCTGCCGCTACATTCAGGGCCGTGTCAGATTTCAAGAGCTAGAGGCGCCACATATGGACATGCCGGTCAGGAATTCCTTGGGCTATCCCTACTATCCGTACTACCCCGTCGTGCTCGACATCCTGCGCAGCCGCCTGGCGGATTCGGTGCTGGACGCGCCTTGCGGATTGGGCTGGCTGGGCGACATGCTGCCCGCCGCCAGCGGCCGGCAGGTCGATATCGATGGCGTGGGTCTGTGGGAGTTTCCGCCGGCGGACGGCGGCTACCGCCAGGTGGCGGAGCACGACCTGGAAACGCCATTGACGGTTGCCGCTGCCTACGATGCCGTGGTCTGCTGCGAGGCGATCCATTTGCTGACCAACCCCGGCGTGCTGATGCAGAGCTTTTATCGCGCGCTGCGGCCGGGCGGCACGCTGATCGTCACCACGCCCAACACCTGGTACTTCCGTTCGCGCCTGCAGTTCCTGCTGCGCGGCTTTCATTCGGGGTTCCGGCCCATGGTCGGACGGCAGCGTGGCGAGGATTACGTCACGTACTTTCCGTGGAGCTTTCCGCAGCTGCATCTGCTGTTCAAGCACTACGGTTACACCGACATCACCTTGCACGACGTGGACGAGAACAAGCCCAAGCGCATGGCGGAGCATGTGCTGGCCGTGCCGTCGCGGCTCTACTACGGCCGCAGGCTCAAGCAGGCGCAGGATGAGGAAAGCCGTCGCTACTGGAAGCAGGCCGGTTCCGACCAGTCCGTGCACGGGCGCTGGCTGGTGATGTCGGCGCGCCGGCCGGTGGACGATTCCGCCGCGGCATAGAAAACGGCCCGCCAGGGCGGGCCGTCGGATTGCGCGCGGAGGCGCGGACGCTCAGGCAGGCGTCATGCCGCTATGGCGCAGCAGGGCGTCGATGCGCGGCGCGCGCCCGCGGAAGGCGGCGAAGGACTCTGCCGCCGGGCGCGATCCGCCCACGGCCAGCACCTCGCGGCGGAAGCGTGCGCCCGTTTCGGGATCCAGCGTGCCCAGCGCGTTGCCGGCCTGGCGCGCCGCCGCCTCTTCGAAGGCTTCGTAGGCGTCGGCCGATAGCACCTCCGCCCACTTGTAGCTGTAATAGCCCGCGCCGTAGCCGCCCGCGAACAGATGCGAGAAGGCGTGCGGCAGGCGGTGCCAGGCGGGCGGGAACAGCACGGCCACTTCCTGGCGCACTTCCTGCAGCAGGGCCAGCACTTCGGCAATCGACGCGCCCTGGGCGCGGTCATGCATCAGCATGTCGAACAGCGCGAACTCGATCTGGCGCACGGTCTGCATGCCGCTCTGGTAATTGCGGGCGGCGACCAGGCGGTCATACAGTGCGCGCGGCAGGGGCTCGCCCGTGTCGACGTGGGCGGACAGCTTCTGCACCACCGCCCATTCCCAGCAGAAGTTCTCCATGAACTGCGAGGGCAGTTCGATGGCGTCCCATTCGACGCTGGCGAAGGCCGCGGCGCCGGGTTCGTCCACTTCGGACAGCAGGGCGTGCAGCGCATGGCCGGTTTCATGGAACAGCGTGATGACGTCGTCATGCGTCAGGACGGCCGGCTTGTCGCCGTTGGGGCGCGAGAAATTGCAGGTCAGGTAGGCGATGGGCGTCTGCACCTTGCCAGCCACGACGCGGCGCGTGCGTTCGCTGTCGACCCAGGCGCCGCTCTGCTTGCCGGCGCGGGCGTACAGGTCCAGGTACAGATAACCAATGAGTTCGCCCTTGGGGCTTTCCACGCGCACGCCGCGCACGTCGCCATGCCAGGACGAGACGGGCGTTTCCGCCAGGCGCACGTCGAACAGGGTCTCGATGACCTCGAACAGGCCGGACAGCACGCGTGGTTCGGTGAAATACTGCTTCACCTCGTCTTCGGAATAGGCATAGCGCGATTCGCGCAGGCGCTCGGAAGCGTAGGCCACGTCCCAGGGCTGCAGGTCGTCCAGGCCCAGCTCGCCGGTGGCGTAGGCTTTCAGCTCCGCCAGGTCGCGCTGGGCGTAGGGCTTGGCGCGCGCGGCCAGGTCGCGCAGGAATACGGTGACTTCCTGCGCGTCGCGCGCCATGCGCGTTTGCAGGCGCAGCGCGGCGAAGGTGCCCAGGCCGAGCAGGCCGGCTTCTTCGGCGCGCAGGGACAGCAGCTCTTCGATGAGCGGCGAATTGTCGAACTTGCCATCGCCGTGTTCCGACGCCACGGTGCCGTAGCCGCGGTACAGCGCTTCGCGCAGCGTACGGTCCTGGGCATACTGCATCACGGGCAGGTAGCACGGCATCTTCAGCGTCAGCTTCCAGCCCGGCTTGCCGTCTTCCTCGGCCGCGGCGCGGGCGGCGGCCCGCACGTCGGCCGGAATGCCTGCCAGGCGGGCCTCGTCCTCGACCAGCAGCGACCAGGCGTCGATCGAGTCCAGCACGTTTTCGGAGAATTTCTGCGAGGCCTGGGCCTCGCGGTCGGAAATGGCGGCGTAGCGTTCGCGGTCGGCGCCTTGCAGCTCCACGCCGCTCAGGCGGAAGTCGCGCAGGGCCATTTCCACGATGCGGCGGCGCACCGGCGTCCAGGACGCGAAATCGGGGGCGGCGGCCAGGCGCTGGTACTGCTTGTACAGGCCTTCGTGCAGGCCAACCCAGGTGGAGAATTCGGTCACCAGGGGCAGGGCGGCGTTATACGCTTCGCGCAGCTCCGGGGTGTTGACCACGGCATTCAGGTGGCCCGCGACCGACCAGGCGCGCCACAGGCGTTCCGAGGCGGTATCCAGCGGTTCAACCACGGCTTCCCAGGTGGGCGCCAGCGCAGGGTCGGCGGCGCGGTCCACGGCCAGGCGGGCGATGCCCAGCAGCTCCTCGACTGCCGGCACGATGTGTCCGGGTTTGACGGCCGCATAGTCGACGAGGTCGGAAACAGGGGCGAGCAGGGGATTCTGGGACATGGCGGTAGCGGCGGGAATAGGGACAAGAATCAGTTTGGGGCGATTCCCCGGAATGCAAGTGCGATGGGCGCGGCGCGGGAGTTCTGGCAGAAGAACTCCCGCGCCGCGCCCATGACATGCAAAGTATCAGCCTGCGGCGCGTTCCGCGGCTTCGATGGTGTTGACCAGCAGCATGGCGATGGTCATGGGACCCACGCCGCCCGGAACGGGGGTGATGGCGCCCGCCACTTCCTTGGCCGAGGCGAAGTCCACGTCGCCGCACAGCTTGCCGTCAGCGCCGCGGTTGATGCCCACGTCGATGACGACTGCGCCGGGCTTGATCATCGAACCGTCGATCATGCCGGGCTTGCCGGTGGCGACCACCAGCACGTCGGCGCGGCGGGTCTGGGCCGCCAGGTCGCGCGTCTTGGAATTGCAGATGGTGATGGTGGCGCCGGCCTGCAGCAGCAGCATCGCCATGGGCTTGCCGACGATGTTGCTCGCGCCCACGATCACGGCTTCGGCGCCACGCAGCGTCACGCCTTCCGATTCCAGCATCTTCATCACGCCATAGGGCGTGCAGGGGCGGAACAGGGGCTGGCCGGTCATGAGCAGGCCGGCGTTGCTGATATGGAAGCCGTCCACGTCCTTCTCGGCCGCGATGGCTTCGATGACCTTGTGGGAGTCCATGTGCTTGGGCAGCGGCAACTGCACCAGGATGCCGTGGATGGTCGGGTCCTGGTTCAGGATGGCGATGCGGGCCAGCAGCTCGGCCTCGGTCATGTCCGCGGGGTACTGTTCCTTGACGGAATGCAGGCCGGCCTTTTCGCAGGCCGCCACCTTATTGCGGACGTACACCTGGGAAGCGGGGTCTTCACCCACCAGCACCACGGCCAGGCCGGGGCGGGTACCCTTGGCGGCCAGGGCCGCAACGCGTTGGGCAGCTTCTTCGCGAATGCGCGCCGACAGGGCCGCGCCGTCGATAATCCTTGCAGTCATTCGGCGGCCTCCGCGCTACGCGCTGCGGTATTCGCCTTGGGATCGGCCCGGCGGCTCATGCCGTCGCCTCGGGTTTGGCCAAGGCCACTTTCATCAAATCAGCTACGGTGGTCACTTCAAGTTTTTCCATGATGTTGGCGCGGTGCGCCTCTACGGTCTTGATGCTGATGCCCAGGTCGTCGGCGATCTGCTTGTTCAAGCGGCCCGCGACGATGCGCTCCAGCACCTGCTGCTCGCGCGCGGTCAGGCGCGCCAGCATGGCTTCGTGGTCTTTCTGGGCCTGGTGCTTGCTCACGCGCTGCGTGGCCTGCTCCAGCATGCGCGCCACGATCTCGCGCAAATCGGATTCATTGAACGGCTTTTCCAGGAAGTCGACCGCGCCTTTCTTCATGGTGGACACGGCCATCGGCACGTCGCCGTGGCCGGTGATGAACACGATGGGCAGCGGGGCATTGCGGGCGATCAACTGTTCCTGCAGTTCCAGGCCGCTCATGCCGGGCATGCGCACGTCGGCGATCAGCACGCCGATCTGGCTGGCGTCGTAGTCTTCCAGGAAGGACTCGCCGCTGGCGTAGGCGCGAACGCGATAGCCATTGGCCTCCAATAGCCAGCGCAGCGAATCGCGGACCGCTTCGTCGTCGTCAACAATGAAAACCGTGCTCGACAGGTGGGGCGTGTTCATGCGTGCAACTCCTCGGACTGATCGTTCTGGGCCTGCGACTGGGGTGCAGCGCAGGGCAGGGTAAAGCGGAAAATGGTGCCGCCGGCGGGATTGGGATCCGCCCACAAGCGGCCATGGTGCGATTCAATAATGGTACGGCAGATGTTCAGCCCCATGCCCAGGCCCTGGGTCTTGGTGCTGAAGAAGGGTTCGAACAGGCGTTCGGGTTCGGCCAGGCCGTGGCCGCGGTCCACGACCGCGACCTCGATGTGCTGTTCGTGCAGGATCACGGCGACCTTGAGTTCGTCGGATTCGCTGTTTTCCATGGCCTCCAGCCCGTTCTTCAGCAGGTTCAACAGCACCTGCTCGATCAGGATGGGGTCGGCCAGCACGTCCGGCGCGTTCGACGGCACAAAGCGGTCGATGCGGATGCGGCGCTTGCGGGCGTCGATCTCGGCGAAGCCGATGGCATTGTCGACGATCCGGCTGATGGTCACGCGCTGGCGGCGGGGCTCGCTGCGCTTCACGAATTCGCGGATGCGGCTGATGATCTTGCCGGCGCGCTCGGCCTGCGAGGCGGCCTTTTCCAGGGCCGGCAGCAGCATGTTGGGGCTGGTGTGGCCGGCCTTGACCAGGGCGACCGCGCCCATGCTGTAGTTGGCGATGGCGGTCAGCGGCTGGTTCAGTTCATGCGCCAGCGAGGAGGCCATTTCGCCCATGGTGGTCAGGCGGCTGGTGAGCTGGATCTTTTCCTGCTGCACGCGCGAGGCTTCCTCGTGCACGCGGCGCTCGGTGATGTCGCGCGCCACCTGCATGCGCACGCGGCGGCCGTCGGTCCAGGCCAGCATGCGGTGGTGCACTTCGAACCAGCGCTGAACCGAGGGCGCGAAGACTTCGACGGATTCGTCGGTGAAGCGGCCGCGGCGGCCGGCCAGCAGCTCGTCGTGGCCGCCGGTCTGCGCGCCGAACACGCGGCGGTAGGTGCGGTTGGCGAACAGCAGCTCCAGGCCGTCGTGGGTGTCGGCGGTGACCGAGATGGCGTCGTCCAGGCCTTCCAGCACCGTCATGAAGCGTTCGTGCGCGGCGGTCAGGGCCTCGCGGATGCGCTTGGGCTCGGTGATGTCGGTCATGGAGGTCATCCAGCCGATCTGGTTGCCGTTCGGGTCCAGCAGCGGGGACACGTACATCCGCGCCGTGAAACGCGAACCGTCGCGGCGCTGCGCCTCGACCTCCAGGCCGCTGCTGGGCGTCTTGCCGGACATCAGCACGTCCAGGGTGTGCTGATGCTGTTCGTGGCGACCCGGCACCCAATAAGGGAAGGGCGGGCTGCGGCCGATCAGGTCGGCCTCGTTCCAACCGATCATGCGGCAGAAGGCCGGATTCACGTAGGCGATGCGGCCTTCCATGTCCAGCACCCGCATGCCGGTGGACATGGAGTTCTCCATGGCGCGGCGGAAGCCCGTCTCGGCGATCAGGGCGGCTTCGGCCGCCGAGCGGAAACGGGTATAGCGCCACAGCATCAGCAGGCTGATGACGATCACACAGGACAGGGCCAGCACCACCCAGATCAGGCGCTGCTGGCGCATTTCCTGGTCGATGGTGACAAACATGACGCTGTCGTCATGGATGCGTTGCAGCCAGAAGAACACCGCCATCACACAGATATAGAGGATCAGCACCATGGCTGGCGTGACCCAGTACACCCCGCGTCGGCGAGTGCGGGCGTGATCGTGGAATGGCGTAGGAATATTGGACTTGGGCGCGCTGGACATGGAATTCGGGCCGGATAGACCGCGCATTTTAGTGCGTGTTGGCAGGGATTTGCCGGGAATCGACTCGTCCTTTTGGAGTCCCTGGGTAAAAGTATGACGCCAAAGCGTTCAGCTTGCTTTAAATTTTTCGTATTATGAAATGCCGTACCGCAACATGAAATTTTGCTTGCGACCGGTTAACCTTCTTTCTTAGAATGCCCGCTGATAGGGAACCGACCCAGTAGCAGGTCTCTAGAACAACCCGACCCCATGCCTTGCATGGTAGCCCGGATGATCCCGGCTACCATGCAAGGTCCGCGAGTAGATAAGTAAGCGGGTGCGGTCACGAACAATCCAACAGGAGACACACGATGTCCTCTTACGCCCAGGCTGGCGCCGTACAGGCTGCCAACGACGAAGACACCCTTGAAACCCAGGAGTGGCTCGAAGCCCTGGCGGCTGTCCTTGATCGTGAAGGACCGCAGCGCGCCCACTATCTGCTCGAACGCCTGATCGACGAAGCCCGCCGTTCCGGCGCGCATATCCCGTTCTCGCCCAACACCGCCTACGTCAACACGATTCCCCCCGGCCTGGAGCCGGCCCACCCGGGCAACCTGGAGCTGGAATCGCGCATCCGCTCGTACGTGCGCTGGAACGCCATGGCCATGGTGGTCAAGGCCAACAAGCACAACCCGCCGGACGGCGGCGACCTGGGCGGCCACATCGCCTCCTTCGCCTCGCTGGCCACCATGATCGGCTGCGGCCAGAACCACTTCTGGCACGCCGAAGACGAAAACCACGGCGGCGACCTGGTCTACTTCCAGGGCCACACCTCGCCCGGCATGTACGGCCGCGCCTACCTCGAAGGCCGCCTGACCGAAGACCAGCTGAACCACTTCCGCCAGGAAGTGGACGGCAAGGGTCTGTCCTCGTACCCGCATCCGAAGCTGATGCCGGAGTTCTGGCAGTTCCCGACGGTGTCGATGGGCCTGGGCCCGCTGATGGCCATCTACCAGGCCCGCTTCCTGAAGTACCTGCACGCCCGCGGCATCGCCGACACCAGCAAGCGCAAGGTCTGGGTGTTCTGCGGCGACGGCGAAATGGACGAACCCGAATCGCTGGGCGCCATTGCCCTGGCTGCCCGCGAAAAGCTGGACAACCTGATCTTCGTCATCAACTGCAACCTGCAGCGCCTGGACGGTCCGGTGCGCGGCAACGGCAAGATCATCCAGGAACTCGAAGGCGACTTCCGCGGCTCGGGCTGGAACGTGATCAAGCTGATCTGGGGCGGCTACTGGGATCCGCTGCTGGCGCACGACAAGGAAGGCATCCTGCGCAAGATCATGGAAGACACCGTCGACGGCGAGTACCAGGCGTACAAGGCCAACGACGGCAAGTTCGTGCGCGAACACTTCTTCGGCAAGCATCCGAAGCTGCTGGAAGCCGTGTCGCGCATGAGCGACGAAGACATCTGGCGCCTGAACCGCGGCGGCCATGACCCGCACAAGGTGTACGCCGCGTTCAACGCCGCCGCCACCCACGAGGGCCAGCCCACCGTCATCCTGGCCAAGACCATCAAGGGCTACGGCATGGGCCACGTCGGCCAGGCCAAGAACCCGACCCACCAGCAGAAGAAGCTGGAGCTGGACTCGATCCGCGAATTCCGCGACCGTTTCGGCATCCCCATTCCGGACGACCAGCTGGCCGACCTGCCGTACTTCAAGCCGGCCGAAGACTCGCCCGAAATGAAGTACCTGCACGAGCGCCGCGCCGCGCTGGGCGGCTATCTGCCGCGCCGCCGCGCCAAGGCCGACGAACATCTCAAGGCCCCGGCCCTGGACGCCTTCAAGGCCGTGCTGGAACCCACCGCCGAAGGCCGTGAAATCTCCACCACCCAAGCCTTCGTGCGTATCCTGAACCAGGTGCTGCGCGACAAGGAACTGGGTCCGCGCGTCGTGCCGATCCTGGCCGACGAATCGCGTACCTTCGGCATGGAAGGCCTGTTCCGCCAGATCGGCATCTACGCGCCGGAAGGCCAGAAGTACACCCCGGTCGACAAGGACCAGGTCATGTATTACAAGGAAGCGGCCGACGGCCAGCTCCTGCAGGAAGGCATCAACGAAGCGGGCGCGATGAGCTCCTGGATTGCGGCGGCCACGTCGTACTCCTCGAACAACCGCATCATGATCCCGTTCTTCATCTACTACTCGATGTTCGGGTTCCAGCGCATCGGCGACCTGGCCTGGGCGGCCGGCGACATGCAGGCGCGCGGCTTCCTCCTGGGCGGCACCGCCGGGCGCACCACGCTCAACGGCGAAGGCCTGCAGCACGAAGACGGCCACAGCCACATCCTGGCGTCCACCATCCCGAACTGCGTCTCGTACGACCCGACCTTCGGCCACGAACTGGCCGTGATCATCCAGCATGGCTTGAAGCGCATGGTGGAAGACCAGGAAAACGTCTACTACTACCTGACGGTGATGAACGAAAACTACCCGCAGCCCGGTCTGACCCAGGGCGACGAGGAAGGCATCATCAAGGGCATGTACAAGCTCAAGTCGCACGGCAAGGGCAAGAACCGCGTGCAGCTGATGGGCTCGGGCACCATCCTGCGCGAAGTCATGGCCGCGCAAGAACTGCTGGAAGCCGACTGGGGCGTGGCTTCGGACCTCTGGAGCGTCACCAGCTTCACGGAACTGCGCCGCAACGGCCTGGACGCCGAACGCCACAACATGCTGCACCCCGACGAAAAGAAGCCGCAGGTGGCTTACGTCACGGAACAGCTGGCCAAGACGGAAGGCCCGATCATCGCGTCGACCGACTACATGAAGCTCTTCGCCGACCAGATCCGCCCGTTCGTGCCCAAGGGCCGCGAATACAAGGTGCTGGGCACCGACGGTTTCGGCCGCTCGGATTTCCGCTCGAAGCTGCGCGAGCACTTCGAGGTGGACCGCCACTTCGTCGTGGTCGCCGCGCTGCGCGCGCTGGCCGACGAAGGCAAGGTGCCGGTTGCCAAGGTGGCTGAAGCCATCAAGAAGTACGGCATCAATCCGAACAAAGCCAACCCGCAATACGCCTGAGGGTAAAGAGACATGAGCAACATCGTGCAAATCAAGGTTCCCGACATCGGCGACTTCAAGGAAGTGGAAGTCATCGAAGTGCTGGTGGCGGTGGGCGACACGATCAAGGCCGAACAAAGCCTGATCACCGTCGAATCCGACAAGGCCTCGATGGAGATCCCCGCGTCGCAAGGCGGCGTGGTGAAGTCGATCAGCGTCAAGGTGGGCGACAAGGTTGCCGAAGGCACGGTCGTGCTGGAAGTGGAAGCGTCGGGCGCGGGCGAAGCTGCGGCCCCCGCGGCCGCGCCGGCCAAGGAAGAGGCTCCCAAGGCCGAAGCCAAGGCTGCCGCGCAGCCGGCCGCTGCCGCCGCTGCGCCGGCCGCCTCCAGCGGTCCGGTGAACATCGAAGTGCCCGACATCGGCGACTTCAAGGAAGTCGAAGTCATCGAAGTCATGGTCGCCGTGGGCGACACCATCAAGGCCGAGCAAAGCCTGATCACCGTCGAGTCCGACAAGGCCTCGATGGAAATCCCCGCCTCGCAAGGCGGCGTGGTCAAGGAAGTGAAGGTCAAGGTCGGCGACAAGGTCGCCAAGGGCTCGGTCGTGGTCGTGGTGGAGGGCGCCGCGCCCGCCGCCGCTGCCGCCGCGGCCCCGGCTCCTGCCGCCAAGGCGGAAGCCGCTGCCGCGCCCGCCGCCAAGACCGAAGCGCCGGCGCCTGCCGCGCAGCGTCCGGCTCCGGCCGCCGCGCTCGAAGACGCCAACCTCAAGCCGGGCCAGCTGCCGCACGCGTCGCCCTCGGTGCGCAAGTTCGCGCGCGAACTGGGCGTCAACCTGAGCAAGGTCAAGGGCTCCGGTCCCAAGGACCGCATCACCGCCGACGACGTGCGCGGCTTCGTCAAGCAGGCGCTCGCCGCCGGTCCGGTGGCCGCCACGGGCGGTTCGGCCGATGGCGCCGCGCTGGGCCTGTTGCCGTGGCCCAAGGTCGACTTCACCAAGTTCGGCCCGATCGAAGCCAAGCCGCTGTCGCGCATCAAGAAGATCTCCGGCGCGAACCTGCACCGCAACTGGGTCATGATCCCGCACGTCACCAACAACGACGAAGCGGACATCACCGACCTGGAAGCGCTGCGCGTCACGCTGAACAAGGAAAACGAGAAGTCGGGCATCAAGGTCACGATGCTGGCCTTCCTGATCAAGGCCGTGGTCGCGGCCCTGAAGAAGTTCCCCGAGTTCAACGCCTCGCTGGACGGCGACAACCTGGTGCTCAAGCAGTACTACCACATCGGCTTCGCCGCCGACACGCCCAACGGGCTGGTAGTGCCGGTGATCCGCGATGCCGACAAGAAGGGCATCCTGCAGATCGCCCAGGAAATGACCGACCTGTCCAAGAAGGCGCGCGACGGCAAGATCTCGCCCGCCGAAATGCAGGGCGGCTGCTTCTCGATCTCGTCCCTGGGCGGCATCGGCGGCACCTCGTTCACGCCCATCATCAACGCCCCTGAAGTGGCGATCCTGGGCGTGTCGCGCTCCGCGCACAAGCCCGTGTGGGACGGCAAGCAGTTCGTGCCGCGCCTGATCGTGCCGCTGTCGCTGTCGTACGACCACCGCGTCATCGACGGCGCCTCCGCCGCGCGCTTCAACGCCTATCTGGGCGCCTTGCTGGCCGACTTCCGCCGCATCGCGCTGTAAACGGGGAGCCCCATGAGCAATACCGTTCAAATCAAAGTGCCGGACATCGGCGACTTCAAGGAAGTGGAAGTCATCGAAGTGCTGGTGGCGGTGGGCGACACGATCAAGGCTGAACAAAGCCTGATCACCGTCGAGTCCGACAAGGCCTCCATGGAAATCCCCGCGTCGCAGGGCGGCGTGGTGAAGTCCATCAACGTGAAGGTCGGCGACAAGGTCGCCGAAGGCACGGTCGTGCTGGAAGTGGAAGCTGCAGCGGGTGCCGCAGCCGCCGCCGCGCCTGCCGCCAAGGAAGCCCCCAAGGCCGCCGAGGCGCCCAAGCAGGCTGCCGCGGCGCCTGCCGCCGCGCCCGCCGCGGCCAGCTTCAAGGGCTCGGCCGACGGCGAGTACGACATGCTGGTGCTGGGCGCCGGCCCCGGCGGCTACTCCGCCGCCTTCCGCGCCGCCGACCTGGGCCTGTCCGTGGTCCTGGTGGAACGCTACGACACGCTGGGCGGCGTCTGCCTGAACGTCGGCTGCATTCCGTCCAAGGCGCTGCTGCACAACGCCGCCGTCATCGACGAAGCCCGCGAACTGGCCGCCCACGGCATCAGCTTCGGCGAGCCCAAGATCGACCTGGACAAGCTGCGCGGCTACAAGGACAGCGTGGTCGCCAAGCTGACCGGTGGCCTGGCCGGCATGGCCAAGGCGCGCAAGGTCACCGTGGTGCATGGCGTGGGCGAGTTCGCCGACGCCAACCACCTGATCGTCAAGGCCGCCGACGGCAAGACCCAGACCCTGCGCTTCAAGCAGGCCATCATCGCCGCCGGCAGCCAGTCGGTGAAGCTGCCGTTCCTGCCCCAGGACGACCGCATCGTCGACTCCACCGGCGCCTTGCTGCTGCGTGAAGTCCCCAAGAAGATGCTCATCATCGGCGGCGGCATCATCGGCCTGGAAATGGGCACGGTGTACTCCACGCTGGGTGCGCGCCTGGACGTGGTCGAAATGCTGGACGGCCTGATGCAGGGCGCCGACCGCGACCTGGTCAAGGTATGGCAGAAGAAGAACGCCTACCGCTTCGACAACATCATGTTGAAGACCAAGACCGTGGGCGCCGAAGCCAAGAAGGATGGCATCTACGTCAGCTTCGAGGGCGAAGGCGCGCCCAAGGAGCCGCAGCGCTACGACCTGGTTCTCCAGGCAGTGGGCCGCAGCCCCAACGGCAAGAAAATCGGCGCTGACAAGGCTGGCATTGCCGTGACCGACCGCGGCTTCATCGAGGTCGATCGCCAGATGCGCACCAACGTGCCGCACATCTACGCCATCGGCGACATCGTCGGCCAGCCCATGCTGGCGCACAAGGCCGTGCACGAAGGCCACGTCGCCGCCGAAGCCGCCGCAGGCCAGAAGTCCTTCTTCGACGCCCGCGTCATTCCGTCGGTGGCCTACACCGATCCGGAAGTGGCCTGGGTCGGCTTGACCGAAGACGAGGCCAAGAAGCAGGGCATCAAGATCGAGAAGGGCGTGTTCCCCTGGGCCGCCTCCGGCCGCGCCATCGCCAATGGCCGCGACGAAGGCTTCACCAAGCTCATCTTTGACGCTGAAACGCATCGCATCCTGGGCGGCAGCATCGTCGGCACCCACGCCGGCGACCTGATCAGCGAACTGGCCCTGGCCGTGGAGATGGGCGCCGACGTCGTCGACATCGCCAAGACCATCCACCCGCACCCGACCCTGGGTGAATCGGTGGGCATGGCTGCCGAAGTCGCCGAAGGCGTCTGCACCGACTTGCCGCCGATGAAGAAGAAGTAAGAGGCGCGGCGGCCATGCCGCCCGTGCAAAGCAAAAGCGCCGGCCCTGGACAGGGACCGGCGCTTTTTCTTGTGCGCTTGGGTGTGACGTTCAGGCGTGCGTATCGATGCGCGAACCCAGTGTCGCGTCCACGGCCAGCGCGGGCAGGGATTGCATCAGCGTCAGGGCGGTATCCGCTTGCGCATTGATGGCTTTCTTCAGCACGCGGGCCTGCACTTCCTGCATGACATTCGCGTCCTGCAAAGCCAGGGCGTTATTGACGGTGTTGCTGATCGATGCGTCCATGCTCGGGGTGTCCTAGTGTGTGGATGGTGATTCAGGCCGACAGTGGATTATCGCGTGGACGGCGGCGCAATGCACGGAATTCGTGGCTGCGTAACCTGATATTCATGCAGCGACGGCGATACCCGGATCCAGCAACACGTTAGCCCTGCCTGGGGGATGTTCCTTGTCATTGCGTGCTTCTGCCGGACTCGTACTGGCCCAATATGCAAGCCCTGGCGCCTCACGGCCGGGTAGGACATTCCTTGACGGTGCCCCAGGCGCGATTAGGCTCGCAGAATTGCGTGCGCGCGGCCCAGGAACAGTCGGGGCGTTCAAAGAAACCGAGCGTTGCACAACGCGCCAGCTCGCTCTTCAGCTCGTCGACCCAGGCCATGGGGTCTTCTGCGGGTATCTCGGTTACACGCAGGGTGGACCTGGGAGTGGCGTCCGCCTCGTCCGTCGTGCTTGCTGCCGCGCGCGGCGCCGTTGCGTGCTCGGGCTGCGCAGGGGGGGCAGATTGAGATTCGGCAGACGTGGGCTCTGAGGCGGAGTGGGATCTAGACTGGGGTTCTGCCGAGTCCGAACCCGAATTCGAACCTGGACCGGGATCGGAACCCGGAACGGGTACTGGCGCCGCCGCAGGCGTCAGTTGTTGCTGACTGAGCGCGGGTTCTGTGTGCGGAGGTGGAGCGGGCGTCAGGGGGACTCGTACCGGACCGGCAGCCGTGGCGCCGGAAACGGTCGTGTTCGGTGAACTCCACGAAACCACCAACAGCACCAGCGCGCCGTAGATCGCCAGCGTGTAGAGCACGGTCAATGTGGCATAGCCGACACGTTTGCCGGTAATCGGCCGCGCGTCTTCGCGTCCCACCAGGGCGCGCCAGCTGACCAGCGCGGCGCCAGGCGCGGAAATCAGCCACCAGAACAGCCGCCGCAGCGGACCGGGTTCCTGTGGTGGGGGAGTGGCCTGCGCCTGCGCAACTAGCAATTCACGCAGAGCGCGGTTCTCTTCGCGCAGACGCAAGGTCTGCTCGTCCATCGGCGCCTGGGTATCGGGATCCGTGGTGCTGCCGTGCTGCGTAGCGAGTGGATCGGGAGGCGTCGCGGTCATCTTGTGAAAAATATAGATACAAAAACGTGCAAGCGCGAGTATGAGGCAATCGGAAGAAGTGAAAAAGGGGAATAGTCTGAAAAAAATGGGCTTGATTGGGACTCGGACGACGAGAGGGTCAGCGACACGCCCGCAACCGCCTTGCGCGGCTGCGCCGCCATGCCGGTAAGGGACGGCGGGGCTGGCGGGAGGAGTAAGTCACGCATCCCCCGAAAAGAAACAAGCCGGCGTATGCCGGCTTGTTGGTCTCGACGAGGGCGTGAGGGCCCTCGGTCGGTATCGGGAGGGCAGGGCCTTGCGGGGCCCTGCGTCTGCCCGACCGTCAGGCGTTGCGGCGTGATTAACGCAGCAGCGACAGAACGGTTTGCGGCACTTGGTTGGCTTGCGCCAGAACCGAGGTACCAGCTTGCTGGAGGATCTGAGCCTTCGACATGTTCGACACTTCCGTGGCGTAGTCCGCGTCTTGAATACGCGAGCGAGCCGACGACAGGTTGTTCACGACGTTGTTCAGGTTGGCGATCGTCGATTCCAGACGGTTCTGCACGGCACCCAGTTCACCCGTCAGCTTGTCCAGCTTGGTGAAGGCAGCGTCCAGGGTCTTCATCGGGTCGGTAGTCTTGTCGCCTGCGGAAGTCTTTTCCAGCGTCAGGTTGCCCTTGGCATCGGTGTAAGCCTGCTTGCCGATTTGGTCGGCAGCCAGCGTTTCCTGTCCGTTGCGCGCACCGCCGGTGATGGTACCGCCAGCAATTGCCGTGACCACACCAGTGGTTTGATCCACCTGGTAGCGGGTCTTGTAGGACGCGACGTCGGTCAGTTCGCCCTTCGAGTCCACATACAATTGCGCGGTGGCGGTGCCGCCCTTGATCGTGCCGGCGTTGACATCGATCGTGACGTTGGCCGTAGCCACGCCGGAACCCATTTGAACCGTGGTCGAGTCACCTGCGGCTCCAGCGGCAGCGATAGCCGACAGCACTTGAGCACGGCTGGCGGTATCTTGCCAGGACACGGTGCTGGCCGTGCCGGTCGACTTGTAGCTCTTGCCGCCCAGGTCGATGGTGACATCATTGGCAGCGCCCGCGCCGGCGGTAGCGAACAGGTCACCCACCGAAGCTTGTGCAGCAGCGGCAACCTTGTTGGTCGTCAGTGCTCCGCCCTCAACGTAGGCAGCCTTTCCGCCGATCGTGATATTGCCAGCCGAGTCCATTTCGAAGTCGACCGAAGCGCCACCCTTGTTCGAGAAGGTACCGGTTACGGTGCCGTTGCTCGGAACGAGGCCCTGGGCTTTGGCGAAGGTCAAGCCGGTGGCCTTGTCGGCAACCGTGGCGTCCTTGTTCGTGAAAGTGAACTTGTCGCTGGCAGCGTCGTAGGTGTAGGTGGTCGTGACGCCTGCATTCTTGACGGCGACGGTGTTGCCGTTGGTGACCTTGCCCAGCACGTCAGCAGCGGTGGCCTGCGTGTTCTTCGTCTGAACGTCGTAGGTCGGCGGGTTGTTGCTGATGTTGGTCGAGTTGCCGGGGTTGCTGATGTCGTTGATGGTGGCGGTGCGGTTTTGCACAACACCCTTGCCATTCACATTGAAGCCATCCAGACCCAGCGTCTTGACGCTGATTTCCGACAGGTTGACCGTGATCGTTTCGCCGTCATTGGCGCCGACTTGCAGCGTCAGAGGCTTGGCCGAACCCGACAGAACCTTCACGCCGTTGAAGTCGGTTTGTTGCGAGATGCGGTCGATGTCCGACAGACGCTGGTTGATTTCGTCTTGCATCGAGTTCAGCTGTTCTTGCGAGTAGCTGCCGTTCGAGGCTTGCACCGACAGTTCGCGTACGCGCTGCAGGTGGGTGTTGATTTCGCCAGCGGCGCCTTCGGTCGTCTGGGCCAGCGAGATGCCGTCGTTGGCATTGCGGGCGGCTTGGGTCAGACCCTTGACGTTTGCGGTGAAGCGGTTGGCAATGGCCATACCGGCGGCGTCGTCCTTGGCGCTGTTGATGCGCAGGCCCGACGACAGGCGCTCAATGGCGGTACCCAGGGCGGATTGGGACTTGTTCAGGTTGTTCTGAGCAACGAGCGACAAGTAGTTGGTATTGATGACTGCAGCCATGTTTAGGCTCCCAAGGAGAGAAAGGCTTCTTCAAACCGGGCAGCTAGGCCGCCCAACTGTAACGGGTGGAGAGGCTGGCGTAGTTGCCATATCTCTTCCGTTGCCAGGATTACGGCATGGGCCAGATATTCTTTAGGCGGCGAAGATCAAAAAAATGAAAAGAGCCTTTTGGAGGTGCTTGGCTGTGAACCGGCCAGTTGTTGCTCGAGGCTGACGGATACGGGCAGTGACGGCTGCCTGGAACTTTCGCAGCCGGCACCAACTTCCGGAGGCTGTTCAGCGCAGCATCAGCCCACTGTTCTTGAGTGAGGCTAACATCGCCTGTAGTAGCTCTTGAGCCACAGGTTCGAGATTCCGCACGCCTTTGACCGGCCTGCCCTGCGGATGTTCAACATGGCCGGCGTGCAGCGCATCGCGCAGTTCGGTGCGTAGCTCCAGCATGCTGCGGGTTCCGTCCAGGCGCGGCGTTACAAATCGCGCAAGGCTGTCGGTGCCTGGATTGACAGTCTGGTGCCACAAATTGTGCATACCGACTTGGGAAGTTCTGGCCTCGATCGCAGTCAGGATTGCTAAGGCCCCCGGTATCAGCTGGGGCTTGGTGCCGTTGGCCGAGTATGGGACCGGGGCAAGTCGATAGTGCAGGGCGCTAGCGCCGATAAGCAGTATCAGACTATTCAGTAGGGCAGAGTCCCTGGCTTCGTCACTCATGTCTGGCGTGTTGATGGCCACTACCTCGGCAAGCCGCGCATATGGGACGGATGCGGGCCAGGCCTCGCGGAATGTCTCGAGGATGGCAATCAACGCCGGACTCTCGGTGGTGATTGTGCCGCCGCCGGAGGCCTGGTATGCCCGTTCTGACGGCTTTGATGAGGGTTGCGACTGGAGCTTCGCGGCGAAGTGCATGTCCGCGAACTTAGTGCCTTCGGGATTCTCCAGCGCGGCGGCGGCACGATCGGCATGAACCAGCAGACTTTTGCGGAACTGCCTGCCCATGGCGAAATCCAGATATTGCTCGCGCATCTCACGGGTGGTCTCGACTGAGAGCACTGCCAAGTGATTGGCGACATTCTCGCCAAAAGTGGAAGGGAACGTGGCTTGCGGCTCGGCGTCAGTCAGGTAGGCCAGGCCCGCTTGCTGGATGGCTGCGACGAACTCCAGGAAGTAGCAGGGGGAGTTGATGGCTTCCAGATACTCATGCGTTAGGTAGTAGTCGGTTTGTTTGGACAGTTGCTGGGCGGCATAGCTCAGCGCCCCTTTCATGGAGTTGCCTGCCCACAAGCCATTTTCGAGCAGGCTCAGCATTTCCTTGGCGCGCGTCAATTTTTCCTGGGGAGTGTTGGCGGCAAAACTGTTGAGCAGCATAGCGTCGCGTACCACATCGGACGCCTTCCAACCCGGATAGGTGTTGTAACTGACATAAGCGATGCCGTCTGCGGACAGATTTTCACGGCAGACGCGGAGAATCGCTTCCCGGACTTCGGGCGGTACCCAACTGAAGACGCCGTGACAGATGATGTAGTCGAACTTGCCGAAGCTTGCGTCGATGTCGGTAATACTCATCGCGCGCAGTTCCAGATTGTCCAGACCCATTGCATCTACCATAGCCTTGCCCGCGGCGATTTGCTGCGGGGATAGGTCGACGCCGACCGCTCGGGCTCCAGGGTTGGCCAGGACAAAGGGCAACAGATTTCCGCCAGCCGCACAGCCCAGCTCCAGCACGCGTGCCGTCTCTGGGGCGGGAGCATTCAGACCGTAAAGGTGCGCAACCGCGTGCAGATGCCCGGGGGCGCAGATGGGAAACGCATTCGACGTATACGGCGTTTCATCGTAAGCGTCGGAAATGGCTTGATTGAGCGAGTCGGGGGAAGTCATCTTGGTTCCTGCGGTGGCGAGCGGCGTTCGCGCGGCATGTTCACAAATGGGCCACTAGACTATCAACCGTAAGCCTGCGGCGATGGGTGGAATAAGGGAGAGAATTCGGGGCATTCCGGTTCGGGCACCCCGAAAGAACTACGGTAAAACTGGCGAGAGTTAGCGGAAACCAGCGCCTGGCCTGCTTGATGGTTCGGCCATTCTTCGGTGTTCGCTCAAATCATCTGCGCGATCTGCCCCTCCTGGGGCAACTCCTGCCACGCCTGTTCCTTCAGCTTCGCGCGTATCCGCGCCGTCGCCTGCGACCTCAGCTGACACACCCGCGCCTCGGTCACATTCAGGATCGCGCCAATTTCCTTCAGGTTCAGTCCCTGCTCGTAACACAGCGACAGCAGCAATTTTTCGCGCTCGGGTAGGGCGTCAATGGCGTGGATCAATGCCTGACGGAAGTCGCCGGCCAGGAGCGAATCCAGCGGATTGCCGCCGGCCGCCCCATGGTTCAGGGTGGCGGCCCAGTCCGATTGGCCGCCGGCGGAGTCGGGCTCGGTGGCGAAATCTTCGTAATGCACGATCTGCACGCCCTGGGCGTCGTGCAGCAGCGTCTGGTATTCGTCCAGCGGCATGGCCAATTGTTGCGCGATCTCGGCTTCGCTCGGGGCGCGCATCAAACGTTGTTCGAGCTGCTGGATGGCCTGTTCGATCTTGCGCGCCTTGGCGCGGACGCTGCGCGGCAGCCAATCCTGGCCGCGGAGTTCGTCCAGCATCGCGCCGCGGATGCGGGTGGTGGCGTAGGTCTCGAATTGGGCGTCGGCCGTTTCCTGGTAGCGGCGCACGGCATCGAGCAGGCCGATCATGCCGGCCTGAATCAGGTCGTCGAGTTCTACGCTGGCGGGTAGCCGGGCGAGCAATTGCAGGGCCAGCTTCCGCACTAGCGGGGCATATTCGACCAGGCTGTCATCTGCGTGAGGCATTGCGGGAGTGTCGGGCGGTGTCCATCGTGGCGCGCTGTCTGTTGTTGTCAATTTGCGACATTGTCGACAAACGCGCGGCGGCGCTAAAGCTAGGTGGATTTAGTGATCTGCAAGTTGCCATTGTCGGCAAACAACACCGTTTCATTCCTCAAAGTACGCAATGTTTTGAATGCTTATTTGCCAAATTGACGTAAAGTTGGCTGAAATTTATATGTCAAGGTGTATCGGAAAAGGTAAGTTGCGCAACATCAACAAAGTTTTGTCATATAAGTCATAGAAAATGACATTAGCTGTGGTAAATTTTACTTAAATTGCGAACAAATGATACATTTCGCATCAAAGCGGAATGCATCGAACGCAATGGCAACGGAATTCCGGTGCTTTTGCTTACACAAGCCCCCGTCGGCGGGATAGGGAATAGGGAGTTGGGCGTGCAACAAGTCGAAAATTCATTGCTGACAGACATTCGCGAAGTGAATCTGTCATATTTGTTACTGGCGCAACGTATGTTGCGGGACGATTACGCAGCATCGATGTTCCGCCTTGGATTCAGCAACGAAGTTGCCGATATCCTGATGCGTCTTTCGCCTGCTCAGCTGGTCAAGCTGGCCAGCTCCAGCTCGCTGCTGTGCCGGTTCCGCTTTGACGATTACAGCCTGCTGTCCGCGCTGACCCATGACGTTCTGGGCGGTGCGTTGCAGCAAGCGCACGCCACCATCCTGCTGGCCAAGCAGCCTGTCGAAGAATTGGCCTGACGGCCTGATCATTCCATCCGGAAGCACGTGTAATGGCCACCAAGAGCGTTTCGCAGGAAGCGGATGACATTCTGCTAGCCAGCTCCATGATCACTTTGGGAGCCCGGCTGCAGGTGCTGGAGGCTGAAACCAGCCTCAGCCACGACCGCCTGGCACGCCTGTACCGCGAAATCCGCGGCTGCTCGCCACCCAAGGGCATGCTGCCCTTTTCGGTTGACTGGTTCATGACCTGGCTGCCGAACATCCATTCCTCGCTCTTCTACAACGTGTATTCGTTCCTGAATACGCGTACCAGCAGCAAAGGCATACGCGCCACCATCGACGCCTATCGCCTCTATCTCGAAAACGCCGGCACCGATGCCGCTGAAGGCGCAGAGCCCGTCCTGAGCTTCACGCGCGCCTGGATGCTGGTGCGTTTTTTCGATAGCGGCATGCTGCAAATGTCCGCCTGCCGCCAGTGCGGGGGGCATTTCATCGCCCATGCGCACGATCCCCAGTCGGATTTCGTGTGCGCGATCTGCCGGCCGCCACCCCGCGCCGGCAAGACGCGCGCTGCGGCCAAGGCGCGCTCCGGCACCCGCCCCGCACCCGTTGCGAATGCCGCCCGGCTCTGACCGGCGGTATTCAAATACATCAAAAGCCCTGGAAAACCCCCCGTAACCCGCCTTTTTGGGTCGAGGGGAACAGGGGATCATTGACGCCAGTTTTAGACTTCGTTGGCAGGGGCCTGATGTGTTGATTGTTATCGGTTTTCTCGTGGTGGCCGTGTCGGTCGTCGGCAGCTTCATAGCGCTGGGCGGCCATTTGGGCGCGCTATACCAGCCGTTCGAGCTCACGCTGATTTTTGGGGCGGCTTTCGGCGCCTTCCTCGCCAGCAACAGCAAAAAGTCGCTGATGCTGGTCAAGGCCGCCTTGCCCGACGCCTTGAAAAGCTCGCGCTACGGCAAGGACGTGTACATGGAGCTGATGGCGCTCCTGTATGTGTTGCTGAACAAGGCGCGCCGCGAGGGCCTCATGGCCATCGAATCGCATATCGAAGACCCGGAATCCAGTCCGATCTTCAGCGAATATCCCCGTATCGCCAAAGACGCCAAACTGATGGAGTTCATCACGGACTACCTGCGCATCATGATCAGCGGCAACATGAGCTCGTTTGAAATCGAGACGCTCATGGACGAGGAAATCGAAACCTACCGCCATGAGCGCGAAGTTCCCGTGCGCGCCCTGCAGCAAATGGCCGACGGCCTGCCGGCCTTCGGTATCGTGGCCGCCGTGCTGGGCGTGATCAAGGCGCTCGCCGCCGTGGACCAACCTCCGGCGATCCTGGGTGACCTGATTTCCAAGGCCATGGTGGGCACGTTCCTGGGTATTCTGCTGGCTTACGGCTTTGTCGGTCCTCTGGCCTCGCGCATCGATCGCCGAAGCGACGAAGCCACCAAGGTCCTGGAGTGCATCAAGACCACGCTGTTGGCCAGCATGAATGGCTACCCGCCCCAGTTGGCGGTGGAATTCGGCCGCAAGGTGCTGTTCTCGGCTGTGCGCCCGACCTTTGGTGAGCTGGAAGAGCACGTTCGGCAAGCCAAGTCCGCCACGACCGGCAAGGCCTGACGGAGCGGGCCATGAGTACGGTAAACAATCACCGCGTGGTGATCCGCCGCAAGAAGGGGGGGCATGGCGGGGGGCACCACGGGGGCAGCTGGAAGATCGCGTACGCCGACTTCATCACCGCGATGATGGCGTTCTTCCTGGTGATGTGGCTGATCAGCATCGTGCCGCGCGAGGAACTCAAGGGCATCGCGGAGTATTTCCGCATGCCGCTGCGCGTTGCCATCGCGGGCGGGCCCAGCAGCTCGGCCGAGACCAGCGCGGTGCCTGGCGGCGGCCGCGACCCGCTGCGCAGCGAGGGCGATGTGCGCCGCGCGCAGGGCAATCGCGTGGAGGCCCAGCCCATGGGCGACGCCGAGCGTCGCGAACAGCATCGCTTGGAAAACCTGAAGAAGCGCATCGAAAACGTCATAGAGACCAGTCCGGTGCTGAAAACGTTCAGGCCGCAACTGCTGATCGACCTGACCACCGAAGGCCTGCGTATCCAGATCATTGACAACCAGAACCGTCCGATGTTCGCCACCGGCCGCGCGGAAGTGCAGCCCTACATGCGCGACATCCTCAGGGAACTGGGCCCGGTCCTGAATGAATTGCCCAACAAGGTCAGCATCTCCGGTCACACCGACGCCTCGCAGTACGCCCGCGGAGAGCGCGCCTACAGCAACTGGGAGCTGTCGGCCGACCGCGCCAACGCGTCGCGCCAGGAGCTGGTGGCGGGCGGCATGAACGAAAGCAAGGTCCTGCGCATCCAGGGGCTGTCGTCCAGCATGAGTCTGGTTAAAGATGACCCGTATGCGGCCGTTAATAGACGTATCAGCCTTGTGGTGCTCAATCAGAGCACCCAGCGGCGCATCGAAAGCGAGAACGCCGCGGCTGCGGACGTCAGCGCCAAGGATGCCCGCGAGGTAGGAACGGCAGTGGAAGCGGCGCAAGCCGCGGCCCAGGCCACGACGGCAACCAAACCAGGCGAGGCGGAGAGCAACCCGCCCGCGGAAGGGGTTCGATAGCAATGGCTGCAACGATTCTTGTGGCGGACGACTCGGCGACGATGCGGATGATCGTCCAGGCGACGTTGACGGGCGCGGGATGGAAAGTCCTGACGGCCGGCAATGGCCAGGAAGCGCTGGAATTGGCCAAGAGCCACCCGGTGGACCTGGTGGTCAGCGACTGGAACATGCCGGTCATGGGCGGCCTGGAGCTGATCCAGGGACTGCGCCAGGAAGACGAGTACCTGGACGTGCCGGTGCTGGTGTTGACCACCGAGGACGACGTGGACAGCAAGATGGCCGCCCGGGATCTAGGGGTCTGTGGCTGGCTCTCCAAGCCGGTCGATCCTGATGTGCTGGTGGAATTGGCGTCTGAACTGCTCGACGAGCAGGCCGGCGCGTAAGCAAGTTCATTTTTGAAGGCGTACGGGTCATGAGTTCTGGTTTGGACCTCAGTCAGTTTTACGAGACCTTTTTCGACGAGGCGGACGAGCTGCTCGCGCAAATGGAGCAGCTGCTGCTCGAGCTGGATGTGGGCGCGCCCGACATCGAACAGCTCAACGCGATCTTCCGCGCCGCCCATTCGATCAAGGGCGGGGCGGCCACGTTCGGCTGTTTCACGCAGCTGGCGGGCACGACCCATTTGCTGGAAAACCTCCTGGATGCGATCCGTCGCGGCGAAATGGCGCTGCGCACGGACATGATCGATATTTTCTTGGAAACAAAAGACGTGCTCAAAAGCCAACTGGATGCCTATCGGGCCTCCGAAGAGCCCGATGAAGCCGTGTTTGAGCGTATCTGCGCCGTACTGAGGCAGCTTGCGCTGGAGCATAAGGATCCCGCCGCGGCAGCCGCGCCGGCCGAGGCCCCTGCAGCCGTGGCAGCGCCGGCTCCGGCCCCCGCACCGGTGGTTGCCCCGGCGCCTGCCCCCGAGCCCGCAGCGCAAGCGCCGGCCGCGGAAGCGGGCAGCCTGCCTCTGCGTGTGCGGATCACCAAGGTTTCGGACAAGGACGCCGCCTCCCTGCTCGAGGAAATGGGCAATCTCGGCAACGTCAAGGCCAGCGAACGCGCCGACGGCACCTTGACCGTATGGATGGACAGCACCTGCACGCCGGACGATATCGAGGCCGTATGCTGCTTCATCGTCGACGGCGACCAGCTGGAAATCAGCCGCGAAGCCGCTCCGGCGGGCGTGACGCAGGCTGCAGCGCCGGTTGCGGCCGCGACGCCTGCGCCGGCCCCCGCGCCTAAGGTAGCCGAAGCGCCCGCCGTGGCCGAGTCGGCCGCGGCCGCCGAGGCCATCACACAATCCGCCCGCGTGGCGCGGCCTGCCGCGGCGGCTCCGGCGCACGCGGACAAGGAATCCACCTCGATCCGCGTCGGCGTCGAGAAGGTCGACCAGGTCATCAACCTGGTGGGCGAACTGGTCATTACCCAAGCCATGCTGGCGCAGACCGCTTCCACCCTGGATCCGGTGCTGCACGACCGCCTGCTCAATGGCATGGAACAGCTTGAACGCAATGCCCGCGACCTGCAGGAAGCGGTCATGTCCATCCGGATGATGCCGATGGACTACGTGTTCAGCCGCTTCCCGCGCCTGGTGCGCGACATCGCCAGCAAGATGGGCAAGCAGATCGAACTGCAGACCCACGGCCGCGCGACGGAACTGGACAAGAGCCTGATCGAACGCATCATCGATCCGCTGACTCACCTGGTGCGCAACAGCCTGGACCATGGCATCGAGACGCCCGAAAAGCGCGTTGCCGCTGGCAAGGACCCCGTCGGGCAACTGGTGCTGTCCGCCCAGCATAACGGCGGCAACATCGTCATTGAAGTCAGCGACGACGGCGGCGGGCTGAACCGCGACAAGATCCTGAAAAAGGCAATCGCCCAGGGCCTGCCGGTCAACGAGAATTCGCCGGACGACGAAATCTGGCAACTGATCTTCGCGCCGGGCTTCTCCACCGCCGAAAAGGTGACGGATATCTCCGGCCGCGGCGTGGGCATGGACGTGGTGCGCCGGAACATCCAGGACATGGGCGGCCACGTGCAGCTGTCGTGCGAGCCGGGCAACGGCACCACGACGCGCATCGTCCTGCCGCTGACGCTGGCCATTCTGGACGGCATGTCGGTGCGCGTCGGCGAGGAGACCTTCATCCTGCCGCTGAATCACGTAACCGAATCGCTGCAGCCCACCAATGACCAGATCTACTCGGTGGCGGGCAATGAGCGCGTGATGCACGTGCGCGGCGAGTATCTGCCGCTGGTCGAGATGCACCGGGTGTTTTCTGTCGGTGACGCCCAGACCGATCCCACGCAGGCCATCGCGGTCATCATGCAGGCCGAAGACCGCCGTTTTGCGCTGCTGGTGGATCACCTGATCGGCCAGCACCAGGTCGTGGTGAAGAATCTGGAATCGAATTACCGCAAGGTGCCGGGCATTTCCGCCGCCACCATCCTGGGCGATGGCAGCGTGGCCTTGATTGTCGACGTATTTGCGCTTGCGCGCGCCAACCGCGAGCGTTGGTCGCAGCCCGAAGCCATTCTGAATTGACGGAGAAATAAACCTCATGGCAGCTAACCCGCAAACGCAAGCCCGACGCAAGGAAGATGTCGGCAGCGAGTTCCTGGTCTTTACGCTGGGCGACGAAGAGTACGGCATCGACATCCTGAAGGTGCAGGAGATCCGCGGCTACGACGCCGATTCGGTCACGCGCATCGCGAATGTGCCGCCGTTCATCAAGGGCGTGACAAATCTGCGCGGCATCATCGTGCCTATCGTCGACCTGCGCATCAAGTTCAACCTGGGGCGCGTCGAGTACAACGAACAGACCGTGGTCATCATTCTCAACCTCGATCGCCGCGTCGTCGGCATCGTGGTGGATGGCGTGTCTGACGTGTTGATGCTCAATTTGGGGCAGATCCGCCCGGCGCCGGAGTTTGGCGCAACCCTGTCCACCGAGTACCTGACGGGTCTGGGCACGGTGGACGAGCGCATGCTGATCCTGGTGGATATTGAAAAAATGATGACCAGCGACGAAATGGCGCTGGTGGAGAAGGCCGCGTCCTGATCGGAACGGCCTGCTTGGGAGGTAGAAGCGCCATATTGAACCCAATGTGGCGCTTTCCTTTAACGACTTCAATCTGGGAGTGGTTCTTGTGATGCGCAAGTTCTTCGCAAACATGACGATACGCAGCAGCCTGTTGTGGGTGCTGGCGTTTTTCTCATTCATGTTGGTGATAGGGGCCGCGCTGGGCGTGCTGTCCCTGCGCATCAGCAATGGCACTCTGGCGCAGATCAAGCAATCGCAAGAGCTGGATGACGCGGTCGGCCGTGTGGTTTCCAGCTACAAGGACTCCATGACCGGCCTGGGCCGCGCGGCCGCGGCCAACTATGCTGACATCGTGAAGAGCGTGGGGCAGCCGACCTTGCTGACCCAGGGCCTGTCATCCGAGGCGGCCGGCTTGTTGGAGCGCGCCAAGGCCTCCATGAACAAGGGGCAGGCCGAGTACGAGTATTACAAGAGCCTGGCCCGGCCGGCCGAAGCGGCCGATGCCCTAAAGGAAATCGACGAATCCTATGACGCGCTGGTCCGGCAAGGACTGGCGCCGCTGGTGGCCGCCCTGGAAAAGGCGGACATGCCCGCCTACCAGAAGCAGGTCCAGACGGTACAGGACGCGCTCGAGGGACGCTACGCGCGAGCCATCGAAGGCTTTGACTTCTGGCGCGCCAGCAAGACGCTGGATGCCCACGAGGTGGCGCAGGTGCGTTACCAGTTCGTCTTGATGGCGGTAGCGGCTGGCGGCGTGATCGCCGCGTTGCTGGTGTTTGCCACCTACGTGTTCCTGCGCCGCCGCGTGCTGCTGCCTCTGAAGGAAGCCGGTCATCATTTCGACCGCATCGCCGGTGGCGACCTCACCGCCCGCGTGGACGTGCGCAATACCAACGAAATCGGCCAGTTGTTCGCCGCGTTGAAGCGCATGCAGGAAAGCCTGACGCGCACCGTGGCGTCGGTGCGCCGCGGGGTGGATGAGATCAACGTCGGCTCGCACGAGATCGCGGCGGGTAATACGGACCTGTCCAGCCGCACCGAGCAGCAGGCTGCCTCGCTGGAGGAAACCGCTGCCTCGATGGAAGAGTTGGCCTCGACCGTCAAGCAGAACGCGGACAATGCGCGCCAGGCCAACCAGCTGGCGGCCAGCGCGTCCGACGTGGCTGAGCGCGGCGGTTCGGCGGTGTCGGAAGTGGTCAGCACCATGCAGGAAATCTCGGCCAGCTCGCGCAAGATCTCCGAGATCGTATCGGTGATCGACGGCATCGCCTTCCAGACCAATATCCTGGCGCTGAACGCGGCGGTGGAAGCGGCGCGCGCCGGTGAGCAAGGCAAGGGTTTCGCAGTGGTGGCGGGCGAAGTGCGCTCGCTGGCGCAACGCAGCGCCCAGGCAGCCAAGGAAATCAAGGGTTTGATCGAGGACTCCGTGACCAAGGTCGGCGCGGGTTCGCAGCAGGTGGAGCGCGCTGGCTCGACGATGCAGGAAATCGTGGCTTCGGTGAAGCGTGTGACGGACATCATGGGCGAGATCTCGGCGGCGTCGGAAGAACAGTCTAGCGGCATCGATCAGGTGAACCGCGCCGTGTCGCAGATGGACGAGGTAACCCAGCAGAACGCGGCGCTGGTGGAAGAGGCGGCGGCTGCCGCGGGTTCCCTGCAGGAACAGGCGCAGCGTCTGGCCGAAGCGGTATCCGTGTTCAAGATCAATGCGGGCGAGGTCATCGAAGTTCCGGCCCAGCGCCTGTCGTCCGCGCGTTCTTCCGGCGACGATACACGTTTGCAGGCGCCTGACGCGCTTGCGCTTGGGCACTGAGGATAGCAGTGGCTACAGCAGCGGCAACCCAGGCGCCGTCCATTTCGGTGGAACGCCAATTCGATTTTCGCGATGCGGACTTTTCGCGCGTGCGCAAGATGATTCACGCCTACGCGGGCATTTCGTTGGGCACGCACAAGCGCGAAATGGTCTACAGCCGCTTGGCCCGGCGCCTGCGTGCGCTGGGCATGCAGGATTTCGGCAGCTATCTGGACCAGCTGGAAAATGAGCCGAATGCGGCCGAGTGGGAAGATTTCGTCAACGCATTGACGACCAACCTGACCGCTTTCTTCCGCGAAGCCCATCACTTTCCCATCCTGGCCGACTTCGCCAAGCGGCGTGGCGGTCCGGTGTCGGTGTGGTGCTGTGCGGCCTCCACCGGGGAAGAGCCGTATTCGATCGCCATGACGCTGGTGGAAGCGCTGGGCCCGAGGGCCAGCGCAAGTTCGGTGCTGGCCACCGATATCGACACCAATGTGCTCAACCGCGCGCGGGCAGGAGTCTATCCGGCCGAGCGCGTGGACAAAATGGACGGCGAGCGCCTGCGGCGTTTCTTCCTGAAGGGCCGCGGCGCCAACGAAGGGCAGGTGCGGGTGCGTCCGGAAATCGCTGACATGGTCCGCTACGAGACCCTGAATCTCTTGGCGCCGGCTTGGCAGATCAATGAGCAGTTCGATGTGATCTTCTGCCGCAACGTCATGATCTATTTCGACAAACCCACCCAGGCCAGGATCCTGGAGCGGTTTGTGCCGCTGCTCAAGCCGGGTGGCTTGCTGTTTGCCGGCCATTCCGAAAACTTCACCTACATCAGCCGGGATTTTCGTCTGCGCGGGCAGACCGTCTATGAATGCGCGGGCAGGTCCTGAGCGGGACGAGGCAGCAAAAAATGAAGAAAATTAGCGTTTTGTGTGTGGACGATTCGGCATTGGTGCGTGGCCTGATGACCGAGATCATCAACAGCCAGCCGGACATGGAGGTGGTCGCAACCGCGCCCGATCCACTGGTGGCGCGCGAACTCATCAAGCGCCACAACCCCGATGTGCTGACGCTGGACGTGGAAATGCCCCGCATGGACGGGCTGGATTTCCTTGAAAAACTGATGCGCCTGCGTCCCATGCCGGTGGTGATGGTGTCGTCGCTGACCGAACGCGGCGGCGAAATCACGCTGCGGGCCTTGGAACTGGGCGCGATCGACTTCGTCACCAAACCCAAGCTGGGCATCCGCGACGGCCTGCTCGAATACACCGAGATCATCGCCGACAAGATACGCGCCGCCTCGCGCGCCAAGCTGCGCGCGCCCACGGCGCATGCCGCGCCCGCCGCACCCGCACCCATGTTGCGCCGCCCGCTGGCCAGCTCGGAAAAACTGGTGATCGTCGGCGCGTCCACGGGGGGCACGGAGGCGATCCGCGAGGTTCTGCAGCCGCTGCCGCCCGACAGCCCGGCCATCCTGATTACGCAACACATGCCGGCGGGTTTCACGCGTTCCTTCGCGCAGCGCCTGGACGCCCTGTGCGCCGTGACCGTCCGCGAAGCCGTGCATGGCGACCGCGTACTGCCCGGACACGTGTATCTGGCGCCGGGCGGCGACATGCACATGCGTTTGGGCCGCAGCGGCGCCAACTACGTGATCGAACTTGAAGCCAGCGAACCCGTCAACCGCCACCGTCCGTCGGTCGACGTGCTGTTCAATTCGGCCGCCGTCGCCGCCGGCAAGAACGCCATCGGCGTCATCCTGACCGGCATGGGCAAGGACGGCGCGGCTGGCATGTTGGCCATGCACCGCGCGGGCGCCCACACGATTGCGCAGGACGAGGCCAGTTGCGTCGTCTTCGGCATGCCCCGCGAAGCGATCGCCTTGGGCGCCGCGGATGAAGTGGTTTCGTTGTCGGCGATAAGCGAACGCATTCTGACTCGCCTGGGCGATCGCGGGCACCGCGTCTGACGCGCAAGGCTCCCCGATCGGTCCAAGCTAAATTTTTTCTGGAGTAGAAGATGGTAGACAAGGGCCTGAAGATTCTGGTGGTGGATGACTTCCCCACCATGCGGCGGATCATCCGCAACCTGCTCAAGGAGCTGGGTTTCGAGAACGTGGATGAAGCCGAAGACGGCGCCATCGGCCTGGAAAAGCTGCGCAACGGCGGTTTCCAGTTCGTGGTGTCCGACTGGAACATGCCCAATCTCGACGGCCTGGAGATGCTCAAGCAGATCCGCGCCGACGCGGCGCTGGCTTCGCTGCCCGTGCTGATGGTGACGGCCGAGGCCAAGAAGGAAAACATCGTTGCCGCGGCCCAGGCCGGCGCCAACGGTTATGTGGTCAAGCCTTTCACGGCGGCGACGCTGGAAGAGAAGCTCAACAAGATCTTCGAGAAAATCGCCGGTTGAGGTGAGCCATGAGCACGACGGAACATGAGAGCCCGGGCGAATCCCCCGACCTGATCCATCGCATCGCGTCGCTGACGCGCATGCTGCGCGACAGCATGCGCGAGCTGGGGCTGGATCAGGCCATCAAGGACGCCGCCAACGCCATTCCCGACGCCCGCGATCGTCTGCGCTACGTGGCGCAGATGACGGAGCAGGCCGCCAACCGCGTCTTGAACGCCACCGAGCAAGCCGGTCCCATCCAGGACGGCCTGTCGCGTTCGGCGCAGGCGCTGGATGCGCGCTGGCAGCAGTGGTACGACCAACCCCTGGAACTGCCCGAGGCGCGCGAACTGGTGAAGGACACCCGCGCCTACCTGCAGGATGTGCCGAAACAGGCGCAGCAGACGCAATCCCAGCTGATGGAAATCATCATGGCGCAGGATTTCCAGGACCTCACGGGCCAGGTCATCATGCGCATGATGGACGTGGTGGGCGCGATCGAGCGCGAACTGCTGCAGGTGCTGCTGGACAACGTCCCGCAAGAACGTCGCGACGAAGCGAACAGCCTGCTCAACGGGCCGCAGATCAGTCCGCAAGGCAAGACCGACGTGGTGACCAGCCAGGATCAGGTCGACGACCTGCTGGCCAGCCTGGGCTTCTAGCCGGGAGCCGCGCCGCCGGACAGGGTCTCCGGCGGCGCGTTTTCCTGGTGGTGCCGCCGCGCATGAAGGTAGTCCGCATGAAGGTAGTCCCTAAGGGCGCAAAGAGCGCCTCATGGATAGACTCCCCTCCAGAACAATAATCAGGGGCTGTGCAGCGTGAATCATGGCGCGCAATGCGCGCCAGGCAACGGATGCCCATAGAAGGCGATCCGGGCCGGCACAAGGAGGTTGATCATGGCCAGATCCGTATTCCGCCTGGGCGGCATGTGGCGGTTGTTGCGGCGGCTCAATCGCGGCGACGCGACACTGTCGGAACGCACGCTATCCATCAGTCCGGCTGTTTGGCCGCTGTACGGTTTCATGACGCGCATACGCAGCCGCATCATGACCGTACGCCAGTCCAGCATAGAAATCGCGCTGAATGCCGCGCGCACGCAGTTCCAGGCGGGCCATTGCTCGATCCTGGCGCAGGAGCAGGCGCGGGCTGCTGAGGCGCTCGCCGCCAGCGGCGCGCAAATCGCCGCCTTGTCGACATCAACATCCACCCATGCGCGCGAGATTGCCGAGGTGTCGGGGCAGAATCTGCACGCGGCGCAGCAGGCGCTGGCCGAACTGTCGGACGTCAAGGCGCGGGTAGAGCGCATGACGCGGGAGATGGCTTCATTCACCGAGGTGGTCGGGCAACTGACGGACCGCGCCCAGTCGGTCGGCGACATCAGCAAGCTGATCAAGGAGATCGCCCTGCAGACTCAGCTCCTGGCCTTGAACGCCGGGGTCGAGGCGGCCCGGGCAGGGGACGCGGGAAGGGGGTTCGCGGTGGTTGCCAGCGAGGTCGGGCGGCTGGCCGAACGCGTGAACTCGGCCACCAGCGATATCGGCCGACATACCGCCGAGATGTTGGAGCTGGTGGAGACGACCCAGCATCAGACCGGCACGCTGCGCGAGGACGTCAACGCTTCCGGCGTAGTGCTGGATCGGACATGCTCAGGCTTTGAGCGTTTCGTGCGCGACTTCGACAGCATGAACCGCCAGGTCGGCGACGTCGTTCAGGCCATCGGCGAGGTGGACTCGACCAACCACGGCATGAGCGAAGAGGTGGGGCGGATTGCCGCGCTGAGCGCCGACGTGCTGAAACGCGTGGGCCATATGTCCGGCGAAATCGACCGCATCCGCCGCCAGACGGAAAGCGTGCAGGAGGTGCTGGCCGACATGCGCACCGGCAATACCGCTTTTGACGGCCTGTCCCAGGCTCTCGAAGCCTTCCGGGATGCCGCCGTCAACCTGCTGGAAGACGCCAGGAGCCGCGGAGCGGACGTGTTCGACCGCCACTACCGGCGCATTCCCGGCAGCGAACCCGCGCGCTACCACACCAGTTACGACCGGCAGATCGACGAGACGGTGACGCAGCTGCTGGATAGCGTGCTGGATGGCGTGCCGGGCGGGATCTACACGATCCTGGTGGACGGCCGGGGTTACGCGCCGGCCCACAATCGCCGCTTTTCCCAGGCGCCTACCGGCGATCCGAAGCAGGACATCCTGCGGGTGCGCAACAAGCGCATCTTCGATGATCCGGTGGGCTTGCGCCTGGCGACCAATACCGGCGGAATGCTGCTGCAGACCTATTCCCGCGATACGGGCGAAATCGTCAATGACATATCCATTCCGGTCTATCTGGGGTCGGAACATTGGGGCGCGGTGCGGATCGGCCTGGATTTCGGCCGCTTCCAAGCGGCGGCCGGAGAGGGCGAGGCAGACCGGCTGGCGGTCGCCACGGGCGGCTGACGCCGCTGGCCCACCCGGGGCCGGGCGCGTTCCGGGCGGGCCTGGAACGCGCTGCCTGAAACGCATCCGGGAATAGCGCCGCTTTCCCCCCGTTTCTTGGCTTATCGCCGAGCCCCTGGGCCTCCTAGAATCTCGGCGGGCAGCTCGTCATTCCATAATCCGCGAGCCGCGACAATACCGCAGAGCATGGCCGAAGAAAGCGACCTCGAAAAAACCGAAGCCGCCTCTCCCAGGCGCCTGGAAAAGGCGCGCGAGGAGGGGCAGATTGCGCGTTCCCGCGAATTGGGAACGTTCATGATGCTGGCGGCGGGCGTGGGCGCCATCTGGGTGGGCGGCAGTTCGCTCTACCAGACCCTGAGCGGCGTGTTGCGAAACGGCCTGGCGTTTGATCAACGTATCGTCCTCGATCCCGGCGTGATGGTCGAACGCGCGGTCGAAGGTTTCGGCGAGGCGTTGCTGGTGCTGCTGCCGATTTTCGGGCTGCTGGCTGTCATCGCGGTGCTGTCCAGCGTGCTGTTGGGCGGCATCGTCATCTCGGGCAAGCCCCTGCAGTTCAATTTCTCCAAGCTCAGCCCCATTGCGGGCGTGAAGCGGATGTTCTCGTCGCAGACGGTGGTGGAGCTGATCAAGGCGCTGGCCAAGGCCGCGCTGGTCGGCGGGGTGGCGGTCTGGGTCATCTGGCGCTACCACGACGACATGCTCAGCCTGATGCACGTGGCGCCGTCGGCGGCGCTGATCAAGGCGCTGACGCTGGTGGCGATGTGCTGCGCCTTCATCGTGGCTTCGCTGATGGTCATCGTCATGCTGGACGTGCCGTGGCAGATCTGGAGCCACCTGAAGAAGCTGCGCATGTCCAAGGAAGACGTGCGCCAGGAGCACAAGGAAAGCGAAGGCGACCCCCACGTGAAGGCGCGCATCCGGCAGCAGCAGCGCCAGGCGGCGCGCCGCCGCATGATGGCGGAAGTGCCCAAGGCGGACGTGGTGGTGACCAACCCCACGCACTACGCCGTGGCTCTCAAGTACGACGAGGAAAAGAGCGGCGCGCCGCGCGTGCTGGCCAAGGGTACGGGCCTGATCGCGGCCAAGATCCGCGAGCTTGCCGCCGAGAACCGCATCCCGACATTGGAAGCGCCGCCCCTGGCGCGCGCATTGCATCAACACGTGGAGATTGGGCAGGAAATTCCGTCCGAACTCTACACCGCGGTGGCAGAAGTGCTGGCGTGGGTCTTCCAGCTGCGCTCCTGGCGGGCCGGTTGGGGCGCCGAACCGACGGCCCCGACCCGGTTGCCCGTGCCGGTCGAGCTGGACCCGCAAGCCAAAACCGCAGCACAAGGAGCTTAAGGAATGAGCGCTTTGCTCACCATGTTGAAGAGTAACGGGGCCACGCATGCGCGGCTGCTGGCAGGGCCGATCCTGATCGTGATGGTGCTGGGCATGATGGTCTTGCCCCTGCCCACGTTCCTGCTCGACCTGCTGTTCACCTTCAACATCGCGTTGTCGGTGATGATCCTGCTGGTGGCCATGTTCACGCGCAAGCCGCTGGATTTTGCGGCATTCCCGGCCGTGCTGCTGTTCGCCACGCTGCTGCGCCTGTCGTTGAACGTCGCCTCCACCCGCGTGGTGCTGCTCCATGGCCATACCGGGCCCGACGCTGCGGGCAAGGTCATTGAGGCCTTCGGCCACTTCCTGGTCGGCGGCAACTTCGCCGTGGGGATCATCGTCTTCGTGATCCTGACCATCATCAACTTCATCGTCATCACCAAGGGCGCGGGCCGTATCGCCGAGGTGGGCGCGCGCTTCACCCTGGACGCGATGCCGGGCAAGCAGATGGCGATCGATGCGGACCTGAATGCCGGCCTGATCGGCGAAGACGAGGCGCGCAAGCGCCGCGCGGAAGTCTCTCAGGAATCCGACTTCTTCGGCTCGATGGACGGTGCCAGCAAGTTCGTGCGGGGCGACGCCATCGCCGGCCTGCTGATCATGGCGATCAACATCATCGGCGGCCTGATCGTGGGCGTGGCCCAGCATGACATGTCGATGGGTGATTCGGCGCGCGTCTACACGCTGCTGACCATCGGCGACGGCCTGGTGGCGCAGATCCCGGCGCTGGTGATCTCCACCGCCGCGGGCGTGGTGGTATCGCGCGTCTCGACCGACCAGGACATCGGCCAGCAGATTCTCAGCCAGCTGTTCTCCAACCCCAGCGTGCTGTTCCTGACGGCCGGCATCGTCGGCATCATGGGCCTGATCCCCAACATGCCGCACGTCGCGTTCCTGACCCTGGCCGGCGCGCTGGGCTGGGGCGGTTGGATGCTGTACAAGCGGCAAACTGCGGCGGCGGCCGCGGCGGCCGAGGTGCCGCCGCAGGCCGTTACGCAGGCTCAGGCCGCGGCGGCCGAGGCCAGTTGGGACGACGTGTCCATGGTGGACCAGCTGGGCCTCGAGGTCGGCTACCGCCTGATCCCGCTGGTGGATCATGCCCAAAACGGGGAGCTGCTGCACCGGATCCGCAGCCTGCGCAAGAAATTCGCTCAGGACGTGGGCTTTTTGCCGCCGGTCGTGCATATCCGCGACAACCTGGAACTCAAGCCCAACGATTACCGCATCCTGCTGTCCGGCGTGGAGGTCGGCCACGGCGTCGCCATGCCGGGCCAGTGGCTGGCCATCGACCCGGGCGGCGTGACCGTGCAGATCAAGGGCACGCCCACGACCGATCCCGCCTTCGGCTTGCCGGCGCTGTGGATCGACGGCAGCCTGCGCGATCAGGCGCAGGTGGCGGGCTATACGGTGGTGGATGCCGGCACCGTGGTCGCGACGCACCTGAATCACCTGATGCACCGTCACGGTTCCAATCTGCTGGGCCGCCAGGAAGTGCAGCAATTGCTGGACCGCATTGGACGCGACGCGCCCAAGCTGGTCGAGGACCTGGTGCCCAAGACCCTGTCGCTTACGGCGCTGCAGAAGGTGCTGCAGGGCCTGCTGTCGGAAGAAGTGCCGATCCGCGACATGCGCACCATCATCGATACCTTGTCCGAACATGGTCCGCGCCTGGCGGCGCTGGCAGCCGGCACCGGCAGCCAGCCCGACATCAACGAACTGATCGCGCTGACGCGCCGTTCGTTGGGCCGCGCCATTACCCAGCAATGGTTCCCGGGAGAGGGCGAGCTGCGGGTAATCGGCCTGGACGTGAAACTCGAGCGTGTGCTTTCGCAGGCGATGACAACCAGCGGCGGCCTGGAACCCGGGTTGGCCGATACGTTGTTGCGCGAAGCGCAGGCCGCGGTCGAGCGCCAGGAATCGCAAGGCAATGCGCCGGTGTTGCTGGTGTCTCCGGTCTTGCGTGCGCCTTTGTCGCGCTTCCTGCGGCACCATCTGCCGCAGCTGGGCGTGTTGTCGAATACGGAAATACCCGATGAGCGCATGGTGCGTGTTACCGCGCTGATCGGCGGAGGTAATGGGGCATGAAGATAAGCCGATTTTTCGGGGCGAACAGCCGCGATGTGATGCGCCAGGTCCGGCAGGTGCTGGGACCGGACGCGCTGATCGTGTCGAACCGTAGCGTCGATGGCGGCGTCGAGGTACTGGCTACCGTCGAAGGCGCTTTTGACGATGCCGCTCACGAGACCGCGCCGCGCCAGGAAGCTGCGCCCGTCCGGCCGCTCGAAGCGCGGCCGCTGCCACCTGCGGGCGCGCCGGCAGGCATGCGTTTCGATGCGTCTGAGCAGGCGGGACGTGCGCCCGCGCCCGTGATGCCCCAGGGCGGATACGCGGCGCCGTCGCGTTCGATCGCCGCATACCAGACCGCTTACGCATCTTCGACACAGCCTGAAGATGAAGCGCCCCAGGTTGCTCCTATCGCGCCCCAGCCGGCGGCGCCCGTGCGGGTTGAATTGCCATCCCTGCCGCCGTTGCGCCAGGTCCCCGCTGATCAGTCCGCCGCATCCGCTGCCGCGCCTGGCGCTCCTGCGGCATCATCCGCGTATGCTGTTGCGCCCGCCGGGCAGGCCCCGGCGGCTGCCGCTGCCTATTCGGGCGTGCCTGCAAGCGCGGCTCCGGCGCCTGCGGCTTATACGCCAGCCACGCCCCAATCGGCACCGGCGCCTTACACGCCGGCCGCCCCTCAACCGGCACCCGCGCCTACGATGGCCCGCATGCCGGATGCGCCGTTGCGCCAACCGCCGGTTTTGCCGCCTGCGGCGATGCCGGCTGACGCCGCAGCGGGACTGCAGGACGCCATCAGCGCACTGCGTGGCGCTCTGGAAAGCCGCATGGACGGCCTGCTCTGGGGCGGCCGCCAAGGACCGGGCCGGGAACCCGCGGGCGCGGCGCTGTTCCGCAGCCTGCTGGACGCGGGGTTCAGCACCAAGCTGGTGCGCACCCTGGTGGAGCGCCTCCCGGAAGGAATGACGCCGGAAGCGGCGCTGAGCTGGGCCCGCAACGAGCTGGTGACCCACCTCCCGGTGCTGCGTTCCGAAGATGAGTTCCTGGCCGGCGGCGTATACGCCCTGGTCGGCCCGACTGGGGTGGGCAAGACGACCACGCTGGCCAAGCTGGCCGCGCGTTGCGTGGCGCGCGAGGGCCGCGAGCAGGTCGCGATGCTGACCACCGACAATTTCCGGATCGGCGCGCTGGAACAGTTGCAGATTTACGGACGCTTGATGGGCGTGCCCGCCCATTCGGTGCGCGATGCGGGCGAGCTGCGCCGCATCCTGGCTGAGTTGGGCAGCCGCAAGATCGTGCTGATCGATACCACTGGCATCAGCCAGCGCGACCGCCAGGTGGCGGAGCAGGCGGCCATGCTGTGCAATGCGGGCAAGCCGGTGCGCCGGCTGCTGGTGCTCAACGCGGCCAGCCAGGGCGACACGCTGGATGAAGTGGCGCATGCGTATCGCAATGGCGTGGGCGAGGATGTCGCCGGCTGCATCATTACCAAGCTGGACGAGGCTACCCGCCTGGGCGCGGCGCTGGATACGGCCATCCGTCATCGTTTGCCGATCCATTACATGTCGGTCGGGCAAAAGGTGCCTGAACACATGGAGCTGGCTCGCGCCGACGTGCTGATCGACCGCGCTTTCTCGATGGTCGAGCGCGCCCGCGCGCTATACACCCCTAGCGAGGCCGACCTGGCGACACTGGTGTCCGCGTCGCGGGAACCCGAAAGTGCGGATCCTGTCCGCAAGCGGCAATTGCTGGCATCGGCCATCTTGCGGCCGCAAGGCGGCGCAGGCTCCATCGAGGCCGCGCAGAATCTGGACGATGCCATTGCCTGGCTCGAAAGCGACCCGGCCTGCGTGCAGGCTCGCGCATCCTGGCGTGGCTATGTCGGGGATGGTTCTGGCGCAGGCCTCGCCGCGCTGGGTGACGAGCCTTTGGCGATGGCGCGCCGCGAATTTTCCTCCGTCTGCGGACGGCATCTGCTTGCCGTGCACGGCAAAGCCTCCTTGACGGGCGAGGGGTTGCCTGGAGGTGCACTGCTGGGCGCGCTGCTGATGAGCGATCGCGGGACCGCCCTGGCGGCACCCGCGCAGCAGCTAGTGTTGCCGCACGGCATGCTGTCCTCATTCGCGCCGGCGGCGCCCGCCCAGCCGGATGCGGCCCTGGCGTTGCAGACGCGCGTGACCTGGCTGGCCGAAAAACTGGCGCGAGTGCCCGTCGTGCACATGCTGGAAGCCGGCACCGCCGCCTTGTGGCCGACCCTGAGCGAACAAGGCGTCGCCTGGGTGGCGCGTAGCGCCGGCGGCCAGCGTGTCATCCAGGATGACTGCCCGACCAATCTGAATGCCGTGGGCAAGAGCGTGGGCTATCTGCCGGTCGGTCAGCCCGGGGATATGCCGGGGCTGCACACCGTGCAGGGTGGCAAGCGTGTGCCGCTGGCGTTGTGGGCCTCCGGCACGGAAGTGACGTTGCCGGGCCGCAGCGGCGGCGAACCTGTGAGGCTGGTCTGCGCACGCTTGATCGATACGGTCAGCGGCGAGGTGGCGGGACAATTGTTCGGCATGACCAATCTTCCTGCGTCTCAGGCAGACGCCGCTACCGTGGCGCGCTGGCTGGTGTTGCAGGATGAGGCCAAGGCGGGCTTTCGCTATATGGCGAGCGCATGGCAGGCTTTGCCCGCCGTGGATGGCGCTGACGCGTTGGCACGCCAATCCCTGATGGCGGGCCAGATGGGCGCGGCTTGCTGGCAGTTGGCGCATACAGCTGGGGCGGATATGGTGCGCGCCCCTCTGTCAGGCATCATGGGAACGGACCGCAAGCTGTCCGGCCGTGTGCTGCCGGTGGCCTTGTTGAAGATGTACGCGATGCTGGAGATGACGGGGACGTAGTGACAATGGCCGCCGTAGTCCGATTGCAGGAGCTCAGGGCTGGGATTCTGGCGGAAGGACGGCGCGTGCGCGGCGTCCGTCCAGTAGCCGATCAATCAGCGCTGATTCGGCCCGTACCGCAGTTCAGCCGGCAACGATAGGCTTGCGGCCAGGGGTGCCACGGGCGCCGCGGCCGCGTGCATCGTACGTGGACGGAGCTCCGCCAGCCGCACCCACATTGCGCAGGGCGTCCAGCGATTGCTGCGTATAGCGCAGGTGAACGTCGATGAGGGCGCCGTTGCGCAGGTTGATTTCGTTGGCGGCCGCCGATTTGCTTAGCAGGGATTGCCACACGCCCGACAGTTGCGGGTGCAGAACGGCTGCTTGTTCGGTGCCGGTGTGCCCAGCCGGCAATCCAATTTCTGCGAGCAGGGAATCACGGACCTGACTCAGATCCACGAGCTTGCGGGCGAGGCCGCCCTTGCGCTCCGTAATTTCCTGCAGCACACCGACGGTTCCCAGCCCCACCAGCACTTCAGTCTCTTCTTCCAGAACGGTCGAGAACTCGGTGATCAGAGTGTCTTCCTGCTGCATGCAGGATTGCAGGGCGTCTACGGTGCTCATGGTCATGCTGCTCGGATCGGAAGGTTGCGGGTTACTTCAACAGGTCTCGGGCGCTGGCGATCAGGCTGTCCGCGATGCGGCCCGTGTCGATCTTGAGCTGACCCGAAGCGATGGCGGCGCGGATGGCGGCCACGCGTTCGACGTTGATGTCATTGGATCCGTTCTGCAGCGCCAACAGCTTGCGCGATGCCGAACTCAGCGCCACCTGCGAGCTGCTGGAGCCGCTGGCGCTGCCGGCGCCATAGGCCTGGGCAACCGCCGAGTCAGCGCGGGGCGCGACGGTGTCAGCCGAAAGGGGGCGGTTGGTGGTGGAATTGATCTTCAAGATTATCTCCGCAGGGCGTCCTGGGTCGGTTGTGCGACGGATTCGCCTACTTATGCCTCTGTAACGGCAGGGCCGGACGGAACTTTAGGGGAGGGCGGTTTCCTGGTGCAATGCAATATGTAACAGTAATTACAGTTGTATTTCGACCAGGCCGGCATTGCGCACCACGCCGCTGACCACTTGGCCGCCCGCGGTCCGCACCTGTACGGTGGCGCCCGGCGCAGCGTTGTCCAACGCCTGGCCTTCGCTGCTGACTACGAAACCTTTGCCGCGAGCGTTGATGCGGACATTGGCGCCCCGGATCACCGATTGTGCGTTGCGCAACCCGGAGCCCCGCACCGCTTGCCCGGCGTTGATCCGGTGAACGGCGGTCATGCCTACCACGGTCTGTGGATCCGTGATCGCGCCCGGGGGCAGGGTGACCAGATCGCCGTCCCTAGGGGCGAGGTCGTCCGGTGTCAGGGCCTGTCCGGCGGCAATCATGCGAGCGGCGACGTAATAGTGGCCCGGGACGCTGACTGTCGCCTGGACATAAGCCGTCCATGGTTTGGGCGCGTTGCAACGTATCCCGACCGTCATGCGCGAGCGCAGCTTCATGCCAGATGGCATGAACGGGGACATGGCGTCGCAAGGCGTCAGGCGTTCTGCGCGCGGAGGATCGATCGCTACCGAAGGCTGCCCGGGCAGGCCAGCCAGTTGGTCCAGTAGATAGGTCTGCGCCGCAAGGGCGATGGCCTCGGGAGCCTGAGTCGCCGCTTCCTGTCCCTGCGCGGCAGCCAGGGGCAGCAGCAGGGCGGCCAGGCAGATGGCGCGCGCGCGGAGTCGGGGTGCGGATATTTTCATGATGGAGGAATTGTAGAAGTCCGCGGCATTCGGCAATACGTGAATTGGATGAGAAATGGCGGGTTATTTGGCTGATTGTGTCGCCTCCCCGGCCCCTATGATGCCGTCATCCAATGGGATAACGGTCTGTCCGGTCCCTTGTTTTGTCCGAATTGCAACGCACCAAGGCGCCCCGATGCTAGACAGGCTCAATGAAGATTTCCGGTTTTACCAGCAGGCCCTGGGGCTGCGCGCGCAACGCCAGGAAGTGCTGTCGTCGAACATCGCCAACGCCGATACCCCCAACTACAAGGCGCGCGATTTCGACTTCAAGACGGCCATGGCCAACGCCATGGAAGGCACCAAACGCTTGCCCGATACCTCGCTCACGCTGACGTCCGCGCGCCATATTCCGGCCAAGGCCGTATCCCAGGGGCCGACCGACCTCCTGTACCGCTTGCCGTACCAGCCCAGCATGGATGGAAACACGGTGGACATGGACATCGAACGGGTGCAGTTCGCGGATAACACCCTGCATTACCAAAGCACGATGCAGATGCTGTCTGGCCGTATCCGGACCATGATGGCCGCAATTCAGGAATGATTCTTTAAAGGGAGCGGCAGGCAATGTCCTTGTTGAGCATTTTCGATATCGCTGGTTCGGCGCTCAGCGCGCAATCGCAGCGCATGAACGTGGCGGCCAGCAACATGGCCAACGCCGACAGCGTGGTCGGCCCCGACGGCAAACCCTACCGCGCCCGTCAGGTGGTATTCCAGGTGAATCCCCCGGCCGGTCAGGCGCTGGGCCAGGAGATCGGCGGAGTGCGCGTGGCTGGCGTGGTCGAAGACCAGTCTCCCTTGAAGCAGGTCTATGACCCGCAGCACCCCATGGCCGACGCCCAGGGCTACGTCAGCATGCCCAATGTCGACCCGGTGGCCGAAACCGTGAACATGATCGCGGCCTCGCGCTCTTACCAGGCAAACGTGGAAGTGCTCAACACCGCCAAGGCGTTGATGCAGAAGACCCTGACCATCGGCCAGTCCTAATTTCCGGAACCAGTTAATCCATGACCACTATCGACCAATCGACGAGCAAAACCGGCTTGGGCCTGGCTCAAACTGGCGCCAATAGCAGCAGCACGGCGCAAGGCCTGCAGGACCAGTTCCTGAAACTGCTGGTCACGCAGCTGCAGAACCAGGATCCCCTGAATCCGATGCAAAACGCCGAGCTGACCTCCCAGCTGGCCCAGATCTCCACGGTGGAAGGCATCACCAACCTGAAGAACACCATGCTCGCCATCAGCGGCCAGATCGACGTGTCTCAGTCGATGAACGCCGTGGCCATGATAGGCAAGGGCGTGCTGATCCCTGGTTCCAAGATCAAGTCCGGCGTGGATGCGGAACATCCCGAGGCCCGTGTCGTCACGCCTTATGGTCTGGACCTGCAGGGCGATGCCCAGAAGGTGCAGATTCGCATTTCCGACTCCAACGGCGCGGTCGTGCGCACGATCGAAACGAAGGACCAGAAGCCCGGCGTGTACACGTTGTCGTGGGATGGCAAGAACGATAACGGCGTGGTGCTGGAACCGGGCGCGTACACCGTGTCCGTCCTGGCCACGGATGCCGACGGCAAGAAAGTGAATGCGGAAGTCCTGAGCTACGGCCAGGTCAAGAGCGTCGCGTACTCCACTGAAGGCCTGAGGCTGGATCTGGGCCTGGAAGGCCAGACCAGCATGCTGGACGTGCGCAAGGTGATCGGCGCCTGAAGCTGGCGCAATGCATTGGTGCCGGCGCATGGGCGGCGGCTTCCCCTAGTTAAAGATTAGCGAGAACAAACATGGGTTTCGGACAAGGATTGAGCGGCTTGAACGCCGCGGCGCAGAACCTGGACGTCATCGGCAACAACATCGCCAACTCCGGCACGGTCGGCTTCAAGTCGTCGACTGCGTCGTTTGCTGACGTCTATGCCAGTTCGCGCGTTGGCCTGGGCGTGAAGGTTGCCGGCATCAGCCAGCGCTTCACGGTAGGGGCGGTGAACGGCGGTGGCGGCGAGTACGACATCGCGATCGATGGCGCCAAAGGCATGTTCCGCGTCACCGACCAAAGCGGCGCCGTGATGTACACCCGCAACGGCGAGTTCATGGTCGACAAGAACAACTTCATCGTGAACGCGCAGGGCTATCGCATGACGGGCTATCCGGCGGGCGCGATCGGGGCGAATCCGGTGGAATTGCAGCTTCCGACGGCCAACGTGGCGCCCAAGGCGACGTCGACGGGAACGACCGTGGCGAACCTGGATGCCAATGCGAAGGTCATCTACGAGGTGGATACGCAAACCAAGGCTCCAGTCCCTGGAACGGTCACGTTGGGCGCGGCCCCCGGCACCGTGTATTCCTTCACTCGCGACGCTACCGGCGTCGCCACGCTGGTGGATACGGTTCCCCCGGGTGGTGGGTTGCCCCCCGCCGGTACTTTTACGAATGGTGCGGATAGTGTGACGGTGAGCGCCACGGGCGTTGTCACCGGCGATCTGTCGAAAATGGCATCGTTCACCGAGTACGTGGCGGCCGTGGTCGAAACCGGCAAGCCGTTCGACCCCAAGCTGTCCAGCACCTACACCAACGCGTCGCCGATGACCGTGTTCGACTCGTTGGGCAATTCCCACCAGGTCATGCAGTACTTCGTGAAGCGTCCGGCGGACGCGGCGGGCAACAGCATCTACGACGTCTATTACACAATGGACGGCCAGGCCATGGCGCCTACCACTGAAGCAGCCGGCGTCTGGGGCAATCCCCAGAAGTTCACGTTCAACAAAGCCGGCGTGATGACCAGCGCGCCGGTGGTGAACCTGTCGTTCGCCGCCCCGGGGGGCGGCGCCACGCCCGCCGATCCGATCAACATCGCGATGAACTACGCAGGCACCACCCAATACGGCAGCGCCTACAAGCTGGTGGCCAAACCTGACGGCTACACCTCGGGTGAATTCAGCGGCATCAATATCAGTGCCGACGGCAGCCTGGTCGCCAGCTACACCAACGGCGAGACCCAGGTCGTTGGCACTATCGTGCTGGCGGACTTTTCCAACCTGCAGGGCCTGCAGCCCGTGGGCAACAACGCCTGGACTGAGACGGCCGCTTCGGGTCAGCCCATCCTGGGCCAGCCCGGCACCAACGGCCTGTCCCGGGTCGTGGGCCAGGCTACCGAAGCGTCCAACGTCGACATGAGCAAGGAACTGGTCAACATGATCATTGCCCAGCGCACCTACCAGGCCAACTCGCAGACCATCAAGACCCAGGACGAAATCATGCAAGTCCTGATGAGCCTGAAGTAAGCCCGGCAGGCACGAGAAGACACCGACGGAATAGGCAATGGACCGTATCATCTACACCGCCATGAATGGCGCGGCGCGCATCACCGAGCATCAGGCCGCGCTTTCCAACAATATGGCCAACGTGAACACGGCGGGCTTCCGCGAGCAGATCGCGCTGTACCGTTCCGTGCCCGTCACGGACGGGACGAGTCTGCCCACGCGTGTTTCGACGGTGGCGTCCACGCCGCGCAACAGCTTCCAGATGGGCAATATGCAGACGACGGGCCGGGATCTGGACGTGGCGTTGTCCAGCGAGCGCGGCTGGATCGCCGTGCAGACGCCGCAAGGCGAGGCCTACACCCGCGCCGGCAGCCTGCAGGTCGGCATCAATGGCCTGTTGCAGACCTCTCTCGGTCAACCCGTGCTGTCGGACCAGGGCGGTCCCATCGACGTACCCGACCAGGCTGCGCTGACGATCACCGCGGACGGCACCATTACCGCCATCGGCGCCGGTGACGCGCCGAACAACATTCTGAACCTGGGCCGGATCAAACTGGCCAACCCGCAGAACGAGCAGCTGGTGCACGGCGACGACGGCGTGTTCCGCATGGCGCCCGTCAATGGCCAGCCTGCGCCTCCGGTACCCGCCGACCCCAGCCTGCGGCTGTTGTCGGGCGTGCTGGAAGGCAGCAATACCAATCCGATGGCGGCGATGGTGGGCATGATCGCCAACGCCCGCCGCTTCGAGCAGCAGATGCAGGTGATCCAGCAGTCCGACCGCAACGCCGAGCGCGCCAACGGCATCCTGTCGGTAAGCGCCTGATACGGCAACTGAACTAGAAACAATTTTTGCGCGCGGCCGGGCCGCGACACCAGGAGTACTTCATCATGATGCGTTCGTTGTGGATCGCCAAGACGGGTCTGGAAGGTCAGCAGACCTCCATGGACGTGATTTCGAACAACTTGGCCAACGTTTCGACCAATGGCTTCAAGCGCGGCCGCGCCGTGTTCCAGGACCTGATGTACCAGACGCTGCGTCAGCCTGGCGCCCAGGTCGGCGACGCCACCCAGTTGCCGTCGGGCCTGCAACTGGGTACTGGTGCGCGCGTTGCAGCGACCGAGCGCATCCACACTGCGGGCAACCTGAACAACACCGGCAGCGAGATGGACATCGCCATCAACGGCCGCGGTTTCCTGCAGGTCGAACTGCCTGACGGCACCCAGGCCTACACCCGAGACGGCGCGTTGCAACGCGACCAGAACGGCCAGTTGACGACCGTCAGCGGCTACGTGATCCAGCCGCCGATGAACATCCCCGACAATGCGCTGTCGATCTCCATCGGCAACGACGGCATCGTTTCGGTTACGCAGCCCGGCGCCGCTGGCATCAACGTACAGATCGGTCAGCTGCAGATCGCGACGTTCATCAACCCCACCGGGTTGCAGAGCGTAGGTGAAAACCTGTACCTGGAAACCGACGCTTCGGGACCCGCCAACCTGTTGCAGCCTGGCGTGGATGGCGCCGGTTCGATCATGCAGAAGTACGTTGAAACCTCCAACGTCAACGTCGCCGAAGAACTGGTCAACATGATCACCACGCAGCGCGCGTACGAAATGAACAGCAAGGCCGTCAAGACCTCGGACGAAATGCTGGCTCGCCTGACTCAACTGTGATGCTTATGTCTGTTCTGCGCCTGGTATCGAGTGCGGCCCTGGCTATGCTGGTGGCCGGTTGCGCCATGATCCCGCCCGAGCCCATCGTGACCGGGCCGACGACGGCGGTGCCGCCGCCTCCGCCTACGGCCATGGCGCAGCCCACGGGCTCGATCTATCAGCCTACGACATACGGCAACTATCCCTTGTTCGAGGACCGCCGGCCGCGCAACGTGGGCGACATCGTCACCATCGTCCTGAACGAGAAGACCAACGCTTCCAAGAACGTCGCCACCAACACCAACCGTAGCGGCAGCGCCTCCCTGGGCATCGCGGCTGCGCCGTCCTTCATGGACAGTTGGGCCAACGCCAACCTGAACACCGACGCCAAGGGCGGCAATGTGTCGCAGGGCAAGGGTGACAGCACGGCGAACAATGCCTTTACCGGCACCATCACCACCACGGTGGTGGGGGTGATGTCCAATGGCAACCTGCAGGTCGCGGGCGAAAAGCAGATCGCCATCAACCGGGGCAGCGAATTCGTGCGCTTCTCCGGCGTGGTCGATCCGCGCTCCATCACCGGCACCAACACCGTGTCGTCCACGCAGGTGGCCGACGCCCGCATCGAGTACCGCAGCAAAGGCGTCATGGACGAAGTCCAGACCATGGGCTGGCTGCAACGCTTCTTCCTGATCGCTTCGCCGTTCTGAACATGAAACAACCGAATCCGATATCCGCCTTGGTGTCCTTGTTGGCGCGCGTCTGCATTTCGGTCGGGCTGGTGGCCGGCGCGGGCGCGGCACACGCCGAACGGCTCAAGGATCTGGCTTCAATCCAGGGCGTGCGGGGCAACCAGCTGATCGGCTATGGCCTGGTCGTGGGCCTGGACGGCAGCGGTGACCAGGTGCGGCAGACGCCGTTCACGCAGCAAAGTCTGACCAATATGCTGTCGCAGCTGGGCATCACCGTTCCGCCCGGCAGCAATATGCAGTTGAAGAACGTGGCCGCGGTCATGGTCACGACCACGCTGCCGGCTTTCGCCCGCCCGGGGCAGACGCTGGACGTGGTGGTGTCGTCCATGGGTAACGCCAAGAGCCTGCGCGGCGGCACGTTGCTGATGACTCCGCTCAAAGGCGCCGACAGCCAGGTCTACGCCATCGCCCAGGGCAATATCCTGGTGGGCGGCGCGGGCGCCTCCGCCGGCGGTTCCAGCGTGCAGATCAACCAGTTGAACGGCGGACGCATCAGCGCCGGCGCCATTGTCGAGCGCGGCGTGCCCACCACGTTCTCGCGCGACGGCTACGTTTACGTGGAACTGAACAACACCGATTTCGGTACGGCGCAGAATGTGTCCATGGCGTTGAACCGCAAGTTCGGCCAAGGCACCGCTACCGCCCTGGACGGGCGCGTGGTGCAGGTCCGTACGCCGATGGACCAGGCGTCGCAGGCGCGTTTCCTGTCGCAGCTCGAAGATTTGCAGGTGACGCGCGCGCCCACCGTGGCCAAGGTCATCATCAATGCGCGCACGGGTTCGGTCGTCATGAACCGTACCGTCATGATCGAAGAGGCCGCCGTGGCGCACGGCAATCTGTCGGTCATCATCAATCGCCAGAACCAGGTGTCTCAGCCTGACACGCCGTTCACCGAAGGGCAGACGGTAGTGGTGCCCAATACCCAGATCGAGGTGCGCCAGGAAAACGGCTCCCTGCAGCGCGTGAGCACCAGCGCCAATCTGGCGGACGTGGTCAAGGGCTTGAACGCCTTGGGCGCCACGCCGCAGGACCTGCTGGCGATTCTGCAGGCCATGAAGACGGCCGGCGCCTTGCGCGCCGAACTGGAAATCATCTGACGGCCATGGCTTACACCAATGATGCGGCGCGCGGCGCCAGCCGGCAGGATTCGGTCTTCGACATGGGCCGCCTGTCGGACTTGAAGCGCGACGTCAAGAAAGATCCTGAGGGGACGGAGCAGCAGAAGCAGGTCGCCAAGCAGTTCGAGGCCCTGTTCCTGCAGATGATGGTCAAGCGCATGCGCGAGGCGACGCCCAAGGAGGGGCTGTTCGACTCGCAGCAGACGCAGATGCTGCAGTCCATGGCGGACGAGCAACTGGCCTTGCATCTGGCGTCGCCCGGCATCGGATTGTCTGGTGCCATCTTGGCGCAGATGCAGCAGGGCAAGCCCGGCGAGCTGGGCGCGGATGCCGTCAAGCGCCTGGGAGAGGGTTCGGATCTCGATTTCCGCTCGGCCGGCTCGCGCGAAGTCTCGGCCCTGTTGAATGTGATGCGCAACAACAGCGCGCAGAACCGGGCGCTGGCCGCCGCGGAAGGCGCGCCCGACCACGTGGTCTCTTTCGTGTCCAAAATGTCGCGCGCCGCCAATCTCGCTTCCCAGCAAAGCGGCGTGCCGGCCCGCCTGATCATGGGCCAGGCGGCGCTGGAGTCGGGCTGGGGCAAGCGCGAGATCAAGCACCAGGACGGCAGCACCAGCTACAACCTGTTCGGCATCAAGGCGGGTTCCAGCTGGAAGGGTCAGGTCGTCAACGTGTTGACCACCGAATACGAAGATGGCGTGGCGAAAAAGGTGACGCAACCTTTCCGCGCCTACGCGTCCTACGAGGAATCGTTCGCGGATTACGCCCGGCTGATCGGCAACAGCCCGCGCTACGAGGGTGTCACGCAGGCGCGAAACGAGATCGAGGCGGCGCGCCGGATCCAGGATGCGGGCTATGCGACCGATCCGCAGTACGCGCAAAAATTGATCGGCGTGATGAGCCAGCTGCGAGGCGCGGCATCCAAGGTGGAAATTTCTCGCCAGATGCTGGAAGGACTCTAAATTCCGATCACCTCCTGCCGTTAATTGGATATCCAGGCATATCAGCGGTTAAATACGGGGCATTGTCAGCATGAACATGTATAAATTGGCACTGGGCGGGCTGAACGCCGCTCAGGCAGGCTTGGCCACCACCAGCCACAATATCAACAATGCCACCACGGCCGGGTACAACCGCCAGCGCGTCATGGTTTCGACCGCCGGCGCTCAGGCCACCAGCAACGGCTTCATCGGCCGTGGCGTGCAGGTCGACACCGTCGTGCGCAGCTACGACAGTTTCCTGTACAAGCAACTGGTCGGCGCGCAGGGTAGCGGCGCCCAGCTTCAGACCCAGTTCGACCAGGTCTCGCAGATCAATAATCTGTTTGCTGACCGCACGGTGGGCATCGCTCCCGGCCTGACCAATTTCTTTACCAGCATGAACACGGTCGCCAGCAAGCCGGCTGACCCGGCCGCACGCCAGGATCTGTTGGGAAAAGCCAATAGCCTGGCCACGCAGATCCGTTCGGCTTATTCGGAAATGCAGAACCAGCGCATGGGTTTGAATGCGCAGATCACGACCACGGTCGACCAGGTCAACAGCTATCTGTCGCGTATCGACGACTTGAATCAGCAGATTTCGCTGGCGACGGGCAAGGCTGGCGGCAGCCCCCCGAACGATCTCCTGGATCAGCGCGACCAGGCGGTGATGGAACTGAACCAGCTGGTGGGCGTCACCACCTACGAACAAGGCGACAAGATCAGCATTTCGCTGGCCAACGGCGGCCAGGCGCTGCTGTCGGGCAATACGATCTACCCCTTGCAGGCGGTGTCTTCGTCCCAGGATACTAGCCGTACTGTCATCGCCTACACCTTGCCTGCCGGCGCCGGCAAGACGGTTGCGGTGGAATTGAATGATGCGGAAGTGACCGGCGGCAAGCTCGGCGGCCTGCTCCAGTTCCGGGCATCGTCCCTGGACGTCATGCAGAGCCAATTGGGCCAGATGGCGGTAGGCCTGGCTTTGTCCTTCAACGAACAGCATAAGCAAGGGCTCGACCAAAGCGGCAAGCCCGGCACGGACTTCTTCGGCATCAGCAACCCGCAGGGCGTGCCGAACGCGAACAACAAGGGCAACGCGCAGATTTCCGGTCAGTTCACCGATCTGAACAACATCAACGCCAAAGACTACGAAATCTCGTTCGATGGCAGTTCTTACCGGGTGTTGCGCATGCCGGAAGGCACGCAAGTCTACAACGGCCCGGCCACCGGCACGCCGCCCTCGGCGACGCTCGACCTGCGGTCCGAAATGGGCGTGACCTTGACGATCGACGCACCGCCTCAGGCGGGTGACAAGTGGTCCTTGTCCCCCACGCGCGACGCGGCCCGCGACCTGCAAGTGCTGATCACGGATCCCGACAAGATTGCCGCGGCTGACGCCGCCGGCGGCGACAGCAACGGCAAGAACGCCCTGAAGCTGGCTCAACTGCAAACTGCAAAGGTGTTGGGCCGCGGCACGATGAACATTACCGAGATGTTCTCCCAGGTGGTCAACACCGTTGGCGTGCAGACCGCGCAAATCAAGACTGCTGCCATCGCGCAGGGGAATCTGATCGCGCAGAAGACCGCAGCGCAGCAGGCCGTGTCGGGTGTCAACTTGAACGAAGAGTACGTCAGCCTGTCGCTGTACCAGGAACAGTATCAAGCCAGCGCCCGCATCATTGATGTGGCCAGCACCATGTTCGACACGTTGCTGGGTCTGCGCGGCTGATCGAATCATTGACTCGTGACCAATAAAGATAAATCCGGAGCTTCACCATGCGCCTGAGCACCTCGATGATGTACTCGAATGGCCTGAAGGGCGTTCTCTCTCAGGAATCCGACATGAACCGCCTGGTCGAACAGGTGGGCAGCGGCCGCAAGTTCCTGAGTCCGGCGGATGATCCGCTGTCGGCGTCGCTGGCGATCAACGTCGCCCAGACGCAGGCAATGAACTCCACCTACCAGCTGAACCGCAATACTGCCAAGACCAACCTGTCCCAGGAAAACAACATCCTGGATTCGGTTACGACCGCGCTGACTGATGTGCGCACCCGGGTGATCAATGCAGGCAACGGCACGTTCGCGGACAGCGACCGTCAATCCCTGTCGACGGCCCTGAAGAGTGCGCGCGACGCCTTGCTCGGCCTGGCGAACAGCACGGACGGCAACGGTCAGTACCTGTTCTCAGGCTACCAGGGCGGACAGATTCCTTACGCGCAAGACGCCACGGGCAAGATCGTGTATAGCGGAGCCACCGGCGAACGCACCGTGCAGATCGACCAGTCGCGCCAGGTTTCCTCCAGCGACATTGGCAGCGACGTGTTCAGCCGGGCTAACCCTGGTTCGCAAGCCTACGTCAGCACCGCTGCGGCGGCGAACACCGGCACCGCCCAGTTCAGCACCGTATCGGTGACGCCCGGCAGCGCCAACATCGGCAAGAATTTCAGCTTGCAGTTTGAAGCGGACCCGGCCACGGGCACCATGGGCTATCGGGTGACGACGACGGATCCGAACGCGAATCCGCCTGTTCCGCCTGTGATCACGCCGATGCCGCCTGCAGCTCCCACGGCTTATACCGAGGGCTCCGCGATCGATCTTGGCGGAATCTCGGTGGTAATCAAGGGGGCTCCCCAGAACGGTGACGTGATCAACGTGGAGAGCATCCAGTCGGCCGACGTGGACCTGTTCAATACGCTTGACAGCCTGATCAAGGTGCTCGATTCCCCCATCGCGGGCGACGAGGTTGCGCTTGCGAGGCTGAACAACGAATTGGCGACCGCCAATAAGAAACTGGCGAGCAATTTCGACAATGTGCAGACCGTGGCGGCGTCTGTCGGCGCCCGCGTGAATGAAATTGAAGCGCTGGACGCGACCGGCACGAACAAGGGCCTGTCCTATAGCAAATCGCTGTCCGATCTCGAAGACCTGGATTACTACGCGGGCGCTAGCCAGCTTGCGCTGCGCCAGGTGGCGTTGCAAGCGGCCTCGGCTGCGTTCATGACCATCCAGGGATCGAGCCTGTTCAGCCGCAAGTAGCAATGCGGTAGGTCCAAAAGCGCGCCCTCGGGCGCGTAGAGTTGCGCCTTTGCGGACGCTACTGGCCAGGGGCCGGGGCGTCCGTGTGTGCGTGCAGGGTAGGAAATTGTCGTCTCACATTGCTTAACGCTCGGATATTCCATGCTTGTCAACTTGAAAGTCCGCACCTGTCTCGTTCTGGTGTTGCTGCTCTTCACGGGCGCCATGTTCATATCCAATGGCGTGGCGTGGATGGGGCTGAACTCGAGCAATGAGAAGCTGGAGCGGGTCAACGACGCCTACTCCACGCAAGCCTCGCAGCTGAACCGTGCCTACATCCTGTTCCTGCGCGGGCGCTTGTTGCTGGCGACTTCCCTGATGGATCTGCAACAAGGAAAGACCGAACAGGCGATCTCGCAGGCCAAGCGTGCGGAAGGCTTGATGCAGGAGGGCGCCCAGGCGCTGGATGCGTACCGCAAGGCACCGCGTCTGGAAGGCTCGGATGCCCTGAATCAAAAGCTGGAAAGCGCCTACAAACAGTTCGACGGCGTGGTCAAGCGTCAGGCGGCCGCGTTGTCGACCATGGCCGTGCAGGATTACCTGGACCTGAACGATGCCGGCAGCGCGGCGAACACCGCGCTGAGGGAAGCGGTGGGCGGTGTGCTGGCGCATATCGACTCCACCACCGACGAGCTGGTGGTGCAGGCCGAGACGGCCCACGGCGTGTCGCGCACGGTCACGATCGTGATGCTGGCGATCGCTCTGGCCCTGGCAGTTGGGTGCTGGCTGTTCATCAGCCGGACCGTGCTGCGCCCGCTGCGTGAAGCAGGAGATCATTTTGAAAAGATTTCGGCCGGCGATTTCACCGGTCGCATCGATGTGCGCAGCACCAACGAGATCGGCCAGTTGTTTGGCGCGATCAAGCGTATGCAGGAAAGCCTGACCCGCACCGTGGCGCTGGTGCGCCGTGGCGTGGACGAGATCAACGTGGGCTCGCGCGAGATCTCGGCGGGCAACACGGACCTCTCCAGCCGCACTGAGCAGCAGGCGGCTTCGCTGGAGGAAACCGCGGCCTCGATGGAAGAGCTGGCGTCGACCGTGAAGCAGAACGCGGACAACGCGCGCCAGGCCAATCAGCTGGCGGCCAGCGCGTCCGACGTGGCGGAGCGCGGCGGTTCGGCCGTGTCGGAAGTGGTCAGCACGATGCAAGGCATCTCGGCCAGCTCGCGCAAGATCTCCGAGATCGTGTCGGTGATCGACGGCATTGCGTTCCAGACCAACATCCTGGCGCTGAACGCGGCTGTGGAAGCGGCTCGCGCGGGCGAGCAGGGCAAGGGCTTTGCCGTGGTGGCGGGCGAGGTGCGCTCGCTGGCGCAGCGCAGCGCCCAGGCGGCCAAGGAAATCAAGGGCCTGATCGAGGATTCGGTGAGCAAGGTCGGCGCGGGCTCGCAGCAGGTGGAGCGCGCGGGCGCAACGATGCAGGAGATCGTGGCGTCGGTGAAGCGCGTGACGGACATCATGGGCGAGATCTCGGCGGCGTCCGAAGAGCAGTCCAGCGGCATCGACCAGGTGAACCGCGCGGTGTCGCAGATGGACGAGGTGACGCAGCAGAACGCGGCGCTGGTGGAAGAGGCTGCAGCGGCTGCGGGGTCTCTGCAAGAGCAGGCGCAGCGCCTGGCCGAAGCGGTATCCGTGTTCAAGATCAATGCGGGCGAAGTGATTGAAGTCCCCGCGCAGCAACTGGCGTCGCAACGCGCCGCGCCGCGCATGCCGGCTCCGTCCGCGCCGCAGGCAGCAGCGGCAAGCAAGGTGTCCACCGAACCTGCCAAGGCAGAAGCGCCTCAGCCGGCGGAACCTGCGCCGAAGGCGGCGCCTGCGCCCCGCCTGACGCAGGTCGCCCGACCCAAGCCAGCGCCGGAAGCAGCCACTACCGTTCGTCCGCTACGCCGGCCGGCCAGCCGCCCGACGAGTGCCAAGGACGCCGCGCCTGCGGCACCAGCCGCCAGCCGACGTCCAACGCCTGTGGCGGACGACGATTGGGAGTCTTTCTGACGGAGGGATCCGTCAGCGCAGCACACGCAGTAAAGCTACCCCCTATTTACGGCTTGGCGGCATGAATGCCGCCGGGACGACTACCGGAATATACGGAAATGTTTAGCAATCTGAAGGTGCGCACGGGCTTGATGCTCGCCCAGTTGGCCGTGGCGCTGGCCGCGCTGGTGTCCATTGTCCTGGGCTGGAACAGCATGCGTTCCAACTCCGAGGCGATCAATGCGCTGGACACCTTGAGCGTGCAGCAGGCGAATCTGATCAAGGACGCTTACACGCAGATGTTGCGCGCGACCATACGCGCCGACATCGCCGCCGCGCAGCGGGCCACGGGCGACGCCAACGGCGCCAGCGAGAACACGCGCACGGTGCAGCAGCTGGTCGCCGATGCCAAGAAGAAGATGGAAACCTTCAAGGCCATCCCGAAGACTACGGCGCTTGGCAAGAGCGCCGAAGGCGATCTTATTTCGTCCTTCAACGGGTTCGCCGACGCGCTGCAAGCCATGATGTCGGCCTTGGACAAGGGCGATTCGGCGGCTTACCTGGATCTGAAGAACACCAGGGCCGGCGCCGCGAGTGGGGCATTCTCGAAGCAACTGACCGAATTTGCCAAGGACATCACCTCCTATAGCGAAGAGATGGTGTCGTCTTCGCGTTCGCAGGCGGCGACGATGGCGATTGTGTACGTCGCGCTCGCCGTGCTGATCTTGGCCGTATGGATGGGAGCCTTCCTGTTCATGAACCGCATGGTGCTGCGTCCCTTGCGCGCTGTCAGCGACAGTTTCGATAAGATCGCCGGCGGCGATCTCACCGTGCGCGTGGACGCGACCTCCACCAATGAGATCGGCATGCTGATGGCGGCGGTCAAGCGCATGCAGGAAAGCCTGACGCGCACGGTGGCGTCGGTGCGTCGCGGAGTGGATGAAATCAATGTGGGTTCGCGGGAGATTTCCGCGGGCAATACGGATCTCTCCAGCCGCACGGAGGAACAGGCGGCTTCTCTGGAGGAAACCGCCGCCTCGATGGAACAGTTGGCTTCGACCGTCAAGCAGAACGCGGACAACGCACGCCAGGCGAACCAGTTGGCCGCCAGTGCCTCGGACGTGGCCGAGCGTGGCGGTTCGGCGGTGTCGGAAGTGGTCAATACCATGCAGGAAATCTCTGCCAGCTCGCGCAAGATTTCTGAAATCGTTTCGGTGATCGATGGCATTGCGTTCCAAACCAACATCCTGGCGCTGAACGCCGCGGTGGAGGCTGCGCGTGCGGGCGAGCAGGGCAAGGGTTTTGCCGTGGTGGCGGGCGAGGTGCGCTCGCTGGCGCAGCGCAGCGCCCAGGCGGCCAAGGAAATCAAGGGCCTGATCGAGGATTCGGTGAGCAAGGTCGGCGCGGGCTCGCAGCAGGTGGAACGCGCGGGCGCAACGATGCAGGAGATCGTGGCTTCGGTGAAGCGCGTGACGGACATCATGGGCGAGATCTCGGCGGCGTCCGAAGAACAGTCCAGCGGCATCGACCAGGTGAACCGCGCGGTGTCGCAGATGGACGAGGTGACGCAGCAGAACGCGGCGCTGGTGGAAGAGGCGGCTGCCGCCGCAGGTTCGCTGCAGGAACAGGCCGAACGCCTGGCCGAAGCGGTGGCCGTGTTCAAGATCAATGCGGGCGAAGTGATCGAAGTCCCCGCACATCAGTTGGCGGGGCGACGCCCGGCGGCGCGCGTGGCTGCCCCGGTTGCTCCCTCCGCCCCGGCGGCGCAGGCGGACGCGCCCGCGGCAGAGGCCAAGGCGGTACCGGCCGTGCGTTTGACGCATTCCGCGCGGGCCAAGCCGGCTGCGGCCGAAGGGGCGACTGCGGCACGGCCGCTGCGCCGTCCCACTGTGCGTCCGGCCGCTGCGCCAGCGGCGAAGCCCGCGACGACGCCAAGCCGCCGATCGGCGCCTGCGGATGACGATTGGGAATCTTTCTGACACCGGCCTTGCCGGTAAATGGGTAGGGTATGCGAGGCTATATACATCTTCTGGCAACGGCCGTGTTGGCGGTCTTTCTGGTTGGCTGCGCGGCGACCGGGCACAATTTCGACCCGGACAAGCTGTCGACCTTGACCCCTGGGCAAACGACGCTGGAAGAGGCCTCTCGTGCGCTGACCGCCCCGCCCGACAAACTCTATAAGCAGACCGACGGTACGTTGCTCGCGCTCTGGGCCTTCAAAATCACCTTCGTCGCGGACGGCTTGTACAGCCGCAAGGAAGCGCTGCTGCAGTTCGGCCCGGATGGCCGGCTGCTGCGCCTCGTCGACAGCACCAATATCTTGCTGGAACCCTGGGAACGCCAGAAGCTGCTGGGACCCGCGCCTGTGCCTGACCTGCGTCAGGATATGGCGCCGCCCGCTGCGGCTCCCGAGGTGCAGACCATCTACATACCGGGTCCGGGTGAACCGGCCGGCTTGCAGCCTCAGGGCAAATAACGCCCTGTAGTCCAGCGGGGAGCATCGCGGCGCGCGCCGCGATGTACGTCGCCCGGAGTTCGTGCCTCGTGTAACAAGGCATGTCCACCGGGTGGTTTTTCATTTGGTCAGAGTAGTTCCTGAGGGATGGGGAAATAATATGGAAGCGAGTCTCGAGTCCGGTACGAAATCCGGAAAAGTCGGCAAGAAGAAGGCCGCGCGCGCACCCAAGGTGAAGCGCAAGCTGCGGTTGCGCGATGCCCGCGTCGGCACCATGTTGCTGTGGGTCATGGCGTTTTTCGCCGTGTTGATCGCGGCGGTGGGCGGTCTGGCCGCGTATTTCCTGCAGAACAACTATGAGTCGATCCGCGAAGTCAATGCCTTGACCGAGCGTGCGAAGCAGGTCGAAGTGATCAACAGCGACATGTTGCGCGCGCGCGTTGCGCTGATGGTCGCCGCGCGCCACCTGCAGGAATCCGGTTGGGGCAGCGGCGAGAACTCGGCCCGCGATGCCGCAGCGGCCTTGAAGGGCGCCACGGACCTGCTGACCGGCGTGCGTAGCCGCTTCGCCGATTTCCAGAAGAACATGCTGCAGGACGATACGGGCCGTCAGTTGTCGATGAACCTGGTCCGTCGTTATCGTTCGTACATCGACGATGGCGTGGATACCATGGTCGAAGCCCTGCGCAGCGAAGACTATTCCACCTTCTACATGGTGAACAACGAGTACGGCACGCCGCGTAGCGCAGCCTTCATCGAGGCGCTCAGCGAGTTCGGCAAGTACATCGGCGACCAGCAGCAGGAGACGATCAACGAGGCGGAAGCCAACTTCAACCTCGCCATGGTGGCGGTGGGCGTCGCCGTCGGTCTGGCGGTGTTGCTGATGATTCTGGCGCGTCTGGTGTTTGGTCGCCTGGTGGTGCGCCCCTTGGTGGAAGCCGGCCAGCACTTCGACAAGATTGCTGCCGGAGACTTGACCAGCCGCGTGGAAGTGCGTTCGCACAACGAGATCGGCCAGTTGTTCGCCGCACTCAAGCGCATGCAGGAAAGCCTGACTCGTACGGTGTCCGCGGTACGCAGCGGCGTGGACGAAATCACGGTGGGCTCGCGCGAGATTTCCGCCGGCAACACGGACTTGTCCAGCCGCACGGAAGAGCAGGCGGCTTCGCTGGAGGAAACCGCGGCCTCGATGGAAGAGCTGGCGTCGACCGTGAAGCAGAACGCGGACAACGCGCGCCAGGCCAATCAGCTGGCGGCCAGCGCGTCCGACGTGGCGGAGCGCGGCGGTTCGGCTGTGTCGGAAGTGGTCAGCACGATGCAAGGCATCTCGGCCAGCTCGCGCAAGATCTCCGAGATCGTGTCGGTGATCGACGGCATTGCGTTCCAGACCAATATCCTGGCGCTGAACGCGGCTGTGGAAGCGGCGCGCGCGGGCGAGCAGGGCAAGGGTTTTGCCGTGGTGGCGGGCGAGGTGCGTTCGCTGGCGCAGCGCAGCGCCCAGGCGGCCAAGGAAATCAAGGGCCTGATCGAGGATTCGGTGAGCAAGGTCGGCGCGGGTTCGCAGCAGGTGGAGCGCGCGGGCGCAACGATGCAGGAGATCGTGGCGTCGGTGAAGCGCGTGACGGACATCATGGGCGAAATCTCGGCGGCGTCCGAAGAGCAGTCCAGCGGCATCGACCAGGTGAACCGCGCGGTGTCGCAGATGGACGAGGTGACGCAGCAGAACGCGGCGCTGGTGGAAGAGGCTGCAGCGGCTGCGGGGTCTCTGCAAGAGCAGGCGCAGCGCCTGGCCGAAGCGGTGGCCGTGTTCAAGATCAACACGGGCGAAGTGATCGAGGTCCCCGCGCACCAGTTGTCGGGCGGTTATGCCGCGCCGACGCTGACGCAGGCTTGATGCCCGTCTTCTAACGTCTGCAACAGGACCGCGGCCGCGCTGATGCGCGGCCGCGGTCCATGTGCTTTACGCCTTGGTGTGCGCAAAATTCATGCGCGCGTTAAGTTTTCGAAAATTTGGTCGTTAACAACAATAACGCCTGAAAAGGGCGGTGAACAGTGTTCGAAAATGCGGGGGCCATGTCGTCCCGGAGCCTGACGAACCTGGCGGGGGAACACGTCTATGCGGGGCGTCAGATCCGGTTTGCTCGCCGATATTCATTCGCTGCTCGACATGATGTATCCGGAGACAAGCTGTGCGCGTCAACCTACCTGTCCACAATGTAGAAACCAAGCTGCGCGAGGATCAATACCTGATCTCGCGTACTGATACCAAGGGCCGGATCGTCTATGCGAACCCGGCCTTTGTCGAAGTCAGCGGTTTTTCCCGAGAAGAGCTCATCGGCAAGCCGCACAATATCGTGCGTCATCCCGACATGCCGCCCGAAGCCTACGAAGATCTGTGGGAAACGCTGCAGGCCGGAGAGTCCTGGCTGGGGCTGGTGAAGAACCGGCGCAAGGACGGCGGTTACTACTGGGTGCTGGCCAACGCGACGCCCATCGTCGAAAACGGCGAGGTCGTGGCGTATTCCTCGGTGCGGGTGCGCCCCTCCGAAGAACAGATCGAAATGGCTGAGGATTTGTATGCCCGCATTCGCGAGGGCACGGCCAAGGGCGTGCGCATCCTGCGCGGGCGTCCCGTGCGGGCAGGCTGGCGCCGCGGCGTGGACGTGCTGGCATTTCCGTTCCGGCGCAATGTCCGCAGCCGCATGCTGCGCCACGCGCTGCTGTCATCGGCGATCATGGCCGGCGCCGGTATTTACGGCCTGCGGGCCAACTGGGCGGAACTGGGCACCTTGGGCGCGAGCGTCGGCTGCGCGGCCATCGCGCTGGGCGTTATCGCCATCTTTGGCATGGGCTGGCGCCTGTCGCGCTCGCTGCTGGATCCGATGGTGGATGCCGCCAATATGGCGCGTCAGGTCGCCGCAGGCAATCTGACCACGCAGATCGTGGCGGATTCCGATGATGAAGTCGGAAGCTTGAAATTTTCGCTCGATGTGATGCGCAAGAGCCTGATCGGGATCGCGCAGGATGTGTATCGCGGCATCGAGGGTACGACCCATGCCGCGGCGCATATCGCGCGCGGCAACCAGGAACTCGCGGGCCGTACCGAAGGCCAGGCGGCGTCCTTGCAGCAGACCGCGGCCAGCATGGAACAGCTGACCTCCACGGTGCGGCAGAACGCGGACAATGCGCGACAGGCCAATCAGCTGGCCGCCAGCAGCATGGAAGTGGCGCGCAAGGGCGGTGTGGCGGTCGGGCAGGTGGTGAGCACCATGCACGGCATTTCGGACAGTTCCCGCAAGATTGCCGACATCGTCAGCATCATCGAAGGCATTGCATTCCAGACCAACATCCTGGCGTTGAACGCTGCCGTGGAAGCGGCTCGCGCCGGAGAGTCGGGCAAGGGCTTCGCGGTGGTGGCGGGCGAGGTGCGCAGCCTGGCGCAGAAGAGCGCCCAGGCAGCCAAGGAGATCAAGGGCCTGATCGAAGACTCGGTGGAACGCGTGACCGAAGGCTCCCTGCAGGCCGAGCAGGCGGGCGCGACGATGCAGGACATCGTGGCCGCCGTGCATCGTGTCACCGACATCATTGGCGAGATTTCGCAGGCCTCGCAGGAACAGTCCAGCGGCATCGAGCAGGTGGATACGGCGGTGTCGCAGATGGACGTGATGACGGTGCAGAACACCGCGCTGGTCCAGGACCTGGGCGGCGCGGTGGTCCAACTGGGCAACCAATCCGGCGCGCTGCGCGAGACGATCCGGGTGTTCCGTCTTACCGGGCAGCAGTGATCGGGCGCGGGGCGGTGTCACACACCGCCCCGGCGGTCCCTATGAGTCCAGTCCTACTTGCCCGCCAGGGCGTCGGCGACGCGGCTCATCGCGGTGAGGCCGGATTCGAACAGCGATTCCAGGAAGGGCCCGGCGTGCGGCAGGACGACCGCCAGAATGGTGACGCCGATGATGAGCGTCACGGGAAATCCGATCGAGAACACGGATAGCTGCTGCGCCGCACGGTTCAGGATGCCCATGGCCAGGTTGATGGTCAGCAGCGCGCAGATCAGGGGCAGGGCCAGCAGCAGACCCGATACGAATATGGTCTTGCCCCATTCCACCACCACGCCAAAGCCGTTCTGATGCAGCTGGATCATGGCGACGGGCAAGGTGTCGAAGGAGCGGACCAGTGCCGCCAGGACCAGCAGATGGCCGTCCAATGCCAGGAATGTCAGCATCGCAATGATGTTGAACAGACGCGACAGCACCGCGGTATTGGCGCCGGAGCTCGGGTCGAAGAACGACGCGAACGACAGGCCCATCTGCAGGCCGACGAATTCACCGGCGGTCTGCACGGCGGCGAACACCAGGCGCATGGTGAATCCCAGCGCGATGCCGATCAGCACCTGCTGCATCACCATCCACAATCCGGCAAACGAACCGGGCGCAATGGGCGGCACGGGATCAAGCGCCGGACTGATCGCAACGGCCAGGACGAAGGACAGCCCGACCTTGACCTTGATGGGAATCAGCGATTCCGAGAACAGCGGGGCGGTGCCCACGAGCGCCAGAATGCGCACGAACGGCCAGAGAAACTGGCCGATCCAGCCGTTGAGCTGCTCGAGCGTGAAGGCGATCATGGGGAAAGGTCCGGTGTCCGGCGGCGGGCGCCGCTCAGGACACCAGCATGGGGATCTGGCCGATCAGCTGCCGTATGTAGTCGACCATGACGCCGATAAGCCAGGGACCGAGCAGCACCAGCACGCCGCACATGGCCAACAGCTTCGGAATGAACGACAGCGTCATTTCGTTGATCTGCGTGGCGGCCTGGAAGATGCTGATGACCAGGCCCACCACCAGTGTCACGAGCAGCAAGGGCCCAGCCATCGCAAGCACGATCTTCATTGCCTGGTAGGTCATGGTCATGACGGTTTCGGCGGTCATGGCGATTCTCCTCCAGGCGTTACTGATAGAAGCTCTGGGCCAGGGAGCCCATGAGCAGGTTCCAGCCGTCGGCCAGCACGAAAAGCATCAGCTTGAAGGGCAGGGCCACCGTGACCGGAGGAACCATCATCATGCCCAGCGCCATCAGCACGCTGGCGACGACCAGGTCGATGATGAGGAAGGGAATGAAGATGGTGAAGCCGATCTGGAAGGCGGTCTTGAGTTCGCTGGTGATGAACGCCGGCACCAGGATGCGCAGAGGCACCTGGGTAGGGTCTTCCAGGGCGGGCTGCTTGGCCAGGTTGGCGAACAGCGACAGATCGTTCTCGCGCGTCTGGTGCAGCATGAAGGTGCGCAGCGGCGCGGCGGCGCGCTCGACGGCTGCCTCGAACTGGATCGAGCCTTCGGACAGCGGCTTGTAGGCGTCGGTGTATATCTTGTCGAATACCGGCGACATCGTATAGAAGGTCAGGAACAGCGCCAGGCCGATCAGCACGTGGTTGGGCGGCGACATGGCCGTTCCCATGGCGCTGCGCAGCAGGCCCAGCACGATGATGATGCGGGTGAAGCCCGTCATCATGAGCAGCGCGGCGGGCAGGAACGACAGCGAGGTCATCAGCAGCAGCGTCTGCATGCTGAGCGAATAGGTTTCAGAACCGTTCGGACCCGGCGTTGCGGTCAGCGCGGGCAAGGTGGCCTGCGCGACGACACCCGCGGGAAACAGGGCCAGGCCTAGCAGGGCGGCGGCGCCGAGCAGGTGTAGCGCGCCGGGCCGGGCGCGGACGGGTGTCGTGCTGGTGAGCAAACTCATGGGTGTCGCTTGGAGGGCGCGGCAGCGCTAGCGGCGCTTGAGCGCCTGGCCCAGCTTGGCCGCGAAGGCGGCCGCGGGCAAGGTCGAAGCCTCCGGCAGTTGGCCGGCGGGCAGGGTATGCAGGGTATTGAGCTGGTTCGGGCCGACGCCCACCACCAGCCAGGTGTTCTCGACTTCCACCACCACGATGCTCTGGCGCGGACCGACGGGCAGGCTTGCGACCTGCCGCAACAGGTTGCCGCCGCCGCGCTGTGTCAGCCCGGCGCGGCGCGCCAGCCAGGCCGAGGCCAGGATGGCGGCCACGACCAGGATCAGGCCGGCAAAGACGCGCAGGAGGGCGGAATCGTCCATGACGCCAGGATCAGCGGCGGTTGTTCAAGCGGTTGATCCGCTCGGACGGCGTGATGATGTCGGTCAGGCGGATACCGTACTTGTCTTCCACGACCACGACTTCGCCCTGGGCGATCAGGTAGCCGTTGACGAAGATGTCCATCGGCTCGCCTGCCAGGCCGTCCAGCTCGACCACGGAACCCTGGCCCAGCTGGAGCAGGTTCTTGATGGTCAGGCGGGTGCGGCCCAGCTCGACCGTCAACTGGACGGGTACGTCCATGATCAGGTCGATATCCGCGCCCGCGCCGCCGGTGGCACCGGCCAGGGGTTTGAATACGGATTGCGCGGCAGGTTGGGCGGCTGCGGCAGGAGCGGCAGGCGCCGCCGCTGCGGGAGCCGGCGCGGCAGCGGGCGCCGCCGCACTGGTCTGCTCGGCCATGGCTGCGGCCCAGTCGTCCTGGGGCTTCAGGCCGTCGGCCTGGGTGGGCGGATTGGCGCGGGATTGTTCGGCGAGCGCGTCGGCCCAGTCGTCGGCCGGGGACGAGCCGGTACCGGGCTCGTTCTTGTCAGTCATGGTCAGAGGCCTCGTTGGATTCTGTATCGTGGGTAAACATGTTCTGTACGCGCAAGGCGTACTGGCCATTGAAGACGCCGTAGCCGCATTCCATCAACGGCACGCCGTCGACGCTGGCGACTATGGTTTCGGGTACGGTCACGGGAAGGACGTCGCCGACTTTCAGGCTCATCAGTTCGCGGATCGACGAGGGAATGCGGGCAAATTCCGCAACCACGTCGATATCGGCGCTGCGCACCTGGCGCGAGAGCTGCTGCGCCCAGCGCTGGTCCACTTCTTCGAGTGTGGTTTCCTGCAGCGGGCGCGTCAGCAGGTCGCGCACCGGTTCGATCATGGAATAGGGCAGGCAGATGTTCAGGTCGCCGCCGGTCGCGCCGAATTCGATGTGGAACGAGGTGACGACCACCACTTCATTGTTGCCGGTGATGCTGGCGAACTTGGTGTGCATCTCCGAGCGCACGTACTCGAATTCGATCGGGTAGACGGGATCCCAGGACTTGCCGTAGCTTTCCAGGGTCAGGTTGAGCAGGCGCCGGATGATGCGCTGTTCGGTCGTGGTGAAGTCCCGGCCTTCGACGCGCGTGTGGTAGCGGCCATCGCCGCCGAACAGGCTGTCGATGACCAGGAACACCAGGTTCGGGTCATAGGTGAAGAGGGCCGTGCCGCGCAGGGGCTTCATCTGAATCATGTTCAGATTGCTCGGCACGGGCAGGTTGCGTTCGAAATCCGCGTACTTCTGGATCTTGATCGAACCTACGGTAATGTCGGCGCTGCGGCGCATGAAGTTCAGCAGCACATGGCGCATCTGCCGGGCGAAACGCTCGTTGATGAGCTCCAGCGTCTGCATGCGGCGCCGCACGACGCGGTCCGGCGAACTCAGGTCGTAAGCGCGGGCGCCGGCGTTCGGGTCCGCGGCGGTAGTTTTGCTGTCGCTTTCGCCGGTGACGCCCGCCAACAGCGCATCAACCTCGTCCTGCGAAAGAAATGCCTCGTAGGCCATGCTTATTGCACCACGAACGCCGTGTACAGTACGTCGGTGACATACTGGCCGTCCGGCAGGGGCGAGAAGGGGCGATTCACGGCCTGCTTGATCGCGTTGGCCATGTCGGTCTTGCCTTGCTGAGTCTGCACGCCGGTGGGCGATTGCGACGACAGCACCATCAGGATGCGGCTGCGCACTTCAGGCATGTACTTTTCGAGGCGCGTACGGGTCTGCTCGTCGCTGACGCGCAGCGTCAGGCCCACATGCATGATGCGTTCCGTATCCGGATTTTGCAGCGTGACCGTAAAGGGTTCGATCGGCACGAAGATCGGAGCGGGCACGGCGACCGGGTTGGCCGGCGGCGCGACAAAGGTGGTCGGGGTGGCTTGCGGGCCTTGTTCCGGCTGACCCGGCTGGCCGGGTTGGCCAGGCTGTCCGGCGGGCACTTGACCGACGCCGAGCTGCACGGTTGCGCTGTTCTGCGGCTGCATGCGTTGGGTGATGAACCAGGTGGCGCCGGCGCTGGCCGCGGCAACGATGAGCAGGACCAGGATTGCCAGCAAGGGGCGAAGAATACGGCCCATGCCGCCGGAGCGGGAAGAAGGCGCGCCGCGCGCAGGCATGGGTGAAGGTTTGGAAGTCGCCATCTCGGTGTCGATGCGTGTTTTGCCGCTGATGAAAACGGGTTCTTAGTGGATGAAAGCATTCTGCCCCAAATGCCGCTTCCGCTTGGAGGCGAAAAACAGGGCGAAAGCCGCGTATCTCAAGCTATTGCTGCACCGCCCGCAGCCGTGGCCAGAGGCGATGCGTTGCTTTGTCAGGCGAAGGTGTCCACCAGCGCGTTGGCGTTGCGCGGGGTTGCCACCGCAACGGGGGCTTCAGCCGCGGCCTCGGCGCCAGTCTGGCTACCGCCGGCATGGCGCTGCGAGCCGTTGCCGCCTTGCTGCGCGAACTCCTGTTGGGCGGCTTGTTCACCCACGCTGGTCTGACCCAGCGAGATGCCGGCCTGGGCCAACGCCTGCTGCAGTTGCGGGATCGCGGTTTCGATCGCCTGGCGGACCGAGGCGTGGGCCGACACGAACGAAGCGCTGGCTACGCCGTCCGTCAGGTTCAGGCTGACGCGCAGCGGACCCAGATCGGGCGGATCGAGGCGCAGTTCGGCAGTTTGCATGCCCTGGCGTGCGCTGTGGCTCATCATGACGACTTGTTGGCCGAGCTCTGTGCCCCAATGGGTGCCGCCCACGGGAGTGGCGACTTGAAGCACCACCGGTACGACGGGTGCGGCTACGGCTGCCGGATTTGCAACCGGAGCGGCGGCAGGACGCTGCGCGGCTGCGGCAAGCGCCTGGGCCAGGTGGTCCTGGGCCGAGGCGCCATGTTGCGGCGCCTGGAATTGCTGTTGGGCGCTGGCCAGGGCCGGCGTTTCGTCGGTCTGTTCAGGCATGGCGGCGTGGTCCGCAGCCGGGCGCGCATCGCGCGCGGGACGGGGCAGCGCGACTTCCGCGGCGAGTCGCGGCGTTTCGGCCTTGACGGGCGCGGCAGCGGCCGGGGTGCGGACCGGCGCTTGCGCGACTGCCGCCGCGTCAGTGCCGGGCTTGGCTGCCGCGGTGACGACCGGCACGGCGATTTCGGCCTCGCGGGCGGCAAGCGCGGCGGCAGCCTCTGCTTGCGGAGCGGTCAGGCCGACAGCGCCAGAGGCGGCGATGGCAGCGGCCTGCGCCTGCGTTGCGGGCGCGGCGTCGGCGGCATTCAGCGCGGCGGTCAGAACGGCGGCGCCGCTGCTCATCGCTGCGGCGGCAGCGGCGGCGTTGCCGCGTGCGAGCTGCACTTGTTCTGCGGCCTGGGCCGCGATTTCCAGGGCTTGCTGCGGGAGAATGACCGCGGGTTGCGCGGCCGCGACGGCCAGCGCGCCTGCCTCGGCCTGCGCGGCGGTTTGCACCGCCTCGTCGATGGCGCCGGCGGCGGCGCCTTCGGCGCGGGCGGCCGGGTCGCTGGAAGTCTTGCCATCAGCGGACGTCTTGGCGCCGTTGTTCGCGGGCCGCGAATCGGCGGCCTGGCTGGGGCGTTGTTGCGCGGGACGCTGCTGGGCCAGCACGTCGGAGAAGCTGGGGCCCTTCTTGTTTACAGGCGCGCTCTTGGCGCCGAGCGCGTCGGCGATCGACGAGGGCGCGGCGGGCGCGATGGAGGGCAGGGGCAGGGGAGCGTTCATCTGGGGCTTCCTGTGAGGTATTGCTTAATGCATGCCGGTCTGGCGTTGGACCAGGCGGGCGGAGTATTCATCGTTGGCGCGCTGTTCGCGGCGGGATTCCACGACGGCCTGGGCGCGCAGTTCGCGCTGCGCCAGGGCGTCGTAGGAGTTGAGCTTGCGTTTTTCCTGTTGCCAGTAAAGCCGGCCCTTGGCGAGGTTGTCGTCCGCCTGGCGCAACACGCTTTGTTGCTGGCTGATGGCGTCGTCCAGCGTGCTGATGAAGCGCTGGTAGTTATGGCAGTCGCTGGCCGACATTCCGCTGGTCATCGCCTGTTGCAGCCGTTCCAGGTAGTCCTGGCGGTAGTCGTGCAGCATGGATAGCTGGCGTTCGGCGTTGGTGCGTTCGGCGCTGAGCCTGCCGAGCAGGCGGGCGGCTTCGTCCGTGCTCTCTTTGGCCAGGTTGATCAGCATGTCCAAAGGCAATTGGCTAGGCATAAGCGTTCCTCAATTCGAAACTGGCCTGCAGTTGGTTGACGGCGGCTTCATAGCCGACGTTTTCGCCTATGTCTTGCTGCAGGAAGGCTTCCAGGCGCGGATAGCGGGCGATGGCGTCGTCCAGCTGCGGGTCATTGCCGGCGGCGTAGGCGCCCACCGCGATCAGATCGCGGTTGCGCTGGTAGCGCGACAGGCTTTGCTTGAAGCGTCGCACCACGGCGAACTGCTCGGGCGTGATCAGCGAGGTCATGGCGCGCGAGATCGACGCTTCGATGTCGATGGCCGGGTAGTGGCCGGCTTCGGCCAGGTGGCGTGACAGCACGACGTGGCCGTCCAGGATGGCGCGGGCCGAATCCGCGATCGGATCCTGTTGGTCGTCGCCTTCGGCCAGCACGGTGTAGAACGCAGTGATCGAGCCTGCTTTGCCGGACGGTCCGGGCGCGCCCATGCCCGCGCGTTCGACCAGCGTCGGCAGCTTGGCGAAGACGGAGGGCGGATAGCCCTTGGTGGCAGGCGGCTCGCCGATGGCCAGCGCGATTTCGCGCTGCGCCATGGCGTAGCGGGTCAGCGAATCCATGATCAGGAGCACGTCCAGGCCCTGATCGCGGAAGTGTTCGGCCAGGCGCGTGGCGTAGGCGGCGCCTTGCAGGCGCAACAGCGCCGACACGTCGGCCGGCGCAGCCACCACGACCGAGCGCGCCAGGCCTTCGGGGCCGAGGTTGTGCTCGATGAATTCCTTGACTTCGCGGCCGCGTTCGCCGATCAGCCCGACGACGATCACGTCGGCCTTGGTGTAGCGGGCCATCATGCCGAGCAACACGCTCTTGCCGACGCCGGAACCGGCGAACAGGCCCATGCGCTGCCCCCGGCCCACGGTGAGCAGGCCGTTGATGGCGCGCACGCCGGTGTCGAGCACCGTATCGATGGGTGCGCGCGACAGCGGGTTGATCGGCTGGGCGGACAGGGGGGCGAGTTCGGCGCCATTGAGCGGACCCAGTCCGTCCAGCGGCCGGCCGGCGCCGTCCAGCACCCGGCCCAGCAGGGCGTTGCCGACCGGCAGGTGGCGGCCCAGCTGCGGCTTGGCGTTGCCGTTCAGTTCGGCCTTGCGCGGCAGCGGGATCTGGCGTTGCACGGGAGGCTCGCCGGGCACGACGCGCGCGCCGGGCGGCAAGCCGGAAATATCCGCCTGCGGCATCAGATAGAGGGTGTGGCCGTCGAAGCCTACGACTTCTGCATCCGCCCAGTGGTCGTGGCCGCGGGCGATTTCGATGCGGGCGGCCGCCCCGACGGGCAGACGCAGGCCGGTGGCGTGCAGCACCAGGCCGGTGGCGCGCGTGATCTTGCCGCTGACGAGCCACGGGTCGGTCGAGGCCGCGCGGATCGAGCCGATCTGTAGCTGAGTCTGCCAGCGGTCGATGACCGGCACCGCGGTAGCGGGCGCGGCCGGCTGGCCGGGCAGGGCGGGAGCCGGATTGGCGCTCACACCGGCTCCTCCCAGGAGACGTTGCGGCCCAGCGAGGCCGCGACCCGGCGCCAGCGCGTCTGCAAGGTGGCGTCGATGTCGCCGAAGGGCGTTTCGGCGCGACAGCCGCCGCGCGAGATGGACTCATCGGCCAGGACGCGCCAGTGGCCTTCCTTGAGCTCGTCCGCCAGATGCAGGCGGATCAGTTCGATGTCGTCGGGGTTGGCCCACAGGCGCATCTGGCCGCCGGCGGTGGGATTGATGTGCAGCACTTCGCGCACCGCGTTGACGACGGTTTCCGGCTGGTCGGCGAGCGTGGTGCGCACGACCTGCTGGGCGATGTCGAGAGCCAGGGTCAGCAGGCCTTGGCCCATTTTTTCTTCGAGCGAGCCTAGGGACGCGGCGCAAGCTTCTACCAGCGCATGCAGGCGCTGCGCTTCCGCGGCGCCCTGTTCGCGGGCCTGGACGAGGCCTTCTGCGTAGCCTTGTTCGCGGCCGGCGGCGAGCCCGGCCTCATAGCCAGCCTGTTGGCCAACTTCGAGGCCGGCGGCGTGGCCCAGCGCGTGGCCTTCCTCGCGGCCTTCGGCAAGCGCCTGGGCGCGCAGCTGGGCCATCACCACTTCGGGATCCGGCCCGGGGTCGGGTTCGGGTTCCGGCTCGGCTTCGACGACCGCGGGCTCGTCGAACGACAGCATCTGCCAACGCCGCCAGGCGGCGCTGCGCGAGATGAGCGCCGTGGCGCCGCTGTCGACCTCAGACATAGGTGTCGTCTCCCTGGTTGCCCAGGACGATCTGGCCGCTCTCGGCCAGGCGGCGCGCGATCTGCAGGATCTTCTTCTGCTCGGTCTCGACCTTGGACATGCGGATCGGACCTTGCGCGTCCAGGTCTTCGCGCAGCATTTCGGCGGCGCGGCTGGACATGTTGCGCAGGAACTTGGCGCGCAGCTCTTCCGGGGCGCCCTTGAGCGCAACCATGAGCGTGTCGTTGTCGATTTCCTTGAGGATGAGCTGGATGGCGCGATCCTCGACGTCGAGCAGGTTGTCGAAGACGAACATCTCGTCGATGATCTTCTGCGCCAGGTCGTTGTCGCGCTCGCGCAGGCTGGCGACCACGGTTTCTTCCTGGGTCGAGTTCATCATGTTGAGGATCTCGGCCGCGGTGCGCACGCCGCCCATCTTGCTGCGCTTTGCGCCCTGGCCGGCCAGGACCGAATTCAGGACTTCCGTGAGCTCGGACAGCGCGGCTGGCTGCACGCCGCCGAAAGTGGCGATGCGCAGCATCACGTCGTTGCGCAGACGGTCCGTCAGGAGCGCCAGCACGCCGGCGGCGCGGTCGCGCTCCAGATGCACCAGGATGGTCGCGATGATCTGCGGGTGTTCGTCGCCGATCAGTTCTGCGACGGTGTTCGGATCGAGCCAGTTCAGCGCATCGATGCCGCTGCCGCCTTCGCCGGCTTCGAGGATGTCTTCGATCAGGCCGGCCGCGCGGTCGCTGCCCAGGGCCTTGGTCAGCACGGTGCGGATGTAGTCGTCCGAACCCAGCGTTACAGCCATGAACTGGTCGGCCTCCTGGCGGAACTCTTCCAGCACCACCGCAACGTCGCTGCGCGTGACCTGTTTGAGGCTGGCCATGGCGGCGCCGACCTGCTGGACTTCACGGGCGCCGAGGTACTTGAAGACCTCGGCCGCCGCATCTTCGCCCAGCGACATCATCAGCACGGCGCTGCGCGTCATGCCGTCCAGCGGAGTGGAATCATTTTTCATCTTTGTTCATCCAGGTGCGCAGAACCATCGCGACGGCGCGCGGATCCTTGGTGGCCATCGTGCGGGCGCGTTCCAGGTTGTCTTGGTAGCGGTCCACTTCCTTGGCGCGGGCCGCGTCCTGGGCCTCGCGTGCGGCTTCGATGCGCTCGGCTTCAGCCTGCTCCGGATCGACCGGCGGGTAGAGGTAGTCGCCCACCGTGCGGCGCAGCAGGCGATACAGCCACAGCGCCAGCACGCCACCGACCAGCCAGGCCAGGATCGTCTTGAACAGCGAGATCATTTCCGGATCGCGCCACATCGGCACCGGCGGCGGGCCGTCGTTGAATTGGCTGTTGACCAGGTTGAGCGAATCGCCGCGGGTCTCGGAGTAGCCCATGGCTTCGCGCACGAGGTTGGTCAGCTTGTTCAGTTCTTCAGGCGGAAGGGGCTGCAGTTCGCCGTCCTTGTCGCGCATGTAGTTGACGACCACGGCGACCGACAGGCGCTTGAGGTTGCCAACCGGCTGCTTGATGTGGCTGATCGTGCGGTCTACTTCGTAGTTGGTGGTGGCGTCGCGGCGTTCATTGAGGTTGCCGGTGACCGCCTGCGTGCCGGTCTGCTGCTGGGCATTGGCCGGTTGCTGCGGCTGGCCGGGGCGGGGCGGCTGGGGTTGCGGCGGGTTGGCGATGGGAGCCTGCGGATTGGCCGGCGCCTGGTTCGACAGCGCGCCAGGCACGCCTTGCGCGGGATTGATGCCGCGCTGGGTCGAGTCGCTGGTTTGCTGGCTGCGCACGGCGGCCTGGCCGGGCTCCTGGTTCGGGCGGTAGACCTCGGAGGTTTCTTCGCGGCGGGCGAAGTCGACGTCGGCGCTGGCCTGGGCGTGCACATTGCCCGGGCCGACCAGCGGATTGAGGATGGTGAGGATGCGTTCGACCGTGCGCTGTTCCATTTCGCGCACGAAACGCATCTGGTCGGCGTCCATGCCGCGGCCTTCGCCCATCGGCGCCGACAGCAGGCGGCCGTTCTGGTCCACGATGGATACGTTTTCGGCGGTGAGTTCGGGGACGCTCGAGGCCACCAGCCAGGAAATCGCGGAGACCTGGGCGTCGCTCAGGCTGCGCCCCGGATGCATGTTCAGCAGCACCGAGGCGGTGGGCGCCTGGCGTTCGCGCACGAACAGCGACTGGCGCGGCATGGCCAGGTGCACGCGGGCGTGCTGCACGGTGTGCATGGCTTCGATCGAACGCGCCAGCTCGCCTTCCAGGCCGCGCTGGTAGTTGATCTGTTCCGTGAACTGGCTGGCGCCGAAGCGGGCGTTGTCCATCAGTTCGAAACCGACGGAGCCGCCGCGCGGCAGCCCCTGGGACGCCAGTTGCAGACGGGCGTCGTACACGCGGTCGGCCGGAACCAGCACGGCGGTGCCGGTTTCGTTGTAGCGGTAGGGCACGTTCATCGTGCCGAGCGCCGCCACGATGGCGCCGCCATCGCGGTCGTCCAGGTTCGAGAAGAGCACCTTGTACTTGGGCTCGCTGCTCCACATCGCCACGGCGACGATGACCGCGACGAGAGCCGCCGCCGCGCCCAGCAGGACAGGCTTGGGCAGCGCGCGCACCTTCTCCAGCACGGGGAACTTCGTCAGCAGCGACGAACTCAGGGTGGCCTGCTGGTTCATTGGCGGCCCCCGCTGGCCACGCGGAGCTGGAATTGGGACTTCATGTCTGGGTAGGGCAGATTACACATGCAACGTGCTTCTGGTCTGGGGAGAGCGTGGATTATTGCCCCTGAGACGTCCATCCCAATCGTTGAAAACGGCCGGTTTTTGGCGTTACTTATCTCCTATGTCCCCGACAAGGCGGACAAAGCCGCGGCCGCCCTGACGGCAAGCGGCTGCATTCGTGGAAATGTCGGGTTTTTTGGCGGTTCTTGTCGGCTATGAACCGGCTGAGTTGGCGTTACGCTGTGCGCACAATTGGTGTAATCCCAACCAGCAAGGAATCAGGTAATGGCTGTATCAGGCTTGTCCGGCATCGAAAGCATGCTTCAGCAGATGCGCGCGGTAGTGAGCAAGGCGGAGACCGGTAATCTCAGCGCGGGTGAAATGGTCGGTCAGCCGGACGGCTTTGCCGCGGAGCTGCAACGCTCCATCCGTCGCGTCACTTCCGCCCAGAATGCCGCCACGGCCCAGGCCAAGGCGTTCGAGCTGGGAGCGCCCGATATTTCCCTCAACGACGTCATGATCGACATGCAGAAGGCCAGCATCGGCTTCCAGACGGCGGTGCAGGTGCGCAACAAGCTGGTTGCGGCCTACAAGGAAATTTCCTCGATGGCGGTCTGAGTCCCGTCGCGGGAACAGCGCTTGCGTGTACGCCGCAAGCGCAGCAGGCATCAGGGGCGGGGCGCTTGCAGCGCATGGCCCCGCCAAACCAGGTATCAATTGCGCTGGGCGCCTCTTTCCAGGCGCCAGACTACCTGCTGCAGCCAGTTTTCCTGGCGCGCATCCAGATTCAGGAAGACGGCTCCCAGGTGGCTGACGGGCGGTTCGCCAGTCAGCGAAACATGCCTTGCCGCCGGTTCGTCCGGATCGGCGGATGAGACCATGGGCTGGCCGGAAACCGGGTATACATTGCGCACTTCCAGGCTGGCGTTGAGCTTGCCCTGGTCGCCAAAATCCAGTTGCACATTTTCCAGCACGGTGCCGCGTTCCGGCAGGGCGGAGACCGCGAGTCCTGCGCGCAGGCCTACGCCGTCGACCGAGATGTCGCGTATCGTGAACGCGTAGGGCTTGTCGTTGGGCGTGGCTTGCCAACTGGCGCGGCATACGTTGGCGGCCGCGATCAGGGACGCGCGGAACATCTTGCGGCGCTGGATGCGGGCCAGGCGTTCCGGGAACGGCGATACCAGCGCGGCGCTGCCGTCGTCGAAATGAATGATCTGGGGCCGCTGCACGCGAAAGCGGATCTGCACGCCGCCATAGGCGGTGGCATGGAAGTGGAAGGTGGTGCCGCTCAGCAAGCCCATGGAGTCGGACTGCTCGAAGTCCGCGCCGGCGTAATCGCGCGGCCTCCAGAAGAATTCGCCGGCCTGCTTGTCCACGCCGAGGATCAGCACGGCCATCTCCCGGTCCGCGGCGTCGCGTACCAGGATGTGGCTGTCGGGGTGGGTGAGTTCGAACAGGGCCGAACGCATCTCGTCAGGCCGGGTCAGCAGGAACTCCGGGTCGCTGGCATCCAACACTTTGGTCTTCCTCAGGTAATAGGGTCAGGCGGGTGGGGCGGGTTCGGGGAACTCGCGCGATTCCAGGCGGTAGAGCCAGGCCAGCAATTCTGCCACCGCTACATAGAGTTGGGGAGGAATATGTGCGTCCAGGTCCACCTGCATCAGCAGGCCGACCAGTTCGCGCGACTCGTGGACGTAGAGGCCGTTTTCCTGCGCGGCGCGGACGATGGTGTCCGCGAGCTGGCCGTAGCCCTTGGCGACGACGCGCGGAGCGCCGTCCTTTTCTTCGTAGGAAATGGCGACCGCCGCGTTGCGGCCGGCGTTCGGGTCCGATTCCGGATGGGGGGTGAGGCGGCTCATCAGATATCGGCGGGAATGTCGAGGCGCGGTTCGACCACGCTCACCGACAGATTGCTCAAGGTCAGGCCGGCTGCCAGCAGGCGCGAACGCAGCGCGTCCGAGGAGTCATTGATCTCGGCCGCGCTGTGCGGCGCGACGAGTTGCAGGACGATCTGATCGCCGGCCAGGTTCAGTCGGGCATCGACCAGGCCCAGGCGGGGCAGGTCCAGCTTCAGGCGCGTGGCCCAGGTGGAAACTGCCGACTCGGGGTCGCCGCCGTAGGGGTCGCGCTCGACTTCCCATTCCATGGGCGCGCCGGGCCAGGCTTCGCCTTGCCAGGTCAGCGCCTGGTTGGCCAGCACGTCCAGTTGCTGGCGGACGAGTACGGTCAGGTCCTGGTGTATGCCGGTGATGGGCGTGCCGGGGGCCGATGAGGTAGAGGAGGCTGCGCCGCCCGGCGCGGGGTCGGCGCCTGCGCGGCCGCTGGGGGCGTTGCCCGCCCGCGGCCGCGAGGGCGCGGTATCTTGCGCTGGCGGATTCTTGCCGAGCACGGCCTGCGGTTCGTTGCGCAATTGCTCAGGGTTGGCGCGGCCGAAGACCATGTCGGTCAGATGGGACTCGTAAAACAGGCCGCTGCCTTGCAGCGCCTGGCGCAGAGCCTGTCCCAGCGCGCGCGCGGAAGGTCCGCCAGCCGCCAGGGCGGCATGCGCTGCGGCGTCGGGTCCTTTGGCTGCGCCGGGATTTACGCCGGGTCCGGCGGGCCGATCCTGTTTGGCGCCGGTCGCCGGCGTGTCGCCGTCAAGGGTTGCCGCGGCTGAGGCGGCGAGCGCGGAGGCTTGCTGGGAGGGAGCCTGTGCCGATGCCTGGCCAGGCATCGGCTGGAGGGTTTGCGTAGCGGTTTGCGCTGTTTGTTGGCCTGCTTGCGGTGCGGGCGTGGGGTTGGCGCTGGCGGCGGATTGTCCCGGCTGCGCATCGGTGGTCCACAAGGGCGCGCGGCCCTGTACCGCTGGCGCGGCCTCCGGAAATTGGGCGAGCAAGGCAAGAATCGTGCGCGCCGTCGTGCCCAGCGTGGTTGGGGCCGAGGCGGTGGTGTCGCTGCTGGTGACCAGGCCACGCGCGGCCAGCGCCAGCGCCGCGGCGATTTTGGGGTCGACGACAGTATTGGGGCGGTCGCCGCGGGCGCCGCCGGGCTGTATGCCTTGCCGCGGATCGCGTGTCGATCCGTCCGAAGCGCCGGGTTTTTCCAGGCTGCCAGGCTGGCTGACTGCGTCGGGGCGGGCGCCGGAGACCTGGTTGGCGCTGGCGGCGGACATCGTCGTGCCCAGCACGGCGTCCAGCCGCTGCACCAGGACGTTGCCGAGTGCGGCAGGACCTACGCTCATTCTTCAGGCGCCTGGTAGCCGTAGGCGGACAGCAGGGTTTGCTGGCGCTTCATGCGTCCCAGCAGGTCGCCCAGGCGGGCCAGTTGCGGCAGCGCCAGGTCGCGGGTGAGCGCGTCGTTTTCCAGTATCCGGACCAGCAGGTCGTACTTCATGGCGCGCCCGGCTTCGTCCAGAGGCATGCTGCTGTCGGTCAGCCGCAGGCGCTCGACTTGTTCGCAGTATTGCTGCCCAAGAACCATCGCGGCATCCCAGTCACCCGCTTGCGCAGCTGACAGCATGTCGTTCGTGATATGGGCGATCTCCTGGTAGTGCTCCAGGATGGGGTGGGTGTACTGGGTCAGGGACGTCATGGAAATCTCGGGCGGTCGATGGCTGGCTAAATTTGTATTCCGGGCCATCAGGGCTGCATCCCGCCGGCAGGCCGATCTATGGAGGTCTGCCAAGCTTCGGCCAGATCCGCCAGCAGACGGTCGGCTATGTCCAACTGTTCGACGTCAGCCTTGAGATTGGCCATCAAAAGAGTGCGGACGATGTAGTCGTAAAGCAGCGAAAGATTGGCAGCGATATCGCCGCCCGCCTCCATGTTCAGGCCCATCTTCAGGCCTTCGTCAACGATCTTGATCGCTTTCGAGATTGCCGCGCCGCGTTCGGCGATCCGCCCTTCCTGCAGGTGTAGGCGCGCCTGTCCGATGGCCGCGCGCGCGCCCATGTAGAGCAGGGTGATCAGCCGCTCGGGGCTTGCGCCCAGAATCTGGGTTTCCAGGCCGATATCGGCGTAGGAGCGGACAGATTGGGACCCTAGGGGGCGGCGGGCGGCATAAGTCATTTAATGCATCTTCTAGGTTTACTTGGACGATTTGTTCATCGCCGCAAATTGCTGAGTCAGGTAGTTGCCGGTGACGCCCAGCTGCGAGACGAACTTATCCAGCTGAACAAAGCGCGTGCGCAGCTGGTCCATTTCGGCATCGCTGCTGGCTTTGGCGCGAGCTTTCTGGGCCGCGAGGTCGTCGATGGTCTTGGTCAGTCCGTCTTGACGGGTTTTCAGCGAGCCATTGGCGCCGAGCACGTCCTTGAAGGCGGCTTCCATCTGCTTGGCCAGGCCGTTTTCGCCCGTCAACAGTTTGGTGACGTCGGCAGAGTTTTCCTTGAGCGCCTTGTCGAGCTTGGTCTGGTCCAGCTTCAGCTGACGGTTCATCGGGTCGGTCGTGATGCCCAGATCCGCCAGGGATTTCACGACGTTTCCACCCAGGACGCCCTGCAGTGCATTGCTCAGGGCCCATTGGATCGAGCGGGTCGTGCCATCGCCCGTCAGGGGCTGATTGGTCGCCGCCTTGGCGTCGAATGCGGTCAGGTCCTTGATGGTGGACTGCAGCGTGTTGTAGACGGTGACGAAGTCCTTCACGGCCTTGGTCGCCACGGTCGGGTCCGCTTCCAGCTTGAGCGTGATGGGTTTGTCCGCCGGGGTTTCCTCGGACAGGTTCAGCGTCACGCCGTCGATTGCCTTGTCGATGTTGTTCGAGCCGCTCTTCACGGTGATGCCGTTGATCACGACCTCCGCGTCCTGCGCCTTCGTGTTTGCCATGCCGGTGGTTACGCCGCCGGCATCGGTGCTGAAGCTCAGGATGTCCTTGAGCGACTGGTCGCCCGTGACGGTGATGGACTTGACGGAAGCCTGGACGCCGGTGTCCTTGGCGGTCAGCATCAGGTAGTTGTTGCCGTTACCGTCGTTGATGACCGTGGCGCGCACGCCTGCCTTGTCATCGGCGTTGATGGCCTTGACGATACCGTTGAGCGAGGTGTCGCCCTTGAGGTCTATGGTCTGTTTGGTACCGTTGCTCAGCTCGATTTCGAAGGAACCTGCATCGCCGTTCTTGGCGGTGCGGTCACTGACGCTGCTGGATTGGAGGGTCTGGGACTTGGCCAGCTTGTTGACCGCGATGGTGTACTGGCCCGCGACGACACCCTCGGCGGCCACGGTGGCCGTCAACGCGGTTCCGCCGGTGACGCTGCCCTTGATCGCCGCCAAGGTTTCGGCCTTACCCAGGACCCCGGCGGCCTTCTGGACCGCTTCCAACGCGCTCTGCAGCTTCGAATATGCGTCGATGCGGGTCTTGTAGCTTGCCGTGCGCGTGTCGTAGATCGAGAGCTTTTTGTCCTCGGCGTCCTGCAATTTCTTCAGGGTTTCTTCCAGAGGCAAGCCGGAAACCGAGCCGAGGTTGGTGATAGAGGCCATGTGAAATTCCTTCCTAGCGATGCGATTTTGTCAAAAATACGGTGTCAGCGATTGGCCGGGTAAGGGCATTAGGCGGGCCTAATTCGACGCTTCCATGGTTGGCCCGCTCGATGGCGGCGGACGGCGCAGGAAATCAGGGTCGAATCAAGCCGTCGTTTTAATGCCATTTCCTTGCATGTTCACGATCATTTTGGCGATTTTCAGCAGTGTTTCGCTGGGGATCGTGCGTATGACGTCACCCGATTCCGCGTCGATCACCGAAACCACTACCTGGTGCACGTTGGGGTCGATTTCGAACTGGAGCTGGGTGGACCAGGCCTTCATCTGATCATTGATTTCATCCAGGGCCTTGTCCAGGGGGAGCTTCTGCGAATCGGATTGATCCGATGTCGCGCTGTCCGAAGCCCCGCTGTTCGTTGCGGCGGCCGCGGGCGCGACGCTCACGGCGGGGTCTGGAGCAACCGGCGGGGTCGCGACCGGCGCTGGTGCAAACGATGCGGGGGCTAGGGGGGTTACGGCCATGATCACTCCAACGGCGATGTGGGCGTCTCGGAGGAACGCGCTGTTTTCAGGGAATTCTCAGCTACGATAACGGCAGGCCCGTAGGGAACTTTAGCCACCGGCGGTCCAGATGTTTCACGTGCTAAATAGTTCGGATCGGGTAATGAGTGTCAAGACGGCGCTGCGAGTCATCGAAATCATCGAAACCTATGCCCGCGAAAAGCGCGCGCTGCCGCTATCGGAACTGGCCCGGCTGCTGGATGTGCCGGTGTCCAGCTGCCTGGCCCTGATCCGTACCCTGACGGGGCTGGGCTATCTGTATGAAACCGGCCGACGCCAGGGCTACTACCCGACCGGCAGGTTGCTGGCCATGGCACAGCGCATCGCCCGCGCCGACCCGGTGCTGGACCGGGTCTATCCCAGCCTCACGGAATTAAGGGACGCTACGCGCGAAACGATTGTTTTCGCCAAGCTGAGCCAGGACGGGCGGGTGGTCTACCTGGATGTGCTGGACTCCCCGCATACGATCAGATACGCGCCGGTTGCGGGTGAATTCAAGGACGTACACGCGAATTCGCTGGGTAAGGCGCTGCTGTCGCTGTTGGACGCGCCGACCCGCGACGCCATGCTCGCGGACATGACCATGACCCGCCACAACGAGCGCACCCTGGTCACGCGCGAGGCGCTGCTGGCGGATCTGGAGCTGTCGCGTCAGCGCGGCTGGTTCATGAACAGCGGCGAATCCATTGCGGACGTGGGTGCGATCGCCTGGCCCGTTACGCTGTCCGGCGAACACTATGCAATTTCGGTGGGCGGGCCGATCTACCGGATCGAGCCGCAGCAGGAGGCCTACGCGCGTATCCTGCGCTCGGCTTGCACCGCGCTGGAGCAGCAGGCCTGACGGGCAGGCCTGGGCGCCTATCGAGCGCCGCTACTCAGTAGGACTTGGGCAGCCCCAGCACTTTTTCCGCAATGAAGCACATGATCAGCTGCGGGCTGACCGGCGCGATGCGGGGAATGAAGCTTTCGCGCAGCAGGCGCTCCACGTGGTACTCCTTGGCGTAGCCCATGCCGCCCAGGGTCATGACCGCGGTCTGGCAGGCGTTGTAGCCGGCCTCGGCCGCCAGGTACTTGGCCGAGTTGGCGTAGGGGCCGCAGGGCTTGCCGGCGTCATACAGGCTGGCGGCCTTGAATACCATCAGGTCGGCGGCTTCGAGCTGCATCCAGGCTTGCGCCAGGGGGTGCTGGACGCCCTGGTTCTGCCCGATGGGGCGTCCGAACACGGTACGTTCGCCGGCGTATTTCACCGCTCGGTCCAATGCGGCGCGACCGATGCCCACCGCTTCGGCCGCGATCAGGATGCGTTCGGGGTTCAAGCCGTGCAGGATGTATTCGAAGCCGCGGCCTTCCTCGCCGATGCGGTCGGCCACGGGGATGCGCAGGCCATCGATGAACAGCATGTTCGAGTCCACCGCCTTGCGGCCCATCTTCTCGATTTCACGCACTTCTATCTTGCTGCGGTCCAGATCCGTATAGAACAGCGACAAGCCCTGGGTGGGCTTGTCGACGTCTGACAGCGGTGTGGTGCGGGCCAGCAGCAGCATCTTGTGGGCGACCTGGGCGGTCGAGATCCAGATCTTGCGGCCATGCACCACGTACTCGTCGCCCTGGCGCACGGCGCGGGTGCTGAGCTTGGTGGTGTCTAGCCCGGCGTCGGGCTCGGTGACGGCGAAGCAGGCCTTTTCGCGGCCGGCGATCAGGGGCCCGAGCCAGCGCTGGCGCTGCTCGTCGCTGCCGAAGACCACCACCGGGTTCAGGCCGAAGATATTCATATGGACCGCCGAGGCGCCGGTGAAGCCTGCGCCGGAGGCCGCGATGGTCTGCATCATCAACGCCGCTTCGGTCATGCCCAAGCCTGCGCCGCCATATTCCTGCGGCATGGCGATGCCCAGCCAGCCGTCGCGCGCCAGATCGGCATGCAGGGGTTCCGGAAAGCCGCCTTCGCGGTCGCGTTCCAGCCAATATTCGTCCGGATAGCGTTCGCAGATGCGGGACACGGCGTCCCGCAGCGCCAACTGGTCGGGGGTGAATTCAAAGTCCATCAGTCGTTTCCATTCAGGGTGATGCCGCGGGCCGCCATGGCGTCGATCCGGGCGGGGTCATAGCCGGCTTCGGCCAGCACCTCGCGGCTGTGCTGGCCCAGCCTGGGAGCGGGGCGGCGTATCGAGGTGGGGGTGCATTCGTATCTGCCCAGCGGCGCGGTCGTGCGTATCGGGCCCTCGCTGGGGTGGTCCATGGTCCGGATGAAGCCGGTCGCGGCCAGATGCTCGTCCTGCAGCAGGTCGTCCACGGAATAGAGCGGCGAGGCGGGAATGTCCGCCTGCGCCAGGCCTTCCAGCCAGTCCTGGCTGTCCCGGGTGGCGATGACGTCGGCGACGAAGGCGTAGACCTCGCCGATATGGGCGGCGCGTGCGCCGTGAGTGCTGAAGCGCGGGTCCCGCGACAATTCGGGCCGGTCGATCAGGTCGAAGAAGTTGCGCCAGTGCTTGTCGTTATAGATCAGCAGGCTGATGTAGCCATCGGCCGTGGCGTAGGGGCGGCGATGCGGCGCCAGCAGGCGTGCGTAACCAGTGGGGCCGAGCGGGGGATCGAAGGTGGCGCCGCCGAGATGGTCTCCCAGCACGAGGTGGGCCATGCCCTCGAACATGGGGATTTCCACCTGCTGGCCTAGCCCCGTGCCGCGCGCGTGCAGCACCGCTGACACCAGCGCAATGCCGACGTGCAACCCGACCGCGCGGTCGGCCAGGGTCAGCGGCGCGTAGCGCGGCACGTCTCCACTGTGCTGGGCAGAGAGGGCGGCGATGCCGGTCTGGCCCTGGATCAGGTCGTCGTAGGCGGGACGCCCGGCGTACGGGCCGGCCTCGCCATAGCCGTAGGCGCCCAGGTAGACGATGCGCGGATTGCGCGCCGCGACCGTCTCGTAGGACAGGCCCAGCCGGGCCATCGCCTGCGGACGGATGTTGTAGAGCAGGGCGTCGCAGCTTTCGGCCAGCTTCAGGCAGGCCTCCAGTCCCTCCGGCGTCTTCAGGTCCAGCACGACCGATCGCTTGTTGCGGTTCAGGTGCAGATAGATATGGCCCATGCCGGGGTTGCGCATGGGGCCGACGGCCCGCATGTTGTCGCCCGCCGGCGGCTCGACCTTGATGACGTCGGCGCCCAGGTCGGCGAGAACCTGGGTGGCATAGGGACCCATCACGACGGTGCTCAGGTCCAGGATGCGCACGCCCGCCAGCGGGCCGCCAGGGGGTTCGGATTGCGGCCGCTCGTTCATTGCTGTTCGATTCCCGCGTCGCGGATCAGCTTGCCCCACAGGTCCAGCTGGGCGCCGACGAACTGGGAAAAGGCCTCGGGCGTGCTGGAGAAGGCGTCGAATCCCAGGCCGGCCAAGCGCTTTTTCACATCAGGCTTGGCGACCACCTGGTTGATCGCGGCATTCAGCTTGGCCACGATCTCCGGGGGCATGCCCGCCGGGCCGAAGTAGCCGTTCCAGGAGTTCAGGTCGAAATCCTGCACGCCGGATTCGGCCATGGACGGCAGGTCCGGGACGATGGCGCTGCGTTCGGCGGTCGATACCGCCAGGGCGCGCAACTGGCCCGATTGCACGAAGGGCAGGCCGGAAGCCAGGTCGGTGAACATGAAATCGACCTGCCCGCCGACCACGTCGGTCAACCCTTGCGGCGTGCCTTTATAAGGTACGTGCAGGATGTCGATCTTGGCGCGGTTCGCCAGCGTGGCGCCGGCGACGATGCCCGTGCTGTTGCCGCTGGCGTAGGTGATGCGGCCGGGACGCTGGCGCGCGTCGGCGACCAGTTCGCCCACGGTTTTCCAGGGGCGTTTCGGGTTCACTACCAGGATGAAGGGCAGGTTGCCGCCGCGCGCGATGGGGGTGAAATCCTTGACCGGATCGTAGGGCACGTTCTTCATCAGCCAGGGCGCGGCCGAATGCGAGGTATTGGTGGTGACGAAAAGCGTGTAGCCGTCGGGCTTGGCGCGCGCCACGTAGTTGGCGGCGATGGTGGCGTTGGCCCCGGGCTTGTTCTCCACCACGACCTGCTGGCCGAGGATGTTGCCCAATTCGGCGCCGAAGATGCGGCCCACGGCGTCGGTGCCGGACCCGGCGGGAAAGGGGACGATCAGGGTAATGGGTTTGGCTGGGTAGTCGGTGGCGTGGGCGGCGGGGCCGGCGAACAGCGCCGCGCCGCCGATGAGGGCGGCGCCCAGCAGGCTTAGTGGTCTCATGGGTTTGTCTCCTGTGTGCTTCGGGTCCAGGCGCGGTTTCTGCGTCCGCTGCCCGGGGCTGCGCCGCGTCAAGCGGCTGGGGATGGCGCCGGAAAGCCGCGTATCACGCGGTCTGGGGATTCTTCATAAGGGGGCGTGTAGATCACCAACAGGCGGGCGGGCTCGTCGCTGGTGACGGTGAAGACGTGCGGAATGTCCGGAGGGAAGTAGCAGCAGTCGCCGGGTCCCATGTCGGCCCATTCGTCCTGCACCTGGGCGCGCGCCGTGCCGGACAGCAGGTAGCAGACCTGCTCGATGCCGGGGTGGGCGTGCGGCAGGGCGCCCTTGCCCTTGTCGATCACGCCCAGCAGCACTTCCACGCCCCGGGAGCCGACGGTGTCCGGGCCGATCAGGCGCCGGTTCAGGGTGCCGGTGTGATTGGCGGGGTGGTAGCCGGGCACGTCGGCCTCGCGCACCAGCCAGGCGGGGGTCTTGCCTTGCGTCATGGTTGATCCGTTTAAGTTTTCATACGTGAAATTATTTTTATGTATGAGAAAAATAGTGGCAAGCAGTTTTTCGCTGCGGATACCTTGCCGCTCCCTGGGGGATTAGGGAAAACACCGGGCGCGGACTGCTAAAATCGAAGGCTGACCTCACTACCGGCTTTGTCATGTCTTCTGCCCGCACGCCCGACGTTTCCGCCACCCTGTCCGATTGGCTGCAGTACCTGGAATCGATCCACGCCACCGCCATCGACATGGGCCTGGACCGGGTGCGCGAAGTGGCGGGGCGCCTGGGGCTGGAGCTTTCTGGCGTGAAGTTCGTGGTCGGCGGCACCAACGGCAAGGGTTCCACCTGTGCCATGCTGGAGGCAATCCTGCTTGCGGCCGGCTACAAGGTCGGGCTGTATACATCCCCGCACCTGATCAATTTCAACGAACGCGCCCGCATCAACGGCCAGATCGCCACGGACGAGGCCCTGATCGCCCAGTTCCAGGCGGTCGAAGCCGCGCGCGGCGACGTGTCGCTGACCTATTTCGAGTTCACCACGCTGGCGATCCTGCGGCTGTTCTCGCAGTCGAAGCTGGACGCCGTGGTGCTGGAGGTCGGCTTGGGCGGACGGTTGGATGCGGTCAATATCGTCGATGCCGATTGCTCCATCGTCACCAGCGTGGACCTGGACCACACCGACTGGCTGGGCGACACACGCGAGAAGATCGGCTTCGAGAAAGCGCACATCTACCGCAGCGGCCGGCCGGCCATCTGCAGCGATCCGATGCCGCCGCAATCGTTGCTGGACCACGTCCAGGAAATCGGCGCGGACCTGTGGCTGTTCGGGCGCGACTTCAACTATTCCGGCGACCGCCAGCAATGGGCCTACGGCGGCCGCGAGCAGCGGCGCAATTCACTGGCCTATCCGGCGCTGCGCGGCGCCAACCAATTGCTGAACGCCTCGGCCGCGCTGGCCGCGCTGGAATCGGTGCGCGACCGCCTGCCGGTGCCGCAGCAGGCCGTGCGCCTGGGCTTGCTGCAGGCGTCCCTGCCTGGCCGTTTCCAGATCCTGCCGGGCCAGCCCGCGGTGATCCTGGATGTGGCGCACAATCCGCATGCCGCGGCGGTGCTGGCGCAGAACCTGGACAACATGGGCTTCCATCCCTACACCCACGCGGTGTTCGGCATGCTCAACGACAAGGATCTGGCCGGCGTCATCGCCAAGCTCGGCACGCGCATCGACAACTGGTACTGCGCCGGCCTGCCGGGTCCGCGCGGCACCTCTGGAGACGCGCTGGCGGAGCAGGTCGCCGCCGCGTTGCCGCCTGCGCCGGCGGATGGCGAAAAACCAGGCATCTCCGCTTACCCGGATCCCGCCCAGGCCTTTGCGGCAGCGCGCGAACGGGCAGGGGAGAATGATAGAATCGTGGTGTTCGGCTCGTTTCTCACCGTAGCCTCGGTTTTGCAGGCTCTGGGTCGCAAGGCATAGGCAGCAGCGGGTCAGTCGCGTCCAGGCGGCCCGCCGCCATATCGCCGCAAGGAATTCTCCTCCATGGGTTTTTTCAAACGCAAAGATCCTGCCGACCAGGCGCAGTCCTCCAAACGGGCGGCTGTGCCCAGCGAGGTGCAGGCTGCGGAGCTGCGCGGCCGCGCGCGGCGCAGGCTGGCGGGCGCTGTCGCGCTGGTGCTGGCAGCCGTCATCATCCTGCCCATGGTGCTCGATTCGCAGCCCACGCCTGTGGACGACAACATTCCCATCAGGGTGCCGGACCGCAATACGCCGTTCCAGCCGCAAGTGACCGAACCGCAAGTCGCCGCGCCGCAGACGCCCGCGCCGGGCAGCGCCACGCCGACGGATCCTTCGGCCATTCCCACGCCGCCTCCGGTCACCTCCGTGCAGCCGCCGGCAACGACGACGCCTCCGGCCGCTCAGCCCGCGACGCCGCCCGCGACCGCTGCCGTCACGCCGCCCAAGCCCGAGCCCAAGCCGGCCACGCCGCCCAAGCCCGAACCCAAGCCCGCGACGCCGGCCAAGCCCGATAACCGTTCGGATGACGGCGCGCGCGCACTGGCCTTGCTGGAAGGGCGTCCGGCGCCCGCGGCTTCGGCGCCCGCGCCCAAGCCGGCCGCCAAGGGCAATTTCGTGTTGCAGATCGCCGCCTACACCACATCCGAGGACGCCCAGTCGCGGCGCAGCAAGCTGCACCAGGCTGGCGTCACCAACGCATTCGTGGAACAAGCCACCATCAATGGCAAACAGCAGTACCGTCTGCGGGTGGGGCCGTTCCCCTCGCGCGAGGCGGCGCAGGCGGCCCAGGCGCGGTTGCGCACCCTGGGCTATGACAATGGTTTCATCGCCGCCCAATAGTGACCGGCTTCGACTTCGTCGTGCTGGCCATCCTGGTGGTTTCGGGTGTGCTGGGCCTGGTGCGCGGCCTGCTCAAAGAGGTGCTGTCGCTGGTCGCCTATCTGCTGGCCTTCGTGGCCGCGATATGGTGGGGGCCCACGGTCTATGCCTGGCTGGAGCCCTATATTGAAACGACGCTGCTGCGCATGGGAGTTTCGTACGCTGCAGTGTTCATCATCGTGCTGCTCGGCGTGGGCTTGGTCAACATGACGCTTGCCGCCCTGATCCGCAGCACCGGACTGAGTCCCGCCGACCACGGCCTGGGCGGGATGTTCGGGCTGGCCCGTGGCCTGTTGATCGTGCTGGCGCTGGTCGCCGCCGCAGGCTACACGCCGCTGCCGCAGGAGCCGTGGTGGAAGGACGCCATGTTTTCGCATTCGGCCATCGAGGCCATCAAACATATCAAGACGTGGCTGCCGCCGTCCCTGGCGACGTGGCTGCCGTATTGATTAGCTTTAAATCAACCAGGAACTCTCACCATGTGTGGAATCGTAGGGGTCATCGGGCGCGGGCCGGTCAACCAGCTGCTCTATGACAGCTTGCTGCTGTTGCAGCATCGCGGGCAGGACGCCGCGGGCATCGCGACATCGCAAGGCAACCAATTCAATATGTACAAGGCGCACGGCCTGGTGCGCGACGTCTTCCGTACGCGCAACATGCGCGCGCTGCCGGGTACGTCGGGCGTCGGCCAGGTCCGCTATCCCACCGCGGGCTCCAGCGCCAGCGAGGAAGAAGCCCAGCCGTTCTACGTCAACGCGCCGTTCGGCATCATGTTGTCCCACAACGGCAACCTGACCAACTGGCGCGAGCTGCGCGAATCGCTCTACCGCGTCGACCGCCGCCACATCAACACCAACTCCGATTCCGAAGTCCTGCTGAACGTGCTGGCGCACGAGCTGCAATCGGCGGCTAGCGGCGTGTCGCTGGACGACGACGCGATCTTCCGCGCCGTGTCGGCCCTGCACAAGCGCGTGCGCGGCGCCTATGCCGTGGTGGCGCAGATCTCCGGTTACGGCCTGCTGGCCTTCCGCGATCCCAACGGCATTCGTCCGCTGTGCATCGGCCGTCAGGAAACCGAAGAGGGCGTGGAGTGGATGGTCGCGTCGGAATCCGTGGCGCTGGAAGGCAGCGGCTTTGCCTTCGTGCGCGACGTCGAGCCCGGCGAAGCCGTGTTCATCGATCTGGACGGCCGCTTCGTCAGCCGCCAGTGCGCCGACAATCCGCAACTCGTGCCCTGCATTTTCGAATACGTGTATTTCGCGCGTCCGGATTCGCTGATCGACGGCGTGTCGGTATACGACGCCCGCCTGCGCATGGGCGAGTACCTGGCCGACAAGGTGGCGCGCAACATGCGCCTGGGCGATATCGACGTGGTCATGCCGATTCCGGATTCCTCGCGTCCCGCCGCCATGCAGCTGGCCGCGCGGCTGAACCTGGACTATCGCGAAGGCCTGATCAAGAACCGCTACGTTGGCCGCACCTTCATCATGCCGGGCCAGGCCGTGCGCCGTAAGTCCGTGCGCCAGAAGCTCAATGCCATCGGCATGGAGTTCAAGGGCAAGAACGTGTTGCTGGTGGACGACTCCATCGTGCGCGGCACGACCAGCCGCGAGATCGTGGACATGGCCCGCGCCGCCGGCGCCAACAAGGTCTACTTCGCCTCGGCGGCGCCCCCGGTGCGCTTCCCGAACGTCTACGGCATCGACATGCCCACGCAGAGCGAACTCATCGCCACCGGCCGCAACGACGAGGAAATCGCCCGCGCGATCGGCGCCGACTCGCTGGTCTACCAGGACCTGCACGACATGCAGCAGGCGGTCCGGGATATCAATCCCAAGCTGTCGCGCTTCGAGGCGTCCTGCTTCGACGGCCAGTATGTTACGGGCGACATCACCCCCGAGTACTTGGCTCGCCTGGGCCAGTCCCGTGGCGAACCGGGCGAGGAAGGCGGGGCCAGCGGCCTGCAGTTCAACATGGGCTACGCCGCCAGCGACGCCTGACGCGTCTGTCTGGTGGCAAGAAAAATGCCGTCCTTCGGGACGGCATTTTTTATTGCGCGGTACTGAGCGCTTGCCCAGGGATATCAGGCCGCCGCCTTCCACAAGGTTTCGCGTGTCGCCTCCAGGTGCGTCAGATACAGCCGCAAGTCGAACTCGTACTGGTGGTACTGCGGTTCCATGCGCAGGCACAGGTTGTAGAAGGCCTTGTTGTGGTCCTTTTCCTTCAGGTGCGCCAGCTCATGCACCGTGATCATCTTCAGGAACTCTGCCGGCACGGTCTTGAACAGCGTCGCCACCCGGATTTCATGCTTGGCCTTGAGCTTGCCGCCCTGCACGCGCGAGATGTAGGTGTGCTGGCCGAGCGCATGCTGGATCACATGGATCTTGCTGTCGAAGGCGACCTTGTTGATCTGGTCGCCGTTGCGCATATAAGTGTTCTTCAGGTCCGTCACGTACTGATAGAGCGCCCGGTCGGTGCGCACGTCATGAGGGCCGGCGGGATAGCGCGCCAGCAGCGCCGGACCCAGCTTGTCTTGGTCGAGCAGCTTTTGGGCCTGGGCGAGCAGGGATTCCGGGTATCCGGTCAGGTATTTCAGGGTGGACATGATCGAGGCGGGCGTGGTCAGGCAGCCCGGCGTTTGGCTGCCGCCCGCAAGACTGCAGGCGGCATCGGGAAGAGGAGGTTACTGCGACCCGCCGCGCCGGAATACGACCGGCAGCGCCATGAAGAAAATGATGACGAAGAGCGCCAGGCTCCAAAGCGCGTATTCGATGCCCAGCACCGGCACCTTGGCGTCCATGCAGGTGGCATAGATGCCGAACAGCCACGGCACGGCGCTTTCCAGGCCGATGCCCGTCATGAAGCGGTCGGCGAAGGTCTGGTCGCAGGACAGCATGTTGGCCGCTACGCTGTACTGATACCAGGCGGCCGCGATGCCGCCCAGGGACAGCAGCGCGGCGAGTGCGCCGCACAGGCGCGTCAGCGCGCGTCCGCCGCCGAATCCGCCCACCAGCGCGATGACGCCGATCACCAGGTAGATCAGGCGCTGCATGACGCACCAGGCGCAGGGAGGCATGTCGAAGACATGCTGGGAAACCAGGGCGAGGCCGACGGCGCCGAAGCAGAAGAGGGCGATCAGGCGGAGCAGGCGTTCTGAGCGAGAGGTCATTGTTGCTTTGCAAGGGTTGGAAAAGGGGGCGGACTCGGCCCCGAGCCAGGCTTAGGCCTTGGGAATCGGAATTGGTTGCATCACTTGCTGCAACACGCCCAGCAGTAGTTCGCGCGAACCTTCCCAGAAGATCTGCACGCCCAGGCACAGCATGATGAAGGCCGACAGGCGCATGAACACGGCGGTGCCATTGTCGCCCAGGCGGTGCAGCATCTGCGCCGCAAAGCGCAGGCAGATGTAGAGCGTGACCGACACGACGATGATGCCCGGAATCGATCCGCCCAGCCGCAGCAGGCTCAGCACGTGGTTCTGGTCGCGCAGCGACACCCCCACGGTGATGGCCGCGGCGATGGATCCGGGGCCGCAGCTGATGGGGAAGGTCAGGGGATAGAACGCGCGGGCCTTGGCCATTTCCGGAGTGAAGGACTCGGCCATGCGCGCCACGCGTTCGGTGTCGGCGTCGGGTGAATTCACCAGCCGCCAGGCGCTGGCGATCACGAGCATGCCGCCGCCGACACGCACGATGGACAGCGAAATGCCGAAGAAGCTGAGCAGCACGTTGCCCGCGACCATGGCGACGATCAGCATCAGGCAGACATTGATGGCCACGCGCTTGGCCAGCACCATCCGGGTGGACGACGACGCGCCCTCGGTCAGCGACAGGAAGATCGGCGCGATCGCGGGCGGGTTGAGGAACGGCAACAGGGTAGCCAGCGCGAAAAAGAAGCTGGTACCGAAAACGCGCAGATAATCGTTTAGCTCCATGGGGAGGGCATCGCCTGGCCGAAAACCGGGATTGTATGCGGTCCCGGCGGCGCTGGCGATGCCGGGCGCCCGCGGTCAGGCGGCGCGCTGCTGGGCTTCCTCGCCCGCCAGGGCGTCCAGGACGTCGCGCTCGAACTGCATCTGGCTGCGCGGGCGCGTCAGCGCGGTGCCGTCGACGATGAAGACGTCTTCGACCCGGTCGCCCAGCGTCATGATCTTGGCCATCAGCAGGTTCACCTCGTGGCTGGCAAAGACGCGGGCCAGGGCGTGCAGCAGGCCGGGCCGGTCGGTGGCAGTCACGGACAGGCGCCAGGAGGTGCTGCGCTCGTCGGGCTGCAGTTCGGCCTGCGGCATGACCGGGAACACCCGTGACACGCGGGACTGGCGGCCGCGGCTGTAGTAGCCGCCGCGAGCGGGCTGCTGCAAGGCGGCGGCGTGCGGGTCCTTGAGGCGTTCGGCCAGTTCGTGTTCGACCAGGGTGGCCTGGGCGCGCAGGTCGCTGGCGCCTTCCGGCAGCAGCACGATGAAGCTGTCCAGCGCCCAGCCGTGGCGCGTGGTGTGGATGCGGGCATCCTGAATGGAAAGCGACTTGGCGTCGAAATAGCCGCAGATCGCCACGAACAGGTCGGGGGCATCGCGGGTGTACACCATGATCTGCAGGCCTTCGCCGTGTTCGGTCGGGCGGGCCTTGACCACCGCCTGCGCCGGCGCGACCTGGTGGTATAGGTGGCGGGTGTGCCAGGCGATGTCCGAGGCGTCGTGGCGCAGGAAGTACGCCACGTCGAGCTGGTTCCAGAAGGCCTCGCGGGCGTCGTCGCGCAGGCCCGCCAGGCGGGTCAGGCGGGCGGCTTCTTCCTTGCGTTCGGTCAGGACAGTGTGGGCGTCTGCATGGGCGCCGCCCAGGGCGGCCAGCGTCAGCTTGTACAGATCTTCCAGCAGCTTGCCCTTCCAGGCGTTCCAGACCTTGGGGCTGGTGCCGCGGATATCGGCCACCGTCAGCAGATACAGCGCTGTCAGATGGCGCTCGTCCTTCACGGTGGCGGCGAAGTCCTGCACCACGGTCGGATCGGACAGGTCGCGCTTTTGCGCCACGGCCGACATCAGCAGATGCTGGCGGACCAGGAACTCGACCAGCTTGGCGTCCTCGGGCTCCATGCCGTGGTCTTGGGCAAACTTGCGCACTTCGCGCGCGCCCAGCTCGGAGTGGTCGCCGCCGCGGCCCTTGGCGATGTCGTGGAACAGCGCGGCCACGTACAGCAGCCAGTGCCGGTCCAGGCCGGCGATCAGCTGGCTGGCCAGCGGATATTCCTGGGCGTGCTCCGGCATGGTGAAGCGGCGCAGGTTGCGCACCACCGCCAGCGTGTGCTGGTCCACCGTGTAGGCGTGGAACAGGTCATGCTGCATCTGGCCGACGATGCGGCGGAATACCGGCAGATAGCGCGGCAGGATGTTCAGCATGGTCATGCGCCGCAGCTCGTGCACGATGCCGCGCGGCTGCTGCAGGATTTGCAGGAACAGCTTGCGGTTGACCGGGTTGCGGCGGAACTGCGCGTCGATGCGGTGGCGCGAATGCCAGATGGCGCGCAGCGTGCGCGCCGACATGCCGGTCAGTTCCGGGTGCTGCTGCATCACCAGGAAGGCGCGCAGCAGCAGGGTGGGATTGCGCTCGAAACCGTCGTCGCGAATGATGTCCAGGCGGTCCCGCAGATTGCGGAAGTCGTCGTCGATGTCGCGCGCGTCGCTATCCGGGCGCGGGAACAGCCGTTCCTCGATGTTCTGCACCAGGATGCCGTTGAGCTGCGTCACCAGACGCGCCGCCCAATAGTAGCGCTGCATCAGCAGCTCGCTGCCGCGGCGGGTGGCGGTGGCGTGGATGCCGTAGACCTCGGCCAGGGCGGGCTGCAGGTCGAACAGCACGCGGTCTTCGCGCCGGTTCGCCAGCAGGTGCAATTCGATGCGCAGGCGCTTGAAGGCTTGTTCGGCCTTGCGCAGGTCGCGCGCCTCGGACGAAGTAAGCAGGCCTGCCTGCGCCACGGAGCGCCAGCTGTTGCCAAAGCCGGCCGCCCGGGCCATCCACAGGATGACCTGCAGGTCGCGCAGTCCGCCCGGCGACTCCTTGCAGTTCGGCTCCAGCGCATAGGGAGTGTCTTGGTAGCGCGCGTGGCGCTGCTGCATTTCGACGCGTTTGGCGCGAAAAAAAGCGCGCGGGTCCAGGCGGGACTTGGTCGCGGCTTCGAAGGCCTTCATCAGCGTGCGGCTGCCGGCCAGCCAGCGGGATTCCAGCAGAGCCGTTTCCACGGTGATATCGGCATCCGCCTCGCGTTCGCAGTCCTCGATGGTACGTACGCTATGGCCGGGCTCCAGGCCCAGGTCCCACAGCGAGGCCACCAGCTTTTCGATGGCCGACTCGTCCTCGGGCGTGGGTGCGTGCGGCAGCAGGATCAGCAGGTCCACGTCGGAGTGCGGGTAAAGCTCGCCCCGGCCATAGCCGCCCACGGCCGCCAGCGTGGCGCCGGCGGGCAGCGGGCAATGCTTGATCAGGTCGCGCAGCGCGGCGTCGACGATGCGGCGCAGCTCGGACAGCAGGGTGTCCGGCCGCAGGTGCGTGCGGAATTGCGCCACCGCGGTCCGCCGGGCTTCCTGGATGCGTTCGCGCAGGGCGCTGAGTATGGCGGCGGTCATGGTGGCTAAGCTTGTGTATCAGACGGCTGGGATGACCAGGGGTTCGGTGACGAAGGCGGGCGGCTTGGGCATTCCTGGCGACAGGGTCAATACTTCGTAGCCGGTCTCGGTGACACAGACAGCATGCTCCCATTGGGCCGACAGGCTGTGGTCGCGGGTGACGACCGTCCAGCCATCGGACAGCTGGCGGATCTCGCGGCGTCCGGCATTGATCATGGGTTCGATGGTGAACAGCATGCCCGTCGTCAGCTTCACGCCCGTACCCGGCTTGCCATAGTGCAGCACCTGCGGGTCTTCGTGGAAGCGCTGGCCGATGCCGTGGCCGCAGAACTCGCGCACCACTGAAAAGCCGTTGGCCTCGGCGTGCTTCTGGATCGCGTTGCCGATGTCGCCCAACGTGGCCCCGTTTTTCACCTGCTGGATGCCCTTCCACATGCATTCGAAGGTGATCTCGGTCAGGCGGCGCGACAATATGGACTGTTCGCCTACCGCGTACATGCGGCTGGTGTCACCGAACCAGCCATCCTTGATGATGGTGACGTCGATATTCAGCGAGTCGCCGTTTTTCAGCACCTTATCGCCCGGGATGCCATGGCAGACTTGGTGGTTGACCGAGGTGCAGATGGCGCCGGGGAAGGGCGGATAGCCCGGGGGCGCATAGCCCACCGTGGCGGATTTCACGCCCAGTTCATCGGTCAGGTACTCCAGGCAGAGGCGGTCCAGCTCCCCGGTGGTGACCCCAGGCTTGACGTAAGGCGTGATGAAATCGAGGACTTTGGCCGCATCCTGGCAGGCGGCGCGCATCTTGGCCAGGTCGGCTTGATTGGTGATAGTGCCCATGGAATAGCTTGGCGATGTCTCGCTTGAATGTCTGCTTGAAAGAATAGTAGAATTATAGGCTTCCCTAAAATTTTGGGGAGCAATCGGGTTACGGCAAAGGCTGAACCCGGCGGGTGCAGGCAGCGGAACCGATGCCTCGCAAACCCGGCAGTTGTTCTGGCAGCGGGTCCTTTCATAGTGATCGGCGGCGCGCCCTGAAGTTTCACCGCAAGCGAAGGTTGTGGAGCGAAATCGGGCAGGCCGTTGATTCCGTGGGTGGATACGCGAACAGGAAACCAGTCGGGCGGGCGGGGACAGCGGCAAATCCGGAGCAGGCGCCAGGCTGGGGACGCGGCGTGCTTGTAAGCCCGGTCATGTTTTAGAGCGGCGATGCAGGCTCAGGGTTTGGACTCGGTGTGGATGTCGGCTTAAGTTCTTGAAAACGTTCGCGTTTTCTTAAGAGATGCCCCGATGGTCTGATGCGCGGTCGAACTGAAGTCTGGGTGTAAAAACCCTTGCTTGAACGCGAAGAGCTGGATTTTCCAGAGCTGGATTTCGCCGCCAACAAAACAGGTCCGGGTGCGCTTTCGGGAAACCGCCGGAAACTTCCAGGAAATTCCTGGTGGGTCTGGAAAAGCGCCTGCAAGCAAGCGGTGCAAGGCTCTTGGTCGTGGCGGCCGTCTGGGTTTATCGCGGCAGCGTAGTAGAAGGCGCCCCAGGGCGTCGTAGTTATTGCGGCAGTGATCGGTCGGCCCGGTTAAAATTTTGTCATCCCGCATTTGCGGGAAATCGCGCGCAACACCACCCAGGGTGTCAGTCAAAGGCTGATGCAGGTGCGGCGCAAGAAATCAACCCTTGGAGAAAGTTATGTCTTTGATGCGCGAAATGCTGGAAGCGGGTGTCCACTTTGGTCACCAGACCCGCTACTGGAACCCCAAGATGGCCCCCTTCATCTTCGGCCATCGCAACAAGATTCACATCATCAACCTGGAAAAGACGGTTGATAAGTACCAGGAAGCCACCAAGTTCGTGAAGCAGCTGGCTGCTCGCGGCGGCAACATCCTGTTCGTCGGCACCAAGCGCGCTGCCCGCGAGCTGGTCGCCGCTGAAGCCTCCCGTTGCGGCATGCCCTTCGTCGACGCCCGCTGGCTCGGCGGCATGCTGACCAACTTCAAGACGGTCAAGACCTCGGTCAAGCGCCTGAAGGACATGGAAGCCGTTGTCGCCGAAGGCGGCGCCGAGCGCATGATCAAGAAGGAAGGCCTGCTGTTCCAGCGTGAACTGGAAAAGCTGAACAAGTCGATCGGCGGCATCAAGGACATGAACGGTCTGCCTGACGCCATTTTCGTGATCGACGTCGGCTACCACAAGATCGCCATCGCCGAAGCCAAGACCCTGGGTATCCCCGTGGTCGCCGTGGTTGACACCAACCACTCGCCCGAAGGCATCGACTACGTCATCCCCGGCAACGACGACTCGGCCAAGGCCATCGCGCTGTACGCCAAGGGCATCGCCGACGCCGTGCTGGAAGGCCGCGAACAGAACCTGAACGGTCTGGTCGAAGAACTGGGCGAAGGCCAGGAAGAGTTCGTCGAAGTGCAGGACAACCAGGCCTAAGCCTGTTGTCATGTCCGGCGGTTAGCGTCTGGGAGCGGTGCCGAAATCGGTCCGCTCCCGCCTCGCCGGCAATGCGAAGGTGGGCTCCCATCTTCCTGATCCGCTAGTCGCGGATGTCCCATCGAATCAAACCACTGTCCCGGTGCGCCGGGGCATGTTCTAGCAAATTGGAGCAAACATGGCTGAAATTACCGCTGCCCTGGTCAAGGAACTGCGCGAAAAGACCGACGCGCCCATGATGGAGTGCAAGAAGGCCTTGACGGAAGCCGAGGGCGACCTGGCCCGCGCCGAGGAAATCCTGCGCGTCAAGCTGGGCAACAAGGCCAGCAAGGCTGCCGCTCGCGTCACCGCTGAAGGCCTGATCGGTCTGTTCATCTCCGCCGACGCCAAGAAGGGCGCCGTCATCGAAATCAACTGCGAAACCGACTTCGTCGCCAAGAACGACGACTTCGTCGGCTTCGTGAACAAGCTGGCCGAACTGGTCGCCACGCAGAACCCCGCCACGGTGGAAGCCCTGTCGGCGCTGCCCTACGGCGACGGCACGGTTGAAAGCACCCGCACCGCCCTGATCGGCAAGATCGGCGAAAACATCTCGATCCGCCGCTTCGAGCGCATCGAGACCCCGAACGCGCTGGCCAGCTACGTGCACGGCGGCAAGATCGGCGTGCTGGTCGAATACACCGGCGCGGAAGAAGTGGGCAAGGACCTGGCGATGCACATCGCCGCCACCAAGCCCAAGGCTCTGAACGCCGACGGCGTGAACCCCGCCGACATCGCCGCCGAACGCTCGGTCGCCGAACAGAAGGCCGCCGAATCGGGCAAGCCGGCTGACATCGTCGCCAAGATGGTCGAAGGCTCGGTCGCGAAGTTCCTGAAGGAAGTCACCCTGCTGTCGCAGCCGTTCGTCAAGAGCGACAAGCACAGCGTTGAGCAGATGCTCAAGGAAAAGGGCGCTTCGATCAGCAAGTTCGTGCTGTTCGTTGTCGGCGAAGGTATCGAGAAGAAGACCAGCGATTTCGCCGCTGAGGTCGCCGCTGCCGCCGCCGGCCGCGCCTGACCCAGGGTAGTGCTTAAGGGCCGGCGCTAGATTAAATTCTAGTCCGGCCTATTTCTTGTCTTACACTTTCGTCGGATTGTTCTTCGGGATATCACCTATGAGCAGCAGAGCATACAAACGGGTTCTTCTCAAACTTTCCGGCGAGGCGCTGATGGGCGACGATGCATTCGGCATCAACCGCTCCACCATCGTCCGCATGACCGATGAGGTCGCTGAAGTCGCCGCCACGGGCGTCGAGCTGGCCATCGTCATCGGCGGGGGCAATATTTTCCGTGGCGTCGCCCCGGGCGCGCAGGGCATGGACCGCGCGACCGCCGACTACATGGGCATGATGGCCACCATCATGAACGCGCTTGCGCTGCAAGACGCGCTCAAGCACAAGGGTGTCGACACCCGCGTGCAATCGGCCTTGAATATCGATCAGGTCGTCGAACCGTACATCCGCCCGAAGGCGCTGCGCTACCTCGAAGAGGGCAAGGTCGTCATCTTCGCGGCAGGTACCGGCAATCCCTTCTTCACCACGGACACGGCTGCTGCGTTGCGCGGCGCCGAGATCGGGGCGGAGATCGTGCTGAAGGCCACCAAGGTCGACGGCATCTACAGCGCGGATCCCAACAAGGATCCCACCGCCACGCGTTACTCGCGCATCAGCTTCGACGAAGCGATCGTCCGCCGGCTGGAAGTCATGGATGCCACCGCCTTCGCGCTGTGCCGTGACCAGAAGCTGCCGATCAAAGTGTTTTCGATCAATAAGTCCGGTGCCCTCAAGCGGGTCGTCAGCGGCGAAGACGAAGGCACCTTGGTACACGTCTAAAGAAAAGGAAATTCCATGAGCGTCGCAGAAATCCGCAAATCCGCCGAAGCCAGGATGGCCAAGTCGCTTGACACGCTCAAGACCAACCTGGCCAAGATCCGTACGGGCCGCGCCCACACCGGCATCCTGGACCACGTGCAGGTCGAGTACTACGGCTCGCCCGTGCCGATCAGCCAGGTTGGCAACGTGAACCTCGTGGACGCCCGCACCATCAGCGTGCAGCCCTACGAGAAGAGCATGGCCTCCGCGATCGAAAAGGCGATCCGCGAATCGGACCTGGGTCTGAACCCCATGTCGATGGGCGACACGATCCGCGTGCCGATGCCTGCGCTGACCGAAGAGCGCCGCCGCGACCTGACCAAGGTGGTCCGCAGCGAAGGCGAGGACGCCAAGGTGGCCGTGCGCAACCTGCGCCGCGAAGCCAACGAAGCGCTGAAGAAGCTGGTCAAGGACAAGGAAATCTCCGAGGACGACGAACGCCGTTCGCAGGACGACGTCCAGAAGCTGACCGACCGCAGCGTGGCTGACATCGACAAGATGGTCACGCAGAAAGAAGCGGAAATCATGACCGTATAATTCCTGGATGCCGTCAGGGTGACAGGCTAGCCCCTATCTCCCTGGCGACCGGGATATCCTGCCTGAGCGCCGTCCTGTCCATTGATTCGCAGCCTTGCTGCCTAGCGGTGGAACGACGGCGCAGGCTTTTCTTCACGTAATTCCGTTTTCGCCGTTTCACCGCGCGCAGCCCCAGACCAATGGCAACCAGTTCGACCCAGGCGGTTCCCGCTACCCGCGACATTCCCGAGCACGTGGCCATCATCATGGATGGCAATGGCCGGTGGGCGACTAGGCGGCTGCTGCCGCGCACCGCGGGCCACGCCAAGGGCGTGCAGGCGGTGCGGCGCGTGGTCGAGGCCTGCGGCCGCGCCGGCGTGCGCTATCTGACCCTGTTCGCCTTCAGTTCCGAGAACTGGCGCCGTCCGGCCGAGGAAGTGTCGCTGCTCATGCGCCTGTTCGTGCAGGCGCTGGAGCGCGAGATCGGCAAGCTGGAAGAGCAGGGCGTGCGCCTGCACGTCATCGGCGACCTATCGGCCTTCGAGCCCCGTTTGCAGGAGCTGATCTTCGCGGCCCAGGAGCGCACGGCCCACAACGACCGCCTGCACCTGACGGTCGCCGCCAACTATGGCGGTCGCTGGGACATCCTGCAGGCGACCCGCGCCATGCTGGCCGCCGAGCCCGCACTGGCCACCCAGCCCCAGCTGGTCGACGAGGAGCGCCTGGCGCGCCATCTGTCCATGTCCTGGGCGCCAGAACCCGATCTGTTCATCCGCACCGGCGGCGAACAGCGCATTTCCAATTTCCTGATCTGGCAGATGGCTTACGCGGAGTTCTACTTCACGGATCGCTACTGGCCGGATTTCGGCGCCGCCGAGCTCGCGGCCGCCTTTGACTGGTACCGCACGCGCGAACGCCGCTTTGGCCGTACCAGCGCGCAAGTCAGCGAAAACGGCGCGTAATAAAACGGACGGCGACTAGCGCGTCTTTCCAGGGCTGTACACGAGGAGACCGTCAAATGTTGGGCCAGCGTATCGTTACCGCAGTCGTTCTGTTGGCCGTTCTGGCCGCCGCGATGGTCAGCGCGAACCCCTGGTGGTTCGTTGCGCTTCTGGCCCTGGCTGCCGCCTGCGCCAATTGGGAGTGGCTGCGCCTGACCCTGCCGCAACCGCCTTCCCCTCTCATTGCCGTCGGCGTCGCCGTTCTGCTGTTCGGGGGCATGCTGGCGTTGGCGTCCGCCTGGCTCGCGGGGCAGAATGCCGGCATCGCGGATCCCGTCTGGGTGCTGCGTTATGTGGTGCCGGCGGTGGCCGCGGTTTGGCTGTTCGGCGGTCTGACGGCGGTGGTGCGCGGGCGCTCCGATGCGCCTCCCGCCAGCTTGGGCTGGTCGGTTTTTTCCGTGCCCGCGGCGTTTGCCGCCTGGGCCGTGCTGGCGCAGATGTTCGTGGCGCATGGCGCCGGTTTCGTGGTGTCGCTGCTGGCGCTGGTCTGGGTCGCCGACATTGCCGCCTATTTTGCCGGCAGAGCCTTTGGCAAGCGTAAACTGGCTCCGCGGGTCAGCCCGGGCAAGACGGTCGCGGGCGCGGTCGCCGGCGTCCTGGGCGCGGTGGTCTGGATCGGTCTTTCCAGCCTGTGGGAAGGCACTTACGGCCATGCGCTGGTCGAGCGCTGGAGCTTCTGGCTGGCGCTGCCCATTGCCGCCGTGCTCGGCGTGCTGTCGATCGTGGGCGACCTGTTCGAATCGCTGCTCAAGCGGCGCGCCGGTCGCAAGGATTCCAGCACGCTGCTGCCTGGCCACGGCGGGGTCTATGACCGCATCGACGCGATTCTCCCGGTCGCGCCGTTTGCGCTACTTTTGTCTGGAGTGTTGTTTTGACGGCTTTTCAACGCGTCGTCGTGCTGGGATCGACCGGTTCGATCGGTGAAAGCACGCTGGATGTGATCGCCCGCCACCCCGAGCGCCTGGCGGTTTACGCGCTGTCGGCGTACAGCCGGATGGCGCGCCTGGCGGAGCAGGCGCAGGCCAGCCGCGCTGCCGTGGTGGTGGTGCCGGACTCGGCGGCCCGCGAGAAATTCATTGCCGCATGGGCGGGCGGCCAGCCCATGCCGGAAATCCGGGTCGGCTCCCAGGCGTTGGCCGATACCGCCGCCGATCCCCAATGCGACTCCGTCATGGCGGCCATCGTGGGGGCGGCGGGACTGCCCGCTGCCCTGGCGGCCGCCCGCAGCGGCAAGCGCGTATTGCTGGCCAACAAGGAAGCGCTGGTTGCAGCCGGCTCGCTCTTCATGCAGGCCGTACGCGACAACGGCGCCGAACTGCTGCCTATCGACAGCGAACATAACGCCATTTTCCAATGCCTGCCTCATGGCGGGCGAGCCGTCGCGCCGGATCGCCCGGCGCCCGGCGTGCGCCGTCTGCTGCTGACCGCCTCCGGCGGCCCTTTCCGCGGACGCGACCTGGAAGACCTGCACGATGTGACGCCGGCCCAGGCTTGCGCTCATCCCAACTGGAGCATGGGCCGCAAGATCTCGGTCGATTCCGCCACCATGCTCAACAAGGGCCTGGAGGTGATCGAGGCGCATTGGCTGTTCGCGATGCCTGCTGACCGCATCGAGGTGGTGGTGCATCCCCAGAGCGTGGTGCATTCCATGGTCGAGTACGACGACGGCTCGGTGCTGGCTCAGCTTGGCCAGCCCGACATGCGCACGCCCATCGCCTACGGCCTGGGCTTTCCCGAACGCCTGGACAGCGGCGTCGGTCCGCTGGACCTGACGCGCCTGGGGCGGCTGGACTTCGAAAAGCCGGATCTGGCCCGCTTTCCGTGCCTGGCCCTGTCGTTCGCGGCGCTGCGCGCCGGGCAGGGAGCCTGCGTGGCGCTGAACGCCGCCAACGAGATCGCCGTGGAGGCCTTCCTGAGCGGTCGGCTGCCCTATACCTGGATTCCGCGGGTAATCGAGGCTTCCCTGGAGTGGCAGGCGCGGCAAGCATCTGTTACGCTCAACAGTCTTGACGACGTGCTCGCGCTTGATTCCGACGCGCGCGTCTTCGCGGGCAACCTGGGCCTGGCCTGACGCAGGCTCGGTCGCCACCGTCCGCCTGCCTCTGATTTCCTAGATTTCTCCGATTCCGATGCTTTTCACCCTGCTGGCCTTTGCGGTTGCGCTTGGCTCCCTGATCATCTTCCATGAACTGGGGCACTATTGGGTGGCCCGTCTGTGCGGCGTGAAGGTGCTGCGCTTCTCGGTGGGATTTGGCAAGGTCATTCTGCGCCGCACCGACCGCCACGGCACGGAATGGGCCGTTTCGGCCCTGCCGCTGGGCGGCTACGTCAAGATGCAGGACGATCCCCCCGCCGGCGCGAGCCCGGCGGAAGTGGCAGGGGCCTTCAACAGCAAGCCCGTCGGCCAGCGTATCGCCATCGTCGCCGCCGGCCCCATTTTCAACCTGATACTCGCGGTCTTCCTCTACGCCGGCCTGAACATGGCCGGCACCGAAGAGCCCGTGGCCGTCATCGCCCAGCCCGCGGCCGACACGCCGGCCGCGCGCGCCGGCCTTTTGTCGGGCGACCGCATCCTGGCCATCGACGGCGAAGAGGTGGCCTCCTGGTCCGACGCGCGCTGGCGCCTGATGGACGTCATGGCTACCGGCGGCAGCGCCAGGATCGAGGTCAAGACGCCTGCGGGCGCGGTCCAGCAGCGCGAATTGGTGCTGCCGTCGAACACGATGGATCCGGCTGGCGGCGACCCGCTGGCCGCAGCCGGCGTGCGCCTGGCCCAGCCCAAACCCGCTGTGCGCGTCGTCAACGACGGCGGCGAAGGGCAGGCGGCCGGCCTGCGGGCGGGTGACCTGGTGCTGGCCGTGAACGGCGTTCCCACCCCGGACACCAGCGCGCTGGTCCGGCAGATCCAGGAAAGCGCCGGCAAGACCCTGGCCATGACCCTGGCGCGCGACGGCGCCAATGTTTCCCTGAACGTCACGCCCCGTGCCGAGACGGTCAACGGCCAGGTAATTGGCCGCCTGGGCGTCCAGCTGGGCGGCGACATTCCCATGGTGACCGTGCGCTACGGTGTATTCGAAAGCCTGTGGAAGGGCGCCGTGCGCACCTGGGACACCGCCTGGTTCTCCCTGCGCATGATGGGGCGCATGGTCACGGGCGACGTTTCCTGGCGCAATGTCAGCGGTCCCGTGACCATCGCGGATTACGCCGGCCAGACCGCCAGAATCGGAATTGTTGCGTACATCGCTTATATCGCCTTGATCAGTATCAGCCTGGGCGTACTAAATTTGCTGCCCATTCCCATGCTGGACGGTGGCCATCTGCTGTACTATCTCGTCGAAATTGTGCGGGGTAGCCCGCCGCCAGCAAGGTGGATCGATATCGGACAGCGCGCCGGCATAGGTTTATTGGCAAGCCTGATGGGGCTTGCGCTGTTCAATGATTTCACGCGTTTGTTCACTTGAACGCGATTTAGCATAAAATCCCCCGCCATTTGCACGACCGAGGATACTCAAGGATGTCTTTTCGCCGGATGTTTCATCACAAAAAGGGTGTACTGCCGGGTTTGATCGCCGCACTGCTGGTTCCGGCCATCGCCCACGCCTTCGACCCTTTTGTCGTGCGGGATATCCGCGTAGAGGGTATTCAACGAACTGACGCCGGCACCGTCTTCGGCTATCTCCCCGTCAAAGTGGGCGAAAAGTTCACCGAAGAAGAAGCCACTGAAGCCATCCGCCGCTTGTACGGCACAGGCTTTTTCACCGACGTACAGATCCAGACGGACAACAACGTCGTCGTGGTGGTCGTGCAGGAACGCCCCACGATTGCGTCGGTGAACTTCAACGGCATGCGCGAGTTCGACTCCAAGGCGATCACCACGTCGCTGGCGCAGGTCGGCTTCGCCGAAGGCCGCATCTTCGACCGCTCCATGCTCGAGCGCGCCGAATACGAACTGAAGCAGCAGTACCTGTCCAAGGGCAAGTACGGCATCGAAGTGACTTCCACCGTGACCCCGCTGCCGCGCAACCGCGTGGGCGTGAGCTTTGACGTGTTCGAAGGCTCGGTCGCGCGCATCCAGGAAATCCGCTTCGTGGGCAACAAGGCTTTCTCCGAAAGCGATCTGCTCGACGAGTTCAAGCTGACCACGCCGGGCTGGCTGACCTGGTATACGGATACCGACAAGTACTCGCGCGAAAAGCTCGAGGGCGATCTGGAGCGCCTGCGCTCGTTCTACCTGGATCGCGGCTACCTCGAGTTCTCGGTTGAGCCGCCACAGGTCACGATTTCGCCGGACCGCAAGGACATCCGCATCACGATTACCGTGCACGAAGGCGAGCCTTACAAGGTGCGCAGCGTGAAGCTGGCCGGCAATCTGCTGGGCCTGGACAAGGAAATCAACGCGCTGCTGGAAATCAAGCCGGAAGAGACGTTCTCGGCCGCCAAGGCCAACGGCTCGGCCAAGGCCATCACCGACTACCTGGGCGAACTGGGCTACGCGTTTGCCAACGTCAACCCGAACCCGCAGCTGGATCGCGCCAAGCATGAGGCCGACCTGACGTTCTACGTCGACCCCAGCCGCCGCGTGTACGTGCGCCGTATCCAGATCGGCGGCAATACCCGCACCCGCGACGAAGTCGTGCGCCGCGAAATGCGCCAGCAGGAAGCCGCCTGGTACGACGCCAAGGACATCAAGACCTCGCGCGACCGCGTCGACCGCCTGGGCTATTTCAGCGACGTCAACGTCAAGACCGATCCGGTCCCGGGTTCGCCCGACCAGGTCGACGTCAACGTCGACGTCAAGGAAAAGCCCACCGGCATGATCAACCTGGGCGTGGGCTACGGCTCGTCCGAAAAGGCCATTCTGTCGGCCGGTATCAGCGAAGACAACGTCTTTGGCAGCGGCACCAACCTGACCCTGCAGCTGAACACCAGCAAGACCAACCGCGCCGTGGTGCTGTCGCACACCGACCCGTACTGGACCAAGGACGGCATCAGCCGCACCACGTCCGCCTACTACCGCGTGACCGAGCCCTGGAACAACAACGACGGCGACTATCGTGTCAAGGCCATGGGCCTGGGCATGAACTTCGGCGTGCCGATTTCCGAGTATGACCGCATCATGCTGGGCGCGAACTTCGAACGCAACCAGATCGATCTGTTCAACAACTCGCCGGCAGCCTACGAGAAATTCGTCAACGATTACGGCGATTCGACCAACTCGGTGATCTTCACCACCGGCTGGACCAAGGATACCCGCGACAGCGGCCTGGCGCCGACCAAGGGCGGCTACACCCGCCTGAAGGCGGACCTGTCGACCGTGGACCTGAAGTACACGATGTTGACGGCTCAGCAACAGTACTTTGTGCCGCTGGGCGGCTCCTACACCCTGGCCTTGAACGGCATGGTCGATTGGGGCCAGAGCTACGGCGGCAAGGACTACCCGGTCATCAAGAACGTCTATGCCGGCGGTATCGGCACGGTTCGCGGCTACGAGGGCTCGTCGCTGGGTCCGCGCGACACGAAGACGGGCGACTACCTGGGCGGTACGCGGCGCGTCATCGCCAACGCGCAGCTTTACCTGCCGTTCCCTGGCGCCTCGAAGGACCGCACCTTGCGCTGGTTCATCTTCTCGGATGCCGGCCAGGTTTCGTCGGGCAGCGGCTTGCAATGCACCGGCGGCAAGCCTGGCAGCGAGGTCGAGGATCCTTGCGGCTGGAGGTTCTCGGCAGGTATCGGGCTGTCGTGGCAGTCGCCGATGGGGCCGCTGCAGTTGTCTTATGCGCGTCCGCTCAATTCGAAGCCTGGCGACGACAAGCAAAGCTTCCAGTTCCAGATCGGGACCGGTTTCTAAGCGCCTCGTTACGCTTGAAAACAAGGGAGAAGGGCGTACGGCCGGCTCCCTTGCTGTTTAGTGGCACAATACACACTTTGGCTTTGCCTTACTGGAAGGTGAGATTTTCATGATGTCTGATTCCGCACTTAAAACCTCGAAATCGCTGCGCACCATGCGCCGCGGCAAACTGGGCGGCTCCATTGCCCTGGTAGGTGCGCTCATTCTCGGTTCGGCTGCTGCGATTCCCGCGCAGGCCCAAGGCACGAAGATCGGTTTCGTCAATACCGAGCGGATCCTGCGCGAGTCGGGTCCGGCCAAGGCTGCGCAAAGCAAGATCGAAGCCGAATTCAAGAAGCGCGACGATGAGCTTCAGCGCCTGAACAACAGCCTGCGTTCGCAAGCCGAGAAGTTCGACAAGGACGCGCCTGTCCTGTCGGAGTCCGATCGCGTCAAGCGCCAGCGTGAACTGTCCAACCTGGATACCGACCTGCAGCGCAAGCGCCGCGAGTTCCAGGAAGACTTCAACCGCCGCCGCAACGAAGAGTTCTCGGGCATCGTGACGAAGGCCAACGACGCCATCAAGCGCATCGCCGAACAGGAAAGCTACGACCTGATCATCCAGGACGCAGTGACCGTCAACCCGCGCATCGACATCACCGACAAGGTGATCCAGAGCCTGGGCAAGTAAGCAGCACCCGTCACGTTATGCCGGTTCTACTGGATCTTGCCCGCGCGCCAACGCTGGAAACACTGTTGAGCGCCGCCAACACCCAGGGGATGGACTGGCGTATCAGCGCGGTTCCCGGCGCGGACCCCATGCGGGTCTGCGGCATCGGAACCCTGTCATCGGCGGGTCGGCAGGAAATCGCTTTCCTGGCCAACCCCCGCTACCAGAGCCAGTTAGGCGCCACGCAGGCGGGGGCGGTCATCGTCTCGCCGGACGTGGCGCAGGCTCTGGAGGCCGAGGGCAACGCCCGGCCGCCGTTCGCGCTGGTCGTCTGTCAGCATCCCTATCTGCTTTATGCCCGCGTGGCGCAATGGTTCGATGCCGCGAGACGGCCCGAGCTGCCCGCATCCACGCATCCTTCCGCCGTGGTCGCCGCTGACGCCATCATCGAAGAAGGCGTGCGCATCGGCCCGAATTGCGTCGTCGAATCCGGCGCCCGCATTGGCCGCGATACCGTGCTCGGACCTGGCTGCGTCATCGGCGCAGGCTCGTCCGTCGGCCCCGGCAGCCGCCTGTACGCCCACGTCACCTTGTATGACGGGGTCAAGGTGGGCGCGCGTGCCATCATCCATAGCGGCGCGGTGCTGGGCGCGGACGGCTTCGGCTTCGCGCCCGATCCCACGCTGGGCAAGGGCGCCTGGGGCAAGATTCCGCAGCTCGGCGGCGTGACCGTCGGTGACGACGTCGAAATCGGCGCCAACACCACCGTTGACCGGGGCGCGCTGGAAGACACCGTCCTGGCCGACGGGGTGAAGCTGGACAACCAGATCATGGTGGCGCACAACTGCCGGATCGGCGCGCATACCGCGATTGCGGCCTGCGTGGGCGTGGCCGGCTCGACCACCATCGGTGAGCGCTGCACCATAGGCGGCGCCGCCATGCTGTCCGGGCACCTCACGCTGGGCGACGATGTGCATGTTTCCGGCGGCACCGCGGTGACGTCCAGCATTTCGAAGCCTGGCCGCTATACCGGGGTCTTCCCGTACGCGGAACATGGCGAATGGCAGCGCAACGCCGCCGTGATACAACAGTTGGCGCAATTGCGCCGGCGCGTGCGGACGCTGGAAAAAGACTAGGGCGGCGCACTGCCGCCCCTGGCGCGTCCGCGCCGCATGATTACTTTACTTCGCAGGAAAGCATAGAAAAATGGAACTCGACATCAAGGGGATCATGGAGAGACTGCCGCATCGTTATCCGATGCTGCTGATTGACCGCGTCGTCGAAATGGTGCCTGGCAAGTCCATCGTGGCCATCAAGAACGTCTCGATCAATGAACCGTTTTTCAACGGCCATTTCCCGCACCACCCGGTGATGCCGGGTGTGCTCATCGTGGAAGCCATGGCTCAGGCCTCCGCCCTGTTCTCGTTCACCGACGAGAATGGCGGGCTGAAGTGTGAAGGTTCCAAGACCGCGTATTACCTGGTCGGCATCGACGGCGCGCGTTTCCGCCGCCCCGTGGTGCCGGGCGACCAGTTGCGCATCGAGGTCGAAGCCGAACGCCTGAGCCGCAGCATCTGTAAGTACCAAGCGCGCGCGACGGTGGATGGCCAGGAAGTCGCTTCGGCCAAGCTGATGTGCGCGATTCGCAGCCTGGAAGAGTAAATGGCAGGAAACATTCACCCCACCGCCGTCGTTGATCCGGCGGCAAAGCTCGACCCGACCGTCGTGGTCGGTCCGTTCGCGACCATCGGTCCCAACGTGACCATAGGCGCGGGCACCGAGATCGGCCCGTACTGCATGGTGGACGGGGTGACGACCATCGGGCGCGACAACCGTTTCTATCGGTACTGCTCGATTGGCGGCATGCCGCAGGACAAGAAGTACCAGGGCGAGCCTACCCGCCTGGAAATCGGCGACCGCAATACGTTCCGGGAATTCGTCACGCTCAACACGGGCACCGTGCAGGACGGCGGCGTCACGACGATTGCCGACGACAACTGGGTCATGGCGTACGTGCACGTTGCACACGATTGCCACATCGGCAGCAACACCATCCTGGCCAATTCGGTGCAACTGGGCGGCCACGTCCATGTTGGCGATTGGGCCATCGTGGGCGGCCTGACCGGCGTGCACCAGTTTTCGCGCATCGGCGCGCACAGCATGACGGGCGGCAACAGCTCCCTGATGCAGGATACGCCGCCGTTCGTGCTGGCCGCGGGCAATCCGTGCCGTCCGGTGGGCGTCAACGTCGAAGGGCTGAAGCGCCGCGGCTTTACGGCCGCCGACATTTCGGCGCTGCGCGACGCCTACAAGATCATCTACCGCCGTGGCCTGTCCCTGGACGCGGCGCGGGCTGAACTGCGCGCCCGCCAAGAGGCGGAGCCCGAGGTGGCCCCGCACCTGCAGACCCTGCTCGACTTCCTGGACGTCGCAAGCCGCGGCATCATCCGCCCATGAACGCTCGGATCGGCATGGTGGCCGGCGAGCCTTCGGGCGACCTGCTGGCTGGTCGCATCATTGCCGGTCTGCAAGCGCGCGACGCCAGCGTACGCTGCGAGGGTATCGGCGGGCCGCAGATGCAGGCCCATGGTTTCGATACCTGGCACCCCATGCATGCCTTGACCGTTTTCGGCTATGTCGACGCGCTCAAGCGCCTGCCCAGCCTGCTTGGCACCTATCGCGACGTCAAGCGGCGCTGGCTGGCGGAGCCGCCCGCCGTGTTCGTCGGCATCGACGCGCCGGACTTCAATCTGCGGCTGGAGCACCAGCTACGCCAGGCAGGCACGCCCACGGTGCACTTCGTTGGGCCGTCGATCTGGGCCTGGCGCTATGAGCGCATCCACAAGATCCGCGAGTCGGTATCGCACATGCTGGTGCTGTTCCCGTTCGAGGAAGAGATCTACCGCAAGGAAGGGATTCCGGTCACTTATGTGGGCCATCCGCTGGCCGGGGCCGTGCCCATGCAGCCGGATCGCGCCGCGGCGCGCGCGCGCCTGGGCATCGACCAGAATGCGCGCGTGCTGGCGATCCTGCCGGGCAGCCGCTCGTCCGAGATCCGTCTGCTGGCGCCGCGCTTCCTGCAAGCCGCGCAGATCCTGCAGAAAAAGGACCCGGCCCTGCAATGCGTCGTCCCCATGGTCAACGACCAGCGGCGCGCGGAGTTCCAGTCCATTCTGGCCCAGTACCCCGTACCGGGGCTGCGCTGCGTCACCGCGAATGATCTGCACGGCGAGGGCGGAGAGCGCCAGGCACCCGTCGCCTGGTCCGTCATGGAAGCGGCCACGGCGGTGCTGGTGGCCAGCGGCACGGCCACGCTGGAAACGGCGCTGTACAAGCGGCCCATGGTGATTTCCTACGTGCTGTCGCCCTGGATGCGCCGCATCATGGCCTGGAAGTCCGGCCAGCAGCGTCCCTATCTGCCCTGGGTGGGCCTGCCGAACGTGCTGCTGCGCGATTTCGCCGTGCCTGAGCTGCTGCAGGACGATGCCACGCCCGAGAAACTCGCGGAGGCGACCTGGACGTCCCTGACCGACGACGCGGGCAGGGCGCGCATCGAAGCCCGCTTTACCGCCCTGCATCAGGAGCTGCTGCGCGACACGCCCGCGCTGGCTGCGCAGGCGATCCTGGAGGTGGCCGGTGGAGCAGCCTGACCTGTTCGTGGCGCCCGAGCAGCCTGCCATGATTACGGCAGGCGTGGACGAGGCGGGCCGCGGCCCGCTGGCGGGCGCCGTGTACGCCGCGGCCGTCATCCTGGATCCCGCCCGACCGATCGCCGGGCTGGCGGATTCCAAGGTGCTCAAGGCTGCCACGCGCGAGGCGCTGGCGCTCGAAATCCAGGAATTCGCGCTGGCCTGGTGCATCGCCAGCGCCAGCGTGGCCGAGATCGACAGCATGAACATCCTGCGCGCCACGATGCTGGCGATGCAGCGTGCGGTGCAGGGCCTCGCCACCATGCCGCAGTTGGCGCTGGTGGACGGCAACCAGGCTCCCAAGCTGGGCTGCACCGTGCAGACCGTCATCAAGGGCGATGCGCTGGTGCCCGCGATTTCCGCGGCTTCCATTCTTGCCAAGACCGCGCGCGACGCGGACCTGCTGCGCCTGCATGCCCTGTATCCCCAATATGCCTTCGATCAGCACAAGGGTTACGGCACCCCGCTGCATCTGGAGATGCTGCGCGAGCACGGCCCATGCGCCGAGCACCGGCGCAGCTTCGCACCCATCAAGGCCTTCGGCCTGAATCCATGAAGCACATCAGTTCTCGCGACAATCCCGCAGTCAAGGCGCTGGCCAAGCTGGCCGGCACGGCGGGCAAGCGCGGCGCGCCGGTGCTGCTGGAAGGCGTGCACCTGTGCCAGGCGTGGCTGCAGCATCACGGCGCGCCCGATCAGGCGATCTTCGACGTGGAGCGCCTGTCCCAGCCCGACATCGCGGCGCTTGCGGCCGCGGTGCCGGACCGCGACTGCCTGGCCTTGGACGCGCGGCTGATGCAGTCCCTGGCGGCCGTGGAAAGCGGGCAGGGCGTGGCTTTTCAGGTGACGCCGCCCGTCCTGGACCTGCCGGATGCGGTGGACGAAAACTGCGTGCTGTTCGACCGCATCCAGGATCCCGGCAATGTCGGCACGCTGCTGCGCACCTGCGCGGCGGCGGGCGTGAAGCGCGTCTTCCTGGCGACGGGCACGGCCGCGGCCTGGTCGCCCAAGGTGTTGCGCAGCGGCCAGGGCGCCCATTTCGCCTTGGCCATCCACGAACACGTCGATCTGGCTGCCTTGCTGCCCAGATTGAGGGTGCCGCTGGTGGCGACCGCGCTGGATGGCGCGCGCGACCTGTACGAGGACGCGTTGCCGCAACGCTGCGCCTGGGTATTCGGTCACGAAGGCCAGGGCGTGGCCGCGGAACTGCTTTCCGCGGCGCGCCTCAAGGTGCGCATACCGCACGACATGGCGGCGGTGGAATCGCTCAATGTGGGCGCCGCAGCCGCGATCTGCCTCTTCGAGCAGCGGCGCCAAGCCTTGCGCGGCAAGCTGGACTGAACGCCGATCTGGCCATCGTTTCGCCGCTTTTCCGCCGATTGCAGGCACCGTCCCCTGTTTATACTGCCCCGTTTGCCTGAGCCGGGCGGTCTTGAGCCGCGCCTCGAGGCCAGGATCCGATCAAGGACGGGACATGAAAAGCTGGATCAAATCGAGTCTTGCCGCGCTGGGCGCGGCGGTGTTGCTTTCCGCTTGCGCCGGCCCCCGGTATGGCGATGTGGCGGACCGCATCCCGGCGCTGGAGGCTGCCGAAGGCCGGATTTACTTCTACCAGCCCGCAACGCCCAATGGCGACAAGGTCGCGCAGCCCGCGATCCTGGTCGACGGCCGCAAGGTCGGCCGCTCCAAATCCGGCCGTTTCTTCTTCGTGGACCGCGCGCCCGGCGAGGTGGAAGTCATCACCGCCACCGACCGCAAGGAGCGCAAGGACGCGCTCAAGGTTCCCCTGGCCGGCGGGCAGACCCAATACGTGCGCGTGGATGTTGCGGGCGGCAGGCAGGTTCTGCGGCTGGAGGCCTCCGCTGACGTAGCTGTGCAGGCGATGTCGGACCTGCGTTACTGGGGCGCCGGACGGCGCGAGCGAGAGCCGCTGCGCTATGAGTAAAATTACAATATGTAGGTTTTAGACTTATTCATATACTTTCTCGCGGGATCCATCGAGCTGATGGCCTGTGGGGCTGGCACATCGGAGAAGACGGAATGAAGCGCAGGTTCAAGATGGTGGCTGCCGCCGTGCTGGGCGCGGCCTTGTTGGCGGGTTGCGGCGGTCCCCGGTACAAGGATGTCGCCAGCACCATCCCCGTGATGGTGCCGGAAACCGGGCGCATCTACTTCTACCAGCCGCCGGCGCCGGTTGGCGTGGTGTCGGCCCAGCCGTACCTGCGCGTGAACGGTCTGAAGGTCGGCCGTTCCAAGCCGGGCAGCTTCTTCTATGTGAACCGGCCTGCCGGCAAGTACGTGGTCGACACGTTGCGCGACGACGAGCAACTGTCGTTCACGCTGGCCCCGGGCCAGACCCGTTACGTGCGCTTGAGCATCGAAGGCGTGAGCGGCAATTCGTCCAACATGGGCCGCCAGGATATGCGCCTGGAAGACTCGGAGGCGACCGCCCAGCAGGAGATGGGGCCGCTGAAGTACTGGGGCGCCGGCTCGCGCGAACGCGTCAAGCTGCGTCCCTGATCCGGACTACGCTGCAAGGAAGGGCGCGCCATGGGCGCGCCCTTGTCGTTTTCAGCCCCGGTCCAGGCCCACTTCCTGCAACACCGTCGTGGCGATCTCCTCGATCGATTTGGTGGTGCTGGACAGCCAGGAAATGCCCTCGCGGCGCATCATGCGTTCGGCCTCGGCCACTTCGTAGCGGCATTGCTCCAGCTGCGCATAGCGGCTGTTGGGGCGGCGCTCGTTGCGGACTTCGGCCAGCCGTTCGGGCTGGATCGACAGGCCGAACAGCTTGCCGCGGTGCGGGGCGATGGTGGAGGGCAGGGTGCCGCGCTCGAAATCGTCCGGCGTCAGGGGGAAATTGGCCGCCTTGATGGCGTATTGCATGGCCAGATACAGGCTGGTGGGCGTCTTGCCGCAGCGCGACACGCCGACCAGGATCACGTCCGCCTGGTCCAGCTGGTTCACGAACTGGCCGTCGTCATGCGCCAGGCTGAAGTTGATGGCGTCGATGCGGTTGCGGTACTTTTCCGAGTTGGCCTGCATGTGCGAGCGGCCGATGGAATGGCTGGACTTCAGGCCCAGCGCCTGCTCGATATGGCTGACGAAGGTGCCGAACAGGTCCAGGAAAACCCCGTTCGCTTGGCGAACGCGCGCCAGGATGTCCGGATTGACCAGGGTGCTGAACACGATCGGGGGAACGCCGGCCTCCAGGGCGCTGCGGTCGATCCGCATGGCCACTTCCGCGGCCTTTTCCAGCGTGTCGACGAAGGGCAGGCGGACAGGCTTGAAATTGACCTCTTCAAACTGTGAGAGCACTGACTGGCTGAAGGTTTCTGCGGTGATGCCGGTACTGTCGGAAACGATGTATACCGTGCGTATGATCGGGGTAGATGTCATGTGTAAAAAATTCCAACCAGGCAGATGGCCGGACGCACTCCACCGAGTACAATCAGGCCCCTATAAGTCACCCCAAGGGCGGTCCAAGGCCAGTTTGGTCAGCGCGTAAATTGGGGCTGTGATCCGACTGTGATCCAGCTTCCTGATGCATTGACCAAACTCGCTTTCATTCCATTGTAAAAGGTGACTTCAATGTCGTACGTTGTTTTGTTCGAGCAGCTCCGCATGACGGACGTGGACTCGGTAGGAGGCAAGAACGCATCACTAGGCGAAATGATCAGCCAGCTGTCTGGCGCGGGTGTCCGCGTGCCGGGCGGCTTTGCCACGACCGCTGATGCTTTCCGCGACTTCCTCAAGGCCTCCGGCCTGGACAAGCGCATCGCCGAACGTCTGACCACGCTGAACCCCGAAGACGTGCGCGAACTGGCCAATGCCGGCTCGCAGATCCGTCAATGGATCATCGACGCGCCGTTCTCGCCCGAGTTCGAATCGCAGATCCGTACCGCCTTTGCCAAGCTCGACGCTGATGGCAAGGGTTCGTTCGCCGTGCGCTCCTCCGCCACCGCCGAAGACCTGCCCGACGCCTCGTTCGCCGGCCAGCAGGAAACCTTCCTGAACGTCGTCGGCATCGACGACGTGCTGGACAAGATCCGCCACGTGTTCGCGTCGCTGTACAACGACCGCGCCATTTCCTATCGCGTGCACAAGGGCTACGCCCACGCCGACGTCGCGCTGTCGGCCGGCATCCAGCGCATGGTGCGTTCCGACAAGGGCAGCGCCGGCGTCATGTTCACCATCGACACCGAATCGGGCTTCCAGGATGTGGTGTTCATCACCTCGTCCTACGGCCTGGGCGAAACCGTGGTGCAGGGCGCGGTCAACCCCGACGAGTTCTACGTCTTCAAGCCGACGCTGGCCCAGGGCCACTACCCGATCGTGGGCCGCCGCATCGGCTCCAAGCTGATCAAGATGGAGTTCGATCCCGAGCGTCCCGAAGGCCGCGCCGTGCGCACGGTCGACGTGCCGGTGTCCGAACGCAACCGCTACTCGCTGACCGACGACGAGGTCAACGAACTGGCCCGCTACGCCGTCATCATTGAAAAGCACTACGGCCGCCCGATGGACATCGAGTGGGGCCGCGACGGCATCGACGGCAAGATCTACATCCTGCAGGCGCGTCCGGAAACCGTGAAGTCGCAGCAGGGCGTCAACGACGTGCAGCAGCGCTACCGCCTGAAGGCCACCGGCCAGGTCCTGATCACCGGCCGCGCGATCGGCCAGAAGATCGGCGCGGGTCCGGTGCGCGTGGTCGGCGACATCTCCGACATGGACAAGGTCCAGCCGGGCGACGTGCTGGTCACCGACATGACGGATCCCAACTGGGAACCCGTGATGAAGCGCGCTTCCGCCATCGTCACCAACCGCGGCGGCCGCACCTGCCACGCGGCGATCATCGCGCGCGAGCTGGGCATTCCGGCAGTCGTGGGCTGCGGCAACGCGACCGACCTCCTGAAGGAAGGCCAGGCCGTGACCGTGTCTTGCGCCGAGGGCGACGAAGGCCGCATCTATGACGGCCTGATCGAAACCGAAGTGGAAGAAGTGCGCCGCGGCGACATGCCCCCCATCGATCTGAAGATCATGATGAACGTGGGCAACCCGCAGCTGGCTTTCGACTTCGCCCAGATCCCCAACGGCGGCGTGGGTCTGGCCCGCCTGGAATTCATCATCAACAACAACATCGGCATCCACCCCAAGGCGGTGCTGGACTATCCGAACGTCGATGGCGAACTGAAGAAAGCCGTGGAATCGGCCGCTCGCGGCCACGCCAGCCCGCGCGCCTTCTTCGTCGAGAAGATGGCAGAAGGCGTGGCGACCATCGCCGCTGCCTTCTACCCCAAGCCCGTCATCGTGCGCATGTCGGACTTCAAGTCCAACGAGTACCGCAAGCTGGTCGGCGGTTCGCGCTACGAGCCCGAGGAAGAGAACCCCATGCTGGGCTTCCGCGGCGCGTCGCGCTACATCGCCGAGGACTTCGCCGAGTGCTTCCGCATGGAATGCGAAGCGCTGAAGAAGGTGCGCGATGAAATGGGCCTGACCAACGTCGAGATCATGGTGCCCTTCGTGCGCACCCTGGGCCAGGCGGCCAAGGTGGTGGACCTGCTCGCCAAGCACGGCTTGGCGCGCGGCGAAAACGGCCTGAAGCTCATCATGATGTGCGAAGTGCCGTCCAACGCCATCCTGGCCGACGAGTTCCTGCAGTACTTCGACGGCTTCTCGATCGGTTCGAACGACATGACCCAGCTGACGCTGGGCCTGGACCGCGATTCGGGCATGGAACTGCTGGCTGCCGATTTCGACGAACGCGACGAGGCCGTGAAGTTCATGCTGCGCCGCGCGATCAAGGCTTGCCTGGCCGCCAACAAGTACGTGGGCATCTGCGGCCAAGGCCCCAGCGACCACCCGGACTTCGCGCAATGGCTGAAGGAAGAGGGCATCCTGTCGATGTCGCTCAACCCGGATACCGTTGTCGATACCTGGCAGCGTCTGGCCAAGAACTGATCGGCTTGCTGATGTGAAAACCCCGCGCCTGCAAGGGCGCGGGGTTTTTTTACGCGTGCAAGCGGGAAAGGACTATGCCGCCAGCGCTTCGCGCGCAATCAATTCGCGCTTGCGGTCTATGCCCCAGCGGTAGCCGGCCAGCGAGCCGTCGGTGCGCACCACCCGGTGGCAGGGGATGGCCAGCGCGATGTTGTTGGTGGCGCAGGCGCGGGCCACGGCGCGCACGGCTCGCGGCGAGCCTATGCGTTCGGCGATATCGGTGTAGGTGGCGGTTTCACCCACGGGGATCTCGCGCAGGGCTTGCCATACCTGGCGCTGGAAGGCCGTGCCGCGTACGTCCAAGGGCAGGTCCAGGCCGCGGGAGGGGTCTTCGACGAAGCCCACCACGGCCGCCACCCAGCCTTCGAACTGCGAGTCCGCGCCGATCAGGCGGGCGGCCTTGAAGCGGTCCTGCAGGTTGCGCACCAGTTGTTCCGGGTCTTCGTGCAGCGCGATCTCGCAGATGCCGGTGTCGCTGGCCGCCACCAGCAGCGCGCCCAGGGAGCATTGCGCCACCGCGAAGCGGATATCCACGCCCTCGCCGCTCTTGCGAAAGGCGGTGGGCGTCATGCCCAGGATGGCGGGGGCGGCTTCGTAGAAGCGGCCGCTGGAATTGAAGCCGGCGTCGTACATGGCGTCCGTGACGCTGGCGCTTTGTTTGAGATGCTGGCGGGCGCGGCTGGCGCGCAGGGCGTCGGCGTAGGCCTTGGGAGTGATGCCGGTGGCCGCCTTGAAGACGCGGTGGAAATGGAAGCGGCTCATGCCGGCCTGTTCGGCCAGGGTGGACAGATCCGGCGGCTGCTCGGCTTCCAGGGCGCGGCAGGCGCGTTCGACGGCGGCGGCGTGCTGTTTGCTCAGGGCGGCGGCTTGGTTCATGAAAAAGCTCCTGTTGCGCGTGGATTCGCGCGCTTGGACCCATCGTCTCAAAAGCCTGCCGCCGCCGCACTCCGTATATTGCGCGGGGGCCGCGCAGGGCGCTACGCGGGGGCGTAGGCGTCCAGAAAGCGCCGCAGCAGGCCGCCCGCGACGGGCGTGGCGCGGACGTTGGCGGACAGCCCCGGGACGTCCAGGTTTTCAGCCGCGTAGCGACGGCCGAAGCGTTCCAGATGGGCGCGGATGAAGTCAGGGCCGAATTCGGGATGGAACTGGGTCGAGAACACGTTGCGGCCGATGCGGATCATCTGATGTTCGTCCAGGTCCGAGCGCGCCAGCACGGCGGCGCCGGGCGGGGGTTGCAGCACGGTCTGCGCATGCAGCATCTGGGCGGGGAAGGTGGACGGCAGTCCGGCCAGCAGCTTGTCGCCAGCGGCGGGCGGCAGCAGCTCAACGGTCTGGGTGCCGACTTCGCGCCCGGCGGGGTTGTAGCCGACCTTGCCGCCCAGCGCGTAGGCCAGCAACTGATGGCCGTAGCAGACGCCGAACATGGGCAGGCCGGTTGCGGCGGCTTCGCGCAGCCAGGCGGCGGTGTCCTCGCTCCAGGGTTCCTTGTCGGTCACCATGGCAGGCGAACCCGTGATCAGCGCGGCGCGATAGCGGGCGGGAGCCTGCGGCCGCTTGCCCTCGTGGACGGGCACGATTTCCATGGCCTCGGCGGTCAGGCCGGCGGCCTGCGCGAGTTGTTCGGCATAGCCGCCGAACTGGCTTTTGAGCGTGTCGTCCGGATCGCCGGTGTGCAGGATCAGAACGGGGAGAACGGTGGGTATTGCAGCGGTCATTGGGGGCTAGTGCGTAAAGGATGCGGGCGCCGGGTTCCAGGGGGGGATCCACCGCCAGCGCACATCATAATCCAGCGCCCGGATCCATGATGAAAGCCGCTTTTCCGTTCCGTCCCGGAAATACGTACAATCGCGCTCAGAGACTCATCCTTTCGGGCGAACGAAGACTATGTGGATTTGGCTGGGACTGGCCGCGCTGGCCCTGATCGGGGAATTGGCGACCGGCACTTTCTATCTGCTGCTGGTGGCCCTGGGGCTGGCTGCCGGGGGCGTGGCCGCCTGGTTCGGCGCCGGCCTGGAGTGGCAATTGCTGGGCTGCGGCATCGTATTGCTGCTGGGGCTGCTGGTGCTGCGCAAGACCCGCGTGTTGAAAAAGCGCGAGGTCAATTCCGCCCGCAATGCCGACGTCAATCTGGACATCGGCCAGACGGTGTCGGTCGAGGCCTGGTCCGGCCAGGGGACCGCGCGCGTCTGGTATCGCGGCGCGCATTGGCACGCGGAACTGGCGCGGGGGCATGCGCCGGTCGCGGGCGAACAGACCATTACGGAAATGCGCGGTTCGACTCTGGTTCTGACCCCCAAGGGCAAGCCCGGCTCCGCCTAAACAGCGCCCGCGCCAGTTCCGCGCGGCGCCCGTGCACCTATTTACCAGAAGGAGAGGCTCCGAATCATGATGATTGATACATCCACCATCGTCCTGCTCGTCATCGTCGCGCTGGCGATACTGATAGTCATCAAGTCGATCGCCATCGTGCCTCAGCAGCACGCCTGGGTGGTCGAGCGGCTGGGCAAGTTCGACCGGGTCCTGTCGCCCGGCGCGGGCTTCGTCATTCCGTTCATCGAACGCGTGTCGTACAAGCACTCGCTCAAGGAAATCCCTCTGGACGTGCCCAGCCAGGTCTGCATCACGCGCGACAACACGCAGCTGCAGGTCGACGGCGTGCTGTATTTCCAGGTGACTGATCCGATGCGCGCGTCTTATGGTTCGTCCAATTACATCTCGGCCATCACGCAGCTGGCGCAGACGACCCTGCGTTCGGTCATCGGCAAGATGGAACTGGACCGCACCTTTGAAGAGCGCGACTCCATCAACAGCAACATCGTTTCTTCGCTGGACGAGGCGGCGCTGAACTGGGGCGTGAAGGTGCTGCGCTACGAGATCAAGGACTTGACCCCGCCCAACGAGATCCTGCGCGCGATGCAGGCGCAGATCACCGCCGAGCGTGAGAAGCGCGCGCTGATCGCGGCCTCGGAAGGCCGTCGCCAGGAACAGATCAACATCGCTACCGGCGAGCGCGAAGCCGCCATCGCCCGTTCCGAAGGCGAGAAGCAGGCTCAGATCAACCAGGCCCAGGGCGAGGCCGCCGCGGTGCTGGCGATTGCCGAGGCCACCGCCAAGGCCATCACCCAGGTGGCGGACTCCGTGCGCCAGCCGGGCGGCATGGAAGCGGTGAACCTGAAGGTCGCCGAGCGCTACGTCGAGGCCTTCGGCAATGTCGCCAAGGAAGGCAACACCTTGATCCTGCCGGCGAACCTGGCGGACGTGGGCGGCATGATCGCCTCCGCCATGACCATCGTGAAGTCCACTCGCAACAGCTGATAACCGCGCCCGGCGGCGCCTGACGATGATCGCTCCCGTTAACTTGCTTTTGATAGCAGCATTGGCGGGAGTGCTTGCGCTGTGCGTGCTGGGGTCGCTGGCCCGCAGCGGCATGGCCGGCATCAAGGAGACGATACGCGCCAACCTGCTGACGCTGGCGGCGTTCGGGCTCTACGCCTTCCAGATCACCGAGGCGCCGCTATGGGTGTCGGTGATGGCGGCGAACACCGCCGTTGCCCTGGCCCTCTGTGCCTATTACACCGGATTGCGCCGCCTGGTCGGCCTGACCGTGCCCAAGCGCCTGATGGCGCTGGTGTCCTGTGCCACGCTGCTGGCGCTGGCGTACTACACCTACATCGATCCTCAGATCGGGCCGCGCATGGTGGTCATGTCCTGGCTGATGTTCGGGTTCATGGTGGCCATCGCCATGACGGTCAGGCGCGGCATGCCGATGAACCGGTCCCGCTACAGCTACCATTTCGTGTGCGTGGTGGCCCTGATCTCGGCGCTGGTGTGCGCGACGCGGGCCGTCGTCTACATGTTCGACATCGCCATCGCGCAGGCCCTGTTGCTGCCCTCGGCCTGGAACATCGCATTCATGACGCTGGGCGTGCTGACGATGCCATGCCTGACCCTGGGCACCATCATGATCATCCACGACCGCATGCTGGCCGACCGCGAACAGGAGGCCAGCACCGACTTCCTGACTGGCCTGATGTCGCGCAAGGCCTGGTGGCTGCAGGCCGAGCGCTATTGCGCCCAGGCGCTGCGCACGCGGCGGCCGCTGACGCTGCTGTTGCTGGACATCGACCATTTCAAGCGTATCAACGACACCCATGGCCACGCGGCCGGCGATGCGGTGCTGCGCCATTTCGGCCTGCTGGCGACCGCCACGCTGCGCACCGGCGATCATGTCGGACGCGTGGGCGGCGAGGAGTTTGCGGTGCTGTTTCCGGATATGCGCAGCGATGCCGTGCTGGATGTGGCGGAGCGGCTGCTGGATTCGGTGCGGCGCACGCCTTGTGCGCACGGCGGCAGCACCATGTCCTATACGTTCAGCGCCGGGGTGGCGGACTGGATGCCCGGAGAGAGCCTGCAGGCGTTTTTCGAGCGGGCCGACCGCAAGCTGTATAGGTCCAAGTCGGCCGGGCGCAACCGCATCACGGGACCGGGGCAGGATGCCGAGCGCCAGATGCTGCCCGAGGCCGCCTGATCAGTCGTCCTTGCCTTTGCGCGGCGCGCGGGTGTCGTGCTTCATGATGCGCTCTTTCTCGCGCTGCCAGTCCTTTTCGCGCGCGGTGTCGCGCTTGTCGAACAGCTTCTTGCCGCGGCCCAGCGCGAAGTCCAGCTTGATGCGCCCGTTCTTGTAGTGCAGGTTGAGCGGCACCAGCGTGTAGCCGCGCTGCTCGACCTTGCCGATGAGCTTGCTGATTTCCTCGGCCTTGAGCAGCAGCTTGCGCGTGCGCATGGCGTCGGGGTGGATATGGGTGGAGGCCGTGGGCAGGGGGCTGACGTGCATGCCCAGCAGGTAGAGCTCGCCGTCGCGCACGATGACGTAGCTTTCCTTGAGCTGCACGCGGCCATCGCGGATCGCCTTGACTTCCCAGCCTTGCAGCACCAGGCCAGCCTCGTAGCGGTCTTCGATGAAATAGTCGTGCGTGGCCTTGCGGTTGTCGATAATGCTCATAAAGCCCTTGTGCCTGGGTGCCGCGCGCTATGGCTAGAGGCGTATTCTGGCCCCAGGTCGTGTTGTGCCGGTAAAATCGTGCCATTCTAGCCATTTGCGATAGTCGATGCACAAAGTACAACGATCCGTCCTGGTGCCTTACAGCGCCGCCCAGATGTTCGATCTGGTCGCCGACGTGGAGAAGTACCCCGAGTTCATGCCCTGGTGCGGCGGCGCCGAGGTGCAAACCCGCGACGAGCACGGCATGCAGGCCTCCATCCTGATCAGCTTCGCGGGCATGAAGCAGCGCTTCACCACCCGCAACACCCATGCCTATCCCGACCGGATCGACCTGGAGCTGGTCGACGGCCCGTTCTCCAGCCTGGTGGGACACTGGGAGTTCCAGCCGCTGGCCGAGGACGCCTGCAAGGTCCTGTTCACCATGGAGTACGCGTTTTCCAACCGCGCGCTGGAAATGGTGGTGGGGCCGGTGTTCAACCGCATCGCCACCAGCTTCATCGATTCCTTCACCAAGCGCGCGCAGGCCAAGTATGGCGAATGAGCCGTTCGCGGGGCCGCAGATCGGCGTCAGCGTCTGCTACGCCTTGCCGGGCCATGTCTGGCTGCGGGAGTTGCGCCTGCCCGACGGCGCCACTGTGGCCGACGCGCTGGCGGCCAGCGGCTTTGGCGAGGCCTTCCCCGTGGTTGAACCCTGGACCCGGGGCGTGGGCATTTTCGGCCGCGCCACCGAGCCGCAGGCCAGGTTGGCCGATGGTGACCGGGTAGAGATCTACCGCGGCCTGAGTTTCGATCCCAAGGAGTCGCGGCGCCGCCGCGCCGAACACCGCCGCGCCAAGACGGCGAAGAACGGCAGGGTCCGCCCGGCCGGGCTGCTGTAGGGCAGCGCTCAGAGGGGCGGCGCGCCGCCCCGCACAATGTCGCAAATAGGACAAATCGCCGTGCCGCTTCCGGCGTAACATAAGCATCGTCACGCATTTACGTTTACGTCAACGTCATGTCAAAATCGACGGGCTGGCGTTCACGAGACGGCAGCAACGCCAACAGACAATACTCAGTACAACAGGAGACAGGCTGTGGACTTTGAACTGACCGACGAGCAACGCGCTTTTGCGCAGGCGGCGCGCGACTACGCCGAGGGCGAACTGGCGCCCAACGCCGCGCGCTGGGACGCCGAAGGCATCTTCCCGCGCGAGGCTTTCGCGCGGGCGGGCGAGATGGGTTTCTGCGCCATCTATGCCAGCGAGGACATCGGCGGCCTGGGCCTGCCGCGGCTGGACGCCACGCTGGTGTTCGAGGAAATGGCGGCGGTGGATCCGTCGACCACGGCTTTCCTCACGATCCACAACATGGCTACCTGGATGGTCGGCAACTGGGGCCAGCCCGCGCTGCGGGAAGCCTGGGGGCCGTTGCTGGCCAGCGGCCAGAAGTTGGCATCCTATTGCCTGACCGAGCCGGGCGCCGGTTCGGATGCGGCGTCGCTGTCGACCCGCGCGCAGCGCCAGGGCGATGACTATATCGTCAACGGCGCCAAGGCCTTCATTTCGGGCGGTGGCGACACGGACCTGCTGGTGGTCATGGCGCGCACCGGCGGCGAGGGCGCGGGCGGCATCAGCGCGTTCGCCATTCCGGCCGACAGCGAGGGCATAGGCTACGGCCGCAAGGAGGAGAAGATGGGCTGGAACAGCCAGTCCACCCGTCCCATCACCTTCGAGAACGTGCGCGTGCCGGCGGCCAACATGCTGGGCCAGGAGGGCGAGGGCTTCAAGATCGCGATGAAGGGCCTGGACGGCGGACGCATCAACATCGGCACCTGCTCGGTGGGCGCGGCGCAAGGCGCGCTCGATGCCGCCCGGCGCTACATGGACGAACGGCGCCAGTTCAACCGCCGCCTGGCCGAGTTCCAGGCCTTGCAATTCAAGCTGGCCGACATGGCGACGCACCTGGTGGCGGCGCGCCAGATGGTGCGCCTGGCGGCCTGCAAGCTGGATGCGGGGGCCACGGACGCGGCGACCTACTGCGCCATGGCCAAGCGCTTCGCCACCGACATGGGTTTCCAGATTTGCCTGGACGCGCAGCAGATCCACGGCGGCTACGGATACCTGCGGGACTATCCCTTGGAGCGTCTGGTGCGCGATACTCGCGTTCATCAGATTCTGGAGGGGACCAACGAGATCATGCGCGTGATCATCGCCCGCCAATTGTTGGAAAAAGGAGCCGACATAAGATGAATGCACCGGTGCTGTTCGAAGAAAAAACCGCTGCCAATGGAGTACGGTTCGGGATCGCGACGCTGAATTCGCCGCAGACCCTGAACGGCCTGTCGCTGGAAATGGTGGACCTGCTGGCCGAACGGCTGGACGTCTGGGCCCGTGATCCCGGCGTGGCCCTGGTGGTCCTGCAGGGCGCGGGCGACAAGGCCTTCTGCGCGGGCGGAGACCTGCATGGCCTGTACCGCAGCATGACGGAAAACGCCGGCAAGCCGGGCTGGAACAACGCCTATGCGCGCCGCTTCTTCGAGCACGAGTACCGGCTGGACTACCGCATCCATACCTATCCCAAGCCGGTGCTGTGCTGGGGCCATGGCATCGTCATGGGCGGCGGCATCGGCCTGATGATGGGCGCCAGCCACCGCGTGGTCAGCGAGACCTCGCGCCTGGCGATGCCGGAGGTCACGATCGGTCTGTTCCCGGACGTCGGCGGCAGCTGGCTGCTGAATCGCATGTCGGGCAGGATCGGACTGTTCCTGGCCTTGACCGGGGCGCAGCTGGGCACCTCGGACGCTTTCTTCGCCGGCCTGGCGGACTTCCGGCTGGATCACGCGGATTGGCCCAAGCTGCTGGCTTCGCTGGAAGAGCAGCCCTGGGCCGGCCAGGCAGCCGGCACGGCGGAGGATGCCATTCCTCCGCGCGCGATCAACGACGGCCTGCTGCGCCGCGCCCTGACGGCGCTGGAGCCCAAGACGCCGTTGGCGCCTGGCAGCCTGCGCCAGCACTCGTTCCTGATCAACAGCCTGTGCAGCGGCAACCGCCTGGACGATATCTACGAAGAGCTGGCCGCGCTGAAGGACCACGAGGATCCTTGGCTGGCGCGCGCGGCCCAGACGATGCTGGCCGGCTCGCCCGGATCGGTGCGCCTGTCGTTCGCGCTGCAGCAGCGGCTGCGCCTGCGTTCGCTGGACGACGTGTTCCGCGCCGAGTACATCGCGGCGCTGGCCTGCACCGCCCATGGCGATTTCGCCGAGGGCATCCGCGCCTTGCTGATCGACAAGGACAAGAAGCCCCGCTGGAATCCCGCCGTCATCGACATGGCGACCGACGCCTGGGTGCAGAAATTCTTTGACGAACCCTGGCCCGAGGGCGAGCCCCACCCGTTGGCGGACCTGGGCCAGGAAGGCCGCTAGGCGCCACGCGGCGGCGGACCGGCCGCCGCCCGCCGGCGCGGCAACGCTAGTACCACGATGGTTTCACACCTATAGCTATAGCAACAGGAGACAGGACATCATGAGCAGCATCGCGTTTATCGGTTTGGGCAATATGGGCGCGCCCATGGCATTGAATCTGGTCAAGGCCGGACATAGCGTGACGGTTTTCGATCTGGTGCCGGCGGCGGTGAAGACCCTGACGGACGCCGGCGCCAAGGCTGCCGCGTCCGCTTCGGAAGCAGTCAAGGGCGCCGAGGTGGTGGTTTCGATGCTGCCCGCCAGCAAGCACGTCGAAGGTCTGTATCTGGGCGAGGACCTGCTGGGCAAGATCCCGTCCAGCGCGCTGGTCATCGAATGCAGCACCATCGCGCCCGACTCGGCGCGCAAGGTGGCGCAGGCGGCCGAGGTGCGTGGCATCGCCATGATCGACGCGCCGGTGTCCGGCGGCACGGGCGGCGCGGCCGCAGGCACGCTGACCTTCATCGTCGGCGGTCAGGCCGCGGCGCTGGAGCGCGCCCGCCCGATCCTGGAAAAGATGGGCAAGAACATCTTCCATGCCGGTCCGGCCGGCGCCGGCCAGGTGGCCAAGATCTGCAACAACATGCTGTTGGGCATCCTGATGGCCGGCACGTCCGAAGCCCTGGCGCTGGGCGTGGCCAACGGGCTGGATCCCAAGGTGCTGTCGGACATCATCGCCAAGAGTTCGGGCCGCAACTGGGCCACGGAACTGTACAACCCCTGGCCCGGCGTGATGGAGCATGCGCCGGCCTCCAAGGGCTATGCGGGCGGCTTCGGCGTGGACCTGATGCTGAAGGACCTGGGCCTGGCGGCCGAGGCGGCCTTGTCGGCGCGGGCCTCGATTCCGCTGGGCGAGCTGGCGCGCAACCTGTATTCGCTGCATAGTTCCGGCGGTTCGGGCAAGCTGGACTTCTCCAGCATCGTCAACCTGGTCAAGCGCGAGCAGGACTGACATGGCGGCATCGCACGCGCAGCCGGACCCAGCCGCACGGGTCCAGGAGAGCTTCGCCCGGCAAAGCATCATGACCTTGCTGGGCGCGGCGCTGGACGTGGTCGAGCCGGGCAGGGTGGACATCGTGCTGCCTTATCGCGCCGACCTGTGCCAGCAGAACGGTTTTCTGCACGCCGGTATTTCCACGACCATCGCCGACAGCGCCGGCGGCTATGCCGCCTATACCTTGTTCGCGCCAGGCGAGGACGTGCTGACCTCGGAGTTCAAGATGAACTTCCTGGCGCCTGCCAAGGGCAGCCGCTACGTGGCCAGCGGTCGCGTGGTCAAACCCGGCAAGCGCCTGTCCGTCTGCCAGGTCGAGGTGCATGCGTACGACGGCGAGCAAGCTACGCTTTGCGTGATAGGCTTGCTTACCGCGGTGCGCGTGACGCCGCGCTGAATCCCGCGCGCGGCGGGTCCTGCGCAAGCCGGACCTGCCGCGCGTTCATCACGCGGCGCATGGGTTTGTGGCAATGCCTTCAAAAGAACATCATCGGATTTTTCGCAGCAACTGGCTGCGCGCGGCCGTGCTGGGCGCAAACGACGGTATCGTGTCCACCGCCAGCATCATCACCGGCGTCGCGGCGGCGCAGGCCACGCAGGGCGCCATCCTGACCTCGGGGCTGGCTGGCCTGGTGGCCGGCGCGCTGTCGATGGCGGCGGGCGAGTATGTGTCGGTGAAGTCGCAGGCCGACATCGAGGCGGCGGACCTGCGCATGGAGCAGCGTTCGCTCAAGCGCAATTCCGGCGAGGAATTGGCCGAGCTGGTCGATATCTACGTGGACCGCGGCCTGACCCGCGACCTGGCCGAGCAGGTGGCGCGCCAACTGACCAGCCACGACGCCCTCGACGCGCACGCGCGCGACGAATTGGGCATCTCTCTTCATAACCGCGCCCGTCCGGTGCAGGCCGCCGTGGCGTCCGCCGCGTCGTTCGCCGCAGGCGCGGCGCTGCCGCTGGCGGTGGCCGCCGTGACGCCAGGGCCGCAACTCATCGGCTGGGTAATCGGCGCATCGGTGGTTTGCCTGGCCGCGCTGGGTGCCCTGGCCGCCGGGGCTGGCGGGGCGCCCAAGGGGCCGGCGGCGTTGCGCGTCACGGTTCTGGGCGCGTTGGCCATGGCCGTGACGGCGGGCGTGGGCGCGTTGTTCGGCGTGGCGGCCTAGGACCGCCACGGTCCGCGCGGGACGGGGAGCTCAGGGCGTGATGGAATAGGGCAGCGCGGCGGCCGCAATGCGCGGACCGTCCGCGGCGCCCAGCCGCAGATCGCCTTCCGGCAGGGCCGCCAGCGTGGTTTCGAATAGCACCGAGACCACGCCTTGCGTGCCGGCCGCATCCACGATCCGTCCGGTGGGTTCGCCGGGCTGGGTGGCGTCATAGACGTCCACGCCGGCCAGCGCCTGGCCTTGAACGGCGGCGTCGGCAATGGTGCCGTAGGCCATGCGCCGCTTGACCGTGCCGCGGTAGTGGCTGCGCGCCACCACTTCCTGGCCCGGGTAACAGCCCTTGGTGAAGCTCACGCCCTGGATCAGGTCCAGGTTGACCGTCTGCGGGATGAAGACATCCTGCGTGGCCGCAGTGATCCACGGGATGCCCGCTGCCAGGTCTGCGGCGCGCCATTGCGCGGCGGGCGTCAGGCCCAGCGCGCCGGCCAGCGCGGCCGACTGGTCCAGTTGTTCGTCCGATGCGATCCACCACCAGCGCAGATGCGCGTTGGCGGACGGCGCGGCGATCCAGGTGCCGGACGGCAGGTCGACGCGCTGCCAGGGCGCGCGCGGCAGCGCGCCGGCGGCGGCTTCCAGCGCCGCCGCGTCCGCGGGCGAGGCCGTCACGCCCGCCACATGCAGCGGCGTGGCGGCGAGCTTGGCCTTGGCGCGCAGCACGAACATCGACAGGCGTTTGAGCAGCGCCTGCGCCAGATCCTGAGGCACCAGGCCGTACAGCTGGGGCGCGTCGTCCGCGCCGGGGGCGGCGCGCCACATCACCAGGGTGGCCAGCAGGCGGCCCTTGGCGGTGCAGTAGCCCGCCAGGCGGGCGGCGTCCTGGGGCAGGCCGGTGACGTCCTGCGTGAGCTGGCCGTGCAGGAAACCGAGGGCGTCCGCGCCGGATGCGGCGAAGACCAGGAAATCGTCCAGCGGCGCAATTTGCGCGCAACCTTCTGCGCGGACGGGAATCGAAGAATGGAAAGCGTGCATGGAGGCGGTGTTATCGCGTCATCAAAGTGCTGATGATAGCCGCGTTCCCCTCCGGGCTGGGCCATGTCCCCGCCGCGCGCAGGGACGCGCGCTACGTTCCGCCCCTCTTTAGCCGCAAGAGTTCCGCGCGATCAATTAAACTTCCGACACTTATGAAGAAGCGACTATTTTTTTACGTCCTGTGGTTTTTCCTGTTGATCGCGCTGGCTGCCGCCGCAGCCGTGGGCGGCGCTTGGTATTGGGCCCACAAGCCCATGCAGCTGAAAGCCGACAGGATCGATTTCGTGGTGGATCCGGGCAGCAGTCCGCGCACGGTCGCGCGGGTGCTCAACGAGGCCGGCGTGCCGGTCTGGGAGCCGGGTTTCATCTGGATGGCGCGCCTGTCCGAACTCGACAAGCAGATGAAGGCGGGCGGCTACCAGGCCATCAACGGCGACTCGCCCTGGAAGTTGCTGGAGCGCCTGGCGCGCGGCGACATGACGCAGCGGCAGATCACCTTCCTGGAAGGCTGGACCTACCGCCAGATCCGCCAGGCGCTGCGCGCGAATCCCGACGTCAAGCAGACGCTGGGCGAAACCACCGATGAAGAACTGATGGAACGCCTGGGCTCGGAAATCAAGCAGCCGGAAGGGCTGTTCTTCCCGGACACCTACATCTTCACGCCCGGCAGCACCGATTACGATCTGCTGCGCCGCGCCTACCAGGAAGGCCAGCGCATCCTGCAGGACACCTGGGCCAAGCGCCAACCGGACCTGCCGGTGACCACGCCCTACGAGGCCCTGGTGCTCGCATCGATCGTTGAAAAGGAAACAGGCCATGGGCCGGACCGCCGCCGCGTGGCAGGCGTGTTCACCAACCGGCTCAAGATCGGCATGCTGCTGCAGACCGATCCGACGGTGATCTACGGCATGGGCGACGCCTACCAAGGCCGCATCCGCAAGCGCGACCTGCAGACCGACACGCCCTGGAACACCTATACGCGTCCGGGCCTGCCGCCCACGCCGATCGCGGCGCCTGGCCGCGCGGCGCTGCTGGCGGCGGTGCAGCCGGAGCAGCACAAGTTCCTCTTTTTCGTTTCCCGCGGCAACGGCACCAGCGAGTTCTCGGTCAACCTGAACGAGCACAACCGCAACGTTTCCCGCTACATCCTGGGCCAGGGCCAAGGCCAGAATGCCGCGCCCAGCCCGGCTTCGAGCCGCGGCGCGGCCAATGGCAATCCGGCCAACGGCACGCCCGCAGCCGCGCCCAGCGCCAGCCCGGCGCCGGACGCCGCGCCCGAGCCGGACCAGGGACAGGCACAAGTACAAGGACAAGACCAATGACCACGCGCGGACGCTTTATCACGCTGGAAGGCGTGGACGGCGCGGGCAAGAGCACGCATACCGTCTGGATCGCCGATTTCCTGCGTGCGCAGGGGCTGGACGTGGTGTCCACCCGCGAACCCGGCGGCACGCCGCTGGGCGAGAAGCTGCGCGCCTTGCTGCTGACCGACTCCATGGGGCTGGACACCGAGACGCTCCTGATGTTCGCGGCCCGTTGCGAGCACCTGCATCAGGTCATTGAACCGGCCCTGGCGCGCGGCGCCTGGGTGGTCTGCGACCGCTACACCGATGCCACCTATGCCTATCAGGGCGGCGGGCGCGGCCTGGGCGCGGCGCGCGTGGCCGCGCTGGAGGCCTGGATGCAGGCCGGCCAGCCCGACCGCACCTGGCTCTTCGACGTGCCGCTGGAAGTGGCGCGCGCCCGGCTGGCCGACGCGCGCGAGCCGGACCGCTTCGAGCGCGAGGGCGCGGCCTTTTTCGAACGCACCCGCGAGGCCTACCACGCTCGCGCCGAGGCTGATCCGCAGCGCATCCGCATCGTCGATTCCACCCAGTCCATCGCCCAGATCCGCACCGGCCTGGAGGCGGGACTGCGCGAACTGCTGGGGCAGTCGGCATGAATGCGACCCGCGCCGCCAAAGACGAGGACGTCAAGGCGTCCAACGCGCCGCAGTTCCTGCCCTGGCAGGCCGAGACGGCGCGCAACTGGCTCGGCAACCGCGATCGCTTCGCCCATGCCTGGCTGATCCATGGGCTGGCCGGCATCGGCAAACTGGACTTCGCGGTCGCCGCGGCGGCCAGCCTGCTGTGCGAAACGCCGGACAATGGCCTGGCTTGCGGCCGTTGCGCCGCCTGCGCCTGGTTCGCCAGCGGCAATCATCCCGACCTGCGCCGCATCCGCCCCGAGGCCGTGGCGGTGGAAGAGGGCGCGGACGCCGCCGAGCCCTCGGAAGACGCCGAACCCGCCACGGGCGCGGCCAAGCGCGCGCCGTCCAAGGAAATACGCATAGACCAGATCCGTTCGCTGGAATCCTGGTTCAACACCGCCACGCACCGCGGCGGCTGGCGCGTGGCGCTGCTGTACCCGGCCCATGCGCTGAACGTGGTGTCGTCCAACGCCTTGCTCAAAGTGCTGGAAGAGCCGCCGCCGCACACGGTCTTTCTGCTGGTCGCGGATGCGCCGGACCGCCTTTTGCCCACGCTGGTGTCGCGTTGCCGGCGTTTGCCGCTGCCCGCGCCGGACCCCGACACCGCGCTGCAATGGCTGCGCGAGCAGAACGTGGAACCGGCCCGCGAATGGCTGGCGGCGGCCGGCGGCGCGCCGCTGGCGGCGTTGAGGCTGGCCCAGTCGAACGAATCCGCTTGTCCGCCCTGGCTGACCCAGCTGGTCGGGCCGCTGTCCAAGGGCCAGTCGCCCGACGTCGGCACGCTGGCCGAGGCCCTGGAAAAAGTGGCGGCCAGCGAATGGATCGACGCCTTGCAGCGCCTATATACGGACCTGATGCTGGCCGGCGCGGGGGCGCCGTCGCGCTACTTCCCGGCCCTGGGCAGCGCGGTCGCGCAGGTCGCCGCGCGCATGAATCCGGCCAAGGTGGCCGAGGCCGCGCGCTGGCTGACGCGCCAGCGCGCGCTGGCCACCCATCCCTTGAACGCCAAGCTCTTCGCCCACGCGACCTTGCAGCGCGTGGTGCTATCCTGCCTGGCGTAAGCCTTTGATCCGGCGGCGCTTCGTCCGGTGAAGGGCGGGGCGCCGCGGCACTTGTATCCAGACTCATCATGTACGTCGATTCCCACTGCCATTTGAACTTCCCGGAACTGGCCGCCGACCTGCCGGCCATACTTGACCGGATGGCTGCCAACCAGGTCACGCACGCGCTGGTCGTCAGCGTCAACATGCCGGAATGGCCGGGCCTGATGTCGCTGGTCGAGCCGCAGGCCAATCTGTGGGCCTCGGTCGGCGTGCATCCCGATTACGAAGACACCCCGGACCCCACGCCCGAAGAGCTGGCGCGCCTGTCCGAGCATCCCAAGGTCGTGGCCATCGGCGAGACCGGGCTGGACTATTACCGCCTGTCCGAACCCCTGGACTGGCAGCGCGAGCGCTTTCGCCGCCACATCCGCGCCGCCCGCGATACGGGCCTGCCCCTGATCGTGCACACGCGCTCGTCCGCCGAGGACACCGTGCGCATGCTGCGCGAAGAGCAGGCGGCCGAGGTCGGCGGCGTGATGCATTGCTTTACCGAAAATTGGGAAGTGGCACAGGCTGCGTTGGACCAGAACTTCTATATTTCGCTGTCTGGCATCGTGACTTTCAAGAATGCGCAGATCGTGCATGAAGTGGCTGCCAAGGTGCCGCTGGACCGTTTGCTGATCGAAACCGATTCGCCGTATCTGGCGCCTGTGCCGTACCGCGGCAAGTTGAACGATCCGTCCAAGGTGATTCACGTGGCCGAGAAGATCGCGGATCTCAGGGGTATACCGGTGGCTGATGTGGCACGCGCTTCAACGGATAATTTCTTCCGTCTTTTCAATAAGATAAAGAAATAATCTAATCTTATTTATTTAAAGTGATTTATAGGAAACCCATGGCTGCCCGCAACGCTTCCGTCCAGAACACCCTCTTGTCGTGTTGCCGTGGAGCGCTGCTGGCGCTGGCCATGGGCATGGCGGTTCCCGCCGCGGCGCAGGCCGCCAATCCCGGCGATTGGTGGGTCTATGTCGCCAATGACTACCCGGACGACATCAAGGAACTGCTGGCGCGCGGCGAAGATCCCAACGTGCGCTACAAGAACGGCCAGCCGGCCCTGATGCGCGCGGTGGTGGACGGCGCCTGGAAGGTGTTCGACGTGATCGCGGCCGACAAGCGCACCGACGTCAACGCCGAGAACCCGGCGGGCGAGACGCCGCTGATGTACCTGGCCATCGCCGGCCAAACCGAACGCGCCAAGAAGCTGATCGCGCGCGGCGCCCAGGTCAACCGCCTGGGCTGGACGCCGCTGCACTACGCGGCCTCGAAGGGGCAGCTGGAAATGGCGCGCCTGCTGCTGGCGCACAAGGCCATGGTCAACGCGCCCGCGCCCAATGGCGAAACGCCGCTGATGATGGCGGCGCTTTCCGGCCGCAAGCCCATGGTGGACCTGTTGCTCAAGGCAGGGGCGGATGTGGGCTCGCGTGATACCAAGGGCCAGACTCCGGCCGATTGGGCCAGGACGGGCAAGTCCACGGCGGTGGCGGCGGAACTGGACAAGCTGATCGCGCAGCAAGAGGAAGCGCGCCGCAAGCTGCGCGCGGCGCGGCCGGCCGAAGAGGGCGCCGAGGCGGCGGGTGCGCAGGCAGGCGCGGCAGTGGGCGCGCCGGCCAGCCCGGAGCAGGGCGCGGCAGCCGCGCAGGCTCCCGCCGCGGAAAAGAAAGCCCCGGCCGCGTCGTCCGCGGTCCAGGGCGTTTCGGGCGTGAAGCTCAACAACTACGACGAGCCCGCCGCGCCCTGAGGCGCGGGCTTGCCCGAGGCCGGCCCGCAAGGGGCCGGCCCGATTCAGATCACGTAGTTCTTGTAGCGCTCGATGTAGTCGCGGGCGCTGCCGTTCAGTTCGCGCACGCAGCGCTCGGCCTCGTCGCCGTCGCCGCGCACCATGGCGTCCAGCAGGGCGCGGTATTGCTTGATCCCCATCTCTGAGCGGCCCGGCAGCAGGGCCACGCGGCGCATCGACACGCGGGTGCGGTCGTAGATGCGCTCGATCATGTCGCTTAGCACCGGATTGCGCGCCAGTTTCTTGATGTGGTTGCGGAACTGTTCGATCGTGGCCACGTGGGCCTCGATGTCGCCGCTTTTCAGGCTTTGTTCGAAAGGCTCGCCCAGCAGGGCCTGCATCGCTTCCCAGTCGGCGGGGGTGGCGTTGGCCATGGCCAGCCGTACCGCCAGTCCGTCCAGGGCTTCACGCACCTGGTACAGGCGGTAGGTGGTTTCCATGTCGACCAGGGCCACCACGGCGCCCTTGTTGGGCACCCGTTCCACCAGCGCGCGGTCTTCCAGCGTCGCCAGCACTTCGCGTGCCTTGGCGCGCGGGATGTCGTAGGCCTGCGCCAGGTCTTCTTCCGGCACGCGAGTTCCGGGCAGCAAGGCCTGCGACGCAATGCGTTCCCGCATATCGAGTATGACTTCGTGGGTGGAGGCCGCCTTGCGTGTTTCGGGGGCGGCGGCGTCAGCAGAGGCAGTCGCGCGTTTAGTGGGCATGTAGGCACCTGGGTTGAGTGGAGCAAAGCATAGCACATTTTGAACGCAAGATTGTGCACAATTTAGAATGCGTAGTTGTAAATCAGCATTGACACAATAAAACGCACAAGAATATAGTGGCTTCACTTCGTCGCGGTACCCACTCATCCAAGGAGCCCTGGGCAATGAAAGACGCCGTGCAGTCCCCTCAACTTCCCGGCCCGCAGTGCCAGGCATATCTGGCCCGGCGCAATGCCGCCGTCGCGCTGGGCGTGGCCAACGGTCCCCCGGTGTTCGCGGCCGCTGCCCGCGGCGCCACGCTGACCGACCTGGACGGCAACGCCTACATCGATTTCGCCGGCGGCATCGGCACCCTGAACGTGGGCCACGCGCATCCCGAGGTGGTGGCTGCGGTCCAGGCGCAGGCGGCGCGCTATCTGCACACCTGCTTCAACATCGTCATGTATCCGGAATACATCGAGCTGGCCGAAACGCTGGTCGGCCTGGTGCCCGGATCCTGGCCGAAGAAGGCCATGCTGCAGACCACCGGCGCCGAGGCCGTGGAAAACGCCATCAAGGTGGCCCGCCGCGCCACCGGCCGGCAGGCGGTGGTGGCCTTCGAGAACGCCTTCCACGGCCGCACCTACATGGCGCTCTCCCTGACCGCCAAGGCGCCCGCCTACAAGACCGGCTTCGGTCCCTTCGCGTCCGAGATCTATCGCGCGCCGTTCCCGGTGCGCTACCGCTCGGGGCTGACCGAAGCCGAATGCGCCGAGGCCGCCTTCAATGAATTCCGCCGCCTGGTCGAAACCGAGGTCACGCCGGAGCAGGTCGCCGCAGTGATCATCGAGCCGGTCCAGGGCGAGGGCGGCTTCCATGCCGCGCCGCCCGCCTTTCTGCAGGCGCTGCGCGCCTATTGCACCCAACACGGCATCGTGCTGATCGCCGACGAGATCCAGTCGGGCTTCTGCCGCACCGGAGAATGGTTCGCCACCCAGCATGCCGGCATCGAAGCCGACCTCTACACCCTGGCCAAGTCCATGGGCGGGGGGCTGCCGATAGCGGCGCTGGTGGGGCGCGCCGACCTGATGGACGCGCCGGCCGTGGGCGGCCTGGGCGGCACCTATGGCGGCAACCCGCTGGCGTGCGCCGCGGCGCTCGCCACCATCGCGGTCATGCGGCGCGAAGACTACGCGGCGCGCGCCCGCGACCTCGGCGGCCGGGTGCGCGCACGCTTTGCGGACTGGGCCGGCCAGTACGGCATCGTGGGCGACGTGCGCGGCCTGGGCGCCATGGTCGCGTTCGAAGTCGTGCGCGGCGCGGGCGACGACAGTCCCGCCGGCGACCTGGCGGCCCACATCGTGCAGGCCGCCTACCAGGGCGGGCTGGTGCTGGTGAAGGCGGGCTTTTACGGCAACGTGATCCGCTTCCTGGCGCCGCTTTCCATTACTGATGAGGAATTGGCCCGCGGCCTGGACATCCTCGGGCGCGCGGTGGCGGATGCCCAGCGCATCGCCGACGCGCGCGCGTCGCAAGCGGCTTGAGGAGCACACCATGCATACGCTGTTGAAACTGAAGAACGCCCGCAAAGTGGTCAGCCAGCTGGGCGCGGCCAAGCCAGGCATGGAAGTGCTGGTGCTGTATGACCTGCATACCCACCACAACGTCGAGCCCCTGGCCATTGCGGTGGACGAGGCGGGCGCCGGCCTGCACCTGCTGCAGATCGCCGGTTCCGCGCGCCATGGCCGGCAGTTGTCGCCGGTGGTGGCCCAGGCCATGCAGGCGGCCGACCTGGTGATTGCATTGACCCGCGCCAACGCCGCGCATACCGATGCGCGCCAGCAGGCCACGCGCGCCGGGGTCGGCGTGATCGTGCTGCCTGAATCGCATCTGCCCGATTTCTTCCTGGCCGAAGGCTGGGACTGCGACTTCGACGCGCTGCGCCCGCAGATCCAGGGGCTGGCCGACGCGCTGACCCGCGCCGACACGGCCCGCGTCACCAGCGAGCTCGGCACCGACGTGACCATGAGCATCGCCGGCCGCCGCGGCCGCGCGCTGCACGGCTTCGCCAACACCACCGACATCTCGGCGGGCTATTGCCTGGAGTCCAGCCTGGCTCCGGTGGAAGGCACGGCCGAAGGCGTGATCGTGGTCAACGCCAGCATTCCCGGCGTCTCGCTGATCCGCGACGAACCCGTGCGCATCCATATGGAAAAGGGCATGGCCGTGGCGATCGAGGGCGGCGCGGTGGCGCGCCAGTTCCGCGAACTGCTGGCCAGCTTCAACGATCCGCTGGTCTACAACCTGGGCGAGCTGGGCGTGGGCATGAACCCGCGCTGCCAGCTGGACGGCACCATGCTGTCCGACGAATCGGTCTACGGCTCGATCCAGTTGGCGCTGGGCACCAGCGCCTACATCGGCGGCACCGTCAAGGCCGCCGCCCACTACGACACCATCGTCACCGACGCCACGCTGGAACTGGACGGCAGGGTGGTGCTCAAGGGCACCGAACTGCGCCTGGAGGACGTGGCATGAGCATAGACCTGAGCCGCGACGCCGACGGCGTGGCCACCGTGTTGATGAACCGCCCGGAAAAGCGCAATGCGTTCACGCTGGACATGTACCGCGAATTCGGCCGGGTCATGCGTGAACTCGATGCCGACGATAGCGTGCGCTGCGTGGTGCTGCGGGGCGCGGGCGGCGCCTTCTGCGCCGGCAGCGATATCGGCGGCTTCGAGGAAGACCGCGACGGCGCGGCGCAGGCGGCCGAGTACGCGCTCTTCACGCTTTCCATGACCGACACGCTCAAGCACCTGCGCCACCCCACCGTGGCCTGCATCGAAGGCGTGTGCGTGGGCGGCGGGCTGGAACTGGCCGCCTTGTGCGACATCCGCATTGGCGGGCGCAACAGCCGCTACGGCATCCCGGTGAATCGCATCGGGCTGACCGTGGACCACCAGGAACTGGCCGACCTGATCCGCGTGGTGGGCGCTGCGCGCGTGCTGGAAATCCTGCTGGAAGGAAACATCTTCGGCGCCGAAGAAGCCATGTCCAAGGGCCTGCTGACCCGCGTGGTGGATGACGAGCGCGTGGCGGAACAAACCTACGCCACCGCCCGCCGCATCGCCGCGGCGGCGCCGCTGGTCAACCGCTGGCACAAGCGCTTCGTGGGCCAGTTGCGCGAAGGACGCGCGTTAAGCGCGCAAGAGCGCAGCGAAGCCTACGAATGCTTCGGCACCGAGGACTACCGGCGCGGCCGCGAGGCCTTTGCCGCCAAGCGCATTCCCGAATTCATCGGCCGCTGATCCGGCCACCGACCCAAGACGGACCGCATATGACTCAAGCTGCATCCCCCCTTGCCGGCATCAAGATCCTGGATCTTTCGCAGATCATGGCCGGCCCGTACTGCACCATGGTGCTGGCCGACCTGGGCGCCGAGGTCATCAAGGTCGAGAAGACCGGCGCCGGCGACGACTCCCGCGAAATGGGTCCCTACGTGAACGGCGAATCCACCTGTTTCGCCCAGATCAATCGCAACAAGCAGGGCGTGGCGCTGAACCTGAAGGATCCCGAGGCGCGCGAGGTGCTGTACGAGCTGGCGCGCTGGGCCGACGTGGTGGTGGAGAACTACCGCGTGGGCGTGACCAAGTCGCTGGGCGTGGACTACGAAACGCTGTCGCGCATCAATCCGCGCCTGGTGTATTGCTCCATCTCCGGCTACGGCCATTCCGGACCCTACGCGGGCAAGGGCGGCTTCGACCTGGTGGCCCAGGGCATGAGCGGCATCATGAGCATGACGGGCGAGCCCGACGGGCGGCCCTTGAAGTCGGGCATCGCCATTTATGACGTGGGGGCGGGGCTGACCGCGGTCTACGCCATCCTGGCCGCCTGCATCCACCAGATGAAGACGGGCGAAGGCCAGCACATCGACATCGCGCTGGCCGAGTGCGGCTTGCCCTGGTTCGTCTGGGAAGCCGCCGCCTATTTCGCCGACGGCACGGTGCCGCAAGGCACCGGCAGCCGCCACCGCGTGTCGGCGCCATACCAGGCCTTCGGCACGCGCCAGGGCTTCATCATGATAGGCGCGGCCAACCAGCGCACCTGGGAGCGCCTGTGCGCGGACGTGCTGGAGCGGCCCGAACTGATCACCGATCCGCGCTTCATCACCAACTCCGACCGGCTGGCCAACATCGCCGAGCTGGAGCCGTTGCTGGAAGCCGAATTCGCGCGTGCCGACGCGGCTGAATGGATCGAACGCTGCGAACGGGCCTCCGTGCCTTGCGGCCCGATCAACGATTTCGGCCAGGCCATGCAGGACCCGCATTACCTGGCGCGCGGCATGGTGCAGGAACTGGACCATCCCGCGCTGGGCAAGATGAAGACCATCGGCATTCCGACCAAGTTTTCCAAAACGCCCGGCGCCTTGCGCACGGCGGCGCCGCTGATGGGCCAGCACACGGACGAGGTGCTGCGCCGCTTCGGCGTGGCGGAAGACAGAATTGCAGGCATGCGCGCCCGAGGAGTCATCGCGTAGCAGGCAAACCGCAGCAGGCAGTATCGAAGTCGCATCCAAGCTCCAAGGGGACGCCGGCGCTATTGACGCCGGCGGCTATTCGAAGTTGAACAAAGATGTTCACGCCGCAAGGAACCTTCATGACACAGCCCATCCATCTTTCCCGCCGCGGCTTTATCGCGGCCAGCGCCGCGCTGGCCGCTTGCGCCGCCGCGCCCTCCCTGGTCCGGGCGCAGTCGGCCCAGCCGTTCCGCCTGGGGGCGCTCAATTCCATCACCGGCGTCGGCGGCCCCTACGGGCCGGCCATGCTGGAAGCCATCAAGATCGCCATCGATGAGGTCAACGCCGCCGGCGGCGCCGCCGGCCGCAAGATCCAGCTCTACGCCGAAGACGACCAGACCAAGCCCGACGCGGCCGTTCTGGCCGTGAAGAAGCTGATCGAGATCAACAAGGTCGAGGCGGTAGTGGGCATCTGGCCCTCGTCGGTAGGCCTGGCCGCCATGCCCATCACCAATGCCGCAGGCCTCATCACCATGAACACCTGCGGCGCGCCGGAAATGCTGACCGAGAACAAGCAGGGGCTGGCCTGGATGTTCCAGGCCTCCAACGCGGTGTTCGGCCGCGCCTTCGCGGAAGTGGCGCGCCAGCGCGGCTTCAAGCGGCCGGCGGTCATGGCCTTCAATAACTCCACGTTTGTGGGGCAGGCCAACTACTTCCGTGATGCCTGGCAGGAAAAGGGCGGACAGGTCAGCGCCTTCACCATCTACGAGCCCAACCAGACCACCTACCGCACCGAACTGACCAAGGTGCTGGCCTCCAAGCCCGACGTGATTTCGCTGAGCGCCTACCGGCCCGACGCCACCATCATCCTGAAGGAGTGGTTCCAGACCGGCCAGGACTGCAAGTTCATCATGCCGGGCTGGACCGCCAACGAAGACCTGGTGAAGGCGCTGGGCAAGGAGGCCACCGAAGGCATCATTTCGATCTCCAACGTCGCCGCCCACGAGCATCAGGCCTACAAGCACTTCGCCGCCGAATTCCGCAAGCGCACCAAGCGTGAACCGGACATCTTCGCGTCGCAGTCCTACGACATGGTGATCACGCTGGCGCTGGCGATCGAGGCGGCGGGGGCTGCCGCGGACGTGGCTGCCATCAACGGCAAGATCCGCGCCGTGACCGCGCAGGGCGGCGGCGAAAAGGTCAGCGGCTTTGCGCAAGGCCAGGCGCTGCTGCGCGCCGGCAAGCCGGTGGACTACGACGGCGCGTCCTCGCGCCTGGACTTCGGCAAGCAGGGCGAGACCGTGCCGGACTTTGGCGTCTTCGACATCCGCGACGGCAAGCTGGTGCTCAATGAAGTCATCGCCGGCAAAGTCTGACGATAAAAACACTAGGGGAACACAAGTATGGATGCAATCACCGTCATCAACGCCGCGATCAACGGCGTTGTGATCGGGATGCTGCTGGCCTTGCCGGCACTGGCGATCACGCTGGTGTTCGGCATCGCCCGCTTTCCCAACGCCGCCAGCGGCGACTACATGACGTTGGGCGCCTACGCCGCCGTCTTCACGCAGGCGCTGGCTGGCGGCTCGATGCTGGCGGGCGGCCTGGCCGCCGTCGCCGGCACCACCCTGGTCAGCCTGTTCTTCTATGCCTGGGTGTTCCGGCCGCTGGAGTCGCGCTCCAACGTGTCGCGCCTGATCGCGTCCATCGGCGTGGCGTTCGCGCTGCGCAGCACGATCACCTTCTTCGCCGGGCAGGACCAGTACACCTTCGACCTGCCGCTCACGCGCGCCTGGAATTTCGGCGGCGTGCGCATCTTGCCTACCGACCTGTACATCGTCGGCACGGCGGTGGCCGCGCTGGCGCTGGTGTTCGCCCTGATGCACATGACGCCCACCGGGCGGCGCATGCGGGCGGTGGCGGACAACCCCGAGCTGGCCGCTGCCAGCGGCATCCGCGGACGGCGCGTGATGATCACGCTGTGGAGCATCGCGGGCGCCTATTGCGGGCTGGGCGGCGTACTGCTGGGTATCAAGGCGGTGGTGATCCCCGAGCTGGGCTGGGAATTGCTGATGCCCATGTTCGCGGCCGTGATCCTGGGCGGCATCGGCAATCCGGTGGGCGCCATCGTCGGGATCATGGTGTTCAGCATTGCGCAGGAAGTCGCCAGCCTGGTGGTGGGACCTGCCTACAAGATCGTATTCGCCTTCGCGGTGCTGCTGTGCGTGCTGCTGCTGCGTCCCCAGGGCATCTTCGGCCGTCCGATGGCGGCGAGGTGAAATCATGGAAGCCTATCTGATTGCTATCGCCATCGGGATCCTGATCTACATGCTGCTGGCCTTCGGCCTGTCGCTGCACTACGGGTTCACCGGACTGATCAACTTCGGCCACGTCGGCTTTTTCGCCATCGGCGCCTACACCTCGGCCCTGCTGTCGCTCAAGGGCGTGCCCATACCCATCTCCATGGCGGCGGCCGCGGCGTTCGCGGCGCTGGCCGCGTGGCCGCTGGGCATGATCGCCTTGCGGCTGGGCAGCGACTACCTCGCCATCGTGACGCTGGGTTTCTCGGAGTCGGTGCGCATGATGCTGCAGACCGAGGAATGGCTGACGCGCGGGATGCACGGCCTGCCGGGCATCCCGCGGCTGTTCGCGGGCTGGGCCTCGCCGCAGACGGTGGACCTGTGGATCATGCTGTTGCTTCTGGCGGTCAACGCCGGCGCCTTGTTCCTCATCCACCTGGTGATACGCAGCCCGTTTGGCCGCGTGATCGAGGCGGTGCGGGACAACGAAGTCGCGGTGCGGGCGCTGGGCAAGGACCCGGCCCGTTTCAAGACCCGTTCGCTGATGCTGGGCGCGGGCCTGGCCGGCCTGGCGGGCGCCTTCCAGGCGCACTACCTGACCTTCATCAGCCCCGAGCAGTTCGTGCCGCTGATCACCTTCTACATCTGGATCGCCATCATCCTGGGCGGGGTGGGGCGCCTGAGCGGCGTGGTGGCCGGCACGGTGCTGCTGGTCGGGTTCCTGGAAGGCTCGCGCTTCGTGCGCGACTTCGTCGGCGGCATCTCGGAGGTGCAGATGGCCAGCGTGCGCATCGGCGTCATCGGCCTGGCGCTCATCTGCGTGGTGCTTTACCGGCCCCAGGGCATTTTTGGCAACGCGGGCACTACGCGCAGGAGAAAGGCATGACGCTGCTTTGCATCAAAGGGCTGAGCGCCAGCTTCGGCGGCTTCAAGGCGCTGGACGACGTATCGCTGGAAGTGCGCAAGGGTGAAATGGTCGGGGTGATCGGCACCAACGGCGCGGGCAAGAGCACGCTGTTCTCGGTGGTCACGGGCTACATCCCGCCCAGTTCCGGGTCGGTGCGCTTCGCCGACGAGGACATCACGGGCGTGGCCGTGCACCAGCGCGTGCGCCGGGGCCTGGCGCGGACCTTCCAGGTGCCGCGCGAGTTCAGCCAGCTGACGGTCTTTGACAACATGATGGCGGCCGCGCCGGACCAGCGCGGCGAAAAGCTGGCGGCGCTGGTCTTCGCCCGCCGCGAAGTCGCCCGCGAAGAAGCGCGCAACGCGGAGCGGGTGCACGAGCTGCTGGCCTTCCTGAACCTGTCCCGGGTGGCGGACGAGCCCGCCGGCAAGTTGTCGGGCGGGCAGAAGAAGCTGCTGGAGCTGGGGCGGCTCTTGATGCTGGAGCCGCGCTGCATCCTGCTGGACGAGCCGTTCGCCGGGGTCAATCCGGTGCTGATCGAAGAGCTGTCGGCGCGCATCGTGGAACTGAACCAGCGCGGCCTGACCGTCGCCATCATCGAACACAACCTGGAAGAGCTGTCGCGCATCGTGCCGCGCATGTACGTCATGGACCGCGGCCGGGTCATCGCCGAAGGCACGCCCGACAGCGTGCTGGCCAATGAACAGGTGCGCGAAGCGTACATGGGGGGAGTGATATGAGCCAGCTCGTCATGCAAGGCCTGTCCGGGGGCTACGGTGAGGTCGATATCGTGTCCGGCATCGACATGCACGTGGCGCCGCGCGAGATCGTCACCATCGCCGGCACCAACGGCGCGGGCAAGTCCACGCTGGTCAAGGCGGTGATGGGTTTGTTGCCGCGCATCGCCGGCACCATGACCTTCGATGACCGCGACCTGCTCGCGCTGCCGGTCGAGGAGCGCGTGCGCATCGGCATCTCATACGTGCCGCAGGTGCGCAACGTGTTCGGCGCGCTGACGGTGCTGGAAAACCTGCAGGTGGTGGAGCACGTGCAGGCGCGCGAAAAGCGCATCCGCGACATGTTCGACCTGTTTCCCGCGCTGGCCGGGCGGCGCAAGACCCATGCCGAGAACCTCTCCGGCGGCGAACGCCAGCAGCTGGCCTTTGCCCGCGCGCTGATGTCCTCGCCGCGCCTGATGGTGCTGGACGAACCGTCCGCCGCCTTGTCGCCGGCGCTGACCGAGCAGGTGTTCGCCGAAGTGCGGCGCTTGCCCCAGATCGGCGTGGGCGTGCTGATGGTGGAGCAGCGCGCGCGCCAGGCGCTGGCATTCAGCGACCGCGGCTACATCCTGGATTCCGGCCGCATCGTGCTGACCGACACGGGGCAGGCGCTGCTGGCCAACCAGCACATGAGCGATCTGTACATAGGGCGGGGCGGCCATGCGGGCGCGGACCGTCCGCCCAGCGGCAGCGTCCCCGCTTGAAAGCGCCAGAGCCATCCCGCCGGCAGCCGCCGTCGCGGATGGCAAATCCATATTCCCATATCTCTTTGCAGGAGCCGTATCTTGCCTATTTCCGAAACCATGGTTTCCCCGGCGCCCGTTGCGCGCCGTCCGGCGCCTGGCGCCATCGCCGCTTTGACCGCCACCGAGGGCCTGGCCGCGCTGGAGCAGGGCAAGCTGACTTGCGAGGCCTGGGCGCGCGCCTGCCTGGAGCGCATCGAGGAGCGCAACGGCGGCGTCAAGGCCTGGGTCCGGGTGGACGCCGAGGGCGCGCTGGCCCGCGCCCGCGAATGGGACCGCCATGGCCGGCAGCGCGCGCTGGACGGCGTGCCGCTGGGCATCAAGGACACCATCGACACCGCCGCCATGCCCACCGAATTGGGCGACCCCGAGATCTTCCCCGGCCGCCAGCCCGAGGCCGATGCGCCCGTGGTGACGCAGGCGCAGGAGCTGGGCTTCAACGTGCTGGGCAAGAACACCGTGTCGCGCCACGCCATCATGCTGCCCGGGCCTGCGCGCAACCCGCATGACCTGACCCGCACGCCGGCCGCGTCCTCGGCCGGTTCGGCGGCGGCCGTCGCCGACTTCATGGCGCCGCTGTCCATCGGCACGCAGACGGCGGGCTCCATCCTGCGGCCATCTGCATTCTGCGGCGCGGTCGGCTTCAAGCCCACGCTGGACGCCATTCCCTACGTGGCGATCCGGCGCTATTCGCGGGTACTGGACGTGATCGGGCCGATCTCGCGTTCGGTCGACGACGCGGCCTTGTTCATGCGTGCGTTTACGGGCGATCCCCGGTTTGATCCGGCGTCCTCGTTGCGCAACGACTTCCGTCTGGGCGTGTGGCGCCCCAAGGATTGGGCCGACACCGAACCCTGCATGCGCGAGAGCTTCGAGGCCAATCTGCGCGCCTTGTCGACCGCCGGCGTCAAGGTCACAGAGCTGGTCATGCCGCCGGCCTTCGACACCATGGGCGAGGCGCAGGACGTGATCATGGCCTACGACCTGGCGCGCGAGTATGCCGCCATCAAGCGCGACCATGCGGCGCTGTGCGATCCCGGGCTGATCGAGTACCTGACGATGGGCGAGGGCCTGTCCGCGGCCGATTACGCCGGCGCGCTGGACGCCGCCGACGCCTGCCGCCGGGCGTTCTACGACGTTGCGCGCGAGGTCGACGCAGTGGCCATGCCGTCCACGCTGGGCGAGGCGCCGCTCGCCAGCTCGACCGGCAGCTCGGCCTTCATCCGCATCTGGTCGTTGCTGCACAACCCGTCCATCACCTTGCCGGTCGCGCGCGGCCCCAACGGGCTGCCGCTGGGCTTCCAGATGGTCGGCTTCGTAAAGGAAGATGCGCGGCTGCTGTACTGGGCGCGTTGCGCCGAGCGCATCCTGGGGTCGACCGCCCACCAGGTTTGAATAGCCGCGGTCCGGGCAGGCGCATGATCCGGTGCCGGAGGTCACCGGGTTTGCAAGTTCGTCCTTGGACTTTTAGAAACAACCGGCGTGCTGTTCCAGGCCGCCGTTGTTTCGCGCTGGATCAGATGGATGGGCAGCACATCCCGCGATCCCGTCGTGGGAATTGGTCCGTTGATGCGATCCAGCAGCCTGCGCGCGGCAGTGCGAGCCATCGTTTCAACCGGTTGCCGGATGGTCGTGAGGGACATCACGTGCGTGCCCGCCAGGGGCATATCGTCGAATCCCAAGACTGAGAGGCCTTGCGGCACGGCTATTCCCTTGCGTTTGGCCGCTTCGAGCACACCCAGCGCCATCGTGTCATTGCCGGCAATGATTGCGGAGACGGGATCAGGGCCGGACAGCAACGTCATAGCGCTCGAGTAACCGCTTTCCATCGTGTACATGCCAAAAATCAGCGGTACGTCCTGACGGCGAATTTTCTGGCTTTCCAGCCAGGCCAGGGCACCTTCCGACCGGTCGCGGCTCGTTGACGTATTGCGTTGCCCCATGACCAGCCCGATCCGTCTGTGGCCCAGTTCGAAAAGATGACGTGCCGCTTCTGCGCCGGCATGGACGTTGTCGATCTCGACGGTATCGACATTCGAGTTGTCTACCGAGCGGATGACGAGCACCAGTGGAATGGCTCGGCGCTTCAGTTCCGTGACGATAGGAGAATCCAGCGTTGCGGTCGCCAGCACGAGTCCATCGAGATAGCCGTCGACAAGCGGGCGCAGCCTTTGAAGGCAGTTCGACTCGCTCATTGAATCGATGATGAGAATCATGTGGTAGCCGGCTTCGTCGAACGCATCATGCAGATGAGCGATCAAGGATGTGATGAAAGGGTTGTGCAACGCTTCCACCACAACACCTATGACTTTCGTCGCGGCCTTGCGCAGTTTTCTGCCCTGCATGGGCAGGCGATATCCCAGGTGCGCGGCGGCCTCCTGAACGGCATCGCGGGTAGCGGCGCTGATTGCAGGGTGGCCGGATAGCGCCCGCGAGACGGTGGACACTGCGACGCCCGCTCGATCCGCGACGTCCTTCAACTTCTTCTTCTGGGGAGCCGATTCGTCGTCTTGCATGGCGGACCTTTTGTTGAGGGTTTTTACCAACTATTTGCACGGCATTTGCACGGAAAATTGCACCATAATTTGTGCAAATGTGGAATGCAAAATATAGCAATATTTGCATTCGATGCGCAATCGTGAATATGTTGGATAGCCAATTTTTCATCAACTTGGAGCAAGCGATGGTTCGGTTTCTGAAGCAAGGACGCACGGAAGAGCAATCGGAGTCCGATGCGGCGCAGGTGCAAAGCACGGTCAGCGGCATTCTTGCCGATATCGGGAAGCGAGGGGACGAGGCACTCCTCGAGTACTCCCGGAAGTTCGACCAATGGGGGCCCGAATCTTTCAGGCTCACGGATGTTCAGATCCAAGACTGCATGGCGCAGTTGAGCGCGGGGCAGCTCGACGACATCCGCTTTGCGCAAGCGCAGATACGCAATTTCGCCCAATTGCAGAAGGAATCCTTGCGCGATGTCGAAGTCGAGACCATCCCGGGAGTCATTCTCGGGCATAAGAACCTTCCGGTGGAAAGCGTGGCCTGCTATGTGCCGGGCGGAAAGTTCCCGCTGGTTGCGTCGGCGCATATGGGCGTCGTGACAGCAAAGGTTGCGGGCGTGCCCCGCGTGGTCGCTTCGTCGCCCGTGGTGAACGGCAAGCCATCGGCGGCCGTGGTCGCGGCAATGCATTTGGCCGGGGCGGACGAGATCTATACGCTGGGCGGCGTGCAGGCCATCGGCGCCTTCGCCGTCGGCACGGCAAGCATTCGTCCGACGACCATGGTCATCGGACCCGGCAACGCTTACGTGGCCGAGGCAAAACGACAGCTATTCGGCCGGATCGGGATCGATCTGCTGGCGGGACCGACGGAGACCCTGGTCATCGCTGATGATTCGGTCGATGCCGAGCTGTGCGCTACGGACCTGCTCGGGCAGGCTGAACACGGCTACAACACGCCCGCGATCCTGATCACCAACTCGGAAACGCTGGCTCGCGACACCATGCAGGAAATCGAGCGCTTGCTGAAGATCTTGCCCACCGCGAATACGGCTGGCGTGTCCTGGCGCGACTACGGCCAGGTAATCGTTTGCGACAGCTACGAAGAGATGGTGGAGCAGGCCGACCTCATCGCCAGCGAGCATGTCCAGGTCATGACGCGAGATCCCGATTACTTCTTGAACAATATGCGGAACTACGGCGCTCTTTTCCTTGGCGCGCGTACCAACGTCGCCTACGGCGACAAGGTCATAGGCACGAATCACACCTTGCCCACGGGCAAGGCTGCCCGTTACACCGGGGGCTTGTGGGTGGGGAAGTTCATCAAGACCTGCACCTATCAGAAGGTCTTGACGGATGAGGCTTCGGCCCTGGTCGGCCGCTATTGCTCCAGGCTGTGCGGCATCGAAGGCATGGTAGGCCACGGCGAACAGGCGAACATCCGCATCCGCCGTTATGGCAACACCGATGTGCCTTATGCCGGGGTTGCCGCCTGAACGGATGGCCGGTTCCCGCTGGCTTGAGTTCGCGCCGCGCGGACCTTTGCGGCTGGAAGGTGCCGGCCGCTTTTAATTGAATGTGATCGAGACGACTCGACGACTTAGCAAGGGATGGCAATGGAAAAATCCGAAGATGAATTCAAAGGCGAAATAGGCCGCACGTATCGAGACTCGACGCCATCGTGGCCGGAGCAGGTTCGCGTTCCGAAGGACGCCCCCAACATCGTATTTGTCGTGCTTGATGATGTGGGCTTTGCTGATTTGGGATGCTATGGGTCCGAGATTGCGACGCCGCGCATGGACCGTCTGGCGGCGAAGGGTGCCCACTATTCGAACTTTCACGTGACTTCCATGTGCTCGCCGACACGGGCCTGCCTGTTGACGGGCCGCAACTCGCATGCGGCAGGGGTGGGCATCATTGCGGAATGGTCGAGCGGCTATCCCGGGTACACGGGCCAGGTCGGAAAAAATGCCGCCACCGTTCCCGAAGTTCTGGGCTTGCATGGCTATTCCAGCTACGCCGTCGGGAAATGGCATTTGACCAATATCGCCGACTACGGCGCGGCCGGCCCGCACGACAACTGGCCCATAGGCAAAGGTTTCAACCGCTGGTACGGATTTCACGGCGCGCTGACGGATCAATGGAATCCTGAGCTATGCCAGGACAACCGTCCTATCCAGCTCGAGAAGACGGACGACTATCACCTGAGCACGGATCTGGTCGACCACGCAATCACCGACATCAAGGACCACATCAGTTCCGCCCAGGGGCGGCCGTTCTTCCTGTACTTGGCGTTTGGCGCCTGCCACTGGCCTCATCACGTCCCCCAGGAGTACATCGAGCGCCACAAGGGCAAGTACGACTGCGGCTGGGACGTCATTCGCGCCCAGCGGCACAAGAAGCAGCTGGAATTGGGCGTCGTGCCCCCCGGCACGGCGCTTGCGCCGCTCAATCCTGGGGTCCGTCCATGGGCGGAGTTTCCAGAGGACGAGCGCACGCTATTGGCGCGCCTTCAAGAAACCTATGCGGGTTTCCTGGAGCACACGGACGATCAGGTAGGCAGGCTCGTCGATCACCTGGAAGCCATCGGCCAACTGGACAATACGCTGATCGTATTGCTTTCCGACAACGGCGCAAGCCCCGAGGGCGGCCCCACGGGGGCGATCAACTTGCGCAAGCATATGGTCTACGAGACGGAATCGCCGCAGGTCGGCATTGCGCATCTGGACAAGATCGGCAGTGAGCTGGCGTACAACCATTACCCCACCGGCTGGGCGCAAGTCTCAAATACTCCCTTGAAGTGGTACAAAAAAAACGTGCACGGAGGCGGGGTCCGCGCACCGTTGATCATCCATTGGCCGGGACATATTGCCGATCCGGGGGTACTGAGGCATCAATATCACCACGTCATCGACATTGCGCCGACGCTATACGAAATCATGAACATCGAGGTGCCCGGGCAATACAAGGGCGTGTCGCAATTGCCGGTGCATGGCGTCGGCATGAATTACACGTTCGCCGATGTCCAGGCGCCGACGAAGAAGGACTCCCAGATTTTCGAGCTGCTGGGAGATCGCGCCATCTGGCATCAAGGTTGGAAGGCGGTTTCACGGCACCCGAAGGGGCGCGATTTCGACCTGGACCAATGGGAGCTTTACCACCTGTCCGAAGACTTCTCCGAGGCTTGCGATCTGGCCAAACAGCATCCGCAGAAGCTTGAAGAGCTCGTGGCCCTCTGGTGGGAGCAGGCGGGCCGGTATGGCGTCCTGCCGTTGGATGACAGGGATTGGGAGCGGGCGGCCGAGCGGCTCAAGATGAACCAGACCCTGTGCTATGAATTCCATAGCAATATGGCCCGGGTAGACAGAATGCAATCCCCCGACATCACGGATCGCAGCTATGCCGTTGAAGCGCGATTCACCGTCGGCGACGAGCCGCCGCGAGGCGTGCTGTTGGCCTGGGGTAGCCATTTCGGCGGCTTCGTGATCTACCTGAAGGACGGGCGGCTTTGTTATGAGTACGTGTACTCCGAGTCGCTGACGCATCGTATTGAGGGTCCCTACCAGCCCCCGCCCGGTGATGCCAAGGTCGAGCTGCATTTCATCCGGACGGGAAAGAACGCCGGGCGAGCGGTATTGCTGGCGGATGGCAATGAAATCGGCGAAGTCGAGATCCCCAAGACCTGGCCTACGCACGGCACGACCGCAGGGCTGAACTGCGGACAGGATGCCGGCGCTCCCGTGAGTTTTTCGTATCAGAAGCCGTTCCGGTTCAACGCCGGCGGATTGAAAGTGACGGTGAATCTTGCGACGGACAGTGAAAGCGAGGCGGGGGCGGCGTACGCCGCCGCCCTGAAAGAACAGTAAGGCGTCTGGCGTATGCCGTCGCAGGCCGTACGTCGGGTCAGTCCTTTTAAAAGAACAGGAAACGTTATGTGGAAAGCACTTTTACGCTCGTTCGGGCTTGCGTGCAGCTTTGCCGCTGTGCTGCAGTCTGCGCATGCCGAGGCCGTCTACCCGGCCAAACCCATCCGTTTGGTGGTGGCGTTTTCGCCGGGCGGTTCAGCGGATATCCTGGCTCGCCTGCTGGCAGAGAGAATGGCGGAGAACCTGGGAAAGCCAGTCATCGTCGAGAACAAGGCTGGGGCCAGCGGCAACATTGGCGGCGATTTTGTCGCACGTTCCGCGCCGGACGGGTACACGTTGTTGCTGGCTTCGGCCGGGCCGACGGTCATCAATCCCAGCCTGTATTCCAACATGCCCTACAAGCCGGCGACGGATCTCGCGCCCGTTTCGCTATTGGTCAAGGATTACAACCTGATGGTGATCAATGCTTCGATCCCGGCAAGAAACCTGAAGGAGTTCATTGCCTATGCGAAGTCCCATCCTGGAAAACTGAGTTTTGGCTCGCCAGGAACGGGTACGCCAGCGCATCTGGCAGGTGAACTCCTCAATCAGCGGGCGGGAACGGAAATGCTGCATGTGCCCTACAAGGGTACCGGCCCGGCCGTCACAGACTTGCTGGCGGGGCACATCACCATGATGATCGACAACATGCCGCCGTTGTTGCCGTATGTGCAATCGGGAAAACTGCGGGCCTTGGCTGTGGCTAGCGAAGCGCGAGCGGAGTCCATGCCGGATGTGCCCACCGCCAAGGAAGCCGGGCTGGATAACTATGTGGTAACCGCATGGAAGGGCTTGATGGTGCCCGCCGGCACGCCCGGACCCGTGATCGAGCGGCTGCATGTAGCGGTCACGCAGGCGTTGGCGAGTCCGGAAATGAAAAAGCGTCTGGTGGAACTGGGCGCGGAACCCGTCGGAGGCAGTCCTGCTCAATTCGCCGAGCAGATTCGCAACGATACGGCGTGGTGGGCGGCGCTGATCAAGTCGACGGGCACAAAGCTGGATTAGGGACCGGGCTCGCCAAGTCCGCAATCGCGGCGAGTGGACGGTGTTTGGGGATGGGCCGTACTTCCGGCCCATCCAGTCATTTTCCGGGTTTTCCCCAATTATTCTCAAAAAGTGGGAATAAAAACCTGGATAAGAACCAAAAATTGATAATCTGCGCTCCGTTAGCTTGGAGCCACATGTTGAAAGCGGATCTATCAGTCGGGGCAGGCGCGGATCGCGTGCTGTATGTGCTGGCCACCTTGGCCAGGCACGACGGCCCCCTTAGCATCGCCGCGTTGGCCGAGCAGACCGGCCTGGCGCAAAGCACCCTGTACCGCCAGGTGGCGCTGCTCAAGCGCTGGGGTTTTGTCGCCGAGCACGACGGCGAATACGGCCCCGGCCCGCTATGCGTGCAGCTGGCCTGGGGCTTTGACCAGTCCTCGTTCCTGATCCATGAAGCGCAGCCCGACATGGCCGCGCTGGCCGCCGCCTCCGGCGAGACCATAGGCCTGCTGGTGGCGGTCAAGGACCAGGCGGTCTGCCTGGACATGATCGAAAGCCAGCATCCGCTGCGCTGTTCCTTCACCAAGGGGCGCGGCCTGCCGCTGGCGCGCGGCGCCTCGGCCAAGTCGCTGCTGGCCTTCATGCCGCTGGCCCGGCAGCAGGCCGCGCTGGCTTATCTGGCGGCCGAGGCCGACGTGGACGCCGGCCGGTTGGGCCACGAGCTGGAAGCCATCCGCGCCCAGGGTTATGCCGTCACCGACAGCGAAGTCGATGCCGGCGTCTGGGGTGTCAGCGTCCCTATTTTTCAACGCGCCAATCAGGCCGTGGCCTCGATCACGCTGATGGCGCCATCGACCCGGGCCGCCCAGCGGCCCGAGGCATTGACCGAAATGACCGTGGCCGCGGCCCGGCGCATCTCGGCGAAGTTGCAGGTTCATTGAAACAGCCTTCTTCCATTCCACGCCGTACCCATACCCACCCGACCGCCGTATCCCCATTCCATAGAGGACCCACCATGACCACTCGCCGCACACTGCTGACCGCCGCCCTGACGCTGGGCCTCGCCTGGAGCGCCGGTCCGGCGTTCGCCCAGGAAACCATCCGCGCCGTCACCGACGCGACCTTCCCGCCGATGGAGTTCGTCAAGGACGGCAAGCGCACCGGGTTCGACATCGAACTGGTGGAAGCGCTGGCCGGCGCCATGGGCAAGAAGGTCGAGTGGATCGACATCGACTTCAAGGGCCTGATTCCCGCGCTGCAGGCCGGCCGCGCCGATATCGCCGTGTCCGCCATCTACATCACGCCCGAGCGCGCCAAGGTGGTGGACTTCACCGATCCCTACTACGCGGGCGGCCTGGTCGTGATGACCAAGAAGGACGGCCCGGTCAAGACGCTGAAGGACCTGGACGGCCGCAAGGTCTCGGTGCAGGTCGGCACCAAGTCGGTCAACTATCTGAAGGAACACTACCCGGCGGTGCAGCGCGTGGAAGTCGAGAAGAACCAGGAAATGTTCAACCTGGTGCAGATCGGCCGCGCCGAAGCCGCCGTGACCGGCAAGCCCGCCGCCAAGCTGTTCGCCCAGAGCACGCCGGACCTGACGGTGCTGAACGACCAGATCACCACCGAGGACTACGGCATCGCCGTACCCAAGAACAAGCCCGAGCTGACCCGTGAACTGAACGCCGCGCTGCAGAAGCTCAAGGCCGACGGCAGCTACCAGGCCATCGTCAACAAGTGGTTCGAGGCCCCCGCGAAATGAACCTGGATTTTTCTCCCGTCTTTGCCGACTTCGGCGCGCTGATCAATGGCGCCGTGGTCACCGTCGAGGTGACCGCGGGCGCCTTGCTGCTGGCCTGCGTCATCGGCCTGCTGGTGGGCGTGGGGCGCCTGAACCCCAAGCGCTACGTCATCTACAACCTGTGCAGCGTCTACCTGCTGCTGTTCCGCGGCACGCCGCTGCTGGTGCAGCTGTTCATCTGGTTCTTCGGCTTGCCGCATTTCGGCATCACCCTGCCGGCGTTCGCCTGCGGCGTGCTGGGGCTGGGCATGTATTCCGGCGCCTACGTGTCCGAAATCGTGCGCGGCGCGATCCAGTCGGTGGACCGCGGCCAGACCGAAGCGGCGCGCTCGCTGGGCATGTCGTCCGGCCAGGCCATGCGCATCATCGTGCTGCCGCAGGCGGTGGTGCGCATGATCCCGCCGCTGGGCAATGAATTCATCGCGCTGATCAAGAACTCGGCCCTGGTGTCGCTCTTGACGATCCACGACCTGATGCATGAAGGCCAGAAGATCATCAGCGTGTCCTATCGCTCGCTGGAAACCTATCTGGTGGTGGCGCTGATTTATCTGATCCTGACCACGGCCACCATGCTGGTGCTGCGCAAGGTTGAACACCGCCTGCGCGCGGGAGGGATGGTGCAATGAACTCCGCAATGAACTCCGCAATGAACTCCGCTACGACCCGGGCCGCGGACCCGCAAGAAATGATCCGCATCCGCGGCCTGCGCAAGTCCTACGGCGACCACGAAGTCCTGCGCGGCATCGACTTCGACGTGCTGCCGTCCCAGGTGGTGGTGGTGATCGGGCCCAGCGGTTCGGGCAAGAGCACCTTGCTGCGCTGCTGCAACGGGCTGGAAGTGGCGCAGACCGGCACCATCGACATCTGCGGCCAGACCTTGCTGGACCACGGCAAGCTGTTGCCCGAGGCCGAGCTCAACCAGCTGCGCATGCAGGTGGGCATGGTGTTCCAGGGCTTCAACCTGTTCCCGCACCTGTCGGTGCTGGACAACGTGACGGTCGGTCCGCGCAAGCTGCGCGGCATGGGCCGCGAAGAAGCCCACGCGCTGGCGGCGGACCTGCTGGACAAGGTCGGCCTGGGCCAGAAGATGTCGGCCATGCCGGCCAGCCTGTCCGGCGGGCAGAAGCAGCGCGTCGCCATCGCGCGCGCGCTGGCCATGCAGCCCAAGGTCATGCTGTTCGACGAGCCGACCTCGGCGCTGGACCCGGAGTTGGTGGGTGAAGTGCTGCAGGTCATGAAGCTGCTGGCCAAGGAAGGCATGACCATGATGGTGGTCACGCACGAAATGGGTTTCGCCCGCGACGTGGCCGACGTGGTGGCGGTGATGGACGGCGGCGTGATCCTGGAGTCCGGCTCGCCCGACGTGATCTTCACCCAACCGCGCGAACCGCGCACCCGCGAGTTCCTGCAGGCGGTGCTGAACGCGGGGCAGGGGGCGGCATGAGCGTGGCGCAATTCGACCGAAGCTTGTGGAAGGCCCGCGACGACAGCGCCGAACAAGGCGACACGCGCCGCCTGGCGCATATCGTCGAAGCGGCCGCCGGCCAAGCCCGCAAAGGCGAGGCGGTGCTGCTGGGCTTTGCCTGCGACGCCGGCGTGGCCCGCAACCAGGGCCGCATCGGCGCGGCCGAAGGGCCGTCGGCCATCCGCAAGTTCCTGGCGGGCCTGCCGGCTCACGGCCTCACGCGCCTGCTGGACGCGGGCGACGTGGCCTGCGAAGGCGACCGGCTCGAAGACGCCCAGGAACAGTTGGGCCTGCGCGTGGCGGAGCTGATGGAGCAGGGCGCCCGCCCGCTGGTGCTGGGCGGCGGCCACGAGATCGCCTGGGGCAGCTTCCAGGGGCTGGCGCGCTGGCTGGACGCCCGCGGTGACACGGAACCCGTGCTGGTGCTGAACCTGGACGCGCACTTCGACCTGCGCACCGGACGGCCCGGCAGCTCCGGCACGCCGTTCGACCAGATTTCGCGCTATTGCGAGGAACGCGGGCGGGCCCTGCAATATGCCTGCCTGGGCGTATCGCGGCTGGCCAACACGCCGGCGCTGTATGCGCGCGCCGCTGAAGTCGGCGCCGTCTGGGTCGAGGACCGCGACATGCAGGAGCGCCACCTGGCGGCGCGCCTGGCCAACGTCGACGCCTTGCTGGCCCGGGCGCGCCACGTCTACCTGACCATCGACCTGGACGTGCTGCCCGCGGCGGTCATGCCCGGGGTGTCGGCGCCGGCGCCCTATGGGGTGCCGCTGCCGGTGATCGAGGAAATCGTGCTGCGGGTCAAGGCCAGCGGCAAGCTGCGCCTGGCCGACATGGCGGAGTTCAACCCGCGTTTCGACCAGGACGGCCATGGCGCGCGGGCGGCCGCCCGCCTGGCCTGGCAGTTGTTGAACGATTGAGCGGACCGGCGCCTCATCCTTCGGATGGGAGCAGGATCGGGCGGGGCGGTTTCCTGGGAGGAAACCGCCCCGTTTTTCATCCCCCTTATGGCGGGCGGAAGGGCTTGCGGCTTATGGCTGGCAGGCTGGACGCTGCCGATTTGGCGGCTTAGGATAAGGGCAGCATCAGGCTTGGGTTTGCGGCCCGTTCAACCGCCGCAACAGTTATATGTCCCTAATTAAAATATTTTCGTTTTAAATGGGGACGCTATAACTTTCGTGGATAAAATGGCGCAACTTTGTCAGGAGAGCCAGCTCATGTCTCAAACTCCCACCCACGCATTGCCGTCTTATCTGAACGCCGAGGACCTCGGTCCCTGGGGCAACTACCTGCAACAAGTCGACCGGGTCACCCCGTATCTTGGTTCGCTGGCGCGTTGGGTCGAGACCCTGAAGCGCCCGAAGCGTTCCCTGATCGTCGACGTGCCGATCGAACTCGACAACGGCAGCATCGCCCACTTCGAGGGCTACCGCGTCCAGCACAACACCTCGCGCGGCCCCGGCAAGGGCGGCGTGCGTTTCCACCAGGACGTCACGCTCTCCGAAGTGATGGCGCTGGCGGCCTGGATGTCGATCAAGAACGCCGCGGTGAACCTGCCCTACGGCGGCGCCAAGGGCGGCGTGCGCGTCGATCCGCGCAAGCTGTCGGCCTCCGAACTCGAGCGCATGACGCGCCGCTACACCTCGGAAATCGGCGTCATCATCGGACCGTCCAAGGACATCCCGGCGCCCGACGTGAACACCAACGCCCAGACCATGGCCTGGATGATGGACACGTACTCCATGAACGAAGGCGCCACCGCCACGGGCGTGGTCACCGGCAAGCCGATCGCGCTGGGCGGCAGCCTGGGCCGCGTCGAGGCCACCGGCCGCGGCGTGTTCGTGGTGGGCTGCGAAGCCGCGCGCGACCTCAACATCGACGTGTCCAAGGCGCGCGTGGTGGTGCAGGGCTTCGGCAACGTGGGCGGCACCGCCGCCCGTCTGTTCCATGAAGCCGGCGCCAAGGTCATCGCCGCGCAGGACCACACCGGCACCGTCCACAATCCGGCGGGCCTGGACGTGCACAAGCTGCTGTCCTACGTGTCGCAGCATGGCGGCGTGGGCGGCTTCTCCGGCGGCCAGGCCATGGACAAGGCTGAATTCTGGACGCTGGAAACCGAATTCCTGATCCCGGCCGCCCTGGAAAGCCAGATCACCGCCGACAACGCCGCCAAGGTGCGCGCGAAGATCGTGGTGGAAGGCGCCAACGGCCCGACCACGCCGGAAGCGGACGACATCCTGGCCGAACACGGCGTGTACGTGGTGCCGGACGTGCTGGCCAACGCTGGCGGCGTGACGGTCAGCTACTTCGAATGGGTGCAGGACTTCTCCAGCTTCTTCTGGAGCGAGGACGAGATCAACCAGCGCCTGGAGCGCCTGATGCGCGAAGCCTACGCGTCGGTGTCGCAAGTGGCCAAGGAACACAAGGTCACGCTGCGCACGGCGGCGTTCATCGTCGCTTGCACGCGCATCCTGCAAGCGCGCCAGGTGCGCGGCCTGTACCCCTGATACCGGATACGGCGGGGCGTCCCCGGACGCCGCGCCGAGGAGGGCAGGGAGACAAAAACGGAAATCGCCCCGCAAGGGGCGATTTCCATTTGCGCGTCCGCAAGCGCAACGCGCACGAATAGCACACCGGTATTGCAGGCTTGCGGGCGCCGCGCGATGGCATGCGGGCTGTCGGCGGTGCGCCACATCCCGGGCGCTTTTTTGCAGCCTAGGGATTTTCCCAGCTTGCGTAACCAGAACTGACACATTGCGTCCCTAGAATTCGTTCCTGCCATGCGCCGAGCGCGCCGCACGCGATGCGTGCCAGCCCGGATGCGCATGTCTGTTCAATCAATGGGAATTTGCAATGAAAAAGACTTTGTTCGTCACCGCGATGCTGGCTGCCTTCGGCGCAACGGCGCAAGCGGAAACCTCGGTGACGCTCTACGGCCTGATCGATACGGGTATCGGCTACCAGCGCATCAAGGGCGACGGTTACCATGAGTCCAAGGTTGGCATGGTCAATGGCGTGTCCAGCGGTTCGCGCTGGGGCCTGCGCGGCGCCGAGGACCTGGGCGATGGCCTGAGCGCCGTGTTCACGCTGGAAAGCGGTTTCAACTCGGCCAACGGCACGTCGGGCCAAAACAGCCGCCTGTTCGGCCGCCAAGCCACCATCGGCCTGAAGAGCACCTCGTGGGGCCTTCTGGAACTGGGTCGTCAGACCAACATCGCCTCGAAGTACTTCGCCGCGATCGATCCGTTCGGCGGCAGCTACGGCCAGGCCAACGTCGGCGTGGCCTTCAGCGCCGCCAACACGGTCCGCTACGACAACATGGTGCAGTACTCGACGCCGTCGTTCAGCGGCCTGCAGTTCGGCATCGGCTATTCGTTCAATGCTTCCGACACGACCACCGCGCAGACCGGCTTCAAGACCGCCGACAACACCCGCGCCATCACCACCGGCCTGCGCTATGTCAGCGGCCCGGTGAACGTGGCGCTGACGTATGACCAGCTGAACCCGGCGAACCAGTTGAACGCCGACGCCACGCCCAAGTCGTGGATGATCGGCGGTTCGTACGATTTCGAAGTGCTGAAGCTGGCGCTGGCCTACGGCCAGACGCGTGACGGCTGGTTCACCGGCCAGGGCGCCAATGCCTTCGGCAGCGGCAGCCCCACGGCCAAGGGTTTTGGCACCAACGTCGCGGTGTCGGGCTTCAAGGCCAATTCCTACCTGGTGGGCCTGAGCGTGCCGATCGGCGGCGCCAGCAACCTCCTGGCGTCGTGGCAGCGCGCCGACACGGACAGCACCAAGCTGACCGGCGACGACGCCACCATGAACATCTACAGCCTGGGCTACACCTACAACCTGTCCAAGCGCACCAACCTGTACGCCTTGGGTTCGTATGCCACCAACTTCGCGTTCACCGACGGCGTGAAGAGCACGGTGGCCATGGTGGGCGTGCGTCACCGCTTCTAAGACGAGAGGCGCGCAAGGGCGGCGCGTGGGCGCCGTCCTGCCGCCGCGGTTGCACTGAGCGGACTGGGCGTCTTACCCGGCCACAGACGCGAAAAAAGCGGCCACCTCCCTAGCTCCATCCTCAGTCCGCTCAACCGAACCCCGGTTCGCTGCCGCAGGGAGCGCCCGCGCAGGCCGCGGGCGCTTCCGGGGGCGGCCTACGAAGCCGGCAGCAGTTCCGGCTTCAGGATCCCGCGCAGTTCCGCATAGGGAATGCTCAGCTCGGGTTCGCCGTGCGAATACGGCGCGATGGAATAGGCGTCGTACTTGACCACGATGCCGTCGCGCGTCAACGCGTAGTTGTCGCTTTCCTGGAACGGCCACATCTTGTTGTAGGCCGCCGGATCGCGGCGCGCGTCCGGATTGCCGGCCAGCCACTTGGCGTGCGCCTGGCGCAGCGCCGCCACGTATTGCGGATGGCGCCCCGGTATCAAGGCTTCTTCCAGGCTCATCACGCGGCCGCGGCTGCGTTCCCAGTTCAGGTACTGGGTGGCCGGAATGCCGTGCGCGGCGCCGGTGATGAATTGTTCGGTGTGCAGTTCCACGGCCACGACGTCACCCACCGTGTCCTTCACGCTGGCCTTGAAATAGGTGGCGTCGCGCGGACGCGCGACCGACCAGAAATACTGCGTGTATTCGGACAGCGTGTCGTAAGGGCCGCGGCGGTTGGCGTCGGTGCCGGTCATGTAGGCCAGCACGTGGTCCACCAGCGCGGTCAGCTTGGGTATGCCTGGAAACGCGACGCTGTCGATTTCGATGCGGGGGCAATCGCCCTCGCAGCCCGGTTTGCTGGATGCCCACTTGATGCGCTCGGTGGACAGGTCGCCGACTTTTTCCGGCGTGGACGCCGAGGCCGGCGCCTGCGCGGCCAGGGTGATGTCGGCGGGCGGCGTGCTGCCGCAGCCCGCCAGCGCCAGCAGGGCCGCGCCCAGGATGAGACCGCTTATCGCGCCTTGCGGCGTGAATGTGCGACGCATTGAAACTACCTCCAGAAAATCGGGGCGCGGCCGTTCAGGGCACCACGCCGGTCCATTCGGGCGTGGAGAACTTCTCGGCCGCCTGCGCTTGCGCGCGCGCCAGCGTGTCGCTGCCTATCTGCCCGGGGGTGAGACGGTGCAGGCCGGCAAAAGTTTCCACCATGCGGTCAATGATCACTTCCCGCGCCAGCCCGGTCTGGGTGCGCAAGGGATCGACGCGCTTCTTGGCGCTGGTGGTGCCTTTGTCGGACAGTTTTTCGCGGCCGATGCGCAGGACCTCGACCATTTTATCCGCGTCGATGTCGTAGGACATGGTGACGTGGTGCAGCACCGCGCCGCCGCGGCGGGCCTGCGCCGCGCCGCCGATCTTGCCGATGTCCGAGGCGATGTCGTTGAGCGGCTGGTACCAGGCCTTGATGCCCAGGCCCTGCAAGGCGGTCAGCACCCAGGCGTCCAGGAAGGCGTAGGACTCCTGGAAGCTCATGCCGTGCACCAGCGCCTGCGGGGCGCTGAGCGAATAGGTGATGGAGTTGCCGGGCTCCATGAACATCGCGCCGCCGCCGCTGACGCGGCGCACGACCTGGATGCCGTGGCGGCGCGCGCCGTCGGGGTCGACTTCGTTCTTGAGCGATTGGAAGCGGCCGATCACGACCGCGGGCGCCGCCCATTCCCAGATGCGCAGGGTGGGCGGGCGCAGGCCGGCGCCGACCTCGTCGGTGATGACGGCGTCCAGCGCCATGTGCAGCACCGGGTCTTGCGGCCCTTCATGGATCAGTTGCCAGTCGTAGTCGTTCCAGTCGGTGCGCGTCATGCCAGCGCCCTCCGCAGCACCACGGCGACGGCCTCGGCCGAGAAGCCGAACATTTCGGCATCGGCGGGCAGCGCCGACTGCACGGCCAGCGCCAGTTCCAGTTCGCCGGCATCGGCCGGCAGGCCGTTCAGGCCGCTGTTGATGGCGTCCAGGGCCTCGGGCGGTTCAAGAAAAAAGTCGCCGCTGATGCGCACGTCGGCCAGGCGGCCGTCGCGCACTTCCAGATCCGCGACGACCAGTTTGCCGCCGGGGACTTTGTATTCGCCATGCATGGGCGTTCCTTCCAAATCAGTACTGAAAAACTACAGGCTGAGCTTCATGCCGTCGTGGCTGGCCTTGAAGCCCAGGCTCTCATAGAACCTGCGCGCATCGGGGCGGGCGCGGTCGGTGGTCAGCTGCACCAGGCTGCAGCCCTGGGTGCGGCATTGCTCGATCGCCCACTCGAACATCCTGCGTCCGAGGCCGGCGCCGCGCGAGGACGAGGCGATGCGCACGCTCTCGATCTGCCCGCGCCACTGGCCCAGCCGCGACAGGCCGGGTATGAACGATAACTGCAAACAGCCGACCAGTTGCGAGTCCTGCTCGACCACGGCCAGGAATTGATTGGAATCCTGGCCGATTGCGGCAAAGGCGGCAGCATAGCGCGGGTCCAGCGGCAGCGCGGGATTCTCGCGCGTGGCGCCGAGCTCGTCATCGGCCAGCAGGGCGACGATGCCCGGCAGATCCCCCAGGCGCGCGCGGCGGAAAACCAGTTGCGGGTCGGGCATGGCGGCTCCTTCAGCGGGCGGTGTTCTGGGCGGTCTGGCCGAACAGGATGCGGCGCGATTCCTCGTCGCTGACGGAGGGCGCCGTATTGATGGTGTCGGCCAGGGCATAGGCGCGCTGCGTGGCGGGGCGGGCCGCAATGGCGTCGAACCAACGCTTGAGGTGCGGGAACTCGTTCAGGTCCTGGCCCTGCTTGGCGTGCGGCACGATCCAGGGGTAGGCCGCCATGTCGGCGATGGAATAGTCGCCGGCGACGAATTCGCGGTCCGCCAGGCGCTTGTTCAATACGCCGTAGAGACGGTTGGTTTCCTTGACGTAGCGGTCGATGGCGTAAGGAATGCGCTCTTGCGCGTAGCCGGAAAAGTGGTGGTTCTGGCCGGCCATGGGACCCAGGCCGCCCATCTGCCAGAAGAGCCATTGCGACACTTCGGCGCGGCCGCGCAGGTCGGCGGGCAGGAAGCGGCCGGTCTTCTCGGCCAGGTACAGCAGGATGGCGCCCGACTCGAACAGCGAGATCGGCGCGCCGCCGCCGGCCGGGGCCTGGTCGACGATCGCCGGAATGCGGTTGTTCGGCGCGATCGCCAGGAACTCGGGCTTGAACTGATCGCCGCGGCCGATGTTCACCGGATGGATCTTGTAGGGCAGGCCGGTTTCTTCGAGGAACAGCGTGATCTTGTGGCCGTTGGGGGTGGTCCAGTAGTAGAGATCGATCATGGGATGTCCTGTGCGTTGCGCCGGCGGCGGCCGGCGCAGGGAAAAGCCATGATAGCGGGGCCGGGTTGGCGCCGGCCCCAATAACCGGGGGGCGGGTACGGGTTTGCCCCGGTGGCGGCCCGGGGCTTGCCCATGCCGCGGCCCGCATTCAGGCCGTGCCCGCGCGCGGCCGCCCCGGCAGGCGCCAGCTCCAGTTCAGGCTCACGCCCGCCGCCGCCAGGAAGATCATGGCCACGCCCGCGATCTGCGTGGCGTCCATGCGGTGTCCGTAGACCACGAAGTCCAGCAGGATGGCGACGGCGGGATAGATGAAGCTCAACGCGGCGGTGGACGTGGTCGGCAGCTTCTGGATGGCCGAGTACATCAGGATGTACATCAGGCAGGTGTGGATCAGCCCCAGCGCCACCAGATAGCTCCATTGCAGGGGCGCGGCGGGCAGGGCGTTGAAGTCCGCCATGGGCAGCAGCATCACCGCGCCCAGCGTCACCTGCACCAGCGCCAGCACCTGCGGCGGAATGTGCTTGAGCCGCTTGACGATGATGGCGGTGACGCCATAGAGCGCCGCCGCGCCCAGCCCCAGCATCAGCCCCGACAGGTAGGCCCGGCCGTCCGCGCCGCCCGCGTCGGACAGGCGCAGCACCAGCATCAGGCCGGCGAAGGCCAGCACGGACCAGGCCAGCTTGCCGCGCGTGGGCCGTTCGCCCAGGAACAGCACGCCCAGGCCGATCAGGAAGAAGGGCTGCACGTTGTAGACCGCGGTGGCCAGCGAAATGGACGCCAGCCGGTAGGCGGAAAACAGCAGCACCCAGTTCAGCACCAGCGCGGCGCCCGCGGCCAGGGCCAGCGCCAGCGTGCGGGCGGTGAACAGGCCCGGCTTGAGCAGGCCGCGCGCCCAGCAATACAGGAACAGGGAGAGGGCGCCGAACACGCAGCGGAAGAAAACCACGTTCCAGGCGCTTTGCCCCGACTCCAGCACAAACACGCCCAGGGTACCGGACAGGGTCATCGCCGCGGCCATCTGGGCCAGGCCCACGCGTTCTGATGAGGGATTCATGAGGGTTCTCCAGGGCCGTGCGGCCGCGATGTTCGATGGAGAAATTATCCCAGGCGGATCAAGCTGGTTATATGATGTTGATGTGGTGAATCGATTCCGAAACCTTTGTTTAGGTGGAATTTATGCAAAACGACCTAAAAAGTGAAAGCCCGGTCCTGGACGGCATCGACCGCCGCCTGGTGGAGACGCTGACGGCCAATGCGCGCACCACCACGGCCGACCTGGCGCGCCAGGTCGGGATGTCCGCGCCCAGCGTCGCGGACCGCTTGCGGCGGCTGGAAGAGTCGGGCGTGATCCGCGCCTATACCCTGGACGTGGACCCGGTGGCGCTGGGCTACGCGCTGGAGGCCATCGTCCGCATCCGCCCCTTGCCCGGGCAGCTACGCCACGTGGAAGGCCTGATCCAGGAAATCCCGGAATTCGTGGAATGCGACAAGGTAACGGGCGACGATTGCTTCATCGCCCGCGTGGTGCTGCGCTCGATCTCGCATCTGGACGGCATCCTGGAGCGCGTGACCGAATACGCCGAAACCAACACCGCCATCGTCAAGTCGCACACGGTGCGCCGCCGGTTGCCGCCGCTGCGCTGACGCGCGGCTCAGACCGGCGCGGACAGCGCCTTTTCGATGTCGTCCTTGATGCCGGCCGGCGTGTCGGTGGGCGCGTAGCGCTTGATGACCTGGCCGTCGCGGCCCACCAGGAACTTGGTGAAGTTCCACTTGATGCCCTCAGTGCCGAAGACGCCGGGCTTCTCGCCCTTGAGCCAGCGGTACAGCGGATGGGCGTCCTCGCCGTTGACGTTGATCTTGGCGTAGAGCGGGAAGGTGATGTCGTACTGCGTGCTGCAGAAATTGCGGATTTCGGCTTCGTCGCCGGGTTCCTGGTGGCCGAACTGGTCGCAAGGAAAGCCCAGCACCGCGAAGCCGTCGTCGTGGAACGAGCGGTAGAGTTCTTCCAGGCCGGCGTACTGCGGCGTGAAGCCGCATTTGGAGGCCACGTTCACCACCAGCAGCACGCGGCCGCGGTAGGTGTCCAGGGACTGTTCCGTGCCGTCGATGGCGCGGGCGGAAAAATCGTAGAGGGTGCTCATGCGGGCTCCTTAGGCGTCCGAACGCGAGGGCGTCAGCGCGCCGGCTTGTTGTCCAGCGAGTGTAGCCCCGGCGTCGCGGCCGTAGTAGCGCGTACCCCACAAGGTCAGCAGCAGGACGGCGGCGGTGATGCCGGCCGACATCCAGGGCAGGTCCGTCAGCGGCAGGCCGTGGCCCAGCGCCACGCTGCCCAGCCAGGCGCCGCCCGCATTGCCCAGGTTGAATGCGCCTTGATTGAGGGTCGACGCCAGGTTGGGCGCGTCGGCCGCCTGGTCCACGATCAGCGTCTGCAGCAACGGCACGACGGCAAAGCCCAGCACGCCCCAGATGAAGGTCATGACCAGCATGGGGGCCAGCGCGTGGATGGCCTGGCTGAGCGCAAGGAACACCAGCAGCAGGCCAATGAAGATGCGGCGCAACGACACTTCCAGGTTGCGGTCGCCCAGTTTGCCGCCCAGGGTGCTGCCCACCGTCAGCGCCACGCCGAAGAGCAGCAGCACGCCGGTGACGCCGCGTTCGGACACGCCGGTCACTTCGCGCAAGAGCGGCGCGATGTAGGTCAGCACGCAGAACAGCGCTGCGGAGGCAAGCACGCTGGCGGCCAGCGGCCAGACCACGCGCGCGTCGCGCAGCACCTTGAATTCGCGCAGGATGTTGCCGGGCTGCATGGGGATGCGCGCCGGCAGCCACGCAGCCAGCGCGGCCACGGCCAGCAAACCGATGCCGCTGACCACCCAGAACGTCGAGCGCCAGCCGGCCACCTGACCCAGCGCCGTGCCCAGCGGTACGCCCAGCACATTGGCCAGCGTCAGGCCGGTGAACATCAGCGCGATGGCGCTGGCGCGCTGGTTGCGCGCCACCAGGTCCGCGGCCACCACCGCGCCCAGGCCGAAGAAGGCGCCATGGCAGAACGCGGTGAACACGCGCGCGGCCATCAGCAAGCCGTAATTCGGCGCCAGCGCGCACAGCAGATTGCCCACCACGAAGGTGCTGGCCAGGCCGATCAGCGTGGCCTTGCGCGGCAGCCTGGCGGTAATGATGGCCATGATGGGCGCGCCGATCACCACGCCCATGGCGTAGCCGGTGATCAGCAGGCCGGCGATGTCGATGCTGACTTGAAGGTCCTGGGCGACGTTGGGCAGGAGGCCCATGATGACGAACTCGCTGGTGCCGATGCCGAAAGCGGCGGCGGCCAGCGCGATGAGGTGCAGGGGCATGGGAGAAGGGCCGGGACGAAAGGGAGGGCCGCGGCGGCAATGACTGGGCAAGGACGGAATTCTAGCGCAGGCTAGACCAGCTTCAGGTCCACGGGCGCGACGCCCGGAAACACCTGCGCCAGCCGCGCGCGGTCCAACCCGTACAGCCGCGAGAACAGGCCGGCGAACACGGCGCGGTACTCATTCAGCACGGGATAGTCGCGGTCCTGGAACAGGGTCTCGCGCTTGACCTCCACCTGGCGGCCCGCGATGCGTCCGCCGCGCACATTGCCGCCCATGATCCAGTAGACCGTGCCGTGGCCGTGATCGGTGCCCTTGTTGCCGTTCTCGCGGAAAGTGCGGCCGAATTCGCTGATGACCACGACCGTGGTCTGCTTCCAGGCCGGGCCCATGGCGTCGGCATAGGCGGCCAGCGCCCGGCCCAACTGGCCCAGGCGGTTCGACAACAGGCCGCTGGCGGCGCCCTGGCCGACGTGGGTGTCCCAGCCGCCGACGTCGACGAAACCCAGGTTGTAGCGGTCGGTCATGAAGCGCGCGATGCGGCGCGCCTCCTGTTCCAGCCTGTCGGCCGACACGGCGTTGCCGCTGGCGGCCTGCATTTCCGCGTCGATCTCCTCGCGCGCCGCGTCCATGACGCGCTGTCCCTCGGCGACCGAGGCATGCAGATCGGTGTTCCGGTACATGGACTCGATGACGCGGTTGTCGTCCGCCGTCAGCCGCGACTTGCGCGCGGCGCCGATCAGGTCGACGTTGGGCACGGGTTCGTCGCCGCGGAATATCTGCGGCACCTCGCTGGTGAATGCGGCGGGTCGGGTCCGGCCCGTGTTCAGCGTCGCCGCGAGCCGGTTCAGGAAGCCCGAACGGTAGTCGCCGCCCTTGCTCGCGCCTTGCCCCAGTTCGATGCTGTTCTGGGTTTCGAAATGGCTGCGGCTGGTGTCGTCGGTGCCGGCGAACGGCAGGAACGCGAGTTGGCGCCTTTCGTAGTAGGGCAGCAGGCTTTCGGCCAGTGCCGGGTGCAGGGCCCAGCCGTCGCTCAGGGGCAGGGCGGCGCCGGGGCCGCCGCCCGGGCGGGCAATGGCGATGTTGGGCCGGGATTCGTAATAGAAGTCGCTCGTGGCCGGCACCAGCAGGCTGGCGGCGTCGTAGGCGCCGCGCATGAAGACAAGCAGCAGGCGGTTGCCGGAAGCGGCGGGGGCGGCGTACAAGCGGCTGCTGCCCAGCGCCAGCGGTGCGGAGGCCATCAGTTGCAACAGGCGGCGGCGGTCCATGATCCGTTCCCTTGTTCTTGTCCTGCGGGCGCTTCAGCGGCGCATGAATTCAGGCGAGGCCAGCAGATAGAGGTTGGCGTCCCGGAACGATCCTGCTTGCGCGATGGCCTCGCGCGTGGCGGGCGACAGTCCGGCGAACAGGCCGTTGCCCTCGTTTGCCTTCAGCAGGTTCGGCAGGCGCGGCGGATTGGCCGGCGCGGCGCCGTCCTCCTGATACAGGGCCTTGGCCGCGCCAACCACCGCGCCGGCGACCTCGAAGCGCACGGCCATCTGCCCGGACCCGGACCAGTCCGCCTTGCCCATCGGATAGCCGTCAGGCGTCAGGCGCTGGTTCAGCGGCTGGCCGAGCTGCTTCAGCATACCCAGGCCCGGCTGGGGATTCAGGATCGGCGGCATGTCGCCATAGGCCAGCCGCAGCGACGAATAGACGTAGTGCACGGGATCCTTGAACACGCCGGTCTTGAGCGAGGCCGCGAACTCCGGCGACGCGAACAGCGTGCGCAGGGTGGCGGCGATGTCGCCGTCGGCGGCGAGGAAGGTCTTGCTCATCTTGCCGACCAGCGTCGCGGGCGGATTGTCGCCCACGAAGTAGGCGGCGAGCTTGCCGCTGACATGCCTGGCGGTAGCCGGGCTGCGGGCCAGCAGATCGGCCGCCTCGTCCACTTCCCGAATCCCGGCCGCGGCGATGCGATGGCCCAGGAACGTCTTGTCGCCCTGGTCGTGGCGCGCGGGGTTGAAGAGAAACAGTCCTTCCTGCACGACCTGCGCACGCCATTGCGGCCGGACCTTGGGCGGTTCGGGCTTGGCGGCGACGCCCATGCCGGTCAGGATGCGGGCCAGTTCCTGCACGTCGGCCTGCGTGTATCCGCCGCCCACGCCCAGCGTATGCAGTTCCATCAGCTCGCGCGCGTAGTTCTCGTTGATCTTGCCGGCGACATTCTGCGCATTGTCCAGATAGATCAGCATGGCAGGCGCGCGCATGGTGGCCTTCAGCAGGTCGCCGAACTTGCCCAGCGCATGCGGGCGGATGGCTTGGTCTTCGTATTGCGAAAGAAAGATGCCCACGTCGCCTTTCTGCAGGTCGATATTGAAGTGGTTCATCCAGAACCAGGTCATCTGGTCCTGCAACTGCCTGTCCGAATACAACGCGCGCCACACGGCGCGCTGGTTGACCTCCGCGGCCCGCTGCAGCGAAAACTGGCGGGCTTCGCGCATGGCTTTCTGCTGTTCGTCCGGCGGCAGCTTTTTGGCCGCGGCGCGCATGTCCAGCTGGGTCGCGCGCGCGTCCTCGTCGGAGCGCTGCGAGATCGAGAGCGCGTCGATGCGCTCCTGCACCGCCGGCGGCAGCTTGCCTTCGGCGGCGGGGCGCAGTTGCGCCTGCAGGTAGCGTTCGGGTCCCATCTTCTGGATGCGGGCCAGCTCGGCAGGAGTTGCGCCCCAGGTCACGCGGTTGACCAGGGCGGCTTCGCCCGTCCGGTTGTCGGGTTCCGCTTGAGCCAGCGCGGTCGCCGCCAGCGGCGGCAGGAGCAGGGGCGTGGCGCGCAGCAGGCGCAGGCACAAGAGCTTCATGGGGCGGATACCTTGCGGAAGGCAACTTGAGGTAAGACAGGATAGTCCCCAATGAATTCACCCCGGCCCGGCATTGAAACGCGCCGAAATGGGTTTCTGCGTGGACACCTGCGCGGATGTCCGCGCCATCCCGCCCATCTCCGCGCGCGGCGCGGGGCCTTTGCGCGGATCGCGGCGCGGCCGTCCTATCATGTGCGCATCGCAGCAATGCACGAGCGCCCGCAGGAGGCCGACCATGGAAGGAATGACCCAACGCCTGGAGGCGATGCTGGCCAAGGGCACGGACAACATGCTGTTGCGCTTTTCGCTGGGCAAGGCCTATGCGGAGCAAGACTGCTTCCGCGAGGCCGAGACCCATCTGCGCGCGGCGCTGGCGTTCGATCCCGCCTATTCGGTGGCCTGGAAATGGCTGGGCAAGGCTTGCCTGGGACAAGGCGACAAGGCCGGCGCGCGCGCCGCCTGGGAGTCAGGCTTGCAGGCCGCGCAGGCGCGCGGCGATCAGCAGGTGGTGAAGGAGTTGCAGGTGTTCATCAAGCGGCTGGACAAGGAGGCCGCGGCCGGCGGTTGACGCGCGGGCGCGGCGCGGGCCCATGCCGGGCAACAGGCCTAGGCGGCCGGGTGCGCAGGCCGCGGCTGGGCGCGCGCGATCCGCAATACTTCGATGGCGTGGCGCAGATCCTCTGTTTCGACCCGCTGCGCAACCGTTCCAGGCGCGTCCGCGATGCCGGTGTGCACGTCGCGGGCCAGTCCGACCAGGTTCCTGCGCGTGGCCTCCAGCGAGAACCTGAGCGCGCCGGTTTCATCGTCCGGATTGCCTGGCGCCAGCGGCGTGCCCAGATTGCCGGCGGCGATCTGCCGAGTGAAGTCGGTGGCCGTGTTCAGCAAGCCGGAAAGCGTGCGGGCGTAGGCCCAGCCCGAAGCGAAGATCAGGCAGACGCCGGCGGCCAGTACCGCAGCAGCCAAGGCCAGTTGTTCGATATTCAGATTGGCCGCCATGCCGTGCAGCGCGATGCCGCCAGCGGCCAGGAACAGCGCGGACGAAAGTCCCGCCCAGGCCAGCATGCGCGCGCGTATGCCCGACGCCCGCCAGTCGCGCAGACGCGCCAGCAGGCCTCCCGGCACGATCCGTCCCGCGCGCAATCGCAAGCCGCCGGTAATGCCGGTGCGCAGGCGCCGGTAGGCGCTGTCTGCCGTCTCGATCTGGGCGCGCGTCGGCTTTACGCGCACGCAGGCATAGCAGACGGTGACGCCGCGCTCCACCACCGGGGTGATGCTGGCCAGCGACCAATAGTGGCCGCCGTGCTTGCGCCGGTTCTTGATCACGCCCGTCCAGGACTGGCCGCGCTGTATCGTGCGCCACAGGTCGTCGTAGGCGGCCAGCGGCATGTCGGGATGGCGCATGGTGTCATGGCCCTTGCCCATCAGGTCCGCTTGCGTGTAGCCGCTGACCTCCAGGAAGGCGGGATTGGCGTAGATGATGCGGCCGCGCGCGTCGGTGCGGGTGATGAGGCACTGCTCGTCGTGCAGCGTGTATTCCTGGTCGTGGACCTGCGGATGGTCGCGCATGGCTGTGTCGTCCTGCGATCGGCGTTGGCGGGATGTCGCAGACCGATCATCCGGGACGCGGACGGAAGCGGCGTTGACCTAGGTCAAGCGCGGCCGACGTCGTTCCCGCCCGCGGCCAGCGCTCAGGCCGGCGGCAGCCCGCTGAACGCCTCCAGCGCGCGCAGCCGGCTCTGGGCCAGGTCGACAATGGGCAGAGGATAGCCAGCGGCGGCGCGCTCCATGGGGCTGGGATCATGGATGGCGCGGCTGTCCAGATGCGCCAGTTCCGGCAGCCATTCGCGCAGGAACACGCCGTCCGGATCGAACTTGCGCGACTGCGACAGCGGATTGAAGATGCGGAAGTAGGGTACGGCGTCCGCGCCCGTGGAGGCGCTCCATTGCCAGCCGCCGTTGTTGGCGGCGAGATCGCCGTCCACCAGCTGCGCCATGAACCAGGCTTCGCCCAGCCGCCAGTCGATCAGCAGGTTCTTGGACAGGAACATGGCCGTCACCATGCGCAGGCGATTGTGCATCCAGCCCAGCGCCAGCAACTGCCGCATGGCCGCGTCGACGATGGGAATGCCGGTCTGGCCCTGCTGCCAGGCATACAGGTCCTCCGGCGCGTCGCGCCACGGCACCGCGGCAGTTTCCGGCTTCATGGGCTGGTGCATGGACAGCACGGGGTAGGCGGCCAATAGATGCTGGTAGAACTCGCGCCATAGCAATTCGTTGATCCAGGTGGCGGCGCCGCGCTTGCCGCCTTCCACCTCGCCATGGTTGGCGGTCAGCGCGGCGCGCAAGGCCTGGCCCGGCGACAGCACGCCTGCCGCCAGATAGGGCGACAGGCAGCTGGTGGCGGGCAGCGAGGGAAAATCGCGTTCTTCCTGGTAAGCGTCAATGACGCCGTCGGCAAAGGCGTCGAGCCGTTCGCTGGCCGCGTGCTCCCCGGCAGGCCAGAGCGCGCGTACGGGCTCGGCGGGCGCGTCGAACCCTTCGAAGGCCGCGGGCAGCGGATCCGCCGGCCAGGGCGGCGGGGTCTGCGCGCGCGGGGCCGGCAGGGCGCGCAGCGGCGCCGTGCGCAGCCGTTCGCGGCAGGCGCGCGCGTAAGGGGTATAGACGCGGTAGCACTCGCCCTTGCCGGTCAGCACCGTGCCGGGCCGCAGCAGCGAAGCGCCATGATGCAGCGTCCAGTCCACATCCAGGGTCCGCAGGCGGGCGGCGACCGCGGCATCGCGGCGGCGTTCATTGACGGCCCATTCGGCGTTGACGTGAACCTGGCCGATGGCGTGGTCGCGGCAGAAAGCGGCCAGCGCGTCCGGCGCCTCGCTCCAGTCATGCACCGTCAGCAGCCGCAGCGGAATGCCCTGGCGGCCAAGCTCGCGCGAAAGTTCGCGCAGATTGCGCAGCCAGAAATCGACCTTGGCCGGCGCGTCGCCATGCAGCCGCCATTGGCCGGGCGCGGCCAGGAACAGGGCGGTGACCGTGCCGGCTTCGGCGGCGGCGGCCAGGGCAGGGTTGTCATGCGCGCGCAGGTCTGTGCGCAGCCAAAGCAGCGTGTTCATGGGCGGTCCAGGGCAGGGGGCGGCGAGGCTGGCATTCTATATTGCGCCCGCCGCGCGGACGCGCCGGCAGACCGGTCTTGGAAGACGATGTAAAAACTACGAGTAGATGTGTCCTGGCCTGCCCAGGCCGGCGCCGCCGGCCTCGCGGGGGAAAGCGCTCGGCGCGGCCGGATCGCGGCGCTTTGCGGTCAAACCATGAAACACGCTGGCGCGCCACGGATATTGACGCGGCCTGGACCCCGCCATGTAATTCAAATAAACGACTAGAGCAAGATGAACGCTATGGGAAATCTGATGGACCTACGCCCGTCTTTTCTGAGGGGCCGCACACCCGCAGGCAACGCGTCCCGCGACGTCTTGCAAAAGCTCTGGCGCTCGGTGGATCTGCCCGACGAATCGCTGGAGCACGTGGTGTTGACTGGCGCCGATCCGGTAGTCCCATCGTCCTTCGCCGTCGGCGCCGCGGCGCAGACCAGCCTGGCCGCGGCCGCGCTGGCCGCGGCGGAAATCTGGAATTTGCGCGGCGGCGCCAGGCAGCAGGTCGCCGTCGACATGCTGCACGCGGCGCAGGAATGCCGCAGCCACTACACGATCAACGGCATCACGCCCAATCCCTGGGACCCCATCACCGGGCTGTATCGCTGCGGAGACGGGGGCTGGGTCCGCATCCACGCCAATTTCGCCCATCATCGCGATGGCGCGCTGGCGCTGCTGGGCTGTCCGGCTGGCGAAGACACCACCCGCGCCATGGTCGAGCGCGCCTTGAGCCGCTGGAAGGCCTTGGACTTCGAACAGGTGGCCGCCGACGCGGGGCTGCCCGTGGCCGCCATGCGCAGCTTCGACGAATGGGACCGCCATCCCCAAGCCCTGGCGGTGGCCGCCCAGCCTCTGCTGACCATCGAGCGCATCGGCGAAGCCGATCCACGGCCCTGGCCCAAGTACGGCAACGGCGCCCGGCCGCTCAAGGATATCCGCGTGCTGGACCTGACCCGCATCATCGCCGGACCGGTCTGCGGACGGGCGCTGGCGGCGTACGGCGCCGACGTGATGCTGCTCAACTCCCCGCATCTGCCCAACATCGACAACATCATCGACACCAGCCGCGGCAAGTTGTCGGTGCTGGCCGATCTGGATACGGCCGACGGCCGCATCGCGCTGGGCAACCTGTTGCGCAGCGCGCACGTGTTCGTGCAGGGCTACCGCCCTGGCGGCCTGGCCGCGCTGGGCTTCGGCCCGCAGGACGCGGCGCGCCTGCGTCCGGGCATTGTCTACGTGTCCTTGACCGCCTATGGCGACAAGGGCCCATGGGCTGGCCGCCGCGGCTTCGATTCCCTGGTGCAGACCGCCACGGGCTTCAACCACGCGGAGGCGCAGGCCGCGGGCCAGGACGCGCCCAAGCCCATGCCCATGCAGATCCTGGATCATGCCTCGGGCTACCTGATGGCGTTCGGCGCGCAAGCCGCGCTGGCGCGCCAAGCGACCGAAGGCGGCAGCTGGCATGTGCGCGTGTCGCTGGCGCAGACCGCGCATTGGCTGCGCGGCCTGGGCCGCGTCGAGGGCGGCTTGGCCTGTCCGATGCCAGGTTTCGAGGGCCTGCTGGAAACCGAGCCCTCTGGCTTTGGCGAGCTGGTGGCGCTGCGCCACGCCGCGCAGTTCTCCGATACGCCGGCCCGTTGGACGCGTCCGTCCAGCCCGCCCGGCACGCATCCGCCGGTCTGGCCGTTCAACTAGGAAGGCCGGCTCAGCCTGCGCACCCCGTGCTCAGCCTTGGCTGAGCCGTCCCCATCACTCTGCAACACGAGTCCGCCCGATGCTGCCATGCGCGCAGTCATCGGGTTTTCTGTTATGGAATAAAGAAATTACATATTGATATCAACAGTTATATAAATAGCATGTCGTCATATTTTGTCATTATTAAGTAACAAGAATCCCGGGGCGTGATTGCTTTGAGCGCTGGCAGGACTTCGTCCTGCATATGACTCAGAACGAATCCGCCAATGCCGCACTTCAGTAGTTTGGCGGCTCTGCCTGGTTGGCGCATTGCCCGCCCGCGGGATTCCTATCAGACAAGGTCATGACGATGCTGAAGCCATCCAAGGCACACGCTTGGTGCAGAGCGGCTGCGCGCCAAGTCAGAAAGGCGCTCTGCACGGCGCTTTCCGGTTTGCTGCTGTTCCAGGGGTGCACCGCGCCGCTGGCCGGCGAACAACGCCAGCCGTTCCCCGGCGCCGAAGGCCGCGCCGCATCCGCCAGCGTTGCAGTTCAGGACGGAGATCGGGCGAAGGATCCAGGCGCGGCCGCAGCGAACGCGCCGATCCCCGCAGGCATGGAGCCCGCGCCCGATCTGGAAGGGCGCCCCTTGCCCGCCAATCCCAATCAAATGGCAAGCGCGGACGCCAGGTCGACGGCCAGCGGCAAGGCCGTCGGCGTCGCCAAGCAGGCTGCGGAAAGCTGGCTGGGCCAGTTCGGCACCGCCAGGCTGGACCTGTTGGGCAACTTCCACGGCGCAGGCCTCGACATGCTGTTCCCGCTCCACGATTCTGGGACGGGTCTGATTTTTTCCCAGTTCGGCGCGCGGCGGACCAACCTGCTGCAAGAGTCCTACCGGACCACGGTCAACCTCGGGCTGGGCTACCGCCATTTCGGCGACGGCTACATGGTCGGCGGCAACGCCTTCCTGGACCAGGACGTGTCGCGCGGCCACCGGCGGCTGGGTCTGGGCGGCGAATGGTGGGCGGACTATCTGAAGCTCAGCATGAACGGCTACTTCCGGCTGAGCGACTGGAAGCGTTCGCCCGACGCGCGGGACTATCAGGAACGTCCGGCCAGCGGCTGGGATATCCGGACCGAAGGCTATCTGCCGCAGTATCCGCAGCTGGGCGGCAAGCTGATGTTCGAGAAGTACTACGGCGAAGAGGTCGGGCTGTTCGGCGCCAGCAACCGGCAACGCAACCCCAGCGCCTGGACCCTGGGCGTTTCCTATACGCCGGCGCCGCTGGTCACGCTGGGCCTGGACCATCGCATGGGGCAGGGCGGGCAGTCCGACACCAGCTTCAAGCTGGGCCTGAAGTACGCGCTCGGCGTGCCATTGGCCAAGCAGTTGCAGCCGGGCGAAGTCGCGCGCAGCCGCAAGCTCGCCGGCATGCGCATGGATCTGGTGGAACGCAACAACGAAATCGTCCTGGAATACAAGAAGAACGATCCCATGACGATACAGTTGCCGGCGGCCGCTTCCGGGTATCCGCAGACGGTCGTCAGTTTCCCGGTAACGCTGGCGGGCGCGGATGCCGCGCCCAGGATCGAATGGTCCGGTTCCGCGGCGCCGTTTGCGATGCCATACAGCGGCGGCGCATCCGCATCGCTGACGCTGCCGGACTACCGCAGCGGCGGCGTCAACAGCTATCAGCTGATGGCGTCCGCCACCGATGCGCATGGCCGCAGGATCCGTTCCAACATCATGAATGTCAGCGTCAATCCGCTCAGCGTCAGCGTGGTCCGCTCCAAGGCCGCCGCCATGGCGGACGGCGTCGACAGCGTCAGGTTCACGGCCCAGGTTCGCGGCATTCAGGCCGAACCCATGGCGGGGCGCATCGTCACATGGGCTGTGCAGGGACCAGGCACGATCCAGGAGTCCTCGGACCGCACCGACGCCGATGGCATGGCGTATGCCCTGGTCAGCAGCACTGCCGCGGGCATGATCGGGGTCGAGGCGATGGAAGAGCACGGGTTCAAGGGCAGGAGCGAGGCGGAGTTCCTTGAAGCGCCGAGCGCGGCCAGCGTGGCGCAGCTCGTTGCGGAGCCCGCGTCCATTCTTGCAAACGGCAGGGACAAGACGGTACTGAAGGCGACGGTCAAGGACGGCAAGGGCAATGCGGTAGGCGCGGGCGTGGCGGTGAGCTGGACTGCCACCGGCGGGCGGCTTTCCAGCAACAGCAGCAATACCGACGCGAACGGCATCGCCGTGGTGGAACTGCTGTCCGCCACCGTTCCAGGCGTTGCGGCCATCACCGCCAAGGCCGGCCCCCAGGATCCGGGAAAGACGGGGTCCGTTGCCTTCCTGCTCGATGCATCCGAGGCCCAGGTGCTGCGGCTCACGCCAAGCAAGACTACCGCCTTGGCCGACGGTCTGGACACGGTGACCTTTACCGCCACCGTGGCGGATGGCCGCGGCAATCCGGCAGGGGCGGGCATCGCCGTCAACTGGAGCGCCAGCCTGGGCATGTTGGGCGCCGCTTCCAGCAACACCGACGCGAGCAGCCAGGCCACAGTCGTGCTGACCGCGCCGACCGCGGCTGGCGCGGCGACGATCACTGCCCGCGCCGCAAGCGGCGACCCGGGCAAGACCGCCGCGGTTGCCTTCATCGCGGACGCCGCGACCGCGCGCGTTGTCCAGCTCACGCCCAGCCAGGCCAGAGGCACGGCCAATGGCGCGGATGCCGTGGTTTTCACCGCCATGGTCGAAGATGGCCGCGGCAATCCGGTGGGGGCGGGCGTCACCGTCAACTGGAGCGCCAGCCTGGGGACGCTCGCCGTTACCAGCGTCACCAATGCCAGCGGCCAGGCTTCGGCCTTGCTGATCGCGCCTATCGTTCCCGGCACGGCGACCGTCACTGCCCGGGCGGCGGCTGGCGATGCCGGCAAGACCGCCTCGGCCGTGTTCGCGGCGGACGAACTGAGGGCCCGCGTGGCCGCACTCAGCCCAAGCAAGATCACCGGCCTGGCCAATGGCACCGACACCGTCACGCTCACGGCCACGATCGATGATGGCCGCGGCAATCCGGTGGGGGCGGGCATCGTGGTCAATTGGAGCGCCGATCGGGGCACGATAGGCGCTTCCAGTATCACCAATGCCAGCAGTCAGGCCACTGTCGTCCTGACCGCGCCTACCGCGACCGGCGCGGCGACTGTCACCGCCAAGTGCGCGCCGGCCCGCCAGGCGAAGAGCGCCGGCGGAGATCCGGGCAAGACCGCCGCCATCGATTTCATCGCTGACGCCTCCAGCGCCCACGTCATCGAGCTGGCCGCGGGCAAGACCGACGCGGTGGCCAACGGCGCCGACACCGTGACCCTCCGGGCCGTCGTCGTCGACAGGCAAGGCAATCGGGTCGGCGCAGGTGTGACCGTCAACTGGAGTACAAGTCTGGGCCAGCTCCAGACGGCCACCACGACCGATAGCAAGAGCGAAACCACGGCCGTTCTGATTGCGCCGACTTCCACGGGCGTCGCGACGGTTACCGCCAAGGCCGCGGGCGGCGATGCGGGGCAGGTTGTGTCCGTCACCTTCATGGCCGACGCGTCGACCGCCCGCGTGGCGACAGTCGCGGCGAGCAAGACGAGCGGCTTGGCCGATGGCATGGATACCGTGACCTTCACGGCCACGGTTGCGGACGCCAAAGGCAATCCGGTGGGGGCGGGCGTCGCGGTCAACTGGGGGGCCAGCCTGGGCAAGCTGGCTGCGACGGTCAGCAAGACCGACGCCCATAGCCAAGCCTCGGTTGTATTGACCGCGCCGACCGCTGTGGGCACTGCGAGCGTCAACGCCCGGGCCGCGGGCGGCGACGCGGGCCAGACCGCCACGATAGCCTTTGTGGCCGATGCCTACAGCGCGCGCGTGGTGAGTTTGGCAATTAGTAGCGGTAGGACGACGGTACGGGCCAACGGTACAGACACTGTCTTCCTCTGGGCCTATGTGAAGGACGCCAGGGGCAATCGCGTGGCGGGGGCCACCGTCGACTGGGCCGCCAGCATAGGCAGCCTGGATAGTGCTACGAGCGTCACCGACGCCCAGGGCGAGGCCCAGGTCAAGCTGGTGTCGACGGTCGCCGCTCGGGTTTTGACGAGGGCCCGGGTAGGAACGGCGGATCCGGGCAGGACCTCGCTCGTCTTCTTCGAGGCCGACCCCACCAGCGCCCGCGTGGTCGCGCTCACCCAAAGCAAGACCAACGGCGTTGCCGACGGCGCCGATACGGTGAGCTTTACCGCCACGGTACAGGACGCATACGGCAATCCGATGATTGGGTGGAACAGCAACGGCTATGCAATGGGTGGCGACATGGTTGTCAACTGGACCGCGTCCGGCGGCACGCTGGCCGATGCTGTCAGCAGGCCCGACGCCAGCGGCAAGGCCACGATGGTACTGACCGCGCCGAAGGCTGCCGGCAACGTAAATGTCACCGCCGCGGCCTCGGGGCGGGACGCGGGCAGGGTAGCCAGCGTGACCTTTGCGCCCGCTACGCCCAGCACCCGCGTTGGCAGCGCCTCGGCCAGCAAGACCAGCATCGTAGCCAATGCTCGCGACACCGTGGTCTTCACGGCGGTGGTGCTGGACGGTAACGGCCGTTCAGGAGGCGCAGGTCATGTGGTCAACTGGAGCACCGATCTCGGCACGCTGGAAGCGTCATCCACCAGAACCAACGCGCAGGGCGAGGCCACTGTCGTGCTGACGGCGGGAAAGCTTGCGGGGTACGCCACGGTGACGGCCAAGACGGGTGCAGACGATTCGGGCCGGACCTTCCGCGTGGCCTTGACCGCGGATCCCATCACCGCCCGCGTCGCCTCCCTGGCCAGCAGCAAGACCTCCGCTCGGGCCGACGGCCAGGAGAAGCTGATCCTCAAGGCGACCGTCAAGGATGCCAACGGCAATCTGGAGGTCGCGGGCGTCACGGTCAACTGGCGGACCAACCTCGGGGCGCTGCTCTCGGCTACCAGCAGCACCGACGACTATGGCGTTGCCACGATGGAACTGCGCGCGCCAGTCTCTCCAGGTACCGCCGTGCTTACCGCGAGGGCCATTGCGGCGGATGCGGGCAAGACCATACGCGTCACGTTCAGTTCGGGTACGGCCCTGGTGCCGCCGCCGCAGCCATGAACACCTCAGCTCCATGCGGTCGGCGCTTGCGGCGCGTCCGTCCTGGATGGCGCCGAACCTGGACGGCAATGCCTACTGCTTGGCCTTCCAGTCGCGCAAGGCGCGCATGGTATTGGCCACGTGGGAATCGGGGTTCATGTCGGTGTATTCATACAGGATCTTGCCCTGCGGCGAGATCACGTAAGAGATGCGCTGCGCGTACTCGGGGCGCTTGTCGTGAACCGCGTCGTAGGCCTTCATGATCTTGCCATCGCCGTCGGCCGCCACCGCGAACTTGCCGCGGCATTCGCTGACCGAGAACTTGTTCAAGGTGTCGATATTGTCGGTCGACACGCCGATGACGGTGGCGCCCAGGGACTTGTACTCGTCGGTGGCTTCGGCGAAGTTGTGCGCCTCTATCGTGCAGCCCTGGGTGAACGCGGCGGGGAAGAAGTACAGCACCACCGGCCCTTTCTTGAGGGCCTCGCCGAGCGAGAACGTGTAGACCTTGCCGCCCAGCGAGGCCTGGGTGCTGAAATCCGGGGCGGGGGCGCCCACGTCCAGCGCGGCCTGGGCCGACGGGCCGGCCAGCAGGCCGCAGAGGAGTAACCAGGGGGCAATGCGCTTCATCGGAATCTCCAGGAGTCTCAGGGGCCGCGCGGCAACTGGTCTACTGTAGCCGCGCGGGAAGCGGGGGTCCAGCAAGCGGCGCGGCGTCGCCCATCCTAATCGCGTCCGGAGCCGCCGTGGCCATTCCCGTTGCCATTGCCGTCTCCGCGCGGTTGATCGCGCTGCTGTTGCTGACGCGCTTGCTGCTGGGCCTGCTGGTCGCGCTGTTGCTGCTGACGCGCTTGCTGCTGAGCCTGCTGGTCGCGCTGCTGTTGCTGACGCGCCTGCTGCTGAGCCTGCTGGTCGCGCTGTTGTTGCTGACGCGCCTGTTGCTGGGCCTGCTGGTCGCGCTGCTGTTGCTGACGCGCTTGCTGCTGCGCCTGCTGGTCACGCTGTTGCTGCTGACGCGCTTGCTGCTGCGCCTGCTGGTCACGCTGTTGCTGCTGACGCGCTTGCTGCTGAGCCTGTTGGTCGCGTTGCTGTTGCTGGCGCTCCTGCTGCTGGGCCTGCTGATCGCGTTGCTGTTGCTGGCGCGCTTGCTGCTGGGCCTGCTGGTCGCGTTGCTGTTGCTGGCGCTCCTGCTGCTGAGCCTGCTGGTCACGCTGCTGTTGCTGACGTGCCTGTTGCTGGGCTTGCTGATCGCGTTGCTGTTGCTCGCGCGCCTGTTGCCCCTGCGCTTGCTGAGGGCGGCCTGTCTGCCCGGCAGACATATCGCGTCCGCGCTGCATGTCGCCGCGGTCCGCGTTGTTCCGGTCAGCACCGCCGCGGTTATCGCGCCCGTCGTTGTCCGGGCCGCGGTCGCGTCCATCCCGTCCATTGCCTGGACGCTGGCCTTCGGGCGGCCGGCCATTGGATTGATGGTCGACGTAGGCCTGGGGCGGCCGGCCCTTGTTGTGATCGTAGAACTGGGCCCGGTTGTTACCGGCGTCGCGCGCATAGCCGCGCTGTATATCCGTCTGCGGAGAATGGCGTTCCTTGCGCGCGGCAAGTTCGCGCGGGTCCGCGTCGCGCCGGATGCCCGACGGGCCGCCGTGGTAGCTGACGCGGCGGTTGTCCACGTTGTTCACGACCACGGTGTGGTTATAGACATTGGTCACGCGCGTGACGTTCACGTTCGTGACGGAACGGTTGTAGTAGAAGCGGTCGCGCTTCCAGTAGCCGCCTACATAGCCCAGGCCGTTGTAGCCGAAGCCGTAGTTGATCCCGCCATAGAAGCCCACGTGGGGGCCCCAATAGCCGGGGGTCCACAGGTAGATGCCATTGCTGAAGCCCCAATAGCCGGGGGTCCAGAGCGCGCCGGCATAGGGCGCGAGCACCCATGCGCCGGGCACCCAGAAAAACCCGTAGCGGTTCAGGCTCCAGTAGCCCGGCACCCACATATAGCCGTCGGCGGGCGCCGGCGGCTGGACATAGACGGGCAGGGGCGGCGGCGGCTGGGGGCTGCGGTCCACCAGCGCCAGGTTGGCGTTGGCAGGATCGCCGTCGTCATAGACGGGCGCGGCGGGCGCCGGCGGCGGCTCATAGGTCTGCGCCGCCGCGCTGGCACAGGCGGCGATCAGGACAGCCGCGGCCAAAGGGCGCGGGCGCAGGATCCGGGAACAGGTATTCATGGTTTTTCCTTGGCGCAACGGGCGCGCGGATCAATAGCCACGATAGTAGTAATGGGGGGCGGGGTACGCCGGGTAGTAGTAATGCGGCGTGTAGTACACCGGCGCCGGGCGGTAATACGCCGGCCTGGCGGGCACGACCACGCAACCGGTCAAGGCGCTGGTCATGGCCAGCATAAGCAACAGACTCTTCTTCATTTTGCGACTCCTGCCGAGCGCCAGGCGTGGCTCACGCCTTTGTTGCGCTCGTCAGGATTAGGCCACAGGCCAGTCCTTACGGTTCTGGACTGTAATCGTTCCGAAACAGCTTTCCGGTGACGGATGTTTGCGCCTGCGTGACTGTCGATTTCGTTCGTATCAATGTCCGCGCATAAAAAAGGGGCCGCCTCGGCGACCCCCTGTCAGCGCGTAGCGCCGTGTTACGGCTGTTAGTTCCAGCGGCCGCCGTTGCCGGCCAGGCTGAAGCGGCCCGCGCCCATGAAGGCGATGGCCAGGCCGGTGAACAGGAACATGCCTTGCAGTTCCAGCGCCCAACCACCATTGTTGGTCATGCTGCTGATCTGGCCGGAGTGGGCCAGCAGGATGGCGACGACCATGTTGATCGCGATCAGCAAGCCGCCCAGGCGGGTGTAGATGCCGACGATGAGCAGGACGGGCGCCAGGATTTCGCCGACGTACGCGCCATAGGCGAGGAAGCCCGGCAGGCCGTGCGAGGACAGCATGCCGCTGATGCCGCCGACGCCGCCGCCGGTCAGTTTGAACAGGCCATGCAGCAGAATCAGAATGCCGAGGGTCAGGCGCAGGATCAGCTTGCCGGTATCGTCGGATTTGATCATGGTGAGTTTCTCATCTATTGGTTGAAAGGGGACCGCGGCCGTTGGAACAGGTTGCGAGCCTTTGGTTCCGCGCTCCGGCTATCGCGAGTAGGGCGGCGGCCGGGGCAGGCCGCGCCATTATTGCAAAACCCGAGCAAAATCATCAAGTTTTTGTCACCCGCAGACGCTCAGAACTCTTCCAGATAGCGCATGCGGAAGCGCCGGCCCTTGATATTGCTGTTGGACAGGCGCGAGAACGCCTGCTTGGCGATCTGCCGGTCCAGCGCCACGTAGGAGTTGAATTCGGTGATGTTGATCTTGCCGACCTGCTCGAACGTCAGGCCGCCGTCGCCGGTCAGCGCGCCCAGCAGGTCGCCCGGGCGCAGCTTGTCCTTCTTGCCGCCCTGGATGCACAAGGTGATCATGGGCGCGCGCAAGGGACGATCCGCCTTGGGCCGCAAGGCCTTGATGTCGCCCCATACCAGCGGTGCGCCCTGATACTGCTCGATCAGGTTGGCCCAGCGCATTTCCTCGGGCGAGCACAGGCTCAGCGCCAGGCCCTTCTGGTCGCCACGGCCGCTGCGGCCGATGCGGTGCACGTGGACCTCGGTGTCCTTGGTCACGTCGACGTTGATCACGGCGCTCAGGTTCTGGATGTCCAGGCCGCGCGCGGCCACGTCGGTGGCCACCAGCACGGCGCAGCTGCGATTGGCGAACTGGATCAGGATTTCGTCGCGTTCGCGCTGTTCCAGGTCGCCGTTCAGGGCCTGGGCGCTGATGCCCTCGGCCTGCAGCCGTTCGACCAGGTCGTGGCTGCGGATCTTGGTGTTGCAGAAGGCCAGCGTGGATTCAGGGCGGAAGTGCGCCAGCAGGCGCGTCACCGCGTCGAGCCGGTCCTTTTCGTCGATTTCGTAGAAGATCTGCTCGATGCGGCTGGCGTCATGCTGCGCCTCGACCTTGACCTCGGCGGGATTGCGCAGGAAACGGGCGCTGAGCTTGCGGATGTTGTCGGGATACGTGGCCGAGAACAGCAGCGTCTGGCGCTTGCTGGGGCAATGCGAGGCGATGGCCACGATATCGTCATAAAAGCCCATGTCGACCATGCGGTCGGCCTCGTCCAGCACCAGGGTGTTCAGGCCCGACAGGTCCAGGCTGCCGCGCTCCAGGTGGTCCTGGATGCGCCCGGGCGTGCCCACCACCAGGTGCGCGCCGCGCGCCAGCGATTCGGCCTGGGGGCGGGCAGCGGCGCCGCCGCACAGGGTCAGGATCTTGACGTTGGCGATCTGGCGCGCCAGCCGGCGCAGTTCCTGCGCGACCTGGTCCGCCAGTTCTCGCGTGGGGCAGACCAGCAGCGCCTGCGGCGTCAGTCGGGTGGGATCGAGCTTCTGCAGCACGCCCAGGCCGAAGGCCGCGGTCTTGCCGCTGCCGGTCTTGGCCTGCGCAATGAGGTCGCGGCCTTCCAGGATGAGCGGCAGGCTCTGGGCCTGGATGGGTGTCATCTGCTCGAAGCCCAGGCTCTTCAGATTGTCGAGCAGGGCGGGCAGCAGGGGCAGGGAGGTAAAGGAGGTGTCGGTCACGATAGAGAGAGTCGCTTTCTGCCCGGCATCGGCCTGGCGGCAAAAGGAAGGGGCGGCAGCGTAAAAGGCGGCATGCGCGCGTACGCCCAAGAGTGTAATGCCTGTGGCCGATGGGCCTCGCAACAAATGCCGGAACATTGCGTTCCAGACGCGCCCCTGGGAGGGCGGGAGCCGCCGGCCGCTAGGCGTCAGGCCCGTAGGTGCCGGCCAGCGCCCGGGCGGCCTCCTGCATGCGCGGCAGCCAGGCGCGCGCGCCTTCGATGGACAACCGGGCTACGGGCGCGTGCAGGGCGACCGCGGCGATGGCGCGCGTGCCATGCAGAATGGGCACCGCCATGCAGACGATACCCAGCAGGAATTCCTCGCGGTCGAAGCTCGCGCCTTCCTTCTTGATGGTGCGCAGTTCCTGCTCCAGCGCGGCCACGTCGCACAGCGTGTTGGGCGTGTAGCGCGGCAAGGGCGCTGCGGCCAGCAGCCGCTGACGCGCCTCGCGCCGCATGTGCGCCAGGAACAGCTTGCCGCTGGCCGAGCAATGCAGCGGCACGCGCGAGCCCGATTGCAGGTTCACCCGCAGCGGCCAGGCGGTTTCGACGCGGTCCAGGTAGATGACCTCGTCGCCGTCCAGCATGGTGCAGTTGCAGGTTTCGCCGATTTCGTCGACCAGGCTGTCCAGGATGCGGTGGCGCTCGCCGCGCAAGGGCGAATTCAACAGAGTGTCGCGCGCCAGCGCGCTCAGGCGCGGGCCGCTGACGTAACTTTTGCCGGCGGGCTCGCGCAGCAACATGCCGGCGTCGACCAGCCGTGACAGGATGCGCAGCACGGAGGGCTTGGGCAGGCCGGTGGCGTCCGTCAGCGCGGCCAGCGATACCGGCTGCCCGGAGCGGGCAACCTGTTCCAGCAGGGTCAGCGCGCGCAGCGCTGCGGAGGATTCGTCTTTCATCTTTCAATAATTGAAGATTCGGCGGCTTGCCGCGCATCGTCGCACGGATTTTGCAGAAAATGAAACGCCGTGGGCTGGGAACGGGCAGGTTTCTGCTGCAGTATCGGATCATGCCGGCCCAGATGCAATCCGACACCGCCGGCCTGCCAGGAGAGAGACCATGAGCAGCAAGCAACACATGACCCCCAGCGAAGCGTTTGTGGAAACGCTGGTCGCGCAGGGCGTCAAGGACGTATTCGGCATCGTCGGCTCGGCCTTCATGGACGCGCTGGACCTGTTTCCGGCGGCCGGCATCCGCTTCGTGCCGACGGTACACGAGCAGGGCGCCGCGCACATGGCCGACGGTTATTCGCGCGTCACCGGCCGCCACGGCGTCTGCATTGCGCAAAACGGCCCCGGCATCACCAATTTCGTGACCGGCGTGGCCGCGGCGTACTGGGCGCATAGCCCGGTCGTGGCCATCACGCCCGAGACCGGCACCGCGGGCATGGGGCTGGGCGGCTTCCAGGAAACCGAACAGCTGCCGATCTTCTCGCGCATCACCAAATACCAGGCCCACGTGAACCGGCCCGACCGCATGGCCGAATTCACGGCCAAGGCCTTCGACAATGCGCTGGCCGAACGCGGCCCCACGCAGCTGAACATCCCGCGCGATTATTTCTACGGCGAGATCGATGTGGCGATTCCGGAGCCGCGCCGCATCCGCCGCGGCCCGGGTTCGGAAGAGGACCTGGAGGCGGCGGCGCAAATGCTGGCGCAGGCCAAGTTCCCCGTCATCGTGGCGGGCGGAGGGGTGCTGTTCTCGGAAGGCCAGGCGGAATGCGTGGCCCTGGCCGAGCTGCTGGGCGCGCCAGTGGTCACCAGCTATCTGCACAACGACGCCTTCCCGGCCAGCCATCCGCTGTGGTGCGGCCCGCTGGGCTACCAGGGCGCCAAGGCCGGCATGAAACTGTTGTCGCAGGCCGACGTGGTGCTGGCGCTGGGCACGCGCCTGGGACCCTTCGGCACCTTGCCGCAGCACGGGCTGGATTACTGGCCGCAAGGCGCGCGCATCATTCAGGTGGACGCCGACCACCGCATGCTGGGCCTGGTGCGTCCGGTGTCGGTCGGCATCTGCGGCGATGCCAAGCCGGCGGCGGCGGCGTTGACCGCCAAGCTGCGGGGACGCGAGGTCGCCTGCGCCGCCACCAAGGGCGGCCGCGGCGAACAGATCGCGGCGCAGAAGGCCGAATGGGAAAAGGAACTGGACAGCTGGTCGCATGAGCGCGACGACTGGAGCCTGGACATCATCGAGCACGGCGGCGGCCGCATGCATCCGCGCCGCATGCTGCGCGAGCTGGAACGCGCCATGCCCAAGCACGTGATGGTCTCCACCGACATCGGCAACATCTGCTCGGTGTCCAACAGCTATCTGCGCTTTGACGAACCGAACTCCATGCTGGCCGCCATGAGCTTTGGCAATTGCGGCTACGCCTTGCCGGCGTTGATCGGCGCCAAGCTTGGCCGGCCCGACCGGCCCGCCGTGGCCTATGTCGGCGATGGGGCCTGGTGCATGAGCTTCCAGGAATTGCTGACCTGCGTGCGCGAGAAGATACCGGTGACGGCCGTGGTCTTCCATAACGGCCAATGGGGCGCGGAAAAGAAGAACCAGGTGGACTTCTATGGTCGCCGCTTCGTCGGCAGCAACCTGAAGAATCCAAACTTCTCGGAGCTGGCGCGGGCCATGGGCGCGGAAGGCATACGGGTGGAGCATGCCGATCAGGTGGGCGCGGCCCTGCAGGCCGCATGCAAGGCGCAGTCCGAAGGCAAGACCACCGTGCTGGAGATGATGGTCAGCCAGGAACTGGGCGACCCGTTCCGCCGCGATGCGCTCAAGCAGCCGGTGCGCTTCCTGGACAAGTACAAGCAGTACGTGAACCAGCCGTTCCATCCGGGCGAGGTGCCGCTGTCGATCGATCCCGCCAAGCGCTGATCGCATAGCGTGCGTCCGGCGCGGCGGCGGCCGCGCCGGAATTCTCTCGCCAGGCGCCGCGGATCTCCGCGGCAGGAGCAGACCAAAATGGAAAGCGATCGCTTGTTCGAGCCGCTGCGCAATGCCGCGCTGTCGGCCGGACGCTTGCGCACCGCGGTGGCGTATCCGCTGTGTCCGACCAGCCTGGGCGCGGCCGTGCAGGCGCGCGACGCGGGCTACATCGAACCCGTGCTGGTCGGCCCCGCCGGCAGGCTGCGCGTCCTGATGGCGGATCTGGGGCTGCGCGCAGACGAACTGGAAGTGGTCGACACGCCCGACGACGAGGTGCAGGCCGCGCGCGCCGCGGCCGCGCTGGCGCGCGACGGAGCCGTGCGCATGTTGATGAAGGGAAGCTTGCATACCGACCACTTCATGTCGGCCGTGGTGGCGCGAGACGCGGGCCTGCGCACGGACAGGCGCATCAGCCATGCCTTCGTGATGGCGGTAGCGGCCTATCCCAAGCTCTTCATCCTGACCGATGCCGCGGTCAACATCGCACCCAGCCTGCAGGAAAAGGCCGACATCGCGCAGAACGCCATCGATCTGGCGCGCGCGCTGGGCGTCGACCGGCCCAAGCTCGCGGTGCTGTGCGCCACCGAGTCGGTCAATCCTGCGATGCCCGCCACGCTGGATGCGGCCGCCCTGTCGAAGATGGCCGACCGCCAGCAAATCCGCGGCGGCGAGATCGACGGCCCGCTGGCCTTCGACAACGCCATCTCGCGGGAGGCGGCCGATCAGAAGGGCATCGTGTCGCGCGTGGCGGGCGATGCCGACATCCTGCTGGTGCCCGACATCGAGGCCGGCAACATGCTCTACAAGGAGCTGACCTGGCTGGCCGGCGCGGGTACGGCCGGACTGGTGCTGGGCACGCGCGTGCCGGTGCTGCTGACCAGCCGCTCCGATTCCATGCAGGCCCGCGTCAACAGCTGCGCGGTCGCTTCGCTGTACGCGCGGGCGCTGGCCGGTTGAATCCGGTCCGTCTGCGGGGCTGGCTCCAAAAAGTCCGGCGGTTTGGTACTAAGCCTGGACCAGCTGGCTGGATACGCTACCCCCAAGACCATCCGATGAATGGTTCGTGACACTGGACACAAAGGGGTAGAACATGCGCAGCGTAAAAAAATGCCTGACCACGATACTGACGACGCTGGCCCTGGCGGGCGGGGCCAGCGCCGCGGATGCGCCCAAGCCAGGCGGCACGCTGGTAATCGGTTCAACGCAGGTGCCGCGCCATCTGAACGGCGCGGTGCAATCGGGCATTGCAACCGCCTTGCCCAGCACGCAGCTGTTCGCCAGCCTGCTGCGCTACGACGCCGATTGGAAGCCGCAGCCCTATCTGGCGCAATCGTGGGAACTGGCGCCGGACGGCAAGTCCCTGACGCTGCATCTGCGTAGGGACGCCGTATTCCACGACGGCAAGCCGGTGACCTCGGCCGACGTGGCGTTCTCGGTCATGGCGGTCAAGAAGAACCATCCGTTCCAGACCATGTTCGCACCCGTGGAAGCGGTGGACACGCCGGATCCCTACACGGTGGTGCTGCGCATGAGCAAACCGCATCCAGCCATTCTGCTGGCGCTGTCGCCGGCCCTGATGCCGGTGCTGCCCAAGCACATCTACGACGATGGACAGGACCTCAAGAGCCATCCGCGCAACTCGGCCGACGTGGTTGGGTCGGGTCCGTTCAAGTTCAAGGAATTCAAGCCGGGCCAGGAGATCGTGCTGGAGAAGTTCGATAAGTTCTTCCTGCCCGGCAAGCCCTACCTGGACCGGATCGTGGTGAAGATCAATCCCGACGCCACCAATCTGCTGATCGGCTTGGAGCGCGGCGACATCGGCGTATTGCCCTTCATGACCGAGCCCACCATCCTGCGGCGCGCCAAGGACAATTCCGCCATCGTCATGACCAGCAAGGGCTATGAAGGCATAGGCGCCTTGAGCTGGCTGGCTTTCAACACGGCGCGCAAGCCCTTGAACGACGTGAGGGTGCGGCAGGCCATCGCCTATGCCACCGACAAGGGCTTCATCACCAAGGCCCTGAACGCCGGCTTCGCCAAGCCTGCCGACGGCCCCATTATCGGCACCAGTCCGTTTGCCACCCAGGATGTGGCGAAGTATCCGCTGGACCTGAAGAAGTCCGAGCAACTGCTGGAAGAAGCGGGCTACAAGAAGGATGCCAAGGGCGAACGCCTGTCGCTGACGGTGGACTACATGCCGGGCTCCGACGTGCAGGGCAAGAATGTGGCGGAGTACCTGCGCAGCCAGTTGAAGAAGGTCGGCATCGCGGTGCAGGTGCGCGCCTCGCCGGACTTCCCGACCTGGGCCAAGCGCATCGCCGGCAAGGATTTCGACATGACCACGGATATCGTCTTCAACTGGGGCGATCCGGTGATCGGCGTGCACCGCACCTACCTGTCCAGCAACATCCGCGACATCATCTGGACCAACACGCAATCCTATTCCAACCCCAAGGTGGACGAACTGCTGGAGCAGGCCGGCACCGAAACCGACGCCGACAAGCGCCGCGCGCTCTACGCGGAATTCCAGCGGCTGGTCACGGCCGATGTGCCCATCGACTTCCTCACGGTCATTCCGTACCACACCCTGTCGTTGAAGAAGGTGCACGGCCTGCCGGACGGCATCTGGGGCGTCATATCGCCCATGGACGACACCTACCTGCAGTAAGGCGGAACTGCCATGACGCGCTATCTCTTGCGCCGCCTGGCCTATGCGCTGGTGCTGCTGCTGGCCGTGGTGACGCTGAATTTCCTGCTGATCCACATTTCGCCGGGCGATCCGGTCGAGACCATCGCGGGCTCCATGGGCGGCATCAGCGAAGAACTGCGGGCGCAGCTGCGCGCGCAGTACGGGCTGGATAAGCCCTTCCTGACGCAGCTGGGCATCTATCTGATGCAGGTGCTGCGGGGCGACCTGGGCTATTCCTATTTCTTCAACGTGCCGGTGGCGCAGCTGATCTGGGACCGCGTGCCGGCCACTTTGCTGCTGGTGGTGACCTCGGTGCTGAGCGCGTTCCTGGCCGGCACGCTGCTGGGCACGCTGGCCGCGCGCAAGCCCAACGGGCCGCTGTCGCAAGGCATCACGTTGTTGTCGGTGGTGGGTTATTCCGCGCCAGTGTTCTGGACCGGCATCATCCTCATCATCCTGTTCGCCTCGGCGCTGCCGATCTTCCCGGTGTCCGACATGCGTTCTGCCGGCGGGCCGCAGGACGGCTGGGCGGGCGTGCTGGACGTGCTGCACCACCTGGTGCTGCCGGCCTTCACCCTGGCCTTCGTCTATCTGGCGCAGTACAGCCGGCTGGCGCGCGCCAGCGTCATGGAGGCGTTGTCGGCCGACTACATCCGCACCGCGCGCGCCAAGGGCCTGCCAGAGCGCTCCGTGCTCTACAAGCACGCGCTGCGCAACGGCGTGCTGCCGGTGGTGACCATGCTGGGCCTGCAGTTCGGCAACGTGCTTGCGGGCGCGATCCTGGTCGAGACGGTCTTCAACTGGCCCGGGCTGGGCCGGCTGGCGTTCGACTCCGTGCTCAGGCGCGACTATCCCACGCTGCTGGGCATCCTGCTGTTCGCCTCGCTGCTGGTGGTCGTGATGAATCAGCTTACCGATCTGGCCTACCGCCTGATCGATCCCAGGATCAAGACCTCATGAGCCAGACCCCTCCCGCCGTATCCATTGCCGCCTTGCCGGGCCAGGCGGCACGGCCGCCGGCCCGCCCGTCGTACGAGGCCTTGCGGGTATTCGCGCGCAATCCCTCGGCGCTGGCCGGCGTGCTGCTGCTGGCCGCCATCCTCGCCGTGACGCTCTTCGGACCCATGATCATGGAAGCGGATCCCTTCGAGATTGCGGGCGCGCCGATGACGCCGCCCGGTGCGGACGCGCTGCTGGGCACCGACTACCTGGGCCGCGACGTGCTGACTGGCATGGTCTATGGCGGCCGCGCCACGCTGCTGGTGGGCGTGGTGGCGGCGGTGCTGTCCATGGCCATCGGGCTGACGGTGGGCGCGCTTGCGGGCTACTACGGCGGCTGGATCGACGAAACCTTGATGCGCATCACCGAGTTCTTTCAGGTGTTGCCCACCTTGCTGTTCGCCATGGTGCTGGTGACGCTGTTCTCGCCGTCGCTGGCGACCATCGCCATCGCCATCGGCGTGGTTAGCTGGCCGGGCACGGCGCGGCTGGCGCGCGGCGAATTCCTGCGCCTCAAGCGCCGCGAGTACGTGCTGGCCGAGAGGGTGATAGGCGCGGGCGACGCGCGCATCATCTGGCGCGTGATCCTGCCCAACGCGCTGGCGCCGCTGATCGTGTCGGCCACGCTGGCGATAGGCACGGCGATCCTGTTCGAGGCCGGCCTGTCGTTCCTGGGGCTGGGCGATCCCAACATCATGAGCTGGGGCCTGATGATAGGCAGCAACCGCCCCTACATCCTGACCGCGTGGTGGGCGGTGACCCTGCCGGGCGCCGCCATCTTCCTGACCGTGCTGGCCGTCAGCCTGATCGGCGACGGGCTGAACGACGCCCTCAACCCGAACTCGAGGGGGCGGGCATGAACGCCGCGCAGCAGACGCCCGTGCTGGAGGTCGACAGCCTGAGCCTGGAGTTCCAGTCGCGCGGCCGCGTGGCCGAGGTGCTGAGCGCGGTGAGCTTCGACCTGAACCCCGGCGAGACCCTGTGCCTGGTGGGCGAGTCCGGCTGCGGCAAGAGCATGACGGCGCTGGCCATCATGCGGCTGATTCCCGCGCCGGGACGCATCGGCGGGGGCCGCGTGCGCCTGCGCGGCGACGACCTGGCCGGCCGCGACGAGGAGGCCATGCGCCAGGTGCGCGGCAACAAGATATCCATGATCTTCCAGGAGCCCATGACGGCGCTGAACCCTGTCTACACGGTCGGCGACCAGATCGCGGAGCCCCTGCGGCTGCACCAGGGCCTGAGCAAGGGCCAGGCGCGCGAGCGCGCCATCGAGATGCTGAAGTCGGTGGGCATCCCCTTGCCGGAGCGGCGCGTGGACGATTATCCGCACCAGATGTCCGGCGGCATGCGGCAGCGCGTAATGATCGCCATCGCGCTGGCCTGCGATCCAGACGTGCTGATCGCCGACGAGCCGACAACAGCGCTGGACGTGACGGTCCAGGCGCAGATCTTCGACCTGCTGCGCGAGCAGCAGGCGCGGCGCGGCACCGCGGTGCTGCTGATCACGCATGACATGGGCGCGGTGTCGGAGATGGCCGACCGCGTCGTGGTCATGTACGGCGGGCGGGTGGTGGAGCAGGGCGGCGTGCGCGAGATCCTGGCGCAGCCCCGCCATCCCTACACCCAGGGGCTGATCGCCTGTCTGCCCGAACTGGACCGCGAGCCCGACGACGTGCGCCCCGACTTGCCGGAGATTCCCGGCGTGGTGCCGTCGATCTGGGAGCGCGGCGCGGGCTGTCCCTTCATGGAACGTTGCGGGCAGGCCATGGCGCGCTGCCGCGACGCGTTTCCGCCCCTGACCCGTGTAGGCGAGGGCCAGGAAGTTGCCTGTTGGCTGTATCCGGAGGCCGCGCAATGACGTCACCGCAATCTCCCGCCTTGCTGTCCGTGCGCGATCTTGCCGTGCATTTTCCCATCGGCGGACGCGGCCGCGACGGCAAGCCGGTGGTCGTGAAGGCCGTGGACGGCGTGTCCTTCGAACTGCAGCGCGGCCGCACGCTGGCGATCGTGGGCGAGTCCGGCTCGGGCAAGACCACCACGGCCTTGTCCGTGCTGCGGTTGGCGGACCCGACCGCGGGCTCCATCCACTTCGACGGTACGGACATGACGGCGTTGAACGGCTCGGCCCTGCGTCGCATGCGCCGCCGCGTGCAGCTGGTGTTCCAGGATCCGTATTCCTCGCTCAATCCGCGCCAGCGGGCTGGCGACATCGTGCGCTCGCCCTTGGACCTGATGGGTATCGATCCGCCGGGCGGACGCGAGGCGCGCGTGGCCCGCATGTTCGAACTGGTGGGCCTGCGCCCGGAGCAGCGGCAACTGTTTCCGCACCAGTTTTCCGGCGGCCAGCGGCAGCGGCTGAACGTGGCCCGCGCGCTGGCCAGCGCGCCCGACCTGATCGTCTGCGACGAACCGGTGTCGGCCCTGGATATCGCGATCCGCGCGCAGATCCTGAACCTGCTGCGGCGCATCCAGCGCGAGCAGGGTCAGTCGTTCCTGTTCATCTCGCACGACATGGCGGTGGTGGAGCACATCTGCGACGACATCGCCGTCATGTACCTGGGCAAGATCATCGAGCAGGCCACGCGCAACGCCTTCTTCACGCGGCCGCTGCATCCCTACAGCGTCGCCCTGATGTCGGCGGTGCCGACCGTGAAGGGCGGGCGCGAGCTGGCCGCGCGCCGCGTGCGGCTGGCGGGCGATCCGCCCAGTCCGGTCGATCCGCCGCCGGGCTGCCGTTTCGCCGGCCGCTGCCCGGCCGCGCAGCCGCTCTGTACCACGCGCGAGCCCAGCTTGCGCGAAGTCGCGCCGGGCCACCGCGTGGCCTGCCATTTCGTCGAATCCCGCGACGGCGTCCTGGCGTCGCCGCTGCAGGGATGAGCCCACCCTCCGATAGAAGGACAGACCGATGACCCAGACCCGCGCCCGAACCACGATCTATGCCGCGCGCAGCATCCTGACCATGAACCCGATGCAGCCCCGCGCCACGCACGTGGCGGTGCGAGAGGGCCGTATCCTGGGCGTGGGCAGCCGCGAGGAGCTGGCGGGCTGGGGGCCTGCCGACCTCGACGAGCGTTATGCGGACAAGGTGCTCATGCCCGGCCTGGTCGAAGGGCATTGCCATCTGCCGGAAGGCGGCATGTGGAAGTTCGTGTACGTGGGCTTCTATGACCGGCGCGGACCCGATGGCAAGCTGTGGGAAGGCTTGAAGAGTTTCGAGGCTGTGGCCGCGCGGCTGCGCGAGGCCGAACGCGCCCTGGCGACCGGCGAGACGCTGATAGGGTGGGGATTCGACCCGATCTTCTTCGACGGCGCGCGCATGCGCGTGCAGGACCTGGACGCCGTGTCCGCCGAGCGGCCCGTGGTGGTCATGCACGCCAGCATGCACCTGATGAACGTGAACACGCCCATGTTGGCGCGCGCCGGCATAGACCGCGATACCGACATCGAAGGCGTGACGCGCATGGAAGACGGACGGCCCAGCGGCGAACTCTGCGAATTTGCCGCCATGTTCCCCGTCATGCGCCTGATCGGCAGCCCGTTCCGCACCGTGGGCGTATCGGAAGAGGGCCTGCGCATGTTTGGCAAGGTGGCGCAGTGGGCGGGCGTCACCACGGCCACGGACCTGGTCAACGAGCTGGGCGACGAGGGCCTGGCGACGCTGGCCCGCATCACCGCCGAGCCGGACTACCCGGTGCGCATTGTGCCGGCCGCGTCCGCGCTGACCTACGCGGGCGATCCGCAGCGCTGCCTGGCCAAGCTGGCCGAGGCCCGGCGCCTGAACAACGACAAGCTGCATCTGGGCATGGTCAAGCTGGTGGTGGACGGTTCGATCCAGGGCTTTACCGCCCGGCTGCGCTGGCCGGGCTACTACAACGGCGCGCCCAACGGCATCTGGGTGATCGCGCCGGCCGAGCTGGACGCGATGGTCCAGGCCTATCACGACGCCGGGGTGCAGCTGCACATCCACACCAATGGCGACGAAGCCACCGAGCTTGCGATCGACGCGGTGGACCGCGCCCTGCGCCGCAGCCCGCGGCGCGACCACCGCCATACCCTGCAGCATTGCCAGATGGCCGACGCGGCGCAGTTCCGGCGCATGGCCAGCCTGGGCATGTGCGCCAATCTCTTTGCCAACCACATCTTCTACTGGGGCGACGCGCATCACGCCCTGACCATGGGTCCGGACCGCGCCAACCGCATGGACGCCTGTGCCTCGGCCGCGCGCGCCGGCGTGCCGTTCTCCGTCCATTCGGACGCGCCCATCACGCCGCTGGGACCGCTGTTCACGGCCTGGTGCGCGGTGAACCGCCAGACGTCGTCGGGCAAGGTGTTGGGGGAGTCCGAGCGCATCGGCGTGGAGCAGGCCCTGCACGCCGTCACGCTGGGCGCGGCGTACACCCTGCACCTGGATCACCTGGTCGGCTCCATCGAGATCGGCAAGCATGCGGACTTCTGCGTGCTGCAGGACGACCCGCTGGAGGTCGCTCCCGAGAAACTGAAGGACGTGCGCGTGCTCGGCACCGTCATCGGCGGCAGGCCCTTGCCGCTGCGGGAAGCCTGAGATGGCGGCCCATGGCGCACCGCGCATCGCGCTGACCGTGGTGGGCGGATTCCTGGGCGCGGGCAAGACCAGTCTGCTCAATCACGTGTTGGCCCGCAGCCAGCGCCGCGCGGCGGTCCTGGTCAATGACTTCGGCCCTGTCGATATCGACGCCGGGCTGATCGCGCAGCGCAGCGATCAGGTGATCAGGCTGGCCAACGGCTGCGTCTGCTGTTCCATGGCGGGCGGCCTGGACGATGCCCTGGCGCGCGTGCTGGCGCTGGACCCCTTGCCCGAATGGATCGTGATCGAAGCCAGCGGCGTGTCCGATCCCGGCCGCATCGCGCAGGTCGGCATGGCCGATCCCATGCTGCAGCTGGAGGGCGTGGTGGTGCTGGCCGATGCCGCGAACGTGCGCGCGCTGGCGGCGGATCCCTTGCTGGCCGATACGCTGGACCGCCAGTTCAAGGCCGCCGATCTGCTGGTGTTGAACAAGACCGATCTGGCGCCTGCCGAGGAGCTGCCGTCGCTGCGCCTATGGCTGCACGCGGCGACGCGCGGGGCTGCGATGGTCGAGACGCGCGAAGGGCGCGTGGACCTGCGCCATCTGCTGGGCGAGGACGGGGCTTGCAGCCTTGCGCATGAATGCGCCAGCGGCGCTTGCGGCCATGCGGGACACGTCCACGCCGCAACCCCCGATGACCCCGATCATCCGTTCCAGAGCTGGCTGTGGCGCGCGCCCGCGCTGCTCGACGCCGACCGGCTCGCCAGCCGGCTGCGCGACGCACCCAGGCAGCTGCTGCGCGCCAAGGGCTGGGTGCGCACCGACCGGCACGGCCTGGTGCTGGTGCAACTGGCGGGCCGGCGCGTGCGCTACGACACGCAAGCCAGGCCGCCGGCGGATCTGGACGAACCGGCGCTGGTGCTGATCGGCATGCGCGGCGCCGTCGATCCCGCCGGCATGGACGCCTGGCTGGCGCCGGCCGCGGCGCGATGAGCGAGCAAGCGTCTGGTGCAAGCGATTTCCCGTGTCTGGTTCTAGACCCTGCCTGGGGGCTCACTTACCTTGGATCCTGAATGCTGGCGCGCGTCGCGCCAGCGTCTACCGGAGGTATGCAATGCAGAAGACCGTCACCGCGGACATGCTGGCCGAATTCGCGGCGGCCTGGAACCGCCACGATATCGACGCCCTGATGTCCTTCATGAGCGACGACTGCGTGTTCGAGACCGTGGCCGGCCCCGAGCGATGGGGCGCGCGGCACGAAGGCCGCGAGGCGGTGCGCGCCGCCTTCGCGGCGGCCTGGGCGAATTTTCCCGACGCGCAGTGGCAGAACGGCACGCATTGGGTGGCCGGCGACCGCGGCGTGTCCGAATCGACCTTTACCGGCACAGCCGCAGACGGCTCCCGCGTGGAGGCGGACATGGTGGACGTCTTCACCTTCCAGAACGGCAAGATCCGCGTCAAGAACGCCTACCGCAAGCAGCGCCCGGTATTGCCGGCCCGCGGCTGAGCACGCCCCGCACCCAGCTACCGGAACGCCGCATGGATACTCAAATGTCCTTCCAACCTGCAGGTCCGGCCCCCGCTGGCCGGACGGCGATCAGCGCCTACAACCCGGCCTACGATCCGCTGGTGTCCCCGCCCGGCCGCGGGCAGGACTACGCGCCCACCTACTGGGTCGCGACCGCGGGCGAGCCGCCCGAGGACGACGGTCCTGTCAACGGCGATATCGATGCCGACGTGGTGATCGTGGGCTCGGGCTTCACCGGGCTGTCGGCGGCGCTGACGCTGGCCCGCGACTTCGGCGTGAAGGCCGTGGTGCTGGAAGCCAACCGCGTGGTGTGGGGCTGCACCAGCCGCAACGGCGGACAGGGACAGAATGCGTCCGGACGCCTGTACCGTTCGCAATGGATAGCGCGCTGGGGATTGGCGACCGCCAAGCGCCTGGACGCCGAGATCCGCGAAGGCTTCGAATACTGGAAGAGCCTGGTGGCCCAGGTGGATTGCGACGCGCAGCCGGGCGGCCACCTGTACACCGCGCACCGCCAGAAGAAGATGGCATTCCTGGAGAACGAGGCCCGCGTGATGCGCGAGATGTTCGGCTATGACGCCAGGATGTTGAGCCGGGAGGAATTGCGCGAACGCTACGTGTACGACCGCGAGGCGGTGGGCGCGATGCACGAGCCGGACGGCGTGGGCGTGCATCCCTTGAAGCTCGCCTATGGCTACATGCGGCAGGCGCGGGCCCTGGGCGTGCGCATCCATCCGGGCAGCCCGGTGCTGGGCTGGCGCGCCGAGAACGGCGGCGTGCGGCTGCAGACGCCCAACGGCTACGTGCGCGCGCGCCGCGTGGCCTTCGCCACTGGCGGCTACACCGCGCAGGGCGTCAACCGCTTGCTGGACAATCGCATCATGCCGGTGCTTTCGAACTCGCTGGTGACGCGGGTGCTGACGCCGGCGGAACGCGACGCCGCGGGTCTGAAGAGCACGGTGTTCATTACCGATACACGGACGCTGCGCTTCTATTACCGTCTGCTGCCCGATGGCCGCATGCAGATCGGCAGCCGCAGCGCGCTGCGCGGCGCCGACGCGCAGCACCCGCGCCATCTGGCGCTGCTGCGCGAGGGGCTGGCGCGCAAGTTCCCCACGCTGGCGGGGGTGGACGTGGACTATTCCTGGTGGGGCTGGGTCGACGTGAGCCACGACATGATGCCGCGCGTCACGCAGCCCGACCCGGCGCAGCCGGTCTATTACGCCTTCGGCTACGGCGGCAATGGCGTGGCGTTCTCGGCCCACGCCGGCAAACGCCTGGCGCAGCGCATGATGGGCAAGGACGGCGTGTCCTGGGACCTGCCGATCTACGACTCGCCCTTGCCGGGGCATATGTTCGCGCCGTTCCGCAGGCTGGGCCAGGGCCTGCTGTACCGCTGGTACTACCTAAGAGACGAAGTGCTCTAGCGCGTGCAGGTCCGGGCCCTGCGGGGCCTGCTTGCCGTCCGCGGCGCGGCCGCGGTAGCGGTCGACCACCTTGGCCAGCCTGGCGATCCCCGGCTCGATGTGTTCCGGCCGGATCGAGGTGAAGCCGACCCGCAGGAAGTTGCGCGGCGCGTCGGCGCCGTTCATGAAGAAGACGTCGCCGGGCTCCACCACCACGCCTTCGGCCAGCGCGGCTTCGGATAGCTCGCAGGCGTTGAGCCAGGGCGGCCCTTGCAGCCAGCAGGACGAGGATCCGGTAATGGGGATGACCTTGAAATCGGGCAGGTGCCGCGCCAGCGCGCGGGCCAGCTCGGTGCCGCGTTCCTGGTAGGCCTGCGATTGCCTGCGCAGCAGCGAATGGTGGTGGCCCAGCGAAATGAATAGCGAAAACGCCCGCTGGATGTAGGCCGAAGGGTGGCGCAGCATCAGGCGGCGCAGGGCGCGCAGTTCGGCGGTGAGCTCGCGCGGCGCCACGATGTAGCCGATGCGCAGGCCCGGCGCGAAGGACTTGGCCAGGCTGCCCACGTAGATCACGCGGCCGTCGCGGTCCAGGCTCTTCAAGGCGGGAATCGCGCCTTCGCCCCAGCGGCTTTCGCTTTCGAAATCGTCCTCGATGATCAGGCTGTCGGCCTGGCGCGCCAGCGTCAGCAGGTTCTGGCGGCGCTCCGGCGATAGGGTGACCGTGGTGGGGCACTGGTGGCCCGGCGTGACGAAAATGTAGTCGCAGCCCAGCAGATGGGTGCCGGTGCACAGCCCTTGTTCGTCCACCGGCAGGGGCAGCAGATTGCGCGTGTGGCTGGCGAAGATGTTGCGGGCGTCGGGATAGCCGGGGTCTTCCATGCCGACCACGGTGTCCTCGTTGACCAGCAGGTCGGCCAGCAGGTAGAGCGCATGCTGCGCGCCCACCGTGATGACGATTTCCTCGGCGTCGGCCCAGACGCCGCGGCGTGGCAGCACCTGGGTACGGATCTGCTCGATGAGCGCCGGGTCGTCGTGGGTGATCAGGTCCGGCGCCCAACTGCGGATGTCCAGCACGGACAGCGCCTTGATGCAGCATTCGCGCCATTCCGCGGTGGGGAACAGGTCCTGGTCGAACTGGGCGTAGACGAAGGGATAGGGCTGCTTCTGCCAGTCGCGCGGCTTGGTGATGTTGCGCTGCCGGGACGGGCGAAAGCGCAGCCTTTCGTCCCAGCGCACGTCGGGCTCGCCGCCCTCGGCGGGCGGGGCGTCGGCCGCCGGCCCGGAATGGCCCCGCATGACCGTGTCGCTGACGAAGTGGCCGCTGCGTTCGCGCGACACCAGATAGCCCTCGCTGACCAGTTGCTGGTAGGCGAAAACCACGGTGTTGCGCGCGATGCGCAGCTGGTCGGCCAGATGCCGGCTGGACGGCACCGGCGTGCCTGGCGGCAGGTGGCCGCTGAGGATGGCGGACACCAGCATCTGGCGCACGCAGCCCTGCAGGCTGAGATTGGGCGCGCTTTCGCGTTCGAACAGGCGCTCCCACAACACAGGCTTGAGCATCGAGGCCTGGCTGGACATGACGGCTCCTTGTCTAGGCCGCGCAGCCGGTAGCCGCTGCGCAGGCGCCGCTCTTGAGGATAGAGGAGCCGGATGGGGGACGAAATGAGGGATTGCCCGGGCGCGTTTCAGACCCGTCCCTTCCAGGGTATGGCGAACTTCTCCAGATAACGGACCAGCAGGTCGAAGGCGAAGGCGAACACGCCGATCACGATGATGCCCATGATGACGGTGTCGCTGGCCAGGAACTGGGCGGCGTTCAGCACCATGAAGCCCAGGCCGCGGTCGGCGGCCACCATTTCGGCGGCCACCAGCGTGGTCCAGCCCACGCCGATGCCGATGCGCATGCCCGTGAAGATTTCCGGCATGGCGGCCTTCAGGATCACGTGCCAGACCACCTGCGCGGGCGTGCCGCCCATGGCGTAGGCCGCGTGGATCTGTTCGATCGACACCGAGCGCACGCCGGCGCGCGCGGCGATCGCCATGGGCGCGAAGATCGCCAGGTAGATCAGCAGGACCTTGGGGAACTCGCCGATGCCGAACCAGATGATGATGAGCGGCAGGTAAGCCAGCGGCGGCAGCGGGCGGTAGAACTCGATGGGCGGATCGAAGATGCCGCGCGCGTAGCGGTTCACGCCCATCAGGATGCCGACGGGAATGGCGGTCACGCAGGCCAGGAAGAAGGCGCCGAACACCCGCGACAGGCTGGCCAGCGCATGTTCGGTAAGCGTGGAGTTGGCCACGCCGTCGGTCATGGCCGAGACGAACTTGTCGTACACGGCCAGGGGCGAAGGCAGGAATAGCGGCCGCACCCAGCCGGCGCTGGTCACCAGGAACCACAGGCCGATGAGCGCCAGGCTGGTGATCAGGCTGATGTGGCCGCTGTAGCCCGCGCCCGGCGCGCCGTAGACCTTGCCCGGCGCGGCGGGCTTGTGTCCCGGGCGGTTGCTAGCCATGGAAGCCTTGGGGGGAGGAGGCTCGCTCGTCGCCATAGATGATGCCAAGGACTTGTTCGCGCATGGCGATGAAGTCGGGACTGGATTTGATGCTGCGGCCATCGCGGGTCTCCAGGTAGCGCCGGTTGAAGTCCGGGGTGAAGGTGTGCGTGATGCGGCCCGGGCGGGGCGACATGACGATCAGCCGCGAACCCAGAAACAGCGCTTCTTCGACGCTGTGCGTGATGAAGAAGAACATCTTGTTGGTCTGCCGCCAGATGTCCAGCAGCAGCTCCTGGATGGTCTCGCGGGTCAGCGCGTCGAGCGCCGCCATGGGCTCGTCCATCAACAGCATGGCGGGGTTGCAGGTCAGCGCGCGCGCAATGCCCACGCGCTGCTGCATGCCGCCCGACAGCTGGTAGATCATGTGGCGGTGGAAGTCCTGCAGGCCCACCAGCTCCAGATTGCGGCGGGCGCGGGCGCGGCGGGTTTCCTTGTCCACGCCTTGCAGCTTCAGGCCGAACTCGGTGTTCTCCAGCACGTTCAGCCAGGGCAGCAGGGCGTGCTTCTGGAACACCACGCCGCGGTCGGCGCCGGGACCCACGATGGGCCGGCCGCCCAGCGTGATCTCGCCCTCGGTGGGCGACAGGAACCCGGCCAGCAGGCTGAGCAAGGTGGTCTTGCCGCAACCCGAGGCGCCCAGCGCGACGACGAACTCGCCGGGCTGGATGGTCAGGTTGACGTTCTGCAGCGCAATGACCGGACCGCTTTCGTGCAGGCCGGGGTAGGTGACGCTGACTTTCTCCGCGCACAGGCTATGCGTGGCGGACGTGGACTGCATGGTCATGCCGGCTCCCCTAGTTGCGGCGGGCTGCGCGCAGCCCTGCGGGATGCTGGGCAGGCGGCGCCGGACGGGCCGCCTTGGCCGCAAGCGCTTCTTACTTCTCGGCCGCCCGGGCGTACTTGTCCGTGACGTGCGGGCTGTAGTCGGCCAGGGCGCGGTCGATCTGCTTCTGGTCTTTCAGGAACTGGGCGCTGGCCGCGAAGGCGCGGGCGGCGCCCGATTCCTTGCCGCCGCCCAGCCAGACATTGGAGGCCTGTTCCTGCACGGTCGGGAAGACCAGCAGCTGGAGCGCCTCGACCATGTCCTCGGGTTTGCCGCCGATCAGTTTGACGATGCTCTTGACCTGCGGCGAGTCGGCGGTCCATTTGGCGCTGTTGGCGCGGTAGTCCGCGTAGGATTTGGCCAATACGCTGGTGAAGGCGGCCATGAACTTGGGGTTCTTGGCGGCCCAGGCGCGATCCACCACGATGCCGTCGAAGGTTGGCACGCTGGCTTTGCCGATTTGTTCCGAGTCGGCGATGATCTTGCCGCTCTTGGCGATCTCGGTCAGCGCGGGCGGCCAGACGTAGGCCGCGTCGATGTCGCCGCGCTGCCACGCGGCCACGATCTGCGGCGGCTGCATGTTCAGGATGCGCACGTCGCGCGGATTGATCTTCCAGACCTGTTCCAGCCCGACCAGCAGATGGAAGTGCGAGGTGGACACGAAAGGCGTGGCGACCCGCTTGCCCTTCAGGTCGGCCGTGCTGTTGATGCCGGAACCGTTGCGCGCCACCAGCGCCTCGGACTTGCCGATGTTGTCCAGGATCCAGAACAGCTCCATGTCCACGCCGCGGGTCGCGGCCGCGGTGATGCCGGTGGAGCCCAGCACGCCGACCGGCACGTTGCCGGAGGCCAGCGCGGTGGAGATGTCGCCGCCGGAGGTGAACTGGCGCCAGTCCACCTGGTAGCCGGCGTCCTTCAAGGCCTTGTCGAAACTGCCGTCGGCGATCGCCGTCAGGAACGGCCCGACGATCAGCTGGTAGCCGACCACCAGCTTGGTCTGGGCATAGGCGGGAGCGGCCAACAGCGCGGCGGCCAGGCCGGCCAGGGTGCAGCGGCGGATGAGGCGGAATATCGCGTTCATGGAGATCTCCGGGAGGGAACGGCCGCGCTCCGGCGCGACCGGGATGCTGGAGCCAGTTTGCCCGGATGGGGCCAGAACGCTAGGGCCAGATGCCCGGATCAGTAGGAGCCAAAAGCGGGCCGGGCCCGCCTGCCGGCCGGCGGCGCCAGAGCTGGCGCGGCCGGCGCGGCGGGGTGCGGCCGGCGAGGCGGCCCGCGATATGCGCCAAAAGGGGGAGGGGAAATCCGGCTAGCGGATGAGGCTGAGGAATTCGGCCCGGGTCGACGGATTGTCGTGGAATTCACCCAGCATGACCGAGGTCACCATGGACGAGTTCTGCTTTTCCACGCCGCGCATCATCATGCACATGTGCTGGGCTTCGATGACCACGGCCACGCCGGCCGCGCCGGTCACGGACTGCACGGCTTCGGCCACCTGGCGGCTGAGGTTTTCCTGGATCTGCAGGCGGCGCGCGTACATCTCGACGATGCGCGCGACCTTGGACAGGCCCAGCACCTTGCCGTTGGGCAGGTAGGCCACGTGGGCCTTGCCGATGAAGGGCAGCATGTGGTGCTCGCAGAGCGAATACAGCTCGATGTTCTTGACCAGCACGATCTCGCGCGTGTCCGAGGTGAACAGCGCGCCGTTGACGATTTCGTCCAGGTTCTGGCCGTAGCCGCGGCACAGGTGGCGCATGGCCTTGGCCGCGCGGGCGGGCGTGTCCGCCAGTCCTTCGCGGGACGGATCTTCCCCTAGTTCTTCAAGAATGGCGGTGTAGTGCTTTTCCAATGACATCGGGGACTCCTGGGGGCGGCGCTGGTTGCGGCGCTTTACTGTGTGTAGCGTAGTGCTGCAAGTCTACCTCAGGCCACAAGAAGGGTTTCCCCGCCGGGCCGCCCCAAGGGGAAACAGCCCCCCTCGGGGGGGCAGCAAGCACGCGTAGCGTGCGCGGCGTGGGGGGCTACACCCCACGGTTTTCGACGGCGTACTTGATCAGCTCAGCCTGTCCATCTATGCCCAGCTTGCGCTTGATGTTCAGGCGATGGGTTTCCACCGTGCGCACCGACAGCCCCAGCGCCTGCGCGATCTGCTTGTTGGCCTCGCCGCTGGCGATGTGGCGCAGCACGTCGCGTTCGCGCTGCGTCAGCATGGTGGCCGGCGCCGTGGCCTGCGACAGGCGCACCGCGACCGCCGCGCTGAAATAGCTGCGGCCCGCCATGACCGCGCCGATGGCGGTGACGATTTCCTGCGCCGGCTCGTCCTTCAGCAGATAGCCGCGCGCGCCGGCCTTGACGGCTTGCAGCATGTATTCGGGGTTGTCGTGCATGGACAGCACCAGCACGGCGATCTGCGGGTAGCGCTCGTGCAGCAGGGCGGTCAGCTCCAGCCCGCCCACGCCCGGCATGTTGAGGTCCATCAGCGCCAGGTGCGGCAAAGTGCCGCCCTGCGGATCCTCGGCCAGGCAGGCGGCCAGAAAGGCCTGGGCGGCGGCGGCGTTGCCGGCCTCGCCCACTACCTGCAACTGCGGCACGGTTTCCAGGCGCAGCCGCAGCCCGTCCCGCACCAGCGGGTGGTCGTCGATCAGCAGCAGCCGGATGGGGTCGGGCTTGTGGGTCATGCGTCGGAGCTCGCGGGTAGAGGGGCGGCGGGCAGCGGCAGCCAGGCCTGCAGGACCGTGCCGTGGGAGGTGGAGCGGAATGTCAGCGTGCCGGACAGCGCGTTCATGCGTTCGCGCATATTGCGCAGGCCGATGCCGCGGCGCGGATCCTGCTGCACCTCGGCATAGTCGAAGCCGCGGCCGTCGTCGGCGATGGTCAGGCGCAGGTCGCGCTGGGAATAAGCCAGCGTCATGTCGGCGCGGGTGGCGCCGGCATGGCGGATGACGTTGGTCAGGGCTTCCTGGGTGACGCGGAACAGGGCGGTGGCATAGGCTTCGGGCAGCTTCACCGGCTGCCCGGCGGTGTGCAGGCGCACGGCCAGCGGCGGGGCGCCATCCTGGCTGGGGATGGCGAACTCGCGGCCCAGATGTTCGAGTGCGGCCGGCAGGCCCAGGTCGTCCAGCAGCGTCGGCCGCAGGTTGTGCGAAATACGCCGGACCTCGCCCACGGCGGTATTCAACCGGTCCAGTGCGCCGCCCAGGGGGGTGTCGATATGAGCGAGGGCGCGCGGCTCGGCCGGCAAGGTCTGCCGCAGCCGCTCCCGCGCCGCTTCCAGGGACAGCTTGATCGACACCAGCACCTGGCTGATGCCGTCGTGCAGCTCGCGCGAGAGCCGCGCGCGCTCGTCCTCCTGCGAACGCACCAGCTGCCGCGCCATCAGCCGCAGCTTGGCGTCGGACTGGCGATGGTCGCTGATGTTCAGGGCCAGGCCGCAGGCCGCCACGCCCAGGATGGACACGGCGGCGATGCCGGCCACCCAGGCAAACATATCGCGGATATTGGCTTGCGCGGCGGCGTCGATGCGCTCCAGCGCCTGCTGCACGTCGTCCAGGTAGATGCCGGTGCCCAGCATCCAGCCCCAGCGCTCCAGCACCACCACGTAGCCCAGCTTTTCCTCGGTCTGGTGGGTGGAGGGCTTTTCCCATAGATAGTGAACCGCTTCACCGTCCTGGCCGCCGCGCCGGGCGGCGGTCAGCAGGTTCTGGATCACGGGCTGGCCCTTGGTGTCGCGCAGCTCCCAGAGGTCCTGGCCGACCAGCTCCGGCTGGCGCGGGTGCATCAGGTTCCGGCCCTTCAGGTCATAGACGAAAAAATAGCCGTCGTGGCCGAATTCCATCTGCGCCAGCAGGTCGAGCGCGCGCTGGCGGGTGGCGTCGTCGTCGGCCGCCGCCTGCAGGGGCGCGATGGCGCTGTAGGCCAGGTTGACGTAGTGGCGCAGTTCGCCTTCCTTGCTGGCCAGCCAGGCGTTTTCCACGACCTGCTTTTCGCGCTGCGCCAGCTGCAGGCCCTGCACGTAGACGGCCACCGTGATGGCGGCGACGGCCACCAGCAGGGGGACCGCGGCGAGCAGCAGGATTTTCAGGCGCAGCTTCATGAAGGATTTGTATCAGCGCGAACGCGAATTTTGCGACGCAGCATTTTGCCTGCCGCAGTCAGGATCGGGAAATTTCAGCCGTGATTTTACGGTTTCCGCCAAATCATGTTGCGGCGCATTGCGTAGTAACACGTAGCGGAATTGCGTAGTTTCGCGCTTGTTGCTGCGTAGTCAAAACGAAATACTAGCGTCCGCGTCGACACGGCGCTGCGTGGACGCGCGCGCGTCCGCCACCCCACAACAATGAGTCTGCCTTCCGCGGGACGATAAAAGCGTTTCACGCCAAAAGCATGGCGGGAGGCTAGAGGAGCACTTATGCAAACCAGCAGTAAGGGACTGGGTCAGCACCTGGTCTGGCTGGCGGTTGCGGTACTGGGCGCGTTCGCGCTGGGCACCGTGGCGCTGGCCAGAGGGGAGACCATCAATGCGCTATGGGTGGTGATCGCCGCCGTATGCGTGTACTTGATCGCATACCGTTATTACAGCCGCTTCATCGCCAAGAACGTCTTCCAGCTGGATCCGACGCGCATGACGCCGGCATGGAAGCACAACGACGGCCTGGACTACGTGCCCACCAACAAGCACGTGCTGTTCGGCCACCACTTCGCCGCCATCGCCGGCGCCGGCCCGCTGGTGGGCCCGGTGCTGGCCGCGCAGATGGGCTATCTGCCGGGCATGCTGTGGATCCTGGCCGGCGTGGTGTTCGCCGGCGCCGTGCAGGACTTCACCATCCTCTTCATCTCGACCCGCCGCGACGGCCGTTCGCTGGGTGACCTGGTCAAGTCCGAACTGGGCAAGATCCCGGGCGTGATCGCGCTGTTCGGCGCCTTCATGATCATGGTCATCATCCTGGCCGTGCTGGCGCTGATCGTGGTCAAGGCGCTGACGCACTCGCCCTGGGGCACCTTCACGGTGGCCGCGACCATCCCCATCGCGCTGTTCATGGGCGTGTACCTGCGCTATATCCGTCCAGGCAAGATCGGCGAAGTGTCCATCATCGGCTTCGTCGGCCTGATGGCCGCCATCACCTTCGGCCAGGACGTGGCCGCGCACCCGGTGATCGGCCCCATGTTCGACTTCGACGGCAAGGGCCTGACCTGGATACTGATCGTCTACGGTTTCATCGCGTCGGTGCTGCCGGTGTGGCTGCTGCTGGCTCCGCGCGACTACCTGTCGACCTTCCTGAAGATCGGCACCATCGTCGGCCTGGCCATCGGCATTGTCGTGGTCGCGCCCGAGCTGAAGATGCCGGCGTTGACCCAGTTCGTCGACGGCAGCGGTCCGGTGTGGTCGGGCAACCTGTTCCCGTTCCTCTTCATCACCATCGCCTGCGGCGCGGTGTCGGGCTTCCATGCCCTGATCTCCTCGGGCACCACGCCCAAGCTGATCGAGAACGAAACCCAGGCCCGCTACATCGGTTACGGCGGCATGCTGATGGAATCCTTCGTCGCCATCATGGCGCTGGTGGCGGCTTGCGTGATCGAGCCGGGCATCTACTACGCCATGAACAGCCCGGCGGCCGTGATCGGCACCACGCCCGACCAGGTGGCCCAGGTGGTCTCCAGCTGGGGCTTCGTGGTGACGCCCGCGGATCTGATCCAGACCGCCAAGGACGTGGGCGAAAGCACGATCATCTCGCGCGCCGGCGGCGCGCCTACGCTGGCCGTGGGCATGGCGCACATCCTGCACCAGGCCATCGGCGGCCCGAGCATGATGGCCTTCTGGTACCACTTCGCCATCCTGTTCGAAGCGCTCTTCATCCTGACCGCTGTCGACGCCGGCACCCGCGCGGGCCGCTTCATGCTGCAAGACCTGCTGGGCACCTTCGCCCCGTCGCTCAAGCGCACCGACTCGCTGCCCGCCAACCTGATCGCCACCGGCCTGTGCGTGGCGGCCTGGGGCTACTTCCTGTACCAGGGCGTGGTCGATCCGCTGGGCGGCATCAACACGCTGTGGCCGTTGTTCGGCATCGCCAACCAGATGCTGGCCGCGATCGCGCTGACGCTGGGTACCGTGGTGCTGTTCAAGATGAAGCGCGACCGCTACGCCTGGGTCACGGTGCTGCCGACCCTGTGGCTGCTGGCATGCACGCTGACCGCCGGCTGGCAGAAGCTGTTCCACGCCGACCCGCGCGTCAGCTTCCTGGCGCACGCCGACAAGTACAACGCGGCCATCGCCGAAGGCAAGGTCCTGGCCCCGGCCAAGTCCCTGGGCGAGATGTCGCGCGTGGTGTTGAACGACTACATCAACGCCGGCCTGTGCGCGATCTTCATCTTCGTGGTGGTGAGCATCGTGGTGTTCGGCCTGCGTTCGGTGCAGCGCGCGCGCAACGAGAACAAGCCCACCGCCCGCGAAATGCCTTACGAAATGCTGCCGGTTGCCGCCGGCGCGGACTGAGCGCAGCAGGGAGACGACGCATGCTGTTTACGAACATGAGTTCCGCGGCCGGCGCCGCCGGCCGCTACCTGGGGCAGACGCTCCGGCTGATGGTCGGCGTGCCGGACTACGAAACGTATGTGGCCCACATGCGGCGCACGCACCCGGACCAGGAACCGATGAGCTACGAAGCATTTTTCCGCGAGCGGCAGGACGCGCGCTATGGCGGGAAGAAGCGGATCGGCTGCTGCTGACGAAGAGGCCTCGCTTGCGAGGCCTTTTTTTTCCGGCTTCTGGTCAGGCGGCCTTCCTGCGCAGCTTCTCCGCATAAATCACCAGCGGCACCGCGCCGACAGCGCACAACGCCATCACCAGGAACCCTCCCGGCGCATAGCTGCGATACAGCGCGCCGCCCAGCTGGATGCTGGCGAACATGAAGACTCCGCCCGACAGCAAGGCGTAAAGCGCGATCGCCGAGGTCTTGATCGCCGCGGGCACGTGCCGGGTGATGTACCACATGATGGCGGCGTTGTTGCCGGCCAATGTGAAGCACTGCAGCAGCTGCAGCGCCGCGATCAGCGTGGGATCGGTAGTGGCGGAGAGCCCGGTCCAGCGGATCGCGGTCATGACGGCGGACGCCAGGATCAGCCATTGCGCGCCCGTGCGCGCCAGGATGCGGGGCGCCAGGAAGAAGAACAGGACCTCGCTGGCCACGCCCACCACCCACAGCATGGAAATCAGCGAAGTCGACAGGCCGCTGGCGGTCCAGTACAGCGTGGAATAGGAATAGAGAAAGCCGTTGCTGGCCTGGACCAGCGAGGCCGCCGCGATGCACATGAGCAGCGGGCGGTCGCGCAGGACCTCGAGCATGGGCAGGCGCGCCGCTGGCGCGGGCGCCTCGTCGGGAGTGGGGCGTGCCGCCCGGGGCAGCAGCCGCACGCAAGCCAGGCAGGCGATGATGAGGAGGATGGACAGCCACATCACCCAGTTGGCGTCAAAGGTCTTGATCAGGTAGCCGCCGATCACGGTGACCACGGCAAAGCCCAGCGAGCCGCAGGCGCGCATGACCGTGTAGGAACTGCCTTGGCCCCGGCCGCTGGCGATGGCCATGCGGTCCATCAGCGGCAATACCGCCGGGAAGACGGCATTGAGCAGCAGGGTGATGGCCAGCAGCCAGCCGGGCGTGCTGCTGAACGGATAGCAGACGAACAGCGCCAGCGACGCCGCCAGCGCCGCGGCGATCAGGGCGTGCGCGCGGCCGGTCTGGTCGGCGACGTGGGCGACCACGGGCGTGGACAGGATCTTGGGCAGGAAGGACGTGGCGACGATCAGGCCGATGACGGCGGGATCCAGGCCGCGGCTGGCGAACCATAGGGGCAGGAAGGGAATGCTGACTCCCTGCAGGCCGTAGTACAGGAAGTAAAACCCGTGCAGGGCGATGGCGCCTTGCCTGGTGTCGGGATTGCCGCGCATGGCGATGAAGGGATCCGGCTGAATTGACGCGCCGTAGCATACTCCTAGCCGGACCGGATTTCAGAAAGGGGGAGCGCCTTGATCCAGGACATTGGCAAAAAAGCGCGGGCGGATTTACGCTAGCGAAGTCGCGGCGCAAGCAAGCCTGGCGCCGCGCGTGCGTTTTCACCATCATTCCTAGGAGTTGCGACCCATGGCCAAGAAACTGGATGAGAAGACCACCAAAGCCCTGAAAGAGCGCCGCAAGCGCCCGCTGGCGACGCCGACCGACCTGGCGTCGGCGGCCACCAGGGATATTTCCGCCGCGCTGAACCAGATACTCGCCGACGTGTTCGCGCTGTATCTCAAGACCAAGAACTTTCATTGGCACGTCAGCGGCCCCCATTTCCGGGATTACCACCTGCTGCTGGACGAGCAGGGCGACCAGCTGTTCGCCATGACGGATCCCATCGCCGAGCGCATCCGCAAGATCGGCGGCACGACGCTGCGGTCCATCGGACACATCGCGCGCTCGCAGCGTATCTCGGACAACGATGCGGATTACGTGCAGCCGCTGGACATGCTGGCCGAGCTGCGCGAGGACAACAAGGTCCTGGCGGCGGCGTTGCGCGAAGCGCACAACATCACCGATGAACACCGCGACATCGCCAGCTCCAGCCTGATCGAGAACTGGATCGACGAGACCGAACGGCGCACCTGGTTCCTGTTCGAAGCCAGCCGGGAAGGGGATTCGACCGGGCATTGAGCCGGCCGCGATGGTTTGATTCAGTGGGACAAAGCTGGCCGCGTTGACGTGGCCAGCTTTGCTTTTGCGCGCGGGCGCCGCAGCGGCCAGCAGCCGGTGCTTGTCAGCGCCGCGTATCAGCCGTGCTTGCCGAAGCCGCCGCTGGCCCACTCCGAGGCGCGCTGCACGCTCAGCTTGTACGTCGGCGCGACCTGGGTCCGCGCCAATTGTTCGCCGGACTCGTCGTAGGCGCTCAACACGGCGTAGGGCTCGTCTTCGTCGGGAACGATATCCAGCTTGATGGTCAGGCGGCCCGCGGCGGCGTCGATCTTCACGCTCTTGTGCAGCGTCGCGTGCAATTGCTGCTCGTGACGGCGCAGGACTTCCCGGGCGGTCTTGACCAGGGTGATGAAGGCCGGGGAGTCGAGCGGCTTGGGGTTTTTCTTGTCGCGGCCCATGGTCCATGGGCCGACCAGCGCGGGCTCGGCTTCTCCGTCCATGGTCATCTCCACGGCCCAGCCGTCGTCTTCCTCGTTCTTGATGATCCGGGCGGTCCAGCCGTCATCGCGCCACAGCGTGGGCAGCTGTTCTTTGCGGTCGTCGGGGGCTTCCGTTTCCGGAATGTGGGTATCGTTCACTGCTGTACTTCTCCTGGACTCGTTTGCCGGCAACGCCGGTCTTGGCCAGCATGATACCGCCCAGCGTCGCGCCGCCGCCGACGGCGCCGTTGAGCACTGCGGTATGTCCGGCTGCGGCCGATGTCACCGCACAGGTTGGCCAACGGCACGCCCGCGCGAGCATCGGGCTAGCCGATGCCTCAATCAAACATTCCTGCTGGCGCCCGGCAGCGCGTAACGCCACCATCGCTTACTCCAAACACGTATTTCAAGGAAATGAGCATGGGCAACGGTCTTGCGGGGCAACGGGTTGTGGTGGTCGGCGGTAGTTCCGGCATGGGGCTGGCCGTCAGCGAGCGATTGCTGGGCATGCACTGCGAGGTGCTGATCGTGGGCAGATCCCGCGGCAAGCTCGAGGCGGCGCGGGAGCAGTTGCGAGCGTTTGGCGCGCCGCGCCTGCACCAGGCGGATGTGACGAGTGAAGCGCAAGTGCAACGGCTGTTTGAAGAATCAGGCCGGGTGGATCATCTGGTCTGCACGGCTGCCGACATACGCGGCGCCTATGAGCTGCTAGCGAACCTCTCGCTGGACGCGCTCGACCGGGCCATCCGCTCGAAGGTCGTCGCGCCGATCCTGCTGGCCAAGCATGGCGCCCAGCGCATGGCGGCGCACGGTTCCATCACCCTGACTTCCGGCATTGCCGCCTACCGTCCCCGGCCGAAGGGCATCGCCGTGGCCGCGATCAATGCCGCGTTGGAGGGTGTGGTGCGCGCCATGGCGGTCGAGCTTGCGCCGTTGCGGATCAATGCCGTATCGCCGGGCTGGGTGGATACGCCCATCTGGAATGACGTGGCCGGCGCCGACAGCGGACCGCTTTTGGCGTCGATGGCCGAGCGGCTACCCGTGGGCCGAGTCGGTGCTGGCAGCGATATCGCGGATGCCATCGGCTTCCTGATCGGCAATGGCTACACGACCGGTACCGTGCTGCATGTCGATGGCGGCCATCGGCTCGTCTGAGGCGGCCGCCGCGAGGCGGATCATCTCGATAAAGGCGGCCACCTGGCGCGTAGGCGTTCGGTGCAAGATGAGCAGGCAGATGGGAAGACCGGCTCCCGCAGTGGACAATGGCCGCCACTGGACGCCTGCCGTTGTTAATGCGGGATCCATGGCCATCCGCGGCAGGATCGATACCCCGAGGCCTGCGGACACCATCTGTATCAAGGCCGGTACGCTCTCGGCGACACCGCGGATACGCGGCTGCGCCGGGGCTTCCTGCAGCACGGCCTCCAGGTATGCCCGATACCGGCAGCCTTCCATCGTGACAACCAGCGGAAACGCGGCAAGCGCGTCGGCCTTGATGTCAGCAGCCTGGCATAGCGGATGCCCTGGGGGCATCACGACCACCGGCATGTCCCGCGCAATGGCTTCCACCCGAAGGTCGGCGTCGTTTTCCGGCCATCCGTGCACCAGACCAAGGTCGGCCGTCCCATCGAGCACCGCCTGGGCGGTTGCCATGGAGTTTTTTTCCTGGACCGCAACCTGCGTTCCGGGCTGCATGCCGGCAAAGCGCAGCAGTTGCGGAACCAACACACTGGTGCACAAAGTCTGCGGCGCGGCGACCCGGATCGTGCCGCCCGAATCGCCGACGTTTTCGCGGACTTCCCGGAAGGCGTCATCGGCCCGCGCAAGCAATTCGCGCGCTCGAATGGCCAATCTCTCTGCGGCCGGGGTGGGCTGCAGGCGATTGTTCTGGCGGACGAACAGCGCCTGGCCGACGCTCTCTTCCAGCGCCCGTATCTGTTCCGTAACGCTGGGTTGGGACAGATGCACCTGTTTGGCGGCTTTCGTGAAGCTCAGCGTTTCCATCGCCGCGACGAAGATCTTTAGCTGTCGTAGTTGGAACATGTGGGTACGGGGTTGTGCCGAGCGGTTCAAGTCCAATGCGTACAAATCGAACAGTTCAACAAATTGTATGGTGTTCGACGGCAAAATTTGACGGCTTGTGGGAGTTTGGCGCTCACTCTGCCCATTTTCAACCTCTTTCAGCATTGCCATTTTTCAGGCAACCATTAGGTGTAGGCATGGGAAGCGTCTACGGTTTCCGTCTACGGTACCTGCTGCTTGTCTTTGCCTGGCCCACGAGCGGCAAATGAAGCTGCTGAAGCAGTATTTTGAGGAAATGATGAATCTTCGGGTCCTGTAGTCTTCGGTGCGTTCAAACTCCCGGCGTTGGGTACGGGCACGTTTCTCGCCATCAAGTCGCATTACGGTGGAGAAAAACGGAGACGCAGGAAAAGAAGGAGATGAGAGCTTCGTAGCCTGGCGCGCGGCCGACTTCATTCCGCGCGGCCGGCTCCATCTATCGTTTTCAGTTCACCAGTACGGGCTTGTCCCGATAGCGCTGCGGAAACGTCTTCGCCAGGTTCTCGACCTTGGGCACGTCGTTCACCATGATGTACATGCTGTACGGATGGCGCACGAGATAGTCCTGGTGGTAGTCCTCGGCGGGGTAGAAGGCCTTCAGCGGTTCTATCGTCGTGGCAAGCGCCTTGGGATAGACGCCGGTCTTGTTCAGTTGCGCGATGTAGGCCTCGGCCACCTTGCGCTGGTCGTCGTTCGCGGGGAAGACCGCGGAGCGGTACTGGGTGCCGGTGTCCGGACCCTGGCGGTTGAGCTGGGTGGGGTCGTGGGCCACCGAGAAATAGATCTGCAGCAGCTGGCCGTAGCTGACCTGGGCGGGGTCGTAGGTGATCTCGACCGCTTCGGCGTGACCGCTGCGTCCTCCGCTGACGGTGTCGTAATTGGCGGTGGACGCCTGGCCGCCGGCGTAGCCGGAGACGGCCGAGCTCACCCCCTTGACGTGCTGGAACACGGCTTGCACGCCCCAGAAGCAACCGCCGGCGATGACGGCCTTTTGCGGAGCGGCGGCCGCGGGCTGGTCCAGGGCCGGGGGCGGAATGACGAAGGCGGTTTCGGCGGCGCTGGCCGAGGCGGCGCCCAAGAGGCCGCAGGCGGCGGCCAGCGCGGCGCAGAATTTGCGGGGCAGGCGGGTGGCGGACATGGTCTCTCCTGATGGATGGGGCGGCCCGAGTTCAGGCCTGCGGGGTGAATGCGAGGGCCACGCCATTCATGCAATAGCGTAGTCCGGTCGGGCGGGGGCCGTCGTCGAAGACATGGCCCAGATGGCCACCGCAGTTGGCGCAATGCACGGCGATGCGCGTCATGCCGAAGCTGCGATCCTTGGTCTCGCCGACGGCGCCGTCCAGCGGCTGCCAGAAGCTGGGCCAGCCGGTGCCGCTGTCGAACTTGGTGGACGACGAGAACAGCGGATGGGCGCAGCCGGCGCAGGCGTAGGCGCCCTTGCGATGCTCCTTGTCCAGCGGGCTGGAGTAGGGACGCTCGGTGCCTTCGCGGCGCAGTACCTCATATTGTTCGCGCGTGAGCCGTTCGCGCCATTGCGCGTCGCTCAGCGTGTAGGGGAAGGCCTGGGCGGCGGCGGCCGGGCCGCCGCGCGCCGCAAGGACCGGGGCCAGGCCGGCGGCGATGGCCGCCGCGCTGCCCAGGCCCAGGAAATGCCTGCGGTCTAGTCTCATGACATGCTCCGGAACAGGGCTGGTGGGTTGGGAGTCACTGCTTCATGCCGTCTTTGGACATGCTGTCCTTGGACATTCCGCCTTTGGACATTCCGCCTTTGGACATTCCGTCCTTCGACATGCCGTCCTTCGACATGCTGTCCTTCGACATGCTGTCCTTCGACATGCCATCCTTCGACATGCTGTCTTTCGACATGGAGTCCTTCGACATCCCATCTTTCGACATGCCGTCCTTGGACATGCCGCTCTTCGACATCCCATCCTTCGACATGCCATCCTTGGACATCGAGCCGCCGCCCATGGCGTCCTTGCTCATGTTGTCGGCGGCGTGGACTGCCGCGGCGCCGAAAGCCAGGCACAGGGACAGCGCGGCGGTGGTAGCGATTTTCTTCATGATGCGTTCCTTTATGGAGAGTGAAAGCGTGAAAGATTCCACCTAGCTGCCGCCGAACCAGTTGTAGCCCTGGTCCTCCCAGTAACCGCCCGGGTAGGTGTTGGTGACGAAAATTGCCTGTATGTGCTTGGGGTTCTTGTAGCCAAGCTTGGTAGGCATGCGCAGCTTCATGGGGAAGCCGTACTCTGGTGGCAGCGTCTGGCCGTCATAGGTCAGCGCCAGGATGGTCTGGGGGTGCAGTGCGGTGGGCATGTCGATGCTGGTGTAGTAGTCGTCGGCGCATTTGAAGCCCACGTACTTGGCGCTCAGGTCCGCGCCCACGCGCTTGAGGAAGGCGGAGAACGGCACGCCGCCCCATTTGCCGATGGCGCTCCAGCCTTCGACGCAGATGTGCCGCGTCACCTGGTCGATCTGCGCCATGGCGCGCAGTTCCTCCAGCCGCCAGCGGCGCGTGTCGGCGACCAGTCCGCTGACTTCCAGGCGGAACGATTCCTCGTCCACGTGGCGGACCTCGTCAATGCCGTAGTAGGCATTGAAGGGGAAGGGCCGCGTGATCATCGATTCGGGATAGGTCGGCGCCAGCTTGTTGGGGTCGAAGAGCCAGCCCTGCACCCGGTCGTTGAAGCGAGAAACTGCGGTCAGCGCTTGTTCCACGCTGTCATCGTCCGACAGCGAGCATCCCGACAGCATGGCCAGCCCGCCCAGGGTCAGGCTGTTGCGCAGGAAGGCGCGGCGCGAGGGCTGTTCGACCCGTTTTTGCAGGATCCTTCCGGCTTCCTTGAGAATGGCCGGGCCGTCCAGGCCGGGGAGGGAGGGGCGCTTGTGCTTGTTCACGGAGGGCTCCTTATTTGCCGCGGATCATGGCGATCAGGCTGCGCGGCACCAGTGCCACCATCACCAGATGGATCGCCACGAAAGCCGTCAGCAAGGCCATGGCAATGAAGTGCACGCGGCGCGCGGTCTCGTATCCGCCCAGCAGCTCGCGCAGCAGTTCGAACTGCACCGACTTCCACAGCACCAGCCCGGACAGCACCAGCACGGCGATGTCGGCCATCACGAACAGGTAGGCCAGCCGCTGCACCTGGTTGTAGCGGCGCGGATCGGCGTGGGCGAGCTTGCCGCGCAGCGCCGCGCCCAGGTCTGCGGCAATGCCGCGGATGCTCAAGGGGAAGAACTTGCGCCAGAGGCGGCCGGTGGCCAGATTCATGGCCAGGTACAGGATGCCGTTGAAGAACAGCAGCCACATGCCGGCGAAGTGCCATTGCAGGGCGCCGCCGAGCCAGCCGCCCAGCGTGATCTCCCGGGGGAAGACGAAGTCGAACAAGGGCGAGGCGTTGTAGATGCGCCAGCCGCTCATTGCCATGACCACCACGGCCAGGGCGTTGAGCCAGTGCATGGCGCGCAGCCAGCCGGGATGGACGGGGGCATTGGCGGGCGGGACGGGCGGCGCGTCGTGGCTTGCGGGGGTGGCCAGCATGGCGGGCTCCGGGGGGCTGGTTGTCGTTGGAGCCATTCTTCCCCGTGGCCGATACCGAAGTCCTCACGCAAACTTAAATTAATTGTGATAACTCGGCGGCGCGGATTGGCGACAATAGGCGCATAACCCTTTTTGAGTTTCCCGCCCATGGACACGCCCCGACGCGTACTCATCGTCGAAGACGACGCCCACATCGCCGAACTGCTGCGCCTGCATCTGCGGGACGAAGGCTACGCGGTCGAGCATGCCGCCGACGGCAACGAAGGCATGCGCAGGCTGGAGGAAGGCGGCTGGGACGCCCTGGTGCTGGACCTGATGCTGCCCGGCATCGACGGCCTGGAAATCTGCAAGCGCGCCCGCGCCATGGCGCGCTACACGCCCATCATCATCACCAGCGCGCGCTCCAGCGAGGTGCACCGCATCCTGGGCCTGGAGCTGGGCGCGGACGACTACCTGGCCAAGCCGTTCTCGATGCTGGAACTGGTGGCGCGGGTGCGGGCGCTCCTGCGCCGCAGCGAAGCCCTGGAGCGCAACGCGCGCATCGACGCCGGCAGCCTGGCCCTGCACGGCGTGGCCATCGACCCGGTGGCGCGCACGGCCGAGGTCGACGGCCGCCGGCTGGACCTGACGCCGCGCGAGTTCGACCTGCTGCATTTCTTCGCGCGGCACCCGGACAAGGTTTTTTCGCGCATGGATCTGCTGAACCAGGTATGGGGCTACCAGCACGAAGGCTATGAACACACGGTCAACACCCACATCAACCGGCTGCGGGTGAAGATCGAGGCGGACCCGTCGGATCCGCAGCGCATTCTGACGGTGTGGGGCAAGGGCTATAAATTCGCCGCGGGGCCGGCCGGCGCGGGAGGCGCATCATGAAGCGGTTCACGCTTACCCAACGGCTGTCCGCCGTGTTCGCGCTGTTGTTGCTTGCCAGCTGCGGCGCCTCGGCCTGGCTGCAGATCGCGGCCAATTCCCGCTATGAGCAGGAGGTGGTCCAACGCCTGTCCAGCGGACTGGCGCAGCACATCGCCGGCGCCAACGAATTGATGGACACCAACGGCTGGAAGCCCGCCGCGGTGCGCTCGCTGTTCGACATGCTGATGGCGGTGAATCCGGCGGTCGAGGTTTACCTGCTGTCCAATGACGGCCGCATCGTGGGCGATGCCGCGCCCGCCGGCCAGATCAAGCGCGACCATGTCGACCTGGGACCGGTCAAGCGCCTGTTGGCCGGCGACATGCTGCCCATCACCGGCGACGACCCGCGCAGCCTGGACGCGCAGAAAGTCTTCAGCGCCGCGCCAGTGCGCGTGGGCGGGCAGGAAAAGGGCTACGTCTACGTGGTCTTGCAGGGCCAGGCGCACGACGCCCTGGCGATGGCCGTGTCGCGCAGCTCGGTGCTGCGCACGACCTTGTGGTCGATCGCGCTGGTCGCGCTGCTGGGCCTGGTGGCGGGCCTGGCGGCGTTTGCCTTGATCACGCGCCCGCTGCGCGGCCTGACGCGCGCGGTGCGCGCCTTCGACGGCGACGACGGGCAGGCCCTGGCCGCGCTGGAGCGTCCGGGCGACGCAGCGGCGCGCAATGGCGACGAGATCGCGGTGTTGCGGCGCAGCTTCGTGCAGATGGGCAAGCGCATATCCGACCAGTGGCGCGAACTGACGCGGCAAGACCAGCAGCGGCGCGACCTGGTCGCCAATATCTCGCACGATCTGCGCACGCCGCTGACCTCGCTGCACGGCTATCTGGAAACCCTGAGGCTGAAGGACCAGACGCTGGACGCGGACGAGCGTCGCCGCTACCTGGACATTGCGCTGGCCCAGAGCCGCAAGGTCGGCCGCCTGGCGCAGGAACTCTTCGAATTGGCGCGGCTGGAGTCCGGGCTGGTGCGGCTGGAGCCCGAGACCTTTTCGCTGCCGGAACTGGTGCAGGACGTGATCCAGAAGTTCGAGCTGGCGGCCGAGGCGCGGCAGCAGCGCCTGACCACCGATATCCCGCGCGAGTTGCCGCCGGTGCGCGCGGACCTGGGGCTGATCGAACGCGTGCTGACCAACCTGCTGGACAACGCCATCCGCCACAGCCCGCCCGGCGGCCTCATCGAACTGCGGCTGGGCAGCGCGCATGACCTGGTGCAGGTGCAAGTCAGCGATACAGGCGAGGGCATACCGCAGGCGCTGCGCGCGGGACTTTTCACGCGGGCCAGCGCCTTGAATCGCGGCCCTGGCGACGGCGGCGGCCTGGGGCTGGTGATCGTGCAGCGCATCCTGCAGTTGCATCACAGCGAGATCCGGCTGGTGGACCGCGCCGGAGCGGGCGCGGTGTTCCAGTTCGATCTGGCCGCGGCGCGCTAGCAGGCTTCTACGGGCCGGATGGACCCGGGCTGGAAGCGGATGCCAGCCGCCGCACCGTGCCGCGCGACGCGTCCACGTCCAGCATGTCGCCGGTGGCGACGTGCCGCATGATGCCCTGCACATTGACGATTGCCGGTATGCCGAACTCGCGCGCCACGATGGCGCCATGCGACAGGTAGCCGCCTGCCTCCATGACCAGGGCGCCCGCCCGCAGGAACAGCGGCGTCCAGGCCGGGTCGGTGGACGCCGCCACCAGGACGCCGCCTGCGGGCATGGCCAGGCCCTCGGATGGCGTGCGGGCCACGAACGCGCTTGCCTGCGCGCGGCCTCCGGCTGCGGGCGTGCCGCGCCAGGTACCGGTGGCGCCGGTATTGTCAGACGCAAGGGGCGATAGCGTTGTGGAAGCGCCCTTGGCGTATTCAGCGATGACGTCCTGATCCGGCGTAGCCGCCCAGGATTCCAGCTGAGTCCGGCGCAGGGCGGCGCGGCGGCCTGCCGCGGCGGGCGCGAGCCTGGCTTCGGCCAAGGCGACGAGTTCGGCGGCGGTCAGATGGAAGATGTCGTCCGCGGCGGCCAGGCCGTCGGGACGGACGTAGCGCCGGCCCAGCGCCAGCGCGTTCCTGCGAGCGGCCGCAAGATAGGCTACCAGGACGCTGCGCGCGGCCTCGCGTTGCCTGCCCTCGATGCGTGCCGCGGCCAGCAGCCGGGCGATCAGCGGCCGCTGCCAGAAAGGCAATGCCGCGCGCAGGCGCTGCCGGGCCTGGCTTGCCGCGCTGTCCTGCCGGGCGCGCAGCGCGGCAGCGTCGGCGTCGGTCAGCTGCAGCACGCTGTCCAGCAGATAGGCGGGATCTTCGCGCCAGCGCGGGTTGCGCAGATAGGTTTCATAAACGGCGCGGTGGCCATATTGGCGCAGGAAATCCGCGAAGGCCGGCTTGAAGGGAGCCCCATCCGGCAAGGCGTTCTGCCAGCCGGCGCTGTCGCGCCGGGGATCGCGCAGCCAGTCCATCACCCGTGCGTCGTCAGCGGCCAGCTTGGCCAGCGCCATCAGGGCGTAGCTTTGCGCGGCGGTCACGCTGGGTTCGCCGCCAGCCATCAACGCGGCCGTGAGCGCATGGCCTTCGCCCGGGCAGGCCTTTTCCACCAGTTCCAGCAGCTTGTGCAGCGCGCCGCCGCCCGATCCTTGCAGGAAGAACAGTTGGTCCGCCGCCAGCACGGTGAGGAACTGGTCCCACAAGCGGGCGCCCAACGCGGCGTTGGATGCGGGCGCGGGCTCGTCCAGCCAGGCTTGGGCGCGGGCGAACAGGCGCGGCAGGTCCAGTTCCGCCTGCTTGCGCAAGGGCGCTGCGCGGCGCAGGTAGCGCAGGATGCGCGCGCCATGCCGCAAGCGTTGGCCCAGCGTCAGAGGCGCTACCTCGATCTCGGGCTGGGGGCCGCCCAAGAGGGCGTTCATGGCTTTAGGCTGCACGCCCAGCGCGTCATAACCCACCCACTGGATAAGCGAGGCGTCCAGATAGACCCGGCCCTGGAACAGCGCCGCCAGCCGCAAGCCCGGCAGGGGGGTATAGCCGCTCAATTCAAAGCCCGTGATCAGCATGCGTTGCGCCATGACGCGCCCCGTATCCCATTCCAGCGCCGACATGGCCAGCGGCAGCACTTCGCGGGTGTTGCCGCGCGACCAATAGGCGGGCTGTGCGCGCAGCGCCGGATAGGTGTGGCGCGCCGCCACGGTGACGGGGCGGGCCTGCACGATCCAGAAGCGCCGCCCGTCCCAGACCCATTCGATGTCGTAGCCGCCGCCGGCATAGTCCAGCGCGCGCGCCGCGTCGCGCACGATGTCGCCCAGGGCTACGGCCTGCGCGTCGCTCAGCACGGCCTGGGCCGCGAGCGCGGCGGGCGTGGAAGCAAGCAAGGTGCCGGAGCCTTCCGCGGCCTGGCTGGCGTGGCGTTTGGCGCCGATGCGCCGGTCGTCCAGCGGCCAAGCCTGGCGCAGATAGTCTTCGCGCAGGCGGTATTCGTCGCCTTGCGCCGCGCCGTCGACCAGCGACTCGCCCAAGCCCCAGTTGGCGTGGATGACCATCTCATCGTGCCGCCCCGACACGGGATCGATGGTGAAGGCGATGCCCGAGGCGACCGCGTCGATCAGCGGCATGACGACCACGGCCATGCCGGCAGGGTCCAGCCCCAGCTTCTGCCGGTAGGCGCGCGCCTGCGGCGTCCATTGCGAATCCCAAACCTGCCGGACCGCGTCGCTCGCCGCATCCGCACCGCGCACGTTCAGGCAGGAAAGATGGATCCCCGCGAATGAGGCGCCCGCGGAATCTTCCTGTGGTGCAGACGAGCGCAAGGCCAGCGGCCGCTCGAGCCAGCCGCGCGCGGCCAGTTCATCGCGCAGCGCCTGGGCGACGGCGGGCGGCAGCGCCTGGCCCGGTTCGTGGTCGAGGCTCAGCGCGGCCGGCAGCACGAAGCCGTCGGGCACCGGCACACCCAGTTGCGCCATGCGGCCCAGCTGCCAGCCCTTGCCGCCGACGGCGTGCGGGCCGGCCAGGGCGGCGGCAGCCCAGTCCAGCGCGGCGGCAGTCATGCTCCGGCCTCGGGGTGTACGCCGCGCACGAACAGACTGATGGCGGCATCGAATTCTGCCTTCAGGCTGCTGCGAGGTTGATCCAACCAGCGCAGCATCGCGCCCAGATACAGGAATTGCAGCTGATGGGCCAGTTGCCCGGCGGCAAGATCGGTACGCGCCTGGCCGGCGGCCTGCGCTTCTTCGATCAGCGCGGTGTACAGCGCCTGCATGCCGCTGCGCGGGTAGCGGCCGTCGTCGTGCGCGCCGGGCTGCAGCGTGGACAGCCGGTAGCGCAGGTACGGCCCCAGATAGGCGCGATGCGATTCGGACCAATGGGCCGACGCATGCAGTAGCCGCGTCAGGCGCTGCGCGAGGGTGGGCAGGGCGCGCAGCGCGGGCTGGAGGCCACGGACGCTGGCCGCCAGCTCGCCATGGAAGCGGTGCGCGAGCAGGGCTTCCTTGACGGGGAAATGGTTGTACAGCGTGCCCTTGGATACGTCCGCCTGCGCGGCGATCTGTTCCATGGTGACCGCGTCATAGCCCAGGGTCTCGAACAGGCGCCAGGCGGTTTGCGCCAGGTGGTCCAGGGTCTGCAGGCGCTTGCGTTCGCGACGCCCGGCTTCGGGCGCGGCGGATTCGGATGAAGGGAGGGCAGAGGAATCCATGGTGCGAAATAATTGAACGACGAATAATATTGTACGTCGTTCAATTATTTTTGGAAATCCCGCCCAAGACGGTCTTGCGCGACTCAGGCCGCGGCGGGCATCTCGCCGTGCAGCAGATAGTCCATCAATTCACGCACTGAACGCACGGCGTTGCCGAAGGGCAGCTTGGACGCGCCGCGGAAGAACAGGCCGCGGCTGACTTCGCCGCGCATCGCGGCCGCCAGCTTCAGGTCGATGCAGAATTGCCCGAAGCGCGCCAGGCCGTCGCGCAATCCGCATTGCGTCAGGCAGTCCATGCGCTGGCTGCAGCGGCGCGCATCGCAGCGGGTGTTGGCCTGCAGCGTCTTTTCCTGGCGCAGGTAGCGCGTCAGCCAGGGCGTTTCCACGGCGCGGGCGGGCAGGCCCGCGACGCTGGTGAATTCGGCCAGCTTGTCCGGATCGGCGTCGATCAGCACGCGCTTGAAGTTCTCGTGCGCGTCGCCTTCGCTGGTGACGGCAAACGCCGTGCCGACCTGCACGCCGTCCGCGCCGTTGGCCAGCCAATGGCGCACTTGCTCATGGCTGCCCACGCCGCCCGCCACGATCAAGCGGGGGGCGTCGGAACCCAGCGCCAGTTCCTGGAACAGCTTGTGGCAATCGGCCAGCACATGCTGGAAGTCGAAGCGCTCGCTGTGCACGTCATCCAGCCGGGCCGCGCCCAGATGGCCGCCGGCGTACCCAGGGTGTTCGATCACCACGGCGTCGGCCATGCGGCCCTTTTTCATCCATTTCTTCAGCACCACGGCCACGCCGCGCGCCTCGGACAGGATGGGCACCAGCGCTACCTTGGGGTAGTCGGCCGTCATCTCGGGCAGGTCCAGCGGCAGGCCGGCGCCCATCACGATGGCGTGGGCGCCGCTTTCGCAGGCCTGGCGCACCAGGGCGGGGTGGTCGCGCACCGCCTTCATGACGTTCACCGCCACCAGGCCGCGGCCCTGAGCGGTGTCCAGCGCGGCGCGCACCTCGCGGTCGAGCGCTTCCTGGTTGGCACTGTCGATGATGTCGCGGTCATGGCAACGCTCGGTTTTCTCCAGCAGATCGGGGTGGTGGTGGCGCAAATCCACACTGGCGATGGTGCCCATGGCGTTCTGGCTGGCGACCGCGCCGGCCAGGCGATGGGCGGATACGCCGACGCCCATGCCGCCCTGGACGATGGGCAGCAATTCGCGTCCGGCTAGGGTGAGTGATTTGAACCACGTCATGATGAGTCTTTCCTCTTTTCAAGTGGACAGAGGCTAGAGCAAGGGGAGTTGGGTCGCCTTGCGCAGAATCAAGTGCGGCAGCACCTGGCTCAGCGATAGGCGAACTCCTCGAACCATTGCATCAGCAGCGCCAGGGCCGGGGCGCTTAGCGCGCGCACCGGGGGCGCGTCGGGCGAGCGGCGCACGCCCTGCACCGCGAAGCGGCGCACGCCGCGGCGCGCCAGCTCGCGCGCCAGGGTCAGCAGCCGCGTCTCGTCCAGCCAATCCGGATGCCAGGTGATGCGGCACTCGAAATCGATGCCGGCAGCCAGCAGTTGCGTCAGGCAGGCCAGCGCGGGGCGCTGCGAATCGCGGCGGCCAGTGACGTCGTCATAGCCCTGGGCGTCGGCCTTGATGTCCAGGCCGACCCAATCCAGATGGCGCAGCACGTCGGCCAGGCGCAGGGGATAGATGCCGGCGGTATGCAGGCCGACGCGGTAGCCCATGCGCCGGACGTCGCGGATCATCTGCGGCAGGCGCGGTTCGCTCAAGGGCTCGCCGCCGGAGAACACGATGGCGTCCAGCAGGCCTTTGCGCGTTTCCAGGAAGGCGCGGATCTCGCGCCAGTCGTAGCGGGCGGCGCGGGTCTGGAGTTCGACGTTGTGGCAGTAGTGGCAGCGCCAGGGGCAGCCCGCGATGAATACGACCGCCGCCAGTTGTCCGGGCCAGTCCACGGTGGAAAACGGCACCAGCCCGCCGACGGCGTGCGAATGCCGCGGCAAGGGCTGGGCCACCGGTTGCGGCGCAGCCGGGTAGGCCGGGCGCGCCGTCAGCCGCCGCGTGCCCGGGCCGCAGCCCGGGGTCGACGCGGCGGCTCGCGTGGCGCCCTCAGGCGCGGCGTTCGACGAAGAAGCGGCGTTCATTGAATTCGCCCTGTTTGCCGGTGTTGAAGGAAGTGACGGGGCGGTGGTAGCCCATGACGCGGGTCCAGATCTCGCAGCGCACGCGCTGGCTGTCGTCCAATTGCGCGGCGGGAGCGGTGGCGACTTCGGGAGCGATCAAGGTTTGCATGGCGGTTCCTTATGGAGTGGATGCCGGGCGGGCTGCCCGGCGGTCCGGCCTGGGGGCTGGCCTTTACAGCCCTAGGCCGGGGTGCAGCATGCCGCTTGCTTGGCCAGCAGTTCGGCATCGCATTTCGGGCAGAACTCGTGGTGCCCCGCCAGATAGCCATGGTTGGGGCAGATGGAGAAGGTCGGCGTGACCGTGATGTAGGGCAGCCGGAAATTCGACAGCGCGCGGCGCACCAGCTGCTTGCATGCGGCGGAAGAAGAAACGGCTTCGTTCATGTACAGATGCAGCACGGTGCCGCCGGTGTACTTGCCCTGCAGCGTTTCCTGCAGCTCCAGCGCATGGAAAGGATCGTCGGTGTGGCCCACCGGCAGCTGGCTGGAGTTGGTGTAGTAGGGCTGCGTCTCGCTGCCCGCTTGCAGGATGGCGGGATAGCGCTTCCTGTCTTCGCGCGCGAAGCGGTAGGTGGTGCCTTCGGCGGGCGTGGCTTCCAGGTTGTACAGGTGGCCGGTCTGTTCCTGGAACTCGGTCATGCGGTCGCGCACGCGGTCCAGGAGGCGCACGGCCAGGGCGTGGCCCGCGGCGGTGGTGATGTCCTCGGCGTCGGCCGTGAAGTTGCGGACCATCTCGTTGATGCCGTTCACGCCCAGCGTGCTGAAGTGATTGCGCAGGGTGCCCAGATAGCGGCGGGTATAGGGGTAGAGGCCCTGATCGATGTAGCGCTGCACCACCTTGCGCTTGGTTTCCAGCACGTCGCGGCCCAGTTCCAGCAGGTGGTCCAGTTGCTGCATCAGCCGCGCTTCGTCGCCGCGGCAGGTGTAGCCCAGGCGCGCGCAGTTGACCGTCACCACGCCGACCGACCCCGTCTGCTCGGCCGAGCCGAACAGGCCGTTGCCGCGCTTGAGCAGTTCGCGCAGGTCCAACTGCAGGCGGCAGCACATGGAGCGCACCATGTGCGGCTCCAGGTCCGAATTCAGGAAGTTCTGGAAATAGGGCAGGCCATAGCGCGCCGTCATTTCAAACAGGCGCTCGGTGTTGGGGTGGTCCCAGTCGAAGTCGGGGGTGATGTTGTAGGTGGGGATGGGGAAGGTGAACACGCGGCCCTTGGCGTCGCCAGCCATCATGACTTCGATGTAGGCGCGGTTGATCATGTCCATCTCGGTCTGCAGGTCGCCGTAGGAAAAAGGCATTTCCTCGCCGCCGATGTACGGGATCTGGTCCTTCAGGTCCGGCGGGCAGGTCCAGTCGAACGTGAGGTTGGTGAAGGGCGTCTGCGTGCCCCAGCGGCTGGGCACGTTCAGGTTGTAGATGAGTTCCTGCATGGACTGCTTCACGTCGGCGTACGTCATGGCGTCGCGGCGGATGAAGGGCGCCATGTAGGTATCGAAGGAGCTGAACGCCTGCGCGCCGGCCCACTCATTCTGCAGCGTGCCCAGGAAGTTGACGATCTGGCCGATGGCCGCGGACATGTGGCGCGGCGGCGTGGCTTCGACCTTGCCGGGGATGCCGTTGAAGCCTTCGGTCAGCAGCTGGCGCAGCGACCAGCCGGCGCAATAGCCGCTCAGCATGTCCAGGTCGTGGATATGGATGTCGCCTTCGCGGTGGGCGCGGCCCGCCTCGGGCGCGAACACGTTGGACAGCCAGTAATTGGCGGTGACTTTGCCCGCCACGTTCAGGATCAGGCCGCCCAGGCTGTAGCCCTGGTTGGCGTTGGCGTTGACGCGCCAGTCGCGCTGGTCCAGGTATTCCTCCATCGCGCTTTCCACGTCCACCAGCGTGTGGCGCAGCGCGCGCAGCCGGGCGTGCTGTTCGCGGTGCACGATGTAGGCCCGCGCGGTGCGCCAATGGCCTGCCTGGACCAGGGCTTCCTCGACGCGGTTCTGGATGGTCTCGACGCCAGGGCAGGGGTTGCCTTCCAGTGCGGCGATGACGGTGTCGGTCAGGACTTGCGCGCCCGCCAGATCCAGTTCTCCCGTGCTGCTGCCGGCGGCCGCCATGGCTTGGGCGATCTTGTCGCGGTCGAACGCCGCGACCCGGCCGTCGCGCTTGAGGATGTGCTGGATATGCATGACTGACACCATATGTAGTAGGGTGTGGAAACTCTACCACCACATATGGTGCAGGAATTGCCCCGCACCGCCGGGATATCAGGCTTGCTTGATGCGCGTCAAACCTGCGCTTCAGAAGCCGATGCCGACCCCGGCCAGGGATATTGCCACCGCCAGCGCCGCGGTACGGGCTGCCGGACGCGGCGCCCATGACAGCATGCCGACCCAGAGCAGCGCGCCCGCCGACAGCCAGCCCAGCCATGCCACCACGCCCACGGTATTGCCCCACAGGCCCACGCAGGGCAGCAGGGCCAACGCCAGCAGCAGCACGCCGGCGCCGCGCAGCACGCGGGTATGGCCGGCGGAGGGATCGCGTCCCCAGACCTGGTCGTAGTGGCGCGGCATGGCCAGGCTCAGGCAGGCCATGCCCGAATAGGTCAGCAGCAGCGCCATGGAAATTGCGTACAGGTCGTTGGTGTTCATGCGGCCGCCTCTGCATCACTGCGGGGATTGCGCCGGACGGGCGCGGATGCGGGCCGTCGCCACAACAGCAGGGCCGCCCAGCCCGATAGTACGCCGAATGCGACGGACGTCAGTTCGACGCCGGCGCTCTCCCAATCGCCGCGCGCGATCTGCGCTGCAGGATGGTCGCCCAATGTGATGAACGACAGCGCCGGCAGCAGCAGGCACAGCGCCGACAGCAGCACCAATTGCGAGATCCAGGCGCGGCGCGGGCTGCACAGCCAGGCATGCGCCAGGGTCAGCGCCCACGCCAGGAAGAAGCAGCGCAGTTCCCAAAGCGCGCGGTTCTCCAGCGCCACGGGCAGCAGGCGGTTGGCCCAGAGGTAGCTGATGCAGGCGATCGCCAATCCGGCCAGCGCGGCCACGTTCAATCCTTCTATCAGCCGGTACATGCGCGCCGTGGCGCTGCCGAACTCGCCGCCATGCTTGGCGCGGCGCTTGACCATGAACAGCAAGGCGCCCGTGCCCATCATGGCCGCGCCCGCCAGGCCGCAGACGAAGTACAGCCAGCTGATGCCCAGCCCGCCGAACTTGGACATGTGCAGGTCGCTCATCACCTGGAACGTCAGCGCCGGCGCGCCGCCGTGCACGCCGCCCGCGGGCCGCAGGCGCAGCAGCTCGCCGCTGGCGGAGAACTCCGCCATGCCCGTGGTGGCGCTCAGATTGCGGAAGGTGTCGGCGTCTTCGTTCCAGCCATAGACGCCGATGCGCATGGAGCTGTCTTCGGGATTGTTGATGACGATGGCGCGCGCGGTCTGCCCGATCAGTCGTTCGCCGCGGGCCACGATGGGCTCGAGCGCCGGCATGGCCAGCGCCACGCCGCTGCGGGCGGGCCGTTCTTCGCCCGTCAGCTCGGCCAGGTACAGGCGGCTGGCCTGCGGGCCGGCGCCATAGGTCGCCGTGACCGGGGCCGGCATGAGCTGGGCGCTGGAAATCACGATTCCCGTGTAGGCAATCATGAACTGGAAGGGCAGGGTCAGCACCGCCACCGCGTTGTGCGCGTCCAGCCAGGACCGTTGGCCCTTCTTGGCGCGGAAGGTGAAGAAGTCCTTGAAGATGCGCTTGTGCGTGACCACGCCGGAAATCAGCGCGACCAGCATGGCCATGCTGGCGAAGGCGACGATCCACAGCCCCAGGCCGGCGTCGTGCAGCGTGTAGTGGAAGTCCACGAAATGCGTGCCGCCCATCGTCGCGCGGCCTTCGGCATCGTGGTGGTCATCCAGTTCGGCGCCTGTCTCGGGGTCGAGCTCGGCATCCGCATATAGGCCGTTCTGGTCGAACCAATAGGCCGTCAGGCCGTTTTCGTGAAAGCGGTCCACCGGCCAGATTTCCCACATGCCGGCGCCGGCATGGTTGCGCGCCATGTAGTCCACCGCCAGTTCCAGCCGGCGGGCGCGGTCCACCGGCACGCTTTCCTTTTGCGCGGCCAGGGCTTCCGCCTCGCGGTGCTCGGGCGTCATCCAGTGGGTAATGGGCTCGGAGAAGACGGCCAGCGATCCCGTCAAGAAGACGGCGAACAGCAGCCAGGAAAACCACAGGCCGACCCAGGTATGGAGCCAGGCCATGGATAGGCGGAAACCGGATTTCAGGACGAGCCTCTTTCTTGTTGGCGCCGCCGCGAGCCTGGCGGTCTGATTTTATTGAGAATGGTTCCAATTCTAGTCTAAATGGGGACGAGGTTGTCCTTGCCCACAGTCTTGTATTTTTTGCCGCGGAGGCGGCATCCGCTCCGAGCTGCCGCAGGGCAATTGCCATCGCGCGGACCGGGCATGGCGATTGCTGGGTAGGCGCTCCATCCGCATATCCGCCGCAGGCATGCGCGGATGCCCATCCAGAAGAGGAGCGCCCAATGAAACGCAAAGCCGGAAATGCCTCGCAAATCGAGGAACTGCTGTACCAGGCCCTGGAAACCGAAATTGGTGGCCTGGCCGTGTACGAAACCGCCGTGTCCTGCGCGGTGAACGAGGATCTGAAAAAGGAATGGCTCGGCTATCTGGAAGAAACCCGCACCCACCGCCGGGTGCTGTTGACGGTGTTCGAGCAGCTGGGCCTGGACCCGCAGGCGCAGCCGCCGGGCCGCCAGGTCGTGCGCCACATCGGCGAGGCGCTGGTCAAGGCCATGAAGATGGCGATCAGCGCGGGCGATCCGGACGCCGCCCAATTGGTCGCCACCGAATGCGTGGTGCTGGCCGAAACCAAGGATCACGCGAACTGGTCCCTGATCGGCGTGATTGCCGAACAGCACAGCGGCGACGAGGCCAAGGTGTTGAAGCAGGCTCACGACGCCGTGGCAACGGACGAGGACCATCATCTCTATCACACGCAGGGCTGGTCGCGCGAGCTGTGGATCGAATCGCTCGGATTCCCCGCCGTGCTGCCGCCTCCCGAAGAGGTCAAGCAGGTCGAGACCGCCATCGGCGCCTCGCGGGCCGAGCAGGCGCGCGGCAAGATGCTGAGCCACTAGGAGATTGCGATGCCAGCCAAGAAAGCAGCAGGCAAGGGCGGCGCGGGCGCGGCCGTGGACACTGCCTATCTGAACACGGACAGCGGCCCGGCGTCCGGACCCGCGGGCAAGCCCAGCCACCCGGCGCTCAAGCGCGCCGCGGCCGTGGGCGAAACGGCCGCCGCGATTCCCCACAATGCCGGCAAGGCGGCGGAGTACGGCGAAGAAGGGGCGCGCTGCCCCTATGCCGGCGCGCACGTCGCGGCAGCGGATCCTTCCGCGACGGCCAGTTCGCTGTCCGAAACCGAGACCTCGGCCAAGACCGGGGGCGCGGCCGCGGCCGGCGTCAATGCGGCCGACGGACGGCTGGAGCGCGTGCGCGCCGATGCTGGCGGGCAGATGCTGACCACCAACCAGGGCGTGCGCGTCAGCGATAACCAGCACTCGCTCAAGGCGGGCCTGCGCGGGCCGGCTTTGCTCAAGGACTTCATCCTGCGCGAGAAGATCACGCATTTCGACCACGAGCGGATTCCCGAACGCATCGTGCATGCGCGCGGTTCGGCGGCGCACGGCTATTTCGAATGCTATAAGCCGCTGACTGGCCTGACCGCCGCGTCCCTGTTCGCCGAAGCCGGCAAGCGCACGCCGGTGTTCGTGCGCTTTTCGACGGTGGCGGGCGAACGCGGCTCCAAGGACACGGCGCGGGACGTCCGCGGTTTCGCCGTGAAGTTCTATACCGACGAGGGCAACTGGGATCTGGTCGGGAACAACATGCCGGTCTTCTTCATCCAGGACGCGATGAAATTCCCGGACCTGGTGCACGCCGTCAAACCCGAGCCGCATCATGGCATGCCCCAGGCCGCGTCCGCGCACGATACCTTCTGGGACTTCGTGTCGCTGATGCCGGAATCCACTCACATGCTGATGTGGCTGATGTCGGACCGCGCCATCCCGCGCAGCTACCGGATGATGCAGGGCTTTGGCGTGCATACGTTCCGCTTCGTCAACGCCGCGGGCGAGTCGCGGCTGGTGAAGTTCCATTGGAATCCCATTCTCGGCACGCATTCGCAGGTGTGGAATGAAGCCGTCAAGGTGTCTGGCGCGGATCCCGACTTCCACCGCCGCGATCTTTGGGAGGCGATCGACGCCGGCAATGGCCCGCAGTGGGAGCTGGGCGTGCAGGTGTTCACCGAGGAGCAGGCCGAAGGCTTCAGCTTCGACGTGCTGGACGCGACCAAGATCGTGCCCGAGGAACTGGTGCCCGTGGTGCCGGTGGGGCGGATGGTGCTGGACCGCAACCCCGACAACTTCTTCGCCGAGACGGAGCAGGTCGCCTTTTGCGCCGCCCACATCGTGCCGGGCCTGGACTTCACCAATGACCCGCTATTGGCAGGGCGCATCCACTCCTACGTGGACACGCAGATTTCGCGGCTGGGCGGCCCCAACTTCCATGAAATCCCGATCAATGCGCCGCTTGCGCCCGTGCACAACAACCAGCGCGACGGCATGCATCGCCAGGCCATCCACCGCGGCCGCGTGGCCTACGAGCCCAACTCGCTTGCAGGCGGCTGTCCCTTCCAGGCCGGCATGGAAGGCTTCGTGTCGTTTCCGGAGCCGGAGACGGGCGACGAATTGCGAGGGCATCCTGAAAAATTCGCCGAGCATTACAACCAGGCGACGCTGTTCTATGAAAGCCAGGCGGACTGGGAAAAGCGCCACATCGTCGACGCCTATGCCTTTGAATTGAGCAAGGTCACGGTGCCGGCGGTGCGCCAGCGCATGGTCGCGTCGCTGCGCAATGTGTCCGAAGAACTGGCGCGGGGCGTAGCCGACCAACTGGGCATGGGCTTGCCTGCGCCCTTGCCGCGGGCGATCGAGCTTCCGCCCAAGCCGGAGGTCGAGGTGTCGCCGGCATTGTCGTTGGCCGCGCGCCCTGGCGACGGCGGCATCGCCACGCGCAAGGTCGCAATCCTGGTGGCGGAGGGCGCGGATGGCAAGAGCGTGTCGGCCGTGGCCCAGGGCCTGATCGCGGCGGGCGCCATTGTGCGGCTGGTCGGGCAGCGCATCGGACCCGTCCCGGCGGCCGGGGGCGGCACGCTGGATGCCGACGCCTCCCTGGACAACCATCCTTCGGCGCTGTTCGATGGCGTGGTGGCGGCGGGCGGCGAGGCCGCCGTGGCCCGCCTGGAATCGGACGGACGCGTGCTGGAGTTCCTGCGCGACGCCTACCGCCATGGCAAGACCTTGATGGGCATGGGCGAGGGCGTGCAGTTGCTTGCCGCGGCGGGCCTGTCCGCCGATCCGGCGGATGGCGGACTGCTGACGATGGACGCGACGGCCCCCGCCAAGAGCGTGTCGTTCTTCATCGAAGCCCTGGGCCGGCATCGCCACCCGCAACGGGAGACTTCGCCGCCCAGGGTTTGACGTGGCCTCGGTGGCCGGGTGCGCATGCATCTTGACAAGGCATCGGCGCCTGCCAATACTCATCCAGCAAGTCGGGGCGAGCGCGTCGGCGCTTGCCGTCCTTTTCCTTTCGAGATCAGGGGGCTGTATGCGTCGCGCATCCGTTTTGCCTATGAGTATCCGCGGCTGGCTTTGGGTCAGCCTTTTTTTGTGGGTTGCCTGTTTCTTCCTCGCGCCGCAGGCCAGGGCGGAGTCCGCGGCAGAGCTCAGCCGGGAAGCGCAGGGTGCGCTGGATCGCCTCTACCAGCAGGAACCCAAGACGCGTTTACTGGGCGACAAGGCGGTGGGCGTGCTGGTGTTCCCCCGCATCCTGAAGGGGGGGCTGCTGGTCGGCGCGGAAACCGGCGACGGCGCGCTCATGCGCGGCGGCAAGGTCCAGGCCTACTACAACATATCGGCGGTGTCGTTCGGTCTTCAGGCCGGCGCGCAGGAGTTCAGCTATGCGCTGTTCTTCATGAATGAGCCGGCGCTGCGGTACCTGGACCAGAGCGACGGCTGGTCGCTCGGCGCCGGCCCCAGCCTGGTCGTGGTGGACGACAGCTATGCCGTCAGCATTACCACCACCACCCTTAGCCAGGACGTATATGCCGTGCCATTCGGCGGACAGGGACTGATGGCGGGCATGGGCCTGGAAGGGTCCAAGATCACCCGCACCCAACCGGACTGAGGCCAGGCGTCAGCCCGCCGCGGCTAGTCCAGGGTGATGCCGGCGCGGGCCGCCACTTCAGAAAAGGTGCGCAGTTCCTTCGTGATCTGCGCCTTGAAGGCCGGGGCGGGCAGATACACGGGATCGAGCGCCAGGTCGGCCACCGATTTGCGCACCTGCGGGTCTTCCATGATTTCCGCCACGGCGCGGCTCAGGGTGTCCACCACGGGGGCCGGCGTGCGCGCCGGCGCCACCAGCGCGTACCAGCCCACGAAGGAAACATCCGCCATGCCGGCCTCCGCGAAAGTCGGCACATCGGGCAGTTGCGGCATGCGGCGTTCGCCCGTCACGGCCAGCGCGCGGATCTTGCCGGCGCGGACCTGAGGCGCGGCGGAGGACACGGTGTCCACGCCCAGGTCGACCTCGCCGCCTATCATGGCCGTGACCAACTGCGCGCTGCCCTTGTAGGGCACCGGCAACATCTTGGCGCCCGCGGCCTCGGCGTACATCTCGCCGGCCAGGTGCGGCGCGGACCCGGGACCGAAGGTGCCGTACATCAGGCCGCCCTTGGCGCTTTGCTGCCGGGCCAGCGCCGCCGCTTCCTGCACGGTGCCGGCCGCCAGGCCGTTCTTGGCCAGCAGCACCACGGGCGCCATGGCGACGATGGCGATGTGTTCGTAGCTCTTTTGCGGATCGTAGGGCAGGCCGGGCTTGAGCGCCGGCAGCACGGTATAGGTGGTGCTGCCCGACAGCATCAGGGTGTAGCCGTCAGGCTGCGCGCGCGCCGCCGCTTCCGCGCCGATCACGGTGGATGCGCCCGGGCGGTTTTCCACGATGACCGGCTGGCCGAACTTGCCGGACAGCTTGTTGGCCAGCAGCCGCGCCACGGCGTCGGTCGCGCCGCCCGGCGTGAAGGGCACGACGATCTTGATCGCCTGTTCGGGATAGGCGGCATGGGCGCCGCCCGCATGCGCGGCGGCGGCAAGGCTTGCGGCCACGAGGGCGGCGCGGAGTTTGACGTTCATGTCGGAGATCCCGGTCACTTGGTGTTGGAAGACGGAGTTGCGGCCGCCAGGCGCAGGGCGCTGCCCTGGTCGCCCAGGTCCCAGAACAGGCCGGCCATGATGGCCAACCCCTCGCGGGCGACGCTGCCCAGCAGGTGTTCGTTGGGTGCGTGCTGGGCGCAGGCGGGATAGGAATGCGGCACCCACAAGGTGGGCAGGCCCAGCTGGTCGGCGAAGATGTCGTTGGGCAGGGAACCGCCCAGGTTCGGCAACAGCGCCGGCCGCTTGCCGGTGCTGCGTTCCAGCGAGGCCGCGGCCCAACGCACCCAGGGATTGTCGGGCGACAGACGGGTGGCGCCGGCCTGCATGCCGATGCGCACTTGCACGTCCTCGAAGCCCGCCGCGCGCAGATGCTCCTTTACATGCGTTTCCAGCGCCCGCCAGTCCGTGCCCACCACGAATCGCAGCTGGCACCAGGCCACGGCTTCGGGCGGGATGGCGTTGACCGGCTTGGCCGGATCGCCGGCGCCAAAGGTCAGGACGTCCAGGCTGTTCCAGCCGAACACTTTTTCGGGCGCGCTCAGCCCGGGTTCGCCCCACCAGGCGTTGATGTCGGGGTCGTCCTCGCCGCCGCCGACTTCCAGGTCGGCCAGCGCCTCGGCCACCGCGTCCGGGATGGGGGGCGGACGCAGGCCGGGCACCGTGATGCGGCCGCGCGCGTCCACCAGCGTGGCGATGGCATGCGCCAGCACGATGGCGGGGTTGGCCAGCAGGCCGCCCCAGTTGCCCGAGTGATAGCCGCGTTCGCGCGCACGCAGCTTCAATTCGAAGTTCACCGCGCCGCGCGAGCCCATGAACAGGGTGGGACGCCGGGCGCTCAGGCGCGGGCCGTCGCTGGCGATGAACACGTCCGCCGCCAGGGCCTCGCGCTGCGCCTCGCAGAAGGCGGCCAGTCCGGGCGAACCCGCTTCCTCGCCGGTTTCGATCAGCCAGATCGCGTTGAAGCCCAGCGCGCCAACGCGCGCGGCGATGACCTGGCGCAAGGCTTCCAGGTTGATGCTGTGCTGGCCCTTGTTGTCGGCGGTGCCGCGCCCGTACCAGCGGTCACCCTCGACCTGCAGGCGCCAGGGATCGCGGCCGGCCTCCCAACGGGCGGCACTGCCGCGCACCACGTCGCCATGGCCGTACATCAGCACCGTGGGCAGGCCGGCCTGCTCGATGCGCCGCGCCACCAGGATGGGCAGGTCGGCGCCCGAGGGATTGGGATGCACCTCGCAGGCGAAGCCCAGCTCCTTGAGCAAGGGCAGCAGTTCTTCATTGAGGTAGGCATGCTGGGCCGGCGCCTGGTCGGGCACTTCGCTTTCCGTCGCGTAGGCGACGCGACGGGCCAGCGCGGCATGCAGGTCGCCATTGTCGTAGGCTTGAACGGCTTGGAGCAGGGCTTGTTCGCGTGTCACTTGGGCGGCTGGGATGCTGAGGGAGGCACAAAGTTATTACGCTTCATAACATGCCACAATTAGATAATTAGCATTCTTTCGTTGCCATTAAGGCATGGGTAAGAGGGGCCGCCATGATTTCGCTGGGCTTGAGGTACTTCCTGGAGGTCGCGCGCTGCGGCTCCATCGCGGGCGCCGCGGCGGCGCAGCACGTGGCGGCCTCGGCCGTCAGCCGGCAGATCGCCAAGCTGGAGGACGGGCTGGGCATCGCGCTGTTCGAGCGGCAGGCGCGCGGCATGGAACTGAGCGAGGCCGGCCGCCAACTGGCGGCGTACGCCAATGCCGCCGCGCTGGAAGCCGAGCGCGTCACCACCGAGATCCGCCAGCGCAGCCACCTGGGCGACGTGACCATACGCCTGGCCTGCACCGAAGGTTTCGCCCACCGATTCCTGCCCATGTGCATGGCCGAGTTCAAGCGGGTGCGGCCCGAGGCCCGCTTCCATCTGCATGTGGAGCGCCCCGAGGAGGTCAGCCGGCAGATCCTGGAAGGCCTGTCGCAGCTGGCGCTGCGCTACACCACCGCGCAGGACGACCGGCTCAAGACCGAATTGCTGGTGCGCGCGCCGGTCTATGCGGTCATGTGCCGCAACCACCCGCTGGCCAGCCGCCGCAGCCTGAGCGTGCGCGACCTGACCAAGGTGCCGCTGTCGCTGGGCGACCATGGCACCACCGTGCGGCAGCTGTTCGACGCGGCCTGCGCCAATGCCGGGCTGCATATCGAGCCGGCCTATGTGTCCAATCATTCCGCGGCCTTCCTGCCCATGCTGCCGGGCAGCGACATCGTGGCGCTGTCGGGCTACCTGACGATGCTGGGACAGCGCGACGGCGAGGGCTTGGCGGCGGTGCCGTTCAGCAATCCGGAAATGCGGCAGCGGAGCATCCAGGTCCTGACCTTGCAGGGCCGGACCTTGCCGGCGCTGGCGCGCGAATTCCTGGAGTTCATGGCGCAGCGGCTGACGGCGACGCCCAAGGCGCCGGAAGGGTAGCGGGGCCGCCGCGGGCAGCCCCGGGACGGTGCCTCAGTCCAGCGAGATATTGGCCTCTTTGACCACGGCCGCAAAGCGCGCCGAATCGGCGTCGCGGGCCTGGGCCAGCGCGGCGGCGTCCTGCGGCCAGGCGTCGAAGCCATAGGTTTCGAAGCGTTTGCGCACGGCGGGCGTGACCACGGCCTGGGCGATGGCGGCGTTGATGCGCTTGACCACGGCATCCGGCGTGCCCTTGGGCGCGAAGGCCGCGACCCAGGTTTTCAACTCGAAGTCCTTGGGGCCGCCGGCCTCGCTGACCGTGGGCACGTCCGCGTAGGAACCCAGGCGGGACGGCGCCGCCAGCGCCAGCAGCTTGACGCGCTTGGCCTGGTACAGGTTCTGCACCGTGGCCGCCGTGCCGAAAGCCCAATCGACTTCGCCATTGGCCACCGCCGTGTAGAGCTGGGCCAGGTCCTTGAAGGGCACGTGCGTCATGCTGGTCTGCGTGGCGGTCTGGAACATGGAGGTGCCCACGTGCGCCACGCTGCCCATGCCCCAGGTGCCGTAGGTCAGCTTGCCGGGCTGGGCCTTGGCCGCCGCGATCAGGTCGGTGACGTTGTTCCAGGGGGACGAGGCCGACACCACCATGAAGAAATGCGTGGTGTAGATCGGCGCCACCGGGACGAAATCCTTGACCGGATCGAAGGGCAGGCTGCGGTAGAGCTGTGGTTGCAGCGTCATGTGGGTGTTGTCCACCACCGCCAGCGAGTAGCCGTCGGGCGTGGCGCGCTTGACCTCGCCGATCGCCAGCCAGCCGTTGGCGCCAGGCTTGTTCTCGACGATGAGCGGCTGCTTCCAGGCCGCCGTGAGCTGTTCGCCCAGCATGCGGGCGACGGCGTCGGGGCCGCTGCCCACCGAATAGGGCAGCACGATGCGCACCGGCCGTTCGGGGTACTTGTCGGATTGGGCCTGTGCCGAGGCGCAGGCCAGGGCGCCAGTCAGCGCCAGGCACCAAAGAGTATTTTTCATGTCTCCTCCACTTTCCATGGATGGTTTTTGCGGCGCTTCCCCGCGCCGCTTATCGTTGAGGCCGCAAGTGCGGGTGCGCCGCGGCCGGGTACTCACAACAAAACAGTGCGCCGCTCAGGACACGGCCGCCGCCTCCGGGTGCAGCGCCTCGTAGGCCGCGGCGAAGCCCGGATCGCGCTGGCGCAGGTCGTCGTGGCTGACCTGGCCCGTGCGGCGCATGTAGTCGTAGGCGAAGGACACCGGGTCCAGGTGCATCTTGTCGGCCACGTTCTCGTACCAGTCCAGGCTGCGCGCGGCGGCGCTCTGGAAGTTGGACGAAGCCGGGCGGCGCTGCGCCTCGAAGTGCGCGAACGCGGCCTGCGTGTCGTCGGGATGCCGCGTGAGGCCTTGATGCAGCGCGATCGCGTCCTGCATCGCCATGCGGGTGCCGGAGCCGAGCGAGAAATGCACGGTGCGCAACGCGTCGCCAAGCAGGACGATGTTGCGGTGCGACCAGCGCTCATTGCGCACGATGTTGGCCTCGAACCAGAGCGAACGGTTGCCCAGCAGTTCGTTGGCGCCCAGGTCGGCGCGGAAAACTTCTGCGCAATAGCGGCGGCTTGCGTCCTCGCTGGCCGCGTCCAGGCCGGCGCGTTGCCAGGTGTCCGGGTCCACTTCCACCAGGAAGGTGCTGAGGTCCTTGCTGTACTGGTAGCTGTGCGCGATGAAGATGCCGTGGTCCGTTTCGCGGAAGATCAGCGACACCGGATGAAAGCGCTGGCGCGTGCCGTACCAGGCGAACTTGTTGCGACGGCGTTCGAAGCTCGGCCGGAAGTGTTCGGCGTACTGCTTGCGCACGGCGCTGTTGCTGCCGTCGGCAGCCACCACCATGTCCACTTCCGCGGCCAGCCGCTCCACGTCGTCGATCCGCTGTTCATGCAGGATCTTGACGCCCGCTTCCAGGCAGGCGCGCTCCAGGACTTCCAGCATGTCGATGCGGGCCGTGCGCGAGAAATGGTTGCCCTGGACCTGGACGCGGGCGCCCTGATGGATGATTTCCATGTAGTCGCAGCGTTCGTGGTGCGCGACAAAGGCCTTGAAGAATTCCGGGTCGGCTTCGCGCAGGAAGGACAGGCCGATGTCCGAGAACACCACGCCCCAGCCGTAGGTGGCGCCGCGCGGGTTCCGTTCGTACACGGTGATATCGTGCTGCGGCGCATGCTTCTTGGCGAGCAGCGAAAAGTACAGGCCGGCGGGGCCGGCTCCGATGACGGCGATCTTCATTTGGCTTCACTCCTGTTTGCTTCGGCCTGCGCGCAGGCTTGCTGATATGACTGCAGCGCGCCGCGCAGCGCGGCGGGCACTTCGATGGCGCGCCGTTCGCCGCGCGCCACGCAGATCGGGGTCAGCCTGGCGTCGAACGCCGGCTGGCCGCGCACGCTGCCGGCCACGTGCAGGGTGTAGGTGCGGGTGCGGATTTCCTCGACCCTGACGCACATGTCGAATTCCTCGTCGGGCCACAGCGAGGCCTGGAAGTCGAAGGACAGCGCGCGCGTCGGCGTGCCGAAGCCGTGCTCATCCTTGATGCGCTGCGGCGTGCCGTTGAACAGGTGGCCGTAGAACAGTTCGGCCGCTGACAGCACGTATTCGCCAAAAGTGACGGTGTAGACCACGCCGGCGGGATCGCAGTCGCCCCATTTGACGCGGCGGCGCACGATGAAAGGCGTTTCGCTCAAGACGTATTCAGTGCTGGTCATTGCCGTTCTCCCGGGCCTTTGCGGCTTCCTGATTGAGCATTTCCGCGACGCTATGGCGCAGGGCGGCCTTGTCGAGCTTGCCGACCTTGGTGACGGGGAAGGCTTCGATCTGCTCGATGCGTTCGGGGCATTTGTATTTGGCGAGCCCCTGGCCCGTGAGGAAGTCCGCCAGTTCCGTCAGGCTGGGCGCCGCGTGGCCAGGCCGGACGATGATGAAGATGCAGCCTTTCTCGCCGTAGAAGGGGTCGGGCATGGCCACCAGGCGCGCTTCGGAAATCGCGGGATGCGCGCCGACCAGCGCCTCGACTTCCTCGCAGCCGATCTTCTCGCCGCCGCGGTTGATGTTGTCGCGCAGGCGGCCTTCGAAGGCGTAGCAGGTTGCGCCATCGACCAGGCGCGCCGTCATCATGTCGCCGGTGCGGTAATAGCCGTCCGAGGTATAGGCCGAGGCGTTCGCCGCCGGGGCATCGAAGAATCCGGGCAGCGTGGCGGGGCCGCGGAAGCAGAGTTCGCCCATCTGGCCTTCGGCCACCGGTTCCTCGGTGCCGGGCGCCAGCAGGCGGATGTCGTCCTCGGGACAGCCCGAGCGGCCTTGCGTATGGTGCCGCTCGTACTCGGACGCGTCGGCGGGCGAGCCCAGCAGCAATCCTTCCGTGATGCCGAAGAGGTTGGAGCAGGGCACGTTCAGATGCGCTTCGAGGCGGTCCGCGGCGCTCATGGTGATGAACAGGCGCAAGGAGGACAGGTCGTAGTTCGCCAGGTCGGGAAAGGCCATGATCTGCGGCGCTATCGGCCCGATGGACATGGCGCGGGTGACGCGGTGGCGTTCGATCAGCTCCAGCATGCGCGGCACGTCGACCCGCGGCATCAGCACCGCGGACACGCCCATGGCGATGACGGGGATCAGCACATAGACCTGGGCCGCGTTGTGCAGCAGGGGCAGCGCCCAGATGATGCGGTCGTCGTCCTGCATCTTGTAGCGCCGGGCGCAGGCCAGCGAATGGCCCAGATACTCGGCGTGGAAGCGCGGGATGATCTTGGGCATGCCGGTCGTGCCGCCCGACAGCTGGAAGCTCAGCACGTCCTCGCAGCCGGGTCCCTGGTCCGCCAGGATGAGGCGGGCCTCGGCCAGCGGCATCGCATCGAGCAGCGCATGCAGGGACTCGCCATGCGGCGAGTCGCCGCGCGCCACGACCAGGTGTTCCAGCGTGTCGCTGGCGGCCAGCATGCCGGCGGCAAAGGCCGGCAGATCGAACTTGCCGAAGTCGGCCTGCACGAAATAGCCGCGGGCGCGGGTCTGGCGCGAGAGCTGGCCGATCTCCAGCTCGCGGTGCTGCGGCAACGAACAGACCGGGACGATCCCCGCCTTGTAGCAGGCCAGCAAGGCCAGCGCGGTTTCAAGCGTGGTGCCCATCTGGAAGATGGCGCGGTCCGCGGGCGCCAGGCCCAGCTTCAGCAAGGCGGCGGCCAGCCGGTCGGTCTGTTCGTCCAGTTCGCGAAAGCTCAGGCTGCCTTCGTCGATGATCAGCGCGGTGCGTTCGGGGCAGCGCCGGGCCGTGGCGTGCAGCGCCGCGCCCACGGTCGAATGCTCCCAGGCGCCGCTGGCGAAATACTGGCGGGCGCGCTCGGGGTGGTGGTAGATCACGCCCTCTATGGGGTGGCGTATATCTCGCATGATGGTCTCCTCCTGGCCCGTGTCTCAGTGGCGCGCGGCCGAGATCCGGACGCGGTCCCGATCCAATACGTCGATCGTGCCGCTGACGCCGCCGGTGAACAAGCCATACCAGACGGCGGGCTTGAGCCCCAGGGCCTTGCGCTGGAACTCCACCGGGCCGTCGGAAACGATGCAGTCGAAATGCTCGCCCGGTACCACGGTGCAGTTTTCGCGTCCCGAGGCGTCCTCGACCAGGGACGAAAACTCCTCGACGCGCGGCACGAAGATCCGCACCGGCGGCTCGGCGCCGACATCGGCCAGCTCCAGCCTGTCTTGCAGCAGCGCCGCCTTGCGCGCCCAGACGTCGTCGATGTGCTGGATGCGTCCGCCAGCCGATTCCGCTTCGGCTTCGGCCTGCATGGCCGCCTGCAGCGTCAAGGCGGCGTCGATCGCGTCGACTTCGCCCAGGGGCCGCAGCTTGCGTGTGAATTCGATGAAATAGCCGTTGGGATCGCGTACGTAGATGGATTCGATCACTTCATGGCGGGTTTCGACCGAGACTTCCAGCCCGGCATCCTGCAGCTTCTGCTTCCAGGCCTTGAGCTCGTCCTCGCTTTCCACCAGCCAGGCGGTATGCGTGGCGTCGAACACATGGTCTTCGGGCAGCGGCCGCATGCGGCTGCGTCCGCGCAGCGCTTCGGGTTCGTCCGAGCCCAGGTAATAGAAGAACGCGATGGTGCTGCCCTGGCCGCTGTCGAAGAAGAAATGCAGGAAGTCCGGGTGCGTGGCGGGACCCCAGCCGCGCGCCGAGATCACATGCACCAGCGGCAGGCCGAGGATGTCGCGGTAGAAGGCGACCGTTTCGCGCAGGCGCCAGGTGGGCCGCGCCGTATGGTCCACGCCGTGCAGGCGCAGGGGGGCGGGGGTCTTGGGAGTTGCAGTCATGACTTGCTCCGTCGGCATTCGGATTACAGGAAACGTTGGCGCAGCCAGGCGGCCAGTTCGCGGCCGGCCGCATAGCGCCCGGGTTCTTCGCCTTCGACCAGCGCGCGGCCGTGGTGGTCGCCGCGGATGCGCAGGTGGGTCTTGTCCGGCGCGGGGATGGCGTCGTGGATGGCGCGCACGTCGGAAGGGAAACAGGCCTGGTCGCCGGTGTATTCGACGATCAGGGTGGGCTGATTGATGCCGCCGGCGGTGCGCGCCATGCTGGCGTTGGAAGACAGGCCGGACCAGGTCGACAGCCAGCTCTCGGGCGTGCAGAAGCGGGCGAAGCCGACGGCGCCATAGTTCGACGCGTAGGGATCCTTGCCCCACAGCGAGCCCGGGTGGCGGTCGGAAGGATCCAGGCTGAGGTCCAGGCAGCGCAGGTCGGCGTCGGTGCGCCAGACCACCAGCACCGGCGTGTGCGCGGCCTGGCGGCGGCGTGCGGCGGATGTGTCGGCGCCGCTCTTGAGGTCGGCGCGGGCCGCCAGGCGGTCGGCGATCATCTGCCGCGCCTGCGCGTCCAGGCGCGCCACGCGGTCGCGCTGCGCCTGGCGGTAGCGGGCGACGAACTCCGGCGCATAGCGCGCCTGGCCCTTGGGCCGGTAGCCGTTCTCGGGCGCCAGCGGATCCAGGTCCGGCGCCGCCGACAGTGCGTCCTTCTCGTCGGCGACAGAGGGGTCGATGCAATTCAGCAGCAGCGAACCCTGGCCCGGATGCGGACCCACCAGCACCAGGCCATGCACCTCGGGCATGTCCAGTGCATCCAGCCCGCTGGGCTTGCCGCCCGGGGTGCGGGCGACGCGCTCGCCGGCGGGCAGGCCGGCCTGCTGCGCATAGAACGCGTACAGGCCGGCGCCGCCGGAATTGCCCAGCAGCACGATCTTCTTGAAACCCTGCTCGCGCAGGAAGCGCAGGCCGGCGGCCACGTCCTGCAGCGCCTGTTCGTGTTCCAGCCTGAGATCGTTGCCGACCGAGCGCGCGCCTTGCGACCACGCCGCAAGACCGGCGCCGACGATGTCGGGGATCAGGTAGTGGCAGGCCATGAACTCGCGCGGATGCATCACGCAGACCACGGTGTCGGGACGGGGGCCGGCCGGCTGGTACAGCGATCCGGAGGTGGCGGCGCCGTCCGCGGTGCGCAGCACGACGTTGCGGGTCGAGGCGCCGGCGGGCAGGTCGCGCGGATTCCAATCGGTGTTGAGAAAGCCGGCGGTGATCTGGCTGGAGGGGGCGGCGGTAGTCACATTCGTCTCCTGTGGCGATGGTCCTGAGACCTCGGTTTGACGTATTAGACGAATATTTGACTTTAGTGTCAATTAAATTTAAAAAACTGACAGTAGCGTCAAAAATTGGGGACTCAGCCGCGGGAGAACGCCGGCCGGCGCGGGTTGGAGACGTAAACGCGCATGCCATAATTTCGGGACGGGGCCGTCCCGGACGGTCCATTCGAGGAACATCGCAACGTGAACGACGCAAGCACCAAGGGAGCGCTGAAGGGCGAAGCGCTGCGCACCGCCATACTCGACGCCGCTGCCACGCTATTCATCAAGCGCGGCAGCGGCGGCACCAGCATCCAGGACATCGCCGAATCCCTGGGCCTGAGCCGCACCGCGGTCTATTACTACTTCAAGAGCAAGGACGAGATCCTGCGTTCGCTGACCGAGGACGTGCTGAGCGCGGCCAAGAAAATGGCCGGCGAGACCGCCACCCGCGAGGACCTGGATCCAGTCGAGGCGCTGCGCGCGCTGGTCACGCGGCATGCCGACCTGATCCTGTCGCGCACCGCCGAGTTCCGCGTGGCCGACCGGACCGAGGCCGACATGACGCCCAAGCAGCGCGCCGCGGTGCAGGCGTCGCGCCGGAACGTGCTGGAGAACTTCAGCCGCGTCATCGAAAACGGCATCCGCGACGGCCAATTCCGCATGGTCGATCCGCACGTCGCCGCCTTCAGCCTCATCGGCATGTGCAACTGGTCGGCGTGGTGGTACAAGCCCGACGGCCGCCTGAGCCGCGCCGAAGTCGCGGCCATCATGGCCGACATGGCGGTGCAGTCATTGCTGCGCGACGCCTCCCGGCGTCCCAGGTCGCCGGACGTAAGCGAGTCCTTGCGGCTGGTGCGCGAGGATCTGGATTATCTGGAGAAGCTGGTGCTGCCGGGCGGGCAGTTGCCCTGATTGCCGTGGGCGGCTTGCGTCAGAGAAAGACCCTGCGCTTGCCCTCATGGATCAAGGGCAGGCCGTGGGCGGCCTGGGCCTGGGAGAGTCGCGCGGTGACTTCATCGAAGTCCATTTCCCGATGCTGCAGCAAGGCCCGAATGCAGGTCTCGTCCGAGGTCCAGGACTGGATCAGTCCCAAGGCCGCCATTGCGTTCACATGGCTTCCTTCTTCGTCCAGGATCTGCCAGAGTCCGTCGGTGCGCAACGTTTTCAGGCAGGCGTCCAGATGGGCGTCGACCACGAAGCGCATCGCATGGTTGAAGTAGAAGTGTTCGGCCAGGCGCGCGACCGCGCCCGGCCGCAGCAGCGGTTCGTCGCGCAAGCCGGCGTGCATGCGCAGATAGGAGCCCAGGATTTCCCGCCGGTCGTGGTCGCCGAGGACGATGCGGATCGCCTGCGTGAGCGTTTCCTGTTGCGTGGCGGAAACGCGGTCCCCGAAGAGCGCGAACAGGGCGCCCTTGTCGTCCACGCACACCAGCGCGATCTCGTACTCGTCGGGCAGGTAGTAGAGCGCCAGCGAGGCCGGGTTGCGGCCGTCGGGTTTGCGCTTGGGCCGGGCGGTTGCGGAGAAGACGGGATCGCCGTTCGCATAGACCGTGCATCTGCCGTCCGCGCCTGTTTCGCATTCCACCTGATCTACCCGCAAGCACACGATGGCGCGGTGCAACAGGTGCGCCCAGATCCTGAGCAGGCGCTGCAGGTCAGCCGGATCCACCTTGTCGATACCCGTTGCCGCCCGGTCCAGCGCCGCGCCGAACTCGCGGATCGCATGTAGTTTTTCCGCCCGCGTCATGCCTTTGAGGTCGGGCCCCTTCAGATCCTTCAAGCCGGGTGCGATGGCGCGCAAACGCTGGTAAAGGCGCCAGTTGACGTCCTCGACCAACTGATCGTCCAGGTAGATGCAGCGGCCGTGGCCCTCCAGGTCGGAGTACTTCTCCAGCGCTTTCTCCATTTCCGCGACGCGCTGCTCCAGATCCGGCGCCGACAACAGCTTGAGGCGCTCGTTCAGATGGCTGGCAAGGCCGTCGAACGCTTGCGTGCCGTGCAGCGCCTGCGCGCCGGCGTCGAGCAGCTTGTCCACGAATCCCGCGTCGTCGAAGACCAGATTGCGCAAGTACAGCAGAAACAGGTCGGCGTCGGCCAGGCGGGGGGAGGCCTTGCGCGCTTGCATCCACAGGTTCTTCACGCTGAGATAGCCCAGCAGATAGCCGCCGTTGCGGCTGCTCATGGCCTGCACCAGCAATCCGCTCTTGCTGCGCAGGGCTTGGTCGGACAGGCGGTATTCGATCAGCCGGTGGCGCAGCGCGTCGATGACGTCCGCCGCCGTCTCGTCATCTTCAGGGGGAAACAGACGTCCCAGCATGGCCAGCGTGCCGGACAGGACCGGAGAGGGCCCGGGATAGACGTCGAACTGCGCGAACATGGCCATGCCTTCCAGCAGCGGCTCCAGCAGCGCGCGCGCGAACTCCACCGTGTCCCACTGCGCCAGCACGATGTCATCGGCATAGAGCGGAAACAGGGGGGAGGCCGCCAGATGTTCTTGCGACTCCAGGCTGAGTTCGGCCAGCGCGCGGCCGACGCAACCAGACAGGCACCAGTGGTGCGTCAGTTCATGCAGGACCGTGGGCAGGAGCGCGCGCGGCAGCTTGCCATGCATGGCCCATTTCACGTACTCGCGCACCGGGCTGTCGCAGACGAACACCGTGTTGGTGTCCGGGTCCATCTGGCCGGCGGCCGGCCGCATTCATTGCTCCTTGGCGGGCGTAGACACGTTGGAAAATGCGGCCTGGAGTTCCTTGAGGACCTCTGCCTTGATTTCGTCCTCGGATCGGCCGGTCAGTTCCAGCTTGCGTACCAGGCGGTTGCCTTCGGCAGTCTCGATCACAAGGTGGTCGCGCAGCGTCACCTTCCTTCCGCCCTTGGCCAGCCAGATGGCCAGCACGACGCCGGCGGCGTTGATGGTGGCCAGCGAAATGCTGACGATGGCGGTGAGCGTATCGAGTTCGCCCAGGCGTCCATCCGCCGGCCGCGTCTCCACGAAACGCACGGCATCGGCCCCCATCAATTTGACAAGTTCACGCCGGTCCAGCTCCGTCAAGTGGTCGATCCGCAGTTGCAGGGCTTCGGGTGCCATGGAGGGACTCCGGCCGTGGAGGGAAATGCATTGTTTATCCGCCGGTTCGGGCTTGTCCATCGTGCGGAAGGACCGGTTTTTTTACACTGCCCGGCGGTATTCGCGGCCTTCGCGTCCGCTAGCCCACTTTTCCGGTCAGGCGCCGCGCCGCCTCCCGCACCGCTGCCAGATGGGCGGCAACATAACGATGGACGGGGGCGGTCAGCGTCACCGCCGCTGCGATCTCGCCATTGAGCAGAAAGACTGGAGCGGAAATGCCCGCCACTTCCGCCAGGCGGTCGCCCATGGCCGCGAAATAGCCGTCGGCGCGGATGCGCGCATGCAGTTCCTGATCCGGTCCCGGCGCCCGCCCCAACACGGGGTCGTAGGCCGTCAGGACGCGCCCGCCGCTGCCGCGGTCCAGCGGCAGCAAATCGCCCGCACGGATGTGGTCGCGCACCGGATGCGGCGAATCCACGCGGTAAAGGCACAGGCGCGCATCGCCCTGGCGCACGTGATAGGCCGCGCTTTCGCCGGTCGCGGCGACCAGGTCGCGCAACACCGGCATGACCACCTCTTCCAACGAAAACGAGGCGGCGTAGAGACCGTGGAGACGGGCGATTTCTCCACCCAGGGCATAGCGGCCGTCGTCCAGGCGCTGGATCCATCCGGCGTGCTCCAGCGACGCCAGCAGTCGCAGGACCGTGCTCTTGTACAGGCGCGTACGCTCGGCCAGTTCTCCCAGTGACAGGGCCTTGTCACCCGGCGCGTAAACCGACATCAGGCTGAGCGCGCGGTCCACCGCGGCCACGCCGCCCTGGGCGGCATCGCTATCGGCCAGGGATTCCGTGGCGGCTTTACGGGGCATGCGCGGCTCCGCAGGGTTGATTCCAGGGCTGGGCCATATTCCATCCTTTAGAACGAGTGACGGCATTGTAGGCGCTGCCTGGCGCGTGGCTCGTGGTTTTCCCGGGCGAGCCGGCGCTTGACAGTTGCGGCGGGTGAATTCCATAATTCTATCTAAAGAAACAGCGTTCTATAAGATAGAATTTTCGGAGACATCAAGCCATGGCCCATCCCAGCGACCGGAACCCCGACGTCTTGATCAGCGAAGTGGGCCCGCGCGATGGCTTGCAGTCGGTCAAGGCGACCATGCCCACCGCCGACAAGCTGCGCTGGATCGATGCGCTGGTCGCGGCCGGCGTGCGTGAAATCGAAGTGGCTTCCTTCGTGCCGGCGCGCCTGCTGCCGCAGATGGCGGACGCTGCCGAGGTGGTGCGGCATGCGGCGCGCCATCCGGCGCTTACCGTCATGGCGCTGGTGCCCAACCTGCGTGGCGCAGAGGCGGCGCTGAAGGCAGGCGTCCACAAGCTGACGATGCCGGTCTCCGCCAGCCGCGAGCATTCGCTGGCCAATGTGCGCAAGACGCCAGAAGAAATGGTGGAGGAGGTTCGGGCGATCGCGAGGCTGCGCGACGAGCTGGCTCCCGCGGTCAAGCTGGAGGCCGGCATTTCAACGGCCTTCGGCTGCACCTTGCAGGGCGCGGTGCCCGAAGACGAGGTCATCCGCCTGGCGGCGCTGTGCGTGGCCGCGGGCGCTGACGAATCGGGGCTGTCGGACACCGTGGGCTATGCCAATCCCGCGCAAGTGCGCCGGCTGTTCCGCCGCCTGCGCGCAGAAATCGGCGATAAGGCGGGCGCCGCCCACATGCACAACACGCGCGGCCTGGGCCTGGCCAACTGCCTGGCTGCCTGGGAGGAAGGCGTGCGCACCTTCGACAGTTCGCTGGGCGGCCTGGGCGGCTGCCCCTATGCGCCGGGCGCGTCCGGCAACGTCGTGACCGAAGACCTGGTCTTCATGTTCGAGGCCATGGGCGTGCGCACCGGCATCGACCTGGAAGGCATCGTTGCCGCGCGCGCGCCGCTTGCCGCCGGACTTCCGGGCGAGCCCCTCTACGGCATGACGCCGGACGCGGGATTGCCCAAGGGATTCGGCCAGGCTTGAGCGCCGGGGACCCCGACATCAGAAACATGCGGCCGCGCCGGTCCTGCGGCAGCCGCCCACACTTGCAGAAGATCCACGCACATGTCCAGTCCGCGCCTTCCTTACGAGCACATCCGCGTCGTCGAATTCACCCACATGGTCATGGGCCCCACCTGCGGCATGCTGCTGGCCGACCTGGGCGCCGAGGTCATCAAGGTTGAACCGGTGGGCGGCGACAGCACGCGCCGCTTGCTGGGGTCGGGGGCGGGCTTCTTCCCGATGTTCAACCGCAACAAGAAGAGCATCGCCCTGGACCTGAAGCAGCCCGAGGGCATAGAGGCCGCGTTGCGCCTGATCGACTCGGCCGACATCGTGAGCGAGAACTTCAAGGCCGGCGTCATGCAAAAGCTGGGCCTGGACTACGCCACCCTCAAGCAACGCAATCCCCGCCTCATCTATGTCAGCCACAAGGGCTTCCTGCCCGGACCCTACGAACACCGCACCGCGCTGGACGAAGTCGTGCAGATGATGGGCGGCCTGGCCTACATGACCGGGCGTCCTGGCGACCCCCTGCGCGCGGGCGCCAGCGTCAACGACATCATGGGCGGCATGTTCGGCGCCATTGGCGCCATGGCGGCCCTGGCGCAGCGCGAGCAGACGGGAGAGGGCACGGAAGTGCAGGCCTCGCTGTTCGAGAACAACGTCTTCCTGGTCGGCCAGCACATGATGCAGTACGCCGTCACCGGGCGCGCGGCCGCGCCCATGCCCAGCCGCATCTCGGCCTGGGCCATCTACGACGTGTTCACCGTCAAGGGCGGCGAACAGATCTTCCTGGCCGTGGTCAGCGACAAGCAATGGGGCATCTTCTGCCGCGCCTTCGGCCTGGCGGAGCTGCTGGCCGATCCGCGCCTGGCCAGCAACAACGACCGCGTGCAGGCGCGCGACTGGCTGATGCCGCAGCTGCGTTCGCACCTGGCGGACCGCAGCGCGGCCGAGTTGGCGGCGGTATTCGAGCGCGAAGGTTTGCCCTTCGCGCCGATCACGCGGCCTGAGCAACTGTTCGACGATCCGCATTTGGCGGCTACCGGCGGCCTCGCGCCCATCACCCTGGAGGACGGGCGCGAGTCCCTGGCGCCGCTGGCGCCCTTCACGCTGGGCGGCGCCCAGCCCGGAATACGCCTGCAGCCGCCTGCGGTGGGCGAACACACCGACGCGCTGCTGCGCGGCGTCGGCTATCGCGACGACGAAATCGCGGCCTTGAAAGCAAGGCAAATCACACAAGGAGACTAACCATGATCACGCTATCCCGCCGCGCTTTCCTGGGCGCCGCGATGTGCGCCGCGGCCTTGCCGCTGCGCGCCCAGACTGCGGCCGCCTACCCGAACGGGCGGCCGGTGCGCCTCATCGTTCCCTATACGCCGGGCGGAGGCACGGACTCCGTGGCGCGCGCCATCGCGGCCAAGGTCACTGCCATGGCAGGCTGGTCGGTGGTGGTGGAAAACCGTCCCGGCGCGGGCGGCAACATCGGCATGGACTTCGTCGCCAAGGCCAAGCCGGATGGCTACATGCTGGGCCTGGGCCAGACCGCCAACCTGGCCATCAATCCCGCCCTGATGCCGCAGATTCCCTTCGACGCGGAAAAAGACTTCGCGGCGGTCTCCCTGATCGCGTCGCTGCCGGTGGTGCTGGTGGTCAAGGCCAACGCGCGCTGGCAGACCTTGGCCGACCTGATCAAGGATGCGCGGGCCGAGCCTGGCGCCATCAAGCAGGCCCTGGCGGGTTCCGGCACGGTAGGCCATCTGGCGGGCGAACTGCTCGCCTATCAGGGCAAGTTCCAGGTGCTGAACGTGCCATATCGCGGCGCGGCGCCGGCGCTCAACGATTTGCTGGGCGGCAGTACGGACTACATGTTCGCCACGCCGCAGGCCGCCCAGGAAATGCTCAAGGGCAAGGTGCTGCGGTCCTTGGCCGTCAGCTCGCGCGCGCGGCTGGCGATCCTGCCCGATGTGCCCACCGTGGCCGAGTCCGGCTACGAGGGTTTCGAGGCGCTGGACTGGAAGGCCCTGGTGGCGCCGGCGGGCACGCCGCCCGAAGTCGTGCAGGCCGTCAATGCGGTGGTGGAAAAGGTGCTGGCGGATCCGGCCACCGTGGCCATGTTCACCGCCGAGGGCAGCACGGCCATGGGCGGATCTCCAGAGGTGGCGCAGCGCTACATCCAGGAAGAACAGAAGAAGTGGGCGCGCCTGATACGCGAAGCCGGCATCCAGACGGCCGCCTGACGCGCGCCGCAGAACATACCAGGAGACAAATCCGTGAAGCATCTTTTAGGAATCGCCGCGCTTGCCTGCGCTGCCGTGGCGCAGCCCGCCCTGGGCAATACCGGGGCGCAGTGGCCCGAACGTTCCATCCGGCTGGTCGTACCGTTTCCCGCAGGCGGTCCGACCGATATCGCCGCGCGCGTGGTCGGCAAGGCGCTCTCCGACCGCTTGGGCACGCCTTTCGTCATCGAGAACAAGGCTGGCGCGCATGGCTTCATCGGCGCCGGCGATGTCGCCCGCAGCAAGCCGGACGGATACACGCTGATGATGGCCAGCATCGGCACCATGGCGATCAATCCGGGGCTCTATCCCGACATACCCTACGATGCGAACAAGGACTTTACGCCCCTGGCGCTGGTCCTTACGGTGCCCATCGCAGTCGTGATCAACCCGCAACAGATGCCGGTGCAGACCGTGGGCGAACTGGTGGACTACCTGAAAGCCCACCCTGATCGCGTGAACTACGGTTCGGCAGGGAATGGCGGTTCTTCCCACCTGGTGCCGGAGTACTTCAAGTACAAGACCGGCACCTCCATGACCCACATCCCCTACAAGGGCTCAAGCCCGGCCGTGACCGATCTGGTGGCGGGGCAGGTCCAGGTCATGTTCGATACGTTGTTGACCAGCACGCCTTTCGTGAAGGCCGGCAAACTGCGCATGCTGGCTGTCACGACGGCGCAGCGGCTGCCGGACTATCCGCAGGTGCCGACCATGGCCGAGGCCTTGGGCGCGCCGGATTTCGAAGCCTCGTCCTGGTTCGCGATGTATGCGCCGGCAGGCACGCCGCAGGCGGTGCAGCAAAAGTTGTCCCTGGCCATCAACCAGGCCCTGGGCGACGCAGCAGTGAAGCAGCGTCTGGCTGAACTGGGCGCGATTCCGGCGGGCGGCACGCCGGGTGAACTGGCGGATTTCCAGCGGGCTGAGCAGCGCAAATGGGCGCAGGTCATCAAGGCGGCGGGAATACTCCCGGACTGACCCTGCAGGCTGGCCCGTGCTTCAGACCTCGGGGCCAGGCCGCAGCCGGCCAGCCTTCCATTTCAACCGCAGCCGTTCCAGCGCCAGATACACGATGGGCGTGGTGTACAGCGTCAAGAACTGGCTGATGAGCAGGCCGCCGACGATGGCGATGCCCAGCGGCCGGCGCAGCTCCGAGCCTTCGCCCATGCCCAGCACCAGGGGCAGGGCGCCCAACAGCCCCGCCAGGTTGGTCATGACGATGGGCCGCAGCCGCAGCATGGCGGCGCGGTGGATGGCCTGCTCGGGCGTCAGCCCTTCGCGCCGTTCCAGGCTGAGGGCGAAGTCGATCATCAGGATGGCGTTCTTCATGACGATGCCCACCAGCAGGAACAGCCCCAGCAACGCGATCAGCGTGAATTCGATGCCGGCCAGGCGCAGCGCCAGCAGCGCACCCACGCCGGCGGACGGCAAGGTCGACAGGATGGTGAGCGGATGCAGGGGGCTTTCGTACAGGATGCCCAGCACCAGGTAGATCGCCACCAGCACCGCCAGGATCAGCCAGGGCTGGTCCTGCAGGCTTTGCTGGAAGTTGCGCGCGTCGCCGCCCAGGCGGGTCTGGATCGATGAGGGCACCATCAGCTCGGCCATGGTTCTGTCGATGGCGGCCAGGGCCTGTTGCAACGACACGCCTTCGGCCAACGAAAAGCCCACGCCCACGGCGGCGAACAGGCCGTCATGGAACACGCGGTCGTTCACCAGCCCGTAGTCATAGGTGGCGAAGGCCGTCAGCGGCACGCGGGTGCCGTCCGCCGCGACCACTTGCACCTGTTCCAGCACCTCGGGGTCCTCGGTGTAGCGCGGGTCTAGTTCCAGCACCACGCGGTACTGGTTCATGGCGTCGTAGAGCGTCGCGACCTGGCGCTGGCTGAAGGAGTTGCTGAGCACGCTGCTGATGGTGCCCATGTCCACGCCCAGGCGTTGCGCGGCGGCGCGGTCTATGTCGATCACGACCTGCTGGGTGGCGCCGTCGCCTTCCGCATCGACGTCGCGCAGCTCGGGGATCTCCTGCATGGCCTTGGAGATCTTGCGCGACCATTGCCGCAGCGCCGGCACGTCGCTGGCCATGATGGCCAGTTCATGGTCGCCGGAGTTGCCAAAGCCGCCGGGCATGCGCAGGTCCTGGTCCACGTTCAGGAAGAACATGCCGCCCGGCACGGCCGGGGCGTTGGTGCGCAGCCAGTTGATGACCTCGGTCGACGATTCCTTGCGTTCGGCGGCGGGCTTCAGGCGGATCAGGAACAGGGAGTTGCTGATGCCCAGGCTGCCGCCGTTGTAGCCGATGACGTCCTGCACCGCCGGATGCTTGAGCACCAGTTGGCGGTATTGGTCGATCTTGGGTTGCATGACCTGGAACGAGAAGCCATCGTCGCCGCGCACGAAGCCCACCAGTTGGCCGGTATCCTGCACCGGCAGGAAGCCTTTGGGCGCCTGCACGTACAGGTAGACGTTCAGCCCCACCACGGCGGCCAGCAGCAACAGCGTCAGGCGGGCATGGCCCAGCACCCGCCACAGGGTGCTGCCGTACCAGGCATGGAGGCGCTCGAAGATCGCGCGCATGCGCGATGGACGCGCGTTCGCCGTAGGCGCGGCCGGGCCGGCGGGCTTGAGCCAGCGGGCGCACAGGCTGGGGATGATGGCCACCGAGACCACCAGCGAAATGACGGTGGCGGCGACCAGGGTGATGGAGAACTCGCGAAACAGCCGCTCGACCAGGCCGCCCATGAACAGGATGGACACGAAGACCACGCTCAGCGCCACGGTCATGGCCACCAGCGTGAAGCCCACTTCGCGTACGCCTCGCAGCGCGGCCTTGCGCGGCGAGAGGCCGCGCTCGATATGGCGCGAGATGTTCTCCAGCACCACGATGGCGTCGTCGACCACCAGGCCGGCCGCGACGATCAGCGCCATCAGCGACAGATTGTTCAGCGAAAAGCCCCACAGGTACATGACGGCGAAGGTGGCGATCAGGCACACCGGAATCGCCACGCTGGGAATGGCCGCCGCCCGCGCATTGCCCAGGAATGCCCACACCACCAGGATCACCAGCGCGGTGGCCAGCCCCAGCGTGATGTGCGCTTCGCGCAAGGTGGCGTTGATGCCCGGCGAGCGGTCCAGCGCCACGGTCAGGTCCACGTCGGCCGGCATCAGCGCGCGCAGGCCGGGCAGGGCCTGGTTGATGGCGCCTATGGTTTCGATGATGTTCGAACCCGGCTGGCGGCTGATGGTCAGGACCACCGCCGGGTTGCGGTTGTGAAAGCCGCTGCTGTAGCGGTTTTCCACCGAGTCGCTCACGCGCGCGATCTGCGACAGCCGGATCACCGCGCCGTCCTGGTGGCGCACGATCAGGCTTTCGTAGTCGCGCGCGGCGCGGGGCTGCTCGGGCGTGCCGACTTCCCAGCGCTGGCTGGCGGAATCGAGCTGACCTTGCGGGCGCATGGGCGCGGCGTCGGCGATGGCCTGGCGCACTTCGTCCAGCGCCACGCCGTAGTGGGCCAAGGCGTTGGAATTGACTTGCACGCGCACCGCGGGCAGGGAGCTGCCGCCCATGGTCACTTCGCCCACGCCGTTGATCTGCGAGATCTTCTGCGCCAGCACGGTCGAACCCAGGTCGTAGAGTTCGCCCGCGGGGCGCGTGGGCGAACTGAGCGCCAGCGCCATGATGGGGGCCTGGGACGGGTTGACCTTGCGATAGCTGGGATTGCCCGGCATGCCGGCGGGCAGCTCGGCGCGGGCCGCGTTGATGGCTGCCTGCACGTCGCGCGCGGCCTCGTTGATGTCGCGGTCCAGGTCGAACTGCAGTTGCACACGGGTCGCGCCCTGGTTGCTGGACGAAGTCATGGCGCTGACGCCGGCGATGCTGCCCAATGCACGCTCCAGCGGCGCGGCCACCGTGCTGGCCATGCTTTCGGGACTGGCGCCCGGCAGCTCGGCGCGCACCTCGATGGTGGGAAAGTCGACCTGGGGCAGCGGCGCCACGGGCAGCAGCCGCCATGCGACCGCGCCCAGCAAAGTCAGCGCGATCGCCAGGAAGATGCAGGCGGTCGGGCGGTGCAGCAAGGCGCGGATCATGGCGCCGGGCCTTCCATCCCGGGTTTGGCGGCCGCGGCGCCGCGGCGCTGGCCCAGGCGGTGGAAGAACAGGTACACGGCAGGCGTGGTGAACAGGGTCAGCACCTGGCTGACCAGCAGCCCGCCCACCATGACCCAGCCCAGCGGCTGGCGCAGTTCCGCGCCCGAGCCCGTGGCCAGCATCAGCGGCAGCGCGCCGAACAGCGCGGCCAGCGTGGTCATCAGAATCGGACGCAGGCGCAGCAGCGCGGCTTCGCGGATGGCGGCCTGCGGCGTCAGGCCGCGAGAGCGTTCGGCCTCCAGCGCAAAGTCCACCATCATGATGCCGTTCTTCTTCACCAGCCCGATCAACAGGATGATGCCGATGACGGCGATCAGGTCCAGCGGACGCCCGGTGAGCAGCAGCGCCAGCAAGGCGCCCACCGCGGCCGAGGGCAGGGTGGACAGGATGGTCACCGGATGGATGGCGCTTTCATACAGCATGCCCAGCACCAGGTACATGGTGACCACGGCGGCCAGCATCAGCCACAGCGTGTTCGACAGCGAGGCCTGGAAGGCCGCCGCCGCGCCCTGCAAGCGCAGCTCCACGCTGACCGGCATGCCGATCTCCTGCCGCGCCGACTCGATGGCCGCGATGGCCGCGCCCAGCGAGCCGCCCGCGGGCAGGTTGAAGGACAGGTTCACCGCGGGGAATTGCGACAGGTGGTTCACGGCCAGCGGCGCCGCGCGCTCGCTGACGGTGGCCAGCGCCGACAGCGGAATCGCCTGCCCGTCTTCGGATTGCAGATGGATGCGTTCCAGCGCGTCCGGGTTGAGCGCCAGCTTGCGGTCCACTTCCAGCACCACCCGGTACTGGTTGGACTGCGTGAACAGCGTGGCCACCTGGCGCTGGCCGAAGGCGTTGTAGAGGGTCTGCGCCACGTCGTCCATCGTCACCCCCAGGCGGGCCGCGGCGTCGCGCGAGACCTGCAGGTAAGCCTGGCGGCCGTCGCCTTGCAGGTCGGTGGAAACGTCGGCCAGCTCGGGCGCCTGCGCCAGGCGTTCAGCCAGCGCGCGGGTCCAGCGCGCCAGCAGCGCGCTGTCCGGCGAGGTCAGCGTGAACTGGTACTGGCCGCGGCTCACGCGGTCCTCGATATTGAGTTCCTGCACCGGCTGCAGGTAGAGCGAAATGCCCTGGACCTCGCGGGCGCGGCCATCCAGCCGCGCCATGATGTCCGCCAGCGGCGCGCTGCGCTCTGACCAGGGCTTCAGGTTGATCAGCAGCCGGCCGGTGTTCAAGGTGGCGTTCATGCCGTCGATGCCGATGAAGGACGACAGGCTGGCGACGTCCGGGTCTGCCAGCAAGGCCTCGGCCACCGCTTGCTGGCGCCGCGACATGGCATCGAACGAGGTGCTCTGGGACGATTGCGTCACCCCTTGCAGCGTGCCGCCGTCCTGGGTCGGGAAGAAGCCCTTGGGCACGGCCAGGTACAGCAGTCCGGTCAGCGCCACCGTCGCCAGCATTACCGTCAGCGTCACACGTTGATGGCGCAAGGTCAGGTCCAGCCAGCCGGCGTAGCGCGCCTGGATGCGGTCCAGCAGCCCGGGGCGCGTCGCTTCGTGCGCAGGCAGAAGGCGCGCGCACATCATGGGTGTCAGGGTCAACGACACCGCCAGCGATATCAGGATGGCGACGGCCAGCGTCACCGCGAACTCGCGGAACAACCGGCCCACCACGTCCTCCATGAACAGCAGCGGGATCAATACCGCGATCAGCGACAGCGTCAGGGACACCAGCGTGAAGCCGATCTGCCCGGCGCCCTTGAGCGCGGCCGACATGGGGCTGTGGCCCTGCTCGCGGTAGCGGGCGATGTTCTCCAGCATTACGATGGCATCGTCCACCACGAAGCCCGCGCCTATGGTCAACGCCATCAGCGTGAGGTTGTTGGTGGAGAAGCCCGCCAGGTGCATGAAGCCGAAGGTGCCGATCAGGGACAGCGGCACGGCCAGGCTGGGGATCAGCGTGGCGGGCAGGTTGCGCAGGAACAGGAACGTCACCAGCACCACCAGGCCCACGGCGAAGGCCAGCTCCCATTGCACGCCGCGCACCGATGCGCGGATGCTCTCGGTGCGGTCGGTCAGCACGCGGACCTGCGCGGCGGCGGGCAGGCTGGCCGTCAGTTGCGGCAGCAGCGCCTTGACCTGGTCGGCCACGGCGATGACGTTGGCGCCCGGCTGGCGCTGGATGTTGACCAGCACGGCGGGCTGCTTGTCGACCCAGGCGGCCAGATAGCGGTCTTCGGCGCCGTCCTCTACCGTGGCGACCTGACCCAGCCGCACCGGCGCGCCGTTGCGCCAGGCGACGATCAGTTCGCGGTACTCCTCGGCGCTTTGCAACTGGTCGTTGGCGTCCATGATGACCGAACGCACCGGCCCGTCGAAGCTGCCCTTGGGTTGGTTCGAGTTGGCCTTGCCGATGGCCTCCTGCACGTCGGCCAGCTGCAGGCCGCGCGCGGCCAGCGCCATGGGATTGACCTGCACCCGCACCGCCGGCCGCTGGCCGCCCGCCAGGCTGACCATGCCCACGCCGGACAACTGCGACAGGCGTTGCGTCATGCGGGTGTCGACCAGGTCGTAGACCTGCGGCAGCGGCAGGGAATCGGACGTGACCGCCAGTGTCAGGATAGGTACGTCGGCGGGATTGACCTTGCGGTACACGGGCGGCGTCGGCAGGTCGTTGGGCAGCAGCGCGCCGCTGGCGCTGATGGCCGCCTGGACTTCCTGCTCGGCCACCCCCAGCGATACGTCCAGCGAGAATTGCAGCGTGATCACCGAGATGCCGCTGCCGCTGGTGGACGACATCTGTTTCAGGCCCGGGATCTGCCCGAAGCGCCGCTCCAGCGGCGCGGTGACGGTGCGGGCCGTCACGTTCGGACTGGCGCCGGGGTACTGCGTGGTCACCTGGATGATGGGATAGTCCACCTGCGGCAGCGCCGCCACGGGCAGCATGCGCCACGCCAGGATGCCCGACAGCAGCAGGGCGATCATCAGGAAGGACGTGGCGACGGGGCGCAGGATGAAGGGGCGCGACAGGCTCATGATCTCGGCGGTTCGACAATCTGTACGTCACGGCCGTCGTGCAGGCGGTCGACGCCTTCGACCACGACGCGTTCGCCTGCGGCCAGGCCGGCCTGCACCACGATGCGGCCGGCGTTGGCGGGGCCCAGCTCCAGCACGCGGCGGGTGGCGCGCGTGTCCTCGCCGATCACGAACACGAAGGCGCCTTCGGCGCCGTACTGCACCGCGGCCGTGGGTATGGAAATGACGTTGTCCTGCTGCACCACCGCCAGCCGGATGTTGACGAACTGATTCGGGAACAGCGATTCGTCGGCATTGGCAAAGCGCGCACGCAGGCGGACGGTGCCGCTGGCGGCCTGGATGCGGTTGTCCAGCGCCTCCAAAGTGCCTTCGGCCAGCAGGCGGCGGTCGTCCGCGTCCCAGGCCTGGACCCGCAGCGCGGCGTCGCGCGCCTGGGCCTGGCGCAAGATGTCCAGGCGCGTTTCGGAAATGCTGAAGAGCGCCGAGATCGGCCGGGTCTGCACCAGGGTGGTCAGGCCGTCGGCGTCGGCGGCGCGCACGTGGTTGCCGGCGTCGATGCGGCGCAGCCCGATACGGCCGTCGTGGGGCGCGACGATGCGCGTGTGGTCCAGCAGGCGCCGGGCATCGGCCACCTGGGCCTGGTTGCGCAGCCGCTGGGCCGCATAGGCGCGCACCTGGGCTTCGGCGGTATCCAGCTGCTGGCCCGACACCGCTTCCTGGCGCGCCAGCTTGCGGTAGCGCTGCAGATCGGCCTCGGCGTTCTCCAGCAGCGCCTGGGTGCGCGCCAGTTCGCCTTCGGCCGCGGCCAGCGCCGCAAGATAGGGGCGCGCATCGATCTCGGCCAACAGCTGGCCGCGCGCGACGGCCTGGCCTTCGGTGAAATGCAGCTTCAGCAGTTCCCCATCGACCTGGCTGCGCAGGGTGACCTGCGCCAGCGGCGTAATGGTGCCGAGCGCATGCAGGTCGCGCTGCAGCGGACCGGCGCTGGCGGCTGCAACCGCGACGGCTACCGGAATCTGCCCATATTCGGGCGGGCGCGCGGCGGGGGACCCCTTGGATCCGGCATACCAGAACGCCAAAGCGATCAAGGCCGCCAATGCCAGCGCGGCGGTCAGGATCAGGCGTTTGCGTGGGAAATCAGGGCCCGTGGAAGGGGGCAGGGACATCGGGACTGCCAGGCTAGGGGGGTTGCGGACAGTCCGGATTCTATATGAATAATAACTATTCGCGTCTTTGCGTCAGTGAAATGTCAGCTTCGCGCGGATTCGAGATCACGGTCCGCAGCAGTTCCCCGCGTAATCGGCCCGCGGCGCGCCGGCATAGGCGGCAAACACCAGCGGATTCCGTTGTGCCACCGCAGTATGGGACAGCACCAGATTCTCCAGCTTGGACCAGGGAAAATTGGTTCCGGGGTCCGACCGGCGATTCGGGTCCAGCTTGGCATGCGAAATGACATGCTTCAGGTTCGGATACTTGCTCCAGGCATAGGTAATGATCTGTGCCGTCGCTTCAACCTGCCAATCCGAATAGGGGTCCTTGTAATTCTGGACATCCTGGGTGTTGACGATCTCGATTCCCAGGCTGCGGTTATTGACGTTCGGACCCTGGCCCAGATGCGGCGCGTAGTTGACGTCCCCGACATGGAATGCCGCCTTGGCTTCAGCGACCACGGACCAGACGAAGTGGCCGTGCTGGGGCTCGTCTTCATCCGGGACGATCCAGTGGGCGCTTGCCTTTCTATCCTTCCATGTGTCAATCGCGTGCTGGGTGGCATAACCCGCCGTGGCGTGAATCACGATCGTATCGATCACCGCGAAGACGTCGGCGCCGCGCGACCGTGCGCGATTCGCGGTCAGCCAACCGAAGTCGGGGTGTACCTCCTCGTTCAGCGGGCTGAACGAAGGGCGCTTGTCCGCTGGAAGGATGAAATGAAAACTCTTGGGGTCCATGGCGACATCTCCTGATTCCTCGTGCTCATAAGTAGTACTTGGGGGAGGGCGCCTGCGGCAACATGATCGACAACACGGTGGCCCGGGAACCGCTGCCAGCGACTTTTGCAGTTCTGGCGTGGCGGGGCAATACTCCAAATCGAGTATCCGCGATCGTCGGATTTGGACTAGGGCATGGCAGCAAGAGGCGCGCCTGACGCCTCATTGGACGGCCTGCGCCCGGGTTCAAGGACGGCTGGAGGGCGTCCGCGCAGCCGGTTCGCAGGAATCGCGATAGGCAACCGCATACATCGCCGCCACCACAAACACGAGCGGGACGCAGAGCAGGGCGCTTATCGCAGCCCGCGCCAACCCAACATCCGGGTAGCCGTACGCGAGCATGCCCAGGATGTAGCCAGCGTGGCCGGCCGCCGCGATCAACATGAGCAACGCCAGCATCAGCGGCCAGGGCTTGTACGGCATGGCGGTGCGCGCGGCTTGGAAACCGTACTTGCCGGTTACCGCAACGCGCGGCAGGCTCAGGCCGTACATCGCCAGCGCGTACAGCGTTGGCACCCAGATCAGCGCCAGCGCGGCGCACAAGGCGCTCCAGAACACAGCGTCATTCGATCCGGCCAGCACCATGTAGATCACATAGGGCAGGTCTCCGGTGGCGCGAGCCATCGCAGTGGCTGTGATGACGAGCGCGCCGAGCAACGCCAGGTGGCGGGCCTGCGCCGCGTTGCCGCGGTGGGCGCCGACGCCCGTCAGGCCACCCGGCTTGACGACGCGATGCCAGGCGCCGGTCATGCGCGCCAACGCGATCAGGTTGATCAGCGCCAGCGCCATGAACAGCCCATTCCCGTACGGAAACAGGTTGCTGATCAGCAAGGCGAAAGGCAGCGACAGGATGAACAGCGCCAGGGACCAGGGCGCCGCGGCCAGCATGGCCCGGCCCCGCTGGCGTATGGCGTCAGCCGTCGCGGCGACGAAATGGCGGGCTCCGAGTTTGTTCGACAAGATGGGGCGCCGCCTTAATTGCTGCGGTAGTTGTTGGCTTCGCGTTCGCCGGCCCACTTGCGCAGCGCGGCGATGAATTCAGGGCATACGTTGCCGTCCACCTGGCTGTCGATGATGACGCTGTTCTGCATGCGCATCACCACGGTGCATTCGTAAACCCTGGTGCGGTTGTTGTAATAGCCATGGTTGGTGTTCTGGAACACGGGGGTCGCGGCGCTGGTGGAGGTAGCCGGAATCATGCCCACGACCTGCTGCGAGGTGCCGGTCGAGACCCATTCGGTATAGGGGGCGGTCTGGTAGTCGGACCAGATGAGCTCCATCGTGTTGCCCACGCCGCGCTTCTTCGACGGTTCGCCCAGCGCCGTGATGGCGTCGGAGACCGGACGGCCCTTCATGTTCTTGGCCACGTTCACGCTGGGCGAGAGCGATAGCCCGGACGAGAAGATATTGGTCAGCGACGGCAGCGTGGAACTGCCGCCCGTGGGCATCGGCGCGCAGCCGGCCAAGGCGGCCAGGGCCAAGGCCGCCGGCAGGGCGCGGCCCAGCAACCAGGTCGAACGGAGTCGCGATTTTTTCATGCTGGGCCCTAGCTCCCTCAAAGATCCGGCGTGCCGCAACATAATTCAGCAACCGCAAGATTTTGTCTTGTTTTGGTTTCGTTTCGTGACGAGTCGTATCGCGACGCCGAAGCGTCCGCAGGGCGGCGGATACCCGCAAGCAGCCGCTCGGCGCTGCGCCATGAGGGCAGAATGTTAACGAAAAAATAGTGGCGCATCAGCTTTCAGCCGTCGCAAAATTGGTTACGTAATGCCTGGAAACGTGGAAAAGCAGGGCATGGAAGACAAACTGTAACGTGTTACGATCCGCGCGTTCTGCGCCCCGGGGCGCCCTGGCGATGACAGATCGCAGGGGTGCGCGGCGCCACAACCACTGGATATTGCACACCCATGATGCTCGCGCGATTGCTCGTTCAGTTCCGTTCCACCGTGGCCGCATTGGCCGGCGCAGGCGCGCTGGCGCTGGGCCTGGCCGCTGCGCCCGCGGCGCATGCCGACACGCTGTACGGCGCCGTGGCCACCGACGAAGCGCACGCCAAGCTGTATTGGGTCATGCCCGAAACTTCCACCAAGGAAGCGCAGGACGCCGCGCTGGCCAAGTGCAACAAGGCCGGCGGCAAGGGCTGCAAGAGCGTGACCTCATTCTCCGACAGCTGCGTGGCGTTCTCGCGCAATTCGCGCGACGACCTGTTCTGGGGTGCCAGCGTGTCTTCCGAGGTCGCCGCGAAGAAGGCTATCCGCACCTGCACCAACGACAGCGCCGACGGCAAGTGCAAGCTTGCCGTCATGCCCCTGTGCGTTGGCCCCGGCTACAGCGAAGCCGACCTGAAGGCGCCCGACAGCGCCACGCCAGCCCAGCTCGAAGCCCTGTCGGCCAAGCTGGATTCGCGCGGCTACTGGGGCTCCGTGGCCGAGAAGGACTCGGGCCAGCTGACCTATGCCGACGGCTACCCGAGCGAGAAGGAAGCGGTCGACGCCTTGCTCAAGTGGGAAGACTGCGTGGGCTGCCGCACGGTGCTCACCTATACCGACACCTGCGTCGGCATGGCCTGGGGCAAGGGCAGCAAGGGCCGCGGCACCAGCTTTACCGCGAAGAATCCAGATCCGGTGGCCGCGCGCAACGAGGCGCGCGCCACCTGCGACGCCAAGAGCGGCGGCCTGACCTGCGTGGCCTTCGTGCGCTGCTCGGGGCGCGCCTATATCAGCGGTTACAAGGGCGAGGACGAAAAGGCGAATTGATCGCGGCTCTCAGGCCACGATCCGCACAGCGGTGTCGGATGGTGTCAGCGCACGGGTCAGCTTGACCCAATCCGCGCGAGTCAGATGCGGCCGCACCGCGTCGAGCACGGCGGCGTAGACAGGCGCGGGCGCGGCAGCCCGTACGCCTGCCAGCAGTTCGGCGCGCTCGGCGGGCGTCATGGCCGGAACCATCCAGCGCATGATGCAAAGGTTCTCGGCCGGCGGCAGCGATGCCACGATGGCGCCTTCCAGCGCGCGCAGCTCATCGTCGCTGTAGCAAGACCACAATACCTGGTTGTGCTGCGTTTCCTCCACGTGCATATGGGCGAAGTTCTCGCCGACGAACAGCGCCAGTTGCCGGTACAGCAGCAGCGCGGCTTCTGCTTGCGTTGCGCCACAGCCGGCTGCAAGCAGGGCGGAGGCCGCGGCGCGCAAGCGGGCAATTGCCGCAAGGTGTTCGACATGCTCCGCGGCGATGCGCCCGCTGGATCCGGGGCGGCGCGCTTCCATCGCCGCATGCAAAAAATCGTTTTCATGTCCCAGGTGGCTGGCGCAGATGTCGGCCAGCGCCTGCACGCGTTCGCATGCCGCGCGCGTTTCGGCGGGGTCGGCCGTGTCGACGCGGCCCACGGCCTGCAGCGTGTCCAGCATCATGGCGCGCAAGGCCTTGTGGATGCCGACATAGATGTCCATGCGCGGGGGCATGCCGGCGCTGGACGTAGGGAAATACTGGGCTTCGGTATTGCAGTTCATGGTGCTGGCCTTGAAAAGAGGACGGGCGAGGCGGTTGCCGGTTGCCCGGAAATGGCCGGATTCGGTCCGGAAACCGGGCAAGGAAAGTGTAGGAACGCCGCGCTGCGCGCGTTGCTAAGAGTTTGTTAAGCAAGCGCTAAAAAAACGCTAATTGCCATGCCATCCGGGCAGGGGCCTTGGGCTATGATTTCTGGCACCGTCGAGCTTCAACAGCCCAGGGGTTTCCCGCCGTGCCCATACTGCCCGCCGAATGGATCCTGTGCCTGCCCATGCTGCCTTCGCTGCGGCTGGGCAGTTGCGATCGAGACGGCAATCCCCATGTCTGCAGAGCCCTGGCCGCCGATACGCTGCCGGACGGCCGCATGCTGGTGCTGGTGGCGGAAAATGCCGCTCCCCGGGTCGTGGCCGCCATCCGCGAAACCGCGCAGGTCGCCATGCTGGCCACCTCGCCCCGCACGAACCGCACGCTGCATCTCAAAGGCCGCGACGCCCGCGTCGAAGCCGCCTTGCCCGCGCATGCCGAATTGCTGGCATTGCGGCGCAACACGCTGACCCGGGAGCTCGCCGAAGTCGACGGTTTCGCGGGGGCGCCTTTCCTGGACCACTGGTACGGCGTAGCCGTGCACGAATTGGTGGCGTTGCGCTTTACCGTGGCGGGAGCCTGGAACCAGACGCCGGGTCCGCATGCCGGGCAGGCAGTGGAACTGGAGCCTGGCCCATGAGCGCATTGACCCTGCTGGCGGTCCGACGTGTCCTGGATGGCGGCATTCCGCCCACCTTGTGCAGCGTCTCGGCCGATGGCATCCCCCATGTCAATCTGCTGTCGCACGTGGAGTACGTGGATGGCTGCCACGTGGCCTTGACCTTCCAGTTCTTCAACCGCAGCCGCGAGAACATTCTCGCCACCGGGCGTGCCAGCCTGATGGTGGAGGACCCTTGCACCGGGGCCAGCCTGGCTCTGCAATTGCGTTATCTGCGCACCGAAACCGAAGGCCCGGTGTTCGAGCGCCTGCGCGCCAAGCTGGCCGGCATTGCCGCGCATACCGGCATGGAACACGTGTTCCGGCTGCGCGGCGCCGACATCTACGAGGTGCTGGACATCCAGCCCATGCACGCCGGCGCGTCGCTGCCGACGCTGCAGCCGCGCTGCGATCTGGCCGCCGGCGCGCGGGCCGTGTCGGCACGGCTTGCCGAGTGCGACGAGCTTAGCCTGTTGCCCCAGGTCGCCATGGATGGCTTGCGCCGCGACCTGGCGGTGAGCCATGCCATCCTCTGGTTGCTGGATGAGCAGCGCCAGACCCTGTATGCCTTGGCCAGCATGGGTTATGCGCAGCAGGGCGTGGGCGCCGAAGTGCCGCTGGCCGAAGCCGGCCTGGCGGGCGTAGCCGCGCGCGAAGGCGTGGCGCTGCGCATCGGCCATATGGCGCGCATGTACCGGTACGGCCGCACCCTGCACGAGATGGCCAGCGGCTTGGGCCCGATCGAAGGCCTGCCCATCGCGCTGCCCGGCCTGGCCACCCCTTGTAGCCAGTTGGCCGTCCCGCTGCGCGCGCGGGGGCGCACAGTGGGCGCGCTGCTGGTCGAAAGCGAGAGCGACCAGTTCTTCGGGTATGACGACGAGGATGCCTTAGCGGTATTGTGCGCGCAGCTGGCGCAAGCCCTGGTAACGCTGCAAGGCGCCGAGCTGGATGCAGGCGCTCCGCTGCCGCAGGAGACGCCGATCGGGCTGGCGGCGCACCCGGGCGCGCCTCTCAGCCTGCGCTACTTTCCGCGCGACGGCACGGTCTTCATCGACGGGCAATACCTGATCAAGGGCGTGGCGGGAGCGATTCTGTGGAAGCTGGCCTGCGATGCGCAGCGCCACGGCCGCTGGGGCTTTTCCACGCGCGAACTGCGGCTGGCCGGAAGCGCCCTGGGACTGCCCGATGTGCAGGACAACCTGGGCGTGCGCCTGTTGCTATTGCAGCGCCGCCTGGCGGATTGGGGCGGACCCTTGCAGATCCGCAAGCTGCGCCGCGGCTGCTATGAATTGGTGCCGGGCAGGGCGCTGTCGCTGGAATCCGCGGGCGGGGTTCCGGCCTGATTTCCGCAGGAAGTAACTGTGCCTGGCAGGCGATCGCGGCCAGCCATGCGGCGCTAAACTGAAACGTCCAGGGTCCCTCACCATCAATGGAGTTTTTCATGAAAAAGTCCATACGCCCCTGTACCGCGACGCTGCTTTCCCTGTTCTGCCTGTGCGCCGGCGCACAGACGGTAACGCCGCTCAAAGGGCAGTCGCCCCAAACCACCCAGCAGGACATCAGCGCATGCCAGGCTTTGTCAGGCAGCGGCGCCAGCGCCAGCACGAACGATCCTAAATCCGGCGGACGGGTCCGTGGCGCCGCCGCGGGCGCGGCAGCAGGTGCGGCAGTAGCCGGCGTGCGCGGCAATCAGCACGAGGAGGTCTACGACCGGATGAGCGACGACGCCAAGCAGCAGTACCGGCAGAACCAGGCGAAAGACGCGGCGGCGGCAGGGATGGTCGTGGGCGGTTCGCGGCAACGCCAGGACCGCCGCCAGGATCGCGCCGAAGCGTCGCAGCAGAATGCGGCAGCGGCCTCCGCGTACAGCAATTGCATGCAGCAGCGCGGGTATCAAGTGGCGCCGTGAGTCGCGAGGCTTGCAGGGATGGGTGAACGGCACGGGGCCGGGCTGCATTGCGATTGAGAATAAATCTCAGTACAATCCGGCCAATTTCAAATGACTCGCGCCGCATGAGCCGCAACCCTTTGCTGGCGTCCGACACGACACCCGCATCCGCCGACGACAAGAACGGAGATTCCAGCGCGATCGCCAAAGCCTACGCGCGCTGGCGCTTGCCGCTCATGCGCGGCCTGGCGCGGTTCAAGGGCAGCATAGGCAGCGCCGAAGACGCGTTGCACGATGGCGTCGTCAAATGGGTGGCGGCGAATCCCGCGCTGGACTCTTCCGATGAACAGGGCGCCTACCTGCGCAGGACGGTGTTGAACGGCGTGGCGGACGAATTCCGCGAACGCAAGGCAGGCCGGCGCTTGCAGACGGTGTCGCTCGATGAAGCGGAAGAGGGCGTGCAGGCCATGGCGGCGGGCGATGCGGCGTGTCCCATGCGCGCGGCCGCGCATCAGCAACGGCTTGCGCGCCTGGGCGAAGCCTTGCAGGAACTCCCCGAACGCCAGCGTGAAGCCTTTGTGCTGTGCCGTTTCGATGGATTGACTCAGGACGAAGTCGCTGCCCGCATGCAGATATCGCGGCGCATGGTCGTCAAGCATCTGGCGCGGGCCATCGCGTACTGCGAGGTCCGCGTGCACTATGCTACGGTTGCGCAGATGCAGCAATTGCATCGGCCTGCTGGCGGCGATGCCGGCCTGGACAATAACAACAACAGCGACGCTGCCTCGTCATGACCGACCCGTCTTCCTCTGCCTCGCCGGACACGCTTGCCCTGCACGAAGCGGCGGCCGAGTGGCTGGTGCGCCGCCAGGACGCCAGCTGGTCGGACGCCGATGAAGAGGAGCTGCATGCCTGGCTGGCCGCGCGGCCCGCGCATCGGCAGGCCTATTCGCGGGTATCGCGAACCTGGGAAGACCTGTCGCAGGCGCCGCGGCCCGCCTTGGCCTCCGACGCGCAGGCCGCCAACCGTTCATCGCCGCGCTTGCCGCGCCGCGCTTCGCGGAAGGCCTCCGTCCGGCCGGGCTTCTGGGGCGCGCTGTTGGGGCAACCGGGTTTCTCCAAGACCTTCGCCGCCGCCTGTGCGGCGCTGGTGGTGGGCGGCGGCTACGGCTGGTATCGCTGGGACAACACGCCCGGCTATGTACTGAGCGTGAGCACCGCCGCGGGAGAGGTGCGTCAGCTGGACCTGCCCGACGGCTCGCATGTCGCGTTGAATTTCGGCAGCACGCTGGAGGTCCGCTACTACCCGCGGCGCCGCGAGCTGGTGTTGAACCAGGGCGAAGGGTTTTTTGACGTGGCGCCGGACGCCGGCCGGCCATTTACCGTCGATGCCCGCCGCAGCAGGATCACCGTGGTGGGCACGGCCTTCAATGTGCGCAACACGCCCGAGGAAGTCATCGTCAAGGTGTCGCACGGCCGCGTGCGCGTGCAACCCGACCGCGACCAGGCCAGGCCGGAGCTGTCGCTGGGCGCGGAACAAGGCGTGACCCTGGATGCGCGCAACGCCACCCATCAGGCGGTGACGGCGGTGCCGGACGGGGTGGGCGGATGGCGCACTGGCCGTCTGGTGTACCGGCGCACGCCGCTGGGCGAAGTGGCCCAGGAAGTTGCGCAGTACTTGGGCAAGCCGGTGGCGCTGGACAACCCGGGCCTGAAGTCCCTGCCGGTCTCGGGCTTTGCCGCGACCAATGCGCCCGCCGCATTCCTGGAAGCCCTGCCGGATCTGCTGCCGGTGCAGGTCAAGCGCGCGCCCGACGGCGGCTACCTGATCCTGGATCGCTGAGCGTGCAGGCGCCTGCCTGAAAATTATTTTTGTTTGCAGACGGTATGCGGGTTCCCAATCCCGTGCCGCAATCCGTTTACTCCCGCAAGGCCGGTAGCGGCCAACAACGATGGAGCGGGAATGGGACGGGGATTGTTGAAGGACGCGCTGGCTGGCGGCGCGTTGACGGCGGGCATGCAACTCAGGGCCATGCCGGTGATGGTGGCGTGCGCGCTGGCCGCCCTGGCGTCGCCCGCTGCGGTGCACGCGCAGCAGCAGGCGCAGGTGGATTTCAGCATTCCGGCTCAACCGCTGGAACATGCCTTGAGGCTGTTTTCGGAACAGTCCCGGCATCAGGTGCTGTTCGATGAGGCCGTGGTGGCGGGCAAGCCCGCGCCAGCGGTCAATGGCCGCCTTACGCCGCGGGAGGCGCTGGATCAGTTGCTGGCCGGCGCCAATGTGCGCGTGAACAGCGCCAGACCGAACGTGTACACCTTGACGGCCATCGGGCAATCGTCGGGCGATGCGGTGACGCTGCAGTCGGTGACGGTCAGCGGCAGCGGCGTGGGCAATCCGACCACCGAAGGAACCGGCTCGTACACGAGCGACGCCATCACGATCAGCAAGATGACGCAGTCGGTCAGGGAAACGCCGCAGTCGGTCAGCGTGCTCACGCGCCAGTTGCTGGACGACAAGAACCTGACCACCCTGGACGAGGCGCTGGCGCAGACCACCGGCGTGACGAAGACGGCCAGAAACTTCGGCAACCACAAGTTCTCGATACGCGGCTTCACCGTCGACGACAACAACTATCTGGTCGATGGCGTGGCCGGGGTGGTCTATGCCCCGGTAGGCTGGCTGCCCATCGACACCGCGGTATTCGACCGGGTCGAAGTGCTGCGCGGCGCGGCCGGCTTGATGCTGGGCTCGGCGGACCCCAGCGGCGCGATCAACATGGTGCGCAAGCGCCCGCGCGGCGAAGGCCATTTCGAGGGCTCCACCACGGTCGGATCCTGGAACAACTACCGCATGGAACTTGATGGCGGCGGCCCGCTCAACGAGTCCGGCACGGTGCGCGGCCGCCTGGTGACCGCTTATCAGGACCGCCATTACTTCTACGATGGCACGAAGTCGAAATCGCCCCTGGTCTACGGCGTGATCGACGCCGATCTCGGGCGCGACACCACGCTGACGTTCGGGGCGCGCCACCAGGCCACCGACACGGACGGCTATTGGCTGTTCGGCCTGCCGCGCTATACCGATGGCGGCGCGCTGGACGTTTCACGCTCGACCTCGCTGATCCAGGACTGGAACCGGCAGAAGGGCCAGGTGAACGAAGTGTTCGCCGAAGCCGAGCACCGGTTCGACAAGGACTGGAAGCTGCGCCTGTCTCTCAACCACACCGAGGTGGACCTGGACCAGCGCGTGGCCATTCCGATCGGCGGCGTGGATCGGGCGACTGGCGTCGGTTCGAGCTTCTACACCATCTACTTCAACAATGCGCGGGTGAAGAGCGATGGCATCGATCTGAACACGACGGGCAGTTTCCAGGCGCTGGGCGGCACGCACCAGATTCTGCTTGGCACCAGCTGGTCGCGCCAGCGCGTCAATCAGAAGTCGGCGAATCTGGACAGCGACTCGCCCATCAACGTGTACCACCCGGACCATTCCTCCATCCCTGAGCCGGCGCGTCCAGCGTGGGACAGCAAGGAGACCTCGCAGTTGGAGCAGACCAGCCTGTACGGCAGCATGCGCCTGCAACTGGCGGAGCCACTGCATTTGCTGCTGGGCGGCAAGTTCAGCTGGCTGAAGTACCGGTCCGACGACGGGCTGACGGGCGCGAGAACCCGGGACTATGAGCAGAAGCATGAATTCACGCCCTATGCCGGACTGGTCTACGACCTGGACCAGCAATGGTCGGTCTACACCAGCTACGCCGACACCTACCAGCCGCAGAGCACCTACGTAACGTCTTCGGGCAAGCCGCTGGACCCGTCCATCGGCGCCAATTATGAGGCGGGGGTGAAGGGCGAACTCTACGACGGACGCCTGAACGTATCCGCCGCGGTATTCGCGGTGAAGAAGTCCGGCATCGCCGTGGAGGACATGTCTGCCCCTGGCAACTGCCCGGGTTCGCTGGCCTCGCCCAATTGCTATCGCAACGGCGGCACCCTGCGCAGCAAGGGCTTTGAACTGGAAGCCAGCGGGGAATTGTCGCCGGGCTGGCAGGTGATGGCCGGCTACACCTACGTCACCAGCCGCGACGACGAAGGCGAAACGATCAGCGCGGAAACGCCGCGCCATCTGTTCCGCCTGTCCACCACCTACCAGTTGCCGGGCCGTTGGAATGCCTTCAGCGTCGGCGGCGGCGTGTCGGCGCAAAGCGGCTACTCGTACAAGGCCTACGACGACATGTCGGTGCGGATGGGCGCGCCCGGCCGCGCGGTGTGGGATTTGCGCGCGGGCTATCGCATCAACAAGCACTGGTCCGCCAGCCTGAACGTGGCGAACGTGTTCGACAAGGACTACTACGGCATGGTCAGCCAGATCCGGCGCGGCAACCATTACGGCGAGCCCCGCAACGTGATGCTGACCTTGCGGGGCACGTTGTGACCGGCCGGTTGTCGGTCGGTGATCGCTGCGGCCTGCGGACCCGATTGTGAAAGGGGGATTCCGTCAAAGCATGTCCTGGCTGCACACCTGGTGCGGCCTGACTTGCGGCTGGCTGCTGTGCGCGATCTTCCTGACCGGCACGCTCAGCGTGTTCCGGGAACCCATCACGCGCTGGATGGAAGCGGGGCCGCCGGCCAGCTCCGCCTCTGATGCCGCTGCGGATGCCAAGCAGTGGCTGCCGCGGGCAACGCAGGAGTTGTCGTCCCGCGCCGCGGCGGCCTCCGCCTGGGATATCGCCCTGCCGGCCAGACCCGGCTGGCCCGTGCAGCTGTCCTGGCGCACGGACGATGGCGCGCGCCACGAGGTCTGGCTGGACTCCCGGACTGGCGCGGTGCAGCCGCCGCCCCAGATACGCGAGACCGAGGGCGGCCGGCATTTCATGTCCTTTCACTACACCTTGCACGGCGGCTTGCCGGGTTACTGGCTGGTGGGTTGGATATCCATGTGCATGCTGGTCGCGCTGGTCTCGGGCGTGGTGGTGCACAAGCGCATCTTCAAGGATTTCTTCACTTTTCGCCCGGGCAAGGGGCTGCGCAGCTGGCTGGATGCCCATAACGCCACGGCGGTGCTGACGCTGCCGTTCCTGTTCATGATCGGGTACACGGGACTGGCGTTCTTCTACACCAGCTACATGCCGTGGCCGCTGCATGCGGTGTATGGCGGGGACGCCGGCGCCTATCGCCGTTACCAGGCCGAACTTGCGCCTGCGCTGCCTGCGCCTGGCCTCGCAGGGCCGGGTTTGGGCGGGGTGCCGGATCTGTATCCCTTGCTATCGCGCGCGCGCGAGCTGACCGGGCAGGATGCTGCGCGCATCACGATAGACCGTCCGGGCGACGCCCGCAGCATGGTCCTGGTGTCCGGCCGCAAGCCCTTGGCCAGCGCGGCCCCGCAGCTGCTCACCGATGCCAGCCGCGTCGCGTTCGATGCGGCAAGCGCAGCGGTATTGCAGGTCGTGCCCGCTCAGCAGGACGGGTTTGAAGCCAGGCAGGTCCACGAGACGATCGAAGCCCTGCACAAGGCGGATTTCGGCGGATGGACCATCAAGTGGCTGTACTTCTTCAGCGGTCTGATGGGCACCGCCATGATCGCCATCGGTACGCTGTTGTTCTCCATCAAGCGGCGCAGGAAGAGCGAGCATGAGTTCGGCGGGGCCACGGCTCTGGTTTACCGTTGGGTCGAGGCCCTCAACGTCGCCGCGCTGGCAGGCATTGCGCTGGCAAGCATCGCCTACTTTTACGGCAACAGGTTGATTCCGGCGTCCTGGCCCCAGCGCAGCGCCGCAGAGATCCAGTTCTTTTTCGCGGTGTGGACCGCCTCATTGGCCCATGCGTTGTGGCGCCAGCCCCGACAAGCGTGGATCGAGCAGCTGGCAGCAGCGGCCGTGCTATGCGTGGGTTTGCCGGTGTTGAACTGGGCGACGACCGGGCGGCATTTGCAGGCGTATGCCGTGAGCGGGGAGGGGTTGCTCGCAGCGGTGGAACTCACCGCGCTCGCCTTCGGCCTGGCGCTGGCATACATGGCTTGCGCGCTGCGGCGGCACTGGGGGGGTGAGCCAACGGCCGCTGCAGCGCAGCCGAGGAAAGCGCGGCCCGCGGGCGACGGAACCGCGGCACAGCGATGGCGGACCGGCGGCCGCGTGCTGGCGGCCGCCGCGGGCGGCTATCTGGTGTCGGCCCTGGCGATGTCGGCGTTGGCGCTGATTCTGCCAGCCGTGGCCGGCGCGTCGCCGGCTGTGGGCGTACTGACTGGAACGCTATTGAGTTTTGTCGCATATGCCGCGATCGCGGTGGGCGTATTTGGCGCCCGTAGCGCAGGGCGGGCCTGGTCGGCGCTGGCACTGGCGTGCGTGGCGGCTGGGGCGCTGTTGGCGTGGTTGGGCACGTAGAGAGAGGTTGCCGGCCGCGGGGATGGGGTTTTAATAATCTTATGATTCTTGCTGGAGCCTTGACTCTAGAGAATGAGGCCTCTTCTTCATTCTCTCCTTGTCCAGGTCGCAGGCTTATTGATCGATAGGCAATGCACTATCGCGGGTGATTTGCGATGTTCGTCAGCGGACCTTGGCAGGGGCCAAGGAATCCACCATGAACCAGCATCTCACCCCCATCATGATCGGCATACTGGCCGCCACGCTTCCCGCCTACCCGGTCGTCGGCGTTGCGGCGGAACTCGGCCAGGTGGATGTATCGGATCCGACGGGCGGCACGCAGATGACGTTGGAGTCCGGGGCTACGGTCACCCATGCTGGCGCCGGAGCGGCCATCACTGTCTCTATCGCGGGCAACAAGGTGATCGGAGACGGCATCCGTATCATCGCGGGCGGAGCAGGCGGCCAGAACACCCCGGGCGTCAAGGCCAGCCAGGGCGGGGCGGCGGAACTGTCCAACGGCAGCGTGCAGACCGTGGGCACCGGGTATTACGCATACGGCCTGCATGCGACGGGCGCGGGCAGTTCGATATCGGCCGTCAATACCGAAATCAGCACCGCGGGCTTGTATTCCCATGGGGCTTACGCGCAGTCGGGCGGAAAAGTCACCCTGAAAGGCGGCAGCGTCTCCCTGGCAAACAACGGCAGCACCGGATTGCGCGCGGAAGGCGCAAACTCCCTCATCACGGCGGAGTCCCTCGATATCACCACGGCCGCCAATAACAGCGCCGCCGTTTATGTCGATAACGGCGGTCGGGTCGAACTGACAGGCGTCAATGCCAGCGTTCGTGGCAATACGATCGCCGCGATGGCCGCGAGAGGCGCCACGTCGACGCTGTCGCTCAAGGACACGCACCTCACGGCTGTCTCCGGCAGGGGCATCGACGCGGAAAGCGGGAGGCTCGTGATGGCGGGCGGCTCGGTGACCGCCTATGGCGACGCGATCATGGCGAACAGCGTTTACGGCGTCCCGGGCGGCGCCGTGGAAGTCAGCGATGCGACGCTGTCGAGTTCCAACGGGTACGGCATCAATCTTAACGCGGACGGCGCTTCGGCCAAGCTGCGCGACGTCTCAATCTCGGTCACGCGCTCGTGGGGAGCGGGGATCTGGCTCATCGGCGTCGATAGCGAACTCGACGCGGTCGGCCTGCACATCGACTCCCAGTCGCTCGGTATCGACAACCGGCGGGGCCGCGCGATCCTGCGCGGGGGTTCCATCACCACGCGTGGCAACAATGCGCATGGGCTATATGCGTCGCGCGAAGGGGGAACCCAGGCCACCATAGAAACCTACGGCACGCGGATCCAGACCAGCGGCGCGGGTTCGGTTGGCGCGCTGGCGCGGGTATCCGGCGCCAGCATTTCGTTGACGGACTCCACCATCGAAACCGAAGGCGTCCTGGCGCACGGACTTTTTTCCAGCGGAACCAACTCGAAGGTCAGCGCGACGGGAACCGTCGTGCGCACGCGCGGCGCCGACGCCACGGGCCTCGCCATGAGCAACCGGACCATCGTGATGCTGGACAGCACACAGCTGAGCACCGAGGGGGCCGACGCATACGGAATCTGGAGCTACGTGACCGGGGAGGACATCACCAATACGCTGTTCCTCACGAACGGCAGCCGCGTCGACACGCAGGACGCCGCCGCGTTGCTGGTCACGGGCGGCAACCATGACTTCACGCTGCGCGACGCGCAAGTCACGGCCCGCCAGGGCGGCGTCGAGGACGGCGGCTTGCTGCTGCACGCGCGGGCGGTCGATGTCACCAGCGGCGGCACGACCACGACCATCGAAGCGGGGCTGGTCAACCTGGACGCTTCTGGCTCGACCCTGGCGGGTGACATCCTGGCCGACAGTGGCGTCGTGGATGTCTCGCTCAAGAATGCCAGCGTGTTGACCGGCGCGCTCATCTCACGCGGCGGCCGCATCAATAGTCTGGGCGTGGACGCCACCAGCACCTGGAACGTCCGCGGCGATTCTTCCTTCGGCGTCCTGAACAACGCGGGCACGGTGAGATTCGTCGCACCCGACGCGCACGCGGGCTTCAAGACGGTGACCGTGAACGACTACGCCGGCGGCGGCACGCTGGTCATGAACACTCGGCTGGGCGATGATAGTTCCCTGACCGACAAGCTGGTGATCGACGGCGGTTCCACCTCCGGCACCACGGCCATGCGTATTGTCAACGCGGGCGGCGCGGGCGGGCAGACCACGCAAGGCATCCGACTGGTGGAAACGATCAACGGAGGCACCACCACTGCGGACGCGTTTCGCCTGGACGCCGGGTCGACGGGCTACCGCGCTAGCGCGGGAACCATCGCGATCAATGGCTATGACTACAGCCTGGTGCGCGGCGGCGCCAATGGCGTGGCGTCAGACTGGTACCTGACTTCCGTCTATACGCCGGGCGGCGAGGTCGACCCGGAAACGCCGGAGCCGCCGATCACGGATCCAGGCGGTGAGGTCGACCCGGAAAAGCCGGAACCGCCGATCACGGATCCAGGCGGTGAGGTCGACCCGGAAAAGCCGGAACCGCCGATCACGGATCCAGGCGGTGAGGTCGACCCGGAAAAGCCGGAACCGCCGGTCACGGAGCCCGGCGGGCCGGTGGCGCCGCCCGAGATCACCCCGCCCGGCGGCGAGGGCTACGTCAACGTCTCGCCGGAAAGCGGCGCGTACCTGGGCAACCAGTTGGCGGCGACGCGGATGTTCATGCACAGCCTGCATGACCGCGCGGTGGGTCGGATCCCGTCGGCTAATGATGCGACGGATAAAGCCGGCAATACGCTCTGGGCGCGCGTGAAAGGTAGCCACGACAGCGGCCTGCGCATGACACAGGGCAAGGTCGATGTCGACACGGACAGCTACGTCATGCAGCTGGGCGGCGATGTGCTGCACGCCCGCGCGGGTCAGGACGGCGTCATGTTTGCCGGCGTGATGGCGGGTTACGGCGATGCGCGGGCGAACTCCACGTCGCGGCTCATGCTGCCTGGCTCGAACTCGTCCGTGAACGCGCGAGCGCGGGGCAAGGTTACGGGCTACTCCGTCGGCGTGTATGCCACGGCCTACGCCAATGACGTCACCCGCCTGGGCGCCTATGCGGACTCCACGCTGCAGTACGCCCGCTACTCGAACCAGATCAGCAGCGAACTGGGATCGGCGCGCTATCACGCCCATGCCTGGATGGCTTCGGTCGAAGCAGGCTATGCGGTGCGGCCGTTCGCGCCCGGTTCGGCCCTGGCCGCCGTGGTGGTCGAGCCTCAGGTTCAAGTGGCCTACACCCGGTACGACGCCGAAGACGCCACGCTGCCGGGCATGAAGCTGGAGAGCGGCAGCGCGAATTCAGTGACCACGCGGGTCGGCGCGCGCGTTTATCCGCTGGGCAAGTCCGAGGCTGGGGCGACGATGCGTCCGTTCCTGGAGGCCAATTGGCTGCACAATACAGGCACCCCGCAGGTCGCGATCGGTGACGGGCGCTTCAGCGTCAAGCCGTTGCGCGACGCGGCTGAGTTGAAGATGGGCGCCGAGGGCAGGATCGGCAAGTCCCTTTATCTGGCGGGCCAGGTGTCTGGCCTGGCCGGCAATGGCGACCAGCGCGGGATAGGCGGGATGTTGAACGTGACCTATCGCTGGTAAGGGCCGGTCAGCGTCAAGCAACGCCCGGTTGCGCGGTGAGCGCAGCCGGGCGTTACGCGTGGACGGGCGGGACAGCGCTCAGGCGAATCCTTGTTCGTCGGCGTAGCGCAGCAGTTCGGCGTTGCTGTCGATGTTGAGCTTGCGCATGGCCGACTGCTTTTGCGTGCCGATGGTTGCGACGGACCGGTTCAGCCGGCGCGCGATCTCCGTCACCGACAGCCCCAGCGCGAACAGGCGCACCACTTCGAGCTCCTTGGGCGACAGGCTCCTGGTGCGGCCAGCGCCTCCCATCGTCACATCATTCTGGCTGAGCCGCTTGTCGACGCCGGCCGACAGGATCGTCTCTGCTCCGGTCATGGCGCGTACGCATACCGCCACCAGCTTGTCGATGGGTTCGTCTTTGCCGACGATGCCCGCCACGCCCAGTTGCCGCAATTGGCTGAGAATGCCGCTATTGGTCAGCATCGTGAAGACCACGATCGGGATCTGCGGAAATTGGCGCTGCAGGCGCTCGATGAGGCGCAGGCCGTCCTCGTCCGCTGCGTCGGACTGCATCGTGAAGTCGGTCACGATCAAGTTGCAGGGGTGGTTTTGGGCCGCCGCAAGGAGCTCCAGTCCGGAGCGGGCAGTCGCCACGACGCTGAAGCCCGGAACCCCGTTGAGAGATTCGGCCACGGCAAGCGAGATGATCGGATGATCATCGGCGACGATGATACGTACATCCTGTGCAGATAAAGGCTTGCTCATGAATGGGCTATCGAATGGCGCGGCTTCCGAAGCCATCCAGGCTTCCGAGGGTGTTCATTTTAATCCAAGTTCCTGCCGGGACACGACGAAAACGGGTTTAGATTTCCGCCAGCATGCGTCGCAGCGCGCCGGCCAGGGCTTGGGCTTCGCTGAACGTCACCGCGTTCAGTCCTTCGTTGTGCAGCGCCGCTTCCAGCGCCTCCAGCCTGCGGGTCAGCGCTGTCATGTGCACGACGCCGACCGCGCCCCGGATGCGGTGCAGCGTCTTTTGCAGCAGGTGCAGGTCGCCGGCCGCCAGTGTCTGCTCCAGCTGCTCCAGATCGTCCTGCATCGTAGTGATGAAAAGCGCGCGGAACTTGATGGACGCCGGGGGCGGCGTGCTGGCTGCCGCGGGAAGCAAGCGGGTCATGGCCGTCGCGATGCCCGAAGCGCCGGCGTTGCGGTGCTGCAGATGGCGGCGCAGCGTGCGCAACTCGATAGGCTTGACGAGCCATGACGTCATGCCTGCATCCAGGCAGCGCTCTTCCTCTTCGCGCATCGCGTTTGCCGTGACGCCGATGATAGGGACCTTGACGCCTTGGGCGCGCAGTTCGCGAGCCAGGTCGTAGCCGTTCATGCGGGGCATGTTGACGTCGGTCAGCAGCACGTCGTAGGTTCCCAGTCCCCAAAGCGTCAACGCCTCGGCGCCATTCGGGGCCACTGTCGCGGTACAGCCCAGCTGTTGCAGCTGATTCTGCAACGTCGCCTGATTGATCGGGTTGTCTTCGGCGACCAGGACCCGCAGCCCCAAAGGCGCGAATATGATCGCTTCCGCAGCGCCGGGCGGCGGTGTCAGCTGGCCCCGCAAGGCGCCCAGGATGCCGGCGGCGATCTGATCCACGCCGGGTATGACCCGGATGGTGCGGGCGGAGGGCGCCTTGACGCCAGCGGCCGCCAGCACGTGGTGGCCGCCCCAGTCCAGGGCATCCAGGTCGGGTCCGCTGAACAGCACGTCCAGCAGCACCTCGTCGGGCGCGCCCAAGGGCAGGGGGGCCGGAGCGGGGGCGGCCTGCGCGCCCCAGAGATTCAGCCACAGGCAAACGTTGTCGGTCAGCTCGCGATTGGGGCTGCGCACCAGGACGCGAGCGCCGCGCAGATCGGGCGTATCGAGCGGCCGGCCGGGCACGGTCCGCAGCGGCAACTCCAGCGAAAAGCTGCTGCCCAGCCCCAGTTCGCTGGTCACCCGTATCTCGCTGCCCATCAGCTTGGCCAGGCGCGCGCAGATGGGCAGGCCGATCCCCGTGCCTCGCACCGTATGCGATGCGCCATCGATCTGGTAGAAGGGCACGAAGAGTTGGGTCTGTTCGTCCTTGCCGATGCCGATGCCCGTGTCGACGACCTGGAGCGTGAGGGTCGTTTGGTCGGCCGCGGCGCTTGCAACCTTCAGGCGTGCGATCACATGCCCCGATTCGCTGAATTTGATGGCGTTGCTCAGCAGGTTGCCCAGTATCTGCCGGATTCGGGCGGCGTCGCCCGTCACCCAGGGCGGCACGTCGATGTCCACGCAACAGAACAGCAGCAGGCCCTTTTGCTCGGCCATCGCCGCATAGGAGCTGGTGCAGCTCTGCACCAGTTCACGAGGGTTGAACTCCGTGGACTCCAGCACAAGCTGGCCGGCTTCGATCTTGGTGATGTCCAGGATGTCGCTGATGAGTTGGAGCAGGATCGCCGACGAGCTTTGCATGCGCTCCAGATGCTGGCGTTGTTCGCGGTCCAGCTGCGTCAACCCCATCAGTTCCAATGTCCCCAGCACGCCATAGAGCGGCGTGCGGATTTCGTGGCTCATGGTCGCCAGGAACGTGGACTTGGCTTCGCTGGCCTTATCCGCTTCCCGCTTGGCCTGTGCCAGCGCGCGTTCTATCGACGCCCGGGCGCTGATGTCGGAAAAGGCGCACAGCACGACATCCCGGTTGTTGTAGCGCGTCGGTGCATAGGCGACATACAGCGGGCGGCCGTCGGCGGCATGGAAATTGGCGATGGTTCCCGGCGCGGTCGCCGCCAGCACCTGGCGTAGCAGCAGATTGGCCTCCGGCGTGTTTTCCAGCGGCTGGCCGGCTTCGACGCCCAGCCATTGCAGCGCCAGGCCGTTGCCGAACACGATGTCGCCCGTGGGACGCGCCAGCAGGCAGAGCGCAACGGGCGCGGTCTCGACCAGCGTGCGACTGAATTCTTCTCGTTCGACGATTTTGTGCTGGGCATTCTGCGCGGGCGCGATCACGCTGCGGTTGAACCAGCGCACGAAGGCAAAGCCGCCGCCCAGGCTCAAGAGCAGGAGCAAGGCGGCGGTGATCGGCAGCCAGAGATTGTCCTGGAAGAAAACGGGATAGTCGACCCGATACACGCCGGTCCAGACGCCGGTCGAGTCGGTGGTGCGCAGCACCAGCCCGTCGGCCGTATAGTGCAGCCCGTTCTCGCTCACCCTTGGACGGTCGCCGTCGCCCAGCAGTATGCCGGCTTCGCGGTGCGACAGCCAGAATCCGCCGTACAGGGGCCGGCTCATCGCTTTTTCAAAGATGCTGATGCGGTGGTGGCTGAGCAGCGTGGCGGCATAGATCGCGGGCGTTGTCCCCGGTCTGCCGCTCCATGCCGATGGCGGGACGTTGGCGTAGATCATTCCCAACATGCTGCCCGGCAGCTCTGCCGTACGGAACCAATGAATGCGGCCCGCGCTGGCCGGCCCCGGCAAGCCAGGCAGATCCTGATCGATCAGGCGTTGCTGGACCGCATCCAGTTGGCGTAGTTCCGCGCGTATGGCGTCCGTGGCCGCCAGGAAGTGCCGCGGGGTCAGCATCTCGTAGCCGGACGGCGCGTCGACCGCCGGGACGCTGAGACTGATGCTGTCGTTCTGGTTGACCAGGAAACTGGTGGACGCGGGGAAATAGGACGACGCCCAGTAGGTGGAGTAGAAATTCGCCAGATAGCCGCCCAGGCCCGCCAGCCGCCGGCCGGCCGTGGGACAGTCTGACGGGTCCCCGCATGCCAGGGAGAACGCCATTTCGGCGCTGCTGTGCTGCCCATCGAGGAGCTGCATGCCGAAGCGTTCGCGGACGCTCGTTGCATGCAGGGAAATCGTGGTCGAAGTGTTTTCGGCAGGCAGCGATGGGCTATGCGAGCGCAGCTTGTTCAGGAACTGTTCCTGGGCATGGACATAGCCGATGAGTATGGTGAAATCCAGGTTCAGGCGTTCGCGCTCTTGTTCGATGATGCGCTGCAGGCCCCAGAAAAGCGCGCTGCCCAGCACCAGCACCAGGGGCAATATGCCGAACAAGGCCAGGTTCAACCAGCGCGAGGTGCGCGTAATCCTGCCGAATGGCGTGTCCTGCAAGGGCATGAACGGCTTCCTCAACGTTAGGATGGGTTCATCGCCTGGCGCTCCAGGGCCAGCAGATTACTGAAGGCATCGGCGTCGACCGCGGCGGAAATCAGAAAGCCCTGTGCGCAGTCGCAGCCGATGCGCCGGAGAAACTCAAGGTCCTTGCCGGTTTCAACGCCCTCGGCCGTGATCTGGAGCCCCAGCTGCCGTCCCAACTGAACCGAAGACACGAGCGCGGCGGCGCGGCCTTCGTCGCCGGCGGCGCCGCTGACAAACGCCCGGTCGATCTTCAGCTCGGTGAACGGAGTGCAAATCAAGCTGTACATGGAGCTATATCCTATGCCGAAATCGTCTTGTGCCAAGCCGAATCCTTTCAGCCGCAATCTGCTTGCGCCCATATAGTATTGGCCTTGGACCGTGGTTGTCTCGTCTTCCAGCAATTCAAATGAGATTTCCTGCGGCGCCACGTCCGCGGCCAGCACGATGCGCTCGAGTTCGTCGGGCAGGTCCGGGTCGTCCAGCAGCTGGGTCGGCAGGTTCACGGATACGGGCATCCGGTATCCCTCCCGCCGCCAACGCGTGTAGGCTTCCAAGGCGTCTCCCAGCATCCGCAGGAGCAGCGCGCGGTCCAGCGAGTGGCGCCTCACCGCGGACAGGAACGATCCTGGCAGCATGAATCCGAATTCGGGGTGCTGCCACCGGACCAGCGCTTCGGCACTGACGATGCGGCCGCTGGCCAGCGCTTTCTTGGGCTGGAACCAGGCCCGCAGCTGCCCCTGCCGCAAGGCGTGTTCTAGGGTCCCGCGGTCGAACAAGACATCGGTATTGGCCAGCGAGGCCGGAGCGCGCGCTTCGGTTCGACTTTGCCGCAGTTGGCTGGTCAACTGCCGGGCGTGATCCGCCGTCAGCGGTTTCGCAAACGTGCCCAGCACCGCCAGGCCTTTTTCCTTTGCCATCAACGCCACGCTGTTCATGATGCGGCGCGGACACGCAGACACGATGGCCAGCATGGGATTGTGGTGCAGCGTGGCGAGCCGGTCGATGAACTGAACGCCGTCCATGCCCGGCATGTTCAGGTCGATCAGCACGAGGTGATAGGGCGCTACGCCGATCATCTCCAGCGCGGCTTCGGCGGATGCAGCGACGTCCGCGGGGGCGAATCCGGCGGCTTCCAGCAGCGTCGTCATGTGGACGCATTGGAGGGGGTGGTCTTCCACGACCAGAATCCTGTAGTCGGCGAGCTGCTTCATCATGAGGCTTCCTTAAGGGCAACGAGGGTTTGGCGCAATGCGTCTATGGGTAAGGGCTTGAGCAGGACCTTGGTCATGCCGACGGCGGCGCTGCGCCGCAGGTCTTCGGTGAATGCGTTGGCCGTGATACCGACGACGGGGCGGGTATAGCCCTGGCTTCGAAGGGCCAGAGTCAGTTCATGACCGTCCATCTGGGGCATCTGGAGATCGGTCAGGATGGCGTCAAAAGCGGTCACGTCCGGACGGGCCAAGGCTTCGCGGCCGTTGGCGGCCAGAACCACGGTGCAGCCCAGATGTTCCAGCTGCTCCCGCAAGATATGCTGGCTGACCAGGTTGTCCTCGACTACCAGCAGGCGCATGTCCAGAACCTCGCGCACGGCCTTGGTTTCGAGGGATTCCTTGGCCGCCGCGCCATCCTGCGCCTGGCGCACCGCGGCGGCGATATCGGCCAGGCTGTAGGCGTTGGCCATCCAGCTGCTGCGCGCCTGGTCCTGGCGGGGTAGCGTGCCGGGAGGGCATGCAATTACCCGGGCGCCTGACCAGTGCGACGGGTTCGGGACCCGCGGCCAGGCATCCACCAACACGCCGGCTTCCGCCTGGTTGTGGTCTTCGGCTTGGTAAGGCAGGGCCAGGGCGCCCCAATGGCGCAGCCAGTGGCACAGGTTGTTGACGACTTCGTTCACGGCGCCGCGCACGAAGACCGGCGTAGCGTCCAGGCGGACCCTCGTGTCATCGCGCACGCCGCCGGCCAATGGCAGCGTCAGGTCCAGCGATATGCTGGTGCCGAGGCCGGGCTCGCTGACAGCTTGGAGCGATCCGCCCATCATCTCCGACAGGCGCGCGCAGATCGCCAGTCCCAGTCCGGTGCCGGGAACAGCGCCGGACTGGCCCGATTCGGCGCGATAGTAGGGTTCGAACAACTGGGTGTGGTGTTCCGGCGGAATCCCGACACCCGTGTCCGCTACCTGGAACCTCAGCGTCGCGGTCTCCGTGCCGCTGCGCAAGACCCGCAGGCGCAACACGATTTGGCCCGAATCCGTGAATTTGATGGCGTTACTGACCAGGTTGTTGAGTATCTGCCGCGTGCGGGTAAGATCGCCCAGCACCGACGCAGGCGCTTGCACGTCGGCCACCGCATAGAGGTGCAGTCCCTTGCTTTCGGCGCGCGCGGCATAGCCGCTGACCACGGCGTCCAGCAGCTCCGCCGGAGAATAAGCCTCTGACTCCAGCTCCAGGTAGCCGGCTTCGATGCGGGACAGGTCCAGCGTGTCATTGATGGTGCGCAGCAGCGTCGATGAGGACTGCTGCATGGTTTCCAGGTATTGGCGCTGTTGGTTGTCGACCGCCGTCAGGCCGAGCATTTCCAGCGTGCCCAGGATGCCGAACAAAGGCGTCCGGATTTCGTGGCTCATGGTTGTCAGGAACACGGTCTTGGCGTGGTTCGCGGCGTCGGCATCGAGCTTGGCCCGCATGATCGAGCGCTCTACCTGCTTGAAGGGTGTGATGTCGTTGATGCCGCACAACACCACCTCCTGGCCGCGATAGGTGATGCCGGCAAACGTGATGTGGACGTTGCGGCCGTCCTGCAAGGCGTACTCGCGCGTCGAATTGAGGCCGGCGGAGGTGGCCGCGCTGCACAGCAGGCCGGCATCGCTGAGCAGCCATTGGCGGGCCAGTTCATTGGACAGGATGAGCTTGTGGTCGGCGCGCCGCAGCAGGCACAGGCCCACCGGCGCCACCTCGACGAGCTTGCGGGTCAGCGACACGCTGTCGGCCAAGGCTTCGTATTGCTGGATGGCCGGCGCGATCAGTGTTTTCTTGATATGCCTCGCGCCAAGGACCACTGCCGCGAGCAGCAGGACCGCGGCGGCCAGTGTCGCCTGGACCGCAAAAGCCGTGTTGCCGAGAATGCGGCTGATTGGCGTGTGGTAGACCAGCCGCCAGCCTGCCGCGCCGACGGATTTGTTCAGCACCACATACTCGGGCAGCAGCCCGGGTCCCGACCAGCCGAAGGAGTCCGCGTGCGCGTCGCGCGGGCTGGACATGGCCAGGAACGAGGCGGCCGGACTGTGCAGCACGGGTGCGCCGTCCTGGTCGTACAAGGCGTAGCTGCCGCCGATCAGGGGCGACAGATCGATGGCGGCATCGATATCCACCACTTCCAGGCCGATCCACCCCGAGTCCGGTGCGGTGGAATCCATGGGCGTGTACAGGTACAACCGGTTTGTCTGATCCATCGGCGGCCTGAGCCAGACGATCGGATGGCGGCCGGCGGGGTCCAGGCTGGGATCGGCTGCCGCCAGCGCGCGCGCAATCCAGCGCTGCTTGGCCGGGTCCATCTCGTTCTGTTCATGTCCAGGCAGCGGCACCAGCAGGGAGGTCTGGCCCGTGCGCACCGAGCTGTACAGCAACTGGGTATGGGCAAGACCTACGTCGTTCAGGTCGCGGGGGGTGAGGATCAGGGCCCAGTCGTAGGCGTCCTGCTCTTCCTGCAGCGGAAACACCTCGATCTGCCGCGTATTGCCGAAGAAGCGCGGTGTCTGGGAGACCGGCGCGCGGTCCGTGTTGCGCACCGCGGAAGAGGACAGGGAGCGCAGCAGGATCTCCCGTTGGTCGAAAAAGAGCTGCGCGGTGTAGGCCGCGGCATTCATCTGGCGGCGATAGGCCGAAACGGTGTCGCTGAAGGCCCAATAGAGGGAGAGGGCCGCCGCGGCCCCAATGCACGCCAAGAGCGCGAGGGCGAACAGATGCAGCAATAGTGTCGGCCCTCTGAGGGGGACCTCGACATTGTCATGCGAGAGGGGTTGGGATTCCTGGACGGGCATGAGCCCATCGTAGAAACGGGGGGCGGCACGGAACATCAAAAGATTTTGAAAATGCTGGCCGCCGTCCTTCAGACTCGCTCTGGCGCATCCGAACGGGGGGCGCTTCCAGGACCTGGAGAATCAGAATCTTATGATGGGAGCGCCTTGCGGCGGTCCGTACTCTGGCGCCAGCAGGCTGAGCGCCGTTCCCGCGCCGGCGGAATCACAGAAAACACGCATGAACGTCAACGATAGGACCGAAGCCACGCCATGCCCGGGCAGTTCGCTGAAGATTCAGCCCATTCTGGACGCAAGCGGCGCCGTCTGCGAAATGGCGCTGGCGGGGGATTGGATGAGCCGCCAGCCCACGGGCGCATCGCACGCAGCCGCGGCATCCGCGTTGCGGGCCGCGTGCCGCATTCTCCAGGAGAGCGGCAGCCTGGCGCCGTTGACCATGGACCATCCGCTCAACGTGCACGCGGGGAGAGGCCTGGCCGAACAGCTTTGCCTCGATCTGCGCATAGCGGAGGTGGGTAGCAACTTGCTGCCGGATGGGCCCCTGCTCCGGGAAAGGCCGCAGCCGATTTACCCGAGCGTGCGCGTTGTGTTCAATATCCCGTTGAGCAGTCGCGTCGCCGAAGGCGCCGAGTTCTTCCGGCGCTACGGTGATTTCAAGGCCACGCTACGCGTCCGCCTTCTTCCCTGTAGCCGGGCCGGCGCGCCCACGCCATTCGGCGTCCTGCGCGCGGTGGGCCTGCGCGTGGATATTCCCGCGGGCATCAGCCAGGTCGATGCGTTGCAGGAGCAGTTCTTCAGCTTGCTCGGGCACGCGTCCAGAAAGGGCGTCAAAGTGCTGGCAAGCAGGATCCGGACCATCGAGGACTTCAATTGGCTGCGGTTGCAGCCTGATCTGCGATTTCAGGGCGACGTGCTGTCCACCGCCTTGAGCCTGTGCTACGTACGGCATTGGCTGTCAGGCGCCGGCGCCGACTGGCGCGCATTCCGGATGGGAGAAAAGGTCGATCCGGCCCGCTCGGCGCCCGACCTGGCGCCTAGCGACGGCTAGCGCGCGTGGCGCGGCATCGTCAGGATTCCGCGGTTGCCGGTCGTCCCGCGTTGCCCAACCGCAGCTGCATCAACTCCAGCAGCGCCCGCACCCGTGCAGTCACCGAATGGCGATGGCTGTATGCCCCCAGCAGTTGCAGTGGCGCCGGCCGCAGATCCAGCGGCACCTCCACCAGGCGGCCCGCGGCAAGGTCTTCCTGGCAGCCAAAGGCCGTCAGTATCGCGAAGCCTATGCCTTGGCGCGCGCCCGCGCCCGCCAGTTCGCCGCTGTTGACGCGGTAGCGGCTGCGGACCGGCACCTTGACGATCTCGCCGGCGGCGTCGACGAATTGCCAGGGCTGGCCTTTCAGCGCGCTCAGGGTGGTGATGCAGGGCAGGGACTTGAGTTCCCGCACGTGGCGAGGCGTTCCGGTCTGCGCAAGCAGGCTGGGCGCCGCGACCACGATGCTGGGCAGGGTGGCCAGTTCACGCGTGATGAAGGCGCTGTCGTCCTGCCGGCCGCGATGGAAGACGATGGCCAGGTCCACGTCTTCGTCCCGCAGTGACTCCAGCCCGCTCATGCGCGTATCGCATTCGAGTTCCACGCCGGGGTGCAGGCTGCAGAACTCGGCAAGGATGGGGGCCAACAATCTGGGCGCTTCGCCCGGCATGCACATTTTCAGGGACCCGCGCAGCTCGCGTTGCACCGCGCCCAGCTCTTCTTCGGTGGCGAGCAAGGCGTCGAGCAAGGGCTTGGCGCGTTCGTACAACAGCCTGCCGGCTTCCGTCATGCGCAGATGGCGGGTGCTGCGCTCCAGCAGGCGCACGCCCAGCCGGCGTTCCAGCGACGCGACGTGACGGCTGACATTGGATGACGGCAGCGCCAGCAGGCGGGCCGCGCCGGCGAAGCTCTGTTCGTCGACGACCGCCGCATAGACGCGGACGGTGTTCAGGTCGAGGGCGTCGCGCATGATTATCCCGATTGAGGTAATTAATAGGCCAATTTTGGAATGCTAGTTATCAAAAGTGGCGGACTCTAAGATGCCCCCATCGCCCGATGTAGCGCCGCTAGCGGCGCGTCGAGGCGGGCATTGAAGGAGAGCAAAAGCGTGGAAATCGGAATACTGGGCGGCGGCATTGCGGGCTTGAGCGTGGCGTTGGCGTTGCGCCAGCAGGGGCACAGGCCGCGCGTGTACGAACGCAGGTCGCAGCCCGCGGCCATGGGGGCTGGCGTGACGTTGTGGCCCAATGCGGGCTTTGTGCTCAAGGAGTTGGGGCTGTTGCAGGACATCGCGGCGGTAAGCGGCCGGCCGGCCGCGATGCGCCGGCTGGACGCGGCAGGCAATCCGCTGGGAGGCCTGGATATCGCGCTGCTGGACCGTTTGATGGGACACCCGACCCATACGGTATTGCGCAGGGATCTGCAGACGGTGCTGCTGGACGCTGCCGCGGCGGCCGGCATCCCGGTGGCGTACGGGCATCGGGCGGTGACGATCGAGCCGGACGGAGGCGGCCGGGCGGTGGCGCGGTTCGAAAACGGGCTGAGTATCCGCCCGGACCTGCTCATCGGCGCCGACGGTCGCATGGATTCGGTGGCGCGCCGCTATGTCGCGGGCGATAACGCGCCGGTCTACCAGGGCTTCGTGAACTGGATAGGCGTGGCGCAGGCGGATGACGCGCTGGTCGATGAAATCGCCATCCGGGACTATTGGGGCGCGGGTGAGCGCTTTGGCGCCGTGGCGGTGCGGCCAGGGCTGGTCTATTGGGCGGGGGCGCAGGCGCGGCCCTTGCGCGCGACGGCGCCTGCCACGGACCCGCGCCAGGAGGTAGAGACCTTGTTCGGCGGGTGGCCTGAGCCTGTCGCCCGCATCATCCGCGCAACGCCGGCGCATGCGGTCCATCTGATCTTCGTGCATGTTCATGAACCCTTGAAAATCTGGAGCCGGGACAACGTGCTGCTGGTGGGCGATGCCGCGCACGCGCCCTTGCCTACCTCGGGGCAGGGCGCGTGCCAGGCCCTGGAGGACGCCTGGCACCTGGCCCGATGCCTGGACGGCGGACACGATGCGCTGGAGGCGGCCTTGCTGCGCTTTGCGCAGCTACGCGCTCCCAAGACCGCGCAGCTGATCGAGCAGGCCAGGGTACACGCGCGCGGCCTGTTCGCCGCCGATCCCGAAACCTGCCGCATGCGCGATGAACGCGCCAAGGCCTCCGACCCCGTACGCGACGCGCAGGCCTTGGCGGCAGGGTGGGCACAGGGCTTGCCGATGACGGGCGGCGCACCGGACGCCTTGGGGCGCGATGTGGGCTTCGGCAGCCGGTATCGGGAATGAACCAGCCCCGGGCATGCGGCTTGCTGAGCGGACTGTCCGCTAGGACTGGACGCAACACCATGCCGAGCACCAGTATTCCCCGACGTCAGCAAGCCCGGGAGGGCGCGCGCCTGAGCCGGCCACTCCTTAGCCGGCCGCACCGCGCGGCACGCACCGGCCGAGCCTCAGGCGGTGGCGCCTCAGCCGGCCGCGCCAACCCCATCTCCCGGTTCTTCGACCATTTCGCCGCGCACGTGACCAGATGGGTGGGTTCGCCAATCGCCTTCGGGCTGGCGCTGATCGCCGTGATCATCTGGGCCGCGACCGGCCCGGCCTTCAGGTATTCCGAAATCTGGCAGTTGGTGATCAATACCGGGACGACCATCGTGACGTTCCTGATGGTGTTCCTGATCCAGCAGAGCCAGAACAAGGACAGCGAGGCGCTGCATCTGAAACTGGACGAATTGCTGATCGCGCTCAAGGGCGCGGACGAAGGGCTGGTCGACGCCGAGCGCCTGGACGAAGACAAGTTGCTGGCGTTGGCCGCGGCCTGTACCGCGCGCGCCCGGCAAGAGCGGCGCCGCAAACGCGCCAGGAGAGAACCATGACCGAAATCGGACCGTCGGTGCGCAAGGGACAGTATGGCGGCCCCCTTGCGCGGGAAGAATTCCGCCTGCGCTTCATGCGGCGCTTCTACGATCCAGCCTTCCAGACCGAGCGCGCCGCCCTCGAGCGCCTGGAGGCGATCGCATGGGATGCCTACGAAAACGGCCGCAAGGCGCCCCTCACGGCCAAGGCCGGCCCGGATTACGCGGACCCTGATTACGACCTGTCCGTGGAGTGGCAGGAAACCCGTGACCGGCTGGCGCGCGCCGCAGCAGTGCAGCGCGATCCGGCCACGCCGTCTCGTGTCCTGGTGATCGTCGGGGCCGCGCGCAATGACGGCACCTGTCCGGGGGAGGCTTCCAAGAGCTGGAGGCTGGCGCGTATCGTCCTGGATGAACTGCAAACAGCGGGCCTGCAGACGGATCTGCTGGATCTCAGCCGCCTGGTTTCCGAGTACGAGTACCGCATCCATCCCTGCAAGGGCTGCGTGTCGACCGCGATGCCCTTGTGCCATTGGCCATGCAGCTGCTACCCGAATCACTCGCTGGGACAGTCCAATGACGCCATGGCCGGCATCTACGAGCAATGGGTCGCGGCTCATGGCGTGATCCTGCTGGCGCCCACGTATTGGTACCAATCGCCCAGCCCTTTGAAGCTGATGATAGACAGGCTGGTGTGCGCCGACGGCGGCAATCCCGATCCCACGCTGACACGCGGCAAGGATCCGCTCAAGGCCAAGCAGGTAGAGCTTGCCGGTTGGCCATACCCCAAGCATCTGGCCGGCCGCGCCTACGGCCTGGTGGTGCATGGAGATGTGGCCGGCATCGAGGCGCAGCGGCGCGGCCTCGCCGATTGGCTGGACTGGATGGGGCTGATGGATGCCGGCGCGGCCTCTCGGCTGGACCGCTACATCAGCTATTACCGCCCGTATGCCACCAGCCACGACGACCTGGACCGGGACCAGGCGGTGCAGCAGGAAGTGCGCAATGTGGCGCGCGCCATGGCCAATTTCCTGCCGCGCCTGCGGCGCGGCGAATTCGAGGGACTAGACCAGGGCATCCGCGACCCTCGTCCCAAGTAAACCGCAGTAGCATGAAAGCAGGATTCGACAGGAGGCCCCATGGAACACGCCAGATGGGATTTCGAGCTCGAGCGTCCGGTTGAGCAACAGGGCAGCTGGAGCATTGCTTACGTACTGGTTCCGCCGGCGGCGGGCGCGCCGCAAGAGCGTATTGCCGTCGAAGAGCGCTTCGCGTCGGCCCAGGTTGCGATCGACGAAGCGACGCGGCTGGCCCAGATCCACGTCGCGGACCTGAACGGCGATACGGCGTCTTTCGAGAAACCGACGGACACGGAAGTGCCGTTCGGCAAGAATCCGCGCTTCTGATGCCTCTTGCGCTGGCTTGGTGGCATGGCGCTTGCTAATACCGGGCTGCGGCGGATTTCGCCGCATTTCCTGATAGGTGCCGTGATGCCCCAGATCCAATTCGAGTTGGCCTTGCATCCGATAACGATGGCGTCCGTGCCGCCGCCCGGGACTGCCGTCCAGCGGCCGCCGCCGGTGAACCCGGACGACGCCAGTGACAGCGCTCAGGGCGACGAGGTGCCCGACGAGGACATCGAACCCGCCGACACGACGGCCAAGGACAACGCCGCCGAGGGTTCGGCCGACAGGTAACCTAAAATGGCGCTCCGATCATTTCAAGGCGCTCCAGGCGCCGCCTGCCCAGGTTCTCTCCATGCAAGAAAACACGTCCGCCGCGCTGCCGGCATCCGGAACGCCGCAGCGCCAGCGATTCGAGTCGCTCGCGCGCACGCTAGAAGAGCAGCGCGCCCGCCTGCGGGGGTGGCAGGCCGTGCTGCCCGAATACCAGAAGAAATACGAGGACGTGCTGGCGCCGCTGGAGACGGTCGAGGTCGAACTGAAGGCCAAGCTGGTGGCCTGCTTCGACCACGCCTGCAAGCAGAAGGAGCTGACCAAGGCGGAACGCGCCCTGGCATCCGAAATTGCCGCGCAGCTGGCGCAGGAGACGCTGGACGTCATCGTGCTGGACGGCACGCCGGCCGAGTGCGACACGGACAGGCTGAAGGCCTTGTATCTCAAGCATGCCGGCTCGGATTACGACGCCAGCGCGGAAGACGTACAGGACGAGGGCGGGGTCGAAGTCGAAGCGCCGCCGGCCCAGGCGGCGGCCGGCCGGGCTGCGCCGGCGCCCGAGACGCTGGCGGAAATCGACGCCTTGGCGGCTGCCGGTCCGGATGGGCTGGCTGGCGTCGATGAGGAACGCTACGCGCAGTACAACCAGGCGCTGGACGCGCAGCTCGCCGTGTTGGCCGGCGACATCGCGGCCGCGGAAGACGGCTTCAAGGCCAAATACCATTTCGATCCCGCGCAGTCCATAGATCCTGCCGACCTGATGGAAGACCTGGACGCGGAGATCGCCGATGCCGAGGAATACATAGGCGAACTCGAGTTCGAGTTGTCGCAGTTCGTGGACATGCAGCAGGTCAAGGCCTGGCTCAAGGCCATGAAGCAGCAGCTCGCGGCCACGCGCCGGCGCGAAGGGCGCGGCTGAGGCTCAGGCGGCCGGACGCCGCCCGACCGCCACCACCTTCATCACTGGCGCTGCGGTCTTGCCCGCATCGGCCCGCGGCCGGATCATCATCGGGAAGAAGCGCCACAGGTACAGCGCGAAGGCTAGCGCCCAGGCGGTGGCCGAGGCGTGCAGGAAGCCGATGGCGGCGGCGGTCGGGAGCAGGGCGGCCAGGCGCAGCAGGGCTGCCAGAATCATCAGCGCATAGCTCAGCACCATGCTGCGGTCAGTCTGCAACGGCCGGCCCAGGTGGCCGAGCGCGGTGCGCGTGACCATGCCCAGGATCAGCACCGAGAATCCGGCCACGCCGATCACGTGGGCGGGCCAGGCGGGCCGCAGCACGTAGCCGGCCAGTTGCGCCGCGCCCACCAGAAGGCCGATGCCCAGGCCGCCGTACCCCGCGTACAGAATCCATAGCAGCGGCACCTTGCGTACCGCCCAGGGCTTCCACGATACCCATTGCGCCAGGGCGATCAGCCCGGTCGCGGCCAATGCCAGCGCGGCGACTTGCGGCTGGCCGGCAAGCAGGCAGGCGATGGCGACGATGCCCGTGCCCAGTTGCCAGTGGCCGCTGCGGGTGTGCGGCGGGATGTCCAGCCCCGCAACGGCGCGCTTGGCGAAGAAGGGGATGACGCGGCGCGCGATCAGCAGCGTCAGCACCGCCATGCACAGCAGGCCGGCGTTGAAGTAGCGCATCAGTGCGAAGTAGTCGCCCTGGACCGAGGCCCAGAGGTAGAGCGCGTCGGTGGCGGCCAGGCCCAGCAGCAGGAAGGGAATGCCGTAATTGCGTTGATTGCGCGTGACGGCGACGGCTCGGCCCAGCGCGCCCGCGGCCCACAGGAAGAACAGCAGATCCGCCGACGCGGCCACCACGAAGGCCGGGCGTCCTGGCACGAGATAGCCCGCGCGTGCCACGATCCACACCGCGCACAGGACCGCCAGAGGCGTGCCGCGCAAGGGGTTCTTGCCGGTCCAGTTGGCGCCTGCCGTCAGCAGGAAGCCGACCGCGATGGTGGCGACGAAGCCCCACAGCATTTCGTGCGCATGCCAGAACATGCCGTTCAACACGCCCGTCAAGCGGGCAGGGGCATGCACCCACAGCAGCACGGACGCCAGCGCCCAGAAGCAGCCGGCCAGGTATAGCGGCCGGAAGCCCATTTCCGTGAAGGCGCTCCATTGGGGCTTTGCGCGGCGGGGGGCCGCCGCCGGCTCTTCGATGCTAAGCAGCGTGCTCATGTGGGTAGTCGCGGCGCCGTTTCGGCTTCGCTTTTAAAGGTGTATTTGAAATGCATATTAATGCGTCCGGCGCTTTGCCGCCAGCGCGGCCGCTTGATCCAGCGCAAGCCGGGCCGGCAAGAAAGGGGTGACTAGTCACATCGGCACGGGGCTTCTGGTCGGCTGGCGAATGGTCCGCAAGGCCCGCCATGCCTAGGCTAGCCACATGTCTTCGTGAGTAAAGCGAGAGTAACCATGGCAGCAAGTCAACCTTCCGCCGGCGCGCCGATGCGGGTCCTGATTTCAAGCACATTCGCCTTCACCATCTGTTTCGCGGTGTGGATGATCTTTGCGGTGCTGGGCATTCCCATCAAGCAGCAACTGGGCCTGTCTGAAACCGAGTTCGGCCTGCTGGCCGCCATGCCGGTGCTGACCGGTTCGCTGGTGCGGGTGCCGCTGGGCATCTGGACCGACCGCTACGGCGGGCGGCCGGTGTTCTTCATCCTGATGCTGCTGGCGGTGGTGCCGATCTGGCTGCTGTCCTACGCCACCGAATACTGGCAGTTCCTGGTGCTGGCGCTGTTTGTCGGCCTGACGGGCGGCTCGTTCTCGGTGGGTACGCCCTACGTGGCGCGCTGGTTCCCGCGCAACAAGCAGGGCCTGGCGATGGGCGTGTTCGGCGCCGGCAACTCGGGCTCGGCCATCACCAAGTTCGTGGCCCCCGCGCTGATCGCGGCGGCGGGCGGGGCCTGGGTCATCGTGCCCCAGGTCTATGCCGTGGCGTTGCTGGTCACCGCCATCCTGTTCTGGCTGTTCTCTTCTTCCGACCCCTCGCACCGCGTCAAGAGCGGCGCCAGCCTGTCGGCGCAGATGGCCATGCTGAAGGACCCGCGCGTCTGGCGCTATTGCCAGTACTACTCGGTGGTGTTCGGCGGCTACGTGGCGCTGGCGCTGTGGATGACCAAGTACTACATCGGCGAATACGGCTTCGACATGAAGCTGGCGGCGTTGCTGGCGGCCTGCTTTTCCCTGCCCGGCGGCGTGCTGCGCGCGGTGGGCGGCTGGATCTCCGACCGCTACGGCGCCTACAAGACCACCTGGTGGGTGATGTGGGTGTGCTGGGTCGCGTTCTTCCTGCTGAGCTATCCGCAAACGGAATTCACCATCGCAACGGCCAACGGCCCGCGCAGCTTCGGCATTGCGCTGGGACCGGTCACCTTCACCGTGCTGCTGTTCGTGGTCGGCATCGCCATGGCCATCGGCAAGGCCTCGGTCTTCAAGTTCATCTCGGACGAGTTCGGCGAAAACATCGGCGCCGTGTCCGGCATCGTCGGCCTGGCCGGCGGCCTGGGCGGCTTCGTGCTGCCGATCATGTTCGGGGTTCTGCTCGACCTGACGGGCGTCCGCTCCAGCGCCTTCATGCTGCTGTACGGCACCGTCTGCGTCTCCCTCATCTTCATGCATTTCAGTTTCCGGCCGGAAAGCGCGGCCATCGCCCGGCAACACGCCGTCTCTCCTTCCACCACCTCCTGAGAGTATCCCTATGTCTTCCACTCAAGTCCTTGCGCGCTGGGAGCCGGATAATCCCGGCTTCTGGAAGCAGACCGGCGCCCGCGTCGCCAACCGCAATCTCTGGATCTCCATTCCGGCGCTGATGCTGGCGTTCAGCATCTGGATGCTGTGGAGCGTGGTGGTGGTCAACCTGGACCGCGCCGGCTTCATGCTGTCCAAGAACCAGATGTTCTGGCTGACGGCGTTGCCCGCGCTGTCGGGCGCGACCCTGCGCATCTTCTATTCCTTTCTGGTGCCGGTGTTCGGCGGGCGCAAGTGGACGGCCATCTCCACGGCCTCGCTGCTGATCCCGGCGCTCGGCATGGGCTTCGCCCTGCGCGACCCAACCACCTCGTTCCCGACCCTGCTGATCCTGGCGCTGCTGTGCGGCCTGGGGGGCGGCAACTTCAGCTCCAGCATGGCCAACATCAGCTTCTTCTTCCCCAAGGAGAAGAAGGGCCTGGCCACCGGGCTGAATGCCGGCATCGGCAACCTGGGCGTTTCCCTGGTGCAGTTCGTGGTGCCGGTGGTGATTTCCATCGGCGTGTTCGGCGTGGCGGGCGGCGAGCCCCAGGTCATCAACGCCAATGGCGCGCAGCAGAATCTGTGGCTGCAGAACGCCGGCTTCATCTGGGTGATCCCGATTGCGCTGGCCTCGATCGCGGCATGGTTCGGCATGAACGACATCGCCGACGCCCGCGCCTCGTTCGCGGACCAGGCCGTCATTTTCAAGCGCAAGCACAACTGGCTGATGTGCTGGCTGTACGTGGGCACCTTCGGCTCCTTCATCGGCTTCTCGGCGGGCTTCGCCATGCTGACCAAGACGCTGTTCCCGCAGGTCGACCCCATGGCCTATGCCTTCCTGGGCCCGCTGGTGGGGTCGCTGACGCGGCCGTTTGGCGGCTGGGTGTCGGACAAGCTGGGCGGCGCGCGCGTCACGCTGTTCACCTTCGCGGCCATGATCGCGGCGGTGCTGGGCGTGGTGACGTTCCTGCCGGTCGCCGGGCAGGCCGGCAATTTCAACGGCTTCCTGGCCATGTTCATCGTGCTGTTCGCGCTGACCGGCGTGGGCAACGGCTCGACCTTCCGCATGATTCCCGTGATCTTCCTGCGCGAACGCACGCAGGCGGCCGAAGGCAAGGGTGCCGCCGCTCAGAAGCAGGCCCAGGCGGACGCCGCCAAGGAATCGGCCGCGGTGCTGGGCTTCTCGGGCGCGATCGGCGCATACGGCGGCTTCTTCATCCCGCGCAGCTTCGGCACCTCGCTCGAGATGACCGGCAGCGTGCAGGCCGCCCTGTATTGCTTCATCGGGTTCTACGCCACTTGCATGGTCATCACCTGGTGGTACTACGCCCGCCGCAATGCGCCGGTGCCTTGCTAGCGCGTAGCGGACGCGGCCGGAGTGACTAGTCATTCTGCCGCGCCCGGCCTGTGCCACCGGCGAATGGTCCGGCAGGCGGGCCGCGCCCACAATGGATTCAACAGCATCGATCGCAGTACGCGCCGGCGGGGCCGGCGCTCTTGGAGAATAGAGAATGAGCCATTTTCTGGACCGCTTGAAGTTCATGTCGCGGGTGAAATCCACCTTCGCGGACGGTCACGGCGAAACGGTCAACGAGGACCGCAAGTGGGAGAACGCCTACCGCGCCCGCTGGCAGCATGACAAGGTGGTGCGTTCGACGCACGGCGTGAACTGCACCGGCTCCTGCTCCTGGAAGGTCTACGTCAAGAACGGCCTGATCACCTGGGAAACCCAGCAGACCGACTACCCGCGCACGCGGCCGGACCTGCCCAACCATGAACCCCGCGGCTGTCCGCGAGGCGCCTCCTACAGCTGGTACGTCTACTCGGCGCAGCGCGTGAAGTATCCGATGATCCGCGGCCGCCTCATGGAAATGTGGCGCGAGGCGCGCAAGACCATGGACCCGATCGCGGCCTGGGAATGGATCAGCCAAGATCCCAAGCGCGCCAAGCGCTACAAGGCCGTGCGCGGACTGGGCGGCTTCGTGCGTGCGGACTGGGACACGGCGATGGAGATCGTGGCCGCCGCCAACGCGCTCACGATCAAGAAGTTCGGCCCTGACCGCGTGATCGGCTTTTCGCCGATCCCGGCCATGTCCATGGTCAGCTATGCGGCAGGCGCGCGCTATCTCAGCCTGCTGGGCGGCGCCTGCCTGAGTTTTTACGACTGGTACTGCGACCTGCCGCCCGCCAGCCCGCAGATCTGGGGCGAACAGACCGACGTGCCGGAATCGGCCGACTGGTACAACTCGACCTACCTGATGGTGTGGGGCTCCAACGTGCCCCAGACCCGCACGCCCGACGCGCACTTCTACACCGAGGTCCGCTACAAGGGCACCAAGACGGTGGCCGTGTCCAGCGACTTCGGCGAAATGGTCAAGTTCGGCGACATCTGGCTGGCGCCCAAGCAGGGCACGGATGCCGCGCTCGCCATGGCCATGGGCCATGTGATCCTGAAGGAATTCCATCTCTCCGGCGCATCGGAATACTTCCGCGACTACGTGCGCCGCTACACCGACATGCCGATGCTGGTGCTGTTGAAGGAGCGCGACGGCTTCCACGCGCCGGACCACTTCCTGCGCGCCTCGCATCTGGACGGCGCCCTGGGCGAACAGAACAACCCCGACTGGAAGACGCTGGTGCTGGACGCCAAGACCGGCGACCTGGTCGCGCCCAATGGCAGCATCGGTTTTCGCTGGGGCGAGGGCGCGGTCAACGGCGGCGAGAAGGTCGGCCGTTGGAACCTGGAGTCCAAGGACGGCGGCAGCGGCCGCGAGATCGAACCCGCGCTGAGCCTGCTGGATCAGTCCGACGCCGTGGTCGGCGTGGGCTTCCCGTATTTCGGCAGCGAGCATGGCGAGCTGCAGGTGCGCAATGTGCCTGCGCGCCGCATCCGCCTGGCCGACGGCAGCGAGGCCCTTGTGGCCACGGTGTACGACCTGCAGATGGCCAACTACGGCCTGGACCGCGGCCTGGGCGGCGGCAACGTCGCCAGCTCCTATGACGATGACGTGCCTTACACGCCCGCCTGGCAGGAAAAGCACACCGGCGTGCCGCGCGCGCAGGTCATCCAGGTGGCGCGCGAGTTCGCGCAGAACGCCCACGACACCGAAGGCAAGTCCATGGTGATCGTCGGCGCCGGCCTGAACCACTGGTACCACATGGACATGATCTACCGCGGCATCATCAACATGCTGATGATGTGCGGTTGCGTCGGCAAGAGCGGCGGCGGCTGGGCGCACTACGTGGGCCAGGAAAAGCTGCGCCCGCAGTTCGGCTGGGCGCCGCTGGCCTTCGCCGCCGACTGGGTCCGCCCGCCGCGCCAGATGAACGGCACGTCGTTCTTCTATGCGCACACCAGCCAGTGGCGCCATGAAAAGCTGAACGTCCAGGAGATCCTGGGCCCGACGGCGGACCGTGGCCGCTATGGCGACCTCAGCATGATCGACCTGAACGCCCGCGCCGAGCGCATGGGCTGGCTGCCGTCGGCGCCGCAATTGCGCACCAATCCGCTGGACGTGGTGGCGCAGGCCGAAAGCCAGGGCAAGGACCCGGTGGCTTACGTGGCCGAACAGCTGAAGTCGGGCGAACTGCGCATGTCCTGCGAGAACCCCGACGACCCGGCCAACTTCCCGCGCAACATGTTCGTGTGGCGCTCCAACATCCTGGGCTCCAGCGGCAAGGGCCACGAGTACTTCCTGAAATACCTGCTGGGCACGCAGAACGCGGTGTTCGGCGACGAAGCCGAAGCGATCAAGCCCACCGAGGTGCAGTATCAGGAAGACGCCGCCGAAGGCAAGCTGGACCTGCTGACGGTGCTGGACTTCCGCATGAGCACCACCTGCCTTTATGGCGACATCGTGCTGCCCACGGCCACCTGGTATGAAAAGGACGACCTCAATACGTCGGACATGCACCCCTTCATCCACCCGCTGAGCGAAGCCGTGCAGCCGCTGTGGGAAAGCAAGACCGACTGGGAGATCTACAAGCTGCTGGCCAAGAAGTTCAGCGAGATCGGCGGCCCCTACCTGGGCAAACGCCGTGACGTGGTGCTGACCCCGCTGATGCACGACACCCCGGGAGAACTGGGCCAGGCTTTCGAACCCAAGGACTGGAAGCTGGGCGAATGCGACCTGGTTCCCGGCAAGACCGCGCCCAACATGACGGTGGTCGAACGCGACTACAACGACATCTACCGCAAGTTCACCTCGGTGGGGCCGCTGCTGGACAAGCTGGGCAACGGCGGCAAGGGCATCAACTGGAACACCGAGCACGAGGTGCATGAGCTGGCCGGCATCAACGAGGCCGTGACCGAGCCGGGCGTGAGCCAGGGCCGGCCCAAGCTCGACACCGCCATCGATGCGGCCGAGATGATCCTGACTTTCGCGCCCGAGACCAATGGCCACGTGTCCGTCAAGGCCTGGGAAGCGTTGGGCAAGATCACCGGACGCGACCACGCGCACCTGGCCGTCGGCCGCGAGCACGACAAGATCCGCTTCCGCGACATCCAGGCGCAGCCGCGCAAGATCATCTCCGCACCCACCTGGTCGGGTCTGGAAAGCGAAGAGGTCAGCTACAACGCCGGCTACACCAACGTGCACGAGCTGATTCCATGGCGCACGCTGACCGGCCGCCAGCAGTTCTACCAAGACCACCGCTGGATGCTGGACTTCGGCGAAGGCTCCTGCGTGTACAAGCCGGCTATCGACACCAAGACGGTTGCGCCCATGCTGGGCCGCTACCCGAACGGCGAGAAGGAACTGGTCCTGAACTGGCTGACGCCGCACCAGAAATGGGGCATCCACAGCACGTACTCGGACAACCTGCGCATGCTGACGCTGAGCCGCGGCGGTCCTCACGTGTGGATCTCGGAAGCCGAGGCCAAGCAGGCCGGGCTGGTCGACAACGACTGGGTCGAAGTCTTCAACGTGAACGGCACCCTGACGGCGCGGGTGGTGGTCAGCCAGCGCGTGCCGGTGGGCATGTGCCTGATGTACCACGCGCAGGAAAAGATCGTGAACGTGCCTGGGGCGGAAACCAGCGGCAAGCGCGGCGGCATCCATAACTCGGTCACGCGCACGGTGCTCAAGCCCACGCACATGATCGGCGGCTACGCCCAGCAGGCCTACGGCTTCAACTACTACGGCACGGTGGGCGCCAACCGCGATGAATTCGTGGTGCTGCGCAAGATGAAGAAGGTGGACTGGCTCGAAGGTCCGCTGGTTGAAGCAACGCAACAAGAAGAGAAGCAATCATGAGGATACGCGCCCAAATCGGCATGGTGCTGAACCTGGACAAGTGCATCGGCTGCCACACTTGCTCGGTCACCTGCAAGAACGTCTGGACCAGCCGCGACGGCGTCGAGTACGCCTGGTTCAACAACGTGGAAACCAAGCCCGGCATCGGCTATCCCAAGGAATGGGAGAACCAGGAGAAGTGGAAGGGCGGCTGGAAGCGTACCGCCGCTGGCAAGCTGGAACCGCGCCAGGGCGGCAAGCTGCGCATCCTGGCCAACCTCTTCGCCAACCCGAACCTGCCGCAGATCGACGACTACTACGAGCCGTTCACCTTCGACTACGAGCACCTGCAAAAGGCGCCGCTGTCGCAGACGCCGCCCACCGCGCGTCCGGTGTCGGTGCTGACCGGCAAGAAAATGGACAAGATCCATTGGGGCCCGAACTGGGAAGACGACCTGGGCGGCGAATTCAGCGCGCGCAGCCGCGACGCCTTGTTCGAGGGCGTGCAGAAGGAGATGTACTCGACCTTCGAGAACACCTTCATGATGTACCTGCCGCGCCTGTGCGAACACTGCCTGAACCCGGCCTGTGTCGCCAGCTGCCCGTCCGGTTCCATCTACAAGCGTGAAGACGACGGCATCGTGCTGGTCGACCAGGACAAGTGCCGCGGCTGGCGCATGTGCATCTCGGGTTGCCCGTACAAGAAGATCTACTACAACTGGAGCAGCGGCAAGGCCGAGAAGTGCACCTTCTGCTATCCGCGCATCGAAGCCGGTCAACCCACGGTGTGCTCGGAAACCTGCGTGGGCCGCATCCGCTACCTGGGCGTGATGCTGTATGACGCCGACCAGATCGAGCATGCCGCGTCCACCGCCAGCGAACAGGACCTGTACCAGTCGCAGCTCGACCTGTTCCTGGACCCGCATTCGCCCGAGGTGATTGCCGCCGCGCGCGAGCAGGGCATCCCGGAATCTTGGCTGGAGGCCGCGCGTAAATCGCCGGTCTACAAGATGGCGGTGGAGTGGCGCGTCGCCTTCCCGCTGCATCCCGAATACCGCACCTTGCCCATGGTCTGGTACATCCCGCCGCTGTCGCCCATCCAGACGGCCGCCGAGTCCGGCCAGATGCCGCGCCGCACGGTGGGCAAGAGCGGCATGATTCCCGACGTCTCCAGCCTGCGCATCCCGGTACGCTACCTGGCCAACCTGCTCACGGCGGGCAAGGAAGCGCCGGTGGTGCAGGCGCTGGAACGCATGCTGGCCATGCGCGCCTACAAGCGCTCCGAGACGGTGCATGGCGAACGCGACACGGCCTTGCTGGACCAGGTGGGGCTGACGGAGGCCACGGTGCAGGACATGTACAAGATCATGGCCATCGCCGACTACGAAGACCGCTTCGTGGTACCCAGCAGCCACAAGGAAGTCGTCGAGGACAGCTTCAACGAGAAGGGCAGCTGCGGCTTCACCTTCGGCAACGGCTGCTCCGGCGGGGTGTCGGAAGGCACCTTGTTCGGACGCAAGCCCCAGGGCAGCGAGATCTTCATCGAGATGCCGAAATCCCGCAAGAAGGCCGCTTCGGCCTAGGAAAGGAGAAAACCATGAGTCTTTACCGCCTGCTTTCCGCCTTGCTGTGCTACCCGGAACCCGAGCTGCTGGACGCGCTGGGTGAAGTCGAAACCGCCTTGGCCGACTATCCCGACGCAGAGGAAACCCTGCAGCCGCTGGTCGGCTACCTGGCCACCAACGACCTGATCGCGCTGCAGGAGAACTACGTCGCCACCTTTGACCGCAACCGCTCGCATTCGCTGCACTTGTTCGAACACGTGCACGGCGAAAGCCGCGACCGCGGCCAGGCCATGGTGGACCTGCTGGACACCTACCGCGAGCACGGATTCGAGCCTGTGGTGTCCGAGCTGCCTGACCATGTGCCGCTGTTCCTGGAGTTCCTGGGCGTCATCGACCCGGCCCAGGCGCAGGACCTGCTGGACGATGCCATCCACGTGCTGGCCGCCATCGGCGCGCGCCTGGCCAAGGGCGAAAGCCCCTACGCCTGCATCTTCGCGGTGCTGCGTGCCCAGTCCCGCGTGATTCCGCGCGAACAGACCGAGGCGCCCGTGCGCGACATGGACGAGGCGATGGAAACGTTCGGCATAGGCGCGGACGGCGTGGAACCGCTGCTGCGGCCGTTCTCGGGCGATGGCGCGCAGACCGTGCGCTTCTATCCCCGCGCGCCCGCGGCTCATTAATCTTCAGGACGACGCATCATGAACTCCCTGAATCAGTTCTTCTTCGGCATCTATCCCTACATCGCGCTGACGATCTTCCTGTTGGGCAGCCTCGTGCGCTTCGAGCGCGAGCAATACACCTGGAAGACGGACAGCTCGCAGCTGCTGCACCGCGGGCAATTGCGGCTGGGCAACATCCTGTTCCACGTCGGCATCCTGGGCCTGTTCTTCGGGCATCTGGCCGGATTGCTGACGCCGGTGGTGGTGTGGGACACGCTGGGCGTGTCGCACAGCCTGAAGCAGACCGTGGCCATGGTGGCCGGCGGCGTCATGGGCGGGCTGTGCCTGATCGGCCTCCTGATCCTGATCCATCGCCGCCTGAGCGACCCGCGCATCCGCGCCACCACGCGGTCCGGCGACAAGCTGCTGCTGTTGTGGATCCTGGTCACGCTGTTGCTGGGCCTGTCCACCATCGCGCTGTCGGCCGGCCACATGGATGGTGAAATGATGGTGCGCCTGATGACCTGGGCGCAGCACATCGTCACCTTCCAGGGCGACGCGGCCAGCCATATTGCCGACGTGCCGCTGCTGTTCAAGGCGCACCTCTTCATGGGCCTCACGCTGTTCGTGATCTTTCCGTTCACGCGCCTGGTCCACGTCTGGAGCGGCTTCGCCTCGGTGGGCTATCTGGGCCGCGCCTGGCAGCTGGTCCGTCCGCGCTGATTCCCTGTCCCAGGAGCCGACCATGCCTGTCATCGTCAATGGCGTCGAACTGAACGACGCGGATCTGGAACGCGAACTGCCGCTGCATGCGGAGGCCGGCAATCCCATGCGCGAGGCGATCACCGCCCTGGTGCTGCGCCGCGTGCTGCTGGACGAGGCCAGCCGGCTGGGCCTGGACCCCGCGGACGAGGAGGGCGCCATCGGCGCCTTGCTGGCCCGCGAGGCGCCGGCGCCCGAGGCCGACGAGGCCGCCTGCCGCCGCTTCTACCAGATGCACCCGCAACGCTTCATGGCGGGTGAGCTGATCGAGGCGGACCACATCCTGTTCCAGGTCACGCCGGGCGTGAACCTGGACATGCTGCGGGCCCATGGCAACGCCGTGCTGGCGGAGTTGATGGAAGATCCGTCGCGCTTCGCCGAGGTGGCGCGCGAACAATCGAACTGCCCGTCCGCCGCGGTGGGCGGCAGCCTGGGCCAACTGGGCCGCGGCGACACGGTGCCGGAATTCGAGCGGGCGGTGTTCGCGCTGCCCGCGGGAGGCCTGTTGCCGCAGTTGCTGGAAACCCGCCACGGCCTGCATATCGTGCGCGTCACGCGGCGTATCGAAGGCCGCATGCAACCCTACGAGCATGTGGCCGGACAGATCGCCGCCGCGCTGTCGTCCATGAGCCGCGATACGGCCTGGCGCCAGTACGCCAAGCTGCTGGTCGAACGCGCCGACATCCAGGGTATAGACCTGCAGGGCGAAGAGCCCGAGCGCGTCTACAGCGGGAGCGCCGCATGATGGACGAGCCGGCTGCGGGACCCCTGGTGGACGGCCATGGCCGCCGCATCGACTATCTGAGGGTGTCGGTCACGGACCGCTGCGACCTGCGTTGCAGCTATTGCCTGCCCAAGGATTTCAAAGGATTCGAAACCCCCGCGAATTGGCTGCGCCACGACGAGATGGCGCGGCTGGTGGGGTTGTTCGCCGGCTTGGGCGTGAGCAAGGTCCGGCTGACCGGCGGCGAGCCGCTGCTGCGCCGCGGCGTTGCAGGTCTGGCTGGCGTCATCGCCGCCATGCCCGGTTTGAAGGATCTGTCCGTGTCCACCAACGGCACGCAGCTCGCGCGCCACGCGCACGACCTGCGCGCCGCGGGCGTGGACCGGCTGAACATCAGCCTGGACACGCTGGATGCCGCCGCCTTCAGCCAGATCACCGGCCGGGATTGCCTGGAGTCGGTGCTGGCCGGGCTGGCGGCGGCCAAGCAGGCGGGCTTTGCGCCCATCAAGCTCAACAGCGTGGTGCATGCGGCCACGCCCGAGGCCGAAGTGCGCAGGCTGCTGGATTACGCGGTGGCGCAGGGCTTCGTGCTGCGCCTGATCGAGCCCATGCCCATGGGCAGCTGCGGCCAGGGCTACGCCCACACCGACTTGAATGCCCTGGGAGCACGGCTGGCCGCCGAAACCGGCCTGGTTCCCGCCCTGGGCGGGGCGGGCGCGGGACCGGCGCGCTACTGGACCACGGGCCATGGGACGCCCGTGCTGGGCGTGATCACCCCCATGTCGCGCCATTTCTGCGCGAGCTGCAACCGCGTCCGGCTGGGCGTGGACGGCACCCTGTACTTGTGCCTGGGGCAGGAAGACCAGGTGCCGCTGGGCCGCCTGCTGCGCGCGGGCGCCAGCGACGCCGAATTGATCCAGGCGATCCGGGCCGGCATCGCCGCCAAGCCGGAACGCCACGATTTTGTGGCCCGTCCGGAACGCATCGTGCGCTTCATGGCGCAGACGGGAGGCTGACATGCGCGACATCGAACGGCTGGTCGACGGCTTCCAGCGCTTTCAGCAGCAGTACTACGAGGACGCGCCATCGCTATACCGCAATCTCTGCGAAGGCCAGCACCCCAGCACCTTGCTGGTGGGCTGCTGCGATTCGCGGGTGGATCCGGCCATGCTGCTGGGCTGCGACCCCGGCGACATTTTCACGGTGCGCAATGTCGCCAACCTGGTGCCGCCGGCCAGCACCGACCGCGGCCTGCAGGGCGTGCTGGCCGCGATACAGTTCGCGGTGGAGCAGTTGCAGGTCAGCCGCATCATCGTGCTGGGCCACGCCCACTGCGGCGGCATACGGGCGCTGATGGACCGGCGCACCCGGGGCGACGGCGAGACCGACTACCTGGAGCGCTGGATGGACATCGCGGAACCGGCCCGCAGGCAGGTGCTGCAGCAGATGCCGCAGGCGACCGCGGCCGAACGCCGTCGCGCCTGCGAGCAGGCCTCGATCCTGATTTCGCTGCGCAATCTGGAAGACCTGCCCTTTGTGCGGCGCGCGGTGGAGGCGGGCAGCCTGACCCTGCATGGCTGGTACTTCGACCTGGTGGCGGGCGCTTTGCTGGCATACTCGGCGCGGGCGGATGGATTCCTGCCCATCGTATGCCCATTGTTCACGGAGCTTGCATGACCCCAGTTTTCGGCATCGCCGGCCGTTCCGGCAGCGGCAAGACCACCCTGATCGAGGCCATGTTGCCGCTGCTGGCCGCGCGCGGCCTGCGGGTCAGCGTCATCAAGCACAGCCACCACGATTTCCAGATGGAGCCGCCCGGCAAGGACAGCGCGCGCTTCCGCCAGGCGGGCGCCCTGGAGGTGATGGTGGCCTCGCCGTTCCGCTACGCCATCGTCCACGAGCTGCGCGACGCGCCGGAGCCCACGCTGGACGAGCAACTGGGGCGCCTGTCGCCGGCCGACCTGGTGCTGGTCGAAGGCTTCAAGCAGGCCGCGATCCCGCGCATCGAAGTGTACCGGCCTACCTTGGGCAAGCCGCCCCTGCATGCGCAAGACAGCAGTTTCCTGGCGGTGGCCACCGACGCGCCGCTGGATACCGATTTGCCCTGCCTGCCGGTCAACGAGCCGGCGCAAGTCGCGGATTTCATTTGCCGCGCCCTGGGGCTGGCTTGAGGGCGTGGCTCCGGAACAAGAGGCGCTGCGGCTACACTGGAAGCCGCAGCATTCCTCCAGCAAGACCGCGTTGAAAGCCATGAAGCCCACCGATACCGCCGCCCCAGCCGACGGCCTGCCTTCGCCCTGGCATCGCCTGTCCACGCGCATCGTCATCAGCTCGCTGGTGGCGCTGGTGGTGGTGCTGTCCATGGTCAGCTGGACGCTATGGCTGTCCTGGCAGCTGGAAGGCGCGGGCGCGGCCATCAACGACACGGGCAGCCTGCGCATGCGGGCCAACCGCGTGGCGGTGGAGCTGATGCGGCCGCAGGCCGGACGCGAGTTCCGCACCAACGAGCAGGTCCTGCTCATGGACGACACCATCGCGCGGCTGGCGCGCGGCAACCCCGCGCGCCCGCTGTTCATTCCCAACGACCAGGCCATCCGCAAGCAATGGCATGACGTGGCCGCCTACTGGTACGACATCATGAAGCCGGCCGCCACGCGCGCCCTGGCCCAGCCGGATGCCGCCACCTATCTGGAGACCCTGCCAGAATTCGTGGCCCGGGCCGACACGCTGGTGCGCATGATCGAACAGGACAACGCCGGCAAGACCACCTCGCTGCGGTTGTCGCAGGGCGTGCTGGCGGCTATCGCCAGCGCCGGCACGCTGGCAATGATCTACCTGCTTTACCTCTGGATCATTTCGCCGGTACTGCGCCTGCGCGATGGCCTGCAACGCATGGCGGCCAGGGAATTCAGCACCCGGCTGCCGGTGGAAAGCCAGGACGAGTTCGGCGTGCTGGCACGCGGCTACAACCGCATGGCCGATGAATTGCAGGATCTGTACACCGGCCTGGAGCGGCGGGTGGAAGAAAAGACCGCGCAACTGGCCGCGCAGAACCGCGACATCGGCGCGCTCTACGACATGGCCGCCTTCCTGAACCAGCCCAACGAGATCGAGGCGCTGTGCGACGGCTTCTTGCGGCGCGTGATGCTGCAGTTCGACGCCGAGGGCGGCAGCATCCGGGCGCTGGATCCCAACAACGAGAAGCTCAACCTGATGGTGTCGGTGGGGCTGTCGGACGAACTGGTCGAGTCCGAGCATTGCATGCGTGTGAACGACTGCTATTGCGGCGTCGCCACGCGGCAGGCTGGGGTCATCGTCATCCAGGATTTCCGCGAGTCGCCGCCGGCCATGGAACTGAATTGCCAGCGCGACGGCTTTGCCAGCGTGGCCGTGTTCCGCATCGTCACGCGCGACGAGGTGCTGGGTTCATATTCCCTGCATTTCCGCCAGCAGCGCCGCTTGTCACCGGCCGAATCGCAGTTGCTGGAAACGCTGGGCCAGCATCTGGGCGTGGCCCTGGACAACCGCCGCCTCAGCGCGCAGGCGCGCCAACTGGCGGTGGTGCGCGAACGCGGGCTAGTGGCGCAGGGGCTGCACGACAGCCTGGCGCAGGGCCTGAACTTCCTGAACCTGCAATTGCAGATGCTGGACGCTGCCGTCAAGCGCGGCGACCAGGCGGAGATCGACGAGATCCTGCCGCTGTTGCGTACCGGCGTGGACGAAAGCTACCAGGACGTGCGCGAACTGCTGACCAACTTCCGCACCAAGCTGTCGCAGGGCGACCTGCAGGCCGGTATCGAAGACACCGTGGCGCGGTTCCGGCGGCAGACCGGGATCGAAACCGAGCTGCGCTTCGGCCCTGGCGCGGGCGCGCCGCTGGCACCCGACGAGCAGTTGCAGGTGCTCTTCATCCTGCAGGAAGCGCTGTCCAACGTGCGCAAGCATTCCGAAGCCAGCCACGTGCGCATTGACGTCGCCAACGACCGCGACTTCAGCCTGGTCATTGCCGACGACGGCCAAGGGTACGACCCCGCCGAGGTGGCCGAACGCGGCGAATCGCACGTGGGCCTGCACATCATGCGCGAACGCGCCGCGCGCATGCGCGCCGTGATAAAACTTGAATCGCAGCCCGGCGCCGGCACGCGCGTCGCGCTGACCTTGCCCGGCAGCGAACGCCAGGCCGCTTGAATATTCCGACCATGCCCATCCGTATACTCCTCGTCGACGACCACACCCTGTTCCGCTCGGGCGTGCGCCTGCTGCTGCAACGCCAGCCCGACTTCGAGGTCGTGGCCGAGGCCGGCGACGGCGTCGAAGGCCTGAAACGCGCCAAGGAACTCAAGCCGGACGTGGTGCTGCTGGACCTCAACCTGCCGGGCCTGTCGGGGCTGGAAACGCTGCAGCTGCTGACGCAGGAATTGCCATCGTGCGCGGTCATCATCCTGACGGTGTCGGAAGAGGCCGACGAACTGGGGCAGGCGCTGCGCGACGGCGCCCGCGGCTATCTGGTCAAGAACATCGACGCCGAGGCGCTGACCGCCGCGATCCGCCGCGCGGCGGGCGGCGAGCCGGTCATCGCCGAAAGCATGACGGCCAAGCTGGTCGAGCAATTCCGCGGCCAGGCCAGCCTGGCCGCGCAAGCGCCGCAGCCAGGGGGCAGCGCCGAGCGCCATCGCCTCACCGCGCGCGAAACCCAAATCGTGCAATGGCTGGCGCGCGGCGCCAGCAACAAGGTGATTGCGCGCGAACTGGACGTCAGCGAAAGCACGGTCAAGATCCACGTGCAGAACGTGTTGAAGAAACTGAACCTCACCAGCCGGGTGCAGGTCGCGGTGTACGCGGTCGAACACGGCCTGTACACGGAAGAATAGGGCGGCATGCGGCATTCGGCACGGGCCGTTTGATCTGCGACAAGGCCAGGGGCGTGGCGGCCCCATAGACTGGCCGGCATGGAAACTCGAACCTCTCCCATGGAGCTCGTGGCCCCCGCCGGCAGCCTGGCCGCGCTGAAGGCCGCCATCGATGCCGGCGCCGACACCGTCTACCTCGGGCTCAAGAACGCCACCAATGCCCGCAACTTCGCCGGGCTCAATTTCACCGAAAGCGATATCCGCGCCGGCGTCGAGCTGGCCCACAGCCGCGGACGGCAAGTGCTGTTCGCCATCAACACGTTTGTGCAGGCCGGCCGGGCGCCCGAATGGCGCGCCGCCGTCGACGCTGCCTATGGATTGGGCGCCGATGCGGTCATCATGGCCGACGCCGGGCTGCTGGCCTACGCCAGCGACCGCTATCCGGACCTGCGCCTGCACCTGTCGGTGCAGGGTTCCGCCACGCATGCTGACGCCATCGAGCTGATGAAGGAACAGTTCGGCATACGCCGCGTGGTGCTGCCGCGCGTGCTGACGCTGGCGGAGATCGCGCGCATCTGCGCCAATGTCAGCGTCGAGGTCGAGGTGTTCGGCTTCGGCAGCCTGTGCGTCATGGCCGAAGGCCGCTGCCTGTTGTCGTCCTACGCCACCGGCGATTCTCCCAACAACAAGGGCGTCTGTTCGCCCGCGCATGCCGTGCGCTGGTCGGAAGAGAACGGCCGCATGGATGCGCGCTTGAACGACATCCTGATCGACCGCTACGAACCGGGCGAACCCGCCGCCTATCCCACCCTGTGCAAGGGCCGCTTCGATGTGGACGGCCAGGCGGATCACGCGCTGGAGGAACCCACCAGCCTGAACGCCATCGGCCTGTTGCCGCGGTTGGCGGAGATGGGCGTGTCCGCCATCAAGATCGAAGGGCGGCAGCGCAGCCCGGCCTATGTCACCCAGGTGGTGTCGACCTTGCGCGCCGCGTTGGACAGCGCGCATGCGGACGCTTCCCGCTTTTCGCCCCGTCCCGAATGGAACGCCATGCTGGCGCGCCATTCCGAGGGTTCCCAAGTCACGCAAGGCGCATTCGAACGTCCATGGAAATGAAACCTAGCGCGTACCGGATATCGGTCGCACCGTTGCAGTACTACTGGCCGCGCCAGCACACGCTGGATTTCTACGCGTCGCTGGCCGATGGCCCCGCCGACATCATCTACGTGGGCGAAACCGTCTGTAGCCGCAGGCACGAGCTGCGCGCCGAGGACTGGATGGAGCTGGCGCGCGACCTGCGCGCCGCGGGCAAGACGGTGGTGCTGTCGGGCCGCACGCTGATCGAGACCGGCGCCGAGGCCAGCGCGTTGAAGAAGCTCTGCGGGCAGGACGACTTCATGGTCGAAGCCGGCGAGCTGGGCGCGGTGCGGCACCTGAACGGCCGCGCCTTCGTGGCGGGGCCCCATGTCAATGCCTATCACGGCGGCACCCTCGAATGGCTGGCCGCGCGCGGCGCCGCGCGCTTCGTCGCGCCGCTGGAAATGGACGGCCGGACGCTGGCTCTTCTCATGGCGGAAAGGCCAGCCGGCCTGGAGGCGGAAGTCATGGTCTGGGGCCGCATGGCGTTGGCGTTCTCGGCGCGCTGCTTTACGGCGCGTCATTTCCGTTTGAAGAAGGACGACTGCGGATTTCGCTGCATCGAGCATCCGGACGGCCTGGACATGCGCACGCGGGAATCGAGGGATTTCCTGGCGATCAACGGTATCCAGGTACAGTCCGGAGCCTGCCTGGACCTGCTGTCGCAGGCGCCGGCGCTGGCCGCCATGGGCGTGGAGGTGCTGCGGGTGAGTCCGCAATCGACCGGCACGCTGGACGCGATCGCCGCGCTGGATGCGATGCGGCGCGGTCTGGCGCCGATGGAGGCGCAGCCGCCCGCGGGCATGGTCCGCTGCAACGGCTACTTCCATGGCCAGCCGGGCATCGATCTGTTGGAGGCCGTGGCATGAGCGCGGCGATTCAAGTGCCGGGCGTGCTCGCCAGGCTGGGCCGGCGTCTACCCGCGCCGTTCGTCTCGCTGCACTTCACTGCCGGACTGGAACTGGCGCGGCGGCTGAAATGGCTCACACCTCCGTCCGAACTGGAAGGCCGCAGCTTCGCCATCACGGTCGAGGACCTGGGCCTGCGCAGCAGCTTCGCGGTGCGCCAGGGCGCCTTCCGGCCGGTATGGAACGGCGCTCCCGCCGAACTGGAGCTGGGCGCCAAGCTGGCCGATCTGCTGGCCTTGATGCGCTCGGAAACGGACGCCGATACCTTGTTTTTCCAGCGCCGGCTGCGGATCTCGGGCGATACCGAGCTGGGGCTGATCGTCAAGAACTGGCTGGACGCGGCGCCGCGGCCGGCATGGCTGCAGGGCGCGGTCCGCTAGCCGCGCAATGCCCGCCAGCGCTTGCGGGCATTGCGGGAATCCGGCGCTGATCGTGCTATACCCGGCGTCATTGCCGCGGGCAGCATTGCCGCTTGCCCAGGCGCGATCGAACGGAGGCAGCAATGCGGGTCATGGTAGTAGGCGCCAGCAAGGGACTGGGCAGGGCATTCGTGGAGGGATTGGGCCAGGATGCCTCGTTGATCGTGGGCGTGGCTCGGCGCGCGCCGGCGGACATTACTGTGCCGCCCGGTTGCGAACTGCGCTGGATAGCAGCCGACCTGTCACGCCCCGAGGCCGCCGTCGAGCAGATTGCCGCGCAGGCCCCGGATGGACTCGATGCCATCCTCTACAACCTGGGCGTGTGGGAAGAGCACGCCTTCAGCGAGGATTACGATTTCCTGGCTGACTCGCCGGCGGAGATCGCGCGCATGGTGAGCATCAACGTCACCGCGACCATCCTCTTGCTTCAGCGCTTGATTCCGCGCGTCCTGGGCGCACGCAAGCCGCAAGTCATCCTGACCGGCTCGACTTCCGCGCTGGCCGGCAGCGGCCGTCCCGAAGTCACGTTCGGCGCGTCCAAGCACGCGTTGCGCGGCATCGCCGACGCCTTGCGCGAGAGCTTCAGGGCGCGGCGGCTGGCGGTGACCTGCCTGCAATTGGGCTACCTGAACACGGAAGACGGCCTGGACGTGCCGCGCGAAACCGCCAGCCTGCGGGGAGAGGGCAGTTTGATACCGGTGCACGACGTGGTGGCGATGACACGCGCGCTGCTGAATCTGTCGGACGCGTCGTTCGTGCGGGAAATCGTCATGCCGGCGCTGATGGACGAGCGTTTCTGAAGCGGGTCCTCCGCGCCCACGGCGTCATGCTGGCCTCAAGCGCGACCGGTCTTGCCTTCCATGGCGCGGGCCGCGCGCGACAGGGCCAGGCTGGCCGCAAAGTACAAGGCGGCCACGGCCAGGTAGACCTCGACGTGATAGGGCCGCCAATCGGTGCCGGCCACCACCGCCTTTGCCGCACCGAGCACATCGAACACGCCGATGATGCTGACCAGCGATGTGTCCTTGACCGCACCCACGAATACGCCCAGGGCGGCAGGCGCGGCAATGCGGCGGGCCTGCGGCCAGATCACCGAACCATAGGCCATGGCCGCAGGCATGCCCAAGGCGCGCGCCGCCATCATCTGGCCGGGCGGTATGGCTTGCAGCGCGCCGCGCAGCACCTCCGCCAGCAGGCAGGCGGTGTGCAACGTCAGCGCGGCCAGCGCCATGGCGAACTTGGACACGCCGCCGCCCAGCAGCATGGGCAGCACGAAGGATGCGAACAGCAACTGCGTCACCAGCGGCACGCCGCGCACGGCCTCGATCAGGCCGGCGGCGGCCAGCGAGGCGGCGCGGTTGTGGCTACGGCGCAATAGCGCGAGCGCGAACGCCAGCGGCACGGCGGCGAGCAAGGCGGAGATGGCCAGGATCAATGTGACGAGCAATCCGCCCCAGCGTTGCGGCCCGATGGCGGCGCCGCCCCAAGGCCAACCGGACAGCGCGCTGATGGCCGCGCCCAACAGGACGGCGAGCAAGGCCGCGCGCACCGCTGCACGCATGCGCGGGGCAGTCAGCGCCAGCGCAACCCCGGCAAGCAGGGCTGCGCTGGCGGCCAGCGCCGGCGCGCGGTCGGCCTGGGCCATGGCGCCGAAGAACAGCAGGGGCAGGTTCTCGCCCACGGCGGCCCAGCATGCGCCGGCCGCGCCCGCGCATGCTGCGGGGTCGCCGCGCCACACCGCACCGAGCAACGCCCATTCCAGCAGGCGCCATAGGATCAAGCCCACGGCGGCGGCCAATGCGGCCGACACCAGCCTGCCGCGCCAACCACGACGTTCGCCGGCAGGGTTCCAGGTGGGCCGCTCGCCCAGGCGCGCGCCGTGCGTGTCGCCAGGACCGTGGCGGGTATTACGCGCGTTCCAGGCCGACAATCCGCCGCCCAGCGTCAGCGCCAGACCGAGATAGACCGCGACGGCCAGCGTGATGCCTTCGAGCGCCAGGCCGGTCTGCGTGATGGCGGTGTTGATCACCGCCATCAATTCCTGATAGCCGATGGCAATGGCCAAGGTGCTGTTCTTCACCAGCGCCAGGCACTGGTTGGCATAGGGCGGCAGCGCCACGCGGGCGGCATAGGGCGCGATCACCAGCCGCAGCACGCTGCGGGGCTTCAGGCCCAGCGCCTGGCCGGCCTCCACCAGTCCGACCGGCACGGCGCGCACGGCCGCGCGGGCGATGTCAGCGATGTAGGCGGCATGGAACACCACCAGGCCTATCGTCAGCGCCGCGAATTCGATGCTGGGCTGCCAGCCTCCCTGCAGACCCAGGCCGCGCCTGACCGGCATGTCGATGCGCATGGGCGGCAACAGCATCCATGCCAGCAGCGCGCCGGCCAGCACGGCATACAGTGCGGGGTTACCCCAGCGGCGGCGGGCGAAGCCGCCCAGCGCCAGCGCGATGGCCGCCGCGGCTGCGTAAGGCACCCACCCATGCACGGCTGGCAAGGCCAATCCGCGATTGGACAGCAGCAGGTGCGGCAGCGGCGACCAAGCCTGGCGCAGGTCGGGCAGGCGCAGCAGCAGCCCGTACCAGACGAAGAGTTGCAGCAGGACTGGCGTGTTGCGCAAGGGCGCGATGATGGCGGCGGCGCAGCGTGCAGCCCAGGGGTTGCGCGACATGCGCAACAGGCCCAGTCCCAATCCCAGCAGCGTCGCCAGCGGGATCGCCACGGCGGCCACGGTCAAGGTGTTGACCAGGCCAGCGGCTATCGACATCCAATAGGGATCTTCCGGCGTGATGTCCAGCAGGCTTTCCGAAATGCGGAAACCTGCGGGCTGGAACAGGAAGCCGAAGCCGCCCTGGATGCCGCGCGCGGTCTGCACCGATTCGATGTGCCAGAGCAGGACGGCAGCCATGCCGCCGAGCGCGAGCGTCCACGCCAACGCAGGCAGCCAGCGCCGCCACCGGCCGGTGGAGGGATAAGGAAGAGTGGTCGCAACCATGATGGAAAAGGAGGGGGCAAATGCAAGAAAGGCGGGCTCAAGGCCCGCCCGTGGCGCTCAAGCGGCCAGGATCATTGGAACGGCGGCGAGTACAGCAGCCCGCCCTGGTTCCATTGCGCGTTCAGCCCGCGCTCCAGCTTCAGCGGCGTCGCGGCGCCCAGATTGCGGTTCCAGACTTCGCCATAGTTGCCCACGGCCTTGATGGCGTTGCGGGCCCAGCTTTCGTCCAGGCCGAAGCTCTTGCCTATGCCGGGGTCCACGCCCAGCAGGCGGCGCACCTGGGCGTCGTTGCTTTGCGCCTGGCTGTCGGCGTTCTGGGCGGTGATGCCGAGTTCCTCGGCCGCCACCAGCGCATTGATGGTCCAGCGCACGATGGCCGCCCAGTTGGCGTCGTCCTGCCGCACGAAGGGGCCCAGCGGCGACTTGTTGATGCGTTCGGGCAGGATGACGAAGTCGTCGGGCTGGCTGGCGCGGGCCGCGCGGCTGGCGGCCAGGGTGGACGCATCCGACAGGTAGACGTCGCAGCGCCCGGCGTAGAAGGCTTGCTCGAGTTCGACCAGATTCTCGATGACGACCGGACGATAGCTCAGCTTGTGCTTCTTGAAGTAGTCGACCAGGTTTTGCTCGTTGACCGTGCCAGGCTGCACGCAGACCTGCGCGCCTTCGAGTTCCGTCGCGCTCTTGACGCCCAGCTTGCGCGGCACCAGAAAGCCCTGGCCGTCATAGAAAACGATGCCGGCGGAGGCGATGCCCAGGCCGGCGTCGCGGCTGGAGGTAATGGTGGTGTTGCGGTTCAGCACGTCGATCTCGCCCGATTGCAGCGCGGGAAAACGCTGCTGCGAACTCAGCGGTACGAAGCGCGTCTTCTCCGGATCGCCGAGCACGGCCGCGGCCAGCGCGCGGCAGAGGTCCGCGTCCAGGCCGGTCCAACGGCCTTGCTTGTCGGCAATGGACAAGCCTGCGGACCCCTGGCTCACGCCGCAGACCAGCTCGCCGCGTTTCTTGATGGTATCGACTGTGCCTGCATGAGCCGCACCGGCCAGCGCCAGCATGGCGGCCATGCCCGCGATTTTCAATTGTTGAGTCAAACGCATGCCATTCCTTTATTCGATGCCGTCCGGAAAGGCAGGAATTCTATGGGCGCGATGGCTAGGCGCGAGCGACTATATGGTCATATGGATATAAAAACTAAGCCTTACTCAAATGCGCGTCATATACCTAGAATCCCTGCATACCAAGTTGAAATGACGGAGCGGCGGCGCATGAGCTGGCAGGACGAATTCAGGCAGTTGTTTCCCATCACGCAAGACCAGGCCTACGCCAACATTGCCTATACCAGCCCGCTGGCGCCCAGGGTGGCCGAGGCGGTCGCCGCCTTCTTCGAAGGCATCACCTATGCGCGCAGCGACAAGCCTCGGTGGCTGCGGGACGCGGATGCGTTGCGCTTGCGGCTGGCGCGCCTGATCGGCGGCGACGCCAAGCGTCTGGCCTACACCAAGAACACGACCGAAGGGCTGAACATCGTTGCGCAAGGGCTGGCCTGGCAGGAAGGCGACAACCTGGTGGTGGACGATCAGGAGCATCCCACCAATGCCTTGCCCTGGCTGAATCTGCGGCGCCGCGGCGTGCAGGTGCGGGTGGCGCAGGCGAATTCGCATCGCTATACGGTGGACGACCTTTGGCAGCACGTGGATGCGCGCACGCGGCTGATCGCGGTGTCCTGGGTGCAATACGGCACCGGCCTGCGCACCGATATTGCCGAGTTGGGCCGGCGTTGCGCCGAACGCGGCATCTGGCTGGTCGTCGACGGGATTCAGGGCGCGGGGCTGTTGCGCGCCGACGTGGATGAATGGGGCGTGGATGCCTTTGCCTGCGGCGCGCACAAGGGCATGCTCGGACCGCTGGGCGTGGGCCTGCTGCATGTGTCGCCCAGGCTGCTGGACGCCCTGGATCCGTTGTACATCGGGCCTTCCGGCGTCAATACGCTGGACAAGTCCGGACTGCAATGGCAGGTGGGCATCGCCGATGGCGCCGACGCCCGCAGGCTCGAATCGGGCAACCTGAACTATCCGGGCATCGCGGGCTGGGCTGCCGCGCTGGACCTGATCGAAGGCGCGCGGCCCGAGCGTATCGAGCCCTGGGTGCTGGAACTTTCGGAAGCGCTGGGCACCGGCCTGCGCGGACTGGGCCTGCAGGTGGTGTCGCCGGCCGGTCCCGAATTCCGCAGCACGACGACGGCGCTGCGCGTGCCGGATCCCGCCGCCGCGCTGGCGCATCTGACACAATCCGGGGTCGTGGCCAGCATAGTGGAGTATGGTTACGTGCGCTTGTCCGTCGGCGCCTATAACAATCATGCGGACGTGGAACGCATCCTGCGCGCGGCGCGGACGCTTCCCGTCTGAGAAGAATCATTGATAAGCAACCCTTCAGGAGATACTGATGACCGAAGCGAAGAAGCCCCAGTGGCGGCTTGAAACCGTGGCCGTGCATGGCGGCTACCGCCCCGATCCGACCACGCGCGCCGTGGCCGTACCCATCTACCAGACCGTGGCCTACGCGTTCGACGACACGCAGCATGGCGCCGACCTGTTCGACCTCAAGGTGCCGGGCAACATCTACACCCGCATCATGAACCCGACCACCGACGTGCTGGAGCAGCGCGTGGCGGCCCTGGAGGGCGGCATCGCCGCGCTGGCGCTGGCCTCGGGCCAGGCCGCGGTGACCTACGCCATCCTGACCATCGCCGAAGCGGGCGACAACATCGTCTCGTCCAGCACGCTGTACGGCGGCACCTACAACCTGTTCGCGCATACGCTGCCGCAGTACGGCATCACCACGCGTTTCGCCAATCCTTCCGACCTGGCCGCCTTCGAGGCCCAGATCGATGACCGCACCAAGGCCATCTTCGCGGAATCCGTGGGCAATCCGCTGGGCAATATCACGGACATCGCTGCGCTGGCCGAGCTGGCGCATCGCCATGGCCTGCCGCTGATCGTCGACAACACCGTGCCGTCGCCGTACCTGCTGCGTCCCATCGAGCACGGCGCCGACATCGTGGTGCAGTCGTTGACCAAGTACCTGGGCGGCCACGGCACCAGCCTGGGCGGCGCCATCATCGATTCCGGCAAGTTCCCGTGGGCGGAACACAAAGAGCGTTTCAAGCGCTTGAATACGCCTGACGTCAGCTACCACGGCGTGGTCTACACCGAAGCCTTCGGTCCGGCCGCCTACATCGGCCGCGCCCGCGTGGTGCCGCTGCGCAATACCGGCGCGGCGATCTCGCCCTTCAACTCGTTCCAGATCCTGCAAGGCATCGAGACCCTGGCGCTGCGCGTGGACCGCATCGTCGAGAACACCGTCAAGATCGCCAACTACCTGCGCGAACATCCGAAGGTCGAGTGGGTCAACTACGCAGGCCTGCCGGACCATCCCGACCACGCGCTGGCGCAGAAGTACCTGGGCGGCAAGGCGCCTGGGCTCTTCACCTTCGGCGTGAAGGGCGGCCGCGAGGCCGGCGCGCGCTTCCAGGACGCGCTGCAGCTGTTCACCCGCCTGGTCAATATCGGCGACTCCAAGTCGCTGGCCACGCACCCTGCGTCGACCACGCACCGCCAGCTCAATCCCGAAGAGCTGCAGAAGGCCGGCGTGCGCGAGGAAACCGTGCGCCTGTCGATCGGCATCGAGCACATCGACGACCTGCTGGCGGATCTGGACCAGGCGCTGGCACAGGTTTAAGCCATGACGATGCTTCCCCGCAGAACCTTGTTGAAGCTGGCCGCGGGCCTGCCCGCGCTGGCAGCTGCGGGAGCGGCCGGGGCGGCAGCTCCGGCTGCCCCGACCGCAAAGGCCCGCAACTACGTCCTGGCCCACGGCTCCTGGCATGGCGGCTGGTGCTGGCGCCCGGTGGCGGACCGTCTGTTGGCCGCAGGCCACCGCGTGTACGCGCCCAGCTACACGGGCATGGGCGACCGCGCCCACCTGTTGAGCAAGAGCATCACCATCGACACCTTCGTCGAGGATCTGGTCCAGGTCATCGAGACGCAGGAACTGAAGGATGTGATCCTGGTGGGCCACAGCTTCGGCGGCATTCCCATCACGGGCGTGGCCGACCGGATACCGCAGCGGCTTGCGCATCTGGTGTACTTCGACGCCATCGTGCTGCAAAGCGGCCAGAATGCGTTCTCCGTGTATCCGAAGGCGGATGCCGACGCGCGCATTGCGGCCGCCTCGAAGGCCACCGATGGATTGGCTGTGCCGATTCCCGATCCGCTGCCTGCAGCCTGGGGATTCACGCCGGGCAGCGCCGACCATGACTGGGTCAAGCGCCGCCTGACCGCGCATCCGCTGGCCAGCTACACCACGCCGCTGAACCTGAAGCACCCCATCGGCAACGGCGTGGCCCGTACCTACATCCATTGCACCCAGCCCGAACTGCCGGTGCTGGACGATTCGCGCAAGCTGGTGAAGTCCCAAGCGGGTTGGAACTGGGTCGACATTGCCGCGCCGCACGAAGCCCACATCACGCATCCGGCCTTGCTGGCCGATTTGCTGCTGGGCCTGGCCTGATCCAGCCAGGCCAGGACGGGTGGCTGATACGGTCGTCCGGGCGTCGCAGTTTGAGGGCATCATGCGAGATTGCGCCGGGCCGCCCGCGCCGGCGCATCCCATGACGACCCGCTGGAGACTCCCATGGCCCTTACGCCCGTCCACGCCGCGCTGCCGGCAGACCTGAAAGCCTGGCTGCGGCAACACGCCGACGCCTTGGACGACGGCAGCCTGGACGCGGCGGAGTTGTTGCCGCGGCTGGCCGCCGCCGACGTGTTGCGCCATGGCGTGCCCGTGGCGCAAGGCGGCTTGCCGGGCACGGATATCGGCGATGCCATCGAAACCATTGCGCAGTTGGCGGAACTGTCCGTCGCCGGCGCCTTCGTGGCCTGGAGCCAGCGCGTTTTCATCGAGTACCTGTTGCGCAGTCCGAACGCCGGTCTGGCGGATGCCTGGCTGGGGTCATTGCTCCAGGGCGGGCAGGCCGGCGCGACCGCGCTGTCGAACGCCATGAAGTTCCTCAGCGGCATCGAATCGCTGCAGATCGCCGCGCGCGAGGCGGGCGACGCGTGGGCGCTGGACGGACAGATGCCTTGGGTCACGAACCTGCGGCCGCAAGGCTTCCTGGTGGCGGCCGCGGTCGCCGCGCCTGATGGCACGCCGGCGGTGGTGGCGCTGCCGCACGACATTGCGGGGCTGGAGCGCAGCGCGGACCTGCCTTTGCTGGCGTTGCAGTCGACCAATACCGCCGCGCTGGCGCTGCGCGATGTGCGCATCGGCCCCGAATGGCTGATCCATTCCGACGCGCGCCAATACCTGCCCCAGGCCCGGCCGGCCTTCGCCGGCATGCAGTGCGGCCTGTCCATCGGCTTGGCGCGGGGCGCCTTGCGCGCCGCGCTGGAGGCCGGGCAGGGCCAGGCCTCGCGCGGCATCCTGGGCCAGCCGCTGCAAGCGCTGGGCGCGCAACTGGATGCATTGACCGCGGGCTTGCTCGAAGGCGTGCGTAGCGGAAGCTTCGTGGCGCAGCCCTGGCGGCTGTTCGAAATCCGCATCGCCTTGGCCGAAGCGGCCCAGCAGGCGGTGCAGCTGGAATTGCAGGCCAGCGGCGGCGGGGCCTATCTGCGGCAGGCCGGCTCAGGCTTTGCCCGGCGTTGGCGGGAAGCGGCCTTCCTGCCCATCGTTACGCCCAGCCTGGTGCAGTTGAAGACCGAACTGGCCAAACGCCAGGCGCGGCTGGCGGCCGAAGCGGCGGGATAGGCGCGCGGCGCGGCAGCGACGGCCGGCTGCTGCTACTTGCGCGGCCCCTTGCCGTTGGCCGGGCAGACGATCTCGCGCAGCTTGCGCTGCACAGGGTCTTGCGTGATGGGCGCATTGCGGATGCCGGGCGGGGGCAGGGATTCGACGACGGGGCCGGTGGCGTTCTCGCCCGCATGGTGCACGACCTGGCTGACGGTATAAGTGCCGGCGGTGCAATTCATGGTGACCGGTTGGGTCACGGAGCGGTAGGGCTGCCCGTTGGCGGCGGAAATCTTGGGCTGGGCATAGAACCAGGCCACGTTCACTGCCCTGACGGCGGGGCGCTCCGATACGACCTTGACCGACGCGCTGTCGTAGAACACGCCTGGCATGGCTTGCGGGTCGAGCGGCAGCCAGTCCGGTTCGGCGGACACCATGCCGCCGGGTCCAGGGTCACGCGGCACGATGTTCACGGCGCAGGCGTCGGCGGGGACTGGGTCGCCTTCGCGTACCGTGACGGTTTCGCAGGCGCCGGGCGGGGCGGCCTGCGCGGGGTGGGTCCAGGCGGTCACGGCCAGGGCGATCAGGAATGCGTGCCTTGCGGTCATTGGTGTTTTCCGGTGGTGGCGCGGGGCGCCGGCGCCAGGCTTGTGGCCGCGGCGTGTCCCCGATCATACCGGGCAGGGCGCGCATGCGCGGGGCGAATACGTCCGAGGGGCGGCGGGGCCTACGCCGTCAGCACATATTCCGGATAGCGCTTGCAGATCTCGGCCACTTGGCTGAGGGTGCCCGAAAGGTGTTCCCGCAGCACCTGCTGGGCGCGCTGCGGGTCCTGCGCGACGATGGCGTCCAGCAGGCGCTGGTGGTCGTCCAGGATGCGTTCGGCCTTGCCGGCCTCGGGCAGGTGCAAGCGGCGCAAGCGGTCCAGGTGGCCGCTGTAGCGTTGCGCGAGTTCCCACAGCCGGGTCACGCCGGCGGCTTCGTGCATGTCGCGGTGGAAGGCCTGGTCGGCGTCGATGAAACGCTGGAACTGGCTGCTGGCGTGGCTGGCGCGCTGCAGGTCGATGCTGGCCTGCAGGCGCTGGAAGAGCTGGGGATCCGGGCGCTGCGCCAGCATCTGCACGATTTCGAGTTCCAGCGAGCGGCGCAGGAAATGCGCTTCGCGCGCGGCGTCCACGTCGATGCGGCTGACCACCGTGGTGTGCTGCGGATAGATCTCGACCAGCGCTTCTTCGGCCAGCCGCATCAGCGCGTCGCGGATCGGGGTCTGGCTCAGGCCGTAGGTTTCCGCCAGCGTGATGCGCGACAGGGGAGTACCCGGGGCCAGTTCCAGGGACACGATCTGTTCGCGTAGATGTTCAAAGACCTGGGGCGCGGCGTGGCGCGAACGGTCCAGTCTGAGCTTGGTGCTTTGCATCGGGTCGCGTGCGGAGTTGGGCCTGAAGAGTAACGGAGTTTAGCGGGTTTTTACCAGGCTGACGCACTAATGTATTAGTGTTTAAATGGCCCGGTCGCCACTATGAAACTCCGCCTCGCCCCTATGAAACGCTCCTACGAAAGCCTGCGCAGCGCCGCCTGGATGGCCAAGGACGACCTGCGTTCCTTCGGCCACCGCTCCCGCATGATGCAGATGGGCTATGGCCCCGACGACTGGGCGGGCCGCCCAGTCATCGCCATCATCAACACCTGGTCGGACCTGAATCCCTGCCACAGCCACTTCAAGCAGCGCGTCGAGGACGTCAAGCGCGGCGTGTTCCAGGCGGGCGGCTTTCCGGTGGAACTGCCCGCGATCTCGGTGTCGGAGTCCTTCGTCAAGCCGACCACCATGCTGTACCGCAATTTCCTGGCCATGGAGACCGAGGAGCTGCTGCGCAGCCATCCGGTCGACGGCGCCGTGCTCATGGGCGGCTGCGACAAGACCACGCCGGGTCTCATCATGGGCGCGGTCAGCGCCGGGCTGCCCTGTGTCTATGTGCCCGCCGGCCCCATGTTGCGCGGCAACTGGAAGGGCAAGATCCTGGGATCCGGGTCGGATGCCTGGAAGCTCTGGGACGAGCGCCGCGCCGGCAAGATCACGCAGGAGCAATGGACCGAGGTCGAGGGCGGCATCGCCCGCAGCTACGGCACCTGCATGACCATGGGCACCGCCAGTACCATGACCGCCATCGCCGAAGCCATAGGCATGACGCTGCCGGGCGCATCCTCGATCCCGGCGGCGGACGTCAACCACATGCGCATGTCGGCCGAATGCGGCCGGCGCGTGGTGGAGATGGTCTGGGAAGACCTGACGCCGCAGCGCATCCTGAGCCTGGCGTCCTTCAAGAACGCCATCAACGTGGCCATGGCCATGGGCTGCTCAACCAACGCCATCGTGCACCTGGTCGCCATGTCGCGCCGCGCCGGCTGCGCCGTGGGACTGGACGATTTCGACGCCGCCAGCCGCAAGGTGCCGGTGATCGCCAACATCCGGCCCAGCGGCGACACCTATCTGATGGAAGACTTCTTCTACGCGGGCGGGCTGCCGGCGCTGATGTCGCGGCTGCAAGACCATCTGGATCCGTCCGCCATGACCGTCACCGGCAAGACGCTGGGCGAGAACATCGCCGGCGCCGAAGTCTACAACGACGACGTGATCCGCCCGCTGGACCAGGCCATCTACGACGAAGGCGCGCTGGCAGTGCTGCGCGGCAATATCGCGCCGGACGGCTGCGTCATCAAGCCCAGCGCATGCGCGCCGCAGTACCTGCGGCATACCGGCCCGGCCCTGGTGTTCGACGATTACCCCAGCATGAAGGCCACGGTGGACGACGAGAACCTGGACGTCACCGCCGACCACATCATGATCCTGCGCAATGCCGGACCGCAGGGCGGTCCCGGCATGCCGGAGTGGGGCATGCTGCCCATCCCGACCAAGCTGGTGAAGCAGGGCGTGCGCGACATGCTGCGCCTGTCCGACGCGCGCATGAGCGGCACCAGCTACGGCGCCTGCATCCTGCACGTGGCGCCGGAAAGCTATATCGGCGGCCCGCTGGCCCTGGTAAAAACGGGCGACCTGATCACCGTGGACGTGCCCGCGCGCAGCATCCACCTGAACGTCAGCGACGACGAGCTGGCCGCGCGCCGCGCCGCCTGGACGCCGCCGCCCAGGCGCTACGAGCGCGGCTACGGCTGGATGTACTCGAAGCACATCCTCCAAGCCAACGACGGCTGCGATTTCGATTTCCTGGAAACCGCTTTCGGCGCACCCGTACCCGAACCCGAGATCTTCTAGCGCGCCATCCGCGCCCACCCCATTGCCTTCAGCCCCCCCGGAGCCATCGTGTCCCAAATGAATCCTGAAACCCGCGCCCGCCTGGCCGGCGTCAGCACCGCCACCCTGTGCACGGCCTTGTTCAAGCGCGGCCTGCGCAACCAGTTCATCCAGGACGTGCGTCCGCTGAACGCCACGCTGCCCAATATGGTCGGCCCGGCGTTTACGCTGCGCTACATCCCCGCGCGCGAGGACCTGAATACCATCAAGGTGTTCGAGGACCGCGCCCATCCGCAGCGCGTTGCGGTCGAGACCTGCCCGGAAGGCGCGGTGCTGGTCATGGACAGCCGCAAGGACGCGCGCGCGGCTTCCGCCGGCTCCATCCTGGTGACGCGGCTGATGAAGCGCGGCGTGGCTGGGGTGGTCACGGACGGCGGCTTCCGCGATTCGCCCGAGATTGCCGAGTTGGGCTTTGCCGCCTATCACCAGCGGCCTTCGGCGCCCACCAACCTGACCCTGCACCAGGCCTTGGACATCAATGCGCCCATCGGCTGCGGCGATGTGGCGGTGTGGCCGGGCGATATCGTCGTGGGCGACCGCGAGGGCGTGGTGGTGATACCCGCCAGCCTGGCCGACGAGATCGCCGTCGAAGCCGTGGAGATGACGGCCTTCGAGGACTTCGTGACCAGCGAGGTGCAGCAGGGCGCGTCCATCCTGGGGCTGTATCCGCCCACGGACCCCGGCACCAAGGACAAGTTCGCCGCATGGCGCAAGCAACAGGGCCGCTGAGCCTTGCCGCCGGCGCAGCCGGCAACCCCATAAGCCAAACAAGAGGCAGGAGACAACCATGAACACGCAACGACGCGGCGCGCTGGCCGCGCTGCTGGCCGCCGCCATGCTGGGTACGCTGGCGGCGCCCGCGCAGGCCGCCGACTGGCCCGCGCAGAAGCCGATTTCCTATGTGGTGCCATTCACCGTGGGCGGTTCGACCGACGTGGTGGGCCGGGTGCTGGCGCAGAAGCTGGGCGACCGCCTGCACCAGAACGTCATCGTCGAGAACAAGCCCGGCGCCGCGGGCGGCATCGGCGCGACCTATGTGGCCAAGGCCCCGCCCGACGGCTACACCCTGTTCGGCGGCACCATCAGCACGCACGCCATCAACGCCAGCCTGTACAAGAACCTGAAGTACGACCCGGTCAAGGACTTCGAGCCGGTTTCGCTGATTGCCTACCTGCCTAATGTGCTGCTGGTGGACCCCAACCTGGGCGTGAATTCGGTGGCCGACCTGATCGCGCTGTTGAAGCGCGACCCGTCCAAGCGCACCTTCGCGTCCTCGGGCGCGGGCACCTCCACGCATCTGGCCGGCGAACTGTTTTCCAGCATGATAGGCGTGCCGCTCACGCACGTGCCGTACAAGGGCACGCCGCCCGCCATGGTGGACGTGTCCTCCGGCGCGGTGACCTTCATGTTCGACCAGATGACGGCGGCCTTGCCCCTGCTGCAGACCGGCAAGCTCAAGCTCCTGGCCGTGACCACCAAGGACCGCATCGCGCTGGCGCCCGAGGTGCCGACCATGCAGGAGGCCGGCGTGCCGGGCTTCCAGATGGCGTCCTGGCAGGCGGTATACGCGCCCAAGGGCACACCCAAACCCATTCTCGACAAGCTGGCCCAGGAAATCGCAGCGATCCTGAAAGAGCCGGACGTGCAGGAGAAGCTGGGCAAGACCATGGGGATGGAACTGGTCGGCAGCACGCCCGAGCAACTGCGGGACCTGATGGCGACGGAAATCCCGCGTTGGGCGGAAGTGGTGAAGAAGTCGGGCGCGACGGTCGAATAGGCGGATCGGGCGAGCGGGCGTGGCGCGCCCGCCGCCGTTCAGGGCTACGCGTTCAGGGCTTCAGATTGAGCTTGGGCACCAAGGCCTTGAACGCCTCTTCCTGGCGCGCCACGTCGGCCGTGAATTGCGGCAGGTCGGCGTAGGAGGGCGTCAGGTTCTGCTTGCGCATCAAGGCCTGGAAGTCCTGCGATTGCGCCACCTGGCGGGCCGCGGCCCGCCATTTCTCGACCGCGTCGGCGGGCGTGGCCTTGGGCAGGCCGATGCCGCGCCAGACGCTGAACTGCAGGTCCGCGCCTTTCTCCTTCATGGTCGGGACAGAGGGCAGGTTGTCCAGGCGCTTGGGCGCCATGACCGCCAGGGTGCGCAGCTTGCCGGTCTCGACGTGCTGCTGCAGTTCGGCGTAGGCGACCGTGGTGGCTTGCACATCGCCCGCCAGGAGGCCCATGATGGCCGGGGCCGACCCCTGGTAAGGCACGTGCACGAACTTCACGCCGGCCTGTTCGCCCAGCGCCGCCGCCGCCATGTGCGGCACCGTGCCGATGCCGGCATTGGACACGGCGACGCGTTCGGGATTCTTCCTGGCGTCCGCCAGGAATTCCTCCACCGTCTTCCAGGGCGCGTCGGCGCGCACCGTGACCGATGAGGGATCGTCGGTGAAGCGGGCGATGGGCTGGAAGTCGCCCACCGTGGTCTTGCCTATGCCCATCAGGGGCACCACCAGCATTTCGGGCGTCATCAACACCAGCTTGTAGCCGTCGGGCTGCGCGTTGGCCACGTAGGCCCAGCCGATGGAGCCGCTGGCGCCCGGCTTGTTGATCACCACCGTGGGCTGCGCCAGCAGGGGCGGGCGCACCGCCTCGGCGATGGCGCGCGCGGTGTTGTCGCTGCCGCCGCCGGGCTGGTAGGCGACCACCAGTTCCATCGAGCGGGCGGGGTAGTCCGCGGCATGCGCGGCGGACAGGACGGAAACTGCGGACAGGGCGCTGAGGGCCAGCGCGGACAGGCGGTAGGGGCGCATGGTGGCGGCTCCGGTATCAGTAGCCCAGGGCGGAAAGATCCGCGAGCGTCTGTTTGGTGATGGCGATGGTGCGTTCGCGTTCGGCCCCGGCCAGGTCCAGGCGCGGCGGCTTGACGGTTTCGGCGCTGCCGGTGATCAGGTGTTCGGCCAGCTTGATGTGCTGCACCAGCTTGACCACGGTGTCCAGGTGGAACAGCGGCGTCAACGCGGCATAGAGCTTGCGGGCCCGCACGAAATCGCCTTCGACGGCCAGCTTCAGCAGGTCCACCGAAGCCTTGGGCACGGCGTTGGCCATGCCGGATACCCAGGCCGTCACGCCCAGCGCGGCGCTTTCCAGGATCAGGTCGTCCACGCCGCAGACCACGGCAAGGCGGTCGCCGAAGCGCGTGATCAGGTCGGTGACGCGGGTGGTGTCGTAGGACTCCTCCTTGATGGCGACGATGGTCGGCTCTTCCAGCAGCTCGGCCACCAGGTCCGGCGTCAGGTCCACGCCGTAGCCGCGCGGGTTGTTGTAGAGCAGGATGGGCAGGGCGCTGGCGCGCGCCACTTCGCGATAGAAGGCCACGGTCTCGCGGCCGTCGGACTTGTAGGTCAGGCCGGGAAACACCATCAGGCCGTTCACGCCAATGCGCGCGGCTTCCTGCGCGAAGGCGGCGGCGCGGGCGGTGCCGGTTTCCGCCACGCCAGAAATCACCGGCACCCGGCCGCGCACGGTGTCCACGGCGGTGCGCAGCACCTGCAGCTTCTCTTCGGGCGAGAGCTGGGCGTTTTCGCCCACCATGCCCATCATCACGACGCCGCCCACGCCGTTCTCGATCAGGCGTTCCAGTCCCAGGCGGATGGCCTCCAGGTCCAGCGAAAAATCGGGTTTCAGCTTGGTGGTGACGGCGGGGAATACGCCTTGCCATTGAATGCTCATGCTGCGGCTCCTGATGCGTGGTCCAGCCGAAGCAATCCGGCTGGATGATGGTTATTGGATATTGGATCCAAAAATATGGGGCTTAAAAAAACGAGGCTCGGGCCTCGGTCCGTCGCCCTGGCGGGCGGCGGTTTGAACTGGATCATGGATCCAATATACTCACATTAAAAGGGCTGTGGCTATCGGCTGTCTCTCGGGGTTTTCCTGGGCATGGCGGCGCGGGTTCCGCGTAGTCCCTCCCGTGCCGCTCCCGCCGCACGGTGCAACCAGGCAGGTTTCATGTCACAGAATTCGCCGCTTTCCGCTTCCAACCCGTCCCGTTCCCAGGCCGCCAGCCCCGGCCGCCTGGTGCGCAAGACCGCCGTCGAACTGGTGGTCGACGAATTGCGCGACCGCATCCTGTCCGGCGCGCTTCCTCCTGGCTCGGCGCTGCGCCAGGAATTGTTCGCCGAGGAACTGGGGGTGAGCCGGCTGCCTGTGCGCGAGGCTATCCGCCAGCTCAGCGCCGAAGGGCTGATCGACATGATTCCGCATCGCGGCGCCTACGTCTCCATGCTGTCGCGCGCCGAGGTGCAGGAGTTCTTCGACATCCGGCTGCGGCTGGAGCCATGGCTGCTACGCGTGGCCGTGCAGCAGCGCGAGCCCCAGGACCTGGAGCTGGCGAGCCAGGTGGTGGCGCAGATGGACACGGCCGAGCCCGAGCAATGGGGGCGCCTGAACTGGCAGCTGCACGAACTGCTGTACCGTTCGGCGCAACGGCCCGCCGCGCTGGCCATGGTGCGCGCGCTGCACGAAAAATCCGAACGCTATTTCCGCTTCCAGATCGTCAACGCGCCGATCCGCCAGCAGGCCCACGACGAGCACAGCGAACTGATCGCGCTCGCCCGGCAGGGCCGGGCCGAAGACGCCGAAGCCGCGCTGGAGCGGCATATCGGCGAAGCCGCCGAGCAGATACTCGCCATCGTCGATCATCTGCTGGATGCGTCGGCCTTGCAGGAACCCGCCTAGACGTCCAGCTCCAGCGTGCCGCAGCCGCGCTGGCCTCAATTGATCTTGATGTTGCGTTCCTTCACCAGCGTCTTCCATTGCGCGGTCTCGCGCGCCAGGTGGTCGCGCAGTTCATCCGGCGTGCCGCCGATGGGCTCGGCGCCGATGGAGTCCAGCGTGGCGCGCACCTTGGCGTCGTTCAGCGATGCGCGCATCGCGGCGTTCAGTTTCGCAACCACCTCGGGCGGCGTGCCGGCGGGGGCGAAGGCCGCGAACCAGGGCATCAATTCGTAGCCGGGCAGGCCGCTTTCCGCGACGGTGGGCACGTCGGGCAGGGCGGCCGAGCGCTTGCTGGTGGTCACTGCCAGCGCCCGCAGCTTGCCGGCTTCGATGTGCGGCTTGGCGGAGGTGATGCTGTCGAACATGTAGTCCACCTGTCCGCCCAGCAGGTCGGCGACGGCGGGGCCGCTGCCTTTGTAGGGCACGTGCAGCATATCCACCTGGGCCATGGACAGGAACAGTTCGCCCGCCAGATGGATGGAGGTGCCCACGCCGGCCGAGGCGTAGGTGTAGTGGTTGGGCTGCGCCTTTGCCTTGGCAATGACGTCCTGCACGCTGGTGGCGCCGGTGCGCGCGGGATTGGTGACCAGCACGTTCGGCACCACGGCCAGCAGCGAGATCGGGGCGAAATCCTTGATCGGGTCGTAGTTCAGGTCCTTGTACAGGGCCGGGTTGACGGCCATGCCGTTGGCGACGATCAGGATGGTGTAGCCGTCGGGCTTGGCGCGGGCCACGCTGGCCGCGCCGATATTGCCGCCCGCGCCGGCGCGGTTCTCCACGATGAAGGTGGTGTTGAGCTGCTTGCCCATGGATTCGCCCAGGGTGCGGGCGATGCTGTCCATCGCGCCGCCGGGCGGGAAGGGAACGATCCATTTGACCGGGTGGTCCGGGTACGTCTGGGCCAGCGTTGCGGACGCGCCGCCCAGCAGCGCCAGGCCGGCACAGGCCAGGGCGATTCGTTTGAATACAGGGCGCAAGCGCATGATGGTCTCCGTAATGCTGGAATTATTGTGTTGCCGCGCGCCTTTGGCCCAAGGATCCCGGGCAGGTAACTCCCGGGATTCATACTTTCAAAGTGCAGGCTTGCGCGACGGTTCAGTATGGCTTGCGTTTTCCCTGCGAGTCCAAGACTATATGGGTTCCGATTGATACCTTTATGGTATGTATGGAGCCATGCCATGCAACTGAGGCAACTGCGTTATTTCCAGGCCGTGGCGGAGGAAGGCAGCTTCACCCGCGCGGCCGCCCGGCTGCACATGGCCCAACCGCCCCTCAGCCGCCAGATCCGCCTGTTCGAGGAAGAACTCGGTGTGCAGCTGTTCGAACGCACCACGCGGGCGCTGCGTCTGACGGAAGCGGGCCGCTTCCTGCTGGAGCAATCGCGCCTGCTGACCGCGCGCCTGGAAGAGGTGCTGGAAGGCACGCGCCGGCTGGGGCAGACCCAGCGGCGCTGGTTCGGCATAGGCTTTGTGCCGTCATCCCTGTACGGCTTCGTGCCCGAGCTGATCCGGCAGCTGCGCAACGCCGACCCGCAGGTCGAGGTGGGTCTCACGGAAATGACCACCTTGCCGCAGCTGGAAGCGCTCAAGGCCGGCCGCATCGACCTGGGCATAGGCCGCATCCTGTTCGACGATCCCGCCATCGAGCGGCGGGTGCTGATGACCGAAGCGCTGATGGCCGCGGTGCCGCTGGGCCATCCGATCGCGCGGCTGCGGCGCGTGTCCGTCGAACGCCTGGCGCGCGAACCTTTCGTGCTGTATCCGGCGCGCCCGCGGCCGAACTTCTCCGACCATGTGTTAGGCCTGTTCCGTGCAGCGGGACATGCGCCGCAGGTGGTGCAGGAAGCCAACGAACTTCAGACCGCCATCGGCCTGGTGGCGGCGGGGCTGGGCGTGACGGTGGTGCCGGCGTCGGTGCAGCGCTTGCAGCGGCAGGATGTGGCGCACGTGGCGATCGATGCCGATACCTTCGTGTCGCCGGTGATCGTCAGCTACCGCAAGGATGACACGTCGGCGTTCCTGGCGCGGGCGTTGGGGCTGGCGCAGGCGCTGGCCGGTTAGCAGCAAGGAGACATGACCATGCCGGATCAGGCCGCGAAATCCCTCTCCCTCAGGCAACTGGAACTGCTGCTGGCGCTGGCCTCCGCCGACAGCATCGCGGGCGCGGGCGCGCGGCTGGGGATGACGCCCTCGGCCACCAGCCACGCCCTGCGCACGCTGGAGGCCACGCTGGGAGCGCCCTTGCTCGACCGCAACGCATCGGGCGTGCATCTTACCTATGCCGGGCAGCAGATCCTGCCGCACGTCAGGGACGTGTTCGCCTCCCTGCAGATCGTGCGGGCGACGGCGAACGCCAGCGCGGGCTTGCGTTCGGGTCTGCTGAATCTGGGTTCGCTGGGGGCGAGTTCCTCACTGAACATCCTGCCGCAGCTGCTGGAGATGTTCAAAGCCCGGTATCCGGGCGTCGATGTGTTCGTTACCGAGAAGCCGGACCCGGAACTGGAGCGCGCGCTGGTCGAACGGCGTATCGAGATCGGCGTGGTGGCCTTACCCAAACCGGATTTCGACACGCTGCCGCTCGTTACCGACGAGCTGATGGTGGTGCTTCCTGCCGGCCATCCGCTGGCCGGGCGCAAGACGATCGCGGTGAAGGAGCTGATCGACTATCCCCTGATCATGACGCGCGCCGGTTCGCAGCCTGTCATTACGCGCATGTTCGAGCGCGCCGGCGCCAAGCCGCATATCGCGCACGATCTTTCGCAGATCATGTCCATCCTGGAATTCGTCCGGCGCGGGCAGGGCATCTCCGTGCTGGCGTCGCTGGTGCTGCCGCAGGCCTACGACGGGCTGGTCTACCGGAAGATCAGCCCCGCTTCCAAGCGCAGGATCGGGTTGGCCTGCCTCAATGAACGCAAGCTGTCGCCTGCCGCGCATGCCTTCTGGGCCATGGTCAGGGACGCCGCGCCCAAGCTGAAATTTCCGGTCAAGTAGCGCCGCGCGTCGCCCGTCCGGACCGGGCGGCAAGCCGTCCTTCATATTGAAAAAAAACTCAATTGAAGGTGAGGATTGCGAATTTTAGACTGCATCGATCGACTCTGATGGAGAAGGCGTATGCAGTCAGTGGAAGCTTCCGCGCTCAAGGGCGTGCGTGTCCTGGACCTCTCGCGCATCCTGGCGGGTCCCAGCGCGACGCAGCTGTTGGGCGACCTGGGCGCGGACGTGGTCAAGGTGGAAAAGCCGGACGAGGGCGATGACACCCGCAAATGGGGGCCGCCTTACATCAACGACCAGGACGGCCACGCGACCGCGGAAAGCGCCTACTACCTGAGCGCCAACCGCAACAAGCGGTCCATCGCGATCGACATCGCCACGACGGCGGGCCGGGAAACGCTGCATCAACTGCTGGACCACGCCGACGTGCTGGTCGAGAACTACAAGGTCGGCGGCCTGGCCAAGCACGGGCTGGACTATGAACAGCTCAAGCACCGGTATCCGCGCCTGGTCTATTGCTCCATCACCGGCTTCGGGCAGACGGGGCCATACGCCAAGCGCGCGGGCTACGACTTCCTGATCCAGGGCATGGGCGGGATCATGAGCCTTACCGGCGAGCCGCAAGGCGCGCCCATGAAGGTGGGCGTGGGCATCGCCGACGTCATGACCGGGATGTATGCCGCCGTCGGCATCCTGGCGGCGCTGCGCCACCGCGACCTGACCGGCCAGGGCCAGCACATCGACATCTCGCTGCTGGACAGCCAGATTGCCTGGCTGGTGAACGCCGGGACGAACTATCTCGCCAGGCAGGAGCCGCCCGTCCGCCTGGGCAACGGCCACCCCAACATCGTGCCCTACCAGGTATTCGACGCGGCGGACGGTCCCATGATTCTTGCCGTGGGCAACGATGCGCAGTTCCGGCGCTTCTGCGAGGTTGCCGGCGTGGCCGGGCTGGCGGACGACGAGCGCTATGCCTCCAATGCGGCCCGCGTCGCCCACCGCGTCGAACTCTGCCAGCGGGTACAGGAAGCGCTGGCCCGGCGCCCCAGGCAGGTTTGGCTGGAACAGCTGGAAGCCGTGGGCGTGCCTTGCGGTCCGGTCAACGACCTGCGCGACGTATTCAACGACCCGCACGTACAGGCTCGCGGCGCGCAGTTGCGCATGCCCTGCGCATGGGCGCAAGGCGGCGAACTGAACCTGTTGGCAAATCCGCTGAAGCTGTCCGCCACGCCGGTCTCCTATCGCAATCCGCCGCCCCGCCTGAACGAGCATGCGCGGCAGATCCTGGACGATTGGACGGCGGGCGGTCCGCCGGACTGACGTCACACATCTTAGACAACACCGCTTCGACGAAGGCGGACACAAGAGGAGAGAGGCATGGATAGGAGACAGTTGCTGGCGCTGGCCGCATTGACGCCATTGAGCCGCGCATTTGCGCAAGGCAAGTATCCGTCGCAGAGCATCAGGCTGGTCGCGCCCTATGCGCCGGGTGGAACCGTGGACATCCTGTCGCGGCAGTTGGCCGAGCCGATGCGCGCCAGCCTGGCCCAGTCGGTGATCGTGGAAAACCGCGGCGGCGCCGGTGGCACGCTGGGCGCCGACGCCGTGGCCAAGGCCCGTCCCGACGGCTACGCGATCCTGTTCGGGGCGGTGCATCACGCGATCGCCCAGTCGGTGTATCCGAAGCTGGGATACGACATCCGCGAGATGACGGCGGTGGGTTTTCTGGGACGCGTCAACCATGCGCTGATCGTCAACAAGGATCTGCCCGCGCAGAATGTGCAGGAGCTGGTAGCGCTGCTGAAGGCCAATCCGGACAAGTACAGCTATGCCACGCCGGGCGCGGGCACCATGCAGCACCTGATGGCCGAATACTTCAAGAACGTCACCGGCACCCAGATGATGCACGTGCCTTACCGCGGCTCGGCGCCGGCGATCGTGGACATCATTGCCGGGAACGTGCACATGATGTTCGAGACCATGCCTTCGGCCATCCAGCACATCAGGGCCGGCAGCGTGCGCGCGATCGCGGTGACGTCCAAGGTGCGTTCGCCCAGCCTGCCCGACGTGCCCACGGCGGCGGAGAGCGGCGCGGCCAATTACGACGCGACCAGCTGGTATGGCATCTATGCGCCGCCGTCCACGCCCGCGGACGTGGTGCGCGTGCTCAATGCGGCGGTCAACGAGGCGTTCGCCGATCCGGCTTTCGTTCAGCGCTGGATTGCGTTGGGCGCCGACGCGGGCGGCGGCACGCCGCAGGAGCTCGCCGCCCTGACGCGCAGCGAAGTCGAGCGCTGGGCCGAGGTGGCGCGGCGCGCGGATATCAAGGTGGGTTGATGCCGGCGGGCCTGGCGGCCCGGCCGGAGTTTTGCACGTAGCAAGGATGAACCATGACTGAGCTTTCTCAAGAACAATCGGCGCTGCAGCAGCGCGCGCGCGAACTGGCGCAGACCGTATTCAAACCGACGGCCGCGGCCACCGACCAATCCGAACAGTATCCCTGGGACAATGTCCGCCTGCTGCGCGAAAGCGGCTTCATGGGCATGACGATTCCGCGCGAGTACGGCGGACAGGGGCTGAGCTATCTCGATACCGTCCTGGTCGTGGAGGAAATGGCCAAGGCTTGCGCCACCATGGGACGCATCACGGTGGAAGCCAATATGGGCGCAATCGGCGCCATCATGCAATACGGCAGCCATGAGCAGAAGACGCTGGCCGCCGGGTGCGTGCTGGCGGGCGACAAGCCCGCCATCTGCATCTCGGAGCCCCAGGCCGGCAGCGCCGCCAGCGAAATGGGCACACGCGCCGTGCGTGTGGGCGACGACTACCTCATCAACGGCGAGAAATACTGGATCACCGGAGGCGGGGTGTCGCGCCTGCACCTGATCTTCGCGCGCGTGTTCGACGAGGGCGTGGATCTGGGCATAGGCGCCTTCATCCACGTGCGCGCGCCCGACGCCGCGGACGATGGCCTGGAGATCGCCAAGCGTTCCTACGCCATGGGCGTGCGGGGCATACCCGAGACGTACATCAAGTTCCGCGACCTCAAGGTGCACAAGTCCATGCTGGTGGCGCCACCCGAGGGCCTGAAACGCGGCTTTGCCGGGCTGATGCAGGCCTACAACGCCCAGCGCGTGGGCGCGGGCACCGTGGCGCTGGGCATTGCGCAGGGCGCCTTTGAAGAAGCCGTGGAATACGTCAAGCAGCGCCAGCAGTTCGGCCGGCCGATAGCGGAGTTCCAGGGCTTGCAGTGGATGGTTGCCGACATGGCCATCCAGTTGAACGCCGCGCGCCACATGCTTCATGCGGCCGCGCGCAGCGGCACGCCGCGGACTTTCGGCTTTCCGGACTTGTCGCTGGCCGCGCAGGCAAAGATATACGCGGCGGAAACGGCGCAGCGCGTGACCAACGACGCCTTGCAGCTGCACGGTTCGTCAGGCTATGGGCGCGACCTGCCGATGGAGCGCCACGTGCGCGACGCACGCATGTTCACGATCGCCGGTGGCACGGCGCAGATCCTGCGGACTCAGGTCGCCTCCGCCGTGCTGGGGATGAAGCTGCCGCAGACGCGGGACGGGTATTTGCGAGGACGGTGACTTGCCGTCCTGAAGCAACGCCCTGGCGTAAAACCAGGGCGTTTTCGTATTTTTAGCTTGTATATATTGGATATGGCCTGCTGATTATCCAATACGGATTTGGGAGTGCGTCGCACGGTGCGACGTGGCGCGACAAAATCAGTCAACGCCTGCAAACAAAAAAGCCAACGAACAGCATTCCAATTAAGGTTCCTCCCAGAGCCAGCGCTGCGAGCTCTCCGCGTTGCGACTCGTGGAAATACAAAATACACGAGAAGGCAGCGGTAAGCACGATCAACAGGACCAAAACAAAAGCGCGCCATTTTTTCAGAAACGCACAGCGCACATCGTGCAAGGCGAATTCAGGTTTGCGCATGAGTTTTCGCGTAGAAAAGCGGCCGGTATTAAATTCTGCCAAATATCCCGCTGATGGGATAGTGATGTCCAGCGCATAATCTGTTCGTATAAACCCTGATTCCTTGTTGGTGCGCATCCTTTGCATTAGTTCGTTGATGGGAATCGTATTCGATCGCGTTAATGCCAATACCGTTTCATTAATCGTGACATGGCAAAGATGATTCGGTCCGCCGAATATCGCAAACTGCGGTTTGGATTCACTGGATTAACTAGTGGCAGGACACCAGTTCAGGGGTAATGCCGGCGGGCAAAGGTCCGTGCGTTCCCAGAATAGGCCGGTCGCAAGGCCCGGGCAGTGGGCCTTTGAGATAGATCGCAAGCGGCGCAACGTCGGGGTCCGTGGTCCATTCCAAACTACCACGATGGCGGTCTATTCCGCCGTCAGCGCCGGGCTCGGCATCGCCTATTCGCCACGGTGGCAGATCAGGCACCTGCTGGATGCGGGGCAGGTAGACTAAGAATCCCCCAATCCCGATGCGCAGCGATCATGTCTTTCCAAACGCAGGTCCGAATCGCCCAGAGCGTAGACATCGATTCGATTGTTGAACTGGATCCGATCGCCAGGCAGGAACCGGGCAGGAGGACATTTATCGCCCAGGCGGTGGCTGCTGGCCAATGCTGGGCCGCGACGGCAGCGGAGGATGCTTCGGCGCTGGTCGGTTATGGGGTGCTTGACCGCTCGTTCTTCGGACATGATTTCATTCCGCTGATCGTCGTCAAGCGTTCGGCTCGACGCCGTGGCGTCGCGACAGCCATTATGCGGACCCTGGAACTGCAATGCCAGGGAGGAAAACTCTTCACGTCGACAAACAGGTCAAACATCGCGATGCGCCAATTGCTTGGCCGGCTTGGCTTTATCAGAAGCGGCCAAATCGAGAATCTGGACGACGGCGACCCCGAGCTCGTATTCGTGAAGCTCCGATCGTCCCTTTGAGAGGCGTCATAGGTCTGAGGTTGTCCAACGCCACCCCATCACGGCGGACAAGGCCGCGATGCCACATGGCGCGGAAGGCGAAGGACTTTCTGTATTGCTTCAGCGCACCGGCAGCAGATATTTCAGGGCCTGCATAAAGCCGCGCGGCGCCACGGTGAGATGGTCCTCGTCATTCAGTACCACCGACTTCAGTTTCAAGCCTGGATACTGCCGGCTTTGCAGCGCCGCCTCCAGCGCACGGTTGTCGGCGACCATGTCCACCGTCTGGTTGTAGCGACGGTCGCCTTTGCGCAGGGCTTCGTAGGCGCCGACATAAAGATAGACATTCGCCGTCAGGTCCCGATGCTGCTGGGCATAGCGCGCTTCGAGTTTCAAGGCATGCCGTTTGTCGTACCAGAGGGACGGGCTGCCGAGGACATAGCCGTTGAACATGCCGGGCTCGGTGAACAGGATCTGTGTCCCCAGCAGCGCCCCATAGGAGTGGCCAAGAAAGAGGGTTCTGGCCGGGTCGGTCCGGTAGCGGGCGGTGATGTAAGGCTTCACCTGATCGCGCAGATACGCTTGATAGGCGCGCGCCTGGCCATGGACCGCGTTGGCCGGTGCCGTGCTTGGGCCGTTCGGTGTCGGCGTGTAGTCGCGCTGGCGGCTGACTCCGCCATCTTCCCCCTTGCCATATGACAGGCCGACAAGAATGAACTCCTCGATTTGCGGTCCCTCCACGTTCAGGCGGCGCGCCAGCTGCCGGATGATCGGGAAGGCGTAGTCGGCGTCGGTCACATAAAGCACCGGGTAGCGCCGTTGCGGCTGTTTCGCATAGGACGGCGGCAACGCGACATAAACCTGATAGCCGCGGCCCGACACGGGATCGGGCACGTCCCATACTTCGCTATCGGCAATTTCATATGGGCGGCCCTCGCCAGATTGCGCCTTTGGCCTCGACTGGGCCAGCGCTTGCGTCGAACCGCCGGGCACGCCGACGCTCACCAGGAGGGTAACCAACAGGGCATTCAAAAGGCGTCGTTGCATGTGGGGAAACGGCGTCAGCCTGCAATCTTGAGTGCATGAAGTGGGCGGAATTGTAGACTGGCAACATAATCCCGATCCGTCGCCGCCAGCAGGCGTGATGAGTGCCGTACGCTTGCCTGCAGGAAGATCGCCCTGCAAGTGCGCCGCGGCGACGGCGTTCGTACCGCAAAGAGCAAGATCATGGCCACAAGGCTGCGCGCAATCCGTTCAGATATCACGAAGCTGCACGTGGACGCCATCGTTAACGCCGCAAACTCCTCATTGCTGGGCGGAGGGGGCGTCGATGGCGCCATCCACCGCGCCGCGGGTCCGGATCTTGTGCATGAATGCAGATTGCTGGGCGGCTGCAAGACGGGGGATGCGAAGGTGACCAAGGCCTATCGCCTGTCCGCGCAGTACATCATCCATACCGTGGGGCCGGTGTGGCGGGGCGGAGAGAGCGGGGAGCCGGCGCTGCTGGCCAGTTGCTACCGCCGATGCATCGAGCTGGCGGAAGAAAGGGCGGTCACGTCGATTGCGTTGCCCAGCATCAGCACGGGGATATATGGGTATCCCATAGCGTTGGCGGCGGAGGTCGCTGCCAAAAGCGTCCGCGAAAGTCTGGCCGGGGACTCATCCATACTGGAGGTGATCTTTTGCTGCTTTTCGGCGGAAGACCTTCTTCAATATGAGCGCATCTTGAATCGGCCGCGTGCATGACACTGTGCAGGGCTGCCGCGAGTGGTTTGTTGGACTGCCATTGAACGGAACGCTCCATGACTGAACCTCGCCTGACATTCCTGGCCCAGAGCGAATGGGAAGATTGGTTGACGCACAACGGCGAGACGTCGGCGGGGGTATGGCTGCGTATTGCCAAGAAAGGCGCCGGGCAGCGGACCTTGACGTACGCGCAGGCGGTGGAGAGCGCGCTTTGCCATGGCTGGATCGATGGCCAAAAACAGGCCGAAAGCGAAGAAACCTGGCTGCAGCGCTTTACCCGGCGTTCTCCGAAGAGTATTTGGGCCAAACTCAACACGGATCGGGCCGAAGCGCTCATCGCTGCAGGCAGAATGCTCCCGGCCGGCATGCGGGAAATCGAAAAGGCCAAACAGGACGGACGCTGGGCCGCCGCCTATGCCTCTCCCAGCAATTCGGTCGTGCCGGGCGACCTGCAAGCCGCGCTGAACGCCAATCCCAAGGCCAGCGCGTTCTTTGCGACGCTGAACAGCCGGAACCGCTACGCCATTCTGTTCCGGATCCAGCATGCCAAAAGGCCCGCAACGCGGGCGCGCAAGATCCAAGAGTTCATCGGCATGCTTGATCGCGGTGAAACGATTCATCCCTGAAGCGGGACGTTCGACAGCCGATGAAAGCCGCAGGACAATGCCAAGTCCGACCCGGGAGAATCCGCATGCCAGCATTTCAAATCAAGCACCTGGACCATGTCGTGCTCAGGGTTCAAGACCTGGCGCGCAGTGTGGATTTCTACACGAAGGTATTAGGCTGCTCCGTCAAGAAGAAGAACGACAAGCTCGCCATGATCCACCTGAGCGCCGGCGGGTCCATGATCGATCTGATCGATGTGCAAGGACCCTTGGGCGCCGCTGGCGGGGCCGCGCCTGAAAAAGAGCGGCGCAACGTCGACCACTTTTGCCTGCGGGTCGATCCGTTCGATGAAGCGGCCATCGTGCAACATCTACAAGCGTTTGGCATTGCCGCGGACAAGGCCGTGTTGCGGTATGGCGCGGAAGGCGAAGGGCTTTCGATCTATTGCTTCGATCCCGATGGCAATCAAATCGAGCTGAAGGGGCCCGCGGTCTAGGGCAAGCACAGTACGAAACCGGCCCGCGGGCGTGGGCCTCAGCGCGTGGCGCCTTCGATCGCCGCCATCAGGTCATCCGGGTGCGCCATCAGTTCGCGCGCCTGGCATAGCGTCGGGTATTGCTGCAGCACGCCGGCCCATTGGGCCGATTGCAGCAGCTGTTGCCAGACCGGTTCCAAGGTCTCGGGGGCCGCGTCCAGACCCTGCGCCAGAAGACCGGCATATTCCAGGCTGGGCGGCGCGGACAGCAGCTGCATGCGGCTGGCGGCGCTGAGCAGGCGCGGGATCGCATCGGCCGGGCCGTCGCAGACATAGAGCACGGTGGTATCGAGCTGCGGGCCTTCGGCGGGCAACGCCCGCAGCGCCGCGCCACGCAGGGGGTACCGGCCCTGGCGCGTACTGAAGGCGTAGTCGGTCCGTGGATCGGCTTGCGTCAGCAGGCGCAGCCCGCGCAGCAGGCGCGGGAAGTCGGTGGCGGCCGCGTCGGCCGAGGCCTTGGCTTCAAGCAGCAGGCACAGGTCCCAGGCCGGCGGCGCGCCATCGCCCGCAGCCCGGCGCAGCAGCGCGGCATCCCATTCTGTCTTGGCGCGGTCGGTGTTGGCGGGCATCGAAGGCGGTACGCGCATGGAGGACACGGCCTGGTAGGCCTGGCTGCCGTCGGCGTCGTTGAGACGGCGCGCCAGGGCCTGGAGCGCTTGCAGCGCCTGCGCCTCGACGGCGTCGCCGCGCAACCGCGAGGCGTTGCCTTCGGCCAGGGCGGTGGCGCTGCCCGGGCGCGGGCCTTGCTGTTCCCACAAGGCGCGGTAGCGGCGCACGTCGCTGTCGGCGGTCAGGGCGTCCAGGCGTTGCAGATGATCCAGCGCGGGGCTGTCGAGCAGGCGGTCGAGCGCGACGGAGGCCGGTTGGGCTTCGGAGGACAAACTGAGAAGCCGGCGCGCGGCTTCGGGCAGCGCCGCCCAGGACTCGGATGCCGCCGCGGCTTGCAAGGCGGCCATGGCGTCGCGCGCGGGGCCTGCCGCCATGCGTTCAAGCTTGGCAGGATGGGCGATGGCGTTGGCGGCGGCGATGATCTCGCGGCGGTCCTGGGCGGCGCGCGCGGCCAGGGAGGCGTACTCGCGCACGAGCGGCAGGCGGTGCCGCAGCAGCAGGGCCTGGAATGCGGGATCGCCGTCGGATTCGCGCATGGCGTCGCGTATCAGGCGCGCCAGGGCGTCAAGAAAGGCCCGCTTGACCGATGACGGCGGCGAGCAGCCGTCATCGAGCGACAGCCGGGCCTGTTCGATGGCGACGGCCAGCGCGGTCGCGGGCGCGGCGTCTTCGGCGGGGATGCGGGAAATGGCCGGCACGCGATAGCGCCGGGCGGTGCGGCGCAGGATGGCGTCGAGCAGGGAGAGGGAGGGCGGCTGGGGCATGGCGCCCCAAGCCTACCGCGATGCCGCCGGCGCGGCAAACGCGCCTCGTCGCGGCCGGCAGCGGCTTACTTGAACAGTTCGGCGTTCTCTTGCAGGGCGGTGTCCGCGCATTGCGCGTCCAGGTTGCCGCCGGGGGCGCCCGCCACGCCGATGGCGCCGATCACGGCCGAGCCGGCCTTGACGGGCACGCCGCCGCCCAGCACCAGGAAGCCCGGAATGTCGGTCAGGGTGGCCGCGGCGGGATTCTTCTGCACGTTTTCCAGCATCGTCAGCGTCGGCGTCTTGGCCGAGACGGCGGTGTAGGCCTTGGCGCGGCTGGCCTCGATGGTGTGCGGGCCGGCATTGTCGGCACGGGCGAAGGCCTTGAGCAGGCCGGCGCGGTCCACCACCGAGGCGCTCACGTTGTAGCCCTTGGCCTGGCAGGCGGCGACGGTGGCCGTGGCCAGCTTCTGCGCGTCGGCCATGGACAGGTTGCTCTCGTTGAGCACGGCGGCGTTGGCGGCGCCGGCGCAGGCGAACAGGGCGGCGAAAGCGATGAGTTTGGGCGACATGTCTGTGTCCTTAGTGGGTCGGTGACAGGAACAGACAGAGTAAAGATGGCGGCCGATCGGCGGTATTCGGTCGGCTACGCTGGGGCCTCCGTAGGGCTACGGAGGGGGGCCGTGCAAGGTTGCTGGCCGCCTGGACCGGCCTTAGCCCAGCAGCCCCGCGTACTCGCGGATCAGCCCGGCCAGGTTGTCCGCTTCCAGCTTGGCGAAGACGTTGGCGCGGTAGGTCTCCACCGTGCGCGGCGACAGGTCGAATTCGCGCGCGATCTCCTTGTTGCTCAGGCCCTGCACGACGCGCTCCAGCACGTCGCGCTCGCGCCCGGACAACTTGTCCAGCCGTTCCTGCGCGGCCTGGGTCACGGCGAGTTTTTCGCGGCTGGCGATGTGGGTGCGCACGGCGGCCTGCACCGCGTCCAGGAAGACGTCGTCGTCCACGGGCTTTTGCAGGAATTCCATGGCGCCGCCCTTGAAGGCGCGGCGGCACAGGTCCACGTTGGCATGGCCGGTCAGCATGACCACGGGCAGGTCCGATTGCTCGGCCAGCCGGCTCAGCACGTCCAGGCCGCTGATGCCGGGCATGCGGATGTCCAGGACCACGCAGCCGATGGCCTGCGGGTGCAACTGGGCCAGGAAGGCCAGCGGGTCGCCGTAGCCCTCGCTGCGCAGGCCCACGCTGCGCAGCAGCAGCGCCAGGCCGTCGCGCACGGCGTCGTCGTCATCGACCAGGTAGACCAGCGGGGATTGTTCGAACATGGGAGATTCCTGCGGCGTCAGGCGGCGGCGGCGCGCGGCAGGCTGACCGTGAAGCAGGCGCCTGCCGGGCTGAGATTGCGCGCGGCGATGCGGCCGTCCATGGAGCCGGCCAGCGTGTCGCACAGCGCCAGCCCCAGGCCCATGCCTTGCGGCCGCGTGGTGTAGAAAGGAGCGAACAGGCGCGGCAACGCGTCGGCGGCGATGCCGGGGCCGGTGTCGCTGACGCTGAACAGATAGGTGTCGCCATCGGCGCGGCCCTCCAGCGAGATCTGGCGCGGCCCGGCAACGTCGGCCAGCGCATCGGCGGCGTTCTGCACCAGGTTGTGCAGGATCTGCTCCAGGGCCACGCGGTCGCCCAGCGGACGCATGCCCGGGTTGGCGTTGTGCCAGCTCAGCCGTATGCCCAGCCGGGCCAGTTCCGTTTCGCGCAGAAAGCGCAGCGACGCCACCAATGCGTCGGGGTCCAGCGCTTCGCGCCGGGCGGGCGAGCTGGGCTGCACCAGTGCGCGCATGCGGCTGATGATGTCGGCGGCGCGCTTGGCCTGTTCGGCGCTGGCCAAGAGCGCGTGGCGCACGGCGGGGCGTTCCTCTTCGTCGTCCAGCAGCCGCTCGGCGGCGCGGGTCTGGGCCAGGATGGCGGTCAGCGGCTGGTTCAGTTCGTGGGCGATGCCGGCGGCCATTTCGCCTAGCGTGCTCAGGCGCGCCATGGCGCCCAGGCGCAGTTGCTCCTGGTGGCGGCGGGCCTGGGCGCGAGAACGCTGCCAGGCCGCGGCGCCGGCCACCAGCAGCGCGCTGGCCAAGCCCCAGGCGAGCCAGGTGGCCCAGGGCCAGACGCCGGGTGTCAGCGTGCGCGTGCTGCGCATCTGGAAGGGCTGGCTGGCCGCGCCCAGCGGCTTTTGCAGGGCCAGCGGCCAGCCGGGACCGCTGGCGTCTGGCTGCTTGTCCAGCAGCCGCAGCGGGGTCTGGTCCACCGTCAGGGTCAAGTTGGCCAGGCCGGGAGGAAAGTCGGCGGCGGGTATCAGCTGGCTGGCGTCAAGCAGCAGGCTCCAGCTGGAGGGCGCCACCAGCCAATAGCGTGCGGTGTCCACCGGCAGCGTCACGGGCCGGCCCAGGCCGCGCGCGCGTTCGACGGCGGCCGCCAGGCCCGGGGGTTCGGCCACGCTGCCGCTCCAGGCGCCGCCGGACAGGTAGCCCAGCCCCAGCAGTTGGGGCATGGCCGGCCGCAGGCTGGGATAGAGGCGTTCGGGAGCAGGCGGGTGGGAGAGGGCGGCCAGGGTCGCCAGCACGGCTTCATGCTGCACCGTCTTCTGGCTCAGCATGCGCTGCGCCACGCTGGTGCTCTGGGTGAAGCGTTCGTACTGGTCCACATAGTCCTGCCGCCCGATCCAGAGGGCGCCGAAGGTGAACAGGACCAGCCAGCAGAAGAAGGCGCGAGCGCGCGATAGGGGATTCACGCCTGAAATTATGCCTTGCGGCCAACGCGGGCAGGAATCCGTAGGGCTACGGAGGGTCGGCGCTCAGGCCGCCAGCCGCTGGGCGTCCGGGTCCGGCGCCTGCGAGCTGGCCGCGAGCGCGATCTGGTACAGCGCCGCCACCAGGTCCGATTGCGTCACCAGTCCGACCAGGTTGCGCGCTTCATCCAGCACCGGCACGCAATGCAGGCTGTCCGACATGGGGCGGGCCAGTTCGATGACGGGCAGGCCGGGGGTGGCGAAGGGCACTTCGCTACGCATGCAGTCGGCCACCAGCAGGCCGGGCGCGGCATCCGCGTCGACGGCGACGGCAGCCAGCCGGGTTTGGCGCGCCAGCACGTCGCCCTGGCTGACCATGCCGGCGTAGCGGCCGGCCGAATCCAGCACCGGCAGCGCCTGCAGGCGATGCTTGTCGAACAGACGCACGGCGTAGTCCAGCGGGTCCTGGGCCTGCACCGTGACCACGTCACGCGACATGATGTCGGCGCAATGCACGTCGCCAAAGCGCCGTACGCTGGCGCGCATTTCCGCGGCCAGGACGATTTCTTCCAGGTCTTCCTTGCTGATGTCCAGCAGCTCGCCGCGTTGCGTGAGCGCGTCGTCCAGGTCGGCCAGGCTGAAGCCCAGGCGGGCGCTGGGCGCGAGGTCGCGGGTGTTGTGGCCGGCGGCCGGGTCGGCGTGGCGGCGCGGATAGTTGCGCTTGAGCGCGCCATTGAAGACCACGGCGATGCAAAGCAGGATGGCGGAGTTCAGGGCCACGGGCCAGAGCGCGAAGCCGTAACCCAAACTGGCGACGGCGGGGCCGCCCAGCACGGCGGTCAGCGCCACCGCGCCGCTGGGCGGATGCAGGCAGCGCAAGGAGAACATGGCGCCGATAGCCAGCGCCACCGCCACGGCGGCGGCCACGCCAGGCACGGGGATGAACTGGGCGCAGAAAACGCCGATCAGGGCCGATACCAGATTGCCGGCCATGATGGACCAGGGCTGGGCGAGCGGACTGGCGGGGGCGGCGAACAGCAGCACGGCGGACGCGCCCATGGGGGCGATGAACCAGGGGCTGGCGTCGCCCAGCGCGTGGCGGCCCACCCATTCCGTGCAGAACAGGCCGAGCAGCGCGCCCAGCGCGCCGTACAGTTTCTCGCGTCCGTTGACGCCCACCGGCGCTGGCGCGAACGAGCCCAGCCAGCGCTTGATTGCTACACCCAAAACGATCTCCTCGCGCATCAATATGTCGCGGGGCGACAATTTATCACGCGAGGCAAGGCTGCGCTGCATAAGCTTATGCAGCAGGATGTGGATCAGGCGTTGCCGGAGTCGTCGCCGATGCGGGTCAGCAGGCGCGTCAGCAGCGGGCGCATGGCGCGCAATTCTTCCAGGTGCGAGGCCGAGAGGTCTTCGAGCATGCGCTCGGCCTTTGCGGTCAGCACGACCTCGACGCGGCGGCCGTCTTCGGGGTCCGCCTCGCGGCTGACCAGGTCCAGGCGCGCCAGCCGGCCCACCAGTTCGGCGGCGGTGTGCGGGCGGATCAGGAGGCGTTCGGCGATTTCGCCGACATACAGGCCACGGCGGCCGGGGGCGTTCTTGCGGGTGCCCTTGATGGCGAGCAGGGCCTGGTGCTGCTGCGGCATCAGGTCCAGCCCGGCGGCGGCGTTTTCGCTGAAGGCGGCAAAGCGGCGCAGCGCATAGCGGAAGTCGGCCAGGAGCTCGTAGTCCGTGGCGGTCAGCTGGGGTGGGGGCGGAGGCGGTTTCACCTGGCCGATTCTAATATATGTCGTGATACGATATATATGACATTTCGCAAATCCCTGCGCAATTCTTCCCGTCTTCGAACATGCCTCCCACTTCTTCCTCCGCCCGGGCCGCGCTGCGCCTGGGCGACTTCACCACGGACAAGCGCGTGGTCCTGCTCATGGGGCTGGCCATCCCGGTCGGCCTGGCCAGCGTGGCCGCGGCTGGGGCCTTGCTGCGGCTGATCGCGCTGTGCACCAATCTGGCCTACCACCACCAGTTCTCCTTCAAGGACCAGCCCATCACGACCGGCCACCTGGGCCTGGCTTCCGTCGCCATTCCGGTCGTGGGCTGTCTCATCATCGGCCTGATGGCGCGCTACGGTTCGGAGAAGATCCGCGGCCACGGGATTCCGGAAGCGATGGAAGCCATCCTGATCGGCAAGAGCCGCATCCAGCCCAAGGTGGCGGTGTTGAAGCCGGTGTCGTCCGCCATCTCCATCGGCACGGGCGGCCCGTTCGGCGCCGAAGGCCCGATCATCATGACGGGCGGCGCCATCGGTTCGCTGTTGGCGCAGACCATCCACCTGGACGACGGCGAGCGCAAGACCCTGCTGGTGGCCGGCGCGGCCGCGGGTATGACGGCGATCTTCGCCACGCCCTTGGCGGCGGTGCTGCTGGCGGTCGAGCTGCTGCTGTTCGAATGGAAGCCGCGCAGCTTCCTGCCGGTGGCGATGGCGGCGCTGGTGGCCGCGGCCACGCGCGCATTCGTGCTCGATGGCGGCCCGATATTCGCGTATTCGGGGTCGCTGCCGTTCACGCCCGCGCACCTGCTGGCCTGCGCGGCCGTAGGCGTGCTGGCGGGGCTGGGATCGGGCGTGCTGACGTCCATGGTCTACGCCGCCGAGGACCTGTTCGAGAAACTGCCGCTGCACTGGATGTGGTGGCCGGCCTTCGGCGGCCTGGTGATCGGCCTGGGCGGGCTGATCGAACCGGCGGCGCTGGGCGTGGGCTACGACAACATCCGCCATCTGCTGGCGGGCGATCTGGCGTTCCAGGCCGTGCTCCTGCTTCTGGCGGTCAAGGTCATTATCTGGTCCGTGGCGCTGGGTTCGGGGACCTCGGGCGGCGTGCTGGCGCCGTTGCTGATATTCGGCGGCGCGCTGGGCGCGTTGGCCGCGCCGCTGCTGCCGCAGGCCGATCCGGGCTTCTGGGCGCTGCTGGGCATGGCCGCGATGATGGGCGGCACCATGCGCGCGCCGCTGACCGCGACCCTGTTCGCGGTGGAGCTGACCGGCGACATGGGCGCGCTGCTGCCGGTGCTGGCGGCCTGCGTGTTCGCGTACGGGATGACGGTGCTGCTGCTCAAGCGCTCGATACTGACCGAGAAGATCGCGCGGCGCGGCCATCACATCAGCCGCGAGTACCGCGTGGATCCCTTCGACCTGCTGCGGGTCAGCCAGGTGATGACCACGCCGGTCCAGACGCTGCCGGCCGATTGGACGGTGGCGCAAGCCATCGCGCATTTCACGACGGCGCAGCCGGTGCACACCAGCTATCCGGTGCTGGATGCCGAAGGCGCGGTGGTGGGTGAAGTCACGCGCGCGGACACGCTGGCCTGGGCCATCGACGACGAGCAGACCGGGCGCACGCTGGGGGAAGCGCTGCAAGGCCGCGACCTGGTGTACGGCCATCCCGAGGAACTGGCCAGCCAGATCGCCGACCGCATGGCGCTGACCGGCGCCGGCCGCATACCGATTCTTGACCGGGCCAACGGCCGGCTGGTCGGCATCGTGGGGCGCAAGGACCTGTTCCGCTCGCGCGCGCGCTGGCTGCGCGAGGAAAGCCAGCGCACCGCGTACTTCCGCCGCACGCCCTCAGCGGGCGGGTGAGGCGCGCAGCTCCCACAACACGTCCAGCACGTGCCGGGTGGCTTGTTCCACCTGCCCGGCGCGGTGCGCGATGCCCAGCGGGCGCCAAAGGGCCGGCCGCAGCGCGCGCATCTGGATGCGCGGATCCGGCTGCGGCGCGGTGGCCTCGTGCGGCAACAGGGTTGCGCCGTAGCCCGCGGCCACCAGGCTCTTGATGGCGTCGTTGTAGTTCAGCTGGATGCGGGCGCGCGGGTTCAGCCCGGCGGCGGCGAACCATTCGCCCGTCAGGCGCGACAGCCGCGTGCTGGCGTCGTTCAGGATGAGCGGCCGTTCGGCCAGCCAGGCCGGCGTCAGGCGCGCGGGCGCTTTCCAGTCCGCGGGCAGGAAAGCCATGACCGGGTCGCGCCGCCAGGGGCGCAGCACCAGGCCTTCCAGCGGCGGCTGGGGCAGGGCCACCAGGCCCACGTCCAGCGAGCCGTCGGCCAGGCGCAGCAGGGTTTCCTGCGAAGTCAGCACGGCCACCTGCACGTCGATGCCGGGATGGTTGCGCCCCAGCGTTTCCAAAGCCTGCGGCAGCAGATGGGCAATGGCGCCGGTGGAGGCGCCCAGTCGCACGCGGCCGGACAAGCCCTGCACCTGCCGCTGCACGTCGTCCAGCGCCTGGTCGGCATCGGCCAGCAGGCGGCGCGCGCGTTCCAGCAGGGTTTCGCCGATGGCGGTGGCGCGGACCTGGCCGCGCTTGCGCGTGAGCAGCGGCGCGCCGATGCGCGCCTCCAGGTCGGCCACGTGCAGGCTGACGGTGGGCGGGGCCAGATGCAGCGCGCGCGCCGCATCGGCGAACGAGCCCAGGTCGGCGATGGCAACCAGGGTGCGCAGGCGGTCCAGGCTGATTTCACGCATGGCGGTTTCGTTCAGGAAAGCTGAATTGGATAGTCATGATATTCGACTTTTGTTATCTAGTAGTCCGGCCGATGATGGAGTCCTGCGCCTGGAACCTTCCGGCGCCCCTTTGATCCAGGACGCAAGCGCCATGACCCAACCTCTAGTTTTCATCGACGGCGACCAGGGCACCACCGGCCTGCAGATCCACGAACGCCTGCACGGGCGCACGGATCTGCGGTTGCTGACGCTGCCCGAGGCGGAACGCAAGGACCCGCAACGCCGCGCGCAGGCGATCAACGGCTGCGACATCGCCATCCTCTGCCTGCCGGACGAACCGGCGCGGCAGGCCGCCGCGTCCATCGTCAATCCCGCGGTACGGGTGATAGACGCCAGTTCCGCCCACCGCACGACGCCGGGCTGGGTCTATGGCTTTCCGGAAATGAACGCGGAACAGTCCGGGCTGATCGCCCAGGCGCGGCGCGTCAGCAACCCCGGCTGCTATCCCACGGGCGCTGTCGCCTTGCTGGGTCCGCTGCTGCGGGCGGGGCTGGTGCCGGCCGACTACCCGGTAGTGGTGCACGCGGTGTCCGGCTATTCGGGCGGCGGGCGCGCGGCGGTGGACGCCTACGAAGCCGCGGACGGCGCGCCGGGACCGGCGTTCCAGCTCTACGGCCTGGGCCTGGCGCACAAGCACACGCCCGAGATCGAGCGGCATGCCGGCCTGACGCAGCGGCCGGTGTTCGTGCCAGCCTATGGCGCCTATCGCCAGGGCATCGTCCTGACCGTGCCGCTGCAGTTGCGCCTGCTGCCGGCGGGCGTGGACATGGAGCGCCTGCACGCCTGCCTGCAGCAGCATTACAAGGGCGCGCGCCACGTGCAGGTCGTGGCGCCGCAGGACGCGGCCGCCCATACGCACCTGGATCCGCAGGCGCTCAACGGCACCAACGACCTGCGCCTGGCCGTCTACGGCAATGCGCAGCACGGCCAGGTACTGTTGACGGCGGTGTTCGACAACCTGGGCAAGGGCGCGTCGGGCGCGGCGGTGCAGAACCTGGACCTGATGCTGGCCGCGATGCGATAGGCGCCGCGCCTGGGCGGGCTCAGGCCGGGTCCGCCAGCGTTTCCACCACCAGGCGGCGCAACCAGACGGTGCCCGGGTCGCTTTCGAAGCGGGCGTGCCAATGCACGGTCACGGACAGGGGCGGCAGCGCGATCGGCAGCGGGCGTATCTGGAACGCGTCGTCGTGGTTGAACCAGATCGCGGCCCGCAGCGGCAAGGTCATGGTGAGATCGGTGCGCCGCACGATCTCGGCCGCCGCCGAGAAATGCGGCAAGGTCAGATACGGCCTGCGTGGCAGGCCGGCCTCGCTCAGCACATCGTCCAGCAAACGGTGGGCGCTGGCGCGCGAGGCCACCAGGATGTGGTCCAGGCGCTTGTACTGGCTGCGCGTCAGGCCCGCCGACAACACCGGATGGCCGCGCCTGCCCATGCAGGTGTAGCGTTCGCTGAACAATTCCGCGTGGCAGGTTTCGCTGCCCAACCCGGCCAGGTTGCCGATGGCGAGATCGACCTCGCCTTCTTTAAGAGCCTGCGGCAGCCGTTCCAGCGGGATCTCCAATACTTCCACCTGCAGGCGCGGCGCCAGGGCGTGCACGCGTTCCATCAGCGACGGCAGGAACACCATTTCACCGATATCGGACATGGACAGGCGAAAGCGCCGGGTGCTGCTGGCGGGCTCGAAGCGTTGCCGCAGGCTGACCGCCTCCGCAAAGCTGTTCATGCCGCGCTCGATGGGGTCGGCCAGGGCAAACGCGACCGGCGTGGGCTGCATGCCGGACGCCGTGCGCGCGAACAGGGGATCGTCGAACTTTTCGCGCAGGCGCGCCAGCGCGTAGCTCACGGCGGGCTGCGTCAGGTTCAGGCGCTGCGCCGCGCGCGTGACGCTGCGCTCCTGCAGCACGGTCAGGAAAACCCGCATGAGGTTGAGATCAAAATCCACACATGCCTCTCATATCAGCTTGATTTATAAGATAAATAATATCCATAAATTTGACATATAAATAGTTGATTCCTAGACTAATTTCATAAGGCTGGGGCAACGCTTGCCGAGGGCCGCAACAAAGGGGAAGCACCGCCATGCATGCGTTGACACTGGCGTCGTTGTTGCTGGAGCAGGGCGCCCGATGGGGCGAGCGCACATGGGTACAGGCGCCGGGCGGCGCGCTGCGTTACGGCGATGCTCCCGGGCATGCGGCGGCCTGGGCCGCGCGCCTGGCCCAAGCCGGGATCGCCCGGGGCGACCGGGTCGGGCTGATGGCCGGCAACCGGCATGAGTTCCTGTCCATCGTGCTGGGCTGCGGCTGGCTGGGGGCGGTGGTGGTGCCTATCAACACCGCGTCGCGCGGCATGCAGCTGCAGCACATCCTGGCCAACAGCGGTTGCCGCTTGCTGGTGGCCGACGCCGCGTCCTGTCCGGCGCTGGCCGCACTGGACATGCAGCCCCTGGCCTTGAACCGCATCTGGCTGCTGGACGGCAATGCCGACGCGCTGCCGGTGCACGCGTGTCCGCCTCCTCCCGCGCCGGACACGCCGCTCCCGCCGGCGGCCGACCTTGGGCCGGGAGATACGCTGGCCATCCTGTACACCTCGGGCACGTCAGGCCTGTCCAAGGGCGTTTGCTGTCCTCATGCGCAGTTCTATTGGTGGGGCAGCATCGCCGCGCGCAACCTGGAAATCGTCGAGAGCGACGTGCTCTACACGAGCCTGCCGCTCTTTCACACCAATGCCCTGAACGCCTGCTTCCAGGCCCTGGTCACGGGCGCGACCATCGTCTGCGACGAGCGTTTCTCGGCCAGCCGCTATTTCGACCGGCTCGAGGCCGCGGGCGCCACGGTGACCTATCTGCTGGGCGCCATGGTGCCCATGCTGTTGGCGCAGCCGCCTGCCGCAGCCGAACGGCGCCAGCGCGCGCGGATCGCGCTGGCGCCCGGGGTGCCCGAACGCTTCCATGCGGCGTTCGCCGAACGTACCGGCATTGCGCTGCTGGAGGGCTACGGCTCCACCGAAACCAATTTCGCGCTGGGCGGCACGCTGGCCGAGCAACGCCCCGGCACGATGGGACGGGCCGCGCCTGAGTTCGACGCGATGGCGGCCGACGAGCACGACGCGGCGGTGCCCGACGGCACGCCGGGCGAATTGCTGCTGCGCGCACATGTGCCATACGCCATCGCCACAGGCTATTTCGGCATGGATGACAAGACGGTGGAAGCCTGGCGCAACCTCTGGTTCCACACGGGCGACCGGGTGGTGCGCGATGCGGACGGCTATTTCCGCTTCCTGGACCGCACGAAGGATGCCATCCGCCGGCGCGGCGAGAACATTTCCTCGTACGAGGTGGAGCAGGTGCTGCTGGCGCATCCGGCGGTGGCTGCCGCGGCGGTCTATGCGGTGCGTTCCGATCTGGCGGAAGACGAGGTCATGGCGGCGCTGGTCTACAAGACCGGGCAGGCCATCGCGCCCGAGGCGCTGCTGGACTTCTGCCAGCCTCGCATGCCGTATTTCGCCGTGCCGCGCTATCTGCGCGTGCTGGAGGATTTGCCGCGCACCGAGAACGGCAAGATCCGCAAGTTCCGCTTGCGGGATGAGGGCATTACCGGCGACGCCTGGGACCGCGACGCCGTCGGTTATCGCGTGGCGCGCTGAGCGTCATCAATCCATTCAAACAGACTAGGGGCGGCAATGACGATGGCATACAAGGGGGCGGCCGCGGCCGCTGGCGACGATGCGCGCAGAAAGCGCACGCGGCGCGTGGTGATGGCGTCCGTCGCGGGCAACGCGATGGAATGGTATGACTTCTTCATCTACGGCACGGCGGCGGCGCTGGTGTTTGGCGAACTGTTCTTTCCCAAGGGCACCGACCCGCTGCTGGGCACCATGGGGGCGTTTGCCGGCTTTGCGGTCGGCTTCCTGGCGCGGCCGCTGGGCGGCGTGATCTTCGGTCATATCGGCGACCGCTACGGCCGCAAGCTGGCGCTGGAATGGACCCTGGGCCTGATGGGCGCCGCGACCTTCCTGATCGGGCTGTTGCCCACCTATGACCAGGTCGGCTTCTGGGCGCCGGTGGCCATGGTGGTGCTGCGCATCCTGCAAGGCGCGGCCGCGGGCGGGGAATGGGGCGGCGGCGTGCTGCTGATCAGCGAGGCGGTCGGAGGCAAGCGCCGCGGCTACTTCTCTTCCTTCAGCCAGTTGGGCGTGGCGGGCGGCTTCGTATTGTCGTCGGGCGTCTTCATGCTGGCGCAGCAGCTGCCGCAGGAAGCCTTCATGAGCTGGGGCTGGCGCCTGCCGTTCCTCTTGAGCGTGCTGATCTTCGGCGTGGGCTTGTACATCCGCAAGCACATCCCGGAAAGCGATGAGTTCGTGCAAGCCGCCAAGACCGCCAAGCGCGGCATGCCGGCAGTCGAAGTGTTCCGCCGTTACCCGCGCCAGGTGTTTACCGCGATGGGCCTGCGCGTGGCCGAGAACGGCGGGTCGTACATCTTCCTGGCGTTCGCGCTGGCCTATGGCAAGTTCCTGGGCATTCCCAACGACGTCATGCTGGGCGGCGTGCTGGTGTCGATGTTCATCGAGCTGGGCACGCTGGTCTGGTTCGGCCATCTGTCCGACCGCATCGGGCGGCGCACGGTGTACCTGATCGGTTCGGCCGGACTGGTGCTGGTGGCATTTCCGTTTTTCTGGCTGGTGCAGACCAAGGAGCCGGTATGGATATTCCTGGCCTTTTTCCTGGGCAACACGGTCTGCCACGCCGCGATGATCGGCACCCAGCCGGCGTATTTCGCCGAACTGTTTCCCGCGGAGGTCCGCTACACCGGACTGGCGCTGGGGCATGAACTGGCTTCTGTTTTCGCCGGCGGTCTGTCGCCGCTGATCGCCATGGCGCTGCTGCGCAAGTATGAATCGGCGACCCCGGTGGCGTGGTTCCTGGTGGGCATGGCCGCGGTCACGGTGTTGACCTTGCTGCTGACGCGCGAACCGCCGCGACAGGAATCGGCATGAGCGCGGCGCGCGGCCCGGGCATCGTTGGCGTGGGCGAAACGCCTTCGTTGCGCCATCCCGGCCCGGGGACCAGCACGGCCGGCCTGATGGCCGAGGCGATCGCGCAGGCGCTGCGCGGCGCAGGGTTGGAGCCCGGCGATGTGGACGGACTGGGCGTGGCTTCATTCACGTTGCGCCCCGACCGCGCGATCGATCTGGCGTGGCGTCTGGGACTGCGGCTGAACTGGTGCATGCAGGACGAGATGGGCGGCGCCAGCGCCATCAATCTTTTGCGCCAGGCCTGGCTGGCGTTGCAAGCAGGGCAGGCCGAGACCATCGTGCTGGTCGCGGGAGACCATTTCACGGGCGCCGATTTCGCGGGGCTGGTGCGGGGCTACAACCGCAGCGCGCAGGACTATCTCAGCCCCCTGGGCTGCGAGGGGCCGAACCCCTTGTTCGCCATGCTCACGCAGCGGCAGATGGCGCATACCGGCCTTGCCCGGGAAGACTATGGCGCGCTGTGTGTCGCGCAGCGGCAATGGGCGGCCGGCAATCCCAACGCGGCGTATCGCGAGCCCATGAGCCTGGCGCAGTACCTGGCCGCGCCCATGGTCGCGCCGCCGCTGGGACGCCTGGATTGCGTGCCGGTGGTCAGCGGCGCTTGCGCGTTGGTACTGAGCGCGCGTCCGACGGGAATCAGCGTGCGGCTGCTGGCCAGCGATGCCCGCTATAACGGCGACCAGCAGGAAGGGGACGGGCTGCAGACCGGCATCGCGGCGTTTGCGTCGGCGCTCTGGCAGCGCGCGGGCCTGGGGCCGCAAGACATGGATGTGCTCAGCGTGTATGACGACTATCCCGCCATGGCGCTGGCGCAACTGTGCGATCTGGGCGTCGCCAGCGTGGATGACTTGCCTGGCTTCATCGCGCGCCGCCTGGCCTCGCGTGACTTGCCCGTCAACACCGCGGGCGGCCAACTGTCCGCCGGGCAGGCGGGCACCGCCGGCGGCATGCATGGCCTGGTCGAAGTGGCGCGCCAATTGCTGGGGCAGGCAGGGGAACGGCAGGTGCGCGGCGCGCGCCACGGCGTGGCTACCGGCTACGGCATGGTGCAGCTGCGCTATGGCATGTGCGCCAACGCCGCGGTGCTGGCGCGGGAGGAAGCATGAGCGTCAACGTCAGCCTATGCAGCAGCTGCGGCCATCTGGTCTATCCCGTGCGGCTGTGGTGCCCGGCTTGCGGCCACGGACAGGCGCGCGCGGCGGCGGTGGAGCAGGCGGAGTTGCTGGCCTGGACCGAGTTGCCGTCGCGGGACGGTGCGCCCGCCGCAGTCATTGCCACGGTCCGGGCGCTGCCCGCGGGACCGGTCCTGGTCGTCCGGTTGGAAGAACCGCCCACCCATGCAGGCCAGCTCCTGTCGCTATTCGAACGCGATACGGACGGGCGGCCCTTGCCTTGGGCCCGCCTTGCGGCCGAGCCGCGGTCCTGAAGCGCTCTCGGGTCAATCGCCGCTGGCCGGCGCCTGGATCGCCTCCAGGCGCTGGGCCAGCGAGGCCGCCGACAGCTCGCCGACGCGCAGGTCGACCAGCCGTCCCCGGGCATCCAGGAACAGCGTGGCGGGCAGGCCGCGGTTGCTCATCTGGCGCGAGGCCGCGCCTGCGGGGTCGAGCAGCACGTTGCGCAGCGACGGCGCGTGTTGCGCCAGGAACGCCGTGACGTCCGGCGGCGCTTCGGCCTGGTTCAGGAAGACAAAATTCACATTGGGATGCGCCGCTTGCGCCGCGGCGAAGGCGGGCATTTCGCGGCGGCAGGGCGGGCACCAGCTCGCCCACAGATTGATGACGGTGGGCTTGCCCTGGTAGGCCGCCAGCGCCGCGGGTGCGCCGTCCAGCTGGCGCAAGGCCAGCGCGGCCAGTTCGGGCTGAGCCTGCGGCGCGGGCGCCAGCCAGCGGCCGCCGCCTATCCAGATCGCGCTGGCCAACGCCAGCGCGCCCAGCAGCGCGGGCCGCGGCGCCCGGCGGCGCAAGGCCGCGTACAGCGCGTAGAGCCATGCCGCTCCCAGCCCGGCCATTCCGGCCCAGCCGCCATCGCGCAGGTCCAGGATCCGGAGCGGATTCTCGATGAAGTGCGCCTGGTACTGCCAAACGAAGCCCAGCCGGGCGACCACCAGGCCGATGATCAACGCCCGCCAGAGCACCGCGCCCGTATCGGGCCGGGGCTGTTGCTTGCGGGTGAATATCCTGGCGGCCAGCAGCCCGACGGCGGCGGCAACGATGAGGACCAGCAGGTCCGAGGGAAAGACGAGGGGACCGATACGGATGGCGGGTGTCATGCGTGAACCTGGGACTGGGGGCGTGGATCAGGCCGCTTGCGGCAGCTTGGTCGGCGCCTGCGCGATGCGCCGGGTGATCTCGGTGGCGGCGCGGCAGATCAGGCCGGCCAGGTAGTCCTCGCGGAAGGCCGCGAAGGCATCCTGCATGCCGATGAGCGTGATGCTGCCCAGCACATGGTTCTCTTCATCGAAGATCGGCGCGGCGATCCCGGTCTTGCCGGAATCCAGTTCGCCTGACGAGATGCAATAGCCGGCCTTGCGCACTTGCAGCATGGCTCGGGAGAAAGACTTCCAGTCCTGGCCCAGCCGCTGCATGTCGGACGCATCGGCGTGCTCGTCGTAGACGCGGCGCAGCTGGCGCGGCCCCAGATTGGCCAGGATCACGCGGGCGGTCGCGCTGCGCAGCAGCGGCATGTGCCGGCCACGGCCGAAGTTGAGGGCCTGGGTATTGCGGCCCGCCTGCTGGTGCACGTTGATCACCTTGTCGTCGTAGCGCGCGCTGAGCAGCACGTCCAGCCCGGTCTGGCCGGACAGTTCCTCGATCAGGTCGCGGCTGACCGTCAGCATGGGGTCGTACTCCCGCATCTGCAGGTCCAGGGCAATGATGCGCGGGCCCAGCGCGTAGCCGGCGGGCAGGCGCACCAGCAAGCCGCAGGCGCACAGCTCGCGCACGTAGCGGTAGGCGGTGGCGGGCGCGTAGCCCTGCAACTGGCAGATGGCGTCTACGTCCAGGACCGGCCGGTCGGGCTGAAAGAGGTCCAGGACATCGAGCATGCGGCGAAGACTGTTCATGTGTGTGAGGCGTGGGAAGGCAGACGTGCTGCGAGGGTGCACCAAGGGGCGCGTATTGGCAAATCGCCCCACCGCGCGCGGCGCGCACGCGTGTGTATAGGACTTTCCTGCAGATCTATCAAATAGATAATTCTAATAAATTATCAGACATCAATTCGCCAAAAAAAATTGCACATTTATCAAATTACGATAAAGTAGCAAAAAAAGGAGGCGGTAATCATGACCGGAGCTAGTGCCTTGCTGGAGGCTCTGCGCAAGCAGGGCGTGGAAGTCTGTTTCGCCAATCCCGGCACCACCGAGCTGGACCTGGTGCGTGCGATGGAGGAGGTGCGCGGCATGCGCTGCGTCGTTGGCCTGCAGGAAAACGTCTGCACTGGCGCGGCCGACGGCTACGGCCGGCTGAGCAGCAAGCCGGCCGCGACCCTGTTGCATCTGGGGCCGGGCTTCGCCAATGGCATCGCCAATCTGCACAACGCGCGCCGCGCCCGCACTCCCATCGTCAACATCATCGGCGACCACGCCAGTTGGCACCTGGAATGCGACGCGCCCCTGACCTCGGACATCGAATCGCTGGCGCGTCCCGTGTCCGGCTGGGTGCAACGGATCGCGTCCGCGCAGGACGCGGCGGGCGCCGCGCGCGCCGCCGTGCAGGCCAGCCTGGCCGATGGCGGGCAGGGCGCGACGCTGATCTTTCCCGCTGACTTCCAGGCTGAAAGCGTGGCGGCGGATTCCCCGGAGGCGGCTGTCCAGCCCGCTGCCGAACCTGAGACCTTCGACGCCGCCGCCGCATGGCAGCGCCTGAGCCGCGCGCAAAAGCCGCTGTTCCTGCTGGGTGGGGGCGGCCCGGCCAGCGGCCTGGGACGCCGCGCGCAGATTGCGGCCGCGCGCCTGTGCGCCGCCCTGGGTGGCAAGGCATACGCCGAGACCTTTCCCGGCAGATCGGAGCGCGGCCGAGGCTTGCCGGACTTCGACCGCCTGCCGTATTTCCCGGAACCCGCTCGCGCCGCGCTCGACGCCGCCGACCTGGTGGTGCTGGTGGGGGCGCTGCCGCCCGTGACGTACTTCGGCTATGCCGGCCATCCCAGCCGTCTGGTGCCGGCGGAACGCCTGCTGGAGCTGGCGGCGCCTGGCCAGGACGCCGCCTCGCGCCTGGAGGCGCTGGCCGAATTGGCGGGCGCGCCGGCTTTCGAACCCGTCGCCGCACCGTTGCGCGAACCGGCGCCGGGCGCCCTGACGCCGCAATCCATCGCGGCCGTGGTGGCGCGGGCCTTGCCCAACGACGCCATCGTCTCGGTCGAGGGCGGCACCTGCGGTTATCCGCTGTATGCCGCGTCCGCCGGCGCCGCGCCGCACACCGTGCTGACCAATACCGGCGGCGCCATCGGCCAGGGCTTGCCGGTCGCCATGGGCGCCGCCATCGCCTGTCCGGAACGCCGCGTGGTGGCCGTGCTGTCCGACGGCAGCACCCAATACACGATCCAGGCGCTGTGGTCGCTGGCGCATGAAAACCTGCCGGTCACGGTGCTGATCGCCGCCAACCACCAGTACGCCATCCTGCGCAACGAGCTGCGCCGCGGCAACGCCGTGCTGGGCGAGCGCGCCGCCGAACTGACTGCGCTGGACCGCCCGCGCATCGACTGGGTGGGGTTGGCGTCCAGCTATGGGGTGCAGGCCAGCCGCGCCGCGACGTCGGAAGAACTGGCCGCGCAGCTGGAATCCGCGCTGCGCCAGCCAGGACCGGTCCTGATCGAGATGGCGCTGTAGGCGCCGCTATATATAAGGAGCATCAAAACATGGACTTGCAACTCAAGGGGAAGGTCGCGGTGGTCACGGGCGGCAGCCTGGGCATCGGGCGGGCGGTGACCGAAGCGCTGGCGGCCGAGGGCGTGCGCGTGGCCATCGTGGCGCGCCGCCAGGCGCAGCTGGACGAGGTGGCGGCCGATATCACCCGCGCCACGGGCGTGGAAGTGCTGGGCGTGGCGGCCGACGTGTCGGACACGGCCCAGGTCAACGCCATGATGCAGCGCGTGGCCGAACACTTCGGCCGCATCGACATCCTGGTCAACGGCGCGGCCCATCCCGGCGGGCTGGTGCGCAGCGAGATCGACGAGGCCGATCCCGAGGGCCTGCTGGAAGACATCAACATCAAGGTGGTGGGCTACATGCGCTGCGCCAAGGCGGCCGCGCCGCACATGCGCCAGGGCGGCTTTGGCCGCATCGTCAACATCGGCGGGCTGACCGGGCGTGGCAGCAAGCAGCTCTCGGGCATGCGCAACGTGGCGATCTGCCACCTGACCAAGACCTTGTCGGACCAGCTGGGTCCGCATGGCATCACGGTCAACGTGATCCATCCGGGCGTGGTCGAGACGCCCCACATCCATGAACTGTATGAAAAGGAAGCCGCCAAGCAGGGGCTGACGGCCGCCCAGGTCGAGGCCAACTATGCCAAGGCCACGCCGATACGCCGGGTGCTGCAGCCGGCCGAGATCGCCGACGCGGTGCTGTTCCTGGCGTCGCCGCGGGCCGGCGCCATCACCGGCGAATCGCTGGGGGTGGACGGCGGCATCACGCGCGGCATCTTTCTTTGAACCGCTGAACCTCATTCGGGGAGTCTGGATATGCAAGGCACGATACTGGTCGGCACGGCCGGCCAAGGAATACTGCGCAGCGTGGACGACGGCGCCACCTGGCACCGCCTGGGGCTGAAGGAAGCCATCGAGTTCGACGGCACGGTGCGCAGCCTGGCCGTGGACCCGGCCGATCCGCGCCGAGTGTTCGCTGGCGCCGACGCCGGCATGTGCGTCAGCACCGACGGCGGCGCGCATTTCACCCGGGTGGACAGCCCCATGAACGGCATGACTGTCTGGGCCATGGCGATCGACCCGACAGACCCGCGACGCATGTATGCGGGCACCGGCGCGCCTTCGCGCGCAGCGATGTTCCGTTCGGAGGATGGCGGCGCCAGCTGGCAACGCCTGTCGCCTGAACTGCCGGAATTCTGCCGCGGCGTGAACCGCCCGCGCATCCTGTCGGTCTGCGTGGACCCGGACGACGGCCGCGAGGTCTGGTTCGGGGTCGAGGAAGGCGGGCTGTGGCGCAGCCGCGATGGCGGCGACACCTGGTCGCGCGAGGACGAGGAGGGCAACGCCGATGCCATCGCCAACCCCGACATCCATTGCGTAGCTGTCCTGCCGGCCACCGCCGCCGCGCCCAAGACCGCCATGGCGCTGACCGTGAACTCCGTCTACCTCAGCGAGGACGACGGCCGGCGCTGGGACGGCGTGGCATCCAAGTCGCGCTTTGACGGCATGTACTACACCCGCACGGTGCAGGCGTTGCCGAACGATCCCGACACGCTGTTGCTGGCCATCGGCGACGGCACGCCCGGCACGCGCAGCAGGATCTACCGTTCGTCCGACCGCGGCCGCAACTGGCAGCCGGCGCTGCTGCACACGCCGCCCAATTCCACCTTCTGGGCCTTCGGCGTGCACGCCGCCGACCCGCGGCTGGCTTTCGCCGGCACCAAGTACGGCCATCTGTTCCGTTCCACCGACGGCGGCCGCAGCTGGTTCAAGGAATGGCGCGACTTCAGCGAAATCACCGCCGTGGCCTGGACGCCGTATGCCGCGCCCGTGACCGCGCATCCCCAGTCCATCAACTGACAACCCGCCCGAGACCGCCATGTCCACCAACACCACGCTAGCGCCGGCAGACCGCCGGCCGCGCATCGCGCGCACCCACCTGGCCCTGTTCGTACGCGACCCGTTCGCGTCGGCGCCCTGGTACGAATCCGTGCTCGGCATGCAGGAGACCGCGCGGGGCGAGCAATGGGTGTTCCTGTCCTTCGGGCGCAAGCACCACGACATCGCCCTGATCCGCGCGGCCGAGGGCGAGCCCGCCCGCGGCCCCGTCAACATGCAGCACTACGGCCTGGAGATCGAGGGCGACGTGGACGAACTGCGCCGCCTCTACGGCATGTTGCTGGCCAAGGGCGTGGACGTGGTGAAGATCACCGACCACAAGGTCGGCTACGGCCTGTACTTCACCGACCCGGACGGCCACCGCTTCGAGTTCTTCTGCGAAACCGTGCACGGCGACGAAGAGGGCAAGCAGGTTCTGCACGACCACAACGCACCCAGCGTCCCCATGGCGCTGGACCCGCTTTGACCGCCCGCGCGGCGCATCCCTTACTGATTCCACATTTCCTGGAGCATCCATGAGCAACCGCAATTTCGGTCCCTACCGCATCCGCAAGTGGTATTTGCAGATCGACGACACCCTGGCTACCGAAACCGGCGAACCCGCCGACGGCGAGCCGCTGCGCAAGATCGTCATCGCGGCCGCGCTGCACAACCCCTACGCGGGGCGCTTCGAGCGCGACCTGTCGGGCTACGTCGAACCCTCGGGCATGCTGGGCGAGGAATTCGGCCGGCGCATCATCGCCGCGGCTGGCGGCCAACCGCTGGAAAGCTACGGCAAGGCCTGCGTGGTGGGCACCGACGGCGAGTACGAGCACGGCAACGCGCTCCTGACCACCATCTTCGCCGAGCCCGTGCGAGCAGCGCTTGGCGGCGGCAAGGCCTGGGTGCCTTCCACCGGCAAGCGCGGCGGCCCCGGCACCGTCATCGACATTCCGCTGGCGCACAAGGACGCGCTCTATGTCCGTTCCCACTACGACAGCGTGACGGCACTGTTCGGCGACGCGCCCAACCGCGACGAAGTGCTGATCGCCTTCGCCTTCGCCACCCGCGGCCGCCTGCATGCGCGCCTGGGCGGCATCCCGGCCAGCGAAATCCAGGGCAAAGACGGACTCTGCTGAAAGGAAGCGCACATGCAACGCCGCGACACCGAAATCGCCGTCAACGGCATGACCCTGCACCTGACCGAGTGGGGCCCCCAGGCAGGGCGTCCGCTCTTCATGCTGCACGGCATCCGGGGCTACGCCGAGACCTTCGCCGGCATCGCGCAGGCCTTGCAGCCGGACTTCCGTGTCCTGGCCTATGACCAGCGCGGCCGCGGCGCCAGCAGCTGGGATCCGGGGCGCAACTACTACACCGACGCCTACGTCGACGACCTGGCGAGCGTGGCCGACGCGCTGGGCCTGGACCGCTTCGATCTGCTAGGACATTCGATGGGCGGCATCGCCGCCATCGTCTTTGCCGCCCGCCATCCGCAGCGCGTGCGGCGCCTGATCGTCGAGGATGCGGGACCCGCCGCCTTCGAAGGCAGCGCGGGCGCGGCGCGCATCCAGCGCGAACTGCGCGAAACGCCCGAATCCTTTCCCGACATCACCGCGGCGCGCGAGTACCTGCGCGCGCTGCGGCCCAGCGTGACCGAAGCCGCCCGCGAGGAACGGCTGCGCCACATGCTGAAGGAGGACGGGGCGGGCGGCTGGACCTGGCGCCACGACCATGCGGGCATCGCCGCGACCCGGCTTGATCCCGATCCGGCGCGCGTGGTGGACCTGTGGCCGCAGGTCCAGGCGCTGAGCTGTCCGACCCTGGTCGTGCGCGGCGGGCGCTCGGACTACCTGCAGGCCCAGACCGCCCGCGACATGGCGGCGCGCAACCCGAACGTGGAATGGGTCGAGATCGAAGGCGCCGGCCATTACATCCACGACGACCGGCCGGCCGCCTTCGAGCAGGCCGTCGGCGGGTTCCTGCGGCGCGCCTGAGGCGAGCCCAAGGCGCAACCCGCCAGGCACAAGACAAGAATCCAAGGGAGAGCCGAGATGGCGCATATCGTAGAAGTGCCGGTGCTGGTGGTGGGCGCCGGGCCGGTCGGCGTGACGCTGGCCAATCTGCTGGGCAGCTATGGCGTGGAAACGCTGGTGCTGGAACGCAACCAGGACGTGCTGGACTATCCGCGCGCGGTGGGCCTGGATGACGAGGCCATGCGCACGTTCCAGAGCGCGGGCCTGGCCGATGAGATGCTGCGCGACATGATCCAGAACGTGCCCATGCGCATGTACACGCGGACCAAGCGTTGCTTCGCCGAGATCCTGCCGGCCACGCGTGAGTTCGGCTGGTATCGCCGCAACCTGTTTTCGCAGCCGCTGGGCGAGCGCACCCTGCGCGCCGGGCTGCGGCGCTTTCCCCATGTGGCGCTGGAACTCGGCACCGAGCTGCTGTCGCTGACGCAGGACGAGCGCGGCGTCTCGGTGCGGGTGCGCGATGCCAAGGGCGCCGAGCGCGAGATCCGCACGCAATACCTGCTGGCCGCCGACGGCGGGCGCAGCACGGTGCGCGAGCGCATCCTGCAATTGCCCTTCGACGGCAACACGCATCCGCGCAAATGGGTAGTCATCGAATGCGACCAGGACCCCCTGGACGCGCCCTACACGGCGCTGCATTGCGAGCCGCGCCGCCCCTATGTCTGCCTGCGCCTGCCTTACGGCCTGCGGCGTTGGGAGTTCATGCTGTTTCCCGGTGAGGACGGCGAGCAGATGCTGCAGCCCGAAAAGGTGCAGGAACTGCTGCGCCACCACGTCGCCGATCCGACCAGGCTCAACGTCATTCGCGCACGGGTCTATACGCACAATTCGCGGGTGGCGCGCAGCTTCGTCTCGGGCCGGGTCTGCCTGGCGGGCGACGCCGCGCACCTGACTCCGCCCTGGATCGGCCAGGGCCTGAACGCCGGCCTGCGCGACGCCTTCAACCTGGCCTGGAAGGTGGCCTGGATCGTGCAGGGCCGCCTGGACCCGGCCGCCTTGCAGAGCTACCACGACGAACGCCACAGCCATGCCCGCGCCATGATTTCGCTGGCCGACATGTTCGGCGCCATGCTGTCGCAGACCAATCCGGTGCTGGCGGCGCTGCGCGACACGTTCTTCCTGTCGATCCGGAACATTCCGAAAATCCGCGACTATGTGCTGCAGATGAAGTTCAAGCCCATGCCGCGCTACAGCAGCGGCGTGGTAGGCGACAGCGCCGACAGGACGCAACGCGAGTGCATCGGCCGCATGTTCATCCAGCCGCTGGTGGAAGGCGAGGACGGCGCCACGCTGCGCCTGGATGAAGCGCTGGGCGCGGGCTTCGCCCTGATAGGCTGGCGCCGCGATCCGCGCGCCGGGCTGCCGCCGGCCCTGCGCGCGCAGCTCGACAAGCTGGGCTGCCGCTACGTGGCGGCGCAGCGCGCGCGTAGCGGCTGCGATCCCGACGAGCTGCAGGCCGGGGCCTTGCCCGTGCTGCAGGACACGGAAAACGCGCTGCACTTCTGGTTCCAGCGCACCCGCGCCGACTGGGTGCTGGTGCGTCCGGACCGTTACGTCGCGGCGCTGGGCCGGCGCGAGGACGCGGCCGATGCCCTGGGCCGCTACGCCGCCCGCTTCGTGCCGGGCGCCGCCCAGGCCACAAGCCAGCCCGCGGCGCAGGCAAGCAGTCCGGCACATGCGCCCGGGGCCATGCTGAACGGAGCGCAGCCATGAACGCGCCTGTCCAATCCGGGAACGGCCCGGTCCGCAACGTGCTGTTCATCATGTGCGACCAGCTGCGCGCGGACCACCTGTCCTGTTATGGCGGAGCCGGCGCCTTGCGCACGCCCCACATCGACCGGCTGGCGCGCATGGGAGTGCAGTACGACCGGGCCTACGTGACGTCCGCGGTCTGCGGCCCGTCGCGCGCGTCCTACTACACCGGCCGCTATCCACTGTCGCACCGCGTCACCTGGAACCGCGTGCCGCATCCGGTGGACGAATGGTGCCTGGGTGAATACCTGGCCCAGGCCGGCCTGCCGCTGCACCTGCTGGGCAAGACGCACTTCGTGCCCGATCGCGCCGGATTGCGGGGCAAAGGCTATTCGGCCGAGGACGAACAACGTTTCCTGCAAGGCGGCTTCGTGCCCATCGAGCGCTACGACGGCCATTTCGAATTGGCCAAGGACAGCCCTTACCGCCGCTACCTGCGCGAACGCGGCTACGACAGCGAACGGCCCTGGGAAGACTACGTGGTGGGCAGCCAGGCCGCCGACGGCAGCATCGCCAGCGGCTGGCTGATGCGCAACGCGCCGCTGCCTGCCCGCGTGGACGCGGCGGACTCCGAGACGGCCTATCTCACGGACCGCGCGCTGGATTTCATGCAGGGGCAGGGCGACCAGCCCTGGGCGCTGCATCTTTCCTACATCAAGCCGCACTGGCCGTACAAGGCGCCGGCGCCTTACCACGCCATGTACGGCGCGCAAGACTGCGCGCCGCCGGTACGCTCGCAGGCGGAACGCGAGCGTCCGCATCCGGTGCATGGCGCCTACCAGCGGCTGGAAGAGTCGGAGTCCTTCGCCCGCGACGAGGTCTGGCGCAGCATACGGCCGGTCTACATGGGGCTGGTCAAGCAGATCGACGACCAGGTCGGCCGGCTGCTGGACTACCTGGAGAGCAGCGGCAGGCTGAAGGACACGCTGATCCTCTTCACCTCCGACCACGGCGACCACCTGGGCGACCACTGGCTGGGCGAAAAGGAGTACTTCTACGAGAGCGCGATGCGCGTGCCTTGCCTGGTCCATGACCCGGCGCCCGCCGCCGACGCGACCCGCGGCACGCGCAGCGAAGCCTTCGTCGAATGCATAGACATCGTCCCCACGGTGCTGGACGCGCTGGCGCTGCCGGGGCAAGAGCACCGCATCGAGGGCCGCTCGCTGCTGCCGGGCATCCGCGGCGTGTCGGAGTCCGCGCCGCCCGCGCGCGAGTACGTGGTGGGCAGCCTGGACTACGCCTACCGCGAGGCGCGCCTGTTCCTGGGACGTGGTGAGCGCGAGTGCACCGGTCTCATGGTCCGCGACGAGCGCTACAAATACTTGCATTGGCAGGGCTATCCCGCGCAACTGTTCGACCTGCGCGACGACCCTGGCGAACTGCATGACCTGGGCGCCGATCCGGGCATGGCGCCGGTGGCGGCACGGATGCGTTCCGCACTGCTGGACTGGCACGAAGGCCTCAAGCGCCGCGCCACCGAAACCGACGAGGAAGTACGCGAGCGCACGCATGCGCACGAACGGATGATGGGCATTCTGATCGGCCGCTGGTGAAGCGGACCGGTCCTGATCTGGATTTCCAGCCGCCCGGGTTCGTCCTGGCTTGGAGCGGCAACTCAGTCGCCGGACGCTTCCGGGAAACGACATATACAAGGGGAAGTACCATGGGATCGCCGTACCGTTGTTGTTTGCAACCCGTCTTGTGGGCCGCGCTGGCGCTATTGCCAGCTACCCAGGCCGCGGCCCAATCCTGGCCGTCGGACACCGTGAAGATCGTGGTGCCGTATCCGCCCGGCACCGAACCCGACGTGCTGGCGCGCGACCTGGGCAACCGCCTCTTCAAGGAGAGCGGCAAGACCGTGGTGGTGGAGAACCGCCCCGGCGCCAACGCCATCATCGGCAGCGACTACGTCGCCAAGGCGGCGGGCGACGGCAATACCCTGTTGATGGTGGACCGGCTGGCGCTGGAGACCAATCCCTTTCTATATGCCAAGGTGCCGTACCGTTGGCAGGAAGATTTCAAGCCCGTCACCGACCTGGGCCAGGTCCAGCTGTACGTGGCGGTCAGCAATGCCTTTCCGGCCAAGACCTACAAGGAATTCATCGACTACGCCCGGGCCAATCCGCAGCGCATCAACGTCGGCACCGGCGGCCAGGGCCATGTGAACCATCTGGGCATGGCCATGCTGGCCAGCGCCGAGGGCGTGCAGTTCACCTATGTGCCGTTCAAGGGCGTGGCGCCGGCCATGACAGCGACCATGGCGGGCGACGTGGACAGCGTCATGGCGGGCGGCCTGGCGGTGTCGGAACAGTACAAGGCCGGCAAGATCCGCGTGCTGGTCGCCGGCGCCTCGCAGCGGGCCGCCATGATGCCCGACGTGCCGACGCTGCAGGAGGCGGGCGGCAAGGCCGGCAGCATTCCGTCCACGGTCTTTACCCTGTTCGCCCCGGGCAAGACGCCGGATGCGCTGGTGGCGCGGATCAACCAGGCGGTGACGGCGGTCACGGCGGATCCAGCGTTTCGCCAGACCTACGAAGCGCGCGGCCTGCTGGTGCGCGGCTCCACGCCCCAGGCCACGCTGGCTGCCATGAAGGAAGAGGCCGGCCGCTATGAAACCCTGATCAAGTCGGCCGGGATCAAGCCGGATTAAAGAGCTGGGCGTCCGGGCGCCGCGCGGGCGGCGTCCGGGGCGGGTTGGGGGGCAATGTCGCCCCAGGGGACGGATCTCGCTCCCGCAAGAGGATAAAATACCGGCTCGCGGCTTTTTGACTGGCCATTCCGGCATTCTTCATTCTTGCGCCCGGCGCATCCATAACGATGAAAAAACTGACAGCTGTACTCCTCGCTTCCGCCACCGCGCTGCTCACGGCTTGCGGCCCCAGCGACAATGCGCCCGCCGCCGGCGCGCAGGCGCCTGCCGCCGCCAAGAAGGTCGTGGTCGGCCTGGATGACAACTTCCCGCCCATGGGTTTCCGCGATTCGAACAACCAGATCGTCGGTTTCGACATCGACATGGCCAAGGAAGCCAGCAAGCGCCTGGGCCTGGAAGTGGAGTTCAAGCCCATCGACTGGAGCGCCAAGGAAGCCGAACTCAACGGCAAGCGCGTCGACGTGCTGTGGAACGGCCTGACCATCACCGAAGAGCGCAAGAAGAACATCAGCTTCACCGCGCCTTACATGGCCAACCACCAGATCATCATCGTCGGCAACGCCTCGCCCGTGAAGGCCAAGGCTGACCTGGCCGGCAAGGTCGTGGGCGCCCAGGACGGCAGCAGCGCCACCGACGCCATCGCCAAGGACCCGGTCGCGGCCCAGATCAAGGAAGTGAAGAAGTTCGGCGACAACGTCACCGCGCTGATGGACCTGGCCGCCGGCCGCCTGGACGCCATCGTGGTGGACGAAGTGGTGGGCCGCTACCTGATCAGCAAGCGCGCCGGCGAATACCGCGTGCTGGACGAGAACTTCGGCACCGAAGACTACGGCGTCGGCGTGCGCAAGGACGACACCGAGCTGCTGGGCAAGCTGGACAAGACCCTGGATTCGATGAAGCAGGACGGCACCGCCGGCCGCATCGCCACCCAGTGGTTCGGCGCCAACATCATCAAGTAAGGGGCGGGCGGCGTCCGCGGCCATCCGGCGCGGGCGTCCCGGCCTGTGTTTCGCAGCCCGCCGCGGCGCCAAGGCGCCAGGCGGGCTTACTCATGAATCGATCCAGCCCCGGCGTCCACCGACGCTGACGGCGCGAACCCACTGCATGGACTACGTTCTCTCCCTATTGGGGCCATTGGCGCAAGGCGCGAAAGTCACCCTGACGCTGTTTTTCATCACGCTGGCGCTGGCCGTCCCGCTGGGCCTGGTGCTGGCGCTGGTGCGGATCTCCAAATGGCGCCTGGCCAGCAGCCTGGTCAACGGCTATATCTGGCTCATGCGCGGCACGCCGCTGATGCTGCAGATGCTGTTCATCTACTTCGCGCTGCCGTTCGTGCCGGTGATCGGGATCCGCCTGCCGGACTTTCCGGCCGCCGTGGTAGCCTTCGCGCTGAACTACGCGGCCTATTTCGCCGAGATCTTCCGCGCCGGCATCCAGTCGGTGGACCGCGGCCAGTACGAGGGCAGCAAGGTCCTGGGCATGACCTATCTGCAGACCCTGCGCCGCATCGTGCTGCCGCAGATGGTGCAGCGGGTGCTGCCGCCCATGAGCAACGAGACCATCACCCTGGTCAAGGACACCTCGCTCATCTACGTGCTGGCGCTCAACGACATCCTGCGCACGGCGCGCGGCATCGTGCAGCGCGATTTCACGACCACGCCGTTCCTGGTCGCCGCCGCCTTCTATCTCATCATGACGCTGATCCTGACGTGGTTCTTCCAGCACATGGAAAAGCGCTATGCCAAATATGACCAGTAATTCTCCGTCCGCGCGTCCCGTCATGATCGAGGCCCGCGAAATCATCAAGTCGTTCGGCCCCAACCGCGTGCTGGACCGGGTATCGCTCAGCCTGGGCCAGGGCGAAGTGGTCGCGGTGATCGGCCCGTCCGGCTCCGGCAAGAGCACCTTCCTGCGCTGCCTGAACCACCTGGAAACCATCGACGAGGGCAGCATCGAGGTCGAAGGCGAGGCCATGGCCCGCGCCGTGCCGGGCGGACGCAGCCAGTACGCCAGCGACGCCGACGTGCGCCGCATCTGCCGCAAGATGGGCATGGTGTTCCAGTCGTTCAACCTGTTCCCGCACATGACCGTGCTGCAGAATATCATCGAGGCGCCCATCACCGTCAAGGGCATGACCCGCGCCCAGATCGTGCCCAAGGCGGAAGAGCTGCTGCGCAAGGTGGGCCTGCTGAACAAGCGCGACAACTACCCGACGCGCCTGTCCGGCGGCCAGAAGCAGCGTGTGGCGATCGCCCGCGCGCTGGCCATGGAGCCGGACATCATGCTGTTCGACGAACCCACCTCGGCGCTGGACCCGGAACTGACCGGCGAAGTGCTGCGCACCATGAAGCAGCTGGCCGACGAGCGCATGACCATGCTGGTCGTCACCCATGAAATGGGCTTTGCGCGCGAAGTCGCGCACCGGGTCATCTTCATGGACGAAGGCCGCATCATCGAGGAAGCGCCTTCGGCGGACTTTTTCCGCGCTCCGCAAGAGGCGCGCAGCCGCGAGTTCCTGGCGCACATGCTCTGAGGCGCCGGCGTTGCAGCCAAAAGCCCGCCTTGGCGGGCTTTTTCATTTCCAGGCGGTTTTCGTCACTGCCGGGCGATGCCCAAGGCCGATTGGACCGTCTGCGCAATGAGGGCAAAGGGCAGCATCTGGGCGCTGCGCGGGAGCTTGACGGAACTGAAGCCGTCGGCGAGCCAGCCCTCAATGGTCTGTTCCGGACGCGCTTGCGTAGCGGCCGCCGCCACCGCCTTGGGCACGGAGATGGCAAGCAGCAAGGACTCCTTCTTCGCGTAGTACCTGGCGCTGGAAGAAAAGCCTTGTGGTCCGTAGTCGGTGATGCTGCCGCCGATCCACAATTCGACGTCGAGGGTCCGCAGGCCGGCGACGGACAGGTCGGCCAGGGCGGACTTCAGCTTCGGCCGAAGCTGGACGATGCCGGCAAGCCAGGCGACGCCGGCCTCGGGGCCGCCGATTCTGCCACTCAAGGAAACTTCCATCGATACTCCTGAAAAGGCGCGCCGGTGTACGGGCTGCGTCGCGCTATCGTCGCACGCCAGCGGGCCATGATGGGCGCTTGAGATTAACGCATCACCGAGGCGGTTCCGGGTGCGGACCGGGGCGCCACGGGCTAAGATCTGTATCCATGCCGAACACCACCACCGACGCGCACCCGCTGCTCAGGCTGCGCGGTATCTATAGCGAACGCCTTGCGCCCGTCGGCCTGGACCTGGCCGCAGGCGAATGCGCCGCCATCATGGGGCCGTCAGGTTCCGGCAAATCCCTTCTGCTGCGCCAGATCGCCGACCTCGACCCCGGGCATGGCGAAGCGCTGCTTGAGGGCCGCCCGCGCTCGGGCATGCGGGGTCATGAATGGCGCCGCAAGGTCATGTACTGCCAGGCGGAAGCAGGCTGGTGGGACGATCTGGTGCTGCGGCATTTCACGGACCGCGCCCAGGCCTTGGCCATCATGCAACGCCTGGGGCTGTCGCCTGACAAGCTGGATGCGCTGGTGCATGAACTGTCCACGGGCGAACGCCAGCGCCTGGGCCTGGTGCGCGCATTGGCGCTGGCGCCCCGCGTGCTGCTGCTGGACGAGCCGACCGCCGCGCTGGATCAGGCCGCCACGGACCAGGTGGAAGCGGAGCTGCGGCGCTACCTGGACGGCGGGGCAGCGATCTTGATGGTGACGCACAGCCCGGCGCAGGCGCAGCGTCTGGCGCGCCGTTCCTGGCGCATGGAGCAGGGCAGGCTGGAACCGCTATGGACGTGATCAAACTGCAGGCCTCCGACCTGGCCATTGCCTCGCTGCTGGTGCTGCTCAGCGCGGGCATCTCCTTTGCCTTGCGCCTGAACCTGCAGCGCCAGGTGCTGTGGGCCGCGGTGCGCACCGTCGTGCAGCTGCTGCTGGTCGGCCACATCCTGCGCATCGTGTTCGCGCACGCCGCGCCCTGGCTGACGGCGCTGGTGGTGGCGGTGATGATGGCGCTGGCGGCGCGGGAGGTGGCGGCGCGGCCCAGGGGCAGGCTGACCGGCCGCGGCAACGGCTGGGTCGGCGCGATGGCGGTGGCGGGAACCACGGTTATCACGGTGCTGTTCATCCTGAACACGGCGCTGCGTCCGGACCCCTGGTACGACCCGCGCTACACCATCGCGCTGATCGGCATCGTGCTGGGCAGCGTGCTCAACGCGGCCAGCCTGGCGCTGGACGGGGTCTTGTCCGGCGCGCGGCGCGAGAAACTGGCGATCGAGGCGCGGTTGGCCCTGGGCGCGACGGTGCACGAGGCGTTTTCGTCCTTGCTGCGCGAATCCGTGCGGCGCGGCATCGTGCCCAGTATCAATCAGATGTCGGCCGCCGGCATCATCACCCTGCCGGGCATCATGACCGGGCAGATCATCGCCGGCATGGATCCGATCGAGGCCGCAAAGTACCAGATACTGCTGATGTTCCTGCTATGCGGCGCCAGCGGCATGGCGGCGATTGCGGCGGCCTATGGCGCCATGCGCCGCCTGACGGACGAGCGCGAGCGGCTCAGGCTGGACCGGCTGCATCCGACGTAGGCGGCAGGCAAATTTTTTGGAAATTTCATGAAAGCTTGACGCGCGCCTGGCGATACTGCGCGCAATCTTGCATTTTCCTGAACCCTTTCCGGCTCCTCATGCGACTAGCGTCCCGTCCCGAAGCACCTCCGCAGCACATTGCCTCCGTCCAGCGCCGTCTATGGGCGCGCCGCAGTGCCTGGCCCGCCTGGCTGGTGCTGGCTTGCCTGGCCCTGTGGCTGGGGGCGCTGGCCTGGGCGCGCTGGCTGACGCTGCCCGACGAGGGGCGTTATGCCGGGGTGGCCTGGGAAATGCTGCGCAGCGGCTCGCCCATGGTGCCCTTGCTTGACGGCATGCCGTACTTCCACAAGCCGCCGCTGTACTACTGGCTTGCGCAGATCAGCTATGTGCTGTTCGGCGTGCACGAGTTCAGCGCGCGGTTGCCTTCGCTGCTGGGCGCCTGGAGCGCGGGCGCCGCGCTCTACGCCTTCGTGGCGCGCTACCGCAATGCCGCGCAGGCGCGCTGGGCCGTGGTGATCCTGGGCATGATGCCGCTGTTCTTTGGCGCCGCCCAGTTCGCCAATATGGACATGCTGGTGGCCAGCATGATCACCCTGTGCGTGCTGGCGGCGGCCGACACCGCCTTGCGCCGCGCCGCGGGGCGGCCGTTCCGCGCCATGGCGGTGGCCACGGGCGTGCTGGCCGCGCTGGCGGTGCTGGCCAAGGGGCTGATCGGCGTGGCGCTGCCCGGCGCCATCGTGCTGGCCTGGCTGCTGCTGCGCCGCGACTGGCCCGGCGTGCGCGCCTTGCTGTGGGTGCCGGCCTTGCTGGCGTTCGCGCTGGTGGCGGTGCCGTGGTTCTGGCTGATGGAATTGCGCCATCCCGGCTTCTACCAGTACTTCTTCGTCTACCAGCAGTTCGAGCGTTTTTCGCAGGGCGGCTTCAACAACGCGCAACCGTTCTGGTTCTACCTGCCCATCGTGGCGGGGCTGTCGCTGCCGTGGTCGGTGTGGGGCATTTCGATCTTCAAGCCGGCCTATTGGCGCGAGTCCGATCCGCAGGGCCTGCGGCGCCTGATGGCGATCTGGATCGCGGTCGTGATCGTGTTCTTCTCGATTCCCAATTCCAAGCTGATCGGCTACGTGCTGCCGGTGTTCCCGCCGCTGGCGTTCCTGATCTGCGAACGGGTCGCGCCCGCCTGGGCGGCCGGCAAACGGCGCGGCGCCTGGATCGCCGTCGGGGTATCCGCCGTGATCTGCCTGGCCGCGGTCATCGTCGCGTCGTCCAATCCGCGCGGCAGCGCCGGGCCGCTGGCCAGGGAATTGCGCAAGGAAATGCAGCCGCAGGACATCCACATGGCGCTGCATACCTTGCCTTTCGACCTGGGTTTCTATACCCAGGCCAAGGAACCCGCCTGGATCGTCGACGATTGGCAGAACCCCGAGATCCCCAAGCGCGACAACTGGCGCAAGGAACTGTACGACGCCGCCCAGTTCGACCCCGTGATGGGCAAGCGCGTGCTGATCGGCGCCGACGACATGCGCGTGCGCATGTGCGCAGCGGCGGACGGATCGCGCTTCTGGATCTGGGGCCAGGAAGACGACGGCGGACGCTATCCGGTACTCGCCGGCGTGGCGCCGAGGCTGTCCGTCGGGAAGCGGTTCGTCTGGCGCATCGATATCGACGCCGCGTCCCGCCAGCGCATGTGCGCCGGCATGCCGGCGGCGCCGGCGCAGGCCAAACCTTGATTCAAAGATTCGATCATGAGCATTACTGAAGTGTTTTCCTGGCTGACCAGCGAGCAGGGCCTGATGGCGGTGCTGGCGCAGAATTGGGTGCTGGGCACCGCGATCATCGCCGCGGTCATCTTCGTGGAAACGGGCCTGGTGGTGATGCCATTCCTGCCCGGCGATTCGCTGCTGTTCGCCGCGGGCGCGTTCCTGGGGCTGGCCGGCGTCGATCCGGCCATTTCGCTGGCGGCCATCACCGCTGCCGCCATCGCGGGAGACGCGCTGAACTATTCCATAGGATCATCTCGCTGGGGGCAGAGGCTTGCCAGCAGCCGCTGGATCAAGCCCGATCACATGGAGCGGGCGCGCGCGTACTTCGCGCGTTTCGGCGCGATGACCATCACCGTGGCGCGTTTCGTGCCCATCGTCCGGACCGTGGCGCCGTTCGTCGCCGGCCTGTCGCAGATGCCGCGCCGCACGTTCTACACCTACAACGTCATCGGCGGCATCCTGTGGTGCTCGTCGATGCTGCTGGCCGGCTACTGGCTGGGTTCGATCCCGTGGGTGCGGGCCAACCTGCATTGGGTCTCGGTCATCATCATCGGCCTGTCGCTGATTCCCGTCGCGCTTCAGTTCCTGCAGGTGCGCCAGCTACGGCACCGCGAAGCGCAGCGCTAGGCGCGCGCAAAGGAAAAGGCCGGCAGCCCTGGGGCTGCCGGCCTTTTTTTGTTGCCGCGCCGAGGCGCGGCAGCGGAGGCTTAGGCGATCGAGGCCAGGGCCTGGTTCAGCGTGGCGCTGGGGCGCATGGCCTGGCTGGCGAGGGCTTCGTTGGGCTGGTAGTAGCCGCCGATGTCGACGGGCTTGCCCTGGGCAGCCTTCAGTTCGGCCAGGATCTTGTCCTCGCCGTCGGCCAGCGCGCGGGCCGGCGCCGCGAACAGGGCAGCCAGTTCACGGTCGTCGGTCTGCGCGGCCACGGCCTGGGCCCAGTACATGGCCAGGTAGTAGTGGCTGCCGCGGTTGTCCAGGCCGCCGACCTTGCGCTCGGGCGACTTGTTCTCGTCCAGGAACTTGGCGGTCGCCAGGTCCAGCGTCTTGGCCAGGACCTGTGCGCGGGCGTTGCCGTAGCTGCGGCCCAGGTGGTCCAGCGATTCGGCCAGGGCCATGAACTCGCCCAGCGAATCCCAGCGCAGGAAGCCTTCTTCCAGGAACTGCTGCACGTGCTTGGGGGCGGAACCGCCCGCGCCCGTCTCGAACAGGCCGCCGCCGGCGACCAGCGGCACGATCGACAGCATCTTGGCGCTGGTGCCCAGTTCCATGATGGGGAACAGGTCGGTCAGGTAGTCGCGCAGCACGTTGCCGGTCACCGAGATGGTGTCCAGGCCTTCGCGGATGCGCTTGACCGAGAACTTGGTGGCTTCGACCGGGCTCAGGATGCGAAGATCCAGGCCGCTGGTGTCGTGGTCCTTCAGGTAGTGCTTGACCTTGGCGATGATCTGCGCGTCGTGGGCGCGGTTCTCGTCCAGCCAGAACACGGCGGGCGTCTTGGTGGCGCGGGCGCGGGTGACGGCCAGCTTGACCCAGTCCTGCACGGCGGCGTCCTTGGTCTGGCACATGCGCCAGAGGTCGCCGGCTTCGACGGCCTGTTCCAGCAGCACCTTGCCCGAAGCGTCGGTGACGCGCACGGTGCCGGCAGCCGGGATGACGAAGGTCTTGTTGTGCGAGCCGTATTCCTCGGCGGCCTGGGCCATCAGGCCGACGTTGGGCACGCTGCCCATCGTGACCGGGTTGTAGGCGCCGTTGCGCTTGCAGTCCTCGATGACGGCCTGGTAGACGCCGGCGTAGCTGCGGTCGGGGATCACGGCCTTGGCGTCCTGCAGATTGCCTTCGGCGTTCCACATCTTGCCCGAGTCGCGGATCATGGCGGGCATGGACGCGTCGACGATGACGTCGCTGGGCACGTGCAGGTTGGTGATGCCGCGGTCGGAATTCACCATGGCCAGCTGCGGCAGGGTCTTGTAGGCGGCGTCGATGTCGGCGGCGATCTCGGCCTGCTTGTCGGCGGGCAGGGACTGGATCTTGGCGTACAGGTCGCCGATGCCGTTGTTGGGATCGAAGCCGGCTTGCTTGAGCGCGTCGGCGTGCTTGGCCAGCACGTCCTTGTAGAACACGGACACGACGTGGCCGAAGATGACCGGGTCGGAGACCTTCATCATCGTGGCCTTCAGGTGCACCGAGAACAGCACGCCGGTGGCGCGGGCATCGTCGATCTGCGCTTGCAGGAAGGACTTCAGCTTGGCCGTGGACAGCACGGCGGCGTCGATGATCTCGCCGGCCTTGACCGGGGTCTTTTCCTTCAGGACGGTCTTCGCGCCGTCGGCGGCGGTCAGTTCGATCTTGACGTCGCCGGCTTCCGAAATCAGCGCCGACTTCTCGGTGCCGTAGAAGTCGCCTTCGCTCATGTGGGCGACGTGCGACTTGGAGTCAGCCGACCAGGCGCCCATCTTGTGCGGGTGCTTGCGGGCGTAGTTCTTGACCGACAGCGGGGCGCGGCGGTCGGAGTTGCCTTCGCGCAGGACCGGGTTCACGGCGCTGCCCTTGACCTTGTCGTAGCGGGCCTTGACGTCGCGCTCGGTGTCGTTGGCGGGGGCGTCCGGGTAGTCGGGCAGCTTGTAGCCCTGGTCCTGGAGTTCCTTGATGGCGGCCTTCAGCTGCGGCATGGACGCGCTGATGTTGGGCAGCTTGATGATGTTGGCTTCGGGCTGGACGGCGAGGGCGCCGAGTTCCGACAGGGCATCGCCCAGTTTCTGGCTGTCTTCGAGGTAGTCGGGGAAGACCGAGATGATGCGGCCTGCCAGCGAGATGTCGCGGGTCTCGACCGTGATGCCTGCGGGCTTGGCGAAAGCCTGGACGATGGGCAGCAGCGAACGGGTTGCAAGCGCCGGAGCTTCATCGGTGAGGGTATAGATAATCTTCGGAGTAAGAGACATGATCCTTGAATCTGTTCGGCAGGCGCTAGGCGCAAACCCGAACATGCTATGCGGCCAGAAGCCGGTAGATGTTGTCGGAGAGTGGGTTGGTTTGGGCAAGCACGCGGACGCGTCCAGGATTTGGCCGGAAGGCGTATACCCAACATGACCGACGCCTGCCCCTTTTTGATTTGGGAAAGTGCGACTGCCACGAACCTTCCATTGTAATACCGCGCTACGCCTGCTGCGCAGCAAAAAACCGCGGATTCGGCCGGGATGTGGCCATAATGGCGCCAAATTAAATGGGGACGCATTTAATCGGGAGCGCCGGGGCCGGTTGGCCGTTTGACAAAGCGCCGCACAAGGAGGAAGCTACGTCCCCATGAATTTCCGCGCCGTCCGCATTTCGCTGATTATTACCATCATTCCTGGAATGGTGGGTTAGCGCGCGACCGCAACAGTCACAGCCACCCGCCCCACGAGGCGGGTTTTTTGTGGCCGCCTCTGCCGGGCAAGCACACCGAAGCAGAGAGCCAGATGCACCACACCCCGCAAGCCAGCCAGCAAACCGCCGCGCCGACCGCATTCCAGGACGGCCGGGCCTCGCCGATGGAATACCTGAGGCAGATCCTGACCGCACGCATCTACGACATCGCCCGCGAAACCGAGCTGGATCGCGCCCGCGGCCTGTCGGCCCGGCTGGGCAACCCGGTCTACTTCAAGCGCGAGGACAACCAGCCGGTCTTTTCCTTCAAGGTGCGCGGCGCCTACAACAAGATGCGCAACACGCCGCAGGCGGCGCTGGACCGGGGCGTCATCACGGCGTCCGCCGGCAACCATGCGCAGGGCGTGGCGATCTCGGCGGCCAGGATGGGCGTGCGCGCCATCATCGTGGTGCCGCAGACCACGCCGCAGGTGAAGGTGGACGCGGTCAAGGCGCATGGCGGCCCCACGGTGACGGTGGTGCAGGCGGGCGATTCCTATAGCGATGCCTATGGCCACGCCCAGAAGCTGGCGAGCGCGCAGGACCTGACCTTCATTCCGGCCTTCGACGATCCCTATGTGATCGCCGGCCAGGGCACGGTCGGCATGGAGATCTTGCGCCAGCACGCGGGCCCCTTGCATGCCGTCTTCGTGCCGATCGGCGGCGGCGGGCTGGCCGCGGGCGTGGCGACCTACATCAAGGCGGTGGACCCCGGCGTCAAGGTCATCGGCGTGCAGACCGAGGATTCCTGCGCCATGTCCCTGTCGATGCAGGTGGGCGAACGGGTCAACCTGCCCGAAGTGGGCCTGTTCTCGGATGGCACGGCGGTCAAGCTGGTGGGCGAGGAGACCTTCCGCCTGTGCCGCGAATACCTGGACGAGATCATCCTGGTGGATACGGACGCGGTCTGCGCGGCGATCAAGGACGTGTTCCTGGATACCCGCAGCGTGCTGGAGCCGGCGGGCGCGCTGGCGGTGGCCGGGCTGAAGAAATATGTAGAGCGCGAAGGCGTGCAAGGCCTGCCCATGGTGGCGGTGACCTCGGGCGCGAACATGAACTTCGACCGCCTGCGCTTCGTCGCAGACCGCGCCGAGGTTGGCGAGGCGCGCGAGGCGGTCTTCGCCGTGACGGTGCCGGAAGAGCGCGGCAGCTTCCGCCGCTTTTGCAGCGTGATCGGTCAGCGCAGCGTGACGGAATTCAACTACCGCATCGCCGACGCGCGCACCGCCCACATCTTCGTCAGCATGCAGATCTCGCGGCGCGGCGACGCGGCGGAAATCATGACGGCGCTGCAGGAACAGGGTTTCTCCGTCGGCGACCTCAGCAACAACGAAGTGTCCAAGCAGCACATCCGCTACATGGTGGGCGGCCGCTCGCCGCTGGCGGCGGGCGAGCGCCTGTTCCGCTTCGAGTTTCCTGAGCGCCCCGGGGCGCTGATGAAGTTCCTGTCCGAGATGGCGCCCAACTGGAACATCAGCCTGTTCCATTACCGCAACCAGGGCACGGAGTTCAGCTCGGCCTTGGTCGGCATCCAGGCGCCGCTGGCGGACAGCGCGGCGCTGGACGCGTTCCTGCGGCAGCTGGGCTACGCCCATACCGAGGAAACCGGCAACGAGGCCTACCGCCAGTTCCTGATCTGAGCGGGCCAGATCAACCGGGCGCGCAGCCGGGCTTGCGTGGCAGGGTCACGCCCGGCTGCAGGCGCAGCGCGGCGCGTCCCTGCGCCGCCTGCGTCAGCTGCAGGGTGGCGGCGCGCCAGGCCGGCACGTCGTCGAAGGCCACGTCGGGCGCGGCCGAGGACTTGGACTGCGCGTCCGGACGATCGAATTGGATCGCGGGCAGGCGCAGGCAGACATCCTTGAAATCCAGCCGGGCCAGTTCGCGCCCGTCGCTCATGCGCACCGCGCGGAACGCCATCGGAGTGTCCACGAACTTGGTGATGGCCGGCACGATCTGCAGATAGCCGTCGGCGTCCTTGACCCGCTTGGTGGGCTCGATCTCGACCGCGTCCCTGCCTGGCGGTACGGCCAGGTAGGCCACGCCGTCCGCCACGTCCAGCAGCTTGCCCGGCCCCAGGTTCAGGGCGGCGAGCGGCGCGTGGCGGATCATCACGGTTTCGTTCCAGGACGTCTGGACGCGCGTCCAGCCAGGCAGGCGCGCGTCCTCGAAGCGCGTGGTGGCGATGCGATCGCGGTCCGGCTTGGCCGACAAGGCCAGGCGCTGGACCCGCAGCGCGCCGTTGGCCGCGCTCAGCTGCGCCAGCACGGTATTGGCGCTGGAACTGGTGAAGTAGGCCAGCACGGCGTCCGTTTCCAAGGCCTTGGCGGTGGATGCGCAGAAGAACGCGCGGGCCTCGACGCTCTGGCCATCGGGATAGAGCAGGGCGCCGACGTCCTTGCCGCACAGCGGCTTGCCCTGGTAGGTGATGGTGGTGGCGCGGGTGGTCTGCCGCTGGCCGGTATTCCAGTCGCTGCGGCTGCCGGTGGTGGCTTCGACCACCAGGCCGTGGTTGTCGTAGACGACGGCCGCGCCCGCGGGCGCGGCAAGCATGCTGAGCAGAAACGCGAGGTTGCGTCGACGCGCCATAGGCTGACTCCCGGGTGTGGCTGGACCGGTCTATATATACCACCGCCCGGGAGGGCTCCTTACTGCGGGCCGAGCTTGCGGATCAGAGCGCCCAGCATCTCCAGTTCATCGGCCCGCAGGTCGGTCAGGGGCGCGCGCACCGGACCCGCGTCGCGGCCCACCAATTTGGCGCCGGCCTTGACGATGCTGACGGCATAGCCCGGGACGCGGTTGCGGATCTCGAGGTAAGGCAGGAAGAAATCGTCCAGCAGGCGATTGGTGGTGTCATGGTCGCCCGCGGCGATGGCGCGGTAGAACTCCATGGCGGTGCGCGGCACGAAATTGAACACGGCCGACGAATAGACCGGCACGCCCAGCGCGCGGTAGGCGGCGGCGTAGACCTCGGCCGTGGGCAGGCCGCCCAGGTACGAAAAGCGGTCGCCCAGCTTGCGGCGGATGCGCACCATGGCTTCGATGTCGCCCACGCCGTCCTTGAAACCCACCAGGTTGGGGCAGCGTTCGGCCAGTTGCGCCAGGCTGTCGGCCGACAGGCGCGACTGCGCGCGGTTGTAGACGATGACGCCGATATCCACGGACTTGCAGACCTGTTCGACGTGCGCGGCGATGCCTGGTTGCGAGGCTTCGGTCAGGTAGTGGGGCAGCAACAGTATGCCTTTGGCGCCCAGGCGCTCGGCCTCTTGCGCATAGGCGATGGCCGTGCGGGTCGGGCCGCCAGCGCCGGCCAGGATGGGGACCTTGCCCGCGCAGGTCTGCACCGCGGTGCGGATCACGTTCGCGTATTCCTCTGGCGCCAGCGAAAAGAACTCGCCCGTGCCGCCCGCGGCGAACAGGGCGGTCGCGCCGTAGGGGGCCAGCCATTCCAGGCGCTGCGCATAGCCCCTGGCGTTGAAGTCGCCGTTCTGGTCGAAATCGGTGACGGGAAAGGACAGCAACCCTTCCGAAACGATGTGCTTGAGTTCCTGCGGGGTGGTCATGTTGCGTTGATCCGTATGGGGGCGTCATCGAACGGCAGGAGTCTGCCGGTAGCCTGGTTAAGAGGTAAGTCATCGTACAACATGAAATGCCCACTATTCAAGCAAAGGCCGCTGAGAAAATTGGATTTATAGGTGCATACCCGGTAAATGAATATTTCGCTTCCCAACAATAATTTCATAGTTGTACGATGACATAGGCAGAACATATGCGGCAGGCGCAGGCGCGCGCGGCGGCCAATCCGAAGAGGTTGTCCCGGAGAGCCCGGGCGCAGCGTCCGCCCGCAAGACATTCCAAAGGAGACTCCATGAACCCAAGCAAGAGACAGTTCCTGGGCGGCGCCGCGGCGCTTTGCCTGTCGCCGTGGCTACCGGCATGGGCGCAGCAGCCGGGCGACTGGCCGACGCGCGCGGTCCGGATCATCGTGCCTTACCCGCCCGGCGGCTCGTCGGACATCATCGCCCGCATCCTGGCGCCGCGCCTGGCCGATGCCCTGAAGCAGACCGTGGTGGTCGAGAACAAGCCCGGAGCCAATGGCAATCTGGGCGCAGGCCTGGTGGTGCAGTCCGCGCAAGAGGGCCATACCGTGCTCTTGTGCGACGTAGGGGCGCTGGCGATCAGCCCGTCCGTTTACACCAAACTGTCTTTCGATCCATCCACGGATTTGCGCGCGGTCGGCATGCTGGCCTATTCGCCGCACGTGCTGGCCGTGCATCCCGACGTGCCGGCCAAGACGGTGCCGGAACTGGTGGCCTTGTCCAAGCAACAGCGCCTGAACTTCGCCGTGACCGCCATCGGCAGCGCGCCGCACCTGGCTGCCGTGGCCGTGCAGCAGGCCACGGGAGCGAAATGGGAGTACGTGCCCTACAAGGGTGGTTCGCAGGCGGTGACGGACACCATAGGCGGGCAGACCCAGGTCATCATGAACGGGCTGCTGGCCACGCTGCCCCACATCAAGGCCGGCAAGCTGCGGCCGATCGCGATCTCCAAACGCGAGCGCATGCAGCTGGTTCCCGACATTCCCACCATTTCTGAACAAGGCGTGGCCGGCTTCGAGTCCGGCACCTGGCAGGGAGTGATGGCGCCCGTGACCACGACCGATCCCGTCGCCATCCGCTTGTCGGAACTGATGGCGCAAATCGTCAACCAGCCGGACGTGAAGGCGCAGCTGAACGAACAGGGCGCCGAAATCGTTACCCGCAATCCCGCCGAACTGGCGCAGTTCTTCAACAGCGAGCGCGCGCGCTGGGCCTCGGTAGTGAAAAGCGCGGATATCCGGCTGGATTGACGCCGGGCCTGTCTGGACAGGCCCTCAGGCGCGGGGGCACACTGGAATCATCCCGCGCCCGCCCAGGCCCCGGCGCGACGCGGGGCCGGGCCGAGGGACGCTATGCGGCGCCCGGCCGCAGACCAGGGGCAGGGCACGCAGCCATGAAAATCCTTGGTGCAGTCGCGCTGCTGGCGGCCGCCTGGGGGCAAGCCGTCGCGCAAGGCGCCGGACCCGCCATTCCCCAACCCCCGCCTTCGGCCCGCGTCATTCCCGATGCCTGCGTTGGGGCTTCCTGTCCCCGGCTGGTCAATCCGGGCGCTACCCAGGAACCCTGCCTGGGCACCGGTTGCGCCACCGCCGGCAGGCCGCCCGGCCCGCCCGCGCCGCCTTCCAGCGGACCGAGCCACCAGCCCGGCTGGGTAAGCCCTGCGCCGTCCCGCCTGCCGCCGATGCCGGCGCAGCGCGGCGTGCCGACGGGGCCGCTGACGCCCGCGCCCCCGTTGCCGGTACCGCGTTGATGTTTCCGGATCGCGCCATCATGGCGGCAGAAAAAACGGTAGAAAAAAGGGTGGAAAGAGCGGAATTTAAAGTGCTTGATTTAGCAATTCATACACCAATTATTTAACAATATTAGTCGGTTAAAATGCGGGGAATCGGAAAAAAAACCGGAAATAATATATGTACGATTCTCCGCAACAGTTCCTACCCTTGATGCCCGCTGTGCACATGCTCGTCCCGTACTTGGAACGAGCAGCCAGCATCGTGTATCGGGCCGCCGAGCTGAGCGGATTTGCACATCCCAACACCCGGGGGGCGCTGCAGGATCTGCTTCGCAGCATGAATTCGTATTACAGCAACGGGATCGCGGGGCAGGGCACGTCGCCCAGGAACATCGATGCAGCCCTGCGTCAGGAGTTCTCGGACCGCCCGGAAATCGCGCGGCTGCAGCGCATTGCCGTGGCCCATATGGACGCGGAAAGAGAAGTTGAAGAGCAGGCGGCGCGGGTTTCGCCGTTGAATGCGGATTTCGTCCAGATCGCCCACCGTGCGCTATACGGACGCTTGGAGTCCCATGACCGGACAACCAAGGACGGGCTGGTCGTGGAACCGGGAACACTGCGGGAGATCGACGTCACGGTTGGCCGCCATAGCCCGCCAGCCTGGCAGTCATTGCCACAATTCATGGAGGCCTTTACCTCTCACTACGGCAGGCAATGGACCAACGAACTCCGCTTGATCGCCATCGCTTGCGCGCATCAACGCATGGCCTGGATGCATCCGTTTGCGGATGGCAATGGTCGGGCCACGCGACTGCAAACGCATGCCGCCATGTGGCCTGTCACCAGGGGACTTTGGTCCGTCAATCGTGGATTGGCGCGTGGGGTGCAGGATTACCACGGTCATCTGGCCGCTGCGGACGCGCCGCGTCAAGACGATCTTGACGGCCGGGGCAACCTTACGCAAACAGGTTTACTGCTGTGGATCGACTACTTCCTGCGCGTGTGCGAAGAGCAGGTTGACTATACGTCCCGCATGCTGGCGCTGAACTCGATGAAGGAAAAGATCAAGGCGTCCGTTCTGATTGAAACCGCGAAAGGACGGCTGCGCGCAGAGGCTGCCTTGCCGATCTACCACCTGTTCGCGGCGGGGCCGGCCACGCGGGGCGAGTTCATTCAGATGACTGGCCTGGGCGAACGCACGGGCAGGTCCTTGCTGGCGGCCGCCTTGAAATGCGGATTGGTTGCCTCCGACACCTCCCACGCGCCCGTCAGATTCGCCTTTCCGCTGGACTCGCTGCCGATTCTGCTGCCGGCGCTCTACGGCGCTGAAGAGTAGGCGCGGGCAGTTCCGGATTGGGCCTGCGCGTCAGGGCTAGGCTGAAACGCAGCGGCCGCCAAGCTCACGCGGACACGGCGCGTGCATCCGCCATCCGCATATACGAGCGGTAAGGCTCCGCCTCAACCATGTCCCGCAGCAATTCACGCAGAATGTCCTGCACGATTTTCACCGCCTGCGTCAGCGGCCGGTTCGATGCGGTGGCCAGCATCAGGCGGGTGGACAGGGCGGGATTGACGATCCTGCGGGCGACGAGCTGGCCGCTGTTCAATTCGCCCACTACCGCGGGCAGGGCCAGCACCGTGTGGGCCAGACCGTTCAACACGATTTCCTTCATCAGTTCCAGCGCGTCCATTTCGAACACGACGTTCAAGGGCGCGTCGGCCTGCGCGGCCGCCTGCTCCAGCGTGCGGCGCAGGCCGTGGCTGCGCGTGGGCAGCGCCAGGGGCAGATCAACCAACTGGGCGAAGTCGATGGAGGACAAGGCCCGCGCGGCGGGCGACAGGTTCTGTACGGGCGATACCAGCGCCAGGTCCAGCTCGGCCAGGGGATCGACCACCACATGCTGGGAACGCCGCGCGTCATGCAGCACCGCGATGTCGACGCGGGCGTTGGCCAGCCATTCATGCACGTAGCCGCTATAGCCCGTGATGACGTTGAGCTGGATGCGCGGATGGCGCTTCCAGACTGCCGCCACCAGCGGCATGCCGACCATGTGGGATAGCGTGGGCGTCAGGCCCAGCGTGACCTGGCCGGAGGGCGACTTCTGCTCGTCGTGGAATTCGGTCACGACCCGCGCCATCTGCGCGAGCAAGGGGCGCAGGCTATCCAGCAGCTTCTCGCCTTCCGGGGTCAAGGACACGCCGCGGCCATTGCGGTAGAGCAGGGCGCAGCCGCATTCGTCTTCCAGCTTCCTGACTTGGCGGCCCAGCGCCGATTGCGCGATGCCCAGCACCGAAGCGGCCTTGGAGAAGCTGCCCGAGTCGGCCACGTGGATCAGGTTTTCGATCTTGCGCAGGTCCATCGCGATGTCTCGCCGCCGGCGCTTGCGGGCGGCTCCTCCTTGTGTGCGTTTTTTGTATATCTGATAGGCACAGTATGCCTACATGGCCCGCCGCCAGCCACCCTAGAATTCCTGCGTATCAGACCCGCGCCTGCGCGCTAGCCCCTAGGTTTACGGCCATCCATGACACCCGCTTCCGAACTGAACACGTCTTCCCACGCCTTGCTCGGGGTCTTCGCCCGCAACGGCATCGACCGCGTCTTCCTGGTTCCCGGCGAAAGCTATCTGGGCGTGCTCGACGCCTTGCATGATTTCCCGGGCATCGATGCGGTGACCTGCAGGCACGAAGGCGGCGCGAGCTTCATGGCTTGCGCCGACGGGCGGCTGACGGGCCGCCCTGGGGTGGTCATGGTGTCGAGGGGGCCGGGCGCGGCGAATGCGGCCATCGGCGTGCATGCCGCGCAGCAGGACGGCGTGCCCCTGATCCTGCTGATCGGCCAAGTCCCGCGCAAGGACCTGCGCAAGGAGGCCTTCCAGGAAATCGACTACCAGAAGATGTTCGGTTCCATCGCCAAATGGGTGCACGAGGTGGCGGCGCCGGAGGACGTGGCCTGCGCCGCATTCAAGGCGCTGCGCGTCGCAACTTCGGGCACGCCGGGGCCGGTGGTCCTGGTGGTGCCGGAAGACGTGCAGCAGGCGCGCGTGCCGCAACCGGATTGGGTCGCGCAGCCGGCCAGTCCGGCGCAGCCCGCGCCCGCCACGTTGCAGCGGCTGCAGGCGTCGTTGGACGCAGCCCACAAGCCGCTCATCATCGCCGGTGGCGCATTCAATGCGCCGGGCGGCCGCGACGCCTTGCGCCAATTGGCCGAACGGCACGGCATACCGGTGGCGGTATCGTTCCGCCAGCATGACATCTTTCCCAATACGCACCCGCTCTACGCGGGCGACCTGGACCTGGCGACGCAGCCCGCGCAGGTCGCGGCGTTCGATTCCAGCGATCTCATTCTGACCCTGGGTACGCGCCTGGGCGATATCACCACGCAGGGCTACACGTTCCCCGGCTACCCGCGGCCTTCGCAGACGCTGGTGCATTGCCACGTCGACGCCCATATCGTGAACCAGCATTTCGCGGCCGACGTCGGCATCGTCGCCGATCCGGTGGCCACCGCGCAGGCGTTGGCGGCTCTGCCTGCGACGGGAAACGCGGCGCGCGGCGATTGGGCGGCGTCCTTGCGTGCCATCCGAGAACGCTCCGCCGCCTGGCCGGATCCAAAAGCCGATGATGGCGTGCCCTTCGTGTCGGTGGTGCGAGCGCTGGCCGAACAGGCGCCGCCGGACGTCATGGTGTGCCTGGACGCGGGCACCTTCGCCGCGCCGGTGTACCGCCATTTTCCCTTCGTCTACCCGCAACGGCTGATGGCCTCGCAGTCGGGCGCGATGGGGTACGGCACGCCGGCGGCGATTGCCTCGCAGTTGCGCCATCCGCAAAGCAAGGTCGTGTGCCTGGTGGGCGACGGCGGCTTCCTGATGACCGGCAATGAAATGATGGCCGCCGCCGAGCGCGGACTGCCGGTGCTTTTCATCGTGTCCAACAACAATTGCTATGGCTCCATTCGCCTGCATCAGGCGCGCACCTATCCCGGGCGGTATGCGGGCACCAATCTCGCCAGTCCCGATTTCACGATGATGGCGCGCGCCTGCGGCATGCAGGCCGAGTACGTCACCCATCCGGACCAGGTGGCCGCGGCCATCGCGCGCGGGCTGGGCTCGGCCGTTCCGTACTTCCTGGAGGTCAAGACCAGCCTCGCGGCGATCCTGCCGGAAGGCGCGGGCAGCGCGGCCGGCATCGACCTCCTGGGGCGGGGCCAGGCAAGGACTCAGTCGCGATAGCCGGGATCCTTCCTGTCCATCAGGCGCAGCATGGCCGGCCATTCCAGTTCGCCGAAGGGGCGGCGCGTGGTCGGCTGGTACAGGTGCCAGGTCTTCTCGATCACTTCCGGCGGCGGGACGCAGAGTTCGCGGTTGGCGGCCAGGGCATCCACCTGCGCCTTGCAGGCCATCTCCAGCCAGTACAGCGTATTGAATGCCTGCGCGATGCTGGGGCCGGCGGCCAGCAGGCCGTGGTTGCGCAGGATCATCGCCTCGGATTGGCCCAGGTCCGCCACCAGGCGCGCGCGCTCATCCAGGTCCAAGGCCACGCTTTCGTAGTCGTGGTAAGGAATCTTGGCGAAGCGCATGGCGGTCTGCGTCAGCGGCAGCAAGCCGCATTGCAGCGCCGACACCGCCATGCCGGCGCGCGTATGCGTATGGATGACGCATTGCACGTCGTGGCGGGCGCCGTGCACGGCGCTGTGGATGACGTAGCCGGCCGCATTGATGCCGTACTCGCCCGGATTGTGCAGCACGTTCCCGTCCAGATCTATCCTGACCAGGCTGGATGCGGTGATCTCGTCATACATCATGCCGTAGGGGTTGATGAGCAGATGTCCCTCCGGGCCAGGGATGCGCGCGGTGATGTGGTTGTAGATGAGATCGCTCATGCCGAAGTGGGACACCAGCCGGTAGCAGGCGGCCAGTTGAATGCGGGTGTCACGCTCAGCGGGGCTCATGGTGCTATGCATGGTTCGGGTCTCCGGTTCAGTCGCTGGCTTTGACGTTGAAATCGCGGACTACCTTGCCCCACGATTCGTATTCGGAATTCATCAAGGCGCCGAACTCGGCGGGCGTGGCGGTGGTGCGGACCTGGGCGCCCAGGTCCGCCAGCTTGTCGCGCACGGCCGGATCCGCCAGCACGGCGTTGACCTCGGCGGCAAGCTTCTGCTGGATCCCGGGCGGGATGCCGGCGGGCGCGATCAGGCCCAGCCAGGCGCCCATGTCGAAGCCGGGGTATCCCTGTTCGGCGACGGTGGGCACATCCGGCAGGCTCGCGACCCGTTGCGGCGTGCTGACGGCGATCGCTTTCAGGCGCCCGGCTTTCACCAGCGCCAGCGAGGACACCATGGTGTCGAAGGTGGCGTAGGTGCGCCCGCCCACGATGTCGGTCTGCGCCTGGCTGCTGCCCTTGTAAGGCACGTGGATCATGCTGGCGCCGGCCTTGGCCAGCAGCACCGAGGTCACCAGGTGGCTGGTGGTGCCCACGCCTGTGGTGGCGTAGGTGTACTGGTTCGGTTTGGCCTTTACGGCCGCGAGAAAGTCCTGCAGGTTGTTGGCCGGATTGTCCGGACTGACGACGAACAGATAGGGCAGCCAGGTCAGCAGGCCGATGGGCGCGAAGTCCTTTCGCGCGTCGTAGTTCAGGTTGGGATAGACGTGCGGGTTGATGGCTTGCGGCGCGGATGCGCCGATCATGAGCGTATAGCCGTCGGGCTTGGCCCGCGCGCCCAGGCCGGCGGCGATGGAGCCGCCCGCGCCGGGCTTGTTCTCGACGATGAACTGCTGGCCCAGGCGCTGCGCCAGGCGGTCGCCGACCATGCGGGCGACGGTGTCGGTGGCCGTGCCGGGCGGAAATCCGACCAGGATGGTGACGGGTTTGGAGGGATAAGGGGCTTGCGCCCAGGCCGGCCCGGCCGCGGTCCAGGCCAAAACGCCCAGCATGGCTGCCAGCGCGGCTCGCCTTGTCGCATTGCGCATCGTAGTCTCCAGTCATTGTTCTGATGGCGGGAGAGCGCCTGCGCCTGCCCGCAACGGAACCGCGGTGGGCAGCCCGTCGCTGTTCAAGGTCGCACAAGGGGCCACCGCCTTCAATGGCACTGGCGGCCAAGCAGATAACGCGAAATGGCAAGGATGGCGGACGCCGCGCAGGCGTCCGCCCCGGGGATCAAGCCGTCAGGCTGATCCAGGTGGTCTTCAGGTCGCTGTACTTGTCCAGCGCATGCAGCGACTTGTCGCGGCCGAAGCCCGATTGCTTGACGCCACCGAATGGCACGGTGATGTCGCCGTCGGCGTAGCAGTTGACCCAGACCAGGCCCGCGCGCAGGCGGCGCGAGAGGCGGTGGGCGCGCGACAGGTTGGCGGTCCAGAGTCCGGCGCCCAGGCCGTAGATCGAGTCGTTGGCCAGCCGCACCGCGTCGTCTTCCGTGGCGAAGCGCTGCGCGGCCAGCACCGGGCCGAAGATCTCCTCGCGCACCAGGCTGTTGTCCTGGCCGGCGCAATCGAAGATGGTCGGTTCGATGTAGTAGCCGCCCGTGTCGCCGCGGGCCTGGCGGCCGCCCATGCGCAGGCGCGCGCCCTCGGCGGAGCCCGCTTCGATGCGGGCCAGCACGCCGCGCATCTGGCGTTCGTCGACCATGGCGCCCATGGCGGTGGCGGGGTCCAGAGGATCGCCCGGCTGCAGTGCGGCGGCGTAGTCCGCGACCTTGGCCATGAAGGCGTCGTAGATGCCGTCCTGCACGTACAGGCGCGAACCCGCGATGCAGACTTCGCCCTGGTTGGAGAAGATGGCCAGCGCCGCGGCCTGGGCGGCGCGGTCCAGGTCGGGGCAATCCTCGAACACGATGTGGGGAGACTTGCCGCCGCACTCCAGCCACACGCGCTTCAGGTTCGATTGTCCCGAGTACTCCATGAAGCGCTTGCCGGTGGCGGTCGACCCGGTGAAGGCGATGGAGTCCACGTCGGGATGCAGGCCCAGCGCCTGGCCGGCCTGCGCGCCCAGACCGGGCACCACGCTGAATACGCCGGCGGGAATGCCGGCTTGCTCGGCCAGGGCCGCCAGCCGGATGGCCGACAGCGAGGCCTGTTCAGCAGGCTTGAGGATGACGCTGTTGCCGGCCGCCAGGGCCGGCGCGACTTTCCAGGCGGCCATCATCAGCGGATAGTTCCACGGCACCACCGCCGCGACCACGCCCAGCGCTTCGCGCGTGATGGTGGCCAGCGCGTCCGGGCCGGTGGGGGCGATCTCGTCGTAGATCTTGTCGATGGCTTCGGCGTACCAGGCGTAGCAGCGCGCCGTCTCCGGCACGTCGAAGGCCAGCGCATCGCGGATCGGCTTGCCCATGTCCAGCGTTTCCAGCAGCGCGAGTTCCTCGCGGTGCTCATCGATCAGCGCGGCCAGGCGCAGCAGATGCTGCTTGCGCTGGCGCGGCGCCAGGCCGCTCCAGACGCCAGCCTCGAAGGCGCGGCGGGCGGCCTGCACGGCGCGGTCCACGTCGGCCGCGCCGCAAGACGCCACGTCGGCCAGCTTGCGCCCGTCTATCGGGCTGGTGGCGGGGAAGGTGGCGCCATCGGCCGCGCCGCAATAGGCGCCATCGATGTAGGCCTGGCCGTTGAAAGCGAGCGCGGCGGCGCGGGCGCGCCAGTAGGCGGCGTCCTGGCTCATGAGCGCACCTCCTGGGCGTTGGCGCGCGCCACCATGGCGTCGAGCAGTACATTGCAGCCGGCTTCCAGGTCGGCGGGCTTGGCGTCCTCGATCTCGTTGTGGCTGACGCCGTCCTTGCAGGGCACGAAGATCATGGCGGTGGGGGTGACGGCGGCCATGTAGACCGCGTCATGGCCGGCGCCGGTGACGATGTCCATGGCGGCCAGGCCGCGGCGCGCGGCGCCGTCGCGCACCTTGCCCACCAGGTCCGGGTCGAACGGGGTGGGCGGGAAATACTGCACGTGCTTCACGTCCACTTCCACGTTGTGGCGCTGGGCGATTTCGGCGCAGACTTCGTGCCAGCGCTGGTCCATGCGGGTGAGCGTGGCTTCGTCCTCGTGACGCAGGTCCGCCGTGAAGCGCACCTGGCCCGGGATGACGTTGCGCGAACCGGGGTGCGCGTAGATCTCGCCCACGGTGCCGCGGCCATGCGGCTGGTTGCCGTTGGCAATGTCCACCACCGCCTGCAGCAGGAAGCTGGCGGCATACAGCGCGTCGCGGCGGATCGGCATGGGGGTGGGGCCGGCATGCATTTCCATGCCGGTCACGGTCACGTCGTACCAGCGCAGGCCGAGCGATCCGGTCACCACGCCGACCACCTTTTCCTCGTGCTCCAGGATCGGGCCCTGTTCGATATGGGCCTCGAAGTACGCGCCCACCGGACGGCCGCCCACGGGGTCCGTGCCGGCATAGCCGATGGCGGCAAGCTCGTCGGCCACCGACTTGCCGTCGCGGTCGGTGGCGGACAGCGCCACTTCCAGCGGGAACTTGCCGGCGAATATGCCCGAACCCATCATCACGGGCACGAAGCGCGAGCCTTCCTCGTTGGTCCAGATGGCCACTTCCAGCGGCGCTTCCGTGACCACGCCATGGTCGTTCAGGCTGCGCATGACCTCCAGGCCCGCCAGCACGCCGTAGCAGCCGTCGAACTTGCCGCCGGTCGGCTGCGTGTCGATATGGCTGCCGGTCATGACCGGCGGCAGGTCATTGTTGCGGCCGGCGCGGCGGGCGAAAATGTTGCCCACCTGGTCCACGCGCAGCGTCATGCCGGCATCGCGCATCCAGCCGGTGACCAGGTCGCGGCCCTGGCCGTCCAGCGCGGTCAGCGCCAGGCGGCAGTTGCCGCCCTTGGCGGTGGCGCCGATCTGCGCCAGGTCCATCAGCGACTGCCACAGCCGCTGTCCGTTGATCGAGATAGTCGTCGTCATGGTGGAGTCCCTCTGTGTCAGTGGCTGGCGGCGGCATTGCGGGCCAGCGCGGCCTCGCGGATGCCCATCAAGGTTTCGCCCGGCGAAATGCCGTTGGCGTCGTAGCGGATTTCCAGCAGGGCCGGCATGTTCTCGCGTTCGGCAAAGGCCAGCGCGCGCTCGAAGGCGGGGCCGAAGCTCGCCGTGTCTTCCACGGCCTCGCCGTAGCCGCCGTAGCCGCGGATGATTTGGGTAAAGTCCGGGTTCTCGAAGGACAGCGCAATCGGGCGCGCCGGAAACTCGCGTTCCTGGTGCGCGCGGATGGTGCCCCAGATGCCGTTGTTGAACACCAGCACCACCACGCCCAGACGGTATTGCAGCGCCACGCCCAGTTCCTGCATGTTCATCTGGAAGCAGCCGTCGCCGGCATAGCAGACCACCGTGCGCTTGCGGTCCTCCAGCTTGGCCGAGATCGCAGCCGGCAGGCCGTAGCCCATGGAGCCCACGGTAGGCGTGAGGCTGGTGCCGGGGCCGGCATAGCGGCGATAGCGGTGGGGATACAGCGCATAGTTGCCCGCGCCCACGGTGATGCAGGCGTCGGCCGGCACGTGCGCGTCGACGTAGGCGGCTGCCTGGTCCAGGCTCATGGGCCCGGGCGAGGGCAGCGGCTTCAGACTGTCGACCAGTTCCTGGTGCGCGGCGCGCACCGCCTCGCCGCGCGCCGTCTTGTGGCCGGGGACCAGGCCCGCCACGCTGGCGGCGAAGCTGGCTACGTCCGCCACGATGGCCTGGGTCGGCGAGAACACGCGACCCAGTTCGGCGGCATCCGGATACACATGGATCAGCTGCTGGCGCGGCAGCGGGCTTTCGATGACGGTATAGCCTTCGGTCGTGGCCTCGCCCATGCGCGTGCCCACGGCCAGCACCAGATCGGCGTCGCGCAGGCGCTGGCGCAGTTGCGGCGTCATGGCCCAGCCGACGTGGCCGGCCGCGTTGGGGTGGCGCTGGTCGAAGCATTCCAGGCGGCGCCAGGCCGTGCCTACCGGCAGCTCGAAGCGCTCGGCGAAGCCGGCGATCTGGTCGATGGCGGTCTGGTGCCAGCCGTTGCCGCCCAGCAGCAGGAAGGGACGTTCGGCGGCATCCAGCAATTGGGTCATGCGGGTCAGGTCGGCGGCGCCGGGGTGGCTGTGCACGCGCGGGTAGCGCGGCAGGTCGGCCACGCGGGCGCGGCCCCACAGGGTGTCTTCGGGCAAGGCCAGCACCACGGGGCCGGGACGGCCGCTGGTGGCCACGGCGAAGGCGCGCGAGATGTACTCGGGGATGCGGTCGGTGCGGTCGATCTGCGCCACCCATTTGGCCATCTGGCCGAACATGCGGCGGTAGTCGATCTCCTGGAAGGCTTCGCGCTCCATGAAGTCGTTGCCCACCTGGCCCACGAACAGGATCATCGGGGTGGAGTCCTGGAAGGCGGTATGCACGCCGATGCTGGCGTTGGTGGCGCCCGGGCCGCGCGTGACGAAGCAGATGCCGGGTTCGCCGGTCAGCTTGCCGTAGGCCTCGGCCATGTAGGCCGCGCCGCTTTCCTGGCGGCAGACGATGGCTTCGATGGCATCGGTGTGGTCATTCAGCGCGTCGATGCAGGGCAGATAGCTTTCGCCAGGAATCATGAACACGCGGCGCGCGCCATGGATGCGCAACTGCTGCATCAGGATCTGACCGCCATTGCGTTCGGGAATTGCTGCTGACGTCATGCGGAGTCTCCTTGTTGCGGGACGGCCTGCGCGCGGCGCTCGGCGGCCCATCGTTCGAATTGGTGATGGCGCGCCAACAGGCGGCGCGCGGTGTTGTAGACAGGCGGATCGATGCGCTCGGCGTCGTGGCGGCCGGCGCGCTGGGCTTCATAGCGGGCGACGCAATCGTGGGCTGCCATGACCTCGTCCGGGGCGGGCGTGAAGACGGCGTGGATCAGCTTGACCTGGTCGGCCACGGTGGCGCACTTGGACTTCAGGCCCATGCGGCGGGCCCAGCGCACGTCGGCTTCCAGCGCCGGCATGTCGCGGTAGTTGAACGGGCAGTCGATCGGCAGGCAGCCTGCCGCCGTGCAGTCCAGCAGGAAGCGGGCGCGCAGGTGATGCAGCTCGATGCCGTCCTTGCCGCGTTCGGCGCCCAGGCTGGCGGTGAGGTCCTCGGCGGCCAGCAGGCAGGCGGAGACGCGCGGGCTGGCGGTCAGGATGTCATAGGCGCGGTGCACGCCCAGCGCCGACTCCAGCGTGGGCACGATCTCGGTGCTGCCGGCGGGCAGGCCCAGTTCGGCCTCCAGCGCGGTGATCGCCTGGTCCAGCGCGGCGATCTGCGCCGCGCTTTCGGCGTGCGGCAGGAACACCGCGTCCGGCGCGCCAGGCATCACGCCGCGCAGGTCCGCCAGGCCGTCGTCCTCAAGCTTGTTGATGCGCACCGCGGCCACCACGCCCAGGGCGCGGCAGCGGCCGAACAGTTCGGCGATGATGGGGCGCGCGGCCGGCCGGTCCGCCGGGGCGGTGAACTCTTCCAGGTCCGCGACCAGCGCATCGGCGCCGCTGGCCAGGCCGTCGGCCTGGGCGTTGGCGTCGAGTCCGGGCACGAACATCCAGCTGCGGCGCAGGAAGGGGGGACGGCGGGAGGGGGTGATAGGGGTCATTGCACGTGCCTCGGCAGGAACAGCACCAGTTCAGGTACGAAAGTCAGCAGCAGCATGACCGCGGTCATGGCCAGCATCATCCAGGACAGCGGGCGCAGGGTCTGCATCATGTTGATGCCGCCGATCTTGCACGCGGCCATCAGGTCGACCCCGACCGGCGGTGTGTTGGCGCCAATGGCCATGTTGATCGACAGCAGGATGCCGAAGTGCACGGGATCGATGTTGTAGTGCGCCAGCACCGGCATCACGACCGGAGCCACGATGATGATGACCGGAATCGCTTCCATGAAGGTGCCCAGGAGCAGCAGCACCACGGTCAGCACCAGCAGCACGGCGGTCTTGCTGTCGGTCCATTCGACCAGCAGCGTGGACAGCGCCTGCGGCACCTGCTCGGCCACCAGCACCCAGGCGAACAGGCCCGACGCGCCGATGATCAGCAGGATGGACGCGCTGCTTTCACCGGTGGACTTCAGGTTGTCCCACAGCGACTTCAGGCTCAGCGTGCGGTACCAGAAAAAGCCGATCAGCAGGGCGTAGATAATGGCGCTGGACGCGGCCTCGGTGGCGGTGAAGATGCCGAAGCGGATGCCGCCGATGATCAGCACCGGCACCATCAGCGCGGGCAGCGCGTCGACGGCGGCGGCGCGCAGCTCGGTCCAGCTGAACGGCTGGCCCCCGGCCCAGTTGTGCTTGCGCGATTGCCAGATCGCCACGCCGATCAGCGACAGCCCCAGCAGGATGCCGGGGATGATGCCGGCCACGAACAGCTTGCCCACCGAGGTGTCGGTGATGGTGCCGTAGACGATCAGCACGATGCTGGGCGGAATGATGGTGGAGGTGGCGCCGGCGCTGCCGACCAGGGCGCAGGAAAAGCCCTTATCGTAGCCGCTGCGGGCCATGGCGGGCAGCAGCAGGCTGCCGATGGCGACCACGTCGGCCACGCCCGAACCCGATAGCGCGCCGAACATCAGGCAGGCCAGCACGGCCACCACCGCCAGGCCGCCCTTGATGTCGCCGACGATGGCGGCGCACAGGCGCACGATGCGCTGCGTCAGGCCGGCGCCGTTCATCAGCTGCGCGGCCAGGATGAAGAGCGGAATCGCCAGCAGCGTGAAGCTGTCCAGCCCCACCACGTACTGCTGCGCCGCCACCATCATGGGCGCGGAGTCGAAGACCGCCAGATAGGCCAGGCAGGACAACACCAGGCCGAAAGCGATGGGCATGTCGATCAGCACCGTGATCGTGAACACGCCCATCAGGAAGAGAGCACCCGTAGACATCTGGTTATTCCTTTGCAGCGGCGGGAGCGGGCGAGAACAGTTGCGCCAGGTGCACCACGATGGTGATGGCGCAGGCGAAAGGCAGCGCCAGGTAGACGGCGCCGGCGGACACGTCCAGCGCGGGCAGGGTCTGGTCCATGGTCAGCTCGGCCAGCTGCCAGCCGGCGTAGCCCAACGCCGCCAGGCCGACGATGATGAGGGTCTGGTTGATGCGTTCGAAGACGTTCAGGATGCGGGGATTGCGCACCACGAACGGCAGCAGCCCGGCCATCAGGTGCGAACGCTCGAAGCTGCAGACGACGCCGCCGATGAAGGCCGACCACACCAGCACCAGCCGCGGCAGTTCCTCGGCCCAGTGCGGCGTGGTATGGGTGACGAAGCGGGCGAACACCACGTAGGAGATCAGGATCGCCAGCAAGGCCACCGCCAGGGCGGCGAAGGCCTTGCTGATGCCCGACAGGATCGCGGACAGTCGGTTGAGCATTACTTGGCCTCGCGGTACTTCTGCACCAGCGCCATCAGCTCGGGGCCGTAGGTGACCGAGTAGGTCTTCCAGACCGGCTCCACCGTGGCGGCGAAGGCAGCCTTATCGACCTCGTTGACCTGCATGCCCTTTTCCTTCAGCTGGGCGATGTACTGCTGGTCGCCGTCGGTAATCATCTGGCGCTGGGCGTCGCGCCACTTGTCGGCGGCCGCCTGCACGATCTTCTTGTCCTCGGCCGAGAGACGGTTCCAGACCGGCTTGGAAATGATCAGGTTGGCCGGACCCCAGACGTGGCCGGTCAGCGACAGGTACTTCTGCACCTCGAAGAAGGACGAGGTGTAGATGATGGACAGCGGGTTCTCCTGGGCGTCGAACACCTTCTGCTGCAGGGCCGAATACAGTTCGCCGAAGGCCAGCGGCGCGGGGTTGGCGCCCAGCGCGGTAAAGGTGTCCAGGCGCATTTTGTCGGGCGTGACGCGGGTCTTCAGGCCGGCCAGGTCGGCGGGCTTGGCCACCGCGCCGCGGTTGTTGGTGACGTGGCGAAAGCCGTTTTCCCACCACGAGATGATGGTCAGGTTCTTCTTGTCGGCCAGCTTGGCCAGGGCCTCGCCGAGTTCGCCGTCGAAGGCCTTGTAGGCCTGCTGCGAAGTCGACCAGGTATAGGGCAGCTCGACCACGCCGAACTTGGGTTCGATGGGCTGCAGCGAGCCCGAGCCGATGATGGCCGCGCCCTGGCTGCCGATCTGCAGGCCTTCCAGCATGGTCTTTTCATTGCCCAGCTGGCCGCTGGGGAACAACACGAAATTGACGCGGCCGGCGGTCTTTTCCTTGACCTCGGCGGCGAAGCCTTCGGCGGCCTTGTTCCAGCTATGGCTGGGCGCCAGCACGTGGCCGAGCTTGATGTCCAGGGCATGGGCAGACAGCGGCGCGAGGCCGGCGAGGGCGAGCAGGGCGGCGGCCAGCAGGGCCGGTTTCTTTTGAGGAGCGGTGGTCATGGCGGAACTCCGGGAGCAGGGTGGGATGGGTAGGGTCAGTAGGATTGGGCGCGCATCGAAGCGGGCCGTCCGGGCAGGGCGATGCGGGTGCCGGTGTCGCTCAGGCCGTGGTCGTCCACGGCGAGAACCTGCATTTCGGCATCCAGGAAATTGCCGACGTAGAGGTAGCGGCTGTCGGGGCTGAAGGCCACGCCCTCGGGCAGCGCGCCGACCTCGATGGCGCCGGCGCGGGTCACGGACTGGCCGTCGATGCGCAGCAAAATAATCTGTCCGCGCGGGTGGTGGAACCAGGCGCTGGACGGGTTGTTCGAACCTTGCACGATGGCGACCGCGGCATGGCGTCCGTCGGGACTGATGGCGATGCCTTCCGGGCCGTCCTCGACCATGAGGCGGTCGATCACGCGGGGCGGATCGGCGCGCAGGTCCACCACGCTGACCGAATCCGCATGGCCGTCCGACGCGGTCGGGCTGCCCATGTCCACCACCAGCGCCAGCGCGCCGTCGGGCGACACCACCAGGTTGAACGGCACCAGGCCGGTGGTCAGGTCTTCGGCGGGATCGTGGGTCACGAGGGGCGCCGCGCCGCTCTCGTCGATACGCAGCACCCCCAGGCGATGGGTGTCGGTCTTGACCACGAAGGCGCGGCGGCCGTCGGCGGAAAATGACACGGCCACGACAGGGGTGCCTACGTCCACTTCGCCGCAGACCTCGGCGCGCTTGTCCGCAATGCGCAGCACCGACACGGAACGGCCGGCCTTGTTGGCCACCAGCGCCAGCGTGCCGGCGCGGTTGATCGACAGGCCGGAAGGCTGCAGCCCTATCTCCAGCCGCTGCACGATGGCGGGCGGATTGGCTTGCAGGTCGATCACATACAGGCCGCGGCCCGGTTCGGGCTGCCAGCCCGCGCCGTCGGCGCGCGCGCGCCAGTCCATGGAGTCCGCGATCAGGCCCAGGCGCTGGTCCGGCGTGACCGCCAGGTTGACCGGCGGGCCGAACAGCGAATTCGGCAGCGGCAAGGTGGCGACCAGTTCGGGCACGGCGGGATTCGCGCCGGCATCGTAGACGCACAGGCTGTCGTTGCCGGGGGCCAGGAAACGGATCTGGCCGTCGTCCCAGGTGACCTTTTGGTCGTTGCCGACCAGCAGCAGGTGGCGTTCGCCTTGCGGGTTCATGCCGCGAGCTCCTGCGCCTGCGGCACCGCCAGGGTGGCGCCGATGAGCTGCCGCGTGTACGGGTGGACCGGCTCGAAATATACCTGGCTGGCAGGGCCGCGTTCGACCACGCGGCCGCCTTGCAGCACCACGATTTCGTCGGCGATGTGTTGCACCACGGCCAGGTTGTGGCTGATGAATAGATAGCCCAGGCCGCGTTCGCGTTGCAGCTCCATCAAGAGGTTCAGGATTTGCGCCTGCACCGACACGTCCAGCGCCGAAGTGGGTTCGTCGCAGATCAGCAGCTGCGGCTCCAGCATCAGGGCGCGCGCGATGGCCACGCGCTGGCGCTGGCCGCCGGACAGCTCGCGCGGATAGCGCGCGGCGAAGGCCGGCACCAGGCCCACGGCATCCATCATGCGGCGCACCGCGGCGGCCTGCGAGGCTGCATTGCCGATGCCATGCGTGCGCAGCGGCGCCGTCAGGATTTCGTTGATGGTGCGGCGCGGGTTGAGCGAGGAATACGGATCCTGGAACACCATCTGGATGCGGCGGGCGCGGGCGCGGGCCGGCATCGCGGCCAGCGGCTTGCCGTCCAGCAGCGCCTGGCCTTGCGTGGGCGCCAACAGGCCCAGCATCAGCTTGGCGATGGTGGACTTGCCGCTGCCGGATTCGCCAACGAGGCCGATGGTCTGGCCGGCGGGCACGTGCAGGTCGATGTCATGCAGGATGCGCGGCGCGGGCCGGCGCGAGAACAGGCCGGCGCGGCCGTACTGGAAACACAGCGCGTTCAGGCTGATGCTGGCGGAAGAGACGGTCGGGCTGCTCATGCCGTGGCTCCTAGGCGCAGGGCGCCGGGTTTGATGCACAGGCAGCGGTGTCCGCCCTGCACGCGCGCGGGAAAGGGCTGGGCGCAGCGGGCTTCCGCCGCCGGGCAGCGTTCGCGGAAGGCGCAGCCGCGGATGGCGGTGTCCAGCGAGGGCACGGCGCCGGCGATGGTGGGCAGGTCGGCGCGCGGCGCGGTGCGCCCGGGCTGGGGGATGCAGTTCAGCAGCATCGCGGTATAGGGATGGCTGGGTTGTTCCAGCACCTCGCGCACGCTGCCGCCTTCGACGATGTCGCCCGCGTACATGACGATGACGTGGTCGGCGATGCGCGCCACCAGGCCCATGTCGTGGGAGATGAACACCAGCCCCAGGCCGAACTCGGCCTGGATGTCGCGCAACAGGTCCAGCAACTCGGCCTGCACGGTGACGTCCAGCGCGGTGGTGGGCTCGTCGGCGATCAACAGCTCGGGGCCGCACATGAGCGCCATCGCGATCATCACGCGCTGGCGCAGTCCGCCCGAGAGTTCAAAGGGATACTGCCGCATGCGGTCGCGGGGATTGGCGATGCCGACGCGGCGCAGCAGGTATTCGGCGCGCTCCTCGGCCGCGCGGCGGCTGACGCGCTTGTGCCGGCGCAGCACGTCGACCAGCTGGGTGCCGATGGGGAACACCGGGTTCAGCGAGGTCATCGGATCCTGGAAGATCATGGCGATGCGCGCGCCGCGCAGCTGCCCGAGTTCAGCGGGCGTGAGCGCGCTCAAGTCCTGGCCCGCGAATTCCAGCTTGGCGACGCGGCGCCGCGCGGCCGCCGGCAGCAGGTCCAGCAGGGCCAGCGCGGTCAGCGATTTGCCGCAGCCCGATTCGCCCACGATGCACAGCGTCTTGCCGCGCTCCAGGCTGAAGTCCACCGCGCGTACCACGTGCTTGACGTGGGTCGGCGTCTGGATGTCGATGTGCAGGTCCTGGACCCGCAGCAAGGGATGGCTGGTATCGGTCATGGCATCAGCCCTTCTTCATTTGCACGGCGCGCAGCGATTCGCCGGCGCGGTTCACGCACAGCACCAGCACGAACAGCACGACGCTGGGAATCACCACAAGAGAGGGCTGGAACAGCATGTTTTCCTTGCCTTCGGCGATCATCAGGCCCAATGACGGCATCGGCGCCGGCACGCCCAGGCCCAGGAACGACAGCGACGCTTCCAGCGTGATCGCCATGGCGGCGTCCACGGTGCCGATGATGAGCAGGTTGCCCACCAGGTTGGGCAGGATGTCGCGCCAGATGATCTGCAGGTGGGTGCAGCCCTGCAGGCGCGAGGCCGTGACGAACTCGGCGTTGCGCAGGCCGGCCGCCATGGTGCGGGCCACCAGCGCATAGCGTTCCCACAGCAGCAGGCCCAGCACCAGCACCACCACGGTGAGCGAGGCGCCCACCACCGACACCACGGCCAGCGCCACCAGGATGATGGGCAGCGCCAGGCGCGCGGTGATCAGGAAGGAGACGATGCGGTCCACGGCGCCGCCGAAGTAGCCGGCGGCCACGCCCAGCGTGGTGCCGATCAGCCCGCCCATCAGCGCGACCGACAGGCCGATCAACGCCGACACGCGCACGCCGTACAGCGCGCGCGCCAGCACGTCGCGCCCTAGCTGGTCGGTGCCGAGGATGTGGTTCCAGCTGCCGTCTTCGCCCCAGACGGGCTCTTGCAGGCGCGCCAGCAGGTCTTGGGTGTACGGGTCGTGCGGCACCAGGTAGGGACCGAGCAGGCCGGCCAGCACCAGCAGCGCCAGCACGGCCAGGCCAAGGTTGCGGCCCAGGCGGGCCGCGCGTGCGCCGCGCGAGCGGACGGGAAGGGGGGAGGCGATGACGCTGCTCATGATGAAACTCGCACGCGGGGGTCGAGCCAACCGTTGATCAGGTCGGCGACCAGGGTCAGGACGATGTAGATCAGGGCGAAGATCAGGATCAGCGCCTGCATCGTGGGAAAGTCGCCGCGCAGGATCGAGGTCCAGGCCAGGAGGCCCGCGCCGTTGATGGCGAACACGGTCTCGATGACGACGGAACCGGCCAGCAGCGTGCCCATCTGGGCCGCGGCCAGCGATACCAGCGGCCGCAAGGCGTTGCGCAGCGCGTACTTGAGCACCACGCTGGCGCCGCCCAGGCCCATGGCGCGCGCGGTGCGGATGTAGTCGGTGGCCAGCACGGTTTCCATCTCGGACTTCATCAGCCGCAGCATCGCCGGCATGGCGAACAGCCCCAGCGCGGTCACCGGCATCACGTAGTGCTTCCAGCTGTCGAAGCCCGAGGCCGGCAGCCATTGGTTGCGCACGCTGAAAAGGATGATGAGCAGGAAGGCCAGGCAGAACGGCGGCATGGCCTGGGCGCAAGCCGACAGCAGCATGGTGGCGCGGTCGATCAGCGAGCCCCGGCGCAAACCGGCCGCCACGCCCAGCGGTATCGCCAGCAGCAGCGCGAACAGCATGGCGGCCAGGCCCAGCTTGGCGGTGGCGGGGAAATGCTGGGTCAGCAGTTCGGCCACCGGGCGGCTGAAGTACAGGCTGTCGCCGAAGTCGCCGCGGGCGACGCCGGCCAGCCAGCGGCCGTACTGCACCAGGATGGGATCGTTGAAGCCATGCAGCTGGGCCAGGCGGGCGGCGTCGGCGGCGCTGCCTTCCCCGGCCAGGCGCGCGGCCGGATTGCCGGACGCGAACACCAGCGAGAAGCTGATCAGCGAGACGAACACCACCAGCAGCGCGGACACCACCAGGCGGCGAAACAGGAATGCAATCATGGGGCTTACCTATGACGGAGTGCGCCGCAGCGGCCGGCGTTCCCGCCCGCTCGGGCTGGGGAACGCAGCCGCGCCGGCGGGGCCGGTCAGTTCCAGCGGGCCTTGTAGAAACGCGGGAACTCGTCGCCGTCGACCGAGAAATTCAGGTCCTTGGACTGCACGGCGTTGAGCGAGTGGTTCCACAGCGGCACCCAGTAGGCCTGTTCGGCCACGATCTTCTGGGCGGCGGCGTAGTTCTTGGCGCGCAACTCGCGGTCCACGGAGGTGTCGGCGGTTTCCAGGTACTTGATGACTTCCGGATTGCGCGCCTGGTCGTCCGGGCCGCCGCGGAAGAAGTTGCTGGTCGACAGCGCCGCGTCGGCGATGCCGTAGGAACCCCAGTTGGACGACAGCATGGCGATCTTGCCTTCGCGCCAGTTGGTCATGGCGGTGCCGTATTGCTGCTCGACCAGGTTCAGCTTGATGCCGGCCTGCGCCATCTGCGCGGCGGCGGCGTCCAGGATGGCGCGCGGCGGGGCCGAGATCACCAGGTCCAGGGTCACGCCGTTGGGGTAGCCGGCCTGGGCCAGCAGCTGCTTGGCGCGGGCCGGGTCGAACTTGTAGGACTGCACGTCGGCGGCGCAACCGAACTGCGCCGGGTTGCAGGCCGCGTTGATCACCTTGGAGGCGCCGCCGACCAGGGCTTTGCGGATGGCTTCGCGGTCGATGGCGTAATTGATGGCCTGGCGCACTTCCTGCTTGGCCAGCGGCGACTTGCCGTCGTCCGCGCGCGGGTTCAGCGAGATATAGCTGATGCGCATGATGCTGCTGCTCTTGACCGTGACGGCCGGCTGCTTTTCCATGCGCTTGGCCACGTCCGGCGGCACGCGCCAGATCCAGTCCAGGCCGCCGGACAGCATCTCGGCGTATTGGGTGTTGGCGTCCGGCAGCACGCGCACCACCAGCTTCTGCACGGCGGGCTTGGGGCCGAAGTAGTCCTCGAAGCGCTCGTACACGTAGCGGCTGCCGGACTGGCTTTCCACCAGGCGGTAGGGACCGGTGCCGATGGGCTTGGCGCCCATGTCGGACTGGTTGGCCTCGTAGTACTTGCGCGGATAGATCGGCAGGTTCTCCGACAGCATCTCCAGCGCCAGCGGGTAGGGCGTCTTCATCTTGATGCGGACCGTGTCGTCGGAAGCCTTCTCCGCCTTGGCAATCCAGGCGACCTGATTCTGGAAGCGTGCCTTGTAGCCTTCGGAGGACACCAGGTTCAGCGTGTACAGCACGTCGTCGATGGTCAGCAACGAGCCGTCATGGAACTTCACGTCCTTGCGGATCGGCAGTTCGATGGTGGTGTCGTCCACGAACTTGTAGCCGGTGGCGATGGCCGGGCCGAATTCGCCCGTGTCCTGGTTTTTCTGCAGCAGACCCGAGAAGACCATGCGCGCCAGCGCCAGGCCGGGACGGTCCGATTCCTTGTAGGCGTCCAGCGTGGCGGGCGCCGCGTCGAAGGCGATGTTGAGGGAGTTGTCAGCCTTGTTGGCCTGGGCGGCATGGGCGCCAAGCGCCAATAGCGCCGCGCTCAAAAGCTTCACGGTACGGGTCAGCTGCATGTTTTCACCTTGATGTGTTTTAGGTATGGGACTTACGGGTACTGAGGGTGCTGCGGAACTGCTGTTTGCGTATCGGCGGGCAAGCCGCTCCCCTTGCCGCAGGCGGCGCGTTCTGCGCCGGCGGTGCTTGCACGGGTCGGTAGGGAAAGGGGCCTGGGTGTCAGGCCGGGATTCAGGCGTTCATCAAATCATCGGATCCCAGCGCTGCCGAAGTCTTCCCGCAGGCGGGCCAGGATGCCGACCAGATGGTCGTGCATGGCGTGGCGCGCGCGGATGGGATCGCGGTCGGAAATGGCCGCGAGGATGCGTTCGTGTTCCTGCTGGGCTTCGCTCCACACCTTGGTGGTCACGAAGTGCTCTTCAAGACGGTTGAATACCGGGCTGAGCGTGCTCAGGTGCCAGATATGGGAAATTGCTGCCGCCAGCGCTGCGTTGCCGCAGGCGGCGCCGATCGCGCTGTGGAAGGCGCGGTCGTGCACGCTGGGGGATTCGGTCAGGGACATGCCTTCGTGCGCCGCGCGGATCGCCGCGATCTGGGCCGGCGATGCCTTCTGTGCCGCCAGGGCCGCGCACTCGGGTTCCAGCAGCAGGCGGGTTTCCAGCAGGTCGAAGGGGCCGATGTCGGTCGCTTCGACGCCGTTGGCGGCTGCCGGCGCTTGTTGCGGCGACTGGTACTGGCCGTCTTCGCGCGCCTGGTTCACGAATACGCCCGTGCCTACCCGGACCTCCACATAACCTTCGATTTCCAGCGCGATCAGCGCTTCGCGCACCGAGGCGCGGCTGACCTGCAACTGCTCGGCCAGTTCACGCTCGGCCGGCAGCCGCCCGCCCGCGGGGAAGTCGCCCGCCTTGATGCGCGCGGCGATCTGGTCGGCAATCATGCGGTAGAGGCGGGTGGAGGCGACGGCCTGGAGAGAGGTCATTGTTGCGTTCGGGTGGATGGTCGGGATGTAGAGGGTAATGGGTCTGCCCGGGCTTGTCTTGCATGGCGCCCCCGGGGAATCTCCGGGAGGGTCTGGATATCTGGTGGCCCAGTGGTCAGGCCACTGGACGAAATGTACCGGAGGCGCTCCGGCTTGTGAACCGGGCTTTTCCATTTTTAGGGAAAACCACTAGCGCGGCATTTGCGCCGCGCCAGCGGGTTTGCGGCCGGCGTCCGCGGCGGGACGCCGGCGCGGTGCGCGATCAGGCGGCAGCCAGTCCGCCGAAGAAGCGCGCGGCGTTCGACTCCAGGCCTTCGATGTAGTAGCCGCCTTCCTGCACGATCAGGGTGGGCAGCGCAAGGCCGCCGACTTCCCGGCCCAGGCGTTCAAAGCCGTTTTCGCTGACCGCGACCATGGCCTGAGGGTCCTTCTCGAAGATGTCGAAGCCCAGCGACAGCACCAGGGCGTCGGGTTGGAACAGTTCGATGGCGCGGCGCGCCTGGGCCAGCTTGTCGAAGAACACCGATTCCGGAGACCCATGCGGCATGGGCAGGTTGATGTTGTAGCCGTAGCCCGCGCCGGCGCCGCGCTCGTCTTCGTAGCCGGCGACGACAGGGTAGAAGTTCTCGGGATCGCCGTGGATGGACACGTACAGCACGTCGCTGCGCTCGTAGAAGATCTCCTGGATGCCCTGGCCGTGGTGCATGTCGGTGTCCAGGATCGCCACGCGCGGAAAGCGCGAGGTCAGGCGCTGTGCGGCGATGGCGGCATTGTTCAGGTAGCAGAAGCCGCCGGCCGCGTCGCGCCGGGCATGGTGGCCGGGCGGGCGGCAGATGGCGTAGGCGTGGCGCTCGCCCGCCAACAGCGCATCGGCGCCGGCGATGGCGCATTGCGCCGACCAGTAGGCCGAGTGCCAGGTGTGCTGGCCGACCGGGCAGCTGCCGTCGGCCAGGTAGCGCGCGGCCTGGGCCAGCACGCCGCGCAGGGCGTTGGGTTCGCGCACGAAGACGTTGGAGACGACCTCGTCGCCCCAATCGTCGGGCAGTTGCTTCCAGGCGGCGTGCGCTCCTTGCAGAAAGCGCAGGTAGTCCAGCGTGTGCACCGCCGAAATCGCGCCCGCGCCCTGGTCGGGCGGCGCCTGCACCTCAAAGCCCAGTTTGCGCGCGGCCTCGGCCAACGCGTCCAGGCGCGAGGGCACTTCCTGGGGCGTGCGCATCTTGCCGCGCGAGAAATAGGTCTGCGGATGGTGCAGTTTCTGGTCGTCGTGAAAGTATGCCTTCATGCGGGATGACACCTGGTTGCGGGTTGACGCCACGCCGGCCGGGGCTGTCGTCTCCCGGGCAGGCGGCCAAGACGACGTTATACGTGGCTGCGGTCCGCAGGACAATCGGCAACACCCTGGATTCAGCGCAAGGCGGCGCGCGCGGCGGTCTCCAGGCTGAGCAGATGTTCCTCGAGTTTCTTGCGGTCCTGCGCCGAGGCATACTGTCCCATCTGCATGCAGAGGTCGGCCACGGCGGTCTTGCCTATCATGGAAAAGGCGCCCCGGATCGAGTGGCATTGTTCGCGCACGCTTTTGAAGTCCGCGCGCGTCAGCGCTTCGCGGATCGCCGCCAGCGAGGCGCCCAGGCTGGAGTCCAGCGCGGCCAGCACGGCGGGCTCCGGCGGCAGCGTCGCCGGGTCGGTGAAGGCAAGGGATTCGTCGCCTAGCCGGGCCTGCGGAATGTGTTCGCGTATCGTGCGTTGCAGCGCCCGTAGCGACAAGGGCTTGAGCAATATCGCGTCAAAGTCCGCGGCGCTGCTGTGCAGTTCGTCGGGTTCCACGTGCGCCGTCACTGCCACGACAGGGAGTGCGGGGCCGCGCGCTCGCAGGAACTGCGCCAGGGCGTAGCCGTTGATCTCCGGCATGGAGATATCCGTCAGCACCATGTCGTAGCGGCGCATTCTGACCCAGCGCATCGCGGCCGCCGCGCCTTCGGCGGCATCGGCGGCGATGCCCAGAGCGGCGAGCTGGTCCAGGATCAGCTCGCGGTTGGCGGGGTGGTCGTCCACCACCAGCACGCGGATGTCGCGCGCCAGTCCGCAAGACGCGGCCGTGGCGGGCGGGCCGACCGGGCCGGCGGACAGTGGCGCCGCGTCAGCCGTTTGTGGGCAGGCTTGCAGCGGCAATGCCACGCTGAAGACGCTGCCTCTTCCGACTGAGCAGGCGACGGACAGCGTCCCGTCCATCATTTCGACCAGCTTCTTGCTGATCGGCAATCCCAATCCGGTGCCGCCGTAACGGCGGCTGATCGACCCGTCGGTCTGCGCATACAGGGTGAACACGCGGGCCGCCTGCTCGGTGGTCATGCCGATTCCGGTGTCGCGCACGCGCAGCTGCACGCCGGTTCCGCCGGCCAGGCCACGGCCAGGCGTCGCGGTGATTTCCACTTCGCCGGCCTCGGTGAATTTGACGGCATTGCCCACCAGGTTCACCAGGACCTGGCGTATGCGGGTCGGATCGCCGGCATAGGACTGCGCCAGCCCGCTGTGGGGCTTGAACGACAGCCGCAGCCCCTTGGCGCGGGCGGCGGGTTCGAACATGGCTACGACCTGGGCGGCGATCTGCGCCAGATCGAACGGTATGCGCTCGATCGTCATCTGCCCGGACTCCATCCGCGACACGTCCAGGATGTCATTGATCAGATCGACCAGCGCGCGCGAGGCCTCGCGCACGGTGCGCAGGCGCCCGCCCTGGCCCACGGCGTTCGGATCCCGGTCCAGCAGTTCCAGATGGCCCAGCACCAGGTTCAAGGGCGTGCGGATTTCGTGGCTCATGGTCGCCAGGAACACGGACTTGGCGCGCGCCGCATCGATGGCGGCGATCCTCGCGTCATCGCGCCGCCTCTCGATGTCCTTGCGCGCCGTCGCGTCCGAGAAACTGCACAGCAGCACGTCGTCGCCGTGGTAGCGCGTCTTGACGATATTGACCAGCAGGTCGCACTCGCGGCCGTCGTCCAGCTTCAGGGTGACTTCTTGGTCGCGCTGGACCCAGGCGTCGCGGTCGCCGCGGGCATGACAGTCGCGCAGCAAGCCGTGCAGCGACACGCCGGCCGCGGCCCGGGCGGCGTAGCGCTCCATCATCGCGTTCTGCAGCAGCGCCTCGCCGCTCGCGCACGAGACCAGGCCCACGCCGAACTGCGCCGATGCGATGATGGAGCGATTCATGTGCTCGCTTTCGAACACGTGCTGCGAGCGGCGGTGCACAGGGACCAGCGCCTTGCGGTGGAACCACAGCAACAGTGCCCAGAGCGTGCTGAGCAGCAGGATGGTCACGGTCAGGTACAGCGCCAGGCTGGGCAGGAGCGCGGCGACGACGGTGCGCCAGGAGTAGGCGTACACCAGGGTCCAGCCGGTGTCCAGCAGCGGGCCGCTGACGTTGAAGACGCCATGCTGGTAGCGCGTCTGCGGCTCCGTCGCAGCGGGCTTCCAGGAGCCGGACGCCAGCGCCGTGCGCACCGGCCCATCCGAGTGAGCGATGGGCCGCCCGCGGTCGGTCTCAAGCAGGATGCGGCCGTCGCCATCCACCAGCGCCACGGCGGTGCCGTCCGGGATTGCGTCCAGGCGCGCGGCCAAGGCGCCGACCGGATAGTCGCTCACGAAGATCATGAACGGCTGCAGGCCGTCGAATGCGGGTTCGACCAGCTTGATCACGTTCTGCCCGGTCAACGGGTTGACCGCCGGCGCTTGCCACAGGATGCGGCGCGTAGAGGCCCATAGCGCGGCCGCGTCCGGATCCTTCAAGACGGCCAGGTCATAGGACAGGCGGCTGATGAGGCCAGCGGTGTCCGAGGCGCCGACGCGCTCCAGCAGTTGCGGAAAATCCAGGCGCGGCGCGGGCATCAAGGCCAGGAAGCGCAGGTCGGGGCTATATCCATATGCCATCAGCGGCGACTTTCTTTCCTGTTGGCTGGCGGTCGCCGTATAGGCCTGCAGTTCCAGCATGCCGAGGTAACGGGCGTGTTCGTCGGCGGACGATGCCGCGGCGGTGTCGGCCACCGCCAGAATGGGCGTAAGCCCGGCGCTGGCCTGCAAGCGGACCCGGCCATGGCCGGCGCGCAACGCGGCTTCATTTTCAGGCGTGGGGGCGGGCCGCGCCTGCCATAGCAGTTCGGCATTGATGACGCCGCGCCGCATGGCGGTCTGCTTGCCTTCGAGATCCAGGCTCACGAGAGACTGGTGCGCGGCGAGTTCCGTGTGCAGCCTGGCGATGGCGGCATGCGCCGCGTTGTACAGGACCAGACAGGCCGCAAGCACGATCAGAACGGACAGCACCATGCCGCCGCCGAACAGCATCACGGAGTGATAGCGGGCGAGGAGGCTGAGTCCCCGGTCGTGTTGCATCCCCGCGCTGAGCAGGTCTTGCGTATCGCCAAGGCTGGCCATGGCGGTGGAGTTAGGCATATCGGTCTTTCGGTATGGGTCGCGCGCGTGGACGTGTGGCGCGCTTGATGCAGACGCGAAGAATCCCATGAAAACCCGGCTTGCAATCCGTTTTCAGGGCTATATTTGCATTTGTTTTGCAGTATTCAGACTAGCCCTATATCCAAGCCCAATGAACTAGGACTGGGCTTATGAATTCGGCATGGGGCAGGACTGGGGGCAGGCTGCGGACCGCCACGCCCATCCAGCGCCGGCATGCGCGGCTTGGTCGGGGCGCGCGACGGCCGGCGGCCCTTGTCGGGACTGCAAGGAAGAATTTGCGGCGCCCCTGCCGCAATTGTTGAGGAGTTGACATGAGGCATCCTGCGAGGGTTTCTGTTCGTATGGTCATGGCAGGCGTGTTGGCGGCGGGTGTGATACCCATGGCGGCTCATGCCGCATCGGGAACCATCACGTTCACAGGGGGAGTGTCCGCAGCTTCGTTTACGCGCGATCTGCGGCAGGCGCCGGACGGAGCCGCTCTGCAGTTCCAGGGCGCCCGGGTCGAACGCAGCAGCGCGACCGTGAGCCTGCGGAACCTGGATTCGGCGTCGTACGGCTTGGTTTGCCCGGGCGTGCGCATGCAGCCGGACGCGGCCTGTCATCTGCCTGCGGGCGGCGGCGCGCTGGCGCTGACAGCGAGCCGGTCGCATCCTGCCGCGGGGCCGGCCAGGGCCATCGTCACACTGGCCTACGACTAGCCTCGGCCGCGAAGACTTATCTATCGGGCCGGCCAATGAACGCCGGCCCGGGACCTTGCGCAAAGGCTCCTTTTCAGAAGAACAGTCCCTAGAGACTCGGGCATGGACGAATTCAAGATCAAGGTGATGCTGGCGGACGACCATCCCGGCATGGTGGCGGGCGTGCAGCACGCGCTGGCCGAGGTGGCTACGATTTCGCTGGTGGGCGCGGCGGCCAACTCCACCGAACTGGTCGCGCTGCTGGATCGCGTTCCTTGCGATGTGGTGGTGTCCGACTACTCCATGCCCGCCGGCGATTTCGGCGATGGGGCGTCGCTGTTCGGCTTGCTGCAGCGGCGCTATCCGCAGCTGAAGCTGGTGGTGCTGACCATGCTGGACAACGCCGCGGTCATGCACACGCTGGTGACGCTGGGCATAGGCGGCATTGTCAGCAAGTCCGACGCGCTGGCGCATCTGATCCCGGCCATCCACGCCGCCCACACCGGCGGGAAGTACTACTCGCCCAGCGCCAACAAGGTGATCCAGGGCATAGACTGGAACCGGCGCGGGCGCAATGCCGAAAGCGTGCTGAGCCAGCGCGAATCAGAGGTCGTGCGGCTGTATGCCTCGGGCCTCACCATCAACGAAATCGCCGAGCGCCTGCACCGCAGCAAGAAGACCATCAGCACCCAGAAAGCCAAGGCCATGGAAAAGCTCGGCATCGAGCGCGAGGTCGACCTGTTCCGGTATGCAATGGAGAACGGCCTGACCGCCACGCTGGCCGTGGAATCCGCGCCGGCGGGGCAACAGCAGGATTCAGGCACGCCGGGCTGATGTCCGGGCGCGCTGGGCTTACGCCGACGCGGCTTCCTGGGTTGCGCCGGCAGGGCCGGAGGAAGGGCTGGCGCTGATCAGTCCCGATTCGATCCCGTAACGCAGCAGTTCAATGTCGCGCTCCAATCCCAGCTTGAGCATGGCTGTGCCTTTCTGCGTGCTGATGGTCTTCTTGCTGCGGTGCAGGCGCTCGGCGATTTCATTGATCGTCAGGCCGGACACGAACAGGCGCACCACTTCCAGCTCGCGCCGGGTCAGCATGTGGATGCCGTAGTCGCCGCGGTCCAGGGCGTTTGCCAGCTCGGAGATCCGCGGCGAAAGATAGCGGCCGTTGGCATGGGCGCCATGTATCGCCGGCAATAGATGATTCAGCGAATCGGACTTGCTGAGGACGGCGGGGATGCCGAGGTTCAAGAGCGAATGCACGATGCCCGGGCTTTCCAGCATGGTCAGCACCACGATCTTCAGGGCGGGGTAGCGCTGGCGGATCAAGCCGAACAGCGTGATGCCGTCGCCGAACCGTCCGCCGGGCATGGAGTAGTCGGAGATCAGGACTTCGCACGGATGCCGGCCCAGCATCTCCATCAGTTCGGAGGAGTCGCGGGCCGCGCCGATCACGGATACGGTGCTGCTGGTAGCCAGCGTGTGCTGCACGCCGGCGCGTACGGCGGGATGGTCGTCGGCGACCATGACGCGTAGATTGAGTGGCTTCATCATGGAACAGGGTAGGAGCAAAGCTGGCGTGGCCGCCAGGCGCGTCGAGGCGGCGCATCACAGACTTTATGGGCGCGCGCGCTGGCGGATAAGCAGCCAGGTCCGATTGCGGGCCCGTTCGGGATAGGACTAAGCCTATTTTTCCGGGTCGCGGGGTTTGCGCTTTGTCAGCGCCGCCTCTGCCAGGGGTTCGAAGGCATCCAGGGCGTTGGCCAGGGCTTCGGTGCGCCGGCTGCGAGCCAGCTCTTCCATTTGCGCGCACAGGTCGGCGAGCGCCGTCTCGTGAATCATGGCGCAGGCTCCGCGCAAGGAGTGCAGATGCGCGCCCGCCTCGGTCTCCTGGGAATCATTGCCGGCGCGGATCGCGGCGAGTTCCTTGCGGATGGCCGCGAGCGATTGCCGCAATGACAGGACCAGGGCCTCATGCACGCGTGCGGGGAGTGGCCCTTGCGCGATTTCGTCCCGGGCGCGCGGGCCGGCGGCAGGCGCTGCGCCTGGACGCAGCAGGCGCCGGATCGCCGCGTCCAGCTTGCCCAGCAGCAGCGGCTTGACCAGCACCGCGTCAATGCCGGCATCGCGGCATTGCTGGTGTTCCTGCACGCCGACGTGGGCGGTGTAGGCGATGATGGGCACCTGCGCGCCCTGCGCGCGCAGGCAGCGAGCCACGGCGTAGCCGTCCATGCCTGGCATGTTCACATCCGTGATCACCAGGTCATAGGCTTGCTCCATGTAGCGTCCGAGGGCGGCGCTGCCGTCCGCGGCGAGGTCTGTCTGGTAGCCCAGCGTTTCGAGCTGCATCTTCATCAGTTCCCGATTGGCGGGATTGTCGTCCGCCACCAGGATGCGGGCGGTGATGGGCTGGTCCTGATGCCAGGCCGCGGCGTCATCGGCGGCAGGGGCTTCCTGGACTTCAGCGGGCGCGGCGCGCAGGGGCAGGGTCACGAGGAACGTGCTGCCTTGCTGTGGCGCGCTGGTGACGGCAATGCCGCCGCGCATCAGCGCCGCCAACCGGCCGCACAGCGCCAGGCCTAGCCCGGTGCCGCCATAGCGCCGGGCGATGGAGGAATCCGCCTGGGTGAACGGCCGGAACAGCGTGGCCTGCTGCGCCGGCGTCATGCCGATGCCCGTGTCGCTGACGCCGATCACGATCGGCGTGTCGGGGGCGTTGTCATCCTGGCGGTAGACCTCAAGGAGCACATCGCCGCGGGAGGTGAATTTGATGGCATTGGCGACCAGGTTGAACATGATTTGGCGGATGCGCGTCGGGTCGCCCAGATAGCGCGGCGCCAGGCCGTCGTCGATGCTGCAGTCCAGCTCCAGCCCCTTGGCCTGCGCGGCCGGCGTGAAGACGGCGATGACCTGGCGGGCCACCTCGGCCAAGTCGAACGGAATGGACTCCACACTCATCTGGCCGGACTCGACCTTGGAGAAATCCAGGATGTCGTTGATGATGTCCAGCAAGGTCGCCGAGGACGAGGTGACGGCGCGCAGGCGCTCGCTCTGCGGCGCCGAGAGGCCGGAGCGCTCCAGCAGTTCGAGATTGCCCAGGATGGCGTTGAGCGGCGTGCGGATCTCATGGCTCATGGTGGCCAGGAAGGCGGACTTTGCCTGGTTCGCCGTGTCTGCCGCGACGCGGGCCTCTTCCAGTTTTTGCTCGAGCTGCTTGCGGGCGGTGATGTCGGTGAAGTTGCAGAGCAATACCTCCACGCCCTGATATTTGGTGCGCACCGCGCTTACCAGCAGATCGCTGCGGCTGCCGTCGGCGCGCGGGTAGGCGAGTTCCAGGCCGGCGTGCCAGCCGGCCGCTTCCGAAGCGTCGTGATACTGGGCGAGCAGGCGCGAATGCAGGGGCGGGCTGCCGGGCGCGCCGCTGGCGGCGTAGTCCTGCATGACCTCGTTCTGCAGCAGCACTTCGCCGGTGTTCAGCGACAGCAGGGCGAGCCCCGAGGGCGCGGTGGCGACCATGGTGCGGTTCAGGTTTTCGCTTTCGAAGATGCGTTGGGAGCGGGCATAGCCGGGCTTGAAGACCTTGCGGTCGAGCAACAGCAGCACGCCCCAGACGAACGCCACCATCAGCAGCGTCGCGACCGCATAGCTCGCCAGCCGCGGCCACAGGTCGGCGACGATGGTGCGCCAGGAAAATGCATAGATCAGGTTCCAGCCGGATTCCGAGACCTGTTCGCCCAGGATGAAGAGGCCATCGCGATAGCGCAGATCCGCCGGCGCGGACGGAGCCGACCGCGCCGCGTCCAGGATCCGGGCGGCGAGCTGCGGATCCTGCGCGTCCATGTCCGTCGGCAGGAGCTGGCGTCCGTCCTTGTCGACGATCAGGGCCGCTTCTTCGTAGCGCGTTGTCGTCAGATAGGCGTTCAGGGCATCGGCAGGGTATATCGCGACGAAAATGGCGAATATCCGGCCCTCGCTGCTGGCTGCCTGGTACAGCCGCAGGGACAGCTTGCGCGTCAGCGGGTCGATGGCCGGCGGCAGCCAGCGAGGTCCGCCCGCCGCCATCAGGCGTTGCCGGACCTCGGGCGAGTCCAGGTCGCCCAGATCCGGGGCGATCGTCCGGATCAGTTCCGGGACGTCTTTCGCGCCCACCAGCGTGAGCGGGTCCATGGTCTCGGACATGGGACCCACGCCGAGGAAGCTGCGATCGGGGCTGTAGAAGAAGCCGCTGACCGAGAGCGCCTTGGCATAGGCCGCGGCCGAATAGCTGATCTCGTCGGTCAGGTGCAGGTAGGGCAGATAGGCCGCCGCGGGCCGGCCGGGTTCGATGTCGGCCAAGGCCACCACCGGCGGGAAGTTGGGATTGCGCTGGAACTCCATGCGTCCTTGCTGCCGCGCGAAGGCTTGCACCAGCTCGGGTGCGGCCTCCGACGCGCGCCCGGGCCAGGCGTATTCCTCGTGGGACAGACCGATGCGGAAGGCTCCCTCGCGCACGCCCAGCGCCGTCTGCAGCAGCGCCTTGCGCACCACAAAGCCGGCGTAGCGTTCCGCGACGTAATCCCTGGCCTGCGAGAACACCATGACTCCGGCGACGGTCAGCAGCACCAGGGTGGTCACGGCGCCGCCCACGTACAGCAGGGCGCGCTGGTAGCGGTTCAGGATGCTGATGGCGCTGCGTGATGGCCGGCCGGCGGTGTCGGACTCTTGGACGTCTTGGGGGTGCGCGGCCATGCTGGGTTCGGCTCCGCCGGGATGGGTGACGCCATGATAGAGCCAATCAGGCCAAAAACGGAAAATAGGACTCGGCTGATTTCCGTTCCCGGCCGCGGGTGGAACAATGAATTCGTCGGCAGTTCGCTGCCTGGCCTCCCGCCTGCAGGCGCCTTGCCGCAGCGTCATGGGCCCGCCGTTCATGAGGAACATCATGCTCAAATCCGCCCTGGTTGTCGATCAAGACGAACTCCAACGCTCCGCGCTGACGCGGATGCTGGGCAAGATCGGCGTGCCCGAGGTGGCGGTGGCGCACGACGGCGCGTCGGCCGTGGCGGCGATCCAGCAGCGGCAGTGGGATCTGGTCATCGTCGACCTCGACATGACGGACCGCACCGGGCTGCAGATGATCGACGCGCTGGCCGAGGCCGGCGGCTGCGGCGGCATCGCGATCGCCAGCAGCCATCCGTCCCGGATCCTGCAGGCCGCGGCGGCCTACGCCAGGAATCGCGGCCTGCCCATCATTGCCGCGTTGGGCAAGCCGCTGGAAGCGGCCTGCCTGATTGCAATGATCGAATCCCTGGCCCGGACGGCGCTGGCCGATGGCGCGGCGACGCTGCGCGCCGCGGCGCAGAGCAGCAGCGTGGCGCTGGCCGGCCTGGACGCCGAACGCCTGCGCCGCGCCCTGGCGCAGCGCGAGATCACCGCATACTTCCAGCCGCAGCATTGCGTCTCGACGGGCGAGCTGCGCGGCGCCGAAATGCTGGCCCGCTGGGTCGCCGACGACGGCACGATGATTCCTCCGGCCGCGTTCCTGCCGGCTTTCGAGTCAGCCGGCTTGCTCGGATCGCTGACCGACCACATGCTGGCGCGCGCCTTCGAGGCGCTGCGCGAACTCGGCAACCGGCCCGATTGCGTCATCAGCATCAACGTGCCGGCGACCGTTGCAAGGTCCATCTGCTGGGCGCAGGACGTGGCCGACCGCGCCGAGTTCGCCGGCGTGGATCCGAGCCGCATCGTCATCGAGATCACCGAGGACGGGGGCGCCCGCTCCAATGGGGCGTTGGCTGGGGCCGTCACGCAACTGCGCCTGCGCGGCTTCAGCTGCGCGATCGACGACTTCGGCACCGGCGATTCCTCGCTCGACCGGCTGCTGTGCGCGCCTTTCGACGAACTGAAGATAGATCGCGACCTGATCTCCCGTGCGAGTCGCCATCGACACGCCCAGGACGTCCTGGCCTGCACCGTGGAGATGGCGCGGTCGCTGGACATGACGGTGGTGGCCGAAGGCATCGAAACCCAGGAGGAATACGACATGGTGTGCGCATTGGGGGCGCAGGTCACGCAAGGGTATTTCCATGGCAGGCCGATGCCGCTGGGCGCATTCAGCCAGTACGCGCTCAGCCAGGGCGTGATCGGACATGGAATCCTGCGGATGTACGCACGCGCCTGAAGCCGGCGCGCACCGCACATCGCGGGCGAGTCGCGGATCGCGATCAGGCTCCGGTCAGCACCACCAGTACCGCCAGGCACAGCAGCAGTCCGAACGCCGCCAGCGCATAAGGCAGCAACTGCACATACACGCCGCGCTCTTCGCCGCGCCCATGCGCCAGGCCGGCCGCGATCGACATCCGCACGGGTGAAAAAATTCCCATCGACGTGCCCGACACATGCAGCAGCGCTGCCGCGGCCGGCACGCTCAGGCCCGCATTCAAGGCCAGCGACAGCTGCGCGGGCATGAACAGGCTGTTGGGCGCATTGCCGCTGTTGGCCAGGATGCCGAACACGCCGGCCAGCAGCGGCGTGATCAATAGGGTCCAGTCCTGCAGGCCGGCGAACAGGCCGTCGGCATACGCTTGCGAGATGCCGGCGCCGGCCAGGACTTCGGCCATCATGGCGAACAGGAACACGGAGTAAACCGCGTGCCGTCCCGTGGTCCAGGCCGCGCGCGCCTGTGCCGCGAGCAGGCCGCGCTGGCGGCAGAAGGCGGCCATGAGCACGGCGCCCGCGATCAGCCAGCTGCCGGCATGCAGCAGCGGCATCCAACCGGGCAGGTCCGGAAATGGCTTGAACGCAGCCAGTCCGGCCAGGCCGCCGTTCAGTCCTGGCAGCAAGCGCGTGGCCACCAGCCACGCAATCATCAGGATATAGGGCAGCGCCTTGCGCGCCGCCGCCATCATCCGGGGCCGGTCCGGCCGGCGGTCCAGCAGGAAGCGCAGCACGATGAGCGGGCCGTAGGCCGACAGCAGCGCGGTTTCCGGTCCCAGCAGCGCCGTCGCGGCGCTCAGGGCACCCAGGCTCGCGATCATCCAGACGGCTTCGCGCACATGCTCCGCGGGTTCGGCCCGCAAGCCCGCGCGCCTGGCGGTGCGCCAATACAGCAGCATCCACAATACCGTCAACAAGGCGACCGGCACCATGCCGTACAGCGCCAGCTGCGACGCCGGGACGCGCGCGTAGGCCGAAGCCAGCAGCGTGCCGCTGCCCATGGCGCCCCAGGGGATCAGGGTCTGGCTCAGCAGCGCGAACACCATGGTTTCGCGTGGCTTCAAATCCAAAGGCCGGATCAGCAGCACCGTACCCAGCATGCCCACGCCGAAGCCGGTGGCCGATTCGGCGAAAGGGCCGACCAGGAAACAGGCAAAGAACAGCAGCCGGCGGCGCGCCAGGGGATGGGCCAATGCGGCTTTGGCGCCGTCCGCCGCCGCGTGCGGCGCGCGTCCTTGCGCCGCCATGTTCCAGAACAGCAGCCCGCCCAGAATGTACGGCGTGATGATCCAACCTATCCAGAGGCCGCGTTCCAGCGCCAGCCCGAGCTGCCCGGCGCCGAAGGATGCTGGCGCCGCATACAGGGCGATGGGCACGGCAGCCAGCAGGCCCAGCACGGCGGCGGCGGTGGTGGTCAGGCGTCCGCTGGCGATGGCGCCGATGACGGCCAGGGCGGGTAACGACCACAGTAGGTACATCATGGATTGAGCGTCGGCATGGCGGGGTCCGGGACTGGCATGGCGCGTAGCAGTGTATGCCGAGAGGCCGGCGGCGGCGGGTCATGCCTGCCCGATCGCAGGGTCTTTTGGAAGTGGCGGCGACCGTACGCTGCGTCCTGCGTTCGGAACTCAAGACGATGACAAAATGCCGCCACCTGCGGCGGCAGGTTCAGCAGTCCAGTCTGGCGTGGGGCCAGCGCTGCTGCGCCACCAGTTCGCGCGCCAACGAGGTTCTTTATCGGACCGCCTTGGCCGGCGGCGCCGGCAACACCCCGGCGTCATGCACCGGCTTGCCGCCCAGCAGCGTGAGCACCGAATTGATGGCGTGGATCTGGTCCGCCGGCATCGTCAGGTACGGCTGGTCCAGCACTGCCAGGTCGGCCAGCTTGCCGGCGTTCAGTTGACCGCGGTCGTCTTCGTCGAACGCCAGCCAGGCGGCCTGGCGGGTGTAGAGCGCCAGCGCTTCCTCCCGCGTGAGCAAGGCGCCGGGCTCGCGCAGCACCGTGGCGCCGATGGCGCGCCCCTGCACGTGGTACTCCACCGCCTGCCAGACCCCGGCCACGCCGATGCGGGTGGAATCGGTGCCGCCCGCGACCGGCAGACCCAGGTCCAGCGCCGTGCGCACTGGCGGCGAATCCTGCTCCGTTCCCTTGGGATTGGCCGCGCGTATCGCCTCGCCCTCGAAGTACGGACCCATCTGCACCGTGTAGGCCAGCCCCAGGCGCGACATGCGTTCCAGCGTGCGGCGCGAGCCGGTGTTCAGGTGCGCGATCGACCAGCGCAGCGGACGCAGGTCGTGGTCGCGGCCGACTTCCTCGAACACATCGAGAATCGCGCTGGCGGCATCGTCGGTGTAGGCGTGGATCTCCAGCGGGATGCGGCGTTCGGCCGCGTAGCGGGCGATGCGGGCGAGTTCCTGGCGCGCTTCGGCCGGCGGCTTGAATCCCGGTCCCATGCGCACGCCGTCGTTCATGGCGGACACCAGGTTTTCGCCCAATCCCAGGAACGCGAGCTTGCCGTCGTCATGGCGCGGCGGGCGGAAGGCCATGATGTCGCGGAACCATTGCGCCTCGCCGCCTGCGCGCAGGGCCGAGATCCGGTAGCCCGCACGCACGGTGAGTTCGCCGCGGTCGCGCAGCGCGTAGAGCGGCTCGTAGGCTTCAGCGGCGCCGGCCGACGGATCGATGAAGCCGGTCAACCCGCGCGCGTTCATGGCGCGCAGAAAGGCTTGCAGTCCGGCGGGACGGTCGGCGGTATGGCTGAGGCGGGCGAACAGCGCGTTGAACGGGCCGATGCCGCCCAGCAGCCTGCCGGTGGCGCGGCCTTGCGCGTCGCGCTCGACCGTGATGCCGTGCAGTTCCGGCGGCTGCGGGGCGTCCAGGCCCAGGGCTTCGATGCCGCGGCTGTTGAGCAGGGCGTAGTCGTACAGGTATTGGACATAGGCGGGATGCCCGGGAACCGCCTGGTCCAGGTCGGCGCGCGTGGGCGCGCGGCGCTCGAGGAATTGCCGCGGATGCCAGGATCCGACCACCGCGACCCAATGGTCGCGCGGACGTTGCGCGGCGTCGCGCGCCAGCCGGCCCAGCGCGTCCGCCAGGCTGGGCGCGTCATACCAGTAGGTTTCGAACGCATAGGTCTGGCCGCCGCGGATGGCGTGGATATGAGTGTCGATGAGGCCGGGTATCACCGTACGGCCTTGCAGATCCAATTGGCGCGTGGCAGGTCCGACGTGTTGCTCGACATCGCCGTCCCCGCCCACCGCGACGATGCGTTCGCCCTGGATCGCGAGTGCCGTGGCGCGCGGCGCGGCGGGGTCCATGGTGATGATCTGGCCGTTGCGCAGCACCAGGTCGGCGTCGCGGCTGTGGGCGGCGCAGGGCAGCGCGGCTGCCAATGCGAGGACGAGCGCCGTGGTTCTTTTCATGTGTAGTCTCCGGTCGTCAAGGATGTTCAGTAGCGCCATAGCGCTTCCAGGCCAAAAAAATGGACGGTTTCGGCGCGGCCCGTATCGCGGATGAAGCTTCCAGGCCGGAACACCGAGTAGGCCGCTTCGAAACTCAGGTGGCGCGACACTTCCCAGCCCAGCACCACGTCGGCTTGCGTGCCGATGTAGCGCGCGCGGCTGGCGCCGGCCGGGCGCAGCAGATTGCCGGACACGCCATACACGCCGTCCTGCAGGCTCTGACGCCAATAGAAGACCGCCGCGGTGCCCAGCGTCCAGCCGGAGCCCAGGTCCAGCGTGAGCGAGGGATGCAGATTGATGAGGTTGGAAGGGCCGATCAGGCCCGCTTCGCCGAAGTACTTGCCCTTGGGGAAGAAGACGGCAAAGGTCTGGAGCTTGGGATCGTCGGGATTGCGGTCGCCGCTGATGATGTTGGCCTTCAGCCCCAGGCGCGGCTGCAGCGGCGCGCCGCGGAAGGTGTAGCTCACATCGCTGGCGAGCGACCAGGCCCGCGCCGGCGCGCCGGCGAAGCTGCCGTATTGGTAGACCGCTTCCAGGTCCCAGCGCCAGGAGGCGCGCTTGCCGAAGTAGCGTGCGCCCAGCGCATTGCGGGTTTCAGGACCGCTGCCCTGGTTGTAGCTGGCCGAGTCGCTGGACAAGGACAGCAGGTAGGCATCCAGGCCGGTGTCGGCCAGGCCGCCGGGCGCGGACCAGGTGCCGTAAAGGCCGCCGAGCCTGCGCTGCGGGTCGGCGCGGTCGCTGAAATCGTCGGGATCGTTGCGCACCGGGCGCACCAGGAAGCCGTCCACGCGCAGCCCCTGGCCTGCCCAGCTGAGCGCGCCGCCGTCGAACGAGCGCAACACGTTGGGGCCGTAGCGCGCGGAGATCAGCCGTTCGCTGCCGTAGGCCATGACCTGGCGGCCCGCGCGCGCAGTCCAGGTTCCGGCATCGCCGGCAAGGGAGATGTCGACGAAAGCCTGCAGCACATCGCTGCCGGTGTCGTCGGGCGGCCCGATGGAGCCGGCGTCGCGCTCGGCATGGGTCAGGTTCAACTGGCCGAAGGCGCGCACCTGCCGGCCCAGCCGCAGGTCGGCATAGGGCAGGAAACGGTAGAGCTGGTAGCCCTCGTCGGGCACGGTCGCGTCGCCGAATTCGTTGTTGCGGTAGCGTTCATAGCGGGCGCGCAGCTCGGCGCCCAGGGTCAGCGCGGAGGAGTCGCCCAGCCGGATCCACTTGCCGGCTTCGCCCCAGGCGCCGGTGCGTTGGGCGGGGTCGGCCAGGTAGCTGTAGTCCTCGGTATAACGCCAGGGATCGATGGGCGGCAGCGCGGGTTCGGCGGCCTGCGCGGCGCCGAATGCCAGCGCGGCCAGCGGAAGGATTGCGAATCGGTGGAAGTTCAAGTTGCCTGGGCTGCAGCCGGCGCATGCGGGCGTCGACAGCGGTAAAAGAAACCAGGCGGCAAGATAAAGTAAGGACAATGGCGTCGGTAGTCGCCATTTTTCGTCCTGGCTGTCCTGAAAACGGAACGCTGGGGCTTAGTCCTCCTGCAACTTCCCGAAGCGCTCCGCCAGATAATCCACCAAGGCCCTGACCGACGACAGCAGGCCGCGCCGGGATGGGAACACCGCGTGTATCAGCTCGCGGCGCGGCGCCCAATCCGGCAGCAGCCGGACCAGCTGTCCCGCCTGCAACTGTTCCCGCACCATCATGGTCGGCAGCTGCACCACGCCCACGCCGGCCACCGCCGCGTTGCGCAGCGCGATCATGTCGGTGGTGATCATCCTGGGGGCCAGCGAAACCGTGGCTTGCTGCCCGTCCTGCTTGTATAGCTCCAGACGATAGGTCTGGTTGGGCGAGCCCAGCGCCAGGCTGGGCCATGCGCCCAAGTCGTCCGGGGTCGTGGGTTGGCCGCATTCGGCCGTCAGGGCCGGGCTGGCCACCAGGCTCTGGCCGCGGTCCGACAGCACGCGCATGACCAGCTCGCTGTCTTCCAGCGGAGGCGGGCGCACGCGGATCGCCACATCCACGGCTTCACCCAGCACATCGACCCGGCGGTTGGTGGCTTCCAGCTGTATGACCACGCGCGGGTACTTGATCATGAAGTCGGCAAGCATGCCGCCCACATGGGTATGCAGCAGGGCGATCGGGCAGGTCAGCTTGACCACGCCGCGCGGTTCGACCTGGGCCGCGTCTATCACTTCCTGCGCGGCTTCCGCTTCGGCCAGCATGGCCTTGCAGCGCTCGTAGTAGGTCTGGCCGATGTCCGTGACCATGAAGTGCCGGGTGGAGCGCTGGATGAGCCGCACCCCCAGGCGCTCTTCCAGCAGGGCCAGCCTGCGGCTGAGGCGGGACTTGGGCATGCCGAGCGCGCGTCCCGCGGGTGCAAAGCCCTGGTGCTCGACGGTCTGCACGAAATAGAAGAGGTCGTTGAGATCCTGCATGGCATCCCTTTTGGTTCAAAAAATAGAACGCTGAAAGCAAAAAATGGGTCTTCCGCTAATTTTGTTCCATTTTTAATATTTGTGCAGCCATAAGGCTTCTGATTCGGCCACAAGCCGTCGACCTTCCAAATTAGGAGTACACCATGTCCGCACCCGCCAACTTCAACGGCCAACGTCCTGTCATCGACGCCGACGACGCCGTCATGCTGCTGATCGACCACCAGAGCGGCCTGTTCCAGACCGTGGGCGACATGCCCATGCCGGAACTGCGCGCCCGCGCTGGCGCCTTGGCGTCGATGGCCACGCTGGCCAAGATGCCCGTCATCACCACGGCTTCCGTGCCGCAAGGCCCGAACGGTCCGCTGATTCCGGAGATCCACGCCAACGCCCCGCATGCGCAATACATTGCGCGCAAGGGCGAGATCAACGCCTGGGATAATCCCGAGTTCGTTGCCGCCGTGAAGGCCACCGGCCGCAAGACGCTCATCATTGCCGGCACCATCACCAGCGTGTGCATGGCGTTCCCCGCCATCAGCGCGGTCGCCGACGGCTACAAGGTGTTTGCGGTGATCGACGCCTCCGGCACGTACACCAAGATGGCCCAGGAAATCACGCTGGCGCGCGTGGTGCAGGCCGGCGTGGTGCCGATGGACACCGCGGCCGTGGCCTCGGAGCTGCAGAAGACCTGGAACCGCGAAGACGCCATCCAGTGGGCCGAGGTCTATACCAAGGTGTTCCCGGCCTACCAGTTGCTGATCGAAAGCTACTCCAAGGCGCAGGAAGTGGTGAAGAACAACGAAGTGCTGGATTCGCAGCGCTGATGCGTTTGCGCCTCGGCGGCCTGATCCGGCCGCAAGCCGCCCGGATCAGGCCGCCACGCCATGCCGCTCTGCGATGCGCAGCAGCAAGGCTTCCAGGTCCTGAAGGATGGGCCGGTGGTCGTCCACCCGCCTGACCAGGGCCGAGGGCATGGCGGGCAGGTCTATCTCCACGAAGGCGATCTCTGGCGTCGCGTAGTAACTGGCGGCGCGCTTGGTCAGCATCAGCAGGCCTACGCGCGTGTTCACCGCCGCAATGCCTTCGCGGATCGTGCGCACCACCGGGCCGTCGCCGATGGGCTTGCCCTTGGGCGTATGGCGCGGAAAGTGATAGTCCTGCCATTCCTGGTTGACCGATCCCGGCACCATGCGCACCAGCCGTTCCTCGGCCAGCAGCTCGGGGTCCAGCAGGGTCGCCTCGGCAAACGGATGATCCAGCGGGACGCACAGCATGCGCTGGTCCCGCAGCACGATGGGCCCATGGCACAGGCCGTCCGCGCCCAGCGGCAGACGGCAGAACGCGATGTCGACCGAGCCGTCCGCGACCGCCGCGTAGTGGGTGACATAGGTCAGTTCCACGAACTCCAGTTCCACGTTGGGATGCGCCGCCTTGAACTCCGAGACCAGCGGACGGTATAGCTCGTAGAAGCCGCCGCCCAGGAAACCGATGCGCAGATGGCGCGGCTTGCCCGCGGCCTGGCGCTTGCAGTCGTCCAGCGCGGCTTTCAGCATGACCACGGCGGGTCCCGCGCCCAGTTGCAGGGTTACGCCCAGCGGCGTCAGCGCCACCCGGCGGCTGCTGCGTTCGAACAAGGGGGCGCCCAGCGTCTTTTCCAGCGCCTTGACCGCTTCCGATACGGAGGACTGGCTCATGTGCAGCGCTTCCGCCGCGCGGCCGAAATGCAGCTTGTCGGCGACGGCCAGAAAACAATCGAATTGGCGTAGATCCATGGCTTCGGGGCGCATTGCGCGCGCGTAGTGGTCATTCTTATATCAATCGGAATTAACGATTGATGGCGTGAATAATAGCGCTTGTTCGCTCCAGGCCCGATGGGCAGAATTCGACCTGTTCACACAAGCTTAGCCCATTGATGGGCGATAAGGAGACAGGCATGAGTTCATCTGTGCCAGAACGAACAGGTCTAAAAGGATCGGCGGAGCCGATTGAATTCCTGGTCGAAGGAGATCTGGTCCGCGGCACCTTCTACCGGCCCGAGCAGGCCAGCGGCCCGGTGGGCGCGGTCGCGCTCGCGCACGGCTGGTCCATGGTCGCGGGGGGCGACCTGGAAGAGTACGCGGCCGCGGTGGTGGCCCGCGGCCTGGCCGCGCTGACCTTCGACTTCCGCAATCTCGGCCGCAGCGAGGGCATGCCGCGCCAGGAGATCGATCCGCAGCGGCAGATCCAGGACTTCCGCTCGGCGATTTCCTATCTGCGCCGGCGTCCGGAAGTGGACCGCGAGCGTATCGGCATCTGGGGCAGCAGCTACAGCGGCGGCCATGCGCTGACGGTTGCCGCCATCGACCGGCGCGTCAAGTGCGTGGTCAGCCAGGTTCCCACCACCAGCGGGTTCTCGGCGGCGCAACGGCGCGTGCGCTACGACAAGGCGCAGGCGCTGCAGGCCGCGTTCGAAGCCGACCGCGAGGCCCGCGACGCGGGCCAGCCGCCGGCGACGCTGCGCATGGTCGATGCCGATCCCGACGCGCCGGTCGCGTATCCGGGCCCGGACTCCTACAACTACATGACGGGCGAAGCGCGCCGCTGCCCGAGCTGGGTCAATGAAGTCACGCTGCGGTCACTGGAACTGGCCCGCGCCTATGAGCCCGGCATGTATGTGCGGCGCATCGCGCCCACGCCGCTCCTGATGATCGTCGCCGTCGGCGACGGCCTGACGCCTGCCGATCTGCAGCAGGACGCTTTCAACGCGGCCCATCAGCCCAAGGAATTGCTGCTGCTGCCCGGCGGCCATTACTCGGTCTACACGGAACATTTCGAACGCACCAGCAGCGCCGCGGCCAACTGGTTCGCGCGGCACCTCGGCCAAGACCAGCACGGATAAGAACATGACGACGACAATAATGATGGAGACACAGGACCGCCAACGCCGCCAGGCTTCGCTGCGCGCGGCGGCGGTGGGCAATGCCCTGGAATGGTTCGACTGGACCCTGTACGGCACGTTCTCGGCCTATCTGGCCATGAACCTGTTCGACCCGTCCGACCGCGGCTCGGCGCTGCTGGCCACGCTGGCCGTGTTCGCGGGGGGATTCCTGGCGCGGCCGATCGGCGGCTGGCTGTTCGGCCGCATCGGCGACCGCTACGGCCGCAAGTTCACGCTGGTCCTGACCATGTGCCTGCTGGCCTTGACCAGCCTGGCGATCGCGCTGCTGCCCACCTATGAGCAGGCCGGGGTGCTGGCTTCGGTATTGCTCTTCATTTGCCGCCTGATGCAGGGATTGGCGCATGGCGGCGAGTCCGGCGTGGCCTATACCTATGTTGCCGAAATCGCGCCGCCGGCGCGGCGCGGGCTGTGGTCGAGTTCGGTGTTCGTCAGCGTGACCATCGGCGTCATGGCCGCGACCGCGCTGGCCGCCTTGCTGACGTCCTGGCTGGGCAAGCCCGCGATGGAAGCCTGGGGCTGGCGCGTGGGCTTTGGCGTGGGGGCGCTGTTGGGCGTCTACGCGCTGTTCCTGCGCCGCAGCGCGAGCGAAAGCGAGGTCTTCGAACACAGCGCGGAGCAGGGCGGCGCGCAGAAGGTGTCGGCGCGCCAGGCCTTGAAGATTGCGCGCAACATCGTGATGATCGCCGCGGCGTCCAACGCCACTTACTACACCTGGGTCACCTTCGCGCCGGCCACGGCCATCGCGACCAAGGGCATGGATCCGGCGGGTGCCTACACGGCCAGCCTGATCGCGCAGCTGGTGTGCCTGTTGTGGCTGCCCGTCTGCGGCTGGATGGCGGACCGCTACGGCCGCAAGCCCATCGTGATGGCCTTTGGCCTGGGCGTGGCGCTGGCGGTGTTTCCGGTGTCGCACATCGTGACCGACCAGCCCTGGACGCTGTTCGTGGGCCAACTGATAGGGCTGCTGGTCTGGGCGCTGCTGGCGGCGATCTTCCCGGCCGTGGTGGCCGAGCAGGTGCCTACCGGCGCGCGCGCCATGGGGGTGGGCTTCATCTCTTCGCTGTCGGTCGCGATCTTCGGCGGCACCGCGCCCTACATCAATGCCTGGCTGGGCGCCCAGGGGCTGGAATGGGTCTACACGGCCTATGTGGGGGCGTTGGGGCTGATGGCCTTTGCCGGCGCCTTCCTCATCAAGGAAACCGCGGGCATGGACCTCAACGACATCCGGTTGCCGGGCGATGAATCCGGCAATGCCGCCAACAAGGCCGCCAAGCGCGCGGCATTCAACTGAACTTCAATCTTTCCATCATCACATGAGCAAAATGAACTATCCGGATCTGGCAGGGAAAATCGCGGTCGTCACGGGCGCCGGGGGCGGTATCGGTCGCGCCATGGCGGCGGCGTTCCGCCAGCAGGGCGCGACCGTGGTCGCCACCGACCTGGACCTTGAGGCGCTGTCGGGCGTGGACGCGGATTGCCGCCAGCTGGACGTCACGCAAGCGCAGGCGGTGCGCGAGCTGGCCGACGCGGTGGCCGCGCGGTACGGCGCGCTGGACGTGTGGGTCAACAATGCCGGCTTCATGGCGCGCATGCCCGCCCTGGACCTGGACGAAGCCGCCTGGCAACGCACCATGGACATCAACCTGAAAGGCACGTTCTTCGGCGCCCAGGCGGCCGCGCGGCACATGATTGCGCAAGGCAGCGGCGCCATCATCAACCTGTCCAGCTATGCCGGCGTCAAGCCGCGCCCGAATTGCGCCGACTACGCGGCGGCCAAGGCCGGCGTGGCCCATCTGACCCAATGCCTGGCGCTGGAGTGGAGCCCCAAGGGGCTGCGCGTCAACGCCATCGCGCCCGGTTTCATTGAAACGCCGATGAGCAGCTGGATGCACGCCGATGCCGCCACCTATGCCGAATACGTCGAGCGGCTGCCGGCGCGGCGCGTGGGCCAGCCGTCCGAGATCGCCGACGCGGCGCTGTACCTGGCCTCGCAGGCATCCGCCTATGTCACCGGCCACGTGCTGATGGTCGACGGCGGAGTCTCCAAGACATGAGCGACGGCAAAGATCTGGCGTCGTGGTGGAACGGCAAGGCGGCCGTGGTGACGGGCGCGGCCAGAGGGCAGGGCGCGGCCGAGGCGTTGCGCTTGCTGCAGGCCGGCGCGACCGTCTACGCGCTGGACGTCTTGCCCGAAGGCGACGCGACCTGGACGGACTTGCGCGCGGCGGCGGGCGCGGATGCCGAACGGCTGCGCATCCGGGTGGCGGACGTGGCCCGCGAGTCCGATTGGCTGGCGTTGGCGGACGAGATTTCGCAGGGGGGCGTGCCGCTCTACGGCCTGGTCAACAACGCCGGCGTGACCCTGCGCAAGACCGTGACCGAGACCACGCACGCGGAATGGCGGCGGCTGCTGGACATCAATCTGGACGGGCCGTTCCTCGCTATCCGCAACCTGGCCGCGCTGATGCCGCAGGGCGCGGCCATCGTCAATACATCTTCGACGGCCGGACTCACCGGCTACTTCAGCGCGGCCTACACCGCCAGCAAGTGGGCCTTGCGCGGCCTGACGCGGGCGGCGTCGCTGGAACTGGCCGGGCGCGGCATACGCGTCAACACGGTATGTCCGGGTTTGGTGGAAACACCCATGATCATGCAGCCCAATGCCGTGCATGACGCAGGCCGGGCGCGCCTGTTCTATGAAGGCAACCGCGACGCCACGCCGCTGTCGCGCGGCGCGGATGCCGACGAGATCGCGGCGGCGGTGATGTTCCTGTTGGGACCGGAGGCTTCGTTCATCACCGGCGCGGACCTGCCGGTCGACGGCGGCATGACGGGAGGAGGGGTGTACTGGCGGATCGGCAAGTCCACCGGCAATCTGTAGCGACAGTCCCGGGCCGCGGCCCGGGACTGGCCATTGCGCAAGGGCGCAGGCTTAGTGCTTGTCGCCGTAGATGTTGCCGGCGATGCCGCCGGCGGCGGCGCCGATGGCGGCCCCGGTCCAGCCGCTGCCGCCCGCGATGGCGGCAATGCCCGCGCCGGCGGCCGCGCCGATGGCCGCGCCCGACAGCGTGCCTTGCTGCTTGGAACTCATGTTGGTGCAGGCAACCAGCGACCCCATCATGAGGCCTATGGCAATCGATCGGATGACTTTCATGGCTGACTCCTAGCGGGCGCGCTTGGCGGGAGCGGCGGGGGTGGCCGGCGCCGCGGGCGCGACGATTTCGAACCAGAGCGTTTCGACCACGGGGCGGTCCATCCGGGTCGGATTGGCGGCGTACCAGCTATCCAGCCGTTCGCGCACCGAATCGAGCGTATGACTCTGCAAACCCTTGGCAAAGCGCGGGATCAGCGTCTGGTTGTCGGCCGGCGCGCGGCGCTGCTGATAGGCTTGCTCCACTTGGATGAGGTTCGCCATGCCCAGCAGGTAGGCCTTCTTCAGATTTGTGTCGGACTCCGTCCATTGCTTCCCGGTGACGATGGGCGCTGGATCGGAAGGCGCCGCCGTCACCGGCGCGGCGACCAGCAACGACAGCGCGAGCGCTACAGGACCTAACAGGTGTTTCACTTTCATCGCATCGCTCCTTGGAGGAACAAAAGACAGAAAAACAACCCAGTGACGCCATACGCGCCGCGCGCTTGCAAGGGCCGGGCGGCGGGCGACAACAATCAATGTAGGCTCGAAAGCAGGCCGGCGCAAGAGGCGCGGCGGACCGGTTCAGATTCCCAGATAGGCTTGCCGAACCTTGGGATCGGACAGCAGCGATTGCGCCGGACCGGAAAGCGCGATGCGGCCGGTTTCCATGACATAGCCGCGGTCGGCACCCGTCAGCGCCAGGTGGATGTCCTGCTCCACCAGCAGCACCGTGACGCCTTCCTGGCGTATGCCGGCCAACACCTCCATCAACTGCTCGACCACCACCGGCGCCAGGCCCAGGCTCATTTCGTCGATCATCATCAGCGCGGGCGCGGCCATCAGCGCGCGCGCCATGGCGCACATCTGCTGTTCGCCGCCGGACATGCTGCCGGCGAGCTGGCGGCGGCGCTCGGATAGCCGCGGAAAGTAGCCGTAGACGCGGTCCAGGTCGCGCGCGACGGCCGCCTTGCCGCGGCGGCGGTAGGCGCCCATGAGCAGGTTGTCCTGCACGGTCATGCGGTCGAACAGCTGGCGTCCCTCGGGCACCTGCACCATGCCGCTGGCGAAGGCCTCGTCCGGCGTGGCGCGCGACAGCTGGCGGCCGTCCATCACGATGCTGCCGGTGCAGGGCAGCACCCGCGACAGCGCCCGCAGCAGGGTGGTCTTGCCCGCGCCATTGCTGCCCACCAGCGCCACGATCTCGGCGCGGCGGACCTCGAGCGCAATGTCCTGCAGCACCGGTAGTTCGCCATAGCCGGCGCTCAGCCCTTCCACCTTCAGCAGCGGGGCGGCGGCGTCGTTCATGCGCGCCTCTTGCCCAGATAGGCCTGCACCACCTCGGGGTCGGCCAGCACCTCGTCGGGCGCGCCGTCCGCGATCTTTTCGCCGTGATGCAGCACCAGCAGCCGGTCCGACAGGCTCTTGATCGCCTTGATGACGTGTTCGATCACCAGCACGCTGATGCCGCTGGCGCGGACCTTGCGGATGACCTCGATGACCTCGTCGATCTCCACCAGGTTGAGCCCGGCCATGACTTCATCGCACAGCAGCACCTTGGGCTGCATGGCCAGCGCCTTGGCCAGTTCCAGCCGCTTGCGGCCCGGCCCGCCCAGCTCGTCGGCGCGCTGTCCGGCCGCGCGGCCCAGGCCGACGAAATCCAGGCAGGCACGCGCCTGCTCGCGCGCCAGCGCCAGCTTGGGCTGGCCGCCGCCATGCCCGAACAAGGCGCCCACCGCCACATTGTCCAGCACCGACAGGCCGGGGAAGGGCCGCATGATCTGGAAGGTGCGGCCTATGCCCAGGCGGGCGCGCCTGTACGCCGGCAATGCGTCTATCGGCTTGTCCTGGAACAGGATCTCGCCCGCGGTCGGCGCAAGCGTGCCGCTGATCAGGCTGACCAGCGTGGTCTTGCCGGCGCCGTTGGGACCGATCAGGCCGAGGATCTCGCCCTCGGCCAGCGTGAAGCTGACCTGGTTCACGGCCACCAGCCCGGCAAAGCTTCGGGTCACGTTGCGCACGTCCAGGATCGGGTTCATAGCCGGTGCGCCCGTATGTTGTCGGCGAAATAGCGCCAGCCCGACTTGCGCGCGCGCCGCAGCAGGTCGGCCAGACCGCGCGGCATCAGCACTACCGCCGCGACGATTACCGCGCCGTAGAACAGCCCCGCCACGCTGGTGATCTCGCTGGACAGCAGTTCCGATATGGCCGACAGCGAGAACGCGCCCACCACCGGGCCGAGCACGGTGCCCGCGCCGCCGAACACGGCCATGATGATCATCTTCACGTTCAGGCTGATGTCGAAGGCGCTTTCAGGATCGAGGAAGGTTATCCAGTAGGCATGGATGCCGCCGGCCAGGGCGCTGAACACCCCCGAGATGGCAAACGCCGTCACCTTGTACAGCGTCGTGTTCACGCCCATGACGGCCGCGCCTTCCTCGTTTTCGCGAATCGCGATTAGGCCGAAGCCGAAGCGGCTGCGCGTGAGCCAGGCGACGGTAAGCGTGGCCAGCGTCAGCAGGCCCAGGGCCAGTTCGTAGAACAGCGGGTCGTTGTTCAGCGGCGGCAGCACCAGTCCGATGTTCTGCCCGGCCAGCCCGATGTTGGAGACGATGGCCGTCATGACCTGCGCCAGCGCCAGGGTGGCGATGGCGAAGTAATGGCCGCGCAGCCTCAGCACCGGCATGCCCAGCAGCACCGCGAAGACCAGGGCCAGCACGACGCCCAGCGCCAGCCCCGCGGCGAATGGCAGTTCCCACTGCGCCATGGCGATGGCCACGCCGTAGCTGCCCAATCCATAGAAGACAGAATTGCCGAAGGACGCATAGCCGGCGTATCCGCCGATGATGTTCCAGCCCTGGGCCAGCACCGCCAGCAACAGCGTGTTGATGCCGAACTGCACCAGCACGTCGGAGCCATACCAGGGCACGCCTGCCAGCACGGCCAGCGCCATCAATGCCAGCAGTACGCGCGGCGTCTTCATGCCGCTCTGCCCAACAGGCCGCTGGGCTTGACCAGCAGCACCAGCACCAGGATGCCGAAGCTGGCCACATCGGCGTAGGTCGGTCCCACGTACAGCGTGGTCAGCGATTCGACGATGCCCAGGAACAGGCCGCCCACCATCACGCCCAGCGGATTGTCCAGTCCGCCGATGATGGAAATGGCGAAGCACTTCGCGGTCAGCGTGGCGCCGATGTACGGATTGATCTGCGAGACCGTGCCGTACAGGCCGCCGGCCGCGCCTGCCAACGCCAGGCCCAGGCCGAACGTCACCGCGTACAGGTGGCGCGGCTCCACGCCATAGAGCCTGGCGGCGACCAGATTCTGCGCGGTGGCGCGGATCGCGCGGCCCAGGCGGCTGTGCAGCAGGAACAGCCACATGCCCAGCGTGATGGCCAGCGCCACACCAAAGGCGGCCAGCCGCGCCATGGGCAGCGTGACGGGACCCAGCGCATAGCTGTCGCCGGCATAAGGCGGGTTGATGGTGCGGAAGTCGGCCGAGAACGCCAGCTGCGCCAGATAGGTCAGCACGACCTCCAGACCGAAGGTGATGAGCAGGGTGTTGAACATGGGCGCGCGCACCACCAGATTGAGCAACCCGCGCTGCAAGGCGTAGCCCAGCAGGAACATCGCCGCCGCCGTCAAGGGCAGGCCCAGGAAGGGATCGACGCCCGCGTCGTTGTACAGATACCAGGACGCGTACGCGCCCAGCATGATGAACGCGCCGTGCGCCAGGTTGACGATGTTCAGCACCCCCCAGACCAGCGCCAGGCCTTGCGCCATCACGGCATACAGCCCGCCGAGCAGTATGCCGTTGACGAGGATTTGCGCGAGCAGATCCATCGTGTCCTCCCGCCGGTCCTAGCGCGCGTTCCAGGCTGGCATCGGATACTTGGGCTGCGTGATGAAGCCCTTGGCGCCGTAGATCTCGGCCAAGCGGTCATCCTGCACCTGGATCACCACCTGAGGCAGGTCGATCTGCCCCTGGGCGTTGAAGGCGACCGGGCCGTACAGGCTGTCGAACCTGATCTTGGCCAAGGCGTCGCGCACCTTTTGCGGATTGGCGCTGCCGGCGCTTTCCATGGCGTAGACCAGCGCTTCGACGTCGGCCACGCCGGACGCCGCGTGATAGTCCGGGTCATAGCCGAACTTGGCCTTGTAGGCGCGGGCGAACTGCTCCGCGTCGCCGAACCAGCGGTCCTTCAAGGCCGCCGAAGGCAGCCATGCCGTCATGCCAAAGGCGTAATCCGCGTCGCGGCCCAGCGCCTTGCGGAAATCCTCCGACGGCACGCCCACGGTGAAGGAATACATCTTGGGCGCGACGGCCAGGCTCTTGGCCTGGCGCACGAAATTCAGGATCTCGGTTTCGTGTCCGGCCACCAGCACCGCATCCACGTTCTTGCTCTTGATCTGCGACAGCAGCGAGTTGAAGTCGGTGGCGTTGGTGCTGTAGCGCTCGTCCATGGCGATGGGCAGGCCCGCGGATTTCAGCAACGGGCGGGTGCCCTCGGCCACCGAGACGTCGAAGGCGTCATCCGCATACAGCAAGGCCACGCTGGCCGGCGCGGGCTTGAGCATCTTCAGCATTTCCACGGTGCTGCCGAAGTAGTTGCTGGCCGGCGCCAGCGTGCCGAAGATGTACTTGAATTTGCGCGAGAAAATCTGATCCGAGGCGCCGCCGCCCTGGACCATGGGCACCTTGTACTTTTCCGACACCGCCGAGTCGGCCAGCGCGAAATTGCTGGCGAAGGGACCCAGCAACAGATTGGCCTTGTCCTGCGTGACGAGTTGCGTGTACTGCCGCACGCTCAGATTGACGTCCGACTGGTTGTCGTAGATCTTGAGCGCCAGCTTGCGCGTTTCGCCGCCGATCTTCACGCCGCCGGCGGCGTTGATCTGGTCCACCGCCATCTGGTAGGCATCGCGGTAGTAGCGGCCGGTGTTGGCGACGGGGCCGGTCAGTTGCACGGACGCGCCCAGCAGGACATCGGGCGCCGGCGCCGCTGCCGCGGCGGCGCTGTACAAGGCCAGCGCCAGGACGGGCAGGGCGAGCAATAGTCTCCGAGACATGATGATGTCTCCTGCAAGTTCCTATGCGGTCCATTTTCTGCCCATGCGTTTACGTCTACCTGAACCTCGGCAGGGGTCGGCGCTGGTTACATATTCTGACTAAGCTGATCAAATGAAACAGCGTTCCACCGCAAGCCGATTTGGTTGTACATATGGCAAGGGCCTGGAGCGGCCCTGACTGTCGCATTGGGCGGCATGACCCTCGATGCCCGACAGGCAGATAGAAGACAAATAAACCCGAGGAGGAGTCAATGCGTATGTTCAATCGCAGGGCCGCGGCATTCCTGGCGAGCGGGCTCATGGCAGTGCTGGCAGGCTGCGCATCGCCCGGAGGCAAAAAAGAAACCGTCGATATGAAGGGGCTGTCCCAGCCCGTGGAGATCGTGCGCGACCGCCACGGGGTGTCCCACATCTACGCGCAGAACCAGGACGACCTGTTCTTCGCCCAAGGCTTCAACGCGGCGCGCGACCGCCTCTGGCAGCTCGACCTCTGGCGCCGCCAGGGCGAGGGCAAGATGGCCGAACAGTTCGGCCCGCGCTTTGTCGAGCAGGACCGCGCCGCGCGCCTGTTCCTGTACCGCGGCGATATGCAGGCCGAATTCGCCAGCTACCATCCGCAGGGCAAGGCGATCCTCACGTCCTTCGCGGCGGGCATCAATGCCTATATTGATTGGGTCAAGGCCAATCCCGAACAGATGCCGCCGGAATTCAAGCTGACCGGCACCGAACCCGGCTATTGGAGCCCCGAGACCTCGCTCATCCGCATCTATGGCCTGACCCGCAACCTCAGCGAAGAGGTGCGGATGGCGCAACGCGTCGCGGCGCTGGGCCTGAACGCCGTGCAGGGACTCAGCACCTTCGAGCCGCCCCTGGCGCTGCAGGTGCCCGCCGGACTGGACGTGCGCGACGTCGACAGCAAGGTCCTGGGGGACTACAACCTGGCGCGCAACGGCCAGAAATTCGTCGCCGCCGACTTCCCGCGCAGCCCGCTCGCGGCCGCGGAGCGCGAAAAACTCGCGCAGGAATTGTCCGCCAACCTGCTGGCGTCGCTGGATCCTGCGTTCGACCCCATGGCGACCCGCTACGAGAGCAACAACTGGACCATAGCCGGGCAGCATACGGCCAGCGGCAAGCCCATCCTCGCGGGCGATCCGCACCGGTCCATCACCATGCCATCGCTGCGCTACATGGTGCACCTGAACGCGCCGGGCTGGAACGTGATCGGCGCCGGTGAACCGGCGCTGCCGGGCGTGTCCATGGGCCACAACGACCGCATCGCTTTCGGACTGACGATCTTCGCCTTCGGCGACGAGGAAGACCTGTACGTCTACGACACCAACCCCGCCAAACCGGATGAGTATCGCTACAACGGCCGCTGGGAAAAGATGCGGCAGGTGGACGAGTCGATCCCCGTGCGCGGGCAGTCCGCCGCGGTGCGCCAGCTGAAGTTCACCCGCCACGGCCCGGTGATTTACGTGGATCCGGTGAAGCGCAAGGCCTATGCCTTGCGGGCGGCCTACCTGGAATTCCCCGGAACCGCGGCCTATCTTGCCAGCCTGCGGCTGAACCAGGCGCAGAACTGGAACGAGTTCGTCGCCGGCATGGAGAAGCACTACACCCCCAGCGAGAACATGGTGTACGCCGACGTCGACGGCAACATCGGCTGGTTTGGCGGCAGCATCGCGCCGATACGCCCGCGCGCGGATTGGTCCGGGATGCTGCCGGTGCCGGGCAATGGCGAGTTCGAATGGCGCGGCGTGCTGCCCGGCAGCGCGCTGCCCCGCGCCTACAACCCGCCCGAAGGCTATATCGCCACCGCCAACGAATACAACCTGCCGGCCGATTACCGCTATAAGGACATGTCGGCCCGCACCTGGGCCGAACCGTACCGCGTGCAGCGCATACGCGAGGTGCTGGCCGACAGCAAGGGGCAGACGGTGCAGAGTTCGCAGGCGCTGCAGTACGACAACCTGTCCATTCCGGCGCGCACGCTGACGGGCTACGCGAAGTCGTTGAATTCGGCCGATCCCGCGACGTCGCAGGCCTTGAGCATGCTGAAGGACTGGGATGCGCGCGTGGGAACGGAATCGCGCGCGGCGACCGTCTACGAGTTCTGGCTGCCCGAGGTCGTCAAGCGCGTGACTGAACTCTACGTGCCGGCCAACGGCCGCGCCGCCTTCGGCAATCTGTCCACCGCGAAAACGCTGGAGAAGCTGGCCACGCCGGACAGCGCCTTCGGCGCGCAGCCGCAGCAGGGCCGCGACGCGCTGCTGCTGCAGGCGCTGAACGAGGGCCTGCAGAAACTGCGCGCCAAGCTGGGACCGGATTCCTCGCAATGGCAGTGGGGCAAGCTGCACCACATCCAGTTCGAGCACAGCCTGGCCGGCCTGTTGCCCGAGGCCACTGCCAATGCCTACGGCACGCCGCGCTATCCGGTCAGCGGCGACAACGACACCGTGCACCGCGCCACGTTCCGCACCAGCGACTTCCGCCAGACCAGCGGCGCGTCGTACCGCCAGGTGATCGACGTGGCCGACTGGGACAACTCGCGCATGCAGAACGTGCCGGGACAATCCGCCGACCCGCGCAGCCCGTACTACCAGAACCTGCTCAAGGACTGGGCTACCGGCGAGTACTTCCCCATGGCGTTCAGCCGCGCCAAGGTGGATAGCGAGAAGGCCGGCACCCTGAATCTGCGGCCGGCTCAGCGCTGATTCAGGCCAGGCGTCCCGTGGAGCGCCGTTCGATCAGCGTGGCCTGGGTGATCGAACGGCGTGCAAACGCAGGCAGGCGAGAGTTATGCAACCTGAACTTTCCGCCTGCGGTCGCGCATGGGTGCGGCAGGCATGCCTTGCGCGGCTGAATTGACAAGGGTGCTTACCGACGGTTGCGGGCGCGGCGGGCCTGGCGCAGTTAAGGTTTCGGGGTCGTACGGAATTCCCGATCCAGGAGACTGAGGCCTCATGCATTCCACGCAATCCTACAAGACCGTTGTTCCGCGCCAGCCTGCGAGCCGCTCGCCGATGGGCTGGTTGCAGGAGCGCACGCAGTTCGTCCGGGCGCTGCTGTCCAATCCCGCGGCCATAGGCGCGGTGGCGCCATCCGGCCCGGCGTTGGCCGCGGCCATTACCGCTTGCATTCCGCCCGGCGCGGGCAAAGTCCTGGAACTGGGCTGCGGCACGGGCGTCTTCACCCGCGAAATGCTGCGCCGGGGCGTGGACCCGGCCAATCTGGTGCTGGTCGAACAGGACATGGCCATGAGCAGCAGCTTGCAGGCGCAGTTTCCGGAGGCGGCGGTGCTACGGGTGCCGGCGCAGGATCTCTGCCGCAAGCGCCATCCCGAAATGGATGGGATCGGCGCCGCCATCTGCGGCCTGCCGTTGCGCAATATGAGCCAGGCGCATCACCAGCAACTGCTGGCCGCCGTATTCGACGCGCTGCCGGCAGAGGGCTCGATGGCCCTTTTCACCTATGGGGTGCGCTGTCCGATATCCGCCAGCGTGCTGGAGGCCTGCGGCTTGATGGCCAGCAAGGTCAGGTTTGTGCCGCTGAACCTGCCGCCGGCTTCGGTCTACCGCCTGGTCCGGCAGGCTTAGGTGGCTGGCCTATCCAAACGGGCTAGGGCAGGGTATTGCAAATAACTAATTGACACGAAAAGATCGCTCAACCAACATCGCAGTCATAACTATTGGCGGCCTGGGACACGTGCGTGCGGGGTAAACAGCCACGTCGTAGCAGGCCGGCAGGGTTCTGGAACACCAACGATTCCGGACCCCAACGAGGAGACTGCAATGCGTTCATCCCTGATCGAGAGCGCGGCGCGACGGCGCCTGTTGGCTGGCGGCGCCAGCGCCCTGGCCGCAGCAGGCCTGGGACGCGCGGCATTGGCCGCCGAGCAGAAAGCCGCGCCAGCCGCGGCTGCCGCACCGGCGCCGGCATCTGCCGCCAAGCCGCTGCCGGCTTATGCGGCCTGGAAGCAGCCCGATGCGATGATCGTGCACAGCGCCAACACCATAGAGACGCGGCGCGAGGCATTCGGCAACGGGGTGGTCACCCCGCTGCGCCAACTCTACGTGCGCAACAATCTGCCGCCGCCTGACGAGTCCATCGTCGCCGACCGGGACGCATGGGTCGTCGAAATCGCCGGAGTGGCCAAACCGATGTCGTTGAGCGTGGGGCAATTGAAGACCATGGGCTTGCAGACTTTGGCCATGGTCTTGCAGTGTTCCGGCAACGGCCGCGGCTATTTCCCGAACAAGCCCAGCGGCACGCCCTGGCAGGTCGGCGCGGCCGGTTGCGTGATCTGGAGCGGCTTGCCGGTCAGCGTGCTGGTCGAGCACTGCGGCGGCATGGAGGCGGCGGCCGTGTTCATGACCGGAACCGGCGGCGAGAAGCTGCCTGACGGCCTGGATCCGAACATGGTCATGGTTGAACGTTCCGTGCCCAAGGAAGCGATGCGGGATGCGCTTCTGGCGTGGGAGCTGAACGGCGAGCCGATCCCGCTGGCCCATGGCGGTCCCTTGCGCCTGATCGTGCCGGGCTACACGGGCGTGAACAGCGTCAAATACATCAAGCGACTGGCCTTCACCGAAAAGGAAAGCGCGGCCGCGATCCAGCAGACCGGCTATCGCCTGGCGCCGCCGGGCCAAAAGGGAGACCCCAGCCAGCCCTCGGTCTGGGCCATGGGCGTGAAGTCGTGGATCAATACGCCCAATCCGGCCGCCTCCACCTTGAAGGCCGGGCGCGTCGTGGTGCAAGGCGTGGCTTTTGGCGGCACCAATGGCATCAAGCTGGTCGAGGTTTCGATCGACGGCGGCAAAAACTGGCAGAAAGCGGAACTGGTCGGCCCGGATCTGGGGCGTTATGCGTGGCGCCAGTTCGCATTGCCGGTGGAACTGACGGCCGGCGAACATGTGCTCGTCAGCCGCGCGACCGATACCGAAGGCCGGGTGCAGGAAGAAGAACGTCCGCAGAATTCCGGCGGATACATCAATAGCAGTTGGCGCGATCATGCCGTGGCCGTGGTGGCCAAGGCATGAGGGAAACCGCGCTGGCGTTACCCAGGAAGCGCGCATTTGGCGCCGGATTATTGATCGCTTGCCTGCATGCCGGCGTGTTGGCAGCCGACCCCGACATGGAGGCGGGTCGCGCCTTGTTCGTCGGCGCGACGCCAGCCTGTGCGATATGCCATACCCTGAACGACGCCCAGTCCAGCGGCGCCATCGGCCCCAAGCTCGATGAACTCAAGCCCGATGCGGCGCGCGTGGAGACGGCCATCCGCAACGGCATCGGCCAGATGCCGGCTTATACGAGCTTGTCGGATAAGGAAATCGAGGTGTTGGCGGCGTATGTGGCCAAGGCTACCGGCGCGCAGCAGTGAGCGCGGCGCCGTGCGCCAGTATCTAGCGCGCTGCGCACGCGTCTGGCGCGGGGCGATACTGGAACCGGCAGGCTGAGATGCCTGCGGCCATGAGCGGGGGCCGCGCCGCAGCCGGCGGCTCGGCCTGTTCATGGTTTAGAAATCGATGGATGCCGACAGCAGCACCGACCTGGGCGAGCCCAGGCGCAGATACCCCTCGGATGCCGACGACCAGTAATCCTTGCCGAATACGTTGTTGACCGTGGCGCGCAGCGTGACGGGGTGATCGAAGGCGCGGGTGGCGTAGCGCATGCCCAGGTCCCACCGGGTCCAGCCCGGGATGCGGCGGCTGTTTTCCAGGTTCTGGTACTGCCAACTGGTCGACAGGGCGCGTGCGCTCAAGGTAAGCCCGGGCGCAAACGAGGGATCCCATTCCATGCCGATATTGGCCATCCAACGCGGCACGCCCACGGCGCTGTTGCCATCGGTTTGGGGCTTGGCGGTGCGGATCATCGTCGGCTGGATGTAGGTGACGCCGCCCAACAGGCGCACGCCGCGCGCCAGTTCGCCATAGGCGTTGAATTCCACGCCGCGGTTGCGCTGTTCGCCGCTCATGTCGTAGCGGGTCACGCCGTTATCGACAGTCGTCAGGCCGGAGGGCTGCTTGATCTGGAACAGGCCCAGCGTGGTCGTGAGCGTACCGAAATCGACCTTTACCCCAGCTTCGATCTGCTTGGTCTTGATGGGCGCGAAGATCTCGCCTGCGTTCGAGGCTCCAGCCGGAGCGATGGGGCCCGCTGTCAGGCCTTCTATGTAGTTGGCGTACAGCGAGACATCGGTCCATGGCTTGACCACCAGGCCGAAGGCCGGCGTGACGGCCGATTCGTCGTAGCTGGAAGTCTCCCGGCCGGTGGTGTAGCTGTAGTTCGTCGCCTTCACTGTCTGGTAGCGCAGGCCAGCTGTGAATTGAACCCGGTCATCGGCAAAGGAGAGGGTGTCGGCCAGCGCGACAGTCGGCAGCTTCAGCAGGGAAGTGCGCGGCGGCGAGCTGGATAGGCCGTCGATCGACGGTTTGGGGATGTCGGCAGGATCGTACAGATTGGATGGCGACAGGCCGAAAATGTAGTAGTCGTAATAGCCGGCGCGCTGCTCGAACGTGGAGTAGCTCAGACTGGCTTCGTGCTTCACGGGGCCGGTACTGAAATTGCCGCGCGCGCCCCACACGGTGGAAACGTTCTGCTCGTAGCTGGGCCAATAGTACGGGCGCATCAGCAGCTCGCCGGTTGAGCCGACCACTATCGGGTCGGCGTACAGGTAGCGATTGTTGCTGCGCCGGTAGCCTACGCCGCCGAATACGGTCAAATGCGGGGCCAGGTCGTACTCGGCGTGCAACACGCCATAGTTGTCGCGCGACTTGGCATAGCCCCAGTCAGGGGAGTAGCCCTTGGAAGCATCTGGCGGGCGCGGCACGGGCAGGCTGTCGCCGAAGATCAGCACGCCCGAATCGCCGGGCGCGTCGATGTTGTTGGTCTGGTGGCCGGCGTCCAGCGATACGCGCAGCCGTTCGCCGCGGTAATCCAGGCCGACCACCGCCACGCCGAGCTGGTTGGATTGGTTCTGCACCGCCGTATCGCCGTCGCGGTATGACCCGTTGAAACGGAAGCCGAATTCCTGGTTCTCGCCGAAGCGCCGTCCGATGTCGACCATGCCGCCAAATCGGGAGTCGGACTGATAAGTTGTTGTCAGCCGGGTCAATGGGTCGTCGCCGGCGCGCTTGGGGACGACGTTGATGCCGCCGCCCACGCTGCCACGGGGGCTCATGCCGTTCAGCAGGGCGGTCGGACCCTTGAGCACTTCCACGCGCTCGACGCCATCCAGCGCGATGGTGCGCAGCGGCAGCATGCCGTACAAGCCGTTGAACGATACATCCTGGTTGCGCACCGGAAAACCGCGGATCTGGAATTCGTCGCCGGTTCCGGCGACCGAGCCTTGCCCGTCGTTGACCGTGCGCACCGACGCGTCGTTCGCCAGCACGTCGGCGATGGAGTTGGCCTGCTGATTCTGGATCAGTTCAGCGGTGTAGCTGGCGATATTGAACGGCGTGTCCATCGCATCGCGTTCGCCCAGCAGGCCGACCCGGCCGCCGCGCGCGACCTGGCCGCCGGCGTAGGGTTCGGGCAGTTGGGAGCTTCCCATTACCTGCACCGGCGCCAATGTAGTCACCGCCGGAGTCTGCGCGGCGCCGGTTACCGCGTACCCGCCGCCAGGCGTGGACGCGGCGGACAGGCCGGATCCCAGCAACAGCCGGGACAACGCTTCCCGGACCGTCATGCGGCCGGCCACTGCCGGCGCCTGTTGCGCGGCAATGTGGGCGCCGCCGGCCATGATGGGGGTGCCGGTCTGGCGTGAAAGCATGGTGAGCGCCGTGTTCAGCGACTGCGCAGGCACATCGATGGCATGGAGCTGTTCCGGCGCTGTCTGGGCCTGGTTTACGGCGGGTACGGCGGCCAGCGCCATGGCCATGCCGCCCGACAGCGCCAGGCCCAGCGCGGAACGGCCCAGGAATGGCCGGCAAATACCGGATTGGTGCATTTCAACTCCGTCTATCGAGAAATCCGCCGCCCCGATGGCGGCCTTATCGATACAGAAGACGGATGAGGCGCGAAAATGGAGACACCCAGCCGGGAAAAATCAGCGCAGCCGCAGTACGACATCGCCGTTCGGACGCGATTCCGCGCGTAGCGGGAGTATCGCTTCAAGCAGATTCGCCGCGTTGTCGGCGTCGGCGCTGCGAAAGCGCCCGGTCAGGCGCAGCGCGTTGACCTTCGGATCGGCAGTCCTGAGCGGGCGCTCGCGGAAGGCGTTGATGCCAGGCAGGGCCTCGTCCAGGCGTAGGTTGTCGAACCATAGCCAGCCATTGCGCCAGGCGGCGATGCTGTCAGGATCGATGCGCCGGACGGCATCCACTTTGCCGCTACGCCAGTTGACGGCGGTGTCGGCGTGCAGATCCAGGGCAGGGCCACTGCGCGCCAGGCTGTACCAACGGACATCGGGCAGAGCAGGGCGGAAGCGCACATGGCCTTCTTCCACGGCCACGGAGACTGCACCGCCACGGTCGCTGACGCTGAACACCGTGCCCACGACCTCGACCTCGCCGCCGCGGGTGCGGACGCGGAATGGGCGGCTGGCGTCGGCGGCGACCGTGAACAGCGCTTCGCCCTGGGTCAGTTCCACCAGGCGTTCGTGCCGGTAGAGACTGACCGCGAGGCGCGTGCCCGGACTCAGGTCGATGCGGGTGGCCGGGCCGCCGTCATCGCGTTGATCGGGTACCTGCGCCTGCGATAGTTGGCGAGAGCCGGTTTCGTGGGATGCCTGGTACAGCGGCTGCCGCCGGTACCAGCCCGCGCCGAACAAGGCGGTACAGGCGCCCGCGGCAGTCCAGCCCAGCAGCGCACGGCGAGGCAACTGGCGATCCGAGGCAAGGATGAGGTCCTCCTGGTCGAACTGCGTGCGCATTTCCGGCGCCATGGCGGCAAGCAGTTGCCAGCGCCGGAAGGCTTCGAGGTACGCGGCCTCGTGCTGCGGCGTACGTGCGCGCCAAGCGGTCAGCCGGGAAGCCGCCTGGCGCGCGGCGCGTTCGGTTGCGACTTCAGCAGTAGCGATCAGGCTCAGGGCCTGGTCGATGAGCGCCTCGTCGAGGATCTGCGGCATGATGTCAGTCGCTCGCGCCCGTGACGTGAGCGCTCCCGCGTTCCCGGCCGCCGCGGACTTCAGATTCCAGGTACAGGTTGCGCAACGCGTGCGAACAATCCAGGGTCGCGCGCACCAGATGCTTGGCAACCGCCGCTTCCGTGATACCCAGCTTTGCCGAGATTTCGGCGCGGCTGTAGCCGTAGGCGCGGAACAGCAGAAAGACTTGCATCCGCCGCGCGGGCAGAGACGCCAGCACCGCGGCTACGCGCTCGACCATCTGGCGCTGCGACACGACTTGCTCGGCGGACGGCGCCATCGCTTCGGCTTCCAGCGGTCCATGCAGGGCCTGCCAGTTCTGCGCGACCTTGCGGCGGCGCGCCTCATCGATGCAGAGATTGTGCGCGACGCGGAACAGCAGGCCGCGCAAGGATTCGATCGCGGGGCCGTTCTTTCGTGCCTGGTCCAGACCGTTGGCGTAAACGCGCTCGAAGCTTGCCTGGGCAATGTCGGCGGCGTCGTCCGGGTTCCGCAATTGGTAGTTGAGATGCCGTTGCAGGTCACGGTAATGGCAGAGCAACTCGTCGACGAATCCGCGTACTGTCGTGGTGGCTGCGGGCCGTTGGATGGAACGAATTGGGGAGGATGCGGACATCGGGGCTGGAGAGAAAAAACGGGCTTTGGTCAGGACAGCGCGGTCATGGGCATGTTCAATAATGATTCCCATTATTGTTGCTTGGATCCTGGGCGGCAAGCAATCGTTTACGCGAAGGCTCAATACGCATAATGTGTATTATGTAAAGTAGCAAATCTGGAGAGTAACGGTCCTAACCCCCAGCCCTCGTCGCGTCGGGCGGATTGCCAAGTCAGAATCAAGTAAACCAAGGGTGCGGGCTTCGGACCCGTTGGACCCGCACCCTCGGTTTGTCGTTGCTAATGAGTACGGCCCTAGGTCCGCGGGACGATGACGGCGTCAAGCGCGATGCAGCCGCTACCCTCTGGAAGGACTGCGAGCGGGTTCACGTCGATGGATGAAAGGCCTTCCCGATTGGCGGCGGCAAACTCCGATAGCGCGGCGATGGCGCGGCAAAGCGCCTGGATGTCGGAAGGTTCCGCTCCGCGCGCACCGGCCAACAATGGCGCGCCCCGTATCTCGGCCACCATGCTGCGAGCCTCGTCCTCGTCTATCGGCGCCAGGCGGAAGCTGACGTCCTTCAGGACCTCCACGAACACGCCTCCCAGGCCGAACATCACTACCGGGCCGAAAACCGGATCGATGTGGGCGCCCAGAATGCATTCGACCCCTCCTTTCACCATCGGTGCAACCAGAACGCCATCCAATGCCGCCGTTGGCGCATTGGCGGCCACGGTGGCCATGATCTCGCTGAATGCCGATTCGACGCTCGCGTCGTCGGCGATGGCGAGGCGCACGCCACCTACATCGCTCTTGTGCGCGATGTCCGCCGATGCGATTTTCATGACGACCGGATAGCCCGACCGCCGCGCGGCAGCGACCGCTTCGCGTGGGTTCGCGCATACCGTCGCGCAGACCGTTGGTATGCCGGCGGCCTCGAGCAATGCGAACGATGCCGCTTCGCCCAGACGCTCCGGAAATGCGACGGTCCCGGTACCTGTCCTGCCTGGCAGGCCGCGCGGCGGTCTGCCGTCGCGGCGGGAACACAAGGCGCGAACCATGTGGATGGCGGTGCTAGGGTCGGAAAACACGAGACACCCCAAGGACTCCAGGTCCTGCTTGTTGGCCGGGGCGATCGTACAACTGAGCACAAGCGGCGTGTCAGGATAGGCACTGCGGATATCGCAGACGAACTCGCGCACATGCGGCCAAAGCGCCGGAGATGCGGCGACAGCACCCACGAAGACCACCAGGGAGCCGTACCTCCCCTCGTCCAGCATCAGCCGAGCCGTATACGACAAAAGGTCCATCTCAGACGTGGCTTGCCCGGTGATGTCCACCGGATTGTTCACGCCGGCGAATGGCACTCTGCGCAAGATCGACTGCCTGGCTGCTTTGGGCAGCGGCGACATGGTCAAGCCTGCGATCTGCGCATCGTCCGCCATCAGCGCGCCCACGCCTCCCGACATTGTCAGCAATCCGATGTCCCGGTTCGACGGCAATGCGTCCGCCACGGAAAAGGCGTAGCCCAGATTGAAGAATTCCTCGACGGTGTAAGCGCGGGCCACACCATATTGCTTGAACAAGGCGGAATAGACGGCGTCATCGCCCGCCATGGCCGCTGTATGCGACGCCGCCGCCTGGGCCCCTGACGACGTCCGTCCAACTTTGCAGGCCACGACGGGCTTGCCGGCGGCGTATGCCTTGGCCAGCGCATCCTTTAGCTTTTCGCCGTCCGTGCAACCTTCCATATAGACCATGATGACGCGAGTTTGCGGGTCGCCGGCCAGCCAGGCGATGCAGTCGGCGACATCGATGCTGCACTGGTTGCCGGTGGTGATCCAATGCGACAGGCCCAGACCGCGCTCGCGAGCCAAGGTATACGCGTAGCCCGCGAACGCCCCGCTTTGCGACACGATGGCTACATTGCCCGGCTGTACCAATCCTCCGGCCGGCCCGGTGCAGAATGTCGCGAAAACGCGCTCCCGTATGTTCATGAAGCCCAGGCAGTTCGGCCCAAGTATGTTTGCCCCGTGGCCAAGCGCCAGCTCGGTCAACTGTTGTTGCTGAAGCCGCCCTGCCTCTCCGGCTTCGGCGAAACCTGATGAAAACAGCACGAAGTTCTTTGTGCCGAGTTCCAGGGCCTCATGCAGGACCGGCAACACCCGCGCCGCCGGCACCGAAACGATCGCCAGGTCCACCGGCGCCTTCACGGCAGTCAGAGATTCGAATGCAGGCATGCCCTGCACCGTCTCGGCGGCCGGGTTGATGGGATAGAGCTTGCCGCCGTAGCCATGTTGCGCAAGCAACGATACGGGTACCGCGCCGATCTTGGTCGGCGACGAGGACGCGCCCACGATGGCGACGCTTCGGGGGTAAAACAGCCGGGTGAGCAACTGCGTATCGGTCACGTCATCACTCCCCTGCCCTGGCGCCAAGCGCAAAGGTGTCTATCATCGTATTTATCCACTCAGGCTTTTCGTGCGCGATCCAGTGCGACGCATCGTCGCGCGTATGGAGCTGCAGATCCGGTATGAATTGATCCAATCCGTCCAGGCAACCGGCAAGCAGATAGCGGTCTCGCATCCCCCAGAGCACGAGCGTAGGCATGCGCAAAATGAACGCGTCGAGGTTGCTGTCGCCGACTTCTGCCAGTTGAGCATCGTTACCGGGGTACAGCGCCGTCGCCTTGTAATAGTTGAGGCCCGAAGCCACCGCGCCTGGACGCGACCATGCCGCGCGATACTCTTCCAACGCCGCGTCGTTCAGCCAATCCGGCCTGTCTCCATCCTCGGAGAGCATCGCTATCAAGTAGGCGCAATCATCCTGTTGAACAGCTTGCGCGAAATGCTCGCTGCGAAAATCCAGCATGTATTGGCTGGCCGCCTGCTGCGCGGGATTGCGCAGCAGTTGGCGTGCAAACAAGACTGGGTGCACCGCATTGATGAGGACAAGGCCAAGCAGCCGCTGGGGAGCAGCCAGCGCCACCGCGCAGGCGATTGCGCCGCCCCAATCGTGCCCGACCAGGATGCAGCGCTCGTGGCCAAGTGCCTCGATCAAGACGACGATGTCTTTGACCAGAGGCTTGATGCGGTAGTCTTCGACCTGGCCGGGCTTGTCGGACTCGTTGATGCCGCGGGTGTCGACGGCAACCACATGATATTTGTCGCTGAAATGACGCATCTGCTCCCGCCACGCGAACCACGCCTCGGGAAAGCCATGGATGAACAGCATCAGCGGATTCGCCGGGTCGCCGCATTCCGCGTAATGCAGGGATACCCCATGGGCAAGCGCGCGCCCATGACGGATTTCGTGGTGGTCAAGTATCTTTTCCATCACCTAGTTCCAGGAAAATTCGAAGGTGGGGTCGTCCGCGCGACGCGCCCCGATGGGCAGACCAAGCACGTCCTCGGCGCTGCTGAGCAGAATGTTGCGCGATACGATGGAGGGCATTTGCGTAGCGCGTTCTACGCACAGTTCCGCCTTCAGTTCGCGGGCCAACAGGGTTTGCGGATCGTCGTTCTGGCTTGACGCCACCAGATCGACCACATGCAGGGCCAACTGCGTTTTTCCTTGTCGTTGCAAGGTACGCGCGTGGTCCAGCACCGAATCGACGTCGCCCAATGCGGCGCGCAAGGCGGCGGCAACCGCCTGCGGACGCGCCGGATGCAGCGTGGTTGGATTGCGGTCCCACCAGCCGTTTTCAGAACGCCAGATCTCCCGCACGATGTATTCCGGACACCCGTAGATCGGCCGCAGGAATGGGTGGCCGAAGATCTCGTCCGGATAGGACATGTCCGCCAGGATATCCCGCTCGTCCATGCCCTGGTTCATACGCGCCACTACCTCCGCGCGCAGGTAGCGCAATGCCCGGACGGTGACCGAAAACGCGGCCTGTATCTCTTCGGGGCGCGTCACGGGATCACCGAATTCCGGCATCAGGATGGCGGCGCCTAGCGCCTGAAGGCGCTCCAGGGTTCCCGCCCAACGCATCGGATCCCGGAAGGTGCGCAGCGGCGTTCCGGCGTTCGGGATGCTACGGATGAATGCGGGGCCCGCATACAGGAATCGATCCTGGGGCAGCCATACCGCAATGCTGTCATCGGTTTCTGAGGGAGCGTGAATCAGCTCTACGCTGCGGTCGCCGCAGTCCAGCGAGAGAAAGTCTTCGAACTGAACGTCGGGTGACTGGAACGCATCGGCCATGTAAGGCTTGAATTCCCTGCGGAACTGCCGGCCGTTCAACCATTGCTGTAGCCCAGCCGTCTCCACGTATCGGCCATAGCGCCGCGCAACGCCGCGGTGTCCAATCAAGACCGGTCCGGCTTCGCCGCGCGATTCCGCATGCTCGCGCCAAGCGGAAACGCCCGAGTTGTAGCCGTTGTGCCCGTGGCTGTAGACGATGGCATGGACGGGCGCTTGAGTGATGGCGCGCAGATTCGCGATCATCGCCGCCGTGATCTTGCCTCCCGGTCCGGCGTCCACCACTACGACGCCGCGGCCTGTCTCGATGGCAAGCGAATTCCCCTGCCCTCCGATCGTGTGGATGCCCTTGACGATGTCCCTGCGGACGGGGTTGTCGAACAGCACGACCCCTGCCGTCCCCTTCTTGACTGCATCAGCACCTTGCATCTCGTTCCTCCTCAATCCAGCTTGATATTGTTTTCTTTCATGACCTCGCCCCACTTGCGGACCTCCTCGTTCACGAATTGCTTGAATTGCTCAGGCGTCTGGGGCGCAATTTCCACGCCGGTGGATAGAAGACGTTCCGTAAAGGCTGCATCGGAAGCCAACTCATTGATTCGATGATTGACCAGTTGCACAACATCGGATGGCGTCTCCTTCGGTGCAAGCAGGCCGAACCAGCCGAAGCCGACGACGTCGGGATATCCGGCTTCCTTGAACGTGGGGGCGTCTGGATAGATCCTGGAACGCTCGGGTGAGGCGACGGCCAGCACACGCAGGCGGCCCTCCCGGATAAATGGCAAGGCGCCGGTCAGCGAGGTCAATGTCGCATCCACGCGCCCTGCCAGAAGTTCGATGTAGGAGGCGGCATCGCCCTTCATCTGGATCGGCAGCAGCTTGAATCCCGCCTTCATCGAGAACAACTCCGCGGTCAGGTGCGGAGAGGCCCCATAGCCGGAGTTTGCGAACGTCACGCCGTCCGGGCGGCTGCGGGCGGCGTTTACAAAGTCTGCGACGCTACGGTAGGGGCTGTCCGCCTTGACCACCAGAAACAGCGGCGTGACGACAACCGGGCCGATGAACGCGAAGTCCTTGCGTAGGTCGTAGGACGTCTTGACATTGGCAGCCGCGAAATTCGCGATGGGCGCTGCCGCATAGAGCCAGGTGTGTCCGTCAGGTTTGGCCCGGGCCACGTACTGATTGGCGATTCGCGTAGTTGCCCCGGGCTTGTTTTCGACCACGTAGTCGCCGCCGAACTTGGCAGCCATCCCCTGGAGGATGAGGCGCAGTGAGGTGTCGTTCGGTCCGCCGGCGGCGAAGGGCGAAACCGCCACCACGGCGTGTGTCGGAAAGGTGGCTTGGGCCCAAGCCGGCAGGCAATACATTGCCATCAAGCCCAGCTTGGCCAAGGGCTTTGCAAAGTTGAACATGCTTGTCTCCGTGGATTTTGCTTATGTCGCAGCCTCCCCGGCGGCCATGCCAGGGTGTCCGTGCGTGGAGAAAATTCTAGGGACTTCGGCGCCTGCCGAACACATTGTTCCAAAGAATGAAACGTTGATCCCCGACGGCAACACCACACCTAGAATTTGCCCGGATACATGACCAATGACGCCCGTCCCAAAGGAGACAACAACCATGACACGTGCCGACGTTTTGATGCGCAGCCACGGACTTATCCAACATGCCCCCCATGTATATACGCTGGGCGGACAGGGAAATTCCCTGGTCGTCGATCTGGGCAGCGGCCTGCTACTGGTGGATAGCGGACCGGGCGGCGACATCACCCGGCGCATGATTCAAGAGATCCGCCTGGGCCTCGGAAAGCCTGTCGCCTTCATCGTCTACAGCCACGGCCACATGGGCTACAACAACGGCGTCGACGCCTGGCGACAGGCGGCCCGGGAAGATGGCCATTTGCCGCCTCAGCTCATTGCCCATGAAAATGTCGCGCGCCGGTTCCGCCGCTATCGGGAAACCGCCGGCCTGCAAAGCCATACCAATACCCGTCAGTTCCGCACGGCCTACCCGGAAGATCCGCCCTCGAACTGGTTCACGCCGGCCGATACGACGTACCGACACACAATGCTCGTCCATGGCTCGGAGCGTTGCGTGCAATTGCTGCACGCGCCGGGCGAAACCGACGATGGAACTGCCGTCTGGATTCCGGAATCCAAGGTGCTTTATGGTTCGAACGCATTCATCAAGACCTGCCCCAATAGCGGCTCGCCTTACCGCATCTTGCGCGATCCCTGCGTGTGGGCCGATACGCTGGAGCGATTTCTCGAGCTGGATCCGGAGGTATTGATCCCCGAGTTCGGCAAGCCCTTGACGGCGAAGGAGGAAATCGCCGAGGCGCTTTCCGTTCCGGCGCGAGCCCTCCGATACCTGAGGCAGGAGGTCGTGCGCCACATGAATGCCGGCCTGTCTGTTGAAGAAATCATCCATGCCGTAGAGTTGCCCGCCGAACTCTTCGGGAACCCTTACATGAAACCTTCGTACGGCTGCGCGGAATTCGTGATCCGCGATGTCTGGCGTTCCGAGAACGGCTGGTGGAACCGCAATCCCACGGATCTGCATCCCAGCCCGGTTCGGGCGGCAGCTGGCGCGGTCCTGGGCGCCGTGAAGCGTCCGGAGCAAGTGCTGCAGCATGCCCTCTCCTTGCAGAAGGCAGGAGAAACCCAGCTTGCCCTGCATGTCGTCGACCTGCTGGCGCTGGCGGATTCAGATATGCCCGCCGTCATGCAGGCCCGCCGCCTGAAGGCGGAACTGTGTGAGCAACGTGCGCAGGAGCTGCCCTCTTTCGTTTCGCGCAGCTTGCTGCTCAGTGCGGCCGACAGCCTGCGCGGGCAAGCCATCGGGCAGACGTCAGGCCAGAAGGTCGGGTTTGAATGGGTATGACTGCAACAGGCGACACTGACAGGACAAAATCGATATGCCTCAATTGACTGACGACACCATCGCCGCATACGGCGTCGAGACCGGTTGGCGATTTGGACTGGAATTCGATGTGCGCTGGAGTGAACTGGATGCGTTTCGCCACGTAAACCACCGCGCACACCTGGGCTGGTTCGAAGAGGTCCGCAATGCGATGTTTCTTGAACTGGACTATCCGCCCTTCGCGCTGAACGGCGCAGGCCCGGTCATCCGGGAGTTGGCCGTCGGCTATGACAAGCCTATCGGTATCGCGACCCGGGTCTTGACCACCGGAAAATTCGTCTGGCTGAAGAACTCCAGCTTCCGCATGGAGTTCGCGGTGTGGCATCAGGGGCGGGTTGCGTCCAGCCACGCAATCTGCGTCTGGCTGTGCAATGCCTCCGGTGAAAAGGTTGTCTTGTCGGAAGGTCTGCGTGAGCGTATCCATCGCCTGTATGAGGCAGACGATTTACGCTGACGCCCTATCACTTGCCCTGGAACGCGTGGGCTTCCGGAGGTCGTCGTTGAGGGTTTCCGCCACCCCGGCCAACAGCCTCGGCACGGAGGTCCTCGCATCCTGCCCGGCCGGGGTGCGCGTGGAGATCGCACATGACAGAATCAGCAGGTCTTCGCCTGGCCGGCGGTACAGGGTCCTGGCGTAGACGGCGGTGTCCTGATGCACCAGGTTTTCCGTCATGACGTAGCCTTCCCGTCGATGAAAGGCTGCCGCGTTGCGATAGAGGTTCAAATACTTGACGACGGCTTCTTCATCGGCGGCGTAGTGCAGCTCCCGTATCGCCCTGGCCCGCTCGTCTTCGGTTGCGCCGATCAGCCAGGCCAAACCCGCGGTGCTGCCGCAGAACGGCAGGGAAAGCCCTATTCCTGGCCGGCGGCGCAGCACATCGTTAGCGCTTTCCGATTGAAGCGAGACAATGCGCAAGTGGTCCCGCATGCTGATCGTGGCGGTCCCGTCGATCAGCTGCGCCAGGCGCGTCAGGTGCTGCGACATGGAGGGACTGAGGACGTTTCCCGACATCAGCGGATAACCCAGGCACAACACCCCAATGCCGAGGATGAACTGGCCATTGTCCGGACTCACCCTCAGGTATCCCAGTTGCACCAGCGTATGCGTCAGCCGCGATACCGTGGCCTTGGGAAGCCCTGTGCGCTTGGTTATTTCGCCGTTGCTGAGCACGGCATCGCGGCTGTCGAAACATTGCAGCACGCGCAGCCCCCGTTCAAGCGTTGTCGTAAGGCGGCCCGTTTTTCCGGGTGTCTTCTTCTGGTGTGCCGAGTCCATGCGGATAGCGAAGGGTTGTAAACAATCAAATATTGTCCTCTGCACTATTTCAATCGTAAACGGATAAAACCCCTAATGGCACGCCGCGATTCATACCCCAGCGCGATCAGCATGAGCTGCTACTGACTAGTAGATGTATGAAAACGCGATGATGCATCCTCTCCTTCCTCAGCTAACGGCTATTGGTTGATTGAGCTTCCTATCTCCTCGAATGAACTCCTATAAGCTCCCTCTCCCAATAGGCCCCAACCGGCAGAATTTCGGCGCCTCCTTGCGTCGGAGACTCCCTTGAAGAAAAGCAGATTTACAGAGAGCCAGATCCTTGCCGTGTTGACGGAGGGCGAAGCCAATTACTCAGGTGCAATTGATTGGCCCGGCTATCGTTCGGTATGAAGAATGCTGAGGCTCGAGATCGGCGGAGTCTTCCATTAGGCCTTCCACCAGATCGCTACGGAAATCAAGGGTACTTGCACCGTCTCCAAGCAAAATTCAGTGCGCACCCGCTCGAGATCCCGGAAGCAAGAAACCCGGTACGGATATGGGATGGATTTGCTTAAGTTGTTCGGCTTTTGAACCAATACAGGAAAGCCTACTTTGCGCAAATCAGTTCACGACTGCTTCCCCGCTCCATGGTCAGGAGTCTGAGCGGGACTGAACAGGTTTATGCAAGCGAACGGCAGTTCTGCACTGGCATATAATTCAACAATCGTTGTATGATCGAATCATGAACGAAGATCAAGCCATCTCAGCGCTCGGCGCTCTTGCCCATCCCCAACGACTGCGGACTTTCCGCGCGCTCGTGGTGGCCGGGTTGCCAGGACTCATGCCTAGCGTCCTGGCGGACCAGCTCGGAGTCGCGCGCAACACGCTTTCCTTTCACCTGAAGGAGCTGGCGCATGCGGGCCTGGTCAGCGTCGAGCAACAGGGGCGCAATCTGATCTACCGCGCCGATTTCTCGAAGATGAATGGCTTGCTCGGCTATCTCACCGAGCATTGCTGCCAGGGAGCGCCCTGCGAGGCTTCCGGTCCCGCGGCCTGCACGAGCTGCTAATCAGGAGTTCTCCATGAAGCGCTTCCACGTCCATCTACATGTCGATGACCTGGCCAGGAACATTGGTTTCTATTCCCGGCTTTTCGCGCTTGAGCCAACCCGCGTCGAATCCGACTACGCAAAGTGGATGCTGGATGATCCTCCTGTGAACTTCGCCATATCGACCCGTGGCGCCGGCCTGGGCGTTGATCATTTCGGGATTCAGGCCGACAGCGCCGAGGAACTGGATGCATTGAAATCCCGGGCGCAGGCTGCGAGCCTGGTTCTGGATGATCAGGGAGAAACGTCCTGCTGCTACGCCCGCAGCGAGAAATACTGGGTCACCGATCCACAAGGATTGGCTTGGGAGCACTTCCACACGCTGGGCTCCATCCCCGTCTATGGCGAGGCGCACAGCGCTCATGTCGATCAGGTGGCGGCGCCCGACCGCGGTTCGCCGTCGATCAAAGCTGCGGCGCCCACCGGTTGCTGCACCCCAAAAGCAAACTCCACTACCCGTTGCTGCTAGGAAATCTCATGTCGCACTCCCCTTTCAATGTGCTCTTTCTATGCACAGGCAATTCCGCGCGTTCAATCCTGGCCGAAGGGCTGCTTAAGGGTTTGGGCGCTGGCCGGTTTCAGGCGTACTCGGCTGGTAGCACTCCCAAGGGCGAGGTCCACCCTCTAGCTCTCGCCACCCTCAAATCCTATTCGTTGCCCGCGGATGGGTACCGGAGCAAGAGTTGGGACGAGTTCGCCACCCCGGATGCCCCCAGGATGGACTTCATCATCACGGTGTGCGACAACGCGGCGGGTGAAGTCTGCCCGGTATGGCCGGGCCATCCGATGACTGCGCACTGGGGCGTGGCGGATCCCGCGGCGCATGAGGGCAGCGAGGAAGAACGCCTCAAGGCCTTCCACGAAGCTGCGCGAATGCTCAAGCGCCGTATCGAACTGTTCTTGTCCTTGCCGCTTGACCGCCTGGATGCCATGTCGCTGCAGACCGAGCTGCGCGGCATTGGCCAGTCCCGGGAGTAAACCGATGTCGTCCAGTACGCAGGCGGCGCCGGCCCCGCGCGAGCGCCCCGGAATGAGTGTTTTCGAGCGCTACCTCACGTTGTGGGTCTTCCTCTGCATCGTCCTGGGGGTGACGCTTGGGCAGCTTATGCCGGCGTTGTTCCAGGCGATTGGCCGCCTGGAGGTCGCCCAGGTCAACCTGCCGGTTGGGGTCCTGATCTGGGTGATGATCATTCCGATGTTGCTCAAGGTGGACTTCGGCGCACTGGGCCAGGTCAAGCAGCATTGGCGCGGCATCGGCGTGACGCTGTTCATCAATTGGGCCGTCAAGCCCTTTTCGATGGCCTTTCTGGGGTGGCTTTTCATCCGCCAGATCTTTTCCCCGTGGTTGCCCGCCGACCAATTGGATAGCTACATCGCCGGCCTGATCCTCCTGGCCGCGGCGCCGTGTACCGCCATGGTTTTCGCGTGGAGCCGGTTGACCGGCGGCGACCCGGTTTTCACGCTGTCCCAGGTGGCGCTGAACGACACCATCATGGTGTTCGCGTTCGCGCCCGTGGTTGGACTGCTGTTGGGTCTATCGGCCATCACCGTGCCTTGGGACACGCTCTTGGTGTCCGTCGGGCTGTACATCGTGATTCCGGTCATTCTTGCCCAGCTCTGGCGCCGGGCGCTGCTTCGCCGCGGCCAGGCGGCGTTCGAAGCGGCGCTGGAGCGAATCGGGCCATTCTCGATGGCCGCCCTGCTGCTGACGCTGGTACTGCTCTTCGCGTTCCAGGGCGAGGCCATCATCGGGCAGCCGCTGGTTATCGCCATGCTGGCCGTACCCATTCTTATCCAGGTGTTCTTCAACTCCGGCCTGGCGTACTGGCTCAATCGCCGGGTCGGCGAGAAGCACAGCATTGCGTGCCCGTCGGCGCTAATCGGCGCATCCAATTTCTTTGAACTGGCCGTTGCCGCCGCGATCAGCCTGTTTGGTTTCCAGTCCGGTGCCGCGTTGGCGACAGTCGTTGGCGTGCTCATCGAGGTGCCCGTGATGTTGCTCGTCGTGCGGATCGTCAATCGGAGCAAAGGCTGGTACGACGCCGGCGCCATGCGGAATTGATTTATGGCCAGCGCCCCTGTCCGCGTTGTCGGCGCCCTGGGAACGGCCCAAACCCTGGCCTGGGCGTCTTCCTACTACTTGCCGGCAATGCTGGCCGATCCAATGGCTCGCGATCTGGAGCTCTCCGCGCCAACGGTATACGCGGCCTTTTCGATAGCCATGGTCGCATCGGCACTGGTCGGCCCGTGGGCAGGACAAGCAATCGATCGCCGCGGTGGCCGCATCGTGCTGGTCGGCACGAGTTTGCTGTTCGCCTTGGGGCTGGGGATGCTAGGCAGCGCTCAGGGGCTCTGGACGATGGTGGCCGCCTGGCTCGTCATGGGAGTGGCGATGGGATCCGGACTATACGAGGCGGCGTTTTCCAGCCTGGTGCGCCTCTATGGTCATCGTGCCCGTGGCGCCATTACGGGGATCACGCTGATCGCAGGGTTCGCCAGTACCGTGGGATGGCCGCTTTCCGCCTGGATGGAAGCGCAGTTCGGCTGGCGCGGCGCATGCCTGGGCTGGGCAGGCTTGCATCTATTGGTCGGCCTGCCGCTGAACGCCTGGCTCCCCAAGGCGGCGGCTGTTCGGAAGGCGGAAGCCCCGAATGTCACCGGCAGCGTGGATGCCGGGCCGCGCGCCGTTCCCGAGTCGAAACCGCAGAGGTATGCCACTGCCCTCCTCGCCTTCGTGTTTGCAGCGACCTGGTTCATCAGTACCGCGATGGCCACGCACTTGCCGCGCATGCTGGAAGCTGCTGGCGCGACCCTCGCCGCTGCTGTGGCCGTGGGCGCCCTGATCGGTCCCGCGCAGGTGGCTGGACGCCTACTCGAGTTTGGGCTTCTACGCCAGGTTCATCCCTTGTTGTCGGCGCGCCTGGCGGCTCTTGCGCATCCGGCCGGCGTTGCGGTGCTGTTGACCGGCGGACCGGTAATGGCGCCGGTGTTCGCCATTCTGCACGGAGCGGGCAACGGCATTCTGACCATCGCCAAGGGCACGTTGCCGTTGGCGCTGTTTGGCCCGCAGGGCTATGGCGCCCGCCAGGGATGGTTGATGATGCCGGCGCGTGTCGCGCAAGCGGCCGCCCCGTTTCTCTTCGGCCTGGCGCTGGATGCGTGGGGCGCCAACGCTCTGTGGCTATCCGGGGCCATAGGCTTGGCGGCCTGCGCAGCCTTGCTGGTACTGCGAGCGCGGCCTGCGCACGATTGAAGTTTGAATTCCGTATCAATAGAGGTGTTTCATGAGTTCCATCACGATTTATCACAACCCGGCCTGCCGCACGTCGCGCGATGCGGAGGGCAACCGTGTCTGAGTTCCTCGCCGATTTGCCGAATATCGATCCCTCGCTGTTTGAAAAACCAAGCCTGGCCGAGCTGTTCTCGCCCGAACGTGCCACGCACGCGCCGCGCTTCCTGCTGTTGTATGGGTCGCTGCGTGAGCGTTCTTACAGCCGTTTGGTTGCCGAGGAAGCGGCGCGCCTGCTCGAGGCGCTGGGTGGCGAAACCCGGTTGTTCAACCCTTCCGGCCTGCCGCTGGTCGATGACGCCACGGAGGACCATCCCAAGGTTCGTGAGCTTCACGAATTGGTCCAATGGGCCGACGGCATGGTCTGGAGTTCGCCCGAGCGTCACGGCGCGATGACGGGATTGATGAAGACGCAGATTGACTGGATCCCGCTGTCGGTGGGCGCCGTGCGACCGACTCAGGGCAAGACGCTGGCGGTGATGCAGGTGTCGGGCGGCTCGCAGTCGTTCAACGCCGTGAACCAGATGCGGGTGCTGGGGCGCTGGATGCGCATGTTGACTATCCCGAATCAATCGTCGGTAGCCAAGGCTTACCAAGAGTTCGACGATACGGGACGTATGAAGCCCTCCCCTTACTACGATCGAATCGTGGACGTCGTCGAGGAGTTGATGAAGTTCACGTTGCTCACTCGGGATGCGACACCCTACTTGGTGGATCGCTACAGCGAACGCAAGGAAACCGCCGCTGCGCTGTCGAGCCGAATGAAGCAAAGCTCAATCTAGCTGTGGCGGAGGGCAACTTGCGGCTGAGCTGCGTGTTCCAGCCGCTGAAATCACTGGGGTCAACAAGAATCCGGGTGGTCAGAACGGCACCATCACCTTCAACGTGCCGCGATGGCTTTGTATGTGGGACGAAAAGTCGCCGTCGTACTGCAGCCGGAAGTCCAGGCCGCCGGCGTTCGACACCTGCAGGCCCGCGCCGATGCGGCCGATGACGTCGTCCATGGGCACCGAGGTGTCGAAGGCGCCGGAGCCTGTCGGCGCGCCCTGCAAGCGCGACTTGACCGTGTACTCGTTCTTGGACAGGAACGACACGCCGCCATACATGTAGGGGCGCATGGTCGCGCCGTTCTTCAGCGCCACCTTGCCGCCCAGCTCCAGCGTCGGCGACAGGGCCATGACGAACTGGTTGCTGCTTTCCACGTCCAGATGCAGGGCGTCGCGGGATTCGCTGTAGCCGGGCATATGGGTGTAGGACGCGTCCAGATCCACATAGGGTTTCAGGTAGACGTGTTCCGCGGCATAGGTGCGGGCGATGCGCAGGCGCAAGGCCGCGCCATAGACGTCCAGGTCCGCGTCGGCCGTGCTCTGCATGCCGGGGATGCGGATGCTGCGGTTGATATCGTATTGGCCATAGCCGCCGCCCAGGGCCGCGGACAGGGTCCAGGGCCCGGCTTCGCGCTTGACCACCACGCCGGCATAGCCGCTGTCGCCCTTGCCGCTGACCCGTCCATCGTCGCCGCTCAGATGGCTGTTCTGGTAGGCGACGGAGCCGCCCAGGAACCAGCCCGGGCTGACCTGGCGCTGGCCGCCCAACTGGTAGGTGACGCCATCGAACGAAAAACCGGAGACGCCGCCGTCGCCGTCCTGGTTGGTATTGATGCCGGACACCTGGCCCCACAGGCAATCCTGTTCGCCGGTCAGCGCGTCGCCGCCCTGGAATGCCGGGCACGACATCATGGCGCCGGTAAAGCGCGCCATGCTGGCCTGCATCTGCGCGGCGGGCGCCACGGTGACGCCGGCCGACAGGTCGGACAGCCGGTTCGAATAGGTGTCGGCGCTTTCGCGGGAGGCCATGTCCAGCGCCGCGAACAAGGACGCCATGGCGGCATTGCCGCCCAGGTTCCAGGCGCCTTGCAGATGACTCGCGACCGAGCGCTGGTTGGCGGCCAATTGCATGGACGGCGCGGCGAAGTCGGCCTGCGCGGCGCGCACGCGCACGTTCTTGCCGTCCAGCCTGGCGTCGTAGTCGATCACCGGGCTGTCCTTGGCAACGGGACTGCCTTGCACATCGCCTTGCAGCGTCGCCACGGTGACTTCGTGATCGGGCAGCAAGGTGATGGGCTGGACATTGACCTGGCCGTCCAGGCGGGTATCGCCCTGCACCACCATGCTCGGCGATTTGAGGTTGGCGAAGTCCACGTCAGCCTGCAGCAGGCCGCCGGCCCGCAGGTTGAAATTCCCCGCGACCGTGAGCGTGTCGAAGGCGCCGGTCCTGCCTATGGCCACGACACCCGCGTTGTCGATGTTGGCCTGATAGAGCGTGGCGTCGCTCAGGGTGCCGCTGGCGGCGTTCCAGACATTGCAGGCGATGCCGCCCGCGCCGCCGCCGCATTCGATGTTGCCGAGGACGGTCCCCGCATTGTTGATGGACAGGCTGGCGCTGGGGGCGCTGGCCGGGAAGCTCACGGTCTTGGCCTGCTGCAGGGTGGCGCCGTCGTAGCGCACCGCGCTGCCGCCGGCGCCGGCCGCGATCATGCCCGCCGAGCCCACGGTCAGCGTGTTCTGCTGGTCGCCCACGATCCAGACGCCGTAGGCGCCCGCGCCGGTGCCGCCGCTGACCGAACCGTCGACGGTGACGGCCACCTGGCCCGCCCCTTGCGGACCGGCGCTTTGCGCAAAGATGCCGGTGGCGCCGGCGCCGGTCGCGGCGATGCTGCCGCTTTGCGTCAGCGTGACGTTCCCGCCTGATCCCGTGCTGCCGGCGCCTGCCGTGCTGCCGGCGAAGCCGCCAGCGGCATTGCCGCCCAGCCCGCCCCCGCCGCCGATGGATTGGGCGATTACGCCGAAGGCGTAGGCGCCGTGGGTTTCGATATTGCTGGCGACATTGAGAGCGACCGTTCCGCCGCTGCCGCTGCCGCCCGTCTGCCCGCCGCTTGGGGTCCAACCGCCCGAACCCAATTGCAGCCCCTTGCTGGTGTCGCCCGCGATGCCTCCGCCGCCCCCGATGGACTGGGCGATCAGGCCATGCGAGCCCGCGCCACTGGTGCTGATGTGGCCGCCGGCATTCAAGGTCAAGGTCACGGTTCCGCCATCGCCGGCCGCGCCGCCGCGCCCGCCCAGCGACACGCTGGCCAGATTGCTGGCGTCGCCCGCGCCGCCCAGGCCGCCGCCGCCGCCGATCGATTGCGCCAGCACGCCGTAGGCGCGCGCCCCTTGCGTGGTGGCGGCGATGCCGGTAGCGACATCGATGTTGCCGCCCGAGCCGGACAAGCCGCCGTTGCCGCCCACCGCGACGCTCATGGAATGGCTGTCCTGCTGCAGCTTGGAGCTGCTGTTGCCCGCGCCGGCCGTGCCGCCGCCGCCGCCGATCGACTGCATCGCCAGCGCCGGGGAGTCGTCGCCCGTGGTCTGGACGTTCAGCCAACTGCCGCCGCCAGAGGTCAGGATGCCGCCGCCGTCGCCGGCCACGCCGCCGGTTCCGCCGAAGGAGGCGCCGACGGTGATGGTGCCTTGGGCCTGATCGGAACCGTCGCCGCCCTGCCCGCCACCCCCGCCGATCGATTGCAGCAGCACGCCGTAGGCGTTGTAGCCGGTTGTGGCGATGCTGTTGCCATGGTCGTCGTCGAAGAAGAAGCTCAGGGCGCCGCCGTTGCCGCCCGCGCCGCCGCTGCCGCCCACGCCGATGATCGCGTTGGCCTTGATCTTGCTGCCCGAGGCGCTGGATGATCCGCCCACGCCGCCGCCCCCGCCTATGGATTGGGCGACCAGGCCGTCGGCCCAGTCGCCGGCGGTGGCGATCTTGCCGGCGTAGTTCACGGTGACGTTGCCGCCATGGCCGCCCGTGCCCCCGGTGCCGCCCACGTCCACGCCGAATTGATAAGTGCTGTTTTCGTCGTCGAGCCGTTCCTTGTTGTCGCTGTGATTGCCGATGCGGTCCAGGATGGGATAGGACGAGGCGTCGGCGCCCAGCGATCCGCCCAGACCGCCGCCGCCGCCGATCGATTGCAGCAGCACGCCGTCGGCATCGCCGCCTTCGGTGCGGATGGCGCCGAGCAAGACCGCGGCGATGCTGCCGCCGGTGGCGCCGGAACCGCCCGTGGCGCCCAGGCCCACCTGAAGGCGGGCGGACGGCCGTTCCTCGGCGCTGCCGGCCACGTTCAGCGTGCCACCCTGCGAGGCACCGCCGCCGCCGCCGATGGACTGCGCCACGATGCCGCGCGAACCCGAGCCCAGCGTGCGGATGGCGAAGTTGGGGTTCAGCGTCACGTCCACATTGCCGCCGGTGCCGCCCGAGCCGCCGGTGCCGCCCAGGGCCAGGGTCAGCTTGACGTTGGTGGGCCCGCCGTGGGTGTAGGCATTGCTGCTGCCGACCCCGCCATTGCCGCCACCTCCGCCTATGGATTGCGCCAGCACGCCGTTGGCGTAGTCGCCATAGGTCACGATGGTGGACGCCGGCGGCACGCGCACGCCGGGCGGGGTCAGCAACGACGGCGGCATGGCGACATAGGCGCCGTTGGCATCGCCCAGGCTCACGCCCACCGCGCCGCCGTCGCCGCCTGCCGAGCCGGAACCGCCCAGTGTCATGCCCGCGGACAGCGAGATCGTGGTCGCATCGCCCAGCACGGTGGACAGCACGGACGAATCGCCGCCATTGCCGCCGCCTCCGCCTATGGATTGCGCCATCACGGCGTGGGAGCCGTCGCCCAGGGTGGCGACCGTGGAGCCGTTGCTGAGGTTGATCTGGGTGACGCACGCCGCGTCTCCCGGCGGGCAGGCGCTGCCGCCCGCCCCGCCGCTGCCGCCCACCGCGGCTTCGAAGTTGAACGCCAGGGATGCGCCCTCGCCGGTGGGCACCGCCACCACCAGGTCGCTGGCGCTGGAACTGCCGCCATTGCCGCCGCCTCCGCCTATGGTCTGCGCCAGGATGCCGAACGAATCGTTGGGCGCATAAGTGGCGGGATCGATGTTCGGGCTGGCGTAGTCCATGCCCGTGGCGACGTGCGAACCGCTCAGGTTCACGATGGAGGACTGGCCGGCGCCGCCCGAGCCGCCGCTGCCGCCCAGCACCACCGCCGCGTTGAAACCGACCGTCACGTCGTAATAGCTGGCGTCGCCGCCGTTGCCGCCGCCTCCGCCGATGGACTGGGCGAGGATGCCGGCCGAGTGCGAGCCGCCGGTGCTGATGTTGAGGTTGCTGTAACCCACCTTGACCTCGGCGGCATTGCCGCCGGCGCCGCCGCTGCCGCCCAGTTGCAAGGCCGCGAAGGACGCCACGCTGGCGTTCTTGACGCTGCCGCCCGTGCCGCCGCCCCCGCCGACGCTTTGCGCGATGATGCCGGGCGCGTAGTTGCCATGGGTGGCGATGTTCGAGGTGGAGTACGTCAGCGTGCCGTCGCAGCCGCCCTGGTTGCTCATGCAGACCGTGCCGCCGTTGCCGCCGCCGCTGGCGCTGCCGCCGATCGCCACCGATACGCCCACCGATGCGGTGAAGGTATCGCCGCCGTTGCCGCCCCCGCCGCCCACGGATTGGGCCAGCACGCCCGCGCCGAACTGGCCGGCGGTCTGGATCGAGCCCAGGTCCTGGATGATGACGTTGCCGCCCGCGCCGCCCCCGGCGCCGCCACCGCCCACGCCCAGCACGCCGATACTGTCGCCGCCGCTGCCCCCGCCGCCGCCGATGGACTGGGCCACCATGCCGATGGCGGCGTTGCCGGCCGTCGAGATGGAGCCGGTATTGCCCATGACCACCGTGCTGCCGGAGGATCCGGTGGCCCCGGCCGAACTGCCGCCCACGCTCAGCAGGCCGGTCGCGCTGCCGGAAGCGCCGCCGCCGCCGCCGATGGACTGGCCGATCATGCCGTGCGAACTGTAGCCCGAGGTGGCGATGGACCCGCTGTTGCTCATGGTGACCTGGCTGGCCGCGCCGCCGCCTGCGCCGTCCCCGCCCAGGGAAACCAGTTCGGCCGTGTCCGCACCGCCTGCCCCGCCGCTGCCGGCGATGGACTGGGCCAGCGCGCCGTAGGCGTGGTCGCCGCCGGTGGTGACCGTGCCGGCGGTCGCGACATTGACCGCGCCGGCGTTGCCGCCATTGCCGCCGTTGCCTCCCTGGCCGCCCAGCACCGACACGAAGTCGCTGCCCGTGCCGCCGCCGCCGCCGACCGATTGCGCCACGATGCCGGTGGAAAACTTGCCCGTGGTGCTGATGGCGCTGCCGCTGGCGGTGGAGACGGTGACGGCGCTGGCGTTGCCGCCGAATCCGCCGCCCCCGCCCTGCCCGGCCAGCTTGGTGCTGTCGGTGCCGTCGCCGCCCTGCCCGCCCAGGCTTTGCGCCGCCAGTCCGGGCAGGTTATCGCCGCGGGTCGCAACGCTGCCGCCCTGGTAAAGATTGATCGCGACCGCACCGCCCGCGCCGCCATTGCCGCCGGAATGGTCCTTGTCCGGGCCTTTGCCGCCCTTGCCGCCGATGGCGCGGGCGGCGACGCCGGCGCCCTGCACGGTCGCGCCGGCCGCCGAACCGGCCACGTCCAGCAGCACCGAGCCGTTCACGTCCACGGTCACCTTCTGGGTCCAGCTGTCCGAGGTGCCGCCGCCGTTGCCGCCGTTGTCGCTGTTGTCGGTCGACGCGGTGCCGTCGCCGCCGATGCTTTGCGCATAGATGCCAAAGACCGTGCCGCTGTCGAAAACCTGCCAGTAGCTGTTGGCCTGGCCCTGGTGCGTTACCTGCACGGTGCCGCCCGTGCCGGCATTGCCGTTGTTGTAGCCGCCCATGCCGCCCACGGAATTCGCGTAGATGGCCGCGCCGGTTGCGTAGGTGCGCAGCCTTGTGGCGCTGCTGCCCAGGTTGATGGCGCCGGTGTTGCTGACCGTGACCGTGCTGGCGTTGCCGCCATTGCCGCCGATTTGGTCGCCGTATTCCAGCGTCGGATCGTTCTGGTCGCCGCCCGCCCCGCCCACGGCCCGCGCGTTGATGCCGTACAAGCCTTGGCGCGGGGTGGGCAATGAACCCGACAACGTCAGGTTGCCGGAATTGGTCACGGTCACGTTCTGGCCCAGTCCGCCATGTCCGCCGTTCGAATCGTTGTTGTCGTTGGCGGGGTCGCCGATGCCGCCGGACGAGACTGCCATGATCAGGCTGTTGAAGTTGCTGAGCGCCGTGCCGTTGAGCGCGATGTCGCCGCTGCTGGACACGGTGATGTGGCCGCCATCGCCTGCCGTGCCTTCATCCACGCCATCGCCGCCGCGCGATATGGCCGTGACCACGCCCACTGGGTTCAGCCGGGTCTGGTTCTCGTTGGCGTTGTAGTTGCCCGAGGACGTGACCGACACGTCCGGTCCGTTCTGGCCGTTCTTTTCGTTGTCATGGTCTACGCCGCTGTCGCCCTCGCAGATGGCCTGGGCGCTTGGGTAGTTGCCGGACGGCACGTTCAAGGTGGGGCCGCCTGCGCATGCGTAGCCGGCCTGCGCGCTGCCCGCCGCGCCCCAGGCGCAGGCGCCCAGCGCGGACGCGATGGCCAGCCGCAAGGTGTTCTGCCGCAGCAGAGGGAAAGGCAGGCTGTGGCCGCGCGTGGGGCGAGAGAGGGGCTTCATGGATGAGCGGATTCTTGTGGCCTGAGCGCGGAACCCGTCCGGCAGCTGGACGCATCGCTCAGTAGTAACTGGCAAAGTTTCGCCACTAGAATCCGCAGGCTGCGCGGTCGGTGCAACGCTTTTTCGACGAATCAGCGCTTTTTTTCGACGAAATCGGCAAAAAAAGCCACATCGTTACATCGAACCCGGGAGCAGATGTAAGCAAAGGTTGGCGCGAGGCAGCCGGCCCTTCGTATCAGGGGCGTGCACGGGCGCCGGCCGACGCCAGCAGGGTCCGGCCTTTTGGCGTCAGGATGACGACCGGTTCGGCGCGCGCATCGTCCCGGTCCCGAGACATGTCCACGAGTCCGTTGGCGGTCGCGTCTTCCCAGGCGGACAGGCGCGGACAGGAACTGCGCCAGGCGTCCATGGTCTGCGCATAGGTGCGCGGCCGTTCGGCGATCCAGGCCAGGAATTGCAGCAGGTTGCCGAGCTGGGAGGCGCCTGCCTCCAGCTCCGGGGTTGCGTCGTTTCTCTTCATCGCCATGCGCTCCCGACCTGGATGTAAAAGGCGTTCTGGTCCTTGCCGCGGGCGATGTCCCTCCCCACGGCCTATCCCGGCTTGGCTGCGAGCCGATACCGGAAGCCTGTGTCGATGATGACACGGCGGCGGATCTTGCGCACGGCTGCCGCCCCCGTAGGCTAGACCGCGAGCCGGCGCATTGTCAGCGCGACGACCGCCGTGGCGACAAGCTGCATGCCGGCCACGACGTACAGGCCGGCGGCCACGCCGCCCGTCCATTCCTTGAGCCAGCCCATCATGAAGGGCGTCGCAAAGCCGGCCAGGTTGCCGACGGAATTGATGAAGGCAATGCCGCCCGCGGCCGCGGTGCCTGTCAGGAATGCCGCCGGAATGGCCCAGAAGACGGGGAACGCGCCAAGCACGCCGATGGCGGCGATGCTCAAGGCGCCCATCGCCAGCACGGGGCTGCCGATGTAGGCGCCGGTCAAGGACAGGCCCAGCGCGCCGACCAGAGTGGCGCCCGCGCAATGCCGCCGGCGTTCACGGGTGGAGTCGGAATGCGCGCCGTTGATCACCATCGCGGCCGTGCCCAGGATGAACGGGATGGCCGACAACAGGCCTATGTTCAGGGCGCCTTGCACACCGAGCTCGCGCACGATGGAAGGCATCCAGAACGCCAGCGTCGCATTGCCGCCGACGATGCAGAAGTACGCCGCGGTGCACAGCCACAAGGCCGGCAGGCGCAGAGCCTGGGCGAAGCTGGCATGTTTGCCGGGATCCAGGCGTTCGCTGTCCAGCTCAGCCGTCAGCGCGGCCTTCTCCGCCGCGCTGAGCCAGCGCGCCTGTTGGGGGCGGTCCGGCAGGTAGGCCAGCACCACCAGTCCGGCGATCACCGATGGAATGCCTTCCAGCACGAACAGCCATTGCCAGTTGCGCAGCGGCGCCACGCCGTCCATGCCGCTCATGATGAGCCCGGCTATCGGCCCGCCGACGATGCCGGCGATCCCGAATGACGTCATGAACCAGCCATTGATGCGCCCTCGCCTGCCTGCCGGTATCCAGTACGTCAGATAGAGCATGACGCCGGGGAAGAAGCCCGCTTCGAAGGCGCCGAGCAGAAAGCGCAGGACATAGAAGGAAGTCGGCGTGGTCACGAATGCCATCGCCATCGAGGTCAGCCCCCACAGGATGGTGATGCGGGCCAGGGTCTTGCGCGCGCCGATGCGCTGCAGCAGCAGGTTGCTGGGCACTTCGAAGATGAAGTAGCCGATGAAGAAGATGCCCGCCCCCAGACCGTACACGGCTTCGCTGAAGCGCAGGTCCTGCAGCATCTGCAGTTTGGCGAAACCGACGTTGACGCGGTCGATCCACGCCAGCAGGAACAGGAAAATCAGGAAAGGAATGAGGCGCCAGGCGACCTTGCGGTGCATCTGGCCTGAATCGGCGGTGGGCGCTGGGCCGTGCGCCGGCGCGGTGAGGGGTTGCGGTGAAACAGCATCCATAGCGGGTTCCTCGGTGGAGCGGATCAGGGGAGCGCCCTAGCCCGCCGACACCGGGGCAAGGTCACGCGAGCAGATGTTTTTGTCTGCTATAAATATATTTTGCCATTTTGAAAAAATACAATAATCAGGATTAACCCGCGGTGAGCACCGCTGGCGACGCCCCGGCGGCGCGTCTTCAGGCCAGCAGGTTCTTGGGTAGCGCGGCGATAAAGGACGCGAAGCTGGTGGCCCCCTGCCCGGGGCTCATGTGCTGGGTCATGACCGCGGCCGCGCGCGCCGGGTCCTGCGCCTGGATCGCTTCGAGCAATTGGCCATGCTGTTCCCACGACGAGGCCAGGCGGCCGAAAGCCGAAAAGGCGTGCAGCCGGTAGGCGCCGGTGCGCGACCGCATGCGCAGGATCTCCTGGCGCAGATAGGGATTGCGGGCCCCTTGGTACAGGGCATCGTGGAAGCGCCGGTTGTGTTCCTGCCAGGCGTCGGTGTCCTCGCGCCTTACCGCGGCCGCGGCGCGTTCATGGATGGCCGCCAGCTCGTCGCGTTCGGCCGGCGTCATGCGTTCGCAAGCCAGGCGCGCGCCTATGCCTTCCAGCTCCGCCAGCAGTTCCCACATCGCCAGCAACTGGGCCACGTCCATCTTCGCCACCACCATGCCGCCGCGCGGCAGGCTGGCCACCAGGCCCTGCGCTTGCAGTTGCAGCAGCGCCTCGCGCACCGGCGTGCGGGAGACCTCGTAGGTCTGCATCAGCATTTGTTCATCGACCGGATCTCCCGGCAGCAGGCTGCCATCGCGGATGGACTCTTCGACGGACAGGCGGATGCGCTCAGCGGCTTTCATGGCGGACTCCGGTCAAGGGGGGAAGAAAATTCACGCTAGGCATAGTATTTTCTTGACTTCTATAAATATATTTATGAGACTAGACTTTTATTTTACCGAGCAAAACGCGGCAGGAGGTAATGAGCATGGAAGACTCGCCCAAGCAGGAATGGCAGGCCTGGGTCGCCCTGGCCTGCAAGACGCATGGCCTGGAGGTACCCGTGGAGACGCAAGCGGCGGTCGCTCGCACGCTTTTGCGTCTTGCCGCCGTGGAGGCCGAGATCGCGGGCTGCGGGGATGGCGATGCCTGATCCTCTGCTGCATCTCTCCGTGGCCGACATGCGCCAAAACTACGCCCAGGCCGCGCCCGGCGCACGCGCCGCCTTGGTCGCGGCCCAGGCTGCGGCGTTCCAGCGCCGCGCGGCCGACTTGCACTGCGCCACGCGCACCTATCAGCCCTCCCCGCCAACCGTGCGTTCCGGCTGCCTGCTTGACGGGGTGGCGCTGGCGCACAAGGATGCGTTCCAGACCGGCATGCACGCGCCGGGGCGCGGACGGCCATTGCGCGACGAAGCCGCGGGTCCGATCGCCACGGCGCTGCGCCGCTTGCAGGACCACGGCGCGCTGAACCTGGGCGCGCTGGCGATGGCCGAGCACGCCTGCGGCGCGACAGCCGAAAACCCGCACGGCGCACCGCTGGCCAATCCGCTGGACGCCGCCGCCGCGGTGGGCGGATCGTCCAGCGGCTGCGCCGTTGCGGTGGCGGCGGGCCTGGTGCCCGCAACGCTGGGCACCGATACGGCCGGCTCGGTGCGCATGCCGGCCGCGACCTGCGGCCTGGTCGGACTCAAGTCGACGCCAGGGGCGATCCCGGCGGACGGCGTGGCGGCCTTGGCGCCTACCTTGGACACGGTGGGCGTGATGGGCCGCAGCGCGCTGGATGCGGCCTGCGTCTACGCCGCGTTGCTGCCAGCGCCGGCAACGGCGTCCGCCTTGCCTGCGGACGCCACGCAGATCGAACAGGAACTATCCAGGCCGCGGCGTTGGCGGCTGGCCTCGACGCTGGCGACCGCCGGGGCGCGCGCCGACGTGGCGGCGGTGATGGCGCGATTCGAACACGGCCTGCCCGATCCACATCGCATTGGCTTGCGCCCCGCGCCCGACCTGGACCGCTTGAACCGCCTGGCCCAGATCGTGCTGCATGCCGAAGCCGCGGTCACGCTTGCGGACAGCGCGCGCCATGAATTGGCCTCGCTGGCGCCCGCCACCCGGGCCATCGCGCTGCCGGGCTGGGCCATGCCGGCGGTCTGGTATCGCCATGCCTTGTCGCAGATCGCGCCATTGCGCGCCGCCTTCCTCGCCACCTGTCTGGCCGACGCGGACCTGTTGCTCATGCCCTGCCTGCCGCAAGGCGTGCCGGACCGCGCCGCAGTCACTACCAGCAGCCCCGACTTCGATCCGCGCGCCCTGGCCGCGCTGCACCGCCACCACGCCTACCTCAACTATCTGGGCCTGCCGGCGCTGGTCTTGCCCGTCGGCATCGATGCGCAAGGCCGCCCCGTCTGCGTGCAAGCGGTCGGCGCGCCCGGCAGCGAAGCGCTGCTGCTGGCCTTCGCGCATCAGTTCGCCCTGCCCTTTTCCGCCATCCTGCAACGCTAATCCACGGACTCATCATGGCCAGAATCAATGCCTCCCCCACTCTTGCGCGCTTTCGCGTGCTGGACCTCTCGCGCGTGCGCGCCGGCCCGACCTGCGTGCGCATCCTGGCTGATTTCGGCGCGGACGTGATCCGCATCGAACCGCCAGCCGGGATCGATCCCAATGAAGCCATGTTCGCCGCCGACCGTACCGGCGGCGACTTCCAGAACCTGAACCGCAACAAGCGGTCGATGACGCTGAACCTGAAGAAGCCCGAAGGCCTGGCCGTGTTCAAGCAACTGGTGGCCACGGCCGACGTGGTGGTCGAGAACTGGCGCCCCGACGTCAAGACGCGCCTGGGCGTGGACTACGACGCCCTGCGCGCCATCAATCCCCGCATCATCCTGGCCAGCATTTCCGGCTTTGGGCAGGACGGTCCCTATGCGGACCGGCCGGGCTTTGACCAGATCATCCAGGGCATGGGCGGGCTCATGTCGGTCACGGGCTTTGCCGGCGGCGGTCCGCTGCGCGCCGGACTCGCGGTCGCCGATTGCGGCACGGGCATCTATGCCGCGGTCGGCATCCTGCTGGCCCTGCTGGAGCGTGAACACTCCGGCGCGGGCCAATGGGTCCACAGTTCCCTGCTGCATACGCAGATCGCGCTGATGGACTTCCAGGCGGCGCGCTATCTGAACGACGGCGACACGCCGGTGCAGGCGGGCAACGACCATCCGACCAGCAGTCCGATGGGGTTGTTCGAGGCCAGCGACGGCGCGTTCAACCTGGGCGCGTCCGGCGAAGGCAACTGGCGCCGCCTGTGCGAGTGCCTGGACGCGCCGCAATGGCTGGAGGACCCGCGCTATGCGACCGAGAAGCTGCGCGTGGCCAACCGGGCCGCGCTCAACGCATCCCTGGCGCAGCGCTTCCGCCAGCAGGGCGTCGCGCACTGGGTCGGGCTGCTGAACCGCGCCGGCGTGCCGGCAGGCCCGGTCTACAGCATTCCGCAGGTATTCGAGGACGAACAGGTGCGCCATCTGGGCGTGGCGCAGAGGGTTGCGGACGAGACCGGGCACGAATACCGCGTGATCTCGCAGCCCGTGGCCTTGACGCGCACGCCCGCCCATATCGCGAGGCCCGCCCCCGGCTGGGGCGAACACACCCGCGAGATGCTGGCGGAGTTGGGCTATGCCACGGGCGACGTCGAGCGCCTGTATGAAGAGGGCGTGGTATGAGCGGCGGCCAGATCCAGTTGGATTTCCAGGACGGCATCGCAACCCTGACGGTCTGCCATCCGGAACGGCGCAATGCGATGACGCTGGCCATGTGGCAGCAACTGGCCGCGGCGCTGCGTGAGCTCGAAGGCGCCGAGGTCCGGGTGCTGGCGCTGACCGGCGCCGGTGGCCGGGCCTTCGTGTCCGGGGCCGACATCAGCGAGTTTGACCAGGCTCGCGACGGCGCGGCCGCGGTCGCCCGGTACAACCAGGCGGTGGCCGATGCGCAGCAGCTGCTGGCGGACTTCCCCGCGCCTACGGTCGCGCTGATACAAGGCGCCTGCATGGGCGGCGGCATCGGCCTGGCGCTGGCTTGCGACCTGCGCTATGCCAGCGCCAGCGCCCGCTTCCGCATGCCGGCGGCAAGACTGGGGCTGGGCTACTCCTATGCCGACATGCGCAGGCTGGCAGGCGTGGTCGGCGCGGCATCCGCGTTCGATCTGTTCTATACCGCCCGCATCCTTGACGCCGAGCAGGCCGAACGCCGCGGCCTGGTCCACGAACGGTACGCCGACGACGATTTCGTTCGCCAGACGCAGGCCCGGGTGCGCGCCATCGCCGCCAATGCGCCCCTCTCCCTGCGCGCGGCAAAGGCGGCCATACTGGCGACCATGAATCCGCCCGCGCCCGCGCAGCTCGATGCGATCGACGCGCTGGTGGCCCAGTGCTTCGCCAGCGAGGACTACGCCGAAGGCCGGCGGGCGTTCGCCGAGAAACGCGATCCGGTCTTCCTTGGCCGCTGAGCCGTCTTTGAACCATGAGCAAGATGCCATGAACAATCCACGCATTCCTTTCATGCTTTCCAGCCAGCGCCCGCCCCTGGCGGCGCTGGACGGCCGGGCCATCCTGGTGCACCTGGTCGTCAATGTGGAGCACTGGCCGTTCGACCAGCCCATGCCCCGCACCTTGCTGACCGCGCCGCATGGGCGCGAGACGGTGCCGGACGTGCCCAACTACAGCTGGGCCGAGTACGGCCTGCGCTGCGGGCTGCCGCGGCTCATCGACGCCATCCGCGGCCGTGGCCTGCCTGCCTCGGCCAGCCTGAACGCCTCCGTCATCGATGCCTACCCCGAGGCGGCCCAGGCGCTGCTGGAGGCCGGCTGGGAATTCATCGGCCACGGCATCCACCAGCGCGCGCTGTCGCAAGAGGACGGCGACGGCCAGGCCCGCACCATCGCGGCGGCGCTGGACCGGATCGAGCGCTTCAGCGGCCGCCGGCCGCGCGGCTGGCTCTCGCCGGGCCTGCGCGAGACGCGGGATACGCCGGATCTACTGGCCCAGGCCGGCATCGACTACCTGTTCGACTGGTGCCTGGACGATCTGCCCAACTGGATGCGGACCGCCGGCAAGCCCCTGCTGGCGCTGCCCTATGCGCTGGAGCTGAACGATTCAGTCATCCACGCCGTGGAAAAGCATGCCACCGGAGAGTTCGGCCGGCGCCTCGAGCGCACGCTGGACCTGTACGCCGACGAGGCCCGCACCGCAGGCCGTCCGCGCGTCCTCACGCTGGGGTTGCATCCCCACCTGATGGGCGTGCCGCACCGCTACGCCGACCTGCTGGCCATGCTGGACCTGCTGCAAAAGCACCCGATGACCACCTTCGTCACCGGCGCCGCGATGTATGACTGGTATGCGGGCCAGGTTCCCGCCCAGCTCGACGGAGCCGCCGCATGAACGCCATCGATACCCTGGTCGCGCATTTGCTGCGCACCCAATACGAGCACCTGCCGGCAACGGCGGTGGACGCGGCCAAGACTTTCATTCTGGATGCGGTCGGCGTCGGTCTGTCCGGCTCGCGCCATCCCCGCATGCCCTCGCTGCGCCAGGCGGCCCAGGCCCTGGGCCAGGGCGCGGAAGCAACCGTCTGGGGCAGCGGCGAGCAGCTGCCCCTTGCCAGCGCAGTCATGCTGAACGCATACCAGGTCTTCAATCAGGAGTTCGACGCGATCCACGACCAGGCCGTGGTGCACGCGTTTGCCTGCATCGTGCCGGCGGCGCTGGGCTACGCCGAACGCGAAGGCGGCGTCGACGGTCCCCGGTTGATCACGGCGGTCGCCGCCGGATTGGACTTCGCCATCTACGTCGCGCTGGCCCAGCGCGCGCCCATGCGCTTTTTCCGGCCGGCCATGTGCGGCGGCCTGGGCGCCACGGCTACGCTGTGCAAGCTTGGCCGGCTGGATGAGAGCGCCACGCGCGATGCGCTGGGGCTGGCGTACAGCCATCTCTCCGGCACCATGCAGGCGCATATCGAAGGCTCTCCCGCGGTCGGCCTGCAGGTCGGCCTGAACGCCAGGGCGGCGGTTACGGCCTTCGAACTGGCGCGCGCGGGCTTCCCCGGTCCGCGCGACATCCTGGAAGGCCCTTATGGCTACTTCGCGCTGTACGACGCCGGCCAGGCCGACTGGGACGCGGTCCGCGCGGACGTGGGCCGGGTGTTCCAGATCAGCCGCATGAGCCACAAGCCCTACCCGACCGGCCGGGCCACCCATAGCGGCATCGGCGCCGTGCTGGACCTCATGCGCGTTCATGCGCTGCAGCCGGGGGACGTGGACCGGATCACGGTCCGCGCGTCGTCGCTGATCGTGCGCCTGGTGGGACGGCCGGCCCACCAGGGCATGGATTCCGCCACCGCCCGGCTCTGCATGGGCTATGCCATCGCCACGGCCCTGCTACGCGGCCGGGTCGGCATACCCGACTTCGATCCCGACGCGCTGTCCGAGGCCAGGACTTTCGAACTGGCCGCGCGCGTTCAGGTGCTGGATGACGGCAATCCGGACCCCAACGCTATGAGCCCCCAGCGCGTCGAATTGCGGCTGAAGGACGGCCGCGAATTCACGGTCGACATGCCGGCCTTTCCTGGCAGCCCGGAACGCCCCCTGGGCGTGGCGGAACAGGACGCCAAGTTCGAGGCCTGCTGCGCGTCCGCGCAGCCGCCCTTGCCCGCCGCCCAGACACGGGAGCTGGCGCGACGGCTGCGTGGACTGGAGGCCGAACAGGACCTGCGCGCCATCGTCCGCCTGCTGACGACTGGGCGCCCGTCCTAACCGCGTATACCGGACTGGGCGCGTCAGTACTTGAAGCTCACGCGCGCCCAGACGGTGCGGCCCGGTTCATTGACTGCGGTGTTGGCGGCATAGCCGAAACCCGCATTTCCGGCCAGGTTCAAGTGTTCGCTGTAGGTCTTGTTGAACAGATTGTCCACACCCAGCGACAGGCGGACCTGCTTGTTGACCGCGTAGCCGCCGTTGACGGAGAAAACGCCGAAGCCCGCGCTTGGGCCGAAGTCCTTGCCCACGACGTTGCCCTCGTTCAAGGCGTAGCGCCTTTGCGCGGCCACGATGCGCCACAGCGCCCCGGCCGACCAGGTGCCGTCATCGTAGGCGGCGCTTAGCCTGGCCTCCAGCGGCGGCATCTGCGGCAGCGCCCTGCCGTCGCTGCGGTTCTCGCCCCAGGCATACGCGAGCGTGGCTCCCAGCTTCCACGCGGGCGCGGGCTTGTATGAGACGCCGAGTTCGCCGCCAGCAATGCGCGCATCGACATTGCTGGCCTGCGACGCCGGACCCATCATGCCGCCCGAGGTGTAGCTGAACAGGATGAAGTCATTGACGTAACCCGCGTAGCCTGAGAACCAGGCGTCCAGTGCTTCGGTCTTATACTGCGCGCCGAAATCCAGCTGGGTGGTTTTCTCGGGCTTCACCCCCTGGAAGGCGTTGACGGACCCGGCAGGCCCCTGGTCCGGAGAGAACAGCTCCCAGTAATCGGGGAAGCGCTCGACGTGGCCCAGGCCCACATAGACCGTGGCCGGCAGCGTGGCCAGATCCTGCTCATATCGCAGGAAGCCGCTGGGCAGCGTGTCCTTGCGGCGTTCATCCGCAGTGGGATTGGGCATGGGCATCATCATCGAGCCTGTGCCCTGGCGGAAGTCCTTGGCCGAGGCCCAGTCGATCCGCGCCCCGCCGATGACGCGGCTGTCCTGCGCGGCGCGCCAGGTCAGTTCGCCGAACAACCCGGTGTTGGAAAAGTCGGCGTCCTTGACCCAGCTCTGGCTGCTGTACGGCACCGTGTCGGTGCCGCTGCGCGAGCGATGGCGGCTCTGCTGGAAATCCAGGCCGGTGACCAGGCTGACATCCGGCGAAAGTTCCCAGGTGCCGGCGTAGCGGCCGCCCCAGGTCGCGCGGTCCACGTCGGCCGCCATGGCCATGGGCATGGCGCTCATGGGGTCCGGCGCGCGCAGCGTGTAGTTGTCCATCACATGGTCGGCGTAGTTGTAGTACAGCTGCGCTTCGACCTTGCCCAGCACGGGCCCCAGGTTGCGCTTCTCGAAACGCAGGCCGAAGCTCTCGCGCTTGAACTGGGAGCCGTCCATGCCGCGGCCGGCATAGCGCGCTTCGCCATCGCCCGTGCCCGCGGTCAGTTCGTACAGCGTGTCGGCGTCAGGCGTGTAGCCCAGGGTCAGGTCGGCGTTCCACTTGTCCCAGCGCGAAGGCACGGTGTTGCCGTCGCCGTCCTTGTAGTCCTGGGAGTGGGAATGGTTGGCGGTGATGCGCGTGTAGACCTTGTCGTTGCCCAAGGTCAGATCGGCGGCCTGGTCGTTGCGGCCGAACGAGCCGCCCGTCAGGCTGCCGTCGAATCGCACGCCGGCCGCCGTGAAGCGAGGCGTGTCGCGGTCGAACTTGACCGTGCCGGCGGACGCGCCGGGTCCCCACAGCACCGTCTGCGGCCCCTTGATGACCGTGAGCTGGTCGAAGTTCTCGGGCGAGATATAGGAACTGGGCGCGTCCATGCGCGCCGGGCAGGCGCCTGGCATGGACGTGCCGTTGGTCAGCAGATTCAGGCGCGAGCCGAACATGCCCCGCAGCACGGGATCGCCGTTGGTGCCGCCATTGCGGATGGCCGAGAAGCCGGGAATCGTCTTCAGATAGTCGGTCCCGTCGCTGGCCGGCAGCGGCTGGCGCGGGATCTTGGGATCCGTGGTGAAGGTCAACGGCGCGCTGGGTTCTACGCCCGTGATGACCACGGGATCGGTGGTGTAGACGTCGGGCGTGCCGGCGGCTTGGGGCCAGGCGGGAAATGAGGCGGCCACTGCGGCGGCCAGGCAACTCAGGCGCAGGAATTCTTGGTTAATGGTCATGTCTGGTGTCTGTCGATCGGGAACGTGCGATGGCAGGCGCAGACGGGCGGCGCGGCCGTCTCCCCTTAAGGAAGGCGTGACAGGAGCGCGCAGTCTGCGCATGGGCGTGACGAAAGGGGGACCCTCCCCGCGCGGCGCAAAAGGACCATGGCCCGCTGCGCGCCGATGACGCTGGCGCAAGCGCTCAGGCCCGCGGAAACACGGGCTGCGCGGATGGCATGTCGTTGAAGTCTGGGGAGAGGGTCAGGCGGATGGCGGCGGCGCGCGCGACCGTTGCGGCAGCCGGGTCAAGGCGCTTGCAATGTGGGGTTCGGCGGCCGGGGGATGGACTGCGGGGGCTGCGGCTGGCAGGAGCCAGGCCAGCAGGATGATTGCGGGCGGCAGCGCGTCGCTCAGCATGGCGCAGCCCGCGCTGCAGCAGTGCGGCAAAGCGCCGCTGTGCTGCTGCTGCGCACCCTGCTTTTGCCCATCGGCATCCAGCGTCACCACGCGCGGGCCGCTGGCCGTGCAGACGATGGTGGTGACGCCTGCCTGGCCCGTTCCGATGCCCGAGGCCGCGAGCGCCGAAGACGCGATTAGCGCCTGGAAGACGAACAGGGCCATCGCGACCAGCGCGACCCAACGTCTACGGGCATGGGCAGATGCGTGCATTCGGCGGTTCCTTATCGGCGCAGATGCTATCACGCAAGACGGAGCAGATGCCGTGGACGAATGGCAACGCGCAGCCAATTCGGATTGCCGCCTGATGTAGATCAGACAATGCCGCCGCTTCTTGCGCGTCGCCGCCAAACTTGGCGCAGGCAAGTGATCGGGCTACCCTGTAGCCGGCAGCCCGTTGCGGCGACTTGGCTTTTCAACCATAGAAAGTAGAGGATGCGGATGTCCCGTTGGACTTTTTACTCAGCCCCTGGCACCTGTGCGCTGGCGACGCATATCGCCTTGCATGAAGCGGGCGCCGATTTCGACCTGGTCAAGCTCGACATGGGCGCCGGGCAGCAGCAGAGCCCCGAGTACCTGCGCGTCAATCCCAAGGGCCGCGTGCCGGCGCTGGCGACCGAGCACGGCGTGCTGACCGAGACCCCTGCCCTGCTCGCCTTCGTGGCGCAGAGCTTTCCGGCCGCGCAGCTGGCGCCGGTCGACGATCCCTTCGCCTTCGCGCGCATGCAGGAGCTGGCGAGCTATCTGGCGTCCACCGCCCACGTGGCCCACGCGCACAAGCGCCGCGGCGCGCGCTGGGCCGACGATCCGGCCGCGCACGCCGCCATGCAGGCCAAGGTGCCGCAGACCATGACCGCCTGCGCCGCCTATCTGGAATCGCAGATTGTCGGTCCCTGGGCTGCGGGCGAGCGCTACAGCGTGGTCGACGGCTATCTCTTTACGATAGGCAGCTGGTTGGAGGGCGACGGCGTCGACCTTGCGCAGTTCCCCAAGCTCGCGGCCTATCTGGCCCGGGTCGCGGCAAGACCCGCCGTGCAGCGCGCACGGGCCGAAGCCCAGGCTTCCTGAAGGCGGCGGGCTGGCCGGCGCGCGAGGCCCGGCCAGCACTGCCACTTATCGTATCGGTTTGATTGGCATCAAAACTGGAACGCTGCAGTCAGTTTCGGCGGACTAGCGCGGTATTGCATCCTTTCCTATCCTTCTTCCGTGCCGTTGCTGTCAGCGCGTTTTAAGCTGGCGGGCTGACGGAATGCGCGTCCTGGCTCCTCCAGACGCCAAACATACCGAGAATCGAATGAAGCACACCTACGCAGCATTTCTGGCCGCCTCGCTGCTGGCCTTGGGCAGCCTGCCGGCGCACGCCGCGCCCGTGGACTACCAGATCGACCCGGAACACACGGAAGTCGTGGTGACTTGGGACCACCTGGGTTTCTCCAAGCCCACCGCGCATGCCGGGGCCGTGACGGGCGTCATCCGCTACGACGCCGCTCAACCCGCGAAGTCGGCCGTCGACCTGCGCGTGCCGGTGGCGCGCCTGACGTCGCACGTGCCCAAGCTGGACGAAATGCTGCAAGGCGCCGAGTTCTTCCAGGCGGCCAAGTATCCGGAGATCCAGTTCAAGAGCACCTCGGTGGCCGACCACGGTAATGGCAATCTCAGCATCAGCGGCGTCCTGCGCATCAAGGACATCGAAAAGCCGGTGGTGTTGCAGGCGCGCCAGAACAAGCAAGGCATCCATCCGATGGCGCAGCGTCCCGCCATCGGCTTTGACGCCATGACGGTCGTCAAGCGCAGCGATTTCGGCGTGGATGCGTTCGCGCCAGGCGTGAGCGACGAGGTGCAACTGCGCATCACGGTCGAGGCCGTGGCCGACGCCGCGCGCTGAATTCCCGGGCGTGGCGATCGCCGCACGCGCAAGGCCCTGGCTGCTAAGACAGGAACCCGATCCAGCGCCCCGCCACCAGGCAGGCCAGCCATAGAAATAGCGAGGCGCCTGCGCGCACGCGCATGGCGCCCGTCGCCCTGCCTTCGCCCTGCACCGTCTGCCAGGCTTTGCTGCGGCGCGCGAGCACGGCATTGGCCGCAGCCGTGGCCAACAGGCCCATCTTGATTCCGAACGCGGGATTCGCCAGGTATTCCAGCGGCTGGACGCTGAAGAGCATGGCGCCCGTCAATACCGCCAGCGCCAAGCCCGCCGCCGCGGTCCTGGCGAACACGGGCGCCAGCACAGCCAGCGGTCCGGGCTTGAGCAGCCCCAGCAGGCGCAGGTCCAGCGGAACGATGGAGCCTATGAGCAGGCCGATGGCGCCGATGTGGGCGGCGTTCACCAGCAGGTACAGCGTGCTCCACCGCCGCAGCCAGATCGACGGCGGCAGGGTCTCAAGCTGTTCGAGCGCAAGGCGCAGCAGCTCAGGCATGGCCCGGCCGGTCAGGGCTTCTTGATGCGGCTGGGATAAATGTCGTACGTCTTGCCGCCCACCTTGATCTGGACGGCCTTCATGCGCTTGGCGTCCGACTCTCGGTCGCGGTTGCCGATGGCGGTGATGGCGTCGCCCGGCTTGGCGGAGCCTTCGACGAATCCGGCGTCCTTGGTCTGGGTGGGATTGCCCAGCTCCACGCGCCAGACGCCGTCGTCGGCGCGCACGTCCAGCCAGGGATGCGGGGGCGCAATCTGCACTTGCTGGACCGTGCCTTGCAGCGTCATCTGTTCGGATTCGGCCCAAGACCAGCCGTGATGCGCCATCGCGGCGGGCGCCAGGCCCATCAGTCCGGAAAGCGCCAGCGCTGCCGTGGCCACGCGTATGGATAGCTTCATGTCGCTGCTCCTGAATTACGGTTTGGCTCCCTTCCCTGCGCGGCGGCCGCTCGTGTGGCGCGCGTCCGGCGCAACCAGCATAACGCGGCAGGTCAGCCATATCGAGCGGGATTCAATGCTAATAAATTACTTTAAATAAAACACTTCAATAGTATAAATAATCATATAAAAATCAAAGAGATAGAGAATTATTTTTATAGTTTAGATGATGCTGAATCTACGCTGAATTAAAGAAATCAGCGATTGTTTCGGGAAAACCCGAAGAAACTTTCCCGCTCGCACACTGGTCGCAAATTGTTCAGGTGATTGTCAGACACCGTCCCCAAATGGCGCCGTCTCCGCGCGCCCGCCGCGCCCAACCGAGAGCATCCGATGACACAGCCCACCCTGCGTTCGTCCGCGAATCCGGCCCTGTTGCTCCAGCCGCGCGCGTCGGCCGGTTTATCGGTGATGGATGCCACCATGGTGCTGGTAGGCGTGGTGATCGGGATCGGCATATTCGGCTTTCCGCCGCTGGTGGCGCAGCACGCGGGTTCCGAGGCGATGTACATCGCCTTATGGTGCGCGGGCGGCCTGGTGATGCTGGTTGGCGCGCTTTGCTACGGCGAGCTGGGTTCGGCCTATCCCGGCGCGGGCGGCGAATACCTGTATCTGACGCGGGCCTGGGGGCGGCAGGTGGGACTGATGTTCGCCTGGGCGCGTTGCTCTGTCATCCAGACCGGCGCCATCGCCGTGGTCGCCTATATCTATGGCGATTACGCGCAACGGCTCGCGCCCCTCGGTCCGTACGGCCCTGCCCTGCACGCGGCGATATCGGTGGTGGCGCTGACCGCCTTGAACGTGGCGGGAACGCGCTATTCCAAGCGGCTGCAATGGGTATTCACCGCGCTGACGGTGGCGGCCCTGGCGGCGGTGCTGATCGCCAGCCTGGCCGCCGCGGGAGACAGCCCGCTGCGCAGCGATGCCGAACCGATGCCTTTGACCGGCAATACCGCGGGCCTGCTGGGCATGGGCATGGTGTTCGTGCTGCTGACCTACGGCGGCTGGAACGAAGCCGCTTATCTCAGCGGCGAGCTGCGCGACCCGGGCCGCAACATGAGCCGGGTGCTGCTGATCGGCACGCTGCTGGTGACGGGCGCGTACGTGTTGACCAACCTGGCGCTGCTGGAGATCTTCGGCCTGCAGGGACTGCGCGATACGCCAGCGCTGGGGGCGGACGTGATGCAGCTGGCGGCCGGCCCCTACGCAGCCGCCCTGCTCAGCCTGACGATCTGCGCCACGGCGCTCAGCACCATCAACGGCACCATCATCACCGGGGCGCGGGTGTATTGCGCCCTGGGCCGCGACGTGCCGCGGCTGCGCGCGCTGGCGGCGTGGAACGCGCAAGGCGAGACGCCCGCTTCCGCGCTGCTGGTCCAGGGCGCGATCACGCTTGCGCTGATCGCGCTAGGCGCCTTCAGCCAGAACAGCGTGCAGACCCTGGTCGCCTACACCGCGCCGGTGTTCTGGATCTTCATGCTGCTGGTTGCGGCCTCGGTGTGGCGGCTGCGGCGCATCGATCCGGACCGGCCGCGCCCGTTCCGCGTGCCGCTCTATCCCTTGCCCCCGCTGTTGCTGGCGCTGACCTGCGCGGGCCTGGTGGTGTCCAGCGCCATGTACGCCGGCGCCGGCGCGCTGATCGGGCTGGCGGTGCTGGCGGCGGGCCTGCCGCTGCTGCGCCTGCTGGGTCCCGCGCAGCCGCGGGCCTGATCACCGTTTCCCCGGGGCGGCGGTTCCGTCCGCATGCCTTACCTGCAAGGAGTCCACATCATGCACATCGCGATTCAATCCTTCGGATCCGCCGCCCGTACCGCCGTGCCGCCGTTGCGCGGCGCCTTGATCGCGTCGGCAGCCGCGCTGGCGCTGGCATGCGCTCCGCTGCCGTCGCTGGCCGCCACCGCGCAGCCCTCGGAACAGAAAGAGTACGTGCCCGACGTCGGTCAGGACGGCAAGGACGTCATCTGGGTGCCTACGCCCCAGGCCCTGGTCGATACCATGCTGGACATGGCCAAGGTCACGCCCAAGGACAGATTGATGGACCTGGGCTCGGGCGATGGACGCACCGTCATTACCGCGGCCCAGCGCGGCCTGACGGCCCAGGGCATCGAGTACAACCCGGATCTGGTCGAACTGTCGCGCCGCAACGCGCAGCGCGCCGGCGTTGCCGACCGCGCCACCTTCGTGACGGCGGACCTGTTCGCCACCGATTTGTCGCAGGCGGACGTGATCACCATGTTCCTGCTGTCGACCATCAACGAAAAGCTGCGGCCCAAGCTGCTGGAACTGGCGCCGGGCACCCGCATCGTGTCGAACTCCTTCCGCATGGGCGATTGGGAGCCGGACGCCGAGGAAACCATCCGGCAGGACTGCAACACCTACTGCACGGCGCTCCTGTGGATCGTGCCCGCCAAGGTGGCGGGCAACTGGGAGGTGGACGGCCAGCCCCTGCAGCTGGAGCAGCGCTACCAGCGCCTGTCGGGCAAGCTGGGCGGCGCGCCGATTTCGGAGGCGCGGCTGAACGGCGCCGAAATCTCCTTTGTCGCCAACGGCGTGCGCTATACCGGGACGGTGAACGGCAAGCAGATGAGCGGCAACGCCGCCGGCGGGGGGAACTGGTCGGCCAAGCGGGTGTAAGGCCGGCGCGGGCGCGTCATGCGGCGTGGCGCCAGGCCATCAAGGACGCTTCCACATACCCGATTTCCTGAGCCGTCATGCCTGCCATGCCGTAATAGCGCTGGCGCTGCGCCACCACCTCGCGCACGTGCTCCAGGATGGCGCGCGCGACGGCTTCCGAGCGCAGGCCGAAGCGCCGGTACTCGCTCAGGCAGTTCTGGAATGAGCTTTCGCGGCCGGCCGCGCCGATGTGCAGGTAGTGCCTGGCGGAGCCTTCCTGCGTGACCACGTCGAACAGGGGCGACAGCCGGTAGGTCTGCGCGCCCTCGTCCTTCACGAAGCCGACGTTCTTCAGGTGGTCGTCGGTATTGTGGACGGCCACGTTCAGGACCATGCGCGCGTACAGCTCTTTCAGGTCCTGCACCGGGTTGGACGAAATCCGGCGCGTGACGTCCGCCAGCCGCGCGTAGGAATACGTGGCCTTGCCGCGCGCCTCGTCGAGCTCGCGCTTGCCGATCTGCGCCGAGGGGCTGATCAGCGCTGCGCCGCTGAGGAAATGGCGGCGCGCGACGATCGGGGTTGCGCCCTGTCCGGCCGGCAGCAGTTCGCGGTCGAAGCGGTGCGTCAGCAGGACCGCGCCCAGATGCGTTTCTGCCAGGCGGATCTCGGGCACCGTCATGCCGATGGCGCGCGCCATCTGCAGGTTGGCGTACTCGACGCGCTGGCGGTCGTAGGAATCCCCCTTGCGCGGAAACTTGGCGATCCACATTTCGCCGCGCTCGTCGCGCACGATGGTCTTGGGGCGCGCGCCGCCGATGTCCCAGGAACTGCCCAGGATGTCGCGGTACAGGCCCTTGGGCTTGACGCCCTGGTCGATGTCGGCGAGCAGATCGGCAAGCGATTCCACCTGGCTGAGTTCCGGCAGGCGGTAGGTCTTGCGCATGTTCGGCGTGAGCCGGCGGGCGCTGAAGAACAAGGCCCCCACGCCCATGCCGCGGCCCTTGAGCAGCACTTCGTCCTCGGTCACGCGAGCGCCGGCGTTGTCCACGCGCATGACGTTGCGGCCCCAGGCGTCGGGCGCGGCGTCAAAGATCGCGCCCAGCGTTTCGTAGCGGCTTTCGGTGCGGAAGGTGGTGCGCGCATCCACCAGCGGCAGGTTCAGCGGATCCAGCGCAAAGGCGCGCGGGTCGTTCACGTAGGACTGCACATAGGTGAATTCGGCGTAGAAGCGGCTTTCGTCCGAATCGTCCAGCGTCAGCAGGCCGGCGAGCACGGCCTCGCCGCGGATGTCGACATAGACATACAGCTCGCTCTCCACCGATTTGTGTTTTCTTGCTTTCACGATTTGCGTGGCGCTACAGCTGGGTAGGATCGGCGCGGTGCGTGTTGGGCGTTTTGCCGCTGCCCCGGCTGGGCCGGCGCACCGCGTCCAGGCGTTTGCCTACGCCGTCCAGGTCGGGGTCGCCCAGGGCGTAGACCTGGTCCGCATAGCCGTACTGCAGCAGGGCTTCAATGGCCAGCGCCAGGGACACGCCGCCGTCGCCGCGTTCCAGGCGCGTGACCGTGGCGCGCGACACGCCCATGCGGGCAGCCAGCATGGACTCGGTTTCGGCGCGGCGCAACCGGGCGGTGCGGATGTTGGCGCCAAGGCGCGCAAGCGCCATGGCGGCATCGAAGCTGGGTTCGATCTTCTTTTTCATGAATCAATAATAGTGCGTTGCTTGGTAATTTGCACTATTAATGAGTCATTTTTGGATTTAAGAATGCTATTTTAATAAGGCATAGTCATATTTTATGCCTCATTAATGGATCATTTCGGATCACACCGCCACTGCTTGCTCCAGCCGCAATCCGCCACGCCCCGTGTCCAGCGTGACCTGTGCGCCCAGCGGCAAGGTCAGGTTCGGATCGCCATGGCCGCTGGGCCATCCGGCCAGCACCGGAATGCCGCGCGAGCGGAACTGGTCGAGTATCAGCGGGTACAGCAGCCCCTGCGCCTGGGCATCGTCGCCCGGCACGCCCAGGATGCGCGTGAAGTTGCCGACCAGCACTCCCTTGAGGTCATCGAACTTGCCCGCCGCAGCCAACTGGCTCAACAGCCGGTCGATGCGAGGCAAGGCTTCGTTGACGTCCTCGATGAAAAGAATGGCGCCGCTGGTGTCGATTTCGCTATCGGACCCGATCAGTGCGCCGATCAGCGCCAGATTGCCGCCGATCAGCCGTCCGGTCGCCGTGCCCGGTATCAGTTCCGTGGCGGTGGCGTAAGGCGGCGGCGTGATCCACGCCCCCTGCCCCACCTGGCCGCTGATCATGGACAGCAGGTTCGATTCGGTGGGTTCGCGCTTGCCGGCCAGCAGGTCCTGCGCCAGCATCGGCCCGTGGAACGTGACGAAACCGGCGCGGCGCTGCATGGCCAGGTGCAGGGCCGTGATGTCGCTATAGCCGATGAACGGCTTGGGGTGGCGGCGCAGCAGATCGAAGTCCAGCTGATCCAGCAGGCGCCAGGAACCAAAGCCGCCCTGCAGGCACCAGACGGCGCCGATATCGGGCGCGGCGAACGCCGCATGCAGGTCGGCCAACCGGTCGGCGTCCGATCCCGCCAGATAGTCATAGGGGGCGTCCAGCCGTGAACGCGCGGCCGGCATGACCTGCGGCACGTAGCCGCGCGCGGACAGCCATTCGGCCGCTTCGTCCGCGGCATCCAGCGCGGCGGACGCGGGCGCCACGATGGCGATGCGCGCGCCGGGCTTGAGCGCGGGCACAGGGGCTGCGGCGCTGCTGACAACCGGGGACGCGACGGAGCCGGGCTTGGCCGACTGCGGCGCGCGGCGCGGCGCAGGCTTGGGCGCCGCGCAGCCGGCCAAGGCGGCGGACAGGCACAGGGCGCCGGCATTGATCAAGAAACCCCGGCGTCCGGGATCGCGCTGTGGTCGCTGGCCTTGCGGCGCTTGTTCCATGGTCATCCCTGCTGCCGTCAGAAGCGTTCGTAGTCCAGGCGGTAGCGCCATTGCCCCAGGCCCAGGCCGGCCATCGGCAGGCGGCCGATGCGGATGCGGCGCAGGGCCTGCAGGCGCAATCCCGCCGCATCGCACACGTACTCGATGAAGCCGGGCGCGGGCGTCTTCAGGGCGAAGCGCAGATGGGTTTCGTTCTGCCAGCTGACCTTCATGGGCGTGGCGGCGCGGCCGTCGTAAGCCATGCCGCGCTGCAGGCGCGCCAGGTCGGCGGCGCTGAGCTGGCCGGACACCTGGGCCACGTACTCCTGCTCCACGTAGCGCCCCTCTTCCACCAGCTTGCGGGCGATCGGGTATTCCTGCGTGTAGACGACCAGGCCGCTGGCTGCGCGCTCCAGCGGCGTGACCAGCTTCAGGCCATTGAACATGCGCTTCAGGTAGCGCTGCCCGGAACGGTCGCCGGGCATCAGGTTCTCAGGCAGGATCAGGTCGCGCGCGGAGCCGGGTTCGTCATTGGCGTAAAGGCCGGCGGGCTTGTGCAGCAGTACGGTCACGGGACGCGCGTCTTCCAGGCGCGCGCCCGGCAACAGGCCCACGGACTGGCCGGGCGCCACCCGATAGCCGGGCTCCTCGACCTGCTTGCCGTCCACGGCGGCCCAACCGCCCTCTATGTAGCGTTCCGCGTCGCCGCGCGAGCAGGACAGTTCGGCGGCCAGACGCTTGGCCAGGCGTACGCTTTCGCTCATCGCGCCACCGCCTTGTGCGGGAAAGCCGCGGGGCCGGGTGTGGAACCAGGCCGTGAATCGAGCCGTGCTTCGAGCCGTGCTTCGGGCAGGGCTTCGGACCAGGAAGAGTAGCCGCCTTGCAGCGGCGCCAGAGGGTGCATCGTCATGAGGTATTGCCGGGGTGTTGCCAGAAAAGCGGGCACTGCGCCCGCGACGTGAGGCAGATGTTACGCCCTTCCCCGGCAGGCTGCCCGGCACGGCCTGGCTGGCAGCCGATGCCGGCGGCGTTCAGACCGGCGGAAATCCGGCGCGTTCCGCGGGCGTTGCGGCGGGCTCCGTTTCCGCGTCCAACGCGGCGGGCGGCGGCACTTCTTCGATCCAGGCGTTGAGCAGCGTATGGGTCACCGCCAGGATCACCGGGCCGATGAACAGGCCCACGATGCCGAAGGCAAACAGTCCGCCCAGCACGCCCACCAGGATCAGCAGCAAGGACAGGTTGACGCCGCGCTTGATGAGCAACGGCCGCAGCAGGTTGTCCAGCATCGCCACCAGCACCGCCCAGACCAGCAGGACCGCGGCCGCCAGCTTCATGTCGTTCTGGAACAGCCAGACCACGCCAGCCAGCATGGGCAGGAATGGCCCCAGCTGCGCCAGGCACAGCATCACCATCAGCGCGGTGAGGATGCCGGCAGCCGGCACGCCCGCGATCCACAGGCCGATCCCGCCCAGCCCGGACTGCACCACGGCGGTCACGACGATGCCCAGCGCCACGGCGCGTATCGCCTGCCCGGCAAGCTTGACGGCCGCCAGGCCGCGCTGGCCCGCCAGCCGGTTGAAGAAGCGCCGCACGAAATCGACCGCCACCTCGCCCTTGGTATAGAGGATGCCGGCCACGACCACGGTGATCAGCATGTGCATCATGAAGGCGCCGACGATGGCGGCATGCCCGAGCAGCCAGGCCGCGGCGCTTGTCAGATACGGTTCGAGCTTGGCCAGCAGGCCGCCGGCGCCGGCGTCCGACAGGGTCTGCCATTCCTGCGCGATCTTGGGGCCGACCAGTGGAATGCCGTGGACCCACGCGGGCGGCGCCAGCAGCGCGTAGTCGGGCAGGCTCTTGACCGCCGCCATGATCGAGCTGCTGTGCAAGGCCAGCGTCGAGATCACCTCGTAGAGCGGCAGCACGATGACGAACAGCAGGATGACCAGCATGGTCAGGGTACCCATCCAGCGCCGTCCGCCGCAATAGCGCTGGATCGCCAGCATGACCGGCCAGGTCGCCACGACGATCGTGGTGGCCCAGACCAGGCCGGGCAGGAACGGGCGCAGGATGTAGACGCTGCCTGCCATCAGGCCGGCCAGGATCACGATGACGAGGATGATGCGGGCGAGATCGACCGTCTGGCGTGGAAGAGGATTCAACCGCGGCTCCTGACAGGGCCGGCGGCCCTGATCTGTGGCGCATCGATGCCGGCGGGGCGTCTGCCGGATGGGTGCATGCGGATGCGCCTGTGGCGAATTTATCCGAAAAACCCGCGGGCATACACCGTGGCGGCCCGCAAGCGGCGCCGCCTCCGGCTAGCGCGGCGTCCCCGCGCCGTCGCCCGCGCCCTGCGCGCGCACCAGCGTATAGGCGATGTAGTACTTGAAGATATTGCTCACGTATTGCACGGTTTCGCGCCCGATGCGCTCGGCCGCCACCCGCTCCACATTGTCGAACCAGACGTTCGGGTCCAGTCCGCTGGCGGCGGCTTCCTTGCGCAGTTGGTTGATCCGGGCGGGGCCGGCGTTATAGGAAGCGAAAGCGAACAGTCCCTTGTTCAAGTCCGTCATGGGCTCTTTCGCGTAGTACTGGTCGATCATGAAACGGATGTACTTGACGCCGGCGTGTATGTTGAACTCCTCGCGCCGGATATCGCCTACCTTCAGTTCCTTGCCGGTGGCCGGCATGATCTGCATGACGCCTATCGCCCCGACCGAGCTCTTGGCGTCCTGGTCCAGCCGCGACTCCTGGTAGCCCTGGGCCATCATGAGCAGCCAGTCTATGTTGTATTCATCCCCGTACTTGCGGAAGAACTCCGCCAGGCGGTGGAATTTCTCGATTTCCTCGGGGTCGGTGGCGCCCTTCACCCATTTCACGGATTTCAGGTACTTGGTGAGCTGCTGGTTGCCGAAAGAGGTGCCGACGCGGTTCTTCTCCATGAAGGGGTTGAGCACCGCCGCGAGCTTGGGCGAGTTCTTGCGGAAGGCGAAGGCGATGTCGTTGCCCTTGTCGATCTCCAGGTTCGCGTAGACCTTGATCTGCGGGAAGATCTGCTTCCAGAAATTGGCCAGGTAGCGGTCGGCGACGGTGTACTTGACCAGATCTGCGCTGGCCATCTCCAGGATGTCATCGGTCTCGAAGTTGCCGGGCGCATCGCGGATGATGGCGGGCTTCAGGCCCCTGGCCTCCAGATCCGCGTTCAATGTCTTTACGCTGCCGTAGTAGCTGCTGACGGGGTTGATGAAGATTTCCTGCCCGGACAGATCGTCCAGCGACTTGAGCTCGGGCGCGCCTGGCGAGGCCACGACCAGCTCCGGCACGCCCGACGCCAGCGGCGTGGAAAAATCGACCAGCTTCCGGCGTTCCTCGGTGACCGTCAGGTTGGCCGCGACGATGTCGCCCTTGCCCGCCAGCAGATCGGGAATCAGGCGTTCGCGCGAGGTCGGCAGAAGCACCACGTACACGCGGATGTTCTTGTTCCTGAGCTGCCGGTTCAGGTCGTTCTCGAACTCGGTCATCATCTCGGCGATGATGCCGCGCTGCGTGCCGCCCTTGTCCAGGAAATACAGGGTTTTGTTGTAAGGCACCAGCACGCGGACCTGCCGGCGCTTGACCATGCCGTCGAAATCCCCGGTCCAGGGCTTCATGTTGTAGGCCAGCGCCAGCGGGTCGCCTTTGCCCTTTGTCGCCTGGGTATACCCAGGCGATGGAGGCAGCCACAGCAACAGCGCGCAGAGCATCGAGGCAATCACGCGAAATGACATAGTTCCTCCGGCTGGCCGGGTTACTGCGTCGCTATATATATGTGCCGCGTGGCGGGGCGCGTTGCGCGCTTCGCCATGCCTATAACAATAATCCGAATCGGGTCGCCGGGGGCATGCAGCGCATCCTTTTGCCGCGACCCGCGAACCGTGATGCGCCAGGCTGCGCGCGCGGCGCTAGGACCCCGGATGCTCCGGCCGCGCCTGCCCCGGATCCTGCCGCTGGACTTGCGCCAGCAGATGCCGGGTCAGTTCGCCCAGTTGCTCATCCTTCCCTTTCAACTGCGCGAGGTAGTCGGACGCGCGTTGCTCGGCCGCCGCCAGCCGGGATTCCAGCGCCATTTCGCGTTCACGCGCTGCCGCCCGCGCCGCGCTGGCCGCGGCCTGATCGGCCTGCTGGCGCGCTTGCAGGGCCTGGGTCTCGCCGCCCGCAGCCTGCGCCTTGTGTTCGGCCTGGCGGCGCAGCTCCTGTTCCTGCTCCAGCGCCTTGCGCGCCTGCGCCGCCTGCTGCTGGCTGGCGGCCTGCGCCTCGTCCAGCCGGGTCTGCAAGCGTTTGACGGCGCCGCGCTCGCTGTCCAGTTCGTTCAGCCAGCGGCGCTCGTGGGCAGTGTGGCGGGTTTCCAGCGCGTCGAGCGCCTGGGCATGCTGGGTGCGGATCTTCTCGCTTTCCGCCAGCGCCGCCTGCGTGGCGCCGCGTGCGTCTTCCAGCTGCAGCTGGTTGCGCCTGAGCAGTTCATCGCGTTGGCGCAACTGCTGTTCGGCCGCCAGCAGCCGGTCTTCGGCGGCGGCCAATTGGGAAGTGGCCACCCTCAGGGCTTCCTGCAGATCCTGTTCGCGATGCGCAAGCTGGGCTTCGCGCTGCTGCAGCTGTTCGGCGTCGGAGGCGAGCTGCTCCCCTTCCCGCGCCAGTTCTTCCCAGCGACCGCGATAGGCCTGTTCCTGCTGCGCGCGGGCCTCGGCCAAGGCGGCTTCCCAGAAGTGCGAGGCCGCCTGCGCTACCGGATCGGGTACGGCCGCGGGCGCCGCGAACGCGCCCGGGTCCTTGATGCGCGCGCCCAGCGAACGGAACCAGGTTTCGAGATAGGGGCTGACGGTGTTGGGCGAACCCCGGCCGATCTTTTGCCGCACCCGTTCGATGGTGGGCCGCGCGCCCTCCAGCAGCAAGGCGTCGGCGGCGGTCCAGACGTCAGTTTCGGTAATTCCGGTGGCCATGCGCGTGCTCCGTGCCGGATTCGGCATCTGTAGGATAATTACCCACGATAATGGAACCTTATCGTGAGTAAATTGATATTAATGTTAGATATCATACAGCATACATAATAATATGTATGAAATATGATTTTCCTCACCCTCTTCAACATGACACAGCTGAAAACGCAGGCGCCGCTTCCCGCTCTGGACCCGCTGACCCTTGACGCCCAGGCCGACGCTGCCGCCCGCGCCCTGATGCGCGAAGGCAGTTCGGCCAACACGGTCGCCAGCTACCGCGCCGCCATCCGCTACTGGAGCGCCTGGTTCGAGCTGCGCTACGCCCGTCCCTTTGCCCTGCCCTTGCCGGAAGCCGCCGTGGTCCAGTTCGTGGTCGACCATGCGCAGCGGTCCACCGAGCAAGGCCTGAAATGGGAATTGCCGCTGGCGTTGGACCAGGAACTGGTCCGGCTCAAAGCCAAAGGCAGGCTGGGTGCGCCCAGCCTAAACACGCTGCTGCAGCGCATCTCCGTGCTGTCCAAGGCGCACGAACTTCAAGGCCACCCCAACCCCTGCCGCGCGGCCGCGGTGCGCGAACTGCTTGCCAGGACGCGGCGCGCCTACGCCCGGCGCGGCGTGGCGCCCGCCAAGAAGGTGGCGCTGACGCGCGAACCGCTGGAGGCCATGCTGGCCACCTGCGACGGCTCGCTGCGCGGACTGCGCGACCGCGCCCTGCTGCTGTTCGCCTGGGCCAGCGGCGGGCGCAGGCGCTCCGAAGTCGTGCACGCCACGATGGAAAACACGCGGCGCACGGCCGAGGGCTTTCTGTACGCGCTGGCGTATTCCAAGACCAACCAGGCGGGCGCCCACCGCGCCAACGACCAGAAGCCCATCGTGGGCGTGGCTGCGCAGGCGCTCGATGCCTGGCTGCGCGCCAGCGGCATCACGCAAGGTCCGCTGTTCCGGCGCGTGCGGCGCGGCGACGTGCTGGGCGAGCCGCTGGCCGCGGCCGCGGTGCGGGACATCGTGCGGGAACGCTGCAAGCTGGCCGGCCTGGAAGGCGAGTTTTCGGCGCACAGCCTGCGATCCGGATTCGTGACCGAGGCCGGACGGCGGAACGTACCGCTGGGCGACACCATGGCCATGACCGGACACGCCAGCGTGGCCACCGTCATGGGCTACTTCCGCGCCGGGGCGGCGGCCGAATCGCCCGCGGCCCGGCTGTTGGACGAGCCGGACGCCCCGCGCGGGTAAAATCCCGCGCACTCGCCGCAACCCGAATCCTGCCCGACACGATCTTCATGCGAATCAACCTACGCGGGCTGGTGCTTGCGCTTACCGTATGCAGCGCCCTCGCCGCCACCGCCAACGCCCTGTACGCCAGTTATCGGGTGCAGCGCGAACAGCTCATCGCCAATACGCTGGAATCCAACCGGGTGTATGCCGCCAAGCTGGCCGAGAGCGCGGGCACTTTCCTGGAATCGGCCCTGCAGCAACTGGAGTACAGCGCCCGCCATGTCGCCTGGCGCTTCGATGCGCCGGAGGTCCTGAACGCGGAAGTCGCGCGCCTGCGGGAGCAGACGGACAGCTTCAACTCGGTCGCCATCATCCGTGCTGACGGCGTCATGGTGGCGGCCAGCCAGGCCATCCGCAGCTTCCAGGGATCGCGGGTCGACAATGCCGCCAGCCGCATGGCGCTGCAAACGCGCAAGCCCCTGATCAGCAAGCCCTATGTGTCGGTCGCCGGCAACCTGTTGATCAACGTCTCGTATCCCATTCATTCGGAGAGCGGCGTCTACCTGGGCTATGTCTCTGGCACGATCTACCTGCGCAACGAAGGCGCCCTGCACAACCTGCTGGGCAAGCATCCGTATCAGGACGGCTCCTATCTGTACGTGGTGGATCACGAGGGGCGGCTGATCTATCACGCCGAGAGCGGGCGCGTTGGCGAGGACGTCACCGGCAATCCCGTGGTGGCCGCGGTGATGCGCGGCGAAGACGGCGCGCAGCGCCTGATCAACACGCGCGGGGTGGACATGCTGGCCGGCTACGCGCATGTTTCGCGCAGCGGCTGGGGCGTGATCGCGCAGCGCCCCGCGCTGGCCACGCTGGAGCCCTTGCACGATCTCATCTGGGCGCTGATCCGCTACGCGGCGCCCTTCGCGCTGCTGTTCCTGCTGGCCATCTGGTGGTGCGCGCGCAAGATTTCGCAGCCGCTATCGCAACTGGCGACCAACGTCGAGCACCATGACATGGCGGTGGCCATGCAGCGGGTGCGCTCGGTGAAAGCCTGGTATTTCGAGGCGCAGCGCCTCAAGCGCGCAGTGATCCGCAGCTACACCAACCTGCAGGACAAGATCGGCCAGCTCAATCAGGCCAGCATCACCGATCCGCTGACCGGGCTGCGCAACCGCCGCGGCATGCGGCAGGCGGTGGACGCGCTGCAGGCGGCCGACACGCCCTTTGCCGTGATCGCCTTGGACATCGACCATTTCAAGCGGGTCAATGACACCTACGGCCATACGGCGGGCGATGAAGTGATACAGGGAATGGCGCAGTTGATGCGCGACTGTTCGCGCCCGACCGACATGCTCTGCCGCAACGGCGGCGAGGAGTTCCTGATCCTGCTGCCCGCGGCGGGTCCCAGGGAGGCCACGGGCATGGCCGAGCGCCTGCGCAAGGCGACGGAGATGCGCCGCTTGAGCGGCGCCCCGGAAATCACGGTGTCAGCCGGCGTGGCGCACTGGCCGGCGGGCGGCGCGGATGTGGAGCCGGTTTTTCAGGCGGCCGATGCCGCGCTGTACGCTGCCAAGCAGCAGGGGCGCAATCGCGTGGTGACGCACGCGGGCTGACGCCCCTGCCCGCCCGGCGGCTATTTCAGGGTTGTGGCAACGCCCGGTCAGGCGTCCTGGTCTTCGGCGGCATCGGCGTCCGCGGCAACGGTCTTGATGTCCGCGTCCTTATTGGTCTCGGGCGCCTTCCAGTCCAGGGGAGGAATCTCGAATTGCCACTTCTTGCCAACGAGTTGATGAGACATGAACGTTCTCCTGTTCAGGACGCATGGCTTTCCCCCGCGCAAAGCGCAATGCATGAGATTCGTGCGTGCCATGGATGCTGTTTCCAATGGATGCCATCGGGGCGCGGGGGGCATGCGCGCAGGCAACGCAAACGAAAATGGCGGCCGCGGCCGCCAGCGACTTTTTCGGCGCTTGGTTTATTGTAATTTTGCCGAAAATTGATGTATTTTAGCATCATATTGCCTGCAAAAGCAATAGCGTCACCGGCGGCCGCGATTCCGGTCCCGCCACCCTGCCCTGGTGACGTTGACGCAAATCCCCCCGCAGCGTGACGCGATCGCCACTGCCCGGCGGCCAGCGGCCTCAATACACTGGATGCGCACCTTCCCAGGAGACGCATCGTGACTCAGGCTCCCATCGAAGGCGGCTGCGATTGCGGCGCGGTCCGCTACCGCCTCGCCAGCCCGCCCATGTTTGTCCATTGCTGCCATTGCACCGTGTGCCAACGGCACTCCGGCACCGCCTTTGCGATGAACGCGGTGATCGAATCCGACCGCGTGCAGCGCCTGCGCGGCGAGGTGCGCCGCCATCCCGCGGACAAGAACGCCAATGATGGCGAGACCGTCGTGGTCGTGCGTTGCGCGGCCTGCCTCGGCCTGCTGTGGAGCCATCACCCGGGTTACGGCGAAACGGTGGCGCTGATCTACGCGGGCACGCTGGACCGCGCCGCCGACTTCCCGCCTGGCGCGCATTGCTTCGTGCGTTCCAGGCACCCATGGGTGGGCATACCGGACGACGTGCCGGCGGCCGAAGCGTTCTACGACATGGACGCCTGTTGGCCCCTGGCCGCCAGGCAGCGCCTGGACGTCGCGTTGGCCGGCAGCCCGCGCAAGCCCTGGACGCCCAAGGGCTGAGAACCCGCCGCCGCGGCGCGCGGCGCATAGCCGCAACAAACGCTTGCGCGTAGCGCATCGGTCCTGCCCGCCATTCTCGCGGGCTTAGGGATTTCCCCCGTTTTTGCCGAAAAAAACGCCTGTTTGGCGCATTGCCCGTGCGCCTGAAAGGTGAACGGAAGTTTGAATTCCTAGACTTCCGCGTTCATTCAAAAGTCAGCTTTTGTTCAGAACGTAGTCAGGCAAAAGCACAACAACGGGAGGACTACAGATGCAATCCAAACGCAGCGCCGCGCGGCGCGAGGTCTGGGCAGCCGGCACGATGATCGTGCTGGGCCTGGGCGCCATCGCGCAGGCATCCACCTACAACATCGGCAGCCTGGCGCGCATGGGGCCGGGGATGTTCCCCGCGATCCTGGGCGTGCTGCTGGTGCTGTTGGGCCTGATGATCGCGCGCATGGCGGCGGCGCCCGCGGCACCCGATGAGGACGCCGAAGACGAGCCCCCGCCCGACTGGCGCGGCTGGGGCTGCATCATCGGCGGACTGATGACCTTCATCCTGCTGGGCAAGTATGGCGGCCTGGTGCCCGCGACCTTTGCGCTGGTCTTCATTTCCGCGATGGGCGACCGCCAGCACACGCCGCGCAGCGCGGCGCTGCTGGCCGCCGGCGTAACCGTGCTGGGCGTCGCCGTTTTCTCTTGGGCGCTGCAACTGCAGTTTCCGCTGTTCCGCTGGGGCTGATCGATGGAAATCTTCAACAACCTGATGCACGGGTTCTCCGTCGCCTTCGCGCTGGACAACCTCATGTGGGCCGTGTTCGGCGTGTTCATGGGCAACCTTATCGGCGTGCTGCCGGGCATGGGCGTGCTGGCCGCGATCTCCATCCTGCTGCCGCTGACCTACACCATGACGCCCACGGCGGCGCTGGTGATGCTGTCGGGCATCTACTACGGGTCGCAGTACGGTGGCGGGATTACCTCCATCATGCTGAACCTGCCCGGCACCGCGTCGCACGCGGTGGCCTGCCTGGACGGCAATCCGCTGGCGCGCAACGGCAAGGCCGGCTCGGCGCTGTTCATGCTGATGTTCTCGTCGTTCTGCGGCGCGTCGGTCGGCATTCTGGCGATGATCCTGTTCTCCCCTATGCTGGTGGACGTGGCCTTCAAGTTCGGCCCCGCCGAGTACTTCTCCATGATGATGCTGGGCCTGCTGGCTGGCGCCACCTTGGCCAAGGGATCGGCGATCAAGGGCGTGGCGATGGTGGTGGTGGGTCTGCTGCTGGGCGTGGTGGGCACCGACGTCAACACCGGCACGATGCGCTTTCACTTCGGCATCCTGGAGCTGTCCGACGGCCTGCAGATCGTGGCGCTGGCCATGGGTCTCTTCGGCGTGGCGGACTTCCTGAAGAACATCAACCGCATCGGCGGCGACGCCAAGGTGACCACCGCCAAGATCAGCATGAAGTCGATGCGGCCCGAGGCCGGCGACATCAAGCAGTCGCGCGGCGCGCTGGTGCGCGGCACGGCCATCGGCGCGGCTTTTGGCATCCTGCCCGGCACCGGTCCCACCATCGCCTCGTTCATTTCGTATGCGACGGAAAAGAAGGTGGCGCGCGAGCCGCGCCGCTTCGGCCGCGGCGCCATCGAAGGCATCGCCGGACCGGAAGCGGCCACCAGCGCGTCGACCCAGACCAGCTTTATTCCCACCATGAGCCTGGGCATCCCCGGCGATCCGGTGATGGCGCTGATGCTGGGCGCGCTGATCATCCACGGCATCCAGCCGGGACCGCAGATGATGGTGGAGCACGCCGACATGTTCTGGGGGCTGATCGCCAGCTTCTGGGTGGGCAACGTGCTGTTGCTGCTCTTGAACCTGCCGCTGATCGGCATGTGGGTGCGGCTCTTGACGGTGCCGTTCCGCTACCTGTTCCCGGCGGCGCTGTTCTTTGTCTGCGTGGGCGTCTACAGCACCAACAACAATCTGTTCGACGTGGCCATGGTGACCTTGTTCGGCGCGGCGGGCTACGCGCTGATCCGCATGCGCTTCGAACCCGCGCCGCTGTTGCTGGGCTTTGTGCTCGGCCCCATGGTGGAAGAGAACTTCCGCCGCGCCCTGCTGCTGTCGCGCGGCGACCTGACGATCTTCGTCTCGCGGCCCATCAGCCTGGGCTTCGTGGTGGCGTGCGTGGGCTTGATTGCGCTGCTGGTGGTGTCGGCCATGCGCCAACGCAAGCAGCGCGCGGGCCTGGCGCAAGCGGAGTCTTCCGCCTGAAGCCTGCGGCTGCGTGGCAACGGGCCGGCTCTTGCGGGGCCGGTCCGCATGCGCTTCAGGCGTCGGGCGCGGCCAGCGGGCCGGCGGAGTGGCCGTCGATATGGCCCAGCGTGCGGCCGGGATCGAGGCGGTCGCGCACGCGCTGCTTCAGTTCCTTGGCCGAGGGGAAGCCGCCATCGCTCTTGCGGTCCCAGATCAGGTCGCCGTTGTAGGTGACCTGGAAGATCCCGCCGGTGCCAGGCTGCAGCACGACCTCGCCCAGATCGGTCGAAAACGTGGACAGGAGTTCCTGGGCCATCCAGCCGGCGCGCAGCAGCCACTGGCACTGCGTGCAGTAATGGATGACGATGCGGGGACGCAGGGCGGGTGTGTTCATAGCTGGAAGATTCTACGCCGGTTCATGGATAATATCGGGTTTTCCCGGGTCCGCAATGGACCCCGAGCCTGCCATGAAGTCTGCATTATCCCCTCGCGGCCAACGCTGGCTGATCGGTCTCCTGATGGGACTGGTCACGCTTACGCCCATGGGCATCGATATCTATCTGCCCTCCTTGCCCGTCATGGCGCAGGATTACGGCCAGCCAGTCACCGCGCTGCAAGCCAGCATCACCCTCTTCATCTTCGCCGTGGGCGTGGGCCAGGTGCTGATCGGTCCGCTGGCCGACCGCTATGGCCGGCGGCCCGTGGCGCTGGGCGGCGCGCTGGCCTATCTGCTGGGCTCGGCGCTGGGCGCCGCGGCCACGTCGCTGGACGTGTTCTATGTTGCCCGCGTGATCCAGGGGCTGGGCGCGTGCTCGGCCTCGCTGGTCGCCTTTGCCGCGGTCCGTGATTGCTTCAGCCCCGCAGTCGGCGCGCGCGTCTACAGCTATTTGAACGGCGCCTTGTGCACCGTGCCTGCGCTGGCGCCCATGGTGGGCGGCGCGCTGGCCGTGCACGCGGGCTGGCGCAGCACCTTCGTCTTCATGGTGCTGTTCGCCTTGACCCTTGCGGGATTCCTGGCGATCCGCTTCGAGGAAACCCGCGCCGCGCCGCCCAAGCCCCACGGCGCGCTCTACAGCCTGCGCCGCTATGCGCCGATCGCGGCCAGCGGCCGCTTTCTGTATTTCGCGGCGTTCGGCATGGCCGGCATGGCGATGATCCTGGTGTTCGTGTCCGCCGCGCCGGTAGTGCTGGTGCAGCAACTGGGCTATTCCGAACTGGGCTTCTCCGCCTGGTTCGGCGGCAACGCGGCGATCAATATCGGCGCCTTCTTCCTGGCCCCTGCCTTCATCGCGCGCTTTGGCCGCCACACCATGGTGCGCGTGGGCATGGCCGCCCTGCTTGCGGCCGCCGCCATGCACCTGGCCGCGTGGCTGTGGCTGCCCCTGTCGGCCTGGGTCTTCATGTTGCCGGTGGCGGTGTTGACCGTGGGCTTTTCGCTGGCGCTGGGGTCCGGGCTGAGCCTGGCGCTGGAGCCCTTCGCCGAGCGCGCCGGCACCGCGGCCGCGGTCTATGGCCTGTTCCAGATGAGCGGATCGGCCGTCATCGCCACTCTCCTGCTGGACAGCGGCATGGCGCCGCAAGCGGCGATGGCGCTGATCGGCGCGGTCATCGTCGGGCCGCTGCTGTGCCTGTCGCCGGGCATGGCGCGGCGTCTGGCGGCGGGCTGACGCCGATCGGCGTATGCCTCTACTATCCAGGGATAGCCCACCCTGGAGACGACATGAACAACGAAGCAGCGGCGCAAGAGCCGATCCTGGCGCGCCACGCCGAAGACGGCGTGGTGACGCTGCGCCTGAACCGCCCCGGGCAGTTCAACGCGCTGTCCGAAGGCCTGCTGGCCGCGCTGCAAGCGGAGATCGACGCGCTGTCGCGCGATGCCGGCGTGCGCTGCGTGGTGCTCGAATCCAGCGGCCGGGCGTTCTGCGCCGGCCACGACCTGCGCGAAATGCGCAGCCAGCCCTCGCTGGATTACTACCGCGACCTCTTCAGGAAATGCAGCGCCGTGATGCAGGGTTTGCAGGCCTTGCCGGTGCCGGTGATCGCCAAGGTGCACGGCATCGCCACCGCGGCAGGCTGCCAGCTGGTGGCCAGCTGCGACCTGGCCGTGGCGGCCGACACGGCGAAGTTCGCGGTATCCGGCATCAACGTCGGCCTGTTCTGCTCCACGCCCGCCGTCGCGCTCAGCCGCAACGTATCGGCCAAGCGCGCCTTTGAAATGCTGGTGACGGCGCGCTTCATCGATGCCGGCCAGGCCAGGGATTGGGGCCTGATCAACGACGCGGTGCCCGAGGCGCAGCTGGACCAGCGCGTGCGCGCGCTGGTCGACGACATCCTGGCCAAGAGTCCCACGGCCATCCGTTACGGCAAGCGCATGTTCTACAAGCAGCGGCAGATGGCGTTGGCGGATGCCTATGACTACGCGGGCGACGTGATGGCGCGCAACATGATGGAAGCCGACGCCTGCGAAGGCATAGACGCCTTCCTGCAAAAACGCCCGCCGCGCTGGCAGTCCTGATTCAACGCCGCGGGGTTGTCTTGGGGCGGCTGCGCTAGGCCAACGCCCAGCCGCCGGCCGCGGCCAGCAGCACCACCCAGACGGGCGACCAGCGCGCATAGACCAGCAGGCCGAACAGCAGCAAGGCCAGCCCGAAGTCCGCGCGGTCGCGGATGGCGCTGATCCAGACCGGGTCGTACAGCGCCGACAGCAGGATGCCCACGACGCTCGCGTTCACGCCCGCGATCAGGTTGCGCACGCCCGCGCGCCGCCGCAGGCTTTCCCAGAACGGCAGCGCAGCCGCCACCAGCAAGGCGCCTGGCAGGAAGATGGCCGCCAGCAACACCAGTCCGCCAGCCCAGCCTGACAAGGGACCGGACGACATCGCGCCCAGGAAGGCGGCAAAAGCGAATAGCGGCCCCGGCATGGCTTGCGCCGCGCCGTAGCCTGCCAGGAAATCGGCGTTGGAAACCATGCCGCCCGCCACCGAGGCGGATTCCAGCAAGGGCAGCACCACGTGGCCGCCGCCAAACACCAGCGCGCCCGCGCGGTAGAAGCCCGAGAGCTGCTGCGCCAGCGGCATGCCGCTGATCGCCGCCCAAGCCGGCAAGGCCGCCAACAGCAGCACGAACAGCGCCAATGCCGTGTATCCGGCGCGGCGCGAGATCTTCAGCGGCTGCACCGCCAGGGCCGGACGCGGCGGTACCTGCAGCGCGGCCATGCCGGCGATTGCGCCCAGCAGGATCGCGCTCAATTGCCCCAGGGTCGTCGGCATCAGGATGGTGATGAGCGCCGCAGCCACCGCCAGCCCCGCCCGCTCGCGGTCGGGACAGAGCGAGCGGCCCATGCCCCAGACCGCCTGCGCGATGATGGCCACCGCCGCGATCTTCAGTCCATGGATGGCGCCCGACGCGGACAGCCAGCCGAACTGCGCCAGGCCCAACGCGAAGAGAATCAGCGCGATCGCCGTGGGCAGCGTGAACGCCACCCAGGCCGCCAGCATGCCGGCCCATCCGGCGCGCTTCAGGCCTATCGCCATGCCGACCTGGCTGCTGGCCGGCCCCGGCAGGAACTGGCACAGCGCCACCAGGTCGGAGTACGCGTAGTCGTCCAGCCAGCGCCGGCGCTCCACGAATTCCGTGCGGAAGTACGCCAGATGCGCCACCGGCCCGCCGAACGACGTCAGCCCCAGGCGCAGGAAAACCAGGAAGACTTCCAGACAGGAGCCCTGGCCGGGCTGCTCGCGCGTGGCGGTGGCGGGCTTGCTGGCGACATGTTCGTCTTGGTGGGGAGGCAGCGGCGGCATGGGATTCGGCTTCATCGGCAGGCGGGGCATGAGGGTCCTGCCCCCGCCCCATGCTTATAGCCGGGCGCCGCGGCAGATTCAACCGCCTGAACGGGCCGGGCCATATGGCGGGTTTACCTCGCCCGCGCAGCCGCTACAAACAACTTTACAAATACCGTACAAATATCGGCGGACTGCCCGGCGGTATGCCTCTAGCATCGCGAGTCCTCATCCGGCCGTATCCCACATGTTCAAGTTCGCGATCCGCATCTTTGTCGTCGCCGCCATCGGTTATGTCGCGGGGTCGCAATTGGTGGAACGCAGCCTGATGTATCTGCTGGATTCGGTCAGCGCGGATCTGTCGTACCAGGCCGTCCGGGGACAGATGCATGTGCTGCGCAAGGAACTCGATGGCATTGCCCCGGTTGCGCGCGCCGAACACCTGCGCGACGACATCCAGCCGCTCTATGGACTGGGCCTGAGCCTGCTCTCCGACGAGAAGGTCACGCCCAGCGAAGCGGAGCAGCGGCAACTGGCCGCGCTCGGCATGATCATGCGCGACGAGTACAACGTTTACCTCGTCCCATTGTCCGGCGAGCCCAGACAGTGGCTGGAAGTCCGCCTGCCGCGCGCGCCGGTGCTGGAGCGGTGGGTCACCGTCGGCGTCTGGGCCGCGCTAAGCCTGATCGTCGGCATCATCCTGCTGCTGCTCTGGGCGCTGCCCCTGTGGCGCGATCTGGACCGGCTGCGCAACGCCACGCTGCGCATGGGCCAGGGCGAACTCGGCGTGCGGGTGCGGCTGTCGCGGCTGGCCGGCATGCGGCACGTGGGCGAGAGCTTTAATCAGATGGCCGAGCGCATTTCGGCGCTGGTCGAAAACCAGCGCAGCCTGACCAACGCGGTCTCGCACGAATTGCGCACGCCGCTGGCGCGCCTGTCCTTCGAGGTCGCCCTGCTGGGCCAGGACCAGCACCAGCCCAAGCGGCATCAGATACTGCGCGACATGCAGGCCGACATCTGCGAACTGGAAACGCTGGTGGCCGAACTGCTGGTCTATGCGCGGCTGGAGCGTCCCAGCGACGACTCCGTCAGGCTGGAAACCGTGGACACCTGCGACTGGCTGGGCGAAGCGCTGGCCCAGGTGGCGCACCAGGCCGAGGCGCGTGCGATCCAGTGCCATGTGCATCGCGACTACCCGCCGCGCGTGCGGCTGCATCCGCGCTACATGAGCCGGGCCTTGCTGAACCTGGTGCAAAACGCGGTGCGCTATGCCAGCCGTCACGTGGAGGTCAAGCTCACCCAGTGTCCGGCGGGCGGCTTCGAGCTGATCGTGGACGACGACGGCGGCGGCATCGCGCCGGCCGACCGCGCGCGGGTGTTCGAACCCTTCATCCGCCTGGACGAAAGCCGGGACCGCGGCACCGGCGGCGCCGGCCTGGGCCTGGCCATCGTCTGGCGGGTAGCCGCCAGCCACGGCGGCGGCATCGAAATCCACGACAGCCCCCTGGGCGGCGCCCGCTTCGTGCTGCGCTGGCCGGCCTGAGCATGGCCCAGGCGAAAACTGCATTTATGGCACTACCTTCCTGGGCCAAGCCGCGGCATCCTGTCAGCACGAGATTCTGCTCGGCAACACGCATCGAAAAGGTAGGAACATGAGCCAGCGTTTGAATTATTTCCAGGTGTCCGAGGAACAGTCCAGGAAGTACCTGGAATTCAGCATGTCGCTGAAGAAGACCCCCATCGTGCAAGAGGTCGGCGAACTGGTGGATATCCGCGCCTCGCAGATCAATGGCTGCGGCTTCTGCCTGGACATGCACGTCAAGCAGGCCCGCATCGCCGGCGAGCGCGAGCTGCGCCTGCATCACATCGCCATCTGGCGCGAGTCCACGCTGTTCTCGCCGCGCGAGCGCGCGGCGCTGGCCTGGACCGAGGCGGTCACCACCCTGTCGGCGCAGGGCGTATCGGATGCGGTCTATGACGAGGCGCGCGCGCAGCTTTCTGAGAAGGAGATCTCGGACCTCACCCTGCTGGTGGTCGGGATCAACGGCTGGAACCGGCTGAACGTGGCGTTCCGCACCGTGCCGGGTTCGGCCGATGCGGCCTACGGCCTGGACAAGTCCGGGCTGAACTAAGGCTGCATCAGCTGCAATATGCGCAGGCCCAGTTCGCGGGCCTGCGCCTGCGTGGCGATATTGGTGAAGCTGAGCAGCAGCGCGGATTGCGTCTGCGGCGCGGCGCACCAGCGCGACAGCGCGCCCGCATACATGCCCTGCTCTTCCATCCGCCCGGCCAACGCCACGTCGCTCTGGCCGGGTTCCAGACGCGCCACCAGATGCATGCCGCCGGGCTGCGGTTCGATCCGCAGGCGCTGCCCCAGCGCATCATGCAGGCCCGCCACCGTCGCCGCGCGCCGTTCCGCGTACAGCTTGCGCATGCGCTGGATGTGGCGGGCGAAATGGCCTTCGGCCATGAAGGCGCTCAATATCGCCTGGGTCAGGCCCGGCGCGGCGCCCGCCTGCAGGCGCGCCGATAGCGCGAAGCGCGCGGCCTGCGCCTCGGGCACCACCAGATAGGCCAGCCGCAGGCCGGGAAACAGCACCTTGCTGAAGGTGCCCGCGTACAGCACCCGCCCCTGCGTATCCAGGCTCTTCAGGGCAGGCAGCGGGCGGCCGACGTAGCGGTATTCGCCGTCGTAATCGTCTTCCACGATCCAGGCTCCGCAACGCTCGGCCCAGTCCAGCAGCGCCTGCCGGCGCGGCAATGACAAGGACATGCTCAAGGGGCTTTGATGCGCAGGCGTCACCACCGCGCCGCGCGCCCGTCCCGCCCGCTCGATGCCGGCGCCGACCATGATGCCGTCCTGGTCCACCGGCACGGGTACGGGTTTCAAGCGCGCCTGCTCCAGCAGCGCGCGGGTCGGGGGATAGCCTGGATCTTCCATCCAGACCTGGTCGCCTGCTTCGAACAGCGTCTGCAGGATCAGCGCCATCGTGCTGTTGTAGCCGGCCGTGATGAACACCTGCGAGGGCTGGCAATGGATGCCGCGCGCCACCTGCAGATAGGCGGCGGTCGCGCCGCGCAGGGCCGGCAGGCCGCCATGGGGCGGATAGGCCAGGTCCGCGGCCTGCAGGCCGCGCAACTGCCTCGCGCCCAGGCGGGCCCAGAGCTTGCGGGGAAATTCATCCAGCGCCGGCAGGCCCATCTGGAACGGCCGCAAGCCCGAAGGCTCGCGCCAGCCCGGGCCGTCGCCGGGCGTCTCGGGCGGAATAATGGCCACGGCGGGCGGCGGCGCGTGCTGGGGCTGCAGGTCGGGCGCCACCACCGTGCCGGCCTGGCCGCGCGCCTGGATATAGCCTTCCGATGCCAGGAGCGAATACGCGACCTCCACCGTGCCGCGCGCCACGCCCATTTCCTTGGCCAGCGCCCGCGCCGACGGAATGCGGTCGCCCGGCTTGAGCGTGCCCTGCGCGATGGCGCCGCGAAAGCGCTCATAGACTTGGCGGTACAGGGGCTCGGCGCCGTCCGGCGGCGCCGGCGGGTCCTGTGGCTGCGAGCTGATCATGGCATAGTCCAGAATTCAATTTATGGCCCTTCTAATTATGGCATGCGGCTCCTAACATGACTGCACATGAACCCCGACACCGCTAGTGCATCCATGACCGAAGCCACCATGCAACACATCGAAAGCCCGCAGGATCTGCGGGCCTGCCTGCCGCTCATGCGCGAACTCAGGCCTCATCTGAAGGAAGACGCCGATTTCATCGCGCGCGTGAGCCGCATGCGCGCCGATGGCTACCGGCTGCTGGCCGCCATGGACCAGGGCCAAGCCGTCGCGCTGGCCGGCTACCGCCTGCAGGAAAACCTGATCTACGGCCGCTTTCTGTATGTGGACGACCTGGTGGTGGCCAACGGCCGCCGCGGCGAACGCTGGGGCGCCCGGCTGCTGCAAGCCCTGGACGCCGCCGCTCGCGACAACGGCTGCGCCCGCCTGGTGCTCGACACCGGCCTGGGCAACGCCCTGGCCCAGCGCTTCTACTTCCGCGCCGGTCTCTTGACCAGCGCCATCCGATTCAGCAAATCCCTGGAAACTTCCGCGTCATGAATATCCTGCGCATCATCTGCAGCCCGCGCGGCCGCGCCTCCGAAAGCTATCGCCTGTCGCAAGCCATCGTCGACCAGCTCACCGCCGCCGCCCCGGGCGCGGCCGTGGTCGATGTGGACGCGACTGCCCTGCCCTTGGTCGACTCCGACTATGCGGCCGCGCTGAGCGCGCGCCAGGACCCCACGGACGGACGCGAGAATCGCGGCGCGCTGGGCCGCTCATCCGAACTGATCCAGTCCCTGCAGGCCGCGACCCATGTCGTCATCGCGACCCCGATGCACAACTTCACCGTGCCGGCATCGTTGAAAACCTGGATCGACCACGTGGTGCGGGTGCGCAGCACCTTCCAGATCACGGCCCGCGGCAAGGAAGGCAGCATGGAGGACCGCCCGGTATACGTGGCGATCTCCTCGGGCGGCGACTTCGGCTGCGACGGACAGAGCCAGCCGGACTTCCTTACGCCGTATCTGCGGCACGTGCTGGGTACGATGGGCCTGAAGAACGTGACCTTCTTCTCGGTGCAAGGCACCGCACGCGGCGCGGACGCGCTGCAGGCGGCCCGCGCGCAGGCGCAATCGGAGGTCGTCGCGCATCCGTTCGCGGCCGGATTGCATCCGGAGTTCGCGGCAGCTTGATCGCGCCGGGCTGGTGCCCGCGCATCATGGCGCGCGCACCAAGCCGCCTCATGCTTAGGAATAGCGCCGGCGCCCGGCCCGCGTCCGCAAGAAGTATTAGGCAATCGGGCTGCGTTGACACCCCCAAATAGCCGGCACTACGCTCTTGGCCAGAACCCTCTCGCCTGACCAGACTACGCCGTACATCCTCATTCGGGCATGGGTGCAGGAGGCGTGCAATGACACTGACCAGTCCCGGCATTTTCCTGGCCGCCGCGCTCGCGCTGTGGGTCCTCGCCGCGCCGCGCGCCGAGGCGGCCTGCGCTGACAAGAAGATCCTGTCCATGGCCAACGACGGCCGCACGGTCAATGCCATCGCCAAGGCCTGCAGCATGCCGGCGGCCAAGGTCCGGGGCGTGATCGAGCGCGCCGATGCCGCCGACGACGCGCCGCCGCCCGCACCAACGCCCAAGGCCAAGGCCGAACGCGCCGCCGCGCCGGAGCCGCCTCGGAAGCTGCCGTCCGGCGCCGGACTGGCGCAATGCGATTGCCAGGGCATGGTGCCTTATGGCGAACGGGCGCCGGACCTGCGCTGCCAGAGCGGCATGTCGATGGCGACGCCCTGCGCGGGCTACTGCTCGCCCCACGGGGTCGCGCCATGGCGGCGCATATGTAGTTGAGACCCGCGGTCAGCGCCCGCCGTCAAGACTCGCGCAGCCACACCCTACTGCCTGGCGCTCGGCATGAACCAGCGGTAGTAGGCGTTGTCGCCGTCGTCGCGCGCCAGCTTGTTCATTTCCCTGCCCCAGGTTTCACGATCCCCTACATAGGCCGCCAGCGAAGCCCAGTAGAACGTGTCCAGCCGCGCCCGCTCCAGCTGCATGTCGGCGCGCAGCGCGTCGGACGCGCCGACCAGCGGCGGTTCGCTGCGCAAGGTCAGCAGCGCGGGCAGGACGCGCGCTACTTCGCGCGGCCGGACCCAGGTCGCGTACTCGATGCCGGGGCGGTCGTCGGTCACGGCCGGGGTATCGCCGGCAAAGCGCGCCAGGCCGTCCCGGTCTGTGACCCAGGTGGACAACAAGGCCGCGGCCGATGGTACGCCCACTGCCCGCAACGCGGCGGCGGTATCGGGCTGGGCGTAGCGCGCCTGGATGCGGGCCGCGTCCAGCGTCAGCGGCTGCATCGAGCCCAACAGCAGCATTTCATGCAGTTCGCTGGTCCAGAGCTGGGCATGCGGAAAGACCTGGATGAAGCTGGCGATGAGCGCGCGGGTGTCGTCCTCGTTCTGCGTGGGCAGCGGCAGCCATTGCGCCACGATGCCTTGCGGCGCGAGCCGGCTTGCGGCCAGTTGGTAGAAGTCGCGGGAATACAGATTCACCACGCCTGCGGCGGAAGGTGGCGGCGGCTCCAGCGTGATCAGGTCCCAGCGCTCGGCGCTGGCCTGCAGCTCGCGGCGTCCGTCGCGCAGCCGTTTGTCCAGGCCCGGATCGGTGGCGGCCTGGAACGTGCCCTGGAAGTGCGGCGCGGCGCGCAGCACGGCCGGCAGCAGCTCGGCGACCGCGCGCTTTTCCAGCCCGCGGTACTGCGACAAGGCGCCGGCCGTGATGCCGGTGCCATAGCCCACCACCAGCGCGGACCTTGGTTCGCCCGCATGCACGATCAAGGGCAGCAGCGCCTGCAGCCGCATGTATCGCAGCGAAGGCATGGCGTCGCCCGAGTTCGATACGCCCTGGATGTAGAGCCGGTGGAAGCGGTTGCCGTTGCCGGCGCGCTCGACCACGGCCACCGTGCCGCCATGGCTTTCCTCGTAGAACACCAGGCCCGCGCCGCTCGCCCCGGGCAGTAGCCGCGCAAACTGGTCTGCCGGCAGCATGGCGACCACCGCCAGCGTGGCGAGGCCCGCGATGCCGGTGGCCCAGCCGGTGGCGGCGCGGCCATCCGACCTTCCGCGCCAGGCCGCCACGGCGCCCACCGCCGCCGCGATGGCCGCCAGCACGCTCAGCGTGCGCACCAGCCCCAGGGCGGGCAACAGCAGGAATCCCGTCAACAAGGTGCCCGCGATGCCGCCCAGCGTGTTGCCGGCGAGTACGGCCCCGGCTTCCCGCCCCACCTGCCGATTGCCCACCGCGATGCGCAGCACGGCGGGAAACGCCGCGCCCAGCAGCAGCGTGGGCGCCAGCACCAGGCTGGCCGCCGCCACGGCGAAGCGCGCGCACATGCCCGCGAAGCCGCTGCCCGTCCATTGGTAGACCGCCGCTTCCGCCTGTGTCTGGGCCACGATCAGCCATTTGCCCAGCATGGCCACCTCCAGCACCGCGAGCAGGCCTGCGCCAGCGATCAGGAAACCGAACACCGGCCAGGGATTGCGCACGCGATGGGCCCAGCGCGCATAAAGCGCGGCGCCGATGGCCAGCCCGGCCAGATAGGTGGCCAGCACGATGGCGAAGGCGAAGGCGCGCGTGCTCATGAACGGCACGATCATCTGCGACCAGATCACTTCGTAGCCCAGCGCGACCGCGCCAGCCACCGCATACAGCGCCACGGCCAGGCGCGCGTCGCCCGACAAGGGCGCCGCAGCGGACTGCGGACTGACGGCGGGAGCCGCGCTGTCGCCCGCCCTGCGGTCCAGCATCCAGGCGCCCAGCGCCGCCAGCAGGTTCAGCGAGGCCGCGGCCAGCGCCGCGCCCTGCACGCCGAAGCGCGGAATCAGGAAGAATGCGGGCAGCAAGGCGCCCAGGATGGCGCCGCAGGTATTCGCGGCGTACATCGCGCCGCCGGAGCGGCTTACGTCCGCGCCCTGCTGCCGGCTTACGGCGCGCAGCAGCACCGGCAAGGTGCCGCCCATCAAGAAGGCGGGGATGGCCAGCAGCAGCCCCACCGCCAGCCAGGCCGCCAGGCTGCTATGGGCCTCGACCGCGACGAAGGCGGCGGCGCTGCGCGCCAGCAGCCACGTCACCGCGACGCAGGACAGCGCCACGGCTGCTTCCAGCTTGGCGTAGAAGCGTACCGGGCGCCGCAGATGGTCCGCCTTGCGGCCCAATAGCCAGCCGCCCAGCGCCAGGCCCAGGAAGAATGCGCTGACCGCGCCCGCGATGGCGCTGACCTCCACGCCTACCACCAGCGACAACTGCTTGATCCACAGCACCTGGAACACCAGGGCCGCCGTTCCGGACAGGAACAGCAGCGCGGCCGGCCGGACCGCCGTCAGGGCGGGCCCTTGCGCCGCCTTGTCGTCCACATCATGTCCCTGCATCGCCGCCTCGCTTGCCCCCATGCCCATCATGCTGCTCCTTCGCGTTGCCGGGCGGCGCGACAGGCGCCGCCCGGTACCGTCCCGGCTTGCGCCGGGCGCAGTTACTTCGCCTTTTGCTTATCAAGCTGCTGGAAGTGTTCTTCCATGGCCTTGTTGACCTTCTCCTGAACTTGATCCACGCTGAACGTAGCGGGACGCTGGCTCGGCGGATACTTGAGGAACGTATCCAGGAACGCGGTGGCCTTCATCGTGGCGATGGCGGTCAGATAGGCGTTCTTGGCCAGCCAATCGTTGTACTGGTCCGACGTAATGTCGGCGCGCTCGTACGGGTCCATGCGCAGGTTGAAGATCTTCGGCAAGCGCAGGCAGACGAATGGGTCCTGCCAGATGTTGAGATTGCCGGGAGCCCGCTGCTCGCAGAACACCGCCTTCCAGTCGCCAAACCTCGCCCCGACCAGTACGCCGTCGTCATTGAAGTAGAAGAACTCGTCGCGCGCACTCTTGTCCTGCTTGCCGGTCAGATAGCCCAGCTGGTCGTAGCCGTCCAGATGCACCTTGAACTTGGTGCCGCCGGCCTGCGGCGCCCAGCCATCCAGCAGCCGTTCCTTGATGGTGGTGTCGCCCGTGGCCGCCATCAGGGTCGGGAACCAGTCCATGCCGGATACGATGCCGCGCTTGATTTCCCCGGCGGGGATCTTGCCCGGCCAACGCACCATGGCGGGCACGCGGAACGCACCTTCCCAGTTGGAGTCCTTCTCGCTGCGGAATGGCGTGGTGGCGGCGTCCGGCCAGGTGAAGGCATTGGGGCCGTTGTCGGTGGTATAGACGACGATGGTGTTGTCGGCGATGCCCATGTCGTCCAGCTTCTTCAACAGCTTGCCCACGTCCTGGTCATGCTCCCACATGCCGTCGGCGTAATCATTGCCGGGCATGCCGCTCTTGCCCTTGTGTTCGGGCCGGATATGCGTATAGATGTGCATGCGCGTGGTGTTCATCCACACGAAGAACGGCTTGTCTTCCTTGCCGTGCTTGTCGATGTAGTCGATCGCCGCGCCCACGGTCTCGTCGTCGATGGTTTCCATGCGCTTGGTGGTGAGCGCCCCGGTATCCTGCACCTTGCCGTCGGCCGTGGCCTTGATCACGCCGCGCGGAGAAAAGTTCTTCACGTAGGGATCGTTGGGGTCCTTGGGCCAGTACGGACGTTCAGGCTCTTCTTCGGCGTTCAAGTGATAGAGGTTGCCGAAGAATTCGTCGAAGCCGTGGCGTGTCGGCAGGTACTCGTCACGGTCGCCCAGGTGGTTCTTGCCGAACTGGGCGGTGTTGTAGCCCTGCGACTTCAAGGCCTCGGCGATGGTGATGTCGCCCTTTTGCAGGCCGACTGTCGCGCCCGGCATGCCCACCTTGGACAGGCCGGTGCGCAGCGGCGACTGCCCCGTGATGAAGGACGAGCGGCCCGCCGTGCAGCTGTTCTCGGCGTAGTAGTCCGTGAACAGGACGCCCTCCTTGGCGATCCGGTCGATGTTCGGCGTGGTGTATCCGACCACGCCATGCGTGTAGGCGCTGATGTTCGCCTGTCCGATGTCGTCGCCGAAGATCACCAGGATGTTCGGCTTCTTGCCCGATGCCGCCGCCTGGCCCTGATTGGCCGCCGGCGGCTGGGTCTGCGCTTGCGCGCCTGCCAGTGCCGTAAGGCCTGCTGCGGCGAAGAGCGCCGCGCTCAACAGTTTTCTTGCGTTCATCGCTTTCTCCTGACCCTTGCGGGCGGTTCCCAGTCACGTAAACGAATCACTGTGTTTCAAATGCGTATACCCTTCTCCACTCCTTTGCCATGTCCACGATTACCCAACCCTGTTGCTGCGCTTCATCCAGCGCACGGTCCAGCCTGCCGATCCTGGAGTCCCGGTCATAAGCCCACTCGCGCCGGGCATCGGTGTGATGCACCAGGCCCATGAAACGCTTGCCGCTGCCGGCCGCCGTCCATTGCAGCATCTGCAGGTCGCCGTCCGAATTGCCGAAGGCGAAAATGGGCTGGCGGCCGATGAACTTGTTGATGGCCACGGGCTTGCCCGGGCCGTCGTCGTTGAAGTCGAGCTTGGGCGTGCGCATCAGCACGGGCTTGCCGTCCTGCATCTGGAACTCGGTGACGAAGGTGGTGCCTATCACCTGCTCGGGCGGAATGCCGTAGACGTCCTGCGCCCAGGCCCGCATGAATTCCACTTCGCCGCCCGAGACGATGTAGGTCTTGAAGCCGTTGCCGCGCAGATAGTCCAGCAGCTCCAGCATCGGCGCATAGATCATGCTGGTGTACGGCTGCTTGAAGCGCGGATGGCGGGCGGTCTTGATCCATTGCCGGACCTCCGCGCCGAAGGCCTGCGTCGTCATGTTGGCGTGGGTGGCGCCTACGATCTTCAGCAGCCCTTCCGTGCCCGAGGCGGCCAGCGCCTGGCGGTCGCCCTCGATCGCGGCCTTGTAGGGTTGCTCGGCCGCCCATTCGGGATGCTGGGGCGCCATGGCCTTGACCTGGTCCAGCGCGAAGATCAGCTGGAAGTACAGGGGCTGTTCGCTCCACAGCGTGCCGTCGTTGTCGAACACCGCGATGCGGTCGGCCGGCGCCACGTAGTCCGGGCTGCCTTCCGCGGTGACGGCTTGCACGAACCCAAGGATGGCCTGGCGCGAAGGCCCCTCGTTCCAGGACGGCAGCGGCGTCTGCGCGCGCGCCAGGCCGGCCAGCAACAACAGGAGCAGCAGCGCGAACCAGCGGCGGGCAAGCAAAGGCGTCGTCATGGAAGATCTCCGGGAAGTTCGCCGGGCGGCGTGTCCGCCAGTCCGCGCGACGACGCGGGCGGACGGGGGTTCAGCGCAGGAAGGTCGGCCGTGCCGGCAGGCCGCGCCGCGGTGCGCAAGCTCCGACGCCAGCGCGGGAACATCTCGCGCAAGCCTTGCCAGCCCCGCGCCGCGTCCGGTTCGCGGCCATAGCAGGCCCGCAGCGCGTCGTCGCTCGATCGGCGCAGCGCCGGTTCCAGACTGGCCGTTCCCTGTGCCAGCGTGGCCGCGCCGCATGCGCAGCGCAGCCACGCGTATAGCGCGTCCATGCGCGGCTGGGGCTGCGCCAGCAGGCGGCGCAAGGTCATTGCCGCATAGGGTTCGGACGCGCGCCATTGTTCGCGCCGCGCCCGCAGTCCGGCCCGCATGCGGGCCAGCGTCCGCCGCAGCCAGGGCGCGCCCAGCCAGCAGGCCAGCGCCGCCAGCGCCACGCCCGCGGCCAACGCCAGCCATCCTCCCGGAATCCGCACCTGCACCTGCCGGCCCATGTCGCGCAGGTCCTGTTCGACCGAGAATGGCGCCTGGTAGGCGGCGCCCGTCTGCGCTTCGAAGCGTTGCGCCGGCAGCGTCACGCGCTCTTCCTTGTTGGCCGCGATGTTCCACCAGCGGATCTCGACCGCCGGCAGTTCGTAGGCGCCGCCGCGTTCGATCACATAGTCCAGGCGGTCGACGCGCTGTCCGCCGAGGAAGCCGCCGCGGCTGTCGGAGATCTGCGTCAGCTGGGGCTCGGACGGGTACAGCTTCAGACCCGGCACGGCGGCTGCGGCGGCAGGCGGGATCAGCATGGCCTGCGCGCCCTGGGCCTGCACGGTGATGACACGGCTGACGTGGTCGCCCACGGCGGGCGGCTCGGCCGAATAGCGGATCTGCTGGCTCGCCTGGACCGAGTTTGCCGCCAGGAGGCGGCCCGCAACTCCACCGGCTACCCCGCCCGGCGGTCCGGCGGCGCGTACCTCGAGCGGGCGCGTCTGCGCAACGAGGGGCGCCGTCGCCTGACCCACCTGCGCGCTGACCTGGATGGCCGGCACGCGCAAGGCGCCCGCCGCCTCGGGACTGACCAGATAGGCGTAGCGCAGTCCGTTGTAGGCGACGCCGCCAATGGTGGCGCGGATGATGGTGGCCTGTCCCGACGGCCCCGACACCAGCGCGCCCGGAATGTCCAGGGCCGGCATCTGCGGGGGCTGGGTGAACCAGGTCGAAGTCAGCACGTCCACCTGCAGGATGGCGGTGGCGCCGGCCGTCAGGTCGCCGGGAGTCGCCATGCGCGCCTCGGCGTGCAGCTGCGGCCCGGCTTCCGCCTGCTGGGCGCGCGCCACGCCTGCGCACAGCCCCAGGTGCAGCAACAGCAGCAGGCGCAGGCAACGCAGCAGCGCGGCATGGCGGCGGATCATGGCTGTTTCCCCTGCGCAGGCGCGGCCTTGCGTGCGTCTTCGATGGCGAATTTCTGCTTCAGGAAGCCGGCCGGCGACAGGCTCAGGTTGCGCAGCCAGACCTCGTCGGACGCGGCTTGCGGCGTCTCGGTGCGCATCATCTTGCCCGCGCCCTTGTCGCTGTCCACGCGGGTCTCGTCCGGTTTCTCCGAATCGTCGTCCTGTTGCTCGCTTTCGGCGGCGGCGATCAATCTGGCGACCAGTTCGCGGTTTGCGCGCGCTTCGGGAAAATCCGGCCGCAGGCGCAGCGCCTGATCGTATGCCGCGAGCGCCGCTTCGTAGCTGCGCAGGCGGACCTGGGTATTGCCCAGATAGAAGTCGCCTTCGGGCGTGTCCAGTTTGGCGAATGCGGCCAGCGCCGCCTGGTAGTCGCCCGCGTCGTAGGCGGCTCGGCCTTTCCAGTAAGGATCGGCGTACAAGGCCGCGGCCTCGGCATAGCGCTTGTGTTCGTAGGCCCAGCGGCCCTGCTGGTCGGGCGTGAAGAAGGCGTCGGCCAGCGCGCCTGCTTCCGCGCGCGGCGCATGCAGCGCGGCCGTGACGGCGAGCAGCAGGCAGGCCGTCCAGTTGATGTTCCAGCCGCGCCGCAGCGCCAGCAATGCCAGCAGCGCCAGCGGCCAGCACAGCCAATAGCCCGCGTCCTTCCAGTGCAGCGGCTTGTCGGCGTCCTGCACCTCCTGGAAATGCCGCTCGGCATGCAGTGTTACCCAGTCCAGGTCGTCGTCGTTCAGGGTCAGGCTGCCCAGGGGCGCGCGGGCGGCTTGCGCCAGCTGTTTCAGCGCATCCTCGTCGAAACTGCCCAGCAAGGGCCGGCCTTGCGCGTCGATGCGCGGCTGGCCGCGGGCGTCGCGCACCACGCCGCCATCGCGCGTGCCCGCCGCCCACACCAGGACCTGGAAGGAATTGGCTCGCGCCAGGCGCTCGACCTCGGCCAGTTGGCGGGTGTCCGCGCCGTCCGTCACCAACAACAGGGTGCCGCCCGCCTCGCCCGATTGCAGCAGGCTGGCGGCCAGCGCGATCGCGCCCGCCGCGTCCTTGCCGGGCGCGGCGATGAGCCCGGTGGACAAGGCCTGCACGAACATGTCGGGCAAGGCGGGATCGTCGGTCGGCGGCAGCACCAGATGCGCCGAGCCGGCGTAGGCGATCAGGCCGGTCTTGGCGCCTGCGCGCCGCTTCAGCAGATCGCGCAGCTTGCGTTTGGCAGCCTCCAGCCGGCTGGGCGGCAGATCCGCTGCATCCATCGAAGGCGACAGGTCGACCGCCGCGATCAGGGGCGCCAGATTGTCCAGGAAGGCCGGGCGGTCCTGTTGCCACGTCGGTCCCGCGGCGGCGAGGCCGCCCAGCGCCAGCAAGGCGGCCAGTAATTGCACCGGCCGCGGCCCGCGGCTGCCCTGCGTGCGCACGGTCAGGTGTGGCAGCAGCGCCGGCGCAATGTTGCTGCGCCAGCCGAGCCGGCCGTCCTCGCCGCGCCGCCGCCAGAGCAGCAAGGCCGCGGGCACGACCGCCAGCAGCCACCAGGGGCGCAGGAAATGGAAGGCGCTCAGGTCGATTTCCATCTGCCCTCCTCCACGCCGCTCTTGCCCTGCGCCCCGGCGCCATGACGCCAACCGCGCAGCGCGGCGCTCAGGTGCCAGCCAGCCAGCAGCAACAGCGCCAGGCCCAGCGGCACCCAGAAGAAATCCTGCTTGGGCTGGTGGCGCAATTCGCGCACCTCGTGCGGCGTGATGCGGTCCAGTTCGGCGTAGACCTGCCGCAACGAGGCCTGGTCCTGCGCCGGGAAAAAGCGGCCGCCGGTCTTGGCGGCGATCGCGCGCAAGGCGTCGAAATCGACCTTCTCCTCGCCCTGCGCCTGCGGATCGCCCATGCCCACCGTATGCACGACGATGTGGCGCGCGGCCGCCATGGCCGCGGCGCGGTCCGGCGGCACGGCGCTGCCGGTGTCGTTGCCGTCGGTCAGCAGGATCAGGACCTGATCGTGTTCGCCGGCATGCTCGAACTGCTTGATCGCCACGCCGATTGCGTCGCCGATGGCGGTATTGGGACCAGCCATGCGCGTGCTTACCTGCCCCAGCAGCAGCTTGAGCGTGGCGTGGTCCTGGGTCAGCGGCGCCTGCGGATAGGCCGCGGTGCCGAACACGATCAGTCCAAGCCGGTCGTCCTTGCGGCGGTCGATGAAGTCGGCCACCACTGCCTTGACGCCGCTCAAGCGGTCCTCGCGGCGGCCGTCCGGCGCGACGAAGTCTTCGGTCTCCATCGATTGCGAGATATCGATGGCCAACAGCAGGTCGCGCACCGGCTGGCGGTGCTCCAGCGGCGGCTCGACCCGCTCTGGCCGCGCCAGCGCCAGGACCAGCAGCAGCCATACCAGCGCGTTCAAGGCCAGCTGCCAGCGGTCGCCGCGCACCCCGGGGCGCCGCGGCGTCTGGCCGGTGCTGCGCGCCACCGATTCAAAGAACGGAATCCGTACGGCGCTGCGCCGCTGCACATACGGCGGCAGATAGCGGTATGCCAGCCAGCCCAGGGGCAGCAGCGCCAGCAGCCAGGGATATTCAAGCCGCCACATGATGACGCTCCATCCATTGCCGGCTGGCGGCGAACAAGGTCCGCGCGCGCGCGGGGTCGATGGCCCGCAAGGCTTCGGGCGGCGCATAGGCAAGCGCCCTCAGCAGCACGGCCGCGTCGGGCGGAAACACGGCTGCGCCGCCATCCATGAAAGCGACCCATTCCGCGCCTTGCAGCGCGCCCACCCGGTTGCGGTCGGCGGCCGCCACCGACGACAGGCCGACGCGTTTGAGCAGGTCCGGCAAGGCCCGCGCGGCCAGCGGATCCGCCTGCGTTTCGCGCCGCAGCGCTTCCAGCATGCGCAGGCCCGCGCGGCGATAGCCATTGCGCCGGTGGCGGCGCGCCATCCGCCACGCGGCCCATGCGGCCAGCGCCAGCGCCACGGCCAGCAGGACCAGCCAGCCCCAGGTCTGCGGCCAGTAGCTGACTGGCTCGGGCAGCGGCAGCTGCCGCAGCTGTTCGATGGACGGAGCGGCGTCGGCGTTCATGCCCGGCCCCGGGTTTGCGCAACACTGGCCTCGCGGCCGAGTTCGCGGCGCAACTGCGCCACGGTGTCGGCCGCCGTGTCGATGGACAGCAGCGGCACGCGGCTGCGGCGCAGCAACTCGGCCACGTCCTGCAGGCGCCCGGAAAAGAACGCCGACAACGGCTCGCGCACGTGCTTGCGATCCGCCGCGACCTCGACCTGCAGCTCGCCCTGCGTCACCACCAGCCGGCCGCTCAAGGGAATGCGCAACGCCAGCGGGTCGTACACCAGCGTTGCGACCACGTCATTGTGCGCGGCCAGCGTGCGCAGCAGGCGCAAGGTAGCGCTGTCGGCGCCGGCAAAGTCGCTGATCAGGCAGACCAGGCAATCATGCGGCGCGTGCGCCAGCGCCCCTTGCAGCGCTTCGTTCAGCCGTCCGGATGCGTCCACGTCGGGCTGGTCCGCGCCCATGGACTGGCTGCGCCGCGCAATGGCCGCGAACAGCGCCTGGATGCGTTCGCGGCTGCGCAGCGGGCGCACGCTGTCGATGCCCGCATCGCTGAACACCAAGCCGCCCACGCGGTCTCCCGCCAGATATGCCATCCAGGCGGACAGCGCCGCGACGCGCGCGGCCACCACCGACTTGAAGCTGCGCACCGAGCCGAAATACATGCCCATGCGCTGGTCCACCACCACCAGCGCCGGCCGGTCGCGTTCCTCGCTGTAGGTGCGCACATAGGGCTTGCCCAGCCGCTGCGAGGCGCGCCAGTCCAGCTGGCGCAGATCGTCGCCGGGCAGGTAACGGCGCAACTCCTCGAAGTCCAGGCCGCGCCCGCGCAGGCGCGAGCCATGCTGGCCGGCCAGGATGCTGCGCACCGGCTGGCGGCTGAAGAACCCCAGGCCGCGCGCGGCGGGTTCCAGCGCCATCAGGTCCGTGATGCGGACCTGGACTTCCGGGGAAGGAGCGGCGGACGGCATGGCGCACTCAGACCGGCACGGCGACCGTGTCGAGCAGCCTGCCTATCACCTGGTCCGCCGACACGCCGTCGGCGACCGCGTCATAGGACAGGTGCAGGCGATGCCGCAGCACCGGCCGGGCCACGCTGCGCACATCATCGGGCGAGGCATAGTCCTGCCCCGCCAGCCAGGCGTGGGCGCGCGCCACCTTGTCCAGCGCGATCGCGCCGCGCGGGCTGGCGCCGACCTGGATCCAGCGCGCCAGGTCGGCGTCATGCCCGGCCGGGCTGCGGGTGGCGTTGACCAGGTCCACCAGGTACTGGTCCAGCGCCTCGGACACGTGCACCCGGTCGACCTCGGCGCGGCACGCGAACAGGTCTTCCTGGCTGAGCGGCGCGGCGGCGGGTTCCGCGTCCTGGCGCGATTCGCCGCGCAGCATGGCCAGCATCTGCCTTTCGCTGGCGGGGTCGGGATAGTCCAGCACGATCTTCATGATGAAGCGGTCCATCTGCGCTTCGGGCAAGGGATAGGTGCCCTCCTGCTCGATCGGGTTCTGGGTCGCCAGCACCATGAACAGCTGCGGCATGCGGTGGGTCTTGCCGGCCACGGTGATCTGGCGTTCCTCCATGGCTTCCAGCAGCGCGGCCTGGACCTTGGCGGGCGCGCGGTTGATCTCGTCGGCCAGGATCACGTTGCCGAACAGCGGCCCCTGCTGGAACTGGATGCGGCTGGCGCCCTGCGCGTCCTGTTGCAGCACCTCTGCGCCGGTGATGTCCGAAGGCAGCAGGTCGGGCGTGAACTGGATGCGGCTCATGGCCGCGGCCAGATGCTGGGCCAGCGTCTTGACGGTGCGGGTCTTGGCCAGCCCCGGCAGACTTTCCAGCAGCAGGTGGCCGTCGGCCAGCAGGCCCAGCAGCACTTCGCGGATGACGGCGCCCTGCCCCAGCACGGCGCGCGCGATGGCGCGTTCCAGTTCCAGAATGCTGTCGCGGTTGCTCATCGGCATACCCTCTCCTGCGTGATCGATGGTTTGCCGGCTAGCGGCTGGCGACGCCGTTCCTGGCGGTCTGGGCCAGTTTCCATTGTTCGGGCGTCATGACGGTGCGGAAACCCAGGTGCGACATGCCGTTCATGGGGTCCGTGCCGCGCCGGGCGCTGGTGCGGTAGCTGATGCAATAGGTGTCGCTGCACAGGAACGAGCCGCCTCGCGTCACGCGTTTGGGCGCGGCGGGCGGAACGATGCCGTCGTCGGGGTCGTAGCTGTCGGCCGGCCCCGCGGGATCCGCGGGCGGCTGGCGGTACTGCGCCTGGATCTTGAAGGCGTCGGCGCGGTACCAGTCGGCGGTCCATTGCCAGACGTTGCCGGCCATGTCGTACAGCCCATAGCCATTGGGCGAGAAGCTGCCCACCGGCATGGTGCCGACCTGCACCTTTTCGTCCTTCACCACCGGAAACGGCTGCTGTTGCTGCGTGTCCCAGATATTGGCCATGGGCTTACCCTGAGGCAGCAACTCCTCGCCCCAGGCATAGGTCGCCTGTTCCAGCCCGCCGCGCGCGGCCATTTCCCATTCGGATTCCGTCGGCAGGCGCTTGCCTGCCCATTTGGCATAGGCCGTGGCGTCCTGGTACGACACCTGCACCACGGGGTGGTCGTCCTTGCCGGCGATGGAACTGCCCGGGCCTTGCGGATGACGCCAGTTCGCGCCGGGCACATAGCGCCACCAGCGCGAATAGTCGCGCAGGGACACCTCGCTCTCGGTGCCGACGAACACCATGGCGCCGGGCACCAGCAGGCTGTCGTCCGGACGCGGCGTGCCGGGCGGCAGCTGCACCTTCAAGTCGTCCCATCGAGGCTTTTGCTCGGCCGTCGTGACGTAGCCGGTGGCCTCGACGAAACGGCGGAACTGCGCGTTGGTCACGTCGTTCACGTCCATCCAGAAGCCGCTGACGGATACCTTGTGCGCCGGCATTTCATTGGGCTGGGCCAGTTTGTGGCTGCTGCCCATCAGGAACTCGCGTCCCGGCACCCAGGCCATGCCCGCCGGGCCGCTCTTGCCGTCGCCCAGCACCACCTTCACCGCTTCGGGCGGCCCGTTCTTGCCCATGACCACGTAGGCCGTGCTGGCGCCCGCGCCCAGCACCACGCCGGCCAGCAGCAATGCGCTGGCGTAGCGTGTCTTTCCCTTTGTCTGGTTTGCCATTGCTATCACCCCAAAGCTGATGGTTCAGGTGCGGCCGTGCCGCGCCCGGGGCTGGCAGCCCCTTGAAATCGTGCTGACGTTCAGAACACCAGCGTCGCGGTCGCCATGACCGTGTCGTTGCTGTCCAGACGCTTCGTGCTGCTGACCGTGGGTACCCAGCGCAGGCTCAGGGACAGGGAGCGCTTGTCCGCCAGCTTCGTGTCATAGGTCACGATCGGGCCCAGCGCCCAGTCGCGCCCCTTGAAGCCGTTGAGCCGGTCGGCGGTCGGCCCCGAATCGCTGCCCAGTTGCTGGATGGTGCCCAGGATCAGGCCCGCGCTCACCCCATTGCTGAAGATCTTGCGGCCCATCACGTCCATGCTGAACAGCGGCGCGTTGCGATAGTCCGTGGCGTTGTTGCGGGTGTAGAACTGGACGCCGGCCACGGTGTCCAGTTGAAAGCCGGATTCCGGAAATATCTTGGTGTAGGCCACCTGGGGAATGAAGGTCCAGTTGTTCAGGCTGGGGTTGGCCATGTCGTTGGCGTTGTACTTGCCGGTGGGCGCCCAGATGTTCAGGCTGAGCGCCATATGGGAGGTTTCGGAAAAGTGATAGCCCGCGATGATGGGCGAGAAATACAGGTCGAACAGGTTCGAGGCAGTGTCGCTCTGCTCCACGTTGCGCCCGCCCGGCCCCGTGACCGTGGAATTCACCTTGTTCCAGACATAGGGCAAGGTGAAGCTGGAAGCGAAGTTCCAGCGGCCGGGGCCGGTGTCCCAGGTCTTGAGCACGGTGGCCAGGGTGAACGCGACTTTCGCGTCCAGGCCCAGCGAAGTGCGGCCCCCTACCGGCACTTCGCGGCTGCCGCCCACGCTGCCGTCCAGGTAGATCTGCGACAGGTTGACGGCCCAGATGGGCTCGGGAGAAACGATGCCGGCATTGGGCTGCACGTTGGTGCCGGTGATCTGGCGTCCCAGCGCCCCTTCGGTGGCCCAGGCGGACGACGGCAGGACCAGTCCGGCCAGCACCGCCAAGCACCCAGCAACTGCCGCAATCGCGCTCTGCATGCCTACCCTCCGCAAGATCGGAAAACGCTGACGGGATCAATTCCCGAAGGTGATGTTCAAACCGGCGAACAACGTGAATTGGGGCAGGCCCTCTCCCTTGTGCGCAACCGTCCATTGCGGCTCCGCGAACGCGTTGAAGATGTTCTTCCCGACACGCCAGGCCTTGCCCGCGCCCAGCCCCAAGGGAATGTAGTAGTCGTTCTTCTGCAGATCGAAGGTCCAGGTTGCGGTGGACCTCAGGTACCAGCCTTGCGGCAGGTTGCGTATCAAGAACGGCTGGAAGGTGGCGGTATGCACGGTGTCGCGCGCGGCCTGGCCGGCGAATGAATGCTGCCATTGCACCAGCGCGCCCAGCAGCCCTTCCTTGCTGGAGTGCACCGCCACGCCGGCCAGTCCGGCGGACCATTTGCCCGCGCCCAGCTCGCTGCCGGTCGCGCTGGGCATGGTCAGCATCGGTCCCACGCCCAGATCCACCGCGCCCTGCTGCAACAGGAAAATGTCGAACACATTGATGTCGCCCAGGCCAGTCTTGTAGCTGCCGTCGGCCTGCGGGCGCGTACTGACGGGGGCCGTGATGCGGAATATCTGCGGCACGCCGACCAACTCGCCGGGCGCGACAGGAATGGTCGGCCTGATCAGGAAGTCGTTGGTGTGAGCGTTGCTGCCGAACAACTTCGGCGTGTAGTAATTCTGGAAATTCAACGACGCCGCCAGGTTCAGCGGGTTGTTGCTTTTGTTGGCGTCATCCGCCGACTGGGACTGGGCGTGGGCAAGCTGCGCAAAGCACAGCGGCGCAGCCATCATCAGCCACGCCGCGATTCCTCTTCTACCTATTTCCTTGAATGCAGACTGCGTACTGCCCATGCGATGTACCCCGGAGAGAGATAACAAAATGCAAAGACGCGCCGTGCGGAAATGCTGATCTCGGCAAGCCGTGCCGAGATCCAAAGTCGTGAAATCTGTCGCAATCTTCGCACAGAGTTTTACTTTCACCAATACTCGCCATAGGCCGTAACCCATTGCGTTCAGGATGAAGAAAGGTTATTGCGCAGACAAAAAAACGGGGATGCCCTCAGGCATCCCCGCCGTGGCGCTGGCGCCGGCCTTGCAACATCAGCCGGCCTGCGGCGCCTCCTGCCGCATCAGGCTGGCGCGCACCTGATCGATGCGCAGGCCGTCGCGGCGGGTGACCTCGAAGCGCCAATCGCGCCACTCGATCGCGTCCCCTGCTTCGGGGATCCGGCCGCCGGCGCGCAGCAGGCAGCCCGCCAGCGTGGCATCCGGGTACTCCTCGGCCAGGTCCGGCGCGTCCAGCAGGCGCGCGGCTTCCGCAACGGCCAGGCGGCCTTCCAGCAGCCAGGTTCCGTCCGCCAGCTGCAAGGCTTCGGGCTGGTCTTCCTGATGCTCGGGCAGGTCGCCCGCGACGGCGGTCAGCACGTCCATGGGCGTGATCAGGCCTTCGCACACGCCGTGCTCGTCGACCACGATCAGCATGTGCTCGCGCGAACCGCGCAGCTCATCCAGCACCTTGAGCACCGGCATGGTTTCCATCACATAGCGCGGTTCGCGCGCCAGCTCCACCAGATCGATCGGGCCAGGGTTCTGCAACAGCGGCAATACGTCCTTGAAGTGCAGCACGCCCAACACATTGGACGGATCGCCCGCGCAAAGCGGCAGGCGCGAGTGGCCGCTGCCGAACTTGCGCACGATGATCTCCGGCGTATCGGCCACGTCCAGCCAGACCATGTCGCCGCGCGCCACCATGATGGAACGCACGTCCCGCCCGCCGATCGACAGCACGCGTTCGATCATGGTGCTTTCCTCGGGCGCGAAGGCCGGTTCGCCGTCCGCGCCGTCGACCAGCGCGGCCACCTCGTCGGCCTGGCCGGCGGCCTGTCCCGCACGGCCGGCGCGCAGCAGGCGCAGCACGGCCTGCGCGGTGCGCTGGCGGCGGCCCAGGGCGTGCGTGCCTTTGACGCGGTTGCGGCGCGCCAGCTGATTGAACAGCTCGATCAGGATCGAGAAGCCGATCGCGGCGTACAGATAACCCTTGGGCACGTGGAAGCCCAGGCCTTCCGCCACCAGGCTGAAGCCGATCATCAGCAGCAGGCCCAGGCACAGGATCACCACCGTCGGGTGGCGGCCCACGAAAGCCATCAGCGGGCGGCTGGCCAGCATCATCACGGCCATGGCCACGATCACCGCGATCATCATGATGCTGAGGTCCTGCACCATGCCCACGGCGGTAATCACCGAGTCCAGCGAGAACACCGCATCCAGCACCACGATCTGCAGGATCACCTGCCAGAACACGGCATGCTGCGGCTTCTGGCCTTGCTCGTGGCCGGCGCTGCCTTCCACGCGCTCATGCAGCTCCATGGTGCCCTTGAAGAGCAGGAACAGGCCGCCCAGGATCAGGATCAGGTCGCGTCCGGAGATCTCCGCGCCCAGCAGCGTGAACATGGGTTCGGTCAGCGTGACCACCCACGCGATGCTCGCCAACAGGCCCAGGCGCATCACCATCGCCAGCGTCAGGCCGATCAGGCGCGCGCGGTTGCGCTGCTCGGGCGGCAGCTTGTCGGCCAGGATGGCGATGAACACCAGGTTGTCGATACCCAGCACAATTTCAAGCACGACCAGGGTCGCCAGGCCCAGCCAGGCGGTGGGGTCGGACATCCAATCGAAAATCATCGAGGTTCCATGCAAATCGGGACCGGGCGCCATGCGGCGCCGGCCAGGATCAAGGGGAATGCGCCGCGGATGCGGGCATGAGGCTCAGTGCGGGCGCGAACGGCCCCAAGGACGGCCGGCGGAGCGCGACCGCCCAGGCGCGGCGTGGCCGCGGCGGCGAACATGGAGTCGGCTTGCGGGCTGCGCGCCCGGGCCGTGGCGGGAAGATGGGGCATCGGGCGCCGGCTTGCTTGCGGCGCCCTGCTAGGGGGTGGGTCTTCAGTCATAGATGGCGGACGGCTCAGGCTGCCGGGGCAGCAAACGGATAGAGCGCCCGCCTTGCTCTCTTTCTTACGGGAAACTGAATACTACATGAATCCGTTCTCTCCCGCATCCGACGAAGCCCAGGCAGGCCATGCCGCGGACGCCCTTCTTTCGCGGCATTTTTACTGGTGTTTACCCTAGGTCGGCGATATACTGCGGGCACCTTCAACTCACCAGAGATCAATGTGGACAACGACGGATGTAGTCGGAACACGACTGCAAGCGCCGCTTGACGCAGGATCCGCGGAAATAGTCCGCGCCGGTCCTGTCTGACAGCCAGGACCCGGCTCTTCGGTACCCGACACGGGACCGCCAGCCCTCTCCCCTACTGCTTGCCGACGCGATGCGTTGCGCCTTGTTGCGCGCGCCTGCGCACCGGCCTGGCGGCGCATGCATGTGGACCTGCCACCGTACTCCCCGCTAAGGAGACGATCATGCGTATCAAGCAATTCCTGCCCTTCCTGGACCGGAGCGGCGCGGCCGCGCCCATGGCGGCCGCGTCCAAGACGGCCCCTACCACCTATCAATTCACCATCGTGAGCCTGGGCGACACGCTCAACGCGCTGCGCAAGCAGCTCTACTACGAACTGCGCGACCTGGACTTGCGCGTGCTGGCGGTGCGGATTTCGCGCGCCGAATCGGACCAGCTCGCATCCACCGTCGTCACGCTGCATTGCCCGCCGCATCTGCGCAATCTGTTGGGCGCGGTGGCCTTGCGGCTGGGCCAGAGCCCGGACGTGCGCCGGGTGCACTGGGAATGCGAGTCCGGCGCGGCCATTGCCGTGCTGCCCGCCTGACGCCAACTCGCGGCCAGGAGGCTGTCATGAAAGATCCGTACAAAACCCTGATGATTGCGCGCGTCGTCCTGCTGGCGCTGATCTGGCTGGCGGGACTGCTGCTGGTCCTGGCGTCGGTCTGGCGCCTGCCCTGAGCCCGCCCGCGCCCATCCATAACATGCTGAAGAAGAGAGAAGAAGATGAAGAACTTCGAAAACATCCAATTCATCACGCTGGCCAATACCCTGGTCAGCCTGCTGACCGCGTTCGTGCTGGGCTCGGTGGTCGGCTTTGAGCGCCAGTTCCGCCAACGCACGGCCGGCCTGCGCACCAATGTGCTGGTGGCGGTGGGCGCCGCCATCTTCGTGGACCTGGCGTTCCGAGTGGGCGGCGCCGATGGCGGCTCGCGCGTCATTTCCTACGTGGTCTCGGGCGTGGGCTTCCTGGGCGCCGGCGCCATCATGCGCGAAGGCGGCAGCATCCGCGGCCTGAACACCGCCGCCACGTTGTGGGGCTCCGCCGCCATCGGCGCCTGCGCGGGCGCATCGTTGATCCTGGAAGCGGTTGCCGCCACCGCCTTCGTGCTGGCGGCGAACACCTTGCTGCGTCCGGTGGTCAGCTACGTCAACCGCCAGCCGGTCGACTCGCAGACCACCGAAGTCACGACCGTGATACATGTAATCGCGAACGTGGAGCAGCGGCAGGCGGCCATGACGGTGCTGGAAGAAGTGCTCGAAACCGAACAGCTGCCCCTGTCCGAACTGAAGATCGACCAGTTCGGCGAGAACGAAGTCGAAATCGAGGCGGCGTTGAGCGAGGCCTCGGTCGACGAGCTGGACCTGGACCGCGTGACCGCCAGCATCGCGGCCTCGCCCGCCGTGCGCACTGCCTTCTGGGCCGCCCGCACCGTGTAGCGCTGCCCGCCTGGCGCAACGCCGCCGAGGCCGGATCAGGGCGCCGCCCCGGCAGTTACGCCTCTTTACGTTTTGGGAACGCGGATTGCTCCGCTGTCCGGATCGACCCATCCGGAGCGTCCATGCCCTCCTTCCGCTACATCGATGCCACCACGCTGACCGTGCTGACCGTGAACACGCACAAGGGTTTCACCAGCTTCAACCGCCGCTTCATGCTGCACGAACTGCGCGAAGCCTTGCGGATGGCGAGTCCCGACATCGTGTTCCTGCAGGAAGTGCTGGGAGAACACCAGGGGCACGCCGAACGGCATCAGGCCTGGCCTGCCCTGTCCCAGTACGAATTCCTGGCGGACTCGCTGTGGACCGATTTCGCCTACGGCCGCAACGCGGTCTACCCGGCGGGACACCATGGCAATGCGCTCCTGTCGAGATATCCCATCGAACGCCACGAAAACCATGACGTCACCGTGCATGGGCATGAGGGCCGCGGACTCCTGCACTGCGTGCTGCGGGTGCCCTCGCTGGATACGCCGGTGCATGCGATATGCGTGCACCTGGGCCTGCTGGAAGGCCACCGGGGCAAGCAGTTGCGCCGCCTGTGCGAACTGGTGGCGCAAGGCGTGCCCGCCAGCGAACCGCTGCTGATCGCAGGCGACTTCAACGACTGGCGCCTGCGCGCCGACTCGCTGATGCGGGATTGCGGCACGCGCGAGGTCTACACGTCGCGCCTGGGCCGCCCCGCCCGCACGTTTCCCGCGCGCTGGCCCTTGTTGCGGCTGGACCGCATCTACGTGCGCAACGTCCGGGACTGGCAGCCGGTGCCGCTGGCCTCGCGGATCTGGTCGCGCCTGTCCGACCATGTGCCGATCTGCGCGGAGATCGCGCTATGAACCTGCGCTGGCGCGAGAACAACCGCTACACGCTGCTGGAGAATGGCACCGGGTATTTTCCGGCCGTGCTCGATGCGATTGCCGCGGCGCGCGGCGAAGTGCTGGTGGAAACCTTCATCCTGTTCGACGACGCCGTGGGGCAGGAGTTCCAGCGCGCCCTGATCGCCGCCGCCCATCGCGGCGTCAGCGTGGACCTGACGGTGGACGGCTATGGCTCGGACGAGCTGGACGGCGCCTTCGTCGGCGCCATGACCGAAAGCGGCATCCGTGTGCATGTATTCGATCCGCGTCCGCGCTTGCTCGGCGTGCGCACCAATGTGTTCAGGCGCATGCACCGCAAGATCGTGGCGGTCGACCGCCGGGTCGCCTTTGTCGGGGGTATCAATCTTTCCGCCGACCACCTGCCCGACTACGGGCCGCAAGCCAAGCAGGACTATGCGGTGCGGCTGGAAGGCCCGCTGGCCGCGGACGTCGCGGACTTCGCGCGCGAGGCGCTAGCGGTGGACGCGTGGACCCGCAAGCGGCGGCGGCCGGCGCGCATGGATCCCATGCCGGAAGGCGACGGCGGCGGCCGCCTGGTGGTGCGCGACAACATCGAGCATCAGACGGACATCGAACGCTACTACCGGGCCGGCGTGCGCGCCGCGCGCGAGGACGTGCTGATCGCCAACGCCTATTTCTTCCCCGGATATCAGTTGCTGCACGACCTGGCCAACGCCGCCCGTCGCGGCGTGCGCGTGCGGCTGCTGCTGCAAGGCGAACCCGATGTGCTGGTCGCCCGCCTGGCGGCGTCCATGCTGTATGACTACCTGATCGATGCGGGCGTGGAGATCTACGAGTACTGCAAGCGCCCGCTGCACGGCAAGGTTGCCTGCGTGGACCGAGACTGGAGCACCATCGGATCCAGCAATCTGGACCCGCTCAGCCTGGCGCTCAATCTGGAAGCCAACGTGGTGGCGCGCGACGCCGGTTTGAACGCCGCGCTGCGCCGCAGCCTTGACCGGCTCATCGAACAGGATTGCCGGCGCATCGAGCTGCCCGAGGGGTCCAGGCGGCGCTTGCGGCGGCTGTGGATCGGCGTGGTGGTATTCCATTTCCTGCGGCGCTTTCCCGCCTGGGCCGGCAGCCTGCCCGCGCACAAGCCCCGCCTGAAGTCGCTGCCTATCCAGGCGCAACAGGAGTCGGCATGAGAGTGTTCCGCTCCACGTTGACGCGCGCGTGGAGGCACCGCTGGCCGCGGGTCAAGCGTGCCTTGCCGGTGATCGTGTTGGCGTTGGTGGCGGCGCTGCTGTACTACTTCGGCCGCTCGGTAGACTGGGCGCAGGTCTGGATCGCCATGCGCAGGATACCGCCGGGGACCATAGCCGCTGCCGCCGCACTGGTCGTGGCGGGCTACCTGACCTACGGCGGCATGGATCTCCTGAGCAAGCGCTACACCCGGCATACCCTGCCCTGGCCCAAGGTGTTGGGCGTGGCCATGATGAGCTATGCCCTGAATCTGAACCTGGGCGTGCTGCTCGGCGGCCTGGGCGCGCGCCTCAGGCTGTACGCGCGGCTGGGCTGCCGCAAGTCGGTGGCGACGCGCGTCACGCTGTTTTCGGCAGTGTCGAACTGGATAGGCTACGCGTGGATCGCGGGCGCGCTGTTCGCGGCGGGCGCGGTGTCCGTGCCGCAGGGTTGGGCCATCGGGTCACACCTGCTGCGTGCACTCGGCGTCGCGTTGCTGTTGCTGGCGGCAGGCTACGTGGCTGTGTGCGCACGGGCGAAGCGGCGCACCTGGACCTGGATGGGACAGCATGCGGTGCTGCCCGGCGCCGGCATGGCGGTGGCGCAAAGCGTGGTCGCGGGCCTGTCGTGGGCCATCATGGGGGCCATCATCTATCTGCTGCTGCAAGGCAAGGCCAGCTATTTTGCGGTGCTCGGCATCCTGCTTTGCGCCAGCTTCGCGGCCCTGGTCATCCGCGTGCCGGGCGGACTGGGCACCACGGAAGCCATCTTTGTGGCCACGCTCGCGCCCGGGATCCCTGCTGCCGAGGTGCTGGGCGCGGCGCTGGCCTACCGGGCGCTCTATGCGTTCGCGCCCTTGTTCCTGGCCCTGGCGGCCTTTGCCGCGTTGGAGGTGAAACTGAGGCACAGGCGCGCGCAACCGGAAGTTGAGCCCAGGCCGGCTGCGGCTGACAGGCGCCGCAACGACGCCGGCCACTCGTTCAAGGCTTAGGCGTGAGCAGGTCCGACAAGGCGTTGCCCAGTTCCTTCACGGCGCCGGTAACGCCTTCGGCCGCACCTTCGGCGCCCACGCCGATCGCATGGCTGAAGCCCTGGGCCACCTGGGCGGTAAAGCCGCGCGCGACGGAGAACTTGGGATTGTCGAGGTCGCCTGCCAGGGAAAAATCGAAACGCAGCGTGCCGCTCTGGTCCTTCAGCGCCGCCAGCACCGCCTTGCGCGGCAGTGAAAACAGGTCGCCGTTGCCGCCGAAGCGCAAGCCTCGCAGGGCCACGGTGCCCGTGGCCTGCAGCCGTCGCTTGGTGATGGCGGTGCGCATGTCCAGGTCCATGGCGCCCGCGGCCAAGGACGTGGCGCCGTTGTCGGCCAGGTACGGCGCGGCATGCTGGATGTCCATGTTGCGCACCGCCACCTTGATGTCGGCATCCGTGCCGCCCAGCACCAGCCAACCCTGCGCGCGCACCGTGGCGGCCCCGTTGCGGTTGCCTTCGACATTGCCGGAGAATTCCATCTCGCTGCGCGAGCCGTCGCCGGGGATGGTCAGCGGACGCAGACTCGCCTCGACGCCCGAAAACGGGATCCTATGCGCGGGCCGCGAGACTGCGGCGTCCTCGAAATCCAGCCGGCCGTCGCGCAGTATCAATTCCGCGATGCGGATAGGCGTGTTGCGGCGCGGCTGGCCGTCGCCACCTTCGCCCGCCCGCATCGAGGCCTGCAACGCGGGCGCAATGTCCATATCGCCATTGGCCCGGCGCACCACGGTGAAGTCGAAGCCTTCGATGATGACGGTCTTGAAGACCGTCTCATGGCGCAGGAAGGCAGACCAGTCCGGCTCCAGGATCACGTGCCGCGCGCGGGCTCCTGCCTGGCCCGTGCCGCCGGATATCGTCACGTCCTTGAGGATCACCTGCCGATAGCCGATGTCGACCTGCCCCACCTCGCCGCGCGGACCCAGCATGTTGGCGATGCGCTGCTCGGCGATGCGCAAGGCGGCGAACGCCAGCACGACGCCCACCGCCGCAACCAGGGTCACGACCGCCAGGGCTTTCCCCCATGGCGATTTGCGGCGTGGCGCGGTTGGGTCGAGATTCATCGTGGATTCCGGTGTTGCGGCGCAATCCGAGCATGGTCCTGGAAACGCCCCGCCCTATCAATGGGCAAAAAGGATTAGGCGCTCAGCGGCGTTTATGGTCGGCCATGAGGCACACGCCCGCCAGCACGCCGATCAGCGCCGCGCCCGCCAGGCTCTTCCAGGCGTTTTCATGGACGTACTCGTCGGCGGCATGGGAAGCATGCCGGGCGCGCTCCCAGGCCGCACGCTCCCAGCCCTTGGCGTGCTCGCGCGCGGCTTCGAGCTGCTGCTTGAGGCTGTCGCGCGCAGCTTCGATCTCGGAACCGCTATAGCTCGCGGTGCTGCGCAAGAGCGCCTCGGTGCCAGCGATCAGTTCGCGCACCGTGCGCGTGTTGTTGTCGGCGGGTTGAATCATGTCCCGCAATCCGTGGTGCTTGTTCATACGTGCTCCTTGTGAAAAAACGTGTGCGGCAGAAGGCCGCGGTTCCTCAAAGCCTGTCGATCCCTGGCGTCTGCTGGGGATCCAGTCCGGGCATGGGGTTGGGCAGGCTGTCGGGCGGCCAACGGCCGTGCCGGTCGGTCTCGTGCCGGCCTGGGTCGGGGGTGGGCTGTTCGGCGGGATGCTGCTGCGGACCCGGCGGTTTGGGGTCCGCGGGCCGGGAGGGTCCGGAAGGTCTGGTCTTGGTCTTGGTCATGGCATGCTCCTGAACGACAGAATGCGATCGATGCGGCCGCGGCCTCATCCCGCCCACCATTGCTTGATGGTCGCGCGCAAGGCCGCGCCTGCCGCGCCGCCCTCTTCCTTGCGCAGCGCCTGGAAGTACGCGGCCACCTGCTTGGCCGGAATGTGCGGCGGCAAGGGTGGCACCTCGGGGTCGGTCACCATTTCCAGCACGACCGGACGGGTCGCCGCCAGGGCTTGATCCCAGGCGTCTCCCACGGCGTCCGGGCTGTCCACCCGTATGCCTTCCAGGCCTAGCAGGCGGCCATACTCCGCGTACGAAAACCGGGGCAGCCATTGCGAATCCGCGAACCTGGGGTCGCCTCCCATGACGCGCTGCTCCCAGGTGACCAGATTGAGGTCGCCGTTGTTCAGGACCATGACGATCAAGGTCGGGTTGGCCCAGTCCTTCCAGCGGTGGGCGATGGTGATCAGCTCGTTCATGCCCAGCATCTGCATGGCGCCGTCTCCGACCAGCGCAATGACGGGCCGCTGCGGATGCGCCAGCTTGGCGGCAAGCGCGTAAGGCACGCCGCAGCCCATGGTGGCCAGGCCACCCGATACCGAGCCCATCATTCCCTCGCGCATGGCGATGTCGCGCGCATACCAGTTCGCCGCCGAGCCCGAGTCGCAGGTCAGGATGCTGCGCGGCGGCAGCCGTTTGGACAGTTCCAGGAAGGGACGTTGCGGATTCAGCGGCCGGGCCTGCACCATTGCGCGCGCCTCCACGGTTTCGTGCCAGCGCGCGACCTTGCCCTCGATGCGTTCGCGCCAGCGGCGCGCGGTCTTGGGCTGCAACAAGGGAATCAGGGCCTGCAGGGTCAACCGGCTGTCGCCGACCAAGCCAAGTTCAACGGGATAGCGCAGGCTGAGCTTGCGGCCGTCCAGATCGATCTGCACCGCCCTCGCCTGTCCTGGCGGCGGCAGGAATTCCGAGTACGGAAACGACGTGCCCACCATCAGCAGGGTGTCGCACTCGTTCATCATGTCCCAGCTGGGCTGCGTGCCCAACAATCCGATGCAGCCCGTGACGTACGGCAGGCTGTCGGGTACCGCCGCCTTGCCCAGCAGCGCCTTGGCCACGCCGGCGCCCAGCAGTTCAGCGGTCTGGCGCACTTCCGCGCCGGCCTGCAACGCGCCCGCCCCGACCAGCATGGCGACCCGTTCGCCGCGATTGAGGATGTCTGCGGCATTGCGCAAGGCGGCCTCGCCCGGCACGCCGGCATGCGAGGTCAAGCCTATGCCCGTCGGCACGGTCCCATGTTCGCGGGCGGGCGTCTTCACCGCCGGCAAATCCTGCACATCGTTTGGAAAAATGACGCAGGTCACGCTGCGCCGCTCCAGGGCGATGCGCATGGTGCGGTCGATCATGTGGCGCGCCTGTTCGGCGGTCGCGGCCATCTGCACGTAATCGTGCGCCACGTCCTTGAACAGGCTGATCAGGTCGACTTCCTGCTGGTAGTCGCCGCCCAGGGCGCTGCGGGCCTGCTGGCCGACCAGGGCCACGACGGGCTGATGGTCCAGCTTGGCGTCGTACAGGCCATTCAGCAGATGGATGGCGCCGGGACCGGAGGTCGCCAGGCAGACCCCGGCCTGCCCGGTGAACTTTGCGTGGGCGCAGGCCATGAACGCCGCGGCTTCTTCGTGGCGGGCCTGGACGAACTCCAACGGCTCACGGGTGCGGCCGAAGGCGCCGATCAGGCCGTTGATACCGTCTCCGGGGTAGCCGTAGATCCTTCTGACCCCCCATTGCGACAGCCGTTCCAACACAAAGTCCGCCACAGTCTTCATTCGATGCTCCGCGTTTTCCCGCAATTCGACAGAACGCCCAGACCAGCAATTACCGTTCCCGGCCGTGTCCGCCTGCGCCGGTGCCGGCGCAGGCACGGCGCTTGCGGATGAAAGCCCCAGCGGCGGACGCGCTCGACGATCCGCCTGAACGGGAGTTGGCATGACAAAGATTCGAACCCTGGTAGTGGCGGGTGAAGCGTTTCCCCTGGCCAAGACGGGCGGCCTGGGGGACGCCATCACGGGCATGGCGCGCGGGCTGTGCGAAGCCGGCGTGCCCGTGACGGTGCTGCTTCCGGCCTACCGCGGCGTGCGCCAGCGGCTGGAGCGCTTGCGGGTGGTGGCGCCACTGCACAATCTGCCGGGAGGGGAAGCCCGGCTCCTCGCCGGGCATTGCGCCCAGTCGGGGCTGGACTTCCTGCTGCTCGAGAACGACGCGCTTTATGACCGGCCTGGCATCTATCTGGACGAAAACAGTTGCGAGCACGCCGACAATGCGCTGCGCTACGCGGCGCTGGCCCATGCGGCGGTGCGCGTAGCGGGCGGCTTGCCCGGCATCGCGCGGCCGCAATTGCTGCATGCGCACGACTGGCACGCCGGACTCGTGCCGCTGCTGCTGCGGGAATACGGCCCGGGCGACGTCAAAAGCATCATGACCATCCACAACCTGGCGTTCCAGGGACAGTTCCCGATGGAATGCGCCGCCTCCCTGGGCATACCTGAACGCTACCGCAACGACGAAGCCGCCGGCGCCTGGGGCCGCTTGAATTTCCTCAAGGCCGGTATTCGCTACGCCGACCGCGTCACCACCGTCAGCCATACCTATGCCCGGGAAATCCTGACGCCCGCCTTTGGCTGCGGACTGGAGGGACTGCTGCGGCGGCGCGCCGCGGATCTGGTGGCCATCCCCAACGGCATCGACAACATGGTGTGGAATCCGGTGCGCGATCCGCATCTGGGCTCATTGCGGTTTTCGGCGCGCGACCTGGGCCGCAAGGCGCGCAGCAAGGCGGCCCTGCAGCGGGAGTTCGGCTTGCATGAGGATGCCGAAGCCGTGCTCCTGGCGATGGGCAGCCGCCTGACGGAACAGAAGATGGCGGACGTCGCCGCGCAGGCCTTGCCCGAGGCGCTGGATCGCCACCCGCGCCTGCAGGTCGCGATCCTCGGCCAGGGCGACCGCCGCCTGGAAGAAGCTCTCAAACGACTGTGCGCGCGCTTTCCCGGGCGTTGCTCCACCCGCATCGGCTATGACGAGGCGGTGGCCCACCGGCTGCACGCGGGCTCCGACATGCTGCTGCACGGCAGCCGCTTCGAGCCCTTCGGCCTGACGCCGCTGTATGCAATGCGCTACGGATCCATCCCGATAGGTTCGCGGGTGGGCGGCATGGCCGATACGATCGACGATCCCGGGCCGCGCGCGCCGCTCTCGGCAATGGCCGGCGCCAATGGCTTGCTGTTCGACGGCGACGACCCCGCGGCCATGAATGCGGCCATCGCCCGCGCCCTGCGCCTGCGCGAGGACGCCATGCTCTGGCGCACCATGCAGCGCAATGCCATGAACGCGGATTTCAGCTGGCGCGCCGCCGCGGCGCCCTACGCCGAGCTTTATCGCGCGCTGGCCGATACCGACAGAAGGCCCCGCGTGCCGGCCGTGGCCGAGGTGGCTGCCCTACGCGCTGGCCAGCGTTCTGGCGGGCCTTTTCCCGCGCCCGCCGTCTAGGCGCCCCGACAGGAGGAACCGCAGGTGCCCACAGCCCCGCCAGCCCATCCGCACGCTCCCTTGCGCCTCTACCACGCCCGTGGCGGCGCAAGCGGGGACGCCTGCGCCCGTGGCGGTGAAATCGGGCCGCGCCTTTATTCACACTTGCGGCAACGCGGATTCAATGCCCTGCTGCTGCCGGCGCCCTGGCTGCAGGGGCCGGAAAGCGCCTCGCCCGCCCCGCTGGATGCCGACAGCGCGCAGCTGGCAGGCGGGCGCGTGCCCATGGCCGACTGGATCGAGCAGGCCGCGGGGCAGCTCGCCGAACACGGCCTGGCCCTGTACCTCGATATCGTCATGGACCGCTGCGCCATCGGCGCCGTAGCCGACACGGCTGGCCCCGGCTGGTATCAACCGCCAGCCGAAAACCCCGCGCGCGATCCGCGCATGAGCGCCGACGTGCGCGAGGCGCTGCACTTGCGTCCGGGGCCGCCGCCGCCGGGCTTTGTGGAGACCTGGAGCAAACGGCTGCGGCGCTGGTTCGAACGCGGCGTCGCAGGCTATGTCTTCCATGCGCCGCAATGCCTGCCGGCCCAGGACTGGGCGGCATTGGCGGCGGCGTTGCGCGGTCCGGATCGCGCCGCGCAACTGTTTGCCTGGGCGCAGGGACTGACGCCCGAGTCGCTGGCGGCCTTGCGCGGCGCGGGCCTGGACGGCCTGTGCTCGTCCTTGCCCTGGTGGGACTGCAAATCCGGCTGGCTGGCGGAGGAAGACCGCAGGCTGCGCGCCATTGCCCCCGTCGTTGCCGCGCCGCCGCGCGACGTCCCGGACAAGCGCGGCGCCTGGGCCGCGGCGCTATGCGCGGATGTCCTGATGTTCGATGGCGAGGACGATGCCCGGCTGCCCGACGTAGCCGCGGCCAATCGCTGGTTTGCGCAAGCCGGATTGCGCGGCCCGCTGCGTCTGGCCGGCGGGCGCGACGGCCACTGCACCATGCTGCTGCGCGAATGCGCGGCCGGCACCGCCGTCCTGGCGCTCAACCCGTCGGATACGGAGGAAGCAAGCGTGGATTGGGACGCGCTGGCGCCGCTGCTGCCGCCGGCCGATTTCCTGTCCGAAGGCGTGCCGGACGGCCTGGCGCCGCAAGGCAATGCCATTGCGCCCGCGGGCTGCGCCATGTATCTGCTCGAACCCACGCATCCCGTGCGCGAAGCTTCGCGGCATGTGGCGCGCCGCCAGGACGGCGCCGCCAGCCAGCGCATCGTGGTCGAGCAGGTCAGCCCCACCGTGGATGGCGGCGCCTTCCCCATCAAGAGCATCCCGCATGAGCGGATTCCGGTGCGCGCCGACATCTACATGGACGGCCATGAACTGTTGGCCGCCGAACTGCGCTGGCGCGCGGCCGACGAAAGTTCGTGGCGCGCAGCACCCTTCACGCGCGGCTTGAACGACCGCTGGGAAGCCTCGTTCCGTCCGCGCCGCATCGGGCCGCACGAGTTCGTGGTGCATGCCTGGCTGGACGCCTGGCAGACCTTCCGCCATGACTTCGAGGTGAAACACCAGGCCGGCGTGGACCTGCGGCTGGAAGTGGAGGAAGGCCTGCTGATGCTGCGCGCGGCGCTGGCGCGCGCCCGCAACGCCTCGCACCCCGGCGCCATGACGTTGCGCAACACGTTGCAGAGATTCGCCAAGGCCGCCGAAGACAAACCGGCCCCGCCCACACCGCAACAGATCGATGCACTGCTGGACGAGGATCTGGCCGGCACCATGCGCGAACTGGACGACCGCCCTTTCGAATACGTCAGCCCCGCACCCTATCCGGTCTGGGTGGATCGCGGCCAGGCCTGCCACGCCAGCTGGTATGAGCTGTTTCCGCGTTCGCAATCCGCGCTGCCCGGCCAGCATGGCACCTTCGACGACGTCATTGCGCGGCTGCCGGACGTGCGCGAGATGGGATTCGACGTGCTCTATCTCCCGCCCATCCATCCCATCGGGCAACGCAACCGCAAGGGACGCAACAATAGCCTGCGCGCCGAGCCCGGCGACGTGGGCAGTCCCTATGCCATCGGTTCTGCCGACGGCGGGCACGATGCGGTTGAACCGCTGCTGGGCGGGCTGGACGGCTTCCTGCGGCTGGTGGACGCGGCCCGCGCCCACGGCATGGAAGTGGCGCTGGACTTCGCGATCCAGTGCTCCCCGGACCATCCCTGGCTGGCGCGGCACGCGGACTGGTTCTCCTGGCGTCCGGACGGTTCGCTGCGCTATGCCGAGAATCCGCCGAAGAAGTACCAGGACATTGTCAATGTCGCCTTCTACGGCGCCGTCGCCCGCCGCGCGCGCAAGCTGACCCTGTGGCGCGGGCTGCGCGACGTGGTGCTGTTCTGGGTGCAGCATGGCGTGCGCACCTTCCGGGTCGACAACCCACATACCAAGCCGCTGCCGTTCTGGCAGTGGCTGATCGCGGAGGTCCACGCGCAGCATCCCGACGTGATCTTCCTGTCGGAAGCCTTTACCCGGCCCAAGATGATGTACAGGCTGGCGAAGATCGGCTTCACCCAGTCCTACACCTACTTCACCTGGCGCAATGACAAGGCGGAATTGGAGGCCTATCTGGAGGAAGTCTCCACGCCGCCCGCCGCCGATTTCTTCCGGCCGCACTTCTTCGTCAACACGCCGGACATCAACCCCTACTTCCTGCAGTCCTCGGGCCGCCCGGGCTTTCTGATACGCGCTGCGCTGGCGGCGCTGGGGTCCGGCCTGTGGGGCATGTACAGCGGCTTCGAACTGTGCGAGTCGGCCGCCTTGCCGGGCAAGGAGGAGTACCTGGACTCCGAGAAGTACGAGTTGCGCCAGCGCGACTGGTTTGCGCCGGGCAACATCCGCGCGGAGATCACCCGCCTGAACCAGATCCGGCGCGCCAACCCGGCCCTGCAGAGCCATCGGGGCCTGACCCTGGCGAATAGCGGCAACGACCGCGTGCTGGCGTTCTGCAAGTCCACGCCAGGCCGCGGCAATTTCATCCTCGCGGTCATCAGCCTGGATCCCTTCCAGCCGCAGACGGCGCGCATCGAGGCGCCATTCTGGCTGTTCGGCGAGGCCGACACGGGCCGGCTGATCGCAGAAGACCTGCTGGCTGAACGCAGCGAGCCATGGCAGGGGCAGATCCGCGAACTGACGCTGCATCCCGATCAACCCTATCGCGTGTGGCGCTTGTCGCTGCATGGATGACGCCGCGCGCCCATTGCCATGATCAGTGAAACCCAACCTCTCCAGGACGACGGCCTTTGGTACAAGGATGCGGTCATCTATCAGCTGCACGTCAAGTCATTCTTCGACTCGAACGGCGACGGCGTGGGCGATCTGCCCGGCCTGATCTCCAAGCTGGACTACATCTCCAGCCTGGGGGTCAACACGATCTGGCTGCTGCCCTTCTATCCGTCGCCGCGCCGCGACGACGGCTATGACATCGCCGACTACCGTGGGGTGCATGCGGATTACGGCACCGTGGCCGACGTGAGGAAGCTGATCCGCGCGGCCCATGCCCGTGGCCTGCGCGTCATCACCGAACTGGTGGTCAACCATACTTCCGATCAGCACCCCTGGTTCCGCCGCGCGCGGGCGGCCAAACCCGGATCGGCCGCGCGCAACTTCTACGTCTGGTCGGACAACGACAAGGCCTATGCGGGTACGCGCGTCATCTTCTGCGACACCGAGAAATCCAACTGGACCTGGGACCCCGAGGCCGGCGCCTATTTCTGGCACCGCTTCTACTCGCACCAGCCCGACCTGAACTACGACAATCCGCAAGTGCTCAAGGAAGTGCTGGCCGTGATGCGCTATTGGCTGGACATGGGCATGGACGGCTTGCGCCTGGACGCGGTGCCGTACCTGGTCGAACGTGAAGGCACCAACAACGAAAACCTGCCCGAAACGCACGAGGTGCTCAAGCGCATCCGGGCCGTGATCGACGCCGAGTATCCCAACCGGCTGCTGCTGGCCGAGGCCAACCAGTGGCCGGAGGACGCGCAGGAATACTTCGGCGCCGGCGACGAATGCCATATGTCCTTCCATTTCCCGCTGATGCCGCGCATGTACATGGCGATCGCGCAGGAGGACCGCTTCCCCATCATCGACATCATGCGCCAGACGCCCGACATTCCCGCGTCCTGCCAATGGGCGATCTTCCTGCGCAACCATGATGAGCTGACGCTGGAAATGGTCACCAGCCGCGAACGCGACTATCTGTGGAACGTGTACGCGGCGGACCCGCGCGCCCGCATCAACCTGGGCATCCGGCGCAGGCTGGCGCCGCTGCTGGAACGCGACCGGCGCAGGGTCGAGCTGATGAACAGCCTGCTGCTGTCCATGCCGGGCACGCCCGTGCTGTACTACGGCGACGAGCTGGGCATGGGCGACAACGTGCACCTGGGCGACCGCGACGGCGTGCGCACGCCGATGCAATGGTCGCCCGACCGCAACGGCGGCTTCTCGCGCGCCGACCCCGAACAGCTGCCGCTACCGGTGCTCATGGGCCCGCTGTACGGCTATGAAGCGGTGAACGTGGAGGCGCAACAGCGCGATCCGCATTCCCTGTTGAACTGGACCCGGCGCCTGCTGGCGCAGCGCCGACAAAGCCATGCGTTCGGACGCGGCGCCTTGCGCTTCATCTTCGCGGGCAACCGGAAGATCCTGGCCTATCTGCGCCAATGGCAGGACACCACCATCCTGTGCGTGGCCAACCTGTCCAACGCCGCGCAGCCGGTGGAACTGCAACTGCAGGAGTTCAACGGCCGCGTGCCGGTGGAAATGCTGGGCGGCACGCCGTTCCCCGCGGTAGGCGAGCTGCCCTACCTCCTGACCCTGCCGCCTTACGCCTTTTATTGGCTGGACCTGAGCAACCAGGCTGCCCCGCCCGACTGGCATGCCAGCACGCCCGAACAGATGCCGGAGCTGACCACCCTGGTGCTGCGCGCGCATGGCGGCGCGGCCTTGACGGACGCGTCCCGCGCCACGCTGGAGCGAGAAGTGCTGCCCCAGTACCTGGCGCGCCAGCGCTGGTATCCGGGCAAGCAGCCGCCGGCGCGCGCACGTCTTGCCTACGCCACGCCGTTCACCGGCGCGGATGGCGAGTACTACTGGGCCGAGGTCGAGCCCGAAGACGGCGTCGACGGCCTGCGCGCGCAGGCGCCTTTCGTGCTGGTCTGGGACGAGGCCGCCGCCGTGCAGTATGCGATCGCCCGGGTGCGGCGCGGCGCGGAAGTCGGCGTGCTGGCGGACGCTTTCCTGCAGCCCGGCTTCGTGCGCACGGTCGTTCAGGCCATGCAGCAGGGCCGCGAGCTCGACGGCCGCAGCGGCGGCAAGCCCGGCGACAAGCCGGGGGTCATCCGCTTCCTGCCCGAAGCAGGCCTGGCCGACCTGGAGGTCGCCGGGGACGGCGAACTGCAATGGCTGACAGGAGAACAGTCCAACAGCTCGGTCGTTGTCGATGGCAAGCTGATACTGAAGCTGATCCGCGCCGTCCAGCCCGGCGGATCGCCCGAGTTGGAGATGACCCGCTACCTGACGCGTGCCGGCTACGCCAACATGCCGGCGCTGCTGGGCGAGGTGCAACGGGAGGACGCCGACGGCGTGGTCCATACGCTGGCGGTGGCGCACCGCTATGTCGCCAACGAGGGCGACGCCTGGAACTGGACGCTGGATCTGCTCAAGCGCACGCTGGACAATGCGCTGCTGGTGAACCAGAGCCCTGACGAGTTCGCCCAGGACCTGCAAGGCTACGCCGCAATGGCCGCCACCATGGGCGAGCGCCTGGCGCAGATGCACAACCTGTTGTCGCAGGCCACCGACGACCCCGCGTTCCAGCCGCGCGCTGCCCGCCAGGCGGATGCCGATGCGCACGCGCGGCACGTCCAGGGCCTGCTGGAACGCGCGGAAAAGAACTTGCGCGCGCAACTCGGCGAACTGGAGGCCCCTTCGCGCGCTTGCGCCGAATGGTACTTCGAGCACCGCTCCCGGCTGGCGGCGCGCGTGGCGGCGATGGCGCAGACCGAGACCGGCGCCTTGCGCCTGCGCGTGCACGGCGACTTCCATCTTGGGCAGGTGCTGGTGGCGCAGGCGGACGCCTATCTGATCGACTTCGAGGGCGAACCCGTCAGCAGCGTGCAGGCGCGCCGCGCCCTTGCCTCGCCCTGCAGGGATGTGGCGGGCATGCTGCGTTCGTTCGACTATGCCGCCGCCTCGATCGCCCGCAGCGACATCATCGGCGGCGCGCCGACCGACGCCAATGCCGGCGCGGGCGAAACGCCGGGCGCGCCTGTCGCGCCAGCGGAACTGCGCGACCTGCTGTTGGCGCGCTTTCGCCAGACCGCCAGCCAGGCCTTCCTGCAAGGCTACCGCGATGCGCGCACCACGGCGCTTGTCCCGCCTGCGGCCGACGACGCGCTGCTGGCCCTGGCGCAACTGGAGAAGGCCGCCTATGAAGTGAGCTACGAGGCCGCGCATCGCCCCGACTGGATTTCGATACCGCTGTGCGCCCTGGTGGAGCTGGCGCGCAGCCTGCTGCTGTCGGCCGCGGTGGATGAGGAGGACGCGTCATCATGAGCCAGGACATGCCCGCAGGCGGCAGCCTCAGCGCCACCTCACCCGTCGAACTGGCTGCGCTGGCCTGCGGCCTGCACAGCGATCCGTATGCCTTCCTGGGGCCACACGAGGGAGAAGTGCGCGTGTATGTCCCCGGCGCGCGGGCTGTCGCTGCGCTGGACGGCGCCGGTGCGCGCATCCCCTTGCGCGAACAGGGCCAGGGACTGTTTCTTGGACGCGTTCCTCAAGCCCGCTCCGGCGACGGCGGCTCGTACCGTCTGGCGATCCAGTGGCCCGATGCCGAACAGATCACCGCCGACCCCTATGCCTTCGGCACCCTGCTGGAAGACGGCACGCTGGAGGAGCTGGCGCAAGGCGCATGGCGCAGCGTCGGCACAGCCCTGAGCGCGCGGCTGATGGAAATCGACGGCGTGGCAGGACTGCGCTGCGCGGTATGGGCGCCGAACGCCCAACGCGTGGCGGTGGTGGGCGATTTCAACGCCTGGGACAGCCGCCGGCACGGCATGCGGCTGCGGCACCGCGCCGGCGTTTGGGAGATCTTCATCCCGGGCGTGCAGGCCGGCGAACGCTACAAGTTCGCCATCACCGACCGCGCCGGCAATCAGCGCCTCAAGGCCGATCCGCTGGCGCGGCGCAGCGAAGCGCCGCCGGCCACGGCCTCGGTGGTGGAGGACGGCGCCGGCTATCCGTGGGAAGACCAGGCCTGGATGGCGCAACGGCGCTCGCGCCAATCCTCGGACGCGCCGCTGTCCATCTACGAAGTGCATGCGGGCTCCTGGCTGCCAGACGACCCGGACTCGCGCGCCTGCATCTGGGACCGGCTGGCCGACAAGCTGCCGGCCTACGCCCGCGCCATGGGCTTCAGCCATGTGGAGCTGCTGCCCGTCATGGAGCATCCCTTCGGCGGGTCCTGGGGTTACCAGCCGCTGGGCATGTTCGCGCCCGCGGCGCGCTATGGTCCGCCCGCCGCCTTCGCCCGTTTCGTCGACCGCTGCCACCACGCGGGCATCGGCGTGATCCTGGACTGGGTGCCGGCGCACTTCCCGGACGACGCGCACGGCCTGGCCCGCTTTGACGGCACCGCGCTGTACGAGTACGAGGATCCGCGCGAAGGCTATCACCCGGACTGGCACACCATGGTCTACAACCTGGGCCGCACGGAGGTGCAGGCTTTCATGATAGCCAGCGCGCTGCATTGGTTGCAGCGCTTCCATGTCGACGGCCTGAGGGTGGACGCGGTCGCGTCCATGCTCTACCGCGACTACAGCCGCCAGCCTGGCCAATGGATCCCCAACCGCTACGGCGGCCGCGAAAACCTGGAGGCGGTGCAGTTCCTGCAGGCGCTCAACGGCATCGTGCGACATGAAGTGCCGGACGCCATCATGATCGCCGAGGAATCGACGGCCTGGCCCGGCGTCACCGCGCCGGTCAGCGACGGCGGGCTGGGCTTTCACTACAAATGGAACATGGGCTGGATGCACGACACCTTGCGCTACCTGTCCGAGGACCCCGTGCACCGCAAGCATCACCACCATGACATCACCTTCAGCATGGTGTATGCGTACAGCGAGCGCTTCATCCTGCCTCTATCGCACGACGAGGTGGTGCACGGCAAGGGCTCGCTGCTGGCCAAGATGCCGGGCGACGCGGCCGCCAGGCTCGCCAACCTGCGCGCCTACCTCGGCTTCATGTGGGCCCATCCGGGCAAGAAGCTGCTCTTCATGGGCGGCGAAATGGCACAGCCCAGGGAATGGAACCATGACGTCCCGCTGGATTGGGACCTGCTGGACCGCCCCGGCCACCTGGGCATACAGCGGCTGGTTGCCGACCTGAATGGCCTGTACCGCGGAGTGCCGGCGCTGCATGCGCTGGATGCCGATCCGGCGGGCTTCGCCTGGACGATCCTGGACGACCGGGACAACAGCGTGGTCGCATTCATCCGCAGCGACGGCGTCCATCATGTGCTCGCGGTCGCCAATTTCACGCCGGTGGCGCGGCATGACTACCGCATCGGCGTGCCTCGGGCCGGCCGCTGGGCGGAAAGGCTGAATACCGACGCCACGCACTACGGCGGATCCGGCCAGGGCAACCAGGGCGGCGCCAGCACCGGCCTCAGCGCGTCCCATGGGCAGCCCCAGGCCTTGTCCTTGACCTTGCCGCCGCTGTCCACCCTGTTTCTGCTCTACGAAGGTTGAACGCATATGGATCCCTCCCAATTCACGCGCATCGCCGGCGGCCAGCCCCATCCGCTGGGCGCGGTCAGCGACGGCCTGGGCGTGAACTTCGCGGTGTTCTCGGCCAACGCCACGCGTATCGAGCTGTGCCTGTTCGATCCCAAGGGCCGCAAGGAACTGCGCCGCTTCGACCTGCCGGAATGCACCGACGAGATCTGGCACGGCTACCTGCCCGACGCGCATCCCGGGCTGGTGTACGGTTATCGCGCCCACGGCCCTCACGATCCGCGCAACGGGCACCGTTTCAATCCCCACAAGCTGCTGCTCGATCCCTACGCGCGCCAGTTGACCGGGCCGCTGCATTGGAGCGATGCGCTGTTCGGCTATCGCATGAAGCATGCGCGCGCCGACCTCAGCATCGACCGGCGCGATAGCGCGCCCGCCATGCCCAAGGCCATCGTGGCCGAGGAAACGCCCTTCACCTGGGGCAACAGCCGGCCGCCGGCCACGGCCTGGAACGATACCGTGATCTACGAGGTGCACGTGCGCGGCGCCTCCATGCTGCGCGAAGACCTGCGCCAGCCCTTGCGCGGCACCTGCTCCGCGCTGGCCGACCCGCGCTTCATCGAACACCTGCAACGGCTGGGCGTGACGGCCGTGGAGCTGCTGCCCGTCCATGCGTTCCTGCAGGACCGCTTCCTGACCGAACGCGGCCTGCGCAACTACTGGGGCTACAGCACGCTATCGTATTTTGCGCCGGAGCCCGCCTACCTGCAGCACAACCCGAACGAACTGCGCCAGGCTATCCGCCGGCTGCATGCCGCCGGCATCGAAGTGATCCTGGACGTGGTCTACAACCACACGTGCGAGGGCAGCGAGCTGGGGCCCACGCTGTCCTGGCGCGGACTGGATAACGCCAGCTACTACCGCCTGGTGCCGGGCGATGAACGCTACTACATCAGCGACACCGGCTGCGGCAACACCGTCAACCTGTCGCATCCGCGCGTCCTGCAAATGGTCACGGATTCGCTGCGCTATTGGGCGCAATCCTATGGCGTTGACGGCTTCCGCTTCGACCTGGGCGTCACCCTGGGCCGCGAAGGCACCGGCTATGACCCGGGTTCGGGCTTCTTCGACGCCGTGCTGCAGGACCCTGCCCTTGCCCGCCTGAAACTGATTTCCGAACCCTGGGACGTGGGCCCGGATGGCTACCAACTGGGTAACCATCCGCCCGGATTCGCCGAGTGGAACGACAAGTTCCGCGATGCCACCCGCCGCTATTGGCGCGGGGATCCCGCCATGCGCGGCGAGATGGCGGCGCGCTTGTGCGGATCGCGCGACCTGTTCGACCGCCGCCACCGGCGCCCCTGGAGCAGCGTCAACTACGTGGCCTCGCACGACGGCTTCACGCTGGCCGACATCGTCAGCTACGACGGCAGCCACAACCAGGCCAACGGAGAAGGCGGCAACGACGGCCACGGCGAGAACTACAGCCATAACTGGGGCGCCGAAGGCCCGACCGGGGACGCCGCCATCCTGGACACCCGGAAACGGGTGCAGCGGGCTCAGCTGGCCTGCGTGTTCCTGGCCGATGGCACGCCGATGCTGCTGGCGGGCGACGAATTCGGCAACAGCCAGGAAGGCAATAACAATGCCTATTGCCAGGACAACGCCCTGTCGTGGCTGGACTGGACGCAAGCGCAGGCTGACGACGGTCGTGAGCTATCCCGCTATGCGGCGCGCCTGATCGCATTGCGCCGCGCCCACCCCAGCACGCGCGCCGCGCGCTATGGCGACGCGGGCCAGGAGCTCGCGCCTGGCGTGAAAGCCATCTCCTGGTTCGATCCAGCAGGCGCCGAACTGGACGCCGCCGCCTGGGAGTCGGAGGCCAATGCCCTGGTCCTGCGCCGCGCCGCCTGCCGCGAAGACGGCAGCGTCGACGTAACGTTGCTGTTGCTGAATCCAGGCGCGGAAGACGCGGTTTTCCAGATGCCGCCGCCCGAACTGGCCTGGATCCGCGAGCTGGATTCCGCCACGCAGGCGCCTGCCGCGCCCTTGTCGGAGCCCGCCGTCACGGTGGCCGCGCACAGTGTGGTGTTGCTGGCGGCGACCTACGTGCCGGGAGATCCGCCATGACATACGACTATGCATCCGGCGCAATCCCGCTGGAGAGCGGCGTCACGCGCTTTCGGCTGTGGGCGCCGACCGCGCCCGCCGGCTTCGCGCTCGAGGTCGAAGGCCATCCTGCCATCGCCCTGCGTCCCGGCCCGGACGGCTACGTGCAGGCCGACGTGGACTGCCCCGTCGGCGCCCGCTATCGCTACCGCCTCGACGCGGACACGGTCGCGCCCGATCCGGCCTCGCGCCTGCAGTACGGCGACGTGCATGGCGACAGCATCGTGGTCGCGCCGGATGCCTACCCCTGGCGCTACGGCAGCTGGCGCGGACGGCCCTGGGAGGATGCCGTGCTGTACGAAACCCATGCCGGCCTGGAGGGAGGCTATGCGGGCCTGCTGGCGCGGCTGCCGGAGCTGGCAGCGCTGGGCGTGACCTTGCTGGAGTTGATGCCCATTGCCGACTTCCCCGGGCCGCGCAACTGGGGCTATGACGGCGTGCTGCCCTATGCGCCCGACGCGGCCTACGGCACGCCCGACGAACTCAAGCGTCTGATCGACGAGGCCCATGGGCTGGAAATGGGCGTGATGCTGGACGTGGTCTACAACCATTTCGGACCCGACGGCAATTACCTGCCGCGCTATGCCGCGCCGTTCTTCAGGCAAGACGTCGCCACGCCCTGGGGCGACGCCATTGATTTCCGTCAGCCGGCGGTCAGCCAGTTCTTCAAGGACAACGCGCTGTACTGGCTGACCGAGTACCGCTTCGACGGGCTGCGTCTGGACGCCGTGCATGCGATCGCGGGCCATGAATGGCTGCATGAGTTGGCCCAGCACCTGCGACAGCATATTCCGCCCGAACGCTACGTGCATCTGGTGCTGGAGAACGACGACAACCGCGCCAGCCTGCTGCAAGGCGATTTCGATGCGCAATGGAATGACGACGCGCATCATGCCCTGCATTGCCTCCTGACCGGCGAAAGCCACGGCTATTACGCCGACTACAGCGCCCAGCCGGCCCAGGCGCTGGCGCGCTGTCTGGCCGAAGGCTGGCTGTACCAGGGGCAGCGTTCACCCTACCGCGGCGGACAGCCGCGGGGCGAACCCAGCGCGGAACTGCCGCCGACCGCCTTCGTGCTGTTCCTGCAGAACCATGACCAGACCGGCAACCGTGCGGGCGGCGAACGCCTGACCAGCCTGGTGGACAGTCCCGCCCGGCTGCGCGCCGCGGTCGCGTTGCAGCTGCTGTCGCCGCAGATCCCGCTGATCTTCATGGGCGAGGAACGCGGCGCGCGCACGCCGTTCCACTACTTCACCAGCCATGCCGACCCGGCCCTGGCGCAAGCGGTGCGCGACGGCCGGCGGCGCGAGTTCTCGCGCTTTCCCGAATTCCAGGGCGCGGGCGCGCTGTCCGACCCGAACGATCCCGCGACCTACCTGGCCAGCAAGCCGCGCGCCAGCGCCGCGGACGCGCATGCCTGGATGCGGGACTACGCGGTCCTGCTGCATCTGCGCGCCCGCCTGATCGCGCCGCGGCTGGCTGGCGCGGTCAGCCTGGGCGCGGCCGCCATCGGCGAACGCGGCGTGTACGCGCGCTGGGAACTGGCGGGCGGCGCGCGCCTGACGGTCTATGCGAACTTCGGCCCCGATCGCCTGGCGCTGCCCGAGGCCTTGCAGGCGGGCGTCGAGGCCTATGCCACGCTGCTCTTCGAATCCGTGGCCGGCGCGCGCGACGCGCTGGTCCAGGGCGAGGTGTGCGGCGACAGCACCGTGTGGCTGCTGGAGGAGCCGGCATGACCACCACGCCCGCCGGCGATCCGGCCTTGTCCGCGCTGGCCGCCAAAGCCGGCATCGCCGAACACTGGACCGACGCGCGCCAGCGTCCGCGGCAGGTGTCGCCGGATACTCTACGGCTGCTGCTGGAGGGCATGGGCCTGCCGGCGGGCAACACCGATGACATCCGCGATAGCGACCATCGCCTGGGCGTGGAGCTCGGGGCCCGGCTGCCGCCCCTGCTGGTCGCGCGCAGCGGCATGCCTGCCTCCCTGCCCGCTTGCGCGCGCGGCCGCTACCGCATCGTGTGCGAGTCCGGGCTGACCTGCGACGGCGAGGTCGCAGAAGACGGCAGCCTGATCGCGCCGCAGGAGCCGGGATATCACTCGCTGCATTTGGCATGCGGCCAGACCGTGCTCGCGGTGGCTCCCCGGCAAGCGCCCAGCCTGGACGATCTGACCGATGGCATGCGACCGCGCGCCTGGGGACTATGCGCGCAGGTCTACAGTCTCAGGCGCGATGCCGGCCAAGCTGGCGACGGCGGCTTCGGCGGCTTCGGCGCGGTGCGCGAGCTGGCCGCCGCTGCCGCGGCCGAGGGCGCCGACGCGCTCGCCATCAGCCCGGTGCACGCCATGTTTGCCGCGCAACCGCAGCGCTGCAGTCCCTACGCGCCATCCAGCCGCTTGTTCCTGAACACCCTGTACGCGGATCCCGCCTCCATCCTTGGTGACGATGCCTTGCGCCGGGCGCTGGCCGAGTTGGCCGCCCAGCCGCCCGTAACCGACTTGATAGATTGGCCATCGGCCGGGATATGGCGGCAGCGCCTGCTGCGCGCGCTGCACCGCCAGTTCCGCACAATCGGACCGGAGGATGCCCGCCAGCGCTACGAGGCGTTCTGCGTCCGCCGCGGCAAGGCGCTGCGCGACCACGCCGTATTCGAAGCCTTGCATGCCGCCCAGGCAGCGCATGGCGCACACCACCTGCCCTGGACGCAATGGGCCGCGGGCCTGCGCGATCCGGACTCGCCGGAAGTCGAGCGATATGCGCGGCAGCATCCGGTCGAGGTCGACTTCCATCGCTACGCCCAATGGCTGGCCGCCGAAAGCCTGGGCCACGCGCAGAAGGCGGCGCGCCGCGCCGGCATGCGCGTGGGGCTGATCGCCGACCTGGCCGTGGGCGACAGTCCGGACGGCAGCCACGCGTGGAGCCGCCAGACCGACCTGATGCCAGGACTGTCCATAGGCGCGCCGCCCGACATCCACAATCCGCAAGGACAGAACTGGAATCTGGCCGCGTTCTCGCCGCGCGCGATGCATGCCCAAGGCTACGCGGCCTACATCGACATGTTGCGCGCCGCGCTGGCTCACGCTGGCGGCCTGCGCATCGATCACATCCTGGGCATGGCGCGGCTGTGGCTGGTACCGGATGGACTGGCCGCCGATGCGGGCGCCTATCTGCGTTATCCGTTGCGCGAACTGCTGGCGCTGACGGCGCTGGAAGCCTGGCGCCACCGCGCGCTTGCCATCGGCGAAAACCTGGGCACGGTGCCTGAAGGCTTCAACCGCGAACTGGCGGATCACGGCATCCTGGGCATGAATGTGCTGTGGTTCATGCGGCAGGAGCCTGACATGACCGCGCCGCCGTCCGAGCCGCCCAAGCCGGCGCCTTTTCTTGCCTCCGAAGACTGGCCCGTCCAGGCCGTGGCCATGACCTCGACCCACGACCTGCCGACCTTGCGCGGCTGGTGGGCCGAGCGCGACATCGACGTGCGCGCCGAACTGAACCTGCTGGGCGGCGGCGATGACGAGGCCACGCTGCGGCACAACCGGCGCATGGACCGCAGCTTGCTTGCGCAAGCCCTGGGCTGCGCCGTCGAACCCGCGCGGCCGCCGCTGGAGGACATGCTGCGCTTCGTGTCTTCCAGCCCTTGTCCCCTGCTGCTGGTGCCCATGGAAGACCTGGCGGGCGAACTGGAACAGCCCAACCTGCCCGGCACCGTGGATCAGCATCCCAACTGGCGTCGACGCCTGACCGCAAGCTGCGCGGCGTGCTTCGCCGACCCAGCCGTGCAAGGCCGGCTGCAAGCCCTGCGCACGGGGCGGAGTCGGCCATGACCATGCCGCGCGCCACGGTCCGCCTGCAACTGCATGCCGGCTACACGCTGCACGACGCCCACGCCTGCGTGGACTACTACGCGGACCTCGGGGTCAGCCACCTCTACCTGTCGCCCATCACCTGCGCCCGCCCCGGCTCGACGCACGGCTATGACGTCATCGACCATGGCGCGGTCAATCCGGAGCTGGGCGGAGAGTCCGCGCTGAGGGACCTGGCCCGGGCGGCCCGCCGGCGCGGGCTGGGCCTCATCGCGGACATCGTGCCCAACCACATGGCGGCACATCCCGCCAATGCCTGGTGGCGCGATGTGCTCGAACACGGCGCCGCAAGCGCGCATGCGCGCTGCTTCGACATCGACTGGAACGCGCCGGATCCCGCGCTGCGCGGCAAAGTCCTGCTGCCCATCCTGCCCGACTCCTACGGCGAGTCGCTGAATCAAGGCGTAATGGCGCTGCGCCACGACGCCACTACCGGGCGCGTCGAACTGGAGGTCTCGGGCCAGCGTTATCCCGTGGCGCCGGAATCGCTTGCGCGCGGGCTCGAACCGCAAACCCTGCTGCGCCGCTGCGACCCGGCGCGCGCATCCGGCCGCGAGCGCCTGCACCGGCTGCTGCAGAGCCAGCATTACCGGCTGGCCTGGTGGCGCTGCGCTGCCGATCAGATCAACTGGCGGCGCTTCTTCGAGATCAGCGAGCTCGTGGGCGTACGGGTCGAGGACGAAGCCGTCTTCGATGCCGTGCATGCGCTGCCGCTGCGCCTGTACGCGCAAGGCCTGCTCGACGGACTGCGCATCGACCACATCGACGGACTGGCCGCGCCGGGCGCCTATCTGCGCAGGCTGAATCGATGCCTGGCCGAAGCCGGAGCCAGCCGTCCGCCGGCTTGCGCCCAATCGCAAGCCTATCTGGTGGCGGAGAAGATCCTGGCGTCGGACGAAGCGCCCGATGGGCGCTGGCAGCTGCATGGCACCACCGGCTACGACTTCATGGATCAGGTCGGCGCCTTGCTGCACGACCCGCAGGCCGAAGCGCCGCTGCGGGCGTTCTGGCAGATGCTCACGGGCGATCTGCGCACGCCGCAACGCCAGCTGGAAGCGGCGCGCACGCGCATGCTGCAGCGGCACTTTTCCGCGGAACGCCTGGCGCTGGTCCGCTGCCTGGAACGTTTGGCGCGGCACGACCGCCGCACCCGCGACTGGTCCGCACCGGCCATGGACCGCGTGCTGTCCGCGTGGCTGGCGGCCTTTCCGGTGTACCGGACCTATGCCGAGGACGGCGGGCGCAGCGACGCGGACCGCGACCGCTGCGATGCGGCCGCGCAACGCGCCGCAACCCTCCTGCGCGCCCTTCCCGGCTCGGCTGACGCCGCCTTGCTGGCGCAATTGGATCGTTGGCTGAGCGGACTCCCCGCCGACCCCGCAACGGCGGATCATGCCGCCGCGCCGCTCGCGCAAGGTGAAACGGAAGCTGCGCAATCCCTGCGCCGGTTCCAGCAACTGACGCCGCCGCTGGCCGCCAAAGCGCTGGAAGACACGCTGTTCTATCGCTACGGCCCGCTGCTGTCGCGCAATGAAGTCGGCGCATCGCCGCAGCGGTTCGCGCTGGCGCCCGAGGCGTTCCATGCTTTGGTCGAAGCGCGGGCGCGCGAATTCCCCCACGCCATGCTGGCCACGGCCACGCATGACCACAAACGCGGGGAGGACGCGCGCGCGCGGCTGGCGGTGCTATCGGAAATGCCGCAAGCCTGGCGCAAGACCGCGTATCGCTGGATCCATGCCCTGCCCGACGCCGGGCAACTCACCTTGGCGGACCGGTACCTGCTGGTGCAGACGCTGATCGGGGCTTGGCCCGCCGGCTGGGATGCCGACATCATCGAACAGCGGCCGGCAAGCGTGGCCGCATGGATCGAGCGCGTGGCGCAGTGGCAGCTCAAGGCGCTGCGCGAAGCCAAGCTCCATACCAGTTGGACGGATCCTGACTCCGCTTATGAAGCCGCCGGGCTTGGCGCACTGGAGTTTCTGCGGGACGCGGCCCCCGGCCGGCGCCTGCTGGCCGAAATCGCCGCATACGCCCTGGAGCTGGCCCCCGCCGGCATGATCAACAGCCTGGCGCAGACGCTGTTGCGCAACACGTTGCCGGGCGTGCCGGATCTGTACCAGGGTACGGAGTTCTGGGACGTAAGCCTGGTCGACCCTGATAACCGGCGCGCGGTCGACTATCCGCCGCGGATAGCCATGCTGGCCCGCGCTCGCGCCAGCGCCGCCGTCCGACCCAGCGCAGTGGACTGGCGCAGCGGCGCGGTGAAGCAGGCCCTGATCCAGCGCCTGCTGTCGGCGCGGCTGCGCCACTCGGCATTGTTCGGCCAGGGCGAGTGCATCCCCCTGGCTGCAACCGGGACGCATGCACGGCACGTCGTCGCCTGGCTGCGGTGTCATGAAGACGAGTGTGCCGTGATCGCCGCGCCGCGGCTGTGCGCCCTGCGCCTGTCCGGCTACGCTCGCGGCGAGCCGCGGGCGGCGCGGGAATTCTGGGCCGATACCGCGCTGTGCCTGCCCGATGCGGTCAGGGACTTGGCGTGGCGCGATGCAATGGGCGACGAAAAGGCGCGGCGCGGCGCCGACGGTGCGCTGCCCTTGTCCGATCTGCTGTGCGAACTGCCGGTAGCACTGTGGCTGTCAGCGGCGGCTTGACGCTTCAATGACGATGCATGAAGCACAAACGGCCTTGTCCGCCCACAGCGGGACAAGGCCGTCCTTACCGCGATACCCGCCCGACTACAGGGCCCGGAACACGCGGTCTATGAGTCAGCGCGGCATCTTGCTTTGCTGGCCCGGGTTCTGGCCAGGTTGCTGCCGATCCTTGTCGGCATGCTGGCCGGATTGGCCGGGCTGCTGCTGCCCGGGCTGATTGCGGTCCCTGGGGTTTTCCTGGGCCTGTTGCTTCTGTTGCTGCTTTTGCTGGTCGGGCTGGTTCTGATTGGGCATTGCAAGTCTCCTGGAAGACGGAAAAAGCTCCGCCGCATTCCATACAGCAACCCGCGTGCCCAAACCCGCGCGGCGGTCAGCCCGCAGCCCCGCGTACGAGCGGACGCAAGGACCGCCGGTAAAGTCCGGCCAGGTTGGTAAAAAATACGCTGCGCGCCCAGCCCTATTGCGTGGCCGCGTGGCGCTTGCCGCGCGCTGACTGCGGTTCCTGCGCGGAAGCGTCGTAGGCGTCGAGCCAGGATGACGCATAGGCGGCGGGCGCGGCCAGCGGTTCGCCCTGGTCGCGTTGCGTGCGCAGCCGCACCGTCAATTCGTCCAGCGGCATGGGGCGGCCCAGCGCAAAGCCCTGGCCGTAGCGGCAGCCGGCCGCGCGCAAGGCGGGAATGTCCGCCACGTTTTCGACGCCTTCGGCCACCACCCGGCGGCCGAGCCGGTTCGCCAGTTCCGCGGCGGTGCGCAACACTTCGAAGGCGACCGCGCTGCGGCGCATGCGCGTGACGAAATACTGGTCGATCTTGACCTCGGACAGCGGCAGCGCCGACAGCAGCTTCAGCGAAGCGTGGCCGGTGCCGAAATCGTCCAGGCTGACCTCGCAGCCGGCATTCTCGAGCTTGAGCAGCGTGGCGCGCAGCACGTCGAGTTCGCGGATGGGCTGGTCTTCCGTCAGTTCCACGCGCACCAGCGACGCGGGCAGCTCAGCCGCATAGATGCGGTCCAGCAGGAAATCCACCGCGGCCTCGTCCGACAAGGTGGAGGCAGGCGCATTGATGGCCACGGGAATGGCGATTCCGGCGCGCCGCATCGTCAGCAGCATGTCTATGACACGCAGGCAGACGCGCTCGAAAAGCACCTTGTCCAGGCCCAGGCGGTTGACGGCGGGAATGAAGTCGGAAGGCATGATGATGCCCAGGCGGCGATGCCGCCAGCGAGCCAGCGCTTCGGCCGACACGATCCGGCCTGTCAGCAGGTCCACCTGCGGTTGCAACAGCATGCGCAGGCCATCCTTGCCGGTGATCATGGCGGCGATCTCGTCGTCGCTCGCCACCGAGTCTGTGGAAGCCTCTTGATTCGACATCATGTCGATACTCCTTGCGCGCCCCTGGGCGAAAACCTGCGCTGTCCGGGCGCAGAAAGAGGCACATTGGACTGAGTATTCCCAGCTACAGCGCTTTTTGTATGCCATTTCCAGACTTTCTTCCAGGCAATTCTGCGCCGCTGCGGCGGCAAAGTCACATATATGTATCCATACGTATTAAGCTGCTCGGATTCATGAATGAAACGGCCTTTCCGGCCCCGGCCGCCGCCCTCGCCGGAAAGCCTTGTCGACATGGTAGGGTTTGCGACTACCGCCCTGCCGGGCCCACCGCCGCTGCTGCTGTATTCCTAGCGTGAAGAACCTGTATTTCCGTTGGCGCGCCTCGTTGCGCAACGTCCTCTGGCTGGACGCCCTCCAAGCCGCGGCCATCAGCGCCGCGCCCGTCATCCTGGCCGTGCTGGCGCACGAGCCGCGCCTGGGCTGGAGCGCCATCGCGGCGTTCTGGGCCTGCTTCGGGGATCCGGGCGGTCCCCTGCGCCAGCGCGCGGGCGCAATGCTCGCGCTGGGGCTGATAGGCGCGCTGTTCTGCTTTCTGGCCAGCGTCAGCGCGGCCCATCTATGGCTGCTGCTGCCCCTGACCTTCGTGTGCTGCACATTTGGCGGCCTGTTGCGCGTGCTGGGGCCGGCCGCGGCCATCGTCGGCACCTTGCTGTCCGCGGGCTTCGTGGTGGCGGCCGAACTGCCCGCCCCGACCTGGGCGGAAAGCCTCTCATACACGCTGTTTTTCCTGGCCGGGGCGGCCTGGGCCATCCTGATGACGGCGCTGGTATGGCGCCGGCGTCCCTGGAAGGACGCCACCCACGCGGTCGCGCACTGCTACCGCGGCCTGGCGGACTTTGCCGACGCGCTGGCCCGCATGTACTCGGGCTTGACGCCCGCCGCCAGCCCCCAGGCCTGGAGCGCGGTCACGCGGCCGCAGCGCAGCGCCCAGCGTGCGGCGCTCGAAGCCGCACGCACCCGCATCCGCGAAGTGCAGGACGCGCGACCCTCGCGCCGCGCCCGCGCGCACCAGCTGCTGTACCTGCTGGACAATGCGGAGGACAGCTTCATCGCGCTGGTGGCCGCGGCCGATCTGCTGGAATCGAACGCGCCGCGCTGGCTCGGGCGCGGCGCCGGCGCCCATCTGTCGCATGCGCTGCACCGCTACGCCAGCCTGTGCAATGCCATCGCCAGCACTTCGGACGTCAACGACGCCAAGCAAACGCAGTGCCTGCGCGAGCGCCTGGCCCATTACAGCGCCGGCCTGCATGAACTGCGCGGCAGCGCCCTGGCCCACGCACCCGAACTCGCCACCATGGCGCCGGTGCTGGACCGGCTGTTGCACACGGCGCAGGCCGTCACTCAGTCCCTGTTCGACCAGGGGCAAGCCCCGGCGGCGCCCACACGCGACCGCCGCGCAGCCAACCCTGCGCAAGACGCCTGGCGCGCACTGCGCCAGAACCTGAGCTTCGAATCCGACGCCTTCCGCCATGCGCTGCGGGTAGGCGTGGGCGCCACCATCGCCGTGGCGCTGTCCAAGACCTTCGCCGTCAACCACGGCTACTGGATGTCGCTGACGCTGGTCTTCATCCTGCAGCCTTACTTCGCGACCACCTGGCAGCGCACGCTGGAACGCGTGGCCGGCAGCGTGGCCGGCGCCATCGGCGCTTCGTTGCTGGGCCTGTTCCTGAGCACGCCCTTGTCCGTGGCCCTGGCGGTCCTGCCCATCGCGCTGGGCACTTTCGCCGCGCGCACGATTCATTACGCGCTGTTCACGTTCTTCCTGACTTCGCAGTTTGTGCTGGTCACCCACATCCAGCAGCCCGAGATCCAGGAGCCGATGCTCGCGGCCCTGCGCGCGTTCAACAGCGTGCTGGGCGGCGTCCTGGCCCTGCTGGTGGGCTTTCTGGTCTGGCCCGAAAAGGAGCCGCGGCAACTGGCCGGCGCCCTCAGCCTGGCGCTGGAGCGTCACGCCGCCTATGCGCGCGCCCTGTTGCGGGCCAAGAGCGGCGATGCCGGCGATGGGCAGGACCTGGTGGCGCTGCGCCGCATGGCCTGCCTTTCCGCCGACAATGCGCAGGCGTCCTTGCAGCGGCTGCAGCAGAATCCGGTGCATCGCGACCGCAATGTCGGTACGGCGGAAAACCTGCTCAACGCCATGCGCCGCGTCACGGCGGCGGGTACGGTGCTGGAGCTGCAGCCGGCCCCGCCCGCCGGATCGCCCGCCGCCCAAGCGCTCTCCGAGTACGGTCCGGCCCTGGCGCATGCGCTGCATCCGCAGCAGCCCGCACCCCGCGCAAGCGACCGCCAACTGGCCGTGCCGCCTGCGGTGGCCGCGGGCTATCCGGAACTGGCAGCCCCGCTGGACCGCATCGCGCAACAGGCGCGCCAATTGCGCCAATTGCGCGAACGCGTGGAACGGACTCCCCCCGCGCCATAGCCTGCCGTTTGCGCTCGCCCCGGCGAACTGCCGCGGGCTTGACGCGCATCAAGGGCGAGAAGGCCGGAAAGCGTAACCATATGCACATGGCACGCTTAAACAAGGAGGCCTTCATGTACCGCCGCATTTCCGTCCACCTGGACCACGGATTCGACTGCAAACGCCGCATTGAAGCTGCCCTGGCCCTGGCCAAGCGGCACAAGGCCGAGCTGGTCGGCATCTACGCCAACGCCGCGCCGCCGCAGTATTACTACGGCGAGTCCGTGCTCATGTCGCGTTCGCTGGGCATCATCAAGGAGTTGCAGGCGCAAAGCCGCGACGCGGTGGAAACCGCCTTTCTGGAGGCCGCGGCCGAAGCGGACGTGCCCGCATTCATGCGCGCGGGTACCTCCTCGCCCAGCGAGACCGTGGCGCTGCTGGGCCGCACCACCGACCTGATCGTGGTCAGCCAGGAAAACCGCGAGGACGTCGAGGCCGCGCACGAGATCGAGTTCGTCGAACAGACCCTGCTGACGGCGGGCCGGCCGGTGCTGGCGATTCCGTCCAGCGGCGAATTCCCGGTCATCGGCGACCGCGTGCTGTGCTGCTGGGACGGCAGCCGCGAAGCCGCCCGCGCGCTGGCCGATGCGGCACCGATATTGCGCCTGGCCTCGCACATGGTCGTGCTGACCATGGACGAAGGCGCCGCCAGCCCCAAGCATGAAGCGCCGTTCGAGGACCTGGCCACCTATTGCGTGGCGCAGGGCATGCCGGCGCCCGAGCATGTGCGCCGCGACATCAAGGGCGTAGGCGTGGGCAGCACCATCCTGAACGCCGCCGCCGACCATAGCGCGGACCTGATCGTCATGGGCGCCTATGGCCACAGCAAGCTGCGCCAGTGGGCGCTGGGCGGGGCGACGGCGTCCATCCTGAAGAGCATGACCGTGCCGGTCATGTTCTCGCACTAGCCTTGGCTTGCTAGCCCCGGCGCACCGGGGTCAGCACCGGCCTGCCGCCGAAGTGCGCCGTGGCGTTGTCCAGGAACAGCGCCACGGTGGCATGCACCGCTTCCGGCGAGCGCCCCGCGTTGTGCGGGGTCAACACCACATTGTCGAGCTCGATCAGTGCCTTGGGTACGTCGGGCTCGCCATCCACCACGTCCAGGCCCGCGCCCGCAATGCGGCGCTCGGCCAAGGCCGCGATCAGTGCCTGCGTGTCGACCACGCTGCCGCGCGCGATGTTCACCAGATAGCCTTCCGGCCCCAGCGCTTCCAATACCTGCGCGTCCACCAGGTGGCGCGTGTCCGATCCGCCCGGCGTCGCCACCACCAGGAAATCCGATGCCGCAGCCAGCGCGCGCGGGCTGTCGAAGTAGGCATAGCCCGATTCCGGGCGAACGCTGCGGCTGTAATAGCCCACGCTCATGCCGAAGCCGTTGGCGCCGCGCCGCGCGATTTCCAATCCGATGGTGCCCAGGCCCAGGATCCCCAGCCGCTTGCCGGTGACCTGCGGTCCCATGAAGCCGCTCCAATGGCCCTGGCGCACCGACGCATCCGCTTGCGGCAGGCGCCGCGCCGCGCCCAGCAGCAGGGCCATGGCATGGTCCGCCACCGATACCGCGTTCGCGCCCGGACCATGGGTCACGACGATCCCGCGCTCGGCCGCAGCGGCCAGATCGATGTTTTCGTAGCCCACGCCCAGCGAGCAGGCGATTTCCAGCTTGGGCATCGCCGCCATTTCCTGCGCGTACAAGCCGGTGGCTCCGCGCGTGAGCACGATGCGGATCTCCGGGCCGTGATCACGGATCGCCTGCGCGCGTGAATCGGCGGTAGGCGCAAAAATCGCGCGAAAGCCGCGCGCTTCGATTTCGGGCAGGTAATCCTGCACGCTTTCTATCAAGACAAGCAAGGGGATGGTCATGTCGGGAATGCCGCGGATGGCGGAGGGCTGCACAAAAACCCGGCGATCTTACGCCTGGGCGCAAGCCCGCGCCACCCGCCGGTCCGCCAGACGGCCGCCCGGCGCTCGGACCGATGCGCGAGCCGTCCGACACGGCTCGCGCCTTCATGACCGCATTGGACCTGCTAGAGCCGGCCGGTCAACAGCATCACAATCAGCACGATCAGCAATATGCCCAGTATGCCGCTGGGGTAATAGCCCCAACCGCGGCTATGGGGCCAGGCCGGCACGGCGCCGACCAGGAGCAGGATAAGAATAATCAGCAGGATGGTCGACATGGCGACTCCTCGGTTCTTGTTGGGATCAGGGAAAAGCCACAGCCCGCGTCAGGGGCTGGGCGGCGTGATCTCCTTGCCGGGCGGCGACAAGGGCGGCAGGTCCACGTCCGGTTCGTCGGTATCCGGATCAACAGGCAGGTCGCCGGGCGGCGAACCTGGCGGGATCGGATCTGGCTTGGGCGGAACGTGCAGGTAGTACGAGTACGCGATGTGCATGGCTGTCTCCGGGGAAAATCCACTCATCCATCAGCAAGCCGCGTGCCCAGCCCCTTCGTCGGGGATTGCGGGCACGCCGCATGCTGATGACAGCGTCCCTGTCCCCCTGTTTGCCGCAGACGACATGAACCCAAGTTCCCGAACGGCACCCGCCCGCGGCGGCGCAGCGCTGGTCTATTACGACGACAGCCAGGCAGGCTATGCCCGGGTCCGTGTCAACGGCAGCGCCTTCCACTACCTGGACGCCCAAGGCAGACGCATACGCAGCGCGCGGGAAATCAAGCGCATCGACGCCCTGGCAATACCGCCGGCATACGAAGAAGTGTGGATCTGCCCTACCCCGCTCGGGCATCTGCAGGCCACCGGGCGCGATGCCCGAGGACGCAAGCAGTACCGCTACCACTCCGATTGGACCGCAGTGCGCGATGCGAGCAAGTATCAGAGCCTTGCAGCCTTCGGCCAGACGCTCCCGCGCATACGGCGGCAGGTCGAGCGCGAACTCCGTACCGCCGGGTTGTCCCAGAACAAGGTGATAGCCGTACTGGTACGTTTGCTGGAGACGACGCTGGTGCGCATCGGCGCGCGCGAGTACGCCCGAACCAACAAGTCCTATGGCCTGACCACGCTCAAGCGGCGGCACGCCAGCGTGACGGGCGACAAGTTCCGCTTCCGCTTCCAGGGCAAGAGCGGCGTGACCCACGACGTCAGCGCCGCGGACCGGCGCGTGGCGCGCATCATCAAGCGCTGCCTGGACATACCTGGCCAGCAACTATTCCAGTATCTGGACGAGGACGGCGGCAGCCATCCCGTCGATTCGGGCGCGGTCAACGCCTATCTGCGCGCAGCCGGCGCGGGCGATTTCACGGCGAAGCACTACCGTACCTGGGCAGGCTCCGTCATGGCCTATGCCGCCCTTCAGGCGAACCCGCACGAGAGCGCCGCCCAGGCGCAGAAGACGGTGGTGGAAGTGATCAAGCAGGTCGCGCGGCGCCTAGCCAATACGCCAGCCGTATGTCGCGCCTGCTATGTGCATCCGGCCATTCTGGCCGCCTATCTGGACGGCACGCTACCCGCGCGCTCAGCGGCGCCGCGGGGGCCCCGTGGACTGAGTGCGGACGAACGCCGCCTGCTTGCCTTCCTGGGCGGAGAGGCCGCTGCGGCAGCGAACGCCAAGCAAGCGTCAAAGGATCGATGAGCGCGCGTTCTTGGCCCGCGGTTGCGGCGCGGAACCGTCCGCCCAGTTCGACTCGGTGCGCGTGTCGGCCACGACGCGCTTGTCGCGCGCGGCCTCGTCCGGGGTCGAGGCGTCTGGTTTATCCGGTCTGCGCGGCACATCGACGAGAGCGCGCGGCGGCAGTATCTTAGCGTTGTCTTCCGCCCGCTTGCCGGCTTGCGCCGGCTTCGCGGATCCGGGTATGGATGCTGGCTTCATGCGTGGCTCCTGCAGTGGCTCCCCCGTAGGGAATACGAGTTCCCATGCTAGGGCTCCAGGCCGCTGCGGTCATCGCAGCGCGGCATCAAATTGCAAGCGGATGTGGCCCGGCCCCCAGGCATGCCCGTTGCTGCGCGTACCGGGCGCACACAAGGAGATGCAATGCGAGACCAAAATTTCGAGCAATGTGTGCAAGCCTGCTATGAATGCGCCGTCGCCTGCGATGTTTGCGCGTCCGCCTGCCTGCGCGAGAACCCGGCGCACATGCGGCGATGCATTGCGCTGTGCACCGATTGCGGCGCGGTTTGCCGGCTTTGCGCGGCCATGCTGGCACGCGACGGCGAGTTCGCCAATGCGCTTTGCACCTTGTGCGCATTGATATGCGATGCGTGCGCGCGCGAATGCTCATCGCACGAGGCAGAGCATTGCCAGGTGTGCGCAGGCGCGTGCCTGAGCTGCACCCTGGCCTGCCGCGACATGCTGGAGGCCTGAAACCTTCCGATCCGCTGCGCGGCCGCCCGGGCCGGTCCGCGCAGGCGCATTTCCCGCCCGACAGCCAGGAGCTACCGATGGCCTCTACCAACACCCCCCTGCCCTCAGACTTTCCGGAAAACGGCCCGGACAACCGCGGCGCGCACAGGCGAGCACGGCATCCCGAGGCCTGGATCGACGATCTGGAAGCCACGCTCAGCGATGCCTCGGCGACCGATCTTGAGGCGCTCAAGGCGCGCCTGTCCGAACAGCTGCACGCCACGCGGCGCAGCTTGCGGGACGCTTCCGACCACGCCGGCGACCTGATGCGCGAGACCATAGACTGCACCGAGGAGTACATCCACGCCCGGCCCTGGCAGGCCATCGGCCTGGTGGCCGGCGCAGCTTTCCTTTTTGGCGTGGTGGTGGGACGGCAGTAGCCCCGGCGCGCGCGGCGGGCCAGGCATGGCGTTTGCTCGGCAATGGGGAGGCGCCTGTCGCGCCTGCCCACCAGGAGGCCCACATGAGCAAGCCCGATCAAGCCGACACCGGCGCCCGCCCGCATCCCAAACCGCCCATGCCGGCCCAGCACCTGGAAAAGCCGGGGCAGGAAGCCGACATGGTTCTCAAGCCACAGTACCAGGCGCCGCAGTACAAGGGCAGCGGCAAGCTCGAGGGCATGGTTGCGCTGGTGACAGGCGGCGATTCCGGCATAGGCCGCGCGGTCTGCCTGCTGTATGCGCGCGAAGGCGCCGACGTAGCGGTCGTCTATCTCAACGAGCAAGAGGACGCTGAAGACACCCAGCGCGCCGTGGAAAGCGAAGGCCGCCGTTGCCTGCTGATCGCAGGCGACGTACAGGAACCCGCGTTTTGCGAACAGGCGGTGGCACAGACGATCCGGGCGTACGGCAAGCTCGACGTCCTGGTGAACAACGCCGCCTATCAGCAGCACACGGACACGCTGCCCGAGATCAGCGACGAAAAGTGGGACAAGACGCTGCGCACCAATATCACCGCCTACTTCCAGATGGCGCGCGCGGCGCTGCCGCATCTGCGCGCGGGCGCCTCCATCATCAATACCGGATCGGTCACGGGCCTGCGCGGCAGCGCCAGGCTGTTGGACTACTCCACCACCAAGGGCGCGATCCATGCCTTTACGCGATCGCTGGCCGCCAACCTCGCCGCCAAGGGCGTGCGTGTGAACGCAGTGGCGCCGGGACCCGTATGGACGCCGCTGAATCCTGCGGATCAAAGTCCGGAGAAAATCACGGAATTCGGCAAGCACACGGACTTGGGGCGGCCGGCGCAGCCCGAGGAAATCTCTCCGGCCTATGTCTTCCTGGCTTCGCCCGTGTGCGCCAGCTACATCACCGGCATCGTCCTGCCCATTACCGGCAGCGCGGGCGATTGAGGCCTGCGCGGCCCGTTACTTTGCCGGCGCGATCGATGCGGGCGCTTCGCGCGACGCGGGTGAAACCGCCGGCGCTTCGCCCTTTGTTGCCGGCTGGATCTTGTCCGCATCGGCGGGCGGCGTGCGTTGCAGCTTGCGGCCCATTGCCAGATGCTCGGCCAGCATGGGCAGCGCGCGCACGGCGAAATCGCGCACCTGCGGATCCTTGGACTCGCGCGCAGCCGTCTCGAACAGGCGGTTGGCGGTAGTATGCGCGTCCACGGCCGCCTTTTCGATATAGAGCGCGTCGAAGTCGGGGCCTGTCCTGTTGCCCAGCTGTTGCAGGGTGTCGCGGTCGGGTTCGGACGGTTCCGCTGGCAGCTTCACCTGCTTGCGTCCGGCCAGGGTCTTCAGCTGGGCGTTCATGGCGCCATGCTGCTCCAGCATCCGCGCGGCGTATGCTTTTACGTCGCGGTCCCCCGCAAGCTTCTTCGCCAGCTCCGCCGCCTCCACCTCGAACATGCCTGAGCCCGCCGCCGCCTGCAGGAAGCGCGCTTCCGGCTCCGCCAGCTCCTGCGCCTGCACCCCGCCCAGCACGCCGGGCGCGGCCAGCAGGCATAGCGCGACGACGCCGCAGAGCCATAAGGTCTTTTTCATGTCCGTCTCCCTCGGCCTAGTTCGCCATCGTCGACGCTTCCACATGCCGCGGCGGCGTCAAGGGGTCGAAGTCTTCCCATTTGCCATTCAACCAGCGGCCCTGTGCGCGCTCGATGTCCGTGCCGCCAGCCTGCGTCAGCACGGTTCTTGCCAACGCATCGCGGTCCGGTGATATGTGCAGCGCCAGCATCACGCCCGCCTGGCGTACGGCGGGATGCGCGTCACGGGCGACGGACGCCGCCGGATGCCTGCGCCGTCCGCGCCCGATCACCCATAGCGCGCCGGCCAGCGCGCCCAGATAAGCGCCTACCCCCGCAGCGGCAATGACGATCAAGACCGAAGCCCCGACCCGGGCGGCGATCAACCCGCCCAGCAGCGCAAACACCAGACCCAGCGCGGAAGCGCCCGCCACCGCGCCGAAATGGCCGCCCCGGGCGTCGGGGTCGGCCACGCGGTCGCCGCCTATCGGAAAGCGCGCGTGTTCACCCGCCGTGTTGATGTAGAAGGTATGGATGTCGTCTTCGGTGAATCCTTCGGCGCACAGCTTGCGCGCCGCCTCGGCGGCGTGGTCGAAAGTGTCGAAACGGGCGGCAACGATCAGGGACATTGTGCTCTCCTTCGGGAATCATTCCCTGGCTGCCAGCAACCGCCGTGCCCGCTCTCGGGCATGGCAGTTGCTGTAGCGCTGGCGAGCGGCCTGGTCCGGCAGGTTCAGAGGCCGTCCGCCCGCAGTCCCGCCTACCCGCATTCTGCGTAAGGACTTCCACATGGACATGCCCGGCAACCAAGAAGATTTTTCCGAACTGGAAGAAGATCCTGCTCCTCCCCCGGTTCCTCCCGAGGCCCGCGGCCTCTCCCTCCTGGACTGGTCGGCGTTGATCGCGGTGGTCGCGGGGGGGCTGAACTGCGGCCTGATCGCGGCGGTGAACCTGGATGTCTTCGCGAAGGTGCTGCCGTCGGCCGCCGCGACGCGCGGCGTCTACGGCCTGATCGGACTGGCCGCGCTATACAGCGTGGTGCTGCTGTTCCGGCTGGGCGAACAAGAGACGAACGTAAACGCGGACGAACAGCCGGAACAAGCGGCGGACTGAAACCGCCGCGAACGGCTACTTTGAGCCGGGCCGCTTGCCCGGATACTGGCCGCCTTCCTCGTACTCGGCGCCCTTGTCATTGGGCTTCTTGTCCGACTCGCGTTTGGGCGCCGCGGGCGGCTTGCCGAAGTCCGGCTTGTCCGTCCCGAACTGGCCGCTGCGATGCGCGGCTTCAGTTTGCGTGCGCGGCGCATTGGCCTTGCCTTGCTCCGTGTCCGCCTTTTCGTGATCTGCGCGCTTGGTTTGCATGTTCGTATTCCCGTGGTCGTTCAATGAATGCTTGCAGCGTGCGCATGGGCAGCGCCTGCGGCAAGGTGCCGGAGCAAGCGGCGTGCCCGCCAGGCCCGGGAACGCCGCTTGCTTGCACATGCGGCCAGGCCCGGGCGATGCCGGGTCCCCACCCTAGGAGTCAGCCATGAATCTGTCCCGAGTCGTTTTCCCCGCCGTCGCCCTGAGCCTTTCCGCCCTGGCGTTTCAGGCCCAGGCACAAACCGCGCAAACCAGCGCCGGCCCCGTGCGCAGCAACGCCCAGATCGATGACCAGTACAAGCTGGACAAAAAACACTGCGACGGCATGAAAGGCAACCAGAAGGACGTCTGCCAGCAGCAGGCCGAAGCCACGCGCGACAAGGCCCGGGCCGACGCCAAGGCAGGCAAGGAAAAAGCCGAGGCCTCGCACGACGCGGCGAAGGTGCGCAACGACGCCGACTACAAGGTTGGCAAGGAGAAGTGCGACGCCATGTCCGGCAACGCCAAGGACGCGTGCATGGCCGACCTGAAGACCCGGTACGGCAAATGAAGTCAGGGCCGGTCCTGTTTCCGGCCAGGCGCCGCGGCGGCGCCTTCCGCGTCCGCCGCGGCGTACTCCTCGAGCCGGTTGTACAGCGTCTTGGGGCTGATGCCGAGTACCGCCGCGGCCTGCTTTTTCACGCCGTTGCAGCGCTCCAGCGTCGCCAGGATCAGGCGGCGGTCCGCTTCCGCCAAGGTTTCTCCCACAGGCACGCTGACCTGGCCGCCCTCGCCCGCCGGCGACACCCGCGGCGTCAGCATGTCCACTTCCAGCGTGTCGCCGTCCGCCATGATGAAGGCGCGGCGCACGTAGTTCTTGAGTTCGCGCACATTCCCCGGCCATGCATACTGCTGCAGCGCGGCCAGCGCGCGCGGCGAGAATTCCTTGCTCTTGCCGGATTCCTGGTTCAAGCCTTGCAGGAAGCGATTCGCAAGGAACAGGATGTCGTCGCCGCGCTCGCGCAGCGCCGGCAACTTGATGGGGAAGACGCTCAGCCGGTAATAAAGATCCTCGCGCAGTTTGCCTTCCTTCACTGCTTGCTCGGGATCGCGGTTGGTCGCGGCGACGATCCGGATATCGCAGGCGATCTCCCGATTGGTGCCCACGCGCATGAACTGCCCGGTCTCCAGGACCCGCAAGAGCTTGACCTGCAGGTCAAGCGGCATTTCGGTCACTTCGTCCAGGAACAGGGTGCCGCCGTCGGCGCGCTCGAAGTAGCCCTTGTGCTGGCGGTCCGCGCCGGTAAAGCTGCCGCGCTCGTGCCCGAACATTTCGCTTTCGATCAGGTTGGGCGAGATTGCGCCGCAGTTCACCGCGATCAGCGGCCGCTGGCGGCGCGCGCTGAGTTCATGGATGGCGTGCGCGGCCAGTTCCTTGCCCGTGCCGCTTTCGCCGATCAGCAAGGTCGTCACATTGGTCTTGGCCACGCGGCCGAGCTGCCGATAGAGCTCTTGCATGCAGTCCGACGCGCCGTACATCTTGCCGTAGCGTCCCGGCTCCTCGAATGGGGCGCCCGAAAGCTCGCTGCCCGAATTCGCATTCACTCGCGCGAAGATGCCGTTCAAGCGCTCCATGCAGATCGGCTTGACCAGGTAATCGGTGGCCCCAAGTCGCAAGGCCTGCACCGCGTTGTCGACGGTGCCGTGCCCCGTCATCACGACGACCTCCGCGCTGGCGGCGGCCTCGCTCTTGAAGATCTCCATGCCGCTGCCCTCGGGCAGGCGGATGTCGGTCAACACCAAGTCGGGCGCATGGCGCTCCAGCTGGATCAGCGCATCCTTGACGCTCGCTGCCAAGGCCACGGAAAAACCGCTTTCGCGTCCGATCTCGGCCAGGGTTTCGCGTATCGTGGGGTCGTCATCAACGATCAGCAGATGAGGCATGCTTGCTCCGTATCGCGGATGTTGTTGTAAGTCCTTCAGCATAGCGACTACAGGTGGGCCGGGGGTAAATGTTCGATACTTTCCACCAAGATTTTCGAATACTTGCAAATCGTCGCATCCTGCCCTGGTCCAGTTCACTAGCATGGGTTGTGACGTTCACGGTCCGTGCAGGACCCAGGAATCAGCATGCCGAATCGCACCCCGAACGCCGCGCGCGCGCCGGCGCAGGCGTCCCCGGACGTACTGACCGACGCGTCGGGCCTGTCGCCCGTGATGCAAAAGCTCGGCGTCCAACTGCAGTTGGCTGCGGCCACCGACGCCAGCGTCTTCATCGTGGGCGAAAGCGGCACGGGCAAGGAAATCGTGGCGCGCGCCATCCACGACGCCAGCGAACGCCGGGAACAGCCCTTTGTGGCCGTGAACTGCGGCGCCATCAGCGGCAGCCTGGCGCATGCCGAATTGTTCGGCCATGAAAAAGGCAGCTTCACCGGCGCTGTGGCACAGAGCGCCGGCTACTTCGAGTACGCCAGCGGCGGCACGCTGTTCCTGGACGAAGTGACCGAAATGCCGCCGGACCTGCAGGTCAACTTCCTGCGCGTGCTGGAGGCCGGCACTTATCAGCGCGTGGGCGGCTCGGACCTGCTGCGCGCCAATGTCCGCATCATCTGTGCCAGCAACCGCGATCCCTTCGCCTCCGTCGCGCAAGGCCGCCTGCGCCAGGACTTCCTGCACCGGCTGCTGGTGATTCCGTTGCGCGTGCCGCCGTTGCGCGAGCGCGGCGACGATGCGCTGGTGCTGGCGCACTGGTTCCTGAATACCCTGAACACCGCCAACGGTACGCAGAAGACCTTCTCTGCGCAGATGCTGGATGCGATCTCCCTGCATGATTGGCCAGGCAATGTCCGCGAGCTGCGCAACGCCGTGCAGCGCGCGTTCATCCTGGCCGACGGCGAGCTCGAGGACGAGCTGTTGCCGCGGAACCGCGGCGGGCGGCATGCCATGCTGCGCGACGGCGCGTTGACGCTGCCCATCGGCATGTCGCTGGGCCAGGCACAGCGCGCATTCATCCTGGCGACGCTGGCCCATCACGCGGGCGACAAGCGCAGCGCCGCCGAGACTCTGGGCTTGAGTCTGAAGACGCTCTACAACCGGCTCGACGACTACGAGAAGGACTAGCGGGATCCCGCCGGCACGTGAGCATCCGGACCGCGCGGGAGAGCATTTCTTACCGCTTCCTTGTAATACTGGGCCGGCGCCGCACGCGCGCCGGCCGCCCCCCGCCCGCTGGGGCACCTGGCATGGTCTTTGCTTGAGTTTCAGGATGAGCTGCCCGTCGGCAGCCGCTGTCCAGGAGACTCGATTGGTCTACCCCTCGCAAGAATTGCGCCTGCGTCAGCAGATGACGCTGGCGCCCCGCCTGCAGCAATCCGTCAAGCTGCTGCAGATGACCGCCCTGGAGTTCACCACCGCGGTCGAGCAGGCCCTGGCCAGCAATCCCTTCCTGGAAGACGCCGATGAGCAGGAGGCCGAAGCAGGCCCCGCCGTTGCGGTCTTTCCTCCTTTGGCGGACGGCGCCGATCCGGCTCCGCCGGAACCCGTCCCGCAGGAAGAACCGCCGCTGCCGGACGCGCCGGCCTACTCCGGCGATTATCCGACACGCGGCCAGGGCGACGGCCCCGAGCGTGACCAGGGCCTATGGGCCGCGTCCACGCTGTCCATGAGCCAACGGCTGTCGCTGGAGCTGGGCAACTATCAGTTGGCGCCGCGCGACCGGCTGTTGGCGGAGTACATCATCGATGCACTGGATGACGACGGCTACCTGCGGGTGCCGCTCGCCAGCCTGTGGGGCGATGCACGCCGCGGCGCCGAAGCCGTCCCCGACGAAGGCGAATGGATGACCGCGCTGCGCCTGGTCCAACAGCTGGATGCGCCTGGACTGGCTGCGCGCGACCTGGCCGAATGCCTGTTGCTGCAATTGGCGGCAGCGACCGGCATCGGCGACGCGCTACGCGCCCTGTCCATGCGCATCGTGGCCGAGCAGCTCGAGCGGCTGGCCCGCAACGACTGCGCCGGCCTGCGCCAGCAGCTGGGCTGTTCTGAAGACGCCTTGCGCGAGGCTTGCGCGCTGATCCGCAGCCTGGACCCGAAACCGGGAGGCCGCTACAGCGCCGAAGCGCCCGTCTACGTCGTGCCCGACGTGTTCGTCGACAAATGGCAATCGCGCTGGCGCGTGCTGCCCAACCGCAACGCCATGCCCCAGGCGAGGCTGCACCAGACCTATGCCGAACTGTTCCGGCGCGCCCGCCTGGACGATCGCAGCCCCATGGCCCAGGAGCTGCAGGAAGCCCGCTGGCTGGTGCGCAACGTCGAACAGCGCTACATCACGATCCAGCGCGTGGCCGAAGCCATCGTCAAGCGCCAGCAGACCTTTTTCGAATATGGCGACGTGGCCTTGCGGCCCTTGATGCTGCGCGAGGTCGCCGATGACCTGGACATGCACGAATCCACGGTGTCGCGCGCCACTGTCGGCAAGTACATGGTGACGCCGCGCGGGGTGTTCGAATTCCGTCACTTCTTTTCCCGCGAACTGGCCACCGACACTGGCGGGTCCTGCTCCGCCACGGCCGTGCGGGCCCTGATCAAGGAAATGGTCGAGGCCGAGGACCCGGCGATGCCGCTGTCGGATGTGGCCTTGACCCAGCAACTGGCGGCCAACGGCATCCTGCTGGCGCGGCGAACGGTCTCGAAGTACCGCGGGCAATTGCGCATGCCGCCCGCGGAATTGCGCCGCCGCCATTAGGCCGTCTCAGGTCAGGGCCGGGCCTGCTGCCCCGGCCTGCCCGGCGCACTGTCCAGCATGCCTTGCACGCGTTCGGACAGCTTGTCGAGCTGGAAGGGTTTGACGATCAGCTCCAGCCCCTGTTCAAGAAAGCCCTGGCCGCGCGCCGCGCTTTCCGCGTATCCGGTCATCAACAGTACGCGCAGGCCTGGACGCGCCAGGCGCGCGGCGTCGGCCAATTGCCTGCCATTGAGTCCCGGCAGCCCCACATCGGTCACCAGCAGGTCGATGCTGCGCGCGGACTGCAACACCTCCAGTCCGGCCTCGCCGTCCACGGCGGTCAACACCTCCAGGCCGAGTTCGGCCAGGCATTCGCGCACCATCTCGCGCACGTTCGCATCGTCTTCCACCACCAGCACGACTTCCTTGCGCGCCGCGCCGCGCGTAGCGGCCGCCGGGAGTTCGCCGTGCTGCACGCTTTCGGGCGCGCCGTCATGGCGCGGCAGGAACAGCCTGACCGTAGTGCCCACGTCCACCGTGCTCTCCAGGCTGGCCGCGCCGCCAGCCTGCTTGGCGAAGCCATAGATCATGGACAGGCCCAGCCCGGTGCCCTGGCCCAAGGGCTTGGTGGTGAAGAACGGGTCGAACGCGTGCGCCAGCACGTCCGGCGGCATGCCGCAGCCCACGTCCTTCACCGATACTTCCACGTAGCGTCCCGCATGCTCCCCGGCGCATTGCGACAGGAGCGGATCGTCCGGCTCCACGTTGCGCGCGGCAACCGTCAGCGCGCCGCCGTTGGGCATGGCGTCGCAGGCGTTGATCACCAGGTTCAACATGGCGTTCTCGAACTGGTTCTTGTCACAGCAGACCGTCCACAGTTCCGGCTGCAGGTCCAGCCGCAGCGCCACGCGTTCGCCGGTATAGCGGTGGAACAGCGCCACCATGGATTGCAGTGCGGACGCCGCGCAGAACGGCTTGGGGTCGATGGGCTGGCGGCGCGAGAACGTCAGGAGCCGCTGCGTCAGGTGCGCGGCCCGGTTCGCGGAATCCATGGCGACGTCGACGAAGCGCAGCGCCTGTTCCGGCGCGCCCGCCGTGATCTTGCGCTCCACCAGGTAGAGCGCGCCCGAGATCCCCTGCAGCATGTTGTTGAAATCATGGGCGATGCCGCCCGTCAGGCGCCCCACCGCCTCCATTTTCTGCGACTGCCGCAGCGCGTTCTCGGTGTCGTGCAAGGCCTCGGCCTGCAGCTTGAGGTCGGTATCGTCCCGGCCGGTCATGTACAGGCTGTCCTGGGTCCAGGACATGCTCCAGGTTATCCAGCAATAGCCACCCTCGCGCTTGAGCAGGCGGTTCTCGAGATGCTTCGCACCAGGACGGGGGCCGGCGTCGCCGGACGCCCAGCTCCACGCCGCCAGCGTCGCCGCCAAATCCTCCGGATGGATCAGGTCGCGCAGCGCCATCGACATGAATTGCTCGGGAGTCCAGCCCAGGATGGGCCGCACCGCGGGGTTGACGCTGGCGAAGCGCCCTTGGCGGTCGATCACCGCGAGCAGCTCCGGGGAAAGACGCCAAATGCGGTCACGCTCCGCGATCGCATCCTCGACGCGCTGTTCCAGCGTCCGTGCGTACTGCGAGCGCTCGACCGCGGCGCACATGCGCTCGGCCACTTCCTCGATGAACGCGATGTCGCTGCTCTTGAGCCTGCTGCCCGACCCGGGACATGCCAGCATCGCGCCTGCATGCCGGCCCCAGCGCCGCAGCGGCACGACGATGGCCCATGGGCGGATCTCGCCGCCCGCTTCCCCAAGCAGCGGCGCCAGGTAGGTCGTGCGTCCCAGCCGCAAGGCCGCATGATAGTCGTCGCCCAAGGCATCCAGCGTATGCGGCGGCTGGCCGAGGAGCGCGGACCCCGGGGGCCAGACCGAGGAAATGACCGGGGTATGATCCTCGCCCCGCGTATCCAGCACCGCCATCTGCCCAAGCGCCAGATGCTGGCACAGCCCTTCGCAGGCGGCCTGCTCTATCTCTTCCTCGCGATGCAGTTCGCGCATGCGGTCGCCCAGCGCAGCCAGGTAATTCTTGCGGTGCTGCCCTTCCCACAGTTCAGCCTCGGCCGATTTGCGCGCGGTCACGTCCAGGAACAGCGCCATCATCCGGCCGGCGCCATCCTTGCGCGCGCGCGCCTCGTACCAGGCTTCCTTGGGCGCCGGCACCATGAACTCGAACTGGATAGGCTCGCCGGTCTCGACCACCTGGGCGAAGGTGTCCATGATCTGCCCGGGCACGCCCGGGATCATCTCGCGCAGCGTGTGGCCCAGCGTATCGCCTTCCTTCATGCCGGTCTGGCGCTCGAACGCGGGGTTCACCTCCAGGAAGCGGAAATCGACGATGCGGCCGACATCGTCGCGCAGCGCCTCGCTGAGAAAGAACGCCTCCTGCATGCCGGCGAACATCGCACGCCAGCGTTCGCCGCTTTGGCGCAGCGCCAGTTCCGTCAGATGCCGTTCGATCGCCAGGGCGGCGCTGCGCGTCACCAGCGCGATCGCGTCGATATCGTGCGCCGATGGCGAGCGCACCACCGCGTAGTAATTGGAAAACACGCCCAGCAGGCGGCCATCGGGCGCCTTGATCGGCGTGGACCAGCAGGCCCGCAAACCGTGCGACAGGGCCAGGTCGCGCCAGCGCTCCCAACCCGGATTCAGGGCGATGTCTTCCACATAGACCGGGCTGCCTGTGTAGGCCGCCTCGCCCCAGGATGCGCTGCCGGGGCCGATGACGGCCTTATGCACCGCGGTGTTGTAGGCCACCGGCAGGCTGGGCGCGGCGCCGTGCAGCAGGAAGCCGCCAGTTTCGTCCACCAGTGCGATGGATGTGCGCAGCTCCACGCTGGACTGCGCCTCGATGGCATGCAGCACGTGCTCCAGCACTTCGGCCAATGGCATGCCGGCGGCTATGCGCTGCAACATGATGCGCTCGTCTTCCAGGCGGGCAAGCGTGTCCGTCCAGGGTAGCGCCACTCGGTCCCGCTTGGTCAGCATGTCGGCCCCCCTTGCCCCTCGACTGTATTGCGCCTGTGGGCGCGCAGCCGAAACGCTAGGTAACGCGACGCTACGGTTCCCGGCTCAGTTGCCCGTCTTCAGCGGCTGACGTTCCAGCCGCAGCGCCTGCAAGGCTTCGGGCTTGTCGACCAGCACGCATTGTTTACCGGTGCGGGTGCAATGGTCCTTGACGCGCCAGTAGGCGCCGTGGCTGACGCAGCCGGTCTGGCAGATCACCAGGTCCGCGGCCACCAGGCTGGCTTCCAGCGTTTCGCCATCGGCATCCGCGCCGCCGTCATGGCCGAGATAACGCCCGCCGGCCAGTTCGACCATCTTGCGGGTCAGCGCCAGTGCCACCGCGTCCTCGCCGACGCACAGCACCGCCTTCTCGCGCAGCACCACCGCGGGCGGCGCGGGACGCCAGGCAGGCGGTTCCGCAAGCGTCTCGAGTTCACGCGCGCCAGCGCCGGCCCGGCCCTGCCAGGCCAAGCGCTCGCGCATGAGCGTCTGCACGCGCTCCATCAACTGGGCGACGCGGCGCGCCAGCGCCACGCGTTTGGGCAGCCCTGGAATGGAAGTCTCCAGCGTATTGCGGTCTTCACGCGCCCAGGCCAGCGCCGTGTCGCGCTGGATGACGGCTGCGCGCAGGCGCATGGCCTCGCTCTCCAGATACAGGATGCGCGCGGCCTGGGCCGCCAGGAGTCGGCTGCAATGCGCTTGCGCCTGTCCGTAGGCGGCAAGCAGCGCGGCATGCTCGCGCTGCAGGTTATGGCTGTCGGGAGAAATAGGATTCATCGCGGCCCTCGGATCTGGATGGGATGGCGCTCACCGAGCGTGCCGCAAATTATAAATGAGAATTAATATCTTTTATGGCATTCTAGGAGACGCCCCGCCCCACCGCGGCCGATGCCGGCACGCGGCCAGTGCGCTTGTACAGGCCCGCGCTGATGGCCAGCGCCAAAGTCAGCAGTCCGCCCGCCATCGCGGCCACGCCGGCCCACTGGCCCGTGGTCCAGAAGTGTCCGCCCAGGGATCCGAGCACGCTGGAACCCACGTAGTACACCAGCAGATAGAGCGACGCCGCCAACGCCTTGTAGCCGCGCGCCATCTGTCCGACCCAGCCGCTGGCGACGGCGTGGGCCGCGAAAAAGCCGAAAGTGAACACCACGATCCCGGCGATCAGCAGCGGCAGCCAGTTGGACAGCGTCAGCAGCAGCCCCGCCAGCGCCATTCCGGTGGCGGCCGACAGCATCGCGCCGCGCCCATGGCGGTCGGCCAGGCGGCCGAACCAGGTCGACGCGAAGATGCCGACCAGATAGACCACGAAGATGAAGCCGATGAAGGTCTGGCTCAGCGAAAATGGTGGCAGCAGCAGGCGAAAGCCCACGTAGTTGTAGACCGTGACGAACGCGCCCATCAGCAGGCCGCCCAGCGCGAACAGCCCGCATAGGGGACCATTCTTCAGGTGCGAGGCGGCGCCTGCGCGCACATCGCCCCACACGCCCGCCCAGCCCCTGCCCCGCTGCGGCGCAAACCGGCGCGACGCGGGCAGCAGCCACACGAACAGCACCGCCGCCACGATGCCCAGGAGGCCCAGCGTGCCCAGCGCGGCGCGCCAGCCGAAATGATCCGACACCAGGCCGGTGATGACGCGGCCGGACAGGCCGCCGAACGCGCTGCCGCCGATGTACAGGCCCATGGCGAAGCCCAGGGTGCCGGGTTCGACCTCCTCGGCCAGGTAGGCCATGGCCAGCGCCGGCACGCCGCCCATCGCCAGCCCTTGCAACGCGCGCAGCGCCAGCAGGCTGTGCCAGTCGGGCGCGGCGGCGGCGATGGTGCCCAGCAAGGCGGACGCGAACAGCGACAGCGCCATGGCGCGCTTGCGCGGCACGGCTTGCGAAAACAAGCCCACGAAGAAGATGGCGACAGCCAGGAAGCCGGTACACAGCGATAGCACCAGGCTGCTCTGCGCGGGCGACACGCCGAACGCATGGGTGAACAGCGGCATCAGCGGCTGCACGCAATACAGCAGGGAAAAAGTGGAAAAACCGGCCGCGAACAAGGCCCACTGGGCGCGCCGCAACCCGGGGGTGCCGCGGGCGAGATGATCAGTAGGCGCAGAGACAGGTTCCGCCGGCGCGGACGCGGCGATTGGGGACGAGGGACTGGCTAAGGGGGCAGACATCGGGATTCTCGAAAACGGCGGGCATGCAGCCCACGTAATCAAAGTAGACTTTTCCCCTGCATATGTCCAATATATGAAAGTCACCCCGACCATATGTAATAACGATGGAATTGCGCCACCTGCGGTATTTCACCGCCGTCGCCGAAGAGCTGCACTTCACGCGCGCCGCCGCCAGGCTGGGCATAGGCCAGCCGCCGCTGAGCCAGCAGATCCAGCAGCTGGAACGCGAAATCGGCACCCCGCTGTTCCTGCGCCTGCCGCGGGGCATCGCGCTGACCGAGGCCGGCGCCCAGTTCCTGGAGGACGCCCGCGCCATCCTCGCCAGCGCCGATCGCGCCATCGACACGGCCCGCCGGCTGGGCCGCGGCGAGCGCGGGGCGATCACCGTGGGGTTCACGGCGTCGGCGGTGTTCCACCCCTACCTGCCACGGGCCATCCGCGCGTACCGGGACCGCTATCCCGACGTGCGCGTCACGCTTACCGAGAGCAATACGGTCACGCTGCTGCGCGGCCTGCGCGCGGGCGACGTCGACGTCGCCTTCGTGCGGCCGCCCTACGTACTGGACCCGGAGTTCGAGTCCGAGCGCGTGCTGGACGAACCCATGCTGGTGGCGCTGCCGCCAGACCATGCGTTGAGCCGCAAGCGCAGCGTGCCCATCGCCGCGTTGGCGGACGAGGACTTCGTGCTGTATCCGCGCCCCATCGGGGCCGGCTTGTACGACGCCATCATGTCGGCCTGCCAACGCGCCGGCTTCGTGCCTCGGGTCATCCAGGAAGCGCCGCAGATGGCTTCCATCGTCAGCCTGGTGGCGGCCGGCGTGGGTATTTCCATCGTGCCGGCGGCGATGCGGCACATGGGCGCGCAAGGCATCGAATACCGGCCCATCAAGGGCGACGCGCCGCATGCCTTGCTGGACATGGCCTACCGCCGCCACGACCGCTCGACGGCGGCGGGCAACGCCGTGGACATGCTGCGCGCGCTGGCCCATCCCTGAGGGCCGCGCGGTATCGCCCTGTCGCGTTTGTCATCTTCTGTAAAACCAGCGCCCAGGCCACAATGTAAATTTGGCGCGCGCGGCGGGCCGTCCCTGCCCAAAGGACACGGCGCCGCGCGATTCCAACCTGTCTAAAGGTGAAATAGTGCGACGTACCCTTCTGGCCTTGGCCATTGCGACGATCCCCGGCCTGGCCGCAGCCGCCGGGCTGCCTTCCTCCATCGGTTCCGTGACCGTCTACCAGGACCGCGCGGTCGTGACGCGCGCCGCCAGCAGCGAGCTGGCCGCGGGCGAACACGAACTGGTGCTGGAGAAGCTGCCGGCCAGCCTGCAGGAGAATTCGCTGCAAGTCTCTGCCAAGAGCACCGGCCAGGCGACGTTGCTGGATGTGAAGGTGCGCGACGCCTATCAGGCCGACACCGCCAACGAACGCGTCAAGCAGCTGGAGGAACAGGTACGCAAGCTGCAGGGCCAGCAGGCGCTGCTGGACGACGAAGCGGCAGTGCTGGACAACCAGCGTGAGCTGGTGCTGATGATGCAGCGCGGCGCCACCGAGCCCTCGAAGGACGGCGCGCGCCTGACGCTGGACGAACTGAAGGCGATCCAGTCCCTGAGCGCTGACTCCCTGGCCAAGTCGCTGGCCGGACTGCGCCGGGTGGCCGAACAGAAAGAGGCGCTGGAGCGCGAACTGACCGCATTGCAAGACCAACTGGGCCAGCTGCAAAGTTCGCTCAACCGCCGCACCAAGACCGTCACCCTGCGCGTCAACCTGGCGCGCGCGGGCAAGCTGGATCTGAACGTTTCCTACGCCGTGGCCGGCGCCCGCTGGACGCCCGCCTACGATGCGCGCCTGCGCCCTGCCGACCGCAGCGTGGACCTGGGCTACTTCGGCGTCATCCGCCAGAACACCGGCGAAGACTGGAATAACGTCAAGCTCACGCTGTCCACCGCGCGGCCCTCGCTGGGCGGCGGCGCGCCCGCGCTGCAGCCCTGGATCGTCGACGTGGCCGCCCCGCCTCCTCCGCCCCGTCCGCGCCCCAGCCCGGCGCCGGTCGCCGCGGCCAGGCAAGAAGCCGAAGCCAAGATGTCGCGCCAGCGCGTCCAGTCCTTCGAGGACGCCGCCGCGCCGGTTGCCGAGATGAGGCCGGAACCGCTGGAGCAGGCGACCGCCGAGGTGCAGGCCGAAGCGACCAGCGCATCGTTCCAGATCAAGAATCCGGCCACGCTGCTGTCCGACAATTCTTCGCAACGCGTGGCCATTGCCACGGCCAAGCTGCCTGCCACGCTGCAGTACCAGTCCACGCCGGCCCTGCGCGAAGCCATGTTCCTGACCGCGCACGCCAGCAACAACACGGAATTCCCCTTCCTGGCCGGTTCGCTGAACACCTTCCTGGACGACGCCTTCGTCGCGGCCAGCTCCATGAAGGCGGTGATGCCCGGCGAGAAGCTCGAGTTGGCGCTGGGCGCCGACGATGGCATCTCGATCAAGCGCCAGCTGGTCAACCGCTATACCGAAAGCACCGGCTTTTCGGGCAGCGGCAAGCGCGTGACCTACGAGTACAAGATCACGGTCAAGAACAGCAAGGCCACCAAGGAGCAGGTGTCGTTCAAGGACCGCCTGCCCATTTCGCGCAACGAGAAGATCGTGGTCAAGCTGCTGTCGCCGGCAGACCGCGAGATCAAGCGCGAGGAAGACGGCAAGCTGGTGTGGGACTGGGAAATGGAGCCCGGCAAGTCGCGCGAAACGGTGTTGAAGTTTTCGGTCGACTATCCGGGCGACATCGAGGTGTCCGGCATCTGATGCGCTCAGCGCATCTGGAACGCCTCCTGGTGAAACAGTTCGCTCACCGGCATGCCGCGCCGGTGCAAGCCGTCCTTCAAGGCATCGGCGAATCCCGTCGGGCCGCAGAACCACACGCTGGGCCATCGCGCGCCCGGCTTGTGGTCCGCGGCCAGCTCGGCGGCCGTCAGCGGCCGCTGGGTATCGCTGTAGCGCACCTGCAGCGTCACGTTCGGCACGCGCGCGCATAGCGCTTTCAGATGGTCCGCGAACGGCGCGTCGCCGGCATTGCGGGCGCAGTAGTACAGGGTCGCGACCGGCGCGGTGTCCGGGTCCGTCTGCAGGGATTCCATCCATGAAATGAACGGCGTGACGCCGATGCCCGCAGCCACCCAGATCTGCGGCCGCCCATCGCCGCGCTGGAAGTCGAAGCAGCCATAAGGGCCTTCGATGATGACGTCCTGCCCCACTTGCAGGCTGCGCTGCAGACGCCGCGTGTAGTCGCCGAGCGCCTTGATGGAGAACTGCACCCGGCCGGTGCCGTCGTCCGCGCCGGACACCGTAAAGGGATGCGCGCCCTCGCGCCGGTCCGCCGTCAGGAACGCGAACTGCCCGGCGCGATGGTGCCAGTTGCCCTCCACCCTACAGGTGAGCGCCAGGATGTCGTCGGAAAGATGATCGATGGCCAGCACCTGCCCCCGGTAGCGGCGGCCGCGTCCGATATTGCCGGTCAGCGCCATGACGGCGCAAACCGTCCCCACCGCGGTGCACAGCGCCACCAGCCAGCCGGCGGGCTGCCACCACCAGGCGGCCGGCGTCAGCACCACGCCATGGAAGGCGACCACCAGGAAGATCACCGCGGCGATGCGGTGGACCTGGCGCCAGATGTGGTACGGAAAGCGCCGCCACAGCGTGAGCAACACCATCGCCGCCAGGATCCACACGGCCCATTCGCCGATGTCCTTGGCGGATCCGCGGAACATGTCCAGCAAGGCGGCCGCGCGCGGCGTCTTGGGCACGGGATCGAACAGCGCCAGCAGCAACGGTTTGCCCAATTTGATCAGGTAATGCGCCGCCGCCAGCACGGCGGCCAGGATGCCGCTCCACTTGTGCAGCCGGTACATCTTGTCCAGCCCGCCTATGCGCGTTTCCAGCCACATGGGACGCACCGCCAGCAGCATGATCAAGGCCATGAGCGCGTAGGCGCCCAGGCCTGTCAGCAGGATGAGCTGATCGCGCGCGGTCCAGACGTTGAGTTCGGCCGGAGGTTGCGCCCAATAGGCGCCGGCCCAGGCCAGCAGGGAAATCAGCAGTACGGCGGCCAGTATGCGTCGCATCGGTTCTTCGCTCCATCGAGGGGACCGCGCCACCGTGCGCAGCCCGCATGAAGCCATGGTAAATCCACCCGTGGGGCCAATTTTCCATGCGCGGGCGCAGTCTTGATCGGGGTCAAGTCCGCCGAAAGTCGGGAGGGTCCGGACGGACCCGGCCTGCGCCAGGATACCCCATCGCGCCGGGCGGATGACTCAATGGCTGCGGCAGAATTCGACGAAGGCGTCGGGTTCCAGCGGCACGGAAATGCCGTAGCCTTGCGCCACGTCGCAGCCCAATTCGCGCAGCAACTCCACGTCGCGCTCGTGCTCCACGCCTTCGGCGACCACGCGCCGGCCCAGCACGCGGCCCATCTCGATGGCGGCGGCGACCACCGCGCGCGACGCGGGCTCGCGATGCATATGGACGATGAAGTCGCGGTCGATCTTCAGTTCGGTGAAGGGCATGGCCGAGAACAGACGCATGGAGGCGATGCCCGCGCCGAAGTCATCCATCGCCAATTCAAAGCCGCGCACGCGCAGCAGGTTCAGCGCCGAGGACAAGGCCAGCCAATCGGTTACCGGCTCATCCTCGGTCAGTTCGACCTTGATCAACCGGGCCGGCAGGCCGGCCTGCGCAACGCGCTGCTCCAGCAGGCCCGGCAGGTCGCGCGAACACAGCGTGGAGGCCGAGGCGTTGATCGCGATGGGCACGGCGATGTCCTCGGCATGCATGCGCTGCTGCAGCTCCAGCACCTTGTCGGTCACCAAGCAGAACAAGGTCCGGTCCAGCCCCAGCCGGTGCGCGGCAGGCACGAAGTCCGCCGCCGGAATCGCGCCCAGTTCGGGGTGATCCCAGCGCGATAGCGCCTCGGCGGCGAGCACGCGGCCCGTCGACAGGCTCATCTGCGGCTGCAGCACCACGCTCATGCCCTGCCCCGTGATCAGCGCATGGCCCAACGCCGCCTCGATGACGTCGCGCCGCAGCGAGCGCGGCCGGGTCGAGGCGGCATCGTCTTCGTCGATGCTGCGCAACGCCGTCTTGATGGCCTGCTGCATGGCGCTGCGGGACACCGGTTTGGACAAGGCCTGCGCGGAGGGACAGCCGGCCTGCAGGGCCAGCCGCACGTGCGACTGCAACAGTTCATCGCTGAGGCTGCTGATCCAGATGATGGGCGGCATGCTCTTGAGCCGTCCGGCGTCCACCAGGCGCCGCAGTTCGTTGGGCAGCCGCGTGCCGTCGCCCTCGCCCGTGACGATGTCGCTGATGACCACGTCGTAGAACTGGCGCGTCAGCGCGCTGACCGCTTCTATGCTGCTGCCCAGGCCGGCGACCCGGCGGAAACCCAGCGCCAGCAGCACGTTCTGCAGATAGGCGCGTTCGACCGGGTGGTCTTCGACGAGGAGTATCCGTCGGGTTCCGCCGGGTTCCGTTTTAGGCATGGTCTACCGTCCTACTCATATAGGGCGGGCCCCCGCAGGCGGCCGCTGGAAAACTGTGTCCCCCATGCTAAGGCATCCGCGCGCGCGCTGTCGTTATCGCTAACGGGTTAATGCAGCCCCATCGCCGATAGTCGTAGTATTCGCGGCATCAGCCAGAGGGAGGCAGCCTTCCGTCGCCCCGCGGCGCGGCCGGTGCCATAATAGATGTCTTTCTTCCCGCATCTACGGCACGGAGCTACCCTTGACCCGCATTGACGACCCCCTGCACGACCGCGAGGTCGGCGCGGCCGACTCCACCCAGGACAACACGCGCACCGACGATACCCGCATCAGCGCGGTGCGCCCCTTGATTTCGCCCGCCCTGCTGCAGGACGAACTGCCGGTTTCGGCCGAGATCCAGACGCTGGTCGAGCAAAGCCGCGTCCAGATCGCCGACGTCCTGCACGGCCGCGACGACCGCCTGGTGCTGGTGGTGGGCCCCTGTTCCATCCACGACCATGGCCAGGCCATGGAATACGCGCGCCTGCTGCGCACCGCCGCCGAACAGCACCAGAAAGACCTGCTCATCGTCATGCGCGTGTACTTCGAGAAGCCGCGCACCACCGTGGGCTGGAAGGGCTACATCAACGATCCGCGCCTGGACGGCAGCTTCCGCATCAACGAAGGCCTGCGCCGCGCGCGCGAACTGCTGCTGGACATCAGCGGCCTGGGCTTGCCGATCGCCACCGAATTCCTGGACCTGCTCAGCCCGCAGTACATTGCCGACCTGATCGCGTGGGGCGCCATCGGCGCGCGCACCACCGAAAGCCCCAGCCACCGCCAGCTGAGTTCCGGCCTGAGCTGCCCGCTGGGCTTCAAGAACGGCACCGACGGCGGCGTGCAGATCGCCGCGGACGCCATGGTCGCCGCCAGCGCCAAGCACGCGTTCATGGGCATGACCAAGATGGGCATGGCCGCCATCTTCGAAACCCGCGGCAACCAGGACACCCACGTCATCCTGCGCGGCGGCAAGCAAGGCCCGAACTACGACGCGGCCAGCGTCGACGCCTGCTGCGCCGCCCTGCGCGCCGCCGGCCAGCGCGAACAGGTCATGATCGACTGCTCGCACGCCAACTCCAACAAGTCGCATCTGCGCCAGGTCGACGTGGCCAACGATATCGCCGCCCAGATCTCCCAGGGCGACGGCCGCATCACCGGCGTGATGATCGAAAGCCATCTCGAAGAAGGCCGCCAGGACCTGAAGCCCGGCCTGCCGCTGCGCCGCGGCGTGTCCATCACGGACGCCTGCCTGGGCTGGTCGCAGACCGCGCCGGTGCTGGAAACGCTGGCCCTGGCCGTGCGCCAGCGCCGCGAAAAGGCCGCAAAACCGGCCTGAGAACCGCGCTTCTCGCGTCTCTTGCCGCGTACGGCCTCAGCGGCCGACGCGGTAAGGCGCCGGATCCATGTCCGGCGCCTGGCCCGTGATCATGCAGGCCAGCAGCTTGCCCGTCACCGGACCTAGCGTAAAGCCATGATGCGCATGGCCGAACGCCAGCCACAGGCCGGGATGGCGCGGCGCTGGTCCGATGACCGGCCGCATGTCCGGCATGCAGGGCCGGCAACCCATCCACGGTTCGCGCTCCACGGCCTCGCCCAGCGGCAGCAGCTGCCGCGCCAACGCCCGCGTGCGCTCGATCTGGATCGGTGAAGGCGGCGCATCGCGCGCCGCGAACTCGGCGCCCGTGGTCAGGCGCACGCCCAGCGTCATGGGCGTCACGACGAAACCGCTTTCGATGTCCGCCACCGGATGCGACAAGGTCGCGCCATCTTCCAATGCGTAATGCTGGTGATAGCCGCGCTTGACCGCCATGGGAATGCGATAGCCCAGCGGGCGCAGGATGTCCGGCGACCACGGGCCCAGCGCAACCACCACATCGCGGGCCTCGATCAGCCCTTGTTCTCCCAGCACCTGCCAACCCTGGCCAGATGGCTTGAGGCTGCGCGCGTCGCCGCGCGCGAGCACGCCGCCGCGCCGTTCGAACAAGGCCGCGTAGCCGCGCGTGACGGCGCCCGGGTCCGAAACGTTGACCGGATCCAGCCAATGCACCGCACCGGCCATGCGCGACAGCGAAGGTTCCAGCGCCGCCAGCGCCTGGCGGTCCAATACGCGGTAGTTCAGCCCGTACGGCGCGAGCGCCAGGGCCTCGGCCGCGGCCCTGGCCAGGCCGGCCTCGCTGCGTACGCCATCGATCCAGCCGCTGCGCCGGAACAGGCGCGAGATGCCGGCCTCGTCCTTGAGCGCGTCGTGCTCCGCGACGCAGCGCTCGATCAGCGGCAGCATGGCCTGGGTCGCGCGCGTCAGCCGCGACGGCGCCGAATGCCACCAGTAGCGCAGCAGCCATGGCGCGATGCGCGGCAGAAAGCGCGGGTGGTAGCTGACGTCCGGCGTATTGTTCCTGGCGTAGCGCCACAGGCTGCGCCAGTCGCGCGGGAAGGCATAGGGAATCACGCTGGCCCGTTCGATCAGGCCCGCGTTGCCGTAGCTGGTTTCCTCGCCAGGGCCGCGCCGGTCCAGCAGCACCACTGAACGGCCGCGCGCCGCCAGATGCAGGGCGGTGCTCACCCCGACGATGCCCGCACCCAGGACCAAGGCGTCTGTTTTCATGCGGCGCATTCTGCGCTTGCGTGCGGTATTCGGCAAGGGCGCGCGCGCGTAGAATCGCCTGCTGCACGCCCAGCCCTCCGCGCCCACGCTCCGATCAAGGAATACGTCATGACCAGCCCCCGCCTGCAACCCGTCACGCTCGCTGGCGAGGTCGTGCGCCTTGAACCGCTCACCGCCAGCCATGCCGAGCCGCTCGCGCAGGTGGGCCTGCACCCCGAGCTGTGGCGCCTGCAACCCGAACCCGTGCAGACGCTGGACGATATGCAGCGCTATGTCGACCGCGCGCTGGCCGGCCAGCGCGATGGCAACTGCCTGCCATTTGTCATCGTGCGGCAGGACAACGACCAGGTCATCGGCGCAACGCGCTATATGGACATCGCGCTGGCGCACAAGCGCCTGGAGATCGGCGGCACCTGGCTCACGCCCGCAAGCCAGCGTTCCGGCGCCAATACCGAGGCCAAGTTCTTGCTGTTGCAGCACGCCTTTGAAACAATTGGTATCATGCGCATCGTATTCAAGACTGAACTGAGCAATATGCAATCGCGCCAGGCCATCCTGCGGATCGGCGGCGTGGAGGAAGGCGTGTTCCGCAAGCACCTGATCGCGCAATCGGGGCGCGCGCGCGACATGGTCTACTTCGCGATCCTCGACGAGGACTGGCCAGCCGTCAAAGCGCGCTTGCTGATGCGCATGCGCCGCGCCGGATAGCGCGCATCGCCCGCTCTTTTCGCAGCTTGTCCGGGCCGCCAGGCCTGCCCCGCACTATTGAAGCCAGTTATGCAACAGACCTACGCCGCGCCAGCGCGTCACACGATATACATCTACACCGAGGAACAGCGCGGCAACCAGCTGGTCGAGTCGCTGGTGATCGGCATGCTGTCCGACATATCGGGGTCCGACAAGCTCGTGGTGGTGCAGGATCCGCACAGCGGCTTGAAGTTCGTCTACCGCATCGATCACGACAGCAGCAATCTGGACGCCGCGGCAATCACCGAACAGGATGCGGCCGTTTTCAATGGCAAGACCTCGGTCCAGATCAACTCCATGACCTATCGCCTTGGCACCGCCGAGAACGCGATGAAATTGCTGCGCGGCAAAAATGAGTGGATTCAGGACAAGGGCGCGGTGCTGTCCGTGCTGCTGCAGAACGCCGCTGCCCGCAAGACCCGCTTCGCCCCGCCGCGCATCGAGCGCGACCGCATGCGCAAGGTGCCGCCGGGCGTTGCCGTCGAACACCTGTCTACATAAAAAGCACAGTATCCACAGGGCCGGCCTTATCCACAATTTCTGTGGATAAAAAAGCCTCGAACCCCTGGCTGATGGCCGTTCGGCCGATGCGCAACGGGCTGCTCATTTTTTGACCAGCTGAAAATTGGCCGGCGCCCGGCTGCCATCCTTGATTCTTGACGCGGCGCCGCAGGGGCGATGATGATATTCTCCGCAAGCGCGCGATACGAAAAATATCGCGCCAGCGGACTCCCCCTATACAAGAAGACCCACATACAAGGAGCGGACAGCGTGTTTGCATTCGAAGCTCCCTGCGCGCAACCGCTGACGCCGGAATCGCCGTGACCATCATCATCGTCGACGACCACGGAGACTGGCGCGACACCATCGCTGAATACATCGAGGATCTGGGCCTGGACCGCAGCATCCTCACCGCCGGCTCGCTCGCGGAGCTGGACCAACTGTTGCTCACCGTGACGCCAGGCATCCTCGTGCTGGACGCCATGCTGCCCGACGGGGACGCGCTGACCCGCGTCTCGCACCTGCGGACATCCTTCCCGTCGATGGGCATCATCATGCTCACCGGCCGCCTCTTGAGTGAAGACAAGGTCTCGGGCCTGAGCCTGGGCGCCGACCACTACCTGACCAAACCCGTCAACCTGGCCGAGCTCGGCGCCACGCTGGTGTCGCTGTCGCGCCGCCTGCGGGTGGTGCCGGCGGGCGACGCCGACGCTCCGGAATCCGATGCCTGGCGCTTCGATCCGTCCCGGCGCACGCTGGTGTCGCCGCAGCAGGTCAGCGTGGACATCACCGATACCGAAAGCCGGCTGATCGGCGCGCTGATCCAGGCCGCGCCGCTGCCCCTGTCGCGCGGCCGCCTGATCGAGGCGCTGGGCGCCAGCGTGGAGGCCTACGATACCCACCGGCTGGACGCCCACATGCACCGCCTGCGGCGCAAGCTGCGCGCGCAGGCCGGCGGCGACATGGGCATACGCACGGTGTACGGCGTGGGCTATGTCTGCACCACGCCTGTGCAGATCGTCGGCAACGCCAAGTACTGAAACCATGACTCCTGCCATCCGACCCCGCCGTTCCGTACTCTATATGCCTGGCGCCAACGCGCGCGCGCTGGACAAGGCGCGCAGCCTGGACGCCGATGTCCTGATCCTCGACCTGGAGGATGCCGTCGCGCCCGATGCCAAGGCGCAAGCCCGCGAGCAAGTCGCCGCGGCCCTGCGCGCTGGCGGCTATGGCCGCCGCGAATGCGTGGTGCGCATCAACGCGCTGGACACGGCATGGGGCCTGGACGACGTCAGGGCCATTGCCCAGGCGGGCGCGGACGCGGTGCTGCTGCCCAAGGTGCAGTCCGCCGCCGAGCTCGACGCGCTCGCGCGAGCGCTGGACGCGGCGGGCGCGCCAGCCAGCCTGCCCTTGTGGGCCATGGCCGAAACACCCTTGGGATTTTTGCGGCTGGACGCCATCGCCTCCGGCCATCCGCGGCTGGCGGCCATCGTCGTCGGCACCTCGGACCTGGTGAAGGATCTGCACGCGCGGCATACGCCGTCTCGCGAAGAAACCCTGCTGGCACGCTCGATGGCGGTGATGGCGGCGCGGGCCCACGGCCTGGCGGCGCTGGACGGCGTGCACCTGGACCTGCATGACGACACCGGCCTGGCGGCGGCTTGCAGGCAGGGACGCGACCAGGGCTTCGATGGCAAGACGCTCATCCATCCCAAGCAGATCGCGGCGGCCAACGCCGCCTTTGCGCCCTCGGCAGAAGAACTCGCCGCCGCGCGCAAGCGCCTGGACGCCTGGCGCGCCGCGCAGGCCGCGGGCCTGGGCGTGGCCGTGGTCGACGGCGCGCTGGTGGAAAACCTGCATGCGCGCGAAGCGGAGCGCGTGCTGGCGCTGGCCGAGGCCATCGCAGACGCGCACCAGTGACAACGGCGCCAACCGCAGTAATATCGGCTTTCAAATGCATATTGCTGGTAACGCCCTGCCGGGCGCGTGGCCGGCGTATCGGGGAGCGCTCGTGACGCTGATCTTGCGGCAAATGTCGATCTCATTCTGCGTGGCGGCTTTGTGGGCCGCCACGGCGGCGGGCTTGCCGGCGCCGGCGCGCGCCCAGGCTGCCAATTTCCATCCTTGCAATTCCCAGCCTTCCCTGCCGATGTGCCTGCATGGCTACGGCAAGCGCATCGCCGTGCAGCGCTGGGGCGCGCAGCCCGACCCGCTGGACCCGGACGCGGCCGCCAACGCCTCGCTGGTCACGCGCGACCCGGCCAAGGAAATCGGCAAGCTCAAGTCCAGCACGATCCTGGTGCAGGACATGGACACGTCCGAAGTCCTGTTCGCGCGCAACGAGGACGCCGTGCGGCCCATCGCTTCCATCACCAAGCTCATGGCGGCGCTGACGCTGGTCAAGGCCGGCCTGCCGATGGACGACATCATCACCATCGACGCCAGCGACACCCGCTCCACCAGCGAGTTGCCCTCGCGCCTGACGGCCGGCACCAAACTGAGCCGCGCCGATCTGCTGCGCCTGGCGTTGATCCCTTCCGAAAACAGCGCCGCGCAGGCGCTGGGACGCACCTATACCGGCGGCACCGCGGCTTTCGTCGCGGCGATGAACGCCGAGGCCCGCGCGCTGGGCATGACCGATTCCAGCTTCGCCGAACCTAGCGGCCTGTCCAACGAAAACCAGTCTTCGGCCAGGGATCTGGTCAAGTTGCTCGCGGCGATTTCCGCCCAGCCGCTGTTGCGGCAATACACCGGCGAGACCAGCTACCAGGCCGCCGGCCAGACCTTCCGCAACACCAACATCCTGGTGGGCCGTCCGCAATGGGACATCCTTGTGTCCAAGACCGGCACCACACGCGAAGCCGGCGATTGCCTGGTGATGGCGGTCAAGGTCGGCAAGCGCAACCTAGCCATGGTGCTGCTCAACGCGCAGGGCATCAACGGCTCGCGCTTCGGCGACGCGGTGCGCCTGCGCCGGGTGCTGGACAGCCGGTACGCCTCGCGCTGACGGGCGGCATCGCGCGCCTGGGTCGCCAAGCCCGGTACAATACCCGCCTTTGACGCGGAACGAACGCCCGTTCCGTCCGCCTGCCGCGCTGCCCGAGCGCCCTGCTTCCCCACCTTCTTCTCTGCGCCTGGCCGGCGGGAATCCTGCCGCGTCCCCTGTTGCACCACCCATGATCCGCTTCCAACAAGTTTCACTCATGCGCGGCGTCAAGCCCTTGCTAGACAAGGTCGACCTGCTGCTCAACCCCGGCGACAAGATCGGCCTGATCGGCGCCAATGGCGCCGGCAAGTCCAGCCTGTTCGGTCTCTTGCGCGGCACGCTGCACGCGGACCAGGGCGACCTGGACTATCCGGCCAGCTGGCGCATGGCCTATGTGGCGCAGGAAACGCCCGCGCTGGACCGGCCCGCCATCGAGTACGCCATCGACGGCGACGTCACGCTGCGCAAGCTGGAGGCGGAACTGGCGCAGCTGGAAGCCGAACCCGAAAGCACCGAGAACGGCCTGCGCATGGCCGACATCTACGCCGCGCTGGCCGACGCCGACGCCTACACCGTGCATTCGCGCGCCGAACAGCTGCTGACCGGCCTGGGCTTCACGCAGGCGCAGATGCACCTGCCGCTGACGAGCTTTTCCGGCGGCTGGCGCATGCGCCTGAACCTGGCGCAGGCGCTGATGTGCCCGTCCGACCTGCTGCTGCTGGACGAGCCCACCAACCACCTGGACCTGGACGCCATCATCTGGCTGGAAGACTGGCTCAAACGCTACCCAGGCACGCTCATCGTCATCTCGCACGACCGCGACTTCCTGGACGGCGTGGTCAACGTCATCGTCCATATCGACGAACGCAAGCTCAAGCGCTATTCGGGCAACTACTCGTCCTTCGAGCGCCAGCGCGCCGCGCAGCTGGAGCTGGCGCAAGGCATGCTGGAAAAGCAGATGCGCCAGCGCTCGCACCTGCAATCCTTCATCGACCGCTTCAAGGCCCAGGCCAGCAAGGCGCGCCAGGCGCAGAGCCGCATCAAGGCGTTGGCCCGCATGGAAGAAGTCGCGCCGCTGCGCGCGGCGGCCGAGTTCTCGTTCGAGTTCCGCGAGCCCTTGCGTGCGCCCAACCCGCTCTTGACCATGGACGCGGTCAGCGCCGGCTATCGCATCGCGGACGAGGAAACGGAAGTCGAGTCCGACAAGATCATCGTGTCGGGCATCAATTTTTCGCTGCAGGCGGGCCAGCGCATCGGCCTGTTGGGCATCAACGGCGCGGGCAAGTCCACCTTCATCAAGACCATCGCGGGTGAACTCGCAACGCTGGCCGGCGAAGCGCAGTTCAACAAGGGGCTGTCCATCGGCTACTTCGCCCAGCACCAGGTGGAGATGCTGCGCCATGACGAATCGCCGCTTTGGCACATGACGAAGATCGCGCCCACCGTGCGCGAGCAGGAGCTGCGCAACTTCCTGGGCAGCTTCAATTTCAACGGCAACATGGCCACCAGTTCCATCGCACCGTTCTCCGGTGGTGAAAAGGCGCGCCTGGCGCTGGCCCTGATCGTCTGGCAGCGTCCCAACCTGCTGCTGCTGGACGAGCCCACCAACCACCTGGACCTGGAAACCCGCGAAGCGCTGACCACCGCGCTGGCGCAGTTCGAAGGCACGCTGATGCTGGTGTCGCACGACCGCCATCTGCTGCGCGCCACCACCGATGAATTCATCATCGTGGCCGACGGCGAGGTCAGCCCCTTCGACGGCGACCTGGACGACTACAAGGACTGGCTCTACAAGACCAAGCTGGCCGCCAAGGCCGCTTGAAGCCAGGCGCGGGCGGCCTGCCCGCGCCACGTCACGCCAGCGCGCTGGGATAGGGGCTGGTGTCGATGTGTTCCAGCATGCCGTAGGCCAGCCGCTCCAGCAGCCGCGCACGGTCGGCGGCGTGCGCCGGATCGTCCCACAGGTTGCGCAGCTCGTGCGGGTCCTGGTTCAGATCGTAGAGCTCACCCCAGCGCGCGCCATCGTAGACCGTAGCGCGAAAGCCGTCGGCCAGCAGCGTGCGGCAGCGGATGCGGCTGTTGAAGCCGAGTATCACGCGCTGCCCTTCTTCCTCGATCATCAGCGCGTCGCGCACGCCGGCCTCGCGTCCGCCGATGAGGCCGGCCATGTCGCGCCCCTGAATGCCGTTGTAGGGCTGCACGCCGGCGCGCGCCAGCACCGTGGGCGCGACGTCGATGGTGCTGAGCAAGGCATCGCTGGCCGCGCCCGCCGTCCGCGCCGCAGCCGGGTCTCGCCAGATGAAAGGCACGCGGGTCAGGCCGCGGTAGTGGATCGGCCCCTTCAGCATCAGCTGATGGTCGCCCAGGTAGTCGCCATGGTCGCTGGTGAAGATCACCACGGTGTTGTCGGCCAGCCCCTGCGCATCGAGTTCGGCCAGTACCCGGCCGATCTGGTTGTCGATGTTGGCGATCGACCCATAGTTCAGCGCCAGCGCTTCGCGCGCCTCGCGCTCGTTGCACGAAAAGATCGCGGGCGTATGCTTGACCGCCGTACCGGCGTCGCGCTGCGCGCGCAGCCAGGCCACGTGCGGCGGCGGCGTGCCCTGGCCGTGGAACGACGCGGGCAGCTCCATGTCCTCGGGCTTGTGCAGATCCCAGAACCGCCCTGGCGGCGTGAAGGGATGGTGCGGATCCGGAAACGAGCATTGCAGGAAGAACGGCTGCCCGGATGCCGCATAGCCGCGCAGCGCTTCGATGCTGCGGTCGGCGATGTAGGCCGTGGGATAGAGTTCTTCGGGCACGCGCGTGCGCCAAGCCTGGCGGATGCGCGTCAGCTCGTATTCCGGCGCGGGGATGGCATGCGCGGGGCCGATCAGCGCCTCGATCTCCGGATGCTCGCGGCGCAGCCAGCGCCGGTAGTGGCCATGCACGTCGTCGCTGTGATCGTCGACCAGGTCCACGCGCTCGAAACCATAATAGGGATAGCTCAGCTCGTGGTCGGCGCGTTCCAGCCACAGCTTGCGCTGCTCCTGGTCGTAGCGGCCGGCGTCCGGTTCGACCGCCTCGCGCGGCAATCTGTCTTCAGCGCGCACCGGCCAGGAAGGCGAAATGTCGGTCATGTTCTGCAAGTGGACCTTGCCGACCAGCGCGGTGCCGTAGCCGGCCTCGCGCATGGCTTCGACGAAGGTGCGGCTGCGCAGCGACAGCGCGATGCCGTTGTGGCGCGCGCCGTGCGCGGACGGGTAGCGGCCGGTCATCAGGCTGGCGCGATTCGGCATGCAGATGGGCGTGGCCACGTGCATGTTGTCGGCGCGCCATCCGGACGCGGCCAGGCGGTCCAGGTTGGGCGTGCGGACCACGCGGTTGCCATAGGCCCCCAGATGGTCGGCGCGGTGCTGGTCGGTAATGAACAGCAGGAAGTTGACGGGCTTCGCAGCGGACGTCATTGCTTCGCTCCCGACATCTCCACGGCGGAGCGCCAGGCCGGCATGTCGCGCTTGATCATGTCGCCGAAGGCCTGCGGCGTCATGTAGATCGGCACCATGCCCAGGGGCTGCAAGGCCTGCGCGAACGCGCTGTCGGTCAGCACGGCCTCCAAATCCGAGTTCAGCTTCTTCACCACCGCGGGCGGCGTGCCGGCGGGCGCGAACAGGCCGATCCAGGAACGCACGGCGACGCCTGCGGCCACGTCCGAGAACAGCGGCACATCGGGCAGCGCCGCGTACTTTTCAGTATTGGCCACGCCCAGCACCTTGACCTTGCCGGACGCGAGGAACGGAATGGCGGGTGCGATGCCGCCTATCATCAGCGGCACGTGGCCCGCGACCAGGTCGGCCATCGCCGGCGCGGCGCCCTTGTATGGCGCATGCACCACGTCCAGGCCGGCAGCGTGCTTCAACTGTTCCATCGCCAGTTGGTGCACCGTGCCCAGGCCGGGCGAGCCATAGGTGTACTTGCCGGGATTGGCCTTGATCAGTTTGACGGCATCGGCCAGCGTCGATGCCGGAAACTCGGCATTGGCCAGCAACACCACCACGTTGTCCGCCACCAGGCCGACCGGCGCGAAATCGCGCACCGGGTCATACGGCAGGCTGGAATACAGCGCACTGTTGATGCCGTGCGTATTGGTGGTGCCCATCAGCAGCGTGTAGCCGTCGGGCGCGGCGCGCGCCACCATGGACGCGGCAATGTTGCCGCCCGCGCCCGGCTTGTTCTCCACCACCAGCGTGTAGCCGCGAGGCTCCAGGCGCTGCGCCAGTTGGCGCGCCAGCACGTCCACCGCGCCGCCAGGCGAGAACGGCACCACGATCTGCACGGGCCGCGCCGGGTAGGCATCCGCCGCCGCCGCCGTACCCGCAATGCCACAGGCCCAGCTCGCGGCCAGGGCCATCCAGAACCTCTTCATGAATCGTCTCCATCCCGGCGTCCTTCCCGGCCCAGCCTGGGGAACGCCTGTCTCTCGTAGAGCGGCAAGTATGCCTAGCGCCCGGTGCCGGCGTGAAATGAAATAAACTGAACGATTCATAACCATTTGAATATGAATCGCCATGTCAGAGCGCACCGGCGCCCATCTCAAGCGGCGTCATGCCGAACTGTTGGTCGCGCTCGACGACGAACGCCACCTGGGACGTGCGGCCGAGCGCCTGCACATGTCCCAGCCCGCCGCGTCCAAGGCGCTGGCGCAGCTGGAGGAACAGGTGGGCTACGCGCTATTCGAGCGCGGAACCCAGGGTACCCTGCCGACAAATGCCGGAATGGTTATGATCCGCCACGCCCGGCACAGCCTGGGCGCGGCCCAGCGCGTGGCGGCCGAATTGCGGGCCGCCGAAGAACGCGGCGCCAGCCTGCTGCGCCTGGGCACCCTGCCCTCGGCCGCGCCCCGGCTCGCGCCGCAGTTGATCGCGCATCTGCTGGGCCTGGCGCCGCGGCTGGAAGTGAAACTGGTGGAAGGCGCGCTTGGCGAACTCATGGACAGGCTGGCGCGCGACGAGCTGGACATCGTGCTGGGCCGCCTGGGCAGCCGCCTGCTGCCCGCGGACTGCGAGGTGATCCGCCTGCACGAAGAACCTATCCTGGTGGTGGCGCGCCCCGGCCATCCGCTGGCCGCAAGCCAGGCACTGGAGGCCGTCGAACTGGCGCGCTGGCCCTGGGTACTGCCGCTGGAAGCCACCATGATGCGCGAGCGCCTGGACGAGGCTTTCGTGCATGCCGGATCGCGCCCGCCAGATTCCAGCATCCAATCCAATTCGCTGCTGGCCACCCTCGCCCTGCTGGCCCAGGACGACCGCCTGGCGGCCCTGCCCCAGGCAATTGCGCGCTACTGCGAACGCCAGGGCAGCGTGGCCGTGCTGCCGCTGCGGCTGGACGCCAACTTCGGCGCCATCGGCGCCGTGGTCAACCGCAACACGGCCGGCATGCCGGTGGTGCAGGCGGCAATGGCGTGGCTGCGCGGCTTGCCGGAAAACACGAATCAGGCCGCGCCGGGCCCGGGCGCCTGATAACCCAGCAGCACGCTAGCCGCTTCGGCTTCGCGCCGTACCGCCTGCGCGATCGGGCCGTCCGCCGAGGCGTCGAATCCGCCCGTCGCGCCCAGCGCGGTCAGCGCGGCGCAAGGCCGGCCGTTGTGGTCCAGCAGCGGCGCCGACACCGCGCTGATGCCCTTCAAATTAGTGTCGCGCACCGTGGCGCAGCCCTCGGCCAGCACCTGGCGGCGCAGGCGGCCGATCGGGTCGGCGGCGTCCAGCAGCGCCCGCATGTCGGCAGGCGCGCGCGTCAATTCGGCCTCGGCAAGCGCCCGCACCCGCGCATCGTCCTGCATGGCGAGGAACACCCGTCCGGTGGCGGACCAGAGCATGGACAGCACCGAACCCATGCGCACGTTGACCGTCACCGGCAGGCCCGGTTCCTCGAAACGCACGATGGTCGGCCCCTTGTTGCCCATGACCGCGATGAAGCAGGTCACTTCCAGGCCTTCGCGCAGGCGCACCAGGCTGGGCTCGGCCAGGCGGATGGGATCGGCCTGGCGCAGCGCGGCCAGGCCCAGCAGCATCGCTTCCAGTCCCAGGCAGTACTGTTGAGTGGCGGCATCCTGCGCCACCAGCCCTGCTTCCATCAGGCTGACCAGGTAGCGGTGCACCTTGGCGGGGCTTTCGTCCACGTGCGCCGCCAGCAGCGTCAGGCTGGCGCGGCCGCCCAGCCGACCCAGCCCCTTCAGCACCGCCATGCCGGTTTCGGCGGCCTGCACGCGCTGGCGCCGTTCACGCGGACGGGGCGCGTCGGTAGTCTGAACGGGCACGGAGGAAGGTTCGGGAGTCTGGGTCATGGGCGCGGGGTCATGGCGCGATAAGGGATCTGCCTAGCGGCTGCGGATGCAGCCCGGAGATTACCCCAATTGAATAATTACGCAATGCGTATATGATTTACGCAATTGTAATCCGGAGCGACGACATGGGCCACCCAACCACCCCTGCAACCACCGCGCCCGCCAATACCGGCGGCTGTCCGATAGACCACGCCGCGCTGGCGCGCGCCCAGGCCTGTCCGGTCAGCCCTCGCGCCGCGGAATTCGATCCTTTTGGCGACGGCTATCAGCAGGATCCGCCCGAGTACGTGCGCTGGGCGCGCGAACAGGAACCCGTGTTCTACAGCCCCAAGCTGGGCTATTGGGTGGTCACCCGCTACGACGACATCAAGGCCGTGTTCCGCGACAACCACACCTACAGCCCCTCGATCGCGCTGGAAAAGATCACGCCCACTGGCCCCGAGGCCAACGCCGTGCTGGCCAGCTACGGCTACGCGATGAACCGCACCCTGGTCAACGAGGACGAGCCGGCCCACATGCCGCGCCGCCGCGTGCTGATGGACCCGTTCACGCCGGACGAGCTCAAGCACCACGAACCCATGGTGCGGCGCCTGACGCGCGAATACGTGGACCGCTTCATCAACGACGGCCGCGCCGACCTGGTCGACCAGATGCTGTGGGAAGTGCCCTTGACGGTTGCCCTGCACTTCCTGGGCGTACCCGAGGAAGACATGGATCTGCTGCGCAAGTACTCCATCGCGCACACCGTCAACACCTGGGGCCGGCCCAAGCCGGAAGAACAGGTGGAAGTGGCGCATGCGGTGGGGAACTTCTGGCAGTTGGCGGGCAAGATCCTGGACAAGATGCGCCAGGATCCCGACGCCCCGGGCTGGATGCAGTACGGCATCCGCAAGCAGAAGGACCATCCCGAGGTCGTCACCGACTCCTACCTGCACTCGATGATGATGGCGGGCATCGTCGCGGCGCATGAGACCACCGCCAACGCCTCGGCCAATGCCATCAAGCTGCTGCTGCAGCACCCCGACGCCTGGCGCGAACTGTGCGAGGACCCCGGCCTGCTGCCCAACGCGGTCGAGGAATGCCTGCGCCACAACGGCTCGGTCGCGGCCTGGCGTCGCCTGGCCACGCGCGACACCGAGATCGCCGGCGTGGCGATTCCCGCGGGCGCCAAACTCCTGATCGTGTCGTCGTCGGCCAACCACGACGAGCGCCATTTCGCCGACGCCGATTTCTTCGACATCCGCCGCGACAACGCCAGCGACCAGCTGACCTTCGGCTATGGCGCGCACCAATGCATGGGCAAGAACCTGGCGCGCATGGAGATGCAGATCTTCCTGGAAGAGCTGACGCGCCGCCTGCCGCACATGCGCCTGGCCGAACAGCAGTTCACCTACGTGCCGAACACCTCGTTCCGCGGCCCGGAACATCTGTGGGTGGAATGGAATCCGGCCGACAACCCCGAGCGCCGCGACGCCGCCCTGCTGGATCAGGTGCAGCCGGTTCGCATCGGCGAGCCTTCCACCCACGCCATCAGCCGCAAGCTGGTCGTGACCGAGGTCACGGCCGCGGCCGACGGCATCGCGCGCATCCGGCTCGAATCGCCCGATGGCAAGCCGCTGCCGCGCTGGACGCCCGGCTCGCACATCGACCTCGAATGCGGCGACACCGGCCTGTCGCGCCAATATTCGCTCTGCGGCGATCCGGCCGCCGCGCATGCACTGGAGATCGCCGTGCTCAAGGAAACCGCGGGCCGCGGCGGTTCCGCCTGGATCCACCAGCACCTGCGCGCGGGCAGCAGCGTGCGCGCACGTGGCCCGCGCAACCATTTCCGCATGGACGACAGCGCCAAACGCCTGATCCTCATCGCCGGCGGCATAGGCATCACGCCCATCAGCGCCATGGCGCGCCGCGCGCGCGAACTGGGCCAGGATTACGAACTGCACTACAGCGGCCGCTCGCGCGCCAGCATGGCCATGCTGGACGAACTGCAGCAACTGCACGGCGCGCGCCTGCATCTGCACGTCAGCGACGAAGGCAGCCGCAACGACTTCGGCGCCCTGCTGTCCCGCCCCGAGGCCGGCGTCCAGATCTACGCCTGCGGTCCGGAGCGCATGCTGGATGCCCTGCAGGTCGCCTGCGCCGCCTGGCCCGAGGACAGTCTGCGCGTGGAGCACTTCCATTCCACGCTCGCCACGCTGGACCCGTCCAAGGAACATGCCTTCGAGGCCGAGTTGAAGGACTCCGGCATCGTCGTGCAGGTGCCTGCCGACCAGACCCTGCTGAGCGCGCTGCGCGGCGCCAATATCGACGTGCAGAGCGACTGCGAGGAAGGACTCTGCGGCTCCTGCGAGGTGCGCGTGCTGGGCGGCGCGGTCGATCACCGCGACGTGGTGCTGACCCGCGCCGAGCGCGAGGCCGGCAACCGCATGATGGCCTGCTGCTCCCGCGCCCAGGGCAAGCGCATCGTGCTGGAGCTGTAGGGGCTGGCGTGCCAGCAATGCCGCGCGCTTGCGCCTGGCGTCGCAGGCACGCATTCATATGCCTGAAGTGCGCCTGAAAGCGGTAGAATTCACCCCTCTGCTCATCACCACGTCGTCCCGCTGCAACGCGGGACGACGTTTTTTGACGCGGCCAGTCCCGGGCTTGAAGGCGGGCCCACTGCGGGCCGGCCCATGCCGCGGCCGGCCGCGGGGTAATTTCTCAGCGCTCCTAGATGCCGATCAAAGACCAACTATTCCTCGCCAGCCAGTATCTCGCCCCTCACCATCTGGTGTCGCGGCTCTTCGGGTACGCGTCCGACTGCCGGGAACCCGCGGTCAAGAACTGGATGATCTCGCGCTTCGTCCGCCGCTATGGCGTGGACATGCGCGAAGCGCTGCAGGAAGACCCGCTGGCCTACGATTGCTTCAACGACTTCTTCACGCGGGCATTGAAGGAAGACGCGCGGCCGCTGGACGACGAGCCGGGCTCGGTGGTGTGTCCCGCCGACGGCGCCATCAGCCAGATGGGCGCGATCGAACATGGCCGGATCTTCCAGGCCAAGGGCCACAGCTACGGCCTGGCCGACCTGCTGGGCGGCGACACCGAGCGCGCAGCCCCGTTCCAGGGCGGCGAATTCGCCACCATCTATCTGTCGCCCAAGGATTACCACCGCGTGCACATGCCGGTCGCAGGCACCCTGCGCGAAATGGTCCACGTGCCTGGCCGCCTGTTCTCAGTCAATCCGCTGACCGCCCGCAACGTGCCGCGCCTGTTCGCGCGCAACGAGCGCGTGGTGTGCATCTTCGACACCGAGCACGGCCCGATGGCGGTGGTGCTGGTGGGCGCGATGATCGTCGCCTCCATCGAGACGGTGTGGGCCGGCCTGGTCACGCCGCACAAGCGGCGTGTCAAAGCCACCCGCTACGATGACGCGGCGCGCGCCCCGATCCATCTGGCCAAAGGCGCGGAAATGGGCCGCTTCAAGCTGGGCTCCACCGCCATCGTGCTGTTCGGCCCCAACCAGATCCGCTGGGCGGATACGCCCTCTGTGCTGGGTCCGGTGCGCATGGGCGAACTGATGGCGCTGCCCGCGTAGTTTCCGGGCAGCTCTTCGCTTAAATCGAAATTGGATGTCTGGTTTTATTCGCTTTATGCGATGAATCGGCGTTGCTAGATTACGGGCTTTTGCCGGCCCGCCATGACATCCCTGCTCTCGACCACCGCCAGTCCCCGCGCCGCCTCGGCCGACCGCCCCTTGCCGCGCGCGCTGGCGCGCATGCTGTCGCTGGACGACTTCGAGGCGGCCGCGAAACGCCGCCTGCCGCGGCCGATCTTCGGCTATGTCGCGGGCGCGGCCGAAGACAACCAGTCCCTGCGCGGCAACCGCAACGCCTTTGCGCAGTACGCGTTTTCCCCGCGCGTGCTGGTGGACGTGTCGCGCCGCACGCAGCAAACCGAGCTCTTTGGCCGCCGCTATGCCTCGCCCTTCGGCATTGCCCCGATGGGCATCAGCGCGCTGTCGGCCTACCGCGGCGACATCGTGCTGGCGCGTGCCGCGCGTGAGCAAGGCATACCCGCCATCCTCAGCGGCACCTCGCTTATCCCGTTGGAAGACGTCATCCGCGCAGCGCCCGGCACCTGGTTCCAGGCCTATCTGCCGGGGGATCCGCAGCGCATCGACGCGCTGGTCGAACGCGCCCGCCACGCCGGCTACGAAACGCTGGTGCTGACGGTGGACATCCCCGTGTCGGCAAACCGCGAAAACAACGTGCGCACCGGCTTCTCCACGCCGCTCAAGCCCAGCCTGCGCCTGGCCTGGGACGGCCTGACGCGGCCGCGCTGGCTGGCCGGCACGTTCATGCGCACGCTGCTGGCCCATGGCATGCCGCATTTCGAAAACTCCTTCGCGACGCGCGGCGCGCCGATCGTGTCGTCGTCGGTGCTGCGCGACTTCAGCGCGCGCGACCACCTCAGCTGGGAACATGTGGCGCGCATCCGCCGCCAGTGGCCGGGCACGCTCATCATCAAGGGCATCCTGCACCCGCAGGACGCGGCGCTGGCGCGGCAGCATGGCGCCGACGGCATCATCGTGTCGAACCATGGCGGCCGGCAACTGGACGGCGCGGTCTCGCCGCTGCGCGCCCTGCCCGGCGTGGTCGCCGCCGCCGGCAACATGACCGTGATGATGGATAGCGGCGTGCGCCGCGGCAGCGACGTGCTCAAGGCGCTGGCGCTGGGCGCAAGCTTCGTCTTCGTCGGACGGCCCTTCAACTACGCGGCGGCGGTCGGCGGCGAAGCCGGCGTGGCGCATGCAATCGGCCTGCTGCGCGCCGAGGTCGACCGCAACATGGCGATGCTGGGCATCAACCATGTGCGGGAGATGGGGCCGGATTTGCTCGTGCGGGAGAATCCGCACGCGGCATAGAATGACGGTTCCCTTGCCACGCGCGCCGCGGCTTTCCGCCCGGCGCGCCCCAGAGTCGCCGTGTCCCTACGCCAATCCTCATTCTTCCTGCGCTTCCTGACCCTGGGCGCCCTGGCTCACGTCTACGTGGGCGCCCGCCTGATCCCCGACGCCCAACTGGGCGGAGCGGGTTCCGCCGCCGCCATCCTTGCCTTGCTGCTGTCCTGCATCCTGATTCCGCTGGGGATGCTGGGGCGTTCTTCCGTGCACCCGCCCTGGGGCGACCGCATCGCCTGGGTCGGGCTGTTCGCGATGGGCCTGTTCTCGTCCCTGTTCGTGCTGACGGTGCTGCGCGACGCGCTGCTGCTGGCGGCGGGGCTGGCGGATCTGCTCATCGGCGCCGGTCTGCCTTGGACCGCGCTGCGCCGGGCCAGCGCCTGGACCGTGCCCCTACTGGCTCTCGCCGCGACCTTGGTCGGCCTGTACAACGCCCGCAAGCGGGCGCGCGTGGTCGATGTGGACGTGCCCATCGCCGGGCTCGCGCCCGACCTGGACGGTTTCACCATCGTGCAGATCAGCGACATCCACGTCGGCCCGACCATCAAGAAACGCTACGTGCAGGCCATCGTCGACGCCGTCAATGAACAGCTGCCGGACATGATTGCGATCACTGGCGATGTGGTCGACGGCAGCGTCGAGCAGCTTTCCGCCCAGGCCAGCCCGCTGGGTCAGCTGCGCGCGACCCACGGGGTTTATCTGGTGACCGGCAACCATGAATACTATTCGGGCGCCACGCCCTGGATCGCCGAGTTCCGCCGCATGGGGCTGCGCGTGCTGATGAATGAACACGTGGTCATCCACCCCGCCGGCCTGCCCGTGGTGGTGGCGGGCATCACCGACTACAGCGCGGGTTCGTTCGATCCGCAGCAGCGCAGCAGCCCCAAGGCGGCGCTGGCGGGCGCGCCCGCCGATGCCATGCCCCGGATACTGCTGGCGCACCAGCCGCGCAGCGCGGCGGCCGCCGAGCCGCTGGGCTATACCCTGCAATTGTCCGGCCATACGCATGGCGGACAATTCTTCCCCTGGGGTTTCTTCGTGCGGTTCCAGCAGCCCTATACGGCCGGCCTGCATCGCCTGGGCAAGATGTGGATCTACATCAGCCGCGGCACGGGCTATTGGGGACCGCCCAAGCGCCTGGGCGCGCCCTCCGAGATCACGCGCCTGCGGCTGCGCGCGGCTTGAGCGGCGCGGCTCAGCCGTTGTCCGGCAAGGGACCGCGCTCCAGATAGCTGGTCAAGGCGATGTCGCTGGTGGTGTTGGTGATGCCGTCGATCTGATGGATGCGGGCCAGCAGCGCCTCCAGCGCCTGCGTGTCGCGCACGCGCACTTTCAGCAGCATGGCACTCTTGCCGGTGATGGTGTGGATCTCTTCCACCTCGGTCAGCTCGGCCAGCCCCAGCACCTGCTGCGTAATGGTCCAGTTGTTGGTGTCCACGTGCACGAAGGCCAGCAGCGGCCGGCCGATGCGCGCGCCATCCAGCTTGGCGGCGATGCCTTTTATCAGGCCGTCGCGCTTCAGACGCTTGACCCTTTCATGCACGGCCGGGGCGGAGAGGTTCAGCATTTTGCCCAGTTCGGCGTAGCTGGGGGAGGCATCGTCGGCCAGCAGCGTTAATAGCTTTCGGTCGCGGTCGTCAAGATCAGGCATTGGAATTGGGTTCTGCCGAACGGCATTCGAACTTTTATGGAATAAGGAAATATAAGCGTTAACCCTTATTTTATTCCAATAAAATTTCGCGATGCAGAACCGTAGCACCCGCAGCGCCCGCCCCGCCTCGTCCGTCCCCGCCCTGATGTTCGCCGTCAGCGTCGTAGGCTCCAACGGTCTGGCGCTCAGCCCCATCCTGAGCGACGTGGCGCGCTCTTTTTCCACTTCCCCGCTGACCATCAGCACCGCCATTTCCGCGTATGGCGCGGCCACCGCCGCCAGCGCCTTCTTTTTGGCCGCCCGCATCGACCGCATCGGCGTGCGCCGTTCGCTGCTGGGCGCGATGGCGGTGCTGATCGCCGCGCTGATCTTGTCCGCCTGCGCGCCGCACTGGATCGTGCTGACGCTGGCGCAAGCCCTGGCAGGCGCCGCGGCGGGCGTCATCCTGCCCGCGGCCTATGGATCGGCCGCGCTGATCGCGCCGCCCGGCCAGGAGGCGCGCACCCTGGGCCGCGTCATCGCGGGTTGGTCCGTGTCGCTGGTGGCGGGCGTGCCGCTGTCCGCGCTCATCTCCGACGCCGTGGGTTGGCGCGCCACCTACGCCACGCTGGCGCTCTGCGCCGCCATCGCCGTGCTCGGGCTGCGCCAGCTGCCGGAGCGCCGCGCCGAGAATCCCGCGCCGCTGCGCCTGTCGCGCCTGCTGGCGCCGTTGTCCTATCGCGACGTGCCCGCTTTGCTGCTGGGCTGCCTGGCGTTCTCGTCGGCCTTCTATGGCGTGTATGCCTTCCTGGCCGACCATGTGCGCGGCCTGCTGGGGCTATCCGCGGGACAGGTAGGCTTCATCGCTTTCGCCTACGGCGCAGGGTTCCTGCTGGCCGGGGTAGCTGGCGCGCCGCTGATCGAGCGGCTGGGGCCGCGCCGCGCCCTGCCGATGGCGTTGGGCGTGATCGCGCTGGTGTATCTGGGGCTGCTGCCGGCCGCGCATGCGTTGAGCGCGGTGCTTGCCATCGCCACCCTCTGGGGCGCGGCCTCGCAACTGAGCCTGAACCTGCTGGTGCTGCTGCTGTCGCGCGCCCGGCCCGAAGAGCGCGGCGCGGTGCTGGGGCTGAATACCTGCACCACCTACCTGGGCGCAAGCGTCGGCACCGCGATCGCCGGCACCATCTACACCCACGCGGGGTTCGAAGCGCTGGGCTTGGCCGCGGCCTGCGCCCTGGCCGCCGCGGCGCTAGGCCTGCATTGGCGCCTGAACGGCCGGCGCGCGGCGGGCGGCCAGGCGGCTGCCTGAGCGCCCCTCAGCTCCGGTACTCCACCGCGCAATCCCTACCCGACCGCTTGGCCTGATATAGCGCGAAATCCGCACGGCGCAGCACGTCCGACGCGGTGGCGTCGCCAGGTAGAAAGCTCGCGATGCCGCCGCTGACCGACAGCGTCACCACCGCCCCGTCGATATCCGCCGGATGCTGCCTCAGGCTGGCGCGCAGGCGCTCGCAGATCGCGCGCGCCACCGCCGCGTCGGCGTCCGCCAGCAGCACCAGGAATTCCTCGCCGCCCAGCCTTCCTGCCGAATCGCCCTCGCGCAGACAGGCGCGCAGTTGATCGCAGAAGTGCCTCAGCGCCACGTCACCCCCCAAGTGCCCATAGCGGTCGTTGACCTGCTTGAAGTAATCCAGGTCCAGCATCAGCGCGGTGGTCGGCCCGCCCGCGCCACGGCGGCCGTCGGCCAGGCGTTCTTCCATGCGCTTGAGGATTTCGGCGCGGTTCCAGCAGCCGGTCAGGCTGTCCACCCGGGCCATGCGCTCCAGCGCGGCTTCCGCGCGCCGGCTTTCAGTGATGTCCATGCCCAGGTTCACGACCTTGCCGTCGGGCAACTTGACGTTGGACCAAAGCACCGACAGTTGCTCGCCGTCGCGTGTGCGCGGCTGCCATTCGCGGAACGAGCGTTCGGGCCGCGCGACGACGCTGTCCATCGCGCGATCCCGTACCGCCGGATCGGGGTAAAACAGCGCAAACGGGTTCGAGCTCAGCTTGATCTCGGCTTCGGACCAGCCGAAGCGCCGCACACAGGCGTCGTTCCACAGCGTGCAGCGGCCGTCCTGGTCGAAGGCGTTGATCAGCACCGGCGCCGACCGGAACAGCGCGCCGAACTGCGCAATGACTTCGTTTTGGCGCGCCAGCTCGCTTTCGCGCGCGGCCGCGCCCAGCACGGCGTGCTGCGCGAAGCTGGCCAGTATGGCTTGCGCGTTGGCGTGGGCTGACGCATCGGCCAGCTCGCGCCTGAAGAGAAAGGCGATGTGGCCGCAGGCGACTCCATTCCCGTCGAAGAGCGTACGCGCCACGCAGGCCCGCACGCCGGCCTCGAGCAGCCAGGGATGGTCTTGCCGCAAGTCTCGCAGACACGCCTGCGAGGTCTGATCCGCCAGCCGCGCATGCAAGGCGTCGCCCGCGCCCGCGGGATCGGCCGCCAGGCCCGCGCCGCAACTGACGCTGGCGATCAGCTCCGTCCCGTCGCCGGCATCGTGCAGCCGCACCCAGGCGTAGTCCACGCCCATGTCCGCGACCGCGCGGTTGACCAGCGTATCGAAAAAACCGGCCTGCGGCCCCGCTGCGAGGATCGCGCTGGCCGCAGCCAGGATGCGGCCGTCATCGACGGGCAGGACCTGGGCATGGGCGGCATCGTCGGGCGATGGAATACGCATGGCTTGGGGCTCGAAAGTAGAGGGCGCGCCCTGCGGAGCAGCCATGGCGGCGCCTGATCTCCGGGCGGGAGGAAAATTGGGGCCAGTATACGAGCTATCTCTGAGCCGAACTGCCAAGAATCGTCAACGCCCGCCCCCCCTCGGCTCGCCGCGCCGCGCTACCAGGGAAAGTCGATCAGGTCGCCATAAAGGCTGCGCAGCTTGGCCTTCACTTCGGCCGAGTTCTGGTAGATCGAAATGAACTTCAGCAGGCGCGGATCCTGCGCGCCGGCCGGCGTGGCCACCCAGCGGATGGCATAGCGCCGCACATTGGCCGGATCGGTGTTGTCAAAGGCCAGGCCGTCCTTCTCGTTCAAGCCGGCCTGCTTGGCGAAGGTGGTGTAGGTGACGGACGCGGTCACGTCATCGAAGGTGCGCGCGGACTGGGAGCCTTCGATCGCCACGAACTTCAGCTTCTTGGGGTTCGACACCACGTCCTCCAGCGCGGCCTGGTGCGCCACGCCGGGCTTGAGCTTGATCAGGCCGATGGATTCCAGCAGCAACAGCGCCCGGCCGGTGTTGACCGGGTCGTTGGGAACCGCAATGGTCGCGCCCTCGGGCATCGCGTCGCCCTTCTTCAGCTTCTTGGAAAACAGGCCGATGGTGGTGGAATAGCCGTAGGCGATGGGCTTGAGGTCAGCGCCGCGGCGCTGGTTGAAGAGTTCCAGGAAGGGTTCATGCTGGAAGAAGTTCGCGTCCACCGAACCGTCGGCGACCGCGATGTTGGGCAACACCCAGTCGTTGAATTCCACCAGCTTGACCTCCAGGCCTTCCTTTTGGGCCTGGGCGATGGCGATCTCGGTGGCGGCATTGGCCACGCTGGGGATCACGCCGATGCGCAGCGGCTTGTCCTGCGCCATGGCGGCGGAGGCGCAGGCCAGCGCCAACCCGGCCGTGGCCGCGCAGCGGGTGAATTTCAGTAGCAGTTTGTGCAACAACATGAGGACCATCCAGGTAGGAAAACAGGGCATCGCCCCGCGCAGCCGCTATTGTGCAGCAGCCCGCGGCATCGCCCGGCAATGGCCTTTGTCACGCAATGGCAATGCCGCGGACCGGATTGCGGCGCTAAGATGGCTGCAATACCTCCTCGGGAGACGCTCATGAGCGCGGTATTGAACACCCAGCCGGGCGCACAGTCCGCCGCCAGCCACCGCGACCGCGTGGAAGACCAGCTCGGCGCGCACAACTACCATCCGCTTGACGTGGTCATCGCGCGCGGCAGCGGCGTCTGGCTCTACGACGTGGACGGCCGCAAGTACCTGGATTGCCTGTCGGCCTACTCCGCCGTCAACCAGGGGCATTGCCATCCCGCCATCCTGGCCGCCATGGCCGAGCAGGCGCAAAAGCTCACGCTGACCTCGCGCGCCTTCCGCCACGACCAGATGGCGCCGTTCTACGAAGACCTGGCGCGCCTGACCGGAGCGCACAAGATCCTGCCCATGAACAGTGGCGCGGAAGCCGTGGAAACCGCCATCAAGGCCGTGCGCAAATGGGGCTACGAAGTGCGCGGCGTGCCGGAGAACCAGGCCGAGATCATCGTCTGCGCCAACAACTTCCATGGCCGCACGCTTGGTATCGTGGGCTTCTCTACCGACCCTGACGCCTATGGCCACTATGGGCCGTTCGCGCCGGGATTCAAGATCGTTCCTTTCGGCGACTACGAGGCCTTCGACGCCGCCATCACGCCCAACACCGTGGCATTCCTGGTGGAACCGATACAGGGTGAAGCCGGGGTAGTCCTGCCGCCTGCGGGCTATTTCGCGCGGGTGCGCCAGCGCTGCACCGAGCGCGGCATCACGCTGATCCTGGACGAGATCCAGACCGGCCTGGGCCGCACCGGCAAGCTGCTGGCAGAAGAGCATGAAGGCATCGAAGCGGACGTCACCTTGATCGGCAAGGCGCTGTCGGGCGGTTTCTACCCCGTGTCGGCGGTGCTGTCCAACGCCGACGTGCTGGGCGTGTTCCAGCCCGGCCAGCACGGCAGCACCTTCGGCGGCAACCCGCTGGCCTGCGCCATCGCGCGCGCCGCGCTGCGCGTGCTGATCGAGGAAGGCATGATAGAAAACGCGGCCGCCATGGGTTCCTACTTCCTGGACCGCCTGCGCACCCTGCCGGGTCCCGTGCGCGAAGTGCGCGGACGCGGCCTGATGCTGGCTGTGGAACTGGAGCCCGACGCCGGCGGCGCGCGCCTGTGGTGCGAACGCCTGCAGGCACGCGGGATGCTGGTCAAGGATACGCACGGCCACACGCTGCGCCTGTCGCCGCCGCTGATCGTGACGCGCGAACAGATCGACTGGGCCTGCGACCAATTGAGCGCGGTATTATCCGCCACTTGATGCCCCCTACCGGAGTCCGCGATTTGCAGAACACCGCCAACCTGCCCCACCACATCACCCTGATCGGCGCGCCCACCGACATCGGCGCCGGCGCGCGCGGCGCGTCCATGGGGCCTGAAGCCCTGCGCGTGGCGGATCTGGGCCCGGTCATCGAGGCCCAGGGTTTCCAGGTGACCGACCGCGGCAACCTCTACGGCCCGGCCAATCCCTGGCTGCCGCCGGTGGACGGCTATCGCCACCTGGACGAAGTCGCCGCCTGGAACCGCGCGGTGCACGACGCCGTCCATGAGGAATTGAGCCAGGGCCGCCTGCCCATCCTGCTGGGCGGCGACCACTGCCTGGGCATAGGCTCGATCAGCGCGGTCGCGCGCCATTGCCGCACGGCGGGCAAGAAGCTGCGCGTGTTGTGGCTGGACGCCCATGCCGACTTCAATACCAACGCGCTCACCCCCACCGGCAACATCCACGGCATGCCGGTGGCCTGCCTGTGCGGCTACGGCCCGGCGCAGATCACGGGCCTGTCCGGCCAGACGCCCGACATCGAGCCGGGCTGGGTGCGGCAGATCGGCATCCGCAGCGTGGACCAGGGCGAAAAGCGCCTGGTGCATGAGGCCGGGCTGGAAGTCTTCGACATGCGCTACCTGGACGAAATGGGTATGCGCGCCACCATGGAAGCAGCCCTGTCCGGGCTGGACGCCGATACCCATCTGCACGTGAGCTTCGACGTGGATTTCCTCGACCCGGAAATCGCCCCCGGCGTGGGCACCACCGTCCCCGGCGGCCCCACCTACCGCGAGGCGCAGCTGTGCATGGAAATGATCGCCGACACCGGCCTGATGCGGTCGCTGGACGTGGTGGAACTGAACCCTGCCTTCGACGTGCGCAACAAGACCGCGGAACTGGCGGTGGACCTCATCGAAAGCCTGTTCGGCAAGTCCACGCTGATGCGCCGCGGTTCCTGAGCCCCATGCACAGGCCCTAAGCTTCCCGGCCGAGACGGATCGCTTCCGCCGTCTCGGTCAACAAGCGCAGGTTCTCTGCGCGCCTCTCGGCAACGCGCGACGTGGGTCCCGCCATGCACAGCGCGTACCATTCCCCGCCCAGGTCCAGCGCCACCGCCAGCCCGGTCAGGTCGGCCACGCTTTCGCCGGCGTTTTCGGCCCAGCCCCTGGCCGCCGTCCGCTCCACTTCGTCCAGCAGCGCCTGGCGCGTGACCAGCGTGCGATCCGTATAGCGTTCGTACCCGGCGTCCGCCAGGATGCTCTCGCGCTCGGCCGGCCCCAGGCGCGCGAGAATGGCCTTGGCCACGGCGCTGGTGTGCAAAGGCCGCCGCACCCCGGGCCGGGTCGCGTAGTGCACCGGGTGGGTGGATTCCGCCATGTCCAGGAACAGCACCGCGCCGTCCTGGATCTTGCCCAGCATCACCGTTTCATTGGCCGCATCGCGCAGCGCCGCGAGCTGCGGACGCACCCGCTCCATCCAGGGATCGCCCGATTGGATCGAGCCGCACAAGGCATGCAGCTTGGGCGTGGGGTAGTAGCCGGCGCGCCGCCGGACCTCGTACAGATAGCCCCGCGCCACCAGCGTGCGCACCAATGCCAGGCAGCTGGACATGGGCGCGCCCAGGCCCTGCGCCAGCTCGGTCAGCGGCATCGGCCGCCGCTCCTGGGCAAACAGTTCGATCAGTTCCAGCGTTCTTGCGACGAGCTTCACTTCCATGCGTCTACCCCTCGCGCGGCGTCCCTCCAGCCGGCGCGCCCGCGCTTCGACTTGGGAAATCCACTATGTTGACTTTTCATATGTGCGAACCTAAATTCTTGCACAAGAATTTTCTTTCACCAATGTGAAATAATTTTCGGCCAGATGGAGAACTGGCGCCCCGCAAGCAGATACACAGCATCCCAACGAGACACCAATAATTCGGCCCTCATCGGGCCGGGAGGCAAGCAGATGCGTATCAAACCCCTGTTGGCGGCGCTGGCCGCCTCGCTGGCCGCCTGCGCGGCCCAAGCCCAAAACGACGTGGTGCGCCTGGGCGTGTCCAACGACCGTTCGGGCATCTATTCCGACCTGGGTGGGCTGGGCTCCGAGATGGCCGTGCGCATGGCGGTCGAGGACTTTGGCGGCAAGGTCGCCGGCAAGACCGTCGAAGTCATAGGCGCCGACAACCAGAACAAGGCGGACGTGGCCTCGGCCCTGGTTCGCCGCTGGTTCGACACGCAAGGCCTGGTGGCCGTGGTGGACGGCGGCGCCAGCTCCGCAGGGTTGGCCGCGCAGGGCGTGGCGCGCGAAAAAGGCGGAACCGCCCTCATCAGCGGCGGCTTCGCCGGGGACTTCAGCGGCAAGCAGTGCAGCAATCTCAGCACCCAATGGGCGCCCGACACCTATGCCCTGGCCAATGCCGTGGTCAAGAGCGTGGTCGAAAGCGGCGGCAAGTCCTGGTACTTCATCACCACCGATTACGTCTTCGGCAAATCGCTGGAAGCCAACGCCTCGCGCTTCGTGGAGAAGGCCGGCGGCAAGGTGCTGGGCAGCACCCGGCATCCGCTGGGCGCGCTGGATTTCGCTTCGTTCCTGGTGCAGGCCCAATCGTCCAAGGCTGACGTGGTGGGCCTGGCCAGCGCCGGCGGCGATCTGGTCAACCTGATCAAGCAGGCCCAGGAGTTCGGACTGACTGGCGGCAAGCAGCGCATGCTGACCTTCCTGACCTTCATCAACGACGTCCAGGCGATGGGCCTGCCCGTGGCGCAAGGGCTGACTTTCCCGACCGGTTTCTATTGGGACGCGGACGAGGACACCCGGGCCTGGACCCAGCGCTGGCAAAAGAAGATGGGCGTGACGCGCGCGCCGTCCATCGTGCAGGCGCTGAGCTACGTTGCCACGACGCACTATCTGCAAGCCGCCCAGGCCGCCGGCACCTTCGACGGCGCGACGGTCAACCAGAAGATGCGCGAGTTGCCCATCACCACCAAACTGATCAAGAATGCCCGGGTGCGCCCCGAAGACGGCCGCGTCATCATGGATCTGTATCTGGTCGAAGTGAAGAAACCCGCCGAATCCAAGTACCCCGGCGACTTCTACCGCATCCTGTCCACGGTGCCGGGCGAAAAGGTCTTCGTGTCCCTGGCGGACAGTGAATGCCCGACCGTGAAGAAATAGCCTTGCCACGCCGCGCCCGCCTCGCGGGCCGGCCGTAGAAACCACCCAGGAGGAGACATCCCATGAAGTGCTATTGCGTCGTGAACTTCCGCGAGCCCTTGCAGGAAATGAACCAGCCCACGCCCACGCCGCAAGGGTCGCAGGTGCTGCTGAAGGTCCGCGCGGCTGGCGTATGCCACAGCGATATCCACTTGTGGGAAGGCGGTTACGACCTGGGCCAGGGCCGCACGCTGTCGCTGAAGGACCGCGGCGTGTCGCTGCCGCTGACCATGGGCCACGAAACCGTGGGCGCCGTCGTCGCCGCCGGCCCCGACGCCCAGGGACTCTCGGCCGACCGCAACTACCTCGTCTATCCCTGGATCGGCTGCGGCAAGTGCGCACCGTGCCTGGCCGGCATGGAGAACCACTGCTCCGCGCCCGCCTGCCTGGGCGTGCACCGCGCCGGCGGCTATGCCGACCACATCCTGGTGCCGCATCCGCGCTACCTGATCGACATCGGCGACCTCGATCCCGCGCAGATCGCGCCCTATGCCTGCTCGGGGCTCACCACCTATTCCGCGCTGAAGAAGATCGGCCCGGACGTCTACCGTTCGCATCCCGTGGTCATCTTCGGCGCGGGCGGCCTGGGCCTGATGAGTCTGACGCTGATCAAGGCCCTGGGCGGCGCCGGCGCCATCGTCGTCGACATCGACCCGGCCAAGCGCCAGGCCGCGCTGGAAGCCGGCGCGCTCGCCGCCATCGACGGCGCCGCGCCCGATGCCGCGCAGCAGATCATCAAGGCGGCCGGCGGCAAGCCTGTCCAGGCGGCCATCGACCTGGTCGGCGCGCCCGCGACCACCTCGCTCGCCTTCGACTTCCTGACCAAGGGCGGCAAGCTGATCATCGTGGGCCTGTTCGGCGGCGCATCGTCCTGGCCCATCGCGCTGATCCCCATGAAGGCCCTGTCCATCATCGGCAGCTACGTCGGCAACCTGACCGAACTGCAGGAACTGATGGAGCTGGTGCGGGCCGGCAAGGTTCCGCCCATGCCCGTGCATCGCCACGCGCTGGCCGAAGCCGACAGCGTGCTGGCATCGCTGCGGGCCGGCAAGGTCGTGGGCCGCGCGGTGCTGACGAACTGAACTAGACGGGGCGCAGGCGCGGATCGTAGATGAAGCGTTCGCGCCGCACCACCACGATGTGCTCGGCGTCCGGGTGCGCCGGATTGATCAGGAAATTGCAGTCCGGCACACCCCGATAAGGCACGATGGCGCTGGGCAGTTCAAGCAGCGCCGACACGCCGGACTGCACCCAGTTGTCGCCCACGGCCTGCGAGGCTTCGGCGAAAGGCACGGCGTCCCAGAACGGATAATCCTCGTGCAACTGCGTCAGGCTCAGCGCCTGGCGGGCTTCGTGGACGGCGCGCGGCACCGCCAGTTCGATCAGATAGCGGTTGGCCTGCTCGGATGCGCGGGCCGCAAAGTGCACCACCGTTTCCAGCGCCGCCAGCGCCACGCTGGCCGAGGCATAGACCACCGCCGTACCCGGGCTGTTGTAGCGCCCGCCCACGGCCGCGGCGCCCGCCCCGCTCAAATCGTCGGCGCGGTACTTGCCTGCGGTAGTCCCGATACGCCAGATCGAAATGCTGTCGTCCGTCATGCGTAGACGCCCGCCGCGGCGCGCGCCAGCGTGTCCTCGACGATGCGGCTGCTGGCGTCGGATGTCAGCAGGGACAGCGGCTTGACGTTGCCCAGCGCGGGCACCGGCGTGTTCAGCCAGGCGACCGCTTCTTCGTCGCTGCCCAGCACCTGGCGCGCCACCCGCGCCACCCGCGCGACGCGGGCCAGGCGGTCCGATTCGCCCAGCGGCAGCATCAGGCCTTCGCGGCTCCAGCGCGACAGCGACGCCGCCTTGACCTCGGTGATGGCCATGATTTCAGACTTGGGCACCTGCAGGTAGTCGGCGGCGTCGTCGACCATCTGCGCGGGCAGGCCGCGGCGCACGTCGCGCGCCATGTCCACCAGGGGGCTGTCGACCAGGCTGCGGAACAATTGCTTGGCGCGCGCCGCCGCATGGCGCGACGGACGTTTGGCGGGGTTTTTTTGAAGGGCGGCTACGCTCATGGCCTGGCTCCTGCAAGTCTGGAGGCCGCGGCTGCGGGCCTCCTGGAATTTCCAAATTGAATTCATGATATTCCATTTGGAATTCCCGCCACAAGATCCGTCCCCGACAGCGACACCCCCGGGGTGGAGGCTGGATTTGGGCATATCATAGGCGGCTGTAACACAATAGCTCAGACACTTATAAGGACTGGCGATGACGGACCGGCAGCTGACGATACTCGCGGCGTTGAATCTCATGGTGGCGGTGGGCGCGGGAGCCTTTGGCGCCCATGGCCTCAAGCGCATGCTGACGCCGGAATTGCTGTCCGTCTGGCAGACCGGCGTGCTGTACCACCTGGTCCATGCGCTGGGCCTGTTCGTCGTCGCGCTGCTGGGCGCCCGCTACGGTTCGTCCCTGCTGTCCGCGGCTGGCGTGGTGATGTTCGTCGGCATCGTGCTGTTCTGCGGCAGCCTGTATGTGCTGTCCCTGACCGGCACGCATTGGCTGGGCGCCGTCACGCCTTTCGGCGGCGTCGCCTTCCTGGCGTCATGGGCCATGGTCGCGCTGGCGGCCTATCGCGCCCAAGGCTGAACCCTCCCCCCTTCTTTCCCTTTCGGGCGGCCGGAACCGCCGCCCTCCCAGGCTGTAGATGTCCACCTCTTCCGTACTTCCCGCCGCCCAGGCCCAATCCGCCGCAGCAGGCATCGCCTGCGTGGTGGGCGGCATTTTCTTCCTGACCTTGAGCGACGCCAACGCCAAATGGCTCGGCGCCAACTACAACCCGCTGCAGATCCTGTTCCTGCGGGCGCTCATCGCCCTGCCTTTCGTCGCCTCGCTGGCGCTGTGGCTGGGCGGACGCCGGGTCTTGCGTACCGCACACCCCGGCCTGCACCTGACGCGCGGCGCCATCAACGTCGTCTCGGCCTATTGCTTCTATCTGGGCCTGCGCACGCTGCCGCTGGCCGAGGCCACCGCCATCGCGTTCGCCGCGCCGCTGTTCGTGACGGCGCTGTCGGTGCTGGTCCTGAAAGAACGGGTGGACGGCAAGCGCTGGCTGGCCGTGCTGGCCGGTTTTGCCGGCGTGCTGATCGTGGTGCGGCCGGGGGCCGCAACCTTCCAGGCGGCCACCTTGCTGCCGCTGGTTACCGCCTTGCTTTATGGGGTGATGATGATCACGGCGCGCGGCATCAACCGCAACGAAGGCATGCTGACGACCACGCTCTACATCGTGCTGGGCCAACTGGTCTGTAGCGCGGTCGCCCTGCCCCTGGTATGGGAGCAGCCCGCGATGGAGGATCTGCCGTACTTCGGCGCCGTCGCGCTGTTCAGCACCCTGGGGCTGGCGCTGATCACCCAGGGATTCCGCATCGGTCCCGCCTCGGTGGTTGCGCCCTTCGACTATACCGGGCTGATCTGGGCCACCATCCTGGGCTGGATCTTCTGGCAAGAGACCCCGGACGCCTATGCCTATCTGGGCGCGCTCTTCATCGCCGGCAGCGGCGTCTACATTGCCTTGCGCGAAGCGCGGGCCAAGTCCAGGACCCGCAAGCCGGCCAAGGCCTGACGCCGGGCTACTCCGTGGGCGGCGGAAAATGCCGCTGCAGCACGCGGGCCACGTTCGGTTCCAGCGCCGCCTCGCACGCCACGGCGGTCAGCGCCGGACACTCGGATGCGAACCACGCCGGCCCGGGACGCCAATGCGTCATCACCGTCACGTACAGGTCCAGCGCCGAAAAGCGCCGGCCCAGCATGTGCGGGGCGCCAGCCTGACGTTCCAGTTCCAGCCAGATCTCCGCCCGCCGCGTGTGCACGCGCTGCCTCAGCAGCTCGGCGGCGGGGCCTGCCGTGGTCCATTGCGGCGGATCATCGCCATAGGTGAACGTGGGATAGATCGCCGCCACCAGCCGGATCAGCAAATTCAGGAATCGGGCGCGCTCAGGCTTATCGGGCGCGGGCGCCAGGCCGGCGTGGGGCGCCACGTCGTTCAGATGCAGGATCATGGCCGCGCTCTCGGTCATGACTTCGCCGTCCGGCAGGACCAGCGTGGGCACCTGCCCCAACGGATTCAATTGCAGCAGCCTGTCGCGTTCGGCGCCGGGCTTGAGGTACGGCAGGTCCGTCAAGGTGTGCGGCACGTTGGCCAGCACCAGCGCCATCTCGACGATGGCGGATCCGCAGCCCGCGGATCCGATCAGCTCATACGGTTTCATGGCGTTCACTCCCCCTGTTCGGCCGGCGCCAGGCGCAGCAACTCTCCCGGCGAGGCGTCCGTCAACACGTACACATAACCGTCCGGTCCTTGCCGCACGTCGCGTATCCGCTGCTTGCGATCCGTCAGCAGCCACTCCTGCGCCACCACGCGGTCGCCGTCCAAGGTCAGGCGGATGAGATTCTGGTTGGCCAGCGCGCCGATGAACACGGAATTGCGCCAGGCGGGAAACCGGTCGGCGCTATAGAAAGCCATGCCGCTGATGGCCGGCGACTTCGGCCACCAGTAGAGCGGCGGCTCCATGCCGGGCAGGTCGGCGCCCTTGGCTTCGGGGATGGGCTGGCCCGAATAGTTGATGCCGTGGGTAGCCAGCGGCCAGCCGTAGTTCTTGCCGCGCTGGACCAGATTGATCTCGTCTCCGCCGCGCGGCCCGTGTTCGTTCTCCCAGAGCTGGCCGCTCCAGGGATTGAGCGCCATGCCCTGCGGATTGCGATGCCCGTAGGACCAGATCTCGGGCCGCGCGCCGGCCTGGCCGACGAAGGGATTGTCGGGCGGCACCGAGCCGTCGGCCTTCAACCGCACCACCTTGCCTTGCAGCTTGTCCAGGTCCTGCGCCGTGGGCCGCTGGTTGTTCTCGCCCAGCGAGATGTACAGATAGCCCTTGCCGTCGAACACCAGCCGCGATCCGTAATGCAGGCCCGACGACAGCTTCGGTTGCTGGCGGAACAGCACGCGGAAATCCTCCAGCGCAGTACCGTCGGCGGACAGCTTGCCGCGGCCCACGGCGGTGCCGCTCTTCGAACCGTCGGCCTCGGCATAGGACAGGTAGACATAGCGGTCCCGCGCGAAGTCCGGCGACAGCGCCACGTCCAGCAGGCCGCCCTGGCCCTGCGCCGCGACCTTGGGCACGCCGGCCAGCGGCTTGGACAAGCCGCCCGGGATGCGCAGCAGCCTGAGGTTGCCGGGACGCTCGGTAATGAGCACGCCGCCTTCGGGCAGAAAAGCCATGGCCCAGGGATGATTGAGCCCGCCCACCACGGCCGTGACGCGGGCCGGGACCGATGCGGGTTCGGGCCCCGGCTGCGCGGACGCGGGCAGCGCCAAGCACGAGGAGAACGACAGGAACAGCGCGCGCGCGATTGCGGCGGGACGTGACGGCATGGGCATCTCCGGCAACGGGTGGCGTACCATATCGGCCAGGAACGGAGATCCCCGTCCTTGCTCTCAGGAGACCCCATCTGATGAAACTGTACTACATGCCCGGCGCGTGCTCGCTCGCTTCCCACATCGTTCTGGAATGGATCGGCAAACCCTATGAAACGCACAAGCTGAGCCGCGACGAGCTCAAGGGTCCGGAGTTCCTGAAGGTCAACCCGCTGGGCGCCGTGCCCGCCCTGGCGCACGACGGCTGGACAGTCACGCAGAACGCGGCGATCCTCGAATACCTGGCTGAACACGCGCCGGAACTGCAGCTGCTGGGCGACGGCTCGCCGCGCTCGCGCGCCGAAGTGCGCCGCTGGCTCGGCTTTATCAACTCGGACATCCACAAGACCTTCTCGATGATCTTCGGCGCGTCGCGTTTCGTCGGCGACGAAGGCGCGCAGAAGGAGCTGGCCGCCTCGGCTTCCGCGCTGCTGACCAAGCTGTTCGCGCAGCTGGACGGGCAGCTCGCCGGCAAGTCCTACCTGACGGGCGACAAGCCTTCCATCGCCGACGCCTACCTGTACGTGGTGCTGCGCTGGGCGCACGCCAAGGAAGTGAACCTGTCGGGCCTGGACAACCTGGCCGCGTTCTTCAAGCGCATGGAAGCCGACAAGGGCGTCCAGGCCGCGCTCAAGGCCGAAGGCCTGTAAGGCCTCGGCGGGGCTTGCGCCGCCAGCCGCAAGCCCTCAGCTGGAAGCGCCGGGCGCCAGTTCGCGCGGCGCGCCCTCTTCCAGCGTCTTCTTCACTGCCGCCAGAAAGCGCCGCGCCAGCAAGGGCGGCGCGCTCAGATTCGAATGCGTGGCCCAGATATCCACGCTGGCCTGCGGCAATATCGGGCGCAAGACCATGTGCGCGGCCTGGTCCGGCGTCACGCACCAGGCGTCCACCAGCGCCGGCCCCAAGCCCTGTTGCACGAAAGAACAGGCGGTCACGGGCGAATGCACCTCCACCGCCGCCGCGCAGGCCGGCCCCTCGCCGAAGAAGGGCTTGAGCGCACGCGCGAGCGGCGTGCCGCGGGGATAGCCGATCCAGGCCGCGGTGGAGAAATCCTCTGGCCGCACCACCTCGCGCGCCGCCAACGGGTGGCCGGCAGGCAGCGCGCAGACGATAGGCACCCGCGCCAGGCGCACGGACCGCAGATTGGGATGATCGGGGGGCTGCATGGAGATGCCTATGTCCGCCTGGCCCGATAGAAAATACGCAGCCAGCTCGTCAAAGGTCACGCTGCGATAGTCGACGCGCGCGTCCGCATTGCGGCCGCGGAAGCGATCCAGCGCCATCGGAATGAGGCGCTGCCCGAAACTGGCGCTGGCGACGATCTTCAGCATGCCCGCGCCCGACTGGCCCAGGCTGGCAGCCAGGTCGTTCACGCGCTGGATGCCGCCGTAGACCTGCTCCACTTCCGCGTATAGCCGCCGCGCCTCGGCCGTCGGCGACAGCCGGCTCTTCACGCGTTCGAACAGCTTGTAGCCCAAGCGGCTCTCGGTCAGCGCCAGCACGCGGCTGACGGCCGGTTGCGAGACATGCAGCATGCGGCCCGCGCCGCTGATCGATCCAGCCATCATGATGGCGCGGAACACCTCGATCTGGCGCAGGTTCAAAGGCCGTCCGGCGGTGGGTCCGACCTCGTCCGCGTAGGCATGCTCATCCATTTCTTCCCCTGGCAAATCAGCACCAAACCGATAACGCCCGATTATAGGTTTTCGACATTTTTCGATGAGGGCGCGCGCGGATGCGGGGTGTAACCTGCCGGCCTCAACACCACAAAATCAAGGGGAATCCACCATGCGCAGCAAACTCTTCCGCGGCCTTTCCGCGCTGGCGCTCGGCGCCGCCATGTCGGCCGGCGCTACCGCCGGCGCCTATCCGGACAAGCCCATCACCTTCGTGGTGCCGTCGGCCGCCGGCGGCTCGCCCGACGTGCTGTCGCGCCTGATCACGACCCAGCTGGCGCGCGACACCGGCGCCACCGTGGTGGTCGAGAACCGCCCCGGCGCCGCCGGCAACATCGGCATCGCCCTGGTCAAGCGCGCCGCGCCCGACGGCTACACCGTCGGCTACGGCAACATCAACACGCTGGCCGTGAACCGTTCCCTGTTCAAGCGCCTGCCCTACGACGTGGACGCGGACCTGACGCCCGTGGCCCATCTGTTCGACCTGTACAACGCGCTGATCGTGCCGGCCGACTCGCCGATCAAGAGCGTGCAGGACCTGATCGACCGCGCCCGCAAGGAACCCGGCCGCCTGTCCTACGGCGCTTCGGGCGTGGGCACCACCGGCCACATGGGCGGCGAACTCTTCAAGAGCATGGCAAAGGTCAACGTCATGTTCATCCCGTACAACGGCGGCCCCGCCGCCATCCAGGACCTGCTGGGCGGCCGCCTGGACTACCTGTTCGTCAACACCTCGGAAGCGACCCCGCTGGTCAAGAGCGGCAAGGTCCGCGCCATCGGCGTAAGCAGCCTGAAGCGCCTGGCCCTGATGCCCGACGTGCCCACGCTGGACGAAGCTGGCCTGAAGGGCTACGAAACCGTGGCCTGGGGCGGCGTGGTGGCGCCCAAGGGCACGCCGCCGGAAGTGGTGGCAACCCTGAACGCCGCCATCCAGAAGGCGCTGCAGGCGCCTGAAGTCCGCACGGGCCTGGCCACGCTGGGCGCCGAACCGGCCAGCGGCTCGCCCGCCGACTTCAAGCAGCTGATCGACCGCGAAACCGCCAAATGGCAACGGATCATCGACGGCGCCGGCATCGAGAAACTCGACTGAACATGAGCGCACGCATGCTGCAAGCAGACTTCATCGTGGCGGGCGCCACGCTCGTCGACGGCACCGGCGGACCCGCCCGACAGGGCGACCTGGCGGTGCATGACGGCCGCATCGCGGCGGTGGGCAACTTCGCCCACCCCGCGGGCGTGCCGGTCATCGACGCCGGCGGCCTGGCGCTGGCGCCCGGATTCATCGACTCCCACACCCACGACGACGGCTACCTGCTGGCGCATCCGGACATGCTGCCCAAGGTCTCGCAGGGCATCACCACCGTGGTCACCGGCAATTGCGGCATCAGCCTGGCCCCCTTGGCCGGGACCGCCATCCCGCAGCCGCTGGACCTGCTGGGTCCGGCCGAACTGTTCCGTTTCAGCAGCTTCCGCGCCTGGATGGACGCGCTGCGCGCCACGCCCGCCGCTGTCAACGTGGCCCCGCTGGTCGGCCACACCACGTTGCGCGTGGCGGTGATGGACGACACCTCGCGCGCCGCCGATGCGGACGAACGCGCCGCGATGCGCGCGCTGCTGCAAGAGGCGCTGGACGCGGGCGCCTTCGGCGTATCCACCGGCACCTTCTATCCGCCGGCCAGCGCCGCGCCCACCGACGAGATCATCGACGTCTGCGCGCCGCTGCGCGGCCGTCCCGGCGTCTACGCCACCCATCTGCGCGACGAGGCAGACCACATCGTGCCAGCCATGGAAGAAGCGCTGCTGATCGGCCGCGAACTCGACTGCCGCGTGGTGTTCTCGCACCACAAGCTGGCCGGCGAGCGCAACCACGGCCGCAGCCGCGAAACCCTGGACCTGATCAGCCGCGCCGCCGCCACCCAGGCGGTATGCCTGGATTGCCATCCCTACCCCGCCACCTCCACCATGCTGCGGCTGGACCGCGCGCGGCTGGCCAGCCGCACCATGATCACCTGGTCCAAGGGCTACCCCGAAGCCACCGGCCGCGACTTCAGCGAAGTCATGGCGGAACTGGGCCTGGACGACGAAGCCGCTGTCGCACGGCTCGCGCCTGCCGGCGCCATCTACTTCCTGATGGACCCGGCCGACGTCGGCCGCATTTTCTCGCATCCGCTGACCATGGTGGGCTCGGACGGCCTGCCCTTCGATCCGCATCCGCACCCCCGCCAATGGGGCACCTTCACCAACGTGCTGCGCGCCATGGTGCGCGAACAGCGCCTGCTGACGCTGGAAACGGCCATCCACAAAATGACCGGCCTCGCCGCGGACCAATACGGCATCGCCGAGCGCGGCCTGTTGCGGGAGGGGTATCATGCTGATCTGGTGCTGTTCGATCCCGCCACGGTGACAGATGTGGCCACTTTTTCAGCTCCCATTCAGGCAAGCCAGGGCATCCAAGCAGTTTGGGTCAATGGCAGGCAGGTCTGGGACGGGGAACGAACCAGCGCCGAACGCCCGGGCCAGGTCTTGACGCCCGGGACGGCATTACCTCGGAGTAAATAACGTGAACAGCTATTCCCAGGGTTGTTACCTGGGTGTATTGGGCGGCATGGGCCCCATGGCGGGCGCCGCCTTTGCCCTGCGCCTGGCGGCATTGACGCCCGCCGCGATCGACCAGCAGCACATCCCCACGCTGCTGCGCAACGACCCCCGCATTCCCGACCGTTCCAGCGCCTACATGGCCGGCGGCGAGAATCCCCTGCCCTACATGCAGGAAGGCGTGCGCTTTTTGCAGAACGCCGGCGCGCAGCTCATCGCCATTCCGTGCAACACGGCCCACCTCTGGTACGACCAGATCGCCGCGTCCACCGACCTGCCCGTGCTGCACATCATCCAGGCCGTCATCGACGACCTGCGCCGCCTGGGCCTGCCCGCCGGCCGCATCGGTCTGATGGGCACCGCGGCCACGCTCAAGCTGGGCCTCTACCAGCGGCATCTGGAAGCGCAAGGCTACGAGTGCATTGTGCCGGACGACGACGAAGTCGAGCGTTACTGCATGGGCTCGATCCGCGCGGTCAAGGCCAACCGCCTGGAGGACGCGTACGCGCCGGCCGCCGAATGCATCGCCCGCCTCAAGGCGCGCGGCGCGGACGCCGTGGTGCTCGGCTGCACCGAACTGCCGCTGGCCGTGCCGCATGCGCTGCGCCCCAGCCTGGGCGTGACGCTGACCGACTCCATCGACGCGCTGGCGCGAGCCGCAATCGCGCACTACCAGGCCGAACAACTGCTGGCGGCCTGAGCCCGCTACTCCTTCCCCGCGCCAAGCAGGCGAAAAAAAAAGCGCATCTTCCGATGCGCCCCAATTTCCCTTCGCGGGGAATCGCAATCAGCCGCCCAGATACGCCTTGCGCACCTGATCGTTGACCAGCAGATTGGCGCCGGTGTCCTGCAACACCACGCGCCCGTTTTCCAGCACATAGCCGCGGTCGGCCACGCCCAGCGCCTTGTTGGCGTTCTGTTCGACCAGAAACACCGTCACGCCCTGCTCGCGGATCTCGCGGATGATGTCGAAGATCTGGGCGATCACCAGCGGGGCCAGGCCCAGCGTCGGCTCGTCCAGCAGCAACAGGCGCGGACGCGTCATCAAGGCGCGGCCGATGGCCAGCATCTGCTGCTCGCCGCCCGACATCAGGCCGGCGCGCTGGCTGGCGCGCTCTTTCAAGCGCGGAAACAGCCCGTACACGTGGTCGATGCCCGCCTGGATCTCCTCGCGCTTGGCGAAGAAGCCGCCCATCATCAGGTTCTCGGCCACGGTCAGGTCCTTGAAGACCCGCCGCCCCTCCGGCGAAATGGCGATGCCATTGCGCATGATGTGGTGCGTGTCCTTGTGGGTGATGTCCTCGCCCTCGAACGTGATCGTGCCTTCCTTGGCGCGGGGGTTGCCGCAGACGGTCATCAGCAGCGTCGTCTTGCCCGCGCCGTTGGCGCCGATCAGCGTGACGATCTCGCCCTTGTTGACCTCCACCGACACCCCGTTCAACGCCTGGATGGCGCCGTAGTAGGTATGAATGTTATCCAGCTTAAGCATTACTCTTCCCCCAGGTACGCCTTGATGACGCGCTCGTCGTTGCGCACCTGCTCGGGGGTGCCGGTAGTGATGGGCTTGCCGTGCTCCATGACCAGGATGCGGTCGGAGATGCCCATGATCAGGCTCATGTCGTGCTCGATCAGCAGCACCGCGACGCCGAACTCGCGCCGCAACTGGTCGATCAGCGACTGCAGATCGCGCTTTTCCTGAGGATTCAGGCCCGCCGCCGGTTCGTCCAGCATCAGCAGACGCGGCTTGGTGATCATGCAGCGCGCGATCTCCAGGCGGCGCTGGTGGCCGTAGGCCAGGTTGCCCGCCTCGCGGTTGGCGAACTCGCGCAAACCCATGAAATCCAGCCATTGCGCGGCGCGCGCCAGCGCGTCGGTCTCGGATTGGCGATAGGACTTGAGCTTGAGCAGGCCCGGCAAGAGCCGCGACTCCACCTGCGTGTGCTGCGCGACCAGCAGGTTCTCCAGCACGGTCAGCTGCTTGAACAGGCGCACGTTCTGGAAGGTGCGCACCAGCCCGTGGCGCGCCACCTTGTGGCTGGGCAAACCGGTGATGGCCTTGCCGTCCATGGTGATGTCGCCCGCCGTCGGCGCATAGAAGCCGCCCACGCAGTTGAACACGGTGGTCTTGCCTGCCCCATTGGGGCCGATGATGGCGAACACCTCGTCGGATTTGACTTCGAACGCCACGCTGTCCACGGCCAGCAGGCCGCCGAACCGCATGGTGAGTCCGGATACTTTCAGCAATGCCTCGCTCATTTAGCCAACTCCACATGGGGACGCTTCATGGGCAACAACCCCTGCGGACGCCACATCATCATCAATACCATCACCAGGCCGAACATCAGCATCCGGTACTCGGCGAACTCGCGCGCCACTTCCGGCAACACCGTCAGCAGCACCGCGGCCAGGATCACGCCCACCTGCGAGCCCATGCCGCCCAGCACCACGATGGCCAGGATCAGCGCGGATTCGATGAAGGTGAAGGACTCCGGATTCACCATGCCCTGGCGCGCCGCGAAGAACGCGCCGCCGAAACCGGCGAACATGGCGCCCAGCGTGAACGCGGACAGCTTGATCCGCGTGGGATTCAGCCCCAGCGAACGGCAGGCGATCTCGTCCTCGCGCAGCGCTTCCCAGGCCCGGCCGACCGGCATGCGGATCAGCCGCGTCGACACGAACAGCGTGACCAGCGCCAGCAGCAGCGCCATCAGGTACAGGTACACCACCATGTCCTGGTTCTGGAAGTTCCAGCCCATGAATTCATGGAACGTGGTGCCGCCTTCCGTGCTGGCGCGGCGCGTCATTTCCAGGCCGAACACCGTCGGCTTGGGGATGCCCGAGATGCCGTCCGGACCGCCGGTCAGCGTGTTCAGGTTGATCAGCAAGAGGCGGATCATTTCACCGAAGCCCAGCGTCACGATGGCGAGGTAGTCGCCGCGCAATCGCAATACCGGAAAGCCCAGGATGAAGCCGAACAGCGCGGCCATGGCGCCCGAGAACGGCAGCGCTTCCCAGAAGCTCCAGCCGCCCCAGTGGTACAGCAAGGCGTAGGTATAGGCGCCGACGGCATAGAAGCCCACGAAGCCCAGATCCAGCAGGCCGGCGAAACCCACGACGATGTTCAGGCCCAGGCCCAGCATCACGTAGATCAGCACCAGCGTGGCGATGTCCACCGAACTGCGTCCGGCGAAGAACGGCCACACCACCGCTATCGCCAACAGCAACAACGCGAGCGGCTTGTGGGTCTTGACAGGCGCCGCCGGCAAGGTCGGCAGGCTCGTCTTGAGCTTCTGGAACGGCTTGGCGATCCAGGGGCGCAGCAGCTGGAACACGAACACGATCGCGGCGGCAATCGCCACCAGCGACCAGTTCGATTCCATCGTGGTGCGGGCGCCCTGGCGGATCAACTGCAGGCCGAAGACGGGGGTGACGATGACAGCCGTCAGCACGGCCGCCATCGTGGCGTTTTTCAGATTGTTGTTCGACATCAGACTTTTTCCACCTCAGGTTTGCCCAACAGCCCGGTGGGACGGAACAGCAGGATCAGGATCAGTAGCGAGAACGCCACGATGTCCTTGTACTGTGAGGAGATGTAGGCAGCCGCGAAGGTCTCGGCCAGCCCGAGCAGCACGCCGCCAAGCATGGCGCCGGGGATGCTGCCGATGCCGCCCAGCACTGCCGCGGTAAAGGCCTTGATGCCGGCCAGGAAGCCGATGAAGGGATTGAGCTTGCCGATGGTGATGGCGATCAGCACACCGCCCACCGCCGCCAGGATCGCGCCCATCACGAAGGTGAACGAGATCACGCGATTGGTGTCGATGCCCAGCAGGTTCGCCATGTGCATGTCCTGCGAGCAGGCGCGCGAGGCGCGGCCCATGCGGGAGTACTTGATGAACAGCGTCAGCCCGATCATCAGCACCACCGTGACCACGATGATCATGATGCGCGAATACGGCACCGTCACGTCGAAATCGGAGCCCATGTGGAACTGCACGGCGCCCGACACCAGCGATGGCACGGCCATGTCGCGCGCGCCCTGGCCCAGGGCCACCCAGTTCTGCAGGAAGATCGACATGCCGATGGCCGAGATCAGCGCCACCAGGCGGGGACTGCCGCGCACCGGCCGGTAAGCGACGCGCTCGACGCTAAAGCCGTAGATGCCCGTGACCACGATGGCCACGACCAGCATGGCCGCGATGATGAACGGTATCGGCAAGCCGCTATTGGTGCCGATGGCCGTCAAGGTGACCAGGCCGACATAGGCGCCGATCATATAGATTTCGCCGTGAGCGAAGTTGATCATACCGATGATGCCGTAGACCATTGTGTAGCCGATGGCAATCAACGCATAGATCGCGCCCAGAGACAATCCGTTGAAGAATTGCTGGGTAAGTTGGGGTATGAGGTCAGACATTATTTCTCTTGCTCCAAATGGTTCCGGCCCCGGTGGAGAGACCCGGAGCCGGAAACCTGGGCGTATTTTATAAGGGCCTGGCATCTGCGCCCGCCGGCCGCACAGCGCTTTTGGCGCATCGCTACGCGGATTACGGCAGAACGAGGACGACAGGCCCTACACGCCGGCGACGCCGGCGGGATCGCGAGTTTACAGCTGGGTCTTCTTGCCGTCCTTATCCCATTTATAGACGGCGAACTCGAAGTTCTTCAGGTCGCCCTTGGCGTCGTACTCGACCTTGCCGATGCCGGTGTTGAAAGTGGTCTTGTGCATGTAGTCGGCCACCTTGGCGGGGTCTTCGCCCACCGCGTTGATGCTGTCCGCCAGGATCTGCACGGCGGCGTACGCCGGCATCTGGAAGGCGCCGTCCGGATCGCGCTTGGCGTCCTTGAAGGCCTTCACGATGCTCTCGTTGCCGGGCAGCTTGGTGAAGTCGGCCGGCAGCGTGACCAGCAGGCCGTCGATGGCCGGGCCGGCGATCGCCACCAGATCCTGGTTGGCGGTGCCTTCCGGACCCATGAACTGGACCTTCAGGCCTTGTTCACGCGATTGGCGCAGCAACAGACCCAGCTCGGGGTGGTAGCCGCCGAAATAGACGAGGTCCACGCCAGCCGACTTGAGCTTGGTGATGATGGCCGAGTAATCGCTGTCGCCGACGTTGATGCCTTCGAACATGGCGACGTTCACGCCTTCCTTGCCCAGCGAATCGCGGACCTGGGTGGCCACGCCCGAACCGTAGGTCTGCTTGTCATGCAGCACGGCGACCTTCTTCGGCTTCAGGGTCTTGGCGATGTAGTTGGCGGCGTACGGACCTTGCTGGTCGTCGCGGCCGATGGTGCGGAAGAAGTAATGCGGCTTGATCGTGTCGGTGACCAGCGGCGAGGTCGCGCCCGGGGTGATGCCGACGATGCCCTCTTCCTCGTAGACCTTGACGGCAGCCACGGTCACGCCCGAGCACGCATGGGCCACGGCGAACTTGGCGCCGGAGTTGACCACGCGGTTGGCGGCCGGCACGGCCTGCTTGGGTTCGCAGCCGTCATCGATGAGGATGGGTTCGAGCTTCTTGCCCTTGACGCCGCCCTTGGCGTTGATGGTCTCGATCGCGGTCAATGCGCCGGCCTGGATCTGGTCGCCGTATTGCGTATTGGGGCCGGTCATGGGCTGGGGAATGCCGATCTTGATCGTGTCGGCGGCGTGCGCGGCGCCAGCCAAGGCAAGTGCCCCAAGCGCCATGGCTACCGGGGTAAGGCGATTCAGAAACTTCATGCGGAGTTCTCCAGCGAGGTTTTGAGCGGCTCTGTCCGACGCGGTTTATCGGTTGGGTAATCCGTTAATCCTCGTCGCCCGTCGCCGGCTTCTTGGGCAAAAACACGGTGTGGCCGGTATTCTGGAAGCAAGCCGCCATACTGTCACTGCGTGTAATCCCCAATATTTTGGCGCGCACCTTTAATCGTGACGGATAGCCGGGGCAAACCCATGAAATCGTTGGAGAATCCGCAAGAAAATCGTATTTATCATCTGGCGCGCCATCCGAAATTGTGCTTTGGGATATATATAGCCGCCGATTAATACGCTGTTTAAAGACGCATTTAAATACAGTGCTTACGCAGGACTTACGAATAATAATTAACGTGCGTAGTTATTCACTGGATTAAAGCCCGGGGCGGCCTGAAGACCACAGGCGCCCCGCCGCATGCTCAGGCATTGGCCGGCTTGGCCAGATTCCACATCAGCGCCCGGAAAGGCGCCAGCATGCTGATATTGACCGCGAGCTTGATCGCCAGGTCGCCCATCATCCAGGTCATCCAGGGCGCGCCGGTAGCCGCGAAAGCCACGCTGAAGAACACGGCCGTGTCCAGGATGGCGCCAAGCACGCCCGACACCAAGGGCGCGCGCCACCAGCGCTGGTCGCGCAATCGGTCGAACACCTGGATGTCGACCAGTTGCGCGCAGATATAGGCCAGGCCCGAAGCCAGCGCGATGCGCGGCGAGGCCACCCATACCGACACGACCAGGGCGGCGGCAAAACCGAACCAGACCACTCGGCGCGCGGCCGCCGGGCCGAAACGGCGATTCAGCACGTCCGTGACCAGGAAGGCGACCGGATAGGACAGCCCGCCCCAGGTCAGCCAGTCATTCAGCGGCACCTGCACCAGGATGTTCGAACCGACCACCACCACCAGCATGCACAGCACGGCGATGGCGAATTGCGGCCGGCTCATGAGCGCAAAGCGCCGGGAGCCCGCGCTCCCGTCCGCGGCCGTCATTTGCCGAACTCCTCCGCCAGCTCGCGCGAGCGTTGGGCGGCGGCCGCCATGGCGTCTTCGACGATGCCGGCAAACCCGGCCGCGCCGAACGCATTGAGCGCCGCGGCCGTGGTGCCGCCCTTGGACGTCACACGTTCGCGCAGCGTGGCCAGCGGTTCAGAAGACTCGGCGGCAAGGCGCGTCGCCCCAGCCAGCGTGCCCAACGCCAATTGCTTGGCTTGCTCGGCCGTCAGGCCGACCTTCTGCCCGCCGGCCACCAGCGCTTCCAGGAACAGGAACACATACGCCGGGCCGCTGCCCGACAACGCGGTCACGCCATCGAGCGCGGCGTCGTCGGCGACCCACACCACGTCGCCCACGCTGGACAGCAATCGGGCCGCCAGGTCGCGGTCGGCTGCGTCCACCCCATCCAGGGCCGCCAGGCCGGTGATGCCGGCGCCCACCAGGGCCGGCGTGTTCGGCATGCAGCGCACCAGGCGCTTGAACGGCGCGTCGGGCGTGCCTAGCCAGGCGGCCAGCGTATCGGCGCGGATGCCGGCCGCCACGCTTACCACCAAAGTGTCTTCACGCAACCATTGACGCGTGGAAGCCACAACGTCCTTCATGTTCTGTGGCTTGACAGCGAACACCCAGACCCGGCACCGCGCCAGGGCCTCGCCCGGAGCCGTCGCGGTGGTCATGCCGCGAGCCTGCCAGGCGGCATGCGAATCCTGGTTTATGTCAATGACATGTATGTTGCCGGCGGCGCATACTTTGCCGGCCAGGCCGGAGGCCAGCGCAGCGGCCATATTGCCGCCACCGATGAACGCAATCGAAAGTTCGTTTTTCATAGGGGCCGATTGTAAACGGGAGTTCTCGTTGGGAAAAAAAAGAAAAATGTTCGTTCGCGCCTAAAACGCGCAATTTGACAGGCGTTTGGAGTGATGTGAAAGTCACGGTTTTGTCACAAACAATTCATAAGGTGTCGTGTTTTCTGCGCCCGGACAACCCGGTCGCGTCACGCCCAACTGGAGGAACCTCTCTATGCGATCCCACCGTATTGCCTTAACCTTTGCCGCCATCATGACGGCTTTCGCAGGCGCCTCCGCGCATGCCGCCACCGAGATCCAATTCTGGCACTCGATGGAAGGCGCGCTGGGCGACCGCGTGAACGGCCTGGTCGACGAATTCAACAAAAAGAACCCCGACTACCAAGTCAAGGCAGTCTACAAGGGCAACTACGGTGAATCCATGAACGCCGGCATCGCCGCGTTCCGCGCCGGCAACGCCCCGGACATCCTCCAGGTGTTCGAAGTCGGCACCGCCACCATGATGTACGCCAAGGGCGCCATCAAGCCGGTCCAGCAGATGTCGGAAGAAGTCGGCAACCCGATCGATCCGAAGGAATTCATCGGCGCCGTGGCCGGCTACTACTCGTCGGCCGACGGCAAGCTGGTGTCGATGCCCTTCAACAGCTCGACCGTGGTGTTCTACTACAACAAGGACGCCTTCAAGAAGGCCGGCCTGGACGCCGACAAGCCGCCCAAGACCTGGGAAGAGCTGGCTGCCGCCGGCCAGAAGCTGAAGGCCGCCGGCCAGGAATGCGGCTACACCACCTCCTGGCCGTCGTGGGTCCAGCTGGAAACGTTCTCGGCCTGGCATAACGTGCCGTACGCCACCAAGGACAACGGTTTCGGCGGCCTGGACGCCCGCATCGCCATCAACACCCCGCTGCACGTGCGCCACCTGGAAAACCTGGCCAAGCTGGGCAAGGAAGGCATCTTCATGTACGGCGGCCGCGGCGACGAGCCGAACTCGCTGTTCATCAGCGGCAAGTGCGCCATGATCACCGGCTCGTCCGGCCTGCGCGCCAACATCGCCAAGAACGCCAAGTTCGAATTCGGCACCTCGACCCTGCCCTACTACGCCGACGTGCAAGGCGCGCCGCAGAACACCATCATCGGCGGCGCTTCGCTGTGGGTCTTCGCCAACAAGAAGCCGGAAACCTACAAGGGCGTGACCGCGTTCTTCAAGTTCCTGGCCAGCCCGGAAATCGCCGCCCGCTGGCACCAGCAGACCGGCTACGTGCCTGTCACCAAGGCCGCTTACGAGCTGACCAAGAAGGACGGCTTCTACGACAAGAACCCGGGCACCGAAGTCGGCGTCAAGCAGCTGAACGTCGAAACCACCGCGCAATCGCGCGGCCTGCGCCTGGGCTTCCTGCCGCAGATCCGTGAAATCGAAGACGCCGAAATCGAACGCATCGTTTCGGGCAAGGTCAGCGCCAAGGACGGCGCCGACAACATCGTCAAGCGCGGCAACGAACTGCTGGAAAAATTCGAGAAGAGTGTAAAGTAACGCCCTTCCGCGACGCCAGCCCAGTCCTGTCAATCGGTATTTTCCATGCCGTAACAAGGACTTGGGCTGTTTTGCACTAGGCAGTACAAGGCTTAAGGCCCTGGGGTTTTTAGGGTTTTAAGCCTGTCGCATTTTACGAAAGCGGTTTCAGGCGGCGGTTACTCCAACCGCCGCTTTTCTGTACCTTGGGTTCCCCCTATGGAAAAACGTGTTGTATTCGGGCACAAGACCTTGCCCTATCTGCTGCTCCTGCCGCAGATCATCATTACCGTGGTCTTCTTCTTCCTGCCGGCCGGCCAGGCCATGTGGCAATCGCTGCGGCTGGAAGATGCATTCGGCTTGTCCTCCGAGTTCGTCGGGCTGGACAACTTCATGGAACTGTTCTCGCAACAGGCCTACCTGGATTCCTTCCGCGTCACCGCCGTGTTCTCGATCCTCGTGGCGGTGGTCGGGCTGGGCGTGTCCTTGCTGCTGGCCGTCATGGCAGATCGCGTCATCCGCGGCGCCGGGCTCTACAAGACACTGCTGATCTGGCCCTATGCCGTGGCGCCCGCCGTCGTCGGCGTGCTGTGGCTGTTCCTGTTTTCGCCTTCCGTCGGCATCCTGGCCGTGGCCCTGCGCCATGCCGGCGTCGACTGGAATCCGCGCCTGGACGGCAACCAGGCCATGACCCTGGTGCTGATCGCCGCGGTATGGAAGCAGGTGTCGTACAACTTCCTGTTCTTCCTGGCCGGCCTGCAATCGATTCCGCGCTCGCTCATCGAAGCCGCCGCGATCGACGGCGCCAGCCCGTCGCGCCGCTTCTGGAGCATCGTGTTCCCGCTGCTCTCGCCCACCACGTTCTTCCTGCTGGTGGTCAACATCATCTATGCCTTCTTCGACACCTTCGCCGTGGTGGACACCACCACGCAGGGCGGTCCGGGCACGTCGACCTCCATCCTGGTCTACAAGGTGTACAGCGACGGCTTCCGCGGCCTGGACCTCGGTTCGTCCGCGGCGCAGTCGGTGGTGCTGATGTTCATTGTGATTGCCTTGACGGTCGTGCAGTTCCGCTACGTCGACCGCAAAGTGCAGTATTGATTTTGTCCGAGGCTATAAACAATGGTTGAACGCCGTCCCTGGCTGGATATTCTGGCCCACGTCATCCTGCTTTGCGGCGTGGCGATGGTGGCATTTCCGCTCTATGTCACTTTCGTCGCGTCCACCCAGACCGCGCAGGAAGTGGCGTCCGCGCCGATGTCCCTCATCCCCGGCAAGCATTTCGTCGACAACTACATGCAGGCGCTGTTCGGCGGCTCGTCCGGCGGTTCGTCGGGCGCGCCCGTGGGCCGCATGATGTACGTCAGCCTGATCATGGCGCTGGCGATTTCCATCGGCAAGATCGCCATCTCGCTGCTGTCGGCCTTCGCGGTGGTGTACTTCCGCTTCCCCGGCCGCATGTTCTTCTTCTGGATGATCTTCGTCACGCTGATGCTGCCCGTCGAAGTCCGCATCGCGCCCACCTACAAGGTCGTGGCCGACCTCGGCCTGCTCAACAGCTACGCCGGCCTGACCCTGCCGCTGATCGCCTCGGCGACCGCGACCTTCCTGTTCCGCCAGTTCTTCCTGACGGTGCCTGACGAGCTGATCGAGGCCGCGCGCATCGACGGCGCGGGTCCGGTGCGCTTCTTCCGCGACGTGCTGCTGCCCTTGTCCAAGACCAGCATCGCCGCGCTGTTCGTGATCCAGTTCATCTACGGCTGGAACCAATACCTGTGGCCGCTGCTCGTGACCACGCAGGAAGACATGTACCCCGTCGTCATCGGCATCAAGCGGATGATCAGCGGCGGCGACAGCGTGACCGAATGGAACATCACCATGGCCACCGCCATGCTCGCGATGATCCCGCCGGCGCTGGTCGTCATCCTGATGCAGAAATGGTTCGTCAAGGGTCTGGTCGACACTGAAAAATGACCCCCACGCCGCGCCTTCGGCTTGCTGCCCCCCAGGGGGGCGTTTTCATCTTGAGACGGCTCGGCGATGAAAAGGTGCCCCCTGCCCGCCCTCGCCCACCCGAACACGACTCCGAACACGAATAACTCATGGCTACTCTCAGCTTCCGTAACGTCAAGAAAACCTACGCCGGCAATGTGCCGGTCATCCATGGCATCGACATGGACGTCAAGGACGGTGAATTCATCGTCATCGTCGGCCCCTCGGGCTGCGGCAAATCCACGCTGATGCGCATGGTCGCCGGCCTGGAAACCGTCACCAGCGGCGAAATCCTCATTGACGACAAGGTCGTCAACAACCTGGAACCCGCCGAGCGCGACATCGCGATGGTGTTCCAGAACTACGCGCTCTACCCGCACATGACCGTGTTCGAGAACATGGCCTACGGCTTGAAGATCCGCAAGTTCTCCAAGGACGAGATCAAGAAGCGCGTGGATGTGGCCGCGCAGATCCTGGAACTCGGCCACCTGTTGGACCGCCGCCCGCGCGCGTTGTCCGGCGGACAACGCCAGCGCGTGGCCATGGGCCGCGCCATCGTGCGCGAACCCAAGGTGTTCCTGTTCGACGAACCGCTGTCGAACCTGGACGCCAAGCTGCGGGTGGCGATGCGCCTGGAAATCATGAAGCTGCATCGCCGCCTGGGCACCACCAGCCTGTACGTGACCCACGACCAGGTCGAAGCCATGACGCTGGCCCACCGCATGATCGTCATGTACCAGGGTGTGCCTGAACAGATCGGCACGCCGATGGAAGTATTCGAAAAGCCCGCCTCGACCTTCGTCGCCGGCTTCATCGGTTCGCCGCCGATGAACCTGATGGAAGTGAACGTGGCCGGCGACGGCACGGTGCAGACGCTGGACGGCATCGCGCTGGATATCTCGCCGCTGCAGGTGCCCTCCCAGGTGCGCGGCCGCAAGATCATCATGGGCATGCGTCCCGAGCACATGCTGCTGAACACCCAGGGCGTGCCGGCCGAAGTCGAAATGGTCGAAACGCTGGGCTCCGAACAGCTGGTCCACAGCCGCTGCGGCAAGAACATGCTGGTCGTGCGTTGCACCACGCGCCAGCTGTCCGAGTCCTCGGCCAAGGTCGGCGACCGCGTCAACCTGGGCCCGGACGGCCGCCATCCGCTGCATTGGTTCGAGGCCGACAGCGGCCGCCGCGTGCAAGGCCTGTAAACCATCCCTGGCCGGAAGCCGGCGGCAATGCCCGCCCGCTTCCGCCTAGCCCGCTCCCGTCCGGGAACGGGCTTTTCCCCCGATCAATACGAGTACGTCATCATGGTGCCGATGGAGTACTGCGCACGGTCCCGCACGATGGGACTGTCCGCCGCGTCGCCATACAGGCGCCGGGCTTCCGCCGCCGTGGTCCACGACCAGGACTTGGAGAGCGGCACGGTCCACGTCGCGCCCAGGCCCACGCTTTCCAGGCCGCCCTTGGGCGTGTACTTGCGATAGCCCGAGTTCGCCGACTGCTTGCCGCTCACGCCATACCAGGTGCGCATGTAGTTGCCGTCGCCGAAGGTGCCGGACAAGGCCAGCGAGATCGCTCCGGCGCTGCCTTCGTATACGGTGGTGCTGGCTCCCAGGTTGAACATCGTGTAGGCGCTGCCCACGTCCCGGTCATCGCCCTTCTTGAAGGCATGCGCGATCGTGGCCGACAGGGTCACCGGGCCCAGCGTGGTTTCGGCATCCATGCCGATCTGCGCACGGCTCTTGATGTCGCCCATGCCGCGCAACTTGTCCGAGCCCTGGTAGCCCTTCTTGTGGTCCTTGCGCGCCGCGCTGGGCTGCAGATAGAAGCTGAATGTGCTGTTCAGCGCGTGCGTCTCCCAGCCGAGGCCGCGGTCGGTACCGAGGAAGAAGCCGCCCGGACTGCGCACGCCTGCGCCGAAGATCGGCGTCGCGGAGTACTCGTCGCTGCCGCTGTAGCGCGGCGCGTAGCCTGCGCCCAGCGTGCCGTAGAACAGCCATTCGTCCGCCGGCCCCTCCCCGGTCGCCACCGTCAACCCGCGCGAGCTGGCCCCGCGCTGGCCGTAGACGGAACTGTTCGCAGCGTCATCGGCCAGGGACAGTCCCGGGACTAAAGCCAGCAGACACGCGACGCCGGCGCCGCGTTTAAACAGGGTGGAACGGATTTTTCGCTTCATAACAGCTTCCAAGAAACGAGGTTGAGGGGGGATAAAACCGGGGAGCCGGGAACGGCCCGATCTATTGGGCGATTGCGCCCTGCTTGGCCTGGCGCATCAGCGCCATCGCCATCGTCGACACCGAGGCCACCAACGGCTCGCTCGTGTCGGAATTGCTCATGACCAGCACTGCGAGCTTGTCGCGCGGAGCCAGCACCAGGCGCGAATGGAAGGCTTCGGTGGCGCCGCTATGCAGGCGCAATGGCGTGCCGGCGATATCGTCGCCACAGGGCGCTGCCAGCCAGGACAAGGCCAGACGGCACTCCAGCGCCAAGCCGCCTTCCACCGTTTCCATGTCGAGCACGGCGCGGGCCGAGTCGGCATTGAGTATCCGGCGCCCTTCGTAGACGCCGTCGGCGAACAACATGCTGGAGAAGCGCGCCATCTCCGAGGTGCTGAGCCACAGGCCGTCGGCCGCTTCATTGGGCTGGGGCGCCTCGGTCCAGGGCGCGCCGCGACGGTAGCCCGAGGCTCGCAATTCGAGCATGCGCGGGTCGGGATGGAACCCGGCGCGCGGCATGTTCAGCGGCTGCAGGATGGTGCGGCGCACGTAGGTGTCGAACGGTTCGCTCGCCACGTGCGCGACCATGTCGCCCAACAGGGCGTAGGCCATGTCCGCGCGTGCGCGCCCCATGGTGTCTTCCAACGATCCAGGGTGCACGGCCAGAAGATTGCGGGCGGTGAAGGGATGCGTGCCCAGCCATTGCATGGCGCCGCGGCGCGGTTGGATGTCCCAATCGGGCAGCGCCTGCGAGGCGGGCTGGTCCAGCGCCAGGCGTCCGTCGTCGGCAGCGCGCAGCACGCCCGCGGCCGTGACGATCTTGGTGATGGTCCCTACGCGATACAGCGTGTCGCTGGTGGCGCTGCGATGGCGCAGCGGGTCCGCGTAGCCGAAGCCCGTGCTCCACACCACGCGCTGGTCGTCGACGATGGCGATCGACAGGCCCGGCACGCCGGAGGCGTCCATGTCATAGGGGATGCGCTGGGCCAGATAACCCACCACCGCCTTGTAGTCGCCCTGGGCGATCGGAGGCGGCGCTTCGGGAGGCACGCCCTGGCAACCGCCCGCGGCGACCAGCAACATACCTACGGCAACCAGGCGGCTGAGGGAAAACATGGCTAGCGGCAAGACCTCTGAAGAGAACTGCCGTCATGCTATCCAGGCGCCTGCCCGCGATCTTTCCCGCTTTGTATGGAGTTTGTGAAGATTGCGGCGGCGGATTGTGAAGTTTGTTTACGTTGTGCCGCGCCGCGGCCGCCAGCCTTCAGGCGGTCTTCCAGGCAATCACGAAACGCGCGCCGCCCAGGGGGCTGTCGCTCGCCTGCACGGTCCCGTTGTGCCAGCGAGCCACCCGGCTCACGATGGCCAGGCCCAGCCCGACTCCGCCCGTCCCGCGGTCGCGGCTTTCGTCCAGGCGGATGAAGGGTTCGAAAATGCGCTCGCGGTCGGCTGGCGGGATGCCGGGGCCGTCGTCGTCCACGATCAGCACGTACTCGCGCGCGCCCGGACTGATCAAGCTGACCTGGACCTGCCGGCCAGCATGCCGGATGGCGTTCTGCAGCAGGTTGAGCAAGGCACGCGTCATGTAGCGTTGGTGCAGGTGCACCTCGGGCACCTGGCACAGCGCCACTTCGCAGCGCACGCCCGACACGCCGGCCTCGAAGCCGGCATGCTGCACCACCGAATCCAGCCAGCCGCGCGCGTCCTGCGGTTGCAGCGCCACGCCGTCGCCCTTGTGCTCCAGGCGGGCGTACATCAGCAATTCCGAGGCCATGGCGTCCAGCTCGGCCACGTCGCTCTTCATTTCCTCGACCAATCGCCTGCGCGCGGCGGGGTCGTCCTCGCGGTCCATCATGTCCAGTTCGAACGACAGACGCGCGATCGGCGTGCGCAACTCGTGCGACACGGCATTGGTCAGGTCGCGCTGGTTGCCTACCAAGGCGCTGATGCGGTCGGACATCTGGTTGAAGGTATCGCCCAGGTTGCGGATGCTGGAATGGCGCGACAGGCGCGCCCGGGCTTGCAGGTCGCCCTGCCCCATGCGCAAGGCGGCGGTCTTCAGCGCTTCCAGGTCGCGCCAGATGGGCAGCGCCCACACCAGCATGAAGGCGCACAGCAACAGGCCCAGGGCGGAATACACCGCGGCCATCAGCCAGGGGGCGATGGATGGTTCCGGCGGCAGCTTGACCTCCAGCCATTGCCTGCCCGGACCGGGAATCGCCGCCACGAAGGTCTGCTGCTTGTCGCGCACGAAGAAGCTGCCGGACTCCACCATGGCGCGTTCGTCCTCGGTGGCGCCATAGCTGTCGGCGTCGACCACCCTGAGGGCCAGGCCGTAGTGCGGCGCCAGCGCGTCGCGCACGTGCGCCTCGCGCTCGGCGGGCAGTACGCGGCCCAGTTCCTGCACCAGGCTGTGGATCTGGCCACGCACCGCTTCGCGCGTGTAGGCATCGCTGACGGGTTCGAAGAAGTAGTTGGCGGACCGGTCCACCACTTCGTTGGAAATGACGAAGCCCACCGCCAGCACCACGAACAGCCGCAGGACAAACTTAAGCATCACCGCCCTCGTGCGCCTTGGGCGAGAACAGATAGCCCTTGCCCCACACGGTCTTGATGCGCGCCGGATCGCGCGGGTCGTCATCCAGCTTGCGCCGCAGCTTGCTGACGCAGACGTCCACGCTGCGGTCCAGGCCGTTGAATTCGATGCCGCGCACCGCGTTGAGCAGGTCGTCGCGGGTCAGCACCTGGCCGGCCTGGCTGGCCAGCGCCCAGAGCATCTCGAACTCCATCGTGGTCAGGTCCACTTCGGAACCGGCATGGACCACGGCGCGCGTACGACGATCTATCACCAGAGGGCCGAACTCCAGGCGCTCCGGCGGCTCGTCCAGCTGACTATGCCGGCGCAGCAACGCGCGCACCCGCGCCAGCAGCACACGGGGCTCCACGGGCTTGATGACATAGTCGTCCGCGCCGGACTCCAGGCCCAGGATCTGGTCCAGGTCGTCCTCGCGGGCCGTCAGCATCAGGATGGGCGCGGACGAGAACGCGCGCAGATCGCGGCACACCTGCAGGCCATCGCGGCCAGGCAGCATCAGGTCCAGGATGGTGATGGCCGGGTCATGCCTGCGGAATGCCTCCACCGCGTGATCGCCGCGGTAGGCCTGGGCAACATGGAAACCGTGCTGCTCCAGGAACTGCGCAATCAGGCGCGATAGTTTCGGATCGTCTTCGACTAACAAGGCCTTGGTCATGGTGTCCAGACAGAAAAAGTGAGGTCGATGGCGCCGCATTCTACGCAAATGCGGCGGGCGCGCGTTCGACCGGAACGCGCCGCGCCGGTTCCCGGTTCGTCGGAGGAACAAAAAAACCGGGCCGGAAGACTGTCGCTTCCGGCCCGGTTTCCTGCGGAACCGCTAGTGGCTCCGCCGGCGTCGCGGGCCGGCGGCCCGCGCATGGACTTACTTGTAGACGGTCTTGGAACCGTCCTTGTGCCAGGTGAACACGTCGAACTGGAAGTTCGTCAGGTCGCCCTGCTTGTTCCAGGACACCTTGCCGATCGGCGTATCGAAGGAGTTGGCGTGCAGGTACTTGGCGACCTTGGTCGGGTCGTCGCTGCCCGCGCCCTTGATGCCGTCCGCGATGACCTGGGTGGCCGTGTAGGCGGTCATCTGGAAGGCGCCGCTGGCGTTGCGCTTCTTGGCTTCGAAGGCCTTGACGATGTCGGCGTTGGCGGCGTTCTGGGTGAAGTCGGCCGGCAGCGTCAACAGCATGCCTTCGACGGCGTCGCCGGCGATGGCGTTGATGTCGGGGTTGCCCGTGCCTTCCGGACCCATCCACTTGGCCTTCACGCCCTGTTCGGCCGCCTGGCGCAGCAGCAGGCCCATTTCAGGGTGGTAGCCGCCGTAGTAGACGAAGTCCACGCCCTGGCTCTTCAGCTTGGTGATGACGGCCGAGTAGTCGCTGTCGCCGGCGTTGATGCCTTCGAACACGGCGACGGCCACGCCGCCTTTCTCCAGGTCGTTCTTGACCGCGGTGGCGATGCCCTGGCCGTAGGACTGCTTGTCATGCAGCACGGCGACCTTCTTGGGCTTGATCTTTTCCAGGATGAACTTGGCGGCGGCAGGACCTTGCTGGTCGTCGCGGCCGATGGTGCGGAAGATGAACTCGTAGTTCTTGCCGTCGGTCAGCGCCGGCGACGTGGCCGACGGCGTGACCATGACCACGCCTTCGTTGTTGTAGATGTCGGCGGCGGCGATGGTGGCGCCCGAGCACACGTGGCCCACGACGAAACCGATCTTGCTGTTGACCACGCGGTTGGCGGCGACCGGGCCTTGCTTGGGTTCGCAGCCGTCGTCGATCACAACCGTTTCCAGCTTCTTGCCGTTGATGCCGCCGGCGGCGTTGATGCGCTCGACCGCGGTATCGACGCCTTCACGGACCATATCGCCATACTGCGTGACCGCGCCGGTGGTGGGGCCGACCACGCCGATCTTGATGGTTTGCGCTTGCGCTCCCGAGGCAAACGCCAGACCGGCTGCGACGCCCAGCGCTGCAATGACCGGGGTCAGACGAAATACTGGCTTCATGTGTGGACTCCTCTAATGATTTGTAATCGTTAGTTTTTGCACCGGATCGGACGCCGGATCATCTCCAGGCCATGCATGCCTGCTGGACTGCCCTTTGCAGGGGTTTCGGCCCTGGTCACGCCCGGTTGCATTGCGATTGCAGGGCAAGCATACACTGAAAAATAGCCCTTCTCAGGCCAGTTTCGGACCACTTTGACACGCGTCCGATTATTGCGCTGCGGCATTGTTCGCGGGCTGCCCTTATGCCCGCTGGCGTATATGCAAAAGACGATTTATTCGTTTGCGTTACTAAGGCCGCCCGGCATCATGGCCGCCATGAGACTCCAACCGATCATCGTTCCCGGATGGAAAAACTCCGGACCGCAACACTGGCAATCGCGCTGGATGGCCCTGCTGCCGCATGCGCGCCGCGTCGAGCAGCGCGACTGGGAACATCCGACTCCCGGCGAATGGATCGCGGCGCTGGCCACCGAGGTGAACGAGGCCCGCAGTCCCGTCCTCCTGGTCGCGCACAGCCTGGGTTGCCTGATCAGCGCCGCCCTGCCGGTGCCGCTGCGCGCCAAGGTCGCTGGCGCCCTGCTGGTGGCGCCCGCCGACGTGGAGCGCGACAATGCTCCCGCCTGCCTGAGAAACTTCGGGCCGGTGCCGCGCCATTCCCTGCCCTTCCAAAGCGTGGTGGTGGCCAGCGACAACGATCCCTATTGCCAACTGGAACGCGCCCGCGCCTTTGCGCGCGATTGGGGCAGCCGGCTGGTGGTCGTGCCGGGCGCTGGCCACATCAACGCCGAGAGCGGCCTGGACGACTGGCCGCAGGGCCTGAAGCTGCTGGGCGCGCTGCGCCGGCGCGCGGTGTGGCGGGTGACGCCGCCGCCCGAGCGGATCGCGCCCATCCCGGCGCGGCCGCTATCGCATCAGCCCTGAACTCAGTCCTGCTGCTGAAAAAAAACGGAGCCGCGAGGCTCCGTTTTTCATGCGGCGACCGTCGCGATCACTGCAGCAGGCTGCGCAGCATCCAGGCGTTCTTTTCGTGCACGTCCAGGCGCTGCGTCAGCAGGTCGGCCGTGGGCTGGTCGTTGGCGGCATCGGCCTTCTCGAAGGCGGCGCGAGCGGTCTTGGCGACCGATTCGTTGGCGGTCACCAGCAGGCGCACCATTTCCAGGGCCTCGGGCACCGAGTCCGGCTCGGAGATCGAGGACAGCTTGCTGAATTCGCGGTAGGTGCCCGGCGCATAGTGACCCAGCGCGCGGATGCGCTCGGCGATGCTGTCCAGTGCGTTCCACTCTTCCGTGTACTGGGTCATGAACATCAGGTGCAGCGTGTTGAACATGGGCCCCGTGACGTTCCAGTGGAAGTTGTGCGTCATCAGGTACAGCGTGTACGAGTCGGCCAGCAGCTTGGACAGTTCGCCGGCGACGGCGGCGCGGTCCTTGTCCGAGATGCCGATGTTGATGCGCGGAACGCTGGAGGTCTTCTTGGGGGACTTGGCCATTGCTAGCTCCTAGGGATGTATGTGCGAAACAAGGATAACACTGCAAATGCGGCGAAATGCCGCAATATCCGCCGCTTTCATCAATCAGTCCTGCGACCTTTTGACGCGGCGCAAACCGCGCGCGCAACCGCCGGACAGCGGCCCGGAAATCAATCCTGCACCGCCGCCACCTCGTCGGTCAGCATCTTCACGCCGGGTAGCTCGCAGGCATAGACCGCCTGCGCCAGCGCCTCGATGGCGGCCAGCCGCGGGAAGCTGCGACGCCAGGCCAGCACCACGCGGCGCTCCGGCACGTGGCCGTCAAATGGCAGATAGCGCAGCAGGCTGTTGGATGGGGGCTGTTCCGGCACCGCGGTCACGGGCAACACGGTCACGCCAATGCCGGCCGCGACCATATGGCGGATGGTCTCCAGCGATGAGCCTTCGAAGGTGCGCTGAATGCCATCGCTGGCCGCCGAAAAGCGCGACAGCTCGGGACAGACTTCCAGCACCTGGTCGCGGAAGCAATGGCCGCTGCCCAGCAGCAGCATGGTCTGCTGCTTCAGGTCCTGGGCGTCGATCGCCTGGCGCCGGGCCAGCTCGTGGTCATTGGGCACGGCCACCACAAAGGGCTCGTCGTACAAGGGTTGCATGACCAGGCCGGCCTCGGGCAGCGGCAAAGCCATGATGGCGCAATCGATCTCGCCCTGGCGCAGCAGTTCAACCAGCCGCACCGTGAAATTCTCTTGCAGCAACAGCGGCATCTGCGGAGTGCGGCGGATCTGCTCCGGCACCAGCCGCGGCAACAGGTACGGACCGATGGTGTGAATGACGCCGACGCGCAAGGGGCCGGCCAACGGGTCGTGTCCCTGGCGCGCGATCTCCTTGATGCTGGCGCTTTCTTCCAGCACCTTCTGCGCCTGCGCCACGATGCGCTGGCCGATGGGAGTGACGCCGACCTCGGCGCCGCCGCGCTCGAACAGCGTCACGCCCAATTCGTCTTCCAGCTTGCGTATCGCCACCGAGAGCGTGGGCTGGCTGACGAAACAGGCCTCGGCCGCCCGGCCGAAATGCCGTTCGCGCGCGACGGCGACGATGTACTTGAGTTCGGTGAGAGTCATGGTGGACTACGCCCCCGGGGGTTATGCCCCAGCCTTGTGGCTGGCGCTTGCTAGATTGAGATTGGCGGCTGGCTGCATGGTCAAGTGCGCAGGAAATCCTCGCGTCCGCGCATCCAGCGCGCCAGGTGCGCCTCGACCGCGGCCGGATGCTCGGCGCGCAGCCAGACCGCCGCATCGCGTGCGTCTTCGGCGATGGCCGCGTCCGTTTCCAGGTCGGCGAAGCGCAGCAAGGCCATGCCGGACTGGCGCGTGCCCAGGAACTCTCCCGGGCCGCGTTGTTCCAGGTCGCGGCGGGCGATTTCAAAGCCGTCCGAGGTCTCGAACATGGCCCGCAGGCGTTCGCGCGCCACTTGCGACAGCGGCGTCTGATAGAGCAGCACGCATACCGATTCGGCGGTGCCGCGCCCTACCCGGCCGCGCAGCTGATGCAGCTGCGCCAGGCCGAAACGCTCGGCGTGCTCAATCACCATGAGCGAGGCGTTCGGCACGTCCACGCCCACCTCGATCACGGTGGTGGCGACCAGCAGGTCGACTTCGCCATCTCGGAACGCCTGCATCACGGCGGCCTTTTCGGCTTGCGGCAACCGGCCATGCACCAGTCCGATGCGCAGGTCCGGCAAATCGGCGCGCATGCCTTCGTAGGTATCCACGGCGGTCTGGAGTTCCAGGGCCTCGCTTTCCTCGACCAGCGGGCAAACCCAGTAGGCCTGCTGCCCGCCGCGCGCGGCCTGGGCAATGTGGGCGATGACTTCCTCGCGCCTTGCGTCCGACACAAGCTTGGTCAGCACGGGGCTGCGCCCAGGCGGCAGCTCGTCGATGACGGACACATCCAGGTCGGCGAAAAAGGTCATGGCCAACGTGCGCGGAATCGGCGTCGCGCTCATGTTGAGCTGGTGCGGCACATTGCGCCCGCGCACGGTTTCACCCTTGCGGGTCAGCGCCAGGCGCTGCCCGACGCCAAAGCGGTGCTGCTCGTCGACGATGGACAGGCCCAGGCGATGGAATTCGACGTTGTCCTGGATCAGCGCCTGCGTGCCCACGATCAATTGCACGCTGCCGTCAGCCGCGGCCGCCACGGCTTCGCGGCGCGCCTTGGCGGCGAGGCTGCCGCTCAGCCAGGCCACGTTCACGCCCAGCGGCTGCAGCCAGGACACCAGTTTGCGGAAGTGCTGCTCCGCCAGGATTTCGGTGGGCGCCATCAGCGCGACCTGCGCGCCGCTGGCGATGGCCTGGGCGGCGGCGATGGCCGCCACGACCGTCTTGCCGCTGCCCACGTCGCCTTGCAGCAAGCGGTGCATCGGATACGGCTTGGCCAGGTCTGCGGAAATTTCCTGAACCACGCGCTCTTGCGCGCCGGTCAGCTTGAACGGCAAGGCTTCGTACAATCTGGCGACAAGGCCCCCAGCCTCATTGCGCACGGGCAACGATTCCGCTTCCTTGACGCGGCGCGCAGCGCGCGCGGCCGCCAGCGACAGTTGCTGCGCCAGCAGTTCATCGAACTTGATGCGCCGCCAGGCGGGATGGACGCGATCCAGCAAGGCCTGCTCGGACTCGCCCTGCGCTGGCGTATGCAGCGCGCGGATGGCCGGTTCGAACGGCGGCAGGTCGTAACGCGCCCGCGCCTCGTCGGGCAAGGTGTCGGACAGGTCGGCGCGGTCCAGCGCCTGCGCGATGGCACGGCGCAACGTCAGTTGCGGCAGCCCTTCGGTGCTGGGATAGACGGGCGTCAGCGCCGTGGGCAGCGGCGCGTCGGCATTGGTCATGCGCGGATGCACCATCTCGCGCCCGAACAGGCCGCCACGGACCTCGCCGCGCGCACGCAGGCGCTTGCCCACCGTGACTTGCTTCTGCTGGCTGGGGTAGAAATTCAGCCAGCGCAATTGCAGTTCGCCGCTGTCGTCCGCCAGGGTTGCGGTCAGCTGGCGCCGGGGCCGGTAGAGAACCTCGGACTTGGTGATCTCGCCCTCGACCTGCCCGGCAAAACCGGGCCGCAGGGCGCTGATCGGCATGATGCGGGTTTCGTCCTCGTAGCGCAGCGGCAGGTGCAGCACGAAGTCCTCGGGCAGCACCAAACCCAGGTTACGAAGCTTGCGCTCCGTATCCGTCATCGCTTTGCCGGCGCCCTTGTTGTCGGCGCCGGATCGCTTGGAAGCCGCGGCTGCGGCCGGCATGGAGAAACGAACCCCTGGATTGAAAAGTCCGGACGGGCCTTACAGGACCAGAATGGCTTCGACCTCGAACTGCGCGCCCTTGGGCAGGCTGGCCACGCCGATGGTCGAGCGCGCCGGGAACGGCTGGGGAATGATCTCGGCCATGATGGCGTTGGCGGCCGTGAACTTGCCCAGGTCGGTCAGGAACAGCGTCAGCTTGACCACATTGTCCAGCGTGCCGCCGGCAGCCTTGATGACTTCCTGCATGTTGGCGAAAGCCTGACGCACCTGCGCATCGAAGTTCTCGGAGACCAGATCGCCAGTGCCCGGCTCCAGGCCGATCTGGCCCGAGAGATAGACAGTCTTGGTGCCGCTTACGGCAACCGCTTGCGAGTAAGGGCCTACCGCGGCGGGCGCGGTGTCGGTATGGATGATTTGCTTGCTCATGGGCGGAATCCTTCGAAAGTCGGATAGAAACTACAACTATCGAAGTTTATCCAGCAATAGACTTTTGCGAAAGTGGCTGAATGCCGTAGGGTGGCTGCAAGACGGAACATATATGATGCTTCCCGCAAGGCTGGGCCAGCCAAGTCCAATGCGCGCTTCGGCATAATCGTCTGGATACCCCCGCAGCTTCTCAAATGAGGCGTCTCCCTTGAAAAACACCAGCCTCCAAGCCAAGCTGGACTATTGGGCAAAGGTGCGCCGCTCCAACTACGCAGCCAGCCTGCGCCTGGAAGGTTACCCAGTCACGCCCGCCCACGCGCAGCGCGAACTGCCTTCCCGCGAAGCCGTGTTGCGCGCCTATCGCAAGCCTGCCTGACATTGGACAAGTACGGCACCGGACAGGATCCGTACTGCTGCCCCGGCGGTTTCGCGCTACGCAACCGACTGAACATCCGGGACGATTCGTTGCTCGCGCAGGCTGAGCAAGATCTTTCCGAGATCGCCGCCATGACTAGCCAACTCCATGGCATCCCGGGCTATCGATATCCCCCCGATGCTCCCGCAGCAGGTCATACAAGGCCTGCGCTGCGACCGATAGCGTGCGGCCCTTGCGCCGCACCAGGTAGAGCGGCCGGGTCAAGGCCTTGCCGGCCAGCGGCACGATGCGCAGGTCGGCGCCGCCGAAGTGGAACAGCGTCATCGCCGGCACCACCGAGATGCCCAGCCCCGCGCGCACCAGCCCCGTTGCCGTGGCCAGGTGTTCAACCTCGAACACCGGCGCGGGCGCGTCTGCGCCCAGGGCGGCGTCCAGATGCTTGCGCACGCTGCTGCCGCGCGCGAGCTGGATCATGGGATAGCGCAGGATGTCGCGCAGCCGGGCGCGGCCCGCGTCCGCCAGCGGATGGTCGGCCCGGCATACGAGGAAGTAGCGGTCGGCATGCAGGAACTCGCTGTCCAGATCGTTCATGTCTGGCCGCCGCGAAGCCACGGCGAAGTCGACCTGCCCTGCCTGCACCAGATCCAGGCAGGGATCCAGCAGCGCATCGCGCAGGTCCAGCGTGATGCCGGGATAGGCTACGCGAAAGCGCGCCAACAGCCCCGGCAGCCAACCCGCGGCTAGCGAAGGCAAGGCCGCCAGCGCCACCCGCCCACGGCGCCTGGCGGCATGGTCGCGCAGGTCCTCCATGACCAGGTCCATGTCGGCCAGCAGCCTGCGCGCGGTCGCGTCCAGCACCCGCCCTTCGACCGTCAGTTCCACATGGCGCGTGTTGCGGTCGAACAGGCGCAAGCCCGCGCTGTCCTCCAGTTGGCGGATCAGGGCGCTGAAGGCCGGCTGCGTCAGGTGGCAGCGCTGGGCGGCCCGGGTGAAGTGTTTTTCTTCGGCCAGGGCCACGAACGCGCGCAATTGGCGAGCAGACAGATTCATGGGTTTTCTCTATGAATTGATCCGATCTTTCTATTTTACTGATGAGCCGCGCATGCCTATAGTGGGCTCAGACACCTAGACCCCTGCCCTGATTCCGTATGTCCCTAGCCCCCCTCCACATAGGCTGCGCCTCCGGGTTCTCCGGCGACCGCAGCGACGGCGCCGCCGCCGTGGTGCGCACGCTGATCGCCCGCGGCGGCGGCGTGCTGATTTATGAAACGCTGGCCGAGCGCACGCTGGCGCTGGCCCAGTTGGCCCGCAACGAAGATCCGGAGCGCGGCTACGAACCCTTGCTGGACGAACTGGTCGGCCCGGTGCTGGCCGATTGCCTGCGCCACGGCATCCGCATCGTCGGCAACTTCGGCGCGGCGAACCCGCGCGCCGCGGCCCGGCGCATTGCCGCGCTGGCCCGGCAGCAAGGCCTGCCCGCGCCGCGCATCGCGGTGGTGCACGGCGACGCGCTGTCCGGCGATGCGCAACGCGAACTGCTGCGACTACGCCTTGGTGGCGCGCTGGACGGAATGGACGTGGTCAGCGCCACCGCCTACCTCGGCGCCGCCGAGATCGCAGAGGCGCTGCGGGCCGGCGCGCAGATCGTGGTCGCGGGCCGCGTGTCGGACCCATCGCTCACGCTGGGTCCGGCGCTGGCTCATTTCGGCTGGTCCATGGACGATTGGCCGCGGCTGGGCCGCGCCACCATGGCCGGCCACATGCTGGAATGCGGCCTGCAGGTTACCGGCGGCTACTTCTGCGTGCCGGGCCTGAAGGACGTGCCGGACGTGCATGCCGCGGGCTTTCCCATCGCCGAGATCGATGCGGACGGCGAATTCGTGATCGGCAAGGCAGACGGTACGGGCGGCATGGTCGACGCCCGCACGGTCAAGGAACAACTGCTGTACGAGGTGCACGATCCAGCGCGCTACCTGACGCCGGACGTCGTCGCCGACCTGAGCCGCGCCGAGGTGGTCGACCTGGGCGGCGATCGGGTGTCGGTGCGCGGCATCACCGGCCACGCGCGTCCGGCGGAACTCAAGGTCAACGTCTGCTACCGCGGCGGCTGGCTGGCCGAGGCCGAGATCTCCTACGCCGGGGTGCAGGCCGAGGCGCGCGCCCGCTTGGCCGCCGATATCGTGCGCAAGCGCCTGGACCCGGCCCTGCGGCTGCGCGCAGACCTCATCGGCGCCATCAGCATCCTGGGCGACGACGCCGGCAGCATGCTGTCGGCCCTGCCCCCCGGCCATGCGCGCGACGTGCGCCTGCGCATCGCGGCCGAACATCTGGACCGCAAGCTGGCGGAAAGCGTGCTGCGCGAAGTGACCGCGCTTTATACCTGCGGCCCGGCCGGCGGCGGCGGCGTGCGCACCGCGCTGCGCCCGCGCCTGAACATGCTGTCCTGCACCCTGCCGCGCGACGCCGTGCCCAGCGGCTGGACCTTCCTGGAAGAAGCCCCGCAATGAATCCGCCGCTGATCTCAGTCCCCCTATATCGCCTGGCGCACAGCCGTTCCGGCGACAAGGGCGACATCTCCAACCTGAGCCTGATCGCCTGGGACCCGGAATGCTACGACGTGCTGGCGGCACAGGCTACCGAAGCCCGCGTCGCCGCCTGGTTCGCCTACCGCCGCCCCAGCCGCGTCACCCGCTACATGCTGCCCACGCTGCACGCCATGAACTTCGTGCTGGAAGGCGTGCTGGACGGCGGCGTCAACGATGCCCTCAACCTGGATACGCACGGCAAGAGCCTGTCATTCAGATTGCTGGACATGACGGTCGAGGTCAGCCCGGCGCTGGCCGCCCGGCTGCCTGACATACCCGGCGACCGCCCCGCGGCCGCCTGATTTCGATTCCTATAAAAATCCACAGGAGACACACATGCGCATTGCTTCCAAAGGCCGGCTGGCCTTGCTGCTGGCCGCCGCCCTGCCCTTGAGCGCCATGGCCCAGTTCCCCGCCAAACCCATCACCTTCATCGTGCCGTTCGCGGCCGGCAGCGCCACCGACCAGATCGGCCGCGCCATCGGCCAGGGCGTCACCGAACAGACCGGCCAGGCCGTGGTGATCGAGAACAAGCCCGGGGCCAGCGCGATGATAGGCGCCGCCGCCGGCGCCCGCGCCGCTCCTGACGGCTACACCGTGCTGATCACCACCAACACCACGCACGCCGCCAATGAACACCTCTACAAGACGCTGACCTACGATCCGGTCAAGGACTACGCGCCGCTGACCCTGCTGGGCAAAGGCGGCCAGATCATGGTGGTCAATCCCAGTTCGCCGGCCAAGACGGTCGGCGACTTCCTGGCCCAGGCCAAGCAAGCGCCCGGCAAGCTGAGCTTCGGCAGCGGCAGCTCCAGCAGCCGCATCGCCGGCGAACTGCTGCAGCAGATGGCGGGCGTGCAGCTGCTGCACGTGCCGTACAAGAGCAACCCGCTGGCGGTCACCGACCTCCTGGGCGGCCAGATCGATATGATGATCACCGACACCGCCACCGGCCTGCCGCAGGTCAAGTCGGGCAAGCTGCGCGCGTTGGGCGTGACCGGCCAGGCGCGCTCGCCGCTGGCGCCGGACGTGCCCACCATCGCCGAAGCCGGTGTCCCGGGCTACGAAATGGGCTACTGGTTCGCCGCGTATGCGCCTGCCGGCACGCCGCCGGATGTCGTCAAGCGCCTGAATGAATTGCTGGTCAAGGCCACGGCAAGCGCTCCCGCCAAGCAGTTCTATGCGCAGACGGGCACGGACGCGGCAAGCTCCACGCCGGAAGAACTGGCGCAGTTCCAGCAGGCCGAGTCGAAGAAGTGGGGCGAAATCATCAAGAAGGCAGGCATTCAGCCTGAATAGGCCGGGGCGCCTGCGGGCAGCGGTGCGCGCTCGCGCCGCCGCCCGTCGCCAGCTGGGCACGCCGCTGCCGAGGGCCGGTCATTCACACCGTCTAGCCCGTGAACTGATCTGCTCGATACGTCACCGCTGGCCGCTCAGAACGTGCCGGGATAGGCGCCGCCGTCCGCCAGCACATTCTGGCCGGTGATGTAGCCCGCATGGACGCTGCACAGGAAGGCGCAGATGGCGCCGAACTCCTCCGCGTTGCCAAAGCGGCCAGCCGGAATCGCTGCCTGGCGCTGGGCGCGCACGGCTTGCGCGTCCTGCCCCGTTTTGGCTGCCGATGCCGCCAGAGCCGAGCTCAAGCGATCGGTGGCGAAAGCGCCCGGCAGCAGATTGTTGATCGTGACGCCGCGGGCCGCGATGTCGCTGCGCGCCACGCCCGCCACGAAACCGGTCAAGCCGCTGCGCGCGCCATTGGACAGGCCCAGGATGTCGATTGGCGCCTTGACCGCGCTGGACGTGATGTTGACGATGCGCCCGAAGCCGCGCTCGGCCATGCCGTCCACCGTGGCCTTGATCAACTCGATCGGCGTGAGCATGTTGGCGTCGACCGCGTTTAGCCACTGCTCCCTGCCCCAATCGCGGAAGTCCCCGGGCGGCGGCCCGCCCGCGTTCGTGACCACGATGTCGTAGTCGCGATGCGCGGCGAACACGGCCTCGCGGCCTTGCGCGGTGGTGATATCGGCGGCCACGGCCTTGACGAAGGTCTTGCCGTCCAGCCGCGCCTGCAGCAGTTGCTGCCGCGCGGCCTCAAGGGCGTCGGCGCCGCGCGCGACGATCACCACGTTGACGCCCTCGCGCACCAGGGCCAGCGCGCAGCCGTAGCCCAGGCCTTTGCTTGCGCCGCCCACCAGCGCGGTCCTGCCGGTAATGCCCAGATCCATTTCTCGCTCCTTGTCGTTGTTTGCAATCGATTGGGGCATGGCGGATTCCGCGATCCGCGCCTTAAGCCTTGTATTGTCGCGCCCCATCCGCGCCGCGTGCTTCTCGTTGCGGGGGCTGCACTTGAAAATGACGTCCTACGGCCTCGGAAAACAAAAAACCCATCGCATCGCTGCGATGGGTTTTGGGTTTGGCGCCAGCGGCGGGACTTATTTGTCCACGAATGCGCGCTCGACCACGTAGTCGCCCGGCTGGCCCACGCCCGGCGATACCGTGAAGCCGCGCTTGTCCAGCATGGCGCTGATGTCGGCCAGCATATGGGGGCTGCCGCAGATCATGGCGCGGTCGGTTTCCGGATTGATCTGGGGAATGCCGATGTCGGCGCACAGCTTGCCGTTTTCCATCAGTTCGGTGATGCGGCCTTGGTTGCGGAACGGTTCGCGCGTGACCGTCGGGTAGTAGACGAGCTTCTCGCGCACCACGTCGCCGAAGAATTCGTTGTTCGGCAATTCCTTTTCGATGAAGTCGGCGTAGGCCAGCTCGCTGACCCAACGCACGCCATGCACCAGGATGACCTTGTCGAAGCGTTCGTAGACGTCCGGATCCTTGATGATGCTCATGAAAGGCGCCAGGCCCGTGCCCGTGCCGAACAGGAACAGGTGCTTGCCCGGCTTCAGGTCGTCCACGACCAGCGTGCCCACGGGCTTGCGGCTGACCAGGATGGTGTCGCCTTCTTTCAGATGCTGCAGGCGCGACGTCAGCGGGCCGTTCTGCACCTTGATGCTGAGGAACTCGAGGTTCTCTTCATAGTTGGCGCTGGCGATGCTGTAGGCCCGCAGCAAGGGCTTGCCTTCAACTTCCAGTCCGATCATCACGAAGTGGCCATTGTGGAACCGCAAGGCCGAGTCACGCGTCGTGGTAAAGGAAAACAGGGTGTCGTTCCAGTGGTGCACGCTTAGTACGCGCTCAGTGTTGAAAGCAGCCATGTCGTATCAAATAAGGGCGACCGCCCCGGGCTACGCGCCCGGCTTGCGCCGCTGGGTCATTCCGCACCGCACAAAAGACGCGGCCGGCATTAGGGTTGACCCTATTCTACAGGGTCTCGATGATAACTGCTCTCATTATTCCGTAATACCCTTATGCCGTATTGATGGGGATCAAGCTTGCAGCCTGCCTGACTTACGACCAGTTGAACGCCGCTTTGCTTCCTGTTATCGTCGCGTTCTCATTTGATAATCATTTTCGTTAGCAGACAGTTTTGCGCAGCGGGAAGGCCTGAAGCCTCGGGAATCCCTCTGCAGCCCTAGCCGGAGCACCTCGTCATGACCAAGCGTCCCCAATTGAACTCGCTGCTGCGCGCCCTGGCGCTGGCCGGCGCCGCCGCCTTCGCCGTGTCGGCCAACGCCGCCGAGGAAGTCAGCCTCTACACCACCCGGGAACCCAAGCTGATCCAGCCGCTGCTGGACGCCTTCACCAAGGAAAGCGGCATCAAGGTCAACACGGTCTTCGTCAAGGACGGCCTGCTGGAGCGCGTCAAGGCGGAAGGCGCCAAGTCGCCCGCCGACGTGCTGATGACCGTGGACATCGGCAACCTGCTGGACCTGGTCGATGGCGGCGTGACCCAGTCGGTCAAGTCGCAAACCCTGGAATCCGTCATCCCCGCCAACCTGCGCGGCGCCGACGGCAAGTGGTACGCCCTGTCGCTGCGCGACCGCGTGCTGTATGTGGAAAAGGACCTGAAGCTGGAAGCCTTCCGCTACGAAGACCTGGCCGATCCCAAGTGGAAGGGCAAGGTCTGCATCCGTTCGGGCCAGCATCCCTACAACACCGCGCTGGTCGCCTCCATGATCGCGCATGACGGCGCCGAAGCCACCGAAAAATGGCTGCGCGGCGTCAAGGCCAACCTGGCCCGCAAGGCTGCCGGCGGCGACCGCGACGTGGCCCGCGACATCCTGGGCGGCATCTGCGACATCGGCCTGGCCAATGCTTATTACGTCGGCCACATGAAGAATGCGGAGCCCGGCACCGACGCCCGCAAGTGGGGCGATGCCATCAAGGTGATCCGCCCGACCTTCGCCAACGCCAAGAGCGGCGGCACGCACGTGAACGTCAGCGGCGCCGCCGTTGCCGCCCACGCGCCCAACAAGGCCAACGCGGTCAAGCTGCTGGACTTCCTGGTGTCGGAACCCGCCCAGGCCCTGTACGCCCAGGCAAACTATGAATACCCCGTCCGCAAGGGCGTGAAGCTGGACCCCGTGATCGCCAGTTTTGGCGAACTGAAGGTGGACCCGCTGCCGCTGACCGAGATCGCCAAGCATCGCAAGCAAGCCAGCGAATTGGTGGACAAGGTCGGTTTTGACAACTGATAGGCCCATGGAACGCCACGCCCGCCGGCTTGGCGAAACCATGCGGCAGTGACAAACGCGCGGGCTGCGCATAAGCTCACGCGTAGGGCCTGCTCCCTTCTTTTGGGGGAGCAGGCCTTGCCATTGATGCAATCGACTTTGAAGCATGCACACAGATTCTTTGCCCCGGCCGCTGCGTCTGCGCTGGACTGAACGCGGGGCCGGCTGGCTGGCCGGCGCCGCCCTGATCGCGCTGGCCGTATTGGCGCCCGTCCTGACGCTGGGCTGGTGGGCGCTGGGCGGCGAACTCTCGCATTGGCAGCATCTCGCCAATTACGTATTGCCGCAGGCGCTGGCCAATACCGCCATCCTGCTGGCCGGGGTGGGCGTGCTGGTGACGCTGCTGGGCACGGGCGCGGCCTGGCTGGTGACCGCGTACGACTTCCCTACCCGCCGCGTGCTGACCTGGGCGCTGCTGCTGCCGCTGGCGGTGCCGACCTACATCATCGCCTTCGCCTATCTGGACCTGCTGCATCCCATCGGCCCGATACAGACCGCGATCCGCGCGCTGCTGGGCTATGACAGCCCGCGCCAGTTCCGCCTGCCCGACCTGCGTTCCATCTATGGCGCAATTTTCGTGCTGGGCTTCGTGCTCTACCCTTATGTTTACCTGAGCACCCGCGTCATGTTCATGACGCAGGCCGCCAGCCTCTTGGAAGCGGCCCGCACGCTGGGCGCCGGCCGCCTCGCCGTGTTCTTCCGGGTCGCCCTGCCGCTGGCCCGGCCCGCCATCGTGGTCGGCGTCAGCCTGGCGCTGCTGGAAACGCTGAATGATATCGGCGCTTCGGAATTCCTGGGCGTGCAGACGCTGACCGTGTCGGTCTACACCACCTGGGTCACGCGTTCGGACCTGGCGGGCGCCGCGCAGATCGCGCTCACCATGCTGGCGATCGTGATCGGGCTGATCCTGCTGGAACGCCATGGCCGCAAGCGCCAGCGCTACGCCAACACGCAGCGCATGCGCCCGATGCAGCCGCGCCGCCTGCGCGGTCCGGCGGCGGCCGTTGCCGCAGCGTTGGGCTGGATACCGGTACTGATCGGTTTTGTCGCGCCGGCGCTCTATCTGGTCGTGGAGACCTACAAGCGCCTGCATCTGGTGGGCGGCGTTTCCCATCAGTTGTTGAACGGCTTGAGCAATACCCTGATCGTGGCCTTCAGCGCCACCGTCGTCACCCTGCTGTGCGGGCTGGTCGTGGCGTGGGCCGGACGCACGCTGCGCGAAAGCTCGGGCTTCAACCCGGGCCGCGCCTGCGCGCGCATCGCCAGCCTGGGCTATGCCGTGCCCGGCACGGTGCTGGCCATCGGCCTGCTCACGCCGTTCGTCTGGATCGATACCGCGGTCGCCAAGGTCTTCGGCGGCACGGGACTGTTCCTGATGGGCTCGATGGGCGCGCTGGTCTGCGCCTACGCGATCCGTTTCCTCGCAATTTCCACCGGCGCGCTGGAAGCCGGCCTGGCCCGCATTCCGCCGTCACTGGAGCAGGCTTCGCGCCTCTTGGGCGAAAGCTCGGCCGGGACCTTGCGCCGCGTGCATCTGCCGCTCTTGCGCCCCGCGCTCGCGGCCAGCGCCCTGCTGGTGTTCGTGGACGCCATGAAGGAACTGCCCGCGACGCTGCTGCTGCGGCCCATGAATTTCGACACGCTCGCAACCTGGCTCTACGCCGAGGCGGCCCGCGGCACCTATGAAGAAGGCGCCGTCGCCGCGCTGGCCATCGTGCTGGCCGGCCTGTTCCCCGTCATCCTGCTGGCGCGCACCAATCTGAAAATGGGACATTGATCATCGTGCCCGATCTGTTAGAACTCGATCACCTTTCCCTCGCCTACGACACGCCGGCGGGACTCAAGCCCGTGGTGCAGGACCTGACGCTGGGGCTGCCCGTGGGCCATATCGGCTGCCTGCTGGGCGAGTCCGGCTGCGGCAAGACCACGGTGCTGCGCGCCATCGCCGGCTTCGAGCCGGTGCGGGCCGGACGCATTCTGCTGGATGGCACCGTCATTTCCTCGCCCACCGTGCAGGTCGCGCCCGAGCATCGCCGGGTAGGCATGATGTTCCAGGACTACGCGCTTTTCCCTCACCTGACGGTGGCGCTGAACGTGGCCTTCGGCCTGCGCAAGATGGCGCGCCCGGAGCGCGCCCGCCGCGTCGAAGAAATGCTGGAGCTGGTGGGTCTGGCCCATGCCGCCAACAGCTATCCGCACGAGATTTCCGGCGGCCAGCAACAGCGCGTGGCGCTGGCGCGCGCGCTGGCCCCCTCGCCCGACCTGCTGCTGCTGGACGAGCCCTTCTCGAACCTGGACGTGGACACGCGCGAGCGCCTGGCCTTCGAGGTGCGCGACATCCTCAAGACCACCGGCCACACGGCCATCCTGGTCACGCACAACCAGGCCGAAGCCTTCGCCATCGCCGACCGCATCGGCATCATGTCCAAGGGCAGCATCGCGCAGTGGGACACGCCCTACAATCTGCACCATCATCCCGCCAGCGACTTCGTGCGCGATTTCATCCGCCGCGAAGCGCTGGAAGAGCGGCGCGAGCAGGCCTACGCCCGCGGCCGCTGAGGTCATCCCGGCCGCTCAGTCGGCCGACAGCTTCACCTTTTGCGACAAGGCCTTGAAAGCCTCGTGCTGGCTCTGGGTCAGGCGCTCCACTTCCTGCGGCGTGGAACCATAGGGCATGAAGCCGGCCTGTTCCAGCTTGGTCTTCACTTCCGGCAGGGCCAGTGCCCATTGGAAGGCGTCGCTGAGCGCCTTGGTCACTTCGGGCGACATCTTCGCCGGCCCATAGACCGCGAACCACGGATCGACCACGGCTGCCTCGTAGCCCAGCTCGGCCAGCGTCGGCACGTCCGGCAAGGCGGGCGCACGCTTGCTGCCCGTCACCGCCAGCGCATGCACCTTGCCCGCCTTGATATGCGGCAGCGACGCCGGCAGATTGTCGAACATCACCGGCAGGTGGCCGCCCAGCAGGTCGTTCAGCCCCTGCGCGCTGCCTTTGTACGGAATGTGCTGCATGCCGGCGCCGGTCAGCTGGTCGAACATCACGCCGGCCAGATGCATGGAGGTGCCGGTGCCCGGCGTGCCGAACGAGGTGCCCGGATGCTGCTTGGCGTAGGCGACCAGATCCTTGACGCTGTCGACCTTCAAGGCCGGGCCGACTTCCAGCACCACGGTGGACGCGCCCAGCATGCTGACGCCCGTGAAATCCTTGGTGGGATCGAAAGGCATCGACGGGTAGACGAAGGGATTCAGCGCATTGGTCGAGATGGCCCCGAAGCCGATGGTGTAGCCGTCGGGCGCGGCCTTGGCCACGGCGTCCATGCCGATGTTGCCGCCCGCGCCGGGACGGTTTTCGACGATGACGGGTTGGCCCAATTTTTCCGCCACCTTTTGCCCGGCGGTGCGCGCCACCAGGTCGGTGGTGCCGCCGGCGGTGTAAGGCACGATGAAGGTGATGGGCTTGGCCGGATAGCCGGCGGCGAGCGCCGCCGAAGCGCCCTGGATCAGCGCCACCGCGGCCAAGCCGCGCAGCGCGTTGAATGTGTAGCGATGCATGTTGTCTCCATCCCGTGTTGTTGGGTTCGGAGGCGCATCATACCGCCGGCCGCGCGGCGCTTGCGCGCGGCCGGGCTTGAGCGTTGACTCAGGCGCGCGGTTCGGGCAGCGGGATGTACTCAGTCTCGTCGCCCGGCACGACCTGGTCGAAGCGGCTGCGCTGCCAATCCTGCTTGGCCTGTTCGATGCGGTCCTTGCTGCTGGAGACGAAGTTCCACCACACGAAGCGCGGCCCATCGAGAGGTTCGCCGCCAATCAAGGCAAAGCGCGCCGCGGTCTTGGCGCGGATCTGCACGGGGCGGCCCGGCGCAAACACGACCAGGCGGCCGCTTTCGAACTCCTGGCCGTCGATCTCGACCGTGCCCTGCGCCAGATAGGCGGCGCGCTCTTCATGCTCGGCCGGCAGCACCGTGGTCGCGCCCGCCTGCAGTTGCAGATCGCCATAGAAGAGCGGCGACAGCGTCTTCACCGAAGACGTCTTGCCGAACAGCGAACCCGCCACCACCTGGGCGCGCACGCCCTCGCCTTCGATGACCGGCTGGGCATCCAGACCATAGTGGGTGAAGCCCGGATCGGTTTCCTCATGTTCCTTGGGCAGCCCCACCCAGATCTGCAGGCCACAGAGGCGCTGCGCCGCCTGGCGGCTTTCGGGCGAGGAGCGTTCCGAGTGCACGATGCCGCGGCCGGCCGTCATCCAGTTGACCTCGCCGGGCAGGATGGTCTGGGTGTGGCCCGCACCGTCGCGATGCACCATGGAGCCTTCGTACAGATAGGTCACCGTGGACAGGCCGATATGCGGATGCGGGCGCACGTCTATGCCCGTACCGGCGGCAAATTCGACCGGACCCATGTGGTCCAGGAAGACGAACGGCCCGACGGTGCGGCGCTGCGCGGAGGGGATGGCGCGGCGCACGGAAAAGCCGCCCAGGTCGCTGGTGCGCGGCACCACGACGGATTCAATCTGGCTTTCGCCGGCTTCGGACAAGGTGGACATGATCGGACTCTCCGGGTGGTGGGGACTAAGGCCATCTTAAGGCCTGCCGCCTGCATGAAAAAACTGCGGCGGGCGGACTTGGTTCAGTCCGCCCGCCTTGGCGCATTACGCCAGGTCGAACACCAGGACTTCGGCCTGCTTGCCGCCCGACAGCTCGACGCGGGGCTCGCCGGTGATGGCGAGCGCGTCGCCAGCCGACAGTTCAACCCCGTTGGCCGTCAGGCTGCCGCGGGCCACGTGCACCCAGGCGCGGCGGCCGGCGGCCAGATCCAGGGCGGCCGATTCGGCGCCGTCGAACAGCCCGCCATAGAGGCGCGCATCCTGATGGATCTTCATCGAGCCATCGGCGCCATCCGGCGACACCAGCGCTTGCAGCCGGCCGCGCTTCTGCTCATCGCTGAAACCGCGCTCTTCGTACTCCGGCGCGATGCCGGTGACGTCGGGCTCGATCCAGATCTGCAGCATGTGCGTTTCGCGGTCCGCCAGCGGGTTGAACTCGGAGTGCATGACGCCGCGACCTGCGCTCATGCGCTGCACGTTGCCGGGCTGGATGGTCGAGCCGCTGCCCATGCTGTCCTTGTGGGCGATCGCGCCGTCCAGCACATACGTGATGATTTCCATGTCGCGATGGCCATGCGTGCCGAAGCCGCGGCCGGCCGCGATGCGGTCGTCATTGATCACGCGCAGGGCGCCGAAGCCCATGTGGGCAGGATCGTAGTAATTGGCGAAGGAAAACGTGTGGAACGAGTCCAGCCATCCGTGGTTGGCATGACCCCGTTCAGCGGCGCGGCGAGTGGTAAGCATTGCGGACTCCTGTTTCAATAATGTGAATGGTTGTGCAGCCCTGCCATCATTTCTTGGGAAGCCGCTGCACCACCGGCATGAGTGATATTGTGCGCGTGCGGACCGGCCTGTTTGGCGCTATATTTTGACGGAATCATTCAAATTTTTTGAATAGCTGTGCCGGAAGCGACCATGCAAGCCATCACCCCCGAACTGCTGATCCTGGTGGACGCCATCGCGCGCCACGGCAGCTTTGCCAAGGCCGCCCGCGAACTGGGCAAGGTGCCTTCGGCCGTCACCTATTCCATCCGCAAGCTGGAAGATGGCCTGGACGTGCTGCTGTTCGACCGCTCCGGGCACCGCGCGCTGCTGACGCCGGCGGGCGAAACGCTGCTGAAGGACGGCCGCCACGTGCTGCAATCGCTGGACGATCTGGCCTGCCGCGTCAAGCGCATTGCCACAGGCTGGGAGGTGGAGCTGCGCATCGCCGTCAGCGCGGTGCTGCCGTGGCGGCCGCTGTATGACCTGATCGAAGAGTTCCAGACGCTGGGCAGCGCCACCACGCTGCGCTTTTCCAGCGAGGTGTTGAGCGGCAACTGGGACGCCCTGACCTCAGGACGGGCCGACCTGGTCATCGGCGCGGGCGCGGCGGGCGAGCCCACCGGCCCCTATCGCTCGCAAGCCATGGGCCAATCCCAATTCGGCTTCTGCGTGGCCGCGCACCATCCGCTGGCGTCACTGCCGCAGCCCTTGAGCCGCGCCGACATCACGCGTTATTGCGCGGTGGTGGTGGCGGACACGTCGCGCAACCTGGCGCCGCAGACGCGCGGCATCCTGGCCGAGCAACCCACCCTGGTCATGCCCACCATGCAGGCCAAGATAGACGCCCAGGTGCGCGGCCTGGGCTGCGGCTACCTGCCGCTGACCCTGGCCGCGCCGTATCTGGCGCAGGGCCTGCTGGTGGTGTGCGAGACAGACGAAGGCATGTCCCTGACGGAACACCTGACCTACGCCTGGCGCTCGGAGCCGCCGGGCGAAGCCTTGAAATGGTGGCTGCAGAAACTGAAGTCGCCGCGCCTGTGCGAGAGCCTCTTGGGGATAGGATAAGGCGCGCGGCCGCGCGCCCTATTCGTCTTCGATGCCCAGTTCGCGCAGCTTGCGCGTGATGGTGTTGCGGCCTATGCCCAGGCGGCTGGCGGCTTCCACGCGCCGGCCGCGGCTGGCGTCCAGCGCGCTTTGCAGCAGGATCTTCTCGAACTGGCGCGTCAGCGTGGCCATGACCGCGGGCTCGCCGCGTTCCAATCGGTACTGCGCATCGCGCAGCAGCGAATCCTGCCAGTTGCGCGGCGAACCGGCCTCCACGGGCGCCGCGGTCGGAACCACCGTGCCCACGCCGGCCATGGACACGGCCGGACGCGACAAGGCGGGACTCGGGTGCTGCTGGTGTTCCATGGCGCGGATTTCCGGCGGCAGGTCCGCCGGCTCCACGGTCTGGCCAGGCGCCATCACCGTCAGCCAGTGACAGAAGTTCTCCAGCTGGCGCACATTGCCCGGGAAGTCGAACTTGGACAGCACGGCTAGCGCTTCCGGCGTCAGGCGCTTGACCGGCACCCCCAGCGCGCGGGCGCTGGCGGTCAGGAAGTGGCCGGCCAGCGCCGGTATGTCCTCCACCCGTTCGCGCAAGGGCGGCAGGCGCAGCCGTATCACGTTCAGGCGGTGGAACAAATCTTCGCGGAACAGGCCCTGCTCCACGCGCTGTTCCAGCGGCTGGTGGGTGGCAGCGACGATGCGCACATCGACACGCACCGGCTGCGCGCCGCCGACGCGGTAGAAGCTGCCCTCGGCCAGCACGCGCAACAGGCGTGTCTGCAACTCGATCGGCATGTCGCCGATTTCGTCCAGGAACAACGTGCCGCCATGCGCTTCCTCGAAGCGGCCGCGGCGCAAATTGTTGGCGCCCGTGAACGCGCCGCGTTCGTGGCCGAACAGCTCGGCCTCCAGCAGGTCGCGCGGAATGGCCGCCGCGTTCAGTGCCACGAAGGGACCGCCGGCGCGCACGCCATGGCCGTGCAAGGCGCGCGCCACCAGCTCCTTGCCAGTGCCGGACTCGCCGGTGATCAGCACGGTGACCTTGGACTGCGCCAGCCGGCCGATCGCGCGGAACACTTCCTGCATGGCGGTGGACGAGGACTGCGTCATCATCCAGCGCTCGTTGTTCTGCGCCGAATCGCCTTGCCCTTCGGGGTTTTCAGGCTCGGCGGACTCCTGCATGGCGCGCTGGATCAGCGCCACCGCCTCGTTCACGTCGAACGGCTTGGCCAGGTAGTCGAAAGCGCCGCCCTGGAACGCGGACACGGTGCTGTCCAGGTCGGCGAACGCGGTCATGACAATGACCGGCAAGCCAGGATTGCGTTCCTTCAGCTGGCGCAGCAGCTCCAGGCCGTTGCCGCCGGGCATGCGGATGTCGGACACCAGCGCGGCGGGCGCTTCGCGGGACAGCGCTTCCAGCACGTCGGCCGATTGCGAAAAACTGCGGGTGGGCACCCCGGCGCGCGCCAGGGCTTTTTCCAGGACCCAGCGGATGGCCTGGTCATCATCGACGATCCATACGGGTTTCATCAGTGTGCGGGCTCCATCGGTAGGACCAGGCGGAACTCGGTGCGGCCGGGCCGGGATTCAAATTCGATGATGCCGCCGTGCTGCTGCACGAAATCCTGCGCCAGGCTCAAGCCCAGGCCGGTGCCTCCGGCGCGGGCCGTGACCAGCGGATGGAAGATGCGGTCACGGATCTGGTCCGGCACGCCGGGACCGTTGTCGATAATGGACAGCACCAGCGCCAGACGGTGCTGGCGGTGGGCCAGCATCACCTGCCGCGCCACGCGCGTGCGCAGCGTGACGACGCCAGGTTCGGTCTGCGGCCCGGGCGGCCTGGCGACCAGCTCCTGCGCGGCGTTGCGCGCCACGTTCAGCACGGCCTGCATCAAGCGGGCGGCGTCGCCCTTCAGGTCCGGCACCGAGGCGTCGTAGTCGCGCAGCAGCGTGACGTCATTGCGGAATTCGGCCTGGATCAGCGCGCAGACGCGTTCGCAGATCTCATGGATGTTCACCGGCCGCGCGTTCAGCGGCACACGTTGCGGGCCGCTCAGGCGGTCCACCAGCGCCTGCAGGCGGTCGGCTTCGGAAATGATGACCTGGGTGTACTCGGCCAGGGCCGCGCTGGGCAGTTCGGCTTCGAGCAATTGCGCGGCGCCGCGCAGGCCGCCCAGGGGATTCTTGACTTCATGCGCCAGATTGCGCAGGAGCTCGCGGTGGGCTTCGATCTCGTCAACCAGCCGGTGGTTGCGGTCGGCCAGCACGCGCTGCTCGATCTCGCGGGTTTCTATCAGCACGGGCCAGCGCTGGCCCGTCAGTCCGACGGTCGTCACGGACACTTCCACGGATTCGGCGGCGCGGCGCAGCGAGGCCAGTTGCCTGACGTCGGCATAGCGCCCGGCGGCGGCGCGATCGATGGAGGATTGGATGTTTTCCGGACTGTCGAACAGCGTGGCGGCGGAATGGCCGCTTAGTTGCTTGCGCGAGCGGCCAAACAGATCTTCGGCGGCCGCATTGGCGTATTCGATATGACCGCGTTCGTTGACCAGGAAAACGGACGTGGCTAGCAAATCGAGAGCTTCTACATTCATTTTCTACATACCCGAATGTGAGGGGACGGCGGAACGCGACGGCCGCGCCGGAAGCCGGCGCCCTGCCCGCCAGGCGCAGCGCCTGGCGGACAGCACGTCGAACCGCGATCTGGCGGTGCGCGTGCTGCGGGCCCTGGTTTCTGCCTGCATCATCGCGCCACCTCCAGCTACTGCCTCAGGACATCAGAGGCTGTAGTACATGTCGAACTCGACCGGGTGCGGCGTCATGCGCAGACGGTTCACATCGGCCATCTTCAGGTCGATGTAGGCGCTGAGCATGTCGTTGCTGAACACGCCGCCGCGGGTCAGGAACTCGCGGTCGTTGTCCAGGGCTTCCAGGGCCTGTTCCAGCGAGGCGCAGACGGTCGGGATCTTCGCGTCTTCTTCCGGCGGCAGGTCGTACAGGTTCTTGTCGGCGGGATCGCCGGGGTGAATCTTGTTCTGCACGCCGTCCAGGCCGGCCATCATCAGGGCCGAGAAAGCCAGGTACGGGTTGGCCAGGGGGTCCGGGAAACGCGCTTCGACGCGGCGGCCCTTCGGGTTGCCGACGTACGGAATACGGATCGAGGCCGAACGGTTGCGGGCCGAGTAGGCCAGCTTCACCGGCGCTTCGTAGTGCGGAACCAGGCGCTTGTACGAGTTGGTGCCGGGGTTGGTGATGGCGTTCAGCGCGCGGGCGTGCTTGATGATGCCGCCGATGTAGTACAGCGCGAATTCCGACAGGCCGGCGTAGCCGTTGCCCGCGAACAGGTTCTGGCCGTCCTTCCAGATGGACTGGTGGACGTGCATGCCGGAGCCGTTGTCGCCAACGATGGGCTTGGGCATGAACGTGGCGGTCTTGCCGTAGGCGTGAGCCACGTTGTGAATCACGTACTTGACGATCTGCGTCCAGTCGGCGCGCTGCACCAGCGTGCTGAACTTGGTGCCGATTTCCAGCTGGCCGGCGCCAGCCACTTCATGGTGGTGCACTTCGACCGGCACGCCCATCTGTTCCATCAGCAGGCACATTTCCGAACGCATGTCCTGGAAGGAGTCGACCGGGGGCACGGGGAAGTAGCCGCCCTTGACGGTGGGACGGTGGCCGGTGTTGCCGCCTTCGAACTCCAGGCCCGAGGACCAGGGCGCTTCTTCGGACTTGATCTTGACGAAGGTGCCGGACATGTCGCTGTTCCAGGTCACGCCGTCGAAGACGAAGAATTCGGGTTCCGGACCGAAGTAGGCGGTGTCGCCCAGGCCGGAGGACTTCAGATAGGCTTCGGCGCGCTTGGCCAGCGAACGCGGGTCGCGGTCATAGCCCTTCAGGTCGGACGGTTCGACCACGTCGCACGACAGGATCAGGGTCGGCTCCTCGCGGAACGGATCCAGGTTGCCGGTGGACAGGTCGGGGATGAGCAGCATGTCGGAGGCTTCGATGCCCTTCCAGCCCGGGATCGACGAACCGTCGAAGGCCTGCCCGCTTTCCAGCTTGTCTTCGTCGATCTGGCTGATCGGCACCGAAATGTGATGCTCACGGCCAATCGTATCGGTAAAGCGGAAATCCACGAATTTGACTTCGTTGTCGGCGATCTGTTTCAGGACATCTTTCGGGCTTGCCATGTCATCTCCATTAGATAAAAAGGTCGAGGGCTTTGCCCGTCGACTGGCATAAAAGAGGGAAGCAATAAGCGTGCCAGGTTTCCTCTCCGGGATTCCCCGGGGAAGTTGGCTCGATCATGGGAAAATGTAGCACCATCATGGTGCAAATAGTGGGGCATGAATGCCCCACTATGGTGCAACAACACTACAGGAACATTTCCTGCAGGTCGTTGAGGAATCTCCAGCCCAATGGCGTCGCCCGCAGACGGGTCGGATCGGCGTCCAACAGCCCGCGCTTGGAGGCCGCCTCCAATTGGTGCGCAATGGCGGCCAGCGACAGGCCGGTGCGCTCATTGAAGGCAGTGGCGGCGACGCCATCCTTCAATCGCAGCGCGTTCAGCATGAACTCGAACGGCAATTCGTCCGGGCCGACCTGGCGGCTTTCGGCGATGTGGCTGCCATCCCGAGCCATGGCGGCCTGCATCCAGGAGTCGGGGCCGCGCAGCCGCGCTTCGCGCAGGATGCGGTCATGGAACGACAGCTTGCCGTGCGCGCCGGGACCCAAGCCGAGGTAATCGCCGAACTCCCAGTAATTCAGGTTGTGGCGGCAGCGCGCGCCGGGCTTGGCATAGGCCGAGACCTCGTAGCGCGCCAGGCCGGCCGCGGCCAGCTCGGCTTCCACCGCGTCCTGCATGGCGGCGCTGGTGTCGTCGTCGGGCAGATCCTCGGGCGGGAACTTGGCGAAGACGGTGTTGGGTTCCATCGTCAGGTGATAGAGCGACAGGTGCTCGGTGCCGAAGGCCACGGCCTGCCGCAGATCGGCCACACAGGCGTCCAGCGTCTGGCCGGGCAAGGCGAACATCATGTCCAGGTTGACGCGCGAAACTGCCCGCTGCGCCATCTCGATCGCCGCCCTCGCCTGCGCGCTGTCATGGATGCGGCCCAGCTTCTTCAGCTGCGCATCGTCAAAGCTCTGGATCCCCAGCGAGAACCGCGTCACGCCGCTGGCGGCATAGTCGCGGAAACGCCCGGCCTCGGCCGTGCCGGGATTGGCTTCCATGGTGATCTCGGCGTCGGGCCACAAGTTCAGACAGGCGCGCAGCATCGCCAGCAGTTCGTCCAGACCTTCAGACGACAGCAGGCTGGGCGTGCCCCCGCCTATGAAGACCGATACCACCTGCCGCCCCCAGATCGAAGGCAGCGCCTGCTCGAGGTCGCTGCGCAGGGCATCCAGATAGGCGCGCTCCGGGATCTCGCCCGGCGCCGCATGGGAATTGAAGTCGCAATAAGGGCATTTGCGCACGCACCAGGGCACGTGCACGTAGACAGACAGCGGCGGCAGGCTGGTCAGCGTGGCGCCGGCCGGCAGTTTCAGGCGCGACGGTTGCGCGCCCATGTCGTTGCGGATGGGAATGATGATGGACATGCGTAATTCCTGAACCGGGCGCCGCGCGGCGCCCTCGTCAAGCCTGGTTCAGCTTGCTCAACAGTTCGCGCAGCGCGCGGGCGCGATGGCTCAGCCGGTTCTTTTCCTCGGGATCCAGCGCCGCGGCAGTCAAGGCCTGGTCGGGCAGGTAGAAATGCGGATCGTAGCCAAAGCCGTTGGCGCCTTCGGGCTGGTCGATGATCTCGCCGTGCCACAGGCCTTCGCCTATCAGGGGCCGCGGATCGTTCTCGGAACGCACCAGCGCCAGCACCGCCACGTACCAGGCGCTGCGGTCGGCCACGCCGGCCAGATTGCGCACCAGCAGTTCGTTATTGGCCTGATCGGATTTTTCGCCGCCGAGCATCTTGGCGTAGCGCGCCGAATACACCCCAGGCGCGCCATCCAGCGCCGCCACGCACAGGCCGGAATCGTCGGCCAGGGCCGGCAGCCCGGTCAGGCGGCTGGCATGGCGCGCCTTGGCCAGCGCGTTCTCGACGAACGTCACGTGCGGTTCTTCGGCTTCGGGTACGCCCAGTTCGCCCTGGGGCACGAGTTCCATGCCCAGGGGCGCGAACAGCGCGGAAAACTCGCGCAACTTGCCGGGGTTGTTGGAGGCCAGCACCACGCGGCGCAGGGAATCGGGAATCTTGGGAGCAGTCATGGAGCAAATTGTATAGGGCGCGGGCCCCCTGCGCCGCCTGCGGGCGTCATGCCCGTGCCAGTCGAATGGATATACCTTGCGCCGGGGTTGACAGTGATACTGACCCTAATTGAATATGGCGCGCCTGCCGTCGGCGAAACAACGCGGACATATTTTGTTGTCAACATGATCAAACTTGTCACTGATAGTATCTGAACGCACCGGCGATGGACCCCATTCACGCTTTGCCCCGGCCGGTAGCGGCCCGCGCGCCCTCAGCCTCCCTGGACGGCGCGTCAGCGCACGTGAGCCTGGCTGGCATCCTGCGGGAACGGCTGCTGCGCCCGCGCTTCCAACCCGTGGTCGATCTTTCGCACAGCCGCATCTACGGCCATGAAAGCCTGATCCGCGGCCCGGTCGACACCGCCCTGCACTTTCCCGACGCCTTATTCGCCGAGGCCCGCCGCCAGGGCCTGCATCCGCAGCTGGAGCTGGCCAGCTTCCGCGCGGGCGCGCAGGGCTTTCACCAGCACGACGCCGCCGGAATGCTGTTCCTGAACCTGTCCGGTTCGGCGCTGCTGCACTACTGGACTCTCTGGGGCGAGGAAATGCCCGAGCGCCTGCTCAAGAATTGCTCGCTCGCGCCTTCCAGCATCATCGTCGAACTCACCGAGCAGGATCCGCTGTCCGAACACATGGGCGAGCTGTCCAGCGCATTTGCCTGCCTGCGGGCGCATGGCATGCGTGTCGCGCTGGACGACTATGGGGTGGGCAACTCCAATCTGCAGCTCTGGGCCGAGATGCAGCCGGACCTGGTCAAGATCGACCGCTATTTCTTCGCCGGCATCGGCCAGGACGAACGCAAGCAGAACATGGTGCGCGCCATCCTGAAGGTGGCGCAACATCTGGGCACCACCATCGTCGCCGAAGGCATCGAGACAGCCGAGGACCTGGCCGTGGTGCGCGAGCTGGACATCCGCTACGCGCAAGGCTGGCTGCTGGGCCGGCCGGAAGAAATGCTGCTGACCGAGTTGGCGCCGCCGCTGCGCGATTCGCTGCGCCTGCGCCCGCCCGCCACGGCGCCGGCGCGCGGCGTCGGCGGCACGGCGGCCAGCCTGCGCGTCGAAGCGCCGGCGGTGCGGCTGACCGGACACACCAATGACGACGTGCACCGGCTCTTCATCGAACACAAGGAAATGCACGCGGTGGCGGTGATCGACGACGATAACCGCCCCGTCGGCATCATCAACCGGCGCGACTTTTCGGAACATTACGCACAGCGCTATACCCGCGAGCTGTTTGGACGCGACGCCTGCTCCACCTTCATGAACGCCGAACCGGTGCTGGTCGATCTGGACGTGTCCATCGACCAGTTGAGCCACGTGCTGATCTCCGAAGACCAGCGCTACTTGATGGACGGCCTGATCATTACCCGCGAGGGCCGCTACGACGGCCTGGCCACCGGCGAAACGCTGGTGCGGTCAGTCACCGAAATGCGCATCGAGGCGGCACGCTACGCCAATCCGCTGACGTCCCTGCCCGGCAACATCCCTATCAGCCGGCACATCGCCACCCTTCTTGAAGACGGCGACGATTTCACCATCTGCTATGGCGACCTGAACAATTTCAAGCCCTTCAACGACGTCTACGGCTATTGGCGCGGCGACGACATGATCATGCTGACCGCCGAAGTCATCAAGCGCCACTGCGATCCGCAGCGCGACTTCGTCGGCCATGTGGGCGGCGACGACTTCGTGGTGCTGCTGCGCAGCCCCGACTGGATGGCGCGCGCCCAGCGCATCATCGCGGAGTTCAACGACCGCGCCATGGACCTGTACGACGAAGCAGGCCGCCGCAACGGCGGGATCGAAGCCGAGGACCGCTACGGCGTGCCACGCTTCTTTCCCTTCGTGACGCTGGGCGTGGGAGCCCTCACCGTCACGCCATCGTTATGCGAGCGCATCCGCCCTGAGGACATCGCGTCGGCCGCGGCTCACGTCAAGCACAAGGTCAAGCACGGGAACCTGTCGCTGGTGGCCGAGCGCTACACCGGCGGCATCCTGCCGCAGCTGGACAGCTGAATCCTGTCCGGCCGCGCCGTCGGCCGGCGGGGCGATCTGGAACACCGCCACCGCCCGACGCAAACCTTGCGCCTGGGCTTCCAGCGCCGCGGCCGCGGCCGCGGTCTGCTCCACCATGGCGGCGTTCTCCTGCGTCGACCGTTCGATATCCGCCACCGCATGGTTCACCGAGGCAATGCCCGCCGCCTGCTCGGCCGTCGCGCTGGAGATCTCGGCCACGATCTGCGTGACCCGGTCCACCGATTGCACCATGTCGCGCATGGTGTCGCCGGCCAGGCTGACCTGACGCACGCCGGCTTGCACGCGCGCCGCGGAATCCTCGATCAGCCCCTTGATTTCCTTGGCGGCCTGCGCGCTGCGCTGGGCGAGCGAACGCACCTCGCCCGCCACCACGGCAAAGCCCTTGCCCTGCTCTCCCGCGCGCGCCGCTTCCACCGCGGCATTGAGCGCCAGGATGTTGGTCTGGAAAGCGATGCTGTCGACCACGCCCACGATCTCGCCGATGCGGCGGGCGCTCTCGGCGATGCCTTGCATGCTCTGCACCACCTCTTCCACCGCCGCGCCGCCACGTTGCGCCAGTTGGGTCGCGCCCAGCGCCTGGCGGCTGGCCAGGTCGGCGTTGCCGGCGGTCAGTTGCACCGTATGCGCCAACTGCATCATGTTGGCCGAGGCTTCCTGCAGCGAGCCGGCCTGGCGCGCGGTGCGGTCCGACATGTCCGCCCCACCCGCGGCGATCTCGCCCGAACCGGTATGGATTTCCTCGACGCCGTGGCGCACCGAAGCCACGGCCGCCGACAGGCCCTTCTGCATGCGCCGCATGGCGCTGTACAGGACGCCGATCTCGTTGTCGCCGCGCATGGCGATCGCGCCCGTGAGATCGCCGTCGGCGATGCGGTCGAAATGCGCGCCGGCTTCGTTCAGCGGCCGCAGGATGCTGCGGCGGAACGCCAGCCGGATCAGCACTGCCAGCAACAGCACCAGCGCCAGCACCCCGGCCGCCACGCCGATTACCCGCTGCAGCGTGAGGCTGGCGCTGGCCACCGCCGCCTGGCCCTGATCGCGGGCGTAGGTCTGGTAGGCGTCAGCCTGCTTGACGTAGGCGGCGCCGCTGGCGGGCAGCACCTTGTCCACCAGGCGGTTCACCTCGATGCCGTTCCAGCCCTTGATCGCCGCATGCATGGGCGCCAGCGTCTTGTCCGCGAAGGCGGCGTAGGCCGCCAGTACCGCATCGAACAACGGCGCGCCCTCGGCGCTGATGTCGGGATTGGCGCGCAAGCGTCCCAGGCTGTCCGCGGCCTGCTTGAAGAGCGCCTCGGCGTGCGCCAGCGACTCGTTGCGCGCCTCTTCCAGCCCGCCTTCCATCGCCGTCTTGGCATCCGTGAGCGCGGCCCGCGCCTGGAACAGCCGGCTGGTCATGTCGGCCAGATCGCCGGCCCGTTCGATGCTGCCCCGGCCCAGCGCTTCGATATCCGTCCGGTTTTCCCGCAGCACCGAGATTCCCGCCGCTGCCGCCAGCGCGAACAGCACTACGAACAACGCAAGAATGGCCGACAACGCCGTCGTGACCCTGATGTTTTTCCGCATATCCGTCCATACAAAACCTGCCGCCAGCGGCGGCGTTCGCATGGATTATGGACACCCAGTTTGGCAATTTCTTGACACAACCCGGGCACGGGGATGACAAACTCCCGTCATGAAACCGAACCCCGTATTAAGCAATTGTGAATTGGCAGGGGCGGCCGCTTACGGCACATTCAACGCTGTACCGATCCATCACCCATATAGAAAACAGCATCATGCCCAACGCCTCCCACGCCTATCAGGACATCCGCGAAGCCGTGCGCGACCTCTGCGCCCAGTTCCCCTCCGAATATTTCCGCAAGGTCGATGAAGAACGCGGCTATCCCGAAGCCTTCGTCCGCGCGCTGACCGAAGCGGGCTGGCTGGCCGCGCTGATTCCGCAGGAATACGGCGGCTCCGGCCTGGGCCTGACCGAAGCGTCGGTCATCATGGAAGAAATCAACCGCAGCGGCGGCAACTCCGGCGCCTGCCACGGCCAGATGTACAACATGGGCACGCTGCTGCGCCACGGCTCCGAGGCCCAGAAGCGCGAGTACCTGCCGCGCATCGCCGCCGGCGAACTGCGCCTGCAGTCCATGGGCGTGACCGAACCCACCACCGGCACCGACACCACCAAGATCAAGACCACCGCGGTCAAGCGCGGCGACCGCTACGTCATCAACGGCCAGAAGGTCTGGATCTCGCGCGTGCAGCACTCGGACCTGATGATCCTGCTGGCGCGCACCACGCCGCTGGACCAGGTCACGCGCAAGTCCGAAGGCATGTCCATCTTCCTGGTGGACCTGCATCACGCGGTGAAGCATGGCATGTCGATCCGCCCGATCCCCAACATGGTCAACCACGAGACCAACGAGCTGTTCTTCGACAATCTGGAAATCCCCGAAGAGAACCTGATCGGCGAGGAAGGCAAGGGTTTCAAGTACATCCTGGACGGCCTGAACGCCGAACGCACCCTGATCGCCGCCGAATGCATCGGCGACGGCTACTGGTTCGTGGACAAGGTCACCGCCTACGCCAAGGAGCGCATGGTGTTCGGCCGCCCCATCGGCCAGAACCAGGGCGTGCAGTTCCCCATCGCCCGCGCCCACATCAACGTCGAAGCCGCCAGCCTGATGCGCTACGAGGCCTGCCGCCTGTTCGACGCCCACGAGCCCTGCGGCGCCCAGGCCAACATGGCCAAGCTGCTGGCCGCCGACGCATCCTGGGAAGCCGCCAATGCCTGCCTGCAATTCCACGGCGGCTTTGGCTTCGCCACGGAATACGATGTAGAGCGCAAGTTCCGCGAAACCCGCCTGTATCAGGTCGCGCCGATCTCGACCAACCTGATCCTGTCCTACGTGGCCGAACACATCCTGGGCCTGCCCCGCTCCTTCTGACCGGATCCCGACATCCATGACCGCTGCCAAAGACACCCCGCACCTGAGCGCCGAACTCGCGGCCTTTGCCGCCAATCTGCGCTATGAAGACATTCCAGCCCCGGTGCTGCGCCGCGCCGAGGATCTGCTGCTGGACTGCCTGGCCTCCATTCTGGCGGGCGCTTCGGCCCGCGCGGTGCAGGCCATTGACCGCTATGCCGCCGCCATGGGTCCGGCCGACGGCCCCAGCGAAGTCCTGATCACGCGCCGCCGCACCACGCCGCTGTTCGCCGCCATGGTCAACGCGGCGGCCGCCCACGTGGTCGAGCAGGACGACGTGCATAACGGTTCCGTGTTCCACCCCGCCGCCGTGGTTTTCCCGCCGGCGCTGGCGGTGGCCCAGGCGCTGGGCCGCTCGGGCCGCGACCTGCTGGTCGCCTCCGTTGCGGGCTACGAAGTGGGCATACGCGTCGGTGAATTCCTGGGCCGTTCGCACTACAAGATCTTCCACACCACTGGCACCGCCGGCACGCTGGCCGCGGCCGTCACCACCGGCCGCCTGCTGAACCTGTCGCCCGAGGAAATGCTGCACGCGCTGGGCTCGGCCGGCACGCAGGCCGCGGGCCTCTGGGAGTTCCTGCGCGACGCCGCCGACTCCAAGCAATTGCACACCGCCAAGGCCGCGGCCGACGGCATCACCGCCGCCTATCTGGCGCGCGAAGGTTTCACCGGCGCGCGCCACATCCTGGAAGGCCCTCAGGGCATGGCGGCCGGCATGTCCACCGACGCCGATCCCAGCCGCTTGTGCGACCGCCTGGGCGAGCGCTGGGCGCTGGCCGAGACCTCGTTCAAGTTCCACGCGTCCTGCCGCCACACCCACCCGGCGGCCGACGCGCTGCAGCAAGCGCTGCACGACAACAATCTGACCGAGGCCGACATCGAGCGCGTCGTGGCCCACGTGCACCAGGGCGCCATCGACGTGCTGGGCCCGGTAGTCAATCCGCAGACGGTGCACCAGTCCAAGTTCTCGATGGGCACCGTGCTGGCCCTGATCGCCCGCCAAGGCCGCGCCGGCCTGGCCGAGTTCGACGCCGGCCTGGACGATCCGGGCGTGGCCACGTTCCGCGGCAAGGTCGAAATGGAGCTGGATCCCGAGGTCGATGGCGCCTACCCGCAGCGCTGGATCGGCAAGGTCACGGTCTACACGCGCGACGGCCGCAAGCTGCATGGCCGCGTGGACGAACCCAAGGGCGATCCGGGCAACACCCTGAGCCGGGCGGAAATCGAGGACAAGACGCTAAGCCTGGGCCGCTACGCGGACGCCGCCACGGAGCAAGAGCTGCGCGGGCTGATCGCGGCGATCTGGAATCTGGAAAAGGCGGAAAAAATGGAGACGCTGCTGGCGCCGAAATAATGCCTGCAGGCGGGGCTGCGGGTTGGCCGCGGAGTGCGCGTCCAACCCGTTTTGTTTGGCGCCGATCAGGCCAGCGCCGCGCGCTGCGCCCGCACCAGGCCGGCGATGCCGCTTTCGGCCAACACCAGCATCGTGTCCAGTTCCGCGCGGGTGAAGGTGGCGCCCTCGCCCGTACCCTGCACTTCCACGAATGCGCCGCTGCCGGTCATGATCACGTTCACGTCGGCGTCGCAGGCCGAGTCTTCCTCGTAATCCAGGTCCAGCACCGCGCGGCCCTGCACCAGGCCGACGGACACCGCCGCGACCGCATCGCGGATCGGGTTCGCCGCCAGGTCGCCGCGCTGCATCAGCAACGCGACGGCGTCGGCCGCCGCCACCCAGGCACCGGTAATGCTGGCGCAGCGCGTGCCGCCGTCGGCCTGCAGCACGTCGCAATCCAGGTGCAGGGTGCGCTCGCCCAGCGCCTTCATGTCGAACACGGCCCGCAGGCTGCGGCCAATCAGGCGCTGGATTTCCTGCGTGCGGCCGCTCTGCTTGCCGCGCGCGGCCTCGCGGTCGCCGCGCGTGTGGGTGGCGCGCGGCAACATGCCGTATTCAGCCGTTACCCAGCCTTCCCCCTTGCCCTTCAGAAAAGGCGGTACTTTCTCAAGTACGCTGGCCGTGCACAGCACATGGGTGTTGCCGGCCTTCACCAGCACCGAACCTTCGGCGTAGCGCGTGAACCCGCGCTCCAGACTGAACGGCCGCAATTCGTCGACGGCGCGGCCCGAGGGACGGGCGATGGCGGGGGTAATGGTCACAGGCAGACTCCAGACGTGGCTTAGATCCGCCGCATTGTACGGGGTGGCGCCGCAGGAAAACGCCGCTTGGAGTATCCTGCCGCGATATAACCGGTACAAATGGAATGGCCCGCGCCGAAAACCGGCTGGCGCGCAGGCCCGCCGGTTCCCAATAAAAAGCATTACCAGGACACGCACATCATGATTCGCAGCATGACCGCTTTCGGCAACGCCCGCGCAGATCTCGAGCAAGGCACGCTTGCGCTCGAATTCCGCAGCGTCAACAGCCGCTTCCTCGACCTCTACTTCCGCCTGCCCGACGAACTGCGCCACGTGGAAACGCCGCTGCGCGAACTGCTGACCACCAACCTGGCGCGCGGCAAGGTCGAAATCCGCGTCTCCTACACGCGCAACGCCAACACCGACCTGTCCAAGCTGGAACCGGCCTGGCTCGAAAGCCTGGCCGAACAGCTGCAAGCCGCGCGCCGCATCCTCCCCGACATCGCCGCCCCGCGCCTGGTGGAACTGTTCAACTGGCCCGGCCAGCGCGCCAACGACGCGCTCGACCCGCAAGTCTGGGGCGCGGCCTGCATGCAGGCCGCCCAGCAGGCTCTGACCCAACTGCAGGAAGGCCGCGAACGCGAAGGCGAACGCCTGGCCGGCATGATGCGCGAATGCGCCGACGGCGTGGCGCGCATCGTCGAACTGGTGCAGGCGCACCTGCCCCAGCTGCTGGCCGACCACCGCGACAAGCTCGCTTCCAAGCTGCGCGAAAGCGTGGAATCCGCCTTCCCCGGCGGCTTCACCCACATTTCCGGCGCGGAACTGTCGGAACGCCTGTCCCAGGAAGCCAACCTGTTCGCGCTGCGCATCGACGTGGCCGAAGAACTGTCGCGCCTGCGCTCGCACCTGGAAGAACTGCGCCACCTGCTGGGCGACGGCGGCGGCAAACCCGCCTCTGGCAAGAAGAATGCAGGCAGCGCAGGCAAGCGCCTGGACTTTCTGTTCCAGGAAATGAACCGCGAAGCCAACACCCTGGGATCCAAGGCCGGCAGCATGGAAGTCACCCGCGCCGCCATGGACCTGAAGCTGCTGATCGAGCAGATGCGGGAACAGGCGCAGAACATCGAATAGCGGGATGTGCGGCGGCGCCTCTGAGTGGGCGCCAGATCCTGGCGCAAGAAAAAGCAGCCCTTACCTGCTGGATGGATGATCCAGTGCGTAAGGGCTGCTTTTCGTCTGGTTTTCGAATTGAAAGAGGCCGGACAACCGTCCACATCTGCCGTGCTGTACTTTGAAGCTTGCCTCGCGGAAGACCCAGGTGACGGCAGTCTGATCCGTGCGGCTCTGGGCGACATCGCCCGGGCACGCGGCATGAGCCAGCTTGCCCGCGAGACGGGTCTGTCCCGTGAAGGGCTGTATCAGGCCCTATCGGCCAAAGGAAACCCGGAGTTCAGCACCATCATGAAAGTGATCCGCGCCTTGGGACTCAAACTGCATGCGGAGATTGAACACGCTTGAGAGACTTGCGCAGGCCGCGTCTTTGAGCGCGGCCAGCAACGGGGCAGCGCCACGACGGCCTGCCCATCACCCGCGCGCCTATCCCCTCGCCTCACCCGCCGCAGGTTCCCCCCGCAACGCTGAATCCAGATAAGCGCTACGCGCCCGCGCATCCGGGAAATGCATGTCGCGGTAGTTCACGAAACGCGAGCCGCGCGCCAGCCGGTAGCCGGCCCAGATCAGCAGGAACAGCGGAATCCCGATGTAGGTGGCGACCACGCCGCCCCAATCGATCTTGTCCTGCAGGAACGCCTGGTAGTTCTGCCCCAGGGTGATGATCAGGCACAGCACGAAAGCGAAGATCGGCCCGAACGGGAAGAACGGCGACACATAGGGCAGATCGGCCAGGTTGTGGCCCTGCTTCACGTAGCCGCGGCGAAAGCGGTAGTGGCTGATGGCGATGCCCAGCCAGGCGATAAAGCCGGTCATTCCGGAAGTGTTCAGCAGCCAGATGTAGACGGCGTTGGGGCTGAAAATAAAGGTAAAGAAGCACAGCGCCGCCACCACCGTGGTCGCCAGCAGCGCCCACAGCGGCACGCCGCTGCGCGAAATGCGGCCGAAGATGCGCGGCGCCTTGCCTTCGCGGGCCAGGCTGTAAAGCATGCGCGTGGCCGCGTACATGCCGGAGTTGCCCGCGGACAATACCGACGTCAGCACCACCGCATTCATGACCGAAGCCGCCCCCAGAAGACCAGCCCGCTCGAAGATCAGGGCGAAGGGACTGACGCTGATGTCCTCGACCTCGTTGCGCAGCAGGTGCGGATCGGTATAGGGAATCAAAAGGCCGATGACCAGGATGGCCGCCACGTAGAACAGCAGGATGCGCCAGAACACCTGGCGCACCGCGCGCGGCAGGTTGCGCGCCGGGTCCTTGGATTCGCCAGCGGCGATACCGATCAGCTCGGTACCCTGGAACGAAAAGCCCACCACCATGGCCACGCCGATCAGCGCGGCGAAGCCGCCCGAGAACGGCGCATCGCCCACCGTCCAGTTGGCCAGGCCGCCGGTTTCTCCGCCGCGGATGATGCCCAGCAGCATCATCACGCCCATGGCCACGAAAGCCAGCACCGCGATCACCTTGATCAGGGCGAACCAGAACTCCGCCTCGCCGAAGCCGCGCGCCGACATGGCGTTCAGGCCGAAGGTGATCGCCAGGAACAAGGCGCTCCAATAGAAGCCTGGCACGTCGGGAAACCAATAGGCCATGACCAGCTGCGCCGCCACCAGGTCCACCGCCACGGTCACGGCCCAGTTGTACCAATAGTTCCAGCCCAGGGCGAAGCCGAAGCCGTCCTCGACGTAACGCGCGCCGTAGGTGGAAAAGGAGCCTGAAACCGGCATGGCGGCGGCCAGTTCGCCCAGGCTGGTCATCAGGAAATAGACCATGATGCCGATGAGCACGTAGCCCAGCAGCGCCCCGCCGGGGCCGGCTTTTGCAATGGTCGCGCCGGAAGCCACGAACAGACCGGTGCCGATGGACCCGCCCACCGCAATCATGGTCAGGTGGCGCGCGGACAGCGTGCGACGCAGTTCCGAAGGCGGGTTCGCCTTCACCTCGCGCGTGCCGCCCGAGCGACGTTCATCGTGTTCCGATGGTGCCAAAATGCATTTCCTTCAGGTCATGAAGGCACCCGCGCGCAGCGCCAGGTGCCTGGGAATTTCCAAGCAACCGGCGAGAATAGCGCAAGAGGCCCCATCCGGTGAAATCGGGCGGCCTCGGGGACGGATCGACGAACCTATTGAAACGCTGTTTCCATGAAGGTGCGCAGCTTGCGCGAATGCAGGCGTTCCGGCGGCATGTCGCGCAACCGCTCCAGGGCGCGGATGCCGATTTCCAGATGCTGATTTACCTGGCGGCGGTAGAAGGCGCTGGCCATGCCGGGCAGCTTCAGCTCACCGTGCAGCGGCTTGTCCGACACGCATAGCAAGGTGCCGTATGGCACGCGGAAACGGAAGCCGTTGGCCGCGATGGTGGCGGACTCCATGTCCAGCGCGATCGCGCGGGACTGCGCAAAGCGCTCCACCAATTCCAGATGATCGCGCAGTTCCCAGTTGCGGTTGTCGATGGTGGCCACCGTGCCCGTGCGCATGATGCGCTTGAGGTCCCAACCCGACAGCCCCGCCACCTCTTCGACCGCCTGCTCCAGCGCCACCTGCACCTCGGCCAGCGCCGGAACCGGCACCCAGGTCGGCAGGTCGGCGTCCAGCACGTGGTCCTCGCGCACATAGCCGTGCGCCAGCACGTAGTCGCCCAGGCGCTGCGAATCGCGCAGGCCGGCGCAGTGGCCCAGCATCAGCCAGGCGTGCGGGCGCAGCACGGCGATGTGGTCGGTAATGGTCTTGGCGTTGGACGGTCCCACGCCGATGTTCACCAGCGTGATGCCGGAATGGTCGCCGCGCACCAGGTGATAGGCCGGCATCTGCGGCAGGCGGACCGCCTGGTCCTCGTCGCCCGGACCGCTTTCGCCGCGGCGCGTAATGCGGTTGCCTGGCTCCACCAGCATTTCGTAGTCTTCGTTGCCGCTGGCCATGAGCGCGCGGGCGCGGGCGCAGAACTCGTCGACGTAGAACTGGTAGTTGGTGAACAGCACGAAATTCTGGAAATGCGCCGGCGCGGTCGAGGTGTAGTGCTGCAGCCGGTGCAGCGAATAGTCCACGCGCTGGGCCGTGAACGGCGCCAGCGGCTTGGGTTCGCCCTCCTTGCCGCGCCAGGAACCGTTGACGATGGCGTCGTCCGTCACCGCCAGGTCGGGCACGTCGAACAGGTCGCGCAAGGGGCGCTTGAGCGCCTCCAGGTGCTCGCCCTCGACGTAGGCGCCTTCCGGGAAGGCGAAATGCAGCGGAATGGGCGAATCGGACTCGCCGACTTCGACCGCCACGCGGTGGTTCTGCAGCAGCTGGCTGACCTGCTCTATCAGGTAGTCGCGAAACAGCGCGGGCTGGGTGATGGTGGTCTGGTAAATGCCCGGCTCGGCGACGTGGCCGTAGGACAGCCGGGTATCGATCGGGTCATAGGTTTCCACCACGATGCGGATGGCCGGGTAGTAGGCGCGGGCGCGCTCGCGGCCGTTGGTCGAGCCTTTCAGCACTTCACGGAAGGCGGCGCGCAGGAATGCGGTATTGCGCGCATAGATTTCGATCAGGCGCTCCACTGCCGCCACCGCATCCTGGAACGGCTCGAAAGGCAAGGCTTCCGGCCGGCTCATGGAAGACAAAGGGTGCACTGCGTTCATCATCGAGCTTTACTCCGCTTCTCATCTTATCTGTAACCGCGGCCGCTGCCGGCTTGCCGGGCCGCAGGGCCGATTGCGACGATTATGCCCGAGCCCGCGCAAGATGAAGTGTCATATTCGACGGCCCGGGGAGCTGCGCTCGCCGTAACTTCCGCCGACAAGAATGCTGCATTGCACTACAAATGTAATGAAACATTATTCCATTACAATCACATGGCAGTCCGGGGTTTTACGTCCCGGTGTTGCCCCTTTCCGCCGGCTTGCCTGTCCAGGCAAAGCCATGCCGCCCACTCCGATTCTTGAAGTGACGTAATGACGCCGCCCACGCGAAAAGCCCGAATTGCCCAACTCCGCATTCCCGTATTCCTGTCAGCGCCCATCATCGCCCTGACTCTCTCCTGGATTCCCGACGCCGCCCAGGCGTCCATCCGCTCCGAGCAGGCCCGCCCCTCGCTCACCGGCCTGCGCCTGGCGCAGGAACCCACCGTCCCCACCCTGCGCGACCGCGTCGTGCAAGCCGGCCTGGATGCCATCGGCACCCCCTATAGCTGGGGCGGCGACGATGCCGACGGATTCGATTGCAGCGGACTTGTGCTGCACGTCTTCCGCGAAATCGCCGGCCTGGAGCTGCCCCGCACGGCGCGCGCGCAACGCACCGCCGGCGAATCCGTCGCCAACAAGCAGGAATTGCGCCCCGGCGATCTGGTGTTCTTCGCCACGCGCGGCCGCGGCGTGACCTCGCACGTCGGCATCTACATCGGCCAGAACAAGTTTGTCCACGCTCCGCGCCGCGGCACCAAGGTGCGTGTGGATGAAATGAAGAATTCGTACTGGAACAAGCGCTACGTCGGCGCCCGGCGCTATCTGGATATGCAACCGGGCCAGATGCTGGCCCAGGTTTCCGCCCGCTGACGAAAAAATAGGAGCGCCGCTGCCGGCGCCTCTGGGGGGTGGCACCACGGCCTGCCGCGGCCAGTCCAGGAAGGACGCGCCGCCGCAGGCTTGCTGCGTTTCAGCCCCGGCCCACGAAGGGCATATTGGTCGCCATGATGGTCATGAACTGCACGTTGGCCTCCAGCGGCAGGCGCGCCATCGCGGCCACCGCCTGCGCCACGTGCGCCACGTCCATGCGCGGCTCCACCTTGGTGCTGCCGTCGGCCTGCAGGATGCCTGCGGCCATGCGCTCGGTCATGTCGGTGGCGGCATTGCCGATATCGATCTGGCCGCAAGCAATGTTGTAGGGCCGGCAGTCCAGCGAAATCGACTTGGTCAGCCCGGTCACCGCGTGCTTGGTGGCAGTGTAGGCAATGGAGAACGGACGCGGCGCATGCGCCGAGATCGAACCGTTGTTGATGATGCGTCCGCCGCGCGGATTCTGCGCCTTCATCACGCGGATGGCGGCTTGCGCGCACAGGAACATGCCGGTCAGATTGGTGTCGACCACGTCACGCCAGACCGACACGGGCAATTCTTCGATCGGCATCGCCGGCGCGCCGCGGCCGGCATTGTTGAACAGCACATCCAGCCGGCCATACTCACGCTGCGCGCTGTCGAAGAGTTCACGCACGGCCTGCTCGTCGGATACATCCGTGGGCACCACCAGCGCCCTCACGCCGTCCTCGCCGGCCGCGGTGCGGGTGGCTTCCAGCGGTTCGCGGCGGCGGCCGGCCAGCACGACCCGATAACCTTGCGCCAGGAATTCCAGCGCCACCGCGCGGCCTATGCCGGTACCGGCGCCGGTGACCAGCGCCACGCGCGGGTGTTCGATCTCGTTCGCTTGCATCGGATTCTCCTTGTTATCGATCGGCGGAATGCTACCCCAATCATTCTGGCCATGCTGCAAGCGAAGGTTCCAGCCGTGACACATTCGAACGCGTCACACGCAAGCAAAAATTACCCGGCATGGACGAACTGCCGAACGCGCCGGAAGACGCGTTTTTCCTGAAGCGATCCCGACCGGCGGATCCGCGCCCGCGCCGCTTTTTCTCGCAGAAAAAAACCGCGCAACGCATGCCATAGGGTCGACAATTCCGTGTTGATCCGTCACAAGTCTTTATATAATTCCTGGCAATTAGCTTATTACCAGAAATCCAATAACACCCACGGAGCAGGTTATATGACCCCACGGTCCCTATCCGCCGCACTGATCCTGAGCGCGCTGCACGCCGCCTCGGCCGGTGCGCAAAGCGCGCCCGACGGCAAGCAGATCAGCACCCAGGGCGCCAACGGCGCGCCCGCCTGTATCACCTGCCACGGCGCCCGTGGCGAAGGCAACCCGGCCGCCGGCTTCCCGCAACTCGCCGGCATGGGCAGCGCCTACCTCGAAGAACAGCTCGAAGCCATGGCCAACGGCTCGCGCGTCAGCCCGGTCATGGCCGCCACAGCCAAGGCGCTGGACCCGGCACAGCGCAAGGCCGTCGCGCAGTACTACGCCTCCCTGCCCTCCGCGCAGGACATCGACACACTGGCTGCGACCGCCATGCATCCGGCCAATCCGGCCGATACCGGCGCCTGGCTGGCTACGCGCGGCGCCTGGGACAAGAACGTGCCGGCCTGCAACCAGTGCCACGGGCCGGGCGGCATCGGCGTAGGCGCGAATTTCCCCGCCTTGGCGGGCCAGCCCGCCGCCTACATCGCCGGCCAACTGCGCGCCTGGCAGCAAGGCCAGCGCCCGCCAGGTCCGCTGGGCCTGATGCCGGCCGTGGCCACGCGCCTCTCCAGCGCCGAGATCGACGCCGTGTCCGCCTATTACGCAGGCCTGCCCAAGGCCGCCGACCAGCTTGCCGCGCAAGCCAACACCGCCGCGGGAGCCCAGCAATGACCCCCATCAGCCTGCGCCTGCTGTCCGCCGCCTGTCTGTTCGCATCCGCCGCCGCGTTTGCGGCCGAACCCCGCCCGTCCTTCACGCCGCCGTCGGCCGCGTCCATTCCCGACAACGATTTCGGCAAAGCCGTACGCGAAGGCGAGCAGATCTTCCTGCACACGCCCCAAAAGGCCGCCAAGTTCGTCGGCAACAACCTGAACTGCGTCAGTTGCCACCTGGACGCCGGCCGCCGGCCGGACTCCGCGCCGATGTGGGCGGCCTACGTGCTCTACCCCGCCTATCGCGCCAAGAACGGCCACGTCAACACCCTGGCCGAACGCCTGCAAGGGTGCTTCCGCTTCAGCATGAACGGCAAGGCGCCCGCCGCGGACGATCCCACCCTGACCGCGCTGCAGACCTACATGTTCTGGCTGGCCAGCAAGGCGCCGACCGGCGTGGTGCTGGAAGGCCAGGGCTATCGCAAGCTGCCCGCGCCCGCCAAGAAGGCGGACTACCTGCGCGGCAGCGAGGTCTACGCGCAGTATTGCGCGGTCTGTCACGGGGCCGAAGGCCAGGGCCAGAAGAACGGCAAGCATTGGGTGTTCCCCGCCCTGTGGGGCGCGGACTCGTTCAACTGGGGCGCGGGCATGCACCAGATCGGCAATGCCGCCGGCTTCATCAAGGCCAACATGCCGCTCGGACAGGCCGGCATGCTGAGCGACCAGGAAGCCTGGGACGTGGCCTACTTCATGAACGCGCACGAACGTCCGCAGGATCCGCGCTACACAGAGTCTGTGGCCGCGACCCGGGCCAAGTACCACGACTCCGACGATTCGCTATACGGTATCGAGGTCAACGGCCATCTGCTGGGCAGCGACTCGCCGCCAGCCGGCGGCAAGCTGACCCAGGCCGCCGCCAAGGCTGGCGGCTAAGTCCGGCAGGCGCAAATCACGTGGCCGGCTTGCGGGTTCCCCCCTGCCCGGCCGCGTGATTTGTTATTCTTCGTGTCTTAGCATCACACGCCCGCCACATTCATGTCCGCCAATCCCGGAAACGTCTTCATGGTCGTCGCGCCCAGCGGCGCCGGCAAGTCCAGCCTGGTCAAGGCCTTGCTTCAGCAAGACCCCTCCATCCTGCTCTCCATCTCCTGCACCACCCGCGCGCCCCGCCCCGGCGAGGAAGACGGCCGCGAGTACCGCTTCGTGTCCACGGACGAGTTCAAGCTCCTGCGCGAAGGCAACAACCTGCTGGAATGGGCGGAAGTGCACGGCAATTTCTACGGCACGCCGCGAGACCGCATCGACGAAGCCACCCGCGCCGGCCGCGACGTGCTGCTGGAGATCGACTGGCAAGGCGCGCGCCAGGTGAAGCAGCGCTTCCCCGGCGCGATCGGCGTGTTCGTGCTGCCGCCGTCCATTGACGAACTCGAAAGCCGGCTCAAGGCGCGCGGCCAGGACGCGCCCCAGGTGATCGCGCGTCGCCTGATGGCCGCGGGCGGCGAAATCGCCCACGCGCCTGAATGCGAATATGTTATTATTAATCAAGAATTTAGCGTGGCCTTGTCGGAATTGACTCAAATAGTCAGCGCCGCACGGCTGCGCTTTTCGTCTCAGGCCGCCCGCCACAGCCAGTTGTTCTCGCAACTGGGCATCCCGGCCGAGCACTGAGCCGAACGCATTCTCCCCATCCTCCATCAGCACCAGGTGTCCTAATGGCTCGCATTACCGTCGAAGACTGTCTGAATCAAATCCCCAATCGTTTCAAGCTCACGCTGGCCGCAACGTACCGCGCCCGCGAGTTGGCGCAAGGCCATGCCCCGCGCCTGGACAGCAAAGACAAGCCCACGGTCACTGCCCTGCGCGAAATCGCGGGCGGCCTCACCGGCGTGGAAATGCTGCGTAAAGTACCCACCTGATCGTTTCCGGGGGCGGCAAGCATGGCTTTTCCCGGGCTGAAGTACGCTTCATCAGGTCTGCTTGCCGCACTGCGTGCCGGCTCCCGTCTCGGGCGCCGCACGGGCAAGAAAGACAAGACTCCCCCTACGCCACCGTCCGTCGCCGCGCAAGAAGCGGCGGACGCGACCGCCTCGCCGGTCGCTTCGCTGGCGCCGCTGACCGAAATCATCGGCAGCTATCTCGACAAGAAAGACGTAGAGCGCGTGCGCGAGGCCTATCGCTTCGCCGACCAGGCGCATCTGGGCCAGTTCCGCGCCAGCGGTTCGCCCTACATCTCTCACCCCATCGCCGTCACGGAAATCTGCGCAGGCTGGAAGCTCGACGTCAACGCGTTGTCAGCCGCCCTGCTGCACGACGTGATGGAAGACCAGGGCATCGCCAAGCACGAATTGGCCGAGAAATTCGGCCCTGAAGTCGCCGAACTGGTCGACGGCCTGTCCAAGCTCGACCGCCTGGACTTCGCCACCAAGGCCGAACAGCAGGCCGAGAGCTTCCGCAAGATGCTGCTGGCGATGGCGCGCGACGTGCGCGTCATCCTCATCAAGCTGGCCGACCGCCTGCACAACATGCGCACGCTGGACGCGGTCAATCCGGAGAAGCGCCGCCGCATCGCGCGCGAAACCCTGGACATCTACGCGCCGATCGCCCATCGCCTGGGCCTGAACCTGCTGTTCCGCGAATTGCAGGACCTGTGCTTCGCGGCCATGTACCCGAACCGCTACCAGGTGCTGTACAAGGCGGTGCTGGCCGCGCGCGGCAACCGCCGCGAGGTCATCACCAAGATCGCCGATTCGGTGCGGGCCTCGCTGCCCGCCGCAGGCATCGAGGCCGAGGTCACCGGCCGCGAGAAGACGCTCTACGGCATCTACCGCAAGATGGTCGACCAGAAGAAGTCGTTCTCCGACGTCCTGGACATCTACGGCTTTCGCGTCATCGTGCACACCCTGCCCGAGTGCTACCTGGCGCTGGGCACGCTGCACCAGCTCTACCGGCCCGTACCCGGCAAGTTCAAGGACTACATCGCCATCCCCAAGGTGAACGGCTACCAGTCCCTGCACACGACCCTGGTCGGTCCCTACGGCACGCCGGTGGAGTTCCAGTTCCGTACCCGCGACATGCATCATGTGGCGGAAGAAGGCGTGGCCTCGCACTGGCTCTACAAGGGCGCGGACCTCACCCTCAACGACCTGCAGAAGCGCACCCACCAGTGGCTGCAGTCGCTGCTGGACATCCAGAGCCAGACCGGCGATTCCGGCGAATTCCTGGAGCACGTCAAGGTCGATCTGTTCCCCGACGCCGTCTATGTATTCACGCCGCGCGGCAAGATCATCTCGCTGCCCCGCGGCGCCACGCCGGTGGACTTCGCCTACGCGATCCACACCGATATCGGCAACCAGGCGGTGGCCGCCAAGGTCAACGGCGAATTCGTGCCGTTGCGCACCGAACTCAACAGCGGCGACACGGTGGAAATCGTCACCTCCCCCGCTTCCCGTCCGAACGCGCAGTGGCTCAACTATGTACGCACTGGCCGCGCGCGCTCTGAAATCCGCCACTACCTGCGCACCGTCAAGTACGAAGAGTCCGTGGCCTTTGGCGAACGCCTGCTGGGACAGGCGCTGCAGGAGCTGCACATGCCCCTGCCCGCCACCGACGACCCGGCCTGGCAGAAGCTGGCGCGCAGCACCGGCGCCAGCTCGCGCGAGGAAATCCTGGCCGACATCGGCCTGGGCAAGCGCCTGGCCGCCGTGGTGGCGCGCCGCTTCGCGCCCGAACACCAACTGGTCGCGACCACGGCCGCGGCGGTGGACGAGCTGACCTCGGCGCGCAGCGCCCCCATCCTGATCCAGGGCAATGAAGGCCAGGCGGTGCAATTGGCGCCTTGCTGCGGTCCGCTGCCAGGCGACCCCATCATCGCCGGCATGCGCATGGGACACGGGCTGGTGGTGCATACCGCCGATTGCCCGGTGGCCATGCGCCAGCGCCTGCGCGAGCCGGAACGCTGGATCAACGTCGCCTGGGATCCCAACAACACCGCCAAGCACCTGGCCACGCGCCTAGACATCGTCACGCGAAACGAGCGCGGGGTATTGGGGCGGCTGGCGGCGGAGGTCACGGCGGCCGACGCCAACATCGTGCACGTCACCATGCACGACGACGCGGTCGCTACGGTGTCGCTGCATCTGACGATCCAGGTCGACAGCCGCAAGCACCTGGCGCAAGTCATCCGCGCCATCCGCCACGTGCCGCAAGTGCAGAAGATCGTGCGCGTGAAGGGTTGAGCCGTTCTTCAGTGCAGGGCTGAAACGCCAGCCCTGCACTGCGCACCTCAGGTCACGTGCTGCAGAAAATCCTTGAGCCGCTGGCTGGGCGGATTGCTGAGCAATTCGCCTGGCGGCCCGTCATGGGCGATCTTGCCGGCGTCGATGAAGATCAGGCGGCTGCCCACCTTGCGCGCAAACTCCATTTCATGCGTGACCACCACCATGGTCATGCCCTCTTCGGCCAGGTCGCGCATGACCTTGAGCACTTCGTGACGCAGCTCCGGATCCAGCGCCGAGGTCGGCTCGTCGAACAGCATCAGCTTGGGTTTGATGGCCAGCGCCCGCGCGATCGCCACACGCTGCTGCTGGCCGCCTGAAAGCTCGGACGGATAGTGGTTCATGCGCTCGGCCAAGCCGACCTTGGCCAGCAGGCTTTCGGCCAGTTCGCGCGCCTCGGCGCGGCTCTGGCCGCGCGTGTGGATCGGGCCGAACATGACGTTTTCCAGCGCGGTCATCTGCGGGAACAGATTGAACTGCTGGAACACCATGCCCGCCTCGCGCCGGATCTCGCGCACTTGCGCGGCACCGCCGTTCACGCTCAGTCCGTCCACCAGCAAGTCGCCGCCATTGATGGTTTCCAGCACGTTGATGCAGCGCAGGAAGGTGGATTTGCCGGAGCCCGACGGGCCGACCACCACCACGACCTCACCCGCGTCGATGTTCAACGAAATGCCGTTGAGCACCATGGACTCGCCGAAGTTCTTGGTGACGTTGTGGAATTCAACCATGCTCATAGTATGCGCATCCTTCTTTCAATCAGATGCAGGCCCAGCGCCATCAGGCCGGTCAGGATCAGGTAGACGATCGCCACCGCCGACCAGATCTCGACGGCGCGGAAGTTGCTGGCCATGATTTCCTGGCCCTGCCGCGTCAGCTCGGCCACGCCGATCACGATGAAGAGCGAGGAATCCTTGAGGCTGATGATGCACTGGTTGCCCAGCGGCGGAATCATGCGGCGGAACGCCACCGGCCCGATGATGTGGAAGAGGATCTTGTGGAACGGCAGCCCCATGGCCTGTCCGGCTTCCTTCAGGCCCTTGTGCACGGACAACAGCGCGCCGCGCACGATCTCGGAAATGTAGGCGCCGGAATTGATGATGAGCGTGACGATCGCCGCCCACTCCGCGTCCACCCGGATGTTCGCCAGCAGCGGCAAGGCGAAATAGATGAACATCACCTGCACAACGATGGGCGTGCCGCGGATGACCGCGACGTAGACCTGTGCGATGGCCGACAGGATGGGATGCCCGTAAGCCCGTGTCACGCCGGACAGCGCGCCCAGCAGAAAGCCGCCGAACAAGCCCCAGAACGTGATCTTGATGGTCATCAGCGTACCCTCGAGCAGATTGGGTAGCGCGTCCCTGATTACAGTCCAGTCAAACTCCACGATATTCCCCCTATGGCGCGGCGCCGCGCCGTAGCGCGGCGGGAGCGGCGCGGGACCCTGCGCCCGACTGCGGCGTAGCGTCCGGCATCAGCCGGTGCAGGCCGATGCCGGGCGGTCCCGGAATGCAATGCGGACCCGGATGCTCAGGGCTTCTTGCCGAACCACTTGGTATAGATGGCGTCGTACTGGCCGTTGGCCTTCAGCGTGGCCAGCGCCTTGTTAACCTGCGGCACCAGATCGCTGCCCTTGGGGAAGGCGATGCCGTAGAAGTCGCCGCTCTTGACCGAGCCGACCACCTTCACGCGTCCCTTGCCTGCGGTATTGGCGTAGTACTGGACATTGGGCGTATCGTGCACCGCGGCGTCCACGCGGCCGGTGGCCAGTTCCAGATAGGCGTTGTCGATGTTGGGGAACAGCTTGAGCTTCGCGTCCGGCACCTGCGCCTTCAGGAAGTCCACGGTGGCGGTGCCGGTCTTGACCGCGACGGTCTTGCCGGCCAGGGACTTGGCGTCCTTGATGTCCGTATTCTTTTCGCCGACCAGGATGGCCAGGCCGCTTTCGTAATAGGGATCGGAGAAGTCGATGACCTTCTTGCGGTCATCGCGGATCGTGATGCCGGCCAACGCCGCATCGATGTTCTTGGTCTGCAGGCCCGGGATGATGCCCGCGAAGTCCATCGGCTGCAGCTTGTACTTGAGGTTGAGTTCCTTGGCGATGGCCGCCCACAGATCCACGTCGAAGCCCACATAGGTATTACCCTGCTTGAACTCGAACGGCACGAAAGCGGTATCGGTGGCCACCACCAATTCCTTGCCTTGGGCATGCGCGCCTGAGACAGCGCCGAACATGGCCACGGACAGGCCGACCAGTGCGGCGGCGACTTTGCGTTTGATCATGAAACTCTCCTCTTGGGGACCAGTCGGCACCCCGGGGTTGTTGTAGGGGCATGATTCCTGGGCTGCGCCGGGGTCTCCGGCACGGCTTACCGCCGATCTTAACGCATACGTCCCCACCCGGCAGCGGCCGGAAAATTTACAATCCGCATGACACCCGGAGGATTCCCATGGCCTACAAACATGTACGCATTGCCGGAAACCGGCGTCAGACCGGCCTCGCGCTGGGCAAGCTGGCGCGGCCCCTGATGGCGACCTACCTGGACCAAAGCCGCACCTGGGACGCGCTGCGGCCATGGCGCGGCCACGCCTTCCTGGACGAGTTGGCGCAGCAGGCGCAAACCACACTGCCGGCGATCTGGGAAGAATTGGAAGGCATGGCCGAGGGCTTGCACATGCCGATCGAGGACGTGCTGCTGTGGAACTGCCGCGGCGACCTGCTGCACAGCACCACCGACGGCTGCACCTCCGTCGCGCTGAAAGCGGCCGACGGCACACGCTGGATCGCGCACAACGAGGACGGCGATCCCTACCTGCGCGGGCGCTGCCATCTGGTCGACGTGGCGCTGGACGACGCGCCCGGCTACCTCAGCTTCTACTATCCCGGCTCCCTGCCCGGCCATACCTTCGGCGCCAATCGCGCCGGACTGGTGCAGACCATCAACAACCTGCGCATCCGGCAGCGCCATCCGGGCGTGCCGCGCATGCTGATGGCGCGCGCCGTGCTCGACTGCACGACGCTGGACCAGGCGCTCGCCCTGATGCGCGACCTGCCGCATTCCGGGGGCTTTCACCACACGCTGGGCGCGGCCGGCGACGCCCGCCTGCTTAGCGCGGAAGTGGTGCCAGGCGAGGTTTCCATCCTGGAAATCGGCACGCGCTACGGCCATGCCAATCACATGGTGCATGCCGACATGGGGGGCATCGCGCAGATCGTCACCGACTCGTCGCGGGCACGGCAAAACCGCATCGAAGGCATCGTGGACGGCTGGTCCAGCGCCACCGCCAGCGCGGATCTGCTCGCCGCCTTGCATAACACCGAAGGCGAACTGCCGATACTGCGAACCTCGCCGGACGATCCGGACGACGAAAACACGCTGGCGACGGCCGTCTTTGAAATTGGGGAAAGCGAAGTGACCTTGCGGGTATACGACCGGAAGGCCAAGGCGGAGATCGCGCTGGACGTCATGTCGGATGCGGAGTGAGATAGCCGCGTGACCCATCAACAAAACGGCCGCGTCATCACTGACGCGGCCGTTTTGTTTCCGTGCGGACGGATTACGCCGCCCCGTAGCCCCCGCCTCCCGGCGTTTCGACGACGAAGATATCGCCCGGACGCAGCTGGGCGCTGTCCTGCGGACCCAGCTCCTGGACCGACCCGTCGGCGCGTTCGACCGAGTTGCGGCCCATGGCGCCGGGCTGCCCGCCCGCCAGGCCGAACGGCGCATACAGGCGGTTGTTCGACAGGATGGCGGCCGTCATGTCCTCCAGGAAACGGATGCGGCGCACGCCGCCGTCACCGCCCGGATAGCGGCCGGCGCCGCCCGAGCCCTTGCGGATTTCGTAGGACTCCAACCGCACCGGGAACCGGAACTCCAGCACTTCGGGGTCCGTCAGACGCGAATTGGTCATGTGCGCCTGCACCAGCGAGGTGCCGGCGAAACCTTCGTCGCGGGGACCCGCGGCGTCGATGCGCACCGGACCCGCGCCCGTGCCGCCCGAGATGGTCTCGTAGTACTGATGACGCGCGTTGCCGAACGTGAAGTTGTTCATCGTGCCCTGGCTTGCGGCCAGCACGCCCAGCGCGCCGTACAGCGCGTTGACGATGCACATGGACGTTTCCACGTTGCCCGCCACCACCGAGGCCGGCGGATTCGGGCGCAGCATCGAGCCTTCCGGCAGGATGATGGACAGCGGCACGAGGCAGCCGTCGTTCAGCGGAATATCGTCATTGACCAGCGTGCGGAACACGTACAGCACCGCCGCCACGGCGATGGCGCCCGGCGCGTTGAAGTTGTTGTCCAACTGGTTGGACGTGCCGGTGAAATCCACCACGGCGCTGCGCGCCTCGGTATCCACCTTCACGGCGACGCGGATCACCGCGCCGTTGTCCAGCGGGTACTCGTAGCTGCCGTCCTTCAACACCGAAATCACGCGGCGCACCGCTTCCTCGGCGTTGTCCTGCACGTGTCCCATGTAGGCGCGGACCACGTCCAGGCCGAAGTGGTCGCACATGCGCAGCAACTCCTGCACGCCCTTTTCATTGGCGGCAATCTGCGCGTGCATATCGGCGATGTTCTGGTCCGGATTGCGCGCCGGCCAGCGGCCCGAGCCCAGGATGCCGCGCGCCGCGGCCTCGCGGAATTCGCCGTTCTTCACCAGCTGGAAGTTGGTAAAGAGCACGCCCTCGTCTTCCACCGTCTTGGAATCCGGCGGCATGGAACCCGGCGTGGTGCCGCCAATGTCGGCGTGATGGCCGCGCGAACCGACGTAAAACAGGATCTCGCGCCCCTCTCGGTCGAACACCGGCGTGATGACCGTGACGTCGGGCAAGTGCGTGCCGCCGTGATATGGATCGTTGACCACATAGGCATCGCCAGGCTGCATGCTGCCGGCGTTGGCGCGCATGACCGTGCGCACCGATTCGCCCATGGAACCCAGGTGCACCGGCATGTGCGGGGCATTGGCGATCAGCCGGGCCTGCGCATCGAAGATCGCGCAGGAGAAGTCCAGGCGTTCCTTGATGTTGACCGAATAAGCCGTGTTCTGCAGGCGGTAGCCCATCTGCTCGGCGATCGACATGAAGAGGTTGTTGAAGACCTCCAGCATGACCGGGTCGGCCTGCGTGCCGATGGCGCGGCGTTCCGGACGCGCTTCCACGCGACGGATCACGAAGTGGTCCTGCGCCGTCAGTTCGGCCTGCCATCCGGCCTCGACCACCGTGGTCTGGTTGGGTTCGGAAATGATGGCGGGTCCCGCCACCACGTCGCCGCCCGCCATGTCCTCGCGCACGTACAGAGGCGTATCGCGCCAGGCGCCACCGCTGTACATGCTGACGACGCGGCTGGGAGCCAGCGCGCCGTCGCGCACGCGCGCGCTGGCGGCTTCGCCGACGCGTTCGCCGCCGCCCGTGGCTTCGACCGAGATGGTTTCCACCACCAGTTCGCGGTTGGGCATAAGGAAGGAATAGCGCAGGCGGTAGGCCGCTTCGAATTCCTTGCGCGCCTGTTCCAGGTCGGTGTACGCCACTTCCAGCGAGGTATCCGTGCCGCGGTACTTAAGGTGCAGGCGGCGTTGCACGCTGATGTCGCTTTCGGCGACATGCTGGCGGCGCAGTTCGCCCACAGCCTGGCCAGCCAGCTCGTCGAGCTCGCCCTTCAACGCCTGCATCAGTTCGGCATCGAGCACCTTCTCGACCGTCTTCTGGCGCATGTCGGTCTGGTCGGCCAGGCCCATGCCGTAGGCCGACAGCACGCCGCCCAGCGGGTGCGCGAACACCGTGGTCATGCCCAGCGCATCGGCCACCAGGCAGGCGTGCTGTCCACCCGCGCCGCCGAACACGGTCAGCGCGTACTCGGTCACGTCATGGCCGCGCTGCACCGAGATGCGCTTGATGGCTTCGGCCATGTTGCCCACGGCGATTTCCAGGAAGCCTTCGGCCAGCTGTTCGGGACTCATTTCGCGGCCGGTGGCGGCACGCACTTCGTCGGACATGGCCGTAAAGCGCGCCACGACCGCCTCGCGGTCCAGCGGCTCATTGGCTTCGGGACCGAAGACCTTGGGGAAAAAGTCGGGCTGGATCTTGCCCAGAAGGACGTTGCAGTCCGTCACCGCCAGCGGGCCGCCGCGGCGGTAGCAGGCGGGACCCGGGTTGGCCCCGGCCGAATCGGGGCCCACGCGCAGACGCGCGCCGTCGAAATGCAGGATCGAGCCGCCGCCCGCCGCCACGGTGTGGATGCTCATCATGGGCGCGCGCATGCGCACGCCGGCCACCTGGGTCTCGAACTCGCGTTCGAATTCGCCCGCGTAATGCGACACGTCGGTGGAGGTCCCGCCCATGTCGAAGCCGATGACCTTGGGAAAGCCCGCGATCTCGCTGGTGCGCACCATGCCGACGATGCCGCCGGCAGGACCCGACAGGATGGCGTCCTTGCCGCGGAAACGGTGCGCGTCGGTCAAGCCGCCGCTGGATTGCATGAACATGAGGCGGATGCCCGGCAGTTCGCCGGCCACCTGGTCGACATAGCGCTTCAGGATGGGCGACAGATAGGCGTCCACCACCGTGGTGTCGCCACGCGACACGAACTTGATCAGCGGGCTGACCTCGTGCGAGGCCGACACCTGCGGGAAGCCCACTTCACGCGCGATGCGGGCCGCGATGCGCTCGTGCTCGGGCGCATGCCAGGCGTGCATGAAGACGATGGCCACGGCGCGGATGCCGCTGTCGTAAGCGGCCTGCATGGCCGCGCGCAGCGCGTCCTGATCCAGCTCGCGGATCACTTCGCCGTCGGCGGCCACGCGCTCGTCCGCTTCCACCACGGACTCGTAGAGCATCTCGGGCAGGACGACGTTGCGGTCGAACAGGCGCGGACGGTTCTGGTAGGCAATGCGCAGGCCGTCGCGGAAACCCCGGGTCGTCACCAGCAAGGTGCGCTCGCCCTTGCGTTCCAGCAAGGCGTTGGTGGCAACGGTAGTACCCATCTTCACGCACTCGACCTGATCGGCGGGCACGGGCTGGCCGGGCGCGATGCCCAGCAGCTTGCGGATGCCGGCCACGGCCGCGTCGCGATACTGCTCGGGGTTTTCCGAGAGCATCTTGGCCGTGGTGGTCGTGCCATCGGGGCGCCGCGCCACGATGTCGGTAAAGGTGCCCCCACGGTCAATCCAGAATTGCCACTTCATAGCTGTCCTTGCAAACAAAGGGTCGCCGCGGCGCCTGCGGCCGCGCACGGGTAAACGGAATCAGAGAGAGGTCGCCGCGCGGGCCGCCTGGTCGTACAGGCCGGACAACGCGCGCAGCGTATGCGCCAGTTGGCGGCTGTAGTCCAGCCCGCCCCCGCCCGGCGCGTCCAGGCCGGCGGTCAGGCATTGTTCGCGGACCTCGGCATAGCGCTTGAGTATGGCCGCGCCTTCCGGGGTCACGCTGTAAAAGACTTCCTTGCTGCTGCGCTCGCCCTTGACCACGCCCAGGCGGTCCAGCTTCTTAAGCGCGTAGCTGACGATGTGCGTGTCCTCGACATTCAGCGTGAAGCAGATGTCGGCCAGCTTTTTGGGGCGCTCACGGTGATAGACATGATGAAAGACCATCACGTCGGTGGGCGTCAGGTCGGGCAGCCCGGCCGCCGCCATGCAGCGCACGGTCCAGCGGTCGAAGGCATGGCTGGCGATCATCAGACCGAATTCCACTTCGGAAAGGTCAGGCGCGCTGCCGCCGGCCAAATGGGCCGACGATGCAATCAAAGTGGGGGTCATGGAAGACGCAAGCCGAGTTTATATGAGCGAAATACTAATAATTTATCTATATTTCATCAATAAAAAATGCGGACGGGATGCCAAAAATTCCCTCTTTCGAGGGAATACCCCTAGAAGACTGCAAGCGAAACGACGGTTTTAAGGCGCCGACCAGCCCATGGGCAGGTTCGCCCGGATCAACCATCCCGCGATGGAAATCCGCGGCGCGATCTCGGGCATGGGATCGCCCGGACCGAACCAGCGCGCATCGGCGATCTCGTCTTCCTGCACGCGTATGTCGCCGGACACGTAGTCCGCCGTGAACGCGACCATGAGCGAATGCGGAAACGGCCAGGACTGGCTGCCGAAATACTGCAGGTTGCCGACCTTCAGGCCGACCTCCTCATGGACCTCGCGGTGGATGGTCTGTTCGATGCTTTCGCCTGGCTCGACGAAACCGGCCAAGGCGGTATAGCGCGAGGTCGCGGTGGTGGTGTGGCGCGCCAGCAGGATGCTGTCGCCCTTGCGGATCAGCACCATCATGGCGGGCGAAATGCGCGGGTAGGCCGAGAAGCCGCAGGACGGGCAACGCAGACAGAATTCGGTGGGCACCCGCTCTGCCGGCGTACCGCAGACGCCGCAGAACCGGTGCGTGCGCGCCCATTCGGCGATCTGGTAGGCGCGTCCGGCCAGCGCCATGCGCTCGTCATCCAGCACGCCAAAGAGCGAACGCAGCTTCCTGAAGGCGTAGCCCTGCGGCGGTTCCACGCCAGGTTCGACATGCACCGTGCGGCAGGGCGAGCCGGGCATGGCCCAGATCGGCTGCAAGGCCGCGGCCGCCACGCCTATCTGCACGCACAAGGCAGTGTCCGGCAATACGGCGGACGTCTCTTCAACCAGCAACTCATCACGACGGAAAACGAAATTCACACACGCCTCGGCACCATGCATTCGATACGCAATGTTAGAAGAAAAACGGCTGCCGCAATGCGTTTGCGCAAAGATTGAACCCTCAATGATCGACGCTGCGCACGCCTGTTAGGAATAACCCGTAAAGACGCGATTTCGCGCGCCCCGCCGCCGCATAGCAACATAGAATGGCACGGCTTTTCAGCTGCGCGTCATCGCCGCAGCGCTCTCTTTTTCGCAATGCCTATCGGGCACAACCCGGCTTCACCATTCGCAAAGAAGGACCACCCCATGCACAAGAAGATTTCCCTGTTGGCAGGCAGCATCGTCCTGGCGTTCAGCGCCGGCGCCCAGGCTCAAACGAAATGGGATCTGCCCACCGCCTATCCGGCCAGCAACTTCCACGTTGAAAACCTGACCACCTTCGTCAAGGACGTCGACACGCTGTCCGAAGGCAAGCTGAAGATCACGCTGCACAACAACGCCTCGCTGTACAAAGCGCCCGAGATCAAGCGCGCGGTGCAGGGCAACCAGGCGCAGATCGGCGAGATCCTGCTGACCAACTTTGCGAACGAAGATCCGATCTACGAACTGGACGGCCTGCCCTTCCTGGCCACCGGCTATGACGCGTCGTTCAAACTCTATCAAGCGCAGAAGCCCTTCCTCGAAAAGAAGCTCAACGCGCACGGCATGACGCTGCTGTACGCGGTGGCCTGGCCGCCCCAGGGCATCTTCGCCAACAAGGACATCAAGCAGATCAGCGATATGAAGGGCCTGAAGTGGCGCGCCTACAGCCCGGTGACGGCCAAGATCGCCGAACTGGTCGGCGCGCAGCCCGTTACCGTGCAGCAGGCTGAACTGGCCCAGGCCATGGCCACCGGCGTGATCGATTCCTATATGTCCTCGGCCTCCACCGGCTACGACACCAAGACCTACGAGTACATCAAGAAGTTCTACGACACCCAGGCCTGGCTGCCGAAGAACGCCATCATCGTCAACAAGAAGGCGTTCGACGCGCTTGACCCCGCGACCCAGGCCGCCTTGAAGAAGGCCGGCGCGCAAGCCGAAGAGCGCGGCTGGAAGCTGTCGCAGGAAAAGAACAAGTGGTATCAGGCGGAACTGGCCAAGAACGGCATGGAAACCATCCAGCCCACGGTCGAGCTGAAGGAAGGCCTGTCCGTGATCGGCAAGCGCATGCTGGACGACTGGCTGAAGAAGGCTGGCGCCGATGGCCAGGCCATGATCGACGCCTACAAGAAGCAGTGATATTTCCATGCGCCGCTTTCTAGATGGTCTCTACGGCGCGGCCGGCCTGCTGGCCGGCCTGTGCACGATCGGCGTCCTGGTGTCGGTGCTGGCCGCGATCATCGCGCGCCAGCTCAGCATGAACATACCCGGCACGGACGCCTATGCCGGGTATTTCATGGCCGCCGCCGGGTTCCTCGCCCTTGCCAGTACGTTCAAGCACGGCGAACACATCCGCGTGACGCTGCTGCTCAATTCGCTCAAGCCCGCCGCAGGCCGCAAGCTGGATATCTTCGCCCTGGCGGTCGGCTGCCTGCTCGCGTCCGCCTTCGCGTTCTTCAGCGTCAAGCTGACCTACGACTCCTGGCAGTTCAACGACATCTCCACGTCCAACGACGCGACGCCGCTCTGGATACCGCAACTCAGCATGGCCGTGGGCACGGTGCTGTTCCTGGTCGCCCTGATCGACGAGCTGATCCGACGCTCACGCGGCCTGTCCGCCGCCACTTCGCAGCAAACCCATGAATGAACTACTCGTCATCACCCTATTGGTCGTCTCGATCTTCGCGCTCCTGGGCTGCGGGGTCTGGGTCGGCCTGACCCTGGCGGGGACCGCCTGGATCGGCATGGAGATCTTCTCCAGCCGGCCCGCGGGCGATGCCATGGCCGTCACCATCTGGGGCGCGTCCTCCAGCTGGACGCTGACCGCCCTGCCGCTTTTCCTGTGGATGGGCGAAATCCTGTTCCGCACGCGGCTGTCCGAAGACCTGTTCAAGGGGCTCGCCCCCTGGCTCAACCGCCTGCCCGGGCGGCTGCTGCACACCAACGTGATCGGCTGCGCCATCTTCGCGGCGGTCTCGGGCTCGTCCGCGGCGACCTGCGCCACGGTCGGCAAGATGACCATCCCGGAACTGACGCGCCGCGGCTATCCCGAGGACAAGATCCTGGGTACGCTGTCGGGCGCCGGCACGCTGGGCCTGCTGATCCCGCCGTCCATCATCATGATCGTGTACGGCGTGGCGGCGGACGTGTCCATCGCCAAGCTGTTCATCGCGGGCATCGTGCCGGGCATCCTGCTGGCCCTGCTGTTCATGGGCTACATCGCCTGGTGGGCGATCCGCAATCCCGGCCAGGTGCCGGCGGCCGACCCCGGCCTGTCGCTGCTGGAAAAGCTGTCGCGTTCGCGCCATCTGATCCCGGTGATGCTGCTGATCGGCGCGGTGCTGGGTTCCATCTATACCGGCATCGCCACCGCCACGGAAGCGGCGGCGGTCGGCGTGGTGGGCGCGCTGATCCTGTCTGCGCTGCAGGGATCGCTGAACCGCTCCGCCTTCATGCAATCGCTGCTGGGCGCAACCCGGCTGTACTGCATGATTGCGCTGATCCTGGCGGGCGCGCAGTTCCTGACCCTGGCCATGGGCTATATCGGCCTGCCGCGCGCGCTGGCTGAATGGATCGGGGGGCTGGGCCTGTCGCAGTTCGGGCTCATCATGGCGCTGATGGTGTTCTTCATCGTCCTGGGCTGCTTCCTGGACGGCATCTCCATTGTCGTGCTGACCATGGGCGTGCTGTTGCCCACCGTGCAGGCCGCCGGCATCGATCTGATCTGGTTCGGCATCTTCATCGTGTTCGTTGTGGAAATGGCACAAATCACGCCGCCCGTGGGGTTCAACCTGTTCGTTCTGTCCGGCATGAGCGGCAGGGAACTGCCCTACATCGCGCGCGCCTCGCTGCCGATGTTCTTCCTGATGATCCTGGCGGTGCTGCTGCTCTATGCCGTGCCCGGCATAGCGACGTGGCTGCCGCTGCACATGACGCTGTAGCGCGGTGCTGACATGAAAACCCCGTTTCTGAAACGGGGTTTTTTTTGGCCTCCGGTCTCGCCTCCCCCCGTTTTTTCGTGTTGTAAACCAGGGAAAACTCCAAAAAACAACAGGTGCCGCTCACGCCCCAGTTTTTCTAGAATTCCCTGGCGCTGCTACGTTGCAACATTACGGCGTATATGTGCATATGCGGCTATCGCCCGGACCCGCGCTTACCGTAAGCGTCGGTGCGACGGCCCAGCGCCTGACGATCCGCCAGGCGCGAACAGCCGGGCCAAAAGCCCGGCGCCACTAATAAATAGCGCTACCCAGGAGGAGCCCCCAGCATGAAACGCATTCCCCTATCCCTCGCCCTTGCAAGCCTGGGCCTGGCCGCCGGCGCGGCCCACGCCGAAACCAGCGTCACCCTGTACGGCATCGCCGACGTCAGCATCCGCTACCTGAGCACCAGCGCCGGCAGCGTCGGTCAAGACGGCAGCCGCGTGTCGATGGAGAACGGCGCCATATCCAACAGCCGTTGGGGCCTGCGCGGCTCCGAAGACCTGGGCGACGGCAACCGCGCCTTCTTCCGCCTGGAAAACGGCTTCAACATGCAGAACGGCCGCGGCTCGGATCCGTCCAAGACCTTCAGCCGCCTGGCCTACATCGGCCTGGACGGCGGCAACATCGGCGCGCTGACCCTGGGTCTGCAGAACACCCCGATGTTCGACCTGCTGGCCGACTACTTCGACCCGCTGACCGTCGGCAACTACGACCAGAACGCCTGGCTGCCCGCCGCCATGTCGCGCGTGCGCACCAACAACATGACCAAGTACTCCAACACCATTGGAGACCTGGCGTTCGTGCTGTCCTGGGCCAACGGCGACGACTACAAGGACCACAAGGCCGGCCAGCAGTACGGCGCCAGCCTGCGCTACACCGTCGGCAAGCTGGGCCTGGGCGCGGCCTACCAGCAGACCTACGATGGCACGGATTCCGATCTGCGCCAGCGCGTCTGGAACCTGAACGCCTCGTATCAGTTCGACGGCGCCAAGGTCTTCGCCGGCTACTACAACGGCCGCGACGAAACCGGCTGGGTCAACGCCGTGATGGGCGGCAACCAGGCGCCCGGCCTGGACCGCAAGGACAATGGCTACTTCGCCGGCGCCACCTGGCAGGCCACGCCGCGCTGGGCCATCACCGGCGCCGCCTACTACGACCAGAGCAAGAACGTGGTCGAAGACGGCGACAAGGGCAAGCGCTACGCGCTGGTCGCCGTGGCCGAGTACTCGCTGTCCAAGCGCTCGCAGATCTACGGCACGGTCGACTGGAACAAGGTCAACGACGCCGCCAGCGGCGAAATCGCCGGCAAGAGCAGCCAGCTCGGCGCCGCAGTGGGCTTCCGCCACATCTTCTGATGACTGTCCGCGCCGGACGCCTTGCGCGTCCGGCGCGGTTTCGTCACGCTCCCTTCCTTACATCCCCAGATAGGCCTTGCGCACCTCGTCCGAGGCTGCCAGCTCCGCCGCTTCGCCCGACAGCGCCACCCTGCCGCTTTGCATCACGTAGGCGCGCGCCGCGACTTCCAGCGCCTGGGCCATATTCTGCTCCACCAACAAGACCGACAGGCCGTCATCGCGGTTCAAGGCCGCCAGCGCGTCGAATACCTGTTCCACCAGCAAGGGCGACAGGCCCAGGCTGGGCTCGTCGATCAAGAGCAGGCGCGGTCCGCTCATCAGCGCCCGGCCGATGGCCAGCATCTGGCGCTCGCCGCCCGACATGGTTCCGGCCAACTGCGTGCGACGTTCCTTCAGGCGCGGGAACAGGGTGTAGACGCGCTCCAGGCGTTCCCCGTACACGCGCTCATCGCGCACGGTGTACGCGCCCAGGCGCAGATTCTGTTCCACGGGCTGGCGCGCGAATACGCGGGCGCCTTCGGGAATCATCGAGATACCCTGCGTCACCAGCCTGTCCGGCGGCGTGCCGGTGATATCCCGGCCTTCGAAAATCACCCGGCCGCTCTTGGGCTTGACGGAGCCGACGATCGCCATCAGGGTGCTGGACTTGCCCGCGCCGTTGGCGCCCAGCAGCGCAGCGATCTCGCCCGGCCTGACCTCCAGCGACAGGCCGCGCACCGCCTGCACGCCGCCGTAGGCCACGCTCAGGTCTTCCACTTTCAGCATCGCATCAGGCACGGTGCTTTCTCCCCAGATAGGCTTCGATCACGGCCGGATTGCGCACGATTTCCTGGGGCGCCCCCTCGGCGATCATCTGGCCGAAGTTCAACACCAGCACCCGGTGCGCCAGCCGCATGACCACCTCCAGCACATGCTCCACGATGATGAGCGTGACGCCCGACGCGTGGATGCCGCGCAGGATCTCGGCCAGGGCGATGGCCTCGGCCGGGTTCAGTCCGCCCGCCACTTCGTCCAGCAGCAGCATGCGCGGCTCGGTGGCCAGCGCCCGGGCCAGTTCGACCCGCTTCTGGCCCGCCACATTGAGCTCGGCCGCCCTGACGTCGGCGCGTTCGGCCAGGCCCACCAGTTGCAGCACGCGGGCCGATTCGCGGCGCGCGTCCTGCAGGCGCGGATGGCGCAGCAGCGCCCCGACCATGGCGTTCTCCAGCACCGTCATCTGCCCGAAGCTGCGCGGGATCTGGTAAGTGCGCACCAGACCCATGGCGGCCACCTGTTCGGGCCGCCGGCCTATCATCGACTGGCCGTCGAAAGTCACCGAGCCGGAGGTGGGCTCATGATGCCCGACCAGGCCGTTGAACAAGGTGCTCTTGCCCGCTCCGTTCGGGCCGATGATGGCGACGATCTCGCCCGCCTCGACCGACAGCGAGATGTCCTTGTTCGCGACCAGCCCGCCGAATTGCTTGGTCAGGTTCTTAACGTCCAGCAGAGCCACGGCGCCTCCTCAATGTCACCAGCCCACCCGGCAGGAACAGCGTGACCAGCAAGATGGCCAGGCCGAAAATCAGCAGATCCAGGCCCAGGCCCGAACTGCCCCACAACACGCGCGTGCCCTCGGACAGCGGCAGCAGCACCGCCGCGCCCAGCCACGGGCCGATCAGCGTGCCGACCCCGCCCAGGATGGTCACCAGCACGACCTGCACCGACATCGTCAGGTTGAACATGGATTCCGGGTCGATGAAGCCCACGTACATGGCAAAGAAGCCGCCCCATACGCCGGTCATGCCCGCCGACATCACGAATGCCAGCATCTTGTAACGGTCCGCGGGCACGCCCAGGCTGCGCGAGGCCGCCTCGTCGCCGTTGATGGCACGCCAGTAGAAGCCGGTCTTGGAATGCACCAGGAAGAAGGTGGCGCAAAAGGTCAGGAAGGCCAGCCCCACCGCGATCCAGTAGTACGGCACCTTGCTGCGGAACAGCAGCATCCAGGCGGCGTCGCCGATGGGCGCCTCCAGGCCGACCGCGCCGCCCGCCCATTCCCAGTTGATCATCAGCAGCAGGCCGATCTGCAGCAGCGCGATGGTGGCCATGGCGAAGTAATGGCCGGACAGCCGCAGGGTGGGTCCGCCCACCAGCCACGCCAGCGCGGCGCTGATCACCCCGCCCAGCGGGATGCCCAAAAGCGGCGTGAGCTTCAGATGGTGCAGCAGCAGCAAGGTGGTGTAGCCCCCTACCCCCACGAACACGCTATGGCCGAAGGAGATCCGCCCGAGGAAGCCGCCCACCAGGTTCCAGCAGGCGCCCAGCGCGCCGAACATGATGGCCAGCAGCAGCACCTGCAGGGTGAAGGCATCCTTCACCACCAGCGGCACCAGGGCCATCAGGATGGCCGCGACGGCAGCGGCCAGGACCGGCCATTTGGGCACGCCGGCGGACACGGTATCGATCTTGTCTGTCTTGTTCATCTCACCACCGCCCGAACAGGCCGCGCGGCCGATACCAGAGAACCAGGATGAACAGGATGAAGACGCTCACGGTCTTCAACGCTGGGGCGACGAAGTAGCCGGTCATGGCCTCGATGATGCCGATCAGGATCCCCGCGATGAAGGCGCCAGGCAACGACCCGAAGCCGCCCATGCACACCGCCACGAAGGCCAGCAGGCCGAACACCGTGCCCACCGAGGGAAATACGTAGAAGAAGGTGGTCAGCAAGGCGCCGGCCAGGCCGACCGCCGCGCTGCCCAGCATCCAGACCTGGGCGTTGACCCGGTCGGGCGAAATGCCCACCAGCGCCGCCACCTGGCGGTCTTCCGCCACCGCCTGCAGGGCATGGCCCCAGCGCGTGCGGTACACCAGGATGAACAGCGCGACCACCACTACCAGCGCGATCAGGCCCGTCACCACCTGGGGTCGGCCCAGCGAGATGCCGGCAACCGTGACGCTGCCCGACACCAGCGTGTCCGGCAGGCTGCGGTAGTCGGGGCTGAAGGCGATGAAGGCAATCTGGCGCAGCACCAGCCCAAGGCCGAAGGTGGCCAGGATGACCGCCATCGCCGGCCCCTTTTGCAGGCGGCGGATGATGAGCGCATAAGTCAGGAAGCCGACGAAGGCGAGCAGGACCGCCACCAGCGGCGCCGACAGCGTGGGATCGATGTGGCCCAGCGTGTAGAGCCAATAGGCTGCATACATGCCCAGCATCAGGAACTCGCCATGGGCGAAGTTGATGACGTCGGTGATGCCCCAGATCAGCGCCAGCCCCACCGCCACCGCGGCATAGATCAGGCCGTTGAACAGGCCTGCCGAGAGAGCTTCAAACATGGAGTGCTCCTCGCGGCGGGCCCCGCGGCCCGCCGCGTCAGACTATGTTTACTTCCAGGTGAACGGCAGCGTGGGCAGGTTCTTGTCGGTACGGTATTTTTCCGGCCACACGGTCTGGTAGGCCGCGCCCTTGAGCTCCAGGATCAGGCCCGAACCCTTGGTGTTCTGGCCCTTGGCGTCGAACTGCACCCCGGCCCAGGGCATCGCGACCTGCGCCTCGCCCAGATCGGTGGCGGCCAGCGCCTTGCGGATCGCCTCGGGGTCGGTCGAACCGGCCCGGTTGATCGCGTCGGCCAGCACCAGCACGCCCTGCATCGAACGGGCGTTGTTGCCGTTCAGGTCCTTGCCCGTCTTGGCTTTGTACATGTCGTTGATCTTTTTCAGCCCGGCCTTGGATGCCGCCACGTCATTGCCCCAGACGTCGCGCGTCAGCACGCCCTGGACCTGCGGCCCCACCTCCTGCACGAAGCGCGAATCGATGAAGCCCGCGTCGTTGGCCAAGAACACCGGCGGCGCGTATTTGCTTTCGCGCATGGTGCGCACGAACAGCATGGCGTCCGAGGTATAGCTGGCGAAGATCGCCACATCGGGCTTGGCGGCCGCCAGTTTCTGCACTTCCGCCGTCACCGAGGCCGAGCCGGCGCTGTAGGCGATGTTGGCGACCAATTGGCGGTTGTATTGCTTGGCGAACTTTTCGACCGCCTTGTAAGTGTTCACGCCGAAGTCGGTGTTCTCGTACACCACGGCGATCTTGGCGGTCGGCACCGCCTTGATGCCATCCAGGAACTGCATCATGTTCTCGACGAAGGTATCGTCGTTGGGCGAGGTGCGGAAGAACCACTTATAGCCGCGCTCGGTCAGGTCCGGGCTGCTGGATTCGCCATTGACGTAGGGTATGCCGCGCTGCTCGGCGATGCGGCTGGCGGTCTTGGTCACGGCGGACTGGTAAGCGCCGGTCAGGGCCACTACCTTTTCCTGGTCGATCAGGCGTTGGGCGTCGGCCAGGCCCACTTCGGGCTTGCCCTGGGAATCGCCGAACACCACTTCGATCTTGGCGCCGCCCAGCGCCGGCAAGCCGCTGCCCGCTGCCAGCGGTATGCCTTCCAGCTCGGGATGCGGATTGTTGATGATCTCGACCGCCAGTTCGACGGCCGCCTTGATTTCAGCCCCGGTGGACGCCAAGGCGCCCGATAGCGGATAGATTGCGCCGATGCGCACGGCCTGTTGCGCCTGCGCGGGAACGGCGCACATCAGCGCCAGGCTCGCGGCGACACCCGCGATGAGCTTCATCTTCATAACTGGACTCCTGGATTGGACCGGCTGGGTGTGAAAGCAATGCATGGCCGCGCTGGCGGCGGCACGAGACCCTCCGGCAAGCCGGAAGGCCCCAGATTCAAAGCGGTTGTCGCCATTTCCCCTTGTCCTTTAATGGATCGTTTTGGTGGCACAACTGGAACTGCAGCGCGAGTAGAGACTTCTAACCGCTACCCGCTTACGCGCTACTGAGAAAGCGGATGGTTGGCGGTCAGAACACCGCCATCCGGCTGTTGATGAGGTCCGTGACCAGCATATGGCCCGGCGCGTGGGTAATGCAGAATTCCGGCTTGACCGCTGCGACCACCGACTGCGGCGTTACGCCGCAAGCCCAGAACACGGGCATTTCCCCTTCGCGGATTTCCACCGGATCACCATAGTCCGGGCGGTTGATGTCGGCAATCCCGATCAACGCGGGGTCGCCGATATGCACCGGCGCGCCGTGGACCGAGGGAAAACGCGAGGTGACCTGGATGGCGCGGATGGCGTCCGCCGCCTTCAGGGGACGCATGGACACGACCAACGGACCGCCGAACACGCCCGCGGCATGGGTCGGGACGCTGGTGCGATACATGGGCACGTTGCAGCCCTGCTCGATGTGGCGCACGGGCAAGCCGTTGTCCAGCATCGCTTCCTCGAAGGAGAACGAGCAGCCGATCAGGAACGACACCAGATCGTCGCGCCAGATATCGCGCACATCGGTAGGCTCGGCCACCAGCTCGCCGTTCTTCCATACCCGGTAACGCGGGATGTCGCTGCGGATGTCGATGTCCTGGCCCAGTTCCGGCAAGGCGGGATCGCCGGGCTCGGACATGGCCAGCAAGGGACAGGGCTTGGGATTGCGCTGGCAGAAATGCAGGAAGTCCGCGGCCAGCGCGCGCGGCAGAATGGCGAGGTTGGCCTGGACGTGGCCCGGCGCCAGATTGGCGGTCGGGCCGGTCAGCTTGCCGCTGCGCGCGTCCAGCCGCGCCTGCCGGGCCAATTCGACGCTGGCGCGCGCCGCGGGTTTGGATTGCATGCCTATCCCCTTGATGATGATGCAGGTATTGGGGCATTGCACAGGAACCGCGGGCCAGCGTCCAATCACAAGTTGCGATAGACCCCGATCAAAAATATTTATCAGGGTTATGCCGGATGGCGCAGCGCCTCTTCCCGCGCGATCTGCTGCGCCGCCTCCGCCACCGCGCGCGGAATCTGGCTGTCCGGCCCCTGCATCCAGCAGGCGGTGTAATGCAGCGGCGGCAAGGCCGGCGCCTTCACGTCCAGAATGCGCAATTCGCCCTGCGCCAGCTCCTTGTGCAGGATGACGGGCGCGATGACCGCGGTGCCGATGCCGTCCTGCGCCATCCGCACGATGACGCTGAGCGCCGAACTGCCGTACATGCGCGGCGCCTCGACGCCCGCCTGCTGCAACAGCTGGCGCACGGCGCGGTGCGGATCGGTGGTGGAGGGATAGGTGATCACCGGCCATTCGGCCAGGCGCTTTAGCGCGATCGGCTGGCGTCCGACCTTGAGCTTGGGGCTTGCCACCCAGGACAGCGGGTAATTGCAGAGGTACAGGTTCTCGATGCGGGGCTCTTCCATCGGCCCCAGCAGAAATGCCAGGTCGATCTGGCGCGAGGCGAGCTGCGTCTTCAGCACCGTGGTCGTATCCACCTGGATCTCGACCATCAGCGCCGGATAGGCGTCGTGCAGATATTCCATCAGGGTCGGCAGCCACGTATGGACGATGGTTTCCGATACGCCCAGCCGCAGCATGCCGCTCATCACGCTCTTGGCGCGCGCGGCCTCCTGCATGTCGCGCCGCATCTGCAGCATGCGCTCGGCATGCGACAGCAGCTCGCGCCCCTTGCCTGTCAGCTTGATGCCCCGCGTGTCGCGGTCGAACAGGCGCACGCCCAGATCGGATTCCAGCGACGCGATGCGCTGGGAAATGGCCGGTTGGGTGGCATTGAGCTTCTCGGCCGCCGCCCTGAAACCGCCCAGGGTGGCGACCCAGAAGAACGTTTCGATATTGCGCAGATCGATCATGGCGGCGGCATCCGGCTATGCAGCCGCCATCTTAGCGCCCAGGACGGACCGGCGGCCGCCGCCCGTCCCGGCTGCGCCTCACTGGCCGGCGTAGAGCGCTTCCACCGCCAGGCCGATGCTCAGGATACGGCGGTCCGCGCCGTTGCTGGCCGCGATCATCAGGCCCACCGGCGCCGTGCCGGCGGCATGGCAAGGCAGCGACAACGCGCAGCCATCCAGGAAATTGATCAGCGTCGGGTTGCGCAGGATCAGGCCGTTGGCGGCGTAATAGGCATCATCGGAGGCCTGCAGGTCGGCCACCGCCGGCGCCACGATGGGCGTGGTCGGCATGATCAGGGCGTCGTAGCCGGCAATGCGGCGGTCCACCGCCGCGACCCAGGCTTCGCGCGCATCCAGCAGGTCCAGGTAGTCGGCCGCGCTCATGTCCTTGCCGCGCATGATGCGCGACACCACGCGCGGGTCATAGCGCTTGCCGGCGCGGGCGATCAGGTCGCGGTGCCAGGCCCAGGCTTCGGCGGCGGTAAAGCCGCCCTTGGCGTTGATGGCGGCCAGTTCGGCGAATTCCGGAATCGCGATCTCTTCGACCAGGGCGCCGGCGGCCTTCAGGCGGCTCACGGCGGCTGCGAAGCTGTCGGCAACATGCTTGTCCATGGCGTCCAGCGCCAGCGTGGTCGGGATGGCCAGGCGCAACCCGCGCAGCACGGCCGCTTCCGGCGCCGGGCCGCCGTCGCCGGACAGGATGGCGTCCAGTTCGGCGCAGCAGCGCACGCTGGCGGCGATGGGGCCGATGGAGTCCAGGTTGGCCGACAGCGGCAGCACGCCTTCCATGGAGACGCGCCAGGCGCTGGGCTTGAAGCCCGTCAGGCCGCAAAGCGCGGCCGGAATGCGCACGGAACCGCCAGTGTCCGAACCGATGGCTGCGGCCGACATGCCGTCGGCGACCGACACCGCGGCGCCCGAGGACGAGCCGCCCGGGATGCGGCCGGTGGCGCGGTCGTAGGGGTTCAGGGGCGTGCCGTAATGGGGATTGATGCCCAGGCCCGAATAGGCGAATTCGGTCATGTTGGTGCGGCCGATGATGACCGCGCCTGCCGCGATCAGACGGCGCACGACTTCAGCGTCGGCGTCGGCCGCCGGTTCGCCTTCACGGGCCACCGAACCAGCCATCGTGGTTTCGCCTTCGATGTCGAAGAGATCCTTGATGCTGATCGGCAGGCCCTCGATCGCGGAGCGGACGATGCCGGCGGCGCGCAGCGTGTCGGAAGCTTGCGCCTGCGCCAACGCGGATTCGGCGTACAGGCGGGTGAACGCGCGCGCGCCCTCGCCCGCTTCGTCCTGCGCGCGGGCCAGCGCCGCCTGCGTCAGTTCCACGGAGGTGCTGCGGCCCTCTTGCAGGGCCTGGGTCAGATCGTTCAAAGTCGGAACCATAGTCATCCTAGTGCCGTCTTGCGGCTTGAGTGCAAACGGGCGCGCCCGCGGGCGCGCCTGGCGATCGGCGCCTGGGGCCAGAATCAGGCCACCACGGGCAGCGTCTCGACATGATAGCGGTGGCGCAGGCTGCGCTGGCGCCGCGGATCGTGCAATTCCATGGTGAAGTCGGCCGCGGCGCGGATGCCGCCGATCGCGCCCACCGTGCCGCAGGTCATGCCCGCGCCGGCCGGCAGCACCGTGGCGCCGCCGGTATAGCCCGCGATCAGGTCCTGCGGCGTGCGCAGCGACGCCAGCGGGCCTTCCTGGTACAGCACTTCCACGCCGTTCTCGACGATGTAGGAACGGATGACGAGCTCGTCCCAGTAGTCCGCCACGTCGGCCAGGCGCCAGGCGCTCGTGGCCACGGGCTTGACGCAGACCTGCTTGGACATCGCCACGCTGTAGGTTTCCAGCTTGCGGTCGGTATGGTCGGAGGCGATGCTGACGTACATTTCGCCGTCCACGGAGAACACGAAGGTCTCGACTTCGCCCGAGGAATCCTCGCCCAGGGCCTGCACGGTTTCCTTCTGCGTCAGTTGATTGTCGGCAATGCGGTAGTACAGCGGCACGCTGCTGGGACGCGGCACGCCGATGGCGGCCAGCTCTTCGATGTGATGCTCGATCGCGGCCATGTCGCGGCCGGCCCAGCCGGCGACGATCAGGGTGTTGAACTCCACTTCCACCTGGCGGGGTTGCGAGTCTTCGATCTGGAATACGGCTTTCATGTCTGTCCTGCTGAGAATTAGGGAGTGAAGGACGCGGCGGTTCGCCGCGCCCCGGAACGTCTATGCAATAAAGGTCAGCCGAATACGCGCGGCAGCCACAGCGCCACGTCCGGCCAGAAGGCCAGCAGCGCCAGCATCACGAACATGGCGGCCACGAACGGCAGGCTGCCGACGATGACCGCGCTCATGGAACCGCTCTTGCGCAGGCTTTGCACCACGAACAGGTTCAGGCCCACCGGAGGCGTGATCAGGGCGGCTTCGACCAGGATGATGATGACGATGCCCAGCCAGATGGGATCGAAACCCAGGCCGATCATGATGGGCGCCACGATGGGGATGGTCGTGATCATCATGGACAGCGTTTCCATGAAGCAGCCCAGCACCAGGTAGAAGATCACCACGATCAGCAGCATCCAGCCGGGGGACAGGCCCAGGCCCGTGATCGACTTGGTCAGCGCATCGGTCAGGCCGGTCGCGGACATGACGAAGTTCAGGAAGCTGGCCGCCACCACGATCAGCATGATCATGGCCGTGGAGCGCATGGTGCCTTCCATGACCTCCCGCAGCATCGACCACGACAGGCGGCGGAACCAGGCCGCCAGGATGAAGGCGCCCAGCACGCCCAGCGCGGCGGCCTCGGTCGGCGTGGCCAGGCCGGCGTAGATGGAACCCACCACCAGGAAGAAGATCCCCATGGGCGGCGCCAGATGCACCAAGCTAGCGAAACGCTGGCCCCAGGTCGCCTGGATCTTCTTGCCGCCCCAGGACGGCTTGGCGACGCAGGCGATGACCACCGTCAGCATGAACAGCGCGGCCATCGCGAAACCCGGGATGATGCCGGCCAGGTACAGCTTGGGCACCGAGGAGTTCGTCAGCACGCCGTAGATGACCAGGTTGATCGAGGGCGGGATCAGGATGCCCAGCGTGCCGCCGGCGGCCAGGCTGCCCAGGAACAACGGCTCGTTGTAGCCGTACTTGCGGATCTGCGGGATCGCCACGGTGCCCACCGTCGCGGCGGTCGCCACGCTGGAGCCGGAGGTGGCCGAGAACAGCGTCGAGGCGCCGATGTTGGCGTGCATCAGCCCGCCCGGCAGCCACGACAGCCACAGGCTCATCGCGCCATACATGCGTTCGGCGAATCCTGCGCGCAGCAGCACCTCGCCCAGCATGATGAACAGCGGAATCGCCACCAGCAGGAATTCGTTGTTGGTGCTCCAGGAAACTTCGCCGATCGCGCGCGTCAGCGGCAGCATGGAGAACAGCGGGTCCAGGATCAGGCCCAGCACGCCCAGCGCCGCGCCCACCGGAATCGACAGGCCGATCAAAACCAGGAGCAGTATCAATGCGGTGGAAATCATGCGGCCTCTCCCTTCACCATGCGCTCGCCGGCGGCGGCTTCCTCGTCGGCCTCTTCCTGCGCCGAACGCACGCCGCAAATGCTCCTGACCAGTTCGATATCACCCGTGACCAGCGCGGCGGAAGCGCGCGCCAGCATCAGCGCGACCGTGACGCACATCCAGGCCAGGCCCAGCGCCCACAGGCCCTGCGGAATCCACAAAGGCGTGGCCAGCGGCGTATTGGCCGCGGACTTCTGCGCCCAGGAGGTCTGCACCACCTCGAACGCGTAATACGTCAGATACACCATGAAGACCGCCAGGGCCACCATGGAGATCCAGTCCAGCACGGCGGCGACGCGCACCGGCATGTACTGGTAGACCACGTCCACGCGCACGTTGGCGCGCTGCAGCGTGGCGAATGCCAACGCCCAGGAGGTGCTGATGGCGAAGGCATAGCTGGACAACTCGTCCGCGCCGCCAGTCGTGAAGCCCAGGAACTTGCGGGCCAGCACGTCAAACGAGATCAGCAACACGCTGGCCACCGTCAGCGCGCCGCCGGCCCACACGGCCAAGCGCGAAAAGCTCTCGGCGCGCCGCAATAGCCCGCCCAGCAGGCGGAAGTGTTCAGATTGAGTCATGAGTCAAACCTTTGCAGGGCCAGGCACACATCGCCGCCTCTGCGATTAACGAACGATCCCATACGTATGCCACGAAGCCGGCTATGCCGATCTGCAGCAACTCCCCCTATCGGGATGTACCGAAACCAGCTCCACCGGTCCGTAGCACACCGCCCCATCCGGATGCCGCGGATCCGGCTCCGCCGGTCCGCAGGCATGCCCCCCTGGGGGGGGAAGCGCGCAGCGCTTCGGGGGGGGGCCCTACTTCATAGCGGTCAGGCCCAGCGTCTTGCCGACGGTGGCGTTGAAGTCCTTCACGCACTGGGCCGAGCAGCGCGCGGCCCACTTCGGCAGCACGGCCTCTTCGGTGACCTTCTTCAGCAGCGCGCGGTCAGCGTCCGAGGGCTGGACCAGGACCATCTTGCCCTTGACCGGGAACGGGCAAGCGGCGGCGCCCGTGTTGCAGTCATAGCCTTCCTGGGTCTGGCGCGCGGCGGCGTCCCAGATGTTGTCGACCAGCGTCTTCACATTGGTCTGCAGGAAAGTGCGCACGTTGGGGTCCAGCTTGTCCCAGGCCTTCTGGTTGACGGCGTGGATCTGCTGGTTCCAGTTGATCGGCAGCGCGACCAGGTGGGTCGACACTTCGTACCACTTGGCCGAATAGCCGGACAGCGAACCCGTGATGGCGCAATCCACCACCTTGTTCTGCAGCGCGGGCACCACTTCGCCGAAGGCCATGGTCACGCTGGAGCCGCCCAGCGCCTCGACGAACTCGGCGGTGGTGCGGCTGCTGGTGCGGACCTTCTTGCCCTTGATGTCGGCCAGGCTCTTGATTTCGGCGTTGCAGAACAGCACCTGCGCGGGATACGTGGAAATGCCCAGCAGCTTGACGTTGCTGCCTTCGCCATAGAGCTTGGCGTAGACCGGTTCGAACGCGTCGGTGACGGCGCGCGCGGTCTTGACGTCGGGCGCCAGGCCGGCCAGGTCGATCGCTTCGTTGATGGGGTTGTCGCTGGCGAAGTAAGCGAGCGTGGCGGTGCCGAATTCGACCACGCCCTGAGACATCAGGCGCAGCAATTCGGGGCCCTTCAAGCCCATTTCGTTGAAGCCCTTGATGTCGGCCGTGACCTGGCCCTTGGACAGCTCGGGGATGGTCTTGGTCCAGAACGGCTTTTCGTAATCGTTGTAAGCAGTCAGGTTGCTCAGGCCGCCCACGACTTTCAACTGGGTCTTGGGGAGGTCCTGTGCCTGGACGGCGCCGGCCAACAGGCTGGCGGCGACGGCGGCGAAAACTAGCGACTTCTTCATGGACAAAACTCCTGGCTGGCGGGATGGTATGCCGCGCGCCGGATCCCGTTATCCTGGCGGCGCGCGGTGGCAATCAATGAGTCTGGAGATCAGCCGCGCAGCGGCGCGCATCGCGCCTGCGCGGCATGGCTTGCCGCCCGATTCCGGGAATGGGACATACGCTGGTTCATGCTTTCCCCCCGCTCTAGGCATCCAGGCGATCGTTATTGATGTGGCGCCATTGCAGCGTCAGGGGCGCGGAGCGTCCAATCGTATGTTGCGATACGGGGGTATAAATTTTTCTTTGGTCTCGTGCGCCACGCCCCCCGCGTTTCGCGCAAACGACGCAATGGCGGGGCTTAGCGGGCAGCCGGGCGCGCCGCAACGCGGCCGCGTCGCAAGGCCGCCACGGCCGGCGGCGCAGCCCCTGCTGGGGTAAACACCTAGAGCGGAGTCCCGTCCGCGGCCTGCTCGGCCACCTTCTGCGCCATCTGCGCGATAACGCGGACCGCGTGGCTATCCGGCCCCTGCACCCAGGTGGCCGTGAAGCTCAGTTCCGGCAAGGGATCGGCCTCCACCCGCAAGATGCGCAATTCGCCGCGCGCCAGCTCCTTGCCCAGGAACACCGGCGCGATGACGCTGGTGCCGATGGCGTCCTGCGTCATCCGCACCACCATCGACATCGAGGCGCTGCCGTACATGCGCGGCGAACTCACGCCGGCGCGCGTCAACATATCGCGCACCACGCGGTAAGGCGCGCTGTTGGAGGGATAGGTGATGATGGGCAGCTTGCCTATCCGCTCCAGCGTCAGCGGCTCCGGCCCCAGGTCCAGCACCGGGCTCGCCACCCAGGCCAGCGGATAGGTGCATAGCGGCAGGTTCTCGACCCGCGCTTCCAGCACCGGCCCCATCAGGAAGGCCAGATCGATCTGCCGCGACATCAGATGCGAGCGCAGCACGTGGGTCGTGTCGACCTCGATTTCCAGCACCAGCGCCGGATAGTTGGAATGGATCAGTTCGATCAGCGTGGGCAGCCAGGTCTGCACGATGGTCTCGGCCACGCCGATGCGCACCGTGCCGCTCATGACGTTTTGCTCGCGCGCGGCTTCGAACATGTCGCGCCGCACCTGCAACATGCGCTCCGCGTGCGACAGCAGTTCATGCCCCTTGGCGGTCAGCTTCACGCCGCGCGCTTCGCGCTCGAACAGGAGCACGCCCAGGTCGGCCTCCAGCGAGGCGATGCGCTGCGATACCGCTGGCTGCGTGGTGTTGAGTTTCTCCGACGCGGCGCGAAAACTGCCCAGCGTGGCCACCCAGAAAAAAGTTTCGATGTTGCGTAGTTCTATCATGAGCCTGTTCCCCCGGCGCGATGAGCGTATCATGGCAGCCGCCCGGTACCTGCAAACCGGCGTTTCAGCCACCAAAGGAGTTTGTCGATGACCCCGGCCGATGACGGTCGCACGCGCCGCGCAGCGCCCGCTTCCAGCGGCCCGATGATGGGGGTGCTGTTGCTGGTGCTGTCGATGTGGACGCTGTCGTGCCTGGATGCCAGCGGCAAGTGGGTGATGAATGCGGGCGTGCCGCTGCTGGTGCTGTCGTGGTTCCGCTATGCCGTGCACCTGGCGCTGGTGCTGGCCCTGGTGCTGCCCGCGCGCGGCCTGGGCGTATTCCGCAGCAAGAAGCCGCGCGAACAGATCCTGCGCGGCGGCTCGATGTTCCTGGCCACGCTGATGTTCTTCACCACGCTGAGCTACATCCCGCAGGCCGAGGCCACCGCCATCAACTTCCTGGCGCCGCTGCTGGTGCTGTCGGCAGCGCCCTGGGTCCTGAAGGAACCCGCCCGCCTGTCTCGATTCGTGGCCGCGGGCATCGCCTTCATCGGCGTGATCATCGTGATCCGGCCGGGCGGCGGCCTGGATCCGGTGGGCACGGTGTTCGGCCTGCTCACGGCCTGTTGCTTCGCCGTGCAGTTCATCGCGACGCGGCGCGTGGCAGGCGACGATCCGTTCACCTCGCTGATCTGGAGCGGCGCGGTCGGCACGATATGCCTGACCCTGGCCCTGCCCTTCATCCTGCCGCCCGCCCTGCCCGTGCTCAAGGCGCTGGCGCCGCTGGATTGGGTCGTGCTGATCTCCACCGGCATCACCGGCGGGCTGGGCCACCTGTTCCAGATCGCCGCCTACCGCCGCGCGCCCGCTTCCACCCTGGCGCCCTTCGTCTACCTGCAGATCATCAGCGCCACCTCGGTCGGCTGGCTGGTCTGGGGCCACTTCCCCGACCCGTTGACCTGGCTGGGCATCGCCATCATCTGCGCCAGCGGCATCGGCATCGGTTTGATCGAATGGCGCCGCAGCCGCGCCCAGGCCGCGCCGCTGGCCCGGGCCGACGCGCGCTGAGCCGGCAGCGCGCCGGCGCCTCCTCCCGTACAATGCGGGTCGCTTTTTGCGCTTTCGCGCATGGGCGATCCAGGCATTTCCCCGAATCGAGGCTCCCATGATCATCAAGCCCCGCGTGCGCGGTTTCATCTGCGTCACCACCCATCCGGCCGGCTGCGCCGCCAACGTCCGCAACCAGATCGCCTACACCCGCGCCCAGGGGCCGATAGCTGGCGGGCCGAAACGCGTGCTGGTGCTGGGCGCATCGACCGGCTATGGCCTCGCGGCGCGGATCAGCGCGGCCTTCGGCTGCGGCGCGCAGACGCTGGGCGTGTTCTTCGAGCGGCCGGGCGATGCGGCCAAGGCCGGCACGCCGGGCTGGTACAACACGGCGGAATTCCACGAGCAGGCCCATGCCGCCGGCCTTTATGCCAAGAGCATCAACGGCGACGCCTTCTCCGACGAGATCAAGCGCAAGACCATAGACCTCATCAAGCAGGACCTGGGCCAGGTCGACCAGGTGATCTACAGCCTGGCCGCGCCGCGCCGCACGCACCCCAAGACCGGGGAAGTCTTCAATTCGACCCTCAAGCCCATCGGCCAGGCCGTCAACCTGCGCGGCCTGGACACCGACCGCGAAGTGGTCAAGGAATCCGTGCTGGAGCCCGCCACCCAGGCCGAGATCGACGCGACTGTCGCCGTCATGGGCGGCGAAGACTGGCAGATGTGGATCGACGCGCTGCTGGAAGCCGGCGTGCTGGCCGAAGGCGCCAGCACCACGGCGTTCACCTATCTGGGCGAGAAGATCACCCACGACATCTACTGGAACGGTTCCATCGGTGCAGCCAAGAAGGATCTGGACCAGAAGGTGCTGGAGATCCGCGCCAAGCTGGCCGCGCGCGGCGGCGACGCCCGCGTGTCGGTGCTGAAGGCGGTGGTGACGCAGGCCAGCTCGGCGATCCCCATGATGCCGCTGTACCTGTCGCTGCTGTTCAAGACCATGAAGGAAGCCGGCACGCACGAAGGCTGCATCGAACAGGTCTACGGCCTGTACCGCGACAGCCTCTGCGGCCAGACGCCCATCCTCGACCAGGACGGCCGCCTGCGCGCCGACTACAAGGAACTGGATCCCGAGGTGCAGGCCCGCGTGCAGGCGCTGTGGGGCCAGGTCAACAATGACAACATCTACCAGCTGACCGATTTCGCGGGCTACAAGCAGGACTTCCTGCGCCTGTTCGGCTTCGAGATCGAAGGCGTCGACTATGAAGCCGACACCGATCCGGCCGTGGCAATCCGCGGCCTGGCCTAAGCCCCGGCGCTAGCGCGCCATCAGCTCCAGCAGGCGGTCCAGGCCGCCTTCGTCGATTGCGACATTGACCTCCTCGCGCACGGCCGGCTTGGCGCGGTAGCCCACCGACAGGCCCGCCGCGCGCATCATCGGCAGGTCGTTGGCGCCGTCGCCCACGGCGATGGCGCGTTCCGGCCCCACACCCAGCGCCGCGCACACTTCCAGCAGCTTGCGGCGCTTTTCCTCGCCGTCGCAGATATCGCCCCACGCTTGCGGCAGCAGCCTGCCGGTCAAGCGGCCGTCAACGATTTCCAGCACGTTGGCGCGCACGTCGTCCAGCCCCAGGCACACCCGCAGCCGGTCGGTGAAGCAGGTGAAGCCGCCGGTCACCAGCAGGCAGGTCAGGCCCGCGTCCTTGCACGCCGCGATCAACGTTTGCGCGCCTGGATTGATGCGCACACGCTGCTCATAGACCTCGTCCAGCGCCGCTTCCGGCATCCCCGCCAGCAGCGCCACGCGCTCGCGCAGGCTCTGCTTGTAGTCCTTGATCTCGCCGCGCATGGCGGCTTCCGTCAGCGCCGCCACCTCGGCCTTCTTGCCCATCAGGTCCGCCATTTCGTCCAGCGTCTCGATCGAGATCAGCGTGGAATCCATGTCGAAGGCGATGAGCTTGTAGTCCGCGAGCGCAAGGGGAGGCGCAATGCCGCGCCAAAAGAGGCCGGGTATCGTGGAGCTGGAATGCATGAGGAATCCTTGGTCTATGCGGTATGTGAGGGGTCGCGTCTTTGCTCGCGCAACCACTCGATGAACAATAGCGCCGACGCGGCGGCCGGGCCATCCTGGCGGTATAGCGCGTGGATGCCGGCGTTCGGCAGCTGCGGGCCGTCGAACAGCGGGCGCAAGCGATCGGCGCGAATGTCGTCTTCCAGCAGGCACCAGGGCGCCAAGGCGATGCCGAGGTCGTTCATGGCGGCCTGCATGCACAGGAACTGGTGGTCGAACACCGGTCCCGGCAATTGCGCGGGCACGTCCACCTTGGCCAACGCGAACCAACGCGGCCAGTGGTCCATGCCGCCCGCGATCTTCAGCAGCGGATGCCCCAGGCAATCCGCGGGCGCAGCCAGTCGGTTGCGCTCGATGAAGCGCGGCGACGCCACCGGCACGTGGAAATCGTCCAGGCAGTGCACACAGGCCAGGTCGGAGTGCGCCATGTAGCCATGGCGGATCAGCACGTCGCTGCCGGTGTCGCCGCCGCGGTCCAGGAACGACCGCCCTTGCGTGGTGAGCTGCACGTCCACGCCCGGATGCCGGGCCTGGAACGCCGACAGGCGCGGAATCAGCCACTTCATGGTCAGGGACGGCGTGGCGCAGACGCGCAGCACGCCGCCGTAGGCGGGCGATTTCAGCTTGGCGGTCGCGGCCGCGATGCGCTCCAGGCTGGCCTGGATTTCCGGAAAGTAGGCCTGGGCGCAAGGCAGCAGCGCCACGCCGCGCGCCTCGCGCGCGAACAGAGGCTGCCCCACGTACTCTTCGAGTATGCGGATCTGTTGGCTGACCGCGCTGTGCGTGATGCTCAGTTCGTCGGCGGCTGCGGTGAAGCTGCGCAGGCGCGCCGCGGCTTCGAACACGCGCAAGGCCTTGAGCGGCGGCAGGCTCTGCCCCGCCATTTCAGTTGCGGTCCGCCCGCGCGCCGGCCTGGCGCCGCGTAGTGCTGCTCTTTCCCACGGTTTCCCTTGTCGTCTATTTTTCATTGGCGCGGCTTGCGCGCGCCTGTGTCATCCAGCCGCATTCTAGGTGATAGCCCGCGCGCCGACCTCTTAGAAAAACTAACGACTACCCTTAAAAAACACCGCTGGTCGGGCGCGCAGCGCGTTTCTATGATGCCGGCAACCTCAGGCAGGAAGCGAAACATGGCATCAATCACCGTAGACGGCATCGTCAAGACTTTCGGCGGGCAGCAAGTGCTGCGCAATCTGTCGCTGCACATCCCCGACGGCGCGTTCTACACGCTGCTGGGACCCAGCGGCTGCGGCAAGACCACGCTGCTGCGCTGCATTGCGGGCTTCTATGCCCCCGACGGCGGCCGCCTGTTGTTTGACCAGGACGACGTGACCCACGTGTCCGCGCACCGCCGCGACATCGGCATGGTGTTCCAGGACTATGCGCTGTTCCCGGACAAGACGGCTTTCGACAATGTGGCTTACGGCCTGCGCGCCCGCGGCGTGGCGCGCGCCGAGATCACGCGGCGCGTCAACGAAGCGCTGGACAAGGTCGGCCTGCTGGCACTGGCCGACCGTTATCCCGCGCAGATGAGCGGCGGGCAGCGCCAGCGCGTGGCGCTGGCGCGCGCGCTGGTGATCCGGCCGCGCGTGCTGTTGATGGACGAACCGCTGTCCAACCTGGACGCCAAGATGCGCCTGCAGATGCGCGACGTGATCCTGGACCTGGTGCGCGAGGCCGGCATCACCACCGTATTCGTGACGCACGATCAGGAAGAAGCGCTGGCGATGTCCGACCGCATCGCCATCATGGACCGCGGCGACATCGCCCAGCTGGGCACCCCGGAAGAACTCTACGGCACGCCGGTAAACGCCTACGTGGCGGACTTCATCGGTTCGGCCAACGTGATCCCGGTGCCGGCCCGCAACGGCCAGGCCGGCGCCCCCGCCGGCCATGTGCGCTACGAGATCTGCGGGCTGGGCTTTGACGGCGTGCAAGGCAGCGACCAGCTGGACGGCAAAGGCGTGCTCATCGCCCGCCCTGAAGAGCTGGCCTTGATGGCGCCCGCCCCTTACGTGCCCAATACCTTGCCTGGCAAGGTGCTGCGCCGGCAATACCTGGGCTTCAAGACCGCCTACCGCATCGCGCTGGACAACGGCTCCGAGATCCGCGTCGAGCTGCATGCCGGCAACATGGTGGCGCAGTTCCAGCCCGGCGAAGCCGTACAGGTGCTGATTCCCGCCGACAGCCGCGTCGTCAACGCTTGAGGACGCGCCGACCATGAAAATCAAATGGTGGCCCTGGGGCATCCTGACGGCAATCAGCCTGGCTCTGCTGCTGTTCTTCGTGCTCTATCCGCTGGCCGTGCTGTTCAGCAACAGCGTCACCGGCCAGGATGGCGGCTTCACGCTGGAGGGCTTCAAGGCCCTGCTGGCCGACTCTCAATACATCGAGGCCTTCGGCAATACGCTGATCCTGGGCCTGGCGGTCACGGCATGCACCGTGCTGGTGGGCGTGCCCTTCGCCTACATGGTGGCGCGCTTCGACTTTCCGTTGAAGAACCTGGTGGCGATCCTGCCGGTGCTGACCATCGTGATCCCCGAGATCATCGTGGGCCAGTCCTGGCTGCTGATCCTGGGCAACAACGGCATCCTGACCAACCTGCTGGGTGACGCCGGCATTTCGCTGCCCTCGTTCTACGGCTGGACCGGCATGGTGTTCTCCATGACGCTGGTCTACTACACCTACATCTACCTGGGCGTGCTGGCGGCGCTGCGCGGCTTCGACGGCCAGCTCGAAGAAGCGGGCCTGAGCCTGGGTACACCGCCGCTCCTGACCAAGCTGCGCGTGCTGGTGCCGGTGCTGCTGCCCGCGGTGCTGGTCAACGCGCTGGTGGTGTTCACGCTGGTGGTGGGCAACTTCGCGCTGGCCATGCTGCTGGGCAGCCGCGTGCCGCTGCTGTCGGTCATGACTTACAACACCTTCGTCAGCGAAATGGGCGGCAGCCCGACGCTGCAGAGCGCGATGTCGGTCGTGTCCATCGCCATCGTCGCCATCGTGCTGTTCTTCCAGAAGCGCGTGGTCGAACGCAAGGTCTACACCATGACGCAGGGACGCGCGCCGGCCGCTACCCGCGTGCGCTCGTGGACCGCCCTGCTCTATACCAGCGGCGTGGGCCTGATCATCTTCATTTCGCTACTGCCGCTGATCGTGGTCTTCATCGCCGCCTTCACCAAGACCAGCGGCCCGGTCATGCAATGGGGCCAATGGTCGTTGGCCAGCATGCAGCGCGCGCTGCATGGCGCGCCGGAGCCCATCCTGAACTCGCTCAAGTTCGCCTCGCTGGCCACGGTGCTGGGCGTGGCCTTCGCGGTGCTGGTCAGCTACCTGACGATCAAGAAGCGCAGCGCGTCCACCCAGGTGCTGGACTACATCGTGGTGCTGCCCCTGACCATTTCGGGCACGGTGCTGGGCATCGCGCTGGTGCAGACCTTCAATACCGGCTGGCTGGTGCTGGCGGGTACGTCGGGAATCATGGTGCTGTGCTACACGGTGCGGCGCCTGCCCTTCGCGGTGCGCAACGCCTCGTCGGTGCTGTTCAACATTCCCGAGTCGATCGAGGAAGCCTCGATCAGCCTGGGCGTGTCGCCGCTCATGACCTTCTTCAAGGTGATCCTGCCCGCCATGAAGGCGTCCATCATCTCGGCTGCCATCCTGATGTGGCTCACCACCATTTCCGAGCTATCGGCTTCCATCGTCGCCTACAGCGGCGGCCTGGAGACCATGCCCATCGCCATCTTCCGCCAGGTCGACGGCGGCAGGCTGGGCATGGCGTCGGCCTACGGCGCGGCGCTGGTCACGGTCATCGTGCTGCCCATCATCGTGTCGGTCAAGGCGTTCCGCATCAAGCTGTTCTCCGGTAAATAACCCACTCGCACAGAGGCTAACCATGCAATTCAAGCACCTACTTCAGTACAGCGTCCTGGCCGCCGCCCTGACCGCCGGCGCCGCCCAGGCCCAGAATGTCGTGCTCTATTCGTCCAACAACACGGAGACGATCGAAACCGCCCTGGACGCGGTGAAGCAGAAGTCGCCGAAATTGAACGTGCAGCCCGTCACCGGCGGCACCGGCACGATGATGAAGCGCATCGAGGCCGAAGCGCAGAATCCGCGCGGCGACCTGTTCTGGAGCGGCGGCTTCGGCACGCTGGGCGCTTACCGCCAGCACCTGCAGCCCTACCGTCCGGCCGACCTGGACAAGATCCCCACCGAATTCCGCGGTCCGGACGATCTGTGGGTGGGCACCAACGTGCACGTCATGGTGATGATGGTCAACGAGCGCCAGCTCAAGGGCCTGCCCGCGCCGGCCACCTGGTCCGACTTGATGCAGCCGCAATGGAAGAACAAGTTCGCCATCACCGACCCGTCCAAGAGCGGTACGGCCTACATGCTGGTGTACGGCCTCTTCAAGCAATTCGGCCAGGAAGGGCTGGACAAGATCGCCGCCAACGCGGTGGTCACCGCATCCTCCGGCACCACCTACAAGGGCGTGGCCGCGGGCGAGTATGCCGTGGGCATGACGCTCGAGTACGCCGCCCAGGAATACGTGGCCGGCGGCCAGAAGGAGATCAAGCTGGTCTACCCGACCGAGGGCAGCTACCTGGCGCCGGAAGGCATGTTCATCATCAAGGGCGCGAAGAACATGGATGCCGCCAAGGCACTGTACGACGGCCTCTTGAGCAAGGAGTCGCAGGAAGCCCAGCTGGTGAAGAACTTCCGCCGCCCGACGCGCACGGACGTGGCCGTGGCCAGCCTGACCACCCTGCCTGACCTGAAGACCATCAAGATCTTCCCGGTCAGTCAGGATGCGGCCGCGAAGGAGTATGAAGCGGTGGTCGCCGCCTGGAACCAGGCCGTCGCGAAATCCAAGTAAGAGGGTAAGGCCCTCACGCCGCACCCCTCCGGGGCTCGCAACCCCCGAGGGGGCTGGTCCAACTTGGGAAGCCCGGCGGTGGGCCGGCGGCGTCAGACGCCGTTGACCATCCGCCCCGCCGCCAGCACCAGCTGACGCCCGCAACGGGCGGCCAGCTGCGGATCGTGGGTCACCAGCACCAGCGTGGTGCCGTGCTCGCGATGCAGGTCGAACATCAGATCGATGACCGTCACGCCGGTGGCAGCGTCCAGACTGCCGGTGGGCTCGTCCGCGAACAGCAGGTCCGGCTGCACCACGAAGGCCCGCGCGAGCGATACGCGCTGCTGCTCGCCGCCCGACAAGGTGCGCGGATAGTGATGCAGGCGCTTGCCCAGCCCCACCCGTTCCAGCATGGCCTGCGCCGCGTCCCGGGCCGATTGCCCGGCCAGTTCCAGCGGCAGCATCACGTTTTCCAGCGCCGTCAGGTTGGGCAGCAGCTGGAATGACTGGAACACGAAACCCACATGATTGGCGCGCAGGCGGGCGCGGCCATCCTCGTCCAGCGAGAACAGGTCCTGCCCGGCCAGGCGCACGCTGCCCGCGCTGGGAACATCCAGGCCCGCCAGCAGTCCCAACAGGGTGGACTTGCCCGACCCCGAACTGCCAGTGATGGCCACGGCGCTGCCCGCCTCGACCGTAAAATCGATACCTTCCAGGATGGAGAGCGTGCCGCCGGCATCGGCCACCTGCTTGCCCAGCCCTTTCACCTCGATCGAATTCTTGTTATCCATGCGCCTATTTTCCCGTCTGCTACTCATGACCGCCATGGCGACCGCCGTCGTGGCGCCCGCCCACGCTCAGACCGCCGCCGCGGCCCAGGGTTCCGCGCCCCGCACGGTGTTGGTCCTGGGCGACAGCCTGTCGGCCGAATACGGCATCAAGCGCGGCACCGGCTGGGTGCCGCTGCTTTCCGCCCGCGTAGCGGAACAATACCCCAAGTACCAGGTCGTCAATGCCAGCATCAGCGGCGACACCACCAGCGGCGGCGTGGCCCGCCTGCCTGCATTGCTGCGCCAGCACGCGCCGGCCGTGGTGGTGCTGGAGCTGGGTTCGAACGACGCGCTGCGGGGCCTGCCCCTGAACATGACCGAGCAGAACCTGCGCACCATGGCCCAGGCCGCCCGCAAGGCCGACGCGCAGGTCCTGATCGTCGGCATGCAGATCCCGCCGAATTACGGCCGGGACTACACCCAGCGCTTCGCGCAGGTCTTCCCCACGGTCGCCAAAGACGAAAACGCCCGGCTCGTGCCCTTCCTGATGGAAGGTATCGCAACGAACCGGGCGATGTTCCAGGCTGACGGCATCCATCCAAACGAGGATGCCCAACCCTTGCTACTGGACAACGTGTGGCCGACGCTGCGGCCACTGTTGAACTGACGCTGTTGAGCCGAGTCTGGCTGATCAGCCGGCTGCCGGCTGATCGCCGCGGATGACCGCGGCAGCGGCGGGCAGCACCTGCACCTTGTACTCTTCGCGCAGCATGCGCAGCATGGCTTCGTTTTCAGCCTGGCCCCAAGCGCCGGACAACTGCTGCGCCAGGCGCTCCTTGTCGGCCGGATCGACCGTGCCGGCCTCGACCTTTTCCAGGCGCGCCAGCGTGTAGTCCGAACCCGATTGCACACCGGCGTAGGCCGGCAGCGTGGCGGCGGGCAGGCGCATGACGGCGTCCAGCACCGGACGCGGCAGATCCTTGGGATCCTGGCGCGACACGACCACCGGCGCGCCGAAACCTTCCGGCGCGGCCGCGGGGTTGGCGCGGTCGGCGGCCAGCGCGGCTTCGCCCGCCTTCTTGGCGGCTTCGGCCGAACGCTCGTCCAGCAGCTTGGCGCGGATGGTGTCCGAGACCTTGTCCAGCGGCGGCACGTGGGCCGGCTCGACGGCGGCCACGCGCAGGGCCAGCATGGTGTCGGGCGAGAGTTCGATCACGCCGGAGTTCTGCTTTTCACGCAGCACGTCGGGCGAGAACAGCACCTGGCGCACGCGCGGGTTGTCCAGCAGCGCGGCGTCGGGGCCGGCTGCGGCCGAGCCCGGGCCGGCCTTGTCGGCGGGCAGCAGGCCTTCGCGGGTCACGCCGGAAGCGGTGCGCAGCTTCAGGCCGACGGTGTCGGCGGCGGGCTGCAGGCTGTCGCGCTGGTCATAGACCTGCTTGTTCAGCTGGCTGGCCATTTCCGAGAAACGCACGGCGGCGAGCTGCTTGCGGACTTCGGCGGTGATCTGGTCCTTGACCTCGGCCAGCGGCTTGATGGCGGCGGGCTGGATTTCGGTGACCTTGACCACGTGCAGGCCGGACGGGGTTTCGATCACGCCAGACACCTGGTCCTTGGCTTGGCCGAAAATTGCCTTTTCCAGCGGACCGGTCAGCATGCCGGGCGCGAGCCAGCCCAGGTCGCCGCCATTGGAAGCCGAGCCCGCGTCCTGCGAGTTCTTGCGCGCGAGTTCGGCGAACTGCGCCGGATCGGCGGCGGCCTGCTTGGCGAGGTCTTCGGCCTTGGCACGGGCAGCCTTGCGGGCGTCTTCGGACGCGCCGGGAGCCAGGTTGATCATGATGTGGCTGGCGCGGCGGCGTTCAGGCTGGCCGAAGCGGTTCTTGTTCTGCTCGTAGTAGGACGCGAGATCCTCGTCCTTGACCTGCACGCCTTGCGTGGCGGCGGCCTCGTCCAGCACCAGGTACTGGACCTGGACCTGTTCGGGAATCTGCAGCTGCTGCTTGTTGGCGTCGTACCAGGCCTGGATATCGGCCGGGCTGACGGTGACTTGCGAGCGGTAGTCGGCGGCGGCGAAGCGGCGCAGTTGCACCGTGCGCTGCTGCGTCAACGCCGTTTCCAGCGCAGCCACGACCTCGCCGGGCGCGCGGGCCGACTGGCCAACGGGCTCCAGCACGCGCGCGACCGCCAGGTCACGGCGCAGGCCGGCTTCGAACGAGGTCGGCGACATGCCTTGCGCAGCTAGCACCTGGCGATAGCGCTCGGGCGAGAAGCGGCCGTTGTCCTGGACTTCCGGAATCGCGGCAATGGTGTTGCGCAGCGTTTCGTCGGACACCGAGAAACGGTTGTCGACCGCGACGTTGGCCAGCAGACGCTGATTGATCAGCTGGTTGAGCAGGCCTTCGCGCAGTGCCGGCGTGTCGATGACGGCCGGATCGAACTGGGCGCCCAGGCGCTGGCGGAACTGCTCCAGCTGGTTGCGGTGCGCTTGATCGAACTCGGCCCGCGACACGGGCTGGCCATTGACCGTGGCCAATTCAGGCTCGGCGCGCATGAAGCTGTCATAGCCTTGAATACCGACCAGGAAGAAGGACGGCACAATCAGAAGCAGCAGGATGAACTGCATCCAGCGCCGATGGCTGCGAATAAATTCGAACATGGAATCCCTGTTGCCGCACCCCAGGCGCACGCCCGAAGCCGCAAGAAAACGCATAAAAAAAGGCGAACCAGATTCGCCCTGTTCCCATACCGGTCAATACCGGATCAGCGGGCGGATTTTACCATTTCTCATTCGCCGCGCAGCCTAGGGATCTTTCGAATGCCATCCGTGGCTGCCCTCCGGGTTCGGCGGCACGAAACCGGGGACCGAGTCAACCCGGGGAAGCACCATTTCCAGCCCCTTGCGTCCCTCGTATCGTGGCCTGTCAGGGTAAGCCCGCATTACCGCTGACGCCGCGTCCCCAAAGGATGTGGCCCCTTCCACGCACGCTCAGAGGTACACACTGATGCCGTACACATCTCCCCGCCTGCAACTCCTGCGCACCTGCATCGCCCTGGCCTTCGTCGGCGCCGCCCCCGCCGCGCTGGCCGCGCCCGTCGCCGCTGTCCACGAAGCCGCCCAAGCCCAGCAGCAAGGCATGCTGGACACCATGCGCGACCTGGTCGGCATCGAGTCGGGCAGCAAGGACGTCGAAGGCGTTGAGCGCATCGCCGTCCTGATCCGCGACCGGCTCAAGGCGCTGGGCGGGACCGTCGAGATCATCCAGCCCGCCGACGTGTTTCGCCTGGACGACACGCCGGAAAAGGTCGGCCCCATGGTCCATGCGGAATTTAAGGGCAAAGGCCAGAAGAAGATCATGCTGATCGCCCACATGGACACCGTCTACCGCAACGGCATGCTCAAGGACCAGCCCTTCCGCATCGACGGCGACAAGGCCTACGGCCTGGGCATCGCCGACGACAAGCATGGCGTGGCCGCCATCATCCATACCCTGACCCTGCTGCAGAAGCTGGGCTTCGAGGACTACGGCACCATTACCGTGCTGATCAACGGCGACGAGGAAATCAGCTCGCCCGGCGCGCGCAGCACCATCACCCGCCTGGGCGCCGACCAGGACGCGGTGTTCTCGTTCGAAGGCGGCGGCGCGGAAGCGCGCCTGACGCTGGCCACCAGCGGCATCGGCGCGGCCTACCTGACCGTACAGGGCAAGACCTCGCATGCCGGCGCGCGCCCCGAAGGCGGCGTCAACGCCCTGTATGAATTGGCCCATCAGCTGCTGCAGCTGGACAAGCTGTCCAAGCCCGAGGAAGGCTTGAAGCTGAACTGGACCGTGGCCCAGGCCGGCACCAACCGCAACGTCATTCCGGGCCAGGCCACCGCCCAGGCCGACGCCCGCGCGCTGCGCGTCTCCGACTTCGACGCGCTGTCGCGCACGTTGGAAGAACGCGCACAGAAGAAGCTGCTGCCCGAATCCAAGGTCAGCGTGAAATTCGAGGTGCGCCGTCCGCCCCTGGAAGCCACGCCCGCCTCGCGCGCCCTGGCCCAGCACGGCGTGCAGATCTATAAGGAAATGGACCTGCCCATGAAGGTCGTGGACCGCGCCAGCGGCGGCGGCACCGACGCCGCCTTTGCAGCGCTGAAGGCGCGCGGCCCGGTGATCGAAGGCATGGGCCTGAGCGGCTTCGGCGCGCATTCCAACGACGCCGAGTACATCCAGATCAACAGCATCGTGCCGCGCCTGTACCTGGCGGCGCGGATGATCATGGACGTGTCGCAGGACAAGGCGCCCATGAAATAGGCCTATGGACCCGCCGCGGCGTTCTCGCGCGCCGCGGCATGGCCGAAACCGGCGTGCAGAAGGAGTATCCTTGCAACCCTGACCAAAAGAACCCGAAGCAACACCCAAATGAGCGCAAAACTCCCCTCCTGGCCCTACTCCCGTTACATCGCGCACCGCGGCGGCGGCCGTCTGGCCCCGGAGAACACCCTGGCCGCCATGCGCGTGGGCGCCGAGCACGGCTTCACGATGTTCGAATACGACGTCAAGCTAAGCAGCGACAACGTGCTGGTGCTGATGCACGACGACGACGTCGACCGCACCTCCAACGGCCGGGGCCCCGCTGCCGCCAAGACCTACGCCGAGCTTGCCCAGCTGGATTTCGGCAGCTGGCATTCAGCCGCCTACGCTGGCGAGCCGCTGCCCACCTTCGCCGCCGTCGCCCGCTACACGGTGGCCAACGGCATCGCCAGCAATGTCGAGATCAAGCCCTGCCCGGGCCGCGAAGCCGAGACCGGCCGCGCCGTGACGCTGGCTGCGCGCCAGCTGTGGCAAGGCGCGGCCGAACCGCCGCTCCTGTCCTCGTTCGCGGAAGAAGCGCTGCAGGCCGCCCTGGAGACCGCGCCCGAATTGCCGCGCGCGCTGCTGGTGGAGAAGGTGCCCGCCGACTGGCGCGAACGCCTGGCCAAGTACGAGTGCGTGGCCCTGAACATCAATCAGAAGGACGCCACCCCTGAGCTGATCGATGCCGTGCATGCCGCCGGCTACCGTATCGCCGCCTGGACCGTCAACGACCCGGAGCGCGCCCGCCTGCTGCTCGACTGGGGCATCGACGGCATTTTCACCGACGAGCTGGCCGCGATCCGGCCCGCCGCCTGAGGCAGAACGCCCGTGTTCAGTTACCGCCACGCCTTTCACGCCGGCAACCACGCCGACGTGCTCAAGCACGCCATCCTGATCCACACCCTGGATTACTTCAATAAAAAGGACGCGCCCTACTGGGTCATCGATACCCACGCCGGCGCCGGGCTCTACAGCCTGGATAGCGATTGGGCCGCCAAGACCTCCGAGTTCGCCGACGGCATCGGCCGCCTCTGGGAAGCCGAAGACCTGCCTCCCATCCTGGCCGAGTACGTCGCCCGGATCCGCGGCTACAACACCAACGGCCGCCTCAGGCGCTATCCCGGCTCGCCCTGGCTGGCGCTGGACGCAATGCGTCCGTCCGACCGCCTGCGCCTGTTCGAGATGCACCCGACCGAGATCGACACGCTGGTCGGCAACCTGGAACACCAGGGGCGCGCCGCGCAGCGCCAGACCACGATCTACGGCGACGACGGTTTCGAAGGCGTCAAGGCGCTGCTGCCGCCGCCCACGCGCCGCGGCATGGTGCTGATCGATCCTTCGTACGAAGACAAGAACGACTACCGCCGCACGTTCGTCACCATCAAGGAATGCATCAAGCGCTTCGCCACCGGCACCTATGCCGTCTGGTACCCGCTGGTGCAACGCCGTGAAGCTGGCGAAATGGCCCGCCACCTGGAAAACCTCAAGGTCAAGAGCTGGCTGCATGCGACGCTGACCGTCAAGAAGGCGACCATCGACGGCTACGGCCTGCATGGCAGCGGCATGTTCCTGATCAATCCGCCCTGGACGCTGCACGACGCATTGAAGCAGGCCATGCCGTATCTGGCCCGCACGCTGGGGCAGGACGAGCGGGCTGGATTCACGCTGCAGTTCCGCGAGAATCCGTTCCCGGTGCCGAAGAAGCAGTCGGACGACTGATCCGGCGCACAAGCAAAAAGGCCACGACGTTTCGTGGCCTTTTTGTTGGGGTCGCGCAGGATGCCTCGGGCGTTCAGGCCGTCTCGCTCTGCGGCTCTTCGCGCTGCAGCGCTTCCTGCGCTCGGGCCAGCTTGGCCGCCGCATCGCGCAGCGCGGTGCGCAGGCCTTCCTCGATCACGGGATGATAGAACGGCATTTCCAGCATGCGCGCCACGGTCAGCTCCTGCTGCACGGCCCAGGCCAGCAGGTGGCCGATGTGCTCGGCGCTGGGACCGACCATTTCGGCGCCCAGGAAGCGGCCCGTTTCGATGTCGGCATAGACGTGCAGCATGCCGCGGTTCTTCAGCATGACGCGCGAGCGGCCCTGGTCGCTGAAGTCCACTTCGCCGATCACGAAGGTGCCCGGCACCAGCCGTGCGTGGCCCTGCCCGGCCATGGCGATCTGCGGGTCCGAGAACACCACCGCCAGCGGCGCGCGGCGCAGGCCCTTGCGCACTTCGGGGTAGCGGGCCGCGTTTTCGCCGGCGATGCGGCCTTCGTCGGCGGCTTCGTGCAGCAGCGGCGCGTCGGCGTTGGCGTCGCCCGCGATGAAGACGGGCGCATTGCCCGCCTGCATGGTTTCGCGGTCGAATACCGGCACGCCATGCTTATCCAGTTGCAGCGAGGTGTTTTCCAGGCCCAGTCCGTCGACGTTGGCGCGGCGGCCGGTAGCCACCAGCGCGTAGTCGAAGCGTTCGGTGCGTTCGGTATTGTCCAGCGCCACGTAGCGCACTTCCACTTCGTCGCCGACCCGGGTCGTTTCCAGCACGCGGGCGTCCGGATCCAGATAGAACTCGCGCTGGAAGATCTTGCGCGCCGTATTGCGCACCTGCGGATCGCTGATGCCGGCCAGGCTGCCGCTGACGCCGAACACGCGCACCTCCACGCCCAGGCGCGCCAGCGCCTGGCCCAGCTCCAGGCCAATCACGCCGGGACCGAACACGGCGACGCGGCCTGGCAGATCATCCCAGGCGAACACGTCGTCGTTCAGCACCAGCCGGTCGCCCAGCGCACGGAACGGCGGCGGCACCGAGGGCCGCGACCCGGTGGCGATCACCACGCGGGATGCATGCACCTCGGTATGCTCGTCCACCTGCAGCACCGTGTCCGACACGAAGCGCGCATAGCCGCGCAGCTTGTCTTCGGCGGGAATGCTCTCCACGCCTTCCAGCACAAAGCCGACAAAGCGGTCGCGCTCGCGCTTGACGCGGTCCATCACTTCGGCGCCATCGACCGTGATCTCGCCGCCCACGTGCACGCCGAACGGCTCGGTGTGAGCCGCGTTGTGGGCCGCTTCGGCGGCGGCGATCAGCAGCTTGGACGGCATGCAGCCGACGCGGGCGCAGGTCGTGCCGTACGGGCCGCCTTCGATCAGCAGCGCGCGCAGCCCCGCGGCGCGGGCGGCGCGGTAGGCGGCCAGGCCGGCCGTGCCGGCGCCGATGACGGCAATATCGGTATGCAGAGTTTTCATGACTGGGTATCCCCCGATGTGGCGTGGAGCAGGAATTCAAAGGCTGGTTCCGCCTTTTTTCGCACCCTCTGGACGTGGGCAGTCCCGCAGCGCCCGAGGGGCCGCGCGCAAAGGTGCGTAAAAAGGGAAACTTGTGACGGGAGCAGCAGGCGGCGGACCGCCTCTGCGCCCTGCCCGGCCCCAGGGCAGACCCGGGGCCGGTGGCGTTGCAGACGCTTAGGCGAAGTGCGCCTTCAGGTCTTCCAGGCCGCCGATCAGCGCGCCGTTGATGAACACCTGCGGGGCGGTGCCCTTGCCCGAGACGGCGCCGATCACGCGGCCACGGACCTTGTTTTCCAGCGGGATCTCGATCGGGGCGTAACCCTTGGCATCCAGCAGCGCCTTGGCTTCCACGCAGAACGGGCAGCCCGGCTTGGAGAACACGACCACCTGGTCGGGCTTCTTGGCCGACGGGGCGAAGTGCGCCAGCATGGTGTCGGCGTCCGACACTTCAAACGGGTCGCCTTCCTTTTCCGGCTCGATGAACATCTTCTGGACCACGCCGTCCTTGACCAGCATGGAGTAGCGCCAGCTGCGCTTGCCGAAGCCCAGGTCGCTCTTGTCGACCAGCATGCCCATGCCTTCGGTGAACTCGCCGTTGCCGTCGGGCAGCAGCGTGATGTTGGCCGATTCCTGATCCTTGGCCCATTCGTTCATGACGAAGGTGTCGTTGACCGACACGCAGACGATGCTGTCCACGCCGGCGGCGAAGAAGGCGGGAGCCAGCTCGTTGTAGCGCGGCAGGTGGGTCGACGAGCAGGTCGGCGTGAAGGCGCCGGGCAGGGAAAAGACCACGACGGTCTTGTTCTTGAACAGGTCGTCGGACGTGACCTTCTTCCAGGTGTTGTCCTCACGGACCGGGAACGTTACGTTCGGAACACGTTGGCCTTCGCGGTTTTGCAGCATTCAAATCTCTCCTTGGGGTAGCGGGGTTGTTTGATTAACCACCATGGAAAGAATGATAAATCCCTGCTATCAATTATTCAAATTTAATAAATTCAATGAATCAATAGATTTTGGCAATGAACAAATAGCTAGCGCGAGGTCGAACCTATCATAGCCCGGCCTCGCGCCTGGAGGCATTACACCGGCAGCGGCTGGTAGCCGGCGTCGCGGATCGCGTCCTCGATCTTGCCGGCGTCATCGGCCCCGGTCACGGTCACGCGGTGGGTGGGCAAATCGATTGTGACAGTCGCGCCCGGCGCCGCCTGGTTCACCGCCGCCGTGATGGTCTTGGCGCAATGGCCGCAGGTCATGTCAGCCACTTGGAACTCGATGCTCATAGCTATCTCCATAGGATTCAAGGGTGATGGACTGCGTTTCGTCCACCATGGAAAACAGCTTAAACCTTCCTATGATGGCAAGGTCAAGCGTAGAATCGCACTCAGGCCACACAGGAGCAGAGCAATGAATATCGGAGAGGCATCCAAGAGTTCGGGCATTTCCGCCAAGATGATCCGTTACTACGAAAGCATCGGCCTGATCAGCCCTGCCGGACGCACGGATTCCGGCTACCGCGTGTACAGCGAACACGATCTGCATACGCTGCACTTCGTGCGCCGCGCGCGCGACCTGGGTTTCTCGGTGGAACAGATGAACGAGCTGCTGGCGCTGTGGAAGGACCGCAGCCGCGCCAGCGCCGACGTCAAGCGCATCGCGCTGGAACACGTGCAGGAACTGGAGCGCAAGGCCGAGGCGCTGCGCGACATGGCGGCGACCCTGAAGCATCTGGCCGAGCACTGCCAGGGCAATGATCGGCCGGACTGCCCGATACTGGAAGGCCTGGGCTGCAAGCACTGAAGCGGCCCAGGCCTCGCGGCCATCAGTCCTGGGCTTCGGCCGCGACCTTGGCGTGATAGGCGTCGGTGGCCGCCTGCTCGGCGGCCGCCTTCTCGGCGGCGGCCGCGGCCTTGGCCTCTTCCGCGGCGGCCGCTTCCGCCGCCGCCTGGATGGCGCGCTGGCGGGCCCGTTCCCGCACGACCTGGATGCCCTCGGCGTCCAGCGATTCGAACACCGCGATGGACTCCACATGGCCCGTGTGCGGGAACATGTTGATCACGCCCGCGCTCTTCAACACGTAGCCGCCTTCATGCACCATGATGGCCGCGTCGCGCGCCAGCGTGGCCGGGTTACAGGACACGTAGACGATGCGCACGGGGCGTTCGTGCGCCTCCAGCTGCGACAGGGCCTGCGCCACGGCATGCGCGCCTTCGCGCGGCGGATCGATCAGCATGCGGTCGAAATAGCCCAGGCCGCGCAGCCATTCCACGTCCACCTCGAACAGGTTCAGGGTGGCGAAGCTGGTGCGATCGCCCAGGCCATGGCGCGATGCCGCGTCGAAAGCGCGGTCGGTCAGCGCCTTGCTGCCTTCCACGCCCACGGCTTCCCTGCCCTGCGTCGCCAGCGGCAGCGTGAAGTTGCCCAGCCCGCAGAACAGATCCGCCACGCGGTCGGTCGGCTGCACTTCAAGCAGCTTCAGGGCGCGCGACACCATGGCGCGGTTGATGGCGTGGTTGACCTGAGTGAAATCGGTGGGCCGGTACGGCATGCGCAGGCCGAATTCCGGCATGGTGTAGGCCAGCGTGTCGCCGTGCTCGCGCTCCAGCGGGTGCACGGTTTCCGGACCCTTGGACTGCAGCCACCATTGCACGTTGTGCTTGGCGGCGAAGGCGCGCAGGATGGCGATGTCGCCGTCGGTCAACGGCAGCAAATGGCGCAGGACCAGCGCGGTGACGCCCTCGCCCAGCGACACTTCGATCTGCGGCATGCGGTCCGGCGCGGACATGGAACCGATCATTTCGCGCAGGGGGATCAGCAGGTCGCTCACGTGGCGCGGCAGCACATGGCATTCGCGCATGTCGGCCACGTAGCTGCTCTTGCGCTCATGGAAGCCGACCAGCACGCCGCCCTTCTTGGGCACCACGCGCACCGACAGGCGGGCGCGGTAACGGTAGCCCCAGGTCGGGCCTTGCAGCGGCGCCAGGATGCGCGCCGGACGCAATTTGCCGACGTGCCAGAAAGTATCTTCCAGCGAACGCTGCTTGATCGCCACCTGCGTGCTGGGCTCCAGATGCTGCATGGCGCAGCCGCCACAGACGCCGAAATGCGGGCAGCGCGGCGTCACCCGCTGCGACGAGGGCCGCAGCACCTCGTCCACGCGCGCGATCTCGTAGGACGGCTTGCGGCGCAGCGTAACCGTGGTGACCCGTTCGCCCGGCAAGGCGCCTTCCACGAAGACGACTTTCCCGTCGCGGCGGGCGATACCCCTGGCTTCCAGGTCCAGGGATTCAATACTCAAAACGTCAGACATCTCACGCAGTCCAGAAGAATTACACGCAACCCGCTATTGTAAAAGGACTGCGGCCATTCCTGGAAATGGCCATGCGGGGCCGGAACGGCCTTCCGATGAAAAAAGGGCTTGCCGCGGACGGCGGACGCCGCCAATCCTTGGCAAGCCCGAAAGCCGGCGCCGCCAGGCGCCGCCACGGATATCGGTCAGAAGGAACGCGCCACCGAGAAAACCGCGCCCAGGCGGCCCGAGGGATGGCCGTACTTGGTGGGCAGCCAGTTGTCCTTGGTCGCGCCCACCGCGGCCAGGCCCAGGATCCAGCCCTTCAGGTCCTTGGTCACGCCGAGCTTGTAGTCGACGTAATGGCCGATGGAGTCGCCGTCCATATTGGTCTGGTTCTTGAGCTTCTGGTAGCCCAGGTGGCCGACCAGACCCCAACCGTCGCCCAGATCGAAATTGGCCGTGCCGTCCAGATACCAGGTGCCCTTGCTGTCCGGCGTGCTGAAGAAGTCGCTGGGCGTGTAGGAGTACTTGAGGCTGTAGTTGCCGTAGGATGCGCCCAGATAGAGGTCGGTATTGTTGTAGTTTCCGCCCTTCGGCGAGCTGGAACCGGGGTAGTAGTAATGCAGCACGCCCGCGTCCAGCGTGAAGCCGCCGCCCACGTCGCCCTTCCAGCCGCCATAGAAATCCATTTCCAGGTTGCCGTCGGTGAAGACGAAATCGGACACGTTCGAGTTCCAGTTGCCCAGATAGAAGCCGGAACTGTGGGTCAGGTCAAAGCCCAGCTGCACGGCAGGCCGGAAGTCGGTCTGCGAGTAGCCGCGGAAACGGTAGTCGCTGACGATGGCGGCGTTGCCGCTGAGCGAGAATCCGCCGCCCAGATCGGTGGGTTCGGCCTGCGCTGTCGCGGCGAAACAAGCGGCGAGCGCAAAGGGCACGGCTAGCAACGTCTTCTTCATGGTGCGGAGTCCTGATCGGTTTTGTCGAATGGGCGGATGGCCGAGGCGCATCCCAAGGACCGGCGGTGCAGCGTTTGAAACCGGTTCCTACTCCACAAAGCAATGTCCGTGCCAGGTCTGGCGCAGGCCGATACGGCGGCGCATGCGTCGCTGGCGGCACCCGCCCCGCACCAGAACAGTGCGGACGCGAGCGCCGGCGCACGCCCCTATGCGTCAAAACGGGGAACCCGCTCCGGATCGGCTCGCATGGCGGGCCGCCGCTAGCCACCATCCGGGACGCCAAATGAAAAAACCCCGGCACGCGGTCGCGTGTCCGGGGTTGCTGGCGTGGGCCGGCCAGGACGGCCGGCCACACGGCTTAGTTGGCGGCAGGCTTGGCCGGCGCGGCGGCGGCAGGCGCTTCAGCCTTGCCCTTGCCGTGGCGTCCTTCCATGCGGGCATGGCGCTCCTGCATGCGATCCTGGCGTTCCTTGACGAACTTGGTCACCTGGCCTCGCTGGGTGTCATTCAGGCTGTCCCAGACCGCAAGCCATTGGTCGCGCACCTGCTTGGCCTGGGGACCGAAGGCATCACGCGATTTTTCGGACTGCTCGACCAGCGCGCGGGGATCCAGCTTGCCGCTGTCCAGTTGCGCCTTCAGCAGGTCATGGCGCTTGTCGCCAGAGGCGCGCATGGCTTCGTGCAGGCTGCGTTGGCCGTCCTGCGCGGTCTTGAACAAGGCCTGCTGCTTGTCGTCCAGCTTCAGCTCGGCGACCTGGGCCTTGGTCACGGGACCCAGGCCGGGAATGAAGAGGCCGTCGCGCATGCCTTTGTGGAAGCCGCCGCGCTGGCCATCGTGCATGGCGGCGGGACCGCCGTCAGCGGGAGGAGGAGGCGCAGCCATGACGGAGCCGGCCACCAGGCCGCCCGTCGCGGCGACAAATGCAAGAGCGGCCAAATTGGAGCGGATAGCGAATCGGGACATGTAGGTCTCCTGAAAGTGAAGAAAGCGAGGCCATTGTGCGATTGGCCCGGTTTCATCCAGGTTTCGCTGGCGCAAGCAATGTTTCAGTCGATTGCGCAGGCGCCAGACGCAAGAACGGGGCCGCACGGGCCCCGTTCGATCCTGTCCGCCGGGAGGACGGATCCTCCGGCCAAGACACCGCTCAGTTGGCGTCCCAGGCCGCCATGTATTCCTTCCAGTGCGGCGCATCGCTGGCGCTGAGGGTGTCCCGCACCAAGGCGATTTCCGTTTCGTACGAAGTGCGGTCGAGCTCGCCGCGCAGGAAGCGGAAACGGCAATACACCAGCCAGGTGTTGACCACGTCGGTTTCGCAATAGGCCCGCACCTCGTCGGCGCGGCCCTGGCTCCAGGCTTCCCACACCTTGCTGCCGTCCATGCCCAGCTTGCCCGGAAAACCGCAGAGCTTGGCGAGTTCGTCCAGCGGCGCGTTGGCGCGGCCGTTGTACTTGGCCAGCAGGTCCATCAGGTCCAGGTGCCGGGAGTGATAGCGCGAGATGTAGTTGTTGAACTTGAAGTCGCGGTCTTCCTCGCCCATGTCCCAGTAACGCGGCGCGGGTACGCCCTGGATCAGGCTGCGGTAATGCAGCACCGGCAGGTCGAAGCCGGAACCGTTCCAGCTCACAAGCTTGGGCGTGTAGCGCTCGATGGTCTTGAAGAAACCCGCCAGCAAGGCTGCCTCGGGATCGTCGGGCTGGCCCAGGGTCTTGACGCGAAAGCCCTGGTCGTCGCGGAACACGCAGCCCACCACCGCCACCTTGTGCAGATGCAGCGGCAGGAAATCATGGCCCACGGCCTCGCGGCGCGCGGTCAGGGCGCGTTCGACCACTTCCTGGTCGGGAACGTCAGCCCCCCAGCCGTTGAGCTTGCGCAGCCCCTCGGCGTCGGGGATGGTTTCCAGGTCGAAGACGAGAGTCGGCGTCATCGCGCGGGCAGATACTGCATGGGATCCACCGGCTGGCCTTGGCGGCGGATTTCGAAGTGCAGGCGCGGCGAGGTGGTATCGCTTTGGCCGAGTTCGGCGATCTTGGCGCCGCGCTTGACGTTCTGGCCCGTCTTCACCAGCACCGCGCGGTTGTGCGCGTAGGCGGTGATGAAACCGTTCTGGTGCTCGACGATGATCAGGTTGCCCAGGCCGCGCACACCGTTGCCGCTGTACTTGACCAGGCCGTCCGCGGCGGCGGTGACCGGATCGCCCAGCGCGCCGGCGATGTCGATGCCCTTGCTGCTGTTGTTGAAGCCCTGCACGATCTGGCCGCTGGCAGGCCAGGCCCAATTGATGACGGCCGCGTCGGCCGCGCGCGTGGCGGGCTTGGTTTCGACCGGCGCCGTGGGTGGCGGCGTGGTGGTTTCAGTGGTGGGCGGCGGCAGGGTTTCCGGCTGGTCCAGCGGACGCGGCTGCGGCTTGGTGCCCGCTACCGGCGCGGTCTGGGCACCGCCGCTGGCGCTGCCGGACATCTTCAGGACCTGGCCGACCGAGATCTGGTTGGGATCGCTGAGGTTGTTCCAACGCTTGACGTTCTCGACATCCACATTGTTGGCGCGGGCGATCTTGTAGAGCGTGTCGCCCGGTTTCACCACATAGGTGCCGCCGGTCTGGGTGGCCGGCGCGGGTTGCCCGCCGGTCATGTCGACCACCGGAGCGCGAGTACCTTTGGAAGCGCAGCCAGCCAGGATGGACAGGCTGAGAGCCCCCGCGATGAAGAGCGGGCGGCGCAGGCGCGTCATGGACGCGCCCAGGGTGATATCGGTCAGTTGCAACTGCCCGTTGAGCATACGTTTCTCCTGTTTGCTCAAGATTGTATTCCGGCCCGTAGCGGCACAAAGCGCACGGCCTCTAATTCAGTGCGTTTCCAGCTGGCCGCGCCTGTGCGTTCGATAAGAACCAGGCGCTGGTTGGCGCCCCCTTCCGGAGCGATCAGGCGGCCTCCCGGCGCGAGCTGCGAGAGCAGCGCCTGCGGGATGGCAAGGCCAGCGGCAGCCACAACGATAGCATCGAACGGCGCCACGCCGGGCAGACCCAGCATGCCGTCGCCGTAGATCAAGCGGATCCTGGTGGTGAGCCGCAAGGCGCGCAGATGTTCGCGCGCAAGTTCATACAGTCCGCGGATGCGTTCGATGGAGTGAACCTCGCGCACGAACTGCGCGAGTACCGCCGCCTGGTAGCCGCAACCCGCGCCGACTTCCAGCACGCGGGTGGGCGTGCGGTCGTCGCAGGCGGCGGCGATCATGCGCGCCACCACCCAGGGCTGGGAGATGGTTTGCGAATGGCCGATGGGCAGCGCGGCGTCTTCGTAAGCGCGGCTGGCCAGCGCCTCGTCGACGAACAGATGACGCGGCACCGCGCCCATGGCGTTGAGCACGCGTTCGTCGGTGATGCCCTGCGCGCGCAGGCGCTCGACCATGGCCTGGCGCAAGCGGTCCGAGTTCAGGCCCAGATTGCTGCCCGATGCGGGCGTGGGCGCCTGGGTCTGGCGTTGCAGCGTGGCTGCAGAAATGCGGGTGTTGCTGTTGGCGGGCGTGACGCCGGGACTGAGCCGGCCCGAGTCGTAGCGCACCGGACCGGTGCGCCCGGGCACGGGCTGGGTCACGTCCGGCTGGCTTACGCGTTTACGCATAGCGGCTCCGCCCAGGTCCGGATCTCGTCGAGCTGGCTGTGCTGGGTCAGGTCCAGGCGCAGCGGCGTGACCGACACCGTGCCCTGCTCGACGGCATGAAAGTCCGTACCCGGCGTGGCGTCGGCAGCCAGGCCCACGGGTCCGATCCAATAGACGGTATCGCCATATGGCGTGGTGGTGCGCACCACCGGCTGCGAAGGATGGCGCTTGCCCAGGCGCGTGACCGCGAAGCCGTGCATGTCTTCGAAGCGGCGGCTGGGGATATTGACGTTCAGCAGCACCGGCGCGGCCAGCGGCTGGGCCAGGTGGCGCTCGACCACCAGGCGCGCGGCGCGCGCGGCGGAATCGATGTGCGCCCAGCCCTTCTCGGCCAGCGAGAACGCGATGGCCGGGATGCCGAACAGATAGCCTTCGCTGGCGGCCGCCACGGTGCCCGAATACAGGGTGTCGTCGCCCATGTTGGCGCCGTTGTTGATGCCGGAGACGACCAGGTCGGGCCGGGTATCCATCAGGCCGGTGAGCGCCACGTGCACGCAGTCGGACGGGGTGCCGTTGACGGCGATGAAGCCGTTGGAGGCGGTGCGCACCGACAGAGGCCGGTTCAGCGTCAGCGAGTTGGACGCGCCGCTATGGTTGGTCTCGGGCGCGACAACGGTGAGATCGCCCAGGCCTTGCAGCGCGTCAACCAGCGCCTCGAGCCCAGGGGCCGAATAACCATCATCGTTCGAAACCAGAATTCGCATTGTGCATCCGAAAGAAAATAAAACGCGGGTGAACGCGTCGGATTGTACCGTCCGCGGCCGGCATCCGTGCGATCGGCTGGCAGACGGGGGCCGCCGCCCCGCTCGATAACCCGTAGCCGGACCCGGCCCCGGGCGCGGTAGAATCCGCAGCCATTACGGCAACAACACAACAACAACGGACCCTCTCTCCATGGCGATAAACGACCCCTCCCTGGTCTTCAGCGCTGCGCTCATCCTGCTGGCCTACCTGATCGGCTCCGTGCCGTTCGCGGTGGTCGTCAGCAAGCTCATGGGCCTGCAAGACCCCCGCAGCTACGGCTCCAAGAACCCGGGCGCCACCAACGTGCTGCGCACCGGGAACAAGACCGCCGCCGCGCTGACGCTGCTGGGCGACGCCGCCAAGGGATGGTTCGCAATCTGGCTGGCCGAAAAGCTGGCTCCCGGGATCTCCCCCGTCGCGCTGGCGCTGGTGGCGCTGGCCGCCTTCCTGGGCCATCTGTACCCGATATTCCTGCGCTTCAAGGGCGGCAAGGGCGTGGCCACCGCGCTGGGCGTGCTGGTGGCGATCCAGCCCTGGCTGGCGGTCGCCACGGCGGCCACCTGGCTCATCGTCGCGGTATTCTTCCGCTATTCGTCCCTGGCTTCGCTGGTGGCGGCCTTCTTCGCCCCTGTCTACTACGTGTTCGGCTCCGGCCTGGCCTGGTATGCGCAGCCGTCCATGGGCGTGGCGCTGGCGGCCATCGGCGTGCTGTTGTTCTACCGCCACCGCGCCAATATCACGCGCCTGGTCCAGGGCACGGAAAGCCGCATCGGCGGCGGCAAGAAGAAATAAGCGCGAAACGAATGCGCTTCGGGGCGGCCGGCAAGGCCGCCCTTTTCATTTTCAGGCGATGTCGGCCAGGTCCCAGCGCGGCTTCACAGTGAAGCTGTGCGCGTCCGGATCCAGGGTCGCCAGGCCCGCCTTGACCCGCTCGGCGGCCGCAAAGGCGATCATGGCGCCGTTGTCGGTGCACAGTTCCAGGGGCGGGAAATAGGCGCGCGCCTTGAGCGGCTTGAGCGCCGCGTCCAGCTTGGCGCGCAGCAGCTGGTTGGCGCCCACGCCCCCGGCCACCACCAGGCGCTTCAGGCCGGTCTGCTTCAGCGCCTTGATGGCCTTGGCCGCCAGCACTTCCACGATCGCGGCCTGCGTGGCCGCGGCCAGGTCGGCGCGGGTCTGTTCGTCCAGACCGCCCGCGGCCTCGGCGGCCTTGACGCGGGTCAGCACCGCCGTCTTCAGGCCACTGAAACTGAAATCCAGGTCGCCGCTGTGCAGCATCGGGCGCGGCAGATCGAAACGCGCGGCATCGCCGCTGGCAGCCAGCCGGGACAGCGCCGGCCCGCCCGGATAGCCCAGGCCCATCAGCTTGGCGGACTTGTCGAAGGCCTCGCCCGCGGCGTCGTCCAGCGTTTCGCCCAGCAATTCATAGCGCCCCACCCCGTCCACGCGCATCAGCTGCGTGTGTCCGCCGGACACCAGCAAGGCCACGAAGGGAAATTCCGGTCGCGGATCCGCCAGCATCGGCGACAGCAGATGGCCTTCCAGGTGATGGATGCCGATGGCGGGCAGATGGCGCGACCAGGCGAATGACTGCGCGACGCTGGCGCCCACCAGCAAGGCGCCGGCCAGGCCGGGGCCGGCCGTATAGGCCACGGCGCCGACATCCGACATTTGCAGGCCCGCGTCTTCGAGGACCTGGCGGGTCAGCGGCACGACGCGGCGGATATGGTCGCGCGAGGCGAGTTCCGGCACCACGCCCCCGTATTCCTGGTGCATGGCGATCTGGGTATGCAGCGCGTGCGCGAGCAGGCCCCGTTCCGTACAGACGGCTGCGACGCCGGTTTCGTCGCAGGAGCTTTCAAAGCCGAGAATAATCATGGCGGCAGAGTTTACAACTGATGCGAAAATACGCCCTTTCATGAAAAACCGGCGGGCAACACGGCCCGCCCACAACAACCCGCAATCCTGCAAACACATTGGGGACTCGAATGCTCGAGAAGCTATTCAAGCTGCGTGAACACGGCACGACAGCGCGTACGGAACTGGTCGCCGGCCTGACGACCTTCCTGACGATGTCGTACATCATCTTCGTCAATCCGGACATCCTGTCGTCGACGGGCATGGACCGCGATGCCGTGTTCGTCGCCACCTGCCTGGCCGCCGCGCTGGGCTCGCTGGTGATGGCGCTGATCGCCAACTGGCCGATCGGCATGGCGCCGGGCATGGGCCTGAACGCCTTCTTCGCATTCACCGTGGTCAAGACCATGGGCTACACCTGGGAGCAGGCGCTGGGCGCCGTGTTCATCTCGGGCGTGATCTTCCTGTTCCTGACGTTCTCGGGCATCCGGGTCTGGCTGGTCAAGGGCATTCCGCATTCGCTGCGCAGCGCCATCGCCGCCGGCATCGGGCTGTTCCTTGCCATTATCGCGCTATCCAGCGCCAACATCGTGGTCGCGCATCCCGCCACCAAGGTCACGCTGGGCGACCTGACCCAGCCGGGCCCGCTGTTCGCCATCCTGGGCTTTTTCATCATCGCCGCGCTGGATGCGCTGCGCGTGCGCGGCGCGATCCTGATCGGCATCCTGGTGGTCACGGTGCTGTCGATGGCGCTGGGCTACAACGAATTCAAGGGCATCTTCGCCGCCCCGCCCAGCCTGGCGCCCACGCTGATGAAGCTGGACATCCTGGGCGCGCTGCACAGCGGCTTCGTGCACGTGATCCTGGTGTTCGTGCTGGTCGAAGTGTTCGACGCCACCGGCACGCTGGTGGGCGTGGCCAAGCGCGCGGGCCTGATGCCCGAGAACCGCCCCAACCGCCTGGGCCGCGCGCTCTTTGCCGACAGCAGCGCCATCGTGGCCGGTTCGATGCTGGGCACCAGCAGCACCACCGCCTACGTGGAAAGCGCCTCGGGCGTGCAGGCCGGCGGCCGTACCGGCATGACCGCCCTGGTCGTCGCGGTGCTGTTCCTGGCTGCGCTGTTCATTTCGCCGCTGGCCGGCGCCGTGCCGGCCTACGCCACCGCGCCCGCCCTGCTCTACGTGGCCGGCCTGATGATGCGCGAACTGATCGACATCGACTGGAACGACGTCTGCGAAGCCACGCCGGCAGCGCTGACCGCGCTGGTCATGCCGTTCACGTACTCGATCGCCAACGGCATCGCCTTCGGCTTCATCAGCTACGTGGTGCTGAAGACGGCCACCGGCAAGATCCGCGACGTGCATCCCGCGACCTGGCTGGTCGCCGCGCTGTTCGTGATCCGCTACGCCTTCTTCCCAGGCTAGGCCAGGCCGCCAAAGCCGCCCTACAGAGCTGGCCAATCGCAGGAATAGCGGAAATCAATCAACCCGCCGCACCATAAGGTTGCTGGCGGGTCCGCTTGATTTCACCGATACACTCCCCATGTATAACGGCATATGGAGTCCGCCTTGCGCCTTACCCGCTTTGTTTCCGCCCCGCTGTCCTGTTCCACCGTGTACACGGAGGTTTCCGCATGAGCAGCCTGGCACGCATCCCTTTTTCCGTACTGGACCTGGCCCCGATTGTGCAGGGCCGCGACGCGGCTGACGCCTTCCGCAACACGGTTGCGGTCGCGCAGCACGTGGAACGCCTGGGCTACAAACGCTTCTGGCTGGCCGAACACCACAACATCAACGGCGTGGCCAGCAGCGCCACGGCGGTGCTGATCGGCCACGTGGCCTCGCACACCAGCACCCTGCGCGTGGGCTCGGGCGGCGTCATGCTGCCCAACCATGCTCCGCTGATCATCGCCGAGCAGTTCGGCACGCTGGAAACGCTTTACCCTGGCCGCATCGACCTGGGTCTGGGCCGCGCACCCGGCAGCGACGGCGCCACGCAGCACGCCTTGCGCCGCGGTCCGCGCAGCGGCTTGGAATTCCCTGCGCTGGTCGAAGAATTGCGCGGCTTCCTGGCGCCTTCGCGCCCCGGGCAACCGGTGCGCGCGATTCCCGGCGAAGGCCTGGACATTCCGATCTGGCTGCTGGGTTCCAGCGATTTCAGCGCGCGGCTCGCCGCGGAGCTGGGGCTGCCCTTCTCCTTCGCGGGGCATTTCTCGCCTGAAGGCATGGCCGCCATGCGCCTGTACCGCCATTTGTTCAAGCCGTCGGCAACGCTGGCGCGGCCCTACGCCATGATAGGCGTGCCGGTCGTGGCCGCCGAAACCGATGAGGCCGCCAGGCGCCAGGCCACAACCCAGCAGCTGAAATTCCTGTCGCTGGTGCGCGGCAACCGCCTGCAGCTGCAGCCGCCCGTGGACAGCATGGACGGCCTGTGGAACGAATGGGAGCGCGAGGCGGTCCATCAAAGACTGGGCGCCGCGATCGTGGGCGGCCCGGATACCGTCCGGCGCGAACTGGAAGCGCTGGTCGCCGAGACCGAGGCCGACGAAGTCATGATCGTCTCGGATTTCTACGATATCGCCGACCGCCTGCGGTCCTTCGAGATCGTCGCGTCGTTGAAAAACGGCGCCCCGGCAAGCACCGCGGCCTGAGGGCCGCAGCCCGCGCCCCTGGCGCCAACCATTGCGACGCGGCCATTACCCGCTCTACTATCGTTCTAAAGCACCGAACGCCGCCGCAACGCCCCATCGGGTCCGGGACGGGCATACCCCGGGCCTCTGAGACCGCTTTTTACGCCGCTCGCCGGCAAGGATTCAAAATGAGTATTGTTGAACTCACCAAAGACAGCTTCCAGGAAGCCATCACCCCCGACGGTACGCTGATCGTCGATTTCTGGGCGCCGTGGTGCGGCCCCTGCCGCGGTTTCGCGCCGGTCTTCGAGCAGGCCGCCACCGAGCATCCCGACGTCACCTTCGCCAAGGTCAATACCGACGTGGAACAGGAACTGGCCGGCGCACTGGGCATCCGCTCGATCCCGACCCTGATGGTCTTCCGCGAGAAGGTCCTGCTGTTCTCGCAACCGGGCGCCCTGTCGGGCGGCCAGCTCAATGAGCTGCTCGCCAAGATCAAGGAAGTGGACATGGAAAAGGTCCATCAGGAAATCGCGGCTGCCCAGAACGGACAGGACGCCTGAAAACGCTACGCTGGCCCGTGCCCCCTGGGATCAGGACTCGACTTCCCAGGCCGCACGGCCGCGCGTGATGTTGGCGGCGGTCACTTCCAGGTCCGCCACCGCTGCGCGCGGCACCGTGAACCGTAGCGCCACCCCTTCTTCGTTGAAATCTTCTTGCAGGATGGCCGCGCCTGCCTGAGCCAGGCGCGACTTCAGCAACGCCAGTTCGCCAAAGCCGCAAGCGCAGGCGACGGTTGCAAGATCCACGATCTCGGTCCGGTCCCCAAGCCGCAGGCAGTTGGCCGCGCAGCCCCCGTAGGCGCGCACCAGTCCGCCTGCGCCGAGCTTGATGCCCCCGTACCAGCGCACTACCAGCACCGCCACGCGATCCATGTCCTGGCCTTCAATGGCTTGCAGGATGGGACGGCCAGCCGTGCCTCCCGGTTCGCCGTCGTCATTGAAGCGGTATTCCTGGCCGATGCGGTAGGCCCAGCAGTTGTGGGTCGCTTCCGCGTCGCTGTGCTGGGCAAAGAAGCGCATCGCTTCGTCCACGCCGGACACCGGCGCCGCATACGCGACGAAGCGGCTTTTCTTGATGTCTTCCTGGTAGGTGCAAGGGGCGGTCAGCGTGTGCGTCATGACCGGCATTGTATGTGCCGGCAGCCCCTAGCCGTGGCAGTCAGGGACTTCCTGATCGAGGTACACGTCGAAGGCCACATCGCGCGCCCACTTCGCGGTCATGGCCTTCCAGGCGCCCGCACGATCCCAGGCGCGCATTTCCTGGCTCAGCCAGTTGCGGCTGGCGGAGTCGGCGGCCGGCAGCAGCCACACGCGCTCGCGCCGGGCGCCATCGGCCGCCAGCGTCGAGGAGAATTTCTTCCATTCCGGAAAGCGCACCAGCGGCTCCCAGACCGCGTCGTCGACCAGGCCGATGTCGCAGTTGCCTTCGCGCACGGCGACCAGCGCATCGGACGGCACGCGGTAGGTGCGCACCACGGCGCCCCAGCTTTCGGCCAAGGCGCGGGAAGCGGTTGCGGCCTCGGCCATGCAGACGCTGCGGCCGCGCACGTCGGCGGGCCGGCGCAGGCTGGTATCGCTGCGGATCACGGCCTTGGGACGCGCGGCATAGCCCGTGGCCTGCGTCGCGACGGTGTCCGGTTGGCCCGACTCGCCGTCGGCCAGGGCCAGATCGACCTGTCCCGCCGCCAGCGCGGCAGCGGCCTGCTCCTGCGGCAATTGCACCAGGCGCACCGGCAGTCCGAGGCTCTGCCCCACTCTGTCCGTCATTGCCGCGTCCAGGCCGTCCGGCGTGCGGATCTTGGCGCCGGCCGCAGGCGGCGGCGCCAGGTAAGGCACGCCCACCACCAGCTCGCCGCGCGCCCGAGCCGCCGCGAAGGCGTCGGACTGCGCCTGTGCGAAACCCGATGCAACCAGGCAAGCGCCGAGGACCAACAGACGGATGCGGCCGATCATGCGGAACTCCTGTCGCCCTTAAACGTACTGATAGCGCAGCAGGCGGTGCTTGAGGTTTTCAAGCACGAACTGATCGATCAGCGCGGCCAGCACGGCGATGACCAGGATGTTGGTCATGACGCCGGTCATGTCGGCGATTTCGCCAGAATAGGCCAGCGAACGGCCCAGCCCCTTGCCGAAGCCGATCAGCATTTCCGCCGAGATCAGCGCGCGCCAGGCATTGCCGAAGGCGAGCTGCGCGCCGGTGATGAGCTCGGGCATGACGGCCGGCAGGTAGACCCGCTTGACCAGCCCCCAGCGCGTGGCGCCCATCACGCGCGCCGCCGACACGTGCACGCGCTGCACCGATTCAGTCGCGTTCATGACGCTGAGCGCGGCCGGGAAGAAGGCGGACAGCGCCACCACCACGATGATCGGCGTATTGCCGAAGCCCATCACGATCAGGAACAGCGGCACCCAGGCGATCGACGGAATCGACTGCAGGATGACGATGGCGCTGCGCAGCACTTCGCGAAAGAAGAACAGCACCGCCGCCACCAGGCCGAAGCCGATGCCGGCCGCCAGCGCCAGGCCGTAGCCCGCACCCAGCCGTCCCAGCGTGCCCAAGAGGCTCTGGTGGAAGGACTGCTTGCCCAGGTCTTCGACCAAGCGCTCGACCACGGCGGGCACGCCCGGCATCAGGAAGTCCGGCAGCGCGAACGCCGCCAGTTGCCACAAGGCCAGGATGAACAACACGCCCAGAACGCCCGCGAAGTGTTTGCGGGCGCCGGTGACTCGGGTAGATGCGCTCAAAGCTTGCGAGCCTCTTGCCAGGACAGGTCGACGATGCTGGAGACGTCATACGGCTTGCCGTCGCGGGTCTTCAGCGAACCCTGGGCCTGCAGGATGTCGGCGATTTCCTGCATGCGGCGGGTGTCCTTGTCGGTCAGCTTGGGCGTGAAGACCTGCGTGCCGATGGCCTCGGCGATGACGGTTTCGCGCGGCAGCTCGCCACGGGTCAAGGTCTTCAAGGTGGGCTCGGCGATGAAGTACGACGCGATCAGCTTGGAAGCCTGCGCGGGTTCCTTCTGCAGCAGCTGGATGGCCTGGTTCTGCGCATCCAGCGCCTTCCAGACGTCGTCCTTGCGCTTGGCCAGCGTTTCGCCGGAGGTGATCACCACCATGCACGGGAACGGCCAGGCCTGACCGACTTCATAGATCTGCTTGACCGGCGCCACCAGCTGCGCAATGCGGTCGTAGGGTTCGAACAGGAAGGCCGCGTCCACGCGCTTGCCCACCAGCGACTGGACCGCCACGGCCGGGCTTACGCCCATGACGTTGACGTCGTCCGCGCCCAGGTTGCCCTGCTTGAGCACCACGCCCTTCAGGACCACGTCGGCGGTGCTGCCTTCGGCCTGGGAAGCCAGGGTCTTGCCCTTCAGCCCCGCGATGTCCTTGATACCGGAGTCTTCACGCACGATCAGCGAGTGGTAGCCCTGCTGCGCACCGCCCACCACCTTCAGGTCCGCGCCCTTGGAAGCCCAGGCCACCGCGTTGGTGAAGCCCAGCACGCCAATGTCCAGCTGGCCGCCGACAATCGCCTTGATCAGGTCGGTGCCCGACTTGAACTCGATCAGTTCGGAATCCAGGCCGGCCTTTTTGTAATAGCCGCCCTCTTGCGCGACGATGGCTTGCGCATCGTCCATCACGCGCAGATAGCCCACGCGGAATTTCTCGGCCGCCATCGCGGGGGCCGCCGCCAGCAGCGCCGCAGCCAGCGGCAGGGACAGCCATTGCTTCAGTTTCATGGGAAGTGCTCCAAGGTATGCAGAGCCGGCCGGCGCGCACGCGCCGCCAGCAAGAATCCAGAGATCCGGGGGGTCAGGCCGCCAGGGCCAGGTCGGCGTGTTCGCCGGAACCGTCCACCGCGATGCCGAGCAGGCGCAGGATCTCGCGCTTCTCGGCCGCCAGGCCGGACAGGTCATGGGTCTTTTCGCGGTGCGCGAGGTTGAACTCGCGCAGCACGCGGGCCGGGCGCGGGCTGAAGACGATGATGCGATCGGCCAGGAACAAGGCCTCGTCCACGTCGTGGGTCACCAGCAACACGGTGGGCTTTTCCTGGGCGATGAGCTGGCGCAGCACATCCTGCAGGCTCAGGCGGGTCAGCGCGTCCAGCGCGCCGAAGGGCTCGTCCATCAGCATGGTCTGCGGCTGCGCGATGAAGGCCCGCGCCAGGGCGGCGCGTTGGCGCATGCCGCCGGACACCTGATGGGGGTAATAGTGTTCGAAGCCGGCCAGGCTGACGCGCGCCAGCCACTGGCGCGCGGCTTCGCGGGCGCGGGGTTTGGGCGTGTTCTGGAATTCCAGCGCCAGCGCCACGTTGTCCTCCAGCGTCAGCCAGGGGTACAGCGCGTGCTCCTGGAACACCAGGGTACGGCTGGGATGGGGGCCGGCGACCGCCTTGCCGTCGGCCAGGACGCTGCCTTCGGTGGGGTTTTCCAGGCCGGCCGCCAGATGCAGCAAGGTCGACTTGCCGCAGCCCGACGGGCCTACCAGGGCGACCAGTTCACCGGTCTTGATTTCGCTGGTAAAGCCGTCCACCACCGGCAGTTCGCCGAAGTGCTTGTGGACATGGTCGAAGGTCAGATTCATGGAACGTATCGTGGCGGGCCAAAAACGAGCCTCCAATCTAACAATTCGTTATATGAATCCAAACGATCAATATTGAATGTCTTAACTTCTTTTCGTAATAAAGAACCCGCCCACGGCATTCTGCCGCGATTGGCTACAAGCGCTGAATGGCCGCCCTGATTCCGCCGCCGATACTCAATTCGAATCGATAACGCGCAAAACGATATTGGACCCACGCCCCTCCGGTCATTAAGGTGGATCCCGGACATAACGGGGCCCACCCCGATCGGAGCGACATGGAGCGAGACAACACCGCCGCCGCGCAACCGCGCGGCGCGCTATCCCATCTGAAGATCCTGGACCTGACGCGCGTGCTGGCCGGCCCATGGGCGACGCAGACGCTGGCCGACATGGGCGCGGACGTCATCAAGGTGGAGCGCCCCGCGCACGGCGACGACACGCGCGGCTGGGGGCCTCCGTTCCTGACCGGCGCCGACGGCGCGGAGACCCGGGACTCGTCCTACTTCCTGAGCGCCAATCGCGGCAAGCGGTCCATTACCGTGGACATCGCCACGGCCGAAGGCCAGGCGCTCATCGCGGAACTGGCGAAGGACTCCGATGTGCTGGTCGAGAACTACAAGGTCGGCACGCTGGCGCGCTATGGATTGGACTACGACAGCCTGCGCGCCATCAATCCGCGCCTGATCTATTGCTCGATCACCGGCTTCGGCCAGGACGGACCCTACGCGCCGCTGCCGGGTTACGACTTCGTGTTCCAGGGCATGGGTGGGTTGATGAGCATCACCGGCGACCCCGCCGGCGAGCCGATGAAATCCGGCATCGCCATCACGGATCTGCTGACCGGCGTCTACGCCAGCACGGCGATTCTTGCCGCTGTCGAGCACCGCCACGTCAGCGGCGTCGGGCAGTACATCGACATGTCGCTGCTGGACTGCGTGATCACGATCTCGTCCTACCAGGCCATCAACTATTTCCTGTCCGGGCGGGTGCCCCAGCGCATGGGCAATGCCCATTCCAACATGGTTCCGTACCAGGTGTTCGCCTGCAAGGAAGGCTCGGTCATCGTCGCGGTCGGCAACGACGGCCAGTACCGCGCTCTCTGCGACGCCATCGGCCGCGCCGACCTGGCCGCCGACGAACGCTACGCCACGGCCGGCGGGCGCAACCGGAACCGCGACACGCTGATACCCCCGATCGCCGAGGCGATGCTGGCGCGCACCATGCAGGAATGGGTGCAGATACTGCAGGCGGCGAACGTGCCCTGCGGGCCCATCTACAACATCGAACAGGTATTCCAGGATCCGCACGTGCGCCATCGCGGCATGCAGCTGTCGCTGCCCCATGCCGCCGGCGTGGACACCCCGGCCGTGGCCAATCCCATCCGCATGCGCGACACGCCCATCCGCTACGGCCGCGCCGCCCCCACCCTGGGCCAGCACACCGACGACGTGCTAAGCGAACGGCTAGGCCTGGACCAGACCCGCATCGCGGAGCTGAAAGGCCGCGGAATTATCTGACCCAGCCGCCGGGCAGGCGGCCACGACAACAACCCAGGAGACACCACCATGCGCATCACCACCGCCGCAGTCTGCGGCGCCTTGACCCTGGCTGCCCTTGTGGCCGCCCCCGCATCGGCCCAGGATGCGCCCGTCCGCTTCATCGTGCCTTACCCGCCGGGCGGCGCCGCCGACCAGATCGCGCGCCTGGTGGCGCAGGAAATGAGCAAGGGCGGCGGCGCGACCATCATCGTGGAGAACAAGCCGGGCGCGGCCGGCATGATCGCCGCCGATTACGTCGCCCGCGCCAAGCCCGACGGCAAGACCTTCTTCGTCGGCTCCAACGCCCCGCTGGTGGTGAACCAGGCGCTCTACGCGAAGATGACCTACGACCCGGCCAAGGACTTCGTCCCGGTCTCGGGCATGGCCAAATCGCCGCTCTTGCTGGTGGTCCGCCATGACCTGCCGGCGCGCGACGTCAAGGCCTTGATAGCCCTGGGCAAGCAATCCCCCGGCAAGCTGACCATGGGCTCCGCCGGCACCGGCAATATCACCTATCTTGCCGGCGAATACGCCGTCAGCAAGTTGGGCTTCCAGGTCACGCACGTGCCGTACCAGGGCAGCGCGCCCGCCATCGTCGGCCTGATGGGCAGCAGCACCGACATGATGTTCGACGCCCTGCCCTCCAGCATGACGCAGGCGCAGGCTGGCAAGATCCGCCCCTTCGCCGTGCTCGACGACAAGCGCTTCGCCGGCCTGCCCGACGTGCCTACCGCCGGCGAACTGGGCTATCCCGGCATCGATGCCAGCGCCTGGTTCGGCCTGGTTGCGCCCGCCGGCACGCAGGCCGCCGTGGTCGACCAGATGAACCGCGGCGTCAACCAGGCGCTCGCGCAGCCGGAACTGCAGCGCAAGCTCGCCAGTATTGGAGCCGTGGCCATGCCGGGCAACGCCCAGGTGTTCGCCGCCTTCGTCCAGGCCGAGCGCGACCGCTGGCTGCCGGTCGCCCGCGACCTGGGCCTGAAGGCTCAGTAAAGAGGCCGCCATGATCACCTTGGACTCCATCGAGGCGCTGCGCGCCTTCTCCGGACAGCCTCCCGCGCTGACTCCCTGGCAGACGGTCGACCAGGACACCATCAACCGCTTCGGCCTGGCCACCGGCGACACGCAGTGGATCCATATGGACCCGCAGCGCGCGCAGGCCGAATCGCCCTACGGCGCGGCCATCGCCCACGGCTTGCTGACGCTCTCGCTGCTGCCCAGCCTGTATGCGTCGGCGATGCGCTTTCCGAACCGCAGGCTGGCGGTGAACTACGGTTTTGACCGCGTGCGCTTCACCCAGGCGGTCAAGGCCGGCGCTCGCGTGCGCGGCGCGTTTGCGCTGACTTCCGTCGACGAACTGCCGGACGGCCAGGCCCGGCTGGCGTGGGACGTGCGCATCGATATCGACGGCGAGCAAAGGCCCGCGCTGGTCGCGCGCTGGCTCACGCAGATCGCCTATCACACAGGCAAGGAGCAGGCATGACACTGAAGATCACCCGCCACGGCGCCACCGCCGTGCTGGCCATGGACCGCCCCGACCAGCGCAACGCGCTCAGCCTGGAAATGCGCGAGGCGTTCGCGCGCGCCCTCCCGGAACTGCGCGAGGATGACGGCATCAAGGCCGTCGTCCTGACGGGATCGAGCGGGCATTTCTGCGCCGGCGGCGACATCAAGTCCATCGCGCAGGCGCACGCCCAGGGCCTGGACGCCTTCGAGGGGCGCGCTCGCATCCGCAAGATCCACCAGTGGTACGACGCGTTGGTGGACCTGGAAAAACCCGTCATCAGCGCGGTGGAGGGCGTGGCTTTCGGCGCCGGCCTGTCGCTGGCGCTGTGCGCGGACTACGCCATCGCGCGGCGCGGCGCCACTTTCTGCGCGGTGTTCGCCCGCCTCGGCTATGTGCCCGACATGCTGGGCATGTATCTGTTGCCGCGCGCCGTCGGCCTGGCGCGCGCCAAGGAGCTGGTGTTCACGGCCCGGGTCTGCGACGCCGAGGAAGCGCTGGAACTGGGACTGGTGCAAGCGCTTTGCGACGGCGATCCGCTGGAACAGGCGCTGGCCATGGCCGAACGCTTTCACAACGCTCCGACGCAGGCGCTGGGCCTGGCCAAGACCATCATGAACCGGACCTTCGAGTCCAGCCGCGAAGACATCTACACGCAGGAAGCCATGGCCCAGGCCATCTGTCGCGACAGCGCCTTCCACCGCGAAGCCGCCCGGCGTTTCGTGGAAAAACTGCCCCCCGCCTACAAATGGGACTGAACGACATGCCCACGCCAACCCAAACCGCCGAACCGGGCCCGCAGGCCCGCTACGAGGCCTATCTGAATGAAGGCCGTTTCATGCTGCAGCGCGACCGCGCCAGCGGCGAATTTTTCTTCTATCCGCGCGTGGCCGCGCCGCGCAGCGGCTCGCGCGATCTGGAATGGGCCGCCCCGAGCGGCCTGGGGCGCATCTACGCCGCCACCGTCATCCATCCCCGGCCGCCCGAAGCGCCCTACGGCGTGGTGCTGGTAGACCTGGACGAAGGGCCGCGGCTGATGTCGCGGGTGGACGACATTCCGGCGCAGGAGGTGCGCGTCGGCGCCCGGGTGCGCGCCCGCGTCGTCCAGGAGGCCGGATGCGGCGTGCTGGTGTTCGAACCCGTGGCGGAGCAAGCATGACCCAAGACCGTTTCCCGCGCGGCAAGTCCGCCATCGTCGCCGCCGCCACCTATGGCATCGGCCAGACCCCGGGCATGAGTTCGATGGACCTGGCGGTCCAGGCCAGTCTTGCGGCCCTGGACCAGGCGGGGCTGCGCCCGGACCAGGTCGATGGCCTCTTCATTGGCCTGCCCGATGACTTCATGTCCGGCCTGGGCTTTGCCGAATACCTGGGCATCTCGCCTCGCCTGACCGAGAACAACCGCACCGGCGGATCGTCTTTCCTGACGCACGCCATGTGGGCCGCGCTGGCCCTGGAAGCGGGGCAATGCGACGTGGCGCTGATCGCCTACGGCAGCAATCAGCGCAGCGGCGCGGGCAAGCTGGTGAGCTCCATGCGCCCTGCCCCCAACGAAGCGCCCTACCGGCTGGCGCGTCCGGTGGGCGCGTATGCGCTGGCGGCTTCGCGCTACGCCCACCAATACGGCCTGAAGCGCGAACAGCTGGGCGCGGTGGCCATCGCCGCCCGCCAATGGGCCATGCTCAATCCCGAAGCCTACATGCGCGAACCCCTGGACATGGCGCAGTACCTGTCGGCCCGCATGGTGGCCGAACCCTTGAGCGTGCGCGACTGCTGCCTGGTCACCGACGGCGCCGCCGCCGTGGTGATGACCCGCGCCGACCGGGCCCGCGACCACTGCGCCCGGCCCGCCTACCTGCTGGGCGCGGCCGCGGCCACCGACCACCGCGAGATCACCAACATGCCCGACCTGACGGTAACGGCCGCCACGCGCAGCGGCGCGCGCGCCTTCGCCCAGGCCGGCGTGCGTCCGCAGGACATCGATGTACTGGAGCTGTACGACGCCTTCACCATCAACCCCATCCTGTTCCTCGAGGACCTGGGCTTCTGCGCCAAGGGCGAAGGCGCGGCCTTCGTCGAAGGCGGCCGCATCGCGCCGGGCGGCGAGCTGCCCGTCAATACCAACGGCGGCGGCCTGTCCTGCGTGCATCCCGGCATGTACGGCCTGTTCACCATGGTCGAAGCCTACGTGCAGCTGGCCGGCCTGGGCGGCGCGCGCCAGGTGCCGGGAGCCAGCCTGGCGCTGGCGCACGGCAACGGCGGCGAACTCTCCAGCCAGGCCACGCTGATCCTGGGCACGGCCGAAACGCTTTGAACTCCACAAGGAAAACCATGAACCACACTGCTTTTCTGCTGGACCAGCGCAGCATCATCGTAACGGGCGCCGCCCAGGGCATAGGGCGCGCCATCAGCGAATTGGCCATGCAATTGGGCGCGCGCGTGACCGCCGTCGACATGAACGCCGACGCGCTCGCCGCGTTTGAGCGCGAGGCGCCGCAAGGCCAGCTGCTGACCCTGGCCGGCGACGTGTCGGACCCGGCATTCGCGGCCTTGGCGGTCGAGCGCGCGGCGCAGCATTACGGCGCGGTCGACGGCCTGGTAAACAACGCGGGCGTCACCCGCACTGCAATGATAGAAAAAATGACCCAGGAAGCCTGGCAAAAGGTGATCGACGTGCACCTGACCGGATCCTTCCAGTTCCTGCAGGCCGTCGGCCGCCACATGCTGGCGGCGGCGCGCGAAACGGGCAAGCCGGGCGGCTCCATCGTCAACATCACCTCGGACGCGGGCCGCCGCGGCACCATAGGCCAGATCAACTACGCCGCGGCCAAGTCGGGCGTGCTGGGCCTGACGATGAGCGCGGCGCGCGAATGGGGCAAGTATGGGATACGCGTCAACACCATCGGCTTCGGCGTGGTGGAAACGCCCATGACGGAGACCATACGGGGGGACAAGTTCCGCGACACCTATCTGTCGCAGATCCCGCTGGGCCGCTTTGGCCAGCCTGGAGAGGTGGCGTGGCCGGTGTGCTTCCTGCTGTCGGATGCCGCCTCGTACATGACGGGACAGCACCTCTATGCCAATGGCGGCATGACCATAGGCATGTAAGGCGGATGCGGAACCGCGGCCAGGGTCTTCCGGCCGCGGTCTGCGCCGGCCTCAGCCGTCGATGCCGCGCGAGCTCAGGTAGTCGTCGTAGCCGCCGCGGTAGTCGACGATCTCGCCCGAGGGCAGGATCTCGATCACGCGCGTGGCCAGGCCGGACACGAACTCGCGGTCGTGCGACACGAACACCAGCGTGCCTTCGTACTTTTCCAGCGCGAACTGCAGCGACTCGATCGATTCCATGTCCAGGTGGTTGGTGGGCTCGTCGAGCAGCATGACGTTGTGCCGGCCCAGCATCAGGCGGCCGAAGGTCATGCGGTTCTTTTCGCCGCCGGACAGCACCTTGGGCGCCTTGGGCAGGTCATCCGCCGAGAACAGCAGGCGGCCCAGCACGGAGCGGATCGACTGGTCGTCGTCGCCCGGCTGGCGATGGTCGCCCATCCAGTCCAGCAGGTTGATGTCGGTCTGCAGGAACTGGTCGGAGACGTCCTGCGCCATGTAGCCCAGGTCGGCGTTTTCGGACCACTTCACTTCGCCCGAATCTGGCTGCAGATCGGTTGCCAGCAAGCGCAGCAGGGTCGTCTTACCCACGCCGTTGGCGCCGATGATGGCGATCTTTTCGCCCGCGTCGACCATCGCCGAGAACTTGCGGATGACGGGCGCGTCGTAGGCCTTGGACAGGTTTTCGACGGTGACCGCCAGGCGGTGCATGACCTTGTTCTGCTCGAAGCGGATGTACGGATTCTGGCGCGACGAGGGCTTGACCACGACCTGGTCGGCCTTGATACGGTCGATCTGCTTCAGGCGCGAGGTGGCCTGGCGCGACTTGGACTTGTTGGCGGCGAAGCGGCGCACGAAGTCCTGCAATTCGGCGACGCGTTCCTTGGCCTTGGCGTTGTTGGCCACCAGGCGCTCACGGGCCTGGGTCGAGGCCAGCATGTAGTCGTCGTAGTTGCCCGGATAAATGCGGATCTCGCCGTAGTCCACGTCGGCCATGTGCGTGCACACCTGGTTCAGGAAGTGGCGGTCGTGGCTGATGATGATCATCGTGCTCTGGTAGCTGTTGAGCACGTTCTCCAGCCAACGGATGGTATTGATGTCCAGGTTGTTGGTCGGTTCGTCCAGCAGCAGCACGTCCGGGTTCGAGAACAGGGCCTGCGCCAGCAGCACGCGCAGCTTCCAGCCCGGCGCCACTTCGCGCATGGGCAGGTTGTGCTGGTCGACGGCGATTTCCAGGCCTAGCAGCAGTTCGCCGGCGCGGGCTTCGGCGGTGTAGCCGTCGTACTCGGCGAACTTGGCCTCCAGGTCGGCCGCGCGCATGTAGTCGTCTTCGGTCGCTTCCGGATTGGCGTAGATGGCGTCGCGCTCGGACATGGCGGCCCACATCTCGGTGTGGCCCATCATGACCACGTCCAGCACGCGCAGGTCTTCAAACGCGAACTGATCCTGGCGCAACTTGCCCAGGCGCACGCCCGGCTCCAGCGACACGTTGCCCGCCGAGGGTTCCAGGTCGCCGCCGATGATCTTCATGAAGGTCGACTTGCCGGAACCATTGGCCCCGATCAACCCGTAGCGGTTGCCTTCCCCGAACTTGACGCTGACGTTCTCGAAAAGGGGTTTGGGACCGAACTGGATGGTGAGATTGGCGGTGGAGATCACGGTATGTTTGAGTCTTTTGGCGTCCGGGGACGCATGCGGAGAAACCCGATAGTGTACCAAGCATCCGTGAATCGCATCCAGGCGCGGCAGAGCGCCGCCTGAAGCATCTGGAAATGCAGCATGCCATTTAATGTCATAACGTAAATATTTGTATTAATTGGGGTACTATTGCGGGTGACTCAGCGCCTACGGCCGCCAGGCCCGTCAGGCGGTTGCAACCCAGCTCCCCCGCTACGTGGCAGACGCCAACCACTCCTCCGAGAAAGTCGAGCTTTCCTATGGCCGGTCGCTGATCGTGGCGGCCATCGTGGCGATCGTGATGCTGTGGGCGACGCCCCGGCTCACCCCCAGTTCCGACCTGCTCACCTATGCGGCGGCCCGGCTCCAGGCCCGGCTGGTCGGGGGCCATTACGACATTGCGCGCCGCAACGACACCACGGTCGTCCTGATCGACGACGATTCCCTGGACCAGCAGAAAGGCGCCTGGCCCGTGCCTTACCGGACCCATGCGCGCTGGCTGCGCAACATCGGCCTGATCCACAAGCCCAAGGCCATCTTCCTGGACATCACCTTCGGGCGCGAGCGCGACGACCCGACCCTGCCCGAGCTGGCCGCCGCCCTGTGCGAACTGCGCGACGCCAACATCCCGGTGTTTCTGGCCGCGCTGCCCGATGCGCAGGGCGACCTGCGCCTGCGTTCGGGCCTGGAGGCGCCCGCGGGCGAGAAGCCGTGCTTCACCATGGTCGACGTGCGCTACACCCCCAGCAAGGTGGACCGACTGGTATGGAGCTACCCGCTCTGGTCGGGCGAACATGCGCGCAGCGCGGCGCTGGCCATCGCCCAGGACGCGGCCGGCGTATCCATCACGCCCACCCGCGAAGCCATGGCCTTGACCTGGGGCGTCGACAACCTGGACCAGCGCCGCTTCAGCATGGAATGCCGGCAGGCCCGCGGCGGTTATGTGGAAATGCTGCCATCCTATCTGCGCAGCCTGCTGGGCGACCCGAACGCCGCCCAGCCCATCTGCCCGTACACGCGCGCGCTGACCCTGTCCGAATTGCGCGCGCCGGATGCCGACGGCGCCCGCCTGGCCGACATGCTCACGGGCCGCTACGTCATGATCGGCGCCGCGCTCAGCGGCTTCAACGACACCGTGCTGTCGCCGGTGCATGACGCCATTCCCGGCGTATTCATGCACGCCATGGCCCTGGACAATCTGCTGACCTATCAGGACGACTACAAGCGCGCCCTCGAATGGGAGATCTGGCCGCCCAATGTCCTGTGGCTGCTGGGCATCCCCGTCGTCATGCTGGCCCATTTCCTGCATTGGCTGGCGCAATGGCTGCGCGGCAATACGCGGCTGGGCGGCCGGCTGCTGGCCCCGCCCGCCGAATGGCGACTGTTTGCCGACGCGCCCGCCCTGCCGCTGCCGCCCGCCGCGCACACTGGCGGCGGCTGGAAGGCCAAGGCCGGGCGCCTGTCCGCCCTGCTGCGCGACCGCGCCGCGCGCCTGTGGCTGGCGCGCTGGCTGGCATCCAAGCTCTGCGTCGCGACGTTGCTGCTGCTGCGCAAGGCTGCCGCCATCGTCCTGTCCTCGCTCATCGTGCTGTACATCGTGCTGCTTGCGCAGCGCTGGCTGAACGTGGGCACCCTGCCCATCGTCGACCTGGCGATCATGGCCCTGGCCGCGCACTGGCTCGGCTGGACCAATCGCGCCACCGCCTTTCTTTTTGGCAAACCGGATGCCGCTTCCGCGCCGGCGTCCCCGACACCCGCGCGGGAGCCATCGGCTACCCGCCCGCAACAGGAGTAGAAACGCATGCCCAAGCCCTCCTCCCTGATCACCGCGCTGGCTGCGGCCGCCCTGGCGCTGACTGGCGCAAGCGCCGCGGCGGCCGACGCCATCGTCGGCCTGAACCTCAAGCCCGTGCCGCTGTACGCCAAGTCGGACGGCGGCGCGCCCGCGGCCAAGTCCGACGGCCAGGGCATGCCCTGGCCCGTGCTCGAAGAAGCCAATGAGTTCTACCACGTCAAGATCGACGGCAAGGACTACTGGGTGGACAGCATGCACGTGCGCATCGCGCGCGGTTCCGCCGCGCAATGCGGGCCGGTGATCAAGGGCGTGCCGCCGCCCACCGGCTCGACCGCGGGCGCGGGCGAGAACGTCTGCCGCTGAGCCGCCCATGCGATCCTCCCACATCCTGCGCATGGCCGCCGTCTCTGGCGCGCTGCTGCTGAGCGCCTGCTCCACGCTTCCCGGAGGCAAGGGTTTTTCGGTCACGGCCGGCCAATTGCCCCCGCCTCCCGCCGACCGGCAATGGCCCGACGCCAGCCTGGACGCGCGCAACCAGCGCGCCCAGGGCATGGGCCTGGTCGCCATGCCGGAGATGGAAACCTACCTGAACGGCCTGCTTGGCCGGATCAAGAACGCCGCGGGCGTGCCCGGCTGGCCGGGCGCGGTCCACGTGACCTCGTCATCGGCGCTGGAAGCCTACAGCACCGGCGCGGGCAACATCTACCTGTCCATGGGCTGGCTGGCCTCGGCGGAATCCGAGGACGAGATCGTCGCCATCCTGTCCCATGAATTCGGCCACATCTACCTCGACTACCACCAGATGGAATCGGTCAATGCCGCGGGCGACCAGGTCGCGACGCTGGCGGCCGTGGGCGTGGCGCTGGCTCGGAAGGCCGGCAGCGCCACTGGCTGGAGCCCCGTGGACAGCGTGATCGCTTCGTATACGCTGGGCAAGAACATGCTGGTGCCGGCCTGGGGCCGGCAGCAGGAGGAAAACGCCGACCGCTTCGGCGCCACCGTCAGCCTGGAACTGGGCTACTCATATACCCAAGGCTTCAAGGCGTTCCTGGAACGCCAGGCCACCTGGGAAGCCGAGAACGCCAAGGTCCAGGCCGAAGCGCGCCAGCGCATGCTCGAGCAGATCAAACAGGCGGCGGCCGACAACACCCGCAAGCAAGAGGCGGCCAAGGGCAACAACATCGCCCCCCTGACCGAGATGCAGGCCTCGCTGAATTCTGGAGTCGCCGGGGCCAGTGAAGGTTTGCGCACCGGCCTGGACGACATCTGGAAGAAGCTGACCGTCAGCCATCCCGATACCGGCGCGCGCCTGGCTGCGTTGACCGAACAGGTCATGCCCTTGATGGCGGGCAAGCCTCGGCCCCCGGCGGCAGCGGCGCCTTGGAACAAGGCCCGCGCGCAACGCCGCACGGCCGCGCTGCTGAAGAACTACCAGACCGCGGCCGAGGCGCAGCAGGCCTTGCAGGCCCAGGACTACCCGCGCGCCCGCAAGCTCGCGGCCCAGGCCGCATCCGGCCCCAGCGCCACGCACGCCCTGCCCTTGCTGACCTTGAGCATGGCGCAGGCGGAATCCGGCGCGCGCGGGTCCGCCCTGCTGGACCGCAATCTGGCGTCGGAACAGGACCGCGCCTGGCAGGTGTATGTGTTGCGCGCCAACAATCTGCTGGGCGCGGGCCAATCCGGGCCGGCCGCCAGGATCATGGGCCAGGGCTTCGAGTACTTCCGCGGTTCGGCGCTGGCATGGCCTGAAGCCATCCGCTTCTACGGCCAGACCCAGGGCTGGGACCAGGCGCGCAAGCTGGCGCAGGAATGCGCGTCGCGCTTCGCGAGCTATGCCGGGGAATGCAGCAAGGCGGCCCAGTCGCCCGCCGAGCAGGCCGAGGCCAAGCGACGCAGCGAGCAGAAAGCGCAATCGCTGGTCGACAGGCTGTTCAAGTAGCAATGAGAAAGGGGCGCTCGGCGCCCCTTTTCTTTTTTAGTGCGTGTGTTCGTCCAGCACCAGGTGCGCCATGCCCTTTTCGGTGGCCAGGCCCACCTTCTGCCCGATGGGCAGCGTCGCCTTGGTGGCGACATGGCCATACGGCAGCCCCGTCACCACCGGCACCTTGACCGTCTTGCGCAGCCAGGCCACCACTTCGTGCAGGTCGTAGCCGTTGTCGTGCGGCGCCAGCTTGTAGTCCGTGAAGCGGCCCAGCACGATGGCTTTTTGCTTGCCCAGGATGCCGGCCTGCGCCAGCTGGATCAGCATGCGTTCGATGCGGTAAGGATGCTCGGCCACGTCTTCCAGGAACAGGATGCCGCCGCGCACCTTGGGCATGTAGGGCGTGCCCAGCAAGGACGTCAGCATGGCCAGGTTGCCACCCCACAGGATGCCGCGGCAATCCACCGCATCGGCGTCCTGGGTTTCGAAGCTGAGGATTTCCAGCTCGCCGCGCATGATCTCGCCGAACAGGGCTTCGGTCAGGTCGTCGACCTTCTTGCCGCCGAAGTCGTAGACCGCCGATGCGCCGGTATAGCTGACCGCGCCGGTCTGCGCCAGCAGGCCCAGGTTGAAGGCGGTGAAGTCGCTCATGCCGACGAAACGCTTGCCGCTGTCGGCCATGGCCTTCCAGTCGATGGCAGGCAGCAGCCGGCCCATGCCGTAGCCGCCGCGCGTCACCATGACGATGGGCAGCTTCTGCTTGGCGGCGCGCGTCAGGCTGGCCAGGCGCTGCGTGTCGGTGCCGGCAAAGCGCTGGTGCTGCGCGTAGGCGGTACGGTCGACGGCGGTCTTGAAGCCCTGCTGCTGCAGCCTTTCGCGCGCCAGCTCGACGGCGGCCGGATCGCGCACCGCGGAAGACGGCGAGATCAGGTAGATGCCGCGGGCGTCGGGCAGCGCGTGGGCGTGGCTGTGGTCATGGCCGCAGTCTTCATCACATTCGTGGCCTGCATGACCATGATCGTGGTTGTGGTCATGGTCGTGCGCGGCGGCCGCTTTCGCGCCGCGCGCCTTGGCGCCTTGGGATTTGCTCATGCTGCGGATTCCTTGCTGCGGCGTTCGCGGAAGAACCGGCGCAGCAGATCGCCGCAAGGTTCCGCCAGCACGCCGCCGGTGACTGAGGTGTGATGATTGAGTTTGGGGACCGAGCCCACGTCCAGCACGCTGCCGCAGGCGCCGGTCTTGGGGTCGTAGGCGCCGAACACGACGCGCGCGAGCCGCGCATGCAGCATGGCGCCGATGCACATGACGCAAGGCTCCAGCGTGACGTACACGGTGATGCCCGGCAGACGGTAGTTTTCCAGCGCGCGCGCGGCGCCGCGCAAGGCGACGATCTCGGCGTGGGCGGTGGGATCGTGGTCGATGATGGTGCGGTTGTAGCCGCGTCCCAGGATGTCGCCCTGTGCCGACACCACCAGCGCGCCCACCGGCACCTCGCCGATGTCATAGGCGGCCTGGGCCTCTTGCAGCGCCAGTTCCATGAAGCTGGCGTCCTGCGCGGTCCAGGGTTGGACCGCCGCCATCGGGATAGCCTCAACCACGGTACACCCGGGACTTCAGTGCGATGCGGCCGGCCAGGCTGGTCACGGCCTCTTCCAGCCACTGGTAGAGTTCGGCGTGCTCGTCGTAGCGGGCCTGGTTCAGGTTGGACACCCGGCCCTCTTCGATGAAGCCCCAGGCCCGGCTGCGCTTGTCGCGATGCTTGGGGTCCCACACGCCGAAGGCGAAGCCGCCGGCGCGGCGGATCAGCGAAAAGCACGGGATGTCGGTGTAGCCGTCGCCGACGAACACCATCTGGTCGAACGGCACCCGCAAGCGGTCCTCGGGCACCTTGCGGTTGACCTCGAAGGGCTTGTTGCGGAAATCGCGGCCGATGATGCCTTTCTGGATGTGGAACAGGTAGCGGGTCTTGTCGGTAAAGCTGACGATGCGGCGCGGAAACGCGATGCCGCCATCCGCGCCGTAAATGAATTCGGACGCCCAGATCTCGGTGAACTCGTGCGCAATGGGGGTGGACCGGACCACGTCGCCGATACCGCTGGAAATCAGGTAGAACTCCAGCTGCACTTGCGGCTGTTCGGCCCGCACCGCGGCGCGCAGCCGCTGGAACAGCGTGGGTACGCCGTCGTGCAGTTCCAGCCGGGCGCCCCAGTCCTTCAGGCGCTGCTGCGTGATGAGGCCGTGCTTGCCCGATTGCGACAGCTGGATCATCTGGTACAGGTAGGCGGGCACGGGGTCCCAGTCCTGCTGCGAGAGCAGCGGATCGACCTCATCCTTCCAGAAGGATGCCGTGTCCACGCCCATGCTTTCCAGGAAGCCGGACGTGCTGTCCGAGGCCAGCGTGTCGTCGAAGTCGAAAATCAGGGCGATGACGTCGGACATGTATATGCGTGAAAAAGGGGCGACAGCCGCCATTTTGCCTGAATGTGGCGGCGGCTGCGCCCCTGGAGGTCCGAGCGGGGCCGCCCTGGCGGCCCTTGTTCCGGCTGTCGCTTACTGGCGTACCGGCGAGGTCATGGGCGCCCCGGGCGCCGGCGCCATGCCCGGCGCGCCGGCCGCGGGCGGCACGGTGTCGGCCGGCACCTGGATCACGGTTTCACGCAGCACGCCCCCGCCCTGCACGCTGCCGCGCACATTGGTGGGCGAGGTCATCTGCGTCACGCAGTCCTGGCGCGATGCGGCCGGCAGGCGGTTGCAGCGGTCCAGCATGTTCTGCTGCAGCTGGTCGTTGCTGCCGTCCTTGAGGTTGTTGCGGCCGCTTTCCTGGCGCGCCGCGCCGGCTTCGCGCATGCAGGCGGCCTGGTCCTGGCCGGTGGCGCCGCTCTTGCATGCCGCCACATCCTGCTGATACTGGGACTGAGCTGAGCCGCGGCCGGTCGCATCAGCCGCGTGGACCGCTCCCGCGGCCAACATCAGGCCAGCGGCACAAAGCGTCGCCGCGAGGCGTTTGACATGCATGGGTCGTGTAGTCATGGTCAGCTCCTTGAAGTTGATTGAACCGTTACCCACTATCCCACGATGACGCTTCCGCTACATGTCCAGCGACGTGAAATCGTAAGACTACGTTTCAATTGCCGCGACGCAACATACCCTGCCTGTCGCCTTAGCTAGCGTCGCGCTCGGCGTCGGCCTTGCTGAGGCGATTGCGGTAGGTTGCGGCGCGCATGAGCAGCATGGCGGTCACGGGCGAAGACACGATCAGCAGCAGCGTGATGATGACTTCATGAAACACAGGCCGCGACGACAGCGCCGAAAACACCAGGATCGACGCCGCCAGCACGCAACCGCAACCCATGGTGTTGCCCAAGGTAGGCGCATGGATGCGGGCATAAAAGGTACGGAAGCGCAGCAGGCCGGCCGAACCGGTCAGGGCAAGCAGGCCGCCGAACACCAGCAGGACACTGGCCGGTATGGCGGCCCACAGCGGGATCTGGGCGTCGATCATGGCTCGATCACCTCGCCGCGCAGCAGGAAGCGCGCCATGGCGGTGGAGCCCACGAAGCCGAACAAGGCGATCAGCAGCGCAATGTCGAAATACACGGAGGTGCCGGAGCGGATGCCGAACACCAGCATGGTCAGCATGCCGTTGATGTACAGCGTGTCCAGGGCCAGCACGCGGTCCTGCGCGGTGGGACCGCGCAGCAGCCGGATGGCGGCGAAGACCATGCCCAGCGCAAAGCAGAGCAAGGCGAAGGACGCCGCCCAATAAAGTATGTTGTTCATTCGAAAATCTCCTTCAGCGGGCGCTCGTAGCGTTCCTGGACCAGCTTGATCCAGTCGCCTTCGTTCTGCAGGTCCAGCACGTGCAGCTTCAGGCAATGGTCGTCGGTCAGGTCCACCCAGACGGTGCCCGGCGTGTACGTGACGATGCAGGCCAGCATCGCCAGGCCGTGCGGGTCGCGCATGGTCAGCGGGATCATGATGAACCCGGGCGAAAAGTCATTGCGGCGCGGATTCAGGATCAGCCGCGCCACGGCGATATTGGATTTGATGATGTCCGCGGTCACGTGCAGGAACAGCGGGACCGCCTTCCACAGGCGGCGCGGCTTGGCCTTCAGCGGCCGCAGGCGGGAGGCGGCCCAGGTGAACCAGAGCGCCAGCGCGATGCCCAGCGCGATCTGGCCCGCGGACGCGCTCTGGTTGAGCACCAGCCACAGGACGAACAGGTAGACGGGCAGGAACAGGAAGTAGAGACGGCGCATCAGCTTCCTCCCTTGAGGCCGCGCACGGTCTGCGCGGACATGACGGCGTCGATGTAGGACTTGGGCTGGTCCAGCGACCGCGCCGCATCGTCCAGATAGGCCGACACGGGGCCGGCGCCGGCCGCCAGGCCCACGCACAGCAGCAACAGCACCGCCACGGGCCCGGCTTCGATCAAGCGCAGGCGCGGCGTGCTGCGGTCATCGCTGGCCCAGAACACCCGGATGCCGGTGCGGCCCAGGCCGATGAGGCCGGCCAGCCCCGACAGCAGCACCGCGGCCACCAATATCCATGCGTCCATGGGCACGGCCGACTCGTTGGCGGCCGACACCGCTGCTGACAGCAGCGACAGCTTGGCGACGAAGCCCGACAGCGGCGGCAGGCCGGTCACCAGCAAGGCGCAGGAAATGAAGGCCAGGCCCAGGAAGGCCATGGCCGCGGGAATGGCCACGCCCACCACGTCGTCGGAACGGTTGAGCGAGGCCGGATCGTCCAGGTCGAACGCGTCCAGGGTCACCGCCAGCACGTTGGCGCCGAAGCTGCGGGTGCGCTCGATGAGTTCGGCCAAGAGGAAGAACGCGCCCGTGGTCAGCACGGAGCTGAGCAGGTAGAACAGCGCCGGTCCCGTCAGCGTCACGCCCGGCATGCCCAGCGCGGTCAGCAGCGTGCCAGCCGATACGATCACGCAGTAACCGACCATCTTTTCCAGCTGCTGGGTCGCCAGGAGTCCCAGGGCGCCGAACAGCAGCGTGGCCAGCCCCGCCGCGAACATCCAGTCCAGGCTGAAGGCCGCCGGCGCGCCGGTGGGCAGCAGCAAGGAGCCGATGCGCAGCAGCGCGTAGATGCCGACCTTGGTCATGATGGAGAACATGGCCGCGACCGGCGCGCCGGCCGAGCCGTAGCCCTTGACCAGCCAGAAGTTCAGCGGCCAGGCGCCCGCCTTGACCAGGAAGGCCACGCCCAGGATGGCTGCGCCCGCCTCGAACAGCATGCGGTCCGCGCCCGCCAGGTTGCCGGCGCGCACCGCCAGGTCCGCCATGTTCAGCGTGCCGGTCACGCCGTAGATCAGCGCGATGCTGATCAGCAGCAGGAACGAGGCCACCAGGTTGACCGCGATGTACTGCAGGCCGGCGCTGACGCGCGCCACGCCCGAGCCGTGCAGCAACAGGCCATAGGACGCGGCCAGCAGCACCTCGAAGAATACGAAGAGGTTGAACAGGTCGCCCGTCAGGAACGCGCCGTTCAGGCCCATCAGCAGGAACTGGAACAACGAATGGAAATGCACACCGGCGCGGTCCCAGCGCGCCAGCGCATAGACCAAGGTAGCCAGTCCCAGCACCGCGGTCAGGGTCAGCATCACCGCGGCCAGGCGGTCGACCACCAGCACGATGCCGAAAGGCGCGGGCCAGTCGCCCACCAGATAGACCCCTACCCCGTCGGGCCAGACGCCGGGTACGCCGCCGCCCGCCACCACCAGCAGCGCGATGGCGGCGGCCAGCTGGCCCAGGGTCGAAACCAGCGCAATGGCGCCGCGGGTATAGCGGCGGGTATCCGCCAGCAGAAGCATCGCCGCGCCCGCCGCGAGCGGCGTGATGATGGGCAATACGGGCAGGTGTTGCAGCCAAAAATTCAAGATTGGGACTCCCGTCCATCAACGTGGTCGGTACCCGTGAGGCCACGCGAGGCCAGCAGCACAACCAGGAACAGCGCGGTGGTGGCGAAGCCGATCACGATGGCCGTCAGCACCAGCGCCTGCGGCAGCGGATCCGCATACCAGGAAGGATCATGGGCCACCGCCGGATCGACCACGGGCGGACGGCCCGAGGTCAGCCGGCCCATGCCGAAGATGAACAGGTTCACCGCATAGGAAACCAGCGACAGGCCCATGATGAACTGGAAGGTCCGCGGCCGCAGCAGCAGCCAGACGCCCGAGCCAGCCAAGACACCGATAGCGATGGCGTATATCAATTCCATCAGGCTTCCCCTGTTTGTGCGGCGGCCGCCTGGATTTCGGCGGCGGCCTTGCGTTGCGCGCGCAGCGATTGGTGAGCCAGCGCCACCAGCACCAGCACGGTGGATCCCACGACCAGCATGTAGACGCCCAGGTCGAACAGCAGCACGCTGGACAGGTGCACGTGGCCGATCAGCGGCAACGCCAGATCCCAGGACAGCGCCGCCAGGAAGGGCTTGTAGGCCAACCACGCGGTCACCGCCGCGGCGCCGGCGAACAATAGGCCCAGGCCGATCCAATGCTGCGGGTTGAGCCGGCTGCGCGACTCCACCCAGTACACGCCGCCGACCATGTATTGCAGGATGACGGCGGTGGCGAAGATCAATCCGCCGACGAAGCCGCCGCCCGGCTCGTTGTGGCCGCGCAGCAGGAAGTACACGGAAATCAGCGCGGCGGTGGGCAGCAAGAGGCGCACCAGCACGGTGGGCACCATCATGGAACCGGCGGGCACCAGCGACTTGATGTCCGGCGCGTCGGGCACGCCGCCATCCTGGTCGAGCTGCTGGCGCGGCAGGTCCGCGCTTTCGGCGGCCGGACGGAAGCGGCGCAGCAGCGCGTAGACGGTCAGCGCCACGATGCCCAGCACCGTGATTTCGCCGAAGGTATCGAAGCCGCGGAAGTCCACCAGGATCACGTTGACCACATTGGTGCCGCCGCCGTCCGGCAGCGCGCGGTCGACGAAGTACGAAGAAATGGTGTCGCCCTGCGGCCGCACCAGCACCGCGTAGGCCAGCGCGGCCATGCCGGTGCCGGCGGCGCCCGCCAGCAGCAGGTCGCGCAGGCGGCGTCCGCGGGCCCGCAGCGTGACCTTCAGGCTTTCGTCTTCATCCTGCGCGATGCGCCGCGGCAGCCAGCGCAGGCCCAGCAGCAACAGCACCAGGGTCACGACTTCGACCGACAGCTGGGTCAGCGCCAGGTCGGGCGCCGAGAACCAGACGAAGGTCAGGCAGGTGATCAGCCCTGCGCCGCCGGCCAGCGCCAGCGACGCCAGGCGGTGGTACTTGGCCTGGAAGGCGGCGGCCAGCGCGCAGCCCGCGCCCACCAGCCACAACAGCGCGAAGGCCGGATCGATCGGCGTCATGCGGCCGGCGCCATCCAGCCAGCCGCCCGCACGCAGCGGCAGCCAGGCCACGAACAGCGTGCCCAGCACGATCAGCAGCATCTGCACCTGCAGGCGCGAGGACGCCAGCCAGCGCAGCAGCCAGGCAGCGGCCACGCTGGAGCCGTCCAGCAGCGCCTCGAAGCTGCGGCGGCCGTCCAGGCGGTAGATGAACGGCACCCGGCCCGGATTGGCGCGCTGGTGGGCGCGCAGGGCCAGATAGAGCAGGATGCCGGCCGTGGTCGCGACCAGGCTCATGACCAGGGGCAGGTTCAGGCCGTGCCAGACGGCCAGGCTGTACTCGGGCATGTCCTGCCCCAGGATGCTCTGGGCCGCAGTCGCCAGGAACGGGCCGACCGTCAGGCCTGGCACCACGCCCACCAGCAGGCAGATCGCCACCAGCAGCGCGCTGGGGAACAGCATCCAGCGCGGCGGCTCGTGCGGGGCGCGCGGCAGGTCGGTGGCCGGCGGGCCGAAGAACACTTGCAGGATGAAGCGCAGCGAATAGGCCACGCTGAACGCACCCGCGATAGTGGCCACCAGCGGCAGGCCGATCTCGGTGATGCGGTCGCCGCTGACGAAGGTGGTCTCGGCGAAGAACATTTCCTTGGACAGGAAGCCATTGAGCAGCGGCACCCCCGCCATCGAGGCGGCCGCCACCATGGCCAGCGTGGCGGTGATCGGCATGGCCTTGTAGAGGCCGGACAAACGGCTCAGGTCGCGCGTGCCGGTCTCGTGATCCACAATGCCCGCCGCCATGAACAGCGAGGCCTTGAAGGTGGCGTGGTTGATCATGTGGAAGATGGCGGCCACCAGCGCCAGCGTGCTGTTCAGGCCCAGCAGCAGCGTGATCAGCCCCAGATGGCTGATGGTGGAGTACGCCAGCACCCCTTTCATGTCCTGCTGGAAAATGGCGGCATAGGCGCCCAGCACCAGCGTGATCAGCCCCGCCCCGCCGATGATCCAGAACCATTCGTCGGTGCCCGACAGCACCGGCCAGAAACGCGCCAGCAGGAACACCCCGGCCTTCACCATGGTGGCCGAGTGCAGGTACGCGGATACCGGCGTGGGCGCCGCCATGGCATTGGGCAGCCAGAAATGGAAGGGAAACTGGGCGCTCTTGGTCAGCGCGCCCAGCGCCACCAGGATCAGGACGGCCGGATACCAGGGGTCGGCCCGCACCAGGTCGCCCGCGGCCAGCACCCGGTCCAGGTCATAGCTGCCGACAATATGGCCCAGGATGAGCACCCCGGCCAGGAGGCACAGCCCGCCCCCGCCCGTGACCGTCAGCGCCATGCGCGCGCCGCGGCGCGCGTCCAGGCGGTGATGCCAGTAGGCGATCAGCATGAAGGACGCCAGGCTGGTCATTTCCCAGAACATGACCAGCTGGATCAGGTTGCCCGACAGCACCACGCCCAGCATGGCGGCCATGAAGGCCTGGAAGAAGGAGAAAAAGCGCGGCACCGGATCTTCCGGCGACATGTAATAGCGCGCATACAGCACCACCAGCGCGCCCATGCCGGAGACGATCAGCGCGAACAGCCAGGCGTAGCCGTCCATGCGCAGGGTGAACTGCAGGCCCAGCGCGGGCGCCCAGGGCATGTCGAAGCGGACCACGCCGCCGTTGGCGACGTCCGGATAGAGGCTGATGACCAGTACCACACAGACCAGTGCGATGAGGCCCGCCAGCCACGCCTCGGCATTGCGGGCGTTGGATGGCAGAAGCGCGGCGCACAGGCTGCCGGCGAACGGCAGAGCGAGGATCAGGATCAGCGACATGGCGTTCCGAGAGTGTCCGGGCCCCCTCCCGCCAGCGCAAGGCAGCGAAAGACGAACAGACCGGGGATTGAAAAACGGACGGAACCCTGGCCCGGTGCGTCGCTGCACTACACGTTGCCCCGCGGGGGACATCAACCAACGCCATTGAACGGCGCAGACAGAAACAAACGCAATAGCTTTCTTGCAAGACCGGCCAAGAATCTCATACGAAAAATATCAGATTCTTGTAAGTTATGCAGAGATTTATGTGTTTACGATGCGGATGACGGCAAGATCGATGCGCAATCCTTGCGCAATTGAAATATTCCCGAAGCTGTTCATATCTTTGTCAGCATTGGATTTTTTGGTCTATTCCCGTCTTCTTCGGGCAACGGCGCCATAAAAAAATAACCCTGGACAAGCCAGGGTCTATCCGGGTTGACCGGCGGAAATTTACTGTGTGGAATGGCGCCCACGAGGCTCCGCCAAGCCAGCATCCCGGCGCGGCAGGCTTCACCGACGCCGGCCCAAGAAGCCGGCCGGGTCGGAAATTCAAATAATCTGGAGAAGACTCTTGACCATGCTGTCCCAAGCCAAGGCCGTCCTGGCCGCCGCCATCGCCGGCCTCTGCCTCACCACCGCCGCGCAAGCAGCCGACCCCTACCCCAACAAGCCCATCCGCCTGATCGTACCTTTCGCCGCGGGCGGCACTACCGACATCGTGGCGCGCATCGTCGCCGAAGGCCTGACCCGTGAGCTCGGCCAGGCCGTGGTGGTCGAAAACCGCGGCGGCGGCGGCGGCTCGATCGGCGCCGACGCCGTGGCGCGCTCCACGCCTGACGGCTACACCCTGGGCGTGGCCACCGTCAGCACCATGGCCACCAACCCGGCCACCAACCCCAAGAACCCGTACAACCCGTTGAAGGACTTCGTCCCCATCACCAATATGGTGAACGTCCCCAACGTGCTGACGGTGAACCCGGCGGTGCCGGCCAAGACCCTGGCCGAATTCATCGCCCTGCTCAAGGCCAATCCCGGCAAGTACGCTTACGCATCCTCGGGCGCGGGCGGCATCGGCCACCTGGACGGCGAACTCTTCAAGTCGCTGACCAAGACGGATATGGTGCATGTGCCTTACCGCGGTTCGGGCCCGGCCCTCAACGACGTGATCGCCGGCCAGGTCAACGCCCAGTTCGACAACCTGCCCTCGTCCATGCCCCACATCCAGGCCGGCAAGCTGCGCGCCCTGGCCGTGGCCGCGCCCAAGCGCCTGCCGGCGCTTCCGGACGTGCCGACCTTCTCCGAAGGCGGCCTGCCGGAAATGGATAACATGGCCTGGTACGGCCTGGTCGCGCCCGCCGGCACGCCGCAGGCCGTGATCGACCGCATCCATGACGCCACCGTCAAGGCGCTCAAGGATCCGAAGATCGTGCAGCGCCTGGCCGACGGCGGCTCGCTGGTGGACGGCAACACGCCCGCCGAATACGCCGCCCAGATCAAGCGCGAGCTGGAACTGCGCCAGCGCATCGCCAAGGAACGCAACATCCAGTCGACCAACTGATCGTTAGCGGACAGCGCGCCGGCCCAGGCCGGCGCCACCCCGAAAGCCGGCCTGTTTTCCAGGCCGGCTTTTTTTCACCCCCCGCCTTGCGCCGCTGCCGTTGCGAGGACCGCGCTTGACTGCAATCGCCCCGGTGGTAGCATGTGCGACCGTGCGATCCCATCTTTCTCCCCCTCCCTGCGCCGCCTGCGCGCTTTGCGCCCTGCGCTCGACCCTGTTGAGCTCGCAGGAAGTCGCCGCGCGCTCCGCCTACGCCCGCTCCAAGCCCGGCTAATCGCCCGCTTTCCCCCTTTCTGATTCCTGCACCGGCCCGCCGCCGGCTGCCTGCGCACATCCGCGCATCCGGCAGCCTTGCTGCCGGCCGGCGGACGCCCAGCCGCGTGGCCGGGCTCCGCGTCTCGTCCCTCTATCCGCAACGCCAACGGAGGCTTGCGGCCAGGCCACGCACCGACCTATTCCAAGCGCCATGCAACTCACCAAGAATTTCGTCAAAGCCAAGAACCCCTGCGCGGGCGGCTACAAATGGTTCATCCGCGACCACAACGGCCAGGGAGACTACCAGGCCGTGCTTGACGCCTTGGTCGCTGACGGCCGCGTCAGCGACGCCTGCTGGCTGCTGGACCAGTTCGGCCCCACCGACGCGGTGCTGCGGCTGGATTCGGTCGATGCCAATGCCATCGTCTTCGCCGGCACGCTGGAAGTGCGCATGGGCATCAACGTGGACAGCGTGGTGCGCGCCGGCCGCAGCATCGTCACCGGCGGCGGCATCCGCGCCGGCGAAACCATCCAGGCGGGCGAAAACATCACCGCCAGCGCCAACATCGCCTGCGGCGGCAATCTGCGCGCGGGCGGCGACGTCAGCGCCGACTGGGGCATCGAAACCGCCACGCGCCTGGATTGCGGCGGCAACGTGCGCGCCAAATGGGACATCTGCGCCGGCCAGGACCTGGCCGTGACCGGCCACCTGCATGCCGGACAGGACATCCAGACGCAAGGCGCCATCAAATGCGGCCAGGGCATCAAGGCCGGCGGCGACGTGCGCGCCGAAAAGGAAATCGACGCCGCCTGCGGCATCCAGGCCGGCGGCTCCATCCAGTGCGGCGAGCACCTTGCTTCCGGCTGGGGCCTGATCGCCGGCGAGGACATCCGCGCCGAAGGCGCGATCCGGGCAGGCGAAGGCGTACAGGCCGAAGGCGTGATCGAAGCCGGCGCGGGCCACGGCATCTACGCCGGCCTGAGCGTCCGCCTGGACGCCTGGGCCGCCTGCGCGCGGGTCGTCGCGCAGAGCCGGCCCGAGCAATTGGTCAGCGGGCATTGGGACGGCCAGGACAGCGCCGTCTACGCATAGCGGCAGCCCCGGCGCAGCCAGGGCGCAATGCCGCCTATTCCGGCTTGATGTTCGCTTCCTGCATGCGGCGGCCCCAGGTGCCCAGCTGCGCCTCGACGAACGCCTGCTGTTGCGCCTGCGTGTTCGGCGCGGCCGTCATGCCCAGGGTGGCGAACTTCTGCTGTACCTCGGGACGCGCCAGCGCCTCGTTCACCGCCTTGTTCAAGCGCTCCAGGATCGGCTGGGGGATGCCGGCGGGACCGGCCAGGCCCACCCACACCACCAGGTCGAAATCCTGATATCCCGTTTCGGCAAAGGTCGGCACATCCGGCAGGTCCGGCAGCCGGCGCTCGGTGCTGATGGCCAGCGCCCGCAGCTTGCCGCCGCGCAGCAGCGGCGTCGCGACCGACAGGTCCGCCATCACGTAATCGACCTGCCCGCCCGCCAAATCCGTCAGCGCCGGGGGCTGGCTCTTGTACGGCACGCCTTCCGCGCGCACGCCGGCAATGCGGTTGAACGCCGCCGCGCCGACCTGCCCGCCCGGGGAACCGTAGCCGTAGTTCAAGGAGCCCGAGGCCGCTTTCTTCACGAACGTGGCCAAGTCCTTGTACGGGCCATCCGCGCGAACCAGCAGCAGCATGGGCATGGTGGTCAAGCGCGACACGTGGCTGAAGTCCTTCTGCGCATCGTAGGGCAGCTTCTTGAACAGCCCCGGATTGATCGAGTTCAACGAACTGCTGGAGATCGTCAGCGTGTAGCCATCGCCGGGAGAACGCACCGCGTATTCGGTGCCTATCAGGCCTTGGGCGCCGGGCTTGTTCTCCACGATCACGTTGGCGTTCAAATCGCGACGCAGTTCTTCCGCGATGATGCGGGCGCTGGTGTCGGTGGCGCTTCCCGGCGAGAAGGCCGCGACGATCTTGATGGGTTTGTCGCCCGGATAGGGTTCGGCCTGCGCCGCGCCCTGCGCGGACAGGCTCAGCAAGGCGCACGTCAACAGCGCGAATCGAATCGTTTTCATGGGTGTTGTCTCCTGGTTTTATGGGTACTGCCTGGTTTGCCTTACCGCTCTGACGGCGGCGTCGTGGCATTCATTTCGCCCAGGCGCGGCGGGCCTCGGCGTATGGCCGCCGGCGTGCCGGACAGCTTTATCGGTATGCCCGGGCCGTGATAATCGTCGCGCCGGACCACCATTTGGCGATGTTCGGTATGGGCGGCCGCAGCCACCGATGCCATGTCCAGGATCGGCGCAGCGGGCACGTTCTGCGCCAGCAACTGCTTGCCGAACGCCTCGCCATCGACCTGCGCGAACGCCTGGGCCAGCGCCGCATCCACGGCTTCGCGGTTGACGACTCTTTGCCCGTTGGACTTATAGCGCTCGTCCTGCGCCATGCCGGCAATGCCCAGCTGCGCGCACAGCTTGGTGAAGAGGCGATCGTTGGCGACCGCGATGAACAAGGGGCAGGTCCGGGTCTGGTAGACGTTGTAGGGCACGATGTTGGGATGCCCGTTGCCGCTGGGCCGCGGCGTGTTGCCCGACGCCAGGTAATTGGCCAGGAACGGATGCGCCACCGACACGGCGGAATCGTAGAGGCACACGTCCGCCATCTGCCCGCGCCCCGTGCGGTGCCGGGCCTGCAGGGCCAACAGCACGGCAATCGCGGCGTTCATGCCGGTAGTGAGGTCCACCACCGGCACGCCCAGCCTCAGGGGTTCGCCGCCCGCCTCGCCGTTGATGCTGAGCAGGCCGGCCATGGATTGCACGGCGGCGTCGTAGCCTGGCAATTCACCCAGCGGGCCATCGTCGCCGAAACCCGTGATGCGGCAATGCACCAGCCGCGGAAAGCGCTCGGTGATGGCGGACGGTTCGGCCACGCCCCAACTGCGCAGCGTGCTGGCCTTGAAGTTTTCGATCAGCACGTCGGCCGTTTCGAGCAATTGCCAGAACGTCTCCCGTCCGGCCTCGCTGTTCAAGTCCAGCACCATGCTGCGCTTGTTGCGGTTCACGGCGCGGAAATAGGCCGAGCTGCCATCCACGAACGGCGGGCCGAAGCCGCGGCATTCGTCGCCTTCCGGCGACTCGATCTTGATCACGTCGGCGCCGTGGTCGCCCAGCATCTGGCCGCAGAATGGCCCTGCCAGGACGCGCGACGCGTCGATGACGCGCAGGCCGGCGAGCGCGCCGCCGGCATCGCTGCTATGCATAGTCTGTCTCCTTCGAATCCAAGGTCAGGCCGAGGCGCGGGCGATCAGCCAGTTGAATTCCCTGCCCTGCGCGCCCGCCTGCGTGCTCATGCGCAGCGCAAGCCGGTGGTTGTGCGCATCCAGCGCGCCTTCCAGCAGGCCGTTCCAGGCTTGCGCCACGCAAGGGTGCGCATCGACCACGGCGTCCATCAGGTTCCAGCCTTTTTGCGTCACGCGCACGCCTTCCGGTGTTTCGCTCAACTCGCACGCGTCGCCCTGCGCTTGCGCCAGCGCCGCCATGAAGCGCCCGAACTGCAGCGCGGAGCCATCCTGCTCCACGCCCAGCGCCCGCGCCGTCTCGTGATAGAACTGCATGCCTATCATTCGTCCGGTCAGGTGCAATAGCCCGGTCGCTTCCTCCGGCCCCCACAGGTTCACCGCCACGGGCAAGGCGCTGCGCACGTACTCCATGGCGTAGTTACGGCTGGCCTTGGCCAGGCGCGTCGCGGGCCAATCCACGGTGGGCAGCGTCGGCGCGGCCGCGGCGTCGAAATCGGGCGCGTCCTCATTGCGGCTAAAGCGCAGGCGTTCGTGCGGCTGCAGGTCGCGGTCGTATTCGTAGTAGTAGCCCTCCAGTCCCGACTGGCCGTCGACCGCCTGCTTGGTGCACACGAAACCCAGCCGCGGATTGTTGAGCGACACGCCGTTCTGCGCATGCCAGCCCGCCAGCATGGCGCGCGACACCTCCGACGGTATCGCGCACAGCGCGGTGCCCGACCAGATCCAGCGCGGCGCGGAATAGCGTATCCAGGCCTTGCGGTCGGACTCATGCATGTACTGCACCGCCACGCCGCCAATATGGTTGGACAGATAGTGGTACTGAGCCGCCGCGACCGCGGGCGGCAGATGCGCGATGCCCAGCTTCTTCAGGCCTGGCAGGAAGCGCTCGTTGCGCTGGCGGCAGAAGATCTCGTAGACCAGTTCAGCCGCGCGCGCCGTGCCGCGGCGCGTCACGGCCGACAGGACGATGCCGGTGAAGAACGCGTGATACCACTCGGAAACCGCGCGCCAGCCGCGTTCCTCGGATTGCATTTCATGCATGGCCATTCACTCCAGTAGGAACCGCCACGGAACCGGGCAGCAGGGATTGCATGGACGCGACGGCGAAATCCGCAATGTCGCGCGCAATGGCCTCGCGATCCGCGTCTGATTCCCCGGCCCTGGGGCGATACCACATGGTGGTCCAGTTCAAGGCACCCAGCAGCGGCTTGACCTGCAAGGCCGGCGGGCCTCGCCGGAAGTCTCCGGTCGCCATGCCCGCCTCGACCACGCTGCGGAACAGCGACTCGTAGCGGTCGCGCTGCCGCACCAGTTCTTCCAGTTCGGCGCGCTGGCCCGCCGTGGTGCGGCCGGCCAGGTGCAGTTCGACGCCCTGCACGGTGACGCGCTGGTATGGCAGATGCGCCATCATCAGATGCGTGTGGGCATGGGCCATGTTCCAGAGCCGCTGTGGCGGCGACGCGGCGGCGTCCTCCGCCAGCGGCGTCACCGTGTCCAGGTTCAACTGCATCGCGCGCCGGTGCACGGCGAAGAACAGGTCGGTCTTGCTGCGGTAGTAGTAATAGACGCTGCCTTTCGTGACGCCGATCAGGTCGGCGACCGAATCGATCGTGGTCGCCGCGAATCCCATCTCGGTGAAGGCATGCGCGGCCGCGTCCAGCAACTCCACTTGCCGCAGCGGCATCTCGTCATAAGGAATGGCAGTCTTGGCTTTCATGCGAACTCCCGGCGCTGCGCCGCGGCGCCTGCGCTTTTCTTGATGGCGCGGGCCAGGACCACGCGCTGGATTTCGGAGGTGCCTTCGTAGATTTCGGTGATGCGCTGGTCCCGGTAGCAGCGTTCCACCGCGCTGGGCTTCACGTAGCCGCGCCCGGCCAGGATCTGCATCGCGTCGTCCACCACGCTGTGCGAGGTTTCGCTGGCCAGCAGCTTGGCCATCGCGCCCAGCGTGCCGATGTCCTGCCCGGCGTCGTAGGCGCGCGCCGCCTCGTAGGTCATCATCCGCGACGACGACAACGCGGTGGCGGCGTCGGCCAACTTGAAGCCCACGCCCTGGTGGTCGATGATGCTGCGCCCGAAAGTCTGGCGCCCCACCGCGAAGTCCCGCGCCTCGGCATAGCTGCACAGGGCGATGCCATTGGCCTGGGCAGCCACCACCACGCGGCCGATGCTCAGGGTCGCCAAGGCGAGCTTCAGCCCTTCTCCCAGCGTTCCGACCACGCTCTCCGCGCCGACCCAGGTGTCCAGTTTCAGGTTGGTGGTGGTGGTGCCGCGTATGCCCATCTTGTCTTCGTAGTGGTCCACCACTACGCCGCTGGCATCGCGGTCGACCACGAACGCGCTGATGTTGTTGCGCGCGCCAGGCTCGCCTGTGCGGGCGAACACGATGAAATGGCGCGAATGCCCGCCATTGCCCAGCCAGCATTTTTCACCCCGGATGCGCCACCCGTCGCCTTCAGGCACGGCAGTGGTCAACAGGGCTGCCGCATCCGAACCCGCGCCGCGCTCGCTCAGGGCAAAGTTGACCGCGTGGCCGTCCCGCGCCAGGCCGCCCAGCAGCACCATCTTCTGTTCGGCGGAGCCTCCCAGGATGACCGGAAACGCGCCCAGCGACAGCGCCGCCAGGATGGCGGCCGTGGAGGCGCAGCCCTGCGCCACGGCTTCCACCACCGCCACCAGCGAGGTCAGCGATGCCCCTGCGCCACCGTATTCGGCCGGGATGAAGAGTCCCGAGATTCCGCTTTCCCGCAACGGCGCCAGATGCTCCACGGGATAGCGCTGTTCCCGGTCTATGGCGGCGGCGGCCGGCGCAAACGCCTGCGCGGTCAAGTCTGCGGCCTTGTCGCGCCAGGCGCTTGCTTGCGGGTCGAGCGAGGGATTCCAGATCACGGACATCGTTGTCTCCAGCAACATACTAACGAGTATTTAATTGACTGGATGAGAACATACTACTTAGTATTTTTCTCCGATACCCAGGGAAAACCCGCAACACAAGGAGTTGTCCCGCGGGTGCACCGAAGTCCGCCCACGGGGTCATGCCTCAAGGGGCAACAGTCAGGTCTGCGCCGCTTTCGCCGCCGGCGCCGGACTGCGCAACACCAGCATCAGCCCAAGCAGGATCGCCGCCATCCCGCCCAGACTCAACGCCGACAACCGGTTGCCCAGGATGAGGTAATCCAGCGCCGCCGTGCCGGCCGGAACCAGATAGAACAAGCTGGTGACGTTGACCAGGTTGCCGGCCTGGATCATGCGGTAGAACAGCAGGGTCGCGCCCACCGAAATCACCAGGCCCATCCAGATCAGCGGCAGGATGAAGCCTGTCACCCACTCCACCCGGATGGGCTGGAACGGCACGAACAGCAGGCACAGCGCCAGGCTGACCAGGTACTGCAGCGGCATGACGTTCATGGGCGTCTGGCGCACGCGCTTCTGCAGCATGGCGCCGCTGGTCATGCAGAGCAGCGCGGCCAGCGCGTAGACCATGCCGGCCGCGGAGAAGCGCGCCATGCCTATGCTCTGGTAGACCACCATCACCAGCCCGCACAAGGCGAGGCCGAGGCCCGCCAGGCGCGGCAATGAATAGCGCCTTTCCATCACGGCCAGCGTCAGGATGGGCTGCGCGCCCAGCAGCGTGGCCAGCACGCCGGGCGTGATGCCGTGGTCCAGCGCCAGCAGATAGCAGATGGAATAGCCGCCGATGAGCAGCAGGCCCGTGGCCGCCACCGTCAGGCGCGTGCCCGGCGCTGGCAGCCAACGCCGCCGCCATGCGCACAACAGCAGCAGCACGGCCAACGCCAGGATGAAACGCAACAGCAGGAAGCCGAAGGCGGAGGCATGGGACAGCCCCCATTTGGCGAAAATCGCGCCGCCGCTCCACAGCAGCACGAACAAGGAAGTGGAGCCATAGGAGGTCCACGCGGATCTATCGAAAGACATGAGGTTTCTACCTGTCGGGGTATGAACAGGCTCCAGCCCCGCCCGCGCGAGCGGGCATAGGCATGCGCTAGACGGATGCAATACGCATCAGGACGTCTGGCGCAGCTTTTGAAAAGAGGACTGGAGTCGCGTTGCGGACGGCGTCAGCCGACGACGACCGCGCAAGGCGGGTAAGCGCCCGAGACCACGCCGCAAGGCGGCGCGACCGGCGGCGATACCACCGTGGACACGACAGGAGAAAAACCGGGGGAAACTGCGGAGCGCCGGGACAGCACACGCGCACGCGTATCCGCTGCGCAGGCAGCGGATGCGAAATCGGCGAAGGGCGTGTGGTCAGGCATGGGGCGTAGCCTACCGGCTGCGCGCGGCGCGGTCAAGCGATGCGCCGCTGCTCCACGCCCATGTCGCGCCATGCTTCGCCATGGCAGGTGAACATCAGGATCTGATGCCGCGTGGCCGCGTCGAATAGCGCGCGCTTCATGAAGTCGCGCCGCATGTCGTCCGTGTGGACCAGCGCGTCGTCGAGCAGCAGCAGCGTCGGCCGACCTGCTTCGCGCAGCAGGTCGGCATAGGCGAAGCGGGCCAGGATGCCCAGCTGTTCGCGCGTGCCGAAGCTGAGCGCGGACAGCTGGTCCTCGCCACCGGCGCGGCGCAACGCCATGGGCAACAAGGCATCGTCCAGCCGCAGGTCGGCTTCGGGGAACAGCAGCGCCAGGTAGTGGTTCAGCCGGCGCGCCAGCGGCGCCTGCAGGCGTTGCGTGGCCGCGGCGCGCTTGTCCGCCAGCAGCTTTTGCAGGAGTTCCAGCGCAGCGGCGCGGCGGGCGAAGTCGGCGCGCCGCCGTTCCAGGCGTTCGCAGGCGGCCTCGGCCTCGGACAGGCGTTCGCCCAGCCCCTGGGCGCCCGCCTGGTCCAGCTTGCCTTGCAACTGCAGGATTTCGCCGTGGCGCTTGTGCTGCGCCTCGCGCTCGATGGCGGCGGACTTCTCGTAGCGCTGCACATCCTGTTCGACCAGTTCGGGGCGGTGGCCAGCCAGTGCCGCCTGCGCGTCGCGCACGCGGCGCTCCAGCTCGTCGTGGCTGCTGCGCGCTTCGGCAAGCCGGCCCGCGCGGGCCTGCCGTTGCGCTGCGCGCTCCGGTGATTGAAGTTCGGCATTGCGCGCCGCCGCCTGGTTTTCCAGCAATTGGGCGCGCGCGCCGTCGGTATCCATGGCGCGCTGCGCGGCGGCCAGCGCGGTTTCGGCCTGCGCCGCAACCGCCTCGGCTTCACGCAGGGACTGCAGCGCCGCGGGCAGATCGCCGCCGTCCGCTGCGGGCGCAGCCGGCAGCTTGTCCAGTCGTTCCTGCAATTGCGCGCGGCGCGCCAGCGCGTCATCGCGCTGGCCCCGCAACACGTCCACGCCCTTGGGCGCATGGATGCCCAGCGTCTTGCGCATGCCTTCCAGTTCGCGCAGCAAGGCGCCGTAGCGGGCATGGCGTTGCTCGGCCTGCGCCAGGCTTTCGACGCCCAGGCGTTGCAGCAAGGCCGCGCTGGCCGCCCGGGCCGCGTCGATTTCGCGCTTGAGCGCGGGCAGGTCCTTGCCGCCCGGCTCGATGCGCAAGCGCCCGACGCCTGGCAGTTCCAGTTCGGCGGCTGCCGTCAGCAAGACCTCGTCGGCGCCGCTCAGCATCCGGCCGTCCAACAGCGCCCGGCCGCCCGCTTCCAGCTGATAGGACAGGCGCGTGGCGCTGGCCTGCTGCTGCAATTGCAGATTGGCCAGTTCGCGTTCGCGCTTGCGCAAGGCTTCCATGTCGGCGTCGGCGATTTCGAGCCGCATGGTCTCGGCCTTGAGCGCGGAGCCCTGCTCGATCAATGCGGTGACTTCATTCAATGCGCCGTCCAGGCGTTCGATCTCCGCGCCCAGCTGGACCAGTTGATGCTCCAGGTCGCGCCGGTCGGCCACGGCCTGCACCGCGGTGACGCGCTGGCGCGCTGCGTCCATCGCGGCGGCATGCGCCTGGCGCTGCTGTTGGGCTCGCGCCAGCGGTTCGCGCGCGGCCTCGACCCGGGCGCGCGCGGCGCGGGCCTCGTGGACCAGGGCTTGGAGTTCGGCCTCGTCCTGCTGGTCGCGCCGGACCTGGTCCTGCAACAGCGCCAGCGTCTGCGCGGCCTGCGCCTGTTCGCGGCGCAGACCGTCGAAGGCTTCGCGCTCCTTGGCCAGGGCGGCCAGGCGCGCACGCGCTTCGGCCGCCTTGGCCTCGAAGTCCTTCCAGGGTTCGCCGGCCTGGGCGCGCTCGTGGTCGCGACGCAATTCGGCCAGGCGATCCACGTCGGCGTTCAGTTGCGCCATGGCCTGCGCGCATTCGTCGCGTTCGGCCGCGGCGCGCGCCAGCGCGTCCTCGGCTTCCTTGTAGGCGCCCTTGGGGCGGCCATTGCGCGCGTCCAGCAGCGCGCCGCGCTCAGCGGCCACGCGCTCGTAGAGGCGGTCGCCATCGCCCGAAGCCAGTTCGCCGGAGAGTTGCGTCAAGGCTTCGCGCAGATGCGCGCCCGCATGGCCGGCCGCTTCCTGCAGGTTCTGGCCGTCGCCCTGCTGGATCCACAACAGGCCGGGTATGCCCGCCAGGTCCGGCTTGCTCTGGCCGCGTCCCGGCAGTTCAAAGCCCAGCAAGGCGGCCAGCGCGTTTTCGGCTTCTTCGCCGTCCAGGCGCTGCGCGCCGCCATCGATCAGCAGTTCGCAGCGGGCGCGCGACAGGAATTGCTTCTTCAGGACGTAGCTGTGCCCGGCATGCGTGAACTCCAGTTCCACGCTGGGCCGCGCGCCGGACTCGCCGTGCGGCGCCAGGTCGGCGACCTTGCTGGTGCTGTAGCGTTCGAGAAAGGCGGAACGGATGGCCGCGGCCACGGTGCTCTTGCCGGCTTCGTTCGGGCCCACGAACAGGTTCAGGCCATCCTGCAGCCCCTCCAGCGCCATGGGCTGGCGGAACTTGCGGAATTCTTCCAGGGCGATGCGCGACAGCTTCATTTGGCGGCTCCCGGCGCGGCGCTTTCGCGTTGGAACCGCAGCAGCAGCCGCAATGCCTCGCCAGCGACCGCGGATTGGTCCGGATCGGCCTGCAGCGCCTGCAATTGCGCCGCTACTTCACCCACGTAGCCGCTGGCGCGCAGTTCAGCCAGGTCGGCTTCGTCCGGTTCCAGCATGAGGCCGGACAGGTCCGGCAACAGCGCGCGCACTTGCGCTGCGGCCTGGTCCACGGCGCGTTGCAGCGCCTCCCAGGTTTCCATGTTGACGTGCCCCTGCACTTCCAGCCGCAGGACATCTTCCGCACGCAGCGCTGCCATGCGCGCGGCCAGCGCCTGCGCGTCCGAGGGCAGGCTCAGCGTTTCCGTCCAGGCCGACCAGCGGTACTTGCCCGTGGCCAGCCGCTCGACGGCGGGCGTGGCACCCGGCGCGTCGATGCGCACATGCAGCGCGTACCCGGGCTCGTTGCCGCGAAAGCGGTCCTGCTCCGGCGTGCCGGCATACCAGGTGCGCTCGTCGATGGACAGGCAGCCGTGCCAGTCGCCCAGCGCCAGGTAGTCCAGGCGTGCGCGCGCCGCACGGTCCGGGGCGATGGGATTGGTGGCGTCTATGGTGTCCGGCAGGCGGCCCGCCACGCTGCCGTGCGCCAGGCCCACGCGGATGCGGCCGGCTTCGGTTTCCAGCGCGTCGAAGGCCTGGGTCACGTCGTCGTAGGTATGGCGTTGCGTCAGGGGCGCGGCCAGCACGGCGAGATTGATCGCCGCCAGATCGACCACGCCGGTGCGCAGCGGCACATGCACGTTGGATGGAATGCAGCCCAGCTGCATCGCCCGGCTCCAGACGCTGTCGGCCAGCGCGGCGTCATGGTTGCCGGCGATCATGACCCAAGGCCCGGCGTAAGCGGCCATGGCCGCGAACAGCCGGCGTATCGTGCGGTCCGACACGCCCTGCGTGTCGAACACGTCGCCCGCCACCAGCACGGCGTCCACGCCGCGTTCGGCCGCCAGCGCGGCGATGCGGGCCACGACGTCGAAGCGCGCCTCGGCCAGCATGGCGGCGTCGTCGGTTTCAAACTGGCCGTATTGTCGGCCGATCTGCCAGTCGGCGGTGTGCAGGAAATGGGTCATGCGCGGAATTGTAAGAGCAAGACCCCTGCCGCGGCTCCTCTCAGGATGACGAAGCCAGCACCGGCAGAACCTGCGCCAGCGTCAAGGGCTCGGTTTGCAGCATCAGCCTGTCTCCCTGCGTCTCTGCGTCCGCCTCGGCGTCGCGCAGGGGATCGGCGGGCAGCAGATAGTGGCGCAGCACCGCGTCGGCAAGCAGCAGGCGGCGCGCATCCACCCCGGGCTGGCAGCTCTCCCAGGCCATGAACACCGCCGCCGATGCGTAATAGAGTGCGGATGCCGCGCGGCGCACCTGCGCCTCATGCTGTTCGTCCGTCCCGACGGCCTGGGCCAGGCTGATGGCGCGGCGCAGGCAGTCCCGCGCCGTTGCGCGCCAGGCGCGGGGCAAGGCGGACGCCTCCTCCAGCTTGCTCTCCAGCAAGGCCGACAAGGCCTCGTGCGCCCGATCCTTGCGCACGGCGCGCTGGATCGCGTCGAGCGCGTTGATGTTGCTGGTTCCCTCCCATAGCACGCCTATGTGCGCGTCTCGCACCAGCCGGGCATTGACGAAGTCTTCGATGTAGCCGTTGCCGCCGCGTATCTCCATCGCGCCCGTTGCCACGGCGATGTTGTCCCGGCACGTGCGCAGCTTGAGCAGCGGCGTCAGCAGCCGCAGCGCCTGGGCGGCGTGCGCGGCGCCCTCCTGCGCCCGCCGCATGATGTCGGCCGTGGCCATGACCATGGACAACGCCGCTTCCGTCGGCGTCAACAGTTTCAACAACTGGCGGCGCAGCAGCGGATAGCCGATGACATCGCGTCCGAACGCCCGCCGATGGCGCGCGGCCAGCATGGCCTCGTTGAGGCAGCGCCGCATCATTGCCGCCGCGCGCACGCCGTGCGACAGACGCGACAGGTTGACCTGCTCCATCATGTGCTTGAGTCCCTGGTCCGCCTCCCCCACCAGGTACGCCTGGGCGCCTTCCAGGCGAATCTCGCCGCTGGCCATCGAGCGCGTGCCCAGCTTGTCCTTCAGCCGGACGATGCGATAGGCATTGCGGCTGCCGTCTTCCAGGCGCCGCGGCATCGCAAACAGAGCCAAGCCGCGCGTGCCCGCCGGTGCGCCTTCGGGACGGGCCAACAGCAAGGCGATGTCCGCGTCGGTGTGCGAGCAGAACCATTTTTCCCCGTACAGGCGCCAGATCCCGTCAGTTTGGCGGGCCACGGTTTCCAGGGCACCCACGTCGGACCCCCCGGTCTTCTCCGTCATGAATTGCGTTCCCTTCCAGAGCGCGGCCGGGTCGCTGGACAGCATGCGCGGCAGCAGCTTTTCCTTCAGGGCGGGGCTGCCGAATTTCCTGATCAGATGGATCGAGGTATCGGATACGCTGATCGGACACATCTGGCCGAACTCGGCCTGGACAAACAAGTATTGCAGCGCATACTTCGCCACCGGCGGCAGCGGCGCATCGCAGCCCAGCACGCCAGCGCGATGGCTCATGGCATGGAACTGGAAATCCGCGAACGCGATATGTTCCATCTCCTGGTAGGCCGGGTGGTACTCGATCCAGTCTTCGTCCTCGCCCCAGCGCGTGCGCGCGTGCAGCACGGGCGGATACTTGTCCGCCACGGTTGCCAAGGCATTGAGGCGCCCCCCCGCCAATTGCCCCATGCGCTGGAACTGCGGCAGCAGTTGCGCATGCGCGGCAGCGGGCAGGTACAGCCTCAGCAGGTCCTGCAGACCCCGATCCAGCGCGTAGAAATCCAGGCCTGCGCAGTCGGGCGCGAGGAAATGGGAGCTCTGCGAAGAGCGCTCTGGACGCGGGCGTACGTATTCATCGTATCTGGCTGAAAATGACATGGACAGCTCCTGAAGGTCGTGGACGGACGCCGCGCCTGAAGCGGCGCGCGGGCATGCGTCGGCAATGGAAAATCAGATGACGCCGGCAGCGCGCAAATGCGTCAGCGCGGCATCCGAGTAGCCAAGACGCTGCGTCAGCACGTCTCTTGTGTGCTCGCCCAACACGGGCGGACCCGCGGCATGGTCCAGCGGCGTCGCCGAAAACCGCATGGGGCTGGCGATGCCCGGGCAGGTGCCGCCCGTCGACAAGGGCAAATCCACGCGCAGGCCGCGGTGCACGACCTGCGGATCGGTGAAGGTCTCGGAGTAGGTGTTGATCGGTCCGCTGGGCACCCCCGCAAGTTCCAGCCGCTGCTGCCACGCCGCGCTGGTATCCGTCTTCATGATTTCAGCCAGCAGGGGCAACAGCGTGTCGCGATGGGTCAGACGCCCGCTGACCTTGGCATAGCGCGGGTCTTGCGCCAGGTCCGGCCGCCGGATCTCCTGGCAATAGGCCGCGAACTGGCTGTCGTTGCCCACGGCCACGATCAAGCGTCCATCCGCTGTGTCGAACACCTGGTATGGCACTGCGTTGGCGTGCGCGTTGCCATAGCGCTTGGGCGCCTTGCCGGACACCAGGTAGTTCACGGCGGGGTTGCTGCCGAACGCCAGCACGCAGTCCAGCAAGGCCATGTCTATGTGCTGCCCCTGCCCGCTGCGTTCGCGCCAGGCCAAGGCGGCCGCAATCGCCAGGCTGGCGTACATGCCCGTGGTGATGTCCGCCACGGCAACCCCTACTTTCTGCGGCCCTGCGCCGGGCAGGCCATCGGCCTCGCCGGTGACGCTCATCAAGCCGCCCATGCCCTGAAAAATGAAGTCGTACCCCGGCCGGTGACGATACGGCCCGGTCTGCCCGAATCCGGTGATCGAGCAATAGACCAGCGCGGGGTTGTCGGCGCGCAGGTCTTCATAACTCAATCCATAGCGCGCCAGGGTGCCGACCTTGTAGTTTTCCACCAGCACGTCCGATTTCGCCGCCAGCCGGCGGACGATGTCCTGGCCTTCGGCGGTGGAAATGTCCACCGTCACGGATTTCTTGCCGCGATTGGTCGACGCGTAGTAGCCCGAATCCTCGCGCGGCCGCTCTCCCGCATCAGGCATCCAGGGCGGCCCCCAGCCGCGGGTATCGTCGCCAGCGCCAGGGCGTTCGATCTTGATCACGTCCGCGCCCAGGTCGGCAAGGTTCTGCGTGCACCAGGGCCCTGCCAGCACGCGGGTCAGGTCGAGCACGCGAATATGGGATAACGGTTTGATTGCCATGTGTCTTGAGCCTCGATGCCGATGCGGCGCTTTAATCGATGCGGATGTCCGCGTCCTTGATGACCTGCCCATAGCGCGCGCTTTCCTCGCGCATGTAGGCGCTGAAGGCGTCGCCGAAGTACCCCACCGGCTCTCCCCCGGTGCGCAGCAGGGCTTCGCGCACGTCGGCCTGGGTCATGATCTGTTCGATGGCGCCGCTCAGCGACTTGACGATGGCCGGCGGCGTGCCCGATGGCGCCAGGATGCCGACCCACGCGGACATCCTCATGTCCGGGTAGCCCAGTTCCGCCGTGGTCGGCAATTGCGGCAGCACCGCGGAGCGCTTGTCGCTCATGACGGCCAGCGCGGTCAGCTTGCCGGCCTGGATCTGCGGCAAGCCCGTGAACGCGGGTTCGAACGTGACGGAGACTTCGCCGCCCATCACCGCCGCCTTGGCAGGCGCGCTGCCCTTGTACGGCACATGCAGGAGATTGACGCTGGCCCGGGATCGCAGCATCTCGCCGGCCAGGTGCGCCGTCGAGCCAGCGCCGTACGAGGCATAGCTGAACTCGCCCGGCTTGGCCTGGGCCAGGCCCACAAACTGCGCCAGCGTCTGCGCCGGGACCTTCGGGTTGACGACGATGACGCTGGGCGTGCTGGCCACCAGCGCAATCGGCGCAAAGCTCTTGACCGCGTCATACGGCAATTTCGGGTACAGCCAGGGATTGATCGTCAGCGTGGTGTTGGTTGCCGCCAGCAAGGTGTAGCCGTCGGGCTTGGCGTTGGCGACCATCTCCGCGCCGATGATGGTGGCGGCGCCCGCGCGGTTTTCCACGATCACCGGCTGGCCCAGCCGTTCGCCAAGCTTCTGGCCGATGACGCGCGCCACTACGTCGGTCATGCCGCCGGCCGAGTACGGCACGATCAGACGGATGGGCATGCGGGGATAGTCCTGCGCTTTTGCGGCGCTGGCGGCAAGCAATGCGCTGGCGGCCAGCGCGATGAGGCTAGGGATACGCACGAGAGTCTCCTTGGGGGATCGATCGCGGGTCTGTGCCCGGATTCATAGCCGCGTGTCGCCGCGGTGAAACCCATTATTGGCAACGTGATTTTTCTCGTCCAATATATTTTTTTGTGCTATTCATACAGATATTGGATCAATCTTTTCCGGCCTGTCAGAGTCCCCTAGTCCGCGAGCCTCTCCATGGATCTGCGTCAACTCCGCTACTTCGTGGCCGTCGCCGAGGAGCTGCATTTCGGCAGGGCCGCCAAGCGCCTGTCCATCAGCCAGCCTCCCCTCAGCTTCAACATCCGCCAGCTGGAATCCTCGCTAGGCATGGAACTGCTGCGGCGCACCACGCGCGAAGTGGCGCTGACCGAGGCCGGCAAGGTGATCTATCGGGAAGCGTTGAAACTGCTGGCGCTGGCGCGCGACGCCGAGGAACAGGCGCGGCGCGCCGCCAATGGCGAAGCCGGCGCCGTGCATATCGGATTCGTGGGCTCGTCGTTCCTGACACGGCTGGCGTCCGACGTCCGGGCCTTCTGCGTGGCGCGGCCGGACGTCGAGGTGGTGCTGTACGAACTCAGCAGCTACGAACAAATCGACGCGCTGCTGCGCGGCCAGATCGATATCGGGATCGTGCATCCCCGGGTGATGCCATCCGGCGTCGCGTCACGCGTACTGCACCGCGAGGACTTCGTCTGCCTGCTGCCGGCAACGCATCCCCTGGCCGGACTCCAGACGATAGCCGCGCAGCAGTTGCAACACGACGACTTCGTGCTGTTTCCCCGGGATTTCTCGCCGGGCTACTACGACAAGATACTGGCGCTTTGCCTGCAGGCCGGCTTCACGCCGCATATCCGGCACAAGGTCCGCAACATGCTGACGATCGCCACCCTGGTATCGCATGAGTTCGGCGTGTCGCTGGTTCCAGCTTCGCTGGGAAAGGTGCAATTGCCGAATCTGGTTTGCCGTCCCCTGACGCATGCGTCGACCCCGTCGGATCTGCGCGGCATCTGGCGTCACGATGAAACGCAGCCCGCCGTGCTGGCCATGCTGGAGCAATTGGCGCAAGCGCAGCAGCCGTGAAGACAGCGGCCCCGCCGGCGTTCTGCGCTGGCGGGGCCGCTGCAGGCCAGGCTTGCGGCCTGGCCGAGGGGAGGAAACAGTAATCAGGCGCTCTTGCCGTCCAGCACCAGCGACTGGCTGGGCGCCGCCTTGCGGTCGTAGCGCGACAGGTCCAGGCCATCGGTGCGGATGGCGGGACGCTGGCCCATGACCTGGTCGGCCACCAGCTTGCCCGAGCCGCAGGCCATGGTCCAGCCCAGCGTGCCGTGGCCGGTGTTCAGGTACAGGTTGCCGTAGCGGGTCGCGCCGACCACCGGGGTGCCGTCCGGCGTCATGGGACGCAGGCCGGTCCAGAACTCGGCCTGGGCCACGTGGCCGCTACCCGGGAACAGGTCGTTGACGACCAGCTCCAGCGTCTTGCGGCGGGCCTCCTTCAGGCGCAGATCGAAGCCCGCGATCTCGGCCATGCCGCCCACGCGGATGCGCTGGTCGAAACGCGTCACGGCGATCTTGTAGGTTTCATCCAGGATGGTCGAAACCGGCGCGGCCGATTCGTCCGCCATGGGGATGGTCAGCGAGTAACCCTTGAGCGGATACACCGGCAGGTCCAGGTCCAGCGGCTTGAGGAAGTCGCGCGTGTAGCTGCCGAAGGCGGCGACATAGCGGTCGGCGGTCAGCACTTCATTGCCCACGCGCACGCCGGTGATCTGGCCGCCGGCCGTGTTCAGGCCCGACACCGTCTGGCCGAAACGGAACTCCACGCCCAGACCCTTGGCCAATTCGGCCAGGCGCGTCGTGAACAGCTGGCAGTCGCCGGTTTCGTCATTGGGCAGGCGCAGGCCGCCGCTCAGCTTGTGCAACGAGCGCGCCAGGGCGGGTTCGGCCGTCACCAGGCGATTGCGGTCCAGCAGTTCGTAGGGCACGCCCACTTCTTCCAGCACCGCGATGTCGCGGCGGGCGGCTTCCAGCTGGGCCTCGGTGCGGAACAGCTGCAGCGTGCCGCGGGTGCGCTCTTCGTAGTGGATGCCGGTGGACTGGCGCAGTTCGCGCAGGCAATCGCGGCTGTACTCGGACAGGCGCAGCATGCGCTCCTTGTTCACCGCGTAGCGTTCGGCCGAACAGTTGGCCAGCATGGACGCCATCCATTTCAGCTGGAACAGGCTGCCGTCCAGGCGGATCGCCAGCGGGGCATGCTTCTGGAACAGCCACTTGATGGCCTTCAGCGGAATGCCGGGCGCGGCCCAGGGCGTGGAATAACCCGGCGAAACCTGTCCGGCGTTGGCGTAGCTGGTCTCCTGCGCCGCCGAAGGCTGGCGGTCCAGCACCGTGACTTTGGCGCCCTGGAGGGCCAGATAATAGGCGGTGGTGGTGCCGATGACGCCGCTGCCGAGGACGATGACGTGCATGATTCTTTCCGGTGATTGGTTTTGTTCAGGAATTTCGGTAGTCTATGGGCCTCTCAGCAGTGAAAAGCACTGAAGATTTTGCTTTGCCAGTGCTTTTTCCCGGCCACCTCCTGTTTTTCGATCGCCAAAAGTGAAATGCGCGAGCTAGACCGTATCGACCTGAAAATCCTGGATATCCTGCAGCGGGAAGGCCGCATTTCCGTGACCGAACTGGCCGACCGGATCAGCCTGTCCGCCACCCCCTGCTCCGACCGCGTCAAGCGCATGGAGCGCGAAGGCGTCATCACGGGTTACCATGCGCGCGTCAATCCGGCTGCGCTGGGCAAGAACCTGCTGGTCTTCCTGGAGATCAAACTGTCGGCCAAGTCCGGCGACGTGTTCGACAAGGTCAAGAAAGAGCTGCTGTACGTGCCCGAAGTCATGGAATGCCATCTGGTATCCGGCGACTTCGACTATCTGGTCAAGGCCCGCCTGACCGAAATGAACGAATACCGCCGTCTCCTCGGCGAAATCCTCAAGCGCCTGCCCGCGTCCGCCGAATCTCGCAGCTACGTGGTCATGGAGGAGATCAAGGAGACGCTGTACCTGCCCGTGGACCGCTAGGCGCGCGCCGCTTCCGCTGGCCGCACGCCGATTGTTACCGGTCGGGTCCGCGCTGGCTGCTATGCTGGCGGCCCCTCGGCGCGTGCCTTTGCCGCGTAATCCGACCCTAATTTATTTGCCTATGTCTATGACCCGTCTCTACAAGTACTTCTTCCGCGGACTGATCACGGTCCTGCCGCTGGCCCTGACGATCTACCTGCTCTACATCTTCCTGGCGTGGACCGAAGCCGTGGCGCTGACCTTCCTGCGCCCCTTCATCGGCGGGTTCTACGTGCCGGGCATGGGCCTGGCGCTGGGCATCCTCGGCATCCTGGCCATCGGCTACCTCGTATCCAAGGAACGCGTGCAGCGCGTGCTGGTGCTGCTGGAAATGCCGTTCACCAACCTGCCGGTGGTCAAGAGCATCTATTCGTCGCTGAAGAGTTTCGCGGACTATTTCTCACCCAGTTCCAAGAACACCGCCCAGCAGGTCGTGATCCTGCGCGTGCCTGGCCAACAGCTGGAGCTGGTCGGCCTGGTCACGCGCCGCAACATGGAAGGCTTGCCCGAAGGCTTCAGCCAGGGCGAGCGCGTGGCCGTGTACCTGCCGATGGGCTACATGATCGGCGGCTATACCGTGTTCGTGCCGCAGGAATGGGTCCAGCCCATCCAGATGTCGGTCGAGGAAGCCATGCGTTCGTCCCTGATCGCCTGGATGGCTCGCGCCGAAACCACCAACAACCGTCCCGCCGCGCAGGAGCCTCCCGCCCCCGCGCAGGACGGCGCCAACGGCGGCGGCCAGGCCTGAGCGCCCCGCCCTCACCTCTCTACCAAACTCTCGCTATGCCCATCATCGAATTCACGCTGGCCGAAGGCAGCCCCTATATTGAAGTGAACCAGCTGCTCAAGGCCACCGGCGTGTGCGACAGCGGCGGCGCGGGCAAGATGCTGGTGGCCGAAGGCCACGTCAGCGTGGGCGGCGTGGTCGAAAGCCGCAAGACGGCCAAGATCCGCGCCGGCCAGATCGTGACCTGCGGCGACGTGCGCATCGTCGTGCGCGGCCCCGACGCTGGCGGCCAGGACGCCTGAAGCCCTCACAACCCGCCCGACCGCGAGCCGCCATGAAACTCAAGATGTCCCAGAACTCCATTTTTGCCGTGCTGCTGCGTTCGCCCTGGTGGATGAGCGCCGGCGTGGCCGTGTTGCTGTCGGCCGCCGGCTTTGCCGCGCTGCCGCTGGAGTACGCCGCGATGGGCGTGTTCGCGGCGGTGCCGTTCGCGGTCATCGCCATCATGGCGGCCTACAAGCAATTGCGCGCGCCCTCGGGCGCGCGGGTGCAGGCCGTGGCCGAAGCCGCCGCCGGCATGTCCTGGGCGGATTTTTCCAAAACCGTCGAAGCGGGCTTTCGCCGCGACGGCTGTGAAGTGCAGCGCCTGCAACTGCCCGGCGCCGATTTCGCGCTGACCAAGGACGGCCACGTCGCGCTGGTCAGCGCCAAGCGCTGGAAAGCCGCGCGCGTCGGCGTCGAACCGCTGCGCGAGCTGCAGGCCGCGCGCGAAAAGCGCGGGGCGCGCGAAGCGATATACATCGCGCTTGGCGAGGTCTCGGACAATGCGCTGCAATACGCCAAGTCGCAGGGCGTGTCGCTGATGACGGCGCCCGAACTGGCCAAGCTGCTGCGCGACCTCAAGCCCTGAGCCGGGTGCGGTCATGAGCTACCGCCTGCTTGCAGACCTTGTGCTGGCCGTGCATGGCCTCTTTGTTGCCTTCGTGGTGTTCGGCGGACTGCTGGCGCTGTGGAAGCGCTGGATCGCCTACCTGCACCTGCCGGCGCTGGCCTGGGGCGCGCTGGTGATAGGCATGGGCTGGATCTGCCCGCTGACGCCGCTGGAGATTTCGCTGCGCCAGCAGGCCGGCCAGCAAGGCTATGGCGGCGGCTTCATCGAACACTACGTGTTGGCGCTGATCTACCCCGAAGGCATCACCCGCGGCACGCAGATCGTGCTGGCGGCCTTGCTGATCGTGGGCAACGTCATCGTCTATGCCCTGTGGGCGCGGCGCGGCCGGCGCCAGCCGGCCTAGTCTTCCATTTACAAGGCCCGGGCGATCACCAGGCGCTGGATGTCGCTGGTGCCCTCATAGATCTGGCAGACGCGCACGTCGCGATAGATGCGCTCGACCGGAAAATCCTTCAGATAGCCGTAGCCGCCCAGCGTCTGGATGGCGGCGGAGCAGACCTTTTCGGCCATCTCGGAGGCGAACAGCTTGGCCATGGACGCTTCCGTCAGCGCCGGCCTGCCAGCTTCGCGCAAGGCTGCCGCATGCAGCACCATCTGGCGCGCCGCATGGATCTGCGTGGCCATGTCGGCCAGGCGGAACGCGACCGCCTGATGCTCCATGATGGGTTTGCCGAAGGCCTGCCGGTCGCGCGCATAGTCGCGCGCGCACTCGTAGGCGGCGCGCGCCATGCCCACGGATTGGGACGCGATGCCGATGCGCCCGCCCTCCAGGTTGGACAGGGCGATCTTGTAGCCCTCGCCCTCCGCGCCCAGCCGGCAGGCCGCCGGAATGCGCATGTCCTCGAACGCGATCTGGCAGGTGTCGGAAGCATGCTGGCCCAGCTTGTCTTCCACCCTCAGCACCTTGTAGCCCGGAGTATCGGTAGGCACGATGAAGGCCGAGATGCCGCGCTTGCCGGCATCCGGGTCGGTCACGGCGAACACGATCACGACCTGGCCGCTGCGCCCCGACGTGATGAACTGCTTGGCGCCATTCAGGATGTAGTCGTCGCCATCGCGGCGCGCCCGGGTGTGCAGGCTGCTGGCGTCCGAGCCCGCCTGCGGCTCGGTCAGCGCAAATCCGCCGATATGCTCGCCCGTTGCCAACGGACGCAGGAACTGTTCTTTCTGCGCGTCGGTGCCGAACTTCAGGATGGGCATACAGGCGACCGAATTGTGCACGCTCATGATGGTGGAGCAGGCGCCATTGCCAGCCGCGATTTCCTCCAGCGCGACGGCGTACGAGATATACCCGCTGTCGTTGCCGTCCCAGGCTTCGGGCACCAGCATGCCGAAAAAGCCCAGCTGCGCCATTTCGGCGATGGCGTCGGCGGGATAGTGATGCTCGCGGTCCCAGCGTTCCGAGTTGGGCGCCAGGCGCTCCTGCGCGAAGCGGCGCGCCATTTCCTGGACGCTGAGCTGTTCTTCGGTCAAAAGCATGCTTGTCTCTCCTGGATGCGGTGGCGGCCGACGCGCGGCCTGCTCTGTTCTGCGGTTCGGCCCGCCTTGGGGCGACCGTTAGATCGCCAGAATACACCGGGCCGGCAAACGCGGGATGCCGCTGCGCGGCCTATTCCCGCGGCGCGTCCTGCTCGGAACGCTGACGCGCCGGACCGCTGGCTCGGCTCAGGTTGTAGGCGGTATTGACCAGCCCGATGTGCGAGAACCCTTGCGGGAAGTTGCCCACCAGGCGGCGCCGAGTCACGTCGTATTCCTCGGCCAGCAGGCCCAGGTCGTTGCGCAGCCCCAGCAGCCGCTCGAACAGGCGTTCGGCGTCATCGATGCGCCCCTGCATGACGTAGGCGTCGGCCAGCCAGAAGCTGCAGGCCAGGAACACCCCTTCGTCGCCCGGCAAGCCGTCGCTGGCATGCTGGTTGGAATAGCGCAGCAGCAGGCCGTCGCGCAGCAGTTCGCGCTCGATAGCGCGCACCGTGCCAGTAACGCGCGGATCATCCGCGGGCAGGAAACCCACCTGGGGGATGAGCAGCAGGCTGGCATCCAGCTCGTCCGACCCATAGCTCTGCACGAAGCTGCCGCGGGCCTGGTTGTAGCCATGCTTGCAGATGTCCGCCCGGATGCGGTCGGCCAGGCGCTGCCATTCATCGCGCGGCCCGCGCAGGCCGAAGCGATCGCAGGATTGCACCGCACGGTCGAAGGCCACCCAGCACATCAAGCGCGAATGCGTGAAGGCGCGGCGCTCGCCCCGCACTTCCCAGATGCCGTGGTCCAGATCCTGCCAACGGCGCTTCAACGGCTCCAGCAGCACGTTCTGCAGGCGCCAGGCCTCGGCCAGCGGCGCCAGGTCCGCGGCGCGCGCCGCATACAGGGTTTCGATCAGTTCGCCATAGACGTCCAGCTGGCTCTGGCCGGCGGCGCCGTTGCCGCGGCGCACCGGCAGGCTGCCCTCATAGCCCGGCAGCCAGGGGATTTCAAGTTCGGGCAGCCAGCGTTCGCCAGCGATGCCGTACATGATCTGCAACTGGTCGGGATGCCCGGCCACCGCGCGCAACAGCCATTGGCGCCAGGCCTCGGCCTCCTCTCGGTAGCCTGCATTGAGCAAGGCGTACAAGGTCAGCGCCGAATCGCGCAGCCAGCAGTGCCGGTAGTCCCAGTTGCGGCTGCCGCCCAGGGCTTCCGGCAGCGAGGTCGTGGGCGCGGCGATGATGCCGCCGGTCGGGTGGAAGGTCAGCAGCTTCAAGGTAATCAGCGAGCGCACCACGGCGTCGCGGCCTTCCTCGCTGCCCTCCCAGCGGCAGCGCTTGGCCCATTCCTGCCACCAGGAAATGGTGCGGTCCATGCTTTCCACGCGGTCCGGCACGAAATGCGGGGTGCGGTGCGAACGGTGGTAAGACAGCGTGAACGGCACCACCCGGCCCGGATGCACGGTGAAGCGCGCCGTGGTGGTGAGTTCGTGCCCGGCCAGGTCCACCGGCGTGTGCAGCTCGACCGCGTCGGGGCCCGCGATGGCGCTCAGGCCATAGTCACGCCGGCGCACCCAGGGCACGGCCTGCCCATAGTTGAAGCGTAGCTCCATCTCCATGTCCATCTGCACGTGTCCGGATTCGCCGCGCACGATGCGCACCACGTCGGCGCGCTCGTCGTCGTCGCTCAAGGGCATGAAGTCGTACAGCAGCGCCGTGCCCGAGCCGGTTTCGTAGCGCGTTTCCAGCACCGCGGTATCCGGCACGTAGCGGCGCGATACCGTGCAGTTCCGTGCGTGCGGCGCGATGCGCCAGCGTCCATGCCGTTCATCGCCCAGCAGCGCCGCGAAGCAGGCGGGCGAATCGAAATGCGGCAGGCACAGCCAATCGATGGAGCCGTCGCGCGCCACCAGCGCGGCGGACAGCATATTGCCGATCAGGCCATAGTCTTCCAGGGGCTTGGACATGGCCTAGCCCGCGCCACGGAATTCGGGATACAGCGTCATGCCGCCGTCGACGAACAGGGTCGTGCCGGTGACGTAATCGGACGCGTCGCTGGCCAGCCACACGGCGGCCTGCGCCACGTCTTCGGGTTCGCCGATGCGGCCGTAGGGAATCAGCTGCAACAGCCTGGCCAGGCTTTCCGGCGTATCCCAGGCCGGCTGGTTGATGGCTGTGCGTATGGCGCCCGGCGCAATCGAATTGACGCGTATCCGGGCCGGCGCCAGCTCCTGCGCCAGCGATTTCATCAGCATCGACACGCCACCCTTGGATGCCGCGTAGTTCACCTGGAAGGCCCAGGGTATGGCCTCGTGCACGGAACTGATGAAAACGATGTTGCCCGCCGCCAGCCTCTGCCGCGCCGGGTCGACCGGTTGCGACTGGAACTGCCGCGCAGCGGCGCGCGCACATAGGAACTGTCCCGTCAGGTTCACGTCGATGACGCGCTGCCAGTCGGCCAGCGTCATGTCCGCAATCGGCGCGGGATGTTCTATGCCCGCGTTGTTGACCAGGATGTCCAGCCGCCCGTAATGCTGCAGCGCCTGCGCAAACAGGTGCTCCACCTCGGACTCCTTGCTGATGTCGGCGGCCGCGGTGACGGCCGAACCGCCCTGCCGCTGGATCGCTTCGGCGACGGCCGCGGCCCGCCCCTGCGAATCGCCGCCCGCGCGATGATTCACCACCACCTGCGCGCCAGCCGCCGCCAGCCCGATCGCGATGGCCCGGCCGATGCCGGAGGATGCGCCTGTCACCACGGCCACCCGGCCGCGCAGTTCGCTCGCGTGATGCATGCCTGCCTCCCTGGCGGCCGCTACCCGTCGAGCCCGGCCGCCGCGTGTGGAAAGTCCAGGGTAGTCCTGCGCGACGGTTCCATGCAAGCCGCTGCGCAGCGTGCATAATGCCCACCCATATGCCCATGCTTCCTGGAGACGCCGTGCTGGATCCGATACTTGCAGAACTGTCGACCACCCTGCCCGAGGCCAAGTCGGTCGAACAGCTGACGCGCCCGCTGCTGGACATGCTGGGCGCGGTGACCGGGCTGGAATCCACCTACCTCACATCCATCGACCTGAAGGCCGATCTCCAGCGCATCCGCTACGCGCGCAACGCCGGAACACTGCAAATCCCCGAAGGCCTGTCCGTGCCCTGGGACGACACGCTGTGCAAACGCGCGCTGGACGAAGGCCGCATGTGCACCAGCGACGTCTCCAGCTGCTGGCCGGATTCCGACGCCGCCCGGCAACTGGGCATCCAAACCTATCTGAGCGCGCCGGTGCGCACGGATGAGGGCGTGCTGTTCGGCACCCTGTGCGCCGCCAGCGCCACGCAGCACCGGATCGAACCGCAGGCCGAATCGGTGCTGAAACTGTTCTCCAGCGTGATCGCCCGCTTCCTGGAACGCGAAATGCTGATGGAACAGCTCCATGCCGCCAACGTCCAGCTCATGTCGTATGCGCTGACCGACGCGCTGACCGGCCTGCCCAACCGCCGCGCGCTCTACGAGGCGCTGGACCGCCTGCAGGCGCGCGCCATCCGCGAAGGCGGCAGCGTGCTGGTGGGCGTGATCGACCTGGACGGCTTCAAGGGCATCAACGACGTCTATGGCCACCAGCAAGGCGATGTGTTCCTGCAGGAAGTGTCGCGCCGCATCTCCGCGGCGCTGCGCGGTTCGGACATGCTGGGTCGCATGGGCGGCGACGAATTCGTGCTGATCGGCCCCGGCCCGGCCCTGGCTGCGGGCGACGGCCCCCATGGCGTGCACGCGCCGCGCGGCGATGCCGAGGAAGCTGCCCGTTCCCTGGAAGAGCGCGCCACCGCCGCCACCGTGGGCCGCTACCAGCTCGGCGACGCAACCGTCCCGTACGAAGGCGCCAGCGTCGGCGTGGTGGCGCTGGACCCGCGCGGCCTGGACGCCGAAGCCGCCGTGCGCCTGGCCGACACCCGCATGTATGAAGTCAAGCGCGCGCGCAAGGCGGCGCGGGTCATACACTGACGGGCAAAAAAAAGACCCGGCGCATTGCCGGGTCCGGGTCGTCTGCAGCGTTCGGCCGGCTTACCTCACCTTGCCCTGCTTCCACGCATCGAGCAGCTTCTCATAGGCGATCGTCTCGCCCTTGGGCTTTTCGTTGGCCAGTTTCTTCCACGGCGCATGCTGGTCCGACAGCCACTTGCTGGGGTCGCTCTTGGGGTTGAGCTTGGGCGCGCACTGCGCCATGCCGGCCCGCTCCAGCCGCGCCATGACCTGATCCATTTCATTGGCCAGGTTGTCCATGGCGGCCTGCGGGGTCTTTTCGCCGGTGACCGCGGTGGCGACGTTCTTCCACCACAGCTGCGCCAGCTTGGGATAGTCAGGCACGTTGTTGCCGGTGGGCGTCCACGCCACGCGCGCCGGGCTGCGGTAGAACTCGATCAGGCCGCCGTAGTTCGCCGCGTTCTTGGTGAAGAACTCGCTGTTGATGTCGCTGTCGCGGATGAAGGTCAGGCCGGTGATGGACTTCTTCAGCGACACCGACTTGGACGTGACGAACTGCGCGTACAGCCAGGCCGCCGCCATCTTGTCCGGGTTGGTGGACTTGAAGAAGGTCCAAGAACCCACGTCCTGGTAGCCGTTCTGCATGCCGTCCTTCCAGTACGGGCCGTAGGGCGACGGGGCCATGCGCCACTTCGGCGTGCCATCATCGTTGACCACCGGCAGGCCCTTCTTGGTCATGTCGGCGGTGAAGGCCGTGTACCAGAAGATCTGCTGCGCGATCTGGCCCTGGGCAGGCACCGGGCCGGATTCCGAGAAGGTCATGCCCATGGCCTGCTGCGGCGCGTACTTCTTCATCCAGTCCACGTACTTGGTCAGGGCATAGACCGCGGCCGGACTGTTGGTGGCGCCGCCGCGCGCCACCGACGCGCCGACCGGCGTGCACTTGTCGTCCGCCACGCGGATGCCCCACTCGTCCACCGGCATGCCGTTGGGCAGGCCCTTGTCGGCGGCGCCGGCCATGGACAGCCACGCGTCGGTGAAGCGCCAGCCCAGCGACGGGTCCTTCTTGCCGTAGTCCATGTGGCCATAGACCTTCTTGCCGTCCAGTTCCTTGACGTCGTTGGAGAAGAAGTCGGCGATGTCTTCATAGGCGGACCAGTTGGTGGGCACGCCCAGCTCGTAGCCGTACTTGGCCTTGAACTTGTCCTTCAGGTCCTGCCGCGCGAACCAGTCGGCGCGGAACCAGTAGACGTTGGCGAACTGCTGGTCGGGCAGCTGGTAGAGCTTGCCGTCTGGCGCGGTGGTGAACTTGGTGCCGATGAAGTCCTTCAGGTCCAGGTTGGGATTGGTCCATTCCTTGCCTGCGCCGGCCATATAGTCGGACAGCGGCAGGATGGCGCCGTAGCGGTAGTGCGTGCCGATCAGGTCGGAATCCGAAATCCAGCCGTCGTAGATGGATTTGCCGGACTGCATCGAGGTCTGCAGCTTCTCGACCACGTCGCCTTCCTGGATCAGGTCGTGGTTGACCTTGATGCCGGTGATCTCCGAAAAAGCCTTGGCCAGCGTCTTGGACTCGTACTCGTGCGTGGTGATGGTTTCCGACACCACGCTGATCTCGTTCACTCCCTTGGCCTTGAGCTTGGCGGCGGCCTCGATGAACCATTTCATCTCGGCCATCTGCTGGTCCTTGGACAGCGATGAAGGTTGGAACTCCGAATCGACCCACTTCTTCGCTTCCGGTTCGCCTGCCCAGGCCGCCGAAGTCCCGATCAGGGCGATGGCGGCTGCCATGGCGTGCATGCGCAATTTCATGACCTGTCTCCTCGATAAGTCTTCCCCATCGTTTGCTGCGGACCGCTGGCCGGGGAAGACGCTGGCCGATAGTCCTTACCAACCGCTTGAATACGCGAAGGGTCTGACGCCCCTCTTCAGCCTTTCCTCATGACGAATGCCAGCAGCAGCATGGACGCGATGAAACTGATCCAAACCGATGGCGGCTCGTCCAGCGAAAACCATTCCGCTGCCTTTTGGCCTAACCCCAGGAACGCCAGATTGAGCCAGGCCGCGGCCATCAGGCCGATGAAAAGCCGGTCGCCGCGCGTGGTGCGCAGGGGCAGGAAGCCCTTGCGCTCGGCCGTGGGCGATTTCAGTTCCCACACCGTCATGCCGACCAGCATCAGCACGATGCAGGAAAAGAACACAGCGACGGGAGTGGTCCATACCATCCAGCTGAACATGAGCGCGCTCTCCTTGCCTCTACACCCGGCCCATCGCGAAGCCCTTCGCGATGTAATGCCGCACGAACCAGATGACGATGCCGCCCGGCACGATGGTCAGCACGCCCGCCGCGGCCAGCACGCCCCAGTCCATGCCGGAAGCCGACACGGTGCGGGTCATGGTGGCGACGATGGGCTTGGCGTTGACCGAGGTCAGCGTGCGCGCCAGCAGCAGCTCCACCCAGCTGAACATGAAGCAGAAAAATGCCGCCACGCCCACGCCCGACTTGATCAGCGGCAGGAAGATCGTCAGGAAAAAGCGCGGGAATGAATAGCCGTCGACATAGGCGGTCTCGTCGATCTCGCGCGGCACGCCGGACATGAAGCCCTCCAGGATCCAGACCGCCAGCGGCACGTTGAACACCAGGTGCGCAAGCGCCACGGCCAGGTGGGTGTCCATCAGGCCGAAGGAGCTATAGAGCTGGAAGAACGGCAGCAGGAACACCGCGGGCGGCGTCATGCGGTTGGTCAGCAGCCAGAAGAACACGTGCTTGTCGCCGATGAAGCGGTAGCGCGAAAAGGCGTAGGCCGCCGGCAGCGCCACGGCCAGGGAAATCACCGTGTTGATGACCACGTAGATCAGCGAATTGATGTAGCCGGAGTACCAGGCCGGGTCGGTGAAGATGGTGCGATAGTGCTCGAAGGTGAAGTCGCGCGGCCACAGCGTCAGGGTGCTGACGATCTCCGTGTTCGTCTTGAACGACATGTTCAGCATCCAGTACAGCGGCAGGATGGCGAAGATCAGGTACAGGGTCAGGAAGACGCCGCGCCAGCGGGAATTTTTCTCACGCATTTGCGCGCTCCTCGTCAAAGCCGCCAGTGGTTCCGGCGCGCTGCATCCAGTTGTAGAGGATGAAGCACAAGAGCAGGATGATCAGGAAATAGATGATGGAGAACGCGGCCGCCGGCCCGAGGTCGAACTGGCCCACCGCCTTCTGCGTCAGGTACTGCGACAGGAAGGTGGTGGCGTTGCCCGGCCCGCCGCCCGTCAGTACGAAGGGCTCGGTGTAGATCATGAAGCTGTCCATGAAGCGCAGCAGCACCGCGATCATGAGTACGCCGCGCATCTTGGGCAGCTGGATGTAGCGGAACACCGCCAGGCGCGAGGCGCCGTCGATGCGGGCGGCCTGGTAATAGGCGTCCGGTATGGCGCGCAAGCCCGCGTAGCACAGCAGCGCCACCAGCGGCGTCCAGTGCCATACGTCCATGATCAGCACCGTGACCCAGGCGTCGAAGTCGTTGCCGGTGTAGTTGTAGTCCACGCCCAACCACGACAGCGTGGCCCCCAGCAGGCCGATGTCGGTGCGCCCGAACACCTGCCAGATGGTGCCCACCACGTTCCAGGGGATCAGCAGCGACAGCGCGATGATCACCAGCACCGCGGAAGCGCGCCAACCGCTGGCGGGCATGGACAGGGCCAGCAGTATGCCCAGCGGGATCTCGATGGCCAGCACGGCCAGAGAAAAGCCGATCTGGCGGAACAGCGCGCCATGCAGTTCTTCATCCTGCAGCACGGCGGCGTACCACTCGGTGCCGACGAAGACGCGGCGCTCGGGCGAGATGATGTCCTGCACCGAATAGTTGACGATGGTCATCAGCGGCAGGATGGCCGAGAACGCCACGCACAGCACCACGGGCAGGACCAGGAACCAGGCCCGGTGATCTATGGGTTTCATCGGATCAGCTCCTCGTCGCGGTAAAAGCAGGTGTGCGGATTCAGCACCGACAGCCAGACCGTGCCGCCAGTCGCGGCCGGGACGATGTTGCTGGCCAGCCGGGCGCGCACCGGCGCGCCCTCGAAGTCCGCCACCAGCAGCGTGTAGGTGCCCACGTCCTGCATCCGCTCCACGCGCATGGCCACGGCGCCGGGCGCGCCCGGCTCGGTGATGCGCAAGTATTCCGGCCGCACGCCCAGCTTCACGGGACCCGCGCCGTCCAGCTTTGCCGCCATCTCCGCCGGCAGCCCGGCGACGCGGCTCTTGCCCAGTTCCAACCCGCCGTCGCGCCATTGCGCCGGCAGGAAGTTCATGCCCGGCGAGCCGATGAAATGGCCCACGAAGGTATGCGCCGGCCGCTGGAACAAGTCATCCGCGGTCCCGACCTGCACCGCCCTGCCGCGCGCCATCACCATGACCTCGTCGGCAAAGGTCAGCGCCTCGGTCTGGTCGTGCGTCACGTAGATCAGCGTCAGCTTGAACTCGTGGTGGATTTCCTTGAGCTTGCGCCGCAACTCCCATTTGAGCTGCGGGTCGATCACGGTCAGCGGCTCGTCGAACAGGATGGCCGACACGTCGCTGCGCACCAGCCCGCGCCCCAGCGAAATCTTCTGCTTGGCGTCGGCGGTCAGGCCGCTGGCGCGCCGGTCCAGCACATGCGACATCTCCAGCATCTCGGCGATGCGCCCGACGCGTTCGCCGATGAGCTTGGGCGCCATGCCGCGGTTACGCAGCGGAAACGCCAGGTTCTCGGCCACGGTCATGGTGTCGTACACCACCGGAAACTGGAATACCTGAGCGATGTTGCGCGCCTGCGGGGTCTTGTCCGTGACGTCCTGGCCGTCGAACAGGATGCGCCCGTGCGACGGCCGCAGCAGGCCCGACACGCAATTGAGCAGCGTGGTCTTGCCGCAACCGGACGGCCCCAGCAAGGCGTAGGCCCCGCCGTCCTTGAAGGTGAAGGAAAGCGGCAGCAGCGCATAGTCCTCGTCGGTCTTGGGGTCTGCAACGTAGGAATGGGACAGGTCCAGCTCGATCTGCGCCATCAGGCCGCCTCCCCCGCGCCCGCCGGCTGCCGCGGCGCCGCCAGCAGCGCGCCGCCCGCGCCGAAGGCGTAGGTCTGCGCCGGGTCGAAATAGAACTGCACGCGGTGGTCCAGCGTATAGCGGTGGACCCCGGGCAATTGCGCCACCACGTCGCCCGCCTCCGTCTGGGCGTGCACGAAGGTGTCGGACCCGGAGATCTCGGCCAGCTTCACCACCCCGGGCAGCACGATGTGGCCAGGCCGCGGCTCGACATCGAGGGCGCCGGCGCGCAGGCCGGCGGTAATCTCCGTGTCGGCGCCTTGCGGCAGCGCCCGTTCCACCGCCAGGTCTCCGTGCAGCACGAAGCCGGACGCCGTGCGGCGCGCGGCAAACAGATTCATGGGCGGATCGCTGAAGGCGCGGGCCACGCGGATGGAATTGGGGCGGTGAAAGACCTCGGCCGTGGGACCGTATTGCAGCAGTTCGCCCGCATCCAGCACCGCGGTGTGGCCGCCCAGCAACAGGGCCTCGCCCGGCTCGGTAGTGGCATAGACCACCGTGGAGCGTCCTTCGGCGAACAACTCGGAAAGTTCGTCGCGCAGTTCCTCGCGCAGCTTGTAGTCCAGGTTCACCAGGGGCTCGTCCAGCAGGATGAGCGGCGCGTCCTTGGCCAGCGCCCGGGCCAGCGCCACCCGCTGCTGCTGCCCGCCGGACAGCTCCGAGGGATAGCGTTCCAGCAGATGGTCGATGTGCAGCCGCGCCGCCATGGCGCGGACTTTTTCGCCGATGTCCGCCGCCCCGCGCAGCTTGAGCGGCGAAGCGATGTTGTCGTAGACCGACATGGAGGGGTAATTGATGAACTGCTGGTAGACCATGGCGACATTGCGCTGGCGCACTGGCACGCCGGTCACGTCGGCGCCGTCGACCAGCACGCGGCCTTCGGTGGGCCGGTCCAGCCCGGCCATGATGCGCATCAGCGAGGTCTTGCCCGCCAGGGTGGCCCCCAGCAATACCGTCATGGCGCCCTCGACGGGGGCCAGGCTCATGGGATACAGGTGCGTCTGCGAGCCGGCCCGCAAACCTACCCTGTCCAAGTTCAGCTGCATCTGGTCTCCTCTACCTACTAATACGTCCCTGTTTTTTACGGCGGACTTCGGTATTCGGTACAGCGGCTCGGCCTGCATTCAAGCGAACAGCAGGATGAGCATACTCTTTCAGATAGCTTTCGTTTATTGTGCGTTTTACTCAAGAAGCGAACAAAAAACAATCTTGCGGCGCGGCATTATTTTTCGCTTTTGTTGTTTTACTATACGAACATGACACTGAACCCCAGACAGAGCGCCTTGATCGAAATGGTGCGGGCCCAAGGCTCGGCCTCGATCGAGGAGCTCGCCAAACGCTTTGACGTCACGCTGCAGACGGTGCGGCGCGACGTCAATATTCTTTCCGAGGCGGGCCTGCTGTCGCGCTTTCACGGCGGCGTGCGCATCGAAGCGTCCACCATCGAGAACATCGCCTACCGCAAGCGCCAGGGCCTGCACGCCGCCGGCAAGCAGCGCATCGCCGAGGCCGTGGCGCGCGCCGTGCCCGACGGCTGTTCGCTGATCCTGAACATCGGCACCACCACCGAAGCGATTGCGCGCGCCCTGCTGCGCCATCGCGGCCTGCGCGTCATCACCAACAACCTGCACGTCGCCGACATCCTCTCGGACAACCCGGATTGCGAAGTCATCGTGGCCGGCGGCGTGGTGCGTTCGCGCGACCGCGGCATCGTCGGCGAAGCCACCATGGACTTCATCCGCCAGTTCAAGGTCGACATCGGCCTGATCGGCATCTCCGGCATCGAGGCCGACGGCACGCTGCGCGATTACGACTTCCGCGAAGTGCGCGTGGCGCGGACCATCATCGAACAGTCCCGCGAAGTCTGGCTTGCCGCCGACAGCAGCAAATTCAAGCGCCAGGCCATGGTGGAACTGGCGCACATCTCGCAAATCGACCGCTTCTTCACCGACGCGCATCCGCAAGAGCCGCTGGCGCAAGTCCTGCTGGACGCGGGCGTGCGCTGCGACGTCGCGGCCGCCCCGAATACCTTGAAGCAAACACCTTGAATCCCATGAACCAACCGCTAGCCTCCGTCGCCCCGCCCGACCGCAACCGCCTCCTGAACACGCTGGACAACACGCACTCCTGGGACGTGATCGTCATTGGCGGCGGCGCCACCGGCCTGGGCACGGCCGTCGATGCCGCCTCGCGCGGCTATCGCACCCTGCTGATCGAAGGCGCGGACTTCGCCAAGGGCACGTCCAGCAAGGCCACCAAGCTGGTGCACGGCGGCGTCCGCTATCTGGCGCAGGGCAACGTCAGCCTGGTGCGCGAAGCGCTGCACGAACGCGGCCTGCTCAACCGCAACGCGCCGCACCTGGTGTGGCCGCTGGGATTCGTGGTGCCGGCCTACAACCTGTTCGACCAGCCCTTCTATGGCATCGGCCTGAAGATGTACGACATGCTGGCCGGCAAGCTGAACCTGGCGCCCAGCCGCTGGCTGTCGCGCCGCGACACGCTGGCCAACGCGCCGACGCTGGCCGAGAACGTGCAGGGCAAGAATCTCAAAGGCGGCGTGCTGTATTACGACGGCCAGTTCGACGATGCGCGCCTGGCGGTGAGCCTGATGCGCACGCTGTTCGACCTGGGCGGCACCGCGGTGAACTACATGCGCGCCACCGGCCTGACCATGACGGGCGGCAAGGTCGACGGCGTTACCGTGCAGGATGCGATCGGCGGCGCCAGCTTCACGCTGCGCGCGCGCTGCGTGGTCAACGCCACCGGCGTATGGGTGGACGCGGTGCGGCGCATGGAAGACAAGAACGCGCAGACCATGGTCGCGCCCAGCCAGGGCGTGCACCTGACCTTGCCGCAGGATTTCCTGCCGGGCAAGCGCGCCATCCTGATTCCCAAGACCGACGACGGCCGCGTGCTGTTCGTGGTGCCATGGAACGGCCACACCATCGTCGGCACCACCGATACGCCGCGCGACGATCTGCCGCTGGATCCGCAAGCGGGCGCGCAGGACGTGGATTTCATCCTGAGCACCGCGGCGCGCTATCTCAGCCGCAAGCCTACGCGCGACGACGTCACCAGCGTCTGGGCCGGACTGCGTCCGCTGGTCAAGGCCACCGGCGAAGCCTCCACCAAGTCCTTGTCGCGCGAGCACACCATCCTGGTATCCAAGGCCGGGCTGGTAACCGTCACCGGCGGCAAGTGGACCACCTACCGCCGCATGGCGCAGGACGTGGTCGACACGGCCATCCAGCACCAGCTGCTGACGCAGGCCACCTGCCGCACTGAATCGCTGCCGCTGCATGGCGCGGCGGGCCTGGCTCCGTCGCAGGAACATGCCGGCACGCCGGACAGCTACTACGGCAGCGATCTGCCAGCTTTGAAGGCGCTGCCCGGCGCCGACCGCATGCTGGTCAAGAGCAGCGGCTTGTCGGAAGCGCACGTGCGTTTCGCTGCGCGGTACGAACTGGCGCGCAGCGCCGAGGATGTGCTGGCGCGACGCAACCGCGCCTTGTTCCTGGACAGCGAGGCCGCGATGCTGGCGGCGCCCGAAGTGGCGCGCATCCTGGCCGAAGAGCTGGGGCATGATGCCGCGTGGCAGCAGCGCACGCTGCAGGAATTGGCGTTGGTGGCGGCGAATTACCGCTTGAAGTGACCCGCCGCCCGACTTGCACAACCCGCCGGCGGTGCTGGCGAGGTCTGTGCTACGGAACCCTTAGCGGGCTCTTCGCGATCATCGATTCGAATGTGCGCAACAGCGCCGGATCGCATTTGGCGCCGGCTTCCTGGTGCAGGATGCGCATGATCTCCGCGTGCGTGCGCGCGGGGTGATAGGGACGCGCATCGCCCAGGGCATCGTAGGAATCGGCCAGGGAAATGATGCGCGAATGCAGCGGGATGTTCTCGCCGCGCAGGCCTGCGGGATAGCCTGATCCGTCAAAATGCTCGTGGTGATGGCGCACCGCCCGCGCGATCAGCTCGCGTTGCGGGATGTCGCTGTGCATGATGATGTCGGCGCCCACCGCGGCGTGCGCCTTCATGATTGCCCAATCGTCCGGGTCCAGCCGCTTGGGCGAATACAGCACTCGGTCCGGCGTGCCGATCTTGCCGATGTCATGCAGGCGGGCAGCGACCGCGACCACCTCCTGTTCGGATTCCGGCAGGCCGCAGGCTCGGGCCAGCGCCACGCTCAGCGCAACAACTCTTTCGGAATGGCGGCCGGTGGCCGGGTCGCGCGCCCGCATGGCGGCAAACAAGGCCGCCACGCAGGAGCCTGCTGGATATTCGGGTACGTCTGGAGGCATCGGTCATCGCGCGCAAGTGGGTCGTGCCGCATTGCGCTGTAGCAAAAGGTCGCGATTCTGACACATTGCGCAGCAATCCTTGCCGATCAGATGCCGCGCCCCGGGGCAAAGCAGTGCCGGTCCCGTCCCGCGCATGCCGCGGAATCCAGGTCCGGCACGCCAGGACTCAATCCTTCAACCGGTCCAGCAGCGCCTGCGCCACGCCCACGGAAGACGCTGGATTCTGGCCCGTGACCAGCAGGCCGTCGCCGACCACGTGCGGCTGCCAGTCCGGGCCGCTGGTGTACTGCCCGCCCAACTGCTTCAGTTCATCCTCGACCAGGAAGGGCACCACGTCGCTCAACTGGACAGCCGCCTCTTCGGCATTGGAAAAGCCGGTGACCTGCCTGCCCTGCACCAGCGGCTTGCCGTCGGCCGTCTTGGCGTGGCGCAACACGCCGGGCGCATGGCAGACGGCCGCGACGGGCTTGCCCGCCGCCAGCATGGTTTCGATCAGCGCAACCGAATTGGAATCTTCCGCCAGGTCCCACAAGGGGCCGTGGCCGCCAGGGTAGAACACGGCGTCGTAGTCGGCCGCCTGCACCTGCGCCAGCCGCAAGGTGGCGGCCAGTTGCCGCTGCGCGTCCGCATCCTGGCGAAAGCGCCGCGTGTCGTCGGTCTGGGCGTCGGGGTCGTCGCTCTTGGGGTCCAGCGGCGGCTGGCCGCCCGCGGGCGAAGCCAGCGTGACCTTGGCGCCGGCGTCGACGAAGGCGTAGTACGGCGCAGCGAACTCCTCGAGCCAGAAGCCGGTCTTGCGGCCGGTGTTGCCCAGCGTGTCGTGGGAAGTCAGCACGATCAGGATGTTCATGTGGCGCTCCTTTCGTCCGGGCCGACGCGCACGATGCGCTTGCCGGCGTTTTCACCCCTGAGCAGCCCGATCAGGCCGCGCGGCGCGTTCTCCAGCCCATCGACCACATCCTCGCGGTACTTGATGCGGCCTTGCTTGATCAAGTCTTCCATCGCCTCGCGGAATTCGCCGTAGCGGTGCGCGTATTCGTTGAAGATGATGAAGCCCTGCATCTTGAGGCGCTTGGTGAGGATGGTGCGCATCAGCAGGCCCAGGCGGTCCGGCCCTTGCGGCTGGCTGGTGGCGTTGTAGGCCGAAATCAGGCCGCAGACCGGTATCCGCGCGCGCGGGTTCAAGAGCGGCAGCACCGCGTCGAAGACCGCGCCGCCGACGTTCTCGAAATACACGTCGATGCCCTGCGGCACGGCGCGCGCCAGGCGGCCCGGCAGATCGGGCGCCTTGTGGTCCAGGCAGTCGTCAAAGCCCAGTTCCTGGACCACGTAGCGGCACTTGTCCGCGCCGCCCGCGATGCCGATCACCTTGCAGCCATGGATCTTGGCGATCTGGCCGACCACCGCCCCGACCGCGCCGCTGGCCGCGGCCACCACCACGGTTTCGCCCGCCTTGGGCTGGCCGATGTCCAGCAAGCCCATGTAGCCGGTGAACCCAGGCATGCCCAGCACGCCCAGCGAGTAGGACGGATGTTCGGGATTGGGCCCCAGCCGCAGCAGGCCGGCGCCATCCGACAAGGCGTAATCCTGCCAGCCGGATTGCGCCAGCACCCACTCCCCCGCACGGTAGTCGGGATGATTCGAGGCTTCGACCCGCGTGACCGTGCCGCCGACCATGACGGCGCCGACCTGCACCGGTTCGGCATAGGACGGCGCGTCGCTCATGCGGCCGCGCATATAGGGATCGAGCGACAGGTACACGGTGCGCAGCAGCACCTGGCCGGGGCCGGGTTGCGGCACCTCGCCGGTTTCCAGGCGGAAATCGCTGTCCGCCGGCTCGCCCTGCGGGCGTGCGGCGAGCACGATGCGGCGGTTGATGGAAGACGATTGCGGCATGACGGTCCAGCCTCCTGCAAGTAAGCCGCCCGGGCCTGGCGCACACGACCCGGGTGGCGGGATGGGGTACCGATCCATTACACCATCGAAGCCCGCGCATCCGGCGCGTAACCCTGAAGAGCGCCCCTCTTTTAATTAATTAATAATTTAATTAACATACGCCGCATGCGTTCCGCTCCCTCTGCCCCCTCCCGCCGGCCCGGCCGTCCGCCGCGTCCCGACAATGCCGCCGCCCGCGCCAACCTGCTGGACACCGCCACCGGCCTGTTCGCGGCCCAGGGCGTCGCCGCCACCACGCTCACGCACATCGCGCAACGCGCCGGCGTCACCACGGCGATGGTGCATTACTACTTCAAGAGCCGCGACCAGCTGATCGACGCGGTGGTGCAAGAGCGGATCGTGCCGGTCATCGGCTACGTCTGGTCGCCGCTGCCGCAGGCTCAGACTCCCGCGTCCGACCCCGTCGCAGCCGCGCGCGCCTTCATCGCAGAGGTCGTGGGCCGGCTGGTGCAGAGCGCGGTCGAACGGCCCTGGCTGCCGGCCCTGTGGCTGCACGAGGTCGTGAATGAAGGCGGTCAGCTGCGCGAACGCGTGCTGCGCCATCTGCCCGCCGAACGTCTGCAGGCCTTCATCGGCCTCATCACCGAATGCCAGCTTGCGGGCGCCATTACCCCCGGCGTGGAGCCGCGGCTGGTCTTTCTTTCCGTCCTGGGACTGACCCTGCTGCCGCTGGCCACCTCCGGCCTGTGGCAGCGCGTCCTGCAGGACGCCGCGCAGCCGCAAGCCATAGACACCCGCGCGATCGCGGCCCACGCCATCGCCATGCTCACCGGCGGCCTGTTCTCGCCGTCCGCCCCGACTCCCGCCATTCCAGGACGCTGACCATGCGCATCCCTCCCGTCTTGCGCCGCCCCCTGCCCGCCTCGGCGCTGGCCTTGCTTGCCCTGGGCGGCTGCGGCAAGGACAGCGGCGCCTTCTTCCAGGGCTACGCCGAAGGCGAATATGTCTACGTGGCGTCGTCCGAGGCCGGCCGGCTGGCCGAGCTGCCGGTGCGGCGCGGTCAACAGGTGGAAGCCGACGCGCCGCTCTTCGCGCTGGAGGCCACGCGCGAAACCGCGGCGCGCGACCAGGCCAGCGCGCAGCTGGCCGCCGCCGTGGCCCAGGAAGAAGACATCGCCACCGGCAAGCGTCCGCCCGAAGTGGACGTCAGCCGCGCCCAGCTGGCGCAGGCCGAGGCGGCCAGCCGCCGCTCGGCGGCGCAACTGCGGCGCGATACCGACCAGTTCCGCATCGGCGGCATCGCGCGCGCGCAGCTGGACGACAGCCGCGAACAGGCGCAATCGGATGCGGCGCGGGTGCGCGAATTGCAGGCCCAGCTGGAAGTGGCCCGCCTGCCCGGCCGCGACGACCAGCGGCGCGCCCAGGCCGCCCAGGTCGACGCGGCCCGCGCCGCGCTGGCCCAGGCGGAATGGACATTGGCGCAGAAGCGCCTGGCGGCGCCGGCCGCCGGGCTGGTGTTCGACACGCTCTACCGCGTGGGCGAATGGGTGCCTGCCGGCAGTCCGGTGGTGAGCCTGCTGCCGCCGGGCAATATCAAGGTGCGCTTCTTCGTTCCGGAAACGGCGCTGGGCGCGCTGAAGGTGGGGCAACAGGCGACGGTGCGCTGCGACGGCTGCGGCGATCCCATCCCTGTCCGCATCGATTACATATCGGCCCAGGCCGAATACACGCCGCCGGTGATCTACAGCCGCGAAAGCCGCAGCAAACTGGTCTACATGGTGCAGGCGCGGCCAGCGCCCGAAGCCGCCACGCGGCTGCACCCGGGGCAGCCGGTGGAGGCGGTGCTGCAATGAGCGCGCCCGCCGCCACTCAGGAAGCGTCCGCCGGCCAGTACGTCATCGACGTGCACGGGCTGAACAAACGCTTTGGCAACAAGCACGTCGTCAACGACGTGTCGCTGCAGGTGCGCGAAGGCGAGATCTTCGGCTTCCTCGGCCCCAACGGCAGCGGCAAGACCACCTGCATCCGCCTGATGTGCGGCCTCTTGACGCCGGACTCGGGCAGCGGCACCTGCCTGGGCTACGACATCCTGCGCGACAGCGCGCAGATCAAGCGGCACGTCGGCTACATGACGCAGAAGTTCTCGTACTGGGACGACCTGACCATCCGCGAGAACCTGGACTTCGTGGCGCGCATGTACGGCATGCCCGAGCGCAAGGCAACGGTGGAGCGCGCGCTGGAAGACCTGGGCCTGCAAAGCCGCGCCAAGCAATTGACGGGTTCCTTGTCCGGCGGCTGGAAGCAGCGCCTGGCATTGGCGGCCTGCCTGCTGCACCAGCCCAAGCTGCTGCTGCTGGACGAACCCACGGCGGGCGTGGACCCGACCGCGCGGCGCGACTTCTGGGAGCAACTGCATGAGCTGGCGGCGCGCGGCATCTCGGTGCTGGTCAGCACGCACTACATGGACGAAGCCGAGCGCTGCCACAAGCTCGCCTACATTTCCTACGGCCGCCTGCTGACGCAGGGCACGGCCGAGGACGTCATCGCCGAGCAGCACCTGACCACCTGGGCCATCCATGGGCACAACCTGGTGCCGCTGGCGCAACGCCTGCGCGACGCGCCGGGCGTGGACCAGACCGTGGCCTTCGGTTCCGCGCTGCACATCAGCGGCCGCGACGCGGCCTTGCTGGAACGCACGCTCAGGGACGCCATCGCCGGCCAGGACCTGAGCCTGGAGCCCATCGACACCAGTCTGGAGGACGTCTTCATCTATCTGATGAAGCGCTCCACCGACAACTTCGCGAGCCCGCCATGATGCGCCATCTGCAAGGCTTTTCCTGGTCGCGCTGGTGGAGCATGGTGCTCAAGGAGTTCCTGCAGCTGCGCCGCGACCGCATCACCTTCGGCATGATCGTGGGCCTGCCCATCATGCAGCTGGCGCTGTTCGGCTACGCCATCAACACGAACCCGAAGCAGATGCCCACCGCGGTCATCAGCGCGGACCACAGTCCGTTCACGCGCAGCTTCGTCGCGGCGATGAAATCGTCGGACTACTTTCACATCATCGAGGAACTGGACAACGAAGAAGCCGGACGCACGGCGCTGGCCCAGGGCCGCGTGCTGTTCGTCCTGACCATCCCGCCGGACTTCAGCCGCAAGCTGCTGCGCGGCGAACGCCCCGCGCTGCTGATCGAGGCCGACGCCACCGATCCCATGGCGACCGGATTGGCCATAGGCGCGGCCACGCAGTTGTCGCAGGCCGTGGCGCAGAAGGACTTGACCGGACCGCTGGCCAGCCTGGCGGGCGGCCAGCCGCCCTTCGACGTGCTGGTGCACCAGCTCTACAACGAAGAGCAGATCTCGCAATACAACACGGTGCCGGGCCTGATGGGCGTGATCCTGACCATGACCCTGGTGATGATGACCGGCCTGGCCATGACGCGCGAACGCGAACGCGGCACGATGGAAAACCTGCTGGCGATGCCGGTACGGCCCCTCGAAGTGATGACGGGCAAGATCGTGCCGTACATCGCGATAGGCCTGATCCAGTCCAGCATCATCCTGCTGGCCGCGCACTTTGTTTTCCACGTGCCGTTCCTTGGGTCGCTGCTGGCCGTGTACCTGTCGGCGCTGGTGTTCGTGGCCGCCAACCTGACGGTGGGCATCACCCTGTCGTCGTTGGCGCAGAACCAGTTGCAGGCCATGCAGCTGACCATGTTCTATTTCCTGCCCAACATGCTGCTGTCCGGTTTCATGTTCCCGTTCCAGGGCATGCCGATGTGGGCGCAGTACCTGGGCAACCTGCTGCCGCTGACGCATTTCAACCGCCTGATCCGCGGCATCCTGCTCAAAGGCAACGGCTGGTGGGACTTGTGGCCCAGCATCTGGCCGCTGCTGGTGTTTACCGTGGTCGTCATGACCGCCGCCGTGAAGTTCTACCGCCGCACCCTGGATTGAACCGCCATGTCCCGCTCCACGCCTTTGCCCCTCCCGCCCACTGCGCCGCCGCGCCCGGCCGCGCTGGTCCTGTGCGCGCTGCTCGCGGGCTGCGCCGTGGGGCCGGATTTCGAGCGCCCGGCGCCGCCGCAGGTCGACGCCTATGCCGCGCCCCGCGATGCTTCTGCGCCCATCGGCGCGCAACGCCTGCAAGAAGGCGCCGACATCCCTGCGCAATGGTGGCAGCTGTTCCGCTCCGAAGCGCTCGACCAGCTGGTGCGGCAGGCCCTGCGGGCCAGTCCCACGTTGGAGCAGGCGCGCGCCCGCTTGCGTCAGGCAAACGAAGACCTGAACGCCGAAACCGGCGGCCGCATGCTGCCCCAGGTCAATGGCAACCTGTCGGCAACGCGGCAGAAGGTGGACCCCGCGGCCTTCGGCGTGCCGGTGGCCGAACAGCCCCCGCCCTTCACGCTCTACAACGCGTCCATCGACGTGTCCTACACGCTGGACGTATTCGGCGGCAACCGCCGCGCGCTGGAAGGCCTGGGCGCGCAGGCGGACTACCAGGCGCATGAGCTGCAGGCCGCACGCATGTCGTTGGCCGCCAACGTGGTCACCGCCGCCATCCGCCAGGCCGACCTGAGCGAACGCCTGACCGACACGCGGGCGCTGCTTGCGGCGCAGGAGCGGCAGCAGGACATCATGCGCCAGCGCCAACAGGCGGGCGGCGTGTCCGAAGCCGATCTGCGCAATCAGGAGCTGCTGGTCGCGCAGACCCGGGCCACGCTGCCGCCGCTGGAATACCAGCTGGCGCAGGCCACGCATCAACTGGCCGCTTACCTGGGCCTGGCGCCGGCCGAACTGCGATCCGCGCCCCTGCGGCTGGCCGACCTGACGCTGCCCGCCGACGTGCCCACCGGCGTGCCGTCGGCGCTGACCCGCCAGCGGCCCGACATCCTGGCCGCGGAAGCGCTCTGGCATCAGGCCTCGGCCAATGTCGGCGTGGCCGTCGCCAACCAGTATCCCCAGTTCACCCTGACCGCCAGCTTCGGCTCGCAACGCACCCGCATAGGCGACCTGTCCAATGGCCTGAACGTCTGGAGCCTGGGCCTGGGACTGGTCCAGCCGCTGTTCCACGGCGGCGAGCTGCGCGCGCGCACGCGCTCGGCCGAGGCCGCCTACGATGCGGCCGCGGCCGGCTACCGTCAAACAGTGTTGGAGGGCTTCCGGCAGGTCGCCGACGCCTTGCGCGCCGTACAGACCGACGGCGACGCCTACCTGGCCAGCGACGAGGCATGGCGCCGCGCAGATGAAGCCGAACGCATCGCGCAAGGCCGCTACCAGGCCGGCGGCATCAGCCACCTGAGCCTGCTGGACAGCCAGCGCCAACTGTTGCAGACACGGATTGCGCGCACCGCGGCGGACGCGGCGCGCCACGCCGACACCGCTGCCTTGCTGCAGGCGCTGGGCGGCGGCTGGTGGAACGAAACGCCCGCCGACGCACCATAACGGTGCTGCGACACGCCTCCCGTAACCATGCCCGAGAATTCGGGTCATAAAGTGGCGTTGTGCGAGGTTTAGGAAATCGCTGTATCCGATGCATCATGCATGCGCCCATGCTGCACAGATCACAACGATTCATGAATGACCTACTAGACCTGATCGTCTTCTCGCCCGATCCCGGCGTGCGCGCGCACCGCGGCGCCGCGCTGACGGAAATGGGTTTCTCGCCCCGGCTGTGCGAAGACTCCAACAGCCTGTTCCGCCTGTTTCAGGCCCGCCGCACCCCTTTGCTGGTGATGGAAACCGAACTTTCCGATCTCTGCATGGCCGTGGCCGGCCTGCGCGCCCTGGACACCACCGCGGGCATCGTCGCCATATCCAACTTCGACTCCCCTGAAAGCCGCATACTCGGGCTCCATTGCGGCGCCGACGTCTGCCTGCCGCCAGACGCGGGCGCAACGGAAATCGCCGCCGCGCTGCAGGCGCTGGTGCGGCGCATACCCGCGGCCGGCCGGCGCGCCGCAGATGCCGAGCCGCGCCCGGCGCAACCGGCGCCGGCAGGCGAAGCGATGGCCAAATGGCAATTCCACGACGCGGCCTGGACGCTGGTCAGCCCGCAAGGCAAACGCCTGGCCCTGACGCTGGCCGAGCGCGAATTCCTGCTCAAGCTGACGGCTTCCGCCGACAAGCGCCTGCCGCGCGCCGACGCGGCCATCACGGACTCGCATGGCGGCCACGAATCGATGCGGCGCACCGACGTGCTGGTCAGCCGCCTGCGCCGCAAGGCCCAGGACCTGAACCTGGAGCTCCCGATCCGCACCGTCTGGGGCTGGGGTTACGCCTTTACCGGAGAAATCTGAGGCGGCTGGCCGCGATCGGCGCACGCGCCGCCGCGGCGCTGCGCGGCGGGCGTATCATGCGGCGTACGAGGCCGACTCCCGGCCTGCTCCCGCCACATCCCGATCTACGCGCCCCGACATGGAAGTCTTCGAACGCCTGCAAGCCCTGCTTGCCCAGAACCAGGCCCGCTACCGCCTGATTGAACACGCCGCAGCCGGCCGCTCCGTCGAAGTCGCGGCGATTCGCGGCACCGAGGTCAGCCAGGGCGCCAAGGCGCTGGTCTGCCGCGTCAAGATATCCTCCAACCAGCGCCGCAATGTGCTGGCCGTGTTCCCGGCCGACAAGCAGGCCGACCTGGACGCAATCGCACGCGCGGCCGGCGGCAAAAAGGCGTCGCTGGCGTCGCAGGACCTGGCGCGCGAACTCACCGGCTGCGAGATCGGCGCCATCCCGCCCTTCACTTTCAATCCCGACCTGCACCTGCTGGTGGATCCCAGCCTGCGCCAGCGCCACGATGAAATCGTGTTCAATGCCGGCCGCCTGGACGCCTCCATCCTCCTGAACACGGAAGATTACTTCCGGCTGGCCGCGCCCGACGAGGCGCCGCTGATCAAGGCCTGACTCCGGGCCGCGCCACGAGGCTGCCGTGTTCCGTTCCTCGCTGAAACATGCCGCGCGCAACGCCAACATGCGTTGGCTGATGAGCCTGGCGCACATGGAGCCTTCGCCCGTCAGCCGCTGGGTGGCGCTGCGTGCCGCCCTGGCCATCGGCTTGCCTTCGACGGTCGGACTCGCGCTGGACCAGAGCGCGGCGGCGGCCCTGGTCGCGCTGGGCGCGCTGCCCGCCATCACCGGCGACAATGGCGGCCCTTACCGCAACCGCGCGCTGTCCATCGGCGCCACCGTGTTCGGCGGCGCGTTTGGGTACTTCCTCGGCACGATGATTGCCGGACACGGGCTATGGACCTCCGCGGCCATGACGCTGCTGGTGCTGGCGGCCAGCCTGGTCGGCACCTTCAACAACATCGCCGCTGTTTCCACGCTGCAATTCGCCACCTACGTCATCGTCGGCGCCAGCCTGACTTCCAACCTGCCGTCCTGGCTGCCTTCCGTGCTGGTGGGAGCCGGTGGCCTGTTCGGGCTGGCGCTGACGCTGACGGGCTGGGTGGTCAACCCGATAGCGCCCGAACGCGCCGCCGTCGCCATGGCCTACCGCAAACTGGCCGCCATGTTCGCCGCCATCGGCACCTCGCACACCATGAGCGCGCGGCGCGACATGGAAGCGGCCATGACCACCGCCTACGACACCGTGCTGGCTGCCCGCCGCGGCGCGGCCGGCCCCTCCCCCCGGCTGGCGCGGCTGGCGGCGCAGCTGCAAGCCTGTACGCCGCTGACCAATACCGCGCTGGAGCTGGCCCGCGCCGGCCGGGTGCTGCCGCACGATTGCGCACGCGTCATGAACCGGTTGGCCGACCGCGTGGAGAACGATGCGACGCCGGACCCGCGCGAGGACATCGCGGCCTTGCGCCAGGCGGACATGGCACCCTTGGCCGACGCGCTGGCCCAGGTGCAGCCCCTGCTGGACGGCGCCACGCTATCCGAGGCCGACGCCTTTGCCGGCCTGCCCCCCGCGCGGCCGCGCACGCCCTGGCGCGTGCTGGCGCGCACCTACCGGCCGGGGCCGACCACCGTGCGCTATCTGGTGCGGCTGGGGCTGTGCCTGATCGCCGCCGAGGCCGTGTCCATGGCGTTCTCGCTGCCGCGCTCCTACTGGGTGCCGCTGATCGTGGTGGTGGTGTTCAAACCCAACTTCGGCTCGGTGTTCGCGCGGGCGCTGCAAAGCTGCGCGGGCAGCGTGGTCGGCGTGGCGATCAGCGCGACCGTGCTGGCGCTGGACCGCAACGGCATCGTCAGCCTGCTCACGGTGGCCGGGCTGGCGTCCCTGCTGCCCTGGTCGGTGCGGCGCAACTACGGCTTGTTCTCGGCCATCCTGCTGCCCATCCTGATGCTGCTGATCGGCGCGCTGCAACCAGGCAGCTGGCCCATCGCGCTGGCGCGCCTGATCGATGTGGCCGTGGCCGCGGGCATCGTGCTGCTGGTGGGCTACCTGCCGTGGATACGGATCGAGCGCAGCAACCTGGACCACACCGTCGCCGCCGCCATGGACACGCTGGCCGCCTACCTGAACACCGTGTTCCAGGCCGATCCCACCAGCCGCCACGACCTGCGCGCCAGCGCCTACGCGCGCCTGTCCGACCTGCGCATCGCCTTGCAGCGCGGGCTGTCGGAACCGCGCCTGGTCAGCCGCCGCGCGCTCGCCTGGTGGCCGGTGGAGGTCGCGCTGGAGCGCGTGGCCAATGCCATTTCCGACACCGCCTGGTCGCTGCCCGCCGACCAGCCGGCGCCCAGCGCCGCGGAGCTGGCGCAACTGGCGGCCAGCCTGCACCAGATGAGCGCCGCTGTTGCGCAAGGCGCGGCCATGCCGGCCGCCGCCATCGCGTCGCCCGCGCCGGCGCTGCGCGACGTGGCCGCCCAGATCGAAGCCTTGCGCGCCGCGCTGGCCGGCCCGGATTTCGCGGCTGCGCCAGGCAAAGCCATTCCCGACAAACCCGCCAACCAGGTCTGAACCATGTGTCTTGCCGTACTGGCCCTGCACGCCCTGCCGGGCATCCCCGTCCTGATCGCCGCCAACCGCGATGAATTCCACCAACGCCCCACCTTGCCCGCCGCGCAATGGCCCGATGCGCCCGAGGTCTACGCCGGCCGCGACGGCCTGGCCGGCGGCAGCTGGATGGGCGCGACGACCGGCGGACGCCATGCGCTGGTCACCAACTTCCGCGAACCGGGCCGGATCATCGAGAACGCGCCTTCGCGCGGCGCGCTGGTCGAAGACTATCTGCGCGGCACGGCCTCCGCGGCCGACTACCTGGCGCAAGTGCATGCCAAGGGCCAGGCCTACAACGGCTTCAACCTGATCGTGGGCGATGCGCGCGAAGCCTGGTATCTCAGCAACCGCGATGGCGGCCCGCGCCGCCTGGCTCCAGGCGTCTACGCCCTGTCCAACCATCTGCTGGACACGCCCTGGCCCAAGCTGGCGCGCACCAAGGCGGCTTTCGAAGCCGTGCTGCGCAGCGGGCCGCAGCCCGACCTGCCCGCGCTGATGGCCGCGCTGGCAGACCGCCAGCCCGCCGACGACGCCGACCTGCCCGCCACCGGTCTGCCACTGGATCGCGAAAGGCTATTGAGCAGCCCGTTCATCGTCAGTCCGAACTATGGCACCCGCAGTTCCAGCGTACTGGCGCTGCGCGACGGTGGCGCCGGACAGCTGGATGAAAGGCGCTTCGCCCCGGACGGCTCGGTCAGCGGCGAAAGCCGGCTGACATTTTCCTGGCGCGCGGCACGCGGTACGCTTACCTAGGCTGCGGAAACAATCGGTTGATATCGGAGACCCGCCGGCGCGAACTCCGCGCCGGCATGCGGGTCGAAATGTTCATGCGCGTACAAAACCGCGCAGATCGTCCTATCCAGGAGAGTCTCATGAACAAGCGTATAGAACGCTGCACCATGGCCGCCGCGATGGCGCTGGGCAGCATGGCCTTTGCCGGCATCCTGTCCACCGCCCAGGCGGGCATGCCGCCGGTGCAGCAGCAGGGTTCGGTGCAGTATGTCAGCGGCGGCATCGGGCTGGACGAATCCGAAGCCATGAAGGCCGCAGCCAAGGACTATCCGCTGGCGCTGACGTTCGCGGCGCAACGCGACGGCCAGGCGGACTACGTTGCAAATGTCTCCGTCACCATCAGCGATGCGCATGGCAAGTCCGTGCTGCAAACCACTGCCGAAGGCCCGTACATGCTGGTCAAGCTGCCGGCCGGCAACTACAAGATCTCGGCCACCTACAACGGCCAGGCGCAGAACCGCAACGTCGCGGTGCAAAACACCGGTACCGCGCGCGCCGTGTTCGAATGGAAGTAACGGCTTTCATGGCCCGCGCTTGAACGCGCGCGCCACGGCTTCGATTTCGTTGGTCCAGATCCCGCCCGCGTATCCCGCCGGCACGCGGCGTATGTCCTCGGGCGTGTCGATGCCCGTGGAATGGCCATCGCCGGCGTAAGGACCGAGCAGGAACACGCTGCTGCCCGCCGCCTCCATGCGGTCCAGGAAGCGGCCGGGCCAGCCCCACAGCCAGGGCGCGACATTCACCGGCACTGTCAGCGCCATGCCGCGGCAGACTTGCGGCACATGGCCCGTCCAGCCCGCCGCCGCATAACCCAACAGGCAGGATTTCAGATCCGCGCGCGTCAGCGTGCGCACGCCCGGCGCCAACTCGCGCAGCCGGCCTACCGGCTCCTCGCCTCCGTACACCATGAAATCGGCGCGCCTGGCCGGCGGCAAGCCGTTGAGCACCGCCGCCAACGCCGCGCCTTCCTCCGCGTCGCGGCTCTTGACGTTGATGAGAAAGCGCTGGCGCGGAAACGCCTGCAGCACTTCGGACAGCGTGGGCATCAGGCCCACGCCGCGCCCGCGGAACGGAAAGGTCTTGCCGCCATCCGCGGTGTAGCCATAGCCGATGTCCAGCGCCTTGAGTTCGGCCATCGTGTGCTCGCGCGTCGCGCCGCGGCCCTCGGTGCGGCAATCGACCGTCCAGTCGTGGAACACGGCGAACTGGCCGTCGGTGGTGGGATGGACGTCGATCTCGACGATGTCCGCGCCGGCCTCGAAGCTGGCGCGCATGGAGGCGATGGTGTTTTCCAGATAGCCGTGCGTGGGTTCGACGATGCGGCTCGCGGTGCAGGTGTCCCGCTCCATGCCCGCCGTGTCGTAGCGTTGCGCGATGCCGCGATGCGCGAGCAGCGTCGCCCGCGCGCCGGGATCGGACGCCGACCAGTCAGCGTTGTTGACGTAGATGAAGCCCGGCAACGCAATGGCCGCCAGCGCCGCGACACGCCGCTTGCGCATGGCGCCGCCCGTTAAACGCCTGCGAACAGGATCGCAATGATGAAGCCCACGCTGATCGCCCACACCAGCGAACGCAGCGCGCCCCAGCCCGCCAGGTACATGGCCAGATAGCCCAGCCGCACGCCCAGCCAGCAGGCCATCAAGGTGGCCACGTGCGCGGGCGGCGCCTGGGTATACAGCGCGAACAGCACCGCCGCGTAGAAGAACGGCAGCGCTTCGAAGGTATTGGTCTGCGCCGCGTTGGCGCGCGCCCGCCAGCCCTCCTGCCGCGCCAGCCAGGCGCGCGGATCGTTGTTGTCGAATTTCTTTCCGCCCGCCTTGGCGACGATCGCCGACACGAAAGGCAGCACGGCCGCCGCCAACATCAACCACGCGATCATTTTCATAGTCTGGCTCCCAGGTATCCGGCAGGCGCCAGGATACCTGGGTTCGCCGCGCGGCGTCAGCACACGCGCTCAGCGGCCCGGCGCGCATGCCGTGCGGCTTGCACAGAGCGGCGCGTTTACACTCAGCGCTTTCAACGCCCGTCCACGCCCGTGCCCCTGCTCAGCCCCTGGTCCGCACTGTTCATCGCCGCCGCCATGCTGTGGCCGCCCGCCACGCGCCGCTGGGCGCTGGCGCCGCTTGCCGCCGCCTACGCCTGGGCCTGGACCGATGGCACGATAAACGCCGTGGCGCTGGTCTGGCCGACGTTGCTGATCGCGGCGGCCGTGCTGGTCCAGCCCGCATCGGGCGCAATGGCGCGCACCGCCGGCCATGCGCTCTTCATCGCACTGGCCGCGCTGCTGTTCCTGCACTGGCTGCCGGGCTTCCACAACCCGCAAGTCATCGCGCCGGCGCCCCTGAGTCCGGACGCCGTGCCTTTCGGCATGTACCTGAACCTGGACAAGCCGCTGGTGGCGTTCTGGGTGGTGCTGGCGCTGGCGCCGCCGATGGCGGGGCCGACCCCGCGCGCCACGCTGTCGGCCGCGTTCCTGGCCTGCGCGGGCGCGGTGGCCCTGTGCCTGGGCTGCGCGCTGGCGCTGGGCGTGGTCGGCTGGACGCCCAAGTGGCCGCAATCGGGCTGGATCTGGCTGATCAACAATGCCTTGCTGGTGACCTTGGCCGAGGAGGCGCTGTTCCGCGGCTACCTGCAGCAGCGGCTGACGGACCTGTGGCGCGGCCGCGCCTGGGGTTCGTGGGCAGCCTTGATCATCGCGGCCGCGCTGTTCGGCCTGGCGCACTACGCAGGCGGCTGGCAATGGATGCTGCTGGCCGGCCTGGCGGGCGCGGCCTACGGCCTCGCCTACAAGTACGGCGGCCTGGCCGCGGCGGTGCTGGCGCACCTGGGCCTGAACGCGGCGCACTTCGGCTTGTTCACCTATCCGATGCGCGCCGTGCTCTGAATACCGGACCAGCCGGTCAAGCCAGGGCCGGATAGTCGGTATAGCCGCCCGGGCCAGGCGCATAGAACGTGGCTGGGTTGGGCCGGTTCAGCGGCGCCTTGAGTTCGAAGCGGCGCGCCAGATCCGGGTTGGCGATGTATTGCACGCCGAAGGCCACGGCATCGGCCCGGCCCGCGGCGATGGCGGCCTCGGCCGACTCGCGGCCGAATCCTTCGTTGGCGATGTAGGTGCCGCCGAACTCGGCCTTGAGCATCGGGCCCAGGCTGTCGGCGGCTTCATACTCGCGCACGCACAGGAAGGCGATACCGCGCTTGCCCAGTTCACGCGCCACGTAGCCGAAGGTGGCGGCCGGGTTGGAATCGCCCATGGTGTGGATTTCCCCGCGCGGCGACAGATGCACGCCCACGCGGCCCGCGCCCCACACCGACACGCTGGCGTCCACCGCTTCCAGCAGCAGCCGCGCGCGGTTTTCGAGCGAACCGCCATAGGCGTCAGTGCGGTGGTTGGTGCTGTCCTGCAGGAACTGGTCCAGCAGATAGCCGTTGGCGGCATGCACTTCCACGCCGTCGAAACCGGCCTCCATGGCCATCCGCGCGCCGTGGCGGTAAGCCTCGACCACGCCCGGAATCTCGGCGGTTTCCAGCGCGCGCGGCGTGACGTAGGCGCGCTGCGGCCGCACATGGCTGACGTGGCCCTTGGCCGCAATGGCGCTGGGCGCCACGGGCAGTTCGCCGTCCAGGAACATGGGATCGGAGATCCGGCCCACGTGCCAGAGCTGCGCCACGATCAGGCCGCCGGCCCGGTGCACCGCGGACGTGACCTTGCGCCAGCCCTGGACCTGTTCGGGGGTCCACAGGCCCGGCGTATCGGCATAGCCGACGCCTTGCGGGGTGACCGCCGTGGCTTCGGTCAGGATCATGCCGGCGCCGGCGCGCTGGGTGTAGTACTCGACCATCAGGTCGTTGGGCACGCGGCCCGGGCTGGCGTGCATGCGCGTCAAGGGCGCCATCACGATGCGGTTGCGCAGCGTCAGATCGCCTGCGCGCAGGGGTTCGAAAAGTTGGCTCATGCGTAAATCCTTGGCCCCGGATGAAGGGGCCGCTGGCGGCGTAGCGGGGCTACATATCCTGGTTCAATTGCCGCAGGAACGCGGCAATGGCGGCTTCGTTGCGACGGTAAAAAATCCACTGCCCCACCTTGGTCGCCGAGATCAGGCCCGCGCGCTGCAGAACGGCCAGGTGCGAGGACACGGTGGACTGGGACAGTCCGCAGCGTTCATCGATGTGGCCCGCGCATACGCCATGCTCGAAGGTATGGCCCGGGCGTACCTCGAAGTACGCGTGCGGCGTCTTCAGCCAGGCAAGAATGTCGCGCCGCACCGGATTGGCCAGCGCCTTGAGGATGGCGTCGGCGTCGATGGCAGGTAGCGAGGCGGCAGGGTCGGGGCTGGAAGTTGAGACCGTCATATTGAAGTATCGCAATTTATCGAATCTTATATCGGAACTATTCGATATATAGTCATGCCCCTGCGCCGGACAGGGCTTTATGGCCGGGGCGGATAGCCGCGCGCGGCTATCCGCCCCGCCCCCCATAGCCGCCCTTCCCCTTCCTTCCCCCCCGCGCCGCTCAGGCCAAGAGCCTATCCTGCACCGACCACCCCGCGCGCGCCTCGATGGCTTCGCCCGCGGCCAGGCACAGGTCTTCCCGGAACCGCCCCGCCACCAGCTGGACGCCCATCGGCACGCCGTCCGCCAGGCCCACAGGGACCGACAGGCCGGGCAAGCCCAGTATCGCGGTCGAGACCAGCGGGCTCTGCGCGCGCAGCATGTCGCCCATGGCTGCGTCGCCTTGCTGATCCTGGTCAATGGCGAATGGAAGCTCGAACGACACCGGCATGAGCACGAGCGGATAGCGGTCGAAGAACCCGCCCCATTCCCGCAGTATCGTGGTGCGCAGCGCCAGCGCCTGGACCAGGCCGTCCTTGTCCAGCGGCGCGGTGTGCGCCAGCATGCTGCGATACGCGCGCTGTATCGCAGCGTCGCCGGCGCGCTCGATTTCGCGGCCCATGGAGCCGGACGCTTCGTTCATCAATACGTTGCGCCATAGCTCGGCCGCTTCCTCGAAACGGGGCGGCGCTGCCGTTTCGATGATGTAGCCCGCGTCTTCCAGGTACTTTGCGGCGCGCAGCAAGGCGTCCAGCACGGCGGGATCGGGCTTGAAGGCCGAGGTGCCGCAGAACAGCGCCACCCGCCGGCAGTCCCCGGGCTGGCGTAGGTCCAGCGGCGCAGGCACCCACCACGGATCGCGGGAATCGCCCGCCGACATGGCCTCCAGCCCGAGTCTCAGGTCGGCGATGTTCCGTGCCAAGGGACCCTGGGTCGCGGCCAGTTGGGAAGCCACCGGGCGCTCCGACTTCTGGCTGGCGTTGTAGGCCGGCACCCGGCCTTGCGACGGCCGCAGCCCCGCCACGCCGCAGGCGTAGGCCGGGTAGCGGATCGATCCGCCCTGGTCGCTGCCGTGCGCCAGCGGCCCCATGCCCAGGGCTGCGGCGACGGCCGCGCCGCCGCTGGAGCCGCCCGGCGTGCGCGCGGCGTCGAACGGATTGACGGTGCGGCCATGCAGGTCGTTGTCCGAAAACCAGCGCCAGGAGAATGCCGGAACGTTGCTGCGGCCGATCACCACGGCGCCGGCCTTGAGCCAGTTGTCGACGGCGGGATTGTTCTCGCTTGCGATGAGGTCCCGATACGCGACGACGCCATTGGTGGTGGCCGACCCGGCCAGATCTGCATTGGCCTTGATCGTCACCGGCACGCCGTGCAGGATGCCTAGCGGCGCGCCCGCGCGCACCGCGGCGTCGGCGGCGTCGGCCGCCTGCAGGGCCTGGTCGGCGCAGATCTCGGTGAGCGGGTTGAAGATGGGGTTGAGCCGTTCCGCCCGTTGCAGGCAGTTCTGCACCGCTTCCCGGCTGGAAACTTCCCGCTTGCGGATGGCCTGGGCCAGGTCGACGGCGCTCCAGCGCCAGAGTTCGTTCGTCATGATGGCTCCCTATGGTGTTGAACGCGGGTGTTGAACGCGGGTGCTGAACGCGCTCAGTCGGCCGACGCGCCGGAGCGCTTGACCATCTCCCCCCAGCGCGGGATCTCGGTGGCGATGAGGTTGGCGAACTGTTCAGGCGTGGACGGCGTCGCGTCGACGGACAGCGTTTCGTTGAGCTTGAGCACCGCCGGATCCTGCAGCGCCTTGGCGATGGCGCGATTGAGCTTGTCGATGATGGGCTTGGGCGTACCGGCGGGCGCGACGATGCCGCCCCAGGACACCACTTCGAAGCCCTTCAAGCCGGATTCGTCGAGGGTGGGCACGTCCGAGAGGACAGGCACGCGCGCCAGGCTGGTCGCCCCCAGCACCTTGACCTGGCCGGAGCGGATGAAGGGCAGCACGCCCGCGACGTTGTCGATCATCACGTCAAGCTGCCCGCCCACGATGTCGCCCACCGCCTGTTGGCCGCTCTTGTACGGGACGTGCAGCATGGTCGTGCCCGTCTCGCTCTTGAGCATTTCTCCGGCCAGATGGGCGCTCGATCCCACGCCCAACGAGCCGACGCTGACCTTGCCCGGATGCTGCCTGGCATAGTCGACCAGGCCCTGCACATTGCTTGCCGGGAAGTCGTTGCGGGCGATCAGCACCAGGGCGTTGCTGATGGCCAGGCTGATGGGCGCAAGGCTGCGTTGCGGGTCGTAAGGCAGCTTCGAATACATGCTCTTGTTGATCGCCAGCGTGACCAGGTTGCCGAAGCCGATGGTATAGCCGTCCGGCGCCGCCGCGGCCAGCGCCTGGGTGCCGACGATGCCCCCCGCCCCGCCGCGGTTGTCGACGATCACCGGCTGGCCGAGTTCGCGCCCCAGGGCGTCCGCGATCGGGCGCAGCACCACGTCCGGACCGGACCCCGCCACATACGGCACGATGAGCTTGACCGGCCGTTGGGGCCAATCCGCCTGCGCCGCGCCGGCGCCTGCCGCGCCCAGCAAGGCAAAACACAGTGAAAGGGTCTGGCGTACACGACGGGGAAAGATCTGCATGGCTTGCTCCTGAAGTACGGGACTGCATGGTCTGGTCGTCGTGAAGCTTAGAGATCGCCCGCGCTGCGCATAAGGCTATTTCTTTGTTAAGGTGACAACTATCAGTTGTCGCTACCGGGGGAAGCATATGAAAGACCACCATCTGCGGGCCTGGCTGAAGGTCGCCGAATTGCGCAGCATCCGGGCTGCGGCGCGCAGCCTGCACCTGAGCCAGGCCGCCGTGACCAAGGCCATCAAGGAACTGGAAACGGAACTGGAAGCGCCGCTGCTCACGCGCAGCCCCCAGGGCATCGAGGTCACCGAGTGCGGCGTACACCTGACGGTGCGGGCGCAGCTTGCCCAGGCCCAGCTCTCGTTGGCACGCCAGGACATCCGCCAACTGCTCAGCGGCGCCCAGGCGCGGGTGGCGGTGGGCGTGACGCCCATGGTGATGCTGAGCGTGCTGCCCGACGTGCTGAACGATTTCAGGCAGAGCATGCCCGCGGCCAAGCTCAAGGTCTCGGAAGGCCTGCTGGCCGCCGTGCTGCCGGCATTGCGCAACGGTTCATTGGATTTCGCGTTGGCGTCCGGCATGGCCGGGAACCATGGCGGGCAGGAATTCGATTTCGAGGAACTGCGGCCGCTGGAATTCATGGTCGCCTGCCGCCGCGGTCATCCGCTGGCGGGCGCCACGCGTTGGCAAGACATCGCGGGCTGCGAATGGCTGCTCAACACCTCGGGCGGCAGCCACACCGACGCTTTTCTGCAAGGCTTGCGCGCAAACGGCCTGCAACCGCCCGAACGCGTCATCGATTGCGATACGTTCGGCGTGATGTGGAACCTGATGGTCCGCAGCGACGCGTTGATCGTCTGCCCCGCGGGCATGCTCGAGATCCCGCCCTACGGCGCCGAAGCCAGCCAGATCCGCACGGAGGCGCCCATGCCGGTCGCCAGCATCGGCATCATGACGCTGCGGGGAACGCCACTGTCGCTGGCGGCGGCCACCATGGCGGACCTGTTCCGGCAGCGCCTGCACAGCCGCGCCCAGGCCGGGCCGCGGGCCGCCCTCACGCGGGCCGCCCTCAATCCCCCTGGACCCGCCCCCGCAGGCGCTTGACCTCGCCGTGCAGCACCTTGCGCTGCACGCGCCGGCGTTGCGAGGCGCGGGTGGGCTTAGTCGGGCGGCGCGGCTTGTCGGTGCGCGCCGCCGCGCGCACCATGGCGATCAGGCGCTCGATGGCTTCGGCGCGGTTCTTTTCCTGGCTGCGGAACGTCTGCGACTTGATGACGATGACCCCGTCCTTGGAGACGCGGTGATCGCTAAGGGCGCATAGCGCTTCCTTGATTTCCTCGGGCAGGCTGGAGGCTCGCACGTCGAAACGCAGGTGCACGGCGCTGGACACCTTGTTGACGTTCTGGCCGCCCGCGCCCTGGGCGCGGATCATGGTGAACGCGAGATCGCGTTCATCCAGGTAGATGGAATCTTGGACGTGAAACATAGCCCGCAAGTATAGATGCGCCGCGCAAAGTAAAATAATGCGCTTTTGCCTGATTTATCCGGCGTCCGGCCTTATCCGACCGCCGGCACCACCATGACTTACTCCGCCAAAGAAATCTTCAAGACACTGCAGGGCGAAGGCGCCCACGCAGGCCGTGCGGCGGTCTTCTGCCGCTTTGCCGGCTGCAACCTCTGGACCGGCCGCGAAAGCGACCGCGCCAGCGCCGCCTGCACCTTCTGCGACACCGACTTCATCGGCACCGACGGCGACGGCGGCGGCAAGTTCGCCACGCCCGAACTGCTGGCCGACGCCATCGCCGCGGCCTGGGGCCCCGGCGCCAACGACCGCTACGTGGTCTTCACCGGCGGCGAACCGCTGCTGCAACTGGACGCGCCGCTCTTGACCGCGGTGCACGCGCGCGGCTTCACGGTGGCCATCGAAACCAACGGCACCATCAAGCCGCCGGCCGGCATCGACTGGATCTGCGTCAGCCCCAAAGGCACCACGCCCGTGGTCCTGGAGCGCGGCGACGAGCTCAAGCTGGTCTATCCGCAAGCCAACGCGCAGCCCGAAGCCTTCGCGCACCTGGACTTCGACCACTTCTTCCTGCAACCCATGGACGGCCCCGCGCGCGCGGCCAACACCGAACAGGCCGTCCAGTACTGTATGCAGCATCCGCAATGGCGGCTCAGCCTGCAGACCCACAAATACATAGGCATTCCATGATTCACCCTAGCCCCCTGCGGAGCGCGCCATGATTTCCGTGACCCGCAGGCTGGAATTCGACGCCGGCCACCGCATTCCCGACCACCGCAGCCAGTGCCGCAACCTGCACGGCCACCGCTACGTGCTGGAGATCACCCTGACCGGCGACGTGGTGCAGGCGCCCGGCGAATCCGACAACGGCATGCTGATGGATTTCTCCGAGATCAAGCACATCGCCAAGACCCACATCGTGGACGTCTGGGACCATGCCTTCCTGGTGTACGAGGGCGACGCCGCCGTGCGCGGCTTCCTGGACAGCCTGCCCGGCCACAAGACCGTGGTGCTGGACCGCATCCCGACGGCCGAAAACCTGGCCGCCATCGTCTTCCAGACCCTGGCCCCGCACTATCACGGCCACTATGGCGCCGAACTGCGCCTGACCCGCGTGCGCCTGTACGAAACGCCCAACTGCTGGGCGGACTGCAACGGCTGAACGCCGGGGCGCGGCGGCCGCCGCCGCGCCCGCGTCGCTCCCCGCGACGCCGAAAATCCCAGAACACTGTCCCTGGTTTTCCATAGCTGGAACAACCGTCCTCTATTTTCCCGATTGAGAAAATCCATGGAGATAATCGCCATTTTCAATTATTAGTAAGCTAATAGATAGGATACAATCTATTCCATGAACACGCCCACCGACTCCCAGCTCATGGCCACCACCTCCGCCCTGATGGTCCTGTCGCGCGCCTATCGCGGCGCCGCCGACAAGGCCTTGGCCGACTACGGCCTGTCCCAGGCCACCGCCTGGCCCGTGATCCTGGCCGGCCGCCTGGGAGACGGCGTGCGCCAAGGCGCGCTGGCCGAGGCGCTGGGCGTGGAAGGCCCCTCGCTGGTGCGGGTGCTGGACCACCTGGTCGCCGCAGGCCTGATGGAACGCCGCGAAGACCCGCACGACCGCCGCGCCAAGACCCTGCACCTGACCGACGCCGGCCAGGCGCTGCGCGCCAAGGTCGAGGATGTGCTGGTCGATTTGCGCCGCCGCCTGTTCCGGGGCGTGAGCGAAGCCGACCTGCAAGCCTGCCTGCGGGTCTTCGACAGCCTGAAAGTCACCCTGGGCCGCGGCGGCGCCGGCACCCAGCCACAGGACGAACAAGCGTGAAACTCCCCAACGTCCGCGAATCCATCTTCTCGCTCAAGAGCTACCTGAGCGCCATCATGGCGCTCTACCTGGCCTACAGCATGGGGTTGCCGCGTCCGTTCTGGGCCATGACCACGGCCTACGTCGTGGCCCAACCCTGGTCGGGCGCGGTGCGCTCCAAGGCGCTGTACCGCCTGGCCGGCACCTTCTTCGGCTCGGCCGCCACCGTCTACCTGGTGCCGCGGCTATCGAATTCCCCGGTGGTCATGACCGCCGCCATGGTGCTGTGGGTGGGCGCCTGCCTGTACCTGTCGGTGCTGGACCGCACGCCGCGTTCGTACCTCTTCATGCTGGCGGGCTATACCGCCGCCATGATCGGCTTTCCCAGCGTGACCGCCCCCGCCCAGGTGTTCGACACCGCCCTCGCCCGCGTCGAGGAAATCAGCCTGGGCATCGTCTGCGCCACCTTGATCCACAGCATCGTGCTGCCGCGCGGCCTGGCCCCGGCCCTGACGCTGATGCTGGACAAGGCCGTGCGCGACGCCCGCAACTGGATGCACGACACGCTCAGCGGCCAGGCCACCGAACAGAAGGACCGCGACCGCCGCGTGCTGGCCAACGACATCACGCAGCTGCGCCTGATGTCCACCCACGTGCCTTTCGACACCAGCAACCTGCGCTGGACCTCGGGCGCGGTGCGCGCCATGCAGGACCAGATCGCAGCGCTGACGCCCACCGTGTCCGCCGTGGAAGACCGCATGCGCGCCCTGCAGGCCGGCGGCCAGCCACTGCCGGAAGCCGTCACGGCCTTGCTCGCCGACATCTCCGAATGGATCAACGCCGGCGCCCAGGCCACCCACGAGACCGCGGTCCAACTGCGCGCCGCCGCCACCCGCCTCACGCCCGACATCGACAGCCGCTCCAGCTGGCGCGAGGTGCTGCTGGCCAGCCTGATGACGCGCTTGCGCGAACTGGTCGACACCTATGACGAATGCCTGGCGCTGCGCCGCGAGATCCGCGCAGGCCTGGCGGGCGCGCCGCTGCGCGCGCCGCGCTCCAATCCCGCGCCCAACACCGCGCTGCACCGCGACCGCGGCATGGCGCTGCTGTCGGCCCTGGCCGCCGGCGTGGCCATTTCGGTCTGCTGCGCCTTCTGGATCGGCACGGCCTGGAGCAACGGTGCCACCGCCGCGCTCATGGCCGCCATCTTCAGCTGCTTCTTCGCGTCGCAGGACAATCCGGTCCCCGGCATCATGCAGTTCCTGACCTACACGGTGTATTCGATTCCGCTGTCGGCGCTGTACCTGCTGGGCATCATGCCCGCCCTGCATTCGTTCGAGATGCTGGCCCTGGCCATGCTGCCCACCACCTTCGTGCTGGGCATCTTCATTGCCCGGCCCGCCACCGCCGGCAAGGCCATGGCGATGCTGTTCGGCTTCCTGGGCACCATGGCGCTGCAGGACACCAACACCGCCGACATCGTGTCCTTCATCGACACGCAGGTCGCGCAGTGCATGGGCGTTGCCACCGCGGCCATCATCGCCGCCATCTTCCGCACCGTCAGCGCCGACTGGAGCGCACGCCGCATCCAGGCCGCCAACTGGAAGGAACTGGAAACCCTGGCAAGCTCGCCGCGCGCGCCTTCGCGCCACACCTACGCCGCCCGCATGCTGGACCGCATTGGCCTGTTGCAGCCGCGTCTGGCGCTGGCCCAGCGGCCCGACGACCTGGTCGCCGCCGACGCGCTGAAAGACCTGCGCGTGGGCCGCGACATCACCGAACTGCAGCGCGCCCGGCGTCACCTGCCCATGGCGGAACCCGCCATCCAGCCGGTGCTGGACGGACTGGCGAAATTCTTCCACGCGCGCTCGGCCTGGCAGGTCGGCGAAAAGACGCCCGAGTTCCTGGCGCAGATCGACCGTGCGCTGGCCAGCGTGACGGCCACGCCCCCGGGCGCCGCCGCCCGCGACCGCGCCGTGGTCGCGCTGGTGGGCCTGCGCCGCGCCTTCTTCCCCGACGCGCCCGACTACCAACCCGCCCATCCCACCCTGGAGGGCCAAGCATCATGATCGGCGAATTCAATCTCTACGGCGTCTATTTTCCCTGGCTGCTGGTGCTGGGCGTGGTGACCCTGGGCGTGGCCTGGGCAGTGCGCCGCGTGCTGGCCCGCGCCGGGCTGTACCGCCTGGTGTGGCACCCCGCGCTGTTCGACCTGGCGCTGTTCGTGGTGCTGCTGTACGGCGTATCCCTCATTTCCCCCTATTTACTCCAGAGATAAGCATGAAACTCCCCAACGCCCTGCGCCCCGCAGCCATCGGCAAGTTCGCGGTGACCGCCGTCGTCGTCGCCGCGGCCGCCTACGCCGGCTGGCAGCTCTGGGTGCACTATGAAGTCGAACCCTGGACCCGCGACGGCCGCGTCAAGGCCTACGTGGTGCAGGTCGCGCCCGATGTCTCCGGCCTGGTGACCAGCGTGCCGGTGCACGACAACCAGGACGTCAAGGCCGGCGACGTGCTGTTCGAAATCGACCGCGCGCGCTTCCAGCTGGCCTACGACCAGGCCCAGGCCTCGGTGCGTTCCGCGCAAGTGGCGCGCGACCAGGCCGTGCGCGACGCCAAGCGCAACCGCTCTTTGGGCCAACTGGTGGCCGCCGAGGCGCTGGAACAAAGCCAGACCAAGCTGCAGCAGACCGAAGCCGCGCTGGCCCAGGCCGAAGTGCAGCTCAATACCGCGCGCCTGAACCTCGAACGCAGCCGCGTGCTGGCGGTGAATGACGGCCGCATCACCAACCTGGACCTGCGCGCGGGTTCCTACGCCACCGCTGGCCGCGGCGTGATGGCGCTGGTGGATTCCAGTTCGTTCTACGTCGAAGGCTATTTCGAGGAAACCAAGCTGCCTGGCATCCACGAAGGCGACCCCGTCACCGTGACGCTGATGGGCGACTCGCACCATATCCGCGGCCACGTGGAGAGCATTGCCATGGGCATCGCCGACCGCGACCGCAGCACCGGCGCCAACCTGCTGCCCAACGTCAATCCCACGTTCAACTGGGTCCGCCTGGCGCAGCGCATCCCGGTGCGCGTGAAGATCGACGACGTGCCCGCAGGCGTGCGCCTGGTGGCGGGACAAACCGCCACCGTGTCGGTGGATTCCGGCCCGGCCCACTCGCAAGCCGGGGCGCGCCAGCCGTCCTGATCGTTCCTTTCTTCCACCCCTACTCTCTTATCGACGCACAGCCGTAACCGCCATGAACACCAGATACCTCCTGCCTCTTACGCTGGCCCTTGCGCTGGCCGGATGCGCCGCCGTGGGCCCGGACTACCAGGTGCCCGCCGGATCGGCGGCCGAGCGGCAGAGCGCGCAGGCGCCCTTCACGCAGGCGCGCGAGGCGGCGTTCCGGCAGGATGCGGTGCCTGGCCACTGGTGGCGCCTGTACGACGATCCCGTGCTGGATAGTCTGGTGGAAAAAGCCCTGGCCGCCAACACCGACCTGCGCGTGGCCAGCGCCAACCTGGAACGCGCCCAGGCCGCCGTGCGCGAAGCGCAGGCGCAGCAGCAGCCGTCCATCGGCGTCAATGCCTCGCCCACTTTCGGCCACGTGTCCGGCCTGCAGGAACTGCAGCCCGGCATCGATCCGCCCAACCGCTGGTCCTACTCCATGGGCGCCAGCGTGGCATACCAGCTGGACCTGTTCGGCCAGATCCGCCGCGCCGTGGAAGCGGCCAGCGGCGACGAGCAGGCCGCGCAGGCCGCCTATGACGCCACCCGCGTCACCGTGGCCGCCGAGACCGCCCGGGCCTACGCCAATATGTGCGCGGCCGGCATGCAGCTGGCTTCGGCCCAGCATTCGGTGCAGGTGCAGAAGCAATCGCTGGACGCGGTGGACCGGCTGCAACGCGCCGGCCGCGGCACCACGCTGGACGTGACCCGCGCCCGCAGCCAGCTTGAACAGCTGCAGGCCAACCTGCCGCCGTTCCAGGCCCAGCAGCGCACCGCGCTGTACCGCCTGGCGGCGCTGACCGGCCAGACGCCGGGCGAAATCCCGCCCGCGCTGCTGCAATGCGCCCAGGCTCCGCGCCTGACCGAAACCATCCCCGTGGGCGACGGCGCCGAACTGCTGCGCCGCCGTCCCGACATCCGCCAGGCCGAACGCACCCTGGCCGCGGCCACCGCGCGCATCGGCGTGGCTACCGCGGACCTGTATCCGAAGATCTCGCTGGGCTTGTCGGCGGCCTCGGGCGGCCCAGCCGCCATGTTCGGCGACCGCGGCACCTTCAGCTGGAGCGTCGGTCCGCTGATCTCCTGGACCATACCCAACACCGGCGCCGCGCAGGCCCGCATCGCCGAGGCGCAGGCCAGCACCAAGGCCGCGGCGGCGCGTTTCGACGCCACCGTGCTGAATGCCCTGCGGGAAACGGAGAGCGCGCTGGTGGTCTACGCGCGCCAACTGGATCGCGACACCGCCTTGCGCGCCGCGCGCGACCAGAGCGCCGAGGCCGCCTCGCAGGCAAGCCGCCTGTTCCAGTACGGCAAGACCGACTACCTGACCGTGCTGGATGCCGAGCGCACGTTGGCCAGCAACGAAAGCGCGCTGGCGGCTTCGCAGGCCGACCTCAGCAGCGACCAGATCGCGCTGTTCCTGGCGCTGGGCGGCGGCTGGGAAAAATGATCAATGCACCGGGGTGCCGTCGGGCGGCGTCTGGTTAAGACCCAGCGCGGCCTCCCAGCTGCGCAACGGCACGCAGGTCTTCAAGCGCACGATGGCGCGCTCGATCAGCGCCGGGTGCAATGCGTGCCCCACCTGGGTCGCGATGTCGATGGTCGAGTCGCCGTGCAGCTCGGTCAGGCGCGCCTGGGCGGCCTGGATGAGCTCCACGTTCATGATCGGATCGGCGGCGCCGTGCAGCAGGTGCAGCGTGGTGAACTGCGGCGCGAGCTTGGGCATCTGGGCGTAGCGGCCCGAGAAGGCGATGACGCGGCCGGCGATGCCGTCGTGCGCCTGCACCAGTTCCAGCGCCATGATGGCGCCCTGCGAAAAGCCCGCCAGCGCCGTGTCCGACTGCAGCAGGCCGAAACGCGCCTGCGCCTCGCGCACATAGTTTTCCAGGGGCGGCAAGGCCCGCGCCACGCGTTCCGGGCGGTTTTCCTCGGTCACGCCGCGCACCGAGAACCACTGCCGGCCGTCGCCGCCGCCGTCGTAGGGCTCGAACCCCTGGGGCACCAGCACCGCCGCGCTGGGGAACGCCGCGCGCACCGCTTTTGCCAACGGCTCCATGTCGTCGGGGGTGCCGCCCACGCCGTGCAGCAGGATAAACAGCTGGCGCACGTCGACGCCGGCGTTGGGAAGAAACTCGATAGAAGTGGAAGACGCCATGAAACTGCTCCGTGCTGGCTGGGGCCGCCGAACGGCCCCGGAATAGCCGCATTGTAAAATGCGCGCCTTGAAGCAACCTTTGCCGCACCGCCACGGACCGGCTGGCTTGCGCGGCATTGCCTGGCGGGCAGGCCCGCACGCCCGTGCCTGATGGTCCGCCGCCGCGGCAACTTCCTACCCCAGTAATGCAAACTCCGACAACAGAATCCGGCGCCACGCCTGCCGGCCAGAACCAGCTGCATCGCGTGCTCAAGGCGCGCCACCTCACGATGATAGCGTTGGGCGGGGCCATCGGCACCGGCCTGTTCGTGGCCTCCGGCGCCGCCATCGCCCAGGCCGGCCCGGGCGGCGCGCTGCTGGTCTACCTGGCCATCGGCCTGATGGTCTACTTCATCATGACCAGCCTGGGCGAACTGGCCACCTTCATGCCGGTATCGGGTTCCTTCTGCACCTATGCCTCGCGCTACGTCGACGGCGGCTTCGGCTTCGCGCTGGGCTGGAACTTCTGGATCAGCTGGGCCACGGTGGTGGCGGTGGACGTGGTGGCCGCGCAACTGGTCATGGCCTATTGGTTCCCCGATACGCCCGGCTGGATATGGAGCGTGGCCTTCCTGGCCCTGACCTTCGGGCTGAATGCCTTCTCGGCGCGCAGCTTCGGCGAAGCCGAGTACTGGTTCGCCATCATCAAGGTCGTGGCCGTGCTGTGCTTCATCGGCGTCGGGCTGGCGATGCTGGTGGGCATCATCCACAGCGGCACGCCCGTGGGCCTGGTCAACTGGTCGGTCGGCGACGCGCCCTTCGTGGGCAATGCGGCCACCTGGGTGGGCGTGGCGATGGTGGTGGCCTATTCGTTCCAGGGCACCGAACTGGTGGCCGTGGCCGCCGGCGAATCCGAGAATCCCCGCCGCAACGTGCCGCGCGCGATCAACCACGTGTTCTGGCGCATCCTGCTGTTCTACGTGCTGGCCATCCTGATCATCGGCCTGCTGCTGCCCTATACCGACCCGCAGCTGCTGCGCAACGAAGTGGAAGACATCGCGGTCAGCCCCTTCACGCTGGTGTTCCAGCACGCGGGGCTGCTGTCGGCGGCTACCGTGATGAACGCCGTGATCCTGACCTCGGTGCTGTCGGCCGGCAATTCCGGCATGTACGCGGCGACGCGGATGCTGTTCAACATGGCGGTGGAGGGCCAGGCGCCCGCCCTGTTCCGGCGCGTCACCCGCGGCGGCGTGCCGCTGTACGCGCTGATGGCCACCGCGCTGCTGGCCTGCCTGTGCCTGTTCAGCCTGGTGTACAGCCCCAAGGCCGTCTACATCTGGCTGCTGAACTTCGCCGGCATGACCGAATTCATCGTCTGGCTGAGCATCGCGGTCAGCCATTACCGCTTCCGCCAGGGCTATGTGAAGCACGGCTACGACACCGCCGACCTGCCCTACAAGGCCGGCCTGTTCCCCTTCGGCCCGCTGCTGGCCTTCGTCCTGTGCCTGGCGGTCACGCTGGGCCAGAACTACCAGGCCTTCCTGCAAGACCGCATCGACTGGATCGGCGTGATCTCCACCTACCTGGCGATCCCGCTGTTCCTGGCCTTGTGGATCGGCCACCGGCTGGTGCGCAAGTCGCACTGGATCCGGTACGAGGATATGCGGTTTTATGGGTTGGATCTGGATCGCACGGCGGGTGTGGAGGCCTCGGTATCTACTGCGCAGAACGCCCGCGCTTGATTGCGATCCGCCTGCCTGAAGCGGCTAAAATCGCGTTCAACACGGCCCGCTCCTCTGCATCGAAAGGTGTACGGGCGGGTTTTCTTTTGGGCTGCCGCGTTACCGGCGCAAAACTATTCGCGGCGCGCTCTGCCCCTTTTAAATACTGTATATATATACAGCTATAATGACGCATCGGCCACTACCCCGGGTCCCCGCAAGCCGGAACCGATCGCCATGCAGTCCCCAGAACGTATCCATCCCGCGTTGTGGCGCGCCACTCAGTTGGCTCAAGGCGCCGCCCGCACCCTGCCCACCGGGCATGCCGCGCTTTCGCCCGAGCTGCCGGACGGCGGCTGGCCGCTGGGTTCGCTGACCGAACTGCTGGTGCCGCACCCCGGCATCGGCGAAATCCGCCTGCTGCGTCCGGCGCTGGCCCAGCTGGAAACCCGCCGCGCCATCGCGCTGGTGCAGCCGCCGCACGCGCCCCACATCGCCAGCTGGATGAGCTGGCGGCTGGATCCGCGCCAATTGCTCTGGGTGGCGCCGGAAAAACCCGTGGACGCGCTTTGGGCCGCCGAACAGATCCTGAAGAACGGCAGCTGCGGCGCCCTGATCTGCTGGCTGCCCCATGTGCGCCCCGAATCCCTGCGCCGCCTGCACCTGGCCGCCCAGGCCAGCGACCTGCTGTTCATCGCGGTGCGCCCCAGCAGCGCGGCGCAAAACGCCACGCCCGCGCCCTTGCGGCTGGCGCTCGCGCCGGCCGCGGGCGGCTTGTCCGTCCACATCCTGAAGCGCCGCGGGCCCGCCTGCGATACGCCGCTATACGTGGGCCTGGAACCGGGCGCCACCACACCTGTTTCTCCCCGCCATGCGCCTCTGGATCGCCGCCTTCCTGCGCTGCCTGCCGCTGGACGCACTGCGCCCGCACTGGCCGCTTGAGGGGCAGGCGTTCGCGGTCCTGGAACAGGAACGCGTCGCCGCCCTGACGCCCGCCGCCCGCCGCGCCGGCGTCAAGCCGGGCATGCGCCGCGCGGGCGCGGCCGCCATCGCCCCCGAGGTCGAGCTGCTGCCCCGCGATGTCCTGGCCGAGTCCGAAGCCTTGCAGGGCGCGGCGCTGGCGCTGCTGCAATACACACCCGAAATCGCCCTGGCCGACGGCGACACGTTGCTGCTGAACGTAAGCGCCAGCCTGATGCTCTTCCGCGGTCCGAAGGCGCTGCACCGGCGGGTCGCCGCCACCTTGCGCGCCCTGGACCTGCGCGTCTCGCTAGGCATGGCGCCGACCGCCGCCGGCGCCTGGCTGCTGGCGCGCAGCCCCGGCCGGCGCGCACCCCGGCGCACCCTGACGCTGCCCACGCTGACCCGGCGGCTGGACGCACTGCCGCTGGCCCTGCTGCCGCAGGCGCAGGCCCGCCGCGACTGGCTCGACGACATCGGCTGCCATACCCTGGCGGACCTGCGCGCCCTGCCGCGCGCGGGCCTGCAGCGGCGCAGCGCGCCTGAACTGCTGCAGGCCCTGGACGCCGCCTACGGCCTGGCGCCCGAGCTCCACCGCTGGATCGAGCCGCCGCACCAGTTCTCGCGCCGCATCGAACTCACCGACTACGTCGAGCACACCGACGCGGTGCTGGCGGTGGCGCGCCGGCTGGCCGAACAGCTGGGCGGCTGGCTCAGCGCCCGGCAACTGGCGGTGCGCCGCGTGGTGCTCAGCATGGAACACGAACGCGGCCGCCACGCCCGGCCGCCCACCGAACTGGAACTGGCCCTGGCCCAGCCGGTCTGGCAGGCGCCGCAGATCCTCCACCTGCTGCGGGAAAAGCTGGCCCGCTTCACGCTGGAAGCGCCCGTGATCGCCGTGGCGCTGCTGGCGCCCGACACGGTGGAACAGCCCGCCGCCAGCACTACCTTGTTCCCCGAGCCCGGCGGCACGCCCGCCGACCATGCCCGGCTGCTGGACCTGCTGGTGGCGCGGCTGGGCCGCGACCAGGTGCGCCACGCCCACCCGGTTCCCGACCACCGCCCCGAGGCCGCCAACGCCTGGGGCGACGCGCTGTCGCCGCCCCAACGTCCCGCGCCCCTGCCCGCCCTGCTGGACCGCCCCTTCTGGCTGCTGGACCCGCCGCTGCCCTTGAAGCTTTCCGGCCACCGGCCGCATTACGGCGGCCAGGCGCTGCGCCTGATGCGCGGCCCCGAACGCATCGAAAGCGGCTGGTGGGACCCGGCCCTGACGGTGCGCGACTACTTCGTCGCCGAGGACGCCGCCGCCGCGCGCTACTGGATCTACCGCGAGCGCGACGACGAGCACGCCCGCTGGTTCCTGCATGGGCTCTACGCCTGAAGCGTCATGCGCATGGACGACGACGACACCCCCGGCCTCCTGGCGCAGCTGCCCGGCTACGCCGAGCTGCAATGCCAGTCCAATTTCTCTTTCCTGCAGGGCGCTTCGCACCCCGAGGAACTGGTCGAACGCGCCGCCGAACTGGGCTACGCCGCGCTCGCCATCACCGACGAATGCTCGCTGGCGGGCGTGGTCCGCGCCCACGTGGAAGCCAAGACCCGCAAGCTGCCGCTCATCATCGGCGCCACCTTCCAGCTGCGCGCCGCGTCCGACGCCGCGCCGCTGGGCCTGACCCTGCTGGCGCAGACGCGCGAGGGCTACGGCAACCTGTCCGAACTGATCACCCTGGCCCGCACCCGCGCGCCCAAGGGCGAATACCAGCTGGCGCCCGAAGACCTTACCCACCCGCCCGCGGGCCACGCCCATCTGCGCCACCTGCCCGAATGCCTGGCCATCCTGAGCCCCGCCTACGGCACCGACGCCGACCGCATGGCCGAGCAGGCGCGCTGGCTGGCGCGCGTCTTCCCCCACCGCGCCTGGGTCGGACTGACCCTGCTGCACCGCTCGCGCGACGACCTGCACCGCGCCGCGGTCGAACACGCCGCGCAGGCCGCGGAACTGCCCATCGTGGCGCTGGGCCAGGTGCAGATGCACCTGCGCTCGCGCAAACCGCTGCACGACACGCTGACCGGCATTCGCACCCGCCAGCCCGTATCGCAGTGCGGCTACGAACTGTCCGGCAACGCCGAACAGCACCTGCGCACGCGCATGCGCCTGGCCAACCTGTACCCGCCGCAAGCGCTGGCCCAGACGCTGGCCATAGCCCGCCGCTGCGCCTTCTCATTGGACGAGCTGCGCTACGAATACCCGGACGAGATCATTCCGCGCGGCCACACGCCGGCCACCTATCTGCGCCAGGAAACCCTGGCCGGGGCCGCCCGCCGCTTTCCTTCCGGCACGCCGGACAGCGTCACCACGCAGATCGAAAAAGAGCTGGCGCTGATCACCGACCTGCACTACGAAGCCTATTTCCTCACGGTCTACGACATCGTCCAGTACGCCCGCGGCGAAGGCATTCTGTGCCAGGGCCGCGGTTCCGCCGCCAACTCCGCGGTCTGCTACTGCCTGGGCATCACCGAAGTGGACCCGGTGCGCGGCAACAACCTGTTCGAACGCTTCATCAGCAAGGAACGCAACGAGCCGCCCGACATCGACGTGGACTTCGAGCACCAGCGCCGCGAAGAAGTCATCCAGTACATCTACCGCAAATACGGCCGCGAACGCGCCGCGCTCACCGCCGTGGTCATTTCCTACCGGCCGCGCAGCGTGCTGCGCGATACCGGCTGCGCGCTGGGCGTGGACGCGGGCGTCATCGACGCCGTGTCGCGCGCCCACCAATGGTGGGACGGCAAGAAAGAAATGCTGCGCACGCTGGGCGCCTGCGGACTGGACCCCGAATCGCAGGTGGCGCGGCAGTGGGCGGCGCTGGCGCAGACCCTGATGGGCTTTCCGCGCCACCTGTCGCAGCATCCCGGCGGCTTCGTGATTTCACGCGGCAAGCTGTCGCGCCTGGTGCCCATCGAAAACGCCGCCATGGCGGACCGCAGCGTCGTGCAATGGGACAAGGACGACCTGGACGCGCTGGGCCTGCTGAAAGTGGACGTGCTGGCGCTGGGCATGCTGTCGGCACTGCGTCGCACGCTGGAACTGGCCGGCCAGCGCCGCGGCCAGCCCTTGCGGCTGCAGGACATTCCCCCCAGCGACGCGCCCACCTACGACATGATCTGCGACGCCGACACCGTAGGCGTGTTCCAGATCGAATCCCGCGCCCAGATGACCATGCTGCCGCGCCTGCGTCCGCGCGAATACTACGACCTGGTGGTGCAGGTGGCCATCGTGCGCCCAGGCCCGATCCAGGGCGGCATGGTCCATCCCTACCTGCGCCGCCGCCAGGGCAAGGAGCCCGAAACCTATCCCAGCGAAAAAGTGCGCGGCGTGCTCAGCCGCACCATGGGCGTGCCCATCTTCCAGGAACAGGTCATGCAGATCGCCGTGGTGGCCGCGGGCTTCACACCGGGCGAATCCGACCAGTTGCGCCGCTCCATGGCAGCCTGGAAGCGCAAGGGCGGCGTGGACAAGTACCGTACCAAGCTGGTCGGCGGCCTGCTGGCCCACGGCTACAAACTGGATTTCGCCGAGGCGCTGTTCCGCCAGATCGAAGGCTTCGGCGAATACGGTTTCCCCGAAAGCCATGCCGCCAGCTTCGCGCTGCTGGCGTACGCCAGTTCGTGGCTCAAGCGGCACGAGCCCGAAGCCTTCCTGGCCGCCCTGCTCAACTCCCAGCCCATGGGCTTCTACGCCCCCGCGCAACTGGTGCAGGACGCCCGCCGCCACGGCGTTTGCGTGCTGCCGCCGGACGTGACGGTCAGCGGCTGGGACTCGGCCCTGGAAACCCTGCCCGAAGGCCACCCCGGCGCCCGCCGGACCGCGCATCCGCACGCGCCCGCCACCGACGGCTTCCGCCCCGCCGTCAGGCTGGGGCTGAGCCTGATCCAGGGCATGCGCGAGGACGCCGCCCGGCGCATCGAAGACGCGCGCGCCGCCGCGCCCTTTGCCGACACCGGCGACCTGGCCCGCCGCGCCGCGCTCACCCGCCATGACCTCAACGCGCTGGCGGCCGGCGACGCCCTGCGCACCCTGGCCGGCCATCGCCGCCAGGCCAGCTGGGAAGCCGCCGCCAGCGTGCAGAGCCGCGACCTGCTGCGCGACGCCGCCATCCAGGAAACCCAGGCGCCGCAATTGTCCGCCCCTTCCGAAGGCCAGACCGTGGCGGCCGACTACCGCAGCGTGGGCCTGACGCTGCGCAGCCACCCCGTGGCCTTGCTGCGCCCCCAGCTCGCGGCGCGCAACTTCCAGCCCGCCTCGGTGCTCAACAGCTACCCCGACAAGCGCGTCGCGCGCGCCTGCGGCATCGTCACCGTGCGCCAGCGCCCGCAGACTGCCAAGGGGGTGATCTTCGTCACGCTGGAAGACGAGACCGGTCCCGTCAACGTGGTCGTGCGTACGGAACTCATCGAACGCCAGCGCCGCGAATTGCTGGGGGCCTCGCTGCTGGGCGTCTACGGGTCCTGGCAAAGCGTGGACGGCGTGCGCCACCTGATCGCGCAACGGCTGGTGGACCTGTCCGAGCTGCTGGGCGACTTGAACACCCAGAGCCGCAATTTCCACTAACCGTCCCGGACGCTTCTCAATCGCCGAACAGCGTGGCCATATCCAAGGCCTGCGCCATGGCCTGGTAGCCGGCATCGTTGGGATGCAGGTTGTCGCCCGAGTCATACGCGGGCAGCAGCCGCGCCGGATGCGCCGGATCGCGCAGCACCGCGTCAAAATCCACCACCGCGTCGAACACGCCGCTTTCGCGGATCCAGCGGTTCACCTCCCGCCGCACCGCGTCCTTGGCCGGGTTGTAGTGGCCCGACAACGGCGTGCCATGCAGCGAACCTTCATACGGCGCAATGGTGCCGCCCACGATGCGCACGCCGCGCAGGCGGGCGGCCTCCGCCAGTTGCCGGTAGCCCTCGGTCAATCTTGCGGCCGTCATGGGCGCGTCCGCCGGCGCGAAGCCGCTGTCCGGCCAGCCGATGTCATTGATGCCCATCATCATCACCACCGTGCGCACGCCCGGCTGCGACAGTACGTCGGCATCGAAGCGCGCCATCGCGTTCACCCCCATCTTGTCGCCCCAGACCCGCGCGCCCGAAATGCCTGCATTGGCCACGCCCATGCCCTGCGGGGCCAGGCGGCGCGCCAGGAAATCCGGCCAGCGGCGGTTGGCCCCCGGCGTCGAGCCGTTGCCATCGGTCAGGGAATCCCCAAACGCCACCACCACCGGCGCGCGCGACGGGCTTTCGACCCAGATCCCCGCCAGGAAGGCCCGGCCTTGCAGCGCCTGCGCATCAGGCAGCTCCGCCGCCGCCGTGGCATCGCCCCGGACCAGGGCGCCGGTCTGCTGCGCGCCCCAATGGAAGGTGGTCACCGGCGTCGCCTGCGGGAAGTAAAGGCTGACGGCCAGTTCCGCCAGCGCGGATACCGGCAGGTCCACCGGATCGCTGACCACTTGCGCCCCCGGCGCCACCGTCACGCTCGGCCGCCCGCCAAAGGCCAGCCCGCGGCTGGATGCCGGACGGATCTTGGACTGGCCCGAGGCCAGCGCCACGCTGGCCGCCCCGATCTCCAGGGGCTGCGTGCCATAGCGGTTGGACAACACCACCCGCAAGCGCGGTCCGCCCACGCTGAGCATCAAGGTCTGGCGCAGAGTCTGGCCGCGCAATTCGGCCGGCATTTCCGTGGGCAGCACGAAGGAATCCTCCCACAGCGGTTGCGGGCTGGCGAACCAGGAACTGACCCAGTTGGAACGCGCGGCATCGGCTTGAACAGAAGGCCGCGCCGCGATGGCGGCGGACGGGGCCAGGACCGCAAGGCCGCCGGCCAACGCAACGGCCGAAACCAGGGAATGAAGATTGAAGCGATTCATGACGACTCCAGAAAAAGAGAAAGTGACGTCACGATAGGTTCTTCCCAATTCCACCGGTAGAACCCTAAACTGCATACCACTTCTTCCAAAAAGGAATGACCATGGACACCCTGCGCGCCATGCGGGCCTTCGTCCGCGCCGTGGAGCTGGGCACCCTGTCGGCCGTCGCCCGCGAACAAGCGCTGAGCCAGCCTGCCCTGAGCAAGATCGTCGCCGCGCTGGAAAAGGACCTGAACGTGCGGCTGCTGGAACGCAGCACCACGCGCGTCGTGCCCACCGAACAAGGCAAACGCTTCTACGAACGCGCCACCCGCGTGCTGGAGGAATACTCCGAGGCCGTCGCCGACGCCCGCGGCCAGACCGAAAAGCCCTCCGGTTTCCTGCGCATCAACGCGCCCGTGGCGCTGGGCCAGTTCCGCCTGAACGCGCTGGTGCGCGAATTCCTGGAAGAATATCCCGACATCCAGGTGGAACTGATCCTGAACGACCGGTTCGTGGACCTGGTGGAAGAAGGCGTGGACGTGGCGCTGCGCCTGGGCGGCAACCTGCCGCCCAACGCCATCGCCCGCAAGGCGGCCATGTCGCCGCGCTACCTGGTGGCCGCCCCCTCCTACCTGGCGCAGCGCGGCAAGCCCCGCGCGCCCCGCGATCTGGCCGCGCACGAGTACGTGCGCTTTGCCTGGCTGGCTGCCGGCGACACCCTGGAACTGCACCAGGGCGCCACCCTCGCCACGGTCCAGACCCAAGGGCGCTTCCGCGTCAACAACGCCCTGGCCATCCGCGAAAGCCTGGCCATGGGCGCCGGCATCGGACTCTGCCCTGCGTGGCTGGTGCAGGACCTGATCGCCAGCGGTGAACTGCTGCGCGTCCTGCCCAAATGGAGCGCCACGCCGCAGGAGGCTTTCCTCATCTACCCGTCGCGCCGCTACCAGTCGCTGCGGGCACGGCTATTGATCGACTTCCTCAATGACCGGCTGGCGCGCCTGCCCGGCATGCAAACGCCCTAACCGCAGACGGCGCGCACCAGATTCCGGTAGATGTCGCGCGCGCCTTCCAACTGCTCCAGCGCGATGGACTCGTCGATCGTGTGCGCATCTTCCTCGTTGCCCGGCCCCAACCCTATCGTCGGAATGCCGCGGCGTCCCGCCGATTCCGAGCCATTGGTGCAGAACGCCCAACTGCCCACCACCGGATCCCGGCCGCTGGCGCTGACGGCCGCGCGCGCAGCCTGCAATAACCCGGCCTCCGCATCGCAACGCCAACCCGGCAACCAGCGCGGCGGCGTGGCGTGCTGCCCGGTATAGGTCGCCACTTGATCCTCGCTGACCTGCAGGGTGAAATCGGACAAGCCATGGGCCGCCAGATGCGCGCGGATCTGCGCCAGCACATCCTCCAGGCGTTCGCCCGACACGGTGCGCCGGTCAAAGCGTATCGTCGTCGAAATCGGAATCATGGAGATCGATGGATAAGGATGCGACACGATGTCCGTCGGCACCAGCAGCGCCTGGCCCAGCACCTCGTCATGCGGCAGCGACAGGCTCTCCAGCGCGTTCAGCGCCCGGCCCGCCGCATGCAGGGGATTGACACCGATATGCGGCGTCGCCGCGTGCGCCGGCTTGCCGTGGAAAGTCAGCAGCAGTTCCACCCGCCCCTTCTGGCCGGCCTTGATCTGCAGCTTGGAGGGCTCGCAGATGACGACCGCCTGCGGCGTGCAGATGTCCAGCACCGAAGCCAGCGCATGCCCTTCGATGACTTCCTCCAGCACGCTGGCCGACACCGCCACGCGGCGCTTCAAGCCGTCCCGCGCCGCCTCCGCCACGCCGCAGATCGCCGCGGCGATGCCGCCCTTCATGTCGGTGCTGCCGCGCCCATACAGCCGGCCATCCCGGATCTCGGCGCCGAACGGATCGAAGCGCCAGTCGCCCGCCACCGGCACCACGTCCATGTGTCCGTCGAACAGCAAGGCCACGTCCGCGTCCGCGGGGCCGATCAGCCCCAGCACCGAGCCATTGCCATCGGTCGTGACCGAACTGAAACCCGCCTCGCGCATCGTCGCGGCCATTAGCGCCGCCATCTCGCCTTCCTTGCCGGAAAGGCTGGGAATACGCACCATGGCCTGGGTCAACGCAACTACGTCCAGAGTCATCATCATTCCTGTCTGAAAGTGGCGGGCGCGGCGCGCCCGCCGATGTAGAGAAGCCGCCTAGCGGTTGACCAGGCTCTTCGGCACGCGGTACACCAGCACCGCCCCGATCAGCGTGAAGCTGGCCAGGAAGTACATGCCCCAATCCGTCGAGCCGGTCAGGTCCTTGATCCAGCCGATCGCATACGGGCTGACAAAGGCCGCCAAGCCGGCGAAGGAATTGATCCCGGCTATGCCCGCCGCCGCGCTCTTGCCTTCCAGGAACGCCGTCGGCAGGCTCCAGAACAAGGGCGAGCACACCATGCAGCCGGCGGCCGCCACCGACAGCATGGCCACGGCCAGCATCGGGTTATGGCTGAACAGCGTGCTCAGCGCCAGGCCCGTCCCGCCCACCAGAAACGGCACGATCATGTGCCAGCGGCGCTCCCGCACCGCGTCCGAATGGCGGCACACCAGCACCATCGAGATCACCGCGCAGACGTTCGGCACCGCCGTCAACAGGCCGATGTCCAGCAGCGACACCACGCCAGTGGAACGGATCACCGACGGAATCCAGAACGCCAGGCCCGACAAGCTGGACACCGTGCAATAGCAGATCAGCGCCATATGCACGACGCGCCTGTCCTTGAGCAAGGTCAGCATGGACACGTGCTCGGTCTTGGCGGTCTTCTCGCTCTGCAGGTTCTGGCCCAGCCGCGACTTCTCCGCGGGCGACAGCCAGCGCGCGTCGTCGATGCGGTCATCCAGGTACCAGAACACCGCCAGGCCCAGCAGCACCGAGGGAATCGCCTCGATGATGAACATCCACTGCCAGCCGGCCATGCCGTGCGTGTCATGGAACGCCTCCATCACCCAGCCCGACAGCGGCCCGCCCAGGATGCCGGCAAACGGCACCGCCGTCATGAACACCGCCACGATCTGCCCGCGCCGGTTCGACGGAAACCAATAGGTCAGGTACAGGATGATGCCGGGATAGAACCCGGCCTCGGCCGCCCCCAGCAGGAAGCGCAGGATGTAGAACTGCGTCGGCGTCTGCGTCAGGGCCATGGCGGCCGAGATGATGCCCCACAGGATCATGATGCGCGCCAGCGTCTTCTTCGCGCCGATGCGGTGCATCAGCACATTGCTCGGCACCTCGAACAGGAAATAGCCGATGAAGAAAATGCCCGCGCCCAGGCCGTACACCGTTTCGCTGAACTTCAGATCGTCCAGCATCTGCAGCTTGGCAAAGCCGACGTTCACGCGATCCAGGAACGCCGCGATGTAGCACACCATCAAGAACGGCAGCAGCCGCCACGCCACCTTCCGATACAGCGCATCATCCCGCGCCGCCAGGGGATCCTTGTCTGCGGCAACCGGAGGCGCCGCAATGCTCTCGACTGACTGGTCCATATTTTCACCTTGGGGTCTGTGTTTTTTTAGGCCGAACGCTCCCCTGCAGGCGCTCGGGGCGCCCGCATGCTGTTTTTTATGGGAAGGGAACGTCCGGGCCGGTTATGCGGACGGTCTATCGACCGTCCGCGCTGGCCACGCCGCAGGTCAGGCGGTTACCGCCGCCTCCGGCGCTGGTTCCACCGCACCTCTGCGTTCCGTGATCAGGCCGTAAGCCTCGGGACGCCGGTGGCGGTCGAAATTGAAAGTCGTGCTCTTGTAGGACAGGCACAGATCCAGGTCGCAGCGCGCGATCGCCAGCTCATCGCCCTTGGTCGAGCAGGCGGCGACGATCTCGCCCGACGGCGCGATGATGCAGCTGCCGCCTATCATCTCGCAGCCCTCTTCCTTGCCGGCCTTGGCCACGCCCACCACCCAGGTACCGTTCTGATAGGCGCCCGCCTGCATCACCAGATGGTTGTGGAACATGGACAGGTCGTCGTGCTCGGGCGCCGGCGGGTTGTGCACCGGCGTGTTGTAGCCCAGCAGGATCATTTCCGCGCCTTGCAAGCCCATGACCCGATAGGTCTCGGACCAGCGGCGGTCATTGCACAAGGCCATGCCCATCACGCCGCCAAAGCCGCGCCAGACGTCGAACGAGTCACCCGGCTCGAAGTAGTGCTTTTCCAGGTGCTGGAAAGCGCGCCACGGCTCGTGCTCGGCATGCCCGGGCAAATGCACCTTGCGGTACTTGCCGATGATGTCGCCGTTCTGGTTCACCAGGATCGACGTGTTGAAGCGGCGCTTGACGCCCTGCTCCAACGCCAGCTCCGCATAGCCCAGGTAAAAGCCTATGCCAAGCTTGCGCGCGGTCTCGAACAGCACCCGGGTCTGCGGACCGGGCATCTCGCTTTCATAGAACGCGTCGATCTCGGCCGGATCTTCCATGTACCAGCGCGGAAAGAAAGTCGTCAGCGCCAGCTCCGGGAAAACCACCAGCTGGCAGCCCATGGCATGGGCCTGGCGCAGATGCGCGAGCAGGCGCTCGACGACGTCGCGACGCGTGTCGCTGCGCTGGATCGGCCCCAGCTGCGCGGCCGCGACATTGATGATGCGTGACATGTTCAGTCTCCTACGGTTTCATTGTTCTGCGAGTTCGAGCATCAGTTCCAGCAACACGCCGGCGCCCGCCTCGATATCCTGGTCCTGCGTGAATTCGGCGACGTTGTGCGACAGCCCGCCCACGCTGGGCACGAACACCATGCCCGTCGGGCACATGCGCGCCAGCATCTGGGCATCGTGCCCGGCGCCGCTGGGCAGCCGCCGCACGCGGTGCCCGCGGCTGCGCGCGATGTCCTCGACCCGGCCGACGATGGCCTCGTCGAACGCCACCGGCGCAAAATCGGCCAGCACCCGATGGCTCAGCTCCACCCCTTCATCCGCGGCAACCTGCGCCGCATACGTCATGCAGCGTGCAATCGCCTCCTGCAAGGCCGCGCCGTCGGTGTTGCGCAGGTCCAGCGTGAAGGTCGCGCGGTTGGGGATGACGTTGATCAGGTTGGGAAACAGATTCACCTGCCCCACAGTCGCCAACTGGCCCGCCCCCAACTCGACGGTCAGATCCCGCGCAAAGCACGCGATGCGCGCCGCCACGATGCCGGCGTCATGGCGCAACGCCATCGGCGTGGTGCCGGCATGGTTGGACACCCCGCGCACGGTGAACTCGATCCAGTGGATGCCCTGCACGCCCGTCACTGCGCCGATGGTGTAGCCCTCATGTTCCAGCACCGGCCCCTGCTCCACATGCAGTTCAACAAAGGCATGCACCTGGTTATTGCCTACCGGGGCCGTCCCGGCATAGCCGATGCGGGCCAGGTTCTCGCCCACCGAGGTGCCGTCTATGCCGACCGTGGCCAGCGCGTCCTCCAGCGCTAGGTCGCCCTGGAACACCAGGCTGCCCATCATGTCCGGCGCAAAGCGCGCGCCTTCCTCGTTGGTGAAGAACGCCACCGCTATCGGCCTTTCAGTGACCACGCCCGCGTCGTTCAACGCCGCCACCACTTCCAGCCCCGCCAGCACCCCCAGGTTGCCGTCATAGCGACCGCCGGTGCGCACCGTGTCGATGTGCGACCCCGTCATCACGGGCGGACCGGCCTTGCGCCCGGCCCGCAGGCCCACCACATTGCCGATGCCGTCCACCGTCACGGCCAGGCCCAGTTCGCGCATCCACTGCACCACCAGGTCGCGTCCCTGCCGGTCCGCGTCCGTCAGCGCCAGACGGCACACGCCGCCGCCCTCAATGGCGCCGACCTGCGCCAGATCGGCAATGCGGCGCAACAGGCGGGCGCCATCGATCCGCACGGCCTCGCGGCCGGTCTCAAGCGTGACGCCAGTCATGCCATGGCCTCGGCTTCGACTTCGGCGGCGCTCCGGCCGACGATGCGTTGATACAGTTCCGGGTCGGTCGCCCCTTCGCTGCCGAACACCAGCACGCGGCTGTCAGCGTCCAGGCCCAGCGCATCGCGCACCGCCGGATCGGCCAGCGCCGCCAGGCAGCCGGTCAGCCCCGCCACGGCCGACTCGCCCGCGACGATGGGCGCGTCGCCATACTTGCCGCTTGCCAGCAAACGCACCGTCTCCAGCGCCGCCTCGTCGTCAACCGTCAGGAAAGCCTGCGCACCGGGATGCAGCACCTCCCACGCCAGCAGCGACACTTCCCCGCAGGCCAGCCCGGCCATTACGGTATCCAGATCGCCGTGCACCGCCACCGGCTTGCCGGCGCGGGCGCTCTCGTACAGGCAGGCCGCCTTGTCCGGCTCAACCACGATGAAACGCGGACGGCGCTCGCCCAGTTGCTCCCAGAAATGCGCGCAGACCGCGGCAGCCAGCCCGCCCACGCCGCCCTGCAGGAACACGTGCGTCGGCAATTCGCCATCGCCCGCCTCGCGCAACTGGCGCAAGGCCTCGTCCGCCATCACGGCGTACCCCTGCATCACGTCCTTGGGCACCTCCATATAGCCGGGATACGACGTATCCGAGACCACATATCGCCCCAGCCGCGCCGCGTCTTGCGCCGCCTGGCGCACCGAGTCGTCGTAGTTCCCCGGCGTACGCACGACCTGCGCGCCGTATTGCTCGATCGCCCGCTTGCGGCCTTCGCTGACCGTCGCGTGGATGTAGATCACGCACTGGCAACCGAAGCGTTGCGCGCCCCAGGCCACCGAACGGCCGTGGTTGCCGTCTGTCGCGCAGGTCACCGTCATGGCCTGCGTCAGCTCCCGGTAGCGGCCGGACAGCAAGTCGTCCACCGACAGATCGTCGCGCCCCAGCTTGACCGCCAATTCCCGCAGCAATTGGCGGCTGACGGCATAGGCACCGCCCAGGGCCTTGAAGCTGCCCAGCCCGAAGCGGCCGCCCTCGTCCTTGTACCGGATGCCCGCCACGCCCACGGCGCGCGCCAGGCCCGACAGATCGCGCAGCGGCGTAGGCTGATAGCCGGGCCAGCGGCGGATCTGCGCCTCGGCCTGCGCATAGGCCTGGCCGCCCAGCACGTCCAGCTGCCGTTGGCCGTAAGGCGCGGCGGATTCGAAGGCCGGATTGGGCGCGTACTGTAGCCGGACGTTCGGAATGGGATGGTTCAAGTCAGTCTCCTCTTGGAATTCAGCGATGCAAGTCGCCGTAGTGTTCGTGCAGGCGTTCTATGTTCTGCAGACGTTCGCGCGCGGCCGCCCCGAGTTTCCGGGCCAGGGCCGAGCACAGATGATTGATGACGCTGGTGGCCGCGACGTAGGAATCGAACACGGCCGCGCCGCTGTTCACGCATCGCAACACCAGGTCCGAGCGCGCGGGCAATTCGGTGGCGGTGGGATCGGTCAACACCACGACCTTCGCGCCCACCCGGTTCGCATGTTCGACAATGGGCTTGAGCAGCGTGACGCGACGCCGGAAATCCATCACCAGCAACACGTCGTCAGGCCCCAGATCAGCCAGATCCTCCGCCAGGTTCAAACCCGCGCCCGGCACCAGCGCGACCCCGTCGCGCAGCTGCGTCAGCAAGGCCCAGGCGTACTGCGCCAGCACCCGCCCATTGCGAAAGCCCGCAATGCAGATGCGGCGAGCGCCAGCGAACAGCTCGATGGCCCGCTCCACGTCGCGGCTGTCCAGGCGCTCGAAGGTCTGCGCCAGGTTCTGCAAGTCCGTGGCCAGATGCTCCGCCAACGCATCCCCCGTCGCGTCCGGCGGACGCACGCCCGCCATCTCGTACAGCGGAGACCCACGGTCGGCCTCGTCGCGCGCCTGCGCCCGCACCTCGTTGAAGTTCTCGTAGCCCAGACGCCGGAAGAACCGCCCCGCCGTCGCCTTGGACACGCCCGCCTTCTGCGCCAGCTCGGCGCCCGAATAGGCCGCGATATTGCCCAGGCACTCCAGGGTCACGCTGGCCAACCGCTGCTCGCTGTCCGTGAAGCTGTCCTGCAGCGCGAGGATGCGCTCCTGCAACACCGAAGTCATGATGATCCCGCCTATGAAACTATGGTTTCAGAAATATATTCTTATGAAACTTTAGTGTCAATGCAAAATTTGGATCATCGAAGCCGCGCTCAGGAACGGCGCTTGCGGCCCTGCCCGGCGTCGGTCACAGCGCGCCCGCGCTGGTCTATCATGGCTTTTTTCAGACGTGTTGTTGTAAGGAGCGTTACATGATCCGAAAGCTGATCCCTTTCCTGCTGGTCGCCAGCCTGACCGCGTGCGCCAACACCGGCGCCCCGCGCTCATCCAGCGCGCCGGCAGCGTCCAGCTCCTCCAGCTCCTCGTCCGCTGCTGACGCCGGAACCAGCTATGGCGGGTCGTCCTACGGTTCTTCGTCGTCCATGGGCGGCGGCAAGACCTGCGACGCATCTTCGCTGCAATCCCAGATCGGCCAGAAAGCCACTGCGTCCGTGATGGAAGACCTGCGTACCCGCAGCGGCAGCAGCACTGCGCGCATGCTGCGTCCAGGGCAGTTGGTCACGATGGAGTACAACGCTACGCGCTTGAATTTGATCGTGGATGATAAGGACGTCATGACCGCGATTCGCTGCGGTTGATGACCAAAGGCGGGGCCGGCGCAACGCCGGCCCCGCGCTACGCCTGCGGCGGCCTGACCGCCGGCGGCACATGGGGCAGGAATGCCCCCGCCACCTCGAAAGCGCATTCCTCGCGCGCAATATCGATCACCCGGGCCACCACCGGGTTGACGATGTTCTTCTTGTGCACCGCGTAGTAATTGATCGTGGGCAGGTCGGGCTGCACGTCCAGCTGGCATAGCGCGCCGCGCTCCACCAGCGGCGCGAAATACGCACCCGGCAGATAGCTGATGCCCAGGCCCAGCATCGTCAGCTGCGCCATCATCCCCAAACTATTACAGGTCAGCACGCGCTTGACCGGCAGGCCCTGTTCCGCGAACCAGGCATCGTACAGATGCGACAAGGCCGAATTGGTGGGTTGCGAAATCACCGGATACGGCGCCAGGTCCTGCGGCGTCAGCTTCGCGGAAAAATCGATGTCCAGGGCCGGGCTGGCCATCCAGACGTTGGTGACCGCGCCCAGGTGCACGCAATCGTATTGGTAGCCCCAGAACGGGCCGGGCATGATGGCCAGGTCCAGTTCATCCTGCTCCAACCTTTCGTACAGCGTGATGCCGCCGTCGATCTCCGGCATCAGCTGCACGCGCGGATAGCGCAGGCTGATCTGGCTGATCAGCCGCGCCAGCCAGGTCATGCCCACCAGTTCCGTCACGCCCAGCCGCACCACGCCTTCGAAGCTGGCCGGATCGGCCATGTTCTGCACGATGCGGCTATTCAGGTCCAGCATCTCGCGCGCCAGCTCGTACAGCTTGCGGCCCTGCGCGGTCATGATCAGCTTCTTGGCGCGGCGCTCGAACAGCGGCGCGCCGGCGAAGGCTTCCAGTTCGCCCACCCGTTTGGCGACCGCCGACTGGGTGGTGTGCAATTTGCGGGAAGACGCGCTGAAGCTGCCCAGCTGGGAACTCCAGTAGAAAGCCTCTAGCTGTTTGAGGGTGTACATCGCGGCGGTCGATGCGAAGCGCATGGAAACCCTCACCTTACCATCATGGCAACGCCCGCCGCCCCCGCCTCAGCCGCGCGGATGCAGGATGTCGGCCAGGAAGCGCTGCGCCCGCGGATGCGAGGGCGCGCTGAAGAAGCGCTCGGGCGTGTCCATCTCCAGGATCTCGCCCGCGTCCATGAAAACCACCCGGTCGCACACGTCGCGCGCAAAGCCCATTTCGTGGGTCACGCACACCATGGTCATGCCGTCCTTGGCCAGGCCCTTCATCACCTGCAGCACCTCGCCCACCATCTCCGGGTCAAGCGCGCTGGTCGGTTCGTCGAACAGCATCACCGGCGGCTGCAAGGCCAGCGCCCGGGCGATCGCCACGCGCTGCTGCTGGCCGCCCGACAGCGAACCCGGATAGGCGTCGATCTTGTGCTCCAGACCCACCCGCGCCAGCAGGCCGCGCGCGAGTTCCACCGCCGCTTTGCGCGGCTGCTTGCGGATGCTGACGGGTGCAAAAATCACGTTTTCCAGCACGCTCATATGAGGAAACAGATTGAACTGCTGGAACACGAAACCGATCTGCTGGCGCAGCGCGTTCAGGTCCGAACCCTTGGCGTAGATGTCCTTGCCGTCGATCAGGATGCGCCCCTTCTCGATCGGCTCCAGCCGGTTGATGGTGCGGATCATGGTCGACTTGCCCGAGCCCGACGGGCCGCAGACCACCAGCACCTCGCCGCGCGCCACCGAAAGATCCACGTCCTTCAGCACATGATGCGCGCCGTACCACTTGTTCACTTTTTCAAGATTGATCATGTTTTGTTCCTTCAAGCCATGGCGCGCGAGCGGCGGATACGCAGGTCCAGCCAGCTCAGCCCGCGGCTCAGGCTGAAGCACACCAGGAAATAAATGATGGCCAGGATGCCGAAAACCTGCAGCGGCTTGGTCAGCACCAGGTTGTTGACCTGATTGGCCGCGAAGGTCAGCTCGTTGACGCTGATGACATAGCCCAGCGACGTCTCCTTGATGGTGGAGACGAACTGGCTGGTCATGCTGGGCAGCACGTTGAACAGCGCCTGCGGCAGCACTACCCGGCGCATCGTGGTCCAGTAGCCCACGCCCAACGAGCGCGAGGCCTCGATCTGGCCGCGCGGCACCGCCTCGATGCCCGAGCGGATCACTTCCGACAGATAGGCGCTTTCATAGACCACCAGCGCGAAGATCAGCGTCCAGAAGCCGCTGATCACCTGGCCGGTCAGCTTGGGCACCACGAAGTACGCCCAGAAGATCAGCATCAGCAGCGGCATGCCGCGCACCACGTTGACCAGCGCCTTGCTGGCCGTGCGCAGCCAGCCGTAGGGGCTGACCCGCGCCAGCGCAATCAACAGCGCCAGCGGCAGCGACAGGGCCAGGCCGCAAGCGGCCAGGATCAGCGTCAGCGCCAGGCCGCCCAGCGGCCCGTTGGGATATTGGCCGACCAGCAGCGTGGGCCAGTATTGAGACAGTAAATCAAGCACCGTGGCCTCCCCGGTTCAGGCGATAGCGGTCATAGACGCGCGATCCAATCAGCATGATGAGGAACGATCCCAGCAGGTACATGATCGTGGCCGCGCCAAAGGTGGCAAAGGTGCGGTAGGTTTCGTTTTCGATCTCGCGCGCCTGGTAGGTCAGCTCCATCACGCCGATGGCCATGGCCACGCTGGTGTTCTTGAACAGCAGCAGCGCGCGCCCCACTAGCGGGGGAATCGAAATCCGCACCGCCTGCGGCACGATCACGAAACGCATGCATTGCAGATAGCTCGCGCCCAGCGCGCGGGCAGCCTCGAACTGCGTAAAGGGAATGGCGCGCAAACCGCTGCGGATGTCCTCCGCGATATAAGCGGCCGACCCCAGCGCCAGCGCAATCGCCGCCAGCGACATCTCGGCGTTGTGCTGGTACAGCCACATGCGGAAACCTTCCGGCAGCAGCTCGGGCATGCCGAAGTACCAGAACAGCACCTGCACCAGCAACGGCACGTTGCGGTGGTATTCCACATAGGCGTCGACCAGCCAGCGGCAAGGCGCCAGATTGGTCGCGCGCACCACCACCAGCGTCACCGCGATGGCAAAGGCCATGACCCAGGCAACCAGGAACAGCTGTACGGTCACCGCCATGCCGCTCAGCAGCAGCTGGTATTGGGAAGCGTCAAGTAGGCTCATAAAACAATCAATCTCCTGCTATCGCGAGGCTCAGGCCAAACGCCACGGGTTCCGGCCGCCCGCTGGATGCGGCGCCGGAACCCGTGACGTGGGACTCGCGGTGGTACTTCCGGACCCTGCTCAGCCCGCGATCGGGCCGATCTTGAAGCCGCGCTCCAGCTTGTACGGCGTCTCCGGACCAAACCACTTGTCGAACAGCTTGGCGGCCACGCCCGAGGCCTCAGCCTCGTCCAGCGCCTGGTTCACCGTTTCCAGGAAACGCGGCTCCGTCTTGCGCACGCCCAGGCCCCAAGGCTCGTCGAACACCGACTTGGCGATCACGCTGACGGGCGCCGTGGGCGGACTTTGCAGCACCAGGCGCACCAACACCAATTCGGAAGCGAACTGTGCGTCCACCTTCTTCTGCTGCAGGGCCAGATAAGTGGCCGAGCTGTCGCCATAGCCAATCACCTGCGACTTATCCAGGATGCGCTTGATCTCGCGTTCCGAGCTGGAACCCTTGGTCGCGCCGATGCGGCGGCCGTTCAGCGATTCCACCGTCTCCAGGCCCGAATCCTTACGCACCAGCAGCTTCTGCGGGCTCACGTAGTAGGCGTGGCTGAAAGCGATCTGCTGCGCGCGGTCGGGCGAAAAACCCAGGTTGGCCGCCAGGATGTCGACCCGACCTTCATTCAATTCCGGCACCCGCGCCGCCACCGACAGCAGCTTGTAGCTGATCTTCACGCCCAGCTTGTCCGCAACCAGCTTGCAGACATCCACGTCGTAGCCCACCAGCTGGCGCGTCGCCGCGTCCTGGAAGCTGAACGGCTGCGACGTGCCCAGCGTGCCGCAAATCAGCTCGCCGCGCGCCTTGATGTCATCCACCTGGTCGGCCTGGGCCGAGGCGCCCAGGACCAGCGTAGCCAGGCCCAGGCAGGCAGCGAAAAGAGTATGGCGTTTCATGCTTGATTCCCCTTGTGTGGTTGTGTGGTGTACGGAATGCCCGCCCTGCCCTCAGGCCAGCTTGGCGCAGGCTTCCCGGATGGCCGAGCAGCCCTGCTTGATATCGTCCAGCGACGCCGCGAACGACAGCCGGAACGTGCCCGGCGCGCCATAGGCATGGCCGTCGATCACGGCCACGCCGGCTTCGCGCAGCAGATAGTGCGTCAGGTCGGTATCGGTCGCGATCACGTCGCCCGCCGGCGTCTTCTTGCCCAACAGGCCCGAGCAGTCCGGGAACACGTAGAACGCGCCCTGCGGCACGACGATCTCCAGGCCCGGCGTACCCGCCAATTCCGCAATCGCCAGATCGCGGCGCTGGCGGAACACCTGGGCAAACTCGGCCACGCAATCCTGCGGACCCGACAAGGCCTCAAGCGCCGCCGCCTGACTCACCGACGACGCGCCCGACGTGCTCTGCGACTGCAGAATCGCCATCGCCTTGATCAACTCGTCAGGACCCGCGCCGTAACCGATGCGCCAGCCCGTCATGGCATAAGCCTTGGACACGCCATTGACCACCAGCGTGCGCGCCGCCAGCTCAGGCGCGACCTGCAGCGGATGCACCGTCGGCTCGTCCGTGAAATTCAGGCGGGCGTAGATATCGTCCGTCATCAGCCATACATGCGGATGGCGCTTCAGCACCTCGGCCAGGCCGCGAAGCTCGTCCGCAGTGTAGACCGAGCCGGTCGGATTGCTGGGCGCGTTCATCATCAGCCACTTGGTGCGCGGCGTAATCGCGCGCTCCAGCGCCTCGGGCGTGACCTTATAACCCGTCGCCGGCGTAGTCTCCACCGCCACCGGCACGCCGCCATTGACCAGCACCATGTCCGGGTACGACACCCAGAACGGCGCCGGGATCAGCACCTCGTCGCCATCATTCAGCGTCGCCGCCAGACCGTTGAAGATCACCTGCTTGGCGCCCGTGCTGACAATGATGCGCCCCGCTGGATAATCGACGCCCGTCGCTTCCAGCAAATGCTGGGCAGCGGCGCGGCGCAGCGGCACTGTGCCCTGGGCCGGCGGATACTTGGTTTCGCCCCGGTTCATGGCGGCGGTGGCTGCCAGGCGGATGTGCTCCGGTGTGGAGAAGTCCGGCTCGCCGATGGTCAGATCGATGATGCGACGGCCCTGTTCGCGCAGTTCGGCGATGATGGCGCGCGCAGCGACGCTGGGCGAAAGTTTGATGCGCTTGATGCGGTCAGCGACGATGCTGGTGGGCTGCGGGGTTTGGGTTTGGCTCGGGGTCTGGCTCATTTCGCGGCTCCCGTCTTCTCGGCCAAAGTCTTCTCCAGCCAGGGCTTGGTATAGGTGCCGGCGCGCAGCTTTTCCTTCGCCACCGCCTCGTCGGACTCCTTCTTCTGAGCCAAAGCCAGCACGGCCGCCGCATGCTCGGCAGGAATCACCACCACGCCATCCGCGTCACCCACCACCACGTCGCCCGGGTTGACCACCTGGCCACCCACCGATACCGGCACATTGATCTCGCCGGGACCATCCTTGTACGGTCCCTTGTGCGACACGGCCCGCGCATAGCAACCGAACTCGCCCTGCGCGAACACATCCAGATCGCGCACCGCGCCATCGATCACAAAACCTTCAATGCCGCGCGACTGCGCATCCATCATCATCAGTTCGCCCACCAGCGCATTGCTGGTATCGCCCGCGCCATCGACAACAATCACGTCGCCCGCGCCGCCCAGCGAAATCGCCTTGTGGATCATCAGGTTGTCGCCCGGCCGGGTCTTTACGGTCAGCGCCAGGCCCACCGTGCGCTGATTGCAGGCATGCAGCGGACGCAGCCCGCTGACGCCATACAGGCGGTTCATGCAATCGCTGATCTGGGCCGAGCCGATGGCTGCGAAACCGGCTAGCACGTCGGCAGCGACGGCCGGGCCGGTACGGGGAAGAATGCGGTATCCGATGGGATTCATAAGTCTGGGGTAAATGCGTGGACAGCGTTAAGCGAACACGCATTACAAGGCCCCAGGGGGTGTTCCTCAAAACGATATAAATTCCCGGTTATGTAGGAATTTTATTCGTGGATGATGGCGGATAGGGTTATCCCTTATTCGCACTTGGGCGTTTGGTCGCCGCCGTTGGGACCTCCGCCAACGCCACTGTCGGAAGGAGAAAGCGATGTCCGCGTCGGCCTCGGCATCAACTGCCCCGTCGAGACCGCGAAAACTCCAGGCGGACACCATTTCGTCGGTGCTACTGGACCGACGCCGGCGCGTCATGCGTCGCGCCGTCCTCATCCCGATTGTCCTCATCGTGCAGCGCTTGTTCCAACATAGCGTCGGTCAAAGTGCACACATGCTCGCACATGCCCTCCACTCCTCCCATCAACGCAGCCACCGACCAGGCGTCCAACGGCGGCGAGCCCGTTGCGTCGGGTTCGGACGCGCCGTTGCCGACTATGCGGGCGGTGGTCTGGATGGCGTAGCGAGCGCGAATTCAGCCAGAAGATTCCCGTATGGCCGGGCCCGAAGTACGGACTGTCCCGTTGGGCTGCGCTGACTTCTTGGTATTCCGGTGGCAAGTGGCTGCGATCGCGCGAACGCAATTCCGCCCACCCGGACCAGGGGTCAGGTACGGTACCTTTTTTCTGGCGTGGGTCTGCCGGGAGGAGTGGCAAGGGCCCATCGGGCGTGTGCCAGAGGCATAGGCGTTTCCCAATGGTCCAGGTCACGGGCTGCACGGCACGCCATCGTCCCTGCCCGTCGCTTGCGATCATTGCGAAATCGCCGGATTTATTTAGCCACGCCGTCAACTCACCGACTTGGTCTTTGGTAATGCAAAAACCGAACGCGGGCATGAACATCGAAATTGTAGTCTGACACCAATTTTTCCCGGCACAAAAGACGAGCGGTTGACGCCGCAACTCCCAGCAGATCCCGCCCTATCTGCTCGTGCGCAGACCGAAACGCGTCGTGGCCATCATCCTGATACGGCTGGACGAATTGACGGATGGGGTGTGCAGCACGCGCATGTCCATCAAGAAAACATCGCCAGCCCGTCCCGACATCTCGATGATCTTGGTGTCGGACGTGCTGAGAACAGCTTCGAGATCGCCTGGCGATTTCAACGATCCACGAAGCCTCCCAGCCGCTACACCCGCCACGCGATGAGAACGGGCCAGCGCTAAAGTTGCGCCCCCGTGTTCAACAACGTCGTCGATCAGATAGAACACCTGGATGCCGGGGATCTCAGCGCCGGATTTCGCCGCCAGGTCAACGTGCCAGTTCAGGCTGCCCAGAGACCATGGTCCTTGATGAGGCAGCGACAGCAAGGGCTGCGTGCCCAGGCTGGATTGCGGGACTCTGCCGGTAAGGTCAGCGATTGCGCTGCGAATTTCCGCCGTGTTCAGTGTTTCATCCAGATCCGCAATCTTCACCATCGAGGATAGCTTTGCGATCTGCTGAAACGGCGACAAATTGTTCAGTGAACTGCCAAGACTTTTTCCGCCGGCCCAGACCTTGAGCCGCGATAGCTCTCGCAGAATGCGCTCCCGAAGCGGCGTCAGACAGCGCTTGGAATGTGCACCGCTCAATCGCAAGTACCCTTCGCCATGGAAAAAGTCGAGCTCTGATTGATTGAGAGTTCTGCCTGTCATGTTCGAGATTTTCGTGTAACGGCTTCTGTCTGGACGGTCATAAACGTCATTTCCAAACTCGGTTTCGGGAGCCATCGTGGCGAGTGACACGGAGCAACGTAAAATGTCAGGTCTCCAGCCTCCACTTGCTTCCCTTATGAACCTTGAACGACTGCGCCGCGAATTTCCCGACTTCGACATAGCAACCCTGCCGCCCCTGCCCGAAGGGTATTTCGATACATCGAGCTACATCGACGCTGCTCCCTCATTCGAGAACGAGGAGCGCAGCTTGAAAGTCTATGTCGACTACGCCAACTACGCCGACCGCGAATCCGGCAGAAGCCAGCGCTTCTGCGTTTCGCGCTACGACGAAGAAGCTGGCGACTACGAAGACGTCGCCCTGTCGACGAACGATTGGGCCGAAGTCTTGCGCTTCCTGACCGCCTGAACGCCCGCGCCGGGGGTGATCGGTTTCCGCTGCGATCGTCGGATGATCGCCCCCGCAGCCGCTTGCGTTTCCGTGGCCTTTCTTGATTTCGGCGGCTGCGGTCGAACCTCGATGAGAATTGTAGTCTGACACCCATTTAAGTACGCGAGGCCCATGCTGTTACCGCTAGCTTGCGATATCGGTGAGGGGCGTGGCGATTTCAGTCAGGCGTTGCCCGTCGTTGCCATCCTCGACTCTCCAGCCTTGGGTGTTTAACACCTTCCGTATCTCATCGGCTTTGGCCCAGTTCTTTGCCTCTCGGGCTTGAGCGCGTTCACCGAGCAGCGCCCGGATACTTTCCGGAATGTCAGACGCTACTGGCCTCCAATCGCGTAACCCGAGGCCCAGTACCAAATCAAAGCTGTCCACAGTCGCTTTCAAGGTGGCAGGCGGGAGCTCGCTCTTGACGAGTTCCCATAGCACGGCCAATGCCCTCGGCAGATTCAGGTCATCATTCAATTCGGCGTTGAAGCGCGCGGCGAAATCCGGATCGACGCGGCCACCGTCCGGCCAGCCAGAATAGAGATGCCGCAGCCGGTTCAAGGCTGTCTGCGCTGCACCAAGCGACGCCCAACTGAAATGCAGCTTGCTCCGGTAGTGAGCTGTCATGCACAGGTAGCGGTAGGCAAGCGGATCTGTGTTCCGACTGCGCAAGGTCTGCAAGCGCACAAAATCCCCGCTCGACTTCGACATCTTGCTGTCGGCATTGAGTGTCAGAAAATGTCCGTGTATCCAGAAGTTCGCAAGGCGAGTGCCGTAAGCTGCCTGTGTTTGCGCAATTTCGTTGCTGTGATGCACGGCGATATGGTCTTCTCCGCCACAGTGGATGTCGAACCAGATGCCGAGATGTTTCGCCGACATGGCCGAGCACTCAATATGCCAGCCCGGAAATCCACGCCCCCATGGGCTATCCCATTCCATCTGCCGCGCTACGCCCTCCGGACTGAACTTCCATAGCGCAAAATCCGTGATGTTCCGCTTCGCGCCAAGTGCTACGCGCTTGCCCGCTTGCAGACCGGCACGGTCGAGCCGGGCCAGAAAGCCGTAGTCATCCTGCTTGCTTGTGTCGAAATAAAGACCGTCGTCGGTCTTATACACGTAGCCGGACCGATCCAACTCGCCGATAAACGCGATCTGTTCGGCGATGTGATCGGTCGCGCGGCACCATACCGTCGGCTCCAGCAAGTTGAGGGCATGCCAATCCGCGATGAAGGCCTCGGTGTAGCGCTGAGCAATAGCATAGGCGGACTCCCCGGTCCGCCTGCTACCTTTTTCCATCTTGTCTTCGCCTTCGTCGGCATCCGAAGTCAGATGACCGACGTCGGTGATATTAACGACATGACGGACCTCGTAGCCGTTGCGTATGAGTACCCTGCGCAGAATGTCTTCAAACACATACGTTCTTAGATTGCCAATATGCGCATGGTCGTAGACGGTGGGTCCGCAGCAATACATGCCGACGTGGCCAGCGTGGATAGGCGTGAACGGGCGCACGGTACGCGACCAGGTGTCATACAACGCAAGTGGCATCAACTCTCTCCGTATCGAAGGGTGCAGGCAAAAAACAAAAAAGCCGCCGGTTTTGCAACGGGCGGCCAGAGGCGATTGATTCAACGTATAGCTAATTGCTAGGCGCAGTTTCCCCCGGCACGTTCTGACAACATGCACGGACCAGCGAAAAGAGGGATTTGGAGCGAGTAGCCATGTCTGCAATCCTAGCGGCTTTGGGCTGTGCAGGTCAATGCTGGCAAACGACCGGTTTCCGGGATGTCATTCTCAATGATCGCATTCTGCAATCCGTCTATTCGCACACACCCACCGCTCGCGCGCCATAGGTTGCTTCGCTATTGGTGTATTTTTCCGCATTCGACGAAAGCTGCTGAATGAGGCCTTTGCACGAAAAGCCCATCATGTCTACATAGTTCTTTGCGGATCTCGCAGCTTGCTTGTTCCAATCGACGTTGAGGCTATCCACTGCCACCGTCGCATCCGCAACTTTGTAGCCATCAGCCGCATCCGACGACAGCTGACCAATCAGTCCATTGCGTGAGAAACCCGCAAAGCTAAGGTATTGCTTGGCCGAGCGAACAGCATTTTTTTGGGGAATGGTGAGATCTTGAGCCCATGTCGCCGTCATTCCAAGCGTTGCAACAATAATAAATGGAATGCATGCTCGAGGTGCTATTTTTTTCATATACCTTTGCTGTAGATTTTTCAGGAAATTTCACATGAGGAAACGGTGTCAGACTATGATTTCCCAGCATCTAGGCAGTAAAACCGTAGTCAGACACCTTGTACTCTCGCGTGTGACTGCAGTCAATTATCTTCGGACGGCAGCTTTACCACGAAGCGCATAGAAGCCTGATGTCTGTGGCTTATCTTCGATTTCAATCGGTTCAAAATCGTCCTTGGCATATCCAGCCGCAACAAGTGCCGACCAGAAATCTGGTACGTCACTTTCATCAAGTAGCGGTATTTTTCTTCTCTTCCTATCCTAGTCAGCGGCTAATGCGACCACGGTGATTACCATATTGGTCATAAATGTTGCCGTCGCTATTAACTCGGCCGCGTGAGCTACCGTACTTGTCATACATGCTTCCATCGCTGTTAATACGACCAAGATAGCTTCCGTACTTATCGTATTGGTTGCCGTTGGAATCGCTTCGACCAAGGAGGCTGCCGTACCTATCGTACCTGTTGCCGTCTTTGTTAACGCGGCCTTGGTAGCTGCCATACTTGTCATATATATTTCCATCGTCATCGATATGACCGAGCGAGCTGCCATATTTGTCGTGGAAATTTTGATCGGCATACGCAGCTGAGATGCCGATCAGCATCACGCATGTGCACGAGATGAGAAATTTCATGGCAATTCCTTCCATTGGAACATCAGAACCCAGGAACCTCTGTGTCAGACTACAATTTTTCAGCGTCAAGGCAGAGGAAATAAGGTGTCAGGAAATAAGGTGTCAGACTACAATTTTCTCAGCTCTTTGGTAGCGAAATTGCAGTCTGGCGCCTATTTTTTTTATTTCAAGCCATTGCTGATTTAGCGCCCTCAACCGAAACGCTGATGCCGACGTCGGCTGATTCGATCCGATTGCGCCCTGCCGCCTTTCCCCTATAAAGAGCAGCATCGGCCTCGTTAAGCGCATCCTCCAACTCATGCACACCATGAAACGGTGGTGAAACTCCAATGGTGACCGTGCAGCGCAGCACATCGTCGGAACCCGTCACTTTGATTGCCTGATTCTCAACGCTGGCACGCAGACGTTCCGCCAAGTGGATTACACGGTCCCCATCAGCTTCCAGAAAAACAGCCACAAACTCTTCCCCGCCAATACGCCCCGTCAAGTCCCCGTTGCGAACCGTGGAACGAAGTATGTCCGCGACTTGGCAGATCACTTCATCGCCAGCTTGATGCCCATAGGTGTCATTGATAAGCTTGAAATGGTCGACGTCCAACAGCAGCAATCGAGCCGCCCCGGCATTCCGAGAATTAAAAGACCGGGTGAGCGCCTCCTGGAGTCCTCGGCGATTGAGGAGATCCGTCATGGGATCGCGCGCCGCCATATTGCGCAGGCTATCCGTCAGCCGCCGCAGTACCAGCCAGACAATGGAAGGTGGGACTATGGTCGCCAGGGTCGACATGTAGATGTAGAAGATCATCTGAAATCGACTATCCATATGCAGCGCATCCAGGCCGCCATCTACGATTTTCAAGAACTTCAGCGCATTCAGAATGCAGATTCCGCCTATCAGGAACGCGAAGAAGAACATCTCCCCGTGCAGATCTTTCGCGAAAGTGCGAACGCCATAGATCACGGTTATGGTCATTGCAAAGAAGAGCACGCTCGCCATCGCCGCAAGCATTGCGTAACGCGCGGTGGGTCCTGCGCCCCATTGCACCAGGCATTGCGCAATGCCATAGACCACGGAAAAAATGATCAACGTGCGCCACAATCGGACCTGACGCCCAAAGAAGCGCATGGCGCCTAGCCAGTAGGCGATCGGGGCAGCCAGCGTGAGGGTGTGATTAACGACGCTCATCACACTCCAGGCGGGTCCGCCTTCAACCAGTTGCAGGATATAGGCCAACGCCAGCAGGAGATTGCCCGCGGCGAAAAAGTCCATTCCCATCCTGTTGCCGGGCAAGCGGCGGCTAATCAGCAAAAACATGCCCGAAAAGCACAATAGATGTGCACACAGCATGGCAACGAGAGTGGATGCAACCATAACCTTGACGTGGAGAAACGGAAATAATCCTGCGCTGGAGCCGCTAAATCATGGGCAGCGACATTAACCAGGGAAACCCGAGCCAGGTCAAGTGCAACGTGCGACTTGATCGAGCGAAAAATCAAACTCAAAGCGGCACGCGCACGTTGAAATGACGCGGATAAATCCTCAGGGTGTGATTCCCACGTGACGCAATCCGTGGAGGACTGCCACTTGCCGGTAGCAGACCAACCGGCGGTTACCGACCTTCGAAATCTCGGCAGTAGTCGGCAACGAGACCACCTACCCTACGACAGCTCGTTCCAGCGGCAGGGTAAAATGCGCCCCCCATGCGCTACTCCGACTTCGACCAACGCCTCGCCGCTCTCGGCGCCCTGCCCGTCCACCGTGGCCGCCTCGTGCGCGTCTGGCTGCAAGGGCAAGCGCTCGACACCGGCACGCGACGCCGGAGCGCCGAGCACTTTCTGCCTCTCGCGCTACGTGACGCCGTCCCGGCTTTGACGGCGGAGCTGGACGCCCTCGCCCGCGTCCGCTCCGAACACGCAGGTAACGACGGCTCGCGCTTGCTGGTCGAACTCGCCGACGGGCAGATGGTGGAAAGCGTGCTGTTGCCGCGCGACGGACTCTGCGTCTCCACCCAGGTCGGTTGCGCGGTCGGCTGCCGCTTCTGTATGACCGGCAAGAGCGGCCTGATCCGCCAGGTCACGAGCATGGAAATCCTGGCCCAGGTCGTGCTGGCGCGGCGTCAGCGCGTAGTGAAAAAAGTCGTCTTCATGGGCATGGGTGAACCGGCGCACAACCTCGACAACGTGCTCGAAGCCATCGACCTGCTCGGCACCGAGGGCAATATCGGCCACAAAAATCTCGTGTTCTCAACCGTGGGCGACCTGCGCGTGTTCGAGGCCCTGCCGCAACAACGCGTCAAGCCCGCGCTGGCGCTGTCGCTGCACACAACCAAGGCCGAACTGCGCGCACACCTGCTGCCGCGCGCGCCGAAAATTGCGCCGGAAGAACTGATCGAACTGGGCGAGAGATACGCTCGCGACACCGACTATCCGATCCAGTATCAGTGGACGCTGCTCAAGGGCATCAACGACGGCGACGACGAACTCGATGCGGTCGTGCGTCTGCTGAAAGGCAAATATGGGGTACTCAACGTCATCCCCTTCAATAGCCTTGAAGGGGATGACTACCAGCGCCCCGAAACCGAGCGCATCCACGAGATCGTCCGCTCCCTGCAAAGCCGTGGCGTGCTGACCAAGGTGAGAAATAGCGCTGGGCAGGATGTGGATGGGGGCTGTGGGCAGTTGCGAGCTCGGGCTGTAGGCGCGGAACAGGTGGTTGAGCTGCGACGCAAGCGCACTGCAAAGCTGGAAGCTACCTAGGACGGGACCGCCCGTAGTTTGAACCTTTCTCTGCTTACGGCTTCACGGGCAGTTCCAAAGAGATTCGCCCTGTCAGCCAGTCACAGATGGAATTTTGTAGGTGCCATTTTGAACCGCCTGCTGAGCGCGTGTGGGATCGTGTTCCCAATGCCATGGCTCACCGCTGACAGTGCGAACGAACCCAAAGCGAGGCGCGTTTTGTTTTAGCCACTCATAGACCTCGTTGCCGTCCGCACCCGCGACAGCGATATCGATGGCGATCCCGTTCTGGTGGTTCGAGTTGCCGGGTTTCGCAGCCAAATTGAATCCGGGAAGACGCTTGACATACCCATCCCACAGCATCTTCTGCTCCGGATAGGATCGGAACCCGCTATTGATGGTAAGGTTTACACCTGACGACTTCGCCTTCCCTACCATTTCCAGATATGGCGTAACGGTAGCAATAGAAAGACGCTCAATTTCCGTTGTCGAATCGACTATTTCGACGAGGTCGATCTGGCCAATGTAGGCGCCACGCGACCACGCTGCGTTAGGACCGAACTTTCCGCTTCCAGCCCCGGGTTTGAGCAGATCAAGGGTCTCATTGATAAACGAGCCTTCGAAGTTCTTTGTCGAGGTCCAGCCAAGTGGCTCGCCGTTTTCTCGGACGGCATGCGCAAACAGTGCGACCTTCTTTGCTCCCGTCTGCAAGCGCTGAATCGCGTCAACACGTATGACGATCCCTTGCGGTATTTTTTGAATCTCTCCATTGGCCGTTTCGAACGCCATGAGATTGTCTTCCCGCCTCAGCCGCGCGTCCGGATCCGAGACGGTGTAGCGGTTGCTGAGATAGCTACGTTCAAGCATAGACCCTCCCTTTAGACGCTTGCCTAAAATCGGATCTAGGTTATTCGTGATCGCGTGGTAAGTAACTAGCCCGGAAGTAGCAATCCGATCCTGCCAAGCGATACGACGGCGTAGCGGCAGCCTCCATCCCGCTGCAATTCATCCAGTCCGTCGAATCGGATACTGACCGTCTTGTTCGCTTTGATCCGGATCGCGAAGTTGCCGCGCAGCCAGCCGGCCAACGCGCCCTCATCGGCTTTTTGCAATCACATCGCTCATGTATTTGTTCAAATCACGAAAATCCTGAACAGTCCAAGAGTGCGGCGCCAGCTTTACGCCGTTCTCCCTCAACGTTCTCGGAATCAGGTCTCCGTTCGGACGAAGGATTACCGATGAGACGATGACGCCCGGATAGTCATTGAGCCGCTTCTTGAACGCAGCAGTTGTGAGATCGGGCGTGGGAGGATTGCTTTTCTTGGCCAAAGGCCCGTACCCTTGATATCTGCGCCGTGGCACATCGCGCATCTCTGCGTGTAGAGATTCTTCCCGTTGATGCTTTGTGCGAAGGATGGCGATGGTTGACTCAACACCAACGCTCCCAGCGTAGCGATGAGCAATTCTCTTGCTTTCATTTGGCCTTGTCGTATCACGCAAATTGGCGGGTGCCGAGTATAGACCCGCAAGCGTGAAATCGCCGCTCTTGGCGGAAAGCAGAAATTTCGCAAGGTTGGAGCAAGTCCATCAACGGCTTACATCGCCAGGTTGCCAGACCACACGAAGCAACGCCCGCGCTTGGCAATTGCTCCTGCCTTCAATCATCCCCTCCCCCCGACGCATTCCTAGCCTCGGCCAGCGCCACCGTCAAATGCATCACCTTCTTCTTCAACTGATCCCTCTCATCCGTCAGCCGAGTCAGCAACTCCCGTAACCGCGCCACCTCAGCCGGCAAATCCGCAATATTCTCAATAGGAATATCCGGCACAGCCTCCCGCGGCGGCGGCGCCTTGGCCTGGCGGACTTCCCGGGCAGCCTGCTGCAATTCCTTCCTGCCGCCGGCCACAGCCGCAGCCTGCCGCTCCGGCGGCAACGTCGCCACCGCCGCCGCAGCGTTGATGGAGATAGCCCCATCCTTGACCGCCCGCACCAATTCCGGCGCCGCGGCCTTCTGTATCTTCTCGATCTGCCCCAAGGTATTGCTGCTGATCCGCGCAGCTCGTGCCAGGGCCTGCCGGCTCAGCGCCTGCGACACGACTGCGGCAGGCAATGGCGGCGGTTCGCCGGAGTCTTCATCCCAGGGGGGATCGTCGGGCGCGGGCGCCGAGGCGGTGCGCGCCTGCAGGATTTCCTTCTTGCGCAACGCCAGCACCCCGCGCTGGAAGTCCGACACGCTGCGCCGGCCCAGGTGGTTTTCGATCATCCAGAGGTGCACGTCCTCGATGGACTTGAACGAGGTGTTCTGGCGGGTCTCGAAGGGAATGCCGTGCTTCATGCAAAGGGCATGGCGATTGTGGCCGTCGACCAGCAGGTCGCCCCATAGCACCAGGGCGTCGCGACAGCCTTCGGCGAGCAGGCTGCGTTCCAGCGCTTCGCGCTCGTCGTCGGTCAAGGGGTCTATGTAGGCGCGCAGGCCCTCGTCTATCCTGATTTCCATGGTGTCCAAATACGGTTACGCCCAGGCCTTGTAAACAACTTGCGGCCCCTGGCATCTGTCCTAAGCCAGCCCCTGCCCCCGCAGCACGTCCTGAATCGCCGCCAGGCGCGCCACCGGATCGGTCATGGCGAGCAAGGCGGCTTTGTCGTCGGGCGGCAGCGGCAGCAGTTCGCACCAGCGGTCGGCGACCCAGCCGCTGTCATCCAGCCGGAACGGCGGGCCCAGGGGCATTCTTTCGGGGGACACGCCATCTTGCTGCCATTGGGCCACCAGGCGTCCCAGCGCGTCGGCGCTGGGCTGCATGGCGGCCGGCACGGGCGCGGGCGGGTCGTCGGGGATGGGCTCGGCCTGGCCCATCCAAAGGCCGTATTTTGCCACCTCGCTGGAAAGCAGCCGGAAGCGGCTGGTGCCGACGCAGCGCAGCTCCAGCAGGGCCGGCATGGGCGCGTCCCAGTCTGCGATGCGCGCCATGGTGCCGACGGGGGCCAGGGTCTCCACGCCTTCGGGGGTGCGGACCTCTTGGCCCGACAACAGGCCGACCACGCCGAATTCGCTGCCGTCCGCGATGCAGCGGCGGATCATGTCCAGGTAGCGCACCTCGAAGATGCGCAGGTGCAGCACGCCTGCGGGGAACAGCGCGTTGGATAGCGGAAACAGCGGGATCAGAGACATGGCGGCCTCCTATTTCACGATGAATGCCTCGTCGACGGGTACCTGCATGGCGGTGACCATGGCGTTGGTTTGCGCGGCCATGCCGATCACGCCCAGCAGTTCGGCATGCTGGCCGTCGGTCATGCCCTTGGCGCGGGCGGCGGCGGTGTGGGAATGGATGCAGTAGGAGCAGCCGTTGGCGGTGGACACGGCGATGTAGATCATTTCGCGCACCAGCGGCGAGAGTTCGCCGTCGGCCATCATGACCTGCTTGAGCTGGCCCCAGACCCGTTCCAGCTGCGGCGGATCGTTGGCCAGGGCGCGCCAGAAGTTGTTGACGAAGTCCGACTTGCGCGTGGCGCGGATGTCTTGGAACACGGCCCAGGCTTGCGGGTTTTGGCGGACTTCCTCGTCGGACAGCAGTTTTACGGTGCTCATGCGGCGCTTCCCTGAAACTAGTTCAAATCGATGAAAAGACATGTCACGCACTCGCCATATCGCGCGGCGCGGCCTTGCCCTATGATGTAGCGCGGTCCGCGGCGCTCAGACGCTGCGGCCGTCGTACGGGATGCGGGGCCAGGCGTTCAGATCCACGTTTTCCAGGCAGCGCACGTTCACCGCTGCTGTCTCTTCGCCCTTGGCGCCCACGCCGAAACCGAATGGCGCGCAGCCGCAATTGGCGCAGAAGTGGTGTGAAATCACGTGCTTGTTGAACCGGTAGGTCGACATGCCGCTGGCGGGCGTGGCAAGGCGCACGCTGGCGCGGGGCACGAACCACAGCAGATAGCCTTTGCGGCTGCAGTGCGAGCAATTGCATTCCAGTACCTGGGACGGTGCGCCATCGACTTCGAACGCGATCTGTCCGCAATGGCAGCTTCCTTTCAGCATGGCCGGGCTCCTTTGTACGTGGGGTCAGGCTTCCATCATAGAGCGGCGCCGCCCTCCTGGCACTGTCCGCCCGTCACCCTGGAGACATCATGCCCCAACTATCCGCCTACCTCAGCTTTGACGGCAATTGCGCCGAGGCCATGCACTTCTACGAGCGCGTGCTGGGCGGACGGATGGAGGCCATGATCCGCTATGCTGACGCCCCGCCCGACGCCGCCATGCCGGTCTTGTCGGACGAGGACGCGGGCCGTATCATGCACGCCCGCCTGGGCCTGGACGAGCAGACCCTGATGGGCAGCGACGCCACCGCCGGGCATCCCTATCCCGGCAAGCAGGGCGTGGCGCTGTCCCTGGCCTATCCCACGGTCTCGGACGCGCAACGCGTCTTCGACCTGCTGGCCGAAGGCGGCAGCATCACCATGCCCTTGCAGAAGACTTTCTGGGTAGAGGCTTATGGCGCGCTGATAGACCGCTATGGCACGCGCTGGATGGTCAGCGGCGGGCGTGTTTCGCACTAAGAACCTGGAACAAGGCGGCGCACCCGACTGCCGCCATTCACGGAGCAAGACTCGATGACGCACGGAATACATGGCAAGCAACGCTGGTGGGCGCTGATGGTGCTTTGCCTGGGCGTGTTGATGATCGTGCTGGACACCACCATCGTGAACGTCGCCCTGCCCTCCATCCGCGAAGACCTGCATTTCACCGAGACCTCGCTGGTCTGGGTGGTGAATGCCTACATGCTGACCTTCGGCGGCTTCCTGCTGCTGGGCGGCAGGCTGGGCGACTTGTTCGGCCACCGCCGCATGTTCCTGGCGGGCCTGGTGGTTTTCACGGTGGCGTCGCTGGCCTGCGGGCTGGCCCAGGGCCAGACCCTGCTGATCGCCGCGCGCGCCGCGCAGGGCCTGGGCGGCGCGGTGGTGTCGGCGGTGTCGCTGTCGCTCATCATGAACCTGTTCACCGAAACCGGCGAACGGGCGCGCGCCATGGGCGTGTATGGCTTTGTCTGCGCGGGCGGCGGCAGCATCGGCGTGCTGTTGGGCGGGCTGCTGACCAGCGCGCTGTCCTGGCACTGGATCTTCCTGGTCAACCTGCCCATCGGCGTGGTGGTCTATGCGCTGTGCCTGCGGCTGATTCCGGCCGCGCCGCCTGCCGCCGCGGGCGCCCGGCTGGACGTGGCCGGCGCGCTGAGCGTCACCGCCTCGCTGATGCTGGCGGTGTATGCGGTGGTCAATGGCAACGAGGCCGGCTGGACGTCGACGCAATCGCTGACCCTGCTGGGCGCGGCGGCCGCGCTGATGGTGCTGTTCCTGACCATCGAGGCGCGCGTCGAATCGCCGCTGATGCCGCTGGGGCTGTTCCGCCTGCGCAATGTGGCCACGGCCAACATCGTTGGCGTGCTATGGGCCGCGGCGATGTTTGCGTGGTTTTTCGTGTCGGCGCTGTACATGCAGCTGGTGCTGGGCTACAGCCCCATGGAAGTCGGCTTGGCCTTCTTGCCGGCCAACCTCATCATGGCGGCGTTCTCGCTGGGACTGTCGGCCAAGCTGGTGATGCGCTTTGGCATCCGCGGGCCGCTGGCCATAGGCCTGTTCATTGCCGCACTGGGGCTGGCGTTGTTCGCGCGCGCGCCGGCGGACGGCAGCTTTGCTGTCGACGTTCTGCCCGCCATGCTGTTGCTGGGCCTGGGCGCGGGCGTGGCCTTCAATCCGATGCTGCTGGCCGCGATGAGCGATGTGGAACCCAGCCAGTCCGGCCTGGCCTCGGGCGTAGTGAACACGGCTTTCATGATGGGCGGCGCCCTGGGGCTGGCGGTGCTGGCCAGCCTGGCCGCAGCGCGCAGCGCCGGATTGGCGGCGGCTGGCGCGGCGCCGACCCTGGCGCTGAATGGCGGCTATCAGCTGACCTTCCTGGCGGGCGCCCTGATCGCGGGGCTGGCCGCTGCGCTCAGCGCGCTGCTGGTGCGCACACGCAACCACGAACTATCGGTCCAGGCCGATTCCGGCCACTAAAGCTGATGGCCGCATGGCCCCGGCGCGACCGCCGCCGGGGCTGTAGCGCCGCTACTTGCGCGGCATCCAGTTCTCAGCCAGCTTCACGAAGGCGCTCGCGCCGATCGGCAGCAGCGCGTCGTTGAAGTCGTAGCTGGTGTTGTGGACCAGGCACGGGCCTTCGCCATGGCCGGGTTCGCGGTGGTCGCCTTCGCCGTTGCCGATGAAGCAATAGCTTCCCGGCACCTCTTCCAGCATGAAAGAGAAGTCCTCGGCCGCCATGATGGGCGCCTGCACCAGCACGCGCTCCTGCCCCACCACCTGGGTCAGCGCGTTGCGCATGAAGGCGGTCTCGGCCTCGTGGTTGATGGTCGAGGGATAGTGCCGCGTGAAGACGAATTCGCATTGCGCGCCGAACATGCCGGCCACGTGCTCGGCGATCTCGCCCATGCGGCGCTCGATCAGGTCCAGGGTTTCGCGGGTGTAGGCGCGCACGGTGCCGCGCAGCTCGCAGGTGTCGGGGATGACGTTGACCACGCCGCCCGCCTGCACCGTGGTCACGGAGATGACTGCCGTCTCCAGCGGTTTCTTGTTGCGGCTGATGATGGTCTGGAAGGCCTCGATCATCTGCGCCGCTGCAGGGATGGGATCGATGGACAGGTGCGGCATGGCCGCGTGGCCGCCCTTGCCGCGCACGGTCACGTGGAATTCGCTATTGGACGCCAGCACCGGCCCCGCGGACGAGGCGAAGCAGCCCACCGGTATGCCGGGCATGTTGTGCATGCCGAACACCGCTTCCATGGGGAATTTCTCGAACAAGCCGTCGCGCATCATCTCGCGCGCGCCGCCGCCGCGCTCTTCGGCGGGCTGGAAGATCAGGTAGACGGTGCCGTCGAAGTTGCGATGGTGCGCCAGGTGCTGGGCCGCGCCCAGCAGCATGGCGGTATGGCCATCGTGGCCGCAGGCGTGCATCACGCCAGGATGCTTGCTGGCGTGGCTGAACTGGTTGACCTCGTGCATGGGCAGCGCGTCCATGTCGGCGCGCAGTCCCAGCGTGCGCCCGGAGTCGCCGTTGCGGATCACGCCCACCAGGCCGGTCTTGCCGAAGCCGCGATGCACCGGGATGCCCCAGCTTTCCAGCAGCTGCGCCACCAGGTCGGAGGTGCGGTTCTCTTCGAACGCCAGTTCCGGATGCGCATGGATGTCCCTGCGGATGTCGCGGATGGACGGGGAGTTTTCAACAATCTCTTCGATCAGGTTCATAAGCTGCTGCGGGCCCCGCAAGCGGAGCCCCGAATACCAGGGTTGGAAGTAGGAGGTTCAATCGGGCTTGATGCCCAGCTTGCGCAGCACGGGACCGGAAGTGTCCCGCTCGGCCGCGACGCGCTGGGCGAAGGCCGCCGCCGCCAGATGGTACGGCAAGGAGCCGTGGCTGGCGTACATCTGCTTGAGCGCGCCGTCCTGCTGCGCGCGGCCGATTTCTTCGTTGAGCCGCTGCACGATGGCGTCCGGCGTGCCGGCGCGCGCGGCCACGCCCAGCCACACCGCGCCTTCGAAGCCGCGGAAGTTGCTGGCGGCCAGCGTGGGAGTCTTGCCGAAGGCGGCGTCGGGCACGGTCTCGCTCATCGCCAGCGCGCGCAAGCGGCCGTCCTTGACCATGGGCTCGACCAGCGCGGTGCCGGCGAAATAGATTTCGGTATCGCCCGCCAGCACCGAATTCAGCGCGGCGGTGCCGGTCTTGAACGGGACGTGCAGGATGTCGACGCCGGCCTGTTCACGCAGCATCTCGAACAGCACGTGGGGCGGGCTGCCGTTGCCCGAGGACGCGTAGTTCAGGCGGCCGGGCTTCTGGCGCGCCAGCGCCAGCAGCTGGTCCAGGGACTGGGCTTGCAGCTTGTCGTTGACCGTCAGCGCCATGGGAATGACCGCCAGCGGACTGACGGGCTGCAGGTCGCGCGCCGGATCGTAGGTCAGGGCCGGGAAGATGTAGGGATTCCACACCAGGTGGGCATTGGTGACCAAGGCCAGCGTGTGGCCGTCGGCCGGCGCGGATTTGAGCTGCTGCATTGCCAGCATGCCGCCAGCGCCCGGCTTGTTTTCGACCACGACGGGCTGGCCCAGGGAGCGGTGCAGGCGTTCGGCCAAGGGCCGCGCGAACAGGTCCGGCAGGCTGCCTGGGCCGCCATTGACCAGCAGCGTCACCGGCCGCGCCGGCCAGGTTTCCGCGCTGGCCGCAGGACTCGCGGCCAGTGCGGCCACCGCCGCCACGCAAGCCGCAATATGGCGCAGAACCGGACGCAACAAGGGCCGTCGGGCAGACATTTCGGGCAGGTTGCCGGTGCGCGGGCCGGTACGCCGGACGTCGTGTAGCCGTATCACTGTGCTTGTCTCCTGGGTGCGCCAGCCGCCGGCTCGGTGCCGGTCGTGGTCTCGACGCTTTTTTTCTACGATAAGCAGCATAAATCTCGGCGTCAATAATTTTTATCGAGATTTTTTGAACGCAGTGATAAAGTAGCTCCCATGTCAGACGGCGCCACCCTCCCCCCGCTCGCCCATTCCGCCTCGGCCAACACCCTGGTCGGCGCGGCCTATGTCAACCTGCGCCGCGACATCATCCAGGGCGTGCATCCGCCGGGTTCCCGCCTGCGGGTCGAACATCTGAAGGACGATTACGGCGTGGGCGCAGGCACGCTGCGCGAAGCGTTGGCGCTGCTGGTGTCGGACGCGCTGGTCATCGCGCAAGGACAGCGCGGCTTCCACGTCACGCCGATCTCGCTGGAAGACTTCCGCGACATCACCGAGAACCGCGTGCTGCTTGAAACCCAGGCCCTGCGCCAGTCCATCGCGCTGGGCGACGACGACTGGGAAAGCGCGGTGCTGGCCGCCTTCCACCGGCTGAGCAAGGCCGAACAGCGCCTGGCCGCCGACCCCGACACCCGCTTTGAAGAATGGGAGCAGCGCAACCGCGAGTTCCACCGCGAACTGATCCGCGCCTGTCCCTCGCGCTGGCTGCATCATTTCCTGGGCATCCTGTACCAGCAGGCCGAGCGCTATCGGCGCCTGACGGTCACGCGCAAGCCCATCGCGCGCGACCTGGACGACGAGCACAAGGGCATCCTGGACGCCACGCTGGCGCGCGATGCCGACCGCGCCTGTGACCTGCTGGCCGCCCACATCCGCCTGACCTACGACGCCGTGGCGCGCCTGCCGCCGGACTTGTTCACGCCTGATTGAAAACCCGCAGGCCGGGCCGTTATGCCGGGCCGGCGCGGTGCTGCGCCAGCACCTCATGCATGGCCCGCGCGGCGCGTTCCAGCACCGGCACCGCGCGCAGCAGGTCGTCCAGCATCACGCGCGCCGTCGGCGCATGGCAGGCCACCGCCGCCACCACGCGGTCGTCCGCGTCGCGCACCGGCACCGCCACGGCGCTCATGCCGCGCACGAATTCCTCGTTATCGATGCCGATGCCGCGCGCGGCCAATCTTTCGAGTTCTTCTTCCAGCCTGGCCGGGTCCGTCAGCGTGCGCGGCGTGTTGCGTGTCAACGGCAGGCGCGCCAGCACCCGCCCGCGCTCCAAGCGGTTCATGGACGCCAGGAACAGCTTGCCGCTGGCGGTGCAATGCATGGGTACGTGGCTGCCCACCGCGAAGAACAGGCGCAGCGGCTCGGCCGTTTCCACGCGTTCCATGTAGACCACGCGGTCGCCGTCGGGCGCGGTCAGGTTGCAGGTTTCGCCCAGGGTGCCGACCAGTTGGGCGAGCACCGCGCGGCAGGCGCGCGTGAAGGCGGAGGCGCGCAAGGTGGCCAGCGCCAGGGTGGCTGCCTGCGGCCCCGGCACGAAGCCGTTCTCGGTGGGCGTGGCGGCCACGAAGCCGGCGCGCTGCATGGCCGCCAGCAGGCGCATCAAGGTGGTCTTGGGCATGTCCAGCCGCTGCGCCAGTTGCGCCAGCGTGGGCGGATGCTGGGCGCGCGCCAGGTGGTCCAACACCACCAGCGCCCGCAGCGAACGCGCGGCCTCTTGATGGCTGGCGGCGTCGTCGGCCTGCTGCGCCGATGTTGCACTGCGATTTTGAAACTGAATCTGCATATTCTGTTCCACTATTCCGCCCCTGCGCCTGTTGTGCTTTGCTCTGCGCGCGCGCTTCCTAGAATCGCCTCAAATGCCGCAGCGCCCAGGCGCCGGCATCGATCCAGTATATAAGTGCGCCCCACAACGACAAGCAGGGTTAACGCGCCATAGGCTTGGCGCGGCGCCCTGCTGCAGGGAGAGCTTGCGGACATGTCCGATACCGTGGATTACATCGTGGTTGGCGCCGGCTCGGCCGGATGCGTGATGGCCAACCGGCTGAGCGCCAGCGGCGCGCACAGCGTCTGCCTGCTGGAAGCCGGCCCCAAGGACAGCAACCCGTGGATACACATCCCCATCGGCTACGGCAAGACGATGTTCCACAAGGTCTTGAACTGGGGCTATTACACCGACCCCGACCCCGGCATGCTGGACCGGCGCATCTACTGGCCGCGCGGCCGCACGCTGGGCGGCTCCAGCTCCATTAACGGCCTGATCTACATCCGCGGCCAGCGGCAGGACTACGACGCCTGGGCCGCCGCCGGCAATCCGGGCTGGAGCTGGGACGAATGCCTGCCCTATTTCCGCAAGCTGGAGAACAATGATCTCGGTCCCGGCCCCACGCGCGGCACCGAAGGCATGCTCAACGCCACCTCGATCAAGACGGCGCATCCGCTGGTGGAAGCGTTGATCGGCGCCGCGCAAAAGCTGGGCTTGCCGCATGTGCAGGACTTCAATACCGGCGACCAGGAAGGCGTGGGCTACTACCAGCTCACCACGCGCAACGGCCGCCGCTGCTCCACCGCCGTGGCCTACCTGCGCCCGGCGCAGGACCGCAGCAATCTGCGCGTGGAAACCGACGCGCACGCCATGGCCGTGCTGTTCGAGGGCCGCCGCGCCTGCGGCGTGCGCTACCGGCGCGACGGCCAGGTGCACACCGTGCGCGCCCGCCGCGAAGTGGTGCTGTGCGCGGGCGCCCTGCAATCGCCGCAGCTGCTGCAACTGTCCGGCGTCGGCCCCGCGGCCCTGCTGCGCCAGTTCGGCATCGGCGTGGTGCGCGACCTGCCGGGCGTGGGCGAGAACCTGCAGGACCATTTGCAGATCCGGCTGATCTACGAGACCACCCGCCCCATCACCACCAACGACCAGTTGCGCAGCCTGACGGGCCGCGCCCGCATGGGCCTGGAATGGCTGCTGTTCCGCGGCGGGCCGCTGGCGGTGGGCATCAACCAGGGCGGCGTGTTCTGCCGCGTGGATCCTGCCAGCCGCACGCCCGACACGCAGTTCCATTTCGCCACGCTGTCGGCCGACATGGCGGGCGGCAAGGTGCATCCGTTCTCGGGCTGCACCTATTCGGTGTGCGAGCTGCGGCCCACGTCGCGCGGCCGGGTCCAACTGCGCAGCGCGGACCCGTTCGAAGCGCCGTCCATGCAACCCAATTACCTGTCCACCGAACTGGACCGCAAGATGGCGGTCGCCGCGGTGAAATATGCGCGCAGGCTCGCCGCCACCGAACCGCTGGCCGGCCTGATGAAACGCGAGTTCCGCCCCGGGCCGGACGTGCGCACGGACGACGAGATCCTGCACTTCTGCCGCGAATACGGCGCCACGATCTTCCACCCGTCCGGCACCGCCAAGATGGGGCCGTCCAGCGACCCGATGGCCGTAGTGGACGAGCGCCTGCGCGTGCACGGCGTGGCCGGGCTGCGGGTGGTGGACTGCTCCATCATGCCGACGCTGGTGTCGGGCAACACCAACGTGCCGGTGGTAATGCTGGCCGAACGCGCGGCCGAATTCATGTTGCAGGACCTCAGGCAAGCGCAGCCGCAGGCGCTGCGCGTCGCCGCCTGAATTGGAGATGACGGACCCCGGATAGCAGAACCCCAAGGCGCAGGACAACGCAGATTGCCCGACCGCCCCACCAAAGGAGACTAGACATGGCCAAGCAAAACGAAGCCGCGGTGCGCAAAGTCGTCGCCGCGTCGCTGATCGGAGCCACCATCGAGTGGTACGACTTTTTCCTGTATGGCGTCGTCGCGGGCATCGTGTTCAACAAGCTGTACTTCCCCACGGGCGACCCGGTGGTTTCGACCATGCTGGCCTACACCACCTTTGCCGTCGGTTTCGTCACGCGGCCGCTGGGCGGCCTGATCTTCGGCCACTTCGGCGATCGCATCGGCAGGAAGAGCATGCTGGTGATGACGCTGATGATCATGGGCATCGCCACCTTCCTGATCGGGCTGGTGCCGACCTACGACAGCATCGGCATCTGGGCGCCGATCCTGCTGCTTTTGCTGCGCGTGTTCCAGGGCATAGGGCTGGGTGGCGAATGGGGCGGCGCGGTGCTGATGGCCTACGAATACGCGCCGCCGGGCAAGAAAGGCTTTTATGCCTCGCTGCCGCAGATCGGGCTGGCCATCGGGCTGTGCCTGGCCTCGGGCACGGTGGCGCTGCTGTCCACGCTGCTGACGGATGCGCAGTTCATGGCCTGGGGCTGGCGCATCGCCTTCCTGGCGTCGGCCGCCATGGTGCTGGTGGGCATGTACATCCGCCTGAACATCAAGGAGACGCCCGAGTTCGCGGCGGTCAAGGCCAACAACGCCGAGAGCCGCATTCCGTTCTTCGACATGCTCAAGCGCTATCCGGGCAATGTCTTCAAGGGCATGGGCGCGCGCTATATCGACGGCGTGTTCTTCAACGTGTTCGGCGTGTTCTCGATCTCGTACCTGACGCAGACGGTGCAGATCAGCCGGACCGAAGCGCTGATCGGGGTGATGGCCGCGGCCCTGGTGATGTGCTTCTTCATCCCTTTCTTCGGCCGGCTGTCCGACCGCATCGGCCGCACCCGGGTCTATTTCTGGGGATCGCTCATCACTGCGGCGGCGTCCTTCCCCGGATTCTGGCTGATGCTCAACAGCCAGGGCAGCGTGATGCTGATCTGGCTGGCGATCATTATCCCGTTCGGCATCCTTTACGCCGCGGTGTACGGGCCGGAGGCGGCGCTGTTCTGCGAGCTGTTTGACGCCAAGGTGCGCTACACGGGGATTTCCTTCGTCTATCAGTTCTCGGGGATCTTCGCCTCGGGCATCACGCCCATCATCGCAACGGCGCTGCTGAAGACGGGCGGCGGCCAGCCTTGGCTGATCTGCCTGTACGTGCTGTTCGCGGGGGTGGTATCGGCGATCTGCGCCATGCTGATCGGGCGTGGCGTGCAGCCGGCTGAATTGGAAGCGGCCGCGCCGCCTGCCATGCCGCGCGGGGGATTGGGCAAGGCTTGAACGTGAAAGCGCCGGCCATGCGGGCCGGCGCTTCTTACCCTGGGACTATGCCCGTATCAGGCCGCCGCTACCGGGCGGCCGTAGAACGGGTAGTTTGGGTCGTTGTAGCCGTGGCTCGAAGCATGGCCCGGCGTCACCCAGTCATTGACGACGGCCTCGTCCTCGGCCGTTGTCTTCACGTCCAGGGCCGCGTAGTAGTCCTCCATCTGCGCCAGGGTACGCGGGCCGGCGATGACCGCGGTGATGACGGGATTGGCCAGCACCCAGGCGGTGGCGAAATGGCCCGCCTGCGTGCCGCGCGCGGCGGCGTGCGCGACCAGCTTCTGCGCGATTTCCAGGGACTCTTCGCGGAACTCGGTCGCCAGGATGCGGCGGTCGCCACGTCCGGCGCGGGTATCGGCCGCGGGCGCCTGGCCCGGCAGATACTTGCCGGTAAGCACGCCGCGCGCGATCGGGCTGTAGGGCACGACGCCCAGGCCGTAGTGCTTGCAGGCGGGCAGGATCTCGACTTCGGGGCCGCGGTTGAGCATGTTGTAGTAAGGCTGGCACACCACGGGTTGCGGCACGCCCATTTTTTCGCACAGGCGCATGACCTCGGCGATACGCCAGCCGCGGAAGTTGGACAGGCCGAAGCTGCGCAGCTTGCCGGCGCGGATCAGGTCGCCCAGCGCCCACAGCGCTTCTTCGAGGTTTTCCTCGTGGTAGTCGCGGTGCAGGTAGAGGATGTCCATGAAGTCGGTGCCCAGGCGCGTGAGGCTTTCCTCGACGCCGCGCATGAGCCACTGGCGCGAATAGTGGGCCTGGTTCGGGCCTACACCGACGGCGTTGCCGATCTTGCTGGCGAGCACCCAGTCGTGGCGCTGGCCTTTCAGCAGCTTGCCGACCACTTCTTCGGAGCGGCCGCCGTTGTAGACGTCGGCGGTGTCGATGAAGTTCAAACCATGGTCACGCGCGGACGCGACAATGCGGGCGGCTTCGTCGTCGGGGGTCTGCTCGCCGAACATCATGGTACCCAGGCAGAGCGGAGAGACGCGGAGATTGCTGCGGCCGAGGCGGCGGTAGTTCATGGTTGGCTTCCTCTCATTCACGGAAATGGATTAGGCGGGAGCATGCAACGTTAAGCCCGCGCCAGTCAAATTCGCATCCAGGGCATTCTTGGGTGGATTGTTGACGTTTGGTTTTGTAAGGCTGGGGTTCTTGAGCCGCCGGCGTCCGGACTGCGGGATTCCGATGCTCGCCCCGGTGGGGCTGCGCTTCGGATCCCTCCGCCCGGCCACCGGCTCACGGCATCTGCCCATGAACGGGGGCTGAGACCAATGCATTCGGCGACTGTCAGCCGAGGCTGCCCGGAGCCATCCGAAGTGCAGCCCACTGGGGCGAGCATCGGAATGGCGCAGGGTGGCCTCGGCGGCTAAAGAACCCTGGCATCCGCAAGCTCGAAGCCCTGCCGTTTCGGTTTTGCGAGGCTGGGTTCTTGAGCCGCCGGCGCCCGGACTGCGGGATTCCGATGCTCGCCCCGGTGGGGCTGCGCTTCGGATCCCTCCGCCCGGCCACCGGCTCAGGGCATCCGCCCATGAACGGGGAACAACCATCGCATCAGGCGAGAGTCAGCCGAGGCTGCCCGGAGCCATCCGAAGCGCAGCCCCACTGGGGCGAGCATCGGAATGGCGCAGGGTGGCCTCGGCGGCTAAAGAACCCTGACATCCGCAAGCTCGAAGCCCCCCGATATCCTCAACATCAAAAGCCAAGCCAACAACGATCTAAACCCCAGCGTCCACAGCCTCCAGGATCTTGCCGAACAGCGCGTCGGCGTAGGCCGAGTTCAGCCAGCGCACAATCACCACCATCTGCCGTTCCGGCTCCACCCAGGTAAACGAGCTACCCGCTCCCACGCCAAAGAAGCTGGAAGCCGGCACGCTGGGGAACACGCGGCCTTCATGGTTCAGCCAGATCAGATAGCCGTAATACGGCGCGATCGCGCATGGCGTGCGCATATCCCGGATCCATTCGCTGGACAGGATGCGGCGACCATTGGCCATGCCGTCGTTCAGCAGCATCTGGCCGATCAGCGCCTGATCGCGGGCGCTGATGGACATGCCGCCGCCCCAGTGCGAACCGCCAGGCACTGACGGCATGCGCTGGCCGTCGATCTCGACCCAGGCGTTGTCGTAGCCGACCCACTGCCAGTTCTCGCTGGCGCCGATGGGCCGCGTGACGGCCTCGCGGAAGACCTCGGGCAAGGGTTTGCGGAACAGGTGCAGCAGCGCATACGACAGCTGGTTGATGCGCACGTCGTTGTATTCCCAGTACGTGCCGGGACGCTGCAGAGGCCGAGCCTCGCCTTTCTTGCCATCGGGCGGCACGCCGAAGGTGACAGCCCGGTAGCGGTCGGCCTGGTCCGATACGCCGAAGCGTTCGCCCTCCCATTCGCTGGTCTGCTGCAGCAGATGACGCCAGGTGATGTCGGCGTTCTGCCCTTCATCGAAGCCGATGCCCGGCACCCGCTTGCCCACCGGTTCATCCACGTCCGGCAGCAGGCCCCGGTCATGGGCCACGCCGGCCAGGATCGCCAGGTACAGCTTGGCCACGCTGAAGGTCAGGTCGGCGCGTTCGGGCTCGCCCCAGGACGCGATGGTCTCGCCGCGCACCGTGACCACGCCCGACACGGGACCGCGGTCGTGGATCGGGCCCAGCAGGCGGTTCCAAGGCGGCGGATCGTTCAGGTGTACGCCGAAGTTGCCCTTGACGCTGCGGTCCCAGGCGGATTCGTGGTCGTTGGCGAACTGGATCGCCTGCTGCATGAGTGTGTTCATCGTTTCCCTCGTTATGTGTGTGTCTCAGGCCGGGACGTTTGCACGCGCCCCGGCCAGGAATTCCATTGCCGCCTGCACGCCGCCGGCGCGATGCGGTACGCCTGCCGCGGCCAGGCCCATTTCCACGCCGGCCAGCGTGCCGCACAGCGTCAGGTCGTTGAAGTGGCCCAGGTGGCCGATGCGGAACACGCGGTCGGCGAGCTTGCCCAGGCCCTGTCCCAGCGACATGTCGAAGCGTTCCAGCACCAGCTTGCGGAAGGCGTCGGCCCCATGGCCTTGCGGCATGATCACGGCGGTCAGCGCCGGGCTGTGCGCGGCCGGATCCAGGCTCAGCAGCTCCAGCCCCCAACCGGCCAGGGCCAGGCGCGTGGCCTGGGCGTGGCGCTGGTGGCGCGCGAAGACTTGCGGCAAGCCTTCTTCGCGCAGCATGGCCAGGGCTTCATGCAGGCCGTAAAGCAGATTGGTCGACGGCGTGTACGGAAAGTAGCCGCGGGCGTTGGCGGTGAGCATCTCGCGCCAGTCCCAATAAGAGCGCGGCAGCCGCGCCTCGTCGGCCGCGGCCAGGGCGCGCGCGCTGACGGCGTTGAAGGCCAGGCCTGGCGGCAGCATCAGCCCTTTCTGCGAGCCGGCCACGGTCACGTCCACGCCCCATTCGTCGTGGCGGTAGTCGATGGAGCCCAGCGACGAAATCGTGTCCACCATCAGCAGCGCCGGATGCGCGGCGCCGTCGATCGCGGCGCGCACGGCCGCAATGTCGCTGGTCACGCCGGTGGAGGTTTCGTTGTGCACCACGCACACGGCCTTGATCTTGCGCCCCTGGTCGCCGGCCAGGCGGGCGGCGATGGCGGCCGCGTCCACCGGGTGGCGCCAGTCGCCTTCCAGGAAGTCCACCTCCAGGCCCAGCCGCCCTGCCAGCTTGCGCCACAGGCTGGCGAAATGGCCGGTCTCGACCATCAGCACGCGGTCGCCGGGCGACAAGGTGTTGACCAGCGCGGCTTCCCAGGCGCCGGTGCCGGACGACGGAAAGATCACCACCGGCGACTGCGTCTGGAACACCTGCTTGACTCCTTCCAGCACCGCCAGGCCCAACGCCCCAAACTCGGGTCCGCGATGGTCGATGGTGGGCTGGTCGATGGCGCGCAGCACGCGGTCGGGCACGTTGGTCGGCCCCGGAATCTGCAGGAAATGCCGGCCGGACGGATGACTGTTCAGGGTAAGCATGCGTAGTCCCAAAGTGGAATATTTTTGTATACCAATGAAAAGCGCAGGGCAGACAAGCAGGGCTTGCCCAACGCGCGGACTTGCGGCATGCGTCACTCTATCCCATTGTTTTTGCGTTAATAACCTAGGGTATACACCCATCAGGCGATACCGAAAGACGGGTTTATAGTCTCGCAAAACACGGGGAATTTTTGTATACCAATGAGCAGCGTTTCCAGCCTGATGCCTGATTCCGGCGCCGCCAGCGTGGCCGCCGAAACCGCCCCGCCGTCCGCGGCCCGCGGCATGGGCAACGGCCGCACGCTGCCGGCCACGGTGGCCGGGCAACTGCGCGAACGCATCATCCAGGGCGAATTTCCGCCCGGCACGCGGCTGAACGAACGCACCCTGTGCGACCTGCTGGGCGTGTCCCGCACGCCCTTGCGCGAAGCCTTCCGCGTGCTGGCCGCCGAAGGCCTGGTACAGATCGAGCCGAACCGCGGCGCGCAAGTGGTGGCGCTGTCGGAGGCCAACATCCGCGAAGCCTTCGAGGTCATCGGCGGGCTGGAGGCCATGTCCTGCCGGCTGGCCTGCGAACGGGCCACGGCCACCGAGATCGCCGAGATCCGCGCGCTGACCTACGAAATGATGGCCAGCCACGCGCGCCACGACCTGCCCACCTATTTCCGCACCAATCGCGAGATCCACGAACGCATCAGCCTGGCCGCGCACAACAGCCTGCTCAAGCAGCTGTACGACGCGCAGAACGCGCGCATCCAGAACCTGCGTTTCGTCTCGAACGAAAACCGCCAGAAATGGGATCTGGCGATGCGCGAGCACATCGAGATGGCCGAGGCCCTGGACGCGCGCGACGCGGACCGGCTGGCCGGCATCATGCGCCAGCACTTGCAGCGCAAGTGCGAGGCCGCGTTGAAGACCCTTACCCAGCCGCCCGCGGCGGCGGCCGATTCCGGCTGACCCGCCGCAGGCAGCGCAGCGGGCCGCGCCGCCCGCGACAAGATGGCAGATAAGCAGTACGTGCAGTGACTTCCACAGGAGCCTCACCATGACTGATTTCCGCGTCACCCCCGCAGCATCCGCGCCGACCTGGCGCAGCCCTCTCCCCCTCAAGGCCCTGGCTGCCGCCCTGCTGGCCTGCGCCACGCTGGCGGCCCAGCCGGCGCTGGCCGGCAAGAAGGACGACACCTTGCGCATGGCCTACGACCAGGCGCCAGAAAGCGTGGACCCCTACTACAACAACGTGCGGATCGGCGTCATCATCGCCGCCAACGTCTGGGACACCCTGCTCTACCGCGACCCGGTCACCAACGAGTACAAGGGGCAGCTCGCCAAGAGCTGGAAGCAGGTCGACGACAAGACCATGGAATTCGAACTGCGCGAAGGCGTCAAATTCCATAACGGCGAGGAGTTCGATGCGGACTCGGTGGTTTACACGCTGAACTATGTGGCGGATCCGAAGAACAAGGCCGTGACGCAGCAGAACGTGGCCTGGATCGACAAGGTCGAGAAGATCGACAAATACAAGGTGCGCCTGATCACCAAGGAACCCTTCCCCGGCGCCAAGGAATACCTGTCCACCACCGCCGCCATCCATCCGGCCAAGTACTACCAGGAAGTCGGCCCCAAGGGCATGAACGCCAAGCCGGTGGGCTCCGGTCCCTACAAGGTGGTGGATTACCAGCCGGGCAAGTCCATCACGCTGGAACGCAATGCCGATTACTTCAAGGATTCGCCCAAGGCCCAGCCCAAGATCGGCAAGGTGGTGATCCGCTTCATCCCCGACCGCCAGACGCAAATGGCCGAGGTCATCTCGGGCGGCGAGGACCTGATCATGAGCGTACCCAAGGACCAGGCCGAACAGCTGGGCGGCATGCCCTCGCTGCAGATGGTCACCGGCAACACCATGCGCATCGTGTTCATGCAGATGAACATCCAGGAAGGCACGCCGGCCCCGCAGCTCAAGGACGAACGCGTACGCCGCGCCATCATCCACGCCATCGACCGCGAATCCATGTTGAAGAACATCGTGGGCGAAGGCGGCGGCCTCATCAACACCATCTGCACGCCTTCGCAGACGGGCTGCACGCAGGAAGGCGCGCCGGTCTACAAGTACGATCCGGCCCAGGCCAAGAAGCTGCTGGCGGAAGCCGGCTACCCCAATGGCTTCGACATCGACCTGGTGGCCTACCGCGAGCGCAACCAGACCGAAGCCATCATCAACTACCTGCAGGCGGTCGGCATCCGCGCCAAGCTCAACTTCCTGCAGTACGCCGCCATGCGCGACATGATCCGCGCCAACAAGGCCTCGCTCACGCACCAGACCTGGGGCTCCAACCTGGTCAACGACGTGTCCGCGTCCACGCCGGTGTACTTCGCCTTCGGCAACGACGACGTCACCCGCGACGCGCAGGTGCGCGACCTGCTCACCAAGGGCGACCGCACCATCGACAGCGCCGCGCGCAACGCCGCCTACAAGCAGGCGCTGGACCTGATCGCGCAGAAGGCCTACGCGGTGCCGCTGTGGACCCTGCCCGCCTACTACGTGGCCACCAAGGACGTGAACTTCAAGCCCTATTCGGATGAACTGGTGCGCTTCTGGGACATGAGCTGGAAGTAAGGCACGGCCCCGCGCCGGCCCGGCATCGCGCCGGGCCGGCGTGAGTCCAACGAAGAGGAAGCCCTATGCTGTATTTCACGATCAGGCGCCTGGGCCTGGCGGTGCTGGTGGCGCTGACGGTTTCGATCCTGGCGTTCCTGCTGCTGCACCTGTCCGGCGACCCGGCGCTGGCCCTGGCCGGCGAAGGCGCGCGCCAGGCCGACATCGACATGATCCGCAAGACCTACGGCCTGGACCGGCCGCTGGCGGTGCAGTACGCGGACTGGCTCTGGCATATCCTGCAGGGCGACTTCGGCACCTCGGTGTATTTCAAGACCGAGGCCGGGCCGCTGATCCTCTCCAAGCTCAAGACCACCCTGCTGCTGGGCCTGGGCGCGCTGGCCTTCGCGCTCCTGATCTCGATTCCGCTGGGCGTGCTGGCGGCGCTGTACAAGGGCAGCCTGATCGACCGCATCTGCCTGGCCATCGCCGTGCTGGGACAGGCGCTGCCCAACTTCTTCTTCGCGCTGATCCTGATCATGCTGTTCTCGATCTCGCTGCGCATCCTGCCGGTGTCGGGCAGCGGCAGCTGGCAGCATTTCGTGATGCCGGCGATCGCGCTGGGGTACTACGTGGCCCCCGCCTTCATGCGCCTGATCCGCGCCGGCATGATCGAAGTCCTGGCCGCCGACTACATCCGCACCGCCCGCGCCAAGGGTCTGCCGGCGCGCAAGATCGTCTTCAAGCATGCGCTGCGCAACGCCATCGTGCCGGTGGTGGCGCTGGCCGCGGTGCAGCTGGGCTACCTGCTGGGCGGCTCGGTCGTCATCGAGACCATTTTCGCGCTGGACGGGCTGGGCTACCTGGCCTACCAGAGCATCACCTACAAGGACTATCCCGTGATGCAGCTCATCGTGCTGCTGCTGTCGGTGCTGTACGTGCTGCTGACCCTGGCCGCCGATATCGCCAACGCGTGGCTGGACCCGCGCATCCGGGTGTCCTGACATGAACACGCCTACCCTTACCCCGTCCGCTCCCGGCGCCCCGGCGCCGCTGGAACTGTCCGCGTCCGCCCTGCGCTGGCGGCGGCTGCGGCGCAACAAGGCGCTGCTGGCCGGCGGCGGCATCCTGCTCGTCATCGTATTGATCGCGTTGTTCGCGCCCTGGATCTCGCCGCACGATCCCTATTATCAGGACCTGGCCTACCGCACCGCGCCGCCGGTCTGGTACGCCAAGGGCACCTGGCTGCATCCTCTGGGCACCGACCAGCTGGGCCGCGACTATATGTCGCGCCTGTTCTACGGCGCCCGCATCTCGCTCTTGATCGGCATCAGCGTGGCGCTGATCTCGGGCCTGATCGGCACGGCCATGGGCATGGCGGCCGGCTACTTCGGCGGCAAGGTCGACATGGCGGTGTCGTTCCTGATCACCACCCGTTTGTCCATGCCCGTGATCCTGGTGGCGCTGGCCACCGTCGCCATCGTCGGCGGCTCGCTCTGGGTGGTGATCCTGGTCCTGGGGCTGCTCAAGTGGGACCGCTACGCGGTGGTGATGCGCAGCGCCACCCAGCAGGTGCGCTCGCTGGAATACGTGGCCGCGGCGCAGGCGGCGGGCGCGTCCACCTGGCGCATCGTCTGGGGCGAAGTGTTGCCCAACGTGGTGCCGCAGCTGATCGTGATCGCCACGCTGGAAGCCGCCAGCGCCATCCTGCTGGAAGCCTCCCTGTCCTTCCTGGGCCTGGGCGTGCAGCCGCCGCTGCCGTCGTGGGGCCTGATGATCTCGGAGGCCAAGGCCTATATGTTCTTCTCGTTCTGGCTGATCGCCATCCCCGGGTCGGCGCTGGCCTTGCTGATCTTCGCGATCAACCTGGCCGGCGACGGGCTGCATCAACTCCTGACGCCTGAAGAGAGGGCCTGAGCATGAGCGACACCGACATCGTGCTGGATGTGCAGGGCCTGACCGTCGACATCGCCACGCCGCGCGGCCCGCTGCATGCGGTGCGCGACGTGTCCTTCCAGGTCCGGCGCGGCGAAACGCTGTGCCTGGTGGGGGAATCCGGCTGCGGCAAGTCCATGACCTCGCTGGCCATCATGGGGCTCTTGCCCAAGGCTGCCCGCCGCAGCACGCGCCGGCTGGCGGTGCTGGGCGAAGACCTCTCGGCCGCGCGCGGCGGCCGCATCAACGCCTTGCGCGGCAGCAAGATGGCGATGATCTTCCAGGAACCCATGACGGCGCTGAATCCCGCCTACGCCATCGGCGAGCAGCTGACCGAGCATTACATCCACCACTGCAAGGCCGGCGCGCGCCAGGCGCGCGACCGCGCGGTGGAACTGCTGGAGAAGGTCGGCATCGCCTCGGCGGCGCAGCGCCTGTCGCAGTATCCGCACCAGTTGTCGGGCGGCCTGCGCCAACGCGTGATGATCGCCATGGCGCTGATGTGCGGACCGGAACTGCTGATCGCCGACGAGCCCAGCACCGCGCTGGACGTCACCATCCAGGCGCAGATCCTGCGCCTGCTGGCCGACCTGCAGGCCGAGCTGGGCATCGCCATGGTGCTGATCACCCACGACCTGGGCGTGGTGGCGCGCATCGCGCGCCAGGTGGCGGTGATGTACGCGGGCCAGATCGTGGAAGAAGGACCGGTGGCGGAACTGTTCGCCTCGCCGCGTCATCCCTACACCCAGGGGCTCCTCGGCTGTATCCCCGTACCCGGTCGCACGCCGCCCGGCGAGGCGCTGGGCACCATACCCGGCGTCGTGCCCGCGCTGGTGGGCGAGCTGCAAGGCTGCGCCTTCCGCGACCGCTGCCCGCACGCCCAGCCGCAATGCCGCCATGAGGTGCCCGTGCATGGCGCCGTCTCGGGCCAGCAATGGCGCTGCATCCTCGAATCCGAAGGAGTCCCGGCATGAGCCCCTTGCTGCAAGCCGAGGCCGTCAGCAGGCAATTCTCGATCCGGTCGGGCATGTTCCGGCCGCGCAGCACGCTGCACGCCGTCAATGGCGTGGACCTGGCGGTGGAGCGCGGCGCGGTGCTGGGCATCGTGGGCGAATCCGGCTGCGGCAAATCCACGCTGGCGCGCATGCTGCTGGGGCTGACGCCGCCCACCGAAGGCGCGATCCGGCTCGACGGCCAGGACATCCGCAGCCTGGGCCGGCGCGCGCTCGCCCGCCGCGTCCAGCCTATCTTCCAGGATCCGTATTCTTCGCTCAATCCGCGCCGCTCCATCGCTTCCATCGTGTCGCTGCCGCTGGAAGTGCACGGCATCGCCAATCCGAGGCAACACAAGGCCATCGAAATGCTGGAGCGCGTGGGCCTGCCGCCGCGGCTGGCCCACAACACGCCGGGCCAGTTGTCCGGCGGGCAGCGCCAGCGCGTGGCGATTGCGCGGGCGCTGGTGATGCATCCCGAGATCGTCATCTGCGACGAGCCGACCTCGGCGCTGGACGTGTCGGTGCAGGCGCAGATCATGAACCTGCTGATGGACCTGCGGCGCGAGTTCAATCTGACCTATGTCTTCATCAGCCACAACCTGGCGGTGGTGGAGCACATCGCCACCCAGGTGGCGGTGATGTACCTGGGCCGGGTGGTGGAATCCGCCGCCACCGCGCAGCTGTTCCATGATCCGCGCCATCCCTACACGCAGGCGCTGCTGGCCTCGGTGCTGACGCCCGAACCCGGTCTGGGCATACCCGACATGGGCCTGGGCCTGTCGTTCCCGGACCCGCTGCGTCCGCCCCCGGGCTGCCCGTTCCATCCGCGCTGCCAGCAAGCCATGGCGCAATGCAAGACCGAGCGCCCGGCATTGGTCCGGCGCGAACAATCCGTGGTGGCCTGCCACCTCTATCCCCCTACCTCCAACGGAGCCCAGCCATCATGACCCGCGCACAAGCCATCGCCCAGGCGGAACAGTGTTTTGATTCCGGCGCCTTCCGCGCGCTCTTGGCTCGCCGCCTGGCCCAGCCCACCGAGAGCCAGAACCCCGCGCGCGCGCCCGAACTCGCCGCCTACCTGGAAGCCGAGATCCGGCCCGCCTTCGAGGCCCTGGGCTTCACCTGCCGCACGCTGACGCACCCCAAGGCGCTGGCGCCGTTCCTGTATGCCGAGCGCATCGAGGATCCCGCCCTGCCCACCGTATTGGGCTACGGCCATGGGGACGTCATCCGCGGCCTGGAAAAGGAATGGAAGGAAGGCCTGTCGCCCTGGGCGCTGACCGAGTCCGAGGGCCGCTGGTATGGCCGCGGCATCGCCGACAACAAGGGCCAGCACAGCATCAACATGGAGGCGCTGCGCCTGGTGCTGGAAACGCGCGGCAAGCTGGGCTTCAACGCCAAGTACCTGATCGAGATGGGTGAGGAAACCGGCTCCATGGGCCTGCGCGACCTGTGCGAGGAGCATCGCGCAATGCTGGCGGCGGACCTGCTCATCGCCTCCGACGGCCCGCGGCTGAGCGCCGAACGCCCAACCATCTTCCTCGGCGCGCGCGGCAGCCTGAACTTCGACCTGAGCATCGAGGCGCGCGCGGGCGGACATCATTCGGGCAACTGGGGCGGCCTGATCTCCAACCCGGGCATCCAGCTGGCCCATGCCATCTCCTCCCTGGTTTCGCCCTCCGGCCAGATCCGCATCCCGGAATGGGTGCCGCGTGAACTGCCCGACGCCGTGCGGCGCGCCCTGGCCGATTGCCAGGTGGACGGCGGCGCCGACGGCCCGGAGATCGAGCCCTGGTGGGGCGAGCCGGGCCTGTCGCCGGCCGAACGCGTGTTCGGCTGGTGCTCGTTCGAGGTGCTGGCGTACAAGACCGGCAATCCCGACACGCCCGTCAACGCCATTCCGCCGCGCGCCTGGGCGCGCTGCCAATTGCGCTTCGTGGTGGGCGTGGATCCGGACGACCTGGTCCCCGCCCTGCGCCGCCACCTGGATCGCCAGGGCTTTCCCATGGTCCAGATCACGCTGACGCGCGAGAACATGTTCCGCGCCACCCGCATCGACCCCGACGACGCCTGGGTGCGCTGGGCGGTGGATTCGCTGGAGCGCACCTCCGGCGCCAAGACCGCCGTGCTGCCCAACCTGGGCGGTTCCCTGCCCAACGACATCTTCACCGACGTGCTGGGCCTGCGCACGATCTGGGTGCCGCACTCCTATCCAGGCTGTTCCCAGCACGCGCCGAATGAACACTTGCCGCCGGCTTTGCTGCGGCAGGCGTTGAGCCTGATGACGGGACTGTATTGGGACTTGGGCGCGGGCGGCACGCCGGCATTGGAGCGCTGAGACGCGAGGCCACGGCCCGTTCGCATTCAAAGGACCATGCGCCGGCCTTAAGCCTTGCCGGTCGGCCCCAGCCGCTCCCGCAGGAAATCGATGAAGCGCCGAACCTTGACGCTGACGTGGCGAGTGTCGGGATAGACCGCGTAGACCTCCAGGCGCGGCAGCGCATACGAAGGCAGCAGGCGTTGCAGCGAGCCGCGCGCCAAAGGCTCTTCCAGCAGCCATTCCGGCAACGCGGCCACGCCGCATCCGGCCTCGGCGAACGCCAACAGCGCCGAGGCCGTGTCGGCCTGCGCCACCGGCGCCACGCGCAGCTCGTGCTCGCGGCCCTTGCTGTCCGTCAGCCGCCAGCGATCGCTGCGGCCAGGGCGGTTGGCCAGCCAGGGCAACGCCGCCAGCGCCTGCGGCGTGCGCGGCGCGCCGTGCTGCGCCAACAGGTCCGGACTGGCCACGATCCACAGCTTGAACTGGCCGATGCGCGTGGCGCGGTAGCTGGAATCCTCCAACATCCCCACCCGTATGGCCAGGTCCAGACGCTCGGCGATCAGGTCCGCATGCGCCGACCCGGCGCGGTAGCCCACCCGCAAGGCGGGATGCGCGCGCGCGAATGCCGCCAGCGCCGGCGCCACCACCCGGTTGCCGTAGTCCACCGACGCCGTCACCCGCAGGCTGCCCGACAAGGCCGTCTGGCCGGAACGCGCCTCGTCCACCGCCGCCTCGGCGTCGCGCAGCAGGCGCGCGCAGTGACCGTAGAAGCCTTCGCCCGCTTCGGTCAACGCCAGCCGCCGGGTGCTGCGCGTCAGCAACGCCACGCCCAGTTCCTGTTCCAACTGCTTGACGTTGAAGCTGACCACCGCCTTGGTCGTGCCCAGCGCCTCGGCCGCCGCCGTAAAAGAACCGGCCTCGGCTACCGCCGCATACATTGCCAGACGATTCAGATTGATCATGGAAGGCCTGGATAGATTGTCAAAAAAACACGAACAGTATATCCATCGACAGGTCGTTTTTCGGGAACAACACGGCTCCTAGAATGGCGCACCCTTTCCATGGATCCTTCCCATGTCAGATCTTTCTTCCCATTGCCTGCGCCTGACTCTCGACGTCCATTCCCGTATCGAACAGTGGATAGGCTCGCCCGATGCTCCCGACGCGCAGTTGGCCAGCCTGCTCGAGGACTTTGCGCCCGGCTTCAGCATGATCGCGGCCGACGGCCAGCGCCTGCCCGCGGAGGCTTTGCCGGCCTTGTTCGGCAGGTTGCGAGGCGCCCGCCCCGGTCTGAAGATCGACATCGACGAGCTGGCCGTGCTGCACGCCGGCGCGGATTCGGTTTTACTGAGTTACCGTGAACGCCACGCCTGGAGCGCGGGCGCGACCCAGCGGCGGGCGACGGCGCTGTTTGCCGTCCAGCCCGGCGGCCAGCCGCAATGGATGTATCTGCAAGAAACCTGGGCTTGAGAGCCGGACGGGCGCGCCCGCGATTCAGGCCCGGACCGCAACCAGAGTCCGGCCAAAAAAAAAGCCTCCGGCTAGGAGGCTTGTCGGAGCGGCTTTCGTATCCCGTCCAGCAGCAGGCTGGTGATGACTTCCGCCAGGGCCTGCTGCCCGGCCGCATCCGGCTCCTGCCGCGTGAACCGTTCAATGATGCCCATCATGGATTGGGCATACCAGTCGGCCGGAATGTCCTCGCGGAGCAGGCCCACCTGCTGCTCGGCCCTCACGTTGTCGGCGATCATCGCCGCCAGCTCGTTCTTGAGCGCCTCGGCCTCGGCGGCCTGGAAGAAGCCGATGCGCGTCAGGTTCGAATCTTCCTGCAGAATGGCGAGCAGGCCGCTCACGCCCAGGCGGACGCGGCTGTCCAATCCGGCGTCTTGCAGGCCGTCCGGCATGCGCGCCTGGCCGATGGCCTGGCGCAGGCGCTGCGCGAACAGGCCCACGAGTTCGTCGTAGGCCGCCTGTTTGCCGGCGAAGTATTGATAGAAGACAGGCTGGGTCACGCCGGCCCGGGCGACGATGTCGCTGATCCGGGTATGCTGAAATCCGCGTTCCGCGAATTCCGCCGCCGCGACCTCCAGAAGTTGAGCCCGTGTACGTTCACCCTTGGTGAGACGCTTGTCTTGCGGTAAAGAAGAGGGTCGTGCCGTAATCATCGCGAGAAAATACTACCCTTCCGCGCTTTTAGCCACTGGTTTTACCCACGGTTCCCACAATGGATACAACCATTGCAATGTCCTTCCCAAAGTGCTTGCCAACTATTGCGATCCTGGCGCTCGCCAGCCTGCTTTCGGGTTGCGTGCCCTACCCCGTGTACAAGACCATGCAGCCCGATGCCCGCGCCACCGTGCTGGACGAAAACTCCCAGCCTCTGGCCGATGCGCGGGTGGTGTTGATCAGCAGCACCTTTCCCTATGGCCGAGAGCAGTTCCGCAATGAAACCCGCAGCGCGTCCGACGGCAGCGCCGCGTTCGAGGCCCTGAAGGAATGGCGCGCCGAATCGATGATGATCCACGGAGCGCAGGTGTACTTCTGGAACTGGTGCGTGGAGAAGACGGGCTACGAAACCTACATGACGCTGGACCGCGACGCGGCGTATTTCAACGACAAACCGCAGATCACGCTGCGCCCCGGCGAGTCGCGTTCCTGCAACAACTGGCCCGACCGCCAGGACCCGTCAGCCTCCCGCTGAAATCAGTTGAAATCTCCGTAGCGCTTGAGACACTTTATGGAAGCGGCCAGGCGGTAAAGTGGCAATATCGGTCCGAGTCCGGCGTTACGCTGGGCCCGAGGCGGATCAGGAGCAAGATCATGAAGCGGTTTTCTGGCCGGATGGCCATCGTCGCGGCGCTGGCATTGGCCGTGGCAAGCGCGCCTGCCATGGCTGGCGGACGTGGCGGCGGCTATTGGGGCGGCGGCCACGGCGGATATCACGGTGGCGGATACCACGGCGGATATCACAATTACCATGGCGGCGGCGGCAGTTCCGATGGCTGGTGGATAGGCGGCGCGTTCGCCCTGGCCACCATAGGCCTGCTGCTGGCGGCCGATTCCGGACCCTCGTACACCCAGGCCGGCGTCTATTCGTCGGGCGTGGGCTACACCAGCCCGCCGGTCTACGCGGCCCCCGTCTACAACGCGCCGGTGTACGAAGCGCAGCCCGTGTACAGCGCGCCCCAGCCCCAGTACGAGCCGGTGCAGTACGAATCCGTGCCGCCCGTCAACAGCGCGCAGGCCAGCGCCACCCTGGACTGCCAGCGCTGGGCCATGAACCAGAGCGGCTACGACCCGGCCACCATCACGCAATGGACCACCCAGGTCATGGTGGACTCCTACAACCGGGCGCTCGATTCCTGCATGACCAGCCGCGGCTACCGCGCGCACTGATACGGCATTCCGGGTATTCCCGCTTGTCCCGCCGCGCCGGCCTGCCCACACTGCATGCCGGCGCGCCTCATTGAAGGACCGTCGCCGCGTCCCGGCGGACAGGCCGCCGGGCATAGACAAGGGGAAAGCATGTTGGATTTCAAGCGGATCGCGGGGCTGTGCGCCATCGGCGCAGCCTGCGCGTTCTCTGCCGCCGCGCACGCGCAGGCCGACGCCCGGGCCCAGGCCATGACCATCGTCGTGCCCTATGGCGCGGGCGGCATCGTCGACAACACCGCGCGCGCCTTCGCGCAGAAGCTGGCGGCGGAACTGGGCCGGCCCGTGGTGGTCGAGAACCGCGGCGGCGCGGGCGGCATGATAGGCATGAACACGGTGGCGCGGGCCCACGACGAGAACACCTTGGCCTTTACCGCCGTCAGCCCCGTCACGCTGTCGCCGCATGTGATGAAGACGCTGTACGACCCCTTGAAGGATCTGGCGCCGGTGGCGTCTGTGATGTATTCGCCGGTCTATCTGGTCGGCGGCCCGAAGTTCACGGGCAAGACCTTCCAGGACATGCTGGTCCAGGCCAAGGCCGATCCCGGCGGCCTGTCGCTGGCGACGGCCGGCGTGGGGTCGCTGGGGCATTTGATGCTGGAGCAGATCAATGGCCAGACGGGCGTACGCATCACGCACGTGCCATACAAGGGCATGGCGCAGATGGTGCCCGACGCTCTCGGCGGCCAGTTCACGCTGATGCTGGTGAATGCCTCAGGTCCGGTCAATGCGCTGATCGACGAAGGCAAGCTCACGCTGCTGGCGGTGGGTTCGCCCGCCCGGCTGCCGGGACGGCCCGGCACGCCCACGCTGGCCGAACTGGGCTACCCCATGGCCAACATGACATCCACTTTCGGGTTTTTCGCGCCGGCCAGCACCAGTCCGGATTTCCGTCAGCGCATGAACGGCCTGATCAACCGCATCGCCGCCATGCCGGACATCAACAAGCCGCTGACGGACGCGCTGAACATCATGTCGCCCGGCACGGTGGAGCAGTTCACGGCCCAGGTGCAGAAGGAATATGCCGATAACGGCCAGATCGTGAAGCAGGCCAACATCCGCAGCGAATGAGGGCGTGAGACAGGAAGCGGCTGGCGGCTCAGCGGCGCCAGCCGCGCCAGGCGCACAGCAGGCCGATGGCCAGCATGACGCCGGCGGGCAGGATCCAGACGAATCCCGAATCCGTGTAGACCACCTGCTCGACCGGGTCGTAGTAGCGGCCCAGCTCGTTGAAATCCCACTTCAGGTATTGCGCGTACCAGGCGTAGAAAAAGAGCGCGGACAGGGCCAGGCTTATGCCGGCGGCCGCACGCAGCAGGCCTTTGCTGCGGCCGGTGCGCACGGCCGCCTTCCAGGCCAGGACCGCGCAGCCTGCCACGGCCAGCAGCACCAGCAGGTCGCCCACGTCAGCGCCCATCCCAACGCCCATCCGCCGCCTCCAGGCCGGCCAGACAGGCCTGGGCCTCATCCCATTGCTTTTCACTGAAGACGCGCAGGCCGGCACGGGCCAGCAGTTCGGCCGTCACGCCCACGCCGGGCTGCTTGCGGCCGGCGAAATGGCCGTCGTACACGTAGCCGCTGCCGCAAGAAGGACTGCCCTCCTTCAGTACCGCGATGCCGATGCCATGCTTGCGCGCGGCTTCCAGCGCCGCTTGCGCGCCGTGCACGAAGGGGGCGGTGACGTCCTCGCCCGACACCGCCATCACCCGGGCGCGGCCAGCCAACACGGCGGCGGCGTCCGAGTCCGGCTCGATCTCGGCGGGCGGGCGCGGAACCGGCATGCCGCCCGCCATTTCCGGACAGACCGCCACCACCCGGCCCTCGTCCCGCCAGCGGGCCAGCACGGCGTTGTCATGGGACACGCCGCGTCCGTCGTAGCGCACGGGGTTGCCCAACAGACAGGAACTGACCAGAACGTATTGCATGCGTAATCCGAGGCAATGAGCCGCTGCGCAGCGCGCGGCCCGTATCCAAAGCATGCATGATAGAGCACCGGACCTGGCTGCTGGTCGTCCGCATAGCCTGGGCTCAGCTTGCCGCCGCGCCCATTTCAAGCAACCACGCGCGCAGCGCAGGATCGCGCACTTGCAGCACCTCGAACAGTCCCAGCGCATTCAACGCCGGCAAGGCCTCCTGGATGTCCCTGCGCGCATCGGCCACGGCCTGGGCCGGCGCCTGCGGATCGAGGCAGACGCGGGCGTTGGCGAGAAAAGCCCCCACCGTTCCCTTGCGAACGGCCACGCCGTTGAACTGGCCCAGATCCCTGCCGTCGGGCAGGACGTCGCTTGCTTTCATGTTGTGCTCCTGTAGATGTTCGAGACAGGAGTTACGATAGATGCGCCCGCGTGGCAAGTCTGCGCGGTTTTAGCCATTCAATACGGTATTTCTGCCAATGGCACTGCCTGCTCCAAACGCTCCCCTGCTCGACCCCGGACGCACCCGCGCCGGCGGCGGCCCCAGGCTGATCGCCGTGCGCAGCCAGGACGGCGCGCTGCGCCATACCGCCATGCATCAGCATGCGCGGGGGCAGCTGTTGGGCGCCTATCAAGGCCTGCTGACGGTCTATGCGGGAGACCATCAATGGGTGGTGGCATCCCGACAGGCTGTCTGGATACCCCCCGACGTGCCGCACGGGCTGTACTCGCATGGTCCGTATGCCGGCTACAGCGCGTACTTGAGCCCGGCGGCGTGCGCGGGGCTGCCCGCCGCGCCCTGTGTGCTGCACGCCTCGGACTTGCTGCGGGCCGCCGTGGACCGCGCCGCTTCCTGGAGCGACAGCGCCATCGACCCGGCGCGCAGCCGCGTGATCGAGGTGATCCGGGATGAGATCAGAACCCTGCCGCATGCCGGCCGGCCCCTGCTCCTGCCGCGCGACGCGCGGCTGCAGCGCTTGGCGCTTGCGCTATCGGACCAACCTTCGGACCCCCGGACACAGGAGGAATGGGCCGCCGCCATCGGCATGTCGCCGCGCACGCTGGCGCGCCGTTACCTGGCGGAAACCGGTCTGACCCTGGGCGCCTGGCGGCAGCGCGCCCGCCTGATGCGGGCGCAGGAGATGCTGGCCGAAGGCGCGGCCGTGACCACAGTGGCCTTGGAGCTGGGCTATGACAACGTCAGCGCCTTCATTGCCATGTTCAAGCGCGAACTGGGCGCCACGCCGGGCCGTTACGGCGGCCCGGGCGGTTAAGCGCTGTCAGCCCTGAGGCCCGGGCTTCAGGATTCCTCGGCCGTCTTGCTGGCCCGGCGCGCGCGGGGAGCCGCCTTGCTGGCGGTCTTGGCGGCGCTCTTGCGGGCAGGCTTGGCGGGCGCTTCGGATGCCGCCGCCGCTGGCTCGGCCGCCGCCGCTGGCGCGGTCTTGGAGGCGGTCTTGGCCGCGGTCTTCTTGGCGGCGGGACCGCTGCGGGTCGTGGCCCGCTTCGCAGCGGGCTTGTCGGCTGCGGGTTCTGCCGCCGCAGGCGTATCCGCGACCGGCTTGCCGGCCTTGGCCTCGTCCCTTGCGGCAATCCTGGCCATGCCGCCCTCGAACGGGTCGGACATCTTGGCAGGCGTCTTGCTCGCGGGCTGGCTGCGGTTTTCCGCGGCAGGCTGGGCAAAGGTCCATTCAGCGATGTTCACCGCCGGCAGCGGCTGACGCGCCTGCGGCAAGGGCTTGGGCATGGGCGGCAGGCGCGAGGGTTGGACGGGCTTCGATTCCTGCGCCCGAGCCAGGGCGTCGGCCCGCATGGCATCCAGCTTGGCGGCATCCGCTTGTTCGCCGGGCTGCCGGGCGGCGTCGGCCTGCGCGGCTGCCGGCGCGGTAGCGGACGATTGCGCGGCTGGCACGCTTGGAGCCGGCGCCTTGGCCGGCGCTTCGGCCGAGGGTTGCGCGGAAGACACCACGGGCGAAACTTCGGAGGCTGCGGCAGCGCTCTCACCGCCGGCTTCCTGCTCGGCGACCTGGCCGGTTCCCCTGCCCTCGCCGCCCGACTTGCGCCCGCCACGCGATTTGCGGCCGGAGCGGGAACGGGATTCTTCCTGACCCGCTCCGACTGGCGCGTCGCCGGTCTCAGCCGCCGCCGGCTGACGAGTCGAGGCAGAACGGGATCCGCCATCGACGGGGGCTCGGTTCACTGCCGGCGCGCCGCCTGCGCTGTCGCGGTACACATAGGTGCCGGCGTTTTCCTCGCGCCCGACTTCCAGCAGGCCGCGCGACTGCGCCTCGTCCAGCAGGTTGCCGAAGGCGCGAAAGCCGTAGTAGGACTCGTTGAAATCCGGGCGGCGGCGCTTGAGGGCGTCCTTCAGGGCGGACGCCCAGATCTTGCCGCTGTCGCCGCGTTCGGCCATGAGCGCCTCGAAGGTTTCCGCGACCATTTCCACGGCCTGGGTCTTGCGGGCCTCCAGCTCTTCCTTGCGGCGGCGTTCCTCGTCGGGCGTGCGGCGCTGCTGGCCCGCGGCGGCGCCGCCACGGTTGTCGCGGCGCGCGTCCGCCGCGCGCTGGCCTTCGCGCGCCAGGTCGTCATAGAAGATGAATTCATCGCAGTTGGCGATGAGCAAGTCCGAGGTGGACTGCTTCACGCCCACGCCGATCACTTTCTTGTTGTTCTCGCGCAGCTTGGACACCAGGGGCGAAAAATCGGAATCGCCGCTGATGATCACGAAAGTATTGACGTGGGACTTGGTGTAGCAGAAGTCCAGCGCGTCGACCACCAACCGGATGTCGGCGGAATTCTTGCCCGACTGGCGCACGTGCGGGATCTCGATAAGTTCGAAATTGGCCTCGTGCATGGGGGCCTTGAATTCCTTGTACCGCTCCCAGTCGCAATAGGCCTTCTTGACCACGATGCTGCCCTTGAGCAGCAGCCGTTCCAGCACCGGCCGGATATCGAACTTCTGGTACTTGGTGTCGCGTACGCCCAGCGCCACGTTCTCGAAATCACAGAAAAGCGCCATGCTGACGTTTTCGTTGGGGGTATTCATGTTTTTGCTCCAATGCTGCGGCGGCGCCGGGCGAGACGCCGCCAGATGACGCTCATGATATACATATATGCCGCCGGTACGCGGCGCCCACCCCAGCAGCCATGCCTGAAGCTCCGTTGTTTCCCCCTCTTGCCACCGACCGCCTGGTCCTGCAGCCCTTGGAAATCGGCGACGCCGAGGCCATCCAGCGCCTGTTTCCGCAGTGGGAAGTGGTGCGCTACCTGGTCGACCAGGTGCCATGGCCCTACCCGCCCGACGGCGCTCGCAACTATCTGGAGCAAGTGGCGATCCCTGCGATGCGTCAGGGCAGGGAGTGGCATTGGTCCATCCGCACCCGTGAGAACCCCGGCAACCTGATCGGCATCGTCAGCCTGATGGACGATGATTCCTGGAACAACCGCGGTTTTTGGCTGGACCCCGCCCATCACGGCCGGGGCTACATGACCGAGGCCAGCGAAGCCGCCACCGCCTACTGGTTCGAGGTGCTGGGCAAGCCGCTGCTGCGCGCGCCCAAGGCCTCCGTCAACGCGGCTTCGCGCCGCATCTCGGAGCGCGGCGGCATGCGCCTGGTCGCCACCGAAGAGCGCGGTTACGTCAGCGGACGGCTGCCCACGGAAATCTGGGAGATCACGCGCGAGGAATGGTTCGCCCGCAAGCCTCGCCAGGGCTGATGCCGGGCCCGCGGCATGCCGGCGCCAGACGCCGGACGACTCCGCGTCTTATCCGCCCCCATTATTTCCGGGACGACGCGCGCCGCCCGCCCGGTCCAAGCCGCCGCTTACCGCCCTTTTCGCCCCGTTTTCCGGACGATTGACTCGGACCTGCCCTGGCTAGAATTCCCCGAAATCCGGCATTCCGCGTACGGGATGCCTATGTTTATCGGGCAAGATCCATGAATCCGTCTACCGTCATCGGCGCCGCCGTCGGCCTGCTTACCCTGGTTATCGTCGTGGCCCTGGCCGCCACCGACCCCGGCATGTACATCAACCTGCCGGGCCTGGCCATCGTGCTGGGCGGCACCGCGGCCGCCGTGTTCATCGCCTATCCGCTGCCGGAAGTGCTGCGCGTCTTCAAGCTGGTGCGCACCGTCTTTCGCAACGACCAGCACGACCAGCAGCGCGACATCGAGGAACTGGTGTCCATGGCCCAGCTGTGGATGAACACCGACGTCCGCAAGGTCGAGCAGGAACTCAAGAAGGTCAGCAACCCCTTCCTGCGCACCGGCGTGCAGCTGATCATCGACAACACGCCCGAAGACCAGATCATCGAGCTGCTGCAATGGCGCGTGGCGCGGCTGCGTGCCCGCGAGCAGGCCGAGGCGCAGATGTTCCGCGTCATGGCCACCTTCGCCCCGGCCTTCGGCATGCTGGGCACGCTGGTGGGCCTGATCAACCTGATGTCGGTGCTGGGCGACGGCAGCATGCAGATGATCGGCCAGCAGCTGGCCATCGGCCTGATGACCACCTTCTACGGCATCCTGCTGGCCAACCTGGTCTGCAAGCCCATCGCGCTCAAGCTGGAACGCCGCACCGCAAGGCGCGTCGAATCCATGAACATGGTGCTGCAAGGCATCGCCATGATGTGCGAGAAGCGCGGCCCCGCGGTAGTGCGCGAAACCCTGAACTCCTTCGTCATGCACGTCGAAGACGAGATCTACGATGGCGGCGCGGACGCCAAGCCGCAGGCCGCGCAAGCCAAGGCGGAAGGTCAGATCAAACCCGCGGCCAAACCCGCCGCAGCCCAGCCCGTCTCCATCGCCCGTCCTGCCGCCGCGCGCCAATGAGCCTGATTTCCCCCACCCTGGCGCAGCGGATCGAGCAGGCCCGCCAGGCCCAGCTGCGCGCCGAGAAAGCGGCGGCCAACAGCGGCTGGCGTCCCAGCCAGAGCGACCGCAAGGACCGCTATGCCCGCTGGCACGTCGAGGAAACCGTCGAACAGGATTCCGAGAACTGGCTGCTCAGCTACCTGGACCTGATCACCCTGCTCCTGGCCATGCTGGTCGTGCTGCTGGCGCTCACGCGCCTGCATGGCGGCGCATTCGGCCAATCGGAACAGCCGGTGGAGCTGGTCGGCACGCTGGCGGCCAGCGGCCTGCCCACTTACGACGGCGAGTATTCCGAATTCGACGCCGTCCAGATTCCCGCAAGCTGGGCGCAGGCCGAGACGCCGGCGGCCGCCGCCGCGACCACGCCGGCGCAGCCGGCCCAGGAAGGCGAGATCGTCGCCGACGCCGCCCCGCCGCTGCGCGCGCCCTCCAAGGAATCGCTGGGCCTGGGCGACCTGGGCAAATCGGTGGACGTGATCATCAACGAACAGTCGGTGAGCTTTCGCATCAGCAATGAACTGCTGTTTCCGTCCGGCCAGGCCACCCTCAGCCCCACCGGCCTGGACGTGATCAAGCGCCTGGCCGCCATCCTCAACAAGAACGACTACCAGGTCTCGGTCGAGGGCCACAGCGACCCGGTGCCCATCCAGACCCGGCAATTCGCGTCCAACTGGGAACTGTCCAGCAGCCGCGCCACCAGCGTGCTGCGCGAACTGGTCCGCGACGGCGTATCGGCCCAGCGCCTGCGCGCCGTTGGCTACGCCGAGACCCGTCCCATCGAGTCCAACGACACCCCGGCGGGCCGCGCGGCCAACCGGCGCGTGGAACTCATCATGGACATTGCGCCCGCGCAAAAGGCGGCGCAGGGCGCGGCGCCTGGCGCCGCGGCGGCCGCTCCCGCCTCCGCCACAAAATCCTGATCCAGGTCCAGGCCGCGCAGCCGCGCGGCCTGTCTCTCCGTCCGCCTCAGAGCGGCACAGGCCGGTTCCTCAGCACGTTCTTCATCACCAGCGTCGACCTCAACCGCAGCACGCTGGGCAACGCCGACAGCACCCGGTCATAGAGCGCCTGGAACGCCGGCAAGTCCTGGGTGACGACGTGCAGCATGTAGTCCGGGTCGCCGAACAGCCGCTGCGCCTGCACCACCTCGGGAATATCGGCCAGGGCGGCCTCGAACGCCGACACCCGGTCGCTGCTGCCTTCGCGCATGGTGACGAAGACGATGGCCGAAAAATTCAGCCCGACCGCGGCCAGATTGATGTTCGCGCCATAGCCGCTGACGACGCCCGCCTCTTCCAGCGCCCGCAGCCGCCGATGACACGGAGACAGGCTCAAGCCGACCCGTTCCGCCAGGTCCGTGATGGAAATGCGGCCGTCTTCCTGTAGCTGCGCAAGAATTTTTCTATCTAGATCATCCATGAGGAAGATTCTACCCAGAACTGCAATTCTTGCGGTAGATGGAAGAAGCACTTCCCCCTGCTTCGCCGATAACATTCCCCGCCTGAGATTCATTTGGGGTATGCAGTTGGAAACCGGCAATCTGGTGGCGTTTTGGCTTGTTTCGCTTTCTTTGGTTGTCGTCCCGGGCGCGGATTGGGCCTATGCCATATCCGCCGGCTTGCGGGACAAGGCCGTCCTTCCCGCCGTGGCGGGGATGTTGACCGGCTATCTGATGATCACCATGGTGGTCGCGGCGGGCATAGGCGCCCTGGTGGCGAGCGAACCCGCGATCCTCACCGTCCTGACCCTGGTCGGCGCGGCGTATTTGCTTTGGCTGGGGGCCAACGTGCTGGCGCATCCTGCCGAGCCCAAGGCGGGCGATGCGCAGGCCGCGGGGCATTGGCTGGGCTGGGCCGCAAGAGGTTTCGCCGTCAGCGGCGTGAATCCCAAGGCCATCCTGCTGTTCCTGGCCCTGCTGCCGCAATTCACCAGCCGCGACGGCGCCTGGCCGATATCCACGCAGATCACGGCGTTGGGGATCCTGCAGATCCTCAATTGCGCCGTCATCTATACCCTGGTGGGCCTGGGGTCGAAGGCGGTACTGCAATCGCGCCCGGTCGCCGCGCGCAGGGTCAGCCAGTTTTCGGGCCTGGCCATGATCGTCATTGCGCTGATCCTGTTCGGCGAACAGGCCGCGGTATTGATGGCCTGACCCAAGCGAGCCGGGCCTTAATCTCCGGGATGCCTGCCGCCCGCGCTTTCCAGGTAGCTGTCCACCGCGCTCCCCACCGTGGGATGGAAACGGTCGTCGCCGAACACCTCCGTCAGTTCGAAGCGCTTGAGCTTGTCGCGCACGGGATCCTTCATTTCCGCAAAATGCAGCGCCGCGCCCTGCTGGGCCAGGCTGCGGCTTAGTTCACGCAACATGTCCGCCGACGTGACGTCTACGCTGGTGACCGGCTCTGCAGCCACCACCACCCAGCGCACCGGCGTGGGCGAGGCCTCCACGGCTTCCATCAGGCGCTGCTGGAAGAGTTCGGCATTGGCGAAGAATAGCGGCGCATCCCAGCGGAACAGCACCAGGCCGTCGATCAGCGCGGCATTGGGATAGCGCTTCATGTCATGGTAGCCGCGCAGGTTGGGCACGCGGCCGAGCACCGCGAAATGCGGCCGCCAGCCGTCCCACAGGAATTCGATCACGGCGATGACCACGGCCAGGCAGATGCCCGGAATGGCGCCGAACACGGCCACGCCCGCAAAGCACGCCATCGACAGCCAGAATTCCCATTGCTGGATGCGGTAAATGCGGCGCAGGTCCTTGAATTCAAAGAGGCCGATGGCCGCCGCGATCACCACGGCCGCCAGCGCGCTGTTCGGCAGATAGCGCAGCAGATTGGGCGCCGCGACCAGCAGTACCGCGACTGCTATCGCCCCCACCACGCCTGTAAGCTGCGTGCGCGAACCCGCCGCCTCGGCCACCGGCGTGCGCGAAGCGCTGCTGCTGATCGGAAAGCCCTGGAAGAAGCCCGCCGCCAGGTTGGCCACGCCCAGGCCCACCATTTCCTGGTTCGGATCGACCCGGGTGTTGGTGCGCGCGGCATAGGTGCGCGACAGCACGCTGGTGTCCGCGAAGGCGATCAGCGCCACCGCGCAACCGCCCAGCGCGATCTTGACCAGGTCCGCATGGCTGAGCCAGGGCAAGACGAACTTGGGCAGACCTTGCGGGATTTCGCCCAGCACCTTCACGCCTTGCGAGTCCAGGTGGAACAGGCTGACGGCCAGCGTCGCCAGGATCACGGCGATCAGGATGCCCGGCACGCGATCGTAGCGCTTGAGCAGCAGGATCAGCGCCAGGGTCGCCGCTCCCACGGCGAAGGTAAACCAGTTGGCCTCGCCCATGAATACCGCCCGCCCCAGCCGCCACAATTCGGTCAAGGGGCCGGCATCGTCTATCGATACCGCGAACAGCTTGGGCAACTGGCTGACCAGCACCGTCAGCGCGATGCCGTTCATGTAGCCGTAGCGGATCGGCTTGGATAGCAGTTCGGTGATGAAGCCCAGCCGCAGCAGGCCCATCACGATGCAGAACACCCCGGCGACCAGGGCCATCAGGCTGGCCGCGGCCACCGCACGCATGGGGTCGCCTTCGGAAACGCTGAGCACCACCGCCAGGATGGGCGCGGCCAGGGCGGAGTCCGGACCCAGCACCAGGATACGGCTGGGGCCGAACAGTGCATAGGCCAATAGTGGAATGATGGTGGCATAAAGGCCGTAGACGCCTGGGACGCCGGACGCTTCGGCATAGGCGATGCCGACCGGCACCAGCATGGCCGTCAGCACCAGGCCGGCGGCCAGGTCCTTGGGCAGCCAGGCGGCCTGGTATGACCTGAGCACCGCCAGCCCGGGCAGCCAGCGCAGCCAGCCGGCGGCGGACACATCCTTGGAGGCGGGAGTATGGGATGCCATGGGACCTTCGCAATGTGAGCAGGCGCCGGCAGCGCGTATCAGGCTGCAAATCCGGTGGCGCCGATTCCATAGTCTGACGCATTATTCATGCTTGCGGCTATGCATGACGGCGCGAGGCACGGCGTCCTCTCTTTATACAGACACTGGCGACAACCCACATGACACAGATGCGGAATCCCGAGGACATTCCAGGCGCGTTCCAGGCGGCCTGGAACGACCACGACATGCAGGCGCTGGGCGCGCTGTTCCATGAGGACGCGACATTTGTGAACCGGTTCGGCCACTATGTGCGCGGCGTCGAGGAAATCGTCAAGATGCATGCCCCCATCCACTCCACCATCTATAGCGATTCCACGCTGGCGAACGAACTCGTCGACGTGACGCCGGTAGGCGGCGATGCGGCGATCGTGCACTTCTGGAGCCGCCTCTCGGCCGGCGCTGCCCATCCGGCGGGCGTGCATGCCGTCGACACGATGATTCTTGCCGTGCTGACGCGGCAGGCCGGCGCCTGGCGCATCCAGGCGCTGGAGAACGTCACGCTGGTGAATCCCCGCACGGGAGCGGCAGTGCTGCGGGACGATGGATAAGCCCCGTCTACCTCTGCTTACAAAGAACGCTGGGGCGTGTATTGCAAGATGGCACCGGCGCAACAAATAGCGGTAATCTGGCGAACCTTATCGGCAGTCCGTACTGGAAGATCCCATGTCCTATCTGCTTTTCATCGTCGAACCGGTGGGCCAGCGCGCCCAGCGCACGCCCGAAGAGGGCCGCGAAGCCTATGCGCAAATGCTGCGCTATGCGGAAGACCTGAGTTCGCGCGGCCTGTTGGCGCGCGCGGAATCCTTGAAGTCCGAGTCGGAAGCCGTGCGCCTGCGCATCCGCGACGGCGAACGTTCCCTGGTGGATGGCCCCTATGCCGAGGCCAAGGAAATGATAGGCGGCTTCTTCCTGCTGAACTGCGATAGCCGGGAAGAAGCGCTGGCGCTGGCGGCCGAGTGCCCGGCCGCGCAATGGGCCACGGTGGAGGTCCGCGAACTGGGCCCGTGCTTCATGTAGGCACAGGGCCCATGCTGGACCGGCGGCTGGCGCGCGCCAGCCGCACGATTCAACAGTTCCCTTTCTTGGCCTGGCCCGGCGGACAGAAACCGCCACGGCCGCCGCCGTCGTGGGGATCGACGATGACCGCGCCGCTCGGGGTATAGACGGCACAGCCCGTCAGCAAGGAAGCCAGCAAGGCAAGACTGCACAGGATCTTCATATCGGTGTTCAAAGTTGTGGACGCTGCGAGTGTATGGAGGCGCGCTGCAACCAGGGCTGTACCTTTGTAACCGTGTGCGGACCCATTTTCCTGGTACTTACCCTAGGTTCATCATTTTTCTGTCGATTTCGCGTCTTGCCGTTCGTCGTGCCAGTACAAGCCCCCCTTCGGGCCTTGTTTACCGAATCCAGGAGTCACAGGAATGCGATACATGATCATCGTCCGCGCCACGGCGGACAGTGAAGCCGGCGTGATGCCGCAGGAAAGCCTGCTGGGCGCCATGGCGTCCTATCACGAGGCGCTGGCCAAGGCTGGCGTGCTGTTGGACGCCAATGGCTTGCACCCCTCCTCCAAGGGCTGGCGAGTGCAGTACGACAAGGATCAGCGCACGGTGGTCGACGGCCCGTTCGCCGAGACCAAGGAGCTGATCGCCGGCTACACCATGATCCAGGTGCGCTCGCGCGAGGAAGCCATGCAATGGGCGCTGCGCTTTCCCCAGCCTTTCCCCGGCCAGTCCTGCGCCGTCGAAGTGCGCCAGGTCTTCGAGCTGGACGACTTCGGCCCCAGCGAGGGCGTCGAACGCTTCCGGCAGATACCCGGCAACGGCCAATGAGCACGCTCGCCGCCTTCACCATCAACGGACCTGATTCATGCTGAAAACCTTGTTGCTCATCGTCCTGGCCGCCATCGCGCTGGTGCTGGCCTACGCGGCCACGCGCCCGGACACCTTCCGCGTCGAACGCAGCGCGCGCATCCAGGCGCCGCCGGCGCGCGTGTTCCCGCTGATCAATGACCTGCACGCGTTCAACACCTGGAACCCCTACGAAAAGAAAGATCCGGCGATCAAGGGCACCTATGGCGCCGTGACGGCGGGCCCGGGCGCAACCTACGCCTGGGAAAGCAAGGAAGTGGGCGTGGGTGAAATGCAGATCGAAACGGCCGTGCCGGATTCGTCCGTGGCCTTGCGGCTGACCTTCGTGAAGCCCTTCTCCGCCGTCAACCAGGTCAACTTCACCCTGACGCCGGCCGGCGACGGCACACAAGTCACCTGGGCCATGGAAGGCCGGCTGAACTACGTCGCCAAACTGATGCATCTCTTTTTCAACATGGACAGCATGGTCGGGAAGGACTTCGAAGACGGGCTGGCCAACCTCAAGACCCTGGCAGAAAGGCGCCAGGACTCACACTAAAAAGGAAGCGGGAACATCATGCACAACCAGATCTTCGTCAATCTCCCCATCAACGACATGCAGAAATCGCAGGCTTTCTTCAAGAGCCTGGGCTTCAGCTTCAATCCGCAGTTCACCAACGACCAGGGCGCCTGCATGGTCGTGAGCGACAGCATCTACGTCATGCTGCTGGTGAAGGACTTTTTCCAGACCTTCACCGGCAAGCCGGTGGCCGACGCCACCAAGACCACCGAGGTGCTGATCGCGCTGTCCTGCGACAGCCGCGCCGAAGTTGACGAACAGGTGAAGCGCGCGCTCGCCGCCGGCGGCACCGCTCCGCGCCAGCCGCAGGATCACGGCTTCATGTACGCCCATGGTTTCGAGGACCTGGACGGCCATGTGTGGGAGCTGATTTACATGGTCCCCGGCGAAGTGCCCAACGCATGACGCGGGAGGCCGTGCATCGCGCCATCGAGGCGGTCTGGCGGATCGAGTCCGCCAGCGTCATCGCCGGCGTCGCGCGCCTGGTGCGCGACGTCGGACTGGCTGAAGAGCTGGCGCAGGATGCCTTGGTCGCCGCCCTGGAACGCTGGCCCGAAACCGGCGTGCCGGACAACCCGGGAGCGTGGCTGATGACTACCGCCAAGAATCGCGCGCGCGACCGCCTGCGGCTGGACGCGCTGCATACGCGCAAGCACGAGCAGATCGGGCACGAGCTGGAGGCCCTGCAGGCCGACGTCGAACCTGATTTCGTCGACGCGCTGGACGCCGCGCGCCAGGACGACATCGGCGACGACCTGCTGCGGCTGGTGTTCACGGCCTGCCATCCGCTGCTGTCCACCGAGGCGCGCGTGGCGCTCACCCTGCGCCTCTTGGGCGGGCTGACCACGGCCGAGATCGCGCGCGCCTTCCTGGCATCCGAATCCACCATCGCGCAGCGCATCGTGCGCGCCAAACGCAGCCTGTCCGCGGCCAACGTGCCGTTTGAAGTCCCGCGGGCCGAGGAGCGCGCGCCGCGCCTGGCGTCGGTGCTGGAAGTCATCTACCTGATATTCAACGAGGGCTATTCGGCCACTTCGGGCGATGACTGGATGCGCCCGGCGCTGTGCGACGAAGCGCTGCGCCTGGGCCGCATCCTGACCCAGCTGGCGCCGGGCGAAAGCGAAGTCCATGGACTGGCGGCGCTGATGGAATTGCAGGCCTCTCGCCTGCATGCCCGCACCGACGCGCAAGGCCGCCCCGTCCTGCTGATGGAGCAGGACCGCGGCCGCTGGGATCCCTTGCTGATCCGCCGCGGGCTGGCGGCGTTGGCGCTGTCGGACAGCCTGGGCGCGCCGCGCGGCCCTTACGCCTTGCAGGCCGAGCTGGCCGCCTGCCATGCCCGCGCGCGTACGCCCGAGGACACCGACTGGCCGCGCATCGTGGCCTTGTACGACGCGCTGGCGCAAGCCATGCCCTCGCCGGTGGTGGAGCTGAACCGCGCCGTGGCCGTGGGCATGGCCTTCGGCCCCCAGGCCGGGCTGGACCTGGCCGACCATTTGGCCGAGGAGCCCGCCCTGGCCAATTACCATTGGCTGCCCAGCGTGCGCGCGGACCTGCTGGCCAAGCTGGGGCGTCGCGCCGAAGCGCGCGCCGAGTTCGAACGCGCGGCCGGCATGACGCGCAATGCGCGCGAGCGGGAACTGCTGCTGGCGCGGGCGCGCGACATGTCCGACTCCTAGGCGCGCCGGTCCGGGCGCCGCGGACCCGGCCGGCATGCTTAAATCCCTCCATGCGCCCCGCCGATCATGTCCCGTCCGACCTGGCCGCGCCCGTCATGCCGGGCGTGCCGCAGGCGTTCGAGCATCCCGGCGACCGCGCCGAGTTCCGGCAGGCGGCGCACCTGCCCGGCGTGGAGCTGTACCGCGCGCACATCATCCGCTACGCCTTCGAACCTCACACCCATGAAGCCTACGGGCTGGGCGCGATCGAGTCCGGCGTCGAGCGCTTCCGTTACCGCGGCGCGGAGCATCTGGCGCCCTCGGGCTCGGTGGTGCTGATGAACCCCGATGAATTGCACACCGGCCGCGCCGAAACCGAGGGTGGCTGGCGCTACCACATGGTCTACCTGGACCCCGACGTGGTGGCCCGCGTCACCGGCGAAAGCGGCTGGTGGTTCGATACGGCCGTCGGCCATGACGCGGCCGGCGCGCAGCGCGTCACCGCGCTGCTGGACACCTTGTGGCAGGCGCGCGAACCGCTGGCTTTCGATAGCGCCTTGTACGCGCTGCTGGCTGAATTCCGCCGCCACGCGCGCGTGCCGCGGGCGGCCCGTGACGAAGGCGCGCCGCGCTTCGCGCCCGTCATCGACTACCTGCGCGCCAATCTGGCCCACCGCCTGACGCTGGATGAACTCGCGGCCGTGGCCGGGCTCAGCTCTTTTCATTTTCTGCGCAGCTTCCAGGCGCAGTACCACGCCACGCCGCAGCAGATGCTGATGGCGCTGCGGCTGTTCGAGGCCAAGCGCCGGCTGGCCGCCGGCGAATCGCCGGCCCAGGTGGCGCTGGCCTCGGGGCTGACCGATCAGGCCCACCTGACTCGCGCCTTCTCGCGCCGCTACGGCGTCACACCCGCCCGTTATCAGAAGCAAGTCCGCGCCTGAACTCCGCACCGCAATCTGGTACAAGACGCGCCGCCCGCCCGCTGGCTAGACTGCCGCCATTCGTGACCTGGAGCGACGTCGTATGTGGGCTGGAACCCTTTATGCCCTGGCCGCCGGCCTGATGTGGGGGCTGGTGTTCGTTGGCCCCCTGTTGCTGCCGGAATACCCTGCCGCGCTGCAATCCGTGGCGCGCTACCTGGCGTTCGGCCTGATCGCCCTGCCGCTGGCCTGGCTGGACCGCCGCGGCCTGCGCCAGTTGCAGCGCGCCGACTGGATCGAGGCGCTGAAGCTCGCCGCCATCGGCAACCTGCTCTACTACCTGTGCCTGGCCAGCGCCATCCAGCGCGCGGGCGGCCCGTTGCCCACCATGATCATCGGTACGCTGCCGGTGGTCATCGCCATCAGCGCCAACCTGCGCAACGCGCGCCGTGACGGCCGGCTGCCCTGGAAGCGGCTGGCGCCCGCGCTGGCCTTGATCGCGCTGGGCATTGCCTGCGTCAATCAGGTCGAATTGCAGGCCTTGCGCCAGGATGCCGACGCCGACATGTCGCGCTACGCCATCGGCGCGCTGCTGGCGCTGGGCGCGGTGGCCTGCTGGACCTGGTATCCGCTGCGCAACGCGGACTGGCTGCGCGCTCATCCCGACCGCAGCCCGCGCACCTGGGCCACCGCCCAGGGCGTGGCGACGTTGCCGCTGGCGCTGGCGGGCTATGCGGTCCTATGGGCAGGCATGGCGGTGTCCGGCAGCGCCTTTCCCATGCCAGCCGGCCCCAGGCCCGAGGTCTTCCTGGCCTTGATGGCCATCATCGGCCTGTTCGCGTCCTGGCTGGGCACCTTGTGCTGGAACGAAGCCAGCCAGCGCCTGCCCACCGCGCTGGCGGGGCAATTGATCGTGTTCGAAACGTTGGCGGCGCTGGCCTATGCCTACATCCTGCGCGGACAGATGCCCCAGCCGCTGACGCTGATCGGCATCGCCTGCCTGATGGTGGGCGTGCTGCGCGCCGTGCGGGTCAAGCCGGAGCCCGTGCCTGCGGCGGCATAGGCGCGCGCTCCCTAGTCCAACAGCAATTCCGGCAAGCGCCGCAGATCGTCGATGACGTCCGATGCGCCTTCGTCCAGCAAGCGCTGGCGCTGGTCCGGCCCGTTATGCGTAGCGCCCACGTAGCCGATGGCGCGCATGCGCGCGGCGCGGGCGGCGCGCACGCCGGGGACGCTGTCCTCCACCACCACGCAATCCAGGATTGCCGTGCGCATCTGCCGGGCGGCAAAGAGAAACACGTCCGGCGCCGGCTTGCCGTGCGCGACCTGCGCGGTGCTGAATATATTGGGCGTGAACTCGTCCCAAAGACCCACCAGCTTCAGGGCCGCCTCCAGTTTGGGCGGCGTGCTGCTGGAGGCCACGCAGACCTGCAGGCTGCGCTCGCGCAGCATGCGAACCGTCTGCAGCGCGCCGGGCAGCGCGCGCAATTCCTGGCGGAAGATGGCTTCCAGCCCGTCCGCGTATTCGCGCGCAAAGCCTTCGGGCAAGCTGCGGGCGTTTTCCTGTTGCAGGGTCCGCCACATGTCCGCGTCGGGAATGCCGGCGAAGCGGCGCGCGGCGTCCTCGGGCGTGATGGCGATGCCATGCTCGGCCAGCGCCCGCGATTGGGCGCGCGCCGCGATGATCTCGCTATCGATCAGGACGCCGTCGCAGTCGAAGATGACCAGGCTGGGGGCAGGCGTAGGCATGGTGGCTCCATTTCAGGACAAGTTCCCATGATATGCCTGGCTCGTGACACCACCGCGCGATCCGCGCCGCCTACATCCCCGGACCTTTGAGGCGCCGCAAGCGCCACGCCAGAAACACCCCACCCAATCCGGCGGCCGCGACGATAAGCGACGCCACCGACCAGCCGTAGCGGTCGATCGCGCCGCCCACCGCCACCGGGCCGATCACCTGCCCCAGGCCGCTGCCCTGCATCACCAGCCCCACCGAAGCCGGCGTCAGCGCCGGCCGCGGCGCCAGCAACGGCGCCGTGCCCAGCAGCGTGGCCGGTATCAGTCCGCCCACGGCCGAGAACAGCACGCACAGCAGGAAGGTGGGCATGGCCGGCAGCACCGAGCGGAAGATCAGCAGCGCCACCGCGCCCATGACCAGGCTGGCGCAGGCGATCAGGGTGGAACGCCGCCAACCGCGCGCCAGCAGCACGCCCGCGCCCAGGTTGCCGACCACGTTGGCGGCGCTGGCGATGGCGCTGTACAGGCCGGCGGTCGCCAGCGGCAGGCCCAGCTGTTCGGTCAGCAGCACGGGCAAGAACGTGAACAGCGCGAAGAACATCAGGCTGTAAAGCGTGAACGACAGCGCCAGCAGGCGCGGACCGGGCGCGCCCATGGTATCGGCCGTGTCCTGCCGCAATCCCCGCCACGACAGGCTGGCGCCGCCCGGCGTGGCCGGCGCCAGCGCCGCCACGCACACCATGGCCACCAGCACCGCCGCGCCCGCGCACCACCAATAGGCCTGCCAGCCGCTGAAGGCCTGCGAGGCCAGCATCGCAATCGCCATCCCGGCCGGCATGTAACAGCTCCACAGCGCGAAGGCGAAGTCGCGGGTGGCGGCCGACACCATGCGTTGCAGGGCCGCGGGTCCGGCCACGGTAATCATCAGAAAGCCCAGCCCCTCCACCACCCGCGAGACCAGCAGGACGCTGTAGGCGGTCGCCATGGCGCCCATCACGGAGCCTACCGCCGTCGCCGCCAGGCCCGCCAGCAGCATGCGCCGCGCGCCGTAGCGGTTGATGACCCCGCCCGCGGCAATGCCGCCGACCAGGCCCAGGATCGAGAACACCGCGGCCAGCGCCCCGATGGAGGCCAGGTCCAGCCCCATGTCCTTGCGCAGCAAGGGCGCGGCGATGATGACCTTGCCCACTTGCAGCGCCGCAACCACCCCAGCCCCCACGATGGCCAGCACCGCCGACCAGCGCGTTCCTTCCTTGCCCATCCTTGTCTCCCTTGTTCTACGACCCAGCCAGGATGCCAGCGCAAACCGATCCTGGTAAGTGATAATCTTTTGATGGAATTGATCGATTGGATAGATCAGCCGGCAGAATGATAGACGCCCTGACCCTGGACCAGTTGCGCGTATTCGCCGCCGTGGCCGACGCCGGCAGTTTCCGCGCGGCCGCGCGCCGCCTGGCGCGCGTGCAATCGGCCGTCAGCCACGCCATCGCCAACATGGAAGCGCAGCTGGGCGTGACCCTGTTCGACCGTAGCGGCCACCGGCCCGTGATGACGCCGCAAGGCGCAGCCCTGCTGGTCAACGCCCGCGACATCCTGCTGCGCGTGGACGCCATGCGCGCCCGCGCCCAGGGCCTGGGCGAAGGCGTGGAGCTGGAGCTGTCGCTGGCGGTGGACACGCTGTTTCCGATCGCTGACGTAGGCGCCGCCCTGAACGCCCTGCGCGCGGCCTACCCGTCCGTCGCCGTCCGCGTTTCCGTGCTGCCCCTGGGCGGCCCGGTGGAAGCCCTGCTGACGCGCAGCCATACGCTGGCCATCGTCGCGGGCGACCATTTCCGCCATCCGCGCGTCGTGATGCAGGCGCTGTCGTCCGTGCAGATGGTGGCGGTGGTCGGCGCCGGGCATGCGCTGGCGCAGCGCGTCGCCGCCGACATGCCGCTGGGCCCGGCCGAACTCGCCGACCATGTGCAGATCGTGCAGATGGACCCTTCCTCCCTGACCCAGGGCCGGGACTTCGCGGTGCTGTCGCCGCAGACTTGCCGCGTCAGCGGCCAGGACACCAAGCATGCGCTGATCCTGGCGGGCGTGGGCTGGGGCCGGCTGCCCCACTGGCAGGTGGAGCGCGACCTGGCCGAAGGCCGGTTGCTGCGCCTGCCGACCGACAGCCTGGGGCGCGGCAGCCAGGTGGTCAGCGAAACCTATCTGGCGCACCGCATCGACCAGCCGCTGGGACCGGCCGCCCGCGTGCTGGCGGGCGCCTTGCGCGCCGCCGTCCATCAGGGCTTGGAGAACGCGGGCACGCGCGCGTAGCTGACGCCCATGCCGGCGCGCACGTCGTTCTGGATGCCGTAGGGCGGAATCGGGTAGCGCAGGCCATTCGCCGACAACGCCTTCATGCCCTCGATGGCGATGGGCAGGTAGCGCGGCGGCAAGGCCATCAGCATTTCCTCGTCGGGCACGCCGCCGTAGCGACGCTCGGCGTAACAGGGCAAGGACAGGCTGGGCTCGCCGGTGGCGAGCGCGCGGCCCCAGGAGTCGGCACAGGCCGTTTCGCCCACCACGCTCCAGTCGAAGCGCCGGTAGTTCTTCCATTGCAGGCCATTGATGAGGATGATCATCTGGCCCGGCGTGGCGTAGATCAGGCAGATGTCCGGCGGGTCCAGCCGACCCGCCGCCAGCGGCGACGCCACCAGCCCGCGGTACTTGCCCGCCGGCACACAGGACAGCGCCTCCTGGCGCGCCTGGGCGTCTTCCTGCGTGGCGTGCCAGACGCCCACGTAATCTTCGCCGCGCTTCCAGGCCTCGTCCTGCGGCCCCAGGCCGACCACGGCGCGGCATTGCGCGCCGACCAGGTCGTCGCCCGTGATCCCCACCGTCCAGCCCAGCCTGGCGGCCATGCCCACGATCTGGTCGGTGGTGTGCGTGGCTTGCGGGCGCCGCAGGCCCTTGACCGCGGCCATCTCGTCTTCACGCTCGTAGAGCTTCATGCCGATGACCGTGGTCTTCAGGCGCAGCAATTTGTTCAGGTCATCGACCAGCGATGCCCAGTTCAGTGTCGTCTCTTCCATGCCCGTCCCTTGGACTGTTGTGCGCGGACTTTGCCGCATTGCCGCAGATTGATCGCGGTCAGCGATGACTATAACGAATCGCCCGCCGGGCCCCTGATTGATCTATCGTGGATGGCGGCAAACCCGCCCGCCGCAAACGCGCAGGACACACCCCGGCTTCCAAGGAGCCCGACATGAACCGTTTCGAACAGAAGACCGTCCTGATCACCGGCGGCACCAGCGGCATCGGCCTGGCCGCCGCCCAGGCCTTCGCCGCCGAAGGCGCCCGTGTTGTCGTCACCGGCCGCGACGCCGCGGTGCTCAAGCAGGTGCGCGCCAGCCTGGGCTCGCACGCGCTGGCGCTGCGCAACGACGCCGGCGCCCCCGGCGCGCCCGCTGCGCTGGCGGCTGAACTGCGCCAGGCCGGCATCCGCCTGGACGCCGTCTTCATCAACGCCGGCGTGGCCCGCTTCGCGCCGCTGGCCGAAGCCACCGAAGCGCTCTGGGACCAGACCTTCTCGACCAACGTCAAGGGCGCCTTCTTCCAGTTGCAGGCGCTGGATCCGCTGCTCAACCCGGGCGCGTCCATCGTGCTCAACGGCTCGATCAACGCCCGCATCGGCATGCCCGCCTCGTCGATCTATGCCGCCAGCAAGGCCGCGCTGATTTCGCTGGCCAAGACCTTGTCGGCCGAGCTGCTGCCGCGCGGCATACGCGTTAACGTCATCAGCCCCGGGCCGGTCGCCACGCCGATCTACGACAAGCTGGGTCTGGATGCGGCGGCGCTGGAGAAGACCGCCGCCAGCATCCGCGCCCAGGTGCCGCTGGGACGCTTCGGCACGCCGCAGGAAATCGCCTCCACGGTGCTGCACCTGGCCTCGCCCGAGTCCGCCTTCATCGTGGGCACGGAGATCATCGCGGACGGGGGCATGAGCCAGCTGTAGTCGCTGGCCGGCCGGGCTTGGCGCAAGCGCACCTGCCGATACCCGCGGCTAGGCGCCGATGGAACGCAGCGCGCGCTTGCAAATCCGCTGCGTCGCCTCGGCCGGCCTGCCCTTGGACCAGCGCGCGCAGACCTCCCGCACCCAGTCCGGCTGGTCCTTGCTGGCGTCGTTCAGCCAGTTCGCCACCGAGTCCTGCACATAGACGGCCGGATCGGCCCGCAGCGGCTCCAGCAGCGGCAACGCGCGGCCGGGATCGGCCTTCAAGGCCGCGATATGCGCGCACCAGACCCCACGCGGCCGCAGCGATTCACTGGCGAACCGGCGCACGCGTTCGGACGCATCCGCGGTCCAGGGCCGCAGCAGTTCCACTGCAGCGGCCAGTTCCGCCGCCAGTTGCGGACGCAGCGCCAACCAGGCCCATTCCCTTACGCCGAAATGCGCGTCATCGGCCAGCGGCCGGATCAGCGCCAGCCGCTGCTCCAGGCTCAGGTCCGGCATTGCGCCGACCATGAAGCAGGCCCATCCCCGGATGGTATCCGAGCGGTGATCGCGCAGTTGCTCGAAAGCGTCCGCACCCAGGCCGTCCAGCAGCGTCCGCGCCGCCACGGCCATGCGCTTGGAGATTCCCGTCGCAGCCTGCGCGCGCAGAACGGCGATGGCTTCGGCGCCGACCTGCGGCGCGGCTGCCTGCATCAATTCGGCAAAGTCCACCGCCAGGCATTCGGTCAGGTTGCGCGCCGGCTCGCCCGCGTTCAACTGCGCCAGGCGTTCGGCGCTGATGTCCTTCACGCCCCGGCCCGTCGGCGCAGCAGCTGCTTTCTTGGTCATTGCGTGGTCTCCTTTCGCGCGGCCCGGCCCGCGTCGGTTCCCTGCCAGATCTTGCCCAGCAGCGCGCGCAAGCTGGCCCGGTCCGCCGGGCCCAAGCCCGCGAACAAGGCGCCTATCCAGTCCGTATGCGTCTTGAACAGCTGCGCGGCCTCGGCCCGCCCCTTGGCGCTCAGCTTCACCACGATCTTGCGCCGGTCGTCCTTGCCCGCGCGGCGCGAGACGAAACCATCGCGCTCCAGGCCGTCCAGCAGGCCGGTGACCGTGGCCCGCGTGACACCCGCGCCATCGGCCAGCTCGTGCGGCGACATGCCGTCGGCCTGCTCGTGCAGCAGGAACAGCAGCACGAACTTCCCTTCCGACAACTGGCGCGGCGCCAGCCGGGCAGCGCAATCGCGGTCGATGGCGTTGGCCAGCGACAGCAGCTGAAAGCAAAGGGCTATGCCGTCGGCCGACGCCAGGCCGCGCCTGGCGGCGACGTCAAGCAGCGCGCGGTGCTTGGGTTCAAGCATGTGTTGCGGGTCTTGCATGAGTAATCCAGCCCTGGTGATTCTCGATGCCATTATAGTAAGGCACCTAACTATATCTATGCAAGACGGATCGATGGCTTCGAACCGCTATCATCCTGGCTATCTCAGCGATCAGTGACTGAATCCATGCCCTTGCCTTCCCGCGTGACCCTGCGCCGCATGCAGGAAGATGACATCCCCATGCTGCTAGCCATGGAGTCCGATCCCGAGGTCATGCGCTACAGCACCGGCGTCAAACCTGCAGACGAAGCGCGGCGGCAGGAGCTGCTGGCATGGCTGCGCGAACCGCTGACCAGGCTTGGCCACTGGGCAATCACAGTAGACGGCGCCGCCGTGGGCTGGGTGAGTCTGGTCCCTTTGGCTGGCACGGACAGCATCCAGCTTGCCTATCGGCTGCAACGCGCGGCTTGGGGAAAGGGATATGCGAGCCAGGCAGCGAAGCAGTTGTGCGAGTACGCCTGGCGCGAGACGGAAGTTTCCGAACTGGTCGCGGTTGTCTGGCCCGACAACCAAGCCTCCGTACGTGTCCTGGAAAAGCTCGGGTTTGCGTTCCGGTCGCGCGAATGCCACTACGACCGCGAAACCATCGTCTATACACTGCCGCGTCCTGCCGCTGGATCCGACCGATTCCCGCGGCCTTGATCCCCGCCCTCCTGCGCGCCATTCCTGCAGATATACGCCATGACCTATCCCGTCCTTCCCGCCTCCGAATTCTTCGCCGCCCGCGTCGTGCCCGAACTGCTGGTGTCGGACATCCACAAAAGCCTGCATTTCTGGTGCGGGCTTTGCGGGTTCTCGATAGCCTACGACCGCCCGGAAGACCGTTTCGCCTACCTGGACAAGAACGGCTCCCAGGTCATGCTTGAGGAATATGGCCACGGCAGGAACTGGATCACCGGCCCGCTGGAATCGCCCCTGGGACGCGGAATCAATCTGCAGATCGAGGTGCCCGCGATCATGCCGATCGTCGATGCCTTGCGCGTCACCGGCTGGCCGCTGTACATGCAGCCCGAGGAAAAGTGGTATCGCGCCGGAACCACGGAGGTAGGCGTGCACCAGTTCCTGGTGCAGGATCCGGACGGTTATCTCATCCGCTATTCGGCGGGCCTGGGCCGGCGCGACATTCAGGCAGAGGGCTGAAGCAAGGCGGCTCGGGAGGCGGCGCGCCGGCCGCCCCCGCCTTTTACCGGTACAGCACCGTCGGCAGCCACAGGCCGATGCCCGGGAACACGTACAGCAGGAAGATCGCCACCACCTGGATCCCCATGAACGGCATCATGCCCAGGAAGATCTGGTTCAGCGTCACGTGCGGCGGCGACACGCCCTTCAGGTAGAACGCCGACATGGCGACCGGGGGCGACAGGAAGGCCGTCTGCAGGTTCAGCGCGACCAACAGGCCGAAGAACAGCGGGTCGATGCCGAAGGTGTTGAGCAGCGGCACGAAGATGGGCATGAAGATCACGATGATCTCGGTCCACTCCAGCGGCCAGCCCAGCAGGAAGATGATGACCTGCGCCAGCAGCAGGAACTGCAGTTGCGACAATCCCAGCGACAGCACCCATTCCTCGATGATGCGCTGTCCGCCCAGCAGCGCGAACGCCGCCGAGAAGATCGATGAGCCGACGAACAGCCAGCACACCATGGCGCTGGTCTTGGCCGTCAGGTACACCGATTCGCGCAGCACCGGCAGGTTCAGCCGCCGGTACGCCAGCGCCAGCAGCGCACCGCCCATGGCGCCCATGGCCGCGGCCTCGCTGGGCGTGGCCAGGCCGAAGGCGATGGAGCCCAGCACCGCCGCGATCATCACGGCCAGCGGAAAGAACGACGCCATCAGCATCTTGAAGATTTCCATGCGCGCCCAGGTCAGCATCGCATAGAACGCCACCAGGATGGCCGCGCATATGGCCGCGAAGATCCAGAAGCCCTGGGGCGCGGCGATACTCTCGTCGGCGGATGCCGGCGCCTGCGCGGCGGCCGTCCCGGGTGCGGCCGCTGGCGCCGCGGCGGGCGTGCCCGGCGGCTCGGCCAGGCCGCCGGCCGCGGGCGGCTCGTTCGAAGGCGGCTCCGCCAGTCCGTCCGACGGCGGCTCGCTCAGGCCCGAATCGAATCCCCCCGATCCCAGCTGCAATTCGGCGGGGATCTCGTATACCACCGCCGGCCGCGTCGTCGCCTGGTAGACCACGGCCACCAGCAGCACCGTAACCGCCAGCGGCGCAATCGCCAGCGCCATGTTGCGCATCAGAAAGCCCAGCGGCACGTCCTTGTTGCGGCGACCCTTGAACAAGGCCGCCAGCATGCCGGACACGGCGCGCGTGTAGCCTCCGGAGGCCAGCGCCGCGGATTCCGGGGACAACGGCACGCCGCGCTCTTCCTTGGGCAGGGGCGGCGCCATGTCGGGGCGCAGCTTGGCCACGATGATCACGTAGATCATGTACAGCACCGCCAGCATGATGCCCGGGAACAGCGCACCGGCATACAGCTGCACCACCGACACGCCGGTGGTCGCGCCGTACACGATCAGCATCACGGAAGGCGGCAGCAGGATGCCCAGGCAGCCGCCCGCCGTGATCGACCCGGCTGTCAGGCGCACGCTGTAGCCGGCCTTCAGCATGGCCGGCATCGCCAGCAAGCCCATCAACGTGACCACGGCGCCCACGATGCCCGTGGCGGTGGCGAAGATGGCGCAGGTCGCCAGCGTGGCCACCGCCAGCGCGCCCGGCAGGCGCGCCAGCGCCAGGTGCATGGAGCGGAACAGCTTTTCGATCAGGTTGGCGCGTTCGACCAGATAACCCATGAACACGAACAGCGGGATCGAAATCAGCGAGTCGTTGGTCATCGTGGCGTAGGTCCGCTGCACCATCAGGTCCAGCGTCTGCCCGACCGAACGCGCCGCGTCCGAACTCTGCATGTAGTACGCCAGGAAGGTGAACAACACCCCCATGCCCATCAACGTGAACGCCGTCGGAAAGCCCAGCATGATGGCGACCACGATAAGCGCCAGCATCAAGAGGCCGATATGCCCCGTGGTCAGATGGTCCCAGGGCGTCAGGAACACGATCATCAGCAGCACCAGGCCGATGCACGACAGGCCGAACCACAGCGCCTTGTGGATCTTCATGAGCGCGGCTCCCCGGTGGTGACGTAGCGGTCCAGCTTGGCGATGTCTTCGTCCTTCACATGCACCATTTTCTTGAGCTTGTCGACGTCCACTTCCTCGACGTCCTCCTCGCGCGAGGGCCAGGCGCCGCGCTTCAGGCACAGTACGCAGCGCAACACTTCCGCCACGCCCTGCACCAGCAGCACCGCGCCGGCTATCGGGATGAAGGCCTTGAAGGGATAGATGGGCGGCCCGTTGGCCATCAGCGACGAATGCTCGCGGATGGCGATGGAGTAGCCGGCGTAGTACCAGCCCGCCCACACCAGCGCGATCACGCCGGGGAAGAAGAACACGATGTACAGGATCAGGTCCAGCGCCGCCTGCACGCGCGGCGGCAGGAAGCCGTACAGGATGTCTCCGCGCACGTGTCCGTTCTTGGCCAGGGTATAGGCCCCCGCCATCATGAACAGGATGCCGTAATACATCATCTGCATGTCGAACGCCCAGGCGCTGGGCTGGTTCCACAGGTAGCGCGCGGCCACCTCCCAACACACATGCAAGGTCAGGACTACGATCAACCAGGCAAAGGCCTGCCCGACAAACGTGGAGATGCGGTCTATGAAACGTATGATTCGGATCATCTCGCTTCCAGGTCAAGACGCATGGCGTCCCGCCGCGCGCCGGGGTGCGGCGCGCGGCGCGGAATACAGGTAGCGGCCCTTCAAGCCTGTTTGGTGGAGCGCGAGAAGTAGTGGTTGTAGGCCATGCGGAAGTTGACCGAGGTGTCCCCGTGCCAGCGCCCGACGCGCTCGGCGAAGGCCCGCTGCGATTCCAGCACCTTCTTGAACAAGGGGTTTTCGGCCGAGCGCTTGGCGATCATCTCGTCCCAGATCTTCAGCTGCTGCTGCAGGATGGCGTCCGGCGTCTTGTAGAACTTGACGTTGTGGTCCTTCTGCAGCTTGACGTAGTCCTGCGAATAGCGGTTTGCCGCCTTCCAGGACATGTCCGCGCTGGAGGCCTGCGCGGCATAGCTGAGGATGTGCTTCAGGTGCTCCGGCAGCGCGTCGTACTTGGCCTTGTTGAACAGGATTTCGAACTGCTCCGCGCTTTGGTGGAAGCTCTGCAGCATGCAGATCTTGGAGACGTCCTGGAAGCCCAGGGCCAGATCCGACGAAGCGTTGTTGAACTCCGCCCCGTCCAGCAGGCCGCGGTCCAGCGCGGGCACGATTTCCCCGCCGGGCAACGCGTTCACGGCGGCACCCATGGCCGTGTACATGTCGATGGCCAGGCCCACGGTGCGGAACTTGAGGCCCTTGACCTCCTCCATCTTTGTGATAGGACGTTTGAACCATCCGAAAGGCTGAGTCGGCATCGGCCCGTACATCAGCGACACCACGTTCACGCCCATGGCTTTCTGGATCTCGACCAGCAGCTCCTTGCCGCCGCCGTACTCGTGCCAGGCCAGCAGCATGTTGGCATCCATGCCGAAGGACGGCCCCGATCCCCACAGCGCCACCGCCGTGTTCTTGCCGTACCAGTAGGCGACCACCCCATGCCCGCCGTCCAGCGTGCCGGCGGACACCGCATCCAGCAGGTCGAAGGCCTTGACCACGGCGCCAGCCGGCAGGATCTCGATCTTCAACTGGCCGCCGGCCATGTCGTTGACCTTCTGCGCATAGTCGCGGGCGAACTCGTGGAAGATGTCGTTGGCGGGCCAGGTGCTCTGGAAGCGCAGGGAAACCGGGGCGTTCTGCGCGCGGGCCACTGCCGGAAATCCTAGTGCGGCGGCCCCGGCGACAGCGGCGCCGGAGATGAACTTGCGGCGGGGCTTGGTAACGTGTTGCATGGCGTCTTGTCTCCTGAATTAGGACTACATGGACCAGCTTGTAGTTACTACTCCTGCGTGGGCGCGGGATGGTGAAGCCTGCTGCGGGATCCCGCCGGCGCGATTGCGGGCGATGCGCAAAGCGTGAGCCTGATTAAACCTTTCTGACTAATCGCTGACAATCAGCTTCTTGTCAGGAATTACCCTAGAAATGCGGATTAGGTCTTTTGGATGATGGACAGTGCACGCGTTACCATCGCGGCACTGTCATCAGCAGGGGTAGGAATGAACCAGAAGCAGCGCGCCGTCAACCGCCGCCGGATGCCACGCAAGGCCTGGGCCTTGGGCCTGATCATCGCTGGCGCCGCGGGTTTTTATGCATGGTGGCAATCGCCGCTGGGCCCGGGCCTGAGCGAAGGCAAGATGCGCAAGATCCTGGTCGAGGCCACGGCGCAACCGGAATATGCGCCGGTCGGCGCCTGCGTCAACGTCGTGGGCGTGCGGCCCTTGCCCACCGATGTCTACACCGCGTTCCTGGAAAGCCAGGACAGGATCGTGCAGGGGTTGATCAAGCATCAGCTGGTCACGGTCAAGCGCGTCAGCGCCAGCGGCGACGGCGGGCCGCCGCGAGCGGACGAGGATCCGGAGGATGCGAGCAGCCGCATGGAGCTGACGGATAAAGGCCGGCCCTACTACACCGATGGCGAGGCCCGCCTCAGCTCCAAGCTGGTCTATACCGCGAAGTTCTGCGCCCCCGGCCTGCAGATCGGCAAGATCCTCACCCATACCAAGCCGCTCAAGAATCCATTCGACGACAACCCCAACCTGGTCTCGGCGGTGAAGTTCGAGTGGCGGCTGGACCGCAGCACTGCGGATTGGGCGGCGGATCCCGCCTTCCGTCCGTATCTATCCGGCTTTGCGCCGGAGGACCAGCCGGACGAATGGCAGACCGAGTACATCATGCTGGAACGGAAAAACGGCGTGTGGGAACTGGGAGACAGGCCCTACATCATCCGTTGGTGACCGCCGTATCGACGGCCTTGGCTGGCGGACGGCGCACCGCCCTCAGCTTGCCGCTGTCGCCGCCGCCGCAGAAAAAGCAGCCGGCGCCATCCGATTCCAGCCCCGACACGCCGATGCCGGCCGGCATCTCCACGCTTTGCAGCACTTCGCCGGTCTTTTCGTCCAGCTGCCGCAGATCGCTGGCGCCGTCCTCCCAGGTGCCGTGCCACAGCTGGCCGTCCACCCAGGTCACGCCGGTGACGTAGCGGTTGGATTCGATGGTGCGCAGCACGCGGCCGGTTTCGGGATCCACCTGGTGGATCTTGCGCTGGCGGTACTCGGCCACCCACAGGCTGCCCTCGGCCCAGGCCATGCCCGAGGCGCCGCCGCCGCCGGGCGCTGGGATGCGGCTCAGCACCCGGCCGCTCCGCGGTTCCAGCTTGACGATGGTGCCGTCGGAAATCTGATAGAGATGCTTGCCGTCAAAGGCCGTGCCCGCGTCGGCGACGATGTCGATCGTGGCTTGGGTGCTGCCGCTATCCGGGTCCATGGCAATCAGCTTTTCGCCGGCGGCGAACCACACCTGCCGGCCGTCATAGGTCACGCCATGCACGGCCTGCACGCCGGGAAATGGGCCGTACTCGCGGATGATCTGGGCTTGCGTTCGTTTCATGTCGATGTCCTTGAACTGGAGTTCGAGCATTCATGCTAGTCGGCGGCCAGCGCGGCCGGGAGTAACAAGGTTGTCGTGAATCCCGGCACCGGCGGCGTCATCCAGCGGCGGGCCCGGCCCTGTCCGCAAGCCTGCACCTTGCCCGCCACGGCCAATGCGTCCAACGTACGCTGCACGGTGCGCTGGCTTGCCCCCAACGCCAGGGCCAGGGCGGAACTGGACCAGGCTTCGCCGTCCGCCAGGCAGGCCAGCACCGCTCCCTGATCCCTGTCGCCTTCGCCGCCAGGCTGGGCCAATAGCGCGACCGGCCGGCCTGCCTGCGGTTTGAGGACGAAACCGCCGCGCGCGGCGCTGATACCGGCCACACCGTCCAAGGCCGCGCGCAGGCGCCCTATCTCGACGCGCAGGCGCGCGCGGTGCGTTTCATCGAAATAGGCGGTGCGGAAGGCCTGCTCGATGAGCGTTTCCCTGGGCGCGGGCTGCGGCCAGGCTTCGGCCAGGACACGTGCCAGCGCGAACAGCACCGGCCGGCTCGCCAGCGCAATCTCGCGGCCCGCGCTGCGCACCGCATGGCGACAGCCGTCCACGACCAGCGTGTCGGATGCCAGCAGCGCCTCCACTTCATCCAGCAGAATGGGCCGCTGCACGCCCTGCCCGATCAGGCGCGCGGCTGGCGTATTCAGGACCAGGGTGGCCTGTTCCACCTCGGCCATCAGCGCGGGGATGCCGGCGACGCGGGCCGCCAGTTCCGCCTGGGTCAGCGCGGCGCGCGCGCGCTCGGTGCGCAGGCGCCGCAAGGCGATACCGGCAGCTATCAATTCATGGATGGCGCGGGAAGCCGGGGCCAGCAAGGCCGGGTCCAGCGTGGTCAGGGCGTCCTCGGCCCGGTCGAGCTGGCCAAGCAGCAGTTCGCGCCGGGCCTGCAGATGACGCGCATGCGCGGCATTGGCCGGGTCGCCGTGGGCTTGCAGCGCAGCGCGCGCGGTCTCCAGGGCCTTTTCCGGCCAGGCCAGATCGCGCGATACCAGGGCGATCTCGGCCTCGGCCACGACGCATCGGGAGCGGGCCAGCACATTCTTGTGATCGAAGTTCCGGGCCGCGCTGCGCAGCAAGGTCCGGGCGCGGCGGAAATCGCCTAGCTGGGCCATGGCGATGCCGCGCAGGGCCAGCGCGGGCGCGTCGTCGCGCAGGGCCACAAGGTTCAGGGCGCCCAGCGGATTGCCGGCGGCCAGCGCGCGCGCGGCCGAGGTGATCAGAACATCCATGGAACTCCCGCCACTGACGCTGCTCCCGCAGTCCGCTTACCGGGAACTAATCTACCATCCGGCGGCGATTCGCAGCGTAGTCGGGGCAGCCGGCTTCACGGCCGGCGGGATTCAGGCGCGCGGCGCCCCTGCCGCGGCAGTTCCCCCGACCGCAGGCGGGAAACTCACTGTCAGCGCCACGCCCGCGCCGCGCAGGCCCTCGCCCAGCGTGACCTCGGCGCCGTGCTGCTGCGCGATCTGCGCCACCAGCGACAGGCCGATGCCGCTGCCGCCCGCGGCGCTGCCCGGGGCGCGATAGAAACGGTCGAACACGCGCGCGCGTTCCTCCGGCGCGATGCCCGGCCCATCGTCCGCCACGCGCAGGCAGGCTCCGCCGTCCGCCGACGGTCCGCAGGACACGGCGATCTGGCCGCCGCTCTGCGTATAGCGCACGGCATTGTCCAGCAGGTTGCGCACCAGCACGCCCAGCGCGTCCAGCCGCCCCCGGACGACGCAGGCCTGCACGTCCAGCTGGATGCGCAGCTGCTTGCGGGTGGCGTCGGTTTCCCAGTCGCGCACCAGCATGGCGACCAGCGCGTCCAGTTCGACCAGCTCCGGTTCATCGGCGCTGGCGCTGAGCGCATCCATGCGGGCCTGGTCCAGCAATTGTTCCGACAGGCGCGAGGTGCGCTGGGCGACCAGGCGCAGTTTCTCGATGGCGGCCGGGGCGTCTCCCGAACCCGCGCTGCGGGCCACCAGCTCCGCGTGCGCGCTCAGCGCGGCCAGCGGGGTGCGCAGCTCGTGCGCGGCATCTTCCAGAAATCGTCGTTCACGGTCCATGCCGCCCTTGACCCGCAGCAGCAGCTGGTTGATCGAGCGTATGAAGGGACGCAGTTCGCCCGGCATGCCGGCCATGGGCAGCGGCGCCAGGTCAAACGGACCGCGCCGCGCAATGGCCACGCCGGCACGGTCCACCTTGCGGAAGGCGCGGCCGACCACCATCCAGCTCACCACGGCCAACAGCACGAACAGAATAGACACGATGAGCAGTCCGCGCTTCAAGCTGTACAGCGACTGCGCGCGCAATTCGCTCTGCGGTCGCGCCACCTGCACCTGCACCCGCCCCTGCGCGTCGGAGATCGCGTACACGCGCCAGTCCATGCCGTCGGCGCGCACGTCGAAATAACCGTCCTGAAAGCCGCCGCTCAAGGGCTGCGCGGGTGACTCGGGCGAGCGCAGCAGCAGCCGGCGGTCGACCAGCGACCACAGGTGGAAACGCACCTTGTCGCCGTCGACACGGCTGGATGCGGGCGGGGTGAAACGCTCGGACGGGGCCTCGTTGCCCAGCAGGCTGACCGGCAGCGACGCCAGCATCTGGCTGGCCGCGTCGTGCAGCCATTGATCGCGCGCGCCGGTCTGCGAGCGCGCGGCTTCGTACTGCTGGAAGGCGAACACCGCGATCCAGGACAGCGCCATCGTCAACAGCAGCGTCAGCGTGAGCTGCTTGCGCAGCGTCTTCATTCGCCGGCCTCGATGCGGTAGCCCAGGCCGTGGACGGTGGCGATGAGCTTGTCGCCCAGCTTGCGGCGCAACTGGTGGATATAGACGGCCACCGTGTTGCTTTCGATGGCGCCGCTGTCGCCGTAGACGGCCGCCTCCAGCTGTTCGCGGCTGACGGTGTGGCCGACGCGCTCCATCAGCGCCAGCAGCGTGCGGTATTCATGCGCGCTGAGGCTGACCTCGACGCCCGCGCGGGTCACCGCCCGCCTGGCCGGCTCCAGCACCACGTCGCGGCAGCGCAGCGCCGAGACCACGGCGTTGCTGCTGCGCCGGACCACGGCGCGCAGCCGCGCCAGCAGTTCGTCCAGTTGGAATGGCTTGACGATGTAGTCGTCGGCGCCGGCATCCAGGCCCTGTATCCGCTCGCTCAGCCGGTCGCGGGCGGTCAGGATCAGCACCGGCGTGGCATCGTAGCGCGTACGCAGATGCTTCAGGACCGCCAGTCCGCTGCCGTCCGGCAGCCCCAGGTCCAGCAGCACGGCTTGAAAGCCGTGATCCACCAGGGCCAGCCGCGCCTGCGCAACGTCGCGCACCCATTGCACGTCGGCGCCGGACTGCGCCAGGCTGGTGTGCACGGCGTCGCCCAGCATGGCGTCGTCTTCAACTAGCAGGACACGCAAGAAAACTCCAGAACCGTCAACGATGCCGCAGCATGCAGGCATCGCTTTAAAAAATTATTAAAACCCCATGCCGACAATGCGCTCCTATGACGGGGAACTGGACCCCGGCCCGCCGAAAAAACGCATGGGAAGCAACGGAATGAAGCAACACATTTTAGCAAGCGGCCCCCTGACGGCCGGCGCGCTGGCCGCCGTGAGCGGCGCGCTGGCCAGCCAGGGCCGTCCGGACTTCATCAGCGCGCCAGCACGCCTGGCCGCAGGGGAGGCGCGCCCATGAAACGCCTGCAAGGCATGGAACTGTTCGCCGAAGTGGCGAAGGCGCATAGCTTCAGCCGGGCCGCCGCGACGCTCGGCATGCCCACCTCCACGGTGTCGCGCCAGGTGGCCGAACTGGAGCGCTCGGTCGGCCTGCGGCTGCTCAGCCGCAACACGCGCCGCGTGGAGCTGACCGACGCCGGGCGGCTGTATTTCGAACGCTGCCGCCGCATCGTGGCCGAGGCCGAGATCGCCCACGAGGAACTGCGCGAACAGCTGGAAATCCCCAGCGGGCCGCTGCGCATCCAGCTGCCCGCGGCCTATGCGCTGGACGCATTGATGCCCGCCATGGTGGCGTTCGGCAGCCGCTACCCGGCTATCCAGCTCCAGATGAGCGTGGCCGGATCCGAGTTCGCCGAGCACCCGCCCGAGATCGGCGACGTCGCCATCCGCCTGGGCGAACTGCCCGACTCGTCGCTGGTGGCGCGCCGCCTGGGCGCGGTGCATGCCGGCCTGTATGCCTCGCCCGCCTACCTGGCCGCGCGCGGCACGCCTGTCAGCCCCGCCGACCTGGCGCGCCACGACTGTATCGGGCTGCGCGCCGGCGGCGGGCAGCCCGCGCCCTGGCCGCTGCAGCGCGGGCGTGAACAGTTGCTGGTTCCGGTGGAGCACCGCTACGGCGCCAACGACGCCTGCATGGCCAGGCAGCTTGCCGTGTTGGGCGCCGGCATCGCGGCGCTGGGCGGCGACGAAAGCGGCCGGCTGCGCTCGGGCGAGCTTGCGCGCGTGCTGCCGGCCTGGAGCCTGGGACCGATCGAGGTCCATGCCCTGACTGAAACCCGCTTGCTGCCAGCCCGGACCCGGTACCTCATCGATTTTCTGGCCGAATACCTGGACGCCCGGCAGGATAACCCGGCGCATGGCTTGGCGCCAGAACTCCGGATCCGCCGGGTGGCATAACCCCGTCACAATATTGCATCCGCAGATGATGCGACCCTCTTTTTGCGGGCGGCACGCCCTTGCCGTCCGCCCCCTGCCCCTGACGCCGCCCTCCACCGTGTAAACTCCCCCCTTTTTGACTCTGGTGGTATGTTGCAGGCCCCACAGCGCACAGGTTTAAGCGGCCCGACGCTCATTCGCTTGCTGACTCGCCTGACGGATGTCGACGTTCCGCAATCCAGGCAATCGCTCTCGGACCATCTGAGCCAGTGGCTCGGCTGGACGGACGCGATCGCGCTCTCCGCGGCGCTGAATACCAGCCCGCCGGTGATCGCCCCCGGCGCGCGCATGTTCAGCAGCGCCGAAGAGCGCGAGTGCGAACGCGTGCGGACCACGTTGGCCGACGCCATCGCCAGCGACACCGCGGCCACGGCCGCCAAGCGGCGCACGCCGGGACAAGCGCCGGCCCCCGCCAAACAACTGGCGGCGCTGGCCGAGGCCGACGCCGATTACGCGAATTTTCGCCAGCGCTATCTGTCGTTGCAGCACACGATGGAAACCGCGGTGGGCAATCTGCGCAGCCGGCTGCGCGGCATGGTCGCGGCCAAAAACGGCGAAATGACGCGCCTGGCGGTGGTCGACGCCATCATGGACCGCGCCCTGCTACCCAAGGAACGCGCGCTGTTCGGCGCGATTCCGAAGTTGCTGCAGGGCCATTTCGAGCGCCTGCGCGATGCGGAGGCCGCTGCCTTGGCCGAGGCTGCCGCATTGGCTGAAGTTCCAGCCGAGGCCGGCGCCGAGACCGAGGCGCAAGGCGATGCCGCGGCCGAGACGGGCGCGGCGCCCGCTGCGGCGCCGGCATCGATAACGCCGGGCGCCTGGCTGGACACGTTCCGCAAAGACATGCGCAGCGTGCTGCTGGCCGAATTGGATGTTCGTTTACAACCGGTCGAAGGGCTGCTTGCCACCCTTCGCGCCAGCTAACCGGGACACTATGTCCAAATATCTGACTAATCTCGTGGTTTTCTTGGCGGGTCTGGCCGTCGTGGGCTGGATCGGCGTGGGCTATGCGGGCACCAACCCGCTGGCGCTGGCCGTGACCTTGCTGATAGGCGTCTGTTACCTGGGCGGCGCGCTGGAACTGCTGCGCTACCAGCAGGCGACCTCCTCGTTGATGCGCGCGCTCTCGGGCCTGTCCGAAGCGCCCGGCAATCTGGGATCCTGGCTGGACCAGTTGCCGCCGGGCCTGCGCAACGCCGCGCGCCTGCGCATCGAAGGCGAGCGCGCGGGCCTGCCTGGCCCGGCGCTGACGCCATACCTGGTCGGCCTGCTGGTGCTGCTGGGCATGCTGGGGACCTTCCTGGGCATGGTCGTGACCCTGCGCGGCACCGGCCTGGCGCTGGAAAGCGCCACCGACCTGGCCGCCATCCGCGCCTCGCTCGCCGCGCCGGTCAAGGGCCTGGGCTTTGCCTTCGGCACCTCGATCGCCGGCGTGGCCAGCTCCGCCATGCTGGGTCTGCTGGCAGCCCTGTGCCGCCGCGACCGCGTGCGCGCGGCGCAACTGCTGGACAGCAAGGCGGCAACCACCCTGCGCGTGTACTCGCAGGGCTATCAACGCGAAGAATCCTTCAAGCTGCTGCAACGCCAGGCTGAAGTGATGCAGCGCCAGGCGGAGGCCATGCCCACCCTGGTCGACAAGCTGCAAGCCATGATGGGCGACATGGCCCGCCAGAACCAGGCCCTGAGCGACCGCCACATGGCCAGCCAGGACGCGTTCCAGGGCAAGGCCGAGGCCGCCTATTCGCGCCTGGCCGCCGTCATGGAACAGTCCATGAAGGAAAGCGTGTCGCAAAGCGCGCGCTCGGCCGGCGCCGCCCTGCAACCCGTGGTGGAAGCGACGATGGCCAGCCTGTCGCGGGAAACCGCGTCCCTGCAGGACACCGTGACGCAAGCCGTGCAGCGCCAGCTGGAAGGCCTGACCTCGGGCTTCCAGGCCACCACCAGCAACGTCGCCGGCATCTGGAACCAGGCCCTGGCCGGCCAGCAGCGCGCCAGCGAGGCCCTGTCGCAGGACCTGCGCGCCTCGCTCGACCACTTCGCCCAGACTTTCGAACAGCGCTCGGCCGCCCTGCTGGACAGCGTGTCCTCGCGCCTGGAGGAATCGTCGGGCAGCATGTCGCAAGCCTGGACCCAGGCGTTGTCGCGCCAGGAGCAGGCCAGCGAAAAGCTGGCTGGCGACAATCTGCAGGCCCTGACCGCGGCCGCGGCCAGCTTCGAGCAGCATTCGGCCTCGCTCTTGCGCACGCTGAACCAATCGCACACCCTGCTGCAGTCCGAGCTGGCCTCGCGCGACCAGCAGCGCCTGGCCGCCTGGACCGACACCCTGGGCGCCATGGGCGCCACGCTGCGCCAGGAATGGGAGCAGTCCGGCGCGCAGGCCGCCGAACGCCAGGAAGCCATCAGCGCCACGCTGGCGCAGACCGTGCGCGACATCACCGCGCAGGCGGAAGTCCAGGCGCGGCTGCTGGAAGGCGTGTCCGCCCGCATGGAGGCGGCCGCCAACGGCGTCTCGCAGCAATGGGCCAGCGCCCTGGCGCGCCAGGAACAGGCCGGCGAAAAGCTGGCTGGCGACAACCGCGAGGCCCTGGCCGCCGCGGCCGCCACCTTCGAACAGCATTCCGCGGCCCTGCTGCAGACGCTGGACCAGTCGCACACGCAACTGCAGGCCGCGCTGGCCTCGCGCGACCAGGAACGCCTGGCCGCCTGGACCGGCACGCTCACCGCCATGGCCGCCACGCTGAGCCAGGAATGGCAGCAGGCCGGCGCCGACACCGTGGCCCGCCAACAGGCCGCCAGCGACACGCTGGCCCAGACCGCGCGCGACATCGCCGCGCAAACGCAGGCCCAGGCCGGCCTGCTGGAAAGCGTCTCGGCCCGCCTGGAAACGGCGGCCGGCAGCGTCACCCAGGCCTGGACCGAGGCGCAAGCCCGCCAGGAACAGGTCAACGCCAAGCTGGCCGGCGACAACCAGCAAGCGCTGGAAACCGCCGCCGCCACCTTCGAACAACATTCCGCCGCACTGCTGCAAACGCTGGACCAGTCGCACGCCGAATTGCAAACCGCGCTGGCCTCGCGCGACCAGGAACGCCTGGCCGCCTGGACCGGCACGCTTACCGCCATGGCCGCCAAGCTCGGCCAGGAATGGGAACAGGCCGGCACCCAGGCCGCCCTGCGCCAGCTGGAAGTCAACGACACCCTGGCCCAGACCGCGCGCGACGTTTCGGCGCAAACCCAGGCCCAGGCGGGATTGCTGGAAAGCGTATCGGCCCGCCTGGAAACGGCCGCCACCGGCGTCACCCAGGCCTGGACCGAGGCGCAGGCGCGCCAGGAGCAGGCCAACGCCAAACTGGCCGGCGATACCCAGCAAGCGCTGGAAACCGCCGCCGCCTCCTTCGAGCAACATTCCGCCGCGCTGCTGCAAACGCTGGACCAATCGCACGCCGAGTTGCAGGCCGCGCTGGCCTCGCGCGACCAGGAACGCCTGGCCGCCTGGACCGGCACGCTCACCGCCATGGCCGCCAAGCTCGGCCAGGAATGGGAACAGGCCGGCACCCAGGCCGCGCTGCGCCAGCTGGAAGTCAACGACACCCTGGCCCAGACCGCGCGCGACATCACGGCCCAGACCCAGGCCCAGGCCGGCCTGCTGGAAAGCGTATCGGCCCGCCTGGAAACGGCCGCCACCGGCGTCACCCAGGCCTGGACCGAGGCGCAGGCGCGCCAGGAGCAGGCCAACGCCAAGCTGGCCGGCGACAACCAGCAGGCGCTGGAAACCGCCGCCGCGGCATTCGAACAACACTCCGCCGCCCTGCTGCAAACGCTGGAGCAATCGCAGACGGACCTGCAGAACGCGCTCGCCGCCGAGGACCAAGCGCGCCTGGAAGCCTGGACCGGCAAGCTCGGCACGATCGCCGACTCGCTGCGCGCCGAATGGGAACAGACCAGTTCCTACACGGCCAACCAGCAGCAGCAGATCTGCGACACGCTGGCCATCACGGCGCAGGACATCAGCGCGCAGACCCAGGCGTCCGCCAACGACACCATCGCCGAGATCGGCCGCCTGGTGCAGGCCGCGTCCGAAGCGCCGCGCGCGGCCGCCGAAGTCATCGGCGAACTGCGCCAGAAGCTCTCCGACAGCATGGAGCGCGACAACGACATGCTGGAGGAACGCAACCGCCTGCTGGAAACCTTGGGCACCCTGCTGGACGCCGTCAACCACACCGCCGCCGAACAGCGCACGGCCGTGGACGCGCTGGTGTCCTCGTCGGCAGAGCTGCTGGACCGCGTCGGCACGCAGTTCACCGAACAGGCGCAGGCCGAAACCGGCAAGCTGGCCGAGGTGGCCGCGCAGGTCGCCAGCGGCGCGGCCGAAGTGGCCAGCCTGGGCGAGTCCTTCGGCACTGCCGTGCAGCTCTTCGGCGAGTCCAACGACAAGCTGGTGGCGCACCTGCAGCGCATCGAAGCGGCGCTGGACAAGTCCATCGCGCGCGGCGACGAGCAGCTCGCCTACTACGTGGCGCAGGCCCGTGAAGTGGTGGACCTGAGCATGGTGTCGCAGAAGCAGATCGTCGAGAACCTGCAGCAGCTGGCCATCCAGCGCGCGACGGCCGGAGCGGAAGCGGCATGAGCGAGGACATCGACGGCGGCGTGGAGCCCACAGTCCCGGCCTGGGCCGTCTTCGGCGACCTGATGTCGGTGCTGCTGGGCGCCTTCGTCCTGATCCTGGTGAGCGTCGTCGCGGTGCAGCTGCAGCTGTCCACCCAGCTGGAAGAAGAGGTCAAGCAACGCCAGGTCGAAACCCAGCGCCGCGAAACGCTGGAGCAGGCGCTGGCGGGTCCGCTGGCCGCCGGCCGCGTGACCCTGATCGACGGCCGCATCGGCATCAGCGGCAGCGTCCTGTTCGCCCTGAACTCCGACCAGTTGCAGCCCGAGGGCCGTGAAGTCCTGAAAAGCCTGATCGAACCCTTGTCGGCCTATCTGAAGTCGCACAACGAGATCCTGATGGTCAGCGGCTACACCGACGACCAGCAGGTGCGCGAAGGCAACCGGCGCTTTGCCGACAACTGGGACCTGTCCGCGCAGCGCGCCTTGACCGTGACGCGCGCGCTGATCGACGAGGGCGTGCCTTCGTCGGCCGTGTTCGCCGCCGCCTTCGGTTCGGAACAGCCGGTGGCCTCGAACGCGGATGAGGACGGCCGGTCCAAGAACCGCCGGGTCGAAATCGCGCCCATTCCCAAGCCCTCCAGCGACGCCGGGACCTCGCATGGCCAGTGACGGCACCCGCGGCGAGATCATCAACGCCCGCGCCATGCTGGACGCCTGGCGCGAGGCCGGCGCCGACCGCGTGGCTCCCGTCCGCTTCCAGTTCATGGACGCGCTGCAACGGCGCGCAGCCGCCCAAGGCGGCGAAGCCCGCAGGCTGCTGGACGGCAAGCTGGCTGCGCTGATCCAGGCCTACGAGGCCGAGCTGGACGGCGCGCCCGCGGATGCGGCCGAAAACGTCTCCGCGCCTGCTGCCGGCATCCCGGAACCCGGACCGCTGGCGGCGCTGACCGCGTACATCGCCGATCCCGGCCCCGACGCGCGCGGCGCCGCCGACCTGCGCGCTTCCTACCCCGAACTGCAAACGCTGGAATACTTCCGCGGCGTCTGGTCGCGGGTCAGCGCCGACCGCCAGGTGCGGCAGTCCCAGGAGCAGGTGCACAAGAACGCCGGCCCGCTCAACTCCAACCAGCTGGTGCACCGCGCGCTGTCGCTGATGCGCGAAGTGTCGCCAGGCTATCTGCAGCAGTTCCTGTCGTACACCGACGCGCTGATGTGGATGGAACAGGTGCACGCCGCCATCGCGCCCCCGCCCAAGGAAGCCGCGCCCCGCGCCGGCGCCAAGAAGACGGCGCGCAGCAAAGGCCGCTAGTCCTCGCCCGATTTGCGCCCTGCAGCCTATCGGCGGTAAGATACGATCCATATACAAACCATATATAGATCATTCACTCCATGGGCATCGTCAAGATCTCCGAGCAAATGCATGAGAACCTCCGCGTCGCCAGCGGCGCGCTCAGCCGCTCCATCAATTCCCAGGCCGAACACTGGATGCGCATCGGCATGCTGTCCGAGCTCTACCCCGAGCTGCGCCACGCCGACATCTGTCAATTGCTGATCCGCATCGAACAGGCCGAGGGCTTCACCATCGCCTCCTTGTCCCAAGGCTTGCCACAGCCAGCCCAGCAGGAGGCCGCGTAAATGGCGAAGAAGGTTTCCATCAAGTCCGCCGCCGACATCGAAATGGCCCGCAAGGCCGGCGCCATGGCGGCGGAAGTGCTGCACATGATTGCCGAACACGTCCGCCCCGGCGTCACCACCGATGAGCTGGACCGCATCTGCCACGACTACATCGTCAACGTGCAGAAGGCGATACCCGCCAACGTCGGCTACCACGGCTTTCCCAAGACCATCTGCGCCTCGGCCAACCACGTGATCTGCCACGGCATCCCGTCCGCCAAGGTGCTGAAGAACGGCGACATCCTCAACATCGACGTCGCCGTGATCAAGGACGGCTGGTTCGGCGACACCAGCCGCATGTACTACGTGGGCCAGCCCAGCCCGCTGGCGCGGCGCCTGGTCAACACCACCTATGAAGCCATGCGCGCCGGCATCATGGCCGTCAAGCCCGGTGCCACGCTGGGCGACATCGGCCACGCCATCCAGACCGTGGCGCACCGCGAGCACTTCAGCATCGTGCGCGAGTACTGCGGCCACGGCATCGGCCAGATCTACCACGACGATCCGCAGGTGCTGCACTACGGCCGCCCCGGCGAAGGCATGGTGCTGCAGCCTGGCATGATGTTCACCATCGAACCCATGATCAACGCCGGCAAGCCCCAGACCAAGCAGCTGCCCGACGGCTGGACCGTGGTCACCAAGGACCGCTCGCTGTCGGCGCAATGGGAGCACATGGTGGTCGTGACCGAGACCGGCTACGAAGTGCTGACGCCCTGGCCGGACGGCTTCGGCGACTATCCGCCCATCCCTTGATGCGGTGAGCTGAGGCGCCGCCTTGCCCATGGCAAGGAACGGAGTGCCCGCGGACAAGGGCACGATCATGATCGTGCCCTTGTCGTTTCCGCCGTCCGCCCCCCATGTCCGCCCTGCCCTCAGCGTTCCGCCGCCTGGCCGCCTCCAACCTGGCCGCCCAATTCTCCGAACAGATGGCGCTGGCGGCCGCCCCGCTGGTCGCGGTGCTGGCGCTGGGCGCCAGCGCGGCCGAAACCGGCTATCTGCAAACCGCCCAGACCCTGCCCTTCCTGCTGTTGTCCCTGCCCGCCGGCGTGCTGGCCGACCGGATGTCCCGGCGCGCGCTGATGACCGCGGCGGAGTGCGTGCGCGCCGCCAGCCTGCTGGGCCTCTTGGCGCTGCTGGCCACGGGCGGGCTTGACCTGGGCTGGCTGGCCGCGCTGGGATTCCTGGGCGCGGTCGGCACGGTCGCGTATAACGTCGCCGCGCCGGCGCTGGTGCCGCGGCTGGTCGCGCCCGCCGGACTGGCCAGCGCCAACCGCTGGCTGGAACTGGCCCGCAGCACCGCCTTTTCCGCAGGGCCAGCCGCCGGCGGCGCGCTGGTCGGCTGGATGGGCGCGCCCTCGGCCTATGTGCTGGCCACCGTGCTGTCGCTGCTGGCGGCCCTGCTGCTGGCCGGCCTGCCCCACGACACGCCCGGCCTCGCGCCGCGCCGCCGCCTGCTGGAGGAACTGCGCGAAGGCGCGGCGTTCGTCCTCACGCATCCGCTGCTGCGCCCGGTGCTGGTGACCGCCGTGTTCTTCAATACCGCGTGGTTCGTGCTGCAGGCCATCTATGTGGCCTACGCCATCGAACGGCTGGGCCTGTCGGCCGCGGCCGTCGGCCTGACGCTGGGCGTGTACGGCGGCGGCATGGTCGCCGGCGCCTTGCTGGCCCCCTGGCTGGCGCAGCGGCTGAGCTTCGGCGGCATGATCGCCGTGGGCCCGCTGGCCGCGCTGATCGCAAGCGCCATCCTGCTTTCCACGCTGGCATTCCCGTCCGGCGCATGGGCCGCGGCGGGCTTCTTCCTGTTCGGCGCGGGCCCCATACTCTGGACCATCACCACCACCACGCTGCGCCAGGCGATCACGCCCAACGCCCTGCTGGGCCGCGTGTCCGCCGTGATCCTGACCGCCACCTTCGGCGCCCGGCCGGTCGGCGCGCTGATCGGCGCCGCGCTTGCCGCGCGCGTCGGCGTCGAAGCCTGCCTGTGGGTATCGACCGCCGGCTTCGCAGTGCAGTTCGTGGTGCTGTACACCTCGCCCGTGCTGCGCCTGCGCACCCAGCCCGAGGCCGGCGCCTATTGAGCGCTGTTGCGCACGCAAAACCGGCAATCTGTATCTGTGCGCGCCCGCCGGCGCCCGCTAGACTGCCGCCGTCAATCAACACGGCGGCGGCAAGATGCTGAAAATCCTGGGTAAAGCCTCATCCATCAACGTGCGCAAGGTGCTCTGGACCTGCGCCGAACTGGACCTGCCTTTCGAACGCGAAGACTGGGGCTCCGGGTTCCAGCCCACCGGCGATCCCGCCTTCCTGGCGCTCAACCCGAACGCGATGGTGCCCGTCATCCAGGACGGCGACTTCGTGCTGTGGGAGTCCAACAGCATCATCCGCTACCTGGCCGCGCAATACGGCGGCCAGCGCCTGTATCCCGTCGAACCCAGACTGCGCGCCCGCGTCGACCAATGGATGGACTGGCAGGCCACCGACCTGAACCGCGCCTGGAGCTACGCCTTCATGGCCCTGGTGCGCGAATCCCCCGCCCACCGCGACCGCGCCGCGATCGAGGCGTCCTGCCGCGAATGGGCGCGCTACATGGCGATACTGGACCAGCGCCTGGAACAGGCCGGCGGCTACGTCGCCGGCCCCGCGTTCTCGCTGGCCGACATACCGGTCGGCCTGTCGGTGAACCGCTGGTTCGGCACCCCATTTGAAAAACCACGGTTGCCGGCCGTCGCCGCCTATTACGACCGGCTCGCCGAACGGGCCGGCTACCAGCTGTACGGCCGCAACGGCACGGCCTGACCGCCCAAGCGGCTACTTCACCACGCCGCAAACCAGCCGGCCGCCCCCGCCGCCCAGCGGCGCCGGGGTATCGCTGTAGTTGTCGCCGCCCACGTGCACCATTACCGCACGGCCCTTCACATCAGCCAGCTTCAGATGCGGCGCCACCACCGCCTTCGTCGCCGTGCCATCGGCAGCGACCACGATGAACGGCAGATCGCCCTGATGCCCGTCGGTCGCCATCGGCCCCTTGTGCGCCTTGGTGCCCTTGGGATCGAAATGCCCGCCCGCAGCGCCGCCAGCCGCCATCTGGTTGTTCACCATGCCAGGCTCGCAAGAACCCTTCTCATGCACATGAAAACCGTGTTCGCCGGGCGGCAAACCCTTCAAATGCGGCGTAAGCTGCAGCCCGCCCTTGGTGTCCTTGAGCGTGATCGTGCCAGCGCTCTTGCCCACGCCGTCCACGCTCAGGAACGACATCGACACGTCTTCCGCCAGCGCCGCGCCAGACGCGCCTGCGAACGCAAGCGCCGCGACCAGCATCGAGATTTTCTTCATGGGGTGCCTCCAGGATACGCGCCCGCAGGCCGCGGACGCCCGTTGCTACATGGCCGGCCCGTTGCCGTCCATTCCGAAAAAAACAATAGCACCGGCTTCCGCGCACCTGCCAGCAATCTTCGTTCCTGATACAAACAAGGGCGATACGGCCAGAAAAAATCTGAATGCTCTGCCTGCCCGCCAAAAATCCCGCGCCCGCCCCGTCCGCGCGTACCCAGCGCCCCCCACCACGTACGCAACCGCGTAAGCCGCCAATGGCCGCCCGCGCGGCCATTGGCGGCGGGCCCCGCAAACCTCGCAACCAAACACCGCTGCAGCAGCGCCTCATACCAAGACATGGATAGCCCGTCGGCGCGGGCGCCTGGGTGGCGAGCAACCTCGATGCGCCCGAGGGAATCGGAAGGAGCCGCCGCAGGCGGTGACGACGATGACGACGGGGCAGTCCGGAGCGAACGCTCCGGACCGCAATCGTGGGCGCTCGCCACCCAGGCGCCCGCGACGACGGGCGGCCTACGAAGCACAGGAAACAGCAGTCAAATCCCGGCCTACAAAGCCCCGGGAGGACTAGCAAAGCCTCGAATGAAACAGTCAAAAAGCACCCGCATCACCCTCGAACCAGCAACACCACAGCATGCAGCACCACCCCTATCAACCCGCCCACCAAGGTGCCATTGAACCGGATGTACTGCAGATCCTTCCCCACGCTAAGTTCAAGCTCATCCACCAGATGCCGCTCATCCCAATTCTTCACCGTGCGCGAAATATGCTCCGTGACCCCGCTACGCAAGCGCCCCGTCAGCCTCCGCGCCCCGCCCAGCACGTGATTGTTGATCGCCTCCCGCAACCCCGGATCTTCCCCCAGCTTGCGCCCCAAGGCCAGCAAGGCGCTCTCCAGATGCCGCGCCAGCGCCGAATCCTCCGATGACAGATCGCGCCGCAACGCCGCGTGGATATCGTCCCACAGCCCCTGCACATACTCCTGCACCTTCGGATGATCGATCGCCCGCTGCTTCAAGGCCTCCACCTGCGCCGACAACGCCGGATCATCCCTCAGCCGTCGGATGTAATCCTGCACCCAGGCCTCATAGTCCCGCCGCACCGGATGCCCAGGCTCGGACAGCACGTCCCGCAGTTCCTCCACCAGCGCCCGTGCCAGCCGGTCCGCCAGATTGTCGGCAATCCCGTCCACCGACTTGACCACGTCCACCGCCGCAATGATGCGTGGCCATTCCTTCTTCGCGAACTTCACCAGCAGGCTCGAGGCCCGCGCCTTCACGTCCTCGTCGCCCAGATAGCCGCCCAGCCGCTCCAGCGCCGCGTCCAGCAGCTCCTGGTGCCGCCCGTCGCGCGTCAGCAGCCCCAGCACCTCGCCCGCCGTGTCCGCCGCGTCCCAGCGCCGCAGATTCTTCACCACGAACTCCTGGATCACCCCGCGCACCGCCCGCTCGTCCAGCAGGTCCAGCGTCTGCAAGGCCACATTGCGCGCCCCCTCGCTCAAGGCCCGCGCCTGCCGCGGACGCCCCAGCCAGCGCGCAAGCCGCGCCGCGGGATCGAACACCCGCAGCTTCTCCATCAGCGTGTCCGGGTCCAGGAAATGGTCGCGCACGAACACCGCCAGGTTGTCGCCGATGCGGTCCTTGTTGCTGGGAATGATGGCCGTGTGCGGGATCGGCAAGCCCATCGGCCGGCGGAACAGCGCCACCACCGCGAACCAATCGGCCAGCGCGCCCACCGTGGCCGCTTCGCAGAACGCCCGCACCCAGGCCCAGGCGCCCTGCCCGCCCATGACGTGGCTGGTGATGAAGCCGCAGACCATCGCCACCAGCAGCGCCAGCGCGGCGATCTTCATGCGCCGCAACTGCGTGCGGCGCGCTTCGGAAGCCAGCGCGGAATGCGTGGCGGCGGAACGGGGCATCTCTGTCATGGGGTCTCCGGAAACGACAGACCCAGCATAACAATTGCGGCCCGCAGGCGTGTCAGCCCAGCGGCGGCAGCATGTTGAACAGCAGCACCATGACCAGCCCCACCACCGACACGATGGACTGCACCACCGAGATGGTCTTGGTCGCTTCGCCCATGGTCATGCCGAAGGACTCCTTCACCATCCAGAAGCCCGCGTGATTGGCGTAGTTGAAGAACAGCGAACCGCAGCCGATGGCCAGCGCCAAGAGCGGCAGGTTCAGGCTGGGATCGGCGCCCGCCAGCGGCGCCAGCAGGCCCGCCGCGCCCACGATGCCGACCGTGGCCGACCCCGTGGACACCGACAGCAGCATGGCGATCAGCCAGCCCAGCGCCAGCGGCGGCAGCGAAAACTGATGCGTCAGCTGCACGATGGCATCGCCCACCTTGGCGCTGGTCAACACCTGCTGGAACGCGCCGCCGCCCGCGATGATCAACATGATGCCGGCGATGGGCTTGAGGCTCTTGCCCATGGCATCGCGCAGTTTTTCCGCGTCGCCGCCGCGCATCAGCACCAGGGTGAATGCGGCGAACAGCACGCCCAGCAGCATCGCGACCATCGGGTCGCCCAGGAACGCCGCCACGTGCATGGCGCGGGAATCCTTGGGCAGCAGCATCTCCGCGCCCGCGTGCACCAGCATCAGCAAGGCGGGCAGCAAGGCCGCCAGCACCCCCAGGCCCACGCTCGGCGCATTGGGGCCGGCGGCATCCTGGCGGGTCGTGGTGAACTGTTCCAGCAGCGCCTCGTCCGGACGCGTCGTCATGCGCCGCGAAATGAAAGCGCCATACAAGGGACCGCCGAAGACCATGGCCGGCAGCGCCGCGATGAAGCCGTAAATCATCGTCGGCCCCACCGTGGTCTTGAGCGTGGCGATCGCCGTCAGCGGCCCCGGATGCGGCGGCACCATGCCGTGCATCGCCGCCAGCGCCGATATCACCGGCACGCCCACGTACACGTAGGCCGAGCCCTTGAAGCGCTCCTGGCTTTCCAGCTTGCGCGCCACGCTGAAGATCAGCGGCAGCATCACCACCAGGCCGACTTCGAAGAACATCGGTATGCCGATGACGAAAGCCACCAGGGTCATGGCCCAGGGAATCATGCGAGGCGAAGTATGGTTCAGGATGGCATTGGCCAGGCGTTCGGTCGTGCCCGAATCCGCCAGGATCTTGCCCAGCATCGCGCCCAGCGCGATCACCACGCCCACCGCTCCCAGCGTCTTGCCCGCGCCATTGCTCAGGTTCTTGACGATGGCCACCGGCTCCATGCCGGTGGCGAAACCCACGCCGATGGAAACGATCAATAGCGCCAGCAGCGGATGCATGCGGATGCGCGAAACGATCAGCGCAACCAGCACCAGCACGCTTGCCAGCGCGGTAAGAAGCAATTGGACGTCGGAGGAAGACATGGACGGGCCTGGGAAAAAATGGGCGCGGCCCCGCGGCCGTTTGCCGTAAAGAACAGGAATTTTATGCCTGCCAAGCTGAACGCCCAGTCAGGAACGCCGCGCCTCCCGGCCCTGTACAGCCCTCCACGGACCGGCGCCGCTAGCCCGCCGCCTCCAGCAATCCCGGCTTGCCTTCGTGCGCGGCCTGGGCGCGTTCCAGGATGAATTCGATGATCATCGAGATCGCCCGCGGGTGGTGGCGGTTGGGCATGTACAGCATATACATGCCGCGCCCGAAGATGCTCAGCCGCCACTGAGGCAGCGCGGCCACCAGGTCGCCGCGCGCGATGTCGTCGTGCACCACGTAATCCGGCACCACGCCCACGCCCAGCCCCGCCAGGGTCGCGTCGCGCAGGAAGGCGTAGTTGCGCGAAATCACGGTCGGCTCCAGCACCACGTGCTGCCGCGGCTGGCCGCCGTAGTAGGCGGAAAGCCGCAAGGGGCGGCCGATGACCGCGGCGCTGATGGTGGGTGTGCGCGCCAGCTCTTCCGGATGCTGCGGCAGGCCCCGGGCGGCGACATAGTCCCGCGAGGCGCAGGCCACGTAGCGGACCTGGCCCAGCTCGCGCGCCACCAGGTTCTGCGGCGGCTCGGACATGATGCGCACCGCGATGTCGACCTCGTCGCGCAGCAGGTCATCGACACTGTTCTCGAACAGCACGTCCAGCACGATGTCCGGATAGGTCCGCTTGAACTCCAGCAGCCAGGGCGTCATCACGAACTGCCCGTAGCCGCTGGGCACGCTCAGCCTGACCTTGCCCTGCGGCGTCTTGCCCAGGGTCTCGACGGATTCACGCGCCGCCGCGAGTTCGTCCTGGATGCTGCGGCCGTGGCGATACAGCTTCAGTCCGATTTCAGTCGGTTCCACATGCCTGGTGGTGCGGCGCACCAGCTGCATGCCGACCGAGCGTTCCAGCTGATTCAGGTGGTAGCTGACATTGGCGCGCGTCATCTTCAGACGGCGCGCGGCCTCGCTGAGATTGCCCGCGTCCAGGATTTCCACCAGCAAGGTCAGGGATTTGGTGTCCATTCGGGCCTCCACGCCACCACAATTCACCCCGGCATTGTCAAATTTTTTTGACATCAATGTCAATTATTGATGCCATTGTCAAGACTTCTTTACTGCGAAAGAATGAGCCCATAAAAGACGGGCCGTTCCTGGTCCGCCCGGCCGGGCCCTGGCGGCCGCCCCAAGCGGCGTCGCAGCGGCAGGCCTCATCGGAGACACTGTCCATGACAGACAGCGCAAGCACCGGCGCGGCCAGCGCGCGCCGCTACGACGACATCCTTGTCGTCACCATCGACCATCCCCCCGTCAATGCCCTGAGCGCCGCCGTGCGCCGCAATCTGGCCGCGGCCGTGCGCGACGCCCAGGCCGATCCGCAAGTACGCGCCATCCTGCTGATGGGCGCGGGCAAGAACTTCATCGCCGGCGCCGACATCCGCGAATTCGGCAAGCCGCCGCAGCCGCCCATCCTGCCCGACGTCTGCAACCTGATCGAAGCCAGCGCCAAGCCGGTCGTGGCCGTGCTGCACGGCGCGGCGCTGGGCGGCGGGCTGGAAGTGGCGCTGGCCGCGCACTACCGCGTCGCGCTGGGCGGGGCCAAGCTGGGCCTGCCTGAAGTGAACCTGGGCCTGCTGCCCGGCGCCGGCGGCACCCAGCGCGCGCCGCGCCTCATGGGCGCGCAGGCCGCGCTGGACTTGATGCTGACCGGCAAGCACCTCTCCGCCGGCGCCGCCCTCGAAGCCGGATTGGTGGACGCGCTGTCCAGCGAAACCGATCCCCTGGACGCGGGCCTGGCCTATACCCGGCAATTGCTGGCGATCGGCGCCGGTCCGCGCCGCACCCGCGACGCCGGCGCGCTTGCCGACCGGGCCGCCGCGCTGGCCCAGGTCGAGGCAGCGGCCGAACGCGTGGCCCGGACCACCCGCGGACTGTACTCGCCCGGCAAGATCGTCGAGGCCGTGCGCGCCGCCATCGAGCAGCCTTTCGAGGACGGCCTGCGCACCGAACGCGCGCTGTTCCTGCAATGCCTGGACAGCCCGCAGCGGGCGGGCCTGGTGCATGCCTTCTTCGCCGAACGCGATACGGCCAAGATGCCGGGACAGCAGCCCGCCCGGGCGCGCCGGCTGGAGCGCATCGGCATCGTCGGCGGCGGCACCATGGGCGCTGGCATCGCCGTTTCGGCGCTGGACGCCGGCTTTCCCGTGACCATGGTCGAACAGGACGAGGCCGCGCTGGAACGGGGCCGCGCCCGCGTGGCGCAGGTCTACGAGCTGCTGATCCAGAAAGGCCGGATCAGCGCCGACGAGCGCGGCGCCCGCATGGCGCGCTACACCGGTTCGACCCGCTACGAGGCGCTGGACGACGCCGATCTCATCATCGAAGCCGTGTTCGAGGACATGACGGTCAAGCAGGCCGTGTTCGCGCAGCTGGACCGCGTGGCCAAGCCCGGCGCGGTGCTGGCCACCAATACCTCGTACCTGGACGTCAACCTCATCGCCGCCGCCACGCGCGGCCCCGCCGACGTGCTGGGCCTGCACTTCTTTTCGCCGGCCAACATCATGAAGCTGCTGGAAGTCGTGGTGGGCGAGCACACCGCGCCCGACACCGTGGCCACCGGCTTCGAACTGGCCCGGCGCCTGCGCAAGATCCCGGTGCGCGCGGGCGTGTGCGACGGCTTCATCGGCAACCGCATCCTGGCCGTGCACCGCCAGGCGGCCGACATGATGATGGAGGACGGCGCCTCGCCCTACCAGATCGACGCCGCCGTGCGCGCCTTCGGCTACCCCATGGGCCCCTATCAGATGGCGGACCTGGCCGGCGGCGACATCGGCTGGGCCACGCGCAAGCGCCGCGCGCCCACGCGCGATCCGGCGCTGCGCTACGTGCAGATCCCCGACCGGCTGTGCGAACGCGGCTGGTTCGGCCAGAAGACGGGCCGCGGCTTCTACCTCTACCCCGATGGCGCGCGCCAAGGCGAACAAGACCCCGAAGTCCTCGCCATCATCGACGCCGAACGTACGCGCGCCGGCGTCGCGCCGCGCGCCTACACCCAAGAGGACATCCAGCGCCGCTACCTGGCCGCGATGATCAACGAAGCGGCCAACGTGCTGCACCAGGGCATCGCCCAGCGCCCGTCCGACATCGACGTGGTGTTCCTGTCCGGCTACGGCTTTCCGCGCCATCGCGGCGGCCCCATGCACTACGCCGACAGCGTGGGACTGGAGCGCGTGCTGGCGGATATCCGCGGCTACGCGCAGGAAGACCCCGCCTTCTGGAAGCCCTCGCCCCTGCTGGTGCAGTTGGCTGAATCCGGCCGCAATTTCGCCAGCCTGAACCAGGCCGCCTGACCCGCACTCCACACAGGAACACGCCATGCGCGAAGCCGTCATCGTCTCCACCGCCCGCACCCCCATCACCAAGGCGGGGCGCGGCGAATTCAACCTTATCGCCGGCCCCACTCTGGCCGCGCACGCGGTGCGCGCCGCCGTCGACCGGGCCGGCATAGACCCCGCCCTGATCGAAGATGCCTTCATCGGCTGCGGCTATCCGGAAGGCGCCACCGGCCGCAATATCGGCCGCCAGGCCGTGGTCCGCGCCGGCCTGCCGGTCAGCGTGGGCGGCGCCACCGTCAACCGCTATTGCGCCTCCGGCCTGCAGGCCATCGCCTCGGCCGCCAGCCGCATCGTCATGGACGGCGCGCCCGCCATGATCGCGGGCGGCGTGGAACTGGTCTCGCAGATCCGCACCCGCGACGACGGCGTGAGCGGCATGGATCCGTGGATCGTCGCCAACAAGCCCGAGCTCTACCTGCCCATGATCGAAACCGCCGATATCGTGGCGGCCCGCTACGGCATCAGCCGCGAAGCCCAGGACCATTTCGCCGCGCAAAGCCAGGCGCGCACCGAAGCCGCCCAGGCCGCGGGACGGTATCTGGAAGAGATCATCCCCGTCACCACGACCATGTCCGTCACCGATCGCGCCACCGGCGCCGTCAGCGAACGCGAAATCACCGTGGACCGCGACACCTGCAACCGCCCCGGCACCACCTACGAAGCCCTGGCCTCGCTGGCGCCGGTGCGCGGCGCGGGCCAGTTCGTCACGGCGGGCAATGCCTCGCAGTTGTCCGACGGCGCCGCCGCCTGCGTGCTGATGGAAGCCTCCGAGGCCCAGCGCGCCGGCATCCAGCCGCTGGGCGCGTTCCGCGGACTGGCGATCGCCGGCTGCGAACCCGACGAGATGGGCATAGGCCCGGTCTACGCCGTGCCCAAGCTGCTGGCGCGCCACGGCCTCAAGGTGCAGGACATCGACCTCTGGGAACTGAACGAGGCCTTTGCCTCGCAAGCCCTGTATTGCCAGCAGAAGCTGGGCATCCCGATGGACCGCCTGAACGTGGACGGCGGCGCCATCGCCCTGGGCCACCCCTTCGGCGTCACCGGCGCCCGCCTGGCTGGCCACGTGCTCATCGAAGGCCGCCGCCGCGGCGCCCGCTATGCCGTCGTCACCATGTGCGTGGGCGGCGGCATGGGCGCGGCCGGCCTGTTTGAAATCTACTGAGGATCCCCCATGGACCTGGAATTCACCCCCGAAGAAAACGCCTTCCGCGACGAAGTGCGGGCCTTTCTCGCCAGCAAGCTGCCCGAGCGCCTGTCCGCCAAGGTCGCGCAGGGCAAGCTGCTGACGCGCGCCGACATGGTCGAGTGGCACGCCATCCTCAACTGCCAGGGCTGGCTCGCCAGCCACTGGCCAATGGAATACGGCGGTACCGGCTGGAGCGCCGTGCAGAAGTACATCTTCGAAAACGAATGCGCGCTGGCCGGCGCGCCGCGCATCGTACCCTTCGGCCTGAGCATGCTGGGCCCGGTGCTGATCAAGTACGGCAGCGAGGCACAGCGGCGCCACTGGCTGCCGCGCATCCTGGACGGTTCCGACTGGTGGTGCCAGGGCTACTCCGAACCCGGCGCGGGCTCGGACCTGGCCTCAGTCAAGACCACCGCCGTGCGCGACGGCGACAGCTACGTCGTCAACGGCCAGAAAACCTGGACCACGCTGGGCCAGTACGCCAACATGATCTTCTGCCTGGTGCGCACCTCGCAGGAAGGCCGGCGCCAGGAAGGCATCAGCTTCCTGCTGATCGACATGACGAGCCCCGGCGTGGAAGTCCGCCCCATCATCACGCTGGACGGCGAACACGAAGTCAACGAAGTGTTCTTCTCCGACGTGCGGGTGCCTGCGGCCAACCTGGTGGGCGAGGAAAACCGCGGCTGGACCTGCGCCAAGTACCTGCTGACCTACGAACGCACCAACATCGCCGGCGTCGGGCAATCCACGGCAGCGCTGGAACGCCTGAAGACGGTGGCCGCAAGACTACGCAAGAACGGACGTCCGCTATCGGAAGACCCGGACTTCGCTGCCCGGCTGGCGCGCGTCGAGATCGAGCTGGCCAATATGCGCACCACCAACCTGCGCGTGGTCGCGGCGGTTGCCGGCGGCGGCGCGCCCGGCGCCGAAAGCTCGATGCTGAAGATCCGCGGCACCCAGATCCGCCAGGAAATCAGCGCGCTGAACCGCCGCGCCATGGGGCCTTACGCCCGTCCCTTCGTACCCGAGGCGCTGCACGACGGCTACGACGCGCCGCCCATCGGCCCCGAGGGCGCCGAGAGCGCGGCCGCGCAGTACTTCAACAACCGCAAGCTGTCGATCTTCGGCGGCTCCAATGAAATCCAGAAGAACATCATCTCCAAGATGATCCTCGGACTGTAAGGGCCGGCCATGAATTTTGAACACACCGAAGACCGGCGCATGCTCTCCGACATGCTGCGCCGCTTTGTCGCCGAACAGAGCGACTTCGCCACGCGCGACCGCAACGCCCGCTCGGAGCGGGGCTACAGCCTGGAACTGTGGCAGCGCTACGCCGAACTGGGCGCCATCGGCGCGCTGTTTGCCGAAGCAGATGGCGGGCTGGGCGGAAGCGGCTTCGACATTTCCGTCGTGTTCGAGGCGCTGGGCCGCGGCCTGGCCGTCGAACCGCTGCTGGACGCCCTCATGGTCGGCAGCGCCATCGCCGCCGCCGGCACGCCAGCCCAGCGCGAAGCCCTCGAAGGCCTGATCGCGGGCGCCATCACCGCCGCGCTGGCCCACGCCGAGCCCGGCTCCGGCTATGAGCTGGCGCACGTCGAAACCCGCGCCGAACGCAGCGCGGACGGCTGGGTGCTCAACGGCGCCAAGGCCGTGGTCGCGGCGGGCGAACACGCCGACCTGTTCCTGATCCCGGCCCGCAGCGCGGGCGGTCCGGACGACGAAGCCGGCATCAGCCTGTTCCTGGTCAGCGCCGGCACGCCCGGCCTGAAGGTGCGCGGCTATGGCCTGATCGACGGCGGCCGCGCGGCCGAACTGGTGCTCGACGGCGTACAGCTTGCGCCAGATGCCCTGCTGGGCGAGGCCGGCGCAGGCTACCCGCTGCTGGAGCGCGCCGCCGGCCGCGGCATCCTGGCGCTGTGCGCCGAAGCCGTGGGCGCCATGGACTGCGCCCGCGACGCCACCCTGGAATACCTGCGCACGCGCCGCCAGTTCGGCGCGCCCATCGGCAGCTTCCAGGCGCTGCAACACCGCATGGCCGATGTGCTGCTGGAAATCGAACAGGCGCGCTCCGCCGTGATCAACGCCGCGGCCGCGCTGGACCACCCGGACCGCGCCACCCGCGAACGCGCGCTGTCCGCCGCCAAATTCACCATCGGCCGCATCGGCACGCTGGTGGCCGAGGAAAGCATCCAGCTGCACGGCGGCATCGGCATGACCTGGGAGCTGCCGCTGGCGCACTACGCCAAGCGCCTGGTCATGATCGACCACCAGTTGGGCGACGAAGACCATCACCTGCGGCGCTACATCGCGCTGGGGCAGGCCTGAGCGGAGGACCACGCCATGACCCAGGTCCATGCCGCCCCGCCCCTCTCGCCGCCTTTCGCCGCCCCGTTCCCCGTGCGCAGCGCCGCGGACGTACAGCGGCTGCAGGCCCGCCCGCTGACCGAGACGCTCACGGTGCGCAGCACCTACGAGATCTTCCGCAACTCGGCCGCGGCCTTCGGCGACAAGACCGCGCTGACCTTTCTGCGCAGCGCCGACCCCGGCGACGCGCCGGTGCGCTGGAGCTACCGCGAACTGCTGGCCGGCATCCACCAGACCGCCAACCTGCTGCATGAACTGGGCGTGGGCCCGGGCGACGCCGTCGGCATCCTGCTGCCCGGCTGCCTGGAGTACCACCTGGCGCTCTGGGGCGGCGAGGCCGCCGGCATCGTCCAGCCTTTGAACCCCTTGCTGGCCGAGGACAAGCTCGCCTCCCTGATGACCACGGCGCGCGCCAAGGTGCTGATCGCCTATGGCTCCGACGTGGAATGCGGCTCCTGGTCCAAGGCGCTGCGCCTGCGCGAACGCGTGCCCACGTTGCACACGCTGCTGCGCGTGGCGCCCTTGGACGAGCCGCCCTCGGCGCGCCCGGCGCTGCCCGAGCATGCGCTGGATTTCAACGCTGCGCGCACCGCGCAGCCGGCCGACCGCCTGGTCAGCAACCGCGACATCCATGCCGGCGACGTGGCCGCCTATTTCCATACCGGCGGCACCACCGGCGCGCCCAAGCTCGCCATCCACACGCACGCCAACCAGGTCTTCAGCGCCTGGGCCGCGGTGCAGTTGCAGAACGCCGGACCGGACGACGTGGTCATCAACGGCTACCCGCTGTTCCATGTGGCGGGCGTGCTGCCGGCATCCCTGGCCGCCTTGTCGGCGGGGGTCGAGACCGTCATCCCCACCACCCTGCTGCTGCGCAACCGTGACGTGCTGCGCAACTACTGGCGCCTGGTCGAACACCACCGCGCCACCTCGCTGCAAGGCGTGCCGACCATACTCGCGGCGCTGGCCGAGGTGCCGCTGGCCGGTGCCGACATCTCGTCGCTGCGCTATTGCCGCACCGGCGCCGCGCCCTTGCCCGCCGAGCTGGCCGCGCGCTTCAAGCGCCTGTTCGGGCTGCACGTCAACGAAAGCCTGGGCATGACGGAGATGGCGGGCATCTCCACCATTTCGCCGCCAGGCTGCGAGTTTCCGGTGGGTTGCGTCGGCTTTCCGCTGCCCTACGTGCAGGTACGCATCGTCGGGCTGGACGTGCCGGCTGGCGCGCCCGCGCGCGACCTGCCCGCCGGCACGCCCGGCATGGTGCTGTTCAAGGCGCCCAACGTGATCCCGGGCTTTCTGGACGCCGAAGACACAGCGCGTGCTTTCACCGACGACGGCTGGCTGATCAGCGGCGATGTGGGCTATCTGGACGAAGCCGGCCGCCTGCATCTGCAGGGCCGCGCCAAGGACCTGATCATCCGCAGCGGCCACAACATCGATCCCAAGACCATCGAGGATGCGCTCGCCTCGCACCCGTCGGTGCAGCTCTGCGCCGCGGTCGGCGCCCCCGACGCCTATGCCGGCGAGCTCCCCATCGCCTTCGTCACGCTGGCCGAGGGCGCGCGAGTCGAGGAAGCCGAACTGCTGGCCTACGCCGCCGAACACGTGGACGAAAGCCCGGCGCGGCCCAAGCGCGTCATCGTGCTGGACAACATGCCCATGACCAACGTGGGCAAGATCTACAAGCCCGATCTGCGCCGCCTGGCCACCGCCGTGTCGGCGCAGGCCGTGGTGGCGCGCACCCTGCAGGACGCTGGCCTGATCGACGACGGCGCGCTGTTCCGGGTCGAGCCCGACGCGCAGCCCGATATCGCAGTCCTGGCCGACGCCCGCGCGCCCGCGGCGCTGAAAGCCAGCCTGCGCGACGCGCTGGCCCGCCTGCCGGTCAAAGTCGTCCTGCGCGACTGAGCAGTCCCCCTCCCACACACAACAACACCCCAGGAGACAAACCCATGACCCACCAGCCCCTGCGGCGCGCCTGCCTCGGCGCCGCACTGCTCTCGATCGCCGGCGCCGCCCTGCCATTCGCCGCCGCGGCGCAAGGCGCCTATCCGTCCAAGCCCATCACGCTGATCGTGCCCTTCCCGGCCGGCGGCTCCACCGATCGCCACATGCGCATCGTGGCGCAGGACGCCTCCAAGTACCTGGGCCAGCCCGTCATCGTCGAAAACCGGCCCGGCGCCGGCGGCACCCTGGGTCCGGCCACCATGGCCAAGACCGCCAAGCCCGACGGCTACACCATTACCCTGTACACCCTGGCCATGCTGCGCATGCCGTACATGCAGAAGAGCAGCTGGGACCCCATCAACGATTTCACTTTCATCCTGGGTCTGTCCGGCTACACCTTCGGCTTCACCGTCCGCTCCGACTCGCCGTACAAGACCTTCAACGAATACATCGAGGCGGCGCGCAAGGCGCCCGGCACCATCGACTACGGCTCCACCGGCATCGGCTCATCGCCGCACCTGCTGATCGAGGAAGTCGCCATCAATGCCAAGGTGAAGCTGAACCACGTGCCGTTCAAGGGCAACGCCGACATGCAGCAGGCGCTGCTCGGCGGCCACGTCATGGCGCAGAGCGACGCCACCGGCTGGGACCAGTTCGTGGATTCCGGCAAGATGCGCCTGCTGGTCACCTTCGGCGAAAAGCGCACCACGCGCTGGCCCGACGTGCCTACCGCCCAGGAACTGGGCTACAAGGTCGTGTCCACCTCGCCCTATGGCCTGGCCGGCCCCAAAGGCATGGACCCGGCAGTCGTGAAGACCCTGCACGACGCCTTCAAGAAGGCGCTGTTCGACCCCGCCAGCCTGGACGTCATGAAGCAGCTGAACCAGGAACCCGCCTACCGTGACAGCCAGGACTACAAGGAATGGGCGCAGGCCACCTACGTCAAGGAAAAAGGCCTGATCGAATACCTGGGCTTGATGGCGAAGTAGTAATAAGGGCGGCGCCGCCTTCAGCGCAGCGCCGCAACCTCGACTGATCTGGCGCCGCTGGCTTCCACCAGCTCGGGGTCGTGGCTGGCGAACAGCACCACCCTATCCTGCGCCCAGATCTTGAACTGTTCGGCCAGCACGCCGCGCGCCTGCGCGTCCAGGCCGTTGCTGGCCCCATCCGCAATGATGACGGCCGGGTCGCCCAGGGCCGCGGCCGTCAGGTAGACCTTGCGCCGCGTGCCCGTGGACATCTGCTCGAAGCGCTTGTCCAGATGCGGCTCCAGCCCCAACCGGAACGCCAGGTCCAGCACGCTGTCGGCCAGCGGCACATTTTTCTCCGCCGCAACCTGCTCCAGCAATCCGCGCCCCGTCTGCGCGGGCAGCGCCATGCAATTGTCGGGCACATAGGCCAAGCGGGACCGGGCTTGCGCCGGTGCCTGGGTCAGCGCGTGTCCGTCGATCCAGACCTCTCCCGCATCCGGCGCGATCACGCCCGCAATGATGCCCAGCAGCGTGGACTTGCCGGTGCTGTCTTCTTCGCATAACGCCACGCATCCGGGCGTGAACGTATGGGTCAGCCCCTGGAAGACGAGATGGTCGCCGTAGCGCTTGCCGAGATTGTCGATTCGTAGCATGGCCGGGAGTGTACGCAGGAATGCGGCGCTCGGCCATCGCCGCCTCGGCGTGGCGTCAACGCAGCAAATGTGAACTGAACTCAAATTTTTCCGCATTGACGGTGTGGAAATCTGCATTTTTGCCGTACATTACGCGGCGTAAATAAATGTTAATTTTCAGCAAAACATTTCGAATTCTGTAACGGTTGCCTCGTCCGTTCGTGCTATCGGCCCAGTTGAGCGACCTACCACCAAGACGCATTTAGTTTCATTTACATCAATACAACGTCCAATTTTGCCGGGCTGGCATCGGCTCCGGCATAGAAGAGATCAATGAATCACGTCTATCGAGTAGTCTTCAACGCCGCCGCCGGCGTGTGGCAGGCCGTCAGTGAAATCGCCCGCGGGCCGGCAAAAAGCAGCAGTCCTGCCCGGCGCCTGCGTCGCGGCGGTGCACAACTGGCGGGCGCGCTGGGCATGGCGATGGTCGCCGCCAACGCCTACGCAGTTCCCCCCAGTCTGTACTGGGACGGCAGCCAATCCGTGGCGAACGGTTCGGCGGATGGCGGCTCTGGCATCTGGGATTACTCCGATACCAACTGGACTTCCGATATCGGGACGCCGAATCAATCCTGGAACGGCGGCAACGCGGTATTCTCCGGCCCCCCCGGCACCGCCGGCACCGTGGCGGTCGGCGGCCAACACAGCATCACGGGCCTGGAGTTCCAGAACGACGGCTACAAGCTGGTGGGCGGAGCCAATGGCCAGCTGAATACCAGCGGCACTGCCAATATTCGGGTCAATCCCAACGTGACCGCAACCCTGGGCGTCGCCATAGGCGGCAGCGGCACCCTGCACAAGCAAGACAGCGGCACGCTGATACTCAACGGCAACAGCACCTATACCGGCGGCACGATAATCGAGGCCGGCCGCTTGGAAGTCGGCAGCAATACCGCGCTGGGCAGCGGCGCCCTGACGGCGCTCAACAACACGGTGCTCGACGCCAATAACAAGGTAGCCCTCGACAACAATGTGAATCTGATCGGCAGCCTGGGGATAGGCGGAAGCGCCGACCTGACGCTGAACGGCGTCGTTTACGGCCCAGGCTCGCTGATCAAGAACGGCGCCGCCAACCTGACCTTGAACGGGGCCAACACCTATCTGTCGGGTACCACGCTGAACGCCGGCACGCTGACGGTGGGCAACGATCAGGCTTTGGGTCTCGGCAACTTGACCGTGGGCGGCGCTTCCACCCTGACGGCAAGCAACGCGGTAACGCTAGGCAACGCCATCGCCCTCAATGCGAGCCTGACGGTTGCCGGGGACAATGACCTGACGTTGAACTCGCTGATTTCGGGCCCCGGCCAATTGGTCAAGACTGGCACTGGCACGCTCACCCTCGGCAACGCCAACCCCGACCACACCGGCGGCATCGCCCTCAGTGGCGGCACATTGGCGTTCGACAACGCGACTTCCCTGGGGAGCGGCGCGCTGGTCGCCAACGGCACGGCCACACTGCAGAACAACCGGCCCGTGCTCCTGCAAAACGCCATCAGCGTCAATGGCGAACTGACCATGCAGACCTCGCGTTCGCTGGAATTGGCCGGCTCATTGAGCGGCAGCGGCAAGCTGATCAAGACTGGCGCGGACGAATTGTTCCTGTATATCAGCAACACGTACTCCGGCGCTATCGAAATCGAACAAGGGCACGTCACGACATTCGCCAACAATGCGCTGGGTACCCCCGGCAGCGTGAAGCTGGCCGCAGGCACCGTCCTGAACCTTACTGCCAACGCGCAGATCGGGGCTCTTAGCGGCAGCGGCACCACCAGCACCGGCGTGGCCAGCTTGCTCCAACTGGGCGGCACCAACGCAGACAGCACCTATGCCGGCGCGCTGGTCGGCGGCGGTTCGGTTGAAAAAGTGGGCATTGGCACACTGGAACTCTCGGGCAACAGCTCCCTGAGCGGCCCTGTCACCGTCAAAGCCGGCACCCTGAAAGTCAGCGGCGCCTTGAACAACACCGGTGTCACCGTCCAGAGCGGTGGCACCGTGAGCGGCGGCGGCGCCATCAACGGCCCGCTGACCGTTGCCAACGGCGGCACCCTGACCGGCAGCAGCGGCCAGAAACTGACCGCGGGCGCGATAGACCTCTCGCAGACCTCCAATATCAATGTCGCGCTGGGTGCTCCTAGCACGGGCAATCCCGCGCTCTTCCAGGCCAACAACGGCTTGACCTTGGATGGCGTGTTGAACATCACCGATGCCGGCGGGCTCGGCAATGGCGTCTACCGCCTGTTCGACTACTCCGGCAGCTTCGTGAACAACATCCTCGACTACGGCACCTTGCCTGGCACGATGCCCACGACGGAACTGACGGTGCAAACCGCGGTCACGGGTCAGGTCAACCTGCTCGTCAACTCGCCGAACCGGACCATGCAATTCTGGGATGGCGCCCACTCGGTGCCCGACGGCCTTATCGCCGGCGGCACCGGCTCGTGGAACTCCGTAAACACCAATTGGACCAACTCCGACGGCGTTATCAATCAGTCCTGGATCGGCCAGTTCGCCGTATTCCAAGGCCAGGCCGGCACCGTGACGGTGACAGACGAGCAGACCGTCAACGGCATGCAGTTCATGACCGATGGCTACCAACTGGCGGCAGGCATCGACGGCAAGCTCATAGCGGTCAACCGCGATGGCGGCAATTTCGCCGTGCGGGTCGATCCGGGCGTCACCGCGACGATCGGTGTGGACATCAATGGCACCGGCACCCTGCAGAAGCTGGACCAGGGCAAGCTGGTGCTCAATGGCAACAACGGCTACCAGGGCGGTACCCTGCTGGCGGGCGGCACGCTCGTGGTCGGCAATAACAACGCGCTGGGCACGGCGACCCTGACCGCTACAGGCGGCACCACGCTGGACAACAACCAGGCCCTCACGCTGACCAACCAGATCGTTGCCCAAGGCCAGCTGAACCTGGGCGGCAGCAATAACCTGATCCTGAACGGCGACATCGCCGGCAACAGCGGCGGCCTGAACAAGAACGGCAGCGGCACCCTGACCCTGGGCGGCAACAACTCCTTCGGCGGCACGATGGCGCTGAACGACGGCACGCTGGTGCTGGCCTCCAGCAATCCGCTGGGCAACAGCACCCTGACTGCCGCCTCCGGCATGCAGCTGGACAACAGCGTGGCATTGAGCCTCGCCAACACGGTCAACCTGGCCGGCGACCTGAGCCTCGTCGGCAACCAGGACCTCACTTTGGACGGCCTGGTCAACGGCACAGGCGGCCTGGCCAAGCGCGGCACGGGCAAGCTGACCTTGAACGGCGCCAACACCTTCCAGGGCGGCGTCAACCTGACGGGCGGCAACCTGGCCGTGGGCCACGACGCCGCGCTCGGCGAGGGCACGCTGACCGTGCGCAACGCGGCCACCCTGGAAGCCAGCCGCGCGGTGACCCTGGCCAACAACGTGCAACTGAGCGCTTCCCTGACGCTGGACGGCAGCAATGATTTCACCCTGAACGGCGTGATCAACGGCTCCACCGAGCTGGTCAAGAACGGCGCCGGCCGACTCACCCTCAATGGCGAAAACCGCCATAGCGGCGGCACCACGGTCAATGCCGGCGACTTGAGCCTGGGCAATGCCGCGGCGCTGGGCACCGGCATGCTGACCGTCACGGGCAACACGCAGCTGGACACCGCCGGTCCGATGCGCCTGAACAACGACGTCAATGTAGGCGGCACGCTCAAGGTGGCGGGCAACAACAGCCTGATCCTGGATGGACAGCTCAACGGCAACGGCACGCTACGCAAGACGGGCGCGAACGACCTCTCGCTCACCAGCAGCGCCAACACCTTCAGCGGCATGATCGATCTGCAAGGCGGCAGCTTGACCACCGCGGGCAACAACGCGCTGGGCCAGAATGCCACCGCGAACGTGGCAGCCGGCGCCAATCTGTTCATCACCAATCTGGCTCGTCTGGCCAGCCTGAACGGCAACGGCACCGTAACGGTCTCGAACGGGAACAACCTGACCATCGGCGCCAACGGGGCCAACAGCAACTTCGGCGGCCAGCTCGACGGCATGGGTTGGTTGACCAAGAGCGGCACGGGATCGATGGTTCTTTCCGGCAACAACACGCTTACCGGCCAGACCTCAGTCAGCGCCGGCAGCCTGTGGGTAGACGGCTCGCTCGCCAGCACCAATGTGATGGTGTACAGCGGCGCTGCCCTGGGTGGAACCGGCAGCATCGCCGGCGACGTGACGCTCCAGAGCAACGCCACCCTGAACTTGACGGACGGCCACACCCTGTCGGTCGGCAGCATGGGGCTCGGCACCCAGTCGATCGTGAATGCCAGCCTGGGCGCCCCCGCCCTGGGCGGCGGCACTGCCTTGGTGAACGTGACCGGCAACCTGCAGCTGGGCGGCACGCTCAATATCAGCGACGCCGGCGGCTTCGGCACCGGCGTGTACCGCCTCATGAACTATGGCGGCAGCCTGACCAACAGCGGCATGCGCTTCGGCAACCTGCCCAGCAATGTGCAGGCGCCCGACCTGACGCTGCAGACCTCCGTCGCCAACCAAGTCAACCTGCTGGTCGCCGCGCCCAACGTCACCGTGCAGTTCTGGGACGGCTCGCAAACCGTCGGCAACGGCGCGATCGAAGGCGGCAGCGGCACCTGGGACGGCGCCAACGCCAACTGGACCGGCGTCGACGGCAACGGGAACCGCTCCTGGGCCGGCAACTTCGCGGTGTTCCAGGGCGCCGCAGGGACGGTCACCGTCGCAGGCGCGCAAAGCACGACGGGCATGCAGTTCTTGACCGACGGCTATGTCCTGGAGCCCGGCTCGCTGGGATCGCTCAACCTGGTCAACGGCGGCTCGGGCTACGCCTTCGTGCGCGTCGATCCCGGCGTGACCGCGACCATCAACGCCCCGCTCGTTGGCAGCGGCACGCTGGCCAAGGTCGACCCCGGCACCCTGGTGCTCAACGCGTCCAACGGCTATACCGGCGGCACGGCGCTCAACGGCGGCACGCTGGTGCTGGGCAACGACAAGGCCTTGGGCAACGGCCTGCTGACCGCTGCCAACGGCACCACGCTGGACAGCAACACGGCAGTCACCGTGCGCAACAAGGTCGCGCTGAACGGCGCGCTGACGATCGCCGGTTCCAACACCATGGAGCTGAACGGCACCGTCGGCGGCGCGGGCGGCCTGATCAAGAACGGCGCGGCCAACCTGACCCTCAGCGGCGTCAACAGCTACGTCGGCGGCACCCTTCTGAACGCGGGCGGCCTGATCGTCGGCAACGGCGCCGCGCTCGGTTCCGGCACGCTGACGGTAGGCGGCGCGGCCACGCTGGACAACACCCAGGCGCTGGCGCTGGCGAACAACATCGCCCTGAACGCCGGCCTCACGGTGCAAGGCAGCCAGGAACTGACGCTCAACGGCAACATCTCGGGCGCGGGCAGCCTGACCAAGAACGGCGCCAGCACGCTGACGCTCAACGGCGCCAACAGCTACACCGGCGGCACCTACGTCAACAGCGGCACGGTCGCGTTGGGCGCGGGCAGCAGCCTCGCCGCCACCGGCGTCGTGACCGTCGCCAACGGCGCGACCTTCGACCTGTCGGCAGGCCAAGGCGCCCAGGTGTTCGGCACCCTCGCGGGCGCCGGCAACATCAAGATGGGAACCAACACCCTGCTGGCGGGCGGTTCGGCCGACGGCATCTTCGCCGGTTCGGTCATCGGCACCGGCACCCTGGTCAAGCAGGGCTCGGGCACGCAGACCCTGACCGGCGTAAACAGCTATACCGGCGGCACGCTGGTCGCGGGCGGCACCTTGCGCGCAGGCTCCGCGACGGCATTGGTCCAAGGCACCGGCTATCAGGTATTGACGGGCGCCGTGCTGGACCTCAACGGCAACTCGCTGCTGGCCAGCAGCCTGAGCGGCGGCGGCACCGTGGCGCTGGGCGGCGGGCGCTTGACCGCCGACATCGCGGCGGGCAGCGCGTCCACCTACATGGGCATCTTCGTGGGCGGCGGCGACCTGGTCAAAACCGGCGCTGGCGCACTCGCGCTGACCGGCGGCAGCACCTTCACGGGCGGCGTGCAGCTCAAGCAAGGCAGCATCGCCCTGGGCCATGCGCAAGGCCTGGGTACGGGCACGCTGGCCATGGACGACGGCACCGTCATTAGCCTGATCGCCAACGGCATGACCATCGCCAACGACCTGGCCATGACGGGCACCAACGACCCGGTCATCGACACCGGCGCCAACACGGCCACCTGGGCCGGCGCCATCACCGGCGGCGGCTTCCTCACCAAGCAGGGAACCGGCGTCCTGACGCTGACCAGCGCAGGCAACAGCTACACCGGCGCGACCGATGTCGCGCAAGGCACGCTCAAGGCCGGCGCGGCAAACACCTTCAGCAGCGCCTCTGCCCACACCGTGGCCAGCGGCGCGGTGCTGGACCTGGCAGGCTACAGCCAGACCGTGGCCAGCCTGAACAACAGCGGCGCGGTCAATCTCAGCGGCGCCACGCCGGGGGCCGTGCTCAAGGTCACCGGCCCCTATGTCGGCAACAACGGCAAGTTGGGCGTTTCCACCGCGCTGGGCGCGGACGGCAGCGCCACCGACAAGCTGCTGTTGAGCGGCCCCAGCGCCATCGCCAGCGGCAGCACCACGGTGCAGATCACCAATGCCGGCGGCCTGGGCGCACAGACAGGCAGCCAGGGCATCCAGGTCATCGCCACCGAAAACGGCGCCAGTCTGCAACCCGGCAGCTTCACCCTCGCGGGCAACCATGTCGACGCCGGCGCCTATGAGTACCGCCTGACCCAGACGACGCAGGGAGCCGCGCTGCACTCGACCAACACGCAGAACCCCGGCCCCGGCGTCACGCCGGCGCCCGCCTACCGCGAAGAAGTGCCGCTGCTGTCCTCCCTGCCCGCGCAACTGCGCCAGGCGGACATGGCGATGCTCGGCGACATGCGCAAGCGCATGGGCGACGACGCCGCTCAAGGCGCCATCGATCAGGACCCAAACCACCGCGCCTGGGCCCGGGTGCTGCGCACGGCGCCGACCATCACGCAGCAAGGCACGGTCAATCCCGAGAGCAGCGGCCACCTGACCGGCTTCCAGGCAGGCGTGGACGTGTACGCCGACCGCAACCTCAAGGCCGGCCTGTACGTGGGCCAGCTGGACGGCGACATGGGCGTGCGCGGCTTCTCCAGCGGCATGGAGCGCAAGTACGCGGGCTACAACAACCTGCGCGGCCGCTACGTCGGCCTGTACGGCACCTGGCAGCATGACTCCGGCCTGTACGCCGACGCCGTGATCCAGGGCGCCGACTACCGCAGCAGCCTGCGCACGGCCGACACCGGCGCTGGCGCCACCACCAAGGGCCACGGCTGGCTGGCCTCTCTGGAAGTGGGCAAGCCCTTCGACCTGGGCGGCAGCTGGCAATTGGAACCGCAAGCGCAAATCATCTACCGCAAGCTCAACCTGGACGACACCACGCTGAGCCTGGCCAAGGTGAAGAACGATGCGGACGATGACTGGACCCTGCGTCTGGGCGCCCGCGTCAAGGGCAGCTACAGCATTGGCGGCACCGTGCTGCAGCCCTTTGCCCGCGTCAATCTGTACAAGGCCAGCAACACCACCGACGTGGCCAGCTTCAGCGCTCCAGCCGGCACCACCGACATCCGCGCCAAGGGCGGCTACACGTCGACCGAGTTCGCGGTGGGCGCCATGCTGCAGCTGACCAAGAACACCAGCCTCTACGGCGACGTGGGCAAGCTCTGGGCCAACAGCGGCGACAGCCGCGTCAAGACCGGCGCGCAGGGCTCTGTCGGGTTGAAGGTGCTCTGGTAAGCCTCATGACCTGGGCCGGGTAGCCGGTCCCTGGCATGACCAAGCCCGCAGCGGTCCATCCGCTGCGGGCTTTCTTTTGGCGGGGTCCCTGGGTAGCGGCATGCCGCTACCGCGCCAGGAACTCCCAGGAAATCACCACACCCGGAACACTCGCCCCGTCTGCGCACCCTCCACGCTGCGGCTGTAGGCCAGCGCGACGCGGCTGGCCGGCGCGGATTCGAAGCCCTGGAAGTACGGCCCGTAGGCATCCAGCGATTCCGTCAGGACCGTGGGGCTGACCGAATTGATGCGCACGCCCCGCAGTTCCACGGCGGCGCCGCGCACGAAACCGTCGATGGCGGCATTCACCGCGGACGCATTGGCGCCGTAGCGGATCGGTTCATCGGTCAGGATGCCGCTGGTGAGCGTGATGGAACCGCCTTCGTTGACGTAATGCTGGCCGATCAGCGCCAGATCCACCTGCCCCAGCAGCTTGTCGTGCAGGCCGATCTTGAACTGCTCCGCCGTCATTTCGGCCAGCGGTCCGAAGTGCAGGCTGCCGGTGGTGGAGACGATGGCGTCCACCTTCCCCACGCGCTCGAACAGGGCGCGGATGCTGTCGCTCCGGGTCACGTCGACCTGATGCTCGCCGCGCGTCTTGCCGACGGCAATGATGTCGTGGCGCTGGCCCAGCTCTTGGGCGACCGCGCGGCCGATGGTGCCGGTGGCGCCGATCAGGATGATTTTCATGGGAACTCCGATTCGTATGTTGTGGGGTGCGCCCGCGATATCGCCAGCGCTTGTACGCATTCTGGCCAAGGACGCATCCTGGAAAAATCCTAGAATGGTGGGTTCACTTCACACTCAGGGTGCGTAATCCATGGACCGCTTGCTCAGCATGGAAGTCTTTGTGGCGGTCGTTGAGCTGGGCAGCCTGACCGCGGCGGCGGCCCGCCACGAGATGTCGCCCGCCATGGCGGCCAAGCACATCAAGGGCCTGGAAGCGCGGCTGGGCCTGAGGCTGATGAACCGCACCACGCGCCGCCAGAGCCTGACGGAAGCGGGCCAGGCCTACTTCGCCCGCTGCAAGGTGATCCTGTCGGACATCCGCGATGCCGAACAAGGCGCCGAAGCCATGCGCGCGGCGCCGCGCGGCCATCTGCGCATCACCTCCACCGTGACCTTCGGGTCGTTCGCGCTGGCCCCCGCCATCGCCGACTACCTGTCCGAGTACCCCGACGTCAGCGTGGACCTGGCCTTGAGCGACGCCGTCGAAGACGTGGTGGCCTCGCGCTACGACCTGGCGGTGCGCATCGGCGAACCCGCCGATTCCAGCCTGGTCGCGCGCAAGATCGGGCGCTACCAGATGATCATCTGCGCGGCGCCAGCCTATCTGGAACGCCACGGCACGCCCGAAACGGCAAGCGACCTGGCGCGCCATCAATGCCTGGACTTCTCCTACTGGAACCGCCGCACTGGCTGGCGCCTGAACGCGGAGAATGGCGGCGCGGCCTACCCTGCGGGCCGCTTCGTGTCGAACAACGGCCAGGCGCTCAGGCAGGCGGCGCTGGCCGGATTCGGCATCGTGCTGCAGCCGGAGCTGCTGCTGGCCGAAGACGTGCGCGCGGGCCGACTGGTCCCGATCCTTGAATCGGCCTGGCCCGTGGCCCGGCCGATCACGCTGCTCTATCCCAAGGACCGCAAGGCCCTGCCCAAGCTCACGACCTTCGTGGAATTCATGGTGAAGAGATTCACCCGCGCCGCGAAGTAAGCGCGGCGGGTGTCACGCAAGGTCGGCCGGACTCCGAACCCGGCTACCGACAGGCAGCGGCCTCGTCGAACAGCCAGTCGCGGAAGGCGGCCAATCGGGGCAGCTCCCGCTCCTGCGGCCGATAAACAACGTAGTAGGCCAACGCGGAGGGAACCGCCAACTGCGGAAACAGGCGCACCAGGCGGCCGGCGGCGAGATCATCATGCGCCATCACGCTGCGGGCCAGCGCCACGCCATGGCCATCGATAGCCGCCTGCAGCACCGCGGCGGAATTGTTGATCTTCATGCCTCGGGCCGTGGATACGCCTTGCACGCCGACTTTCTCCAGCCACATGGCCCAGGTCGGAAATCCCGTCTGCGCGTCCATCGACAGATCATGGATCAAGGTCTCGCCCGCCAGCTCGGCCGGACGCTTCACCGCCTTGCGCCGACGCAGCAGTTCCGGGGAGCAGACCGGGTAGACCTCTTCGTCCATCAGCTTTTCCGCCGCCAGGCCGGGCCAGACGCCAGCGCCATAGCGCACACCGATATCGATCTGCTGGGCCGCGAAATCCACCGGCTTGAGGTTGGTGTCCAGGCGCACGTCGGTATCGGGCCAGGCGTGCTGGAAGCGCTCGATCCGGGGCAGCAGCCACTTGGCGGCGAACGCCGGACTCACGGCCACGGTGAGCATGCCGCTCAAGGAACCTTCCTTCAAGCGCTCCAGGCCGAGTGCCAGCTTGCCGAGCCCCGCCTGTATCTCCGGCAACGCGCGTTCAGCCGCCGCCGTCGGGACCAGCCGCGCCTTGCCGCTGGCGCCGCGATGGAACAGCGGCGCGCCCAGCCATTGCTCCAGCGCGCGCACGAGCTGGCCCACCGCGGCAGGCGTCACGTGCAGCTCGGCCGCGGCTGCCGAAAAGCTTTGATGGCGCGCGCTGGCCTCGAAGGCGCGCAGCGCGTTGAGGTGCGCAAGAGACTTCATGGCGATAAAGTTTTTCTTTCTATTAGAGGTAGTTTATCTGGTTTGTCTGCTGCTGCCGATTGGCCAAGAATACGCTCTATCTCTAGCCTTTTCAGCACATGGCAGCCAAGGGCCAGACGTCATCCTGAAATAGCTTTTCTACCAATATCATGCTTATCAACGCCGATTTCTCACGCAACGTCATCGTTACGCCGGAGCAGTACCAATGGATGCCGTCGCCGCAGCACGGCGTGGAACGCATGATGCTGGACCGCGTGGGCGGCGAACAGGCGCGCGCCACCAGCATCGTGCGCTACGCGCCGGACAGCCGTTTTCCACCGCACCCCCATCCCGGCGGCGAAGAAATACTGGTGTTGTCCGGCACTTTCTCCGACGCCAGCGGCGACTATCCGGCAGGCTGGTATCTGCGCAATCCGCCCGGTTCCGCCCATGCCCCTTCCAGCAGGAACGGCGCCACCATCTTCGTCAAATTGCGGCAGATGCCCGCGGATGAACAATCCATCATGCGCATCGACACGCGCGATCCCGCTGCCTGGACGCGCGAGCGCGGCGGCGAAACCTGCCCGCTTTACTCCGCGTCCTATGAGCAGACTTGCCTGCGGCGCCTGCCCGCCCACGCACCGCTGCCACGGACCGCGGCCGCGGATGCGGAAATACTGGTGCTGGCCGGATCAATTGCCGATGGACAAGCCTCTTACCCGCAAGGCAGCTGGCTGCGCCTTGCCCGTGGCGCGCACGCCGCGCTCGCCGCTGGCGCCCAGGGCGCTACCGTCTATCTGAAGACCGGCCATCTGCCGGACCCGAACGGCGGGAGCCAGCCATGACGACACAAGTGGACACCGTCATCGTCGGAGGGGGACTCTCCGGCCTGTACGCGTCCCTGCTGCTGCAACGGCATGGCGCCGGCAGCCATATGCTGCTGGAAGCGCGCGACAGGCCCGGCGGCCGCATCCTGGGCGCAGGTTCCTACGATCTGGGCCCCACGTGGTTCTGGCCTGCGATCCAGCCCGGGCTTGGCGCCATCGTCCGCGATTTCGGCTTGTCTATCATCCCGCAACACGAAGCGGGTTCCATGATGGTCGAGCGTTCAGGAACGCCGGTGCGCATGCATGGCTACCCCAGCCATCCGGCGTCCATGCGGCTGGCGGCCGGCATGAGCGGCCTGATCGATGCCCTGCGCGCACGCCTGGATCCGGCGCGCATCAAGCTGGGCCAGACCGTGACCCGGCTGCGTGAGACCGGCCCCGCCATCGAAGTGCACGCGCGGGACAGCGAGGGACGGCCCAGCGTCTTTCAGGCCTCGCGAGTGCTGCTGGCCGTGCCTCCGCGCCTGGCGCAATCCCGTATCGATTTCGACCCTCCGCTGCCGAGCGCGCTGGCAACGCAATGGCGCGGCACGCCGACCTGGATGGCTCCCCATGCGAAGTACCTCGCCGTCTACGGCTCGGCATTCTGGCGCGAGCAAGGCATGTCTGGCGCGGCCCGCAGCAGCCGGGGGCCTCTGGCCGAGGTCCACGACGCCAGCACCCCGCAAGGTCCTGCCCTGTTCGGATTCGTAGACGTGCCCGCGGCGGCGCGCCGTTCCGTCGGCCAGGACGTGCTGATGGCCCACAGCCGCGCGCAGCTCGCCCGGCTGTTCGGCCCCCAGGCGCTCAAGCCCGAGCGGGAGTTCTACAAGGACTGGTCGCAAGACCCCGACACCTTCACGGCGGCGGACTGCATGGATGGCGGCGCGCACCCGGCCGCACCCGCGGTTGCGGCCGAGACTGGCGTATGGGCGGGCCGCCTGGCCGGGATAGCCAGCGAATGGTCCGCCGCATTCCCCGGCTATCTGGCTGGCGCCATCGATGCCGCGGACGCCGGCGTGAAGCGGCTGCTGGACCGCGCTGCACCCGCCCCCAACGCGGTCCCGCCCGGAGTCCCCGCCCGATGACGCGCGTCCCTTCCACCTATCGCGCCATTCGGACCACCGCGCCCGGCCGGCTCGAATTCGTTGAATTGCCCACGCCCGAACCCGGCCCCGGAGAAGTACTGCTGCGTATCGAAGCTTGCGGCGTCTGTGGCGCCGACGCGGCCGATATCGACAATCCGGCGCTGCAACGGCCGCGCATCCCCGGCCACGAAGCCGTCGGGCGCGTCGCCGCGCTCGGCGCGGGCGTCGACGCCCACTGGAACATCGGCCAACGCGTCGGCGTGGGACGCCTGGGCGGTCATTGCAGTACCTGCGCGCAATGCCGCCAAGGCCTCTTCAATCTGTGCACGAATCAACCGGTAGTCGGCGTCACCCAGGACGGCGGCTATGCCGAACTGATGCTGGCCCGGACGACCGGACTGGTTGCCATACCCGACGAGCTCGACGCCATACAAGCCGCCCCGATACTCTGCGCCGGCATCGCCACCTTCAACGCGCTCAGGAAATGCGGGGCGCAGGCCGGCGATCTCGTCGCCGTGCTGGGCATAGGCGGCCTGGGCCACATGGCGCTGCAATACGCCCGCCGCATGGGCATGAAGGTTGTAGCCATCGGCCGGGGCTGCGACATAGCCGCTGACGCCTTGCGCCTGGGCGCCCATGTCTACATCGACAGCAACGGGGAAGACGCCGCGCAACGGCTCCTCGGCATGGGCGGCGCACAAGCGCTGATCGCCACCATCACCGACACGCAGGCCGTGTCCGAGGCCATGCGCGGACTGGCTCCGCAAGGCCGCACGATGTTGCTGGGCGTGGGCCGCGTCCCGCTGGCGGTGCCTCCGGGCTTTCTGGTGGGCGGCGAGCGGACCGTTGCCGGGTCCATGACCGGCACGCCCTGGGAAACTGAAAAAGCGCTGAACTTCAGCGTACTTGCAGAGGCGCTGCCCATGGTCGAGACTCTACCCCTGGAACGCGCAGCCGACGCCTTGCTGCGCCTGAAGTCCGGCGAAGCGAAGTTCCGCGTGGTCCTGACCATGGACGCCGCGCGGGAACGACGCCGCACATGGCAAACCGCTACCCATAGCAACTAAAACCGCAATCCTCGAGGAGACCCACTTGTCCGCATCAACCCCGGCGCCATCGGCCGCGCCCAGCGCTGAACTCTCGCCCCAGGCGCAGCGCGGCAACATCGCCCGGCTGACGATCGCCCAGGCGCTGGCAGGCGCCAACGCCGTCGTGGTCTACGCCACCGGCGCCATCGTCGGCGACATGCTGGCGCCGGACAAGGCGCTGGCGACCCTGCCCATTTCCCTCTTCGTGGTCGGCATGGCCGCCTGCATCCTGCCCATGGGCGCCATCGCCCGGCGTTACGGCCGCCGTGCCGCCTTTCTCGCCGGCACGGCCTGCGGCGTGCTCGTGGGTCTGCTGGCCGCCGCCGCCATCGTGCTGAGCTCGTTCTGGCTGTTCTGCCTGGGTACCTTCTTCGGCGGCGCGTACGCCGCCGTCGTGCTGTCGTTCCGCTTCGCGGCGGCCGACGGCGTGTCTCCCGCCCGGCGCGCCCGCGCCCTGTCCTTCGTGATGGGCGGCGGCGTGCTGGCCGGCGTGGTCGGCCCGCAACTGGTCACATATACGATGTACCTGTGGCCGGTCCACATGTTCGCGGCAACCTATCTTGTGCAGGCCGCGGTCGCGGCGATCTCGGCCCTGGTCCTGCTGGGCGTGCACCTGCCCATGCCCAGCGCGGCCGAAGTCGCGGGCGGACGGCCGCTGGGCTTGATCGCGCGCCAACCGCGCTTCATCACGGCCGTGGTCTGCGGCGCCGTCTCCTACTTGCTGATGAATTTCCTGATGACCGCCGCGCCGCTGGCCATGCATCTTTGCGGCCATTCGCAGGAAAGCGCCAACCTGGGCCTGCAATGGCACGTCATCGCCATGTACGGCCCCAGCTTCTTCACCGGACGCCTCATCACGCGTTTCGGCGCCGGACGCATCGTCACGGCGGGCCTGGCGCTCACCGGCCTGTCCGCGGCCATCGGCCTCACGGGGATCGACGTGGCGCATTTCTGGGTCACGTTGATCCTGCTGGGCCTGGGCTGGAACTTCGGCTTCGTGGGCGCGTCGGCGCTGGTGCTGGAATGCCATCGGCCCGAGGAAAGGACCCGGGTGCAGTCGCTCAATGACTTCATCATCTTCGGCACCATGGCGGTCGGCTCCTTCGCATCGGGCGGCCTGCTGGCCGCGTACGACTGGGCCACGGTGCTGTGGGTGTCATTCATTCCCCTGGCGATTGCGGCGGTCGCGCTGCTGGCCGGGTCCGCCAGGAGCCGCCAACAGGCTTGACCCTCACGCAACGTCATGTCCCAGAGTTCGTTCCGCGCCATCAACAGGAGGAATGCCGTGCAACTGAAAGTAGGAGAACTGGCCAAGCGCAGCGGACTGACCGTCCGCACGCTGCACCACTATCACGCGATCGGGCTGCTCACGCCTTCGGCGCGCGCCGACAACGGCTATCGGCTGTATGGCCGCGACGACATTGCCCGGCTGCATCAGATCCAGGCGCTGCGCCGCTTCGGATTGCCGCTGGCTGAAATCGGCGCTTATCTGGACCAGCCCGACACTCCCATGGACGAAATCATCGCCAGGCAGATCGCGATGCTCGACCGCCAGATCCAGCAAGCCTCCCGGCTGCGCGAGCGTCTCGCCCAGCTGCAGGGCCAGTTGGCGCAAGGCAAGGAGCCGGAGCTGGCCGATTGGCTCACCACTCTGGAACTCATGACCATGTACGACAAGTATTTTTCCCCCGATGAACTGGCCCGCCTGCCCATGTACCGCAGCAGCCAGGATGGCGACGCGGACTGGCTCGCGCTGATCAAGGAGGTGCAGGCGCAGATCGATGCCGGCGCCGCACCCGAAGAGGCGCGACCGCGCGAATTGGCGTTGCGCTGGATGACCTTGCTGCTGCGCGACACCAATCGCGACCCGCGCCTGCTGGTCAAGCTGAACCGGATGCACGAACGGGAGCCCGCGATGCAGGCGCACATGGGCGTCTCGCCGGCCTTGCGCGACTACGTGCTGCAGGCCTTCTCGGAAAGCAAGCTGCGGATCTACGAGAAGTACCTCACCGCGGACGAGGCGCGCTACATGCGTGAGCATTACGGCGATCGCATCGGCGAATGGCCCGAGCTGATGGCCGACGTGCGCGACGCGCTCGACGCGGGCGCGGCGCCGGACTCGGCCACGGCGCTGGCGCTGGCCCGGCGCTGGCTGGACCTGTTCCGCAGCTATGCCGGCAACGACCCCGCCACCCAGGCGAAATTCCGCCAGGCGCTGATGAACGAACCCGAACTCACCGCCGGCACCTGGACCGATGACGCCACCCTGTCGTTCATGCGGCAGGCGATGGGCGCGCTGGCGGCGGCGCGCTAGGCCCGGTCCGGCAGGCCCCGTCACCGCCGGGCCTGCCCATTTGCTAGACTGACCGGCCCTGTCCCTCTCCTGCCCCAACATGTCCCAGGAAGTCCGCCCCGACCCCAGCGCCGACGATATCGCCAAGGAAATCTCGGCGGCCATCGTCGCGCACAAGCTGCCGCCGGGCACACGGCTGCGCGAAGAGGCGCTGGCGGGGGTGTATCAGGTCAGCCGGACCAAGATCCGCGCCGCGCTGCTGATGCTGTCCAAGGACAAGCTGATCAACATCGTGCCGGACAAGGGCGCCTTCGTGAGCAAGCCGGACGCGAACGAGGCGCGCGAGGTCTATGCCGTACGGCGCATCCTGGAAGCGGCGCTCGCGCGCGAGTTCGTGGCGCGGGCAACGGCGGCGGACTACCGCCGCATCGACGCGCACCTGGCCGCGGAGCGCCGCGCGCTGGAAGGCGGCGACGTGCAGGAACGCAACCGGTTGCTTGGGCATTTCCACATCCTGCTGGCCGAGGCCGTAGGAAATTCCGTGCTCACGGGGATGCTGCGCGAACTCTCGGCACGCAGCGCCGTCATCACCGTGCTGTACCAAAGCTCGCACGATGCCAGTTGCTCGTCGCAGGAACATCACGCCTTCATCGAGGCCGCCCGCGCGGGCGATGCCGACCGCGCCTGCGCGCTGATGGATGCGCATCTGGAACACGTGCAGACGGCGCTGGATTTCAAGAACGGCGGCCGCAGCGGCGGCGATCTGGTCAGCGCGCTGCTCAGTTGAAGCCGGGCCGGCCGTGCTACGGCTGCGCCTGCGTCCCCGCCAATAGCTGGCCCATGCGCTGCTGCAGCCAGAGTTCCGTCTCGCTCAGGCTGCCGCCCCTCAGCCACAGCGTGCGCACGGACAGCATGGGCAGGAACAGGTCCGCGCAACGCACGCTGACCAGCGCGTTGCTGAAGCCCTCGTATTCGCCGATATTCAGCGGCAGGATGGCCCAGCCCACGCCATTGGCCGCCATGGCCGCGATGTTGTAGCTGCTGTCGGCCCGCCAGACCGAGGGGCTCAGCACCACCTGGTCTACGCCGTCCATCTGCATGAGCAACTGCCTGTGCCGCGCCAGATCGTTGCGCCCGACCTCGGGCAACGCGGCCAGCGGATGGCCCTGGGCCACGAAGATGCCTTGCGCCACGTTGCCCAGATGGCGGTGGGCGAAGGCGCTGCCGGGATCGCCGCGATCGAACTGGAAGGCCAGGCTGGCGCGGCCCTGCTCCACGTATTCGGCGACCTCCGTCGCGGTGCCGTTGAGCTGGGTCAGCTCCAGCGCCGGATAGCGTTCGGCCAGTTCCTTCAGCAACTGGTCGGCCACCAGATAAGGCAGGCCTTCGTCCAGCGCAAGGCCCAGGCGCGCTTCGCGCCCGGCGGCAAACGACAAGGCGCGCTGCTCCAAGGCGCCCGCTTGCCGCAGCAGCTCCTGGGCCTCCTGCAGCATGACTTCCCCGGTAGCCGTCAGCGTGGCGTTGCGCCGCGACCGGTCGAACAGCTCCACGCCCAGATCCGTTTCCAGCAGGCCCACCGAGGTGCTGACCGCAGATTGCGCCTTGCCCAGGCGCCGCGCGGCCGCCGAGAACGATCCCGATTCCGCCGCGGCGACGAAATGCCGCAGCTGGTCCAGTGTCCATTGCATATCCCAGCCCTCCTTTATCCATCCATTTTATAGATGGTTTCCAACTTTTTTATGGCAAATGGAAGATGGATAATGGCGCGCTCTGGAACCCGGCCATCCCGGCCCCGCCCGTATCCTCGGCGCGGCAGGCGTTTCAGTTTCAGGAGTAGAACCATGCAGCGGACTGAACCGAACGCTGTCGCCACGGCCGCGCCCGGCCGCTGGCTGGTGCTGGCCATCGTGTCCAGCGCCTTGCTGTTGATCGTGGTCGACATGACCGTCCTCTATACCGCCCTGCCCCGGCTCACGCATGAGCTGAACGTCAATGCGTCGGAAAAGCTGTGGATCGTGAACATCTACGCGCTGGTCGTGTCCGGCCTGCTGCTGGGCATGGGTACGCTGGGCGACCGCCTCGGTCACAAGCGCCTGTTCATGGCGGGGCTGATCGTGTTCGGCGCGGCGTCCCTGTGCGCGGCCTACTCGCCCGGCGCGGCCACCCTGATCGCGGCGCGCGCGCTGCTGGCCGTGGGCGCCGCCATGATGATGCCGGCCACGCTGTCCATCCTGCGCCTGACCTTCGCCGACGAGCGCGAACGCGCCATCGCCATCGGCGTCTGGGCCTCGGTGGCCTCGGGCGGCGCCGCGGTCGGTCCGGTGGTGGGCGGCGTGCTGCTTGAGCATTTCTGGTGGGGGTCCGTGTTCCTCATCAACGTGCCCATCGTGCTGCTGGCGCTGCCGCTGGCCTGGCGCCTGATCCCGGCCAGCCGTCCGGACGCCTCGCGCCCCTGGGATCTGCTGGGCTCGCTGCAGGTCATGGCCGGCCTGATCCTGTGCGCCTACGCGCTGAAGGAACTGGGCAAGACCGCCCCTTCCTGGCGCGATGCCGGCGTGGCCTGCGCGGCGGGCGCGGCCATGCTCGCCGTATTCGTGCGGCGCCAGCGCGCGCGGCCCTATCCGCTGATCGACTTCGCCATCTTCCGCAACCTCAGCTTCAGTTCGGCGGTGGCGGCCGCGCTGTTCGCCGCCGCCGCGCTGCTGGGCATGGAGCTGGTGTTCAGCCAGCGGCTGCAGCTGGTCATGGGCATGTCGCCGCTCGAAACCGCGCTCTTCATCCTGCCTCTGTCGCTGGCCGCTTTCATTGCGGGTCCGCTGGCGGGCTGGCTGCTGGGCCGCGTCAACAGCGCCACCATGCTGTTCCTGTCGCTGCTGGTCTCCGGCCTGGGCATGACCGGCTATCTGCTGAGCTATGACGCGGCGCTGCTGCCGCAGATGGTCAGCCTGTGCGTGCTGGGCGCGGGCATAGGCGCCACCATGACGGCGGCGTCCAGCACCATCATGCAGAGCGCCACCCCGGAGCGCGCCGGCATGGCGGCCTCGATCGAAGAGGTCTCGTACGAACTGGGCGGCGCGCTGGGCGTCACCCTGATGGGATCGATCCTGTCCGGGGTCTATGCGCACACGCTGGCCGTGCCGGCGGGCCTGCCCCAGTCCGACCTGGCGCGCGACAGCCTGGACCAGGCCCTGATCGTGGCGGACGGACTGTCGTCGGACCTGGGCATGGCCTTGACGCGCCTGGCCAAGACCGCCTTCGACACCGGCTATGCCGCGGTCATCGCCACCGCGGCGCTGATGCTGCTGGTCACGGCGGGATTCGTGCTGTTCAACCGGCGGCGCATGGCGGCCTGAAACCGGCCGGCCATGCCGGCCCCGGCTCAGCAGTTGCGGAAGGCGTGGTCCATGTCCGCGATCAGGTCTTCCTCGTGCTCCAGTCCGATCGACACACGCACCAGCCCCTCGGACACGCCGGCCGCCTCGCGCTCGGCCGCCGGGACGCCTGAATGCGTGGTGGACGCCGGATGGCAGATCAGCGATTCGGTGCCGCCCAGGCTGACGGCCGACTTGAAGAGGTGCAGCGCATTGATGAAGCGAAAGGCCTTGGCGCGCCCGCCCTCCAGCACGAAGGCGAAGGTCGAGCCGGGCCCGGTGCACTGGCGCTTGTAGACGTCCTGGTAGGCCCGGTCGGCAATCATTTCCGGATGGAAGATCTGCACTTTTTCATGTGGATTGCCGGACAGCCATTGGGCCACCTTGGTCGCCGTGCGCGCGGCCTGCTTCATGCGCAGCACCACGGTTTCCATCGAGCGCGTGATCATCCAGCAGGAATGCGGGTCCAGCTGCGAACCGAAGGCGCTGCGGATGGCGCGCACCTTCTTGATCAGCGCCTTGCTGCCGGTGACGGCCCCCGCAACCAGGTCGCTGTGGCCGCCCACGTACTTGGTCAGCGAATACACGCACAGATCCACGCCATGCTCGGCCGGCTTCTGGAAGATCGGGCCCAGCAGCGTGTTGTCGCACACCGACACGGGACGATAGCCGTGCCGGGTTTCGAAGGCGTCCAGCTCATTCTTCATGGCTTCGAAATCGATCAGCGCATTGGTCGGATTGGCGGGCGTTTCGACAAAAAACAGGCGCACCGGCCCCTGGGCCGCCGCAGCCTCCAGCGCGGTGCGCATGCTCTTGGCCGACAGGCCGTCTTCGACCGCATGCGAGCCTATGCCCCACTCCGGGAAGATCTTGGAGATCAAGGTCTCGGTGCCGCCATACAGCGGCACGGACTGCACCAATTGATCGCCCGGCCGCAGAAAGGCCAGGAACACCGCGCTGATCGCCGACATGCCGCTGGAAGTCACCGCGGCATCTTCCGAGCCATCCAGCAGCGCCAGGCGGTCTTCGACGATTTCCAGATTGGGATGGTTGAAGCGGCTGTACACCAGCCCCGCCGACTCGCCCTGCGGCAAGGGCTTGCGGCCTGAAACCAGGTCGAAGAACGCCGCGCCGTCCTCGGCCGAGCGGAACGCGAAGGTGGACGTCAGGAACACCGGCGGCTTGACCGCGCCCTCCGACAGGAAGGGGTCGAAGCCGTAGGACATCATCTGGGTTTCGGCATGCAGCGGGCGGCCGAAAATGTCCTTCTTGTGGTAGCTGGAGTAACTCATGCTGTGCCTCTCTGTCTGGTTTCCGGATGCCCGGCCGGGCCGCCGGGCAGACGCGTCACGCATGCGGAAACGATAGCGCTGCCGGCCCCGGACTGCATGGAAGAATGACGGTGGCCGGCCGCAGAGGCCCTTCCACCTGCATCGTCCGGCAGGGACAGTGAGAAACAATATTTCTCTTCACCAGGATTTCATGAAAGACGCTGCCGGGTTACATCGACTTGGCGCAATCGCTTGGAAAATCATGAGATCCCGCGGAAGATGGCTGGCGCAGCCTGCCCGCGGCCGCGCCCCTACATCACGCCGGGAACGACGCGGTTGCGGCCCTGCCGCTTGGCTTGATAGAGGCCGCGGTCGGCCACCTGGATCAGGTCGGTGCAAGGCTGGTCGCCCTGAGGCACCGCCGTGGCCGTGCCTATGCTGACCGTCAGCCAGGGGCCATCACCCGTGTCCTTCTGCGGAATCTGCATGGCCTCCACGGCGCGGCGCAGCTTCTCGGCGGCCAGCCGCGCGCTGCCGGCCGGCGTGCCCGGCAGCACCAGCGCGAACTCTTCGCCGCCGAATCGCGCCGCCAGGTCGGTGGACCGGTCGCAACTGGCGAAGATGGTGTTGGCCACCCGCTTGAGCGCCTCGTCGCCAGCGATGTGGCCATAGGTGTCGTTGTAGGCCTTGAAGTGGTCCACGTCGATCATGAGCATGCTGATTTCGCGGCCGTCGCGGCGCGCGCGCTGCCATTCCGCATTCAGGTACTCGTCGAAATAACGGCGGTTGCCCAGGCCCGTCAGGCCGTCGGAATTGGTCAGCCGGCGCAGCTCCATATTGCTTTCCAGCAGTTGCTGCTGGCTCTGGCGCAAGGCCTGGTAGGCCTCGTCGCGCTGCACCAGCGCCAGATACGAGCGCGAGTGATAGCGGATGCGCGCCACCAGTTCAATGGAGTCGGGCAGCTTGACCAGGTAGTCGTTGGCGCCGGCGGCAAAGGCCGCGCTCTTGATCGCCGGATCTTCCTTGGTGGACAACACGATGATGGGGATGTCGCGCGTCACCGGATGGCCACGGTACTCCTGTACCAGGCTCAGTCCGTCCACGCCCGGCAGCACCAGGTCCTGCAGGATGACGGTGGGCCGGGTCTGGATCGCCACGGTCAGCGCTTTTTCCGGGTCCGAGCAATAGTGGAAGTCGATGTTGCCCTCCGTGGCCAGGGCCCGTCTGATGGCCTCGCCGACCATCACCTGGTCGTCGACGAGCAACACCATGGCCGCATGCGAATTCAGGTTCGCCGAAGCCGAGCTGTCAATGGGAGGTTGCATAGTGAGTCCTTGAATGCTGTCGTGGTCCGCGGGCTCAGGCAAAGGCCTGGATCACGCGGGGAGCGATTTGGTCCAATGGGCGGATTTCCACGGCCGCCTGCATGGCGGCCGCGGCCTTGGGCATGCCGTAGACGGCGCTGCTGGCCTGGTCCTGCGCAATCGTCAGGTAGCCGCGCTCGCGCAGCGCCTTCAGCCCGCGCGCGCCGTCCTGGCCCATGCCCGTCAGCAGCACGCCGACGGCCAGGCCGCGCCAGTGCTGCGCCACGCTATGGAAAAAAACGTCGATGGAAGGCCTGTACAGGCTTTCCTTGGGGGTTTCGGTGTAACGCAGCGTACCGTCGGCCAGCATGTGCAGGTGATCGCCCGTGCCAGCCAGCAGTATCTGGCCGGGCTCGGGCCATTCGCCCTCGCGCACCAGCCTGACGGGCAGCGGCGCCTGTTCATTGAGCCAGTCCGCCATGCCCGCGGCAAACGAGGCGTCCACGTGCTGTACCAGCACGATGCCGGCGGGGAACTCCGGCGGGATTCCCTTCAGCAGTTGCGCCAGCGCCGGCGGGCCGCCAGCCGACGCGCCAATGACCAGGAGCCGCTTGGCGTCCGCCAGCTGCATGGGCCGTGCGACCGGCGTCAGCGCGGGCCGCTTGCCGTAGCGGCCGATCAGCCAACCCACGTTGCGGATCTTGCGCAGCAGCGGCGCCGCCGCCATGCGCATGTCGCCGCTGCCGATCACTGGCGTGTCCGCCGCGTCCAGCGCCCCGTGACCCATGGCGTCGAACACGCGCGAGGTATGGCGCGCCACGTCGGCGGTCACCACCACGATCGCGCAGGGCGTTTCGGCCATGATGCGGCGCGTGGCTTCGACGCCGTCCATGATGGGCATGATGAGGTCCATCAGCACCACGTCCGGCCGGTCGCGGGCGCACAGGTCCACGGCCTCCTGGCCGTTGGTCGCGACCCAGGCGAGGTCCAGCCCCGGCTCCAGCGCGATCGCGCGCCGCAGCACTTCCACTGCCATCGGCATGTCGTTGACGATTCCGACTCTCACGTGCGCGCCTTTCCGATCAGGTCTTCCACCGCGTCGAGCAGCGCGTCGTCATGGAAGCTGCCCTTGGCCAGATAATAGTCGGCGCCGGCGTCCAGCCCGCGCCTCCTGTCTTCTTCCCTGTCCTTGTACGACACCACCATCACCGGCAGGCCCTGCAGCTTGGGATCGGCCTTGATGCGCGACACCAGTTCGATGCCGTCCATGCGCGGCATGTCCACGTCGGTCACCACCAGGTCGAATGCCTCGCTGCGCAACATGTTCCAGCCGTCCATGCCGTCCACGGCCACGGCCACGTCGAAGCCGCGGTTCAGCAGCAGCTTGCGTTCCAGCTCCCGCACCGTGAGCGAGTCGTCCACCACCAGCACGCGCTTGCGCCGCCGCGCCTGTTCGGCCGCGCCCGCGCCGTCCACCCGGCTCAGCTGTCCGCCTTCCACCAGCTTCTGCACCGACACCAGCATGTCTTCCACGTCCAGGATCAATAGCGGCGTACCGTCGTCCATCAGGGCGCCCGCCATCACGTCCTGCACCTTGCCCAGGCGCGGGTCCAGGGGCTGCACCACCAGCGTGCGTTCGCCCACGTAGCGGTCCACGGCCACGCCGTAAAGCCGGTCGTGGTCGCCCACCAGCACCACGCACACCGTTTCGGCGGCCGGCGCGGCGCCGCCCGTGCGCAGGATCTGGCGCGCGGAAACCAGCCCGATCTGGCGGTCCATGAAACGGAAATGCTGATGCCCTTCGAGCTGTTCGATGTCTTCGGCGCGCACTTGCAGCGCGTGGTTGACGTAGGCCAGCGGGAAAGCGTAGATCTCTTCCTGCACCTCGACCAGCAGGCTGCGCACCACCGACAGCGACAAGGGCATCTCCAGCATGAAACGGGTGCCCTGCCCCGTCACTTGCTGGATGCGCACCGCGCCGCGCAACTGGCGCACCATGGTCTGCACCACGTCCAGCCCCACGCCGCGCCCCGAGATCTCCGTGACTTCGCCGCGCGTGCTGAAACCCGACAGGAACAGGAACTCCAGCAGCTCGGCCTCGGTCAGCCTGGCCGCGGTTTCCGCGCTGGCCAGCTTGCGCTGCACCACTTCCACGCGCAGCCGGTCCAAGGAAATGCCGGCGCCGTCGTCGCTCAGTTCGATCAGCAGCATGCCGGCCGCATGGCGCGCCGACAGCCTGATCCGGCCTTCGGCCGGCTTGCCCGCGGCCAGCCGGTCCTGCGGCATCTCGATGCCGTGGTCCACTGCGTTGCGCAGCAGGTGCATCAGCGGCGCATCCAGCTTTTCCAGGATGTCGCGATCCACCTGGGTGGATTCGCCTTCGATCTCCAGCCGCACCTGCTTGCCCAGCGCGCGGCCTACATCGCGGACCATGCGCGCCATGCCGCCCACCCCGTCGCCGAACGGCCGCATGCGGCAGGCCAACGCGGTGTCGTACAGACGCTGGGCCAGGTGGCCCATGCGCCAGCCGAATTCGTCGACCTCGCTGGTCCGCTGCGACAGCTCCTGCTGGCATTGCTGGACGATGCGCAAGGCATCGTCCAGCGCGGCTTGCGCCTGCGCGTCCAGCGCCTGGCCAGCCAGGGCCGCGCGCACGCCGTCCAGCGCCTGGACCGCGCCCGCCTGCATGCGCTTCAGACGCAGCATGGACGCGCCGAAGGGCGCGATCCAGTGCGACTCCACCAGGGTTTCGCTGGACAGGCCCAGCAATTTGTTGAGGGTGTCGGCCGTCACGCGCAGCACGCGTTCGCCTTCGCCCAATCCCGCGTCCGAGCTGCGCCGTTGCAGCGCGGTGGCGGGCGGCTCATCCAGGACCGGAATCGGCGGCAGGAAATCCGCGGGCTTGGGGAGCGGCGCGGCAGCCGGCGCTGCCGGCAGCGCATGCGGCGCATTGCTCAGCCGCGCCACCAGTTCGTCGATCTCGCTGCCCAGCTCCGCGCCCGGGGTGGCCACGCGCTGCAACAGGTCCGCGCCCATCAACAGGGCGTCGATGTCCGCGGCCTGCAGCCGCAGCCGGCCTTCGCGCGCCTCGACCAGGCAATCCTCCATGGCGTGCGCGATGCGCACCGCCGGATGCAGATCGACGATGCGGGCCGCGCCCTTGAGCGAATGCGCCGCGCGCATGCAGGCTTCCAGCTGCGGCGCGGACGTGGGATCGTGTTCCAGCGCCAGCAGGCCCTTGTTCAGCACCTGCACCTGGGTGCGGGTCTCCAGCTGGAACAATTCCAGAAGCGAGGCGTCGCGCATCTGTTCCGGATTCACGCCAGGCTCCGTTCCAAAGCTTGCATCAGCAAGGTCTCGTCCAACACGCCCACCGCGCGTCCGCCGCAGCGGGCCATGCCGCGCGAGTACTTGAGGCTTGCGCCCTCCACGGTCGCGGGCAGGGGCTCCAGCCCGTCCAGGTCCACGGCATGCATGCCTTCGACCTCATCCACCGGCACGACCACCGCGCGGCCCGCGCCGCCCAGGATCAGCATGCGCGCCGTGGCGGGCCGCTCGCGCGCGTCCTCGACCGCGGCCTCCAGGCCCAGCAGGCGCGCCAGCGATACGCACACGGTAAGGGAGCCGCGCACGTTGGTCACCCCCAGCATCGCCGGGTCACGGCGGTGCGGCAGGCTCAGGATGCCGCGGCTGCCGGCGACTTCGTCCAGCGCGCGGGTCGGCAGTCCCAGCCATTCGCGGTGCACGCGGAACACCAGCAGCGAAGACAGCCTGCCCCGCTCCTGCGGGGCCGCTTCGGCGCCCTGCTCTTCCATTTGCGGCGGCAGACGGTCAAGTATGCGCTTGGCCGCCGCCGCATAGACCGGACAGTTGCGGCAGTGCACGTGCTCGGCCAATTGCGCGCAACTCTTGTCGCCGCGGATGCCGATGCGGTTCCAGCAGTCGTCCACGTCGGACAGCGCGTGCATCATTTCATCCACGTCGCGCCTCCCCGCGCGCCGCGCGCGCCTGCAGGCGGCTGGCCGCTTCGTGATCGCCGTCCGACGCCACCAGCGCGGCCAGGTGCAGCAGGGCTTCGCGATGGGTCGGATCCAGGTAGAGCGCCTTGCGGTAGGCCGCTTGCGCCTGGCGCGCATCGCCTGCCGCGTCCTGCAGCAGGCCTTGCAGATACAGGGCCTCGGCGCTCGCGCCGTGGGCGCCTATGTGCGCCAGGCACTGCGTCATCGCGTCCTGCACCCGGCCCTGGTCGGCCAGGGTCGCTATATGGCGCAAGGAGGCCTGCGCGTCGGGCAACGCGGCCGAGGCGGCCACGGGCGCCGCGGGTATCGCCGGCATGGGCGCATGCGCCAAGGGCAGGCCTGGCTCCGGCGCCTGGGCCAACGGCCTCCTGGGCGGCGTCCAGCTGTGCACGATGGGCCGCGCAGCCACCGGCGCGGCAGGCTCCGCGAGCGGCGGCAGCGGCTTGGCCAGAAAGGCGAACGAACGCGCCATCGGCACCGCGGGCAGCCTGCGGCCCGTCAGCAAGGTGGTTTCGGCCGGGCCGACGAAAAGCACGCCATCCTCGCGCGTGAAGCTGCGCAGCACCTGCACCGCGCGGGCCTGCGTCGCCGCGTCGAAGTAGATGAGCAGGTTGCGGCAGAACACGAAGTCATAAGGCGCCACCCCGGCCAGCAGATCGGGATCGAACAGGTTGCCCGCCTGAAACCGCACCTGCGCCGCCACCTGCGCGGCCAGTTGGTGGCCGTCGGCGGTCTCGGAAAAATAACGGTCGCGATAGCCCAGGTCATCGCCGCGGAACGAATTGCGGCCGTACAGGCCGCGCCGCGCGAACTCGACCATGCGCACGCTGATGTCGAAGGCGTCGATCTGGAAGCGTTCGGCGGGCACGCCGGCGTCCAGCAGCGCCATGGCAATGGAGTAAGGCTCCTCGCCGCTGGAACAGGGCACGCTCAGCACGCGCAGCACACGGCCTTCGGCGCCCGCGGCGTACAGGCGCGCCCGCGCCAGCGCGGCCATGGCCGTCTGCGATTCGGGATAACGAAAAAACCAGGTCTCCGGCACGATGACCGCTTCGATCAGCTGCTGCATCTCGGCGGGCGCAGCCTGCACCTGCCACAGATAGTCCTGTTCGTCGGCAATGCCGGCCATGCCCATTCTGCGCCGCACCGCGCGCTCCACGGCGGCCTTGCCGATGGAGCCGCTATCCAGGCCCATGCGCCGCTTGAGCAAGGCGCTGAACTCGTCGATCAGCATCATGGCCGCGCCTCGCGCGCCGCGCCAGCGGCATCGGCATGGGCGGGAAACAGCAGCGCCCGCACCGGGGCGGGCAGCAGGTCGTCCACGTTGACGGCCTGCACCATGCCGCCGGCATCGCCGAGCACCGCGCCCAGATAGCGCGCCTGCGGATTGTCCAGGCCGCCGGACTGGAACGCGGCGGGATCGTAGTGCACGGTTTCGGTCGCCTGCTCCAGGATCAGTCCCAGCAGATGCTCCGGCCCGCCTGCCTGCGCCTGATAGCGCACCAGGGCCAGCCGGGTGCTGGTCACGGCGGCGGCCGCTCCGCCCCCCGCCAGCGCGCTCATGTCGATGACGGGCACTGCCACGCCGCGGCGGTCCATCACGCCGGCCACCCACGCGGGCGCGCCCGGCACCTGCTTGAACTGGCGCAGGCCCAGCACCTCGGCAATGTCTCTTGCGTCCAGCGCATAGCGGTCGCCGCCGATGCGGAACAGCAGGTACAGCCGGCGTCCGGCCGCGGCAGAGGGAGCGTGCTGCGCCATGGCAACCATCACACCTTGAAGCGCGAAACGCCGCTGCGCAGGTCGTTGGCGACCAGCGTCAGTTCCTCGATCGCCAGCGTGGACTGGCGCAGCGATTCCACGGTCTGCTGGGCGGCGTCGCTCAGCTGCTGCAAGGCCTGGTTGATCTGTTCGGCGCCGGTGGCCTGCGCCTGCATGCCTTCGTTGACCATCTGCACGCGCGGCGCCAGCGTCTGCACCTGCTGGATGATCTGCGACAGCTGGTCGCCCACCTGTTGCATGTCGGCCATGCCGCGCCGCACTTCCTCGGAGAACTTGTCCATGCCCATGACGCCGGCCGACACCGAGGACTGGATCTCGCGCACCATCTGCTCGATGTCGTAGGTAGCGACGGCGGTCTGGTCCGCCAGCCGGCGGATCTCGGTCGCCACCACCACGAAGCCGCGGCCGTATTCGCCCGCCTTCTCGGCCTCGATCGCCGCGTTTAGCGACAGCAGGTTGGTCTGGTCCGCCACTTTCGTGATGGTAGTAACCACTTGTGTGATATTGCCGGCTTTCTCGTTCAGGATCGCCAGCTTGGCGTTGACCGAACCGGCCGCGCCGACCACGTTGCGCATGGTGTCTTCCATGCGCGCCAGGCCCACCTGGCCGCTGCCCGCCAGCGCCGCGGTCTGCTCGGCGGCGCCGGAGACTTCGGCCATGGTGCGGACCAGCTCGCGCGAGGTCGCGGAAATTTCGCGCGAGGTCACGCCGATCTCGGTGGTGGTGGCGGCGACTTCGGAAGCCGTCGCCTGCTGCTGCTTGGAGGTGGCCGCGATCTCGGTAACGGAAGTGGCCACCTGCACCGCGGAGCGCTGCGTCTTGCCGACCAGCCCGGTCAGCTCGTCCACCATGCCGTTGAAGCCGGTTTCGATGGCGTTGAATTCGTCCTTGCGCGCCAGCGTCAGGCGCCGCGTCAAATCGCCGCCGCCGGTGGCCTCCAGCGTCTTGACGATGGCGCGCATGGGATTGGCGATGGCGCGCATCAGCAGGATGCCGCAGATGATGGCGGCCACGATCGCCAGGCCCAGCGACAGCAGCATGCGAGTTTCGGCGCTGCTCACCGATTGCTTGATGGCGACGGCCGCTTCATCGGCCTGTTTCTTGTTTTCCAGCACCATCCTGGCGAGGATGTCGCGGCCCTTGTAGAACGCCGGCCGCAGTTCGGCCTTGATCAGCCCCTGCGCCCGCGCCGGGTCCGCCAGCGTGGCGGGTGCAAGAATGTTGGCGCGAATGCGCCTGTACTCCTGCAGTTCTTTCTCGAACTCCTCGAACATCTGCCGGTCATCGTCGCGCGCGATGGTGCGGCGGTACTGTTCAGTGTGTTCCGCCAGCAGCTTGTCGGTTTCGGGCAGACCCGCCAGGATGCTGCTGCGTTCCTGCTCCGTCTCCATGTTGAAGGCATCCTGGACCAGCACGAAACCGGCGAACCAGGAGGCGCGGATCGAGGTGCTGTAGTAGATGCCGGGCACGGCATCGTTATTGATCAGCTCGACTTCGGACTCGATGACCAGCAGGCGCCGGTAATCCATCACCACCATCAACGCCATGATGGCCAGAATCGCCAGGAAGCTGGCCAGGATGCGCTGGCGTAGTGTCAGATTCTTCATGCCGGGAGACCTCTATGCAAAATCAACTCGTCGATTGGACCGAAATATTCTGGAACAAAACCAGGGACACAAGGCTGTCCATTTATTACGGGATGTTGTGAGTTGGTCGACAATTATTGCAAAGGCAAACGCCGACAGCCACGTAAAACGCGGAAATTGCCGGAAATATGGCGCTTTGCGTCGGAAAAAAGCAAAGCCCTCTTACAAGGGCTTGTCTTTTCCCGCAACAATGCGTACCGGACCCGTTTTCAGGCGGCGCCGCTCCAGAGCGTCGCGGGCGGGCGGGATTGCACCCAGTCGCGCGCCTGCCCGTAGGCGTGCGCAAGCTGCAGCACGGCCAGGTCGGCCTGCGGCGGCCCGATAAGCTGCATGCCCATGGGCAGCCCGGCGGCGTTGAATCCCACCGGCACGCTGATCACCGGGCAGCCCGCCAGCGTCCAGGGCGTAACGGTCTCCATCCAGCGGTGATAAGTGTCCATGGGACGCCCGGCGATCTCCTTGGGCCAGTCCAGCGCCGCGTCGAAGGGGAACACCTGGGCCGACGGCACCGCCAGATAATCCACGTCCTCGAACATGCGCAGCACGGTCTGATACCAGGCGCTACGCTCTTCCGTGGCCTGGTAAACCTGCCGCGCCGTCATGCCTTCCAGCCCTTCGACCTCCCAGACCACGGCGGGCTTCACCAGCTTGCGGGTTTCGGGATTCTGGACCAGGGGGTGCAGTTGTCCGCCCACCATCAGGTGGCGGTGGGCCAGCCAGATGCGCCAGAGGCGCTCGCCGGCGAATGGCACCCGGTAGTCGACCGCTACGCAGCCGGTCTGCGCCAGGTCGGCCAGCGCCTGCTCGCACAGTTCCAGAATGCCCGCCTCCATCGGCAGATAGCCATTCCAGTCGCCCAGCCAGCCCACGCGCTTGCCGCGCAGGTCGGCGTCCAGCGGCTGGGCGAACTGCGCCGGGTCGCCGGTCAGGGACAACGGCACGCGGCGATCGGGGCCGGCCATCACGGACAGCAGCATGGCCACGTCGCGCGGCGTGCGGCCCATCGGCCCCTCAAACGCGAGCTGCTTGAGGAACACCTCGGTCGATGGCCCGTAAGGCACCCGGCCGGCGGACGGACGCATGCCGTAGACGTTGCAGAACGCCGCGGGATTGCGCAACGAGCCGCCGAAATCGCTGCCGTCCGCCACCGGCAACATGCGCGCCGCCAGCGCAGCCGCCGCCCCGCCGCTGCTGCCGCCCGCTGTCCGGGAAGGATCGTAGGGGTTGCCGGTGGCGCCATACACCTGGTTATAGGTGTGCGAGCCCAAGCCGAACTCCGGCACGTTGCTGCGGCCGATGAAGATGGCGCCGGACGCGCGCATGCGTTCGATGATGATGGAGTCATGCGCCGTGACCTGATCCTTGTAGACCAGCGAGCCCATGGACGTGACCATGCCGCGCACCGCGGTCAGGTCCTTGGGCGCCTGCGGCATGCCATGCAGCCAGCCCAGCCACTGTCCCGCGGCCAGTTGGGCGTCGCGCTCATCGGCTTCGCGCAGCAGTTCGTCGCTGTCGCGCCGCGCAACGATGGCGTTGAGCTTGGGATTGACCCGGTCGATGTGCGCCAGATAGGCCGCCATGACCTCGCGGCAAGACACCTGACGCTTGCGGATCGCCTCGGACAGCGCGTGCGCGGGCAGCGCCACGATGTCGTTCAATGGGGCGGCTGCGGCCGGGGCGGCAATGGTCATGCGGGTCTCCTTGCGGCGCGCCTTCGACTCGGGGCGCCTGTTCATATGGGGTCGCGCTTGCCGGACGCCGGCCGCGCAGGCAGACAATACTACGCAAACCACAGGCGCCGCGCTTGCCGCGCCGGATCGCGCGGCAGGCCGGAAAACTTGCGCCAGATCAAACCGCTGGCGGGCGCACCCGCCCTAAGATCGCCATCCGCCCCCCAAGGAGACGAGCTTGAACTCGACCGCCGACATCTGCACCGAAGCCGAAATCCGCGACCTGGTGCACGCCTTCTACGGCAAGGCGCGCGCCGACGCGCAGCTGGGCCCGGTCTTCAACAGTCAAGTGCACGACTGGGACGAGCATCTGGCGACCCTGTCGGATTTCTGGTCCGCCGTGCTGCTGGGCACACGCCGCTTCACCGGCATGCCCATGCCCAAGCATGCCGCCATGCCGCATCTCAGCGCGGAACTGTTCGAGCGCTGGCTGGCGCTGTGGCAGGAGACCACCGACGCCCTGCCCAACCGCGCCCTGGCCGACGCGGCACAGGAAATGGCCAGGCGCATGGCGCGCAGCCTGTGGTACGGCTACCAGCTCAGCCGCGATCCCAACCAGCCGCTGACCGAGTTGCGCCCGGCCTGATCACTCCACTCGCCACCAGCCGGGCAACAAGCCGCGCACCTTGGCGCGGCGGTAGCGGTCGTCGATCAGGTGCACCGTGCCCACGTCGTGTTCCGTGCGGATGACGCGGCCCGCCGCCTGCACCACCTTTTGCATGCCGGGGTACAGGTAGGTGTAGTCGTAGCCGTTCTCCACGCCATAGCGCAAGTCCATGGCGCGCTTCATGTTCTCGTTCACGGGATTCACCTGCGGCAACCCCAGCGTGGCGATGAACGCGCCGATCAGCCGCTTGCCGGGCAGGTCCACGCCTTCTGAAAAGGCGCCGCCCAGCACCGCGAAACCCACGCCCTGCCCCGTTTCGGTAAAGCGCCCCAGGAACGCGGCGCGGCCCGCCTCGTCCATGCCCGGCGTCTGCAGCCAGATCGGCACCGAGGGATGGCGCTCGCGCATCAGGTCCGACACCTGGCGCAGATAGTCGAAGCTGCTGAGAAAGCCCAGGTAGTTCCCCGGCCGCTCGGCGTATTGCCGCGCAATCAGTTCGACGATGGGCGACAGCGAGCGCTCGCGGTCGCGATAGCGCGTGGACACATTGCCCACCACCCTCACCGCCAGCTGCTCGGCCTGGAATGGCGCGGCCACGTCGAGCCAGGGGGTGGCCGCGGGCAGGCCCAGCGTGTCGCGGTAGAACTGCTGCGGGCTCAGCGTGCCCGAGAACAGCACCGTGGCGTGCGCGGCCGCGTAACGTGCCGCGAGGTACGGCGCCGGGATCACGTTGCGCACGCACAGCACGGAGGGCGGCGTCTTGGCGCCGGCCGCGCTGGCGTCCGACAAGGTCACGTCGAACAGCGCATGCGAGCCGAATTGCTCGGCCAGGCGCATGAACTGCAAGGCCTCGAAATAGAACCCCAGCACGGGATCATCCTGCGGCAACGGATTTTCGGCCATGTGCTCCATGATCGCGCCGACCGCCTTCTGCACCGCGGCCAGCACCCCGGCCGCGACTTCGTCATAGGCCTGGTAGCGCTCCGCCTGCTTCTTGTTGAGCGCGTTCCATGAGCGCTGCAAGCCATCCAGGGACTTCTTCAACCCCTTGGGCGCGGCGTAGCGCGCCGCCGCCAGCGAGGCCTGGTCGAGCTCGCCCGTGTACATGCGGCGCGCCCGGTCGACCAGGTTGTGGGCCTCGTCCACCAGCACGGACACCTTCCACTGGTAGGCCTGCGTCATGGTGTACAGCATTGCCGTGGCGTCGTAGTAGTAGTTGTAGTCGCCCACCACCACGTCGCTCCAGCGGATCAGCTCCTGCGACAGGTAGTACGGACAGACCTGGTGTTCGCGCGCGGCCGCGGCCACCGTCGCGGCATCCAGCCGCGCGTGCGCCAGCGCGGTCTCGCGCGCCTGCGGCAAGCGGTCGTAGAAGCCCTGGGCCAGCGGACAGGATTCGCCATGGCAGGCCAGGTCCGGATGCACGCAGGTCTTGTCGCGCGCCTGCAGATCCAGCACCCGCAAGCCGGGCGCGGCGGGCTGCGCGTTGACCGTGTCCAGCGCCTCCAGCGCCAGGCCGCGGCCCGGGCTCTTGGCGGCCAGGAAGAAGATCTTGTCCAGGCCCGCGCCCGGGCTGGCCTTGAGCAGCGGAAAAATCGTCCCCAGCGTCTTGCCTATGCCGGTGGGCGCCTGCGCCATCAGACAGCCGCCGTCGCGGGCCGTGCGGTACGCGGCCACGGCGAGCTCGCGCTGACCCGCGCGGAATTCGCCGTGCGGAAACTTCAGCGCCTCCAACGCCGCGTCGCGCGACTGGCGGTGCGCAAGTTCCGTCGCCGCCCAGGCCAGGAATCGTCCGCATTGCTCGCGGAAGAACGCCTCCAGCGCGGCGGCCTCGTGCGTTTCCACCAGCACCGTCTCTTCCTCGGTGACCACGTTGTAGTACACCAGCGCCACGCGCAGGCTTGCTAGTCCGCGCGCCTGGCAGAGCAGATGCCCATACACCTTGGCCTGCGCCCAATGCACGGCGCGGTGGTTGTCGCGCACGCTATCGAGTTGGCCGCGGTAGGTCTTGATTTCTTCGAGTTGCTTGGCCACGGGGTCGTAGCCGTCGGCGCGGCCGCGCACCAGCAGGTTTTCATGCTGGCCGGACAGCGCCACCTCGGTCTCGTAATCCGGCCCCCGGCGGCCCGTCACGGCCGCATGCCCCGCCATGCCCTCCAGGCCGGTGGGCGCGGGCGTGAAGCGCAGGTCCAGATCCCCTGCCCGCGCCGTGAATTCGCACAGGGCGCGCACCGCCACGGCATAGCTCATGCGCCGTCCTCGCGCCAGCTGACGTGGCACACCCGCACCGGCATGCCATGCGACACGCAATACCGCAGCCAGCGGATCTGGTTGTCCTGCAGCTTGTCGCCCGGCCCCTTGACCTCGATCAGTTCATAGCGGCGCTCGGCCGGCCAGAAGCGGATCAGGTCCGGCAGGCCGGAGCGGTTGGTCTTGACGTCGCGCAGCAGGCGTTCGAAGTAGAGCTTCAAGTGGGCGGCAGGCAGGCAGTCCAGCGCCTGCGTCAGCAGGTCCTCCGACAGCGCGCCCCAGAAAACGAAGGGCGATTGCAGGCCGGATTTTTCGGCATAGCGTTGCAGGATCAGGTCGCGGTAGCCCGGCGTGTCCAGCTGCGCCAAGCACTGGGCGAACAGCGCCGCGCGGCGCTCATGGAAATCCGGCGCGTCCAGGTCGGCCGGGCCGCGTTGGAACGGGTGGAAGAAAGCGCCCGGCAAGGGCGCGAACACCGCGGGCCAGCACAGCAGTCCGAACAACGAATTGATCAGCGCATTTTCCACGTAGTGCACGGGCGCATCGTCGCGGTGCAGGTGGTCGCGCGTGACGAACTCCACCGAGGCGGGCTCTGCCGGCCGCGCCAGCGTCAGATCGGTGCGCAGCAAGGCGGGAGCCGGTTCGCGCGCCGGCGCGCCTTGCCCTGCGCCACGGTACAGCCGCGGCAGCATGCGCGCCAGGCGCTGGCTTTCCTCTTCGCTTTCAGGCTGAGCCTGGGCCTGCAGCGCCAGGGCCAATGCGTCGCCGTGCCGCGCCATGCGCTCATAAACGCGGATGCGGCGGTGGCGCGCGCCGGGATACGCGCAGGCCTCGTACACGCGTTGCGCGGTGCCCCAGTCCTGCAACCGCTCGCAAGCCTGCCCGATGCGCAGCAGAACCTTGGCCCGGCGCTTTTCCAGCCAGGGGTTGCCGCTGGCGCAGGCCTGGACGGCCAGCATCAGCGCATCGGCATCGGCCCCCTCTTCCAGCGCGACGCGGCAGGCGTGCAGCGCCAGATAGCAGTCCACGTCTTCACGCGTCTGGAACGCGCGCGACGAAGCGTCGAACGGCACGGTCTCGTACTGGAACACGCCCAGGTCGGCCAGCACGAACTCCGACCAGTCCTGGTGCAGATTGCCGAAAAACATCAGGCGGAATCGCTCGCAGATGTCCGATACGGTGACGCGCCAAACCGGCTCGTCCGCCGCGGGATTCCAGTCCGCATAGGGCCGCGCATCCGCGCCCGCCGCGCGCGCGGCCTCCAGCAGATCGCCCTTGCGCGAGGCGGACTTGGCCGGCAGCTGCGCAAACATGCGGTTCAGCTCCGGCTTGGTATGCAGGCCGAAGAGTTCATCCAGCGTCATCGGCGCCTGCGCGTCCAGCCAGCCCAATTGCAGCAGCGGGCCCGCGGCGGCCTCCGTCGCGCCGATCTCTTCGTAGGTCAGCCGGCTGGCGCGGAACCAGGGGCCGCGCCGCATCAGCATGCGCACCATCAGGGCCTGGGATGCCTGCGGCAGGGCGGGAAATTCCGCCATGAAGCGGCGCTCGGCGTCGTCCAGCAGGTCGGCGTAGCGCTCGCCCACCCAGGTCAGCGCGCGCTGGAAGTTGTGCAGATAGTAGTAACGGTAGGCGGGAAACATCGGCCGGGCCGGAGGACTGGATATTTATCCAGCAATCATAGCAGGCGCGCCCGGCCCGCGTCCCGCGCTTCAGGGCTGCCCGTGGCGCACCAGAACGAAACCCTCGTCTTCTTCCGGCTCGACGAAGTACGCCGTGATCGCGTCGTATTGTTCGTCCGTGGTGGTGTATGGGTGCGTGCCCGAGGCATTGCGCGCGCGCAGCCTGGCCTTGCAGACCTCGTCGGGCAGATCCAGGAAATGCAGCTGATGGGCGCAGCCGGCCTCTTGCGCCACCTGGCGCAGCCATGCGCGGCTGCGCCGCGTGTTGGCCGGGAAGTCCAGCACCACCGACAAACCCGCCCTGACCAGCGCCGCCACATGGCTGCCCATGGCGTTGCGCAGGCGGCTGGCGCAGCGGGCGTAGTCGGTCAGGTCCACGATCTCTCCGGGGTACAGCGTCGCCAGCCAGCTGTCCTCGCTGAGCAGGATGGTGCCGGGCCGCGCCGCCAGCGCCTGCGCCAGCGTGGATTTGCCGGCGCCGATCTTGCCGCACAGGAAGTGCAGCATGGGCGTGGCCGTGGTGGAAGGTTCTGTGGACATCATGAAGTGCTCTCCTGGAAAAAACTGCGGCAGGAGGCGGGACAACAAAAAACCCGCCTCTGGCGGGTTTATGTAGCGATGTACCGACGCGCGCTAACCCACCATGGACCTGATGGTGGTAATAATCAGCGCGAAGGCGGTTGCGGGGCTATGCATGTGCCGTAGCTTGCGCCCGGCATCGGGGCTTGTCAAATCGCCCATGAAAAACGCGGCGCCGGCAGCCGCAAGGGCTTGCCGGCGCCGCGCGCGCGGTCAGGCGTCAACGCGCCGGCTGCGGCGCCGCCCCCACATCCTTGCGCACCTTGGCCACGTCGGCGGCGGTGACGGCCGCCCCCTGGTTGCCCCAGCTGGACCGCACGAACGTCACCACGTCGGCGACCTCCTTGTCGGTCATGCGCCAGTCAAAGCCCGGCATCGCGTAAGCAGTCGGCGCGGCGGCGGTGGCCGGCATCTGCGCGCCCTTGAGCACGATGTGGATCAGGGACGCGGGGTCCGCCGAGTTCACCGTGGAGCTGAGCGCCAGCTGCGGGAAGGTTTCCGCATAGCCCTTGCCCGTGCTGCGGTGGCAGGCCGCGCAGTTGTTGAGGAAAGCCATGGCGCCGTCGCCCTTGTCGTGTCCTGTGCGCAACGCCTGCGCCACGGACTCGTTGTAGGCCAGCGGCTTGGTGGCGTCCTTGTTCACCGGCGGCAGGCTCTTCAGATAGGCCGCGATGGCGTTCAGGTCGGCATCGGACAGATGCTGCGTGCTGTCGCCCACCACCTGAGCCATGCCGCCGAATGCCGCGGAATGGCCGTTGCGGCCGGACTTCAGGAAGGCCACGATGTCCGCCTGGCTCCAGCTGCCCAGGCCGTCGGTGGTGTCGCCGCGCAGGTTCTTGGCCAGCCAGCCTTCGACCACGCCGCCGGACAGGAAGGCCGAGCCGTCCGCCTCGGTCAACGCCTTTTCCTGCAAGGCGACGCCGCGCGGCGTGTGGCAGGTGCTGCAATGGCCCAGGCCTTCGACCAGGTACTGGCCGCGCAAGAGCGCGGCGCGGTCGGCGCCCTGGGTGTCAGCCGTCACCGGCGCCGTGGCCACGTCAGGCGCAAACATCCAGCGCCACACGCCCAGCGGCCAGCGCATCGACAAAGGCCAGATGATGTCCGTGTCCTTGTTCTCCTGCTTCACCGGCTCGACGCCGTGCATGAAATAGGCGTACAGGGCCTTCACATCCTCGGGCGTGACCTTGGCGTAGGCGGTGTACGGCATCGCCGGATACAGCGAGTGTCCGTCCTTGGCCACGCCGTGGCGCACGGCACGGTCGAAGTCCTCGTAGGAGTAGCCGCCGATGCCGGTGTCCTTGTCGGGCGTGATGTTGGTGGAATAGATCATGCCCAGCGGCGAATCGATGCCCAGGCCGCCCGCGAACGGCTTGCCGTCCTTGGCCGTGTGGCAGGCGATGCAGTCGCCGGCGCGCGACAGGTACTCGCCCTGCTTGATCATCTGGGCGTCGGCGGCGGCCGGCGTGCCGTCCGCGGCGAACGCGGCGCTGGCCGCCAGGGCGGAGATGGCCGCAACAATGGTCTGCTTAATCATTGTGCCGTCTCCTTAAGCCTGGACCAGCGGGCCGGGGTTCTTCAGGTACAGGTCGCGGATCGCCTGCGCCGACCAATAGGCCAGCGCCCCGACCAGGCCGGTGGGGTTGTAGCCCATGTTCTGCGGGAACACGCAGGCGCCCATCACGAACAGGTTGGGCACGTCCCAGCTCTGCAGGTACTTGTTGACCACGCTTTCCTTGGGATTGGAGCCCATGATGGCGCCGCCCGTGTTGTGCGTGCTCTGGTAGACCCGTGTGTCGTAGCGCGCGCCCTTCTTGCGCACCCCCACGGCATACTTTTCGGGCTTCATGGCCTTGGCCACTTCTTCCATGCGCTTGCCCATGTAGCCCAGCATGTCGAATTCGTTGTCATGCCAGTCGAAGGTCATGCGCAGCAGAGGCTGGCCGAAGCTGTCCTTGTAGGTGGGGTCCAGCGACAGGTAGGCGTCGCGGTACGACATCACCGAACCGGAAATGCCTATGGTCATGTGGCGCTGGTAGGCGTCCTGCACCCCGGCCTTCCAGCCCGTGCCCCAAGTGGGCGTACCCGGCATGGTGGGCGTCTGCTTGATCGGACGGCCGCCGTAGCGCACGTGGCGGATGCTGGCGCCGCCCAGGAAACCCAGGGGACCGTGGTCGAACTGGTCGCCGTTCAGGTCGTCCATGCCCACGCCGCCCGCGCCCGTGCCCACGAAGGGGTTGAGCTGGGTGCCCTTGGGCAGCAGCACGCTGACGCCGCCGTTCATCTGGTAGGCGTAGTTCTTGCCCACCACGCCTTCATTGGTCTTGGGATCGTAGGGCTTGCCGATGCCGGACAGCAGCAGCAGGCGCACGTTGTGCATCTGGTAGGCCGACAGGATCACCAGGTCCGCCGGCTGCTCCACTTCGCGGCCTTGCGCGTCGATGTAGGTCACGCCCACGGCCTTCTTGCCGCTGGAATCCAGATTGACCTTGATCACGTGCGAATGCGTGCGCAGTTCGAAGTTGGGCTTCTTCAGCAGCACCGGCAGAATGGTGGTCTGCGGCGAGGCCTTCGAATACATGTAGCAGCCGTAGTTCTCGCAGAAACCGCAGAAATTACAGGGCCCCAGGCGCACGCCATATGGGTTGGTGTACGGACCCGAGGCATTGGCCGCGGGCGCCGGATACGGATGGAAGCCGACTTCGCGCGCCGCCTTGTCGAACAGCTGGGCGCCGTAGGTGGTGGTCAGGGGCGGCAGCGGGAATTCCTTGCTGCGCTTGCCTTCCAGCGGGTTGCCGCCTTCGACGATCTGGCCGTTCAGGTTGCCGGCCTTGCCGGAGGTGCCGCAGACGTATTCGAACTTGCTGAAGTACGGCTCCAGCTCGTCATAGGTCACGCCGAAATCCTGGATGGTCATGCCTTCAGGAATGAAGCTCTTGCCGTAGCGCGTTTCGTAACGGGTGCGCAGCTCCAGCTCTTCGGGCAACACGCGGTAGTGCATGCCGTTCCAGTGGAAGCCCGCCCCGCCCACGCCCGTGCCCAGCAGGAACGAACCGTTCTGCCGGTACGGCACGGCCACATCGTCCACGCCATGGCGGATGGTCACGGTTTCCTTGGACAGGTCCTGGAACAGCTTGCCGCGCACGGAATACGCCAGCTCGTCCGCAACCTTGGGGTACTCGGCGTCCTTGGGCGTGTCCTGCATCGCGCCGCGCTCCAGCGCCAGCACGTGCAACCCGGCCTCGGTCAGCTCCTGGCCGAGGATCGCGCCGGTCCAGCCGAACCCGACCAGCACCGCATCGACTTTGTCTTTTTTGATCGCCATGGCTTAACCCTTCTCCCCAGAGATCGACACGGGGCCGTAGGGATACTTCGCGTTGGGCTGGTCGGCCCAGTCCATGAAGTCCGCGCGCGCGCCCGGGAAACCCACCATCTTCCAGCCCACCATGTTCTTGTTGCCGCCGTACATCGGATCGGCGAAGAAACCTTCCTTCGTGTTGGAGAGCAGGAAACTGAAGAACGTCCTGGCGGGCACGCTCTCGAATTCGATCTTGCCGCCTTGCAGGTCCTTGAGGATCTGCTCTTGCAGCGCCTTGTCCAGTTCGGCATAGACCTTGCCGTGCGTCTTCACGCACCAGGCGTCACAGGCCTCGATGCCGTGGCGGTAGACCTCGCGGGGATTCTGGTTCAGCTGGTAGCCCAGTTCCGGCACCTGGTCGGTGTGGAACGGACCTTGCATGTACCAGAGCTTGCCGTGGCCGAACGGGGTTTCCATCTGGCGGTCGATGAACTCCGGCACGCCGGCCTCGATGGCGCCGGGACCGTACTGGTCTGCGGGAATCAGATGATCCACCGCGGCCACGATGAAGGCCCATTCGGCCTTGGTGAAGTAGGTGGGTTCGTAGGGCTTGGCCGCGCGCGCAGCGGCGCTATCCGGCTCGTTGGTACAGCCGGTGGTCATTGCGCCCACCGCCAGCGTCGACGCCGGCACGATGGCCAACGCCTGCAGGAACCGCCTGCGCGGCTTTGCGTCTTCTGTCATAGACATCTCCGTGAATACTCCAAGTTGTCCTAGCTACCGAACATGAACCTGGGAACACGAACCGCCGAGCTAGTGACAACACGCTCTTCGCTTACAGAAAATCGACCCGATCCCCATGACATGCAGCTTGGGAAAGGGTGCGCACATTATGCGCTTTTTAAGCCATCTGATACGCTCAACCAACCATATCAGATCGATTTTCTTGACATGAAAATAAGTTTTTCATTAAGGACAAAGTAAGAAACCCGCTTGCGCGGGTTTCATGTCACTGCGGTGCGCGGCTAGCGCGCGATTGCGGCCTTGCCGCCGGCGAGCCGCTATCGTCAGGACTCGTCGAACAGCCGGCCGTATCCGGGCCTTGCCTTGGCCCCTCCCCCCGCAAGCCGCACGGCATCCCAGAACCCCGCCGGCGAACTCGACACCACTGGCACGCCCAGGCGGCGCTCGACTTCGGGTATGGCGTCCAGCGTCAGCAAGCCGCCGCAAGACAACAGGATGCCGTCGCTATCGGGCGCCGTTTCGAAGGCACGCACGCACAGGTCGACCAGCGTGGCCGTATCCACGCGCGCCATGGCCTCCACGCCCGTGATGCCAAGGCTGCGGCAGCCGGTGGGAACCAGGCTCTCTTCGGCCAGGAATGCCGCAAGGCGCTCGTTCACATCGTCGATATAGGCCGTCGCCAACGCGACGCGGCGCACGCCCAGGGCGCGCAATCCGTTCAGGACCGCCGTGCTCATGGTCGTGCATGGCAGTCCCGTGGCTTCGCGCATCGCTACGGTCAACGCTGCATTGAAGGCCGCGCCCCGGTAGAAGCTGAGCGAGGTGCCCATCAGCGAAACCACCGCCGCGCCCTGCTCTTGCAGGCGGCGCGCATGGTCCACCACCGATTCGATCACCGCGTCATAGCCTTCCGGGGTGACCGAGCCCAGCCCCAGCCCGCTGGCAATGAAGGGCAGATCGGGATAGAGCCGCGCCCCATCCGCCGGCACCAGACCCGCGGCGGGCGGCACGATCATGCCGATGGTGGGAGTGCTTGCTTGCTGCATGAAAAGTTCTCCTACTGTGGATACCGAAAATCTCAAGGGGCGAAGGTCAGCTTGGCGCGCGAGATCAGGTCGACCCAGCGCTGCTCCTGCGCGGGCAGCCACGCGGCGAGCGCGTCGGCGGGCTGGTAGCGCACCAGCGAACCCTGCGCGATGAAAGCTTCCCGCAGCTTGGCGTCGGCCAATACCTGCGGCAGCGCCTGCGTGATCCTTGCCAGCGCGGCAGGCGGCGTCTTGGCTGGCGCCAGCAGGAAGATCGCCGGGGTCGCGTCAAAGCCCGGCAGCGTCTCTGCCACGGTCGGCACATCCGGCAAGCCCGGGAACCGCTCTGCGCCCAGCACCGCCAGAATGCGTATGCGCCCCGCGCTTGCCTGCGGAATCACCGCCGGCAGGCTGGAAATGGCGGACGACACCTGATCCGATGCGACCGCCTGGGTGGCCGGGCTGCCGCCCTTGTATGGCACATGCACCAGATCCACGTCGGCCATGGACTTGATCAGTTCGCCACCCAGATGATGCATGGAGCCCACCCCCACCGAGGCGTAGGTGTAGCGGCCCGGCTCCTTGCGCGCCATGGCCAGCAGGTCCGGCAGCGTGCGCGCCGGGCTGGCTGCGGGCACCGCCAAGGCCAGCCCGGCGTCGCCCACCATGGCGACCGGCGTGAAGCTCGTGTTCATCCGGTAATTGACCTTCGGATAGATGTGCGGCGCAAGCAGCAGCGAGGTATCCGCCAACAGCAAGGTCGCGCCGTCGGGCTCGGCGCGCGCCACCACGTCGGCGGCGATGGTGCCTCCTGCCCCCGCGCGATTTTCCACCACCACCGGCCGGTCGATCGCCTGCGCCAGCCCCTGGGCCAACAGGCGCGCCAAGGTATCGACGCCGCCGCCCGGCGAGAACCCGACCACGATCTTGACCGGCGTGGCCTGCGCCTGCGCGGCCGGACTGGCGGCGGCGATGAACAAGGCGGCCGCAAGGCCTGCAACTCGATGGAACACGGCTAGTCTCCTGCTTCTGTTTTTGATCGATGGCGCAAAAACGCCGGACAGCATCGCGCCCCGGTCGGCGCCGGTAAACGCGGTGGACAAGGTTCAATTGACCGGCTTGGTATGCCTGCCCGCGGTGCGCGGGCCATACAGCCAGGCAAGCGTGGCCGCGGCCGGCGCGGCCTGCTCCGCGGCGCGCATGCTGCCTACCGCGGCGTACAGCCCCTGCGGAAAGCGCTCGGCGAACTCGCGGAACTGCTGCCCGCCCTCGACGATGTGGCGGGTGGCGGCCTGCGAGGCCGCACGCTCGTCGCCGTCCAGCACCGCCTCCAGCACGCCGGCGTGTTCCCGCCAGGAACAGGCAAGGCGGCCCGGCTGGTCGAAATGCCGCAGCCGGTACGGATGGGTGCGCTTGCGTATCGCCATGATCTGCTGGATCAGGTAGCTGTTGCCGCTGGCGCGATAGAGGATGTCGTGGAACGCGAGATTCGCCGCGGCGTAGCCGCCGGGACGGCTTGCGGCCCGGGCCGGCTCGGCGTCGCGGTGCGCAGCCAGCAGTTCGGCGCGCCCGGCCTGGGTGATGCGCTGGCTGGCCAGCCCCGCGCACAGCCCTTCCAGATAGGCCAGGGTTTCGAACATATTGGCCAGTTCGCCGGGTTCCAGCGCCGCCACGAAGATGCCGACACGCGGCTTGATGTGCACGAAGCCCTGGGCCGAAAGCTGCAGCAAGGCGTCCCGCACGGGCGTGCGCGAAACGCCGCAACGTTGCGCCAACAACGCCTCGTCCAGCGCCAGGCCCGGAGGCAACTCGGCATTGACGATCTGATCCTCCAGCGTCTGCCGTATCCGATCAGCCGCCGTGGCGGGGTAAGGCTTCTGCATCACGATTCCTAGCGGGCAACAGTGGAAGAATTATCGTCAGGGAGATCTGATATATCAACGCACGCCCGCGCTCCGGCAAGCCGCGCGCCGTTCTGATTTTCTTGACAGGAAAACGCCTTCTGCATTAATGACAAGGCATGCCGCGCTGGACGCGATCCGCACACCTATGGATATCCAATGAACGACAAGACCAAGACTTGGCGCAGCACCACGACGACGCGCAGCTGGAGCGCCGCGCAGGACCTGACGCCCGAACAGCGCGCCAACATCGAAGCACTGCTGGACGGCGGGATGGACGGCGCCACGGTCAACGAGACCTGGAGCTATGCAGGCACCGAAAACGGCGAGTCCTTCAAGGTCGAGATCAAGAACGGCGCGGTCACGGTCAATGGCCGCAAGTACGACAGCCTGGACGGCGTGCCGCGCGCCGAACGCGAACGCATCGAGGCATTGCGCGCCGGCCAGGGCGACGGCGGCCTGTGGGACATGCTGCGCAATGCCGGCGTGGACGTGGAGAACCTCGCGCCGGGATTGAAGCCGCAGGACGCCAAGCCTGAATTCGTGATCGAGACCGATGACCCGGCGCCGACCCGCGCCCCGGCCGCATCCGCTCAGTCCGCCCCGAACACGGGCCTGCCGCCGGGCGCCGTGCCGCCCAAGGGCGGCGGCCTGCGCAGGACGCTGCTGATAGGCGTCGCGATCGGCCTGGGCTGGTGGGTGGCGCGGGCGCTGAACCTGTTCTGAGGCATGCTCCCGGCGAATTGTTTCAAAACTTGGCCGCCGCACGTGGCAACGCCATGCGCGACATGCATGGAAACATAAGGACAGAACCCGCCAGGAGCAGCGCGCCTACGATCTGGGATTCCCGATGCGCGCCATCTGCGCGCCTGGAGTCCGGATGCGCGTACTGCACTCGCTCAGAGCCCGTATCGCCGCCAGCCTGGCAGGCATAGGCTCTCTGCTCGCCGCGGCCAGCGTCGCGATTTACGGCGCCTACGGCAAGCTCAACCGCGCGTCCGAACCGGTATATGGCCCAGATGTCTCGATCCAGACCGGCCAGTGGCAGGTGGTGCCGCGCCGCGCCTGGACCGCGTCCACCCCCAAGGTCTACGGCGTGCCGATCAAGCCAGGTGCCACCGCGCTGGTGGTCGAGGCCGACCTCACCAACCGCACGGCCGAATCGAGCGCCGACTATCTCGGACTGCTGCGCTGGAATGCGCCGCTGGGAGCGGCTGCCGGCAAGCCCATGGTGGTCGGCCTGCGCGACTCGCAGCAAATGCCTTATCTGCAGCCCGGCCTGCCCGAGCGCATGGCCTTCGTCTGGATGCTGCCGGCCGCGGCCGCGGCGCCCGTGCGCACCGCGCTTGCCCTGCAGAGCAAGATCTACAAGCCCGTCGACAATCTGTATGGCGCGCCGGGCTGGTTCAATCCCGCGAACGTGGGCCGGATCGAGTTGCCGATAGCCCCGGACGGCGCACCGGAGTCAGCGCCATGAGCGCGCGGCTGGGCACGCTGCTGCTGGTGCTGGCCGCCGCGCTGGCCCTGTACGCCATGCAGCGCAGCACGCCCCGCTACATGGCGCTGACCGGACCCATCACGGCAAGCGGCGCAATGGGACAGACGGTGAGCGCCAGGCAGTTCGACGTCACCGTGGAGCGCGTGCAGTTCGCGCAGCAATTGCACTACCGCAGCCTGAGCGCTACGCAGACGCGCACGACGGGCGGCGTATGGGCCATCGTCTGGCTGCGCCTGGCGGCCCGGGACACGTCGGCCACTGTCGGCGAAGCCGCCTGGCTCGGACCCGACGGCCTGGCCTACCGCCACACGGACCGTCTCGTGCTCGCGCGCAACCAGCCGCCCCACGCCGTGGAACCGGGCCTGCCGCGCACCGTGCGGCTGGTGTTCGAGATCCGGCCCGATCAGGCGCGCGACGCCACGCTGCTGCTGTCCGCGCGCTATGACCCGCGCCTGGATTCGCAGGTGCGCATTGCGCTGGACGACATCCCGCTGGACGCCTCCGGCCAGCCCGTCAGCGCCGCCAGCTACGATCTCGAACAGGAGGCCGCCCCATGAACGATGCGGCCGCGAGCGAACGCCGCTGGCGCCGCCGCAGCCTCTGGCTGCTGCCCATCCTGCTGGCCCTGACGCTGTACTGGAGCGCCCGCGACAGCGTGGCACGCTGGCTCGGGGGCCGCGAACTGCAGCCGCGCGAGATAGCGGCTGGCGCGCAGGCGCCGCTAGGCGGCGCGCAATGGCAGCTGCGGCAATTCGCGGTGCTGGAACCGCCGGCCGGCAGGGGCTGGCAGCCCGGCTCGCGCGCCGCGCTGGCCGCCTTCTCCGTGCAGGTGCAATCCGCCGATCTGCCCACGCGCTGGCGCGGCTGCCGCATTGCGCTGCATGATGCGCAGGGGCGCACCTGGCTGCCCGCCATCGCCCCGGCCTTGCGCCTGCCGCGCGGCACCGCGCGCGGCTGCGTGGCCGCGGCCCACAGCGGCGCCGCCCCCGGCGCCAGCGTCGAAATCATGGAAGCCTTCATGGTGCCCGCCGACGCAGCCGCGCCCTGGTCGATCACCGTGTCCATCGATGCCGAGCGGCCCGCCTACCTGCGCTTCGCGCCGCCGGATCCTGCCGGCTGACTCATGCCGCGGGCGCGGGCGCCGCGCTGCGCATCTTCCAGGGCGCGTAAGCGCATTCCAGCACGGCGGCAAGAAAGCAGATGCGCAGGGGCTCGATCAGCAGGCCCGTGGAAGAATCGCGGAACGGACTGCCGAACAGCAGCGAAACGCCATGCGCCAGCACCTGCCAGGTATCCAGGTCGTTCGGACCGATCAGGCGCGCCGCGCCGTACCACAGCCACGCGGCGCCCCAGTCGATCAGGCGGTAGCCCACGATGAGCGTGACCAGCAGCAGCGCGCTGCTGTGAAAGGCCAACCGCACGCCGCTGGCCAGCGGCAGATAACGCTTGCGGTAGCCGGCCACGAAATGCTCGATGAAATCGCGCAGAAAACGCGGCACCGCGCGGTAGCGGTCGCCCAGCCGTTGCAGCCGTTCATAGCGCCTGAGATCGGCATCGTCGCGCACGTCATAGCCATAGACCAACGCGGCCATCACCAGCCATATCACCGGCAACAAGGCATAGAAGAACAGGCTGATCAGCGCCGTGCCCAGGCCGGGCCCTTGCGCCTCCACGGGCGTCATGCCCGCCGCCCAGGCATTCGTGACGGGCGTCAGCATGTTCATCAGGGACTGCAGCAACGCCTCCAGGCCGCGCCGGTCGGCCAGCCACTGCCACGCCTGGTCCTTCCAGCGGCTGATGACGTACAAGCCGATCAGCACCCAGTTGGTTTCGCATAGCACCACCAGCCATTGCCAGCGGCCCTTGCCCGTGCGGTCGCGCGCCGTCACCGCCGCCTTGCGCACCAGCCACGAAATCGCCACCGAGACCAGCAGCCAGCGGGAATCCAGCGCGTCCAGCACGTTGCCGTGCTCGCCCAGCGGATCCAGCCCGTAGGCCAGGCGCGAGTATTGCCGCACGATGTCGCCCAGAAAGCCCCAGGCCGCGTAGTAGGCGAAGAACGGCAGCAAGGCCACCGTCAACGCCTGCCCCAGCCGCCCTCTGCTCCCGCCCGTCTCCGCCTGCCCGGCGCGCGCCGCTTCCTGCGCGCCGCGCAAGGCCGGCAGCCCCGGCAGCAGCACCAGAAACATCGCGACGGTGGTCACCAACTGAGCCAGCGCCACCAGCGTAAGCACGGCCAGGCCGGCGAGGTGGTTGGCAAAGCCGGTCTGCGCCGCCACCCACAGCAGCACATCGCGGGCCAGCGTGCCTGCCAGCACCAGCGCCATCAATTGCGGCCAGAACCGCAGCCACAGCCGGCCGGTGAGCGCCCATGGCGCGAGTATGGACTCGAGCATGCCTACACCCTGCAGTGCGCGGATTGAAGCGGACGATGTTAATGCCGCCGGGACGCGCGGAGTGTTACCGCTCGCCACGATTGCGCACAGGGTGTCAATATGCGGACATGAGCACATTGACATTCCGCCCCGCCACCGCCGATGACGTCCCTGCCTGCGTGACGATCCGAGGCCAGACCAGAGAGAACGCTTTTTCCGTGGAGCAACTGCGCGCGCTAGGCATCACCGAGGACAACTGGGCCGCCGGCGTACGCGCGGGCGATCTGCGCGGCTTCGTCGCCTGTGCGGACGGCCGTGTGACGGGCTACTGCTTCGGCGACCGCGAGACCGGTGAAATCGTGGTGCTGGCCCTGCTGCCCGAAAGCGAAAACCAGGGCGCAGGCAAGGCGCTGCTGCGGTTGATGGTCCAGCATCTGGCAAGCCTGGGACACGAACGCCTGTTCCTCGCCTGCGCCAGCGATCCCGCCGTGCGCTCCCATGGCTTCTACCGCCACCTGGGTTGGACGCCCACCGGAGAACGCGATGACGCCGGCGACGACATCCTGGAACTGTCGATCAGATAGTTTCCAGGCGCCAGCCGCCGCTGCCCGCGGCCAGCCGGTGCGTCAGGTCCAGGCTGTCCATGAACGCGTCGTCATGGGACACCACGACCAGGGCGCCCCGGTAGGCGCGCAGCATCGCCTCCAATGCCTGCATCGACGGCAGATCCAGGTGATTGCTGGGTTCATCCAGCAACAGCAGCTGCGCGGGCGGGTCCGCGTACAGCGCGCAGGCCAGCGCGGCCTTCAGGCGCTCTCCTCCACTGAGTTCGCCGCTGGGCGCCGCGATCTTGCGCGCGTCCAGCCCCAGCTGGGCCAGGCGCGTGCGCAAGTCGGCTTGCGTCGCGCCGCGATTGGCCGCTTGCAGCTGCGCCAGCACGGACTGCTGCGGTGCCAGCATGGCTAATCGTTGATCCAGATACACGGCCTTTGCCGCGACTCGGCAGGTTCCGCCCGATGCCTGCAGCTGCCCCGCCAGCACCTTGAGCAAGGTCGACTTGCCGCAACCGTTCGGACCGACCACGCCCACGCGCTGCCGCCCGCTCAGCGCAAGGTCGATGCGGCGCGTGGCGGCCGGGACGAACGGCAGCTCCACCGCGTCCAGCTCGGCGACGCGCCGCTGCGCTGGCATTGCGGCTGGCGGCGCATGCAACACGATGGCGTCCTGCTCGTCGATCTGCCCAGCCGCCTCGCGCACGCGCAAGGCAAGCTGCTCGCTGGCGGCCTCATGCTGGCGACGCAGCTTGCCGGCGGAGGTTTCGCTGCGCGCCTTCTGCCGGCCCAGCAGGATCTTGGCCTGATTGGCGTCGCGCGCCTGCCGGTTGCCGCGCGCCTGGCGGCGCTCCTGGCGTTCGCGCTGTTCGCGCAGGGCCTGTTCTTCGCGTTGGCGCTCATGCTTGCGCTGCTCCAGCAGCGACAGCGCGCGGCCCCGTTCCTCTTCCTTGCGCTGCGCATAAAAGCTGTAGCCGCCGCCATACCCGCGCAACCCAAGCGGCGACAATTCCACGATGCGTTGCATCGCCTCCAGCAATTGCCGGTCGTGGCTGATCACCAGCAAACCGCGCGGCCAGCGTCGCAGCTGTTCGGCCAGGGCCAGCCGGTTCGGCCTGTCCAGGTGGTTGGTGGGTTCGTCCAGGATCAGGAAGTCGGCGTCCGACAGCAAGGCGCCGATCAGGGCGACACGCATGGTCTCGCCGCCGCTGAGCGCGGCGGCCGGCGTCGCGGCATCCAGGTGGCCCAGGCCGCAGCGTTCCAGTTCCTGCTGCAACGCAAGGCGCGCATCCCAGCGCTCGCCCACGATGTCGAAGTCCTCGGCGGCGGCGCTGCCCGCTTCGATGCGTCCCAGCGTAGCCAGCGTGGCCTGCATGCCCGCCAGGCCGGCCACGGTTTCCGCCGCGCCAGGCGCCGCCTGCTGGGCCAGGTAATGCACGCTGCCCGAACGCAGGCAGCGGCCGTGGGCCGGCGGCAGTTGTCCGGCAAGAATGCGGGCCAGCACGCTCTTGCCCACGCCATTGCGGCCCACCAGCCCGGCAGGCCGCAGGTCGAACTGTTCGTCGAGACCGGAGAATAATGTTCTGCCGTCCGGCAGAACATAAGACACGCCTTCCAGCGCGATATAGGGATTCGTCATGTGCAATTCCAAGGATGCCAAGAACTCCCCCTGCTCTTTGGGGGTGGGTGGAGACTGGCCGTCGCGAAGACGGCGGCATCAGTGGCGCATGGCGAATGACTCCTGGTGAGGTGATGAATGCGGCATTGTAAGAGCGACGGCGGCGCGGGCGCAAAGGTAAGGCTATGCCTGCTCCCGCCGCGCGCCACAAGCGCCAGTCCGTCCCGACAGGATCATGGTGCGCTCGTAGTCTTCCGCCAGCAAACGCATCACATCGGCCACACCCTGCGCGCCGCCGCAAGCCAGGCCATACAGCGCGGGCCGCCCGATGAATACGGCGCGCGCGCCCAGAGACTGGGCACGCACGATGTCCGCGCCGCTGCGCACGCCGCTGTCCAGGAATACCGGGATGCGGTCGGCGACCGCGTCGACGATCCCGGGCAGCACGCTGATCGACGAAGGCGCGGCATCCAGTTGGCGGCCGCCGTGGTTGGACACGATGAGGCCGTCCACGCCATGCCGCGCCGCCAGGACGGCATCCTCGCGATGCAGCACGCCTTTCAACAGCAAGGGGCCATCCCACAGGCTGCGCAGCCAGCGCAGGCTGTCCCAGGTCAATGAACGGTCCATGCTGCGCGCAAGCAGGGATGCCTGCACTTCCATGGACAGGGATTCGTCGGCGTGTGCAGCCAGGTTCACGAAGCGCGGCGGGCCACCGCGCAGCATGCGCAGCGCCCACCCGGGCCGCCGCGCCACGTCCCAGGCGATCCGAGGCGTGATCCGGAACGGCATGGAAAAGCCGTTGCGCACATCGCGCCAGCGCCTGCCGCCCACCGGCACGTCAGCCGTCAGGACCAGCGCACGGTAGTCCGCCGCGCGCGCCCGCCGCACGAGCTGTTCGGCCAGCCGGCGGTCCTGCATTACATATAGCTGCAGCCATTGTTCGCCGCCGCCAGCGATGGCGCGCACGTCCTCGGCCCGCTGGTTCGAGGCGGTGGACTGGACAAACGGCACGCCCATTTCCGCCGCCGCCCGCGCCAGCATGCCGTCGCCGCCGGGGCGGATCACGCCATTCAGGCCGGTGGGCGCCAGCGCAAACGGTTGCCGCCAGACCGATCCGTACACCTCAACCGAAGCGTCGACTTCTCGGGTATCCCTGAGCACCCGCGGCGTCAGCCGGATCCGCTCGAAGTCTTCCCGGTTGGCCCGCAGGCAGGTTTCGTGCTCCGCGCCCCCGTCCACGAACTCGAACACGAAACGGGGCAGCACCTTGCTGGCCCGGTTTCGGTAATCCTCCATCGTCAACAGCACGCCGCACCTACTGCAGGGTGATGCCGCGTTCGCGGATGATCTTGCCCCAGCGGCTGTTCTCGCCCGCCACGAAGCTTGCCATCTGGTCCGGCGAACTGAACCAGGGTTCGACCGCGATGTTGGCGTAGAAATCGATGACCGCCTGCGTCTTCAGCGCCGCCGCCAGCCCCTGGTTCAACGCGTCCACGGTGGCGCGGGGGGTGCCGGCGGGAACCAGCATGCCCTGCCACGCGAACGCCTCAAAATCCTTCAAGCCCTGTTCATGCAGCGTGGGGATGTCCGGGAAATTCTTCATCCGCTGCGGGCTGGCCACGCCCAGCACCTTGAGCCTGCCCGTCTTCATCTGAGGCACCACCGTGGAAGCGTCCATCAAGGCGAAGGACACCGCGCCTGCCATCAAGTCCGTTACCGCCGGCGCGCCGCCGCGGTAGGCGACGTGCGTCATTTTCAAGCCGGTGCGCTCGCGGAACAGTTCGGCGGCCAGGTGCTGGGGAGAGCCCACGCCGGAACTGGCGAAATTGGCGCTGTCCGGATTGGCGCGCGCCCATTGCAGGAACTCGTCCAGGTTGCTGGCCGGCACCTTGCTGGAGACCACCAGCAGTATCGGATAGCGGGCATACAGGCCGACCGAGACGAAGTCCCGGGCGCTGTCGTAAGGCAGGCTGGCGAACAGATGCGGATTGGCCGCCAGGGTGGCGAAGTCGCCCGTGAAGACGATGTTGCCATTGGCGCGGGTATTGGCCACATAGGCCGCGGCGATGTTGGTGGCCCCGCCCGGCTTGTTGCTGACGAAGAAACTGCGCCCCATCTGCGCGCCCACGCTTTCGGCCAGCTTGCGCGCAATGGCGTCGGAGCCCCCGCCCACGGGATAGGGATGGACCCATTCAATGGGCTTGTCGCTGGCCTGGGCCCAACAGGCCGCCGCGCCCGAGCCGGCCGCCAGTACAAACAGCGCTTTCAGGAACAAACGTTTCTGCATGTCGCTACTCTCCATGTGTGTATGCCGCGCATGTCCCTGCTCAGTTGCCGACCGCGGGACAGGCCGTATTGGATGGAGAGAGTGTGAGGCCGCTCCTCATTCCTGAAAATTGTTATTTAGCGCATAAGTCATTACATTTCGGTATGGCATACAACCTCAATGAATTGCGCGCGTTCCTTGCGGTGCTGGACGAAGGCTCACTCGGCAAGGCAGCGGACAAAATGAACCTGACGCAGCCCGCTCTCAGCCGCATCGTCAAGCGTCTTGAAGCGGCTGTCGGCGAACCGCTGTTCGAGCGGCATTCCGGCGGCATGCGCCTGACGGCATACGGCAAGGCCCTGGCGCCGCACGCGCAACTGCTATGCCGCGAAGAAAAGATCGCCCGCGATGAAATGAACCGCATGCGCGGCCTGGCGACAGGCGCGCTGCGCCTGGGCGTCACCGCGGGCGCGTCCGCCCTCTTCATCCCCAAGGCGCTGGAAGCGTTCCTGGCTAAGTGGCCTGGCATCGCCATCGATGTGGTCGAGGGAATCTGGGACGAATTGGCTACGGCGCTGGACAGCTATCAGGTCGACCTGGTGATTGCCCCGGAAGCGCCCGAGACCGCCAGCATCGTGTCTGCGCGCAACTGCGCATGGCAAGAAAGCATGAACGTCGTCGTCGGCGCCGGCCACCCGCGACAGGGCGACGCGGCGGTGAGCATGGAGGCCTTGCTGGAAGAGCGCTGGTGCTTCGTGCCGCAACGCACAGAGCCGCACAACCGGCTCATGTCGCTGTTCAAGGCCCGGGGCCTGCCCGCGCCGGCCATCGCGGTTTCCAGCACGTCGATTCCGCTGATCAAGAGCCTGGTCGCGTACTCCGGCTTCGTCAGTTGGTTGACACGACCCATGTACGGCGCCGAACTCAAGGCCGGCCTGATCCATGAACTGCGGGTGGACGGACTGGACCATGAGCGCAGATTTTCAGCCTACCATCGGCGTGTAGGCATACTGCCGGGGCCGGCCCTGCGCTTCCTGGACGAAATCAGGAGGCTGGCGCGGGCAGGCGCGCCAACGTAGGCGCAATGCTCGTCACACCAGCGTTTCCAGTTCCTTGGAGGCAGCACGCGAAACGCGCTGCCCTTCCTTTGCGGCGTTGACCTGCAAGGCCACGCGGGCCACGTCCATGACCTGCTCGACCTGCGGATAGCCGCCCTTGGCCTGCAACCACGCCAGCACGTCCGCCAGGTGCCAGATCGAGGTGCTGCCCTCGTGGACCGGCAGCGGAAAGCTGTCCGGATACGCCAGCATCAGCTTGCGCATGTTCTGGCGGGAAACCCCGACGATCTCGGCCACATCGGTCAAGCCCACCAGATCGGGCGCGGCCTCGATCAGCTTCGCGGTTGGAACCGCGCGCCTGACGTCTCCAAGGGCCGAGCGCACCGCGGCTTCCGCGCTTTCAGATTCGCGGGTGAACGCCAGCGCAATGCGCCCCGGCAGCCCGGTGCCAACCAGGGCATCGTCGCAACCGGCCGCACCCAGGCGTTCGACCAGCGCATCGATGTCGTGATCGACGTCCGCAAGCTGGTACTTCAAGGTAAAGGTGTATTCCATCGCACTACTCCCATGCGCCGCCGTCTGCTTCGGGCAACCGGCTGTGCGCACTACAGTTGTTTACGACGCGCCGCAAGGCGCGCGCATGATTACCGGGGTTCTTCGGGGTGCTCCAGATGCTGGTGATGCAGAATTCGCCACAACGGCAGTCCGCCAGATTGCTGGGGCAATAGATCCGCCCCCAGGCATGGCTGCCGCCAACTTCCACGCGCCAGCCGCATTCTTCGGCAAGGCGCAGCGCTGCCTCTACCTCTTTCTTGGGATGGGACGGACGAGCCATCATTGGTATCCAGTATGAAGACATTCAAACAGGTTGTCAATGGACAACCTGACCACAGCTTCAGGGATGCCAACAGCGCCGGATGTCGTGGATGGACAGCGTCCTCCGTGGCCGCCGGCCCTGAAAACCGACGTTGCAGCTTATCGAGGGCACTCGCGGGAACCAAGGCTGAGTCCGTCTGAGAAACGGACGAAAGGACTGGAATGGCTTGCGGGTTCTACCATTGCGGCCCATCTTCGGGCCGCGCGCTCACCAGAGGATGATCTGCGAACAACGGAACAGCGACAGCTTGCGGCCGCTTGCGTCGACCACGGTCGCCGACCAGATCTGGGTGGTGCGGCCCATGTGTTCCGCCACCGCCTCGACGGTCAGCACGCCTTCCCGCGCGGTGCCCAGGAAGTTCGATTTCAGCTCCAGCGTGGTGAAGCCCTTGGCCCCTGCGGGCAGATGCGCCAGGGTGGCGTAGCCGGCGCAGGTATCGGCCAGCATCACCTGCGAGGCTGCGTGCAGATAACCATTGGGCGCCATCATCCACGGCGCCACCGTCATTTCCATGGACATGCGTCCTTCCTCGATGGACAGCGGCCGCACGCCGAAGGTGTCCGGCAGCGTGCCGCGCTGGCGTTCGAAGAGACTTTCTATGGTTTCGGGGGAGCGCAGCATTGAATGTGTCCTCTGTACAGGTTGTCGAGAATCAGGAAGGTACTACCGCCGGCGCTTGCCCGCCATCAGCGCGGCGCATCCGAGCGCCATGCACGCGAAGAACAAGCCCAACTGCCACGCGCTCGGGCCAAGGCCCCCGTTAAGGCAAAGGCCGCATCGCGGCCAAGGGAAATGAAGGCATGCGTGCGCATGGTTCGATGAGGTCCGACTGTCGATCGGGTTCAGGGCCGTTCCAGCACCGTGGCGATGCCCTGGCCGCCGCCTATGCATTGCGTGGCCAGCGCATAGCGCCCTTGGCTGCGCGCCAGCAACGCCGCAGCCTTGCCGGTGATGCGCGCGCCCGTGGCGCCCAAAGGATGGCCGATGGCCAGGCCGCCTCCGTCGATGTTGACCCGGGCCATGTCCAGGCCCAGCTCACGGACGCAAGCCAGGGCCTGCGACGAGAACGCCTCATTTATCTCCACCACGTCCAGGTCGGCCGCCGCAAGCCCCGCGCGCGCCAGCGCCTTGCGCGTGGCAGGTATCGGACCTATGCCCATGACGGCCGGGTCCACGCCCACGGTCGCGAAACTGCGGATGCGCGCCAGCGCCTCCAGGCCGTGGCGCGCCGCGAAGGCATCGCTGGCAACCAGCACCGCCGCCGCGCCGTCGGTCAGCGGCGACGAGGTGCCCGCCGTGACCACGCCATCGGCGCGGAACGCGGGCTTGAGTCCCGCCAATGCGTCCAGCGTGGTACCCGGACGGATGCAGCCGTCGGCATCGACCACCTCGCCGTCCGGCAAGCGGATGGGCACGATCTCGGCCGCCAGCAAGCCCTGCTCGCGCGCCGCGGCGGCCTTGCGGTGGGATTGCAGCGCCAGCAGTTCCTGGTCGGCTCGGCTGACGTTCCAACGCTGCGCCACGTTCTCCGCCGTCTCGCCCATGGAGAGGTAGGCGTCGCTGGTCGCCTGCAGCTCGGGGTTGGGCGAAAAGTTGAAGCCGCCCTGCGGCACCATCGTCATCGACTCCACCCCCACGCAAAGAAAGGCCTCGCCCATGCCGGCCTCGATCTGCGCCGCCGCGATGTGCACCGCCTGCATCGACGAACCGCAGAAGCGGTTCACGGTCATGCCGCCCACCTCCAGGGGCAGGCCGGCCAACAGGCCGACGATGCGCGCCAGATTGTTGCCTTGCGCGGCTTCCGGATAGGCGCAGCCCAGTATCACGTCCTCCAGCAACGCCGGATCCAGGTCCGTGCGCCGCAGCAGGCCCTGTACCACCTGCGCGGCCAAGGTATCGGGCCGCAAGCCGGCCAACCGGCCCTTGCGGGCAAAGTGGAAAGGCGAGCGCGCATAAGCGGCTATGACTGCTTTCATGGTTTCAGCTTCCCAGGAGCAGGCTCAGACCGCGGCCGCGTAGCGCTGCGCAACGGTACTGCTGGACAGGTGCCCCGCCATGGCCAGGCGCGCGGCTTCATAGGCGTCCCATTCCTCGCCAGCGTGCAGCGAGGGGATGGAGACCTTCTCGCCGCGCGCGAAGCCCAGCAAGGCGGCATCGACCAGGTCTTCGGCGCGCATCACGATGCGCTGGTCCAATGTTTCCACCGGCCGCCCGCCGATGGCCCAGAAGTCCGTGGCCGTGGCGCCGGGCAGCACCGCCTGCACCTGCACGCCGGTCCCGGCCAGCTCGTGTTGCAGCGACTGGCTGAACGCCAGCACGAACGCCTTGCTGCCGCCATAGACGCCGTTCAGGACTTCGGGCGCAAGCGCCACGACGGAAGCGATATTGATGATGGCGCCCCGGCCTCGCGCGACGAAGCCCGGCACCGCCGCATAGGTCAGCCGCATCGGCGCGGTGACGTTCAGATCGACCATGCGCGTCATCTGCTCCACGTCGCTTTGCAGCAGCGGCGTATGCGTGCCGATGCCGGCGTTGTTCACCAGCAAGGCAATGCTGGCGTCCTGGCGCAGCTGGTCTTCGACGCGGGCCAGCGACGCGCGGTCGCCCAGGTCCGCCGCCAATACCTCCACCGCGCGGCCGCTGCGGGTGCTGATGTCGCTGGCCAGCGTGTTCAGACGCTCGCGGTTGCGGGCGACCAGGATCAGGTCGTAGCCCTGCTGCGCCAATTTTTCCGCGTACAGCGCGCCGATGCCGCTGGATGCGCCCGTGACGAGGGCGGTGCCGGGTTGGGTTTGTGCCATGTTGGGACTCACAAAGAGGGGTTGCGATGGGAGCCATGTTGCGGCTTGCAGCGCATGGCGTAAATGACGTATATAGTCGTAAATAAGGACATCAACGCTGGACATATGCGGGGCCAGAACCCGCCAGGACGCCCCCATGCACCGCATCGGTTACATACTTCCCGAAGGCTTCCAAATCATCGGCCTGGGCACGCAGGCCGTATTCGAACTCGCCAACGCGGTGGCGCGCGAGCCCTTCTACGCCGTGGAAAGCTACGCCCTGGACGGCGCGGTGCGCGCCTCGGCGGGCCTGACGGTGCAGGCCCGTCCGCTCACCGCCCGCAGCCAGGCCGACACCTGGTTGGTGGCCGGCGTGCTTTCGCCCCTGTCCAGGCGCGTCTCGCCCGAACTCCCCCGGCTGCTGGAGAAACTCGCGCCACGCTCGCGCCGCGTCGCCGGCCTGTGCACCGGCGCGTTCCTGCTGGCCGAAGCGGGCTTGCTGGACGAGCGGCGCGCCACCACGCACTGGTACTGGGCCGACGCCTTGCAGCAGCGCCACCCCCGCGCGCAGGTCGAGGCCGACCGCATCTACATCGCCGACGGGGCGGTCTGGACCTCCGCCGGCATGACGGCGGAAATGGACCTGGCCTTGGCGCTGGTGGAGAAGGACCTGGGCGCGGAACTCGCGCGCGCGGTGGCGCACCGGCTGGTGATGCATCAGCGCCGCTCGGGCGGACAGTCGCAGCATTCGGAAATGCTCAGGCTCGCGCCCAAGTCCGACCGCATCCAGCAAGCGCTGGAACATGCCCGGCGCAACCTCGCCCGTCCCTTGAGCGTGGAGGATCTGGCCCAGGCCGCCAGCCTGAGCCCGCGCCAGTTCAGCCGTGTATTCACGGCCGAAACCGGCCAGTCGCCCGCCAAGGCCATCGAGGGGCTGCGACTGGAAGCCGCCCGGCTGATGATAGAAAGCAGCCGGCATCCGCTGGAAGTGGTGGCCAGGGAAACCGGTTTTCGCGACCGCCGCCACTTGCGCGAGGCTTTTCTGCGCGGCTTCGGCATGCCGCCGCAGGCGGTGCGGCGGGATGCGCGCACCAGCCCTCCCGGCCCCTGATCGGCGCGGGATACGCCGCGGCCCCGGCCTGCGGTCCAGTACAATTCGCGTTTGGCGACGTTGTGCTCGCCCATTTATCTGGACCAAAGATGTTGCGACTGTCTGAAATCAAGCTGCCGTTGAATCACACGCCCGAAGAATTGCCTGCCGCGATTCTCAAGAAACTGGGTGTAGCGGCCAGCGATCTGCGCGGCTACACCGTTGCCTCCCGCAGCTATGACGCGCGCAAGAAGCACAACATCCTGCTGATCTACACGCTGGACGTCGACGTCGAAAACGAAGCGGCGCTGCTCAAGCGCTATCACGACGACCGCAACGTCAAGCCCACTCCCGACACCGAATACAAGTTCGTCGCCCAGGCGCCCGCCAACCTGAGCAAGCGCCCCATAGTCATCGGCACCGGCCCCTGTGGGCTGTTCGCCGGGCTGGTCCTGGCGCAGATGGGCTTCAAGCCCATCATCCTGGAACGCGGCAAGGCCGTGCGCGAACGGACCAAGGACACCTGGGGCCTGTGGCGCAAGCGCATCCTGAACCCCGATTCGAACGTGCAATTCGGCGAAGGCGGCGCCGGCACCTTCTCCGACGGCAAGCTGTACAGCCAGATCAAGGACCCCAAGCACTACGGCGAAAAAGTGCTCAAGGAATTCGTCCTGGCCGGCGCGCCCGAAGAAATCCTGTACGTGAGCAAGCCGCACATCGGCACGTTCCGCCTGGTCGGCATGGTGGAAGTCATGCGCGACACCATCACCAAGCTGGGCGGCGAAGTCCGCTTCTCCAGCAGGGTCGAAACGCTGCATCGGGAAAACGGCCGCGTCACCGGCGTGACCCTGGCCGGCGGCGAGCACATCGAGGCCGACCACGTCGTGCTGGCCATCGGCCACAGCGCGCGCGACACCTTCCAGATGCTGCACGACCAGGGCGTGTTCATGGAAGCCAAGCCCTTCTCGATCGGCTTCCGGATCGAACATCCGCAGTCGCTGATCGACCGCGCCCGCTTCGGCCCCAACGCCGGCCACCCCATCCTGGGCGCGGCGGATTACAAGCTGGTGCATCATGCCAGCAACGGACGCTCGGTCTACAGCTTCTGCATGTGCCCTGGTGGCACCGTGGTGGCTGCCACGTCCGAACCCGACCGTGTCGTCACCAACGGCATGAGCCAGTACTCGCGCAACGAGCGCAACGCCAACGCGGGCATCGTGGTCGGAATTTCGCCCGAGGTCGATTACCCCGAACATGTGCTGGCGGGCGTGGATTTCCAGCGCAAATGGGAATCCCAGGCGTTCGAGCTGGGCGGCCGCAATTACAGCGCACCAGGCCAACTGGTCGGCGATTTCATCGCCGGCCGGGCCTCGACCGAATTCGGCTCCGTGCAGCCCTCATATACGCCGGGCGTGCACCTGACCGACCTGGCCGCCGCGCTGCCCGAATTCGCGATCAGCGCCATCCGCGAAGCGCTCCCCGTCTTCGACAAGACCATCAAGGGTTTCGGCATGCACGACGCCGTGCTCACCGGCGTCGAAACCCGCACCTCGTCGCCCATCCGCATCAAGCGCGACAACGAGACTCTGCAAAGCCTCAATACCCAAGGCCTGTTCCCGGCTGGCGAAGGCGCGGGCTATGCCGGCGGAATCCTCTCGGCGGGCGTGGACGGCATCAAGATCGCCGAGGCGGTGGCCTTGAGCATCATGAGCCGATAGGGGTAAGCGTGCCGGGCCCGGCACGGGCCCGCGAAATGCGCCTGCTGAACCCCGCCGCTTGACCTTCCCATCGTGTCAAGCTTGAAACTGACGCCATCGTATTGCCCCGACTGCCTCATGCAGCGCAGCGGGCCAGGCGCATTTTCGAAAAGGGTTCCGCCATGCAGCAAGCAACGCTCACGCCTCGCCAGGCACGCCTGTCGTATTTCTGCGCCTTCGCGTTCATCGCTGCAATGGTCGCGGCCGCCGCCGTCTGGAACGATCGCGAGATCGTGCTGCCCGAGATCGCCGCCATGGCAATCGCCTTGTGGGTCTACCGCGAGCCCGGTTGGATGCGCCATCCCGAGAAGATCTTTCTTTGGCCCACGGCAACGGCCTTGATGGGCTTCGGCATCAACCTGCTGGCCATACCCTATACCGCCAAACTGGCGCTCGTCCTGGCAGCGATGCTGCTGTTCTTCCTGCTGCTGCGCTACAGTCTGGCGCCTGCGCTGGCCACGGGCTTTTTGCCGGTGGTGACCAACGCCACCGAGCCGTCATTCATTGCCGCCATTGTGATCAGCACCCTGCTACTGATGCTGGGCGTGATGCTGGGACGGCTGCGCGCCAGCACGGATCGCACCGCTTCCATCCAGCCCAGGCTGATGGCTGCCTATGCCGCCATCAGCCTGGCCGGAATCGGCATCGCCGCGCTCGCCGGCAATACGCACCTGGCCGTACTGCCGCCAGTGGCCGTGGTGGTGTACGAGTCCCTGCACATGAAGATGTACTCGTGGCGCATGCTGTTCAAGCAGACTGCGATGCTGACCCTGTCGGCCGCTGTCGGCGTGGCGCTCTATCTGGCGGTCGAGGACTGGATGACGGTGGTCCTGCTGGACCTGGCGCTGATGTGGCTGCTGCTGCGCCTGTTCGAGATGCGCATGCCCGCCGTATACGCGTTTCCGCTGTTGGCCTATGTCTTCCCGCGGGACGCGCTGCCGCAACTGCCCGCGGCGGCGCTGCTGGTTTCCTTGTTTTCCCTGACCTTGGTTATGGCCTATCGCAAGCTGCAAAAGCCGGCCATGGCGCTGGAGCGTCAGCCCCAATAGCGCCAAAGCCCTTGCGGCTCACAGGCCTGGGGCATGGCCCAGGCCTGGCACGGCGGGTAGTTGACCCTAGCCGCCACTTTGCGGCTTGGCGCCCGGCGTCGGCACCCTGCCCGCCCGCATCTCGGTCGTCGTCACCCCGCCGAAACCCCAGTTGTCCGTGTCGATTTCCTCGATCACGACGTGCGTCCACTCCGGCGGCTTGTGCAGCACGCGTTCGAGCGTCTCGGTGACTTCGCGGATGACCTGCGCTTTCTGCTCGGCGGTAACGCCATCGCGGGTAATGCGGATACTGACGAACGGCATGACTTTCTCCTGGTTGAAGTGCCTGTGCCCGTCGCCACGCCGGAGGTCGTTCTCAATCCAGCTTGGGATCAGGAAACGGCAGCTTATCCTGGGAAACGCTGGGCTGCGCTTTCCACTTGCCGTCCTGCTTGTAGAAATCCATCTGGTTCTCGCTGACCGCAGCCCCCAGGGTCACCGCGACCGTGCAGGCGACCTGGCCCGGATAGGTGGCGTCCACCGCAGGGATGCAGGTTCCAAGCTTGACCTTGGACGGCCGCGGCATGCCCGTGTCCGCCAGCATGTCGACGATCGCATCCGTGGCTTCGGGAATGGAAGGCAGGACCAGATCCTGGGCCCGGGCCATGCCGCCCATTCCCAACAATGCAACCATCGATGCCACGGAAATCAAGGGCTTGAACATGCGCCAGCTCCATCAGAATTGAGACTCGCGGAGCTTAAAGGAAGCGCCCCTTTGTCACCGTAACAGAGCGCTACGCGACTATTCCTAAGGCAGCATCTGAGGGTTGTAGACCACTTCCCACAAATGCCCGTCCGGATCCATGAAGTAGCCCGCGTAACCGCCATAGAAGGTATCGCCTGCCGCTTTGACCACGGTGGCGCCCGCGCCATTAGCCTGCTGCATCACCGCGTCCACCTCACTTTTGGAACGCACGTTGTGTCCCAAGGTGAATTCAAGAGAGCCGCCCGGCCGCAACGCAATGCCCGTGTCGGCAGCCATGCTCGCGCGCGGCCACACGGCAAGTTTCACGCCATTCTGCAAGTCGAAGAACGCGACCGCGCCGTGTTCGAACTCCTTGCCGATGATGCCCTCGGTCGACAGCCCCAGCCCATCGCGATAGAAAGCCACCGATTTTTCCAGATCATCGACGCCCAGCGTGATGACCGTGATTCTTGGTTCCATGAGCTGCTCCGAAAGTGAGTCCGACTGCCAGAATAGCGCGCGCGGGAATGCGCGGGCCGCAACGCCGGGCGCGAAGCAACGCCTCTCAGTAATCCCTCGCCTCGTCGAACCAGCGCTGCGCCTGCTCTTCGCTTACGCCCAACCGTTCGACCAGGGCAAGCTGGCTGAACTGCCACACCGCCTCGCCGATGTCTTCGCGCTCCATGGTCTCGATGCCCTTCATGCCATTGAAGTGGCTGGCGAAGGCAGAGATTGCGACTTGGACCTCAGCGGGATTGCTGGCGCTTTCCAGCGCCGCCTGCGCCTTGTCATAAGCGGTGTTCGCCGACTTCGCCATGCGGCTGCTCCAGCCCGAGAATGGTCGGCCGTATTCGCTCTGCCACCACTCCTGCTTGCGCAGCTTGGAGACGGAGCTGTAGCCGCCCCAAGCGCGGACCTTCGCCCTCGCCGTCATCTGTGCCTTCAATCGCTTGCCCGCCGCTTCGTCGACGTTGAAGGCGATGAACCTGTCCAGCAGAGGCCAACTGGCCAGTTCCGGCAACCCGACCAGATCGGGCGTGTAGCGGATCTCCAGACTCGTCAGGCGCGACAACCGGGCCAGCGCCCCCCAGTCGCTGAAGCTGCCCCAAAGCGACAGGCTCTCCAACTGCGGAAAGCGCTCGATCCCTTGCAGTGATATGGCTTGTCCCAGCGGCGCGCCGTGCAACGTCAGCGCAGTCACGTTATGGAGCGGACCGAGGTCGGGCAAGGCATATGGAGCTCCGACGGCCCGGCGTCCCAGCGCAGGCTGCAGCGACAGCATGTCGGGCAGCGGCCCCGCCACGGTAATGCGCGTCGGGTCGCCAAACAGCCCCAGGTTGCGGACCTGGGGCAGTCTGGCGGCTAGATGCCCTGACACCGCGTCCAGCCGGATATGCAGCGTCTGGATTCTTGCCGCGCCGGCGTCGATGGCGCGCCTGTCCGAAAATGCCGGCGCCCAGCTGAACTGCTCGATCTCGCGGCCTTGCGACCAGCCGAAGAAGCCGCTGTCGTTGCCGTAATAATCGATGTGGCGCGGCCATGCCGAGCCGGCAGGCGTGGAGAATGGATCGAACACCGCCCAGTTGATGGCGTCTTCGCCAGCCACGTGCAGATCGGCCTTCTTGCCCATGCTGGCCGGACCGATGATCAGGTTGCCGCGGCCTGCTTCCCTTGCGAAGACATGGCTGCCCGGCGCGATCAGACTCACCTGATACTGCCCTGCTTCGCTCACCGAGCCCGCCGGCTCGCCGGACACGTCTGTGGGTACGGACACGCTACTCTCCTTTTGCTCGGCGGGATCCGCTTGTCGCCATCCCGTCCATTCATTGACGTCTACGCAGGCTCGCCATCCACCCGGAAGAACAGCGCAGTCTGCCCGTTCAGGCCCGCATCCAGGAACTCGAACTCGACGCGCCTGCCGGGTTCGACCACGTCGCCCAGGTATTCGACCCGATACATCACGCCGCCGATGCGGTAATTGTGGACCAGCGAGACAATCGAGGAGTTGGGGCTGCGCAGCCGGTAGACCACGGCCTCTTCGACCACGCCCCGCACGCCGTGCTTGTAGAGCCCCCGCTGCAGCTTGCGGCTGCGCATGCCGAACAGCATCCCCAGGATCGCAAAGATCGCCGCGACGAACAGCAGCGGCGGCAAAAACAGCCCTCCCACCAGCGGCACAAGGGCAAAGATCAGCATGAACTTGCGCGCGTCCAACTCTTCCCTGCGCACGGCCGCACGGTCGGCATCGCTGATTTCCTCGACAGCGACCAGGGACTCCGCGCTCATGGGGTACTCCGCCCGCAACAGCACGGGAGGCGAGTCTGGCTGCAGGGTCAGCAGGTGCAGGCGCACGGGCAGATCCGTCAGGCCCACGGCCGTCGCGGGCCCGTGTCCGCTGCGAGTGTCGCTGGCGATCTCGTTCCAGAACGGCAAGGCGGCCTCCACGCGCTGCTCGCCGAATCCGTAGCACACGCCCGGCGTCGAGAAACCCGGACCAAACGACGTCAGCCGGCCTGAAACGATCTGCTTGGCCAGCCGTCCCTTCAGCGCCCGGTCGAGGCTGCGCCAGCTTCGCGGAATGCGCAGCAGCTTGCGCCCGAAAAACACCGCCAGCGCTCCCATCACCGCAATGCCCGCCAGCAGTACCGCGCCTCCGCCGACATCCAGCGCGCGCCACTCGGACAGACCGAGCACGACAAAGGTCAACACGGAAAGCGCCAGCAGCAGCACCACGAAGACGCCGAACACGGCCATCAACCGTCTGCCGCGGGAGCATCTGCGCAGCAGCAGAATGTCGTCCTCGGTGAGCGGAGCATCTTCTATTTGCAGGGTCTGCTTCATGCGTTGATCGCCGCCTCCCGGACTCAATAGGTTCCGATGGGAACCTCGATCTTCAGCGGCGCGCCGCCCTTGGCCGGACGCAGGCTATACGTGTACACGCCGCCATCGCCATCAGCGAGCGCCGAATCCTTGCGCTCCACGGCATAGCGCTGCCCGTCGATCTCCAGCGTGCGGGCGGCGACGGCGCCGGCATGGTCAGGCACCAGCAGCCCGCCCACACCGTCTCCCGCATCGGCGAACTCGTAGTCGCGCAACTCCCCATCAACCCGCAGCAACTGCACCCGCGGCCGGTAAGGCGCCGCGTCCAGGTTCCAGCCATTGGTCAGGTCGGTGATCCAGGGGCCCGGAATGTCATAGACGCTGCCCAGTTGCTCTTCCGACACCTCGGGCCCTTCCACGACCAGGCAGCACACCACCTTCCCTGCGCGGGAGTCGTACACCGCCCAGTTGCTGCCGATGGCCGCCACGCCGGGCAACATCGAAAAATGAAATTGCCGGTTGAACTGGCTGTCCGACACCTGGCGCCAGCCTCCAATATTGGGCGCTGGCGCAGGCGATTGCGCCTGGCTGGCCATTGCCATGAGGACGCCTGCGGCCAGGGCGCCGGCTCGGAGCAATAAACGTATCATCTCGGTGCCTGTCGTGGGCTTGTGGGGATCATCGGACTGGAGCCTTGCGCCGGCATAGTACCAGTGCCGGCGTTGCCGCCATGGCATGCGCGCCGCCGGCCTGCCGGCCGCGCGCGAACTTCGCTACTATCGACGCATGGCTCATCTCGTTCCTCCCTCAATCGCCCCCCAGGTCGCAGCGGCCAGCAGCCTCATCGAACGACATCTGGGCGCGGGCCTCGTCGCCATCCACCTGTTCGGTTCCGCCGTGGACGGCGGGCTGCAACCCCATAGCGATATCGACCTGCTCGTCACCGTGACCCAGCCGCCGGACGAAACCGTGCTGCGCGCGCTGGCCACGGCGCTATTGGCGATCTCCGCCCCGCCCGGTTCATCGCCCGACTTGCGCGCGCTCGAAGTCACCGTGCTGGCGCTGGAACACGTCGTGCCTTGGCGCCACCCAGCCAGGCGCGAACTCCAGTTCGGCGAATGGCTGCGAACCGATCTGATGACGGGCGTCGTGGAACCGCCCATGATGGACCACGATCTGGCCATCCTGCTCACCAAGGTCCGTGGCCACAGCACCCCTATCGTCGGCCCTGAGGCCGCCCAGTTGCTCCAGGCCGTCCCCCGCGCAGACCTGAGGCGGGCACTGCTGGACACCGTCGCGCAGTGGAACACGCCCGAGGACTGGGCGGGCGACGAAAAGCACATCATCCTCGCGCTGGCGCGCATCTGGTACACGGCCGTCTCCGGGGGCATCGCCTCCAAGGACCAGGCGGCGGCGTGGCTGCTGGAGAGGTTGGAAGCGCCCTACCGCCCCGTCCTGAGCAAGGCGCGCGCGATCTATCTGGGACTAGAGGAAGACGATCTGGCGCAACGGCACGCTGCCGAAACCGCGGCATTCATTGCCCACGCCCGCGCCGCTATTGAAGGACTGGCCGGCAGCCGATAGCCCTGGAACACATGAACGGCCTGCTTGCCAGCGCGGATGCAGCGGGCAGCCTTTCAGGCATCACGGCTTCAGGTCGATTTCCATGCGCACGAAATCGCCGCGATACGTCACTTCGCCCAGGTAGATGACGCGGCGGTCCGGTCCGGTGAACACGCGCCGGACTTCCGCCACCGGCGCATTCACATTGATGCCCAAATGCCGCGCCACCTCGACATCGGCGGTCGAAATGGTCAGCACCTGGCGGGCAGAGACGATATCCACCGAGGACATCCCCATCAGAATGGGGATGACGGTTTCCTTGCGAAAGCGCGCAGGGTGCTTGGCAAAGATGGCGGCGTCCAGGTAGATGTTGATGACGCAGTACGGCTGCCCATTGCGGGCGTGAATGCGCCGCATGAAGACATACTTGTCCGCCGCGACGCCGTCCGAATCGTTCAGCAATGGCGTGCGCGTGGACTCATCGATATTGAGGATGGTCGGGTGCGTATCCCGATAGACGCTGGACAGGTTCTCGAGCGTGGTCTCGACACGGAACCAGCGGTTGTCCTGGGGTGCGCCCGTCACGAAGGTGCCGCGCCCCCGCTGCGGTGAAAGCAGTCCGTCGCGGGTGAGCCTTTCGATCGCCTGGCGCACCGTGACCTTGGCCACGTGGAACTCCTCGGCCAGCGCGTCCAGCGAGGGCAATTTCTCGCCGTTCTTCCACACACCCTTCAGGATCCGCTGCCGGAACAGATCCGAAAGTTGAACGTAGAGAGGGGCTTGGGCGGTGTCGAGAATCATGGCGTCAAAGTGTCCGCGACTATATCACGCGCCTGCGGCCGGGCCACGCCGCGCGCGTCTTCCAGGATCAGCGCGGCGCCCTTCTCGCCGATCAGGATCGCGGCGGCGTTTGTGTTTGTCGACACCATGCGGGGCATGACCGAAGCATCGACGACGCGCAAGCGCTCGATCCCGCGCACGCGCAAGCGCGCATCGACCACAGCTCCGTCATCCCCGCCCATGCGGCAGGTGCCGGCGGGATGGAACACCGTGCCTCCCTTGTTGCGCGCGAATTGCTCCAATGCGGCGGCGGTCGTGACATCGTTGCCCGGCAGGTACTCCACGCCGGTCACCAGATCGCGGAACGACGGCTGGGCATAGATGTCGCGCAACATGCGCAAGCCCGCGACCAGGACCTTCGCATCGCGCGGCTCGGTCAGATAGTTCGAGACGATGCGCGGCGATGCCAATGGATCCGTGCCCACGATCTCCACGGTGCCGCGCGAATCGGGCCGGCATTGCGTCGCCGACGCGGAGAAACCGGAAAACCGGTGCAACGGGTCGCCGGGCTTGTCGACCGACAGCGGCATGACATTGAAGAGGATGTCCGCCCGGCCGCCGACCGCGTGCTCGGTCGCCGCCAGTCCCCCCACCTGGCCCGCGCCCACCGTGAGCGGTCCCCTGCCCTTGAAGAGCCACTGCGCTCCCATGCCCGCAAGGCTGAGCGGATTGCGCACCGCGTCGTTGAGCGACATGCGCCGCTTCAGCTTGACGATCACGCGCGCCTGGTAATGGTCCTGCAGGTTGCGGCCGACTTCCGGCGCGTGCGCCGCAACCGCGATGCCGTGCCTGGCAAGCAGCGCCGCATCGCCCACGCCCGAAAGCTGCAGCACCTGGGGCGATTGCAGCGCGCCCGCCGCAAGCACCACCTCGGCATCCGCCATCGCACGCTTCAATTGGCCCTCTTGCACCCACTCCACGCCCAGCGCCCGGCCGCCTTCGATCAGGATGCGCGTGACATGGGCGCCGGTTTCGATCACCAGGTTCGGACGCGACCGGACCGGATACAGGAAGGCGGTCGCGGCGTCGCAGCGCCAACGGCTGCCGAGGGTCAACTGGTAAGGTCCCACCCCTTCCGATTCGGCGCCATTGAAATCGTCATTTCGCCGGCAGCCGGCCTCGACTGCCGCTTCCACCCACGCAGCCGTGTAGGGATGTTCATTGCGCAGATTGGAGACGCGGAGTTCGCCGGAACCCCCGTGGTACTCGGACTCGCCCCCGTCGTAGCGCTCGGATTTCTTGAAATACGGCAGCACGTCCCGATAGGCCCAGCCGGTCGCGCCGAGATCGGCCCAGTCGTCGTAGTCCTCATGTTGCCCGCGGATATACAACAAGCCGTTGATCACGCTAGACCCGCCCAGCGCCTTGCCGCGCGGCCACAGGATGGTGCGATCGCCGGTCTCGGCCTGGGCTTCGACCGGGAACAGCCGGGAGAACCGCGGATCGTAGATGGTCTTGAAGTAGCCCACCGGCAGCTTGAGCCAGAAATTGTGCGCGGCCGCGCCCGCCTCCAGCAGCAGCACGCGCACCGCAGGATCGCGGCTGAGCCGATTGGCCAGCACGCATCCGGCGGAGCCGCCGCCAATGACGATGTAGTCAAAGCCCGTCCCAGCCGGAATGCTCATGCCTTGATCGCCTCCAGATAGGCAGAAGGATCGAAGTAGCGCGATGCCGGAACCGGATTCGGAATGTTCCCGGCCTGCGCGAAGAAGTCGGTCACCTGCTGCAGCCAGCGGGTCACTGAACCGTCTTCGTACTTGGTGCGCCATTCGGCCGTGGAGAAATACTTGGCCTGCTTGAACTGCGCCTTGAACTCGGCCAGCGGCACGTCCTTGTACTGTGTCTTCTGCAGCGTCTCCACCGCGGCATCCGGGGTTTTCACGATGGCGTCGTTGGCCTCGCCCCAGGCGGCGATGAGGCTGCGGATGGCCGGCTTCTGGGCTTCGTAGAAATCGTTCCTGGCCGCCCATCCGCCCATGATCGCCGCCTCCGGATAGAACGCGGAAGCGTCGATCAGCATTCGCGCATTGGACACCTTGGACCGGACGATCGTGTCGAACGGCACCCACAGCGCGACCGCGCTGACCGCGCCGGAGACGAACGAGGTCACGGCGTCGGCCATGCGCTGGTTGACGATCTGCACGTCCTTGCCCGGGTCCAGCTTGGCCGCGCGCAAGGCCCGGTCCAGGAACACATGGGCGGTCGTGCCCGTGGTCGTGGAGATCTGCTTGCCCTTCAGGTCGGCCACGGTCTTGATCGACTCGTCGCGGACCCAGAGTTGGGCAGTGCCGTACTCGATGTCGTTCACGAGAAAGACCTTGCCCTGGCCTCGGGCTGGAAAGTTCGACACAACCGCGCCGGTGGCCAGCACATCCAGGCTGCCGCCTATCATGGCCTGGAAGATTTCCAACCCCGTGGTGAAGACGATGGGCTCCAGTTCCAAACCATGCTTGGCATAGCTGCCCATCTGCAAGCCCAGCCACAAATGGCCGTCGACGGCGGGCGTATGCAGGTAGCCTACGCGCAGTTTCTTGCGCGCCTGGCCTATGGCGGGCGCCGCGATCGCTGCGATGGAAGCGGCCATGCCGGCCTTGAGTAGGGTTCTGCGGTCGAGCTTCATGGTGTCTCCTTGTGGTGGGGCTGCTGACGCAGGCTCAATCGGTCGGCCGGACGGATTGGCGGGCCTGGGCTTCGTACTCGAACATGACCAGCTCCCGGATCTCGCGGCTCAGCTCGACGAAGCGCGGGTCCTCGTGGACCCGCTCCGATCGGGGGTAGCCGAAAGGCACCTCTATCACCTTGCGTACCTTGGAAGGCCTCGCTGTGACCACGACGATCTTCGACGACAGGTAGATGGCCTCTTCCACCGAGTGGGTGATCAGCATCACCGTCTTGCCCTCGGTCTGCAGCACTTCGAGCAGCAGGTCCTGCATGGCGGTCCGGGTCTGCGCGTCCAGCGCGCCAAAGGGCTCGTCCATCAACAGGAACTGGGGCTTGACGGCGTAGGCTCGCGCGATTGCCAGCCGCTGCCGCATACCGCCGGACAGGTGCTTCGGAAAGTGATCGGCGAAATCGCTCAGGCCCATCAGCTTCATGTAGCGCTGGCAGATCTCGGCGCGCTCCCGCGGGCTCGTCTTGTTGGCCGCGAGCTTCATGCCGAACTCGATGTTGCCGCGCACCGTCAGCCACGGGAAGACGCCATATTCCTGGAAGATCACGCCGCGGTCGGGTCCGGGCGCCGTGACAGGCTGCCCATCCAGCGTCACGGAGCCGGAGGTGGGCTGCACGAAGCCGCCGACGATGTTCATCAAGGTCGTCTTGCCGCAACCCGAGGGGCCGATGATGGAAACGAACTCGCCATCCCGGATGTCCAGCGTCACGCCATCCACCACCCTCATGGGGCCTGTGGCCGTGGGAAAGTCCACCGTAACGTTGTCGAACCTGATCCTGACTTCCGGTTCCTGGGAAGGCTTCGGCGTAGCGGTATCCACGCTGCGCAGTTGAGTGCTCATGGTCATGGTCTTGAATGTCCGGGATGGTCTCAGGCGATACGGTCTTGCCACGCGACCAGGCGCCGGCTTGCGGCCCTCAGCGCCAGGTCCATCAGCATGGCGATGAGGCCGATGCAGATGATCCCGACGTAGATCACGTCCAGCTGGAAGAACGAGGAGGCATTCTGGATCAGCGCCCCCAGCCCCTGCTGGGCCGCTATGAGTTCGGACGCCACCAGCGTGGCCCAGGCCACGCCCAGCGCCACCCGGATGGCGGTCAGGATGTGCGGTACGGTCAACGGGACGATGACCTTGATGAAGATCTCCACATCATTGGCGCCCAGCGTCCGTGCGACGCGCACGAAGATCGGGCTGATCTGGGCGATGCCCTCGTACATCACGATGACGCCGGCAAAGAACGAGGCATAGAACAGGATGACGGTCTTGGCCGATTCGCCGATGCCGAAGTAGACGATCACCAGCGGAATCAGCGCGATCGGCGGGAGCGCGCGGAAGAAATTGATGACGGGATCGATGAAGACCCGCAGCCCGCGATACCAGCCCAGGCAAAAACCCACGGGCACTGCCACCAGGATGCCTAGCGCGACTCCGGTGAAAACGCGGCGGGCCGACATCCAGATGTCCAGCCACAGCCGGTCCTTGGAGAGCTCTATGAACTTTTCGACGACCGCGGCGGGCGAAGGCACGAGCGCGGGGCTGACCAGCCCGCTGGCGCGCACCGCCAGCCACAGCAAGAGGATGCATAGCCATGGCGCCGCGATGAGCAGCGGGCGCGAGATAAAGGACGGAAGGCGCATGGTGTGTATAGAGGGTTAGACCTGAGTTGCAATCCGTAAGTGCTAAACATACTATAGACCAGCACTTAATATCTTAATGCCATGACAAACCCTAATACGAATCAAGCCTGGGCCATCGAACCATTCACGCTTGCGCGTATCCAGGCCTACGTCCTGCGATGGCCGGTCAAGCGTCCGGTACAAACCTCGTTCGGCACCATGCATGACCGCCCCGCCCTGCTCGTGCGGGTAGAAGATGCGGACGGCGCGGTCGGCTGGGGAGAGGTCTGGTGCAACTTTCCCGGCTGCGGCGCCGAACACCGCGCCCGCCTGCTTGAAACCGTGGTCGCGCCGCTGGTCGTCGGCCAGTCCTACGCCTCGGCCCAAGCCGCGTTTGCCCACATGAGCGCGCGCACCGCGGTCCTCGCCATCCAGTCGGGCGAACCTGGCCCCATCGCGCAGGTAATCGCCGGCATCGACCTGGCCTTATGGGACATGCTGTCGCGCCGGGCTGGCGCGCCGCTATGGCAATTCCTGGGCGGCGCCTCGGACCTGATCCGCGTCTATGCAAGCGGCATCAACCCTGACCGCCCCGAAGATACGGTGCTCGCAAAACACGCGGAGGGCTATCGCGCCTTCAAGCTCAAGGTGGGCTTTGGCGAGGAGCGGGACCTCGCCAATGTCAGAACGGTGCGCGCCCGGCTGCCCTCGGGCAGCGAGCTCATGCTGGACGCCAATCAGGCCTGGGATCTGCCGGGCGCTCTACACATGAGCAGCCGCTTCAGCGAGTTCGCGCCGCGCTGGCTGGAAGAGCCGCTGCGCGCCGATCGCCCGCTATCGGACTGGGCGCAGTTGGCAGAAAAAACGGATATCCCCCTCGCAGCCGGAGAGAACCTCATCGGTCCAGACGCCTTCGAGGCCATGATCAACAGCAGGACGCTCAAGGTCGTGCAGCCGGACCTGGCCAAATGGGGCGGTATATCCGGCTGCCTGCCCGTGATCGACAGGATTCACGAGGCCGGACTGCGCTATTGCCCGCATTTCCTTGGCGCGGGTGTCGGCCAGCTTGCGTCGGCGCACATTCTGGCGGCGCGGGGACGAGCCGGCGGCATGCTTGAAATCGATGCCAACGAGAACCCGCTGCGCGCGGCTCTCAGTCCGGCATTGGGTGCGATCGTTGAAGGAGAGGCCCAGCTCGGAAACGCGGCGGGGCTGGGCGTACAGCCGGATATCGCGCAATTGCGCGATATCTGCGGTGTGCGTTCATAACATCCCGGAAAGAAGGCCTGCAATTGTCCGGGCTGCGGGGTTCAACAGGGCCTGACGTCAGCCGGCCGTGCTCCTCGCAAGACGCATCTGGAGAAAGTCGAGAAATACCTGGACCTTTTTGGAATGCCTGCGATTCGGTAGATACGCCGCATGGACGCACACACTCTGTTCTTGAGGATTGACCTCGTAGTCCTCGAAGAACCGGCGCAGCCGCCCGGCCCGCACGTCCTCCCGGATCAGCCATTCCGCCAGCAACGCGATGCCCTGCCCATCCAGCACAGCTTCGCGCAGCATGTCCGAGTTGTTGGCGGCCAAACGCCCCTGCACCTCCACGTGCCGCACCTCGTCATCGCCGCGAAGGAACGACCAGCGTTGCGGCCCGGCCTGGTGAGCGAATCGCAGACAGTCGTGCTGTGTCAACTCCTCAGGCGCAGTGGGCGTGCCGTGCCGCTCCAGGTATTCATGGCTGGCCACCACATAGCGCCGGTGCTCGGCCAATTTGCGCACGATCAATTGAGGCTGCAAGTCCGGTGTGCCGATGCGGACAGCGACATCGATCCGCTCCGCCACCAGGTCCACATACGCATCGGATAGCACCAGATCCAGTGACACGCGCGGATTCTCGCGCAGGAAACCCGAGATATAGGGTCCCAGGCACAAGCGCGCGAAGGTCACTGGCAAGGAAACCCGCAAGGGTCCGACCGCGACCGCGCCAACATCCGACACGCTGCCGTCGGCCTCCTCCAGATCCGACACAACCCTGGACACCTGCTCCAGGTAAGTCGCTCCTGCGTCGGTCAACGTTACCCGGCGCGTCGACCGGGTCAGCAGCGCGGTACCGAGAGACGCCTCCAGGGTATCGATCAGCCGCGTGACGGAAGACGTGGCGACCCCCAGGCGCCGCGCGGTTTTGGAGAATCCTCCTGACTCGGCCACATCCAGGAAGACGCGCAAGGCTTGCAGTTTATCCATGGTTATCTTTGCGAAATACGCAATCCTACGTTGCAATATAGACCGATTCATTGATTTTTACGCAAAGACTAATCTGGCGTTCCTCTCAACGCAAGGAGCCACGCCGTGAAATCCCTGTGCATCGGCGATTCTCTCGTCAGCGGTGCGCAACCGCCCGCGGCGTTCCTGCAAGCCCTTCAACAGGCCGCCGTGGCGGCCGCCAACTGAGCCCCTGGAACACACCAACATGCCTTCCACGCAAATTACCGCCGCCGCCAAGGATCAGGATTCAGCCGCCTCCTCGGGGCTGCCACTACGCTTGACCTTCATGCTGGCCGGCAGCGCCGGCCTGTCGGTCGCATCCCTGTACTACAGCCAGCCCATGCTGGGAGTGCTGGCCCCGGACATCGGCGCCTCTCCCCAGTCGGTCGGACTGCTGCCAACACTGACCCAGTTGGGCTATGCCCTGGGCATCCTCTTCCTGGCGCCGTTGGGTGACCGGCATGACCGGCGCAGGATCATCCTCACCAAGGCCGCCATCCTGTTCGCCGCGCTGCTGCTCGCGGCCCTGTCGCCCTCTTTGCCGACGCTGCTGGCCGCCAGCCTGGCCGTCGGCGTGTCCGCAACGATGGCGCAGGACATCGTTCCGGCAGCCGCAACATTGGCGCCAGCCGCGCATCGCGGCAAAATCGTCGGCACGGTGATGACAGGCCTGCTGCTGGGCATCCTGCTGTCCCGGGTAGTCAGCGGCTTCGTTGCCGAGAACTGGGGTTGGCGCGCCATGTTCGCGGCCGCCGCCGCCAGCATCGCGCTCGTAGGCCTGGCCGCAAAGCGCCAGCTCCCGCGCTTCGAAGCCAGCACGCAACTGCCTTACTTCGCGCTGCTGCGATCGCTGGCCGCGCTATGGCGGCAACATTCCGCACTGCGCCGCGCCACTTGGGCCCAAGGCCTGCTGTCTATCGGCTTCAGCGCCTTCTGGTCCACCCTGGCCATCATGCTGCATGACGAGCCCTTCCACCTGGGCGCGGCCGCCGCCGGCGCCTTCGGACTGGCCGGCGCGGCAGGAGCCATGGCCGCTCCCATCGCCGGACGCATCGCCGACCGCCACGGCGCCCCGCTGGTCACCCGTCTGGGTGCAGGCCTGGTCGTCGCGTCCTTCGCCGCCATGGGAGTGGCCCCGCTCATGGCGCCCGGCGCGCAGCTAGGGCTGCTGGTCGCCAGCGCCATCGGATTCGACCTGGGCATACAGGCCGCACTGATCGCGCACCAAACCATCATCTACGGCATCGACGCCAATGCCCGCAGCCGGCTCAACGCGGTACTGTTCACCGGCATGTTCATCGGCATGGCCGTCGGGTCGGCGTTGGCAGCCTTGCTGTATGCACAGTTCGGATGGATGGCGGTGACGGTGCTGGCGACGGTCACGGCGCTGGGAGCATTCTTGGTGCGATTGAGGGGCTGACGGCAGCGCTCTCATCTCCCGACTCAAAGAGAAAGAGGCGCCGAAGCGCCTCTTTCATTCACCGCAAGACAACAGCGGGATCACTCCCACTCGATCGTCGCAGGCGGCTTGCTCGACACGTCATACACAACCCGATTGATGCCGCGCACTTCATTGATGATGCGCGACGACACCCGAGCCAGCAACGGATGCGGCAGCGGCGCCCAATCGGCGGTCATGAAGTCAAACGTCTGCACCGCACGCAGCGCCACGACGTATTCGTAGGTACGCCCATCGCCCATCACGCCCACCGATTTCACCGGCAGGAACACGGCAAACGCTTGCGAGGTCAGCTCGTACCAGGTCAGGCCGCTGGCCTCGTCCTTGGTGTTGCGCAGTTCCTCGATGAAGATCGCGTCGGCGCGGCGCAGCAGTTCGGCGTACTCGTGCTTGACTTCGCCCAGGATGCGCACGCCCAGGCCGGGGCCGGGGAACGGGTGGCGGTAGACCATCTGCGGCGGCAGGCCCAGGGCCACGCCGAGTTCGCGGACTTCGTCCTTGAACAGTTCGCGCAGCGGCTCCAGCAGTTGCAGGTTCAGCGTGTCCGGCAGGCCGCCCACGTTGTGGTGCGACTTGATGGAGGTGGCCTTGCCGGTCTTGGCGCCAGCGGATTCGATGACGTCGGGGTAGATCGTGCCCTGGGCCAGCCACTTGGCGCTCTGCTGCTTGCCGGCTTGTTCCTGGAACACTTCGACGAATTCGCGGCCGATGATCTTGCGCTTGGCTTCGGGGTCGGCCACGCCGGCCAGCTTGCCCATGAACTGGGCGGTGGCGTCGACGTGGATGATCTTCACGCCCATGTTTTCGGCGAAGGTCTGCATGACCTGCTTGCCTTCGTCCAGGCGCAAGAGGCCGTGGTCGACGAATACGCAGGTGAGCTGGTCGCCGATGGCCTTGTGGATCAGCGCCGCGGCCACCGAGGAATCCACGCCGCCGGACAGGCCCAGGATGACTTCGTCCGTGCCGACCTGCTCGCGGATGCGGGCAACGGCTTCGGCCACGTAGTCGGGCATGTTCCAGTCGCCTTCGCAGCCGCAGATCTCGTTCACGAAGCGGGCCAGCATGGCCTTGCCCTGGACGGTGTGCGTGACTTCGGGGTGGAACTGGACGGCGTAGAACTTGCGGTCTTCGTCGGCCATGCCGGCGATGGGGCAGGACGGCGTGGAAGCCATCAGCTTGAAGCCCGGGGGCAGCTCGGTGACCTTGTCGCCGTGGCTCATCCAGACCTTCAGCATGCCGTGGCCTTCGGCGGTGGAAAAGTCTTCCAGGCCTTCCAGCAGCTTGGTGTGGCCGTGGGCGCGGACTTCGGCGTAGCCGAATTCGCGGTGGTCGGAGAAGCTGACCACGCCGCCCAATTGCTGCGCCATGGACTGCATGCCGTAGCAGATGCCCAGGACGGGCACGCCCAGTTCGAACACCGCATGCGGCACGCGCATGGAGCCTTCTTCGTAGGCGGAAGCGTGGCTGCCGGACAGGATGATGCCCTTCAGGCCTTGCGCCATCTGGTCGCGCACGAAGGCGTCGTCGACGTCGCCGGGGTGCACTTCGGAGTAGACGCCGGCTTCGCGGACGCGGCGGGCGATCAGCTGGGTGACTTGCGAACCGTAGTCGAGAATGAGGATGCGCTGGTGCATGGAGACTCTACCGGTAAAGAATAAAACCGCAGTAAATAAAACCGCACCGGCAGAACCGCTGATTCATGTTGCGGTTCTGCCGGTGCGCGATGCATGACATTGTAGTTGACTGTACGGATCAGTCGGCGCGGTAGTTGGGCGCTTCCTTGGTGATCTGTACGTCGTGCACGTGGGACTCGCGCACGCCCGCGGAGGTGATCTCCACGAATTCGGTCTTGGTGCGCATGTCGTCGATGGTGGCGCAGCCGCAGTAGCCCATCGAGGCGCGGATGCCACCGACCAGTTGGTAAATGATGGCCAGCACGCTGCCCTTGTAGGGGACGCGGCCTTCGATGCCTTCGGGAACCAGCTTGTCGGCGTTGTTGGACGGATCCTGGAAGTAACGGTCGGCGGAGCCGTCCGTCATGGCGCCCAGGCTGCCCATGCCGCGGTAGGACTTGTACGAACGGCCCTGGAACAGCACGACTTCGCCGGGGGCTTCTTCCGTGCCGGCGAACATGCCGCCCATCATGCAGGCGAAAGCGCCGGCCGCCAGGGCCTTGGCGACGTCGCCCGAGTAACGGATGCCGCCGTCGGCGATCAGGGGCACGCCCGTGCCTTCCAGCGCCTTGGCGACTTCGGAGATCGCATGGATCTGCGGCACGCCCACGCCCGCGACGATACGGGTGGTGCAGATGGAGCCGGGGCCGATGCCGACCTTGACGCCGTCGGCGCCGTACTCGACCAGCGCGCGCGCGGCGGCCGCGGTGGCAATGTTGCCGCCAATGACTTCAACCTTGGGGTAGTTCTGCTTGACCCAGCGCACGCCTTCCAGCACGCCCTTGGAATGGCCGTGGGCGGTGTCGACGATGAGGACGTCGACGCCGGCCGCAACCAGCTTTTCCACGCGTTCTTCAGTGCCGGCGCCCACGCCGACCGCCGCGCCCACGCGCAACTGGCCCTGGGCATCCTTGCTGGCCATCGGGTGTTCGGTGTTCTTGACGATGTCCTTGACGGTGGCCAGGCCACGCAGTTCAAAGCCGTCGTTGACGATCAGCACGCGCTCCAGGCGGTGCTTGTGCATCAGGGACTGCGCCTCTTCCAGCGTGGCGCCTTCCTTCATGGTGACCAGGCGTTCCTGCGGCGTCATGATGTTGCGCAGGGGCTGGTCCAGGTTCTCTTCGAAACGCAGGTCGCGGTTGGTGACGATGCCGACCAGCTTGCGCCCTTCGACCACCGGCAGGCCCGAGATGCCATGCTGGCGCTGCAACGCGATGGCGTCGCGCACCTTCATCTGGGGGGTGACGGTGACCGGATCGATCACGATGCCGAATTCGTGGCGCTTGACGCGGGCGACTTCACGCGCCTGGGCGTCAGCGGACAGATTCTTGTGGATGATCCCGATGCCGCCCTCTTGCGCCATGGCGATGGCCAGGCGCGATTCGGTCACGGTGTCCATGGCGGCGGACACGAGCGGGATATTCAGGGTGATGTTGCGAGTGAGGCGCGTAGCCAGGGAAGTGTCGCGAGGCAGGACCTCGGAATACGCAGGCACCAGCAACACATCGTCGAAGGTGAGCGCTTTTTGTACGAGACGCATGGGTAACTCCGGGCGCAAAGCAAGATTATACGCCGCTTGGGTGTTTTGCCTAGGTGTTGACCCTAGGTTCTCGGGGATATTTCTGTACCTCAGGGTGGTGCTTTTTCCGCATCACTATTTTTACCCGGGTGTATTGACATCTATTTTTACCCGGATCATAATTCATTCACGAATTTCACCCGGATAAAAAATGAGCAACTCAATCACCCCCCTCCCCGCCGATCCGCACACCGCCTTCGCCGGTCATCGCATTCTTGCCGCCGGCGCCCTCTCCGACGTGGCGCTCGCGGTCAGGCTGGCGATGGACGAAGGCCGCGACGCCACCATCCTCGTGTTCGACGACCTATCCGGCAAACAGGTCGATCTGGACCTCAGCGGAAGCCATGCCGCCATCGCGGAGCGCCACCGCGTCCGCATTGACCCGGCCGTCCCAGCGCCCGAAGCGCCCGCCGGTGCGGCCGATGACGCGCAACCGCGCGGCCGGGGCCGCCCCAAGCTCGGCGTGGTGGCGCGCGAAGTGACTCTGCTGCCGCGCCATTGGGACTGGCTGGGCGCGCAGCCCGGCGGCGCTTCGGTAGTCCTGCGCAAGTTGGTGGAACAGGCGCGCCGCGACAACGAGGCGCAGGACCGCCTGCGCGAGCGCCAGGAGGCGGCGTACCGGTTCATGTCCAGCATGGCCGGTAACCTGCCCGGTTTCGAGGAAGCCACGCGGGCGCTGTATGCCAGCGACCGCGAGCGTTTTACACAGCAGATCGCCGCATGGCCCGAGGATGTGCGCGGCTACGCCATGGGTCTGGCATGGGGCGCGCCCGGTGAAGCCGCCGCGGACTGAGCCGTGTCGGGGCGCGGCCTGCACAGGCCGCCCCCCCCAAAGCGGCCACGGGATTCCTCGCCGCACTTTCTCCAATGCTGCCGCTGGCTTGCCTCACCGCAGCATCGGCCACAACGTCAGCGCCAGCAGCGATCCCATGCAGATGTTGAACCACTTCAGACGCCCCGGCTGCGCCAGGAATCCGCGCAGCGCCACGCCGAAGCCCGCCCACAGCGAAACGCTGGGCACGTTCACCACCGCGAACACCAGGCACATCCACGCCAGCGTCGCCCAGGGCGCCGCGGCATCCACATAAACCGCAACCGCGGCCAGCGCGACGATCCAGGCCTTGGGATTGATCCATTGGAACAAGGCCGACTCCATGAACGTGAGCGGCCTGGCAGACGCCTGCCCCGCACCGATGGAACGCGATAGGGCTATGCGCCATGCCAGGTAAAGCAGATAGGCCGCGCCCCCTACCTTCAGGCCTGCCGACAGGGCCGGCCAGGCGTGGAACAGCGCGCCCAGGCCCAGACCTACCCCAAGCAGCAGCGTAGTGAAGCCAACGGTGATGCCCAGCACCTGGGGCAACGTCCGGCCGAAGCCGAAGTTGGCGCCCGAGGTCATCAACATGACGTTGCTGGGTCCCGGCGAAACCGAGGTCACGAAGGCGAATACCGCCAGGGCAAACAGATTTTCAAAAGACAAGATACGGCTCCGGCAAGGCGCGGCGCACGTTTGCGCTCGCGATCAGACAGCCGCATTGTGAGTCCGGGCCAGCCTGATTAATATTGGCGGTTTTGACATCTTTGATAGCGTTCTTGCCATGAAAATCCAGATCCTGGCCCTGGAGGGCGTGTTCGATACCGGCCTGTCGGCCATCCTGGACGTGTTCACCACGGCCAACGAGCTGGCGCCGCTGCTGCCCGAACCGGTCCAGCCGTTCGACACGCGCATCGTCGGCATGCGCCGCAAGGTGCGCAGCGCGCAGGGATTCGGCGTGCCCGTCTCGGGCAGCCCGGACCCGTCGGACCCCGACTGGCTCGTGATCCCGGCCATCGCCTGCAAGATGCCCGAAACCCTGCTGCCCGCGCTGGACCGCGCCGACGTGCGCGACGCCGGCCGCATGCTGCGACAGCGCGCGCCTGGCGCGAACACCGCCGCAGCCTGCATCGGCACCTTCGTGCTGGCGGAATCGGGCCTGCTGGACGGCCACAAGGCGACTACCACCTGGTGGCTGGCGCCGCTGTTCAGGCAGCGCTATCCGGCGGTGGATCTGGAGGACCAACGCATGCTGGTGCGCTCGTCGTCGCTGCTGACCGCGGGCGCGGCGCTCAGCCACATGGACATGGCGCTGTGGCTCGTGCGACAGGCCAGTCCGGAACTGGCCGCGTTGGTGGCGCGCTATCTGATCGTGGACCAGCGGCCCTCGCAGTCGGCCTATGTCATCACCGACCACCTGACGCATGCCGAGCCGCTGGTGCAGGCCTTCGAGCGCTGGGCCCGCGCGCATCTTGCGCAGGGATTCTCGTTGGACGCCGCGGCGCAGGCGCTGGGCGCCAGCAAGCGCACGCTGGCGCGCCGCATGCAGGAGGTCCTGGGCAAGAGCCCGCTGTCGTTTTTCCAGGATCTGCGCGTGGAGCGCGCAGCGCATTTACTGAAGACCAGCAACCAGTCGCTGGAGCAGATCGCGGCGCAAGTCGGCTATGCCGATGGCGTCACGCTGCGCAACCTGCTGCGCCGGCGCCTGGGGTACGGCGTGCGCCAGATGCGTTGATATCCGCGCCTACGACGCGGGCGGTGGGCGCTTGCCGCGATATGCGTTTTAATCGGAAGCAAGAGGCAGGCGCGCCTTTCGCGCCCGCGCATTTCCACACGGTGCATCATGGCCATCGCAAAGAACTTCCTGCTCTACGACGGAGATTGCCCTTTCTGCTCGAACTACGTGCGGATGCTGCAACTGCAGAAGGCCGTCGGCCCCATCGATCTGCTGAACATGCGCGACCACCCTGATCTGGCGGTGGCCTACAAGGCGCAAGGCTACGATCTGAACCAGGGCATGCTGCTGCACCTGGACGGCCAGGACTACTGGGGCGCCGACTGCATCAACCGGCTGGCGCTGCTCAGCACGGGCAACGACCTGTTCAACAGCGTCAACGCGGCAGTGTTCCGCAATCCCTGCCTGTCGACGGCGCTCTATCCCTTCATGCGCACCGGCCGCAGCCTGGCGCTGACGCTATTGGGCAAGAAGAAGATGCAGATGTAGCCGCGCCGGCCGCTGAGCCGATGCGGGAACGGGATCTGATTAAAGACGGCGCGCCGCGCTACGCGGCGCCGACGGCTCTCGCCAAAGGCGCTGCGGCCGTTTCCGTGTGCACGCCCGCATCGGAACGGCGCCACCCCGAAGCCGGATCGCGCTTGTCGTGGAGATAATCCCAATCCGTGCCGCACACCGCACAGGTGTACGCTTCGTGCTGCACGCCGCGTTGCTGCTGCCCCGTCGACCGCACCACGCCCAGGCTGATCAGGTTGTCATGACCGGGCGCATCGCGCCGGTCCGTGACGATAGCCTCGCATTTTTCACACGCCCCCATGCCTCTTCCCCTTTCAGTATCCTTTCATCGGATATTACGAAGGGAAAAACGCTTAAAGCTCAGCAATTCTCACCATTGCGGGGCCGGCCGGCGCTGGAGTTCAGCCGCCCCCTGCGCTGGCGTCAAACCAATGTCACCTTGCCCGTGGCCAGGCTGTACACGCCGCCGACCACTCCCAACTTTTTCTGCTGCACCATCTCCTGCAAGAGAGGCTGCGCCGTTTTCAGGCGTTCGACCGTCAGTCGCACATTGGCCTGGACCGCTGCGGCCACCAGGTTTTTCGCGCCCGACTTGTCCGCAAGCTCGACCGCGGGCTTGAGCGCATTCACCAGCGCGGGTAGATGGCCCGGCAGTTCGGTCTTGTCCCTCCATGCCTTCACCGTCGCGTCCACCGCGCCGCAGTTGTCGTGGCCCAGCACCAGAATCAGCGGCGCGCGCAGGACCAGGGCGCCGTACTCCAGGCTGGCCAGGCCGTCTTCGTTCACGAAGTTGCCGGCCACGCGCACGATGAAGAGGTCGCCCGGCCCTTGGTCAAAAGCCAGTTCCGGCGCCACCCGCGAATCCGAACAGCCCAGGATGGCGGCGATGGGCTTTTGCTTCACGGCGCGGGCGGCGCGTCCCGCGGAATAGTCCCGCATGTTCGGCTTGTTGGCGGCGTAGCGGGCATTGCCCGCCATCAGGCGCTTCAAGGCCTCGTCGGGGCCGATATCGTTTGACGGCACGGCGGCTTGGGCATCGCCCAGCCAGCCTGAAGCGCCGGCTGCGGCGATCGCTGCGGCGCCGAACAGCAGGCGGCGGCGGTTGAATTGCGGGGAATTGGCGAAAGAAGAACAGTCGCACATGAAGCTCTCCTGAAAGAAGAACATCCGGGAAACCAGCGCAGGACCATTGTGCTGCCGCGGCCTCTTCAAATGCTCAAACATCGCGCCGCCAGGATCAAAAAAAGCGCCGTAACCGCAGCTTGAGAAACACGGATGAGGGGCGTAATGTGGAAAAGCGGCATATGCCGCGTCACCTGCTTAATAGGTACGCACCATGACGCCCAACACTCCCCACCCCAATCCCTCCCACGCCGCGCCAGACGCGCAGGCCGACAAGGAACGCGCCCGCGCGGATCACCAGCATGAGGAAGCCCGGCGCAAGGCCCTGGTCGGCTCGCAGCACAAGGAAAACGTCCGCAGCGTCGCCGCGCCGCGCTACCACGGGCACCGCGGCGGATGAGGCTCGCGTCGGCTAGATTCCGTAACGTCTTGGAAAAACATCGAACTGAAATAAGCGCCTGAAAGTTGGACCATCTTGCGTTGGACTTTGGACGGGACCAAAAGGATGAGCCCCGCTCCTGATGCCCTGCCCTGAATGGTTTTCAACGACAAAGGATGCTTATCGTGATTCCGATCAGAAAGACAGCCGCCGCCTGTGTCCTGGGTTTGGGCATGCTGGCGGCGGTAGCCGGCCAGACCGTTCTTGCCCAAGCCCAGGCCGATGCTCCCGCGCCGCTGGCCACCGGCCTGACCGACTCCGGCAGCGCCGAGGGCCAGGTCATCGAAGCGGTGCGCAGCGGCGACATCCTGTCCATCAAGGCACGGTTCAAGCCCGTCGTCATGGGCAAGACGGAGATGCTCTATCCGCAGATCAGCAAGAGCGACTATGAAAACAGCTTCTACGTGGTCGCCGGCAACAAGAAGCATCTGCTGCTGAGAGACAGCAACGACAAGCCGCTGACCAATCCCAAACTGATGATCCGGACCGAGAAGGACGCCCCGATCGCCGGCTCCTGGCAGGGGAAGTTCCCCGCCCCGCCCAAAGAGATCAAAGAGGTCTCGCTGACGATACCTGGCGTCGAGACCTTCGACGCCATCAAGATCACCGACCGCTAGCCATGGCCGGCTACCCGGGCACGTCCACTCTGCTGGCCGCGGCGTTGCTCGCCGCCGCCAGCGGCTCCATCGCGCAGGAGCCACCCTACAAGGCCGAGATCCTGGATCTGCAGGCCACCATCCTGGACCTGAAGGGGCTGCCTTCCGATGCCAGCGGCGGCATATCGGACCTGAACGCGCAGATAGACGGACTGGCCGCGCGCCACGACGGCCTGTCGGTGCGGCAGGACAAGAACGCCGTGACCGTCGCCATGCTGGGCGACGTGCTGTTCGATTTCGACAAGACCGCCATCCGACCGGCCGCCGAACCTACGCTGCGGGACATCGCCAGCCTGATCCAATCCAGTTCGGCCGGCACCGTCGGCATCGAAGGCCACACCGACTCCAAGGGCTCGGCCTCGTACAACAAGGATCTTTCATTGCGCCGCGCGCAGGCGGTGGCGCAATGGCTGGCGAATCATGGCGTGGACAAGTCGCGGCTGACCGTCAAGGGATACGGCGATACCCAGCCGATCCAATCGAACAAGCTGGCCAATGGCGCGGACAATCCGCAAGGACGGGCGCAGAACCGGAGGGTGGAGTTCGTGCTGCCCAAGCACTGAGCGCAAGGCGCGAGGATGCCGCATAGGTGGCCGCATCATTGCGCCGCAGACCTCACACGGCCTGCGGTACTATGCGCGCGTCATTGTCCCCATGTCGCCGACGCGTGCCGGCGTTGCAGGAAGTACTCCCATGCGCCTCATCCACCGAGCCGTCCTTGCTTGCGCCCTGCTGGCTGCTCCATTTGCCGCCGTGGCCGGCGATCTGAACAAGGCCAACTGCACCTACAAAGGTGTCCCGCTATATGGCAAGGTGAAGATCGTCACCGCGTTCCCCGACATCAAGGTCAAGGTGGTCAGCGCGTTAGCCGACCTGTCGGTGAAGAAGGTCGACGCTTTCGCCGACAGTTGCGGCGAATGGAAAATCGTCGACAGCTTCCCGGACTTCAAGATCCAGTTAGTGGACGCCTTTCCCGACGTGACGATCACTTGGGTGAATGCGTTTCCGGGCGTCCGGTGAACATGATTGCGCGTATCGGCTAGGGCAGCCGGCTTACTCCTCTTCGCCGTAGCCAAAAGGCCAACGGCGCTTGTTCGGCTCGGGCGCGGGTTGCTGACTGTGCATGACGGGCTCCTGAGGTTCGATGGACGAATACTACCGGCATCCGCCAAATCGAACTGCAAAGGTTCGCAAAGATCGCGGCAATCATGCCGCAAGAGCCCCATCCACGTTTCTAACACAAGGCAGGCGCGGCCCGCATCGGGGCTAGAACGTATGCCATTTCCCGGACCGGCGCGTAGGATTGAAGCCGTACGGGAGAGCGCCATGCCAGATTCCAGCTGGATTTGCGGCAGCGAGCCGCCGAGTCGCCAGGGATTCTTCGAGACGGAATTCAATACTGGCCAGACCGAAGTCACGATGTACTCCGTATTGGGCTGGATGCCGCCAGCGCATCGCGGCTACGTGGTCCGGTGGCGCTCGCTGGAACCCGCGGTGGAACAAGCGGAAATCGAACGCTATCTGTACTACCGGCGCGAGGGGCGCGGGCATTCTTGAACTTCTGGTCGTTGGCAGCCGCAAGGGCCTGGTGCTAGCCTTGAAATGGCCTGCCGCCGTCATTGGAGACCTCTCATGCCCGAGTTCATTGAAGCGAACCTTGACACTCTGTTCACGCTTGCCCAGAGCCGTACCGAAAGCTATCTGCGGGCAGCCGAAACCCAGATCGATGCGGTTTTCGGTGGGGGCTACGCCCGAGAGCATCCAGAATTGATCGCGGCGTTCATGAAGACCGCGTCCGACGAATTCACGCGCACGGCCACGGCCAAAGTCCTGCAGAACCTGGGGTACTCCCTGGACTCGGTTGCAGACGCACTGCGCACCCGGGCCTGATCAGGATCTCCGCGCCCGCGGGCTCTCCGCGCGCACCCGCATGCCGCCAGCCCGATACCGGGCTGCTGAGCCGCTTGCGCTCTAAATCCTTGAAATAACTAGCAGTTATGAAATTCCCTGATGAAAACCCCATCAGGGAATTTACTTATGCGCTTTAATTATTTGCAAAGCGCATACTTGCCGGGCAAGAATTCGTCCTTGGCATAAATCAATTCAGATGGAACTTCGTCAACTCGAGGCCTTCGCGGCCGTCATGTCCACGGGCAGCGTCACTGCTGCCGGCCGGCTGTTGGGACGCTCCCAGCCGGCGATCAGCCGGTTGTTGCAGGAACTGGAAGCCGAGATCGGCTATCCCTTGTTTGCGCGCAGCGGCCCGCGCGTGACGCCCACCGAGCAGGGCTTCCTGCTGTATGACGACGTCGAGCGCGCGTTGGCGGGCATGCAGCAGATCCGCAGCCGCGCCGATGAAATCGCCCGCGGCCAGGCCCAGCCGCTGCTGATGGCCGCCACCTCCGCCCTGGCGGCAGGCCTGGTGCCCGACGCGCTCAAGCGCATCGAGGACCGGATCGGCGCCGCGCGCATCCAGTTGCGCAGCGCCTCGCCCGAGCGCGTGGTGCACGCCGTGCTGTCGGGCGCCGCGCAACTGGGCGCGACCAGCCTGCCGCTGGAGCATCGCGGCCTGACGGTGCACTGGATCGGGCAAGCGCCCTGTGTGGTCGCGCTGCCGGAAAACGATCCGCTGGCGCAACAAGCCGTGGTGCCAGTCGCCGCGCTGGCTGGACGCCGCATGATCACGATGGCCAATCCCTACCGCCTGCGCCGCCGCCTGGACGCCGCGCTGGCGCAGAACGCCCAGACGCTGGGCACGATGGAAACCAATTCGTCCGTCAACGCCCTGGCCGCCGTGCGCGCCGGACTGGGCGTGTCGGTGCTGGAACCGATCACCGCCTACGGCGCCCCCATGCCGGGCGTGGCGATCCGGCCCATCGACCTGGACATTCCCTTTTTCTTCGGGGTCATCACCCCGCAGTCGCAAACGCCGACGCCAGCCTGCCAGGCCATGGTCGACGCGCTGGCCCAAGCCGCCGCAGCCCTGCTGCCCGGCTTCGCCCTGCACGACGCCGCCGAGCATTCGGCGCTGCTGCAGTCGATCTATGGCGACGACGCCCCTCTTACGGAATCCCCTGCTATATGAATCAGCCTGTAGCCACCCCGCCGCAAGGCCTAGCCGCGCTGGAAGCGCGCCTGCGGCAAGACCTGTCCTGGCTGGAAATCCCCGCCAAGAACTGGGTCACGCCGCGCCTCGTCGACGGCCAGCCCGTGCTGGACGTGGCCGTCGTCGGCGGCGGCATGGCCGGCCTGGCCGCGGCCGCCTCGCTCAAGCACCTGGGCATCAATGCCCCGATCTTCGACCAGGCGCCCGAAGGCTATGAAGGTCCCTGGGCCACCACCGCCCGCATGGAAACCCTGCGTTCGCCCAAGCAGCTGACCGGCCCCGCGCTGGGCCTGCCGGCGCTGACCTTCCGCGCCTGGTTCGAAGCCCAGTTCGGTTCCGAGGCCTGGGATGCGTTGGACAAGATCCCGCGCCTGCAATGGATGGATTACCTGCGCTGGTACCGCCGCGCGCTGGAACTGGATGTGCGCAACGAACACCGCATCCTGGCCGTGCTGCCGCGCGCCGACCAGCTGGTGCAGCTGGACATCGAATCCCCCGCCGGACGCAGCACGGTGCTGGCGCGCCGGGTGGTGCTGGCCACCGGCCGCGACGGCCTGGGCGGCGCCTATGTGCCTGATTTTTCGAAGAAGCTGCCGCGCAACCGCTGGGCGCATTCGTCCGACGTGATGGACTACAACACCCTGGCCGGCAAGCGCGTGGGCGTGGTGGGCGCGGGTGCGTCGGCCATGGACAGCGCGGGCACCGCGCTGGAAGCCGGCGCCGCCAGCGTAGACCTGCTGATCCGCCGCAACGACATTCCGCGCATCAACAAGGGCAAGGGCGCGGGTAACCCCGGCCTGACCCACGGCCACCTGACCCTGCCCGATGAATGGAAGTGGAAGATCCGCCACTACATCAACGCCGCCCAGGTGCCGCCGCCGCGCGGCAGCACGCTGCGCGTCTCGCGCCACCCCAACGCCCGCTTTAATCTGGGCTGCGGCGTGCAGGACCTGGCGCTGGTCGGCGACGAGATCCACGTCACCACGCCGAAGGGCGTGTTCGTGCTGGACTTCCTGATCTTCTCCACGGGTTTCCGCATCGACTGGACCGTGCGTCCGGAGTTCGCCGCGCTGGCGCCGCACGTGCGCGCCTGGGGCGACCGCTACGTGCCGCCGGCCGGCGAAGAAGACCAGGAACTGCATGACTCGCCCGACCTGGGCGCGGTGTTCGAATTGCAGGAAAAAACCCCGGGCGCCTGTCCCGGCCTGGACCGCGTGCATTGCTTCTCCTACCCGGCAGCGCTGACGCAGGGCACGATCTCGGGCGACATCCCGGCCATCAGCGAAGGCGCCAAGCGCCTGGCGCAAGGCATCGCCGGCCTGTTCTACCGCGAGGACGTGGAGACGCACTACGCCAATATGGAAGCGTTCTCCGAACCCGAAGTGTTCGGTGACGAATGGACGCCGGCCCCGGCCCCGCAAGCGGAGACCGCGCAATGACGGGCTGGTTGCTGCGCCGCATCGCGCAAGCCGCGGTGGTGGTCTTCCTGATGACGCTGATCGTCTTCGTGGGCCTGCATGCCATCGGCAATCCGGTGGACATCCTGATCGGCCAGGACGTGGACCAGGTGGACCGCGCCCGCATCATCGCCGAACTCGGCCTGGACAAGCCGCTGTGGGAACAGTATCTGGCGTTCCTGAACGGCGCCCTGCACGGCAATCTGGGCAACAGCTTCGTCTACAACATCCCTGCGGTCGAACTGGTGATCCAGCGCCTGCCGGCGACGTTCGAGCTGGCCATCGCCGCAATGATGTTGGCCGTGGTGGTGGGTCTGCCTCTGGGCCTGTACGCAGGTCTGTATCCGGATAGCCGTTTCGCCAAGATGATCATGGCGGGCAGCATCGTCGGCTTCTCGCTGCCGACGTTCTGGATCGCGCTGATGCTGATCATGACCTTCAGCGTGTCGCTGGGCTGGCTGCCGGCCAGCGGCCGCGGCGAAACCGTGGAGTTCCTGGGCTTCCAGTGGTCGTGGCTGACGGCCGACGGCTGGCGCCACCTGATCCTGCCGGCGTTCAACCTGTCGCTGTTCAAGATTTCGCTGGTGATCCGCCTGACCCGCGCCGGCGTGCGCGACGTGCTGCCGCTGGACTTCGTGAAGTTCGCGCGCGCCAAGGGCCTGTCGCCCATGCGCGTGGTCTGTGTGCACGTGCTGCGCAACACCATGATTCCGCTGGTGACGGTGCTGGGCCTGGAGCTGGGCTCCACCATCGCCTTCGCCGTGGTCACGGAAAGCATCTTCGCCTGGCCCGGCGCCGGCAAGCTGATCCTGGACAGCCTGAACGCGCTGGACCGCCCCGTCATCGTGGCCTACCTGATCGTGGTGGTGTGCCTGTTCGTGACCCTGAACCTGATCGTGGACATTCTTTATAAAGTGCTGGACCCGCGGGTGCGGCTGGAGGCCTCGGCATGAGCGCCGTATCTACCCCGAACCCTACCCCCGCGCTGCGCCGCGAATCGCCGTGGCGGCGCAACCTGGCCGAGTTCATGTCGTCGAAGACGGCGGTGCTGGGCCTGGCTGTCGCCACGCTGCTGATCCTGGCCGCCATCCTGGCGCCCTGGATCGCGCCGCAGAATCCGTATGACCTGCTGCAGATCGACGTGCTGGACGCACGCCTGCCGCCGGGCAGCATGAACGGCCTGGACACCTTCCACTACTGGCTGGGCACCGACGGCCAGGGCCGCGACCTGCTCTCGGGCATTCTGTACGGCCTGCGCATCAGCCTGGTGGTGGGCGTGGGCTCGGCCCTCATCGCCGGCATCGTCGGCACGCTGCTGGGCCTCTTGGCCGCCTACGCCGGCGGCAAGGTCGACGCCCTGATCATGCGCCTGGTGGACCTGATCCTGTCGTTCCCGTCCATCCTGGTCGCCATGATGATCCTGGCCTACCTGGGCAAGGGCGTGGGCAACGTGGTGTTGACGCTGGTGATCCTGGAATGGGCCTACTACGCCCGTACCGCGCGCGGCCAGGCCCTGGTCGAGCGCCGCCGCGAATACGTGGAAGCCGCCCGCTGCCTGGACATCCCCAACTGGCGCATCATGTTGAAGCACATCCTGCCCAACTGCCTGCCGCCGCTGATCGTCATCGGCACTTTGCAGATCGCGCGCGCCATCACGCTGGAAGCTACCTTGAGCTTCCTGGGCCTGGGCGTGCCCGTGACCGAACCGTCGCTGGGGCTGCTGATCTCCAACGGCTTCCAGACCATGCTGTCCGGCGAATACTGGATCAGCTTCTACCCCGGCATCGCGCTCCTGATCACCATCGTGGCGATCAACCTGGTGGGCGACCGCCTGCGCGACGTGCTGAACCCGAGGACCCACAAATGAGCGCCGACCGCCATATTGCCGGCGCACCGACGCTGGAGGTGCGCAACCTGCGCACCCACTTCCATACCCGCGCGGGCGTGCTGCCCGCCGTGGACGACGTGTCCTTCACGCTGGAACGCGGCAAGATCCTGGGCCTGGTCGGCGAGTCCGGCTCGGGCAAGTCCGTCACGGGCTTCTCCATCATGGGCCTGGTCGACGCGCCGGGCCGCATCGTCGGCGGCGAAGTGCTGTTCCAGGGCCGCGACCTGACCAAGCTGGCGCCGCGCGAGCTGCGCAAGCTGCAGGGCAACCGCATCGCCATGATCTTCCAGGATCCGATGATGACGCTGAACCCCGTGCTGCGGGTGGACGCGCAAATGATCGAGACCGTGCGCGCCCACAACAAGATGAGCGTGGCGCAAGCCCGCGCCCTGTCGCGCGACACGCTGGGCATGATGGGCATCCCCAGCCCCGAAGAGCGGCTGCTGGCCTACCCGCATCAGCTGTCCGGCGGCATGCGCCAGCGCGTGGCCATTGCGATTGCCATGCTGCACCGGCCCGACCTGATCATCGCCGACGAGCCCACCACCGCGCTGGACGTCACCATCCAGGCGCAGATCCTGTCCGAAGTGCAGAAGCTCGCGCAACAGCACGGCACCAGCCTGATCTGGATCACCCACGACCTGTCGGTGGTGGCCGGCCTGGCCGACGACGTGGCGGTGATGTACGCCGGCCGCATCGTCGAGCACGGCACCGTCGACGACGTGCTGGACCGTCCGCAGCACCCCTACACCGTGGGCCTGATCGACAGCCTGCCCAGCAACAACCGGCGCGGCCAACGCCTGCGCCAGATTCCCGGCATGACGCCCAACCTGCTCAACCTGCCCACGGGCTGTGCCTTCGCGGCGCGCTGCTCGCGCGCCACCGCCGCCTGCGGCCAGCAGCCCGGCATCACCCAGGCCCTACCCGAACACAAAGTGCGTTGCTTCCACCCCACGATCCAGACCAGCGAGGTAATGGCATGAGCGCGACCGCCCCTACCCCGCTGATTGATCTCAGCCAAGTCAGCAAGCGTTTCGGCGAACGCCCCACCGGCCCCGCGACGCGCGCCATGCAGCGCCTGGGCCTGTCCAAGCCGCCCGCCGTGACCCGCGCCGTCGACAACGTGGACCTGATCGTCAACCCCGGCGAAGTGGTCGGCCTGGTCGGCGAGTCCGGCTGCGGCAAGTCCACGCTGGGCCGCATCGCGGCCGGCCTCTTGACGCCCTCCGGCGGCGAGATCCGCATCAACGGCGTGCGCCCGGCCGACATGAACTCGGCCCAGGCCCATGCCGCGCGCCTGCAAGTGCAGATGATCTTCCAGGACCCCTACGCCAGCCTCAACCCGCGCCTGCGCGTGGACGAGATCGTGGGCGAAGCGGCCCGCATCCACGGCCTGGTCGGCAACGGCGACTTCGACGACTACGTCAGCGCCCAGCTGGAACGCGCCGGCCTGGACCCGGCCCTGCGCCAGCGCTATCCGCACCAGTTCAGCGGCGGCCAGCGCCAGCGCATCGGCATCGCCCGCGCCCTGGCCGTGCAGCCCACCATGCTGGTGTGCGACGAGGCCGTGGCCGCGCTGGACGTGTCGATCCAGGCGCAGATCCTGAACCTTTTCATGGACCTGCGCGAAGACCTGGGGCTGACCTATCTCTTCATCAGCCATGACCTGGGCGTGGTCGAGCACCTGTCCGACCGCGTCGTGATCATGTACCTGGGCCGCGTGGTGGAAACGGCCACGGTGGAAGAAGTCTTCCGCCACCCCAACCACCCGTACACGCAGGCCCTGCTGGCCGAGATCCCCAGCCTGAAGTCGCGCCACAAGACCTTTACCGCGATCAAGGGCGAGATCCCCAGCCCGCTGAATCCGCCGGGAGGCTGCCATTTCCATCCGCGCTGCCCGCATGCGATGCCGCGCTGCAAGACCGAGGTTCCCACCTTGAAGGGAATCGCCATCAACCACCTGAGCGCCTGTCACCTGAACGACATGGCGTGAACCCAGCCGCCGCGCCGCGGCGCCCGAATTAACCGCTAGTTCCCCCTATACCAAGGACTCCGAACATGAAACGCCTGATTCTCACCACCCTGACCGCCGCCATCCTCGGCGCTTCCGCCGCCGCCAGCGCGGACGACCTGTCCATCGGCTTCGCCGACCCGCTGTCGTCCCTGGACCCGCAGCTGAACAACCACGCCGGCGACCGCTCGGTGGCCCTGCACTTCTGGGACCTGCTGATCGAGAACAAGTGGAACAAGCTGCAGCCCGGCCTGGCCGTCAGCTGGAAGCCGCTGGACGACAAGACCTGGGAATTCAAGCTGCGCGAAGGCGTCAAGTGGCAGGACGGCACGCCATTCACCGCCGACGACCTGATCTACTCCTACACCCGCGCGCGCGCCGTGCCGGGCAGCGTGGCCACCTATGCCGGCTACCTGCGCACCATCGACACGATGACCGCCAAGGACCCGCTGACGCTCATCGTCAAGACCAAGGCCCCCAACCCCGACCTGCCGCTGAACCTGGCCTCGGTGCACGTGGTCAGCAAGCACGTCGGTGAAAAGTCCACCACCGAAGACTACAACTCGGGCAAGGCCATGGTCGGCACCGGCCCCTACAAGTTCGTGTCCTACACCCCCGGCGACCGCGTCATCATGGAACGCAACGACGGCTACTGGGGCGACAAGCAGATCTGGGACAAGGTCAACTACCGCTACATCAACAACGCCGCCGCCCGCACCGCCGCGCTCTTGGCCGGCGACGTGGACGTGATCGACAAGGTCTCGGTGTCGGACCTGGCCAAGCTGCAAAAGGCCGCCAACGTGTCGGTCTACCCCTACGACGGCCTGCGCGTCATGCTGCTGCAGCCCAGCTTCAACCCCGCGCCCAACCAGTACATCACCGACAACAACGGCAAGCCGCTGGACAAGAACCCGCTTCTGGACGTGCGCGTGCGCCAGGCCCTGAACCTGGCCATCAACCGCAAGGCCATCGCCGACCGCATCCTGCAAGGCGCCGCCACCGAAGCCAACCAGTGGATGCCCAAGGGCACCATCGGCTACAACCCCGACGTCAAGGACATCCCCAACGACGTCGCCCAGGCCAAGAAGCTGCTGGCCGAAGCCGGCTACCCGGACGGCTTCAAGCTGACCATGCACGTGCCCAACGACCGCTACCCGCAAGGCCCGGAAACCGCCCAGGCCGTGGCGCAGTTCTGGACCCGCGCCGGCGTCAAGACCCAGGTGGAAGTGGTGCCATGGGCCGTGTACTCGGGCCGCGCCAACAAGAACGAATTCGCGGTCAGCATGCTGGCCTGGGGCAACGGCACCGGCGAAGGCAGCTACGCGCTGGTCAACATCCTGGCCACCGCCGACGCCAAGAAGGGCCTGGGCGCGTCCAACTGGGGCCGCTACAGCAACCCCAAGGTCGACGCCGCGCTGGAGCAATCCACCTCGGAATTCGACGTAGCCAAGCGTGAAGCCATCCTGCGCGACTCCGTCAAGATCGTGTACGACGACGTCGGCATCATCCCGCTGTTCCACTACAAGAACATCTGGGCCACCAAGAAGGGCCTGAAGGTCACCCCCATGACCAGCGACCGCACGGCCGCCATGATGGTGACGAAAGAGTCGGGCAAGTAAGCCATGACGCCCACCCTAACCATCACCCCGGCCATCGACCTGATCGACGTGCCGCGCCAGATCCGGGTCGAACACGTCGCCCCCGGCCAGACGGTGGAGATCACCGCCCTGACCCGCCGCAACGGCGTGCTCTGGCAAAGCCAGGCCGCCTTCGTGGCGGGCGCGGACGGCACGGTCGACCTGGGCCGCGACGCGCCCGTGTCCGGCGACTACGAAGGCGTGGCGCCCATGGGCCTGGTCTGGTCGCAGTCCCCCGTGGACTCGTCCAGCCGCGAACACTTCAACCACCCGGTGACCGAGGCCCTGGTCACCGACGTGGTGGCGCGCGCCGCCGGCGCGCAGGCCCAGGCCAGCTTCACCCAGCGCCTGGCGGCTGACGGCGTGACGCGCCAGGACGTGCGCGAGGAAGGCCTGGTCGGCACGCTGTACCTGCCGCCCGGCCCCGGCCCGTTCCCGGCCGTCATGATCCTGAACGGCTCCGGCGGCGGCATCAACGAACCGCGCGCGGCGCTGTATGCGTCGCGCGGCTACGCCGCCTTCGCGCTGGCCTACTTCAAGGCGCCGGGCCTGTCGGACTACATCTCCAACACCCCGCTTGAGTACTTCCAGACCGGCCTGCGCTGGCTGCGCAAGAAGGTCCAGCCTAAGCACGACTTCGTCGCCATCAGCGGCCAGTCGCGCGGCGGCGAACTGGTGCTGCTGTTGGGCGCCACCTTCCCCGAGGAAGTCTCGGCCGTGGTCGCCTACGTGCCCGGCGCCGTGGTCCACAGCGGCCAGAACGCCTGCGATCCCAAGATCGGCCGCGAAGGCCCCACCTGGCTGCTGGGCGGCAAGCCCATCCCCCACGTCTGGGAAAACAACCGCACCGCCACCTGGGCGCCCTTCGACGAAGGCCCCTCGCCGCACCGCCACGAGAAAGCCATCCTCACCGCCCTGCAAGACCCTGATGCCGTGGCCCGCGCCCGCATCAAGGTCGAAGACATCCAGGGCCCCGTCATGCTGCTGTCCGGCACCGACGACGGCTCCTGGCCGTCCAGCATCTATTCCAAGATGGTGCAGGACAAGCTGGCCCAGGTGAACCACCCCTATCCGGTCGAGTGGCTGGACTACGAGAACGGCGGGCACTCCATCCTGTTCCCCTACGTGCCCACCACCCAGCTCGTCTACGCCCACCCCGTGTCCGGCAAGATCAGCACCAGCGGCGGCAACCCCAAGGACAACGCCCGCGCCGACCAGGAATCCTGGGAAGGCGTGAAACAGTTCCTCGATGCGGCAGTCCAGGCCCGCGCCACCAAGTAAAGAATCAAGGAGATCCGCATGGCTGAACCCATCGTCTACAACGTCACGGACGACCTCGTCGACCGCCTGATCGGCCTGGCCCCGGGCGCCAAGACCTACGAAGTGCGCCACTTCCGCGAGAAGGTCGCCGCCGCCACCCAAGGCAGCTACGATGCCCTCTTCGACCCCGCGCTGCCCGGCCTGTCCCTGGCCGAGCGCCTGCTGGTCGCGCTGTACGCCACCCGCATCACCCCGTCGCCGCTGCTGGCCGCGCACTACCGCGCGCGCCTGGCCGACGCCGGCGCCACCCCGGCCGACATCGCCGTCGCCGAATCCGGCAAGCCTGCTGAGGCCGCCACCCCGCGCCTGGCCGCCATCCTGGAATTCACGCGCAAGCTGATCGAGAAGCCCGTCGAAGGCGACGAAGCCGCGCTCAAGACCCTGCCAGCCGCCGGCGTCTCCACGCCCGCCGTGGTCACGCTGTCCCAGCTGGTCGCCTTCCTGTCCTACCAGGTCCGCCTCGTCGCCGGCCTGGAAGCCATGAAGGCCCTGGAAGGCCAGCCCGAACGCGCTGCCGGCACCCCGCCCGCGCCCTTCCCCGCCAACACCGCCGCCACCGCGCCCGGAGCCGTCATCAAGGCCCACGGCTTCACCAACGAATCGCTGGAATGGAAGGCCTGGCTCGACGTCGTCAACGTCGAAACCGCCACGCCCGAACAAGTCGCCGTCCTGGAAGAAAGCCACCCCAAGGCCAAGGTTTCGGACTACTACCTGTTCCTGGTGCATCAGCCGGAAATCCTGCGCCAGCGCTCCACGGCGTTCAACGCCATCATGTATGCGCCGGGTGGACTGTCGCGTGCCGAGCGTGAACTGGGTTCGACCTACGTGTCGCGCATCAACGGCTGCGTGTACTGCGCGTCGGTGCATGCCCAGCGCTTCGAGCAATTGGCCAAGCGCAATGAGGTCATTGCGCAGGTGTTCGAGGATCCCGCCACCGCCGGCACCACGGCGCGGGAACTGGCTATCGGCAAGTTCTCGATCCAGATCACCGAGGCGCCTGCCTCGGTGAATGCGGACAGCATCCAGGCTTTGAAGGATGCGGGCTTGAATGAAGGTGAGATCCTGGATCTGCTGCATTCGGATGCGATCTTCGCTTGGGCGAATCGCTTGATGCTGAATCTGGGCGAGCCGGTGTACGCGGCCGCCTGATCCGGCAAGGGCTGGCGCCTGAGCGCCAGCCTAGAAGCGCCACCCAGCGTTCAGCGTACCGGTATGTTGCCGGTTGCCTCCACCGAATTCACCTGCGTAGCGCAAGCCCAGCGTCATCGCCCGAATCGACACCAGGTCCGCGCCCAGTTCCACACGCGCCGCATCGCGCGCGATGGGCGCGCCGGCCACGCTGAAGGCCGGGCCTTGGTCAAAGGCCAGCGTCGCCGTGGGCTGGACGTCGCCATAGGCGTGGCGCCAGCCCACCATGCCGCGCAAGGCAATGGCCGTGCCGCCCGGCTGCCATTGCGTGCGCAAGCCGGTCAGGCTGCTGGCCACATGCTGCTTCTGCGCTCTTCCCGACAACGCCGCCGCCCCGCCGCTCTCGTTGAAACCGCGCATACGCGTATCACTCCAGGCCAGGCCGACATATGGCTCTACCGTCACCGTACCGCTCAATGCCATGGCGTAGCCCGTCTCGGCAAACAGCTGTGTGGTGCTGGCGTGATAGCCAGCGTCCAGGTTCTGGTCCAGGCTGCCGTAGCGGACCTGCCGGCGCGTCTCGATGTCGTGCCAGGTGTAGGCCGCACCGGCCATGACGTTGAGCTGGCCGTCGCCCAGCGCATAGCCCTTGCCGCCGTATACCGTCGCGGTATAGCTGTCGATATTTGAACTCGCGCTTCGGTCCTGTCCGCTCAAGCGCGAGTCGGTGTATCCAAATGCGCCGCCCAGGCGCCATCCCCCCCCCACGCCCACGTCGCCGCCGAATGCCAGGCTGGTGCTGCGCTGGCGTATGGCCGGCGCATTGCCGTCGCCCGCGTACTGGCGCCAGTCGCCGCCAAGCTGCGCCCACACCGGCGTGACGCCGGCACGCGGCAGCGCCGTCGCCAGGACCGGCGCGTCGCTGACGCCCGCGGCAGCCGTCGGCGCGCCCGGTATCTGCCGCGCGCCCAGATTGCCGCGCAAGGCGTCCAGCCCGCTCTGCGCCGCAGCCGTCAGGTTGGGCCATGACAGCACTGTAGCGACGCTTGCATAGGCGTCGCCGGAAAGCTGTTCAAAACCCTGGCGCACCTCATCCAGGTCGCTGCTCAGCGCGAACGCGCGCCAGACTTCCTGGTCCTGCGACAGCGCATCGATGGCCGCAGCCACCGCCGCCTGGTTGCGAGTCGCGGCCAGGCCAGCCAGGCTGCGTGCATTGCGGCGCAGCGTGAGCGTGACATCGTTGCCGTCGCCGCCCTGGGTGCTGACCAAGGCGTCCAGAAACAGCAAGGGATTGCGCACCTCGGCAAACGTGCCCTGCACCGCGCCCGGACTCAGCTTGCGGATCAGCGTGTAAGGCCCTGACTGCGGCTGCCAGGCCTGCGCGTCGTTGGGGGACAGGCGCAGGTCCAGCGTGCTGCCGGCAATATCCACCCCGCCTGCAACGTCCACGCGGCTGCTCGCTTGCGGCGTCGCCTCGATGCGCAGCGTGCCGCGGTTGAGGTAGTCACCGGCGATGGTCTGTGCGCCGCCGGCAACGCCCGCGTTCCCCGGCGCATGCGTGGCGCCGGCATCGATAGCGGTTGAACCCAGCCGGCCGCCTCCGCTCAACGTCGTACCCGCAAGCGCCCGCACACTGCCGCCCAGGCTGGCGCTGTCGGCCAGCCACAAGCCGCCGCCCGCCAACGTCGTACTGCCCGAGTATGCGCCGCTGTCCGCGCCAAGCTTCAAGGTCCCGGCGCCTGTTTTGGTCAACACGCCGCTGCCCTGCAGCGCGCTGTCCAACCTGAAGTGATAGGGCAAGTCCAGCGTGCCGCCTTGGGCGCCGATGCTGACCGCGCGCGCTGTGGATGCGTATGCGGCATCACCAATACGCAAGACGCCGCCGTTCAGTCGCACGCCGCCAGCGGCCGCGCCCAGGCTGTCGTCGCTCGTCGCCTCCAGCGTGCCGGCGAGCACGTCCGTACCGCCGGTGTAACGGTTCTGGCCGGACAACACCAGCGTCCCCGCGCCAGCCTTGCTCAGCGTCCTGCCATCCCAGCCGGTCGCGGCGTTGGGCGCCTGGTCGGCCAGCGGCGCGGCCACGGTGAACACATTGCCTGCATCGGCCAGCGTGTAGGTGCCATGGGCCAGGTTGTTGCCCGCCGTCCAGCTCAGATCGTAGCTCGCCACATAGTCCGTGCCCGACTTGCGGGCATGGACAGTCAAGTAGTCCACCGCCCCTTGAAAGCCACCCACCTTGACCGAGCTAAAGTCGGCGCTGATGCCGCTCGTAGTTCGGATCAACGTCTGGTTGGCGCCGTTCGGATCGGCAATGCCCGAGATGTTGAGCGACACGTTGCGCCCCACGGCCAGCTCGCTCGTCTCCAGCGCCGGTCCGGCCGAGCCTGCCGCCAGCGACAGTCGCGTGCCGTCGGCCAGCGCGACACCCCCATTCACGCGCAACGTCGACAGCGTCGTCGCCTCGAATTCGCCCGCATTGACCATGACGCGGCCAACCAACGTGGCCCCTCCTCCGTTCATGCGCAACACGCCGCCATCGACGATCGTATTGCCAATGTGGGCGACGGTTCCCGTCATGACCAGCGTGCCCGCGCCGGTCTTGGTAAGCGTACCCGCCCCATTCCACGCGCCCGCCATCACCAGCGTCTTGTCCGAGGCGACCTTCAATGCGGAAGCCGCGCCAAGGGTTACGTTCTGGCCGACGCGCATCGATTGCGTCGCGGCCAGCGTGCCGCCGGCCAGCGTCAACCTCCCAGACAAATCACCCAGCGCGCCCGCGTCGGCAATGGACAGCGTGCCTCGCCTGATGGTCCAGGGCGTGACCGCCGTCGTCGCACCCGTCAGGCTCCAGACGCCCTGGCCGGTTTTCTCAAAATTGGAGAAGTACCGGAACTGACTGGCATCGCCGATCCGCCCCGTATCAAACACCGTGGCGCCCGGGCCCGATCCGAGGTCGGAGGCATCGCCGCCCAGCGTCAAGGTATTGTCGGCCGCCGCCCCGGTAGCGCCGACGACATTGCCCAACAATGACCAGCCTTGACGCAGTTCCAGCTGATTGGAGCCAGCGGTGAACCTGATGGCGTCTGCATAGGCGCCGCCATCCCCGCCCCGACCGCCGGCAATCGGGCCGGAAGTCGTAATGGTCAACCGCGCGCCCTGAATACCCACACCGCCACTACCTGCCCGTCCCTCGCTGCCACCAGCAAAATTTCTGCCACGATTGCCACCAACGCCACCCTGAATCGTGCCCAGGTTGTTGATCACCAGATCATCGCCAAGAATTCCGCTGCCCGCGCCTGCCCCATAGCCGCCAGAAGTGCCAGGCCCAACGCCAGTGCTTCCATTGCCGCCATTTCCGCCCTGGATGACGCTACCGTTCGTGATGATGAAACCCGAGCCCGCGATGCCCGCTCCGCCGCTGCCTCCGTCAACTCCGGTCGCGCCAGTCCCGCCGCTGCCACCCTTTCCGCCAACCACGGAAAACTGGAGCGTACCCAGGTTCTGGCCATTGCCGTACAGTATCGCGCCGGGTGCTCCCGCACCGCCCCCGCCTCCACCTCCGTAGGAAACATAGGTCACGCCATTGATGACCCGAGTCTCGGCGCCACCAGCTCCGCCGTCACCCCCATTGCCGCCCTTCACGGCCACTATCGGCAGGCTGCCCGCCCTATGGCCCGCCGCACCGCCGCCGCCGCCGCCGCCGGCGGCGAAGAGCTCGCCTGACCGCCCATCCTCGCCGCGTGCGCCATCCGCTCCAGCCGTGTTGCCGCCTGCGCCGCCAGCAGATTTCGATCCCGAGTTATAGCTGTGGCCATCTCCCCCTTTGCCGCCAACAATACCGGCGCCACCACCGCCGCCCCCTAGCATGTTGCAGCCTCCACCAGCTGTCTTGCCATCACCGCCAGCAGTCGTCAGAGAATCCGCACCGCCAGCGCCCCCGCATGCAGCGCCAATAGTCCTGCTCCCACCGTTTCCGCCGTCGGCCGCTGCCGCCATCGGCGCCGATATCAAGACCGCCCATAGCGTCACAGCCGGCTTGACTCTCCTTCCTGGGGTATCAATACCTGCTTGTTTGAATATGCGAGCCATGCTGTTCCTCTGTCATGCCCTATGCCATTGCCGGCCCGTCACGGTCCGCCGCAGCAAGCACGGTCCCGAATCCAAACGCGCACACACAAGGCCGCACGTCCCGTCGCGGCGGCCTGCTTGCGTGCAGTACAAGAGAATCCAGTGGGTCCGGCCAGCGCGAGGGCCATACGCGCCATTGCGCTCCGCTCGCGTTGCGCGGCGGAATCTTGGGCGCAGCGTAACGGCAGCCTGTCGCCGGCACATCGGACTTTAGTCGTAGAGACTGGCGGTTTTCCGTGCGGCGTCGGGGTCCAGAGGCAGCCCCTGGCAGGCGCGTTCGTCACACGGGCACGGCCCGCCTACTGATGCGCCTCGCCCATCGCGGGGCGCATTGCCTTACCCCGTATCCAGATCAACGAAGCGCCACCTGCCGTGAATGCCGACAGCATCCAGGGATTGAAAGATACAGGCTTGAAGGAAGGCGAGATCCTGGATCTGCTGCGTTTGGATGCGATCTACGCACGCGCGTAGCGCTTGATGTTGAACCTGGGCGAGCCGGCTTCGCCGAAGTGGCGTCCGGCCGCTTGCGTGCCGGACGCTTGGCCCAGGGGTTGCCGTCGCCGGCACGGGTCGGCCATGACAAGCCGCCCCATCAACGCTGCCAGGTCAGCAGCTTGACGCCCGCAACGCCAAACACCACGGCCACCGTCCCTTCGATCCAGCGCCGCAGCCTGGCGTACAGCGCAATCATTGGCGCGGTCGAGAAGGCGATCGCATAGCCGCCGAACACCATCACGCCGAGCAACGCGCAACCGCCGATGATCGCGGGCAAGGTGCCGTTCGACGCGCTCTCCCCCAGCCCCAGCGACATGATCGCCATCCAGGCCAGCACCGCCTTGGGGTTGCCGATGTGCATGAGCACGCCCTGGCGGTAGAGCACCCGATAGCGCGGCGTCGCACGGCCCGTTTTCACATTCACAAAGGCCGCGCCCGGCCTCAGCGCCGACCTGCCGGTGCGGAACGCCAGATAGAGCAGGTAGACGCCGCCCACCATCTTCATGATGTAAAGCGCCTGCGCGGACGCCGCCAGCACAGCGGAAATGCCCGTCGCCGCCAGCGTCGCCCAGAATAGAGAGCCCGTAATCACGCCCGCCGCCAACGCAAGCGCCGGCACACGGCCGTCACGCATCGCCGTTGCCATGATCGCCATATTGCTGGGTCCGGGACTGGCGGTGGCAATCAGATAAGTGCCGTACACAAGAGCGAGCTGACTCACGAGCATCTGCGTTTCTCCAGGGATGCCAGGACGTATCCAGCGTTACAGAGGGAGGTCCCCGCGATGGACGATATGGACCTTGTTCCCATCGGGATCGCGCAGATACGCGCCGAAGTAGCCGTCACCGTAATGAGGACGCGCGCCCGGCGCGCCTTCGTCCGTCCCGCCCTGCGCCAGACCGCCCGCATGGGCCGTGCTCACGGCTTCCTGCGAAGGAGCCAGAAAAGCGACCATGCTGCCATTGCCCACCGTCGCCGGCTCGCCGTCGTAGGGCATGTAGACGTAGAAGCGCGGCAGCAGCGCCTGACCGGTCACCCAGCAAAGCGCCAAGGGCCCGCCATCCGGCGTGACAACGCGACGCTTCAATCCAAGCGGAAGCAGCACCGCGTCATAAAAACGGCCCGCGCGTTCAAGATCACGCGTCCCGACAGTGATGTGGCTGAACATTTGATGACTCTCCCTGCGCCCGCCCTGGCGGTGGGCGCTTTCAGAAATGCATGACCTGCTCCAATCGCATCGGGCATGTTACTCGCATGCCAAATCATGCGAATCACTAGAAGAGGCACAGTCCACGCCCGTTCCGCCAGGGCCGGCCGCGTTTTCGTTAAACTGACGCTTTCCGCCTTCTTATGCGCCCCGCCCATCGCGGGGCGCATTGCCTTACCCCATGTCCGACAAAACCCACGACATCCGCCCCGGCCAGTCGATCGAACTGCTCAAGGCCCTGCACATCCTGACCCGCGACGGCAAGATGAACCAGGACAGCCGCCGCAAGCTGAAACAGGTCTACCACCTGTTCCAGTTCATCGAACCGCTGCTCAAAGACGTCCAACAACAACGCGGCGCCGTCACCCTCGCCGACCACGGCGCGGGCAAGTCGTATTTGGGCTTCATCCTCTATGACCTGTTCTTCAAGGAACAGCCCGAGGCGCTGAAGAACGGCTCCCACATCTACGGCATCGAAACCCGCGAAGAACTGGTGAAGTCGTCGGAAGAACTGGCCAAGCGGCTGGGTTTTGGCGGCATGTCGTTCCTGAACCTGTCGGTGGCCGATTCCATCACGTCGGACAAACTGCCCGCCACAATCGACGTCGTCACCGCCCTGCACGCCTGCAACACCGCCACCGACGACGCGATCCACTTCGCCTTGGAGAAGAAGGCCAAGTACATCGTCGTCGTGCCTTGCTGCCAGGCGGAAGTGGCGTCGGTGCTGCGCAAGAACAAGGCGAAGGCGCTGGCTGATCCGCTGGCTGAGATTTGGCGGCATCCGCTACATACGCGGGAGTTTGGGAGCCAGATCACCAATGTGCTGCGCTGCTTGCAACTGGAAGCGCATGGGTATCAGGTCAGCGTGACTGAGCTGGTGGGATGGGAGCATTCGATGAAGAATGAGCTCATCATCGCGCAGTACAAGGATTTGCCGCGCAGGAAGGCGGCTGAGCGGCTGACGGAGATGCTGGAGAGGATTGGGTTGCAAGAATTGAAGGATCGGTTCTTTGTGCAGAAACCTGCAGAGGCGGCGGCATAAGCGCCTGTCGTGCTTCATGCAGCAGCGTCAGCATCCGTGGTGCGTGCCGTCGTCTGCTGCCGGATGCACCGCATGACGCGGTGAACGCCATTCGAGCAGCATTCCCCACATGTCCTCTCGCCCGCGCAAGGCATCCCCGGAGCAGACGGCGCTGCTAACAGCGGCCTTCCCCGCGCGACTGCGAACCGAAGTGGCACATATCGCCGAGGAGATCTGCCCCTCGGTCATGAGCGGCCGCGGATTGTCCGTCATCGTGCAGGACGAGTCATTGACCCTGCCCTATCGCGTTCAGCATGGGGGCGGCGACTCCTTGTCTTCCAAGCTGGACGAACCCCAGGCACTGATCTACGCGTGCATACAGTCACGCCATCATGATGGCCACGTGCGCCAGCGCCAGATTGAGCGGCTCGCTGCGGCTTCCGAGCCTTGGGTTGTGCCATTCGTGGTCCAGCTCTGCAGCGAATACGTCGTGGAAATCCTGCAGGACATCGAGGCGCGCTTGCCCTTGCTGGACAAGCGCGCCTATGGAACGGTTCTTCGAGGCAATCCGGCCTTTCTGGATCTGGCGCAGCAACGCATGACCAGCTACTGGGATTGCTACTACCGGCTGCGCTGGGTCAGGAGCGAAACCTATGTCGGGTTTCGCTTGTTCAAGCAGTTTCGCGACTGGCAGGTCTCAAGCTAGGACCTCACGGGCTTGAAGAGCCCAATCCGCGGATCAATTGCCAGAACTGCGGCGCAACCGATCAGATGAGTTCTTGTTCAAGCGCTTCGCTTCGTCTTCCGCGTAGTCTTCCTCGCCCTCTTCGTACTTGCCCTCATACATGCAGCTGCTGCGGTTCCATCCGCACTCGCCGCCTAATGAGCATCCGGAGCTCAAGGCGGCAAGGAACAAGAGGATGCTGCAACGGCCCAATCTTTGAATCGACATATCGCTCCCTGGTGATCGGAGTAAGTGTAAGGGATGGAGATGACGACTGAGCCGGCGTGACCTGAGCCTGAACTGGAAATGGCCGCAATGCATGGCGTGGATTTGGGCTCAAGTGTGCTCAATTTGGCACGGGTCACGCTTGATTGCGATGCCCGCCGGACTCGATACTGGCATCGCAATCCCACAAAGATCGCCCAGATTGACAGCTGGAAAAGACGGACGACATGGTCGCTGCAATAGCGACTGCCTTCTCTTTATTACGTCAATACTGGAGCGGCTGATGAACGATCACCCTTTGACTCATGACCGATGGGCTACGCCGGACGATCCGGAGTTCTGCACTGTGCGGTTTGCGGACTTTCGGAAAATGGAACGGGCGTGCGCTGCGATTTGGGCTATTGCTCGAATTGTGGGGAACGGCGCGAATGAGCCTGAGGCTAGTGGCGGGCGACCGCTAGATGCTTGGATTATGTCCAATTTGATCGGAGGAATTGAAAGCCTATGCGATCACATGGCGGACCTTGTGGGGTCGAATCTTGACGAATCCAATCTTGGGGAAAGCGCACCGGGTGACGATTGACTGCATGCGGTAGATGAAATTGTAGTCTGACACATTATCCGCTACTACCCTAGAATATATCTCACTGAGGGCGAAGCATCGCTACGTGTACATCTCGGCGACGAAGTCAGACAATGACCTGCGGCTGACCACTCGCGTCGTCGATTAGCACAAGAGGTCCTGTTGACTTGACCAGTCCACCGAGAACTCTCTTTATCAGAGATTCCGAGCCCTTCTCAAACCAAAGTCGTTGTTCCTCTTGGTCGCCCGAATACTCACTGATGTTAAGCAGTGTCCATTCGGCACTCTCCCCACCGAGAGCCGACGTAATCCATGCTTGCCACGAACCGTCGATCCCATTGGCGCGGCTTTCTACGTTAAAACCCTGAAGCTTAGATAAGACTGCTTTGATCTCGCATCCAGTCGGAAAGCGCGAGCAGGCATCCGAATGTGCAATGCCTTGTTCATCAAGCCAAGCCTTCATCTGCGTGTCTATTGGCCAAACCGTCCAAAGCACTCCCATTGCTGCCCTCTCCGTATTTTTCGAAAATGCAAAAAAGGTTTCAGACTACAATTTGGATGGTCAAATTTTAGTCTGACCACCTTATTTTTCTATGCATTATTTATTTCAACAAACCTAACTTCGGGAAGGGCGTCGTGCTTAGCATCCTCCAAGATTCGAAGTAACTCGCCATTCTGATTCTGACTATTTCTAACGATATTTCCTACCAGCCTGACACACGCCGCACGCACAAACGAAACACTAACCGACTCCCGACCGGAGGGAGATATTTTTCTGTAGTCTGAATTATCAAATATAACTGGAAGTATTTCTACCAATGATTCGACATTTTCGTCAGAAAGATAATTTTTGCAATACATTTGATCAACAGTCCAAAGCAGCGCGGACAAACCTTTTATTCTATTTTCCCCTATAAGATAAATCAGCCTTAAGATCAATCTATCCAGAGCAGGCGACTCGTTCTGATTTCTCCAGATCAAAAGGGCATATGAAGCATATGCCAGCCTACTTTCACTGCCCGATTGAAACCCTTGTCTGATCAACCTTTCCACGCGCTCAGAAAATTTCTCGTTCGCTACAACAAAGTACGAGAATGCGACTAAGACTGCTGGCGCTTCGTTGTCGGAATAAAACGCACATAGGCTTTGAAAGCGGTCTTCAGTCAATCTCTCCTTAGGAAGTGAAGGAACAACTGATCGAGCCAAAACCTTGCCGATTAGTTCAGCAGTTCGGTTTTCTTCATGCTGGGAAAAGCCGAACATGTCACCTTTTTTCTTCGGCCGCCAAACAATTAGCTGCTCGAAGTAATCGACAGCCTGATCTGCAGACGGCAGTTCATTGATATTTTTCGCTTGCGCGGCATTGGCAATATCTGTCAGAAGCTCCCTACTAAGCAAGTTTGCACCTTTTGCCTCAAACAGATAGCGCCTGACAAGAACTTTCACAGCAAAAGATTCTGGCGCGGGGAGTTCAAGTAGTACATACCTGAGCAAACCTGTTTCAGGAAGAGCATGAATATCGGGATCACTCCCCCACACTTTCTCTGCGATTTTCTTGAGCTCTAGATCTGTCAGAAAGCACTTCTCAATCAACGGCAAAAGGCGCATGAGGGCTGGCGCGCTTTGAGATGAGCACGGCGCGATGAGGTCTATTATTTCATCTATACGACGATCAAGAGCAGAGTCTTGCTTCCTTTTCCCAGGATATTTTACGACTGGATTAGGCCACTCTTTACGGTCATTAACCCCTATTTCATTTGAAAGCGGAAACGACAAAGCATCCAGCAGAACATCATACTGCTGGGACTCTGGAATACTCTCGAGAGAGAAATTTGCCAGATGATTAACTGGATCGAAAAGCCAAAAATGATGAAACTCAGATCTTTTACCTAGAGACATGGTAAAACGAAAAATCTCTTTTGCCTTTTCCGGTGTGGCTCGCACTGAAACACGTGCCATAACCTCAACAAAGACTCGCAGACGCTCAATAGCGATATGCGCAACAGATGTAGATTTCTCTCTCCATTTTTCTGCCCAATAGTTAATCGCCCGAGTGCATTGATTCAGTAAAAAAACCACATCATCGTCCGAATAACAAGCAACCCGAATTCTTGAGAATATATTTTTTAAGACATCTGAGGTATCACTATTCGCTGAACGGATAGCCAATGCAAAGCGATGAACATTATCAATTCCTTCCAGCTCGGCGAGCCTAGCCGCTTGTTCACCAAGAAAACTAACACCGTTCCATCGCAGTGGAATGCCTACGGCACCAGAAACACCCTCGAGCAGAAACAATGGATGCAGTTCATTGCTAAAACTCAGTGTATTGGCGTTATCTCTGTAACATCCCGGTTCGAATAAAGGTTCGATTGCCCGTTCTTTCTCCTGTTTATCCAGCCCTTTGGCTATCCGTTCTCTAATATACTCAACGTGATTCCATGGATCACACTTGGAATCCCGATAGCTGGATGGGAACGCTTTGAAGTCTTCGCTAAATGACGACATATCGACACCACGCATTAACCAATGCGCCCAAGCTAAGCGCGAAAGGACATGAATCGAGTTGCGATCATTTCGATACTGGACTAAGAGCTCCTTATATGCCTCTGCTATCAGCGTCTCGCCATCACCAAAACTCCCAAGTTCGGCAAGCAGAGCAGCTTTTCTCAATTTCCAAACAGGATCGCTACTAGTAATTTTCTCGACGCATTGCTCCAACGCAGCATAATCGAACCTATCGCGCACTGCGAGGGCATTATGATATGTGAGTTCATCGCTGCTTTCCGGCCAGTATCTCTTTCCTTTCCTCAATATGGCGTTTGTTACCTGAAAAATATGCTCGGCTTCTGGACTATCCATCCAACGCGTGTTTTTCAATAGAAGAAGAGCAATTTCCAACTGCTGTTTTTTTGTCAAAATGCATGGCTTATCTGGATCACATACGAGAAGCAACTCATTCGCCAACCAAGATGGTATAGCCTCATAGGTTACTTGGTAATTCCATGTGATCTCGTACAATAGCTTGGCTTTATAATTTTCGTCCATTGCAGACAAGTTCTTGGGGGTTGGCCAAGGATCGGCTATCTGCCCTTGCAACTCGAATCGCTCCGGATATGGGCAGACCAACCAACCAGGGTAAGAGGATCTATCTTTCTCCAAAGACGGAAGCCTCTCCTCCAGCAACTTGGCCGCACGGCTGGCATCTTGATTAGCTCTGGAAGCCTCGGTTCCAGTCGCTGTTGTACTATGCAGTTGCGCTGGAGCCCATTCCCAAGCTTGTTTAGGCTTAAGATCTTTTAGCGCTTGGATGAATATCCTTGTCGCTTCTAGATGTCTGATATCGCGTTCATCGTAGGCTGCAACCAAGTCACCCAAGTCGATTGGCGCAACATTTATTGATTCCAAATATTTCCGCTTTGCGGAGTTCAATCCCAGGGCTCCAACGAGATATATTCGTCTGGCGTGCATTGCCAGATGATCTCTGACCCACCCGGCCCATTGGATGAAATTTGGATCATCGCCAGAAAAGCCTAACAAACACAGTTCGTTTTCGATAAATACCTGACGCGCAAAATTGACAAATGCTGCATGATGTTGCGGGTATTTTCGATAGTCTTCCTGAGTGAAGACTAAGTCCTGGGTTTTATCGATCGTCCCATGCAATTTGACGATTCTTGGTGATCTTGCGCTGGACAGATCCTCTTGTTTGGATACCACGCTGTAAACGGGTTGATGCACCTCGGTTGATGCACGCTCTAGCAGAGTATCCCAGTTTGTTGTCAAAACCTCTGACCATGGCAATTCCAGTAGAGATTTATGTAGATCGCCAGGCGTCCAAGCTGGATCGTTTAGTTCTTTCTTGATCAGATCATGCAGCGCTTGCCTGCCGAAATAGGCGCAATATTCTTCCGCCAAGCGCAGAGGATCCATGCTGTCTGAATCCAACTCAGCGGAAAGCGTTTTTGAAAAATCGTTCCAGAGAGGTAGTTTCTTAGTGACATCACCCGTCGAGGCAGCGCTTCTGCTAAAGCCTGCCCCCACCATGACTGCCGCCCCGTGATAGGCGCTATCCTGCTGCCAAAGTGTCAATGCGAGTTTCTTTAGTGCAGCGTAATCGGGAAGAGCAGAGATATCTTTCATCATCGCAATATTAATTTAACGTTATGAAAAGTAGGAATCAGACTACGACTATCGAAATCGAAGGCTAACACTTTTTTGTATTCTGTAAATTTATACCTCAAGCCCGCTCAAATTCCATTCACATGAAGGAGACGACCGATACCAAAGCGAAAAATGGTGTCAGACTCTGAGGTTTCCCCACGAATTTCCAGGGAAATCCATTTCACTTCAGAGGCTTGAGATGCGAGGCGAAGTCTGAAGACTCGCTCGTCGGTGATCAGGGCGTGCATGGCGCCAGTCTTATACCCTTCATCAGGCGACCGAACCGTTTGAAAGAAGATAGGCCATGCCCGCAGTCGGAGTATTGCAGAAACTGCTCCAGGATTCGATCCCCAGCCTACATCTGAACCGGCTCAAGGCCCTGATAAGCACAGTGCGAAGTGCGATGACAACACGGCGCCTGACGCTCAGCGGGTTGGCGCGTGGTCTGCCTACAGGACAGGCTATAAGGCATCGCATCAAACGCGTGGACAGACTTTTTGCATCGGATTAAGGTGTCAGACTACAATTTAACTCGCTAAATTGTAATCTGACACCATTTTTCTTACCGATCAAGAATTAGCTGTTCTTGTGGCGAGTGAACTAGAGACCACAGCGATTCAAATGCCTGGTCGGCATTTTGGGGAATTAAGGATTCCCCAACCAATCTCTCAAGGTCTTCGCAGGTAGCAATACATATCCCCTTGCTTGATGCGATTTCTTCGTCCGTCAGAGCCTCTCGCCTCATGGTTGTAACGACGATTGGCAGAACTTTCAAATGCGGATTTCCTGTTTGCTCTAGCTTCTCCAACAATGCAGCCGATCGAGCAAGGAGTTTGGACAACTTTCCATTGCTATTAATTGCCCCAGTCGTGCACTCAATGACCGCAATGTTACCGTTCGGACTAACGGCCAGTAGATCGGCCGCATCAGTTGTAAAGTGACTCGAAAGAGGATTTACGGCGAAGCCGTACATGAACAAGAGGTTGCCCACTCCTGCCTCAAGTATTCGAGCATCTTGTTTATGTGATTTCACATCAAATAGAGATTTCTTGGTTCCTTCGAGATTTTGATCGAATACCTCATGCATTGAACGACGGACGTTGGCTGAATTGTCAGGATCAGTAATCCAACCCTGATGAATCCATCGGCCTCCATACGATGCAAACGCCTGCACAACTGATCCTTTTGGCACATCGATGTCAACGGAGCCTACAACAGCATAGTCTCCGTCTTCAGACCACGTTAGCTGACTTGAATCAAACGCCCCTCGTTTAGTTGCCCTCCTATCAGGGGCCTGCACGCGATATCCAAGCCTTGCCTGCTTACGATCGGTCCCTTTTGCAACACGAATCATCAAACTGGCGACACCATTCTGTATACGTGCGCGACCACTCAAGTCTATGGCGACGATTCCTTCCGCCGTGACGTCAAGAGAACAGATGTCCCATCTTAACGGGTACAGATTTAATTCGCCTGCCAATTCGGCCACTGAGTCGTAAGGCACAATTCCCGAGCGAAGATCGCTCTGGAATTCAGCCATACGACTCTGGAAAACGTGGGAACCTGTCGAAATTGACATCCGCAGCGGATGAATGATTGGTGTATAGAAATTCGATGGCAACTTCTCAAGATAGACAGTGAAATTATTGTGAGTGGATTCTTCCCTTCCAAATCGCACCCAGCCAACGGGGGGTTTCTATTCCATCACCTTGCAAAGCCGAAATCAGGCCCGCATAGTCAACGCCAAGCCTTGATAAGGGTACTGAGCATCCGCAAATAGTCGATGTTCTGACGGTCAATTCCGGGAACGATGGCCCCCCTATTGGATGGCTAATATGACCTTGAGCAAGTTCCAAGCCGTTAGGCCCATCAACCGCAATAAAGCTGAAATTCGGATATTTATAGGCATCGGCATAGGCCGCATATAGCGACGAGAATTCGTCCACCTTCTGTTGGTCATGTGGAAGCAATGATTGCATTTCTGGCTTCTCCATCTTGGATGCACGGGCGATGTTGCTAGCGCTTACCTAGAAACCGTCAGTCGACAACTCCTCACAAATATTGTCAACGATTTCGGAACGGAGGCCGAGAGACTGTTCCTGGCCGCGAGCCGTCGTTAGTGATGGGCTGCTGGCGACCGTGCGAAAAATGGAGAAATGGTGTCAGACTACAATTCTCTCGGCGGATTGCAGCCAGACACCATTTCTCCCACGCGCAAAGGGGACAAACCATGCCCAAATTCGTGACCATCGGATATGGCGATCAAGAGGGCTACGATCGTACGCCCGCGACCATCCGAAACGCAGCGCATGCGCACGACGCAAAATTGCAGAAAGACGGTGTACTGATGGGCATTGCAGGCATGCCAGTGCAAGTGCGCAACCGCGAGGCCGCTCGGGTCGAAACAACAAACGGCCCATTCATGAAATCATCCTTGCCAGTAGCCGGCTTCGCCATCATCGAAGCCGCCGACATGGCCGAAGCTATAGCGATGGTGTCGCAAACGCCCTGCGCCGTCGCGCACGGGGTCGTTGAGGTGTGGCCGCTAGAACAGCCGTAGCGACACCTCTCATCCGCACCGCAGGTTTATGTCTCGCAAGAACCAGGGAATAACAGCCCAGCACCTATCCCCTACCCCGCATTCACAAATGCCGATGGCTGCAAACCATAACCTGCCCAGTCAGCCCCTCGATCAGCCTGGCCAGCCCCCTCGCGCTGCCATCATCCAGCCATTCCGTCCGAACCATCCGAAACCCCATCGCCAGGCTGTACTGCCAATCCAACTCCAATATTCGGTAATCGCGCCCATTCTCCGCACAATGCCATTGCGCCGCCGGATCCTCGTAAGCCGCTCCAATGAAATCAACATGCGAGTCAAACGGCGGCATGGCTTCCAACAATTCATCTGACCCCGGCAAGCTAGGCTCCGAGAGATTCTCCCCCACCGCCACATGCGGCTCAGGGCCGTCATATGCCAGCAGCATCAACGGAAAATTCTTGGGATCTGCATCATAAGAAGCCCGCGTATCGTCAGTCAGAAAAGCACGAGCCACCGGCCCCAGGCAGTACTGCGGACTATTCCAGTCGCTGCTCTCGTTATCGGCATACCGATCCCCCGGCGTAATGCCGTGCTCAGCCAGCAACGCCATGGCCTCTTCCATCGTGTCGTTGTGGCGTATCGGTATCTCCGCCGGCAGATACCCCGCCCCCACGTACATGGCGATCACATCTCCCGTGGTGCGCAGGCCTTCCTGATATTGGTACGAGCCTTCGTTCAAGCTGGCCAGGTCGAAGCTCAGGTTCAACAGCGCGCGATACGGAACACCGTCGCCGCGCGGTTCCATCACATATCCGCCTTCCAGCAGTTTGGTTTCCAGCGCCCGCCAATCAGGCGGCGGCAAATGCATGTCGCGGGGGCACAGGAACTGGTGGTGTTCGGACATGGGCGAGACTCTCTCTGCTGAGGTGGCTGGGGCCGGCGAATTGTAAGCTGGCGCCCCGCGCATTTCCCCAGGCAGGGGAATCAGGCAATGCAAACACTTAATCCACCTTCGCCCCCGACCGCTGCACCAGCGGCACCCATTTGGCGATATCCGCCTGGATAAATGCCGCCAAACCGCTGGGCGGCCCGTCGTGGAAGATCTCATACCCCAAGCCCTGCAACCGCTGGCGCTGTTCGGCGCTGTCCATGACTTTGCGCGCCGCTGCGTTGAGTTTTGCCACGACGTCCGGCGGCGTGCCGGCGGGGGCCATCAGACCTAGATCGACGGTGATCACGTAGCCCGGCACGCCCTCTTCCATCATGGTCGGCACGTCTGGCAGCAAGGGGGATCGGGCCTCGCCGGTGACCGCCAGGGCGCGCAGCTTGCCTTCCTTGACGAGGCCGGACACGCTTGGCGTGTTGTAGAACGCGAAGGCGACCTCATGCGCCATGACGGCGGCCACGCCTTGTGGCGCGCCGCGGTAGGGAATGTGCGCGGCCTGGGTGCCGGTGATCGACAGCAGCAGTTCGGCCGAGAGGTGGTGCGTGGTGCCGTTGCCGCCGGACGAGTACATCAGTTTGCCGGGTTGGGCTTTCAAGGCCGAGACCAGTTCGCGCACGGAGCGGTACGGGCTGTCGGACGGCACGACCAGCACATTGGAGCCGCCGGCCAGATAGGCGACCGGCACGAAGTCCTTGGTCGGGTCGTAGGACAGCTTCGAGAACAGTCCCAGGTTGATGGCCCAGGTATTGTTGGAGCCCAGCACCAGCGTATAGCCGTCGGGCGAGGCCTTGGCTACGTAGCTCATGGCGATCTGGCCTCCGCCCCCGGGTTTGTTCTCGACGACGACCGTCTGCCCCAGTTGCTGGCTAAGGCCGGGCTGGATCGAGCGCGCCAGGATATCGGCCGTGCTGCCCGCCGCCAGCGGCACGACCAGCGTGATAGGACGATCCGGAAACGGCGCCGCCTCGGCTGGCGTCACGACAAGCGACGCACAGGCCAGTACGGCCCCCAGTAGAACCCCTTGTAGTGTTTTCATGATGCCTCCGCGCTGGCGCGAGCAATGGAAACCATGCGGGCTTGCATGATGCCAAGCAGCGTATCGGAGCAGGCAACCCCGAAAAATAGGCGGGGTGCTATAGCGTCATGCCATCACGGCATGGCGGCGTCGCGGCGCAGGCGCTGGGAGACCGAGCGGACCACGGCGACGAAGGCCTGGGCCGCGGGAGACAAAGGGTAGTTGGCCAGGCGCGCGATGGAGATCGGCCATTCCAGCGCCGGGTTGCGCAAGGCGATGCCCTTGATGCCGGCGGGCATCTGCCCGCGCGCGATCTGCGGCAGCATGGCCACGCCCATGCCGGCCTGTATCAGGCCGATGGCCGTGGACAGCAGGACGACGCGCTGTTCGACGCGCGGATAGATATTCGCGGCGATCAAGCGGCGGCTGATGTTGAGCCAGGCGGGCGCTTCGGGGTTCAGCTGGATGCAGGGCAATTCGGCCAGCACCTTGGCATCGACCTGGTCGAGCCTGGCCAGGGGATGATCCATGCGCGCGAAGAGCGCGACGCCGCTGTCCGAAAGCTGTTCCACCATGATGCGGGAGTCGTCGTCCTGCATGACCGCGCCCAGGCCGACATCGGCCTCGTGCGAGAGCAGGCGCGTGCGGATCTGCTGCACCATGCAATCGACCACGATCAGGTCCAGTTGTGGGTGGCGCTGGCGAAACTCCATCAGGATGTGCGGCAACAAGGTGGCCGCGCTGACGTGGCCCACGGCGACCATGACTTTGCCGCGCTTCAGGTCGGAGTGTTCGCGGCATTCCTGGATGGAACTGTCGATGGCCAGGATAGCGCGCCGCGCCGCGTCGACCATGGCCTGGCCGTCGCGCGTCAATGAGACCTCGCGGCCGCGCACCACCAGCGGCTGGCCGACTTCGGCCTCCAATCGGCGGATCAAGTGGCTGACCGAGGGTTGCGACAGGCCCAGGCGTTCGCCGGCGGCCGTGAAGCTGGCCGTTTCACCGATAGCGACCAGCGCGCGCAACTGGCGCAGGGAGACGGACTCGATCGGCTCGGTCATGTAGTGACGTCATGATGGAATAGTTTGCATACTATAGCTATATGGATGTGCGGTCCCTAAGATGGGATTTCCCTAACCCGCCAGGAACCGCAATGCCCCACTCTTCCTACGCCGCCGACCGCATGGGATCGGCCATCGTCGAACCTACCGGCCGCTTCGAAGCGGGCAGCTTCGCGTCGTTCACGCTGACGTACACCGCGGGCTATTTCGGCATCGACGACACCGGGTCGATCAAGATCGTGCACCGCTTCGCCAGCGACATGGGCAAGCCGCAGTTCGATCAGCCGGACGGCTGGAACTACACCACGGTCGAGGCTTCCAACGGCGCGGTGCTGCAGGTCGAGTACGACGGCAAGCGCAACATCCGGCCCTGGGACAAGACGCTATTCATCCGGGTGGTGCGCGGCTACCTGGAGGAAGGCGATCGCATCGTGGTGCGCTTCGGCGATACGCGGCAGGGCTCGCCCGGCATGCGGGTGCAGACGTTCAGCGAGCCTACGTTCGAATTCAAGGTGCTGGTGGACGCCTTCGCGACCTACAACTACACCGAGCTCCAGCACTCGCCCACCATTGCCGTGGTGGCCGGGCCGCCGGTCGCCTACAAGGCCATCCTGCCCAGCCAGACGGTCGCGGGCGAGCCCTTCAGCCTGGGTTTCAAGGGCGAAGACAAATGGGGCAACCCCAGCGATCAGGTCGCGGGCGAGTTCACCCTGCGCAGCAGCCTGCCGCTGCGCGGCCTGCCCGCCACGTTCTCGATGCGCGAGGGCCAGTTTGCCGCGCGGCTTGAGGGATTGGTGGCCGAAGCGCCCGGCGAGCTGCGCATCGAGGTGCTGCGCGACGGCCTGCCCGTGGCGCAAAGCACGCCCTGCCGCATCGTCGCGGCTGGCGGCGGCACACGCGGGCACTACTGGGCCGACCTGCACGGGCAGTCCGAGGAAACCATAGGCACCAATTCCGCCGAGGACCTGATCCTGTTCGCGCGCGACCGCGCCTTTCTGGACGTCATGAGCCATCAGGGCAATGACTTCCAGATCACCACGCCGTTCTGGGAACAGTTGAATAAGCTGACCGCGCAATACAACCAGGATGGATCGTTCATCATCTTCCCCGGCTATGAATGGTCGGGCAACACCGGCCTGGGCGGCGACCGCAACGTGCTGTACCTGAAGGAAGGCCGCCCCATTCATCGTTCCTCGCACGCGCTGATCGACGACCTGTCGGACCTGGCGCTGGACGCCAACGATGCCGATGCGCTGTTTGACGCGCTGAAGGACGAGGATGTGGTGGTGTTCGCGCACATCGGCGGCCGCTACGCCGACATTACGCGGTCCCATGACGCGCGGCTGGAGCGCTCCATCGAGATCCACTCCGACTGGGGCACCTTCGAATGGCTGCTGGAGGATGCCTTCCGGCTGGGCTACCGCGTGGGCATCCTGGCCAATAGCGACGGGCACAAGGGCCGGCATGGCGCCAGCCATCCGGGCGCATCGTTGTTTGGCGCATATGGCGGCCTGAGCTGTCTGATTGCCGACCAGCTGACACGCCAGTCGATCGCCGAATGCCTGCGCCAACGCCGCCACTACGCCACCACCGGATGCCGCGCCTACCTGGACGTGCAAGCGCATTTCGACAGGCCGGCGCAGCGCTATTCCGATGATCCCAAGCTGGGCGCCCCGGTCACGCGCGAGCCCGTCACGCAGGCCGATATGGGCGCCATCCTGTCGTACGACGGCGACTCGCTGGAGCTGTCCTTCGAGGTACTGACCCATGGCGCCATCGAGCGCGTGGAAGTCCGCAACCGCATGGACGTGGTGCAGACGCTGTACCCCTACGACGAGGCTGCGCTGGGCAACCGGATCCGCATCGTCTGGGAAGGATCCGAGTACCGCGGCCGCGGCCGCCAGACGGTCTGGGACGGTAGCGCGACCCTCGAAGGCAACACCTTCGTCGATCCGCTACCGATCAATTTCTGGAACCTGGACAAGACCCTGGCGCAACCTCGCCCCGACATGCTGAGCTGGCGCTCGCTGACCACCGGCGGCTACAGCGGCATCGATGTGCGGCTGAGCAATCCGCGCGCCGGCGTGCTGAAAATCGACACGCCGGTGGTGCGTACCGAGATCCCCGTCGACCAGATCGGACTGGAGCCGGTAGTCGCCGAAAACGGCGGCATCCGGCGCCGGCTTCAAGTCTATCGCCTACCTGACGAGAATCCGGTGCGGCGGATGCAGGCGCGGGTGCGCGTGCCGCTGCACACAGACTCCGACAATGCGGTGTACCTGCGCATCACGACCGAGGACGGCTTCTTCATCTATTCCAGCCCGATCTACGTGGAGCGGACCGGGTCCGGGCCCAAATAAGGTGGTCGGCCGCTAGGCGCCGGGGTGCCTGGATGGGCTCCTCGGACCTCTGGCATCGTGCTTTTGGATGGCTAGCCGCATCGGATCCTCGTTGCTACGCTGGCTACCAGCATTCGCCAGAAACGCTCGGTCCAATTATTTCCACCCAAGAATATGCTCAAGCGCCTGAAGGGTAATACCCCTTTTGCTCGGCTATTGCGGCTGTCGGCGCAAGGGACGGCGAGCCGCCATTGGTTGCCATTATTCTTGGTCTCGGTCCTATTGGCCGGCTGTGCCGCCCGTCCTCCTGGCGCCTATCCGATGTACACGCCCGCGCCACTCAAGCCTTTCGCCACCGTCCCCGAAGGCAATGACCGCCTTGTCGCCGAACGGACGGCGTATCAAGACCGCGCGGACCGGGCGCAGCTCGCCTTGTATGAACAGAGCGACTGGACGTTGGCAGGCGTGGTCGTCGGCGTCACGGGCGGCTTGATTGGAAACGTGGCGACCACGGCTACCGGCGCCGGCATTGCGGCAGGTGCCAGTCAATTGGGTGCGCGGTATCACCTGGAGGCTCAGCGCGGCCTTTTCGATGCGGCGGCGAAGAAGGCGGGCTGTGTGGTCACGGTGACGTACGCCTTGCAGAACAGCGCCCCATCGGAGTTGAGCGACGAGCTCAACAAGCTACCCATGCTGGTGCGATCCATGAATTTCGCGTCGATGGAGATTCAATCGCAGCTGCGCCAGAATCTCAACGCGCTGACACCTGCTCCCATCGATGCCGCTGCCGTACTGGCTGCGTACAACGGCTATTACAAGATGCAGGGTACGCCGCTAAAAGGTTCAGCCGTGACAGTCCTGGGCAAAACCATTCCAGATTACGCGGTAGCTGAACGGCTCGCCAAGGAGGTAAAGCTGGCCCTCCTGGATATCGACTCATGCGTAAAGACGGGGTCTCCGGTAGTCCCTGCTTCAGTGGCAGCCGCCCTGGCTACCGCCGATACCGCAGCGCCGCTGGCGCCAACCGATCCGATCATCGATTCGCTGCTGAATCCCCCGAAACGCGAGGGTTCCCAGCCCAGCCGGTAAGCAAGGCACCGTGAACACCAGAGATGAAGCAGGCCGACGCCATGTGCCCGAACGCGCGCTCACAGGCAAGATGCCGATGGACTCGCACCAGGCCGGCTGACCTACCCGGCCCCTTATCCTCTCAAGCCAACGGCAGCTCCAGCACCTGCTTCGTCGTCATGATGTCGCCGAAGGTGTCATCGATGCTCGCCAGCGCCGCACGATGCAGCATCGCGTGCGGCAACGCAGCCTGCTCCCCCGCACCCGTATCCAGGTCGCGCGTGGCGCAGGCATCAGCCGCCACGATCACCTGATACCCCAGCGGCACCGCGTCTCGGGCAGCGCCTGCAACGCAGGCGTGGGTCATCAGGCCGGTGATCAGCAGCGTGCGCACGCCCGCCGCCTTCAGGCGCTGGTCGATGTCAGTGCTGGGGAACACGCTGACCGTCGACTTGCGCAGCACCGTATGGTTAGCCGCGGGCTGCAGGTCGGGATGAAATTCGATGCCGGCGCTGCCGTCGGCGAAGACCGGGCTGCCGGCCGGCGTGGCGTGTTGGATATGGAAGACCGGAATGCCATGCCGATCGGCATGGGCGACGAGCTTAGCCGCGTTGCGCAGGGCCGCCGGACCTTCGGGAATGGGCAGCCTGCCGCTGAAGTATTCATTCTGGAAGTCGATCACCAGCAAGGCGGTGCTGGCCGGGTCGATGGACTGCGGGGCGGTGGCGCCGGCGATGGCGCGGATGGTCGGGTGGTTCATCGTAGGTCCTTGATCTGTAGGCGTTTAGTGTGCTGTTCACGCACGAGGGCGAACGGCATCAAGGATGCGCCATCGGGTTTGAACCCGAAAGTGGCCCAAATACCAATAAATGATAGGATCGGGCCACATCCGCATTTCAGCCCATTGCGCCATGCATACCATCGCCGTCGTCGCCTTCGCGGGCATCAGCTCCTTCCACCTGTCCGTGCCCTGCATGGTGTTCGGCGACGACCTGGCCCGGCTGGGCGTACCGCGCTATCGCCTGCTGGTCTGCGGCGAAGCGGTCGGGCCGGTCGCGACCATGTCGGGTTTCGATATCCATGTGCCGCACGACTATTCGGCCCTGGCCGAGGCGGACACGGTGATCGTGCCCGCCTGGCGCGATCCGGACGAGCGCCCGCCTGAAACCATGTTGCAGGCCCTGCGCGATGCGCATGCGCGCGGCGCGCGCGTCATCGGCCTGTGCCTGGGCGCCTTTGTGCTGGCCGAGGCGGGTTTGCTCGACGGCCGTCCGGCCTCGACGCACTGGGTCTGGAGCGATGACTTCGCCCGCAAGTACCCGCAGATCCGGCTCGACCGCAAGGCCTTGTACGTGGACGACGGCGACATCCTGACCTCGGCCGGCACCGCTGCCGCCATCGATTGCTGCCTGCATCTGCTGCGTTGCGACCATGGCGCGGAACTGGCGAACCGGGTGGCCCGCCGCATGGTGATGGCGCCGCATCGCGATGGCGGGCAGGCGCAGTACATCGAGCGGCCGCTCACACGCGAGGACGGCGGCGATCCGATAAGCGTGGCCATGGAATGGGCCATCGAGCATTTACAGGAGCCGCTGGGGCTGGACCGCCTGGCCAACGAGGCCGGGCTGAGCCGCCGCAATTTCACGCGGCGCTTCAAGCTGAAGACGGGCACGACCGTGACGCAGTGGGTGCTGAACCACAGGCTGGCCGCCGCGCAGCGGCTGCTGGAGACGGGCGGGCTGTCGGTGGACCGGGTGGCCGAGGCTACGGGTTTCGGGTCGACGGTGTCGCTGCGGCAGCATTTCACGGCGGCGTTCTCGGTGTCGCCTGCGGGGTATCGGAAGCAGTTCCGGCAGCGGTAATGGCGGCCCTTCCCGTGCCGCGCGCCGGATAGCGCCGGCCTATCGGAATGATCGCCATCGAACAGAAAAAAATCTTCCAATACTTGCCTAAAGCAAATAATAATATGCCTTAAGCAAGTAATTGGAACTTCCCATGACAGAGCAGTCGCTCTACGACCGCGCCGAAGCGGTCCGGTACTTCAACCGCTTCTACACCCGCCAGATCGGGGTGCTGCACGAGCATCTGCTGGCCAGCGAGTTCTCGCTGACCGAAGTCCGCATTCTCTACGAGCTGGCTCACCGGCCGGCGCTCAGCACCTCGGACCTGTGCCGGGAGCTGAACCTGGACGCCGGGTATGTCAGCCGCGTGATCTCGGGCTTCGAAAAGAAAGGTTTGATCGCCAAGACGCGCTCGGCGGCCGATGCACGCGTGGGTTTGCTGGAACTGACGGACGCGGGCCGGGCGGCGTTTGCGCCGCTCAATGAAGCGTCGCGCAACGAGATCATTGCCATCCTCAAACAGCTATCGGAGCCGGCGCAAGCGCAGCTGGTCAATGCCATGAACGAAATCCAGAACCTGCTCGGCGACAAAGCCCCCCTTCCCTACGTGCTGCGCGATCCGCGGCCGGGCGACATGGGGCTGGTAGTGGCGAACCAGGCGAGGGTCTATGCCCAGGAATTCGGCTGGAACTCGGAGTACGAGGCGCTGGTGGCCGAGATCGTGGCGAAGTTCATCCGGGAATTCGACCGCGAGCGAGAGCGCTGCTGGATCGCCGAGAAGGACGGCAAGATGGTGGGCTCGGTGTTCGTGGTGCGACAGGACGAAACCACGGCGAAGCTGCGCCTGTTGTACGTGGACGGCGCCGCGCGCGGGCTGGGCATAGGGCATCGACTGGTGGACGAGTGTCTGCGTTTTGCGCGGCAGGCAGGCTACCGGCGCATGGTGTTGTGGACCAACAGCGTGCTGACGGATGCGCGCCGGATCTATGAAAAGGCCGGTTTCGAGCTGGTCGAGGAAGAACAGCATCACAGCTTCGGCAAGGATCTGGTGGGCCAGTATTGGGCGCGGGATCTGTAGGAAGCGCAATGCATCCCAGCAACCAGATGAAATCCGTGCTTGCGGACAGGCGCGGCTCCGATGAGTGAACGCGCCCAGGCCATTTGCGCCGCCGCGATCACGGGCACGCTGGTGGGGGCCGCAATGGTCTCGACACGCGCAGTGTCGAACGACGTGTCACCGGAGACCTTGGCTTTCCTGCGTTATGCCATCGGGGCGCTCATGCTTGCCGCGCCCATGCTGCGGCGATGGTCGGTACGGTTTACGGCCAAGGATTTCTGCGCGGTGGCGGGCCTGGGCATACTGCAATTCGCGATGCTGATATTGCTGTTGAACTACGCGCTGGCCCGCCTGCCGGCCGCCACGTGCGCGCTGGTGTTTTCCACGCTGCCGCTGGTGACGCTGTGCCTGGCGATTGCCACCGGACGCGAACGGTTCAGCTGGCCGCGGCTGATCGGCGCGGGCGTGGCGGTCTCGGGGATTGCACTATTGCTGCAGCCCTCTGCCGCCGCGGTGGGCAGCGCCGCGGATGGCTGGGCTTGGGCCGCCTTGTTGGGCGCGACGTTTATCGGCGGGGCTTGCAGTCTTTTATATCGTCCGTACCTGCGTCGCTATCCATCCATGTATGTCAGCGTGGTGGCGATGCTTGTCTCGGTCTTGTTCCTGGCAGGCGTCTGCCTGGCGCGAAGCGCGCCATTGCTGCCCAGCCTGTCAGGCTTTCAGTGGGCGAATGTGGTGTTCATCGGACTGTCCAGCGCGGTGGGCTATTTCTGCCTGCTGTGGGCGCTGAGCCGCCTGGAGGCAAGCCGGGTCATGTCGTTTCAGGCGCTGGCGCCGATCACGGCCGTGTTGATCGAGCTATTGAGTGGCTCGTATCCGTTGACCTGGCGCCTGACAGGGGCTTTTGTTCTGGTCCTGTCCGGCGTCTGGTTCGGCACGCATGAACGGCGCGCAAGCGCACCCGCAAGCGCCGCTTGAGCGGCCTCCGGACCGCCAAACCGTTCAGCTCTCTGGCTTGATCCGGGCGCGTGTTTTCTCGTCCAGGACGCTGCGCACCAGCGCAAACAAGGGATCCGCGTCGGTATGCTTCTGGCCGTAGGTCAGATTGAACCCATAATCAAAATCCGGCGGATTCAAACCCTGCGAGTGCTGCAAGATGGTCTCCAGCTTGTCCAGGGCCTTGACGGCCTTGGCTTCCGGCGTGGTGGCATCCTCATATTCCTGCCAAAGCGCCATGATTCCTGCGCGCTGCTTCTCGTCCAGGGACCGCGTCAGGTGCAGCAGGTCGGCTTTCTCCTGCTCGCTCTTGTCCGGGTGCTGGTGCTTCTCGATGGCCGGCACGTCGCCGTGTATGGCCTCGCCCAGATCGTGTAGCACGCACAGCTTCAGGACCTTGAGCATGTCCAGGCCGGCCAACTCGTCCTCAAAGGCCATGGCCATCAGGCACAAGCGCCAGCTGTGTTCAGCCGTGCTTTCCGGGCGGCCGGTGGACGTGAATCCGCTACGCAGCACGCTCTTGAGTTTTTCGGCTTCCTGCAGAAAGGCCAGCCGGCCTTTGATTTTGTCGATGTCCATGCTCAATCTCAACCCATTGCGGCGCGGCCTAGCGGCAAGGTTCCTTCGGCAGATCGAACCCGACCTTGACGCTGGTCGCGGCCACATTCCTGAAGGCGGCCTCGGCCACATCGTTGTAGCGGGCGTCGCAATTGAATTTGTTCTTGAGCAGGTAATCCTGGCCTTCGGCCTTTTCCATCTGCGAGGCCCATCTTTCGGCTGCATCCAGCGCCTCGTCTCCGGCTTGCACAAAGCCCAGCATGACCTCCATGCCGCCGGCTGCGCGCGGCGCGGTCCAGCTTGCGTAGACCCAGGGATCGGCGGCATTGCCGCAGTCCGTCAGGCAATCGGCCGTATAGGTCAGGTCCGGACCAAAGGCGGCGGGGGTGAGTTTCTGCCCTGGCTTGGGCGCATATTCGCCAATGAAACTGGCGAGGTCGGGCTGGCAGGCTTCGGATGCATCCATGCTCAGCGCCGATACCTTGCCCGACTTGATCGTCGCGGTGATCAGGCAGCCCTGCACCTCGAACACGCGATCGTCGCCGTAGGATTCCTGCGGCGCGCCGGTTATCGATTCCAAATGCGCCTGGCTCTTGCCCAGCATTTTTCCGTTGAAGACGTCCTGCACCGTGGCGGCCTGCGCAATGTTGCCGCCGGCCATCAGCAGCCCTATGGCCAAAACTCTGAAATGCATACTGGATCAGGCTCCGTCGAATATGGGTCTTGCGGCTGGCAAACCACGCGCGCAAACGGCGCGTATTCAAACACAAATGGCACGGCACGAATGGGCAAAAAATCGGCAATCCATGGGCATATGCCTGCGGATAATCCGAATTCACTGGAAGCTGTGGATTCAAGCAGTCACAACTGCGCCGACGGGCAACAAATTATCACGTTTACGACACGGCCCCGGCAGATCGCGGTATGACCGGCCTCCGACTAGCTCTTGGGCGCGAATATCACCTTGACCGGCGCGCCCTGCTTGATCGTGCTGGCCCAAGCGCCATTCTTCGGCTCGAACGCGGGATGCCAGGCCCTGAGTTCCGTATCGGAAATCCATTCAAGCTGCAGTTGCTCATCAGGCGCATACGACCGGAACTGCGTCAGCGCCACGATGAACGCATTGCACTTTTCCGATACGCCTGCCTCGACCACGGATACCTGGGTCTGCTCGTCCCAGGTCAGGGACCCGCGCTGCGGACACTTGCGGACCTCAACGTGATATTTCCCGTCAGGCGAAGGCAGATCGGCGATGATTTTGTCGGGACCGCAAGCCGTCAGCAGTATGGACGACAGCAATACCAGTGGCATGCTTTTTTTCATTGAAGAGCCTTCTGACTGTCAAGGAGGTCGAGCCGTGAAAACCAGCGCATGATACCTTGCGACACACCGTTGAAGCCTGAAGAGCTCCAGCACGGAGGACCTACGAACATGCATTTGCAATATTGCAGTCAGAAATTTGCCCTTATGCCCTGGAGGCTCGCATGCCGATAGCCCTGGCCGATCTGGAGCAAGGCGTCATGGAGCGGTTGCGCGCGCAGCCCGCATTCGCGGGCTGGAAGAAAAAGGGCAAGCGTTGCCTGTGGCGAGCCTGCGGCGAATTGCAGCAAGGCGTAGAACTGATTCGCTACAAGGGTTCGTTCGACAACGCGCAGCACGTGTCCTTGGGCGTCTACGTGTCCTTTCCATATGAAAAGGAATGGCCGGTCTACGTGCCGGCCGAGGTATGGAACAAGGGGCGCATGTACCGCCGCGCTTATTTGAAACCGGGAGAGGGGCTGGTCCAGGAACCCACCCTGGGCAGCGGCGCTGTGCTCAAGATCAGCGATGCGCAAGACATGGAAGACTGGCTGTCGACCTTGGCAACGGATGTTGAAAACCATCTTGCGCCCTGGTTTCAGCGGTATCAGACGCTGGAGGAAGCGTGGTACGAGTACCGCATTCCATCCTGGCGTCTGCAGGCGGCAGGCCTCAAACCGGAAAAAACACCGGAGGACTAGACAAGCGGGGAGAAAAGTCCGCCGCGCCACTCCCGGAGTTCCCCACGCTGCGCAGGGACGCAGCGATTGGCTCGCTCGCGGGTCATGTCGTTTTCGTCGATCTGCACATTCTGGCGACGCCACGGCCCCTTGCATAAGAGGACGATATCGCCAAATGAGTATCGCACCCACGCTCGCACGGTGACATGTTTGCCCGCGACCTCGCCGATCGGGAAATCAAGTGATTTCAACGCATCCGATAGCACTGGCGAAGAAACGATGAAGACCTCTTCACTCGCGCTTCGTGCGTGCACCAACTCGAGAACCCGGTTCGAGAACGTTGATCTCGGGGTCACCCAAAAAGCCGTCAGGAACAAGAGCAGCATGAGAATCATGGCGCGCACAACCGATTTCCTGTAGTTCAAGCCGCGCCCCCGATCAGCCCAGAACAGAATGACAGGCATGATGAGCAACAGAATATAGATCAGCAGCAACGCCCACACCCAATAGCGTGGAGACTCAACAGGAGACTCATCCCTGATCAACCCGATGAATACCGTCGCTGGGATGGCCAACGCCAACGCAGAGAACACCATGGCCGCCACTACAGCAAAGGGCCAACCATGACGCCAACGTCCAAGAACAGCGCCCTCTGACTTTGGCAATGCGCCCTCCCAGGCGCTTCGCAGCCTATCCCGCCAAGTTCGATTACTCAGCTTTGGCGCCGCGAACCAACTCAAGAGGCAATAGAATCCCATGGCAATCCCGTACGTGCCCAGCATCAGAAGTAATAGATATAGCCCGTTATCAAGGTAGTACGAATCGAAAAACACTAAACCCGCCATCTCGACCAGCACGAACAACTGGACGTACATGAGCCATTTCGGTATCTCTCTATCATCTCCCGCAAAAAAAATCAGAATAATTGACGGATAAATGACGGCTGCCGCGATCGCGAGGCCGAACAATCCGCCTCCGACCGCCAACGTGAGCAACCCCGACGAGGATGCGACAGATGGCAAGAACAACGAGATCCAATCTATCTCTTTCAGGTATACCCAAAGAAATATCGCTGCGGCTGCGGAAAACCACAGCACCCCGTCTTTCGCTGCTCCCAGGGACACAGAAGCGACTTCAATGCCCTTCCCCCATCCCCCTTCCACACGCGCCTCACGGCGCTCAACACGCGCTTCCATTTCCGTCATTTCTTTCCTTTTTTAAGCAAGATCCAGGCATCACCTGCTTCCAAACTCGGCCGCCGGAATCAGACGCGCATCCTCGTATCCACCCGGCTGCCAGGTGAATTCAAATCCTATCGTCGTATAACGCAGCCTGCCGGCATCCACCGACGACGGCCCCTGGGTCAGGGAAAAGTCCTTGGTCCTGTAGAACTTCCTGCTCATCAAGTCCTGGAACGCCAGGTAGTAATCGCCCGGCGCAACATTGACGATCGAGAATTGTTGGTTGGGTCCTACATAGACATGCCTGCTGCTGAACTGGACACCCCGCGCGCTGCTGACCAGCTTCACAAAGAATGCGTTGCCTGTTTTTTGATTAACCAGGTTGACGACCGAACCACCGAAATCCCGCGACTCATATCCGTTGACGTATCCTGCTCCGGTCGGCCACGTTGCCCCGTTCGGCGCTTTGGGTACGCTGAGCGCCTGCTCCTGCCGCTGAGGGGTACCCATTGCAGCAGGTGCTGGCGACGTTTGCGCAATCGCGGCGTTGACTGCGGGATTGGCCGGCGCCGACGCCTTCGATGTATCCGGTTTGTTGCCGCTCGAAAGAAACAGGAAACCGGCTAGCACTGCGACTCCCAATATGCCCGGCCCCACGATTTTCACATCCCGATTGCCGCAGTTCGGACACTTCAGCGAACGGCTGTTGCCCCTTGGATACCAGGTGTGGCCGCATTCGCGGCACGCATTCTGAGGTCGCTTGGTCTTTCTTGCCGCCATACGTACTCCTTGGACAGAAACTTGCCGCGCAGGCTCCTGTCTGCTGCCAGCAACGCAATACCGGACCGATCAATGGGAGCCGATCGGGTTGAAGGATTAGGGGTTGTGCCAGGCGCCGTCGCTATCTGAATGGAAGAACCGCACGTCCTTGACGCCTATATCCGTAAGCGCTTTGTGCGCGTGGTCGCAATACGTCTGCATGCCTTCGTGGACAGACACGGCGACGCGATCGGGCGCTGCCGCGGCGATCTGATTGAGGATGTGTCCTTCCTGCTTGGCGATGCCCCAGCCATAGATGACGAGGGACTTTCCGACCTCGCTCAAGGGGCCGTTGTAAACGCTGCGCAAGTAATGCGACTTCTGGATGGCGTCCAACTTCTGGTCGGACGTGCCGTCGCACACGAACAGCGGCACGCGGCCGCCCGAGCGCCACTCTTCGAAGATCAGGTCAAGCAAGCCCTGCGGTCCGGCTACGAGCTTGTGTTCTTCGAAGGACGGCGTCACTCCCAGCACGATGTTGCCGTGCGGGTAGCAATAGATCGTTGGATTATCGACAGATCCGTAGGATTGCCGATACATCGCCCAGTTATCCGCGAAGGCGTTCTTGTTGAAGCCGTCCTTGAAGTGATAGCGGCTGCCCAGCGCCTCATTTCCCAATTGCGCTGCCCAGTAGACGATGAGGTCGTAGTTCAATGAAACGACGGTGCGGAACCGCCGCATGAACTTGTAGATCGGTTCCAGGTGGGGTCTGGCCTCCTCGTAGGAAACATGTACTTTCCGGACCGTTTGAATGAGCGCCTTGCGTACCGCGGCATAGGCTTCGTCCACCTCTTTCACGGCGATACCCAGGGCGGCATTCACTTGCTTTGCTTGCCAGAGCCGCCGGAGCACGAATTCAAAATCATCGGTCTCAAAGCGCTCGAATACATCCTGCGCCTTGGCGTCGATAAAGCTGTGCACCTGCGCGGCTTCGAACAAGCCCGTGTATCCGAACTCGCCGCTGACGGCGACGCTCGCTCCATTGCCGACGAGCAAGGTGTCGGAGAAGTCATTTTCGAGGTCCTGCCAATTGAAGATCTTGTGAGCCATGTTGCAGCCTTATCCCTGGTGATTGGGGCGACGCGGGGTATTGGCTGAAGACCACACCGTCCGGCGCCGCCTTGCGCGCCAAACTTGGTCTTGGCTACAAGGCGCTGCGGGCGATGACACGACGCCTGTTCAGCCTCGGCGAAAATACATTTTGAAACCTATATTCGTATACTGTCATTTTTGGCGGGGCGTTCAACTCCGAAACTAAGGCAGCTTTTGCCCCTTCTTTCCCAGGCCCCAGCAGGGCCCGAACGTGAACTCATCGCCAGTTTTCTATTTGTCATATTTTTTGACATTTTATCGCATTGGTTTCGCAACCTTGCGCCGAACTCAGGCATCATCTGCCCGCCCCGCCCGCGGGTAAATCACGTCCCTTTCATCAGGTGCCTCCTTGCAATCCCTCTCCTCCATCCGCCGCGACGTCCGCGCCCTGGTTCAATCCCGCGCCTACGCGCAGCTCGACGCCTATTACGCCGACCTGGAACAGCAAGACTGGGCGGACACGGAAAACCCCGGCGCGCCCTATTTCGAGGCGGCCAATTCCGGCACGCTGTTCGACTATTCGACCGTGTCGTACCAGGACGCTTCGGACTTTCTGCAAGCCTGGATCGCCGCCTGCCCGGACTCGTATCACGCGCAGTTGGTGATGGGTAATTTCTGCTATGGCCGCGCGGCCGATATACGCGGTTATGGCTGGGCGGACAGCGTGACCCAGGACCGTTGGCTGGGCGCGGCGCTGGCTTGCGAAAGCTCTGCGGCAGCGCTGCTGCAGGCGATGGCGCTTTCTCCGCGCCCGATTGCAGCCTGCGTGACGATGATGCAGCTGGCCGCGCATTTCAAGGAACCCTACTGGCTGCGCGCGCTGTTCACGGGTAATCCGCCCGCGACCTTGACGCATGATGACATCGAGGAAGAAGGCCTGATGGATGCGGCGCTGGCGCATCTGGCGTCAGTGGGCGTGCCGCGACTCGCGCAGGCGCCGCAAGCCTTGCCGGCCTGGCTGGCGCCGCGCGCCGAGCACGAAATGGAGCAGGCCAAGGATTACTGGCTGCTGCGTGCGCTGGAACTGCGGCCCGGGCATCTGGGTGCGTTGACGGCCTACGCGCAGTACCTGCAACCGCGTTGGGGCGGCAGCTACGAGGACATCGACGGCATGGCCAGCGGCCCGCTATGCGCGGCGCTGACGGAGCCGCAGCGCAATGCGATCCGCTGGATCGGGATTTATGACTCGCTGGACAGCTATCCGGAACCGGACGACACCGAGGCGGTCGACGAGTACGGCCGCATTTTCGAGTCGTTCCTGGCGCGCGAGCTTCGGCCCACCGAGCGTGGCATGGCCTTGGGTTACTACGCGCAGTTCGCCAGCTATTCGCTGCAGGACCAGGCGCGCGCCCGCGCACTGCATGGCCAAAGCGTGGCGGCATTCGGGCCGAACGAGTATTTCGCGCAGGTGGACGGGCCGTTCCGCAGCTTCGCGCACGTGAGCATCATCCATCACCAGCCCGACGACGACGGCGCGTTCAAGCGCGTGCTGGAACGCATGTGCGGCTGGGATCAAGTGGCCACGGCGCATGCGCTGGCGGCCGTGGCGCATCAGTTCGGCCGCTGGGGTTTTGCTCAGGATCCGGCGCGAGCTCAGCAGCTGCTGGACCGCGCAGCGGTACTGGCGGCGGACCAGATGGATGACGATTTCAACGTGCTGGCGGCCGCCGCGATGCTATGGGATGGCGGCGACCATGAGCAGGGCTATTTCCTGTCGCGGCAGCTGGCGGATCGGCGCGTGCCGGACGCCGCCTGCAGCATGTACGACATCCACCGTGGGTTCCGCGACAACACGCCCGACAGCTACCTGGACAACGAAGTGCGCGACCAGTGGCTGGCGCGCGCGGTGGAGGATGGTTCGCCGCTGGCGAAGTACAACATGGCCCATCGCAATATCTTCGACGGCGAGATGGACTTTTCGCGCCGCGAGAACCTGGACCGGGTGTTGTGGCTGCTGCAAGGCGCACGCGAGGAGCCGCGCGCGGAGGCGCTGGCCCGCCTGCGCATCGGCGTGCTGCTGCGCGACCACGGCACCGAGCAGGAGCAGCAGGAAGGCGTGCGCGCCTACCTGCGCCCGCTGGTCGAGGAAGACGACGACTGGCGCGCCGGGCGCGCCAGCGCCGAGATCGCGCTGGCCTACACGCATGGCCGCGGCGCCAAGAAGAACCGCTTTGCCGCGATCGAATGGGCGCAGCATGCCTGCCGCCTGCAGCCGGACGACGAGGACATCGAAGACATCCAGGCTCAGGTGATGAACTCGCACAGCCTGGTCAAGACCATAGGCACGGTGTTCGGCGCCTATCTGGGCCGCGGCGGCGTGTCGGCCGAAGACCTGCCGCCCAAGCCGGCCGCGCAGTAAGCATGGCGCGCGGCAGCCTGTCGGGATTGAAGCTGTCTGCCCGGCTATGGCTGGGCGATGCCGCCTTGGCGGGCGCCGGCGTGGCGCTATGCACGGCGCCCGCATGGCTGTACGCAGCCTTGCCGGGAGTGCTGGGCATGGCTGCGGCGGCGTTGACGCTGCCCCTGCCGTTCGCGGGCTGGGCGATGCTGCGGCTGCCTTTTGCCGCGCGCCCGCCAGGCGCGGAGGACGGCATACGCCTGCAACCCGAAGACGCTCCCGCGCTGTTCCGCGAGATCGAGCAAGTGCGCGCCCGCCTGGGTGCGCCGGCGCTGGATGCCGTCTACCTGAACGGCGAGTTCAACGCCAGCATCCGGCAGCACCGGCGCCTGCTGGGCCGCACGCGCAACGTGCTGTGGCTGGGACAGCCGCTGCTGGAGATGCTCTCGGCCGAGTCCTGCCGCGCCATCCTGGCGCATGAATGCGCGCATATCGCGGGCAGCCACGGGCGCTACGCCAGCCGGGTGTACTTTGCGCGCCTGCAATGGCAAGAAGCCGCAAGGCAGCTGGAACGGCGCAAGGGGCTGTCGACGGGACCGCTGCGCCTCTTCATGAATTGGCACGTGCCGCGCTTTTTGGCGGCGAGCCTGGATTTTGCGCGGGAGTGCGAGTACGAGGCCGATGCGCAGTCTGCGCTAGCCTGTGGCGCCGATACCGCAGCGAGCGCGCTGCTGGCCGTGTCCTTGCTGGGCCGGGCCTTGCGCGAGTATTGGCCGGACGTCTACGCACAAGCCTCTGACGCACAGCCACCCTCGCCACATGCGCGGCTGGCCGGCGCGGCCGAGCTGCCCTGCCCTCGCGACGAGGCCGAAGCGCAGGCCTGGCTGCATCAGGCGCTGTGCATCCCAACCGCCGATGACGACACGCATCCTTCCCTGTCGGACCGTCTGGCCGCGCTGCATGCAACCAGCGCCAGTCCCCTGCCCTGGCGCCGCGCCGCGCCCAATGCCGCTGAAGCATGGCTGGCCGACCAGCGCCTGCCCCTGGCCCGTGCGCTGGATGAATCGCAGCGCGACGCCATTGAGCAGGCCACCCGCGAGGCGCAAAACGAACGCGACGAAGCCATTGCCGGCCATCACGAGCTGCTGCGCAAGCAGCGCCTGCGCACGCTGTCGGCCGACGAACGGGCGCGCATGGCCTGGTACGCCGACACGCTGACCGGCGACGCGGACGGCGCCGCCGCCATGCTCGAACAGAATTTGCAGGATCATCCCGGCCACCTGCCCACGCTTTGCCAACTGGCCGCGCTACAGCTACGACGGGCTGCCCACCAGACCAACGCCGAGACTTCGCGCCTGGAAGCAGGCGCCGAGGCGCTATGGCAGCAAGCCATCGAGCAACCCGGCCTCCATCGCCAGCCCTGCCTGCGCCAGTTGACGGCAGCGGCGCTACGGCGCGGTGATGCCAGCCAAGCGCAAGCTTGGCGGGTGGAGGCGGACAGGCTGCAGCGGCAGCTCCAGACCGAGGACGGCCACGCGCGCTACCAACCGCATGGTCTCAGTGAATCCGAACTGCGCAAATTCGCCGACACGCTGGATCCGCTACTGCGCGCCGCCACCGGCGTCTGGCTGTTGCGCGAAGCCGGCAACGGCCATCTCGCGCTGCTGGTGCTGGCGCAGGATTCGGCATGGGCGCGCGCCATCGGCAAACTGACGGGCGAACAAAGCTATTTGCGGCGCGATTGCGAGATGCTGCTGGCGCGGCTGCTGCCGCGCCTGCGCCTCCCTGTCGAACCTGTGCTTATGGAGGCCGGCGACCCCTTGCTGAGCCAGTGCACACCGGCCGGCCTGCTGCGCCGGACCGGCGCCTGAGCGGCTCGAACACCGAACGCCGCGCCACGCACTATCGCTGCAATCCGCAACAGTATTGCTATCGGTTGTGGGAACCCGACAGTGCTCTGCGCATAAACAGCTGATTAAGCGCGCGTCGCGCGAGGCCATTGATTTGCATCAATCGCGCCTGGATTTTCCAGCACTAATCTGAACCTGACCTCCTTTGCAAAATCCTCGTTCGTGCATTTCCAGACCATGTGCTGAATCCGGAGGTCCAAGCAGCTCTGCCATGGAACAGAACTACTGAGGCTAGGCATTTTTTTTGTCGGTTCGATCTGCCATGCGCGTTGCCTGTACGTCCCCTCTCCCCCTCGGCCTCGTCTGCCGTCGCACCGCCTTGCGCGCGCGCCCGGGTTCAGCCTCCGTCCATTTCCCGCCTCTGATCGGAATCGCTTCGGTTCCCTGATCGCCCGGCACTTTCACCGCACCTCCATGGCTGCCGTCTGAGTAGACGGGAAGCCACACATTCCTGCGCGTCGTTATATGACCCTATTTATTGTTGTAACAACAACGATAAACAGGCTTATTCTTGTTGCCTGCCCTCGTCGGTTGTTCACCCACCGGCAAATTCAATTGGCAGGCATTACGCGCAGACGATCACTTCACTGAATTTCTTTTGATTAAGTGAGTAGAGAAGATGCAGCCCTTGTCACCAATTGACGTCCGCTTGTCATTCAAGCTTTCCAGCGCATTCCTGATCGCGTTGGGCGCTTTCCCCGCCTACTCCCAGACCATCGACGGCGGATCGATAGTCACCGTTCCCGGGTCGCAGAGTTCGCCCTGGAACCTGGGAGCCAGTTCCCTCACGGTAGGCAACACCAGTACCGGCACGCTGCAGATTGGCGCGACCGGCGTGGTGTCCAACGGATCCGGCTTCATCGGCCGGCAGGTCGGCAGCACCGGCCATGTGACGGTGAGCGGCACGGGAGCGCAATGGACGAACAGCGCTGGCCTGTCCGTAGGGTTCTCGGGCACGGGCACGCTGGGTGTTTCGAACGGCGGTGTCGTCAGAAGCACGACCAACACTTATGTGGGCGTGGCGGCGGGCGGCACCGGCACCGTTACGGTAAGCGGCCTGGGATCGCAGCTGAACACCACCGGCTTCATGCGCGTGGGCCAGACCGGCAACGGCACGCTGCAGATCAGCGACAGCGCGGTCGTGAGCAATGCGGCCGCCGTTGTCGGCTACGACCCGGGCAGCGTGGGCGTGGTGACGGTCAGCGGCGCTGGCACGCAGTGGAACAGCAGCGCTCAACTCAGCGTGGGCGCTTCGGGCAACGGCGCCGTGACCATTTCGAACGATGCCGTGGTCAGTGCGACCAGCGCCGTGGTTGGCGGAGCGGCCAGTTCACAAGGCGTCATCAATATCGGCGCTGCCGCGCTGGCCGCTGCGGCGGCCCCTGGCACGCTGTCGTTGACGGGCCCCAGTCCCAGCCTGACCCTGGGCGCAACAGGCGGACTGGTGTTCAACCACACCAACACCGCCGGCTATGTGTTTACTCCCGGCATCACCGGCGCGGGCAAGCTCAGCACCTACAACGGCACCACAATACTGACCGCCAACAACAATTACACGGGCGGTACCACGATCGCCGGCGGCACGCTGCAATTGGGCAATGGCGGCACCAGCGGCGCCATCGTGGGCAACGTCGCAAACAACGGCATCCTGAACTTCAACCGCACTGACAGCGTGACGTTCGCAGGCCTGATCTCGGGCAGCGGCGTGGTCAACCAGAATGGCACGGGCGCCACGATACTGACGGCCAACAACACCTATACCGGCGGCACCGCCATCGCGGCTGGAACCTTGCAGTTGGGCAATGGCGGCACCACGGGCGCGATCGTCGGCAACGTAGCGAACAATGGGGCGCTGGTGTTCGATCGCTCCAACACCCTGACGTTCGCAGGCCAGATTTCCGGCAGCGGTTCGGTCAGCCAGATCGGCGCCGGCACCGCGGTGCTGACAGGCAACAATACCTATGCGGGAGGCACCACGATCTCTGCGGGCACGCTGCAACTGGGCGATGGCGGCAGTTCGGGCGCCATCCTGGGCAACGTGACCAACAATGGGGCGCTGGCCTTCAATCGCTCCGATACCGTGGCATTCCCTGGCCTGATCTCCGGTAGCGGCGTGGTCAACCAGATCGGCGCGGGCACGACCATCCTGACGGCGGACAATACCTACACCGGCGGCACCACGATCTCGGCCGGCACGCTGCAGCTGGGCAACGGCGGCACCTCGGGCGCCATCCTGGGCAACGTCGCGAACAATGGCGCGCTGACGTTCAACCGCTCCGACGTCCAGACCTTCTCCGGGCTGATCTCCGGCAGCGGCAGAGTCAACCAGATCGGCTCTGGCACCACGATCCTGACCGCCGACAATACCTACACCGGCAGTACCACGATCTCGGCGGGCACGCTGCAGCTGGGCAATGGTGGTACCTCGGGCGCCATCCTCGGCAATGTGGTCGACAACGGAGCGCTGACCTTCAACCGCTCGGACACCATGACGCTCGCAGGCCAGATTTCGGGCAGTGGCGTGGTCAACCAGATCGGCACCGGGACCACCGTATTGACAGGCAACAACAGCTACACCGGCGGCACCACGATTGCCGCAGGCACCCTGCAATTGGGCGACGGCGGCGCGTCGGGCGCCATCGTGGGCAATGTGGCAAACAATGGAGTCCTGGCTTTCAACCGTTCCGACGTAGTGACCTTCGCCGGCCAGATATCCGGCAGCGGCGTGGTCAACCAGATCGGCTCTGGCACCACGATTCTGACCGCCGACAATACCTACACCGGCGGCACCACGATCTCGGCAGGTACGCTGCAGCTGGGCAACGGCGGCACCATTGGCGCCATCCTGGGCGACGTCGCAAACAACGGCACGCTGAGCTTCAACCGCGCCGACGTCCAGACCTTCCCCGGCCTGATCTCTGGCAGCGGCACGGTCAACCAGATCGGCACCGGCACCACCATCCTGACAGCGGACAATGCCTATACGGGTGGCACCACCATTTCCGCAGGCACGCTCCAGCTGGGCAATGGCGGCACGTCCGGCGCCATCCTGGGCGACGTGTCCAACAACGGCGCATTGACCTTCAACCGCGCTGATATCCAGACCTTCCCCGGCCTGATATCCGGCAGCGGCACGGTCAACCAGATCGGCACCGGCACCACCATCCTGACGGTAAACAATACCTACACGGGCGGCACCACCATTTCCGCAGGGACGCTCCAACTGGGCAATGGCGGCACGACCGGCGCCATCCTGGGCAACGTGGACAACAACGGCGCGCTGACCTTCAACCGCTCTGATGTCCAGACCTTCGCCGGCCTGATCTCCGGCAGCGGTGTGGTCAACCAGATCGGCACCGGCACCACCATCCTGACCGCAGATAACACCTATACCGGCGGCACCACCATTTCCGCAGGCACGCTCCAATTGGGCAATGGCGGCACATCCGGCGCCATCCTGGGCGACGTGGCCAACAGCGGCGCGCTAAGCTTCAATCGCTCCGACGCGGTCACGTTCGCCGGCCTGATCTCCGGCAGCGGCACCGTCAATCAGAACGGCACCGGCACGACGATCCTGACTGCGCAGAACACCCATGGCGGTCCGACCAACGTCAATAACGGCGTGCTGCGCGCGGGCGCGGCCTCCACGCTGAGTCCCAACTCAGCCGTGAACGTGGCGGCAGCGGGTACGCTCGATCTGAGCGGCTACAACCAGACTGTGGCCGGCGTGACCAATGCCGGCCTCATCAACATGGGCACCGGCACCGCGCCCGGCACCACGCTGACGACGCCGAACTACGCAGGCCAGGGCGGCAGGATCGCGATGAACACCTTGCTCGGCGACGATAGTTCGCCGTCAGACCGCCTGGTGATCAATGGCGGCACGGCCTCAGGCTCGTCTTCACTGATCGTCACCAACGCCGGCGGCGCGGGCGCCGTGACTACCGGCAACGGCATTCTGCTGGTCGATGCCGTCAATGGCGGCACCACGGCCACCAGCGCGTTCACGCTAGGTAATGCCGGCGGCTACGTCGCCGCGGGCCCGTATGCCTATACGTTGCAACGCTCCAGCGTGGACGCCAGCGGGCTGCAGAACTGGTACCTGCGATCGACGGTGGATTGCGCCGCCGCGCCCAGCAATCCCGCGTGCAAGAACCCCGAGCCCCCGGTTCCACCGAACCCGCCCGAGCCGCCGGTGCCGCCCAACCCGCCCACGCCCGTGCCGCCCGCACCGCCCAACTACCGGCCCGAAGTCTCCACGGCCGTGGCGACGCCGGAGCTGGCCTTGCGCTACGGTTCGACCTTCCTCGACTCGCTACATGAACGCATCGGCGAGGCGCGCTACGCCCTGCCCTCCACGCCGACCGGCAGCAATTCCCTGGCATGGGGCCGCGTCATCGGCGTGACAGGCGAGCGCAACGGCAGCAACTCGGGCATCCTGGGATCCCGAGGCCCGGACTACGACTACAAGATCTATGGCCTGCAATCCGGCGTGGACCTTTATCGCCGCGCCAACGCCAACGGCAGCATGGACCACGCCGGCGCTTATGTCGCCTTCGGCCGCGCCACAGCCGACGTCGACCACCTGGATGGCCGCTCGGCCGGCCAGGCGGCCATGAACGGCGTGACGCTGGGCGGCTACTGGACGCATATCGGCAAGGAAGGCTGGTATGTCGACGCGGTGATCCAAGGCACGCGCTACGACGTGGACAACGGCCGCTCGCCCGCGGGCTACAACCTGGACACGCGCGGCTTCGGCTTCGCGACCTCGCTGGAAGGCGGCTATCCGTTCCGCCTGAACGACGAATGGGTGATCGAGCCGCAGGCGCAACTGGTGTTCCAGAATGTCAACCTCAACGATGCCAACGACGGCGCCGCCAAGATCCGCTTCAACGACGTAGACAGCCTTAGGGGCCGCCTGGGAGTGCGCCTGGCGCGCACGGTGGAACTGGATCCCGGGCCAGACGGCAAGCGGGTCGCGACGACCTGGCTGCGCGCCAGCCTCGTCAACGAGTTCCTGACCAATCCGACCACCGAGTTCTCATCACAGAACGGCTATGTACCGTTCCGGGCCGACATGAAGGGCGCATCGGTGCAACTGAACCTGGGCGCGGACGTGGGCGTCAAACGCAATGTCTCCATGTACGGCAGCGTGGGCTCGGAGATCAGCCTGAGAGGCGATGGCCAGAACTTCAACGGCAAGCTCGGCGTGAAGATCGCGTTCTGAAGCGCAAGCCCGCGGATCGCGGCCTATCCTGCCCGATCCGCGAACCGCGATGCCCGATCAGCGGAACCGCAGGTGCCGCCGCTGCAGTTCGGCGACGGTCCTGCACCCCATCAGCTTCATGGCCCGCTCGATCTCGACCCGCATCAGTTCCAGCGCGCGCTCCACGCCCGGCCGGCCCGCGGCCGCCAGCGGGAATAAATAGTAGCGGCCCAGGCCCACTGCCTTGGCGCCCAGCGCCAGGGCCTTGAGCACGTGAGTGCCGCGCTGCACGCCGCCGTCCATCATCACGTCGATACGGTCGCCGACCGCGTCGACGATTTCCGCGAGCTGGTCAAAGGCGCTGCGCGATCCGTCCAACTGGCGGCCGCCGTGGTTGGACAGCACGATGCCGGTGCAGCCGATGTCGGCTGCGCGCCTGGCGTCTTCCACCGACATCACGCCCTTCAGGCAGAATTGCCCGCCCCATTCCTGCACCATCGCGGCGACATCGTCCCAGGTCATGGCCGGGTCCAGCATGTCGGTGAAGTAGCGGCTGATGGACATGGCGCCGCCGCCCATGTCGACGTGGGTGTCCAGCTGCGGCAGCCGGAAGCGTTCGTGGGTGAGGTAGTTGAGCGCCCAGGCGGGCTTGATGGCGAACTGCGCGATGCCGGCCAGGTTGAGCCTGAACGGAATGGCGAAGCCGGTGCGCTTGTCGCGCTCGCGGTTGCCGCCTGTGATGCTGTCCACGGTCAGCATCATGACCTGCACGCCGGCCTCTTTGGCGCGGGCCATCATCTCGCGGTTCAGGCCGCGATCCTTGTGGAAGTAGAACTGGTAGACCTGGGGGCCGCCGCTGATCTTGCGGGCTTCTTCCAGGCTGACGGTGCCCAGCGAGGACACACCGAACATGGTGCCGAACTTGCCCGCGGCGGCGGCCACGGCGCGTTCGCCGTCATGATGGAACAGGCGCTGCAAGGCGGTGGGCGAGCAATAGACCGGCAGCGCCAGCTTCTGGCCCATGACCGTCACCGACATGTCCACCTCCGCCACGCCGCGCAGCACATCGGGCAGCAGGTCGCAGGATTCGAAGGCCGCGGTGTTGCGGCGGTAGGTGGTTTCATCGTCGGCGGCGCCGTCGATGTAATTGAAGATGGGGCCTGGCAGCCGCTGGCGGGCCATGCGGCGAAAGTCGTGGAAGTTCTGGCACTGGTTCAGACGCATGGGTGGACCTTTATCGACACTACACGTACAGACAGGCTGAGCCCCCGGATGGAGCGGGACGAATTGTAGACCGACGGCCGCATTTCCCGGCGCGTCGAAGCGGGCGCCACCAAAGATCGTGTTAAATGCGGGCTCTTGCTTCTTGAACGGACTTGGCCCGCAATGCCCCATCCCCTGCTAAAACCGGCCGCCTGGATCGCCGCCGCCGTGCTGTCGCTGCCCGCGGCAACCGCCTTGGCGCAACAGAACCTGGAGCGGGCCACCTCCCTGGCCCAGATCCACGCCATCATGGAGTATTGCAAGGTGCTCACCCCTGAACTGCTGGAGATCCTGAAGAAGCGGCAGCAGTCGGCAACGCGCGAGTCCGGCGTGTCGTCGCTGGCATTCGATGCGGAGTATCTGCGCGCCTACACCAAGGCGCGCAAGGACATGGCGGATTTCGGAGAGGAAGAAAAGGAACTGACCTGCCAGCCCATGCGGGCCATGGCCGGCCAGGACTGAGCGGGCATCGCCACGCGCCCGAATGGCTGTGCGGCGCCTTGAAACATGGCGCCGCCAGGCGTAGTCTCACATCGCTGATTCTTCTCCCACTGCCAAAGCCAGGAGCGATTCATGGCGCAGAAAGAACGACACAAGGGCCGCTTGATCGATCACATCGGGCTGGTCGTGCGCGACCTGCCCGCCAGCAAGGCGTTCTACACGGCGGTCTTCGATGCGTTGAAGATTCCCATCGGCGGCTCCGACGGCGCAGACTTCTGGACGGACGAGCTGTTCATTTCGTCGCGCGGCAGCGCCGAGATGCAGGGCGAACTCACCGGCCGCATCCACCTGGCCTTCCAGGCGGAAGACCAGGCCATGGTGGATGCCTTCTACAAGGCGGCGATGGCGCACGGCGGCCGGGATAACGGCCCACCGGGCGAGCGCGCCGCCTACCATCCCGGCTACTACGCCGCGTTTGTGCTGGACCCGGACGGCAACAACATCGAAGCCGTCACCCGCGCGGGCGCACAGCGCAGTGCGGCTTCGGTGCGGATCACTTACTGAACGCGCCGCCAGCGCCCGAGGCCGGCTGTCATGTCGCGCCCCGCGGCGCCTGGATCATCTTCCAGCCATTGCCCGCCGGATCGCGAAAGCCCGCGTCCACGCTGCCGTAGCGTTCGATGGGTTCCTGCGTGAACTCGACGCCCAGGGCCTGCAACCGGGCATAGTCTGCGCGGCAGTCGGCCACATGCAGGACCAGGGGCGGCATGGCCCCCTTCGCCACCATGGCGCGCAAGGTCTGCGCCGTGGCCTCGTCGTGGATGGGCGGGCCGGGCGCGAACAGGCCGAGCTGGAACGAGGGCTGGTCCGGATGCTGGACCGTCAGCCAGCGGTACGGTCCGTTGCGCACGTCCGTGTGGACATGGAATCCAAGCTTGTCCACGTAGAAAGCCAGCGCCGCATCCTGATCATCCACGTATATGCCCGCCACATTGATGCCTGAGTTCATGAGACCTCCTTGGTTAATGGCGGCAATTTACCGTCGGCCTCGCGGCGGCGCTTCTCCAAAACAGCGATGTTGAGATCGGGGCGCTGCGCGGCCTTCGCAACGCAACCGGGCATGCGGTCCAACGGCGGCGTTCCCTCCCGCGCCTGCGCCCGCATGGCGCTGGGGCTGAGACCGGTAATGTCGCGGAAGATGCGGCTATAGGTGCCCAGGCTTTCCCAGCCGGTGGCGTAGGCGATTTCCGTGACGCTCCGCTCCGTGTCCCGCAGCATGGCCACGCTTTGCTCGATACGCCGCGTCAGCAGATAGCGGTGCGGCGGCAGGCCGAAGGCGCGCTTGAAGGAATGCGCAAAATGGGCCTTGGAGATGCCGCTGACCTCGGCCAGGCGCTCCACCGGCCAGGCCTCGTGCGAGGCCGCGTCCATGCGGTCCTTGACGCGCAGCAGGCGGCGCAGCAAGCCCGGATCCTGCTGCTGGCCCGCGCCTGGCGCGGTTTGCGCCAGCAGCGTTCCCAGCTTCAGCAGGGCGTCTTCCTGCACCGTGCTATAGCCCACCACCACGCCCGGCGCCAGATCCACCTTGCGGCAGAAGTCCGCCACCGGCTGCATGCCCACGCCCGCGGCCCGCGCCGCCGCCACGGCCTGCGCCACATCCCAGCCGGGAGGCAGCCACCACAGCAGGTGAAAGCCCGCGTGCTCGCCACCGACGCGTAACGCATCGTTGCCGACGGCCTGGCGCAAGGCGCGCAGCACGGCGTCGCGCCGTCGCGCGTACACGCCGCGCGCCTTGCGCACGTGGCGCGCGAAACTGCCGTCCTGCAGGAACGCCGCCAGCGTCATTTGCTCGATGATGCTGGGCGAGCGCCCCGCGCGGCGGCGCGCCTGCACGAAAGCGGCCGCCAATTCCTTGGGAACCACCGCATAGCCGATGCGCAGCGCGTTGAACAGGGTCTTGTTGAAACTGCCGCAATGGATGACGCGGTCGGCCGTGTCCAGGCTTTTCAGGGCCGCCAGCGGCGCGCCGTCGTAGCTGAATTCGCTGTCGTAGTCGTCCTCGACGATCCAGCAGCCGGCCTGCGCGGCCCAGTCCAGCAGCTCCAGACGGCGGGACACGGACATGGTGGCGCCAGTGGGCGCCTGGTGCGCGGGCGTGACGTGCACCAGCTTCACGCCGCGCTGGCGCCGCGCCTGCGCCACCGGAAAACCTTCGGCGTCGATGGCCAAGGGAACGATGTGCCGCGTGTACTGGCCGAAGATGGGTTCGGCGTTCAGGTAGCCCGGATCCTCGATCAGCACCTTGTCCTGCGGCTGCAGCAGGAGATGGCCGCAGAGGTCCAGGCCGTCGCGGATGCCGCCCAGGACGATGACCTGGTCCGGATCGCAGCTGATGCCGCGGGCCGCGCCCAGGTAGCGGGCGATCTGCTCGCGCAAGGGGCGCCAGCCTTGTGGTTCATCGTTGGCAAGCTGGGCCGGCGTGACGCGCCGCGCGCTGGTCATCAGCCCCTTGCGCCAGCGTTCCATGGGAAAGAGCGCGGCGTCGGCGCTGCGGGAATAGAACTGGGAGTTGGGCTGCGTCGGCGCGAAGATCGCGGCCATGTGCGGGCCGGCCCCGGGTGCGCCGACCGTTGGCCCGCCTGCTTGCGTTGCCGGGCGCGGCCCCGGGGTCTGGGACGTTGCGGCGCCCTGGCCCGGCAACCCCGCCCGGAAAAAGTTGTCCGGAATCACCGCCGCCACATGAGTGCCCGAACCGACCGTGCCCGCGGTATAGCCTTCGCTGCGCAATTGATCGTAGGCAGCCTCGACCGTGGAGCGCGCAATGTGCCAGCGCCCGGCCAGGCTGCGCGTGGACGGCAGGCGCGCACCGGACGGCAGCGCGCCCTTCAGTATGCGTTCTCGGATCTCGCGGTAGACCCAGGCCTGCTTGGATTCCCCGGGCCGCGCGGCGTCCATCGGCAGATCCAGGCTGGCTTCCTGGCGTTTCGCGCCTGGCTGCGCTACGGAAAGTGGCTTGTTCATATTGGCAGAAATGGCTCTATTCCATGTAGCCATTCTATCGGTAGATTGACTGCCTGAGCCCCTAGCGGGGCAAATTTCCTGGAACCCGCCATGACCGTCACTGCGCCCTGCCACACCATCACCCTGGAGACCGGCCCCTTCGTCGCGGACGGCACGACCTCGATCCTGGAGGCAGCGCTGGCCCAGGGGATACCCGTGCCCTTCTCCTGTCAGCGCGGGGCCTGCGGCTCGTGCCGCGCCGTGGTCGTGGCGGGCAGCTATGAGCGTATCGCCCCGCCCGCGGACGGCAGCTACCAGACCGCCAGCGACGAGTTGCTGATGTGCCAGTGCCGCGCCGCCAGCGACCTGACGCTGCGCTTCCCGCATTGGCGCGCCCCCGAAGAACCCAGGCCGCCGCGCAGCGCCCGCGTGGCGTCACGCCTGCCGCTGGCGCCGGACGTCACCCAGCTCATCGTCGAGTTGCAGGACGGGGACGACTACGGCTACCTGCCCGGCCAGCATGCCCGGCTGATCCTGGACGGCGGCGCCCGCCGCAACTTTTCGATAGCGAATGCGCCCGGCGCGGCGGGGCCTGCCCGGCTGGAGTTCCACATCCGCCGCATGCCCGGCGGCGCCTTCACCAATGGCATTCTTCCCGGTCTCCAGCCCGGCGACATGCTGACCCTGGACAGCGCGCAAGGCGGCTGCACCTGGCCCGCAGAGATGCCTGCCGGCATCGATCACCTGGTGCTGCTGGCCACCGGCACGGGCTATGCGGGCGTGGCTCCCATCCTTATGGCAGCGTTGCAAAGCCGCGCGCTGAAGACGGTGACCTTGTACTGGGGCGGACGCACGCCGGACGATTGCTACGCCGGGCAGATGCTGGATGCCTTGCAGGGCAAGGGCGAGGGGTTCCAGTGGCATGCGGTGCTGTCCCAGGCCGATAACGCAGATGGCCGGCCCCGCCGCCACGTGCAGGACGCCGCCATCGCCGCGGGCCATGACTGGTCCCGCAGCCTGGTCTACGCCTGCGGCAATCCCGCAATGGTGCAGGCTGCCCGCGACCGCCTGCTGGCGGCCGGCCTGCCCGCCGACCGCTACCGGTCCGAAGCCTTCCACCCCGCAGCCGGGGACGCGGCCAGCGTCGCGCCGCAGCGCGAGGCGCACCCCTGGGAACGCCTCAGTCCGCGCTATACGCTGGCAGGCATCCTGGACGCGCGCCGGCGATCCATGCAGGCGGTGGCGGAAATCGCCGCGCTGATGCGCCCCGGCATGACCACGCGCGAGGCCATCGCCACGGCGGACGAGCACCTGCGTCAAATGGGAGCATCCAACAACTGGCACCCGACCTATGTGCGCTTCGGCCCGGACACGCAATCGCCGCCCGTCCAGCGCACCGACTACGACCGCAAGCTGCAGGCGCACGACATCTTCGTACTGGACATCGGCCCGGTGTGGGACGGCCACGAGGGCGACTACGGCGACACCTTCGTGCTGGGCGCGGATGCGGACCGCCTGCGCTGCGCCGAGGCCGCGCGCGAGGTCTTCCGGCGCGCACGCCTGGCATGGCTGGAAGGCCTGACGGGAGCCGCGCTATACGACCGTGCCTCGGAATATGCACGCGAGCATGGCTGCGAACTGGTGCGCGAGATTCCCGGACACCGGGTATCGGATTTCCCGCATGCGCTGTACGGCAAGCATTTGCTGGCGCAGGCGGACTTCGTGCCCGCCGACGGCATCTGGGTGCTGGAGATCCAGGTGCGCGATGCGCAGCGGCCGATCGGCGCGTTCTACGAAGATGTGCTGCTGCGTTAGGGCGGCGTCCCGATCCAGTCCGGCTAGGCCATGCCCTGGTCGTAGATCACCGGCATCCGCCCCTTCCACCGGTTCCATGTGGCCGCGTCGGTGGCCAGCTCGGCCATGAAGTGCGCCACATGGATGCGGCTTGTCGCCCCTGCGTTGAAGATGGCGCTGCGGGTGGGCGAAGGATGCACCTCATAGCCGGTGGCTGCGGCGCCATCGCGCAGGCTATCGGGCCGGACCACGGCCCACTCGACCATGCCGTCAGCCTGGCCCACTTGCGTGCGCAGATAATCCGAAGCCTGTTCGTTGTCGGCGTGTGGCGGCACTAGCAGACGCACGAACCCGACCACGCATTTCTGGCCGAACGAAACAGGCTCCGCCAGATCGCGGTTGCTGTTGCCCGCCGTGTTCATGAGCACGAATCTGACCGGCGCGTCCGGCCGGTTCGCCCGGATCGCCGTACACAAGCGTCGGGCCGCATCCGCCACCAACCTGCGAGGCGCGCCGTACATGCCCTTCAGGGTCATGTTGTGGCCCAGGCAGGACAGCACCGCTGTGCAGCCGCTGGCGCACCGGGCCATCTCGGCGTCGCCAAGGTCCAGGACGCTGGCCTGTATGAGCGACAGCCTGGCATCGCCGGCGAGGTCCGCAAGCGCGCCGGGAGACCGCAAGATGGCCCGGACTTGCTGCCCGCGATCGAGCAGCTGCCTCACGAGCAGCCGCCCCGTTGCTCCGCTTGCTCCGACCACCAGCACTGCCATCGCCGCTCCGACGGTCATTTCCGTGCTGCGGATTATAGGGGTGGCGCGCCGCCCTAACCGCGCTGGCTCAATGCCCGGCCGATCCGGTGCTTCGATACCGTGGTCTTCGGCACATGGAACGGGAACCAGCTACGCACGTCCTCGTCCAGCCCGATGCCATGCATGTAGTTGTAGATGGCCTTCTTCAGCGCGCGGCCCAGCGCGTCGTGATCCACGCCGGTAGGGTCATGGAAGCCGACGTCGTTCTTGGCGAAGGTGATCGGCGGCAAGGGCTTGAGGGTAACGCCGTATTCCTCGGGGTTCTGCCCCACGGGCGAATGCACTGTACAGGCGAATCGGTGGAAAAAGCCGCTCTGGATGCAGCCATTGTCGAACAGTTGCCGCACGTACTCCAGCGCATCCACGGTATCTTGCACGGTCTGCGTGGGAAAGCCGTACATCAGGTAGGCATGCACCAGGATGCCGGCGTCGGTGAAGGCGCGCGTGACCCGCGCCACCTGATCCACCGAGACCCCCTTCTTCATCAGGTTCAGCAGGCGGTCCGAGGCGACCTCCAGGCCGCCCGATACTGCGATACAGCCGCTGTCGGCCAGCAGTTCGCAGAGTTCGGGGCTGAAGGTCTTTTCGAAGCGGATGTTGCCCCACCATGAAATATCGGTATTGCGCGCAATCAGCTCGGTCGCCAGCGCCTTGAGCGACTTGGGCGGCGCGGCCTCGTCGACGAAATGGAAGCCGGTCTGCCCGGTTTCGCGCACGATGGCCTCGATGCGGTCGGCCAGCACCGCGGCGGATGCGCCTTCGTAGCGGCCGATGTAATCCAGGCTGACGTCGCAGAAACTGCATTTCTTCCAATAGCAGCCATGCGCCACGGTCAGCTTGTTCCAGCGCCCGTCGCTCCACAGCCGGTTCATGGGATTCAGCATGTCCAGCAGCGACAGGTAGCGGTCCAGCGGCAGCCCGTCCCAGGTGGGCGTACCCACTTCGGCAAAGGCGATATCGGGTTCGACCATGTTCACATAGCGCACCGCGCCGCTGTCCGCGTCGCGCAGGAAGGTGCGCACCAGACGCTGGCGCGAGCGTTTGCCCTGCAGGTGTTCCAGGAGCGACAGCAAGGGGCGCTCGCCCGCGTCCAGGGTCACGTAGTCGAAGTAATCGAAGACCCGCGGGTCCTTCAGTTCGCGCAGTTCGGTGTTGACGAAGCCGCCGCCCAACACGGTGACGATGCCGGGATCGTGCGCCTTGATGGTCTGGGCGATGCGGAAGGCGGCATAGACCGCGCCGGGGAACGGTACGGAAAGCAGCACCACGGTGGGCGTGTGGCGGGCCAGCGCTTCCGCGGTCAGGCTGCGCAGCATGTCGTCCACCAGCGTGGGCGGCGCCGCCAGCGCCTGGGCCAGCGGGTCGAACGTGGGCTGGCTGCCCGCCAGCGACTCGGCATAGCGCACGAACTCGAAGCGCGGATCCACCGCGTCCCGCAGCACGTCGGCCAGGTCGTTCAGATACAGCGTCGCCAGGTGCTTGGCGCGGTCATGCAGGCCCAGGGCGCCGAAGGCCCAGCCCAGCGGATCGCCGCCGTCTTCGTCCAGATACGCGTCCAGCGAGCTGAAGCGCGGCCCCTCGGGCAGGAAATGGCGGCCGACGATGCGGTGCGCCAGCGTCGAATCGCGGCCCTGCAGGAAGGCGATCACCGGCCCGATGGTCGCCAGGTAGCGCGCCTGCTGCGCCACGAAGGACTGGACCGCGGGACTGTGCTTGTTCGCCGGCAAGGCGGCGACGCGTTCCGCCACGGCGCGCAGGCCGTCGGCCGACAGCAGGCGCAGCACCAGGGCCAGCGCCAGGTCTTCCTGGAACGAGGTCACGTCGCGCGACCGCAGAAAGCCGGTCAGGTAGGCGGTGGACGGGTACGGAGTATTGAGCTGCGTCATCGGCGGAATGACCGACAGCACGCGTAGAGGCAAAGAGGACATGAAACACGGCAAGATTGCCGTCGAAGCGGGGATCGGGGCCATTATAGGCAGCGCGGCGGGACCGGCCCCGCCGGCCGGACTAGGCCCGACGGGTTGCGCCGGACACGGACCTCAAAGATCGCCGAGCACGCGGGGATCGAATCGCCAGCGGTGGCTGCCATTCACGCAGCACACCGCCATCGTCTCCTTATGGCGCTTCGGACCGATCTCCCTGAGCTTCAATTCCCCATCGCATACCGGGCACTGGCCGCCAATCTCTGTGTAGAAAACCTCGCCGGCGCGATTGGCCTCCAGGCTGCACATCATTAAAAACCGCGAGTAGCGCATGCGATTCAGGTCACGCCCCGTGTCCAGGCTGATGAGGCTCAGGAAAATCAGGATGAACCACCACGTCGACATCCCCCAGGCGTAGACGCCCAGGGCGGTGATCGCCAAGCCTGCCGCGCCGGCAGCCAACAGCCAGACCGTCTTGACGGGCTTGCCGCGCAGCCGCAGGGGCACAATGTGGTAGCGCTGGAATGCTTCAGCCCAGCTGCCGCGAGAGGCCGCGGCAGCTGGCGGACTGGCGGCGGGCTGCGGATTCACGGCCGGCTGCGGACTCGTCACCGCTGGCGGCGTCTGGTCCGTCGAAAAACTGCCGGTGTCCGATGCGAAGATGTTCTTGCTGGGCATGTTGCCCAGCACTCTTGCGCATTCGTCGCATACGCTGTTCTTGCCCTTGTGGGCGGCTCCGCATCTAGAGCAATGCACGCTATCCCCTCGCAGTCGAAACTTTAATCCGGCACCATTATTACCATTATTCTTGGGTTCCCGCCGCAACCCGTCCCGCCAGCAGTCACCTCATGCGCAACCGATCAGACCCATTCGCCCCGCCCCCGAAACAACGGACCGTCCGCCTCAATTCGCTGCTCTGGATCCTGGAACCGCTGGAGCGCGATGCCGGCTACCTGCGCCGCAAGATGTTCGGCTGCGATGCGGCGTATCTGGACGGCCTGCTGTATCTGGTCGCGGCCGATCGCGAGGATCCCTGGAGCGGCCTGCTGGTCTGCACCTCGCGGGAGCGCCATGAGGCGCTGTTGGCGGAGTTCCCCGCCCTGCGCGTGCATCCGGTGCTGGGGAAATGGCTGTACCTGCCCCAGACCGACGAGGACTTCGAGACGACCGCAGCGCTGATGGCGCGGCTTGCGCTGGCGCGGGATCCGCGGATGGGGGTGGCGCCCAGGCCCAGGTCGCGGCGCCGGACCTGATCCGCGCCGGCTGCGGTCAGCAGTTCACCGCGCTTGCGGCGGCACCCGCCAGTTCCACCCGGTTCCCGCCCAGCGCCTTGGCCTGATACAACGCCCGGTCGGCCGCGGCCAGCGCGTCGGCCAAAGGCGGAACCTTGTCCTCGAACTGCGCCAGCCCGACGCTGACCGTGGCCGGTATGCCCAAGCTGTCGTCCCGCCCGGACACCGTCACGGCGAAGCGTTGCGCCACGGCCGCGCCCAGCACCGTGGCGCGGCGCGCGTCGGGGCCGGACAGCAGCGCGGCGAACTCTTCGCCGCCGATGCGGGCAAGCAACACATCGTCGCCCAACACGCAACGCGCGCTATCCGCGAAGAATTTCAACACCTGATCGCCCGTCTGGTGGCCGTACCTGTCGTTGATGGCCTTGAACTGGTCCAGATCGAAGGCCAGCACCGCAACCGGTCCGCGCCCTGCCCCGCCCTCGATGATGCGTGCGCCCTGTTCGAAGTACCAGCGGCGATTGCCCAGGCGGGTCAGATAGTCCGTCTGCGACTCTCGCAGCAGCTGGCCATGGGTCTCCTCGCGGATCAGTTTGAGCAGCGTCATCGGCAGCACGATCGAATACAGCACGCCTTCGTACATGGTGAGGGTGCTGGCGGTCAGGTGTATGGCCGGCCCGTGCTCCGCCACCCACCACGGCAGGATGAAGGCGCGCGCGGCGTAGACCAGTGCGTGGATGGTTACCGCCGCCGTTGCGATGCGCAGCGGCGTCAACGACCTGAGCGACTGGCAGCGCAGCAGTTCCCAAGCGGTCACGCCGCTGACCAACGCGATCGGGAATGCACTGATGTACTTCCAGACCAGGTCCTCCCGCTGGGTGCCGGCCGCCAGCCAGATCAGCGCCATGACGACCAGCAGGCCAATGGAAGCGCCGCGGTGGCGCCTGCCGCTCAATGAGGCCGCGCCGTTCATGAGGAGGAGATAGCCGCTGAGGACGATGAGATTGGCGACGGCCGAGCCCAGCGGGCTGGGAAGCCTCGCGCGAAACAGCGCGACAGTGCAGCCCACGGCCAGCGTGGCGAAACCCGCCGCCAGGATGCGCAATGATCCGCTGCGGCTGGGATGGGTCCGATGCTCCCAGAACGTCAGGCCTGCACTGGCGAGCAGCGTTCCGATAATGATGAAGTAAAGGGTGAGGAGATCGACGTACATCTTGAACGCGTGGGTATCGCGCCGCAGCAATCGCCGCGGCCAGCAAGAATTCTACGTGGGAAATGCCTCATGGAAACATAGCGTAACTACTGTCACAAGCCGTGTTGCGCATCATGCAACACCGGACCTCGCAGTCATCTCGGGAAACGAAAGAATCCGTGCAAGTGGCAAATTTGCCACTCATCTACAATCCGGGGCGGTGCCGATTGCCAACTGCAATCGGGCAGTAGCTCACAGGTAGTAATGACGCGCGCGAAGACACCCGCTTCCAAGAAGAGAAGTCCCCCAAGCAGATCCAAGGCCCGGGCCGGATCCCGATCCAGCGGCCGTTTCCCCCGATTCCTGAAGGCCCTGCTGTTCTCGTCGCTGGCGAGTTTCGGCGCGGCCACCTATATGCTGAATCCGCAGTGGCGGATTCCGGCGCCGGTGCAGGAAGTCATCACGCGCCTGGGCTGGCCGCAGCAACGCCAGCCCGCGGCGCCCGTGGCGGTGCCGACCGCAGCGCGGACAGGGGCGCCTGTTCAAACGATGTTTGCCGAATGCCGGCAGTTCTTTCCGCATTCGCGCCCGCCGGAAGTCCCGGGCGGCCAGAAGCTGCGGGAGGTGTGCTTCTCGGCCTTCGCCATCCTGCACGACGGGCAGACCAAGACGCCGGTATTCGTGGCGGAACGCCTGAATCGCCAGATGCTGACCCAGGCCCAGGGCATGCGCCGCACCGACAAGTTCTACGCCGAAGCGCGGCTGCCGCGCGCCGAGCGGGCCGAGCTGGACGACTACCGCGGCTCCGGCTATTCGCGCGGCCACATGGCGCCGGCAGGCGATATGTCCACGCCGGAGGCGATGGCGCAGAGCTTCTCGCTGGCCAACATGGTGCCGCAGGACCAGATTCACAACGGCGGCGCCTGGAGCAGCATCGAACAGGACACGCGCAAGTACGTGATGCGCGCCGCGGGCGACGTGTACGTCTTCACCGGCCCCGTCTATGCCGACAAGCCCAAGACCATAGGCGCGGGCGTGGCCGTGCCCACCTACATCTACAAGGTCGTGTACGACGCGACCACGGGACGCTCCTGGGTCCATTGGCAGGCCAACGCCGCCAGCACCAAAGCCGGGCCGCCCATCAGTTACGAGGAATTCGTCAAGCGCACCGGACTGCACGTGCTGCCGGCCGGAGGCTGAAGCGCGCGCCGGCAGCCTCAGCCATTCAACTGGTAGATCTGTATCAGGTTGCCGCAGGTGTCCGAGAAGATCGCGATCGTCACCGGACCCGCGGCGGTCGGATCTACCGTGAAGACCACGCCCTTCTGCTTCAGGCGTTGCGCTTCGGCCTGGATGTCGGCGCTTTCAAAGGCGGTGACGGGGATGCCGTCATTCCTGAGCGCGGTCTGGTAGGCGCTGGCCGCCGGATGGCCGTTGGGCTCCAGCACCAGCTCCAGATCGTCCGGTCCCTCGGGCGAAACCACCGTGATCCAGCGCGCGCCGCCCGCGGGAAAATCCTGCTTCTTGATAAAGCCGAGCACCTCGGTGTAGAAGCGCAGCGCCTTGTCCTGATCGTCGACAAATATGCTGTTCAGCTTGATCCTCATCGTCTCTCCTTATGCCTGGACGCAAAATCCGGCATGACCATGGCCGGGCCGCAAAAGCCCCAGCATGGCTCAAGGCCGGCGCCGCGTCTTCTCGAAAATTGCGATAGCGGCTGGTCCGCCCATCAGCAACAGGCATGCCGGGGGATGCGGCGTCCAGTCGGGGATATGGACGACTTGGCGCAGACTGCGCTGGTATTGCGCGGGCGAGACCCCGATCCTGCGCGCGAACAGCGCGCTGAACGAGCCCAGGCTGCTGTAGCCCAGTTCCAGGCACACGTCGGTCACGGCGTGGCCATGCGCAAGCAGCCGCTGCGCGGCCGCCAGTCTTTCCCGCGTGCGGAACTGGTGCGGCGTTTCGCCGAACGCGGCCTCGAAGCGGCGGATGAAGTGAAATGGGGACATGCTCGCTTCGCGCGCGGCATCCGCGACCGAAACCTGCGCGGACCGCAGCTCCGCGAGCAAGTCCCGCGCGCGGCACAGCCGGGAAAACGCCCTGTGATCCGGACTGGCGGGCAATCGCACTGTCTGCGCTCCGTGGCGTATCGCAATCAGTGCATGTTATCCAGCTAGCGGCACCCGCACAGCGGCGCGGGCTCACTGGCGTTCGTAGTATTCCACCTCGATGCGGTCCGCGCTGAGATAGCCGCAGAGATTGGCCGGGAAGCGCGCCCGGCTGCATGCGGAATAGGCGTTTCCGTACAGCACCGCGGTCTGGAGGAAATTGCGGCTGAGCGCCGTGCTGTCGGTCTGGATGGTACGGACGAGTTCGGCTTGCATCTGCTCGCTCGCCGTGCGCATTGGCCGCAGGATTTCCGCCTCGAACTTGCGCGCCACGCGCAACTCCGCATCGCTCGCCGGGACGCTGGAATGCTCGGGGTCATAGGCGTCCAGCAAGTCATTCGGCGCCCGTCGCGCGCAATAGAACGCCTGGTAGTACGGCCCCGTCGCGGGCCGTTTCAGCCGCGCCTGCGCCAGGTAGTTCAACGACGGCACGTGCGAACTCCAGGAAATCAAAGTGCTGGTCGTGCCAGGCTTCACCGTGCTCACGTACACCGCCATGCAGGCGCCCAGTGGCTCGCGCCTGGATTGCAGATAAGCCAGCTTCGCAGCGGCATAGCGGTCGCTGTAGCGCAGCACGTCCTCGTAGTTGCCGCTGAGATAGCTGCCTATGATGGCGCCTTGCACCGCCCAATTGCAGTAGCCATCGATGGACCGCCCGTCCTGGCAATACGTTGCCAATGCGCGCTGCATGCCAGGCCCCATCGCCTGAAAGCCCTGGTCCAAGGCGCTGGAATAGGCCTTATACAAGGCTTCGCTCCGTTCCGTTCCCAAACCCAGCGGCGCGCCCAAGGTCGAAGACGCCAGCACGGCCGCCATGACCGACGCGAACAATGACATATCGCTTCTCCTGTTGGGTGCGTGAAAGCCGGCTTACTGGCGCTCGTAATAATCGACCTCGATGCGGTCGGTGCTCAGGTAGCCGCAGAGGTTGGCCGGGAAACGCGCCCGGCTGCATGCCGCATACGCGTTTCCGAACAGGACGGAGCGTTTGAGCAGGTGACGGCGGCCCGCCGCGCGGTCTTGATCGGCGGTCTGGAGGAGTTCCGCGTGCAATTGTTCATTCGCGACGCGGAACGGCCGCAGAATCTCCGCCTCGAACTTGCGCGCAACACGCACTTCCGCCTCGCTGGCCGGCACGCTGGAATGTTCAGGGTCATAGTCCTCGAACAGATTGTTGGGCCCACGGCGCGCGCAGTAGAACGCCTGGTAATAGGAGCCGCTCGCGGGCAGCCTGAGCTTGGTCTGAGCGAAGTAGACCAGGGACGGCAAAAGAGCGTCCCAGGAGGCCGTAATCCTGCTCGTGCGTGGATTCACCACTGCTGCGTTCAAGGGCATACAGGCGCCGGCCGGAACGCGGTTGGCGCCCAGGTAGGCAAGCATGGCCGTTGCGTACCGGTCGCTGTAGCGCAGCACAGCCTCGTAATTGCCGCTGAGATGACTGCCTATGATGGCGCCGTGCTCCACCATGCTGCAGTAGCCGTCGATGGACAGCCCGTCCTGGCAGTAGGTTGCCAGCGCGCGCTGCATGCCAGGCCCCATCGCCTGAAAGCCCTGGTCCAAGGCGCTGGAATAAGCCTTGTACAAGGCTTCGCTGTTTCCCATTCCCGAGCCCTGCGGAGCGCCCAGGGTCGAAGACGCCAGCACGGCCGCCATGACCGACGCGAACAATGACATGTCACTTCTCCAGCTGGGTGGCCGAAAGCCGGCTGCGGTCGCGCGCGCTCAGCACGGTATCGGGATAGCGGTAGGCCCAGCGGCCGTCCTTGCATTGGTAGACGCGTCCGCCGTACACGACGGTCGACCCTTCGCTGTAATAGTTCAGATGCGCGGCATCCGAGGGCCGCGTGAAGTACTCGCAGGCCTGGCCGGCGTAATCGAGCCCCGGGTCCTTGGCCCCGGCCTTGGCTGAAGCCGGAGGGTTCGGCGCGTCGGCGGGCGCATTGCGGGGCTTGTCGCGGCTGGCGGAACCGCTACCCCACGGATTCAGCGCGGGATCGGCGCCATAGCGCTCCTTGATCCGGTCGCGATTCCGCTGATAGTCGGCCTCTTGCTGCTTCGCCCGGGCCTGGGCCGCCGCGCGCTGCGCCTCCTCGTACTGCTGACGCAGGCGGTCCTGCGCGTCCTGATCGAGCAGCGCGCCGTCCTGCTGGTCGGAACTGCGCAGATAATCGCTCAGCGCCTTTTGCGCCGCATCGATGGCGGCGCCGGTGTTGTTGCTGCGCGAGGACGATGAGGAGCGCGACGTGCCGGTGGCCTCCATGGCCTGTCCGGGCCCCGCATGAGCCGCGGCGCCGCAGCCCGCAAGCACGACAAACGCCATCAGGCGAACCGCGAGCGTGGCCATGGCAAAAGCTCCCCGAGCAAGATAGCGCAAGCACTTGCCACCCTCGGGACGAACCATGCGGATGGCTGCCCCGGCGCGGCGCTTCCATGATAGATCGCGCGGTTCCCGCCGGAATCAGCCAAAAGGAGGAATCCTCCCCCTACCCCCGCCGCGCGGCCTCGATGGCCGCGATGTCGATCTTGCCCATGGTCATCATCGCGTCGAACGCGCGCTTGGCGATGGCAGGGTCGGGGTCCGAGATCGCTTCGATCAGCACGCGCGGCGTGATCTGCCAGGACAGGCCCCACTTGTCCCGGCACCAGCCGCATTCGCTTTCCTGGCCGCCATTGCCGACGATGGCATTCCACAGGCGGTCGGTCTCGGCCTGGTCCTCGGTGGATATCTGGAAGGAAAAGGCCTCGCTGTGCTTGAAGGCCGGGCCGCCGTTCAGGCCCACGCAGGGGATGCCTGCCACGGTGAACTCCACCGTCAGCACGTCGCCCTGCTTGCCGGAAGGATAATCCCCCGGCGCGCGCAGCACCTTGCTGACGGCGCTGTCGGGAAAGGTCCGGGCATAGAACTGCGCGGCTTCCAGGGCGTCGCGGTCGTACCAGAGGCAAATCGTGTTTTTGCTGGGCATGCTCGTACTCCTCTTCAGTGACAGGCGCGCCGACGTGCCGGCCCGATGCGCTGGCGCTATGAAACGCCAAGCTGGCTAGCCGCATTGAAGAAACGTCGGCGCGTCGCCGACGGCGTTTCTCCGAAAAGCGCTCGATAGCGAGTCAGCGCGTAGTTGGAATAGGGATAGCCTTGACGTTCGAAAATTTCCGCAATGGACCATTCGCCCGCCACAGCGCTGGCCAAGGCGGCGTGAACCGCATGCAACTGCCGCAAGTGCAGATACTGCGTCGGACTCAAGCCAAAGCAATGACGAAAGAACGTCCTCAATGATCGATCGCCCACGCTCAGCCCATCGTAGCCGGCGCTCTTCCGTCCATCGCCGTCCATCGCCCGGAAAAGCGTCAAGGTCGCGTTGCACAATTCGTGCAAGGAAACCCCTGGTCTTCCACCAGGCGCCGGCCGCGGACGGCGGGAAAAGACCATGGTTGCGATCGCATTTTCGATCAGCACGCGGCCGGCTTCGCCAGGCATTCTCGAGTCCGCCGCACAAAGAGCGGCCTGCTGCAAGGCCGCGATGTGCGCAGGACTGGCGGTCAATACACTGGTGGTACGGGACCAGTAGCGCAAGATCCCGCCGACTTCGTCATCGGCCTGCAACAAGGGCGACGACAGAGGAATCGCGATGGTCACCCAGCTATTCGGACCGTCGGCGCGAAAGACGAAGCCTCGGCCAGGCGCAAGGACGGCAAGCTTGTCCGGCCCCAATGCGACGCCGTTCAGCCAGGCCGAAGCCGATCCGGCATCGGATATCAGAAACATGAAATGCGTGGCCGCCACCGCGGCTTCACACAGATTCGGCACGGCTTCAATTCCGCGTTGGACAGTGATCCCGCCAACGTCCGCGTGCCCCAATCGCCAGCCTCCGTCTTGTGGCCCGAGCAGACGCACTTTCAGGTCTACGTCAACCACCGCGGCTTCGTACTCTCCGAACGATCCGAACTGGAACAGCTCCATCGAGACCCTCGCAACTTTCTGACGAGTTATTGCCGAAATTAGCATGGACTTGTAATCGAGTCACTAGTGAAAATGGCGTCTCCCGCAAGCAGTCTGGCAGTCCCCGACAGGAGCGCAGAATGAAGCATGGTGTCGCAATTCTCTCGTTTCTTTGCCTGAATCTTGCGACGGGCGCCCCGCCCGCCGTCGGTGCGCCGCAGGCGCCAGCCGGCAAAGCCGCGCTGGCCCTGCCGGCGCCTGACATCGCCATGCACCCGGAGTACGCGAAGGCGATAGGCCGCTATGCCTACATCTGGGGCTGGCCCATGGTGAACATGCAAAACCGCAGCGATCGGATCACCAAGGCGCCCCGCCCCGGCCTGCTGGGCGGCATTCTTCCTGTGGCACCACGCGGCCAGGCCGGCATGTTGCACGATTACATCGCCCCGCAAGAGACTTTCGTCACCTGCCCCAATCAGGACGTGGTGTACGGCCTGGGCTTCTTCTCGCTGGACGAGGAACCCGTGATCGCCCAGGTTCCCGACTTCGGCGATCGCTTCTGGGTTTACGCGCTCTACGACCAGCGCACCAACCAGTTCGGCGAACTGGGCAAGCCTTACAAGAGCAAGCCGGGCTTCTATCTGCTGGTCGGCCCCAACTGGAAGGGCAAACGGCCCGCAGGCGTACAGGGTGTCATCCGCAGTCCAACCGCGCTGGCCAATGCCATCCCGCGTATTTTCATGGATGACACGGCACAGGATCGCAAAGCCATACAGGACAAGATAAACCAGGTCGTGTTCTATCCGCTGAAGGATTTCGACGGGAAGATGAAGACCATAAACTGGAAGAACACACCCGATATCCCGAACCCTCAGGCCGAGAGCGCCAGCTCAGGAGAAACGCGCTGGGTAATCCCCGAGACATTCTTCGACCAGTTAGGCAAGGTGCTGGACACAGTCCCGCCGCTGCCAGGCGAGGAGGCCATGTATGCCCAGTTCCGTTCCGTGCTGGCCGCGGCGGCGCGCGATCCGGCAATCAAGGAGGCGCTGCTCCAGACCGCCAAGGAAACCGAAGAGCAAGTCATAGCGCCCTTCTTCCAGTGGAAGCACAATGGGCGCCCTGCCGGCAACAACTGGAACCGGTCCGTCAACAATGCCCAGACGGGTCTGGACTATTTCAACCGGACCGGCACCTCCAAGTCGAACATGTTCGACAACCGGCCTAGCGAAACCCAGTATTTCTATACGGACTTCGACGCGGCCGGCGCGCAGCTCGATGGCAGCCAACGCTACGAAATCACTTTCCCCAAGGGCCAGCTGCCGCCCGTCAAGGGCTTCTGGTCCCTGACGCTCTACAACAAGCTGCATCTCTTCAGCCCGAACGAACTCAAGCGCTATTCGCTCGGTACCAAGAACAAGGACCTCGCCCGCAATGCGGATGGTTCCTTGACTCTCTATGTGGGACCGACCTCTCCTGGCAAGGACAAGGAGGCCAACTGGCTGCCCTCGCCCAAAGAGCCCATCTCGCTCTACATACGCGCGTACTGGGGCCAGCAGGCCATACTCGACGGCAGCTGGAAGCCGCCGCAAATCAAGAAGATGGATTGACGGCCCGGACCGGCGCAGCGCCGGTCCGCCCCTCTTCCACCTCGTCATGTCGTGCGCGGGAGCGTTCCCGCACCCTCACCAGGAGTTCATTCATGCGCGCCCAACCCCGATTCAAGCTGTTGGCGGCCGCGTTGCTTGCCGCCTTTTGCGCTGGAACCAGCGCAGCCCAGGAACAAGCAGCCATCTCGCCGCTCGTCAGGCAAATCAACAATGGCAACTGGCTCGACCAAAAGGAGGCCGAAGGCCTGCGCGACGAGCTCTACTACCAACGCGCCATTCACGCCTACATGACGATGCTGCCGGCGCTCAACGTCATCGGCATGCGCGATGGCTCCGAGAAGGCGTTCGGAGCCGGCTACAACGTGCTGCCGATCTGGAAGGAGCGCATGGACGCCAAGACCATGGTGCCCACGCCCAACGCCGACGTCATCTATTCCATGAGCTACCTGGACCTGAAGAAGACCGGCCCGCTGGTGGTCAAGGCGCCCCCCAACGTCATCGGCATGTTCACCGACTTCTTCCAACGCACCATTACCGACGTGGGCGCCATCGGCCCTGACCGCGCACGCGGCGGCCTGTATCTGCTGTTGCCGCCGGACTATGACGGCCACATTCCCAGCAGCTACTTCGCCTTCAAATCGCCGACCTACAACGTGTTCCTGTTCTTCCGCACGGTCATGGCGAAGGGCGACGGCAAACCCGACCCCGCCCCCGCCGTCAAGGCGGCGGAAACCACTCGCGTCTATCCGCTCTGGGCAGAGGAAAAAAACATCAAGCCCATGGAGTTTCCGGATGCCAGCGGCAAGCGCGTGGACATGATGTATCCGGTGGACCGTCAGTTCTGGCAGAAGCTCAAGGACTTCGTCGACTACGAGCCCGTGTCCGCCATCGATCCCGAACTGCGGGGCGTGCTGGCGTCCATCGGCATCGTCAAGGGTCAACCCTTCGAGCCGACCCAACGGCAGCAGGACATGCTGCAGAAAGCCGTGGAGACCGCGCCTAGGATGATATTGGCGCTGCGCCAGTTGGGGCGGGAGGATGGACGCAACCTCTACTATAAGGACCGTCAATGGGAACGGGCCTGGGCGGGCGGCACGGCCGAATGGATGCAGGAAAGCTATCTGGACGTGAACCAGCGCGCCGGCTTCTTCCAGTATGCCTATTCGTCCGCCCCCGCGATGGTCATGCGCACCACGGGCGCGGGTTCGAAATACCCCTACACCGCCCGGGATGCCGCCGGGAATTTCCTGCATGGATCCAACACCTACAAGCTGCGGCTGCCGCCCAACGCGCCGGCGGCCTTGTTCTGGGCGGTCACGGCCTATAACGTGACTGACGGCACCATGCCGGAAACCAGGCAGCTGATGCCCTCCACCAACGGCTATTACGACATCCCCAAGCAGGCGGACGGTTCCGTGGAAATCTGGTTCGGGCCGGACAAGCCCGAAGGCACGGCGGACGCCGCCTTCATTCAGACCATCCCGGGGCGCGACTTCCTGGTCGCGCTGCGGCTGTACGGCGCGGAAGATGCGTTCTACGACCAGACCTGGAAGCCGGACGACATCATCAAGGTGAAATAGGCATAAGGGCGCGCCGGCATCGACGTAACACGAATTCCCAGGCCTGATGGCATCAGGCCGTCCGTGTTGGCGGCAACTCACATTTTTCTCCGGTAAATCAACGGCGGATCGCCATTCCCGGCGTCAGCTCTTGCGGCCCGCCCCCAGCCCATTTATCTTTGCAGACTAAACGCAGTCGATACACCAACACGCATGGAATATTGCACGGAGTCTCGATGAGCCCTCGGTCTAGCCACGCAGGCCTGCGCAAGCGCAAAATCGGCCTGCTTGCAGTGCTGGTCGTCCTGGCCGTGCTGAGCGTCGCCGTCGGTTTTTCCAACGCCATGTACTCCAGCTACCAGGTACAGAAGGCGCAGATCATCAAGAATGCGCTGGCCGCCAACCACGCGCGCGCCGAGAAGCTGGCCGAGGTCATCGACGTCTACATTGCCGCCTTGCATCGCCAGGCCCGCAATGCCGCCGGCCAACTCGCTGCCTCCATGGGAAAACCGCAAGCGCTGCAGAACGAATTGCAGCGCCTGGCCGGCCAGGTCGACTCGCTGCACGCGGTCATGCTGGCCGACGCCGAAGGCCGTATCGTTGCCCGCTCGCCTACGGGCCAGCTTGCGGATGCAAAGATCCTCCGCCTTGCCGATCTGGGCGTGAGCGCCCCAGGCTCGGGCGCCTGGGTGACGGAGATACCCGGGGCGCAGGCCGCGGTGCTTACCGTGGCCGAACCCGTGGAAGACGCGGCCGGCGCGCCCCAGGCCTATCTGGCCATTGCCATCACGCTGGATGCCGGCAGCGGCATGGACCGGATCATCGGCGACCGGGACGAAATCGCCGGCATGTCGGTGTTCCTGGTCGGCAGCAACGGCGACGTGCTGTACCGCCGGCACGCCGCGCCCGACACGCTCGATCTGGCCAGCATCGAATCGGCCCGGAACGTCGGCGCCGCCCTGCATCCGAAGGCGGACGGCGGCGCCGTATTGACCGGCTACGCGCCCTTGCCCAAGGGCAATTGGGCGGTGGTGGCGCAGCGTACGCTGGATCAGGTACTGTCGCCGCTGCGCGAATTGCTGGGGGATGCGCTGCGCTCCGCCATCCCGGCCATCGCGCTCACGCTATTGCTGGTGTGCGGCCTGGCCTATGCCATCGCATCGCCGCTGTCGCGCCTGACGCGCGCCATGACCGCAGGCAAGTCGGGCGACGTGGACCTCGCGCGGCTCAACGCGTGGTACGCCGAGGCCGACACGTTGCGCGAGGCCGTCCGATCGACGCTGGACCAGCATCAGGACGAAGTGGGACGCCTGAACACCCAGGCGCTGACGGATCCGATGACCGGTCTGCTGAACCGCCGGGCCATGACCGAGGTGCTGAACGCCTACGCGGCAGACGGCGCATCCGTGGCGGTCATCGCCATGGATCTGGACCACTTCAAGCGCATCAACGACAGCTTCGGCCACATGACGGGCGACAAAGTGCTGATCGCGCTGACCGAGGTGATCCGCGCCGGCCTGCGCGACCAGGACCGCGCCTTCAGGGTGGGGGGAGAAGAATTCATCGCCCTGTTGCCCACCGGTTCGGCTGAAAAGGCTTGCGAGGTTGCCGAACGCCTGCGCACGGCCGTGGCCCGCCGTCTCATGCCGGACAGCGTGGGCCGCGTGACGATATCCATCGGCGTCGCGCTCTGGCCGCAAGACGGCGAGTCCGCTTCCGAAGTCATACGGCGGGCTGACGAGGCCCTGTACGCGTCCAAGCAGGCGGGGCGCAACCGCGTCACGCTGTGGCGCGACCAGGCCCAGGCTGTGCCGCCGTACCCGACCAACCGCAATTGAACGCGTGGTGACCTGATGAACTATTCCCTTCTGCTGGCGGGTCTGGCGGTCCTGTTCTTCGCGCTGCTGCTGCTTGCGATGCGCATCGGCAAGCGCCTGGGCCATCGCGCCGACGACAAGAGCGGCGCCGGCGCCGCCGCCATCGAGGCGTCCGTGTTCGCGCTGCTGGGCCTGCTGGTGGCTTTCACGTTCTCGGGCGCGGCACAGCGCATGGCCGAGCGCCGCAACCTCCTGGTGCTCGAGGTCAACGCCATCGGCACGGCCTGGCTGCGGATCGACATGCTCAATGCCGCGGACCAGCCCAAGCTGCGCGAGCAGTTCCGGCGCTACGTGGACGGGCGCATCGAATACTACAGCCACGTTTCCGACCTGGGCCAGCGCGAAGCGATCGCAGGCCGGGTAGGCGCGCTGCAGAAAGAAATCTGGACCACGTCGATGAGCGCCGCCCGCAATACCGTGCCGCCCTTCGCGGCGTCGTACATCGGCGCGGTCAATGACATGTTCGACGTGTCCACCGCCCAGACCGTGGCGCAAAAGGTCCATCCCCCCGTCGCCACCTACGCGTTCCTGGTGTTTCTGGCGCTGGTGTGCGCCTGCCTCATCGGATCCAAACTGGCGGTCGCCCAGCGCGACAGCATGCTGCACCAGCTGGTCTATGCGGTGGTCATGACGGCGGCGATCTACATCATCGTGGATTTCGAATTTCCGCGGATAGGAACCATCCGCATCGACCAGAGCGACGCTCTGCTGGCAGCCCAGCGCCAATCCATGGTTGACCCGCCTGCCGCGGCCCCGTAGATTGCCTGACGCCCCAAGGCTGGCTGCCGCCATTGGACACGCATTCGTTCCGGAGATGACATGCCCCTGCCCCTGAGCATGGCGAAACGACATATGGGCTGGCTGCTTGCCCTGCTGGCCTGCGCAGCGGCTGCTCCCGCCCTGGCGCAGCAAGGCTTGCGCCTGAGCAAGGACGATCTGCAAAAGCGCGCCAACGGCGTGCTGGCCATCATGTCGTTCTCCATCGTGCCCGACATCACGACCAGCGCCCTGAACATCGGCGCCGGCACTGGATCGGTCTCCGGGTCCAGCGAATTCTCCATGTCGCAGCTGGGCGGCGGCGACACCATTTCCAAATCCGTGCCCATCTACCTTGAAGGCGTGCTGGCCTGGAGCCGCTACGATCCGACTTTCGTCGCCACGCAAGGGGCGGAGTCTCGCACCGTCCCCACCAAGTGGAACAGCGTATCCGCCACGGGCGGCATCGGCTGGGACTTCAAGCTCACGGACGAACTGAAACTGCGCCCCATCTTCAATTTCGCGCTGGGCAATGTCACCAGCGACCTGCGCGCGGCCAGCTGGTATGTGGGACGCCAGACTGGCAAGGACATCGATTTCCTGGACAAGGGTTCGCTCAACGCCTACGGCCTGGGCGGCTCGCTCATGTTGGATTACGAGCACTACCGACCCGGCTACGAGGTCGACGTGGAGCTGCGCTATTCGGACCTGCGCCTGCAGAGCTTCGACAGCTCCGCGGCCGTGCAAGGCCATGCCACGGCGCAATCGGCCAATCTGTGGGCGCGCTACCGCGCCCCCACGGGATTCGTCATGCTGCAACGGCCGCTGCGCTACGTGCTGGAACTGACGCACTCGGAGTTCCTTGGCGACCAGCGCGGCATCCTGGGCTTCGACCGGCTGACCTCGGTGGGCGCCGGCCTTGAGCTGGACTCCAGCGCCTACAACATGATCATCACCCGCACCCGGCTGGTGGGCCGCTATGTGTTCGGCAACAACGTGTCGGGCTTCTCGGTGGGCCTGGCGGTAAGTTTCTGAGCCGGCCGCCGGCGGAATTGCGCCGGATTTGTTACTCCCCCCTCTCTGCCCGGCGATGCCAGACTGTTTCCAGGCCGCCGAGCAGCCAGTCTGCGCGCAGACCCTTGCGCCAGGGCGCCGGCCCGCGATAAGGAGGTAGGAAATCATGACTGCATCAAGCAATGGCACCCCCATGCGCACGCCCCCGGTCGTCTCGCCCCAGGACTGGGAAACCGTCCGCCAGCAGTTGCTGGTCAAGGAAAAAGCCCACACCCGCGCCCGCGACGCGCTGGCCGCCGAACGCCGGCGCATGCCTTGGACGGAAGTGGCCAAGACCTATGTGTTCGAGGGCCCCTCGGGCACGCTCGCCCTGCCCGACCTGTTCGATGGCCGCCGCCAACTGATCGTCTACCGCGCCTTTTTCGAACCGGGCGTGTACGGCTGGCCGGAACATGCCTGCCGCGGCTGCTCCATGGTGGCGGACCAGGTCGCTCATCTGGCGCACCTGAACGCCCGCGACACCACGCTGGTCTTTGTTTCCCGCGCGCCGCAGGCGGACATCGCGCGCTTGAAAGCGCAGATGGACTGGAAAATGCCCTGGTACACGCTGACCGACGGCTTCGATGCCGACTTCGGCGTGGACGAGTGGCATGGCACCAATGTGTTCTATCGCGACGGCGGCCGCATTTTCCGCACCTACTTCCTCAATAACCGCGGCGACGAGCAGATGGGCGGCACCTGGAACTACCTGGACATCACGCCGCTGGGGCGCCAGGAAGTCTGGGAGGATTCGCCCGAGGGCTATCCGCAGACGCCGACCTACAAGTGGTGGAACTGGCACGACAGCTATGTGCCGGACGCCGCGCCCGACAGGAAATGGGTCGAGATTTCCGATGCGGGCGAAGCCGCCTTCCGGGCGCAGAGCGCAGCCGCCAAACAGTGAGTGGGCGGGGGGCATGGACTGGCGCGGCGTCTGGCGGTATTCATTGGTAATGCAAATAACCAATGGATACACAAGCTCAAACAACAGCAATTATCGGGGTCCGATGACCATGCTAAGTTATGCGCCCGCCGACCCTCGGCCCAGGCGCATCCCTGGCGGCGTCCCCGTCAGGTTGCCCGGACCGGGCGGCCGCGCCCTCCTACCCTTACTTGACGAGAACCATGCACAAGAACCTCGAGCGCGACACCCCCATCGCCCTGGGAAAAAAGCGGATGTCCAGCCTGCTGCTGGCGGCAAGCCTGGCCATGGCCGCGGCTGTGCCGACGATGGCTGCGGCCCAAGTGAGGGCGCATCAAGGCGCTTCTGCCCCGACCGCTGCGGCTCCGGCCGCGGCCGCGCCCTCGGGTTCGGCGCAGAAGACCGACATCCAGAACCAGGCCGCCTACGAGCGCCTGATGAACAACAGCGGCATCACGCTGCAATGGCTCTGGTCCGCCCAGCGCGGCCACCTGACCGCGACGGATGAAAACGACGTGGTCCGCATCGAGGGCACTCAGGCCAACCACGAAGGCACGCTGAAGATCAAGGGCGATATCGTCTCCATCGCCAGCGACCGCTTCATCTTCCGCGGCACGATCCTGATCCTGGACGCGCCGGACAAGGGCCGGCGCTGCGAGCGCAACGGCGAATTCGAGTTCCGCGCGACCGGCAAGCGCAAGTACTGGCGCCTGCAGCAGATGGAAGCCTGCGGCGGGCTGACGGACTACGTGGACGTGTATTACTGAGCCAGCCTGCAAGAAGGCTATGCTTGCGGATGCATGCCGGCGGCCTCCCCACCCACAGCCGCCGGTCCCCACGCGCCGCGCGGCATACACAAGGAGGCTCGCATGATTACAGAAACGGACAAGAAGCACCTGGCGCGCTGTATCGAACTCGCCAGACAGGCGCTGGAAGCTGGCGACGAGCCCTTCGGCTCGGTCTTGGTCTCGCCCGACGGCGAGGTCCTGTTCGAAGACCACAACCACGTCTCCGGCGGCGACCGCACGCGGCATCCGGAATTCGAGATCGCGCGTTGGGCCGCCAGCAATGTGCCGGCGGCCCAACGCGCCGCCTGCACCGTCTATACCTCGGGCGAACACTGCTCCATGTGCGCGTCGGCGCATGGCTGGGTCGGATTGGGCCGCATCGTCTATGCCAGCTCCTCCGCGCAATACCGTGAATGGCTGCGGGAATGGGGTGTCGCCCCCACGTCCAAGGTGCGGCCGCTGGCCATCGCCGAGGTCGTGGACGGCATTCCCGTCGAAGGACCGGTGCCGGAGTTCGCCGAACAGGTCAGGCTGCTGCACCAGGAAAGAATGCGGCGCCGGCCCTAGGCGGCGGCGCCTTGCCTGGATCGCGGTTACCGCCCGTCTCAATCGTCAGCAGCAATCCGCAGTATTCTCGCTGCACCGCATTATGAACAGGACTCCCGCATGCCCTCTGCCCTGACCAAGTGGCTCACCAGCATTGCGTTCGGCCTGCTCGTCGCCTGGGCCAGCGGCGGCGTCGTCAATCCGGTCATGCAGCACGCGTTCGGGCTGGCGGACTTGACTGGGCTTGCCTACATGGCAGCGCTGGACAAAATGCTGATCACGACGGGCATCGTGTCGCTGCTGATAGGCTTGGCGCTCGTCGCGGCGCTGGTCCGCATTCCCAATTTCCGCCGCCTGATCGGCTGGGGCTGCGCCATGCTCGGCCTGGCCGTCCTGCTGAACCTGCTCGGCGCCCTGCTTGCAATGGAACCCGGCATCTTCAATCCGGCCACCGGCGGCAAGCAGGCGGCCAACGACGCCTATACGGCGCTGTTTTTCTGGGCGCTGATTTTCGGCTTGCCTTATTTGGGGGCCGGCCTGGCGCTGACCATAGGCGGCTGGGTCCTGATCCGCAAGAATCCCGGCCCCGGCGCCGCCAAGCCGGCATGACACGGGTGCCACGCCCCCTTACAGTGTGAATTTACCGGGAGCCTTGGCGGCTCCCCTCCCTCTTTCTTTTCGTCCTACTCGCTCCATGTCCAACCTCATCGTCCACGGCGGCACCCCATTGCGCGGCCGCGTCATCCCTTCGGCCAACAAGAACGCGGTCCTGCCGGTGCTGTGCGCCACCCTGCTGACGGACCAGCCGCTGCGGCTGCACGGCGTGCCCGACATCACCGACGTGCGCAAGATCCTGGACATCTTCCGCACCCTGGGCAGCGAGGTGCGGCTGGACGAGTCCACCCGCACCCTGGACCTGCACCACCGCGACACCGCCTTCGACGCCGCGCGCCACCGGCTGCCCGAGGAAATGCGCTCGTCCATCATGCTGGTGCCGCCGCTGCTGGCCCGCTTCGGCGTGGCGCGGCTGGAAGACAACGTCAAGGGCTGCACCCTGGGTGTGCGCGAGATCGACCCGCACGTGGACATCTTCCGCTCCTTCGGCGGCGAAGTGGAGCGCGCCAGCGGCTCGCTGCTGGTCCGCAGCAGCGGCCCCCTGAAGCCGACCCACCACTGGCTGGACTATGCCTCGGTGACGACCACCGAGAACTTCGTGCTGTGCGCCGCCGCCGCGCAGGGCGAATCGACCCTGACCAACGCCGCCTCCGAGCCGCACGTGCAGGAGTTCTGCCGTTTCATGGCGATGATGGGCGCGGACATCGACGGCATCGGCACCTCGCGGCTGACGGTGCGCGGCGGCGCCCGCCTGGGCGGCGGCGAATTCACCTTCGAGGAAGACTTCCACGAGATCACCACCTTTCTCGCGCTGGGCGCGATCACGGGCGGCGACGTGGTGGTGCGCAACAGCACGCCCGCGAACTTCCCGCTGATCGACCGCACCTTCGCCAAGTTCGGCGTGCAGATCGTGCACGAGAACGGCTGGTCGCGCGCGCTGCGCTCGGGCCCGCTGAAGGTGCAGACGCCCTTCACCAGCAATGTGCTGACCAAGGTCGAGGCGGCGCCGTGGCCCTATTTCCCGGTGGACCTGCTGCCCATCTTCATCGCGCTGGGCGTGTGCGCCGAGGGCAACGCCATGTTCTGGAACAAGGTCTACGACGGCGCGCTGGGCTGGGCCGGCGAACTGTCCAAGTTCGGCGCGCACGTGTTTTCGTCCGATCCGCACCGCCTGATCACGTTCGGCGGCCGGCCGCTGACGCCTGCAGTGGTCGAAAGCCCCTACATCATCCGCGTCGCCATCGCCCTCTTCATGATCGCCAGCAGCATCGACGGCCGTTCGGAAATCCGCAACGCCACGCCGATCCGCCGCGCCCATCCGCGCTTCGTCGAGAACCTGCGCAGCCTCGGCGTGCAGGTGGAATGGACCAGCGAGGAGTAAGCTTTCCAGATACGCACGCCACGGCGCGCAAAACGGGAGCGGGCCGACCGGCTCCCGGCGCGGCGCGCCGCCCTTTCCGGGTCATGGCCCTCTACCCAGGAGGCGTCTCCCATGCCGCGCCCGAACCCATAGGCGGCCAGGGCCTGCTACGCAGGCCCCAGTTTCAGAGGTTGTTCACGAAGCAGCACCTTCAAGGAGGTGTGTGATGAGCAAACTTTCCGATAGCGCCCTGGATGATCTGAAAGCCTCGGCCCGAGGCCAGGTCCTCTGCCCGGGCGACCCCGGCTACGACGACGCCCGCAAGATCTGGAACGCGATGGTAGACCGCCGGCCGGCGGTGATCTTCCGATGCGCGGGCGCGGCCGACGTGCGCCGCGCCGTGGATTTCGCGCGCAACAACGGCCTGGTCCTGTCCGTGCGCGGCGCGGGCCACAACATCGCTGGCACCGCGGTCTGCGAGGACGGCATGATGATCGACCTGTCGCCCATGAAGTCGGTGCGCGTCGATCCCTTGCGCGCCCGTGCCTATGTGGAGCCCGGCGCGACGCTGGCCGATTTCGACCACGAAGCCCAGGCCTATGGCCTGGCCACGCCGCTGGGCGTGAATTCCACCACCGGCGTGGCCGGGTTGACGCTGGGCGGCGGCTTCGGCTGGCTGACCCGCAGGTTCGGCATGACCATCGACAACCTGCTCTCGGCCGACGTCATCACCGCGGACGGCAAGCTGCTGCACGCCAGCGAGCAGGACAACCCGGACCTGTTCTGGGCGATCCGGGGCGGCGGCGGCAATTTCGGCGTGGTCACGATGTTCGAATTCCAGCTGCATCCGGTCGGCCCCGAGGTGTATGGCGGCCTGGTGGTGCTGCCGCTGGAACAGGGCAAGCAAGCGCTGTCGAAGTACCGCGATGCGCTGGCGACGTTGCCCCAGGAACTGACGGTCTGGGCCGTGCTGCGCCTGGCGCCGCCGCTGCCCTTCCTGCCTCAAGATGTGCACGGCAAGCCCATGGTCGCCTTCGCCATGTGCTATACGGGCGATCCGGCACTAGGTCCGGCCGCGGTCGAAGTGGTGCGCGGCTTCGGCACGCCTTATGGCGAGCATCTGGGCCCCATGCCCTACAGCGCCTGGCAAAAGGCCTTCGACCCGCTGCTTACGCCCGGCGCCCGCAACTACTGGAAGTCGCACAATCTGGGGGGCCTGGAAGACGGGCTGATCGACGCCATCGTCGCCGCGGTGGAAAACCTGCCGTCGCCGCAATGCGAGATCTTCCTGGGCTACATCGGCGGCGTGGCCGCGCAGGTGCCGGTGTCCGCCATGGCCTATCCGCACCGTGCGGCGCAATTCGCCATGAACGTGCACGGACGCTGGGACTTTCCGGAAGAAGACGAGCGCTGCATCGCCTGGGCCCGGACGCTGTTCCGCACCACCGAGCCTTATGCGCAAGGAGGCGTGTACGTGAACTTCCTGACGCAGGACGAACCGGAGCGGCTGGGCGCGGCCTACGGCCCGAACTTCGACCGACTGGTCCAGGCCAAGACCCGCTACGACCCGCACAACCTGTTCCGGCACAACCAGAACATCAGGCCGGCGGGGGCCTGACATGATCGGCGCGCCCGTTTGCCCTGGCTGCTATCCTGATGCCCCGGCATCCGCCGGGGCACGGGACGCCAGGGTGGAATTCCTGGCGTGCGTGGCAACGACATCCGAGGTTTGCTTCCCTGCATGGCTTCCCGCTTTTCCCTACGCCGCATTTTTGCCGTCGGCTTCTCTCTATGGGCGTCGTGGTGCTCCGCCCAGACCGTGGCCCTGACCTTTGACGACGGACTCGATCCCGATAAGCAGCCCCAGGCCGCGCTATGGAATTCCCAACTGCTGGAGGCCTTGCAGAAGCACGGGATCCAGTCCGCGCTGTTTCCCGCGTTGCGCAGCATAGGTGGCGCCGACGGGCTCGCGCTGGTGGCGCAATGGTCGAGGGCGGGACATTGGGTTGGCAACCATACGGCCAGCCACCGCAGCCTGGCCGACCCCAAGGTGTCGCTGGAAGCGTTCATAGCCGACGTAAAAAGCGCCGATGCCGCCCTGCGGAGCCTGCCTACCTTCGTGCCGATGCTGCGGTTCCCGTACCTGAAAGAAGGCGATACGCAAGCCAAGCGGGACGGCATGCGGGACTGGATGGCGCAGAACCGCTACAGGAACGGGCTGGTATCCATAGATGCCAGCGACTGGTACTACAGCCGCGTCTATGCCGATCACATGAAGGCGGGCGACACCGCCCGGGCCCAACGCGTGAAACAGCGGTACGTCCGCCATTTGCTGGACCGGGCGGCCTATTACGACGGGCTGGCCCGCGAGGTGCTGGGCCGCAGCCCCAAGCATGTCATGCTGCTGCACACCAACCAGCTCAATGCGGCAGCCCTGCCGGACGTGATTGCGGCGCTGAACGCCCAGGGCTGGACGATCGCCCCGGCGAGCGCCGCATTTGAAGATCCGCTGTACGCCCAGGCGCCCGACACGCTGCCCGCCGGCGAAAGCATCGTCTGGGCGCTGGCCAAGGCCGGCAAGCTTGCGGACCTGCGATATCCGGCGGAAGGCTCCGAGTATGAGGAGCCGCTGTTGCGGGAGGCCGGGCTGTTGCCCTGAACCTCAGGCGCGAGCTATTTTTTCGCGCCTGCCGATTTCCCCGCCGCATTCAGGCGCACCGCGGCGCGGATCAGCGCAGCCAGGGCCGTTTCGTCCAGGGTTTCACCCTGGCGGATATCGATGGCGCGCCGCGTGTTGCCGTCCAGGCTGGCGTTGAACAGCCCGGTGGCGTCCTCCAGCGCCGCACCCTTGGCGAAGGTCAGTTTCACGGCGCCTTTATAGGTTTCGCCAGTGCAGATGATGCCGTCGCGCGACCACACCGGCACCCGCCACTTCCATTCCTCTACCACGCCGGGATCGGCCTGCCTGATGATGGCCCTGACGCGCGCTAGCGTCTGGCCGCGCCAATCGTCCAGTTCGCGGATCCTGGCGTCTATCAGGCTGGAGGGTGTCTCTTGCGTTGCCTCTTTTGTTGCGCGGCTGGTCTTGGTGTTCATGCCATGTCCCGGGAACGATCGCAGACGGATGCGTCAGGAAGAATACCTGCATAGCTGCCGGAAAATTTGTTAACTTGGTTAGCAAACCAAATATCTAGCACCGTAACGGGGTCACGGAAGAGGAGGATCAAGCGCAATGGCCAATCTGGTTTTGCTGCTGCTGGGCGTGGACTATCTGCGCAAGCGCGCCCGCGGGCTGTATATCATCGGCGGCCTGCTCTGCATTACAGGCGTCACGCTGTTCATCGACGCGCTCGACAACGCCGTCTATTTCCCGCTGAATTTCTTCGCGGCGCTGCTGGTCATCGAAGGCCTGGCCACGCTGATGATCGCCAAGTCCGGCGTGGGCGGGCAGCGGGTGCTGCGCTATGCCAAGGGCGCCATCGTGCTGACGGCCGGCAGCCTGGTCCTGATCGGCCACCATCACGGGCATTTCGCGCTATCCATGCTGTTCGGCCTCATGTTCCTGGTGGACGGCCTGATCCAGTGCACCGCCGCCTACGTGGTGCGCTACGAGCGCTGGCGCTATGTCTTCGCCTCGGGCGTGGCGGAAATCCTGCTGGCCATTTTCTTTTTCCAGCCCTACCCGACCCATTACGTCGGCACGGTGCCATACTGCCTGGGCCTGTTCCTGGCGTTTACAGGGCTGCGGCTGCTGTCGCTGGCGCGCCGCGTCCGCCACCTGGACTCCAACCCGGCGCTGGACGTCAATCCGCATCCGGACTTCATGCCGACGCGCGCCGACGCGCCCGCACAGACGGTGTTCGACGGTCCCCCGCTGGAATCGGAGCGCGCGCTCACCGTCCACGTCTGGACGCCGTCGGGCTCGGCCAAGACCGAGACGCGCAACTACCCCGTGGTCAATCGCTACATCGCCGCCGTCGATATCAACGGCGTGGTGTCGACCGGCCACGCCGCGCTGGAATCGCCGGAAGGCGTGTACATCAGCCTGTATCCGGCCCGGGAGATCGACCACTCTCCGGAACAGTTTGGCACTCTGCTGCGCGCCACCGCCGAGAACAACGTGCCAGGCGTGTACCAGCCCGACTACGCCACCGAATCCAAGGCCTGGACGCCGTCCACGATGCGAGTGCGCATCCGCAACTACGACGCGGCCAAGCTGCAGGCCTTCTGGAACGAGTACCGCAAGACCGAGATCTACAACCTGACGCACCGCAACTGCTCCAGTTCGGTGTCCAGCGCGCTGGAAGCGGCGCTGGACGGCGTGGTGGGACGCCTGCATGGCCCGAAGGCAGGATGGCGCGTGCTGCTGCGCCTCTTGCTGACGCCTGAACTGTGGGTGGCCGCGCAGATCCGCAAGCGCGCGCTGACCATGGCCTGGACCCCGGGCCTCACCCTGGACTATGCGCGCGCGCTCAGCATGCTGGCCGACCCGCGCCCGTTCGGCTGGTGGAAGATGTCGCAGGACGCGCTGCGCCAGATCGCCCGCATGCGCGCGGGCTGGCGCAAGCAGGACCGCAAGGCGCAGGCCCGCAACGCGGAGCAGGCCGAATCCTCGCAAGGGGCGCAATGACGGCCCCGCAACGCGCATGAAGACGCCATGATTGCGCAGATCGTAGGCGGAGTGGCCATCGTGGCCGGCGCGGCCTGGGGCGCGGCGGCGCTCTGGTTCCAGTCTCCGTTCCCCGGCCGCGCGCGCGCCGTCCTGCCGGCGGCATGGCTCGCGCTCGCGGCCGCCGCGCTGGTCGGACTGTCTATCGGAGAGTCCTGGCCTGCCTGGCTGTTCGGCGTTCTGCTGCTGGCGCTGTTGGCCTGGTGGCGGCTGGGGGTGCGTCCGTCCAACGACCGTCAGTGGATGCCGGAAGTGGAGCGCCAGACGCAAGGCACCATCGAGGGCGACATCGTCACCTTGCGCAACGTGCGCAATTTCGACTGGCGCACGCGCACGGACTACGACGTGCGTTGGGAGACCCGCCGCTACGATCTGTCGCGCCTCGCCTCGGTGGACCTGGCGCTGTCCTATTGGGGCCGGCCCGCCATCGCCCACGCCCTGGTGTCGTTCGGCTTCAGCGACGGCCAATACGTGGTGTTCTCGGTGGAGATCCGCCGCAAGCTGCACGACGAGTTCTCGGAAATCGGCGGCTTCTTCCGCCAGTACGAGCTGTCCGTGCTGGCCTCGACCGAGGAAGACAGCCTGCGCGTGCGCACCAATGTGCGCGGCGAGGAAGGCTATCTGTACCGCGTGCACATGCCAGAGGGCGCGGCCCGCAAGCTGTTCCTGTCCTATGTGGACACCGCCACCCGGTTGGCGGACAAGCCGCGCTTCTACAACACGCTGACGGGCAACTGCACCACCATCGTGTACCGGTTGGCCGACCAGATCGTGCCGGGGCTGCCGCTCGATTACCGCGTGCTGTTCTCCGGTTATCTGCCCGAGTACCTGTACCGCCTGGACGCCCTCGCAGGCGCGGACAGTCCGCAGGCCTACCGGCAGGCGGGCCATTACACGCAGCGCGCCCGCGCCACCGTGGATGCGGCCGAATTCTCGCGCAACATCCGGCGCGGCGTGCCGGGCGTGGCGCAGGCGCCCGCCCCCGATCAGGATGCCGGCGCAGGCGTGCGCAGCCGCGCTACGTAAGCCCCCAGGGTCTCCGCGTGGCGCTCTTCCGAGCGCAGCCCGACATGGCCGTCCGCCCTGACGGCCAGCACCAGGATATGCCGCACGCCCAGCCTGCCGGCCATCGAGAGATCCAGATAACCGTCCACGCCGCCGATATCGCCGTTCGCCGTCAAGGCGACCACGGCCTCGATGATGGCGCCGTCGGATAGCGGTTCGATTGCGGCGCGGACCTGGGCGAGCGCGTCCGCGGACGTCCGCGGACCGCCCAGGATGAAGACCGTATGGCCCTTGCGGTGGGTGCGTTCGTGCAGCATCCCCGCGCCGCCCGCCGCAAGGCGGATCGGGATCTGGTCCGGCAGCCGCTGGCCGGGCGAAACCGGATCGTGCCGGTCTCCCATGACGATGGGCGAATCGCGGTAGTCGATGTCCAGCTCCGCCTCGGCCACCGCCTCGTGATGCTGCGAGGCGCCGTCCTCGAAGGCTTTGCGGATGGCGGCATTGCGCTCGCGCAGCACGTCGGGGTCCGTGGCCAATTGGGCGCTCTCGGCCTCGTCGCCCGATGCCAGCACGCGCTGCGCGGCCGGCCGGCGCTCCGCCTGGTAGCTGTCGAGCAGCCAATCCGAGCACTGCCCGCCGCAGACCAGCGCAAGCTTCCAGGCCAGGTTGACGGCGTCGTGCAGGCCGCTATTCATGCCATGGCCCTGGGCCGGGCTGCAGGTATGCGCGGCGTCCCCGGCCAGCAGGATGCGGCCGGCCCGGAATTGCCGCGCGACTTTGGTGTAGCAACGGAAGCGCGCCGGGTGGGCCACGTCTTCGAAATTGGCCTGGGGCAGATAGCGCCGCAACGTGGACAAGGCATCGGCCACCAGATCGGAATCTTCGGCGCTGGGCCGCAGGTACACGCGCCAGCGCTGGCCTGGCAGCGCCGTCAGGATCACCGGGGTCCGGTCCAGGTAGGCGTAGTTGGCCTCGAAAATCTCGGGCCAGCCGCTGATTGCGGCATCGAACACCGCCCAAGGCTGGCTGATGTCGTGGCCGTCCTGTTCGATGCCGGCCAGTTCGCGCACCGTGCTGTGGTGGCCGTCGCAGCCTATCACCCACTCGGCCAGCACTTCGATATCGCCGTCCGGCCGTTCGATCCTGGCCAGCATGCCGTCCGGCCGTTCCTGCAGGTCCACCAGCTTGCTGGCCCGCTGCACGCTGCCGCCGTGGCTGGCCAGATAATCGGCGAGGATGGACTCGGTGACCTCTTCCGAAATCCCGATGTTGTAGGGGTAGCGGCTGCCGCAAAGGTCCAGGTCGATCTCGCCCAGCACCTTGCCGTCGGCATGGATGCGCGCGCCGCGCTGCTTCACACCCGCGGCCAGCAGCGGCTCGACGATGCCCAGCGAGTCGAAGATCTCCAGCGAGCGGGGATGGACCACGGTTGCGCGGTCCCATTCCAGCGGCCGCTCGTGCGCATCGATCAACAGGCATTGGACGCCGCGCCGTTGCAGCTCGGCGGCGGTGAGCAGGCCCGCCGGACCGGCGCCCACCACCAGGACTGTCGTTGCAATCACCATGATGTCGCCTTGGAGAATGTCGAGGCGGCGTGGATTGCGCCTCGGCAGGAATCCAAAAAAATAAGGCCGCGCATGGCCAACCGTCAAAGATATTGAGGCTTACGCCGCTGGCATGGCGTCTGCGGCGCGCCTCAACCGTTTGGACCGATCCGTTACGGCTCAGGGGTGGGCAGCCAGCTGCGCGGCCTCGCCCAGCAGCGCGTCCAGCAGGCGGCGCGCCGGCACGGTCAGCGGCGCATCGGCGCGGTGCGTCACATAGATGACGGTCTTGGGCAAGGGATCGGCGATGGCCAGCCGGACCAGGCCCAACGTCGGCCCGTAGCGGTCCAGGAACCCCTGGGGCATGATGCCGATCAGGTCCAGCTGCGGCATCAACGCCAGCAGCGTGGAAAAAGACTCGCATTCGAGCTGCAGGTGCAACGCGCGCGCCTGCGTTTCGTCGGCATACAGCGCCCTGGGATCGCCCGGCCCCTGCGCCGGCCCCGTCAGCACCCAGGCCGCCTCGGCCAGCTCGCTCAGATGCCGCGCGCCTGCCAGCGGATGCGATGCCCGCGCGACGATGACCGACTGGCTTTCGAACAGCGGCTGCACGGCCAGGTCGCCGCCGCCGCCCGTCTCGGGCAGCGGCCCCAGCGCCATGTCCAGTTCGCCGGAACGGATGCGCTCCAGCGCCTGCGGATACAGCGTGTCGCGCACGCGCAGCCGCACCTGCGGCCAGCGCGCGCCATAGCGCGCCACCGCGCCCGGCGCCAGCAGGATCGCGGCCGCGGGCGATACGCCCAAGGTCACCTGGGCTTCGGCGCCGCGCAGGTGCCAGGCCAGGTCTTCGCGAGCCTTTTCGATTTCGCGCATGACGACCGCGGCGCGTGCCGCGAGGATCTCGCCTGCCTGCGCCAGCCGCACGCCCTTGGGCGTGCGCACCACGAGCTCGGCGCCGACCTCTTCTTCCAGCTGGCGCAGCGACTTGGTCAACGCCGGCTGCGACACGTTCAGCACCTGCGCGGCGGCGCGCATGCTGCCGGTCCGGGCCAGGGTGAGCAACAGGTTCAGATGCTGGAGTCGCAAACCGCCTCTCCGGCCGATTACCTGGGGTAATCGACATCAAAACAATTCAAGGGATGCGCGCGCAGGCCGTCGATAGAATTCCTGCATGCCCATCGGAGACAGGAGCCTAGCATGACCCGAGGCGTGAAGAACATTCTCTTCATCATGTGCGACCAGCTGCGCTACGACCATCTTTCCTGTTTTGGCCATCCCAGGCTGAAGACCCCGAATCTGGACGCGCTGGCCGCGCGCGGCGTGATCTTCGACCGGGCGTTCGTGCAGTCGCCCGTTTGCGGCCCGTCGCGCATGAGCTACTACACCGGGCGCTACGTGCATGCGCACGGGGCCAGCTGGAACTTCGTGCCGCTGAAGGCCGGCGAGATGACCATAGGCGACCATCTGCGGCCCTTGGGCGTGCGCTCGGTGCTGGTGGGCAAGACCCACATGCGCGCCGACACGGCCGGCATGTCGCGGCTGGGCATAGACCCTGCCTCCGTCATTGGCCGCCGCATTGCCGAATGCGGCTTCGACGCCTACGAGCGCGACGACGGCATCCATCCCTATTCGGGCCACGATCCGGACCCGCGCTACAACGACTATCTGCGCGCACAGGGTTATGGCGGCGACAACCCCTGGGAAAGCTGGGCCAATTCCGCGGTCGACACGGACGGCAGGGTGCGCTCGGGCTGGTTCCTGAAGTATTCCAACCTGCCCGCGCGCGTGCCCGACGAGCATTCGGAAACGCCCTACATCACGCGCCGCGCGATGGACTTCATCACCGAGGCGGGCGAGCAGCCCTGGTGCCTGCACCTGTCCTACATCAAGCCGCACTGGCCGTATCTGGCGCCGGCGCCCTACGCCGGCATGTACAGCGCGCAGGACGCGCTGCCGGTGGTGCGATCGGAGGCCGAACGCGCCGACCCGCATCCGGTGTATGCGGCGATGATGCAGCATCGCGTGTCGGCGACCTTCTCCGAGCCTGGCGTGCGCGAGGCGGTCATGCCCGGCTACATGGGGCTGATCAAGCAGATCGACGACCAGCTCGGCGCGCTGTTCCGCTTCATGGAGGCGCGCGGCCTGTTCGACAACACCATGATCGTGTTCACGTCCGATCACGGCGACTATCTGGGCGACCACTGGATGGGGGAAAAGGACCTGTTCCATGAACCCGTCATCCGCGCGCCGCTGATTGTCTATGACCCGGATCCGCGCGCCGACGCCGCCCGCGGCACGCGCTGTGCCGCCATGGTCGAGGCGATAGACCTGGCGCCCACCTTCCTTGAGGCCTGCGGCGGCGTGCCGGTGCCGCACATCATGGACGGCCGTTCGCTGCGGCCCCTGCTGTTCGGCCAGACGCCGCCGGATTGGCGCGACCACGTCATCTGCGAGTACGACTACGCCTTCCAGGATTCGCGCATCGCGTTGGGCACGCCCGCGCGCCAGGCCTGGCTGCGCATGGTGCGCGATGAACGCTGGAAGTACGTGCTGGCCGAAGGCTACCGGCCAATGCTGTACGACCTGCAGGAAGACCCGAACGAATTCGTCGACCTGGGCGCCTCGCCCGCGCACGAGGCGGTGCGCAAGCGCATGGAGGACCTGCTGTTCCGCTGGGCCCGCCAGCCGCGCCAGCGCGCCACGGTGGCCGACGGCACCATCGAGTCGATTGAAGTCCAGCCGCGCATTTCCGAAGGCGGCATCCTGATCGGCTACTGGGACGAAGCCGACCTGGCCCGCGCCAGGCAGACGTTCAAGCCCCGTTTCGCATCATCCAACCCGCTCGTGAAGCCGACGCTGGATCGGCTGTCGCAATCCTGAGGAGTGCAGCATGATTCTCGAAACCCCCGACATCACCCGCGCCCAGGCCGGCCTGGACGGCGTCTCCTGGAACATCCTGGGCCAGGTGTACGTGCCCAAGCAGGTCAGCCTGGACAGCATTTCCTGGCACGCCACGTTTCCGGAAGAGAGCTTCGTGCCGCCGCACGTGCATCCCAATCAGGACGAGTACATCTTCGTGCTGGACGGCCGCATCGACCTGCTGCTCGATGGCAAGAAGACCTCGGCCGGCCCCGGCGACCTGGTGCGCATGCCCCGTGGCGTGCCGCATGCCTTCTTCAACAATTCCGGCGTCGCCGCCACCGCGCTGTTCTGGGCCGCGCCCGCGGGCAAGCTGCTGGAGCTCTACCGGCGCATCCACAACATGTCGAGTCCGGCGGAGGTCGTTGCGGTGGCGCCGGAGTATGACGTGATCTTCATGCCGCCTGTCTCGTCCGCGGCCTGAACCATGCGCCGCCGCACGCTACTGAAGGGCCTGTCCGGCGCCCTGGCCTGTACCCTGCCCTGGGCCGCCCGCGCCGCGTACCCGGACAAGCCCGTACGCATCATCGTGCCGCTGCCCGCGGCCAGCCCGCCCGACGTGCTGGCGCGCGTGATCGGCGAAAGGCTGCAGCGCCTGTGGGGCCAGCCGGTGGTGGTCGAGAACCGGCCCGGCGCGACCGGCATGATAGGGCTGGACGCGGTCGCGCGCAGCGCGCCCGACGGCTATACCGTGGGCATCATGTTCCTGACGCATACCGTGCTGCCGGCGCTGTTCGGCAAGGTGTCGTACCGCACGGATGGCGACTTCGCGCCGATCGCGAATCTGGTCTGGCTGTACAACGCCCTGCTGGTGGCGCCGGGCAGCGAATACGCCGACGTCCGCGGCCTGGTCGAACAGGCGAAGCGCCAGCCCGGCAAGCTCAGCTACGGTTCCGGCGGCAATGGCTCGCCTGCCCATCTGCTGGGCGCGGCCTTCTGCCAGGCGGCCGGCATAGACATGCTGCACGTGCCGTTCAAGGGGCCGGCGGAAGCGGCGCAGGCGCTGATGGGCGGCTACGTGCAGACCATGTTCGCCACCGCATCCGTCGCGGTGCCGCTGGCGCAGTCCGGCAAGCTGCGCGCCCTCGCCGTCACGCGCGATGGCGGCATGGCCGCCCTGCCCGGCGTGCCCACGCTGGCCGAGGCCGGGGTGCCTGCATTCAATCTGAAGGAATGGGAGGGAATCGTCGCGCCCGCGGGCACGCCGCCTGACCTGATCGCCAAATGGAGCGGCGCCATGCAGACCATCCTGGCCGACGCCGAGGTGCGCGAAAAGCTTGCCGGCCTGGGCATGGAAGCCGCCCAGGCCAACACCCCGGCCGAGTTCGCCGGGCTGATACGCGGCGAGCTGCAGCGCTGGTCGGCGTTCGTGTCGGAACAGAAGCTGCGCAACGGATGACGGCCGGGCGGACTAGCCCGGCCGCCCGCCTGGCCGCCTACTTCGCCACGCCCCCCACCCTGCCCAGGAACTCCAGCACCGCCAGATAGGAGCCTTCGTTGCCCGCCGCGTTGGCGCTGGGCGTGCCGCCCGCGTCCAGCAGCAGGCCGGACATGGCGTGCGGCTTGCTGATCAGGGTCGCGGGCAGGCAGGGATAGTGCACGTGATGGCCCGCGCCCATGCAGACGTGGTGGAACGTGGGCAAGCCATGTTCCTGGCGCCGCCGCATGACGATTTCCGAGTAGGCGGTGCTGGGCCAGAAGCCGTCGTCCGACGCGCTGACCAGCAGCACCGGGCCGGGATAGTTCTCGACCGGAATGCGGGCGCGCTCGAACGCCGCGCTGTCGCGCGTGGCGCTGAGGAAGGCGTGCGTCTGGCGGTACGGCGGCTGGGACGCGTAGGCGGCGTCCCAGTTGGCGCTGGTGTTGTCCTGCCACAGATGCGGCAGCGGTTCGCCGCCCTTGGTCCAGACCTGCGCGTCGCGGCCGGTGCCGGGCGCGCCGGCGCTGACCACGCCATGCATGACCGGCGACGGCACGTAGGCGACCACCGCGCTGACCAAGTCCGGGTAATGCGAAGCCACCAGCAGCGAGGTCTCGCCCCCGCGGCTGATGCCGGACAAGGCCACGAAGCCGTCGCGCGGCGTAAGCTCCGCGCGGGCCCAGCGCAACACATGCTCGAAGTACTCCAGCGGCATGTCGTTCAGGTACTTGGGGCGGCCCTCGTAGTTGAAGATGGCCAGCGCCAGGCACTGGTAGCCACGGGACGCGAACAGCGCCGCGCGCGGCGCGTTGACGCCGCCGGACGAGCCGTTCATGTAGATCACCAGCGGGTGCGGGCCGGGGCCGGCGGGCGTATAGAGTTCACCCGACAGCGTCATGCCGCCAACCTGCTCGCGCACGCTGCGGTGCGTGACGCCTTCGGCCTGGAATTCCTGCACCAGGGTCGCCGCGGCGGACTGGCGGCCGTCGCTGGCTTCGATGCGGATGACGAGCGGCTCGGTCCGGTCCGGCGGGAACACCACGCTGGCCACGTCCTCGCAAGCCATGGACCAGACGATGCCCATGGCCGCGGGCTCGGCATAGCTGCCGGACACGGGGCAATCGCGGGCCAGGTCCAGGCTGCCGTCGTGGCCGGCCACGAATACGGCTTGCGAGCGCCATGGCGCGCCGCACATCGTCATGCTGGCCGTGACGGTGATGAAGGCATAGGCCGGAAAGCCGCTCACGCGGATCTCGCGCGCCACGTCGATCAGGGCGCGTTCCGGGCTGACGGTGATGCTGGGTTGTTCTGCCACGGTGGCTCCTTAGCTCTTCAGGTCGGTCTTGGGCACGCCGTTGGCCTTGATGACCTGGGCCCACATGGCGGACTCGTCGGCGATGACCTTGTCCAGGTCGGCCGACGAAGTGAACTCCACGGTCACGCCCTGGTCCGCGAACTGCTGCACCAGGCTGGGATCGCGCGTGCCTTCGCGCACGGCGTTCTCCAGCGCCGCGACCACCGGCGCCGGCATGGCGGCCGGGCCCGAGATCATCATGCGGGTATAGAGTTCGAAGCCGTCCAGGCCAGCCTCCTTCATGGTCGGGACGTCCGGCAGGCTGGAGAGGCGCTTGTCGGAGGTCACCGCCAGCACCTGCAACTTGCCCGACTTGATGTTGGGCAGCGCCGAGGTCGGGAAGTCGAAAGTGCTCTGCACCGTGCCTGCCATCAGGTCCAGCAGCGCGGGACCGCTGCCCTTGTAGGGCACGTCCTGGAACTGGGTGCCGGTCTTGGACTGGAAGTGCAGCAGCGCCAGGTGGTTGATCACGCCGCGGCCGGCGTGCGCGCAAGTGATGTCGCCCGGCTTCTTCTTGGCCAGCGCGATGAATTCCTGCACGTTCTTCACCCCCAGCTCGGGATGCACGATCAGCAGCATCGGCGACTTGCCCATGGAGCCCAGCTGCTTGAAGTCCGATGGCTGGTAAGGCAGGTTGTTGTAGAGCAAGGGGTTCAGGATCATGCCATTGGTGCCGGCAAAGCCCAGCGTGTAGCCATCGGGCTCGGCGCGCGCCACCGCCACCGTGGCGATGATGGCCTGGCCGCCGGGACGGTTTTCCACCACCACGCTCTGCTTCAAGGTCTTGCCCATGCGCTCGGCCAGGGCGCGCGCCGCGATATCGGTCAGCCCGCCAGGGGCAAAGCCCACCAGCAGGCGCACGGGGCGGGTCGGAAAAGTGTTCTGGGCCCAGGCGGGGCGCGAGATCAGAGGCAGCGCGGCGAGCGCGCCCAGGGCATGGCGGCGGGTAAATCGCATACAACTCTCCAGGCAAGGACAACGCCCCCGCGCCCGGGAGAGGCCGCGGGGCAAAGCAATCGAAGGGAAAGGACGCACGGGCCGCTCACCTTACGGCGAGCTGTCACGGCGTCAGTATGTTGTATGCAATACCGCGGACGGGCTATCTAGGGATATCCCGAGGCTTACCAGGAGACGGTGAACGCTTTATTCCGAGCAGCGGTATTTGGTATGCGATCCGATGGCGTCAGGCCTTGGTCATCAGCTTCTTCCAGCCTTCCAGCCCCAGCCGCTTCATCGTATCGATGTTCTTCTCGTAGATTTCGGCGGCATCCGGGAAGGACTCCACCGCGCGGTCGATGCTGTCTTCGCGCAACAGGTGCAGGATCGGGTACGGCGACCGGTTGGTGTAGTTCTCGATGTCGTCCGGCTGCGTGTCGGCGAACTGGAACTGCGGATGGAAGGTCGCCACCTGCAGCTCGCCCACCAGGCGCATGCGCTTGAGCAGACGGTCGGACAGGTCTTCGAAGTCATTGAAGTCCATGAAGTCGTCCAGCGCGTCGGGGATGATCAGCAGCGTGGTGTCGATCTTTTCCGGATCGGTCTCGGCCAGCAGCGCCAGTTCGTCCTGCAGGTCGGTGAGTACGCCTTCGGCGTCGGTGGCGTCGCTGACGGCAAAGCGGATCTGGTCCTTGACCTGCACCGCCTTGGCGAAGGGACAGAGGTTCAGGCCGATCACGGCCTGGTTCAGCCAGTGCTTGGTCTCAGCGACCACGTTGGCATAGGCGTCGGAAGTGGAAATCATGGGTGTCCGTCCTGGAAAAAAGAAAAGCGCGGGCGTTGCGGCCCGCGCTTTGAAGAGCGTCGCCGCCGCTTACGCGGCCGGCATGGCGGCCATGGTCTGGGCCACGGCTGCGGTCAGTTTCTTGCCGTAGGGCACGTGCAGGAATTCATTGGGGCCGTGGGCGTTGGACTTGGGGCCCAACACGCCGCAGACCATGAACTGGGCCTTGGGGAAGCCCTTCTGCAGGATGCTCATCAGCGGAATGGTGCCGCCCTGGCCGATATAGCCGCAGGACGCGCCGTAGTACTGCTGCGAGGCCGCGTCCAGCGCCTGGGTCAGCCAGGGCGCGGAGGCCGGGGCGTTCCAGCCGGTGGCGGCGCCTTCGTTGGCCTTGAAGATCACCTTGGCGTTATAGGGCGCGTCGGCTTCCAGCAGCGCCTTGATTTCTTGCGAGGCAGCCACGGCGTCGATCAGCGGCGGCAGGCGCAGCGACAGCTTGAAGGCCGTGCGCGGACGCAGCACGTTGCCGGCGCTGGACAGCGGCGGCAGGCCTTCGGCGCCGGTCACCGACAGCGTCGGACGCCAGGTGCGGTTCAGCAGCGCCTGTTCGGGTTCGGTCGTCATGGGCAGCACGAAGCCGCCGTCGGCGCCGCAGCTCCAGGGGAAACGGCGCCAGACTTCGTCGCCCAGGATGCGCGCGGTGGCGTGCACTTGTTCCACGCGTTCGGCGGGGATCTCGCAATGCAGGCTCTGCGGCAGCAGGCGGCCGGTGCCGCTGTCTTCCAGGCGGTCCAGCAGATGGCGCAGGATGCGGAACGAGGACGGCACCACGCCGCTGGAGTCGCCCGAGTGCACGCCTTCGTCCAGCACCTGCACTTCCAGCGTGCCCGACACCATGCCGCGCAGCGAAGTCGTCATCCAGAGCTGGTCGTAGTTGCCGGCGCCCGAGTCCAGGCACACCACCAGGGCCACGTTGCCCAGGCGGTCGCGCAGCGCGTCCACGTAGGGCAGCAGGTCGTAGCTGCCGGATTCCTCACAGGTTTCGACGATGCCCACGCAGCGCGGGCGCGGAATGCCCTGCTTGTCCAGCGCCATGATGGCGGTCAGCGAGGCGTACACGGCATAGCCGTCATCGGCGCCGCCGCGGCCGTAGAGCTTGCCGTCTTCGAGCTTGGGGGTCCAGGGGCCGAGGCCGGCGCGCCAGCCCGAGAATTCGGGCTGCTTGTCCAGGTGGCCGTACAGCAGCACGGTGTCGCCGTTGTCGCTGCGGGTGGCGGGCGCGTCAAAGAAGATGACGGGCGTGCGGCCCGGCAGGCGCACCACTTCCAGCTTCAGGCCCGAGACCTTCTGTGCCTCGACCCACTGCGCGGCGTCGCGCACCACGCGCTCGATGAAAGCGTTCTTTTCCCAGTCCGCGTCGAAAGCCGGACTCTTGGCCGGGATGGCGATGTAGTCGGTCAGCGCCGGGATGATCTCGTTGTCCCATTTTTCGTCGACGAAAGCCTGCAAGGCCTTCGGGTCCAGAGTGGGAGGAAGAGCGTCTTCGGGGATGCGTGCGTTCATGGCGCGGGATCCTGTGTGCGGGAGGGGGTAGGCAATCCGCTATTTTATGCCTGTGCGGCGCGGCTGGCATCTTTTGTCCCTGATTGTCATAGGCGCCGGGAAATGGTGCCGCCACACGGACCGCACATCCGGCCCATGGACAAAGCCCCCAGTCGCACACGCGCTGGGGGCTTTGTTCCCGTTCACGGCCAGCCATCCGGGCCGGCCGCCATGTGCTGGCGCGTTCAGGCGCCGAGCAAAGCCGGTTCGCCGTTGCGGCCTACGGCCGGCGCATCGGCATCGATCACGCGGCCGGTCTGCAGCTTGAACACGGCCACCGCTTCGCGCAGGCGCTGCGACTGGGTTTCCAGGGATGCCGCGGACGCCGCGGCCTGCTCGACCAGCGCCGCGTTCTGCTGCGTCACGCTGTCCATCTGCGACACGGCCTGGTTGACCTGCTGGATGCCTTGCGACTGCTCCTCGGACGCGCTGGAAATTTCGTTGATGATGTCCGTCACGCGGCGCACCGAGGTCACGATTTCCTGCATGGTGGCGCCGGCTGCTTCAACCTGGTCGGAACCGATCGATACCTTCTGCACGGAGTCGTCGATCAGGCCCTTGATTTCCTTGGCGGCGGCGGCGCTGCGCTGCGCCAGGGCGCGCACTTCGCTGGCCACGACCGCGAAGCCCTTGCCCTGCTCGCCGGCGCGCGCCGCTTCCACCGCGGCGTTCAGCGCCAGGATGTTGGTCTGGAAGGCGATGCCGTCGATCACGCCGACGATGTCGGCGATGCGGTTGGAGCTGTCGGCGATGCCGCGCATGGTGCCGACCACGTCGCCCACGGCCTGACCGCCGCGCGTGGCCACTTCGGATGCCGCCACGGCCAGTTCCGAGGCGCTGCGCGAGCTTTCCGCGTTGTTGCGCACGGTGGACGACAGCTCATCCATGCTGGCGGCGGTTTCCTCCAGCGAGGCGGCCTGCTGTTCGGTGCGCGAAGACAGGTCGATGTTGCCCGCGGCGATTTCGCGCGCGCCGGTGTGGATCTCTTCCACGCCCAGGCGCACGGCCGACACGGTGCGCGCCAGGCTGTCCTGCATGCGCTTGACGGCGGCGTAGAGCACGCCGATTTCGTTGTTGCCGCGTTGCTCGATGCGGTTGGTCAGGTCGCCGCCGGCAATGCGGTCGAACAGGCGCCCGGCTTCATGCAGCGGACGGAACACCGCGCGGCCGAACACCGCGTACAGGCCCACCACCAGCGCGGCCACCACGACCAGCAGGCCGACCAGGACGGCGATCGCGCCGTTGATGCGGGTGGAGGCGTCACGCGCCACGCGCTGGCCGACCTCGTCGGCATAGTCCACGTATTTCTGGATGGCGGCGGTAAAGGTCAGGCCCAGCGGCGTGACTTTTTCCAGGTTGAGGCGATTGGAATCCTGGGCGTTGCCGGCGCGGATGGCCGCAATCATGGGCACGATGGCGTCGCGGTGATAGACGTCGTAGGCCGCCAGGGCCGCGTCCAGCAGGGGCTTGCCCTGGGCCGAGGTTTCGGGGGTCTTGCGCACCAGGTCGATCAGCTCGCCGGCCTTTTTGGTATAGCCGTCCAGGCGCTGCATGCTGGCCAGGTTGTCCAGGCTCTTGCCTTCCATCAGCGCGGTCTGCGCGGCCAGCAGCACCAGGCGGGCGCGCAGCAGTTCGGTGCCGGCGCCGTTCACGGCATTGGCGCGGACCAGGTTGGTGTCCAGCAGCACTTCGATGGAATTGCGGTTGGACGTCAGCTGCTGGTGGACGGCGATGCCGGTTAGCAGGAAAAGCGCGAAGAAAACGGCTAAAGCGGTCGTCAAGACCGCGCGAATACTGAGATTCTGGAACATTGGGGTCACTCCGGGTTGCGTATAGCGGCTACCTATGCTTTACGACAGGTTGCAATGAAAAGTTAAACATCTCATTTGATTGCATGACGCATTTCCCTCGGCGTCGCCCTTGTCCAACACAATTAACAACGATTATCATTTGCAATCTTTGGACCTGACGGAAACCCATCGTGACGGCGGCCACCCAGCCCACGGCGCAACATGCCTTGAACCTGCTCTACCGCGACCATCATGGATGGCTGGCGGGCTGGCTGCGGCGGCGGCTGGGTTGCGCCCATGACGCGGCCGACCTGTCGCACGACACGTACGAGCGGCTGCTGAACTCGGGCCGCCTGCCCGAAGCCGGCCAGGCGCGCGCCTTCCTCACCCAGATCGCCAAAGGTCTGGTGGTGGACCTGTACCGCCGCCGCGCCCTGGAAAGCGCCTATCTGGACGCCTTGGCCAGCCTGCCCGAAGCGCACATGCCTTCGGCCGAAGCGCGCGCGCTGGCGCTGGAAACGCTGATGGCGGTGGACGCCGCGCTGGACGCCCTGCCCGCCCGCGCCCGCCAGGTCTTCATCCTGTCCCGCTTCGAGGGCCGGACCTATTCCGACATCGCGCAAAGCCTGGGCGTGTCGGTGGCGCTGGTGCGCAAGCACATGCTGCGCGCCGCCCAAGCCTGCCTGGCCGCGCTGTGAGCGCCCGGCACGGGGACATCCCCGAACCGATACTGGCGCAAGGACTGGAATGGCTGGTCATCCTGTGGTCCGGCGAAGCCAGCGCCGACGAACGCGCGGCCTGGCAACGCTGGCGCGCGGCCCATCCGGACCATGAACGCGCCTGGCAGCAGGTGCAGCGGATCGACACGCGGCTGATGGACGTTTCGCCCGAGGCCTCGGCCCAGGCGCTGGCCCGCTCCGGCCGGCAGGCGGGACGCCGCAAAGCCCTGCGCCTGATGGGCTGGGCGGTGCTGGGCGCCGGCGCCGCGGGCCTGGCGGCCCAACGCCTGCCTTGGCAGCCCTACGCCGCGGACTATCGCAGCGCGGCAGGCGAACGGCGCGAAATCATGCTGGCCGACGGCACCCGGCTCATACTCAACGGCGCTAGCGCCGTGGACATGGAATACACCGCCGAGGCGCGCCGGCTGGTCCTGCGGCGCGGCGAGATCTACGTGCAAACCGGCCACGGCCCGGCTGCCGCGGGCCGCCCCTTCTTCGTCGCCACCGCCTATGGCGATGTGCAGGCGCTGGGCACCCGGTTCACCGTGGAGCAACAGCGCGACCGGATACGGGTCGGCGTCTACGAAGGCGCGGTGGAGATCCAGCCCTCCCGCGGCCACCCCCTGCGCCTGGACGCGGGCCAGTCCGCCGCGTTCACGCCGCTGGCGGCCGAGCCGATGCCGGACGCCCTGCAGCAGGCGCCGGCCTGGCTGCGCGGCCAACTGGTGGCCGAACGGCTGCGCCTGGCGGACTTCCTGGACCAGGTCGGGCGCTACCGGCGCGGCGTGATCCGCTGCGACCCGCGCGTGGCCGACCTGATCGTGTCGGGCGTGTACGCCCTGGACGACACGGACCGGATCCTGGCCTCGCTTGCAAGAGCCCTGCCGCTGCGCGTGTCGCGCTACACGGCTTATTGGGTGGTGGTGGAACCCAGATAGCCCTCTACAAAAAAAATTCGCGAAAACCGTAGCACTTTTTATTTCTCGTTCGGGATACCTGCATATCCGCAGCATTCACGTCCGCAACGAGGAACCCACTCCATGCAAGCCCGCTCCACTCCCAAGCCCGCCCGCAGCACGCTGGCGCTGGCGCTGACCGCCCTGGCGCTGGCCGCGCCCCCCGCCGCCATGGCCGCGGGACCAGGCTCCCCCTCGCCCCAGGAGCGGGCCGCCAGGAGCTACGACATTCCCGCCGGCCCATTGGACCAGGTGCTGAACGCCTACTCCCAGCAGGCGGGCGTGACCATCGCCATCGACGGCGCCCTGACCGCGGGCCGCCGCAGCCCCGGCCTGCGCGGCGCCTATGGCCTGAACGCGGGCTATGCCGCGATCCTCGCCGGCAGCGGCCTGGCCGCGCGGCAGGAAGGCGGCGGCTACGTGCTGCGTCCGCTGCCGCCCGGCGCGGCAGGCATTTCCACGCTGGAGCCTGTCACCGTGCGGGCCTCGAGCGTGGCGCCCGACAGCTACGTGGCCGAGGAAACCCGGGCCGGCACCAAGACCGACACGCCCATCCTGGAAGTCCCGCAGTCGATCTCGGTGGTGACGCGGGCGCAGATGGAAGCGCAGAACGCGCAAAGCGTGACCGAAGTGCTGCGCTACGTGCCCGGCGTGACGGTGGAAACGTATGGCGTGGATCCCAAGGGCTTCGATTGGGTCATGCTGCGCGGCTTCAACGCCCAGGCCACCAGCGACTACAAGGACGGCCTGCGCCAGGCCACGTCCGGCTACACCCTGTTCCGCAGCGAACCCTACGCGCTGGATCGTATCGAAGTGCTGCGCGGCCCTTCTTCCGTGCTGTACGGCCAGGGCGACGCGGGCGGGGTCATCAACCGCGTGAGCAAGCTGCCCTCGGCCACGCCGCACTACGAGGCCGAGCTGGAGTACGGCAGCTTCCAGCGCAAGCAGGCCGCGGTCGATCTGACCGGCCCCGCGACCGAAGACGGCACGCTGATGTACCGCATCATCGGCGTGGCGCGCGACGCCAACACGCAATTCACCTACCCCAACGGCGACCGCATTTCGGACGACCGCCTGTTCCTGGCGCCTTCGCTGACCTGGGCCCCTTCCGCCGCGACCCGCTTCACGCTGTTGACGGAGTACCTGCGCGACCGTTCCGGCGGCACCATCGGCACGGTTACGGTGAACGGCAAGCCCACCAATCTGCGCAACGGCGATCCCAATTTCAATCGCTACGACCAGGACCAGAAGAGCATCGGCTATCTGTTCGAGCATCGTTTCAACGACACGCTGCAGGTGCGGCAGAACCTGCGCTACGGGCGGGTCGATTCGATCCTGGACAACATGTTCCTGGCCGGCCTGACGCCCACCGGCATCGCCCGCACTGCCCGGCGCTACGACGAAAGCATGACCGCGCTGGCGTTGGACAACCAAGCCCAGTTCGACCTGCGCACCGGCCCGCTGGCCCATACGCTGCTGCTGGGCCTGGACTTCAACCGCAGCAGCGCGGACGTGTCGCGCACCATGGGGCCCGCCCCCAGCCTGAACCCCTTTGATCCAGTCTATGGCGTGGACGTGCCCACGCCGACCATACCGCTGGCCAACTACCTGGAGCGCACGCACCAGACCGGCCTGTATCTGCAGGACCAGGTCCGCTTCGACGAGCGCTGGGTGCTGACCCTGGGCGGCCGCTACGACTGGTACAGCCAGAAGACCGAAAACCGGATCCTGAACAACGACTCCAATCAAAGCGGCAGCCGCTTCAGCGGCCGCGCCGGCCTGAACTACGTCATGCCCAACGGCGTCGCGCCCTACGTCAGCTTCGCCCAGTCCTTCCTGCCCAATACCGGAACCTCGGCGCCGGCCAATGGCAGTTCTCCGTTCGCGCCCTCGCGCGGACGTCAATGGGAAGGCGGCATCAAGTTCCAGCCGCCCGGGTCGAATGCGCTCTACACGCTGGCGGTCTTCGACATCAAGAAGAGCAACGTACTGACCAATGACCTGCAAAACCCCGGATTCCAGGTCGCTTCGGGCGAGGTGCAATCGCGCGGCGTGGAACTGGAAGGCAAGTTCAGCCTGGGCGACGGCTGGGACTTCACCGGTTCCTATACCTATGTGCGCGCCCGCATCACCCGCGCCAACAACGGCACCGAAGGCAACCGCCCTGCCCTGGTGCCCGAGCACAGCGCGTCGGGCTGGCTGAACTACACGGTGCGCAACAGCGCGCTGGCCGGACTGAGCCTGGGCGCAGGCCTGCGCTACGTGGGCTCGACCTACGGCGACAACGCCAACACGCTGGAGATCGCCGGGCGCACGCTGGTGGACGCGGGCGTGTCCTATGCGGTGGACAAGCACCTGACGCTGTCGGTCAACGCCACCAATCTGTTCGACAAGGAATACCTGGCGACCTGCTCCGACCTGAGCGATTGCTATCCGGGCAGCCGCCGCAGCGTCATCGGCCGGGTGAAGTACCAGTTCTGAGCGCCACAATGAAAACGCCCCGCCAAGTAGCGGGGCGTTTCGCGCAAGCGCCGGGAAGCAAGCCCCGGCGCCAGCGTTTGGCTTACTTCAGCCAGACGCGCGCGTTGCGGAAGATGCGCATCCAGGGGCTGAACGCGCCGCCGGCATCCGCCTTGCCCCACTTCTCGGGCGCCCAGGACATCATGACGTTGCGCGTCACGCGTTCCGGGTGCGGCATCATGACCGTGAAGCGGCCGTCGGCGGTGGTGACCGAGGTCAGGCCGCCCGGGCTGCCGTTCGGGTTGAACGGATAGGCTTCGGTGGCCTGGCCGCGGTTGTCGATGTAGCGCGCGGCGGCCAGCAGGCGGCTGGCGTCGCCCTGCTGCGAGAAGTCCGCATAGCCTTCGCCGTGCGCCACGGCCACCGGAATGCGCGCGCCTTCCATGCCGGCGAAGAAGATCGACGGCGACTTGGCCACTTCGATCATCGCCAGGCGGGCTTCGTATTTTTCCGACAGGTTGCGCGTGAAGCGCGGCCAGAATTCTGCGCCCGGAATCATCGGCGCCAGCGCGGCCATCATCTGGCAGCCGTTGCACACGCCCAGCGCGAAGGTGTCGGGACGCGCGAAGTAGGCGGCGAACTGATCCGACAGCTTGCTGTTGAAGCGGATGGTGCGCGCCCAGCCTTCGCCAGCGCCCAGCACGTCGCCGTAGCTGAAGCCGCCCACGGCCACCAGGCCTTGCACCTGCGCAAGATCCACGCGGCCGGACAACAGGTCGGTCATGTGCACGTCGATGGCTTCAAAGCCGGCGGTGTCGAAGGCCCAGCCCATTTCCACCTGGCTGTTGCAGCCCTGCTCGCGCAGGATCGCGACGCGCGGACGCTTGCCGGTGTTGACGAAGGGCGCGGCCACGTCTTCCTGGGGGTCGAAGTCCACGTTGGGGCTCATGCCCGGATCCGTGACGTCGTTCCAGACGTCGAGCTCGGCCTGGGCGCAGGCCGGGTTATCGCGGCGCGACATGATGCGGTAGGACACTTCGCTCCAGGCGCGGCCGAGTTCGGCGCGCGGCTGGCCCCAGACCTTCTTGCCGTCGCGGTAGAACTCGACTTCGTCGGCGCCATTCAGGCCGCCGATGACATGCGAATGCGCCGACAGGCCCGCGCCGCGCAGCACCTGCATGACGGCGTCGCGCTGGGCGGCCGGCACCTGGATGACGGCGCCGGCTTCTTCGGAGAACAGCGCCTTGAGCGTCAGTTCCTCGCGCTGCACCGCCACCTGCTCGGGACGGATCTTGTAATCGCCCCAATCCGCCGATTGCGGATCGAAGGTCAGCATGTCCAGGTTGACCGAGATGCCGGTGCGGCCGGCGAAGGCCATTTCGGTCAGGGTCGCGAACAGGCCGCCGTCGGAACGGTCGTGGTAGGCCAGGATGGTGCCGGCTTCGGCCAGGGTGCGGATCGTGACGAAGAACGCGCGCAGGTCTTGCGGCGCGTCGATGTCCGGCACGGTTTCGCCGACCTGGTTGTAGGCCTGCGCCAGGATCGAGCCGCCCATGCGATGGCGGCCGCGGCCCAAGTCGATCAGGATCAGCACGCTGTCGCCGGCGTCGGTGCGCAGCTGCGGGGTCAGGCTGGCGCGCACGTCGGCCACGGGCGCGAAGGCCGTGACGATCAGCGACACCGGCGCCACCACCTGGCGCTGTTCGCCGTCCTGTTCCCAGGACGTCTTCATGGACAGGGAATCCTTGCCCACCGGGATCGACAGGCCGGTGGCCTGGCACAGGTCGCTGACGGCGGACACGGTGTCGTACAGCGCGGCGTCCTGCCCGGCCACGCCGCAGGCGGCCATCCAGTTGGCCGACAGCTTGATGTCTTCCAGGCGCGCCACGTCGGCCGCAGCCAGGTTGGTCAGGGCCTCGGCCACGGCCATGCGGCCGGAGGCCGGCGCGTCCAGCATGGCGATCGGGGTGCGTTCGCCCATGGACATGGCTTCGCCGCGGAAGCCTTCGTAGTCGGCCAGGGTCACGGCGCAGTCAGCCACCGGCACCTGCCACGGACCGACCATCTGGTCGCGGCTGGACAGCCCGCCCACGGTGCGGTCGCCGATGGTGATGAGGAAGGACTTGTTGGCCACCGTGGGGTGGCGCAGCACGCGGTAGGCGGCTTCGGTCAGGTCGATGCCGGCCAGGTCCAGCGGCGCGGACACGCCGGGCAGGCGCGTGACGTCGCGGGTCATGCGCGGCGGCTTGCCCAGGATGACGTCGATCGGCACGTCCACCGGACGCACTTCGGCTTCGCCCTGCGGACGGATGGTGTCCAGGCCCGGCAGGCCCTCGCCGTCCACCACGCGCAGCTGGCGCTCTTCGGTGGCCACGCCCACCACCGCGTAGGGGCAGCGTTCGCGGCGGGCGATGGCGTCAAAGCGTTCCAGGTCCTTGGGCAGGATCGACAGGACGTAGCGTTCCTGGGATTCGTTGCTCCAGATTTCGGCGGGCGACAGGCCCGATTCTTCCAGCGGCACGCGCTTGAGGTCGAAGATGGCGCCGCGGCCGGCGTCGTTCACCAGTTCCGGGAACGCATTGGACAGGCCGCCCGCGCCCACGTCGTGGATCGCGATGATGGGGTTGTTCTCGGCCTGCTGCCAGCAGCGGTCGATGACCTCCTGGGCGCGGCGCTCGATTTCAGGGTTGCCGCGCTGGACGGAATCGAAGTCCAGTTCGGCCGAGTTGCTGCCCATGCTGATGCTGGAGGCGGCGCCGCCGCCCATGCCGATGCGGAAGCCCGGGCCGCCCAGCTGGATCAGCAGCGCGCCCGGAGGAATCACGTCCTTGTGCGTCAGGCCGGCATCGATGCTGCCCAGGCCGCCCGCGATCATGATGGGCTTGTGGTAGCCCCAGCGCGTGCCGCCGGCGGTCTGTTCGAACGAACGGAAATAGCCCAGCAGGTTGGGACGGCCGAATTCGTTATTGAACGCCGCGCCGCCAATGGGGCCGTCGATCATGATAGACAGCGGCGAGGCGATGCGCTCCGGCAGGCCGTGATGGTCGGCTTCCCAGGGCTGCAAGGCATCGTCAAAGCGCAGGTGCGACACGGTGAAGCCGGTCAGGCCGGCCTTGGGCTTGGAGCCGCGGCCGGTCGCGCCTTCGTCGCGGATCTCGCCGCCGTTGCCGGTCGAGGCGCCGGGGAACGGCGCGATCGCGGTCGGGTGGTTGTGGGTTTCCACCTTCATCAGCGTGTGCACGGTGGTGTTGCGGCGGATGTACTTGGCGCCTTCGACGCCCTCGCCCGTCACGCCCGGCACGCCGGCCTGGAAGCGCTGCGCGGGGCCGCCTTCCATGATGGCGGCGTTGTCCGAATAGGCGACCACGGTACCCTCGGGCTGCGCCTTGTGGGTGGCGCGGATCATGCCGAACAGCGTGTTGGGCTGTTCCTGGCCGTCGATCACCCACTGGGCGTTGAAGATCTTGTGGCGGCAGTGTTCGCTGTTGGCCTGGGCGAACATCATCAGTTCCACGTCGGTGGGATCGCGGCCCAGGTCGCTGAAGGACTTGGCCAGGTACTCGATTTCATCGTCCGACAGCGCCAGGCCCAGCGAGACGTTGGCCTCGGCCAGGGCTTCGGCGCCGCGCGCCTGCACATCGACCGTGCGCATGGGCTTGCCGGCCAGCGGCTGGAACAGCGCCTGGCCGTCGAAGCTGGCGTCCACCACGGTTTCGGTCATGCGGTCGTGCAGGCAGTCGGCCGCGCGCGCCAGCATGGCGTCGTCGAAGGACTTGGTACCCAGCAGGCCGCGCTCGGGGGTGATCACGTAGCGCACGCCGCGCTCGATGCGGTGCACGGACGCCAGGCCACAGTTGTGGGCGATGTCGGTGGCCTTGCTGGCCCAGGGCGAAATCGTGCCCAGGCGCGGGATCACCAGCAGGGACAGGCTCTTGGCCGGCGCGTCGCCGGTGGCGGGGGTGCCGTAGTCCAGCAATTGGGTCAGGTGTTGCTGCTGTTCGGCCGTCAGGGCCGCGTCGGTGCTGACGAAGTGCTCGTAGCGGGCGGATATGTCGGCCACCGGCAGGCCGGCTTCCTTCAATTGCGCCAGGAGGCGATCGCGACGGAAGGAGGACAGGACGGAGGAACCAGGCAGATGCTGAACTAGGGACACGATGCGGGCGCCGTATAAAGAGAAGGAGAGCAAAACGTGATTTTACCCGTTTAGGGGGTTTTCCCGGAGAGCTTGTTCCACCGACCTCCGATGGCCCGATTTCGACCACTGTTACAAAAGAATTCCAGGCATCCCGCGGTTTGATGGTGCAGAGCAATATCGACGACAAATTCCCGCCATTGCGAACCTTTCCCAACACGAGCCGCGCCGCAAGCCCGGCGCTTATGCGGCGGCGCAACATGTTGCGCTTATCCCGCACCGCGGGAAAACACGAACTTCCGGCCCCACGGCGCAACGGTAGGATGCAGCGACCCCCATTAATGCATGGCGCCTACCCGCGCGCTGGCCGCTGCCTCACATGTCCCGCCCCGAAGCCCCCGCCGAGCCTGTCGAACCGATCATTCCCACCGAATCAGATCCCGCAGTCAAAGTGCCGCTGGCCATCGAAGACTGGCTGGCCGTGATCCTGCTGGCGACCCTGGCCATCATTACCTTCCTGAATGTGCTGGTGCGCTACTTCACCGACCAGTCCTTTGCCTGGACGGAAGAAATCTCGGTGTTCCTGCTGATCGTGCTGACCATGGCCGGCGGCAGCGTGGCTTTCGTGCGCAACCACCACATCCGCATCGAGATCCTGGCGGACTCGGGTTCGCCGCGCCGCCAGCGCATCATGGCGCTGATCTCCAACAGCTGCGTGCTGGCCTTCTTCCTGCTGCTGACCGTGCTGTCGGTGAAGCTGGTTTCCGACGAGTACATCTACGAAGAGACCTCCCCCGCCATCGGCGTGCCGACCTGGTGGTATTCGATCTGGCTGCCCGTGATGGCCGCGGCGATCTCGCTGCGCACCATCGGCACGCTGCGCCGCATCGCCAAGAGCGGGCGCGCCGCCGGGCAGGATCAGCAATGATCGCCGCCATCCTCTTCACCGTCTTCATCGTCCTGATGCTGATCGGCGTGCCGGTCGGCGTGGCCCTGGGCCTGGGCGGAACCGTGGCCATCGTGCTGTCCAACCTGGACACGCCCTGGTATGGCCTGCTGACCGTGCCGCAGAACTTCTACGCCGGCCTGGCCAAGTATCCGCTGCTGGCCATCCCCATGTTCGTGCTGGTGGGCTCGATCTTCGACCGTTCCGGCGTGGCCAAGCGGCTGGTGGATTTCGCCATCGCCATCGTCGGCCGCGGCCCCGGCATGCTGCCGCTGGTATCGATCGCCGTGGCCATGTTCCTGGGCGGCATCTCCGGCTCCGGCCCGGCCTGCGCCGCCGCGGTGGGCGCGGTGATGATCACCGCCATGTCGCGCGCCGGTTATCCGGGCTCGTTCTCCGCTGCCGTGGTCGCGGCCGGCGCCGCCACGGACATCCTGATCCCGCCCTCGGTGGCCTTCATCATCTACTCGGTGCTGGTGCCTGGCGCATCGGTGCCGGCGCTGTTCGCCGCCGGCATGATCCCCGGCATTCTGGCCGGCTTCGCGCTCATCATTCCGGCGGTCTGGCTGTCGCGCAAGTACAAGATGGGCGCGCTGGAAGCCCACCTGCCCCGCCCGCCTTTCTGGGCCAGCCTGCGCGAAGCCTCATGGGGCCTGGCCGCGCCGGTGCTGATCCTGGGCGGCATGCGCATGGGCTGGTTCACGCCTACCGAAGCGGCCGTGGTCGCGGTGTTCTACGGCCTGTTCGTGGGCATGTTCATCCACCGCACCATCAAGCTGCGCGACCTGTACACCATCCTGCGCGAAGCCGCCGAGCTGTCCGCCGTCATCATGCTGGTGGTCACGCTGGCCGGCATCTTCGCCTGGGCGCTTTCCACCCTGAGCGTGATCGATCCCATCACCCACGCCATCGTCAACTCCGGATTGGGCGAATGGGGGGTGCTGGCGCTGCTGATCCTGCTGCTGATGACGGTAGGCATGTTCCTGGACGGCATCTCCATCTTCCTGATCTTCGTGCCGCTGCTCATGCCCATCGCCAACGCCTATGGCTGGGATCCGGTGTGGTTCGGCGTGATCCTGACCTTGAAGGTCGCCCTGGGCCAGTTCACCCCGCCGCTGGCCGTGAACCTGATGGTGTCGTGCCGCATCGCGCGCGTGCCGATGGAGTCGACGGTGCGCTGGGTGGTGTGGCTGCTGGGCGCGATGTTCCTGGTGCTGGTGGCGGTGCTGGTGTTCCCGCAGCTGGCGCTGTGGCTGCCCAAGAAGCTGGGTTATTGAAAGGGCCAAACAGGACGCCCCCAAGGGGCGACCCCAAGGCCGGCGGTACCGGTATTCACTACAACAACAGACACGCAAAGAGAGGAGACGCAACATGAAATTCCGCAACCTGATCGGAGCGGCCCTGTGCGCGGCGGCCGTCGTCGGCATGGCGCCTGCGCATGCGCAGAACTACAAGCCCGAATACAAGCTCTCCATCGTGGTCGGCACCACCTTCCCGTGGGGCCAGGGCGCTGAAATCTGGTCGAACCTGGTGCGCGAGCGCACGCAGGGCCGCATCAACATCAAGGTCTATCCCGGCACCTCGCTGGTCCAGGGCGACCAGACGCGCGAATTCACCGCCATCCGCCAGGGCGTGATCGACATGGCCGTGGGCTCCACCATCAACTGGTCGCCGCAGGTCAAGCAGCTGAACCTGTTCTCCCTGCCCTTCCTGATGCCCGACTACGCCGCCATCGATGCGCTGGTGCAGGGCGACGTGGGCAAGGAAATGTTCAAGCTCATCGAGAAGGCCGGCGTGGTGCCGCTGGCCTGGGGCGAGAACGGCTACCGCCAGCTGAGCAATTCCAAGCACGAGATCAAGAAGCCCGAGGACATGAAGGGCCTGAAGCTGCGCGTGGTGGGCTCGCCGCTGTACATCGACACCTTCACCGCGCTGGGCGCCAACCCCACGCAGATGAGCTGGGCCGATGCCCAGCCGGCGCTGGCCAGCGGCGCGGTGGACGGCCAGGAAAATCCCCTGTCGATCTACACCGGCTCCAAGCTCTACACCGTGGGCCAGAAATACCTGACGCTGTGGAACTACGTGGCCGATCCGCTGATCTTCGTGGTCAACCGCGAGGTCTGGAATTCCTGGTCCGAAAAGGACCGCGACATCGTGCGCCAGGCCGCGCTGGACGCCGGCAAGCAGCAGATCGTGATCGCGCGCAAGGGCGTGACGCCTGAAGACCCGTCGCTGCTGAAGGAGATCGCGGGCCACGGCGTGACCGTGACCTCGCTGTCGCAGGCGGACCACGAGGCCTTCGTCAAGGTGACCAAGCCCGTCTATGACAAGTGGAAGAAGCAGATCGGCGAAGACCTGGTGAACCTGGCTGAAAAGTCGATCGCCAATCGCAAGAAGTAGGCCGCAAAGAACAAGCAGCAAGCCCCAGGGGAACGGCGGCGCAAGCCGCCAACCGAGGCAGGGACGTCAGATCCCGCCCACCAACGGGCGCCGGCCACAAGCTGGCGCCCGTTTTCTTTTATGCGGGATAGCTGACTTCCAGGATGTCCAGCTCTTCGATCCCGCCGGGCGTGCGCAGCACCACGGTGTCGCCTTCCTTGGCCTTGATCAGCGCGCGCGCCACCGGCGAAATCCAGCTGATCTTGCCCGCCAGCGGCTCGGCCTCGTCGACGCCGACGATGGTCACGTTGTGTTCCTCGCCGGCCTTGTCGGAATACAGCACCGTGGCGCCGAAGAAGACCTGGTCGCGGTTGGGCTGCGCGGCCGGATCGACCACTTCGGCGATATCCAGCCGCTTGGTCAAGAAGCGCATGCGGCGGTCGATTTCGCGCAGGCGCTTCTTGCCGTACAGATAGTCGCCGTTCTCGGAACGGTCGCCGTTGGACGCGGCCCACGACACCACCTGCACCACCGAAGGACGCTCCACGTTCATCAGGTGCGTGAGTTCGCCGCGCAGGCGCTCATAGCCGCCGGGCGTCATGTAGTTCTTGGTGCCGGCAGGCAGGGCCTGGGCTTGCGGCAGATCGTCGTCGTCCTCGTTGTCCGACTCTTTGACAAAGGCTTTGTTCATGGCGGTTGCGCCGTCTCGGCGCGGTCACAGTCGATAGCTTGAAGGGCAAGGCGGCCCGGCCGCCGCCCGCGTCAGAACCAGTCGTGCCAGACCGGTTTAAGGTCGGGCGGCAAGGCCGGCAAGCGGCCCAGGTCCACCCGGCTTTCCTTCGGACTATGGAAGTCCGAACCGCGCGACGCCAGGAATCCATAGCGGCGCGCCACATCCGCATAATAGCGGGCCTCTTCCGGGGTATGGCTGCCGGTGTTGACCTCGATGCCCAGGCCGCCCAGCTGAAGGAATTCGTCGAACAGCGCGGCAAACTGCAGCGGCGCGTACTTGTAGCGGCCGGGATGCGCGATGACGGCGATGCCGCCCGCGCCGCGGATCCAGCCCACGGCTTCCGCCAGCGTGGCCCACTGCATGGGCACGTGGCCCGGGCGGTCATCGCCCAAATGCTTGGTGAACACGGTCTGCACGTCGGGGCAATAACCGGCTTCGACCAGATAGCGCGCAAAGTGCGTGCGGCTGATGAGTTCGGGGTTGCCTGCGAACGGCAGCGCGCCTTCATAGGCGCCGGGCATGCCCATTTCCGCCAGGCGTTCGCCGATGCGCTTGGCGCGTTCGGCGCGGCCGGAGCGGGTCTTGCGCAGGCCTTCGATCAGGGCAGCGTTCTCGGGGTCGAAGCGCAGGCCCACGATATGCACGGTCACGCCCGCCCAGGTCACGGAGATCTCGACGCCGGTGGCGAAGTCCATGTCCAGCTCGCGCGCCGCGCGGGCCGCTTCGGCCACGCCGCCGATTTCGTCGTGGTCGGTCAAGGCCCATACGTCCACGCCGTTGGCATGCGCGCGCTGCGCCACGTCGCGCGGCGCGAGCGAGCCGTCCGAGACGGTGGAATGGCAATGCAGATCGATGTTCAGTGTGCGCGCGTTCATCCAGCTATTGTAGAGAAGGCCCGGCAGCGTGGATAGCGCCGAGCCGTCCCCTGTTTACGGCGCGGTCAGGACAGCAGAAAGGACGCGACCGGATCCACCTGCTCGTCCGAGATCAAGGTGGGCGCATGGCCCACGCCGGCCACTTCATGGGCCTGTGCGCGCGGATTGCGCTTGAGCATTTCCTCGACGGTGGCGCGCGTCAGCAAGTCGGATTCCGCGCCGCGCACGATCAGCACGGGGCACGGCAGGGAATCATACGAACGCCACAGGATCTGTTCGCCGGCCGCCAGTTCCTCGGGGGTCTGCGCGGCCAGGGCCTGCGACAGCGCCAGGTCGTAATGCTTGACCCACTTATCGCCCTGCCGGGGATACAGATAGCGCGCCAAGTCCGCCCACTGCGCGTCGGTATGCGGGCCGAACGTGGTGGAGTTGGCGCGCATGGTGGCCACGGCCTCTTCGAAGCTTGCGAACTCGCCGGGTTCGCCCACGTACTGGCCGATGCGCGCCAGGGCGCCCGTCTCCAGGCGCGGCCCGACGTCATTGAGCACCAGCTTGTCGAGATGGAAGCCTTGCTCGGGCGGCAGCATGCCCGCGTGCGGACGCATGGCCAGCATGGCGCGCGCGAACACGGCCGCGCCCGACAGCGCCAGGCCGATCAGGCCGCCCATCGACGTCCCCACCCAGGCCAGCCGCGCCGGCTTCAGGCGCGCAAGCAGGGTCACCATGTCCGAGACGTACTGCGGCACCGTGTAAAACGCGGGATTGGCCAGCCAGTCGGAGCGGCCACGTCCCACCACGTCCGGGCAGACCACGCGATAACGCCCCGCCAGCCTCCGCGCCAGCGTATCGAAGTCCCGCCCGCTGCGGGTCAGTCCGTGCACGCAGACCAGCACCTGGTCGTTGGCCGGGTCGCCCCATTCCCAGTAGGCCATGCGGTGCAGTCCCGCCGGGCTGGCGCATGTGACGAAATCCAAACGGGGTTCCAGGCTGGCGTCCACCATCGATACACTCCACAAGTCGTTGCGCGCCATGGCGAAGGCGCGCCAGGCCGGTATCTTATAGGACGGCGGGCTGCGCCGCCGCAACACCCCGGCCGTGGGGTTCTGGACTATCGGCCCGGTCGTCGCTACGATCCTGGCATCCGGATCGCCGCCGCCGCGGAATTGCCATTGCCTATCGAGGCGATCCAATCATTAAATTGGAGTTGCGGACCTGTTAGGATCAGAGTCGGAAGTTTCAAGCATTGCCAGATCAGTCATCCCAAAATTGATATGGAGTCCGTATGCAGCAGAGCAGTCCTTCCTCGCCGCTGGCCGCCACCGGCCATCAATCCGCCAGTTCCCCTCCCCCCGAACCTCCCAAAGTGCTCCAGGACATCCTGGCCCGGGCCGACGTCCGCATCAACGGCAACCGCCCCTGGGACATCCAGGTTCATGACAAACATATGTACGACCGCGTCTTCGCCAGTTGGTCGCTGGGCCTGGGCGAATCCTACATGGACGGCGAATGGGACTGCGACCAGCTCGACGAACTGTTCACCCGCCTGCTGCGCGCGGACATGGGGTCGGCGGCGCTGGGCCTGGCGCGCGTCAAGCTGATCGCCGAACACCTGCGCCACAAGCTGTTCAACCTGCAGTCCAAGCACCGCGCGTTCGAGGTCGGCGAACAGCACTACGATGCGGGCAACGACGTGTTCGAGGCCATGCTGGACAGCCGCATGATCTATTCCTGCGCCTACTGGGAAAACGCCCAGACGCTGGAAGAGGCGCAGCTGGCCAAGCTGGAGATGATCTGCCGCAAGCTGCAGCTGCGCGAAGGCGAAACGCTGCTGGATATCGGCTGCGGCTGGGGCGGGCTGGCGCGCTTCGCCGCCGAACGCTACGGCGTCAAGGTCACGGGCGTGACCGTGTCCAAGGAACAGTTGGCGCTGGCGCAGGAACGGGTCAAGGGCCTGCCGGTGCAACTGCTGCTGCAGGACTACCGCGACCTGCAGGGCAGCTTCGACAAGGTGGTGTCGGTAGGCATGTTCGAGCACGTCGGCCCCAAGAACTACGACACCTACTTCAGCAACGTGCAGCGCCTGATGGCGCCGGACGGCGTGTTCCTGCTGCACACCATCGGCATCGCCGCCACCAGCCAGAGCACCGACCCCTGGATCGACCGCTACGTGTTTCCCAACGGCAAGCTGCCATCGGCCCGGGAGATCGCCACCGCCGTGGAAAGCCGCTTCATCATTGAAGACTGGCATAACTTCGGCGCGGATTACGACCGCACCCTGATGGCCTGGTGGGACAACTTCGAGCGCGCCTGGCCCGGCCTGGAATCGCGTTATGGCAACCGCTTCTACCGCATGTGGAAGTACTACCTGATGTGCTGCGCGGGCTTCTTCCGCTCGCGCGAGGGCCAGCTCTGGCAAGTGATGCTGACCCACCCGCAACGCCAGGAGATGTACCGCTCGCTGCGCTGAAGGCAGTGACGCCATCGCCAGAAAGCCGCCCCAAGAGGGCGGCTTTCTTTTCTGCGGCGCCCGGCGTCGTTTCAGCGGGCCGCGGCATCCTCGCGGATCATGTCGGCAGCCCGCTCCGCGATCATGATGGTCGGCGAATTGGTGTTGCCCGACGTGATCAAAGGCATCACCGAGGCATCCGCGACGCGCAGGCCTTCCAGGCCGTGGACGCGCAGCCGCGCGTCCACCACCGCCCCGCCGTCCGCGTCGCGTCCCATGGCGCAGGTCCCCACTGGATGGAAGATGGTGGTGCCGATCTTGCCGGCTGCTTCCCGCAGCTCGGCGTCCGTCTGGAACGCGGGTCCCGGCAGCCATTCCTGCGGCTGGTAGCGCTGCAAGGCCGGCGCCGCCGCGATCCGCCGCACCAGGCGGATCGAGTCCGCCGCCACGCGCAGGTCTTCGTCGGTGCTCAGATACCTGGGCGTGATGGCGGGCGCGCCCTGCGGCCCCTGCGCATGCACGCTGCCGCGCGAGGTCGGCCGCAGATTGCACACGCTGGCGGTGAAGGCGTCAAAACCATGCAGCGGCTCGCCAAAGGCGCCCAGCGACAGCGGCTGCACGTGGAATTCGACGTTGGCGCGCGCCTGGCCCGGATCCGACTTGGCGAACGCGCCCAGCTGCGACGGCGCCATGCTCATCGGGCCGCTGCGTTTGAGCAGATACTCCAGGCCGATGCCGGCCTTGCCCAACCAGGTGGAGGCGATGCGGTTCAGCGTCTTCACGCCCTGCACCTGGATGATGACGCGCAGTTGCAGGTGATCCTGCAGGTTCTCGCCCACGCCCGGCAGGGCATGATGCAAGGCGATGCCGCTTTCGCGCAGGCGCGCGGGCTCGCCCACGCCGGAGAGTTCCAGCAGATGCGGCGTATTGACCGCGCCTGCCGCCAGCACCACTTCGCGGCGCGCGCGCATGGTCGCGCTCTGGCCGTTGCGGCGCAGTTGCACGCCGACGCAGCGCTTGCCCTCGAATACCAGTTGCTCGGCATGGGCGCCGGTCATCACGCGCAGGTTCGGGCGCTTTTGCACCGGCCGCAGGAATGCCTTGGAGGTATTCCAGCGCCAGCCGCCGCGCTGGTTCACTTCGAAATAGCCGCAGCCGAAATTGTCGCCGCGGTTGAAGTCCTGCACGCGCGGAATGCCCTCCTGCTCGGCCGCGCCGGCGAAAGCTTCCAGGATGTCCCAGCGCAGGCGCTGCGATTCCACGCGCCATTCGCCGCCTGCGCCATGGAACTCGTCCGCGCCGCGGTGATAGTCCTCGCTGCGCTTGAACACCGGCAGCACCTGGTCCCAGCCCCAGGCGGGATCTCCGGACAGTTCGGCCCAGTCGTCGTAGTCCTGGCGCTGGCCGCGCATGTAGATCATGCCGTTGATCGATGAACTGCCGCCCAGCACGCGGCCGCGCGGGTAGATCAGGGAACGGCCGCCCAGACCGGCTTCCGCCTCGGTGCGGTACATCCAGTCCGTCCTGGGGTTGCCGATGCAATGCAGGTAGCCGACCGGGATATGGATCCAGTGGTAGTTGTCGTTCCCGCCCGCCTCCAGCAGCAGCACCTGCACGGCGGGGTCGCGGCTCAGGCGGTTGGCCAGCACGCAGCCGGCCGAGCCCGCACCGACGATGATGTAGTCGTATGTCTCCATAAGCTCTTCTTATCTTCTTGCCGGGGCGGTACGCCTGCGGACTGGGTGAGCCGACCCGGCTCTGGTGACCTTGCACGCGCCGGGCATCTACCGTGACTCTCGCGCAGCCGGGCGGAACTGTCCAATGAATTGTTGAAAAACGGTTTATAAGCAACTTAAATAATGCTCAGCCCCTTTTGCTGGCCGCCTACTCCGGGAACCGCCCCATGGACCTGAAGCACATCCGCACTTTTGCCGCCGTGGCCCGCGAGGGCAACCTGACGCGCGCGGCCGAACATCTGCACCTGACCCAGCCCGCGCTCAGCCTGCAGCTGAAGAATTTCCAGGAAGCGCTGGACCTGACCCTGTTCTCGCGCACGGCACAGGGCCTGGCGCCCAATGCCGACGGCCGCGCGCTGCTGCCCTCGGCGCAGCGCATCCTGGATGCCCTCGACGACTTCCAGCGCGCCCTGGGCGCCTTGCGCGACACCGTCCAGGGCGATCTGCGCATCGGCACCATCCTCGATCCCGAATTCCTGCGCCTGGGCGCCACGCTGCAATACCTGGTGGAGCACTACCCCAAGATCCGCCCCACCCTGCGCCACGGCATGTCCGGATCGGTGGCGAAACAGGTGCGGGCGGGCGAGCTGGACGTGGGCTTTTCCCTCGGGCCGCAAGGGCGCGACGCGGCTCCCGCCGGGCTCGAGGCGCTACCGCTCGCCTCCTTCGCCTATTTCGTCGTCGCCCCCAAGGGCTGGGGCGCGCAGGTGGCCGGCCGTGACTGGGCCGCGATCGCCGCCCTGCCCTGGATCTGGACGCCGCCGGATTCGGTGCACCACAGGCTGCTGTCGGATAAGTTCGACGCGCTGGGCGTCGCGCCCAACGCCGTGGCCGAAGTGGACCAGGAAGCCTCGATGCTGGACCTGGTGCGTTCGGGCGTGGGCCTGTCGCTGGCGCGCGACTCGATCGCGCTGCGCGAGTCCCAGGCCAGCGGGCTGGTGCTGGTCAAGGGGCTGGCGATCCAGGCCGAACTCGCCTTCATCACCCAGGCCTCCCGCCGCGACGATCCCCTGGTCGCCGCGGCCTTCGCCGCCGTCCAGGCGGCGTTTGCCTAGGTCCATCCGCTGCGCCAAACGGGTGCAGCGACGCACGGCAATATGCACCGCCTTGACGCACGGCTGCTGCAGCTGCGTGGCGCGCGACGCGCGCGCCAAAAGCCATCCTGGGTCCGCTTCCCCTATGAAGATCCGCGCGCGCCGATGGTCATCGGCATCCCTGGCACAGACTTTGCTTGATGGTTCATGCGCGGGCCGCAAGGCTGGCGAGACAACTTGAGCAGCAACGGCAATGGCGCCCCGACCGCAAGGTCCAGGGCGCCTTTGCGTTTTCTGAAACCCGAATACCCAAGCCCGGGGACATCCCATGAAAGTAGCGGCCGCATCCGATTCTCTGCAGACCCTCGTCGTCATCGGCAACGGCATGGTGGGTCACCATTGCGTCGAGCAACTCATCGCCGGCGGCGCGCTTGCGCGCTACCGCATCCACGTCTACGGCGAGGAAAGCCGCCGCGCCTACGACCGCGTGCACCTGTCCGAATACCTGAACGGGCGCGACGCGGAATCGATGGCGCTGGGCGATGCCGCGCTGTATGAACACGAAGGCGTGACCCTGCACCTGGGCACACCCGTGCTGGAGATAGACCGCCGCCAGCACGAAATCGTGACCGCCAGCGGCCGCAGCGCCTACGACAAGCTGATACTTGCCACGGGCTCCTATCCCTTCGTGCCGCCGATCACGGGTGCGGAAGGCGCATCGCGCCTGGTGTACCGCACGCTCGACGACCTGGACCTGATCCGCGAGGCCGCCCGCGGCGCGCGCCGCGGCGTGGTGGTGGGCGGTGGCCTGCTGGGGCTGGAAGCCGCCCATGCGCTGAAGTCGCTGAACCTGGAGGCCCACGTGGTCGAGTTCGCGCCGCGCCTGATGCCGGTGCAGCTGGACGAGCAAGGCGGCGCGGCGCTCAAGGCGCGCATCGAGGCGCTGGGCGTGGGCGTGCACCTGTCGCGCGCCACCCAGGACATCAAGCCCGGCACGCAGTACCGCTACCGCATGCGCTTTGCCGAAGGCGCCCCGCTGGAAACCGACCTGATCGTGTTTTCGGCCGGCATCCGGCCGCAGGTGGCGCTGGCGCGCAAGGCCGGGCTGACGCTGGCCGAGCGCGGCGGCGTGGCCATCGACGACCAATGCCGCAGCAGCGATGAACACATCTACGCCATCGGCGAATGCGCGGCCTGGAACGGCAGCGTGTTCGGGCTGGTGGCGCCTGGTTATCAGATGGCGCGCACGGTGGCGGCGGCGCTTTGCGGCAACGCCGATCAGGCCTTCAGCGGCGCCGACATGTCCACCAAGCTCAAGCTGCTGGGCGTGGACGTGGGTTCGATCGGCGACGCCCACGGCGCCACGCCCGGCGCGCGCAGCTACCGCTACATCGACGAGGCCGGCGCCGGCTACCGCCGCCTGGTGGTGTCGGCCGACGGCAAGCGCGTGCTGGGCGCGGTGCTGGTGGGCGACAACAGCTACTACGACACGCTGCTGCAATACGTGCAGAACGGCATCGCGCCGCCCGCGGACCCGGCCAGCCTGATCCTGCCGCAGGGCCAGGGTGCGCCGCTCCTGGGCGTGGATGCGCTGCCCGCCGCCGCCACCATCTGTTCCTGCCATAACGTGAGCAAGGGCGCGGTCTGCGCCGCGATCGACGGCGGCTGCGCGGACCTGGCCGCGGTCAAGAGCTGCACCAAGGCCGCGTCCGGCTGCGGCGGCTGCGCCAGCCTGCTCAAGCAGGTGGTCGAGCACGAACTGGCCAGCCGCGGCGTGGCCGTGGACAAGAGCCTTTGCGAACACTTCCCTCACACCCGCCAGGAGCTGTACGCCATCGTGCGCGTCAGCGGCATCGAATCCTTCGACGAGCTCCTGGCCAGCCACGGGCGCGGCCAGCAAGGTTGCGACATCTGCAAACCCGCGGTGGGCTCCATCCTGGCCTCCTGCTGGAACCGCCCGATCCAGGATCCCCACCTGGTGCCGCTGCAGGACACCAACGACACTTTCATGGCCAACATGCAGAAGAACGGCACCTACTCGGTCGTGCCGCGCATCCCCGCGGGCGAGATCACGCCCGACGGCCTGATCGCCATCGGCGCGGTCGCCAAGAAGTACCAGCTGTACACCAAGATCACCGGCGGCCAGCGCATCGACCTGTTCGGCGCGCAGCTGCATGAACTGCCGGACATCTGGGCGGAATTGATCGCCGCCGGGTTCGAGACCGGCCATGCCTACGGCAAATCCACTCGCACCGTGAAGTCCTGCGTCGGCAGCACCTGGTGCCGCTACGGCGTGCAGGACAGCGTCAAGATGGCGCTGGACATCGAGCACCGCTACAAGGGCCTGCGCTCGCCGCACAAGCTGAAGTTCGCCGTGTCCGGCTGCACCCGCGAATGCGCCGAGGCGCAAAGCAAGGACATCGGCGTCATCGCCACCGAAAACGGCTGGAACCTCTACGTCTGCGGCAACGGCGGCATGCGCCCGCGCCACGCCGAACTGTTCGCCACCGACCTGGACGACGCCGCCCTCATCCGCACCATAGACCGCCTCTTGATGTTCTACATCCGCACCGCCGACAAACTGCAGCGCACTTCGGTGTGGCGCGAATCGCTCGAGGGCGGCCTGGACTATCTGAAGCAAGTGGTGCTGGAGGACAGTCTGGGCCTGTGCGCCGAGCTGGAAGCGCAGATGCAGCTGGTGGTCGATCGCTACGAATGCGAATGGGCCAACGCGCTGAACGATCCGGAAAAGCTCAAGCGCTTCCGCACCTTCGTCAACGACGCCAGCGCCGACCCCGGCATCCAGTTCGTGCAGGAACGCGGCCAGCCCCGGCCCGCTCCCGCGCGCGTCATCGCCATCACCGAGGAGATTGCCTGATGAACGCCCTGATCCGCGAACCCCAAGACTGGCGGCCGGTATGCCGGCGCCAGGATCTGGTGCCCAATTCCGGCGTGGTGGCGCTGGTGGATGGCGCGCAGGTCGCCTTGTTCTACGTGCCGCAAGCCGCCGGCGACGGCGTCTATGCCATCGATAACCGCGACCCCAAGTCCGGCGCCAACGTCATCGGCCGCGGCATCGTCGGCCACGTGGGCGGCGAACTCATCGTGGCCTCGCCGCTGTACAAGCAGCACTTCCGGCTTGCCGACGGGGTATGCGTGCAATACCCGGAGCAGCGGCTGCGGACCTGGCTGGCGCGCTTGAACGGCGATGCGGTGGAGATCGCCTGAAACGCGCCGCCCCCCGGCTCAGCCCAATCCGATGCGCCGGGCGCCCGCCCTGAACAGCGCTTCGGCATCGCCGGCCAGGCGGAAGGCCGCCAGGAAGTCGTCCACGCGATATGCGGGATGCGTCTTGCGTATCGCGGCCAGCAGGCCGGAGGTTTCATCGTCCTTGCCGGCTATCGCCAGGCAGCAGGCCGCGATCGCCAGGATATGCACGTGGGCGTTGGGGCGGGCCGCCGCCTTCAGCGCCCAGCCGGCGGCTTCCTCGAACCGGCCCAGGCGCACCAGCGCCAGGGCGCGCACGGCCAGCATGCCGAACAGCAGCGGGTCGTAGGGACTCAGTTCGCGTGAATGGTCGGACCAGCCTATCGCGGCCTCGGCGTCGCCCGACTGGCAGTGGACGAAGCCCAGGGTGTAGTGCGCCAGCGCGAAGTTCGGGCTCAGGTCCACGGCGCGCGTCAATTCGGCCAGCGACTGATCCTGGCTGCCGCGCAGCCATAGCGCCCGGCCCATGGCCCAATGCGCCGCCGGGTCGCGGTCGTCGGCGATCAGGCCCTGGCCGGCGGCTTCGAACGCCAGGTCGATGGCCGGCGCCTGCTCGCCCCAGCGCTGGAAAGCGTCCTGCCAATGGGTGAACGACAGGCCCGCGTAGGCCCGCGAGAACGTCGGGTCCAGCCGCAAGGCCATTTCGAAAAAGTGCCGCGCCTGCTCGTTGTCGGCCCGGTTGAAGCGGTACATGTGCCACAGGCCGCGGTGATGGGCCTGCCAGGCGTCCAGGGAGTTCGGCGGCTTCAGAATGGCGCGGTTGCGCTCGGCGGCCTCGATTTCGATGTCGATGGCGGCCACGATCCGGTTGCCGATTTCGTCCAGGGCCAGCAAGGCGTCGTCCAGCTCGCGGTCGTAGACATCCGCCCACACGATGCGCGCGGTCCGGGCCTCTATGAGTTCAACGGCCACGGCAATGCGGTCTTGCCGGCGCTGCAGCCACCCGCTCACCACATAGTCCACATTGAGCGTGCGGCCGGCCTCGTCCGGCCCCACGTTGCGCTGGTCCAGCGCGAACACCGTGCCTTGCGCTATGACGAACAGGCTGCGCAGCTTGGCCAGCCGGGCGATGATGTCATAGGCCAGGCCATCGGCCAGCCCGCCGCGCACGCCGGCCAGCGCCGAGCGGTCCACGAACGGCATCACCGCGATCGAGGCGCGGCCCCCGCGCTGCGCGGGCGGCTCCTCGGGCGGCCCTCCTGGCGCGGCCTCCGGCTGCGGCGCCTGGCCGGTCCGCCCCCTCAACGCCCGCCACGCGTCGCGCAAGGGCCGCCAGTCCAACCCGTCCGCCTCGAAGGCCCGCACCGCGGCGGTCAGATGCTCCTCGCCTTCGCGCCACTGGCCGCGCTGCGCCAGCAGGCCCAGCAACAGCTCGTGCGCACGCCGGTCGAAGGGCGCGAGCTGCAGCCACTTGTCCAGGCAGGCGAAGGTATCGCCTGACGCTGCCGGGAGCCTGGCCGCCAAATGCTCCAGGACGGCGGCATGGCAGGCTCTCAGCCGCCGGCGCTGCGCGGTCAGCCAGTTGTTGAAGAAGGGATTGCGGTCGATCTCCAGCCCCTCGAGGAAATCACCCGCGAACAGCCCGGCCAGCGCTTGCAACCGCCCGCAGTCCAGCTGGGCGATGCCCTGCTGCATCGCGCTGCCGATTTCGATGGCATCCACATGGCAGTCGGCCAGATCCAGCCGCACCGTATCCTGCGCCGTCTCGACCCTGCGCCGGCCGGGCTCGTCCAGCAGCGCGCGGGCCTTGCTGAGGCACCAGCGCAGTTCGCCGCGCGGATCGTTCGGAACGTCCCACAGCAGTTCGCACAGATGCGCGCGCTGCACGGGCTGCGGGGCAAGCGCCAGATAGGCGACAAGCGCGCGCAGCTTGCGCGACGGCGGCAGCGACAAGGCCGCGCCCGCCCGGCTGATCGCCACGGGGCCGAGCAGGCGCAGCCGGACCTCGCCGCCGGGGACGGAACCGGCCGGCTGCGCGGGGCCGGCCGAACCCGCGGCCGAACCCGCGGCCGATTCCACGTCGGCTACCACGCCCGCCTCCATGGCCCGCTCTTAACTTGGATCTCGGGATGCACGGTGCGCGCAAGCCTGCGCGGCGCCGGTTGCGATTCCCCGGCAGGCCGGTATCGCGCGCTGCCGCATACACAGAGCCTTAACGGAGACAGACCATGTCCATTTCCTCCCTCGCCACCAGCCCCGTGCGCGATTCCGCGCAGCCCGACCTGGCCGCCTTGAAGACACGCCAGCAAGGCACCTGGGCTTCCGGGGACTATGCCGTAGTCGGCACCACGCTGCAGATCGTAGGAGAACAGCTGTGCGAATCGCTGGATGTCCGCGCCGGACAGAAGGTGCTTGATGTCGCCGCTGGCAACGGCAATGCCTCGCTGGCCGCCGCCCGCCGCTGGTGCGATGTCGTTTCGACCGACTACGTGCCGGCGCTGCTGGGCCGCGGCCGCGAACGCGCCGCCGCCGAGCACTTGAAAATGGAGTTCCAGGAAGCCGACGCCGAGGCCCTGCCGTTCCCGGATGGCGGATTCGACGCGGTCGTCTCGACCTTCGGCGTGATGTTCACGCCCGACCAGGACCAGGCGGCGGCCGAACTGGTCCGCGTCTGCCGCTCCGGCGGCAAGATCGGCCTGGCCAACTGGACCCCCGAGGGCTTCATCGGCCAGGTCTTCAAGACCATAGGCAAGCATCTGCCGCCGCCCGCCGGCGTCAAGTCGCCGGCGCTGTGGGGCACCCGCGCGCGCATCGAGGAAATGTTCGGTCCGCACGCCTCGTCGATCCAGACCCAGCCCCGCCACTTCGTGTTCCGTTACCGCTCCCCGGAACACTGGCTGCAGGTCTTCAAGACCTATTACGGCCCCCTGCTCAAGGCGTTTGGCGCATTGGATCCGGCCGCCCAAGCCGCGCTGACCAGCGATCTCATGGTGCAGATAGACCGGTATAACCGCTCCGGTGACAGCGCGATGGTCGTACCCAGCGAATACCTGGAGATCGTGGTGACGCGCCGGTGACCGGACCTTGATGCCTGGCTTGGGCCGGTCCGGGCCATCCACGCGGACAGCGGACGGGAAGCGATCCATGGCGCAACGCCTTCACGGCCGCCCGCGGAATGGCCCGGGCGGCCGATGTAGACCAACCATACGATGAGATAGGCAATGGCGTGCCGGCCATTGCCGGACGGGGTGCGAGCCCTTATGCGGAATCATACGCCCGCCCTGGCTCGCGCGCCGCTACAGCGCGCAAGCCAGCGCGTACTCCATATAGAGCTGCCGCAGCTCGCGGCACACGGGTCCGGGCTGGCCCGTACCAACGCGCTGGCCGTCCAGCTCGATGACCGGCAGCACGAAATGCAGCGCCGACGTCAACACCAGCTCCGTCGCCCGCCGGCATTCGTCCAGCGTGAACTTGCGCTCCTCCACCGCCACCCCGCGCTTGGCGGCCAGCGCCAGCACCGCCGCGCGCGTGCAGCCCGGCAGTATCTCGCGCGACAAGGGCCGCACCACGATCCGTCCTTGCGCGTCGACCAGCAGCGCGCTCGACGAGGCGCCTTCCGTCACCACACCGTCGGCATCGACCATCAACGCCTCGAACGCGCCCGAGGCCTGCGCGGCCTGCTTGGCCAGCACCTGGGCGATCAGCGACACGCTCTTGATGTCGCGCCGCTGCCAGCGCATGTCCGGCACGCTGGCCACCCGCACGCCAGATTCCGCCAGCGGATTGACGCGCAAGGACTTCTCGCTGACGTACATCATCACGGTGGGCTCGACGTCGGCGGGAAAGGCGAAATCGCGCTTGCTGTCCGTGCCGCGCGTCACCTGCACATAGACGGACCCCTCGCGCAGGCCGTTGCGCAGCACCAGTTCGCGGCAACGCGCCAGCAACGTGTCGCGCGGCAGCGGATTGCGGATGCCGACTTCGGCCAGGCTGCGCGCCAGGCGGGCGGCGTGCCGCTCGAACTCCAGCAGCAGGCCGTCGATTACCGCGATCACCTCATAGACGCCGTCGCCGAAAAGAAAGCCCCGGTCCAGCGCCGGGATGACGGCCTGCTCGGCCGGAACAAGATTGCCGTTGATATGGAAAATGGAAGACATGGATGCCTAGGTGGAGTGAAGGAAATCAGTGGCTGATGATGCGGGACAGGAAAGCTCGCGAACGCGCCGACGCGGCGTTGCCGAAGAACGCCTCGGCGCTGGCATCGTCGACGATCTCGCCGGACTCCATGAACACGACGCGGTCGGCGACGCGGCGCGCGAATCCCATTTCATGCGTGACGACCATCATGGTCATGCCGTCGCGCGCCAGCCCCGTCATCGCGTCCAGCACTTCACCGATCATTTCCGGGTCCAGCGCCGAGGTCGGCTCGTCGAACAGCATCACCACCGGGTCCATGGCCAGCGCCCGCGCAATCGCGACCCGCTGCTGCTGCCCGCCCGATAGCTGTCCCGGGTGCTTGCCGCCATGCGCCGCCACGCCGACGCGTTCCAGCAGTGCGGCCGCCTTCTCCAGCGCTTGCGCGCGGCTGCGGCCCAGCACGCTGACCTGCCCCAGGCAGACGTTCTCCAGCACCGTCAGATGGGGGAACAGCTCGAAATGCTGGAACACCATGCCGACGCGGGCGCGCAGCTTGGGCAGATCCGTGCCGGGCGCGCCGACGTCGGTGCCGTCGACCACGATGCGGCCCGCATCGAAAGGTTCCAGACGGTTCACGCACTTGATCAGCGTGGACTTGCCCGACCCGGACGGCCCGCAGACCACCACGACCTCGCCGCGCTGCACGCGCAGCGAGCATTGCTTGAGCACCGGCAGATCGCCGTAGCGCTTGCCGACCTGTTCGATCTCGATCATGTATGTAGACTCCTCCTGGAAACAGCTTCAGGCCCCGATCCGGGCGCGCAGCGCCCGCACGCCGCGCGAGGCGGTGAACGAGATCACGAAAAACACCAGCGCCACCAGCATGTACATTTCCACCAGGCGGTTGTCGCGCTGCGCGATCTTGGTCGCGGCCCCCAGAAAATCCGTGAGCGACAGGACGTAGACCAGCGCCGTTTCCTGGAAGATGACGATCACCTGGGTCAGCAGCACCGGCAGCATGTTGCGAAACGCCTGCGGCAGGATCACCTTGCGCAGCACTTGCGCATGCGTGAGGCCCAGGGCGCTGCCGGCGGCATACTGGCCTGGCCCCACGCTCCCGACCCCGGCCCGGATGATTTCGGAAAAATACGCGGCTTCGAACAGGATGAAAGTGATGAACGCCGACCCCATGGCGCCCAGCACGATGGGCCGCTCAGCCCCCGTGACCGCCTGTAGCGCATACGGCAGGATGAAATAGATCAGGAAGATCACCAGCACCAACGGCAGCGAGCGGAACAGGTTCACGTACACCGTGGCAGGCCACGCCAGCAGGCGGCCGCCATACAGCCGCGCAATCGCCAGCAAGGTGCCCAGCAGCACGCCGCCCACGGTCGACGTGAAGGTCAGCAGCAGGGTAAAGCGCAGGCCCGACAGGATCAGGTACGGCAACGCGTCAACGATGGCTTGCAGGTCGAAATCCGTCATGCCCTGCCCCCTTTCGCCGCGCGCCCGCCGACCGCGCGCCCCGGAATGCGCAACTTGTATTCGAGCGCCCGCATCACCACGATCACAATCAGGTTGAGCGCCAGATAGGCCATGGTCGCGGTCAGGAACGCCTCGAACACCTGGAACGAAAACTCCTGCATCGCATGGGCCTGGGCGGTCAGTTCCGCCAGCCCGATGGTCAGCGCCACCGAGGTGTTCTTGATGGTGTTCAGGCAGTCCGACGTCATGGTGGGCAGGACCGTGCGCAGCGCATTCGGCAACAGCACGTGCCAGTACAACTGGGGCAGGGTCAGCCCCAGCGCCAGGCCCGCGTTGCGCTGCCCCTTCGGCTGCGCTTCAATCCCGGCGCGCAGCTGTTCGCCGATGCGCGCCGACATATACATGCCGATGGCCAGCGCCGCCGTGTAGAAGGACGCGTCGGGCAGTTGCTTGATCCAGTCTCCCGCCGCCGTCGGCAGCAGTTCCGGCAAGACGAAGTACCACAGGAACATCTGCACGATCAGCGGGATGTTCCGGAACACTTCCACGTAGACGGCCGCCGCCGCGCGCACCCCGCGATACGGCAGCGTGCGCGCCACGCCGACCGCCAGGCCCAGCGCCAGCGCGATCAGCCACGCCAGCGCCGCCGTCTTGACCGTCACGCTCAATCCATCCAGCAGGGTTTGCAGATAGGTTTGCCCGCCATCGGGCGACGGGGCCAGCAGCACGCCCCAGTTCCATTGATATGCCATGCTTTTCTCGATGATCAGGCCGCGCGCGGTCCCGGCCCCCGGGGCGGGGCCGCGCATCGGCGTATTGCGGCAGGTTCCGGGCCTAGCGGTAGGCGGCGGGATCGCCCGAGTCGGTGGGAGTGGCGACCACGCGCTTGAGCGCCTCGCTCATCGCCACGTTCAGGTTGATGCCCTTGGGCGGCAGCGGGCTGCGGTACCAACGGTCGTACAGAGCCTGGAACTCGCCGCTGGCATAGAGCGTCTTGATGGTGTCGTCCACCAGCGCCTTGAACTGCGGATCGTCGCGGCGCAGCATGATGGCGTAGGGCTCGATCGACAGGGACTCGTCGGACACCTCGTAACGGTCGGGCTGCTTGGCGTTGGCGATCAGGCCGTACAGCAGGATGTCATCCATCACGAAGGCGGCGGCGCGGCCGGTCTCCACCATCAGAAAGCCTTCCGCGTGCTCCTTCACGGGCACGATGCGCATGCCCAAGCCCCGCGTTTCATTCAGCTCGTTGATCTGACGGATGTTCGCGGTCCCGGAGGTCGACGCCACCACCTTGCCCTTCAGGTCGTCGATGGAACGCAACTTGGACGACTTCTGGCTGAGGAACCGGTTGCCGGTGACGAAGGTCGTGACCGAGAACGCCACCTGCTGCTGGCGGTCCAGCGTGTTGGAGGTCGAGGCGCACTCCAGGTCTATGGTGCCGTTGCCCATCAGCGGAATGCGCGTGGCGGAGGTGACGGGCAGGTATTTGACCTGGATGTCGCTGCGCTTCAGACGGGCCTGCACCGCGCTGACGATGCGATTGCAGATGTCGATGGAGTAGCCGACGGGTTTCTGGTTGCCGTCGTAGTAGGAAAACGGGATCGACGTCTCGCGATGGCCGATGGTGATCGCGCCGGTGTCAGCGACCTTCTTCAGCGTGCCGTCGAGCTGCTGGGCCGCGACGGGGCCCGCCATTGCAACCGTCAATGCCGCGATCAATGCCTTGATGGAAAGTGCCATGCTTTTCTCCTTGGGATTCATGTACTTGTGGGGTGCTGCGCAGGACTCGCCGCCGAGCGCGCCCGTCTCCCGCCCGTGGCGGGAGTGGCGGGCGCGGCCAGTCAACGTTGGGTATACAGGTTGAACACGCGCTGCACCGGCTCCTGGGCCGGCCCCTGGCGGCGCGCATACATGCAGATCTGCATCGGGACGGCGCAGCGCCGGTCCTTGATCGCGACGATCTCTCCCGCGTCCACCGACGCCCGGGCGCTGGACTCGGGCAGCCACGCCAACCCGACGCCGGCGCTGACCAGCGTGCGCGCGCCGTCCACGAAATCGGTTTCGCAGACGCGCTGCAGGACGGGACGTTGCAACAGGTCGCCGCAAGACAGGTCTACCAGCCGCCGGAAATAGGCGCCCTGGGCATGCGACACATAGGGGTAACGCGCCTGGGAATCGGCGTCGTACAGCGCGGTTTCGTCCACCGGCATCGCGGCGGGGCGGAACAGGCGCAGGAAGTCGGGTTCCATGCCGGTCCGCATATAGGCTTGCGGATCCAGCTGTATGTCTTCCGCCGCGTGGCGAAAGCACACCAGCAAGTCCACCACGCCGGCCGCCAGCCACTCGACCGAATCGTGCACATTGCCCACATGCAGGCGCAGCGACTCGACCCCGCTCTCTTCCTTCCAGCGGACGCACCAACCCGGGAAGTGCGAGGTCGCCAGGCAATGCGGCATCGCCACCCTGAGGACCGCGCCGTCATGGCCGGTGACGCTGGCCTCGCCGCGCGCATCCACCACCTTGCGCACGATCTCGGCGGCATTGGAACGGAATTGCTCGCCCGCCACGGTCAGCCGCAAGGGAAAGCAGCCCCGGTCGATCAGCGCCGCGCCTGCCCAGGTTTCCAGGGACTGGATGCGGCGGCTGAACGCCGACTGCGACACATGCCGCAGCTCGGCCGCCGTGGTGAACTGCCCGCATTCCGCCAAGGTCAGGAAATCCTGGAACCAACGTAGATCCATTGCAACCGCCGCGCCGTCAGAGTGAATGCGAGGCAGTATAGGGACCGCGCCCGGCGGGCTTATGCATAGTTTGCATAACGCGCCCACAGTCAGGGTTACTCCCGACTCTTCCGCCTAGGGCAGGTTTTCCCGAAAGATCACCTGGCTGCGCGCCAGTTCCACCCCGTTCATCGGGCTGCGCTTGTCGCGCAGGTTGCAGAAGATGCGCACGCAGCTCATCAGCGCTTCCATCGGGCTTTGCGTGATGACCGCGTCCATGGTGCCGTCGATCAGCAGCGCGCGGGTGTCGGGCGTGAGGCCGTGGCCGATGAAGACCACCCGGTGCTGCTGCCCGGCTTCCTTCAGCGCGCGCGCCACGCCGTCGGACGCGCCGCCGATGTTGTAGATGCCGGCCAGCTGCGGATATTGCTCCAGCAGTTGGCGGGTCTGTTCGTAGTTGCGCTGCGCGTCGTCGTAGCCTTCGCGCAGGTCCACCACCTGCATGGCCTGGAACTGTTCGGCGTACAGCTGCAGGAAGCCGCCTTCGCGCTCTTCGTGGGCGCGGTAGTGGCGCGACCCGGCGATCAGCGCCACGTGCGCCGCGCGCGACCCGATGAAGCGCGCGATCAGGTAGCCCGCGGTGCGCCCGGCGGCGCGGTTGTCCAGGCCCACATAGGCCACGCGGGCGCTGTTGGCCAGGTCGGAGATCAGCGTCACCGCCGGCACGCCCTGCTGCGCCAGCAGGTTGACCGCCTCGCGCACCGCGGGATGCTCCAGCGCCATGAACGCAATGCCGTCGGCGCGCTTGCCATGCTTGGCCAGCGCCTGCGCCAGCGCGTCCGGATTGAAGCTCTCCACGTACTCGACCTGGCACCTGGCGTTGAGCGGCGCGAAGTGCTCTTGCGCATAGCTGACGGTGTCGCCCAGCATGCGCAAGTAGCGGTTGCTGCCTCGCGGCAGCAGGAACACCAGCCGCAAGGGTTCGGGCGCCGCGGCCGCGCGGACCTCCTGCTCCGGCAGGTAATCCAGCTCGATGGCCGCCTTGAAGACTTTCTGGGCGGTGCTGGCGCGCACGCCCGGCCTGCGATTCAGGACCCGGTCGGCGGTCGCGGTCGACACTCCAGCGCGCTCCGCCACATCGGCCAGGCGTGCCAGCTTGCGTTCGGGAGGCGTTCGATTCACATCAAAATCCATCATTAATCAGGTTTGACGATGTTGGCAACGATTCACTATTGTCCAGTCTGCCGCATGGTACTGGCGCTGTTGTGGCACATCAAAAAACATCATAACCAAGATTATGGAGACAAGCATGAAGCTGCTGACACGCCGTAGCGCCCTGCGCCGCCTTTGCGCGGTTCCCGCCGTCGCCCTGACCTCGGGCTTTCCGCTGATCGCCCGCGCCGCCGACTACACGCTCAAGTACGGCAACAACCTGCCGGTCACGCACCCGCTGAACATCCGCGCCCAGGAGGCCGCCGAACGCATCCTCAAGGAAAGCAACGGCCGCGTGGACATCAAGATCTTCCCGAACAACCAATTGGGCGGGGACACCGACATGCTGGCCCAGGTGCGCTCGGGCGGCATCGACTTCTTCACCCCGTCCGCGCTGGTCATCGCGACCCTGGTGCCGGTCGCGGCGATCAACGCCGTAGGCTTCGCCTTCAAGGACTACAACCAGGTCTGGAGCGCCATGGACGGCGCGCTTGGCGCCCACGTGCGCGCCGCCATCGCGCAGCGCCGCCTCTACGCCTTCGAAAAAATGTGGGACAACGGCTTTCGCCAGACCACCAGCAGCAAGGCGCCGGTCAAGTCCGCCGCCGACATGGAAGGGCTGAAGATCCGCGTGCCGGTCAGCTCGCTGCCGATCTCCATGTTCAAGGGCCTGGGCGCCGCCCCTGCCAGCCTGCAGTTCAGCGAGGTCTATTCGTCGTTGCAGACCAAGGTGGTGGATGCGCAGGAGAACCCGCTGCCCATCATCCAGGTAGCCAAGCTGTACGAAGTGCAGAAGTACTGCTCGCTCACCAACCACATCTGGGACGGCTATTGGTTCATCGCCAACGGCCGCATGTGGGAAGGCCTGCCGCAAGACCTGAAGACCGTCGTGGCGCGCGGCATCAACGAGGCCGGCCTGGCCCAGCGCGAAGACATCAAGAAGCTCAACGCCTCGGTACAGTCGGACCTGGAGGGCAAGGGACTGCTGTTCAACCAGCCGTCGGCAGACAGCTTCCGCGAGCAATTGCGCGCGGCAGGCTTCTACAAGGAATGGCAGGGCCGCTTCGGCAACGAGGCCTGGACCCTGCTGGAGCAGGCCGTCGGCAAGCTGGCCTGAGGACGCGCCATGTCCTCCCTGTCCGCTCCCCACGCCGCGCCGCAGGCGCTGCCGGCCCACCCCTTGCGCCGCGCCGCCGGCGCGCTCGACGCGCTGCTGGGCAGCGTGGTCGAACACGTGGCCGCGGCCATCGTGCTGGTCGAGATCGCGGTGCTGTTCGCCGGCGTGGTGGCGCGCTACGCCTTGCACAGCCCGCTGGTCTGGTCCGACGAACTGGCATCCATCCTGTTCCTGTGGCTGTCGATGCTGGGCGCGGTGGTCGCCCTGCGGCGCGGCGAACACATGCGGATGACGGCGCTGGTCAACAACGTCAGCCCGGCGCGCCGCGCCCAGCTGGAAACGCTGGCGCTGGCCGCGTCGCTGGCCTTCCTGGCGCTGATCCTGGCGCCCGCCGTGGAATACGCGCATGAAGAACACTTCATCATCACGCCCGCGCTGGAGCTGAGCAACGCCTGGCGCGCCGCCGCGATTCCGGTGGGCATGGGGCTGATGGCGGTGGTGGCGCTGCTGCGCCTCCTGCGCACCCAGACCGCGCCGCAGATGCTGGCGGCGCTGGCGGGAGCCGCGGCCGTGGTCGCGCTGTTCTGGGTGGCGCAGCCCCTCTTCGCGACGCTGGGCAAGCTGAACCTGCTGATCTTCTTCGTGGGCATCGTCGCCGCCACGGTGTTCTCGGGCGTGCCCATCGCGTTCTCGTTTGCGCTGGCCACGTTCTCCTACCTGGCCCTGACCACCAACACGCCCATGGTGGTGATGGTGGGCCGGCTGGACGAGGGCATGTCGCACCTGATGCTGCTGGCGGTGCCGCTCTTCATCTTCCTGGGTTCGCTGATCGAGATGACCGGCATGGCGCGCGCCATGATCCAGTTCCTGGCCAGCCTGTTGGGCCACGTACGCGGCGGGCTGTCCTACGTGCTGATCGGCGCGATGTACCTGGTGTCCGGCATCTCGGGTTCCAAGATCGCCGACATGGCGGCCATCGCGCCCGTGCTGTTCCCGGAAATGCAGAAGCGCGGCGCCAAGCCCGGCGACCTGGTGGCGCTGCTGTCCGCCACCGGCGCGCAGACCGAGACCATTCCGCCGTCCATCGTGCTCATCACCATCGGCTCGGTGACGGGCGTGTCCATCGCCGCGCTCTTCACCGGCGGGCTGCTGCCGGCCGTGGTGCTGGGCCTGGCCCTGTGCTCGGTGGTGTGGTGGCGTTACCGCAAGGAAGACCTGAGCCTGGCGCAGCGCTTCAGCGCCCGCGAGATCGGACGCTTCTTCGTCATCGCCCTGCCCGCCGTGGCCCTGCCCTTCGTGATCCGCGCCGCGGTGGTCGAAGGCGTGGCCACCGCCACCGAGGTCTCGACCATAGGCATCGTGTACTCGGCCGTGGTCGGCCTGCTGATCTACCGGCGCTTCGACTGGGCCCGCTTGAAGCCCATGCTGATCGAGACCGCCTCGTTGTCGGGCGCCATCATGCTGATCGTGGGCTGCGCCACGGCCATGGCCTGGGCGCTGACGCAGTCCGGCTTCTCCGGCGACCTGGCAAAGCTGATGGCCGGCATGCCCGGCGGCAGCTACGGCTTCCTGGCCGTGTCCATCGTGGCCTTCATCATCCTCGGCAGCGTGCTGGAAGGCATACCCGCCATCGTGCTGTTCGGCCCGCTGCTGTTCCCGATCGCGGCGCAGGCCGGCGTGCATGAGGTGCACTACGCCATGGTCGTGATCTTCGCCATGGGCATAGGCCTGTTCGCGCCGCCCTTCGGCGTGGGCTACTACGGCGCCTGCGCCATCAGCCGCGTCGATCCCAACGAAGGCATCGGCCCGATCTGGGGCTACGTCGCCGCGCTGCTGGTGGGCCTGGTGATCGTCGCCGCCTTCCCCTGGTTCTCCATCGGTTTCCTGTGAGATCCGCGGCCCGCAGCGGGCCGCATCCTCCCGACATCCTCAAACCTCTCCCGCAAAGAATCCATCATGAGTCGTTTCCTGGGCGAAATCCGCCAACTCGGTTATGTGGTGCACGACATCGAAGCCGCCATGGACTACTGGAGCAGCACGCTGGGCGTGGGCCCCTGGTACTACAACCCGCGCGTGCCCATCGTCAACTACCAGTACGACGGCGCGCGCCACGAACCGCACAACTCGGTAGCGCTGGCCAACTCCGGCTTCGTGCAGGTCGAACTGATCCAGACCCGCAACGACGTGCCCTCCATGTACCGCGACTTCCTGCAGGCCGGCCGCACCGGGCTGCAGCACGTGGCCTACTGGACCGAAAGCTACGACGCCGACCTGGAACGCCTGCTGGCGCAAGGCTTCAAGCCCAAGATGAGCGGCGAAGTGGGCGAGAAAGGCCGCTTCATCTACTTCGACACCGAGTATCACCCGGGCACCGTGATCGAACTGTCCGAAGTCGCCGGTCCCAAGGGCCGCCTGTTCGACCTGATCCGCGACAGCGCCCGCGATTGGGACGGCAAGGACCCCGTGCGCCCCTTTCCCGACCTCAACCGGATCTGATTCCCTTACCCGCCACCGCCGCCATGAATTCCCAATCGTTTAGCGCCACCTACCTGATCGAAACCCCGCTGGACCCCGCAAGGGTCGCGGAGATCATGGCCGGCGAGCAATCCTGCGGCACCTTTACCCGGGTGCAGGGCGAAACCGACGAGCTGCGCGCCCGTGCCCGCGCGCGCATCGAGTCCATCGAGCCCCTGGAATCCGTGTCCGCGCCCAGCCTGCCCAACGCCTGGCTGGCGCGCCAGCCGGGCGGCATGCCCGGCCGCTACCAGCGCGCCCGCGTGCGCATCGCCTTTCCCGTCGCCAACGTCGGCGCCAACCTGCCGACGCTGGCTGCCACGGTAGGCGGCAACCTGTACGACCTGGGCGAAGTCACCGGGCTGCGCCTGGAAAGCATGGAGCTGCCGGCCAACTACCGCGCCCAATTCGACATGCCGCGCGCGGGCATCGCCGGCACGCGCCAACTGACCGGCGTGGCCCACGGTCCGCTGATAGGCACCATCATCAAGCCCAACGTCGGCCTGTCGCCCGAACAGACCGCGCACCTGGCGGCCCAGCTGTGCGCCGCGGGCGTGGACTTCATCAAGGACGACGAGGTCTGCGCCAACCCCGCCCACGCGCCGCTGGCCCAGCGCGTCGCCGCCGTCATGGCGGTGGTGCGCGCGCACCGCGAACGCACCGGGCGCCAGGTCATGGTGGCGTTCAACATCAGCGACGAAACCGACGCCATGCGCCGCCACGCAGACCTGATTGAACGCGAAGGCGGCACCTGCGTCATGGCCAGCCTGAACCATTGCGGCTACTCGGCCATCCAGACCCTGCGCCGCGGCACGCCGCTGGCGCTGCATGGACATCGCAACGGCTACGGCGCGCTGTCTCGTGCCCCCTTGCTGGGCGTGGGCTTCCAGGCCTACCAGACGCTATGGCGACTGGCCGGCGTGGACCATATGCACGTGCACGGCCTGCAGGGCAAGTTCGCCCAGGAAGACGCCGAAGTCGTCGAGTCGGCGCGCGACTGCCTGGCCTCGCTGACTCCCGGGATCGACGACCCCGTCATGCCAGCATTCTCGTCCGGACAATGGGCCGGCACCGTGCCCGCCACCTGGGCCGCCGTGCGCTGCGACGATCTGCTGTTCATGTCCGGCGGCGGCATCCTCGCCCACCCAGACGGCCCCGCCGCGGGCGTGCTCAGCATCCGCCAGGCCTGGCAGGCCATGCGCGACGGCGAGCGCCTGGAAGACTACGCGCGCAACGCGCCGGAACTGCGCCGCGCCATCGAGCGCTTCGGCGGCCGCGCATGAATTCAGCGGCGCAAGAAGAAACGCGGCCGCGGCTGGGCTGGTACGGCGACGACTTCACCGGCGCCACCGACACGCTGGCCGAAACCGCCCGCGCCGGCCTGCGCAGCCTGCTGTTCCTGGGCGTGCCCACGCAGGAACAACTGGAGCGCGCCGGGCCGCTGGACGCCATCGGCATCGCGGGCGCGGCGCGCGGCATGACGCCGGCCGACATGCAGGCCGAACTGCGCGCCGTGGGCCGCTACATGGCGGGCGCGGGCGTGCGCGTGCTGCACTACAAGTGCTGCTCCACCTTCGACAGCGCGCCGCATGTGGGCAGCATCGGCGCAGCCGTGCGCGAGCTGCGCCGCCACATGCCCAACCCGCTGGTGCCTATCGTGGGCGGGCAGCCCAGCATCGGCCGCTATTGCAGCTTCGCCCAGCTGTTCGCGCGCGCGGGGTCCGCGCCCGAGATCCACCGCATCGACCGCCATCCGGTCATGAGCGCGCATCCCGTCACCCCCATGCACGAGGCCGACCTGCGCCTGCACCTGGCGGCGCAGGGCTTGGCGGACATCCGCTCCTTGCCGCACACGGCCTACCCGCGCCTGCGGCGGGCGGCGGATGCGCCGCTGCTGGATGACTGGATGAACCAGGTCATCGACAGTACCGACGGGCCGCTGCTGCTGGATCTGGTCGACGAAGAACAGCTGGCCATCATCGGCCGCCTCATCTGGCGCGCGGCGTCCTGCCTGCCGCTGCTGGCGGTCGGCCCCAGCAGCGTGCAGCAGGCGCTGGCCCGCGCCATGCCAACCGGCGGCACAAGCGCCGCGGCCGCGCCGCTGCAAGCGGCCTCGGGTCCGGTGCTGGCGGTCGCCGGCAGCCTGTCTCCGGTCACGGCCAGGCAGATCGCCGCGTGCCGGCAGTACCAGCGCCAGCCGCTGCAGGCGGAACGGCTCTTGCGGGACCCTGCCTATGCCGCGCAACAGGCGCAGCTGGCCGCCGCCACGCTGGCACAGGGCCGCAACGTACTGGCGCACACCGACCGGCCCGCCCAGCCCCTCGCCCCGCATCAGACCGCTGCAACCGCCCGCGCCACCGGCCAACTGGTGGCGGACATCGTGCGCGCCAGCGCGCAAGCCGGCGCGCGCCTGTCGCGCATCGGCATCGCCGGCGGCGATACCTCCAGCCAGGCGACGCTGGCCCTGGGCGTCTGGGGCCTGGCGTTCCGCTGCGTGCTGGCGCCCGGCGTCACCGTCAGCCTGACGCGCAGCGACGACCCCGTGACCGACGGCATAGAGCTGATGCTCAAGGGCGGACAGATGGGCGGCGATCTGCTGTTCGATGAGTTGGCGTCGGGGCAGCGCTGAAGCGTGCGCGTCCGGGTTATGCTGCGCCGGTGCGCCCAGCCGGCGGGCGCCGCATCCCCAGGAGACTTGCCCACATGAACTGGCCGATACGCGCCTGCGCCATGGCCGCGATCGCCTTGTGCGCGTCCACGGCGGTTTCAGCCGCCGCCCCCGCCAATCAGGCCGAGTGGACCACCGGCGCAATGCGCAAGCTGCAGAGCCATCTGGAAATGCCCAAGGAGGCGTACGAACTTGACGGTCCCCTAAGCCTGCGCCTGCGCCTCACCGTCCTGCGGGACGGCAAGATCGACGCGGTGGACCTGGCCAGCTCCTCGGGCTATGTCGCCGTCGACAAGGCCGCGGTCCGCATGGTCCGGCGCGCCAGCCCGCTGCCCGCCTTCACCAGCGACATGTACGCCGACAGGCAAATCCTGATGCTGCCGGTGCGGTTCCAGATGATCGACGAGCCCGCCAGCGACGCCGAGCGCCGCTATGCCGACCGGACGCGCGGATTCGGCGTAGCCGTGCCGGCGGCATATCGGATCGTGAAGCACGGCAAGTCCGACGAATTCGACGTGCTGGTCGAGATCGTCCGCGCCAACGGCGCGCCGCAAGGCCCGGATGCGGCCGGCTATCTGTGCGGCATCGGCTTCAGCACGCCGCGCAAATCGCTGAAGACGCATCCCGGCGCCGAAGCGCCGCTCTCTGCCGCCGAGCGCATGGCCGCGGCCGAGGCGATCCTGGCCGCGCAGGGCGAATCGCCCGAGCAGCGCAGCGGCTTTGAGTTGCAAGGCGCCAAGGGCATCGACTATGTCGCGCCCGCAGGCGCCCGGCCGGATGGCACCCGCCTGCGGGAGTACAACGCGCTGGTGGATACGGCGACGCTGCGCGTGGCCATGCTCTGCACAGTGGCAAACGAAGACATGCCGGCAGCCCTGTCCGCGTTCCGCAAGATCCGGGACGGCATCAGCCTGGGCGGACAAGCGCCCGGACCCGCCGCGCGCTAATCCAGCATTTCGAAGTACGGCGCCATGCGCTCGCGCGACCTGAGGATGTGGTCGCGCATGGCATCCTGCGCGCCTTCAGCGTCACGCTCGTTCAGCGCCCGCACGATGCGCGCGTGCTCGGTCACGGCTTCTTCCGTAACCCGCGAGTGAAAACGCAGCCGGAACAGATGGGTATGCGCATACAACCGGGCCAGCGCTTCGGCAAGCAGCTCATTGCCGCTCTGTTCCGCGATCCAGGAGTGGAACTGCGCGTCCAGCACGGCGAATTTGCCATAGGCCACGCGCGCGTCATCGGCGCTCGGGGCGCTCATCGCCGCAGACAGCGCCGCCAGTTCCTGCAGTGACGCGTCCGTCATGCGTTGCGCCGCCAGCCCTGCCCCGAATGGTTCCAGCTGCAAACGCAATTCGTACATCTGCTCGAAACGCCTGCGCGTAGGCATGGGCGCCGCGCTGTATCCCACGTGATGCGTCTTGACCACCAGCCCTTCGGTTTCAAGCCGGATCAGCGCGGCGCGTATCGGCGTTTGCGAGACGCCTAGCTCACGCACCAGCGCATCGACCGCGATACGCATGCCGGGCGCGATCTTCAGGGAAATGAGCTGCGACAGCAGCGTTTCATAGACCTCATCGCCCAACGACCGCACGCGCTCGCCCAGGCGCTGGCCGGCCGCGGGCAGGGTCGAGAGTACGGCTGCGGAACCGCGAGAGAGTGTCGTCATGGTTGTTTCACCCTGATTTGCCAACTATGTGTTGACGTCCAATTTGTTACGAGGTTAGCATAAATCAGATCGTATTTCAGATCCGATCGGATTTAACAACTTAACGACACTATGACGACAACGATAAAAATGGGGGAGGCACGGCAGGTCTGCATCCGCGCACTGGAACTGGCCGGAACCCCGGCCGACCACGCCGCGACGCAGACCGACCTGCTGCTTGAAGCCGAATTGCGCGGCCGCGCGTCCCACGGCCTGTTGCGCCTGCCGCGCATCATCGAACGCATCCACAACGGCGTGGCCGACCCGAAGACCCGCGGCACGGCCGTCTGGCGCTCCCCAGCCTTCCTGGACATGGATGGCGAGCGCGGCCTGGGTCCGGTGATCGCGCTGGCAGCCCTGGAGCAGATCCGCGAACGCGCCCGCGAGACGGGAATCGCCATCGCCGCGGTCAGCAACAACAACCATATCGGCATGCTGGCGCTCTACGCGGAAAGAGCGGCGCGCGAAGGCCAGATCCTTTTGGCCCTGTCGACCAGCGAGGCCCTGGTCCATCCCTGGGGCGGCCGCCACGCCCTGATCGGCACCAATCCTATCGCCATCGGCGTGCCCACCGCGGACGAACCGTTCGTGCTGGACATGGCCACCAGCCAGGTCGCCATGGGCAAGATCCACGACTACGCCAACCATGGCCGGCCGCTCGATCCGGGCTGGGCGCTCGACGGCGCCGGCAACCCCACCACGGATGCCGAAGCTGCCAAGGCGGGCGCACTGGCCCCCTTCGGTGAAGCCAAGGGTTACGCGCTGGGCCTGGCGTTCGAGGTCCTGGTCGCCAGCCTGACGGCATCCGCGCTGGGCAATGCCGTCAAGGGCACGCTGGATTCCAGCGAAATATGCAACAAGGGCGACGTCTTCATCGCGATCGAGGCTGGGTCGGGCGGGATTGCCAGCCGCGTCACCAGATACCTGGATGACATCCGCGCCTGCCCTGCCCTGCTGCCCGGGCGGCCCGTCGCGGTGCCAGGCGATCGGGCGCGCACCGAACGCCGCCTGCGGCTGGATAGCGGCATGGAACTGGCCGACGAGGTCTGGCGCCGCATCCTCGATCTCGCGCAACGCACCGCCTGAATTTCCCAAGACTCCCCTTCAAGGATCCACAATGAGTGAATTGTTTGGAATCATGCGCGCACCGCGCGCCGTGCTGTTTGGCAACGGCCAGCGTCTTGCGCTGGGCCGCGTCGCGGCCGCCCTGGGCCAGCGCGCGCTGATCTGCACCGACGAGCGCTTCGCCGCCACGGCGGAAATGTCCGAACTGCTGGCCACGCTGGAAAGCGCCGGCGTGCGCGTCCAGGTGTACGACCGCACCCAGCCGGACCTGCCCGTCGAGGGCGTCTACGAATGCGTGGCAGCGCACGGCGCGTTCCAACCACAGGTAATCGTCGGACTGGGTGGCGGCAGTTGCCTGGACATGGCCAAGCTGGTCAGCCTGTTGCTGACGCATGGCGGGAAGGTCTCCGATTACTACGGTGAATACAAGGTGCCTGGCCCGGTGTTACCCGTGATCGCGCTGCCCACCACATCGGGCACGGGCTCCGAGGTCACGCCAGTCGCCGTGCTGGCCGATAGCGCCCGCGATCTGAAGGTGGGCGTCTCCAGTCCGCACCTGATTCCCCACACCGCCATCTGCGATCCTGAACTGACGCTGACCTGCCCCAAGGGACTGACCGCCATCGCCGGCGCCGACGCCTTGACCCATGCCATCGAGGCCCTGACCGCGGTCCGCCGCAGTCCGGATGCCGACATTGCGCAGACCCGCGTATTCGTCGGCAAGAACGCCTTCAGCGACCAGCAGGCGCTGATTGCCATCCGCGCGCTCGCGTCCTATCTGCCCCGCGCCGTCGACGACGGCGCCGACCTCCATGCCAGGGGCCAGGTCATGGCCGCGGCGCTGGCCGCTGGCCTGGCCTTCGGCGTGGCGGGCACCGCGGCGGCGCACGCCATCCAGTACCCGATCGGCGCGCTGACGCACACGGCGCACGGCGCGGGCGTGGCAACCCTGATGCCCTATGTCATGGATTTCAACGCAACGGCCTGCAGCGCCGACTATGCGGCCATCGCTACGGCGATGGGGGACACGGAAACCGATCCCGCGCGCCTCGCCGCCCGCGCGCCGCGCCATGTGTATGACCTGTTCTCGCGCATCGGCATCCCTGCGACGCTGGCCGGACTGGGCGTGCGCGCCGACCAGCTCGAATGGATCGCCGCGCAGTCCATGCTGGCCGCGCGCCTGGTCACGAACAACCCGCGCCCGCTGGATCAGGACGGCATCGCCGCCATCGTGGCCGCCGCCTACGCGGGACACGGCTCGTTTCGCGCATCTTGATAACCCGCCTTCCACCCACATCCGGAGCTGACGCATGACCATCGAGGCCAACAAGCTGTCCACAGACCTTTACATCGACGGCGCCTGGCGCGCCTCCACCTCGGGCCGTCGCATCGACGTGTACGACCCGTCCACCGAACAGGTGATCGCCAGCGTGGCGGACGCGACGCTCGAAGACGCCGCCGCGGCCGTGGACGCAGCGGCGCGCGCCGCCGCCGGCTGGGCAGCCACGCCCGCGCGCCAGCGCGGCGAAATCCTGCGCAAGTGCTATGACCTGATGATCCGCGACGCCGACCATCTGGCACGTCTGATTTCCCAGGAAAACGGCAAGGCGCTGACCGACGCGCGCGGCGAGGTCGCCTACGCCGCCGAGTTCTTCCGCTGGTTTTCCGAGGAGGCGGTGCGCATCAATGGCGATATCAGCGTGTCGCCCAGCGGCGCCAGCCGCATCATCGTGCAATACCAGCCCATAGGCATCGCATTGCTGGTCACGCCGTGGAACTTCCCCGCAGCCATGGCCACCCGCAAGATCGCGCCCGCGCTGGCCGCCGGCTGCACCTGCATCCTCAAACCCGCCACCGAGACCCCCTTGACCGCCTACGCCGTCATGCGCCTGCTGGAAGAAGCCGGCGTGCCTGCGGGCGTGGTCAACGTACTGACGACCTCCTCGGCGGGCAAGTTCGCCAACGCGGTGCTGGACGATCCGCGCGTGCGCAAGCTCTCCTTCACCGGCTCGACGGAAGTGGGCCGCGTGCTGCTGCGCAAGGCGGCGGATTCCGTCATCAGCTGCTCGATGGAACTGGGCGGCAACGCGCCGTTCCTGGTCTTCGACGACGCGGATATCGATGCCGCCGTGGAAGGCGCCATGATCGCCAAGATGCGCAACGGCGGCGAAGCCTGCACGGCGGCCAATCGCTTCTACGTGCAGCGCGGCGCGGTCGAGGAATTCAGCGCCCGCTTCGCCGTACGCATGGCCGCGCTGAAAACCGGCGACGGCGTCGATCCCGGCACGCAATGCGGCCCCTTGGTCAATGCGGGCGCGGTGGACAAGGTGGCATCGCTGGTGGCCGACGCCGTCGCCAAGGGTGCGCGGATCAAGGCCGGCGGCAAGCGGCTGGACCGCGCCGGTCACTTCTACGAGCCCACCGTGCTGGTGGATGTGCCCGCCGATGCCGACCTGCTTGCTGAAGAAATCTTCGGTCCCGTGGCGCCCATCGTGGCGTTCGATACCGAGGACGAAGCCGTGGCCTTGGCCAATGCCACCGAGTATGGGCTGGTGGCATACGTCTATACGCGCGACCTGGCGCGTGGACTGCGCGTATCGGAACGTATCGAAAGCGGCATGATCGCCCTGAACCGCGGCCTGGTATCGGATCCCGCGGCGCCCTTCGGCGGCGTCAAGCAAAGCGGCCTGGGCCGCGAAGGCGCGCACCATGGGCTGCTGGAGTTCATGGAAGCCAAGTACATATCGACCAATTGGTAAGCCCTGACGGCCGCGTCCCGGACGCGGCCGTCCCTCTGATTGCAAAACCCTCACGAGGAGACAGCCACACATGGCTAAGTATGAAATTGCGACCATCGACGGCGATGGCATCGGTCCGGAGGTCTGCCAATCGGCAATCACCGTACTGAAGGAAGCCTGCGGCGCCGACCTGCTCTCATTCAGCAGCTACGACGGCGGCGCCGATCACTACGTCAGGTCGGGCCAGGTTTTGCCCGACGACACCTACGCAGCCTGCAAGGCGGCCGACGCCATCCTGCACGGCGCGGCGGGCATGCCGGGCGTGACCTATCCCGACGGCACCGAAGTCGGAAACGACCTGCATCTGCGCCTGCGCTTCCGGCTGGACCTGTACGCCAACGTGCGCCCGATCCGCCTATACCAGGGCGTCGATTCGCCGCTCAAGCATTTCAAGCCCGGACAGATCGACTACGTCATCGTGCGCGAAAACACCGAAGGCCTGTACGCCAGCCGCGGCGGCGGCATCGTGCTGCGCGACGAAGTGGCGACCGACACCATCGTCGTCACCCGCAAGGGCATCGAACGCGTCGCCCGCTTTTCCTTTGAGCTGGCGCGCCAGCGCAACGGCGCGCCGCGTGACGGCAAGCGCCGCGTCACGGTATGCGACAAAGCCAACATCCTGCGCACCTACGCCTTCTTTCGCGCGGTCTGCGATGACGTGGCCGCCAGCTATCCCGACGTAGAAATCGATTACGCCTATGCCGACGCCATCACGGTGCACATGCTCAAGCGGCCGGATTTCTATGACGTGATCGTGGCGGAAAACATGTTCGGCGACATCATCTCCGACCTGGGCGCCGCCACGATAGGCGGCATGGGCCTGTCGGCCTCCGCAGAACTGGGCGACACCCATGGGCTGTTCCAGGGCGCGCACGGATCCGCGCCCGACATTGCCGGCCAAAACGCCGCCAGCCCACTGGCCACCATCCTGTCGGGCGCGCTCATGCTGCGCTGGCTGGGCGACAAGCATGCCGATGCCGCGCTCTCCGAATCCGCGCAACGCATCGAGCGCGCGGTCGAACAGGTGCTGGCCAAAGGCGACCACGTGCCGCGCGACCTGGGCGGCACGGCAAGCTGCACCGACATGACCGACGCCGTCTGCCGCGCGTTGTCGCGCTGACGGCCAGGCCGATCCCCACCTAGAAAAGAGAATACGAGGAGACACCCCATGCTACGCATCACCCCCTTCCTGTGCGCCGCCCTGACCGCGGCAGCCTTTGCCGCTCCCGCCGCCGCCCAGGACTATCCCAGCCGCGCCATCACGGTCATCGTGCCCTTCGCGCCCGGCGGCACCAGCGACACGCTGGGCCGCCTGGTGGCCACGTCGCTGTCCAAGCAACTGGGCCAGACGGTGGTCGTCGAAAACTCCGGCGGGGCCGGCGGCCTCATCGGCATGCAGAAGCTGCAGAAGAGCGCACCGGACGGCTACACCCTGGCCTTCAACAACATGTCGCTGGCGATCCTGCCGCATCTGCATCCCAAGGCCAACTACGATCCGCAAAAGGAATTGGCGCCCATCGGCATCGTCGCGACCGTGCCCATGGTGCTGTCGGTCAGCAACAAGAGCGGCATCCAGGATCTGCCCGCCATGCTCAAGCGCATCCGCGACGCGAACGCCGTCAAGCTCAACCTGGGCTCAAGCGGGCCGGGCAGCACGGCGCACCTGGCCGAGGCCATGTTTCTACACTTCGCCGACGCACGCGGCGAACTCATTCCCTATCGCGGCACAGGTCCCGCGCTGACCGACTTGATGAGCGGCATGATCGACGGGGTCATCGACCAGACCGTGACTATGCTGCCGCTGCATCAGGACAAGCGCGTCAAAGCCATTGCAGTGACCGGAACTGCGCGCCTGACGCAAAGTCCGGACATCCCCACCTTTGCCGAGGGCGGGCTGCCTGAGTTCGATCTGGCTATCTGGAATGGCCTGGTGGCGCCGGCTGGCACGCCGCAGCCCGTGGTCGAAAAACTGGCCGCCGCCCTGTCGCAAGCGATAGACACCCCCGAGTTCAAGACTCGTCTGGAACAATTGGCGGCGCAAGCGCCTACCACGCAGGAACGCGGCCCCATCGCATTCTCCGATCTGCTCAAGCGCGACTCGCAACGCGTATCGTCGCTGGTCAAGAGCGCGAACCTGCTCGGCGCCAATTGAACGCCGCGGGCGGCCTCAGCGCCCATGCCAGTACCGCCGCCCGCGCTCACGCTCTGCCCATACCTCCAGCCCCCCGGCGCCTGAAGTCGCCATCACCGCGCCGTCGCGGTCGCTGCGCCAGAACGCCGCGCCGGCGCGCGTCCACCGCAACTCCACCGCCCGGGCCGGATGGCGGAAGCGGTTCAGATGCCCTGCCTGCGCGATCGCATGGCCGGCGGCGGACGCGTCCACCAGATCCCGGCCCGAGGACGATGCCGAACCGTGATGCGGCGCCATCACCACGTCGACCTGGGGCAATGCCTGGGCCAGCGCATTTTCCTGAGCCACGCCCACGTCGCCCGTCAGCAGCAGCGCATGCGATGTACCTTGCACCAGCAGCACGCAGCTATCGGCATTGCGGCCCTCTCCCTTCTTGCCACCGCCATCGGCAGGATTCAGGAAGGTGAACGCCACGCCGTCCGCCTCCCAACTCATGCCGCGCTGGCAACGCCCCATGTCGGCGGGCAATGGCGGCGCGGCGCTGCCGGCTTGCGGCCACATCCGGATATCGCGTCGCAGGAACGCAGCCAGATCGAACGATGTGTAGCTGCGCCCAGCCGGAACCGCCGCCAGCACCGCGCGCAATCCGCCCACGTGGTCCAGATCGGCATGCGACAGGACCAGCACGTCCAGCTGCCGGATGCCCCGCGCCAGCAGGAACGGCGCGACGACGCGCTCGCCCGCGTCGCTGCCGCCGTAATGACGCGGCCCCGCGTCGAACAGCAAGGCCTGGCTGGCCGTCTCAACCAGGATGGCGCTGCCCTGCCCCACATCCATCGCGCTCATGCGCCAATATCCCGGCTCGGGCCGGTCGGGCCGCCAAAACAGCAACGGCAGCATGCAGAGCCACCCCAGATGCCTGCCCGGCCACCCGCGCACCTGTAGCGCCCACGCCATGCCCGCCACGGCCAACAGCAGCCATGGCCATGGCGCAGCCGCAACCGGCATGCTGGCCCACGACGCGTTGCCCACCCAGGACACCGGCGCCATGGTCAGGTCAAACGCCTGCAGACCCCATCGCCCGGCCAACTCGGCCAGCCCCTGCGCGCCCGGCAAGACCGACAAGGCCGCGCACAGCAAGGCCAGCGGCGTCACGATGAAGGTCACGACGGGGATCGCCACCGCATTGGCCAGCGGCGATCCCAGCGATACCTGGTGCACCAGGTAAGCCAGCAAGGGGGTCAGGCCCACGGTCACCATCAGCTGCAGGCGCGCCGCCTGCGCCAGCCTGGCCGTGCAGCGCCGGCGCCAGCCGGCTTCGCGGTCAATCGGCGCGTCTGCGATGCGCAGTAGCACCGCCACCGCGCCGAACGACAACCAGAATCCCGCCGACACCGGCGCCCACGGATCCAGCGCCACGACCGCCGCAGCCGCGCACGCCAGCACCCGGCCGCCCGACAGCGGCAAACGCGACACCGCGGCCGCCAGCACCACCGACAGCATGAAGAACGTGCGGCGCGCCGGCACGCCCCAGCCGGCCAGCAGGCAATACAGCAGCGCGACCAGCGCGGCCGCGGCCCCGCCCGCCACCCGCGCAGGCACATGCTCGGCCAGCCCCGCGCCGCGCCACCGTCCTCGCCGCCACAGCGCCGCCACCAGCAACCCGGCGATGCCCGCGATCGACGTCACATGCATGCCGCTGATCGACACCAGATGGGTAATGCCGCTGCGGTTGAACAGCAGCCAGTCCTCGCGCGCCACGCCGGCCTGGTCGCCAATGGCCAAGGCGATCATCACCGGCGCGTAGCGATGCTCTCCCAAGGCCGCGCGCAAGCCCTCCCGCACGCTGTGGCGCGCCCGCTCAATGGCGATGCCGGGCGTCGCCCAGGGCCGGTCCGCCAGCAGCCTGGGCTGCCCGCGGACCGTAGCTACCGCCCGTATCCCTTGCGCGAACAGGCGCCCTTCCACATCCGGTCCGGCTGGATTCAACAAGCCGTGCGGACGCCGCAACACCAGCGCCATGCGCCAGACCTGGCCGGGCTTGATTTCGGGAAGCAGCGCCTGCGGGCCGGGCGGCGCCTGCCAGGCGACCTGGATGCGCGAGGGAATGCCGGGCGGCGCAGGTTCGTCGAGTTCGGCCAGAAAGCGCTGGCTGCGCTCGTCGCCAGCGGGCAGGCTGGCCACGCGCAGTGCCAGGCGCGACACGGCGTCCTGGTGCTCGTCCGACAGCGCGTCGTCCAGCCTGGCTCGGGCTTGCAGACTGGCGTCCAGCGAACCCGCACACACGCCCAGCGTCAAGGCGGCAAGCTGGCGCGCCAGACGAGGCCGCGAGCGCAGGCAGGCAACCAGTGCAAGCAGGCAAGCCCCTGCCAGCCACCATGCGGCACCTGCGCAGGGCGGCCGCGGGGATACCTGGACCAGTCCCGCGCCAGCCACGAACGCGACGCAGAATATTCGGCCAGTGATAGCGATCTCCCAAAACCGGGGAGCGTAGGCGCATGCATTGCCGCACGGGCATGAGAGTGACCGGATTTGCCCACCTCGGCTGGGCGCAGGTGCAACCAGCGTGCCGCCGCACGCGATATTTCCTGTATTGTTCGGTGCTCGGCAAAATGCTTCACTCATTAATGAGATAAGTCCATGGCCCACCCAGAAACGATCCCAGCCGCCCCGTCCTCGTTCCCGGCGACTGAGCTGACGAACGCTTTCGTCGCCTTCCTGTTTTCCGCCTCGGCGCCGGTAGCCATCATCCTGAGCGCCGGCGTGAAAGGGGGTCTCAGCCAGGCCACCCTCGCCTCCTGGATCTTCGCGGCCTTTGTGCTCAACGGCATTCTCACCATCGTGATGTCGGCCATTTACCGGCAACCATTGGCCTTTCTCTGGACCATCCCGGGCGCGGTGCTGGTCGCAAGCGCCCTGCAGCATCTGCCCTTCGCCGAGGTCATCGGCGCCTACCTGCTGACCGCCGCGCTGATGCTGGTGCTGGGGCTGACGGGCTGGGTCGGCGCCATCATGGACCGCATCCCCATGCCCATCGTCATGGGCATGGTCGCGGGCGTCTTTCTCAGCTTCGCGCTGGACTGGATCCGATCGTTCGCCTCCGATCCCTGGCTGGCAGGCGCCATGACCGCGACCTTCTTCGCGGTCTCGTTGTTTCCCGCGGTGCAAAAGCGGCTCTCTCCCATCATCGGCGCGCTCATCGCCGGCGTGTGCACGCTGGCGTTCACCGGCAGGACGCCCGCGCTGGAACATGTGACGTTTGCGACCTCGTTGGCAAGCCCGCAGTTCTACGCGCCGGTGTTCTCGTGGGCCGCCGCGTTCGAGCTGGTGCTGCCGCTTGCCGTGACCGTGATCGCCGTGCAGAACGCGCAAGGCATTGCCGTGCTGCGCAACTCGCTGCACCGCCCGCCGGTCAACGCCATCACCAATGCCTGCGGCGTGTTCTCGGCGCTGACCGCCTGCCTGGGCTGCGTCTCCACCTGTCTGGCCGGGCCGTCGAACGCCATCATTGCCTCTGGCGCCAACGCGTCACGGCATTGGCTGGCCGCGATCTTCCTCGGGGTCATGGTGATCGTGTTCGGCCTGTTCTCTCCCCTGGTCACGCAGGCGCTGCTGGCCACGCCCGCGGCCTTTGTCGCCACGCTGGCGGGCCTGGCGCTTCTACGCATCCTGCAAGGCGCATTCCACACCGCGTTCCGCCAGCACTTCACGCTGGGCGCCCTGGTTGCCTTCCTGGTGACGCTGGGCGGCCTGCCGCTGCTGGGCATCGGCGCGCCGTTCTGGGGCGTGGTGTTCGGCGTGGCGACCAGCTTCGTCCTGGAGCGCGGCGACTTTGCGAAGCAGCCGGCGGCTTGAGATTGCTTGCGCAACACCGCTCCCCTCAATCGATTCGGTTCTTCATCAGGACGATGGCTTCTCCAACCAGCTTTTCCTTGAAGAAACGCTGGTTCTTCGCGATATTGCCGTCCGCCGTCAGCTGATACCCGGTAACGAAGACCGACTGGCTGACGTTGCCGCCTATGGCCAACGCGACTTCGGTGCCTACCGCCACAATGATGTCGGAATGGCTGGGAGCTTCCGGATTCTTTGAGGCTGCGAGATATTGATCGAACGTGTAGGGCTTGTCCCGCCAACTGCCGATGATGTCGCCGACCTGCGGCTTTTCTTCCGCTATACGTACGCCCCAAAACGGCGCGGACTTGTCCTGGCTCGCCCGCTTCTTGATGGCATCCCACATGTACGCCGCGTGACCGATGGAACGCTTGAACGCCTTGAATTCCGGGATGACCTTGGCCGCATTGCTCACCATGAGAGAAATAGCGACGGCGGACCAGGGATAGCCGGTGTCCTTTCCGCTCAGATTCTTGCCCAGCGCCTTCCACATCTCGTGGATGTAGCTGCTATAGGGTTCGACGGTCTCCTTTCCCCGCCCTTTGTCGAATCGTAGCCACTGTTCCACCGCCGCTGCCACGAGCGTCTCGCGAGCCCGGGTATCGGGTGGCCGCAGGGTTGGCTGCCTGGCTGTGGGGGCCCACTTGAATTTCGAATCCGCCAGGCCATCGACCGCATAGCCTTCGACGGTCAAGCCGCCCATTTGCGTCCGAACATGGTGCCAGCCCGCGGGTGCATCCCCTAGATCGTCAACCTCCTGGCCCAACGTCAGGCTACCGACAGGCGTGTTGTTCTCGGTGCTGGGAATGGACCGCAGGTTGACTGCCTCGACATTGACGAAACGCTTCATGAAACGCTCCCGGAGCTCCTCGGACATGGGCAGCCGCGCACGCCAGGCCGAGCAGATGTTGTCTGTCTATCCAAATGCCAAAAGAGACGCAGATTCCAGAATGCCGCGTGGACCGACGGTACGCGAAAACGTCCCGACTAGCCCTCCTCCGGTCGCATGAGAGGCGCAGCCGCGGATACCATCCGCACCAAATATGGGAATGCCGGAATTCCGACAATCTCCCCCAATGCCATAAGCACATCACTTAGTTGGAAATTGCGAATCGGTCGTTTGGCCAGGCGGCCAACTCCCGTAATGTGACCTGTCCGCGCCGGCCTTGCCGAATCCGCAAGGCGCCGCGTCCGTTTCACTCTCGGAGACCCGCATGAACGACCGGCTGCACCGTACCCAGGCTTCCCGATCCGCCGCGATCAAGGCGAAGCTGGACTATCCCGTGATCGATACCGACGTACACGTCAACGACTACGCGCCCGTGCTGGAGGACTACATCCAGCACTATGGCGGTTCCAAGCTGGTGGACGTGCTGCGCAAGACGCAGGGCTCGCGCTTCGCCACCAAGTCCCAGGGCAAGGACTGGTACCAGCAGACCCCGGAGGAACGGCAGCGCAACCGCACGCTGCGCTCGCCCTGGTGGGCGCGCGTCACGCGCAACACCCTGGACCTGGCGACCGTCACGCTGCCGGAGCTGCTGTACGAGCGCCTGGAAGAACAAGGCTCGGACTACTCCATCCTGTTTCCCAACGACGTGCTGGCGCCGCTGGGCGCGGGCGACGAGTATCGCCAGCCGCTGCACCGCGCCATCAACCACTTCCATGCGGACCAGTACCGCAAGTACAGCGACCGCCTGACGCCCGTGGCAGGCATTCCGCTGAACACGCCGCAGGAAGCCATCGAGGAACTCGAATTCGCGGTCAAGACGCTGGGGCTGAAGGTGGCCAACATCCCGGGCGGCGTGCGCCGGCCGATCAAGGCCATCGCCGACAAGTACCCGCCCGCCGAATTCCCGGAGATCGCGCGGCATGCGTCCTATGTGGATTTCTTCGGCCTGGACAGCGAGTACGACTACGACCCGTTCTGGGCCAAGGCGGTGGAGCTGGGCGTGCCGCTGGCCACCCACTACGGCAGCCAGGGCTGGACCGGGCGTCACTCCATCAGCAATTACATGTTCAACCATATCGGCCACTTCGCCGACGGTTCCCAGGCCTTTGCCAAGGCGCTCTTCTTTGGCGGCGTGACGCGGCGCTTTCCGAACCTGCGCGTGGCCTTGCTGGAAGGCGGCGCCGACTGGGGCGCGCATGTGTACGCGCACCTGGTGGACCGCTGGGAAAAGCGCAACCGCAACGCCGTGCAGCAATACAACCCGGCCAACGCGGACGTGGAGCTGCTGGCGGACCTGTTCGAACGCTACGGCGCGGACCTGCTCAATGGGCGCGAGCTCAACAAGGACACCCTGTTGCGAGACAGCCTGGGCCTGTCGGCGCTGCACCACAGCCGCGACCCCCAGGGCGATGAACTCGACGACTTCGCCGCGGCCGGCATCGAAAACGTAGAGGACATCCGCAAGCGCTGGGTCGACAGCTTCTATTTCGGCTCGGAGGCCGACGACCGGACCATAGGGGCGGCCTTCAACGACCGCGCCAATCCGCTGAACACCAAGCTCAACGCGATCTGGTCCTCCGACGTCGGCCATTGGGACGTGCCGGACCTGACCGAGCCGCTGGCCGAAAGCTGGGACCTGGTGGAAGACGGCGTGATCTCCGCGGCGGATTTCAAGGCCCTGGTGTTCGACAACCCATACCGCTTCTACACCCAGGCGCATCCCGACTTTTTCAAGGGCACGCGCATCGAACAGAAGCTGCAGGCGCGCGCCGAAAAGCGCGCGGCCTGACCTTATCGCGTACCCGCAATCCCGCCCGCCGGCACATGCCGGCGGGCGCCTAGTCCTGCCCGCGGCCGGCGCCTGCCAGCCCGGACCTGTCTTTCATCATCGATATACGGAACGACCATGCGCACCCTGCTCTCTCCCCGCAGCCTGATTTCACGCCTGATGCTGGGCGCAGCCTTGTGCGCCGTCAGCCTCGCCTCCCTGGCCGCGCCCGACGTGGTCCGCATCGGCGTGGCGACCGCCGGCGGCGGCGACCCCATCACCTGGGGCGGCTCGCCGGGCGGCGTGGCGCGCGCCAACAACTGGCTGGAGGAAGCCTTCAAGGGCACCGGCACCGAAGTACAGTGGCTGTTCTTCAAGGGCGCAGGCCCCGCGGTCAACGAAGCGCTCTCGAACAAGCAGATCGATTTCGCCTACCAGGGCGACCTGCCGTCGGTGGTGGGCCGCTCCAACGGGTTGAAGACCCGCATCCTGTTGGGCAGCGGCGTGCGCAACAACCTGTACGTCTCCACGCCCAAGGACTCCCCGCTGCAATCGCTGGACGACCTGAAGGACCGCAAGGTGTCGATCTTCCGCGGCACCAACGGCCATCTGGTCGCCATCAACGTGCTGGCCTCGCGCCAGCTGACCGAACGCGACATCAAGGGCGTGAACCTCGACACCGGCAGCGCGCAAGCGGCGCTGGTCTCCAACGGCGTGGATGCGGCCTTCGGCGGCTATGAATACTTCAAGCTGCGCGACCAAGGCCTGGCGCGCATCATCTATTCGACCAAGGGCCAGGATCCCTCGTTCACGCGCCAGGCGTCGCTGCTGGTGCGCGAGGATTTCGAAAAGGAGAATCCCGAAGCCGTGCAGCGCGTGGTCGACGTGTTCGTGCGTGCGGCGCAATGGTCCTCGGACGAGCAGAACCGCGATGCGCTCTTCAATATCTGGGCGCGCAGCGGCACGCCTTACGCGTCCTGGCAGGCAGAGTTCGACGGCGAAGTGCTAGCCGTGCGCAATTCGCCGCTGCTGGACGAGTTCCTCGCCGCGCGCTACCAGGCCGTGGCGGACGACGCGCTGAAATTGAAGCTGATCCGCCGTCCCGTGAGCGTGGACGGCTGGTTCGAGCCGCGCTACCTCGACGCCGCCTTGCAGAAGGCCAATCTTGCCGCCCGCTGGACCGCGTTCAATGCGCAAGGCCAGCCGGCCGCGGGCGAGCGCCAGGCCAGCGCCGCCGCACGATAAGGAGCCGCCATGTCGGGAAACACGCTTAACGCCCCATTTGCGTCCGCGCGGCGCGGCCCGCGCCTGGCGCCTGCCGCCCTGCTGCGCAACGCCGGCGGCCGCCTGCTGCCCTGGCTGCTGCCGCTGGCCCTGCTCGCGCTTTGGCAGCTGGGCGCATCGCAGGGCTGGATCTCGCCGCAGGTGCTGCCCTCGCCCGGCTTCGTCTGGCTGACCTTGCAGGATCTCTACAGCAGCGGCGACCTCTGGCTGAACGTGCAAGCCAGCATGCAGCGCGTGCTGGTGGGCTTCGCGGCCGGCAGCGCGCTGGGCCTGGCGCTGGGCGCCGCGATGGGATTGTGGCGTCCACTGGAAGCCTACATCCTGCCCACCTTCAATGCGCTGGTGCAGATCCCGGTCCTGGCCTGGCTGCCCTTCGTCCTGCTGCTGGTGGGCATAGGCGAACCACTGAAGTACATCCTGATCGCCAAGGCCGCGCTGGTGCCGGTGACGCTGAACACCTTGCAGGGATTCCGGCAGACCCCGACCAGCCTGCTGGGAGTGGCCCGCGTCTATGGCTACACGCGCCGCCAGCAGGTGCTGGAAGTCGTGTTGCCCCACGCCCTGCCGACGCTCTTCACCGGCTTGCGGCTGGGCTTCACCAAGGCCTGGCTGTCGCTGGTGGTGGTGGAGTTGGTCGCGTCCAGCGAAGGACTCGGCTACCTCATCGTCTACGGCCGTCAACTGTTCCAGCTGGATCTGGTGATGGCGGCGGTGATAGTGGTGGGCGCCATCGGCTACGCCATCGACAAGCTGCTGGACCTGGCCGAAACCCGCGCGGGCGGCGGCCAGGCCGCTACGCGCCTGGGCGCGGCGGCCACCGGAGCCCGAACATGACCGCGGCGTTCATCTCCACGCTTCCCGTGGTCCGACGCGGCAGCGCCTGGTTGCGCGCGCGCTGGCGTGGCCTGGTGCTGCCCGCCGCCGCCATCCTGGCCTGGTGGGCGCTGGCGCGGCTGGACTGGGTATCCACTCCGCTGCTGGTGTCGCCGGGCAAGGTGCTGGAGACGGCGGCCAGCCAGATATCCTCGGGACGGCTGTGGCGCGCGCTGAGCGCGAGCCTGGCGCGCGAATTCACCGGATTCGCAATAGGCACCGCGCTCGGCCTGATACTGGGCGCGCTGCTGGGACTGCTGCCGTTGTTCAACCGCATCGTGGGTCCCAGCTTCAACACTTTCAAGCAGATCTCGCTGTTTGCCTGGATCCCCCTGATCTCGGTCTGGTTCGGCCTGGGCGACGTGGCCAAGGTGACGTTCCTGTCGCTGGCCGCCCTGGTGCCCGTGGTCGTCAATACCTGCGATGGCATACGCAGCACCCCCACGGCGTTGCTGGAAGTGGCCCGCGTGTACGGCTATTCCCGCTGGCAGACGCTGCTGCACGTGGTCCTGCCAGCGGCCGCGCCTTCGATCTTCACCGGCGTGTACCTGGCGCTGATCTACTCCTGGCTGGCGACGATAGGCGCGGAGTACCTGCTGGTGGCCGGCCACGGCATCGGCAACACCTTGATCGAAGGCAGCGAACACTTCCAGATGGACCTGGTGATCTTCGGCATGTTCGTGATCGGCCTGGTGGGCTGGTCCATGAATGCCTTTGCCCGCGCGCTGGAGCGCAGGCTGGCGCGGCACCGCTACGGCGCCGCCTGATGGAGTAGGAAAGGAATGACGAGCATCTTCGGCAAGGAATTGAACATCCGCGGCGTGGGCAAGCGCTATGCCGGCCCGGGCGACGGCGCAGAGGCGCTGCAAGTCCTGCAGGACATCAACCTGGACGTGCCCGCCGGGCATTTCGTCAGCATCGTGGGCGCCAGCGGCTGCGGCAAGTCCACGCTGCTGCGCCTGATCCTGGGGCTGGATGGCGACTACGCCGGCCAGATCCTGCTGGACGGCAACCCAGTGCGCGGCGCGGGCCTGGACCGCGGCATCGTATTCCAGGACCACCGGCTGTTTCCGTGGCTGAACGTGGAACGCAACATCGCGGCGGCGCTGCGCAACGCACCGCTGTCGAAGGCAGAAAAGCGCGAGCTGGTGGCCGAACACATTGCACTGGTCGGCCTGCAGGGGTTCGAGAAATCCTACCCGCACCAGATCTCGGGCGGCATGGCGCAGCGCGTGGCGATCGCGCGCGGCCTGGTCAACCGCCCGCGCGTGCTGCTATTGGACGAGCCGCTGGGCGCGCTGGACGCGTTGACGCGGTCGCGGCTGCAGAACGAGTTGCAGCGCATCTGGCAGCAGGAGCAGATCACCATGGTGCTGGTCACGCACGACGTGGAGGAAGCCGTGTTCCTGGGCGACCGCGTGGTGGTGATGCAGCCGCGCCCGGGACGCATCCGCCGCATCGTCGACGTGGATCTGCCGCATCCGCGCAACCGCAGCGATCCGCGCTTCATCCGATTGCGCGACGATGTGCTGAGCGATTTTCTCGATCCAGATGGGCGCGTGGCCCGCCATGAAGAACAGCCGCCTGGCGGCCTGGCGGCCACGGTGGGCGCACTGCCCGCGTTGGGGCGCTTGCGCATGGCTTGGTAGTTTCCTTGCGCACAAAGGCAAGCCGGCGGCAGCCGCCGCCGGCTTGGTTGGTTCAGGCGTCAGCCGCTCAATCGATCGACGCGCCCGCCACCTTCACGACCTTCCCCAGCCGCGCATACTCTTCCGCACCGAACTCCGCCAGCGCCTGGCGCGACGTGGGCGAAGGAATCGCACCACGCGACTCCAGCATCTTGCGCACCTCGGGCTGCTGCAGCGCGCGGTTGACCGCCGCGTTCAGCTTGTCCAGCACGGCCGCCGGCGTGCCCTTGGGCGCGTACAGGCCGTCCCAGGCGAAGAACTCATAGCCCTTGACGCCGGCTTCGCTGATCGTGGGAATGTCCGGATTGGATGCCACGCGGTCCGGCGTCGTCACGCCCAGCGCCCGCAGCTTGCCCGCCGCAATCTGCCCCGACACGTTGGGCATGACGTCGATCATGAACGAAATCCGCCCGCCCAGCAGATCGGTCATGGCCGCGCCGCCGCCCTTGTAGGGAATGTGCATGACCTTGGTGCCGGCCATCTGGTTCAGCAGCTCACAGGCCAGATGCGAGGACGTGCCGTTGCCGGCGGAACCGCAGGTCAGCTCACCCGGATTGGCCCGGGCGTAGGCCAGCAGCTGCGCCAGGGTCTTAAAGCGCTCGTCGGTGGCATTGACCACCAGCGCCGCCGCAATGACCGTGAAACGCGAGATCGGTTCGAAGTCCGACGGCGCATAGCCCGGCGACTTGTACAGCCAGTGATTGGTGGCCTGCGTGCCATTGGTGCCGTAGGACAGCGTATAGCCGTCGGGCTTGGCGCGCGCGGCGATCGAAGTGCCGATATTGCCGCCCGCGCCGGGGCGGTTCTCGACGATGATGGACTGCCCGAGCTCGCGCGACAGCGGCTCCGCAACCAGGCGCGCCAGGGTGTCGCCGCCGCCGCCGGCCGCGAACGGCACCACCAGCGTGATCGGATGGGTCGGCCAGTCGGCCTGTTGCGCCTGGGCGCCGGACACGACGGCCGCACAGGCGGCCGCCAACATGCAATGCAAGATTCTTGAGGGTTTCATGGTTTGTCTCCTGGGGTATTTACGGTACGCGCCCATTGCTTTTTGAATGGTCCGGACGCGTGAGGAACAAGGATTCGGAATGTGCGGGATCTCCGTGATGTCAGGCCGTCATTCCGGCGGAAGATGGCGGCGGCTGCTTTTGTCCGCCAGCCGCCAGCCGCCGTCCGTCTCCACCAGCACGTCCTGGCACTCGCGGATGGCGACCAGGCGCGGCGCGCCGCCCTGCTCGTGCGGCACGCTTTCGTAGGCGGTCAGGAAGTAGCCGACGGTGGCGCGCGCGCCAGCCAGCTCGACCAGTCGCAGATTGGTAATGACGTGGCAGGTGCTGCGCTCGGGCACGCGGGCATTCAGGGCTTGCAGGATTTCCTGGCGGCCGGCAAGCCGGCGTCCCTGCCGTTGCCAGACGCCGTCCTCGGCCATGAGCGCGGCTGCGGCCTCGTGCCGCCGCGTGTCCAGGGCATGGAAGAATTCCAGCACCACGGATTCGCAGGCTGTCTTGGCCAGCATGGGCAAAATCGGGTTTTCCATTGCGATCCTCATCCGATCTGGGCGCTGGCAAGCGGCACGTCGGGCCGCCCGAGCAACGCCGGGTCCAGGGTCGCGCGCTGCGCGATCCATTTGCGCAGCTGGCGGAAATCGCGGGCTGCATCCACCGATACGCCGGCCACGGCGCGGCCGCTGGCGTCCAGCGCCACCGACAGCAAGGCGCGCTCCCCAGCCTGCGGCCGCAGCACTTCGCTGCAGGCCAGGCCCGGGAATCCGACGATCTGCACCATGGCGTCGTATTGTTCCGACCAGACGGCGCCGGTCGGCGCATAAGGTTCACCCAGGCCCAGGGCCGACAGCGCGGCGGCCGTGCCTTGGTCCTGCGCGTTCTGCCACGACTCCATGCGCGCATGGCCGTCCTCGGCCGTCAGCACCGCGACGTCGCCCGCCGCATAGACGTCCGCCGCCGAGGTCCTGCAGTACGCATCGACCAACACGCCACGCTCGCAGGCCAGGCCGGCTTCACGCGCCAGTTCGTCATTGGCCCGCAGGCCCACGCCCAGCACGATGGCGTCCGCGTCCAGACGCGTGCCGTCGGCCAGTTCCGCCACCGGGCGGCCGTCCGTCTGCGCCAGCACCGCGCGCAGGCAAGTGTCCAGGCGCAGGTCCACGCCATGGGCGGCATGCAGCGCGGCCAGGTGCGCCGACACCGCAGGCTGCACGCTGCGGGCGCACAGTCGCGGTCCCTGCTCCAGCACGGTCACGGCGCTGCCGGACTGACGCGCCGTCGCCGCTACCTCCAGCCCGATCCAGCCGCCCCCGACCACCACCAGGCGGCGGCCCGGGCCGAGGCTGGCGCGCAGGCGCAGCGCGTCGCCGCGGGTGCGCAGCACGTGCACGCCGGGGCCATCCACGCCGGGCAGCGCAGGCACGACCGGCCTGCCGCCCATGCACAGGATCAGCTTGTCATAGGCGATGCTGCCGCCGTCCGAGGTATCCACCTGCCTGTCGGCCACGCGCAGCCGCGTCGCCGCCACGCCCGGCCGAAACTCGATGCGCAACGCCGCCAGCCGCTCGGCCGAAAAAAGCTCGGTGCTTTCGGGCACGGCCTGGCCGCCCAGCACCGCCTTGCTCAAGGGCGGGCGTTCATAAGGCGCGTGGGGCTCATCGCCCAGCAGCACGATGCGGCCTTCGTAGCCGCGTTCGCGCAAGGTCGCCGCGGCCCATCCGCCCGCCTGGCCGGCGCCGACAACCACGATGGCGCCCGAGTTCATGCGCCTTCCGCCTTCAGGTAGACGGTGCCCGAGTCCACCCGCACCTCGTAGCGGCGCAGGTCCGTGGTGACCGGCGGGCATTGCGGCTTGCCGGTACGGATGTCGAAGACGCCCTGATGCAGCGGACACTCGATGGTGCCGTCTTCCAGATAGCCGTCGGCCAGGCTGGCGTTGCCATGCGGACAGCGGTCCTGCGTGGCGCAGATGTCGCCTTGCAGGTTGTAGAGGCAGACGCCTTCGCCTTCATGCACCACGCGCAGGGTGCCGGTGTCGGGCGAAATGTCCGACACCATCGCCACAGGTTTCCAGGTATCCATGCTCACAGCCCCATCGCCTTGCGGTAGTAGTCGTAGAAGGAGCGGATCAGCACCTCGGTCACCATGTAGTCGGCGGGCTCGGTGTCGCGGCCGCCCATCTCGATGATGCCGCGCTCTTCCGGATAGCCGGTGACGCCGATCTGCACCTGGTTCAGCATTTCGCTGTCGTCCATCGACACGAAGCCGGCCGGGCCCAGCAGGTTGGCGTGCTTCAGGCGCAGGCGGGTCATTTCCTCGTCGTCGTCCTCGTAGCCGTAATAGGTGAACACCAGTTCGTGCTCGGTCGGGCTGCGCGGAATGACGTGGCGGGTCTTGAGCGAGTTGGCCTGGATGCCGAACTGCGCGGCCGGGAACACCCACGCGCCACCGACGCGGCCGCGGTTGAACTCGGCGCGCGGGGTCACGGTTTCCAGGTCCAGCAGCTCCAGGTCGTCACGGAAACGGCTCATTTCCGTGGTGGCCTCGGTCTTCTTCTTGCCCTCGTTGTGCGACACCATCACGCTGTGCGCGCCGCCGCCCGTGGGGATGCACTCGGACTTGGAGTCCGCGCGCCACAGGCCGAAGGTGATGTAGAAGGTGTGCAGCAGCGTGGCGTGGTACGGATCCTTCAGGTTTTCCAGGTACATCTTCCAGTTGCTGGGGATCAGCTGGCGGCTGTATCCCAGCAGCTTGAGCGGCTTGCCCGGCAGCATGTGGTCGATTTCCGCCAGCACTTCAGGACCGCAGTAGTCCTCGAAGCTGGGCGCGTCCTCGGCGAAGGTGGCCCAGATCGAGCCGCCGCGGTTCACGCTGCGCAGCTTGCGGATGCCGTTCTGCTTGGGATCGAAGTCGCGCGGCATGCCACCCTTGCCCATGGCGCCGCGGCGAAACGGCACGCCCTGCAGATTACCGTTCAGGTCATAGTTCCACTGGTGGTAGGGGCAGGTGAAGTCCTCCACCTTGCCGGTGTTGTGCCAGCAGATCTGCGCGCCGCGGTGCGCGCAGCGGTTCTCCAGAACGTTGATCTCGCCTTCCGCGTTGCGGACCATGACCACGGGGCGGTCGCCGATCCAGTTGCGCTTGTAGCAGCCAACTTCAGGCACTTCGCATTCCAGGCCCACGTAGTTCCAGGTCTTGCCGCCGAAGAACACGTCCATCTCCTTCTTGAAGATGGCGGGATCGGTGTAGACCCAGTTGGGGATGCGCGTATAGCCTTCCTTGGGCCAACGGCGCTCGATGTGGATGGGAGCCGCCGCCGGAGCCTCTGGCGCGGTCGAGTGGGTACAGGTCATGATGGGTATCCTCGGGGCGGATTCAGATGGGAACGATGAGCGAAGTGCGCACACGATAGTTGTCGTACACGCAGTCGCGGCGGCTGAACGCCAGGCCCTCGGGCGTCACGCGCACCACGTCCAGATAGCGGCCCACCATGTTCAGGGTGGGTTCGCGGTCGGACAGCGACTCCAACACCGCAAAGTTGGCCTGCGCCACGATGTGGTCGCCCTGCACTTCCAGCACGCGCACGCCGCTGATGAAGTGGCGCAGCGAACGCGGCTCGAACATGGTGGTTTCGCGCAAGGCCGTGACGCGGTCGCGCACCATGTTCTTGTTCATGCAATAGATCAGGCCCAGGGGCAGGCCGGCGTCATGGTTCTCGCGCGACAGCACCCGGTAATGGCAGTCCTCGGTGAAGAAGGCGGGCCAGTCCTCCAGCCGGTCTTCGTCCAGGCAGTAGGCGTAATCGTCATAGAAGTCCCGCAGGCGCGCGCGCAGCGACGGGGTATCGGAAAGCTCGGTCATGGTCATTGCGGATCCAGGTATCGGTTCTAGGAAATCGCGTCCTATCGGGCCGCGGCCAGTTGCGCGCGGTTGCTCTCGAAGCCGCTCTGGCTGCCCAGCGCCAGGATGGGTTCCTGCATGCGCTCCTGCCAGATCAGCGACTCCATGGCAATCTGCAGCGGATGGTCCTGCACCGTCAGCGCGGAGGTGGTTTCCGTACCCGAGTGATGCGAATGCATGGCCCAGCCTGGCGCCGACAGGATCAGGTCGCCCGCCTTCCAGTCCAGCCGCGTGCCATTGACCTTGCTGTAGCCGTTGCCGCGCAGGTAATAGTTGATGGCCGACGAGCTGTGGCGGTGCGGCACGTGGTGGTTGTCGGGCGGCGACGAGGAAATGGTGGCGAAGAAGCTGTGCGTGGTGCCGATGCGGCGTTCGGTGGCCGGGTTGTACAGCACGAACAGGCGGCGGCCGTTGTAGCCGCGCGCCATGTCCTCGACGCTGGGCAGCTGGCGCGACACCGCCGACCAGGGCCAGTGCAAGGCCTTGGATTCCAGCACGTCGATGTCGATCAGCCACTCGTAGCCCAGCAGCCATGCGCCCTCGGGCGTGATCTGCTCGCGCAGCGCCAGGTCGCGCGAACGGGCCGCGTCGGGCGCGCGCGGCGGCACCGGCTTGGTATTGGCGTCGGCCGGCGGCACGCTGCCCTCGAACTCCTCGACGTAGTGGATCTCCAGCTTTTCCAGGAGCGGCGCGTTGGAGTACGACAGGCGTACCCACGGCGTCTTGCCTTCGTTACGGTAGGAATGCACCTGCATGGCGGGGGTGTTCCAGACGTCCCAGTGCCCCACGCGGATGTCGCGCCCGGCCACCGTGGCCACGCCCTCGCCGCTGATACAGATCTCCAGCATGTTGGAGTTCTTGCGCAGGTTGAAGGTGCTTTCACCCGGATTGACCACGTTGATGGTGACGTCCGTTCCCGGGGCCAGGCCCAGGCCCGGCGCCGTGGCTTCCGGGTGCACGATGAGGGAGGCGCGGCGGCCGTTGTCCGGCCGGGGCGCATCGGTCAGGCGCGCGATCTCAAGATCGATGTCCTCTTTGGGGATGACGATGGACTGCCATTTGTTTTGTTCCCGCGGACTGGCGCCGCTGATATCGACGAACATGTATGTCTCCTCTTGCCGCCGGCGCCCCGCGCCGGCTGTGCGGTTATGCGAATTCGGTTCAGGGCTGCGCCAGCAGCAGGTTCTCGCGGGTCTGGGGCGGCAGCGCCACGCCCAGGCCATGGTCGCGGGCATGCTCGTACACCACGCGCGCCATCGCCAGGTCGGACAGGCCCATGCCCATGCCCTTGAAGATCGTCAACCGTGCGCCTTGCGGACGGCCCTCTCCCGCGGCGAGCAGGTCGCTCAGCACGGTCACGCCCTGCCATGGCGCACCGTCTGCGCCAAAGCGCTCGCGCAGTTCACGCGAACCGCGGCGGGCGTTTTCCAGGTCGTCCACCACCACGCGGTCGGCGCGTTCGAACACGTCCTGCGCGAACTCGGCCTTGGCCGGCAGGATCGCGCCCACGGCGTTCAGGTGCCTGCAGTCGGCCAGCATGGCCGCGTCCACGAAAGGCTCGACGGCGCGCGTGATCAGGGTGACGATCTCGGCGCCGGCCAGCGCCTGTTCCAGGCTGGCCGCTTCCTCGACCTCGAATCGATACTTGCCTTGCACGCTGGCGACAAAGGCGCGGCGCTTTTCCGGCGTGGGGCTGTAGACGCGCACGCGGCGCAAGTCGCGCACGGCGGCCAGCGCGGCCAATTGGGTGACGGCCTGCGGGCCGGTGCCGATCAGCGCGGCGCAGGCGGCGTCAGCCGGCGCCAGCGCGCGCGTGGCGACCCCGCTGATCGCGGCGGTGCGCAGCATGCCCAGCGCGCGCGCCTCGATCACGGCGCGCAGAAATCCCGACTCGGCGTCGAACAGGCTGAACAGCGAGCCTCCGCCGCTCTTGGTATGGACCCAGGTCTTGAAACCCGCATAGCCGCCCGCGCCGGTCTGCACGGAGCCCAAGGCATGCATCGAGCTGCCGTCGCCCCAGGTCGCCAGCGCCTTGGGCAGGTTGCGGGCCTGCTCGCGCCCTTGCGCGACCAGCATGGCATGCAGGGCTTCGATCGCCTTGGGGATATCCAGAACCGAGACCACGTCCCGTTCCGTCAGGTACCGCAGCGCATCAGACATGCGCGTCTCCTTGTTCGTCGGCGGCGGGCTCGTCCGCCACCGTGTTGATCAGTGTTCCGAGGCCGGGAATCTCGACTTCCAGCGTGTCGCCGGCGCTCATGAAACGCGGAGGCTTGCGGCTGGAGCCCACGCCTTCGGGCGTGCCGGTGGCGATCACGTCGCCCGGCGACAGGCGGGTGAAGCTGCTGATGTAGGCGATCAGCTCAGGGATGGGGAAGATCAGGTCGGACACCTGGCCGTGCTGCATGACCTCGCCGTTGAGGCGGGAAATGACTTCCAGGCCAGCCGGGTCGCCGATCTCGTCGGCCGTGACCAGCCAGGGACCCAGCGCGCCGCTGCGCTCGAAGTTCTTGCCCGGCGTCACCTGCGCGTTGTGCTTCTGGAAATCGCGCACGGAGTTCTCGGCCATGCAGGTGTAGCCGGCCACGTGCGCCAGGGCGTCCTTGGCGGCGATATGGCGGCCGCCCCGGCCGATCACCACGGCCAGTTCGGCCTCGTAATCGAAACGGTCGGAGGCTTGCGGCTTCCACACCGCCTCGCCGTGGCCGACGAAGCTGTCCGCAAAGCGCGCGAACAGCGAGGGGTGCGCGGGCAGTTCGCGCCCGGCCTCGGCCACATGGCGGCCGTAGTTCAGGCCCACGCAGAGAATCTTGCGCGGCGCCACTACCGGCGGCAGCAGGCGCAGCCCGGCCAAGGGCATACAGGCCTGGCCAGCCGTCTCCGCGGCGCGCGCGATCTGTTCCACCCCTGCCTCCAGCGCCGCGACCATGTCGGGCCAGACCTGGGTCAGCGCCACGACCTCGGCGCCGCGCACCACGCCCCAGGCGCTGCGGCCTGCCTGAACGAAGCTGACGAGCTTCATGTTGTCTCCTGTGCTTGCGGCGGCTTATGGCATGCATCGACGGATTTCTTTGCATGCATTTATCGCTTTAACTGCACTTGAATCGCTGTTTTTCCGAATTATTGCATGCAATTTTGATAAATCGCAAGGCACGATCGGTTTTTTTATTGACTATTGCATGCAATTTTGACGGTACACTGAAAGCCCTCACAGACCGGAACCAGCCTCCCCCTCCCTATGGCCGCACAAATCGATAAAGTCATTTCCGAACTCCGGGACATGGTGCTTTCTGGCGTTCTGCAGCCGGGGGAACGCGTGGTCGAGTTGCAGTTTTCGGCGCGCCTGGGCGTATCGCGTACCCCGTTGCGCATTGCGCTGACCGAGCTTGAAAAAGAGGGCCTGCTGGAACGGCTGCCTTCACGCGGCTTCCGGGTACGGGCCTTTACGGTGGACGAAATCGGCGACGCGGTGGACGTGCGCGGCGTGCTCGAAGGCATGGCGGCCCGCCTGCTGGCCGAGCGCGGCGCCTCGCAGGACGTGCTGGACCGCTTGTCGCAGGCGGTGGACGAAGGACGCGCCCTGCTGGCCCCGGCCCGCCGCGATCCCAACACCACCGTGGATGCGCGCGCCTGGGGGCAGATCAACCGGCGCTTTCACGAGATCCTGTGCGAAGCCGCGGGCAACCGCGCGCTCTTGTCGGCGCTGGAACACAACAACAAGACGCCGCTGGCCGGCCCGGCCGCGCTGACCCTGCCATCCACGCCCTCGCTGCTGGAAACGCCGTTCGTGCTGCGTGCGCAAGCGGACCACGAAGACCTGCTGCGCGCCATTACGCGGCGCGAGGCCGTGCGCGCCGAGAACCTGATGCGCGAGCACGCCTATCGCAGCCGCGAAAACAAGCGCGTACTGCTGGAATCGCTGCGCGGCGCCTTGCCCGCGCAGCCCGGGCTGTCGGACGTCAGCGCATAAACAGGATCCACGGCATGCAATCCATTCCCGACCTTTCCGCCCAGGCGCTGATCTCGCGCGACCTGGTGGCCGCCCTGCGCCGCGATGCGCCGCTGGTGCAGTGCCTGACCAATTTCGTATCCATGAACACCGCCGCCAACGTGCTGCTGGCCATGGGCGCTTCGCCCGCCATGGTGCATGCGCAGGAAGAAGCGCCCGAGTTCGCGCGCGTCTGCGGCGCGGTCGTGATCAACATCGGCACCCTGTCCTCGCCCTGGCTGGACAGCATGCTGCTGACCGCCGCGTCGGCCAACGAAGCCGGCATACCCTGGGTGCTCGATCCGGTGGCGCACCACGCCACCGCTTTTCGCCGCGACGCGGTGCGCCGCCTGTTGGACCTGCGGCCCGCCATCATCCGCGGCAATGCCTCGGAGATCATCGCGCTGGCCGGCGGCCAAAGCGCGAGCAAGGGCGTGGACGCGCGCGACGCGGTCTCGCAGGCGGAGCATTCCGCGCATGCCATCGCCGCCAGCCGCGCGACAGTGGTGGCGGTGACCGGCGAGACCGACTACGTCACGGACGGCGCGCGCGCCGTCCGCATAACGGGCGGTTCGCCCCTGATGCCGCGCGTCACCGCCACGGGCTGCGCGCTGACGGCGCTGGTTGGCGCCTGCGCCGCGGTGTCGCGCAACGATCCGTTTTCCGCGGCGGTCGCCGCCCTGTCGTGTTTCGCCATCGCGGGCCAGCGCGCCGGCGAGCTGGCGCAAGGCCCCGGATCGTTTGCGTGGCGCTTCCTGGATGCGCTTGCGGCTTTGGAAACGGGCGACCTCATCGAAGAATCTCCGCTGCGCTAGACGCGGCACGACTGCCCCGCCCCGTGGCGCGACCGTGTCACGGCCGGGTCACACGCCATGCGCAGAATTCCTTTCCTTCAAACCCGGAGGAAAGACGGTGAAGCCGAATCTAGGAAAGCTCTTTGCGCTGTCCGCCAGCGCCGCGTTGCTGGCAAGCCTGGCCGCTTGCGGCGGCGACAATGACGACGACACGCCCGACACCCCGCCGCAGGCCGGCGTGCCCGCAGGCTCCACCCTGGACGTGGCCATCCTGGGCACCACCGACCTGCATGCCAACGTGCTGGGCTACGACTACTACAAGCTGGCCGAGGACAAGAGCTACGGCGTGGACCGCACGGCCACGTTGATCGCCAATGCGCGCAAGCAGAATGCCAACACGCTGCTGTTCGACAACGGCGACACCATCCAGGGCACCGCCTTGTCCGACTACCAGGCGCTGGTCAAGCCGGTGCAATGCAGCGACATGCTGGCGATCTACAAGCAGATGAAACTGCTGGCCTATGACGCAGCCACGCTGGGCAACCATGAGTTCAACTACGGCCTGCCGTTCCTGTCGCAGATCACCGACACGAATTTCGGGCTGGCCGGCATCGGCAAGGGCACGGCGCAGACCAACCCCGCCGGGGCCAAGGACTGCGCGGCGCCGGGCTTTCCCTTCGTGTCCGCCAACGTGGTGTCGGCCGCCAGCAAGCAGCCCATCTTCAAGCCCTGGGTCCTGCTGAACAAGACCTTCAAGGCCACCGATCCCAACGGCAAGCAGATCGAGGTCGCGCTGAAGGTCGGCGTGATCGGCTTTGCGCCCCCGCCCATCCTGCAATGGGACAAAGCCAATCTGGAAGGCCACGTGGAAGTCGCGGGCTGGAAGGAATCGGCGCAACGCTATATACCCGAAATGCGCGCGGCGGGCGCCGATCTGGTGGTGGCGCTGGCGCACGGCGGCATCGACATGCTCAGCGCCTACAGCCCGGCCATGGAAAACGGCGCGGGCTACCTGAGCCAGGTGCCTGGCATCGACGCGCTGATCACCGGTCACCAGCACCTGCTGTTCCCCGACACCAATGCCAAGTCGCAATTCGCGGGGCAGCCCGGGATAGATCTGGAGAAAGGCCTGATCAACGGCGTACCGGCGGTGCAGGCCGGCCAGTGGGGCAACAACCTCGGCCAGATCACGCTCAAGCTTGCCTATGACAAAGGCTGGCAGGTGCAGAAGGACGCCACGCGCGTGCAACGCATCTCCACGCGCCTGACCGCGCAGAACGGCGCCACGCCCGCGACCTACGTCGAACCCGACGCCGCCGCGCAGCAGCTGGTGCAGGCTGAACACGCCGCCACCATCGCCTATGTCAAAACGCCCATCGGCCAGAGCCGCTTCGACATGGCGACCTATTACGCGCTGGCGGGCGACGTGTCGGCGCTGCAAATCGTCAACATGGCGCAGATCGACTATCTGACGGACTACATCGCCAAGAACAAACCCTCGTATGCCGCCCTGCCCATCCTGTCGGCGGCCGCGCCCTTCAAGGGCGGACGCAACGGTCCGGGCGACTTCACCTACGTGAAGCAGGGCAACATCGCCATCAACAACGCCGCCGATCTTTACCTGTACCCCAACACCTTGCAAGTGGTGCGGGTCAGCGGCGACATCGTGCGCCAATGGCTGGAGAAGACCGCCGAGCAGTTCAAGCAGATCGACCCGGGCCAGGTCGCGCCGCAGGATCTGGTCGACACGGGTTTTCCGACCTTCAACTTCGACGTGCTCTATGCCGCAGGCAATGCCCTGCGGTACGAAATCGACGTCACCCGGCCCAAGGGTACACGCATCACGCAGCTGACGTACCAGGGCGCGCCACTCGATCCCGCTGCGCAATTCCTGGTGGTCACGAACAACTACCGCGCCAGCGGCGGCGGCGACTTCCCCGGCCTGGCCGGCGGCAAGGGCGACATCGTGCTGCAAGCCCCGGACGCCAGCCGCGACGTGCTGATCAGCTACATCCGCAAGCACCCAGACCTGGATCTGGCCACCTATGGCCTGGACCGCAGCTGGCGCTTCGCGCGAGTGGGCGTCCTGGCCGGCCCGGTGGTGTTTTCGTCGGTGCCGGGCACCCTGGCCATGGCCGCCGCGCATGGCGTGGACAACGTCACGGTGCATGACGCCACGCCTGACCCGGTGACCCAGCTGTCGCGCTACGCGGTGGATCTCAGCCGCTAAGGCTGGCGGTAATAGACGCAGATGCGCCGGCCGCCGATCTCGTGCACCTCGATCGGCAGCTCGTACAGTTCGCTCAGGACCTCCGGCCGGACCAGTTCGGCCGGAGTCCCCTGATGCGCGATGCGCCCTGCCCGCATCGCCACGATGCGGTCCGCGTAGGTGGACGCGAAATTGATGTCGTGCAGCACCAGCACCACCGTCTTGCCCAGCTCGTCCGCCGCGCGCCGCAGCGTGCCCATCATGGCGACGGCATGCTTCATGTCCAGGCTGTTCAGCGGTTCGTCCAGAAGGACGTAGCGCGTGTCCTGGCACAGCACCATCGCCACGAAGGCGCGCTGGCGCTGCCCGCCCGACATCTCGTCCAGGTAGCGGTCGGCCAGCGGCTCCAGGTTCAGGTAGGCGATGGCGCGGTCGATGTGGTCCTTGTCTTCCAGCGTCAGGCGGCCGCCCGTGTGCGGATAACGGCCGAACGCGACCAGATCCCTGGCCGTCAACCGCAGCGGCAGGTGATTGTCCTGCCGCAGGATGGCCAGGCGGCGCGCCAGTTCGCGACTATCGGCCCGGGTCACGTCCAGCCCCTCGACCAGCACCCGGCCCGCGGACATGGGAAGCAGACGGCTGACCATGGACAGCAGCGTGGACTTGCCTGCGCCGTTGGGGCCGATGATCGCCGTGACGCCGCCCGCCGGCAGCGACAGGCTGACGTCGTCGACCACCACGCTGTCGCCGTATTGCTTGCTGACTTGCTGGATCTCTATCATCGGCGCCCCCTGCGCAGGATCAGGGCAAGGAACATCAACCCGCCCAGGAATTCGATCACCACGCTGACGGTGGTATTCAGGCCCAGCACGCGTTCCAGCAGCGTCTGGCCGCCTACCAGGAAGATCACGCTCAGCAGCACGGCCGCCGGGACGGTGTGGCGATGCCGGTCGGACCCCATGGCCTGATAGGCCAGGTTGCTGACCAGCAGGCCGAAGAACGTCACCGGCCCCACCAGCGCGGTGGATACCGACACCAGCACGGCGATGGCGGCCAGCGTCAGCATCAGCGTGCGGCGATAGTCCACGCCCAGGTTCACCGCGATGTCGCGGCCCAGCGCCAGCACGTCGTAGCGCCGCCGCATGCGCCACACCAGCAGCGACGCGGCGCACACCGCGGCCAGCGCGATCGGCAGCAGACCCACGCGCACGGTGTTGAAGCTGGCGAACATGCGGTCCTGCAACACCAGGAATTCATTGGGGTCGATCAGCCGCACCACGAAGTTGGACAGGCTGCGAAACAACAGGCCGAAAATGATGCCCACCAGCATCATCAGGTGCAGGCTGCGCACCGCGTCCGAGAACAGCCAACGGAACAGCAGGCAGGCGAACGCGGTCATGGCGCCCACCTCCAGCAGGAAGGCGGCCACCGGATGGCTGGCGGCCGCGGCCGCCTGGCCGAAGCCGAACACCACCACGGCCTGGATCAGCAGGTACAGGGCGTCAAAGCCCATGATGGCGGGCGTCAGGATGCGATTGTGGGTGATCGTCTGGAACAGCACCGACGACACCGCCACCGCATAGGCCACCAGCAGCATCGCCGCCAGCTTGGCGCCGCGGAACGGGATCACGAAGGACCACTGGCCGTTGGCGCCCAGCGTCATGAAGGCGATGGCGCAGGCCAGCGCAATGGCGCCCAGCAGCCACAGGCGCCAGGCCTGCGGTGCCCGGGCCGGCGCCGGGACGGAGACTGCAAGTTCAGCCAAGCCGGTTCCTCCGCGCGCGCAACAGCCACAGGAACAGGATGCTGCCCAGCACGCCGACCACCGTGCCGATGGGAATCTCGTAGGGATGGATCACCAGCCTGCCGATGACGTCGCAGGCCAACACGAACACGCCGCCCAGCACCGCCACCCAGGGGATGGCGCGGCGCATGTTGTCGCCCAGCACCAGGCTGACGGCATTGGGCACGATCAGGCCCAGAAAGGGAATGCCGCCGGCCGTCACCACCACCACGGCCGAAATCGCCGACACGATCAGCAGTCCGGCCAGCGTCAGCCGCGCATGGTTCAAGCCCAGGTTGGCGGCGAACTCGCGGCCCATGCCGGCCACGGTGTAACGATCGGCCGCCGCGTAAGCCGCGCAGGCCAGGCCGAAGCCGATCCAGAGCAATTCATAGCGCCCCCGCAGCACGCCGGAAAAATCGCCCGTGGTCCAGGCGTGCAGCGACTGCAGCAGGTCGTAGCGATAGGCGACGAAGGTGGTGGCCGCGTGGATCACGCCGCCCAGGATCAGGCCGATCAGCGGCACGATGAAGGGCGTGCGCAGCGGCACGCGCTTGAGCAGCGCCAGAAACAGCAAGGTGCCCGCCAGCGCGAAGCCCGTGGCCGTCAACATCTTGCCGATCACGGGCGTGTCCGGCGCCAGCAGCGTGACCACGAGTATGCCCAGGGTGGCGGACTCCACGGTGCCGGCCGTGGTGGGTTCGACGTAGCGGTTGCGCACCAGCATCTGCATGATGAGTCCGGCCACCGCCAGCGACATGCCGGCCAGCAGCAAGGCCAGCGTGCGGGGGATGCGGCTGACCATCAGCAGGCGCCAGGCACGCTCGGCCTCGTCACCAGTGCCCCACAGCGCGGCCAGGCTGAGCTGGCCCGCCCCCAGGCTGACGCTGGCCGCGCACAGGGCCAGCAGCAAGCCTACCGCCACCGCCAGCCCGCCCCAACCGCCTATCGACTGCCGCCAACTCACCCGCGATTACTCCCGCCGCTCATGCATCAGGCTTTACTTGCCCGCGGCCAGCGCGGCCGCGATCTCGTCCACGTTCTGCTGCATCGCGGTCAGGCCCGCGCTGCCCAGCAGATACCAGTTGTAGCCGTTCAGGTAGACCACGCGCTTGTTCTTCCAGGCCTTGGTCGGGCGCACCAGCTCGTTGTCCAGCATGCGCTGGGCCGACACGCCCTCACGGCCGATGGCGGCATCGCGGTCGATCACGAACAGCCAGTCGGGATCGGTCTGGGCGATGAACTCGAACGAGATCGCCTGGCCGTGGTTCGACACGCTCAGCCCCGTCGTCGCCGGCTTGATGCCGAAGGCGTCGTGGATCACGCCGAAGCGCGAACCCGGACCGTAGGCGCTCATCTTGCCGCCGGTGGTCAGCACGATCAGCGCGGTGCCGGCGTTGGCCGCCTTGCCATTCAGGTCCGCGATCGAGGCGCGCAGGGCGTCGAGCTTGGTCTTGGCGACATCCTGCTTGCCATAGATGGCGGCCAGCGTTTCGGTGTTGCGCGCGACGCTGCCCACCAGGTCCCGGGCATTGACCGTCAGGTCCACGGTGGGCGCCAGCTTGGCGAGCTCGTCGTACTTGGGCGCCGAGCGGCCCGCCACGAAAATGAGTTGCGGCGCGGCGGCGTGGATCACCTCGTAGTTGGGCTCGAACATCGAACCCACCTTCAGGTAGCGCTCATCGGCATACTGGCTTAGCTGCGGCGGCCACTTGGCGACCGTCGGTACGCCCGTCGCGTCCACGCCCAGCGCATGCAGCGTGTCCAGCACGGCCAGGTCCATCACCACCGTCTTCGCCGGATTGGCCGGCACGGCGGTTTCGCCGCGCGCATGCTTCACCGGCAGCGTCGCCTGCGCCGCGCATACCGCCGTGGCGGCGCCCAGGACCAGCGCGGCCCCGGCCTGAACCGCCCAACGCCGGACGCGGCCTGCTTGCGTTTGCTTCTTCATGCGTACCTCTTCATGTTGCGGGCGCCAGGCGCCCTTTCAAACTCAGAACTTGACGCCCACGCCCAGCCAGTAGCGGCGGCCGTCCTCGACGTAGCCGTAGTCGTCGTACGTGACCTGCTTGTCGAACAGGTTGTAGATGCCGGCGTACACCGCCACCGTCTTGTTCACCTGGTACGAACCGCCCAGGTCCACGAAGGTGTAGGAAGGCGCGACCACCGACGAGGACGACGGACCGGTGATGGGCTGGCTTTCCTTGCCGCGGTAGTTCAGCCGCGCCCAGGCCTGCAGCTCATCCGAGGCCTGCCAGTTCACCGTGGTGGTGAACAGGTGCTTGGGCAGCTGATTGAGCGGCTGGCCCTTGTACTGGCCGGACTTCTGCTCCGACTTGGTGAACGTGTAGCTGCTGGTCAGGGACCAGTCGCGCGACAGCGGCAGCTTCAGGTTGGCTTCCACGCCGCGGGAATTGGCCTTGTCCACGTTCATGTAGGTGGTCGGATCCGAGCCGAACTGGTTCGGGCCGTCCGTGCACTGGGTCGCGGGGCAGGCGACGCGGGTGATCTTGTCCTTGAAGTCGTTGTTGAAGACGGTCAGGCCGGCGTTGAAGCCTTCGCCGTCGTCATACAGGATGCCGATTTCCTCGGTTACCGACTTCTCGGGCGTCAGGTCCGGATTGCCGTACATATTGCCGCCGCGGCTGACCTGGCCCCAGCCCGCCACCGTCTGGCGCAGGTCGGGCGCGCGAAAGCCCGTGGACACGCCGCCCTTCAGGGTCCAGCGGTCGGCCATGTGCCAGACGCCGTACAGGCGCGGGCTGAAATGCGTGCCGAAGTTCTCGTCTTCGTCCATGCGCAGGCCGGTGGTGACTGCGAAGGTCTCGGTCAGGCGCCATTCGTCTTCGGCGAACAAGGCCCACTGGTAGCGGTCCACCTTGCTGGGGCCGTTGGCCAGCTGGTTGCCGGTCTGGTCGTTCAGGCGCTGGCTGAGGTAGCTGCCGCCCAGGGTCAGCATGTGCGAACCCAGCGGCAGCGTCCAGCTCGTCTGGATGTCCAGGTTCTTGATCTTCATCTGGCGCGAGCGGTTGTCGAACTCTTCCTGCTGCACGTAGCTGTCCGACACGCCCCAGCCCCAGCGTCCGGTATGCGACAGCGCCCACTTGTTGCTGCGGTAGTCGGTATCGGACGAAGCCGGGCAGCCATTGCGTCCGCAAGCCTGGCCGGGCGGCAGCGGCTCGACCGTCTTGCCCAGCGTTTCGTGCAGCTTCTGGCGCATGGTGGTCGCTTCAAGCACGATGTCGTGGTCGCGGTTGGGCGTCAGCGCCAGCTTGGCCGTGACGCTTTCCGAGTTGCGCTTGCGGAAGCCGTCGACGATGTCGTCTTCGTCGCGCTGCGTGGCCTGGCCGTAGATCTGCAGACCCAGCAGGTCCGTCTTGATCGGGCCGGACAGGTAGAAGTTGCCCTGGTAGATGTCGCCCGACTTGTTGCTTTCCTGGATGGTGCTGTCCAGGCGGATCTCGCCGCCCCACTCCGAGGGCACCTTGCGCGTGATGATGTTGATCACCCCGCCCATGGCGTCCGAGCCGTACAGCGACGACATGGGGCCGCGCACCACCTCGATGCGCTCGATGGCGGAAAGCGGCGGCGTCCAGCCGCCTTCGACGCCCGTGGAGTCCGAGTTGGTGCGGGTTTCGCGCGAATTCTGGCGCTTGCCGTCGATCAGGATCAGCGTGTACTTAGGGCCCATGCCGCGCAGGCTGATGTCCTGGCGGTCGCCGCCGCCCGTCACGATCACGCCCGGCACGTCCACCAGCGCGTCGTTGATGTCGCGGTAGAACTTCTTGTCCAGGTCCTCGCGGGTGATCACGCTGATCGATGCCGGCGCGTCCTGGATCTGCTGTTCATAGCCCGAGGCCGTCACCACCACGGTGTCCAGGGTCTTGGCAGTGTCGGCGCTCTGCGCCCAGGCGGGCTGCGCCACGCCGAAACCCGCTGCGCACAGGGCCGCCGCCAACTGCGTGCGCGAACCCGGACCGCGCCGGCCGGCGACCAATTCTTTGCTGCTCATGATTCCAGTTTCTCCCGTCCCAGGCCCGCGCCCCACCCCGCGTGCGGCGTCCGTCCTGCCTCGTATTTATTAATGAAAACCATTCTCATATTAGAATTGGACCTGCCGGGAGCCAGCAACACGCTTTCCGCAACTTTTATCTTCTTTGCACTTCTTGACACTCCGGCCCGCGGCCATAAGCCAAACTGCCGGATGCAGAACCGACGACACGCATGCCTTTTTCCCACGCACCGGCGACTCGCCGCATCCTGCTGATCGATGACGATGTCGAGCTTGCGCAGATGCTGCGCGAGTACCTGGAACCCGGTCATTGCCGGCTCACCCTGGCGCATAGCGGCACGCAGGGCCTGGCCCTGTTGGCTCAGGACGACTACGACCTGGTGCTGCTGGACCTGATGCTGCCCGACGGCAATGGGCTGGATCTGTTGAAGCAATACCGCCTGCGCTCGCGCCGGCCGGTCATCATGTTCACCGCCCACGGCGGCGAGACGGACCGCGTGCTGGGCTTGGAGTTCGGCGCCGACGACTACCTGGCCAAACCCTTCAGTCCGCGCGAACTCAAGGCCCGCATCACGGCGGTCCTGCGCCGCTTCGAAGAGGTGCCCGACACGGCCCGCCCCGCCCTGGCGCTGGGCGCAGTGTCGCTGGACGCCGCCACCGGCGTGCTGCGAATGGGCGACAGCGAAATTCCATTGACCGGCGCCGAACAGCGCATCCTGGAAATCCTCATGCGCACGCCCGGGCAGGTGGTCGCGCGCGACCAGATCGGTCTGTACGCGCTGGGCCGCAAGCCCGACCGCTACGACCGCAGCATCGACACCCACATCAGCTCGCTGCGCAAGAAGCTGCGCAGCGACAGCGGCGCCGAGACATTGGCGATCCGCAACCTGCGCGGCCTGGGTTACGTACTGGCCGGCGCTGACTGATGGCCTGGCTGCCCACCCGCTCGCTCTTCGGACGCGCTTTCCTGACCTTCTGGGGCGCGATGGCGGTCATCCTGGTCTGCGGCATGGTGCTGACGGCCGCGGTCGCCTGGTACCGCTTCAATTCCCTGGATGGCCTGAATCCCGGCAATCTCACGCGCGATGCTGCGCAGATCGCCCGCAGCGAGGGCGTGGATGGCCTGGAACGCTGGGTCGAAGCCATGGACCGGCGCTACTCGGCGCTGAAGATCTACGTCATGGACGCCCAGGACAAGGACATCCTGGGCCGGCGGCTGCCCGCCCGCATGGAAGACTGGCTGAGCGATTTCCGCGCCGGGCCAGACCGTTCGCCGAAAGCCGACTACCTTCCCGCCGACCCCACCGGCGAGCGCGTTTCCTGGTGGGAACCGCAAAAGCTGGTCTTGCCCGATGGTTCGCAGCTGCTGCTGCTGTTCCTGCCGTTCGATTCATCGCATTGGGAAGTGCTGGCCCTGTCGCCCGTGGCGCTGGCCCTGGTGCTGTTCGCGCTGGCCGTGACCGCGCCGTTCTGCTGGGCCTTGAGCCGCCACGTGACGGCGCCCTTGGCACAGTTGCGCCAGACCACGCATGCCTTGTCCGCCGGGCGGCTGGATGCGCACACGCCCGCCAAGCTGGCGCGCCGCAAGGACGAACTAGGCCTCCTGGCGCGCGATTTCGACGCGATGGCCGACCGCCTGAAGGCGCTGGTCGACACGCGCGAGCAGCTGCTGCACAACATCGCGCACGAACTGCGCTCGCCGCTAGCGCGGCTGCGGCTGGCGGCGGAGCTGGCGCGGCGCCGGGACGAGCGCCAGGACCTGCAACTGGACCGCATCGAACTCGAATGCGAACGCCTGGACGCGCTGGTCGGCAACACCTTGCGGCTGGCGCGCCTGGGCGCCCTGCCCGTGCCTACCGACACCCTGGACCTGGCCGAACTCGTGTCCGACGTCGTCGAAGACGCACGCTTTGAGGCCGGCGGCCGGCAGATCCGCATAGAGTGGAACCAGCATGCGCCCGTGCTCCTGGTCGGCGACCGCTGCAGCCTGGCCAGCGCCATCGAAAATGTACTGCGCAACGCCTTGCGCTTTGCGCCCGCGCACAGCGCGATCCGCGTGCGCCTGCTGTCGACCGCGCACGAAGCCTGCCTGGAGATCGAGGACCGCGGGCCCGGCGTGGCCGCGGAAGAACTGCAATCGCTGTTCGAACCTTTCTATCGGACGGCCTCCGGCGCGCGCAAGCCGGGCAGCGGCGCCGGACTAGGCCTGTCGATTGCCCAGGCCGCCGTGGCCGCGCACAAGGGCAGGATGTCGGCCCGCAACATGTCGCCGCAGGGGCTGAGCGTGCGGCTGGAACTGCCGCGCCTGAACGGCTGAGGCCCGGTCAGTCGGCGTCGGCCAGGATCGCCGCCGGCAGCCGCGGCAATACCCGCATGGCGTTGGCCGTGGTGGCATGCGCCACTTGCGCCGGCGTGATGCCGCGCAGCTCGGCCAGCGTGGCGGCGATGCGGACCAGTTCGGCCGGCGCATTGCGCCGCTGCGGCGGATGCAGCCAGGCCGGCGGAATGTCGGGCGCGTCGGTTTCCAGCACCAGGTGCGCCAGATCCACGTCCACCGCATGGCGGCGGATCTGCAAGGCGCGCTCGTAGGTCATCGCGCCGCCCAGGCCCAGCGCGAAGCCCTGGTCTATGAATGCCTGCGCCTGCTGCGCGCTGCCGTTGAAGGCATGCGCGATGCCGCCGATGCGAGGATGGCGGCGCAGGTATTTCAAGAGGATGTCCTGCGACTTGCGCACGTGCAGCAGCACCGGCAGGCCGAACTCGGCGGCCAGCGCCAGTTGCGCGGCATAGAAGTGTTCCTGGCGCTCGCGCGGTTCGCCGGAGGCGATTTCAGGCACGAAGAAGTCCAGGCCGATCTCGCCGATGGCGACGAAGCGGGGGTCGCCCAGCGATTCCTTGACGGCCGCGCGCAACGCCTCCAGGTCGCCGTCGCCGGCGCGCTGAACATACAGCGGATGGATGCCCAGTGCATAGGCGCCGCCGGCCGTCTTGCCGGCCAGTTCGCGCACCACGGAAAAATTGGCGCGCTCGACGGCGGGAATCACGATGGATTGGACGCCTGCCTCACAGGCACGGTCGGCGACCTGCTCGCGGTCGGCGTCGAACTCGGCGGCATCCAGGTGGCAATGGGTATCGATCAGCATGGGCGCGACCTCCTTGCCCGGATTATCCCCCGGCGCGCCTTAACCCGAAACCAGGCGACCGTTTTCCATGAGCAACTGGCGGTCGGCGCGGGCGGCCAGTTCCGGGTCGTGCGTGACGATGGCGAACGCCGTGCCGGACTCCTGATTCACCCGCGTCAGCAGTTCGAACATATTGTGCGCGGTGTGGCGGTCCAGGTTGCCGGTGGGCTCGTCGGCCAGCACGCAGACCGGGCGCGTGACCAGCGCGCGCGCCAGCGCCACGCGCTGCCGCTCGCCGCCGGACAGCTGGCCCGGGAAGTGACCTTCGCGCGCGGCCAGGCCCACCAGACCCAGAACCTCGTGCGCGGCGGCGCGCGCCTTGTCGCGATTCTCGCGGCGCACGATCAGCGGCATCGCCACGTTGTCCAGCGCGGAGAATTCCGGCAACAGGTGGTGGAACTGGTAGACGAAGCCCAGGCTGCGGTTGCGCACGGCGCTCTTGCGGGCCTCGGACAGCCCGACGGCAAGCTGGCCATCCACCGACACGGAGCCGCTGGTGGGCACGTCCAGCAGGCCCAGGATATGCAGCAGCGTGCTCTTGCCGGAACCGGAGGCGCCGACGATGGCGACCATCTCGCCACGCGCCACCGACAGGCTGACGTTGCTCAGCACTTCAATGCGCGCAGGGCCTTCGTCGTAGACCTTGACGATGTTGTCGGCCTGCAGCGCGGGAGTCAGCATGTCAGTCATGGCGCAGCACCTGTGCGGGTTGCAGGCGCGAGGCGCGCCAGCTGGGATACAGGGTCGCCAGCAGCGACAGCACCAGGGAAGTCACGCCGATGGTGACGATGTCGCCCACTTGCGGATCGGACGGCAAGGCGCTGATGAAATAGATTTCACGCGGCAGGAAATGCACGCCCAGCAAGCCTTCGATGAAGGGCACGATCACGTCCACGTTATAGGCGATGAGGATGCCGCCCGCCACGCCCAGCAGCGTGCCGATCACGCCGATCAGCGCCCCCTGCACCAGGAAGATGCGGGCGATCTCGCGCGGACCCGCGCCCAGCGTGCGCAGGATGGCGATGTCGGACTGCTTGTCCTTCACGGCCATGACCAGGGAGGACAGCAGGTTGAACGCGGCCACGGCCACGATCAACGCCAGGATCAGGAACATCATGCGCTTTTCGGTCTTCACGGCCGCGAACCAGGTGCGGTTGTTGCGCGACCAGTCGCTCGCCATCACGTAGGGCGGCAGCACCTTCTGCAATTCCGCCGCCACTTCCGGGGCGCGCTGCATGTCGGCCACGCGCAGGCGCACGCCGGCAGTGCCGCTGTCACGGAACACGCGGGCGGCATCCTCGTCGTCGACGAAGGCCAGCGAGGAATCGTATTCATAGTGGCCGGACGAGAACACGCCCACCACGGTGAACTGGCGCATGCGCGGGGTGAAACCCGCCGGGCTGATCGAGCCCTGCGGCGCCATCATCAAGAGCGTATCGCCCAGCTTCACGCCCATGCCGTCGGCCAGTTCATTGCCCAGCACCACGCCGAAACTGCCGGGCTTCAGGTCGGTCAGCTTGCCCGATACCATCTGGCGCGGCAGGTCCGACACATTGCCTTCGGTCTGCGGATCGATGCCGCGCACCTGCACGCCGCGCAAGGCCTGCCCGCGCACCAGCATGCCCTGCGCCGCCACGAACGGGGCGCCGGCCTTGACGGAGGAATTTTTCTCGGCGGCGGAAGCGAACTCCTGCCATTTCTCCAGCACTCGCTCGGGGGCAGCCCCCGGGATATAGAGTTCAATATGCGGCAGCACCGACAGCATGCGGTCGCGCACTTCCTTCTGGAAGCCGTTCATCACGGACAGCACCACGATCAGGGCGGCGACGCCCAGCGCGATGCCCGCCATGGAACTGGCGGCGATGAAGGAGATGAAGCGATCGCGGCGGCCGCGTCGCTGGCGGATTCGGGCCAACCCGGCATAGCGGGCGCCTATCCAGAGTTCGTAGGGTATTTTCAGCACGAGCGCATTATGGCATTAACCGCCTGGATTCCGCGCCGCGGATGTGCGCGTCCAAGACCAGGCGTTTCAAGCTATGGCAGTGCCAGGCGCCGCTTAGTTCCCGCAGCCCGTGCGGACTACAATCGCGCCCATGCTGATCGTCATTCCGGGCGCTTTGCCCGCCCTACCCGTCGCCGCCGAACTGGCCAAGCTCCTGCCCGAACGCGCGCCCACGCTGCACGGCTGGCTCCAGGCCGGCGCCGCCCGCCCCCAGGCTCACGACGTGCGCGCCCAAGGCTGTACGCCCTACGAAGCCTGGCAGTTGGCCCGCGCCGGCTACGTCCCCGAAGCGGGCCTGCCGCCCGGCGCCGGACTGGGTCCGCTGCTGGCCGGCGCCCAAACCGACGGCGATGAACCCGTCTGGCTGGCCGAGCTGGTCCATCTGGCGCTGGGCACGGACCAGGCCGCCTTGCTCGATCCCGGCCTGATGGAACTGCGCACCGAGGAAACGGCCGCCCTGCTGGACACCGCCCGCCCGCTGTTCGAAGGCACGGGCTTCGAGGTCGAGACGCTCTCGCCCGAACGCTGGCGCCTGCGCCTGCCGCAAGGTCTGCGGCCGCAGACCGCCAGCCCGCTGGCCGTGGCCGGACAACGCCTGAACGACTGGTGGCGTCAGGATGCGGAAACGCGCCCGTGGCGCCGGCTGCTCAATGAAATACAGATGGCCTGGCACGAACACCCGGTCAATGACGCCCGCGCGGCGCGCGGCCTGCCTCCGGTCAATGCGCTGTGGCTGTATGGCGGCGGCAGGCCCTGGGCGCAGTCCCGGCCTGTCCCCGCGCAGGTCTACAGCAACCTGGACGCCCCCCAGCGGGCCGGCGACTGGGCCGCCTGGCTGGACGCCCTGGCCGCGCTGGACGCGCAGCATCTGCGCCCGCTGGCCGGCAAGCACGGCCTGCCGGCCACTCCCGCCGAACTGCTGCTGCTGGGCGACGACCGCAAGGTCGCCCTAACCCTGAAACCGCGCGGGGGCCTGCTTGGCTTGCTGCCCGCGCCCAAGAAAAACTGGAGCGCCTGGTGGTCTCACCCCGCTTAACCGTCCGCACCCCCGACCCGCAAGCCTGCCGCATTCTTGAAGCCTCGGGCATCCACCCGCTGCTGGCCCGCCTGTGGGCAGCCCGCGGCGTCACCCATCCCGATCAAACCCAACTCGCCTGGAAATCGCTGCTGCCGCCCAACGGCCTGACGCATTCGGACCACGCCGCCGGCGTGCTGGCCGACGCCATCCAGGCGGGCAAGAAGCTGCTGATCGTGGCCGACTACGACTGCGACGGCGCCACCGCCTGCGCGGTCGGTTTGCGCGCCCTGTCCGCCATGGGCGCCGACGTGGACTTCCTGGTGCCCAACCGCTTCGAGACCGGCTACGGCCTGTCGCCCGCCGTGGTCGAACTGGCGGTGCGGCACCGCGCCGGCAAGCCCGACATCATCATCACGGTCGACAACGGCATCGCCAGCGTGGACGGCGTGGCCGCGGCCAATGAGGCCGGCATCGGCGTGGTCATCACCGACCACCACTTGCCGGGCGACACGCTGCCGGCGGCCCTGGCCATCGTCAACCCCAACCAGCCGGGCTGCGGCTTTCCGTCCAAGAATCTGGCAGGCGTGGGCGTCATCTTCTACATGATGCTGGCGCTGCGCGCCGAACTGCGCCGCCGCGGCGTCTATGCGGCCGACGGCGGCCCGCGCCTGGACGCGCTGTCCGACCTGGTGGCCCTGGGCACCGTGGCCGACGTGGTCAAGCTGGACGCGAACAACCGCCTGCTGGTCACGCAAGGCCTGCAGCGCATGCGCGCCGGCCGCCTGCAGCCCGGGCTGCGCGCGCTGTTCGCCGTGGCCGGACGCGAGCCGCGCGCGGCCAACGGCTTTGACCTGGGCTTTGCGCTCGGCCCCCGTATCAATGCCGCCGGCCGCCTGGCCGACATGAGCCTGGGCATCGCCTGCCTGACCACCGACGACGAAGCGCAGGCGCTGGAAATGGCGCGCGAGCTCGACAACATCAACCGCGAACGCCGCACCATCGAAGCCGAAATGCGCGAACAGGCGCTGGCCGCCATGGAAGAGCCGAACGCGGCCGCCGGCGCCACGGTCTGCGTGTTCGACCCGGGCTGGCACCAGGGCGTGGTGGGCCTGGTGGCCTCGCGCCTGAAGGAAAAGTTCTGGCGTCCCACGCTGGCTTTCGCGCCCGCCGGCGACGACGAAATCCGCGGTTCCGGCCGCTCGATTCCCGACGTGCATCTGCGCGACGCGCTGGACCTGGTGTCCAAGCGCCATCCCAACCTGATCCGCAAGTTCGGCGGCCACGCCATGGCTGCGGGCCTGACACTGGGCCGCAACGACTTCGCCGCCTTCGCCCCCGCGTTCGACGCCGCGGTGCGCGAGCTCACGGGCCGCGACACCTTCGAGCCGGTGATCGAAACCGACGGCTCGCTGGAAACCGGCTACGCCAACGCCGACGTGGCTGGCATGCTGCAGCAGCAGGTCTGGGGCGCCGGCTTCGCCGCGCCGCTGTTCCTGGACGAGTTTGTGGTGCGCAACCAGCGCCTGGTCGGGGAAAAGCACCTGAAGCTGTCGCTGGAACGCGGCCACCAGCGCTTTGACGCCATCTGGTTCGGCCACGACCAGTCGCTGCCCGAACATATTCAGGCGGCGTACCGGCTGGAGCAGAACGTTTGGAACGGGATGGTGTCGGTGCAGCTGGTGATCGAACACGCGGGGTAAGGCCCGCCATCGGAGCCAGCCCGCCGTGACCCGCGATGGCTTGCGCGCGGCGCGCGCCTGAGTCTTTGCCTCAGGCTGCGCGCGCTCCACCCATCCTACTTGTTCACCAGCTTCGCCGGCTGCGCCAGGACCACCAGCGCCCCCACCACCAGGCAGCCCGACAGCATGTAGAGGCCGGTGTTGGTAGTGCCGGTCATGTCCTTCAACCAGCCCACCAGGTACGGGCTGACGAAGCCCGCCAGGTTACCCACCGAGTTGATGAGCGCGATGCCCGCCGCGGCCGCCGTGCCGCCGAGCAAGGCGGTGGGCAGGCTCCAGAACAGCGGCAGCACCGTGCAGATGCCGATGTTCGCCACCGTCAGCGCCACGATCGCCAGCACGGTGTTGCCGCTCCAGATCGCCGAGAACAGCAGCCCCAGCGCGCCGAACAGCGCGGGCAGCGCCACGTGCCAGCGGCGTTCGCGGAGACGGTCCGAGTTGCGCGAGATCAGGATCATGCCGATCACGGCGAACAGGTTGGGAACCGCCGTCAGCAGACCGATGGCCAGCGGGCTCTGCACCCCCGTGCCCTTGATCAGGGTCGGCATCCAGAAGCCCACGCCGTAAAGCCCCATCACGAACGAGAAGTAGATCAGCGACATGGCCCAGACGCGCGGCTTGGCCAGCGCGGCGCGGATCGGCGGGTCTTCCTTCTGCTGTTCCTCGGCCGCGATGTTGCGGATCAGCACCGCCTTTTCCGTAGCGGTCAGCCATTTGGCCTTGTTGATGCGGTCATCCAGATAGATCAGCACCAGCACCCCGATCAACACCGAAGGTATGCCTTCCAGCAGGAACAGCCATTGCCAGCCCGACAGGCCATGGTCGCCATGGAACGTGCTCATGATCCAGCCGGAGATCGGCCCGCCGATCAGCCCGGACATGGGCACCGCGGTCATGAAGAAGGTCGTGATGCGGCCGCGCCGTGCCGCCGGATACCAGTAGGTCAGGTACAGGATGATGCCGGGGAAAAATCCGGCTTCCGCCGCGCCCAGCAGGAAGCGCAGGATGTAGAACATGTGCACGCTGGTCACGAACATCATGCACGCGGAGATGATCCCCCAGGTGATCATGATGCGCGCGATCCAGATCCGCGCCCCCACCTTGTGCAGGATGATGTTGCTGGGAATCTCGAAAATGAAGTAGCCGATGAAGAAAATACCCGCGCCCAGCCCGTACACGGTTTCGCTGAACTGAAGCTCCTGCAGCATCTGCAGCTTGGCGAAACCCACGTTCACGCGGTCCAGGTAGGCCACGACGTAGCAAACCACCAGCAGCGGCACCAGCCGCCACCCTACCTTGCGGTAGATCCGGTCTTCCTCAGACGCCGGGATCGCCGGCGAAACCCCGGGGGCCATCGCATTGTCCATCTATGTCTCCATTCCTCTGTCGGGATAGGCCGGCTGGGCCGGCGCCTTTGCGGCCCTGCCCTCCCGATCAGGAACGGCTGGACCGCTTATACGCAGCCTAGAACCCCCGGCTTGACAAAAAACTGAACAACTTGGATCCACGCCAGGAAACCGCCCGCTCGCGATCCGTCCCCCTTCCCGCCAACGCGACCGCGCACTTGGCCCAAGCACGGTAAAATGTTTGGTTTCGCACAAAAGTCATCAGGACAGGATCATCATGGAAGCCGAACGTCAGAACCAGCTCGCAGCCCGCCTCGCCGATTACGCGGAGCGCGAACAGGCTCTACGGAGGTATCTTTGACTACGATGCCAAAGCTGAACGCCTGCAAGTCGTAAACGCCGAGCTCGAAGACCCGGCGGTCTGGAACGACCCCAAGCACGCCCAGGACCTGGGCCGTGAAAAGAAAGCCCTCGAAGACGTGGTGGAAACGCTCACGGCGTTGGGTACGGGCCTGTCCGATTCGAACGAACTGTTCGAAATGGCGGCCTCCGACGACGACGACGCCACCCTCGAAGCCATCGAGCAGGACGCCGACGCCTTCCAGGAAAAGCTGGAAGCGCTGGAATTCCGCCGCATGTTCTCCAATCCGGCCGATCCCCTGAACTGCTTCCTGGACATCCAGGCAGGCGCCGGCGGCACGGAAGCGCAGGACTGGGCCTCCATGCTGCTGCGCCAGTACCTGAAGTACGCCGAGCGCAAGGGCTTCAAGGCCGAAGTGCTGGAAGAATCCGAAGGCGACGTCGCGGGCCTGAAGTCCGCCACCATCAAGATCGAAGGCGAGTACGCTTTCGGCTACCTGCGCACCGAAACCGGCGTGCACCGCCTGGTGCGCAAGAGCCCGTTCGACTCCTCGGGCGGCCGCCACACCTCGTTCGCCAGCGTCTTCGTCTACCCGGAAGTCGACGAGTCCTTCGAAGTCGAAGTGAACCCCGCCGACCTGCGCGTGGACACCTACCGCGCTTCGGGCGCGGGCGGCCAGCACATCAACAAGACCGACTCGGCCGTGCGCCTGACCCACATGCCCACCGGCATCGTGGTGCAGTGCCAGAACGACCGCTCGCAGCACCGCAACCGCGCCGAAGCAATGCAGATGCTGAAGTCCAAGCTCTACGAACTGGAAATGCGCAACCGCATGGCCGAGCAGCAGAAGCTGGAAGACTCCAAGACCGACGTGGGCTGGGGCCATCAGATCCGCTCCTACGTGCTGGACCAGAGCCGCATCAAGGACCTGCGCACCAACGTTGAAATTTCCAACACGCAGAAAGTGCTGGACGGCGACCTGGATCCTTTCATCCAGGCCAGCCTGAAGCAAGGCATCTAAGTTTCGCGATACTCCCCTCAACGCATCCAGAGGTTCACGAATGTCCGACACCATCGCAATTCTTACCGGCGCTTCGCGCGGCATCGGCGCCGCCATGGCGCGCGGCCTGGCCAAACCGGGCACGCGCCTGATCACGCTGGCGCGCCGCGAAGATCCCGAACTGGCCGCCTATGCGCGTGCGCAGGACGTCCAGCTGGAACAGCTGTCCGTGGACCTGTCGGACCTGAACGCCGTTGAATCGGTGGCGCAGCGCATCTGCGCGTCGCTGCCGCGCGATGCCAGCCGCTATCTGCTGATCAACAACGCGGGCACGGTGCACCCCATCGCCGGCACCGACGCGCTGGTCGACGGCGCGGCCATCACCGCCGCCTTCAACCTGAACGTCAGCGCCGTCATGCTGCTCACGGCGCGCTTCCTGGCCGCGGTCGAAGACCTCAAGGCCGACCGCCGCGTGCTCAACATCTCCTCCGGCGCGGGCCGCAACCCGAACGCCGGCTGGGGCGTCTACTGCGCCACCAAGGCTGCGCTCGACATGTACTCGCGCGTGGTCAAGGCCGAGCAAGGCGCCGACGGCGCGCGCATCGTCGCGCTGGCCCCCGGCATCGTCGACACCGACATGCAAGTCGCCATCCGTTCCAGCGATCCGGAAAGCTTCCCGGCGCTGGCCAAGTTCCAGGAGTTCCACGCGACCGGCAAGCTGTCCTCGCCCGCCAACGTGGCCTCCCGCATCCTCGCCTACCTGGATCGCGAAGATTTCGGCACTACCGAGATCGACGACATCCGCAATTACGACTGATTCCCCGACCATGACCGACCACTCGACCACTCCGGCGCCCGCCCAGGATGAAAACCGCTTGATCGCCGAACGGCGCGCCAAGCTGGCCAAACTGCGCGAAACCGGGGTCGCGTACCCCAACGACTTCGTACCCGACGCCCGCGCCGCCGCCTTGCACGACCAGTACGACGGCCAGGAGCAGGAAGCCCTTGCCGCCAACCCTGTCACCGTCAAGGTTGCCGGCCGCATGATGCTCAAGCGCGTCATGGGCAAGGCCAGCTTCGCCACGCTGCAGGACAGCACCGGCCGCATCCAGATCTACCTGGACCGCGGCACCCTGGGCGAAGACAGCTACGCCGCGTTCAAGCAATGGGACATCGGCGACATCATCGCGATCGAAGGGTCGGTCTTCAAGACCAACAAGGGCGAACTGTCGGTGCACGCCGCCAGCGCGCGCCTGCTGTCGAAGTCGCTGCGCCCGCTGCCCGACAAGTTCCACGGCGTGGCCGACCAGGAACTGCGCTACCGCCAGCGCTACGTCGACCTCATCATGACGGACGCCACGCGCCGCACCTTCGAGGCGCGCAGCAAGGCCGTGGGCAGCATCCGCCAGTTCATGCTGAACGCGGGCTTCCTCGAAGTGGAAACCCCCATGCTGCACCCGATCCCGGGCGGCGCGGCGGCCAAGCCTTTCGTCACGCACCACAACGCGCTGGACATGGAAATGTTCCTGCGCATCGCGCCCGAGCTCTACCTCAAGCGCCTGATCGTCGGCGGCTTCGAACGCGTCTTCGAAGTCAACCGCAACTTCCGCAACGAGGGCGTGAGCCCGCGCCACAATCCTGAATTCACCATGATGGAGTTCTATGCGGCCTTTGCGGACTACCGCTGGCTCATGGACTTCACCGAAGAGCTGATCCGCCAGGCCGCCATCTCGGCCACCGGCAGCGCCGTGCTGACCTACCAGGAACGCGAGCTGGACCTGGGCAAGCCCTTCGACCGCCTGACCATCTGCGAAGCCATCCTCAAGTACGCGCCGGGCTACACCCAGGCGCAACTGGACGATCCGGCCTTCGTGCGCGCGGAACTCAAGAAGCTGGGCGCCGATGCCGACGGCCCGGTGCTGTCGCGCGCCGGCCTGGGCGCGCTGCAACTGGCGCTGTTCGAAGAGACCGCCGAAGCCAAGCTCTGGAACCCCACCTACATCATCGACTACCCGGTGGAAGTCTCGCCGCTGGCGCGCGCCTCCGATACCCGCGAGGGCATCACCGAGCGCTTCGAGCTCTTCATGACGGGCCGCGAGATCGCCAACGGCTTCTCCGAGCTGAACGATCCCGAAGACCAGGCCGAACGCTTCCGCTCGCAAGTCGAAGCCAAGGACGCCGGCGACGAGGAAGCCATGTATTACGACGCGGACTACATCCGCGCCCTGGAATACGGCATGCCTCCGACGGGCGGCTGCGGCATCGGCATCGACCGCCTGGTCATGCTGCTGACCGACAGCCCCAGCATCCGCGACGTCATCCTCTTCCCGCACCTGCGCCGTGAAGACTAAAGAGGCGCTGGCATCATGATCTTCAAGATCCTGATGCTGCTGCTGGTCGTGGCGGGGCTGATCTACTGGATCAAACAGCCCCGCGGCGGCCAGCCCTATTCCTCCTATCCGGCGGCGCGGCCGCGCCGGCCGGTGTTCATCGCGCTGTGCATCGCCGCGGCGCTCTCGGTGGCAGCTTCGCTCATGACCTTCCTGCTGTGGGCGGGCGGCGTGGCCGGCGGCGTCACCGGCGGCGGCTATCATGGCCAGGTGGATTTCCTGCTGCCCGTGGCGGGCAGCCTGCTGGCACTGGCCGTCATCTGCGCCGTGGGCGCGTTCCTCAAGCGCCGGGGCTGAACTCCCGGCCCTGCAGCCCGACTATACGGGCCACTTGCCGGCTCCCGCCGGCAGCGACGGCAGCGAAGCCTGCAGCATCGCATCGATGAATTCGGCGGGCCGCAAGCGGCCGTCCGGCTTGTACCACTGCACTGTCAGGTTCATCGCGCCCAGCACGCAGCGCTTGATGACGCGCGCGTCGCCTTGCAGCAGCCCCGTCGCGACCGCTGCCGCCACCGCGTCCTGCCACATTTCTTCGTAGCGGTCGCTCAACGATTTCACGGCCGCGCGGCTGGGCGCGGACAGGCTGCGCCATTCGTAGACCAGCGCGTTCATCGCATCGCCGCCCGCGCCGTGCAGCATGCTCCACATATGTACACGGAACAGCGCCGCCAGCCGGTCCGCCGGCGCCTGGTAGCGCGCCAACGCCCGTTCGCCGTCGTCTATCACTTCCTGAATGCCGTTGTTCATCACCGCCACCAGGATCTCCTCCTTGCTGCGGAAATGATGAAACAGGCTGCCGGATTGCAGGCCCACCGCCCGCGCCAGCTCGCGCACGGTGGTGCGTTCATAGCCGTGCTTGCAGAATAGCTGCCCGGCCGTCAGGATCACCTCGCGCCGGCGTTCGGACTCCGAACCCTCGTCCCGCCCTTGCGCGGCCTCCCGCAGTTTCTCCATATCCGGTCACAGCCTCTGGATGATCGTCGCCATGGCCATGCCGTGGCCGATGCACATCAGCTGCAAGCCCAGCTCGCCTTCGGTGGCTTCCAGCCCGGCCAGCATCTTGGCCATCAGGCCGGCTCCCGTCGCGCCCAGAGGATGCCCATGCGCGATCGCCCCGCCCCAGGGATTGACGCGCGACAGATTGGCGCCCAGTTCACGCTGCCAGGCCAGTACCACGCTGGCGAAGGCTTCGTTGATCTCGATCCAGTCCATGTCTTCCAGGCTCAGGCCGGCGCGCGCCAGCGCCAGCCGCGCCGCCGGGATCACGCCCGTCAGCTGCAGCACCGGGTCCGATCCCACCGCCACGCGGGCCAGGAAACGCGCGCGGGGCCGCAAGCCGTCGGACAGCGCGGTGTCGCGATCCGCAAGCAGCACCGCTGACGCGCCGTCCGCGAGCTGGCTGGCGTTGGCGGCGGTGACGCCACCCTGTCCCGGCGGCCGCAGCGCCGGCGCCATGGCGGCCATGCGGTCGGGGTCGGTTTTCTCGCGTATGCCTTCGTCACGCCCGGCATCGGCCCGCGGCCCCGGCAGCAGCTCGGCATGGCGGCCCGCCTGCGCGGCGCTCCAGGCGCGCGCATGGCTTTCCCTTGCCCATTCATCCATCTCGGCCTGGGACAGTTGCCAGCGCTCCGCGATCCGTTCCGCGCTCTCGATCTGGTGGATCAAGGGATAACGTTCCAGCAGGGCCGGGTTCAAGCCTTCGAAGCCGCGGAACTCGCCCTGGCCCAGCGTCACGTCCAGGAACATCGGCACCCGGCTCATGCTTTCCACGCCGCCCGCGACCACGTAGCGCATGTCGCCCGCGGCGATGGCTTGCGCGCCGAAATGCACCGCCTGCTGGCTGGATCCGCACATGCGGTTCAGCGCCACGCCCGGCACGCTCTCGGGCAAGCCCGCCAGCATGGCGGCCAGCCTGCCGATATTGGCGCCCTGCTCGCCCGCCTGGCTGACGCAGCCCGCGATCAGGTCCTCGACCTGGGCTCCCGGCAGTCCGGCCCGCGCCAACAGGCCCCTCACGGTTTCTGCCAGCAGCGTGTCCGGCCGCGTGTCCGCCCACCATCCGCCGCGCCGCCCGAAGGGGGTGCGCACGGCTTCCACGATCACGGCTTCATTCATGCCGTCGTCTCCTCAACATAGAGCGCTTCGATCTCGTCCGCATAGCTGCGGTAGATGCTGGCGCGCCTGACTTTCATGGTGGCGGTCACTTCGCCGTCATCATGGTCCAGTTCCTTGGTCAGCAGATGGAAGCGCTTGATCTGCGCCACCGGCGCCAGGCCGGCGTTGGCGCGCGCGACTTCCTGCTGCACCAGCTCGCGCACCTGCGCGCATTCGGCCAGCGAGCGGAAATGCGTGAAGGCGATGCGGCGCGACTCGGCCCACTTGCCCACCGTGTCGAACTCCAGCTGGATCAGCGCCGACACGTACTTCCTGCCGTCCGCGATCACGATGCATTCCTTGACGTAGGGGCTGCCCTTGACCGCGTTCTCGATCTCGGAAGGCGTCAGGTTCTTGCCGCCCGCCGTGATCATGATGTCCTTCAGGCGGTCCACGATGCGCACGCGCCCTGCGTCTTCGGCCACCACGTCGCCGGTGTACAGCCAGCCGTCGCGTACGGTGCTGGCGGTGGCTTCCGGGTTCTTGTAATAGCCCTGGAACACCATATCGCCGCGCACCAGCAACTCGCCGGCATCGCCCATGCGCCACTCCACGCCCAGGATCGGTTCGCCCACGGTGCCCACCTTCACGCGGTCAGGATGCTGGCCGAAGATCATGCCGGCGGACTCCGTCAGCCCATAGACCTCGATCAGCGGCACGCCCAGCGTGCGGAAGTAGCGCACCACGTCCTGCGAGATCGGCGCCGCGCCCGTCATGGCCACGCGCACCCGCCGCAGCCCGATGAAATTCTGCAAGGCGCGCAGCACCAGCCAGTACCACAGCCAACGGGTCCAGCGCTCACGCAGGCTGTACTGCGCGGGGGACTTTTCCAGGAACGGCGTGCAGGCGGCCAACGCGCGTCCATAAAGCCATTGCTGCAGGCGCCCGGCTTCCTGCATCTTGATCGAAATGGCGGCGTGCAGTTTTTCCCAGATGCGCGGCACGCCCAGGAAGATCGTCGGCGCCACTTCGCGCAGGTCTTCCTGCACCGTGCGTATCGATTCGCCGAAATTCACCTGCGCGCCCAGGTAGATGGGCACGAAGGTGGACAGCATCTGTTCGGCCACGTGGCACAGCGGCAGGTAGGACAGGTGCACGCTGTTGCCGTCCATGGCCAGCCGATCGGCGATGCCCGGCGCCACGCCGCGCATATTGCCGTAGCTCAGCATCGCGCCCTTGGGCTTGCCGGTGGAACCGGACGTGTAGATCATGAGGCCGGTGTCGTCCAGCCGCTGGCCGTCCAGCGCCGTGTTCAACGCAGCGAGTTCGGCCGCCTCGCGCCGCGCCCCCTCGGCCTCGATCTCGGCGTAGGTCACGATGCGCTCGCGCTCGGCGGGCGCATAGGAGCGCAGGCCCTTGGTCTCCATCATGACGATGCGGCGCAACAGCGGCAGCCGGTCCGCCACCTGCAGCACCTTGTCGGTCTGCTCCTGGTCCTCGCACACCACCAGTTCCACGTCCGCGTGCTCCAGCACGTAGCCCATTTCCTCGGCCGGGCTGGTGGAGTACACGCCCACCGCCACCGCGCCGACCGCGCCCGCGCCCATCTGCGTCAGCAGCCATTCCACGCGGTTTTCGGAGACGATGGCGACCCGCCCGCCCGCGCTCAGTCCCAGGGCGCGCAGGCCCAGTCCCACGCGGCAGGCCCGGCTCCAGTATTCCGCCCAGGTCATGGGCTTCCAGATGCCGAAGTCCTTTTGCCGGATGGCGATGGCCGCAGGCTGGCGCCGGGCCTGTTCACGCAGCATCTGCGGCAGCGTCAGGGCCGGCCACGCCTGCGCCGAAGCTCCAGGAATATCCATCATGTGCTTGTCCATCATGACAGCCAGCGCTTGCGGCGCTTGTAGTGCTTGATGTCGCGAAAGCCGCGGGCCTCGCCCGTACCGCCCACGCCCAGGTAGAACTCGCGCACGTCCGGGTCCGCCGCCAGTTTCTCGGCGCTGCCGTCGATCACCACCTTGCCGGTCTCCATGATGTAGCCATAATGCGCCACCGCCAACGCCACCGAGGCATTCTGCTCCACCAGCAGCATCGACACCCCCTGTTCATGGTTGATGCGGGCGATGATGGAGAAGATGTTCTCCACCAGCATCGGCGACAGTCCCAGCGAGGGCTCGTCCAGCAGCATCAGCCTGGGCTGCGCGATCAACGCGCGGCCGATGGCCAGCATCTGCTGTTCGCCGCCCGACAGGTAGCCTGCCAGGCCGCGGCGCCGCTCGAACAGGCGCGGAAAGTAGCCATAGACCAGATCGAAGTCGACCTTCGCCCCCGGCCTGCCCGTCAGGGCATAGGTCGCGGCCACCAGGTTTTCCTCCACCGTCAGGTCCTCGAATACGCGGCGTCCCTCCATCACGTGCGCCAGCCCCGCGCGCACCAGGTTCTGCGGCCTGGCGCCCGCGGTGTCGCCGCCGTTGAAGACGATCTGCCCGCGCACCAGTGCGCCGTCCTCCAGATCCAGCAGGCCGGACACGGCCTTCAGCGTGGTGGACTTGCCGGCGCCATTGCTGCCCAGGAGGGCCACGATGCTGCCGGCGGGCACCGACAGCGACAAGCCGCGCAGCACCTGCACCGCCTTGTTGTAGACGACTTCGATATTGTTGATATCGAGCACCGCCGCTGCGGGCGGCGCGGCATGCGCGCCATGTCCAGGGTTCACGGCCGCCTCACTTCAGCACGATCCAGTCGGATGCCGGCACCATCTGCTTCTGCTTCACGTCAGCGCGATAGATCCGCCCCACCGGGATCGAATTGCCCTTGATGGAAATCGGCACGCCGATCAGGCCGCCCGTATCGAAGTCCTTGATGCCGTCCAGCGCCGCCTTCATGTTGGCGCTGGTCAGCTCCTTGCCGGCGTCCAGCGTGCGCTTGGCGACTTCGGTGAACAGCATGGCGGCCAGGAAGCCCTGCATGTAGCCGGTGCTCTGGTATTGCGGACGCATCTCGCGGATCTTCTTCAGCATCGGCGCGTCGGCCGCCGTATCGTAGTAGTAGCGGTACGGCATCACGCCCATGAAGCCCTCGGCGTCCTCGCCCATCTGCATCACGGTGGAGTTGTCCATGGTCCAGAACGTGCCCATGTAGCGCGTCTTCAGACCCATGCGCTTGCCCTGCCCCACGAATTCGGGAATCGGCGCCAGCACGTAGCCGTGGAAGATGGTGTAGTCCGGATCGGCGCGGCGCAGCTTGATGACCTCGGTCGACACGTCCACGCTGCCCGGCGGCGTCATGATCTCGGTCGCGACCTTCAGGCCCAGCTTTTCCGCCACCGCGCGCGAGCTGGCGATGGGATCGCGGCCGAACTCCGTGTCCGAATACACGAAAGCCACCTTGGCGCCGGGCTGTTCCTTGGCGATGTAGCGCAGCAGGATGCCGAACATCTCCGTATAGTCGGGTCCCAGCATGAACTGGGCGGGATACTTGGCCGGATCGTTCAGTTCCGTGGCGAAGGACGCGCCGGTCATCAGGATGTCGCCCGTGCGGTTAAGCTCGGCGTTGATGGTCTTGGAGAAGCCCGTGGAGTCGCCGTAGTAGAAGTTCACCTTGTTCTGGCTGGTGATCTTCTTGAAGGCCGCCACCGAGGCATCCACCTTGTAGGCGGTGTCTTCCGGCACGTAGCGCAGCTTGCGGCCCTTCACGCCACCCTGATCATTGACGATCTTCACGTAGTCGGTGATGCCGGCATGGATGCCCTGCCCGGCGAACGCGAACACCCCGCTCAGCGGGATGGACCCGCCCAGCACCAGGTCCTCGGCCGCCTGCGCGGCTGGCGCCGCCGCCAGGGCCGCCGCCAGGCCCAGGGGGGCCAACAACCTCGATAAACCGCTGCCGATCCGGATGCGCTTCATGGTTAGTCTCCTGAGGGTCTTATGGATGGCCGCCGCCATGGCTAGGTACGGAAAGGCCAGAGGTGGAAGTAGCGGCGCACGCGCCGCCAGATTTCCGCGAGCCCGTGCGGCTCGAAGATCAGAAAGCCCACGATCAGCAGGCCGAAAACAATGGTGCGCACCGGCGAAATCAGGCGCAGCGCGTCGCCGCCCACCGGCAGCCAACCCACGATCAGCTTGAGCAGTTCCGGCACCATGGTCATGAAGATGGCGCCCAGGATGGAACCCAGGATCGTGCCCATGCCGCCCACGATGATGGCCGCCAGGAAGAAGATCGACATGATCAGCGGGAAGCTCTCGGGCGTGACCACCCGGAAGAAATAGGCCCACATGCCGCCCGCCACGCCCGCATAGAACGACGACAGACCGAACGACAGCAGCTTGTAGCGCAGCAGGCGTATGCCCAGCACCTCGGCCGAAATGTCGCGGTCGCGAATGGCGATGAAAGCGCGGCCGATGCGCGTGCGGAACAGGTTGGCCGCGCCCAGCACCATCAGCGCCGTCACCGGCACGATCAGCCAGTAGATCTTGAACGAGGTGTCCAGGTCCACGCCCAGCACCCGCGCCGGTGGCACCTGCAGCCCGGTCGTTCCGCCCGTGAACTGCCAGTTGGCGAAGATGAAGTGCGCGATGAACGACGCGGCAATGGTGGCAATGGCCAGGTACAGCCCCTTCACCCGCAAGGACGGAATGCCGACCAGCAGGCCGCCCAGCATCGCCACCAGCCCGCCGGCCACCAGATTGAGCAGCACCGGCGTACCCAGCCGCTGCTCCAGCACCGCGACCGTGTACGCTCCCAGTCCCATGAAGGCGGCCTGCCCCAGGCTGACCAGGCCGGTATAGCCCGTCAGGATGTTCAGCCCCGTGGCGCTGGCGACGTTGATGGCCACCAGGCAGGCCAGATAGAGCCAATAGGCGTCGGCCACGAAGGGAAACATGGCCAGGGACGCGGCCAGCAAGGCCAGCCACGCCTTCTGCGTGCGGGTGTCGAACAGCGCTTCGTCCGCAAGATAAGTCTGCTTGGCAGTCGCGATGCGCATCGGTCAGAGCCTCTCGATTTCACGGGTGCCGAACAGGCCGTAGGGCCTGACCATCAACACCACCACCAGCACGATGAAAGTGGCCAGCAACTTGTATTCGCCGCCCATGTAGGCGCCCGCCCAGGCCTCCAGCAGGCCGATGAATACGCCGCCCACCAACGCGCCCGCCACGCTGTCCAGGCCGCCCACGATCACCACCACCAGCACCGACAGGCCGAACACGCCCATCGACGAGGAAATGCCGCCGATGGCGCCCACGATCACGCCCGACACCGCAGCCAGCGCGCCCGCCGCCACCCAGGCCAGCGAAAACACGCGCGGCACGTTGATGCCCATGGCGTAAGCCGCGCCCTGGTCCGAAGCCGTGGCGCGCAGCGCCACCCCGCCGCGCCAGTAGCGGAACACCACCAGCACCAGCAGCGCCAGCACCACCGCCACCCAGAAGCCGTAGAACACCTTGGGCGCGACGAAGGCCTCCCCTATCATCACCGGCGAACGCGGCATGAACTCCGGCAGGCGGCGCTGGTCCGCCGTCCAGATCAGCTCCACCACGCCCACCAGGATCGACGCCAGCCCCACCGTGATCATGAATACCGAGATCGGCGCTTCGCCCAACATCGGACGGATGGTCAGCCGCTCGACCAGCGCCCCCAGCGCGCCCGACACCACCACCGCGCCCACGATGGCCAGCCAGATCGGCCATTCCATGCCGGTGGCGAAGGCATAGAACACGTAGGCGCCCAGCATCAGGAATTCGCCGATGGCGATGTTCACTACCCGGGTCGCCTTGTAGACGATGACAAAGGCCAACGCCGCCAGCGCATAAAGCCCGCCGCTGCCCAGCCCGGCCAGCGTGACTTCCAGGAAGAACAGCATGTCCATCAGGCCGCCTCCCGCAGGCGACGGCGCAGGTCGCCCACGTCGCCCGCGCCCAGATAAGCCTGGATGACCTGGGGATCGGCCTGCACCTGCGCCGGCGTGCCATCGGCAATCACCTGCCCGAAGTTCAGCACCACCACGTGGTCCGACAGGTCCATCACCATGCCCATGTCATGCTCCACCATCAGCACCGTTACGCCCCATTCGGAGCGCGCGTCCAGGATGAAGCGCGCCATGTCGTCGGTCTCTTCGCGGTTCATGCCCGCCACCGGCTCGTCCAGCATCAGCACCTTGGGATTCATGGCCAGCGCTCGCGCCAGCTCCACCCGCTTTTGCAGGCCATAGGACAGCGCGGCCACCGGCGCATGGCGGATGTGGTCGATCTCCAGGAAGTCAATGATGCGCTCTTCGATGTCGGCGCGCAGCGCCATCTCTTCGCGGCGCGCCCGCCCGAAATACAGCAAGGCGTCCAGCACGTTGGTGCGCAGGTGGGCGTGGCGGCCCAGCTTGATGTTGTCCAGCACCGTCATGCCGCGGAACAGCGCAATGTTCTGGAAGCTGCGCGCCAGGCCCAGCTTGGCGCGTTCGGGCGCGGCCACGCGCGTGATGTCGCGTCCCTGGAACCGGATGTGTCCTGACGCCGGGCGGTAGAAGCCGGAAATGGTGTTGAACAGCGAGGTCTTGCCCGCGCCGTTGGGGCCGATGACCGTGGTGATGGAGCCGGGCTCCACGCGAAAGCCCACCCCGGTAAGCGCCTTGACCCCGCCGAACGCCAGCGTGACCCCATCCACCTCCAGCAAGGGAGGGCTGTCGGACTGATCCACCATTTGTCTCCTCGCCTTTACATGCGAAGTTTTTTATCGACGTCGGTCTGGCGAACCCGCGAGGCAGGAGATGCAACGAACCTGTCTTTACCTACGCCAGTACAGCGCCGGAAAATCGTTCTATGCGTTACGCTAAGCGTGCTTAAAAGAAAACCAAGCAAGCGCTCGGTTCAGACCATAGCATCGCGGTTTTTGGATCGACAGTTGGTACTTACCCGATAACGGAGACTCGCCATGACCCAAGAACACCCCGCCTTCCAGACCCTGTTCCTGGAAACCGACGGCGCGATCGCGACCGTGACGCTGAACCGCCCCGACGCGCTGAACGCCATCGACGTGGCGATGGCGCAGGACCTGCAACGCGCCGCGCAATGGCTGGAAGCGCGCGACGACATCCGCGCCGTGTTGCTGCGCGCCACCGGCAAGACCTTTTGCGCCGGCGGCGACATCAGCATGTTCACGGGCGAGCCCGCCCTGGTGCGCGCCACCCTGCTGGACCTGTTCACGCCATTGAACGATTTCATTGCGCGCATTGCCCGCATGCACAAGATCTGGATTGCGCAGGTCCACGGCATCGCCGCGGGTGCGGGCCTGTCGCTGGTATTGGCTTGCGACCTGGCCATCGCCGACGCCGACGCCCGCTTCATGACGGCCTACCTGAAGCTTGGAGCGACGCCCGACGCCGGCATGACCCATGGCCTCACGCGGGTGCTGGGCGCCCGCCGCGCGCTGGACCTGCTGCTGCGGCACGACGCCTTCTCCGCCGGCGACGCGTTGGCCTGGGGCATCGTCACGCGCACCGCCCCTGCCGGAGAACTCGCGCAAGCCGCGCAAGGCTACGCGCTTGAGGTCGCCCGCCACGCGCCGCACGGCATCGCGGGGGCCAAGGATCTGCTGCGCTCGGCCGAACACGCCGCGCTGGAAACCCAGCTGGCCGAAGAGACCGCGCGCTTCCTGGACAGCGCCTCGCGCGCGGACTTCGCCGAAGGCGTGCGCGCGTTCCGCGAGAAGCGTGCGCCGCAGTTCAAGGGCGAATAGGTTCCAGGGTGCGCCTCGCGGCGGCGCTAGCCGCCTTGCCGCAGCCCGCTCCAGTCGGGCGCGCGCTTTTGCACGAAGGCGCTCAGTCCTTCGCGCGCCTCGGGCGTGGCGGCTGCATTGCAGAACACCTCGACCGCCGTCGCCACCCGGCGCCGGTACTCGTTGTCGTTGCTGTAAACGAAGGCGCGCCGCCCCATCGCCAGGACTTGCGGCGGCTTGCCCGCCAATGACCGCGCCAGCGAGCGGGCCTGCTCCAGCAGCTCCGCTTCGGGCGCGACGCGCGCCACCAATCCCAATCCCTGGGCCTCTTGCGCACTGAAGGTGCGCCCGGTGAACAGCAGGTCGAACGCGCGGTGCTTGCCAACGATGCCCGGCAAGTGCACGTAATGGATCGCCGGCAATACACCCACATCGATTTCGGGATAACCGAACGTGGCGGTCTCCGCCGCCACCACCATGTCGCTGGATATGGCCACCGTCATCCCGCCGCCCCGGACCGCACCCGACACCACCGAAATCGACGGCTTGGTCAGGTTGAACTGCGTGTCGTAGAGCTTGATGTACAGCTTGGACAACAGCGCGTGGATCCGCGCCGGCGTGCTGTCCAGCAGCTTCTTCATATCCAGCCCGGCGCAAAAGCGCCCCGGCAGATCGCTGGCCAGCAGCACGGCGCGCACGCCGGAGTCGGCATTGGCCCGTTCCAGCGCGGCGATCAGAGCGTCCAGCATGTCTTCGTCCAGCGCATTGACGGGCGCATGGCATAGATGGATTTCCGCAATCTGATCGCGGACTTCATAGCGCAGGAATGTCATCGTCGCTCTCGTTTTCAGGAGTGGGCTTGCACGCTGCCCGACGCCAGCAATGCTTGGACGTCGGCTGGGGCGTAGCCCAGTTCGGCCAGGATCTCGCGCGTGTGTTCGCCCAGCACGGGCGCGGGCAGCGCGGCCTGGCGGGGCTGGCGTCCGAAGCGTATCGGCAAGCCGATGTTGCGGACTTCCCCCAGGACCTTGTGCTCACTTTTCACGACGAGTTCGCGCGCAGCGACCTGCGGATGCGCCAAGGCCTGGTCCAGCGTATGAATCGCAGAACAGGCAATGCCCGCTGGCTTGAGCGCTTCCAGCCATTGCGCCACGCTGCGCGTCTCCATGCGCGACTGGACCAGCGCGACCGTCTCGGCAAAATTGCGTACCCGGTCGGCGTTGGTGGCGAACTGCGGCGCATCGACCTGGTCTTGCAGCCCCGCAACGGCGCAGAAGCGCTGCCATTGCGCATCGTTGCCCACGCCCAGCATGATGTCGCCATCAGCCGCGTGGAACGCCTGATACGGACACATGGCGGGATGGCCCGTACCCATGCGGCGCGGAATCTGGCCAGTGCGCCAGTAGTTCTGCGCCATGTACGACATCAGGCCGAGCGACGTATCCAGCAAGGAAACGTCCAGGTACTGCCCCTTGCCGCTCTGGCTGCGCTCCAGCAACGCGGCCAGGATTCCGCTCAGCGCAAAGGAACCCGTGCCCAGGTCCACCGGCGAGAAGCTGGCGCGCGCAAAATTCCCACCCGGTTCGCCCATGGTGCTGATCATGCCGCTGAAGGCCTGCAGCATGACGTCGTAGCCCGGCTCCTCGCCCATCGGACCCTCGCGGCCATAGCCCGAGATTTCGCAGTACACCAATCGCGGGTTGAGGCCGCTGAGCGTCTCGTAATCCACGCCCAGGCGCGCGGCGGTCTTGCCGCCGAAACCTTGCAGCACCACGTCCGCCTGTTCCGCCAGGCGATGCACCACGGCGCGCCCTTCCGCGGTTTTCAGGTCCACGGCCAGACTGCGCTTGTTGTGGTTCACCGCCAGGAAGGTCGCCGACTGGCCCGCCTCCTGCGGCAGCCAGGCACGCGTATCGTCGCCCGAACCCACCGGTTCGACCTTGATCACCCGCGCGCCCAGCTCGCCCAGATACTGGCCGCATAGCGGCCCGGCCAGCACCTTGCTCAAATCCAGGACGGTAATGTTCTTCAGCGGCGTCATGCGCGCATCCATCGACATGATTACTGCTCGCTCTTCAGGCCGATGGTTTGCGCGGCCTGGGTCCACTGCGCGGTTTCACGCTTGAAGAACGCGTCCAACTCGGCGGGAGCGACCTGGAAGGCTTCCGCGCCTCGGTCCTGCATCGCCTTGCGGTAGTCATCGCTCGCGACGACACGCGCTACCGCCTCGCGCAGCTTCTGCACCACTTCCGGCGGCGTGCCCGCGGGCGTTTGCAGGGAGAACCAGAATTTGAGGTCCAGGCTGGGATAGCCCGCTTCCTTCAGCGTGGGCACGTCCGGCAACAGGGGCGACCGGTCGGCGGAGGTAATGGCCAGGGCCTTCAACCTGCCGGCCTGCACCTGGCCAAGACTGGTCGACATGCTGTCGAACAGGAAATCGACCTGCCCGCCGATCACGTCGGTCACGGCGTTCGCGCTGCCTTTGTAGGCGACGCCCACGGCTTGAAAGCCGGCCAGCTTCTGCAGCGACGCACCATAGACGTGCGGCGAACTGCCCGGCCCGAAGGTCGCATAGCTAAGCCCGTTCTTCATGCCGCGCCCGCGCTGGACCAGATCGGCCAAGGTCTGGACCGGCGTGCGTTCGGGATTGACCACCAGCAGATTGGGCATGGCGCCCGTCGTGCCGACGGGCACGTAGTCCTGCAATGGATGCATCTTCGCGCTCGGGTACATCAGCGGGTTGATGGCCTGCATGGCCACCGTGTTGTGCATCAGCGTGTAGCCATCCGCCGGGCCATTCAGCACGCTTTGGTAGCCGACGTTGCCGCTGGCGCCCGGCTTGTTCTGGACGATGACCTGCTGCCCCAGCTCGCGCGCCAGAGGCTCCGCCACCAGACGCGCGATGAAGTCGGTCGGACCGCCGGCCGAGAAAGGCACGACCAGCGTAATGGGCTTTGAAGGCCAGGTATCGGCCAACGCCGGCCCGGACAGCGCCGCAGCAGCCATGCCAGCGGCGAGGATTTTCTGGAACGCCATGATGTCTCCGTTATGTTCTTGGTGGGATGGCGCCCATTATGCGAAGCGTCTTGATATATTAGAAATACCGTTTAAATATGCAGGCCATAATAAACTTATTATGCCCCTGCCCGCCTGAGGTCTGCGCATGTCCATGTCCATCCGCGCGATGCAGTGCTTTGTCGCCGTGGTTTCCACCGGGTCGATCAGCCGCGCCGCGGCCGCGCTGCATGTGGCGCAACCCGCGTTGAGCCTGCTGATACGCAATCTGGAAGAAGATCTGGGCGTGGTGCTGTTGCATCGCAGCGCACGCGGCGTCACGCCGACAGCGGCGGGATCACGCATGCTGGCGCACGCGCGCGAGATCCTGGGGCGCATCGACACGGCGCGTGCCGACGTGCGCGAAGACCTGAACGCTCCCCGGGGCACGGTATCGCTGGCTATGTCCATGTCCATGGCCAAACTGGTGACTGTGCCGTTGCTGCGGTTCTCGTTGGAGCACTGGCCCGGCGTCTACCTGAAGATCATCGAATCCAGTACGGGATACATCCCGGGCTTCGTCAGTTCCGGCCATGCCGACCTGGGACTGACTTTCAGCGACGACGCCTCGGTCGATCTGCGCTTCCAGCACCTGATGGACGAAGAGCTGGTCGTGGTTTCGCCGCCCTCGGCCAAGCCGCGAAAAAAGCCGTCCCCAGCCGCGCTGCATGCGCTGCCGGTCATGGATCTGCACGCGCTCGCCGAACTGCCGCTGGTATTGCCCGGCAGTCAACACAGCCTGCGCCGGTTGCTGGACCAGTATCAGCAGCAGGAACGCGCCGAGTTCCGCGTCATTGCCGAGGCCAACGCCATCCCGCAGCTGATCGAACTGGCGCAGGCGGGCATCGCGCACACCATCCTGTCCTACGCGGCGGTGCACCAGGAAGCCGCGCGCGGCGAGGTCATCCTGCACCGCATCGTCAAGCCGCGCCTGACGCGGCCGGTGTTCCTGTGTCGGTCGGACGTCCTGCCCTTGTCCATGGCCGCGTCCGCCGTGGCCGACCGGGTCGGCCGCATCATCACGGACTCCCGGCCCGGCGCCGCGCCCACCCGGGCAAAGCTCAGATAACGCGCTTTTCCACCGCCTGCGCCCAGCGCCGCGCCACCGTCGGCGAGGTGGCGCAGGTGGCGGACTCGGTCACTACGCGCACCGCGCGTTCCAGTAGCTGGATGTCGGCCTCGTGCTGGCGCGCCACATGCGGATCCTCGAAAAAGATCACGCGCTGGCATTGGTGTTCCAGCACCAGCTCCGCAATCTGGGCATCGCCGCCCAGCGGCCCGCTGAGATAACGGTGCACCCAGGGCGTATCCTTGGGCCAGCCGCGCGACCAGGCCAGCTCGTTCAAGCGGCCGCCGGTGGTACCCGTGGCCACGCGCCGCGCAAATCGCGACAGCACGTCGAAATGCTCGCTGGCGAACGCGACCATTTCGTCCTTGAGCGCATCGTGGGCGATCAGCGCCACCGTCTGGCCGGTGAAGTTGAAATGGCGCGAAGCCGAGACGTCCGGCGGCAAGCCGGCATGGACGCGTTCGACTTCCATCCATTCGATGGCGCCCGCAAGCGTCGAGATGAACGGACGGCCGTGCGTGATGCATTGGCGCTTGAGCGCCAGCGCTTCCGGAAAAATCGATGACGGGTCGACGGGATCGATCAGGTAGATCGCGCCGTCGAACGGCGCCTGCCCGTCACGCCCTTCCGTCACCCGGGCCACCAGCTTCATCAGGCCGCCTTCGCGGCCGTAGGGATAGCGGATCAACCCGCCGTAGCCCTGCAGCATGCCCTCGCGCACGATCGCGTCATGGGTGCGGCCGACGGTGTGCAACTGCACGCCCAGCTCGCGTATCGTGCCGGAACACGCGCGCAGCCAGGTAAACAGCGCGGCATCGGGAGTTTCGTGGTGCAGCCGGTTGGCGGCCAGGCCAAAGCGCAATTGGGCAGCGGGCATCGGTAGACTCAGGCAGGTAAGGACAACGGGAAGACCCTTGATGATACCGTGGCGGGCATGCCCGCGGCGGGATCGGTCCGGATCCGCCAGCGCTCAAAAACAAAAACGCTCCCCGCAGGGAGCGCTTCTGGTTTGGCGATCAGTCCGCCTCGTCGATCCAGGCCATCTGGATGGCCTCCAGGATCTTCTCGCCGCTATGTGCGGGGTCGTCGTTGAAGCCCGGCAAGGCCAGGACCCACTCGCGCAGCTGCACGAAGCGCAGCGTCTTGGGATCCACGTCGGGATGCGCGTCGAGCAGCGCCTCGGCGATCTGGTAGGTATCGGTCCACTTCATCAATGGCCCTCTTTGGCGTGGTTGATGGTGTACTTGGGGATCTCGACCGTCAGGTCGGCGTCCGTCACCAGCGCCTGGCAGGACAGGCGCGAGGTCGGGGTCAGGCCCCAGGCCTTGTCCAGCAGATCCTCTTCGTCATCGGTGGCGTCTTCCAGCGAAGCATAGCCCTGCTTGACCACCACGTGACAGGTCGTGCAGGCGCACGACAGTTCACACGCGTGTTCGATGTCGATATGGTTGTCCAGCAGCACGCGGCAGATCGACACGCCCTTGGGCGCGTCTTCGATCACGGCGCCTTCCGGGCAGTAGTCGGGATGAGGCAATACGGTCAGTTTCGGCATAGCGTGTTATCAGGCAATCTCATCAAGTTTGCGGCCCGCCAGCGCGGCGCGGATGCTGCGGTCCATCCGGCGCGCAGCGAAATCGTCGGTCGCGGCCGACAGGGCCTGGACCGCGTCCTTCACCGTGTCCACGTCCTGCGCGTCCTGAGCGGCGATGGCAGCCTGCAGGCATGCGTCCACACGCTTGCGTTCTTCGGCATCCAGCAGGTCGCCATCGACGGCCAGCGCGGCCTGCACCGACTCGACCAGTTGGCGCGCGTCCACCTGTTGCTCGCGCAGCATGCGGGCGCGGGCGTCGGTGTCGGCTTGCGCCACGCTGTCGGCCAACATCTGCGCGATTTCGTCGTCGGTCAGGCCATAGGACGGCTTGACCGACACCATGGCCTCGACGCCCTTGCTCTGCTCGCGCGCGGTCACGCTCAGCAGGCCGTCGGCGTCCACCTGGAAGGTCACGCGGATGCGGGCTGCGCCCGCCACCATGGGCGGAATGCCGCGCAGCTCGAAGCGGGCCAGCGAGCGCGAATCGGAGACCAGGTCGCGTTCGCCCTGCACCACATGGATGCTCATGGCCGTCTGGCCATCCTTGAAGGTCGTGAATTCCTGGGCGCGCGCCACCGGAATCGTGCTGTTGCGCGGGATGATGCGCTCCACCAGGCCGCCCATGGTTTCCAGCCCCAAGGACAGCGGGATCACGTCCAGCAGCAGCCAGTCTTCGCCGGGAGCGCGGTTGCCCGCCAGCAGATTGGCCTGTAAGGCGGCGCCCAGCGCCACCACTTGATCGGGATCCAGGTCCGTCAGCGGTTGCGTGCCGAACAGCTTGCCCACGGCAGCGCGCACGACCGGCATGCGCGTGGCGCCGCCGACCATCACCACGCCGCGCACGTCGGCCGGCGTCAGCGATGCGTCGCGCAAGGCGCGGCGCGCGCAGTCCAGCGTGCGCACGATCAGGGGCTGGGCCAGTTCTTCGAATGCGGCCCGCGTCAGGCTCGTGTCCACGGTTCTGCCGTCGGACAATTTCAGCTTCAGGCCGGCCGCATCGGCGTCCGACAAGGCCTCGCGCGCGGCGCGCGCCGCCATCAGCAAGCGGCGGCGGTCCGCCGGCGAAAACTCGCCCGCGGCAAGCCCGGCCACCACATGATCGACGATCAAGGCATCGAAGTCGTCACCGCCCAGCGCGGTATCGCCGCCGGTGGCAATGACCTCGAACACGCCCTGGGTCAGGCGCAGGATGGAAATATCGAACGTGCCGCCGCCCAGGTCGTACACGGCGTACACGCCTTCAGCCGCGTTATCCAGGCCGTAGGCAATGGCCGCTGCGGTCGGTTCATTCAGCAGGCGCAGCACGTTCAGGCCGGCCAGACGGGCGGCGTCGCGCGTCGCCTGGCGCTGGGCGTCATCGAAATAGGCGGGCACCGTGATGACCGCGCCGACCAGGTCATCGCCCAGCACGTCTTCGGCGCGTTGGCGCAGAACGGCCAGGATCTGCGCCGACACTTCAACCGGGCTCAGGTCGCCCTGGACGGTGCGGATGCGCACCATGCCGGGCGCGTCCACGAATTCGTACGGCGCACGGCTGGCGCGCGCCTCTTCCAGCGAACGGCCCATGAAACGCTTGACCGACACAACGGTATTCAGCGGATCCTCGGCCTGCTGCGCGAGCGGTTCGCGCCCCGTGGTGACCTTGCCGCCGGCGAAATAGCGCACGGCGGAAGGCAGCAAGGCGTGGCCTTGCTCGTCCCTCAGCACTTCGGCGACGCTGCTGCGCACGGCCGCAACCAGGGAATTGGTGGTGCCCAGGTCGATCCCGACCGCCAGCTTGCGCTGGTGAGGCGCGGGCGATTCGCCAGGCTCTGATATCTGCAATAAGGCCATGATTCTGTTTTTATGGTCAGTAGGCGGCGCTGTGCCGGCGCCCGTGTCGCGGACGCCCCGGCGCGGCCTGGGCTATGCGGCGGGCTGGGCGTGCGCCAGTTCTTCCGCCAACTTCTCCACGAACATCCACTCCCGCACCTTGAGCCCCGCCGCCGCGTAGTCGCGGTCCTGGTCGATCAGACGGGCCAGCGTGGCGCGCATGGCGGCGCGCGCCTGCTGCAATTCCGCCTGCAAGGCCGCCAGGGCGTCGGCGTCGTCGCGTGCGTCGTCCAGCATCTCGCGCCAGGTCATCTGCTGCATCAGGAACTCGGGGTCCATGGCCGTGTTGCTCTCGGTCTGCAGGTCCACGCCGGCCTGCTCGCACAGGTAGCGCGCCCGCAGCAAGGGATCGCGCAACAGGCGGTAAGCCTCGTTGGCGCGAGCCGCCCACTGCATGGCCACGCGGCGTTCCGCGGGGCTGGCAGTGGCGTAGCGGTCGGGATGCACCTGCGCCGCGACGGTACGCCACGCAGTCTCAAGCGCCTGGGCGTCCAGATCGAAACGCGCCGGCAAGCCGAACAGGCCGAAGTGATCGTCACCAGCCAAGACTTACACCGTGAACGACTCGCCGCAGCCGCAGGTCGCCTTTTCGTTGGGGTTGCGGAACTTGAAGCCTTCGTTCAGGCCTTCACGGGCGTAATCGAGTTCGGTGCCGTCCAGGTAGGACAGGCTTTTCGGGTCGATGAAGACCTTCACGCCGAAGCTTTCGAACACCACGTCTTCCGGCGCCACGTCGTCCACGTACTCGAGCTTGTAGGCCATGCCGGAGCAGCCCGTGGTCCTAACGCCGAGCCGCAAGCCGATACCCTTTCCGCGCTTCTGCAAGTAGCGGCCGATATGGGTGGCAGCCTGTTGGGTCAGGGTAACGGACATGTTCAGCCCGCCACAGCAGCTTCAGCCGGGGCCGAATGCTTTTCTTTGTAGTTCTGCACCGCGGCCTTGATCGCGTCTTCGGCCAGGATGGAACAGTGCACCTTCACGGGCGGCAGGGCCAGTTCTTCGGCGATCTGCGTGTTGCGGATGTTCATGGCTTCGTCGAGCGTCTTGCCCTTGACCCATTCGGTCACGAGCGAGCTGGAAGCGATGGCCGAACCGCAGCCGTAGGTCTTGAAGCGCGCGTCTTCGATCACGCCGGCTTCGTTCACCTTGATCTGCAGCTTCATCACGTCGCCACAGGCGGGCGCGCCGACCATGCCGGTGCCGACCGACTCGTCCGACTTGTCGAACGAACCGACGTTGCGCGGGTTTTCGTAGTGATCCAGGACTTTGGTGCTGTAAGACATGTTAATTCTCCACGAATTTCTAGGCGCGGGCGCTTAGTGCGCAGCCCACTGCACGGTGTTCAAGTCGATGCCTTCCTTGGCCATTTCCCACAGCGGCGACATGTCGCGCAGCTTGCCGACGCGGCTCTTGAGCAACTCGATGGCGTAGTCCACTTCCTTTTCGGTCGTGAAACGGCCCAGCGTGAAGCGGATCGAGCTGTGCGCCAGTTCGTCGTTGCGGCCCAGGGCGCGCAACACGTAGGACGGTTCCAGGCTGGCCGAGGTGCAGGCCGAGCCGCTGGAGACGGCCAGTTCCTTGATCGCCATGATCAGGGACTCGCCTTCGACGTAGTTGAAGCTGACATTCAGGTTGTGCGGGACGCGTTGGTCCATGTCGCCGTTGAGGTAGACCTCTTCGATCTGCGACAGGCCAGCCCACAGGCGGTCGCGCAGCATGCGGATGCGCTCGTTCTCGGTGCCCATTTCCTCGCGGGCCAGGCGGAAAGCTTCGCCCATGCCGACGATCTGGTGCGTGGCCAGCGTGCCCGAGCGGAAACCGCGCTCGTGGCCGCCGCCGTGCATCTGCGCTTCGATGCGGATACGCGGCTTGCGGCGCACGTACAGGGCGCCGATGCCCTTGGGGCCGTAGGTCTTGTGAGCCGAGAACGACATCAGGTCGACCTTGAGCTTTTGCAGGTCGATTTCCACCTTGCCGGTCGCCTGGGCGGCGTCCACGTGGAAAATGATGCCCTTTTCGCGGCAGATCTCGCCCAGCGTTGCGACGTCCTGGATCACGCCGATTTCGTTGTTCACCATCATCACGGATACCAGCACGGTATCGGGGCGCAGCGCGGCCTTGAAGGTGTCCAGATCGATCAGGCCGTTGTCCTTGACGTCCAGATAGGTCACTTCGAAGCCCTGGCGCTCGAGTTCGCGACAGGTGTCCAGCACGGCCTTGTGCTCGGTCTTGACGGTGACGATGTGCTTGCCGCGTTCCTGGTAGAAGTTGGCGGCGCCTTTGATCGCCAGGTTGTTGGATTCGGTGGCGCCGGAGGTCCAGACGATTTCGCGCGGATCGGCGTTCACCAGCTTGGCGACTTCTTCACGGGCGCGCTCGACGGCTTCTTCGGATTCCCAGCCAAACGCATGGCTGCGGGATGCCGGGTTGCCGAAATTGTCGTACAGCCAGGGCACCATCTTGTCCACGACGCGGGGGTCGACGGGCGTCGTGGCGGAATAATCCAGATAGATCGGGCGGGTGGTCATTTCTACAACTCCTGATACTGCTTATACGGTGGCATTGGCGGCGACGGTCGCGGCCGGGGCGTTGGCGGCGTTGTTGGCGCCCCCCACCCGGTTCACGCGCACCGCGCAAGCCTGCGCTTGATTGTTGGCTTCCTGCAGTTGGCGCACGCGCTGCTGATCGACGAGATCCTGCAGGGACACCGAATCCAGGTAATCCACCATCTTGCGATTCAACGTAGCCCAGAGTTCGTGCGTCATGCACTTGCCCGGCTTGCCGTCGTTGCCGCTCGTACAGTCCCGCTTGCCGCCGCAGCTGGTGGCGTCCAGGGGTTCATCGACGGCGAAAATGATGTCGGCAACGGTAACGTTGCGGGCGAGGCGCGCGAGCGAGTAGCCGCCCCCAGGGCCGCGCACGCTGTCCACGAGTTCGTGGCGACGCAGTTTCCCGAACAGCTGTTCCAGGTAGGACAGCGAGATGTTCTGACGCTGGCTGATGGCCGCAAGAGTGACCGGACCGCTATGCTGCCGCATAGCCAGATCGATCATGGCAGTCACGGCGAAACGCCCCTTGGTAGTTAGCCGCATGGTAGGTTCCCAGTGATTCGGCAATGGCCGCAGGCGAATCCAGCGGTCAATACCCGAGTAATTGCCTCAAGTATAGCCTATTCCCGACTAATTTGGTATGGCTCCCGGCTAGAAAAAACCGCGCATTCGCGCGGTTTTTCACTGCCAAGCACCTCCGAGAACCGCCCGGCGGGCAGCCCTGCGGAACAAGCGGATCACGCCGCCTGGTACTGGGTCGCGCGCTTGCGCACCAGCTCAAGTACACCCTGACAGGCGTCTTCCAGGTAGTCCAGGACCTTGCCGAAACCATCGGCGCCGCCATAGTACGGATCGGGCACGGTGGCCTCTTCGAACTCATTGGCAAAGCGCATCAGCAGCATCAGCTTGTGCTGGTAGGCCTTGGGGCACTGCTGCTGCATGGCGGACAGATTGTCCCAATCCATGGCGAGGATCAAGTCGAAATCGCGGAAATCTTCCGCGGTGACCTGACGCGCTTCGCAGTGCGTGATCTCGTAGCCGCGCTTGCGCGCTGCGGCCTGCGCCCGGGCATCAGGCGCCTCGCCGATGTGAAACGCGTGCGTGCCCGCGGAGTCGATGCGAACCACATCGCCCAAACCCGCGTCGTTCACCAAATGGCGAAACACGCCCTCTGCGCTCGGCGAGCGACAGATATTGCCCATGCAAACGAAAAGTACCTTGGTCATCATGGGAGTAAGTGTGCGGGAAAACCCGAGATAAGGCAAGCTTTTTTTGCGTCTGCGGGATTCTGGCCCGGCAAATACAGTATCAATATTTTTTCAATAAAATCAATAACTTATGAAGAAATTCTGATCTCTCTCATGAACACTGAATGCAGATATCCGGGCGAATCGTGGCAGCCTGATTGCAACGCAACAGGTTTTGGCAATATTCAGCCGCCAGTCAGCGAAAAGAAACATTTAGACACGTAATCCGCTGCTACACCGCCCCGTCCAGCAGCACGCGCTGCTTCAGCGCGGTCAGCGCGTCGCGCGCCGCAGCCGCCTGTTCGAACTCGAGGTTCCGGGCATGATCCATCATCAGCTTTTCGAGGCGCTTGATCTCGCGGGCCAGGGCCTTTTCGTCCTTCAGGAACTCGGCCGGAACTGCGGCCTCGAGCGCGTCGTGCTGCGTCGGCGCGACCACGCCATCAATCAGTTCGCGCACGGCCTTCTGCACGCCCCGGGCGGTAATGCCGTGGTCGGCGTTGAACTTCAGCTGCTTGGCGCGCCGCCTTTCGGTTTCCTCCATGGCGCGCTGCATCGAATCGGTGATGCGGTCCGCATAAAGGATGGCGTGGCCGTTGAGGTTGCGCGCCGCACGCCCGATGGTCTGGATCAGGCTGCGTTCCGAACGCAGGAAGCCTTCCTTGTCGGCATCCAGGATCGCGACCAGCGACACTTCGGGAATATCCAGCCCTTCGCGCAGCAGGTTGATCCCCACCAGCACGTCAAAGGTGCCCAGGCGCAGGTCGCGGATGATTTCCACGCGCTCGACGGTGTCGATATCCGAATGCAGATAGCGCACTCGGACGCCGTGCTCGCTCAGGAAGTCCGTCAAGTCCTCCGCCATGCGCTTGGTCAGCGTGGTGACCAGCACGCGCTCCGCTTGCGCCACGCGCGCCTTGATCTGCCCGAGGAGGTCATCGACCTGGGTCCGGGCCGGCAGGACCTCGACCAGCGGATCGACCAGCCCGGTAGGCCGCACCACTTGTTCCACGACGTTGTCGGTGTGCTCTTTCTCGTAGGCGGCCGGCGTGGCCGACACGAACACGCACTGGCGCATCCGAGCCTCGAATTCCTCGAGTTTCAGCGGCCGGTTGTCCAGCGCCGACGGCAGGCGAAAGCCGTACTGCACCAGCGTTTCCTTGCGCGCGCGGTCGCCCCGGTACATGCCGCCCAACTGGCCGATGGTGACGTGGCTTTCGTCAATGAACATGAGCGCATCGGACGGCAGGTAGTCGATGAGGGTGGGCGGCGGTTCGCCTGGCGCCGCGCCGGACAGGTGGCGAGAGTAGTTTTCGATGCCTTTGCAGAAGCCCAGCTCCTGCAGCATTTCCAGGTCGAAACGGGTGCGCTGCTCCAGCCGCTGCGCCTCGACCAGATGGCCGTCGTCGACGAAGCGCTTGACCCGTTCGCGCAGCTCTTCCTTGATGGTTTCAATGGCGCGCAGCACGGTGTCGCGCGGCGTGACGTAGTGCGAACCGGGATAGACGGTAAAGCGCGGCAGCTTCTGGCGGATGCGGCCGGTCAGCGGATCGAACAGCTCCAGGCTTTCGATCTCGTCGTCGAACAGCGTCAGGCGCAGCGCCAGTTCCGGGCTTTCCGCCGGGAAGATGTCGATGGTCTCGCCACGCACCCGGAAGACGCCGCGGGTGAACTCGGCGTCGTTGCGGGTGTACTGCATGGCGACCAGGCGGGCCAGGATCTCGCGGCGCGAGATCTGGTCGCCGGCGCGCAGGATCAGCACCATGGCGTGGTAGTCGCCCGGGTTGCCGATACCGTAGATGCACGACACGGTGCCCACGATGATGGTGTCGCGGCGCTCCAGCAGGCTCTTGGTCGCCGACAGCCGCATCTGTTCGATGTGCTCATTGATGGACGAATCCTTTTCAATGAACAGGTCGCGCGTCGGCACGTACGCTTCGGGCTGGTAGTAGTCGTAGTACGAAACGAAGTACTCGACGGCGTTCTTCGGGAAGAACTCCCGCATTTCGGCGTACAGCTGGGCGGCCAGCGTCTTATTGGGGGCCAGAACCAGCGCCGGGCGCCCCATGCGGGCGATGACGTTGGCCATGGTGTAGGTCTTGCCGGAGCCCGTCACGCCCAATAGCGTCTGAAACATCAGGCCGTCTTCGACCCCCTGGGTCAACCCCTCGATGGCGGTGGGCTGATCGCCCGCCGGCGGATAGGGTTGGTACAGGTGAAACGGGCTGCCCGGGAAATCGATGAATCCGGGGCCTGGCGCGGACGGATCCGCCACGGCCAATGCCGCCGCGGGATCGGCCGCCAGGTTCGCTGCGGCCCCCGCCGTAATCGGGTCTATTGCGCTCTTAGGCATGCTAGACTCTTCCAGGGTAAACCCCTCATTATCCACAGCAGCCCGTACTGCGTCCACCCACCTCATCAGACTCCCATGAGCACCCTTTTCGATTCCGTCGAACTCGCCCCGCGCGACCCCATTCTTGGCCTGAACGAACAATTCAACGCTGATACGCGTCCCGGTAAAGTCAATCTGGGCGTGGGCGTGTACTACGACGATCAGGGTCGCATCCCCCTGCTGGGCGCGGTTCGCAAGGCCGAAGCCGCCCGCATCGAAGCCGCCGCCGCCCGCGGCTACCTGCCCATCGAAGGCATCGCCGGTTACAACAACGGCGCGCAAGCCCTGCTGCTGGGCAAGGATTCCGCACTGGCCGCCGCCGGCCGCGTGCTGACCACCCAGGCCCTGGGCGGCACCGGCGCGCTGAAGATCGGCGCCGACTTCCTGCGCCAACTGCTGCCGACCTCCAAGGTCCTGATCAGCGATCCCAGCTGGGAAAACCACCGCGCCCTGTTCGAGCGCGCCGGTTTCGAAGTCGGCACCTATTCGTACTACGACGCCGCTACCCGCGGCCTGAACTTCGACGCCATGCTGGCCGACCTGAAGGCCGCGCCGGCCAAGACCGTCGTCGTGCTGCATGCCTGCTGCCACAACCCCACCGGCGTGGACCCCACCGCCGACCAGTGGAAGCAGATCGCCGCCGTCGTCAAGGAAAACCATCTGGTCCCGTTCCTGGACATCGCCTACCAGGGCTTCGGCGACGGCCTGACCGAGGACGCCTCGGTCGTGCGCATGTTCGCCGACCTGGACCTGACCATGTTCATCAGCTCCTCGTTCTCGAAGTCGTTCTCGCTGTACGGCGAGCGAGTCGGCGCGCTGACGGTCGTCGCCGGCAGCAAGGACGAAGCCACCCGCGTGCTGAGCCAGCTCAAGCGCGTGATCCGCACCAACTACTCCAACCCGCCCACCCACGGCGGCACGGTGGTGTCGACGGTCCTGAACACGCCTGAACTCTTCGCCATGTGGGAAGAGGAACTCGCCGGCATGCGCGACCGCATCCGCCTGATGCGCAAGCAACTGGTCGACAAGATCAAGGAACACGGCGGCAAGCAGGACTTCAGCTTCGTGCTGAAGCAGCGCGGCATGTTCTCGTACTCGGGCCTGACCGCCGCGCAAGTGGACCGCCTGCGCGAAGAGCATGGCGTGTATGCCGTTTCCAGCGGCCGCATCTGCGTCGCCGCGCTGAACAGCGGCAACATCGACAAAGTCGCCAAGGGCATCGCGGCCGTGCTGTAAAGCCGTTTACCGCGCACAGGCCCATGCGGGCCTGCAGCCAGGAACGGGACCTTCGGGTCCCGTTTTCTTTTGCGCTGCCCGTTGCGCGCGGCAGCTTTACTTGTCCAGGAACCGGTTCATCTCTTCGCGGATCATCTGGGCAACAGCCTCCTGGCGCTTTTGCGTCATGCGATTGTCCAGTGCCGCGACACTGATGCCGCCCAGCACATCGCCTTCCTTGTTCATCAGCGTGACGCCCACGCCCGTAACCTTGCTGACCGCGTGGCTGCCTATCACGGCATAGCCGCGCTTACGCGCGCGGGCAATGCGCATGCGCAGCTGCTCCAGCGTAAGCGACTTGTACTTGAGAAAGCGGGCCCTGTTGACGTTGAGGTAATGCTCCGTAAGGTCTTCGTCGAAGCTCGCCAGCATGGCCAGCCCACCCGCACCCACGCCGATGGGCTGCCGGTTGCCGACCGGGATGGCCAGGGCCTGGATCGGATACGCACCCACTTCCCGAGCAATGCACAGGGTGTCCAGGTCTTGCAGGATCACCAGGAAACTGGCGTCTTCGGTGCGGTCGGAGATGCGCCTCAGCAAAGGTCCATAGCGTACGGACAGCGACGATTGCGCAGCCAGTGACTCCCCGAGTTTCCGGCAATAGTCGCCAAGGTAGTACTTCTTGCTGCGCGCGTTACGGGCCACCAGTCCCTGCGCCATCAGTTCGCGCAACAGGCGCAGCGCCGTCGGTTTTTCCAAGCCCTGCTCCCGACACACGTCGATGAGCCGCAGACCTTCCTCGTGATGGCGCTGCACGGTTTTCAGCACTCGCAGCGCTTTCTGGATGCTGGAGGATTGCGTCATGTCATCCGGATCCACACCAGGTAAAAAAAGTTTCACATGCCGGAACTTTATCCTGTTTTCAACGGGTAAGCAGGGGTTAATGCGGAACGGCCAGCCACGCAGAATAGAGCCACTCATCGATCAGCTGCCTAGGCCCAATATGAACGTCTATATCACCGGCATCGCCCATACTCCGCTTGGCCGCCACCCGGATCTCTCGGTCAAGCAATTAACCGAACAAGCCGTCAACACTGCCCTGGCCGACAGCGGCCACGGACTGGAAGACATGCAGGCGGCGTGGTTTTCCAACGTGCGCCAAGGCCAAATGGAAAAGCAGAATTCGATCCGTGGCCAATGCGCGCTGAACGCGATGGGGGTGAGCGGCATCCCCGTCTTCAATATCGAAAACGCCTGCGCCAGCAGCAGTTCCGGCTTGTTCAACGCCTGCATGGCGGTCGAATCGGGCATGTTCGACACGGTCTTGGTGGTAGGCGCGGAAAAGATGTTCTATCCGGACAAGAAGGCCGAGATGATGAACGCGTTCTTCGGCGGCACCGACATACATTTGTTGCGTCAGACATGGGATTTCTTCTGCCAGCAGGAGACCGACCCCGGCATCCGCCAGCGGCTGAACTCTCCCGGCGCCTGGAATACGCAGAGCTTTTTCATGGACATTTATGCGGCCATGGCGCGCCAGCATATGCGCACGTATGGCACCACGCAGCGGCAGATCGCCAGTGCGGCAGCCAAGAACCACGCGCACTCGACCACGAACCCGCTGGCCCAATACCAGAACGATATGTCGACCGACGAAGTGCTTGCGACCCCCGAGATCGCCTGGCCACTGACGCGCGCCATGTGCGCACCCATTTCCGACGGTGCCGCCGCCATCGTGTTGTCCAGCGGCCGCGCCCTGTCAGACGCGCGCAGGCAACGGGCCGTCAGGGTCGCGGGCATCGGCGCGGCCAGCACGGTGATCCGCGACATCGCCGATATGGACAGGCATTGCGTGCACCTGGCTGCCAAGCGCGCCTATGCCATGGCCGGGATCACGCCGCAGGACATCGACCTGGCTGAAGTGCATGACGCATCCAGCTTCGCGGAACTGCTGCAGATCGAGAATCTGGGCCTTTGCGCCCGCGGCCAAGGCGGGCCATACACCGAAAGCGGAGCGACCAGCCTGGGCGGTCCCACACCCGTCAACGTATCGGGCGGCCTGGTGTCCAAAGGACACCCGATCGCCGCGACGGGATTGGTGCAAATCCATGAGCTCGTTACGCAACTGCGCCATGAGGCCGGCGCGCGCCAGGTACAGGGCGCCCGTACCGCAGTGGCCGAAAACGGCGGCGGCTTCTTGCACTACGAAGATGCCGCGGCCGTAGTCACGGTGCTCAGCAACAGGCTCTAGCATGCAGCCTGTCGATTTCTTCCTGCATGCAGCCATGCGGTACCCGGACCGCATCGCAGCGATCGATGCGGCTAGCGGCCGCACCCATACCTACGAAGCGCTGCGCGGCCAGACGCTGGCGCTGGCTGCGGCGCTACAACGCCTGTCGGGCAAACCGCGTCCAGTGATCGCGACGCTGGCCGGCAATTCGCACGCGATGCTGCTGGGCATATTGGCCACCTACGCCTGCGCCGGCGTGCTGGTACCGCTGACGCCGACCGTGGTCGAACAGGACATCGCCCGCCAGTTGGCGACGGCCGCGCCCGACATCGTATTGCACGACGCGGCATACGAGGCGCTGCTGGCTTCCTACCACGGTCTGCGCATCTGCAACGACGCGGGCCGTCAGCTCCATGTCGATACGCTGGTGCGTGAACACGCGGGCCGGTCACCATCGCGCTCCAACCCGGATCTGAGCGAAACGACCGCCATCAAGTTCACCGGCGGATCGTCGGGCGCGCCCAAAGCCGTATTGCAGTCGCTACGCTGCATCAACACCATGGTGGCATCACTGGCCATGACATATGGTTTCGACAGCGAGGAACGCTTCCTGCTGGCTCCACCGATGACGCATGGCGCAGGCACTTTCGTGCTGCCGGTATTGCATGCCGGGGGCTGCCTGGTGATCGCTGGCAAGGCCACAGCCGAACAATTGCACGCCTTGATGGAAACCCATGGAGTGACGTCCACCTGGCTGCCCCCCACGCTGCTCCAACGGCTGGTGCAGGCACAGTGCGCCGCTGCGCGCCATCTGCCGGCGCTGCGCAACCTGCTGTATGGCGGTGCGCCATGCCCAGCCCCGCTGCAATCGCAGGCGATTGCGGAGTTTGGCCCCGTGCTGGGCGTCACCTACGGCCTGACGGAAGCGCCGGTCATCATCGCCGGCATGAACGGCGCGACCGGCTCCCTGCCGGAAAACCTCGGCAGCGCAGGCCGCATCGGCCCCCTGACGCGGGTGGCGGTCGTTGGCGCCGACGGCCACCCGACCACAATCCCAAACACCCTGGGCGAAATTATCGCCAGCGGCGACTTGCTGATGTCGGGCTACCTGAACATGCCCGAACAGACCGCGGCCGTCCTGAAAGATGGCTGGTTCCACACCGGAGACATCGGTGTCATCGATGAACGCGGGTTCCTGTTCATCAAGGGCCGCAGCAAGGACATCATCATCAGCGGCGGCTTCAATGTGTATCCCTCTGACGTCGAAAACGCCTATGCGCAACACCCCGGTATCGCCGAATGCGTGGTGTTCGGCAATGCCGACGACGACTGGGGCGAACGCGTCGAAATGGCGGTCGTGCCGATTCGGCCGGGCTCGGTCAGCGTCCAGGCGCTGATCGACTACGGCAAGCAGCAGTTGGGGTCCGTGCGGACACCCAAAATCATCCACATCGTGCAGTCTTTTCCAAAAAACACGCTGGGCAAAATCGACAAGCGGCGAATCATCGACGACTTGCGCAACGCGACCCGGCAGGAGGAACATCGATCATGAATTTCAAGACCTGGATTGCCGCCACAAGCTGCGCATTCGCCGTCACGCTGGGCGGCCCCGCGGCCGCAGCCTTTCCGGAGCAGCCCATCCGCTTCGTGGTCGGGTTTCCGCCGGGAGGGTCGACAGATATCGTCGCGCGGGTATTGGCTGAAGGCCTGTCGCGTGAACTGGGACAGGCCGTGGTCGTCGAAAACAAGGCCGGCGCTGGCGGCACTATCGGCGCCTCGTCGGTCGCGCACGCCAAACCCGACGGCTACACCATCTTCCTGGGTACCGTAGCCACCAACGTGATCAACCCGCTGCTGCGCAAGGAGCTGAATTTCGACCCTATCAAGGATTTCACCATGATTGGCGAGGTTGGCTTCTACACCAATCTGGTGCTGGTCAATGCCGATTCCAAGTACCAGAACCTGCGCACGCTGGTCGCCGACGCAAAGCAGCGGCAGTTGTCGTACTCCAGCCCCGGGGCTGGCACATCGCCGCACATGACCGGCGAGTACTTCAAGATCCTGACAGACGCGAAGATGCAGCACATTCCCTTCTCGGGCAGCGGGCCGGCGTTAACCGCGCTGATGGGTGGTCACGTCGACCTCGGGTTCGACAATCTGCCTGCGGCCCTGAGCCTGGTGCAGTCGGGCAAAGTGCGGGCGCTGGCCATCACCAGCAGCACGCGCATCAAGGAACTGCCCGACGTGCCCACCGCCGAGGAACTGGGAGTGAAGAACATGAGCGTGGACGCCTGGGTCAGCGTCATGGGCCCGGCCGGCATTCCTGCCGACCGGCTGTCGGTGCTGAGCGCCGCCTTGCTGAAAACGTTGACCAAACCCGACATCATCCGCAAGCTTGAAGACAAGGCCGTCACGATCAAAGCCACCCGCCCGGACGAATTGCAGGGCTATATCGAATCCGAGACCCAAAAGTGGCGCAGCGTCATCGAGACGGCCGGAATCAAGCCGGAGTAACAGACGCCGCATCGTCCAGGCCCGGCCGCGCCATGGAGCCGCAAGCACATGGCTTTCCAGCGTCCGGGCGCCGCCGGTTCCGCCGGGCCCGTCCAATCGGGACATTCTGAGCGGCCTGCCATTACGTTGGCTTTGAGACGGTCCGCCCCGAGCTTGCTTTTTTGCGCTGCGTCCCCCAGAATGGCGCTGTATATATGTACAGTCCGCTAGCACCGGATCATCGCCATGGCCAGCAAACTCACTGATCGCCAACAACAAATCCTGGATCTCATCAGGCAGACCGTCACGCGCACGGGCTTCCCGCCGACCCGCGCCGAAATTGCCCTGGCCCTGGGTTTCCGATCCCCCAACGCGGCGGAAGATCACCTCAAGGCGCTTGCCCGCAAGGGCGCCATCGAGCTGACCGCCGGCGCGTCGCGCGGCATCCGCCTGAAGGACGCCTCCCCTGCCCCCACGCAAAGCTCGCTGCCCATGCCGGGCCTGGCCCAATTGCTGCTGCCGCTGGTCGGCCGCGTCGCTGCGGGCAGCCCCATCCTGGCCGCCGAACACGTGGAACGCGAAGTCGGCGTCGATCCCAACCTGTTCGCCCAGACGCCCGACTACCTGCTCAAGGTGCGCGGCATGAGCATGCGCGACGCTGGCATCCTGGAAGGCGACCTGCTCGCCGTAAAGAAAGCCTCGGAAGCCCGCAATGGTCAGATCGTGGTCGCCCGCCTGGGCGACGACGTCACCGTCAAGCGCCTGCAACGCCAGAACGGCCACATAGAACTCCTGCCCGAAAACCCCGATTTCGAACCCATCGTGGTCGAAGCTGGCCAGGATTTCGCGCTGGAAGGCATCGCGGTGGGCCTGATCCGCACGCACGCGCTGCACTAGGAACCAACAGCTCCTGCGCCTGCGCAGCATAAAAAAACCCCCGCCAATTTCTTGGCGGGGGTTTTTTGTTGGAAGCCGCATCCAGGAGGGGCGCCGCTTACTGGCGGCGTCGCTCCCGGTTCCATCAGTGCTTGAGCACCGGGTCGGTCGAACCCGGTTCGGCAGGCTTGGCCACCAGGGGTTCCTTGACCGCTTCTTCCTCGGCCAGGGGCTCCGGCAGGCGCTCCAGCGCCAGTTCCAGCACCTTGTCGATCCAGCGCACCGGCACGATCTCGAGATGGTTCTTGACGTTGTCCGGGATCTCCGCCAAATCCTTGACGTTTTCTTCCGGAATCAAGACCGTCTTGATGCCGCCACGGTGAGCTGCCAGCAGCTTTTCCTTCAGGCCGCCGATGGGCAGGACCTCGCCGCGCAGCGTGATCTCGCCGGTCATTGCGACATCGGCGCGCACCGGGATGCGCGACAAGGCCGACACCATGGCCGTGGTGATCGCGATACCCGCGGACGGACCGTCCTTGGGCGTCGCGCCTTCCGGCACGTGCACGTGCATGTCGTGCTTCTCGAACACGCTGTCGGCAAAGCCCAGGCGGCGGGCGCGGGAACGCACTACCGTGCGGGCCGCCTCGACCGACTCCTTCATCACGTCGCCCAGCGAGCCGGTGCGTTGGATGACGCCCTTGCCGGGCATGTCCGCGACTTCGATCGTCAGCAGGTCGCCGCCGACTTCCGTCCAGGCCAGACCCGTCACCTGACCGATCTGGTTTTCCTTTTCGGCCATGCCGAAGGCATAACGGCGCACGCCCAGGAATTCACTCAGGTTGTCGCCCGTGACGTTGACCGGCTTGACCTCGGCGGCCTTGCCTTCAGCCTTGGCGCGGTCGCTCTGGGTCAGCAACTGCTTGATGACCTTGCGGCAGATCTTGCCCACTTCGCGTTCGAGCGCACGCACACCGGCTTCGCGGGTGTAGTAGCGCACGATGTCGCGCAGCGCGCTGTCGTCGACCGTGAGTTCGCTATCCTTCACGCCGTTGTTCTTCATCAGCTTGGGCAGCAGATGGTCGCGGGCGATGTGGATCTTCTCTTCCTCGGTGTAACCCGACAGACGGATCACTTCCATGCGGTCCAGCAGCGCCGGCGGAATATTCAGCGTGTTGCTGGTGGCCACGAACATGACGTCGGACAGGTCGAAGTCGACTTCGATGTAGTGGTCCTGGAACGTGTGGTTCTGTTCCGGATCCAGCACTTCGAGCAACGCCGACGAGGGATCGCCGCGGAAATCCATGCCCAGCTTGTCGATTTCATCGAGCAGGAACAAGGGATTGCGCACGCCGACCTTCGACATGTTCTGGACGATCTTGCCAGGCATGGAGCCGATGTACGTGCGGCGGTGGCCGCGGATCTCGGCTTCGTCGCGCACGCCACCCAGCGCCATGCGTACGAACTTGCGGTTCGTCGCCTTGGCGATGGATTGGCCGAGCGAGGTCTTGCCGACGCCCGGAGGGCCGACCAGGCACAGGATCGGCGCCTTCACCTTGTCCACGCGCTGTTGCACGGCAAGGTATTCCAGGATCCGTTCCTTGACCTTTTCCAGACCGTAGTGGTCGTTGTCCAGCACCGTTTCCGCGTTGCTGATGGAATTGTTGATCTTGCTCTTCTTCCTCCAGGGGAGGTTGATGAGCGTATCGATGTAGTTGCGCACCACGGTGGCTTCTGCCGACATGGGCGACATGAGCTTGAGCTTCTTGAGCTCGGCATCGGCCTTCTTGCGCGCCTCTTTGGGCATGTGGGCAGCGATGATCTTCTTTTCGAGCTCTTCGATGTCCGCGCCTTCCTCGCCCTCGCCCAACTCCTTCTGAATGGCCTTGACCTGCTCATTCAGGTAGTAGTCGCGCTGGCTCTTTTCCATCTGCTTCTTCACGCGGCCGCGAATCCGCTTTTCGACCTGGAGGATGTCGATTTCGGTTTCGAGTTGCGTGAGCAGGCCTTCGAGGCGCTCGGAGGTGCCGACGATCTCGAGCATCTTCTGCTTCTGCTCGAGCTTCAAGGGAAGATGCGCGGCGATCGTGTCGGCCAGGCGTCCGGCATCATCGATGCCAGCCAGCGAGGTCAGGATCTCCGGGGGGATCTTCTTGTTCAGTTTTACGTACTGCTCGAACTGCGCAACGATGGCGCGGCGCAGGGCTTCGGTTTCGGAGCCTTGCATGGCGTCCGGTTCGATCGGCGACACCTGGCAGGTGAAATGCGAATCGGCATCTTCGATGCTGTTGATGCGGGCGCGCTGGGTGCCCTCGACCAGCACCTTGACGGTGCCGTCGGGCAGCTTGAGCATCTGCAGGATGCCGGCTACGCAGCCGATCTCGTAGACGTCTTCGGGGGTGGGGTCATCCTTGCCGGCGGATTTCTGGGCCACCAGCATGATGCTCTTGCCCGCTTCCATCGCAACCTCGAGCGCGCGGATAGAGCGCGGGCGGCCGACGAACAGCGGGATGACCATGTGCGGAAACACCACGACATCGCGCAGTGGGAGCAGGGGCAGGTCGATCGGGTCGGAAGGCAGGGTCTGGCTGGCAGACATAGGAGGTTCCTCGGTATGACTCGGCGTATCGGGGACGGGAGGCCTGGGTATACCCGGACAATCCACGTCGGTTACGTCTGTTATGGGAACAATAGCCGAAAATTCAAGATCTCGGCGCCTGGATCCCCCAACGGCTTAAAAAAACCGCGGGCGGCACCCTCAGTATGCAAGCGTCGCGCCTGCAGGAAAAGCGTGTTTGCACCCGGGAATGCGCCTTAGGCAAAAAAACCCGTTACAGGAACGGGCTTTTCTGAAATATCAGGCTGCGGCGTCGCGGACTTCTCCGCGCTCTGGCTTGTCTGAAGCCGCGTCCTCGTCGGCGTAGATGAGCAATGGCTTGCCCTCGCCTTCGATCGCGTTCTCGTCCAGCACCACGCGCTTGACGTTGCCCTGGGAGGGCAGGTCATACATGGTATCCAGCAGGGCCTGCTCGATGATGGAGCGCAGGCCGCGCGCGCCCGTCTTGCGGCGCAGCGCCTTGCGGGCGATCGCCTTCAGGGCGGCGGGACGCACGTCGAGCTCGGCGCCTTCCATGGCGAACAGCTTCTGGAACTGCTTGAGCAAGGCGTTCTTGGGCTCGGTCAGGATCTGCACCAGGGCCGCTTCGTCCAGTTCATCCAGGGTGGCGACCACCGGCAGACGGCCGACCAGCTCGGGGATCAGGCCGAACTTGATCAGGTCTTCGGGTTCGACTTCCGAGAACAGCTCGCCCACGCCGCGTTCCGACTTGGCGCGCACCGAGGCCGAAAAGCCGATGCCCGATTTCTCGGTGCGGTCGCGGATGACCTTTTCCAGTCCGTCGAAGGCGCCGCCCACGATGAACAGGATGTTGGTCGTGTCGACCTGGACGAAGTCCTGGTTCGGGTGCTTGCGGCCGCCCTGCGGGGGCACCGAGGCGACAGTGCCTTCGATCAGCTTCAGCAAGGCCTGCTGCACGCCCTCGCCCGACACGTCGCGGGTGATGGACGGGTTGTCGGACTTGCGGGAGATCTTGTCGATTTCGTCGATGTAGATGATGGCGCGCTGCGCCTTCTCTACTTCGTAGTTGCAGTTCTGCAGCAACTTCTGAATGATGTTCTCGACGTCTTCACCCACGTAACCGGCTTCGGTCAGCGTGGTGGCGTCGGCCATGACGAAGGGCACGTTCAACATGCGCGCCAGCGTCTGGGCCAGCAGCGTCTTGCCCGACCCGGTGGGGCCGATCAGCATGATGTTGCTCTTGGAGAGCTCGACTTCGTCGCCCTTGATCTCGCCGTGGCGGATGCGCTTGTAATGGTTGTAGACGGCCACGGCCAGCATGCGCTTGGGCGAGTTCTGCCCAATGACGTACTGGTCGAGGAAGGTCTTGATTTCAGCCGGAGTGGGCAGTTCGGAACGAATCGCCGCGCGCGCGGTGGCTTGCGCCTCCTCGCGGATGATGTCGTTGCACAGATCTATGCATTCATCGCAGATGAATACCGACGGACCCGCGATCAGCTTGCGGACTTCATGCTGGCTTTTATTGCAAAACGAGCAATGCAGCACTTTTGCGTCTGCCGATCCCTTTTTTTCAGGCATATATGTTCGTATCTCAGGTAAAGATGCGCCAGGCCGGCTAAAGGCCTAGCGCATGCGCTTACTCAAACGTGGTGGCAGCGGGTTCGGGTCAACCGGGAAGTCAGCCTTCCGAGCGGGAGGTCATAACCTTGTCCACCAGTCCATACGATACCGCATCTTCGGCCGACATGAAGTTGTCACGCTCCGTGTCTATGCCGATGCGTTCCATGGTCTGGCCGGTATTGTCGGCCAGGATGCGGTTCAGGCGTTCACGCAGGTCCAGGATCTCGCGGGCCTGGATCTGGATGTCCGAGGCCTGCCCCTGGGCGCCGCCCGAGGGCTGGTGGATCATGATGCGCGAGTTGGGCAGCGTGAAGCGCTTGCCCTTCTTGCCTGCCGCCAGCAGGAACGCGCCCATGCTGGCCGCCAGGCCGGTGCAAAGGGTGGACACGTCCGGCTTGACGAATTGCATGGTGTCAAAGATGGCCATTCCCGCATACACCGACCCGCCGGGCGAGTTGATGTACAGGGAAATGTCCTTGTCAGGATTCTCCGATTCCAGGAACAGCAACTGCGCCACGACCAGGTTGGCCGTTGCGTCGTTGACCGGACCCACCAGGAAAATGAGCCGCTCGCGGAGCAGACGCGAATAGATGTCGTAGGCGCGTTCGCCGCGCCCCGACTGCTCGATCACCATGGGAATGTAGCCCAGGCCGGTGGGGGTCACCGAAGACCCGCCATTCATTGCCGCATAGAAATCGGTGAATCTCTGCATAGTGTTACGCCATCCCCATCAACTGATCGAAAGGCACCTTCTCTTCGGTGACCTTGGCCTTTTCAAGCACGTGCGCGACGACATTGTCTTCCAGCACGATAGCCTCGATTTCAGCACGACGCTGGCGGTCGGCCAGGTAATAGCTGACAACCTGTGCGGGTTGTTCGTAGTTCTCGGCGAACTCTTCGATACGCGCACGGACTTGTTCGGGCTTGGCTTGCAGCTGGGCTTGCTTGACCAGTTCCGACACCAGCAGGCCCAGGCGCACGCGGCGCTCGGACTCGGTGGCGAAGGCTTCGGCCGGGATCGGCACGGATTCGGCGTTGGGGATGCCACGCTGCTTCAGCTCTTCGCGGGCGGCGGCGACACGGCCTTGCACGTCGTTGTCGACCAGGGCCTTCGGCACGTCGAACTTGCCGGCTTCGACCAGGGCGTCCATGACGCTGGACTTGGTGCGGCCAGCCGAACGGACCTTGACTTCGCGCTCGATGTTGCTGCGGATGTCGGCCTTCAGCTTTTCGACGTCGCCTTCGGCCTGGCCGAGGGACTTGGCGAATTCGCCGTTCAGCTCGGGCAGCACGCCTTCAGCCACTTCCTTGACGGTGATGGTGAATTCGGCGGTCTTGCCGGCAACTTCCTTGCCCTGATAGTCGTCGGGGAACTTGAGCGGGAAGACCTTGCTTTCGCCAGCCTTCAGGCCGCGGGCGGCTTCTTCGAATTCGGGCAGCATGCGGCCTTGGCCGAGCACGAACGGGAAGGCTTCGGCCTTGCCGCCTTCGAACGGCACGCCGTCGATGGTGCCGGCGAAGTCCAGCGTGACGCGGTCGCCATCTTGCGAGGCGCGGCCTTCACGGGCTTCGAACGTCGCGCGCTGCTTGCGCAGGACGTCCAGGGTCTGCTGCACTTCGGCGTCGGTGACGGCCGTTTCGTAGCGGGTGACGGCCAGGGCCGACAGGTCCGGCACGGCGACTTCGGGATAGACCTCGAACGTGGCGGTGAACGCCAGCGTGTCGTCGGCAACGCCTTCAGTCTTGGGCTCGAGGTTCGGGGCGCCGGCGACGCGCAGCTTGGCGCCATCGACAGCTTGTTCAAAGGCACGGCCAACTTGGCTATTGATCACGTCGTAGCGGATGCCGGGGCCATGGCTGCGCTCGAGCATGGCGAGCGGCGCCTTGCCCGGACGGAAGCCGGGGACCTTGGCGGTCCGGGCCACGCGCTTCAATTGCGCCTGGACTTCCTTTTCGACGTCGGCCACCGAGACGGCCAGATCAACACGGCGCTCCAGGCCGGAGAGGGTTTCAACCACAGGCTGCATTAAAAGACCTATTTTCCGAGAGATAAAGAGATGACGGGCGGATAAACGGCGCATTTTACCGGAAACTTCCAGCGCCCTGACGCAAAGGGGCGCGAGCACCCGGATAAGTCCGGATACTCGCGCCCCGTTTTCCACCCGGGACGGGAGAATTTACGCCAGCCAGTATGCCTTACTTGGCCTTGGCGATGCGCTCTTCGATGTGCTGCGCGCGCTTGGCCGAGGACGGGTGCGAGCTCATCATGTCGCTCTTGCCGCCGTCCAGTTCGGCCAGTTTCTGGAACGCGGTCACCAGGCCGCGGGTGTTCAGGCCCTTGGCCTGCAGCTGGTCGAACGAGTAATCGTCGGCGGCGCTTTCCTGCGACTGCGAGAACTGCGCGTTGATGAACTTCTCGGTCAGGTCGCCCAACTGCGAGGAGTTCAACGCGGCCACGGTGGCGCCGCCCGCGGCATTGGCGGCGTCGCGCGCGGCGGAAACGGTGTAGGCGGTCTGCATCGCCTTCTTGCTGTGGCCCAGCGCGACGTGGCCGATTTCGTGGCCCACCACGCCCAGCACTTCGTCATCGGTCATCATGTCCATCAGGCCGCTGTAGACGCGGATGCAGCCGTTGGCCATGGCCCAGGCGTTGACGTCCTTGGTGACGTAGACCTTGTAGCTGGCCTTCTGGCCGTTGACCGTGCCGCCCAGTTGCTTGGCGATCTTCTGCAGACGGGCGTCGTACTTGCTGCCGGGAGCGGCGATCTTTTCCTGGGAATCGCTCTGCGCGCAAGCCTTGTCCGACAGGGTCTTGATCTCGGCATCGCTCAGCGTGGCAGCCTGAACGACCTTGCTGCCGGCGCCGACCAGGCCGCCGATGTCCAAAGCCTGGGAGGCAGAGAAAGGGGCGAGCGCAACGCTCAGGGCAGCGACGGTGTAGCGGATCTTCATGGGAACAAACTCCTCTTTACTGGCTCTATGCGAACGAGGCCGCAATTCTATATACGACCAATGCGCACCAAGCGTTTCGCCACACAGTTTCGCAAATGCCAGTTTTCCTTACATAAAACCCGAACAGAATTTGCGCAATCGTGCTAGCGGGTATTCCCTCGGACGAGGCCCCTCAAAGAAACTGATATCTGCGGCAACGCGGCGTTGATAGAATTGCGCCCGCCATTTTTCGCACACACCATAGGGCTCGCACCCAAATGATCTCCAACACCCCTCCCCGCCTGGGCTTGCTGCCCAGCCTGATCTTCAGCTCGCGCTGGCTGCAACTGCCCTTGTACCTGGGCCTGATCGTCGCGCAAGGCGTCTACGTCATGCTGTTCCTGAAGGAGCTGTGGCACCTGGTGACGCACGCCAGCAGCTTCGGCGAAATGGAGATCATGCTGCTGGTGCTGGGCCTGATCGACGTGGTAATGATCTCGAACCTGCTGGTCATGGTGATCGTGGGCGGCTACGAAACCTTTGTGTCGCGCCTGCGACTGCAAGGCCACCCGGACCAGCCGGAATGGCTCAGCCACGTGAACGCCAGCGTGCTCAAGGTCAAGCTGGCCATGGCCATCATCGGCATCTCCTCGATCCACCTGCTGCGCACGTTCATCGAGGCCGGCACGTTGGGCACGCCCAACGCGCGCTTCTCCGAGGCCGGCGTGATGTGGCAGACCATCATCCACGCCCTGTTCATCCTGTCGGCGCTGGGAATTGCGCTGGTGGACAAGCTGGCCACGCCGCCGGCCAACCACGCGAAGCACTGACGCCGGGAAGCGCCCCCGAGGCGCGCCAGCCCGGCAACAAAAAAAGCCCCCGCACATTGCGTGCGGGGGCTTTTTTCTGGGCGGAACGCCGGGCCGGCCCGGGGCGCTGCCCTGCGAAGGTCAGGCCGCTACCTTGATGTTCTTTGCGCTGGGTCCCTTGGGGCCGGTACCGACCTCGAAGGTGACGCGCTGGTTCTCCTGCAGCGACTTGTAGCCTTCGCTGCGGATTTCCGAGTAGTGAGCGAAAAGATCCTTGCTGCCATCATCGGGCATGATGAAACCATAACCCTTTTCGGCGTTGAACCACTTAACGATGCCGGTTGCCATGGAGTGTCCTTGAACCTAGAAAAAGCGATTGCTCGCGGGGCGCCAGATCATCAAGGATGGGAGAGGAAGCAACCGCAGTACCACTGACGGCGACAAGTGAAACGCAGACCGCGTCGCTTGAAAATCTCGCTAAACCCAGTGTATTGGCGAACCCCGAAAAACGTCAAACATCCGCAAATTCGAGAGCGCCGCCAAAGCGCCGCGGAAGCAAGCCTGGCGAGGGGTTGGGACCGCCAGACGGGCCTGGAATTTTCAACTTGGAACGTGCGGACACATGCGGATACCTGCCGCCCGGCAGGCGCCCGAAACCACCCGCCGCACGGCAGCCACCTATCCTGCGAACCCGCCGGAATCCAGAAATTCCTGCTCTGCCTGGGTGGTTTGCCGCCCCAGCGCGGCGTTGCGATGGGGAAAGCGCCCAAAGCGCTTGACGATGTCGCGATGCAGGACCGCCCAGCGCAGCGAGTCGGCGTCCAATGTCTCCATCAAAGCCACCGCGCGGTTTTGCGCGGCAAGGTTCTCCGCGTGCTCGAAGGGCAGGTAGAAAAACTGGCGCAGTTGCGGATCCACTCCCAGATCATGGCCGGCCGCAATGGCCCGGTCGGCGAAGTACTGGGCCAATGGGTCGGTGGCGAACATGTGCGCGGTATCCCGGTAGGCGTTGCGCGGGAACTGGTCCAACAGAACCATCAGCGCCAAGGCGCCGGTGGCGTCGTCCAGCCATGCATCCAGCTGCCGGGCCGCCGCAGCCATGTGGGCGGCCTCAAAACGGGTGCGGAAGGCTGCGTCGAAGTCCGCGCTCTTGCTGAACCATTGCTGCGGACCGGCATTGCGCCAGAACGCGACCACCTCGTGGGGCTGCGGAACGATCTGGGAGGCGGGGGAAGAAGTCATGAGCGCGCGTATCCTGAAGTCGAAAGCAAGGCCGACAATAACAGAGACGCGCACCGTATTAGGATCCATACACCGAATGGATGAATCGAGTGCGATTCGGAAACCTGAATAAAGCGATCTAGGGATTACCCTGAGATAACACAAGCGCAGCGATACTTTCCATATTTAGGAACGCTGCGGCAGAAAACAAAAAAGCCCCACGAGGGGGCTTCTATCGAAAACTCAGACCCTTACAGGACCTGGATCTTCGTAGCTTGCGGGCCCTTGGGGCCGTTGGCCGTCACAAAGCTGACGCGCTGGTTCTCTTCCAGAGACTTGAAGCCCGAGCCCTGAATTTCGGAGAAGTGAGCGAACAGATCCTTACCACCCGCTTCCGGAGTGATGAAGCCATAGCCCTTTTCCGAGTTGAACCACTTAACGACGCCGGTTTCCATACTGTATTTCCTAGAGATAATGGGCAAATGCCCGGAGGTCACGAATCAATCAAGGAGGGGACAGTAGAACAATAACGCTGAGCCGGAAAAGGCACGGCACTGAACGAAAATCGCAACGCTTGTGATCGTGTGCCGACACTATCGTTAGGTTCCCCTCACAAGTCAACATAATCCTAAAAAATGCGTGCCAATAATGCAACAAAGAGAAACTGCACGCGGATTCCACACATTTTCATAGGCAATAAGAAGTCCTGCATAGGTGTTTACACCCACGCATCATAAAAAAACAATCTAGGCTTATATAAATGCCGCCTGCCCGCGTACGAGGATTTCTTCATACGCCGTTCGGGCTAGCACTTTGGTTTGCCGCCAGGCTTACTCGTCGATAGGTAAACCCAGCAGATCGAGCGCCGCGCCGAAAGCATCGGGGCCCGAGCAAAGGAAAACCGCCACGTCGCCGGGATTCATATTCTCCAGGACTTGGTCGATCTGTTCTTGCGCATTATCAACATTGTCGACACTAGAGGCGTGTATGTCAGCCCCTGCTTCGACTTTTTCACGCGGCACGATGTCTGCGATCGCATTGAGATCCGTCACGCCTTCCAGGACGTAGACGCTGATGCTCTCGCCATCCAGCGTGGTGTGCAGCTCGACGCCGCCCGCTACGTCGGCGACTTGCCGACTTACTATTTCCATGATCACTCTTCCTTGACTTGCGGGCGTTGCCCGCCTGGGCACGCACCTTGCAGGTGCACTCGCACGCCCAGGCGCGACTATAACAGCCTTGGGCTAATGCTTCTTGACAGTAGGACCAAGCGACTGCCGCGCGGCGCCGGAAGTGGCGGCGACGGAACGGGTCCGCACCCCGGCGTCGGCCAGGACCCGGACCAGCGGCTTCTGCGCCGTCAGGAAGCGGTCCTTCTCCTCGCCGGCGAGCTTGCAGACGAACATCTGGGCCAGCAGCTGCGTGCGGCGGGCCTTGCGGTTGCCGGCCTCCTGGGCGAGCCAGTCGCCGACCCACGCCGCCGCCGCGTCCGCATTGCCCTGCAGCTTGATATGGCCAAGCAGATCGAACACGGTCACGCCTTCGATGCGGCCGTCCTCGCTGCGCGTGAGAAAGAGCTTGGCGGCCTGGCCCGTGTAGCCTGGGATCAGCGCGAGGCAATCGCGCTCTGCGGGTTTCTTCATGGAATCTGCATGTATCGGTTATCGAGAACCCTGGACTGTAACCCGGCTGCAGCGCCTGTCGCTTCGCGGCAATCGATCTCTGCTATCGTCGGCTTGTCTTTTACCCCAACGAATGGTGGACAACATGCAACGCGATTTCGACTTGGTCGTCACTATCCTGGGCGCCCTGCGCGACGCCCCCGGCCCCAACCTGAGCACGCACGACATCAAGAACGTGGCCCTGGCGCCGCATCCCGAAGAGCAAGGGCTGCAGCTGATTGCGCATCACCTCGACCTGCTGGAAGACGCGGGCCTGGTCAAGCAGATCAGTGAAACGGCTGCCACCGCGGGCGCGACGCGCTGGCGCATCACCTGGAAGGGCTACGACGCCCTGGAACAGGATGAAGACGACGAAGACGAGGATTTCGACGCCGAAGAATAAGGCGCGCAGCGCTCAGCGGCGCAAGAGTATGCGCCGCGTGAGCAGCGACGCGGCGGCGCCGATCACCAGGCTGAACATGAAGGCGGCGATCGACAGCATCGCCGACAGCTCGCTGAAGCCGCCGTGGCGGGAAAGCAGGAACACCGCCACGCCCACCGCAACGGCCAGCGCGGCAACCCCCAGCAGGACCCGCTTGACGGAACCCAGGCGGCCGCACAGCGACCCGCCTGCCAGCGCCGCCGCCACCATCGCGGCCATGGACCAGAACAGGTATTCGTACTGCATGCGGACGGTCTCCCCCGAAGGTATTGAGGCGCAGGCATTATAGGCGTCCGCCTGCACGATCCGCCGCGCGCTAGGCGACGGCGACCACGCTGATCTCCACCAGGGCGCCGTAGTGCAGCTCGCGGGTGGGCACGATGGCCCGCGCGGGCCGATGATCGCCGAAGCCCTCCTCGTAGACCCGGTTGACCTCGTCCCAGAGCGCCACGTCCGGGATGTACACCGTCACGCTGGCGACCGCGGCAAGCGAGGCGCCGGCCGCTTCCAGGATGGCGCGAACACTGCGCAGCGCTTCCCGGGTCTGGGCCGCGGCGCCGTCGGCCAGCGCCGGCCGCGCGCCGGGCGCAGCAGGCGGCAGAAAGCCCAACTGCCCAGAGACGAAGATGAAACCGTTGGCGCGGACCGCCTGCGAATAGTGGCCGGCGGGCGGCGTGGCCTGATGTGTGTGGATGAGATCCATGCATGCCTCCTCGTGAAAGGCGGCTTACCAGCCGCGAAAGCGTTCCCAATGCGCCACTACGCCGGACGAATCCGGACGCACGACCTCGTAGGCATCGTGCTGGGCGCAGGTGGCGCAGGCGTGATTGGGCACGATGCGCAGCTTCGCTCCCAGCGGCAGATCGGGCAGGGCCGCGCCGCTGCCTGGACGCACCTTGATGATGCCCTGCTCCTGGTTGGTCTCGGCCAGCAACAGGTCGGGATAGACCGTGCCGTTCGCATCGCACACCAGGCCGTACAGTTGATCAACCCGCTGTTTGGCGGTACCCCGGTCGCGCGACATGGCCATCCATCCGGCATCCACCAGGATCCAGCCCTTGTCGGGCTGATGGCCGATCACGGTCGTCAACACGGTGGCGGCGATGTCATCGACCGAACACACGCCCAGCCCGGCCATCACCAGATCGAAGAACACGTAAACGCCCGCGCGGACTTCGGTCACGCCGTCGAGCTTGCGGGCGAAATGCGCGGTGGGGGTGGATCCCACGCTGACCACCGGACATGGCAGCCCTGCCTGGCGGATCGCCTCGGCGCAACTCACGGCCGCCACGCGCTCCTGCTCCGCCATGTCGGCAATGGCGTCGACGCTATCGCAGCCGTACGACTCGCCGGCGTGCGTCATGACGCCGCGCAGGCATGCGCCGTCCTCATGCAGGACGCGCGCAATCGCCAGCAACTGGGCCGTGTTGCCCGGCTGCACCCCGGCACGATGGCCGTCGCAGTCGATCTCGATCAGCGCCGGGATGGCGTCGCCCGCCTCCCGCGCCCGCTGGGCGACGGCGCGCGCCGCTTCCAGGCTGTCCACCACCACGGTGAGGTCCACGCCGCGGCGGCGCAGCGCCAGCACGCGGTCCAGCTTTGCCGGCGACACGCCCACGGCGTACAGCAGGTCGGTGACGCCGGCGGCGGCGAACTGTTCGGCCTCCTGCAGCGTGGACACGGCGGCCGGGCCCTGGGGTGTGGACATGAGCCGGCGCGCCACGTCGATCGATTTGGGCGTCTTCAGGTGCGGACGCAGCTGCACCCCGTGCCCGGCCATCAGCGCGTTCAGACGCTCGATGTTGCGCATCATGCGCGTCTCATCGAGCAGCAGGCATGGGGTATCCAGGGTTTCGAGGGAAGAAGGCGTGGCGTTCTGGTTCATGGCGCTCTCGGCAGGGCGTATCGGAATGACTGAAGTATGGCGCGGCGGCGGTTCCGCGTGTTTAATCTGGACTTAATCATCCATTAATCCGTGCCTGCATGATTACGACCGAAGACCTGCGTTTTTTCCTGACCCTGGCAGTCACCCGCTCGCTGGCAGAAGCGGCGCGCGCGCTGGATGTCACGCCGCCCGCCGTCACTCAAAGGCTGCACACGCTGGAAAAACGGCTGGGCGTCAGGCTGGTCAACCGCTCCGGACGCGGCACCGCGCTGACCGACGAAGGCAGGCTGCTGGCGTTGCGGGCGGAACAGATCTGCGGCGAACTGGGCGACCTGGCCGACGAACTGGCGGGCCGCCGGGGCGTGGTGGCAGGCCATCTGCGCGTGGTCGCGCCGCTGGGATTCGGGCAGCGCTACATCGCCGGGCTGGTCGCGGAGTTCCGCGGCCAGAGCGCGGACGTGACCGCCAGCCTGACGCTGTCCGACGGGCCGCCGCGGCTGGCTTCCGACGACTGGGATGTAATGGTGCATATCGGCGAACTGCGCGATTCGACGCTGGTCGCCTACCCGCTGGCGCCCAACCGCCGGATCCTGTGCGCGGCGCCCTCCTACCTGGCGCGCCGCGGCGCCCCTGTCAAGCCCGAGGATCTGCGCGGACACGACTGCATCGCGCTGCGCGAGAACGATGAAGACGTGACCTTGTGGCGCTTCAAGCATGGGCGCGGCCCGGCCGTTGGGGTGCGCGTGGCGCCGGTGCTGTCCAGCAATGCGGGGGAAACTGCCGTGGAGTGGGCCCTGGCCGGGCACGGCATCATCGTGCGCTCGGAGTGGGATGTCGCGGCGCATCTGCAGGCGCGTGCGCTGGTGCCGCTGCTGCCCGGCTGGACCCTGCCGTCGGCCGACGTGGTGGCCTTGGTCAAATCGCGCCAGGAGCTGCCCGCGCGGACGGCGGGCTTCCTGGCGCATTTGCGCACCGCCTTTGCAACGGCGCCCTGGCGCGGCTAGTCCAGCATGGCCTCGGCCTCGATCTCGATCAGCCATTCCGGCAATGACAGGCCGCTGACGATGATCCACGACGAGGGCGGGGGATCCTTCTTGAAACGGTCGCGCAGCGCCTGCGCGATCACTTCCTGGTCCTCCCTGGCCGTTTCGCAGATGTAGATGCGCAGCATGATCACCTGCTCCAAGGTGCCGCCGGCCGCAGCCAGCACGCGCTCGACATTGTCCAACGCGGCTTCGGTCTGCTCCTGCAGGCCCGGTCCCGCCGTACGCTCGTTGATGTCGACCCCGACCTGGCCGGACAGCAGCATGCGGCGCTGCCCGGTGACGATGACGGCCTGGCTGAATCCGTATTGGACGGTATTGAACACGGTGTCGGGATTGACGACGGTTCTGGACATGCGGTTCTCCTTGCGGCGCGCCTGAGCAGGCGCCGGACTACCCATTCTATCGGCCGGCCGGGTCAGGCGTCGGCGCGACCGGCCGCGGCACTGCGTCCCACCGGTATGGCGGCCAGCAACACGATCGCGCCCGCCCCCACCGCCGTCCAGAATCCCGCACCCACGCCGTGGTGGTCGACCACCCAGCCCGCCAGCGCCGCGCCCGCCGCGACGCCAGCCCCCAGGCCGGTCACCAGCCAGGTCAGCCCTTCCGTCAGGCGATGGCCAGGCACGCTGCTTTCCACCAGCGCCATCGCGATGATCATGGTCGGAGCGAACGACAGGCCGGCCAGCAGCACGCCCAGCACCAGGGTAAGCAGATCGTTCACCAGCAGCAGCGGAACCGTGGTGAACGCCGTGACCGCCGCCGCGACCACCAGCAGGCGGGCCAGCGGCATCTGGAACTTCAGTACGCCAAACACCAGACCGGCCACGCAGGAGCCCAGGGCATACGCGGACAGCACCAGGCTGGCTCCGGCCGGCATGCCTTGCTGCCGGGCAAAGGCGACGCTCAGGACGTCGATGGTGCCGACGATGACGCCCATGGCGGCCATCATCGCCAGCAGGGAGGGCATCGGCGGCATGCGCAACACCGAGGCCTGACGCCCTTCCTGCTTGAACCGCACGGCGGGCGCCGTGGCCCGCTGCAGCACGAAGGCGGTGACGCCCACCGCGAGCAGCAGCGCCGCGAACAGCGGACCGGCCTGCGGAAAGAACAGCGCGCTCAGCCCCACGGCCAGCGGCGGGCCTACGATGAAGCTCAGCTCGTCGGCTACGGACTCCAGCGCGTAGGCGGTGCGCAACTGCGGCTGGTCCCTGAAGATCTCGGTCCAGCGCGCGCGTATCATCGCCGGCATGCTGGGCAAGGCGCCCGCCAGCGCGGCGAAGAAAAACAGGGTCCACTCGGGCGCATTCCATTGCACGCAGACTGCCAGGCCGACCAGCCCCGCAACGCACAGGCCCGCGGCCACGGGCAACACCCTGCCCTGGCCATGGCGGTCCACCAGGCGGGAAATCCGCGGCGCCAGCAAGGCCGTGGCCAGCGCAAACGTGGCCGCGACGGCGCCTGCCAGTGCATAGGACCCACGCACCTCGGACAACATGGTGATGATGCCGATGCCGATCATCGGCAATGGCAGGCGGGCGATGGCGCCGGCCAGGACAAAACCCAATGCGCCGGGCGCCTGGAACAACTCGCGATACGGATTCGACACCGGAAGCCTTTGATTGCTGTGGACAGCGGCATCGTATTCACATACGATGCGTATGTCAATTTACATACACGTCGTATGTCTTTGGAGAGGAGCATGACGCGTTCCCGCGCCGAGATGATCGAAGCCACCCGCGCGAAACTGCTGGCCACGGCCCGGCAAGCCTTCCGTGAAGCCGGCTATGCGGCCACGTCCATGGACGATTTCACCGCGGCGGCAGGACTGACGCGGGGCGCCCTGTACCACCACTTCGGCGACAAGAAAGGCCTGCTCGCCGCAGTGGTCGAACAGATTGACGGCGAAATGGACCAACGCCTGGCCGCGATCGCCGCGCAGGCGCCCGATGCCTGGGCCGCCTTGCATGGGCGCTGCCGCGCCTATCTGGAGATGGCGGCCGAACCCGAGATCCGGCGCATCGTGCTGCAAGATGCACGGGCCGTGCTGGGCGCGGTGACGGACGGTTCGCAGCAACACTGCATTGCTTCGCTCGCCGCGCTATTGCAGACGATGATGGATCAGGATCTCATCGAGGCCGCCGCGCCGCAGGCGCTGGCGCGGCTGATCAACGGCAGCCTGGTCGAAAGCGCCTTCTGGATCGCGCAGGACGCCGGGGACGGCCCGCGCCTGGCGCAGGCCTTGCAGGCGCTGGACCTGCTGCTGCGCGGATTGCTCAAGCACTGATTGCCGCCGCGGCAAGGGCCGCGGCGCTCGCACACAGCGTTTGCGGTTGCGCGCCGGCATGCGTATTATCCAATACAAATCTTGTTTAAATAATTTCTCTCGAAGGCGGAAGACCGCGTGAGCACCGGTACAACCCATGTTTCAAGCGCGTCCTGGGCAGATCTGCTGCACGGGACCAATGCCCTGCGCTCCATCGCGCTGGCAGGCGGGGTGGCGCTGCACGCCATCAACGTCTACATCGTCACCACCATTCTGCCCAGCGTCATCAAGGACATCGGCGGACTGGAGTACTACGCCTGGAACACCACGCTGTTCGTCGTGACCTCCATCGTCGGGTCGGCGCTGTCGGCCAGGCTGATCGAAACGCTGGGGCCACGCGCGGCCTACCTGCTTGCCGTCGCGGTGTTCACCGCCGGTTCCGTGGTGTGCGCGCTGGCGCCGAGCATGCCTGCGCTGCTGACGGGACGCAGCATCCAGGGCCTGGGCGGCGGCATCCTGTTTGCGCTCAGCTATGCCCTGATCCGCCTGGTCTTCGAGGCGCCGCTCTGGTCGCGCGCAATGGCCCTGGTGTCCGGCATGTGGGGCGTCGCCACCTTGTGCGGCCCCGCCATTGGCGGGGTCTTCGCCCAGACCGGGCACTGGCGGCTGGCGTTCTGGGCCTTGCTGCCCGTGGCCGCCGCCCTGGCGGCGATCGTGGCCCTCAAGGTCGGCGGCAAGGAATCGGTTCCGCCCTCCCGCCCGAGTCCGCTGCCCGTGACCACGCTGGGCCTGCTGGTGGCCAGCGTGCTGGCGATCACGCTGGCCAGCCTGTCGACCGACCTGCGCTGGAATCTGGCGGGCATTGCCGCCGGACTGGCCATCGCCGCGCTGATCGCGGCGGTGGACCGGCGCGCCGCGAAGCGGCTGCTGCCCACCGGCGCCTACTCGATCGCCACGCCGCTGGGCGCGCTGTACGCGGTGATGTGCCTGGTGGTGGCCGCCATCACCACCGAAATCTTCGTGCCGTATTTCCTGCAGGTCATCCATGGCATGACGCCGCTGGCGGCCGGCTACATGACCGCGGCCATGGCGGCGGGCTGGACCCTGGCCGCCATGCCCAGCGCCACCCGCAGCGGCCCGGCCGCGAATTTCCTGGTGCGCCTGAGCCCCATCGTGATCCTGGCCGCGCTGGCCGCCCTGGCCTATATGACGCCGCGCACGGCGCAACTGCAGTCCTATCCGGGGTTGGCGCTCTATGTGCTGGCATTGGCCGGCGTGGGCTTCGGCATCGGCCTGAGCTGGCCGCACCTGCTGACACGCATCTTCACCGCGGCGCCTGCCGGCGAAGAAACCTTGACCTCGTCGTCCATCACCACGGTGCAGCTCTATGCAACGGCCTTGACGGCGGCGCTGGCTGGCGTCATCACCAACAGCGCGGGCCTGGCGGACCCCGGCGGCGTCGCGGGCGCGCAGCATGCCGCGCAATGGCTGTTCGCCGCATTCGCGCTGGCGCCAGCCGGCGCCCTGCTGCTGCTCGGGCGGATCACCCGCGGCCACGCGCAGGACGCCATCCAGAAATAGCAGCCAGCCGGGCCGGTCCGTACCCACCAAAGGCGGTATGGATGGCCCGGGCCGCTTTTGCTACGCTGGACTCTATCTGCAAGGGGTCCTGGCAATGATCAACAGAATCCGCGTGCTGACCGTCCAGCCGTCGTCGTTCTCGGCGCGTTTCGCGTTCCTGGGCATCGCCCTGCGCTGGACACTGGGCGCAACGCCCCGCCCGAGCCGGTTGCTGATCGGGCCGCACGACCTCGAACCGGTGGGCTCCGAGGCAGCCTTCTGGCAATTCGCCTTGCGCCATGCCGCAACCGGCCGGTCCTTCCTGGTGACGCGCGGCGACCGCTGGGACCTGGCGGCGTCCGTGGACGGCGACGAAGTGAGGGCTTTCGGCCGCAAGTTCGCTTTGCGACAATGCCTGTTCTGATTCGGCCGGCGCGGACGCCTTGCGCGCCGGCCTGCCCTGAAAGGAACAGCCATATCAACGCCTGACACCACCGTCATCCATATCAACGGCCCGATCAACAGCGGCAAGTCCACGGTCGGAGCGGCCTTGGCCGCCCTGTTGCCCGCTGCGCGCTTCATCGACGGCGATGATCACGACGCCCCCAGCCATCTGCCATATACCGAGCAGTGGGCGCTGGCGCTGGCCCGCCTCACCAGGCTGATCGCCCAGGCGCAGGAGCGCTATCTGGTCATCGCCTACCCCTTGGAGCAGGATAGCTACGAGCAAATCCTGGCGGCGTGCCGACAACGCGGCGCGCGCTTGCGCGTAGTGACCCTGGCCCCCACGCTCACGGCCGCCCAATCGGACAGGGGCGGCCGCATCTTGACGGATTGGGAGCGGCAGCGCATCGCGCAGATGTACCTCGAAGGCTATGCCGCGCGTCCCTTCAGCGACCTGGTGCTGGACACCTCGGCCACGGACGCGCAAGCCAGCGCCTGCCTGATTGCGCAATGGCTCGCGCGCTAGCCTAGCGCGCCGGCTGGCGCTGGTATTGGGCATCCGGCGCGCGGCCGCGCAGCAACGACTCCGGATGCGCTTGCAGATAGTCCGACAGTTCCCGCAGCGAGCGGGCCGCCCGCGACAATTCCTGCAAGACCGCGTTGGCATTGACCGGCAGGCCGGCGTCGGGGCTCAGCACCCCGCCTACAGCGGCCAAGGACTTGCTGGCCTGGCGCAGCATGGCTTGCGCCTCGGGCGCCAGGCGCGTATCCAGCCGCTTCATCAGGCTGGAAGTGGCGCGCAGCAATTGGCCCAGATCGGCGCCCAAGCCTTCGAACGGCACCCTGTCGAGCTTGGTAAGGATGCTGTTGATCTGCTGCTGCAACTGGTCCAGGTTGTTCGGCACGGTGGGAATGAACGGTTCTTCCTCCATCGTGAACGCCACCGGCTTGGCGTCCGGGAACACCGCCAAGGCGACGTACAGCTGGCCCGTCAGCAGGTTGCCGATGCGCAGCTGCGCGCGCAAGCCGTGCTGGATCAACGCGGCCAGCAGCTTGCCGTTGGGATGCTGCAGCGTCGAACCCGAGTATTCCTTGATTTCCTCGACCGTCTGCGCGCCCAGGCGCTCGGGATAGACGGTGGCTCCGACCAGCGCGTAGAACTGCTTGATCGCCGGGTCGAACTCCAGGCGGATCGAGTCCACCTGGCCGATGGCCGCGCCATACGCGTCGATGGGCGCGCCGACCACCAGCCCCCGGACCGACTGGTCAAAACGCATGCGGATGTGCAGCGGCATGCCATCCGGTTGCGCGCGGGCCGCCCCTTCCGACGGGAAGATGGTGAACTCGGCATCGGCCTTGGCCACCACGTGCGCGTGCTGCTCGATGGTGTCGAATGCGACGCCCCCCACGATCACGGACAGCAGCGACTGCGAACGCACCTGCAGGCCGCGCGCGTCGACGCTGAAATCCACGCCGCTGGCGTTCCAGAAGCGCGTGGCGCTATTGACGTATTCGTCATTGGGCGCATCGATGAACACCTGCACGTTGACGCCCTCGCCGCTGCTGTCCAGGTGATAGGCCACCACCTGCCCCACGGCAATGCGCCGGAAGTAGACGGGTGAGCCTATGTCCAGCGAGCCCAGGTCGCGGGCCTTGAGGGTGTAGCGCTTGCCGGCCCGGTCCTGCTGCACCTCGGGCGGCGTTTCCAGGCCGACGAAGCTGTACTTGGTGGCGCGGCTTTCTCCTTCCTGGCGGAACCGGTCGGAGGGGTCCACGCCGATGTAGGCGCCGGAGAACAGGGTGCTCAGGCCGGACACGCCGCTCAGGGTCAGCCTGGGCCGCACCACCCAGAACATCGTCCCTTCCTGCAGCAGGCTGCCGGCGTCCTTGTTGATGCGCACGGTCGCAACAATGCCCGACCGGTCCGAGTTCAGGGCCACGCGCTCGACCACGCCGACCACGACGTCCTTGTAGCGGACCTGGGTCTTGCCGGCCTCCAGCCCTTCGGCGGTCTGGAAGCTGATGGTGGCGGTGGGGCCGGCCTGCATCCAGACGCGCACTACCAGCGCCAGTCCGCCCACGGCTGCGATGAGAGGCACCAGCCAGATCCAGGACAGGCGACGCCTTTTACGGCTTGCGGCAGGCGTGCTGGCAACGGCGGACCCAGGTTCAGGCATGGGAGATGTCCCCTGTTGTACGCATTGGACTCGAGGGCAGAACGCTTTCAAGAATCGCGCCCGCACGACCAGCGCGCAAGTAAGGGTATTCCCGAAATGGACGCGCCGGGCAGAAATGCGCACCGCCCGATTCACGAGTAGGATAAGGCCCCCAAAAGCAGCAACAGGAAGTACCCGTGACCATCGAAATCCGTCCCGCCGTCGCCTCGGACGCGGCCCAGATCCATGCCTTCATCACCGAGCTGGCCGTGTACGAACGCGCCGCCCATGAAGTGATCGCCAGCCCCCAGGATGTCGAGCGCACCCTGTTCGCCGAGAACGCGCCGGCCAAGGCCCTGATGTGCCTGCTGGACGGCAAGCCCATCGGCTACGCCGTCTACTTCTACAGCTACTCGACCTGGCTGGGCAAGAACGGGATCTATCTGGAAGACCTGTACGTCACGCCGGAGCAGCGCGGCATCGGCGCGGGCCGCGACCTGTTGCGCCATCTGGCGCAAGAGGCGGTGGCCAACGGCTGCGGCCGGCTGGAATGGAGCGTGCTGGACTGGAACACGCCCGCCATCGATTTCTACAAGTCGATCGGCGCGTTGCCGCAGGATGAATGGGTGCGCTACCGGATGGCCGGAGACGCCCTGCTCAATTTCGCGCAGGGCCGGCGCTAGGCGCCGCCAGCCGGCCTGGCCGGATCAGAATTCCGGCAGATCGAAAAGCGTGTAAAGGGTCGAGCTGGGAACCGGCGCGGACGCGAGGTGTTCGCGTCCGTCGTCATCCACCAGCACGCGCACCGGCCGCAGCGCCACGCTCATGCCATCCTGGCTGATGGCGGTTTCGACTTCCACGCCGTCCTTGATGGCCTCGATGACCTCGGATGCCGCCGCCGTCACCGGCTCGGTGACCCAGCCGGGGATGCCGCGTTCGGCCTGGCCCCAACGCACATAGGCCACGTGCCCGCTGACGGGTTCCTTTCGGACGGCGACGATCACATACAAAGACATCCAGGCCTCCCCAATGGTTGGCCCGGATCGTATAACAACTTTGCGCAGCCGTTATGACCGCGGGATTCAGGGTTCGATGTCGATAGGGGCAAAGGACTTCACCAGGTCGTCCAGCATCTTCAACTGGGTCAGGAAGGGCTCCAGCTTGTCCAGCGGCAAGGCGCTGGGACCGTCGCACTTCGCGTTCTTGGGATCGGGGTGGGCTTCCAGGAACAGGCCGGCCAACCCCACGGCCATGCCCGCGCGCGCCAGTTCGGCCACCTGCTCGCGGCGGCCCCCTGATGCCGCATCCAGCGCCGAGCGCTGCTGCAAGGCATGCGTGACGTCGAAAATGAGCGGCCTGTTGCCGGACACTTTCTTCATCACGCCAAACCCTAGCATGTCTACAACGAGATTGTCATAGCCGAAGCAGGTGCCGCGGTCGCACAGGATGAGCTTGTCGTTGCCGGCCTCGGTGAACTTCTCGACGATGTTCAGCATCTGCGTCGGGCTGAGGAACTGCGGCTTCTTGATGTTGATGATGCGCTGCGTCTTGGCCAGCGCCACCACCAGGTCCGTTTGCCGCGCCAGGAAGGCCGGCAGCTGCAGGATGTCGACGACCTCGGCCACGGCCGCGGCCTGCCAGGGCTCATGCACGTCGGTGATGACCGGCACGCCGAATTCCTTCTTGACCGCCTCGAAGATCTTCATGCCCTCTTCCAGGCCCGGGCCGCGATAGGAATGGATGGACGAGCGGTTGGCCTTGTCGAAGGAGGCCTTGAAGACGTACGGGATGCCCAGCTTGCGGGTGACACGCTGGTATTCCTCGCAGGCGCGCAGCGCCAGTTCCTTGGATTCCAGCACGTTGATGCCGCCGAACAGCACGAAGGGGCGATCGTTCGCGCAGCTGATCGAGGAGGAGATAAACACTTCAGGGGCGGTCATGATGGGTACATCCTGTGGAAGTAAGGCAGTGATAGTGCGTAATGTACAACCTGCCCGGCCCGGCTTTCACTACCCGCCCTTGCCGCGCGCTCCTCAGCGGCTGGAGAGCATGCGGCGCAGCACGCCATCGCGCAGGACATAGTGGTGGAACAGCCCGGCCAAGGCATGCAGCAGCGCCAGCGCGATGATGCACCAGGCCACGGTATCGTGCAGTCCGCCAATGAAGCGGCGCTGTTCGTGGTCGATGGCGATCAACGTGGGCACGTCGAACAGGCCGAAGAAAGCGAACGGCTCGCCCTGCGCCCAGCGGAAAAGAAAGCCCAGCACGATCTGCGTCGCCATCAACAGGTACAGCAATCCGTGTACGCCCGTACTAGCCACGCGCAGCCAGCCCGTGGCGGCCGGCGGCAGGCGCCTGCCCGCCGTGAGGCGCCAGATGGCGCGCAGCACGAACACGGCGGCAAACACCAGGCCGAACGATATATGCAGGTGCTGCAGCAAACGCCGCGTGGGCGTGCCGCGCGGCAGGAAGTCCCAGATCTCGGCCAGCGCGAACAGGCCCACCACCAGCGCCGCCGTCAGCCAATGGAACGCGATGGTGACGCGGTCATAGTGCGCAAGGCCGGTGGACGCGGCGGGGGTAATCGTTGTGGTCACGGAATACGCTCATCTTCCTGGAATGGGAGTGCAAGCGTATTGAGATCGGACTTACGGCGTCCTGATTCCGACCGGCCTCAGGCGTTGCCGGTGTCGGAGGTCCATCTGGCCGAGTAGGTCTGCGGCAACAGGCTGAGGCTGCCCACCAGTTGTTCCACCCGCTCGTCTTCCTGGCGCATGGAATAGACCACCGCCGTCACCTCGGAGCGGCCGCCGTCGCGCTGCTGGCTTTCCACGCCGCGCAGGCGCAGGCTGTGCTTGCCCAAGGCATTCAGCAATTCCGCCCGCACCATGGCTTCGTCCGTGGAGGCGCAGGTCAAGGCGATGTTGTAGTAGCGCTCTTCGGTTTCCGCGTCGGGCACGTAGCGGTCCATCAGCCTGGCGCCGCGCCGCAGCAGCACATTGGTGACCAGGATCAGCGCCGTGACCGCGCTGGCTTCGGCCAGGAAGCCATAGCCGGCAAGCACCCCTACGGCGCCGGTAGCCCAGATGGTGGCGGCCGCGCTCAGGCCGCGTATGGTCAGGCCGTCGCGCATGATCAGGCCCGCGCCCAGGAAGCCGATGCCGGTCACGACCTGGCTGCCCAGGCGCATGTCGTTGCCGGCGTCCAGCAGCGCGGGCAAGGCGGTATAGGCGGCCGCGCCCAGCGAAACCAGCGCATGCGTGACCACGCCGGCATAGTTCTGCCGCCATTGGCGCTCGGCGCCGATGGCGGCGCCGAGCAGCATGGCCAGCACAAGATTGATGGCGATTGAAAATTCGTTCATGGGACCAGGATCAGAGACTTGGCCCCATTATCGCCCGGCGCAACGCCTGGCCTAGCTACGCTCCTGGGCGGGATCGCTGACCAGCCGGTAGGCGATGGCGCCGACGATCGCCCCGACGATGGGCGCGACCCAGAACAGCCACAGCTGCTCCAACGCCCAGCCGCCCACGAACAGCGCGGGGCCGGTGGAACGGGCCGGATTGACCGAGGTGTTCGTCACCGGAATGCTGATCAGGTGGATGAGCGTCAACGCCAGTCCGATGGGAATCGCCGCGAAGCCGGCCGGCGCGCGCTTGCTGGTCGCCCCCAGGATCACGAAGATGAAGCCCGCCGTCAGCACGACTTCCGTCACCAGGGCCGACACCATCGAGTACTTGCCCGGCGAATAGGCGCCGTAGCCGTTGGCCGCGAAATGGCTGCCCTTCAGGTCGAAACCCAGCTTGCCGCTGGCGATGCAGGCCAGCACCGCCGCGGCCACGATCGCGCCCAGGACCTGGGCAATGACGTAAGGCAGGATTTCCTTGGCCGGAAAACGGCCGCCCGCCACCAGGCCCACCGTGACGGCCGGGTTGAAATGCCCGCCGGAAATATGGCCGACCGCGAACGCCATCGTCAGCACGGTCAGGCCGAAGGCCAGCGCCACGCCAGCAAAACCGATGCCTAGTTCCGGGAAACCGGCGGCCAGCACCGCGGCGCCGCAGCCCCCCAAAACCAGCCAGAACGTGCCAAAGAACTCAGCGCCGCAACGCTTAGAAAGCGGATACATGTCGACTCCCCGAAAAACGAAAATGCCACGGTATCGCGGGGCGGCAACGACGACTTTAAAGCAATGCAAATCTTGACAATTCTTGAACGCAGCCGGACGCGGCCCCCCCTGCCGCAACCACGGTAACGGCGTCCGATGGACTCGGGGATCGTCCGGACCGGCTAGACGGAAAGGCGCACGCCGCACGGGCACGGACGATGCAGGCCGTGCCGGGCCGCGCATCCGGCGCTTTGGCCCGCGCCCCGGAACGAGCGCGCCTAGCCGTGCACGGGAGTGCAGAGCTCCACCAACGTTCCGTCCGGACAGCGCACATAGGACACGACTTGCCCCCAGGGCTTGGAGACAGGCGCGCTCATTTCCGTGGCGCCCGCCGCAAGCGCGCGGGCATGCGCCGCGGCCACATCGTCCGTCACGAAAGCCACTTCCATGCCCAGCGGCTCGGCCGACGCCGAAGCCGCTACATGGCCGCCGCCGAAATTGGAGCCGGCCAGTTCATGCGCCGCGAACGACAGCGTGGTTTCACCGGTGTCCAGTTCGCCGTAGGTCTGGGACTCGTGCAGAAAACGCCTGGCGAAACCGAATGCCTGTTCAAAGAAGGACAGCGATGCGGCGACGTCCGGAACGTAGATGATGGTGTATCCGAATTTCATGGTTCGTCCTGATCGTGGGAAATGGCGCAGTGGCCGGCGCGCGCGCCGGAGGCGCATGATTGGATTGAACCAGATTACTGTTCATTTATCCAGTATATAGTGGCCTTGCCGGCCGACAGCCTGATCCCTGCCTAGGCCGCCTCTTGGTGCAGCCCGCCGCTGGACCACCGGTCCACGTCGCGGATCAGATACAGCAGGAACTTGGTGTAAGCCACATCCAGCGCCTGCACCCAGGCGGAGTTGTCGTGGCGGGCGCAGGACGCGCGGATGGCGCAATCCAGCGTTTCCGCCAGATGGCCGACCGTGGTCCCGGACATCCGGAAGCAGATCGGCGCCTGGCAGGAATGCCGGTGGGCATGGCGCAGCGCGCTGTCGCGCGCCTGCGCCGTGGCGTGGGCATCGGCCACGTCCCGCAGCAAGCGGTTCAGGATTTCGCACCAGTCGGCCAATAGCTCATGCACGGCTCACCTCTCAGGGAACACGTCTGCGTCAGGAAAAGGAGTACTAGGCGGGCGCGTGCAGCACCGTCACCAGCACGGTCGCGTCGCGCACGGCCTGCAGCGCGTGCGGTTCGTGCGCGGGCAGCGCGACGAGCTGGTTCTCGCGCAGTTGGCGCACGCCATCGCGCAATGCCACGCTGACCTCTCCGGCGATGCAGTGAATGGTGATTTCGCCCGCCACGGCATGTTGCGGCAGGCCCTTGCCGGCGGGCAGCGCCAATTGCAGCAGTTGCATGTGCGCCGTCTTCATCAGGCTGACGCTGACGGCCTCCCCGTGTTCGCGATGCGGGGTGCGTATATCGATGACATCCAGAAATGCAGCGTGCTTGAGCGCCATGGAAGGCTCTCCTTATCGTGCTGTGTACGGGGCTGTTTGAGAGGCTGTTGCGATGCCGGACAGCGGCAAGCCTCCACCGAAGAGCGCGAAGATATATCAAAAATGCGCTTTCGGCACGGGAGGTTATCCCTAAGCGCGGGCCGGCGCCGAAAAAAGAAAAGCCCCAAGGCATTCAATGCCTTGGGGCTTGCAGGACACTGTAGCCATGAAGCCCGATCAGTGCCTAAATAAGGTTGGTGCGAAGGAGGGGACTCGAACCCCTACACCTGTTACGGCGTCAGGACCTAAACCTGGTGCGTCTACCAATTTCGCCACCTTCGCTATAGGCCAAGCCCGCTATTGTAGCTTGCTTGTTAAAATCTTGCGTCATGAATCCGCGCCTCGATGCCCTACACCCCTATCCGTTCGAAAAACTGCGCGCTTTGCTGGCTTCGGCCAGCCAGCAGCCGGACGGTCTGACGCCCATCAATCTGTCGATCGGCGAGCCCAAACACGCCGCGCCCGCACGCGTCGAACAGGCCATCCGCGACAGCCTCGCGGGCCTGTCCGTGTACCCGTCCACCAAGGGCGATCCGGCGCTGCGCCGGGCGATCTCGGAGTGGCTGGCGCGGCGCTACAGCATCCCTGCCCCGGATCCGGAAACGCAGGTGCTGCCGGCGCTGGGCTCGCGCGAGGCGCTGTTCGCGTTCACGCAGACCGTCATCGACCCGTCCGCAGGCTCGGTGGTGATCTGCCCCAATCCCTTCTATCAGATCTACGAAGGCGCGGCGCTCCTGGCTGGCGCCACGCCCTACTTCGTCAACGCCGACCCGGTGCGCAATTTCGCCAGCGACTGGAGCCAGGTACCCGACGAAACCTGGAAGAAGACGCGCATGGTGTTCGTCTGCTCGCCGGGCAACCCGGCAGGCAACGTCATGTCGCTGGACGAATGGGAAACGCTGTTCGAACTGTCCGACCGCCATGGCTTCGTGATCGTCTCGGACGAGTGCTATTCGGAAATCTATCTGGACGAAGGCAACCCGCCGCTGGGCGGCCTGCAGGCCGCGCGCCGCCTGGGCCGCGATACCTACCGCAACCTGGTGGCATTCTCCAGCCTGTCCAAGCGTTCCAACGTGCCGGGCCTGCGTTCGGGCTTCGTGGCGGGCGACGCCGCGCTGATCGGCCGCTTCCTGCTGTATCGCACGTATCATGGCAGCGCCATGAGCCCCATCGTGTCCGCAGGCAGCATCGCCGCCTGGACGGACGAGGCGCACGTGAAGGACAACCGGCGCCTGTACCGCGAGAAATTCGACGCCGTCGTGCCCATCCTGCAGAAGGTGCTGGACGTGTCCCGCCCGCAGGCCTCGTTTTATCTGTGGGCGGCCACGCCGGGTTCCGATACCGCGTTCGTGCGCGACCTTTTTGGCCGTACCGGTGTTACCGTGCTGCCGGGCAGTTTCCTGGCACGCGAGGCTCACGGCGTGAATCCCGGCCAGGGCCGCATCCGCATTGCTCTGGTGGCGCCCTTGGCTGACTGCGTGCAGGCAGCCGAACGCATCGCCCATTTTGTGCATACTTCCGTTTGATCAACCTTTAAAAGCTGAGCCGCTATGACTCTCGACCTGCAGACCACCATCGAAAAAGCCTGGGACGACCGGGCCAACCTGTCGCCCACCGACGCCAGCGCCGAAGTGCGCGAAGCGGTCGAGCGCACCATCGACGGCCTGGACCTGGGCCGCCTGCGCGTGGCCGAGAAAATCAACGACGACTGGGTTGTGCACCAGTGGATCAAGAAGGCCGTGCTGCTGTCGTTCCGCCTGAACGACAACGCCATCATGGGCCAGGCCCCCCTGCAGTTCTACGACAAGGTGCCGCTCAAGTTCTCGGAGTACGGCGACAACGCCTTCAAGCAAGGCGGCTACCGCGTGGTGCCGCCGGCCGTGGCCCGCCGCGGCGCCTACCTCGCCCGCAACGTGGTGCTGATGCCCTCCTACGTGAACATCGGCGCCTACGTCGACGAAGGCACCATGGTCGACACCTGGGCCACCGTCGGCTCCTGCGCCCAGATCGGCAAGAACGTGCACCTGTCGGGCGGCGTGGGCATCGGCGGCGTGCTGGAACCGCTGCAAGCCAACCCCACCATCATCGAAGACAACTGCTTCATCGGCGCCCGCTCGGAAGTCGTGGAAGGCGTGATCGTCGAAGAGAACTCGGTGCTGGCCATGGGCGTGTTCCTGTCGCAAAGCACCAAGATCTATGACCGCGCCACCGGCAAGATCACCTACGGCCGCGTGCCGTCGGGTTCGGTCGTGGTCCCGGGTTCGCTGCCGTCGGCCGACGGCTCGCACAGCCTGGCTTGCGCGGTCATCGTCAAGCGCGTCGACGCGCAGACCCGCGCCAAGACCAGCATCAACGATCTGCTGAGGGCCTGATGAGCAATTCAGCCGTACTGGATCTGGTCAAGGACCTGATCGCCCGCCCTTCGGTCACGCCGGCCGATGAAGACTGCCAGGCGACGCTGGCCGCGCGCCTGGAACGCATCGGCTTCACCTGCGAGACCATCGCCCAGGGCGGTGTCACCAACCTGTGGGCGCGCCGCGGCAGCGCGGCGCCGCTGACCGTGTTCGCCGGTCACACGGACGTGGTGCCTCCGGGTCCGCGCGAAAAGTGGGAAAGCGATCCTTTCGTTCCCACCGAGCGCGATGGCTACCTGTACGGCCGCGGGGCGGCCGACATGAAGAGCTCGATCGCCGCCTTCGTGGTGGCGGCCGAGGAATTCGTGGCGGCCCACCCGCAGCATGGCGGCTCGATCGCCCTGCTGATCACCTCCGACGAAGAAGGCCCGTCCATCGACGGCACCGCCATCGTTTGCGACGCGCTGAAGGCGCGCGGCGAACAGATGGACTATTGCATCGTCGGCGAACCCACCTCGGGCGACGTGCTGGGCGACACCTGCAAGAACGGCCGCCGCGGTTCGCTGTCGGGCAAGCTCACGGTCAAGGGCATCCAGGGCCACGTGGCCTACCCCCACCTGGCGCGCAACCCCGTGCACCAGCTGGCGCCGGCCCTGGCCGACATCGTCAGCATCGAATGGGACCAGGGCAACGAGTACTTCCCGCCCACCACGTTCCAGGTGTCGAACCTGAACTCGGGCACCGGCGCCACCAACGTGGTGCCGGGCGAGGCGGTGGCGCTGTTCAACTTCCGCTTCTCCACCGCCAGCACGCCGGAAAGCCTGCGGGCGCGGGTGCATGAAGTGCTGGACCGCCATGGCCTGGAGTACACGCTGGACTGGGAACTGGGCGGCGAGCCCTTCCTGACGCCGCGCGGTTCGTTGACGGATGCGCTGGTCTCGGCCATCCGCGACGAAACCGGCGTGACGGCAGAGCTCTCCACCACCGGTGGCACGTCCGACGGCCGTTTCATCGCCAAGATCTGCCCGCAGGTCATCGAATTCGGTCCCTGCAACGCCACGATCCACAAGGTCAACGAACGCATCGAAGTGGCCTCGCTGGATCCGTTGAAGAACATTTATCGGCGCACGCTGGAAAACCTCCTGCTGCCGCCCAAGTAAAAGCCTCACATGTATCAATCCGCCCGCCAAGAACTGCTGACCCTGCGCGACCTGATCCGCTACGGCGTGTCACGCCTGAACGCCGCCCAGGTGGCGCTGGGACATGGCAGCGACAATGCCTGGGACGAGGCGGTCTACCTGACGCTGCACGCCTTGCATCTGCCGCTGGATACGCTGGAGCCCTTTCTGGACGCCCGCGTGCTCAGCGAAGAACGCAACCGCGTCCTCGACCTGATCGACCGCCGCGTGACCGAGCGCCTGCCCGCCGCCTACCTCACCAACGAGGCCTGGCTGCGCGGCCACCGCTTCTACGTGGACCAGCGCGTCATCGTGCCGCGCTCGCCCATCGCCGAATTGCTGGACCAGGGCCTCGCGCCCTGGGTGCAGGATGCGCTGGCGGTTGAGAACGTGCTGGACATGTGCACGGGATCCGGCTGCCTGGCGATCCTGTCCGCGCTGGCCTTCCCCTATGCCCATGTGGACGCGGTCGACGTGTCGCCGGATGCGCTGGAAGTGGCGCGCCGCAACGTGGACGACTACGGTCTGACGGACCGGCTGGACCTGCACGAAAGCAATCTGTTCGACAGCCTGCCGCCGCGTCTGTACGACGTGATCATCTGCAATCCGCCCTACGTGAACAGCGGCTCCATGGACGTCCTGCCCCAGGAGTACCGCCACGAACCGCAGCTGGCGTTGGCCGGCGGCGACGACGGCATGGACCTGGTGCGCCGCATCCTGGAAGCGGCGCCGCGCTTTCTCACGCCGGAAGGCGTGCTGGTGCTGGAGATCGGCCACGAACGCGACTTCTTCGAAGCCGCCTTCCCGCAGCTCTCGCCCGTCTGGCTGGACACGGAAGAAGCCTCCGACCAGCTTCTGCTGCTTACCCGCGAGCAACTCAGCCTGTGATACGCGCTACTGGATTGACCCTGCGCCGCGGCACCAAGGTGCTGCTGGACGGCGCTGAATTCGTCGTGCATCCGGGCGAGCGCGTGGGCATCGTCGGCAAGAACGGCGCGGGCAAGTCCTCGCTGTTCGCGCTCTTGACCGGCACGCTGGACCTGGACGCGGGCAACCTGGCCATGCCCGCCGGCTGGCGCATAGCCAGCGTCAAGCAGGAAATCGAAGCCGACGAGCGCCCGGCGCGCGAATTCGTCATCGACGGCGACACGCATCTGCGCGAGCTGCAGGCGCGCCGCGCCGAGCTGACGGACGAGCAAGGCACGCAGATCGCCGAGGTGGAAGCGGCGCTGGTGGAAGCCGGCGCCTGGAGCGCGGCCTCGCGCGCCGAGCAGCTGCTGGCCGGCCTGGGCTTCAAGCCCGCCGAATGGATGCAGCCGGTGGCGAGCTTTTCCGGCGGCTGGCGCATGCGCCTGGCCCTGGCCCGCGCGCTGATGGCGCCGTCCGAATTGCTGCTGCTGGACGAGCCCACCAACCACTTGGACCTGGACGCCATGCTGTGGCTGGAGAAATGGCTGGCGGCCTATCCCGGCACCGTCATGCTGATTTCCCACGACACCGAGTTCCTGGACGCGGTCGCCAAGTCCATCCTGCATTTCGACCACGCCAAGCTGGTGCGCTACCGCGGCGGCTATGGCGACTTCCTGACGCAACGCGCCGAGCGCCTGCGCCAGACCAATATCGCCTACGAACGCCAGACCCGCGAAGCCGCCCGGCTGCAAGGCTTCATCGACCGCTTCAAGGCCAAGGCGTCCAAGGCCAAGCAGGCGCAGAGCCGCGTCAAGGCGCTGGCGCGCATGCAGGTGCTGGCGCCCTTGCATGCCGAAGCCGGCATCGACATCCGCATCCCCTCGCCCGACCAGGTGCCGGATCCGCTGCTGACCCTGGAGCATTTGTCGGCCGGCTACACGGACGCCGACGGCAACGCGGTGCCCATCCTGCGCGACGTGACGCTGATGGTGCGCGCCGGCAGCCGCGTCGGCGTGCTGGGCGCCAACGGCGCCGGCAAGAGCACGCTGATCAAGACCCTGGCCGAAGAGCTGCCGGTGCAGGCCGGCACGCGCCGCGCCTCGCGCGGGTTGGCCATCGGCTATTTCCATCAGCACCAGCTGGACATGCTGGACGTGGACAGCACGCCCATCGCCCATCTGGCGCGCCTGGCTCCCGAGACCCGCGAACAGGAGCTGCGCAACTATCTGGGCGGCTTCGGTTTTTCCGGCGACACGGTGACCAGCAAGGTCGGTCCCATGTCCGGCGGCGAAAAGGCGCGCCTGGCGCTGTCCCTGATCGTCTGGCAAAAGCCCAACCTGCTTCTGCTGGACGAACCCAGCAACCACCTGGACGTGGAAACGCGCGAAGCCCTGGCCGCCGCGCTGGCGGACTTCGGCGGCAGCATGCTGCTGGTGTCGCATGACCGGCATCTGCTGCGCACCACCGTGGACAGCTTCTGGATCGTGGCCGACGGCGCGGTACAGGAGTTCGACGGCGACCTGGAGGACTACCGCGACTGGCTCGCCGCCCGCAACGCCGGCGAACGCGCGGAAGCCGCGCGCGAGAACGCCGCAGGCAACGAACCGGTGGTGGACCGCAAGGCCCAGCGCCGCGCCGAAGCCGAACAGCGCCAGCGCCTGTCCGCGCTGCGCAAGCCGCTGGAATCCAGGCTCGCCAAGGTCGAGACCGAGATGGAGAAGCTGCGCGTCAAGCTGCATGCGCTGGACGCCGTCATCGCCGACCCGGACCTGTACTCGGATGCTCGCCGCGCCGAACGCCAAAAGGTCATGGCCGAGCATGGCGAGCACGGCAAGCGCATGGACGAGCTGGAAGAGCAGTGGCTGGAAATCCAGGGTTCCCTGGAAGAGATCGAACAGTCCGAGGCCTGACGGCCTGCGGCGGGCGCCCTGCCCGCCGCCGCTTCCTTCACGCCCTCCTTATCTAGAAATAGAAATCGTTATCATTTATACTCTGCCGCGAATTTGACTCTATCTGGCGCCCGGCGCCGGCGACATGTCTACGCTCACGGAAGTATTTCTCCGCCATTACCGAGAGGTGCTGGGTTTCCTCTCCCTGCGCACCGGCTCGCGCGACGTCGCACAGGACTGCGCGCAGGACACCTGGATCAAACTGGCGGAATTCAAGGACAGGACGCGTCCCGACAACGACCGCGCCTACGTCTTCCGCGTGGCCGCCAATATCGCTACCGACTGGCACCGGCGCCGCAGCCGCGAACAGATCGCCACCGCCGACTACGCCGCTTCGCGCCCTACCCTGCACGAGCCCGACACCCTGGACGTGGCTGCCGCGCGGCAGATGCTGCGCAGGCTGGAAGCCGCGCTGCTGACCCAGCCGCGTCGCAGCCTTGACGTGTTCGTGCTGCACCGGCACGAGGGCCTGAGCTACCGCGCCATTGCCGAGCGTTTTGCGATTTCTGTCAGCGCGGTGGAAAAGCACATGATGCGTATCCTGCTGGCCTGCGACCAGGCGCTGGCGTCCTGAGCATGGCCGCCCCCAAGACCGGCAGCGCCGAGGAAGAAGCGTCACGCTGGGTCGTGCGCCACAGCGGCCAGGGCATGGATGCGCAAGCTCAGGCGGAGTTCGAAGCCTGGTACCGCGCCGACGCCAGCCACGCCGACGCCTATGAACGGCTGGCGCGCCTGTGGCGGCGCATGGGCGAAATCGATCGCGGCAAGCTGGCGCCGCGGCGCACGCGCAAGCGCGGCGCGGCGGCGGCGCTGGCCGTGCTGGCGGCCTGGCCGGCCTGGCAACTGCTGCGCGCCACCCATCCCGGCGCGGACTACACGACCGGCGCCGAAGTGCGCCGCGTGGCCCTGCCCGACGGCTCCAGCGCCACCTTGGACGCGGACTCGGCCATCGCCATCGATTTCGCGCCAGGCAAGCGCGAAGTACGGCTCCTGGCCGGACGTGCGCTGTTCGCGGCCGCGCCGCGCGCGCCCGGCGGTCCGGACTTCACGGTAGTGACGCCGGACGCGTCCGCAGCCGCGCTCGGCACCCGCTATGTCGTGGCGCGCGAGGCCGACGGCACGCGCGTGGCAGTGTACGAACATCGCGTCGCAGTCCATTGCCTGGTCTGCCAGGGTGACGCCGTCTTGGTGTTGGACGCGGGCCAGGAAGCCGCCGTGTCGGCGACGGGCATCGCCCGCCTCGCCACCGCGCAGGAACCGGCGCCGGACTGGAGCCAGGGCCTGCTGGCTTTCAACAATGTCGCATTGCCCCAGGCTGCGGCGCGGCTCTCCCGCTATGGCGACAAGCACATCCTGGTGCTGGGCGACACCGCCAGGCGTTTGCACGTGTCGGGCACAGCCGGCATCGGCGATCCCAAACGTGCGCTGGAACTGCTGCTGGCGCAGACCAAGGTCGGCATTACCGAACTGCCCGGCCTGTTGATCTTGCGTTAGAGCCGTTTGCTAATCAGTAAATGAGAATCGATATAAATTATTCATCGGCAATCCACTGAGGTAATCCGTACCTGCACACGTCCTACGGCTGACATCAACACCCGCTTGGACGCATTCATGCTGTTTCTCCACTTCAACCGGCGCGCGCGCCGGTCTGGCGCTACGGCGGCGCTGCTCGCCGCCGCGTTGCTCACGGCCTCGCCGGCCCCTGCTCAGCCCGCCGCGCCCGTTGCCTATGACCTGCCGGCCCAACCCCTGGGCGACGCCTTGCTCGCGTTGGGCCGGCAAGCCGGCCTGGAGATCTCGTTTCCGCCGGCGGCGGTAGCGGGCAAGACCTCCCCGCCGCTGCACGGAGAGTATTCGCCGCTGCTCGCGCTGAACCACCTGCTGGCGGGGTCCGGGCTGGCGCTACGCGCGGACGGCCCCGGACGCTACATCGTCTACGTGGACAAGACCAACCAGTTTTCCGCCCTGCGCCTGGACGCCGTGCGGGTCTACGGCGAACAGGTCGGCGAGCGCATCTATACCCGCGAGGACATCGCCGAGACGCCCAGTTCCAACCGCGACCTCAGCACGCTGGTGGCGACGCATCCGGCGGTGCGCACCAATCCGGGCGCGGCCGGTTCGCAGAACCGCGGCTCACTCAACGTGGAAGACATTTCCTTCCACGGCTCCAGCCCCTACCAGAACCTGTTCCAGCTCGACGGCATGGACGCGACCAACCGCGTGAATCCGGCCAGCAAGAATCTGAACCTGCAGGTCGGCAACGTGCCCAGCAACCCGCAGTCGTACTTCGTGGACACGAGCCTGCTGGAGGAAGTCCGTGTGCACGACAGCTTCGTGCCGGTCGAGTACGGTGGCTTCACCGGCGGCGTGGTGGACGCGAGATTGCGCCGGTTCTCGGGCGAAAACCGCCTTAACCTCGACTACCGCTGGAACACCTCCAAGATGACGCGGCAGCAAGTCGCCGAGGGTGAAGAGAACAATTGGGCCAAGGGCAAACCGGGTTACTCGCCCGAATGGAAGAAGCGCTTCTATTCGGCCGTGGGCGATCTGGCCTTCAATGAAAAATCGGGCGCGGTGCTGGCCATGTCGCGGCGCGAATCGGACATCACACGCTGGAACATGGGCGTGGATGACAAGGGGCAGCCGGCCCCGGGCCAGGACGCCTACAACGACCGGATCGACAACATCCTGGGCAAGTTCAGCGTGCGCGCCAGCGCCGATACCACGGCCGACCTGACGCTGAAGTACAGCGACCGCAGCGAAACCCTGGCCAGCGACCTGTTCCGGCACACGCGCTGGGACAACAACCATGGGGCGCGCGGCGTCGGCGCCAACGTGGATCACTATTTCAAGGGGGGACGCCTGGCATTGCAGGCGGGCTGGGACCGGTCGCTGAGCAACCGCGAATCCATCGGCGACGAACTCGTGACCTTCCGCCCCTACCGGCTGCCGCAGTACACGGCCGGCGGCTTCGGCAAGGAGCAGACGCGGCAGGACACCTGGACCCTGAAGGGCCGCGTCGACCTGGATCCGGTACGGACGGGCGTGTTCACGCACATTCCGTACGCGGGGGCCGAACTGAACCGGGTCCAGGCGAACTTCGAGCGTTTCCAGGAAAGCCATTCCTACCAGCGGGCCTATAACCGCGATGGCAGCTATCGCGACTACAGCAAGGTCCGTTACCTGCCCGGCACCGTGGACGTGAACTACGACATGGCCAGCCTGTACCTGTCGGACCGCATCGAGTGGGAACGGCTGGCCTTGGACGCCGGCCTGCGTTACGACCGCGAAACTTTCCTGGGCAGCAACAACGTGTCGCCGCGCACGCGGCTGGACTGGGACATGTTCGGATCGGGCGACACCCTGCTCAGCGCCGGATGGTCGCGCTATTACGGCTCCAGCGTGCTGGAAACCGCGCTTGAAGCGGAAAGAAGCCGCCTGCGGCGCCAGGTGCTGGACAAGAACGGCAACCCCGTGGCGGACGGCGGCAAGGAGTACTACGTGGAGTACAAGGGCCTGCGCATGCCCTATGACGACGAATGGGCGATCTCGCTGCGCCAGCGCATGGCCGGCATGGAAGGCGTGCTGAGCTACGTACGCCGCAACGGCCGCGACCAGTGGACCAAGACCGGCACCGAAAAGGACGGCTACCGCTACACCAACGAAGGCCTGTCCACCACCGACGGCGTCAGCCTGTCGCTGCGCACACTGGAGCCCTGGCGCCTGGGCGAAACGCGCTGGAACATGCAGGCAAGCTGGAGCTGGCAGAAACGCAAGACCAACGCGGACCTGGTCGAAGGCTACAACGGCGACGCGCGCGACCCCGACGAATACGTGATCTACAACGGCTCGCGCCTGCGCGCCATCGACCTGCCGCCAAGCTCCTTCTACCAGCCGCAGATCGCCACGCTCAGCCTGACCGGCGCGTGGCCGCGCACAGGCCTGACCTGGAGCAACATGGTGAACTGGCGCAGCAAGCGCGACGCCACCATCTACGTGGGACTGGGTCCGCGGCCCGATTATCTGGAGCGTTTCGAATCCGGCGAGATCCCGTCCTATTGGACCTGGGACACCAAGCTTTCCTGGAATCCCACGTTCGCGCGCAGCCTGGAATTCACGGTCGAAGTCCTGAACGTGCTGGACCGCAGGCCCGCCGTGACGGCCAGCAATCCGAACGTCAAGACCAACCGCAGTACCTATCAGACGGGACGGGAGCTATGGCTGCAAGTCGGTTACCGCTTCTGATCCTGGGCGCGGCGCTGGCGCTGGCGGCGTTCGCGTCCCACGCCGATGCAGACGCCCGGGACGATCAGACCGCCTGCCGCACGTCCACGGGCTGGAACGCCGCCTGCCTGCGCCCCCACTACGCTGGGCCGCCCTCGACCTGGCCTGCGCCCACGATCGATCCTGGCGTGGACTGGCGCGAATGGGGGCCGGCGCCGCCGGCCTCCAGTCCGCCCCTGGCCTGGACCGCGGCCAATGCCGGCCAGGCAGAACTTGCCGCAGACGTTGCGCGTCCGGCGGTGGTGACGCTGGGGCAGATGCTGTTCTTCGATACCCGGCTGTCGCGCAAGGGGCAGGTGTCCTGCGCCTCCTGTCATCTGCCGCAGCGCGCCTTCACCGACGGCCTGGCGCTGGCCGTGGGCGAAGACAAGCTGATGGGCAGGCGGCGCTCCACGCCGCTGTATGCGGCGCCGTTCGCGCCCCGGTTGTTCTGGGACGGACGCGCCGCCAGCCTGAAGGAACAGGTGCTGGGCCCCATCCACGATCCCCGCGAAATGAACCATGATGCCGACGGCGCCGTGGCGCGGCTGCTGGCGGCCGACGCCTACCCGGCGCAGTTCCTGCAGGCGTTCGGCGCGGCGCCGGCCGCTCGGCCGCCAGTGGATGCCGACCGCCTGGCGCGCGCGCTGGCCGCCTATGTCGCGACGCTGCGGCCCGAGCCCACGCGCTTCGACACATTCCTGGATGGGCAATCCGACGCGCTGGACGATGCCGAGCTGATCGGCATGCACCTGTTCCGCACCCAGGCGCGCTGCATGAACTGCCACAGCGGCGCGATGCTGACCGACCACCAGTTCCACAACATCGGCCTGTCCTTCTATGGCCGCCGCAACCAGGATCTGGGACGCTACGAAGCGACGCGCGATCCCGCCGATCTGGGCAAGTTCCGCACGCCCAGCCTGCGCAATGTGTCGCGCGCCGGACCGTGGATGCACAACGGCCTGTTTCCCGACCTGAAGGGCCTGCTGCGGATGTACAACGCCGGCATGGGCCGCGACCCCGAGCCCAGCGATCCGCCCGACCCCTATGCGCCGCGCAAGTCCGAACACATCCGGCCGCTTGCGTTGAGCGCGGACGAGATCGACGCCTTGCTGGCGTTCATGCGGGTCTTGTAGGAAAGGAAGAGGCGGCGCGCGGCGGCTCGCTGATGCAAGCTGCCGCGCGCCGCCGGCCTGGCATTACGAGTAGGGGCGCTCGCGCAGGCGGGTGTGGTGGTCGACCACGGTGTCGATCACTTCGCGCAGGATGGTTTCGGCAAGCGCGGGCGGCACGCCCGCCTCTTGCGCCAGGCGGCGGATGCGCGCGACCTGCTGCTCCTCGCGCTTGGGATCCACCAGGTCCATGCCCAGCTCGCGCTTGAGCTCGCCGATCATGTCCGTGCAGCGGAACCGCACGCCCAGCAGCAGCATGATCTGCTGGTCGATTTCATCGACCTCGGCGCGCAGCGACGCCAACTCGGCTTTGGAAGTATCGTTGTCGGCCATGAGTATCAACCCTGAACAATGTCGAGTTTGGCGATGCCCAGCGCCAAGGTCTTGGCGCCCACGTCGCGGAACTGGATTTCAGCCTGGGCGTCCTGCCCTGCTCCGCTCAAGCCGATGATCGTGCCCTCGCCGAACCGCGCGTGGTGCACGCCCTGACCTACACGATACTGCTTGTCGCCCACCGTGACGCCGGTGGTGACGCTGCGGGCTTGACGCGGCGCAATGGTATTGGTGGGCTTGCGGCCGAAAGCGTCGCCGCGATTGCCGCCGCCCCAGCCAGCGCCCGTGCCGCCGACCTGGGCCAGGCCGGCCTTGGGCGACAGCCACTTCAGGTGCTGTTCGGGGATTTCTTCCAGGAAGCGCGAACGCATCGCGTAGCGCGTCTGGCCGTGCAGCATCCGGCTTTGCGCCAGGCTGATGTACAGACGCTGGCGCGCGCGCGTGATGGCCACGTACATGAGGCGGCGCTCTTCTTCCAGTCCGGAAGCTTCCAGGACGCTGTTCTCGTGCGGGAACAGCCCCTCTTCCAGGCCGGTGATAAAAACCGCGTCGAACTCCAAGCCCTTGGCGGCGTGCACGGTCATGAGCTGGACGGCGTCCTGGCCTTGCTGGGCCTGGTTGTCGCCCGCTTCCAGCGCTGCGTGCGACAAGAATGCCGCCAGCGGGGTCAGACCGTCGGACGCCACGACCGGCGCGTCGACCACGCCCGCGTTCAGCGTGGAGGCCGTGTCCTGTTCGGGCACCACGCCGGCAGGCATGCCGTCGTAGTTTTCCTCGGACGCGAACACCGCCGCGGCGGTGACCAGTTCGCTCAGGTTTTCCAGGCGCTCCGCGCCTTCGCGTTCGGCCTTGTAATGCGCGTTCAGGCCGCTGGCCTCGAGCATATGCTCAACCATTTCCGGCAGCGGCAGGTCGCGGGTCTCTTCGATCAGGCGATGGATGAGTTGCGCGAACTGCGCCAGGTTGGAGCCGCCCTTGCCGGGCACCAGGGCCACGGCCGCGTACAGGCTGGTGTCGTGCGCGCGCGCGGCGTCGCCCAATTGCTCCAGCGTGCGCGCGCCGATGCCGCGCGTGGGAAAGTTGACGACCCGCATCCACGAGGTGTCGTCGTGCGGGTTGGCCATCAGGCGCAGGTAGGCCAGCGCGTGCTTGATTTCCTGGCGCTCGAAAAAGCGCAAACCGCCGTACACCTTATAGGGAATGCCGGCGGAAAAGATGGCGTGTTCCAGCACGCGCGACTGCGCGTTGCTGCGGTAGAGCACGGCGATCTCGCGGCGCAGGCTGCCTTCGCGGATCAGCGAACGGATTTCGTCCACGATCCACTGCGCTTCCATGCCGTCGGAGGGCTGCTCGATGACGCGCACCGGCTCGCCGTCGCCTTGCTCGGTCCAGAGATTCTTGCCCAGGCGGCCGGTGTTGTGGCCGATCAGCGCGTTGGCCGAATCCAGGATGTGGCCGAAGGAACGGTAGTTCTGCTCCAGGCGGATCACGGTGCCGCGCGCATAGTCGCGCTCGAAGTCGGCCATGTTGCCGACGTTGGCGCCGCGGAAGGCATAAATCGACTGGTCGTCGTCGCCCACCGCGAAGATCGCGGCGCCGCCGCCGGCCAACAGGCGCAGCCACTTGTACTGCAGCGTGTTGGTGTCCTGGAACTCGTCGACCAGGATATGGCGGAAACGGCGCTGATAGTGCTCGCGCACCGGCGCATTGCGCGACAGCAGTTCGTAGGCGCGCAGCAGCAGCTCGGCGAAGTCCACCACGCCCTCGCGCAGGCACTGGGCCTCGTAGAGCTGGTAGATCTCGATCAGGCGGCGGCGATGGGCGTCATAGGCTTCCACGTCGGCGGGACGCAGGCCCTCTTCCTTGGCGCCGTTGATGAAGCGCTGCACATCGCGGGGAGGATACTTTTCGTCGTCGACGCCGTTGGCCTTCATCAGGCGCTTGATCGCCGCGAGCTGGTCGGTGACGTCCAGGATCTGGAAGCTTTGCGGCAGGCCGGCATCGCGGTGATGCGCGCGCAGCATGCGGTTGCACAGACCGTGGAAGGTGCCGATCCACAGGCCGCGCGTATCGATCGGCAGGATGGCCGACATGCGCGCAAGCATTTCGCGCGCCGCCTTGTTGGTGAACGTGACCGCCAGCAGCCCAAAAGGCGAGGCCTGGCCGGTTTGAATCAGCCAGGCCATGCGGGTGGTGAGCACCCGGGTCTTGCCGCTGCCCGCCCCGGCCAGGACCAGGGCGTGCTGCGGTTCTAACGTTACTGCGGCGCGTTGTTCAGGATTGAGCTTCTCTAGCATCATGCCGCGTAGCGGCGCAGACGTTGAGCGAATTGCTCGAGCCCGGCGATGCCGCTTTGCTGGGCGCGCTGGCACCAGGCCTGCAGGTCATGAAGAAGCTGTTCGCTGCTGGCGCTGGAGCTTTCCCAGATGCGGCCGAGTTCGCGGCGCATCTGCACCAGCGTGGCCAGCGACTTGTTGCGGGCAATGGCTTGATCCACGGCGGCGACCTGTTCGGGCTGGAGGATGTCCTCGTTGCGGTGGATGGCGCGGCGCACGCTGTGCAGCTTGGTCCAGTCGCACTCGGCGCTGTCCTTGTTGCGCGAATCCTTCAGCTTGGCCAGCTCTTCACGGGCGGCGCTCTTGATCACGTCCGCATAGCGGGCCATGACTTCGTAGCGGTGCGTGATCACGCCCTGCAGGGTGCGCAGGTCGATGCCGGTCTTGCTGTCGTCCAGCTTCAGCTTGGGCGCAACCTTCTTGATCTTGGCCAGGCCGAAGAACTTCAGGATGTTGATGTAGCACCAGCCGATGTCGAACTCGTACCACTTGGCCGAGAACTTGGCCGACGTGCCGTGGGCGTGATGGTTGTTGTGCAGCTCTTCGCCGCCGATCACGATGCCCCAGGGGAACACGTTGGTGCTGGTGTCCGGGCTGTTGTAGTTGCGGTAGCCCCAGTAGTGGCCGATGCCGTTGACGACGCCGGCGGCCCAGAAGGGGATCCAGGCCATCTGCACGGCCCACACGGTGACGCCGATGGCGCCGAACAGGGCGATGTCGATGGCGAGCATGGTCAGCACGCCCCACAGGCTGTGCTTGCTGTAGACGTTGCGCTCGAGCCAGTCGTCAGGCGTGCCGTGGCCGAACTTGGCCATGGTTTCCTTGTTGTTCGATTCTTCGCGGTACAGTTCCGCGCCGCGGAACAGCACCTTCCAGATGCCGAACAGGATGGGCGAATGGGGATCGCCTTCCTTTTCGCACTTGGCGTGGTGCTTGCGGTGAATGGCCACCCATTCCTTGGTGACCATGCCGGTCGTCATCCAGAGCCAGAAACGGAAGAAGTGCATGACCGCCGGATGCAGATCCAGACCACGGTGCGCTTGGCTGCGATGGAGAAAGACCGTGACCGACACAATCGTGATGTGCGTCACAACCAAAGTGAACACGACAACCTGCCACCAAGTGGCTTGGGTCAGACCGCCGGCAATGAAGGAAAGGATGTAATCCATAAAGCTGTAAGGAGCCTCGCTAGAGAAGTGCCTGGAGTTTAGCTTACCTTGGCTGACTTATGACAAGGTAGTTTCAAAATAGTTTTTGAGCGAAATCAAGGACTAAGCCCCGGTTTTTCAGGGCAAAAAGCCACTCTCGCAACCAAAAACGCAGGTTGCGAGGCCGAGCCTTGCGGCACGCGGCGCTAGGGCCGTCCTCCCCAGGATAGGTGGGGGGCATACGCGAAGGCGCAAGGTTTGGGCTCGATTTCACCGTTAAAGTTCCTGTCAGCTTGGCGTCCGGTCTTGAAGCGGACTTGCGGCTGGCGCACACTGCGGGTGCTTTACCGACCAAACTGTCTCTTTTGTCCCACTGATGTTGCTGAAAAAAATCCGTCCCCAATTTTTTTACGCCCTGGCTGCGCTGGGAACCGCCCTGCCCGCCGCCGTTTCCGCGCAAACGCTGAAATCAGGCGACGTCGCCGTGCTGGCCTCGTACTACGAGATCCGCGGATCGGACTGCCTGGCGCTGCGCGCGCCGCGCGTGTCGCTCACCATGACGCCGCGCCTGGGCAAGGCCAACATCATGCAGACGCGGGGCCAGTCCAGCGATGCCGGGCGTTGCGCCTACCAGACCGTGCCGGTGTCCCAGGTGGTCTACCAGGCTGACCAGGCGGGCAATGACAGCCTGGCCTGGGAAGTGAAATACCAGAACAAGACCCTGGGCACGCGGCGCTACAGCGCCACGGTGGTGGTGACGCCGGGTCCCTGACCCGGCGCCCCCGATCAGGCCGGCTGGTCCTGCGGACCGGCCGCGTCGTCCTCGGACGTTGCTTCAGCCGCAGCCTCATCCGCTTCCGAGGCTACTTCGGCCGCGGTCGCCGCGCCCTTCTTCTTGCGCTCGAATACCGCGGCGAAAAAGCCGTCGGTGCCGTGCACGTCGGGGCGCAGCTGCACGTAGGGGCCGTCCAGCTTCAGGTTTTCACAGCGCGCGGCCAGGATCTCGGCGGCGTCCAGGCGCTCGAAATCGGGATGGCTGGCGAGGAAACGCTCGGCCTGGACCTCGTTTTCCTCGGCCAGCAGGCTGCAGGTGGCGTACACCAGGCGGCCGCCCGGAGCAACGCAACGCGCCGCGCTGTTGAGAATGCGTTCCTGCAGCTGGCCCAGTTCGGCCAGCGCCTCGGGGTGCTGGCGCCATTTCAGGTCCGGATTGCGGCGCAGGGTACCGATGCCGCTGCAAGGGGCGTCGACCAGCACGCGCTGGGCCTTGCCGGCCAGACGCTTGACGCGGGCGTCGTTTTCGCTGTCGATGACCACCGGCACCACGTTGGACAGGCCGCTGCGCGCAAAGCGCGGCTTGGCGCGCTGCAGGCGGGCCGCGGACACGTCGAACGCGTACAGGCGGCCGGTGGAGCGCATCAGCGCGCCCAGCAGCAGCGTCTTGCCGCCCGCGCCGGCGCAGAAATCGATGATCATTTCGCCGCGGCGCGGCGCCACCAGCAGCGCCAGCAACTGGCTGCCCTCGTCCTGGACTTCGATGCTGCCGTTCTCGAACTGCGGCCAGCGATTGATGGCCGGACGGCCTTCCATGCGGATGCCCCAGGGCGAATAAGGCATGGCGACAGGCTCGTAGCGGCCGGCGCCCTGCTGCAATTCGGCCAGCATGGCGTCGCGCTCGACCTTCAGCGGGTTGACGCGCAGGTCCAGGCTGGCCTGGCGGTTCAACGCCTCGATCAGCGTTTCCGGGCTGTCCATGGCGCCCAGGCGTTCGTCCAGCCAGTCAGGGATGCTGCCGCGCACGGCGCGCGGCAGGGTCGCCAGGTCGATCTGCGACACGCGCTGCAGCCATTCGGCTTCGCCGGCGTCCATGCCTTCGGCCAGCGCCTCGGCGCCCAGCGTCGCGGCCAGTCCCAGGATGGCCAGGCGGCGCGAAGCGGGACCGACGCCGCTTTCGCCGAACTGGCGGTAGCGGCGCAGATGGCGCAGCACGTCGTAGACGGCCTCGGCGACCTCGGAGCGATCGCGCGCGCCCAGATTCGGATGGTTGCGCAGCCAGTGCGACAGGGCCGCGTCGGCCGGATAGGTCCATTGCAGGATTTCGCCCAGGACGCGCTGGACCTGGTCGATGCGGATCGCCGCGTGCGATTGGCGCGGGCGGTTGAATTGAGGTTTGGGCGGACGGTCCTGGCCGCCGTCGCTGCCGCCGCCGCGCGGGCCGCCATACTGGCCGCGCTCGCCGCCGCGATCATCGCCTCGCGGCGAGCCATAAGACGGACGCGAGTCCGAGCGGCCATCACGACGATCCGAACCATAGGAGGCGCGCTCGCCGCCACGGCCTTCGCCGCGCGGAGCGTCATAGGACGGACGCGAGTCCGGGCGGCCTTCACGGCGTTCCGAACCATAGGAGGCGCGCTCGCCGCCACGGCCTTCGCCGCGCGGGGCGTCGTACGACGGACGTTGGCCCGGGCGGCCTTCACGGCGTTCCGAACCATAGGAAGCGCGTTCGCCGCCACGGCCTTCGCCGCGCGGAGCGTCATAGGACGGACGCGGGCCGGGACGACCTTCGCGGCGTTCCGAACCATAGGAAGCGCGCTCGCCGCCACGGCCTTCGCCGCGCGGGGCGTCGTACGACGGACGCTGACCCGGACGGCCTTCACGACGTTCCGAACCATAGGAAGCGCGCTCGCCGCCACGGCCTTCGCCGCGCGGGGCGTCGTAGGACGGACGCTGGCCCGGGCGGCCTTCACGACGTTCCGAGCCATGGGAAGCGCGTTCGCCGCCACGGCCTTCGCCGCGCGGGGCGTCGTACGACGGACGCTGACCCGGACGGCCTTCACGGCGTTCCGAACCATAGGAAGCGCGTTCGCCGCCACGGCCTTCGCCGCGCGCCGGGTCGAAGGACGGACGCGGGCTCGGACGGCCTTCGCGGCGGTCCGAACCGTAGGAGCCGCGTTCGCCGCCACGGCCTTCGCCGCGCGGCGCGTCGTAGGACGGGCGCGGCGTCGGGCGACCGCCCGAGCGCTCGTCGCGGCTGCCGCCGGAACGGTCGTCACGGGCGCTGTCGCGTGCGATCGGCGCGCGCGCGTCGCCCTTGGGGCGCGAGAAGAAGGACCGACCGTCGCGGCCTTCGGACGCGGCCCTGGCGGCGCCTGCCGGACGGGAACGCGGGGATTGGGGTTTGGTCATGGTGTATTCCAGTGGGGCGGAGGGCTTCCGCCCGAAAAATTCGATTCGGGGCCGCTCAGGCGGCCGGCGACCAGGCGAAAAGGCGATCGGGATCGCCCTGCACGTTGACGCGATGGTCGCTGGTCAGGGTAACCCGGCCTTCGGCCAGCCAGCGCACCGCCGCCGGAAAAGCCCGGTGTTCGACCGCCAGCACGCGCTCGGCCAGGGATTCGGGCGTATCGCCCGCCAGGACCGGCACGCAGCCCTGGGCGATGATGGGGCCGTGGTCCAGCACCGGCGTGACGAAGTGCACGGTGCAGCCGTGCACGCGCACCCCGGTCGCCAGGGCCTGGGCGTGCGTGTGCAGCCCGGGAAACGCCGGCAGCAGCGACGGGTGGATGTTGACCAGCCGGCCGGCGTAGTGATTGACGAAGCCCGGGGTCAGCACGCGCATGAAGCCCGCCAGGATGACGTAATCGGGTTCGTAGCGGTCGATTTCGGCGGCCAGCGCGGCGTCGAAGGCTTCGCGGCTGGCGTAGTCCTTGTGGTACAGCGCGCCGGTGGGGATGCCCTGCTGGGCCGCCCACTCCAGGCCGGCGGCGTCGGGCTTGCTGGCGATGACGGCGGCGACTTCGGCCGGCCAGCCTTCATTGCGGCAGGCCTCGGACAGCGCCTGCATATTGCTGCCGCGTCCCGAGATCAGGATGACGATGCGGCGCTTGGTGGTAGATATTTCCGGCAAGATAAGGAATTCCAAGGGAAATCGGGCCCGTCCGCCCTACGCAATCCCGCGCGCGGCGACAGCCTGGACGCGCGGCAAGTAAGGACAGGAACAAACCCGGAATCCAAAATTGTAAACTCTCGCTCGTGAAACCATCGCTGCGCATCTACCGATCCCTGCCCCCGCCCGACCGGCGCGCCCCTTGCGCGCTGACGATCGGCAATTTCGACGGCGTCCACCGCGGACACCAGGCCATGCTGGCGCGCGTCTGCCAAGTCGCGCGCGACCGCAACCTGACGCCCGCCGTGATGACCTTCGAGCCGCATCCGCGGGAGTATTTCGCCACCCTCAACCAACGCCCTGAGCTCGCACCCACCCGGATTTCGGGTTTGCGCGACAAGCTGGCGGCGCTGGCGCGTTACGGCATCAGCCAGGTCGCGGTGGAGCGTTTCAACGCCCGTCTGGCTGAAATGTCGGCCAATGCCTTCATCGAACAATTGCTGGTCCAGGGCCTGCACGCCAAATGGCTGCTGGTGGGCGAAGACTTCCGCTTCGGCCACAAGCGCAGCGGCGACATCGACCTGCTGCGCGAGGCCGGCCTGCGCCATGGCTTCGAGGTGCAGACCCTGGCCGACGTGACCGACCAGCAAGGGCACCGGATATCCAGTTCCGAGGTGCGCACCGCGCTGGCGGTGGGCGACCTGGAACGCGCCCGCCACCTGCTGGGCCACCCGTACCACATCAGCGGCCACGTGATCCACGGCCAGAAGCTGGGCCGCACGCTGGGCTTTCCCACCATGAACCTGCGGGTGGCGGAGCGCTGCGCCGCGCGCTCGGGCATTTACGTGGTGCAGGTCTACGGCCTGGCCGAGCGGCCGCTGCCGGCGGTCGCCAGCCTGGGCGTGCGCCCCACGGTCGAAGACCGCGGCCGCGTGCTGCTGGAGTCGCACCTGCTCGACGAGACTGTCGACGCTTACGGTAAACTCGTACGCGTCGAATTCCTGCAAAAGCTGCGGGACGAAGAAAAATTTCCTGACCTCCCTTCCCTGACTGCCGCCATCGCCGAAGACGCGCGAAACGCGCGCGCCTATTTTGCCGTTCATGGACTATAAAAAGACCCTCAACCTGCCCGATACCTCCTTCCCCATGCGGGGCGACCTTGCCAAGCGCGAGCCCGCCTGGATTTCGCAGTGGGAGGAAAACCACGTCTACCAGGCGATCCGCGCCGCCAGCCGCGGCCGGCCGCGCTTCGTGCTGCACGACGGCCCGCCCTACGCCAACGGCGACATCCACATCGGCCACGCGGTCAACAAGATCCTGAAGGACATCATCGTCAAGAGCCGCAACATGGCCGGCTATGACGCGCATTACGTGCCGGGCTGGGACTGTCACGGCATGCCGATCGAAATCCAGATCGAAAAGAAGTACGGCAAGCACCTGCCCGTGGCGGAAGTGCAGTCCAAGGCCCGCGCCTACGCGCTCGAGCAGATCGACCGCCAGCGCAAGGACTTCAAGCGCCTGGGCGTGCTGGGCGAGTGGGATCGTCCCTACATGACGATGAACTTCAGCAATGAAGCCGACGAAATCCGCGCGCTGGGCCGCATCCTGGACAAAGGCTACGTGTTCCGCGGCCTGAAGCCCGTGAACTGGTGTTTCGACTGCGGCTCGGCCCTGGCCGAAGCCGAGGTCGAGTACGCCGACCGCGTCGACCCGGCGGTGGACGTGGCCTTCCCGTTCGCCGAGCACGCCAAGCTGGCCAGCGCCTTCGGCCTGGACTCGGTGGAAGACGGCGCCATCGTCATCTGGACCACCACGCCCTGGACCATCCCGTCCAACCAGGCGCTGAACCTGCATCCCGAAATCGAATACGCGCTGGTGCGCGTGACGCCGGTTCCCAAGTTCGGTCCGCTCCTGCTGATCGCCAAGGAACGCGTCGAAGCCTGCCTGAAGGCCTGGAACCTGGAAGGCGAAGTGATCGCCACGGCCCCGGGCGCGGCGCTGTCGGGCATCGAATTCCGCCACCCGCTGGCGCAGTTCAATGCCGCCTACGACCGCAAGTCGCCCGCCTACCTGGGCGACTACGTCACGGCCGACTCCGGCACTGGCGTAGTGCACTCGGCGCCGGCCTACGGTATCGAAGACTTCATCTCGTGCAAGGAGCACGGCATGAAGGACACCGATTTCATCAGCCCGGTCATGGGCGACGGCAAGTACGTGGACAGCCTGGCGCTGTTCGGCGGCCTGTCCATCTGGGACGCCAACCCCAAGATCGTCGAAGCGCTGACGGAAGCCGGCGCGCTGATGCACGTGGAAAAGCACAAGCACAGCTACATGCACTGCTGGCGCCACAAGACCCCCATCATCTACCGCGCCACCAGCCAGTGGTTCGCCGGCATGGACGTGGCCCCCAAGGACGGCGGCCCGACCCTGCGCGAATCGGCGCTGGCCGGCATCGACGCCACCGCCTTCTACCCAGCCTGGGGCCGCGCCCGCCTGCACGCCATGATCGCCAACCGCCCCGACTGGACCTTGTCGCGCCAGCGGCAATGGGGCACGCCGATGGCCTTCTTCGTGCACAAGGAAACCGGCGCGCTGCACCCGCGCACCGCCGAATTGCTGGAACAGGTGGCGCAGCGCGTCGAGCAAGGCGGCATCGAAGCCTGGCAGACGCTGGACCCGCGCGAACTGCTGGGCGACGAAGCCGACCAGTACGAAAAGAACCGCGACACGCTGGACGTGTGGTTCGACTCGGGCAGCACGCACGCCACGGTGCTGGGCGGCAAGGACGGCGACTTCGCCGGCTCGCACGGTGCTGAGCTCGCCTGGCCCGCCGACCTGTACCTGGAAGGCTCGGACCAGCACCGCGGCTGGTTCCATTCGTCGCTGTTGACCGGCTGCATGCTTTACGGCCAACCGCCCTACAAGGCCCTGCTCACGCACGGCTTCGTGGTGGACGGCCAGGGCCGCAAGATGAGCAAGTCGGTGGGCAACGTGATCGCCCCGCAAAAGGTGTCCGACTCGCTGGGCGCGGAAATCCTGCGCCTGTGGGTGGCTTCCACCGATTACTCCGGCGAGCTGTCCATCTCCGACGAGATCCTGAAGCGCGTGGTCGAAGGCTACCGCCGCATCCGCAACACGCTGCGCTTCCTGCTGGCCAACCTGGCCGATTTCGACGCCGTGACGCAGTCCGTGCCCTATGGCGAGCTCTTCGAGATCGACCGCTACGCGCTGGCCATGACCGCGCAGATGCAGGCGGAAGTCCAGGCCAACTACGAACGCTACGACTTCCACCCGGCCGTCTCGCGCCTGCAGACGTTCTGCTCGGAAGACCTGGGCGCGTTCTACCTGGACATCCTGAAGGACCGCCTGTACACCTCGGCCGTGGACAGCCGCGCGCGCCGCTCGGCCCAGACGGCCCTGCTGGACATCACGCAGACGCTGCTCAAGCTGATGGCCCCGATCCTGTCCTTCACTGCCGAAGAAGCCTGGAAGGAACTGGTCAACTCGGCCTTGAAGAACCAGGCGGACGCCGCCCGCACCACGATCTTCACCGAGGTCTACCACGCCCTGCCGCCGTTCGCCGACGCCGACGCCCTGTCGGCCAAGTGGACGCGCCTGCGCGCCATCCGCGCCGAAGTCCAGCGCAAGCTGGAAGAAGTGCGCACGGCCGGCGACATCGGCTCCTCGCTGCAGGCCGAAGTGGACCTGTACGCCAACGGCGCCGACCAGGAACTGCTGGCCAGCCTGGGCGACGACCTGCGCTTCGTGCTGATCGTCTCGCGCGCCACGGTGCACGCGGGCGAAGGCGAGACCCGCATCGAGGTCACGCCGTCCACGCACAAGAAGTGCGAGCGCTGCTGGCACTGGCGCCTGGACGTGGGCCAGGACGCGGACCATCCCGAGATCTGCGGCCGCTGCGTGTCCAACCTGTTCGGCTCGGGCGAAGCCCGCGACAAGGCTTGAGCATGGCCCGCCCCTCCGAACCCGGAGTGACGGGCGCCGCCGCCCCCGCCCGCGCCGCGCCTGCGCGCGTGGGCGGCTGGCTGGCGCTGGCACTGCTCATCATCGTGCTGGACCAGCTGACCAAGGTCTACTTCAACACCTCGTTCCAGTATGGCGAGCGCGTCAACGTGCTGCCGGTCTTCGACTTCACGCTGATGTACAACCGCGGCGCCGCCTTCAGTTTCCTGGCGTCCGAGGAAGGCTGGCAGCGCTGGCTGTTCACCGGCCTGGGCTGCGTGGCGGCGGTGGTCATCACCATCATCCTGCGCCGCACCCATGGCCAGCCGCGCTTCAGCCTGGCGCTGACCCTGATCCTGGGCGGCGCCATCGGCAACGTCATCGACCGCGTGGTCTATGGCCACGTGGTGGACTTCCTGCTGTTCTACTGGAACAACTCCTACTTCCCCGCCTTCAATCTGGCGGACGTGGGCATCACCTGCGGCGCCGTGCTGCTGGTGCTGGACGAACTCCTGCGCGGCCGCAAGGCCAAGACCCAGGCCTGAAGACGGCCCGGCCGGGGCGCGATGCCCCGGCTTGCTCCCGCATTTCCCACGGTTTTTGTCCTGTTTGATGCCCCCTGAACGCATCGGGAACGGCGCAATGCCGCAATGCAGAATAAAATCACTGTCCGTTCCTCGTTTACACGGCGCTGAACCCGCCGCCTCCCTCATGCTCGACCTCGCCCGCAAACGCATCGTCCTCGGCCTGACCGGCGGCATCGCCTGCTACAAAATCGCCGAACTGGTGCGGCGCATGACCGAACAAGGCGCCACCGTCGACGTGGTGATGACCGAGGCGGCTACGCACTTCATCACGCCGGTCACGATGCAGGCCCTGTCGGGCCGTCCGGTGTTCGTGGATGCCTGGGATGCCCGCGTGCCCAACAACATGGCGCACATCGACCTGACGCGCGGCGCGGACGCGGTGCTGATCGCGCCGGCCAGCGCCGACTTCATGGCCAAGCTGGCGCACGGCATGGCCGACGACCTGCTGTCCACGCTGGCGCTTGCGCGCGCCTGTCCCCTGCTGGTCGCGCCCGCCATGAACCGCGAGATGTGGGCCAACCCGGCCACGCAGCGCAATGTGGCGCAGTTGCGCGCCGACGGCATCAGCGTGCTGGGTCCGTCCGCCGGCGAACAGGCCTGCGGCGAAACGGGCGACGGCCGCATGCTGGAAGCGCATGAACTGCTGACCGACCTGATCGCCTTCTTCCAGCCCAAGCTGCTGGCCGGCCGCCACGTGCTGCTGACCGCCGGCCCGACGTCCGAACCCGTGGATCCGGTGCGCGTGCTGAGCAACCGTTCGTCGGGCAAGACCGGCTACGCGCTGGCGCGCGCCGCGCGCGAAGCCGGCGCCCGTGTCACGTTGATCACCGGCGCCACCTTCCTGCAGGTGCCGCGCGGCGTCACCGCGCTGTCAGTCACCACCGCGCGCCAGATGCACGACGCCGTGATGGCCAGCGCGGCCGACGCGGACATTTTCATCGCCGTGGCCGCCGTGGCCGACTGGCGCGTGAAGAACGTCAGCAACCAGAAGCTGAAGAAAACCAGCGAAGGCGGCGGCGCGCCCGTGATGGAATTCGAACCCAATCCGGACATCCTGGCCGAAGTGGCCAAGCTGCCCAACGGCCCCTGGTGCGTGGGCTTCGCGGCCGAAACCGAGAAGCTGGCCGAGCATGCCGAAGCCAAGCGCACGCGCAAGGGCATACCGCTGCTGGTGGGCAACCTGGCGCACAAGGTCATGGACGCGGACACCACCGAACTGGTGCTGTTCGACGAGCAAGGCACCCATCCCCTGCCCGCCGCCGACAAGCTGGACGCGGCGCGGCGCCTGATCGCCGAGATCGCCGCCCGCTTCCCGAAGTAAAAGCCAGGCCGCGGTTCCGGCCTGGCTGCTGACCAACCCCTGTTTCCGGACAGGGGTTTTTCTTTGCCGCGGGCTTGCCGCTCATGCGGCCGTCGTCAGTGGACATGCTCCTGCGAGGAACGATCCTCGCGCTCCATCTGCAGCGTCGTATGGTGCAGATGGAAATCCGCCTGCAGACGTTTCTCGATGGCGCGGCGCACCTGTTCGCCGTCGGCCCCGGCCGCCAGCACCACGTGGCCCGTCAGCATCGGATTGCTCTGCGTCACTGCCCACAGGTGTATGTCGTGAATCGAGACCACGCCGGCCGTGTCGGCGATGGCCTCGCGCACGGCCTGCAGGCTCATGCCCGGCGGCACGCCCTCCAGCAGGATGTTCACGCATTCGCGCAGCAGCATCCAGGTGCGCGGGAACACCATGAAGCCTATGCCGACCGCCAGCGCCGAATCCACCCAGCGCCAGCCCGTGAACCAGATGAGCACGGCGCCGAGGATCACGCCGATCGAACCCAGCATGTCGGCCCAGACCTCCAGGTAGGCGCCCTTCACGTTCAGGCTTTCGTCCTTGGCGCCAGCCAGCATGCGCATCGAGATCAGGTTGACGATCAGCCCGACCACGGCGACCGCCAGCATCCCCAGGGACTGGATGTCCGCCGGCGCCGACAGGCGCTGGTAGGCCTCGTACAGGATGTAGAACGCCACGCCCAGCAGCACCAGCGCGTTGACCGCCGCGGCCAGGATCTCGAAGCGGGCGTAGCCGTACGTACGCATCAAGTCAGCCGCCTTGCGGCCCGCGCGTATCGCCACCAGCGCCAGCAGCAAGGCCATGGCGTCGGTCATCATGTGCATGGCATCGGAAATCAATGCCAGGCTGCCCGTGATCATGCCGCCCGCGATCTCCACCAGCATGAAGCTGCCGGTCAGGCCAAAGGCGATCCAGAGGCGGGATTCGGGCAAGGCGCGGACGTCGCCGTGCTGATGGCTGTCGCTCATGACTGTCCTGATCGTGGAAAGGCTCCATGACAAAGCCTGTAGCGGCTTCAGAGTCAAGCACGGCGGCGCGCGCCATGAAAAAAACCCTCCGTGTTACCGGAGGGTTTTTGTTGGGCAACCCGGCTTACTGCTCCAGGCTGATGTTGGCCGCCTTGACGATGTCGGCCCATTGCTGGCGGTCCTTCTCCAGGAACTGGCTGAACTGCTCGGGCGTCATGCCGGTGACCGGCTCAGAACCCAGGCCGGCCATCTTCTCGACCAGCGCGGGCTGCTTCAGCACGTCCTGCATGGCCGCGTAGTAGGCGGCCAGCACGTCGGCCGGCAGGCCGGCGGGCGCGAACACGCCTTGCCAGGTCGGCATGTCGAAGCCCTTCAGGCCCTGCTCGTCCAGCGTCGGCACGTTGGGCAGTTGCGGCGCGCGCTTGATCGAGGCCACCGCGATGGCCTTGACCTTGCCCTGCGAAGCCAGCGGCGCGGCGGTGGAGATGTTGTCCATCGTCATGGCGATGTGGCCGCCCAGCAGGTCGGTGATGACGGGCGCGGCGCCGCGGTAGGCGGCATGCGGCACCTTCACGCCCAGCTTGTACAGCATGGTCTCGGCGATCAGGTGGTTGGAAATGCCCACGCCGGCGGTGCCGTAGGTGGCGGTCGGCGTCTTCTGGAAATATTCCTTGAGTTCGGCCAGGTTGTTGGCCGGCACATCCTTGTTGACGATGACCACGTTGGGCTGCACCGCGGCCAGCGTGATGGGCGTGAAGTCCGACGGCTTGTAGTTCGTGCCCTTGGGGTTCAGGACATGGGTGATGGCCATGGACCCGGCGGCGGCGATGCCGATGGTGTAGCCGTCGGCCGGCGACTGGGCCAGGCGGTAGGCCATGATATTGCCGCCGGCGCCAGCCAGGTTTTCGACCACGACGGGTTGGCCCAGGCGCTGCGACAGGGGCTCGGCCAACAGGCGCGCCAAGGTGTCGGCGGAGCCGCCGGGCGCAAAGCCCACCAGCAGGCGCACCGGCTTGACGGGCTTCCAGGCGTCGGCGGCGAAGGCCGGCGCGGCCGTCAGGGCTGTGACGGCGAACAGTGCGCCAGCGGCGCGATGCAGATTACGGCTGAACATGAAAAACACTCCCAACGATTGATTGACGAAGCCCGCTTCGTCTCCTCTCGCCGCTCGCCTGTCCCCGCCGCGCCGCGCATCGGTGTGCGCGGCAAGGTTGCGGGACGGGTTCGGCGGCGTTATTCCAATACTTGCGCCAGCGTCTGCGCCACCATGCGGTTGGACAGCAGCACCGGCCGGCCGGAGGCCTGCGCCACGGCCTGGCGCATGCGCTCGGCGTAGCCCATGCAATGCATGACGATCAGGTCGCAGGACGCGAGTTCGCGGCCCGCCCGCTCGAAGTTGAGCGCGGCCTGGGCCGCGTCGGCTTCGTAGGGGGAGGCATGCACGACCACGGTCTCGCAGGACAGCGGCACGACCATGTGGAAGGCGTCGACCTGCGCCTCCAGCGGCACCACCAGGCCCACCTTGCGGCAATGCTCGGCCAGGCCGGCGACCAGGTGGTCCACCACCTGTTGCGGCTCCACCACCAGCGTGCGCATCGGCGCGATCGCGGTGCCGGTGCACAGCGGCACCAGCACGTCGTAGCCCGCGGCGTCGGCCTGGCGCATGACTTCGGCCAGCCGCGCCTCGGCGGCGGCCGCGTCCAGTTCGATCTGCGAGCCGTCTCGCAGGCGGGTGGCAAAGCGGTATTCGCCCGGCTTGGGCGCGAGCGCGGCCAGGCCGGCGGCATCCAGTCCGTCGAGCGCGCCGAATTCGTCGATGCGCACCTGCGCGCCCAAGAGCGGCGCCATCTCGGGCACCACATCGCTGCGCGGCGACTGGCCGATGGTGAAGAACGCCACGCGGCGCGGCTGCGCGCTCATGCCTCGCCCGCGCTTTCGCGGCCCACGGTCTGCAGATGCGCCATCGAACCGTAGCGGCTCTGCAAGGCGGCCCATTCCTTGTCGTCGACGAAGCTCATCGCGCCTTGCCCGTAGAGCTTGGCGATCTCGATGCAGAAACGCATGGCGACGTCGGCGTCCACGGCGTTGGTCACGCCCGTGGCGCAGCCCGGCACGGTGGTTTGCGCGGTCAGCGCCACGCCCACCACCGGCGCGCCGGTGACGATCGTGGGCTGCATCAGCGAGTTCACGTGCTGCAGGCCGTTTTCGTAGGGCGTGATGTCCTGCGTGGTCAGCGGCAAGGTCAGCGGCAGCTCGCCGCTGACCCAGCCCATGACGTCCAGCATGGTCTCGGGGATGCGCAGCAGATAGCCCTGGCGCGCGACCGGCGTCAGCGCCACGCCGCGCTTGTTGACCAGGCGGTTGCCGCGCGTGGTGTCGACGGACAGGATCGCGTCCATGCGCGGGTCGACCTCATGCGACATCATCTCGCGCATCGGGAACGGCGAACGCATCATCGGCACCGGATGATGCGGCCGCGTGCCGGCGCGCGGACAGATGTGGGTGCGGATGCGCACCGTGCCCGGCATGACGTCGCCTTGGCGCGCCATGGCCATCAGCTTGAACGCCGCGGCAATCGCGACCACCGCGCCGTCGCTGTCGGACACCAGGCCGGTGACCGCCGGACGCGCGCCGATGCCGCCAAGGCGGCCGACGATGCCGAGTTGCGGCGCGGTTTCGTCGAGGCCCGGAATGACGATGGACAGGAATTCGGTGGCCGCGCCGTCGCGCTCCAGCCGGGTCACTTCGACTTCGCAGTTGCCCGCCGCGCGCAGTTGCTCGGCCACGGCCTCGCCCGTGATGTGGGCGGAGGACAGCAGTTCGATGGCGTCGATCACATGCTTCATGCCGGGATCTCCACGGGGCCCGGACGGAACACGCGCGGCTCTTCGTTGCCGAGGAACAGCGGCGCATCGTGCGGGCCGACCAGGTCGATCCGGTTGCCGCGCACGCGCAGCGCGGAGCCTTCCGGCAGGCCCAGCACGGGCATCCGCGGATTCAGCGCGCAGAACTCGGCCAGGCGCTGGGCGCGGGTTTCGCCGCGATGTCCGGGAGGATGGGCATTGGTGTAGTGCGGATTGATCTGGAACGACAGCAGGTCCAGGGCGTCGAAGCCTTGCGGGTCCGTGATGGGCATGTCGTTGGTGGTGCAGATGCTGGGGCAGCTCAGGTTGGAGCCGGCGCTCCAGCCCAGGTAGGCCGCGCCCTCGCGCACGCGGCGCGCCACGACGTCCAGCAGGCCTAGTCGGCGTAGCTGGCCCAGCAGATTGAAGGTGTTGCCGCCGCCCACGATGATGATGGCGGCGCCTTCCAGCGCGGCCACCGGATCCTCGGCGCGATGCAGCCCCTGGATGGCCAGGCCGGTATCCGCCAGCGCCGATGCCACCAGCGCGGTGTAGTCGTCCCAGTCGCGCGTGACGCCGGCGTACGGCACGAAGACGGCCGGCGCGCCTTGCGGCAGCGACGCGATCAGTTCGCGGATGTCGGGCAGCGCGTGGACCAGATAGCCGGCGTCGCTGCTGGAATTGCTGAGGAGCAGTAGGTTCATGTGGAGGATTTCCGTAAGGGGATTTTCTGGGTGTCCGGCGGCGCGGACGCATCTGTGGGCCTGAAAGCGTTCAGGCCAGCCAATAGGGATCGTTCAGTTCGCGGCCCAGCGCCCCCACCTGCCGCAGCACCGACTCGCGCAAGCGCGCGACGCGGGCGGCATCGGCCTGGAAGGAAACGAAGGACAGGCACAGGCCGCGCAGTTCGCCGGTGGCGGGATCGCGCACGGCGGCTGCCACCGCGCCTATGCCCGGCATGGCCTGGTCGATGGCCACGCCGCAATGGTCGGCGCGGGTCTGCGCGACCAGGCGGGCCAGTTCGCCGACCGTGGCGGGACAGTCGCGGCCTTCGGTGGGCAGCGGCTGGTCGGCGTCGGCGCCGTAGAGCGCCTGGAACTCGGTTTCGCTCAGGCGCGACAGCAGCGCCCGGCCCATGGCCGTGCCCGAGGCGGCGCGGCGCGAACCGGGCGGCGACAGCACCTGCACCGGGTGCGAACCGTTCAGGCGCTGCAGCACCACGGTTTCGCGCTGATTCAGGGTGGAGAGATAGGCGGTCAGGCCGCTGTCGTCGGACAGCCGGGCCAGCACCGCGCGGCAGGCGTCGTCCAGCGGCGTGGCCGCCATGCCCGCGCGCACCGCCTGGGCCAGCATGGTCCCCGCGCGGTAACGGCGCGTGGCGGCGTCCTGGTCGAGCAAGCCGTAGTGCTGCATCTGGTTGAGCAGGCGCGACGCGCTGCTCTTGGGCATGGACAGGCGCGCCGCCACTTCCGTGAAGCTCAGCTCCGACGCACCTTCCGCGTACAGCCCCAGCACGCGCTGGACGCCATCGAGAATACTCATGCTTGTTCCATAAAACGGAACTTATGTTCCTGTAATTTGAACAAGAATAATGCGGGGCTCGTCGGCGGTCAATACGGAAGGACCATGAAAAAGCCCCGGCGGTCGCCCCCGGGGCCTGGTCGCGGGAGCCGCGAGCGCCCGCGTTGACCAACGCAATGCTTCAGACCATCGGGCGCCCGTCCTGCGGCGCCTCGCAGAACTGCAGGAAGCGATGCAGCGGCGTCTGCCGTTCGGCGGCACGCTGCCACGCGAGGACCGTAGGCGGGTTCTGTACACCCAGCTCGACCGGCAGGATGACCGCCTCGGCCCCGACGGTCAGACGTAGTGCCGCCGCCAGCGGCAGCATGACCAGGTAATCCGTGGTGCGCACGAATTCATCGGTGAGCAGCAGATCGCTCACCTGGATGCCGCGCGGCGGCAATTCCAGGTCGCATCCCAGGAACAGCGCGGTCAGCTTGTCGTGCATCATCGTGCCCGGACGCGGCTTGCACCAGGGTTCTGCGTGCAACTCGCGCAGCGTAAGGCGGCGGCGGGCGGCCAGCGGCGACAGCCGGGCGTTGGCGACGACCACCAGCGGCTGCGGCGGCACCAGCCGCAAGCGTCCCAGGCCAGGCGCTATCAGCTCGGGCGTGTCGTAACACACCAGCGCGTCCAGCTTGTCGTCCAGCAGCAGGTCCGCCATGGCGCGGTATCCGCCGGCCTGCACATCGAGCGCGACGCCGGGCTGCGCCTGGTTGAAGGCATGGATCAAGGGCGCAAGAGTCAGTTTGCCCATGTCGGTCGCCACGCCGATGCGCAAGTCGCCCAGACGGCCGCTGCGCACATCCGTAACGGCCTGGGCCAGTCCGCGGGATTGCGCCACCACGGCCTCCATCATGGGCAGGATCTGGCGGCCCATTTTCGTCGGACGCTTGGCATTGCCGATGCGCTCGAACAACTTGAAACCCAGCTGCGATTCCAGCTCGGCCAAGGTCTTGGAGACCGCGGACTCGCTCACGTTCGCGGCGGCGGCCACCTCCTTGGCCGACGGCGCATCGCGCAGCGCCAGCGCAATCTGCAAATGCCGCAGCTTCAGGCGCGAAGCCAGCGACTCGATGGGCTGCGGCTTGACCATTTTCTCAATCCCTTAGTCGAATAATTCACTATACGGTAAACCCTTGCGGACCGATGATAGCGGCATAGCGCGTGGCCATGAGCCGATCCGCGGCCGGCCAGGCCTCAGGAGCAATAGAGCGCAAACAGGAGACCGCCTTGCCAGCCCGACCCCGCCTTCTTGCCTTTATCCTTGCCGCCGCGACCGCGGCGGGCCTGCAACCCAGCGCGATGGCCCAGGAGCCAGCCAGCGGCGACAAGCTCGTGCGCCTGGTGGTCGGCTACGCCGCGGGCGGCGCCGCCGACGCGGTGGCTCGCGCCTATGCCGAACAATTGCAGGCGGCGGGCTACGCCAACGTCATCGTCGAAAACCGCCCCGGCGCATCGGGACGCCTGGGTTTCGACGTGGTGAAACGCGCCAAGGCGGACGGGCTCACCCTGTACCTGGGTTCGTCGCCGATGTTCGTGATCTTTCCGCTGACCTACAAGAAGCTGGGATACGACCCGGACCATGACCTGCGCCCCGTCGCCCTGGTGGCCGACGTGCCCACCGGCGCCGTCACGGGCGCCGCCCAACCCTACGGGAACATGGCCGAATACGTGCAATGGGCCAAACAGGCGCGCGCCAAGGCGACCCTGGGCCTGGCGACGCAAGGCAGCCCCGGCCAGTTGGGAACGATAGAAATGGGCGGCCAGAACGGCCTGGAGGTCGTGCCCGTGCTCTACCGCGGCGCGGCGCCGATGCTGGTGGACGTGGCGGGCGGCGAAGTGTCGATGGGCTGGGACGCCGTCGCCAGCATGCTGCCGCTGTACAACGCCGGCAAGGTGAAATTCCTGGGCGTGGCAGGCAGCCGCCGCCTGCCCACGCTACCCAATGTGCCGACGCTGCTGGAACAGGGCTACCCGCAGTACCAGCATGCCGCCAGCTGGTATGGCGTGTACGCGCCCGCGGCCACGCCGGACGCCACGATCGCCCAGCTGGAACAGGCTTTTGTCGCCGCCGGCAAGCGGCCAGCGCTGGTGGAAAAACTGCAGACCGCGGGCTTCCTGGTCGAACCCCAGGACGCGCAGGCCGCCAAGCGCCGCATCGGCGTCGAACGCGCGCACTGGGCCCCCATCGTCAAGGCCGCCGGCATTTCCTTCGACGAATAAGGCGGAACGTGGTTTCGATGAGCGACTCTCTTTGCGACTTGAGCGCGGTCGAGGCCGCGCGCCTGGTCCGAACCAAGGCGGTGTCTCCGGTCGAGCTGGTGCGCGCCTCCCTGGAACGGGCCGAGCGGCTGCAGCCCGTCCTGAACTGTTTCATCACGCTGTGCGCGGAAGAGGCCATGGCCGAAGCCCGGCTTGCCGAAGCCGCGCTGATGCGCGGCGATGCTGCCGGCCTCTTGCATGGCCTGCCCTACACGGTGAAGGACCTGGTCAATACCGCGGGCGTGCGGACCACCTTCGGCGCGTTGCCGTTCAGCGCGAACGTGCCGGCCGAAGACGCCGTGGCTGTCGCGCGGCTGCGCCAGCAAGGCGCCGTCCTGATCGGCAAGACCACGACGCCGGAGTTCGGCTCCAAGTCCATGACGGATTCGCCGCTGTTCGGCCATACCCGCAACGCCTGGAACCTGGAACGCACCTGCGGCGGTTCCAGCGGCGGCGCAGCGGCGGCGACGGCGGCCGGCATCACGGCGCTGGCCGTGGCCAGCGACGGCGGCGGCTCCACCCGCATCCCCGCCGCGTGCAACGGCGTGGTGGGATTCAAGCAAAGCCTGGGCGCGATCCCGCACAGCCAGGCGCAGGACGCCATCGGCAACCAGACCTACGTGACGCCGACCACGCGCACCGTGGCCGATACCCGCTTGATGATGGCGGCCATGGCCGGTCCGCATGACTGCGATCCATGGTCGCTGGGCATACCCAGGGTCGACTACGCCGACGCCGCGGCCGGTCCCGAGACGCTGCGCGGCAAGCGCGTCCGCTATTGCCTCGCCCCGCCCGGCCGCCCCGTGGCCGCCGACGTGCGCGGCGCGTTCGAGGCCGCGCTGGCGCGCCTGGCCGATCTGGGCGCGGAAGTCGAACCGTTCGACGGCGCGGGCTTCGATGTCGAGCCGATCTGGCGCGTCATCAACCACACGGTCTGGCGCACCCGCTTTCTGCCGCTGATAGAACGCGAACCCGACGCCTACAGTCCCACCTTCCGGCGGCAGATCGCCACCGCCGCGGCGTTCAGCGCCCAGCAATACCAGGAAGCCATGTTTGCCCGCACCGCGCTCTACCGCAAGGTGCAGGCCCTGTTCGGCCAGGCCGACCTGCTGGCCATGCCGACCATGTCGCGCACCGCGTTGCCGCTGGGCACGGACATATTCGACACCATGGACATCGACGGCCGCCCGTACGGCGACATCCGCGCCCATTGGTATCCGTGGACCATGCTGTTCAACCTGACCGGCCACCCAGCCATCAGTGTGCCTTGCGGCCTGGGCCAGGATGGCCTGCCGATAGGCTTGCAGCTGGTTGCCCCTTGCCACGCCGACCTGCCGCTGCTGCAGGCGGCCGAAGCCTACGAGCAGGCCCGCGCGCCGCTGCCGCGGCCGCCCGCCATCGCGTAGATCGCGTCCCTACCTGGTCGACAGCTCCGACCACTGCGCCAGCGGCAAGGGCGGCTGCGCATGCAGGATGCGGCCCAGCACCAGCTTCAGTTCGGCCCAGCCGCCGCGCTCGGTGGGCCAGCTGGACGGCGTCACCGCCTGCCAGTTGCCGCCCGCCGCGCGTTCGGCCATCTTGAAGCGGAAGGTGTAATGTCCCGCCATGCCCATGCGCAGGTCCGTGACCACCAACGCATTGCCGATGACGTCGTAGCGCAGCCAGTCGTCGGTGAACCAGCTCAGGCGCTGGTGCAGCGGCACGTCCGCCAGCGCCTGCGCCACATGCAGGTTGAGCGGCTGGCGCAGCCATTCCGGCGGATCGCTGTCGAACAGGCTGCTGACCGATTCGTAATAGTGGCCATCTGGCGTCTTGGCGATGACGCGCCACACCAGCGTGTTGAAAGGCATGGGCACCGCGCGCAGTTCGCTCAGCGCAATGCCCTGCCCCTGCATCGCCTCGCGCACGCGGTCCTCGGCGGCGATGCGTCCGGCCAGCCCGAATCCCAGATAGGCGGTGCTGAACACCAACGCCGCGGCCAGCAGCCGGCGCGCCGTCAGCGTCATGCCGAAGCCGATGGCGAACAACACCGCCAGCAGCAACGGCACGGTATAGACCGGGTCAATGATGAACACGGCGGCCCAGCTTTCGGGGATGAGCGCCAGCGGCCAGAACAGCTGCGTCCCGTAGACCGTGAAGGCGTCCAGCACCGGATGGGTCACCAGCACCAGCCATAAGGTCAGGAACAGCCGGCGTCCGCTGTATGGCGCCTGCGGCCAGTATTTGCGGATCAGCCAAGTCAGGAAAACAGCCAGCCCGGTCAGCACGAACACCGAGTGCGAGAAGCCGCGGTGGTAGGTCATGAGCGACACCGGGTCCGGATAGCGCATCAGGACGTCCAGATCCGGCACCGTGGCCAGCGCCGCGCCATAGATCAGCGCCCGGCGTCCCTGCACCCGCCCCAGCAGGGCGCCCTGTATGCCCGCGCCCAGCACCGCCTGCGTAACCGAATCCATAACTCTCCAACAATTAGCTTCATCCAGACGGACTATACGGCGCACCGACAGTTCCGCAGGCGTTAACATACCTGATTGCATCCAGCTAATTTTCAACTTCGTAAATATGGACCAATACATCGACCAGATCGCGATGTTCATCGAGGCCAACCAGGCCTGGGCGGGACCGATCACCTTTCTGCTCACGCTGGGTGAATCCATGGTGCTGCTGGGCCTGTTCATCCCGGCCACGGCCTTGATGCTGCTGACCGGCGGCCTGATCGGCGCCGGCACCCTGAATCCCTGGGCCATCATCGCCTGGGGCATCGCCGGCGCCATCGTGGGCGACGCGCTGTCCTACTGGCTGGGCCGCTGGGCCGGCCCCGGCATCCTGCGCCGCTGGCCGCTGAAGCAGCAGCGCAGCGGCGTGGCGCGCGCGCGCCTGTTCTTCTACCGCTACGGCTTCGCCTCCGTGCTGATCGGCCGCTTCCTCGGCCCCATCCGCTCCACCATTCCCACCGTCGCGGGCGTCATGGGCATGGGGCACAGCCGCTTCCAGATGGCCAACGTCGCCTCCGCGATCCTCTGGATGCCGCTGATGCTGGCCCCGGGCTACATCACCGCGCGCAGCCTGGGCACGGCGGACAACGCGCAACAGATTGCCATGATGATCGGCGCGGGACTCTCGGTACTGCTAGGATGCGGGCTGTTGATAGCCATGCTGCGCAAGCGCCGGGTCCCGGCGCGCCAACGCCGCGGCAACTGAACCGGAGAGAGGGGCAATGGCCATAGACGGGGAACCCAGGAATGGCGATTTCGCGCGCTACGTCGAAAACCTGACGCGCGCCGGCGGGGCATCGCCGGGACAGGTTCCCGACAAGCGGACGGACTCCCGCCCGGCAGCGCCCCCGCCTCCTGCCTCGCCATCCGAAACGCTGTCCGGCGCGCCCTGGGGCAAACCGGCCCCGCCGCCCCTGCAATCGCGGCAAGCGCCCACGGCCCCGGGCCAGACGGATGCCGCCGAGGTATCGATGGCCCGCCAAGCCACCCAGCGCAAGATCGGCGTCATCCTGACGGTGGGCGGCATCCTGGCCGGCTGGGCAGGCGCGCGCATCATCTTCGAAGCCCTGCGCGGCCCCGGCTTCGACCTGGACGAAGCCATGCCCGCCGTCTTCCTGTTCTTCTTCGCCATGATGCTGTTCAAGGCGGCCCGCAACGCGCGCAATCCGCGCAACAAGACGCCGCTGCCGCCGCTCAAGCGCTCCTCGTACCGCAAGGACGGCGGCGCCTGATTCCGCCATCGCGGCGGCGCGGCGCGGACGGGCAATGGTGCTAACATTTCCGCCGCTGTCGAAAGACCCATGAACCACGGAGTGAAAGTGAATAACGTAGTCGGATTGAACCAGGCCCAGGCGGCCACGATGCTGAAGCTGCAGGGCCACTTGAACAGCATGATCAATCCGGATTGGGTCAACGGCGGAGCCCGCTTCCTGCGCGCCGCCTTCGTCGAATCCGCCGAAGCGCTGGAACACTACGGCTGGAAGTGGTGGAAGAAGCAGACCATCGACCTGCCGCAAGTGCAGATGGAGCTGGTGGACATCCTGCACTTCTATCTGTCGCACACCATCGTCCAGTCCCGCGGCGACATCGCCGCCGCCGCCGGCGCGCTGGTCGCCGACCTGTCCGGCCCGGCTTCGGTCGCGCTGGACGGCAAGACCCACACGCTGGACCAGCTGAACGTGCCCGAGCTGCTGGAACTGATCGGCGGCCTGGCCGTATGCGGACGCGCCAGCTTCAAGGTGCTGGAACAGACCATGACGTCCTGCGAGATGAGCTGGAACGACGCCTACACGCAATACGTGTCCAAGAACGTGCTGAACATCTTCCGCCAGCAGCATGGCTACAAGGAAGGCACCTACATCAAGATCTGGAACGGCGAGGAAGACAACGTCGTGCTGGCCCGCCTGCTGTCGCAGCTGGATCCCGCGCGCGAGGATTTCGCCGACCAGCTGCATCGCGAACTGGAGCAGGCTTATTCGCGCCTCTGAGCCGCGACGGTTCCTGCCCGCCCGAAGAACGCCGCATCCGCGGCGTTTTTTGTTTTGGGGGGATGCCAGCGCAACAAACGGAGTTTCAAATGGGCGGTGGATTTCTACACTGACCTCGCCTGTAATCGCAGGGAGGACCGGGCATGCGCGCCGCGGCAAGCGGGAACGAAGACATGACAGCAACAGCCTATGACTGGCAGAACGTGGAGCACGCGCTTGATGCCCACGGCAACGCCGTGCTGCCCGGACTGCTGACACCCGCGCAATGCCGCGCCCTCGCCGCCCTCTATCCGGATGAAGCGCGCTTTCGTTCGCGCATCGTCATGGCGCGGCATGGCTTCGGCCGCGGCGAATACAAGTACTTCGCCTACCCCCTGCCGCCGCTGCTCGATCAGCTGCGCCACGCGCTCTATGCCCGGCTGGCGCCGATCGCCAACCGCTGGAATCAGCGGCTGCGCGCGGACACGCAGTACCCGCCCGAACTGGACGCCTACCTGCAACGCTGCCACCGGGCGGGCCAGACGCGTCCCACGCCATTGATGCTCCAGTACGGCGCGGGCGACTACAACTGCCTGCATCAGGATCTCTATGGCGAGCATGTGTTTCCGCTGCAGGTCGCCATCCTGCTGTCGCAGCCGGGCAAGGAATTCACCGGCGGCGAATTCGTCATGACCGAGCTTGCGGCCCGGAGCCAGCGCGCCGACGTCGTGCCGCTGGACCAGGGCGACGCGGTGGTGTTCACCGTCAATCAACGGCCCGCGGCGGGCGCGCGCGGGCCGCGCAAGGTCGCCATGCGGCATGGCGTGAGCCGCGTGCGCAGCGGCCGGCGCCATACCGTGGGCCTTATTTTTCATGACGCGGCATGATGCCCCGTTCGCTTGCGACCATCGATGAGGACCCTATGCATGACAGCGGCATGAACGCCCCCGAAACCAGCCTGGACCGCCTGGACTGGACGGACATCGGATCGCAGCTCGACGCCGAAGGCTATGCCGTGCTGCCAGGATTGCTGGGCGCGGAACTGGCGCGCAGTCTGGCACGGCAGGCCGACGCGCCGCCTGCCCGGCGGGTGAGCCTGACATCTGCCGGCCTGGGCCGCGGCGACCTGTACTACTTCGACGCCGGCATGCCGCCGCCGCTGGAGCAATGGCGCACGGCGCTGTACCGTCGGCTGGCCGTTCACGCCAATCGCTGGAACGAGCTTCTGGACGTTTCATCGCGCTATCCCGATGAGCTGGACGATTTTCTTCAGCGCAACCGCGACGCCGGCCAGGCCCGGGCGCAATCGCACCTGAGCCGGCTCGGCGTCGAAGACTACATGGCACTGCACCAGCGCACTGAAGGCTTGCAGGTCTTCCCCATGCAGGTGGTCGCGCTCCTGTCCGAACCGGGAGACGGATTCCAGGGCGGCGAGTTCGTGATGACGGAGCAGCGCCCGCGCATGCAATCGCGTCCGCTGGTGGCGCCGCTAGCTTGCGGCGATGTCGCCATCATCGCCACGGGGGAACGCCCCTTTCACGGTTCCAAGGGTTATTACCGCGTCAACCTCAAGCATGCCGTCAGCCGCGTGCGCAAAGGAGTCCGCATCGGCCTTGAACTGTTTTTCCACGATGCGCCCTGATGCCAGCCCAAGCCATGCCCACATCGACCATGCTGCACGATCTGCCTGAAACCCGGATTGCGGATGCGGACTGGCAGGCTGTCGAAGACGATCTCGGCCGCGATGGCTACGCCGTGCTGCCGGGGCTGCTGACGCAGGCCCAGTGCGAGGAGCTTGCGGCCGGCTACGGCGAGCAAGCGCGCTTTCGCAGCCGCATCGTGATGGAACGCCATGCGTTCGGCCGCGGCGAGTACAAGTACTTCAGCTATCCGCTGCCCGATATCGTCGCGGGCTTGCGGCAGTCGCTCTATCCGCGCCTGGCGCCCATCGCCAACCGCTGGCATGCCGCCATGCGCCTCGAAGCGCGCTTTCCGGCGACGCATGACGAATTCCGGGAGATCTGCCACGCCGCCGGACAGCGCCGGCCCACGCCGCTGCTGCTGCGCTACCAGGCGGGCGACTACTGCTGCCTGCACCAGGACCTGTACGGCGACCACGTCTTTCCATTCCAGGCCATCTTCCTGCTCAACGAGCCGGGACGCGATTTCGAAGGCGGCGAGCTGCTGCTGGCCGAGAGCAATCCCAAGCAGCCCGGCCGGGCCGACGTGGTGCCCTTGCGGCAAGGCGATGCCGTGGTGCTTGCCGTCAACCACAGGCCTGTGCGGTCGGCGCGCGGCTATTACCGCGCGAATCTGCGGCACGGAGTCAGCCGGCTGCGCAAGGGCGAGCGGCACACGCTGGGCATCATCTTCCACGATGCCAGGTAGGCTGCGTGATCGTCAGGCCGCGCGCGCAGCCTCGATGGCGGCATCCCAGACGGAAGGCGAGCCGATCTGCCGCCGCAACTGCTCGGTGAAGGCGCGGATGCGCGCGTTGGCGCGCGGCATGGCGCGCAGCAGGTAGATGCCGCTTTCGGGTGGCGGGCTGGCGTCCTGCAACGTCAGTTGCACCAGCCGGCCCGCGCCCAGGTCCACGCCCGCGGACCAGTTGGGCATGAGCGCGATGCCCAGCCCTTCCAGCGCCGCGAACCGGCGCGCGTCGCAGTCGTCGCATTCCAGGACGAACCTGGCGTCCCGCGCCCATTGGCCATCCCCCAGCTCGCGCCAGCCGCGCACGCTGGTGCTATGGCGCCGGTCGATAAGGCGATGGCGCGACAGGTCCGCCAGCGTGCGCGGCACGCCGTGGCGTTCCAGGTATGAGGGCGCGGCGCAGATCAGATAACGGTGGCTGCCGATGCGCTGCCCGATCAGGCTGCTGTCGGGCTGCTGCCCCACCCGCACCACCACGTCCATGCGTTCGACCACCGGATCCACCACGCGCTCGGTCAGTTCCAGCTCCACCTGCAATTGCGGATGGCGCTCACCCAGCTGCTGCAGCATGGGCACCACGTAGCGCCGCGCGAACGCCGGCAGGCAGCTGACCCGCAACAAGCCCTGCACGGTCTGCTCCAGCGAAATGACTTCGGAACGCGCCTCGGTCATGTCGTGCAGGATCTTCACGGCGCGCTCGTACAGCACCTCGCCGGCCTCGGTGGGCATCAGTGCGCGGGTCGAGCGCACGAACAGCGGCACCTTGAGCTCGGACTCCAGCGCGCCGATCTGCCGCGCCACGGACGAGGCCACCATGCCGCGGCGGCGGGCCACCTCGGAAAAGCTCTGGGCGCGGGCGACGTCGACAAAGATGGACAGGCTCTCGGCGAATTTGACGGTTTTCATTTGTGCGTGCAGCGCAAAAGGCTTTGGCGTGGGACGCCAGCTTTCCTGGGAGGTTTGGCAATTACGATAGCGTGCATGGCCGCATTTTGGCAATTTTGACAAAGATAAACGGCCGACTACAACGACGACAAGCCCTGGAGACACGCATGCCCCCGACTACCGCCCCCCGCCGTTCGCACCGCGCCCTGCTGGCCAGCGCCGCCCTTGCCGCAGGCGCCTGGGCCGCCGCCCTGCCCGCGCTGGCGGATTCCTATCCCAGCAAGCCGGTGACGGTGGTGGTCCCCTTCGCCGCGGGCGGCACCGTGGACCGGGTGGCGCGCCAGGTGCAGCAGGCGCTGCAGGACAAGCTGGGCCAGACGGTGGTCATCGACAACCGCGGCGGCGCCGGCGGCACCATAGGCACGGCGCTGGTGGCCAAGTCCGCGCCTGACGGCTACACAGTGGAAATGGTGTTCGATTCCTACGCCACCGAGCAGCACATCTACCCCAAACTATCCTACGACACGGCGCGCGACCTGACCGGCGTGTCTTACATGGTGCGCTCGCCCATGGTGCTGGCCGTGACGGGCAACGGCCCCTATCAGACGCTCGCCGACTATGTCGCGGCCGGCAAGAAGGGCAGCGTGTCCTACGCCTCGGTCGGCGCGGGCAGCTCCAACCATCTGGCGGCCGAAATGTTCCACCAGGCTGCCGGCACCAGCGGCATCCATACGCCCTACCGTGGCGGCGGCCCGGCCGTGTCGGACCTGATGGGAGGACATGTGGAGTCCATCATCGCCAGCCTGCCGCTGGTGCTGCCCCACATCCAGAGCGGCAAGCTGCGCGCGCTGGCCGTGACCGCGCCCAAGCGCGTCGCGGCCCTGCCGGACGTGCCCGCCATCGCCGAAAGCTATCCGGGCTTCGAGATCTATTCCTGGGTGGGCATGGTGGCGCCCGCGCAGACGCCGGCGGCGACGCTGGACAAGCTGGCCGACGCCACCATCGCCGCGCTGCGCGATCCGGCCGTGGCCGGACGCATCACCGAATCCGGCTTCGAAGTGGTGGCCGGCGGCCGCGACGACATGAACCGGCTGGTGCAGGCCGAGTCCCAGCGCTGGGGCGAGCTCATCAAGCGCCGCGGAATCGTTGCACAATGACCGACATGCAGACGGGGAACGCCATGCACTCCTTCATCTACGCCAGCCGCGCCCAGCGCGTGGTCTTCGGACCGGGCAGCCTGGGCGGCCTGGCGGCCGAACTTGATGCGCTGGGACTGCGGCGCGCGCTGGTACTCTGCACGCCGCCGCAACGCGCGCAGGCCGAACGGGTCGCGGCGCTGCTGGGCGAGGCGCGGGTGGCTGGCATCTTCGACCAGGCCGTGATGCACGTGCCGATCGAAATCGCGCGCCAGGCGCGGGAGGCGGCGCGCAAGCTGGGCGCCGATTGCGCGGTAGCGGTGGGCGGCGGCTCCACCATCGGCCTGGGCAAGGCCATCGCGCTGGATTCCGGGCTGCCGGTCATTGCCGTCCCCACGACCTATGCGGGCTCGGAGATGACGCCGATCTACGGCCTCACCGAGAGCGGCCTGAAGAAGACCGGCAAGGATGACCGGGTGCTGCCGCGCAGCGTGGTGTACGACCCCGAGCTCAGCCTGTCGCTGCCGGTATCGATGAGCGTGACCAGCGGCATCAATGCCATCGCCCATGCGGCAGAGGGCCTCTACGCGCAAGACGGCAATCCGATCATGGACCTGATGGCGCAGGAAGGCATACGCGCGCTGGCGCAGGCGCTGCCCGCCATCCACGCAGGCTCCCAAGGCGCGGAACTGCTGCAGGCGCGCAGCGACGCGCTCTACGGCGCCTGGCTGTGCGGCACGGTGCTGGGCAGCGTGGGCATGGCGCTGCATCACAAGCTCTGCCATACGCTGGGCGGCAGCTTCAACCTGCCGCACGCGGAAGTCCACACCGTGGTGCTGCCGCAAGCCCTGGCCTACAACGCCGCGGCCGCGCCCCGGGCCATGGAGCGCATCGCGGCGGCGCTGGGCGCGCCGGCTGCCGCGGCGGGCGTATTCGATCTGGCCAGCACGCTGGGCGCGCCCACGGCATTGCGCGACATCGGCATGCGCCAGGAAGACCTGGACCGCGCCTGCGACATCGCCATGCAGACACCCTACCCCAATCCGCGCCCGCTGGAACGCGAGGCCTTGCGGGCGCTGCTGCAAAACGCCTACGAAGGAAAACGGCCGTGATGGGTCAAGCGCGGCGGCCTATGACAGCCTCTTTTCGGCGCTGACGCCGCGCTGCGCCCATCCCGCTCACCGTTGTCCGAAGCGCGTCTCGCCAAACAGCGCCTTCTGCTCACGCGGCTGCGAGCGCCAGTACTGGCGCGGCGCGCTGACCTGGCCGCCCAGCTGCGCGGCGGCGTGCCAGGGCCAGCGTGGGTCGTACAGCATGCCGCGCGCCAGCGCGACCATGTCGGCCTGGCCGCCCTGGAGAATGTCTTCGGCCTGCTGCGCCTCGGTGATCAGGCCTACCGTGATGGTCGGCATGCCCACCTTGCGCTTGATTTCGTCTGCGAACGGCACCTGGTAATTCGGACCCACGGGTATCTTCTGCTGGGACGAGACGCCGCCGCTGGAGACGTCGATGAATTCACAGCCGCGCTCCTTCAGGGCTTGCGCCAGGACCAGCGTCTGTTCCAGGTCCCAGCCGCCTTCGACCCAGTCGGTGGCCGACACGCGCACACCCAGCGTCACCGACGGCGGAATGGCCTCGCGCAGCGCCTGGAAGACTTCCAGCGGAAAGCGCATGCGGTTCTCGAGCGAACCGCCGTAGGCGTCGTCGCGCCGGTTGGACAGCGGCGACAGGAACTGGTGCAGCAGATAGCCGTGCGCGGCATGCAGCTCGATCGCGTCGAAGCCCAGCCGCACGGCGCGCCGGGCACTAGCCACGAAGGCGTCGCGCACGCGCGCCAGGCCCGCCGCGTCCAGCGCGTGGGGCGGCGGTTCCGACGCGTTGTGCGGCACGGCCGAAGGCGCCCAGCCTTGCCAGCCGCCGGACTCGGGCGGCACCAGTTGGCCGCCGTTCCAGGGCGCTTCGCTGGACGCCTTGCGGCCCGCGTGGCCCAGCTGTATGCCCAGCTTGATGGGCGCGTAGCGGCGGATGGCGGCGACGACGCGGCCGATGGCCGCCTCGGTTTCGTCGGACCACAGGCCCAGGTCTCCCGGGGTGATGCGGCCGTCTGGCTCCACGGCGGTGGCCTCCACGAACAGCAGCGCGGCGCCGGACAAGGCCAGGTGCCCCAGGTGGATCATGTGCCAGTCGGTCGCCAGGCCGTCTTCAGCCGAGTACTCGCACATGGGCGCAATGACGATGCGGTTGGCCAGTTCCAGCTGGCCGATGGACGTGGGACTGAAAAGCAGGGACATGCTGGAGCCTCCGGGGCGTGGGATGCGACAGCATAGCGCCCCGGCCCGTCCGGGAACCTGAATACCGCAGCCCCGGGCGGGGTCAAGGCGCGTCCGCAAGCGATGCGCTACTGCCCTTCGATCACCGAGTCCAGGAACTGGCGCGTGCGCGGCTCCTTGGGCTGGCTGAACAGCACCGACGATTCGGCGTCCTCGACGATGTTGCCCTGGTCGAAGAACAGGGTCCGGTCCGAGCTGCGTTCGGCGAACTTCATCTGGTGGGTGACGATGATCATCGTCATGCTGCGCCGGGCCGACAGGTCGCGCAGGATCTGCAGGATGCCGCCGACCAGTTCCGGGTCCAGCGCCGACGTCACCTCGTCGAACAGCATGATGTGGGGGCACATGGCCAGCGCGCGGGCGATGCCCACGCGCTGCTTCTGCCCGCCCGACAACTGCGCCGGATAGACATCCAGCTTGTCGCCCAGGCCGACCATTTCCAGGTACTCCACGGCCTGTTCGCGCGCCTGGGCGCGAGGCATGCCCCGCACATGCAGCGGCGCTTCCATGGCATTGGCCAGCGCCGTCATGTGCGGGAACAGGTTGAAATGCTGGAACACCATGCCGATCTTGCCGCGCACCTTGCGCAGGTGCTCCGAGTTGGGGCCGACAGAACGGCCTTGCGCGTCGGTCCACATGGGCACGCCGTCGATCTCGATATCGCCGCTGGTGGGCCGGTCCAGCGTCATCAGCACGCGCAGCAGCGTCGACTTGCCCGAACCCGAGGGGCCGATCACGGCCACGGTCTGGCCCGACGGTATCTCCAGGTTGATGCCGCGCAGCACCTCCAGTTCGCCGTACTGCTTGCGCAGGTTCTTGATGCTTATGCTGGCGCTCATCTTTTTCCTCCATATCGTTGCAGGCGGGCCTCCAGGCCGCGCACGCCCCAGGCCGCCGCCAGGCTCAACGCCAGGAACAGCAGGCCCACCAGTGTCAGGGGCTCGGTGTAGCGGAAGGTGGCAGAGCCGATCATCTTGCTCTGCTGCAGCAGTTCCACCACGGTGATCGCCGACAAGAGCGGCGTGTCCTTGAACATGGCCACCAGGTAATTGCCCAGCGCCGGCACCACCGGCGGAATCGCCTGCGGCAGCACCACGCCCACCGCCGTGCGCCAGCGCGACATGTTCAGCGCGGTGGCGGCCTCCCATTGGCCGCGCGGCACGGCTTCGATGCCGGCGCGGTAGACCTCGGCGCAATAGGTCGCGTAGTGCAGGCCCAACGCGGTGATGCCGGTGGCCAGCGGCGACATCCGCACGCCGGTCAGCGGCAGCACGTAGAACAGGAAGTACATCTGCACCAGCAGGGGCGTGCTGCGCACGAACTCGATCACGAAGGCCGTGGGCAGGGACACTATGCGCAAGCGCGAACGCCGCAGCAGGGCCAGCGCCAGGCCCAGCGTGACGGCCACCAGCATGCCCAGCACCGTGGCCTGGATCGTGATGAGCAGCGCGGAGCCCAGCGTGGGCAGGATCTCCAGGGCGAAGGACCAATCGAATACCGGCTTCATCGCACGCGCACCTTGCGTTCCAGCAGACGCACGCCGCCCGTGATCAACAGGGCCACCGCGAAGTACATCAGCAGCATCAACGTGAAGATCTCGGTGGTGCGCAGGGTCTCGCTGCGCAGCAGCTGGCCGCGGAAGGTCAGGTCGGTGATGGTGATGAGGGACACCAGCGCGGTGTTCTTCAGCAGCTCGATCAGCAGGTTGCCGGCCGGCGGCAGCATGGCCGGCACGGCCTGCGGCACCACGATGCGGCGCATGATCTGGCCGCGCGTCAGGTTCAGCGCGATGCCGGCTTCGCGCTGCCCTGGCGGCACCGCTCGGATCGCGCCGCGCACCACTTCCGCGCCATAGGCGCCGGCGTTCAAGGCCAGCACCACGATGCCCACCAGCATGGCCGGCAGCTGCACGCCGAACAGCGGCAGCACGAAGTAGAACCAGAACAGCTGCACCAGGGCCGAGGTGCCGCGAAATACCTCGACGTAGACCGCCGCGATCCAGCGCAGCGGGCGCAGGGACGACAGGCGCCCGATGCCCGCGGCCAGCGCCAGCGGAACGGCCAGCACCACGGCGCCGGCCATGATCTCCAGGGTCACCGCCAGCCCCTGCAGGAGCGGCGGCGCCAGTTCGGCGAAATGCTCGGATATCAACCGCATGCGCGCCCCCCTACTGACCGGCGCACAGCTTGGCGGCCGTGACCCCCTTGGGCAGTTCCTGCGCGGTGAAGCCGAAAGGCGCCACGAGTTTCTGGTGTTCTTCGGTGCCGATGAACTTGGCCAGTTCGGCGTTGAAGGCGTCGGCAAACGCCTTGTCGTCGCTGCGGAACGCGTAGGCGCCGTAGCCGCGCACGTCCTTGCCATCGATGACCGGGTCCTTGAACGGATCGGCCTTCTCCAGGCCGCTGGCCGCGCTGGTCTTGCCCATCAGGTCGTTGACCGTGAGCGCCGTGGCCGCATAGGCGTCGGCGCGCCCCGCCTGCACGCCGGACAGCGCGCTGACCGCGTCCGGGAACACCACCACCTGGGCGGGCGGCACCTTGATCTTGGAGGCGTATTCCGCTTCGATCGCGCCCACCACCACGCCCAGCTTGGCGTCGGGATTCTTCATCACGTCTTCGTAGCTGTGCAGGTTCTTGGGATTGCCCTGCTTGACCAGGAAGGACTGGCCCACGCCATAAGTGGGGTCCGAGAACGCCACCTGCTGGCAACGTTCGGGCGTGACGTACATGCCCGCGGCGATGATGTCGAAACGCTTGGCCTGCAGGCCCGGAATGAGCGAGCCGAACTCGGTCAGCACGCCCTCCACTTCGTTGATGCCCATGCGCTTGAGCACCACCCGCGCGATCTCCACCGATTCGCCGGTGACCTTGCCCTCCTTGCTGTCCATGAACGCGAACGGCGCTTCGTTGGCGTAGCCGATGCGTATCTTGCCGGCGGCCTTGGCGGCTTCCAGAGTGGACGCGGCGGCGGGCGCGCTCGCTGCCGGCGCAGCCTTGTCGGATCCCGAGTCGGAACATGCCGCCAGTACTCCCAGGCTCAAGGCGGCCAGCATGCGTCTGGATCGGATAAGGCTCATGGCAGTTTCTCCTGTATTTATTTCGAGGTATATGGATTCACTAAAAATGATACGCTATTAAATGATTTCTACACGAATGATGTGTCCGAAAAAAAGCAGGCCGCAGCCTGCTTTTTGCGCCATCTCCCTATGGGAGGTCAGGACAAGTTACGAATGGCAGAGATATATGTCCCTACTTATTCCGCGTAGGAAAAACGGCCGTTCCTGACGATGCCCATGACGCGGGCGCGCTCGTCGAAGCCCTGGTGATTGTCCTTGGTGATGTTGAGCACACCATTGGGCACGACCAGGTCGCGCGTGTTTTCCAGCGCGTCGCGCAAGGCCGCGCGGAACTCCGGGGTGCCGGGCTTGGCGCCGGATTTCAGCGCGCGCGCCACCGCCGAGTCCAGCAGCATCCAGGCGCCATAGGCGTCGCCCGCGAACTGGGTCAGCGTGTTGGCGCCGTAGCGCGCTTCGTACTTGTCGGCGAAGGCCACCGCCACCTTCTTGACCGGGTTGTCGTCGGGCAGTTCGCGCGCCACCACGCCGGGGCCGGTGGGGAACAAGGTGCCCTCCACATCCGCGCCGCCGACCTGCAGGAATTCCAGCGTGCCGATGCCGTGCGTCTGGTAGATGGCGCCGGTGTAGCCGCGTTCCAGCAGCGTCTTCTGCGGCAGGGCCGACGGCGTGCCGGCGCCGGCGATCAGCACGGCGTCCGGCTTGGCGGCGATGACCTTCAGCACCTGGCCGACCACGGAGGCGTCGGTGCGCTGGAAGCGTTCCTGCGCCACGATCTTCAGGTCGGTCCCGGCAGCCGCCGTGAACTCCTTCCACCAGCTGTCGCCGTAGGAATCCGCGAAGCCGATGAAGGCCACGTTCTTCAGGCCCTTCTTCTTCATGTCCGCCACCAGGGCGGTAGCCATCAGCGAATCGTTCTGCGGCATCTTGAAGGCCCAGGCGCGTTTCGGATCCGACAGCGGTTCGACGATGACGCTGGAGGCGGCCAGCGCGATCATGGGCGTGCCGGTTTCGGCCAACACGTCCAGGCCAGCCAGCGCGGCGGCCGTGGTGTTGGGGCCGACGATGGCGTCGACCTTGTCTTCCGAGGTCAGCTTGCGCATGTTCTTCACCGCGCGGCTGACGTCGGTGCCGTCGTCCAACACCACGTAGCGGGCCGGCTCGCCGCCCAGCGTGGCCGGCCACAAGCGGATCGCGTTATTGGTCTGGATGCCGATGGCGGCGGCCGGACCGGTGGTGGACACGTCCACGCCGATGACGATTTCAGCCTGGGCGGACAAGGCGGGGACGGCCAGCGCGATGGCGCAGGCGTAGCGGACGAGCTTGTAAGACATGACAGCAGTTCTCGGCGAGGTTTGAGCAGATGCCTGTATTTTGCCTGATGGGTGAGCGCCGCCTTGCGACCCGGATCAATAAAGCGGGCCTGCGGTTACATCGGCTTGCCGTTGCGCGCAGACGCTTTCCGCGCCGGACGCATGCGTCCGCCGTATCATCGTCCATGCCATCTCAGGCAAAGCGCCCCGCCCCAGCCGGCGGCCCGCGCCCTCCCACACCGGCCGCGCACGCGACGGGCGCGGCCCTTCTACAGGAGTCACGCATGAAGAAAACCGCAAGCGCCCACTGGTCGGGCGATCTGAAGACCGGCAAGGGCACGATCTCCACGCAGAGCGGCGCGCTCAAGGAACAAGCCTACGGCTTTAACACCCGTTTCGGCGACACCCCGGGCACCAATCCCGAGGAACTGCTGGGCGCGGCGCATGCCGGCTGCTTCACCATGGCCCTGTCCAACATCCTGTCCGAAGCAGGCATGGTGGCGCAAAGCCTGGACACCAAGGCCGAGGTCACCCTGGACAAGGTGGACGGCGGCTTTGCCATCACCGCCGTGCACCTGACCGTGGAAGCCGTCATCCCCGGCGCCAGCGCCCAGGCCTTCGAGGACGCGGCCCGCAAGGCGGAAAAAGGATGCCCCGTGTCCAAGGTGCTGAACGCCAAGATCTCCATGGACGCCAAGCTCAAGTCCTGATCCTCTCCCGACCCGTGGCCCGTCCACCAAGGGCGGCGCCACGGGATCCATTGGGCCGCCCTATCCCCTGCTTGCCCAAAATCAATTTGACGACCGCTTTCCCCAAGAGGATGATGAGAATCATTCTCAGGAGTGAGCATGGGCCAATTCATCTACGCGATTTCCGGCGGCAGGACCGCGCTGGCACAGGACGTCCAGGTATCGGCGGGCCTGCGCCGCATCGCCGGCCCCGGCATCCTGGTGGCCGTGGGCTATATCGATCCGGGCAACTGGGCCACCGACATCGCGGGCGGCAGCGGCTTCGGCTACGGGTTGCTGCTGGTCGTCGTCAGCTCGGCCCTGCTGGCGCTGGGCTTCCAGATTCTGGTGTCGCGCCTGGCGCTGGCCACCGGACAGGACCTGGCCACGCTGACGGCCCGCCACCTGTCGCCGCGCGTGGCGAAGGCCGCCTGGCTGGCCGGCGAGGCGGCGATCCTGGCGACCGCCCTGGCCGAACTCATCGGCGGCGCGATCGCGCTGCGCCTGCTCTTCGGGCTGCCGCTGATCGCGGGCGTCGCGGTGACCGGCGTCGGTACTTTCGCCGTGCTGGCGCTGACACGTGGCAACGCCGACAAGCATGAACGCTTCATCGCGCTGCTGCTGTCGGTGGTGGCGATGTCCTTCGTGTTCCTGCTGTTCAAGGCCAACCCGGCCTGGACGGAGGTGGCGCACGGGGTCACGCAGACCGGCCGCGCGCTGCGCGACCCGCAGGGCTTCCTGATCGCGCTGGGGATCCTGGGCGCGACCCTGATGCCGCATAACCTGTACCTGCATTCCGGCTCGCTCGCGCAACGGGCGCAGCAATTGCCGCCGGCCGCCCGCGACCTGGCCATGCGCGTGGCGCGCAACGACACCGTCGTGTCGCTGGGCCTGGCCATGCTGATCAACGCCGCCATCATGATCGTCGCCGCCGCCTCGCTGTCGGGCTCGGGCATCATCGTTTCCAGCCTGGACGACGCGCATGCCGTGATCGCCCAGACCCTGGGCATCGGCGCGGCCGTCGTGTTCGCCGTGGCGCTGTATGCCGCGGGACAAAGCTCCACCATTACCGGCGTGCTGGCCGGACGCATCCTGTCCCGCGGCTTCCAGGTGCGTAGCGGCTGGTCGGACCGCCGCCGCGCCCTGGCGACGCGGCTGGTGGCCGGCGCGGCCGCCGTTGGCCTGCTGGCGTTCACCGGCGGCCAGGATCCGGACGGCCTGCTGGTGCTGAGCCAGGTCATCCTGAGCCTGGCCCTGCCCTTCGCGCTGGGGCCGCTGGTGCTGCTGGCCTGCCGCAAGAGCCTGATGGGCAGGTACGTGCTGCGCGGCGCCTGGGCCTGGGCGGCGGTTGCGGCCACGCTCGGCATCCTGCTGCTGGATGGCTATCTGGTGGCTGACATGCTGGTCTGATCCCCAGGGATAGCCAAGCATAAAAAAACGCCAGCAATGCTGGCGTTTTTCTCGTACCCGCTTTCGGGCTCAGTGGTAGGCGGAGACCACGGGGTGCTGGCGACGGCCGGCGTCCATGTCGTGCAACACCTCGCCGACGGCGCCGCCGAAGGCGGCCAGGCGCACTTTCAGGCGCAGCCAGCGCGAACCGGAAGCGTGGCCGGACAGGCTTTCCGCGATGATCGCGTCATGGATCAGGGTACGTTCCAGCTCATCCGACATGCGGGCATTCTTCAGCGCGGTATCGCTCATGGTTCTCTCCTTGAGAAAGCGATGTGGAACAACACGAGTCCATCTTAGACCTGTGCTTGCTGCGCCGCAATAAATTTCTTAAGCATTTTTTTGTGCGTTGCGCAATGGGGACAAACACCAAAAATGGTGCACATGTGCACTGCTGCCCGCACCTTTCTTGTGCCACCCTTTCCCGGGCGCCTGATCAGCGCTGCGCAAGATGCGCCTGGATCAGCATGTCCGCCATCTGCGCGACCCGGCCGGCAGGCCCGCCTTCGCCAAATAGCTGGCTGGAAACAAAGGCCCCCTCGAACAACAGCAACAGGCCATCGCCCAGCGCGTCGGGATCAGCCGCCCCCATTTCCGCCGCCATGGCGGCCAGGCGCCGCCGCAGTTCGGCCTTGTGCTCCACCGCCACGGCGCGGGCGGGATGGCCGGCTTCGGGGTATTCCACCGCCGCGTTCGTCAGGCCGCAGCCGCGGTAGCCGTTCTGCACCGCGCGCACGCCCAGACCGGTCAGGTAGGCCAGGATCTGGGCCCGCGGGTCGCCCGGATGCGCCGCGCAGGCCGCGTCGAAGCGCGCCCAGAACTCCGCGTCGTAGTCGCGCAGATAGGCCGCCGCCAGCTCGTCCTTGGACGAAAAGCTGCGGTACAGGCTGGGTTTGGTCACGCCCGCCTCGTTGACGATGGCGTCCACGCCCACTGCCCGTATCCCGTCCCGGTAGAACATTTCCCGCGCAGTCTTGCGGATGCGCTCGGCCGCCAGCGGCGGCTTGGATGCGGGCCGGTCGGCGGCAGAGGTTTTGCTGGCCATGAATGGGCTCCTTTTCCGGTTGGCGGATACGGCGAAAAATTGCTTGACTATGTTACTGACCGGTACGTACTATTCGCAAACTCCATTACGTACCGGTCAGTAACATGAGTATAGCCCACCCTCCCGTCCCTTTCCGGCGCGCCGGCCAGAAGTACGCTTTCGTCGTCGTCGCGGTCATTTTCCTGTCCTTGCTGGTTTCAGCCGGCCTGCGTTCCTCGCCCAGCGTGTTGCTGGTGCCTCTGGAGGAGACCTTCGGCTGGAGCCGCAGCACCATCTCGCTGGCCGCCGCGGTCGGCATCTTCCTGTATGGCATGGTCGGGCCGTTCGCGGCCGCCGCGATGGAGCGTTTCGGCTTGCGGCGCGTGCTGATCGGCGCGCTGATGCTGATGGCCGCATCCAGCGCGGCCAGCGCCTTCATGACCCAGTCCTGGCATCTGCTGCTGACCTGGGGCGTGTTCTCGGGCCTGGGGTCCGGCGCGGTCGCCGTGGTGCTGGGCGCCACCGTCGTCAACCGCTGGTTCACCAAGCACCGCGGCGTAATGATGGGCCTGTTGACCGCCAGTTCCGCCACCGGCACGCTGGTGTTCCTGCCGGTGCTGGCGGCGCTGGCCTCGTCGGGCGACTGGACGCGCGTGGTGTGGACGGTCGCGGCCGCGGCGGCGGCGCTGGTGCCGCTGGCCTGGTGGCTGGTGCCGGACCGCCCATCCAGCGTCGGGCTGGTCCCCTTCGGCAGCGATCCGCATGCGCCGCCCGCGCCTGCCGCGCCGCGCACCGGCATGCTGGCGGCCACCTTCGGCGCGCTGGCGCGGGCCTCGCGCACGCGCACCTTCTGGTTCCTGTTCGCCACCTTTTTCGTTTGCGGTTTCACCACCAACGGCCTGGTGGGTACGCACCTGATCGCGCTTTGCGGCGACCACGGCATGCCCGAGGTGCAGGCCGCGGGTCTTCTGGCGCTGATGGGCATCTTCGACCTGATCGGCACCACGGCGTCCGGCTGGCTCACCGACCGCTACGATCCCCGCAAGCTGCTGTTCGTCTACTACGGCCTGCGCGGACTGTCGCTGATCTACCTGCCCTATTCCGACTTCTCGTTCTACAGCCTGTCGATCTTCGCCATCTTCTTTGGGCTGGACTGGATCGCCACGGTGCCGCCCACGCTGCGCCTGACGACAGAAGCCTTCGGCGAGCGCGACGCTTCCATCGTGTTCGGCTGGATCGTCGCCGGCCACCAGCTGGGTGCGGCCAGCGCCGCCTGGATGGCGGGCGCCGTGCGCGAAGCGCAGGGCAGCTACCTGATGGCCTTCGTCATCTCCGGCATGACGGGCCTGATCGCCGCCGTCATCGCACTGATGATAGGCAGGAAGCGCGTGGTGGCGCAGCCAGCCTGAGTGCGCCCGCAGTCGGACAGCCGAGCCCTGGGCCCGCGCTGTCCGCGCCGATGACAGGTCACTTCAAACCTTGGGCGCCGCGTCCGCGCAAGTTGTAGGTCTTCTTGCTGCCCACATGCTTGCGGATGAGCGACTCCGCAAGCTCGCCGTCGCGCTGCATCAGCGCCTGCACAAAGGCCTCGTGGTCGGCCACCGCCGCCGTCCATTCGTCGATATCGAAATTCGACTTATAGCGCAGCGCCTGCACCTGCAGGTTCAAGCGATCGTAGGAATGCGTCAGCGCCGGGTTGTGCGCCGCCCGGTTGATGGCGATATGCGTGCCCATGCTGGCCGCGAAATACGCGCGGATGTCGCGCTGTTCATACCCTTGCAGCATCTGCGCGTGCAGTTGCGCGATATGCGCCAGTTCCGCGTCCGTCGCGCGCTCGGCGGCGCTGCGCACCGCCAGCCCCTCCAGCACCGACAGCACGTCGAAGATGTTCTCGACGTCGTCCGTCGACAGCTCGATCACCATCGCGCCGCGCTTGGGCTGCAGGGTCACCAGGCCGTCGGAAGCCAGCATGCGGTAGGCCTCGCGCAGCGGCGTGCGTGAAATCTTGAGCTGATCGCACAGGTCCCGCTCGTTCAGCCAGGTGCCCGGCTTGAAGGTGCCGTCAATGATCAGCTGCCGCAGTTTTTCCGCCACCACGGCCGGCAGCGTCGGGTGATGGATGGCCAAATCGGGGACGGACTGGTCCATAACTTCAGGGTTAGCCATGAGTTGTTGCCACTCGCTAATTCGACTATTTTTGTATCTGGTATACCAAACACCAAAGGCATACCAACCTGACCCCATCATAGAGCAAGCAACACGCGGGCAGGCTGACAACCACCAAAGGAGACCCACATGCACAAGCACGCTCGCGCCTGCGCCGGCGCCCTGGCGCTGACCGCCGGCCTGGCCGCCGCCAGTCCCGCCCTGGCGCAGGACGCATCCAAATGGCCGGAACGGCCGGTACGCCTGATCGTCGGCTTCGTGCCCGGCGGCGGCACCGACGTGTCTGCACGCATCCTGTCCGCCCGCCTTTCGGCGTTGCTGGGCCAGCAGGTCGTGGTCGAGAACAAACCCGGCGCTTCGGGACTGATCGCGGCCGACTTCGTGGCCAAGGCCGATCCGGACGGCTACACCCTGCTGCTCGCCAACATGCAGTCGACCGTCGCCGCGCCCTATGTGGTGCAGTCCAACGTCGACCCGATCAAGGACTTCACGCCGGTGCGCTACATCGGATCGGTACCCAACGTGCTGGTGGTGAATCCGACCAAGCACAGCTACGCCAGCGTGCAGAACCTGGTGGACGACGCTCGCGCCAAACCCAAGCAGCTGACCTACGCGTCTTCCGGCATGGGCAGCCCGCAGCACCTGAGCGCCGCGCGCTTCTCGCAGATCGCGGGCGTCAGCATGGAGCATGTGCCGTACAAGGGCAGCGGCCAGGCCATGACCGATCTGCTGGGTGGCAGCGTGGACATGAACTTCGACACCCTGCCCGGCGCCATCAACCAGATCCAGGCCGGCAAGCTGCGCCCGCTGGCCGTGACCAGCACCGAACGCAGCAAGCGCCTGCCCGACGTGCCGACGCTGGCCGAGTCTGGCATCAAGGGCCTGGACATCGTGCAGTGGTACGCGGTACTGGCGCCGGCCAAGCTGCCCAAGCCGGTGCTGGACAAGCTCGACCAGGCGCTAAGCCAGACGCTGGCCGATCCCGAGATCAAGGCCAAGCTGGCCGACCAGGGCATGGAACTGGGCGGCGGCCCGGCCACCCCCGCGGCCTTCGCCAGCTATGTGCAGGACGAATGGAGCAAGTACGGCAAGCTCACCGCCAGCCTTGGCCTGACCAAGCAGTAAGCCCGCAGCAACCCGGCGGGGGTGCGCCCCCGCCCACGCAAAGGAACACCATGAGCGCTACCCCCACTTCCGACGCATCCCCCATCCTGTGCCAGCGCGACGGCGACATCGCGACCGTGGTGCTGAACCGCCCTGAAAAGCTCAACGCCTTCACCATAGACAGCTGGCGGCTGCTGGGCGACGCCTTCCTGGAGCTGGACGCCGACGACAGCGTGCGCTGCGTGCTGCTGCGCGGCGCGGGCGAGAAGGCCTTCTCTCCGGGCAACGACATCAGCGAATTCGAGACCGCGCGCAGCAACAAGCGCCAGGCCATCGAGTACGGCGCCGTGATGCGCCGGACCATAGAAGCCATCGGCAATTGCCGCCATCCGGTGGTGGCGCAGATACACGGCATCTGCGTGGGCGGCGGACTGGAGATCGCCAGCCTGGCCGATATCCGCATCTGCGGCGAGAGCTCGCGCTTCGGCGTGCCCATCAAGAACCTGGGGCTGGTGATGTCGTACTCGGAACTGGCGCCGCTGGTGCGCCTGGTGGGTCCGACCGCCGCGCTGCAGGTGTTGCTGGAAGGCACCATCTTCGACGCGCGGGAAGCGCTGCGCCTGGGCGTGGTCACGCGCGTGGCGCCCGACAGCCAGGTCGCCTCCGAAGCCCAGGCCGCCGCCCGCCGCATCGCCGACGGCGCGCCGCTGGTGGCGCGCTGGCACAAGAAGTTCATCCGCAACCTGGTGAACGGCAAGGCCTTGACCGACGCAGATCGCGACGAGGCCTTCGACTGTTTCGACACCGAGGATTTCCGCACGGGCTACCAGGCCTTCCTGGCCAAGGCCAAGCCGCAATTCAACGCCCGCTGAACCCCATTGCAAGGAGGACTCATGCATAACGATACCCAGGGCGATACCCCGCGCCCCGCCGGCGCGCTCGCCGGCATGCGCGTGATCGAGCTGTCGCAGATCATGGCCGGCCCGACCTGCGGCATGATGCTGGCCGACATGGGCGCCGACGTCATCAAGGTCGAAAAGATCGACGGCGGCGACGACTCGCGCCAGTACCGCGACCCGCAGATCAACGGCATCTCGGCGCCCTATCTCATGCTCAACCGCAACAAGCGCGCCATCGCGCTGGACTTGAAGCACCCCGAGGGCAAAAAGGTGCTGCTGCGCATGATCCGCGACGCCGACGTGGTGACCGAGAACTTCCGCAAGGGCACCATGGAAAAACTGGGCCTGGGCTACGACCGGCTGCGCCAGGAGAACCCCGGCCTGATCTACTGCGCGGTGTCGGGCTACGGCACCACCGGCCCCTATGCCGACAAGGGCGGCTTCGACCTGGTGGCGCAGGGCTTCTCCGGCCTGATGGCGATCACCGGCGAACCTGGCGGGCCGCCGTTACGCACCGGCAACTCCGTCGCGGACATCAATGCCGGCCTGCTGGCGGCCTTCGGCGTGCTGGCGGCCTATCAGCACAAGCAGCGCACCGGCGAAGGCCAGATCGTCGAAACGTCATTGCTGGAAGCCAGCCTGCAGCAGCTGTACTGGCATGCCGCCATCTATTTCGGCAGCGGCGTGTCGCCCGGCCCCACGGGATCGGCGCACGTGCTGAGCGCGCCCTACCAGGCTTTTCCCACCGCGACCGACTGGATCATCATCGGCGGCGCCAACGAGAAGAACTGGCAGCGCATCGCGCAGGCGCTGGGCAAGCCGCAGTGGGCGGACGATCCGCGCTACGCCCGCAACCGCGACCGCATGAATAACCGCGAAGAGCTGGTGGCGGACATGTCGGCCATCCTGGAGACTCGCAGCGCGCAGGAATGGCTGGACGTTTTCGACGAGGCCGGCGTGCCCGCCGGGCCGGTGCATTCGATCGCGCAGGCGCTGTCGCATCCGCAGACGCTGGCGCGCGGCATGGTGGTGGAACAGGATCACCCGGTGGCCGGCAAGGTGCGCACCGTAGGCATGCCCGTGAAGCTGTCGGCCACGCCCGCGCAGTACCACCGCGCGGCGCCGCGGCTGGGCGAGGACACCATCGCGATTCTGGGAGAGTTCGGCTATGGCCAGCAAGAAATCGACGCCTTGATCGAAGCCGGCGTGGTCACGGCCGTGGACCGGGAACGCGCGCCGGTTTAGAGCATTTTGGGCTGGATTGCTGGCGTTTGGTTTTGTGAGGTGGGGTTCTTGAGTCGCCGGCGTCCGGACTGCGGGATTCCGATGCTCGCCCCGGTGGGGCTGCGCTTCGGATCCCTCCGTCCAGCCACCGGCTTACGGCATCTGCCCATGAACGGGGGCTGAAACCAATGCGTTAGGCGACTGTCAGCCGAGGCGGCCCGGAGCCATCCGAAGCGCAGCCCCATTGGGGCGAGCATCGGAATGGCGCAGGGCTGCCTTGGCGGTTAAAGAACCCTGACATCTGCAAGCTCGAAGCCCTGCCGCTTCGGTTTTGTGAGGCTGGGTTCTTGAGTCGCCGGCGTCCGGACTGCGGGATTCCGATGCTCGCCCCGGTGGGGCTGCGCTTCGGATCCCTCCGCCCGGCCACCGGCTCACGGCATCTGCCCATGAACGGGGGCTGAGACCAATGCATTAGGCGACTGTCAGCCGAGGTGGCCCGGAGCCATCCGAAGCGCAGCCCCATTGGGGCGAGCATCGGAATGGCGCAGGGCAGCCTTGGCGGCTAAAGAACCCTGACCTCCGCCAACTCGAAGCCCCGCCCTCAAGATCCAGGCAGCGCCCTACTCAGACTCGCCCAGATAGGCCGCACGCACCTTGGGGTCGTGCAGCATGTCGCCGGCGGGACCGGACAGGATGATCTCGCCCGATTCCATCACGTAGCCGCGATGGCTGTTTTCCAGCGCCAGGCGCGCGTTCTGCTCGATCAGCAGGATGGTCACGCCTTCGCTGGCGATGGTGCGCACCACCTCGAAGACCTTCTCCACCATCAGCGGCGCCAGCCCCATCGAGGGCTCGTCCAGCAACAGCAGCTTGGGGCGCGCGATCATCGCGCGGCCCATCGCCACCATCTGCTGTTCGCCTCCGGACAGCGTGCCGGCCGCCTGCTTGCGGCGCTCGGCCAGGCGCGGGAACAGCGTGAAGACGCGATCGGTGTCCTGGCGGATCTGGGCCGCATCGCGACGGATGTAGGCCCCCATCGCCAGGTTTTCCTCGATGGTGAGCTGGCCGAAGATGCCGCGCCCTTCCGGCACCATGACCAGGCCGCGGCGCACCAGCTCATGCGACTTCTGGCCGCCGACGGACTGGCCGCCGTAGACCACTTCGCCGCCCGCCAGCGGCACCAGTCCGCAAATGGCGCGCAGCGTGGTGCTCTTGCCGGCGCCGTTGGCGCCGATCAGGCAGACCAGCTCGCCTTCGTCCACGCGCAGGTCGATGCCGCGCACGGCACGGATGCCGCCATAGGAGACCTGCAGGCCCCGCAATTCCAGCAGGGGTTGGGATGCTGCTGCCGTCATGCCGGGCGCTCCTGATGAATCTGCGGATCCTGCGCGGCGCCGGCGCCCAGATACGCTTCGATGACCTTGGGATCGCGCTGCACCTGGGCGGGTTTGCCCATGGACAGCACCTTGCCGTATTCAAGCACCAGCACGCGGTCGCACAGGCCCATGACGAGCTTCATGTCGTGCTCGATCAGCAGCACGGTGATGCCGTCGGCGCGGATCTTCTCGACCAGCTTGCGCAGCACCACGGTTTCCGATGCGTTCATGCCGGCCGCCGGTTCGTCCAGCGCCAGCAGCTTGGGATCAGTGGCCAAGGCCCGCGCGATCTCCAGGCGCCGCTGGTCGCCGTAGGGCAACGAACGCGCCACGTCGTTGGCGCGATGGCCGATGCCGACATAGTCCAGCAGTTCCTGCGCCCGCGCTTCGGTGGCGGCCTCTTCGGCCCGCGTGCCGCGCGTGCGCAGCACGGCGCCGAACACACCCGACTTGGTGCGCATGTGGCGGCCGATCATCACGTTCTCGATCGCGCTCAGGTTGGCGAACAGGCGGATGTTCTGGAAGGTGCGCGCCAGGCCCGCGTAGGCGACTTCATGTGGCTTCTTGCCGGACATGGATTCGCCATTGAAGGTGCAGCTGCCCTCTTCCGGGATGTACAGGCCGGTGAGCACGTTGAACAGCGTGGTCTTGCCCGCGCCGTTCGGGCCGATCAGGCCGTAGATCTCGCCCTGCTCGATGTCGAAGCTGACGTCGGACAGCGCCTGCAGGCCGCCGAAACGCTTGCCCAGTCCCTGGGCTTGCAGCAGTTTGCTCATGCTCCGCCTCCCTGGGTCTTGGTTGCGAGTTCACGCTTGCGCACCGCCGACGGCCACAGGCCGGCCGGACGGAACAGCATCACGCAGACCATGGCCAGGCCGAACAGCAACATGCGTATGCCCTCGGGGTCCAGCACCACGGCGCCGAACAGCATGTGTTGCACCGGTTCGACCACCGCGCGCAGGAATTCGGGCAGCGCGGCCAGGATCAAGGCGCCCAGGATGACGCCCGGGATGTGGCCCATGCCGCCCAGCACCACCATGCACAGGATGGAGATGGATTCCATCAGCGAGAAGCTCTCGGGGCTGACGAAGCCCTGCATCGAAGCGAACAAGGCGCCCGCCACGCCGCCGAAGGACGCGCCCATCGCGAACGCCAGCAGCTTGATGTTGCGGGTGTTGATGCCCATGGCCTTGGCCGCGATCTCGTCTTCGCGGATCGCTTCCCAGGCGCGGCCGATGCGCGAATTCTGCAGCCGCACGCAGACCACCACGATGATCAGCGTCAGCGCCAGCAGCAGGTAGTAGTACTTCTCCGGTCCGGTCACGCGGATGCCTAGCAGGCTTTCCGTGCGGCCGAAGGCGAACTCGCCCACCTTGAACGTGTCGATGCGGTTGATGCCCTGCGGTCCGTTGGTGATGTTGACCGGCGCATTCAGGTTGTTCAGGAAGATGCGGATGATCTCGCCGAAGCCCAATGTCACGATGGCCAGATAGTCGCCTCGAAGCTTGAGCGTGGGCGCGCCCAGCAGCACGCCGAACAGGCAGGCCACCGCCAGCGCGATCGGCAGGATCGCCCAGAACGGCAGATGCAGGCCGAAATGCGGCGAAGCCAGCAGCGCCCAGGTGTAGGCGCCCACCGCGTAGAACGCGATATAGCCCAGGTCCAGCAGGCCCGCGAAGCCCACCACGATGTTCAGGCCCAGCGACAGCATCACGTACAGCAGGGCGAAGTTCAGGATGCGCACCCAGCTTTGGCCGGCCATGCCGATCACGAACGGCAGCACCGCCAGCACCACGCCGATCAGCGCGATGCCGATCAGGTTGCGGGTCGAAAACCCGCTGCTTTTCAGGGTTGCGTTCATGCCCGGTCTCCCACGCGTTCGCCCAGCAGGCCGGACGGACGGAAGATCAGCACCAGCACCAGCACGAAGAACGCGAACACGTCCTGATAGTGGCTGCCGAGGAAGCCCCCGGTCAGATCGCCGATGTACCCGGCGCCCAACGACTCGATGATGCCCAGCAACAGGCCGCCCGCCATGGCGCCGACCAGGTTGCCGATACCGCCCAGCACCGCGGCCGTGAAGGCCTTCAGGCCCAGCATGAAGCCCATGGTGTACTGCGACACGCCGTAATAGGTGGCGACCATCATGCCGGCCACCGCGGCCAGCGCCGAACCGATCAGGAAGGCCGCCGAAATCACGGTGTTGATGTTCACGCCCATCAGCCCGGCCACTTCGCGATTCTGCGCGGTGGCGCGCATCGCCGTGCCCAGGCGGGTCTTGTGCACCACGGCCAGCAGCCCGCCCATGATCAGCGCCGCGATCACCACGATGGCGATCTGCAGCGAGCTGATGCGCGCGCCGGCAATCTCGAACACCTGCGGCGACAGCACCTGCGGGAAGTTCAGGTAGTTGCGGCCCCAGCCCATCATGGCCACGTTCTGCAGGATGATGGACACGCCGATGGCGGTGATCAGCGCTGCCAGGCGCGGCGCGCGGCGCAGCGGCCGGTAGGCCACGCGCTCGGCGGTCCAGCCCACGGCCATGCACAGCGGCACGGACACCAGCAGGCCGACGCCCAGCACCACGAAGGCGGACGTGGAAGGATCGCCGCCCACCAGCGAGATGGCGATGGTGGTCGCCGCCATCGCGCCTATCATGACGACGTCGCCATGGGCGAAGTTGATCAGCCCGATGATGCCGTACACCATGGTGTAGCCCAGGGCGACCAGGGCGTACACGCTGCCTAGCGTGACGCCGTTAATCAGTTGTTGAATGAAGATATCCATAGGGGCCGCTGAATAAGCCTGGAAAAATCGCGCGTATCTTGCGGTGACGGCCCTAGGCCTGCCACGGCGCCGCGCGTGGCGCGCGCCTGACGGCGCGCACGCTGCAATACGGGCGGGACGCGGCGCGCAGCCGCCTTCCCGCCCCGGTCCAGCCGCCTTAGTTGGCCTGGCTGACCATCGTCTCAACCATCTCCCACTTGCCGTTCTTGACTTCGTAGATGGTGACCGAGATTTCCTTCAGGTCGCCCTTGGCGTCGTAGGAAATGTGCTCGCTGGTGGCGCCCTTGCGGTTCAGCTTGGCCAGCGCCGGCAGGTACTTCTCGGGCTTGGCGGAGCCGGCCTGCTCGATGGCGGTGATCATGTTCCAGGCGCCGTCATAGGCGTAGGGAGCATAGACGCCGGGGGCCTTCTTGAAGCGGGCCTGATAGCGCTGCTCGAAGTCCTTGCCGGCGGCCATCTTGTCCAGCGGCACGCCGGCCAGCGAGGCGTAGGTGCCGTCGGCGGCGTCGCCGGCCAGCTTGATGAAGGTGTCGCTGCGGGTCATTTCGCCCGAAACCAGCGGCGCCTTCAGGCCCAGGGTGGCCAGCTGGCGCTTCATCGGACCGGATTGCGCGTCCAGGCCGCCGTAGAAGATGGCGTCGGGCGCCGAGCCCTTGATGTTGGTCAGGATGGCGGTGAAGTCGTTGGCCTTGTCGGTGGTGTACTCGCGGCGCACGACCTGGCCGCCTGCGGCCTTGACCGCCTTCTCGACCTCGTCGGCCAGGCCCTGGCCGTAGGCGGTGCGGTCGTCGATGATGGCGACCTTCTTGGCCTTCAGGCTTTCCACCATGAACTTGCCGACCGCGGCGCCCTGCTGGGTGTCGCTGGTCATCATGCGGAAGGTGGTTTCGTAGCCTTGCTTGGTGTACTCCGGCGAGGTCGCCATGGCGATCTGGGGCAGACCGGCTTCATGGTAGACGCGCGAGGCGGGGATGGTGGTGCCCGAGTTGAAGTGGCCCAGGATGCCGACCACGTCCTGGTCGACCAGCTGCTGGGCAACCTGCACGCCCACGCGCGGATCGGCCTGGTCGTCGCGCGACACCAGCACGAACTTGGCGGTTTCGCCGTCGACCTTGATGCCCTTCTTGTTGGCTTCTTCCAGGGCCAGGTTCAGGCCGTTCTGCATGTCCTCGCCATAGTGCGATTGCGGGCCGGTGAGCGGTGCGGCAAAACCGAACTTGACGTCGGCAGCCTGCGCGGAGGCGGCCATGCCGGCGGCGGCGATGCTGGCGGCGAGAAGCTTCAAAGTGGTGCGGAACTTCATGGGTATCCTCCGAGTGTCGGACTTAAGACCTTGTTATACCTGAGCTTTTAGCCAGGCTTTTGGTTTTTCACTACGGCAAGCCCGATGTAGCGGGAGCTTGCGCACGCATATTCTGCAAAATCCGGAAGCCGGGTTGCGACTTCCGGATTTAAGGTGCGACCGGATTTTCGTTCCAGTGCAACCTCGCCCGATATTGGAGATAACCCTTGGATGCCTGAGGGTTGTCCTATATCAGACTCAACCTATGGTCATGAGGCTGGCGTTGCCGCCCGCCGCCGCCGTATTGACGCTGACGGAACGCTCCGCCAGCAGGCGTTCCGGCACGTAGCCGGCGCCCGCCGCGATCGCGTCGGGGGTCAGGCCATGGACCGACAGGATGGCGCCCGGGCGCTGCGCGATGCGCTGGTTCAGCGCCTGCAGCGCGTCGCCATCGCCTTCGAACAGCACGGCCTGATAGTCCGCCTGGTCGACCTCATCGTCGGCCAGGATGCCCGCCTGCTCCTGCTGGCCGGCGTCCAGCGACGCCAACAGCGCCTGCGCCGCGGGCGTGTCCGCGAACCAGGCATGGTTGCCGGTCAGCCTGGCGACGGACCACTGCGCCCGCGCGCCCGCTTCGGTGGCGGCCACGCAATACACGGCGCCGCGCGGCTCGACCACATAGGTATTGGTCTCGCCGGTCGGCCCAGGCAGCGCAATGCGCTGCGGCAGCGCCGCCGCCGCGTCCAGCGCCGGCGGCAGACCGGCCGGCCGCGTGCCCAGCAGACGGTACATATAGAGCGGACCGCCGGCCTTGGGGCCGGTGCCGGACAAGCCTTCGCCGCCGAAGGGCTGCACGCCCACCACCGCGCCCACGATATTGCGGTTGACGTAGACATTGCCCGCATGGACCTGGCCGGTCACGTGTGCGATGGTCTCGTCGATGCGGGTGTGCACGCCGAAGGTCAGGCCGTAGCCGGTGCCGTTGATGGCATCCAGCAAGGCGTCGAGCTCATCGCGCTGGTAGCGCACCACGTGCAGCACGGGCCCGAACACTTCGCGCGTCAATTCGCTGACGTGGTCGATTTCGATGATGGTCGGCGGCACGAAAGTGCCGTGGCGGCATTCGCCGTTGAGTTCCACCTGGTCCACGCGATGGCCCGCGGTGCGCATCGTTTCGATGTGCCGCTGAATGCCGTTGCGCGCTTCCGTATCGATCACCGGCCCCACGTCCACCGACAGGCGGTCGGGGTTGCCCACGCTCAGTTCGCGCATCGCGCCGCGCAGCATGGTCAGCACGTGGTCGGCATTGTCTTCCTGCACGCACAGCACGCGCAGCGCCGAACAGCGCTGCCCCGCCGAATCAAACGCGGAGGTCAGCACGTCGAACACGACCTGTTCGGACAGGGCCGAGGAATCCACCACCATGGCGTTCTGGCCGCCCGTTTCGGCGATCAGCGGAATGGTGTGGCCGGCATCGTCTAGGCGGTCCGCCAGCGTGCGCGCGATGATGCGCGCCACATCGGTGGAGCCGGTGAACATCACGCCGCGCACGCCGGGGCTTGCGACCAGCTGCGCGCCCACGGTTTCGCCGCGGCCCGGCAGCAGCTGCACGGCGCCGGCAGGCACGCCTGCCGCGCGCAGGATGGCCACGGCTTGCGCGGCGATCAGCGGCGTCTGTTCGGCGGGCTTGGCCACCACCGTGTTGCCGGCAGCCAGCGCGGCCGCGACCTGGCCGGTGAAGATGGCCAGCGGGAAGTTCCAGGGGCTGATGCACAGCACCGTGCCCAGCGGCCGGTGCGTGTCGTTGCTGAATTCCGTTTCGGCCTGGTCCGCGTAATAGCGCAGGAAGTCCACGGCCTCGCGCACCTCGGCGATGGCGTTGGGCAATGACTTGCCGGCTTCGCGCACGATCAGGCCCAGCAGGGTCTGCATCTGCTCTTCCAGCAATTGCGCGGCGCGGCGCAGGCACTGGGCGCGTTCGGCCACCGGCGTGGATTGCCAGATGGGAGCGGCATTGGCAGCGGCGCGCAGCGCGATCTCGGCCTCGTCTGCCTGCGCTTCGACCACGTGGCCCACCACGTCGCGCAGATTGGCGGGGTTGCGGACTTCCATGGCGCGCGAGGCATCCCAGGCCCCTTCGCCCTCGCCCAGCATGGGGCCGGCGCGCCACGGCATGGCGGCGCTGGCCAGCAGGGCCGCGGACAGCGAACCCAGCCGATGCTCGTTGCTCAGGTCCAGGCCCGCCGAGTTGGCGCGGGCGCCCTCCTGCGGGTCGCCATAGAGTTCGCGCGGCAGCGGAATCTTCTCGTGCGGCGCGCCCAGCGGCGCGATGCGCGCGGCGGCTTCCACCGGGTCGGCCACCAGTTGCTCGACCGGAATGCTGTCGTCGCCAATCAGGTTCACGAACGAGGTGTTGGCGCCGTTTTCCAGCAGGCGGCGCACCAGGTAGGCCAGCAGCGTTTCATGCGTGCCGACCGGCGCGTAGATGCGGCACGGACGGTTGAGCTTGCCCTGCGACAGCGCGCCCACGACTTCGTCGTACAGCGGCTCGCCCATGCCGTGCAGGCATTGGAACTCGTATTGGCCCGGGTAATAGTTCTGCCCCGCCAATTGGTAGATCGCGGACAGGGTGTAGGCATTGTGCGTGGCGAACTGCGGGAACACGGCTTCCGGCGCGCCCAGCAGCTTGCGGGCGCAGGCCAGGTAGGCCACGTCCGTGTAGACCTTGCGGGTATAGACCGGATAGCCTTCCAGGCCGTCGACCTGGGCGCGCTTGATCTCGCTGTCCCAGTACGCGCCCTTGACCAGGCGCACCATCACGCGATGGCGGCTGCGGCGGGCCAGGTCGATCACGTAGTCGATCACGAAGGGCGCGCGCTTCTGGTAGGCCTGGATGACGAAGCCGATGCCGTTCCAGCCGTCCAGCTCGGGCTCGAAACAAAGCGCCTCCAGCAGGTCCAGCGAGATCTCCAGGCGATCGGCTTCCTCGGCGTCGATGTTCAGGCCGATGTCGTAGCTGCGCGCCAACACGGTCAGCGCCTTCACGCGCGGCAGCAGCTCGGCCATGACGCGTTCGCGCTGGGCGCGCGAATACCGCGGATGCAGCGCCGACAGCTTGATCGAGATGCCCGGGCCTTCATAGATGCCGCGGCCGGCCGCGGCCTTGCCGATGGCATGGATGGCTTGCTCGTACGAGGCGTAATAGCGGTCGGCGTCCTCGGCCGTGGTCGCGGCCTCGCCCAGCATGTCGTAGGAATAGCGAAAGCCGCGGGCTTCCATCTTGCGGTTGTTGGCCAGGGCTTCGGAAATGGTCTGGCCCGACACGAACTGTTCGCCCATCATGCGCATGGCCATGTTCACGCCCTTGCGCACCAAGGGCTCGCCGCCCTTGCCGATCAGCCGGGTCAACGCCTTGGACAGCGACTGTTCGCTGCTCACGGCCACCAGCTTGCCCGTGATCATCAGGCCCCAGGTGGCGGCGTTGACGAACAGGGATTGCGAGCCGCCCATGTGCGACTTCCAGTCGCCGCGAGCCACCTTGTCGCGGATCAGCGCATCGCGCGTGGCGCGGTCGGGAATGCGCAGCAGCGCTTCGGCCAGGCACATCAGCGCCACGCCTTCCTGGCTGGACAGCGAGAACTCCTGGATCAGCCCTTCCACCCCGCCGCCGCTGCGCTTGCCGCGCAGCTTCCGGACCAGATCGGCGGCCATGGCGTGGATCTTTTCCAGATTGGGCATGCGGGCCTGGCCCAGCAGCAGCGGCACGCACTCGGGCTCGGGACGCCGGTAGGCGGCGGTGATGGCCGCGCGCAGCACCGACTGCGGCTGCACGTCCTGGCCGAATTCATAGAACGGCGGCGTGGGCGCGGAATGGCCCTCGCCCGCCTCGTCCTCGCCGCCCGCGTCCATGCCCAGGTGCGACATCTCGGCGGGCAGGTGGCCGCGCTCGATCTTGTCCAGGTAGGAAAGGATCGCCTGCTTGTGCAGCCAGTGCGGCGTGCAGTTGAGCTTTTGCGCGGCGGCCTTCAGCCGGTCGCGGAGCGCGTCGTCGACTTTAACGCCTAGGGTCGTGCTGGCCATAAGAGATTGCTTCCTGTCGCATGGCAAAGGTAGTACCGGGTCCTTGCGGGACCCGGTATGGGTAGGACCGTATGCTAGACAGGTTGCAACTTGCTTTGCACTATGGTTAACCCTAGGTTAACCATTTGAGATCAGGCGGGAATTTTTGGCTGGACGGTCAATCCTTGAGCGCCGCGCAGCCCAGCATCTGCACCGAGCCCGATCCCGCCGGGGTCTGCCCCCGTATGGCCGAGGCCATGGCGCCGGCCAGGCTGACCACGGCGCGCTGCTGCGCGGCGATCATGGCCGGCACGCCCTCTTCCGTCACCGGTTCCGTCACCACGCTGCGGCAAAGCAGGCCGGAACCCTTCATGTTGACCGGCCGCACGCGCCAGGTCGCATCGAGCTGGGCCATGCGGCCCGGCTCCAGCTCGAACCGCTGCACGTCGGTCTGCACGCGCCAGACCGCGGCGCCCGGCCCGGGCTTGACCAGTTGCACGTCCAGGGCGCCCAGCTCGCGCTTCAGCGCGTCCGACAGTGCGCCGCGCAGCTCGTCGCCCAGCGGCGAACTCCAGCGCTCGGAGTACAGCGCCGCCAAGCTGCCCTCGCCGCTGCGCACCATCAGCTGCGGCTGGTCCGCCTGCGTCGAAATGTTGACCGGTTGCACCTCGATCAGGAAGCTGGCGGGCGCCACGCCGGCGGCCGGCGCCTGGGCCGCTGGCGCCTGCAAGGTGTGATAGTGCACGGGCGCAGACGCTCCGCAGCCAGCCAGCGCCGCCGACAAAGCCAGCAAGGACAGGAGCGGACGCAAACGGGGTGCCGCGGATCGCGGCTGCTCGGAACTCGGAGTCGCCTGGCGGGCGCGGGGGAATGGGCGTCTATTCATGGGGTTCAGTTCCTGACAGGACCGGCGCCGGGGATCGGGTCTGGGCCGCGGCCGCGCAACAGGGCCTCGGGGTTGGCTTGCAGGAAGTCGGCCAGGGCGCGCAGCGAACGGGCCGCGCGGCCCAGTTCCTGCATCGCCTTCTCCGTGTTGACCGGCAAGGACGCATCGGAGGCCAACAGCGCGTTGACCTGCGCCATGGATTCCTTGGCCTGCTTGAGCATGTTCTGCGCTTCAGGCGCGACCTGCTTGTCCAGGCGGTTCATCAGCTTGGAGGTGCTGGCCAGCGTGGTGCGCAGGTCCTCGCCGATCTTGTCGAACGGAATCTTCTCGATCTTGGCGACGATGTTGCTGATCTGCTGCTGCAATTGGTCCAGGTTGCCGGGCACCGTCGGAATCATGGCCGGATCCGAGACCTTGAACTCAACCGGCTTGGCGTTCGGGAAGTCGTCCAGCGCCACGTACAGCTGGCCGGTCAGCAGGTTGGCGGTGCGCAGCTGCGCGCGCAGGCCGTGCTTGATCATGCCGCCCAGCAGGCGGTTGCCGGCAAGGTCGCCATCCTTGGCTGCGCGATCGCGCACTTCTTCGAACACGCGCCCCAGGCGTTCCGGATACAGGGTGGCGTCCACCAGCGAATAGAAGCGCTTGGCGATCGGATCGAAGTCCATGTTGATCTGCGTGACGTTGCCCAGCGTGATGCCGCTGAAATCGATGGGCGCGCCCACCGTCAGGCCGCGGATCGACTGGTCAAAACGCATGCGGATCGGGAAGGCCTCGCCGTCCGGATTGGCCTTGGCGGCCGCCTCGGTCGCGTACAGGTCGAACTGGGCGTCGGCCTGCGCCTGCTTGCCCGAATCGCGCGTGGTCAGGACCGGTTCGAAAGCGACGCCCCCCACCGCCATCGACACCAGCGATTGCGTGCGTACCTTGAGTCCGTCGGCGTTGACGCTGAAGTCGACGCCGCTGGCGTTCCAGAAGCGCGAGCCTTGGGTCACGAACTTGTCGTTGGGCGCGTCCACGAACACCTCGACGTTCACGGCCTTGCCGGTTTCATCCAGCGCGTAGCCGATCACGCGGCCCACGTTGATGCGGCGGAAGTACACGGGCGAGCCGATATCGAGCGAGCCCAGATCAGAGGCCCTGAGCTTGAAACGCTTGCCGGCGCGGTCATGCGTAACCGCCGGCGGAACCTCCAGGCCTTCGAAATGCAGCTTGGTAGCCTTCTTGGAACTGTCCTTGCCTTCGGCCGCGTCCACGCCGATATAGGCGCCGGACAGCAGCGTGCCCAGGCCGGACACGCCGCTCACGTCCAGACGCGGGCGCACCACCCAGAAGTTGGTGCCTTCGCGGGCCAGATCGGAAACATCCTTGGACAGCTCGGCCCGCACCACCACCTTGGTGCGGTCTTCGTTGAAGCCGATGGACTTCACGGCGCCGATGTTCACGTCCTTGTAGCGCAGCTGGGTCTTGCCGACTTCCAGCCCTTCTGCAGTATTGAACGAAATCGAGATGTCGGGCCCCGCCTGCATCCAGGTCCGCACGACCAGCGACAGGCCCATCAGGGCCGCCACGATGGGCACCAGCCAGATCCATGAAATCCGGCTCTTCTTCTTGCGCGAGATCGCGGGTGACGCGAACTTCTCTTCACCGGATCCGGGTGCTTGCTCGGACATCTACTCTTCCTTGTTCGTGGACGGAAGCCGCGGCGCTTCCTAGCCCATTTCCTTGCCGGCGAGAGACGCCGGCTGGCGCCCGCCTTCCACTGGCGGCGATTCTATTTCACTTTGTCCTTCCAGATCCCAACTGCGGCGCAGGTCGAAACTCATGGCAGACAACATGGTCAGGATCACTGTCAGCCCGAACGCCGCCGCACCCGCGCCGGCGCTGATTTCCATCAAGCCCTGGAAATCCGCCAACGCCGCCAGCAATATAACGACAAAAACATCCAGCATCGACCATTGGCCGATGAACTCGACCATTTGATACAGGCGCGTGCGCGGGCGCAGGTTGGTGGTGCTGCGCCACTGTTCCGTCAACAGCAACAGCATGAGCGCCAGCAGCTTGGTCAGCGGCACCGCCACGCTGGCGATGAAGACGATCAGCGCAATATCCCAAGAGCCCATATCCCACAGTTCAACCACGCCGCCCAGGATGGTATGGGCGCTGTCGCCTAGCACCGACCTGACCTGCATCACCGGCAGCACGTTGGCCGGGATATAGAACACCACGGCGGCCAGCAACAGCGCCCAGGTGCGTGCCAGATGGTCGGGCTTGCGGAAATGCACCAGGGCGTCGCAACGCACGCAGTGGTGGTGTTCTTCCGGGTCGGCCGCGCGGGGCAGCGCCTGCACCTGACCACAGACATGACATCCGGTCAGTACCGTGTCCGGCGCAGTCTGGGGTATATGCACCGGCACCACGCCCACACTCTCGGCGTAGCGCCACAGCACATGCGGCGACAGCCGCCCCAGCATCGTCAACAGGATGGTCAGGATGCCGAACGCGACCAGCCCGATGCCTGGAGTCACGGCGGCCATGCCCGCCAGCTTCACCACAGCCACCAGCACGCCCAGGAGGAACACCGGGACCATGCACCAGGGCCGCAGAAAGCCCAACAGGCGCATCGCGGTACGGAAGCCCAGGGGCTCGCGGCCGCGCGAAAGCGGCCCCAACACCCACAGCAACACGGAAAGCTGCAGCATCGGCAACGCGAAGCCCGCCATGCCGGTCATGATGGCGACGACCCAGTGGTCCTGCCGCCAGGTGATGAAAATGGCGTCCAGCAAGGACGCCTGCTGCACCATGCCCTGCACGGACATCGAAGCGACGGGATAGGCGTTGGCCACCCCGAACACGATGAGGGCGGCAATGGCGAGGGCCAGCCAATTGGACAAAGTAAGCCCGCTGTAACGCCACAAGGTGGCGCCGCAGCGGGCGCAATTGGCGGTCTCGCCAGGTTCAAGCTGATGCCGGCGATAGATGCTTGCGCAGTGCTCGCACTCGATCAGCGGCTGGCGGTCCGCGGTCATTGAGTCGCCTAGTCGACCAGTTCGACTTCCTGTTTGTCAGGCGCATCCGACGAGGGCGGCTTGCCGTTCTCGTCGAAGTCCAGCTTGACCTTGCCTTCCTCGTCCAGGTCGACCGTGACCGTGCCGCCATCGACCAGCTTGCCGAACAGCAGCTCGTCGGCCAGCGCACGCCGGATGGTGTCCTGGATGAGGCGCTGCATGGGACGTGCGCCCATGAGCGGATCGAACCCTTCCTTGGCGAGATGCTCGCGCAGACTCGTGGTGAAGATGGCTTCCACGCGACGCTCGTGCAGTTGGTCTTCCAGCTGCATGAGGAACTTGTCCACCACGCGCAGGATGATTTCGCGGTCCAGCGGCGCGAACGGGATGATCGCGTCCAGGCGGTTGCGGAACTCGGGGGTGAACATGCGGCGGATTTCCGCCATTTCGTCACCCACCACGCGCGAATTCGCGAAGCCGATCGACGGACGGTTCAAGGTTTCGGCGCCCGCGTTGGTCGTCATGATGAGAATGACGTTGCGGAAGTCCGCCTTGCGGCCGTTGTTGTCGGTCAGCGTGCCGTGGTCCATGACCTGCAGCAGGATGTTGAACACATCCGGGTGCGCCTTTTCGATTTCATCGAGCAGCAGCACGCAGTGCGGCTGCTTGGTGATGGCCTCGGTCAGCAGGCCGCCCTGGTCGAAACCGACGTAGCCCGGAGGCGCGCCGATCAGGCGCGACACCGCGTGCCGCTCCATGTATTCCGACATGTCGAAACGCAACAGCTCCACGCCCAGCGTGAAAGCCAGCTGGCGCGCGACCTCGGTCTTGCCCACGCCGGTGGGACCGGAGAACAGGAAGGCGCCGATCGGCTTTTCCGGCTTGCCCAGGCCCGAGCGCGCCATCTTGATGGCGGCGGACAGGGCTTCGATGGCGTTGTCCTGGCCGAAGACCACGGTCTTCAGGTCGCGGTCCAGCGTCGCGAGCTTGCTGCGGTCGTCGTTGGAGACGGACTGCGGCGGAATGCGCGCGATCTTGGACACGATGTTCTCGATGTCCACCTTGCCGATTACCTTCTTTTGGCGCGAGCGCGGCAGCAGGCGCTGCGCGGCGCCGGCCTCGTCGATCACGTCGATGGCCTTGTCCGGCAGATGGCGGTCATTGATGAAGCGCGCCGACAGTTCGGCCGCGGCCGACAGGGCGGCGGACGAGTAGCGCACGCTGTGGTGCTCTTCGAAGCGGCTCTTCAGGCCGCGCAGGATCTGCACGGTCTGTTCGACGCTGGGTTCGGCCACGTCGATCTTCTGGAAACGGCGCGACAGCGCGTGGTCTTTTTCAAAGACGCCGCGGTATTCGGTGTAGGTGGTCGCGCCGATGCACTTGAGCTGCCCGGAAGACAAGGCGGGCTTCAAGAGGTTGGACGCGTCCAGCGTGCCGCCCGATGCCGAGCCGGCGCCGATCAGCGTATGGATCTCGTCGATGAACAGGATGGCGTCGGGGTTGCCACGGATCTGCTTGAGCACGCCCTTCAGGCGCTGCTCGAAATCGCCGCGGTACTTGGTGCCCGCCAGCAAGGCGCCCATGTCCAGCGAAAAGACCTGGGCGGCCTGCAGGATTTCGGGCACTTCGCCGCGCGTGATGCGCCAGGCCAGGCCTTCGGCGATCGCGGTCTTGCCCACGCCGGCCTCGCCGACCAGCAGCGGATTGTTCTTGCGGCGGCGGCACAGCACCTGGATCACGCGCTCGACTTCGTGCTCGCGTCCGATGAGGGGATCGATGCGGCCCGCCAACGCGGCGGCATTCAGGTCGGTGGCGTACTGGTCCAGCGGCGACTGACGCGATTCGCCCTGCTCTTCACCATTGGTCTGCTGCTCTTTCTGCACGGCGGCGGACTCCACCTGGGGCTGTTTGGTAATGCCATGCGACAGAAAATTGACAACGTCCAGCCGCGTCACGCCCTGCTGCTGCAGGTAATACACGGCGTGCGAATCCTTTTCGCCGAAAATGGCCACGAGCACATTGGCGCCGGTAACCGGCTTCTTGCCGGTGCCTCCCGCGGATACATGCATGATGGCGCGCTGGATCACACGCTGGAATCCCAGCGTGGGCTGCGTGTCGACCTCGGCGCCGCTCGGGATCACCGGGGTGTTCTCCGAGACGAACTGGCGCAGATTGCGGCGCAGGTCGTCCAGGTTCGCGGCGCAGGCGCGCAGCACTTCAACGGCCGAAGCGTTGTCGAGCAACGCCAGCAGCAGATGCTCGACGGTAATAAATTCATGCCGGGCCGAACGGGCCTCGACGAAAGCCATATGCAGGCTGACTTCAAGCTCTTGAGAAATCACGCTTCCTCCGTAACGCATCGAAGCGGGCAAATACACGATTCATATTCTATGCCGATCATGGCGTAACGCCAGAGATTTCAAAAACCACTCTGTCGTGACGGCCTTGCGCATCCATGACGGTAAGCGTATACCGGCCGTCCATGGCCAACACTAATTTAAACGGATGACCCGACGCGCCGTGACCAACCACGCGCCCGTCCAGCATCCACCATACTTCGCCTTCTGTTCCCTGCACATCCACATCCAGCGCCACTTCGCGCCCGCCCGGCACGGGCCGCAGCACCGAGCCGCTGGCCACGCCGCCCAGACGCAGCGGTCCGCGCGAGGCATCGGCGTAGCCGGCAAAGGACGGCGGCGCCGTTTCATTCAGCACCCAGGCCGCGCGCTGCTCCGGACATTCGCCGGACGGCACGCTGCCGAGCTTGTAACCCAGGGGCCAGCATGTCACCGCGGCCTGCACCGTTTCGGGCCTGACGCGGACCTGCTGAGCGCCTTCGGGCAAGGCCGCCACGATATCCTGCAGTAGCGGCGCAGCCACGTTTGCCCCGAAAAATCCGGGGTTGGGCGTACCATCCGGACGGCCGACCCAGACGCCCATCGTCCACCTGTCGGTCACTCCAACGGCCCAGGCGTCGCGGAATCCGAAACTGGTCCCGGTTTTCCAGGCCAGTTGCCGCGCCGGACTGCCCGACTGGTAGAACGGCCGGTCAGGATGGCCGCCGCTCTCCAGAATGTCACGGACGATCCAGGCCGCCCCAGGGCTCATCATACGGGACTCGACCCGCGGCTGCTCCGGCCGCAGCCGGGGCCGCCCGGAGACGCCCCCGCGGGCCAGGGCCCGGTAAGCGCCCACCAGTTCTTCCAATGTGGTGCCGCCCCCGCCCAAAATCAAGCTCAAATTCGGTTCCGCGCCCGCGGGCAAACGTAACCGCACCCCGCCGGCCAGCATGACCGAGGCAAAACTGCTGGGCCCGACGCGATCCAGCAGGTCCACCGCCGGCACGTTGAGCGAACGCTGCAGGGCCTGCGCCACGCTGATCGGGCCGGCGAACGCGGCCTGGAAATTGCCCGGCGCGTAGCCGCCGAACGACATCGGCGCGTCGATCAGCAGGCTTTCGGAGTGGATCAGGCCTTCGTCCAGCGCCTGCGCGTACAGAAAGGGTTTGAGCGTGGAGCCCGGCGAACGCACGCCGCGCACCATATCCACGTGGGCGGCCCGGCTTTCGTCGGAGAAGTCGGCGGAGCCGGCATAGGCCTTGACCTCCAGCGTATCGTTGTCCATCACCAACACGGCCATCGATACCTTGGGCGGCAGGCCGTCCACCCGGTCCTGCAGCATGCGCTCCACCGCCGCCTGCATGTCCGCGTCCAGGGTGGACGTGACCACGGCGGGCCGCTCGCCCGGGCGCCGGCCGGCCTTGCGCTGGCTGCCCGCTTCCTGCAGCAGGCGCTGCGCGGCCAGGGGCGCCAGCCAGCGCGCCCGCAGCGGCGGCGCAACCACGTTCTCGATCTTGGCGTCGGCCACCTCGGCCGGGGTCCAGCGGCCCAGTTCGACCATGCGGTCCAGCACCTTGTCGCGCGCGGCCTGCGCGGCCTCGGGATGACGGTCCGGCCGCAGGCGCGACGGCGCCTGCGGCAAGGCGGTCAGCATCGCCGCCTCCGCCGGGCTCAGGTCGCGCGCCGGCTTGCCCAGCCACAGGCGCGAGCCCATCTCCACGCCTTCGACGATGCCGCCCATGGGCGCGTGGGTCAGGTACAGCGACAGGATCTCGTCCTTGCTGTAGTGCATTTCCAGCTGGATGGCGCGCCAGGCCTGCCGCAGCTTCGCCGACATCGAGCGCGAGGGCTTGCCGGCCAGTTCCGGATCGATCAACCGCGCAACCTGCATGGTCAGGGTGGAGCCGCCCGACACGATACGGCGGTTGGTGGCCCACTGCCAGCCGGCGCGCGCCATCGCCACCGGGTTGACGCCCGGGTGCCAGTAGAACCAGCGGTCCTCGTAGGTCAGTAGCGTTTCCAGATAGCGTTCGGACACCTGGTCGGGTTTGACCGGATAGCGCCAGATGCCGTCGCGGCTGGGATAGTTGCGCAGCGGCGTGCCGTCCGCGGCCACGACCACGGCGGCGCCGCCCGAATCCACGGGCGGCAAGGGATAGAGGCGGTCCAGCGTGAATAACAACGCGGCCAGCGCAAACAACGCGCTGGCCGCGAAGATTCCGCGCCGCCGCCAGCGGCGGGCGCGCGAGGCGCCCGCCACGGGGGTGGCGGCGGGGGTCAAGGACGCTTGGCGCCGCGGTCGCGGATCTCTACCGTGCTCCATTGCTCGCCTACGCCCCGGATTTCAGGCCGGTACATATCTTCGGCCACCGTCGACGGCACCGCGTAGCGGCCCGGCGTCACGACGCGCACCAGATAGAACACGTCCACCTTGCCGCGGCCCAGCGACACCGCGGCCACATAGCGGTCGTCGCGGAACTCGCGGTGCTTGATGTTGGGATCGGACATGGCTTCGGCCACGCGGCGTCCGCCGATCGTCCATTCCTGCATCTCGGGGCTTTGCGACAGGTTCAGGTTTTCGACTTCAAAACCCGCCGGCACGCGGTCCACCAGCAAGCCATCCGGAATGTTCTGGTTGGCGCTGGCCTGCACCCACACCACCAGCATATCGCCGGTCTGCAGGCTGCCGCCATCCCACGGACGGCCGTCCGGACGGTACCAGCCGCGCTTGAGCTGGATCACGTCGTTGCGCGGCGCGGGCGCGGTGGTCGGGCTGCCCTGGATGTCGTATTCGACGAACAGGGACTGGTTGCCGGTGTTCAGCAGCTGCGCGCCGGCCAGGTCGGCCGCCGACAGCGACACGGTCTGGTCGCTGGTGCCGCCGGCGAGCGCCTTGGTGGAACCGTTGACGGTCAGCGTGGCGGACCAGGGCGTGGCCTTGTCGCCGCCCAGGGCACGGGCGGCCAGCAACAGCGACATCTGTTCCTGCGTCGACAGGTACGAACGGTTGCCCAGGCGGCTGGCCAACTGCGTCAGCAGGTTGTCCAGGCGCTCGTGGCGCAGCTCGTACTTGTCGGCGATCGCAAAGGCCAGCGCGTAGTCGCGCACGCCGCTGCCGTAGTCGCCCAGCCATTCGTCGTAATAGCCGGAGTTGCGGCGGTTGTTGAGACCGTACTCGCGCGCCACGGCCTGGTCGAGCGCGCTCTTCATGCGCCCTTCGTCGCCCATGAGCTTGAACGCAGCCGCCAGCTGGATCAGCGGCAGCGGCGAACGCGCGCGCTCCTGGTAGTTGTCGTACAGCTGGCGCACCGTGGACAGCGGCGCCTTCTTGTCGCGCGCCAGCGCCAGCGCGGCAGTGGCCAGGCCGGCGAAGCGGCGGTGGTCCTCACGCAGGATGTTGGCGTCGCTGGAATCGTAGCGTCCGGATTCGACGCCGCGCTTCAGGTTGGCCGACCAGGTGCCGAATGCGCCGGAACTCTGCTGCACCTGCTCCAGCAGCCACTGGCGCGAACGGTCCAGCGAGGCCTCGGGCACTTCGAAACCGTTGTCGCGGGCGTCCTGCATGAAGCCGACGGCGTAGGCCGTCAGCCACACGTCGCGCGAGGACGAACTGCTCCACAGGTTGTACGAACCGACGGCATTGCGCATGCCCGCCAGGCGGCCGATCGCGCCGGCCACCTTGGCGTCGCGCTCGGCCTTGGTACGCGGCTTGAGGCCGAACTGCTTGGCCGCGGCCTCATCCAGCATGACCCACGGCAGGGTCGCGCTGATGGTCTGCTCGGTGCAGCCGTAGGGATAGTTGAGCAGCCCTTCGACCAGGCGGTTGACGTTGATCGGCGGACGGTTCGAAACCGTCATGCTGACCGTGGTCGAGTCCGGATAGTAGGAAGCGATCCACGACGCCTGCGGCGCGTTGGCTTCGCCCGGATTCAGGCGCAGGCGGCGCACCTGGCGCTCGGCCGCGTAGGCCGGTTGCACCTGCAGCACGGATTCGCGCACGATGCGCACGGGCTTGCCGCCGCCCTGCCCGTCGACGGTCAGGCGCATCAGGCCCAGGCCGTACGAACCGGTGGTGGTGGCGGTGAAGCGCAACGTGGTGCGCTGCTTGTCCTTCAAGGTCACGGTCTTGACGCCGTCGACGATGGCCAGCGGGTCCAGCGCTTCCAGCTTGACCGTCACCTTCTGTTCGGCGCCGCTCAGGTTGGTCACGTCCAGCGCGATCGCTGCCTGGTCGCCCGGAGTAATGAAGCGCGGCGTGTTCAGCTCGGCCACGATGGGCGCCGCCACCACCATTTCGGTGTCGGTGCTGCCGTAGTTGTCGGGCGTGAAGGCCACCGCCATCAGGCGCAGCGTGCCGTTGAAGTCGGGCAGGTCCAGCGGGATGTCCGCCTCGCCCTGCTCGTTCAGCTTGACCGGACCGGAGAACAGGTCCACCAGCTTGACCTTCTTGGGCAGGCTCTTGCTGTCGCCGCGCATGGCGGCGTCGCCGCCCCACTTCAGCTTGCCCTTGGTGCCGTCCATTTTCTCGATCAGCTTGCCGTACATGTCCAGCAATTCGGGCGCGTAGCGGTGCTTGCCGAAGAAGTAGTCCAGCGGGTCGGGCGTCTTGTACTGATTGATATTGAGGATGCCCACGTCCACCGCCGACAGGGTCACGGTGGCCTGCTTGCCCGAAGCGCCGTCGACCTTGACGCGCACGGTCGCCTTGGTCTCGGGCACCGCCTTGGGCGGCGCCGTCAGCTTCACGTCCAGCTTGCGGTCGGCGCTGGCGATGGGCAGGAAGGTCAGGCCCAGCGCGCGCGCCGGCGTCACGCGGTCGCCCTCGCTGCCGGGACGGAACACGGCGGCTGCAATGTACAGGTCGTGGCGCTTCCAGCTCTTGTCGACCGGAATCTCGACCTGCGTGCCGGTCGCTTTCACGGCCACCCAGGTGGACCACAGCATGCGGTCGCCTTCCACGGTGATGAGCGCCTGGCCGTCATGCGGCGGCGTCAGAGTCAGCTTGACCGTGTCGCCCGGCTTGGCCGGCACGCCTTCGAGCTTCATCTGCACGCGGTCGGGACGATTGCCCATGGCGTCGGAGTCCTGCGCGTTCCAGCCCGCATAGAAGCGGTAGCGCAGGGTCTGGCCGGTTTCGGGATCGGCGATTTCCAGGCGATAGCGGCCCCACTTCACGGGCACGGTCAGCTGGGAGCGGTCGTTCAGCGCGATCTCGCGCGAATCCAGCAATTCCTCGGTTTCGGTGTAGCCGCTGTTCCAGCCGCGCTGGTCGTCGAAACGCCAGTAGTACTGGCGATCTTCGCGGTACAGACGCATCTGCGCCTGCGCCAGCGGCGCAATCTTGCCCTGCGCGTCGACGCGCAGCACTTCAAAACCGGCGGGCGCGCCTTCGCGGGCCACGTCGCCGTCGAATTGCGGACGCACGGCGATCAGGCGGTCGGCGGGCCAGACGCTGCGCTCGATCGAACGCACCACCGGACGGCCGCCGGATTCCAGCAGGCTGGCCGACACCCTCACCTTCATCGGCGAACGCGTGCCGCCGGTGCGCGGATCGACCTCGAGCTGGCCGCGGCCCTTGTCGTCCAGGGCCGTTTCGGGCAGTTCCTCGAAATGGCGGCGGGCATCGTCGGCAACGTCGCCGAAGATGAAGCCAGGCCATTGCTGGGGCAGCGCAAAACGGTCGCGCTTGACCTGGAAGCTGGACAGCAGGCGGTTGCCGGCGGCGGGCGCGCCGTAGAGATAATCGCCCTGCACGTCCACGGTCAGCGTTTCCTCCGGCGACAGCACCTCCTGGTCGGAGGTCAGCGCCATCTTCATGCGCTCGGGCAGGAATTCCTCGACCTGGAACTTCCAGGACGCGTCCGGCGCGCGCGACGCGGGGTCCACGCGCAATTCCAGCAGCCACGTGCCGGTCTGCGCGTCCAGCGGCAGATCGATGCTGCGCTCGAGATAGCCGGGCAGATCCTTTTGGGGTTGCCACAAGGTGCTCAGCACCGTACGGCCGTCGGGGCGCTTGATGGTGGCGGTCAGGGGCGACGGCGCCAGCATGCGGCCGTCCAGGTCGCGCGGCAGGACCGAGACGTTGAAGGTTTCGCCGGGGCGGTACAGGTTGCGGCCGGCGTAGACGAACAGGTTGTTGGGGCGGGAAACATGGCCGCCGGTGTCGAATTCGGACAGGTCCAGGGCGGGTTCGCCCAGGGCCAGCACCGTCATTTCCTTGTCGCGCGAGGCGCGGATGACGCGCGCATTGGCGAAACTGCCGTCAAAGCGGACATGGCCCTGGCCGTCGGCCGCGGCCTTGGCCAGCGACTTGCCTGCGCCGTCCACCAGTTCGAACACGGCGCCCGAGATGGCGGTGCCACTCTTCAGGGATACCGAATAGGCTTCGATGCGGTCGCTGTAGCGGCGTGCGTGCAGGCCGATGTCGCTGACGTAGAAATACGTCACCTGGTACTCGTAGCGGAAACGGCCGGGCTGGCTCATCACCGCGATGTAGATGCCGGGCTCCTGGAGTTCCTTGATGCCTTCGACCGGCAGGAACGTGACATGGCGGCGGTTGGGCTTGTCGTCGGTAACGAAACGGCCTTGATAGACGCTGGTCGTCAGCGAGTTCAGGCGGTCCAGGTCCCAGTTGCTGACCGAGCCCTTCAGGCTGCGGTTGTCGGAATAGCGCCAGTTGTCCTCTTCGTCGCCGCTGTCTTCCTCTTCTCCGGAGCCGGTGCTGCGGCCGATGCCCAGCACGGTGTCGAACAGTTCAGGCACGCGCTCAGGCGATACGCGCAGGAACTGCACGTCCACTTCGGAGACGTTCACCGTGGCCACGGGCAGGCCGCCATTCTGGCCGGCCGGCAGCACCACGCCGCGGCTGGCGAAATAGAACGACGGCGGCATGGCCTGCGTGTTCACCTCGCAATTCGACGCTTCCGCCAGCTTGATGCCGCCCGCGCCGGGCAGCCCGGCACGCACGGAGATCGCGTAGGAACGCTGCGGTTGCACGTAGGGGAAATAGACCATGCGGGGGTTGTCGCCCACCACCCAGTTGCCCTTCAGGATTTTGCCCTTGGGCGCCGAGTCGCCCGGCCGGACCGAGGCGGGCTGGTCGCCGTTGCTGGCGGCCGATTCGCTGTCCTTGTCGGAAGCCGAGCCCGTGTCCGTCACTTGCAGATAGCTGTCCAGGTCGGACTTGGCGTCCACCGGCTGCGTGAAGGTCACCGCCAGCGCCAGCGTATCGTTGTACTGGCGCGGCTGGCAGGAAAGCGCGGCAAACGGGTCGGCCGCGCCGACCACCGCGCTGGCGGGCAATGCCGGCTTGGCATCGCCGCCACCCGCCGTGGCCGCAGGCTGCGACACGACGGCTGGCGCCGGATTGGCGGGCTGACGCTCCTTGCCCATCCACCAGCCCACGCCGATGGCGCCGGCCAATACAACGACCCCGGCTGTCGCCAGCCAGGCCTTGCTTATCTTTCCACTCACGGTAAATCTCCCGCTTACTCAAATGCAGACGCACCGCTCCTAAGCGGCGGAGCTGCCGACCTGATCATTCCGCGCGCTTCTCGGGTACGCGGATACTGCCTATCAAAACAAAATAACCGGACAACACAACGCCGCCATGACAGGCGGCGCATTGATTCTGGGGTTCAGACGGGTTCCATCACGCATTGCAGGGGGTGCTGGCGCGCCCGCGCGTATTGGGCCACTTGCGCAATGCGCGTGGCGGCGAGGTCCCGGGGATAAACCCCGCATACACCACGCCCTTCGTGATGCACCTGCAACATGATCCTCGTAGCCTCTTCGTGATTCTTATTGAAGAACTTTTGCAGTACTTTCACGACGAACTCCATTGGGGTGTAGTCGTCGTTCAGCAGCAGGACCTGGTACATCGGAGGCGGCGCGGCGCGCGCCGGAGCCTTCTCGACGGCCAAATCATGCTGGGTATCCAAGGTAGAACTCATAGGGCCGCTATTCTATTTAAACGGGGGACGGCTAGCGTGTAACTTACGGAAAATTACACGTAGAAATGCGTAGTTTCCATACTTGACGCCGCAAAGAAAAGCGGCGCATTATCCACGCATTCTGGGGTTTTCAAAGCACCGAAAATCTGCCAGGAAGCCGGAGGGGGGACAGGGGTCTAGGCCGCGATGCCCTTCGTCAACATACGATTCAATGAGGCAGTCCGCATGTCTGATACGACCGCAACCGCCGTCCAAGGGGACAATCCCAAATCGACGGGCACCGTCAAATGGTTCAACGATGCAAAGGGGTTCGGCTTCATTACGCCCGACGACGGCGGTGAAGATCTGTTCGCCCATTTTTCGTCCATCCAGATGAATGGTTTTAAAACCCTGAAAGAAGGCCAGAAAGTGGCCTTCGAGATTATTCAGGGGCCCAAAGGCAAACAGGCGCTTAATATCACGGCTGCCTGAGTTACCCTTAAAGCGCAACGGTAAGGTTGCGCCATTATTCAGGCGGGGCTTTCGGGCCCCGCCTTGTTATTTTTCATTCATTGCGCCAGGTCATGCCCAAGAACGCCGTTTTAAATCCTGTCAGCCTCACGTTGTTCAAGACAGCGTTCTTCAGAAACCTCCTGCCGAAAGCCCTGGCTCCCGCCCTGGCAGCCATCGCAATGGCGCTGCCCGCAGCGGCCGGCGCGCAGCAGACAGGCCCGCAAGCCCCGCTACCCACCACCCAGCTTTCGGCCGGCATCCATATTATCCGCGCAGAAGTCGCGAACACGGAAGCGACCCGCCGCGACGGCCTGATGTTCCGCAAGGAGCTGCCCGGCAACGACGGCATGCTGTTCGTCTTCGAACAGCCCGACGTGCAGTGCTTCTGGATGCGCAACACCATCCTGCCGCTCTCGATTGCCTTTATCGCCGACGATGGCACGATCGTCAACATTGAGGACATGGCGCCACAGACCGAAGACCCGCACTGCGCCAAGAAGCCCGTGCGCTACGCATTGGAGATGGCTCAGGGCTGGTTCGAACGGCACGGCATCCAGGCCGGCAAGAAACTGGACGGCCTGCCCTGAGGCAAGCCTGCCGGCAGACATGAAAAGGGAGCCTTGCAGGCTCCCTTTTCGTTCCAGCGCGCAGCGTAGCCGCTGCGCGCCAGGCGATTACACGCGTTCGATGATCAGCGCGATGCCCTGGCCCACGCCGATGCACATGGTGCACAGCGCGTAGCGGCCGCCGGTGCGGTGCAGCTGATTGATTGCGGTGGTGGCCAGGCGTGCGCCGCTGGCGCCCAGCGGGTGGCCCAGGGCGATCGCGCCGCCGTTGGGGTTCACGCGCGGGTCGTTGTCGGCGATGCCCAGCTGGCGCAGCACGGCCAGGCCCTGGGCGGCAAACGCCTCGTTCAGTTCGATGACGTCCATTTGCGCAAGCGTGAGGCCGGTCTGGGCCAGCACCTTCAGCGTGGCGGGCGCCGGGCCGATGCCCATGATGCGCGGCGCGACGCCGGCCGTGGCCATGCCGACCACGCGGGCGCGCGGGGTCAGGCCATGGCGGGCGGCGCCCTTTTCGTCGGCCAGCAGCAGCGCTGCGGCGCCGTCGTTGACGCCCGAGGCGTTGCCGGCGGTGACGGTGCCGCCTTCGCGGACCACGCCCTTCAGCTTGGCCAGCGCTTCCAGCGTGGTTTCACGCGGGTGCTCGTCCTTGCTGACGATGATCGGGTCGCCCTTTTTCTGGGCAATCGACACCGGCACGATCTCGGCGTCGAAGAAGCCTTCCTTCTGTGCGCGCGCGGTCTTCTGCTGGCTGGCCAGCGCGAACAGATCTTGGTCTTCGCGGTTGATCTTGAAATCGTCGGCGACGTTCTCGGCCGTTTCGGGCATCGAGTCCACGCCGTATTGCGCCTTCATCAGCTTGTTGATGAAGCGCCAGCCGATGGTGGTGTCATAGATGGCGGCGTTGCGCGAAAACGCGCTGTCGGCCTTGCCCATGACGAAGGGCGCGCGGCTCATGCTTTCCACGCCGCCGGCCAGCATCAGGCCGGCTTCGCCGGCGCGGATGGCGCGGGCGGCGCCGCCGATGGCGTCCAGGCCCGAACCGCACAGGCGGTTGACGGTGGCGCCGGGGACTTCGATCGGCAGGCCGGCCAACAGCGTGGCCATGCGGGCCACGTTGCGGTTGTCTTCGCCCGCCTGGTTGGCACAACCCATGATGGCGTCGTCCAGTTCTTCCCAGCGCACGCCGGGATTGCGCGCCACCAGCGCCTTGATGGCTACGGCAGCGAGATCATCGGGGCGCACGGAAGCCAGCGCGCCGCCGTAGCGGCCGAAGGGGGTGCGGATCGCATCACAAATGAAAGCATGCACGGTCATGGGAAGCTCGAAGTCAGTGAGAAAAAATCCGGATCGGCCGATCTTAACGCAGCGCTTTCGCGCCAAGTTGGTGCGCACGCGGGATGTCCGCTGCACGGACAGTGTCCAACGGCTGTTCACCACGCTGGTGCGCGCCGCGTGCACCGCGGCAAGGCGCGGACCCGGCCTGCGGACTCACGCCGCAGGCGGCCTGGCGGCACGCCCGGCGTCGACGATGGCCTGCCTGCGGAAACGCCCGGCGGCCATGTGATAGAACGGTTGCGGGCAGAATTGGCGCGACACGCCCGAGGCCAGCAGGGAACCCACCAGCAGCCAGAACAGCATGGGCTGGCTGCCCGTCATTTCCATGACCACCACGCTGGCGGTCAGTGGCGCCTGGGTCGCGGCCGCCAGGAAGGCGGCCATCGAAATCAGCACCAGCACGCGGTGGTCCACGCCCTCTCCCGCCAATTGCCAGATGTGATGGCCGATGCCCGCCCCGGTGGTCAGGGCCGGCGTGAAGATGCCGCCCGGTATGCCCGCCCAATAGGAGGCGACCGTCGCGGCCAGCTTGGCCAGGCCGAAGCTGGCGGGCGCGGTGTCCTTGCCCGACAACAGATCCGCGGCCACGCCATACCCCGTGCCGTAGACGCTGCCGGCAGTAGCCAGCCCGATCACGGCCAGGATCAGGCCCATGATGAAGGCCGTCCAGATCGGATGGGCGCGGATCCAGGCGCGCCAGGACTGGGGCGCGCTGCCGGCCGCCCCCTTGCCCAGCAGGCGCGCGAATATGCCGCCCAGCGCGCCATTGAGCGCCGCGCAGATGGCCACCCACATCACCATGCCATGGGTCAGCGGCGCGCCGCCGAACACGCCGAAGTACGGGTTGTTGCCCACCACGGCCACGACCAGGAAGCCCGAGGCCAGCACGCCGATCAGCACCAGCCGTTGCCAGCGCAGCACGGTGCCGCGCCCGAGTTCCTCGATGGCGAAAATGACGCCGGCCAGCGGCGCGTTGAAAGCGGCGGCCAGGCCGCCCGCGGCGCCGGCGGCGATCAGTTCATTGGCGTGAAAGCCGCGCAACTGCACGCCGCGCCGTTTCCAGAAGTCGCCCCAGGCCAGCATCAGCGCGGCGCCAACCTGGACCGACGGCCCTTCGCGGCCGATCGAGGCGCCGGCCAGCATGCCGCCGAACGCGAGAGGAATTTTCCAGAGGGTCTGCCCCAGCGCCACCAGGCTGTTCTGGCTGGCGCCCGGCGGCAGCGACAAGGCGCCGATGACCTGGGGAATGCCGCTGCCGGACGCATTGGGCGCAAAGCGCAGGGTCAGCCAGCGCAAGGCCGCCAGGCTCAGCGGCAGGACCAGCAAGGCCAGCCAGCCGTTGTAGGCGACCCACTCGCGGTTCCATTCCAGCGCCTTGTCGGCCAGATAGGCGAAGCCCAGCGACATCAGCGCCACCAGGCCGGCGCCCCCCAGCAGCAGCCCCATCTGCACGCTCTTGCGCGACAGGCGGTTGATCTGGCGCACCTTGCGATGCGCCCATCGGCGCGGGCCGGCCAGCAGCCGGCGTAGGGGGTCGGGCAGGTTCATGGGCGAAGCCGGCGCGGTTGAAGGTGGCTAACCTTACCACTCCCACCTGACCGGCAGCCCACAGCGCGGGATCAGAAGGTCGACCAGTCGTCGTCCGAGGCCTGCGCCAGCGCGGGACGCGCCGCGGGCGCGGCCGTCTTGCGCGGCGCGGCGGGCACCGCCTGCACCAGACGGACCTGGGCTTCGCGCGCCGATCCGCCGCCTGCTTCGACCTTGAAGCGGCGCACTTCCTGGGCCAGGCGGGTGGCCTGTTCCTGCATGCTGGCCGCCGCGGCGGCCGCCTCTTCCACCAATGCCGCGTTCTGCTGGGTCACGGTGTCCATCTGCGCCACGGCCTGGTTGACCTGGCCGATGCCGGCGGATTGCTCTTCCGAAGCGCTGGCGATTTCGCGCACCAGCGTGGCGACCTGGCGCACGCTGTCCACCACTTCGCGCATGGTGCGGCCAGCTTCGTCGACCTGGCGCGTGCCGCCCTCGACGCGCGTGACCGACTCATCGATCAAGGCCTTGATCTCCTTCGCGGCCACCGCCGAGCGCTGCGCCAGCGTGCGCACCTCGCCCGCGACCACCGCGAAGCCGCGGCCCTGCTCGCCCGCGCGCGCCGCTTCCACGGCGGCGTTGAGCGCCAGGATGTTGGTCTGGAAGGCGATGCCGTCGATCACGCCCGTGATGTCGGCGATGCGGCGCGAGCTGTCGGAAATCGCGCTCATGGTCTGGACCACGCCCTCCACCACTTCGCCGCCGCGCACGGCCACGCTGGAAGCCTGGTTGACCAGGCGGTCAGCTTCGCTGGCGTTGTTGGCGTTCTGCTGGACGGTGCTGGTCAGTTGCTCCATCGAGGCCGCGGTCTCCTCCAGCGACGAGGCCTGTTCCTCGGTGCGTTGCGACAGATCGGCGTTGCCCTGGGCGATCTGCGAAGACGCCGAGGCGATGCTCTCACAGCCATCGCGCACGTCCTTGACGATGCGCGCGAGGCTCGCGTTCATGGTCTTGAGCGCGCCCATCAGGTCACCGGTTTCGTCGCGCGTGGCAACCTGGATGTCGGTCGTCAGATCGCCGGCCGCGACCTGGCGCGCGGCCATCACGGCCTGTTCCAGCGGACGCACGATGCCGCGCGTCACCAGCCAGCCCAGCAGCATGCCGATCGCGACGCCGGCCACGGCGAGGACGATCATGACGGCGCGCAGCGTTTCATACAGGTCCGTGCCCGCCTGCACGCTTTGCGCCGCGACGTTTTCCTTGGCCTTCGCCAGGGTCGTCATCAGATCATCCAGCTTTTGCGACGAGGCGATCACGCGCGCCTCGATCGCGGCCACTTGCGGGTCGGCCTGGGTCAGCGGCCGGGCCTGGGCGGCGGCGAAGAAAGCGGCGGATTCGCGCTTCCAGACCTGCTCGGTCTCGGTGAACTGTGCCAGCAGGCGCTTGCCCTCTTCCGAATAGAAGTTGGCGGCGGCCTTTTCGCGCAAGTCGTCCATGGTTGCAACGGCGTCGTCGAACTGCTTGCGCAGCGACTGGCGTTCCTGGTCCGTGGACGCGGCCAGGTAGCCCGTGCGGGCGCGGCCAGCGTAGATCAGATTGATGTTGGCTTCCTTGATGTCCGATATGCCGCGCAGCTCGGTGTCGTAAAGCCGGTCATTCATTTCATTGATGCGCGCCAGGCCCCAGACCCCAAAGCCTCCTATCGCACCGCCTATCACCGCCACCAGCAAAAACGCGCCCGACAGGCGCGCGCCGATGCGCAAACCCGAAAATAACCGCAACATGCTTCCCTTCCCTGTAAGTACCACGGTTTATCGCGGGCATGCCGCGGCCGTGGACCCCGTGGTTCAGTCGCCGACCGGGGCCAACGATAGTGGTTGGCAAACCTAGGGATTACCCGGAAGAAAAGCCGGTTTGTTCGTTATTTCCCCGCAATGAATTCGACAATCGACAGGGATTTCGCAGGCTGAATTTTTCCTGAACAAAAAAAGAAAACCCCACGCTTGCGCGAGGGGTTGCTCAGCAGGAGCCGCGACGCTGACGCCGCGGCGGGTCTGGCTTTGCCTATCAGGCGAAGTTCTTGGCCGCGAATTCCCAGTTCACCAGCGCCCAGAAGTTTTCCAGGTACTTGGGACGGGCGTTGCGGTAGTCGATGTAGTAGGCGTGTTCCCACACATCACAGGTGAGCAGCGGCTTGTCGGCCGTGGTCAGCGGGGTGGCGGCGTTGCTGGTGTTGACGATGTCGACCGAGCCGTCGGCCTTCTTGACCAGCCAGGTCCAGCCCGAACCGAAGTTGCCGGCGGCCGACTTGTTGAAGGCTTCCTTGAAAGCGTCGAAGCTGCCCCACTTGGCGTTGATGGCGTCAGCCAGCTTGCCGGTCGGAGCGCCACCGGCCTTGGGAGCCAGGCTGTTCCAGTAGAACGTGTGGTTCCAGATCTGGGCGGCGTTGTTGAAAATGCCACCCGAGGACTTCTTGACGATGTCTTCCAGCGACAGCGTTTCGAATTCCGTACCCGGGATCAGGTTGTTCAGGTTCGTGACGTAGGTCTGGTGATGCTTGCCGTAGTGGAACTCCAGCGTTTCCTTGGAGATGTGCGGAGCCAGTGCGTCCAGTTCGTAAGGCAGGGGGGGAAGAGTATGTGCCATGTGAGGTTCCTTCTGTTGAGTGCACGATCAAGCCGTTCAATTGTATCGGCAACTACTGAGGATACCGCGTTAACCCCCCGCCCGCGCGGGGTTAAGGGACGCATCTGCTCATTACCTGAAGCATGTGCTCATGGCAGCGGCCTCAAGGGCGCGCGACCGCCCTCTTTCAGGAAGCCTCGCGCGTCTCGCGGCTGCGCGTGACCGCGACTTCGGCGCCGCCTTGCGCGAAGCTCAGGTCCAGCGCCTGCCCCGCCGTCAGCGCGGCCCCGTCCCGCACGATACGGCCTTGTTCGTCGCGCGCGATGGCGTAGCCGCGGGCCAGCGTGTTGCCCGGATCCAGCGCGCGCAATTGCGCCGTGGCAGACGCCAGCCGGTTGCGCCGCTGCACCAGCAACCGCGCATGCGCCTGGCCAAGCTGGCGCGCCGCGCCCGCCAGGCGGTCGGCGGCGCGGCCGGTATCGGGCACGCGATGCGCCAGGCGCTGCGTCAGCAGGTTGACGCGCGCCGCGCGCCGCTCCTGGGGTCCGGACCAGGCGGTCGCCAGACGGAAGCGCAGGCTGTTCAGGCGCTCGCGCTGATGCTCCAGGCGCTGGGCCGGGGACACCAATTGCGCGGCGGCGCGGTCCAGCCGCTGCGCCGCGCGTTCCAGGCGGCGCTGCTGGCCGCGCGTCATGGCCTCTGCCGCCTGCATGACCCGGCCCAGCAGTTCCGAGCGCGGCACGCAGGCCAGTTCGGCGGCCGCGGTCGGTGTGGGCGCACGCACGTCGGCAACGAAATCGACGATGGTGAAATCCGTTTCGTGCCCCACCCCGCTGATGACGGGAATGGCGCTGGCCGCGACTTCGCGGGCCAAGGCTTCGTCGTTGAAACTCCAAAGATCCTCGATGCTGCCGCCGCCACGCACCAGCAGCAGCGTATCGACCTCGGCGCGCTGGTTGGCCATGCGCACCTGGGCGGCCAGCCGCCCGGCGGCGTCCGCCCCCTGGACCGGCGCCGGGTAGATGAACACGGGCACCTGGGGCGCGCGCCGCGCGAGCGCCGACAGCACGTCCCGCAGCGCCGCGGCATGCAGGGACGTCACCACGCCGATCGCCCGCGGCAGGCGCACGGGTTCGCGCTTGGCGGCCGGATCGAACAGGCCTTCGGAGGCCAGTTGCTCCTTCAGGCGCAAAAACGCCTCGTACAGATTGCCTAGTCCGGCCCGCCGCATGGCGTCAGCCTGCAGTTGATAGTCGCCGCGAGGCTCGTAAAGGGACACGCGGGCCCGGATTTCGACCTGGTCGCCGGCGCGCGGCGTGAAACCCACCGCACTGGCGCGGCTTCTGAACATGACTGCCCGCACCGAGGCCCGGCTGTCCTTGAGCGTGAAGTACCAATGCCCGGAAGCCGCCGCCGTGAAGTTGGAAATCTCTCCGCGCACCCACAGCGCCGGGATGCTGCGCTCCAACAACTGCCCCACAGCTTGATTCAGCTGGGCAACCGTCAGGATATCCCGCGCGAATACGTTGTTTGTGACTGTAGATTCAATTGTCATGGGGCTTTCCGATGCATACCTGTCCACAGGAGCCGCGTAGCGGGCCGCAATCATACCGCGTCCCAGCAGATTTCCCCCAACCGGCCCGAAAGCCAGCAAATTAGAACCAAGTCATTGTTTTTTATAAGAATTTATTGAAATCCAAGCTGCTCGAAATTGAAGCAAACAAGTGCAAGCCCTGTGCCCACAAGCAATTCCGGGAAGTTTTGCACAGAATTATCCACAAGATCTGTGGATAGATTGGGGGTCGTACCGACTTGCCACACCCCCGCCGCACCGTTACAGTTTCGGCTTGATCAGATGCCGGTCCGCGCCGCCTTGCGTACCGGTTCCCCCCGGGAGTTGAACGCTTTGCTTTCCATACTGCGCGAGGCCGGCTGGCCGATCTGGCCCCTGCTGGCGACATCCGTCCTGGGCCTGGCGCTGATCTTCGAGCGCTTCCTCTCCCTGCGCCGCGGCCTGGTCATGCCGCGCGGCCTGAGCGACCAAGTGGCTGAAATGCTGCGCAACCGCCAGGACACGCCCGACGCGATCAACCGCCTCGAGCGCAACTCGCCGCTGGGCCGGATCCTGGCCGAAGTGATGCGTCACCGTCATCTGCCGCGCGAGGAACTGCGCAACGTGGTCGAGGACACCGGCCGCGCCGTGGCCCACGACCTCAGCCGCTACATCTCCGCCATCGGCACCATCGCCGTGGTCGCGCCCCTGATGGGTCTGTTCGGCACCGTGGTCGGCATGATCGAGATCTTCGGCTCCTACACCCCCGGCGGCGGCGATCCCGCGCAACTGGCGCGCGGCATCTCGATGGCGCTGTACAACACCGGCTTCGGCATCCTCATCGCCATTCCCGCCATGATCGCGCACCGCTATCTGCGCGGCCGCGTGGACGGCTACCTCAGCGCCATGGAGCAGACCGCGTCGCGCCTGGTGCGCGCGGTCGCCCCCGGCTCCGCCACGCGCGAGGGCCGTTCATGAATTTCCGCGGCCCCCGCGGCGAGCGCGATGAGCTGGACATCAACCTGATTCCGCTCATCGACGTGCTGCTGGTCATCCTGATCTTCCTGGCGGCAACCACTTCCTTCGCGCGCTTCACCCAGCTGAAGGTGACGCTGCCCCAGGCCTCGATGGAACAGGACACGCCTCCGGCGCTGGAAGTCGCCGTCAGCCAGGACGGGCGCTACGCGCTCAACGGCACGCTCATCGACGTCTCCACGCCCCCCGAGATCGCCGAGGTCCTGCGCCAAGCCGCGGCCGGCAAGACCGAACCACTGGTCGTCATCAACGCCGACGCTCAGGCCACCCACCAGTCCGTGATCAACGTCATGGAAGCCGCCCGGCTGGCTGGCATCGGCCGCGTCAACTTCGCCGCGCAGACCACCCGGTGACCGCCAAGCGTGCCTCGACGCTGCTGGCGCGCCAATGGCAGCGCGGCGGCTGGCTCTCCAATCTGCTGCTGCCGCTGTCCAGGCTGACCGCCTGGGAAGTGGCGCGCAAGCGCCAGCGCTACCTGGACGGTACCCGCAGCTCGTACCGCGCCCCGGTTCCCGTCGTGGTGATCGGCAACGTCTACGTCGGCGGCACGGGCAAGACCCCCATGGTCATCGCCACCGTCGAAGCGTTGCGGGCCCGCGGCTACACCCCCGGGGTCGTCAGCCGCGGCTACGGCGTCAAGGTCGGCCCGCACGCCCGCGTAGGGCTGGGCGAGCTCGAAGCCGCCCGCTTTGGCGATGAGCCCGCGCTGATCGCCCGCGCCACCGGGGCGCCGGTTTCCGTGCACCCGAAGCGCGCCCTGGCCGCCCAGGCCCTGCTGCAGGCGCACCCCAAAGTGGATGTGATCGTCTCGGACGACGGCCTGCAGCATCTGGCGCTGGCACGCGATGTCGAAATCGTGGTGCAGGACGAGCGCGGCGTGGGCAACGGCCGCCTGCTGCCCGCGGGCCCCTTGCGCGAGCCTGCCGAACGGTTGCGGGAGGTCGACGTGGTCGTGACGAACATCGGCACGCCTGACGGCCAGCCGCAAGCCGCTGGCAGCGGCCGGCCGCGGCAAGTCCGCATGTGGCTGGAGCCGGGCGATACGCGCCAGGTCTCGGGCCGCGGCACGCGCCCCCTGGCGGCCTTCGCCGGCCAGCCGCGCATCGCTGCGGCGGCGGGCATCGGCAATCCGGAACGCTTTTTCACCACGCTGCGCGGCGCCGGCATCCAGCTGGAAACCGCGCTCGCCCTGCCCGATCATCACGATTACGCCGAGTCGCCCTTCCAGGCGCTCACGGCCGAGGCCATCCTGGTCACGTCCAAGGACGCGATCAAATGCGCCGCCCTGGACGATCCGCGCCTGTGGGAAGTGCCCGTGCGCGCCGGCTTTTCCGACCCCCAGCTATTCGACTGGCTGGCGCAGGCGCTGCGCCAGCCGGCCCGGGCCTAGCAAACCGTCCGCCTGGTAGCGCCGCGCGGCCCGGCCCCCGGCAAACTGCTTTAGAATTCCGGTCATGGAATCCCGCCTACTCGACATCCTCGTCTGCCCGCTGTGCAAGGGCCGCCTCGAACACGACCGGCAGCAAGCCGAACTGGTTTGCCGTGCCGACCGCCTGGCCTTCCCTGTGCGCGACGGCATCCCCGTCATGCTGGAATCGGAAGCCCGCGCGCTGGACGACGCCCCCGCTGCCCACTGAACCGCCGCGCATGAGCTTCATCGCCCTGATCCCGGCGCGCACCGCCTCGACCCGGTTGCCCGACAAGCCGCTGGCCGACATCGCCGGCAAGCCCATGGTCGTGCGCACCGCCGAACGCGCGGCGCTGTCCGGCGCCTCCCGCGTCTATGTGGCCACCGACGACGTCCGCGTGCAACAGGCGGCGCAGGCGCACGGGCTGCAGGCGCTGATGACCCGCGCCGACCACCCGACCGGCACCGACCGCCTGGCCGAAGCCGTGGAGCAGCTGGGCCTGCCCGACGACGCCATCGTGGTCAATGTGCAGGGCGACGAACCCCTTATCGAACCCGAACTCATCGATGCCGTGGCGGCCAAGCTGCAAGCCAGCCCCGAGGCAGACATCGCGACCTGCGCCTGTCCCCTGGCCAACGCCGAAGCGCTGTTCAACCCCAACGTGGTGAAGCTGGTCTGCGCCGTGAACGACCGCGCGCTGTACTTTTCACGCGCCCCGATCCCCTGGGCCCGCGATGCGCTCGCCTCCGGCGAACGCGTGCTGGCGGAAGGCCTGCCGGCCTGGCACCACATCGGCCTGTACGCGTACCGGGTGTCGTTCCTGCGCCGCTATCCGGCCCTGCCGCAGGGCGCGCTGGAACGTTTCGAATCCCTGGAACAGCTGCGCGCCATGGAACACGGCCACGTCATCGTCGTCCATCGGGCGTCCCACCCTCCTGCCGCAGGCGTAGATACCCCGGCGGATCTGGAACGCGTCCGACAGGTCTACAGCAAGCAGATATAAGGGTTATTTCCTATGGCGCGGCTCCGCATCGGCTGCTGCATTGCGGCATAATTCCCCGGATCACAAAAAATACACCCCTTCAGGAGCACTCATGCGTCTCATCTTGCTCGGACCTCCCGGCGCCGGCAAAGGCACCCAGGCCGCGTTTCTCACCCAACACTTCGGCATCCCCCAGATTTCCACCGGCGACATGCTGCGCGCCGCGGTCAAAGCGGGCACGCCGTTGGGCATTGAAGCCAAAAAGGTCATGGATGCCGGCGGTCTGGTTTCCGACGAGATCATCATCGGCCTGGTGCAGGACCGTCTGAAGCAGCCCGACTGCGCCAACGGCTACCTGTTCGACGGCTTCCCCCGCACCATCCCGCAGGCGGACGCGCTCAAGAGCGCCGGCGTCAAGCTGGATTACGTGGTGGAAATCGAAGTCCCCGAAGAAGACATCATCGAACGCATGAGCGGCCGCCGCGTGCACCAGCCCAGCGGCCGCAGCTACCACGTGCGCTTCAACCCGCCCAAGGTCGAAGGCCGTGACGACGTCACCGGCGAAGAACTGATCCAGCGCGACGACGACCGCGAGGAAACCGTGCGCAACCGTCTGGCCGTGTACCGCGACCAGACCCGCCCCCTGGTCGACTACTACTCGTCCTGGGCGCAGCAGAATCCCGCCGACGCGCCGAAGTACCGCAAGATCTCCGGCGTCGGCGCGGTCGAGGAAATCAAGGCGCGCCTGTTCGCAGCCGTCCAAGGCTGATCGGCGCCTCGATGGCTCACAGGCCTTCGGCGCCGGCACCGGAACGCATCGCGTCCGGCCGGCCCCGAAGGCCTAGTCATATCCGGCGCCTGCCGCGCCGCTTTCATCCCTAGAACTCACTGGTGGTAGACACATGGAAATCGCGAACAAGGTATTCATCGTCACGGGCGGCGCGTCCGGACTGGGCGCCGGCACGGTGCGCATGCTGGTCGAAAATGGCGCCAAGGTCGTCATCGCCGACGTGCAGGACGAACCGGGCTCGGCCCTGGCCAAGGAACTGGGCCAGCGCTATGTCCACTGCGACGTGACCCAGGAAGCCGACGGCAAGAACGCCGTGGCCGCCGCGCTCGAACTGGGCTCGCTGTTCGGCCTGGTGAACTGCGCCGGCGTCGCGCCCGCCGCCAAGATCGTGGGCAAGAACGGCGCGCATCCGCTGGAACTGTTCCAGAAGGTCGTGTCGATCAACCTGATCGGCAGCTTCAACATGATGCGCCTGGCCGCCGAGGCCATGAGCGCCAACGCGCCCGAACCCACCGGCGAACGCGGCGTGCTGATCAACACCGCCTCCGTCGCGGCCTTCGACGGCCAGATCGGCCAGGCCGCCTACGCCGCCTCCAAGGCGGGCGTGGCCGGCATGACCCTGCCCATCGCGCGCGACCTGTCCAAGACCGGCATCCGCTGCATGACCATCGCCCCGGGCATCTTCGGCACGCCCATGATCTTCGGCATGCCGCAGGAAGTGCAGGACTCGCTGGCCGCCAGCATTCCCTTCCCCGCCCGCCTGGGCCGTCCGGAAGACTATGCCAAGCTGGTCCACAGCATCGTCACGAACGACATGCTCAACGGCGAAACCATCCGCCTGGATGGCGCCATCCGCATGCCGCCGAAATAATGCCCCCACGCTTCGCCCGCTACGCGGGCTCTCTGCCCCCCGAGGGGGCCGCTTTTCCCTTGGGACGGCCCGGCGGGAAAATGAAGCCCCCACGCTTCGCCCGCTACGCGGGCTCTCTGCCCCCCGAGGGGGCCGCTTTTCCCTTGGGACGGCCCGGCGGGAAAATGAAGCCCCCACGCTTCGCCCGCTGCGCGGGCTCTCTGCCCCCCAAGGGGGCCGCTTTTCCCTTGGGACGGCCCGGCGGGAAAATGAAGCCCCCACGCTTCGCCCGCTACGCGGGCTCTCTGCCCCCCAAGGGGGCCCTTTTCCCCTTGGGGCGGCCCAAGGGGAAAAGACGCTCCGGCGTAGAGAAAAAGCGTTGGGCGAAGCGTTGTCCCACTCAAGGGGCAATGTTGGTCATGGGGCCTATAGGCCCCTTTTTACGTAGTCATCCATGAGCCTGTTTCGTTCGGCGGCCACGGTCAGCAGCTTCACCCTGCTGTCCCGCATTTCCGGCCTGATCCGCGACATCCTGGTGGCCCGCGCTTTCGGCGCCGGCCCCATCACCGACGCCTTCTGGGTCGCTTTCCGCATTCCCAACCTGCTGCGCCGCCTGTTCGCCGAAGGGGCCTTCGCCCAGGCCTTCGTGCCCATCCTGGGCGCCGCGCGCAACAACCGGTCCGAAGCCGAAGTCCGCACCCTGCTGGACCGCGTGGCGCTGCTGCTGACCGCGGCGCTCATGCTCATCACGCTCATCGGCATCGTCGCCGCGCCCTGGGTGGTATCGGCCATGGCCAGCGGCCTGCGCGGCGCCGCCCGCGACACCGAATTCGGCGCGGCGGTCTGGATGACGCGGGTGATGTTCCCCTACATCTTCTGCATGTCGCTGATCGCCTTCGCCTCGGGCGTGCTCAATACCTGGCGGCGCTTTGCCGTGCCGGCCTTCACGCCGGTGCTGCTCAACCTGGCCATGATCGCCGCCTGCATCTGGCTTGCCCCGCGCATGGACGTGCCGGTCTATGCGCTGGCCATCGGCGTCATGATCGGCGGCGTGGCGCAACTGGCCGTGCAATGGATCGCCCTGGCCCGGCTCGGCCTGACGCCGCGCTTCACCCTGCGGTTCCGCGAGGCCTGGGGCGACCCCACGGTGCAGCGCATCCTCAAGCAGATGGCGCCCGCCACCCTGGGGGTCTCGGTCGCGCAGATCTCGCTCTTGATCAACACCAACATCGCCACCTGGCTCACGCCGGGCAGCGTCACCTGGCTGTCCTTCGCCGACCGCCTGATGGAATTCCCCACGGCGCTGCTGGGCGTGGCGCTGGGCACGGTGCTGCTGCCCAGCCTGTCCGCGGCCCATGCCCGCGACGACCACGGCGGTTACAGCGGGCTGCTGGACTGGGGCCTGCGCCTGGTGCTGCTGCTGGGCCTGCCGGCGGCGGTAGGCATGGCGCTGCTGTCCGATGGCCTGGTCGCTACCCTGTTCCACTACGGCGCCTTCGCCGCCCAGGACGTGAGCCAGACCCGCCTGGCGGTGATTTCCTACTCCGCCGGGCTGATCGGCCTGCTGGCCGTGAAGATCCTGGCGCCCGGCTTCTACGCCAAGCAGGACATCCGCACGCCGGTGAAAATCGCCATCGGCGTGCTGATCATGACGCAACTGATGAACCTGGTGCTGGTGCCGCTGATGGCGCATGCCGGACTGGCCCTGGCGATCGGCCTGGGCGCCTGCCTGAACGCGCTGGCCCTGCTGATCGGACTGCGCCGCCGCGGCGTCTACCAGCCCGGTCCCGGCTGGACCGCGTTCGCGCTGCGCCTCCTGCCCGCCCTGGCGGCGCTGGCGGCCTTGCTTTGGTATGCGGACGGGCGCATCGACTGGATCGCCCTGCAGGCCCATTCCTGGCAGCGGGTGGCCTGGCTGGCCGGCGTGCTGGCAGCCAGCGGCGCGGTCTACTTCGGAATGTTGTTACTGTTTGGCTTCCGCCCTAGGGACTTTGGCCGACGTCCGGCGCGCTAAGTTCGGACAATCTGCCTATATACACGTCAAAAGCCGGTCTAGTACCGGCTTTTTTGCATTAGATTCGTCAAGAATTGACAATCAGCCGGTAATCTTTGGTAAAAAACCTTTATTATTTACAAATTGCCATCGAAAGGATCCCCCTTGAAGCACTGCGGGGACATGAAGTGAAGTACGCCCAAGGACAACCCATGGCGGACCAGGTAATCAATTGGCTGCTGTTATTGCGCTCCGGCAAGGCGACCGCCCAGGACTATAACGACTTCCTGGCGTGGCGCGCTGCCGACCCAGCCCACGAAAATGCCTGGCAGCAGCTGACCGGCTCGCTGGAAGGATCGACGTTCGGCCGGCTTGGCGACGCCTATCCCGCCGGTTACGCCACCGCTGGCCCCGCCATCCCGCCTCTCGCGGCCCCTCTCGGCCCCGCCATTGCGCCCCCTCGCCGCCGTTTCTTGGCCGGCGCGCTGGCGCTCGCCGGCACCGGAGCCTGCGCCGCCTACGTCGGCAATGCCTTCTATCCCCTGGGCAACGTCGCGGCGGATGCCGCCACCGCCACGGGCGAACGCCGCCGCTACGTGCTGTCCGACGGCAGCCAGCTGCTGCTGGACGCCCGCAGCCGCGTCAACCTGGACTTCACGCCTGCCTACCGCCAGGTCCGCCTGCTGGACGGCGCCGTGACGGTGTCCGTGGCGCCCGACGCGCGCCGCCCTTTCCTGGTCCAGACCGCGGAAGGCACGGTCCGCGCACTGGGCACCCGCTACATGGTGCGCCAGCAAGCCCAGCGCACCCTGGTGGTGGTGCATGAGCACGAGGTCGAGGTCGAAACCATGTCCGGCGCCCACGGCACCGTCCGCGCCGGCACCGGCGCCCGGTTCGACGCGGCCCGCATGGATACCCCGCGCGCCGAACTCATGGCCGAGGCCGCCTGGGAAGCCGGTTGGGTCGAAGCCCGCGGCCGCCCGCTGGCCGAAGTGATCGCCGCCCTGCGTCCCTACCGCAGCGGCACGCTGCGCGTGTCCATGGCCGCAGGCGGCCTGCCGGTATCCGGCCACTTCCCGCTGGATGACACCGATGCCGCGCTCGATACGCTGCGCGAAATCATGCCCATCCACGTCCGCCGCTTCACGCCCTGGTTCGTCTCCATCAGCGTCGCCACCTGACAACGCCGGCGTCCGCGCCGTGTCGCCAGAGCGGCTTCGTTGTATACTAAGCACGGTGTTTTTATCCAGTAGGCGCCACGGGTTTTCCTCAAACACATGAGGACCATCCGCAAGGGCTTTCCAGCCCAGGGAATTCCTCCCGCAGCGCCCCCGCCCGGTTGACGGGCGCTCCATCGGCTGATCAAACATTAAAAGCTTGCATTCCCGTAGGGACTTGCTACAATGTTCGACTTTGCCGAATTCAACTTATATAGCAACATGGCCAATACCGCCCAAGCCCGCAAGCGCGCTCGCCAATCCGTTGAGCGCAACAAGCACAATTCCAGCCTGCGCTCGATGCTGCGCACCGCCATCAAGCGCGTTCGCCAATCCATCGCCGCTGGCGACAAGGCTGCGGCTGGCGAAGTGTTCCAGAAGGCCTCCAGCGTGATCGATCGCGTGGCTGACAAGAACATCATCCACAAGAACAAGGCCGCTCGCCACAAGAGCCGCCTGGCTGCCGCCATCAAGGCGCTGGCCTAAGCCATTCTGCCGCCCTGTTTTCAGGGCGTCACGAATACGGCAAATGAAAAAGGATGCCCTTGGGCATCCTTTTTTGCATTTCCGCCCACCGCAAAGCCTCTAGTTTCCTGCGCCCACATCCATTCTTTGGACGCCCCGCTCCCGACGCAGCTACAGCCGCGCCGCGATCCGCTCGGCGAAGAAATCGATGAATGCGCGCACCCGGGCAACCTCTGCCGAACGGGGCGGCCATAGCAGCGAAACGCTGCCCCGGTTTTCCGTGTAGTCCTCGAGCACCGGCCGCAGCCGGCCCGCCGCCACGTCTTCCTTTACCAGGTAACTGGGCACCTGCACGATCCCCAACCCGCCGATCGCCGCGGACGCCAGGGCCTCGCCATCATTCAATATGCTGGACGGCTTGAACGTCCTGCCCGACGGCTCTCCCTTGAAGGCCCAGGTTTCCGTCCTGCCCGTAGTTGGAAACCGATAGTGGATGCAGCAATGCTCACTGAGATCCGCGGGCGTGCGCGGCGTGCCGCGCTGGGCCAGATAAGCAGGCGAAGCGCAAGTCGTGAACGCATGCGGGCCGATGTTGCGGGCCTGCAGTCTTGAATCCTCCAGCTCGCCCAAGCGCAATACGAGGTCGTATCCGTCCTCGATCACGTCGACGATCAGGTCGTCCAGGTTGATGTCCACCATCACCTCGGGAAAGCGCAAGTGGAAGTCGCTGAGCGCCGGCAACACGATCCTGCGGCCCATCACCGTGGGAACGCTAACCTTGAGCCGGCCCCGCGGCGCGTTCTGCACCAGCTGCAATTCCCGCTCCGCCTCCTGGAGATCCTTCAGGATCTTGCTGACATAGCGGTACAGAACCTCGCCTTCGCCCGTCGGCCCCAAAGAGCGGGTACTGCGATGCAACAACCGCACGCCCAGCTTTAGCTCCAGCCTTTCCACCGCCTTGCCCGCCGCTGAAGCGGACAAACCCAGCTTGCGCCCGGCCGCGGCAAAACTGCCGGACTCCACCGTGGCCGCGAAGGCCACCATTCCACTGAACGATTCGATCGAAAAGGTTCCGGACATATGTTCGCGACTCTAAAGACCGACACCCGTCTTCTGCCGGCGGCGGTACCGATGAATGATGCACCCAAATGGATGGCGAGCTGAACGCTGGCTCCAGCTGATCCGATCAGCCGTCGATGCGCTTGAACCTCCGATCCTGACACAAGCTCGGAATTCTTATGGGAGACCACAATGAATACAGGACTACGCCACCCTTTGGGGTCGGAAAATTCAGACTTCGAGCATGCTGCCTTCGACATCATCGTGGTGGGAGGCGGCTCGGCTGGAGCCGTGCTGGCCAGCCGCCTGAGCGAAGATCCGACCCGCCGAGTGCTGCTGATCGAGGCCGGCCGCGCCTATCCGCCCCACGCTTACCCCGACGCCGTCCGCGCCCAGAACATCATCGGCGGCGATGCCAAGCACGACTGGGGATATGCATCCCTGCCAGGCTGGGGCGGAAAATCCTTCCCGGTTCCGCGGGGCAAGGTGCTGGGCGGCTCCTCGGCCGTGAATGCCGGCGTCTGGATGCGGGCGCCCGCAGCCGACTTCGAGCGCTGGACCCGGGCAGGACTGCCGCATTGGTCCATCGCCGACGCGCTGCCGTTCTTCCGCGGCAGCGAATGGACCGCCTCGGGCGCGGACCAATGCCACGGCCGCTCCGGCCCGGAACCGGTGCACCAGCTGCACGACGACGAGATCTCCGACATGCAGCACGCGTTCGTGGTGTCGGCCCAGATGGCGGGTCACCCCCGCGTTCAGGATTTCAATGGCGACTCGCCTTTCGGCGTCGGCCCCTACCCGATGAACAACCGCATGGGCCAACGGCTGAACACGGGCATGACCTACCTGTCGGACCTGGTGCGCGCCCGGCCCAACCTGACGATCTACAGCGAAACGCTGGCTGACCGCGTCGATATCAGCGATGGCCGGGCGCAAGGCGTGATCCTGGCCGATGGCGAGCGGATCGAAGCCGGCGAAGTCGTGCTCGCGGCCGGAACGTATGGATCGGCAGCCATCCTGCTTCGCTCCGGCATCGGGCCGGCGGCGGACCTCAAGGCCCTGGACATCCCCGTTATCGCCGATCTGCCGGTCGGCCTGCGGCTGCAGGAGCATCCCTTCTACTACACCGTTTGGGCCGCGCATCCCGAACGGCTGGGGCTTCCCATCCCGCCGGTCGGCGCCATTCTGTGGACCCAGTCATCCGAAGCCGGCCCGGGCGACGGCGACCTGCACGTCAGCGCCGTGCACTACGGCGATCCCGCCGACTCGCCCACCGGCGCGATCTTCATGCTGGCCCTGGCGCTGACCCGTCCCAGCTCCACTGGCACCCTCAGGCTGCGGGACCGCGATCCCCGTACCGCGCCGCTCATCGACCTCAACATCCTCGGGACCGCGCGCGATCGGGAACTGATGGTCGAAGGCATCCAACTGATCCGGCGGATCGCGAGCCAGGGTCCGCTGTCCGAGATCATCGCCCAGGAACTCATACCCGGCCCGGCCGCTGCGGACGCCGCCGCGCTGGAAGCCGCCCTCCCTGCGGCGCTGGACATCTATCACCACCCGACCTCGACCGCCCCCATGGGCGGCGACGGCGATCCCGGCGCGGTAACGGACTATCAGGGGCGCCTGCGCGGCATCGCCGGCCTGCGGGTCGCGGACGCTTCCTGTTTCCCGGACATTCCCTCAGTCGCCACCAATCCCACCGTAGTCATGCTGGCCGAGCGCATCAGCAACTGGATCAAGAACACGGAGACCTGACCATGAACGATGCCGCAAACACCGCCTGGTCCCGCAAGGCCTACAACTGGATCGGAGGCGTCCAGCTCTCCGAAGGCGCCTTGAGGGAATCGATAGACCCTGCCACCTACAACATCATCGGCCACTACCCCGACAATGGCCTGCAAGCGGCAAGTTCGGCCGTCGCGGCCGCCGTGCGCGCCTTCCGCACGACGCCGTGGGCGCATGACCACGAACTGCGCGCCCGCGTCCTGGAGCAACTGGCGCGCGCCTTCGAGCGCAACCGCGACCGGCTGCTGGATATCCTTTCGCTCGAAAACGGCAAGATCAAGGGCGAAGCCGGCTTCGAACTCGACATGATTCCAAGCAAGCTGCGCTACGCGGCCGCCGCCGCCCTGCTCGAAAGCGGCCGGGCGCTGACGCCCAGGCCTGGCAGCATCTCCATGGTCCTGCGCCAACCCATGGGCGTGGCGGCCGTGATCGCGCCCTGGAATTCGCCGGCGGTGCTGACGATACGGTCGCTGGCGCCGGCCCTGGCGGCGGGATGCACGGCGGTCGTCAAGCTGCCCGGCCAAGTGGCGCAAACGGCCAGCTTCATGGCAGAAATCATGGCCGAAGCGGAGGATCTGCCGGACGGCGTGGTCAATCTGTTCTTCGAAAGCGGACCCGAAGGCTCCGCCTATCTCGTGGACTCGCCCGAGGTTCCCGTCATCAGCTTCACCGGCTCCACCCGCACCGGCCGCGCGATCAGCGGCGCCGGCGCCAGGCACTTGAAGCGCTTCGGCATGGAACTCGGCGGCAAGACTCCCATGATCCTGTTCGATGACGCGGACGTGGACGCGGCGTTGCCCGTGCTTGAAAAGGCATTGACTGTCTTCAGCGGCCAGTTCTGCATGACCGGCTCCCGCTTGCTGGTTCAGGACGGCATCTACGCCGCGGTCCGCGACGGACTCGCCGGCCGGCTGCGCCAGGTCAAGGTCGGCCCGGCTGCCGATCCGGACAGCGATATGGGTCCGCTGATCGACCGCGCCAGCGTCGAACGCGTCGACCATGCGGTCGTCCTCGCGATCGCAGCGGGCGCCACGGCGGTCGAACGCGGCGGGCCGGTGAACAGTGGCCCGCTGGCCAGCGGCGCCTTCTACCGCCCCACCCTGCTGGAAGTGACCGACAACAGCCTGGCCATCGTCCAGCAAGAAACCTTCGGCCCGGTGCTGACGATCCAGCGCTTTGCCAATGAGGCCGAAGCCATACGCCTGGCCAACGACAGCGAGTACGGCCTGGCCGCCAGCGTCTGGACCCGCGACGTAGAGCGGTCGCTGCGCGTCGCGCAAGCCATCGACGCGGGTTCGGTATGGATCAACGACTGGGCCAAGGTCTACGACGGCACCGAGGAAGGCGGCTTCAAACAGTCCGGACTGGGACGCCTGAACGGCGTGGCCGCGCTGGAAGACTTCATCGAGTACAAGCACATCGCACTCAAATCCGGCCTCGGGTAATGCCGACGAACCGGAACATCCATTAGAAAAAAGGAGGCAACCATGCCGGATTCCACCGCCGCAAAGCTGATCGACGCGCTCCATGCGGGCGCGGAGGTCTCGCCAGGCTGCCGCGTCAATCACGCGCGCGGACTGCTTGTTGAAGGCAGATTCCTTGGCGTGCCCCGGGCAGCGCAATTCTGCGCTTCGCCCATGTTCAACGACGCGGAGCAGCCGCTCCTCGTCCGGTTCTCAGACTCCGGCCCCGACCCGCGGATCCGCCAGGACAGTCCGCAAGCCGAACCGCGCGGCTTGGCCGTGCGTATCGGGCAGGATTCCCAGTTGGTGCTGGTCGGCCACTCGATCGAAGGCTTCCCCGCGCAAGACCCGCAGACGTTTCTTGCATTCATACAGGCCTTGAACACGCAGCACGCGGCCCCTGAATCGCTGCAAGCCCACCTGGCGGCCAATGCGCGGGCGCAACGCTTCGGCCAACTGCAGCAAGACACCCTGCCCACGGGCTACGCCTCCCGCAGCTATCACATGCTTCATTCCTACCGCCTGACCGCCGCGGATGGCGGGACGCGAACTGGCAGGCTGACGATCCGAGGCAGGAACGCCGATGGCGCTCACAAGGCCCTGAACGGTCGGAACTGCATGGACGAGGCCTTGCGCCACGCAATGGAGGCGGGCCCGGTGGCGCTGGAACTGGCGTTCACCCCGGCGCCGGAAGGAGGCGCGACGAACGACCCGTCCGCTGGCTGGCCCGAACACGGCGGCTCGATGCTCCTGGGATACCTAATGCTGGAACGCCTTGCGCCAGATCAGGACGCGCAACGCACCCTGGTGTTCGACCCATCCATCCTGCCTGCAGGCATCGAGTTCGTGGGCGACCCGCTGCTGAAGGCGCGCCTGCTGGCCTACCGGTTGGCGGCAGAGCGACGACTGCGCGGTATTTCCTGATCCAGGCCTGACGCCAGGCGGCTCCGGGCTGCCGCTGCCGCCTCGCGCAATGACGCCATCAGCCCGCCCACCAGCGGATTGCCTGGCCGATGCTCAGGAAACACCACGCTGACCCGGAACGGAAACGAGCGCGCCAAGGGACGGATATGCAGGCCCCGGCCGGCAAAGTCCAGCGCGGTCAGCGGATTCACGATGGCCAGGCCCAAGCCCTGCCGCACGAAGGTGCACACGGACACGGCGGTCGTCGTCTCGACGATGGACCGCCGCAGCACGCCGGCTTCGGCAAAGGCCTCGTCGATCTGGATGCGGTAGGGATCGCTGGAAGACAGGCTGACGAACGCCTGCCCTTCGAAATCCGCCAGCTCTATGCGCTGCCTGCCCAGGAGCGCATGAGCATCGGGCAGCACGCAGACCTCGTCCACTTCCAGCAACAGCTCCACGCGCGTGCCCGCCGGCGCCGCATCGTGTTCGGTCAGGCCCAGGTCGTAGCGCTGGGCGCTCAGCCATTCCTCCAGGAAGGGCGATTCCTGCGTTTCCAGCATCAGGCTCACCCCGGGATGGCGCTCGTGGAAGCGCCGGAATGCATCCGGCAGGATGGAATGGGAAAAGACCGGCAAAGCGATCACCGACAACTGCCCGCCCTGGTAGGCCCGCAGGCGGGCGGCAGCCGAGGCCACCCGCTCCAGGCCCGCGTAGGACTGACGGACCTCGTCGAACAGCGCCAAGCCCGGCATGGTGGGCCGCAGCCGCCCCGCCACGCGGTCGAACAGCGTGAAGCCTATGCCCTGCTCCAGGCGCGCCAGCTCGCGGCTGACGGTCGGCTGGGACGACCCCAGCAGTTCGGCCGCCTTGGTCACGCTGCCGGCGATCATGACCGCGCGGAAGACTTCGATTTGCCGGTGCGTCAGCATCGCCTACTCATATCAAAAATGAATCGATCAAGGAAATTTAAGCATTTTACTGGATGACCAAAGCCGGGCATCATGCCGCCTTGTTTTCACTCCACCAACAAGGTTTCGCCCGCCATGGCCTTCGATCCGCGCCAACTCACCCAACTCGCCGCCGAGCACGGCACGCCGCTTTGGGTGTACGACGCCGCCGTCATCCGTGAACGCATCGCGCAACTGCGCCGCTTCGACACCATCCGCTATGCGCAGAAGGCCTGCTCCAACCTGCACATCCTGCGCCTGATGCGCGCCGAGGGCGCCGTGGTGGACGCCGTCTCGCTGGGCGAGATCGAGCGCAGCCTGGCCGCCGGCTTCCAGCCCCAGGGGGAGCCGGAAGGCATCGTCTTCACCGCGGACCTGATCGACCACGCCACGCTGGCCGCCGTGCTCAAGCACGGCATCACCGTCAACGCCGGTTCCCTGGACATGCTGGCCCGCGTCGGCCAGGCCTCGCCCGGCCATCGCGTCTGGCTGCGCATCAACCCGGGCTTCGGTCACGGCCATAGCAACAAGACCAACACCGGCGGCCCGCAGAGCAAGCACGGCATCTGGATCGGCGACGTGGCCGCAGCCATGGCCATCGTGCGCCGCCACGGCCTGAAGCTGGTCGGCATCCACATGCATATCGGCTCGGGCGTGGACTACGCCCACCTGTCCAGCGTGTGCGACGCCATGGTCGACGTGGTCGCCTCGCTGGACCACGACATCGAAGCCATTTCCGCGGGCGGCGGCCTGTCCATCCCGTACCGCGAAGGCGATGCCCGCATCGACTGCGACCACTACTTTGAACAATGGGACGCGGCGCGCCGCCGCATCGCCGAGCGCCTGGGCCATGAGATCCGCCTGGAAATCGAGCCGGGCCGCTTCCTGGTCGCCGAGGCCGGCGCGCTGGTGTCGGAGGTGCATTCGATCAACCGCCGTCCGGAGCGCGATTTCGTGCTGGTCGACGCCGGCTTCAACGACCTGATGCGTCCGGCCATGTACGGCAGCTATCACCAGATTTCGGTGCACGCGCCCGACGGCAGCCGGCCGCAAGGCGCGGCCGAGACCCGCATCGCCGTGGCCGGCCCGCTGTGCGAATCGGGCGACGTGTTCACCCAGGACGCCGGCGGCGTGGTGTCGGACCAGTTGCTGCCGCAGCCGCGCATCGGCGATTTCCTGGTGTTCCACGACGCGGGCGCCTATGGCTCGTCGATGTCCTCGAACTACAACAGCCGCCCGCTGGCGCCGGAAGTGCTGCTGGACAACGGCGCGGCGCGGCTGATCCGCCGCCGCCAGACGATAGGCGAGCTGCTGGCGCTGGAAGAGGCCTGAGCCTCGTCAGGTCGGGAACGCCTCGCGCAAGGCGAAGGTCGCCTGCTTGAACACGCCCAGGTCGGTGCCCACCGCCACGAAGTGCATGCCCATGTCCAGGTAGCGCCGCGCATCCGCATGCACCGGCGCCAGGATGCCCACGGCCTTGCCCTGGGCCGACACCCGCTGGTACAGATGGCGGATGGCCTCCTGGACTTCCGGATGGCCGGGATTGCCGATATGGCCCAGCGCCGCGGCCAGGTCGGACGGTCCGATGAACACGCCGTCCACGCCCTCCACGGAGGCAATCTCGTCCACGGCATCGATGCCCGGGCGGCTTTCTATCTGCAGCAGTACGCAGATGTTGTCGTTGATGGTGTGCAGGTAGTCCGGCACCGTGCCATAGCGGTTGCTGCGCTGGGCGCCCGCCACGCCGCGCATGCCCTGCGGCGGATAGCGCGTGGCGGCCACGGCCCGGCGCGCGTCCTCTTCGGATTCGATGAACGGAATCAACAGGTTGTAGAAACCGATATCCAGCAGCCGCTTGATCTCCACCGGGTCGTTCCACGACGGCCGGCCCACGGCAGCGCTGGCGCTGCCCTGCAGGGCCTGCAGCTGCTGCAGGAACATCGGCACCTCGTTGGGCGAGTGCTCGCCGTCCAGCAGCAGCCAGTCGAAATTGGCCAGCCCCACGAGCTCGGCCGTGATGTGGCTGGACATGCACATCCAGAATCCGATGAGCCGTTCGCGCGCCAGGATGCGTTGCCGGAAACGGTTGGGTAAGGGTGAGTTCATTGCCGTCTTCACTTCATCAAAAAAACAGGTCAGGCCGGGCCCGCAAGCCCGGCCGCGCATTCAATCCACGCATTCAATCCATTTTTGCGCCCGAGGCCTTGGCCGCCTTGCCCCACTTCGCGATCTCGTTATCCACGAACGCCGAGAACGACTTCGGGTCGTCGGCCACCACCACGAACCCCACGCTCTCCAGCTTCTGCCGGATCTCGGGCGAAGACAGCGCCTTCACCGTCGCCTGGTTCAGGCGCTGGATCACGGCGGGCGGCGTCTTCGCCGGCGCCGACAAGCCAAACCAGGACTCGGCCGAAAAACCCGGATAGCCCGATTCCGCCACCGTCGGCGTATCGGGATAGGCGGGATTGCGCTTGGCGCTGGCCACGGCCAATGCGCGCAGCTTGCCGGAAGTGACCTGCGGCAGCAGCGTGTCCTGGTTCAGGAACATGACCTGCACGCGGCCCCCGATCATGTCGGTGATGGCGGCAGCGCCGCCCTTGTAAGGCACGTGCACCAGATCGATCTTGGCGTCCTGCTTCAGCATCTCCATGGCCAGATGGCCCGACGAGCCGCTGCCCGAACTCGCATGCGTGTACTTGCCCGGGTTCTCGCGCGCCAGCTTGATGAACTCGGCGAAGGTCTTGCCCGGAAAGTCGTTGTTGGCGACCAGCACATTGGGCCCGGTCGCCAGCAGCGAGATGTGCGCGAAGTCGCTGTCGCGGTAAGGCATGTTCTGGTAGACCGCATAGCTGATGGCGTTGGAGCCCACGCCCGACAGCAGCAGGGTGTAGCCGTCAGGCTCGGCCTTGGCCACCATGTCGGAGCCGATATTGCCATTGGCGCCGCCCTTGTTCTCCACCACCACGGTCTGGCCCAGTTCCTTGGACAGCTCGGCCGCCAGCAGGCGGCCCACCGAATCGGTGCTGCCGCCCGCCGGAAACGGCACCACCAGCTTGATTTGCTTGGCGGGCCAGTCCGCGCCCTGCGCCATCAGCATGCCTGGCAGCACGGCCAGCGCCCCCGCGGCCGCCAGGATGGCCAAGCGTGCGCGCGCCGCCGGTTTCTTCTGTTGCATGGTTGTCTCCTCTGTGGGTTTTTTAGTATGTGCGCCCGGTGTCCGGGTCAGTGGATTTCAGGCTCGCCCGCGGCCGGAGCGCGCGTTTCAGTCTGAAGAAAATCGAAATCGCAGCCCGTGTCGGCCTGGCCGATGTGCTTGAGGTACAGCACGCCGTAGCCGCGCTCGAAACGCGGCGGCGGCGCCTGCCAGGCGGCGCGGCGCGCGGCCAATTCCTCGTCGGACACCAGCAGTTCCAGGCGCCGCGCCGGCACGTCCAGCGTGATGCGGTCGCCGTCCTGCACCAGCGCCAGCGGGCCGCCCACATAGGCTTCGGGCGCCACGTGCAGCACACAGGCGCCGTAACTGGTGCCGCTCATGCGCGCGTCCGAGATGCGCACCATGTCGCGCACGCCCTGCTTCAGGAGCTTCTGCGGAATCGGCAGCTGGCCCCATTCCGGCATGCCGGGCGCGCCCTGCGGCCCCGCGTTCTGCAGCACGATGACGCTGTCGGCGTCCACGTCCAGATCGGGGTCGTCGATGCGCGCGGCCATGTCGTTGTAGTCCTTGAAGACCACCGCGCGGCCCGTGTGCACCTGCAGATGCGCCTCCATCGCGGGCGGCTTGATCACCGCGCCGTCGGGCGCCAGGTTGCCGCGCAGCACCGCCAGCCCGTCGCGCTCGATCAGCGCCTGCGCGCGCGGCCGGATCACGTCTTCATTGAAGATGCGCGCGCCCGCGATGTTCTCGCCCAGCGTGCGGCCGTCCACGGTGCGCTGGGTCGTGTCCAGCAGGTCGCCCAGCTGCACCAGCATGGCGCGCAGGCCGCCCGCGTAATAGAAGTCTTCCATCAGGTACTTGCCGGCCGGCCGCAGATTGGCCAGTACCGGCGTGGTGCGCGCCAGGTGATCGAAGCGGTCCAGGTCCAGTCCGAAGCCGCTGCGGCGGGCCATGGCGATCAGGTGCACCACCGAATTGGTCGAGCCGGACAGCGCCAGCACCGTGCGCACGGCGTTGTCGAAAGACGCGGCGGTCAGCAGGTCCGACGGCTTCAGGTCTTCCCACACCATCTCCACGATGCGCTTGCCGGTCAGGCTGGCCATCTGCGCGTGGCGCGAGTCCGGCGCCGGGATCGACGAGGCGCCCGACAGGCACAGGCCCAGCGCCTCGACCGCGCCCGTCATGGTGGACGCGGTGCCCATGGTCATGCAGTGGCCGGGCGAGCGGGCGATGCCGTCCTCCACGCCTTGCCAGTCTTCTTCGGTGATGTTGCCGGCGCGCAGCTCGGCCCAGTACTTCCAGGTGTCCGAGCCCGAGCCCAGGGTGTTGCCGTTCCAGTTGCCGCGCAGCATGGGGCCGGCCGGCATGAAGATGGTGGGCAGGTCCATGGACACCGCGCCCATCAGCAGCGCGGGCGTGGTCTTGTCGCAGCCGCCCATCAACACGCAGCCGTCCGCGGGATAGGAGCGCAGCAGCTCTTCGGTCTCCATCGCCAGCAGGTTGCGGTAGAGCATGGTGGTCGGCTTCTGGAAGGGTTCCGACAGGCTCATGGCGGGCATTTCCACCGGGAAGCCGCCCGCCTGCCAGATGCCGCGCTTGACCTCTTCCACGCGCTGCTTGAAATGGCTGTGACAGGGGTTGATGTCGCTCCAGGTATTGATGATGGCGATCACCGGCTTGCCGGCGTAGTCCGAGCGGTGATAGCCCATCTGCGCGGTGCGCGAACGGTGGCCGAACGAGCGCAGGTCGCGCACGCCGTACCAGCGGTGGCTGCGCAGTTCTTCGGGTTTCTTGCGCTTGGTTGAATTGCTCATGTCTCTGTTCCTGTGCTCTTGGGCAAGGGTTTATAGGGAAAACGGGATCACGCCGCGTCCAGCAGATAGGGCGTGCCGGCGCGCTCGCAGATGGCGCGCAGGCGTTCGGCCAGCGCGACAGGGATGGGGATGCCCTCGCGCAGCCGGCGCGCGCGCTCGGCGGCCTCGGGCTCGCCCGCCACCAGCACCGGCTCGTCCGGATGGGCGGGCGGCGTATCGTGCATGGCGTCGATCATGTCGTCCATGTCGGACTCGAACGAGCCCGCCGCGCGAAAGGCGTCGGGGTTCAGGGCCAGGAAGAAATGGCCCACGTCGTCGGGGTCGCCGGGACGGCGGGTCGGGGCGCGGCGCGCGGCGAAGGCGCTGCCGCTGAGCGTGCCGCCCAGGATCTGCGCCATCATCGCCAGGCCGTAGCCCTTGTGGCTGCTCATGGCGGCAGTGCCGCCCAGCGGCGTCAGGCCGCCCTCGGGATGCTTGAAGATGAATTGCATGGCGGCCGCCGCATCGGTGACCGCGCCGCCCTGCCCGTCCACCGCCCAGCCCGGCGGCAGCGGCTGGTCGAGGAAGTCGTAGACCTTGACCTTGTTGGCGGCGACGGTGGTGGTCGCCATGTCCAGCAGAAAGGGTTCGTTGTAGGCCGCCGGCGCGCCGAAGGCGATGGGGTTGGTGCCCAGCATGGGCATGGCGCCGCGCGTGGGCACCATGATGACGCCGTTGGCGCTGCTGGTCACCAGTCCGACCACGCCGCGCTCGACCGCGATGCGCGCATAGACCCCGGCCGCGCCGAAGTGATGCGAATTGCAGACCGACACGGCGCCCACGCCGTGCTCCAAAGCCTTGTCCACCGCCAGGTTCATGGCCTGCGCCGCCACCGGATAGCCCAGGCCGCCCATGCCGTCGATCAGCGCGCTGGCGCCGCCGTCGCGCAGGATGCGCGGCCTGGCGTCCAGCCGCAGGGTGCCGGCGCGCAGCTTGTCCTCGTATGCCGGCAGCATGGAGATGCCGTGCGAATCGATGCCCAGCAGGTCGGTGCGCGCCATCAGGCCCGCAGTGACGTGCGCCAGGTCCTGCGCCATGCCCCAGGCCATCAGCACCTGCAGGATCTGCTCGCGGACCTGCTCCACCGGCGCTTGCACCGCGATATTCCCTTGCACTCTGGTCTCCTGTAGTTTTGATTCGATCGCAGCGGGCAGACGGAAGGGATCAATCGCGCTCGCGGTCCACCAGCCGGTGCCGCGCCTGGCCCAGATGGAACTGCATGGCGACGCGGGCGCGCTCGCTGTCCTGTTCGCGAATGGCGTCCAGGATCGCGGCATGCTCGTCCACCACGCGCTGCGCACGCTGGCGCGAGCCGGTGCGGGTCAGGTTCAAGGTGAGCCGCATGAAGCCGCTGATGGATTCGTGGATGCTTTCCAGCACGCCCAGATAGAAGTCGTTGCCGCTGGCTTCGGCGATGCTGGCATGGAAGGCCAGGTCGGCCTCGGCCGACACCTGGCCGCGCGCCAGGCTGTCGGCGAAGGCCGCGTGCGCGTCCGCGATCTTCCTGAGCTGCTCATCGGTGCGGCGCAGCGCCGCCAGGCGCGCGGCGTCGCCCTCCAGCGCCACCCGGACCTCCTGGGCGCGCAGGTAGGCGCTGACGTTCTGCACGTCGTTGAAGGTCTTCAGGCGCGGCGCGGGCGCATGGCTGACAAAGGTGCCCAGCCCCTGGTGCGCGGTGATCAGGCCGTCGGCGCGCAGGCGCAGCAGCGCTTCGCGCACCACCGGACGCGAGACGCCGAAGCGTTCGGAGATTTCGTTCTCGGATGGCAGCTTGTCGCCCACGTTCAGCCCGCCGGAGACGATCTGCTCGAAGATCTGGCCGTACAGCTGATCCGCCAGCCGCACCCGGTGCCCGCGTTCGAGCACCAGCGCGCCCGCGGCATCGTGTTCGGCGGGCGCCTGCGGCGCGGGCGCGGGTGTTGCTTTGGGTCGGGCCACGAAACCTCCTCGATGCTATGGCGCTGCCCGCGATGGCGGGACAGCGCTCATCGTACCGTCAATGCGCGGCGCCAGTGCGCTCACGCGGCGGCCGCCTCCCGGTCCCAGGCCGCCAGGGCGCGCGCCACCGGCGCCACGCGCTCGCGCTCGGCGGCGGAGATGCCGGTCAGCAGGGGCAGCATCGGCCCCATGTCCGCCACGCCCGACAGGGTCACGGCATCGTGCAGCACGCGGATGGGACTGATGCTGTCGCGGCAGTCCTCCAGGCCCAGGTACTGTTGACGCACGGCCTCGGCTTCGTCATAGCGGCCGTCGCGCAGCAGATGCAACAGGCGCATCGAGCCGCGCGGCGCCACGCAGACCGAGCCGGAGGTGAAGCTCTTCAGGCCGAAATCGCGGTAGTGCACGATGGCCGGGCGTTCGCCGATGCCGCTGACGATCCAGCGCGCATCCACCGCCTGCAGCAGCGACGACAGATAGGCGTCCTGCGACGGATCGTCGCGCACGACGGCGTACTTGAACGCCACGATGCGGCCCTCTTCGATCAGGCGCGCGGCGCTTTCCAGCGCCAGGTAGCCGGACGACTTGATGTAGATCACCGCGGGCTTGCCCAGCGCGTCCGTGAAGCGGCGCACGCCTTCTGCCAGGCCCGCGTCCGTATAGGGAAAGGACATGGGCAGCAGCATGGCCGTGGGAAACGCGCGCGTACGCAGGATCGCCGCCTGGTCCATCATCTTGCCGTAGTCGGGCCCCACGGAAGGCAGGATCCACGTATCCGCGCCTGCCAGCCCGGCCAGCATATCGACGATGCGCGCGTATTCGCCCACGCCCACGTTGTAGAAGTTGGCGTTGCCGCCATACATCACGTTGCGCACGCCGCCCGCTTCCAGATGGCCGAGCAGGGCCTTGTTGGCCGCCTCGTTCAGGGAAAGATCGTCGTGGCGCGCCAGCGGCGGCACGGCGATGACCGAACGCTGCAAGTCCTGCGCGGTGACCGGGGAGGTTTTCATGGGCGGGGCTCCTGGCTGATCCTGCTATCGGGTGTGTGGGTTCGAAAAAGTATACTTGGTTGACAAGCACAAGCTCAATACATATATTTGTTTTACAAGTAGTCAGGCAGCAAAACGCAGGGCGCCGCGGGGGGCCATGCGGCTTCAAAGCCTCGGGCCATGCCAGGGGCGGAATACCCCCAGAAACGATGCGCGGCCACGCGCACACCGAGGAGACGAATTCCATGCATGCAGCCCCTGCGCGAGGCCGGTCCGCCTTGGCCGTTCTTTGCACCGCCGCCCTGGCGGCGGCCGCCTTCCTGTCGCCGGCCGCGCCGGCGCGGGCAGACTACCCCGAACGAGACGTCAAGATCATCGTGCCCTTCCCGGCCGGCGGCACCACCGACATCGCGGCCCGCATCGTCGCCGCCGAACTCGGCAAGACCTGGAACAAGGCCGTGGTGGTGGACAACAAGGCAGGCGCAGGCGGCAACGTCGGCACGGCCGAGGCCGCGCGGGCCGCGCCGGACGGCTACACGCTGCTGATGGGCACCGTCAGCACGCACGCGATCAACCAGTCGGTCTATGCCAAGCTGCCCTATGACCCGGTCAAGGACTTTGTGCCGGTGACGCTGGTGATCCCCGTGCCCAACATCCTGGAGCTCAACCCTGCGTTTGCCGACAAGCACGGCATCCGCACGGTGGCCGACCTGATCAAGTACCTCAAGGCCAACCCGGGCAGCGTCAACATGGCGTCCACCGGCAATGGCACTTCCACGCACCTGTCGGGAGAGCTGTTCCAGAACATGACGGGCACGCGCATGACCCACGTGCCCTACAAGGGCAGCAGCCCCGCGCTGACCGACGTGATGGCCGGTTCCGCCGACCTGATCTTCGACAACCTGCCGTCCTCCATGGGGTTCCTCAAGAGCGCCAAGCTGCGCCCGCTGGCCGTCACGACTGCCCAGCGCTCGCCCGCCCTGCCCGACGTCCCCACCATGGCGGAGGCCGGCGTGCAAGGCTATGAGGCGTCCAGCTGGTTCGGCCTGCTGGCGCCGGCCGGCACGCCGCAGGCTGTGGTCGACAAGATCCAGCGCGACGTGGCCGCCGCCCTCAAGCTGGAATCCGTGCGCGCGCAGCTGCAGGCGCAGGGCGCCACCCCATCCGGCAACACCCCGGCCCAGTTCAAACAGTTCATGGCGCAGGAATCCGTCAAGTGGGCGGAGGTCGTGAAGAAATCCGGCGCCAAGGTCGACTGACCTCAAGCCGATCCGGGCCCGTCCGCAACGCGTGGGCGGCGGGCTCTTCATCAGCACGCGAACCAGGAGACACCATGAACAAACTGATGAGCGCCGCGGCCGTCGCAGCCGCCGTCGCCGCAGGCGCCGTGCTGCCCGGGATGCCCGCGGCGCAGGCTGCCGGCTATCCCGACAAACCCGTGACGATGATCGTGCCCTTCGTGCCGGGCGGCTCCTCCGACATCACCGCGCGCTCGGTCACGCCGGGGCTGACGAAAATCCTGGGGCAGACCTTCGTGGTCGAGAACAAGCCCGGCGCCAACAGCGCCATCGGCGCGCAGGCGCTGGCCCGCTCCACGCCCGACGGCTACACCATGATGGTCGGCTCCATCGGCACCTTCGCCATCAACGAGGCGCTCTACAAAAACCTGTCGTACAACCCCAGCAAGGACTTCGAGTACCTGACGCAAGCCGTGCGCAATCCCAACGTGCTGGTGGCCGCGCCCGCGTTTCCGGCCAGCACCGTCGCCGAGCTGATCGAATACGCGAAGAAAAATCCGGGCAAGGTGTCCTATGCCTCGTCGGGCACGGGTTCTTCGGACCATCTGTCCGCCGTGCTGTTCCGCCAGCGCACCCAGAGCACGGGCGTGGACGTGCCCTACCGCGGCGGCGGCGCGGCCATCGCCGACCTGATCGGCGGGCAGGTCAACGTATCGTTCCAGAACCTGGGCGCGGTCCAGACCCACATCAAGGCCGGCAAGCTCAAGGCGCTGGCCATCACCGGCGACGCGCGCGCCGCCGACCTGCCGGACGTCCCCACGCTGGCCGAAGCCGGCATCAAGGACATGGTGGTGTACTCCTGGCAAGGCTTTGCCGTGCCCAAGGGCACGCCCGCGCCCGTCGTCCAGCAACTGTCCAAGGCCTTGCAGACCGCGCTGCGCGATCCCCAGACCGAAAAGACCCTGCAGGGCCTGGGCTTCGAGGTCGTGGCCAACACGCCGCAGCAGTTCACGGCGTTCCAGCAGGCCGAGGTCAAGCGCTGGAAGGACGTCATCCAGAAAGCCAACATCCAGCTCGAGTAAGGCCGCGATCAGGACGCGGGATGCCCCTGGCGGGCATCCTGTCAGCCTGCATCAAGGCCGGATCAAGTAGCATCAACGTTTTGCCACCCACCTGTACGACAACATGACCACCAAGCATCGCATCATCCAGGTCGGCTCGCTGGCCGGTTCCCCCTACGCCAACAAGACGCTCGCCGATCGCTACGACGTCGTCGAACTATGGAAGTACCCGGACCGCAAGGCGGCGCTGGCCGAGCATGGCAAGGGCGTCACCGCCGTCGTCACGTCCGCCACCTATGGCGCCAACGCCGAACTCATCAACGCCCTGCCCGACCTGAAGGCCATCTGCAGCTGGGGCGTGGGCTACGAGACCATCGACGTGCAGGCCGCCAAGCAGCGCGGCGTGCAGGTCAGCAACACGCCTGACGTGCTGACCGATTGCGTCGCCGATCTGGCATGGGGCCTATTGATCGCCGGCGCGCGCCACATGGGCCAGGGCGAGCGCTTCGTGCGCGCAGGCCAGTGGGGCCAGGTGCACGGCGGCATTCCGCTAGGCCAGCGCGTCAGCGGCAAGAAGCTGGGCATCGTCGGCCTGGGCCGCATCGGCGAAGCCATCGCCCGCCGCGGCATGGGCTTCGACATGGACGTGCGCTATCACAACCGCCGCAAGCGCGATGACGTGGAATACGGCTACGAGGCCTCGCTCACCGACCTGGCCAAGTGGGCGGACTTCCTCATCGTGGCCACCGTCGGCGGACCCAGCACGCGCCATCTGGTCAACCGCGAAGTGCTGGAAGCGCTGGGCCCCACGGGCATCATCGTCAACATCGCGCGCGGCCCCGTCATCGACGAGACCGCGCTGGTCGCCGCACTGGAAGCCGGCAAGCTGGGCTGCGCCGCGCTCGACGTGTTCGAACACGAGCCCAAGGTACCCGAAGCGCTGCTCAAGACCGATCGCGCGGTGCTGCTGCCGCACATCGGCAGCGCCACGCTGGAAACCCGCTTGGCCATGGAGAACCTGATGCTGGAAAACCTGCAGGCGTTCTTCGAGACCGGCCGCGTAATCACCCCGGCGGAATAAGCCCGCTCTGCGCTGCGGCCCTGGCCGCGGCGCGCCCATGAAAAAGCCTCTCGGCGCCCATACCGAGAGGCTTTCGACTTTCCGGCCCCCGCGGGAATCGGAAGTCGTTTGCGCAAAGGAACTACCAGGCCGCAAGGCCCTCAGTGCTTACTTCGCTGGTGCCGCAGCGCCGGAATGATCCGTCTTCGCGGCCCCGCCCGATTTGGCCGCCGCCGGCTTGGCGGAGGTCTTCTCGGATTTGTGATGCTTATGCTGCGCCTGGGTCTTGGTTTCACCCGTCTTGGACGTGGCATCGGCGCCCGCCGCAAACGCCGAAGGCGCGGCAGCAAGACCGAGGCACAAGGCCGAGGTGGATAGGAACGCAGCAATACGGGAGTGAGTCGTCATTTCATGAACTCCTGAATGTAAAAGGACCGAGGTCCTTTATTCGACACGGGGCGGCAACATCGCCGCTTTACCCGTTCCCGTTTGAACCGGGCCCATCCAGAAGGTTCAGCGCGGAACCAGAAAATTTCGGTCGCTAACGCTTCGAAATATTGTGCGGGCGGTTCAGCTCTCGAATGCCAGCAAGGCCACGGTGGCGAACAGCATCAATGCGAAGCAGGCTCTCAGCTTGCGTTCAGGCAGACGGTACGCGAGCTTCACGCCCACCGGCACGAACAGCAGGCTGCCTATCGCCAGCGGCGCGCCAACCAGCCAATCGGCCTGTCCCGCCCAGGAGTAGGTGATCAACGCGATGAAAGAGCCCGGAATCACCATGCTCAGCGCCAGCGCTTGCGCGGTGGTCTGCGGCAACCTGAACACGGACGTGATGATGGGCACGGCCAGCACCGCGCCGCCCACGCCGAAGAAGCCGCCCAGCGTGCCGCACAGGATGCCCAGCACGCTGGCGCGGCGCGGCGTGAAGACGGGCGGCGCACCCTTGGCCGCCGGCTTGCGCGCCGCAGCGGGACGCGATGCGCGCCAGGTCTGCCACACGTAGAACAGCGCAATGAAGAAAAGGAAAACGGCGAAGCTGCGGCGCAGGATGCCGGAATCTATGCCTAGCGCCAGTTGCGCGCCGACCCAGGTGAACACCACGGCCCCGGCCGCGCCCGCCAGCGCCACGCGCTTGTCGATGCGGGTCTGCTGGTTGTACTTGCGCACCGCCATCATGATGGTGGGCAGGACCATGATGAGCGCCGTGCCCTGCGCCAACTGCTGCGACATGCCCATCAACAGCACCAGCGCGGGAATCGCGATCAGGCCGCCCCCGATGCCCAGCACGCCGCCCATGAAACCGATCAGGCCGCCCGCGGCCAGGCACGCGGCGATAACTAACAGACTCACTTCTTGCTCCAGCAGGCCCGGCCGGTTGCAGGCCGGGCAATCAGAATACCGATATGAAACCGCCGCCGACCGCCGCTGTGGGCGTCAGCGCAACTTGTCCAGCGCGGCGTCCAGCCGGTCCACCGCCCAGATCTCCAGCCCTTCGATGGGCTGGCGCGGCGCGTTGGCCTTGGGGATCAGCGCGATCGAAAAGCCCAGCTTGGCCGCTTCGCGCAAGCGTTCCTGTCCGCGCGGCGCGGGCCGGATCTCACCCGCCAGGCCGACTTCGCCGAAAGCGATCAGGCCGCGCGGCAGCGGCTTGTCGCGCAGCGAGGACATGATGGCCAGCAGCACCGGCAGGTCGGCCGCGGGTTCCGTGATGCGCACGCCGCCCACCGCGTTGACGAACACGTCCTGGTCAAAGGTGGAAACGCCGGCATGCCGGTGCAGCACCGCCAACAGCATCGCCAGGCGGTTGCCTTCCAGGCCGACTGTGAGCCGGCGCGGGTTGGGCGCGTGCGAACTATCCACCAGCGCCTGGATCTCCACCAATAGCGGACGCGTGCCTTCCTGCGTGGCCATCACGCAGGATCCCGCGACCTGCTGTTCATGCTGCGACAGGAACAGCGCGGAGGGATTGGCCACGCCGCGCAGCCCGCGGTCCGTCATGGCGAAGACGCCCAGTTCATTGACCGCGCCGAAACGGTTCTTGAAGGCGCGCACCAGGCGGAACGAGGAGTGCGTGTCGCCCTCGAAATACAGCACGGTGTCCACGATGTGCTCCAGCACCCGCGGCCCGGCCAGCGCGCCGTCCTTGGTGACATGGCCGATCATGACGATGGCGATGCCCGTCTGCTTGGCCAGGCGCGTGAGCTGGGCCGCGCATTCGCGCACCTGCGACACCGACCCCGGCGCCGCGGTCAGTTCGCCGCTGTACAGGGTCTGGATCGAGTCGATCACCGCCACGGTGGGCTTCTGCTCCGACACCGCCGCCTGGATCGACTCCAGCCGGATCTCGGCCAGCAGATTGACGTTGCCCGTCTGCAGGCCCAGGCGGCGCGCGCGCAGGGCGACCTGTTCGGCGGATTCCTCGCCCGTCACGTACAGCACGTTGGTGACTTCGGACAGCGAAGCCAGCGCCTGCAGCAGCAAGGTGGACTTGCCTATGCCGGGGTCGCCGCCGATCAGCACCACGGCGCCGGCCACCAGGCCGCCGCCCAGCACGCGGTCGAACTCTTCCAGCCCGGTAGGCTGGCGCGGGGTTTCGCGGGCTTCGATTTCAGACAGGCTGCGCACCGGGCTGGCGGCCGCCAGCGGCGCATAGCGGTGGGAGGCGGCGGCCGGCGCCGACGACTCCACGGTTTCTTCCAGCGTGTTCCAGGCGTTGCAATGCGGGCATTTGCCCTGCCACTTCGGGGTGGTGCCGCCGCAATCGGAGCACACGTATACGGTTCGGGATTTGGCCATGCGCGAAAGTGTACCGGCAAGCCAGGGGGGCATGCGCGCGCAAACGCGCGCTTTTGTCCTTGCGCGCCCCATGCTGGTGCTGCTATCTGTCATTCTGCTTTCAAAAACAGGGACGCGCTGAAGTTACATGATGCAAACTCAAGAAATTCTCTGGCGGATTTCTCCAAATCGCGCATAATCATCAGGTGCAGCGCATTGACGAACCGCCCGGCCCAGGGCGGCATACCTGCAGCCAGACGCCCCCAGGGGCGCGGCGGCGGGAATCGCGGCGCAATCACCCGCGGCTTTCCAGGAAGCCGCCTAAACCGGAACAGGACCCGAGCTACGACGAGACCGCCGGACCACCGGCGCGGCGTGCGCAGAGGTCAGACGCGGATGCGCCTTGCCACCAGGCGCATGCGCGAGGAGTACGCGCATGAGCATTACCTACCGCCCCCCTTTCGACGAAGACGATGAACGGGATCTGCGCGCCTTGTATCGCAGGCACGGTCCCGGCGCCAATCCCGAATTGGACGCGGCGGTGCGCCGCCGTTGGCATCCCGGCCATAGCTGGCACCCCGCCTGGGGCGCTGCTGCTTGCGCGGCCATGGTCTTCGGCCTGTTCGCCTGGACCGAGATGCGCGAAGCCCAGGACTTTGCCGAGCAGAACACGCCTGTCATCGCCCCCCACGAAATAGGGACAAGCTCGGAACGCGCGCCCGCGCTGCTGTCCACGCCGGCGCAAGCGCCCGCCGAACAGGCCGCGCCCGTCACCGAACGCGTGGCCGCGCCGCCGCAGGAAGCGGCGCCGCAAGCCGCTCCTGCCCAGGAAGCCGCCCCCGTCCAGGAAGCCGCGCCTGCGGAACAGCCGGCCGCCGAACCCGTCGCACCGGAAACGCCCGCCCTCAGCGACCAGGACATCGAAGCCCGCGTGACCCACATCCGGGCGCTGGTGCGCGAGGAACAACAGGAAGAGGCCGTGCAGGCGCTGCGCGAATTGCAGCAGGCCGCGCCCGACCTGACCCTGCCCGACGACCTGCAGGAACTGGCCCAGCAGAATCCCGCCTGACCGCCGCCTCCCATCGGCGCCGCGCCCGGCGCGGACCGATGGGCGTGCGCGTCCGATTTCGCTGCGGCGCGGCTCGGCTTCTTGCTAACATAGCCGCCATGAGTCCGAGCTTCCACCACCGCAATCTCCCCCATCTGCTGCTCTACGCGCGTGAAACGCTGATGGCGCACTTCCGCCCCATCCTGCACGCGGCGGGCGTCACCGAACAACAATGGCGGGTGCTGCGCACGCTGAGCGAAGTGGGCTCCATGGAACCCAACCAGATCGCCCGCACCTGCCAGATCCTCAGCCCCAGCCTCACGCGCATGCTGGCGGGCATGCAGGAACAGGGCCTGATCAAACGCACGCGCTCCAGCGCCGATCAGCGGCGCCAGGAAATTTCGCTGACGCCCAAGAGCAACAAGCTGATCGACCGCATGCGTCCGCAAGTGGACGCGAAGTACCAGGAAATCGAGGCCCGGATCGGCAAGGAATTGCTCGACCGCCTGTATCGCGACGTCGACACCATGGTCGACCTGATCAAGCGCGAGCCCGCCGACGCGCGCGCCTCCGAAGACGAATGATCAGGCCGGCACCGGGAAGATCGCGTTGATCTGTCCCGTGCCGGAACTGGCGAAGTAGTCGGTCACGATCTCCACCGGCTGGTCATAGCCGTCCCAGCCCAAGAGGCCCAGCAGCATCGCGGTATCGTGCATGCCGCCCTCGCCCACGCACAGGTCGGCGTATTCGGGCAGCATGGCGCAGAAGGTCTTCCAGTCGCCTTGGCGCCACAACTCCACCACGCGCAAGTCCACCTGCCGGAAAAACTCGCGGCTGATCTGGTGCATGGCGGCCTCGGGGCTGCCGTTGTCGTTGAAGCGGTGCGACAGCGAACCGCTGGCCAGCACCGCCACGCGGCTGTCGCTGGCCTCGATGGCCTGGCGCAGCGCCGCGCCGAAGCGGCGGCTCTCGTCCAGCGAATGCCAGGCGCACCAGGCGGCCACCGACACCACGTTGAAGCGCCCGTCGCCATTCATGTAGCGCATCGGCACCAAGGTGCCGTACTCCAGTTCCAGGCTGTCGATTTCATGCGCACGCGTGCCCACGCCCGCGGCATTGGCGCATTCGGCAATGCGCCGTCCCAGTTGCGGATTGCCGCGGTAGGCGTAGTCCATGTCCTTGATGAAATGCGGCAGCTCGTTGCTGGTGTAGCGGCCCTTGAAGCCGCTGTTGCAGTTCACGTGATAGCCGCCATTGACCAGCCAGTGCACGTCCAGCACCACGATGCTGTCCACGTCCAGGTCGCGGCAACGCTGGCCGATGATGCGGTGTCCCTGGATCGCGGCCTCCCTGCAGCCCTGGTGCTTGCCAGGCAGTTCCGAAAGATACATGGACGGCACATGCGTTACCTTGGCCGCCAGCGCGAGCTTGCCCATGGTGCTAGTCTCCTCGTTCTTGTGGTCAGGGCCGGATTCAAACGCCCCATCTGGGGATGTGGTGGCTGCCCATGGACACGCACACGTTCTTGATCTCGGCAAAGACCTCGTAACTGTATTCGCCGCCTTCGCGTCCCGTGCCCGATTCCTTGGTGCCGCCGAAGGGCTGGCGCAGGTCGCGCACGTTCTGGCTGTTGATGAACACCATGCCGGCTTCGATGCCGCGGGCCAGGCGGTGCGCCCGGCCGATGTCGCGGGTCCAGATGTAGGAGGCCAGGCCATACTTCACGTCGTTGGCCAGCGCCAGGCCCTCGGCCTCGTCCTTGAACGGCAGCAGGCAGGCGACCGGTCCGAAGATCTCTTCCTGCGCGCAGCGCATGCGGTTGTCGACGTCGGCCAGCACCGTGGGGCTGACGAAATTGCCGCCCGCCAGATGGGCCGGCAAGCCTGCGGGCCGGTCCGCGCCGCCCGCGAGTATGCGCGCGCCTTCCTGCTCGGCCAGGCGGATATAGCCCGTGACCTTTTCCCAGTGCTGGCGCGTGATCATCGCGCCCACATGGGTATGGTCATCGGTGGGGTCGCCCACGGCCAGGCGCTGCGTGCGTTCGGCAAACCTGCGCACGAAATCGTCGTAGATGGATTGCTGGATGAAGATGCGCGAACCCGCGGTGCAGCGTTCGCCATTGAGCGAAAAAATGGTGAACAACGCCGCGTCCAGCGCACGCTCCACGTCCGCGTCGTCGAAGATCAGCACCGGCGACTTGCCGCCCAGTTCCATCGAGTATTTCTTGACGCCGCCGGCGCTGGCCAGGATCTTCTTGCCCGTCACGGTACCGCCCGTGAAGGAAATCGCGCGCACGCCGGGGTGGCGCACCAGCGCGTCGCCGGCGGTGGCGCCATAGCCCTGCACCACGTTCAGCACGCCGGCCGGAATGCCGGCTTCCAGCGCCAGCATGCCCAGCTGGTCCGCCGTCAGCGGCGAAAGCTCGGACATCTTCAGCACCGCGGTGTTGCCCAGCGCCAGGCACGGCGCGGTCTTCCAGGTGGCGGTCATGAACGGCACGTTCCAGGGCGACACCAGCGCGCACACGCCCACCGGCTGGTACAGCGTGTAGTTCAGCATCTGGTCGTCCACCGGGTAGGTGTGGCCGTTCATGCGCGTGCAGACCTCGGCGAAGAAATTGAAGTTTTCCGAGGCGCGCGGGATCAGCTGCTTGCGGGTCTGCGAGATCGGCAGCCCGGTGTCGCGGGTTTCCAGTTCGGCCAGCTGAGGCACGTTCTGGTCTATCAGTTCGCCCAGCCGGCGCATCAGGCGGGCGCGTTCCTTGGCGGGCGTGTTGGCCCATTTGGGAAAGGCCTCGGCCGCGGCCGCAACTGCCGCGTCGACTTCGGCCTGCCCGCCCGCGGCGACCTCGGCGATGGCCTCGCCCGTGGCGGGGTTGCTGGTGATGAAGCGGTCGCTGCTGTCGACCTGCTTGCCATTGATCCAGTGCTTGATGCTCACGCGCGGCTCCTCGTCCCGTCTGCGCCTGATGGTGCGGCGCCAATTTAATTAACAGGTTAACGTTATGCTTGCCTGACCGGGCTGTCAACGTCGGGAAACCCCCAGGCGGAACGGATCCCGACAGCCCTCTGGCCGATTGTTGTCACCGCGGTTTTTCATTAAACTAGTTAACATGATAATTACATCATGCGGAGCAAGGCCATGCCCCATATCTGGATCGAATACTCAGGCAATCTGGCCCTGGACACGCAGGCGCTGATGCGGACCGTGCAGGATGCCGCCGTGGGCGACGGCAGCCTGTTCCCGCTGGCCGGCGCGCGCACCCGCGCGCTGCGCGTGGATGATTGCCTGATCGTCGACGGCCATCCCGACAATGCCTTCGTCCACGTGGTGCTGCGCATCGGCCACGGCCGCAATGCCGAACAGAAAGCCGCCCTGGGCGAACGGGTGTTCCAGGCGCTGACCGCCGCACTCGCGCCGCAGATGGCGGCGCGCCCGCTCGGCATCTCGATGCAGATCGAGGAAGCCGACCCGGTGCTGAACTACAAGCTCAACAACTACCGCGAGCACCTGGCCGCGCGCGCGGCCGCGGCCGCGGCGCCGTGGCCGCGGACCGTGGTGGGCGCGGCGCTGAATACGCGCCAGGCGCTGGCCGCGCTGGGCGACGCCGTGGACGCGCCCCCTTACAAAGCCGCGCCGAATGCGCCCGTGCTCTACATCAAGCCGGCCAATACCTACGCCCGCAACGGCGACGTCATCGCCCTGCCCGCCGACGTGGACGAGGTCGAAGTGGGCGCCTGCCTGGGCGTGGTGTTCGCCCGCCGCGCGACCCGCGTGAGCGAAGCCGAGGCGCTGGACTATGTGGCGGGGTACCGCGTGGTGGCGGACCTGTCCGTGCCGCACGCCAGCTACTTCCGCCCCGCGCTCAAGCAGAAATGCCGCGACGGCTTCTGTCCCATCGGCCAGGATCTCGCCCCCGTGGCGGCGGTCGGCGACCCGGACGCGCTGGACATCGAAGTACGCATCGACGGCCAGGTGGCGCAGCGCGCCAGCACCGCCGACCTGATCCGTCCCGTGGCGCGGCTGATCGCCGACGTGACCCAGTTCATGACGCTGGAAGCAGGCGACATCCTGCTGGCCGGCACGCCCCACGGCGCGCCGCGCGCACGCGCCGGGCAGCGTTACGACATCAGCATTTCCCGGGTCGGCACGCTGGGCAATGCGCTGGCCGCCGCCCGATAAGCACAGGAGCCCGCCATGAAACATGCCCGCATCTCCCTGGACGGCGTCATCCATGCCGCCACCGAAGCCGGCCCCGGCCAGGTCCGCCTGGCCGACGGACGCGTGTATGCCGAAGACGCGGTGCAATGGCTGCCGCCCTTCGAGCCGCGCACCACCTTCACGCTGGCCATCAACTACGCCGACCACGCCAAGGAACTGGCGTTCAAGGCGCCGGACGAGCCGCTGGGCTTTCTCAAGGCTGCCAACACCTTCGTGGGCCACCGCGCCCAGACTTTCCGCCCCGCCGACGTCGCCTTCATGCATTACGAATGCGAACTGGCGGTGGTGATAGGCAAGACCGCCAGCAAGGTCCGCCGCGCCCAGGCCTATGACTGCGTGGCCGGCTACACCGTGGCCAACGACTATGCGCTGCGCGACTACCTGGAAAACTGGTATCGCCCCAATCTGCGCGTCAAGAGCCGCGACACCTGCACGCCGCTCGGCCCCTGGCTGGTGGACCGCGACGACGTGCCCGACCCCATGAACCTGAACCTGCGCACCACCGTCAACGGCGTGGAGACGCAGCGCGGCAATACCCGCGACATGGTGTTCGACGTACCCGCGCTGATCGAGTACTTCAGCAGCTTCATGACGCTCTCGCCCGGCGACCTGATCCTGACCGGCACGCCCGACGGCATCGTCAACGTGCAGCCCGGCGACGAAGTCGTGACCGAGATCGAAGGCGTGGGACGGCTGGTCAACACGCTCGTCCCCTTCCCCCATTGACTCCACTCCAACCCAATTACACCTGGAACTCCGATGCTAGATAAAGATACCGTGCGCGCCATCGCCGCGCGCCTGCACGAAGCCGAACGCACCCGCCAGCAGATCCGCCAGATTTCGCTCGAGTACCCCGACATCACCATTGCCGACGCCTATGCCATCCAGCGCGCCTGGATGGACATCAAGCTGGCCGAAGGCCGCATCAAGCGCGGCCACAAGATCGGCCTGACTTCGCGCGCCATGCAGCAGGCCTCGCAGATCGACGAGCCCGACTTCGGCATGCTGCTGGACGACATGTTCTTCAATGACGGCGCGGACATACCCGCGGGCCGCTTCATCCTGCCGCGGCTGGAAGTCGAACTGGCCTTCGTGCTGGGCAAACGCCTGCAAGGCCCCAACGTCACGCTGTTCCAGGTCTATGACGCGGTCGACTACGTGATCCCGGCGCTGGAGATCATCGACGCGCGCTCGCACAGCATCGACCCCGACAGCAAGCGCCCGCGCAAGGTGTTCGACACCATCGCCGACAACGCCGCCAATGCCGGCGTGGTGATGGGCGGACGCCCGGTGAAGATCGGCGAGCTGGACCTGCGCTGGATCGGCGCCATCCTGTCGCGCAACGCCGTCATCGAAGAAACCGGCGTGGCCGCGGGCGTCTTGAACCATCCGGCCAATGGCGTAGTATGGCTGGCGAACAAGCTGGCCGCCCACGACGTGGCGCTGGAAGCGGGAGAGATCATCCTGTCGGGCTCCTTCACCCGGCCGGTGCTGGCCCGCCCTGGCGATACCTTCAACGTCGATTACGGCGTGCTGGGTTCCGTCAACTGCCACTTCATCTGACCACGCCACCATCCATGGACATACTGACCAACACCTTCAAGCAGGCCCTGCGCAGCGGCAAACCCCAGATCGGCCTGTGGGCGGGCCTGGCCAGCGCCTACTCCACCGAGATCATCGCTGGCGCCGGTTTCGACTGGCTGCTGATCGACGGCGAACACGCGCCCAACACCTTGCAGACCACGCTGCAGCAGCTGCAATCGATGGCCGCCTATCCGGTCGCCCCGGTGGTACGGCCGGCCTGGAACGACGCGGTGCAGATCAAGCAGATCCTGGACACCGGCGCGCAGACGCTGCTGGTACCCATGGTGCAATCCGCCGAAGAGGCTGCCGCCGCCGTGGCCGCGGTACGCTATCCGCCGCAAGGCGTGCGCGGCGTGGGCAGCGCGCTGGCCCGCTCGTCGCGCTGGAACCGCATCCCTGACTACCTGCGCCGCGCCAACGACGAGATGTGCGTGCTGGTGCAGATCGAAACCCCGCGCGGCGTGGACGCGCTGGAAGAGATTCTCGCGGTGGACGGCGTCGACGGCGCCTTCATCGGCCCGGCCGACCTGTCGGCCAGCATGGGCTACCTGGGCCAGCCGGAGCATCCGGAAGTGGTCAAGGCGATCGACGACGCGATCCTGCGCATCGTGCGCAGCGGCAAGGCGGCCGGCATCCTGCACAGCGGCGTGGACCGCGCCAAGCACTATCTGTCGCTGGGCGCCACCTTCGTGGCGGTGGGCGTGGACGCCACCTTGCTGGCGCGCGCGGCCGAACAGCTGGCGGGCCAATTCAAGAGCGCGGCCGCGCCCGTGGCGGCCAAGGGTCCCTACTGACCCGCAGGCCGGGACGCGCCGTCCCGGCCCGCCAGAAACTCACGCACGGCGGTGTTGAACAATCGCGGGCGCTCCAGGTGCGCGGCATGCCCGCAGTCCGGCAGCACGCACAGGCTGCCGTGCGTCAAGGCCGCGCGCAAGGCCAGCGCCGATGGCAGCGGATGGCTGCGTTCGTGTTCGCCCGATATGACCAGCACCGGCGCGCGCACCGCCGCCAGCGCCTGCGTGTAGTCCGCGCCCGCCACCGCCGCAATCATCGACGCCGCGCCGGCCGCGCTCATGGACATGCCGTCTTGCAGGCAGGCCGCGTAGGCCGGCGCCTGCTCCCCCTGCTGGAACCAGGCGCCCAGCACGCGCCTTGCGGTGGCCCGCGGGCCGTCCGCGCGCAGGCGCGCCAAGGTCTGGTCCATGGGCTCGAAGCGCGCGGCGGCATCGACCCTCAAGCCCGCGCCATACAGCACGGCACGGCCCACGCGCCCCGGAACCGCGCACAGCAACTGCTGCGCGACGAAGCCGCTGAAAGAATGGCCCAACACGTCGAAGCTGCCTATACCCAGCTCGTCCGCCAGCGCGACGACCGCGTCCGCATAGGCCGGCAATCCCTGCAAGGGAGCCGCTTGCGCGCCGCGCCCGAAGCCCGGCCAATCCACGGCGATCACGTCATGCTCATCGGCCAGCACACCCGCCAGGCCGTACCAGATCGCGGACGATGAACAAAAGCCATGCAGCAGGAACAGCGGGCGGCCTGAACCGCGGCGCGTGTACTCCATGTCCAGCTCCTCAGTTCTCCAGCACCACGCCGGATTCGCGCACCACCGCCTGCCATTGCGGCGCTTCTCTGCGCCACTCGGAGGCGAACGACGCAGGCGTGTCCTGCCCCGGCACGAAGCCCCCCGCCAGGAAGGCCTGGCGGACCTCCGGCAAGGCCAGCACCTCATGCAGGACGCCGGCAAAGCGCGCCACCCGCTCTGGCGGCGTGCCCTTGGGCGCGGCAAAGCCCCACCAGTTGCCCTGCACCACGTCCGGCATGCCAGCCTCGCCCGCGGTAGGCACGTCGGGCAGGCCGGCGAAGCGCTCGGATGCCGCCACCGCCAGGGCCCGCACCTTGCCTTGCGGCACGTAGGCCGCGGCAATGCTGTAGCCGCCGATGTACATCTGGATCTCGTTGGCCAGCAAGGCCTGCACTCCCGGCGAGGAACCGCGGTAGGCAATGTGCGTCATGCCCGCGCCCATCGCATGCGACAGGCGGTAGCCGGAAAGATGCGGCGTGGTGCCCATGCCCGGCGATCCGTAGTTCAGCTTGCCGGCCTGCGCGCGCGCATACTGCGCAAACTGCGCGTAGTCCTGCGCCGGCACTTGCGCGCTGACGTAGACGAAGGCCGGCACGTCCGCCAACTTGCCCACCGGCTCCAGGTCGGCCAGCGGATCGAAGCCCAGCTTGCGGTACAGGAACTGATTGATGACGAAGTTATTGGTGGCGCCCAGCACCAGCGTGTAGCCGTCGGGCTTGGCGCGCGCCACCTCCAGCGCGCCGATGTTGCCGCCGGCGCCAGTCTTGTAATCGACGATGAGAGGCTGGCCCAGACGCTTTTCCAGCAGGGGCTGGATCTGGCGCATGGCCACGTCGCCCGCCGCGCCCGGCGCGTACGGCAGGACGATACGGATGGGGTGATCGGGATACTGCGCCCGGGCGGCCAGCGGCGATGCCGCCAGGCCCAAGGCAAGCAAAACGGATACGGCGCAAGTCCGGTACGTCATGGTGTTCTCCCTGGCTGGCGGGCCACGCCCGCGCACGCGCCGGCCCGGGGGCCGGCAGGTATTCCCCGCGGATGCTACAGGTCGATGCGCATCAGGTCGTGCGCCAGCCGCAGCGGGCCCGAGTAGTTCTTGCGGATGTCGGCCACGATCTCGTCCATCAGGTGCGGTCCCATCAGTTCCACCGGCAGATGCTTGGCCGCGGCGCGCTTGATCACCGGGCTGGTCGAATCGAAATGGCCGAAGTGCGTCGCCACCAGGCTCTTGACGCCGGCGCGGCTGGCGATGATGCCCAGGTCCGTGGGGCTGGTGTGCGCATAGGTGCCCACCCCTGTCTTGGCGCGATGCGCGATGAACGATTCGGGAAAGGTGCACTCATGAATCAGCAGGTCTGCGTCCTGCGCCAGCCGCACCATGGCTTCACAGGGCGCCGTGTCGCCGCTGAACGCGATGACCTTGCCTTCGGCCTCCACCCGCACGCCGAAGCATTCGCAGACGTCGCGCGGAATGTGCTCCACCCAGTCGACCGAAATGCGCACCCTGCCATCGTCGAACACCGGGCCAGGGCTGACTTCCCGCACCTCGGGGCGCATGGCTTCCAGATTGGCCTGGCGCACCGGATAGGCGCTGCGCGCCTGGTAGTCGGTGTGGTAGGCGCCGTTCTCGAACAGATGGTCGACGAAATGGCGCGTGCCCTTCGGCCCCAGCACCAGCGGCGCGCCGGTCTTGTTCAGCATCCAGCTGGAAATGACGAAATAGGGATAGTCGCAGATGTGGTCATGGTGCAGGTGCGTCAGGAACACGAAGCCCACCTTCGCAGGATCCACGTTGGCGCGCACCATCTGCCGCGTGGCGCCCTCGCCGCAGTCAAACAGGTAATGGGTATCGTCATCCAGGGTCAGCAGGATGGCAGACTGGCCCCGGTCGGGATCAGGCAGCGCGGCTCCGGTTCCCAGCATCGTGATCTTCATGTTTTCCCCTTTTGCACAGGTCGTTGAACTGCGATCCAGTATAGGGATGGGGTGCATACAATCTAATCAATTATTAGAATGCTGTGATAACCAACAGGAATTCCACAAAATGCCAGCCACGCCCCGCATTCCAGAGCTGCACCACATCGGCGGGCGCCTGCGCATGCGCCACCTGGACCTGCTGCGCGCGCTATACGCGCTGGGCAGCGTGCACAAGGCCGCGGCCGAGCTCGGCATGACGCAGCCCGCGGCCAGCAAGCAGCTGCTGGAACTGGAAGACATGTTCGGCGTGCCGCTGTTCCAGCGCACGCGCCGCGGCATCGTGCCCACGGGATTTGGCCATGCGCTGGCGCGCAAGGCCGATGTGCTCTGGTCCGACCTGTCCGGCGCGCGCAACGAGATCGCGGCGCTGGCGGCCGGCGCCAGCGGCCGCATCCGCGTTGGCGTGCAGCAGGTGGCCCTGCCCGTGCTGGTGCCGCGCGCCTTGCAGCGCCTGCGCGCCGACCATGCCGGCGTCACCGTCATGCTGCAGGAAGGCGCGCACGATGCGCTGCTGGCCGGCCTGGCGCGCGGCGAACTCGATTGCGTGCTGGGCCGCCTGATGCTGGACGCCACGCAACCCGTGTTCCGTACCGAGGTCCTGTACGAAGAACCCATCTGCGTGGTGGCGCGCGTCGGCCATCCGCTGGCCAAGTCCACCCGCATCACCGCCGCCGCGCTGGCGCGGCAGGACTGGATCCTGCCGCCGCCCCAGGCGCCGCTGCGTCAGCGCATCGACTCCTACTTCGCCGAACAGGGACTGACGCTGCGCGCGCCCATGGCCGAATCGGTATCGCTGCTGGCCAACGAGGTGCTGTTGCGCAGCAGCGACCTGCTTTCGGCCATGCCGCGCGCGGTGGCGCAGCACTACGCCGCGCTGGGCGTGCTGGCCATCCTGAGATTCCGCCCCGACTGGAACCTGCCGCCGGTAGGCGTGGTGCAGCGGGCGCAGGTGGAAGCAGCGCCGGCGCTGCAGCGCTTTCTGGACGCGCTGCGGGTGGAAGCCGGCGCGCTGGGCGCGTAGCGCCCCCTTTCCGGTCTCAAGCGTATTGCGCGAGACCGTGTCCGAAAGACCAGTTCTCTTTCGCCACCTCCACCAGGTTCACGAACACGTCCTCGGGCCGCAGGCCAGGGTCATCGCCCAAGCGCTGCGCGATCCGCTGGAACAGTGCCTTCTTCTGTTCCAGGCTGCGCGTGTTGTTCGCCGTGATCTGGATGTACACGAGGTCGTCGCTGCGCGCCACATCCATGTAGGTCGGGCTGTAGCGGAAGTTCGACGCCTCATGCTCGGTCATGGTCATGAATTGGTCGTCTTCGGGAACATTGAACGTTTCGCGCATCGCCAGATAGATATTGTCGAAGATGGCCTGGCGATAGGCTTGCGGCTTGCCAGCGCGCAATGAGACATGGACTAGCGGCATGGTGGTTCTCCGTGGTTGTGCCATGCCATGTTAGCCATTCTGATAAGCTATGGCTCTATATTTCAATGATAAGCATCTGAAATGATTGAACGCCCACTGGACGTCGCTGCCGTAAGGGCTTTTGTCCGCATTGCCGAGCTGGGCAGCTTCACGCGCGCCGCCGAAGTCCTGCAGATGACGCAAGCGGCCATCAGCCTGAAACTCAAGCGGCTCGAGGACCGGCTTGGTTTCCGCCTGATCGAACGCACGCCGCGGTACGTGGAGCTTTCGGCGCGGGGCGCCGCCTTTCTTGGACAGGCGCGCGAACTCCTGGCGGCGCACGACCGCGCGCTATCCGCGGCCGCCGAGGGCAGGCAGCGCCTTGCCGTCGGCATCAGCGAACACGTGGCGGGACCGGAACTGCCGGCGCTGATCGCACGCATGAACGCGGCGGATCCCCAGTTGCTGATCGAGATCCGGATTGCCTCGTCCGGCGACCTGCTCCAGAGCTACGACCGGCGCGAACTCGATACGGTGATCGTGCGCCTGCATGCGGGACGCGACGACGGCCAGGTCCTGACCAAGGAAAAATTCGGTTGGTTCGCGGCGCCCGACTGGCAGCACCGGGCGGGCGAACCGCTACCCCTGGCCACCATGGCGCAACCTTGCGGCGTGCGCGCCATCGCCGAACAACTGCTCGACGAATCCGGCATACCGTGGGCGGAAGTCTTTGTGGGCGGCGGCGTGATGGCGGTCGCGTCCGCCGTGATGGCGGGACTCGGCGTTGCGGCGTTGTCTCCGCGCATGCTGCCCTTCGGCGCGGTCGACGCGGGCCCCAGGCTGGGACTGCCTGCCCTGCCGCAACTACCAGTCCTATTGCACACCAGGATCAGGGATGGCCGCGCGCGCGAGGCGCTGACGGCCCTGGGCGCGGCGTTCCGCAGCGCAGTGAAAGGCTGAAAACAAGGTTTGAAACTTCAGGAACGGCCACCCAGGCTGCCGCCGCCGTCCACCCCCAACACCTGCCCGGTAATGAAGCCGGCGTCGTCCGACAGCAGGAAGGCGATCGCGGCCGCCACTTCGGCGGGCGTGCCCAAACGCTTCATGGGCACCGAGGCCAGTGCGCGCTTTTCGGCGTCGCTGCCGGCCGGCCGCGTGGCGCGGAACATTTCGGTTTCGATCGGGCCGGGGGCCACCGCATTGGCGGTGACGCCGTATTCGGCCAGTTCCAGCGCCCAGGTGCGCGTGCAGCCCACCAGCGCGCTCTTGGCGGCCGAATAGGCGGTGCGCTCCAGGCCGCCATGGATGGCGCGGCTGACCACGTTGACGATGCGCCCGGCGCGGCGCACCTTCATGGATTCGATGAAGGCCTGGGTGACTTGCACCGCCACGCGCACGTTCAGGTCGAGCACGTTGTACAGCGTGGCCAGGTCGATCTCGCCCAGCGGCTGGGGCGAGACGATGCCCACGTTGTTGACCACGGCATCGACCGGGAATTTCTCGCGGATCTCGCGCAGCACCTCTTCGGTGCGGCCGGCGTCCGCCAGGTCACAGGCATAGAGGTAGCCCGGGAAATCCACGTCGGTGGTATTGCGCGCGATGCCCACCACATGACATCCCATGTCGGACAGCCGCTGAGTAAGCGCCCAGCCTATGCCTTTGGTGGCGCCCGTGACGAGCACGCATTTGTCCTTCATGGGTTGAAACCTCGCTTCTGTTTTCTTGGTAAAAAACGGGCGCTTGGGCGCCCGGTCTTCCAAGTAGACACCATCCGGCGTCACCTGTCTTGTAAATTGCGTAGCAATTCTTGCCTGCCGGACAGCCTGCCCGGCAGCCAGGAGCCGGCGCGTTTCAGACGTCCCGGGTGACCGGAACGCGTGGCGCCAGGGCGCACAGCAGCTCGTAGCCGATGGTGCCGGCGGCCAGGGCCACCTCGTCCACGGACGGGCCTTCCTCGCCCCAGAGCGACACGGGCGAGCCGACGCCGGCGGCGGGGACAGGCCCCAGATCGACGATCAGCATGTCCATGGAAACACGGCCCACCAATTGGGTGCGGATGCCGGCCACCACCACCGGCGTGCCGGTGGTCGCGTGGCGCGGATAGCCGTCGGCATAACCGCAGGCCACGATGCCGATGCGCATGGAGCGTTCGGCGCGGAAGATGGCGCCATAGCCGACCGAATCGCCGGCCTTCAGATCCTGCACGGCAATGATTTCCGACCGCAGCGACATGGCCGGTTTCAGACCGAAGGAAGAGGCTTCGGCGTCCGCGAACGGCGACGCGCCGTACAGGCAAATGCCCGGGCGCACCCAGTGCGCCTGGTTTTCCGAAGCGACCGCGATCTCGGCGAAGCGCAGCGTGGCAGCCGAATTGCAGACGCTGATGGCGCCCGGCATCTTATGCGTCACCGAATTGAACACCGCCAGTTGCTCGTTCACGCCCTGGGGGCCGTCGGCGCAGGCGAAATGGGTCATCTTGCCCACCGAGCCCAGCACGCCCTGCTGCTGCAACAGCATGGCGCGCTCATGCGCCGCGGCGTAGGCTGCGGGGCTGAAGCCCAGGCGGTTCATGCCGCTGTTCAGCTTGAGCATGATGTCGACGCGGCGCGAGAAGCGCGCGCGGGCCAGCATGTCCAGCTGCTCCCGGCTGTGCACCGTGGTGCTCAGGTGGTAGCGGTCGACGATGTCCAGGTCGGAGGGTTCGAAAAAGCCTTCCAGCAGCAGGATGGGGCCGCCCCAGCCCGCCTCGCGGCAGCGCACGGCTTCGTCCAGGTCCAGCATCGCCAAACCTTGCGCCTTGGAAAAGCCGGCCACGGCCTGCTCGATGCCGTGCCCATAGGCATTGGCCTTGATCACTGCCCAGATGGAAGGCGGCAGGCCGGAAGCGGCGGCCGCCGTCTGGTCCAGGTGGCGGCGCACGGCCGCAAGATTGTGCGCAAGCGCGGAAACGGAGACGGTGGCGGATATGGGACGCGGCATGGTGTGGGATCCTGTGGCGCTTAAGTCTAACTGATCCGCGTCCCGCACGGCGTCGCGCCATGCCGCCTGGATGCGACTACTCTAAAATGGATCGGTCCAGGCCCCCGGGCCAGATCCGCAAGTCCAAATATGCCCATCGATCACTACGAGAACTTTCCCGTCGCCTCGCTGCTGTTGCCGCGCAGGCTGCGCGGCGCCGTGACCGATATCTACCGTTTCGCCCGCGCAGCGGACGATATCGCCGACGAAGGCAGCGCCACCGACGCGCAACGGCTGAGCCAGCTGGCCGCGTTCCGCGCCGAGCTGCACCGCATCGGCGCCGAACCCGGCGCCACGCCCGCGCCCGGCTCGCCCGAACTGGCCGGCATCTTCGTGCCACTCGCGGCCACCATCGCGCGCCACCAGTTGCCCATCACGCCGTTCTACGACCTGCTGTCCGCCTTCGAACAGGACATCAGCGTCAAGCGCTACGAAGACTACGCCACGCTGGCGGATTACTGCACCCGCTCCGCCAATCCCGTGGGCAGGCTGATGCTGCACCTGTTCGAAGCCACCAATCCGCACAACGTGACCGAGGCCGACGCCATCTGCACCGGCCTGCAGCTGGTGAATTTCTGGCAGGATGTGCGGGTGGACTGGCACAAGCAGCGCGTCTACCTGCCGCAGGAAGACCTGCGCCGCCACGGCGTGACGGACGAGGACCTGGCCGCCTGCCGGTTGACGCCCGCCTGGCGCGACCTGATGGCCTTCGAAGTCGAACGCGCCCGCGCACTGCTACACTTCGGCGCTCCGCTGGCGCGCCGCCTGCCGGGCCGCATGGGCCTGGAGCTGCGCCTGGTGGTGCAAGGCGGGCTGCGCGTGCTGGAGCGTATCGAGGCGGGCGGCTACGATGTATTCATGAATCGCCCCGAATTGGGCGCCAAAGATTGGGCCATCATGTTGTGGCGCGCAATTACCTGATATGACCCCTGACGAATATTGCCAGGAGAAAGCCGCCAAGAGCGGTTCCAGCTTCTACTACTCGTTCCTCTTCCTGCCGCCCGAGCGGCGGCGTGCCATCACGGCCCTGTACGCGTTCTGCCGCGAAGTGGACGACGTGGTGGACGAGTGCACCGACCCGTCGCTGGCCCGCGTCAAGCTGGCCTGGTGGCGCACGCAGGTCGACCAGATGTACAACGGCAATCCGGACCACCCGGTGACGCGCGCCCTGCAGCCACACCTGCAAAGCTGTTCGATCACGCGCGAACGCCTGCTGGCCGTCATCGACGGCATGGAAATGGACCTGGACCAGACCCGCTACCTGGACTGGCCGGGCCTGCGCAAGTACTGCTGGCACGCCGCCGGCGTGGTGGGCGAACTGTCGGCCGGCGTCTTCGGCTATTCCGACCCCAAGACCCTGGTCTACGCGGAGAAGCTGGGCCTGGCGTTCCAGATGACCAACATCATCCGCGACGTGGGCGACGACGCCCGCCGCGGCCGCATCTACCTGCCCGTCAACGACATGCAGCAATTCGAGGTCAAGGCCTCGGACATCCTGAACGGCGAATACTCCGACCGCTTCAGCGCGCTGATGAAGTTCCAGGCCGAGCGCGCCCGCGGGCTGTACCGCGAGGCCATGAGCAACCTGCCCGAGGCCGACCGCCGCGCGCAGCGCCCGGGCCTGATGATGGCGGCCATCTACCACGCGCTGCTCGACGAGATCGAACGCGACAACTGGCAGGTGCTGCACCAGCGCATCTCGCTCACCCCTTTGCGCAAGCTGTGGCTCGCCTGGAAGACCTGGGTGGGCGGCGGACGCGGACTGGTCCGCCGGTTGGCGCGGTGAAGGCCGCGGTCATCGGCGCCGGCTGGGCTGGCCTGGCAGCCAGCGTCGCCCTGCGCGAAGCCGGCGCCAAAGTCACCGTCTTCGAAGCCGGCCATACGCCCGGCGGCCGCGCCCGGCGCGTCTTCCACACCGATTTCGACGCGCCGCTGGACAACGGCCAGCACCTGCTGTCGGGCGCCTACAGGCACACGCTGGCGCTGATGCGCCGCGTCGGCCGCAACCCCGACGCCTTGCTGATGCGCCGGCCGCTGCAGTTGGCCAGCCTGGACGGCCGCTTCCGCCTGGCCGCGCCGCGGCTGCCGGCGCCGTTGCATATGGCGGCGGCGATCCTGCGCGCGCGCGGCCTGGCCTGGAAGGACCGCCTGGCGACCCTGCGCCTGATGCGCGGCCTGAAAGCCATGGCCTGGACGCCGCCGCGCGAATGGACCGTCCTGCATCTGCTGCACTACCACGCGCAATCGGATGCGCTGATCCGTCAGGTCTGGGAACCGCTCTGCCTGGCCGCGCTGAACACGCCGACCGCCACGGCCAGCGCCGCGCTGTTTGCGCGCGTGCTGCGCGACAGCCTGACCGGCAGCCGCGAAAACAGCGACATGCTGCTGCCCTGCACCGACCTGTCCGCGCTCTGGCCCGACGCCGCCGCGCGCCAGGTGACCATGCGCTACGGCAGCACCGTGCGCCAGCTCCGCCCGTCGGCTGAAGGCATCGACATCAACCAGGAACGGTTCGATGCAGCCGTGCTGGCGGTGCCTCCCACCTTTGCCGCGCGGCTGCTCGACGCACCGTTGCGGGAAGCCTGCGCCACCGGGCTGCTGGATGCGCTCAAGGCGTTCGAATACATGCCCATCGCCACGCTGAACCTGCGGCTGCAGGATCCCTGGCGCCTGCCCGAACCCATGATGATGCTGCGCGAGGAATCCGCCCGCGACCACTACGGCCAATGGCTGTTCGACCGCGCGCAACTGGCCGGCGACACCAAGGCCGGCGAACTGGCGGTCGTGACCAGCGCGGCCACCGGCCTCGCGGAACGCAACCGCCGGCAGCTCATCGAGGCGCTGATCGACCAAGTGGCCGAACAGGCGGCGCGCCATCCCGCGCGCCTGCCGGCCATGCCGGAGGTGGCGGCCGCCGAACTGTTCATCGAAAAACGCGCGACCTTCGCGGCAGTGCCGGGCCTGACACGGCCGCTGAATACCACGCCCTGGCCCACCCTGGCGCTGGCCGGCGACTGGACCGACACGGGCTATCCGGGCGTGCTGGAAGGCGCGGTGCGCAGTGGCCTGCAGGCCGCTCGCGTGCTGAATCCGGCAGCGGCCTGAACGCCGCCCGCAGGCCTTAGCGTAACAGGCTGGCGGTGGCCAGGCCGGCCGCCGTCAGCAGCAGCGACCCGATCAGGCTGAACCCCGCATAGCCCAGCGCGCTGGCGTAGGCGCCGCGCTCCAGCATGGCCACCGTCTCGGCCGAAAAGGTCGAAAACGTGGTCAAGCCCCCCATGAAACCCGTGATTGCGCCCAGCCGCACCCAGGCCGGCCATTCCGGATGCCCGGCCACCAGCGCCAACGCCAGCCCAACCAGATAGCCGCCGGCCAGGTTCACCACGAAGGTGCCCCAGGGCCAGGACTCCACGTTGAGCCACATGCTGACCAGCCAGCGGGTCCAGGCGCCGAACATGGCGCCCAGGCCCACGGCCAGGAAATTCAGGGGAATCAGGGTTTGGTATGCGGACATCGGATTTCAGGACGCCTTGTGCTGTTTGAGGCGGAAGGAAAAGACCAGCAGCAGTATGCCGAAAAACACGGCGTAGGCGCCGATGACCCAGACCAGCGCCAGCGCGCCCGCGCCGGGCTGCATGATCAGCATGCCGCCGAACAGGATGGACACCAGGCCCGAGAGGCCCAGCAGCCACTCATTACGGATGTCCTTGCGGAAACGGATCGCCGCCACGACCTGGAATATGCCGGACACCAGCGCCCAGATCGCAATGATATAGAGCAGGACCAGCGCGGTCAGGCCGGGATAGAGGAAGGTGACGATGCCGGCCGCGATCCCCAGCAGGCCCACGATGATGAGCGCCCACAGGGGTTTGCCGTTGTCGCGGATGCGCACGCCGGCAACCAGGGCCAGCACGCCGTCCACCAGCGCGAAAGCGCCCCACACCAGCACCAGCGCGGACAAGGTGATGGCGGGCATGAGCAAGGCCATGAGCCCGAACAGGATGGCGACGACGCCGCGCAATGCCACCCAACCCCAATGACGACCGATCTGATCCACGACTTGCTGTTCAAGCATGACGACCTCCGGTGTTTGTAACGGGTGGCCTATCTTATCGCTGCTGGCAGACAGGCGCCACGACGCCCCCGCCCCGCCGCGACGCGCGGCCCGAAATCGATTGAAATTTCCTCGGGCGGGCAGACGCAACATTTATAAGAGTCATTCTCATTAAATGTTAGAATCCGCGGGCTTTCACCCTATACCCCATGGACAGTCAACCCACTCCCCGCCGCCGTGCCTATTGGCTCAAGACACTGCACCAATGGCATTGGATCAGCTCGGCGCTGTGCCTGCTGGGCATGCTGTTGTTCGCGGTGACGGGCCTGACCCTGAACAACGCCTCGCACATCGAGGCCCGGGCGGTCGTGACCAGCCGCGAGGCCCGCATGCCGGACGCCGTGCTGCAGCAATTGTCCCCTCCTCCCGCGCAAAAAAAGGCCCCATTGCCCGCGCCCGTGGCGCAATGGCTGGACCAGACGCTGGACGCCTCTGCCGCCGGCAAACCCGCCGAATGGTCGGCCGACGAGGTCTACCTGTCGCTGCCGCGCGCCGGCGGCGACGCCTGGCTGTCCATCGACCTGGCCAGCGGCGACGTGGAATACGAACGCACCGACCGCGGCTGGATCTCGTACCTGAACGACCTGCACAAGGGCCGCAACACCGGCCTGGCCTGGAGCTGGTTCCTGGACATCTTCGCCGTCGCCTGTCTGGTCTTTTCGCTGACCGGCCTGGTGCTGCTCAAGATGCACGCCGGCAACCGCAGCGCGACCTGGCCCATGGTCGGCCTGGGCGTGGTGATCCCGGTGGTGCTGGCCCTGCTTTTCATACATTGATTCCAACGATCCGCCCCTGGAGATTTCCATGCGCAAGCTGTTGTTGTCGGCCCTGCTGGCCGGCCTGATCGCCCGAACGGCCCAAGCGGCCGACATCGGCCTGTCCATCGAGATCCCGCGCCTGGACGTGGCGGAATACCACCGTCCCTACGTCGCGATCTGGATCGAAAACCCGGATCAGAGCGTCGCGACCGACCTGGCCGTCTGGTACGACGTGGCCAAGAAGAACAACGAAGGCACGGAATGGCTCAAGGACATGCGCCAATGGTGGCGCCGCAGCGGCCGCAATCAGCAGTTCCCGGTGGACGGCGTCAGCGGCGCGACCAAGCCCGTGGGCAAGCACGCGCTGAGCTTTGACGCGGCCAGCAAGCCGCTGTCGGGCCTGAAGCCTGGCCAGTACGCCGTGGTGGTCGAAGCCGCGCGAGAAGTCGGCGGCCGCGAGCTGCTGCGCATTCCCTTCCAATGGCCGCCGCAAAAGGCCGGGCAATTGACCGCGCGCGGCGAACACGAACTGGGCGCCATCGCGCTCGACCTGAAACCTTGAGATCTCCTAGGAGCGCAACGATGAAATCCGCCGCCAAACTGGCCGCCGCCCTGGCGCTGTGCCTGCCCTTCGCCTCCCAGGCGCATGACGTCTGGATGGTGCCGTCCTCGACGGTGCTGTCCGGCGTCGACAGCTGGGTCACCGTCGACGCCGCCGTCGGCAACGACAAGTTCTATTTCAACCACGCCCCGCTGCGCCTGGACGGCCTGGCCGTGACGGCTCCGGACGGCAGCGCCGCCGAAGCCGAAAACGTCAATAAGGGCAAGCTGCGCAGCACCTTCGACCTGCAACTGAAGCAGGCCGGCACGTACCGCGTGGCCGTGGTCAACGACGGCGTGTTCGCGCGCTGGAAGGAAGACGGCAAGAACAAGCGCTACTTCGGCAAGCCCGAAGGCCTGGCGCAGGCCGTGCCGGCCAAGGCCGATGAGCTGGAAGTCTCGCAAAGCCTGGGTCGCGTCGAAACCTTCGTGACCGCCGGCAAGCCCTCGGCCGTCAAGCCGGTCGGCCGCGGCCTGGAACTGGCCCCCGTGACCCACCCGAACGACCTGTTCACCGACGAGCCCGCCACCTTCCAGATGCTGCTGGACGGCAAGCCCGCCGCCGACCTGGAAGTCAACGTGGTGCCCGGCGGCAGCCGTTATCGCGACAAGGTCGGCGAAATCCAGCTGAAGACGGACAAGGACGGCAAGTTCTCCGTGAAGTGGCCGCAGCCCGGCCTGTACTGGATCGAGGCTGGCATGGAAGATGCCAAGGTCAGCGTGCCGCAAGCCAAGAAGCGCCGCCTGTCCTACGCAGGCACGGTCGAAGTGCTGCAGCCCTAACCCGCCGCAGGCGCATGGCCAACTCTCCTTCCTACGCCCAGAGCGGCGCGCCGGCTACTGCCGTGCGCGTCGCCTATGGCGCCATGCCCGCAATGCCGGCAGCGCCCGCGGCGCTGGCCGGCGCCACCATGGGCACCACCTGGTCGGCGCGCATGGCGCTGCCGGCCGGGCGCACGGAAGCCGCGGCGCGCCGTGCCATCCAGGCGGCACTGGACGAAGTGGTCGCCCAGATGAGCACCTGGGAAGCGGATTCCGACATCACGCGCTACAACCAGGCCGCCGCTGGCTGGCAGGAATTGCCGGCGGGATTCTTCCATGTGCTGAGCCACGCGCTGGCGCTGGCCGGGGACACTGGCGGCGCTTATGACCCCACGGTGGGACCGCTGGTGAACGCCTGGGGGTTCGGTCCGCACCAGCGCGCCTTCGAGCCGCCCGCGCCTGCCGCCATCGAGGCCGCGCGCGCCCGCTGCGGCTGGCGCCGCGTGCAGCTGGACACCGACCGCCGCGCCGCGCTGCAGCCGGGCGGCGCCTATCTGGATCTTTCCTCCATCGCCAAGGGTTACGGCGTGGACCGCGCCGCGATGGCGCTCGATGCGCTGGGCATCACCCAATACCTGGTCGAAGTCGGCGGCGAATTGCGCGCGCGCGGCAAACGGCCCGACGGCCAGCCCTGGCGCGTGGCGATCGAAGTGCCGGACGCCAGCGACGACCATGCGCTGGCGCTGCCGCTGTCCGACCGCAGCATCGCCACCTCGGGCGATTACCGCCGCCACGCGGGCAGCGGCGACGAGCGCTACGCCCACACCATCGATCCGCGCACGGGTATGCCGGTGCGCAACAATCTGGCCTCGGTCACCGTGCTGCATCCCGGATGCATGCAGGCCGACGCGCTCGCCACCGCCCTGACCGTGCTGGGCGCAGACGAGGGCCTGGCCTATGCGCGCCGCCACGATCTGGCGGCCTTGTTCATCCTGCGCGAGCGCGACGCCTGGCGCGTCGTTGCCACGCCCGCATTCCAGGCGCTGGCCGCCATAGCCTGACGACATGCCAGCAACCCGGTTGATCGCGGCAGCATGCGTGGTGGGAGCCTGGTTGCTCCTGTGCCTCTGGGCCCGCCGCCGCGCCAAGCGCCATGAGGCGCAACAGGCGCTGGCACTGCAAGCCCTGCAAGCGCCCGTCCCCGAAGACACCTTGCTGGTCGCCTACGCCACGCAGACCGGCTACGCCGAATCGCTGGCGGCGCAGACCGCCGAATCCCTGCGCGCGGGCGGCCTCGCCGTGCGCGTGGCGGCGCTGGAACAGCTGGACGCCAAGCGTCTGGCGGCGTATCGCCGCATGCTGTTCGTGGTCAGCACCTATGGCGAAGGCGATCCGCCCGACGCCGCCGCGGTCTTCGCCGAACAGATGCAGCTGGCGGTCCCGGCGCTTGCCGGCGCGCACTACGCGGTGCTGGCGCTGGGCGACAGCGAATATGCCCAGTTCTGCGGCTTCGGCCATCGCCTGGACGACTGGCTGCACGCCCAGGGCGCAACGCCGTTGTTCGACCTGGTTGAAGTCGACAACGGCGACCCCGCCGCCCTGCGCCATTGGCAGCATCACCTGGGCCTGCTGGCAGGACGCAGCGACCTGCCCGATTGGCAGGCGCCCGTCTACGAATCGTGGCGCCTGGCCGCGCGCGAACAGCTCAATCCGCACAGCCAGGGCGGCCCCTGCTATCTGCTGACGCTGACGCCGCCAGCCGATGGCGTGCGCGGCTGGCAGGCCGGCGACATCGCCGAGATCGGCCCGCGGCGCGAAGCCGGCGGCCCCTTGCTCGCGCACCGCGAATACTCGATCGCATCGCTGCCGGAAGACGGTTCGATCCAATTGCTGGTGCGCCAGATGCGCGGCGCCGATGGCGCGCTGGGCCTGGGCAGCGGCTGGCTCACCCATATCGCGCAGCCCGGCGACGCGATCGACCTGCGCGTGCGCGTCAACCGCAATTTCCACGCGCCTGCCGACGACCGCCCGCTGCTGCTGGTGGGCAATGGCACCGGCCTGGCCGGCCTGCGCGCGCTGATCAAGGCGCGCCGCGCCGCGGGCCAGCGCCGCAACTGGCTGGTGTTCGGCGAACGCAACGCGGCGCACGACTGGTTCTGCCGGGAAGAGATCGACGCCTGGCGCAATGACGGCACGCTGGAACGCGTGGACGGGGTGTTCTCGCGTGACCAGGCCGAGCGCCGCTACGTGCAGCACCATCTGCGCGAACAAGCTGAAGCCGTGCGCGCCTGGGCCGACGCGGGCGCCGCCATCTACGTCTGCGGCAGCCTGCAAGGCATGGCCGGCGGCGTGGACGCCGCCCTGCAGGACATACTGGGCGCCACGCGCCTGCAGGCCATGCAGCGCGACGGCCGCTACCGCCGCGACGTGTATTGAACGCGTCCGCTGCGTTTACTGCAGCTTGATGTCGGCCTTCTCGATCACGGTCTTCCAGCGGTCGCGTTCGGCGCGGATCTGCTGGCCGAACTCGGCCGGGGTATTGCCCAGCGGAAATGCGCCCGTCTCTTCCATCTTGGCCGCTGTCGCCGGATCGCGCACGGCGCGGGCGAAGGCGTCGGCCAGCTTGTCTCGCACGTCGTCAGGCATGCCGGCAGGTCCCACCACGCCGTACCAGGCCGTCACATCGTAGTCCTTGTAGCCCTGCTCCGCGAACGTCGGCACGTCCGGCAGACGCGGGTTGCGCTGGGCGCCGGTGATGGCCAGGGCGCGCAGGTGATTGCTCTTCAGGTAGGGCAGCGACGACGGGAAGTTATCGAAGATCACCGGCACCACCCCGCCCACCGTATCGGTCAGCGCGGGCGCCGAACCGCGATAGGAAATGCTGTTCATCTTGCCGCCGATGATCTGCAGGAACCAGATCATGCCCAGGTCGTTCACGCCGCCGGCGCCGGCGTTGGCATAGCCGTCCTTGTTGGGATTGGCGCGCACGTGCTCGACGAACTCGCCCAGCGTCTTGGCCGGGAACTGCGGATTCACGCTGAGGATGTTGGGGCTGGTGACCAGGTTGCTGACGGGCGTGAAATCCTTGACCGGATCGTAGGTCAGCTTCGGGAACAGGTGCGGCGCGGTGCCGTGCGTGCTGACGGTGGCCAGGCCCACGGTGTAGCCGTCCGGCTTGGCGCGCGCCGTGGCGGTCATGCCTATGGTGCCGGACGCGCCCGTGCGGTTCTCCACGACGATCTGCTGGCCCAGGATCTCGCCCGCCTTGGCGGCCGCGAGCCGGCCCACGATGTCGGTCGGGCCGCCCGCCGGGAACGGCACGATCAGCGTGATGGGATGGTCGGGAAAAGCCGCGTGGGCAGCGGGCAGCATGGCGGCCAGCGCCAGGGCTACGCAAGTCTTGCGCATCATGGGTATGTCTCCTGTAGGGATGGTTGGAATTCTTATGCGGCCGCGCCGGCGGCGGCTTGCGCCATTGCTTCACGGCGCAGGATCTTGCCAGGCCGCGCCATGCCGGCTTCAGCCGGAAAGACCTGCTGGCCGTTGACCAGCACGTGCTCCACGCCCGCGGAGGCCAGCGTCGGCGCCTCCCAGGTGGCGCGGTCCTCGACCGTGTCGGCGTCGAACACGACGATGTCGGCCCAGGCGCCCTCGCTCAACTGGCCGCGCCCGGCCAGGCCGAACACGCGGGCCGGCAGGGAAGTCATCTTGGCCACGGCGGTCTCCAGCGTCATGAGCTCGGCCTCGCGCACGTAACGGCCCAGCACGCGCGTGAAGCTGCCCCACAGCCGGGGATGCGGATGGGCGTCGTTGGGCAGGCCGTCCGAACCCACCATGCAGCACTCGTGCTGGAAGATGCGCTGTACCTCGGCCTCGTCCATGGCGAAGTAGATCGCGCCCGCCGGACACAGGCGCTGCGCCGCGGTGGTCTTGTCGCAGCCCCAGCGCGCCGCAATGTCGCTGAGGAACTGGCCGCCGCATTCGGGATGCGGCGTGGACCAGGTGATACGTATGTCCTCGATGGTTTCGGCGCGCTCCGGAATCAGGATGGTGGAGCTGCCGGGGTACGGGTAAATGTCCAGCGCCACCTCCACGCCCTCGCCGCGCGCGCGGTCGATGTTCGCCAGCGTGGCGCGGCTCTTGCCCCAGTTCTGCGGCATCATGCATTTGTGGTGCGACAGCACGGTGGCGCAACCCGTGTTGCGCCCCACCGAGAGCACCTCGTCGACGGCTGCCTCGACCTCGTCGCCCTCGTTGCGGATATGGCTGGTGTGCATGGCGCCACGCGCCGCCGCCACCCGCGCGAGCCCCTCCAGTTCGGCGGGACGCGCCGCGCCGCCAGGCTGGTAGGCCAGGCCGGTGCTGAAGCCCACCGCGCCCGCGGCCAGGGCTTCGTCCAGCATGCGCTGCATGCTTTCCTGTTCCTCGGCCGTAGGCTGCGCCGCCGGGTCGCGCATGGCGGCCAAGCGCAGGTTGGCGTGCCCCACCAGGGCCGCCACGTTGATCATGGGCTGCTGCGCGCGCAGCTCGCCGAAATAGGCCTGCATGTCGGCGAACAAGGGCGTTTCCCCCAGCAGGGCCAGCGCCGCGGCGGTATTGCCCGGCAAGGGCGCCGGCGCGCCGCTCACGCCGCAATTGCCCACCACCACCGACGTGATGCCTTGCGTGGTCTTCCATTCCAGGCCAGGCCGCTCCACGAACATCAGGTCGTCATGGCCGTGCACGTCGATGAAGCCGGGAGCCACGATCTTGCCGCGCGCATCCACCCGGCGCGCGGCCGCCTTGCCCGACAGGTCGCCGATGGCGGCGATGCGCTCGCCCGCCACGCCCACGTCGGCGCGCCGCCTAGGGCCGCCCAGGCCGTCAATGACCCACCCGCCTTCAATGATCAGATCCAGAGGTTCCTGCCGCATGGTGCTCCTGCCTTGAGGGTCTTGTCGGCGGATACGCCAGGCCAGCGGACGCCGAAAGGGTCTAGTATCGTCCGCCCGATCAATCTGGGAAAATTGTTTTTATTGATCCATCTATCGTGATTTGAAATGAATCGTCTGCCCAAGCACGTCACCCTGAAGCACCTGACCGCCTTCGTCGCCGTGGCCCAGGAATCCAGCTTCACGCACGCCGCCAAGCGCCTGTTCCAGACGCAGTCGTCGGTGACCAGCCTGGTGCGGCAGCTGGAGGACGCGCTCGCCACGCAGCTCTTCGCGCGCACCAGCCGGCGCGTGCTGCTGACGGCGGCCGGCGAGGAATTCCTGCCGCGCGTCATGCGGCTGCTGGCGGATTTCGATGGCGTGATAGACGACGTGCAACGCTATGGCGCACTGGAACGCGGGCGCGTGGGAGTGGCGGCGGCACCGTCTGCCATCACGCAGATCATCGCGCCCGCCGCCGCGGCCTTTTCCGCCCGCTACCCGGCCGTGCGCCTGTATCTCAGCGACGACAACTCCGGCCGCATCCAGCGCAAGGTCGCCGCGCGCGAAGTGGACTTTGGCCTGACCAGCCGCTGGGCCGACGCGCCCGGCCTGCAGTTCGACGCCCTGCTGGAAGACCGTTTCGGCGTGTTGTACCGGGAAGACGACGCCAGCCTGCGCCCCGCGCGCGACGGCACGATGCGCTGGTCGGACCTGGCCGGCCGCAAACTGGTGGGGGTGGTGGACGAGACCGGCATCATGGCGCTGCTGCGCGCCCGCGCCGACTTGCCGATAGAAGCCGGCGCGCCGTTCTACGAAGCGTCCAGCACCACCTCGCAGGCGGCGCTGGTCCAGGCCGGCCTGGGCGTGGCGCTATTGCCGGCGCTGGCCGCGCAGCGGGTGATGGAGCCGGGCCTGGCCTACGCGCTGCTGGCCCGTCCCACGGTCATACGCACGGTCTGCATCATCCGGCACAAGGAATACCCCTTGAGCCCCGCCGCGCAGGCGCTGATCCGCGCGATCCACGACTACCTGCGCACCGCGCCGCTGCCGGCCGGCTGCAAGCGCATGCCGGCCAAGGGTTTGAAAGCCTGAAGGATACCCGGCGCGGTCAGGCCCCGCGCAGCTTCTCATCCAGCGCCGCCAGCCCCGCCGCGAACACATTGCGGCCCACGGCGTTGGCCACGTCGCTCAACTCCGCGCCCTCGACGCGGAAATCCGCCCACCACTCCACCAGCGTGTGGCCGCCTTCGGTGATGGCATGCAGCGCCACGCCGGCGACATAGTCGCGCATGGGCAGATCGGTTTCGATGATGGAATAGCGCAGCGCCGTGCCCGGATCGTCCAGCATCAGCAACTGCTCGCGCACGAAGCCGGAAGGCTTGAGCGACAGATGCCGCACGCTGCCTACGGCGTCGTGGCGGCCGCCCTCTTCCAGGCGGCTTTCGGCGATGCCGGGATGCCAGGCGGCCAGGCCGTTGAAATCTCGGAAACTGGCCCAGACCTGCTGTAGCGGCGCGTGGATGATGGCGCTGACGTGTACGGTATGCGGCATGCGGACTCCTGCGGGCGCGCGGCCCAGGGATTGGGAAAACGTCGGAAACGACGGAATCAGAACGTCAGGCTCTTGAACTCGCGGGTCGCCGCGGTCAGCGCCTGTTCGGTGGGCAGCCGCTCCATCGAGCTTGCGCCATAGAAGCCATGGCAATGCTTGCACGCGCGCAGCACGTAGGCCGCGTCCTCGGGCGTGGCGATGGGGCCTCCATGGCACAGCACGATGATATCCGGCCGCACCGCCAGCGCGGCCGCGGCGATGCGGTCGATAGCCGCCACGCAGCCGTCCAGCGTCTGCGCGGTCTCGGCGCCGATCGAACCGCCGGTCGTCAGGCCCATATGGGCCACGATGATGTCGGCGCCGGCCTTAGTCATGGCCACGGCGTCGTCCTCGTTGAACACGTAGGGCGTGGTCAGCATGCCCTTCTTGTGCGCCAGGCGGATCATGTCCACTTCCAGCGCGTAGCCCATGCCGGTCTCTTCCAGGTTGGCGCGGAAGGTGCCGTCGATGAGGCCCACGGTGGGGAAGTTCTGCACGCCGGCAAAGCCCTGGCGCTTGAGGTCGTCCAGGAACACGTCGAAATCGCAGAACGGGTCGGTGCCGTTGACGCCGGCCAGCACCGGCGTCTTCTTCACCACCGGCAGGACTTCGCGTCCCATGTCCACCACGATCTCGTTGGCGTTGCCATACGCCAGCAGCCCCGCCAGCGATCCACGGCCCGCCATGCGATAACGGCCCGAGTTGTAGATCACGATCAGATCGATGCCGCCCGCTTCCTCGCACTTGGCCGACAGGCCGGTGCCCGCGCCACCGCCGACGATAGGCGTGCGCGCGCGCACCATGGCGCGATACTTGTCCAGGAGTTCGTTGCGGTCAAAGCGCGGCATGGCGGCGGTCCTCAGTGTGTAGCGATTTCAAGAAATTGGTCGACCGCGGTCTGGGCGAAGAGCGGGTCGTTGATGTGGCAAGGCACGCGCACCAGGCGGCGCTCGGCGGTCTGCACCAGGTTTTTCTCCAGCGCCGCGAACAGCGCCGCGTCGGCCTGCGGATCCCAGAACGCCTGCCCCGGCGCGTCCAGCGCGGAGACGCCGCCCTCCGGAATCAGGAAGCGCACCGGACCCTGGCATTGATTCAGCCTGGCGGCGATCCACTCGCCCTGGCGGGTGTTTTCTTCCACGGTGGTGCGCATCAGCGTCACCTGCGGATTGTGCGGATAGAACTTGCGGCCGCGGTAGCGTTCCGGAACAGTGTCCATGGCGCCGAAGTTCACCATGTCCAGCGCGCCGCAGGAGCCCACGTAGGGCAGGCCGGTGCGGGCCACGGCGCCGAAACGGTCCTCGGTGCAGGCCAGCACGCCGCCGAACAGGAAGTCGCAGACTTCGGTGGTGGTCAGGTCCAGCACGCCGCCCAGCAGATGGCTGTCCAGCAGCTTCTCCATCGATTGCCCGCCCGTGCCGGTGGCATGGAACACCAGACAGTCGTAGCGGGACTCCAGCAGCGGCGTCACCTGCTGCACGCAGGCGGTAGTGACGCCGAACATGGTGATGCCCACGGCGGGCCGGCCGTCATCGGCCGCGGCGTTCGCCGCCTGCTTGAAGGCGCCGCCGATTGCGCCGGCGGCATTGGCCAGCACCCGGCGCGAAATGCGGTTCAGGCCCGCGACGTCGGTCACGGAATACATCATGGCGATGTCCGAGGGCCCGACATAGGGCGCGACATTGCCCGAGGCCATCGTCGACACCATCAGCTTGGGCGTGCCGATCGGCAGCGCGCGCATCGCGGGCGTGATCAAGGCGGTGCCGCCGGAGCCGCCCAGTCCCAGCAGCGCGCCGATCCCGGCGTTGCCGGCCGCATAGCGTTCGAACGCCAGCGCCATGGCCGCGATGGCCGTGCCCCGGTCGCCGGTGAAGACCGCGCCGGCGCCGTCCGGATGGCTGGCGGCCACTACGCTGGCCTGCACCTGCGCCGCGCTGGCGGCGCCGGAAGTGGACACGTCCACCGACACCGGATCCAGTCCGTCCCGGCGCAGCAGGTCCATCACGTATTCAGCCTCTTGGCCCTTGGTGTCGTAGGTGGCGGCCACGTAGACCCGCCGGTTCGAATGCGTCATGACTCCTCCGCGGGCGGCTACACTCGGTGCGCGCCTCGATATGTGAGGCCGCGAGGCCTGTAGAATCTAGAAATGAGACGAAAGAATCATACTGAGACACCTGTCTCACGTCAAACTCCCGCCCCCTCCACGGCCGGCACGGCGCGCCTGATCGCGCCCGCCAGCCCGCAGGCCGCCGCCAGCGGCGAACCGCCGCATGGGCCGCGCGCGCGCATGCGCAAGATCCTGCTGGATGCGGCGCAACGGCTGATGGCCCAGGGCATCACGCCGTCGGTGGCCGAACTGGCCGAACACGCGCAGGTATCGCGCGCCACCGCCTACCGCTACTTCCCCAGCCAGAGCGCGCTGATCGCCGCCGTGGTAGACGAGAGCCTCGGGCCCATCCTGGCCTGGGACTCCGCCGCGCCCGACGCCGCCGAACGCGTCGACGAACTGCTGCGCTTCGCCTACCCCCGGCTGGCAGCGCACGAAGCGCCGCTGCGCGCCGCCATCATGGTGTCGCTGCAGCAGCACGCCGAAGCCAGCGCCGGACGCGCCGCAACCGAGCCCCGGCTGGTGCGCGGCCATCGCGTCGACATCCTCAGGCGCGCCATCGCGCCGCTGGCGCCCGAGCTGACGCCGGCCCAGCTGGACCGCGTGGCCCAGGCCCTGTCGCTGGTCTATGGAACGGAGGTGTTCCTGGTGTTGAAGGACATCTGGAAACTGGAGCTGCCCGAGCTCACGGACGTGGCGCGCTGGACCGCCCAGGCCATCATCGCGCAGGCGCGGGCCGAGGCCCGATCCGAGAAAAAACAACCGGGAAAGCGCGTTCAGGGGTAAGCCCTGGGCTACTGGCCCGGCTTGCGGTGGCTGCGGAACAGCAGATGCGTGGCAGCCAGGTGGAAGCGCATGGCGATCTGCGCGCATTCCGCATCGCGCGCGCGCAGCGCCGCGATGATCTGGCGATGATGCTCCACGCTGCGCAGCATGTCGTCCTTGGTGTAGAAGTAGAACGAGCCGATGATGATGGGCATGTCCAGCAGGTTTTCCACCATGGAACGCACCCGCGCGGACTGCGCCGCGTCGAGCAGCGCGTGGTGGAACTGGTTGTTGTAGTGCTGCACCTGCGCCACGCTGTCGGGCGCATCGGCGTTGATGGCATCGAGCATGCACTGATTGATGCGCTCGAGTTCGAGTATCTGCTCCGGGCTGGCCCGTTCGGCGGCCGCCTTGGCGGAATACGGTTCAAGCAGCATGCGCAGCTCGAAGGCTTCATCGATGTCCCGGTCTTGCCAGCCCAATACCACCGCTCCGCGCCGGCCTTCGTGCTTGACCAGGCCGTCCGTCACCAGGCGCTCGATCGCGCTGCGCACCGGCGTCCGGCTGACGGAAAGCTCGGCCGCGATGTGCTCTTCGCGCAGCCGTTCACCGGGCATGAAAGAGCCTGCCATCAAGCGGCGGCGCAGCTCTGCATAGACGTAATCGCGGGCGCTCGACATGATGGCGCATGACTCCTGATCCGGGTTCCCGAACTATACCGGAAGGCTGTCCCGGCATTCGCGCCTGGCCGCGTCAACGCTGGCGTTGCGCGAGGCGCTCCAGGAACCTGGGCCAGACCTCTGGATTCAGCAGCCGGGCGGGACGGCGACCGGCCAGCATGTCGATGATCTGGCTGGCGGACCCTTGCGCGACCTTGCGCCGGCCCTCGTGCGTGACGCCTCCGGTGTGATAGGTTGCCACCACATCGGAACGCAGCAGCAGACCATGCCCGGGCGAAGGAGGTTCCTGGCTCCAGACATCCAGTCCCGCTCCCGCCAGCCGTCCGTCCTGCAAGGCGGCAAGCAGCGCCTGCTCGTCGTGGATGCCGCCGCGCGCGGTCGAGATGAACAGCGCACCGGCACGCATCCTGGCGTACGCTTCGGTCCCGATCATGCCCCGCGTGTCGTCATTCAGCGGACAATGCAGGCTCACCACGTCGGCCTGTTCGAGCAACTGCGCGAGGCTCACGGGTTCGGCGCCGCGCGCCCGGATTTCCTCGGGAGGCAGCAGCGGGTCGCAGGCAATCGCCCGCATGCCGAAGCCAGCGGCAATGCGCGCGACTCTGCGGCCGATTTCACCGATGCCCACGATGCCCAGCACGCGTCCGTCGATCTCGCGCCCCATCAGGGCCTCGCGCGTAGCGGCGGATCCCGCTTGCAGCGCGGCCTGGGATTCGCGCAGGCGCTTGACCAGCGACAGCAGCAAGGCGAACGTCATTTCCGCCACCGACGCGGCATTGGCGCCTGCCTGGTTCACCACCGCAACCCCGGCCCGCGTGCAGGCGGCGACGTCCACGGTGTCGTAGCCCGCGCCGCCCGAGGACACGCAAAGCAATTCCGGACACTGCGCCAGCAGGCTTTCCGTTACCTGCCAGCGCGCGGGGACTTCGTCCTTGGCCGCGCTGACATGATACGCATCCGCGCCGGCCAGCCCCGCCGCCGTGATCGCGTCACCCTTCGCAGGCAACACTTCGATGCTCAGGGCCGGCTCGCGCCCGAGGCAGGCGTCGAACGCAGGATCGATCCAGAGGTCCAGCCGGACGACGCGCATCTTGTCCGCCAGCCGCGCCGTCAGGCTCACGGCCGCGCCTCCGCGCAGCCCAGTTGCTTGAGCCGGGCATCGACCCAGGACGTGTCCAGCGAACCCGCCGCGATATCCGCCAGCATCTTCGTTTCCAGTTCGTGCTTGGACTGAGCGGCCTGGTAAACCGCTTCCGTCTGCTCGAACGGAATCGACAGCAGGCCGTCCTCGTCGCCCAGGATCAGATCTCCCGGCGCAATCGTCATGCCATTCAAGGCAATGACGCAGTTGATCTCGCCAGGCCCGTCCTTGTAGGGCCCGCGGTGGGTCACGCCGGCCGCGTAGACGGGAAACGCGCCGCGGCGGATCGTGCCGCTATCGCGGATGGCGCCGTTGATCACGATGCCTGCGATGCCCCGTGTCTGCGCGTAGCTGGTCATGATTTCGCCGATGATGGCGTTGGTCAGGTCGCCGCCCGCATCCACCACGATCACGTCGCCGGGCTGCGCCAGATCAAGCGCCTTGTGCACCAGCAGGTTGTCGCCAGGACGGGTGCGCACGGTCAGGGCCGGACCGGCCAGCGGGCTGCCGTCGTGCATGGGTTGCAAGGGCGCGCCGCCGGCCGTCATCCGCGACATGCAGTCGCTGATATTGGCAACCGGCACGCCTTTGAACTTGTCCACGGTTTGCTTGCTCACCGCGCGCTTGCGGGCATGGATCTCGAAACCGATCATTTTTGCTCCTGTCGGGAATTGCAATGCGTTGCCATTACTGCTTGGGAATGCCGGCGTCCTGCACCACCTTGCCGAAGATCTCGTGGTCCGCCCGATGCTGGCGGGCCAGATCCTCGGGCGTGCCCTTGAGCACGCTATAGCCGGCGTCCTCCAGTTTCTTCACCAGCTCGGGCTGGGACTGGACTTGCTGCAGAGCCTTGTTCAGCGCGGCAACCACGTCGTCCGGCGTCTTCGCGGGAGCCATCAGGCCCCACCAGATCGATTGGTCTATCGTCTTGAATCCGCTTTCCGCGAACGTGGGCACGTCGGGCAAGGCCGGCGCGCGCTCCTTGGCAACCACGGCCAGCGCGCGGACCTTGCCGCCGCGGATCTGCGGCAGCAGCGAAGCCACCGAGCCCACATACATGTCGATGCGGCCGCTGGCCAGGTCCGGGAACGCCTGGCCCCAGCCGCGGTACGGCACGTGCATCAATTCGATGTTCGCCGCCTTGCGCCAGAGATAGCCCGTCAGGTCGCCAGTGCCGCCGATGCCGGGAATCCCCAGCGACACCACGCCGGGGCGGGCCTGTGCCGCCTTGACCACATCGCCGACCGTCTTGAACGGCGATTCGGGCAGCACCACGAAAACGCTCGGCGACGTGGCCACCGGGCCGACCGGCTTGAAATCCTTGAACGTGTCGTAGCTGAGCTTGTTGTAGAGCCAGGGATTCAGCACGATGTTGTCGGTCTGGGCCATCACCAGCGTATGTCCATCCGGACGCGCGCGGGCGGTGGCGTCCAGCGCCAGGTTGCCGCCGGCGCCCGGCTTGTTCTCCACCACCATGTTCCAGCCCTGGTCCTGGCCGATCGCGCTGCCGATCATGCGCGTCAGCGTATCCGTGCCGCCTCCGGGCGGGAACGGGGAAATGAGCGTGATGGGCGCCGTGCCCATATCGGCCGCGTTCGCGGCGGCGCAGCCCAGCACAAGCGTGGCGGCCAGGAGTTTCTTCAGGACCTTCATTGTCTTCCTCACACAGTTGGTTTTTGTTGGATATGCCGTCCGCGGCATCGCGTTGCGGTACGACGTTCAGCGTTCGCGCGCCAGCGTCGTGAGCCAGGCCAGGCGGGCCTCGACGGTGTCCGGCAGCGTGAAATCGCCATCCGCCCGCGCATCCTGGATACCTCTGCTGGTGCGGCCAAAAAGCCGTTCGACGCCGTCGAGAACCAGCGGCTCCAGTCCCGCCTCCAGCAGTTGCTCGCGGGCCTCCTGGACTTCCGCCTGGCGGCGCTGCGCATGCAGCACGTGGGATCGGACGAACGAATCCATGAAGGCCGTAAGCGGCGTCTGGTCGATATCCGCCAGCACCTCGTACAGCGAGGCTCTCAATCCCATGGACTCGGCTGCCACCAGGCATTCCACGGCCAGGCTTTCCATGCCCTTGGTCATGATGCTGCGCAGCAGCTTCAGGCGCACGGCATCGCCCGCCGCTCCTTGTATGGCGCGCGCCGGCGCCCCGCCGCTCTCGGCCAGCCGCAGCACGGTGTCCGTGCCGGTCCCGGCGCAGAGCAAGGGCGTGCGTTCCGCCAGCAGGGCAATCGCGCCCATGATCGCGACGTCGGTGAAGTCGATGTTCTGTGCGGCGGCGGCGGCCGAAGCGGCCTGCATGTCCGGCGCGCTGGCTGTCGTGAAGTCGGCGTAGACCGCGTCCTGGCGCATGTGCGGGAAGCTCTGCCGCGCCATCTCCAGCGCCGCATGGCCATACACCGCCGACACCACGATGTCCGCCTCGCCCAGCCATGCCCCCGGCTCGGCATGCAATCCGGCGCCATGACGCCGGGCGCGGCCCGCCATTTCCTGGTCCTGCCGCAGCTCGCAGATCCCGACCACCGCATGCCCGGCGGCGCTCCAAGCCTGCGCATAGCAGGAACCAACCTCACCGCAGCCCATCAGAGCAATTTTCATCTCTATAAATACAATAAAAAAACAATGAAGCTTTATAGAATGAAAATATTGCCGATATTATTCGTATAAACCCTAGTATTTGTCTATTTTTTAGTACATAGAAAAAACAATCTATGAATCAAGCGGTGAGAACCAGACAGACGCGCAAGGGCCGCGCCACGCAGGATGGGCGCCGGATTGGCACGTGTGCCTACGATGGTTTACGGTTGCTTGGAGAGGCGTGACGGGGCGCGATCCGCGCGGCCGCCCTGAAGGCAAGGCGCGGCAGCGCCTACCCGGCGCTTCAGGCGCGCCGGTTCATGCCGGCGGAGATGGCGCGCGCCGTGCGGCACAGCGGCTCCAGGCACTGCTCCACCATCTGCTCGGTCGAGCGCACGCCCTGGATCCACACGATGTTGACGCAGCCGTAGAGCCGCCCCGGTCCGGCCATGATGGGCAGGGCGATGGCCTCGAGCCTGTCGTTCTGGTCCTTGCGCGTCTTGTCGTAGTCGCCGCCAAAGCGCTGTTCGCGCAGGCCATAGCCCTGGCGGCGCGTCTGTTCCAGCATTTTCTCCACGGCGGCGCAATCGTGGGCCAGCGCGTCGCCCTCGCGGCGGCTGCGGCGCAGCGCGGCCAGGATCGAATCGCGCTCTTTCTCGGCGCAGAACGCCAGATAGGCGCGCCCCACCGCGGAGCGCAGCATGTTGATCTGGAAGCCGATGTTGTCGCGGCGGATGGTGAAGTACGACTGGCTGCGATTGGTTTCGCGCACGATCATGGCATTGCCGCGGCGCACCGTCAGGTCCGACGGCCACAGCACCTGCGCCTGCAGGCGGTCCAGTTCCGGCGCCGCGCACTGGCCCAGCAGATCCAGCACGCGCGCGCGCCGGCTGGGCTCGTTGAGCGAGCTGGCGGGGCAGAAATAGTCGTCCGCGATCCGGCGCCAGATCAGGCCGCGCAATTGCAGCGTCGCCAGAATGCGCAGCAGCGTGGCCTTGGCGTAGCCGGTGCGCAGGTGGAGTTCCTGCAGGCTGGCGCCCTGCGTGGCGCGCACCTCGTCCAGCACGATCAGGCCGCGCTCCAGCGCGTCTATGGTCTTCACCTTCGGCGTCCAACGGCTCATTGCGCCCTCTCTTTCCGCATCGCCATAAATTTCACTGAGTGAAACTCTAGCAAAACCTGCTTGAGCCGCCCAGTCCCGGCGAAATATCGTGGCGTCTAACGCAAGCCGTGGTGGCTGGCGGAACGGGAAGAGAGGCGGGAATGAGCGGACAGGCTGTACGCAATGTGCTCTGGATCATGTGCGACCAACTGCGCTGGGACTACCTGTCCTGCTATGGACACCCGCGCCTGCACACCCCCAATATCGACCGCCTGGCCGCCGAAGGCCTGCGTTTCGACAATGCCTTCGTGCAGGGCCCGGTATGCGGGCCGTCGCGCATGTCCTATTACACCGGCCGCTATGTCACCAGCCACGGCGCGGTGTGGAACTTCGTCCCCATGCCTGTCAGCGAAATGACGCTGGGCGACTACCTGCGCCCCTTGGGCGTGCGCGTGGCGGTGGCGGGCAAGACCCACGTGGAGGCCGACAGGTCCGGCATGCGGCGCCTGGGCATAGACCCGGCAAGCGCGAGCGGCCTGCTGGCCGCGCAAGGCGGATTCGAACCCTACGACCGCGACGACGGCATCTGGCCGCCGGGCTTCAGCGACGAATCGCACCACTACACGCAATACCTGCGCAAGCAAGGCTACGACGGCGGCAATCCCTGGCACGACCACGCCAATTCGGCGCTGGGCGCCAACGGCGAGATCCTCTCCGGCTGGAACATGCGCTATGCCGGCCTGCCGGCGCGCGTCGCGGAAGCCGATTCCGAAACGCCCTACATGACACGGCGCGCGATCGAATTCATGGAACAAAGCGGCGAGCAGCCCTGGGTACTGCATCTGTCCTACATCAAGCCGCATTGGCCCTATGTCGCGCCGGCGCCCTATCACGCGATGTACTCGGTCGACGACGTGCCCGCCGCGAAGAGATCCGCTCGCGAACTGGACAACGCGCATCCCGTATTGCAGGGCTTTCGCCAGGCCGAGGTCAGCAGGAACTTCTCCTGCGACCAGGTGCGAGAGACCGTGATACCCACCTACATGGGTCTCATCAAGCAGGTCGACGACCAGTTGGGCGTGCTGTTCGACTACCTGCGGCGCAGCGGCCGCGACCAGGACACCATGGTCATCTTCTGCAGCGACCATGGCGACTACCTGGGAGATCACTACCTGGGCGAGAAAGAGCTGTTCCACGATTGCGTGGCCAAGGTGCCGCTGATCGTGCGCCTGCCCGGCGACGGCGCGCGCCGCGGCGCGGTGGAATCGCGGCTGGTGGAAGCCATAGACCTGGTGCCCACCATCCTGGACGCCCTGGGCGCCGAGATCCCCGACCACATTCTCGAAGGCCGCTCCCTGCTGCCGCTGCTGCGCGGCGAGCAGCCCGCCGACTGGCGCCGCGCCGTGTTCTCGGAGAACAACTACGCGTTCCGCGACTTCGTTCGCGAACCGCTGGGCCGTCCCGCCGACGGCTGCCACACCATCATGGTGCGCGACCACGATTGGAAGTACGTCCATTTCGAAGGCCTGCGTCCGCAGCTGTTCGATTTGCGCGCCGACCCGGACGAGTACGACGACCTGGGCTCGGATCCCGCGCACGCGTCCGTGCGGGAACGCTACCAGGCCATGCTGTTCGACTGGCTGCGCAACCGCAGGATCCACCCCACCGTCAGCCACGCCGCCATGACGGGATGGACACGCAAGGAGGACTCGGTCGGCATCCATATCGGCAGGTGGTAGCGCAGCGCGCCCGGACCAGGGCGCCTGAAAAATAAACTCAGGAGACAGCATGAAACCGCAATTACTTGCGCTGACAGCCTGTATGGCCGCCAGCACGGCGTCGCACGTCCAGGCGCAGGAGGAGTGGCCCGCGCGCGCCATCCGCATCGTGGTCGCCTTCCCCGCGGGATCGCCGGGCGACACCGCCGCGCGCATCGTGGCCGACGCCGTGGGGCAGTCGCTCAAGCAGCCCGTCATCATCGAGAACCGCCCCGGCGCGGGCGGCAACATCGGCGCCGAAGCGGTGGCCCGTGCTCCCGCCGACGGCTACACCTTCCTCGAAGCGCCCGACACCGTCGTCACCATCAATCCCGCCATCTACCGCAAGCTGAATTTCAAGGCCGACGACCTCACGCCGGTGGTCGCGCTGGCGAACTTCAACCAGATGCTGGTGTGCTCGGCCGCTTCGGGCCTGCGCACACTGGCGCAGCTGGACACGCAGGCCAAGAAGACGCCCGGCGCCCTCAGCTATGCCTCCGGCGGCCAGGGCGTGCCTGGCCATCTGGCAATGGAGCTCTATTTGTCGGGCGCCGGCCTGGACATCCTGCACGTCCCTTACAAGGGGCCGTCGCCCGCCACGCAGGACGTGCTGGCCGGCCAGGTGCCCTGCGGCTATCTGGCCTCGCCGGTGGTAGCGCCCTACGTCGCGGCCGGCAAGCTCCACGGGCTGGCAGTGTCGGGCAGCGCACGCTCGGTCCAGGCGCCCGACGTGCCGACCATGCAGCAGGCCGGCGTGGCCGGCTACGACGCCACCTTCCGCGAAATGCTGTTCGCGCCCAAAGGCACGCCGGCCGCCATCGTGCAACGCATGAATACCGAGGTGGCGCGCGCCCTGGCGCTTCCGGAAGTGAAGCAGAAGCTGCAGGGCAACGACCTCGATCCGCAGCCAGAATCGCCCGACGCCACGGCGCAGCGTTTGCGCGACGACGCCGCCAAATGGACCGGCGTCATCCGCAAGATCAATCTCAAGGTGGACTGACACGCCCACCCCGCTCCCCACGTCCGCGCCACCCCGCCGCGCGGCCAGCAGTACCCGACACAGGAGGCTCCATGAACACCGCAACACCGACCACCGTCTTCGGCTCGCTGAAGGACTACCGCAAGGGCTCCATCGAGATCACGCAAGGCTCGCCGCGCCACTACGTCTTTTCCAACATCTTCGAGGTGGCCGCGAACTCGGCGCCCTACGAAAAGGTCGTCGTCGGCAAAAACCTGGAATACGTCATCGAAACGCTGCGCGCCGAAGGCGTGTCGCCCTGGTACGCCTGCAGCCACGACGAGTTCGCGATCCTGATGGACGGCCAGGTCGAGGTTGAGTTCCTGGCGCTGGACCAGCCCCCCGCAGCCGCGGACGGCACGGTGCTGGCGGGCGCGGCGCCCGCCGGCAAGGCCATGGGCCGCGTGCTGCTGGGCCGCGGACACCAATGCCTCTTGCCCGCCGGCTGCGCCTACCGCTTTACCGCGCCGTATCCGGGCGTGCTGCTGGTCCAGACCCGCGCCGGCGAATTGTCCGTCGAGAAGTGGGCGGGCATCTGCCTGCAGTAAGCCGCTACCCCCTCATCCCCTTTCAGGAGTACCGATATGGCCATGCTGGACACCCCCGCTCCCGCCGCTTCCTTTGCCGCCGGCAAAGTCGCGGCCAGCTCCGCCGACGCCGCCACCGGCTACAAGCGTTTCGATCTCGGCGCGTTCACCTTCACCCGCGACGAGTACTTCGTCAAGGTGCACTGGCCTTCCAAGGGCCAGACACGCACCCACGCGATCGCGGCCGATGCGTTCCTGCGCGCATTGATGCGCGACGTGGCCTGGGGCTTCTTCTACGGCTGGGTCAACTTCGACCACGTGTTCGGCACGCGCAACCACTACGGCAAGGTGGACGTCTACGCCGGCTCGTTCAACGGCGTCATGAAGGCCGCGGGCGTGGACTACACGGAGACTTTCGAAACGCCGCTCATCATGGCCACCTTCAAGGCCATGCTGCACGACTGGACCAACGAAGGCTTCGACCCCTTCGCCGCGCCCGAGGAAACCGGCTCCGCCTTCGGCCGCAAGCACGGCGACAACATCGCCGCCATCGAGCGGTCGCGCATCGCTACCCGCCGCATGCCAGGCCTGCCGGAAGACTCGCCGCTGCGCGACGACCTGCCCGTCAACCGGGCCTTCGCCGACGTAACCCAGGATGAGCCGCAGATCCAGGCCGAACCCGGCTACGAAGGCGCGCTGCATGCGTTCAGCCTGTTCAAGTACCTGTCGCGCTCCGACGTCACCTGGAATCCCTCCGTCACTTCCGTCTGCGGCGCCAGCCTGTTCTGCCCCACCACCGAGGAATTCATCCTGCCGGTGTTCCATGGCAACGACCGCGTCGAATGGTTTCTGCAATTGTCCGACGAGATCGTCTGGGACATCGGCGACAAGGACACCGGCGCGCCGCGCGCCCGCATCACCATGCGCGCCGGCGACATCTGCGCCATGCCCGCCGATATCCGCCATCAGGGCTATTCGACCAAGCGCTCGATGCTGCTGGTCTGGGAGAACGCCACCCCCGACCTGCCCCAGCGCTACGAAAGCGGCGAACTCGCGCCCTACCCCGTCGAGTTCTGACCCTCCCTTCCCACTCAACACGTATCCAGAGCCATGCAGAACAAACTCTTTATCGACGGCCGCTTCGTGGACGCGGCCGCAGGCGGCACCATCGACGTGCTCAACCCGCACGACGCGACCCTCATCACCGCCATCGCCGCCGCCGAAGCCGAAGACGTGGACCGCGCCGTAGCGGCCGCGCAACGCGCCTTTCCCGCCTGGTCGCGCATGGCGGCGGCCGAACGCGGACGCCTGCTGCTCAAGCTGGCCGACCTGATCGAAGCCAACGCGGAAGAACTGGCGCAGCTGGAAACGCTGGACACCGGCCATCCGATACGCGACACGCGCGGCCTGGACGTGCCGCGCACCGCCGGCTGCTTCCGTTACTTCGGCGGCATGGCCGACAAGCTGCAGGGCAGCGTCATCCCGGTGGAAGCGGGCTTTCTCAACTACGTGCAGCGCGCCCCCATCGGCGTGGTCGGGCAGATCGTGCCGTGGAACTTCCCGCTGATGTTCACCAGCTGGAAGCTGGGCCCGGCGCTGGCCGCTGGCAATACGGTGGTGCTCAAGCCGTCCGAACTCACCCCGCTGTCGACCCTGCGCATCGCCGAACTGATGGCTCAGGCGGGCTTTCCGGAAGGCGTGGTCAATATGGTCCCCGGCTACGGCCACACCGCTGGCCAACGCCTGGCCGAGCATCCCGGCGTGGGCAAGATCGCCTTCACGGGGTCGACTGCCACCGGCCGCCGCATCGTGCAAGCGTCCCAGGGCAACCTCAAGCGCGTACAGCTGGAACTCGGCGGCAAGGGCGCCAACATCGTATTCGATGACGCCAACCTCGACGCCGCCGTCAATGGCGCGGCCTGGGCCATCTTCCACAACCAGGGCCAGGCCTGCATCGCGGGCTCGCGCCTGATGCTGCATGAGAAGATCGCCGATGCCTTTCTGGAGCGCTTCACGACGCTGGCGAACTCCATCCGGCTGGGCGACCCGCGTTCGCCCGACACCGAAATGGGGCCGTTGACCTCGGCGCAGCATCGCGACAAGGTCCTGTCCTACGTGGGCATCGCCGCCGAACAGGGCGCGCGCCTGCTGGCTGGCGGCAAGGCGCCCGGCGGCGAGCTGGCCCGCGGCTACTACGTCGCGCCCACCATCGTCGAGGCCCGGCCGCAGGACCGCGTCGCGCAGGAAGAAGTCTTCGGCCCTTTCGTCACGGTGCTGCGCTTTGGCAGCGACGAGGAGGCGCTCTCCATCGCCAACGCCACCGACTACGGCCTGGGCAGCGGCTTGTGGACGCGCGACCTGGCGCGCGCCCACAAGCTGGCGGGCGCCATCCATGCCGGCATGTGCTGGATCAATTGCTACAAGCGGGTCAATCCCGGCAGTCCGTTCGGCGGCGTGGGCCAGTCCGGCTATGGACGCGAAATGGGCTTCGAAGCCATGCATGACTACACTGAGGCCAGGTCCGTGTGGGTCAACGTGGACGCCGCCGTGCCGCCGCACTACAAGCGCTGAGGAGCCGCCATGAACCCTGCCATGCCGAACGCCGAAACCGCCTTGACCGACACGGTCGCCGCCGCCTTTGCCCAAACCCCGGATCCCAGGCTGCGCCAGCTGATGCAGTCCCTGGTGCGGCATCTGCACGCCTTCGTTGCCGACGTCGAGCCCACCGAGGCCGAATGGATGGCGGCGATCCGGTTCCTGACCGACACCGGCCAGATCTGTGACGGCGCGGTGCGGCAGGAGTTCATCCTGCTGTCCGACACGCTGGGCGTGTCGATGCTGGTGGACGCGATCAACCACCGCAAGCCGGGCCAGGCCACCGAGAGCACGGTGTTCGGCCCCTTCTACATGGCCGGCATGCCCGAGCGCGCGGCGGGCGAGGACATGGCGCAAACGCCGGGCGAACCCGCGCTGGTGCACGGGACCGTGCGCGACACCGAGGGCCGGCCGCTGGCCGGCGCGGTTCTCGACGTGTGGCAGACGGCCGCCAACGGCATGTACTCGGGCCAGGACCTGAACCAGCCGCACGGCAATCTGCGCGGCCGCTACCGCAGCGGCGAGGACGGCAGTTTCGCGATCCGCAGCATCCTGCCAGTGTCCTATCCGATCCCGGGCGACGGTCCGGTCGGCCGCATGATGGCGGCGACCGGCCGGCACATCTTCCGGCCCGCGCACCTGCATTTCATGATCGACGCGCCGGGGCACCAGCGGCTGGTCACCCACCTGTTCAATGCCGGCGATCCCTATCTCGCGTCGGACGCGGTGTTCGGCGTGAAGCCGTCGCTGGTGCTGCAATACAGCCGGCAGGCCGCCGATTCGGCGATGGGCAAGCACTATGGCTTCGAGTCGGACTTCCACGAGGGACGCTATGACTTCGTGCTGCCCCGCGCCTGAAGCAGCCGCCGGAGCGGCGCTGTGCCGGATCGAGGACATACCGGATGGGGGATCCCTGACGGCGGCAATCGGCGCGCGGCCGGTGATCCTGCTGCGCCGCGGCCAGGCGGTATGGGCTTACTTGAACCGCTGTCCGCACTTCTCGGTCACGTTGGACGCGGCACATGGCGCCGTCCTCACCTATGACGCTCAGGTGCTGATGTGCGCGCATCACTCGGCCCTGTTCCGCTTCGAGGACGGGCTCTGCATCGAAGGCCCTTGCCAGGGCGCGGCGCTGGATCCGCAGCCGCTGCGCGTGGACGCGGGCCGCGTCTACGCGGCCGATTCGAGCCAGTAACCAGCCCGACCCCAAGCCCACGCGGCAATGGGATATTGATTGAAAGGTTGACGCCGCCGACAACAGTTGTTACACACACAGACGCACTGCACTTGCCCTCAGGATCTCTCCACAAGAGGTGGTTTATGAACAAGCGTATTGTTGTCGTAGGCGGCGGCGTAGGCGGCACCATGCTCGCCAATCAGCTCGCCGGAAAGCTCTACCCCGAAATCAGCCGCGGTGAAGTCTCCATCACGCTGCTCTCGGACACGCCGGATCACTACTACAAACCGGCATTCATGTACGTGGCCTTCAACCTCTTCTTCCAAGAGGAATTGAAACGGCCGGAACGTTCCCTGCTGCGCCCCGAAATCGAGTTCCGCGTCGACAAGGTCACGCGGTTCCACTTCGACCGCCAGGAAGTCGCCACGCAGAGCGGCAAGCGTTACGGCTATGACTACCTGGTCATCGCCACCGGCTGCGTGCCCTCGCCCGAGCGCATCGAAGGCCTGAAGGAAGCCGGAGACCACTTCTACCAGTACGCGCCCGCCAGGCAGCTGGCCGACCGCCTGTCGCGCATCGAGCGCGGGCGGGTGTTCATCAGCGTCACCTTCCCCAAGACGCCCAACGTCCCGCACCAGTGCGGCATCGCGCCGATCGAAACCACGCTGATGCTGGACGACTACCTGCGGCGGCGCGGCGTGCGCGACAAGGTGGAGATCATCTACACCTACCCGACTACCTCGCAGCTGCTGCGCAACTGCCTGTTCCTGCAACGGCCGACCTGCGAAGTGCTGCCCGCCATCTTCGAGCAGAAGGGCATCCAGTTTCAACGCGGCTTCACCTTGTCGCGGGTCGATCCCGACCGGCGCATCGCCTACTCGGAGGAAGGCGGCGAGCAACCCTTCGACATCCTCATGGCCACGCCGCCGATCCGCGCGGTGGACGTGGTGCTGGAGTCCGGCGTGTCGCAAGCCGAGAACAACGAAGGCTGGCTGCCGACCGACCACGAGACGCTGCAGGTCTACGGGCTGCAGAACGTCTACGTCATCGGCGACACCGTCGACCTGCCGGTCAGCAAGGCGGGCGGCTCCTGCCATAACCAGGCGCCCGTCATCGCCAACAACATCGCCGGCGAGATACGGCTGGGCCGTCCGTGCAGCGCCTATGACGGCCGGGTGCAGGCGGTGGCCCAGATGGGGCTGAACGCCGGCATGCCGCTCTGGTACGACTACACCCATGACGTGCTGCCCACGCCGCCCACCAAGCTCGGCGGCCTGCTGCGCCACGGGTTCAACCGCGGCCTGTACTGGGCCGTCGCAAGGGGAATGCTATGAACGCGCCGCACGAAGCAAGCGCCACGCAGGCCGCCGACGCGGCCGCTCCGTTCCTGGGCGGCGGCCCGGGCGCGCGCGCCCTGGCCGACAGGCTGGGCCTGCTGGCCGAAGCGGGACGGCTGGACAACATCGCCGACCTGCTGTCGCTGGCGTCCGACCTGGTGGACCTGCTGGACCAGTCCATGGTGGAAAAGCTGGCGCTGCTGTCGGAACAGGCCAGCAGCGCGGCCTGGACCGCCGCCAACACGCTGCGCGATGCCCACGCGCGCACATTGCAGGAGGCGCGTCCTCCGAGCCTGACAGGCCTCATCGGCCTGATGCGCGATGAGGACACCCGCCGCGGCATGGCCGTGGTGCTGCGGGCGCTGCAAACGCTGGGCCGTCAGATGGCGGCGCAGCGCAAGGACTACGCCGACGCGACCTGAAGGCCCACGTAAAAACCCCCGGAAACTGGATGTCAGTCCAGCTTCCGGGGGTTGTTTTCATGCGCGGCTTGGATCTCGCCGCGCCGGGTCCGTTTACTGCAGGGTCCGCGTAAAGACGAACTGCCCGTCCTGCCAGTCCACCGGCACCACGTCGCGCGGGCCGAAGCGGCCTTCCAGGATCAGGCGCGCCACCGGGTTCTCGATCTGCTGCTGGATCGCGCGCTTCAAGGGGCGCGCGCCGAACACCGGATCGAAGCCGGAGCGGGCCAGTTCCGCCAACGCGGGTTCGCTCACTTCGAGACGCATCTCCTGCTTTTCCAGGCGCTCGCCCAGGCGGCGCAGCTGGATGCGGGCGATGGACTCGATGTGCTGCGCTTCCAGGCCATGGAACACGACGACTTCGTCGATGCGGTTCAGGAACTCGGGGCGCAGGGTCTGCTTGAGCTCGTCCCACACCACTTCCTTGACCACTTCGTACGGCTTGCCGGCCAGGCTCTGGATATGGTGCGAACCCAGGTTGGACGTCATCACGATCACCGTGTTGCGGAAGTCCACCGTACGGCCCTGGCCATCGGTCAGGCGGCCGTCGTCCAGCACCTGCAGCAGCACGTTGAAGACGTCCGGATGGGCCTTTTCGACTTCATCCAGCAACACCACGCTGTACGGCTTGCGGCGCACGGCCTCGGTCAGGTAGCCGCCTTCTTCGTAGCCCACGTATCCCGGCGGCGCGCCAATCAGGCGGGCCACCGAATGCTTCTCCATGAATTCGCTCATGTCGATGCGGATCATGTGCTCTTCGGAATCGAACAGGAACTCGGCCAGCGCGCGCGTCAGCTCGGTCTTGCCCACGCCCGTGGGGCCCAGGAACAGGAAGGAGCCATAGGGGCGCGACGGGTCCGCCAGCCCGGCGCGCGAACGCCGGATGGCATCGGACACCAGGCGCACGGCCTCGTCCTGGCCCACCACGCGCTTGTGCAGGTATTCCTCCATGTGCAGCAGCTTCTCGCGTTCGCCCTGCATCATCTTGGACACCGGAATGCCGGTGGCGCGCGACACGACCTCGGCGATTTCCTCGGCGCCGACGCGGGTGCGCAACAGGCGCGGACGCCCTTCGCCGCCCTCGGCTTCCTCGGCCGCTTCCGCGGCGCCCACTTCGGCCGCCTTCAGGCGCGCTTCCAGGTCAGGCAGCTTGCCGTACTGCAGCTCGGCCAGTTTGTCGAACTGGCCCTTGCGCTGCAGTTCCGCCATTTCGGCGCGCACGCTGTCGATTTCTTCCTTGATGGCCTGCGTGCCTTGCACCGCGGCTTTCTCGGCCTTCCAGATTTCCTCGAAGTCGTTGTACTCGCGTTGCAGCTTTTCGAGTTCGTCCTCGATCACGCCCAGGCGGCGCTTGGAAGCGTCATCGGATTCCTTCTTGACGGCTTCGCGTTCGATCTTGAGCTGGATGATGCGGCGGTCGAGCTTGTCCATCACTTCCGGCTTGGAATCGATTTCCATGCGGATGCGCGCGCCGGCCTCGTCGATCAGGTCGATGGCCTTGTCGGGCAGGAAGCGGTCGGTGATGTAGCGGTGCGAGAGTTCGGCCGCGGCCACGATGGCCGGGTCGGTGATCTCGACGCCGTGGTGGATTTCATAGCGTTCCTGCAGACCGCGCAGGATGGCGATGGTGGATTCCACGTCGGGTTCGTCGACCAGCACCTTCTGGAAGCGCCGCTCCAGCGCCGCGTCCTTCTCGATGTACTTGCGATATTCGTCCAGCGTGGTGGCGCCGATGCAGTGCAGCTCGCCGCGCGCCAGCGCGGGCTTGAGCATGTTGCCCGCGTCCATCGCGCCTTCGGCCTTGCCCGCGCCCACCATGGTGTGGAGTTCGTCGATGAAGACGATGTTGCTGCCGTCGTCCAGCGACAGCTCCTTCAGCACGGCCTTCAGGCGTTCTTCGAATTCGCCGCGGAACTTGGCGCCGGCCAGCAGCGCGGCCAGGTCCAGCGACAGCACGCGCTTGCCGCGCAGGGTTTCGGGCACTTCGTCGTTGACGATGCGCTGCGCCAGGCCTTCGACGATGGCGGTCTTGCCGACGCCGGGTTCGCCGATCAGCACGGGGTTGTTCTTGGTGCGGCGCTGCAGGATCTGGATGGTGCGGCGGATTTCGTCGTCGCGGCCGATCACCGGGTCGAGCTTGCCCTGGCGGGCGCGCTCGGTCAGGTCCATGGTGTACTTGGACAGGGCTTCGCGGTTGGATTCGCCTTCCGCGCCGGAGACGTTCTCGCCGCCGCGCACGGCGTCGATCGCGGCCTCCAGGGCCTTTTTCTGCAGGCCCGCGTCGCGCAGGATGCGGCCGGCGTCGCCCTTGTCGTCCGCCAGCGCCAGCAGGAACAATTCACTGGCAATATAGGTGTCGCCACGGCGCGCGGCTTCCTTGTCAGTGCGGGTCAGCACCGCCTGCAGATCGCGGCCGACCTGGACGTTGTCGTCGCCCTGCACCTGCGGCAGGGACTTCAGGGCGCTGTCGATGGCCGACTGCACCCGGTTGACGGCCACGCCGGCGCGCGCCAGCAGGCTGCCCGCGCCGCTGTCGGAATCCGACAGCAAGGCGGAGAGCACGTGGATGGGCTCGATGTAGGGATGGTCGTTGCGGGCGGCCAGACTTTGAGCGTCGGCCAGGGCTTGCTGGAACTTGGTAGTCAGTTTGTCGAATCGCATAATGGTCGTTTGGCTTGTTGGGGAGCCTGACCGATACGTGCCGGCTGGCTCGATATCCTGAATATGCGGCCGGATGCGAGAATTTCAACACCCTGCCCGCGCCATGGTTTTTTCGACGTGCAGCAACAACCTGACTTATGAGCATATACGTTTTTGTCTACGGCACCCTACGCGCGGGCGAAATCAATGATCTGGCTCAAGCCGCCGCCCGGCGCGGCCTGCCCGCGGCCCGCCATGTCGGTCCGGCCAGCGTGCCGGGCCGGCTGGTGGATTTCGGCGACTGGCCCGGCCTGATCCCGGCGGACGACGGCCGGCGCGTGCGCGGCGATGTTTTCCAGGTGGAACCGGCCCTGGTGGCGCTGATGGACGAAATCGAAGAGTACGAGCCCGGCAAGCCCTGCTGCTTCGTGCGGCGCGAGGTCGTGGCGCGCCTGGAACCGCCCGCGCAAGCGTCGGAACTGCGCTGCCAGTACTACCCGATAGACCCCGCCCTGCGCGGCGCGGCGGTCGATATTGCCTCCGACGACTGGGTCGCGTACCGCCTTGCCCGCCCTCTCTCGGACGACCCGTAAGACGCCCGTAGTAACAACGGACTACAATACAGCTTGTCTTAAGCTTTATACCCATTCCGGCAACCGTCCGCGCAATGGGCACTATAGAGGTCATCGTATGCAAAAACGGGTCCCCGTTGCCCCTGATGCCGCCCATTGCTCCACATGCATGCTGGGGCATGTGTGCGTGCCCGTGGGCATGGCAGCCGCCGAAGTGGAAAAGCTGGACGAACTGGTCAGGGAACGCGTGCGCCTTGAAAAAGGCAAGCCGCTCTATTCGCTGAACCACCCGCTCGACGCGGTCTACAGCGTGCGCTTCGGCAGCCTCAAGACGCAGTTGGAAGACGCGACCGGCCAGATCCAGGTCACCGGCTTTCATCTGCCCGGCGAAATCGTCGGCATGGACGGCATGCTGGACGGCAAGCACGTCTCGACCGCCGTGGCGCTGGAAGATTCCGAGGTCTGCGTCATCCGCCTGGCCGATATCGACCGGGTCGCGGCCCACCTGCCCTCGTTGCAGCAGCAATTCCGCCGCCTGATGAGCCGCGAGATCAACCGCTCGCACCAGATGCTGGCATCGCTGGGCTCCATGCGCTCCGAGCAGCGCCTGGCCGCGTTCCTGCTGAACCTGTCGCAGCGCTACGCATCGCTGGGCTATTCCTCCACCGAATTCGTGCTGCGCATGAGCCGCGAGGAAATCGGCAACTATCTCGGCCTGACCCTGGAAACGGTCAGCCGGCTGTTCTCGCGCTTTGCTCGCGACGGCCTCATCAAGATCAACCAGCGCGAGGTCCGCATCCTGGACCTGCCCGCGCTCAAGCAGTTGCTGGGCCAAGAGAGCTGCTGAATCTCCGCCGCGCCATGCGCCGCGCCCTCATCCTCCCCTTGCTTCAAGCGCGGCCGGACCGCATGTGCGGCCTGGCTGCGTTATTCGCCCTGGCGGCGCTCGCGCCGCTGGCCGCGCGCGCCCAGACGCCCCTGCCCGACCCTTACGACTACAGCGAGACCGCACCCGCGCCCAAGCGCGCGGCGCCCTTGCGCTGGCAGTCCGTGGAACTGGGCAAGCCCGGCCACCGCTACAAGATGCCGGTCTACGCCAACCGCGACCTGGCCAAGGACGACCTGCGCAACATCAAGCAGGTCGTGGTCGTGATCCACGGCGTCAAGCGCGATGCCGACCGCTATTACGAATCGGTCGCCGCGCTGCTGGCGCACAACCCGGAGCGGGCGCGCGACACCCTGATCCTGGCGCCGCGCTTCTCGGGTTCGATCGATTCGGGTTTCGGCGGCATGGCGGCCTGGCGCAAGGCCAGCTGGGAAGAAGGAGAAGACAGCGTGCAGGCCGCGGGACGCCCCGCGCCCGTCAGCTCGTTCCAGGTGCTCGACGACCTGCTGCGCAGCCTGGATGACCGCAAGCGCCTGGCCTCGCTGGCCGGCATCGTGCTGGCTGGCCACTCGGCCGGCGGGCAATTGGTGCAGCGCTACGCGGTGCTGAACAATATCGACGGCACGCTGCGGCGCGACGGGCTGGCGCTGCGCTACGTGGTCGCCAATCCCTCGTCCTACCTGTACCTGAGCAACGAGCGCCCGCGCGCCGACGGCAAGGGCTACGCGCCCTACGAGCGCGGCATCTGCCCCACCTACAACCAGTACAAGTACGGCCCGGACAAGCTGCCCGCGTACTCGCGCGAGACCGACGAATCCAAGCTCTTCGTGCGCTACGCGGCGCGCGACGTCACCTATCTGCTGGGCGGCGCCGACAACAATCCCGAAGACCGCCTGCTGGACAAGACCTGCGGCGCGGAAGCCCAGGGCGCGACCCGGCTGGCCCGCGGCACGGGCTACGCGCAATACGAACACGTGCTGGCCGCCCGCGGCGCCAAACCCGTGGCGCTGCACCGGCGCGCCTTCGAAGTGGCCGGCATCGGCCACAACAGCAAGGGCATGTTCGGTTCGGCCTGCGGCGCGCAGGCGCTGCTGGGCGACGAGGCCAAGGCGGCCGACGGCGCCGCGCCCTGCGAAGTCATCAAGCCGCGCGGCAAGTGAGCCGGCGCGGCCCGGCCTGACAAAAAGCTGAACAAGAAGCGCTATTGATACGCGTGCATTTCCGCGCGCACAGGCGCAACATAACGCAATGCATGTTCCATTCGCGGCCCGCCCGCGATCGCGTGTCCGGCGTCCCCCGACAAACGCACCCGAAGGATGGATATGACACAAGCGCATCTCGACATCCCCGACGCCAAGCGCCGCATCAAGGCGATTTTCATCGGCTCCATGGGCAATCTGGTGGAGTGGTATGACTTCTACGCCTATACCGCTTTCGCGCTGTACTTCGCCCCCGCCTTCTTCCCGTCGCACGACCCGGTGGTCCAGCAACTGAACGCGGCCACGCTGTTCGCGGCCGGCTTCATCGTGCGCCCGCTGGGCGGCTGGCTGTTCGGCCATCTGGCCGACCGCCATGGACGGCGCCTGTCGCTGATGGTGTCGGTGGGGATGATGTGCGTGGGCTCGCTGATCATCGCGGTCACGCCCACCTACGCCACCATCGGCCTGGCCGCGCCCGCGCTGCTGGCCCTGGCGCGCGTGGTCGAAGGCCTGAGCCTGGGCGGCGAGTATGGCGCCAGCGCCACCTACCTGACCGAGATCGCGGACCCCGAGCATCGCGGCTTCTATTCCAGCTTCCAGTACGTCACGCTGATCGGCGGCCAGCTCTGCGCCATCCTGGTGCTGCTGCTGTTGCAGAACGTGTTCCTGACCCACGAGCAGCTGGTGGCATGGGGCTGGCGCATCCCCTTCGTGATCGGCGCCATGCTGGCCATCATCACTGCCCTGATGCGGCGCGACATGCCCGAGACGGACTCCTACAAGGAAGCCCAGAAGGCGCCCAAGCCGCAGACCAGTTCGCTGCGCGGCCTGCTGAAGTATCCGCGCGAAGTCGCGATCGTGGTGGGCCTGACCGCGGGCGGCACGGCGGCGTTCTATACCTTCACCACCTACATGCAGACCTTCGTGCGGCAGACCTCGGGCTTCTCCGACATCGTCACGACCTACATCATCGCCGGGTCGCTGATCTTCGCGCTGATCCTGCAGCCGGTCTATGGCGCGCTGTCCGACAAGATCGGGCGCAAGCCGTTGCTGGTGTTCTTCGGCGTGGCAGGCGCGGCGCTCACGGTGCCCATCCTGATGACGCTGTCGCATACGCGTTCGCCCTTCATGGCCTTCCTGTTGATCTGCGGCGCCTGGGTGTTCACGGCCGGCTATACCTCCATCAACGCGGTAGTGAAGGCGGAGCTCTTCCCCACCAACATCCGCGCCACCGGCGTGGCCGTGCCCTACGCCGTAACGGTGTCGATCTTCGGCGGCACGGCGCCGGCCATCGCCCTGTTCTTCAAACAGCAGGGGCATGAGGAGTGGTTCTACTACTACCTCGCCGGCATCATCTTCCTGTCGCTGCTGGTGTACGCCACCATGCGCGACACCAAGCACCAGTCGGCCATGCACCAGCACGCCTGATTCCTTTCGCGCCAACTTTGTTGCTTGACAGTCCGGCGGCTTCGGCTTAATACTTAACCCTATGGTTAAGTTTAAAGACGATACGCTGGACAGCATCTTTTCAGCGCTGGCTGACGGCACGCGGCGCCGGGTGCTGGCCGACCTGGAACAAGGCGCGGCCTCGGTCAGCGAGCTGGCCCGGCCGCACGCCATGTCCCTGCCCGCTTTCATGAAGCATCTGCGCGTGCTGGAAGACGCCGGCCTGATCGCCCGCGCCAAGGACGGCCGGGTCGTGAACTGCACGCTATCGCCCGAACCCATGCGGGCGGCATCCGACTGGCTGGCCCGCTACGAGAAGTTCTGGAACGGTCAGTTGGATTCGCTGGCGCGGTACCTGTACCACGAGGAAGAGGTCCACCCATGGAAAAACGAAGCACCCGACACGAAGCAGCTCCCATCGAACTCCGCCTCAAACGCCGCTTCGACGCCCCCATCGAACGCGTCTGGCGCGCCTGGACGGACCCGCAAGCGCTGATGCGCTGGTTCGGTCCCGCCGAAACCCGCAAGGTGCTGCGGGCGGAAACCGACGTGCGCGTGGGCGGGGCCTACCAGGTGGGCTTCGCCACCGAGGACGGGCTGGAGCACCACGCCAGCGGCCACTACCGCGAAGTCGAGCCGCAGCGCCGGCTGGTGTTCACCTGGGCCTGGCGCGACACGCCCGCGGAAATCTCGCTGATCACGCTTGAGTTCAGCCCCGCGGACGGCGGCACGGAGCTCGCCTTCCTGCAAACCCCGTTCGTCGACCAGGCCACCCGCGACAGCCACCAGCATGGCTGGCTGGGCGCGCTGGAGCGGCTGGCGGCCCATCTGGCGAAGCCGGCCTGAATCCCTGCCGTTCGCCCTATCCGGGCCTGCCGGCCCGATCCAAGGAGACACACGATGCAGACCGATCACCCCGTCGTATCCCGAGCGCAATGGGACATCGCGCGCGAGGCGCTGTTGCGGCGCGAAAAAGAACTGACGCGGGCCCAGGACGCCCTGGCCCGCGAGCGCATGGCCCTGCCCTGGGTCAAGGTGGACAAGCCCTACCGCTTCCAGGGCGCCGCCGGCTCCGTGGATCTGGCCGGACTGTTCCAGGGCAGGAGCCAGCTTATCGTCTACCACTTCATGTTCGGCCCGGACTGGGAGGAAGGCTGCGTGGGCTGCTCGTTCCTGGCCGACCACATGGACAGCGCGATCATGCACCTGCGCCAGCATGACGTGACGGTGGTCGCCGTGTCACGAGCCCCCTACGCCAAGCTGGAGGCATTCAAGCGACGCATGGGCTGGCAGTTTCCCTGGTACTCGTCCGAAGGCAGCGACTTCAATTTCGACCTGCAGGCTTCCGTGCCCAAGGCCGACGGCAGCATGGAGGAAAACTCCGGCGCCAGCGCTTTCTTCCGCGACCCGGACGGCGAGATCTTCCACACCTACTCAAGCTTCTCGCGCGGCGTGGAAAGGCTGGCCGGAGCCTACAACTACCTGGAATTGGCGCCCCTGGGCCGCAACGAGAACGGCCCGCACTTCAACCTGGGCGACTGGGTACGCCACCATGACCGCTACGACGACGCCCGGGCGCACGCCTGCCACGCCTGCGGCTAGGCGCAAGCCCGGCCGCGCCGTCAGCATGGCCTCCGACGCGGCCTTCCTGTGGCTGGCCTGCACCGCGGCCATGGCCGCGGGGTTGTGGGCGGACACGCTGCGCACGCCGGCGACGCTGCTGGCCAGCCTGTGCGGAGCGTCCGGCGGGCTGCTGGAACAAGCGTGGCGCCATGCGGCCCTGATGCCCGCCAGCAGCGCAGCCATGCTGATTGCCGCGCTATTGCCGCTGCCGGGCGCGCCCCGCATGGCCGCGCGGCTGGCCTGCGCGCTGGCGATGGGACTGGGCATGCTGGCGGGGGCTCAATGGGGCATGGCGGCGGCGCTGGCCGCGGGCGCCGCGCCGTTCGGCGGCATGGCTGCCGGCATGGCGCTGGGAATGGGCCTCGCCACGGCCGCCGCGGCGCTGATTGCAGGCGCTAGCGCCGCGCCCCGGTGAGCGGGCGCGGCTGTGCCTGAGGCGCGGCCTCGATCGGCGCGGCCAGCGGCGCCTGGATTTCCAGGGCCGATTCCGCCCGCGCCACGCAGGGCAGGATCCAGCCCTCTTCCTTTTCGTCGCGCGACAGCCCCGGCCACTCGATGCGGTACGAGATTTCGCCTTCCAGCAACAGGCACATGCAGGCGCGGCAAGTGCCGTTGCGGCACGAGCTGGGCAGCTTGATGCCGGCCGCCTGCGCCGCCAGCAACACGGAGGTATCGGCCGGCGCGTCGAAGCGCAGGCCGGCTGGCAGCACCAGAACGGGAAAAGCGGACATGGCTGGACAGATCCCGCGCGGGCCTCAGCCCGCGTTGTCCTGCCAGTCCAGCTGCCAGGCGCCGGACAGCACGTTCTGCATCCACAGCACGCAGGTCAGCGTCTTGGCGTCGGTGACCTCGCCCTTGGCGCAGGCGGCGATCAGTTCGGCGGGGTCCGCGCTGATCACATCCAGGAATTCGTCCTGGTCCAGTTGGCGCGGCCCGGCGCGCAGGCCGCGGGCGAAGTAGATGTGGATGATCTCGGTGGAATAGGCGATGGCCAGGTGCAGCGCCCCCGCATGCGCCCACTGATCCGCGGCATAGCCGGTTTCCTCCAGCAGCTCGCGCTTGCCGCAGGCCAGCGGATCCTCGCCCGGATCCAGCTTTCCGGCCGGGAACTCGGTCATCACGCGTCCGATGGGATAGCGGAACTGCCGCTCCAGCAGGACCCGGCCATCGTCCAGCAGGGGGATCACCACCACCGCGCCCGGATGCACCACGTACTCGCGCGTGGCCGTGTTGCCGTTGGGCAGGCTGACCGTGTCGCGGCGGATCTTCAGGAAGGCGCCGTTGTATGGCGCCTCGCTGGCGACGAGTTTTTCTTCGAGATGGGAGTCGGGCTTGCGGGTCATGGCGGGTCGGATACCTCAAGGGACGCGCGGATGATGGCCAGTCCGCGCGGGCAGCCCGAGCTTACCATCGCCGCCCGCCTCCCCCGATGACGCCTACTCCGCGACCCGGATGACGAGCTTCCCGAAGTGCCGGCCCGACGCCAGGTGCTCGAACGCCTCGCGTGCCTCGGCAAAGGGGTAGACGCGGTCGATGACGGGCGCGATGCGCGACACGTCGACGAAACGCGCCACGTCCTCGAGCATCTTGCGGCTGCCGACGAAGATGCCTTCCAGCCGCTTGACGCCCGCGATCAGGGCCAGGGGCGCAACCGGCACGGCTGCGAAGCCGCTGACGCCGCCGATGACCGCAATGGTGCCGCCCATGCGCGCAGCCGCCACGGAACGTTCGAGCGTGCCTTCGCCGCCCACTTCCACCACCACGTGCGCGCCCTCGCCGCCGGTCAGGCGCAGCACTTCGTCCTGCCATTGCGGCGTTTCGCGGTAGTTGATCGTCAGGTCCGCGCCCAGTTCGCGCGCGCGGGCCAGCTTGTCGGCGCTGGACGAGGTGATGATGGCGCGCATGCCGGCCGCCTTGGCCAGTTGCAGGCCCCAGATGGAAACGCCCCCAGTGCCCAGGAACAGCGCCGTCTGGCCCGCCTTGGCGCGTCCGGCGACGAACAGCGCGTTCCATGCCGTGACGGCGGCGCAAGGCAGGGTCGAGGCCTGCTCGTCGCTCAAGGAGGCCGGGGTGGCGACCAGGGCATGCTCGGCAAAAATGCTCTCGGTGGACAGCAGGCCGTCGGTGGCGGCGCCGGGCGCCAGCGCCACCGTGGCGGGAGTGGGCTCGCCGTCGATCCAATCCGGCATGAACGCGCCCATGACGCGGTCGCCGACCTTGAAGCGGGTCACGCCCGTCCCTACCTCGATCACCTCGCCGGCAGCATCCGAGGCGGGAATGACCGGCTCGGCCGCAGCCTTCAGATAATTGCCGCGCGCCACCATCAGGTCGCGATAGTTCAGCGACACGGCCTTGATGCGCACGCGCAGCTCCAAGGGACCCAGGCTGCGCGGCTGGCGCGTAACGCGCTCCAGCGAAGCGATGTCCTTGCCGCTGGTGACGGTGTATGCCTGCATGTTGTTTCTCCTGTATCGATTCAAGAATGGCCGCCCCGCTGCGCCTTCGGCTTGCAGCCTCTCGAGGCTTTCTTGCCTTGAGACGGCTACCCGTGGCGGCCAAGTACCGATAAGATATATGGGAATCAATTTCCCTAGTGGCGAATATTTTTCATTTCATCGGATCGCCATAGGAACCAATAACAAACAGGGAGTCCATGATGGCGACCGCGATCACGTATGACCGCCTGAGCGGCATCGAAGTCTTCGTGCAGGCCGTGGAAGCCGGCAGCTTCGCGCTGGCGGCGGAACGCCTGAACCTCACGCGCTCCGCGGTGGGCAAGTCCATCGCGCGGCTGGAGGCGCGGCTGGGCGCCAGGCTGTTCCACCGCACCACCCGCCAGCAAAGCCTGACCGATGATGGCCAGGCCTACTACGACCGTTGCGTGCGCGCGCTGGCCGAACTGCAAACCGCCGAGGCCGAGCTGGACAGCGGCCGCCGCGAGCCCCAGGGGCGTCTGCGGGTCAGCGCGCCGCTGGTGTTCGGCCGGCATTGCGTCGCACCCGTGCTGCGCGAACTGGCGCTTGCGCATCCGCAGCTGCAGGTCGAGATTTCATTCAACGACAGGGTCGTCGATCTGATCGAGGAAGGCTACGATCTGGGCATCCGCGTGGGCGAACTGCCCGATAGCGCCAGCCTGGCCGCGCGCAGGCTGGGCATGCAGACCATGGGCATAGGGGCCGCGCCCGCCTACATCCAGGCGCATGGCCGTCCAACCACCGTGGACGAGCTGCGGCAGCATGCCGCCATCGTCTACACGCGCAACGGCGTGGACAAGGCCTGGGCGCTGAATGGGCCGGACGGCCAGGAGCTGGAGCTGCGCCCGCGCCCCAGCCTGCGCGTGGACGACCTGCAAGCCATTGCGGATGCCGCCATCGCTGGCGCAGGACTCGCCTGGCTGCCCTGCTGGATGCTGACGCACTATGTGCGCACCGGCGAACTGGACGTGCTGATGCACGGCGATCGCCTGGCCGCGCAAGAGGTGCACGCCGTCTGGCCGCAAGCGCGCTATCTGCCGTCCAAGACGCGCGCCGCCATCGACGCGCTGGCGGCGCGCGTACCCTCGATGCTGGCCGCCTGAGCGGCTCAGCCGAACTTGCGGCGGGCGTCCAGCGCCAGGCCGGCGCCGATGCTGCCGAACAGATCGCCTTCGACGCTGCGCGCGCCCGGCACCAGGGCCGAGACGGATTCGCGCAGACGCGGCACGCGGCTGGAACCGCCGGTGAAGAACACCGTGTCCACATCCGCGGTCGATACGCCGGCGTCGCGCAACAGCGCGCGCACCGTGGTCTCGACCTTTTCGATCAGGCGGCCCACGCAGGCATCGAACGAGGGGCGCGTCACGTCCACGCCCAGCTCCGGCGCGATGCGCGACAGGTCGATGCGCGCGGCGGGCGTCTCCGACAGCGCTATCTTGGCCTCTTCGACCTGCACCGCCACCCAGTGGCCGGCGCGCTGTTTGACCAGGTTCAGCAGCAGATCGATCTTCTCGCGGTCGCCGGCTTCGGCGCGGATGTAGGCGAAGTGTTCGGCGGCCTTGCGGGTATAGGCCTGGTTGATGGTGTGCCAGCAGGCCAGGTTGCCGTATTGCGTGGACGGCACGTCCTTGCCGCTGCGCAACTGGCTACCCAGCCCCAGCATGGGCATCACGTGCGCCAGGCTGAGCTGCTTGTCGAAGTCCACCCCGCCGATGTGCACGCCGCCGTAGGCCAGGATGTCCTCGCGGCGGTCGGCCTTGTTGGCGCGGCCGGGCCCCAGGCGGATCAGCGAAAAGTCGGAAGTACCGCCGCCGATGTCGATGACCAGCACCAGCTCTTCGCGGTCGATCTGCGATTCGTAGTCGAATGCGGCGGCCAGCGGTTCGAACTGGAATTCGATATCGGTGAAGCCGACGCTGCGCGCGATCTCGCCCAGAGTGTCCTGGGCGGTCTGGTCGGCGGCCGGATTGTCGTCCACGAAAAACACCGGCCGGCCGAGCACCGCGCGCGTGAAGCCGCGCCCCGCCGCCGTTTCGGCGCGGCGCTTGAGTTCGGCGATGAAGCGCGTGAGCAGGACGCGGAACGGAATCGAACGGCCCTGCACTTCCGTCGAACCGTCGATCAGCGAGCTGCCCAGCAGGCTCTTCATCGAGCGCATCAGGCGCCCGTCGTAGCCCGCGAGATAGTCGGAGATGGCGGCGCGGCCATAGCTGACTTCGGCGTCTTCGTCATGGAAGAAAATGGCAGAGGGCAAGGTGGTCTTGCCGTCTTCCAGGGCGAGGAGCGCGCGCTGATCGGGGCGGCTCCAGCCGACGGTGGAATTGGACGTGCCGAAGTCGACGCCGCATGCGGTGGAAATCATGGGGAATTCTGGTGCTGAAAGCAAAACGGCGCACAAGTGTAGCCGCAACCGCCAGAATCGCCATATCAGCCCGTGCGCGCCAGCGCCCTGGCCGTGAACGCCAGCGTCGCGGCCGCCACCAGCAGGCCGCTGGCAAAGCCCCCGACGTAGCCGACCTGGGCCGCCAGCCCGGTCATGAGGGACGAGGTCAGGATCTCGCCCAGGTCGCGCGCGCTTTGCACCGCGGTCATGTCGGTGCCGGCCTGCTCGCCGCGGCTGGCAAAGCGCATGGCCAGCGTCATCAGGGCCACGGACGCGGCGCCCGCGCCGAACGCCCCCAGCGCCTGCGCGCCCAGGGCCGTGCCCGTCTGCGCCGGCATCCAGCCCTGGGCCTGCGCCATCCAGGCCAGCGCAGCCGCGCCCGAGGCGGCCAGGCCCAGCGCCAGCACCGCGCGCGCGCCCAGCCGGCCGATCAGCCAGGCGCCGCCGCCGCAGCCCAGCAGCACCGTCACCACGCCGCCCGCCATGCCGACGCGCCCCACGGCCTCGACCGCCCAGCCCGCATCCACCAGGAATAGTTTGGACAGGCCATAGCCCGCCACCGCGGTCATGGCCGACAGGAAGGCGGCTGCGGCCAGAGCCCAGGCGCCGGGGCGGCGCACGAAGGCGCCCAGCGTGGCGCGCCGCCTGGCCGCGGACATGGCCAGTTCGGTTTCACGCCAGGCGGCCGCCAGCAGCAGGCTGAACGCCACCACGGCCGCCAAGGTCAGCAGCGCGCCGGTCTGTCCGATATGGCCCGCCAGCATCAGGCAACCCGGTCCGCCGAAGAAGAAGCCCACCATGGTGCCGCCCACCTGCACGGCATTGGCGCGCGCCAGATCCTGCCCCTGGAAGCGCTCGGCCGTCAGGCCGTCAGTGGCGATGTCCTGCGTCGCGCTGGCCAACGACGCCAGCGCCATCAGGGCGACCACCCAGGCCGCCGCCGCGGCATCGATGCCCAGCCAAGACAGCGCCAGCAGGCAGGCCAGGACCACGGCCTGCATCGGCAGGATCCAGCTGCGCCGCCGGCCCAGGGCGCGGGTCCAGCGGTTGTCGACCACGGGCGCCCACAGAAACTTCAGCACCCACGGCAGGCCGACCAGCGGCAGCCAGGCCAGCGCGTGCAGGTCCGCGCCGTCGCGGCGCAGCAGCGTGGGCAAAGCCTCCATGGCCACGCCCAGCGGTATGCCTTGGGAAAAATACAAGGCGCCTATCATCACGAACATGCGTGCGTCTGCAATACGGTTCACTTCAGATTTCCTTCGACGAGGGGCTGCGGGATTGCGGCGGCATCCGCGCGGCGGTGTTCGCTGCCCTGCCCCGGCGTCACGAACAGGATCTTGCCGGGACAGGCGACGTGCAGGCGGTGCCACACGCCGCGCGGCACGATGGCGCTGCGCCGGGTATCCAGCAGCATGTCGGTCTGGGCGCCGTCTTCCGCCATCAGTGTGACCACCACGCGCCCTTCCAACACGCAGAGCATTTCATCGCCCGCCGGGTGGCGCTCCCACACATCGCCATGCACGTCGGCGTCGCTGGCCACGGCCTTGATGCCGACCAGCCATTCGTCCTGCGGCGCGAGCCGGCGCAAACGGCCCACATCGCGCATGGCGCCCTCGCGCCCCAGCGCCACGAAGTGGTCCAGCCAGTCGAACACCGGTCCGGTATCGGGTGCACTCATCGATCTCTCCTTCTGGTTGCCGGCGGGCGCGCGCGGACGGCGCCCGCCGCGGGTCATCAGTATTCGGCGCGCAGGGTCAGCATGACGTTGCGGGGCTCGCCGTAGCGGTTGTTCCAGGCCGTACCCGACAGGCTCTGGTAATAGCCGCGGTCGAACAGGTTGTTGACGTTGAGCGCCGCGGTCACGTGCTTGTCCACCCGGTACGCCATGCGCAGGTCCACCAGCGCATAGCCGCCCTGGCGCAGCGTGACGGGACCGGACACCGTGGAGTAGCCCGACTGCACTTGCAGCCCGCCGCCCACGCTCAGCCGCCGCTCCAGGCCGGGCAAGGCATAGTTGGTCCATACGCGGAAGATGTGCTTGGGCGTGAAGCGCGCGAACGGCTGTCCGCCGGATTCCGAATCCGTCAGGTACTTGCTGGTGTTGAAGGTGTAGCCCGCGGCCACTGTCCAATAGGGCGTAATGCTGCCGGAGGCTTCGGCCTCGACGCCGCGGCTGCGCACTTCCCCGCCCGAGATGTAGTAGCAGTTGCGGCCCACGCACGGCCAGGCGGGGTCCTCCTGCGCGCGGTTCTTCTGCTGGATCTGAAACACGGCCAGCGACACGTTCAAGGCGCCGTCCGCCAGCTCGCCTTTGACGCCGGCCTCGTAGTTGGTGCCGGTAATGGGATCCAGCGGCTTGCCGTCGCGCGTCAGCTCGCCCTGCGGCTGGAAGACCTGCGCATAGCTGCCATATAGCGACCACTGACGGTCGAGGTCCACGATCAATCCGCCATACGGCGTGAACTCCGGATCAATGCGCTGGCGCGCGCGAGGCGCGCTCTGGTTCCACCAGCTCATGCGTCCGCCCAGCACCAACGTCACCGGATCGGCCAGCGAAAAGCGGCCCATGCCGTAAACGCCCTGCTGCTTGAGCCGCGTTTCGCCGGGCGAGGTGTATGGCCCCACGCCAGGCTCGGGCACGCTGTGCGGATCCCAGTCGAAGACGTTGACCGGCACGTTCGGATAGGGCGTCAGGTCCGCGCTGTATTGCTCGGACGTAGTGCGCTGGGCATTGCCGCCCAGCAATAGTTCATGGCGCCGGCCGAACAGTTGCACCGGGCCGCCGACATAGGCGTCCACGCTGGCCTGCGTGTTGTCGAACTTGTAGGCCGCGCCCATCAAGGAGGAACCCAGCCCGGTCTGGCGGTCTATCGCGCCATAGGCGCCTGCGTACTTCAGGTTGCTGTCCGCAGTCAGGTAATTGGCGCTGATCTTGGCGCTCCAGCCTTGGCCGAAGCGATGCTCCAGGTCCGCGAACACGCGCGTCGTATCCCAGTTGAAGCGGTCCCAGGCCACGTCCAGGTAGGTCGAACGCTTCAGGCCGATATCGCCGCCGTCCTTGTAGCGCGGCACGCCGGCCATGTTGGTGGTAGAGCGGATGCGTTGGGTCTGCAGGCCGGCGGACAGCACCGTGTCCGGCCCCAGGTCCACCTCGCCTATGGCGTAAAGCAGGGCCGACTGCTGATCCGCGACGTCATAGAAATAGCCGCGGTCCTCCATGGCGCCGACGATGCGGCCGCGCACGCTGCCGCTATCGTTCAACGGACCGCCCAGGTCGGCCTCCGCGCGGTAGCGGTCCCAGCTTCCAGCGCTGAGGGAACCGCTGAACGAGAACTCGCGTTGCGGCCGCTTGCGCACCAGGTTCACCGTGGCGGCGGGATTGCCTGCGCCATGCATCAGGCCGTTGGCGCCGCGCAGGATCTCCACGCGTTCGTACACCGCCATGTCCTGAGGCGATGCCGCCATGTTGCCCATCAGCACCGGCACGCCGTCCTGCTCGAACGAATCCACCTTGAAGCCGCGCGCGTAGTACGCGGTGGTCAGCAGCTGATAGGGCTGCACCGTGATACCGGTGGCGTGCTGCATCACCTCGTCCAGGCTTTGCAGGTTCTGCTCGCGCATCCGCTCCTGCCCGATCACCGTCACCGACTGCGGAATCTCGCGCAGCGTCAGCGGCAGCTTGCCGAGGGTCGCCGTGTCCTGCGCCACGCCCTCGCCGCTGACCGTCACCGCCGGCAGCGACGCGGCCTCCTGCGCCTGCGCTGGCGCCACCGTCACCGCCACCGCAAGCCACAGCGGCCAATGCTGCGCCCGCGCCGCGTTCCTGCGCGGCGCCCCCGTTTTCACCTGTTTTCGCACTGCCTGTCCTCTTAGAACTTTATTGAGAATAATTCTCAAGTAATTCTAGGAATGACGGCAGCCGTGCGCTGGCGATTGCGGAAGTCTTGCTGGCGATTGCGGAAGTTTTGACGCCTCAGCGGCCCGGCCCGACGCTGCTGGGCAGCACGCCGTAGCGGCGCAGGAACGCCTTGGTGAAGTGCGAATCGGTATAGCCGCAGGCGTAGGCCGCCTCGGATACGGTATAGGCGCCTTCGGCCAGCAGGACCTGGGCTTGCTCCATGCGTCGTTCACGCACGTAGGCGTAGACGCTCTGGCCAAACAGCTTGCGAAAGCCGGTGGTGAGCTTGTTGACGTTCACGCCCGCGCGCCGCGCCAGTTCGGGCAGGGACGGCGGATCCTGCAGGTTCGCCGCCACCAGGTCGCGCGCGTATTGCAGGCGTTCCACGTCGGCGCGCGTCAGGCCGCGAATGGGCGCGACCTGCTCCGCCGGCTGCAGCGCGCCCAGGGCCAGCGCGGCCAGTTCCAGCGCCTTGGCCGAGAGGTACATGCGCTTGAGCGCACCCTGCACCGGGCAGGCCAGCATCTGGTGGCCCAGGGCCTCCAGCTTGCGGTCCGCCCGCATATTGGCCTCGGCGTACGCGCCTACGGCCCGCGGCGCGCACAGCAGGCCCGCCAAGTGGGCCGGATCCACGGAAAAGGCCTCGCGCAGATGGTCCAGGCTCGTGCGCAAGGACACGAAGCGCAAGGACTGATGCGCGCCGAACTCATGCTCCATGCCCATGGCGTCCTGGCACACGCTCAGGTGCAGCGCGGGCCCGCTCACGCGGGTGGGCGCGGCGCCGCGCACGCTGTAGCGCAGGTCCCCGTCCAGCACGAGCACCAGCTTCAGGCCCGGCTCCAGGCGCTCCTGCACGCGCTCGTCGCGACCGAAGCGCAGCGTGCCGCCCGCCAGCGACATGGCGGGCGTGGCGGCCGATACGGTCCAATCAGGTTCGGGATGGGCGGCGGTCAAGATGGCGGCTCCGTCGCGGCGGGCAGCGCTGTTGATGAGATTGAATATTATTACCGTTTGACCAGAACGGAAAGCCGCCCGTTGGGCGGCCTGTGTAGTTCTTACTGCTGGCGGCGCTGCTCCAGCTCTTTCAGGCACTGCGCCACGCCGGCCTGCATCTGCGCGTTCGACACGGCGGCGCGGTCCGATACCTCGCGGCAACGCACGTACTGGGCCTGGCTTTCCGGCGTGTCGCGGATGACCGCGGGCGCGGAGCCGGATTCGGGCGTGACCGTCATGCGCAGCGTGGAAGGCGGCGACAAGCTGCCATCCTTCGAGCGTACGCTGGGGTACTGGTATTCCTGCGTGACGGGCGCCGCATTCTGCGCCTGCACGGCGCCGGCCGCGCACAGGGCGGCAAGCAGGAAGGCGGAAATGTGGAGTTTCTTCATGACGACCTCTTTTCAATGAACTGACATCCAGGGCGCGGACCGCAGCCCTGGACACGCCGCCCTATCGTATCCCCGGCCGCCAGCGTGCGGCGTGCCAAGACGCTACACAATCCGCCACAGTTGTTTCCCGCGGTTTCCCCGCCAGGCCGCCCCACGCGGGCCGCCCTACGCGGGCCGCCCTACTTCCTCGGCGCGGATTGGCGCAGCGGCGCCAGCAATGACGAAAGTCCGTTGTGGTCCAGCTCGTGCATCAAGGCCAGCAGGCGCCCCAGCTCGCCCGGCGGAAAGCCCTTGCGCGCGAACCAGGCCAGATATGGTCCGGGCAGGTCGGCGATCAGGCGCCCCTGGTACTTGCCGAAAGGCATGGTGCGCGTGACCAGCAGCGACAGCAGCTCGGGATCCATGGAGCTCACCGCGCCGTCGCGGCGCCGAAGACGATGTCCGCCGCGGGCACGGCGGCGATCTTCACGCCGAAACTGGAGATGGACGACAAGGTCGCGTTGTGATGCGCGCGGATCTGCGCGCCCGGCGCATGCGGCTTGTCCTGAGTGGTGTGGGCGTCGGCGGCCAGCGTGACGGGGTAGCCCAGCGCCGCCGCGCGGCGCACGGTCGTGTCCACGCAGAACTCGCTGGCGTAGCCGCACACAACCAGTTGCGTGGCGCCGGCCTGAGTCAGCGCATCGTCAAGACCGGTGCGCAGGAAAGAGTCCGGCGTAGTCTTGCGCACGCGGACGTCGCCATCCGCTGGTTGCAGCCGCAAGTCCAGCTGCCAGCCCGGCAGGCCGTGGTCCATGGCGCTGCCAGGGCTTTCGTGCTGCACGTAGATGACGGGCGCGCCTGCTGCGCGGGCGCGTTCGGCCAGCGCATTGATGCGCGCCAACACGGCCTCGGCATCGGCGGGCGCGGGAGTCGTCTCGAACAGCGCGCGCTGCACGTCTATCACGATCAAAGCGGTTGTCATGGGTTCCTCAAAATGATTGGGCTTCAGCCCTGCGCGGCGTTGACGCGCGCGTACATCCAGAAATCGCGAGGTTCGCCGCGCACCAGGCGGTAGCGCCGCAGCAGCCCTTCGCGTTGAAAACCGCAGCGCTCCAGCACGCCGGCCGACGCCACGTTCGTATCCAGCACGGTGGCCTGGATGCGCGCAAAGCCCAGCTCGCGCAAGGCCCACTCGGTCAATGTCACGCAGGCGCGCGTGGCGATGCCGCGCCGCCAATAAGACGGCGCGACGTCATAGGCGATTTCCGCGCGCCGCGCGGACGCAGCGATCTCATTCAAGCCTATGGTGCCTGCCAAAGCGCCGCCCCCCGTGACGATGGCCAGGCGCAGGCTGTGCGATGCCGCCGGCTGACCATAACCGCGGATCAGGCGGACCAGCGTATCCGGCCCGTCCAACTGCCAGCTGGTATGGCGCGTGACCGCCTCGTCGCGCAGATACGCATGCCAATCGTCGGCGTCCGCTTCCCGCAATGGGCGCAGCAGCAAGCCATCAAATCCCAGTTCGGGCAGGTCCTGCGGGTAGTCAGTGAGGTGCGGAATCATCCTGGGGCGCGGCCGGCTGCGGCGCCAGCGCCGCGACATGGCGCAGCTTATCAGGGTTGCGCACGATATAGATGGCGGCGATCCTGCCGTCGCGCACCTCCAGCGTGGTGGACCGCGGCAGGCCGTCCAGTTCGGTCGCCAGCACGCCCGGCATGCCGTTCAATTGGGTCACCACGGCGTCCAGGAACTGGCCGCTGGGTTTTTTCGCCAGGCCGGCGAAAAAGCGCGCGATCTTGTCGCTGCCCAGGATGGGTCTGAACACGGCCAGCTTCTTGCCGCCGCCGTCGGCATGCAGCACGGCGTCCTGCGCCAGCAGGCTGCGCAGGGCGTCCACATCGCCCGCGCGCGACGCCTGCCAGAATGCATCGGCGATGCGCGCGCCTTCCCGTTCCGTCACCGCGAACCGCGGACGCGCATCGCGCACGCGGCTGCGCGCCCGCGCGGCCAACTGCCGGCAGGCCGCCTCGTTGCGGCCCAGCGTCGCCGCAATCTCCGCGAACGGTATGTCGAACACATCGTGCAGCAGGAAAGCGGCCCGTTCCAGCGCGGACAGGCGCTCCAGCGCCAGCATCAGCGCCACCGACAGATCGTGCGCAATCTCCCCCGCCCCCGGCGCCTCATAACTGCCCGCATCAGGCAAGGGTTCCGGCAGCCATGGCCCCACGTACTCCTCGCGCCGCACGCGCGCCGACTTCAGCTGGTCCAGGCACAACCGCGTGACGGTGCGCGAGAGGAAGGCGCGCGGCGTCTCGACTTGAGCGCGGTCCGCGTCGCGCCAGCGCAGCCAGGCGTCCTGCACGATGTCCTCGGCCTCTGCCCATGACCCCAGCATGCGGTAAGCCAGGCCCTGCAGGTGCTTGCGATGGGGCTCGAAATCGGCCACGGCACCGGGAATGGCGGACGCGCTCATACAGCCGGGCCTCACTGCTTGGGATGCTGCGAGCGGAACCCGACGGCGATGCGGTTCCAGCTGTTGATCATGTTGATGGCGACCGTCAGGTTGACCTGCTCTTCCTCGCTGAAATGCCTGGCCATTTCGGCATAGTCGGCGTCCGGCGCGCGGGTGTCGGCAAGCCGGGTCAACGCCTCCGTCCACGCCAGCGCGGCGCGCTCGCGTTCGCTGTACAGCGAGGATTCGCGCCAGGCATCCAGCAGGTACAGGCGCATTTCGCTCTCGCCCTGCTTGCGGGCATCGGTGGAATGCATGTGCAGGCAGTAGGCGCAGCCGTTGATCTGCGAAGCGCGCATCTTCACCAGTTCAAGCAGGCTGTGTTCCAGGCCGCAGCCCTCGACAAAGTCGTTCAGGGCGATCATGGCCTTCATGGCCTTGGGCGAGGCGGTGTAGGCGTTCAGGCGGGCGGTGCTCATGGCGTGTCTCCGGCAAGGCAGGCATGCGCCGCGGGATGCGGCGCCATTACCCCTAGGACGAGACAGCCTGCCACGATGTGACATCGCCCGCCGGAAAATTTGTAAATCCGGCCTAGAAAGCCAGCCGCCCGCGCAATTCCCCGAACGGCACCATCACATGTTCGCGATAGGCGGGACGGGCCTGCAGGCGCTCGTACCAGGCCTGCAGATGGGGCATGGACGGATGCGGAATGTCCACTTCGAAGTAGCGGTAGAGCGTGGTGCCGGCGGGAATGTCGGCCAGGCCCAGGGTTTCGCCACCCAGATACGGGCGGTCCGCCAGCGCGCGGTCCAGTTGCCGCAGGCAGGCATGCGTGGCGGCGATGGCGCGCTCGATGGCCGCCGTGTCGCGCTGCGCCTCGGGGGTGCGGTAATAGCCCCAGAACACGCCGGTCAGAAAGGCAGGCTGCAAGGCGGTCTGGGCCCAGTCCATCCAGCCGTCGGCGCCGGCCCGCTGCGCGGGGTCGTCCGCCCAGAAGCGGCCGGCGCCGTCGCGCGCGGCCAGATAGCGCAGGATGGCATGGGACTCCCAGACCGTGGTCGCGCCATCGCGCAGCAGCGGCACCTTGCCGTGCGGATTCATGGCGCGGAACTCGGCCGTGTCCAGCAGCCCGTGCGGGCCGCCGGCCAGCACATGCTCGTACTCCAGGCCCAGCTCTCCCGCCAGCCACAACACCTTCTGCACATTGAACGAGCTACGACGCCCCCAAATGGTCAGCATGACGATAGTCCTCAGGCAGCGTGCACGATGCGCGGCTCGCAACGCACCGGGAAGTTGACCGAATTGGCGATGAAGCAGAAATGGTGCGCGCGCTCGTGCAGTTCGGCCGCCAGCGCCGCGTCGTCGCCAGCACGGATGGTCACTTCGGGACGCAGGGTGACGGCGCTGAAGGCGCCGCCGCGCTGGCGGTCCTCGACCATGACGCCTTCGGCCTCGTCGCGGTAGGCCTCCACCGTCACCCCTTCGACCGCGCAGAAGTGCAGATACCAGAGCTTGTGGCACGCGGACAGCGACGCCACCAGCATGTCCTCGGGATTCCAGCGCGCGGGATCGCCGCGAAAGGCCGGGTCGGACGATCCCGGCACATCGGGCTTGCCCGCCGCTCGGATCAGGTGGTCGCGGGAATAGGCCGCGTAGCTGGACGTGCCCGAGCCGGTGTTGCCGGTCCAGTCGACGGTGACGTTGTAACGGTGTTCGCCTTTCATCGGAATCGTCCTGTTCAAGAGGGAGGCCCGGGCAGGTGCGCCTGGAAAGTAAGGTAGCGTAGCGCATGCGCGGCCGCGACCGGCCCTTGCGCTTTACATCCCGTTTCAGCACAGCCCCGTTACTGTCCGTATCGTGACCGGTTTGCCAAACAGGAGCTCGCCATGATGAAAACCACCCTGACCTGCGCCCTGACGCTAGCCCTGCTCGCCGGCTGCGCGCCCACCCGGCCCGGCGCCGGCGGTTCCGCCCCCGTCGACAGCCACACCGCCCGCGATTCGCTGGACTGGGCCGGCAGCTACGAGGGCACCCTGCCCTGCGCCGACTGCCCGGGCATCCGCACCCGCCTGACGCTCGAACAGGACGGCCGCTACCAAAGACAGACCCAGTATTTGGACCGCCAGCCGCAACCCGAGGTCGTCACGGGTTCATTCAGCTGGGAGTCCGACGGCAGCACCATCCGTCTGGATGCGTCCGGCGACAGCCAGCGCTACTTCGTCGGCGAAAACCAGGTGACCATGCTGTACCGCGACGGCACCCGCCCGACCGGCCCGCTGGCCCCCCACTACGTGCTGCGCCGCGCGCAATAAGGCATCGCGCAACGCGCGCGCTTGCGGCTATGCTTGCCGCAACATCCGCGCCCACGCGCGGGGCCCTCTCCGCCCAAGGAAACCATGAAGACCGACCACGAGCTGCTTTCCGCCTTCGCCCCCACCGGCGCGCTGCGCGCGTCCATCAACCTGGGCAATCCCATCCTGGCGCACGCCGACCCCGTCACCGGCCAGGCCGGCGGCGTCTCGGTCGACCTGGCCACGGAACTGGCGCGGCGCCTGGACGTCCAGCTGGAGCTGGTGGTGTTCAAGTCGGCCGGTGAATCCGTCAACGCCGTGGCTGCCGAAGAGGCCGACGTGGGCTTCTTCGCCATCGATCCGCTGCGCGGCGCGCAGATCGCCTTCACCGCGCCCTACGTGGTGATCGAAGGCGCGTACCTGGTGCGCCAGGACTCGCCCATCGCGAGCATGGACGAGGTGGACCGCAAGGGCCAGCGCGTGGTGGTCGGCAAGGGCAGCGCCTACGACCTGTACCTTACGCGGGAACTCAAGCAGGCGGAGATCTTCCGCGCGCCCACCTCGCCCGCCGTCGTCGACACCTTCATGCAGGAAAACATGGAAGTCGCCGCAGGCGTGAAGCAGCAGCTTGAAGCCGACGCGCAGCGCCTGGGCGGTCTGCGCCTGCTGGACGGCCACTTCATGCTGATCCGGCAGGCCATGGGCGTGCCCAAGAGCCGCGGCGACAAGGCCAGCGCCTACCTGGCCGCCTTCGTCGAGGCCATGAAGAAATCGGGCTTCGTCGCCGAAGCCCTGGCCCGCCACAAGATCCAGGGCGCCGCGGTGGCGCCGCTGCAAGCCTGAGCCCGCTGCTCCCGCCCCGCAAAAACAAGGCCCCGCGCAAGCGGGGCCTTTGCACGCCGGCGGCGCGTCCTCAGTGGCTGATCATCCAGGGCCTTGCGCCCGCGAACGATTTCGCCCCATCCGGCGTGGTGCGCGTCTTGCCGGCCGCCTTGCCGCCGGAACAGCATCCGCAGTTCATGCCATGGCCGGAGCGCGAGCTGCGCGGTTCGTGGGCGCTGCGCTCGTTGACCGCGCGCGCCCGGTTCACGGCGGACGACAGCGCCGAGATCGCCGGCGCTCCCCCCAGGATGCGGCCGCACATCACGCCGCATTGCGGGCAGGCGGCGGGATCGCGCCACCTGGCCAGGGGCACCAGCGCCGCAAACTCGCCGCAATCGCCGCAGGCATAGTCATACATGGGCATGGGATGGCTCCTAGCGGTCGCGCGACAGCGGCATGTCCACGCCGCCCTGGATGTGCTTGACGGGGCCGGACGCCGACGGCTGGATGTCGAAGTCGAAGATCTCCGTCGGCAGCCACAACGTGGCGCAGGAGTTGGGGATGTCCACCACCCCGCTGATATGCCCCTGCACCGGCGCGCAGCCCAGCAGCGAATACGCCTGGGCGCCCGAATAGCCGAACTTCTTCAGGTACTCGATGGCGTTAAGGCAGGCTTGCCGGTACGCGACGTTGACGTCCAGGTAGTGCTGCTTGCCGGACTCGTCCACCGAAATGCCTTCGAAGATCAGGAAGTCCTTGTAGGCCGGCGTGATCGGGCTGGGCTTGAAGATCGGGTTCTTGATCGCGTACTTCTCCATGCCGCCCTTGATCAGCGACACGCGCATGTGCACCCAACCCGCCATTTCAATGGCGCCGCAGAACGTGATCTCGCCGTCGCCCTGAGAGAAATGCAGGTCGCCCACCGACAGGCCGCCGCCCTTCACGTAGACCGGGAAGAACACCCGCGCGCCGCGCGACAGGTCCTTGATGTCGCAGTTGCCGCCATGCTCGCGCGGCGGCACCGTGCGCGCGCCCTCGCCCGCCGCCTTGTCGCGCGCCGCGCCCTGCATGGCGCCCATGTGCGCCGTCTTCGGCGCGGGCGGATTGGCCAGCGGCGGCACGCGGTTGGGATTGGTGTCGATCAGCGCCTGTTCGCGCCGGTTCCAGGTGTCCAGCAGCTTCTTGTCCGGCAGGCAGCCGATCAGCCCGGGATGGATCAGCCCGGCGAAGTTGACGCCGGGAATATGGCGCGACGAGGTGAACATGCCATGGAAATCCCAGATGGATTTCTGCGCATGCGGAAAATGCTCGGTCAGGAAGCCGCCGCCGTTGTTGCGGCTGAAGAAGCCATTGAACCCCCACAGGCTGTCCGGCTTGGCGCCGATGTCCAGCAGGTCCACCACCAAGAGGTCGCCGGGCTCGGCCCCTTCCACGCCCACCGGCCCCGAAAGAAAGTGCACCGTGGACAGGTCCACGTCGCGGACGTCGTCGGCGCTGTCATCGTTCTTGATCGCGCCGCCGGTCCAGTCATAGGTTTCCAGCACGAAGTCATCCCCGGGCTTGACCCACACGGCCATCGGAATATCCGGATGCCAGCGATTGTGGATCTGCGCGTTCTCGTAGGGGGATTGGGCCAGGTCGACCTTGATGAGGGTATCGGTCATTCTCTTTCATCTCCAACGTAACTTGTTGATAAAACAGAAATTTATATCGACGACCGTGTAATTCGATGGCGCCGTGCAGCGCTTGTAAGTCGTTGATATGTAAAGCACAGTAGGCGAGTTTTAGATAACCGTAAACTGGGTATCCGACCAGTAGCCTTGGCGTCGGACGCAGGCGGCATGGGGCGCTTCCCACACTCACCGCAACCCATGTACCATCACCTCATCCGGGCGCCATCGCGCATAACTTTTTCGAACATTTAATACAAAACACTACGCGACCAATAAACATACCTCCACCAGACTAATAGATTCGAAGTTCGATATCTTTTTTGAAAATGCAGTGAGCGTATTTTTATTGGATGCCATGCCTGCCGCCTCTTCCGTCTCCCGTAGTACAGCGCGAAATTGTGCGATTTATATTTCCGGCGGCATCGGCGACGGAGTGCTCAGCATGGTTTTTGTCCGAGCGCTGGCCGAACAAGCCGGAGGGACCGTTTCATTGCTGATGACTCAAAATGAGTCAGCACAGGAACTGTTCCGCGCTCAGCCGTACGTGAAGGAAGTCATCTCTCTGCGTTCGGAGAACCGTTTGCGAGGTTGGGAGCGCATCACGCGGGTGAAACAGATACTGGCGGACCGCGCCTACGACAGTCTGTTTCTCTTTACCTTCCGTACTCACATTGCGTTGGCGGCCCGCCTGGCGGGAATTCCGCAACGTATCGGTTTCGTACGCATGCACCAGCCGCATCTTGCAGCGCTGCTCACGCATCGCATTTGGGTACGCCGCAAAGGGACCCCGCACCCTGACATCTATACATGGCTGCCGTTGCTGTATGCGAAGGCAGGCTATCAGTTTGAACCGCGCTATCCCTCGCTGTTCTGTACGGATTCGGCGAGCAGCAAGGCCATGCAGTTCTGCCATGCGCAATCCCGCACGATTGGATTCGGCTTGAATGGTTCGATACCCTGTAAACGCTATAGCGGCAGGGCTTTTGCGCAAGTGGCGCGCATCTTGCATGCGCGGGATGGCGGACTGCGTTTTGTATTGGTGGGCGGCAGCGATGTCCAGGACATTGCACAAGAAATTCGCAGCTTGCTACCCGAATCCATAACTTTGTTGGATGCGACGCAACAGGCCAAGGACATATGCGATAGCCAGGCACTGATCGCGAGCTGTTCGGTGTTTGTCTCCAACGACAGCATGGGCATGCACATTGCAGCGGCCCACGGAATCCCGACGATAGGACTGTTCGGCGCCACTCCCGCATTGCGGTACGTACCCTGGTTGTACCCGGTAGAGGCCACAGTAAAAGGCGACATGGCCACCATCGCGCCGCAGACAGTGGCCGAGGCGATCTGGAAGCATCTGGCGACAACGGATTCGCACGGAGCTGCCGCTCCGGCGGGCCGATGCTCCCCCCAGTTATGATGCTGCCCATTCAGTCGCATTCCCAAGGTATCCCCGCATGGCCGTTCTTGACCGCCGCTCCCTCGCCATCCTGCTCCTCTGCGCCGCCAGCGCCCCCGCCGTCGCGCAAGACTGCGTTGCGCAGGTCCAGGCGGAGCAGGCGCGCATCGACCGCGCGCAGGACGTGCAGCGCACGCGCGAAGCATCCAACGATCTGCAATTGAATCGCGAGCTGTGCCAAGGCCGCCTGGACCTGCTGGATGCCAGGTACGCCCTGGTCGACGACTTCGAGGCCTGCCGCCGCAAAGGCGTGGAGTTCCCGGCAAAGATGGCGCGCGCGCTAAGCGACGCGTCCGAGGAATTGGCCGACAAAAAGGCCGCATGGATCAGAACCTGCGGCCTGCACATGAAAGACTGAGCGGCCCGCCAGGCGGCGGGCGCATGGCTCAGGCGGCCTGCTTTTCGGCGCTGTGCGGGAAGAAAATCGCACGGCTCGGATCGAAACCGTAGCGATGCTCGAACTCGGTCGCGTCCGCGGCCAGCGCCAGCACCGAATCCAGGATGAAATCGGCCTTCTCGTCCGGCAGCAGCACGCTGAAGTTCAGGCGGATGAAGCCTGGCTTTTCCATTTCCCGGCCATCCAGGATGGCCTGGCGCATCTGCTGCGACTCATCCGCGCCGATATCCAGCAGGCGATGCACATAGGGTCCCGCGCAGGCGCAGCCGCCGCGCGCCTGGATGCCGAAGCGGTCGCTCAGCATGCGCGTCACCAGTTGCTGGTGCACGAAACCGCCGCGGCCGTTGCGCACCCGGAACGAGAAGATCGGCAGGCGTGCCGCCGTCAGCGAACCCAGCAGCTCCAGCTGCTCGGCGCCCTGCCACCTGGCCAGCGCGCGCTCTACGAAGTGTTGATTGCGCTGGCGCATGAACTCGGCGCCCAGGGCTTCCTTCACCAGCAGCACCAGCGCCGCGCGGATATCGCCCACCACGTTGGGCGTGCCCGCTTCCTCGCGCGCTTCCAGGCTGCCGCTGTAGTCGTGGCCCGCGGGCGAAACGAAGCGCACCGTGCCGCCGCCGGGCCAGGTGGGCTTGGTGTCCAGCACCGCGTCGCGGCGCACGATCAGCACGCCCGACGCGCCCGGACCGCCGATGAACTTGTGGGGCGAGAAAACAATCGCGTCGATCGCCGCGTCGGCAGCAGGCGTCATCCGGATCGTCAGATAGGGCGCGCCGCCTGCGTAGTCCCACAGCATCTTCGCGCCCGCGGCCTTGACGCGCCGGGTCACTTCCGCCACGTCCGCCACGATGCCCGTCACGTTCGAAGCCGCCGACAGCGCGCAGATGACCAGCGCGCCCTCCCCGGCTTGCAGCGCCGCGTCCAGCTGCGCCAGGTCGGGGCCGCCTGCCGGGCTTTCCGCCAGCTCGACGATTTCCGCGCCGCATTCGCGCCACGGCAGGATATTGGAATGGTGTTCGTAGGGGCCGATGATGACGCGCACCTGGCGGCCCGCGGCGATGGCCTCGCGCACGCCGAACAGGTGCACCAGCCGGTTGATGCCCGCCGTCGCGCCCGACCCCGCAAAAATCACGGCGTGCTCATCGCTCGCGCCGCAGCACCGCGCAATCGCCGCGCGCGCCTCGCGGCGCAACCGGGTAATGAAGCCGCCGCAGTAGGAAGCCTCGGTATGCGAGTTGGCGTAGTACGGCAGCACCTGCTCAAGAATGAAACGCTCGACCTGCATCAACGCCCGGCCGGACGCCACGTAATCGGCGTACACCAGCGGCTTGACGCCATAGGGGCCATCGACCACCGCATCCTTGCCGATCAGCCCTTCGGCCAGCGCCGCGGCGACGTCGGCCGTCTTCAGGCTTTCTAGGAATTGCTGCAACGGCGTGATCTTGGCGGGGGTCGTTTTGGTAGGCGTATTCATGTCGGGGATGTTCCTGGGCACACCGAAATATCATACGATGGAAAGAAATTTGAAACCTCACCTAAATTTTGCCGAAAACCTCATAAATTGGGTCATTTGATCTTTTAAATGGAAAAAATAGATAAATTTGATCTGAATATCATCTCCTGCCTGCAAAAGGATGGCGCGCTGTCGCAGCGCGAGCTGGCCGATCGCGTCGGGCTGTCGCAAAACGCCTGCTGGCGCAGGCTGCAGCGCTTGAACGCCTGCGGCATCATTCGCGGCACCCGCGCCGAGGTCAATCTGGTCGAACTGGGGCTGGACCTGACGGTATTCGTAATGATCCGCACCAGCCACCACGCCAAGGCCTGGGCCGACGGATTTCGCCAGCACGTGGAACGCCTGCCCGAAGTGACAGAGTTCTATCGCATCGGCGGAGACTGGGACTACCTGATCAAGGTGGTCTGCCGCGGCATGGCCGGGTACGACCGCTTCTACCAGAAGCTGATCACGGATTTCGAGCTTTCCACGGTGACGGGGTTCTTCAGCATGGAGGCCATCATCGAGAACCGGCCGCCGGATCTGGGGGGATTGGAGGGATAAGGCAGGCGAGCATGGCGCACGGGACGCCCGACCCATGCGGACATGACAGAACCGTGACGGCGGGACGATCGGATTTGTAATTCCAATGACCGCGGATTGTCGGGCGACGGCCTGCACACTGGCCCCGCCAATCCGCCAGAAGACATGGTTCCCGTGGCTTCCGGTCGGTAGACGCATATCGATCTTCCCCGCTCACGGAGTCCCCCATGAAAAAGCTATATGCCGCGGCGGTCGCCACGGCACTGTCCGGCGCCGCCTATGCGCAGCCCTCTTCCGTCACGCTCTATGGCCTTATCGACACCGGCATCGGCTATGCCAACGTCGATGGCGCCTACACCGATCCCGCCACCGGCAACCGCACCCGCGTCGACAGCAGCCGTATCGGATCCACCACCGGCACCACCGCCGGTTCGCGCTGGGGCCTGCGCGGCAAGGAAGACCTGGGCGACGGCCTGTACGTGCTCTTCCAGCTGGAGTCCGGCTACGACAGCCGCAACGGCAACTCGTTGCAAAGCGGCCGCCTGTTCGGCCGCGAAGCCACTGTGGCCCTGGGCAGCGCCGACTGGGGCGGGGTACGCCTGGGTCGGCAATACAACATTGCCTCGCGCTACTTCACCGGCATGTTCGGCTCGTCGTTCGGCGGCGGCTTCAATCAGTTGAACACCGGCGCAGGCCTGGGCTTCAGCTCGGCCAACTTCGTGCGCTACGACAACCTGGTCGTCTATGAAACCCCGTCGATGGGCGGCTTCACGGGCGCCATCGGCTACGCCTTCAACGCCGACGACCGCCGCCTCGCCCAGACCGGTTTCGCCACGGCCGACAACACCCGCGCCATCTCGGCCGGCCTGCGCTATGACAACGGCCCCATCATGGGTTTTGCCACCTACGACCAGCTCAATGCCTCGAACAAGCTGAGCCCAAGCCAGACCGACGCCACGCCGCGCTCCTACATCGTCGGCGGCTCCTACGACTTCGAAGTCGTCAAGGTGGCCCTGGCCTACAACCGCATGAGCGATGGCTGGTTCGCAGGCAAAGGTTTCCCCAATGGCGGCAGCATCGGCGGCTTTACCGGCACACCTTCCTACGCCTTCGTCAAAGGCTTCCGCTCGAATGCCTACATGCTGGCGCTGGCCGTTCCCGTCGGCAGATCCGGCGGCGCGTTCGCGTCATGGCAGCGCGCCGACGCCAACAGCAAGCAGCTCACGGGCGGTGACGCCGCCAGCAACACCTATAGCCTCGGCTACAACTACAACCTGTCCAAGCGGACCGATCTCTATGCCGTGGCGTCCTACACCACCAACTGGGCGTTCCAGGACAACGTCAAGGCGACTGAAGTGAACATGGGCATCCGCCACCGGTTCTAACGCAAGGTTTCATAAGACGCTGTATGCAGGGAATCCCTTGATTGCGCCCTCTCCGCGAAGGGACGGCCAGATGATCGCCGCGCGCCCTTCCAGCGCGCGCTTTTTCTGATGCCGCGCGGTTGCCGGGCTCGCATGCGTGCGCTGATCACAAGGGCCGCGCCGCCAGCATGTAGCTGCCGCCCCGCATCGTATGCAGCAGCTTGGGCCCCGGCCCTGCGTCGACCTTCCTGCGCAACCTGCGCATCGCGACCGCAACCGCATGCGACTTGAAATTGCGTTTGTCTTGGATATGCAGCTTCATTTTCCAGACCTGCTCGGCCAGCTCCCATTCCACGCACACGACCCCGGGCCGCTGCATCAGAAAAGCCAGCAAACCGAATTCCTTGGGCGTGAGCTGCAGGAACTGCCGGCCACGGTAGGCGCGGCAGCGCAATAAGTCCAGCTCCAGGTCGGCAAGCTGCAACCTGGGGCTGGACTCGGGGGGATTGATCACGGAGGATTCAGCCACGCCGGGCTCGCCTGCCGCGCCGGCGGCTATCGCCCCGACGCGTTCTGGCGTTGTACTTCAGCCTGGTACTCCGGCCCCGAACGCAGGCGGAAATACTCCGTAAATGCGGCCTTGTACTGCGGGCTGTAAATATCCGGCGTCTCTTCGCCGCGCCAGAACCGGTCCACGCCCGCGCGCTTCCAAAGCGCCAGGTCGGCCAGCACTTCGGCGCGCGTCAACGAGGGACCATAAGGATTGGCCAACCCAGCGGGCGGCGGCGCGGACTGCGCCAGCGCCGTGCCGGTAGCGGCGGCCGACAGCGCCAGGATCAATGCGGCTTTGCGGATAATCTGCATGTTTGCTTCCTATGTATCGTGGAGGGGACTGCACGATCAAATTCTAGGAAAGCGATGCGGACAGAAAGCGGATAGCGGGATTACGTTTTTGAAATGGCGGGCCGGCCTGACGCAGCCCCGCGCTTTCCGATGCCCCTACCAGGCCAGCCCCTGCTGCGCCAGTCCAAGGCGCCGCGGTCTCAAGAACACATAACAATGCTGGAACCCGTCCGCCACGACGTGGCGCGCGCCCGTCATCCCCGTTATGCCGGGCTCGAATGTCTTGAAGACCTGAAAGCCCTTGGCCTGCTCGACCTTGAAGCTCAGGCGATCGGGCTTGTCGTTATAGCCGAGCACCAACATCCCATCGTCGGCCAGCACGTGATGGCATTCAAACATCAACTGATTGAATGCGTCTTCCGTATCCAGGCCGAAGCCGATCAGTCCGTTGGCGAACACCACATCAAAGCCATGCGGCGGATAGTACGAAGACAGTTCAGTCGCCGAACCCACCACGTGCCTGTTGGGCGGGCCGTAGGCGGCGTTGCGCGGATTCAGGTCTATCGAATAGAAGTCCAGATCCAGCAACCGGTCATAGTGCCAGTTGTGCTTGTCCAGACCGATGAAAAGGCACCTGGCCGCCGGCGCCGCCGCGCCGCGCCGGAAATGCTGGTTGACGTAGTCGAAGACCTCTTGCTCCATGAACATCCGGCTAGGCACCCGCAGCCGGAAATCGACGCCTAGCGTCTTGGCAAGAGCCGGAGAAACCCGGAAAGCCGCGCGCTTCAGGGCATATGATATTTTTTTGATGAACTTCATGATCCCCAAAACCCGAATAACGCCAATATCCGAGTGGCCTTCCAGCAGGCCATCAGCCTCATTTTTTTGAATTCTAGGTTGGGGCTTTTTCTTCTATCCTGAGTTTTTCTGGACTCGTATTTACCTATTCTTGTAGCGGCATTGGACCGCAGGTCCGGACCTGCAAGACAAGGCTCAAGGCCTCCATGATTCCTGGCGTCCGGCATTCACGTGTTGCGTACTGACTTGGCGTCGCGGGTCGTGAATTGGCCGTCCCAGGGTCGATGAGACCCATACTGTCAATCTCCTTTTTTCATCGCAATCTGAACTGCACGTCAGTACCGGATTCAGGGAGCGGCGATCTCATAGCTGAACACAAGCACCGCCTGGCTCGGTACGGCGTTGCCATCCTGGATTGCGGGCATCATTCGCACCCCGCTCGAGGCTACGACGGCGGCCTGATCCAAGGTGCTGTTCCCTGAGGGGAAAATCAGCGCGCTACGCAGCACCTTCCCCTGAACATCCAGCATCACACGTACCCAGACTGTGCCCTTGGCCCCAGCCGACTTGGCCTGCGGCGGATAGGAGAGCGCGGGAGCTCCGGTAATGAACAGCGCCTTGGGCATGGCCATCGGCCATGGCTCAGGCGAGGCCTGACCCGTCTGCGCCGCGGGACATCCCAGCGGTGGCGAAAGCGGAGCTGGAACCAGGCACGGCTGAACTTCGGGCGCCGCGCGCTGCGCATGCACGGTCACCAGGCCATTTGCCAATTGCTCCCGGGTCGGCCCAGGCTTTTCATAGGTCGTGCCGTCGCGCGCGTCCCGGTACATCAAGGCCAATCCCATGACGCAAATCGCCGCAAGCCCCATCTTCATCTTGTTGGCGGCCAGCCACCGCAGCGCATTCCGTCCGCGGTCAAAACGCGCCGAAGCCGTGCGCCATGCCTCGACGCGCGCCCATCCCAGATCCAGCACCGACAAATGAGGCGCAATGCTTAGCAACTGCGCGAAATCCCGTCCATGCCAGTACGCCTGCACAAGATTTGGCTCAGCCCACCTGTGCGCCAACCTCAGGACTGCATCCAAGCGCACACGCAGGGGCGGCGGCAGCTGGCTGTACTGTTCCATCTGGTCCAACAGCATGTCGACCCAATCGGAGAGGTCCGGGTCCTGCGGAAACGCCGCACTCAGGCCGTTCCAGTCGAACGCCCGGCGCGCGCCATTGAAGAGGGCAAGGCGGCCATCCGGCTGCAGACGCATCGCCCGGGCAAGACTCCAGGCCAGAGCGTCCCTGGCCTCCAGATGGTCAAGCCGGCGGTCAGCCAGGGCGGTCTCGAGCATCTGCGCAACCTCGTCATCGGACGCCTGCATCAGACGGCGGGTCCAGTGCTCGATACCCTCTTCCAGCTCCTCTCGGGATGGCGAAAACCATCCAGATTGAACTGCTGGCCCTGGCTCTTGCGCATGCGTCGACTGCGCCTGCGTCTGGACGGCTTCCATCCCGGACACTGGCGCGAACTCGGGCACGGCACGCGGCATCGCGTCAGCTCCCGCTGGCGGCGCGTCCGACAAAGTCAACGCGCTGCAAGCGGCGGACTCCCCTTCCTCGACCTGTATCTCGGCCCAGGCGCGCGCATGCTCGTATGCGCCGCGCAGGATGGCAAAGCCTTCCGGGTCAGCGGCCTGGTCGATCCGCTTGAGCGCCGCCGCATAGGCGCGGCGGATGGCCTTCTGGTCGCTGGTGGGCTCAATGCCCAATCTGGTAAAGCTCGCTGCTGCCACGGTACTAGTCCTGTTGCGTGGGATCAAAGCCTGGAGCAAACACGGCGGCCCGTTCAAGCACGTCGACCACGCGACGCAGCCGCTCTGCGGCACGCACGGCAAGCCGCTCCTCCTGGGTTTCCAGCGCCTGTTCAAACAGCACTATTTCGTGGGCGAGCAGTTCGCGGTCATCGCCACGCAGCACCTGGTAGACGCGCTCGGCCCGCGCCACCAAGGCGCGGTTGACCGCCAGTTCCCGAGGATGGATCTTCAACTCGGCCAGTTCGCCCAAGCGGCGCTGGATATCGGCGTCGCTCATCTGCGCGCCGCCGCCCTGGATCACCAGACGTTGTGCCGCGCCGCCTCGCGCCAGCGCAGCCTCGACCTCCAGCAAGCCATTCACGTCATAGGTAAAACGCACGTTGATGGCGCTTTCCAGACGCGACAAGCGCGGCAACGACATGTTCAGAGTGCCTAGCAGGATGTTGTCGCGGACAAGGCGGGACTCCCCCTGGTAGATGTGCAGCTCGACCTCGCCCTGGCCGTCTTCCATCGGCATGTATGTTTCCTGGCGGCTGACGGGCACGATGGTGTTGCGTTCGATGATGGGTGCAAACTGGCCTGGCAGACGCTGTCCGGACGAGGTGGTGCGCGTGGTACTGATGCCCAGCGTGTAGGGGCATACGTCGGTCATCACGACCTCTTCCAGCGCCTGGTCCTTCATCTTCAGTCCCGCCATCACCGCAGCGCCAGCCGCCACCACTTGATCGGGATCCATCTCGGCATTCGGAAAGCGGCCGAACATGCGCGTGACCAGCTGGCGCACCAGCGGCATGCGCGTGGCGCCGCCCGCCAGCACCACGGTAGCAATGTCCTGGCTCTTGATGTTGGCGTCGCGCAATGAGCGCTCAACCGGCATGCGCAAACGCGTCAGCAGCGGCGCGCACAACTGCCCAAGCAGTTCCTGGCTCAATTCGAGCGCATATTCTTCGCCGCGCCAGTCCAACGCAATGCGGGCGGCAGGTTGGGTCGACAACTGGCGCTTGGCGCTTTCAGCCTGCGCCAGCAACCGTTGCATGAAGCGCCGGTCCTCGCGCGCGGCCGCGGCCCGCGCATGGGTATCGAAGAACTTCTGAACGATCTCATTGACGAAATCCTCGCCGCCAAGGAAGTTGTCGCCCGCCGTGGCGCGCACCTCCATCACGCCTTCGAAGAGTTCCAGCACCGACACATCGAAAGTGCCGCCACCAAGGTCAAAAACCAGGAACTGGGTCTCGTCCTCGCTCTGGTGCAGGCCATAGGCCAGCGCGGCCGCGGTGGGTTCGTTGACCAGACGTTCGACGGTCAGGCCCGCCAACTTCCCCGCGTTGCGCGTTGCCTTACGCTGCGAGTCGGAAAAGTAGGCCGGCACGCTGATCACGGCCTCGGTGACCGGATAGCCCAACACGGCTTCGGCGTCTGCCTTCAGCGCGCGCAGCACCAGCGACGATAGTTCTTCCGCCCGGAACTCCTGGTCGCCCAACTGGAACAGCTTGTCGCTGCCCATGTGCCGCTTGAACAACGCAGCGGTGCGCTCGGGATGCGTTTGAAGACGCTCTTGGGCGGCCTGCCCCACCAATACGCGGCCATCTTCATCCAGGCTTACGCAGGAGGGTGTCAGAAAGCTCCCCAACGGATTGGGCACCAGGCGCGCCCGGCCGTCCTGCCACAGCGCCGCCAAACTATTTGTCGTACCCAGGTCGATACCGATGATCATGAGAAAAGCCTGTTTCGGTTCCAATAATGCGGGCGCTCCGCGCAAGCGCGAAACGCCCCATGGACCTACGATTAACGGACAGGAAGGAGAGAAATGTAGCGGGCGGGGCCAGGTCAGGCCGCAGCAACCAGATCCATCTGGCCCGCCGCATGACCCAAACGCCGCGGTCGCAGAAACACATAGCAATGCCGGAACCCGTCCTCCACGATGTGACGCGCGCCAGTCATTCCTGTTATGCCAGGCTCAAAAGTCTTGAAAACCTCAAAACCCGCGGCCTGTTCAACCTTGAAGCTCAGGCGGTCGGGCTTGTCGTTGTAGCCAAGCACCAGCATCCCGTCGCTGGCCAAGACGTGATGGCATTCGAACATCAACTGATTGAACGCTTCCTCGGTATCCAGGCCGAAACCGATCAGCCCATTCGCAAAAACCACATCGAAGCTGTTCGGCGGATAGTGCGAAGACAATTCGGTCGCCGAACCTACCACGTGTCTGCCGGGCGGGCCGTAGGCCGCATTGCGCGGATTCAAATCTATTGAATAAAAGTCGAGGTCCAGCAACCGGTCGTAATGCCAATTGTGCTTGTCCAGGCCGATGAACAAGCACCTCGCCGCCGGAGCGGTCGTTGCGCGCCGGAACTGCTGATTGACATACTTGAAGACCTCTTGCTCCATGAACATCCGGCTAGGCACCCGCAAGCGGAAATCAAGGCCTAGGGTTCTGGCAAGAGCCGGAGACGCGCGAAAAACGGCGCGCTTCAGCGCGTAAGGTATTTTTTTGACGAACTTCATGATCCTCCAGAACTTCAAAAACAAACCCGTATGGCACCAAGTACCAAAGCAGCCCCCGCGGGCCGCCAGCCTCACTTGCTTTTTGTGAGGTCCATTCTTTATTCGAATTCTTCCTTGACCTTGCCGACAGCCGACGAATCGTAGCTATCTCAGCCCGGATATTATTTATTCGAAGATTTTTCAGTCCGATACCGCTATGCCAGCCGCAAGCCGCGCCGCGCCCGTCCAGAGCCTTGGACATGAACGCATTGCGTGGAGAGGATCCTGGCTGGGCCGCCCGATGGATGGCTGTTTATTGGTTCACCTGTCCAGCGTTTCCCCAATGCATCGCCCCGCAGCGCTGCATTGAGACAGGATCTTTGCGTCCTACCGTTCCAGATGGAAGCCAGACGCTGCGCCCCATCTACTTATTTCTAACGGCTAGGTACGACCATTCTTAATGGCGCTCTTATTTTTTTATTTTTGGTCGAATGGCGCCAAAAATAAACACCGTTTTACTAGTTTTCATGCATACAACATCATGCCGACTAACGGACATTGACAAGACAGTCGCGCCACTCCGACTACCTTGCCGCCCCTTCAGGCAACGCAAGAAGGCCATTCAACTCCAGGCCGCCGCCTTGGTTGGTGCTACCTGCCGAGGTCTATACATGCCTCCCAGCAACCTCTAAAGGGAGCATCAGGAGCGACCAATCGCCACAGTTCACGCGAGGCAACACACTGAAACCACCGTTCTTCCAGACCGAAAATCTGGTACCGGCTTTGCACGGCAACCTCGACTGCCAAACCTGCGTCTACCTGTACCACAATCCACTTCAGAAATCTCTCGTACTCGTTTAGAGAGAAAAATCCATCAATCTTCTCCCATGGGCAATCGGTCATCGCGCTATCCATGGCGAATCACCTGAAAATCAATCCGCACTACACGCTGCGAGCGAGGAATTCGCGCGTTCTTCCGAGGGCGTCAAAGCCAGCGTCCGATAGCTGACGGACATCGAAGTCACGGAAACCAAAGTAAAGGCGAATGTGGAAATGGCGGTGTACAGATAAAACGCCACGCCTGGCGCCCGCGGCATCTGTAGCAGAAAGATCCGGACAGCCTCTAGCAAGAGCAATAGCGGCACTGGCAACATGGCCACCGCCAGCAGGCGTAACCGGTTGCCCTTCACCAGCCCCGCAATCCGCGACAGGTCCAATCTGCCGGTCAAGGCCGCGTGCGGCAACGCCAGAAAGAAATATCCCAGGAAAATGCACGGCGACAATATCAACAACAGCACCAACACCATGCCAAGCCAATGCGGGCCGGCTGGCCCCTTGGAGAACAGCATCACGATGTAGGCCAGAAGCGCAACCACGAACGCTAACGCGGCACTCACCAACAGTACGATGAAATACATGCGTTCGGGCTTGCCTGCCACGGGGCGAGGCGCAGGAGTTTCGTTTAGAAGGATGCACCGATGCCAAGCCACCGCCGCCAGGACTGGGGCGGCGGTACTCACCATCCATCCGGCCAGCTCCAGCAGTTTGCTCTGCTCGACATATGCCATGTCGTTCAGATACATGCCCAAGACCACGCCACCTAGCAGAATCAGGATCAATAGCGGCGATGCGCCGATCAGCCGTCCGCCATGGTCGCCTAGATAATCCAAGGTCTGGCGGATGACCCGCAGTATGGGGAGTTTCTTCCGCATGTATTGCTCCATGATGTGCGTTGGCCGTCGCTGCTTCGCAAGGGCTGCTTTATGGCAGACCAAGCGTGGCCTGTTCAGGATCTTTGCAGCCCAATCGGTCAGGAACTTGGCTGTAGTTCCTCTGATTAATAACGGCGGGTCATGGAGTTTCTTAATTCTAAATGTAGTCTGACAATTCTTTTGAACGCAAAACACGTTCGACGTATCGCCCGGATTACACCTAATCTCTTGATGGGCGTAACGGTATTTTTTCGCCAACAGAATTCCGAGATAGTTCAGCCTGACACCCTATTTTTCTGACTCATGCCAAAGAGAAAAATCAAGCAAGTACTTCTTCGAGCTCGGCCCAAGCTCTAGATAAACATTATTTTTAATTTCCAAATTGCCAGAAATAGAATTATCCAGAGCTTCCAACAGTCCCGTGGCAACTGCTGTGCAAAGCTCATCATCAGGGGAATTAATTCCCTCCTCTATCAGATGAAATATTCTTGACCGAGAAGACGGTGAAAGCTGTGCAAAATTTTCCGCCATTCCTTTTCCAAGAATGGAAAAAAGCACAGTCATTGGAATATCTTCCCCCCAATCTTGCACGGCAGAATTTCTCGCCTTTTGCAAGAAAGAAAACTCCATAAACTGATTAACGAACCTCATCGAAAATTCCATATTCTATTTCCCCAAAAAAGGTGTCAGACGACACTTTCATATTCGGAAAATGTTGTCTGACACCTTTTTACGGTTCTTAACTTCCGTTGACCGCACAGGCCTTCGTTGGAGTGAGTTCAATGAGTCGGTTGGCGCTGTCTACGCCTAGCTCTTCGACGATTACTTTGCGATCCCGCACATATATCTCGTAGTTCGCGCCAGCTATCGGAGTGAAATAGCCTGCGTCACGCGTTTCGTGCTTATAAATGGAGACGCCCGGCGAATGATACGTACCACCGACCTGACCATATATGGTCAAAGGAATGCCGGCCTTTATGATGAATTCATCGAAGACAGCATCACCACGCCTTGAAGTGGGAGGCATGCCAACACTGCGACTACCCTGATAATGGCTACGCTGCATGGTCTCCAACCCTTCCCCATGCCCCAACAGGCCAGGACTGGTGTAGCAGGTACGATCAAAATCCAGGCGAATTCGGTCGGCGGTGTAGACAAAAACACGGACGCGTGAATTTTGGGTCCCATCATAGCTATTGAGAACATTAGGATTGGTTGCTGAGCAACCTGAGAGCCCGCCAGAAATCACTAATACAGGGACCACTATTCGAAACACAAAATTCGACACTTCACGAACCTCGGCGCAAGATAGATTTTGATGCTTGCATCAAGCGGAGACTATGGTTTCAGCTGAAAAAAACTAGTCCGACGCCCTGCTAATTGATACATTATTTCCCGAATGCATCGCGAGGTTCCGCGAAACGCAGCAGACCGGTCTTGTGGCATTGGTATGGGTACTTTTCGGCGCACCGCTGTACCATGGAGCGCGCCAGTTTATTCGCGACATCCGCCGCAATCCGCTGTCCCTCGGCATTCGGCCCACGATTTGAAAAATCACGCAGAGAGATCCCATACGTATCCTCGGCCATGCCACGGTACTCGCCCGACTCTGCGTCATACAGACGGATACCCACCGACACACTGGCAGGATACTGTTGAGAACCCTCGAATGCGCGCGGCTCGCTCACAGCAACCACATATTTGACACCTGCCGCCAACGCATCCTTGTTCATCGTTTCCGGCCTGGCCGTCTTGAGATCGAACTTGCGCAACTTGAATACAGCCTTAACTCCCGCTGCGTCCATGGCACCTGGCAGTTCGGCATTCAATGCGTTGCATACTGATTCGGCAGCGTAGGTCGCAGGATAGGCTGTTCTGGCACCTATGAAACCGACACTCTCGATCTTCTTTTTAAAATCGCAATCGGTGGTGTAGATCAGCACCGGACTGATCATCTTGCGAGGTTCCGGGTTCGTTGCCAAGGCTGCCGGCGGCGAGCCCATGATGAAGGAGCAGCCTGCGGAAGCGAATAGCGAGGCGAGTGTCAATATGAATCTACAGAAAAGCATAGTCTTCTTATTCTCTGATTTCTAAGAAATTCACCTAAAAGAGCTTCCACCCGGAATCGACCATCATCCCTGGACATTTACACACTCACTCGTCATCAGCTGATTGACGCCTCTGTGTCAGACTAAATTTAGATAGCCAGAAAATCTAGCCTGATATCTTATTTAGACACGTTATTTATGTAGTCTGACTATCTTATTTATGGAAGCCGTCATTGCGATCAATTTTAGCCCGCACGAGAATTTCTCCCGTTTTCCGTGATTTTCTACTCGACCAAAAAAATACCCGACGCTCATCTTTTCGAGCCCCTGAACGCAATAACCTTAAAATTCAGTACTTCCCTTTTTCCCTGAAGGGCTTGACATTAACCATAGCGGCCTTCGCTGCATACATACCCACGCCCCCAATAACCACGCCGATCAGGGCCAAAAAATAAAGATCAAACCGCAATCCAAGCAGGGCCAAGACAACCCCGACCCAAATTAACAATCCTCGGAACCAGCGCTTGAAATTTCCTTCCGCGATTATCACGCCATAGAAACTCATGTTATCTCCTACCAACACTATTCAAATAACCATTGCTCTTTACCAACTCCGCAAGCTCATTAATAGCGGGCGCAAGCACTGGATATCTATCTGACGCAAAAGCGCCTACCATATCAACGGTCGAATCACTTACAGATTTTTTCCAATTTGGCCTCACCATTTGCTCGAACAGACTACTTGCAGCACCTATCGCGGTGGCGGCACCAGCAACTGGGGCATTTCCCGCGGCAGTTGCTGCAGCAGCGATTCTCCCGGCCATACTCGACACCCAAGCGGCGTTATCTGCAGCTCGAATCGCCTGTTGAACATGACCCAGCTGAGTCATGTTCGGAGTCAAACCAGCTACACATTCGGCTGTTGCGCAGTACCTAGCCACAGTATCATCAATTGGAATATAGCCTGTTCGTGGACTAGTATCACGAAAAATCGGAGCAGGCACATACTGGGCCATATATGGAATTTCACTTTTATTTACGAAATCAGCTATGAATGCCTGAATAGCCGGATCCACCTTTCCCGCTTTCTGAACATAGACAACCGAGCCAGCCTCATTTGACCATACGGCTCCCGAGTCAGTTTGCGTCACACCACCAATCTGAACATCAGGTACCCCAGGATAAGTCGTGCCTCCGATCACGAAACTCATCTGGCGCATTTGATCTTCAATATATTCAAGCGAAACATCTCCACCTTTCGCGCGTATGGCATCGGCAATTTTTTTTGCGACCGCCCTTTCTTCGGGATGCAATTGCCGGTTGTACATGTCCGCAACGGAGGCTCCCCCTGCTCCGCTGAGCCCCCCAACAGCCCCGCCAGCAGCACTACCGATGACGTTCAGAATCACCCTGGTAACTTGTTCTCGCGCTTCGCCTGACAAGCCTGCAACGGCTTGTTCCACCTGCTCCTTAACCAAGTTGGTTGCGAGATCTCCAGCAACCGTGCCCGCTACAGCCCCAGCTACATTCCCTCCCCCCAACGCTGCAGCTATCCCCGCCACCGCAGCATGCAGCCCGATCGCGCCCGGCTTACCTTCCCCCCAAAGATCCGGATCCTTCTCCTTTAGGGTCTTCAGCGCATCCCCGGCAAGCTGCATCCCCAACTGCCCGAACGCTTGCTGGAACTCCAACTGCTCGCGGACCTTGTCCTTGTCGAAGATCTGCCCGATGCTGCCGTTCGCGCCGGCAGTATCCCGGCTAAGTCCCGCCGTGCTATCCCGGCCGCTGTCCTTGTCCGAGCGCACCTCAATCGTCCCCGGAGCAATCGCAGCGTAGGTGGTGCCGGAATCGCTGCCGCTGGTTTGGCCGAAGCTGAACCCTGACGGACCGGCCTTGTTTGCGCCGCCCTTGTTGGCAACGTCGAAGGCTCCTGACATGCCCAGGTTCACGCCCACGGTGGTGGACTTGTAGTCGGCCTTGTTCTTCAGATCGGTAAAGCCCAACGTTTCCGTCAACAGCCTGTTCTTCGCGGCATCGGCGTCGCTGGCGATCACCGCGCCGTTGAGTTGGGTATGTTTGCCCACGGAGACGTCGAAGCCGCCCGACCCCGCATACAGTCCGGACTGCTCAATCACGCTGTCGTAGTTCGACTTGGTCTTGCCCGTGCTGGCGCCGATGTAGGCGCTGCCGGTCATGGAACCGAAGCTGAAGCTGCCACCCGCGTTGGCCTGCTTTTGCTTGGCGTTGTAGCGGTCGGTGTCTTGCTGGCTGGCAATGGTCAGATTCCTGCCGATGTCTGCACGGATGCTGTCGGCGCGCGCCTGCGCGCCTTCCAGCAACGTGTCGCGGCCCGAAGCCAGCGTCAGGTTGTCGCGGGCGCTAATCTGGGTTTCGCGGTACGTCGTGCCGTTGCCCTTGGCGTTGCCGCTGCCCATGTAGCCGCTGGCGAAGATATTGATGCCTCCGCCACTGCCGCTATCGGACACGCCGATGCCCACACCGACCTTCCAGCCGCTGTTCTTGTTGGTTGAGGTCTCTGTGGAACTCTGTGCCTGGCTCAACAGCGAAAGATCGTTCGTGGCTCCCAGCAGTACGTTCTTGCCAGTGACATCGCTTCCGATGATGGACAGATTGCCCGAGCCTGGAACGCCTCGCTCGCCCAGGGCCACGATGGAGACATTGCCGCCTCCCATGACGGAAGAGCCGAACACCGATTCCTGCGTGCGCTTCGTTTCGCTGACGGATTTGCTGGCGCCTATGCTGATCTGGATCTGGGCGCTGGCGTTCTCCTTGTCGGCTGCCGTGGCGTTGGCTCCTTCTGCCGCCTCCAGCATGCGATTGGCCTGCACCGCCTGATAGGCGGCCTGGCCCACCTTGACCGCGGCCAGGCGGCTGCTCTTGGCGTCGTCTGCCTGTTTGAGCGTGCCGTGTATCTGTTGGGCAGCACCGAGCACGCCGCCCGCCACGCCTATCGTGATTCCGGACTGCTTGAACTCGTGGTATTCGTGCTGGCGGGCTTCACCCACGCCGGCGACGATCGCCACATTGCGGCCGCTGATCGAGATATCACCGTCCTGCGCCAGTACGTTGCTGGCGAAGATCCCCACGTCGCGCCCGGCGTCGATGGTCAGATTGCCGCCCACGCTGCCGACAGTGCTGCTGGAGTAGCCTCCGCTTTCGCCCTTCATCCAGTCGGTTCGTTGCTGCTTGCTATAGCCGACGCTGAAGCCGCCACCACCGCCAAAGCCAGACTTGGTCACCTTCTCGTACTGGTAATCCTTGTACGACTCGGTCGCCGCGGCAATGTTGATGTCCCGATTCGCCATCAGCGTGACCTCGTTGTCGCCGATGACATTCGACCCCACCACATTCAAATCCCGCCCCGCCATCAACACCGCCGTATCGCCGGTAAAGGTCGACCCCTTGGCCTGTTCCCAGTCGCTGGAGGTAATGGTGTGCGTGGTCTTGGACGACAGGAAGCTCTTGGTCTTGTAGCGGACCTCGTCGTAGGCCGAGCCGGTTTCCACCCCTGCGACCAGATTGATGTCACGTCCCGCGCCCACCGCCAGCTGCTTGCCTGCGGTGACTTCGGCCGCACGCGCATTGACGTCCTGCCCCGCGACCAGCGTGAGGTTGCCGCCCGCCGCGATGGTCGAACCGACTTCCGAACTGGTGCTCAGGTCGTGGCGGTTGTTCTTCTTCAAGACCAGCGATTCGCCATGGCTCTCCGTAAGCGTTTCCAGCGCGATGTCGCGCCCAGCCTGCAGGCGCGCGTCGTCCTTGACCGAGACTTGCGCCGCGGTCAGGGTGATATCGCGGCCGGCCTGCATGTTGAGGCTGCCGGCATCGACACGGGCCACGCCGCTGACGTGCGTGCCCCAGGTGCTGCCGAAGTTCTCGGACGCTGCGGTGGACGTCAGGGCGATGTCGTTCCCCGCCTTCAGGGCGACGTTGTCGCCCTTGATCAGCGATACCAGGTTGGTCAGATCCTCGCGTGCGGCGAGGTCGACGGTGGAACCCTGGATCAGCCCGCCGCCCTGGTTGACGATGTTGCCGGCGGTCATGACGGTGGCTTCGCGTGCGCCGATGGTGCCGCTGTTGACGATGTCGCCTTCGGCCTCCAGCTTGACGTTGCGGCCGGCCATGAGGGTGCCGTCGCCCTTCAGGTCGCCTTCGCGCACCAGCAGGTAGACCTGCGGGACCAGCACGGTCTCGGTGGTGCCGTCGGGCAGCGTGACGGTCTGTTCGACCAGCCAGACCAGGTCGGTGGTGAGCTGGCGCTGTTGCGCCTCGGTCAGCGCGACGCCGAGCTGGATGCCGTTGTCGCGGGCGAATTGCGCGCCGGCTGCGAGCAGGGCCTTGTACTGGCCGTCGTTGTCGCTGTACTTGTCGAGGAAGCGCTGGCCGGTGGTGGCAAGGATCTGGTCGGACACGAGCTTCTGTTCATAGAAGCCGTCTCCCAGGCGCTTGGGTTGGCCCGAAGGCGTCAGGAACTTGGCGCCTGCGGGCACCAGGGAATCCCAGCTGCCCAGGCGCGCGCCGGACAGGTTCTGGCCGTCGGCCGCGGCGGTGGCGCCACTGGCGGAGAGCGAGCCGCCCGCGCCGAACGCGGCGCCGGCGGGGCCGGATACGCCTTGCGCGTCCAGGCGCTGGCCGTCCAGGCCGCCGCTGGAGCCGACCGTGGCGCCGGCCTGGCCCGCGTTCGAGACCGAACCCGCACCGACGCCCGCATTGACCGTGCCGGCCGCGCCGGGCTGGTCGTTGCGTTGGCCTGCCAGGCCGCCGCCCGAGCCGGCGCCGTTGCCGATGGTGGTGCCGGGCAGCGCGCCCGGCTGGCTCAGCAGGTCCAGCAGGTAGTCGCTGGAGACGGTTGGACGCTGGCCGACGAAACGCGGATCGGTGGCGACGACGTAAGGCGCGTCCGGCCTGCCGTTGACGGTGTAGAGCTGGCTGTCCGGAATACCGGCAGGATTGGAGACGGTGCGCACCACCGTGCCGCCGGGCAGGCCGACGCTGGCGACCAGCACCGGTCCGGGCGCGACGCCGCCATTGCTGGCGCCGGGCTTGGAACCGTTGAGCTGGACGGCGACATTGCCGCCGGACGTGCCGACCGGCAGTTCGATGGGCTGGCCGGCCAGGGTTGCGTTGTAAGCGCTGGAATATTCCTTGCGATCACGCGAACGCGCCTGGGTGACGGTCATGGTCCCTGTGCGCGTGATGGTGCGCTCGCCGCCCGCGCCGATGTTGTTGATGGCGGGACCGTTTACCGAGAGCGTGCCGCCTGCGGCGATCTGGCTCTTGTCGTTGGTGACGGCGCCGGTGAGCATCATGGCCCCGCCCGACAGGATCTTGCCGGGGTCGGAGGACAGGGTGCGGGTTTCGGTGACCGTCTCTTGCACCCGGTAGTAGGTGAAGGTGCCCACCAGGCGGTTGTTGAAGTCGGCGTTGAACTCGCGGATGCGCGCTTCCAACTCCATGTGCGGCGCCTTGTACGCGGCGTAGGCGTCTTCGTAGGCCTTGCGGCGCGCGTTCTCGGCGGCGCAGCCATCGATGATCGCGCAGTTGTCGTAGAGCGGCGGCACCCAGACCGGCATCGGGCCGGACGGTGGCGTGACACCGAAGACAGCCCAGATACGCTCTCCGGAACCGTAGAGGAACTTCTCCGGCGTGTCCCAGCAAAGATCGGCCGCGTCGCCGCCGCTGCAGCCGACGTCACGCGGGGTATAGGTCGGCGTGATAGGCGACGTCTCGCCACCCCTGCCCTTCTTGCTAGGCGCGTAATCAAACGGCGGCCCATACCGCGACGCCGGATACTTGGTGGACGGCAGCAGGAACATGCGTTCGGGATCGTCGTCCAGCCAGGCCGGATCCTTGCTGCACATCGGCGTCACTTCGTCGCACAGCCAATTGGTCTCGGCGTCGTACATGTCGGTGGTGCCGGCCGGGGTGAAGTACACCTTGGACGTGCTGGACACCTGCACCGTTTCGCTGGTGTAGCGGTCGTTCTGATTGCGGATGGACGCGGCCGAGATGTCGGCATTGCCTGCCGCTTCAATGGTGGCGGAGGCGTTCAGCAGCGAACCGGCCTGGCCGATGGCGCGGCCGGCGGCATCCAGCGCGCCGCCGATGCGCAGGTCGGCGCCCGAGTAGATCAACGCGTGGTCGCGGTTGATGAGCGATCCCACGCCCAGGTCCATGTTCGCGCGCGATGCGATGACGGCGCCGCCGCCCGCGCCCGCGCCGTTGACCAGGGCGCCTGCCTGGATCGACACGGCATCGCCGTAGATGCGGCCGGTGTTGTCGACGTGGCCCGCGGTGATGCGGGTGGAACCTCCGTCGATGAGGCCGGCGTTGGTCAGGCCCTGCGTCACCGTGATGCGGTTCTGGCCGCCGGCCAGCAATTGGCCGGAGGCCTGGTTGTTCAGCGAGTCCGCCGAGATGCTCAGGTCGCGGCCGGCGCTGATCTTGGCGCGGTTGTCCATCGCGCCGCCGACCGACAGGTTGAGGTCGCGGCCGCTGGAGATGTCGCCCTCCTGGTTCAGCGGGCCCGCATACGTGAACGACAGGTCGCCCGCGGATTGCAGCACGCCCAGCCCTTGCAGCGCCTGCGCGATGACGGTCAGGCTCTTGCCCGCCTGCAGCGTGCCTTGGGTGTTCTTGAGCATGTCCGCGACAATGCGCGCGTTGCCTTGGGAAGCGACTGTGCCGCCCGTGTTGTCCAGTTCCTTGGTGGTAAGGGTCAGGTCCTCGATCGCCTCGATGGAGCCGCCCTGGTTGTTGACGCGGTCGGCCATGATGGAGACGACCTTGCCCAGCACGCCCTTGGGCGGTGTGCCGGCCGCGGTCAGCGTGCCGCTGTTGTCCAGGCTGGCGGCGTTCAGCGTCAGCACATTGTCGGCCTGGATCAGGCCGCCGCGGTTGTCCACCGCGCCCGTGGCCGTGACGGTCAGGTCGCGAGCTGCCAGCGTGCCGTCGCGGTTGACAATGCTTGCGGCTTCGAGGCGCGCATCGCCGGCGGCGGCGACCACCCCGCCAGTGTTGTTCAACGCGCCGCTCAGCTTGATCGCGGCATCGCCCGTGGACGTCAGTTTGCCGCCCTGGTTGTGAAGATTGGCGGCGGCGATATCCAGAGCGCCGCCCTGCACGACCGCGTTGCGGCTGTCGATATCACCCGGCGTGGCCAGCGTGACCTTGCCGATGGCGGACAGCTTGCCGCCCGCCAGGTTCAAACTGCCTGCCGACAGGCTCAGATCACGGCCGGCGAGGCTGGTGCCGCCATGAACGATGGAACCCCCGGTCAACCTGATGCTGCCCGGCTGGCTGAGCGAGCCGTCGGCGCCCACGCCCGCCACGAAGCGGCCGCCATTGGAAAGTTGGCCCAAGGCGGTGGCGATGAGATCGCCGCCAGCCAGCACCGAGCCGGTGTTGTCCAGCGTGGATCCCGCCCACAGCTTGGCATTCGTACCCGCGGACGCGATGCCCGCGTTGAGCAGCGCGCCGCCCGCGCTCAGGTCCAGCGCCGCGCCGGACTGCAAGCGGCCGTCCGCCGTGACGGTGAGTTTGCCGCCGGCGCTAGCGACCAGGTCGCCTGCCTGCGTGGCGGCGATGCCGCCCAGCGTCGCGTCCGTGCCGGCCCGCAAGGTCATGCCTTGTTCCGCGGCGGCCGAGCCGAGCGCGGTAAGCGCGCCCCCCGCCTGCGCGGTCAGCGCGCCCCCTGCCTGCAGGCGCGACGCCGCGCCCAGCGCGATATCGCCGCGCTGCGTGGTAAGCGACAAGTTGCCTTGCAAGGCGGCCACCGTGCCGTCGACCGTGATCTTGTCGCCCGCGGTCAAGGTTTGCGAGCCGCCGGCCAGCATGCGCCCCGCCGCCTGCAGCACGCCTTGCGCGGTGGCGGTCAACGTGCGGCCGGCCTGCGCCAGCCCGGCCGCGCCGACGGTCACGTCGCGGCCCGTCAGCGTCAGGTTGGCATCGGCGGCGGCAGTGCCCTCCACTCGCGCGTCGCGCGCGGCGGCCAGCAGCATGTCGCCCACCGAACTCAGCGCGCCCGTTGCGTACAGGTCGCGATCCGCGCGGGCAGTCAGCGTGCCTGCGGCTTGCAGTTGGCCGTTCTGTTTGACGATGAGATCGCGTCCCGCCGTGATCGAGGCATTGCCCGCCGCGCGTTCGCCCAGGGCGGCAGCAAGGCCGCCCAACAGGACGTCTCCACTTGCGGCGAGCGTCAGGCCGCCGCCCGCGGCAATGACGCCGTCTGATCCCAGGTTGCCGCCTGCGCGGGCGTTCAGCCCGTCGAAGGCCTGCATCCTACCGCCCGCGCCGACGAGCAGGTTTCCGCCCGCGTCGGCCGTCAGGCCGCCTTCCAGCGCCGTGGCGATGCCATCGATGCGGATGTCGCGCTGCGCGCCCAGGACGATGGGCGAACCGGCGGTCACCGTGCCCGTGATGAACAGGTCGCGGCCCGCCTGCGCCTGCAAGCTGCCGCCCGCGGCGCCGGCGCCCGTGGCGGTGCCCGCCGTGCCTGCGATGCGCAAGTCCTGGCCCGCGCCCAGCAGCAGCTTGTTGCTGCCCTGGGCCAGGCCGGCCTGGCCGATGCTCAGGTTTCCGACCGCATCTGCGCGAAGCGTGCCGTTGGCGACGGTCTTGCCGTTCAGTTCGGCGTCCGTGCCCGCCTTCAGCGTAATGTCCTGCTCGCCCGAAATCGTACCGTTGGCCAGCAGCTTGCCGCCGGCCTGCGCTTGCAACAGTCCGCCCGCTTGCAGCGCGCTGGCACCGCCCAGTGTCATGGCGCCGCCGCTCTCCACCGTGAGCGCGCCCGCGTCGGCCAGGACCGTGCCGTCTATCGCCAGATCCTTGTCGATCCGCAGCGTCGCGGCTTGCCCGGCCACCAGCGTGCCCGCCAAGGTGGCGCTGTCGGCCTGCACATCGACCGAGCCATCGGCCTGCAGGCGCGCGTTCGCGCCGGTGGCCAAAGCGCCGCCCGCCTGTAGGGTCAGGTTGCCGGCGGCCAGGTTCTGGCCGTCGAGGCTGATATTGGCGACCGCGTCCAGGATCAGATCGGCCAGCGAGGAAATCGTGCCCGCCGCCGTCAGCGAACCGCCCGCGCTCGCCTGCAGCGCGCCGCCAGACAGCGCGCGGCTGCCGGCCGCCAGAGCCAGGTCTTCACCCGCTTTCAGGTCCAGGGCGCCGTTGGCGGATGCCGCCGTGCCGGACATATCCAGGCGACCTCCGGCATCCAGGCTTGCGCCCTTGTCGCCGCGCACGACGCCGGCCATCTCCAGGTTGCCCGCAGCCGCAATGCGCGCCTGGTCCGCGGCGTCCAGTTGCGCCGCCGCGCCGATGCGCAGATTGCCCCCGGCGCCAAGATCCAGCGCGCCGTCGGCGCCCAGCTTGCCGTCCACGCGCGCATCGCGCACCGCCTGGAGTTCCGCGCCCGCGGTGGACACCAGAACGCCGCCCAGCGCCAGGTCGCGCCCGGCGTCAGCCTGCACGCCCTTGCCTTGCAGCTGGCTGCCCGCGCCCAGCAGCAGGTCATTGCCGCTCTTGAGCTGCAGCGCTCCGCCATAGGCGAGTGCATTGCCGTCCACGCGCAGGTCGCGCGATGCGTCCAGCGACATGCCGCCTTCGGCCAGCGCCGTGCCGGCGAGGTTCAGATCCTGCCCGGCCGCAAGCGTCATCGAGGCGTCGGATTGCAGGTGCGAACCGCCTGCCGCCGTCAGCGTCTGGCCTGCCTTCAGGTCCAAACCGCGCGCCGCGTAGACCTGCCCCGCCACGGCCGCGTTGCGCGCGGCCTGTAGCGTCAGGGCGTCCAACGAACTGAGCGCGCCCGCCACGCGGAGATCGCCCAGCGTCGTGACGTTGACCGCGCCCTTGGCCGCGACCCGCGCCAGTTCGCCCATCGACAGGTCGCCGCCGGCGTTCAAGCTCAGGCCGCCAGCACTGGCGGCAAGCGTGCCGTCCACGGACAGCTTGCCCGCGGCGTCGATGTTCATGTCGCCGTTGCCGCGCCAGGCGCCGGCCAGCGTCATGCCCTGGCCGGCCTGGGCGCGCGAAGCGCCTTCGACGTCCCATTGCGCCGTCTTGCCCATGACAAGGTCACGCGCGGCAATCAGCGAGGTGTTGCCGGTGGCAGCGGCCTTGCTGTCAATGCGCGCGTCGCGTCCCGCGCTCAAGAGGATGTCGCCACGCGCGGCCATGGCGCCGCCCGCCAGCAGATCGCCCATGGCGCGCGCCTCCACGCCCACGCCCTGCGTGCGGCTGGCGTCGCCCAAGCGCAGGTCCTTGCCCGCGTTCATGGCCAATTGGCCGCCGTAGGCCAGCGCCGCGCCATCCACCTGCAGGTCGCGCCCGGCATCCAGCGTCACGCCCTTGTTGGCTTCCGCCTCTCCGGCCAGGACCAGGTCCTGCCCCGCGCGCAAGGCCATGGCGCTTTCCGATTGGAGGCGCGCGTCCGCGCCGGCCTGCAACTGTCCTATCGCCTCCAGCAGCAGCGGGCCGCCGGCCAGCAGCTTGCCCGTGACCGTTGCATCGGTTCCCGCTTGCGCCGTCAAGCCGGCTAGCGAGGACACTGTGCCCGCCACGTTCAGCGCGCCCTTCGCGACCATGGACAAGGGGCCGCCGGATTGGGCGCTGCCGCCCACCGTCATGTCGCCGTCCGAGGCCAGGGTCAATGGGCCCGAAGCCGCGCCGGCCGTGCCGCTGAGGTCCAGCGCGCCTCCCGCGCGCAGTTCCGTGCCTTGGTTGCTGAGCAGGCTGCCCGACAGCGCCACGTCGCCGCCGGCTTGCAGGCTGGCCGCGCCCGTCGTTTGCAGTTCGCCCGTGACCTTCGCCGATTCCTGCGCGCGCAGCGTCAGGTCGCCGTCGGCGCCGAGCTTGGCGCCGAACACCGCGTCGCGGCCCGCCGTGAGGCCGGCTGATCCCGCCGCCACCATTTCACCGGCGGTGATGAGGTCGCGCCCGGCTTGGGCCGTGACGCCCTTGCCCTGCGTCTTGCTGGCTGCCCCCAGCAGCAGATCGCTGCCGGCGTTCATGGACAAGCCGCCGCCGTAGGCCAGCGCGCTGCCGTCCACGCGCAGCTCGCGTGTGGCGTCGATCGCGATGCCGCCATCGCTCAGGGCAGCGCCCGCGAGGCTGGCGTCCTGGCCCGCGCTCAGCGTCATGTTCTTGGACGATTGCAGCTGCGCCGTCTGTCCCGTGCGCAGGTCCTTGCCTGCCCGCAACGACAAGGCGTCGCCCGACAGCAGCTTGCCGTCCACCGTTGCGCCGCCCACCGATACGAAGGTCAACGCGCCCTGGCCGGCCAGTTCGCCATCCACGCGCAACGCGCCGCCGCTTGCGCCGCTGAGCGCCCCGCCCGCGTATGCCTTGCCCTGCGCGCCCACGGACAGGTCGCCGCCTGCGAGCAAATCGATGGCGCCCGCGACAGACGAAGTTTCTCCGTCCAGCCGCAGCTTGCCGGCGGCGTCGATGCGTATGCCCTGATTGGTGCGCACAGCGCCGGCCAGCGTGGCGTCCTGCCCCGCCTGGATCTGTGCGGAGCGTTCCGCTTCCAGCTGCGCGCCCTGCGCAATGGCCAGATTGCGTCCGCCCTTCAGCGTCACGTCGTTGGTGGCGACCGTCTTGCCGCCGAGCTGCGCATCGCGCCCCGCGGTCAATGCGATATCGCCGCGCGCGGCCATCGCGCCGTCCGCCTGCAGGTCACCGCCCGCGCGCGCCGACACGCCCTCGCCCTGCGTGCGGCTGGCATTGGTCAAACGCAGATCCTGGCCCGCATCCATCGACAATACGCCGCCATAGGCCAGCGCCGCGCCGTCCATGCGCAGGTCGCGGCCCGCGCCCAGCGTCAGGCCGGCATTGGTTTCCGCCACGCCGGCCAGAAGCATGTTTTGGCCGGCGCGCAGCTGCATGGCGCCGTCCGATTGCAGACGCGAGTCCGCGCCCGCCGCCACCTGGCCTATCGCTTCCAGCAGCAGCGGACCGCCGGCCAGCAGTTTGCCGTCGACCGCGGCATCGCGCGCGGCCTGGGCCGTCAATCCGGCCAGCGAGGAGACCGTACCCGCCACGTTCAGCGCGCCCTGCGTGCTCAACCTGACCGGGCCGCCTGCCTGCGCGCTGCCGCTGACCGACAGGTCGCCGCCGGAAGCCAGCGTCAGTTCACCCGCTGCCGCGCCCACCGCACCGCTGATGGCGAGCGGACCCGCCGCGCGCATGTCCACGCCCTGATTACCGCTCAGGCTACCCGCAAGCGAAATGCCTGCTCCGGACTGCAGCCGCGCGCGACCCAGCGCTTCCACCTGTCCGGTGACAGCCGTGGCGCCTTGCGCGCTCAGGGCCAGATCGCCGCGCGCCAGCACGCGGGCGTCCACCGCGGCCTCGCGTCCGGCCTTCAGTTCAGCGGCCGTCTCCGACACCAGTTCGCCATCGGCCCGCAGATCGCGCGCCGCATCGATTCCAACACGCTTGCCCTGCGCCTTGCTGGCCGCGCCCATGCGCAGATCGCCGCCGCTCTTCAGGTCCAGCGCGCCGCCATAAGCCAGCGCGCTGCCGTCCAGGCGCAGGTCGCGCGTGGATTCGACCAACATCGCGCCATCGGTCAAGGCCGCGCCGGCCAGCGTAACGCCTGAACCCGCGCGTATCGCCATGCCGCCTGCCGACTGCAACTGTGCGCCGGCCTCCGACACCGCGTCCGCGCCCGCCTGCGCCTGCAACACGCCGGACGCATACACCTGGCGCGACAACAGCATGTCGCGTCCCGCCTGCAACGTGACGCCTTCCTTCGCGGAAACCACGCCGCCCGCCGTGGAAACGCCGCCACTCGGTTCGCCCGGCGCGGCCGGGTCGGGAGTCTTGCCGGGTTCGCCGCCGGTAGCCGATCCAGATCCAGTCCCCGACCCGGAGCCGGAGCCCGAACCATTGCCGGTTCCCGCACCGGCGCCGGTCCCGCCACCCGTGCTCCCGCCTTGCCCAGGCTGCGGTGCGACCGTCCGGCCCGCCACCTTCAGGTTGCGTCCGGCTTGCGCACGCACGTCCTGGTCCGAAGTCAGCAGGTCTCCCGACAAGGAGATATCCTTGCCCGCCGCCACGCGCAGGGCGCCTTGCGTGCGCAGGCTGCCCTGCGCGCCGACAGCCACGTCGCCGCCAGCATCGAGCGTCAAGGCGCCACCGGCGCCGGCCGCGCCCTGCACGGAAACGTCGCGCGCAGCCACAAGCGCCGCACTGCCGCCGGCCTGTGCCGCGCCTTGGACGGCCAGATCGCGGCCGCTGTCCACACGCAGATTGCCCGCTGCCTGCGCGGTGCCGCGCGGCGCAATGCGGACGTCGCCCGCGGCCGTAACCTGCAGGTCGCCGGTCAGCGCCACCAGGTTGCCGCCGATGTTCACGCCCACGCCGGCCTCGGTGCCGATCAGGCGCACGCTGTTGGCATACATGCCGCCCAGCGCCGCGGTATCCAGCGCCACCTCGGGCGCCGCGCCTTCGCCCGCCTGGGCGGACACGGCTCCCGTGGCGTAGTCGACGCGCGCCGCGCCTGCGGTCACGTTGAGCTTGTCGGCCCATACGTCCGCGTTGATCTCCAGCGTGCGCGCCAGCAGGTCCACCTGGCTGAGGTTGGAGCCGTTCAAGCCGGCGCCTTCGACGCGGATCTTGCCCGAGGCAATATCGAAGCCGATGCTGCCGTCCGGTCCGACCTGGGGCTTGCCCGTGGTCAAGGTGGCGCGGTCCGCGTTCAAAAAACCGCAGCCGTTGCAGGTGATGCCCGCCGGGTTGGCGACGATCACGTTGGCGCGGTTGCCGGCCACCTCCATCGTGCCCAGCAGTTGCGACGGGTTGGGCGCGGTGACCTGGTTGAGAATGGTGCTGGCGCGCTGATTGCCCAGCATGGGGTTGCCGCCGACCTGCCCCGCCAGTTGGGTCTGGCTGGCGCCGCCGCTGTTGTTGAGCACCGCGCCGGACGGGCCGACGTTGAATTGCGTGTAGCGGTTGTTGGACACGCCGCCCGCCGACGGCGGCGCGATGTTGATGACCGGCACGCCGTTGCTGACGCCGACGGAGGGCTTCGCGCCCGCCACGCTCTTGTCCACCGAGATCGGCAAGGTCTGCGCCAATACTGGCGACCAGACCTGGGTGAAGACGACGGACCAGACTATGAGGGAGCGAAGTTTGGACATCATGCGTATCCGGTGGGACTAAGGATGGACTGCGGTTTCGCGGCGCAAGGCCGCCGGATCAGAACTCGAACATCAGCACCGCCGCGAACACGGTCGAGGCGGTTTTCAGGGACTCGGGCTTTTTCAGCGGCCAGCCGGCAGACAGGTCATAGCTGGCGTTGACATAGGGCATGGCGAGCCGTCCGCGCAGCCCGGCCACGGCGCCGACCAATGTGCGGCCGGACAGCGACGCCGCCGACGGGCCTCCCACCCGGCCCACGTCCAGGCCCGTGTACAACTGGTGGCCAGGCACGCGCAGCAGCTTGTCCAGGCCCAGCGACAAGTCGTTGCGCAAGGTCCAGCCGTCCTCGGCGGCCAGCGTCATCTGGCCGTCGAAACCCCGCACCGCATAGCGGTTGCCGATGGTGAAGTAGTCGGACGGCACGATGGGGGTCTTGGCGTGCTGGATCTGCCAATTCAGCTGGTAAGCCCAAGGCTGCTCCGCCAATTCGAACGGCAGATACAGGCCCGCATTGGCCGACACTATGGTGCTGCGCCCGTTCCAATCCGGATCGCCATAGACGTAGCCCGGCCGGTCGGACAGCCCGGTCAGCGTGCCGCGCACGCCCCCGCCGACGTCCAGCGCGGCGCGGCCCAGATAGTGGCGATGCCCCAGGTTGAACTCGTAGCCGGTGACGTCGCGCCGCTGCACCTCGATGTCCACGTCGTTGAGCGTGCTGGTGGTGCGCTTGCGCAGCAGGGTCAGCGATGCCGTGCCCTTGTAGGTGGCGCTGCGATACGGCACCACCGAGACGCCTGCCTGCACCTGCTTGGTGGTGCCGCCGTAGATGATGGGTTCATCGAAGCCGGCCACGGTCTGCCGGTAGGTGGATTTGCTGGCGCCGGCGAAGAAGGTCCAGTAGCCGAAAGGAATGCTGTAGTTCAGGGAGGCGGCGCGCGTGTTCGACTCGGCGTCGCGCCAGCGCGCATTGCTGTTCCACGACACCGACAGCTGGTCGTACAGGAACAGGGGCGAGTCCAGGGTCAGGCCGGCGTTGACCTGGTACTTGCCGATGGCGTCCATGCCGGCGTTGTCGCCGCCGATGTACCCATGCCAGCGCTTGCCGGTGCCGGGACGGATGAGGATGTCGGAATCGCCCAGCTCCGGCCCGGGCGCGACGTCGATGGACGCGTCGGCCTGGCTGCCCAGCCTGCGGATGTTTTCCAGCGCCTGGTCCAGGTCGCGCTGGTTCACCTCACCGCCCGGCCCCGTGGGCAAGGCCGCGCGCCACCAGCCGATGGCGCCCTCGCCCTTGACGGCGGATATGCGGCCCGGCAGGTAGCGCAGCGTCAGCGTGCCCGCGGCCAGGGATTGTTCCGGCACGACCACTCGCGCGGTGACGAGTCCGCGATCGATCAGCAGGCCGATCAGATGTTCCTGCAAGGCCCGCAACCCCAGGCCGCCCACGCAATGGCCAATGACGGCGTCGGCTGCCCGCGCCAGCGATTCGGCAGGCTGCGCTCCGTCCCAAACCACTTCCTTCAGGGCAAAGCAAGGCGTTTCGACCGGCAGGACCAGGCCGCCGGCTACCGGCGCGGCGGGCGACAGCACGTCCGGCCGTTCGGCCGCTCGGGCGCGCTGCGCCCCAATTTCCTGCTCTTGGCGACGTTCGATTTCGGTGGCGCGCACTGCTGCCTCGGGCAGAGATTGCGCGCCGGATCCAGCCGGGAAAAAGCCAGCCGCCAACATGCCCGCGGCCATGCGCAGGCGCCAATAGTGATTCATGCCGGTATGGCGCCTGCGGACGTGCGCGGCGCTCCTTGTTATCGCTTTGTGAAACCAAATGTTTTCCGAGTTTGCCTTAAAGCACAATTAATAACAATAAATATCTGAATGTATAAGCTCATAAATTAACGGAATTGGTCGAACTTAGAGCATAAAGAAGCGCAAATTGATGCGTGAATGCCATAGTTCCGCAGCCCGGAACTATCACGATCGCAGCAGGAGCGATTTGATGTGAAACAAATCGCAAGCAGCTCGAAGCCCGCGAGCCGGCAGTGTTTTTTTACGCGGACACGCGTCGCGGGCAAATAGGAGAAGTCCGAGATCTGGCGGCAAAACCTAGGACCGGCCGCTTGCACACGGGTTATCCCCGATACGGACATATCAACAAATCGTCAATAATTCGCCAACGTTTTATCGCCGATCCGTCCCCTTCCCCCTGCCAGCCCATGCCTGTATCCGTCCGGGACGCCATTGTTTCCTCCTCCCATCTGGCCTCTTCAGCCCCCGAGCTTTCCGAAGTCGAATTCGGCCTGATCATCGCCTCGCACGCGTTCAACCGCTGGATGGTGCGCTGCATGGCCTGCGCCGGACTGCCCGAGCTGACCTCGCTGGACATCCTGGTGCTCAACCACGTGTTCCACCGCGGCCGGGGCAAGAAATTGGCGGACATCTGCTTCACGCTCAACGTCGAAGACACCCACCTGGTGAATTACTCGTTGAAGAAGCTGGAGCGCCTGGGCGTGGTGCAAAGCGCCAAGACGGGCAAGGAAGTGATCTACACGGCGACCGACGCTGGCGCGGCCGCCATCCAGCGCTACGCTGAAGTGCGCGAGCAATGCCTCGTCAAACCCTTCATCGACTCCCCCACGGCGGACGACGCCAGCCATCAGCTGGCCAACACCCTGCGCGCCCTCTCGGGCCTGTACGACCAGGCCGCCCGCGCCGCCACCTCCCTGTGAGAATCCACGTTGTCTAGCACCACCGCATCTTCTTCCGCTCCGCTGCTGTCCGTGCGCGGCGTGTCGGTCGACTTCAATACCGAAAATGGCGTGTTCCGCGCCGTCGACAACCTGGATTTCGAGGTGCGCCCCGGCAGGACGCTGGCCATCGTCGGCGAGTCGGGCTCGGGCAAGTCGGTCACGTCCATGGCCATCATGCGCCTGACCGACTACACCAGCGGCCGCATCGCCACGGGACAGATCCTGTTCCGCGACGACTCCGACCGCGAGATCGACCTGACCGCGGCCTCCGATGAGGACATGCGCGCCATCCGCGGCAACGACATCGCGATGATCTTCCAGGAGCCGATGACCTCGCTGAACCCGGTGTTCACCGTCGGCGACCAGATCGTCGAGGCCATCATGCTGCACCAGCAGCTGTCGCGCTCGGCCGCGCGCCTGGCGGCGCGCAAACTGCTGGAGAAGGTGCGCCTGCCGGACGCCGAACAGATGCTGGACCGCTACCCGCACCAGTTGTCGGGCGGCATGCGCCAGCGCGTGATGATCGCGATGGCGCTGTCGTGCCAGCCGCGCCTGCTGATCGCCGACGAGCCGACCACCGCGCTGGACGTCACCATCCAGGCGCAGATCCTGAACACCATCCGCGAACTGCAGCGCGACCTGGGCACCGCGGTGATCTTCATCACGCACGACATGGGCGTGGTGGCGGAAATGGCCGACGACGTGGTCGTGATGCTGCGCGGCAAGAAGGTCGAGCAAGGCACCGTGGACGAGATCTTCAACGCGCCCAAGCATCCCTATACCCGCGCGCTGCTGGCGGCGGTGCCGCGCCTGGGCAGCCTGACCGGCCGCGACCTGCCGCTGCGCACGCCGCAGACCGTGCTGGAAGGCGACACGCTGCGCGAAGTGGGCGAGACGCGCGAGCAGGACACCGCGCGCTACGACAAGCCCGTGCTGCGCGTGGAAAAACTGACCACCCGCTTCGACGTGGGCCACAACTTCTTCGGCCGGGTCACGCACCGCGTGCACGCCGTCGAGGAAGTGAGCTTCGACGTCTATCCCGGCGAAACGCTGGCGCTGGTGGGCGAGTCCGGCAGCGGCAAGTCCACCATCGGCAAGACCTTGCAGCAGCTGGTGGCGCCGACCTCGGGCGCCGTGCGCTACAACGGCCAGGACATTTTCTCGATGGACAGCGCCGGCCGCCAGCGCCTGCGCCAGGAGATCCAGTACATCTTCCAGGATCCCTACGCCTCGCTGGATCCGCGCAAGACGGTGGCGTTCAGCATCGCCGAGCCGATCCGCACGCACGGCCTGTTGACCAGCGAAGACGCCATCGCCCGCCGCATCGGCGAACTGCTGGAACAGGTCGGCCTGAAGCCCGAACACGCCAAGCGCTACCCGCATGAATTCTCGGGCGGGCAGCGCCAGCGCGTTTGCATTGCGCGCGCACTGGCCAGCAATCCCAAACTGATCATCGCGGACGAATCCGTGTCGGCGCTGGACGTGTCGATCCAGGCGCAGATCCTGAACCTGCTGATGGATCTGCAGAAGGACCGCGGCCTGTCCTATCTGTTCATCACGCACGACATGGCGGTGGTGGAGAAAGTCAGCCACCGCGTCGCGGTCCTGTACCTGGGCCAGATCGTCGAACTCGGCACCCGCCGCCAGATTTTCGAATCGCCGCAACACGCGTACACGAAGAAGCTGCTGGCCGCCGTGCCGGTGGCCGAACCCGGCCGCCACATCGACACCTCGCTGATCGAAGGCGAGATCCCCAGCCCGGTGCGGCGCGTCGGCGACGAGCCCGCCATCATTCCCCTGGTTGAATTCGCGCCCGGCCACCAGGTGGCCCGCGCGGCTTGAGCCGCAACCCCTTTTTCACGTCGGCCCGCCCGGCTTCCCGTTCCTGGAGTTGAACATGCTCTCCCTACGCAAAACCTACACCGCCACCGCCCTGGCCCTGGCGCTGGGCGGCGCGCTGCCCGCCGTCTTCGTGACCGCTCACGCCGCCGGCACGCTCAATGTCGCCATCAACCAGGACCCGGGCAGCTGGGACCCGATCGACACCTTCGTGACCTTCTGGGGTTCGGTGGGCAGCAACCTGTATGACGGCCTGACCATGCGCGGCGCCGACCTCAAGCTGCAGCCGGGCCTGGCCACCAGCTGGGAATACCTGGACGACAACAAGCGCCTGCGCTTCAAGCTGCGCGAAGGCGTCAAGTTCCACAACGGCGAACCCTTCAACGCCGAAGCCGTGAAGTTCACCTTCGAGCGCCTCCTGGGCGCGGAAGGCGCCAAGGGCCCGCAGAAGTCCAACTACGACTCGATCGGCGAGATCAAGGTGGTGGACGAATACACCGTGGACTTCATCCTGAAGCAGCCCGATCCCGTCCTGCTGACCAAGCTGGCCGGCTATGGCGCCATGATCGTGCCGCCCAAATACATCAAGGAAAAGGGCGAAGACAACTTCAACACCAACCCGGTCGGCACCGGCCCGTTCAAGTTCGAAAGCTACCAGCCCAAGGTCAACGTGACGCTGGCGCGCAACGACGACTACTGGGGCGGCAAGCCCAAGCTGGACAAGGTGGTCTACCGCTTCATCGGTGAGCCGGGCACGCAAGTCGCCGAACTGCAGGCCGGCCGCATCGACGTCGCCACCCTGATTCCGCTGGGCCTGATCGAAACCGTGAAGAAGTCCGGCAACGCCGACGTCATCTCCACCGGCGGCCCGGTCGCTTTCGCGCTGCGCTACAACACCAAGAGCGGCATCACGCAGAACCGCGACGTGCGCCGCGCGCTGATCATGGCCGTGGACCGCGACGCCATCGTCAAGCAGCTGCTGCTGGGCCAGGCCAAGACCATCGCCAGCTTCCAGGGTCCGCAGTCCTTCGGCTACAACCCCGAGCAGAAGCCCCTGCCCTTCAACCCAGCCGAAGCCAAGAAGCTGCTGGCCGCCGCCGGCGTGAAGCCGGGCGCCACCGTGCAGATCGACGTGCGCGGCAGCGATTCGAACTTCCGCGAAGTGGCCCAGGCCGTCTCGGGCTACCTGCAAGGCGTGGGCGTGCGCGCCACGATCAAGCCGTATGAAACCGGCGTGCTGCTCAACGACATCATCCCCGGCGGCAAGACCGGCGAAATGTGGCAGAACCAGTGGGGCGGCTGGACCTACGACTACGACAACACGGCCTACCTGATGTACCACACGGGCCAGAAGTGGAACCCGTACGACAACGACGCCAAGCTCAACGGCATGCTGGAAGCGCAGCGCACGGTCTACGACGTGAAGAAGCGCGAAGCCATGCTGCAGGAGATCGCCGGCTACGTGGCCGACCAGGCGCTGGAAATGCCGCTGTACAGCCTGAACACGATCGTCGGGGTGAACAAGCGCGTGAAGGATCTGGAAGTGCCGGGCGACATCCGCTTCCGTTTCCTGAACGCTTCTGTGGAGTAGAGTAGGTCCCCCCCCCGAAGCGCTGCGCGCTTCCCCCCCAGGGGGGCATGCCTGCGGACCGGCAGAGCCCGGATCCGCGGCATCCCGCTGGGGGAGGACCGGTTGCTCATGGTGCGATGGCGCTATGAACAACCGGCACTTTTTTTGGAATGCTTTTGGCGCTGCCTTGAGGCATTAACCTTACCGACCCGTCCCGGCGCAAGCCGGGACGGCGACTTATGACCGGATTTCTCATCAAACGCGTGTTGCAGGCCGTCTTCGTGATCGTGGCCGTGACGCTGCTCGTCTCCTATGCCGTGCGCCTGACCGGCGACCCCGCGCTGATGCTCAGCCAGGGTTCGGGCAGCGTCACTGAGCAGGACCTGGCCAATATCCGCCAGGCGCTGGGCCTGAACCGCCCGTTCTACGAGCAGTACCTGTCCTATATGCAGGGGCTGCTGCATGGCGATTTCGGCCGCAGCTTCATGGGCGGCACGTCGGTCGCCAAGCTGATCGGCGATGCGCTGCCCGCCACGCTGATGCTGGCATTCACCTCGCTGCTGGCGTCGATCCTGATCTCGCTGCCGCTGGGCATCCAGGCCGCGATCAAGCGCGGCAAGACCACGGACCAGGCGATCCGCATCCTGTCGCTGGTGGGACTGTCCTTTCCCAATTTCTGGCTGGCGCTGATGCTGGTGCTGCTGCTGTCGATCACCTTCCCGCTGCTGCCGCCGTCCGGCTGGAGCGGGCCCGCCAGCCTGGTGCTGCCGTCGCTGACGATGGCCATCATCCTCAGCGCCACCAATATCCGCCTGGTGCGCACCACCATGCTGGAAACGCTGTCGGCGCAATACATCATGGTGGCGCGCAGCAAAGGCCTGAAGGAACGCGTGGTGCTGTACAAGCACGCGCTGCGCAACTGCGCGATTCCGCTCATCACCTACCTGGGCCTGCAATTCGGCGGCCTGATCGGCGGCATCGTGGTCATCGAAATGGTCTTCAACTGGCCCGGCCTGGGTACGCTGGCGTTCGACGCCATCTCCGGCCGCGACTACCCGGTGCTGCAGGGCACGGTCACCGTGCTGGCCTCCGTCATCGTCCTGGTCAACCTGATCGTCGACATCGCCTACGGCATCGTCGACCCCCGCATCCGCACGCGCTGAGCCTTATGCAGACTACTACCCCCACCGCCGCCGCCCCCAAGGCGGCCAAGCCCCGCAGCCGCTACCGCTCGCTGGAATTCGTGCTGGGCGCGCTGCTGACCGGCACCATGATCGTGCTGGTGCTGACCTCCGGCTGGCTGTTCCCCGACGGCGGCGAAGCCATGGACCTGGCCGCCCGCCTGATGGCGCCCTTCACCTCGGCGGCCCACCCCTTCGGCACCGACCCGCTGGGCCGCGACGTGCTGGCCCGCGTCATCGTCGGCGGCAAGATCTCGCTGACGGTGGGCTTCGCCTCGGTCGTCGGCGGCGCGCTGCTGGGCATCGTCATGGGCCTGATCGCCGGCTACTACCGCGGCTTCTGGGACATGATCGTCATGCGCTTTGCCGATGTGCAGCTGGCGCTGCCGTTCATCCTGGTGGCCATCACTTTCATCGCCATCCTGGGCGGCGGGCTGTTCAACGTCATCTTCTTCATGATCGTGTCGCAGTGGGTGCAGTATGCGCGCCTGGTGCGCGCCCAGGTCCTGGCCCTGCGCGAGCGCGAGTTCGTGCTGGCCGCCCGCGCCTTCGGCGTGCGCGACCTGGCCATGATCCGCCACCACATCGTGCCCAACCTGCTGGGGCCGCTGGTCATCCTGATGACGCTGAACGTCGCCAACAACATCCTGCTGGAAAGCAGTCTGACCTTCCTCGGCCTGGGCGTGGATCCCATGATCCCGAGCTGGGGCGGTATGCTTGCCGACGGCCGCACGTATATGCAGACGGCCTGGTGGGTCAGCGTCTTTCCGGGCCTGGCCATCATGCTGACGGTGCTGGGCCTGAACCTGCTGGGCGACTGGCTGCGCGACCGCCTGGACCCGACCGGCAAGGTCTGAAGCCGCCCCGGTCCGTCTGAAAGGAATATCGAGTATGTCTTTGCTGGAAAAAACATTCGACCGCACGCTGGACGCCTGGACCCATGCCTACATGGCGCCGGCCTGGCGCGGCGCGGTCGTGGAAGGCTGGCTGTTCGAAGGCGTGGAGGCGCGCCGCGCGGCCCAGGAGCGCCTGGCGCAAGCCGGCGTCACCGCGCGCTTTCGCAGCGCCTACAAGCCGCTGCTGCACTACTTCCTGGAAGAGGTCGAGCGCGAAGGGCTGGCGTCCGTCGTGGTGCGCTATCCGCTGCACGAACACGCCCAGGCCAAGCGCTTCACCCTGGAAGCCTATCCGCTCATCGCGCTGCTGCAAGGCGTGGAAGTCGCTATGCAGCCCGGCGCCGACGATCTGCACTACGACGTCAGCCTGCGCTACGCCGATGGCCGCAAGCTCGATACCCGCGTCTATGCGCCCAACCAGGTCGGCTACGCCCAGGATGGCACGCCCGAGCTGTCGCCCACCGGCTGGCTGCGCGTGCGCGACGCCGAAGGCGTGCTGCAGACCGATGCCGCCCAGGCCACCGAATACCAGCAGGCGTTCCGCGCCATCGTGGACACGGTGCGCAGCCATGCCTGGGGCGCGCACGAGCCCTATTTCGAGCGCCTGGAAATCCGCGTGGATTTGCCGGGCATCGACTTCGCCCTGCCGGTGGACGAGGAAATCGTCAGCACCTTCGAAGCGCTGCACGAAGACATCTATTTTTCGCTGCTGGAACACTTCCAGAAGCACTCGGGCCGCCCGTCCGGCGACCGCGGCCTGCAACCCGGCCAGATCATTCCCGACATCCGCCGCCACGACGGCGCAGCGCGCGTGCTGATATCGCTGGAGCATTTCGACGCCTTGGCGCCCGTTGCGCCCGCGCCGCTCGATGCGCCGCTGGCCCAGGTCCGCGAACCGCTGTCGGCCGGCCAGATCGCCAGCTGCATGGCGGCGTTCGGCGGCGATACCTTCCAGGCCGTATCGCGCCAGGGCCGTCCGGTGCTGGGTACGTACCTGCGCGGTCCCGGCCCCGCAGTGTTCATCTCGGGCGCGCAGCACGCCAATGAAACTTCCGGCGTGGTCGGCGCCCTGCGCGCCGCGCAGACGCTGGCCGAGCGCGGCGACGCGCATTTCGCCCTGATCGCCGCCGAAAATCCGGACGGCTACGCGCTGTTCAACCGCCTGCGCGCGCACCATCCGCGCCACATGCTGCATGCCTCGCGCTACAGCGCGCTGGGCGACGACATCGCCTACCGCGAACGCGCCCCGTTCTTCGAACGCGAAGGCCGCCACCAGGCGCACGCCATCAGCGGCGCTCAGCTGCACATCAACCTGCACGGCTATCCCGCCCATGAATGGACCCGGCCGCTATCCGGCTACCTGCCGCGCCATTTCGAGCTGTGGACCATCCCCAAGGGCTTCTTCCTGGTGCTGCGCCATCACCCGGGCTGGGGCGACCGCGCCCGCCGCCTGATCGAGGGCGTTACCGCCAGGCTGGCCCGCAACGTTCCCGGCCTGGTCGAGTTCAACGCGCGGCAACTTGAACTATTCCAGGCGCACGCGCTCGAAACCGGATTCGACGTACTGAACGGCATCCCGGTGCAGATCAGCGAAAGCGACCGCGAAGACTTGCCCATGGCGTTGATTTCCGAGTTTCCGGATGAAACCGTCTACGGCGACCGCTTCGTTTTCGCGCATACTGTACAGATGGAAACCGTCCTGGCGGCGACCGAGCTCTACCGCGCAGGGCTCTAGCGGCAAAAAGACCGGCGTAGCCAAGGACCGCGCCGGCACCCGACCTGTAAAACCATTAGAAAAATGAATATCCGAGAACGCAACCACGGCGATGACCTGGCCCTGGTGGACATCTGGCTCCGTTCGGTACGCGCCACCCACACGTTCCTGACGGAAAAGGAAATCCAGGCCATGTACCCGCAGGTGCTGAACACCGACCTGCCTTCGGTGCGGGTCTGGGTCTGTGAGGACGATGCCGGCGAAGTTGCCGGCTTCATGGGCCTGAACGGCAACAAGGTCCAGATGCTGTTCGTGGATGCCAACAAGCGCGGCAAGGGAGCAGGCCGGCGCCTGCTGAACTTCGCGCGTTCGCTGCACGGCACCCTGCTGGTGGACGTGAACGAACAGAATCCCCAGGCCCACGGCTTCTACAAGCACTACGGTTTCGAGGACGTGGGCCGCTCGGAGCAGGACGACGCGGGTCGCCCTCGTCCCATCATCCACATGAAGCTGGCGGGCTGACGGGCGCCTAGCCCTTGGACTGTTCCGGATGCCTGGCCCGCCAGGCTTTCAGCGCTTCCCGGTAATCGTCCATGGCTTCGTTATAGGTGTCATAGACACAGGGGATGCAGCCGCTGTTGCAACACTCTTCGGGTTCGGGCGCGACGGGCGGAACGGGCTGCGGGTCGTCGTCGGGGATCTGCTTGGTGCTCATATCCCAATCTTAGCGCCGATGGCCGGCGCCGGCCGCCGCGCCCGCGTCCGGCAGCGGCCATTCGGCGCGGCTGATTTCGTAGAGACGCTTGCCCGCGCCGCCCGCTCCCGCACCGCCAATCTGGCGCATGCCGCATTTTTCCAGCACCCGGCAGGACGCGGCATTCTCTTCCAGCGCCACGGCCGACAGCGCCTCGACCGGCAAGCGGCCGAATCCCAGCGCCAGGAGCGCATGGGCGATTTCGGTGGCGTATCCCATGCCCCAGCTCGCGGGCAGGAAGGCATACGCGACCTCGACCTCGTCGCGGCCCCGAGATTGGGTGCGCTTCAAGCCCGCCCGGCCCGCCAGCGCGCCGCTGGCGCGGTCGGCCAGCACATACATGCCGTAGCCCAGCTCGGTCCAATGCTCGACGTTCTGCAGCAGATAACGGCGGCTGGCCGCGTCTGTCCGGGTGCCGCCCATGGTGGCCATGAGGCGCTCGTCCGCATGCATCGCGGCAATGAAGGAATAATCGGTTTCGTCCATGCGCCGGGCTTGCAGCCGGGCGGTCTGGAAAGTGTCGGGGAGCAGTGCGGCGGACATGGAAGGCTGAAGAAATGGCGTGGCGGACATGATACCGGCGGACGGCCCGCCGGCCCATCGTCCAACGGACGAATCCCCCAGGCCGAGTCCGGCCCCGGGGCATGGCTTTCAGGTGCGGCGCAGGCCCAGGAAACTCCAGCGCACGTCGGCGCGGTCCAGCATGTCTTCGCGCGAACTGAGATGGTGCGAGGACAGGCCGTGGCCGGCCGCCAGCGTGATCGTTTCCTGCGCGGACACGTCGAACATGCGGCGGCCAGGAGGCACCGGGCCGTGCCGCAGCGACATCAGGATCTGGCCCTGCGGCGCCAAGAGCGCGGCCAGCGCCTGCATGCCCTGGCGGCGTTCGTCGGCGTCCAGGTGCATCCACACGGCCGTCAGCATGATCACGTCGAACGCCCGGTCTTGACCGCGCAGCACGGCCAGTTCCGGCAAGGCGTCGTCGATCCATTCCAGGTTGGGCAGCGCATGGCGGCGCTGACCCTCCTGGCGCAGCCCGGGCGTGGGCTCGGCCGCCACCACCGAATGCCCCATCCGCGCCAGCGCGGCGGCGTCGCGCCCCGATCCCGCGCCGATGTCGGCGATGCGCGACGGCGCCGCGGGGATCAGGTGCGCCACGTCGCGGTGCACGTCCGCGAACGCGATGCTCTCGTACTGGTCTGCCAGGGCCGCGGCGTTTTCACCGTAGCCCTGCGTGCCGGAAGCCCCTGTCATTGCTGGGCTGTCGGCCGAACCTGGATCGCCGCGGGCGGCCAGGTGGCCTTGATGGCGTCGTAGATGCGCTTGCCCACGCGGCCGTCTTCCGGCAGCTTGCGCTTGACCTGCTCTTCGCGCACGGCGTCGCGGGTCTTGCTGCCCGGAATGCCGTCGGCCACGCCCACGTCGTAGCCCAGGCCGTAGAGCATCTCCTGCAGCTCCTTGATCTGCGCGCGCGACAAGCCGGGGTCGTCCGTGGGCCAGGCCGCGACGAGATCCGGCCCGCCCTGCAGGCGATTGAGCAGCATCGATACCGCCAGGCCATAACGGCGCGACTGGTTGTAATGCAGGATGGCGTCGAAATTCACCGTCGCCAGGAACACCGGGCCGGCGGAACCCGTGGGCGCGAACAGATAGGCCTGCTCGTCGTTGCCCGACGCCAGCTTCAAGGCCGAACCGTTGCCCTGCTTCACGCCGGCCTGGGCCCACTGGGCGATCGTGCGGCGATCCTGCGAACCCACGTATTCGGCTTCGGGCGAGGCCGGAATGGCGGCGGCCAGCTCGGCCGGCACGCGCACTTCGATCACGGCGGGCAGGCTGTGCGTCCACTTGGCACGGCGCTTGCGCAGGTGATTGGCAGTCGACGCCAACGCGTCGGGCAGCGAGTTGTAGAGATCGATCTTGCCGTTGCCGTCGCCATCGGCGGCCAGCTCATAGAACGAGGTCGGGATGAACTGCGTCATGCCGAAAGCGCCGCTCCAGGAGCCGACGAAGCTGTCCGCCGGCACCACGCCGTCACGCAGCAGGCGCACCGAGGCGTAGGCGTTCTTTTCCCACAGCGGCTTGTTCTCGGTGCAGGCGCGCGTCAGCCAGGCGTCCAGCACATTGGTCTTGCCGACCTGCCGGCCGTAGTTGGTCTCGATGCCGAAGATCGCGACCAGCGTGGCCGGATCCACCTGGTATTGCTGGCTGATGGCCGACAGCTGCGGACCATATTTGGCGAGCACGCCCAGGCCGTCGCGCACGCGCTCCTCGTCCACGGTCTTGGCGATGTAATCCCACCAGGCCTCGCGCCCCTCGGGCTGGCCCTTGGCGGATGCGACCGTGGTGGGCAGCAGCTTGGCGTTGGCGGTGTACTTGTCCCAATCGGCCACGGTCAGGCCGTTGGCCGTGGCGCCCTTGCGCAGCTTGGCGATGCAGGCCTTGGTGTCGAGTTCGGTCGGGATGATGACCGTGGGAGCGGGGGTGGCGGTGGCGGCGGGCGCAGCGGTGGCGGCGGGCGCAGCAGGCGCTGCGGTCGCTGCCGGGGCTGCCGTGGCCGCAGCGGGTGCGGGCAAGGCGGCGGGCGCAGGCAGGGTTGCCGGCGCGGGCGCCGCCGACCTGGGAGGCAGCGCCTGCCCGGCGCGGTCATCGACCGGAGCCGCCGGCGTGTTGGCGGCAGGCGCGGGAGTGTCGTCGAAGCTGCGCTTGGGCGTCAGGGCCGGCAGGGTCTGCACCGGCACCGCGGGCTGGGCGCGCGATCCGGTGGCGGAAGCTGGTCCCTGCGCCTGCGCGGCGCCGGCAGCGGCGGCGGTGACGGCCGCGGCCAGCAGCACGCGGGAGAAGGTGTCGATTCGAAGGCGTACGGAACGCTGACGCATGGCAATCCTGAAAAATCGAAGTCAGCCGGGATCGTACCGCGACCGGGCGTCAAAATCGAACGGCCCGCAGGGCGGGTCCGCCAGCACTGCCACTCAAACGCCCTGCAGGCTGGAAGCGGCTTCGCAGCGCCCTAGGCTGCCTGCCGCGCTTGCACCGCCACGCTCGCGGGCGGCGCACGCAGCACGCGTCGGCACAGCAACATGGCGATCAGGCTGAACAGGGCAAAGCCCGCGGTCTGCCCCGCCAGCACGCCTTCCGGGCCGCCGTAATGCGCGCCCAGCCAGACAAAGGGCAAGGTGCCCACGGTGGCGCGCAGCCAGCCGATCGCGGTGGAGTACGCGGCATAGCCCAGATTGTTGAACACCGCGATGGCGACGAAATACAGGCTGTTGAGCGCCCACGCGAAACTGCCGTAGCGGCAGAAGAAAACGATCAGGTCGCGCCCCGGCCCGCTCACCTGGAACAGATCCGGCATCCAGGGCGCCAGCACGGCCAGCACGACCGCCACGCCGAAGCCGTACATCAAGGACCAGCGCGCGGTCAGGCGCGCCGTCTCCTGCACGCGGTCCCACTGCCCCGCGCCCAGGTTCTGCCCAAGAATGGGCCCGATGGCGCCCGGCAGCACGAAGAACAGCGCATAGGCCAGTTGCAGCACCCGGTCCACCACGGTGGCGCCCGCCATCACGCTGGAGCCAAAGCCGGCGTAGGTGGACAGGGTGAAAATGACCGCCGCGGGCGTAGCCAGCGTGGTCAGCGCGGCAGGCAAGGCGATCCGCCCGATTGCAGCCAGGTGCGCGCGCAGCGCCGCGCCGGCCGGCCAGGCCACCAGGCGATGCTTGCCGAACACCAGCCAGGCGCCCAGCGCCACGGTGACCAGACGGCCCACGCCGCCGGCCCAGGCCACGCCCTCCATGCCGCCGTCCAGCACGAAAATGACCAGCGGGTCCAGCGCCGCGACCGTCGCCGTCCCCGCCAGCAGCACCCACATGGACTGGCGGCCACGGCCCGCGGCGCGCAGCAGGTTGGACAACATCATGCCCACGCCCATCACGACCGCGAACGGGGTCGTGATGAGCACGTAGGACAGCAGATGCGCGCGCACGTCCTCTGCCAGGTCGATGGCCGCCGTGTAGGGGCCGATCACGGCCAGGAACAAGGCGCCGGACACGAGCGCGGCGGCGGCCATCAGGACCAGCGAGGCGCCCGCCAGCGCGCGGGCGCGCGGCGCATCGCCCGCCCCCAGCGCGCGCGACACCAGGGCCGTGCCGCCCACGGTCACGCCTATGCAGACCGAGATGATGGTGAACTGCGTCATCGATCCGAAGCCCACCGCGCCCAGCACCGCCTCATCCTTGAGCGTGCCCAGGTACAGCAGCGACAGGAACTCCACCGCGAACACGGCCAGCATGCTGGCCCAGCCGGTCAGGACCATTTCCAGCACATGCGGACCCATCGGCCCCGAGACGAAGCGGGCGCGCGGATCGGAAGCGGCGGAGGACGAGTTTTCAGACGTCATGAGGCTGTTGGATGGAACGCGGCCAAGGCCGCGCGAAAGTTGCCGGGTCCGCGCTCAGCGGCCCGCGGGCGCGAACCAATACTGGTACACGCTGCCGTCATTCGAATACCAAGGCAGCAGGCCGATGGTGTCGGATTCACGCTGCACGGTCACCAGCAGGCCTCCTGCCTGGGGCCGCAGCAGCGCCACGTGGCGCCGCACTCCCATGGACTCGTACTGGCGCCAGTCGTGCCGCACGCTGATCCACAGCCGGCCCTGCGTGCAACCGCCTAGGCGCCGGATGCCGTCCGGCCTGGAGGGCCGGGCCGCGCCAGGCAGGGCGGCAGGATCCTGCATACCGTTCAACTGCGGCAGGCGGCCGGAAGCGCGCGCGCCCTGTCCGTCCAGCGCCAATATCTCCCATCCGTCCGCGGCGGCCGTGAAAGCCACGGTGGCCTCGGGCCCGGAGCGCCATTCCGGCAACGGGTTGTCGCCCATGCCCGGTAGGTCCAGGGGATATTGCAGGAAATTGCGCAGGTCCATCGATGCGCCGGCCTCGCGGTCGCCAGACACGAACTCGCCTTGCGCCCGATAGACGCCGGCCAGATCCGGGCATTGGGCCGGATCCGTTGGCAACGCCGCAAGCGTCCCGTCTCGAAAGGGAGGCCAGGCAACGGACACGCCGTCGACCCGGGATGCGCCGCAGCCACTCAAGGCCAGCGCAGCCAGCGCCGCCGCCGCAAGCCTGCCCACTCTCCACGCGCCACGCACCGCTGTCTTCATGCCTGCCCTCTGCTCTTGCCGGCCGTCGCGCTGGCCCAGGCGGCGCCTCCGACTATCGGTCTGGCGCGAACTATATCCGAAACCCGGCCGGCCGAAACCTGCGCGGCCCTAACCCGCCCCGCGTTGCCAAGCACGCGCCGGGAGAGAATAATCGGCATCTCCCTTCCGACCCGCGCCATGACACCGTTCCGAGGCAAGCTCCGCATCCGGCATCTGGAAATCGTGCTGACCGTCGCCGAATTGGGCAACCTGTCCAAGGCAGCCGCGCAATTGCACAGCACGCAGTCGGGCCTGTCGCGCGCCATCGCCGAGATCGAAGAACTGGTGGGCGCGCGGCTGTTCGAACGCACTGCCAAGGGCACCACCTGCACGCCGCTGGGCGAAACCATGTGCCGCCATGCCCGCCTGCTGCTCACCGACTTCCGCAAGGCCGAGATCGATCTCGCCGCGGTCTCGCGCGGCGACGAAGGCAGCCTGACCGTAGGCTGTTTTTCGATGTTCGCGGGCTGGCCGGTGGCCGAGGCCGCGCGCGCCTACCGCCAAGCCTATCCGCGCATCACGCTCACCATCGAGATCGGCACGCATGAACGGCTGATCGAGGACCTGGACGCCGGCGCGCTGGACGTGCTGATCAGCCGCTTCTCGTCCACCGTCAATCCGCAGATCTATCGCTCCACCACGCTGCTGGAGGATCCCGTGGTGCTGGCCTGCGCCACGCATCATCCGCTGGCCGGCCAGCCTGGCGCCACGCTGGCCGACTACGTGGCCTATCCCTGGATCACCGCCCTGCCCGGCAGCCGCATCCGTGGCGAACTGGAAATGTCGCTGCGCCAGGCCGGCCTGGCGATTCCGGATATGATCGGCGCCCTGTCGCTGGAATTCGGCCGCGAAATGCTGCTGGACGGCCTGTACCTGTGGATGCTGCCCGGCAGCGTGGCCGCTATCCGGCAGGCGCGCGGCGAGCTCGTAGTCCTGGCCGACAGGCCGGTCCTGCGCAAATCGCCGCTGGCCGCGATCTGGCGCCGCGACCGTCCCAGCACGCGGCAGGCGCGCGCCTTCGCCGCCCAGCTCCAGCTCGCCATCCAGGCCGATGCCGTCACATTGACGGCCTGAGCCCGCCGGCGCGTTGCGCGTTATTCTGGACAGGCAACACTTTTTGATCGGAGCACCCATGTACGACTGGCTCAACGCACTGCCCAAGGCGGAATTGCACCTGCACCTGGAAGGTTCGCTCGAACCCGAGCTGCTGTTCCGGCTGGCGCAGCGCAACGGCGTGGCGCTGCCGTGGCCGGACATCGAGTCCCTGCGCGCCGCCTACGACTACGGCAATCTCCAGGAATTCCTGGACCTCTACTACCGCGGCGCCGACGTGCTGCGCACCGAGCAGGATTTCTACGACCTGACCTGGGCCTATCTGCTCAAGTGCCGCGAGCAGAACGTGGTGCATACCGAGCCGTTCTTCGACCCGCAGACCCATACCGACCGCGGCGTGCCCTTCGAGGCTGTGCTGGCCGGCATCAGCCAGGCGCTCGAAGATGGCCGCAAGCAACTGGGCGTGAACAGCGGACTGATCCTGAGCTTTCTGCGCCATCTGCCCGAAGAGCAGGCCATGCGCACGCTGGAAGCCGCCCTGCCCCACCGCGACGCCTTCATCGCCGTGGGCCTGGACAGCAGCGAAATGGGTTTTCCGCCGCGCCTGTTCCAGCGCGTGTTCGACCGCGCCCGCGCCGAAGGATTGCCAGGCGTCGCGCACGCCGGCGAGGAAGGCCCGCCGGAATACATCTGGGAAGCGCTGGACCTGTTGAAGGTGCTGCGCATCGACCACGGCGTGCGCGCCGCCGAAGACCCCAAGCTGATCGGGCGCCTGATCGACGAGCAGATCCCGCTGACGGTCTGTCCGCTGTCCAACACCCGGCTGCGCGTGTTCCAGCACATGCGCGACCACAACATCCTGTCGCTGCTGGACGCGGGCGTGAAGGTCACCGTGAACTCCGACGATCCCGCGTATTTCGGCGGCTACGTCAACGAGAACTTCCACGCGCTGTACGAGCATCTGGGCATGTCGCGGGCGCAGGCCCAGGCCCTGGCGGACAACAGCCTGGACGCGCGCATCCTCAAGTAGCCGGCGCGCCCCGCCGCCAGCCATGCGGATTGCGCATGGCAATGTTCAAAACCTGCATGCCTGGCGCGGCCCATTCCTCCCTACCATAGTCCGACCGCCGCGGCGCCTGCCGCGGCCGGGCCACAGACCAGAAACAGGGGGCAGGATATGAGTCAGTTCGTGGAAGCGTCGCTGCAGGCAGGCACGCTGACCGGCGTGCTGGAAGGCGGCGTGTGCCGCTACAGCGCCATTCCCTATGCGCAGGCGCCGATCGGCGCGCTGCGTTTCGCACCGCCGCAGCCGGCCGCTTGGCGCGGCAGGCTGGACGCCACCCGGCCGGGACCGGTCGCGCCGCAACTGCCCTCGCGCCTGCGCGGCGCCATGGGCGACTTCGACGCCGAACAATCCGAGGACTGCCTGCACCTGACCGTGTGGACGCCCGCCGCCGACGGCAAGCGGCGGCCGGTGGTCGTGTGGCTGCACGGCGGCGCCTGGCAAAGCGGCGGCGGCGCGCTGGACTGGTATGACGGCGCCAACCTCGCGCAGCGCGGCGACGTGGTGGTGGTCGCGGTCAACTACCGGCTGGCCGCGCTGGGCTGGCTGTACGTACCCGGCCAGACGGCCAATTCGGGCCTGCTGGACCAGGAGGCCGCCATCGATTGGGTGCTGGCCAACATCCAGGACCTGGGCGGCGATCCCGGACAAGTCACCGTCATGGGCCAGTCGGCGGGCGCGTCCTCGATCTGCGCCATGCTGGCGCGCCAGCCGCGCTTCTCGCGTGCCATCCTGCAAAGCGCGGCGCTGGGCCGGGGGTTTCGCAGCGCAAAGCAGGCCGATGCGCTGGGACAGGCCTTCCTGCGCGCCGCGGGAGCCGATTCCCTGGAAGCCGCGCGCGAGCTGCCCGTGGCGGCCTTGCTGGCGGCGCAGCAGGCGCCCGCCGTCGCCGAAACGCTGCGCGCCGAGGGCAGCAGCCGCAGCCAGTTCGCGCCGGTGCTCGACGGCCAGGTGCTGCCACATGACATCGCGCCCGCGCTCAAGCGGGCGTCGTCCCGCGCCGACGTGCTGGTCTGCTACACGCGCGACGAAATGGCCGCCTTTCCGGGCAATGGCCGCAGCGCCGCCGACCAGGACCTGGGCGACGAGGTATTCGGCGCGCCCTCGCGCCAGTGGGCCGCCGACGCCGCGGCCCAAGGCCGCCAAGCCTGGCTGGCGCGGTTCGACGTGGCGCCCACGGCGAACTTCGGCGCCTGCCATTGCATCGAACTGCCCTTCGTCTTCGACACGTTGCCGGCGTATGCCAGCGCGCCCATGCTCGCCGGCCTGCCCGCGGAACAGGCGCGCCAGCTTGCACGCGCCACGCAGCAGGCATGGATCGCGTTCATCCGCGGCGACGCGCCAGGCTGGCCGGCGGCGCCGCACATGCAGATCCTGGCCTAGGCCGGGACGGCATCTGCGGGGCCGCGGGCGGATACCGCCCGCGCATCAAACACACCAAAACAAGGGGAATTCCATGTTCAAGCAAACCGCGCTCGCGCTGGCGCTGCTGGCGCCGCTGGCGGCCACCGCCGCCTATCCCGACAAGCCCGTCAAGATCATCGTGTCCAACCCGCCCGGCGGCCCCGTGGACGTCATGCTGCGCGTGCTGGCCAGCAAACTGGGCGCCGCCTGGGGCCAGCCCGTGGTGGTGGAGAACAAGCCCGGCGCGTCCGGCATCATCAGCACCGGCGCGCTGGTCAAGTCCGCGCCCGACGGCTACACGCTGGGCATGGTGGTGGCCTCGTCCGTCACCATCGTGCCCTTCGCCGTGGACAGCCTGCCGTTCGACACGCAAAAGGACCTCAAGCCGATCTCGCTGGTGGCGCGCACGCCCTTCATCTTCATCGTACCCAAGGACAGCCCGCTCAAGACCTGGGAAGACTTCGTGCGCGAAAGCAAGGCGCGCAATCTCAGCGTAGGTTCGTTCTCCATCGGCACGGCGTTCCATCTGGTCTGGGAACAGACGGCGCGCCGCGCCGGCATCAAGGCCTTGTACGTGCCCTCGTCCTCGTCGGGCAAGACGCAGAACGACTTGATCGGCGGCCAGCTCGACGTGGGCCTGGACGCGCCTTCGAGTTCCAAGGGCCTGATCGACAGCGGCCGGCTGCGCGCGCTCGCGATCACCAGTCCGGAACGCTTCGACGGCCTGCCCGATACGCCCACGCTGAAGGAGTCCGGCTTGAAGGACTACGCGCCGCAGCCCTGGATCGGGCTGATGGCGCCGGCGGGCATTCCGGACGACCGCGTGGCGCTGATCCAGAAATCGGTGGCGGACATCCTGAAGGAACCCGCGATGCGCGCGCAAATGGAAACCCTGGGCATGATTCCCATCGGCAGCACGCCAGAGGAACTGGCCGCGACCATCGAGGCCGACCGCGCCGACATGGGGCCGCTGATCAAGGAGCTGGGCATCAAGCTGCAATAGCGGCGCTTGCAGCGGCGCGGGTTTACAGCCGCGCCCTTCAGGCCGCGTGCCTCAGCCCGCGCCCAGCGTGCGCAGGAACATCGCCGACAAGGGGCCGGACAGCGCTTGCGCGTCCCGCCGGCCCTGCGCGATGGCAGCGTCCACCGCGCCATGCATGCCGTGGTACAGGACGATGGCGGCCAGCGCCGCGTCGTCCAGCTTCCAGCAGCCTGCGCGCGCGCCGGCCTCGAGTATCGCTTCCAGCTGTTCCAGCACGGCGCTCTTTTCGGCCACGCCGCGGTCGGGATGCTGGGCATCGTGGAACACCACGTCATGCAGTTCGTAGCCGTCGAAGTAGGCCTCGACGCCAGCGCGGGTCCAGGCGCGCAGCCGCGCCACGCCGTCGTCCGGCGCACAGGCCCGCACCTCGCGGTCGATATGGTCCAGGAACCCCTGCGAGAACTTGGCCCGCAGCGCCGCCAGCATGTCGTTCTTGGACGTGAAGTAGTGATAGAAGGTGCCCTTGGCCACGCCGGCGCGCTCGACGATCTCGCTGATGGTGGTGGCCTCGACGCCCTTCTGGATGAAGAGCGCTTGCGCGGCCTCCATCAACTCATCCAGCCGCACGGCGGCCGGCTTGGTGCGGGGCTTGGAAGCGGCGTCCGGGCCAGGCGGGGAAAGCGGGTCGGCGGGAACAGCGGGCATATCGTCCAGGGTCAGTTCAGCAGCAAGGCGCCAGTGTAGAGGAGGCGCAGGGCTGAGGCCAAAAGCTGAGAATCGTTCTTCTTTTCATTGACCGACGGTCGGTCGATGCATAGAATACCCCTTCCCCCACTCTGCGTCCCGCCATGCATCCCGCACGCCGCCGCGCCCTGGTCCTTGCCGTCAACCTGGGCAGCTTCATCACCATCCTGGACATCAGCATCGTCAACGTGGCGCTGCCCACCATGCAGGCGGCCCTGCGCATCGACATGGCCGGACTGCAATGGGTGGTGGACGCCTACGCCCTGTTCCTGTCGGCCTTCATGCTGTCCGCCGGGCCTTTGGGCGACCGCTATGGACGCAAGCGCTCCTGGCTGGCGGGCGTGCTGCTGTTCACCGCGGGCTCCGCGCTGTGCGGCCTGGCGGACAACCTGACGGCGCTGCTGATCGGCCGCGCCGTGCAGGGCGTGGCCGGCGCCCTGCTGGTGCCGGGCGCGCTGTCGCTCCTGACCCAGGCCTTTCCCGATCCCAAGGAACGCGCCCAGGCCATCGGCATATGGGCCTCGTGCAACGCGATTTCGCTCATCGTGGGACCCATGCTTGGCGGCGTGCTGGTCGCTCACTTCAACTGGCAGAGCATCTTCCTCATCAACCTGCCGGTGGGCGCGCTGGCCATCGCGCTGGGCGCCTGGAGCATCACGGAAAGCGCCCATCCCGAACACGCGGCCTTCGACCCCGCCGGCCAGGCGCTCAGCGTGCTGTGGCTGGGCGCGCTGACCTATGGTCTGATCGCCGCCGGCGAACATGGCTGGGCTGCGCCAGAAGCCACGGTCGCGCTCGCCATCGCCGCCGCCGGGCTGCTCGCCTTTCTGTGGGTCGAGCACCGCGCCGCGCGGCCCATCCTGCCGCTGGGGCTGTTCCGCGACGCGGGCTTCGCCATCACCAACTTCGCGTCCTTCGTGCTGGGCTTTTCCGCCTACAGCAGCCTGTTCTTCTTTTCGCTCTACCTGCAACACGTGCAGGGACTGTCGCCGCTGGCCACCGGCTGGCAACTGGCGCCGCAGTTCGCGGCGGCCGGGCTGGTGTCGCTGGTCTTCGGCCGGCTCAACCTGCGCTTCGGCCTGCCGCGCCTGATGATCGCGGGCTTCGCCTTCATCGGCCTGGCCATGCTGGGCATGACGCGCTTCGAAGCGCACACGCCTTATCTCGTGTCAGGTTCGCTGCTGGTGCTGCTGGGCCTGGGCACCGGCCTGGCCGTGCCTTCGACCAGCATGGCCGTGATGGCCACGGTGCCGCGCGAGCGTTCCGGCATGGCCTCGGCCACCATGAACGCGCTGCGCCAGACCGGCATGACGATAGGCATCGCGCTCTTGGGCGCGCTGATGAGCGGACGCGCCATCGAGGCGCTGACGGGCTCGCTGTCGCGGCTGGGCGCGCCCGATGCGCAAGCCCTGGCGCGCGCCGCCATCACCCTGCATGAACTGCCCGCGCAGCCCGCCAATGCGGCCGAGCTGGCCGCCGCGGCGCTGGCCGGCGGCTTCCATGCCGCCATGCTTTTCGCAGGCGTCGCATCGCTGCTGGCGGCACTGTTGCTGCTGTTCCTGGCACGCGGCGCAAAGAACGTCCTGCACGCCGCATGACCTCCGGATTCCGGCGCGCGGAATTCCATCGGCCGGAATCAAAACAGCCTGTTTTTAAGCGTTGGTAACAAACGCTCGCGCCGTCTTGCGCTTCGGTAAGATCCTCGTCCAATAACAGGTTAACAACCACGAGGAGAGCAAAGCATGCCTTACCGCAAACCCCTGTTCCGCCTGGCCCCGCTGGCGCTCGCCGCCCACCTGCTGATGGCGGGTCCGGCCGCCGCGCAAAGCGCGCCCGGCACGCAAGGCCCGCTGGTCCCCGCGCCCAATCCGGCATTGGCCGCGCAGATCGATCAACGCGCCAAGGCCATCGAAGACAAGCTCATCGCCTGGCGCCGCGATATCCACGAACACCCCGAACTGGGCAACCAGGAAAACCGCACCGCCAAGCTGGTCGCCGACCATCTGCGCGCGCTGGGCATGGAAGTGAAAACCGGCGTCGCCGGCACCGGCGTGGTCGCCGTGCTCAAGGGCGGCAAGCCCGGTCCGGTGGTGGCGCTGCGCGCCGACATGGACGCGCTGCCCGTCAAGGAACAGGTAGACCTGCCCTTTGCGTCCAAGGCAAAGGGCACCTACCTGGGCAAGGAAGTGGACGTGATGCATGCCTGCGGCCACGACACCCACACCGCCATCCTGATGGCCACGGCCGAAGTGCTGGCCGGCATGAAAGACGAGCTTCCCGGCAGCGTGAAATTCATCTTCCAGCCCGCGGAGGAAAGCCCCGCCGACTTCGAGCCCGACGGCAAGAAGATCTGGGGCGCCAAGATGATGGTGCAGGAAGGCGTGCTGGAAAATCCCAAGGTGGACGCCATCTTCGGCCTGCACGTGTCCAGCGCCTATCCCGCCGGCAAGCTCAGCTGGCGCAGCGGCCCCGCCATGGCCGCCGCCGACCAGTTCTGGATCGACGTCACCGGCAAGCAGACGCACGGCGCGCGGCCCTGGTCCGGCATCGATCCCATCGTGGTCAGTTCGCAGATCATCCTGGGCCTGCAGACCATCCCCAGCCGCCAGATCAACAGCATGCTGGAGCCGGCCGTCATCACCGTGGGCGCCATCCACGGCGGCAACCGCATGAACATCGTGCCGGACAACGTGGCCATGACCGGCACCATCCGCACCTATGACGAAGGCATGAAGAAGGACATACATCAACGCATCGCGCGTACCGCCGACATGATCGCGCAGAGCGCGGGCGCCAAGGCGGACGTGCGCGTGGTGGAGCTGTACAACGCCACCGTCAACAATCCCGCGCTGACCGAGCAGATGGGCCCGACGCTGCGGCGCGTGGCGGGCGAAGGCAACTACGGGCTGCAGCCCAAGTCGACCGCGTCGGAGGACTTCTCGTTCTATCAGGAGAAGGTGCCGGGCATGTTCTTCTATTTGGGCGTGACGCCCAAGGGTACCGACGTCGAGAAGGCTGCGCCGAACCATTCGCCGCGCTTCTACGTCGATGAGTCCGGCCTCATCAACGGCGTGCGTGCGTTGTCGAACCTGACCGTGGACTACATGGCGCAGGCGCAGAAAGGCAGCTGATCCGCGCGCCGCGCGCGCGTTTGAAAAATGCCCGCCGCGCGATGCGGCGGGCATAAGCAAACGGCTACAAATTCTTTGTCAGGCCCGGCCTGGCTTTCTACAGTACGCCCCTTTGCCGCCCCGCGGCAGCCATGTAGAAGCCACGCCATGCCGATCTCCCGTCGAACCTTCATGCTTGCCGGCGCACTGGCGCTGCCATTGGCGCGGCCGCGCATCGCGCGCGCAGCCGCCTGGCCCGAGCGTCCGATCCGGCTCGTCGTCACCTTCCCGCCCGGCGGCGCCAGCGACATCGCCGCGCGCCTCATCGCGCCCGCGCTGGCCGAACGGCTGGGCCAGCCCATCGTCATCGAAAACAGGCCCGGCGCGGGCTCGACCATAGGCGCGAGCCTGGTCGCGCAAGCGCCCAACGACGGCTACACGCTGCTGATGTCGAACTCGGCGCCGCTGTCCATTTCGCCTGCCCTGATGCCGCAAGGCGGATACGACGCGCTCGCCAGCTTCGACCACATCGCCTACCTGGGCGCGGTGCCCGCCGTGTTCGTGGTCCACCCTTCCGTGCCTGTGTCCAGCTTCGCGGAGCTGACCGCCTGGATCCGCGCGCAGGACCAGCCGGTGCAGTACGGCAGTGGCGGACTGGCATCGGTGGGCCAGATCGTGGGTGAGCTGTATTCGCGGCAAACCGGCGCGCGCCTGCAGCACATTCCGTACAAGGGTTCGGGCGCGATGCGCAACGATCTGCTGGGCGGTCAGATCCGCTTCGCGGTGGATGCGCTGCCGCAGAACCTGCCGTTCCTGCGGTCCGGCCAACTACGCCTGCTGGCGGTCACCACCGGCAAGCCGGTGCCGCAGGCGCCCGACATCCCCGCTGTGGGCGAGCTGGGCTATCCGGGCCTGATCGCCGAGAACTTCGTCGGACTGTCCGGACCCGCCGGCCTGCCCACGGCGGTCTCGCAGCGCTTGAACGACGCCATCGCGCAGACGCTGGCCAGCGCCGACATCCGCGCCAGGCTGGAAGGACAGGGCTTCGTCCTGTCGCAAAAATCCCCCGCCGAGTTCACCGATTTCGTCCGTCGCCAGGCCGAAGCCTGGGGACCGGTGGTGCGTTCCACGGGAGCCAGCCTATGAGCGCCCGCCGCATGCTTGTGCTGTTCGGCCATCCGGGCCGCGGCGGCTTCAACGAAGCGGCCCTCCGTGGCGCGGAGCGCGCCGCGCAAGCGGGCCAGCCCTTGCAGCTGGAATGGATCTCCGACCACGACTCCGCCGCGCGCGCCGGGCGCATCGCGCAACTGTGCGACGCCGGCCCGGAGCTGGTCATCGTGCATGGCGGCCAGGGCGATGCCCCCGTGGCCGAGGTGGCGCCGCGCTACCCGCGCACGCAATTCGCCATCACCCAGGGGCACCACACCGCGGCCAACGTCGCGTCATACGAGATCCAGCAGGAGCACTCGGCCTTTCTGGCCGGCGTGTTGGCGGGCCTGCGCGCGGCCAACGGGCGGGCCGCCCATCTGTCCGGCGAAAAAGTGCGGCCCGGCCTGAAAGGCCGCGCCGCCTATGCCGATGGCGTGCGGCGCGTCACGGGCCGGGATCCGCTGACCGCCTTCTGCGGCAACCAGCACGATCCGGCGCTGGGCGCGGCCTGGGCCCGCGCGCTGTCCGCCCGCGACGCGCGCGTGCTGTTCGCCATGATGGACGGCGGCCGCGACGGCGTGACGCGCGTGTGCCGCGAAACGGGCGTCTGGCAGATCGGCAATGTGCTGGACTGGGTGGCGCGCGACCCGCAGGTCTATCTGGCATCGGCGCTGGCCGATTCGGGACTGTGCGTGCAGCGCGCCGCCGCGGACCATGCCGCGGGCGCGCTGGCGGTGGGTCGCGTGACCCGTTACGGCCTGGAGGAAGCCGCGTCGCTGCGGCTGGTGCTGGGCGCGAAGGTCGGCGCGGAAGAACGCCGCGTCCTGGATGAATGGGCGGGGCGGCTCGCAGCGGGAGCGCTGGACATCGCCTCTGACTACAGCGGGCCGGAATTCACGCTGCCCGCGCCGCCCCCTGCCCGCTACGCGGTCGCTTCGAACGCCTTGTGATAGGCCACGTCTCCTTGCGCCGGGCGCGTGTAGGCCTGCGCCATGAAGTACTCGGGCGGCACCCCGGGATAGGTCAGCGCGGGCGTCTGCGCAAAACCGAATCGCGTGTAGTACGCCGGATCGCCCATCACCACGCAGCCCGCCGCGCCCAGCGCCTCAAGGCGCGCCAGGCCGTCCTGGATCAAGGCCGCGCCTATGCCCCGGCCTTGCAGTTCCGGCAGCACCGCGACCGGCCCCAGACCGTACCAGTCCGCCGAGCCGTCGCTGATCACCACCGGAGAAAACGCGATGTGGCCCGCGACGCGCCCGTCCACCCGCGCCACCAGCGACAGCGTCAGCGCGCCGGCCTCGCGCAGCGCGTTCGTGATGTAGCCTTCGGTCTGCTGGCTGTGGGGATTGTCCTTGAACGCAGCCTGCGTCAGCGCGAAGATCGCCTCGCGGTCGTTTGGTGTTTCGGGAAGGATATGCATGCCTCGACTCCTGTAGGCTCAGGCGCAAAGTGTAGCCGGGCATGGTCGCCATTCCGCATTGACGCCTGCCGGCACGGTGGCTACAGTGGCCGGCAGTCCGGCGCCGCGTCATCGCGGCGGCGTGCAGCCCCTTTCCGAACCGCCCGCGGCGCGCCGCGGCCCTACTCTGGACCCTTATGAACAGCTACCGTGTCGGCATCGCCGGCTTCGGCGCCATCGGCCAGGCCGTGGCGCAATCCCTGGACGCCGGCCTGCCCGGCCTGACGCTCGCGGCCATCGCGGTGCGCGATCCCAAGGCCCCGCCGGCCTTCGCCTGGACCCAGGCCACGCCCGCCTACACCACCATCGATGCGCTGCACGAACACTGCGACGTGGTCGTGGAATGCGCCCCCGCCGCAGTGTTCCGCGACATCGCCGAGCCCGTGCTGCGCGCCGGCAAGAAGATGGTGGTGCTGAGCTCGGGCGCGCTGCTGCGCCATGACGACCTGATCGAACTCGCCCGCCAACACCATGGCCAGATCCTGGTGCCTTCGGGCGCCATCCTGGGCCTGGATGCCATCACGGCGGCTGCCGAGGGCGTCATCCATTCCGTCACCATGATCACCCGCAAGCCGGTGCGCGGCCTGCTGGGCGCGCCCTACCTGACCGACAACAACATCGATATCGCGGACATCACCGAACCGCGCCTGATCTTCCGCGGCTCGCCGCGGGAAGCGGCGGTGGGCTTTCCGGCCAATCTGAACGTGGCGGTCAGCGTGTCGCTGGCCGGCATCGGCCCGGACAAGACCACGCTGGAAATCTGGGCCGATCCCTCGCTCGAGCGCAATCTGCACCGCGTCGAGGTCGTGTCCGACTCGGCCTCGTTCTCGATGGAAATCCAGAACATCCCCTCGGCCAATCCCAAGACCGGCCGCATCACCGCGCAAAGCGTGGTCGCCGCGCTGCGCAAGCTGACCGGTCCGCTGCGCGTGGGTACCTGAATCGCGGCGGGCACGGCGCTAGGCCGCCGCCCGCTGCGGCCCGTCCGCCGGGCGCAGGCGCTCACCTGCAGCGCCCGCCCGCGCCATCGGTCCCACCCGCCAGTTCCCCGCGCCATCCAGGTCCAGCCTGTGCGTATGGAACACGTCCAGCGTGCTGCGATGCCCCACGCTGACCAGCATGCATGACGGCAGCGCCTCGCGCAGCAGGCTGTACAGCGCATGCTCCAGCCCTTCGTCGGTAGCGGACGTGGCCTCGTCCAGGAACACGATGGCGGGCCGGTTGTAAAGCACGCGCGCGAACGCCACGCGCTGCTGTTCGCCGATGGAAAGCATGCGCGACCAATCCGCGACTTCATCCAGGCGCCCGGTCAGATGCCCCAGATTGACCCGCCGCAAGGCGTCGGCCAGGCGCGCATCGTCCTCGGGCTGTGCCAGCCCCGGATACGCGACCGCGCCGCGCAAATCACCCAGGGGCAGATAGGGCCGCTGCGACAGGAACAGGGCGGAGGCGCCCTGCGGCCGGCGCACCGAGCCCTGCGCATAGGGCCACAAGCCCGCCAGCGCGCGCAGCAAGGTGGTCTTGCCGCTGCCCGAAGGCCCTTTGATCAGTAGCGCCTGGCCCGGCCGCAAGCTCAGGTTCAGGTCGCGCAGCAGCACCGTGCCGTCCGGGCGCGCCACCTGCACCGATTCGATATCCAGGCCGTCCGGCAGGCTCTCCGTCTGCACCGCAGGCAGCGCGCGCGCGGCCTCGTTGGCGTCCAGAAAGCCATTCAGCCGGTCCAGCGTGGCGCGGTACTGCGCGAAGGTGTCGTAGGAGGTGCGGAAGAACGACAAGGAATCCTGCACCTGCCCGAAGGCCTGCGACGTCTGGATCACGTCGCCCAGCTTGATCGCACCGCTAAAAAAACGCGGCGCCTGCAGGATGAACGGGAACACCACGGCCACCTGGCTCACCGACAGGTTGAAGCCGTCGAATTTCAGCCCCCGGTACACGCGCGCCCACAGGTTGGCGATGTAGGCCGAGAAACGCGTCCACAAGGTGGCGCGCTCGACGTTCTCGCCCTGATAGAACGCCACGTTCTCGGCGTTCTCGCGCAGGCGGACCAGCGCGTAACGGAAGTTCGCCGTCAGGCGCTCGGACAGGAAATTCAGCTTGATCAGCGGGCGCCCGATCTTGAACGCGAACAGCGTTGCCACGATGACGTACAGGTACACCATGAACACCATGGCGCGCGGAATCTCCACCCCCGCCACCGTCAAGGCGCCGGACAGTCCCCAGAGGATGGACGTGAACGCCACCAGCGAGACGACCGCGCTCAGCGCGCCGATCGCCAGCGTGCGCGAACCCGTCACGAACATGGCGATGTCCTGTTCGATGCGCTGGTCGGGGTTGTCGACCGGGGCATCGACGAAATGGCCGCGGTAGTAGGCGCCCGCGCCCAGCCAGTCGCGGGTCAGCCTGTCGTTGAGCCACACGCGCCAGCGGATGTCGAAGGCCTGCCCGGCATAACTGTCGGCCAGGGTACGCACCACGTGCACACAGGCCAGCACCGAAAAGATGCCCAAAAAGCGCCAGAACGCGCTCTGGTCCAGCGCCTGCAACGCGCTGTAGAAGCCGTTGTACCAGAACGAAAACAGCACCGTCATGCGCACGGCGAACATCGCCAGGAACAACAGCAGCGCCAGCGTCAACAGGGGCTGCCAGCTGCGCCTGGGATCGAGATACGGCCGCGCCAGCCGCCAGAACTTGCGTCCCCAATCCGTGTAACGCGCAAGCAGGCCCCCGACCAGCATCAGCGCGATGGCCGAAATGCCGAACGCACGCGCCAGCCAGAGCCCGCTTTCCGCTAGTTGCTGCTGCCAGTTCAGGTCCATGAGTCGATTGCCCTCCGATACGCGCTTCTGGTTAGACGGGACGCGCGCATCGAGTTCCGGCGCGGGGACCGTTTTAAGCCAGGCTTAAGCGTTGCAGCTGGGTGATCGAAAGCCATCTGACAGCCAGCGCGCCGCGGCAAGGCGGCGTACGGCGGCTATCATGGACGCCTGAGCAGCAATACCGGCAGGTAAGGAACCATGGACAAGATCCGGCTAGACAAGTGGCTATGGGCCGCGCGCTTCTACAAGACGCGCAGCCTGGCCGTGCAGGAAATCGGCAAGGGCCGGGTATTGGTGAACGACCAGCCCGCCAAGCCCGCGCGCGAAGTCGCGCCAGGCGATCTGGTCACGGTGCGCAAGGAAGACCCGGCGCTGCATGTGCGGGTGATGGCGATCAGCGGCGTGCGCGGCCCCGCCCCCGTCGCGCGCCAGCTATACGAGGAAACGCCCGAGAGCGCGGCAGCGCGCGAGCGCGCAGCGGAAATGCGCCGCCTGGCGCCCGAGCCCACGCTGGGCATAGAAGCCGGACGCCCGACCAAGCGCGACCGGCGGTTGATAGACCAGATGCGGGGCAAGTAGAGCCTCCGGGGCCGCCGGGGCGCTTACGCATGTCCCGGCCGCATTCCATAACGCTCAAGCGCCATCGTCCGCCAACACCGCCACCGTCTGCACGCTGGTGTATTCCAGCAGCCCTTCCAACCCGTTCTCCACGCCCAGGCCCGACTGCTTGCGGCCGCCGAACGGCACGTCCGGCGACATGGCGTGGATATGGTTGATCCATACCGTGCCGGTTTCCAGGCGCCGCGCGATGGACCGCGCCAGCGCCAGGTCCTTGGACCATACCGACCCGCCCAGCCCGTAGTCGGAGTCATTGGCGCGTTGGACAACGTCGTCGATGTCCCGGTATTTCAGCAAGGGCAGCACCGGTCCGAACGCCTCTTCCACCACGCTGCGCGCGTCGTCCGGCGGATTGTCCAGGATGGCGACCGGCACGAAATAGCCCTTGCCCTGGGGCACATCGCCGCCCGCCAGAAAGCGCACGCCGTTGCGATGCGCGTCGGCGATGAGATCCTTGACCCGCTCGTACTGCGGACGGTTCTGGATCGGCCCCAGACCGGTCCCCGGCTGCGCGCCATCGCCCATGACGACGCCCCTGGCGTGTTCCACCAACGCCGCGGCGAACTCGTCATAGATGGATTCGTGCACATACAGCCGCTTGGTGGCCAGGCAGAACTGCGAGGAATTGCGGAATGCTCCCCAGAACAGCTTGGCGGCCGTGTCGCGCACGTCCACATCCGGCAGCACGATGGCCGCATCGTTGCCGCCCAGCTCCAGCGTGATGCGTTTGAGCCTGCCGGATGCGCTCTGCATGACGCGCCTGCCCGTCGCGGTCGAGCCGGTAAAGGCGATCTTGTCGATGCCCGGATGCTCGGTCAGCCAAGGTCCCAGCCGGTCCCCGCCGCACACCACGTTCAGCGCGCCTGGCGGCAGCAGGTCGCGAAACAGCTCGCCCATCTTCAATGAAGTCAGCGGCGTGAACGGCGACGGCTTCAACACGACGGTGTTGCCCGCCAGCAAGGCCGGGGCGATCTTCCAGATGGCCAGCGTCATCGGAAAATTCCAAGGTGCGATCGCCGCCACCACGCCGATAGGCACATGGCGCGTCTCGAACACGCGGCCCGCGCCGTCGTCCAGCCGCGCCGCAGGCAGATCGCGCGCCGCGGTCGCGCGCAGCCAGGCGACGCAACGGCCGACCTCGGCGCGCGCGTCGGCGTGGGGCTTGCCCTGCTCGCGCGTCAGCAGGCGCATGAAGCCTTCGGTGTACTCCTCCAGCCTGTCTGCCATGGCAAGAAGCGCGGCCTGGCGCCGTGCCAGGGACGTCTCGCTCCATGGCGCAAAGGCGCGCCTCGCGGCCGCGACTGCTTCGTTCAACTGCGCCAGCGACGCGTCCGGCACGGTGGCGATGCGTTCCTCCGTGGCGGGGTTGAGCACATCGAAGGTTTGCACCGACGTTTCCGCGCGGCCATCCACCGTCATGGAATAGCCGGAATCCAGATTCAGCTGCATGGTTCTATGCCTGTTTCGCGTTGGGTTGATCGGGACAGAGGACCTGGCGCCCCACCACGCGGCCGGCCGCCAGATCGAGAAGCGCTGCCTGAGCCTCCTGCAGGCAGCGGCAGGAAATCGGAATGGCGCGCGGCCCACGCTCCCGCACCAAGGCCATGAGTTGCTGCAGTTCGGCCAGCGTGCCGATGTAGGATCCTTCGATGCTGATGGCGCGCATGGGCACCAAGGCCGTCGACAGCGGCAACTCTCCGCCGAACAGCCCGATCAGGATCAATTGCCCGCCCTTGGCCAGCAGATCCATGCCCTGCTTCACCGTGCTTGCCGCGCCCACGCAATCGATCACCGCCCAGACCTCGCCCGCGGCGCGCCGAACCTCGTCCAGCGCGCTGGCGGCGTGCGCGTCCACGGCCAGGCTGGCGCCAGCGGCCAGCGCGGCGCCCCGGCGCGCGCCATCGGGTTCCAGCACGATCACCCGCGGGCATCCCAAGGCGCGCAGCAAGCTCACGCACATGAGGCCCAGGCCGCCTGCGCCGACCACCACGACCGCCTCCGCCTGCAGCACCTCCGGCGCAATCTTGCGGATGGCGCTATAGGACGTCAGGCCCGAACATGCGTAAGGCGCGGCCTGCTCGGGCCGCAGGTCGCCGATTTCGATCAGGTAGCGGGCGTCCGGCACCAGGATGTGGTCGCTATAGCCGCCCGGCCGGAAGATCCCCAGGAAGCGCGGCGCGGCGCACAGGTTTTCGCGCCCGCGCCGGCAGACCTTGCAGTCGCCGCAACCGATCCACGGATACACCAGATAGCGCTGTCCCGTGGTCACCCCATTCGCGTCTGGCCCGGCGGCGACCACCACGCCTGCCGTCTCATGGCCCAGGGTCAACGGCAGCGTGACGCCGCGCTGCTCCACGCGCAGGCGCTTGTCGCCGCCCAGGTCGTAGTAGCCCTCCCACGTATGCACGTCGGTGTGGCACACGCCCGCGGCAAGCACCCTCAGCAATACCTGCGCTCCCCGCGGTTCGGGCGCCGGGCGCTCGATCGGGACCAGCGGCTGGCCAAAGGCGGTTACGTCGTAGCTGATCATCGCATCACCTGCTTGATCAAGGGGCAGCCGCCGCGGTCCTCTGGCCGGAATGCGACGTCGCCCGGGATGACCGCAACCTGCTTATACAGATCCCACTCGCTGCGGGATTCCTCCGGCTTCTTCACTTCGAATAGGTACATGTCGCGCACCACCCGCCCGTCCGCGCGCAACCGTCCGTTGCGCGTCATGAAGTCGTTGATGGGCGTCTCCCGCATCTTGGCCATGACGGCGTCGGCGTCCTTGGTGCCGGCCGCCTTGACCGCGTTCAAGTAATGCAGCACCGCGCCGTAGGTGCCGGCCTGGGTCATGGTCGGCTTGCGTCCGACCTTGTCCTGGAAGCGTTGCGACCAGGCCCGCGTGGCGTCGTTCTGGTCCCAGTAGAACGCCTCGGTCAACAGCAGCCCCTGGCCCAAGGGCAGCCCGATGGACTTCACGTCCGACAGGAACGCCAGCAGCGCCACCAGCTTCTGCTGGCCGCCCGGCCGGCCAATGCCGAAGTCCGCCGCCTGCTTGATCGCGCTGATGACGTCGTTGCCGCCCAGCGCCAGGCCGATGATGCCCGCTTTGGAAGCCTGCGCCTGCAACAGATAGGAACTGAAGTCCGGCGTATTCAGGGGCGACCGCACCGCCCCCAGCACCTTGCCGCCGTTCTTCTCGATGACCGCGGAGGCATCGGCCTGCAGCGCGTAGCCGAACGAGTAATCCGCGGTCATGAAATACCATTTCTTGCCGCCCTGCGCGGACACCGCCGCGCCCGTACCGTTGGCCAGCGCGTAGGTATCGTAGGTCCAGTGGACGGTATAGGGCGAGCACGCCTTGGCGGTCAGCTCCGACGTCGACGCGCTCGTCACCATGACGATCCTTTTCTTCTCGCGGCCGAGTTCGCTGATGGCCAGCGCCAGCGCCGACGTGGGCAGATCGGTGACCATGTCCACGCCATCCTGGTCGAACCAGCGCCGCGCCGCCGCGCTGGCGACGTCGACCTTGTTCTGGCCATCGGTGTACACCAGTTCGACCGGCTGGCCCAACACGCTGCCGCCGAAATCCTGCACGGCCATGCGCGCGGCCTCCACCAGCCCCTTGCCGCCGATGTCGGAGTACGCCGAGCTCATGTCCGCCATGACGCCGATCTTCACTGGGCCGCCGGCAGGCTGCGCTTGCACGCCTGCTGCAACGAGTGCGGCGCCCGCCAACGCGTACACCGTTTTCACGATTGCCATCGATATGTCTCCGTTATGAGTAAACGCCATTTGCGCAGCAACTGGCCTATTGCCCCGGCACGAGTCCTTTTGTATCGTAGGCACGCATTTTTCAGCTTCGTCCAAAGCGACGATTTTCGTGTTGCTTGCGGGTTTCCCCGAGCCGGCGGCGCGCAATCGTTCCTCACCCAACAGGCAGATCATGCGCCCTATGTTTTCGCCCGGACATGCGCTGGCCAGCGGCAAGCTCGGCGTCCCCGCTGCCCACCCCGACCATATCCCGCGTGTATCGCTGTGCGCGCAAATCTGCGCGCCCGGCAGCCCCAGGGTCGTCCTCGCGCGCGGCCCCGCCGGCTACGGCAAGACCACGCTGCTGGCTCAGTGCCAGACCCGGTTGAGCGCGCAATCCGTGCACGGCGCCTGGCTGACGCTGGACCGCGGCGATAACGATCTGCCGCGCTTTCTGCGATGCCTGACCGCCGCGCTGGAGCCCCTGGCCGCGCCGCCCGGGGCGCTGGCCGACCTGGAGGCCGACGACGCGCTGGCGCTCGCCCTCATCGAAGCCATCGCCACACAGACCGCTCCCTTTGCGCTGGTGCTGGACGAGTTCGAGGCCATCGTCGCGCCAGGCGTGCTGGACTTCGTGCAGAACCTGATCAACCGCCTGCCGCCGCAGGGCCGGCTGCTGATCGGCTCGCGCCATGCCACCGGCCTGGAACTGGGACGCTTGCGGGCCGACGGCCGGCTGCTCGAAATCGACGCTGCCCAGCTCTGCTTTTCGCTGGAGGAGACCACCCTGTTCTTTGCCCGGCGCAACCCTGTGGTCACACGCGCCGAAATCGGCCAGCTTCACCACAAGACCGAAGGCTGGATCGCCGCGCTCTGGCTGGCCTGCGCCTCGCTGGCGCGGCAGGACTCCGCCGCGGCGTTCATCGAACGCTTTTCGGGCAGCGACCAGTCCGTCTCCGACTATCTGGCCCAGGATGTTCTTGCCGGACAGACGCCCGAGTTGCGGCGCTTTCTGCTGCGTACCAGCATCCTGAAGCAACTGAACGCGGCGCTATGCCAAGCGTTGCTGCCGGACCTGGACTGCGGTCGCATCCTGCGCGAACTCGAGGACGGGCAGGTCCTGCTGTCGCGCTCCTCCGCGGACGCGGCTCAATACCGCTACCACGGCCTGTTCGCGAGCCATCTGCAATCCACACTGCGGCAGCAGGATCCAGCGGACATCCCCGCGCTGCATCTGGCGGCGTCCCGCTGGTACGCCGAGCAAGGCCGTCCCGTTCCTGCCATCGATCACGCCATCGAAGGCGGCGACTTCGAGCACGCCCTCGCTTTGCTGGGTACAAACGCGGAAGCGTTGCTGGCCGAGGGGCGCATGCGGCTGCTCTCCCGCTGGTTCGCGCAGTTGCCTGCGGCCGTCCTGGCCCGCCGCCCGGCCCTGCAGGCGGTGCAGGTATGGGCAACCTGTTTTACCCGGGGCGCCAGCGAGGCATCGTTGCAGCTGGACGAGTTGAGACTGGCCCGCAGCCCCGATCCCGACGTCCGCGCGCACGTGCAGGCGCTGCGGCCCTTGCTGCTCTCCATGACCGACCGCCACGAAGAGGCCTACGCGCTAGGCATGCCTGGCATCGCCGCGGCGGCGAACGCGTCCACCTTCGCGGCAACCGCCCTGGCCAACGCCATGGCCAACGTCGCCGCCGTGCTTGGCCGCTACCAGGAAGCGCAACGGCTGCTGGACGCCGCCCGCCGCGCGCAGAGCCTGGCCGCCAGCGCTTTCAATCAGATGTACTCCGAAGCGGTGGAAGGCATCATCGATCTGCAGGAGGGGCGCATGCGCCAGGCTGGCGCGCATTTCCGCATGGCCGTCCACGCCACCCGCAAGGGCGCGTACGGCCAGGCCAACGGCAACGCCTGGGCCGGCGTGCTGTACGCGGCCGGGGTTTACGAAGCCGGCGATCTGGAGCAGGCCGCCCGGCTGTTGCGCGTCTACGTGCCTCTTGGGCGGGACACGGGACACCCGGACCACTTGATACTCGGCTATGTGATGCTGGCGCGCATCGCATTTCTGTCGGGCGACATCGTGCAGACCTTCTATCTGCTGGGCGAACTGGAATACCTCGGCCATCAGCGCCGCCTGCCCCGGATCGCCGGCAGCGCGCGCGTGGAGCGCGCGCGCGTGCTGCTGCTGCAAGGACATCCGCAGGCCGCGCAGGACGAGCTCAAACGCGCGGAAGACAACGATCTGTGGGCTCGCATCGAAACACTGCGCCTGCCCTCCAACGACTTGCTGTACCCGCGGCTGGGGATGCTGCGCGTGCAGTCCTACACGGGCAAGCCCGAGGATGCGTTGCGCCAGCTGGATGCCGACATTGCGTGCGCCGTATCGTCCCGCCGCATCCGGCGCGCCTACAAATTGCAAATGTTCCGCGCCGTCGCCCTGGCGCGCGCAGGCGAAGAGGCGCAGGCCCACCAGCAGTTGGCAACCTTGCTGGACACCGCGCAGGCCGAGGGGCTATGCCGCGTACTGGCTGACGAAGGCGGCGCCTTTCTCTCGCTGCTGCCGCGCTTCTTTTCGTCGACAGACGGCTGCGCATGGTTGAATGGCTGCGCGTCGGCCCAAGCCTGGCTCAACCGCTTCCAACGCCATGCCGGGATGCCCGCGGACTCCAGCCCGGCCACGCCAGCCGCCGAGCGCGCGCCGGCCGAGGCTTTGACAGCCAAGGAACTGAACGTGCTGCGCCTGGTTGCGGACGGCCATTCCAACAACGCCATCGCCCAGCGCCTGTTCGTGTCCGAAAGCACCGTGCGCACCCATCTGCGCAACCTGAACGTAAAACTGTGCGCCGACAGCCGCACCCGCGCCGTGGCCCTGGCGCGCGAAGCCGGTCTGCTGTAGGGCCGGGACTGGCTGGCCTGCCGGCGATTAAGATAGGGACTTTTGCGCGTGTCCATCATGAAAAGCAGTTCTACAGGCGGCCTGGTCTACTCCACCGACGGCGGCCGCATGTGCCCCGAATGCCGCAAGCCGCTGGCGCAGTGCCTGTGCAAGCAGACCGCCCGTGCGGCCCCCGCCGGCGACGGCGTGGCCCGCGTGTCGCGCGAAACCAAGGGCCGTGGCGGCAAGAGCGTCACCGTGGTCAAGGGCGTGGCGCTGGACGGCGCGGCGCTGAACGCGCTGGGCAAGCAGCTGCGCAACGCCTGCGGCTCCGGCGGAACGGTAAAGGACGGCGTGATCGAGATCCAGGGCGACCACTGCGAACGCGTCATGGAAACCCTGCAAAAACAAGGCATCCGCGCCAAGCGCGCGGGCGGCTGACACCGACGGAGCAACAGCAATGACCGAATCCCAAACCAGCGCCGTCGCCAGTTGGCACGCCCATGTGTATTTCGACGCCGCCAGCCGCGACGCCGCGCACGCCCTGCGCGAACGGATCGCCGCGCGCTTTGCCGGCCAGATGGAGCTGGGGCGCTTCCATGAGCGCCCCGTCGGCCCGCATCCCCAGTGGAGCTACCAGATTGCCTTCACGCCCGAGCGCTTCGCGGAGATCGCCACCTGGCTGACGCTGCACCACGGAGCGCTGGATGTCTTCATGCATCCCAACACCGGCGACTCCCTGCGCGACCACCGCGACTGCGCCGTGTGGATCGGCCGCAGCCACACCCTGAACCTGCAGGCGCTGGGCGCCTGAACCGCTACAGCGCGCGGCCCACGATCAGCGAATCCAGCGCCATCATGGGATCGCTGCTCTTGCCTTCGTATGGCAGGCGGCTGAGCACGTAGCGCATCGCATTGATCCGCGCGCGCTTCTTGCAGTCGGACTTGACCACCACCCAGGGCGCGTCGGCCGTGTCGGTATGCGCGAACATGGCTTCCTTGGCGCGGGTGTAGTCGTCCCACTTGTCCAGCGAGGCCAGGTCCACCGGGCTGAGCTTCCACTGCTTGAGCGGATGCACCTTGCGCTGCAGGAAGCGGCGGCGCTGTTCTTCCTGGCTGACCGAGAACCAGAACTTGATCAGGTGGATGCCGCTGCTGACCAGGTGGCGCTCGAAATCCGGCACCTGGCGCAGGAAGTCCAGGTATTCGTTCTGGGTGCAAAAGCCCATCACGCGCTCGACGCCGGCGCGGTTATACCAGGAGCGGTCGAACATGACGATCTCGCCCGCGGTCGGCAAATGCTGCACGTAGCGCTGGAAGTACCACTGGCCCTTTTCCGTGTCGGAAGGCTTTTCCAGCGCGACCACGCGCGCGCCGCGCGGGTTCAGGTGTTCCATCATGCGCTTGATGGTGCCGCCCTTGCCGGCGGCGTCGCGGCCTTCGAACAGGATCACGACGCGCTGGCCGGTGGCCTTGACCCAGGCCTGCAGCTTCAGCAGTTCGACCTGCAGGCTGTACTTCTGCTTTTCGTAGTTACGGCGCAGCATGCGGTGGCGATAGGGATAGATGCCTTCGCGCCAGTCCGCGGCCAGCTCATCGTCGGGATTGCGGCGCGTGCGCGGCGCCGCCGAATTGGCTTCCAGCAACGCGCGGTGCACGGCCTGCGCATCGTCCGGCGACAGTTCCTCGATGACCGAGCGCAGCGCCTCGCGCGCCTGGGCCGGCGCGCTGACGTTGTAGCGGCGCGCGATGTCGGCCAGCACGGCGACGGTTTCCTGACGCGCGGCGTCCTGGCGGGCGACGACTCGCTTGCGCACATCGAGGGCCGGCTCGGCAGCGGCGGCGGCCGATACGGGGTCAACCGGCGCGGGCGCTCCCGCCGCGAGATCGCCCGCCGCGGGAGCGCCCGCCGCGGGATCCACCGCGGCAGGCGCCTTGGCCGCGCGCGGCCTGCGGCTGGTGGTTACCGGCGTGACGACCGTCTTGACCGCCGGCCTCTTGGAGGCGCTGGCGGTCCGCTTGGCCGCGCGCTTGCGCGGCGTGTCGGCTACGGCTTGTTCGGTGGCTGGGGGGGTCTTGTCTGTCATCGATCCTGTCCTCGCTGCGCTGATCGTCCTGTCCGCGCCGGCCAGGCTTGCGCCTGCGGCCTCAGTCGGGAAAAGCGCAAACGCTACTCCGAGCCCTGCCCCGCGGATTTGACTTTGATCAAACGTTGTAACATTTTTGCAGCAACGAAGGCCGCTACACTGGCCTCCCTACACCCGCCCCTGCGCCATGTGGTCATTCATCAAACGGCTGCTAGCCGGCCCGACGCCGCCCGAAGATCCCCTGCGCGAAACCGTGAGCTTCGATGAAGCCGGTTTCACGCGCAGCAGCGAACTGGCGCGCGCCCTGGGCCAGCAGGAATTCTGGCCCTGGAGCGACATCCATGAATTCGGCTTCCGCTACACGCAGGCCGTCTTTCCCGATCCCTGGTCGGGCGACTACATGGAAGGCCTGTGGTTCCTGCGCGTACCCAGCGACGGCGGCGGGCTGATGGCCATGGAATTCGACGAGGCCACGCTCGACGCCGAACGACTGCCTGCCGCCCTGCTGCGGAACATGCCGGGCCTGGACATGGGCGCGCTGCGCGCGGGGCTGGCCGCGGCCGCGCGCGGGCCGCGCAACTTCGAGGACCATGGGGAATGGGTGGCGTGGCGGCGCGTGGCCACTACGCCCGATCCAGGCCCTGCTTGAGGTCGGCCAGGATGTCCTCGGGCGTCTCCAGGCCCACCGACAGCCGCAGCAAGCCCTCGGACAGTCCATAGCGCTCGCGGTCCTCGGCAGAGTAGCTGGCATGCGTCATGGACGCGGGATGCTGGATCAGGGTTTCCGGATCGCCCAGGCTGACCGCGATGCGCGCCAGCTTCAGGCTGTTGAGCAGGCGGCGCCCCGCCGCCAGTCCACCCTTGAGTTCGAACGCGACCAGGCCGCCGCCGGCCGATTGCTGGCGGCGCGCGATCTCCGCGCCCGCCGTATCCGCCAGGCCCGGATAGAACACGTCTGCCACCGCGGGATGCTCGCGCAGCAGCTTGGCCACCTTCAGCGCGGATTCACTGTGGCGCGCCACGCGCAGCTCCAGCGTCTTGATGCCGCGCAGCACCAGGAAGGCGGTGAAGGGCGACAAGGTCGCGCCGGTGAAGTAGCGCAGCCCTTGCAGCCGGATCGCATCGATGTGTTCCTTGCGCCCCAGCACCGCCCCCGCCAGCAGGTCGCCGTGGCCGCCCAGGTACTTGGTGGCCGAATGCAGCACGACGTCGGCGCCATGCTCCAGCGGACGCTGCAGCACCGGCGTTGCGAAAGTGTTGTCGACGATGGTCAGCAGACCCTTGCCGCGGGCAATGGCGGACACCGCCGCGATATCCACCAGGCGCAGGTTGGGATTGGCCGGCGTCTCGAAGTAGACCGCGCGCGTCTTGGGGCCGATGGCCGCCGCCACGGTCTCGGGGCGGGTGAAATCGGCAAACACCGCGCGCACGCCAAAGCGCGCCAGGCCTTGCGTGAACAGGGTGAAGGCGGTGCCATACACGATCTGGTCCACGACGATTTCATCGCCGCTCTGCAGCAGCGAGAACAGGGTCGCCGAAATCGCCGCCATGCCGGAGGCGGTCACCACGCCGGCCTCGGCGCCTTCCAGCGAGGCCAGGCGCTCTTCCAGCAGCGCCTGCGTCGGATTGCGCGTGCGGCCGTAGACGTAACCCTGCTTTTCGCCCAGGCGGATCTGGTCGAAGGATTCGATGCTGTCCTGGGTGTAGGTGGAGGTCAGATAGAGCGGCGGAGCCAGGGCGCCCTGCTCGTCCAGCGGGTCATAGCCCAGGTGGATGGCGCGCGTGGCAAAACCGTGTTGCGAGGAGTCGGACATTTCAGCGTTCCTGTGTTTTCGGGTAAGGCCGGGGCGCGCAGCCCCGGCGTGGAGTCAGCGTTTGTGGTCGGCGCGGCGCGACAGCCATTCGCCGGTGAATTGCACAATGGAGACCAGCGCGATCAGGATCACGATCACCTCGAACATCACGCGGGTCTCGTAGCGTTCGTAGCCGTAGCGGATGGCCAGATCGCCCAGGCCGCCCGCGCCTACGGCGCCCGCCATGGCCGAAGCGTTGATCATCGCGATGACGCTGACGGTCATGCCGCCGATGATGCCCGGCAAGGCTTCCGGCAACAGCACGTGGCGCACGATGTGCCAACGGCGGCAACCCATGGCCCTGGCCGCCTCCACCAGCCCGTGATCCACGTCGTTCAGGCTGACCTGGGCGATGCGCGCGAAGAACGGCACCAGATTGGCCGATAGCGGCACGATGGCGGCCCAGGTGCCCAGTGTGGTGCCCACCAGAAAGCGCGTGAACGGCAGCATCGCCACCAGCAGGATGATGAAGGGGATGGCGCGGAAGGTATTGACCGTCACCGACAGGACCTTGTTGAAGCGCGGCCGGGGATACAGATTGCCCGGCGCGGTGACGGTCAGCACCACGGCCAGCGCCAGGCCGAGAACGATGGCGATGACGGCGGACACGCTCACCATCGCCAGGGTCTGCAGGAAAGCCTGCAGGTATTTATCAAGCATTGGCAGCGACATAACCCAGCACCTTGATTTGATCGGCCACCAGCGCGGCGCGCGCGGCCTCTTCCTGTAATGCGCCCGCGGGCACGGACACCAGCAGGCTGCCCTGCGCATGGCCGCGCAGGCGATCCAGTCCGCCGTGCAGCAGCGTCGCGCCGGGGCCGAGCGCGGCCAGCGCCTGCAAGGACACGCCGTCCGGACGCCCCTGCCCCGTAAAGCGCAGCCGCAGCACGGCTACGCCCGCGCGGCCCTGCAGGTCGGGCACCAGCCTGCTGGCGAGATCGGGCGGCAAGTCGTGCTGCAAGGGCCGCAGCAAGGCGCGCGTGGCGTCGGCCTGGGGATTGCCGAACACGCGCCAGACCTCGCCTTCCTCGACCTTGCGGCCGCCGTCCAGCACCAGCACCCTGTGGCAGACCTCGCGGATCACCGCCATGTCGTGCGTGATCAACACCACCGTCAGGCCCAGCTTGCGGTTGATGTCCAGCAACAAGGCCAGGATCGACTGCGTGGTTTCCGGGTCCAGCGCCGACGTGGCTTCGTCGCACAGCAGGATCTCCGGTTCATGCACCAGCGCGCGGGCGATCCCCACCCGCTGCTTTTGGCCGCCGGACAGTTTTGCCGGATAAACGTCGGCCTTGTCGCGCAGCCCCACCAGCTCCAGCAGTTCCTCTACCCGCGCCCGCGCCGCGGCGGGCTTGACGCCCGCCACGCGCAAGGGCAAGGCCACGTTCTCGGCCACCGTCTTGGCCGACAGCAGATTGAAGTGCTGGAAGATCATGCCGATGCGGCGGCGCAGGCCCACCAGCGCGTTTTCGTCCAGGCCGCCCGCGTCCACGCCGTCCACCAGCACGCGGCCGGCGCTGGGCCGCTCCAGCATGTTGATGGAACGCAGCAGCGTGGACTTGCCCGCGCCGCTGCGGCCGATGATGCCGTAGACCTCGCCGCGGGCGATGGCGAACGACACGTCGGACAGCGCGGCCACCGGCCCCTGCGCCCCCTCGTAGCGCTTCTGCAGCCCTTCGAACACGATGTGCGCATCTGCGGCCTGGGTTCGCGGCGCGGCATCGGTCAGCGTGGCCATGGAGAATTCGTGTTGCATCATTGCCCGGCTCCGATCTCAGAAAACCGGAATCACCGAGCCTTCGTACTTGCTCAGGATGAACTGGCGCACTTCCTCGGAGTGATAGGCCTTGACCAGTTCAGGCACCCAGGGCGCGTTCTTGTCCTGTTCGCGCACCGCGATGATGTTGACGTAAGGATTGTTTTCCTTCTTCTCCACCGCGATGCCGTCGCGCGTGGCGATCAGCCCGGCCTGATAGGCGAAGCTGTTGACGATGGCCGCGGTGTCCACGTCCGGCAGCGAACGCGCCAGCACCACGGATGCGCTTTCCACGAAGTTGAGCTTCTTGGGGTTGGAGGTCACGTCCGCCAAGGTCGCCGTGCCGGTGGCCGGATCGAACCCGTCCTTCAGCGTGATCAGGCCCTGGTCGCGCAGGATGACCAGCGCGCGCGTCTGGTTGCTGGGGTCGTTGGGAATGCCGACGCGGGCGCCTTCGGGCAGCTCATTGAGCGACTTGTACTTCCTGGAGTAGAACGCGATGGGCGAGATCAGCGTGTTGGCCACGGACACGAGCTTGTAGCCGCGCTGCTTGATCTGGTCGTTCAGGAAGGGAATGTGCTGGAAGGCATTGGCGTTCAGGTCGCCGTTGTTGAGCGCCTCGTTCGGGCTGGCGGTGCCGGTGATCACCACGGGCTCGACCGCCAGGCCGTTCTTCTTGGCGACCTGGGCCACCACTTCCCAGATCTGCTCGTCGACGCCGCCGCGCACGCCCACCTTCAGCGGCTTGGGATCGGCCGAAAAAGCCGGGCCATGGAACATTGCCGCCGAAGCCAGCACCGCGCCCAGCAGGCGCTTGAAGAAACGGGAAGTCATGTTGGAATCGCCTCTCAGGCTATGCGGTTATGAGAGAAACGATTCTAGGGAGGGGGACGGACCCGGCGAACGAATAGTTCGTTGAGTCCTTATTACAGGGGCGTTTGGTTATGGCGGCTGGGCATATGGTCCCGGCACATGCCCCGCCGCGCGGATCAGAAGGGCTTGACGACCACCAGCGTCACGATGGCCGCGGACGCGATGACGGTGAAGGGCGCGTACAGATCCACCAGCGGCGGACGCTGGGCGCTGCCATTGGCCATGCGCCGCAATGCCGCGCTCTGGATGCCGAGCAGCGCCGACAGCGCCAGCGCGAAGCCCACCTTGACCCAGATCCAGGTCATGGCGAACCAGCCGAAGGTCATGGCCAGGTGCAGGCCGACCAGCCACGTGAGCACCATGGCCGGCGTGGTCACGTAGAGCGTCCAGCGGCGCAAGGCGCCCAGCATCTTGCGTTCCTTGGGCGCTTCTTCACTGTCCTGCGGCTGCGAGGACAGCAGGAACAGGGACACGAACAGCGATCCGCCCAGCCAGGCGACCACGGCCGCCACGTGTAGCATTTTCAGGAGTTGATAGGTCATGATGACCGCGATTATCGCCGGATGCGGACCGCGCCGTGTATCGGCACGGCGTATCCGTTTGCGCTACGGCAAGCGGCGCCCGGCAACGCAGCCTTACTTGGCCGCCTCGGGGCTGGCCGGGGCGGCGGGCGCGGGAGTCGATGCGGGCGCGCTGGATGCGGGGGCAGCAGATGCAGGGGCAGCAGATGCGGGCGCGGGAACTGCGGGTGCAGGCACCGTCGGCGCGGGAGCCGCAGCGGCGGGCGCGGCCGGCGAACTGGAGCCTCCCGCGGCAGGTGTTTTCGGCGTTTCGCTGCCGCCGTTGGCCGCGGCCGGATTCAAGGTATCGGCGGGCTTGTCGGGAGATTCCGCCGGCTCGGCCGGCGCGGCCTTGGGTTGCGCCTTGGCCCGGCCGCCTGCGGGCGCATGCGGCGCGGCGGCGGCCTGCGCGTCCGGCAGGAAACGCTGTAGCAGCTGGAAGAAGCCTTCATAGAACTTGGGCCGCGCAACCGTCTGGCTGCCCGTCTTCACCAGCGAATCGTCGCTGGACCCGAACGGCATGGACACCTGGCCCAGCACGCTCACGCCCACGCTGGCCGAGCTATTGGTGCGCTTGATCGAATAGCGGTCCTGCACGGCGTTGGCAAACACCGTGGCGCGCTCATTCGCGCTGCCATCGGAGGCGCATTCGATGTTGAAGGCAATCTGCGTATGCTGGCCGTTTTCGTCCTGGAAATTCTTGTGCCCCGTGACCCGCGAACCCTCGAACTTGTCGATGTTGTAGCCCTGGCTCAGCAAGGCGCGGCGGCCCGCGTCGCAGGCGGCGACGTTACTCGCATCGACGGTGCGCGAGTAAGTGTTGTTCTGGGTGAAGTCTTCTTTTTCGAACTCTGGCTTGGGGGATGAGCATCCCGCCAGGACGCCCACCAGGGCAACGGACAGGGCCAGCGACGGACTGCGGGAAAAACGGGGCATGAATTGGGGGAACAGTAATGCGTCAAGCGTCCGTTATAGCGCATCCCCGGCACCATTTCTTTTACGAGGAATGTGCAGTTCAACGGAGAGGTAACAGAGTTAAAAAAAGGGCCGCATCGCGGCCCGGGCAGCCCTGGCTGCCGCGTTCAGGGCGACACGCGCGCAGGCGCGAGCGGCGGCGCCTCCTGCGCCTCCAGGTTCAGGCTGCGCCGGTAATGCTTGCAGCCCGCGGCCAGCAGGCCGATGCACAACACCGTGGCCACGCCAACCAGGACCGACATGGACTGCCCTACCGCTGCCGGGTTCTTGAACAGCCGGTCCGTCAGCATGGCCACGGCGGTGGTGCCCAGGCCCAATCCGATCAGGTTCGAGATCAGCAGGAACAGCGCCGATACCTGGGCGCGCAGCTGATTGGGCGGCAGTATCTGCATCGCGGCGGTCGAGGTCGGCATCGGAAACGAGGCGAAGAACATGGCCGGCAGCAGCAAGCCCACCGACCACCACAGCGAATCGACCTGGGTGAAGACCACCGCAGGCAGGGCCATGCCGGCCGCGCCAATCACGCCAGCGCGCAACGGCGCATCGCTGTAGCCCCGCTTGGCCAGCCAATCCATCAGCCAGCCGCCGCAGAACACCCCGGCGGTATTGGCGACCAGCACCACCACGCCCAGCATGTAGCCGGCTTCCGAGGGCGACATGCCGAACTTGCGCATGTAGAACGCCGGCGTCCAGCCCAGCAGTGCGAACAGCACCATCGCATAGAACGAGAAGCCCAGGTAGTGGCAGAAGAAGGTGCTGCGATGGCGCCCCAGGAAGCGGAAGGTATCTTCCATGGCGGGCTTCTGCACCTGCCCCGAGGCATTGCGCCGCAAGCCCAGCCGCTGCGGATCGCGCACCGTCAGCAGGATCAGCAGCGCAATCAGCAGGCCAGGCAATCCCACAATGAAGAAGGTCACCTGCCAGGGCCGCATTGCGCCTATCCACGGCAAGGCAACCGTATCCACGCTCTTGAGCAGGTTGATGACGTAGCCGCCGATCAGGAACGCCATGCCGCCGCCGATGAACGAGCCGATCGAATAGATGCCGACGGCGCGCCCCAGCTTCTCGCGCGGGAACATGTCGCTGAGCATGGAGTACGTGGCAGGCGAGAGCGCCGCCTCGCCCACGCCCACGCCGATCCGCGCGAGAAACATCTGCGCGAAATTGCGCGAAAGGCCACAGGCCGCCGTGGCCAGGCTCCAGAACGCCACGCCGATCGCGATGATCCGGGGCCGCGAATAGCGATCCGCCAGCAAGGCTATCGGTATGCCCATGAAGGCGTAGAACAAGGAAAACGCCAGCCCGTGCAGCAAGCTGAATTGCGTGTCGGACAGCTGCAGGTCGTGCTTGATGGGTTCGATCATCAGCGCCAGGATCTGCCTGTCGACGAAGGAAAATATGTACGCTAGCATGCATATCACCACGACGTACCACTCGTAGGCGTAGCTAGGTTTTGATCCGTGCCGCGGGCTGCCGTCAGTCATGGTTTGTTTCCCTTGTATGGTGGTGAGATCTGCCCATGCCCAAGGGCCGGGTTGTGTCTCACTTGCTTGCAGGCCCATCTTTTGTAGGTCTTTGCGCAGCCAGCCTCTATACGCCTGACGCAAGGACTGTTCCCGCTGCGCAGGAAAGCATGTTCAACGACACCAATCCGCTGGACCGCCATTGCTTGCTGGACTCGGGCAACATCGCCGAGATCAAGGACCAGGTCAGCCAGCACCTATGGTCGCACCGCATGTGCGTTCCCCCGGGAAAACCCCTGCAATCGCGCCTGTACGGCGTCTTCTTCGGCAACGCAGCCTTGTTCGACCTGCACTATGGCGCGGAAGTCGAGATCGACGCCGGCGACATCGCCAGCTACTACCTGATCCGCATCACGCTGCAAGGCTCCGGGCTGATCACGCTGGGCAAGCGCAGCGCGTCGATGAACGCGGGCAGCCTGACCATTTCCTCGCCGTCCGAGCGCAGCGTGATCCGCATCGGCCGCGACTGCCGCAACCTGATCCTGCGCATCGAGCGCGAGGCGCTGGAACGCCAGCTGCAGCGGCTGCTCGAGCGCCCCGCCAAACAGGCGCTGGTGTTCGACCTGCAAATGGATGCCGACGCGCCCGGACCGGTGGCAGTGCGCGAAACGCTGGACTATCTGTGCCGGCTGTACCGCCATCCCGCCATCGAAGGCGTCACGCAAACGCTGGCCGCCGGCTTTTCAGACTACCTGCTGACGCTGCTGCTGACCCAGCTGCCGCACAACTACTCCGAGGCCTTGCAGGCAGACCGCCGCCAACCGCTGCCCCTGCATGTGCGGCGCGCGCGCGATTACATAGAAAGCCATCTGGACCAGCCGCTATCGCTGACGGACCTGGCGGCCCACTGCGGCGTCTCCGTGCGCACGCTGCAAAACGGCTTCTCGCAGTTCCTGAAGCAGAGTCCCAGCGACTACGTGCGCAACCAGCGGCTGGCCCAGGTGCACGCGGCGCTTGCGCAAGCCGGCGAAGGCGACAGCGTCACCGACATCCTGCTGCGGCACGGCATTTCCAGCTTCGGGCATTTCGCCACCCACTATCGCAAGCGCTACGGCTGCCTGCCGTCGGACACCCTGCGCCAAAGCAGGCATTAGGCATTAGGCATTAGGCGTTGCACGGCAGCGCCAGGATTCGCTTGCCGGATCGGAACGCCGCTTGCGCGTTCGGCGCAGCCCCGCCAGCGCGCCGCCGCTAGGATCAAGGCTCCATCAGACGGAGCTTGACCATGAGAATCAGCGTCATAGGCGGCGGCCACGGCTGCTACGCGGCAGCGGCCGAGCTGTTCGAGAAAGGCCATCACGTGCGCTGGTGGCGCCGGGACTGGACGGCCTTCCAGGACTTGCGGGATGCGGCCGCGCTGACGGTCACCGACTATCGCGGCAGCCGCCAGATTCCGCTGGGCGACGGCCCCCGCCAGTTGCAGCTGGTGCGCGACCTGGCCACTGCCGTGGAGAATGCGGAGCTGCTGGTCATTCCCCTGCCTTCCACCACCCACGAAGCGCTGGCCCGGGAATTGGCGCCGCTGCTGCGCGACGGCCAGGTTGTGTTCCTGCCGCCGGGCACCTTCGGCTGCTACGTCTTCGCCCGCGCCATGAAAGAAGCAGGAAATGCCGCGAACACGGCCTTCGCCGAGACCGGCACCCTGCCCTACCTGGCCCGCAAACATGGCGAAAAAGTCGTGATCAGCGGCTACGCCACCCGCCTGCCCACCGGCGTCTTTCCGCGACGGCTGTCGGAGCAGGCGCTGGCCGTGATCCATCGCGCCTACCCCAGCATCGAACCGATAGAGGACGGGCTTTCGGGCGCGCTGATGAACGCCGGCCCCATCATCCATCCGCCGCTCATCATGATGAATGCAGGGCCGCTGGAACACTTCGACAAATGGGACATCCACAACGAAGGCACCCAGGCCTCCATACGGCGCGTGACCGACGCGCTGGACGCGGAGCGCATCGCCATCCGCGTGGCCCTGGGCTATGCCGCGCCGCACTTCCCGTTGGCCGACCACTATGCCGCCGAAGGCGATGAATGGATGTACGGCCGCGGCGCCCATGGCAGGCTCACCGACAGCGGCGACTGGCGCGAGGACATAGACCTGCACACGCACCGCTACATGCTGGAGGACACGCGGCTTGGCCTGTCATTCCTGGTGTCCGCCGGCCGCTGGGCGGGCGTGCCGACGCCTGTCGCACAAGGCCTGCTGAGCCTGGCCAGCGCGGTCACGGGACGCGACCTTTACGCCGAAGGACGCACGTTCGAACGCCTGGGCCTGGACCGCCTGTCGCGCGCGGACATGCGCCAGCTTCTGGCCAAAGGCTGCTGACACGGAGATGCAAGCCATGAACGAAAGACTCTGCGTAATCGGCGCCGGCCGCATGGGCGTGGGCATCACGCTGTCATACATCCATGCCGGACTGGACGTCACGCTGATAGACATCAAGCCGCGCCCGCCCGCCGAGCAGGCCGATTACTTCGCACGCGTGCGGGACGATCTGCGCCGCGAACTCGGCATCCTGTGCAGGCTGGGCTTGCTCGATGCCGCGCAGGCAGAGGTGGCGCTGGCGCGCATCCGCCTATGCACGCGCGAGGATGCCGAAGCAGATCTGCGGCAGGCGCGCGTGGTGTTCGAAGCCGTGCCTGAACGCCTGGACGCCAAGCGCGATGCCTTTCTGTGGTTGGGAGCGGCCTGCGCGCCGGACAGCATCATCGCGTCCACCACGTCCACCTTTCTGGTCACCGAACTGGCGGAGCTGGTGCAAGGTCCGCAGCGCTTCCTGAACGCGCACTGGCTCAACCCCGCCTACCTGATACCGCTGGTGGAAGTGAGCCGCGGCCCCCAGACCAGCGAGGCCGCGACGCAAGGGCTGCTGGCAGCGCTGCGCCTGGCGGGCAAGAAGCCCGTGCAGTGCGCCCCCGCTGCCGGCTACATCGTGCCCCGCATCCAGGCCCTGGCCATGAACGAAGCGGCCCGCATGGTGGAGGAAGGCGTGGCCAGCGCCGAAGACATCGACACGGCCGTGCGCCTGGGCTTCGGCCTGCGGTTTTCGGTTCTGGGGCTGCTGGAGTTCATCGACTGGGGCGGCGGCGACATCCTCTACTACGCCTCGCGCTACCTCGCCGATGCCATCGATCCGCGCTTCGCCTCGCCTGCCGTCATCGCCAGCAACATGGAACAAGGGCGCAACGGGCTGCGCGACGGCCAGGGCTTCTATGACTACGCCGGCATGGACGTAAATGCCTACAAGATGGAGCGGCTGGCGCAATTGTGCAAGCGTCTGGAAGTGATGGACCTGTTGCCCCGCCACAACGCGGCAAGGCAGCCGCCCGCGCGATAGCGCGCCGGCCTGCGCGCCTACTTTTCCAATTCGCCCAGGATCCGGTACGCCAGCCGGACCCTGGCCTCGTTCGGATAGTTGCGGTTGGCCAGTATCACGATGCCCAGCTTCTTCGACGGCACGAATGCCACATAGCCGCCGAAGCCGTTGGTCGAACCCGTCTTGTTGATCCACACGGCCTCCTGCGGCGGCAGCGGCGGGTTCAATGCGGTCACGGGCTGGCTCTGGCTGTTGTAGTTGCCGGCATTGGCCGTCAGCAACGCGTCCAGCGTCGCCGGATAGCGCAATTGCTCCCAGGCCAGGTCCTGGGTCATGTCGCCCAGCTGGTAATAGCCGACGTGCGTCTGCGCAATCGCGCCGCGCAGTTCGGCATCCGCGAGGTTCAAGCCCATGTTCGCGTCGACGAAGCGGATCAGGTCGCGCGCGCTGGTCTTCACGCCATAGGCTTCGTCGGCCAGCACGCCCGGATTCACGCGCACGGGCGCATCCTGCTTGTTGTAGCCCTGCGCGTAGTCCGCCATCCTGGCGGCCGGCACGTCGATGTAGGTGCTGGTCAGGCCCAGCTTGGGAAACAGGTCCCGCTCCATGGCCGCCTTGAACGGCCGGTTCAGGCTCTTGGCCGCAACCACGCCCAGCATGCCGATGCTGGGGTTGGCGTAGGTGCGATACGTGCCAGCGGCATGCTCGGGCTTCCAGGCCTTGAGGTAAGCCATCATCTGCGCCTGGTTCGTGACCGCGTCGGGCACCTGCAAGGGAAAGCCGCCGGTCGTGTGCGTCCCCAGGTTGATCAGGCTCAGTTTGGCGAAGTCGCTGCCGGCGAGCTCGGGCAGATACTTGGCCGGGCTGTCGCTCAGCGCCAGGCGGCCGCGCGCCTGTGCGTAGGTTGCCAGGGTTGCCGTGTAGGTCTTGCTGATGGAGCCGATCTCGTACAGCGTGTCGCTGTCGGCCCGCCTGCCGGTTTGCCTGGATGCCACGCCATAGTTGTAGAAATGTTGCGTCCCGTTGCGGGTCACGGCGATCGACATTCCCGCAATGCCATGTTCGCGCATGACGGCCTGGACCGCCTCGTCGACCTTGCTGTCGGTCTCCGCCTGTCCGGCCTGCGCCAGCCCGCAGCCTGCGGCCATCAGCGTAAACAATCCCGTGCGCAGCATGCTGTTCAAGCGCATTCTCGTCATTCCCTGTCGTGTCGGATCGGTGGCGCCGCGACGGCGGCGCGCAAGCATCGTAACGCGGCGCGGCGCCTTATTGGTACTAACCCTTGGTCTCATTTTGGGGGATTTTGGCTATCCTCGCCTCGTCGATCCAAAACCCCGCAGAAGAGACCTGCCCCCGCGGCAGGCGCCGACGGAGCAACCGCCCCGGAAACTCTCAGGCAAACAGGACTGCGCGGTCTAGACAATCTGGAGAGAGGCGCGGATTGCGCCCACCGAAGGGGAACCCGCCGCCGCCTGCGCCGCGGGTGAAGCTCTCAGGTACAGAGACAGATGGGGTGCTGCGGCCGGGTGGCCGCGGCCACTCAATCTGGAGCCATCATGCCCCGCATCGCCATCATTGGCGCCGGTATCACCGGCGTCACGTCCGCCTATGCCCTGAGCAAACTGGGATACCACGTCACCGTCTACGACCGCCAGCGCTATCCGGCCATGGAGACTTCCTACGCCAACGGCGGCCAGTTGTCGGCCAGCAACGCCGAGGTCTGGAACAGCACCGCCACCATCATGAAAGGCCTGCGCTGGCTCGGCCGCCACAACGCGCCGCTGCTGCTCAATCCCCGCTTCAGCTGGCACAAGTACTCCTGGCTGGCGCAGTTCATCGGACAGATCCGCAACTACCGCCGCAACACCATCGAGACCACGCGGCTTGCCATTGCCGCGCGCCAGCACCTGTACGCCATGGCGGAAGAAGAAGGCATAGATTTCGACCTGGAGCGCCGCGGCATCCTGCATATCTACCACGACGCCACCAGCTTCGAGACCGCGCGCCGCGCCAATGCGCTGCTGCAGGAAGGCGGGCTGGAGCGCTACGCGGTGTCGCCCGAGGAAGCGCGCAGCATCGAACCCACGCTGCAAACCCCTTGCCATGGCGGCTTCTACACGCCCTCGGACGCCACCGGCGACATCCACAAGTTCACCAGCGGCCTGGCCCGCGCCTGCGAGCGCCGCGGCGTGCGCTTCGCGCAGGACGCCGACATCCGCAACATCAGCGTGGACGGCGCGCCCTACGTGCTCGACGTCGCGCGCGAGGGCGGCGCGCGCCGCGAGCAGCACGAGGCCGACGCCATCGTCGTCTGCGCCGGCGCCGTCAGCCGGCAGTTCGCCAGGCAGCTGGGCGACACGCTCAACATCTACCCGGTCAAGGGCTATTCCATCAGCGTGCACCTGGACGACGCCGCCAGCCAGGCGGCCGCACCGCACGTCAGCCTGCTGGACGAAGCCGCCAAGATCGTCACCAGCCGCCTCGGCGACCGCTTCCGCGTGGCCGGCACGGCCGAGTTCAACGGCTTCAACATGGACATCCGCGCCGAACGCGTGCAGCCGCTGGTGGACTGGACCCGCAAGCACTTCCCCGGCATCCGAACTTCGCGCGTGGTGCCGTGGTGCGGGCTGCGCCCCATGACCCCGAGCATGATGCCCCGCGTGGGTCCGGGCAGGCGGCCCGGCGTGTTCTACAACACGGGGCATGGGCATCTGGGCTGGACCTTGTCGGCGGCGACGGCGCAGATGCTGGCGGCTAGCGTGAGGGAGGGGGTGGGAGAGGCTTGAGTTGAGGCGAGCAAACCCAGCATTGATGCAACCAGGTTTGCTCGTACCGCTTCGCCTACTTTCTGTCCGAATAATGGGAGAAAAGCCGGCGGATAAGTGAACTCCAGTCTACAGTTGCACCTGTCGGTACTTGCACTGGAGGCCCATGCCGTGAAACGCTCGCATCAAGACCAGGCGATTCCATACTGCAATCGCAGCGGGGATAAGGCGGAAGCCTATGCCCTGCTCAAGCTAATCGATCGAGGCCGGCGCGAAATATCGCAGGGAAACGTCATTCCTGCGGGCCACGTCTTTGCCCAATTTGAAGCAATGGACAAAGATGCCGAGGAATGACACTCCCGATTGCATTTCTTCCGCCCGTGGTGAATCTGTTCGCGGAAATTGATCTGCAAGCTCAATAATGCAAGCTCGCTACGAATGCTCAGGTCCCGACGCTGCGCGCTCCAACTCCTTGTGTGTGTAACGCCGCGTCGGTCAATGTACTAAGGCCGCATCCCTGTCTTCGGCAGTCAGCAGTTCCGCGTCCGCATCGTGCCGGAGACTGTCCTTGCACACCTCCCCATCCTTCACAACCAGCAAGATCCTCTCCGGATCCACCAGCAGCGACAGATCCTTCAGCGGATCCCCGTCGACCATGACCACGTCCGCCAGATAGCCGGGACGCAGCATGCCCAATTCCTGCGGTCGTTGCATGATCTCGCCGCCCAGCCGAGTGGCGGACACCAGCGCTTCGGTCGGGGTCATGCCGATGTAGTCCACGAAGTATTGCAGGTCGCGGGCGTTGGTGCCGTGCGGCATCCAGGCAAAGCCGTAGTCGCCGCCGGGCAGGATGCGGATGCCCCGCTTGTGCATCTTGCGCAGCGACTCCGAGGCGATTTCCAGTTCGCGCTTGTAGCCCATCTGCTCGGCGATGGCGGGCGTGATGCCGTACTCGGACGCGTTGAAGGCCGTCCTGATCAGCCAGCCTATGCCCGGCGCGACGAAGTGGCTGTCTTTCCTGGCTTCCAGCATGTCGAGCGCCTCTTCATCGGCAAAGCTGGCGTGGTAGATCATCTCGATGCCGTGGCGCACGCATTGCTTGACCGACTCGCTGGAGCGCGCGTGCGCCGCGACGCGCTTGCCATAGCGCTTGGCCTCGTTCGCCAGCATGGCGATCTCGTCTTCTGCGAACGGCGACATCTCGGCCGGCAGCCCGGCGATGTACTCGCCGGACAGATTTATCTTCAGGTGATCGACACCGTATTTGATGAAGGTGCGCGCCGAGCGCCGGATCTCTTCAGGGCCACAGCACACGCTGCCGAAGCTAAGCTCGTCGAACGGCATGTGCGGCAGCGAGTTGTCGCCCAGCGCGCCTATGGTGGTGATCTCCTGGCTGCCCGCCAGGTAACGCGGCCCCGGGCATTCGCCGGCGTTGATGGCGTTACGCAGCACCACGTCCAGGCGCGGCTTGGCCGCGGCCGCGCCGATGGCCGAGGTCCAGCCCATTTCCAGATAGCGTTTGGCCACGCGCACGCACCAGAGAATGTGCTCCTCCGGCGGCATGAACTGGATCGCCGCCAGCGTGGGCTGGTCGTTCCAGGAGAAATGCGTGTGCGCTTCCGTCATGCCGGGCATCAGGAAGCGGCCGCGCCCGTCGATGAGGCGCGCGCCCTCCCGGCTCACCTGCTCAGGCGCGCGCGCGACCTGCGCGATGCGCGCGCCATCGATCAACACTTCGCCTTGAAAGGGTTCCATGCCGCTGCCATCGAAGATGGCGACATTGGTAATGGCAATTCTGGACATGACAGGTCTCCTCCGGCCCGCGTCGAGGGGCCGATTTCTTATGTTGAAACGCCAGGAAAACGTGGCCTAGCGCAGCGCCGCGTGGAACTCCCGCAGGGCCTGCATGCAGGCTTGGGGCTTTTCGTAGGTGGTCCAGTGGCCGCATCCGTCCAGCACGATGCGGCGGCTGCCAGCGATGCGCGCGGCCAGGGCGTCAACGTTGGCGGGCGGCGCCACGCCGTCCTGGTCGCCGGTAATCAGGACAGTCGGTACGCCTATCGCTTCCGCGGCGGCCGGCTGCGCATCCGCCAGCGCCTCGCAGCTCTGCGCATAGCCTTCCGGCGGCTGGCGCATCACGCTCTCGCGCACCAGCGCCAGCACGGCGGGCTGATCCTGCCTGGTCTGGGCGCTGGTCGCGGCCTTGACGATGGCGTCAGCGATCTCCTGCATGGCCGCGTCGCCACCGCGGGCAAGCTGCGCCCGCGCACGGATGCCGGGCCGCCCCGCGTCCGGCGGCGCGGCCAGCGGGCCGAACAAGGCCAGCGACTTGACCCTGCCCGGATGCGTCACGGCAAGATGCTGGGCGACCACGGTACCCAGCGAATGCGCGGCGATGTGCGCCGCATCTACGTCCAGTACGTCCAGCAGTCCGGCCAATGCGTCCACATAGGCGGCGATGGACAGGCGCTTTTCGCCCAACGCCGAGCGCGCGCTGCCCGGCAGGTCGGGACGGATCACGCGAAAGCCGTCGAAGGCGCCCATGACGGGCGTCCAGGTATTCGAGGAACCGCCCAGGCCGTGTATGCACAACAGTGCCGGCCCCTCGCCGTCGATCTCCACGGCCATGCCGTTGACGTGTTGCGTGCTCATGCCGCCGTCTCCCTTTATCTGAACAGTCGCTGTCTGCATCGGCATTGCGCCGACGATTTTTCAGGACTGTATCGGCGCAGGCGGCGGCGCGCTTATCGCCGGGTGCGCGGACTTATCGCAGAGTCAGATTTTGTGCCTAGTGAATACACCTAGCGTGGAGAAGCGCGCAAACGCCCATAAAATTCCCGGAGCGCCGCACCCGCCCGCACGCAAGCCCAGGCTTGCGCGGCGAGGCGATAAGAAAAACGGGAGACAGAGATGCAGGAGACCTACGCCTTGCACGAAGGCGCGTTCGGCCGCGCCGTCGTGCTGGAACTGCGCGACGACCTGATCGCGCACGCGCATGCGGAAGTGCAGCTGGCCCTGTGGCTGGGCGGCGCGCGCGTGCAGGGCCATGTCGGCCAGACTCCGGTCCCCTACAGCGAACATCTGGCGCTAGGCACCAATACGTACGAATCGCACGACGCCAGGCTGCTTGAACGGTCGGGCCCGGCCATTTTCCTGGTGCTCTACATCGCCAAGCCCTGGCTGGACGAACGGCGCGCCGCCACGGGCCGCCCCTTCCACTTCGCGGCGCCGGGCGTGCCCATCGACGCGGCGGTGCGCCAGGGCTGTTGGCGCTTGCTGCACAAGATCGTGGCGCCGCAGGACCACCCCGGCGCGGACCTGGATGCCGAGGTCGAGGCCCTGCTGCAAGCGGCGATCGAATCGTCCATCGAGCCGGATCGCCCGCGCAACCAGATGCCCGCGGCGCCGGCGCTGGACCGCCGGCTGCGCGCGGCGATCGCCTACATGCGCGAGCACGCCCATGAACCGATCACGGCGGAAGAGGTCGCCAGCCGCGTGGGACTGTCGCGCGGCCATTTCTTCGCGCTGTTCCGCGATCAGCTCAATACCACGCCGCAAGTCTTCTGGAGCGCCGTGCGCGTCGAAGAAGCCGTGCGCCTGCTGGTGCACCAGGAGCAGCCCCTGACCTCCGTGGCGCTGGACCTGGGCTTCTCCACGCCCGGCAATTTCTCCCGCTTCTTCCGCGAGCACATGGGCGTGTCGCCGTCGCGTTTCAGGCGCGCGGCGACGGGCGCCGCGCAGCATCTGCTGACCGGGGTTTCCTGAGCCGCCGGCCGGCCGGAAACTGCCCTGCCCGCGCCTACGCGGTTGCGGCAGGCGCGCGCGGCCGCAAATCCACGGCGTCCGAGCCAGGCCGGTCCCGGTTGAAATGCGCCCCCCTGCTCTCACCGCGCGCACTCGCCGCCCGCACGATGAGATCAGCCGCCAGGGCGAGGTTGCGCAGCTCCAGCAATTCCAGGCTCAAGCCCTCGCGCAGCAACCGCGCGTCCGTCTCTGCTCGCAACGGACCGATGAATGCGGCCGCGCGCGCCAGCGAGGCATCGCTGCGCAGCACGCCCACGTCCCGGCTCATCAACTGGCGCAGGTCGCGCCGCAGCCGCGCCAGATCGGGCGACGCCGGCACGGCGGTTGCGTCGGCAGCCGGAGTTCGATGGGGAACATCGGCCGGCACCTGGCCCAAGATGTCTTGCGCGGCAGCCCGTCCCGTCACCACGCACTCCAGCAGCGAATTGCTGGCCAGGCGGTTGGCGCCGTGCAGTCCGGTGCAGGCGGCTTCGCCCACCGCGTACAAACCGGACAGATTGCTGCGTCCGGCCTGGTCGGCAACGATGCCGCCGCAGGTGTAATGCGCGGAGGGCGCAACCGGGATGGGAGTCGTCGTGATGTCGATGCCCAGCGCCAGGCAGCGCGCCTGGATGGTAGGAAAATGTTCCTGCAGGAATCCCGGCGATTGGTGACTGATATCCAGGTACACGCACTCCAGTCCATGGCGTTCCATTTCGCCCTGGATCGCGCGGGCGACGATATCGCGCGGCGCCAACTCGGCGCGGGCATCGTAGGCCGGCATGAAGCGCGCGCCATCGGGCAGGCGCAGTATGCCGCCCTCGCCGCGCACCGCCTCGGAAATGAGGAATCCTCCCGCTTGCGCATGGTGCAGGCCGGTAGGATGGAATTGCGTGAACTCCATGTTGGCGATCCGGCAGCCCGCGCGCCAGGCCATGGCGATGCCGTCGCCGGTCGCGGCCGGCGGCGCGGTAGTCGTCTGGTATGCCTGCCCCGCGCCGCCCGTGGCCAGCACGACATGGCTGGCGGACGCATCGAAAATCCGTCCGCTGCGCAGGTCCAGCAGGCGCACGCCGCGGCAACGCGCCGCAGCCGTACCTGCGGCGCCGTCCAGGATCAGGTCCACGGCGCAATGCGCCTGCAGCAACGTGATGCCGGCTTGCCGCCGCACGCGGTCCTCCAGGGCCGCGACGATGGCGCTGCCGGTCGCGTCCGCCGCGTGCGCGATACGGCGCAGGCCGTGCCCGCCTTCACGCGTCAGATGCAATCCGCCGAGCTCCGGCGTGAACGCGACGCCCTGCTCCTGCAGCCAGGCTATCGCGCCGCAGGCCCGGGAAATGATGTTCCGCGTGGCCGGCAGATCGCACAGGCCGGCGCCCGCGACCAGGGTATCGTTGACGTGCGCCTCGATGCTGTCGTCGGCGCCCAGCGGCGCGGCAATGCCCCCCTGGGCGCGGTTGCTGGCGCTGTCGCGCAGTTCGCCCTTGGACACGAGGGCGACCCGTTTGCGCGGGGCCAGTTCCAGCGCCGCGGCCATGCCGGCCAGGCCGCTGCCGATGATGATGACGTCGAATTCCATGAGCGGACCTCCGCTAGTCCCTAGGCCGGCCCGACGCTGGCATACAGCGCCGTGTCGCGCGCGAAGTCGCCGCTGGCCTGCACGCGGCGCTTGCGCCGTTCCGCGAAGTCCAGCATGCGGTCGATCGGCGCCTTGGCACGCAGGCCCAGCGCGGGGTCCAGTGTGATTTCGTTGCGACCATGCTCCAGCGTCCCGGCCAGGTTGCCCAGGGCATTCATGGCCATCCAGGGGCAATGCGCGCAGCTCTTGCAACTGGCGCTGTTGCCCGCGGTGGGCGCGGCCAGGAAGGTCTTGCCGGGCGCTGCGGCGCGCATCTTGTGCAGGATGCCCTGGTCGGTCGCGACGATCAGCAGCTCCGCGTCGAACTTGCGCGCGGCATCGATCAGCTGCGTGGTCGAGCCCACCACGTCGGCCTGCGCCAGCACGGCGGCGGGCGATTCCGGATGCGCCAGCACCTTGGCTTGCGGGTGCTCGGCGCGAAGCAGTTCCAGTTCGGTGCCCTTGAACTCGTCATGTACCAGGCAGGACCCCTGCCACAGCAGCATGTCGGCGCCGGTCTGGCGTTGCACGTAGTCGCCCAGATGGCGGTCCGGCGCCCACAGGATTTTCTCGCCGCGCGCATGCAGGTCGGCGATTACGTCCAGCGCGATCGACGAGGTCACGACCCAGTCCGCGCGCGCCTTCACTTCAGCGCTGGTATTGGCGTAGACCACCACCGTCCGGTCCGGATGGGCATCGCACCAGGCGGCGAAATCGGCGGCCGGACAGCCCAGGTCCAGCGAGCAGGTGGCGTCGAGGTCCGGCATCAGGATGCGCTTGTCCGGGCTCAGGATCTTGGCGGTCTCGCCCATGAAGCGCACGCCGGCCACCACCAGCGTGCGGGCCTCATGGTCGCGGCCGAAGCGCGCCATCTCCAGCGAGTCGCCGACGCAGCCGCCGGTCTGTTCGGCCAGTTCCTGCAACTCCGCATCGACGTAATAGTGCGCGACCAGCACGGCGCGCTCCCGCGCCAGCAGTTCGCGTATGCGCGCCACGCAGGCGGCGCGTTCGCTGGCTGGCAAGGGTTCGGGCACGCGGGCCCAGGCCTGGCCGACGGCGCTGGGGCAGCTCGGTGTGGCAGGCAGATCGAATTCGACGTACCGGCGATTGGGGGTGTCCATGGAGGCGTCTCCTCGCGAGATTTTATGCTCATATTGAGCATTTATTGGGCAAAAAAAGAGCACGGTTTATGCTAGTGTTGAGCATAAACCGTGTCAACGTCTCTTTTGTTACGCCGCCGCGAGCCGGGGCTGCGCCCCGCCCGGCCTCAGATGAAGATCGTGCCGCGCAGGTACAACGCCGCCTGGCCGCTGATGATCACCCGGCCGTTATCCAGCACCTCGCATTGCAACTGCCCCTTGCGCGCCCCGCCCTGCTGCGCGCTCAGGCTGCGCTTGCCCAGGCGTTGGGCCCAGTACGGCGCCAACGAGGTGTGCGCCGAGCCGGTCACCGGATCCTCGTTCACGCCCACCCGCGGCCCGAACCAGCGTGTCACGAAATCGAATTGCGCCGACGGCGCCGTCACCGCCACCCCGCGCGTGTCGAAGCCCGCGAGCGCGGCGAAGTCCGGCTTCAGGGCATCGATGCGCGATTCATCGTCGATCACCACCAGATAGTCGTCCGTCTTGTAGAACGCCTGCGCGCCCGGCAGGCCCAGCGCCTGCAGCAGGCCCGGCGGGATCGGCTGCGCTTCGGGCCGCTTGGCCGGAAAATCCATCGCCAGCCTGTCGCCCGCGCGACGCACCTGCAGTTCGCCGCTGCGCGTGGCAAAGCGCAGCACGTCTTCCGTTGCGCCCAGCTGTTCGAACAGCACCCAGGCCGACGCCAGCGTGGCATGGCCGCACAGGTCCACCTCCACCGCGGGCGTGAACCAGCGCAGCTCGTGGACATCGCCCTTGCGCACGAAGTAGGCGGTTTCGGACAGGTTGTTTTCTTCTGCGATGCGTTGCAGCGTTTCGTCCGGCAGCCAGGCCTGCAGCGGCACGACCGCTGCGGGGTTGCCGCCGAAAGGCGCGGCAGTGAAGGCGTCTACCTGATAGATGTCGAGTTGCGGCATGGCGGGTCCTGGTTGATGGCTGAGGTTGCGCGTCGGAACGCGAGCCGGCATTTTCCTACGAAAACGCCGGCTTCGATCGTGGCGCCCTGCCCGCTACACCGTGCGCACGAACAGCGCCCTCAGCTTGTTCCAGAAATCCCCGCCCAGCACGAAGAAGCTGGCAATCAGCATGAGGTCTCCGGCCAGCTGGGCCTGCCACAGATTGGGCCGCAGGCCCGGCCACATTTCGTCTATGTAGGGTTCCAGCGCCGAGGTCAGGATGGGCAGCAGGAACATGACCAGGCCGATGGCATGGCGCACGGGGCCAACCTTCTGCACGGGAGCGAGTTTCTTGGCCTGGCCGAACACGATGGACTTCAGCCGCTGGAAGCCCTCCTTGCCCATGACTGCGATGCAGCTCAGCAGCAAGACCTTGTTGGCGATGAAGATGGTGCCGGTCAACGCGGCGATGCGCGGACCCGGCACGTCCATATAGCCCGCCACCGGAAGGAGGAACCACAGGGCGAAGGCGATGATGAACAATCCGATCCCGCATTTGAAGCGCCACCCCGCCGAGTGCGAGGGTGGGGCCGGTTCGTCTGGCAATGACATGGCTGCCTCCTGATTCAAGCGTCTGAGGGGACTGCGGTTGAAGGATTCCGACGGGGTTCCCGGCTGTCCGGCGCCCGGGGTTCGAGCAGGCGCAGCATCAGGCAGGCATAGAGCGTGACGCCGATGAACAAGCCCATGCGCACCGCGAACGCGGTGTAGACGTCCTTGCCGGCGGCGCTGTCCTGCACTGACTGGCCCAGCAGGATGACGAGCGTCACCAGCGTGTTCAGCCAGAAGCTGGGCGGATGGCGGGTCGGAACCAGCCGGTAGAGCTTGCGCGCGGCCATGAGGCCGAACAGCAGCATCCAGAGAAAGAACATCCACAGGTTCACGAACAGGCTCAAAGCGCACCAGAAGGCGACCGCCAGCGCGCCGCCCAGCAGGGTCGAGCCCAGCAGTTCGCGGGCCGCGCCCTGCGCGGCGGTGACGCAGCTCTGGCGCCCCAGGCTGACCGATTTCAGGATGATGGGCATGTAGCCCAGCGGGTCGGTCAGCGCCAGCAGGAACGCCGGCATCACCACGAGCGCGGCCCGCAGGGCCAGCCGGCTGGCCGCGTCCGGCGGCAGGACCGGCGCCGCGGGCGGCGCGGGCGCGGCCGCTGGCTCCGGGAACAGCAGATGGCAGCCGCCCAGCGCCAGGACCGCGACCAGCAGCCCTTTGCCCAGCGCTTCGATCACCAGGGCGGCCAGCGCGAAGTCGACGGTGCCGGCGGCGGAAATCATGGTCAACCCGATGATGAGAAAGGTCGACAGCAGGCCATTGCCGCCGCGCAGGCCGTGACGGAAGGCGAAGTAAAGGCACAGTGCGATGAGCAGCACCCCGCTCAGAGGGTAGTAGCGCAGCAAGGGACTCAGCAGCAGGCCGATCGCGGTGGCAAGCAGCGCCATCAGCAGCAGGCCCAGCCCGCTCTTGAACGACAGGGGCCGGTTCATCGATGCCAACAGCATGACGCCCAGCACCGGCGCGACCATGGGGATGGGCAGGGCCAGGCCGTAGCTGATGGCCGTGCAGAAGGCGGTGCCCGCGCCCACGCGCAGGGCGCGTCGCCCGCGGGGATCGGGATCAGTATGCATAGGAAAGCCAGCTCATCAGCCGCATGTATGCGCGGCCCAGCAGGTTGAGCGGATTGCCGGAACTGGGAAACGCCATGACCTCGGCCTGGCCGCCCACGCGCACGCCGCTCAACGCCGGCAAGTCGCCGGGATCGAATTCCACAATGACTGGAAAGCGCTGCGCGGGCCGCAGCCAGTCGCGGCTGTTCTGCACCGTGGGCAGGCTGCCGGGCGGTGAGCCGGGCCCCACGTTGACGCCATACCCGACGCTGCGCACGCGGCCCTTGAAGATCTGCCCGGGCAGCGCGTCCAGGATGATGGCCACCGGCGTGCCGGGCTCCATGTGGCCCAGGTTGTTCTCGGTCATTTCAGCGCTGATCCAGACGTCGTGGATCGCGATCAGCGTCATGACGGGATTGCCGGCGGCGGCGAATTGCCCGGCGTCGGTGCGCAGGTCGGTGATCAAGCCTGCGGAACGCGCCCGCACCTGCGTATTGGCCAGGTCCAGCTCGGCTTTCTCCAGGGCGGCGGCGGCGCTGCGCAGCTTGGCGTTGTCTTCCTCGCTGCCACCTTCCTGTTCGCGCGCGCGCTGCACCTCGGCGCGCGCGGCCGCGACCTGGCTGATGGCCTGGGTCAGATTCGCCCGCGCGATTTCCAGCCGCCGCAGCGAGACGGTGCCCTGGTCCTGGCGGTACAACCCTTCGAGCCGGGTGCTGTCCTGGCGGGCTTTCAGCTCGTTGGCCTGGGCCGCGCGCAAAGAGGCCTGCGCCGAATCGATGCCCGCGGTGCCGGCGCCGATCTGCCTGCGCGTGGACTCCAGGTCCGCGCGGGCGCGGTCGACGGCAATGCGGTAATGCTCCGGGTCGACGTCGAACAGCGCCGCGCCAGCTTCGACGTCCTGGTTGTTGCGCACATACACCCGGGTCACGCGCCCCGAAACCTCGGAGGCCACCGGCACGACAAAGGCCTGCACCCGCGCCTGCTGCGTGTACGGCGTATAGCGGTCGGCCAGCAGATACCAGGCCAGGCTCAGCACGATGAACAGGACCGTCCAAAGGACGCCCTTTTTTGCGGGATCCGGCGCGGGGGCCGCGGCGGGCGGGGACGGCGAGTCACTCATCGGATCGCACCTTTTGAGCGGACACGGCGGCGGCGGAGGCAGGCGCCGGTTCGGATAGCAGATCGCCCCAATCGGTGCGCTGCCGCATCTGTTCGCGGGTCGCCGGGTCGAGCACCGGCTCCGCGCTATACCAGCCGCCGCCCAGGGCCTTGTAGAGGGCGATGAGGTCGCTCACGGCGCCGCCCCGGTTCACGACGTACGCATCCTGCTGGACGGCCAGCGCCTGCTGCGCGTCCAGTACCCGCTGGAAATCGGTATAGCCTTCGCGGTAGAGCGCGTTGGCCAGCGTGAGCGAACGCCCCGCGGCCTGCGCCGACTGCTGCAGGATGCCGTCGCGTTCCAGCGCCTTGATCAGGCCGCTGGCCGCGTCGTCGGCTTCGCGCGCCGCCTGCCGGACGTCGTCCTGGTAGGCCACGATCAGCTGCTGCAGCCGGGCGTCCTGCACCCGCACATTGTTTTGCAGGCGGCCGTGGTCGAACACGTTCCAGCTGAGGACGGGGCCGGCCAGCAGCGCGGCGCCGCCCGCCGTGCCCGCCAACGAGGTGGCGGACCAGGCGATGCTGCCCAGCAAGGTCAACGAGGGATAGAGGTCCGCCGCAGCCACGCCCACCTGCGCCGACTGCGCGGCGATGCGCAGTTCGGCTGCGCGGACGTCGGGACGGCGCAGCAGCAGATTGGCGGGCACGTCCTGCAGCACGGCGCGGTCGACCAGCGGCACCTCCGCCGTCTTGTCGTCCAGTTCCGGCATGGGACCGGGCGGCCGGCCCGCCAGGACCGCCAGGGCGTTGCGGGTCCGCATGATCTGGCTTTCGAATTCGGGAATGGTGCCGAGCGTGCTCAGGTACTGCGTGCGGGCCTGCTGCAGGTCCAGTTCGTCGGTTTCGCCGCTGCGGAACAGCTTTTGCGTGATTTCGTAGCTGCGCTTCTGGATGGCGGCATTGTCGCGGGCGATCCGCAGCCGCGCCTCGGCGGTGCGCAGCGCGTAGTAGCTCTCGGCCACCTGCGCGTGCAGCAGCACCAGCACGTCGTCGCGATTGGCCTGGGCCTCGAAGTACAGGGCGTCGGCCGACTCGATGGCGCGGCTGAACCGGCCCCAGAAGTCCAGCTCCCAGCCTATGTCGAAGCCGGCGCTGTATTGCCAGAAGCTGCTGGGGCGCGGGTTGCCTTCGGCCGAACGCGAGGACCGGTGCTGGTAAAGGGCGTTGGCCCCGACCACCTGGGATTGCGGGTAGCGCCCGCTCTGGGCGATGCCCAGCTGCGCGCGCGCTTCCATGATGCGCAGGCCGGCGATGCGCAGGCCCGCGTTATTGGCGTCGGCCTGGGCGATCAGGGCCTCCAGGATGGGATCGCCGAAGATCTGCCACCACTGCCGGGCGTCCGGCTGCAATTGCTGGCGGCTGGCCTGCTGCAGCGCGGGTGTGCTCCAGTCCGCGGCCCAGCTGGTGCGCTGGGGCTCGAAGTCCGGCCCCACACGCATGCAGCCGCCCAGGCAGAGCATGCCGATCAGCAACAGCCGATTCGAACAGGTCAGCGGCGACATCGGGTATCGGGTCCGTGTAGAGCCTAACCGCCAAGGTCCACGACGCAGCTCCAGCCTTGCCGAAGCGCGGCGTGCGAATTGATTCTATTGACCTTTTCCGCTTACCGCCAGCGGATCGTTTTGACGCAGGCACTAGATAAAAAGTACTGCTGCGGCGAGCTTGTGTACAAGCGCCAACGGTCGGCGCTACAGTGAAAAATTCGAACCCTCCCACCCTTACCGCGCAGCATATTCTGGAGTCCGTCATGAACGCTCAGAAGAAAGCAGCAACAGAGGACAAACCGCTGGCGCAAGCCAAGCTCTCGGGCAAGAAATACGCCGAGGAACTGGCCCGGCTGCACGTGGAACTGGTCAGGCTCCAGGAATGGGTCAGCCAGACGGGCGCCAAGGTCTGCATCCTTTTCGAAGGACGCGACGGCGCCGGCAAGGGCGGGACGATCAAGGCAATCACCGAGCGCGTCAGCCCGCGCGTGTTCCGGGTGATCGCCCTGCCCGCCCCCTCGGACCGCGAGAAAACCCAGATGTACGTGCAGCGCTACCTGCCCCACCTGCCGGCGGCGGGCGAGATCGTGATCTTCGACCGCAGCTGGTACAACCGGGCCGGCGTCGAGCGGGTGATGGGGTTCTGCTCCAAGGACGACGTCAAGATCTTCCTGAAAGGCGTGCCGCTGGTTGAACGGGCCATCATCGGCTCGGGCATCATCCTGCTGAAGTACTGGCTGGAAGTCAGCGAGGAAGAACAGACCCGCAGGCTGCAAGCCCGCATCACGGACGAGCGCAAGGTCTGGAAGCTGACCAAGATGGACCTGGATTCCTACAGCCGCTGGTACGACTACTCGCGCGCCCGCGACGACATGTTCGCGGCCACGGACACCAGCGTATCGCCCTGGTTCGTGGCGCAGTCGGACGACAAGAAAAAGGCGCGGCTGAACATCATCAGCCACCTGCTTTCCCAGATTCCGTACAAGCGCATGCCGCGGGCCAAGGTCAAGCTGCCCAAGCGGCAGAAGGCGGGCGGCTACCGCGATCCGGGGCATCCGTTGCGCATGGTCCCCGCCAAATTCTGAGCGGCGCGCGCCTCCGACGCCCGCGGAGTCCCCAAGGAGAACGATCATGGCTGCCCTGCTGATCAACCACGTGGAAGAAAGCACCTCGGACGAGGACATCCGGAGTTTTCTCATGAAGTACGGCTTTCCGTCCTTCGACCGCATCCAGCGCGTGCCGAGCGAGGGGGAGCGCCCAGCCGTCCTGGTGACGTTTGACGGCACGGGTCCCGAGGAGCTGCGTGCGCTCGCGCCCCGCATCCATCAGGTGTTCTGGAAAAACCACACCATCGCGGTGCTGGTGATGCGCGAGCCCATCGAATAAGGGGCCGCATTGCACCCGTCCAAATCGTGACCAGATGTGCTTTTTAAGGGTTTGTCCCAGGATTCCGGCTGTCGATTTCCGGTCAACTCGTACGTCGTGTCAGTACGCACAACTTTCCTGAAAGGCGGACTCACCATGACTACCGGAACCGTAACCCTCCACCGCGTGATGCGCGCGCCGGCCGAACGCATCTATCGGGCCTTCCTGGAGCCCGACGCGATCGCGCGCTGGCTTCCCCCTTACGGCTACACCTGCCAGGTCCATCAACTGGACGCCAGGGTCGGCGGCATGCACAAGATGTCGTTCCGCAATTTCGGCACGGGCCATAGCCACGACTTCGGCGGCGAATACCTGGAACTGGCGCCGGGCCAGAAGATCCGTTATTCAGACCAGTTCGACGATCCGAACCTGCCCGGCCGCATGCAGACCACCGTTACGCTGCGGCAGGTCGCCTGCGGCACGGAGGTGAGCATCGTGCAGGAAGGCATACCGGCGGCGATACCGCCGGAGATGTGCTATCTGGGCTGGCAGGAGTCGCTGGCCCAACTGATGCGGCTGGTGGAACCGGAGATTCCCGAGTGAGGGGCGGGCCTGCCGCCCGCCTTCACTTCTTTCTGGCGATGAACTGCACCACGCATGCCGGTCCCGTGTGGAATATGCCCTCGATGACGTCGCGTTCGATTTCCCGCGCAAGCAGCACCTGGCAATCCGGAAACTCCTGCTCCAGGTCCGCGCGCGCCATCAGCATGTCCGCATCCGGGGGGCCGCCAGTGCCACGGCCGAACTGCGCCTTCCGGTATGCCTCCAGCAAGATGATGCCGCCTGGCCGCAAGGACCGTTCTGCCAGGCGGTGCAGTCTCTTGCGCACATGGCTGGGCGTGTGGGCGAAGATCGACACGACGGCGCCAAAGGAGTCCGGCGGCGGCTCGTACTCGGCCAAGTCCGCCTTTTCGGTGCGGATCGATACGCCCTGCGCCCCCGCCAGCCTGCGCGCCTTGGCCAGTCCGACCGCGGAGCCGTCCACGCCAAGCACGTCCAGACCCAACGAGGCCAAGAAGACGGCATTGCGTCCCTCTCCTTCGGCCAGGCTTAGCACCGGCCCGCAGAGCAGGCCGGCGTTTTCCGCCAGGAAGGCGTTCGGCTCGGTTCCATACACGTATTCTTCAACGGCGTAGCGTTCATCCCACATCTGCTTGAACTCCCAGGTTGCTGGTCAGTGGCCGCGGCAAGAAAACACTTCCAGTCCGCCGCGTGCCGGAACGCAGATAGTCTTTCACTTCAAGTCGACTTGAGGTCAAGCAAAAGGAGCCCGTGCATGGCAGAAAAGTCCCCCGCAAAATCGGTGAAAACCAGCAGGCAGGCAGATTCAGATTCGCAACCCGTCCTGCTGTCCGGCGGCAATCCCCAGATCGCCAAAGGCGCGGGCGACGCGCCGGTGCAGGCCTACATCGCGGCCATGCCGGGCTGGAAAAGCGATCTCGGACGCCGCCTGGACGCGTTGATCGAGCGCGCCGCGCCCGGCGTGCAGAAGGCGGTCAAGTGGAACTCGCCGCTGTATGGCCTGGACGGCCAGGCCTGGTTCCTGAGCATCCATTGCTTTACCAAGTACGTGAAGGTAGCGTTCTTTCGCGGCGCGCAGCTGCGGCCCGTGCCGCCGGGGCCATCCAAGAGCCAGGACACGCGTTATCTCGACATCCGCGAGGACGACGAGCTGGACGAAGCGCAGTTCATGGACTGGGTGCAGCAGGCCAGCGCGCTGCCCGGCGAACGGATGTAGGCGCGGATCCAGGCATTCAGCCGCCCTCGGGCCGGGATGCTAGCGCCGTGCCCGGCGCTTCTTCCCGGCGGCGGCCTGCGGCCCGGCAGCGCCGGACAGCAGGTCCTGCACCAGCTCGATGACCCGCTCGGCGGTCGGGGACAGCGTGCGGCGCGCGCGGTGGATGACGCTGTAGGTCAGCGGGCCGGCGGCGGGATAGGAAAGCGGCAAGGGCTCCAGCACGCCCTGCGCCAGCTCGGCCGCGATGGCCTCGCGCGTGCAGAACAGCACCACGTCGCTACCCAGCGCCACCTCGCGCAGCGTGGCGACGCTGTCGCATTCGAAGGCGATGGGCAGGTCTTCCGGGCGCGCCACCTGGTACAGCCGGGCCAGGTACTCGCGCGCCCGCAGCGGCAGGTCGGTGGCGGCCAGCCGGTACTGCGCCAGCGCGGCGCGCAGCCGCGGCTTGCCCAGGCCCTGCAGCGGATGGCCGGCGCGCGTGAACAGGCCGCCATGCTGCGGCGGCAAGGGCCGCACCGAAAAGTCATCGGGCGGCGGCAGGCTGTGCGTCACGGCCACCGCGAAATCCAGCTTGTCCTGCTGCAGCTTGTCCAGCAGGCGCTGCCAGCTTTCGATCTCGACGTGCACGCTCAAGCCCGGATGTTCGCGCGCGATGCGCACCAGCAGCGGCGACAGGAAGCCGGCCGCCGGAAACGCCCCCACGCCCAGATTCACGCGGCCAGTGTCGTGGCCGCGGATCAATTCGGCTTCGCGCCGCAGGTCGCGGGTTTCTGCCAGGATGCGCTGCGCGCGCTCCAGCACCATGCGCCCGGCCTGCGTGGGCGTGACGCCCGTGGACGCCCGGTCCACCAGCACCAGGCCCAGCGAGTCCTCCAGCGACTGAATGCTGCGGGTCAACGCGGACTGCGTCAGATGCAGCCGCTGCGCCGCGCGGGAGTAGTGCTTTTCCTCGACCAGCACGGCGTAGTGCTGGAGCGACCGTATTGTGAGGCTCATGTATTTTTCTCATCAATATTGCGCCAAATATGCATTTGATTGAGCGCAAAGGCAAGACTACAAAAGACTTGCCGCGACGGAAAATTGCAGCGCCGGCGCCCTGTGGTGAACCTCATTCCAGAGCAATGCCTGACATTGCCTACCCCCAGGAGGAGACAATATGAACCGCAAGTCGTTCTTGAAGCTGTTGGGTAGCGGCGGGGCTGCCATGCTGGGCGCCCTGGCCTGTCTTTCGGCGACGGCCGCGCCGGTGACGCAGGCCCCACCCTGGCCGGGCGGCGGCAAGCCCATCCGCCTGGTGGTGCCGTTTCCGGCCGGGTCCGGGTCGGACGCGCTGGCGCGCATGCTGGCGATGAAGGTCACGCAACGCACCGGGGCGCCAGTCATCGTCGACAACAAGCCCGGCGCCGGCACCATGATAGGCGCGCAGGAAGTGGCCCGCGCCAGCCCCGATGGCTACACCCTGCTCTACACCATCGTCGTCACGCACACGCAGAATCCGCATCTGTACAAAAAGCTGCCCTACGACCCGGTGAAGGATTTCACCCCGGTCATCCAGGTGGTGCGCTCGGCCACCGTGCTGGTCGCCAACAAGGACGCGCCCTTTTCGACCACGGCGCAGATGATCGACTACGCCCGGGCCAATCCTGGCAAGCTGAACTTCGCTTCCTACAGCCCCGGGTCCACCTCGCATCTGAACGGCGAGATACTCAAGCAACAGACCGGCATCGACATCGTGCACGTGCCCTACAAGGGCACCGCCGACGCCAGCCGCGCGCTGTTGGCGGGCGACGTCCAGGTCTATTTCGACGGCACGGCCACCGCCGTGGAGAACGCGCGCGCCGGCAAGGTCAAGCTGCTGGGCCCGGCCACCGACCGCCGCCTGAGCGTGCTGCCGGACCTGCCTACCCTGAAGGAGCAAGGCATACCCGGGCTGGACATCGTCGGCTGGCAGGGCATTTTCGGCCCCGGCGACATGCCGCCGGCGCTGGCGGAGCGCGTGGCCCAGGTGTTCCGCGAGGCGCTGGAAACACCCGAAGTGACGCAGAGCATCGTGTCGCAGGGCAATGAGGTCAGCGGCGCGGGACCGAAGGAATTCTCGCAGATCGTCCAGCGGGACAGCGAACGCTGGGGCGCGGTGATCAAGCGCATCGGCCTGGTCCTCCAATAAACCCGGCGCGTATCGAAAGGAGAGCGCAATGCATGATCTGGTCATCCGCGGCGGCACGATCGTCGATGGGTCGGGCCGGCCCCGCTACCAGGCGGACCTGGCGATCGAAGATGGACGCGTGGTCCAGGCCGAAGGCCGGGCCGGCGCCGCCCGCCGCGAGATCCGCGCAGACGGCTGCCTGGTCGCCCCGGGCTGGGTGGACATCCACACCCACTACGACGGCCAGGCCACCTGGGACCCGTACCTCAGCCCTTCCACCTGGCACGGTGTCACCACGGCCATCATGGGCAACTGCGGCGTGGGCTTCGCTCCCGTCAAGCCCGAGCGGCGCGAATGGCTGATCAAGGTCATGGAGGGCGTCGAGGACATCCCCGGCTCGGTGCTGTCCGAAGGCATCCAGTGGGACTGGGAGACCTTTCCCGAATACCTGGACGCGCTGGACCGCCGCCCCAAGGCCCTGGACGTGGGCGCGCAGATCCCGCACAGCGCGGTGCGCGCCTATGTGATGGGCGAACGCGCCATCCACCACGACGAGGCCTCGCCCGCCGACCTGATCGCCATGCGCGAAGTGGTGCGCGCAGCGCTGGAGGCCGGCGCGGTGGGCTTTTCCACCTCGCGCACCTTCCTGCACAAGTACGACGAGCGCAAGTATCCGCCCGGCACCTTCGCCACCGGCGAGGAGATCACCGCCCTGGGCTCGGTCATGGGCGAGGTCGGACATGGCGTGTTCCAGATGACCGCCAACCATCCCGCCATGGAAGGCGAAATGCCCTGGCTGGAGCAGCTGGCGCGCCACAACCGCCTGCCCGTGCTGTTCAACCTGCAGCAGACCGACGCCGCGCCCGATGTGTGGAAGCAGATCGCCAGCAGCCTGGACCGGGCGCACCGCGAAGGCGTGCCGCTGCTGGCAGGCATCAGCGGACGTCCGCTGGGCATCCTGTTTTCGTGGCAAAGCACGCTGCATCCGTTCATCGCGCATCCCAGCTACCAGGCGCTGCATGCCCTGCCGCTGGCGGAACAGCTGGCCCGCCTGCGCGACCCCGCGACGCGCAGCCGCATCATGAACGAACAGCGCGGCCTGCTGGACCGACGCGCCGAAACGCTGTTCAGCAGCTTCCACAAGATCTACCGGCTGGGCAGCGATCCCGACTACGAGCCGGTACCCGAGGAAAGCGTGGCCGCCATGGCGCAGCGCAGCGGCCGCGCGCCGTTGGAGATCGTCTACGACCTGATGCTGGAGAACGAAGGCCAGGCCATCCTGTACTACCCGTCGTTCAACTATTCGTACGAGAACCTGGACCATCTGCACCAGCTGATGCAGCAGCCCTACACGGTCAACAGCCTGTCCGACGGCGGCGCGCATTGCGGCTACATCTGCGACGTGAGCATGCCCACCTTCATGCTCAGCCACTGGGCCCGCGACCGCCGCCGCGGCCCGCTGCTGGACCTGGAGCACGTGGTCAAGCGCCAGACGCGCGACACCGCCAGCGTGTACGGGCTGCTGGACCGGGGCCTGCTGCAGCCTGGCTACAAGGCCGACGTCAACATCATCGATCCCGATGCGGTACGCGTGCATTGCCCGGAGATGGTGTTCGACCTGCCCGGCGGGGGCCGCCGCCTGATCCAGCGCGCCGACGGCTACGTGGCCACGCTGGTCAACGGCCTGCCGATCTTCGAAGGCGGCGCGGCCACCGGCGCATTGCCGGGCAAGCTGCTGCGCGGCGCACGCAGCCAGCAGGTTTGAACAAGGCGAGGCCGGTCCGTGTCGCGCGCGAGGCTCAGCCGCGCGGCGGCTCGGGCGTGTACTGCCCCAACAGCCCGGCGACCCAATCGATGAACACGCGCAGCTTGGCGCTCACGTGCCGGTTGGGCGGAAACGCCACGTACATCGGCATGGAATCCAGGCGCCAGTCTTGGAACAGCGGCACCAGCTCGCCGCTGTCGACGTGAGCGCGTGACATATAGTCGGGCAGCCAGAGCACTCCCAGCCCGGCCAGACCGGCCGCCAGATAGGCGTTGCCGTCGTCGACCGCCAGCACATGGCGGCCATGCACCTTGATGCTCTCGCCGTCGCGGCGCATGGCGTAGGGCAGCGCCTTGCCGTTGCGCGCCCATAGAAAGCCCACGATGCGGTGGTGCGTGTCCTCCAGCTCGCGCGGATGCGCGGGCGTGCCGGCGCGCTCCAGGTACTCCGGCGCCGCGTACACGCCCAGCCGCAGATCGCCCACGCGCCGCGCCATCAGCGACTGGTCGGTGAGTTCCCCGCCGCGCACCACGCAGTCGACGTTCTCGCCGATCAGATCGACGATCCGGTCGCTCACGCCCATATCCAGCTGGATGTCCGGGTACTGTGCATGGAACGCCGGCAAGGCCGGCACCAGGATCATGCGCGCCAGCGGGCTGGGCACGTCCACGCGCAAACGCCCCCGCGGCACGGCCGAGGCGCCGGACAGGCTGGTCTCGGCATCGTCCATGTCGGCCAGCAGCCGCAGCACGCGCTCATAGTAGGCAGCGCCGTCGGCGGTCACGTTGACCTTGCGGGTGGTGCGGTTCAACAGCTTGACGCGCAAGCGCGCCTCCAACTGCTGCACCAGTTGCGTCACGCTGGTCTTGCTCATGTGCAGGGTCTCGGCGGCCTTGGTGAAGCTGCCGGTTTCCACCACCCGGGCAAAGGCCTGCATCGCGTCGAAACGGTCCATCTCTGCTCCCGCTCTTCCAGATTATTTGGATTCTACAAACAGTGATGGCTGGACTTGCCCGTTTATCGCGGCGGCGCGGCCGCCTACAGTCCCTGCATCGTTAACGCCGGGCCGCAAGCGGCCCACAGATGGAGATAAGCATGACCCAACGCGACGTCGTTTTTCCGCCCGGCCGCCAGGCCCTGTATGAACGCAACCGCTATTCCCCCGCGATCCGCTCCAACGGCTTTCTGTTCGTTTCGGGACAGGTCGGCAGCCGCGACGACGGCACGCCGGAGCCGGACCTGCAGGCGCAAGTCCGGCTTGCGTTCCGCAACTTGCAGGCCGTGCTGGCGGCGGCCGGCTGCAGCTTCGACGACGTGGTCGACGTGACGGTATTCATGGTCGATCCGGCGGCCAAGTTCGAGAAAATCTGGCAGGTGGTGCCGGAGTACTGGGGCGAGGCGCCGCATCCGACGCTGACCGCGGTGGGCGTGACCTGGCTATACGGCTTCGACTTCGAGATCAAGGTGATCGCGAAATTGCCGCAAGCTGCCGAAAACTGAACCCCCGCCCCGCCACGCTCACACCACGCCGACCCGGATCACCCCGGCGATGGTCTGCGCCGCCTGCTGCAAGGCGGGCACCATGTCGGCTTCCAGCCGGTTCCCTTCCACTTCCGGGGCGGCCACCGAAATCCCCACCGACAACAGGCGCGAGCCGGCCTGCGGCACGGGCACGGCCACCGACACCTGGTTGCTGTCCGGATAGTCGAACCGGGTCCACTCCCCCGGCGCCAGGCGCAAGCCGCCGGCCAGCGCGCTGGCCGGCGGCAGCACGCTGCCCACGCGCAGGTTCATCACCACCAGGCGGCGGCGTTCGGCCGGCGCCATGGCGCGGCCGATGATGATCACGCCTTCGGGGTTAGCCTCGCCCAGGTTGGACGTGCCGGAATAGGCGTCGGCCAGGTTCTGCAGGATCTCCTGCACGGCGTCCGTCACGCCCAGGCTTTCCATGGCGGCAAAACCCAGTTCGAACACCAGCGGCGTAAGGCGCCAGCGGCTGTCTTCGCGCGCCGCGTAGCCCTCTTCTTCCAGCGTCTGCAGAAACCGCAGCACGGTCGCGTGCGGCAGGTCCACGGCGCGCGCCAGTTCGGCCAGTGTGGGCCGGCCGTTGCCGCGGAAGGCCCGCATGATGGATAGACACCGTTGAATCGATCTATTATTCTTCAATCGTTCACCTAATAAACGTATTGATCACTAGGTGAACAATACACATAAACGACGCTCCCGGCAAGACCGGCGAGCCCGGGAAGGAGACATAGCTATGAAACGCATCGCACTCGCCTTGGCGGCGGGTCTCGTGTTCTGTACGGGATCCGCCGCGGCGCAAGCAACCTGGCCGGCGCAGCCAGTCAAATGGATCGTGCCCTACCCGCCGGGCGGATCGACCGACATGCTGGCCCGCTTGGTCAGCCACAAGCTCGGCGAACGGTTGGGCCAGCCCGTCATCGTCGAGAACAAGGCCGGGGCCGGCGGCAACATCGGCACCGATTTCGCGGTCAAGCAGCCGGCCGACGGCTACACCATCGTGATGGGCAATATCGGCCCCATCTCCATCAACCCCGCCCTCTATCCGGACCTGCCCTACAAGCCGCAGCGCGACCTGGCGCCCGTCACGATGCTGATGAGCGTGCCCAACCTGCTGGTGGTCAATCCCGCGCTGCCGGTGCGCTCGGTGCAGGAACTGATCGCCTACGCGAAGAAGTCGAAAGCGCCGCTGGACTACGCCACCCCCGGCGCCGGCACCTCGCTGCACCTGGCGGGCGAACTGTTCGCCTCGTCCGCAGGCGTGCGCCTGACCCACGTGCCTTACCGCGGCAGCGCGCCGGGCTTGAACGACACCGTGGCGGGCCACGTGCCGATGATGTTCGACAACATGCCGTCGGCGCTGCAGCTGGTGAAGGCCGGCAAGCTGCGCGCGCTGGCGATCACCAGCACGGCGCGCTCGCCGCAGCTGCCCGACGTGCCGACGATGGCGGAGGCCGGCCTGCCGGGCTACGAGATCGCCGGATGGTTCGGCGTGCTGGCGCCGGCGGCCACGCCCAAGCCCATCATCGAGCGCCTGAACAAGGAACTGCTGGCCGTGCTGGCCATGCCCGACGTGCGCGAACAGATCGGCGCCATGGGCGGCATCATTTCGGCCGAAGGGCCAGCGGACTTCAGTCGCTACATCGCGGCGGAAACCGACAAGTGGGGCGCGCTGGTGAGCAAGGCGCAGATCAAGCTTCAATAGGCAAGGAGACAAGCATGACCACGTATCGCCATCTGGAAACCCAACCGATAGCCGGCGCGCTGGGCGCCGAAATCCGCGGCATCGACCTGTCACGACCGCTGTCGGACGATCAGTTCGACGAGGTGCGCAACGCGCTGCACGAGCACCTGGTGGTGTTCTTCCGCGACCAGCAACTGACGCCCCAGCAGCATATCGATTTCAGCTCGCGCTTCGGCGAGCTGCTGGAAGTGCCTTTCGTGCGGGCGCTGGAAGGACACCCCACCATTCTGCCCGTCATGAAGGGCCGCGCCGAAACCACCCGGCGCCTGTTCGGCGGACTGTGGCACACGGACATGAGCTACGCCGAAGAACCGCCGCTGGGCTCGGCGCTGTACGGCCGCGTCATTCCGCCCTACGGCGGCGACACCATGTGGGCGAACATGTACCGCGCCTACGACGCGCTGTCGGACCGGCTGAAGCAGATCCTGGACGGGCTGGGCGCGGTGCACAGCGCGGTGCGCTCCTATGGCGCGGGCGGCGCGGTGGTGAACAACGGCGACCCCGCCCACAAGATGGACGTGCGCACCGACGACCGCGCCACGAGCGAGGTGATCCACCCCGTGGTGCGCGTACACCCGGCCACGGGCAGGAAGGCGCTGTACGTGAACAGCACCTACACCTTGCGCTTTGACGGCATGACCCAGGAAGAAAGCGAGCCCCTGCTGCAGTTCCTGTACCGCCACGCGGCGCGGCCGGAGTTCACCTGCCGCTTCCGCTGGGCGCCGGGCTCGCTGGCGCTGTGGGACAACCGCTGCACCCAGCACCTGGCCATGAACGACTACGACGGCTTCGACCGCGAGATGCACCGCACCACGATCTCGGGCGACCGGCCGATCGCGGTCGCGCGCTGAGCGGTCGGGCCGGTCAGGCGCGATGACTCAACGCGGCGGCTTCAGCGGCAAGAGCCGCCGGTAGCCGGTCGGCAGCGGCTGGGCGGCGTGCGCCGCGACCGTGCGCGCCAGCCGCTGCGCCAGCTCCGGCGGAAACGACTTGGCGCGCCGCGTTTCCAGGTCCACGTGCAGTGACAGCTGCTCCATCGTGGCCGCGACGTAGCCGTCGCGGGTCTGCATCAGCTCCATCAGGCACAGCAGGCGCTTGTCGTCCGCTTCCAGCAGGCGGATGCGCAGCGCCAGCGGATCGCCCGCCAGCACTTCACGCAAATAGGCCACGTGCACGTTCATCGTGTAGATGCCGCAGCGCGTGGCCTCGGTGTAATCCAGCCCCACCCCCACCTCGCGCAACAACTGGAAGCCGACGCGGTCGAAGATGCCCACGTAATGGGCGGCGTTCATGTGGCCGTACTCGTCGATCCAGGCGGGATCCACGCTCAGGGTCGTGGACGGAAGGACTGATGTCATGGTTTCCTCGGGGGCAGGGTTGGGCGAAGCCCTTGACCATAGCCGACGCCCGCTGATGGAGCAACGCCTGCGACTACGCGGCGGGAAGTCCGCCAAAGGCGGTACGCCCTGCGGACCGCAAGCCGTGCCGGCCATCGCCCATCGAACTCATCCTTTGCGCCAGCCGGCGCCGGCCAGACGGCCGATGCGTCGCCGCGCCGCCGGAACAATCGTCCATATGCGCACGGCCACCTTGCCGATGGTCGAACTGCGCCATATCCCGCACCCTGGCGGACAGGCGTAAATGGACAAGTTCGCGTCTTGATTCTCAAGGCGACGCTGACAACGCGCAGGGGCGCGCGCTCGAGGTCGGGGAACCAAGATGAATATCCTGCTGGCGTTCGCGCCGTTCATCGTGTTTGTCATCATTGAAAGAACCGTCGGCGTGCTGGAAGGGCTTGCCGCCGGCACTTTCGTATCCGCCGGGCTGGTGCTGCGCGACTGGCTCAGCCCCGAGCGGCGCATCAAGATCCTGGAAACCGGCACGCTGCTGCTGTTCATGGGGATGACCCTGTATGCCCCGATGGCGGACGGGGATTCCTGGACCATCGCCCAGGCGCGCCTGCGGGTCGATGCCGGCATGCTGCTCCTGGTGTTGCTGACCCTGGCGCTGCGCCGGCCGTTCGCACTGGAATACGCACGCGAAAAGGAACCGGAATACGTCTGGAAGAACCGTCGCTACGCGCGCATGAACTATGCCGTGACCACAGCCTGGGCGCTGGCGTTTGCGAGCATGGTGGCGGCCGACGCGTTGCTGCTGTACAAGCCGCAGTTGCCGCAGGCGGTCGCCATCGCAGTGACGGTGGCGGCGCTGGCCGGCGCGATGAAATTCACCGCTTGGTATCCGGACAGAGTGTCGGCTACAACACTCAGGTAGCCCACCCGGGAGAGCATGATGCCCCCTCCAGGAAATGAAGTCGAAGTCGTGCTCGCCACCCAGGCCAGCGCTGCGCTGGTCGCGGCATTCGCCCGTCTCTTGCCGCAACTGTCCAGAACCGCGGCGCCGCCGACGCGCGAGGCGCTGGACGAGATCATCCGATCCCCGTGCACCCACCTGTTCATCGCCACCATGGGCAGCGACAAGCGCATCGTCGGCACGCTGACGCTGGTGCACTTCCGCATTCCCACCGGCGTGCGGGCGTGGATCGAAGACGTGGTGGTGGACGAACAGGCCCGCGGCCTGAAGGTCGGCATGGCGCTGACGCATGCCGCCATCGTCAAAAGCCGCGAACTCGGGGCCAAGACGCTGGACCTGACCTCCAACCCGAGCCGGCTGTCCGCGCACCACCTGTATGAGTCCGCGGGCTTTGTGATGCGCGATACGCGGGTGTACCGGCACCAGGGCTGAAGCCGCTACTGAAAGTGGTAGCGCTCGCGGTAGCCCACCGGCGACATGCCGCAATACTTGCTGAAGATGTCGCGGAAGGCCTTGGTGTCGTTGTAGCCGACTTCGTACATGACTTCGGCCACGCTCTTGCGCGAGGTCTCCAGGCGCTTCTTGGCGGCTTCCACCCGCACCCGCTGCACGTACTCGACGATGCTGTTGCCGGTGGCCTGGCGAAAGCGGCGCTCCAGCGTGCGGCGTCCCATGGCATGACGGTCCGCCAGTTCCTCGACGGTGATCTTTTCCGTGTAGCGGCCTTCGATGTAATCCTGCACCGCGCGCACGACCTCGTCGGCGTGCGACTTCTGCCCCACGAACACCGAGAACGGCAACTGGCTCTGGCGGCTCCAGTCCAGCTGGAAGTACTTGGCGCACCAGATGGCGGTGTCGCGGTCGGTGTACTTTTCGATCAGGTGCAGCACCAGGTGCGCCGCGGAGAACGCGCCGCCGCTGGTGTAGATGCCGTTGTCCGCCATGACGACGCGGTCGCTGACCCATTGCACGCTGGGAAACAGGCTGGCGTAGAGGTTCTGGGCCACCCAGTGGACCACCGCCTGCTGGCCGTCCAGGACGCCGCCCGCCGCCAGCAGCGCGGCGCCCATGCACAGGCTGGCGACTTCGCCGCCCTCGCGGTGATGGCGCGACAGCCATTCGATCAGTTCGCGGTTGGACAGCACCGCGTCGGACACCGAACCCAGCAGCGGCGGCGCGATGCAGATGTCGATGTCGTGGGCATCGGCCAGGACCATGTCGGCCTGCACCGTGATGCGGCCCTGGTCCAGCCGGACTTCGCGGGTCAGGGCCAGCGTGCGCACCGTGAACCTGGGTTCGCGCCCGTGCGCGGCCAGGTATTCATTGGCGACCAGGAAGCCATGCCGGGCGGTTTCCAGCGAGGCGATGTTCGCCCCCAGGGGCAGTAGGAAGGCGACGTTTTTCATCCTGCAAAGCATACGCCTGCCAACTGTCGCAATCCACCCTCAAGATTGTCGCAATCGCCTATCTGAAATCGCCGGCGATCCCGATACAGTGACACTTACCGGAATGAGATCCGGGGTAGCGCCAAGGCGGCTTGCGGGGCGTCCTTGCGCGGAACAGAACAACGTGGATCAAGGAGTTACTGATGGAAAAGTATGTAGACGGCTTCCTGCTGCCCGTACCCAAGGCCAACCTCGAAGCCTACCGGAAGATGGCGCAGCGAGCGCAGACGGTCTGGCTGGAACACGGCGCGCTGGATTACCGCGAATGCGTGGCGGAAGAAATCGACAAGGAAGGCGCCGGCTCGTTCAGCGCCGCCGCGGGCGCGCGCGAGGGGGAAACGGTGGTGTTCGCCTGGATCACCTACCCCAGCAAGGCGGATCGCGACCGGATCAACGCCAAGGTCATGGCGGACCCGCGCCTGGCGGAGCACTGCTGCGACGACGTGTTCGATATCAAGCGCATGTGCTGGGGCGGCTTCACCACTCTGGTAGGCGACTGAGGCGGCGGGATCCGTTCCCGCCCGTTCAAACGGAACAATCTGGAGATACCTCATGGCAAACCCTGCAAGCAAACCCATCCCCGACGGCATGCACACGCTCACCCCGCACATTGTGTGCGAAGGCGCGGCGCAGGCCATCGACTTCTACAAGAAAGCCTTCAACGCGGAGGAGCTGGCCCGGCTGCCCGGCCCCAACGGCAAGATCATGCATGCCGCCATACGCATCGGCGATTCCGTGATGATGCTGATGGACGACTTCCCCGAATGGGGCAGCCTGGGCCCGAAGGCGCTCAAAGGCACGCCCGTGACCCTGCATCTCTACGTCAACGACGTAGACGCCGCCATGAAGCAGGCGGTGGCGGCCGGCGCCCAGGTGACCATGCCCGTGGCGGACATGTTCTGGGGCGACCGCTACGGCCAGGTGGTCGACCCTTGCGGGCACCGCTGGTCCATCGCCACGCACAAGTTCGACCTGACGCCGCAGGAAGTGCAGGAGAACATGGCGAAGATGGGTCCGATGGAAGGCTGCGGCGACGCGTCAAAGAAGCAAGGCTAGGCAGCCGGCTGCGGATACGGCCCCAGGAAATCGAGCTTGCCGATCTTCACGCCCGCGTGGCGCAGGATGGCGTAGGCCGTCGTGACGTGGAAGTAGAAGTTCGGCAGCGCGAACGTCAGCAGGTAGTCGTCGCCGCGGAACTCCTGCTTGAAGTCGCCGAACGCCAGCGAAACCTTGCGGCCTTCGGCGCCATCCAGCCGGTCCGCCGGCACGTCCTGCAGATACGCGACGGTGGCGGCGATGCGCTGCTGCAACTGCTCGAACGTGGTTTCCTCATCCGGAAACTTGGGCGCTTCCACCCGCGACAGGCGCTGCACCGCGAACTTGGACGCGTCGCTGGCGCGCTGGATCTGGCCGCTCAACGGGTACATGTCCGGCGCCAGCCGGGCATTGACCAGTTCGGCCGGGTCCATGCCGGCCGCCGCCGCGTGGTCGGCGGCCTTTTGCAGCAGCGCGGCCAGCACGTTCAGGCCGCGGACGAAGGCAGGCACGCTGGCCTGATACATGGAAAGTGACATGGCTGGACTCCGGACAGGGACGAGGCGGCTGGCGCGGAACGCGCCGGGAATACGCTGATCTTACTGCCGTGGCCGGGACGGGACTGCCGCTCGCTGCGCGGACCGACCCCGGCTTATTCCGCCTGTCCGCGCGCCGCGCGGCGGTGCGTCTGGAAGAAGCGCCAGATCAGCGCCGAGGCATCCGGTCCATTGCGCGCGTGATAGCGCACCGAGGCGTCGCCGCCGCTCCAGGCGTGCTCCACCAGCGTGATTTCGCATAGCCGCAGCAGCGTGCGGCTGCCGCGCAGCATATCGACGCGACGGTAGGATTTCTCCGTGCCCAGTCCCAGCACGCGCTCGACCGGCACGCTTTCGGGCGGCAGATCGTTGACGGCGCGGAACTGTTCGAACAATTGCCTGGCGTTTCGCGGCGCCACCGTCGGATCCAGCTGCCCCTGCAGAATCATGGCGGGCATGCCCAGGCGGAACACCGCCGGGTCCGCGACTTTTTCCAGCAAGGGCAGCAGCGGCTTGAGCGCGCCGCGCCGCATGGTGCCGATACCGCCCGCAGCGCTGTGGGCATCGCCCGCAACCGGCCCGGAATGCATGGCCACGGCGGCAATCAGGCGCGGATGCCGCAAGGCCACCAGCGCGGCCATGCCGGCCCCGGCTGACAATCCCGCGATGTAGACGCGTTCGGGGTCCAGCGCATGCCGGGCACACTCCGCGCGGATCAGGGCGGCGATCAGGTCCGCTTCCGCCCCGCCGTGCGCGTCGTCGGGCTGGAACCAGCGCCAGCAGCGCTGCACCTGACGGGTCATCGATTGCTGCGGATACAGCACCATGAAGCCGCCCGCGTCGGCCCATTGATTCATGCGCGAACCGCGGGCGAACGACAGCGCCGTCTGCCTGCAGCCATGCAGCATCACTACCAGCGGCATGCCGGCGCGCGGCGCCGCGGCGGGCGTGTAGCGCGCGAAAGTGAGACGGCGGCCCTGGGCATCGGAAAATTGCCGGGAGGCTTCCCAGCGGCCGGTCCCCAACGACGGCGCGGCAGCGCTGCGGGAAGCGGAGGCCGCAGCGGGCTTGGCGGCCCGGCGCTTGGGCGCGCTGCGCTTCTTGGCAGCCTTGGGCGTGGCCATGCGCAAGGCCGCGCGCTGCAGCTTGCCGATATTCTTCGCGGCCTTGAAAAACAAGTTGGTGAAACTGCGCGCCATTGCTGGGCCTCGGCCAGTAAACCTGCGTTTGCTTGCGCGCTGAATGTATCACAGAGTAACTTCCAGGCAGCGCTTTCGGGACGCCGACACGCAGGTCGATTTGCAGTAGATCAAACGGAGACCGCCTCGGCCGCGACCGGCTGGCTCGCCGCCTTGAGCCGCCGCCCCAAAGCGCCTAAGGTGTAGGCCTGAACCAACCTAGACGCATTCATGTTTCCCAACGACAGACCCCAGACCCTGGGCGAGGAAATCGCCAATGCCATCAGCCACGGCGTCGGCGCCGCGGGCGCCGTGGCCTCCGCTCCCATCCTGATCCTGGCCGCCGTGCGCCAGGGCGATGCCGCCTTCATCGCGGGCGCCGCGGTCTTCGCCGCGACGATGTGCCTGCTGTACCTGGCGTCCACCATCTATCACGCGCTGCCCAAGAGCCGCGCCAAGCAGCTCTTCAACGTGCTGGACCATTCCGCCATCTATCTGCTGATCGCGGGCACCTACACGCCTTTCGCCCTGGGCGCCCTGCGCGGCCCCTGGGGCTGGACCCTGTTCGGCCTGGTCTGGGGCATGGCCCTGCTGGGCGTCGGGCTGAAAGCCAGCAAGCGGCTCAACCGCCCCGCCATCTCCACGGGCCTGTATCTGGCGATGGGCTGGCTGGTGATCATCGCGGTCAATCCCCTGATCGAGCGCGTGCCCACGGGCGGCCTGTGGTGGCTGGTGGCGGGCGGGCTGGCCTATACCGGCGGCGTGGTGTTCTTCGTGCTCGACAACCGCTGGCGCTACAGCCATTTCATCTGGCATCTGTTCGTGCTCGCCGGCACTGCGTGCCACTTCTTCGCCGTGCTCTGGTACGCGGCCTGAGGGCCGCCGCGCGGCGGATCAGCCGCGGCCCGGCTCCCCCGGCTGCGGCATGGCGAGCAGGCCGCGCTTCATCAGCGACTTCATCCCGGGCACGAGCAGCCCGCCACCGAACAGCAGGTCGCGCCACAACCCCGGCCCCGAAGCCTGGAAACATGGCGTCAGCGCCCGGCTGAGGCTCTGGTACAGGCGCGAAGGCAATAACCGGCTGCGGGCGTAGCGCGCCGGTCCCGCTGCGGCGCCGTGCTGCCCCAGGGCCCGCGCCAGCGCCATCGCATCCAGCACCGCCAGCGTCGTTCCCAATCCCAGCTGAGGACTCATCGCGTGGCCCGCGTCGCCCACCGCGCAATACGGGCCGGCAGCCAAGCCGCGCGGCCAGGTATGCCGGTATGTGGCCACCGCCAGGTCCTCGTGCCGCGAAATCTGATCCACCACGGGCGCGGCCTCGGGCCACAGGGACAGCATGCGGTCCTTCCAGGCGCCGATGGGCGCGGCGCGCCAGGCCGGCAAGGCGTCGTGCCGGATGCTCCAGAACAGCGACAGCCGCACGCCCTGGGGGCCGATCTCGGTGGGCAGCAGGCCCATCATTTCGCGGGTGCCGCGAAAGCGCTGCAGCAGCTGCGTCGCCCCGCTCCAGCCGGGCGTCCAGAACTGGCCCCACAACGCGCCCCAGGCGTAGGCGCGCGAACTCGCCGCCAGGCCGACCTGCTCGCGCAGCGCGGACGCGGCGCCATCGGCCACCACGAACACATCGAAACTGGACTCGGCGCGGGCTTCCCCCGCGCCGTGCGTCACGTGGGCCCTGCCCTCGCGGGTCGCCAGCGTCTCGACCGGACAGCCGAACGAGAACTCGGCGCCCGCGCGCCGCGCGGCCTCGAACAGCACTCCGCCCAAGGCTGCCCGCGTCACGGCCCGCGCGCCGTCACCCACGTAATCGATGTCCACGACTCGCCAGCCGCGATGCGACAGGCCCAGCAGGCGGTCGATCGGCGCGCCTACGTTCAGCGCCGCGACGTCGACGCCCAGGGATTTGAGCGCGCGCACCCCGGGCGGCTGCAGCAGCAGCCCGGCGCCCAGCGTGGTGAACCCCTGGTGTTTTTCAAAGACGCGCACCTGATGGCCGGCTTGCGCCAGCGCCAGCGCGGCGGCCAGTCCGGCGCTGCCCGCGCCGGCGATGCCGATGGATAACGGCGTATGCGTAGTGGTCATGGAATGGCGTGGCCCGGCGGCCCGAAGGGGCCGCCACGGGAGCCGGCATAGTACCAACTGCCTTCAGCTCTCGCGCAGATACTCGGTGGGCGGGCGGCCCAGCACCCGCCGGAACATCGTGGAGAAGGCCGCCGGGCTCTGGTAGCCGAAATCCAGCGCAATGGCGGTCACCGACTCGCCCGAGGCCAACCGGGCCAAGGCCAGCACCACGCAGGCGCGCTGCCGCCATTCCGAAAACGCCATGCCCGTCTGCTGTCGGAAATGGCGGCTGAAGGTGCGCGGGCTCATGTGCAGGCGCTCGGCCCAGGCCCGCGGCGCGGCGCGCGCGTCAGGCGCCGCGATGAAGGCCTTGCACAAGGGCGCCAGGCGCCTGTCGCGTGGCAGCGGGATATGCAGCGGCAGCACCGGCGCGCGCTCGACCTCATGCAGCAGCAGGGCCGCCAGCGCGCCGTCACGCCCCGCCAGATCGTAGGCGGGAGGCATGTCGACCGCGTCCAGCAATAGCTGCCTCAACAGCGGCGACACCTCGATCACTTCGCAGGCCTCGCGGTCCGCGCGCGCCGAACCCGGCTCGATGTAGGCGCTGCGCGTGCTGACGTCCAGCATTCGGACCTGATGCGTCACGCCGGCCGGGATCCATACCGCGCGCTGCGGCGGCACCACCCAGTTGCCGTCGCGCGTGACCACGTGCATGACGCCGGTTGCGCCATACAACAGTTGCGCGCGGCGATGCGCGTGGGCCGGCAGCAGCCGGCCAGGCGGATAGTCGTTGCCGATGGCGACGACGGCGCGGTCCAGATGGTCGTAGCGGTCGATGTGGGTATTGCGCATAGTCTGGGACGCATGGCCTGTCTGAGGCGCATGGCCTGGGACTCATGGCCTGTTGATGCCGCCTGCCCGGCGGCAGGTCGATTGGCCGAAACTCGAACATTATTGTCTCATCCTCGAAAGCGGGCCACCTTCGGCCGCCGTATCGTGGCGTTTTCCCCCCAGGAAGGACGCAGCAATGCTTTATCTGGTTCTGGCCCTGTTCGGCTGCTTGAGCGGCGTGACGACCGTGCTGTTCGGCTTTGGCGGAGGCTTTGTGGTGGTGCCCGTGCTGTATGCGGTGTTGACGGCGGCGCACGGCGCGCACGACGCCATCGGCCTGGCGGCCATGCACATCGCGGTGGCCACGTCCACCTGCGTCATGATCGTGAATTCGGTGGCGGCCACGCGCAAGCACCAGCGCGCCGGCAACATCCTGCGGGCCTATGTCTGGCCGCTGGCCGGCTTCATCGCCGCAGGCGCGGCGCTGGGCGCGCTCGCCGCCACGCGCGCCAGCGGCGACTTCGTGCGCTACGCCTTCATCGCCTATCTGGGCGTGACCATCCTGGATTGCCTGCTGCGCCAGGGTTTCATGGCCCAGGAGGACGCGCATCCCCGGCCTCTGGACCGCGGCGTCCTGGTCGGCGGCGGCGTGATCATCGGCGCGGTGGCGGCCTTCCTGGGCGTGGGCGGCAGCGTCATGACGGTGCCGCTGCTGCGCCGCCGCGGCCTGCCCATGGCCAAGGCGGCGGCCATGGCCAATCCGCTGACGCTGCCGGTGGCGGTGGTGGGAACACTGACCTACATGGCTGCGGCCGGCGGCCTGGCCGACCCGCTGGCGCCCTGGATCGTGGGCTATGTGGACCTGCTGGCCTTCGCCGCGCTGGCGCTGGGGTCGCTGGCCGGCATCCGGCTGGCCGCGCCGCTGATCCCGCGCATCCCGGACCACCTGCACGCCCGCGTCTACGTGCTGCTGCTGGCGCTGGTGCTGCTGAGCATGCTGATCGTATAGACCCGTCCCGCATAAATTTAAGGAAACATCGCGGCCAGCAGCGACTACGAAACCGCGCAAAACGTTTCGGCCGCGCCCCGGGGGGCTCCCTCCCGGGGCGCGCGCGCATCCCGTGGCCTGCCGAAACAGGAAAACACATCGCGAAACTTGCCCCCGCACCGTCCGGGTCGTCATCATGGCCCGACATTCAACCGGAACAAGGAGGTTTCATGCAGCGTTCCACTTATGCATTCCTGTCCGCCGCCCTGCTGGCGACGGCGCTGTCCGGTGCTCCCGCCCTTGCGCAGCAAGCCAGCCAGGCGCAAGGCCAGGCCCAGGCTCAACCGCGCATGGCGCCCCCGCCCGCGATCCAGCCGACCGACCAGCAATTGCAGCGTTTCGCTTCGGCATCGCAGAAGATTTCCGGCGTCGTCGACGAGTACCGCCCCAAGGTCGACGCCGCCAAGACGGATGCCGCCAAGCAGAAGGTCGTCGAGGAAGCCGACGCCAAGATGGTGAAACTGGTGCAGGCCGACGGTCTGAGCGTCGACGAATTCAACGGCATAGGCCAGGCCATACAGCAGGACCCCCAGCTCAAGCAACGCCTGATGAGCATGAGCAAGGGCGCCCCCGCCGCGAAGTAAGGCTCTCCGAGAGCCAGCCCTGGCGCCATCCGCCCATTACGGGTGGATGGCGTTTTTTTGCTTGCCGGCCGCCGCCCTGTTCTGCTTCAACCGTCCCGCGGCGGCCTTCAACAGCCGCTGGAAAGTCGGGCATTGCGCATGGTTGGCGGCGGGACATACCGCGGCATGGCGCAGGCCCTGGCTCATCGCCCGCAGGCGCTTGATGGTCGCATCGATGCTGTCGGCCTTGTCCAGCAACAACTGCCTGTCCACCCGCAACGCGCCCTCGGGCGAGAGCATGGCCTGGATCTCGTCCAGCGACAGGCCACCGGCCTGCCCCAGCGCGATCAGCGCCAATTGATCCAGCACGCCAGGCGCGAAACGCCGGCGTTCGCCGGCGGCGCTGACCGCCTTGATCAAGCCCTTGTTTTCATAGAAGCGCAGCGTGGAGGCCGGCAGGCCCGTGCGCCGGGCGACTTCCGAAATATCCATGGCGCCCTCCTTGACTTGAAGTTGACTTCAACTTCTATCATGCCTGCAAACAATGCGGTCGGCAATGCAAGGAACAAGACATGGAATCGATGGAAGTGGCGGCAAAAGTGGTTTTGATCGGTATCGGCGCGACGATCGTGATGGACGTGTGGGGCATGCTCCAGAAGGCCTTGGGCATGCCCACACTGGGCTATGCGCTGGTCGGCCGGTGGGCCGGCCACCTGTGCCGGGGCACGCTTGCCCACGCCAATATCGGCCGGGCCGAGCCCGTCGCGGGCGAATCGGCGCTGGGATGGACGATCCACTACGCCGTGGGTCTCGTCTTCGCCGCGCTGCTGGTCGGCATCGAGGGCGCGGCATGGCTGCGCGATCCCACATGGCTGCCCGCCCTGGCCGTGGGCGTCGCGACCGTCGTGATGCCGTTTTTCGTCATGCAGCCCGCCATGGGCGCGGGGATCGCCGCGTCCCGCACGCCCACGCCCTGGAAGAACCGCCTGCGCAGCCTGGCGACGCATGCGGTGTTCGGCTGCGGCCTGTATCTGTCGGCGGCGGCGCTCAGGCAGGTGTGGAGCTGACCGCGGCGCAAGGCGCCCGCCCGCCGTCTGTCCTGCGCAACCGGTTATCCTGTTCCGGTTTCCCTCACCGACACGTAGAAGGAGCGCAGTATCTTGACCCCGGATCTCACTCTCTATGACCTGGCCGGCGCCGATGCGTCGCTACGCTTCAGCCCGCATTGCTGGAAGACCCGCATGGCCCTGGCCCACAAGGGCCTGACCGCGACGACCGTGCCGTGGCGCTTCACGGAAAAGGAAGCCATAGACTTTTCCGGCCAGAAACTGGTGCCGGTGCTGGTGCATGGCGAACATGTCGTCAGCGATTCCTGGCAGATCGCCTGCTACCTGGAAGACACCTTCCCCGAGCGGCCCTCGTTGTTCGGCGGCGCCAGCGGCCGCGCGCTGAGCCTGTTCGTGAATTCATGGTCGGACACGACCCTGGTGCCGACGCTGGCGCGGTTGCTGCTGCCCAGCATCCACGGCCTGATCCACGAAAAGGACCGGGACTATTTCCGCGCCACGCGGGAGAAGCGCTTCGGCAGGCTGGAAGACCTGCCGGCGGGCTATGAAGACCAGATCGCCGCGCTGCGCGCGGCGCTGCTGCCCTTGCGGCAGATGCTGGGCAAGCAGCCCTATCTGGCAGGCGCTCAGCCGGCCTATGCCGACTATGCGGTGTTCGGCATGTTCATGTGGGCGCGCTGCACCAGCACGCTGGAACTGCTGGCCCAGGACGATCCGGTCCACGCCTGGCGCGAGCGCCTGCTCGACGCGCATGACGGCCTGGCCCGCCGCGCGCCGGCGGCGCAAGCCTGAGCCGCCGCGCCCGGTCTGTCTGCGCTAGGTCTTCAGCCGGTAACCGGTCTTGAAGATCCAGCGCACCCCAATCAGGCAGGCCAGCAGGAACACCAGCGTCATGCCCACGCTGACGCCGACGCTGACGTCCGCGACGCCATAGAAGGCCCAGCGAAAGCCGCTGACCAGATACACCACCGGGTTGAACAGCGTGGCGGTCTGCCAGAACGGCGGCAGCATCTTGATGGAATAGAAAGTGCCGCCCAGGAAGGTCAGCGGCGTGATGATCATCAGCGGGATGATCTGCAGCTTTTCGAAGCCGTCGGCCCAGATGCCGATGATGAAGCCGAACAGGCTGAAGGTCACGGCCGTCAGCACCAGGAAGCCCAGCATCCAGAACGGATGCGCGACCTCGAACGACACGAACAGCCGCGCCGTGGCCAACATGATGAGCCCCAGGATGATGGACTTGCTGGCTGCGGCGCCCACATAGCCCATGACGATCTCCACATAGGAGATGGGCGCCGAGTGGATTTCGTAGATGGTGCCCGAGAAGCGCGGCATGTAGATGCCGAAGGACGCGTTGGCGATGCTTTGCGTCAGCAGCGCCAGCATGATCATGCCAGGCACGATGAAGGCGCCGTAGCTCACGCCGTCGATCTCGACCATGTGCGAACCAATGGCTGAACCGAACACCACGAAATACAGCGAGGTGGAGATCACGGGCGACAGCACGCTCTGCATCAGCGTGCGCCACGCGCGGGCCATTTCAAACAGGTAGATAGCGCGGATGGCGTAGAAGTTCATGATTGACCGTGCACCAGGCTGACAAAGATATCCTCGAGAGAGCTTTCCGACGAATTCAGGTCGGTGAATTCGATCTCCAGGCGCGACAGTTCATGCAGCAGCCGGGAGATTTCCCCGCCGCCCTGGTTGTCGTAGGTGTAGACCAGCTTGTGCCCGTTGTCGGACAGGTCCAGCTGGAAGGCGTCCAGCGCCGTCGGGATGCCCGGCAGCGGCGCCTTCAGGGTCAGCGCCAGCTGGCGCTTGCCCAGCTTGGCCATCAGCGCGTGCTTCTCTTCGACCAGGATGATCTCGCCCTTGCGGATAACGCCGATGCGGTCGGCCATTTCCTGGGCTTCCTCGATGTAGTGCGTGGTGAGGATGATGGTGACGCCGCTTTCGCGCAGCCGCCGCACCATTTCCCACATGCCGCGCCGCAGCTCCACGTCCACGCCGGCGGTGGGCTCGTCCAGGAACAGGATCGCGGGCTCATGCGACAACGCCTTGGCGATCATGACGCGCCGCTTCATGCCGCCCGACAGCGCCATGATGCGGCTGTCCTTCTTGTCCCACAGGGACAGGTCGCGCAGCACCTTCTCGACGTAGGCGTGGTCGGTCGGCTTGCCGAACAGGCCGCGGCTGAAGTTGACGGTGTTCCAGACGCTTTCGAACGCGTCGGTGGAAATTTCCTGCGGCACCAGGCCGATCTTGGCGCGGGCCGCGCGGAACTCCGTGACGATGTCGTGGCCATCGGCCAGCACGCGGCCGGCGGTGGGATTGACGATGCCGCAGATGATGCTGATCAGCGTGGTCTTGCCCGCGCCGTTGGGCCCGAGCAGGGCGAAGATCTCGCCGCGCCGGATGTCCAGGTTCACGCTCTTGAGCGCCTGGAATCCGGATGCGTACCGTTTGGATAGATCCTGAACTGAAATGACCGGCTGCACACGCGCCCCCGACTGGATGGATAGCCAGGGATTTTAACCGTCACGCGCGACAGGCTTGTTCGCCGTGACGGAACAGTGTGTTTGGCGGGCTGATCAATCCCTGCTCAACGCCCCCAGCGCAGGACCAGCGGATCCAGGCGGCTCGCGGTCTCCAGCAGGCCCTGCCGGACCTCCGCGCGCATGGCCGGCCACGGGTGCCGCGGCGCATCGCAGGCGATCACGCCGCCGGCCTTCATCAAGGCCTTGGCCGTGAGGATGCCGCCCTGCCGGTTCTCGTAATTGATCAGGGGCAGCCAGCGCTCGTACAGGCGGTAGGCCTCGTCGCGCTTGCCCGCGCGGTGGGCCTCGATGATGGGCCGCAGGCCATCGGCGAAACCGCCGCCGGTCATGGAGCCGGTGGCGCCGGCATCCAGGTCGGGCAGCAGCGTGATGGCTTCCTCGCCGTCCCAGGGTCCTTCCACGGTGTCCCCGCCCAGCGCGATCAGGTCGCGCAGCTTGGAGGCCGCGCCCGCGGTCTCGATCTTGAAGTAGGCGACGTGCTCGATCTCGCGCGCCATCCGCGCCAGCGCCGCGGCCGACAACGGCGTGCCGGCGACCGGCGCGTCCTGGATCATCATGGGGATGTCCACCGCGTCCGACACGCGCTGGAAGAATCCCGTCACCTGTTCCTCGGACACGCGGATCGTCGCGCCATGGTAAGGCGGCATGATCATCAGCATCGCGGCGCCCTGCTCCTGCGCGCGACGGCTGCGCGCGGCGCAGACCTGGGTGCTGAAGTGCGTGGTGGTCACGATCACCGGCACGCGGCCGGCGACGTGCTCCAGGATGGTCCGCGTCAGGACTTCGCGCTCGTCGTCAGACAGCACGAACTGCTCGGAAAAATTGGCCAGGATGCAAAGCCCGTCGACGCCCGAGTCGATCATGAAATCCACGGCCCGCTTCTGGCTGGGAAGATCCAGCTCGCCGGATTCGGTGAAGGTGGTGGGCACGACCGGGAAGATGCCGCGATAGCGCGGGTTCTGGTAGGTAGCCATGGTTATTCGATGATGTTGAAGTCTTTGAGGTATTCGGTCTTCAGCGTCAGGCCCAGCCCCGGCTTGTCGTCGTCCAGGTCGATGAAGCCTTCCTTGGCCACCGGCTCGCCATCGAAGATGTAATAGAACAGTTCGTTGCCGACCTCCACGTCGAACATGGGGAAGTACTCGCTCATGGGCGAGGCCAGCGTGCTCATGGTCAGGTGGTAGTTGTGCATCTGGCCGGCATGCGGCACCACCGGCACGCTGTAGGCCTCGCACAGCGCGTTGATCTTGTGCGCCGCCGTGATGCCGCCGACGCGGTTGGTGTCGTACTGCACCACCGACACCGCCTTGCGGTCCAGCAGCTGCTTGAAGCCGTAGAGCGAGAATTCGTGTTCGCCGCCGGAGATCGGGATCGAGGTGAGCTGGTTCAGTTCCGCATAGCCGTCGATGTCGTCGGCGATGACGGGTTCCTCCAGCCAGCGCGGCTCGAACTTCTCCAGCTTGGGCAGGATGCGCTTGGCGTACTCAAGATTCCAGCCCATGTAGCACTCCAGCATCAGGTCGGTGTCGTAGCCGATCACCTCGCGCACCGCCTCCACCGACTTCAGGTTCTCCGACACGCCTTTCTGCAGGTGCGCCGGGCCATAGCCGAAGCGCATCTTGAAAGCGGTGAAGCCCTGGTCCAGATAGGTCTGGGCCTCTTCCTGCATGGCCTTCAGGTCGGTGCGATAGAGCTTGGAGTAATAGACCGGGATCTTTTCCTTGGTGCGGCCGCCCAGCAGCTTGAAGACCGGCTTGTTCACCGACTTGCCCAGGATGTCCCAGATGGCCAGGTCCACCGCCGAGATCGCCGCCATGGTCACGCCCTTGCGGCCCCAGGCATGGGTGGACCGATACATGCGCTGCCACAGGTATTCGTAGTCCCAGGGATCCTGCCCGATCACCAGCGGGGCCAGGTACTGGTCGATGATGGCCTTGGCCACGCGCGGCGCCAGCGCCACGTTGCCCAGGCCCACGATGCCGTCGTCCGTCTCCACCTCGACCACGGTCCAGCCATGGAAGCGGAAGGTGCTCATGGTTTCCTGCTTGGAATACAGCAGGTCCATGGCGTTGGAGCAGAAATTGCCCTGCGGCGGCACGGTCTTGCCGGTCCACTCGTAGACGCGGGCGCGGACGGATTTGATCTTCATGAGGAGTTCCTGCTTGGAATAAGGGTATGGAATGAAAGCGGCGGATCAGCCGGCCTGCGTCCGCGCGGCGCGGTGCGACAGGCCCATGCGGCAGGCGATGAGAAAGGCCTGCCAGGTGGCGTCCAGGTTGGCGCGGCCGAGGCCTGCGATGTCGTACGCCGTGCCGTGGGCCGGCGTGGTGATGGGGATGGGCAGGCCGCCCTGCACCGTCACGCCGCGCGAGAAGCCCAGCAGCTTGATCGCGATCTGGCCCTGGTCGTGGTACATGGTGACGATGGCCTGGAACTCGCCGGCCTGGGCCTTCAGGAAGATGGTGTCGGCGGGGAACGGCCCTTGCACCGGCAGCCCCTCTTCATTCAGTTGCCGCACGGCCGGCGCGATGATGTCCACCTCTTCGCGGCCGCAGGTGCCGCCGTCGCCGCCATGCGGGTTGAAGGCCGCCACCGCCACGCGCGGCTCGGCAATGCCGTTGGCCTGCAGCGAACGGTAGATCAGTCGGGTGGCGTCCTTGATGCCGTCGATGCTGAGCGCCGCCGCCGCGTCCTTCAGCGGGATATGCGAGGACACGCGCGAGGTCCACAGGTCGCCCAGGGTGTTGAACTCGCAGAAGTAGCCGGTCACGCCCAGGTACTGCGCAAAATGGTGCAACTCGTCGTCATGCCCCAGGCCGCCCAGCTTCATGGCGTACTTGTTCAAGGGCGCGAAACAGATGGCGTCGACGTGGCCGTCGCGCGCCGCGTCCATGCAGGCGTTGAGCACCCGCAGCACCGACGCGCCGCCCGCGGCCTCGGCCTGACCCACATGCACCTGGCCGGGTTTGATGGTGTCCACCCCCAGCCAGGCGGGCGCGCCGGTGTCCGGCCGGCCGCGCACCGCCTCGATGCTGTCCACGGGCTGGGTGGCGACCTGCACACCCGCCACCCGCTGGCCTTCGCGCCACAGCCACTCGTCGCCCACCAGCACGATGTTCGCCTGCTGCGTGGCTTCTGGCCTGGCCAGCAGGCGGGCGATCAGTTCGGCGCCGATGCCGGCGGGGTCGCCCAGGGTCAGGGCAATGACGGGTTTCTGCTGCGTACTCATGTCTGGGTCATTCCACGGAAATGTTGTTCTTCTTGATGACGCCGGCGTAGCGCTGGTTCTCGCTCTTGTGGAACTGCGCGAACTGCTCCTGGCTCATCGGGTTGATATCGGCGCCGATCGCCTGCAGGCGGGTCTGCGTGTCGGGCAGGGCCAGGATGCCGTTGACGGCGTCATGGATGCGCTTCTGATTGGCGGCGGGCGTGGCGCTGGGCATGTAGATGCCGTACCAGGCGCTCATTTCCACGCCCGGCACGCCGGCCTCGGCCATGGTCGGCACGTCGGGCAGCTGGGCGTTGCGCTTGGCGCTCAGCACGGCCAACGCGCGCACCTTGCCGCTCTTGATATGGGGGATCACGGAAGACGCGGTCTCGAACGCGATCTGCACCTGCCCGCCCATCAGGTCCACCAGCGCCGGGCCGCTGCCGCGGTACGGGATGTGGATCATCTGCACGCCGGTGGCGTCCTTGAACAGCTCGGCGGCGATGTGCTGGGTGCTGCCGGAACCGCTGCTGGCGAAGTTGTAGGTGCCGGGCTTGCTCTTGAGCAAGGCGATCAATTCCTGCACCGACTTGGCCGGCACGTCGTTGTTGACCACCAGGATGTTGGGCACGGCGCCCACGAACACCACCGGCGTCAGGTCGCGGTCGTTGTCATAGCCCAGCTTCAGCAGGTGCGGCGCGATGGCATGGGCGGTCGACACCCCCATCACCATGGTGTGGCCGTCCGTGGACTTGGCCGCCAGGTCGGCCGCCAGCGTGTTCGACGCGCCCGGCTTGTTCTCGACCACCACGGTCTGCTTGAGCAAGGGCCCCAGCTTGTCCGCCACGGCGCGCGCCATGGCGTCGGTGCCGCCGCCCGGCGCGGATCCCACCAGCAGGCGCAGTGGCTTGTTGGGCCAGTCGGCGGTCTGCGCCTGGACGGGCGCCAGGGCCGACAGGCACAGGGCGCCAGCCGCCATCGCGGCCAATAGCCGAGTCTTCATGGTTGTCTCCTTGGTTGATGTTTTTTTGCCCTTGCGGGGGCAATCTTTTGTGGGTCCATCTTAGAAAGAAGTGCTGTTTCCGTAAAATGAAACTTTTGCACCAATCGTTCACCTGAGGCGATCAATCATGGAACGCGCGATCCACGTCCCTGCCCTGCTGGCCCGGCTGCGCATGCGGCAGATCGTCCTGCTGCTGGCGATCGAGGAGCGCGGCACGCTGCGCGCCGCCGCCAACCAGCTCAACATGACCCAGTCCGCAGCCAGCAAGATGCTGCATGAACTGGAACTGGCCATCGGCCAGCCGCTGTACGGACGGGTCGGCCGGGGCCTTGCGCTGACCGCGGCGGGCGAATGCGTGATGGGGTACTTCCGGGGCATGCGCGGCACGGTCTCGTCGCTGGCGCGCGAACTGGAGGAGCTGCGCCTGGGCAGCGCGGGCAAGCTGTTCATCGGCAGCATCATGGCGGCTTCGCCCGGCCACCTGACCGACGCCCTGCTGCGCCTGAAAGAGACTTTCCCGCTGCTCGCGGTGGAGATTTCCACCGGCACCAGCGACCTGCTGATGGGCCGCATGAACGAAGGCAAGCTGGACGTGGTGATCGGCCGCATGCTGACGCCGTCGGACTGCCAGTATGTGTTCCGCCCCATCGGCGATGAAGCGCTGTCCGTGATCGCGGCGGTGGACCATCCGCTGGCCGGCCGCAAGCGCGTGAGCTTCGAGGCCATGCTGGCCTATCCCTGGGTATTGCAGCCGCACGGCAGTCCGATGCGCGACGTCATCGAACAGGAGTTCCGCTCGCACGATGCCGCCACGCCCAAGGGCCTGATCGAATCGGCCTCCATCCTGACCACGACCAACCTGGCGATGAAGTCCACGATGCTGGGCGTGATTCCGGAGTCGGTGGCCAGCCGCTATGCGGCGCATGGTCTCCTGGCGATACTGCCCTACCAGATCCGGCAGAGCCTGACGGCCTTCGGCAGCATCGTGCCGCGCGACCGGCCGCTGAGCGCCGCGGCTAGGCATTTCGTGGGCTTGCTGCACGGCGACGCAGCGGCTTGAGAGCGCGCAATGCAAAGGGGGAAAACGCCCGCGGCGCAGGAGAAAACTGCATGCGGCGCAGTACAATCGCGTGTTGCGCATCGCGCGTTTTTTACACTGAGGTCCACACGTGAGCGCACTGCCCGCCTGTCCCAAATGCCAGTCCGAATACACCTATGAAGACGGCGCCCTGTACGTCTGCCCGGAATGCGCGCATGAATGGCCGGCGCAGGCCGCGGAATCTGCCGATGAAGCCGCCCGCGTCTACCGCGATTCGGCCGGCAATGTGCTGCAGGACGGCGACACCGTCACCGTCATCAAGGACCTGAAACTCAAGGGTTCCGGCGGCGTGGTCAAGATGGGCACCAAGGTCAAGGGCATCCGCCTGGTCGATGGCGACCACGACATCGATTGCAAGATCGACGGCTTCGGGGCGATGAGCCTGAAGTCGGAGTTTGTGAAGAAGGTATAAGCCGCCACTTGCGACGGCTCCGGGGCTGCGGCAGCGCCGCGCCCTGGCTACAGGTCCTCGGGCTCCTCGGCCTTGGGCATCAGGTACGCGGTCAGCGTGCTGGACAGCCCCGCCATCACCCACAGCACGAAGAAAGCCACCGTGTAGAAGCCGGTGCGCCCGGTGGGCACATGCCCGAAGATCGCCACGTCCAGGGGATCGATCAGGGCGAAGATCAGCGCGCTCCCCGCCGCGGCCGCCATGAAGGACGGCCACAGGATCCACATCAACGATCGCAAGCCCATCTGTGTTCTCCCCGGTTACGGATTGGCGCTGGGCGCCGCCTGCTCGATGACCAGGCCGCGCTTGACCACGCCCTCCTGGATCGGCTGGTTGCTGAAATTGGTGAAAGCGAAATAGATCGTGACGAAGCAGCCTATCATGGCCGCGAACGGGCCGGCCATCAGGATCCAGGGCCAGGGCTCGCGGTACCAGGGCTTGGCGGTCTTGGCGGGTTGGGCGGCGGTCATGGGCTTGTCCTTTTCAGTATTCAGTCGGGTACGTAGAAGCTGGCGGGCTCGTCGGTCTCGACCGCACGGCTCTCGCCATCCTGGCCGCGCGCGCGCAGCGTGATGGCATGGGCGCCGGGCTCGGCGCCGGCCGGCGCGCGGATGACCATGGGCACCAGCTTGTTGGCCGCGGCCTCGACGTCGACGGTGTCCGAGCCTTGTCGTCCGGTCATCACCTTCAGGCCGGGCATGCCGTCGGCCGAGAGTTGCAGGCGCATCGGCTGGTCGGAGGTATTGATGATCTGCAGGCGGTATACGTTTTCGATCATGCCGCCGGCCACTTCGCGCCCCAGCGCGCCGCGGTCGCGGATCACGTCCACCCGCAGGGGGTTGCGCATGGCCAGCGATGCGACGAAGGCGATGGCCAGCGCCAGGATCAGCGTGCCGTAGATCAGCACGCGCGGGCGCAGCAGATGGGAGCGCGCGCTCTTGGCGGACAAGCCGTCCAGCATGGCGCGTTCCGAGGTATAGCGGATCAGGCCGGGTTCGTACTGCATCTTGTCCATGACCTGTTCACAGGCATCGATACAGGCGCCGCAGCCTATGCACATGTACTGCAGGCCGTCGCGGATATCGATGCCGGTCGGACAGACCTGCACGCACAGGCTGCAATCGACGCAATCGCCCAGCCCGGCGGCCTTGTGGTCCACCTTGCGCGAGCGGCCGCCGCGCGGATCGCCGCGGCGCTTGTCGTAGGTGACCACGAAGGTGTCGGGGTCCACCATCACGCTCTGGAAGCGCGCGTAGGGGCACATGTACTTGCACACGGATTCGCGCATGAAGCCGGCGTTGCCCCAGGTGGCGAAGCCGTAGAACAGCATCCAGAACCACTGCCAGGGGCCGAGTTGCAGCGCGAACAGCTCATGGCCCAGTTCGCGGATGGGCGCGAAGTAGCCAATGAAGGTGGAACCCGTCCACCAGGCCAGCGCGATCCACAGGAAATGCTTGGTGATCTTCAGGCGCGCCTTGCGCCAGGTCCAGGGCGATTCGTCCAGGCGGATGCGCGCGACGCGGTCGCCTTCGACCTTGCGCTCGATCCACATGAAGATTTCGGTATAGACGGTCTGCGGACAGGCGTAGCCGCAGAACAGCCGCCCCGCCACCGCGGTGAACAGGAACAGCGCCAGCGCCGAAATCACCAGCAGCACCGCCAGATAGACCACGTCCTGCGGCCACAGCACCAGGCCGAAGAGATAGAACTTGCGCGCGCCCAGGTCGAACAGCACGGCCTGGCGGCCGTTCCATTGCAGCCAGGGCAGGCCATAGAAAATCAGCTGGGTGAGAAAGACGAATGCGATGCGCCAGCGGGCGAAGATGCCGCTGACGGACCGGGGGTAGATCTTGCTGCGCACGCCCGCCAGCGTCTGCTCCAGGGTTTCCGTCCCGGGGCGCGGCGGCTTTACGTGCGGCCGCCAGGGCGGCGGGTCACCGTCAGGCGAATTGCCGGTCCTTGCGGCTGACCCATCTTCCATTTCCTGCTCCCTGCTGTATGTCCAGTGATATGGGGGCCACGCCAGGCGCGGCCCCCAAAAACGCGCTGTAAAGCCTTTACTTCGTTACCGTGCCCGGCGCGGCCCCGGCCGTCGCTTCGGGCTTGTTCGACAAGCCCCAGACCCAGGCCGTCAGGATCTTGATCTGCTCCGGCGTCAGGATGTCGCCATGCGCCGGCATGCGGTTGTCGCGGCCATCCAGGATGGTCTTGACGATGGTGGCTTCCGAGCTGCCGTAGAGCCAGACATCGTCCGTCAGGTTGGGCGCGCCCAGCGCCTGGTTGCCCTTGCCGTCGACGCCGTGACAGGCCACGCAGTAGTTGGCGAACTCGCGCTTGCCGCGGAACACGCGCACCGGATCTGCCGTGAGGCCCGACAGCGAACGCACGTACTGGGCGATGTCGGCCGCCGTCTTGGCGTCGATCGCGGCCTTCCAGGGCGGCATCACGCCCACGCGGCCCTGCGTGATGGTCTGCGTGATGGCTTCAGGCGAGCCGCCGTGCAGCCAGTCGCCGTCGGCCAGGTTGGGAAAGCTGGGGCCGCCCTTGGCGTCCGAGCCATGGCATTGCGCGCAGGTATTCAGGAACAGGCGCTGGCCGATTTCGCGGGCGCCCGGATCCTGGGCGATCTGCGGAATGTCCATGGTTTCGAAGCGCGCGTAGATCGGACGCACGGCTTCGGCCATCTTGGCCTGCTGCCTGGCCACTTCCTCGGTGCTGCTGTAGCCCAGTTGGCCCTTGTACTCACCCAGGCCCGGCATGAAGAACAGGTAGCCCAGCGCGAAGGCGCAGGCCAGCAGGTACATCCAGGTCCACCAGCCCGGCACCGGGTTGTTCAGCTCGGTCAGGTCGCCGTCCCAGACGTGGCCCGTGTCCTCGACCTTGCCGTTGGCCGGCTTGGTGCTGAGCCAGCGGCGCTGCGTGTACAGCAGCCACACGCACCAGACCACGCCGCCCACCGCGACGATCGAGATGAAATATCCCCAGAAGCCATTAACGAAATCGCTCATGACCGATTCGCTCCATCTTGTTGTCCCTGCCCGAACTCATCGGGCAGTGCGAACGGCAGCATGGCCGATTCGCGGTTGGCGCTCTGGCGGCCGCGCGAGCAGGCCCACCAGACGATGCCGAAGAAAGTTGCCATCGAAATGGCGGTGACGACTGCGCTCAGGTAGCCCAGCATGGTCAGCCTCCCGCGGCCGCGGGCGCGGCGGCTTGGGTCGCGGGCTGTGCCGCGGGTTGCGCGGCGGCCTTCTTGGCCTCTTCCGCCTTCCTGGCCTGCTCGGCCTTGCGCACGCCCACGCCCAACCCTTGCAGGTAGGCGACCAGCGCGTCTTCCTCGGTCTTGCCTTCGATGGCCTTGGGCGCCGCGGCGATTTCCTCGTCGGTGTAGGGCACGCCCAGCGTGCGCAGGGCGCGCATGCGGTCGCTCACGTTCTCGCCGGTGATGACCGTCTTTTCCAGCCAGGGATAGGCGGGCATGTTGGATTCCGGCACCACCTTGCGCGGGTCGCGCAGGTGGATGCGGTGCCAGTCATCCGAATAGCGTTCGCCCACGCGCGCCAGATCGGGACCGGTGCGCTTGGAGCCCCACAGGAAGGGATGGTCGAAGACCGATTCCGAGGCCACCGAGTACGGGCCGTAGCGCTGCACTTCGGCCGCCAGCACCCGCACCTGCTGCGAATGGCAGCCGACGCAGCCTTCGCGGATGTAGACGTCGCGGCCCATCAGGCGCAGCGGGCTGTAGGGTTCCACGCCCGCGATGGGCTGGGTCGTGCTGTGCTGGAAGAACAGCGGCACGATCTGGACCAGGCCCGCGAAGGACACCACCAGGATGCTGGCGATGATCATCCAGCCGATGTTCTTCTCGAGCGTCTGGTGGGAAAAGAAACCAGATTTATGGTTGGCCATGATGTCCTCGTCAAACGGTGGCCGGCGCGGCGGTCACGGGGACCGGCTGGCGAGCGGCATGGGGATCGTCTTGCGGAATCGCGGGATTGACCGGCTGCGCGCCGCGCACCGTCATCCACACGTTCCAGGCCATGACGAACACACCCGACAGGAACAAGGTGCCGCCCAGCAAACGGATCAGGTAGTACGGGACGCGCGTCTTCAGTTCCTCGACGAAGCTGTAGACCAGGGTGCCGTCGCTGGCGGTGTCGCGCCACATCAGGCCCTGCTGCACGCCGGCGATCCACATGGCGGCGATGTACAGCACCACGCCGATGGTCGCGATCCAGAAGTGCAGTTCGATGGCCTTGACGCTGTACATCTTCTCGCGGCCGTAGAGACGCGGGATCAGGTAGTAGAGCGAACCGAAGGAGATCATGGCGACCCAGCCCAGCGCGCCGGAGTGCACGTGGCCGATGGTCCAGTCCGTGTAGTGCGACAGCGCGTTGACCGTGCGGATCGACATCATCGAGCCTTCGAAGGTCGACATGCCGTAGAACGACAGGGCCGTCACCATGAACTTCAGGATCGGATCGGTGCGCAGCTTGTACCAGGCGCCCTGCAGCGTCATGATGCCGTTGATCATGCCGCCCCAGGACGGCGCCAGCAGGATCAGCGAGAAGGTCATGCCCAGCGACTGGGTCCAGTCGGGCAACGAGGTGTACAGCAGGTGGTGCGGGCCCGCCCACATGTAGGTGAAGGCCAGCGCCCAGAAGTGGACGATGGACAGGCGGTAGGAATAGATGGGACGGCCGGCCTGCTTGGGCACGAAGTAATACATCATGCCCAGGAAGCTGGTGGTCAGGAAGAAGCCCACGGCGTTATGGCCGTACCACCACTGCACCATGGCGTCCTGCACGCCCGAGTAGGCGGAGTAGGACTTCCACATCGACACCGGCATTTCGATGTTATTGAAGATGTGCAGGATGGCGATGGTCAGGATGTACGAGCCGAAGAACCAGTTGGCCACGTAGATGTGCTTGGAACGGCGCTTGACGATGGTGCCGAAGAACACGATGGCGTAAGCCACCCAGACCAGGGTGATCAGGATGTCGATGGGCCATTCGAGTTCGGCGTATTCCTTGCTGCTGGTGAAACCCATGGGCAAGGTGATGGCGGCGGCGACGATGACGATCTGCCAGCCCCAGAACGTGAACGCGGCCAGCGGGCCGCAGAACAGGCGCGCCTGACAGGTGCGCTGGACCACGTAGTACGACGTCGTAAACAACGCGCTGCCGCCGAACGCGAAGATCACCGCGTTGGTGTGCAGCGGGCGCAGGCGGCCATAGCTCAGCCATGCGGTGTCAAAGTTCAGCTGCGGCCAGATAAGCTGCGCAGCGAGAAAAACGCCCACAGCCATGCCGACGATGCCCCACACTACCGTCATGAGCGCGAATTGCCTCACGATCTTGTAGTTGAAGGTGTCGGCCTTGCTTGCGATTGCGGCGCAATCGTTCATCGCCCTTCCCCTAAAGTTACAGATAGCTCCAGGCTGCAATGATGGGACTAGTCAAACAAGGCAGCGTTGATCTGGATCAAGCATCTGGTTACACGGTGGGGAACGCGGCGCCGGCGCAACGGGTCCAGGCGCGAAATCAAACGCGCCGCTCAGCCGCGGCTGGCGGGTCCGCTGTCGTCGTCGAGCAGGATGGCGCGGCCGGCATCATCGGTGTCGTCGTACTGGCCGTTGAAAACGGCCCACCACAGCGACACCCCGATGGCCAGCACGAACAGCAGGGACAGGGGCAGAAGCAGATAGAGGATGGTCATTGCGCCGTTTCCAGCGCGGCGGCGGGCGCCGGCGCGCCAGCCCAGTCGCGGCGGCACAAGCGCCACGAGTTGTAGGCGACCGCCAGCGAGGACACCAGCATGGTGATCGCGGCCAGCCACGGCGTCACCCAGCCGACCAGCGCCAGCGGGGTCATCAGCAGGTGCCAGACCACCGATCCGTACAGGTTCTGGCGAGCGCGGCGCCGCGCCTCGCCCAGCAGCTCGTCCAGCGCCGCGTCGGACATATTGGGATGGGCGGCCAGCGCCGAATGGGCGGAGGCCATGGCGGTGGGCACCGCCATCGACATGGCGCAGGGACAGCTCATCACCAGCAACGCCACCATCACCGGAACGCTGTGCGCCGCATCGATGTAGGCCCAGGCGGCCGCGGCGGCCAGCGCCAACGCGACCTGGACCATGACGAAGCGCGAGGCCAGCCGATCGGCGCGCGCGCCCAGCTCCAGGCGCTGCGCCTCCACGCGCTCGTGGCGCAAGCCGCCTGCCGCGCCGCCGAAGGACTGGCGGGCGCACAGCTCCAGATAGCGCGCGGTCAGCAGGAAGGCCACGAACATCGTGACCGAATCGAAGTAGACCTCGCCGCGCCCCGTGTAGGTGGCGTGGACGCTGGGAATGAAGGCGGCGACGATGCCCAGGGCCACCGGCACGTCCATGCCGGCGCGGCCATGGCGCAGGTTGTCGCCCGCGTGGCGCCAGATCGGCCAGGCCGAATAGACCACCACGGGCACGGTCAGCGCGAAGCTGGCCCAGTTCATCAGCACGATGGCCCAGTCCAGCGTTTCCAGCGCATCGGCCGGCATGCTTTCATGCCGCAGGTAGCCGGGCCAGGCGAACATCATCACCTGCATCATGGCCAGCCACGCCAGCGACAGGCGCACCAGCGCATGGCGGCGCTGCTGGCGGTCGGCGTCGGACAGGGCGGCCGGGACGGCGAAGATCGATTTTGCTCGCATGCGCCGATGTTACCCAGCGCGTTACAAAGCCGCCTTGATCTGGATCAAGGCGGGTCCGGCGGGTTTGCCCCGGCCACGCGGGCCGGGCGCCATCCGGCTCAGGGGCGCTGGCGGCGCAGCACCTCGACCACCGCCCGCATCAGGCTGGCGAGATCGTCCTCGGCGATGGTCAGCGCCGGCGTCAGGTAGACCACATTGCCGAACGGCCGCACCCACACGCCGGCGTCGACCAGGCGCCGCTTCAGGCCCTCGCGGTCGGCGATGCCGTCCAGCTCGACCACGCCGATCGCGCCCAGCACGCGCACGTCGCGCACCCAGGGCAGCTCGCGGCACGGTTCCAGGCCCGCGGCCAGGCTCGCGGAGATCGATTGCGCCTGCGCCAGCCGCGGTTCGGTCTCGAAGAGATCCAGCGAGGCGTTGGCCGCGGCGCAGGCCAACGCGTTGCCCATGAAGGTGGGGCCGTGCATCAGCGCGTGCGAAGGGTCATCGGACCAGAACGCCTCGAACACCCGGCTGCTGGCCACCGTGGCGGCCAGCGGCAAGGTGCCGCCGGTCAGAGCCTTGGACAAGGTCACGATGTCCGGGCGGATGCCGGCCTGCTCGAAGGCGAACATCGTGCCGGTGCGGCCGAAGCCGGTGAAGATCTCGTCGAAGATCAGCAGCAGGCCGTGGCGGTCGGCCACGCGGCGCAGACGGCGCAGCACTTCCGGGTCGTGCAGCAGCATGCCGCCCGCGCCCTGCACCAGCGGCTCGACCAGGATGCCCGCCAGCCGGGAGGCATGGACTTCCAGGTGCGCCTCCAGCGCGGCCAGTTCGGCCTCGCTGCACGGCAGGTCGACGATGTCGTGTTCGGCCAGCATGCCGCGGTACAGGCTGTGCATGCCCTCGTCCGGATCGCACACCGCCATGGTGCCGAAGGTGTCGCCGTGATAGCCGCCGCGGAACGCCAGGAAACGGCTGCGGCCGCGTTCTCCCTGGTTCAGCCAGAACTGCAGCGCCATCTTCATGGCGACTTCCACCGCCACCGAGCCGGAATCGGTGTAGAAGACGCGGTCCAGTCCCGGCCCCAGCATGGCGGCCAGCCGGCGCGCCAGGGTCAGCGCCGGCTCATGGGTCAGCCCGCCGAACATGACGTGCGGCATGGCGTCCAGCTGCGCGCGCACGGCCTGGGCGATGTGCGGGTGGTTGTACCCATGGCAGGCCGTCCACCAGGACGCGACGCCATCGATCAGGCTGCGGCCGTCGGCCAGTTCAAGCCGGCTGCCATGGCTGCGCACCACGGGCAGCGGCGGCGTGGCCGTCTTCATTTGGGCATAGGGTAGCCAGATATGGGGCTGGCCCTGGGCCACCCAGTCGGGCATGTGCATGATTCACCTCTCGATACCGGCGGCGCGCCCCGGGGTCCGCCCGGCGCATCCGGCCGGAACGGGGGCCACGCCCGCCTCCACTACAATGGCCCGCATTCTACGGCCTGGCGCGGCCTCCCCCCTGCCCGGCCGCTGCAGGAAATATAGATGTCCAAGCTGGATCCGCTTTTCTCCTCCGAACTGGCGCGCGCGCAAGCGCGCCGCGTGCGCCGCCGCCTGCGCACGGCCTCCGCCGCCGCTCCGGGACGCCTCGTCCTCGAGGGCGAGCCGGTCCTGAACTTCTCCAGCAACGATTACCTCGGCCTGTCGCGGCATCCGCTGCTGGTCGAGCGCTCGCGCGAATGGGCGGCCCGCCACGGCGCGGGCGCCCAGGCGTCGCGCCTGGTGACCGGCAATCTGGACCTGCACGAACAGGTGGAAGCCAAGCTGGCCCGGCTGAAAGGCACCGAGGCCGCGCTGCTGCTGGCCTCGGGCTGGCAGGCCAACGCCGCCGTACTGCCCGCCCTGCTGCGCGCGGCCGCCAGCCAGGGCGAGGTCGAGCTGTATGCCGACAAGCTCAACCACGCCAGCCTGCACCATGGTTGCCAGGCGGCGGGCGTGAAGCAGATCCGCTTCCGGCACAACGACCTGGCTCATCTGGAAAGCCTGCTGGCCGCCAAGGCGGAGAGCGCGGCCGGCCAGCCCGTGTCGCGATTCATCGTCACCGAAAGCGTGTTCAGCATGGACGGCGACCGGACCGACGTGGAACGGCTGGCAACCCTGGCCGACCGTTACCGCGCCTTCGTCTACCTGGACGAAGCGCACGCCACCGGCGTGCTGGGTCCGCGCGGCATGGGGCTGGCAGGGCTGGCGCCCGGCCGCATCGACCTGGCCATGGGCACGTTCAGCAAGGCGCTGGGCGGATTCGGCGCCTACGTCGCCGGTTCGCGCGCGCTGTGCGACTACCTGATCAACGCCTGCTCGGGCTTCATCTACACCACGGCGCTGCCGCCCGCGGTGCTGGGCGCCATGGACGCGGCGCTGGACCTGGTACCCACGCTGGACGCCGAACGCGCCCGCCTGGCGGCTGCGGGCGACAATCTGCGCGCCGCGCTGCGCGGCATGGGGCTGGACACGGGGGCTTCGTCCACCCAGATCGTGCCGGCCATCGTGGGCGACGAAGCCCGCGCCCTGGAACTGGCCTCGGGGCTGGAGCAGCGCGGCCTGCTGGCCGTGGCGATCCGCCCGCCCACCGTCCCCGCCGGCACCAGCCGCCTGCGCGTCACCCTGAGCGCGGCGCACCGCGATGTGGACGTGGCGCGCCTGATCGACGGTTTCGCCGCCGCGCTGGCGTGATGACCGCCGTCTCCATGCAAGCCGGCATGCCCCGCCCCACCCTGCTGTTCGTACACGGCTGGGCCTTCGACGCTTCGGTCTGGGCGCCGCTGCGCGCTGAACTCGAAGACTGGCCGCAAGCCGTCTTCGACGCGGGCTATTTCGGGCCGGCGCAGGAGCCGGTCTTGGCCGGCCCGGTGATCGCCATTGGCCATTCGCTGGGCCTGCTGCGCCTCTTGCGCGGACAGCCGCAAGACTGCCTCGGCCTGGTGTCGATCAACGGCTTCGCCCGCTTCGCGGCCGGCCCCGGCTTCGAGGCCGGCGTGGCGCCGCGTGTGCTGGAACGCATGTCCCGGCGCCTGTCCGCTGACCCTGCGGCGGTGCTGCGCGACTTCCGCCAGCGCTGCGGCGACGCGACCGATTTCGGCGACCCGCAACTTGCGCCGCTGACGCGCGACCTGGAAGTCCTGCGCGACGAAGACCGGCGCGAGGCCCTGGCGGCGCTGCCCGTGCCGCTGCTGGTCCTGGCTGGCGCCGACGACCCCATCGTGCCTCAGGCCATGACGCAGGCGGTCTTTGCCGGCGGGGCCGACGCGGAGATCCATATGCGGACACGCGGCGGCCACCTGCTGCCAGTGTCGGACGCGCCCTGGTGCGCGGAGCGCATCCGCGCCTTCATTGACGGCCTGGCGCGCGCCGCATGACGCAAGCCCCCCGCAACGCCGGCATCGGCGCGCGCTTTGGCGCCGCCGCACCCGCCTATGAAGACCACGCGTCCGTCCAGCGGCTGGCTGCCGAGCGGCTGGCCGGCGATATCGCCCTGCTGCCCCTGCCGCGCCGCCCCCGCATCCTGGAAATCGGTTGCGGCACCGGCCTGCTGACCCAGGCGCTGGCGCGCCGCATCGGTCCCGCCGACTGGACCGTCACCGACATCGCCCCCGGCATGCTCGCGGCCGCGCAGCGCGGCCCCTCACTGCCTGGCCGGGCTCGCTACCAATTGCTGGACGGCGAGCATCCCGCCGGACTCGAAGGCGGCTACGACCTGATCTGCTCCAGCCTGGCGGTGCAATGGTTCTCCGACCTGAACGCCGGGCTGGGCCGGCTGGCCGCGCTGCTCGCGCCGGGCGGCTGCCTGGCGGTGGCGACGCTGGCGGACGGCACCTTCCACGAATGGCAGGCCGCGCATGCCGCGGCGGGGCTTGCCCCCGCCACGCCGCGCTATCCGGCCGCCGCCGCCATCCATCCGGACAGGGGCAATCTGGCGGGTGGCGTGCGCAGCGAACGGCTGATACAAAATCATCCTGACGGGCTGCATTTCCTGCGCGCCCTGAAAGGCATAGGCGCCACCACGCCCGCCCCCGGACGCGCGCCACTGGGCGCAGCGCAACTGCGGCGGGTGCTGGCGGCGTTTGACGAACAAGGAGCCGGGGTGACCTATCACCTGGCCTACGGTATGTGGAAAAAATCAAACCAGTCCCCCGCCGGCGTCTTCGTGACCGGCACTGACACTGGCATCGGCAAGACCCTGGTGTCCGCGATCCTGGCGCGCGCCTGGAACGCCGACTATTGGAAGCCCGTGCAGACGGGCGTGGCCGAAGAACCCGGCGACACCGAAACCGTGGCGCAACTGGCCGGGCTGCCGCCCGAACGCCTGCACCTGCCGGCCTACGTGCTGCAGGCGCCGCTGTCGCCCTGGGCCGCGGCCACGCTGGAAGACGCCATCGTCGACGCCACCAGCATCGTCCCGCCGGCCACGCAGGCGCCGCTGGTGGTGGAAGGCGCGGGCGGCCTCTACGTGCCGATCGACGACACCCACATGATGATCGACTTGATTGCGCGGCTGGACATGCCGGTGGTGCTGGCCGCCCGCAGCGGACTGGGCACCATCAACCACACCCTGCTCAGCCTTGAGGCCCTCAAGCGCCGCGGCATTCCGGTGCTGGGCGTGATCATGAGCGGGCCGCTCTCGGCGGGCAACAAGGAAGCCATCGAACGCTTTGGCGATGTGCGCGTGCTGGCCGAGATTCCACCCTTGGCCAAGGTTGACGCGCAAACCGTCCAGGCGCTGGCCAGCGCCATTCCTCCGCTGGCGGAATGCCTGGAGGCGCTGGGCGGCGCGCCCGCGGTCGCCAGTTGAGATCCCGGCCCGGCCGCGGATGGCGTGATTTCCGGGGCCGTAGCCGTTACGCATTCGTACAAAATAAATTCCGCTGACGGCCACCCGTCCCCCATGCGGATAGGCACCGCCTTACCCCTTCCCGAGTCTGAAGATGGCGGCAAAAGTCTCATGCAAAGCATGAGCTTCCCCAGCGAAAGCTTGCCTCTTCTACATCTTTCGGCCACATCCGGATTCTCAAACCGGCGCTGTCGCGGCAGCCGCTGCCGCAGGCCCGTGCGTTGTTGACTACTAACGCAACACAACGATAATTTTCGCCACATTGGCAGTTCGATTCGCAGGTAGCTGGACGTGCAGGATTTCGTTCCTGGGTTTCCTTATTTGCAGGAGAACTGGCATGGTCACCAGAAGGCTGAACATTCCTGTTTTGGCCCCCAATCCCAACCGCAATTTCTTCGACGGCACCCGCCCCGGCCATGCCGTGCTGCGCCCGGCCGATCTGCTGGCCTTGCGGCTGGAGCTGCGCAACCTGACGGTCACGCCGGGCCAGCCGCCCCGCCTGAAGAAAGCTGGCGACGGCGCCGCCACGCTCATCGTCCACTTCCCGCCGCAGTCGATCAGCGAAGAGACGTTTTTCGAACGTCCGCCTCCCGACGTCTTCAAGCAGCCGCCGCCCCGTCCCACGCCGGACAAGCCGGAACCCGCAGGCGGCGTGGAAGATCCCACCGGTCCGCCGGTGCGCGCGCGCATCGCGGGCGAGTCGCGGCTGGCCTTTGCCGTTCCCGACGGCTTCGACGTGCCCTACACGCTGGAAGGCGTGCTGGCCGCGATGGAGTCGCTGCCGTTGACCGTGGCCGCCAATGCGCGCCCGCCCGGGCCCAGCGCGCCGCGCCTGAACCTGCGCGATCTGTTCGACACCCGCATCGACAAGCTCTCGCCGGTGCAACGCGCGGCGCTGTCGAGCTTCGCGCTGCGCAGCGCGCGCATCGCCACGCAGCAGAACGCGCCCGGGGCGCTGCTGCTGCGGCAGGCAGGCGGCGCGCCAGGCCTGCGCGCATTGCGCGTGGGCGGCGGCGCGCCGGTCCGTGAGGTTCAGCGCACCAGCGCCCTGATCGAAATCCTCAGGCGCGGCCCCAAGCCCGCGCTGCCCGCCGCGCAGCAGACGGCGATAGAACTGCCGTGGCGGCTGATCCTCAGCCCGCATGCGGACGAACGCTGGCGCCACGCCAAGGCGCCGGCGACTTCCGCCGCCACGCAGCACACCGAACTCTGGCATACCCAGTTGCTGGCCGCGCAGCCGGAGAACAGCGCGACGGCGCCGCAGGCGGACGATCCCAAGCCCACCGTGCGCGCCGTCTGGGCGCTGGGTGGCGAAGGCACCACCAAGCCGATGCAGGCGGCGTTCCCGGTGCCGGCGACGACCTATCTGCCGCAGCCGAATACCTCGCCCTTCCGCATGCCGATGGACGATTTCGACCGCTTCCAGATCGCGCACCTGTCTTCCAACTTTTCCGTCGCCAACTACACGCCGCAGCCGGTGGACGCCAAGCTGCTGATGCTGTCCGCGCTGGGCGCCTGGCTGGACTCGCGCGGCAACTGGGACGCGCCCGGGCTGTCGCTGGAAGAATGGACGCATCGCGGCGCCATGGGCCGCGATCATTACGTCCGCGTGGTCTACAAGGGCCTGCTGTTTCCCTTCGGCCATCGCGCCTCGCTGGTGAAGGTCAGCGAACGCAAGTTCCATACGGGCGCCCCGGCCGGCAACACCGCCTACCTGCGCCAGCGCATGTTCCTCATCGTGCGCCAGCGCGAACGCCAGTACGCCGACCCGCTGCTGCAGGCGCGCGACGACTCGGGGAACATGATCTTCCTGCACCGCCAGATGCCGTTCTCCAGCGTGCGCATCCTGACCACCGTCACGCCCAGCCTGGATGCACCCACCTCTCCGGACAGCGACATCGACGGCCTGGGGCAGGTGCTGTTCTGGCCGTGCATAGACAAAATCCCCTTCCGCTTCGCCTGTTCGGCCACCGACATCGACGGCCGCATCGTGCAGTTCGACCTGCCCATGATCTTCATGGACGGCGGCCATGCCTGCCCGCGCAAGATCAGCGGCCAATGGCTGACGCCCGACTACGTGAATGCCGAGCTTTTCGCGAAGCAAACGCGCAAGGCCTGGCGCGACGCCGAATCCGGCCGCCGCACGGCGCAGTTCAAGCAGCAACGCGTCACGTTCGCCTCCCCGCTCAAGCCGGGCGATACCGCGGCGCAAGCGGAGACGATCGAGTTCGACGGCCTGGTCGATCCTGGCAACACCCAGCTGCGCGCCTATAGCGACTCGCTGAACGGCCCCTTGTTCTATCCCGGCGTCAAGCGCGCCGAGATCCGCATTGCCGCGCTGGCTGAACTGACCGGCAGCGACAGCAACAACGTGCTGAGCTGGAACGACCACTACCTGCGGTTCGGATTCGACTCCGGCAACGTCGGCCAGGTCTTCGGCAACATAGACGCCGAGCCCGGCTACCGCGGCGACGCGGTGCTGAACTTTTCCGCGCAAGGCGACCGCGCGGGCGGCTTCGTCCAGCCGAATCTGCGCCCCACGGCGCTGTCGCGCATGGCAGGTCCGGTCAGCGGCAAGGTGGCGGACTTCGTCGCCGGCAAGATGAACGGCCCGGACATCTTCCCCAAGGTCATGTCCCCGGACCTGCCCTTTCCGCTGCTGTTCGGCTGCATACCGCTGGGCGACGTGATTGAAGCGGTGTCCAACGCCGCCGGCACGCCGGAGCAGGTGCCGCGCTTCGTATCGGAAGCCTGTTCCCAGTTGGAAAGCCTGGTCAACGAGATGGGCCGGCTCTATGGCCTGGTGGCGGACCTGGCGCAACAGCCGGGCCGCATCGCCGAGGCCGCGTTGCAGGTGCTGAACGACACGCTGGAGGACCTGCTCAGCCAGGCGCAGGCCTACGCGCAGAACCTGGTGCAGGACGCAAAGGCCCGCGTCAACGATCTGATCGCCGCGCTGGCAGCCGTGCGCGCGCAGGTCGCGCTGCTGGCCGGACTGTCCTTCGACGCCGCGCCCGCGCTGCCGGGACTGCCCGCCGTGCTCACCGCCGCGCGCGATGCCGCCCGGGCGTTGGGCACGGCGGCGGACGCGCAAGTGAACGGCGCGCACTTGCCGGATGGCCTGCGGCAATCGCTGCGCCAGACAGCCAACACCGCCCAGACGCTGCTGGATAGCGTCGGCGTCGTGCCGGCGCTGCTGGTGCAGGGCAAGGCGCTGTACGACGCGCTCGATGCGGTGGTGGGCCACCCCGACCAGCTGGACGAACTGTTTGCCGACGCCGCGACGCTCAGGACGCGCCTGCAGGCCATCACAAACGCGGTCGATCCTCTGTCCGTCACCATAGGCGGCGCGCGCCTGCTGGAAGGCGCGCCGCGCCAGATCGCGCAGACTGCGCTGCAGGCGGTCAAGCTGGCGGTGGACGCCGTGCTGGCCAGCGCGGAACTGCTGGAGCTGTTGACCGGCGATGAACTCACCATCCGCTTCGACTGGAACCCGGTGATCAAGAGCTGGTCGATCAAGCCGGGCGATCCGCCGCTGTTCCGCGTCAACGATGCGCGCGGCTTTCGCGTGGCGGTGGAGGCGCGCGTGCGCAAGAACGGGCAGAGCGCGCCCAAGATGTCGGTGGTCTGCTCTCTGAAGGACTTCGACCTGGTCCTGATCGCGCCTGCCAGCTTCATGGAGCTGAACTTCGAGAAGATCGAGTTCCGCATCGACACGGCCGCGAAGATGGACGTGGACGTGCTGCTGACCGACATCAAGTTCGTGGGCCCCTTGTCCTTCGTCGAAACGCTGCGCGACCTGATCCCGCTGGATGGATTCTCCGACCCGCCTTACCTGGATATCTCGGCCAAGGGCGTGGACGCAGGTTTCGACCTGGCGCTGCCAGCCGTCGCCATCGGCGTCTTCAACCTGTCCAACCTCAGCCTGGGCGCGGGCTTCACCGTGCCCTTCATCGGCCAACCGCTGGCCGTGCGCTTCAACTTCTGCACGCGCGAACAGCCCTTCAATCTGTCGGTGTGCATGTTCGGCGGCGGCGGCTTTTTCGGCATCACGCTGGATCCCAGCGGGATCCAGCTGATGGAAGCCGCCTTCGAGTTCGGCGCCAGCGTGTCGGTGAACCTGGGCGTGGCCTCCGGCGGCGTGCACGTCATGGCGGGCATTTATTTCCGCATGGAAAAGAACGCCTGCTCGCTGGCCGGCTACTTCCGCATGGGCGGCTGCGTCAGCGTGCTGGGCATCGTCAGCATTTCCATCGAGATCTACCTGGAACTGCGTTACGAGTTCGAAAGCGGCAAGTGCGCGGGGCGCGCCACCATCACCGTCGAGATCGAAGTCTTCATGTTCTCGATGAGCGTGTCGCTGTCGTGCGAACGCAAGTTCGCCGGGTCCAATGGCGACCCGGGTTTCCGCGACCTGATGGGGCCGCATCCCGACCTGCCGCTGGCGCAGGAGCTGGCGCAGATCGACGACGGCACCGAGTACGCCTGGCGCGAATACGCCGAAGCCTTTGCCTGAGGAACGTCCATGGCCAAGCAAACGATAGTCTGGACCGCGATCCCCAACGGCCGCGTACCCGCCGGCCCCGACGCCGGCCGGCTGCGCATCTCCATCGTGGCCTCGCCGCGCCTGACGCCGCAGGCCGTGAACGAGCAGCAGCTGCACGCGTTCGCCGACTGGGTCAACTGGCCGCGCACGCTGGAGCGGGTGCGCTTCGCGCTGAACACCGGCGCGGCGGAGATCGAGCTGGAGCCGCAGGCGCAAGCCGACGCGGCGCTGTGGGAACGGCTGCTGCCCAAGACCACGCCGGTCGCCGGTTTCGTGTTCCGCGACATGAGCAAAGTCAACCTGTTCTCGTACTCGGTGGCGGGCGTGCTGGGCCTGGCGCGCAAGCACTACGGCAGGCTGGCGGTGCAGGCCACCGGCACGCCGCCCACGCTGCTGCCCTGGCGCGACGCGCATCCGGGCCTGAAGGACATGCTGAGCGACTGCGGCACGCGCACGGCCTTCATCTCGCTGGGCGACCGGCGCGTCGAAATGCCGCTGCCCGGCTTCGACCGCTTCTTCGACGACGGCGGCGACGGCGCCGAGCGCGTGCTGCGCTCCCAGGTCTACGGCCCGCATAGCGTCTACGAAGGCCACGCTGCGGCGCCGGGCGTGAACGCCGAGGGCAATCCCCAGCCCGGGGCGAGCTTCCCGCTGCGCGCCCTGCCCACCCGCTGGAACGATGGCGGCCTCGCCGGCCCCGACCAGAACCTGATGAAGCTGTGGAACTCGCAGGCCGAGTACACCCTGTTCCAGGCCAACCGTTTCTACCGCCGCAACCCGCCCACGGCGCAACAACGCAGCATCCGCCGGCCTGACGGCGCAAACGTGCCCGCGCCGCCTGCGCAGCCGGAAATGGACTTCCACGCCATCGTGGCGTCCTACGGCGATTACCCGGCGCTGCTGCGCCAGCTCGGACTGGTCATCGACTGCCTGGTCCCGGCGAGTTCGGTCTTGGAACAGCAGTTGGCGGCGGCGCCCGCCGCGCAGGGCTATTTCTTCCTGACCCTGCGCTGGGAGGACGGCCACGACGCCGGTGATGACGCCTGCCCCGCCACCGCCTGGACGGGCGACGCGGAACGCTTCACCACGCGTCCCCGCAATCCCGCCGACCATGAACGCGGCATGCTGAAGCTGCGCCGCGCGGACGACAGCTGGAACCTGTACGAACCACGCACGCCGTTCGACGTCTACCAGGTCGACGCCGACGGCGCCGCGCTAAAAACCGTGGACTTCGTGCTCAGCGCCCAGAACCTGATCGCCAAGAGCCTGGCGCTGGGCGCCGACGGCGCGGTGACCTACACCACCGGCGACAAGCAGGGCGTGGCTGCGCTGCGCTCGGGCGGCCTGGGCGTGGCGCGGCGCGGCCGCGCCTGGGAGGTCGCGCAGAACGCCGCGGCCGCGGCCCTGAAGAACGCGGCGCTGTCGGGCGCGCCGGGCAGCATCGTGCTCTATGCCGAGGATCTGCTGCGCGGCTATCGCGTGGATGCGCAGCCGCAGGCGCCTGGCGATCCTCCGAAATGGCGCTCGTTGTGCCAGCGCGCCGGCACCTACCGCTGCACGGATGGCGGCGCGCCGTTGCAACTGCCTGACGACGAGGGCTATGTAAAAGGCGCCTCCACCAGCGGCGGCGAGGACCCGGACGACCAATACCTGCATGAATCGCTGTTCCGCTGGACCGGCTGGAGCCTGGTGGCTCCGCGGCCCGGGCGCACGCTGCGTGACCGCGTCGATCCGGACAGCGGTGTGCAAGGCGAGGCGCCGGAAGACGTGCAGGACACGGCCGCGGAAAAAGGCAACGGCCTGGCGGTCAGCTTCGCGGCGGCCAAGGGCAGCCTGCCGCGCCTGCGCTTCGGCATGCCGTACCGCTTCCGCGCGCGCCTGGTGGACCTGGCCGGCAACAGCCTGGCGCATGACGATCCCTCGCTGGAGCGCGACGACAACGCCACCCAGCCCGTCGTCTACTGGCGCTTCGAGCCGGTGGACCCGCCGGCGCTGGTGCAACGCGCCCGCCTGAGTGAAGGCGAGTCGCTGGAGCGCTTGGTGATTCGAAGCAATACCGGCATGGACCCGGCCACCTACCTCGACAGCCCCGATTTCAAGGCTGCCCGCCTGGAGGACGCCTCCAAGGACTACACGTATACCGCCATCAATGAACGCCACGTGGTGCCGCCCAAGGCTTCGCAGCTGCAATGCGAAACGCACGGCCTGTTCGACGCCATGATGGGCAGCCCCGCCGGCATCAAGCAGGCCTACGAGATCGCAGCCCGCGACGCCGGTACGCTCTACGACGAGGGGCCGGGCACGGACATAGAACTGGTGACGCCGCAGGTGCTGAAAGCGGTCGCCACCACCGAACAGGTGCCGCCGAAAGAACCCTCGGCCGAGCATCCCACCGGCGAGCGCCTGGCCGCCGGGCAATATGTCATCCACCGCGAAGCCCAGGTGCTCACGCCTTATCTGCCGGACCCGGCCGCGGGCGGCATCGCGCTGCGCGCCCAGCCCGGCCATGCCCTGCCCGGCGTCACGGGACCGAAGGTGCTGGGACCCAGCGCGGTAATCGCGCTGACGCCCGCGCAAGAGCTTGTGCTGCTGGTGGCGCATGCATCCAAGTGGCCGGACACGCTGGGCTTGCGCATCGTGCTGGAAGAGCGTCGCGCCACCCTGACCGACCCGCCCTGCTCGGAGGACTTCCTGGACGACGGCCTCCCCAGCTGGGACGAAGCCAAGCGGGTCCTGACCTTCTACCTGCCCAAAGGGCGCATTGCCCGGCTGCGCTATTCCAGCTTCGTGAATCCCGGCCTGGCCAACACCTTCGGCATCCCCGCCTGGGCGAACAGCGAAGGCGAGCGCGGCACGCTGCGCCTGTCTTCCGTACTGGGCGGCTGCTGGATGGTCACGCCGTACCGCTCGCTGGTGCTGGTCCATGCGACGCAGCAACCAATCTGCGAGCCGCTGCTGCTGATGGCAGAGGAACCGCAACGCGGACCTGGCGATGCCCACGCGGACCTGTACGCCCGCGTACGGCTGCACGGCCCCACCACCGGCAAGGTCGAGATCGAGGCCGATTGGCACGAATGGGTGGACGACCTGCAGAAGCCGCGCCCGGAACGCCAGGCCGGCCATGGCGTGCTGGCCGAGGTTCCCTTGTCGGAAAACTACGCGAACCTCTTCACCCTGAGCAACGCGGTGAAGGAACAACTGAACGCGGACGGCAAGCTGCGCGCGCGCGGCGACCGCCATGAATTCGGCGACACCCGATTCCGCCTCATCCGCTACCGTCTGCGCGCCGCCACGCGGTTCCGCGAATACCTGCCGCCCTCGCTGTACGCGCAGGCGGACAAGGTCACGCGGCTGGGGCCCGTTGCCGACGGCCCGCTGGTGGAAACGGGCGCGGACGATGACCCTGGCGCCCCGGTGCTCAGGCGCGACGGTACGGCACAGAACACCATCGTGCGCGCCAGCGCGCCGCCGGACGCCCCCGTCCTGACCTACGTGGTGCCGACCTTCCGCTGGGAGGAAACGGCGGGCGACGGCAAGCTGGACGTAACGCGGCTGGGCAACGGCCTGCGGGTCTGGCTGGAGCGGCCCTGGTTCTCCTCCGGCGACGGCGAGTTGCTGGGCGTGGTGATCGCGGGCGACGGCCAGAACTTCACCGACATCACCAACCCGCTGACGCCGCTGGTGACGCAATGGGGCCTGGATCCGTTGTGGGAAACGGCCCCGCCCAAGCACAAGGCACGCGTGTCGGACTTCTCGGCGCGCGTCACCGACGAGCAGGTCTATCTGCAGGAAATCCCGGCCAAGCTGGTGCATGTGGTCGGACACCGCGTGCGCTGGAGCGAGGAACGCGCGCGCTGGTATTGCGACATCGAGCTCGACCCCGGCCGGACCTACATGCCCTTCGTGCGCCTGGCGCTGGCCCGCTATCAGCCCAACGCCATCGGTTCGGCCAAGCTGTCGCGGGTGGTGCAGGCCGAGTTCTCCCAGGTGCTGCCGCGCCGCCGCGCCGTGTTCGAGCAGAAACGCGGCCGGCTGACGTTCAGCCTGCGCGGCGTGGTGCCCAAACACGGGCCGATGAAGTTCCCGCTGGACTCCGAGTACCTGAACATCTCCTTCATTCCCGGCATAGGCCAGACGGCCGAAAGCGGCCGCAACCGCGTCGAGCTGGTGCTGCAGACGCGCGACCCGGCACTGGACAGCGACCTGGCCTGGAGCGATGCCGCCGTACTGGCCTCGGGCCTGCTGGATCCGTCAGGACCGGCGCCCCAGCCGCCAGGCCCGATACCTGGCCCCATACTCATAGACCGCATGCGCGAACTGCCCATCCTGGAAACCGCCACGCCCACGACGCTCGCCGATCTCTCGCGCCTGGGCAACGTGGTCGTCGGCCCGGTGGTGCGTTTTCCGCCAGTGCTGGAAGGCCCCCTGCTGGGCGAGCTGCTGGATCCGGTCATCTGGTCCGCCAGCGTCACGCTGCCCGACCGCGGCGGCAAGCCTGCGCGCATCGCGGTGCGCGAATACGAACGCTACTACACCGACAACGCCGTGCCCGAACGGCGCGCCGGCGCCACGCAGCAGCGCCGCGTGGTGGAGGAAAGGCTGGTGTACTCGGCGTTCTTCGGGCTCTGACGCCAAGCGCCGCGCAGAATTGCCGGGCTTCCCTTATCGGGACCGGTTGGCGTGGCCGGCCCCGGCCAGCCACGCCGACAGCGCGCAGGCGATCAACAGCAGCAACGTGGGATACAGCATGCTGAGATTGCGCATTTCACCAGGCGAACAGAACAGGAAGAACAGGGGCAGATTGATCGCCGCGGCTGTCGCGCCATGGTTGCGCAAGGCGGCAGGCAAGCTGCGCCATGCCTTGGCCAGCAGGCCGGCAAAGACAAGCATGAACACGATGCTGAAACCGCGCGGCAACAGAATGCCGTACGTGTTCTCAGTGCGGAACCAGTTGCCGGGATCCGCGTAGAACAGCAGGTTGTCCCATAGCTGGAAATCCACCGTCGTACCGGGATTTCCGGCATAGCGCAGCCGCATCGCCAGGTAGACGCAGCCGCCGACCAACATCAACGCGGAAACCAGGCCAGCCGCGCGCACGCGGTCCAAGTGCCCGCGCAGGAGCGGATAGAGCGCCGGCGTAAACCAGAAGAACGCCTCCTTGTTCCACGTCGCCAGCCCCGCCAGCGCCAGCAGGAGCGGCACCCGCCATGAACGCAGCGTTGTCATGCCCAGCGCAAGCGTCACGGCGCTCATGATGAAGAGCGCCTCGGTGAAGTCGTAGAAGTAGCCGCCCTCGGTCAGCATGAACGGCAAGAGCAAGGCCATGACCGCCGGCGCGGCGATCGCGGCCGGCGCCGTCGCCCCGACCCGCAGGCAGAGTGCGCGCATGACGTAAAGGCAGGCGACCAAGGCGAAGAAGGTCAGGTAATAGACGATGTAATAGCGCAAGGCGACTGCCGGCTTCAGGGCCTCTGATTCGGGATACTTCATCGCCAGGCTGGAGCGGCTGTTCACTTTCCGCGGGTCCGACAGGCTCTTGGAAATCCGCTCCACGCTTGCCGGCGGCAGCCAGGCCTGGACCTGATTGGCAATGGCGGGAAGCAGCTGGCGATAGACGTAGGGTCGAGCGGCGGTCCCTTCAACCATGTACGACAAGCCCAGCGAAGGATGGCCGTCGTTCAGGCGCCACTTCGTATAGAAGCCATTGAACGAGGCCGCCGCCACCATCAGGAAAAAGAACAGCAACAGGAAACCGCTGTAGAAGCGGCTGCCGAAGAATCTCGTCATCATCGGATCGGCTTTTATTGAGAGAGTAGGAAGATGCCGAGGGCGATGAGCGCGGCGCCCGCCAGGCGATACGCGCCGAGTTCCTCGGCGCCTGAAAATGCCCCATACGCGAAGATGCCAAGTATGGATATGGCGACCATCAGCGGATACGCCAGCGTAAGGTCCAAGCGGCGCAGCGACAGCGCGTAAAAGCCAAAGCCCGCGCCGTATGAGGCGATGGCCAGGACATAAGTCGCGCCGCCCGGCACGCCGAACAAGGGCATGCCGCGGGACGTTCCCGCGATTTTCAAGGCAATGCTCGCAGCGACGCTGCATGCGCTGGCCAGGAATAGGAATAGGTATGCCATGGTTATCTGACCAGAAGGAAAACCGCGAGAGCCCAGGCGATCACCGCCAGGCGGATCGGCGCATCGGACAGCAAATCCCGGCCGGTGTCTTCCCCCGCCCCTTCCCGGTAGATCAGGTACAAGTATCGGAAAAGGCCGAAGGTCACGATGGGCAGGGTGATGATCAGATTGTCAGTGCCATGCATGGCTGCGGTCGTGGCATCCACGGTGTAGAGCCCGTAGGTCACCAGCGTCATGCTCACGGTTACCGCCATGAGCACGTCCAGCATCTGAGGCGAATAATGTCGCAGCACCTGACGCGTGGCCCCGTGCCCGGCGGCTTCCCCGGACAAGGCCGGGCCGAACTCCGCACGACGCTTCGCAAATCCCAGGAACAAAGTGAGCATGAACGAGCAAAGCAGCATCCAGCGCGACGGCGTGATGCCCACGGCGTAGGTTCCGCAGACCAGGCGGATCATGAATCCCGCCACGATGCAGAACACGTCCACCAGGACCACATGCTTGAGCTTGAAGGTATACGCGATATTGAGGGCGAGATAGGCAGCCACGGCAGCCATCACCCCCCACAGGCCGAACCACGCGGGCAGCGACAGCGCCCCCGCAACCAATGCCGCCACCAGCATGCGGGCGCTGCGCAGGCTTACGCTTCCGCTCGCGATGGGGCGCATCTTCTTCCTGGGGTGGCGCGCGTCGGCCTCGCGGTCGTGGTAGTCGTTGAACACGTAGACGGCGCTGGACGCCATGCAAAATGCCACGAATCCGATCGCGACGGCCATGACCAGGCCGGGATCGTTCCAGTAATGCCCGAACAGCAGCCCGACCAGCACGAATCCGTTCTTGAGCCACTGATGGGGCCGCAGCAGGGTCCATGCCGGCATCATCGAACCACCCTCTTCCCGTTGAGCCAGGCGCAATCCGCGGCCTTCAGCATCCAGGCATCGCCGCTGCTGTCTCCGTAAGCGTGCAACGCGTAGTCGCCGATAGGCCCGAAACGCGCTTCCAGGCGCGCCACCTTCTCCGGCCCCCAGCAATTTGGCGTGCTGAAACGTCCGGTCAGGCGGCCTCCCTCCGTTTCCAACCTGGTGCAAATGAGTTCAGCCCCCAGGCCCCGGGCCACATCCTCGAGATAGAGGTCGGGGGAAGCGCTGACGATCACCACCTGGTGCCCGGACTCTTGATGTGCCCGCAATCGAGCGAGCATGTCGGGCCGCAGCGCGATGCCAGGAATCCAACGGGCAGCCAGCGCCTTCAGGTCGGACTGCCTGCGGCCGCGCAACACGACGCTGCACAGGCGCTGTTTCGCGCGTTCCCTTCTGGCCATGCCATGGTCGTTGCCCCCCTGTCCGCACATGAGCAGCGCTAGGGCCGGAGACACCATGGCCAGGCCTAGCGCCAGCTTGGGCCACGACACTCGCGCCAGAAATGGGAGCAGCGTGTCCCGATAGGTCAGCGTTCCGTCGAAGTCGAAGGCCGCGACCACGGGCATGGCAGCTGAGGATGGAGGTTCTTGAGGCATTCTGAAAGCAAGAAATAGGCCGATCCAGAAGTGGGACGGCTGCGCGAATCGCTCGAATTCACAAAGCTTCTTATTGTAACGGAGTGTGTGGACCCAAAGGATGTCGAACGACGCCAAGCGCCAAGTAAAAAAAAGGGTGCCCGAAGGCACCCGAATCCACCCTACAACAGCAACTACAACTGCATAACTCTCCTGCGATGCTTACGCGGCCTTCTGTTCCTTGCCGTGTTCGAACTGGGCTTCTTCCGTCGAACCGGTCAGCGCGGTGGTCGAGGACTGGCCGCCTTCGATGGTCTGCGTCACGGCGTCGAAGTAGCCGGTGCCGACTTCGCGCTGGTGCTTCACGGCGGTGAAGCCCATTTCAGCGGCGGCGAACTCCTTCTGCTGCAGTTCGACGAAGGCGCTCATCTGGCGGCGGGCGTAGCCGTGGGCCAGTTCGAACATGCCGTAGTTCAGCGCGTGGAAGCCGGCCAGCGTGATGAACTGGAACTTGTAGCCCATGGCGCCCAGCTCGCGCTGGAACTTGGCGATGGTGCCGTCGTCCAGGTTCTTCTTCCAGTTGAACGAGGGCGAGCAGTTGTAGGCCAGCAGCTTGCCCGGGAACTGGCGATGGATGGCCTCGGCGAACTTGCGGGCGTACTCCAGGTTGGGCGTGGACGTTTCGCACCAGATCAGGTCGGCGTACGGCGCATAGGCCAGGCCGCGCGAGATGGCCTGGTCGATGCCGGCCTTGGTGCGGAAGAAGCCTTCAACGGTGCGCTCGCCGGTGATGAAGGGACGGTCGTTCTCGTCGACGTCGCTGGTCACCAGGTCGGCCGCGTCGGCGTCGGTGCGGGCCAGCAGCACGGTGGGCGTGCCCATCGTGTCGGCCGCCAGGCGCGCCGACACCAGCTTGGCGACGGCTTCGCGGGTCGGAACCAGCACCTTGCCGCCCATATGGCCGCACTTCTTGACCGAAGCCAGCTGGTCTTCGAAGTGCACGCCCGAGGCGCCGGCCTCGATCATGGCCTTCATCAGTTCGAATGCGTTCAGCACGCCGCCGAAACCGGCTTCGGCGTCCGCGACGATCGGGGCGAAGAAATCGATGTAGCCTTCGTCGCCCGGGTTCTTGCCTTCCATCCACTGGATCTGGTCGCAGCGGGTCAGCGAATTGTTGATGCGGCGGACCACTTGCGGCACCGAATTGGCGGGGTACAGCGACTGGTCGGGGTACATCTCGCCGGCCAGGTTGGCGTCGCCGGCAACCTGCCAGCCCGACAGGTAGATCGCCTTCAGACCGGCCTTGACCTGCTGCATGGCCTGGTTGCCGGTCAGGGCGCCCAGCGAATTCACGAAAGGCTCGCTATGCAGCAGTTCCCACAGGCGGGTGGCACCGCGGCGCGCCAGCGTGTGTTCCACGCCGATCGAGCCGCGCAGGCGGATGACGTCCTCGGCGCTGTAGTCGCGCTTGATGCCTTGCCAGCGGGCATTTTCGGCCCAGTCCTTCTGCAGATTGCGGATTTCGGTTTCGCGGTTGCTCATGTTGATGCTCCTGGTCAGTGATGGGAAGACTTCAAAAGATTCGCGTCCTGCGTTGCGTGAATCGTTGGACAAAGTCTATGCCTCTGCTGCGGAGCAATGTGGACTGATGTCTTATACAAGACGAAAAATATTATTCTTATAAATCAATGAATTACAAACTTGATTTCGTATTGCGGAACGCAATTATCATCTGTGAAATGGGTTCCCGCTGCTGCGCAGCAGCGGCTTTCACATGACGAAGGTTACATTTCACAATGTGGAAAATCGGGCTTTTTTCCTACCGCCTACAATGCGCTCATTCTTCAAGTTTCCGATGACTCCGCTATGACGCTGTCCCACGGCCCGCTGGGCCAGAGCGTGGCCTACGCCTCGCAATACGACCCCTCGCTGCTCTTCCCCATCGCGCGCTCGCACAATCGCGCGGCGCTGAACCTGGAAGCCGGCAAGCTGCCCTTCACCGGGGTGGACCTGTGGAATGCCTATGAACTGTCCTGGCTGGACGCCAAGGGCAAGCCGCGCGTAGCCATGGCCACCTTCTCGGTGCCGGCCGACAGCCCCAACATCATCGAGTCCAAATCCTTCAAGCTGTACCTGAACTCGTTCAACCAGACCCGCCTGGTCAATTCGGCCGCCCTGCGCGGCCGCCTGGAACGCGACCTGAGCGCCGCCGCCGGCGCGCCGGTGGGGCTGGATTTCTTCCTGCCGCAGCGCTTCTCCGAATTGCGGATGGGCGAGATGGACGGCATCTATATAGACAAGCTGGACATCGAGATCGACACCTACGAGCCCGCGCCCGAAGTGCTGCGCACCCGCCCGGGCGACGTGGTCGAGGAAACGCTGGCCTCGCGCCTCCTGAAATCGAACTGCCCCGTCACGGGCCAGCCCGACTGGGCCAGCGTGCAGATCCGCTACCGGGGCGCGCCGATAGACCGCGAATCGCTGCTGCGCTACGTCGTCTCGTTCCGCCAACATGCGGAATTCCACGAGCATTGCGTCGAGCGCATCTTCAGCGACATCATGCAGGCCTGCCAGCCGGAGCAGCTGACGGTCTACGCGCGCTATACGCGCCGCGGCGGGCTGGACATCAACCCCTGGCGCAGCAACTTCGAAGCCGGGCCGCCGGCGGACGTGCGCACCGTCCGCCAGTAGGCGCCGGAAACCGCGTTACTTCACAAAGGGCTCGGGCCGCGGCGTGTCGTCGGCCGACGGCGGCAGCACCGGGTATTGGATCGCCGGCTGATCGCCCGTCAGGGTTTTCAGGAACGCCACGATCTGCGCGTTCTCGTCCGGCGTGAAAGTCCGGCCCAGCTGCAACCGGCCCATCACGTCCACCGCCTGCGTCAAGGTGGCCGCCTCGCCGTCATGGAAGTACGGATAGGTCAGCGCCACGTTGCGCAGCGTCGGCACCTTGAAGTTGAAGCGGTCGGCGTCCTTGCCCGTCACCGCCGCGCGGCCCTCGGCCTTGTTCTCGGTGACGTAGGGCGTGACCAGACCCATCTTCTGGAACGAATTGCCACCCACCGCCACGCCGTTGTGGCAGGCCACGCAGCCGCTGTTCTTGAAGAGTTCATAGCCGGCCAGCTCGCGCACCGTCAGCGCCTTCTGGTCACCGCGCAGCCACTGGTCGAAGCGCGAGTTGGGCGTCACCAGCGTTTCCTCGAACGCGGCCAGGGCGCCGGTAACCTCGTCGATGGTGATGTCGTCCTTGCCGAAGACCTGCTTGAATTCCGCCCGATAGCCGGGGATGGAGTTCAGCACCTGCACCGCCAGTTCGTGGGTGGAGGCCATCTCCATGGGATTGGCGATGGGGCCGCCCGCCTGCTCGCGCAAGTCCTTGGCGCGGCCGTCCCAGAACTGGGCGATGTTCAGGCTGGAGTTGAGCACTGTCGGCGAATTGATCGAGCCCTGCTGCCACTTGTGGCCAATCGAGGCCTTGAGATTGTCCGCGCCGCCCATGCCCAGGTTGTGGCAGGAATTACAGGAAATCGCGCCGGAGCGGGACAGGCGCGGGTCAAAGAAGAGCTTCTTGCCCAGCTCGACCTTGGCCGGCTCCTTGATGACCGCTGGCTCCACCGGCTGTATCGGCTCTTGCGAGGCCGCGTGGGCCAGACCGATCCAACCGCCCAAGGCGACTCCCGCCGCCAGCAACGCGCTTGCCCTTCTCATTTCGCTTCTCCTGTGAATAACCTTTTTCAAATAAGGGTTATTACATCAGAGGGAAACGGGTCGAACCTTGCGGCGGGTCAAACAGCCGGCCCCCGTGCGGGGCCCGCCAGAATCAGGAGCGCGCAGCCGCCGAAGCCGCGGCCGCGGGTTCCGCGCGCCGGGCCTGCACCGCGATCCATTGCGCCAAGAAGGCGGCGGCAGCGAATGCCACGCCCGCGCCCACCCAGGGGCCCTGGCGCAATCCGGCGTCCAGCAGCAGGCCAAATGCCAGCGGGCCCAGCGCCGAACCCACGTCCATGCCGGAATACACCAGCCCGTAGACGGATCCGGTGGATCCCTTGGGCGTGACGCGGCGGATCAGCATGTCGCGTGACGGCGCCGCAACGCCCGAGCAGAAGCCCGCCAGCGCCACCACAGGCGCGGCCAGGACCGCGGGCACCAGGCCCAGCGCCAGCACCACCAGCGTCAGGCCCGCCAGGATCAGGGCCACCATCACGGTGCGTTCGGTGCGCGGATTGGCCGACACCAGAAAGCCGCCCGCGGCCATGCCCACGGCCGAAGCCACCATATACCCGGACAGCGCCGAGCTGGCCGCGACCTTCGACAGGTCGTACAGCTGGCCCAGCAAGGGAATGGTGTAGTTCTGCACCGAGGACAGCGCGATGGAGGTGCACGCAAAGAACAGGAACGCGCCCCACAGCGCAGGCTTGGACAAAAGCGTGGCCAGCGTGGTCAGCACGCTTTCCTGTGGTTTCGCCGCGGGCTTGGCGGCAGCCTTGCCGGCTTCCGCGTCCGCATGGTGCTCCAGAGGCGAAGGCCCGCCGATCAGGTCGCGGCCCAGCACCGTCAGCAGCAGGACCAGCGCCACCAGGCCGGCCGCGCTATAGGCCGCCACGCGCCAGTCCGCCAGCAAGGTGATGCTGGTCATGAACACCGGCGTCAGCGCCCAGCCCAGATTGCCCGTCAGCCCGTGCGTGGAGAAAGCGTGTCCCAGGCGCGGCGCGGAAATGCGATGGTTGATGATGGAATAGTCGGCGGGATGGAACACGGAGTTGCCGATGCCGCCCACGACCGCCGCCGCGATCAGCATGGCATAGCCGTTGGCCGACCCGATCAGCACGCCCGACAGCACGAAGCACGTCAGCCCGAACCACAGCACCGGCCGCGCGCCGATGCGGTCCACGACGAAGCCCGACGAGGCCTGGCCGATGCCGGACACCACGTAGAACGTTGACACCAGCAGCCCCAGGCGGGCGAAGTCCAGGCCGAACTCATTGCCCAGCGAGACATAAAGCGAGGGCAGGACCAGCTGGAAAAAGTGCGAGGAAGCGTGGGCCACCCCGATCAGCAGGATGATCTTCCAGTCGCGCCGGCGGGCGGCGGCGTCCAGGGCCAGGGTATTCGCAGCGGTGTTCATTGCGGGCGGCCGCGGTCAGCGGCAGGTAGCGCGGCGCCGGATGGGGCGGTGCGCGGGTTGTCTCCGGCAACGTCCGGATGCTCCGGGCGTTGGACTCTGAGGCGCCGTGCCGGACACGCCGGTGGATCGCTCTTGGTATTCAACGGCGGCCGCCTTGCGCGAGCCGAGCCGCCGTTCTGTCAAACAATAAATCGGACTCTGGACTACATGGCCTTTTCGCGGATGGCGGGCCAGGCGCGCTGCAGGTAATACAGCATCGACCACACCGTCAGCACCGCCGCCACGATGATCAGCACATCGCCCAGCAGGCGGGCGCTGATGCCGTAGATCGGCTGGTTGTACAGCAGGCACGGAATCGCCACCATCTGCGCGGCGGTCTTGAACTTGCCCAGCCGGTGCACCGCCACGCTGGCGCTGGCGCCGATCTTGGCCATCCATTCGCGCAGCGCGGAAATCGTGATTTCACGGCCGATGATGATCAGGGAAATAAAGGCGTCGACGCGGCTGAGGTCCAGCAGGACGATCAGGGCCGCGCAGACCATCAGCTTGTCGGCGACAGGATCCAGGAAGGCTCCGAACGCCGAGGTCTGGTTCCAGCGGCGGGCCAGCCAGCCATCGAACCAGTCGGTCAACGCCGCAATAATGAAAGCCCAGGCGGCGAAAGTGTCGCGTACAGGGACCGACATCCAGCTTTCGGGCAGGTAGAACAGCCCGACCACCAGCGGAATCATGGCGATGCGCAGCCATGTCAGGATAATGGGTACATTAATTGGCATAGTGTCCGTATGCTACATCAAGAGCCCCCCCCGAAGCGCCGGAGGCGCTTCCCCCCCAGGGGGGCGCCGCTGCGGACCGGCGGAGCCGGATCCGCGCGGCCCGGCTGGCGCTACGCCGGTTGCGGCGTCTGCGTCCGACGCTTTGAGGAAACAGGTGGTTGGGACTGGGGGCCTTTTTGCAGCCGGCGTTTTTGCACACCGGCATTTTTACAGCTGGCGGTGATGTGCGGCGGCATTACCGCAGCGCTTCATAGATGCGGATCGCGAGGTCTTGGGAGATGCCGTCGACCGAGGCCAGGTCTTCGATGCTGGCCGAGGCCACGCCGGAGAAGCCGCCGAAGCGGGCCAGCAGGCGCTGGCGGCGGCGGGCGCCGATGCCTTCTATTTCTTCCAGGCGAGAGACGTTGCGGGCCTTGGCGCGGCGGGCGCGCATGCCGGTGATGGCGAAGCGGTGGGCTTCGTCGCGCACCTGCGCGATCAGCATCAGCGCGGCGGATTCGCCGCCCAGCGCCACCGGCGGGCGGGCGTCGGCGAACACCAGGGTTTCCAGGCCGACCTTGCGCCCTTCCCCCTTGGCTACGCCTACCAATGTCTGGATATCCAGGCCCAGTTCCACGAACACCTGGCGGGCGACTTCCACCTGGCCCTTGCCGCCGTCGATCAGCACCAGGCCTGGCATGGGCGCCTCGCCGTCCGCCACCTTGGCGAAGCGGCGGCTCAGCACCTGGCGCATCGCGGCGTAATCGTCGCCCGGCGTGATGCCGGCGATGTTGTAGCGGCGGTAAAGCGACGGCTGCATGTCGTGGTGTTCGAACACCACGCAGGACGCCTGGGTTGCTTCGCCGGCCGTGTGGCTGATGTCGAAGCATTCGATGCGCAACGCGTCGAGCGCCGCTTCGTCCGTGTCCAGGTCCAGCGCTTCGGCCAGCGCCAAGGTGCGGGCGGCGCGGGCGCCGGATTCGGTCAAGGCGCGAGCCAGGGCCATCTCGGCGTTTTTGCCCGCCTGCTCCAGCCAGGCGCGGCGCGCGCCTTGCGGGCGTGTCAACACGCGCGAAGGCCGGCCGCCAGCCTGCTCGACCAACAGGCCGATCAGGTCGGGATCCGGCAAGGCGTGCGAACAGACCAGCACCGGCGGCATGGCATTGTCGGTGTAGTGCTGGGCGACGAAAGCCTCCAGCACCTGCGGCGCGGCTTCGCCTTCGGCGTGCGTGGGAAAGAACGGCTTGTCGCCCAGATGGCGGCCGCCCCGCACCATGGCCAGATTGACGCAGACCTTGCCGCCCGCGATCGCCACCGCGATGATGTCGGTGTCCTCGCCGCTGACGTTCTCCATGGTCTGCTGGTGCAGCACGCGCGCCAGCGACCCCATCTGATCGCGCAGCGCCGCCGCTTCCTCGAAGCGCAGTTCGCCGGCGGCCTGCTGCATCCGGCTTTCGATTTCACCCATCACGTCCTTGGCTTCCCCGTTGAGGAAGCGCACGGCGCGCTGCACGTCGCGCTCGTAGTCGGCGGCCTCGATCGCGCCGACGCAGGGCGCCGAACAGCGCCCGATCTGATGCAGCAGACAGGGCCGCGAACGGTTGGCGAAAACCGAGTCCTCACAGGTCCGCAGGCGGAATACCTTCTGCAGGATCTGGATGGTCTCGCGCACGGCCCAGGCGTTGGGGAACGGCCCGAAATACTGCCCGCGCTTGTTGGTGGCGCCGCGGTAATAGGCGATGCGCGGCCAGTCATGGCCGGTGATCAGCAGGTAGGGATAAGACTTGTCGTCGCGGAACAGGATGTTGTAGCGCGGCTTCAGCGTCTTGATGAGGTTGTTTTCGAGGATCAGCGCTTCCGCTTCGGAGCGCGTCACCGTCACCTCCAGCCGCGCCACCTTCGCCACCATCTGGGCGATGCGGGGACTGGCCAGGTTCTTCTGGAAATACGACGAGACGCGCTTTTTCAGATCGCGCGCCTTGCCGACATACATGACCTCGCCGGCCGCATCCAGATGCCGGTAAACGCCCGGCAGATGCGGCAGGTCAGCCAGGAACGATTTGAGATTGAAGTCGTCGGGCATTCTGATAACGGCTTTCGGCCTGCAAGGTATCCCAGTCCGGCGCGTCAAAGCGCGGCATCAGGCGGCGGATGCGCTCGACGGATTCGGGCGCGTGCTCGAACTTCAGGCGTTCGAGCAATTCGTCCGCCAGGTCCGGCCGGTTGCACACCAGCACCATGTCGCAGCCGGCGCCCAGAGCCGCGTTGGCACGGTCCAGGATGTCGCCCGCGACCGAGGCGCCTTCCATGGTCAGGTCGTCCGAGAACACCACTCCATCGTAGCCCAGGCGGGTGCGCAGGATATCCTGCACCCAGCGCTTGGAGAAGCCGGCCGGGTGCTTGTCGACCTTGGGATAGATCACGTGCGCGGGCATCACCGACGGCAGCACCGCGTCGCCCAGCCACGCGTACGGCGCGGCGTCGTCCTTCAGGATCTTGTCCAAGGGACGCGGGTCCACCGGGATCTCGTGGTGCGAATCCGCTTCCACGAAACCATGGCCGGGGAAATGCTTGCCGCAAGCCGACATGCCCGCCAGCTGCAGGCCCTGGATCAGCGCGCGCGACAGCATCGTGACCACGCGCGGGTCCTGGTGGAAGGCGCGGGTGCCGATCACCTTGCTGACGCCATAGTCCAGGTCCAGCACCGGGGTGAAGCTCATGTCCACGCCGCAGGCGCGCAACTCGGCGGCCAGCACGTAGCCGGCTTCGGTCGCGAGGCGCATGGCCTGCAGCGGATCGCGGTCCCACAGCACGCCCAGGTCGCGCATGGCGGGCAGCGCCGTGAAGCCGTCTTCGCGGAAACGCTGCACGCGGCCGCCCTCATGGTCCACCAGGATCAGCAGGGGTTCCTTGCGGGCCTTGTGGATCTGGCGCGTCAGTTCGGTCAGTTGCTTGCGGCTTTCGAAGTTGCGCGCAAACAGAATCACGCCGCCCACCAGCGGGTGGCGCAGACGCTTCTTCTCCGCTTTCGTCAGCGAGTATCCCGCCACATCGACCATCACGGGGCCGGGCGGCAGGACCGCCCTGGATTTCTTCTTGGCCATGTCAGGCTGTCCTTCTGTCTAAGTCTGGCAAGCCGGCGGCGGACACGGGTCCGCGGGTCAGGGCTTGCGTTCGACCACCACGTAAGCGGCGGCCATGTCGGATTCGTCGGTAATGGAAACGTGGGCCGCGCCGAAACGCTGCTCATACCATGACAGCAGTTCGGGCGCGATCACCAGCACGGGACGCCCGCCGGGCGCATTCAGCGTCTGCACGCGCCGCCACGTCATGGGCATGCGCATGCCCAGGCCGATGGCCTTGGAAAACGCCTCCTTGGCCGCAAACCGCGTGGCCAGGAAACGCAGGCCGCGCACCGGGTCGCGGGCGCGGCGCGCGTGGAACTTCTGCAATTCTTCGACGCCCAGGATCTTTTCCGCGAAACGGTCGCCGTGGCGCGCCAGCGCGCGCTCGATGCGGTCGATGCGCAGCAGGTCCATGCCGATGCCGGCAATGGCGCCCGCGGGCGCGGCGGGGCGGGAAGCGTCAGACATGGTTGTGAGCGCGCGTCCGGCGGCAGGCAGGACGCATCGGGTCCGCGGTCACAGCCCGCGCAGCGCTTGCAGGCGGGCCTGCACCATCAGCGCCTTCATGTCGCGCACCGCCTTTTCCCAGCCGTCGAACACGGCCTGCGCCACGATGGCGTGGCCGATGTTGAGTTCGGAAATGCCTTCCAGCGCGGCCACCGGCTTGACGTTGCCGTAGTGCAGGCCATGGCCTGCGTTCACGCGCAAGCCGTGGCGCAGCCCTTCGGTCACGGCCAGGCGCAGGCGCTGCAGTTCGGCCTCGGCGGCCTCGCCTTCAGCTTCGGCGTAGGCGCCGGTATGCAATTCGATCACCGGCGCGCCGGCCTTGGCCGCGGCCGCGATCTGCACCGGATCCGGATCGATGAAAAGCGACACGCGGATGCCAGCCTCGGCCAGCAGGCCCACCGCATCCGATACGGGGCCCATGGCGCCAGCGACTTCCAGGCCGCCTTCGGTCGTGAGTTCGGTGCGCTTTTCAGGCACAAGGCAGACGTCATTCGGCTTGACCGCGCAGGCAATCTCCAGCATTTCCGCCGTCACCGCGCATTCCAGGTTCATGCGCGTGCGCAGTTGCGGACGCATGGCATAGACGTCCTTGTCCTGGATATGGCGCCGGTCTTCGCGCAGATGCAGCGTGATCAGGTCGGCGCCGGCGTCCTCCGCGCGCAACGCGGCGAGCACCGGGTCCGGATAGGTCGTGTGGCGTTGTTGCCGCAGCGTGGCAACGTGATCGATGTTTACACCAAGTTCTATCATTGCACTTTCGTTGTTTCTTCCCAGCCGCCGCCCAGGGCCTTGTAGAGCTCCACGCGGTTGATCAGCGCAGCCAGTCCAGTCTGGACCAGCGCGAGCTGGGCATTGAAAAAGTCCACCTGCGCGGTCTGCACCTGCAGGTAGCTGTCGATACCATTGGTATAGCGCAGATTCGACAGTTCCAGCGTGCGGCCGGACGCATCCTGCAAGGCGCGCTGGGCATCCAGTTGCGCCCCGTAGGTGGCTTCGCCCGCCAGCGCGTCCGACACTTCGCGGAACGCCTGCTGGATGGACTGTTCGTACTGCGCCACGGCGATATTGTCGCGCGCCTTGGCCAGGTTCAGCCCTTCGCGGATACTGCCGCCGGCGAACAGCGGCGTGGTGATTGACGGCGAGAAGCTCCAATAGCCCTGGCCGCCCTTGAACAGGTCGCCCAACGAGGGGCTGGCCACGCCCAGCAGGCCGGTCAGCGAGATGGTCGGGAAGAACGCCGCGCGCGCCGCGCCGATATTGGCGTTGGCGGACAGCAGCTGGTTCTCCGCGGCCATGATGTCCGGACGGCGCTCCAGCAGATCGGACGGCAGGCCTGCGGGCACCGTCGCCAGCAGCTGGTCGCGGCCGAACACGGCCGGCGCCGGCAGGTCCGGCGGCAAGGGCGCGCCGACCAGCAGCACCAGGGCGTTCATGGCCTGGGCCTGGGCGCGGGCCAGTTGCGCCAGGTCGGACGAGGCCGTATCCAGCAGCGTCTTGGCCTGGTTCAGATCCAGCTCCGAAGCCACGCCGCCGTCGAAACGGCGCTTGACCAGGTCGTAGGATTCCTGGCGCGAGGCCAGCGTGCGCTTGGTCAGGTCCAGCTGGACCTCGGCCGCGCGCAGGTTGAAATACGACTGCGCAACCGAACCCACCAGCGTGATGTGCACGCTCTTCTGCGCCTGCTCCGTCGACAGGTACTGCTGGTACGCCGCTTCGGACAGATTACGCAGGCGGCCGAACAGGTCGATCTCGAAGGTGGTCAGGCCGATGCCCGCCTGGTACGAACTGCTGATGGAGCCAGCACCTTGCGCCCGCATGTTCTGCGGCAAATGCTGGCGCTGGCCCTGGATGCCGGCGCCGATGCTGGGCCATTGCGCGCCGCGCTGGACGCCGTACTGGGCACGGGCCTCTTCCACCCGCTGCACCGCCACGCGCAGGTCGCGGTTGTTGACCAGCGCCAGCTCGATCAGGCTTTGCAGGCGCGGATCACGGAAGAACTCGCGCCAGCCCAGATTGGCCGCCGGCGTGCCGTCCTGCGGCATGACAGCGGTGGACGGCTGGGTGCCCAGCGAGGTGGGCTTGGCGTAGCCGCCGTATTGCACCTTGGGCTGGTCGGGCCACGTGCCGGAAACCGGCGCATCGGGGCGCTTGTAATCAGGCGCCAGCGAGCAGCCGGCCAACGCCACCGCCACGAAAGCGGACAAGGCGGTCTGTTTGAACTTCAGGGCTTTCATTCCTTGCCCTCCTGGCCACCGTTGGGTTGTGCGGGATGTTGCGCGGGCGCGTCCGGCGCAGCCTGCCCGGCGGCAGCCTTCTTGGCCGCCTGCTCTTCTTCGAAGGCGCGCAGTTCGGCGCCCAGCAGGCGCGGACGGGTCTTGAACAGGCCCAGCACCACCACGAAGAACGTCGGCACGAAAATCACCGCGAACGGCGTGGCGGCCAACATGCCGCCCAGCACGCCCAGACCCACGGCGCGCTGGCTGGCGGCGCCAGCGCCGGTCGCCATGGCCAGGGGCACCACGCCCAGGATGAAGGCCAGCGAGGTCATCAGGATGGGACGGAACCGCAGCCTCGCGGCTTCCACCGCGGACTCGTACAGCCCCATGCCGCGGGCGTACTGGTCCTTGGCGAATTCCACGATAAGAATGGCGTTCTTGGCCGCCAAGCCGATCACGGTCACCATGCCCACCTGGAAGTACACGTCGTTGGACATGCCCAGCGCGCTGATCAGCGCCACCGCGCCCAGCATGCCCAGCGGCACCACCAGCATCACCGAAATCGGGATGGCCCAGCTTTCATACAGGGCGGCCAGCACCAGGAACACCACCAGCAGCGACAGGCCCATCAGGATCGGAGCCTGGTTGCCAGCCTGGCGTTCCTGATACGAAAGGCCGTTCCACTCGTAGCCGAAGCCCTGTGGCAACTGGCCCACCAGGCGTTCCATCTCGGCCATCGCCTCGCCCGTGGTGTAGCCAGGGGCGGCGTTGCCGCTGATGCGCATGGACTCGTAACTGTTGTAGCGCACCACCTGCACCGGGCCCTGCTTCCATTCGGCCCTGACGAAGGTGGACAGCGGCACCATGCCACCCTGGCTGTTGCGCGCATTCAGCTGCAGCACGTCATTGAGCTGCATGCGGTACGGCGCGTCGGCCTGCACCCAGATGTTCTGCATCCGGCCCAGGTTGGGGAACTTGCTCAGGTAGGCGGAGCCGACCGCGGTGGAAATCAGCGAGGCGGCCTCGTTGAAGTCCACGCCCAGCGCGGCCGCCTTGTCGCGGTCGATGGTCAGGCTGAGCTGCGCGCCCGGTCCGAGGCCGGTGATGCGCACCTGCGACAGCACGGGGCTCTTCATGACCAGGCCCATGAGTTCGCCGGTGGCCGAGGCCAGGGCGGCCGAACCCGCCGCGCCGCGATCCTGCAGGCGGAAGTCGAAGCCGGTGGCGTTGCCCAGGGACGAAATGGCGGGCGGCACCAAGGTGAACACCTGCGCGTCATGGATGCCCATCAACTGCTTTTCGAAGGCATGGAAGGCAATGGCGCCCGCCGAGTCCTGGCGCGACTTGCGCTCGCTGAAGTCTTTCAGCGTGACGAAGGCGATAGCGGCGTTCAGGCCGTTGCCGTTGAAGCTGTAGCCCTGCACCGCGATGATGTTCTCGACCGCGGGCACGTCCGAGAAGTACTTCTCGACCTGCTCGATGACCTCGACCGTGCGGTTGGCCGTGGCGCCGGTGGGCAGCTCGATGTTGCTGACCACGTAGCCCTGGTCTTCCTCGGGCAGGAAGGACGAAGGCAGGCGCAGGTACAGCCAGCCCAGCAGCACGACCAGCAGCAGGAACGCCAGCATCATGCGGCCGCCCTTGTGCAGGATGCGCGACACCCAGTTCTGGTAGTTGTGGGTGGTGGCGTCGAACTTGCGGTTGAACCAGCCGAAGAAGCCCTTCTTGTCCTCGTGGTGGCCCTTGGGCACCGGCTTGAGGATGGTGGCGCACAGCGCCGGCGTGAAGGTCAGGGCCAGCAGCGCCGAGAAGAAGATCGACACGGCCATCGCGATCGAGAACTGGCGATAGATCACGCCCACCGAACCGCTCATGAAGGCCAGCGGCAGGAACACCGTCACCAGCACCAGCGTAATGCCGATGATGGCGCCGCTGATCTGCGGCATGGCTTTCTTGGTGGCTTCTTTCGGTGGCAATCCCTCTGTGGACATGATCCGCTCGACGTTCTCCACCACCACGATGGCATCGTCCACCAGAATCCCGATGGCCAGCACCATGGCGAACATGGTCAGCACGTTGATGGAGAAGCCCAGCGCCAGCATCACCGCGAACGCCCCCAGCATGGCCACCGGCACCACCAGGGCCGGTATCAGGGTATAGCGGACGTTCTGCAGGAACAGGTACATCACCAGGAACACCAGCACCATGGCTTCCGCCAGGGTGTGGACCACCTGCTCGATGGACACCTTCACGTAGGGCGCGGTGTCGTACGGAATGGAATAGGTGATGTTGCCCGGGAAGTACTTGGACAGTTCCTGCATCTGCTGGCGCACACCCTGGGCGGTGGCCAGCGCGTTGGCGTTGGGCGACAGCACGATGGCGAATGCGGCCGTCGGCTTGCCGTTCAGGCGGGCGCCGAACTGGTAGTTGTCCGCGCCGACTTCGATGCGGGCGACGTCGCGCAGCAGCACCTGGGAGCCGTCGGTATTGGCGCGCAGGACGATCTTGCCGAAGCCCTCCACCGTACTCAGCTGGCCGTTGGCCGTGACCGTGGCGGTGATGCGCTGCGAATCCGGGTTGGGCGGCGCGCCGATGCTGCCGCCGGAAATCACCACGTTCTGCTGGGCGATGGCCTGGTTGACCTGCGACATGCTCAGGTTGAAGCCGACCAGCTTGGCGGGATCGACCCACACGCGCATGGCGCGCGGCGCCGCGAACAGCTGGAACTGGCCCACGCCGGGCACGCGGGAAACCGGGTTCTTGATGTTGCGGGTGATGTAGTCGGCCAGCGCCGTCTGGTCCAGGGAACCGTCGGTGGAGGACACCGCCGCCACCATCAGGAAGCCGGTACTGGTCTGCTCATACTGCAGGCCCTGCTGCTGCACGGCGGTGGGCAGCTGCGCGACCACGTTGGACACGCGGTTCTGCACGTCCACCTGCGCAAGGTCCGGATTGGTGCCCGGAGCGAAGGACGCGGTGATGGTCGAAGTGCCGTAGGAATCGCTGACCGACTCGTAGTAGATCAGGCCCTTGGCGCCGTTGAGCTGGTCTTCGATGATACTGGTGACCTGCTCGGCCACTTCGTTGGCCGAAGCGCCGGGATAGGTAGCCGTGATCGTGATCGCGGGCGGCGCCACGTCCGGGTACTGCGAAATCGGCATGTTCGGGATCGCCAGCACCCCGGCCAGCAGGATGAACAGGGCGACTACCCAAGCGAAAATCGGTCTATCAATAAAAAATTGCGGCATGTGGGCTGACTCTGAAAGCGATGCTCACCAAAGAGGAACGCGGCGCCTGCGCCGCGTGCCGCTTAAGATTTCTGGCCTGCGGCCTTGTCCTGCTGCGCAGGCTCGGCCGGTTTTGCGCCAGGCTGCGGGGCGGATTCCGCGGGCTTGGCGCCCGGTTGCGCGGGAGCCTGGCCGCCCGGGGCGGGCGTGCCGTTCTTCCATTCGCTGGCCTGCACCGGAGCGCCCGGGCGAACCTTCTGGAATCCTTCCACCACGACCACGTCGCCAGCCTTCAGGCCGCTGGTGACGATCCAGTTGCTGTTGAGGGCGCCGCCGGTGGTGACCGGGATCTGCTCGATCTTGTTGTCCTTGACCAGCAACAGGCTCTGCAGGCCGTCCGCGGTACGCTGCAGCGCCTGCTGCGGCACCATCAGGGCCTTGTCATCCACGCCCTGCTCCAGGCGCACGCGCACGTACATGCCGGGCAACAGGATGCCGTCGGGGTTGGGGACTTCGGCGCGAAGGTTCACCTGGCCCGTGGTCGGATCCACGGTGATGCCGGTGAACAGCAGCTTGCCCGGCTGGCTGTATTCAGAGCCGTCTTCCAGCACGATGGTGGCGCGCGCCGTATCCTTGCCGACCTGCTGCAGCTGGCCGCTGGCAAAGGCGCGGCGCAGGGACGCGAGCTGCGCGGTGGACTGGGTGAAGTCGACGTAGATCGGATCCAGCTGCTGCACCGTGGCCATCTGCGTGGCCGAGGTGGTCTCGACCAGCGCGCCTTCGGTGACCAGCGGCTTGCCGATGCGGCCGGTGATCGGCGAGGTCACGTCGGTGTAGCCGAGGTTGATCGCGGCGTTGTCCTGCGCCGCCTTGGCGGCGGCGACAGCGGCGTCTGCCTGGCGGTACGAAGCCACGGCGTTGTCGTATTCCTGCTTGCTGACGGCGTTGGCCTTGACCAGCGGCGCGTAGCGGTCGGCCAGCAGCTTGGCGCTGAACAGGTTGGCCTGCGCCTGCTTGAGCTGCGCCGTCGCCTGATCGTAGGCCGCCTTGTAGGGCGCCGGATCGATCTTGAAGAGCAGCTGGTTTTCCTTGACGTCCCCGCCTTGTTCGAAGGCGATCTTCTGGACGATGCCGGTCACCCGGGCACGGATCTGCGCATCCCGGACGGCATCGACGCGGCCAGGCAGCTCAGACACGATGGGCGCGCGCTGCGGCTGGATCGTGATGACGCTGACCTGGGGCATGCCAGGATTCATTTGCGGCTTTTCGCCGCACCCAGCCAATATCAGTGCGAGGAGCCCACCGGAAAAAGCCAGGCCGGAAACACGTTTAGGCGAAAACCGCATTGAAACCCCCGCGTAGCGTAATAAACCGTAATCGCAGCATTTAACCGCGACTTACACCGCGGTCACAACAAAAAGCATGCGTCATCACGGCGCGTAATCAGCCCAATAATGTAACTCAGTTGTTGGGGAAATCACTGATTTTTAATGCTTCAAATGCCACACCCACGGGGATTCCATACAACAGATCAGCTCTCGGAAAGCTCTCGCAGCTTGCCCAGGAACACATAGCCCATGCCGTGCACCGTATGCAGCGGCAGCCGGGCGCCGGCCAGCAGGACCTTGCCGCGCAAGCGGCAGATCGCCACATTCAGCGTGCGCATGGTGGTGCGTTTACGCAGGGCCATGAACGCATCGCGCCGCAACTCCCTGGCGGGATTGCCCGCCAGGCAAAGCAGGCAGGTGCGTTCCAGGGCCGTCAGGCCGATGCGGGCGCCATGGGGCGTAAGCAGTGTCCAGCCCTGGTAGGCCAGCGACCACCAACCATCCGTGGCGTAGGGAGTATCGGCCGCGCGGGCGGGAGCGACCTGTGCAAGGCGAGCGGGGGCATTCACGACGGATCTCCATCCAGGACGGCCCGCGCCGCACGGGGTGGCGGCCGGTTCCCGGAACAAGGTTGCAATTTGCCCCGAAAGACTACCGCTGGAACCCGCGGGCGTTGTGGCTGCAAGACATCTATCAGACCAATCCGCTGAGAAATCTGCCCGAAATCCGTCCAGATGCCACGCCCCCCTGCCCGGCAGTTCAGGTGCGCGTGCCGTTGCGATGGATATCGTGAGTGACGAAACAACTGTCCTCGGTCGGACGGGCCAGGATGCCAGGCTTGGCGAGCGTGGCGCGGATGTCCGCCAGGCCCGACTCCCAGTGCTCGCGCATGGCCTCGGTGCCGAACTCGTAGTCCTTGGAGTAACGCTCCCGGTGCTTGGACTCGTAGATGAGGTTGATGATGTTGGTGGCCGGCGTATGGGACAGCTTGCGGATGTCGGCGAACTCCGCCGCGTTGCGCTCGGCGGCCGGCAGCTTCGCCAGCAGACGCTGCAAGCCATGGCGCAGCTTGAGCACGCGCCTCAACTGGTCCGTGACCAGGCGGGTGCGGCTGGAGTACTGGATGTCCTTCTGGCGTTCGGCCACTTCCTCCAGGTTGGTCGGCAGGCCGCCGCGCGCGGGCCACAGGTCGACCTGGAACGCCAGCGTGTCCCGCATGCTGTCCGTCGTCAGCACCTGGGCCAACGGCGTGTTGGACACGACGCCGCCGTCCCAATAGTGTTCACCGTCGATCTCGACAGAAGGGAAACCCGGCGGCAAGGCGCCGGAGGCCATGATGTGCTCGGGCCGCAGCGTGTCCTTCAGGCTGTCGAAATAGGCGAAGTTGCCGGTCCGCACGTTGACCACGCCGAAACTGGCGCGCACGGACCCGCTGTTAAGCAGGTCGAAATCCACGAACTCCCGCAAGGTCGCGGCCAGCGGCGTGGTGTCATAGAAGCTGGTGGACGCCGCGCCCCTGCCGTGCACCAGGTAGGGCGGCGGAAAACGCGGCTTGAAGAAGCCCGGCTGGCCCGAGAACAAGGCCTGGAAGGCGGACACATGCCCGTTCATGACGGGCGAACCGAAGCCGAACGGCAAGCCTTCGAACATGGGACCGAGCGTCTCGCCCCAGGGAACCGAGGCGAAGCCAGCCGGCCGACAGATGGTTTCCCAGAAACCGCGCAGACGCCCCACACGCTCGTCCTCGGGAGAGCCCGCGATGATCGCCGCGTTGATCGACCCGATGGAAATGCCGGAAATCCAGTTGGGCCGTATACCCGCTTCGTGCAGCCCCTGGTACACCCCGGCCTGGTAGGCCCCCAGCGCCCCGCCGCCTTGCAGCACCAGGGCCACGACTTCATAGGGCGGCGTATCGCCGGTGTCTTGCTTCGGAGCCTTGCGGCGAGTACTCATACGGCTTCCTCTAGGCAGGGCCGGCGGACCGCCCTACTTGCTTTTGTCCGGCAACTGCGGCGCAGCCACGCCCGCGCGGAACGGATACTTGGAGAAAATCTGCGCAACCACCTTGTCCGTGTTCTCGGGCGACGCGCTGGCATCGGGCTGGACCTCGCCCACCGCCACGCCTTCCCACACCAACTGCCTGCGACGCGCGTCGACGAGGTCGATGTTCAAGGTGCCTTCAGTATATTGGTAGACGTCATCGCCCCAGCCGTAGCCGGGCCAACCGCCGTAGAAGCCGGTGCGATAGCCGTAGTACGGCCCCATGGGCGGCGGGGCCGGAGTGACCTGCACCTTCTGCTGCAGCTTGGCGCTGAAGTTGAGCAGCAGGTCGGGGTTGGCGGCGCTATAGGTGTAGCCGCGCATTTCCATCTGGCCGCGCGTGGCGTTTTTCAGACGCTCGGTCAGCAGGGTGCTGTAGCCGGCCTTGTCGGTACCCAGCGGCGTCATGTACCCGAAGGTTCGGTACTGCGCGAAATTCGCCTGATGATCGTAATCGCTCTTGACGTCAGGGCCTGTGGCGCAAGCCGCCAACAACGCCGTCATGGAACCCGCAGCCAGCAATTTGAACGCTTTCATGTCGTTTTCTCCGTGAGCCCGATGCCTGAACATAGTGCCGCCAAGCCTGCAAAATTTCAACAGAATCTCATTCTCATCGCGTTCGTCTCGCTCCGCCAGGGCTGCGGCCGTCCATTACACTTTCAGCTGTCCCATACCCTGACCACGGCACGATAACGATGTTGGAACTCGACGGCTCGATTTGGTTTCGCTCCGGCGCCCAGACCTGGGGCGGAAAAAACCGCATAGACCTGCTGGCGCAGATCGACGCCACCGGCTCGATCACGGCCGCCGCGCGCGCCGTGGGCATGAGCTACAAGGGCGCATGGGACGCCATCGACGCCATGAACAACCTGGCGGGCGAGCCTTTGGTGATCAGGGCCGCCGGCGGCAAGGGCGGCGGCGGCACGCGCCTGACGGACCGCGCGCGCGGCCTGATCGGCACCTTCCGCGCCCTGGAAGCCGAACACCGCAAGTTCATGGAAAACCTGACCCGCGCCGGCGTGAACGCCGCCGGCGACATCGACCTCATGAGGCGATTCATGCTCAAGACCAGCGCGCGCAACAAACTGCTAGGCACCGTCATCCAGATCCGCGCCGGCGCCGTCAACGACGAAATCGTGCTGCGCATCGCGGGCGGCCTGACCATCACGGCCACCATCACCCGCGAAAGCACACAGGAATTGGGACTGGCCGCGGGCAAGGAAGCGATCGCGCTGGTCAAGGCGTCGTCCGTCATCGTGGGCGCGCCCGGCCCCGGCCTGCGCCTGTCGGCGCGCAATCAACTGCCGGGCAAGATCACGGCGCTGCGCCCGGGCGCCGTCAACAGCGAGATCCTGATCGGACTGGACGGCGGCGTGACGCTGGCAGCCATCGTCACCAATGAAAGCGCGCAGGACCTGGGCCTGGACGTAGGCGCCGACGCGGTCGCGATCTTCAAGGCTTCCAGCGTGATCCTGGGCGTGCTGGACTGAGCCGCTCAGACGCCCACGTCCTCGTCGTGGCGCCGCACCCTGCCCTCGCGCACTTCGAACACTTCGTCGGCCAGCGCGTCCACATCCGCCGGGTCGTGCGTGATCAGCAGCATCGGCACGTCCAGCTGGCGTTGCAAGGCGTTGAGTTCCAGCCGCATCTTGCCGCGCAGCTGCGAATCCAGCGCTGAAAAAGGCTCGTCCAGCAGCAGGATGTCGGGCCGCAGCATGAGGGCTCGCGCCAGCGCCACCCGCTGCTTCTGGCCGCCGGAGATCTCGCTGGGATAGCTGCCCACGATGGAACCCAGCTCGAACGCGTCCACCCAGCGCTGCGCCTCGGGTCCGACCTCGCGCCGGGGCGGGTTGCGCCAGCCGCGGCGCAGCCCGAAAGCGATGTTCTGCGCCACGGTCAGGTGGGGAAACAGGGCATAGTCCTGGAACAGATAGGCGACGCGGCGCGATTGCGCGGGCAGGTTGATGCCAGCGTCGGTGTCGAACAGCACGCGGCCGTTGATCTCGATGCGGCCCGAGTCGGGGCGCAGCAGGCCCGCCACCGCGCGCAGGGTCAGGCTTTTGCCCGCGCCCGAGGGACCGAACAGCGCGATGCGCTTGGCGGACGAATCGAATGCGACGTCCAGCGCGAAGCGCCGCTCGCCGGACACCATCTGCTTGCGCACCTGGATGCTGACGCTCATAGCGCGCTCCCATTGCGCCGGCCGCTGCTGACGGGCACCAGCTTGCCGGCCAGCAGCAGGACCACCACGCAAGTCACCGAGGTGACCAGCACCAGCATATTGGCCGTGGCGTCGTCGCCCGCCTGTACGGCCTCGTAGATGGCGACCGACAGGGTCTGCGTGCGTCCCGGCAGGTTGCCGGCAATCATCAGCGTGGCGCCGAATTCGCCCAGCGCCCGCGCGAAGGCCAGCAGCACGCCGGCGGCGATGCCGCGCGCGGCCAGCGGCAAGGTGACGCGGAAGAAGATCCCCGCCTCGCACACGCCCAGCACGCGCGCCGCGCTTTCCAGCTGGCTGTCGACGTTCTCGAAGGCGGCGCGGGCGGACTTGAACACCAGCGGAAAGGCCACCACGGAAGCGGCGATCACCGCGCCCTGCCAGGTGAAGACCAGTTCGATGCCCCAGCCCGCCAGCGTCTCGCCGATGACGCCGCGGCGCCCCAGCAGCACCAGCAGGTAGTAGCCCAGCACCGTGGGCGGCAATACCAGCGGCAAGGTCAGCAGCGCGTCCAGCAGGTCGCGCCCCGGCCAGCGCCAGCGCGACAGGCCATAAGCCGCGGCCGTGCCCGCCACGGTCGCCAACAGCGTTGCCCAGCCCGCCACTTTCAGGGAAAGCAGCAGCGGCACCCAAACCGGATCACTCATCAATGCCTACGATTCAACAGGTATCAGGGCTTCTGGAAGCCGTAGCGCGACAGTATCGCCTGGCCTGCGGGAGACAGCACATAGGCAACAAAGCTTTCGGCTTCCTTGGCGGCGGTTTCACGCGTGGTGACGGCGATGGGATAGGTCACCGGCGTCTGCGAAGGCACGCGCACCGCGACCTTGACCTTGTCCGCCATGATGGCCGCGTCGGTCGCGAACACGAAGCCCGCGTCGACCTCGCCGCGCGCCACGTAGTCCAGGCTCTGGCGCACGTTCTGGGCCAGCACGCTCTTGGCCTGCACTTCCTTCCAGAGGCCGGCCGCTTCCAGCGCGCCCTGGGTGTAGCGGCCCACCGGCACCGATGCCGGGTTGCCGTAGGCGATGCGCTTGACGTCGTCGCGGGTCAGGTCCTTGAGCGCGGTGATGTTGGCCTTGCTGTCGGCCGGCACGATCAGCACCACCTGGTTGGCGGCGAAGTCCACGCGCGAGGCCGGCTTGACGGCCTTCTCCTCGACCGCCTTGTCCATGGCCTTCTGGTCCGCCGAGGCGAACACGTCGGCCGGGGCGCCCTTGACGATCTGCTGCAGCAGCACGTCGGACGCGCCGAAGTTCAGGATGACCTTGGTGCCGGCATGCTCTTTTTCGTAGCCTTGCGCGACTTCCTTGAAGGCGTTGGTCAGGCTGGCGGCGGCCGAAACCACCAGGTCGCCGGCGGTGGCGTTGGCGCTCCATGCGGCGGCCAGCGCCAAGGACAGCGCCACGATCGGACGGTTGCGGAACATGTTCTTCTCCCAGGGGAATTCGCTAAGTCGGTAACGAAATATATATAGGTATATAACGCCCGTCAATTTGGCCGCCCGAGGGAGGGTTGAGCAAAATCAAGGAGTGGCGGCCGCCGGCTTCAGCCGCGCGCCACCGTGGTCGCGTGCACCGCCTCGGGCGCCAGCCGCGCCCGCAGGTGCTCCAGCGCCAGCTCGGGCCGGGCCGCGCCGCACATGAAGATGTCCAGCGCCGCGAACGCGTGTTCGGGCCAGGTATGAATGCTGATGTGGGATTCGCTCAGCAGGACCACGCCGGTCACGCCCGCGCCTGCGCCGAAATGATGGAAGTGCGCGCTCAGCACGCGCGCGCCCGCCGCCTGCGCCGCGGCGATCAGGTCGCGTTCCAGCGCTTGCGCGTCGGTCAGGCGATCCGCCGGCACGCCGCGGAAATCGGCCAGCACGTGGCGGCCGGGTGTGGCATGCGGGATCACTTGTGGGATCCGCCCGAGGACCAGCCCGACCCGCCCGAGGAACTGCTGCCCCAGCTGCTGCTGGAGCCGCCGCCGCTGGACATGCGCGCGCCCGGGGTGTTGAACCCGGTGGCGAAGATCACCACCACGATGGCGTAGACGGTGTATAGAAGCTTGCCCATTCTGTCATTCGTCCTTGCCGGCCAGTTTGTCCGCCAGCGCCGCCGGGATCCAGAGAAACGCCGCGCCGATCAGCAGCGGGATGATGCCCCCGCTGAAAATGGTGTCGATATTCAGGAAGGCCAGCACGATCATGGCCGTCCAGGCGAACTTGCGATAGCCCCCGGGCTTGCCGCTGAGCGGCATGGCCTTCTGCTTGGCAAGTTCAGGATCGCCAAACCATTCCGCCAACTGCGCCGGCGCCACCGGCCCCGAGGCCGACCAGCCCAGCTCGGATTCGCTCAGCTCGCGGGTCAGCTTCAGGTTGCCGGCCTTGTAATCCGTGATCTTGGTGCTGTCGCCGACCTTGACGCGCCAGTTGAACGCGCCCAACGCCAGTTCCACGCGCGAGGTGTAGTCGTACAGCTTCTGATAGAGCTTGGAGCGCCAGCGCACGCTGCTGGCGTTGTTGTGGCTGGGCCAGGTATCGCATACCTGCACCCGCTCCCAGCCCTCTTCGGTTTCCACCAGCCAGATGAATCCCTTCGCGGGATTGAACAGCAGGTACTCGATCCAGTCGGACGGCTCCTCGGGGTCCGGATCGGCGCACTTCATCAGGCCGATGAGCGTGTAGGACGCGCCGTCGATCTTGGCCACCGCGCCCAGCGGCAACGTGGTCTTGATGGCTTTGACCTTGCGGGCCTTTTCGATGACCTCGGCCGTAGGTCCCGAGCAATCAACGGTGGCCGCACACGAGGGGCAGACCACTTGCGTGGCCATGGCGGCCACGAAGCTTATGGGCCCGCCGCAGTTGGGGCAGTCCAGCGCCTTGATCTGACCGCGGAAACGGCCGGCGGTTTCCTCGACCTGCTCGTTGGTCCGCAGCGATGCCGCCTGCATGGCGGACAGGTCGAATGCCTTGCCGATGTACAGCTCGGGCTCGGGTCCGTCGGAAAAGTCCAGCGTCAGGAACGCGTCCAGGCTGCGGTAATCGGCCACCTTGGCCAACCAGCCGTCGCCCGGCACGAAGGGCAGCTCGCCTTGCGTGCCGCCCGCCTGGCAGGCGCGCACGTCGGCGGCGGTGAAGCGCTGGCCGTCCAGCTTCAGTTCGTCGCCGGGCGCGATATCGTTGAACGCCGGCATGCCCTGCGTGGACTTGACCTTGCGCCGCCGGGTCACGGCGTACTGGCCCGAGGCGTCCGACAGCCAGCCGTCCGAGCCGTCCTCGAACCACAGATACCACTCGTTCCAGAAGCCGTCTTCGTAGCGCAGCTGGATGCGGCCGATCAGGTCGAAGCGCTTGCCTTCATGAGTGCCGGCCGCCCCCAGGCACAAGGGCGAGTAGTCCTCCAGGACCTCGGCGGCCTCGCCGATGCGCTTGACCGACTCGGCGTCCTTCAGCAAGGTGCTGCGGCAGGCGCCGCAGACCGCCATGACCGATGCCGCGGACGTGAACTTGACTGGGGCGCCGCACTGCGGACACAGAACCTGCTGCATGGAGCCTTAGCTGGTGAGTTTCTTCAGCACTTCGGCCTTGGCCGAATCGTAGTCCGCGGCCGTGATCAGGCCTTTGTCCAGCAGATCCTTGAGCTGCTGCAACCGCTGCGCCGGATCCGCGCCCGCGGCGGCGGGCGCCTGCTGGGCAGGTTGCTGCGCGGCCTGCTGCGGCTGCCCCTGGGCGCCGGCCAATCCTGCCGCCATGGTCTGGCCCAGCGCCGCGCCGGCCGCCAGGCCCGCGCCGATGCCGGCGATGCCGCCTTCGTTCTGCGCGGCCATCGGTATGGCCGTGGCGGTCTGGTACTGGGTGAACTTGCCCAGGTCGCCGGCCATGCCCATGGAAATCCGCGTGTCCAGCGCCTTCTGCAGTTCTTCCGGCAGCGAGACGTTCTCGACCGTGAAGTTGTCGAGCTTGACACCGTAGCGGTCGAACACCGGCGCCAGCTGTTCAGCGATGCTTTGCGACATCAGCCCCTGGTTGCCGGCCATGTCCAGGAACGGCACCTTGGAGCCGCCCAGCGCCGTCGTCATCGCCGCGACCACCATGTTGCGCAGCTGCGCTTCCAGGTCGTCGACGGTGTACTCGTCGCGCGTGCCGCTGATCTCGCGGTAGAACTTGGCGGGATCGGAAATCTGATAGGAATAAACGCCGAAGGCGCGCAGCCGCACCATGCCGAATTCGCTGTCGCGCAAGGTCACCGGCTGCGCCGTGCCCCAGCGCCGGCCCAGCTGCAGGCGCGTACTGAAGAAGATCACGTCCGACTTGAAGGGCGACTCGAACAGCTTGTCCCAGTTCTTCAGGTAGGTCAGGATCGGCAGCGTCTGCGTGGTCAGCTTGTACATGCCGGGACCGAACACGTCGGCGACCTTGCCTTCGTTGACGAACACCGCCATCTGCGATTCGCGCACGGTCAGGCTGGCGCCATACTGGATTTCGAAATCCTGCATGGGATGACGCCAGGCGAGCACGCCGTCGCGGTCCTCGTTCCATTGCAGGATGTCGATGAACTGCTTGCGGATGAATGAACCGAGACTCATGAGTCTTTCTCCTGTCAGATCAGGTGCGGCGCGAGCCCGCGTCAGGTCAGGCTGGCGGCGTTGACGATGCCGGCGGCGATGGAAATCGAGCCGATCAGCCCGCCCATGGCGATGTTGTTTTCTTCGATGGCCTCGTTCATGCCGCGCACCGTCTGGGACACGCCCACGTACACGACCAGCTGCACCAGCATGGCCACCAGGCCCCACAGCAGGAACATGGCATAGCTGGCATGGATCGCGATGCTGGAGCACAAGGTGAAGCTGAAGCCCACCAGCGCGCCGCCATACGACAGCGCGGCGGCGATATTGCCTTCGCGGATCAGCTCGAATTCCTTATAGCGCGTGACGGCCGTGTAGACCAAGGTGAAGACACCCAGCATGGCAAGCGCGGACGCCATATAGATAAGATAGGTCACCACCGGATGCATTGCTTCTCCCATTGCCACCCTCCTAATTGCGCGCAGTATATACGGCGCGTTCGATATACTGCGAACGCATTTTTCGTGTCGGACACCTCATGCGCGACCGCATTCTCATCCTTTCGGTATTGATCGTCGCCTCCTGCGGTTTGGGCTATGAGCTCATCAGCAGCGCGCTGGCCAGCTATTTGCTGGGGGATTCGATACTGCAGTTCTCTTCCGTCATCGGCTGTTATCTGTTCGCCATGGGCATAGGCTCGTGGTTGTCAAAATATGTAAGAGACGAAGACGTTTTGAATCGCTTCATCGATGTGGAGCTGCTGGTCGCGCTGTTGGGCGGCGTCTCCGCCGCGGTGCTGTTCCTGGTCTTCTCATGGATGCCCGCCCCCTTTCGCGCGGCGCTGTATGTGGGCGTGTTCCTCATTGGCCTGATGGTCGGCATGGAAATCCCGCTGGTGATGCGGGTGTTCAACCAGCGCAAGACCGAATTCCGCGAAATCGTCAGCCGCGTGCTGACCTTCGATTACCTGGGCGCGCTGGCTGTGTCGCTGGTGTTTCCCCTGTTGCTCGCGCCCAAGCTCGGATTGCTGCGCACCAGCTTCCTGTTCGGCATCCTGAACGCCAGCGTGGCGCTGTGGACCACCTGGCTGTTCCGCGCCGAGATCCCCCGCCCCAGCGAAAAGGCCATCCGCGCCAGCGTCGTGATCGGGTTCCTGGGCCTGGGCTTCATCTATTCCGGCAGCATGACGGCCTGGGCCGAGAAAGGCCTGTACGGCGACGACGTGGTGCACGCGGAAACCACGCAGTATCAGCGCCTGGTGGTCACGCGCTGGCACGACGACCTGCGCCTGTACATCAACGGCAACCTGCAGTTTTCGTCGCGCGACGAGCACCGCTACCACGAAGCGCTGGTGCATCCCGGCCTGCAAGCCCTGCCCTGGGCGCGCAACGTGCTGGTGCTGGGCGGCGGCGATGGCCTGGCGGTGCGCGAAATCCTCAAATACAAGAATATCGAACACGTGACGCTGGTGGATCTGGATCCGGCCATGACCGGCCTGTTTTCCCGCTCCGAGCCGCTGGTCAAGCTGAACCAGGGGTCGTTGAAGGATCCGCGGGTCACGGTCATCAACGACGACGCCGGCCGCTGGCTGGAAACCCATGCCGAGGTCTATGACTACATCGTGGTGGATTTTCCGGACCCGTCCAACTTCGGCCTGGGCCGGCTGTACTCGGTGCCGGTCTATCACCTGATGGCGCGCCACCTGGCCGAGAACGGCTACATGGTGGTGCAGTCCACCTCGCCCTACTTCGCGCCGCGCTCGTTCTGGAGCGTGGACGCCACCTTGAAGGAAGCCGGCCTGAACACCTGGCCGTACCACACCTACGTGCCGTCCTTCGGCGACTGGGGCTTCATTCTGGCCAGCAAGCGCCGCGACTACGAGCCGCCCGCCGCGATCACCGTGCCCACGCGCTACCTGGACCCGGTCACGACGCGCGAACTGTTCCACTTCCCTGCCGACATGCCCGCGCTGGCGATGCCTCCGAACCGTCTGAACGAGCAATCGCTGGTGCGCTACTTCGACGAGGACTGGCGCAAGGTCATCCGCTGATGCGGCGGCGCAGCTTCCTGTTGGGCGCGGCCACGGCCGCGGTCGCCGGCACCGCCGGGTACTACCGTTCGCGCATCGTCGAGACCACGCCGGAAATCCATTACCCGGGCATGCAGGCTGGCCACGCCTTGCGCGACGGGGCGGCCTGGCCGCAGCCCTCGGCCAACCACAAGCGCGACGTCGTGATACTGGGTTCGGGCGTGGCGGGCCTGTCCTGCGCCTGGAAGCTGGCGCGCGAAGGGCACACGGATTTCCTGGTGCTACAGGGTCCCGAACTCGACGGCAATGCAGCCGCCGGCCAGCGCGAGGGCCTGGACTACCCCTTGGGCGCGCACTACCTGCCCCTGCCCTCGATGGCCTCCACGCACATACGCCAAATGCTGGCCGACTTCGGCATCATCGAGCGCGGCGCAAGTACCCTCCGTCCCTACTACGACGAGACCGCGCTGGTGCACTCGCCCCAGGAGCGTCTGCTGCGCGGCGGCCATTGGGAAGAAAACCTGCTGCCCATGAACGGGCTGCCGGAAGCGGACCTGGCGCAGCACCGCAAATTCCTCGCGCTGATCAATCGCCTGCACACGCAGACCGGCAGCGACGGCCGCAAGGTCTTCAGCATCCCGCTCACGCTGTCGTCGCGGGATCCGGCCTGGCGCGCGCTGGACGCGATCACGTTCAAGCAATGGCTGGACCGCGAAGGCTACACCTCGCCCGCGCTGCACTGGTACCTGAACTACTGCTGCCGCGACGACTACGGCGCGCAATACGACGCGGTCTCGGCCTGGGCCGGCCTGCACTACTTCGCCAGCCGCGACGGCCATGCCGAAAATGCGGGCGAAGGCGCCGTGCTGACCTGGCCTGGCGGCCTGTCGACGCTGATGCAGCGCATGCGCGACGCGATCACCAAGAAGCTCGGCCATGCCGATTGGCTGGCCGCCGGCACGGCGGTCCGGGTACAGGAGACGCCCGCCGGCGCGCTGGTCACCTGCCTGGCCTCGTCCTCCGACGCCTACACGGTGCAGGCGCGCCGAGCCGTGTGCGCGATGCCGTTGTTCGTGGCCCAGCGCATCCTGCCCGACATCAGCGCCTATGGCTACGATCCGGCGGTGCACGCGCCGCCGCACGCGCCCTGGATGGTGTCGAACTTCGTCATGGAAGGCTACCCGGCCGAAGCCCCGGGCGAACCGCTGTCCTGGGACAACGTGGTCTATCAAGGCAAGGCGCTGGGCTACGTCGTCTCCACGCACCAGTTGCTGCGCGTGGCCCGCACGCCGCGCTGCGTCTTCACGGCGTATCACGCGCTCGGCGGACAGACGCCCCAGGCCGCGCGCGAATGGCTGACCCGGGCCACCCCGGAAGAGCTGCGGGCCGAGGCCGCATCCGACCTGGTCGCGGCCTACGGCAAGGAATTCTGGCGCCATGCGCGCCAGCTGGAAATCACGGTGCGCGGCCATGCCATGGCCTCGCCGCTGTGCGGCTACCTGTCCAATCCGGGACTGGCCGCGCTGCGCGACGTGGACGGTCCGATACTGTTCGCGCACTCGGACCTATCGGGCTATTCCGTGTTCGAGGAAGCCTCGTGGTGGGGCGTGGCCGCCGCGGGGCGCATCATGGGCCAAAAGCCGCCGCAGGCCTGAAGTTCGCGCGCCGCGTTTTCTCCGGCCGCCTGCAATACAATTCCGCGAGCTTGCCGGGCATCACGGCACCTCCTGACCGGACTCAGATAAAAAGACATGGGAAAACACGTCGTTGTCCTAGGCGCGGGTATCGTGGGCGTCTGCTGCGCCCTGGAACTGCAGCGCCGCGGCCTGTCCGTCACGCTGGTGGACCGGCAGGAGCCAGGCCTGGAAACCTCGCTGGGCAACGCCGGCGTGATTGCGCGCAGTTCGCTGATGCCATTCAACCACCCCGGCTTGTGGGCGCAGTTGCCGCGGCTACTGAAAAACGACACCGTGCAGTTCCGCTACAAGCTGAGCTATCTGGCGCAGAACCTGGGCTGGGCCGCCCGCTTCCTGCTCAACGCCCGGCCGGCGGTGTTCAGGCAGACCGTGGAGGCGCTGGACGGCCTGATCCGGCTTTCGGCGCCCGAGCATCTGCGGCTGCTGAACGAGTCGGGCGCGGCGCACCGGCTGCGCGATACCGGCTGGATTTTCCTGTACCGCTCGGAACAGGGCTGGAACAGCGGTGAACTGTCGCGTAAGACCTTTGCCCAGTACCAGGTGCCGACCCAGGTCCTGCAACCCGCGGAACTCGCGGAGATCGAACCCGCGCTTGCGCCCATCTTCCGCCGCGCCCTGTGGATCCAGGGCTCGTATTCCGTCAATGATCCGCACGAAGTGGTCGCGGCCTATGCCGGCCTGTTCCGCCGCTCGGGCGGCGCGTTCCAGCGCCTGGCCGCCAGCGCCATCCGCCGCGAAGGCCAGGGCTGGGTCGTGCAAGGCGCGCAGGGGTCGGAATCGATAGCGGCGGATCGATTGGTGGTCGCGCTGGGTCCCTGGTCGAAGGGACTCTTGAAGACGGCGGACATAGATCTGCCCATGGCGTTCGAGCGCGGCTACCACATGCATTACAGCGGCGCAGAAGGCGCCGGCCTGACGCGCCCGGTCTACGACACCGGCGGGGGCTACGTGCTGTCGCCCATGGCGCGCGGCCTGCGCCTGACCACGGGCGTGGAACTGGACGCCTGCGAGGCACCCGCCCGGCCGCTGCAGCTGGACCTGGCGGAAGCGCGGGCCCGCGAGGCGTTTCCGCTGGACCGGCGGCTGGATGCCGAGGCGTGGCTGGGGCGGCGCCCGACGCTGCCCGACAGCCGGCCGATGATAGGCGAAGCGCCGCGCCATCCCGGCCTGTGGTTGGCGCTGGGCCACCAGCACATCGGCTTCAGCACCGCGCCCGGCACGGCGAAGATACTGGGCGAATTGATGTGCGGCGACGGCGCGGTCTCGCGCCATGAGGCATTCCGGCCCGGCCGGTTCATCTAGAACGGCGGGAAGCCGCCGGCTGCGGTTCACGCGGCCGGCGCCTGGCGCTTATCCCAGCAACAGGGCGTCGTCCGAGATCTTCTCTCCGCGCACGCGCTCGAACATGGCCAGCAGATCCGGCACGTCCATGCCGCGGCGCTCGTCGCCCGACACGTCCAGCACCACTTGCCCCTGATGCAGCATGACGGTGCGGTCGCCCACGTCCAGCGCCTGGCGCATGCTGTGGGTCACCATCATCGTGGTGAGCTGGCTTTCGGCGACGATGCGGGCGGTCAGCTGCAGCACGAAGTCCGCGGTGCGCGGGTCCAGCGCCGCGGTGTGCTCGTCCAGCAGCAGGATGCGCGAAGGCTGCAAGGCCGCCATCAGCAGGCTGACCGCCTGGCGCTGGCCGCCCGACAGCAGGCCGATGCGGTCGGTCAGGCGGTTTTCCAGCCCCAGGCCCAGCGTGGCCAGGCGCTCGCGGAAGCCTTCCTTCATGGAGGCCTTGACCGCACGGCTGTAGCCGCGGCGCGCGCCGCGCATCTGCGCCAGCGCCATGTTCTCTTCGATGGTCAGGTCTTCGCAGGTGCCGGCCATGGGGTCCTGGAACACGCGGGCCACGCGGCCCGCGCGCGCCCACACAGGCTGGCGCGTGACGTCGACGCCGTTGATGTCGATGCGGCCGGAGTCGACCGGCAGGTCGCCCGAGACTGCATTCAGAAAGGTGGACTTGCCGGCGCCGTTGGAGCCGATGACGGTCACGAACTGGCCCGACGGGATCTCCAGCGACAGGCCGCGCAAGGCGCGCGTCTCGATGGGCGTGCCGGCGTTGAACGTGATCTTGAGGTCTTTTGCGGACAACATATTCAGCTCCCCTTCTTGCCGAGGAGGCGGCGCTTGAGCATGGGAATGACCAGGGCGAACGTGACCAGCACCGCGGTGACGAGGTTCAGGTCTTGCGCCTTCAGGCCGATGAAATCGCTGTTCAGCGCCAGCGCGATGAAGAAGCGGTAGACGATGGCGCCGATGATGACGGCCAGCGTGGCCAGCACCAGCTTGCGCGACGGCAGGATGCTTTCGCCCACGATTACGGCGGCCAGGCCGATCACGATGGTGCCGATGCCCATCGAAATGTCCGAACCGCCCTGGGTCTGGGCGAACAGCGCGCCCGCCAGCGCGACCAGCGCGTTGGACAGCGCCATGCCGCCCAGGATCATGCGGCCGGTGTTGACGCCCTGGGCGCGGGCCATGCGGCCGTTGGAGCCGGTGGCGCGCACCGCCAGGCCGGTCTGCGTGGCGAAGAACCAGTCCAGCGCCAGCTTGGCCAGGATCACGATGACGATCAGGATCAACGGACGGGCGACGTAGTCCGACAGCCATTCAGGCTGCAGGATGGTGAAGACGGTGGGTTCGGTGATCAGCGGAACGTTGGGCTTGCCCATGATGCGCAGGTTGACCGAGTACAGCGCGATCATCATCAGGATGCTGGCCAGCAGATCCATGATCTTGAGCTTGACGTTGAGCCAGCCGGTGACCAGCCCGGCCGCGGCGCCAGCGATCGTCGCGATGACGGTGGCCAGGAACGGGTCGGTGCCCGAGGCGATCAGCGTCGCACAGACCGCGCCGCCCAACGGGAAGCTGCCGTCAACGGTCAGGTCCGGGAAGCGCAACAGGCGGAACGAGATATACACGCCCAGAGCCACCAGGCTGAAGATCAGGCCGATCTCCAACGCACCTAACAACGAGAACAATGACATGGGTCAAATCCAATCAGTGAGAAGCGGGCATATTAAGAACTTGCACGAAGGCAAGAAACGAGCATATTAAAGAGTTGCCGCGTCGGATATCTTGCGTTTCGGGGTCAGTTTTACCCCAGCTTTCGCAAGAAACGTTTCCCCGCAGGGGATTTTCTCCGGTTTCCTGCCAAAGCCCTCCCGTGCCGGACGGCCGGGCCGCCAGCATGAGTCTGCAGGACCATTCAGGGAGCAAAAACGCCGGGCGGGCACAACGCCGTAAGGCGGGCCGCCGGCCATTCAAGACCAGCACATTGCGCCGGGCCGCGAGCATCTTGTGAATGCTGCCGCCCTGAAGACCATGGGGTAAGGCAAGACACCAGAACATAAAACAAGCCCCGCTCATGCCGGATAGGCATGGCGGGGCGGGTACGGCTGACTATTACTTCACGACCACCGCGGCCGACTTGATGATCGCATCGGACAGGGTCACGCCCTGCTTGGCGGCGGCGCCCGGGTTCACGTAGAGCTCGAGCTTGGAGATGGTTTCCGAGGGAATGGCGCCAGGCTTCTCGCCCTTCAGGATGCGCACCACCACCTTGCCCGTCTGCACGCCCAGGTCGCGGTAGTTGATGCCCAGGGCGGCGATGCCGCCGCGCTTGACGCTGTCGGTGTCGGACGCGATCAGCGGGATCTTGGCGTCGTTGCCGACCTTGACCAGCGACTCGTAGGCCGACACGACGTTGTTGTCGGTGTTGGTGTAGATGACGTCGACCTTGCCGATCAGGCTGCGGGCCGCGGATGCCACGTCCACCGAGCGCGGCGCGGCCGCTTCAACCAGGCTCATGCCCGACTTCGGCAGGATTTCCTGCAGCTTCTTCACGACCACGACCGAGTTGGCCTCGCCCGGGTTGTAGACGATGCCCACGCGCTTGGCGTTGGGGACGATTTTCTTGATCAGTTCGACCTGCTTGTCCAGGGCCAGCAGATCCGACACGCCGGTCACGTTGGTACCCGAGGCGTCCATGCTGGAGACCAGCTGGGCGGCGACGGGATCGGTCACGGCGGAATACACCACCGGTACGTCCTTGGTGGCGGCGACGACGGCCTGGGCCGACGGCGTGGCGATCGCGACGATGGCGTCAGGCTTGTCGCCGACGAACTTGCGCGCGATCTGGGCGGCGGTGCCGTTGTTGCCCTGGGCGCTCTGGTATTGCCACTTCAGGTTCTTGCCCGGTTCATAGCCGGCTTGCTTGAGGGCGTCCTGCACCCCGTCGCGCACGGCGTCCAGCGCCGGATGCTCGACGATGGCGGTGACCGCCACGGATTTCTGCTGCGCGGACACAGGCGCGGCGATAGCCATCGCCAGCGCCATGGCGCCAACCGTCAGAAAATGTTTTTTTCCGATCAGCATAGATAAGCTCCTTGAACCCTTGTTTTTGCTCATTATTACGGCGCCGCTGGCGGCTCCCCGCCGGCCGGACTAGCCATAAAGCCGTATAGTCTAACTTGCCGCCCACCCAAAGCGTTTCGGGGGAATCCCTGAAATGGTGCATGCCGCAATCGCATGCCCCGTAACTGGGCGCAGCGGCGTCAATATACTGAAAAGCCCGGAATCGCATCGGCCGGAACAGCAAAAACCGGACGTCTTCCGCGCCGCCAACCGCAGCATCCAGAGGCCTCACCATGATCAAACGCGCATTGGGCCGTTCCGGCCTGCAGATTCCTCCCCTCACCTTCGGCGGCAACGTCTTCGGCTGGACCGTGGACGAAGCCGGCACGTACTCGCTGCTGGACGCGCTGGTGGACGCCGGCCTGAACTTCATCGACACGGCGGATGTGTATTCGCGCTGGGTTCCGGGCAATCAGGGCGGCGAATCCGAGACCCTGATCGGCAAATGGCTAAAGCGCTCGGGCAAGCGCGACCGCGTGCTGATCGCCACCAAGGTCGGCATGGAAATGGGGCCCGACGCCAAGGGCCTGGCGCCGGCCTACATCCGCCGCTCGCTGGAAGCCTCGCTGGCCCGGCTGCAGACAGACCACATCGACCTCTACCAGTCGCACCAGGACGATCCCGACACGCCGCTGACCGACACCCTGGCCGAATACGCGAAGCACATCGAGTCCGGCAAGGTGCGCGCCATCGGCGCCTCCAACTACACCGCGGTGCGGCTGTCCGAAGCGCTGATCGCGAGCGAACGGCACAGCCTGCCGCGCTACGAGAGCATCCAGCCGGAATACAACCTGTACCGCCGCGAACCCTTCGAGTCCGGGCTGCAGAGCCTGGTGAAGACGCAGCAGATGGGCACCATCAACTATTACGCCCTGGCCAGCGGATTCCTCAGCGGCAAGTACCGCAGTCCCGCGGACGCGGGCAAGAGCCCGCGCGGACGCAAGATCGTCGACACTTATCTCAACGACCGCGGCTACCGCATCCTGAAAGCGCTGGACGAAGTGTCCGAGGACGCCGGCTGCACGCCCGCCCAGGCCGCGCTGGCCTGGCAGATCGCGCAGCCCGGCATCACCTCGCCCATCGTCAGCGCGACCTCGCTCGAACAACTGGACGAACTGGTCAAGGCGGCCAGCCTGACGCTGACGCATGATCAGCTGGCCAAGCTGAGCCAGGCGAGTGAATGGCGGTGAGGGAAGGCGCGCGCCACGTGGCGCACGCCTGACTCGCGGCCATCAATCCAGCTTCACCCCCGAGTCCTTCACCACCTTGGCCCAGCGCTGGACCTCGCTATCGACGAACTTGCCGAACTCAGGCCCGGTCAGCGTAGGCACCGCCGAACCGTTGCCCGCCCAGGTTTCCTTGATCTTCGGCGCATTCAGGGCCTTGGTGATCTCGGCGCTCATCTTGTCCACCGCTTCCTTGGGCGTGCCCGCGGGCGCCCAGATCGCGTACCAGGTCGACACCACGTAGTTCGGCACGCCAGCCTCGGCAGCGGTGGGCACGTCGGGCAACGATTGCGAGCGTTCGGTGGCGGCCACGGCCAAAGGCTTGATCGTGCCGGAACGGATATGGCCGGCGGACGAACCGAGGCCGTCGAACGCCAGGTCCACCTGTCCGCCGATCAGGGCCGACAGCATGGGTCCCGCGCCCTGATAGGGCACGTCCACCAGCTTGATGCCCGTCTGCATGGCGAACAGCTCGCCGGCCAGGTGGTGCGTGCTGCCCTTGCCCGCGGTGCCGAAGTTGATTTCCCCCGGGCGCTTCTTGGCGTAGTCGATCAGTTCCTGGACCGTCTTCACCGGCAGCTTGGCCGGATTGATGACGATGACCTGCGGCGGCTGCGCAACCAGCGCGACCGGCACGAAGTCCTTCTGGATGTCGTAATTCAGGTTCTTGTACAGCGAAGGGGCCAGCGCATGGTGCGCGCCGCCCATGAAGAAGGTGTAGCCGTCGGGCCTGGCCTTGGCCGCGACGCCCGCGCCCACGGTTCCGCCCGCCCCGCCCTTGTTGTCGATGACCACGGGCTGGCCCAGCTGCGTGGTCAGTTGCTGGGCCAGCGGACGGGCAAAGGTGTCCGTGCCGCCGCCGGCGGGGAACGGGACGATCAGCGTGATCGGGCGTTCGGGCCATTGCGCGGCGGCGACGCCGCCGAAACCCAGGGCGGCCACGGCGAATACGGCCGCGGCGGTGGTGCGATATTTCATATTGTCTCCTCTTGCTGCAGCATGGGGACGGCGCGGTTATGTGCGTCTCGTCTCTTGAAGTTCTTGTAGGGAATGGGCTGCTGGGACCTGCATGTTTTTGGGGGGATAGTCTCCTGAATGGGGGCCGGCGCGGCGCGCCCGGCCGGAAAGGCCGCTTCCCGACGGGAAGCGGTCCTGGCGAATGTCAGAGCGCCTTGTAGGTTTCGCGCAGCACGTTCTTCTGCACCTTGCCCATCGTGTTGCGCGGCAGTTCGCCGATGATGTGCACGCGCTTGGGCACCTTGAAATTGGCGATGCGCGATTTCAGTTCCGCCTGCATCGCATCCGCGTCCAGCGCCGCGCCGTCCTTGGGCACCACCACCGCCACCACGGCCTCGCCGAAGTCGGCATGCGGCACGCCGATGACCGCCGATTCGGCCACGCCGGGCATGTCGTCGATCAGCGTTTCGATTTCCTTGGGGTACACGTTGAAGCCGCCGGAAATGATCAGGTCCTTGCTGCGGCCCACGATGGACAGGTAGTCGGCGGGTACGTCGCGCCCGGCGGACTCGCCGCCCCAGCGGCCCACGTCGCCGGTCTTGAACCAGCCGTCGGCGGTGAATTCCTCGGCGGTCTTTTCCGGCATGCGCCAGTAGCCCGAGAACACGTTCGGCCCGCGCACCTGCACGTTGCCGATCTCGCCGGGCGCGAGCGCGATGCCGGCATCGTCGACCACGCGTACCTGCACTTGCGGCAGGGCGCGGCCCACGGTGCCCGCGAGGCGTTCGCCCAGCTTGGCGTCATAGGGGTTGGAGGTAAGCATGACCGTCTCGCTCATGCCGTAGCGTTCCAGGATGGCGTGGCCGCTGCGCTTCTGGAAGTCCGAGAAGGTTTCGGCCAGCAAAGGCGCCGAGCCCGAGATGAAGAGACGCATGTTGGCGCAGACGCTGCGGTCAAAGCGCGGGTCGGCCAGCAGACGCACGTAGTACGTCGGCACGCCCATCATTACGGTGCTCTGCGGCAGGTAGCGCAGGGCCTGGTCGACATCGAGCTTGGGCAGCCAGATCATCCTGGCCCCAGCCAGCAAGGCGCCGTGCGAGGCCACGAACAGGCCATGCACGTGGAAGATCGGCAGCATGTGCAACAGCACGTCGTCCGAGCGCCAGCCCCAGTAGTCGTGCAGCACGCGGGCGTTGGCGGCGAGGTTGCCATGCGACAGCATCGCGCCCTTGCTGCGCCCGGTGGTGCCGGAGGTGTACAGGATGGCGGCCAGGTCGTCGGGCTTGCGCGCCACGGTCTTGAAGGTCTGAGACAGGCCGCCGGCGGCATCCAGCAGCGTGCCGCTACGGTCCTCGTCCAGCGTGTACACATGCGCGGTGCCAGCCTTGTCTGCCGCGCGCTGCACCCAGTCCAGGTTCTTGCTGGCGCAAACCACCACGGCCGGCTCCGCGTTGCCCAGGAAGTACTCGATTTCCGATTCGCGGTAGGCGGTATTCAGCGGCAGGTAGACCAGGCCGGCGCGCAAGGTGGCCAGGTACAGCAGCAGCGCTTCGGGCGACTTTTCGACCTGCACCGCCACGCGCGAACCCGCCGGCAGCCGCAACGAGGTCAGCAGGTTGGCCAGGCACGCCGTGGCGCGATCGATGTCGTCCCAGGTGTATTGCAGGTCGGGCGTTTCCAGCGCGACTTTGCTGCGGTCTTTGGGAAAGCCGCCTTGCAGGACAGCATATAGATTAGCGTTGCTCACCTTGTCTAGTCTCCGGAAAAGGAAGGGTCCACGCCGGCCAGGAAAGCGCGCACGCCCTCCTTGTGGTCCCGGCTGTCGGCGTACGAGAAATAATCCTGGTATTCGTCTTCGGTCAAGGCGCCGCCCGCGGCGAGCCTGCGCGACAGGCGCTTGTTGATGCGGGCCGCCAGCGGCGCGCCCGCCGCGATGCGCTCGGCGCTGCGTTTCGCCGCGTCGGCCACCTGATCGTCGGCAACGATGCGCGTCAACAAGCCCAGTTCGCGAGCCTCGGCGGCGCCGAACACGCGGCCTTCGAGCAGTATCGCCAGGGTGGCGGCGCGTCCGACCAAGGCCAGCAGGCCGCTCATTTCGTCAGGCGCCATGGGAAATCCCAGGCGGTTGATCGGCACGCCGAAACGCGCGGATTCTCCAGCGATCCGCAGATCGCACTGGCTGGCTATTTCCAGGCCGCCGCCCACGCACACGCCTTCGATCTGCGCCACCACGGGCTGCGGACACAAGGCCACCGCCTGCAAGGCAGGCGCCAGTACCTCGCGGTGGTAGCGCTGCACGCCGGCCATGTCGCCGCGCTGCGCGGGGAATTCGCGGATGTCGGCGCCGGCGGCGAAATTGCCGCCCTCGCCGCGCACGATCACGCAGCGCACCGCGTCGTCCTGCGCGATGCGGCCGAACACGTCCCGCAGTTCATGCCACATGCCCACGGTGATCGCATTCAGGCGCCCCGGGTGCGATAGCGTCACCCGGGCCAGATCGCCCTCGCGTTCCAGCAGCACGCGGCCGGCCACGTTGTCCGTCATGTCTCCTGCCCTCATTCTTATGTTGTTGCGCCGCGCGCGGCGTTTATCCCACGCGTCCCACGCCGCGGCTGACCTGGGGCTTGCCCTCGCCCAGCAGGGCCAGGTTGTCGTCCAGCTCGTCAAGGTCGTAAAGGTAGTTCACCATCAGGCCGCAGGACTGCTTGAGCCCCTTGGGCGAGGTATCGGCGGCCCAGTTGAGCCGCTCGATGCGCGCGCCGTTGCCCAGATGGAAGCGCGCCACCGCATCCACCGGCATGCCGTTCTTCATGGACTGCAGGTAATTGGCCGTCAGGCGGAAACCCGCGCGCTTGACCACGTCCGCGGCCTTGCCCTGGGCCGCCTTGGCCAGGCGCGCAACCCAGCGCCGGCCGTCGGGCACGCCCTCGCGCTTGCGCGACTTGGCGCGCACCTTGTCCTCGCGCACGATGGCCTCTACCGCCTCGGCGTCCAGCTTGGCCAGCCAGTCGGCGAAGCCCGGGATGGGCGACAGCGTGGCGAAGGACTTCAGCTTGGGCAGTTCATGCAGCAGCTGCTCCACCACGCGCTTGAGCAGGAAGTTGCCGAAGCTGATGCCCTTCAGGCCGGGCTGCGTGTTGGAGATGGAATAGAAGATGGCCCAGCGCGCCTTGTCCAGATCCTGCGGCGGCAAGGTGCTGTCCAGCAGCACCTGCACGTTGTCGGCCATCTGGCTGGCGAAGGCCACTTCCACGAAGATGAGCGGCACGCCCGGCATCTGCGGATGGAAATAGGCGTAGCAGCGGCGGTCCGGCGAAACGCGGCGGCGCAAGTCGTCCCAGGAGGTGATCTCGTGCACGGCTTCGTAGAGAATCAGCTTCTCCAGCAGCGACGCCGGCGAATCCCAGGTCAGCGGCCGCAGCTCCAAGAGGCCCACGTCGAACCAGGCGGACAGCAGGCCTTCCAGGTCCTTGTCCAGCATCTGGATGCCCGCCACCTGCTTGCGCCAGCGCAGCATGTCCGCGCGCAGCTCGACCAGGAAGCGCAGGCCCTGGGGCTGCGCATTGAAACGCTTGAAGAGGCGCACGCCCTCGCCGCCTTCGCCAGCGTAGCTGCCGCGCGCCTGCGCCAGCGCGGTCAACATCAGCCGGCGGTCCTTGCCGTCCGCGGCGCTGTACTGCTCGCACCAGCGGCGGGCCAGCTTGTTGGCGGCCACGTCGGTCAGGCGAGCCTCGAACAGCCGCCGTATTTCGGATTCGCTGGGCAGTCGGCCGCGTTCCCACAGCTTGCCCAGGCGGGACATCAGGCCCGCGCTTTCAGCAACGGCCGCCGCATCGACGGTATCGGCCTCGGGCTCAGGCGTGCGTGCGCCGCGCGCGGGCGCGAGATTGGCGGGTGCGGACATGGGCGGGCTCCTCGATGACGATGGGATCGGACGGCGCCGCATCGGCGGCATCCGCATGGCTCAATGCGCGCAGCGCTTCCAGCTGCCGCATCAGGTGGTTGTGCGCGAGCGCCTGCGCGGCCTCGCTGTCGTGCGCCTTGAGCGCGTCAAATATGGCCAGGTGCTCGGCGCAGGACTGTTGGATGCGGCCGGGTTGCGACAGGCTGCGGTGGCGCGACAGGCTCAGCACCTTGCGCAGATTGCCCACCATGTCCGACAGCCATTGGTTGCCGGCCAGAGCCTGCACTGCTTCGTGGATCAGGTAGTTGGTCTTGTAATAGGCGTCGATGCGGCCGGCCTGGGCATGGCCCGCCAGCGCCGCGTGCAGGGGTTCCAGCTCGGCGAGTTGGGCATCGCTGGCCTTGCGCGCGGCCTCGAAGGCGCAGCGCCCTTCCAGCATGGCCATCAGCGGAAAGATGTCTTCCAGGTCTTGCGCCGAGAGCTCATTGACGAAACAGCCGCGGCGCGGCTCCAACCGCACCAGCCCTTCGGTGGCCAGCACCTTGAGCGCCTCGCGCAAGGGGGTGCGGGAGATGCCCAGCTCGCCCGCCAGGCGCAATTCGTCGATCCATTCGCCGTTGCGCAGGGAACGCGCGTGGATCATGCCGCGCAGGCGGTCCGCGACTTCCAGGTAGAGGGCTTGCCGGACGATGGGTAGGGTCATGGTTCAGCGGTCAGGACTGCACCGTAATTCATAATTATGAATAAGGCCATGATAGAGCCGGATGCGGGAAAAAGGAAACCCCTTGCGCGTCGGTGGCTACCCTAAGAGAAAAAAGGCCCCCGCCGTGCGGAGGCCCTGCGATCTGTCCCCGGAGAAATTGAGAGGGACGTCAGAAGTGCAGCACCCCGTCGACCGCGTGGCGGGTCAGCGAACGGGCCCAGCGGCGCGCCGGCAAGCCGTATTTGGCCTCGACCACCTCGGCCCGCGCCAGCAACTCGGCGGGAGTGACTTCCAGGCGCGGGCCGGAGAACGCCAGCACGATCTGGTTGCCCGCCTCGACCTCGGGCAGCAGCACGATGCGGTCGTCGAAGGCCTTGGACAGGTTGTCGATGTTCTTGCCGAAGCTCTCGTGGCGGCCGAACAGGTTCACGGCCAGCACGCCGACCTCGCCCAGCACGCGGCGGCAGTCGCGGTAAAACTTGACGCTGTCGCGCACCGGCCCCTCGGCCATGGCGTCGTACAAGTCCACCATCAACACCGGGCAGCGCCCCGCGTTGAGCGGATCGGCCACCCAGGCGCCGGCGTCGGCGTGTTCGACTTCGAGGCGGTTCGCGCCGGGCAGGCGGAAGAACATATGGCAAGCCGCCGTCACGCGCGGATTCCATTCCACCGCCAGCAAGGGGCTGCGCGTGTGCTTCACGCAATAACGCGCCAGCGAGCCGGCGCCCAGCCCGAGCATGCCGATGGCTTCGTCCTTGGGCGGCTCCAGGAACAGCAGCCAGGCCATCATCTGGGCGGTGTATTCAAGCACCAGCTCCGACGGGTTCTTGATGCGCATGGCGCCCTGGACCCAGACGGTGTTGAAGTGCAGATAGCGGACGCCGTCCACCTCGGACAGGGTCGGCTGGTCCAGCTCGGAAGGAAAGTTCGATTTGTGCATGGCGGCGATTGTAGGTCGGACGCCGCCTCTGCGTCAGGCGGCCAGCCGGCCGTCCCCGCTCTCCCAGATGCGTTCCAGCAGTTCCGCCCGGGACGTTTCGGCTTGCAGGCTGGCCGCCAGACGCAGCACCCGCTTCAGGTAGAGGTGCGCGTCGCACTCCCAGGTGACGCCCAACGCGCCATGGACCTGGATGGCGTTCTGCGCCGCGCGCCTGCCCGCCTCCACCGCAAGCAATGGCGCGAACAGGCTGTCACGTTCCGCCGAGGCGGCGCCCGCGTCATGCGCCGCGACCGCCGCCACTCCCGCCAGCCTGGCGTCGTCCAGGGCCATCCAGTCTTCCGCCAGCCGATGCTTGATCGCCTGGTTGGCGCCGATGGCGCGGTCGAATTGGCGGCGTTCGCGCGCATGGGCCGCCGCCATGTCCAGCGCGGCCGAGGCCGCGCCCAGCAGTTCGGCCGAACGCAACAGTCGCAGGCGGGTGCGCAGCCGCTCCCAGGTTCCCGCCTCGACCTCCAGGTCGACGCTGTCCAGCACTTGCGGGCGGGCCACGCGCGCCACTGGCATGGTGGGATCCAGCCGCGCCTCGCCGGACGCGGGCGCCAGCGCCTCCAGGCGCAGGGCGGTGGCGTTCAAGCGCCGCACGGCCAGGGCGCGCACGCCCTCACCCGCGCCTTCGATGAAGACCGATCCATCGGGGCGGACGGCGGCGTCGGCAAAGTAGGTATCGCCCGTCATCACGGGGAAGGCCCATTGCGCGGCCGGCCCCGCCGCGCACAGGGTCGGCAGCACCGCCATGTTGGCCGCCAGCGGCAGGCTCAACAGGTGCCGCCCGGCGGCTTCGGCCACGATCCAGGCTTCGCGCATGCCCAGCCCCAGCCCGTCCTGCCCGGCCGGCGCCAACAGCGCCGGCCAGCCCTGGGCGGCGATTTCGCGCCATTGCGCCAGACGCGCTTCATAGGGTTTGCCGGCCGCGGCGCGGGCCGCGGCTGGCGGATGGCGGTCGGCCAGAAAACGCCGGGCCGCGTCATCCAGCATGCGCTGGTCTTCGGTCGGATGCAGATCCATGAGGTTCAAGCCTTGGGCAGGCCGAGCATCTGCTCGGCAATGATATTGCGCTGGATTTCGGAGGTGCCGGCCAATATGGTTTCGGCGCGCGACCACAGGTAGGCGTGCGTCAGTTCGGCGGCATGCGCGTCGCTCGCGTCGTCCGCCAGGCAGGCATCCTCGCCCAGCAGTTGCAGCGACAGTTCCAGCAGCCGCTGATGCGCCTCGCTCCAATGGATCTTGGTGGACGACCCCTCCGGCCCCGGCGGATCGCCGCGCATCGCGCCCGCCAGCGCGCGCTGCGACTTCAGCGCCAGCACGTGGCTGTCGGCCGCAAGCCGCGCCCACTGATGGCGCACCGCGGCCGAAGACGCCGGCACGTGGCCGTAGGCATCGGCGCGCAACGCCAGTTCGCGCACCTGGCGCAGTTCCTGCGCGAAGCGCACCAGCCGCGGGATGAAGTAGGTGCCGCGCTCGAAGCTGGCCGCGGCCATGGCGATCTTCCAGCCCTGGTTCGGCGCGCCCAAGAGGCAGTCTTCAGGCACGAACACATCCTCGAAGAACACCTCGCAGAATTCGGCCTCGCCCGTGATCTGCCGGATGGGCTCGACCCGCACGCCCGCGCTGCGCATGTCGACCAGCAGGAAGCTCAGTCCCTTGTGCTTGGGCGCCTGCGCATCGGTGCGCGCCAGCACGAAGCACCACTGCGCACGGTCGGCGAACGAGGTCCAGATCTTGTGGCCGTTCAAGCGATAGCCGCCCGGCGCAGCCTCCGCCCGCGTACGCACCGCCGCCAGGTCGGAACCTGCGCCCGGTTCCGAATAACCCTGGCACCAGACCTCGCGGTTCGACAGGATGCCGGGCAGAAAGCGGCGCTTCTGCGCCTCGGTGCCGAAATGCAGCAGGGTCGGCGCCAGGATGCCGTGCCCGATCAGGTTCACGCCCAGCGGCGCGCCGCAGCGCGCGTGCTCTTCGTGGAACACCGCCTGCCGCGACAGCGGCAGGGCGCGCCCCCCGTGCTCCTTGGGCCAGCCCAAACCGGACCAGCCGTTGGCGCACAGGGTGTCTTCCCATGCCCGCCGGAAATCGAGGCTGCGCGGCTCGGCCCCGCCCGGCCAGTCCTTGACGAAACCGGCGTAGGCCGCTGCCAGCCAGCCGCGCAGGCCCAGGCGGAACGCCTCGTCTTCCCGCGCGGCGTTTTCCAACTGCGTCATGCCATTACTCCAGGCGGATGTTCGAATCGCGCGCGACCTTGGCCCAGGTGGTCACGTCCTGGCGGATGAAAGCGGCGAAGGTCTTGGGGTCGCTGCCGATGATGTCCAGCCCCAGGCCCGTGAACTGCGCCTTGACGTCGGGCTGTTGCAGGATCTGCGCCAGGTTGCTGTAGATCTTGTCCACCACCGGCTGCGGCGTGCGCGCCGGCGCCACCAGGCCCAGCCAGGGCATGGCCGAATAGCCCGGCAGGCCCGAAGCCGCGACGGTCGGCAGGTCCGGCACCGAGGCCGAGGGCTGGGCGGTGGTCACGGCCAGCACGCGCAGCTTGCCGTCCTTCACAAAGGGCCCGGACGAGGCCCAGGCGTCGAACATGACCTGCAGGCGGCCCGCCACCAGATCGTTGAGCGCCGGAGCGCTGCCCTTGTACGGGATATGCGTCATCTGCACGCCCGCCATGCTGTTGAAGAGTTCGGCCTCCAGATGGGTCGAACTGCCCGTTCCGACCGAGCCGTAGCTGACCTTGCCCGGATTCGCCTTCAGGTAGGCGATCAGCTCGCCCACGTTCTTGGCCGGCACCGAGGGATGGACTTCCAGCACGTGCACCACCGAGGCCACCTGGCTGATGGGCGCGAAGTCCTTGATCGGGTCGTAGTTCACCTTGGCGTAGATGCTGGGCGCGATGCCCAGCGACGACGCCGCCATCAGCAAGGTATAGCCGTCGGGCTCGGCGCGCGAGACGTAGTCGGACGCGATCATGGTGCCGCCGCCCGGCTTGTTTTCCACGATTACCGGCTGGCCCAGCTTGCCGCTGAGCTTTTCCGCCAGCAGGCGGCTCATGATGTCGGTCGCGCCGCCTGGCGAGAACGGCACCACGATGCGTATTGGGCGGTTGGGATAGCTGTCCTGGGCCATGGCCGGACCCGTGACGCCGATGCAAGCCAGCGCGACGCCGGCCAATAGTCTCTTCATCATGCTTGTCTCCTCCTGGGATGGATTGCGCGCTAGGCGCTACGGGTTGCGGGCAGGATCAGCGCGTCCAGTACTGCAACGCCCTGTCCCGCCTCTTTGATCAGCAATGGATTGACTTCGATTTCCGCCACATGCGCGGGCGCGGCAAGCAAGGCATTGCCCACGGCCACGATGCTGCGGCACGCGGCCGCCACATCGGCCCGGGGCTTGCCGCGATAACCGTCCAACAACGCGTAGGCCTTGAGTTCCCGCAGCATTTGCAGCGCAATGTCCTCGTCCACCGGCAACAGGCGGTGGCTGGTGTCCTGGTACAGCTCGGTCAGCACGCCGCCCAGCCCCACGGTCAGCACCGGGCCGAAGACGGGATCGCGCGTGGCGCCGACGATGATCTCGGCCACGCCGCGTTCCATCTTCTGCACCATCACGCCGTCGATGCGCGCGCCCGGCTGCGCCGCGGCCGCCGCCCGCGTCACCTCGCCGTACGCGCGGCGCACCGCGTCGTCGTCGGCCAGGTTCAGCGCCACGCCGCCCGCCTCGGTCTTGTGCGCGATGTCGGCGCTCAGTACCTTCAAGGCCACCGGATATCCGGCCGCCCGCGCCTGCGCCACGGCGTCATCCGCGTTCGCGGCCACGTTGACCCGCGCTTGCGGCAGTCCGAAAGCAGCCACGTATCCGCGCGCATCCGCTTCATTGCCGGGCAGGGCCGGCACCGCTGGCGCGTCCAGTTGGGGCGCCGCCGCGATGCGCTTGACGCCGCGCGCCTCGCACCACAGCAGGTAAGGCGCCAGGGCCGCGACGGCGAGACCCAAGTCCTCGAACACGGCCACCTCGGCATCGCGCAAGGCTGCGCGGCTCTGGGCCAGGCCGGTGTCGATGGCGACAAACAGGCGCTGGTGCCGGCGCGACACGTCCGTCAGCGCGTCGGCCATGCGGTCCAGCATGTAGCCGGGCGCATAGACGACGACGGCGTCGATCGCGTCGGTGGTGGCCAGCGCTTCCAGCACGGTGTGCACGAACGCGGGATCATTGACCACGTTGCCGGTCACGTCCACCGGATTGCCGACCATGCCGTAATCGGGAATCCCGCCGCGCAATACCGCCTGCAGTTCCGGCGGCAGATCGGGCAGCTCCAGCCCCGCGCCGATGAACTTGTCCGCCAGGATGGCGCCCAGCGCGCCCGACATGGTCAGCACCGCGACGCGCTTGCCCGCCGAGCGGTGACGCAGCGTGGCCAGGCTGGCCAGATGCGCCATCTGCGCGAAATCGGTGGCCTCGATCACATTCAATTGGCGGAAGGCCGCCCCGTACACGCGCCGGTCCCCGGCCAGCGCCGAGGTATGCGACTGCACCGCCTGCGCGCCCTTGTCCGTGGTGCCGGCCTTCAGCGCAATCAGCAGCTTGCCCTGGCGCTCCAGCTCGCGGCAGGCGCGCTTGAAGCGGTCGCCGTCGCGCAGCTGCTCGATGTAGCCCAGCACGATTTCCGTCTGCGGATCCGCCGCCAGGTATTCCAGGTACTGCGAGAAATCCAGGCAGGCTTCGTTGCCGGTATTGATGAAATGCGAGAACGGCAGGTCCAGCCGGCGCGCGATCGCGTACACCGCCGCGCACACGTTGCCGCTCTGCGTCAGCAGGCTGACCTTGCCCGGCCCCGTCTGCGCCGGCGCGGTCTTGAAGACCGAGGCGAACGCCGTGTAGGCCTGCATGTTCAGATTGGCGAAGCCCATGCAGTTCGGACCGGCCACGGCCATGCCGCTTTCCGCCACGAATGCCTCCAGCTCGTCCTGCAGGCGCGCGCCCTCGCCGCCCGCTTCGGCAAATCCCGCCGCGTAGACGATGGCGGCGCGCACGCCCCTTGCGTGGCAACGGCGCAGCATGGGCGTGACGTCCGCCGCCGCGATGGCCAGCACCGCCAGGTCCACGGGCTCGGGCAGGGACTCGATGTCCGGCCAGCAGCGGCGGCCGAACACTTCCTGGTACTTGGGATTCACGGGATAGATGCCGCCCGCGTAGCCGAAGCGCGTCAGCAGGTCCAGCGGCATGCCGCCGATGCGTCCGGCGTCGGCGCTGGCGCCGATCATCGCGATCGAGCGCGGGTTGAGCAAAGGGTCCAGAGAGAGGGTCATGCGGCTTCACCCTTCTTGTTGCGCTGGATGGCCTGGGCCAAGCCGCGGTCGCGCACGGCCTGGAACTCTTCGCTCATGTGCGACAGCTGGTGCGTATCGAAATGCGCCGACAGGGCGGTGCGGAAACCCTGCGCGTCCGCGGTACGGTTCAACGAGCGCTTGATAAGGCGCAGGCCGAAAGGCGGCGCCTGGGCGATGCGCTGCGCCAGCGCCAGGGTCGCGGCGTCCAGCTCGGACTCGGGCACCACGCGGTTCACCATGCCGATGCGCAGCGCTTCCTGCGCATCCACCTTTTCGCCGGTGTAGAGCATTTCCTTCGCCTTGCGCAGCCCCATGACCCAGGGATGGATCAAGACCTCGGTGGCGGCGGCCGCCAACGTGTGACCAACGGGATCGGAAAAGTACGCCGTGTCGGAACACACCACCAGATCGCACATGTTCGCAATCATGAAACCGCCCGCCACGCAGGCGCCCTGCACTTGCGCCACCGTCGGCTTGGGAAAGTCCCAGATGCGCATGCAATAACCGTAGTAGCGGCGCGACTCGTAATCCCAGCGCTCCTCCACCGTGAAATCGGCGCGCTTGGCCTGGGCTTCCTTCAGGTCATGGCCCGCGGAAAAGTGCGCGCCGCGGCCGGCCAGCACCACGACCCGCACCGAGTCGTCCTGTTCGGCGCGCGTCAACGCGTCATCCAGCTCGTCCAGCATTTGCTGGCTTTGGGCATTGCGCGCGGATTCGCGCGCCAGGCTGATGCGGCATACCGAGTCGTGCCGCTCGACGGCCAGGGTGGCGTATTCCATGGTCTCCTCATCCTTGTTCTGCCGCGCCTTGAGAGGCGGCGCGGTCGACTGGATTGAATTAACGCACCTTGAATCCTAAAATACAAAATATTCGATCACTATTTCCCATATTATGAACAACAGCGGTTCTACAGGCGGTACCCAGAGCATGCGGCGCGCCCTGGGCCTGCTGCGCGTACTGGCGCAGCACCAGGAAGACGGCATAGACCTGCAGGGCGTCATGGCCGAGGCCGGGCTGGAACGCTCCACCGCGCACCGCCTGCTCAGTTGCCTGCTGGAAGAACAATTCGCCGAGCGCGACGCCAAGACCCGGCGCTACCGCCTGGGCGTGGATTCCATGCAATTGGGATTCGCGGCGCTGCGGCGCACGCCGCTCCTGGACGCGTTGCGTCCGTTCGCGCAAAAGCTCGCGCGCCTGTCGGGCGACACGGTATTCCTGGTGATACGCCAGGGCGACTACGCCCTGTGCCTGCTGCGCGAGGCTGGCTCATTCCCCGTCAAGGTATTCACCATCGACCAGGGGGAGCGGCGTCTTTTGGGCGTGGGCGCGGGCGGCCTGGCGCTGATGGCCGCCCTGTCCGACGAGGAAATCGCCGCGCTGTACGCGCGGCACTCCGCCGCCTACGCGCAGATCGGCGCATCCAGCGCCGGCTTGATGAAATCGGTCAGGCAGGCGCGCGCAGCGGGCTATTCGGAAATCGTGGACACCATCACGCCCGGCGTGTCGGGCGTGGGCGTGGCATTCCGGGTGTCGGAACTGACCTGGGTGGCATTCAGCTTCGGCGCGATCAGCAGCCGGCTGGACGCGCCGCGGCGGGCGCAGATGGGCGCGCTGCTGCGCGCCGAGTGCCAGGCGTGGGCCCAGGATTACCTGGAAAAATAAAGCCCCCTCGCGCAGCGAGGGGGCTGACTAGCGGCTGGGCGCCCCAAGGCGCCCCTGCCGCTTCAGATCCGTTCGAAGATGGCGGCAATGCCCTGGCCGCCGCCGATGCACATGGTGACCAGCGCATAGCGCCCGCCCACGCGCTGCAGTTCGTGCAGCGCCTTGACGGTGATGATCGCGCCGGTGGCGCCGATGGGGTGGCCCAGGCCGATGCCGCTGCCATTGGGATTCACCTTGGCCGGATCCAGCTTCAGCTCGCGCGACACGGCGCAGGCTTGCGCCGCGAACGCTTCGTTGGCTTCGATCACGTCCAGCTGGTCCACCGTCAGGCCGGCGCGCTTGAGCGCGGCCTGCGTGGCCGGCACCGGACCGATGCCCATGATGTTGGGGTCCACGCCCGCGTGGGCGTAGGCCACCAGGCGCGCCAGCGGCTTGACGCCGCGCTTGGCCGCGACCGAGGCGTTCATCAGCACCACGGCGCCCGCGCCGTCGTTCAGGCCCGAGGCGTTGCCCGCCGTGACCGTGCCGTTTTCCTTCTGGAACACCGGCTTCAAGCCGGCGAGGTTTTCTGCCGTGACGTCGCGGCGCACGTGTTCGTCAGTGTCGAACACCACTTCGCCCTTGCGCGACTTCATCACCACCGGCACGATCTGGTCGCGGAAGTAGCCCGCGTCGATGGCGGCCGCGGCGCGGCGATGCGATTCCGCCGCCACGGCGTCCTGGTCCTGGCGGCTGATGCCGAACTTGGCCGCCACGTTCTCGGCGGTGACGCCCATGTGCATGCGGCCGAACGGATCCGACAGCGCGCCGGTCATCATGTCCAGCATGACGCTGTCGCCCATGCGCGCGCCCCAGCGCTGCGCCGGCGCGATGTAGGGTGCGCGGCTCATGCTTTCAGCGCCTGCGCCGATGGCGATTTCGGCGTCACCCAGCATGATGGTCTGCGCGGCGGACACGATGGCTTGCAGGCCCGAACCGCAAAGGCGGTTGACGTTGAAAGCGGGGGTTTCCTTGGCGATGCCGGCGTTCATGGCCGCCACGCGCGACAGGTACATGTCGCGCGGCTCGGTGTTGATGACGTGACCCACGGCGACGTGGCCGACCTCGTCGCCCTTGACGGCGGCGCGTTCCAGCGCGGCCTTGATGACGGTGGCGCCCAGGTCGCAGGGCGGCACGTCTTTCAGCGCGCCCCCGAAATCGCCGATGGCGGTACGGACTGCGGAAGCGACGATGACTTCATTCATGGTGTTTCCTCCTTGTAATGCGTTCCATCATACCGCCGCCATCTTGTGCCCGGTGCATGCGCGGCCTGAACGCCCGATACCGAAGGGATAGCACCAATACCCCCATTGATACGAACTTCATATCATCCATGCCCAACGCCATCCGGAGCGCCCCCATGGATTTCCGTCATCTGCAGCAGTTCCTGGTCCTGGCCGAAACGCTGAATTTCCACCGCGCGGCCGAAAAACTGCACATGTCGCAGCCGCCCCTGTCCGTCTCGATACGCAAGCTCGAAGAGATGGTGGGCGTGCCGCTGTTCCTGCGCGGCCGCCAGGGCGTGAAACTCACCGAGGCGGGCCTGGCCGCGCTGGACGAGGCGCGCCGCGCCCTGTTCCACGCCGAGCAGTTCCGGCAGGCGGCGCGCGCCGGCGCCGCGGGCGAAGGCGGCACCGTGCGCATCGGTTTCGTGGGGTCGGCCACGCACGGCGTGCTGCCGCGCATTCTGCCGCAGTACCGGCAACGCTATCCCGGCGTCACCGTGGTGCTGCGCGAAGCCACTTCCATACGCATCATGCAGGAACTCGAAGAAGACACGCTGGAGATCGGCATCGTGCGCGTGCCGGTGGCGATGGGATCGAACGTGCGGCTCGCGCCGCTGACGACCGAGAACTTCGCGCTGGCCGTGCCCAAGACGCATCCGCTGGCGCGGCGCGGCCGCATCCGCCTGGCGGATCTGGCCGACGAAGCCTTCATCATGTACACCGCCACCGAGGCTGCCGGCCTGCGCATGGCCGCCATCAACGCCTGCCAGCTGCGCGGCTTCACGCCCCGCATCACGCAGGAAGCGGTGCAGGTACAGACGCTGCTCAGCCTGGTGGAAAGCGGCCTGGGCGTGGCCCTGGTGCCCGCGGGCGGGCGGCGCCTGCCCGGCACCAACGTCGTCTACAAGACGCTGGCCGATTTTCCCGCGGATGCAACGATCGGCATTTCGATGGCATGGAACCCCGCGACCGAACGCAGCGCCACGCGCAACCTGCGCGAAATGGCCAGCCAGGCGTTCCGGGACAAGAACGCGAAATAAGCGCGCCGCTTGCGGCAACACGGCCGCCAGGCTTAGGATGGAGCATGGGTTTTATCCTCACCAGCGATCCGGGAGCGCATCGTGAAGACAGTTGCTGAGATACTCAGGGAAAAAGCCAATCATTCCGTCGTGACGGTTTCGCCCGACGCGTCGGTTTTCGAAGCCGTCAAAATCATGGCGGAACGCAGCATCGGCGCCGTGGTGGTGGTCCAGGGCGACGCGGTGCTGGGCATGCTGACCGAGCGCGACTACGCCCGCAAGATCGTGCTGCAGGACCGCTCCTCGCGCACCACGAAAGTGCGCGACATCATGACCGATTCCGTCTATTACGTCAGCCGCGCGGACACGCGCGAACACTGCATGGCAATGATGACGGAGCGCCACTTCCGTCATCTGCCTGTCATCGAGGACGGCAAGCTGGTCGGCCTGCTTTCCATCGGCGACCTGGTCAAGGACGTGATGAGCGAACAGAAGTTCATCATCCACGAGCTCGAACGCTACATCACCGGCGAACGCGGCTGACGCCGCGCGGTCCATGCGACGGACTCGCGGCTAGCCCGCCGCGAGCGCCTTGAAAGCCGGCACGATCAAGCCCATGCCGGCCGCCAGCAACAGCACGAACACCATGCGCTTGACGGTCTTCATCGAGCCGGCCGTGCTGTAGCGGCGCGCCACCCAGGTGACGCCGATCACAATCGGCAAGGCCAGCAGGCTCAACCAGAACGACGAGGCCATGAAGGCCCCCTGCCCGGTCACGAGCGCCAGGCGCACGATCGCATTGAGCGAAAACAGAATCAGCAGGCTGTTGCGGATGGCGGCCAGCGGCAGGGGCTGGCGGTACAGGTGATAGACCATGGGCGGCCCCGCGCTGGAAAACAGTCCGCCGAGCACGCCCGAAATCGCGCCGAAGAACACGAACGAACCGCGCGAGGACACATGCGACAGCGGCTGCGCGCGGGCGATCAGCAGCACCGCGCAGCCCAGGATGGTGCAGCCCAACAGCAATTGCAGCAGCACGCCCATGGAGCCGCTGATCCAGGCCAACGCGGCCACCCCCGCCCCCACGCCGACCAGGCTGCTGGCCATCGCGGGCCGCATCAGCGACCAGTTCACCTGCGGCTTGGCGCGCGCCAGCGTCACGGCCGCGTTCACCAGCGACAGCACGCTGACCACGTTGGCCACTTCGGACACGGAAGCCAGCTGGAACACGCCCGACAGGCCCAACAGCACCAGCCCGAAGGCGAAGCCCGTCATGGTCTGCGCATAGGTGGCGAGCGCCACGCAGGCGAGAAACAGCAAATATTGGGAAATGCTCATGCTAATGGGAGAGCCTGACCTGCCTCGGCTCTGCCCGGGGCGGCGCGTTGCGCGGCGCGGGAGCGGATCGACGGGGAACAGCGTTAGGGGTTTCGGATCGGTTTTTTCCGCCGGCGATCATAGCACCGGGACGCTCGGCCACACACTTTGTCACAACTGGATGCGCTCGTGCACCATGCCCGGCGCGCCCTGCCGCTATCCTTGCCGCCCTGTAAATCCCTTGCGCCTTGCTCCCGCCGCGCCATCCGCCGCGCCGTCTGGATACGGCGCGCTCGGCTGCGAGAATGACGCCCAAACAGACCACGATCAACACGGTGACGCTGACCTGCTCGACCTGCGGCAGCGCCCAATTCACCAAGCTGGACACCAACGAATACCGCTGCAGCCATTGCCACGCGGTCACGCTGGTCGAAGACAACGTCGCCCAGCGGCTGGAGAAGATCCTGCGCGGGATGCAGCAGCCGGCTCCCAAGCCGCAGCTCGGTCCGCGCGCCATCGCGGCGATCGCGGTCGCCGTCGCCGCCGTGTTCGTGGTCCCGCTGGTCGCCTCCATGCTCGGTTCCAAGCCGACCATCACGCGGCAACCGCCGGCGCCGCCTCCCATCGACGCGTCGCTGGTCAAGCTGACGGACGTGCAGGAGATCCGGGTCCGCGACCGCACGCAGCTGGTCATGATCATGCGCAACGAGACCGGCAAGAAGATCGACGTGCCGCGCGTCACGGCCTCATTCTTCCAGGGCGACCTGTCGCTGCCGTCGAACTCCGGCTCGGCGCCGGCGCGTTCGCTGCAGCCGGGCGAGTACACGCCCGTCATCATCTCCACCCCCAGCCAGGCCTATAGCCGCTATACGCTGCAGGTCTCGCAGCCGACGTTGGCGCGGGACAGGAACAACGACGTGGCCGCCAGCAAGATACAGCTGGTGCGCAACGACGGCACATATCGCCTGGTCGGTCTCTTGAAGAACAACGGCGCCAACGCCGCCAACAGCAGCCAGATCACGGTGATGCTGTACGGCGAGGATGGCAAGCTGATCGGCACCGGCAATGGCTACGGCGCCGCCAGCCCGCTGGCGCCAAACGCGCTGACCTCCTTCGACGTGCGCTGCGAGATGCTGGCCGAGGGCCGGGTCGCCTCCTACGATTACATGGTGCAAAGCGAAAGCCACGCCACCTCGCCAGGCGCGTCCAAGGAGGAAGCGCTCCCCAGCCGCATCGTGCGCGTCAGCCCGGCCGACGCTCGAATCATCGAACACGTGCGCCTGACCACCGAGGAGCTGCTGGATCCGGACTTCGCCCTGTTCGACGCCAGCGCGCTCAAGCTGTCCGCGCCGCGCCGCCTGCTCGACGAGATCGAGCGTCCGGTCCTGTATGCCGAACTGGTCAACACCAGCGACCAGTTCGTCGCCCTGTCGCCCAAGGCCAATATCGCGGTGTTCGATGGTTCCAACCGGCTGGACCTGCGCCAGGCCTGGAACCTGCCGGCGCGCCTGTACCCCGGCGAACGCGTGCCGGTGGCGCTGACCGGCCGCGTCGACCGCTACACCGAGGTCAAGACCGACTGGCTGCCCGCCAAGCGCGCCGCGCTGCCCGGCCCCCGCCCCAAGCTGGCGATCACGGTCGAGAATACCGAGGCCCAGGTCGGCACCGGCACCCTGAACTTCAGCTACCGCTTCCGCTACAAGTACGTGACCGTGCACGGCCGCGTGCGCAACGACAGCCAGGCCGAGGTCGAGAACGTCAAGGTCTGGATCAGCCTGTACGACGCCCAGGACAAGCTGACCGGCGCGGTTTTCCAGGAATTGCGGCTGCCCAGGCTCAAGCCGGAGGAAAGCGCGCCGTTCCAGGTCGACGTCAAGCAGTACGGCGGCAATTTCGCCCGGGTGGGCGTGGTGTACGACGCCGGGCCGCGCTAGGCCGCTCTGACGGAACGCTCCCGGCCGGCGCCGCCCGCCGGCCTTCCCGGCGCCGCCCCGGGCGCACCGGCCCGTCGCCCTTAAGCAACAGCTATGGACCCAAGTCTTATATAAGATATAAGACATTTGCTTGCGTCCCCCTGTTCCCTCTACAATTCGGCGAACAACCCTTCTTCCAACCCGACTTTGAGCAGGCCTCACATGCTGGATAATTACCGCCAACACGTTGCCGAACGCGCGGCTCTGGGGATCCCCCCGCTGCCCCTTACGGCCAAACAAACCGCTGAACTGATCGAACTGCTCAAGAACCCGCCCGCTGGCGAAGAGCAGAACCTGGTCGACCTGCTGACCCACCGCGTGCCGGCCGGCGTGGACGACGCCGCCAAGGTCAAGGCTTCGTACCTGGCCGCCGTGGCCCTGGGCAAGGAAGCTTGTGCGCTGATCAGCCGCGCCAAGGCGACTGAACTGCTCGGCACGATGCTGGGCGGCTACAACATTGGCCCGCTGGTCGACCTGCTGGACGACGCTGAAATCGGCACCATCGCCGCCGATGCGCTGAAGAAGACCCTGCTGATGTTCGACGCCTTCCACGACGTGAAGGAAAAGGCGGACAAGGGCAACGCCAACGCCAAGTCCGTGATGCAGAGCTGGGCCGACGCCGAATGGTTCACCAGCCGTCCGGAACTGCCGCAAAGCCTGACCATCACCGTCTTCAAGGTGCCCGGCGAAACCAACACCGACGACCTGTCGCCGGCTCCCGACGCCACCACCCGCCCCGACATCCCGATGCACGCCCTGGCGATGCTGAAGAACAAGCGCGACGGCGCCGCGTTCGAACCGGAAGAAGACGGCAAGCGCGGCCCGGTCAAGTTCATCGAATCCCTGAAGGAAAAGGGCCACCTGGTCGCCTACGTCGGCGACGTGGTCGGCACGGGTTCGTCGCGCAAGTCGGCCACCAATTCGGTGCTGTGGTTCACCGGCGAAGACATCCCCTTCGTGCCGAACAAGCGTTTTGGCGGCGTGTGCCTGGGCAACAAGATCGCCCCGATCTTCTACAACACCATGGAAGACGCCGGCGCCCTGCCGATCGAACTCGACGTTTCCAAGATGGAAATGGGCGATGTGGTCGAACTGCGCCCCTATGAAGGCAAGGCATTGAAGAACGGCGAAGTCATCGCCGAATTCGAAGTGAAGTCCGACGTGCTGTTCGACGAAGTGCGCGCCGGCGGCCGCATTCCGCTGATCATCGGCCGCGGCCTGACCGCCAAGGCGCGCGAAGCGCTGGGCCTGCCGGCCTCGACGCTGTTCCGCCTGCCCAAGGACCCGGCCGACACGGGCAAGGGTTACACGCTGGCCCAGAAGATGGTCGGCCGCGCCTGCGGCCTGGCCGAAGGCAAGGGCATCCGCCCGGGCACCTACTGCGAACCGAAGATGACCTCGGTCGGCAGCCAGGACACCACCGGCCCCATGACCCGCGACGAGCTGAAGGACCTGGCCTGCCTGGGCTTCTCGGCCGACCTGGTGATGCAGTCGTTCTGCCACACCGCCGCCTACCCCAAGCCCGTGGACGTCAAGACGCACCACACGCTGCCTGAATTCATCAGCACCCGCGGCGGCGTGTCGCTGCGTCCGGGCGACGGCGTGATCCACTCCTGGCTGAACCGCATGCTGCTGCCCGACACCGTCGGCACCGGCGGCGACTCGCACACCCGCTTCCCCATCGGCATCTCGTTCCCGGCCGGCTCGGGCCTGGTCGCCTTTGCCGCCGCCACCGGCGTGATGCCGCTGGACATGCCGGAATCGGTGCTGGTCCGCTTCAAGGGCAAGCTGCAACCCGGCGTGACCCTGCGCGACCTGGTCAACGCGATCCCGCTGTACGCCATCAAGCAAGGCCTGCTGACGGTGGCCAAGCAAGGCAAGAAGAACATCTTCTCCGGCCGCATCCTGGAAATCGAAGGCCTGCCCGACCTGAAGGTCGAACAAGCCTTTGAACTGTCGGACGCTTCCGCCGAACGTTCGGCCGCCGGCTGCTCGGTGCGCCTGAACAAGGAACCGATCATCGAGTACATCAACAGCAACATCGTGATGCTGAAGTGGATGATCGCCAACGGCTACGAAGACGAGCGCACGCTGGGCCGCCGCATCAAGGCCATGGAAGCCTGGCTGGCCGACCCCAAGCTGCTGGAGCCGGACGCCGACGCCGAATACGCCGCCGTGATCGAGATCGACCTGGCCGACGTGCACGAACCCATCGTGGCCTGCCCGAACGACCCCGACGACGTGAAGACTCTGTCGGAAGTCGCCGGCGCCAAGATCGACGAAGTGTTCATCGGCAGCTGCATGACCAACATCGGCCACTTCCGCGCAGCCTCCAAGCTGCTGGAAGGCAAGCGCGACATCCCGGTCAAGCTGTGGGTCGCTCCCCCGACCAAGATGGACGCCACCCAGCTGACCGAGGAAGGCCACTACGGCGTGTTCGGCACCGCCGGCGCCCGTACGGAAATGCCGGGCTGCTCGCTGTGCATGGGCAACCAGGCGCAGGTGCGCGAAGGCGCGACCGTCATGTCGACCAGCACCCGCAACTTCCCCAACCGCCTGGGCAAGAACACCAACGTGTACCTGGGTTCGGCCGAACTGGCCGCCATCTGCTCGAAGCTGGGCCGCATCCCGACCAAGGACGAGTACATGGCCGACATGGGCGTCATCAACAAGAGCGGCGACCAGATCTACCAGTACCTGAACTTCGACAAGATCGCGGACTACAAGGACGTGGCTGACGTCATCGAAGTCTAAGCATCGGGCGCAGCAGCCTGGCTGCATCGCCTGCAAGACGGCCCCGGAGCAATCCGGGGCCGTTTTTCTTTGCCTGGCGCATGCGGCACAGGTCTGAAAATTTCAGGGACGGAACTTTTTCTGCGATACGTTTTCATACAATCGCGGTAACTTGTGACATCCGCCCCCCACCCCTGCCCCGATCTCCGGAGGAAGACCGCCAATGACCCGGCTTTTGCTGCCGCCGCTGCTATTGCTGGCGCTCGCCGGCTGCGCCACCGCGCCGCCCTCGAATCCCGAGAACATCTGCGCCATCTTTCGCGAAAAGCCGGACTGGCACGATGCCGCCTTGAAGGTGCAGAAGAAATGGGGCGCGCCCGTGCCGGTGCCCATGGCCATGATGTACCAGGAATCGTCCTTCAAGCATGACGCGGTGCCGCCGCGCTACTACTTCCTGGGCTTCATCCCCTGGGGCCGCGTCAGTTCCGCCTACGGCTACGCCCAGGTCAAGGACGAGACCTGGGACGATTACAAGAAAGATGCGGGAGGCTGGGGTTCCAGCCGCGACGACTTCGCCGACGCGCTGGATTTCATGGGCTGGTACATGAACAAGACCCAGCGCATCAACGGCGTGTCCAAGTCCGACGCCTATGGCCAATACCTGAACTACCACGAGGGCTGGACCGGCTACCGCAACCGCAGCTATGACCGCAAGGCCTGGCTCAAGACCGTATCGCAGAAGGTGCAGGCGCGGGCCCAGAAGTTCGCCGCGCAGTACAAGAGCTGCGAGAGCGATCTCACGCGCGGCGGCTGGTTCTGGTGAACGCCGCCGCCTGAACTCAGAAGTCCATGCTCGCGCTGAGCGAGAAGGTACGCGGTCCGCCCAGCACCAGATAGCCGTTGCCGGGATATCCGCCCACCGACGACCAGTAGTTGCGGTTGGCGATGTTGTCCACGCGGGCGCGCAGCGTCACGACGTGGCCGTCCACGTCCATCATGTAGCGCAGGCCCGCATCGAAGCGGGTCCAGCCCGGCACCTTGAGCGTGTTGGCGTCGTCCGCGTAGGACGCGCCGGTATAGACCACGCGGCCGTCCACCGCCAGGCCCGGCACGCCGGGAATGTCCCATTCCACGCCCATGTTGGCCTGGAAGCGCGGCACGCCGATCACGCGGTTGCCGTCGATGGAAGGGTTGCCGGTGGAGCGCTGCGTGGCATCCAGCCAGGTCAGGCCGCCCAAGAGGCGCACGCTCTTGATGGGTTCGCCGTACATCGTGAGTTCGACGCCCTGGTGGCGGTCCTTGCCCGAGGTCGTCAGCTCGTTGCTGGCGTTATACATGGCGCGCGGCTTGTCGGTGGAGAACAAGGCCAATCCTGCCCCCATGCCATCTCCCTCGTACTTCGCGCCGATTTCCTTCTGCTTGGAGACAAACGGCGGCAGGCTCTGGCCGGCGTTGGGCACCGGCTTGCCGCCGGCATTGGCCGGAGCGGTCGGCCCCGCGACCAGCGCCTCGATGTAGTTCGCATACAGCGAAACGCTGGGCGCGACCTTGACGACCAGACCCGCGGCGGGCGAATTATGGCTGGCGTCGTACGCGCCGCTTTCCTTGCCGGTGTTGTACGCGTAGTCGCGCTGCGACAGCCGCTGATGGCGGATGCCGGCCGTGAGCAGCACCTTGTCGTCCAGGAACGACAACGTGTCGCCGATGGCGTAGCTGCTCAGACGGGTGCGGCCTTGCAGCGCCGGATCGTCCAGGTCATTGCCGCGCAGCGCGGTGGCGCTGAATGGCGGCTTGTCATACGAAATCGGGTTGTAGATGTTGGTGGGATACGTGTTCTGCCAGTCCATCACATAGGCATTTTTCTTCTTCAGGTCGAAGAAGGATGCCGACACGACGAACTCGTGGCCTACCGGCCCCGTGCGCAGTTTGCCGCGCAGGCCCAGTTCGCCCGTGTTCACGCTGTCTTCGCGGGTATTGTCAAAGCGGTAGAAGGTGCCCGCGCCCGTGCTGCCGTTGGTCAGCGTGACGTTGCCCAGCGAATTTGCTTCGTCGCTGCGGCGCATGCCAAAGGCCGCATAGGCGGTCAGCTTGTCGCTGAAATCGTGTTCGCCGCGCACGGTACCGAAAACATCGCGCTCGTTCGAGTACGACCAGGGCTGCGCATAGTTGGAGCTGGCGTCGGGCGCGTCCGGCACCTTGGTGACGCCGGCGCCCAGCGTCACGTTGGGCCGCGCGCGCTTGAGCTTGTTCTCCTGCCAGCCGATGTCGGCAGACAAGCGCGTATCGGCCGAACGCCAATCCAGGCCCAGCGATACCAGGCTGGTGCGCGAATGTTCATCGTCGATGCCGGTGTCGCCGCTGCGCTGCGCGGCGTTCAAGCGGATGCCGGTGCTATCGCCAGGGCCAAAGCGGCGGGCGATGTCGGTGGACAACTGGAACTGCCCGCCGCTGGACACCCCGGTGGTGACGCGGGTCAACGGTTCGTTCGGCGCGCGCTTGGGTACCAGGTTGATCACCCCGCCGATGCCGCCGCCGCCGGGAGCCGCGCCCGTCAGGAAGGTGGAGGCTCCACGCAGGACTTCCACGCGCTCGAACAGTTCGGTGGCGATGTACTGGCGCGGCAGCAGGCTGTAGAGGCCGTTATAGGCCACGTCGTCCGAACCCAGGATGAAGCCGCGGATGAAGTACGACTCCTGGAAGTTGCCGAAACCGCGCGCCACGCGCACGCCCGGGTCGTTCTGCAGCACGTCGCCCACGCTGCGGGCCTGCCGGTCCTGGATCAGTTCATTGGTATAGCTGGTGATGCTGAACGGCGTGTCCATGATGTCTTGGGTGCCGAACAGGCCGATGCGGCCGCCGCGCGCAACCTGTCCGCCGGCGAAGGGCTCGGCCAGGCCGCCGGCCGAGGCATCGGCGCTGGCCTCGACCTTGATGGCGTCCATGGAAACGACGGAGCCGGCCTGATCGGACGCGGATTGGGCTTGGACAACGGGGAGATAGCACGGCAGCGCGGCGGCCATGCAGACAAGAGTTCGGATTTTCATGTCGGGAAGTTCGCAGGCAGAGATCAAAATCCCGATGGGGTCACGCGCGCACTAAGAATTACGGATGCGTCTGGAATGTGCCGGAAGGCCGGGGCCTTGCCGGGCCGGCTGCACCAAAGGGGACTGGAATTACTGAGCGCCCCATTCTACGACAAACGGAATCATTCTCATTTATGTTACTTTTTGTTTGAGAATGTCCGTTGCCCGGGCGCCACAGCTGCAGCGTGCGGCGCCCTCCTCTTTCCGGCGGGTTTATCGGCCGCCCGCGCGAGGATCGTAGTCCGCCGCCGCCATGGGTTCCAGCGGATACAGCGGCCGCGAGCGCCTGCGGAATTCGAACAGCGACCAGTCTGAGCTGGTCACGCCAGGGCTGTCGCATTCGACCAGCGCCTGGGAGATCGGCACGAACACCGGGCGGCAGTACATGCGCGACTTCACCAGCACGTAACGGGCGCGGGACGGATCCAGTCCCAGGCTCTGGAACACGCCCAGATCCCAGGGTTCGTGGGTCTGTTCGGTCAGCACCAGTTGCGCAGCGCCTATGTCCAGCACCGCGCTGCGGCCCATGCAGGCCAGTTGCCCGGTATAGGTGGGACCGGTGATCACGTACTCGCCATTGCTGAGCGCGCGCACGGTGCCGCGCAGCGTGACGGGCTGCGCCGCCCGGCCGATCTCGCCGATGGCGCGCTTGTTGCCCACCGGCAGCTCGACGGTGGCGCCGACGCCGGCGCGGGTCAGCTCGGCCACGGCTTCGGGGTCGCAAAACAGCCCGGCCTGAATCCCTTCCAATCCGGCATCCAGCGCAGCCATCAGCACGTCCAGGGTGTCGCAGGTACCGCCGCTCATGCAGTTGTCGCCATGGTCCAGCAGCAGCACCGGCTTGCTTGCGCCTTCGGCCAGGACCTTGGCGCGCGCCAGCGACTCGGCCAGCGGCTCGCTGTCGTAGAAGAAGCCGTCGCGCTGTTCCCAGATCAGGGCGGCGATCTCGCCCGCCACGCGCTCCGCCTCGGCGCGGTCGCCGTCGGCCACCACGACCACGCTGACGCAGGGATGCGGGATGTCGGCCAAACCGAAGCCCGCCAGCACCGATACGCCCAGCGTCCCCGCGGCCTCGGCCTGGCACGCCGCTGCGACGGCTGCGCGCATGGCGCCTTCGGCCGTGTTGCTGCGCAGGGAATGCGACACCAGCGGCAGACGCCGCCATGCCATGACCGGCTTGCACCCGCCGTCCATGCCGCAAACAGCAGCCTGCCGGCGTGCTCGCCGGTTTCGTACATGTCGATGTGGGGATAGGTCTTGAAGCTGACGATGACGTCGGCGTTGTCCATCATCTTCTGCGTGACGTTGCCGTGCAGGTCCAGCGCCACGGCTACCGGCACGTCCGGCGCGGCGGCGCGCAGCCGTTCGAGCAGGTCGCCCTCGCCGTCGTCGGTGCTCTCCACCGCCATGGCGCCATGCAGGTCCAGCAGGATGACGTCGCAGCCCCGGGCGGCGGCCACGATGCGGTCGCATAGCTCGGCATAGGCTTGGCCGTCGACGCGGCCGCTGGGATAGGCGGTGGCCGACACGGGCGTGACCAGCTCGGCGCCGCGCGCTTCGGCCAGGTCGATGAACGCCGACATCGCGGTGCGCTTGCCCTTGTTCTCCTCATAGGCCGCCGCATCGTAGGCGGGGCCGCCGTTGCCGAAGGCGGATAGCGGCGTCGGCACCGGCGAGAAGGTGTTGGTCTCGTGATTCAGCCTCGCGATCAGCGCCTTCATTGCGCGCCCCCATCAGAAAACTGGATATGCCCGCAACAGCGCAACATGGCATGCAGCAGCACATTGCAGCCCGCCTCCAGATGCTCGGGCTGCGCGTCCTCGATCTCGTTGTGGCTGATGCCGTCCTTGCACGGCACGAAGATCATGGCGGTGGGCGCCACCCGCGCCATGTAGACGGCGTCATGGCCCGCGCCGCTGATCACGTCCAGCGCATCCAGGCCCAGCGTGCGCGCGCCGTCGCGGATGGCCTGCACCAGCCGGGGCTCGAAGGGCTGCGGCGGGAAGTACACGACCTCCTTGCTGTCGACCTGGAAGCGGCCCGGCTCGGCCAGTTCCTCGCAGGCGCGCGCAAATGCCGCGGCCATGCTGTCCAGCGTGGCATCGTCGGCGGCGCGCAGGTCCACGGTAAGCGCCACGCGGCCCGGGATCACGTTGCGCGAGTTCGGGAAGCTGTCGATGCAGCCCACCGTGCCGCGGCCATGCGGCGCATGCTCCAGTGCAATCCGGTTGACCTCCAGCACCAGCCTGGACGCGGTCAGCAAGGCGTCGCGGCGCAGTTCCATCGGCGTGGGCCCGGCATGCGCCTCCTGGCCGGTGATGGCGACGTCGTACCAGCGCTGCCCGAGGGCACCCTGCACCGAACCGATGGTGATGCCGCGGTCTTCCAGGATGGGGCCCTGCTCGATGTGCGCCTCGAAGTAGGCGCTGACATCGCCGGGCCGCGCCGGCTCCGGCCCGGCATAGCCGATGGCGCGCAGCGCTTCATCCACGCTGACGCCGTCGCGGTCGCGCACGGCCAGCGCGTGCTCCAGCGTGAACGCGCCGGCGTACACGCCGGAACCCATCATCACGGGCACGAAGCGCGAGCCTTCCTCATTGGTCCACACCACCACTTCCAGCGGCGCTTCGGTGGCGATGCCGCGCTCGTGCAGCGTGCGCAGGACCTCGATGCCTGCAAGCACCCCATAATTGCCGTCGAATTTTCCGCCGGTGGGCTGGGTGTCGATATGGCTGCCGGTCATCACGGCGGGCAAGTCATCGCGCAGGCCGGGGCGGCGCATGAAGATGTTGCCGATGGCGTCCACGCGCACGCTGCAGCCCAGCTCCCGGGCCCAGGCGCAGACCAGGTCGCGGCCCTGCCGGTCCAGTTCGCTCAGCGCCAGCCGGCACACCCCGCCCTTGTCGGTGGCGCCGATGCGGGCCAGCTCCATCAGCGAATTCCAGAGGCGGCTGCCGTCGATGCGGATGCCGCTGACGGCCTCCAGTGCGTTCATTTCCATGGTGTTTCCCTTGCTTCGGTTGCGCGGCGCAGGCGGTCCCTAGACGCCCACGCCCAGGTATCGGTCCTTCACGTTTTCGTCCGCCATGAAGTCCGCGTTGCTGCCTTCGTAGACGATGGATCCCTGCTCGATGATGAAATGGCGGTCGGCCAGCTGGGTGCAGACTTCCAGGTTCTGCTCCACCAGCAGGATGGTGACGCCGGCCTGCTTGATGGACTTGATCTGCGCCACGATCTCCTCGACGATCACCGGCGCCAGGCCTTCGACCGGCTCGTCCAGCATCAGCACGCGCGGATGGTTCATCAGCGCGCGCCCGATGGCCAGCATCTGCTGTTCGCCGCCGGACAACTGGCCGCCGCCATTCTTGCGGCGCTCCTTCAGGCGGGGAAAGATGCGGTAGATGTCTTCCAGCTGCCAGGGCGAATCGCGGCGCATGCCCAGCTTGAGATTTTCCTCGACCGTCAGCAGCTTGAAGATGCCGCGGTGCTCGGGCACCAGGCAGACCCCCATGGACGCGATCCTGTGCGCCGGCAGCCCGGCGATGTCGCGCCCGCCGTAGCGCACCGCGCCCCCCTTGGGCGCGATCACGCCGGCGATGGTCTTGAGCGTGGTCGACTTGCCGGCGCCGTTGCGCCCCAGCAGCGTCACCACCTGGCCCCGCGGCAATTCGAGCGACACGCCTTGCAGGATATGGCTCTTGCCGTAATAGCTGTGTACGGCGTCGACATGCAGCATCATGCCCGGCCTCCCGTGATCATGTTGCCCAGGTACGCGGCGCGCACCCGCTCGTCGCTGCGGATCGCGGCAGGCGTGCCCTCGACCAGCACGCGGCCCTGCTGCATCACCGTGATCGTGTCGGAGATGTCCATCACGATGTTCATGTTGTGCTCGATCAGTACGACCGTGTGGTCGTCGCGCAGGCTGCGGATCAGGCGTTTCATCTCATCCAGGTCGTCCACCCCCATGCCGGAGGTGGGCTCGTCCAGGAAGATCGCGCGCGGCCTGGCGGCCAGCGCCATGCCCACTTCCAGGCGCCGCTGCTGGCCGTGCGACAGCGCGCCCGCCGCCACCTGGGCCAGCCGCGACAGGCCCAGGCGCTCCAGCGCCGCGTCGACAACCTCACGCTGCGCCCGCGGGCCCGTGGGCGGATGCCAGCAGTCGAAGGCGCCGGCGCGATGCGCGCCCTGAGCCGCCAGCCGCAGGTTTTCCCGCACCGACAGGTTGGCGAACAGGCTGGTGACCTGGAAGGAGCGCGCGATGCCGCGCTGCACCCGTTGATAATCGGCTTCCTGCGTCACGTCATGGCCGTCGAACACGATGCTGCCCTCGCTGGTGCGCAAGGTGCCTGTCAGCGTATGGAACAGCGTGGTCTTGCCGGCGCCGTTCGGGCCGATGACGGAATGCACCGTGCGCGGCTGCACCTGCAGATCCACCCCATGCAGGGCCACGAACTTGCCGAAGCGCTTGACGATGCCCCTGGCCTGCAGCAGCGGCGCGGAATGTTGCGGATTCATGCGCGTCCCTCCTTGGCGGCCGGCTCGGCGCCGGCAGGCTTGCGCCGCAGCGCCAGCCAGATGCGTTCTCCCAGCCCCCACAAGCCTTTCTGCATGAACAGGCTGACCGCGATCAGCAGAAAGCCCAGCAGCATCAGCCAGCGCGGCCACAAGGTGGAAAGCCAGTCCGCGAACAGCACGTAGAAGGCCGCCCCCAGCACGGAAGCGAACAGGTTGCCGGTGCCGCCGATGACCGTCATGACCAGGATCATCTCGCTACTGTGGTATTCGATGCTGGACAGCGGCGCGATGCCGGTCATCATTGCCAGGAAGGCGCCCGCCAACGCGGTCACGGCGCCCGAGATCGCGAAGGCCGACAACTTGAAGAGGCGCACGTTGTAGCCCACCGCCATGGCGCGCGCCTCGTTGTCGCGGATCGCCAGCAGCGTGCGGCCGAACACCGAGTTGGTCACGCGCAGCAGCAGCCAGAATATCGCCAGGAAGCACACCGCCACGAAGGCGTAGAACTGCCAGGGCGTCGCCAGCGGCATGAGCTGCAGGCCCGCCACCGACAGCGCCGGACGCGGCACGTCCAGCAGGCCATTGTCGCCCCCGGTCAGGTCAGGCAGGCTGTACGCCAGGAAATAGAACATCTGCGCGAAGGCCAGCGTCAGCATCACGAAGTAGGTGCCGCGCTGGCGTATCGCGAACCAGCCCACCAGCGTCGCGCCCAGCGCGCCCACCGCCATCGCCGCCAGCAACGCCAGCGGCATCGGCAGGCCGGTGCGCGTCAACAGGATGCCGACGGCATAGCTGCCCAGGCCGAAGAAGATGCCCTGGCCGAACGACAGCAGCCCGGTGAAGCCCAGCAGCAGATTGCAGCCCAGCACCGCCAACGCGTAGATCAGCACTTCCGTGGCCAGCGAGCCCGACTGCATGCACAGCGGCAACAGCAGCACCACCGCCAGCGCCAACAGCAATTGGGCATGAGATTTCAAGCGCGTCATCATCCTCTCCCCATCAGGCCGTGGGGACGCAGCAGCAGCACCGCCGCCATCGCCACATAGATCATCAGCCGCGCGCCTTCCGGCCACAGCGTGCTCATCACGCTCTGCACCACGCCGATCAAGAGGCCGCCGACCAGCGCGCCGAAGAAGCTGCCCATGCCGCCCACCACCACGATGACGAAGGCGATACCCAGAGCCTCGATGCCCATGAACGGCTCGACGCCGCGGATCGGCGCGGCCAGCACCCCGGCCAGCGCGGCGGTCGCCGCGCCCAGCGCGAACACCAGGCTGAACATGCGGAACACGTTGATGCCCAGCATGGACACCATCTCGGTGGATTCGCTGCCGGCCCGCACCGCGCTACCCAGCCGCGTGCCTTCCAGCACGTACCAGAGCAGCAGCGAGAAGACGGCGGTGAAACCGATCACGAACAAGCGGTATTTGGGATAGATGAAGCTGCCCCACATGACCACGCCCTGCAGGGCCGAAGGCGCGGCGACGTTGTCGCCTATCGGCCCCCAGATCACGATGACCAGTTCCTGCAGGACCAGCGCCAGCCCGACGGTGATCAGGATATGGAATTCATGCGCCTGCGCGTAGACGTGGCGCAACAGCGCTTTCTCCAGGACCCAGGCGCCGGCGCCCACCAGCAGCGGCACGATGGCCAGCGCGAGCCAGAAATTCAGGCCCCACTGGATGGCCTGGAAACAGAAGTAGGCGCCCAGCAGATAGAACGCCCCGTGGGCGAAGTTCACGAAGCGCAACAGACCGAAGACGATGGACAGGCCGACTGCCAGAAGGAAGTACAGCATGCCTACCCCGATCCCATTGATGATCTGGAGGAGATAGACGTTCATGGGTATGCCCGATGGAGGTAACGGAAGGCCGCGGGGCGCGCGGCGGCCGCGGACGCAACGCGCCCACGGCCGCCCGCCTCAGGGGCGGGCTACAGCTTGCAGCCGGTTTCCGCGGGCGGCAGGAAGGAGCGGCCGCTATGCACGATCTCGGCGTAATCGTCCTTGTCCTTCATGTCCTTCTTGGCGCGGCCTTTGAGCAGGTAGTAATTCTTCAGGACCTGGTGGTCTTCCTTGCGGATTTCCTCCTTGCCCGTCAGGCCTTCGTAGGCCATGCCCTCCATGACGGCAATCACCTTGGCCGGGTCGGCGCTGCCGGCCTTGACAATGGCGTCCAGCATGATGCGGGTGCAGATGTAGGAGCCTGCCAGGCTGTAGTTGGGATTGGCGCGCGTCTTGTCGCGGGACAGCTGCACCAGTTCCTTGTTGAGCGGCGAGTCGATGCCGTGCCAGTACTGCGCGCCGAAGTACACGCCTTCGCACAGGTCGGCGCCCAGGCCCTCGAATTGCTCCAGGCCCGAGGCCCAGGCCACCAGGATGGTGCAGTTCTGCTTCATGCCGAAGCTGACGGCCTGGCGCAGCGTGTCCGAGGACTGCGAGCCGAAGTTCAGGATCAGCAGCACGTCCGGCTTGGCGGCCATGGCGTTGGTGAGATAGCCGCTGAACTCCTTCTCGGTCAGCGAGTGATAGCTGTTGCCCACATGCTCGATGCCCTTTTCCTTGAAGATCGCCTTGGCCGCGCTGAGCAGGCCGTCGCCGAATACGTATTGCGGCGTGATGGTGTACCAGCGCTTGGCGTTGGGCAGCTTTTCAAGCAGGGGACGCACGGTCTGCTCGATGGCGCCGAAAGTGGGCACGGACCAGCGGAAGGTGGCCCGGTTGCAGTCCTTGCCCGTGATTTCGTCCGCGCCCGCCGTGGTGATGAAGACGCCGCCGGCGCGTTCCACTTCCTTGCCCATGGCCAGCGCTTCGGACGACAGGATGCCGCCGGCGAAGAATTTGACGCCCTTCTGTTGCGAGACTTCCTGGACCTTGCGCACCGCCGTGGCCGGCTTGCCCTCGGTGTCCAGCACGGTATAGGCCAGCGGCCGGTCGAGCGCGCGGCCATACTGCTCCAGCGCCAGTTTCATGCCCAGGTCGGCGTATTTGCCATTGGCGGCAAAGGCGCCCGACATGGGCACCGGACACCCGAACTGAATGGCGTCGGCTTGCGCCAGCGCGGACCGGGCGGTCCAGAGTGATCCAGGCACGGCGCCAAGCGCGGCCAATTTCAGCAGGTTGCGGCGATTCAAGATGGTTCTCCCTGGCTGCCGCTGGCGGTGCCGCGGCATATTGACGATGTCGAGCGCGCACCATGCGCGTCCCCATTCCGACTCTGTCTGCTCCAAGCTCCCGTGCCAGGGCTGCCGCCGCGTGGGCGTACTCGCAAGTCCTGGCCTCATGCCTATACTGCGACTACCATCCTATTTATCATGATAAATAGGATTATTATCATGATCAGTTTGGCGAGCCGGATCTGTCAATAGAAGGCGCATCAGGTATAACCCGGGGTCCGCGCAGAACCCGCCCGGGGCATGCCCCGCGCACACCACGCAGCAACGGAGGAACGCAATGGCGTTCAACAGTCACGACCTACAAGCCGCGGGCGCGTCGAGTCCGCCCAAGCGCAGCGACCTGGTCGCCGAAGAGATCAAGCGGTTGATCACGGCCAAGAACCTGTTGCCCGGCGACAAGCTGCCGCGCGAGAGCGAGCTGCAAAGCATGTTCTCGGTCAGCAAGAGCACCATGCGCGAAGCGCTCAAGTCGCTGGAGGTGCAGGGCTTGGTCAAGGTCAGCACCGGGCCGGGCGGCGGCGGCACCGTGGTCGAGGTGCCGCTGGACCGCACTTTCCAGCTGATGCAGAACTACCTGTTCTTCAAGGAAGTGCGGATCGAGGACATCTACCAGGTGCGCAAGCTGCTGGAGCCTGAGCTCGCCGCCAGCGCCGTGCCGTTCCTGACGGACGCGCATTTCGCTGCGCTGGAGGAAAACATCGCCTGCTGCGACCCGTCGGCCGAGCACGTCGATGACCCGCTGGCCCAGCGCCAGGAAGAAATCAATTTCCACGACATCTTCGCGGCGGCCTGCCCCAATCCGTTCCTGCGCTTCAGCTGCGAGATGACCAATGAAATGATTCGGCAGCTGACCGTGTTCGACAACGAGATGCCGCTGTCCGAGCAGCAGCGTTTCGGCAGCGCCAACACGGGCTTTCACCGCAAGATCCTGGCCGCGGCGCGCGAGCGCGACGTCGAAAAGGTGCGCGACTTGATGAGCGAACACATGCAGGACGCGATGCGTTCGGTCAAGCGCATGCACGGCAAGCTCGAAGGCCGGCTGATCCTGGATTCAGAGATGTCCCGGCGCAACGTCACGCGCAAGGCGCGCCGCGGCGGCAAGAAGGCCTGACGGCGCCGGCGACCAGGCGGCGTGGGCCGGCCGGCCGTTGCCGCCTCAGTCCAGCTTGATGTGATTGGCCTCGATCACCGCGCCCCAGCGCTGGCGGTCTTCCTGCACGTAGGCATCGATTTCTGCCTGGCTGCGGGGCGCCTGGATCACCAGACCCAGCGGCTCGAAGCGACCGCGAAACGCCGGATCCTTCAGCACCTTGTCCAGCGCCGCCTGCAAGCGCTGCGCCTCGGCCTGCGGCACGGCGCGCGGCACGGCCAGGCCGAACCAGGTGGCGGCGCGGAATCCCGGAAAGCCGCTTTCCGCCACGGTCGGCACCTCGGGCAGCACGGCCAGGCGCTCGCCGGTCGTGACGGCCAGCGCCTTGATCTTGCGTTCCCGCACCAGCGGCAGCGAGGTGCTGATCACGTCCACCATGAGCTGCGTGTCATTGCCCATCAGCGAGGTCAGGGCCGGCGCGCTGCCGTTGTACGGAATATGCGCCACGTCCATGCCAGTGCGCGATTTCAGCAGTTCGGTCGCCAGCTGCAGCGGATTGCCTATGCCCACGGAGGCGTAGTTCAGTTTGCCGGGCCGAGCCTTGGCATAGGCGACGAACTCGGCCAGCGTGCCCGCTGGGACCTCGTTGTTCGCCACCACCACCAGCGGCAACTCGGCGGCGATGCCGAACACGCGGAAGTCGCGCGCGGCGTCATAGGCGATGCGCTGGTAGAGCATGGGATTGAGCACCATGCTGGCATTGCTGGCGAGGAAAACCGTGTATCCGTCCGGCGCCGACCTGGCCACCTGGGTCGCCGCGACCATGGTATTGGCGCCGGGCTTGTTCTCCACCACCACGGTTTGCCCGAGGTCGCGCGACATGCCTTCGGCCAGCACCCGCGACAACTGGTCCGCGGAGCCGCCCGGCGTGTAGGGCACGACCAATTTGATCGGTTTGTCCGGAAATGCCGCCAGCGCGGCGGCCGGAGCCGCGAGCGCGACGATCGCCGCGGTCGCGATGCGACGCAGCCTGAGGTTCAGCCTGATTGCCATGCCTGTCTCCCTTGTGGGTTTTGTTATCGCGGCGATACGCCGCCCTGCTATACCTGGCGCTGCCTGCCCGCCCAGAACTCGGCGCGCAGCCGGCGCTTGGCGATCTTGCCGTTGTCGTCGCGCGGCAGCTCCGACCGCAGTTGCAATTCGCGCGGCACCTTGTAGCGCGCGATCCGTTCCCCCAGCCATTGCGTCAGCGTCCCGGGATCGGGCGAGGCGCCCGCCGCGGGCTGCACCAGCGCCATCAACCGCTCTCCGTACTCGTCGTCAGGCACGCCGAACACCGCGCAATCCGCCACGCCCGGATACTGCATCAGCTGATGCTCGACCTCGGCCGGATAGATGTTCACGCCGCCCGAGATGACCAGGTCCGATTCGCGGTCGCACACGTAGAGATAGCCGTCCGCGTCCAGATAGCCCAGGTCGCCCAGGCCGATGAGTCCGTCCTTCTCCACGTCGGCGCGGGCCTGCGGGTTGTTGCGGTAGGTGAAGTCCGCGTAGGCCGGCTGGCGCACGTGGATACGGCCGACCTGGCCCGCCGCGCAGGGCGAGCCGTCTTCGGCATAGATCCTGACCTGCGCGCCGCCGATGGGCCGGCCGGCGCTGCCGGGGCGGGCAAGCGCTTCGTGCGAATCGATGACCGTGACCATGCCCGCCTCGCTCGACGCATAGGTTTCATGGATGACGGGACCCAGCCATTCGATCATGGCGCGCTTGATTTCCGGCGCGCAGGGCGCGCCGGTCGAGGCCACGAAGCGCAGCGACGACAGGTCATGCGCGGCGCGGGTGGCGGCGTCCAGCCTCAAGAGGCGCACGTACATGATGGGCACCAGATACACCGTATCGATGCGATGCGCCTCGATCAGGCGCAGGACTTCCACCGGATCGAACCTGTCCGTCAGCACGAAGGTCTCGCAGACCCGCAAGGCGACCTGCGCGAATACGCTGGGCGCGCTGTGGTAGATCGGCGCGGGCAGCAGCGCGCGCGATCCTGGACGCAGGCCGTAGGCCGCCTCCACCACCGCTTCGACCTGTTCCAGGTGGCGCGCCAGATGTTCCAGCGGGAACGGCGCGCGCACCACGCCTTTGGGCCGGCCGGTGGTGCCCGAGGTATAGGCCATGTGGCCGCGCGGCGCCACGCGCGGGCCGTCGTAGGGCTGCTGGCGGTCGCGCCAGGCGTCGTAGTCCGCAGGGCCGGACTGCGACGCGCCGGGACCGGCCAGCAGCACCGGCAGACTGGCGGGCAACGCATCGCGCAGCGGCAACCACAGATCAGCATGGGCGATCAGCAGGCGGGCGCCGCTGTCTTCGATGAGGAATGCCGCTTCCGCCGCGGTGAAGTGCCAGTTGATCGGGCAGTAGTAGCAGCCCAGCCGCTTGCAGGCCTGGATGATCTCCAGATAAGGCAGGCCGTTGCGCAGCAGCACGGCGATCACATCGCCTTCGCGCACGCCCATTGCCGCCAGGCCGGCGGCGACCTGTACGCCGCGCGCGGCCAGCGCCGCGCCCGACAAGTGTTGGCCGCCCGCGTGGATCGTGCTGTCCGTCATGCGCCCCCCGTGCTGCGCTGCGCCTTGTCCTGCGCGGTGCGCGCTTCGATGGCCTGGCGCGCGGCGGCCCAGTCCGCGTCGCTCCATTCGGCGTATTGCTTGAAGTAGGCGCCGTTGGCCAGATAGTCGCCGCCGTCCAGCGCAATGGTCTGGCCGTTAATCCAGTCATAGCCCGGACTCAGCAGGAACGCCGCCAGCTCGCCGATGTCATGCCCCGTGCCCAGGCGCCGCATCGGATTCTGCTGCGTCTGCGCATCCGCGCCCGAGTCCTTGGGCCGCAGCCGCGCGCTGGCCCCTTCGGTCGGAATCACGCCCGGCGCGATGGCGTTCAGCCGGATGCCGTGGCGGCCCCATTCGATGGCCAGCGACTTGGTCATGGCGTCTATGCCGGCCTTGGACATGGCCGAGGGCACCACGAAGGGCGAACCGGTCCAGACCCAGGTCACCACGATGGACAGCACGGCTCCGCCCGTGCCTTGGGCGATCCAGCGCTTGCCGACGGCCTGGGTCGTGTAGAAGGTGCCGCGGAACACCGTGTCGGCGATGGCGTTGAAGCCGCGCGGCGACAGTTTCTCGGTGGGACTGATGAAATTGCCCGCGGCGTTGTTGATGAGGCCGGTCAGCGGACCATGCCCGGTCCAGATGGCGTCGACCGCGGCGTCCACGGCCTCGGCATCCCGGATATCCACCGCCTGGACGTGGACCTCGGCGCCGTAACGTGCGCGCAGCCCGGCGGCGGCTTCTTCCAGCACCGCGGCGCGACGTCCCCACAGGTGCAGCGCAGCGCCCAGCGACGCCAGGCGCTCGGCCATGGCATAGCCCAGGCCGGTGCCGCCCCCGGTGACGAGGATGCGCTCGCCGCGGAACAGATCGGCGCGGAACATGGTTTGCGGGACGGTCCCGCCGGGCTGGTTTTGGGGCATGGCCTGGTCTCCTTGGTGATGGAGGCCAGAATATCAACCGCCGCCACGCCGCGACAATCCCGCAGCTTGCGTAAACTATGTTTCCTCACAGTCAACAATAGGACCGCGCATGCCCGCCCTGCCCGCGCTGGACCTCAACCTGATACAGCTGTTCGTGACCATCGTCGATGCCGGCACGCTGAGCGAGGCGGCGGTGCGCCACGGCGTGACCCGGTCGCATGTAAGCCGCAACCTGCAGAAGCTGGAACGCGCCTTCGGCGCCCAGCTCATCCGCCGCAGCACCCGGCGGCTGGAGCTGACGCAGCAAGGCTCGGTGCTGTACGAGCACGGTGCGCGCATGGCGCGCGAGGTCGAATCCGCCCGCCATGCGCTGCAAAAGCTCGGCACCGAGCCTGCGGGCCACGTCCGGCTGAGCATTCCCACCGGCCTGGGAGAGCTGGACCAATTGCGCCCGCTGCTGGTGAGCTTCGCCTTGCGCCATCCTGCGCTGACGCTGCGCGTGCTGTTCTCGAACCGGGTGAGCGACCTGATTTCGTCGGAAATCGACGTGGCGCTGCGGGTGATGACGACGCCCCCGCAGGATTACGTGGCGCGCGCGCTGGGCGACGTGAAATGGGTGCTGTGCGCGGCGCCTTCCTATCTGCAGCAGTTCGGCCCGCCCGCCCATCCGCGCGACCTCGGCCGCCTGCACTTCCTGGGTCCGCCCGACCCCAGGCCCCAGGTCACGCTGCGGCTGCGCCGCAAGGACCAGCTGCATGAGGCCAAGCTCGCGCCGCGGCTGCAATCGGAGTATTTCCCGTTCCTGGCGCAAGCCGCCCGCGCCGGCGCGGGCGTGGCGCTGCTGCCGGCCTACGTGGTGCACGAGGATCTTGCCGCGGGACGACTGACGCCGGTGCTGCCGGCCTACCAGGCCATGGGGCCAGGCGACAAGCTGTTCATCCTGACCACGCCCAACCCCTACCCCTCGACCGCACAGCGCGCGGTGGTCGATTTCCTGCGTACCGAACTGACCGTGCTGCTGCGCGATTTTCTTGCGTAGACCCGCGTCGCCTCGCTGGGCCGCAACATGCGCGTAGGACTTTCTTGATAAAAGAGGCTTGCGACCCGCGCACGCCTCGGCCAGAGTATCGGTTTGGGCCAACGACCGCCCGCCCCTGATTGCAGTAGGGGAACTTTGGCGGTTCGCTCAAGTCTTATATAAGATATAAGACATACGGCCGCGCAGGCATCAGTCTCACATAGAATGACAAATGCGCAAAAACGCCAGAAAATGCCGGCTTCAACCGGGCAAAACCACGGAGTCCATCATGCCGCACAACACCCTAGACACCCTCAAGAATTTCAAGATCGGCAATAAATCCTGTCAGTACTATTCGCTGCCGGCGCTGGGCAAGTCCCTCGGCATCGACGTGCAGCGGCTCCCGGTTTCGATCCGCATCGTGCTGGAATCCGTGCTGCGCAACTGCGACGGCAAGAAGGTCACCGAAGAGCACGTCAAGCAGTTGGCCAACTGGCAGGCCAATGCCCGCCGCGAAGACGAAATTCCGTTCGTGGTGGCCCGCGTGGTGCTGCAGGACTTCACCGGCGTGCCGCTGCTGGCCGACATCGCGGCCATGCGTTCCGTGGCCGACAAGATGGGCAAGAGCCCCAAGAGCATCGAGCCGCTGGTGCCGGTGGACCTGGTGGTGGACCACTCGGTCATGATCGACTACTTCGGCACCAAGAATGCGCTGGACCTGAACATGAAGCTGGAATTCAAGCGCAATCAAGAGCGCTACCAGTTCATGAAGTGGGGCATGCAGGCGTTCGACACCTTTGGCGTCGTGCCTCCGGGCTTCGGCATCGTCCACCAGGTCAACCTGGAATACCTGGCGCGCGGCGTGCACCTGGACAAGAAGAACAACGTCTACTACCCGGATTCCCTGGTGGGCACCGACAGCCACACCACCATGATCAACGGCATCGGCGTGGTGGGCTGGGGCGTGGGCGGCATCGAAGCCGAGGCCGGCATGCTGGGCCAGCCCGTGTACTTCCTGACCCCCGACGTGGTCGGCGTGGAACTCAAGGGCAAGCTGCGCGGCGGCGTCACGGCCACCGACCTGGTGCTGACCATCACTGAAATGCTGCGCCGCGAGAAGGTGGTGGGCAAGTTCGTCGAATTCTGCGGCGAAGGCACCGCCAGCCTGTCCGTGGCCGAACGCGCCACCATCGGCAACATGGCGCCGGAGTACGGCGCCACCATGGGCTTCTTCCCGGTCGACGAGCGCACCATCGACTACTTCCGCGGCACCGGCCGCACGGAAGACGAAATCGCCGCCTTCGAGGCCTACTTCAAGGCCCAGAAGATGTTCGGCGTGCCCAAGGCGAAGGACATCAATTTCACCAAGCTGCTGACGCTGGACCTGTCCACCGTCGCGCCGTCGCTGGCAGGTCCGAAGCGCCCGCAAGACCGCATCGAGATCGGCAACGTCAAGAACACCTTCATCGACCTGTACTCCAAGCCGGTCGCTGAAAACGGCTTCAATCAGCCGGCCGAAAAGCTGGAGCAGACCTTCACCACCAGCGCCGGCACCAAGGTCAAGAACGGCGACGTCCTGATTGCCGCCATCACGTCCTGCACCAACACCTCCAACCCCAGCGTGCTGCTGGCGGCCGGCCTGCTGGCCAAGAAGGCGGTGGAAGCCGGCATGACCGTGCCCAAGCACATCAAGACTTCGCTGGCCCCGGGATCGCGCGTGGTCACCGAATACCTGACCAAGACGGGCCTCTTGCCCTACCTGGAAAAGCTGGGCTTCGACGTGGCCGCCTACGGCTGCACGACCTGCATCGGCAACGCCGGCGACCTGACCCCGGACCTGAACGAGGCCATCACCGGCAACGACCTGATCTGCTCGGCCGTGCTCTCGGGCAACCGCAACTTCGAGGCCCGCATCCACCCGAACATCAAGGCCAACTTCCTGGCCTCGCCCCCGCTGGTCGTGGCCTACGCCCTGGCCGGCACGGTCACGCGCGACCTGATGACCGAGCCCGTGGGCCGCGGCAAGAACGGCGACGTGTGGCTGGGGGACATCTGGCCGACCACCGAGGAAATCGAATCGCTGCTGAAGTACGCCCTGGATCCCAAGGCGTTCGAGGCCAACTACGGCCAGGTCAAGAGCAACCCGGGCAAGCTCTGGGAGAACATCAAGGGCGTTACCGGCGACACCTACAACTGGCCTGATTCCACCTACATCGCCGAACCGCCCTTCTTTGACGGCTTCGGCATGACGCCGGGCGCGATGCCGACGGTCAAGAACGCCCGTGCGCTGGGCGTGTTCGGCGACTCGGTCACGACCGACCACATCTCGCCGGCCGGCTCCATCAAGGAAACCTCGCCCGCAGGCAAGTGGCTGAAGGAAAACGGCGTCATGAAGGCCGACTTCAACAGCTATGGCTCGCGCCGCGGCAACCACGAGATCATGATGCGCGGCACCTTCGCCAACGTGCGCATCAAGAACCTCATGATTCCGGCGCTGCCGGACGGCAGCCGCTTCGAGGGCGGCGACACCCTGTTCCAGCCCACCGGCGAACAGATGTCCATCTATGACGCGGCCATGAAGTACGTTGGCGCGGGCACCCCCACCGTGGTGTTCGGCGGCGAAGAGTACGGCACCGGCTCGTCACGCGACTGGGCGGCCAAGGGCACCCAGCTGCTGGGCGTGAAGGCCGTGATCACCCGCAGCTTCGAACGCATCCACCGCAGCAACCTGGTCGGCATGGGCGTGCTGCCCCTGCAGTTCAAGGGCTCGGACAGCGTGCAGTCGCTGGGCATCACCGGCGAGGAAACCTACGACATTTCCGGCCTGGAAAACGGCATCAAGCCGATGCAGGACGTGACGCTGACGATCACCCGCAAGGACGGTTCGAAGCAGGACGTGACGGTGCTGCTGCGCATCGACACCCCGATCGAGGTGGACTACTACCAGCACGGCGGCATCCTGCCTTTTGTGCTGCGCCAGCTGCTGGCTGCCTGATCGCCTGACCGGCAAGGCAATGGCCCGGGAACCGCGAGGTTCCCGGGCCATTTTCATTGCGGCCGCGCTTCGAATCAGTCCGCGAACTCGTAGGCGTCCATTGCCAGCGCGCCGTACGAGATTTCATCGGTCAGGCGCTGAAAACCGGTTCCGCCCGCTCCCAGCGCCACGTACAGGGGCATCAGGTGGTCGTCGTGCGGATGAGCCTGCGACGCGCCTGGCGCCAGCGCCTGCCAGTCCAGCAGCGCCGGCAAGTCATGGCCGCCCAGCTTGTCCGCGTACCACTGCTGGAAGGCCGGCACGTAGGGCAGCGCGGGCGCGTCCTGCGGCATGCGCACGTGGCGCAGGTTGTGCGTCAGCGAACCCGAACCGATGACCAGGATGTCCTCGTCCCGCAGCCGGGCCAGCGCGCGGCCCAGCTCCAGCTGGCCAGCCGCATCCCGCCCCATGTCCAGCGACAGCTGCACCACTGGCACGTCCGCGTCCGGATAGAGGTAGCGCAGCGGCACCCAGGCGCCATGGTCCAGCGGGCGACGCGGATCCAGGTCGGCCGCGATGCCCGATTCGGCCAGCAGGGTTTGCACCCGCGCCGCCAGTTCCGGCGAGCCGGGGGCCGCGTACTGCAATTGATAGAGTTCCGGCGGAAAACCGCCGAAATCGTGCCAGGCCACCTGGCGGTCGCGGGTGGACAGCGCCAGACCCTCGCCCATCCAGTGCGGCGACACGACCAGGATGCCCTTGGGCTTGCGGCCCTGCGCGGCGCTCCAGGCGGCAAGCGCCGGGCCGGTCTGTCCAGGCTCGACGGCGAGCATGGGGGATCCATGGGATACGAAAAGCGTAGGCCAACGCATGGCGGCGCCTCCTGATATTGAGTAGATGAGGGTATTTTCCGCCGGTTCCTATCAGCAATAAACCACCTTGATTGGCATTATCTGTTGCTGATTTGGCATCAATACATTTGTACCGCCATGGCTGGCGCGCCTCACGGGGGCTGCGCGCCGCCGTCCGCGCCGGGCGTTAAACTACACAGTTGCACACTTACTGGACGCTCCCCGAAGTTATGGCCCGATCCCGCAGCCAATCCGCTCCCCGCCTCACCCGTGACGCCGCCAAACTGGTCGCGCTTGCCCAGGCGCTCAACCGCTCGGGCAGCCGCCTCGAAGACGTGTTCTGGGAGAACCAGCTTGGCGTAGCGATTCCAAAGCTGCTCAAGGCGGGGCAGGACGCCCCCCTGGAAGCGGCCCTGGACCACCTCGCTCAGAACGACGTGGGCGCATACGAGATCCTGATCGAACAGGCCGAAACCCTGTCCGAATCGATGAAGATCGAGAAAAATGGCGTCCACTACGACATTTTGCTGGTCGTGGCCCCCATCGTCGCCTGGACCCGCTACGCCATTCCGACCGGCCCGATCGCCGCCGGCGCGCAACAGGCCCTGCTGGCGCAGCTGCATGGGCATGTCCTGTCCAGCAAGGCCCGCAGCTCGCTGATGCCGGTGTTGGTCAGCGTGGACCAGATGCCCCGCACCTTCTCCGAAACCTGGCAATGGCTGCAGCGCCTGGGCACCCAGGCGCTGGGCGCCGAAACCGCCAAGCCCGCCTTGAACACCGAGACCGAGACGGCCAACATGCTGGCCGACACGCGCTATATCGTGGCGGCCGTCGCGGTACCCGAAGGCGAGCCGATCTTCCGCTGGCAGGAACAGCTGGGCGAAGCCGACGCCAGCCGCGACGCCTGCCAGGAACAATGGGCGGCGCAGGCCCAACCGACCCTGGCCAACCTGCTGCCGGGCTGCGGTTTCGAAGCCCTGCTGCCCGACGCCTACTATGTCAGCAACCGCGAAGCCGACCGGCGGGTGCGCCCCTTGTCCCTGCGAGCGGCGGTCAGCTGGCTCGAAGGCGCGGTCAGCCTGGAGGCCTCCCAGTTGCGGGCGGTAGTGGCCGGCTGCGGCGAAAGCCGCATCGACGAATACCGCATCGGCTTCACGGCGCGCAGCAGCAACGACGTGTACTACGGCTGCGTCTGGCCGCTGTACGGGCGTGAGGAAGACCTGCCGTCCGACGAAGGCCAGCCCGACGTGGTGGACGAGATCGCCGCGCTGCTCAAGGAATACGGCGTCACCGAAGTGCGCCGCATCCCCGGCGTGCTGCCTCCCGAGTACTGTGAAGACTGCGGCGCGCCCTACTTCCCGAATCCGCTGGGCGAATTGGTGCATGCCGAACTGCCCGAGGACGCGGAGGCCTCGCCGGCCAAGTTCCACTAGGCCGCCATGCAAGCGGACATCTTCTGCCGGGTCGTCGACAACTATGGCGACATTGGCGTTTGCTGGCGCCTGGCGCGCCGGCTGGCGCACGGCCGCGGCTGGGATGTGCGCCTGTGGGTCGACGACCTGGCCAGCTTCGCCCGCATCCAGCCCGGGATTGCCACGGACAGCCCGCGCCAGCAACTGGCGGGCATCGACATCGTGCGTTGGTCCGAATCGCCGGATCCGGCGCTGGCCGCGCGGGACGTGGTGATCGAGGCATTCGCTTGCGACCCACCCGAGGCATTCCTGGAAAGCATGCGGCGCGTGCATCCGGCCTGGATCAACCTGGAATACCTGAGCGCCGAATCCTGGGTGGAAAGCTGCCATGGCCTGCCCTCGCAGCGGCCGGACGGACTGATCAAGCACTTTTTCTTTCCCGGCTTCACCCAGGCCACCGGCGGGCTGCTGCGCGAGCCGGGCCTGTCGGCCGAGCGCGACGCCCTGCAGGCATCGCCGCAAGACCAGGAAACCTTCCTGCGGTCGCTGGGCGTGCCTCAGGATCTGCTGTTGCGCCGCCGCGACGGTGCGCGCACCGTGTCCCTGTTTTGCTATCCGACTGCGCCGATCACGGCGCTGGCCGGGGCCCTGGCGGCCGACCCGCGCCCCAGTCTGCTGCTTGCCCCCGAAGGCGTAGCCCCCGGACTGGAAGCCGCCTGCGCGGCGCCGGGCGCGCCGTCGGTGGCCCGCCTGCCCTTCGTGGCGCAGCCCGATTTCGACCGGCTGCTGTGGTGCTGCGACCTGAATTTCGTGCGGGGCGAGGACTCCTTCGTCCGCGCCGCCTGGGCCGCGCGCCCGCTGGTCTGGCAGATCTATCCCCAGGACGAAAACGTGCACCTGGAGAAACTGGAAGCCTGGCTGGCACGCTATCCGGCCCCCGAAACCGCCCAGGCGCTGATCCGGGCCTGGAACCACCCGGAAACGGGCGCAACCGCTGCGGCGCTGTCCGCCGCCCTGGCGCCGGCCGCCTGGGCGGACTGGGCCGCCGCCGCGCGGGCCTGGGACGCCAGCCAGGCCGCGCTGCCGGATCTTGCCGAAAATCTGGCTGATTTTTGCGCAGACTTGGCCAAGAAACGTTAGAATAGAGAGTTTTCCGAGCGCCCTGTATTTGTCGGGCCTCAACTATGACGCCTCCCGGGGTGTGCATGAAGCCGCTGTCTGCGGCGGCTTTTTGCAAGCACGGCGAGTGCACCCATCACCCCCGGAGTTTTATCGATGAAAACCGCTCAGGAATTGCGAGTCGGCAACGTGGTCATGGTCGGCAAGGATCCCCTCGTGGTCCAGAAGGCCGAATACAACAAGTCCGGCCGTAACGCCGCTGTTGTGAAGCTGAAGTTCAAGAACCTGTTGACCGCCTCGGCCAGCGAATCGGTCTACAAGGCCGACGAAAAGTTCGAAGTCGTCCAGCTCGACCGCAAGGAGTGCACCTACTCCTACTTCGGCGACCCGATGTACGTCTTCATGGACGAAGAGTACAACCAGTACGAAATCGAAGCCGAAAGCATGGGCGACGCCCTGAACTACCTGGAAGAAGCGATGCCCGTGGAAGTGGTCTTCTACGACGGCCGCGCCATTTCGGTTGAACTGCCCACGACCCTCGTGCGCGAAATCACCTACACCGAACCCGCCGTGCGTGGCGATACCTCGGGCAAGGTGACCAAGCCCGCCAAGATCAACACCGGCTACGAGCTGAACGTGCCGCTGTTCTGCGCCATCGGCGACAAGATCGAAATCGACACCCGCACGAACGAATACCGCAGCCGCGTCAACAACTGATCCGGCAAGCAGGCAAGAAAAAGCCAGACCTTCGGGTCTGGCTTTTTTTATTGCCGCGGCGCGCTGGCGTTACTGCAGCCGCTCGTCGTCCAGGAAATCCGGCACCGCCATGACGTCGATGCCATCCTCGGCCAGCGATTCGCGTTCTTCCGGCGTGGCCGTGCCGCGGATCGGGCGGTCGTCGGCATCGCCTTCGTGGATGCGGCGCGCCTCTTCGGCGAAGCGCGGTCCGACGTTTTCGGTGTTGCGCAGCAAGGCGCGCACCTGGCGCATGACGACCGCCTGCAATGCGGCCATTTTTTCCGCGTCGGAGGCATTGGCCGGCAGCTGGGGCTGGGCGGCGGGCGCGTGCAGATGGGCGACGTTCAGGCGCGGCGCGGACAGCCGCTTGGTGATGCTGGCCGAACCGCAAACCGGGCACGTGACGAGGCCACGCGCCTGTTGCGCGTCATAGTCTTCGTGCGAACCGAACCAGCCCTCGAAAATGTGGCTGTGTTCGCACTGGAGGTCGAAAACTTTAAGTGCCATGGCGTCTATTTGGGGTGCAACTCCCAGAATACAAGAAAGCGCCGGCGACAGGCGCTTAGCCCCTGCGAGCGCAACACCTATTCCCGGCCGGCCAGCACAAAGCGGGCCCGCAGGCCCGCTTTTGCGCATGCCCGAAGGTCACTTGCCGCGGTTCTGGGCCGCCGGGTTCCCTACTTGCGCCTGCTGCGCCTGCAAGGCGTCGATCTGGCGTTGCAGGTCGCGCAGCTGCTGGCGCACGTCCTTCTGCTGGTCGGCCAGCGCCGTGGCTTCCTGGCGCGACTGCTCCTGGCGCGCAGCGACCTGCTCTTCCTGCTGCAGGCGCACCGCGCGATCGGCCTGCAGGGTGCTCAGTTCGGCGCTGCGGCTGGCCAGCAGCTTCTCGGCGTGCGCGTACTCGGCCTGCATCTTGATGCGCTTGATGTCCACCTCGGCCAGTTCGGCGGATTGGGCGACGAAGGCGCGGTAGGTGGCTTCGGCCTGCTTGTCCGACTTGGTCTTCACCACGCGCCAGAAGTCCTTTTGCTGGAACAAGGCGACGTAATAGGTCAGGTCGTCCGGCTTGAACAGCAGGCTGGCGCCGTAGGTGCCGTTGTAGGCCGTGCGCAGCTCCGACACCTGGCGGCTTTGGATCAGGCTTTGCAGCTCCGACAGCGTGGATGCGGGACGCGCGGCTGGCGGCGGCGCGGGGGGAGTCACGGGCGTGGCAGCCGCCTGCGTGTCCTCGACCTGTTTAACCGTGGCCCGGGGCGCTTCGGATTGTGCGCTGGCGCAAGCGGCCAGGCCGGACAGGGCCGTGCCCAGCAGCGCCATGCGGACGGCGCCACGGATAATCTGGACGTTCATGCCTTCCCCAAAAAAATCGTTGCGGAACTATAGCAATTTATTTCGGCCGGGACAGATACGCTTACATGCGCCGGCCGCGCGACTGTCGCCCCCTACGGGGCATTCCCTATTGCGTGTTCACATCGCCGTCTCGGCAATGCCATCGGCAGGCTCGCCTTGACCTGCTCCCAGCTGCAGCTTGCGCATTTTTTCCCACAACACCTTGCGGCTGATGCCCAGCATGTGGGCGGTATCCTGGCGGCGCCAGCCATTGGCGTCCAGCGCCGCCAGCACGCGTTCGCGTTCGGCGCGCTCGGCGTCGGTGAAAGCGGCGGGCTCGGCCCGCGCGGCGGCCGAAGCGGCGGCCGAAGCGGCGGCCGAGCGCAGCGGCTCGGCCAATTGGTCGAAGATGCGTTCGATGCGCGCCTGGTCCCAGACCTGGCGCTGGCGCCGCACAATCGCGACGCGCTCAGCCACGTTGGACAGTTCACGCACATTGCCCTCGTAGCGCGTGCGCGAGACGCGTTCCAGCAGCCACGGCGGCGGCTCGTCCTCCACGCCCAGGCGTTGCAGCAAGGCGCGGAAGATCGCCGCCTTTTCCTGCGGGCCGCGCTGTTCCAGGTTGGGAATGCGCAGTTCGATCACCGCCAGCCGGTAGTACAGGTCCGCGCGGAACTCGTCTTGCCCCACCAGCACGCGCAAATCCTTGTTGGTCGCGGCGACCAGGCGGAAGTCCACCGGCACTTCCACGGTCGAGCCCAGCCGCGTCACCGTGTTCTGCTCCAGGACCCGCAAGAGCTTGACCTGCTGGTACAGCGGCAGGTCGCCGATTTCGTCCAGGAACAGCGTGCCGCCGTTGGCCTGCTCGAAATACCCCTTGTGCGCGCCGATCGCGCCGGTGAACGCGCCCTTGGCATGGCCGAAGAAATGCGCCTCGAACAGGCCCTCGGGGATGGCGCCGCAGTTGACTGCAACAAAGGGGCCGTCGAACCAGGCGGCCTGCTCATGCAACAGGCGTGCGATGCGTTCCTTGCCCACGCCGGTTTCACCATGGATCAGCACGTTGCTGCGGCAGTCGGCGTACATGTCGGCTTCCGCCAGCAGATCCTGCATGGTCGCGGAAACGGCGATCAGCGGCTGCTCGCGCCGAGGCGCGGCGCGGTTGAGCTGGTTCAGCGTGCCCAGCAGCTCATACAGCAGCTTGCGCAGGTCCGCGGTGGTGAAGGTCAGCGGCAACGTGTAGGAGTATTCCGGCGGGTAGTAGCGCGGATCGCGTCCGCGCGCCTCTGCGGCCACCCAGATGACCGGCAGACCTTGCGCCGCCAGCCAGTCGTAGCCGCTGAAGCGCTTGTCGCCCATCACCGACACCGACACCAGGGCCACGGCCGGCCGCGCCAGGTCACGCGGCGGCGGAAACGCGGTGCCGGCGTCCGCGCGCAGCAGCGACACGTCCATGCCCGCCAGGCAACGTTCGGCGCGGCTGGCAATGTCGGAGGTGCCTTCCCAGACGTACACGTCGAATTCTTCGCGCGCGAAATTCTGGCTCATCGCTTGGACCATGCGGGAATGGAAGAGATAGGGGTCACGGGCTTCATCGTCAATACACCAGGCGGGGTTTGCCGCAATCCACGGAAATCAGCGATACGTCGGTCTGCCCCACGCTCAGGCCCAGCGCATTGAGCAGCTGCTGCAGCACCACGGACAACGAACTCAGCAAGGGATCCAGCAGCACCATGACGACCGACAGCACGCCGCCTACCTGCCCGCTGCCGTTCAAGGCCAGCGTGCCGACCGCGTTGACACGGCACTGCCGGATCGCGTCGGGCACCAGCGCCAGGGCGCAGGTCACATCGCTGAGCGGGGCAAACAAGAGCGAATTCAGGATGCCGCCGACCAGTTGCAGCGTACCGCCCAATACACCCGTCAAGCCGCCCGTCGTCAGGCGCGTGCCGAGCTGGTCCATCGCCGTCTTGGACCACTGCATGTCATTGACGACCTTGGAGATGGTCTTGCCGGCGTTGTTCTTGTCTCCGCCCACCAACTGCGTCGCCAGATCGGTGCGCTGCTTTTCTGTCAGCGGCGTGCCGTTGTTGAACAAGTCCCCCAGGATGCCTCCGATCAGCGCGTCCGTCAGGTTGCCGGCCAGTTTGGAGAGGTCCAGGTTGGTGGCATTGACGGTGGCGGTGGCGTTGGGCGATGGCGGCGCGGTCAGCGTCACCGACACGGGCGCGGAGGAACTGAACACCGGCAACGTGACCCGGGCGCTGAGCGGCAGTATGCCCAGCACGTTCAGTACCTGATAGCGGTCGACGGAGCCGAATGCGCTGGGCTCGCAGCGGTTCGTGAGCGATTGGAAGTTTTTGGATTTGATGTCGGTATTGGACTCCATGCCCGGAAAGCGTCCCAGGCAGACGCTGGCCGCGGCCGACGTCACGTCGATCACCGCCTGGTTTTCGGCCAAGGGGGCCTCGCACAGTTTGCGCAGCGTACCCGTGGATTGCGCCACGTCGATGATGATGGGCAGATCGACCTTGGTGTTCAGGGTGTTGGCCAGCAAGGGCCCGACCAGCGGGATGTTGCTGGTGTTGATGCGCAGATACACGCGGATGCCGGCGCTGACGGCCTGCACGCCCACGCCGCCGACAGCCACTGCAGGCGGCTCGACGATGCGCACCCCCGCATCCAGGCCCAGCAGCGGCACGCTCAGCCCCAGATTGATCAGATTGCTGCCGTTGGCGATGACCAGGCCGGTCTCCAGGATGTTGAGCGCATTGACCTGGGCCTGCAAAGCGGCGCTGGGGTCGCCGCCCACCACGTCCAGATTCAGCACGCCGCCGTCTCCGAACAGCTTCACAGGCAGGTTCAGCGGCATCAGGTCCAACACCGTATTGATGGCTGCGCTCAGCAGCCCGACATCGGCGTTGACGGTTCTCTGCTTGTCGATGAGGCTCAGCGTGGCGTGCAGGAGCTGACCCAGGGTCAGGTTGCTCAGCGCCGTCAATTGCTCGGGCGTACCCACGCCCGCCGCCACCGACAGCGGCAGGCCCAGCGCTTCCAGCAGGCCGGCCGGGGTGATGCCGACATTGGCCAGGCCGGCGGCGTCCAGCACGTCCAGCTGCGTGGGCGAGGCCCCCGCCGTGGCCAGCAGCTGCGACAGCAGGCCGCCGCGTTCCAGGCGCAATAGCCGCGATCCCACCGAGAAGGCTGCCACAGGCTGCGTGTTGGTCGCCACCGCCGCGACCGACGCCGTGACGCCGCCCACGCCGGGGATGAGATTGGCCAGCTGCTTGCGCGCCGCCACCCGCACGGCGTTATAGGCCTGCCCGCCGGCCGCGTCGAAGACGTGCATGCCGGAGGGGTCGGAACGCGTCGGATCCCATACCTTGCATTCCACCGTGAAATCGGCGGCCGTGAACGCGTCCAGGATGTTCGGCACATTGGCCAGCGCGGAAGCCCGGCCGGCGGCGGCGGCCCGGGTGCAATCCGCACTGGAGCCCAGGCTCAGCACCTGGACTGCCGACAGCGCCGCCAGGTCCGCCGCCTTCTGCATTTCGCGCTTCATGTAGAAGCCGTAGCCGAGCTGCAGCACGCCGAGCAGCACCACCCCCACCATCACCGCGAAGACGACGGCGACGGTCATGCTGCCGCGTTGCCGCGACGGCGGGGAAGGATGTGGACGGCCGGCTGACATGCTCTTGCGACTCCATACCCGCACGCGGCGGGGAACAGCAACGCTCCGAACCTATTGGACGTTGGGGATTTCCACATTCCGGTCGAACCACACGGGAATGGGATGCTTGAAGCTCTCCAGGTAGCGGTTCCAGGCCGCCGTGGACACCGGCCCCAGCACGGGCAAGGCATTGCCAGCGCGCCGCCCGTCGGCCTGCGCCGCCAGCAGGCCGCGCGTCACGTCGCCAAAGCCCTCTTGCGCCGCCGGCGCGGCGGCAGGCGCTTGCGGCAGCGGCGTCTGCACCTGCTGCACCACGGCCCGCTCCGGCATGGAGGCCGCGGACGCGGGTTCCGGCGCCGACGCGGCGGCGGGCGCCTGGGCGGGCGGCGCGCTGCTCGCGGCGCCCGACATGCTGCCCGTCAGCGGCGCATTGGATTGCGCCAGGGCGGCCGCGGGCGCCTGCGCCGCAAGCGCGCAGGCCAGGATGAACAAGGCGTGATGGGTCGATGGAGACATGGCAGTCTTCCTTAAAACGGAGTTAGCGCACGATGGGCCCGTTGCCCAGGCCGTCCATCAAGGGGCTCATCAACGGCATGACGGCCTGTTCGCCGCTGGACACCCGGGTGGCAGGCGCAAGGGAAGCGCCCGGCGCCGGGGCCAACTGGCCGCGGATCTCGGCGGCCAGGCGCAGAACCTGTCCGCGCGCCTCTTCGCCCAGCTGCGCCCGCTCCATCAGGCGCTGGGCCTTGAGCGGATCCCCCTCCACCAGCAGCAGCACCGCCAGGTTCGCCAGCACCTTGCCGCTTTCCGGCGTCAATTCGGCCGCCTGCCCCAAGGGCACGCGCGCGCCCGCCGGATCGCCCGCGCGCAGACGCGCATAGCCCAGGTCGCCCAGGATGCGCGCGTCCATGGGCGCCAGCTTGGCCGCCCGCGAGAAGTAATCGGCCGCCTGATCGAACTGCCCGCGCGAACCGGCGATCAGGCCCAGGCCATGCCAGCCCTCGGCCGCCTGGTCGGTGGCGGTCAGCGCGCGATAGGCCTGTTCGCTCAGCGCCGCCTGCCCGGTCTGGCGCAGCGCCTCGGCGCGCAGCACGGCCACGCGCGCGTCATTGCCGTACTTCTGCTGATAGCCGTCGATGTAGGCGAGCGACGCGAAATAGCGTTCCTGGCGTTGCGACTCGACGATCATGGACAGCATCATCTCGGGTTCCTTGGGCCGGCTCTTGCTCTGGGCCTCGTCTTCTTTCTGCCGCAGCAGCGCCTGTTCCTGCTGTTGTTGCTGGATCAGTTGCCAGGCGAATTCCGCGTTGTTGGTCTTGCATCCGCTCAAACCCGCGCCCGCCGCCAGCACCGTGGCGACGAGCGCCCAGCGCCATGCGCGCGAGCTGTTTTCCGTTGCGCCGTTCATTACATCCCCCCCATGCGCGACAAGCCGCGCAACACCGCGATAAAACCGGCCCCGCCCGTCACGATCAACAGCGCGGGCAATAGCGTCACGATCATGACCCCGGTCATCTTGACCGTGGTCTTGCCCACCTTCTCCTTCAGCTCCAGGCGCCGCTTGTCGCGCAGGCGTTCGCCGAAGCGGTTCAAGGGCTCCTGCACCGCGCCGCCGTGCTGGTCCACCTGCGCGATCAGGCGGCAAATGGCGGACAGGTCGTCGTTGTCGAAACCCGTGGCCATCCTGGCCAGCGATTGTTCGCGCGTGCGGCCACGCACATAGAGCTCGGACGCCAGCCGCAATTCGAATGACAGCACCGGCAGCACCTGGCCGAACTCCTTGACCAGCACCTGCAGGCTCTGGTCGATCGACAGGCCCACGCCCTGCAACAGGCGCAGCAGGTCGATCAGCAAGGGCAGCTCATCGGCCGCCTGCCGGCGGCGGCGCGCCAGGCGCCGCTGCACGATCCATTTGGGCAGCATGTAGCCGACCGCGAAGGCCACGAAGGCCGCGACCAAGGCGCCCAGCGGCATATCCGGCAGATGCTTGTGCCAGTCCAGCACGACCGCCGCCACGGGCAGCAGAATCGCCAGGCCGAACCGGATCAGGACGAAGCGCGAGCGCGCGGTGCCGGGGTCGGCATAGCCAGCCATGTCCACCAGCTTGCGGTCCTCGGCGGCCAACAGGGCGTCGGCCAGCCGGCCCTCGCTCAGGCGCTTGCCGAACGTGTCGGCCGCCCGCGCGGCGGCCGCCAGCCTACCCTGCCCGCCTTCGTTGCGCGCGGCCGCCGGCGCCTTCGCGCCGTCGCGCGCGGCCAGCGCCTGATCCACCACCTGACGGCTGCGGCCCTGGCTGCGCAGGCGCCGCGCCATGCCCAGGCCCAGCACCACCAGGCCGGCCGCCACCAGCATCAGCGCCATCGCCAGCACGGTGGAAGCGTTCCAGGATTGCAGGATGTGCATGCGCCCCCCCGGTCAGATGGCCTTGGCCATGCGATAGAGCCAATAGCAGCCGCCGATCTGCAGGCAGACCGCGGTCAGCAGCATCCTGAAGCCTTGCGGGTCTTGCCACAGCCCCATGAACAGGTTGTTGTTGGCGACGATGATGAAGCCCGCGATGCCCACGGGCAGCAAGGCCAGGATCCAGGCCGACAAGCGGACCTCGGCCGAGCTGGCGGTCAGTTCATTGCGCGCCTGCGCCACGTCGCGCATGAAGGCCGCCATGCGTTCCAGCACCTGGTCGCTGCGGCCGCCAAACCGCAGGGCCAGCGACACCACCGCCGCCACCATGTACAGCTCCTTCAACCCATACAGGCGCGACACGTGCGCCAAGGCCGCATCCAGCTCCTTGGAGCGGCTCAGGCTGGCCGCCGTCTCCACCACTTCGCGCAAGGGCTCGTCGGCTGCTGCGGCGGCGGTCTGGAAGGCGGCGCCCATGCTGTTGCCGATGGTAAGCAGGCGCACGATGTTGTCCAGGAACGCAGGCAGCTGCGAGATCATGCGCCGCTGGCGCTTGTCGGCCCGCAGCCACAGCAGGAAGTAGGCGAACACGGCCAGCAGCAGGAAGCTCACTGCGCCGGAAAGCGCCCCCAGGAAGATCCACGCCAGCGCCGCGCCGACCACGACGGGAAGCGCGATGCGCACATACAAGCCCGCGCTTTGCCGCAGGCCGGCCAGGCGCAGCAAGCGGTCCCAGCCGGAAAACCCGCTGCGGAACTGACGCGAGCTCTCGGCGAACGGCGCGTCGGCGGCGGCCGCGTCGCGGCCCCGCTGCAACTGGCTTTCCAGAAAGGCGGAGCTGGCCGCCCGGCGGGCGCTGCGGTCAGCGTGGCGCCACAGCAGCGCCGCCGCGATGGCCAGCACCGCGGCCAGGCTTGCAAGGACCAGGGCTTCGGGCATCAGCGCCTCCTGCTCCAGAATCCGCCGCTCCCGCCATCGCGGTCGTCCGGCGGGTTGTCGTTGGCGCGCGCCTCGTTGCGCAGCTTGGCCAGCTTGGGCGTGTGAGGATGGATGCCCAGCCAGTTCCAGCGATCCTTCTCCTCGCCGTCCGGCGTCGCATAGGATTCGTGGCGATAGAGTTCCTGCGTGGAGATCACGTTGTCGCCCATGCCAGTGATCTCGGTCACCGACAGCACACGGCGCTTGCCGTTGGACAGGCGGCCGATCTGCACGATGAAGTCCAGCGCGCTGGCGATCTGCCTGCGCAAGCTGTCCTCGCTGCCCTGGAAGCCGGCGAATCCGGCCAGCATCTCGATCCGATACAGGCATTCGCGCGGGGAGTTCGCGTGGATGGTCGCCATGGAACCCTCGTGCCCGGTGTTCATGGCCTGCAGCATGTCCATGACCTCGGCGCCGCGCACTTCGCCCACCACCACGCGGTCCGGCCGCATGCGCAGGCTGTTGCGGATCAGCTCGCGGATGCTGACCGCGCCGCTGCCGTCAAAACCGCCCTGGCGTGACTCCAGCCGCACCACGTGAGGATGGTTGAGCGACAGTTCGGCGGTGTCCTCGACCGTTACCACACGCTCCGTTTCCGGGATGAAGAACGCCAGCGCGTTCAGCAGCGAGGTCTTGCCCGAGCTGGTGCCGCCGGACACCAGGATATTGCAGCGGTTCTTCACCGCCTCGTTCAGCAGCCGGTAGATCTCTTCGTCGAAGCTGCCCAGGGTCAGCAGATCCGCGGGTTTGAGCGGATCCTGGCGGAACTTGCGGATCGACACCATGGGGCCGTCCACCGCCAACGGTTCGATCACCACGTTCAGGCGGCCGCCGTCGGGCAGGCGCGCGTCCACCATGGGGCTGGACTCGTCGAGCCGCCGGCCGATCGGGGCCAGGATGCGGCGCACGATGCGCAGCACGTGCTGGTTGTCGGTGAAGCGCAGCGTCTCGCGGGCCAGCACGCCGCGCCGCGAAACGAAGACATTGTCATAGCCGTTGATCAGGATATCCTCCACGGCCGGGTCCGCCAGCAGATCCTCCAGGGGACCCAGGCCGGCCAGTTCCTTGGTCAGCGCTTCGGCAATGGCGCGCATTTCCCCTTCGTTGATCGGCACCCGGCGCAGGCGCACGAAGCTCGCGACCTCGATGTCCACGAATTCCTGGATCGCCGACCTGGCCCAGCGGCCGAACTCCGCGCCCAGTTCTTCGATGCGGGACAGCAGGTGCTCGTAGGCCGCCGTCTTCACTTCCTGGTAGCGGTCCGACGCCGAAAAGCCTTTGTCGCCATCGCCGCCGAACTCTATCGTCGCTGTCATGATCATGTCGGATCCCGTAGCCGTCCGTCTGTCTGTCCGTCAACCGACCACCATGCGGCGGTGCACGCCGGGCAGCCAGGTGGCCAGCCAGCCTGCCCGCCCGCCAGGCGCGTTCTCTTCGGCGCACAGGCGTTCCGCCAGCGCCTGCACCGCCCGCACGTAGACATCGCGTTCGGCCTCTTCGTGCAGCAGATGGCCACGGTTCGTGCACACCATCAGCGGCAGCGTGCGGTCCGGCAGCGTGCCCACCAGTTCCAGCTGGAAGCGTTCGGCGATCTGCTGCGCCGTCATGCCGTAGCGTTCGTCATAACGGTTGACGATCAGGCCCAGGCTGCGCCGGTCCACGTGCTGTTGTTCCAGCTCCTGCAGCACGCCGGCCAGCGACACCAGCGCGCCGACGCTCTGGTCGGTCACGATCCAATTCAGCTGCGAGGCGCGCGCCAACCCCGACACGAATTCAGGGTTGCTGAAACCGCCCGCATCGGCCACCACGACCGAGAAGTGCTGGCGCATGCGCTCGAACACCAGCAGCGAATCCGACTGCGACACGTCGCGCATCTGGCCCAGATCGCGCGGCAGCGACAGCACGCTCAAGCCGTTGGCCGTATGCGCCATGGCCGACCCCAGCAGCGTCGAGTCGAGGCGGCGCAGGTTGCGGGCCGCCTCGGCGAAATCGAAGTCGCCGCCGATGTTCAGGTAGAGCTGGCAATCGCCTATGGGCCAGCCCAGGTCCATCAACGCAACGCGGCTGGACAGGGGTAGCGGTTCGCCGGCGGGCTTGGGCGTCTTGGCGCCGCTCGTGGCTGCGCGCTGGCCGTGCGCGAACTTCAAGCGGTCCTGCACCATCCCCGCCATATGCACGGCCAAGGTGCTGGTCCCCACGCCGGGCCGCGCGCCCAGCAGCACGACGCTGCGGCGCGTGCCGTCCATGCGGCCGTCGGATGGCCGGTCGAGCAGGCGCAGCACCACCTCCTTGATCTCCTGCGGCGCCACCGAAGGATCGACGAAATCGCTGACGCCTGCCCGCAAGGCGGCGATCGCCCCCTCCGGCTGGCTCAGGAAGCCGACCGCCACGCGCGGCAACGTCGGCGCGATGCGGGCCAGCAAGCGCGCCAGTTCGGCGGACTTGAACAGTTTGCCGGGTTCGTCGTCGCTCAGTGTGAAGTCCAGGAACACCACCTGCGGCGCAATCTCCGTCAGGCGCCGCGCCAATTCCTCGATGCGCGGCGCTTCCTGGGTCAGCATCCCCAGGTCGCCCAAGGCCTGTCCCAACTGTGCGGCAACCGCGTTGCCCTGGGAGCAGAACAGGAACCGCGTGCCGTTTTGCAGGCCCACCCATTCGCTGGCATGTGTCTTCATATTGCTCACCGTGAAAAGCCCGGCATCTGCTGGCCGCCCACCGGGCCGGTCAGGTAATAGCCCCAAGCATTGAACGCCGTATCCGTTTGCTCCTGCTTGGCTCCCGGCAGCGGCAGGGCCACGCCGCGCGCGATGGGGCGCACCAGGCGCGGCGTCACGACGATGACCAGCTCGGTGTCCTCTTGGGAATAGTCGACGCTGCGGAAAAAGGAGCCGATGATGGGCAGGTCGCCCAGCATGGGCACCTTGTTGACCATGGCCTTGGTCTGGCGCGATACCAGGCCGCTGATCACGAAGCTTTCGCCATCGCCCAGTTCCACCGTGGTGTCGGCGCGGCGCGTGCGCAGGGCGGGAATGATGGTGCTGGTATCCGCGCTGGTATTGATGGCGATGCCGTTGGTGTAGTCGAGTTCGCTGGCCTCGGGCGCGACCTTCAGTGAGATGCGGTCGCGCGACAGCACCGTGGGCGTGACGGTCAGGCCGATGCCAAAGGGCTTGAAGGTCACGTTGACCGTGCCCAGGCCGCCGGCCTGCGGAATCGGCAATTCGCCGCCAGCCAGGAAGCTGGCGCTCTGCCCCGTCAAGGCCACCAGGGTCGGCTCGGCCAGGACACGGGCCATGCCGTTGGTTTGCAGCAGCCGCAGCCGCGCCGAAAAATTGTTGGAGTCGTAAAACAGCGAAAAGCCGGATGCCAGCGCGCCGCCCAGGCTGGCCGGCATGGTGGAGCTGCCGCCGCTCCAGGGGCCGTTGCTGGCCGTGAAGCTGATGCCGGCCGCCTTCATCACCGAACGCGACACTTCCACGACCTTCACTTCCACCTGCACCACCCCGCCGCTGCCGGCGGTGGACATGTCCACCACGTTTTTTTCCCCGCCGACGGCGGATGCCGCCATGGTGGCCGACGCGATCTGCCCCAGCTGCGATTCGGCGTGTCCCGACACCACGGCATGGCCGTCGGCGATGTCCACGTTGGCGCCGCCGCCCAGGCCGCGGCTCGCCAAGGCGCCCTGCACGCTGCCGCCGACGCGGACGTTCCATATCTGCGGAGTCGCATTGTTGCCGATCCATACCTGCAGTTGCGTGGTGCCGGCTTTCTTGCCATAGAGCAGCACCGAGCCCGCGCGCTTGCCGGAGGCGGGCAATACCTTCACGTCCGCCACATCCGGGTCGCCGATGGCGATGCGCGTGGGCGCGCCGCCATCCAGCATGAGAGTCTGCTGCCCCTTCACCGCCATCGAGATGTCGCGGACCGGCGCGCTCGCTCCGGCCGCGGGCGCCGCGATCTGAGCCAGGCTGAGACCTGCGTGCGCCATCGCCGCCGCAGCCGACAGCAGGCAGATCATGGTGGTGCGCTGATGTTTCTTCATAGTGCTGGACCCGATGATGGAATAAGTCCGGCTGCGGTCAGCGCCTGGTCCGCCCGCAGCCCCGTTCAATAGCGCACGCGCTCGGATTTCTCTCCTCGGATGATTTCCACTGTCCGGCCGCCGCCGGAACCCTGGGGCCGGCTGGCGGCGCGGGTGGCGGGCGCCAACGCCGCGGCCGTCGTGCCGTCCAGTTGCACCAGGCTCTCGCCGGCGTAGGCGCGGTTCGGTCCCGTCAGCAGCGACTCGCGCTGCGCGGGGGTCAGGTCGGTGCGCACCGGCAGCACCGTGCCGCGCCGGGCGAACAACTGCGCATCGGGCATGCTGTCGTCGCCCACCGGGCGCAAGGCCAACTGCAGGCGGCCGGCGCGGCTGGCCAGCATCAGCTCATTGACGCGTTCGACCGGCACGGCCAGCACCGCGGTGCGCGCCGGCTGACCAGGACCGCCTTGCTGCAGCGCCGACTTTTCATCCGGGCCTTCCACCGTAGCCCTGCCATACGCCAGCACGCGCACCTGCGACTGCAGCAGGCGGGCCTGGCCGACGGCAACTTCAGCGCTTTTTTCGATCATGAAGAACACGTCCACCATGTCGCCAGGGACGATACGATTGCCGCCGCCGATCACTTCGTCCACCGCGATGGCGACGGCGCGCTCGCCCGGCTTGAGCTGGCGCGCCAGGCCTTGCGTCAGCAGGCTGGGCAAAATCGGATCGCCTGCGGCGATGTCGACCTTCGTCACCGCGCCCTCCAGCGGCGCGACGTCGGCAAACCCTCCGGACAGCGCGACCTGCCACTGCGCCACCGTCAGCATTCTTGCGCCGTCGATGCGCGAACCGGCCGGGATCGGCTCTCGGGCCACCACCACCGGATGGAGTTTGAGCGGTTCCGCGGGCGCCGCCGCGACAGGCGCAGGCGTCACGCTGGGCGGAGGACTCGCGGGCGCCGAGGCCAGCCGCCAGGCCACGAAGGCCAGCACCAGGCCCGCCACCAGCAACATGCCCGCGATGATCTTGCTCAGACTGCTCATGGTGTCCCCTGCGATATCTGCACGACAGCCTGCGAATGCAATCTGTTGGGTATCCAGTTCCGGTTCGCGCCCGGCAATGCCGTGATCAGCCCCCGCACGGTCTCCAATAGCGGCCAGGACTGCGTGTTGTAGGTCATGGCGACAGTGGCGCAATCGGCCGGCCTGCCGCCTGCCCCCGTCCAGGCACAGGGCGCGCGCGTGGCGCTGCACAGCACCGCGGAGCCGGCCGAAAACGTACCCATCGCCGCCAGACAGGCCGCCGCAGGCACATCGGCCTGACCACTGAAGCGGGCATAGACGGCCGCGCGCGCGCCATCGGCCGCGGCGGCGGCCAACTGCTGCTGCATCCAGAACAGCGCGCCGAACCCGACCACGCCGCAAATAAAGAGCAGCAGCAGGGTGAGCGTCAACGAAAACTCCAACGCCGCGATGCCGCGCTGGCGCTTGCGTGGCGCCTGGCTCCCAGGGCGTTGCGCATGGGCTCGCATCTCAGCCTCCCCCGCCCAAGGCATTGCCCAGATGCACCGTGGCGCGCGCGCTCAGCACGCTGGAGGCCGGCATCAGCGCCGCCTGCAGGAGCGGCACCGAAGGGATGAGCGGATGGGCGCCATATGCGTAGGACACGTAGACTTCGATCTGATCCTGCGCCAGGGGCATGCCGCTGCAGGCGCCGCCGGCCGCGCTGCTGAGCGCGCCCGCGCTGCCGCAGACCGCCACCTGGACCGGCGCGGCGGACATCGTGCTGATCCACTCCGCCTGGTACAGCGCCGAATCGCGGCCGGCGTTGGCCCGCGCCGTCAGCGACGCGGAACCCGCCTGCCACTGCAGCACCTTGCGGGCGCCATCCTGTGCGGCCAAGGTCACGGAATGCTGCGCGGCGACCACCAGGGAATACGTCAGGATCCCGTAAAACACCAGGAAGAACACCACGAATACCAAGGCGAACTCCACGGAATAAGAACCGCGATGCCGGCGGCGAGCCCCAGATACGCGGCATAGGGAATCTGGCGCGCCCGGTTGCTCAACGCCCAGACCCGGGACACCGCCAGATACAGCAGGCCATGCAAGCCGGCCAGCACGCTGGCCAGCGCCAGCGTCGCCATCAGCGGCGCGAAGCCCAGCAGCAGTCCGAGCACGGCAATGGCCTTGATATCCCCCGCCCCCATGAGACGCCTGCGCCACAGCGGCAGGAACGGCGCCGCGGCCAAAAAACCGGCCAGCGCCATCAACCATCCCGACCATCGCGGCGGATAGGCCCAGCCGGGCGCCAGCAAGGCTGCCAGCAGCCATAGCAATTGGCCCGCAAGTCCCGCGATGATCAGCCGGTTGGGGACGCGGCGATAGCGCAGATCGGCGTGGATCAGCGCCAGAATCCAGCATGCGAACAACAGCCACCACAGCACTACCCCTGGATACAAGGCTGGACCTTCTGAAAAAACGGATACGACGATGGGCGCGCCCGATAGGCGCGGACTCCTTCAATCAAGTGATGCCATGTTGCGGGTACGCGCCGCGGCGGCCGGGAACACGCCGCCGCCACGGCGCGGACGGGTTGCGGCTCAGGTCGGAGGCGGGGTAGTGGTACCGGTCTTGGCGTTGTCCAGCTTGGTGCCAAGTTCCTCGAACATGCCCTTCAAGGACCCGGTAAACGCCCCCACCGCGACAATGAGGGCTACCGCCACCATTCCCGCGATCAGCCCGTACTCCAGGGCGGTGATGCCGTCTTCGTCATTCCAGAACTGCGCAAGTGTCGCTTTCATGTCGAGCTCCATGGGTCTCGATTGATGACTGGGGCCGCTCTTCAATGTTCTTCAAGAAGCAGAGCCCCCTAAAGCCTGGAACCGCCCGCTCGCCGCTGTGATTCCCGCGGCGCGCGTCCAGGGTCCAGCTAACCCGGCCCCGGCGTGGCTCCGGGCAATCTGTCCGTAGCCGCGCCAGGGGCCGATTCAATGATCGAGTCGATGCGCTGCGCCGTGCGCGCGCGAAAGCGTTCGGAAGCGCGCTGCAAGTGCCAGCGCATGAGGAACAAGGTGACGATCGAGAGCGCGAAAGCGATGTAAGGCAGCTTGGCGCCGCCGATATGCAGGCCGACGGCGTCGTTCTGTGTTGTGCAGATGACCGCGCCGGCTGCGGCGCCGGTGTAATGCATGCCGCAAACCGCGATGGCCATCAACACCGCCGCGCCGATGCGCTGGCGTTCATTCTGGGTATTGAAGGCAAGCCACAGGGCCGCGGTAGCCGCGATGACGGCGATCAGCACCGACAAAACAACCAGCGGCAGGTTCCAGAGCAATACCGCCGGCATGCGCGCCGCGCTCATGCCGACATAATGCATGGAGGCCACGCCAAACCCCGCGGCGCAGCCACCGACCAGGCATCGGAGAAAGGTAAAGCGTTCACGGCCGACATACCAGAACGCCCAGCCGGAAAACCCTGAGGCAACCACGAAACTGAGTATCGTCAGGCCGACCTGGTAACCCACTTCGAATGGCAGGTTCTGCGCCAGCATGCCGATGAAATGCATGCTCCAGATACCCACGCCGCCCATCGCGACCGCGCCGATGACGATATAGCCGATGCGGATTTCGCCGTCCTGGGTTTCTGCCCGGATACCGGCCGCAGCCAGCAGGGCCACATACGAACCCAACGCGGCAATCAGGAACGAAAGCGCGACCAGACCGCCGTTGAAGGAAAGCGGAACGACATCGCCCGGGCTCATGGATGCCCCGCTTGTGGCGAGCCATGGCGGCAATACGCGGCCGCCAGGCAGTTGCAGCAATTCTTGCGGTAATCCCCAGCCATCTTCACCTCCGGGCGGGCCCACACATTTTGCGTATTTTTGATACGTATCTTTAGTTTATATATTGCCAAATCATACACATCAGGGTTTTCACTGAATTTCGCTATATTGCGACATAAGATGTGTAACGAACACTCCTAAGTTTTCGAAAACATTATTAAAACCTGCTGAACGGCGGTTATCTTGGCCTGAAAATAGTTTCCGCAACCCAAGAATATTTCGAAATAATATCAATGCGATGAGTCCGGGGAGGCGGAATTTGAAATTATTTGTCATTCTGCCGGTAATGCTGGCACCATATGCGCACCGGCAAATGCAACTTTTTCCTAACACTGTTGCAGGCCTTTTCCATCCGATACTCAACCGGGATCGGCTATCCGTTCAGAAACGCCAGCGGAAATGAGAGACGAAAAAGGCAAGAGACGCATGTTTCCGGCGAGTCCGCTTTGCCTCGCCCTCTTGTGCATGATGGCGGCCGGCTCTCAGGCCAGGGCGGAAGGCCCGCTACGCGGCAATCCGGTGGACGCCATGCCGCGGCTGGAGCGTCCGCCCTCGGCGACGCAACCCCCGCCCTACGTCCAGACGGCAACGCCGGAACAACTGGCCTTGCAGGCCCGGCTGGCTCAACGCATCGTGCCGCGCAATTTCGACGTCAGCGGCGTGCGCGCCATTCCATTCGAGGAAGTATCCGGACTGCTCAGCCCGCTCGCGGGCAAGGAAATCAGCCTGGGCGAACTGGTCCAGGAAGTCGACAAGATCACGCAGCTCTACCGCGACAAGGGCTTCCCGCTTTCCTTCGCGCTGCTGCAGAACCAGACCTTCGCCAACGGCCTGGTGGTGGTGACGGTGGTCGAGGGCTACATCGCCAACGTGCGGATCGAAGGCGACATCGGCAATGCGCAGGACCGGCTTGAAGCGCTGGCCGCGCCGATGCAGGAAGAACGGCCGCTCAAGCAGGCCACGCTGGAACGTCAGTTGAACCTGATGCGCACCGTGCCCGGCGTCAAATTCACGCCCAGCCTGGATTTGCCCCGCCGCGCGGACGGCGCGACCGAACTGGTGCTGGCGGCCAGCCGCCAGCCCGTCAGTCTGACGGGCGGCATCGCGGATCTGGGCACCGGCATGCAGCCCATCGTGAACCTGGCGACCAACAGCCTGACGCCCCTGGGCGAGCAAGTGAAGCTGACTGCCTCGGTGCCCTTCAATACCGATGACGTGAAGTACGTATCGGGCGAAATCCGGGTGCCGATTGGTGCGGACGGCCTGGCGATCAAGATCGACGGTTATCACTACGATGCCCGGCCCCAGGACGACGCAATCGAAATGCTGGGCTTCGAACGCCGCGTGAAGAACGACCGCATCGGCGTCGGCGTGAGCTATCCGTTCCTGTTGAACAACACCCGATCGCTGACTGGAACCCTGGGCGTATACGCGGCCAATTCGAAGGACCGTTACGAGGCCCGCAGTACCGACCGCTGGCTGCAGCAGGATGCGCAGGTGCGCGCGGCGACCGCCGAAATGCGCTACATCCAGGTGTCCGAGACCAAGGCCACCGACGTTACGCTGAGCGTGGCCAAGGGTTTTGACGCCGCCGGTGCGAAAAAGGATATATCGACCAACTACGGTTATTCCGCCACCCCGCTGCTGGACCTGGATTTCACCCGCTACAACCTGAACGCCAGGCAGACCTTCGTGCTGCCCGCCCAGATCGGCCTGGTTTTCTCGGGCGCGGCGCAATACTCCAGCAACATCCTGCCCTCTTCCGAACAGATCTCGTACGGCAGCTGGCGCTACGCCATGGGATATCCGCAGGGCGAGCAAAGCGGCGACAAGGGCGTCGGCGCATCGGCGGAAATCAATCGCCGCTTCGGCGTGGGCTGGGAATACCTGTCCAGCGTGCAGCCCTATGCCTTGGTCGACTACGCGCGCACTTGGTACAACAACAAGGACCTGCAGACCCTGAACCAGCGGCACCTGTCTTCCGTGGCCCTGGGCTTGCGCTTTACCGACGACAAATACTATCTGTTCGATTTCAACGTGGCCAAGCCAGTGGGATCGGCCACCGTGAACGACAACCGCAACGTGCGCTTCAACGCCAACTATTCGCTGTTCTACGACGCGTTCTAGGCGCCCTGGACGACGCGCCCGGCAAGCAGATGAACGCCCGCTACGACGGGCGTTTTTTCTTGGGCGACGCCGCCGGCGTTACGTAACGTCCGACGTAACGTTACGTCGGATGGACGGCTTTCCGTAACATTCGCAGGCTCCTGGCGATCGTAAAAATGCGGATTTTCCAGATTTAAGGAAAACCCTTAATTTCCTGGATACCCTATTGATAACAAAGCGATTTAATTCATCAAGAATTACCGGAACTGGCGTTTTGAAGCGGGTCTGAAAAATCTTGGCATGGTTTGTGCATGAGGAAGCGTATCGGGTTGTTTCGACGCCTGACTCTTCCAACCAAAGGAGCTCGCCATGCATACCCATTCCGACACGCGCCGCCTGCAACGCGCCCTGACCGCCACCGTCCTGGCCACCGCACTGGTGAGTGCCCTGGCCGCCTGCGGCGGCGGCGGCGGCGGAAAGAAAACCGCGGGTCTGCCCGGAACGGACATTCCGACCAACCCTGGCGGTGGCGGCCTTGATCCCGGCGGCGGCCTCAATCCTGGCGGCGGCACCAACCCCGGTGGCGGCACCAACCCTGGCGGCGGCACCAACCCTGGCGGTGGCACCAATCCTGGCGGTGGCACCAACCCCGGCGGCGGCACCGATCCTGGCGGCGGCACCAACCCGCCGCGCGTGAGCGGCCTGCTGGAAACCACGCTGGGCAATACCGGCGCAGCGCTCGACAACACCCTGCCCCTCAATCTGGACACAACCTTGAGCGGCGTGGGCAAGGCGCTGGATCCCACAATCAAACCGGTAGCCGACACCGTCGTCGGCCTGACCCAGCAGATTGGCGCGACCACCGGTCTGGGGCAGCCGACTGACGGCGTCGTCCGGCAGGTGGGAGGCCTGGTCAGCGACCTGGGCACCAACGTCAAGGGATCGGGACTGCCCGGCGGTTTGGGCGCCGGCGTGGGCGGTCTGGTGGACGGCTTGGGCAAGACCGTCGCCAGCACCGGCGGCCTGCTGAACGCGAACCCCAACAATCCGAATCCGCTGACGACCGTGCTGGGCAATGCCACCGGCGCGGTGGGCGCCTTGACCGGGGCGCTGTCGGGCCAGGGCGGCCTGCTGCAGCCCATCACCCAGGTGGTGGGCGGCGTGACCGGCGGCGTGCTTGGCGGCCCCACCACTCCGCTGCTCGAGCCTGCGCTCGGCAATGTCGGCAAGACGGTCGACAACGTGTTGCCACTGGGCCTGCAGCCCATGCTGGCGGGCGTGGGCGGCGCGCTCGATCCCACCGCCAGTCCCTTGGCCGGCAAGGTCACGGGACTGACGCAGCAAGTGGGCGATGCGACCAAACTCGGTGCGCCGGTGGCCGGCCTGTTGACCAGCCTGGGCGGCACGGTCACCAATCTGGGCGGCGCGTTGCCGGGCGGCACGCCGGGCTTGAACGGCGTGCTGCAAGGACTGGGCGGCGCGGTCGCCAGCGCGGGCGGCCTGCTGCATGCCACGCCGGGCAACGCCAATCCGCTGGGTTCGACGCTGGCCAACGCCACGGGCGCGGTCGCCTCGCTCACCGGCGGTCTGGGCCTGGGCGGGGTGACGGGCGGCTTGACCGGCGGCGCAAACGGCACGGGCGGCCTGCTGGCGCCCGTGACGGGTCTGCTGGGCGGCGTGACCGGGGCCGTAGGCGGCGCGACTGGCGGCGCCAACGGCGGTCTGCTGGCTCCGGTGACGGGCCTGCTGGGCGGCGTGACGGGCGCCGTCGGCGGCACGGCGGGAGGCGCTGCTGGCGGCGGCTTGCTGGGCGGACTGGTCGGTGGATTGACGGGGGCCGGCGGCGCCGCTGCCGGAGCCGGCGCCTCGGCCGGCACGAACGGCGGCGGCCTGCTGGGCGGGCTGGTGGGTGGCGTGAATGTTGCGGCCGGCGCTGGCGCCGGGGCGAGCGCAGGCGCCCCTGCCGGCGCGCCCGCCGCTACAGGAGGATCGGGCGGCACGAGCGGCGGCGCCGCCAACGGCGGACTGCTCGGTGGCCTGCTGGGCGGGGTGACAGGCAGCCTGACGGGCGGCACGGCGGCGGGCGGATCTTCCGGCGGGACCGCCAACGGCGGCTTGCTGGGCGGACTGCTCGGCGGCCTGGCCGGCAAGAAGTGATCCATCGCAACCGCCAGGAACCCACATCATGCTGCAACAACAGACCTACTTTCACCACGAGCATGTGACCGGCATGGCTGAATCAGCAGGAAGCAACCGGCGGTCCGGCATGCTGGACGAAATCGTCCTGCTGCTGGGGCGGCAGTTCGCCGCCTACAACGCGGCATGCCAGTCGGCCCTGGCGGAAAAGCTGGGCATTCCCCTGGCGGACCTGAAGGCGCTGGAGCTGGTCATGGAGTTCGATGCCCTTCCAACCGGCCATCTGGCCCAGTTGATGGGCATCAGCTCCGGCGGCGCGACGGCCTTGATCAACCGGCTGGAAGCGGCCGGTTATGTCCAGCGCGGCCGCCACCCGCTGGACCGCCGGATGATCGTGATCCGGCCGGTCGAGGAGTCGTGCCAGGCGCTGGCGCAGGAACGGCAGTGGATCGCCGAAGCCATCGCGACCACGGCACGCGGTTATGACACCGCGGAACTGGAAGCGGTGCACGCCTTCCTGACGCGTTGCGGCCGCAGCCTGAAGCGCGACACGCTGGCGTGGCTGGAAAGAGGCAGCGCACACCAACCCGTGTAACCATGCGGCGGGGGCCCGGCCCCCGCCGCATGAGCCGGATCAGACCGCTTCGGAGGGCCCGAAGTGCAGACGCGGCACCGCAGCCAGCAGCCTGCGCGTCATGTCCTGGCGCGGTTCGTGCAGCACCGCATCGGCCTGGCCCAATTCGATGATGCGTCCGCCGTCCATGACGGCGATGCGGTCCGCCAGATACTCGACCACGCCGAAGTTGTGCGTGATGAACAGATAGGCAATGCCCAGCTCAAGCTGTAATTCACGCAGCAGGTCCAGGATCTGGGCTTGCACGGAGACATCCAGCGCCGACGTGGGCTCATCGCAGATCAGCACTTTGGGTTCGACCGCCAGCGCCCGCGCAATGGCGATCCGCTGGCGCTGGCCGCCCGAGAATTCGTGCGGATAGCGCGCCAGGGTATTGGACGGCAGGCCCACGCGTTCGATCAGCCTTGCGGCATGCGCGCGGCGCGATTCCTTGTCCATGCCGGCACGCAGGGACGCCAGCCCCTCATCCAGGATGTCGCCTACCCGCATGCGCGGATCGAGCGAGGCATACGGGTCCTGGAAGACGATCTGGATGTCCTGCCTCAGCCGCTGCAGCGTGCGCCGGTCCGCCGACAGCACGTCCTGCCCCTGCAGCATGGCCCGGCCCGATACGCGCGCGCCGTCGATCAATCGCAGCAACGCCTTGCCCGTGGTGGTCTTGCCGCAGCCGGACTCGCCCAGCAGGGCCAGCGTTTCGCCGGCCTTCAGCGTGAAGGTCACGCCGTCCACGGCCTTGACCCAGGATGCGACGCGGCGCAGCGGCCCCTTGCGCACGGGGTAATGGACCTTCAGGTCCTGCACGTCCAGCACCACGCCGGCATCGCGCGCCTGGGCGTCGGCGGCCACCCGGGCCGCGTCTCGCGCCATGGCCTCGCGGCCGCTTTCCGTGAGCGGCGTACCGCGCTTTTCGAACGTGGGGATCGCTTCGAACAGCTGCCGCGCATAGGGGTGCTTCGGCGCGCGGAAGAACTCCCCGGCGTCGGCGCTTTCGACGATCTCGCCGCCGCGCATCAGCGCCACGTGGTGGGCGACGTTCTTCACCACCGCCAGGTCGTGGGTGATCAGCAGCACCGCCATGCCCATTTCCCGCTGGATGTCGGCCAGCAGATCCAGCACCTGCGCCTGCACCGTGACGTCCAGCGCCGTGGTGGGCTCGTCCGCGATGAGCAGCAAGGGCTCGGCCGCCAGCGCGATGGCGATCATGACGCGCTGCTTCTGCCCGCCCGAGAACTGGAACGGATAGTCGTCGATGCGCCGCTCGGGCTCGGGAATGCCCACCCGCCGCAGCCAGTCCACGGCGCGGGCGCGCGCCGCCGCGCCGCGCAAAGGCGTATGGGCGATCAGCGTTTCGATGATCTGGTCGCCCACCCGCATGACCGGGTTCAGGCTGGTGGACGGTTCCTGGAAGATGATGCCGATGCGCCCGCCGCGCACGCCGCGCATGGCGCTTTCCGGCAGGCGGTTGAGGTCTTCTCCGTCCAGGTCGATCTGTCCGCCCACGATGCGGCCGGCGTCGGGCAGCAGGCGCAGCAGCGCCAGCGCCGTCATGCTCTTGCCGCAACCCGATTCGCCGACCAGCGCGAAAGTCTGCCGTCTGGAGATCGCCAGCTGCAGCCGCTTGACCGCATGCGTCATGCCGCTTTCGCCGGCGATATCGACGTCCAGGCCATGCACTTCGAGCAAGGGAGCCTGGCTCATGGCGCATCTCCCGGGCGGGACTGGCGCGTATCGGTCGCCAGGGCCGTGCGCGGCGCGCGGCCGAACAGGCCGAGGCGCGCCATGCGGCCGGGCTTGTAGCGGCGCGTGCGCGGATCAAAGGCATCGCGCACCGCGTCGGCAAACAAATTGGCCGCCAGCACCAGCGCCAGCATGAACAGGAATGCGGTCAAGAGGTTCCACCAGATCATCGGGTCGCGGGACATTTCCAGACGGGCGCCATCGATCATGGAGCCGAAGGAGTTCATGCTGGGATCCACGCCTATGCCCAGATAGGACAGCACCGCCTCGTACAAGACCAGGCCGGAAAATTCCAGCACCACGGTGATCAGGACCAGGTGCGCCACGTTGGGCAGCAGATGGCGGGTCATGATGCGCCAGTGGGAAACGCCGAAGGCCCGCGCCGCCTGCACGTATTCCAGCTCGCGCAGCTTGAGGGTTTCGGCGCGCAGCAGGCGGCACAGCCCGGCCCAGCCGGTAAAGCCCAGGATCATGCAGAGCAGGAACAGCCGCAGGTCGGCGCGCGCGGCTGATGTGTCGAACAGGTCGGCATGGTTGTCGATGTACACCTGCATCATCAACGCGCAGGCGGCCACCAGCAGCACGCCCGGAATCGAGGTGATGGTGGTGTAGAGGTACTGGATGCCGTCGTCGACCTTGCCTTTGAAATAGCCGGCGGCGATGCCGAAGACGATGGCCGGCGGCAGCATGGCGATGGTGGTGAGGCTGCCGATGACCAGCGCGGTGCGGATGCTCTTCAGGGCCTGCCACAGCACGTCGTTGCCGATGCGGTCGGTGCCCAGCGCGTGATAGCCGCTGGACAGGCCGGCCAGGGCGCCAGCCGTCAGGCACAGCAGCGTGAAGGTGACGGCCATGGCGCGCCAGGGTACGTCCGAAGCCGCCTCGTCGGCGGCCCTTGCGGCGCGCCGCCGGGCCAGGCCTGCGTACATCAGCCCGATCACGGCGGCGGACACCGCCAGCCCTGCGGCCAAGCCCAGCCCGAGCCGCTTGGCGACATCGCCCAGGTGGTCGCGGTCGGCGTCTTCCAGATGCACGCCCGCTCCCCGCAGCCGGGGAAAGTCGCGCACCGGCTTGTCGTTGACGAGCATGGTTTCCTTGGTGAACTGCCGTATCGCCAAAGGCTCGGAATAGGTCTTTTCCGGCGTGGTCAGCACGGAACCCGTGAGCAGTCCGTCCAGCGCCGAGCGCACCGCAGGCGCATAGGCCGGCGGCGCGTCGGCCGCGGCGCCGGGGGCCGGCGGCAGCAGCGGCCGGTAATGCACCGAGTCCAGCAGGCCCACCACCACGAACGCGGCCAGAATCACCGCCGAGCACATGGCCGGCGTGTCGCGCGCCACGCGCGCCCAGGTCGCGCGCAGGTTCGGGCTGCGGCGCACATGCCATACATAGGCCAGCGCGCCCAGCGCCATGAGCCACAGCGCGATATCGGTCCAGAGGAAGACGAACTTGGGCATGGCGGCTACTCGAATCGGACGCGGGGGTCGGCCAGCGTGTAGGAAATGTCGGCCAGGATCAGCCCCACGATGTAGAGGGCGGCGCCCAGGAACACCATGGCGCGCACGATGGAGAAGTCCTGCGCGTTGATGGCGTCGATGGTGTAGCTGCCCAGGCCGGGAATGCCGAAGAAGGACTCCGCGATCAGGCTGCCCATGAACAGCAGCGGCAACGCGGCCACCGTGCTGGTCAGGATGGGCAACATGGCGTTGCGCAGCACGTGCCGGAACAGCACGACGCGTTCAGCCAGGCCCTTGGAACGCGCGGTGCGCACATAGTCCTTGCCGATCTCCTCCAGGAACAGGGTGCGGTAGAAGCGCGCCTCCGGCCCCAGCCGCGACACGATCGCGACCAGCACCGGCAGCGCCAGGAACTTGACCACGTCCAGCCCACCCGAAAAGCCCGAGAACGGCACCAGCCGCAACAGCTTCGCAAAGACCCATTGGCCGGCGATGATGTAGAACAGGCTGGAGATGGACAGCAGCAGCACGCAGACCACCACGCCCCAGAAGTCGAGCCGCGTGGCGCGGAAATACACCAGCGTCAGGGAAAAGACGATGCTGACGAAGAGCCCCAGGAAGAAGGTGGGCACCGCCAGCGCCAGGCTGGGCCCCATGCGCGTCTTGATCTCGCGGCCGATGTCGCGCCCGCCGTCGGACGCGCCGAAGTCCATGACCAGCAAGGGCACCGAACGCTGGTAGAACACCGTGTCGGTCAGTTGCGCCGCGCCTTGAGCCTTGGCATTGAAGAACAGCGGCTTGTCGTAGCCGCGCTCGACCTTCCATTTCTCCACGGCTTCCTGGTTGGCGCGCTGCCCACCGATGGCCAGCCGCGCCATGTCGTCGGGCGTGTTCACGGCGAAGAACAGGATGAAGGTGAAGAGATTCACGCCGATCAGGATCAGCACGCCGTACAGCAACCGGCGGATCACATAGCCGATCATGATTGATGCTCCTTGCCCAGGGCCGGCGCGAATGCCGTCTGGCGTTCACGCCGCTTCAGCGCCACATATGACGGCCATATCGCCAGCGCCAGCAATAGCGCGAACAGGCCTATCGGCCACCACCTCGGATAATTCCACTCGTCGATCTTCTGCTGCCGCAGGACCGGGTCTATCTTCATGTACTGCAGCGTATTGCGCACCATCTGGGTCGGCTTGGCATTGCCGACCCACTGCTGGTACGCGCCGCCCGACATCGGGAAGTAGCCGAACATCCAGGGCGCGTCGCGCTGCACGATGGCGGTCATCTTGGCGATGAGCTGTTCCTTTTCGGGGCCATCGTCCAGGAACTTCATCTGCTCGAAGAGGCGGTCATATTCGGGGCTGGCGTAGTTGGCCGCGTTCTCGCCGCCGCCCTTGGCCTTGGCGTTGGGACCGTAAAGCAGGAACAGGAAGTTCTCGGCGTCGGGGTAGTCGGCGTTCCAGCCCCACAGGAAGATCTGCGCGGACCCTCGCATCATCTTGTCCTGGAAGCGGTTGTAGTCGGTGGCGCGCACGTCCAGCTGCACGCCGATCTTGGCCATCTGGCGCCGCATCCAGTCGAACTGCGGATTGGAGCCGCCGCCCTGCATCGAGTCGTAATAGAGCACCAGCGGCGCCCCGGTCTGGGCGTTGCGGCCGTCTGGGTAGCCGGCCTCGGCCAGCAGGCGGCGGGCAACGTCCACGGACTTGCGCACGGGCTTGCCGTCGACCAGGTTGTAGACCACCGGGTTCACGCCTTCGGGCGGCTCGCGGTAGCCGAGCACGCCCGGCGGCACCGGGCCGTAAGCCACCGATGCCTGGCTGTTTTCGAACACCGCGACGTACTCTTCCCAGTCGAAGGCGATGCTGATGGCCTGGCGCAGCTTGCGGTTCCTTTCTTCCTGTTCCGGCGTGTCGCCCTTGCCCACCACCGGGTCCAGCCAGTTGAAGCCCATGTACCAGTTGGCGGTCTCGACGGTCGTGGGCAGCTTGATGCCGTGTTCGTTGTACAGGCGCGCCTTGTCCTGGCTGTCGCCCGCCGCGACCAGCATGGCCACGCCGTACTCGCCGCGCTCGATCTGCGGCACGTCGTAATAGCCCTGCAGGAACTTGCCGGTCAGAGGGATGGCTTCCTTTTCGACGCTGAATTCCGCGCGGTCGATGAAGGGCGTGGGCTTGCCGCAGTCGGCCAGCAACCCCGCGGCCGCGTCGCCGGGCTCGCCTTCGCAGGGATAGGGTTCGCCGTGGAAGTTGGGGTTGCGGCCCAGCACGTGGCGGCGGTTCTGCAGCGACTCCACCAGCATGTAGGGGCCGGTGCCGACCGGCCACGTATTGAACGACAGGTCGTGCGCCGCCATGCCGGGCTGGCTGTAGAAGCGGTCCGCTTCCCAGGGGATGGGCGCGGTGAACGTCATGGCCAGCCAGTACTTGAACTGCGGGTACTTGCCGTTGACGCGGATGCGCAGCGTATGCGGATCCAGCGCCTGCACGCCCGTAAAGCCGTCGGCCTCGCGCAGATCCAGCCAGGGCGGCGCGCCGGCGCCGCCCGGCATGTCTTGCCGCAGCGCCTGGTCGCGCTGGCGCAGCCGGTCGGCATACTCCTTCAGGCCCGTCACGTGCTCGGTCATGAGGCTGGAGATCGGCGACACCACGCGCGGGCTGACCAGGCGCCGGAACGCGTAGACGTAATCATCGGCCGTCAGTTCGCGCGTGCCGGTGCGCGGGAAATCGGGAATGTAGAACTTGTCGTCCAGTTCGCCTGGCGCCAGCGGGAAGTAGTCGTAGCTGCCGTCGGTCTTGCGGGCGAATGCCGGATGCGGCGCAAAGCGCGCCCCCGGCCGGATCTTGATGTCGTAGATGCTTTGCGCGATCTGCTCGCCGGGCGTGTCGGCGGGCAACGTGTTGCCCTGCGCGTCCAGGTAGACGGGCGGGTCGATCGACGCCGCCGCGCGCGGCACCAGTTCGTAGGGCCGCTTCAGGTAGTGGTAGCCGTACAGCGTCTCATAGATGTTGTACGTATAAGGGGTCTCGTCGCCGGAATAAGAGCTGGCCGGATCCAGGTACTTCGGAGAGCGTTTGACGAAGGCGGAAAACAGCGTGTTCTGGCTTTCGGCGCCGGACGGATAGGGGCTGTTGATGGGGCTTTCTTGCGAGCAGCCCGCCAACGCCAGCGACAGCAGCATGGCCGCCGCCCAGAGCCGCTTCAATGCACGCATGGAAACCTTCCCTTCGAATCGTTGCGACAGAGGATAGCAAACACGGGCCGGGGACCATACCCAGGCATCCCCCAGGGCTGGCGGCGCTTGGGCGCGGCGTTCCGGGCCGGCCCGCGCGGGTTCAGCCGCACTGGCGCTGCCGCCAGCAGTCGTAGCGCCACTTCCAGGGTTGCATGGCGCCGGGCTGCGCCCACAGGCCGCGCCCGGCCGCCTTGGCCTGGCGCTGCAGGTCCGGCATGGCCTTGTCGCGCAGGTAGTCCCCCTGGCGCGCCGTATAGGCCCAGGCGTAACCGGCCTCCACTTGCAGGCGGTTGGCCGAGCGGCCGTCATCCAGGATCAGGGCGCAGACTTCCCGGCCGTACTGATCCTTCTCGTAGCATTGCGCGGTGAGCGTCTTGCCTGCGACCAGACCGGCCAGGTTCTTGCGCGAGGCCTCGGCATAAGGCTGTCCGGGTTGATCGGACCCGTGGCCCTCTTCGGGAGCATCGATGCTGTCCATGCGGATGCGGTGCTGGCCGTCGGGCGCGCGCAGGGTCACGGTATCGCCGTCGGCCACGTTCACGATCGTGCCGGTGAGCGTGTAGCTGCCCTGCGGGACGCCGCCAGCCAGCGTCGCGCCGGGCCGGCCCTGTGTGGAAGGGGCCGGACGTTCGGTGCGCCCATCTCTTTCCGAAGGCTGCAGCCAGTTGACGATGGCGCCCGCCGCCGCGAGGATCACGGCGACGATCAGGGCGGTCAGCTTGCTGCCGCCGCGTAAGGGAGATTTGCCGCGCACCAGCCGGGCTCCAGGTAGGAAAACGCAGGCAGTTTGCCATAAAGGCGGGACGTGGAGTCGCGCCCGGCCGGCGGGTTACGCGCGCTGGCCGCCGGCGGCCCTGCGCGCTGCCCCCCCTCCTACAGCCAGCCGGACTTGCGGAAGCGCCAATACAGGACCGAACAGATCGACACGATGACGCCCAGCGTGATCGGATAGCCCCAGGGCGATTTCAGTTCGGGCATGAACTCGAAGTTCATGCCGTAGATGCCGGCAATGGCCGTGGGCACCGCCAGGATGGCGGCCCAGGACGCCAGCTTGCGCGTGGTGTCGTTCTGCGCGGCCTGGCCTATCATCAGGCTGGCTTCAAAGGCGAAGGCCAGGGATTCGCGCAGCGAGTTGAAAAGCTCATCCACGCGCAGCACGCGGTCGGCGACCTCGCCGAAATACGGACGGGCATGCTCGTCCACCGCCGACATCTCGACCCGCGCCAGGCGGCGGCAGATCTCGGCCAGCGGCGACACCACGGTATGGATGCGCAGCAAGTCGCGGCGCTGCCGGTACAGCCTGCGGATGTCGGAGTCCTTGGCGCCGCGGATCAGCAGCTTCTGTTCGGCGCCCTCGACCACGGACTCGATCTTGCCGGCGGCCGCCACATAACGGTCCACCAGCCAGTCCAGCAGCTCGGAAGCCACATAGTCGCTGCCGCGCTTGAGCAGGTCGGGCGAGGCTTCCAGACGTTCGCGCAAGGGGCTATGGCCGGCGGTCGCGCCGCGCCGCACCGTGACCAGGAAGCCGTCGCCGATCAGGAACTGGGTCTCACCGAAGATGGGGCGCTCGGCCTCGACCTCGACCGTGATGGCGACGATGAGGATCATGTTGCCGTAGTCGATGATCTTCGGCCGCCGGTGGGCTTCCAGCATTTCTTCCTGGTTCTTGTCGCAGGCGCCGAGTTCGCTGGCGACCTTGGCCAGCACTTCCGGGCGCGGATTGCGCAGGCCGATCCACAGCATGCCGTGGTCCTGGCTGACGTACTGGGCGACCTGGTCGATGGGAACCTCGCGCTCCCGCCGTCCGTTCACGTAGGCGATCGATGCGACGACCTCTCGTTTCGAGTCGTCGGCGGCCTGTTCTTCAGTAGACATAAACACCCTTGGTCAATGCGATCCCGACCGGACAGCTTGTGTATCGGCCGATGATAGCCCAGCCTACGAGAACAGGTTGCGCACCCGCTTGGCCACATCCACGCTGGGCGCCTGCGGCTCCTTGAGCGCTGCGCGCCCGGCGGGCAGATCCGGCAGCTTGGGCAAGTGATCGAACAGCGGCAGAATCGCATTGGTGATGTAGCGCGTGCGCGAACCGTAGACGTGCCGGTCGCCCATGCCGGTCTGCTGGTGCACGTAGAAGCGCTGCGGCACGATGAGCTGCAGCCGTTCCTTGGCGCGCGTCATCGCCACATACAGCAGGCGGCGCTCTTCCTCGATTTCCTCGGCCGTGCCGGTGCTCATGTCCGACGGGATGCAGCCGTCCACCACGTTCAGGACGTAGACCGCCTTCCATTCCTGGCCCTTGGCGGAATGGATGGTGGACAGGATCATGTAGTCCTCGTCGCGATGCGGCGCGCCGGACTCGTCGCTGGTGGCGTCCGGCGGATCCAGCGTCAGCTCGGTAAGAAAGCGTTCGCGCGTGCCGTAGCCCGCGGCGATGCGCACCAGCTGGTCCAGGTCCGCGCGGCGCACGCGCGCATCGTCGTACAGCCGTTCCAGTTGCGCGCCATACCAGCGCAGGGCCAGGTCCACGTCGGCGGGCCATTTCAGCGCGGGATCGCACAAGGCCGCATAGGTATCGGCGAAAGCGCCCCACTCTTCCTGCGCCGCCGCGCCCGGCTTGAATTCACGCAACGCGCGCAGCGGTTCGGCGGAGGCGGACATGGCGTCCATCAGCTTGCCGGCCGTGGCGGGTCCGATGCCCGGCAGCAACTGTGCCACGCGAAAGCCCGCCATGCGGCCGCGCGGATTCTCCGCCCAGCGCAATATCGACAACAGGTCCTTCACGTGCGCGGCCTCCAGGAAGCGCAGGCCGCCGAACTTCACGAAGGGAATGTTGCGCCGGGTCAGCTCCAGTTCCAGCGCGGCGCTGTGGCTGGCGGTGCGGAACAGCGCCGCCTGTGACTTGAGCGTGGCCCCGCCCTCGCGCTGCGCCAGCACCTGGTCGGCCACCCAGCGCGCCTGGCCGGCTTCGTCGCTGACCGTCACCAGTTCAGGCAACTGGGACGACTGGCGGTCGGTCCACAGGTCCTTGGCGTAGCGCTCCGTGGCCAGGCCGATCACGGCATTGGAGGCGTTCAGGATGGGTTGGGTCGAACGGTAGTTGCGGTCCAGCGTGATGACCCGGGCCGGATTGGGAAACTGGTTCGGAAAATCCAGAATGTTGCGCACCGTGGCCGCGCGGAACGAATAGATGGATTGGGCATCGTCGCCCACCACCGTCAAACCGCGGCCGTCGGGTTTCATCGCCAGCAGGATGGCGGACTGCAGACGGTTGGTGTCCTGGTATTCGTCCACCAGCACGTGGTCGAAGCGCGCCCCCACGTCGGCCGCGATGCCGGGATCGCCCATCATCTCGGCCCAGTACAGCAGCAGGTCGTCGTAGTCCAGCACCTGCTGGTCCTGCTTGGCCGCGACGTAGGCGCGGAACAGGTTCTTGAGTTCGTCTTCCCATTGGGCGCACCAGGGGAAGGAGGTCTTCAGCACGTCGGCCACCGGCGTCTGGCTGTTGACCACGCGCGAATAGATGGCCAGGCAGGTGCCCTTGAGCGGAAAGCGCGACTTGGTGGACGACAGGCCCAACTCGTGGCGCACCATGCCCATCAGGTCCTCGGCGTCGCCGCGGTCATGGATGGTGAAGGCTTCGGACAGGCCGATGCGTTGCGCGCAATCGCGCAGCAGGCGCGCGCCGATGGCGTGGAAGGTGCCGGCCCAGGGCAGCGACGGCGCCTGCTGCGTGGCGCGCAGCCGCATCACCCGCTGCAGCACCGAGCCCACGCGCCGCTCCATTTCCAGCGCCGCGCGGCGCGAGAAGGTCAACAGCAGCATGCGCTGGGGATCGGCGCCGTTCAGGATCAGGTGCGCGACCCGGTGGGCCAGCGTATTGGTCTTGCCCGAGCCGGCCCCGGCGATCACCAGCAGGGGACCGTCGTCCCCCGGCGCGCCGGCCACGCCAAACTCGGCGGCCTCGCGTTGGGCGGGATTGAGATCGGCCAGGGGATCGGGACGTTCGGCGGACGGGTTGGACGTATCGGTTTGGTCGGACATGGGACGGGGCCGCAGCATGGCGGCCGCTGAAAACGGCGAGCCCGGACATTGCCGGACCACGAATGAACACTGTATATTTATACAGAATTTTTTCGATAAAGTCTGATTTGCCTGTGGCCATGCGCCTCTTGAGCGGCACCGCCTCCTGGACCGACCCCACCCTGCTGGCCTGCGGCCGCTTCTACCCGCCCGAGGTCCGCAGCGCCGAAGCGCGGCTGCGCTTCTATGCTTCGCGCTTTCCCATGGCGGAGGTCGATTCCAGCTATTACGCCATGCCCACGGCCGAAAACGCCTACTTGTGGGCGCAGCGCACGCCGGACGATTTCGTCTTCAACATCAAGGCCTTCCGGCTGTTCACCGGCCATCAGACGCCGCTGTCCGCACTGCCCGCGGACATCCGGCGCGAACTCCCTGACTGGCCGGAACCCGTCATCTACCACGACCGCATGCCCGCCGACCTGCGCGACGAACTCTGGCGCCGCTACCAGCTTGCGCTGGAGCCCTTGCGCATGGCCGGCAAGCTGGGCGCGGTGCATTTCCAGTTTCCGCCCTGGATCCGGCGCGATGCGCGCGGCCGGGCGCGGGTGGCCGACTGCGCGCGCCGCATGGAAGAACACCTGGTGTCGGTGGAATTCCGCCACCGCAGCTGGTTCGATTCGCCCGCCGCCACCGCGGACACCCTGGCCTTCGAACGCGATCTCGAGGTGGTCCATACGGTGGTCGACAGTCCGCAAGGGTTCGACAACACCGTCCCCGCGGTCTGGGAATGCACCCATCCGGAACTGACGCTGCTGCGCCTGCATGGGCGCAACACGGCCACCTGGAACGTGTCCGGCGCCGCGTCCTCGGGCCGCTTCCAATACGAATACTCGGAACAGGAACTGGCCGAGCTGGCCGAGCGCTTCTCACGCCTGGCGGCGCAAAGCGCCCAGGCGCACGCGGTGTTCAACACCAACTTCGAAGACCAGGGCATGCGCAACGCCGCGGCCTTCGCGGCAGCGCTAGCGCCCGCCTGACGCGGCCACGGGCTGCGCCGCGGCGGACGCGCGCGCCACTTCGTTCAGGCTGTCCAGCAACACCTCGAACTTGCGCGCGATGTCATGCTCGGGCACGCAGGCGTAGCCCAGCAGCAGGCCAGGCCGGCGGCCTTCGTCGTTGACGTAGTAGCGCGACAGCGCGCGCGTCAGCACGCCCTTGCTGCGCGCCACATCCACCACGCGCAGGTCGTCCATGTCCTGCGGCAGCGTCAGCACCAGGTGCAGCCCCGCCATGCTGGCGTCGCGATGCAGCCAATCCGGCCCCAGCCGGCGTTCGATCAGATTGACCAGCATGGCGCGGCGCCGTCCGTACAGCATGCGCATGCGGCGGATGTGGGCGGCGTAGTGACCTTCCGAGATGAACGTGGCCAGGGCCGCGTGCGTCATCAGGTGGCCTTCGCGGTAGAGCTCCGCGTGCGCCGCCTGGAACGCGGCGGTCAAGGTCTTGGGCAGCACCAGATAGCCCACGCGCAGGCCCGGATACAAGGTCTTGCTGAAGGTGCCCATATAGATCACGGGCGCGTCCGGTTCCAGCCCCAGCAGCGAAGCGATGGGCCGGCCGGAGAAGCGGAATTCGCTGTCGTAGTCGTCTTCGATGATCCAGCTGCCGCTTTGCCGCGCCACCGCCAGCAGCTGGCGCCGGCGCGTCAGCGACATGACCGGCCCCAGCGGATACTGGTGCGAGGGCGTGACGAAGATGAAGCGCGGCGGCGTGCCGACGGTTTCCGGCAGGCGCATGCCTTCCTCGTCCACCGGCAGATGCACGGTGTGCAGGCCGTTGGCCTGCAGGATGGTGCGCGCCCCCCAGTAGCCCGGATCCTCGACCCAGGCGGTCTCGCCAGCCTCGCCCAGGATGCGGGTGGTCAGGTCGATGGCCTGATGCGAACCTTCGGTGATGATGATCTGCTCGGGATCGCAATCGATCGAGCGGGTCAGCGCCAGATGCTGGGCCAGCGCCTCGCGCAGGGCCGGCAGCCCGCCGCCGTAGGCGTAGGTCAGCAGGTCGGGCGAGGGATTGCGCCACAAGGCGCTGAAGATGCGGCCGAACTTCTTGTGCGGGAATTCGGTCAGGTCGGGCACGCCGGGCATGAAGGCGCCCCACTGGTAGGGCGAGGCCGAGACGCCATCGACGATGGCGGCGCCACGCGGCGACAGCGCCGGGCGCGGCTGCGCGGGCGGCGGCTGGCGCTTGCGCCGGCCGCTGGCCAGGTAGGAATCCGGCACCGAGGCGTTGACGAAGGTGCCGTTGCCCTGGCGGCTGCGGGTGTAGCCTTCAGCCAGCAGCTGGCTGTAGACGTGAACCACCGTGTTGCGGGCGATGCCGAGCTCGGCCGCCAGGTCGCGCGACGCGGGCAGGCGCGAGTCCGCGGCAATGGCTCCATCCAGGATGGCTTCACGGATGCCGCGGTACAGCCGCTTGTTCATGGGCTCGCTGGAGCCGTCCGCCAGCCGCAGCTGCAGCAAGTCACCGACTATGGACCGCAATTGGTTCTACCCGATTTATAAAAGTGGTTCCCACAAATGGGGCCATCGTAGCATTAAATAAGGTTTTCCCGCCCATCATGCTCTCTGAGGCTGAGATGAAGAATCAGGACCTGAATACCCGCCGTTCCCTGGCCACGCCGCGTGGCGTCGGCGTCATGTGCGACTTCTACGCGGTGCGCGCCGAAAACGCCACCCTGTGGGATGCCAATGGCAAGGAATACATCGATTTCGCAGGCGGCATCGCCGTCCTGAACACGGGCCACCTGCACCCGAAGATCAAGGCCGCGGTCGCCGCGCAGCTGGACAACTTCACGCACACGGCCTACCAGATCGTGCCGTACGAAGGCTATGTCTCGCTGGCCGAGCGCATCAACCGCCTCGCCCCCATCGACGGCCTGAAGAAGAGCGCCTTCTTCACCACCGGCGTCGAAGCCGTCGAAAACGCCATCAAGATCGCGCGCTCGGCCACCGGCCGCTCGGGCGTCATCGCCTTCTCGGGCTCGTTCCATGGCCGCACCATGCTGGGCATGGCGCTGACCGGCAAGGTCGCCCCGTACAAGCTGTCGTTCGGCCCGATGCCGGGCGACATTTATCACGTGCCCTTCCCCAACGCCACCCAGTCCATCACCGTGGCGGACTCGCTCAAGGGGCTGGACCTGCTGTTCAAGTGCGACATCGATCCCAAGCGCGTCGCGGCCATCATTCTCGAACCTGTCCAGGGCGAAGGCGGCTTCAACATCACCCCGCCTGAACTGATGACGGCGCTGCGCAAGATCTGCGACGAGCACGGCATCCTGCTGATCGCCGACGAAGTCCAGACCGGCTTCGGCCGCACCGGCAAGCTGTTCGCCATGGAACACCACTCGGTCCAGGCCGACCTGATCACCATGGCCAAGAGCCTGGGCGGCGGCTTCCCGATCTCGGGCGTGGTCGGCCGCGCCGACGTCATGGACGCACCCGCCGCCGGCGGCCTGGGCGGCACCTATGCCGGCAACCCGCTGGCGGTCGCCGCGGCGCATGCCGTGCTGGACGTGATCGCCGAGGAAAAGCTGTGCGAACGCGCCGTCGCCCTGGGCGACAAGCTGCGCGCGCATCTGGAAGGCCTGCGCGCCAAGGTGCCGGGCATCGCCGACGTGCGCGGCCTGGGCTCCATGGTCGCTCTGGAACTGAACGATCCCGCCACCGGCAAGCCGGACGCCGAAGCGGTCAAGCGCGTGCAAGCCCGTGCCATCGAAAAGGGTCTGATTTTGCTAAGCTGCGGTGTGTACGGCAACGTCCTGCGCTTCCTGTACCCCTTGACCATCCCCGACGCCCAGTTCGATCGCGCACTGGCCATCCTGTCCGAGGCGCTCGCCGCCTGACGCACAGGACCTGAACTACCGGTATTCCGGCGGGCAGGCACAAGTTTTGCGGGCGTAGCGGATCAGCCGCCACGCCCGCAAGCCGTTTCCTGGCCCACCGCATCCCTTCAAGGAGACTCCAATAATGACCGCACTGACCCATCCCCTGGCGCGCCCCGATCTGCTGCGCGACGCCTGCTACATCGACGGCAAGTGGGTAGCCGCCGGCAACGGCCCGTCCATCCCCGTGGACAATCCCTCCACCGGCAAGACCATCGTGTCGGTGCCCAAGCTGGGCCGCAAGGAAGCCGAACAGGCCATCGCCAGCGCCGAGGCCGCCCTGCCCGCCTGGAGCGCCAAGACTGGCAAGGAACGCGCCGCCATCCTGCTGAAGTGGGCCCAGCTCATGATGCAGAACCAGCAGGACCTGGCCGCCATCATGACGTCCGAGCAGGGCAAGCCCGTGACCGAAGCCGCCGGCGAAATCGCCTACGCCGCCTCGTTCCTGGAGTGGTTCGGCGAAGAAGCCAAGCGCATCGACGGCGACATCCTGCAAAGCCCCAAGGCCGGCCAGCGCCTGATGGCGCTCAAGCAGCCCATCGGCGTCACCGCCGCGATCACGCCGTGGAACTTCCCCGCCGCCATGATCACCCGCAAGGTCGGCCCGGCCCTGGCCGCCGGCTGCACCATGGTGGTCAAGCCCGCCCAGCAGACCCCGCTGACCGCACTGGCGCTAGCCGTGCTGGCTGAAGAAGCCGGCGTGCCCGCAGGCGTGTTCCACGTCATCACCGGCAGCTCGCGCGAAATCGGCGCGGCCCTGTGCGAAAGCGACGTGGTGCGCAAGCTGAGCTTCACCGGCTCCACCGAAGTCGGCCGCACGCTGATGGAGCAATGCGCGCCCACCATCAAGAAGCTGTCGCTGGAACTGGGCGGCAATGCGCCCTTCATCGTGTTCGACGACGCTGACCTGGACCGCGCGGTCGACGGCATCCTGGCTTCCAAGTACCGCAATGCGGGCCAGACCTGCGTCTGCGCCAACCGCATCTACGTGCAGGCCGGCGTGTACGAAGAAATCGCCAAGCGCCTGGTCGCCAAGGTCGAGGCCATGAAGGTCGGCGACGGCTTCGCCGACGGCGTGACCCAGGGTCCGCTGATCGACAGCAGCGCCGTGGAAAAGGTGCAGGAGCACATCGCCGACGCCACCGCGCACGGCGCCAAGGTGATCGCCGGCGGCAAGCCCCACGCGCTGGGCGGCACCTTCTTCGAACCGACCGTGGTGCGCGACGTGACCCAGTCCATGCGCTTCGCGACCGAGGAAACCTTCGGCCCGGTGGCCCCGCTGTTCCGCTTCGAAACCGAAGCGGAAGTCATCGGCATGGCCAACGACACCATCTTCGGCCTGGCCGCCTACTTCTTCACCCGCGACTACGCCCGCATCTGGCGCGTGTCCGAGGCCCTGGAGTACGGCATCGTCGGCATCAACACCGGCATCATCTCCAATGAAGTCGGTCCGTTCGGCGGCGTCAAGCAATCCGGCCTGGGCCGCGAAGGCTCGAAGTACGGCATCGAAGAGTACCTGGAAATCAAGTACCTCTGCGTGGACCTGGGCGCCTGACGGCCCCTGGCGCACTGCGGCCCCCGCCGGTTTCTGCCGGCGGGGGCCACTTGCATTTGCCCGGCGTGCTGGCGGGAGTCCGATATGTTGCATCGCGGCCTGCGCCGGGCATGGTAGATTTGCGCGTTCCCTGACCGAACGAGTCCGTATGAGCAGAACCTTCACCCGCGAGGACACCCGCCGGCTTGCCGCTATCCTGGCCGAAACCGCGCAGACGGAAGTCATGCCGCGCTTTCGCAATCTGCCGGAAGGCGCGGTGCGCGGCAAAAGCTCCGCCCGCGACCTGGTGACCGACGCGGACGAAGCCGCCGAGCGCCTGATCGCCGCGCGCCTGGCCAAACTGCATCCGGGCGCCGTGCTGATCGGGGAAGAAGCCTCGGCCCGCAATCCCGCGCTGCTGAACATGCTGGTCGACGCCGACCTGGCCTTCCTGATCGATCCCATCGACGGCACCCGCAACTACGTCGCGGGCCTGCCTCTCTTCGGCATGATGATCGCCGCCTGCCATCGCGGCGACGTGATCGCGGGCGTCATCTACGACCCGGTCAGCCGCGACAGCGCGCTCGCCGTGCGCGGCGAAGGCGCCTGGATGGAATATGAAAACGGCAAGCAGGCCCAGCTCGCGGTGGCCAGCCCCGCGCCGCCCGAAGACATGGACGGCCTGATCTCGACCGGCGCCCTGCCCGAACCGATGCGCACCACCGTCAACAGCAACCTGTCGCGCCTGGGCAGCACCGCCTCGCTGCGTTGCGCCGCGCATGAGTACCGCATGCTGGCCGCCGGGCACTGCCACATCGCGTTCTACAACCAGTTGACTGCCTGGGACCACGCTGCCGGCTGGCTGCTGCACCGCGAGGCCGGCGGCTACGCGGCCCACTTCGACGGTTCGCCCTACAAGCCCACGCATCGCACCGGCGGCCTGCTGTATGCGCCGGACGCCGGCAGCTGGCACGCGGCCCGCAAGGCGCTAATGGGGGACATGGCGGACGCCGCCGAGACTTGACAAACGCTGCCCGAAAAAGGTCGAAAACTCGGGGTTATCCCTAGGAGTTATCCCCAGTTCCTGTGGACAACCCTATGGAAAGGTCTGTAACAGCGGAAAAAAACCTTTGCAGGGCAAGCACTTGCTTAGACCGGTCAAAAACCGGCCGGCCCTAGGGCGTGTTACAGCGCGTCCAGCGCCACGGCGCAGGGCAGTTCCACTTTCAGGGTCAGCATGCTGTCGGCGCGGGTGCGCCCCAGGTTGATGGCGGCTATCGGCATGCCGTTGCGCGACGCGGCGCTGACGAAGCGGTAGCCGGAATACACCATCAACGATGACCCCACCACCAGCACCGCGTCCGCGTTCATGAGGCCGGCATTGGCGTGGTCCACGCGCTCGCGCGGCACGGTTTCGCCAAAAAAAACCACGTCCGGTTTGACGATGCCGCGACAGCGCGGACAGGGCGGGACCTGAAATTGCGCAAAGTCCTCGCCTTCCAGGTCGGCGTCGCCGTCAGGCGCGTCCGAGGCTTCCAGCAGCGTCCATTCCGGATTGCCGTCCTGCAGCGCCTCTTGCCAGGCCTGGCGGCCGCCGCGCCAATCGCAGGCCATGCAACGCACCTCGTCCAGCCGGCCGTGCAGGTCCACGACGTCGCGGCTGCCGGCGGCCTCGTGCAGGCCATCGACGTTCTGCGTCACCAGCACCGAAACGCGGCCGCGCGATTCCAGCCGCGCCAGCGCCCGGTGCGAGGCATTGGGCTGCACCTGGCCGAAACGGCGCCAGCCCACCATGCTGCGCGCCCAATAGCGCGCCCGCGCCAGTTCGCCGCCCATGAAGGTCTGCAGCGTCATGGGCGGCTTGCGCTTCCATTCGCCTTCGGTGTCACGGTAGTCGGGGATGCCGGAGTCGGTGCTGACGCCCGCTCCCGTCAGCACGAACAGCCGCGGGTGGCGGTCGACAAAGCCGCGCAGCGCGGCCAGATCAGAGACTCGAGTGTCCATCCAGGCTCCTCAGGGCCGGCCGCTGCGCAAGGAGGGCAGCGGCCTCAAGCTGCTCAGCCGCCCAGGCCGCAGTCGGGCATGTCGCTGACCAGGCTGGCCTGGGTCACGTTGCTGCCCGGCGGCACGCTGCGGGTCAGCCAGACGTTGCCGCCGATGGTCGAACCCTTGCCGATGGTGACGCGGCCGAGAATCGTCGCGCCAGCGTAGATCACCACGTCGTCCTCGATCAAGGGGTGGCGCGCCAGGCCCTTTTTGAGTTCGCCGTTTTCGCCGGGCGGGAAGCGCTTGGCGCCCAGCGTGACCATTTGATAGAGGCGCACGCGGTCGCCGATGATGGCGGTCTCGCCGATCACGACGCCGGTGCCGTGGTCGATGAAGAAGCTGCGGCCGATGGTGGCGCCCGGGTGGATGTCGATGCCCGTATCCGCATGCGCGATTTCCGCCACGATGCGCGCCAGCATCGGCGCGCCCAGGCGATACAGCACATTGGCCAGACGGTGGTGGATCATCGCCGCCACGCCCGGATAGCACAGCAGGACCTCGTCCACGTTGTGCGCGGCCGGGTCGCCCTGATAGGCCGCGGTCACGTCCAGGTCCAGCGCGGCGCGCACGCGCGGCAGCTCGGCGCCGAACTGGCGCACGATCTCGATGGCGCGCTGGCGCGCATCCGCGGGCCCGGTCTGTTCGGGCCGGCCCACGTACTGCAGTTCCAGACAGACCTGGTGCAGCAGCGCGTCGAGCGCCGCGCCGATGGTATGGCCGACGTAAAAGTCCTCGACCTCCTCGCGCAGGTCGATCGGACCCAGGCGCATCGGGAACAAGGCGCCACAGAGGTCCTTGACGATCTGGCGCAGGCTTTCCTGCGACGGGAATTCGCGCAGGCCGGCGTCTTCGCGCAGGCGGCCGCGGGGACCGCGCCAGGCCACGCGCGCTTCGCGCAGGCCGGAGACGATGCTGTCCAGGTTCCAGTGGGCCGGCGCGCTGTAGGTCGGCCCGCTCATGACTGCGGCTCCTGCAGGAAGCCGGTAGAGGGATTGAATTCAAACATGGGTGCGCCTCGTTGACGGTGCACGGCCGCGGCGGCCAGGCCGCCGGGCAATGCTGCTTCGCAATATTTCCGTCAACTGTAACCGCTCGCGCCGGTTTCGCGGAATCCATCCGATACGGCGCAGGGGTTATGTCCCTGTGTCCTGTTCGTAGCCCTGTGGGTTGCCCTGCTGCCAGCGCCAGCCGTCCGCACACATCGCGTCCACGTCATGCGTGCTGCGCCAGCCGAACAAAGATGCCGCCAGCGCAGGATCGGTCCACATTTTCTCGACGTCGCCGGGACGCCTGGCTTGCGGGCGCACGGGAATCCGGCAGCCGTTGACCCGCTCGAACGCATGCACCAGCTCCAGCACGCTGGTGCCCTGCCCCGTGCCCAGATTGATCGCCACGAACCCGGGATGGCGCTCCGAATAGGCCAGCGCCTGCACATGCCCCTGCGCCAGGTCCATCACGTGCAGGTAGTCGCGCACGCCCGTGCCGTCGGCCGTCTCGTAATCGTCGCCGAACACCCGCAGGAACGGCTGGCGCCCCACCGCCACCTGGGTGATGTAGGGGAACAGATTGTTCGGAATGTCGCGCGGACTTTCCCCGATCTGGCCGCTCGGATGCGCCCCGATGGGATTGAAGTAGCGCAACGTCACCGCGCTGAACGCGGGATCGGCCGCGCAAACGTCACGCAGCGCTTCCTCCACCATCAGCTTGGTGCGGCCGTAGGGGTTGGTCGGCGCCAGCGGATGCGCCTCGGTGAGCGGCAGGAAGTGGGGCTCGCCGTAGACAGTGGCCGAAGAACTGAACACCATGCGCGCCACGCCCGCCTCGCGCATGGCGCGCAATAGCGTCACGGAGCCACCGACGTTGTTGTCGTAGTACTTGAGCGGATCGGCCACCGACTCGCCCACCGCCTTGCTGCCGGCCAGATGCAGCACCGCCTGCACCGGCGCGCCGCGCGCCGCCGATTCGGCCAGCACCGATTCGACCAGGCCGGGGCTGCGGATGTCCCCTTCCACCAGCGGGATCTCCACGCCGCACAGGCGCTCGACGCGGCGCACGGCCTCGCGGCTGCCGTTGCTGAAGTTATCCAGCACCAGCGGCCGCTGGCCCGCCGCCAGCATCGCCACCAGCGTGTGCGTGCCGATGTAGCCCGCGCCGCCCGTCACCAATACATGCAGGTCCTGCATGGTCTCCCTCACAGATGCGCCGCCACGCCCGGCACCCAGGCATGGCGCGGCCGCGGCGCCTGCGCATGGCTGCGGTAGCGGTCGATCCAGTACGAGGTGGACGCGTCATGGCCCCAGTCCACCACGCCGGCCGACACCGGCACCGCCAGCTCCCGCTCGATGCCGGTGGCCAGGCGCTTGCCCAGCTCCACGCCCCACTGGTCGAAGGGATTGATGCCCCAGACCACGCTCTGCACAAATACCTTGTGCTCGTACAGCGCCAGCAGCGCGCCCAGGCCGCGCGGATCCAGCTGGCGCAGCACGATCAGGGTCGAAGGCCGCCCGCCCGGATGCACCATGTGCTGCGCCAGGCTCAGCGCGCGCTCCTGGTCGTCGATGTGCGCCACATCCATCAGCGCCTGCTCCAGGCACTTGCCGCGCAGCAGCGCCTGGCGCTGCGCCAGGCAGTTGGCCAACAGCATGCGGTGCGCATCCGGACTGTCCGCGTGGCCTTGCAGGCTGGCGATGAAGTCCACCGGCGCGCCCTCTTCGCTCTGATGCAGCCATTGGAAGAAGGTGTGCTGCCCGTCGGTGCCAGGCATGCCCCAGATGATGGGAGCCGTCGGCACCCCGACCGCCGCGCCATCGCCCGCGACCCGTTTGCCCAGCGATTCCATTTCCAGCTGCTGCAGATAGGTGACCAGGTGCAGCAGCCGCGCGCTATAGGCCGCGATGTTCAGCGAGTTCTGGCCCAGCACGCTGCAGTTGACCAGGCCCGCCAACGCGAGCTGGATGGGCGCGTTCGACGCGAACGGCGCCTGCTGGAAATGCTGGTCCATGGCTTCGGCGCCCGCCCGCATGCCGATCAGCACGTCAGCGCCCACCGTCAGCGCGATCGACAGGCCGGCCACCGACCAGACCGAATAGCGCCCGCCGACCCAGTCGCACATCTTGAATATCTGGCTGGACGGCACGCCCAGCGCGCGCGCCGCCGACACGTTGGCGGTGACAGCGGCCAGGTGCTCGGACACGTCGGCCACGCCGCCCTGCTTGAGCCAGGCGATGGCCGCGCGCGCGTTGTGCAGCGTCTCGGCGGTGGTGAAGGACTTGGAAGACACCACCACCAGGCAGCGGCGCGGATCCAGCCCGGCCACCGCATCATGGAACGCGTGTCCGTCGATGTTGGACACGAAGCGGATCTGCCGGCGCTGCTGCGCCCCGCCAAACGCCTGGACCGCCAGGCGCGGCCCCCAATCGCTGCCGCCGATGCCGATATGCAGCACCGTGTTGAAGTCGGCCGTCTGGTCCACCCGGCGCACGAAGTCCGTCATGCGCGAATGCTCGCAGACGGAGTCCGCATCCTGGCCGTCGGGCTGTTCCCGCGTGCGCCCGGCGCGCAGCGCCGTATGCCATGCCGGCTTGCCTTCGGTCCAGTTGACCGGTTCGCCCGCGAACAAAGCCTGGCGCGCATCCGCCACGCCACGCGCCTGCAGCAGCGACATGGCCGCGGCTTCCAGCGCCGGCGACTGCCGCTGCATGCTCAGGTCCACGCACAGACCCGCCGCCTCGATGACCTTCAGCGCCGCGCCGTCCAATTCCGCGCCGTGCGCGGCCTGCGCGAACGCCTGCCACTCCGGGCTGTCCGCCAGGCCCGAATTCGCCCTTAGCGCCTCAACCGCATACTTGGCCTTTCCCATCGCGTGATGCTCCTTAAAACGGTAAACGAACATGAGGGGCAATGCGTCGGAACGCGTTGCGGAAATCCTCCTCGATACGGGCCAATGCGGCCACCGTGTCCCCTTCGAAACGCAATACCACCGTCGGCGTGGTGTTGGACGGACGCGCCAGGCCGAAGCCGTCGGCGTAGTCCACCCGGATGCCGTCCAGATCGTTGATGGACTGCGCGCCGGGAAACTGTCCCTGCGCGCGCAGCGCTTCCACCAGGTCGAACTGCTCGCCTTCGGCGGTTTCCAGCTTGATTTCGGGTGTGGCGCAGGACTGCGGCAGGCTTTCCAGCAGGGCCGAGGGGTCCGGCGCGCCGGACAGAATCTCCAGCAGCCGGGCGGCGGCGTAGATGCCGTCGTCAAAGCCGTACCAGCGCTCCTTGAAAAAAATGTGGCCGCTCATCTCGCCAGCCAGCAACGCGCCGGTTTCGCGCATCTTGGCCTTGATCAGCGAGTGCCCCGTCTTCCACATGGTGGCCTTGCCGCCCGCCTCGGTAATGGCGCGCGCCACGTGGCGGCTGCACTTGACGTCATAGAGGATCTCGGCGCCCGGATTGCGCGACAGCACGTCGCGCGCGAACAGGATCAGCTGGCGATCGGGCCAGATGATCTGCCCCGTCTTGGTCACCACGCCGAGCCGGTCGCCGTCGCCGTCGAACGCCAGGCCGACCTCGCAGTCGGAGTAGCGCAGGCAATAGATCAGATCCTGCAGGTTCTGCGGATCGGCCGGATCCGGATGATGGCCCGGGAACGAACCGTCGACCTCGCAGAACAGCTCGACCACTTCGCAGCCCAGGGCGCGGAACAGCGCCGGCGCCGCGGCGCCGGCCACGCCATTGCCGCAATCGATCGCAATCTTCATCGGACGCGCCATGCGGATGTCGCCCATCAGGCGCGCGGTGTAGCACGGCATGATCTGCATTTGCGTGCGCCCGCCCGATGCGCTGGCCGACTCTATCGGCAAGCGCATCGCATCGCGCAGCGCGGTGATGCCCTCGCCATACAGCGAAGCGCCGTCCAGCACGATCTTGAAGCCGTTGTGCGCGGGCGGGTTGTGGCTGCCCGTGACCGCGATGCCCGCGCCCGTGTCCATCAGGCGCGTCGCAAAGTACACCATCGGCGTGGTCGCCATGCCGATGTCGATGACGTGCATGCCCGCCGAGCGCAGGCCCGCCTGCAAGGCGGCCGCCAGTTCGACGCTGCTCAGCCTGCCATCCCTCCCCACCACGATGGACCGCGCCCCCTGTTCGCGGGCCTGGGTCCCCGCCGCCATCCCCAGGCTGTGCGCGAACCTCGCATCGATTTCATCCGGCACCGTGCCGCGTATGTCGTAAGCCTTGAAAACCGCATCCAGAATTTGCGGCGTGTCCCAGCCAAAAGTTCCGTGCATGCCAGTTTCTCCGGGTGGCGTTATTTAGGGCCGTTCTGTTTGAAATCGCCGTAATACGCCGCACGGGAGTAGCGGTAACTGCCGTACTTGGACCGGAAGCCGAAGCGTTCCGGCATGAGCTTGAGACCGTTGAAGAGCACGCCGTCCACCGGCGCGCCCGCCTGGATCAGGCGCTTGGCCGTCTCGCGGATTTCGCCCACGGTGTTCATGCCCGAGCGCACCACCACCATCACTGCGGCCGCATGCGTGCCGACCACGGCGGCGTCCGGAGACGACAGCACGGGCGCCGTGTCCAGGATCACCATGTCGTACTGCGAGGCCAGTTCACGCAGGGTTTCGCCGAACACCGGCGACGCCAGCAGCTCCGACGGGTCGAAGGTCACCGCGCCGGTAGCGATGAAGTCCACGCCCTCGGACACGCTGTGCTTGCGGACCTGGGTCAGCGGTATCGTGCCCGACAGCACTTCGAACAGGCCGTCTTCCTTGGGCACGCCGAAATAGCGGTTGAGCTGGCCCTTGCGGAAGTCAGCGTCGATCAGCAGCACGCGCTTGCCCACGCCGCCCTGGATGAAAGCGAAGTTGGCCGACAGGAACGACTTCCCCACGCCTGCCACCGGCCCGGTGAACATGACCATGTTGTTGGCCGACTGGCGCAGCGACGCCTGCAACACGTTGCGGAACGACCTCAGGCTTTCGATGGGCGGCGCGTTGCCCTGGCTCTGGGCCAGCAGCGCCGGCACGCTGGCGTTCTTGCGCCGGCTGCGCCGCCACAGCTTGTCCTGCATGTCGCTGTACGGAATGGCGGCCAACACGGGCAGGCCGGTATGGCGTTCGACGTCGTCGGGTTCGGACAGGCCGCCGAACAGCGCATTGCGCACAAACGCGCACAGCATGCCGAAGATCAGGCCGAAGGCGGTCGCCACGCCGATGATGATGGCGGCCTTGGGACGCACCGGCTTGTCCGGCTGCACCGCCGAATCCAGGATGCGCACGTTGCCCACCTTGCCGGCGCGGATCAGGCGCAGCTGCTGGGCGTTGTTGAGCAATGCCGTGTAGAGCTCGGTGTTGACGCGCACGTCGCGCACCAGGCGCACCACGTCCTGCTCCAGGTCGGGCAGTTGGCGGATGTTGTTGCCGATGCGGTTCACGTCCCCGGTCAGCCCGGCGATCTGGCGGTCCAGCGCCACGATGCTGGGGTGGGTCGGCGCGAAGCGGGTAATCATTTCCTGGCGCTTGGAGCGCAGTTCCATCACCTTGGTCTGCGCGTCCACCGATTGCGCCAGGATCAGCTTGGCTTCTTCGCTCAGGTCGATGGTGCCGCGCTTGTTGCGCAGCGAGTTGTACTTGGTCTCGGCGGCGTCCAGCTCGCCCTTGAGCACCGGCAGCTGCTGTTCAAGGAATACCAGCGACTTCTCGGCCTGCGCCGACTTGCGGTTCACGTTCTGCTGCACGTATTCCTGGCCGATCTGGTTGAGCACGGCAGTCGTCAGCGCCGGATCATTGCCTTCCAGCGTGACGCCGATCACCCCCGACGTGCGGCCGCGCTCGAAAATGCCCAGGCGCGCCTGCACGTCCTCGATGGCCGCCAGGCGCGAACTGCGCGACACCGTGAACTCGGTGCCAGGGCGTCCCGTCAGCGCGTCGATATGCACGTCCATCGCGCCGCCCCCAGGCAGCCGGAAATGCTCGGGCTTGCCCACGGTGCCGTTGAAGGTGGCGCCCGTGAACTTGTCGCTCAACGTATAGCGCCCTTCACCTAGCGTGGTCACGCGAAAGGGCTTGCCCAGCCATTCGTTGGGCACGTCCAGCTGCGAGATCGCGATGGCTTCGCCGCCCCATGCATAGCCGCCGCGCGGCAGGCTCGACGGGTACGGCAGGCTTTCGTAGCGCTGCGCCAGCCACTCGCCGATCACGGGGAAATAGCGCGGCTTGGCCTGGATGTACAGCAGGAACTTGTCGACGGCGGGTCCGACCACCATGCGCGAGCGCAGCACTTCCATTTCGCCCGAGGTCTCCGCCTTGGTATCGAACATGGAAGATACGTCGCCGAGCAGGCTGCGGCTCTGCCCCTGCGGCATTTCCTCTTCCACCTGCACGATGATGTCGGCCGAGTACACCTTGGGCGTGATCATCACATAGGTAAGCGCCCCCAGTAATGCAAGCAGAGTGATCGCGATGATCATCCACCGGTTGGAAAAGATGGCGTCCACATGGGACGACAACGGAGTTTCCTGCTGACGAGCCGGCACGGACGGCTCGAACGATTCGATGGGCAACGACATGCAGCTCTCCAAGAGAAGACGCCGCCGCGGTCGCGGCGTCCCCAGGCGTGGTTTAAGGCGGACTAATCTATGGACTTCACGGTCTGTACGGTCTGGGCGCTCGGGAACAGGTTGCTGATGAAGCGGTTCCACCGCACCAGGGCCGCCGTATCCACGAACACCACGTCTTTGGGTTGCAACTCGAACTTCTCCGCCACCGCAAGAGTCTGCGGCGAGCCGGCGTTCAGGTGGAACACCAGCGGCGTCGCTTGCTCAGTGCTGCGCACAACGAATATTTGCGACGGATTCGAGGTCAGCTGGTTCGGTCCTCCGGCCAAGCCCAGCGCTTCGGTCAACGACATGCGTCCGTCACGCATCACTGCCGCGGTGGGCAAGGTCACCTCGCCCATCACGAACACCTTGCTGTCGTCGCGCGGCGTGACCCTGACGATGTCGCCCGACTTCAGCAGCACCTGATTCAGGTCTTGGCCACGCTCGATCAGCGCAGGCACGTTCACGCGAGTACGGCGTCCGTCACGGATCACGTAGACCGCGCTGCGATCGCCCGTGGGCAGAATGCCTCCGGCCCTGTTGACGGCTTCCAACAGGGTCATCGGGATATCGTTGATCGCGATTGCGCCCGGCGTCTTCACTTCGCCATCCACGTAAACACGCTTGCTGCGATATCCCAGAACGCGTACGGTGATCTGCGGATCCTGGATGTACTTGCTTGAACTATTCACTATGAGATTGCGCGCCTGAAGTTCCGTCAACCCGGCCACTTTCAGCAATCCCGCATAGGGAAATTGGATATATCCAGTGGATGAAACCGTATAGCCCGGAATGCCCGAGGCGGTGTCTCCAATGGCTAGTTCCGTTACCCCTGTCCCGATGGCGTAGGTTTGCGTCGGAAGAACGAGTTCGGGGTGATCCCACACCACGATCGAGAGGATGTCTCCGGGCCCGATCAGGTACGGCCCGGACTTGCCATAGAGCTTGTCGACCCCTTCGTTGTCGAGCAATGCCTGGCGCGCGCGCTGGTCTTCAAGCACCAGCGAGGGCGTGATTTCCTTGATTACCGCCTTGGAGTTCGGATCCAACGGATCCGCAAGCTGATTGGCGTCAAAGGTCATACCGGGAGACAAGGCGCAAGCGCCCAGCGAGGACACGAGCGCGATAGCTGCTATGCCTCGGCTCAACGTTCCGAAAAATGTCGTCATGGCAAATCCACTTGTGAATGACTTCGTTGCTTGGAGTGAGCCCGATGCGTAACGGGTTGCGACATTCCACTCTCTTTTCCTAGGCCCGCACATTCGACGGATGTCCTAAGCCTTCTCCTACATCGTTTGGAGGTTTCGGGTGCGTTGCGCACTCAATAAGATTTTGTCGGTAGCCACAAGCTTTGCGGCGGTGCACAGTTTTTGCCTTCCGCACGGCGGCTCCCCACGAACAGGAGTGCGCGATGGACCCGTCCCAAACGGACACGTCGTCTAGATTCAGCGGAGCAAGCTATCTCTATCGCTTGCTCGATGCCGCGATCGTGATCACCTGCGGCCTGACTGCCACCGGCTTGAAATTCTCGGACGATGCCTTGGCGGATCCTCCGCAGATCCATCTGTTCCTTGTGTACCTGTGCGGCCTGGGCGTGGTGGCCATCTTCCCGGCCTTCCGCCTCTATGTATCGTGGCGCGGCCGCCTGCTGACCGACCTGGTCGTGCGCAGCCTGGCGGCCTGGGCGCTGGTGTTCGCGCTGGGCATCTGCATCAGTTTTCTCATGCACCAGACCGCGGCGATATCCCGCGTATGGGCGGCTACGTGGTTTGGCATGTCGGCGCTGACGCTGGCCGGCCTACGGATTGCGGTCTACGCGGTGCTGGGCGCGGCGCGCGACCGCGGGATGGACCGCAAGCGCGTGCTGCTGGTGGGCTTCGGCGCGCTGGGCCATGACCTTTGGCGCCGCGTCGAGCAATACCGCGGCGCGGGCTACGAAGTGGCCGGCATCTACGCCGAGCCCCATGAGAACCTGCCGCCGCAAGTCCGCCGCCTGCATGAGCTGGACGGACTGCATGGCTTCGTGCATGAGCACAACGTCCGCGAGATCTGGATCGTGCTGCCGATGGAAGCGGGCCAGGAACTGCGCGAAGTCCTCTATCACCTGCGCAATGACCTGGTGGATATCCGCTGGATTCCCGATGTCATGTCGATCCAGCTGCTGGGACACCGCATCGGCGAATTTCTGGGCCTGCCCGCCATACAGCTCAACAGCCTGCCCGCTGCCGGCGTGCGCGGCTGGGCCAAGGAAATCTTCGACCGCAGCTTCGCCTTCTGCGCGCTGATCGGGCTGTCGCCCGTGATGCTGACGGTGGCGATCCTGGTGAAGGCGACTTCGCGCGGCCCCGTGTTCTTCACCCAGCCGCGGCTGGGCGTGGACGGCAAGGTCTTCCATGTCTACAAGTTCCGCACCATGACGGTGCATCAGGAGCATGGCGTGGTCACCCAGGCCACCCGCAACGATGCCCGCGTCACGCGCATCGGCGGCTTCCTCAGGCGCACCAGCCTGGACGAACTGCCGCAGTTCCTGAATGTGCTCATGGGCGACATGTCGGTGGTGGGACCGCGTCCGCACGCCCTGGAGCACAACGAAATGTACAAGGACCTGGTGCAACGCTACATGATGCGCCACCGCGTCAAGCCGGGCATCACGGGCTGGGCGCAGGTCAACGGCCTGCGCGGACAGACGGACACGCTGCGCAAGATGAGCGATCGCGTCGAGTACGACATCTATTACATCCAGCACTGGACGTTCAGGATGGACCTGCAGATCATCGCCCGCACGGCGTTGTCGGGATGGACGGGCCGCAATGTCTACTAAACCTTTGGGATGGCCCGAGCAACGCAAGGCCGCGGTCCGCGACGGCGTGCTGGCGCAGGCGGAGTTCCGCCAGGCGGTCGAGATGTTGCCGCTGGTTTCCATCGACCTGCTGCTGCGCGACGCCGCGGGCCGCTACCTGACCGGCCTGCGGGCCAATCCCCCGGCCCAGGGCGCCTGGTTCGTGCCGGGCGGGCGGATCCGCAAGAACGAAACCCTGCACGCGGCGCTGCGCCGCATCGCCCGCGACGAGCTGGGCATCCCGGTCAGCGAGCTGGCCTGGACCCCGCGCGGCGTGTACGAGCACTTTTACGGCACCAATTTTGCGGGTGAAGCCGGACGCTCCACCCATTACGTCGTCCTCGCCTATGAGGCCGAGCTTTCTTTGGACATTTCCAGCCTGCCCCAGGCCCAGCACCGCAGCTACCGCTGGCTGCCCGCCCGTGCCCTCGCCGCCGATCCCGGCGTGCACCCCTACACCCAGGCCTACTTCAAGGAGTGAGCGCCATGACCAATCCCCCTCCCCCGTACCGGGCAGTCATACTTTGCGGCGGTTCAGGCTCGCGCCTGTGGCCGCTGTCGCGCGAACTGCTGCCCAAGCAGTTCATCCGTTTGACCGATGACCGCAGCCTGTTGCAGAACACCCTGCTGCGGCTGGGGTCGGCTGGCGCCGAGGCCCGGCCCATCCTGGTCTGCAACGACGCGCACCGCTATATCGCGGCGGAGCAGGCGCTGGAACTGGGCATCAAGGACGTGGAAGTGATCCTGGAGCCCTTCGCGCGCAACACGGCGCCGGCCATCGCCGCGGCCACCCTGCGCGCCATGCGCGACGGCGAGGACCCGGTCATGCTGATCATGCCGTCGGACCACGTGCTGGAAGACGGCGAGGTGCTGCAGGCCGCCTTCGCCGCGGCCTATCAGGCCGCCCTGCAGGGTGCGCTGGTGACGTTCGGCATCAATCCCACCGCGCCGCTCAGCGGCTACGGCTACATCCAGGCGGACGAGCCCGGCGTGATGGCGCCCGCGCGCCGCGTGCGCCGCTTCGTTGAAAAACCCTCTCCCGAGGTCGCGCAGCGTTTCATCGAAGATGGCGGCTATTACTGGAACAGCGGCATGTTCGCCTTCCAAGCCTCGGTGTTCCTGTCGGAAATGGCGCGCCTGGCGCCCAAGATGCTGGAGCAGGTGCAGGCGGCCGTGGCCATCGGGCATGGCGAGAACTCGCTGTTCCACCTGGACGGCCCGTCCTTCGAAGCGTGCCCCAGCGATTCCATGGACTACGCCATCATGGAACGCACGGACAGCGCCGTGGTCATCCCGCTGGCCGCCTCGTGGAGCGATGTGGGCGCCTGGGACGCGGTCTGGGGCATCGCCCAGAAGACGGTGGAAGGCAACTCCACCACCGGCGACGTCATGGTGGAGGATTCGCGCAACTGCCTGATCCACTCCACCAGCCGGCTGGTGGCCTCGGTGGGCCTGGACGACATCGTCGTGATCGAAACCGCCGACGCCGTGCTGGTGGCGCACAAGTCGCGCTCGCAGGACGTCAAGCGGCTGGTCGAGATCTTCAAGACGCAGCACCGCTCGGAACTGAACCATCACCGCGAAGTGCAGCGGCCCTGGGGATCCTACGACTCGGTAGGCCAGGGTCCGCGCTACCAGGTCAAGCGCATCACGGTGAAGCCCGGCGCGCGCCTGTCCTCGCAGATGCACCATCACCGCGCGGAGCACTGGATCGTGGTCTCGGGCACGGCGCGCATCTACAACGGCGACAAGCAGTACCTGCTGACCGAGAACCAGTCGACCTACATCCCGCTGGGCGAGATCCACAGCCTGGAGAACCCGGGAAAGATCCCGCTGGAGATCATCGAGGTGCAATCGGGCGCTTACCTGGGTGAAGACGACATCGTCAGATTCCAGGACATGTATGGCCGGGTATGAAAAGAAGGAGCCCCCACGCCGCACGCGCTCCGCACGCTTGCTGCCACCCGAAGGGGCGCCCTTTTTCAGGCCAGGCATGGCGCGGCTCTGCCTGCCATTGGCGGGGCTGTTCTTCGCCGTGCTGGTAACAGTGGGCAACCTGCCGGGCCTGGCCGCCGAGATGTCGGACGCGTTTGGCGACAAGCGTCTGCATCTTGCGGCTTACGCCTTCCTGACCACGTTGATCTATTTCTCGGTCAACCGTCGCCCGGCGCTGACGGCCCTGGTGGCGATCGCAATGCTGGGTGCGCTGGATGAAGCAATCCAGTCCCTTTTTCCCTATCGACAGGCTGAACTATTAGACCTTTTGGCCGATATCTCCGCGGCTGGTGCAACAGTAATCTCATTGCACATTGGTACCGCAGCCTTCGGCTCCTTTCGTGCAGTCATTAAGTCTTAAGGATACAACCATGCCAAAACGGGCACTGATTACCGGCGTTACTGGCCAAGACGGGGCCTATCTGGCGGAGTTTCTGCTGGCCAAGGGCTATGAGGTCCACGGCATCAAGCGGCGTGCTTCGCTGTTCAATACCGCGCGGATCGACCATCTGTACCAGGATCCGCATGACCAGCCCCGCAATTTCGTGCTGCATCACGGCGATATGACCGACTCTTGCAGCCTGATCCGCATCGTGCAGTCGGTGCAGCCCGACGAGATCTACAACCTGGCCGCCCAGAGCCATGTCGGCGTCTCGTTCGAGGAGCCCGAGTACACGGCCAACGCCGACGGCCTGGGCACCCTGCGCCTCCTGGAAGCCATCCGCATCCTGAAGCTGGAGAACAAGGCCCGCTTCTACCAGGCGTCCACCTCCGAGCTGTATGGCCTGGTGCAGGAGACGCCGCAAAAGGAAACCACGCCGTTCTATCCGCGCAGCCCGTACGCGGCGGCCAAGCTGTACGCCTACTGGATCAGCGTGAACTACCGCGAAGCCTATGGCATGTATGCCTGCAACGGCATCCTGTTCAACCACGAATCGCCCAAGCGCGGCGAGACCTTCGTCACGCGCAAGATCACCCGCGGCCTGGCCCGCATCGTGCTCGGCCTGCAGGAATGCCTGTACCTGGGCAATCTTTCCGCCCTGCGCGACTGGGGCCATGCCCGCGACTACGTCGAAATGCAGTGGCTGATGCTGCAGCAGGACACGCCCGAGGACTACGTCATCGCCACCGGCATGCAATACAGCGTGCGCGAGTTCATCAATACCGCCGCGCGCGAGCTGGGCATCCTGCTGGCCTGGGAAGGCGAAGGGCTGGAAGAGACAGCCACCGTGCTGTTCTCGCCGGTCCATGACATCAAGCCGGGCCAGGTGATCGTCCGGGTGGACCCGCGCTACTTCCGCCCGACCGAAGTGGAAACCCTGCTGGGCGATCCGACCAAGGCGCGCGAAAAGCTGGGATGGTCGCCACGCACCTCCTTCGCGCAACTGGTCAAGGAAATGGTCGAGAGCGATCTGCGCGACGCGCGGCGCGATGCGCTGGTGGAGCAGAACGGCTACGAAATCTACGCCTACAAGGAGTAGCACGACATGACGAACCTGGAGCAACGCGTCTTCGTCGCCGGCCACCGCGGCATGGTAGGCGCCGCGATCACCCGCGAGCTGCAGCGCCGCGGGTACCGCAACGTGCTGACCCGCGGCCGGGAGGAGCTGGATCTGGAAAACCAGAATCAGGTCAACCGCTTCTTCTCGACCACGCCGGTCGACGTGGTGTACCTGGCCGCCGCCAAGGTCGGCGGCATCCTGGCCAACCAGACGCATCCGGTGGAGTTCCTGTACAAGAACCTGATGATCCAGTGCAACGTGATCCGCGCCGCGTATGCCGCCGGGGTGCGCAAGCTGCTGTTTCTGGGTTCGTCATGCATCTATCCGCGCGAAGCCCCCCAGCCCATCCGCGAGGACGCCTTGCTGACGGGGCCGCTGGAGGCGACCAACGAGCCCTACGCCATCGCCAAGATCGCGGGCCTGAAGCTGTGCGAGGCCTATCAGCGCGAGTTCGGCGCGCGTTTCATCTGCGCCATGCCGACCAATCTGTATGGCCAGCATGACAACTACGACCTGCAAAGCAGCCACGTGCTGCCCGCGCTGATCCGCAAATTCCACGAAGGCCGGGAATCCGGCCAGGAAAGCGTGAGCATCTGGGGTACCGGCGCGCCGCTGCGCGAATTCCTGTATGTGGACGACCTGGCCCAGGCCTGCGTCATGCTGATGGAGCATCCGCAGGCGGAAGGCATCTACAACATCGGCGCCGGGCAGGACATCTCGATCGCCGACCTGGCCAGGCTGGTGGCCCGCGTGGTCGGCTACGAGGGCAACATCGTTTACGACAGCAGCAAGCCCGACGGCACGCCGCGCAAGCTGATGGACTCGGCCCGCATGCAGGCGCTGGGCTGGAAACCGGAGATCTCGCTGACGCATGGCATCACGCTGGCCTACGGCCACTTCCTGCGTGAACGCACCCAGCATGCGCTGCCCGTGGCCTGACGGCCTCGCCAGAACCCATATGCCCACAGGCCCCAGCCATGCTCGGATTCCTCAGGAAACATATCGCCGGCAATGCCTCCTTCTGGGGGCTGGTGGAGTATGGCATCGGGCCGGTCGCGGCGCTGGTGGCCCTGCCCATCCTGTTCCGGCAGCTGGGGACCGTGGGCTTCGGCCAGTACTCCATGATCATCGCCCTGGCCGGCTTCGGCAATGCCGCCAACCTGGGCGCGGCGGTGACGGCGACCAAGCTGGTGTCCGAGCGCATGCACGAGCCCGGCGGCGCCTATCGCGCAGCCGGCGTAAGCATGTCGCTGATCGGCTGCGCGCTCGGGGTCGTGACCCTGGCCGCAGTATTGCTGTGGGCAGTGGTGGGCCTGGGCTGGCCGGCGGCGACCTTCGGCGGCGTGGCGGTGACGATGCTGGCCATGCCCGCGCTGGCCATCTACCTGACGCAGCAATATGACCAGCTGTTCTCCGGCTGCCTGAAGGGGCGCGAAGACTTCCGCGCCACGGCGCTGTGCGAAGTCTTCAGCCGCACCGGCACGATGGGACTGGCTTGCGCCACGGCCTGGCTGACGGCGTCGCCCACCTGGACCGGCCTGGCGCAGGCGCTGGGACTCCTGATCGCGGGCAGCGTGAAGATGCGCGTGTTCGCGCGCACCTATGGCCGCATCCTGGTGCGCCCGGTGCGCGACCGCAGCGCCATGATGGACGCCTTCCGGTTCTCCCGCTGGTCCTGGCTGAACAGCCTGAGCGCCCTGGCCTTCGGCTCGGTGGACCGGGTGCTGGTCGGCAGCCTCATGGGTCCGGCCGCGCTGGCCATCTATACGGTCGGCGTGCAGGTCGGCCAGATCATCCATACCGCCTCGGTCGCCATCTTCCAGAAGGCCATGCCGCGCGTCACCCGCCTGTCGGTTTCGCCCCCCTATCCCGGCGCCGTCGAACGCGAGATCCGCCGCATGATGCTGTGGAACCTGGCGCTGTCGGCCAGCGCCACGCTGGCGGTGCTGGCGGTCAGCCATCCGCTTCTGAACCTGCTGTTGGGAGACAACGTCGCCAGCGGCCATCTGGGCACCTTCCAGTTGCTGATCGTGGCCTCGGGACTGCTGTCCTTGAACGCCGCGGCGCACTTTTCCCTGCTGGGCCTGGGCAATTCGCGTGCCGTCGCCATCCTGAACGGCCTGGGCGGCCTGGCGATGCTGTGCGTCATGGCAGGACTGGTACACGCGGCGGGCGAACACGCCGCGGCATGGGGCCGCTTGGCCTACGCGGCGATCACGCTGGCCGGCGTGGCTCTCGCCATCCGTCAATCCCGCCCAGATTTTCCGGGCGCCTTGCCTGCGGCCACCCGTTAACTCATATGCTGAGGTCCTACATGCGCAAGCGTCATAACGAGTACTCACGTCAGCTCATCGACTTCGTCCGCGAGTTGCGGCCGCCGGCGCCCATCGCCGGCAGCCTGTTGCCGAAAGTGACCATCGTGACCCCCTCGTTCAACCAGGCCCGCTTCCTGGAACGCACCATCCTGTCCGTGCTGAACCAGGGCTATCCGCGGCTGGAGTACATCATCATCGACGGCGGCTCCAGCGACGGCAGCGTGGACATCATCCGCAAGTATGAGCGCTACCTGACGTACTGGGAAAGCACGCCGGACCGCGGCCAGTCGCATGCCATCAACAAGGGCTTCGAACGCGCCACCGGCGACTATGTGGGCTGGCAGAATTCCGACGACCTGTACTTCCCCGGCGCCTTGCGCAAGCTGGGCGCGGCCGCCTCCAAGGGGCGCGCGCCCATCGTCAGCGGCAACCTGTTCGTGGCCGACGCCGACAACCGGATCTTCCGCAAGATCCATTACACGCCGGTCAACCGCGGCACGCTGACGGTGGTGAAGGCGTCCATCCCGAACCAGTCGGCGATCTTTCGCCGCGACCTGTTGCAGAAGTACGGGCTCTTGCAGGAGAGCATGCGCTACTGCATGGACCTGGAGCTGTGGAGCCGGCTGCTGCGCGAAGGCAAGAACCTGATCGTGCCTGACGCCATGGGCGTTTACACCGCCCACGACGAAACCAAGACGGCGCTGATGCAGGACGTGCTGCTCGAGGAACGCGAACAGATCGTCACCCGCATCCGCCGCACGGAGCCGGGCCTGGGCAAGCTGTTCGAACTGTCGTGCCGCGCGTCCAAGGTGGCCGCCCACGCACGCCAGGGAGACCTGTCCTATCTGTTCGAAAAACTGACCACCAAGATTTTCGGACGCGACGACTGGGCTTCGCACTAGCGTCTTTCCACACAGAGAAGAGCCGCAATGACCACGCACCGCCGCCTATCCACCCTGCATCTGCTGGGCATGTTCGCCTTCACGGCGCTGGCCTTGAACGACGACCACTTCGTCCTGGGCGTCGGCAGCTTCAAGCTGTCGCCCTTCGATTTCCTGTTCGTCGCCATGCTGGTGGTCAAGATGTTGAGGCTCGCGGATCCCGCGGCCTATGCGCTGCCCCGCGGCATGCTGGGCATGCTGCTGGGTATCCAGACCGTGTCGGTGATCTATCTGATCCTGGTGTCGCTGCATCATCCGGGCATCGAGACCGGCGACGTGGCGCGGGACCTGCGCATCGTGTTCTATTTCTTGTGCACGCCCTTTCTTTGCTACAAGGATATCGACAGCCCGGCCGCCTACGCGGTGCTGCAGAAGTACATCGTGGCGGCCTGCCTGGCCGTGGCCACGCTGATGCTGGCCGAACAGCTGCAAGGCTTCAGCGTGGCGAATCCGCTGCGCAACGTGCGGCTGGGCGTATGGGCCATCCCGTTCGGCGTGGTGTCGCTGCTGTACTTCCGGCGCACGCTCAACGTTTCCGGACCCAAGGCCTACGCGCTGACGGTCTATATGCTGCTGGCCCTCGTGTTTTCGCTGAACCGCAGCCAATACCTGCAGCTGGCGATCTCGGTGTTCATCGCCGTGCTATTGGGCGCGGGCCCCGAGATCCGGCGCCGCGCCGTGCTGGTCTTTGCGCCGGCGGCAGTCGCCGGGGTGCTGGTCTTCGCCGCGATCGGCTACCTGGACGTGCTCACCAATCGCATCTTCAGCGTCGAGCGCCTGGACGAGGACTCCAGCTATGGCGCACGCGTCCAGGAGATGCAGGGACAAATGGACTTCTTCGCGGAGAGTCCGGTGTTCGGCAAGGGCGCGGGCTTTCGCAGCTGGGTCATGGGCGAGAACGGCTTCGAGCTGAGTACCTTCGCCCACAATTCCTGGGCCTTCTACCTGATGAAGTTCGGCGTGGTCGGCACCTTCATGATCATGCTGCCGCCCGTGCTCATTCTGCTGCTCACGCTGTTCCGACGATATGCGCATCCGGGCCTGGAGCTGCACCGGCGCTACCTGCTGGCCACCGCGCCTATCTATATCTTCATCGACTCGCTTTCCGGCGGCCTGGCGTACGCGCCCAAGACCGCCTTCACCGGGTTCCTGCTGTGCTATTGCCTGTCGCTCATGCGCAATGCCCAGATCATGCCCGTGCCAGAACAAAGAACGACATCCGCCCCCAGCCACCGCCCGGACGTTGCGCGCCGGACGCCAACTAGAGTGATCCCACATGCCTGATGTCTTGTTTGTCGCGCCAGACCTGCACGGCGGCGTAGGAAGATGTGTCGCCTTCATCGTGGATGCCTTGCCGGAACAAGGGGTGGATTCCGCCTTGTTCCTGCTGCGCTCGCGTATCCGCGAGTATCCCGTATCCAATCCGAAGGTAACCCGGGCGCTCCCCGTCAACGAATCTCCGACCGCGCTGCGGCTGATGCTGCCCGTGGCCTTTTTCAAACTGCTCATGCAGATCCGGCGCGACAAGCCCGCCATCGTCTGCTCGCACGGCCTCTTGTGCAACATGCTGGTGGTGGCGGCCAAGAAGCTGCTGCGCGGCAAGTTCGCCACCGTCGCCTTCGAACACAGCAGCCCGGCCATCCATTACGGAGCCTCGCGCATGCGGCGCCTGAAATGCTGGCTGGTCAGCCAGACCTACCGGCGTCACGATGCGGTGGTGGGCGTATCGCGCGGCGTCAAGGAAGACCTGGTCAGCATGTTCCCGCCGCTGCGCGGCAAGGTCCACACCATCTACAACGGCGTGCCGCTGGAAAATGTACGTGCGCAAGGCAGCCGCGGCGGCGACGAATCCGCGCAAGCCGAGCCTTACCATGTCGTGGCCGTGGGCCGGCTCGAAGCGGTGAAGGACTATGCGACGCTGATCGACGCGGCCGCCCTGCTGGACGACCCCGGCATCCGCTTCACCATCCTGGGCGAAGGATCCGAGCACGCCGCCCTGCAAAAGCGCATCGATGAGCGCGGCTCGCGCAGCCCGGTCACCTTGGCCGGCCATATCGACAACCCGTTCCCGGTGATTGCGGGCGCCGGCGCATTCGCCCTGACCTCCCTGCGCGAGAGCTTCGGCAATGTGCTGGTGGAGGCGCTGTGCCTGGGGGTGCCGGTGATATCCACCGACTGTCCCCATGGCCCGGCTGAAATCCTGGATTCCGGCCGCTACGGCCTGCTGGTTCCTGTGGGCGACGCCGCGGCCCTGGCCGAGGCGGTGCGCCGCCTGGCCTATGACGCGGAGACGCGTGAACGGTTTGCCGAGCAAGGCCCGGAACGCGCCGACGCCTTTTCCCTGGAACGGCACTGCCGCAACGTCATCGCCCTCTTCCGCCCGCTGATGCAGCGCGGCACGCCCTGAACAGGACAGCATCATGCAGAAGATACCGGTATCGGTCGTCGTCATGACGAAGAACGAGGAACGCAACATCAACAAGTGCCTGAAGGCGCTGGTCGAATTCGACGAAGTATTCGTGGTGGACTCCAACAGCACCGACGCGACCTGCGCCATGGCGACGGCGCTGGGCGCCAAGGTCTCCAACTTCCAGTGGAACGGCAAGTACCCCAAGAAGAAGCAGTGGTGCCTGGAACAGCTGCCGTTCTCGCATCCGGTGGTGCTGTACGTGGACGCGGACGAGGAGATGACGCCCGCTCTGGCCGCCGAGATACGCGAAGCCCTGCCGCGCTTCGCGGCGGGCGCGGGCGGCGCCTTCGTGCCGTTCGATTACGTGTTCTGCGGCAAGAAGCTGGAACACGGGCACCGCGTCTACAAGCTGGCCCTGTTGGCGCGCGACCGCTCGCGCTTCCTGGACTATGACGACCTGGACGTGGCGCACATGTGGGAGGTCGAAGGCCACTACCAGCCGCAAGTCGAAGGCGAGACCTTCGCCTTGCGCCAGCGCATGGTGCACAACGACCATGATTCGCTGTTCCATTACTTCGACAAGCACAACCGCTATTCCGACTGGGAAGCGAACCTGCGCACCAAAGGCCTGATGAACGATCCGCGCGAGGCCAACGTGGGCGCGCGCGCCCTGCTCAAGCGCATCTTCCAGGCCATGCCGTTCAAGGCGCCCATCTCGTTCCTGCATTCCTATGTGTTCCGCCTGGGCTTCCTTGACGGCAAGGCGGGCTACGACTACGCGGTGGCGCGCGCCATGTACTACTGGCAGATCCGCATCAAGACCGAGGAAATCCAGAAGGCGCGGCAGGCCAGCGCCGCCGCCGCGCGCGACGACGCCGTGGCGGGAGCCGCCAAATGAGCGCCCTGCAACAGCTCGACCGTTTTGCGCTGGCGCCCGGCCAGCGCGGCCGCTCCGCCCTGACGGTGCAGCTCTGGTGGACGGTGCAGGCGACGCTGTTCCGCTGGTCGCCGCAGGTCGCCTATGGCTTTCGCCGCTGGCTGCTGCGCTGCTTCGGCGCGCGGGTCGGCCGCAAGGTCCTGATCCGGCCCACCGCCACCGTGACCTATCCCTGGAAGGTCGAAATCGGCGACTACGCCTGGATCGGCGACGACGCGGTCATCTACAGCCTGGGACCCATCCATATCGGCGCCCACGCCGTGGTGTCGCAACGCAGCTACCTGTGCGCCGCCGACCACGATGCGGGGCAACCCGATTTCCCCTTGCGCGAACGCGCCGTGCGCATCGAGGACGGCGCGTGGGTGGCGACCGACGTGTTCATCGGCCCCGGCGTGACCGTCGGACGTGAAGCCGTGATCGGCGCGCGCAGCTCGGTATTCCGCAACATGCCGCCCGCCATGGTGTGCCACGGCAACCCATGCCGCCCGGTACGCCCGCGCCAGGCTGGCCCGGCATGAAAATCCTCATCTACGGCATCAACTACGCGCCTGAACTCACAGGTATCGGCAAATACAGCGCCGAACTGGCCGAATGGCTGGCTGCGCGCGGCCACGACGTCAGCGTGGTGACGGCCCCGCCCTACTATCCGCAGTGGCAGGTGCACGATGGCTATCGCGCCGGCCGCTACCGCAAGGAAGTCCTGCGCGGCGTCACCGTACGCCGCGCGCCGCTCTGGGTTCCCGAACGGCCGGGCGGCCTCAAGCGCCTGATCCACCTGGCCAGCTTCGCCCTGTCCAGCCTGCCCTCGCTGTTGCGCGCGGCCGCGGGACGGCCGGACATCATCCTGGTGGTGGAACCCGCGCTATTCTGCGCACCCGCCGCCTGGCTGGCGGCGCGGCTTTGCGGCGCCCGCGCCTGGCTGCACATCCAAGACTATGAAGTGGACGCCGCGTTCGAGCTGGGGCTGCTCAAGGGCGCCGGCCTGCGCGCCATGGTGCTCAGGGCCGAACGCTGGCTGATGCGCCGCTTCGACCGCGTGTCCACCATTTCCAACCGCATGCTGGACCTGGCGCGGGCCAAGGGCGTGGACCCGGGCCGCGCCGTGCTGCTGCCCAACTGGATCGACGTCGATGCGATCGCGCCGCGCGCCGGCGGCGGCGACTACCGCGCCGAGCTGGGCATTCCTCACGACGCCATCGTTGCGCTTTATTCAGGCAACATGGGCGGCAAGCAGGGCTTGCAGACGCTGGCCGACGTGGCCCGCAGACTCAGCCGCGAGACGCGCCTGTGGTTCGTCTTCTGCGGCCAGGGACCCGAACGCGCGCCGCTGCAGCAGCAATGCGAGGGCCTGGCCCGCGTCGTCTTCCTGGACCTGCAGCCGGCCGAACGCCTGGGCGAACTGCTCAACACCGCCGACATCCATCTGCTGCCGCAACGCGCCGGCGCCGCCGACCTGGTGATGCCGTCCAAGCTGACCGGCATGCTGGCCAGCGGCCGGCCCGTGGTGTGCGGCGCCGCGCCCGGCACCGAGCTGGCCGGCGTGGTCGCGCGCTGCGGCCTGCTGACGCCGCCGGAAGACGGCGCCGCCATGGCCGAGGCGGTGCGCAAGCTCAGCTACAACGCGCAGATCCGCGAAACCCTGGGCGCCGCGGCGCGCCAGTACGCGCAGACGCATCTGCACGTCGACAGCGTGCTGGCTGCGGCGGAACAGGAATTCGAAGCGCTGGTTGCGGCCAAGGGCAAGCATGCGGCCCGCGGCGCGGGCGTTTGAACGGCCGAACGACCGCACAAGCCTTTCGCATCTGCCGCGTGCAAGCCGTCAACGCTGCGACGCGTTCAATTTTCCTTGGGCGGTTGGCGATGGGTTACGCGCGCTCGAGACCAACGCTCTTGCATCGGATCTCTCGCGCCTAACCCATCCTACGCATCGGGATCATGCTTGGCGGCCGTTGCGCCGTTGCCGCTTCTGACCAGTCCCATCTGCACGGCGATATAGGCCGCCTCGGCCTGGTTGCGCGCGTTCAGTTTCCAGTACAGCGTGCGCGCATGGCTCTTCACCGTGGCCACCGATATGCCGACCTGCTGGCCGATCTCGCGCATGGTCTTGCCCTGCACCAGCAACTGCAGGATCTCTTCCTGCCGTTGGGTCAGTTCCCTCAGCTCCTGGGTTGGCGGATGCGAGGCGCCCTGAGGTCGGGCCGCGGGCTGCGGATAGCATTCGCCGCCCGCCATGACGAGGCTGACCGCGGCCGCCAGCGCATCGGGGCTGGAGGCCTTGGGCATGTAGCCCGCGACGCCCGCCCGCGCGCACGCCGCCATGACGCCCGGGTCCAGTACCGAATAAAGCACCAGCACCAGCCGCGGCATGAAGAACGCCATCGATTGGGACAGGAGCCCGACGTCCTGCTCGGCCAGGCCGCTGCAACCCATCACCAGCAGCTCCACTGGGCGATTGATCGAACTGGACATGGTGAGCAATTGGGCTGGCGAGATGGCCAGAATATCGTCGGTGTTCCGCGCACGCTCCAGCACATGCTGGATCGCGACACGGAGCAGAGCGTAGTCTTCGATCAGTACGGTTGTCATCCCGGGGGGAACCTTGTGACGCATGGCCCATACACGGTTCCCATGACGCTGGCGCATCATTGCTGCAACGGCAGGCTGCTGGCGTCACCGACCTCACGGGAATCTCGTCCGCGGCACGGAATCGCGATGGCGAGGCGGAGTGGTTCGCCCTCTCGATCCAGTCTTGCGGACACAACCCATGCTATCAGCGGCTACGTTCGCTGAATCTCGTTCAGGAGGATGATTGGTGGAGGAATGCAGCAGCACTGCGACCGCGGATACTGCTGTGTAAGAATTAGCCATGACGGCTATGCGCATACCCGGCAGCAATGGAACGCTTGCGTTCCAGGCTGCCGGGCAGGCAGCGCAACCACGGCCGCGCTACCCGAGCTTGCGCCCATAGAGCTGCCCGGCGTCCACATCCCTGCCATTGGGCTCATGCCATTCCAAGGTCGCGCCACGCTGCAGCGCTGCGTACACGGCTTCGCCCTTGTTCTTGACATGCAAGCGCTGGTAAAGCGTGCATGCATGCGTCTTGGCCGTTGCCACCGAAATGTTCAACATCCTGCTGACGGTCTTGATCGGATAACCGCGCGCCAGCAACACCAGCACCTCGTATTGCCGCGGCGTGATCTGCAGCAGCTGCGCGCCGGCGCTGACGGGCATGGAACCCTTGCTGGCGGCGGCATCGTCGGCTTCCCGGGCCGGCAAGGCGCAGACCGTTTGCGCGGGAGCCTGCAACGCCTGTTCGCTGGGGAAGCACTGCCCGCCCGCCATGACCAGGCGGATGGCCGCTTCAAGGATCTCCACCGAGGCCGTCTTCATCAGGCAGCCGTAGACGCTTGCCCCGGGCAGGCCCTGCACCGGCATGGGCAGGGGCATGACGTCCGTCAGAAGCAGGATCCGCTTGGGCGTGAGCACGCGCTGGATTTCATGCAGCGCGCTCCATGCTTCGTCGGTATCCACCGGCAATCCGTAGATCAACAGGTCGGCGCCCGCGTGCACGCCGTCCGCCTTGGAGATGTCAGCCAAACCCATCCCCTCGATTTCCCACACATCATCCAACTTGCTCAGAATCTGCCACAACCCCAACCGCAGGAGCGGATGGGCTTCAATCAGGACCATCTTGGCCATGGTGTCCTCCCGGTTTTTCGACGGGCCTAGAAGGGATCTTCGCTGTGCTGAAGACTATTTTTTTTCCAACCCCGCGGTGCGAGTCCGCAATATTCCGGAATATCTAATGAAGCTGAACCGGAGCATTTGGGCTGGGAGACTTTGGTAGCCAACATAACGGATGGCATGGACCCATCTTATGGTTCGAAATTGTCAAAATCAAGACGTTTCGGCTCGATATAATCCGACAAAAACAGAAATCATTCGTTAGCCTTAATCATCATCGTAAATCCGGACGAGACGCGCATCTCATCCATTCCGGCGCTAGGGTTTTCACCAGGAATTCCCCATGAGGAGCTTGCGCTTTCCCTATGGAAGATGCAGGACGGACGTGGCTTCCAGGCTAAGGCAGGCCGATGTTACAGCCGTAAAAAAGCCGCGCCGCGGCATCCGCCGGGCGCGGCCTGGAAGTTCCGGAACCAGGACAATAACTGTCTATATGTTTCCGCGGACACATCAAGCCCGTGCGTCTTTCTCGTAATCGAAATATAGGTAACATTTTTATTTTTGCGTTTCCGGAACGATTTACTCCATATAGGCGAAGTCAAATACCGTATGCCCGCCCTGATGATGCCAATGGTGCATCGAAGCATGGCGTTTTCTCAGGAAACTTGCGTAGTGGATTTCGCCGTCCGTTTCCACGTAGGTGGATGGCGTTAGTTCCTCGATCCGGTTCAGCGACACGCCCTTGCCGTAGTGGCAGAAGCCCTGGTACTGAGCACAGCGGATCACCTCTCCGCCAGGCGACACAACGATTCCGGCGTTGCGCGCCCGCATCGGGTTGCGCACGATGGGGTTGCAGGCATGCGGCGTCCACTCGGTCGAGCGCGGCGAATCCGAAAAGAAAGCGAATAATTCGTCGCAATGGCTTTGACCGTCGGTCCGGTCAATATTAGTTAATAACCACCAGTATTCGCCGTGCTTGAAAATAATGGTATCGACGGCGGATATATTCGTCATCAAATTTACATCAAGCTCCCACTTAAGCGGAAAATCGGTGCATTTCCAGAGTTCAATACTACGATTTCCGCAAGTCTCCGGCACCATGTAGGTGACGCCTTCGTGCTCGAATATATAGGGAAATGACAGGTGGTAGGGCAGGTTCAAGGCCGTCCCCAACAGGCGGAAAGCCCCGTCGGAGTAGGTCGCGACCGAGATCGTGCCCTTGCGGGAAGTAAAATCGTAATCCTCGAAAAATATATACGGCTTTTTATCCTGGGTATATACGAACGGATCCGCAAAAAATCTGCCCTTGGGTGGCTGCAACACCATGGCCTCGGATACCACCGCCTGCTGCCGCGCAGAGGGAAACATGCCGATCCGCCAGCGCACATTGCGTTTCATGACGCGGCGCACAATCAAATCCGACATTAACCAGGCCTGACGCGCAATATATGCGGCGCTATCCCATTCCACCGGATCATCGCGCCGCAAGCCGCTCATGATCTGCATGCTCGGCGGCGCAACGCCTTGCTTGACGCGCGCCAGCGTCTGCAGCGCGTCGTACACCATGAAATTCCCCAGGCTGAACGCGCGCGCCTGATTCTTCAACCAGAACACTTCGGTGTTGAAACTGCGCTGGTCCAGCAGTTCGTCCTGGTCCTCTCGCGGTCCGACGCGCCAGAGTTTCACCGTGGTGTGATCTTCGCGCTGATAGACCTCCCAGAAGCCGGCATAGCGGCTGGTCGCCACCGCAATATCCGAATAGCTCAGCTGCCATACCCCCAGCCGCGTCCAGCCCGCCATTTGTTCACGCGTGGCCGGCGATGCGCCCAGCGTGATGACCAGGTCCAGGCCCAGCGCCGCGACCTGCCCCTGCATCTCGTCCGCGGACATGCCAGGCGCCAGCGACAGGACAGCGGCCGTATCCTGCGGCACGCTTTCCCGCATGTCGCGGCACGCAAGCGCCTGCCGCTGCTTTGCCGGCAACAGCCGCGCTTCCAGACGCGACAGGGCGCCAAACAGGGCGCGCACGCCCAGGCGGGGCGCTTTCTCGCCGCCCTCCTCGCTTATCACCAGCAAAGCAGCGACTTCAAAATCCTGGCTATGCCTGAGCCAATCCACCATCTCATGCATCCAACCGGGTTGCTCGTACCCGTCAACCAGCAGTCCCACTCTGTAGGTTTTCATTTCTCCTGCTCCTGTGCCAGGGCTGATCGGCCTTCCGTCCGGTAGGGCGAACGGGCTAGCCATTGCGTATTCAGGGGCGCGACAGAATCAACTCCTCGCGCTGATACTGCGGGGTTTTGCGCCTCCGTTCCAGACCACATTCATCCTAGGTCGGCAGTCCGAGGACGAATGGCTCAGGATCATGCGCAAACACTAGGAAATCGTTACTCCCTCCGCATGAGATTTGTCATCCCTCTGGCGGAGGCTGGCGAAAATCCGGTCGGTCCTGAACGCTGGAATCGCGCGCCGGTAGTGGTAAACCCTATTGGGGATAGCCGAGGCTCGCGTCTCAACCATCTCTCACGCATAATTGTTTTTAAACAAACGTTTGAATTCAACCTTATGCAAGAAATCAGACCATCCCTCACCCGTGAGTCCATCCTGGACACCGCCGAGGCCTTGTTTGCCCAGCAGGGACACGATGGCACCTCGATGCGCCAGATCACCGCGGCCGCCGGCGTCAATCTGGCGTCGGTCAACTACCACTTCGGCTCCAAGGAGTCACTCGTGCAGGCGGTGCTCAAACGCCGCCTGGAAGTGCTGAACCGCGAGCGCTTGCGACTTTTGGATGAACTGGAGACGCAAGCCGAAGGCAGGCCCCTGAAGCCGTCGCAGATCGTGGATGCCTTCTTCGGCACGTTGCTGCGCCTGGCGGCGGATCCCGCGCAGGCGGGCAGCACCTTCCTGCCGCTGCTAGAACGCACCATGACCGACCCCTCCGATTTCATCCGCGCGCTGTTCGCGGAGGAGTACGCGGACGTGCTGGAGCGCTACCGCAACGCGCTGTTCGCGGCCCTGCCCGACGTACCCCGCGCGGAAATCATGTGGCGCTTCCAGTTCATGCTGGGCGCCACCTCGTACGCCATCATCGGCACCGACCTGTTGCGCTCGGTCACGGGCTGGACCATAGACGACGCCGAGCAACCGGATAACCCCAACCTGCTGCTGCCGCGCCTGATGAGCTTTCTGCTCGGCGGCCTGCGCTCGCCCCTGCCGCACGTGCCCTGAGCGCCACGCGCCCGCAGACGGAACAGAACCTCCACGGAGACAAGAAAATGCACGCAGTCATCTACGCTCTGGTCATCGTCGCGCTCCTGGCGGCGGTCTTGCTGGGCGTGCGTCCGATCCGCCGCGCCCTGTTGTCGGCGCCGATCTTCAATCTGTACCGCAAGGTGCTGCCGCAGATGTCGGACACCGAGCGCGATGCGCTGGAGGCCGGTACGGTGTGGTGGGAAGGCGAGCTGTTCCGCGGCCGGCCCGACTGGAGCCGCCTGCTGGCCTATCCCCGCCCGCGCCTGAGCGATGACGAGCAGCGTTTCCTCGACGTCCAGGCCGAAGAGGCCTGCCGCATGGTCAATGACTGGCATGTCACCCAGGAAAGCCACGACCTGCCGGCAGAGGTCTGGAGCTACCTGAAGACCCAGGGTTTCCTGGGCATGATCATTCCCAAGCAATATGGGGGCCTGGGGTTCTCGGCCTATGCCCATTCCGAAATCGTGACCAAGCTGTCCACGCGCTCGTCGGCGCTGGCGGTCTCGGTCATGGTGCCCAACTCGCTCGGCCCGGCCGAGCTGCTGCTGCATTACGGCACCGACGAGCAGAAGAACCACTACCTGCCGCGCCTGGCGCGCGGCGAGGAAGTACCCGCCTTCGCGCTGACCAGCCCCTGGGCCGGCTCCGACGCCGCGGCCATCCCCGACAGCGGCATCGTCTGCAAGGGCGAATGGCAAGGCCGCGAAGTGATAGGCATGAGGGTCACCTGGGACAAGCGCTACATCACCCTGGCGCCTGTATGCACCCTGCTGGGCCTGGCGTTCCGCCTGTACGATCCCGACGGCCTGCTGGGCGGCGCGAAAGACCTGGGCATCACCTGCGCGCTGGTGCCGCACGACCATCCGGGCGTGGACACCGGCCGCCGCCATTTCCCGCTGAACGCCATGTTCATGAATGGCCCCACGCGCGGCGCGGACGTCTTCATGCCGCTGGATTTCATCATCGGCGGCCCGGCCATGGCGGGCCAGGGCTGGCGCATGCTGATGGAATGCCTGGCGGCGGGACGCTCGATCTCGCTGCCCTCTTCCAACACCGGCATGTCCAAGCTGACGACGCGGGCGGTGGGTGGCTATGCGCGCGTGCGCAGCCAGTTCCGCACGCCCGTCGGCAAGTTCGAAGGCGTGGAGGAAGCGCTGGCGCGCATCGGCGGCAACACCTACATGATGGACGCCGCGCGCAGCATGACGGCGGGCGCCGTGGACCTGGGCGAGAAACCCTCGGTCGTGTCCGCCATCGTCAAGTACCACGTGACCGAACGGGCGCGCCAGGTCGTCAACGACGGCATGGACGTCATCGGCGGCAAGGGCATCTGCCTGGGGCCGTCCAACTTCCTGGGCCGCGCCTACCAGCAGATTCCGATCGGCATCACGGTGGAAGGGGCCAACATCCTCACGCGCAGCCTGATCATCTTCGGCCAGGGCGCGATCCGCTGCCATCCCTACGTGCTGGCTGAAATGCAGGCCGCGCAATCGCCCGACCGCAAGCGCGGCCTGGATGATTTCGACCGCGCCTTCTGGGGCCACGTGGGCTTCGTCGCAAAGAACAAGCTGCGCGCCCTGGGCACCGCCCTCACCGGCGCGCGTTTCGTCGGCGTCAACGCCGACGTCGCGCCGGAAATGAAGCGCTACTACCAATTGCTCAGCCGCTACAGCGCCGCCTTCGCGCTGCTGGCCGACACCTCGATGCTGGTGCTGGGCGGCAGCCTCAAGCGCCGCGAGCGCCTGTCGGCGCGCCTGGGCGACGTGCTGTCGCAGATGTACCTGATCAGCGCCACGCTCAAGCGCTTCGAAGACGAAGGCCGCCAGGCGGCCGACGCGCCGCTGGCGCACTGGTCCATCCAGGATGCGTTGTACAAGCTGCAGGAAGCCATCGAAGGCGTGCTGGAAAACTACCCCAACCGTTTCGTCGCCTGGAGCCTGCGCCGCCTGGTCTTGCCTTGGGGCCGCACGCAAGCCCTGCCCTCGGACCAGCTGGGCCAGGACGTTGCGCGGCTGCTGATCAACCCAAGCGCGACGCGCGACCGCCTGACCGCCGGCTGCCACCTGCCCGCGACCGAGGCCGAACCGGTGGGCGCAATCGAGCTGGCGCTGGCCGCCACGCTGGACGCCGAGCCCATCGAAGCCAAGATCCGCGAACTTGAAAAGCGCGGCGCGCTTGACGGCAATCCGCAGGCCAACGTGCGCGACATCGCCGATGCCGCCTTCGCCATCGGCGGCATCACCGCCGAAGAATACGCAGTGGTGAAACGCCGCAACCGCTTGCGCGACACGGTGGTGAAAGTGGATGATTTCGCCTTTGACTTGCGCGCCGCGGACCAGGGCAGCCCCGCAGCCGAACGCAGGGCCGCCTGAACGCAGGGCCGCCTGAAAGGAGAAATCGGATGGCATTCAAACCGGTTTACGTCGTCGACGGCACCCGCACGCCTTTCCTGAAGGCGCGCACCGGCCCGGGTCCCTTCTCCGCCGGCGATCTGGCCGTGCAGGCGGGCCGCGCGCTGCTGCTGCGCCAGCCTTATGCGCCCACCGACCTGGACGAGGTCATCGTGGGCTGCGCCGCGCCTTCGCCTGACGAAGTGAACATCGGCCGAGTGATCGCGCTGCGCCTGGGCTGCGGCAACAAGGTGCCGGGCTGGACCGTCATGCGCAATTGCGCCTCGGGCATGCAGGCGCTGGATTCCGCAGTGGCCAACATCCAGTCCGGCCGTTCGGAACTGGTGCTGGCCGGCGGCACGGACGCGCTGTCGCGCGCGCCGGTGCTGTATTCGGACGAGATGGTGCGTTGGCTGGCCAGCTGGTATGCCGCGCGCGGCGCAGGCGCCAAGCTCGCGGCGCTGGGCCGCTTCCGGCTGCGCAACCTCGCCCCCGTCATCGGTCTGCTCAAGGGCCTGACCGATCCAGTGGTCGGCCTGTCCATGGGGCAGACCGCCGAGAACGTCGCCACCCGCTTCGGCATCGACCGCGCCGCCATGGACGCCTATGCGGCGCAAAGCCACGCGCGCGCGCTGGCGGCCCGCGCGGTCGGCGCGCTGGGCGAGATCTCGCCGCTGATCGACACGCAGGGCAAGCTGTACCCCGACGACGACGGCGTGCGCGATGATTCCACGCCCGAGAAGCTCGCCAAGCTCAAGCCCGTTTTCGACAAGCCCTGGGGCAACATCACCGCGGGCAACAGCTCGCAAGTGACCGACGGCGCCGCCATGCTGGTCCTCGCTTCCGAGGAAGCGGTGCGCAAATGGAACCTGCGGCCGCTGGGCCGCATCGTCGACAGCCAATGGGCCGGCCTCGATCCCGCGCAGATGGGCCTGGGGCCGGTGCACGCGGCCACGCCGATCATGCAGCGCCACGGCCTGGGCCTCAATGACCTGGACTTGTGGGAAATCAACGAGGCCTTCGCCGCCCAGGTGTTAGGCTGCCTGGCGGCCTGGCGCGACGATGCCTATTGCCAGGAGCACTTCGGCACGCCGGCCTGGGGCGACCTCGACCCGGCCCGGCTCAACGTCGACGGCGGCGCGATCGCCATCGGCCATCCCGTGGGCGCTTCCGGCGCCCGCATCGTGCTGCACCTGCTGGCGGCCCTGAAGCGCCGCGGCGCCAGGCGCGGCATGGCGGCCATCTGCATCGGCGGCGGCCAAGGCGGCGCGATGCTGGTCGAAACCCTGGACGAGGATCGCTCATGACGACTATCGACACGCTGGCGCACTGGCGCCTGGAGCGCGATGCCGACGGCCTGGCCTGGCTGACCTTCGACCGCGCCGGCAGCGCGGTCAACGCCTTGTCCGCCGACGCCATGAGCGAACTTGCGGTGGTGCTGGACGCGCTGGACGCGGCCCCGCCCACGGGCCTGGTCATCCGCTCCGGCAAGGCCACGGGCTTCGTCGTGGGCGCCGACGTCAACGAGTTCGCCAGCCTGGACACGCCCGAACAGGCGCGCGCGCTGGTGGCACGCGGCTGGGACCTGTTCAACCGCCTGGCCGCGGTGCGCTACCCCACGCTGGCCCTGATCCAGGGCCACTGCCTGGGTGGCGGCCTCGAACTGGCGCTGGCCTGCCGCTACCGCCTGGTGGCGGACCAACCGGGGACTTCACTGGCCTTGCCCGAGGTCATGCTCGGCATCTTTCCCGGCTGGGGCGGCATGCTGCGCCTGCCGCGGCTGATCGGCGCGCCTGCCGCGCTGGACATGATGCTGACCGGCCGCGGCGCCGACGCGCGCCGCGCCGCCGCGCTGGGCCTGGCGGACGCGCGCGTGCCGCCTCGCCTGCTGCTGGCGGCCGCGCGCCAGACCGTGCTGTCGCGCAAGGCGCCCCGGCGCGCGCGCGGCTTCGGGGCCTGGGCCAACCGCTGGCCGCTCAAGGCCATCGTCGCCAACCGCGCCCGTAAGCAGATCGCGGCCAAGGATCCCCTGGGCCACTATCCGGCCGCGCCCGCCATCGTCGAGATCTGGGAAAAGCACGGCGGCAACGCCTTGCAGGCGCCCGCGCTGATCGAGCGCATCATTTCCTCCGACACCGCCCGCAATCTGCTGCGGGTGTTCCGCCTGCAGGAACGGCTGAAGGCCAACGGCAAGCAGGCCGGCATTGTGCCCGCGCGCCACGTGCACGTGGTCGGCGCCGGCGTGATGGGCGGCGACATCGCGGCTTGGTGTGCGCTCAAGGGCATGACGGTCACCTTGCAGGACCAGGACATGGCGCGCATCGCGCCCGCCATCAAGCGCGCTGCCCAGCTGTTCTCGCGCCGCCTGAAGGATCCGCGGCTCGCGCGCGCGGCGTTCGACCGCCTGGTGCCGGATCCCGCAGGCGGCGGCGTGCCGCTGGCCGACATCGTCATCGAAGCCATCAGCGAACAGCCCGAAGCCAAACGCGCGCTCTACCGCTCGCTGGAGCCGCGCATGAAGGCCGATGCGCTGCTCGCCACCAACACCTCCAGCCTGTCGCTGGAAACCTTGCGCGCGGACCTGGCGCAGCCCCAACGGCTGGTCGGCATCCACTTCTTCAATCCCGTGGCCAAGATGCCGCTGGTGGAGGTCGTGCACGCCGACGGCGACGCGGGCGAGACGCAGGCCCGAGCCTGCGCCTTCGTCGGCCAGATCGACAAGCTGGCGCTGCCGGTCAAGAGCGCACCGGGCTTCCTGGTCAACGCCGTGCTGGCGCCCTACATGCTGCAGGCCATGCGCGGCGTGGACGAAGGCCTGGCGCCCGAAGCCGTGGACGCGGCCATGGTGGCATTCGGCATGCCGATGGGGCCGTTGGAGCTGGCCGATACCGTGGGGCTGGACATCGCTCGCGCGGCAGGCGCGGAACTTGCTGGCGGCGCCGAGCCGCCGCGCTGCCTGGCCGAGCGCCTGGCGCGCGGCGACCTGGGCAAGAAGAGCGGCCGCGGCTTCTACGTCTGGCGCGACGGCAAGCCGGTCAAGGGCGCCAGCCAATCCGGCGCGCCCGCCGGCCTGGCGCAGCGCCTGATACAACCGCTGATCGACGCCACGCGCCAGCGCGTGGACGCAGGCATCGTCGCCGACGCCGACCTGGCCGACGCGGGCGTGATTTTCGGAACGGGGTTCGCGCCATTCACGGGCGGCCCCTTGCATTACCAAAGCAGTAACGCGTTGCAAAGTATAAGACCGGCTGAGGCCGATTAGGACCTGTACACCCTAAACCGGAACGACAAGACCGGCAGTGCCATAGAGACATCTATCCATCACGAGGAGGCAGTACCATGAGCAGACGTTCATTGTCCCTGAGCACCTTGTCGGCCCTCGTGGTCGGCCTGGGCGCATCCACGGCAACGCACTCGGCCGGCTTTCAGCTCCTGGAGCAGAACGCCAGCGGCCTGGGCAACGCCTATGCAGGCTCTGCGGCGAATCCGGAGAACGCCAGCATCATCTATTACAACCCGGCCGGCATGACCTACCTGCCCGGCTTCAATGTGTCCGGCGGCGTCAACCTGATCAAGCCGTCGTTCAAGTTTTCCGACAACGGCGACAGCCGCAATCCCAGCATTCCCGGCCTGCCGGGCACCGGCCTGGGCGGATCGCGTCCGACCGGCGGCAACGGCGGCGACGCCGGCAACCTGGGCGTGGTGCCCAATATGTACGCCTCCTGGCAGTTGAACGAGCAGTGGTTCATCGGCCTGGGCGTAGGCGCCCCGTTCGGCCTCATGACCGAATACGACGACGGCTGGGTGGGCCAGTACCACTCCAACAAATTCGAGATCAAGACGATCAACGTCAACCCCTCGATCGCCTACAAGGTCAACGAAAAGTTCTCCATGGGCTTTGGCGTGAACTGGCAGCACATCGACGCCAACTACAAGAAGAAGGCCGTACTGCCGGTTCCCGGCATGCCCCTGGGCACCACCGGCGACGCCGACCTGAACCTCAAGGGCGACGCCTGGGGCTGGAACGTGGGCTTCATGCTGCAACCCACGGACGACACCCGCATCGGCCTGTCCTACCGTTCGCAGATCAAGCACACGGCCAAGGGCGACACCGACATCACCAGCATCTATCCGCGCGGCAATTCGGTGTCGTTCGACGCCAAGGCGTCCGTGACCCTGCCCGACACCCTGATCCTGAGCGCGGCGCACCAGCTGAACGAACGCTGGGAGCTGCTGGGCGACATCTCGTGGACGGGCTGGAGCAGCATTCCCGACCTGAAGATCCGCAACTCGGGCGTCGGCGCACGCGACGACGACCTGCCGCTGAACTTCCGCGACAGCTGGCGCGTCGCCCTGGGCGCCAACTACAAGTTCGCGCCCAACTGGAAGTGGAAAGTCGGCGTCGCCTTCGACCAATCGCCCGTGTACAAGGAAGCCGACCGTCCGACCTCGCTGCCGGACAATGACCGCTACTGGCTCTCGACCGGTATTCAGTGGCAGGCCACCAAGGACACCACGCTGGACGTAGGCTATACCTATCTCTACCTGCGCAAGACGGACATCGACACCACGTCCGGCAACCAGCTGACCAAGGGCCGCGTGGCGGGCACCTATGACAGCAATGCCCACATCCTGGGCGTACAACTGTCGTCCCGCTTCTAACCCGCACCGGATGGCGGCCCGGCCCGGTCCGGCCGGCCCCGCCTTCCGCTCTTTTCAGGAGACTGCCTTGAGCAAGTTCGTCGTCAAACACGTCGCCGTCCTGGGGGCCGGCGTCATGGGCGCGCAGATCGCCGCCCATCTGGCCAATGCCGGCGTGCCCGTCACGCTGTTCGACCTGGCCGCCGCCGAAGGCGACCGCAACGGCACGGTCAAGAAGGCGATCGCCGGCCTGAAGAAGCTGGAGCCCGCGCCCCTGGCCGGCGCCGCGCGCCTGGCGTACATCACGCCCGCCAACTACGACGACGACCTGGAACAGCTGCGCGGCTGCGACCTGGTCATCGAGGCCATCGCCGAACGCATGGACTGGAAGACCGCGCTGTACGAGCGCATCGCGCCGCACGTGGCCCCTGGCGCCATCATCGCCTCCAATACCTCGGGCCTGTCGATCGACGCGCTGGCCAATGCCCTGCCGGCGGGCCTGCGCGACCGTTTCTGCGGCATCCACTTTTTCAATCCGCCCCGCTACATGCGGCTGGTGGAGATCATCGCCACCTCGCACACCCAGCCCGTCGTGCTGGACCAGCTTGAAACCTGGCTGACCTCGACCCTGGGCAAGGGCGTGATCCGCGCGCTGGACACGCCCAACTTCGTGGCCAACCGCATCGGCGTGTTCTCGATCCTGGCGGCCATGCACCACACGGCCCGCCTAGGCCTGGCATTCGATGAGGTCGACGCCCTGACCGGCCCGAAGATCGGCCGTCCCAAGAGCGCCACCTACCGCACCGCCGACGTGGTCGGCCTAGACACGCTGGCCCACGTGGTCGGCACCATGGACAAGAATCTGCCGGACGACCCCTGGCACCGCTACTTCAAGCTGCCCGAGTGGCTCTCCGCCCTGATCGCCAAGGGCGCATTGGGGCAGAAGACCGGCGCCGGCGTCTACCGCAAGCAAGGCCGCGAAATCCTGGTGCTGGACCTGAAAGCGCAGGACTACGTGCCCAGCGCGGGCAAGCTGGCCGACGAAGTCGCCGCCCTGCTCAAGGAGCGCGACCCGGGCAAGCGCTTCGCCGCGCTGCGCGCAAGCAGCCATCCCCAGGCCCAGTTCCTCTGGAGCCTGTTCCGCGACATCTTCCACTACAGCGCCGTGCAGCTCGAACACGTGGCCGACAACGCGCGCGACCTGGACCTGGCCATGCGCTGGGGCTTCGGCTGGGCCCAAGGCCCGTTCGAAACCTGGCAGGCCGCCGGCTGGCAGGCCATCGCCGCCGCGGTGGCCGAGGACATCGCCGCCGGCCAGGCCATGAGCGACACGCCGCTGCCGGCATGGGCGCTGGAGCCCGGCCGCAACGGCGTGCATGCGCCCGAAGGCTCCTACTCCGCGCGCACCGGCCAGCTGCGCGCGCGCTCGACGCTGCCGGTGTACCGCCGCCAGCTGTTCCCCGAGCGCGTATTCGGCGAAAGCGCCAGCGCGCGCGGCGTCACGATCTGGGAAAACGAAGGCGTACGCCTGTGGAACCTGCCGCAGATCGACGCCGGCGTGGCCATCCTGTCCGTCACCTCGAAGAACCACACCCTGGGCGCGGAAGTGCTCGACGGCATCCTGCAGGCGGTGGCGCGCGCCGAGCGCGAATACGACGGCCTGGTCATCTGGCACGACGCGCCCTTCGCCGTGGGCGCCAACCTGCAACAAGTTTCCGAGGCCTGCGCCGCGGGACTATGGGACATGCTGGAAGCCACGGTTGAAAAGTTCCAGCGCACCTCGCAGTCGTTCAAGTACGCGCAGATTCCCACCGTGGCGGCCGTGCAGGGCATGGCGCTGGGCGGCGGCTGCGAATTCCTGATGCACGCCTCCCACCGGGTGCTGGCGCTGGAAAGCTATGTCGGGCTGGTCGAGGCCGGCGTCGGGCTGATTCCGGCTGGTGGCGGCAGCAAGGAATTCGCCGGCCGCGCCGCCGCGCTGGCCGCCAGGACCGCCACGCCGGGCGAGGTCTTCCCCTATCTGCAGCCGGTGTTCCAGACCATTGCCACGGCACAGGTCGCCAAGAGCGCGCTGGAAGCCATCGCCACGGGTTTCGCCCGCGAACACGACATCGTCGTGTTCCATCCGGACGAGCTGCTGTATGTCGCCATCGGCCAGGCGCGCGCCGCGGCCGAGGCCGGCTACACGCCGCCTCCCCGCCTGCGCGACATTCCGGTCGCGGGCCGCAACGGCATTGCCAACTTCGAAATGGTGCTGGTCAACATGCGCGAAGGCGGCATGATCAGCGCGCACGACTACCGCGTGGCGCGCAGCGCCGCCGTGGCCCTGTGCGGCGGCGAGGTCGACACCGGCGCCAAGGTGGACGAGGAATGGCTGCTGGCCGTGGAGCGCAAGGAGTTCGTGGCGCTGCTGCGCACGCCCGAGACGCAAGCCCGCATCCGCCACACCCTCGACACCGGCAAGCCCCTGAGGAACTAGGCCCACCCCCCGCAGCGCCTGCGGCGCTTCCCCCTTCAAGGGGGCGCCGACTGCGGACCGGCGAAGCCGGATCCGCGCGGCCCCGACAGGGCAAGCCAGCGGACAGCAACGGCCAGCGCCATGGACACACAAGGAATCACTATGAGCAAGCAGATTCAAGACGCCTACATCGTCGCCGCCACGCGCCTGCCGGTAGGCAAGCGCAACGGCGCCTACATCACCACCCGCCCCGACGACATGCTGGCCGCCGCGCTCAATGGCGCGCTGGCGCAGGTCCCGGGCCTGGACGCCGCGCGCATCGACGACGTCATCGCCGGCTGCGCCATGCCGGAAGCCGAGCAAGGCATGAACGTGGCCCGCATCGGCCTGTTGCTCGCCGGTCTGCCGCAAAGCGTGGCTGGTGTCACCGTGAACCGCTTCTGCGCATCCGGCCTGCAGGCAGTGGCCGATGCCGCGGCCCGCATCCGCACCGGCGAGGCCGACATCATGATCGGCGCCGGCACCGAATCCATGAGCGCCATGCCGCAGATCATGGGCAACAAGGTGTCGATGAACCCGGCCATCTTCGAGCACCAGGAAAACATCGGCATGGCCTTCGGCATGGGCCTGACCGGCGAGAAGGTCGCCGAACGCTGGAAGGTCTCGCGCGAGGACCAGGACGCCTTCGCCCTGGCCTCGCACCAGAAGGCTTGCGCGGCCATCGCCGCCGGCCACTTCCGCGCCGAGATCACGCCCTATGAAACGGTGTCGCGCCAGCCCGGCGACGCCAGCGGCACGGTGCGCACCGCGCGCCGCCTGGTCGAGACGGACGAAGGCCCCCGGCCGGACAGCAGCGCCGAGGCGCTGGCCCGCCTGAAGCCCGTATTCGCCGTGCGCGGCAGCGTCACGGCCGGCAACAGTTCGCAGATGTCCGATGGCGCCGCCGCCGTGATCCTGGTGTCCGACCGCATCCTGCGCGAATTCAATCTGAGTCCGCTGGCGCGCTTTGCCGGCTTCGCCGTGGCCGGCGTGCCGCCCGAAGTCATGGGCATCGGCCCGGTCGCAGCCATCCCCAAGGTGCTGCAACGCGCCGGCATCGGTCAGGACGCGCTGGACTGGATCGAACTGAACGAGGCGTTCGCCGCCCAATCGCTGGCGGTGATCCGCGAACTGAAGCTGGATCCCTCCAAGGTGAATCCGCTGGGAGGCGCGATCGCGCTGGGCCACCCGCTGGGCGCCACGGGCGCGATCCGCACGGCCACCCTCACCCACGGCCTGCGCCGCACCGGCGGCAAGTACGGCCTGGTGACCATGTGCATCGGCACCGGCATGGGCGCGGCCGGCCTGTTCGAGGCGATGTAGGCGGAGCGGCGCGGGACATGAAGCCCTATTGGTTCAAGAACTTGTCGCCGACATGGCGGGCACGCCTGATGCGGGTGGGCTTCAATCTGCATCCGGCGTTCCGCGCCACCGGCGGCAAAGTGGTGCATGTGTCCGCGGACTTCCACCATATCCGCATCAAGCTGCCGCTGCTGCGGCGCACGCGCAATATCGTCGGCTCGATGTACGGCGGCTCGCTGTTCGCGGTGACCGACGGCGCCCACCCCACGATGCTGATGTCCGCGCTGGGTGCGGACCACATCGTGTGGGACAAGGCGGCCACCATACGCTACCGCAAGCCGGCGTACGCCACGCTGTATGTGGACTTCCGGCTCCCGCCCGACGAGATCGCGGAAATCCGCGCGATCCTCGCGCGCGACCATGAAACCACCCGGACTTATACGGTGGAACTCAAGGACCGCGACGGCGTGGTCTACGCCGTCGTGGAACGCACGATCTATATCGCAGACAAGAAGTTCTACAAGCAGAAGAACACTGGAGGAGAATCATGCGTCGCATCCCCGGAGGGCGAATCGCCGCCCTGAGCCTCATGCTTGCCGCCTGCCTGGCCGGCGCCCCCGCGCAGTCCGCCGACATCGAAGTGGCCGGCGTGCGCGTGCCGGACAGCCTGTCGGAAGGCGGCCGCGCCCTGGTGCTCAACGGCGCCGGCGTGCGCACCAAGTTCGTGGTCAAGGTCTACGTGGCCGCGTTGTACACCGCCGCGCAAAGCGGCGACGCGGCCGCGCTGGTCAATAGCGGCGAACCGCGCCGCATGCGCCTCTTGCTGCTGCGCAACGTCGACAGCAAAAGCCTGGACGAAGCCCTGCAGGACGGATTGCGCGACAATACGTCCGCGCAGGAGCTGGCCGAGTTGAAGGCGCCGGCCGCCCGCCTGTCCGCCCTGATGGCGGAAATCGGCGCGGTGCGCGAAGGCGACGTGGTCGACCTGGATTTCGACGCCCGCGGCGTCGCGGTCACCGATAACGGCAAACTGCGCGGACGCATCGACAGCCCCGCGTTTGCGCGCGCCCTGCTGCGGGTCTGGCTGGGCGACAAACCCGCGCAAGCCTCCCTGAAAAAAGCCCTGCTGGGCGGCTAGGGCCCAAGGCTCTCTTGCTGTACAGGCCCCACACGGAAATCCGGCACATGGAACGAATCTGGCAGAAAAGCTATCCCGCGGGCGTACCCGCGGACATCGAGATGGACGGCGTGACCACGCTGGTATCGGTGGTGCGCGACAGTTGCGAGCGCTACGCCGGCAAGACCTCGTACATCAGCATGGGCAAGTCGCTCAGCTATGCCGAGCTCGACCGCTTGACGCGCGACTTCGCGGCCTGGCTGCACGCCAACGGCCTGGGCCCCGGCGACCGCGTCGCGCTCATGATGCCCAACCTGCTGCAGTACCCCGTATGCCTGTTCGGCGCCTTGCGCGCCGGCTGCGTGGTGGTCAACTGCAACCCGCTCTATACCCCGCATGAACTCCAGCACCAGCTGGCCGATTCAGGCGCGCGCGTCATCGTGGTCGCCGACAACTTCGCCGCCACCGTGCAAAAGGCCCTGGAAGGCACCGCGATAGAACGGGTGGTGGTGACGTCCATCGGCGAGCTGCTGGGGCCGTTCAAGGGCCGCCTGGTGGATTTCGTGGTCCGCCGCGTCAAGCGCATGGTGCCCCCGTGGTCCCTGCCCGGCGCCTTGCGGCTGGGTGCTGCGCTGCGCGCCGGAAGCAGCGCGCCCTTTGACGAAGTGAAGCTGGACCAGCGCGACCTGGCCTGCCTGCAATACACCGGCGGCACCACCGGCGTGGCCAAGGCCGCCATGCTCACCCACGGCAACCTGGTCGCCAACCTGAGCCAGGCCTATGCCTGGGTCCGGCCGCTGGTGACCGAAGGCGAGGAATGCATCGTGACGGCGCTGCCGCTGTATCACATCTTCGCGCTGACGGCGAACTGCCTGACCTTCATGAAGATGGGCGCCAGCAACCTGCTCATCATCAACCCGCGCGACATTCCCGGGCTGGTCAAGGAAATGCGCAAGGTACCGTTCTCGGCCTTCACGGGCGTAAATACGCTGTTCAACGCCTTGCTCAACAACCCGGATTTCGCGCGCCTGGATTTCTCGCGGCTGCGCCTGACCATGGGCGGCGGCATGGCGGTGCAGCGCTCGGTGGCCGACCGCTGGCGCGCCGTCACCGGCCGCTCGCTGGCGCAGGCCTATGGCCTGACCGAGACCTCGCCCGCGGTCACGATCAATCCGCTGGATGTGCAGGAGTTCACCGGCTCGATCGGCCTGCCCGTGCCATCCACCGACATTTCCATCCGCGACGACGCGGGCCGGGAACTGGGCGTGGGCGAGACCGGCGAGATCTGCGTACGCGGCCCCCAGGTCACGCAGGGCTACTGGCAGCGGCCCGACGAAACCGCGCTGGTGCTGTATGCGGACGGATTCCTGCGTACCGGAGACGTGGGCTACGTGGACGAAAAGGGCTACGTGTTCCTGGTGGACCGCAAGAAGGACATGATCCTGGTGTCCGGCTTCAACGTCTATCCCAACGAGGTCGAGGACGTGGCCGCCCTGCATCCCGGCGTGCGCGAAGTGGCGGCGGTGGGCGTGCCCGACGAGCGCTCGGGCGAGGCCGTGAAGCTGTATGTGATCCGCAAGGACCCGGCGCTGGACGCCGAGACCCTGATCGCGCATTGCCGCAAGCAGCTGACGGGCTACAAGGTGCCGCGCTACATCGAGTTCCGCGACGACCTGCCGCGCACCAACGTCGGCAAGATCCTGCGCCGCGAGCTGAAACCGGCGGCGCAGGAAGCCGCGCAGGCGCAAGCCCGGCAGCCGGGTTAAGCCTGAAGATCCGCCGGCCCGCAGCGGACGCGGGCCGGCGGCTGTCTCCGGGTCCAGCTACCACTGCCCGAAATACACTCCTGCCCGCTTGTGGGCGTTGGTCCCCTTCTCCACGGCCTCGTCGCTGATGGTGGTGCGGCGCTTGCCGCGCAGCATCCATTCCAGCAGCCGCTGGCGCAGCGCCTGGCGCGTTTGCGCATGCGCGCTGCTTGCGCCCAGGTCCTGGAACTCCTCGGGATCGGCGTGCAGGTCGAAGAGCTGCTCGCGCTCGTCCAGCCAGTACACGTAGCGCCAGCGGTCCGTGCGCACCGACCACGCGCGCGCGTTCTGCGGCGTCTTGCCGCACAACAGGCGAGCCTGGCGGAAGCTGTAGTCCAGCTCCGAGTACACGCAATCGCGCCAGGGCGTGGCGGCATCGCGGCCGTGCAGCAAGGCCTGCAATTCGCGGCCCTCCAGCCGATGGCCGGGACCGGACTTGCCCAGCGCGCGCAGCACCGTGGGCGCCAGGTCCACGCTTTCCACCATGTCGTCCAGCGCGCGGCCGCGCGTGGCGTCGGCCGCGGCCGACGGGTCCATGACGATGAAGGGTACGCGCTGCACAGTGTCGTAGAACAGTTCCTTTTCGCCCAGCCAATGGTCGCCAAGGAAATCGCCGTGGTCCGCGGTGAACACGATGAGCGTGTTCTTCATCAGGCCCGCGCCTTCCATGTAGTCGAACAGCCGGCCCAGATGATCGTCCAGTTGCCGGATCAGGCCCTGGTAGGCCGGGCGCACCACGCGCACGCACTCGTCCGAGGAAAAGCTGACGCTCTCTTCGTGCTGCCGGTAGGCCGCCACCACCGGATGCGCGTTCTCCAGTTCTTCCCGGTTGCGCCGCACCGGCAGGCATTGGTCCGGGGTGTAGCGCTTGTGGTAGGGATCCGGCGCCATGTAGGGCCAATGCGGCTTCACATAGCTCAGGTGCAGCACCCAGGGCTGGCTGCCGCGCCGCTTCATGAAATCCAGCGCCTGGTCCGTCATGTAGGCGGTCTCGGAATGCGGCTCGGCCACGCGCGCGGGCAAGTGCGCATTGCGCATGTTCCAGCCGCTGACCGCCTGGCCCGCTGCGTCCACCGCGGCGATCACGTAATCGGTCCAGGGGTCTGCGCTGTCGTAGCCGTGGCGCCGAAGAAAGGCGGGATAGCCGCTTTCGTCGCCCGGCGTGTGGTGGCCGTCGTAGCGGTCCAGTTCGGTGAAGCCGCCGCGTCCTAGCAGCGCGCCCAGCTCCGAGGAACCATCGATCGACAGCCGCTCCATGCCGGCCTTGTCGGGGATGATGTGGGTCTTGCCGGCCAGCGCCAGTTCGCGGCCCTGCCCCGCCAGGTATTCGCCCAGCGTGATTTCGTTGACCGACAGCGGCACGCGGTTCCAGGTGGCGCCATGGCTGGAGGGATAGCGGCCGGTGTAGTAGCTCATGCGCGAAGGTCCGCACACGCCCGAGTTCACGAAGGCGCGGTCAAAGCGCACGCCGTGCGCCGCCAGTGCATCCAGGCTGGGCGTCTGCAGGTAGGGATGGCCATAACAGCTCAGGTGGTCCGCCCGCAACTGGTCGGCCATGATGAACAGCACGTTCTGTACATCGCTCATCGCCGCCCTCCTATTGCGTGGCCGTGAAGCCGGATGCGCGCACCACGGGCTCCCACTGCTTGCGGTAGGCGGCCAGGGCGTCGGCCGTGCCGCGCGCGTCCAGCGACACCGGCTCCAGGTACGCGGCACGCACGGCCTCCTGCATGGCGGGCTCGCGCAACACCGCCGCGATTTCCGCGCCCAGTCTGTCGGCCTTGGACTGCGGCATCGCTGCCGGCGCGAAGAAGGCGTTCCAGCCGTCGGCCGCGAGGTTCACCCCGCCTTCCTTGAAGGTGGGCACGTCCTTGAGTTCGGTATCGCGCGCCTCGCCAGACACGGCGAGGATGCGGATCTTGCCGGCGCGGTGCTGCGGCAGCAACGTATCCAGCGTGTCTATGCCTTGCGGCAGGATGCCGCCTATCAGCTCGGAGATCAGCGGACTCGATCCGCGGTAGCCCACGACTTCGGGCTCCAGGCCGATTTCGCGCCCCAGCATCAGCGCGAAGAAGTGCGGCAGGCTGCCGGTGGCCGGCACGCCCACGGCGAACTGCTTCGGGTTCGCCTTCAGCCACTGCCGCAGGCCGGCCAGGTCCTGGATCGGCGAATTCGCCGCCACCGCCATCGCGAACTTGTAGCTGCTGACCAGCGACACGGGCTTGAAGTCGCGCTGCGCGTCATAGCCGGGTTGGGCATAGACCAGCGGCGCCACCACCATCACGGCCGGGTTCGCCAGCATCAGCACGTTCTGGCCGGCCGGCGCCGCATGCAGGGCTTGCGCCGCGATGCGGCCGCCCGCTCCGGTCCTGTTTTCGACCACCACGGGTACGCCCACCCGGTCCTTGAGCCGGTCCGCGACCAGCCGCGCAATGCGGTCCGAACTACCGCCTGGCGGATAGCCCACCACCACCGTCAAGGTCCCGTCCAGCGGGGCCTGCTGCGCACCGGCCAGCGGCGCGGCCCCCGCAAGTATTGCCGCCGCGGCAGCGCCCGATATCCATTTACGCATGGTCAACTCCTGGAGACAGCGGCCCGCTGTCGATGATGGTTGTCACTGCCTGGCCGATACCCAAATAGGGAAATTGAATTTAGCAACGCGCATATTTGTTGATCTAATCCAGGACTTCCCATAACGATATGCAGCGCGAACTGCAACGCCACCAGGAGGAAAAGCCATGCCGACCGATCCCGCGTCCGGACAACGCCAGCTTTCGGACATGCTGATGTACCGGCTGTACCAGGCATGGTCGCAATCGAATCCGGTATTCCTGCGCCTGTGCGAAGGACGCTTCGGCATCACGCGGCGCGAATGGCGAGTGCTGGCCTGTGCCATCGAGGGCGGCATCATGAGTTCGGCTGAACTGGCGGCCGCTGCAAAACTGGATCTGGCGCGTACCTCGCGCACCCTGGGCGCGCTATGCGAAAAAGGCTGGCTGCGCCGCCTGCACGACAGCGCCGACCGCCGCGTGGTGCGTGTGGAAGCCACGGTAGAAGGCTGCACCCTGTACGACGCCTTGCTGCCCGAAGTCTCGCACCTGAACGACCTGCTGGTGCAGGACCTGAGCGCCGACGAGGTCGCCTTGCTGCGCGACCTTCTGGGCCGCATCGAACAGCGCGGCCGCCGCATGGCCGAGGGCAACATCGTCTCGGAAAAGGCCAGCCGACGCGACGGCGGCACCCGCAGGCCGCGCCACGCCTGAGCCGTTCTGTCGCGCCTCGCCAACAGGCGCGCGGCTCCCGCGCCCCTGCCCCAAACGTCGCCAAGCCACTGATAGGACGGCGCTTTTCGTCGTTGGCCTTACCGCCCGGCAAGCTTTGCACGGCTTTTTTACATCTGCGGGCCGCGGATTTCCTGACATTCTCGATGCAGTAAATTAATAATAGTTATCGTTGTCATTTGCATCCATAATCGGCCGAATTCAGGCCGAGGGGGAAATCCGTTGAAACACCACCCTGATCCCGCCGCCCGGCGCGCGCGGCCGCTGGTCCTGTTGCCTGTCGCCGCCGCGCTTGCCGCCTGCATGGGCGGCGCAGCGCAGGCCCAGCCCGCCGCATCCGGCGAGCCGGCCACCATCCTGCCCGCCGTGCAGGTCACCGGCACCGGCGAAACCGCGACCGGCCCGGTAGAAGGCTATGTCGCCACGCGCAGCGCCACCGCGACCAAGACCGACACGCCCTTGTCCGAAACGCCGCAGGCCATCACCGTGATCCCGCGTGAACAGATCGTGGACCAGGGCGCGCAGAACATCCAGGACACCATGAACTACGCGGCAGGCGTGCGCCCCAACGCCTATGGCGTGGACAACCGCGCCGACTACGTGCGCATCCGCGGCGTGGAGCCGGTGCAGTACCTGGACGGCCTGCGCCAGTATTTCAGTTTCAACAACCCGCGCACCGAGGTCTATGCGATGGAGCGCGTGGAAGTGCTGCGCGGCCCCTCCTCCATGCTGTACGGACAGGGCAGCACGGGCGGCATCGTCAACCTGGTCAGCAAGCGCCCGCTGGAGGAAACGCAACGCGAAATCGGCGTGGTGCTGGGCAACCACAACCGGCGCGAGATCCAGGCCGACCTCACGGGCCCGGCCAGCGAGGACGGCCAATGGCTGTACCGCGTCATCGCCGTGGGACGCGACAGCGATACCCAAGTTCAATACGCGCCGGACGACCGGCTGATGCTGGCGCCGTCCCTCACCTGGCGCCCCAGCGCGGCCACCTCGCTGACGCTGCAGGCCACCTGGCAGAAGGACCGCGCGGGCACCACGCAGTCCTTCCTGCCGTGGAGCGGCTCGGTGCAGGAAAATCCCAACGGCCGCATCCCCACCCGGCGCTTCGCCAGCGAGCCCGGTTTCGACGCCTATGACACCGAGCAGTTCAGCGTGGGCTGGCTGTTCGAGCATCAATTCAACGACACCTGGAAAGTGCGCCAGAACTTCCGCAATACGGTCAGCAGCGTCGACTACAAGACGCTCTATCCCAACGTCTACGGCGCGCGCCGCGGCGATTCCTACATCGATCCGGAACAGACCACCGTCGACCGGATTTTCTATGTCAACAAGCCGCGCATGCGCACGCTGCTGGCGGACCAGAACCTGGAAGGCAAGCTGAACTGGGGCCGCACGGAACACACGGTGATCTTCGGCATGGACTATTCGCGCTACCGCGAGACCAGCCAGACGGCCAGCGGCGCGGGTTCGCCGTTGAACCTGTACCACCCCGTATACGGCAACGCGCCCGAGTACGAACTGTCGGACACCCCCAAGATCAATCAGCAGCAGATCGGCTTCTACGCGCAGGACCAGATCAAGTTCGACAAGAACTGGATCTTCCTCGCCGGCATCCGCCGCGACCGCGCCGACAGCACCACCGAAGGCCAGGACCGGGAAACCGACATGGCCACCACCAAGCGCTTCGGCCTGATGTATGCCGCGGACAACGGCTGGTCGCCCTATCTCAGCTACAGCGAGTCGTTCACGCCCATCGCCGGCGCCGACTTCTACAACCAGCGCTGGAAACCCATGCGCGGCAAGCAGGTGGAGGCCGGCATCAAGTACATGCCGAAGGACGCCGACATCGAATTCACCGCGGCCGCCTACGACCTGCGCGAGAAGAACCGCCAGACCAACGACCCGGACAATCCGAACAACCAGATCCAGGCCGGCAAGACCCGCACGCGCGGCGTGGAGCTGGAGCTGCGCGGCCGCGTCACCAAGGAACTGGACGTCATCGCCAACTACATCTACACCGACCTGGACCCGCAGCTTGAGGCCCAGCCCAAGCACATGGCCTCCATGTGGGGCAAGTACCGCTTCGCGCTGGCCGGCCAGCCCGGCTTCGCGGTGGGCGCGGGCGTGCGCTACCTGTCGGCCTTCCGCGACGGCGGCGCTCCGGAAACGCCGGCGGTCACGCTGTTCGACGCCATGCTCAGCTACGACAACGGTCCCTGGCGCTATGCGCTGAACGTGAACAACATCGCGGACCGCACTTATGAGGTGGTCTGCCTGGATCGCGGCGACTGCTTCTATGGCGCACGCCGCACCGTCATGCTGAGCGGCGCCTACCGCTTCTAAAATCGGAACTGCCTCCGGGTCCGGCAACCTGTACGTACATGCTGTACGTACAGGTGTACACTACGGTTTTTCATCCCTGATCAACCGTGTGACAGACGCGCGCTCGAACGTCTGCAACCCATAAAAACCGTCTTGGAGACTCCGATAGTGTCGACCGAAACTTCCCGCTCGCCCTTTTTTGGCACGATGCAGAAAATCCCCGGAGGATTGATGCTGGTGCCGCTGATCCTGGGTTCCTTGATCGGCACCTTCGCTCCCGACGCGTTGGCGATCGGCGGCTTCACCACGGCGCTGTTCAAGAACAGCGCCCTGCCCCTGATCGCGCTGCTGATCTTCGCCACCGGCACGCAGGTCAATGCGCGCACCGGTGGCCCGATCCTGGCCACCGCCGGCACCATCCTGTTGATGAAGACCCTGGTGCCCGCCACCCTCATCATCATTCTGGGCAGCTACGTCGGCCTGGACGGCGTGCTGGGCGTGTCCATCCTGGCGCTGCTGGCCGCCTTCGACAACAGCAACGGCGGCCTGTGGCTGGCCTATACCGGCCAGTACGGCGATGCCCGCGACCGCGGCGCCTATGTGGCCAGCGCGGTCAATGACGGCCCCTTCTTCAGCCTGCTGTTCCTGGGCGCCTCGGGCCTGGCCGACATCCCCATGATCGCCCTGGTGGCGGCGCTGGTGCCGTTCCTGCTCGGCGTGGTGGTCGGCAACCTGGACCCCAAGTGGCGCGACGTGCTCAAGCCCGTGCCCAACATCGTCATCCCGTTCTTCGCCTTCGCCCTGGGCACCGGCATCAACCTGGGCGCCGTGGTTTCCGGCGGCGTCAGCGGCCTGATCCTGGGCCTGATCATCAGCCCCATCACCGGCGGCCTGGTCTATCTGGGCTATCGCTACATCCTGCGCCGCGGCGGCAAGAGCGGCCTGGGCTTCGCCGCTGGCACCACCGCCGGCAACGCCATTGCCACCCCTGCAGTGGTAGCGGCCGCCGATCCCAACTTCCAGCAATACGTGTCGACCGCCACCGCCCAGGTCGCCGCCTGCGTGCTGATCAGCTCGATCCTGGCGCCCATGCTGGCCTCGTATTTCCTCAAGCGCGCGGGCGAGCTCAAGTCCGAGGACGCCGACCCCACGGTCGCCCCCGCCCTGCGTGAAGCGCGTGGAGAGGCGCTTTGAATCCCGCCATCGCCATCGTCGCCGATGACCTGACCGGTTCGGGCGACACGGCGGTGCAGTTCGTGCGCGCCGGCTGGAACACCCATCTGTCCATCGGCGGCGCCGACGAGGCGCTGTCGGGTTCCGGCGCCGCCGGCGTGGAAGTGCTGGCGGTCACGACCAACAGCCGTCCCCTGTCGGCCGCCGACGCGGCCGAGGCCGTCTGGCAGAACGTGCGCCGCCTGCGTGCGGCCGGCGTCACGCGCCTGTACAAGAAGGTGGACTCCACCTTGCGCGGCGCTTTCAAGGCCGAGATCGACGCGGCGCGCGAGGCTTGGGGTCCGGACACCATTGCGGTGATCTGTCCGGCCTTCCCGGCCACCGGCCGCACCGTCGAACAAGGCGTGCTCTACGTCAACGGCAAGCCGGTCACCGAGACCTCGGCGGCCACAGATCCGGTCACGCCCGTGACCGAAAGCCATATCCCCACCCTGCTGGGTTGCGCCCATGTGGCGGCGCAGCAAGACGACACGCCGCAAGCGCTGGCGGCCCGCATCCGCGCGGCCGGCAGCACCGTGGTGGTCGACGCGGCTACCGAAGCCGACCTGGAGCGCCTGGCGCGCGCCATCGGCTTGTTGGGTGTGCACGCCCTGCCCGTGGGCGCGGGCGGCCTGGCCGTGCCGCTGGCTCGGGTTTGGGCCGGCGCCGACCAGACCGCGCCGGTCGTGGTGGTGGTGACCTCGCAGCACAGCGCGGCGCGCGCGCAAGCCGCCGCCCTGCAAGCCTCGGGCGCCGACACCTGGACACCCTCGCTGGCTCAATTGGCCGACGACGCCGCATGGCAGGCCTGGAGCCAGCCGCTGCTGCAAGCGCATGGCCAATCGCCGGCGCAAGCCGGCACGGTGCTGCTGCTGGCGCCCGAAGGCCAGCTGGACGGCCTGGATTCCGAGACCGTCGCGGAACGCCTGGGCGGCCTGGCCGCGCAATTGATCGCCAGCGCCAACGCCGCCGGCGTGGTCGCCACGGGCGGTGACGGCGCGCGCAGCGTGCTGGTGGCGCTGGGCGCCCGCGGCATTGCGCTGGTGGATGAAGTGATGGGCGGCGTGCCCCTGGGCACGCTGACCGGAGGCACGGCCGCCGGCCTGCCCGTGGTGACCAAGGCCGGCGGCTTTGGCACCGAAGATGTACTGGTTCGCGCGGTGCGCGCGATCCGCGACAGGAGATTCAAGCGATGACACAACCCCAACCGGGCAAGCTGCCCCTGCTGGCCGTAACCCTGGGCGACGTGGCGGGCATCGGGCCGGAAATCACGGCCAAGATGCTGATGGGCCATGACGAACTGCGCCAGAAGGCCCGCCTGCTGGTGGTCGGCGACGTGGACGTGATGGCCAACGCCGTGCGCAGCCTGGGCGGCGACCCCGCCATCGTGCGCAAGCTGGACCGCGCCGCCGACTGCGCCAACACGCCCGGCACCATCGAAGTGCTGCAGGCAGGCCCGTCGCTGGCCCACGTGAAGCTGGGCGAGATCAGCGCGGACGCGGGCGACGGCTCGGTGCGCTTTGTCACCACGGCCTGCGCCCTGGCGCGCGCCGGCGAGGTTGACGGCATCGTCACCGCCCCGCTGAACAAGGCCGCCATGCACGCGGCCGGCCACAAGTGGCCCGGGCATACCGAACTGCTGGCGCACGAGTTCGGCGTCAAGACCTTCTCGCTGGTGCTGTCGGCCGGCGACCTCTACATTTTCCACGCCACCACCCACGTGTCGCTGCGCCAGGCCATCGAAGACCTGACCCCGGCGCGCATGCGCGCGGTGCTGCGCCTGGCCGGTTCCTTCGCCAAGGCGCTGGGCCGCGGCGACCAGCCGGTGGCGGTGTCGGGCCTGAATCCGCATGCCGGCGAAAACGGCATCTTCGGCACCGAAGACGCCGACATCCTGGCGCCCGCGGTGGCCGAAGCCAATGCCGCCGGCATCCTGGCCGCGGGCCCGATTCCGGCCGACGCGCTGTTCCCGCAAGCCGTGCGCGGCAAGTGGAAGTTCGTGATCGCCTGTTACCACGACCAGGGCCACGCGCCCTTCAAGGCGGTCTACGGCGACGACGGCGTCAACATCACCGTGGGCCTGCCGGTCGTGCGCGTGTCCGTGGACCACGGCACCGCCTTCGACATCGCCGGCCGCGGCATCGCCCGCGAAGACAGCCTGATCCTGGCCGCCGAGCGCGCCGCGCATCTGGCCCCGGGCTGGACGCATGTGTGGGAAACTGCGCGGGCACAAACCGGAGGTTGATTCCCATGGCGCCCACCACGCACGACGCATTGCCCGTACTTGATCGCTCCGGCGATATCCCGCTGCACGCCCAGGTGGCGACCCTGCTGCGCGGATACATCCGCACGAACAAGCTCGCGGCCGGCGCCGTGCTGCCCAGCGAGGCCGCGCTGTGCGAACGCTTCGGCGTGGCGCGCAGCGTGGTGCGCCAGGCGCTGGCGGCCCTGGCCACCGAAGGCCTGATCCAGCGCGAAACCGGGCGTCCTGCCACCGTGGCGGCGCCCCAGGAACACCGCCGGCTGGTGCAGCGATCCACCGGCCTGTACGAGCAGTTCGCGCAGTCCGGCGTGGCCTTGCAAACCCGCGTGCTGGCGTTCGCGCGCGCCGAGCCGCCCGCCGATGTGGCGACCTTCTTCGGCACCACGCAATTGCTGATGCTGGAACGCCTGCGCCATGTGGCCGATGCGCCGCTGGCCTATGTGCGCACATGGCTGCCCGCCGGCGCGGTACCCGGCCTGCGCGCCGAAGACCTCGCCGACGCATCCCTGCACGGCGTGCTGACACGGCGCTTCGGCCTGCGCCCCGGCGCCGGGCGCAACCAGATCCGGGCGGTGGCGGCCGACAAGACGCTGGCGGAACTGCTGGACACGCAAGCCGGCACGCCGTTGCTCATGCTGCAAGGCCAAGGCATGGACCAGCATGGCCGCCCCCTGGAGTGGTTCACCACCTGGCACCGCGCCGAGCAACTGGTGTTCGACGTGGACGTCAGCATGGGCCATGAAAGCGTGCAGCCACGGCTGCAGACGCCCGACGCGCCCGCAGAGCCCTCGCCCGAGGGCCACGACCCGCTGGCGCGCGCCCAAGCCCTGGTGGCCGAGCTTTCCGCCGAACTGGCCAGGCTGCGCGCGCAGCCCTGAGGCGGGCTTCCCGCGGCGGCCGGTCTTGCACCCGTCATGCCCCGGCCGCGCCGCAGCCTGCGGACGCGGCAGCCCCTAGCCCAGCAGGTTGTCCCTCACGTGCAGCAGATGCCGCCGCACGGCCTCCATGGCCCGTTCCGCGTCCCGGTCATGCAGCGCATCAACGATCTCGCGATGCTCCACCTGATAGGCCTGGCGCCGCTCGGGCGTCAGGCTCCTGCGCTTCAAGGCGCCCCAGGTCGCTTGCGAGCGCGCCGCCGTCATCAGCGCGAACACTTTTTCGATGAAGAGATTGTGCGTGGCCGTCGCCATCAATTCGTGCAATTTGGCGTCCCAGATCTCGAACGCTTCGAAGCTGTCGGCGGCCTCTGCGCGCGCACAGGCGTCCTGCATCGCGGCGAAATCGGCAGGGCTGCCATGCTGCACCACCAGGGCCGCGATGGCCGGCTCCAGCACCAGCCGCGCCGCCATCAGTTCGGCCGGGCTGGTGGACAGCACTTCGGTGCGTAGCAGCCCTTCCGTTTGCGCCAGCGCCGAGGATGGATTGGCGTAGGTGCCGCTGCCCACGCGCTGCGAAATCAGGCCTTCGTTCTTCAAGTCGGCCAGGGTGCGGCGCACCGTTGAACGGCTGATGCCGAATTGTTCGCTCAGGGCGCGTTCCGTGGGCAGGCGATGGCCAGCAGGCCAGGCGCCGGATTGCAGATTCTCGATGATGACCGCGCGCAAGGCGGAAGCTTTGTCCATGGACCGTCCCAGAATAGCTAGCGGCCAGATGATACCAAAACAGACCAATAAACCAAGAAAAACCTGGAGATTCCGTTAGGAAAGTTGGTTTATTTGGTATATCCTCTCCCGAAATTGGGCCTTGATATTCGCCCAATTGGTATTTTTTGGTATTAAACAAGAGCGGCCGGACCGCTCAGGGAGCAAGCATGAAGATTGCAGTATTCCGGATCCAGGGCGAGCGCCGCATCGGCGTGGTGTCCGACGACGGTGGCAGCGTGACCGCCCTGGACTTCCCGCGCGAACTCGCGGCCGCAGGCGCGCTGACCGCCGTGGAATGGCTGGCCGAGGGCCGCGCCCTGCCGGCCAAGGTCGGCTCGTCCTACCGCTGGGACCAGGTCGAGCATGAGGCGCCCCTGCCAGCGCAGCGGCGCAACCTGTTCTGCGTGGGCCGCAACTACCACGCCCATGCCAAGGAACTGCGCGACTCCGTCTTCAAGGACAACGACGCCAATCCCGAATCCTGGCCCATCGTGTTCACCAAGGTGCCGCAGACCGTGGTCGGCCCCTGGGCCGACGTGCATCTGCCCGTGGGCGTCTCCGACAAGATCGACTACGAAGCCGAGCTGGCGGTGGTGATCGGCAAGGGCGGCCGCAACATTTCCCGCGCCGAGGCCATGAGCCACGTGATCGGCTACACGGTGGTCAACGACGTTACCGCGCGCGACGTGCAGATGCGCCACCAGCAGTGGGACCTGGGCAAGTCCTTCGACACCTTCTGCCCCATGGGCCCCTGGCTGGTGACGGCCGACGAGCTGGACGGCCAGAAGACGCGCGTGCGCTGCTGGGTCAACGGCGAGCTGCGCCAGGACGGCAACACCGAAGACCTGATCTTCGACATCCCCACGCTGATCGAAACCTGCTCGCGCGGCATCACGCTGTATCCGGGCGACGTCATCGCCACCGGCACGCCGGCCGGCGTCGGCCAGGGCCTGAACCCGCCGCAATTCCTCAAGCACGGCGACGTGGTGCGGGTGGAGATCGACGGCATCGGCCACATAGAAAACCGCTTCGTCTGAGGACAAGCCCCGGAATGAACACGGGGCGGCTCGGCAATAAGAAGCACAAGGAGTGAGACATGAATCTGCGTTGCTACCGGGCGGCCGCGGCTGCCTTGCTATGGCTGGGAGCCGCGAATGCGCTGGCCGCCGGCTACCCTGAACGCCCCGTGACCATGGTGGTGCCCTTCCCGCCTGGCGGCGTCGCCGACACGATCGCGCGGCCGCTGGCCCAGGCCATGGGCGACAAGCTGGGCCAGGCCGTCGTCATCGAAAACAAGGGCGGCGCGGGCGGCGCCATCGGCATCGGCCAGGCCGGCCGCGCCAAGCCCGACGGCTATACGCTGCTGATGAGCCTGTCGTCGATTTCCATCCTGCCCGCAGCCGACCGCCTGCTGGAACGCAAGCCGGCCTATCAGCTGGACCAGTTCGTGCCGATCGCGCGCATCACCGCCGATCCGACCGTGCTGGTGGTGCGCGCCGACGCGCCGTACAAGACGCTGCAGGAATTCGTCGACGCGGCGAAGAAGCAGTCCGGCAAGTTCAGCTACGGCTCTTCCGGCATCTACGGCACCATGCACGTGCCGATGGAAATGCTGCAGAACGCGGCTGGCATCAAGATGATGCACGTGCCCTTCACCGGCGCCGGCCCCGCGGTGCAGGCGCTGGTGGGCGGCCAGGTCGATGCCCTTGCCACCGGGCCGTCCAGCGTCATGCAGCTGATCCAGGCGGGGCGCGTCAAGGCGCTGGCGCATTGGGGCGACGGCAAGCTCGACAGCCTGCCGGACGTGCCGTCCTTCAAATCGCAAGGCTATGACATCAGCTTCGTGCAGTGGTCGGGCGTATTCGCCCTGGCCGGCACGCCGCCGGCCGTCGTGGAGAAGCTGCGCCAGGCAGTCAAGGACGTCGCCACCAACCCCGAGGTCCAGGCCCGCATCGCCGGCACCGGCAGTCCGGTGCAATACCTGGACGCGCCAGCCTTCGACGAGTACTGGAAGAAGGACTCGGCCTCGCTGGAGGTCGCGGTCAACCGGATCGGCAAGGTCGAATAGCCCAACGGGACGCCCGGAATTCCGGGGCGTCCCCCCGGTTCATGAACGCAGGCTGGCGGGCGCTAGCTGCCGCGCCAGCGCCTTGCGGTCGACCTTGCCCACCGCGTTCTCGGGCAGGCGCTCGATCCACAACACCTCGCGCGGCACGTAGATGCGGCCCAGGCGCGCCAGCACCTCCGCCTGTATGCCGGACGCATCCGGCGCGGCCGCGCCCGCGCGCTGCACGAAGATCACCGGCACTTCGCCCAGGTCCTCGTCGGGCGCGCCCACCACGCAGCAGGCGGCCACGCCCGGCAGGCCCGTCACCACCCCCTCGATCAGCGCTGGCGAGATGTTCTCGCCGCCGCGGATGATCACGTCCTTGATGCGGCCGGTGATGCTCAGATAGCCCTGCTCGTCGAAACGCCCCAGGTCCCCAGTGCGCAACAGCTGCGGCGCGCCGGTGTCGGCGCTGTCCACGCCCACATAGCCCAGCATCAGGCTGTCGCCCGCGATGCAGATCTCGCCTTCGCCGCCCGGCGCGGCCTCGCTGCCGTCCGGCAGGCGCAAGGTCACGCTCTGGCCGGCCAGCACGGTACCCACAGACCCCACGCGGCGCGCGGCAGGCGGGTTCATGGTCGAGGTGCAAGTGGCTTCCGACAGGCCATAGGACACCACCAGCGGGCAGCCCAGGAAGGCTTCGATGCGCCGGTGCAGCGCTTCGGTGATCGGCGCCGAGCCGCAGCGCGCAAAGCGCAACGCAGCCAGGCTGGCCGGATCGAACTCCAGTTCCAGCATGCGCGCGTACATGGTCGGCACGCCCGTGATCAGGCTGGGCCGGAACTCACGCAGCAAGCCCGGCATGTCTTCGGCCCGGAAGCGCCCCGCCAGCGCCACGCAGGCCCCCGCCAGCAGCGGCGCGAAAATCTGGTTGTTGAGCGCATTGGTGTGATGCAGCGGCATCACGTGCAAGAGCCGGTCTGCCGGCGTCAAGCCGGTGTGCGCCAGCACCCCGCGCGCGTTGTTCGCCAGCCCGCGGTGGCTCAACAGCACGCCCTTGGGATTGCCGGTGCTGCCGGAGGTGAACAGCAGCAGGCCCGCGTCGCCGGGCGCGGCCTCGCCGCTGCCCGTCCAGTCCAGCGGGCCTTGGGCCACGGCAGCGGCGTCCAGCAGGCATTGCGGCGCCAAGCCGCTGGCACGGGCCGTCGCCGCGTTCGCCGCATCGTGCAGTATCCAGCCCAGCCCCACCGCCGCCACGCGCCTGGCAGTCTCGGCATCCGACAGGCGCGGCTCCAACGGACATGGGCAGGCGCCCGCCGCCATCACGCCCAGGATCGCCAGCACCTGGGCCTGCGACCGCTCCATCGCGATGGCCACATGACTGCCGCGCCGCACCCCGGCGGCGCGCAGGCCGCCCGCGATGCGCCCGACCTCCTGGCGCAGGCCGGCATACGTCAGCATGCCGTCCGCGGTCAGGATAGCCGGCCGTTCGGCCCATTGCGGCAGGGCCCACAGGCGCGCGAAGGCAGCCACCAAGGTGGCGTCGACAAGCGTCATGGCAAGCTCCTAGCGCAGCGCGACGGCAGCGTCGCGTTCAAACTGCCCATCGGGATCCAGCTCGCGCAAGGCGCGCATCTCGGCCGCCGTCGGCAGCGCGGACGGCTCGGCGCCGCTGGCGTCGAATTCGAAACCCGTGCGCTCGCGCACTTCAGACAGGCTGGATTCCGGGTGCCATGACTGCAAAGCCAGCCGTCCGTCGCGCTTGACGAACACGGCGATCGGCGTGACCACGCCATGGAATCCGCCCCAGGACGTCATGAAGTCCAGCTTGGGCACGAAGGTGCGCCGCGAGTGCTCGGTGCGCCAGGTGCAGGCGCGCCTGGCGGTGGGCAGCATCACCGCGCCGCCCCCGCCGCCCGGCAAGCGCACCTTGGGTTCGTGCCAGTCGCCGATGCAGGAATTGTTGGCGCAGCCTTCGCCGTCGATCTGCGCCGCGCCCAGGAAGGTCAGGTCCATGCGGCCGCGCGTGCACAGATCGTAGAAGTCTTCGTTGGAGAAGATCGACGCGGTGCGCTCGGCCAGCACCGGATCGGAACTGGAGATCGGCACATGCGAGGGCAGCGGGTTCACGCCGCCGGCGACGTTGATGTAGACGAAGTCCCAATCGTAGGCGCGCTTGGCCAGCAGGCAGGCCAGCATCGGCAGGGTGGAATTCACGCCGCTGAAAGTGATCTCGTCCGGCCGGATGAAGCGCGCCAGATTGGTGACGATGTACGAAAAGCCCGACCATTGCTCAGCCATGCTGCACCTCCCGCGCTTCGGGCGCCGCAGCCAGGTGCGCCTGCAGATCGCTGTGTTTGTCCATGTACGCTTCCACCGCCGGATAATCGATGGCGTAGTCCGGCCAGCAGGATCCCGGCCATGCGCCCTGCGGCGCGACGGCATAGGCCTGCACCATGAAGAACGGCACCAGCGTGGATTCCGGATTGGCCTCGAACACCGCGCTGTCGACCACCTTCTCGGCCACCACCAGCACGCTGCCCGCGGCGCGCGACATGATGCGGTCCCAATGCGCCGTGCCGTGCACGCGCACATTGCCCAGCGCGTCCACCTCCGAAGCATGAATCACGGCGAAGTCCGGCCGGATCGCCGGCACCACCCAGGTCTTCTGCCCGCTGCCATACGGATCGTCCAGGCACTTCCAGCCGTTCAGCTCCGGCAGGCCGCTACCATGCAGGCCGCCGCAAGGCTGGAACGGCACGCCAAACGCCGCCGCCCGCAGGCCGGCCGTGAGGCTGGCGCAGGCGTGTTCTTCCAGCTCGATCTCGCGCCGCTCGACCGCCTTGCGGTACCAGGGCGCCAGGCCGAAGTTCCCTTCCATGGCGACGATGCCCGCGCGCACGCGGCGCAGCACGCCCGCGCGGCACAGGATGTCCACGTCGTAGCCCGGCGACTGCTTGACCAGTTCCAGGTCGCGCCGGCCCTGCCGGATCAGTTCGCGCACGAAGGCGAACGGTCCGCGGTGCAGGAAGCTGCCGCCCAATGCGATCGACGCGCCGTTGGGCACCAGCGCCGCCAGCTCCGCCAGCGAGCACTGCTTGTTCTTCTGATTGAAACCCGATGCCATGATGTCTCCTTCCCTGCGTGTTCTTCTTCGATCAACGCGCCTGCAGATAGGCCGCTACCCGGTCCTTCAGGCCCGGCAGTGCGGCAGAACGCACCAGGCGGGCAAGATCGATATCCGGCGCCTCCGAGGACAGCGCCGCATACAGCTGGACGCGGCTCGCGCAGCTGAGAGCAGATGCGGCGTCCAGCGCCTCGCGCTCGACGGCCGGCCAGTCCTGCACGTCGGCAAGGCGGCTCGCGAAGCCGTCGCGCAAGGCTTCTTCTGCGCTGAATGTGGCCGCCTGCTCCAGCACCGCGCGCGCCCGCTCGGCGCCGACCAAGGCTGCGTAACGGCGCGTCCCCAACACCAGGCCAAACTTCAGCCCAGGCATGCGGAACGTGGCGTCGGACGCGCTGACCCGCCACTTGCAAGCGCCGAACAAGTCCACGCCCGCGCCGAAGTTACGGCCATGCGCCAGCCCCAGCGTGAGGCACGGCGAGGCCGCCAGCCGCTGCAGCAGCATCTCGATGCGCACGAAGCGCAGCAGCAGATCGCCTTCGCTCTGCTCCTGCCAGCCGCCGAAGTCGAAGCCCGCGCTGAAGTTCCTGCCCTCGCCCTTCAAGACGATGAGCTGGGCGCCGCCAGCCTCGGCCGCATCCAATGCGGCAATCAGCTCCTCCACCAGCGGCGCCGACAGCGCATTCATCTTGTCGGGCCGCGCCAGCGTCAACACGTGCGCCGCGCCCTGTTTGTCGATGTGCAGGACCTCGCTCATGCCGCCGTCCCCTTCCTGGCGGCGCGCAGCGCGCCCAGCACTTCATCGTTGTGTTCGCCCAGGGCGGGCGGACGGCGGCGCAAGGCCGTGGTCTGGCCGTCGAAGCGCACCGGCAGGCCGAACGTGCGCGTGCGCACGCCGTTGGGCAGGTCCACGGGCTGCACCCAGCCCATGTGCTCAACCTGCGGGTCGGCCAGCACCTCTGAATAGGTGTTGATGGGCGCGCACGGCACGCCGGCCGCACGGAAACGCGCCAGCCAGGTCTGCGCGTCCTCGGCTTCGAAGATCGCTTCCAGGATCTCGCGCAGCGCTGTCTGGTTGCGGGCGCGGGCGCTGGTGTCGGTGAAGCGCGGGTCGGCCAACAGATCCTCGCGGCCTACCGTTGCGCATACGCCCTTCCACAAGGCCTGGTTGCCCGCCGCCATGCCGAAGTAGCCGCCCTTGCAGCGGAACGCCTGGTAGGGCGCATTGCGCGGATGGGCCGATCCCAGCTTGACGGGATCCTTGCCGCTGCCGAAGAACTCCGAAGTCTGCAGAGCCGCGATGCCCAGGGTGGCGCCCAGCATGGGTACGTCGATATGCGTACCCTGCCCGCTGGCCTGGGCCGCGCGCAAGGCCGACGCAATGGCGAAGGCGCCGTACAGGCCGGCCGAAAAGTCCGCCACCGGCACGCCGCACTTCACGGGTTCGCCGCCCGCTTCGCCGGTCACGCTCATGATGCCGCTCATGGCCTGGATGGTCAGGTCGAAGCCGCCTTCCTGCGAACGGGGCCCCGACTGGCCGTAGGCCGAGATCGAGCAATAGACCAGTCTGGGATTGGCCTCGCGCAGCTGCGCATAGCCCAGGCCCAGGCGGTCCATCACGCCCGGCCGGTTGTTCTCGATCAGCACGTCGGCGGACAGCGCGAGTTCGCGCGCCAGAGCCAGGTCGCCGGGGTCCTTCAGGTTCAACGTCACCGAACGCTTGTTGCGGTTGAGGGACGCGAAGTTCTCGCTGTAGCCGTCGGAAATGGGCGGCCAGCTGCGCAGCGTATCGCCGCCTTCGGGGTTCTCGATCTTGATCACGTCGGCGCCCATGTCCGCCAACAGCATGCCGCAAAAAGGCCCCGCCGCAACATTGCAAATCTCCAGCACCGTGATGCCGGCCAGCGCCGAACTGGGTGTCATGTCTGACCTCTCGTTATGAAAATTCAATATTTGGGACAAAGAAAACATTATAAGAGTTGGCCTTCAAGACTGGCATCATCCAGCCCATCTCTAGCGTTTGTTTGCGATTTTTAGCGCGAATCCTAGTGCATTCCCTAAGTAGCGTGCTTAATTGTTGACCAGCATAGCACCGTGTGGAATTCTAAGTAAACCATTTATTGAAACTCGAGTCCTATATTTTAGGATTTTTATAAAGGGCCGCGACGCGGCATATGACGGCCCGCACCGACACCAAGGAGACTTCCATGAAGAAAATGTGGCGCATTGCCCTGACAGGCATGGTGCTGGCTTTGGCAGGCGGCGCGGCCGCGGCCGACAACTGGCCCGCGAAACCCGTGCGCATGGTGGTCCCCTTCCCGCCCGGCGGCGCGACGGACGCGGCCGCGCGCATCTACGCGCAGCACCTGGGCGACTACCTGGGGCAGAGCGTGGTGGTGGAAAACAAGGCGGGTGCGGGCGGCGAAATCGGCGCTGAGTATGTGGCCAAGTCGGCCGCCGACGGCTACACCCTGCTGATGGGCGCCGTGGGTAGCCACGCGATCCACGCGGCCATGCCGGACAAGCCCGGCTACGACTTCGGCACCGCCTTCGTCGGCGTGTCCATGGCGACCAGCATGCCCATGGCCGTGGCGGTGAACAGCAACAAGATTCCCGCGAAGAACGTGCAGGAGCTGATCGCCCTGGCCAAGAGCAAGCCCGGCACCATCACCTTCGGCTCGGCCGGCCCCGGCACGTCCCAACACATGGCGGGCGAACTCTTCCAGGTCGTGACCGGCACGCGGCTCATGCATGTGCCGTACCGTGGCAGCGGGCCCGCCATCACCGATCTGCTGGGCGGCCAGATCGACATGGTGATCGAAACGCTGCCGGCGCTGCTGCCGCAGGTCGCAACCGGCAAGATCCGTCTGCTCGGCGTCACCACCGCCACGCGCGCCACGGCGCTGCCAGACCTCCCCACGCTCGCCGAGCAGGGCGTAAAGGACTACTCGGTCGCGACCACCTACGCGCTGCTGGCTCCCGCGGGCACGCCGCCCGCCGTGGTGGACAAGCTCTCGGCCGGCATGCAGAAGGCGGCTGCCATGGCTTCCGTGCAGCAAGCCGCGCAGAAGCTGGGCGCCGACGCCGTGGCCACCACTCCTGCCGACACCAGCCGCGTGCTCAAACAGGAAGTCGCCCGCTGGGCCGACGTCGTGCGTTTGTCGGCGGCCAAATGACGGCGCCCGGCACGACACCGCCCGCGGCGGACCTGGCCATCGTCGGCGGCGGCTCGGTGGCCGTCAGCTTCCTGTATCAATTCCTGCTGTCCCTGGAACCGGGCGGCGGCCGGGCGCTGACGATCGCGCTGTTCGAGCCGCAGGCCGAGCCGGGAGCGGGCGAGGCCTACCAGGAGGATCTGCCCAGCAACCTGCTCAATATCCCCGCCGGCAACATGTCGGCGCGGGCCGACCACAGGATGGATTTCGTGGACTGGCTGCGCGTCCAGGATCCCGCCTGGCTGCGCGCGCAAGGCGCGGACTCGATAGCGCCGGCGGACTTCCTGCCGCGGCCATTGTTCGGCGCCTACATGCGCGCAGTCTATGCGCGAGCTTGCGAACTCGCGCGCGCACAGTGCGTCACGCTCACACACGTGCGCAGCCGTGTCCGCCGCGTGGCGCCGCTGCCTGGCTGCGGCGCGCGGGTCGAACCGGAATCGGGTCAGCCCTGCCTGGCGCGTTACGCCGTGCTGTGCAACGGCAACCTGCCCTCGCAGGCCTTTCCGGAATTGCGCGATGCGCCCGGCTACTTCAACAGCCCTTACCCGGTCCAGGCGCTGACGCGCGGTATCGCCGCCGACGCCCCGGTCTGCATCATCGGCACCAGCCTGAGCGCCGTGGACGCCATCGCAGCCTTGCGGCAAGCGGCGCATCGCGGCCCCATCCTGTGCGCGTCGCGCAATGGCCGGCTGCCGTCGGTGCGCAGTCCGCACAATCGCGCTCCGGACGCACTGCGCCGCTTGAGTCCGGAGGGCGTTGCGCGCCTGGCCGCCGCGCACGGCGGGACCCTCTCGCTCGAGGCCATTGCCGCGGCGCTGCGGGAAGAAGTGCAGGCGCTGGACGGCAGTCTGGCAGCCGCAGACGTGTTCGGGCTGGAGGGCGAGGCCCGCGCCGCGCTGGACGACGAGATACGGCGGTCCGAACAGGCCGCGCGCCCCTGGCAGGCGGTGGCGGCCGCAACCAATGCCGCCGTGGACCTGATCTGGCATCTCATGCCGGACGCCGAACGCGGCCGCTTCCAGTCGCAATGGCGTTCGCTATGGATGGCGCGGCGCGCCACCTTTCCGATGCGCAACGCGCTGAAGCTGCAAGCCCTGCTCCAGAATGGCCAGTTGCAGGTCAGCGGCGGTTATCTGGACAGCCGCCACGACAGCGCCAGCGGCCTGTTCCACACGCGCTTGCGCGACGCGGCGGGCGCAGTGTCCACCCACGCCAGCCGCTATCTGATCAACGCCACCAGCTTCTCGGTGGACACCGCAAGCACGCAAGATCCGCTGGTGTCCGCGCTATTGCGCGAGGGCCATGCGCAGCCCGATCCCCATGGCGGCCTGGCGCTGGACTATGCCACGGGATGCCTCAAGAACGCCGCAGGCGGGATCGAGCCGGATATCTCGGTGCTGGGCAGCTTGGCGGGCGGCACGTATTTCTGGACCACGTCCATGGACGTGAATGCGCGGCTGGCTCGCGGCCAGGCGCAGCGCATCGGCGCCGCGCTGGCGCGGTCCGCTACTGATCCAGATAGCCCCGGCGATAGCCCATCCCTTGCGAGATGGACTGGGCACAGGCAGCCACGTCCGGCGCCAGCTGCTTCATCCTAGCGGCGCTCAGGCGGTCCAGCGGGCCGGAGATGCCTATCGCGGCCACGGGCTGGTCCAGACTGTTGAACAAGGTCACGGCCAGCCCGCCCACGCCTTCGCGCCATTCGCCCCGGTTGACCGCGTAGCCGGTGCGGGCGATCTTGCGCAGTTCGTCCTTCAAAAGCGGCATGGACACGATGGTCGAGGACGTGTGGCGCACGAGCTTGTCGGCATAGCGCTCGACGTAGCCTTCCGCCTGGTAGGCGAGCAAGGCCTTGCCGGTGGCGACGGCATAGGCCGGCGCCCGTCCGCCCACCATGGAATAGGCGCGTATGGGCTGGGGGCTGTCGATCTTGTCCACGTAGACCACGTCGAAGCCGTCGAGCACCGACAGGTGCACGGTTTCGCCGGTCTGGTCGGCCAGCGTGCGCATGTAGGGCGCGGCCAGCTTGCGCACGTCCAGCTGGGCCAGCTGACGCGCCGCCAGCTCGAACAGCCGTACCGCGCCGCGATAGCCGCCGCCGTCATCGTCCTTGGTCACGTAGCCCGCATGGATCAGCGTCTGCAAGGTGCGGTGCGTGTTGCTGCGGGTCAGCCCGACGCGGGCGGCGAGCGCATCGATGGTGCGCGGCGGATTATCCACGTCGGTCACCGCCTCCAGCACCATCAGACCTTTGAGCAGCGTCTTGTCCATTGTTTATTTTCCTAATATTTAGGACAAGAAAATAGCATGGGACGCCGCGCGCGAACAGACCCTAGCGTGCGCCCCCGGCAATGGCCGCGCGCACGGCTTCCGAGCGGTCCCACAGGTTGGGCAGGCTGGGCGATGAATAGCCGGACACGAAAGGCTTGGCCTGCCCCGTCGCCGGGTCATATACGTGGCGCGACACGGCGCCGATGTTGCCGCCGTAGAGATGCACGCTGATCGATACGCGGTCGGCGTGGGCGTTGGACACGCGGTGGATGTCGCCTTCGGCCGGCGACAGGCGCTCCACGTCGCCCGGCTGCAAGGTGGTCGGGGCGCCCGCCGGAGTAACGCTGCCGTCCTCGCCGCGAACATAGCGCTGGTTGACCTCCGCCCCGCGCAGCATGCCCACATAACCCCAGACCTCGTGATCATGCACCGGCGTGAACTGGCCCGGCCCCCACACGAAACTCACCAGCGAAAAGCGTTCCAGCGGATCGCAGTGCAGCAGATATTGCTGGTAGTACTGAGGATGGGGCGCGGTACAGGCCTCGGGCAGCCAATCGTCATGGCGCACCAGGTCTGTGAATGCGGCCTGCAGCTCCGGCGTCTGCGCCAGACCCGTGGGCGTGGCCAGCCGGGTCGCGGCGGCGATGAAGCGGCGCAGCCTGTCCAGGCCGCCTTGAGATTCGGGCATTGCGTCTCTCCGTGAACTCTGGAAATCCCAGATTGAAAAAACAGTATCCACGATTCAGGATGGACACGCATCCTTGCCCCTGCTTCCGCCCGGGTAATCGCGCCTGGCTTTTCTTGACAGGCCCAGGCCCGCGCGTGCAGCGTATCGGACTGGCTTCAAGATTGAAAATGAAAAACACGCATCACGATATTCCCCCCGCGCTGGCGCAGACGCTGCGCCAGGCGCGGCGCGTCGTCGTCTTCACGGGCGCCGGCGTCTCCGCCGAAAGCGGCATCGCCACCTTCCGAGATGCGCTGACAGGCCTGTGGTCGCGCTTCGACGCACAGGCTCTCGCCACGCCCGAAGCGTTCCGCTCCCACCCCGACCTCGTTTGGGGCTGGTACGAATGGCGCCGCGCGCAGGCCCTGCGCGCCGCGCCGAACGCCGCGCATCGCGCCATCGCGGAACTGGCGCGACACGTGCCCGAGCTGCTCGTGGTCACGCAGAACGTCGACGATCTGCATGAACGTGCCGGCAGCCTCCATGTCGCGCACCTGCACGGCAGCCTGCACGCGCCGCGCTGCTCGGCCTGCGGCGCCGCCCATGCCTTTGCGCAGGCGTTCCCCGACGAACCCGGGCAAGGAAGGCGCATCGATCCGCCAGCGTGCACGCATTGCGGCGCGCCGGTACGGCCCGGCGTCGTGTGGTTCGGAGAAAGCCTGCCGCATGATGAGTGGGACAAAGCCATGCGGGCCGTCGAGCAATGCGACCTGCTGCTGAGCATAGGCACATCGGCGCTGGTCTACCCCGCGGCAGAACTGCCGCAACGCGCGCTGCGCCACGGCGCAACCCTGGCGCAGATCAATCCGGCCGCCACGCCGCTGGACGCGCACGCACACCACAACGTACGCGGCGCGGCCGCAGCGATCATGCCCAGGTTGCTTGCGGACGCGGGCTTCGGCCCCACCGATTACAGCCCTGCGCGCAGTGAAGATTCGTGAAGATGTCGGGGTCTGATGTGGCGCACAATCATCGACTCAAGTCAGGCGAGGGGAAACCCCAAATCCCACCACCCGCACCCCGGGATACATTGGCGGGATAGGTTTGGCCGTGGAGATTATCATTCCGTTTTCCTGGAGACTTCCCGACGTCTTTGTGCGCTCGCCGGACGGTGTCTTGCACCGTGTGGTGCGCCACGCCACGACCGCGGAAACCATCGCCCAACTCGAGAGCATGCCCAGCAACTATCACCTGGACTGCGAGTGCATGCTCGACAACGGCGAAGCCCTGCACTGGATCGGCGACAACCAATATCGCCAATTGAATGGCGGCGCCATTTTCACCGCCGAAGCCGCCACCACCACGCCTCGGGCCGATTCCCGCAAGAGCGCTGCCGCCAAGAGCAGCCTGCACGACCCCCGCAGAAAATCCGCCCCGCGCAGAACACCCGCGCAGGGGCAGAGTCATTTACCATTAGCTGTCGTCAATCTAAAAACCGGCAACGACTGGAGCCTGATACGCGCCTGGCGCGAGCATCTCAATATCAGCACCGCTGATATGGCTGCACGGCTAGGAGTGGACCACTCCATCTATATCGAACTGGAACGGCCGCGCCCGCGGCCCAGGCAGGTTATCCTGGACCGCGTATCCGAAGCCCTGGGCGTCACTCCCGACCAGCTCGACGATTCATTGTTTGGAGGGCACCTTCATTAGCCTGACGCGGGAACATCAAGCTTCCCGCCCTGGCATACTGAAATGCCCGAACGACTTTGGCGCCGTATATCCAATGGCCCGCGCATGGAGGTATCGCATATGCTCGGCACCGCAAGACGATTGACCGACGTCCTCGCCACCGCGCCGGACGGCACGCTCTACCGCATTGAACGCTTCGTCTCGGACCCCGACGCGTATTCCGCGCTGGGTACCTCGCGCTTCGATCCGAAGACGCATTGCGTATGCCGCACCAGCACAGGCGAAAAAGTCGCGTGGCTGGGCGGACAGACCTACCAGCTGCTCAAGAGCGGCACCTCCTTAACGGCGGTGGACCGACGACGCCACTAGGCGCACGGGGCCGCCGCGCCTGGCCGGGCGGCGCTCTCTCCTCCCGCATTCCTCAAAGCCGCGGCCCGACGCGCGACACTGCGCGCGTCGGGCCGCGGGCGTGGCGCTTGCGCCAGATCAAGGAATTCCGCGCGCGCCCGGCAGTACGCTGGACACATATCTGAAAAGAATGGCGCTGCCGTCGCGGCGCCCTCCGTCAGCAGGCATCCAGCATGGCCAAGAAGTTTCCCTTGCACCCGAAGCACCCCGAACGCATATGCTGGGGCTGCGACCGCTATTGCGCCACCGACTCGATGGCCTGCGGCAACGGCTCCGGCCGCACCATGCACCCCGCAGAGACGCTGGGAGACGATTGGTACACGGTCGGAGACTGGGGATTCGACGACGAAGATGACAAGACCCCGGACCAGGTCCGAACCGCGGAGCCAGCCCCGACGCACTGAAGCGCGACGTACCGGCGCAATCCGCGCCGCAAAACAAAAAGGCCTTCGATCGAAGATCAAAGGCCTTTCCGTTTTCTTTCGATTTCATCCAAGCAAGAAGCTTGGCGCGCCCGGCAGGATTCGAACCTACGACCCCCTGGTTCGTAGCCAGGTACTCTATCCAGCTGAGCTACGGGCGCTCCGAAAGAGGCGTGTTTATACCATGAAAAATAAAGGGTGCGCAAATCAGGCCGCCCGAAGCCCGCACCCGCGCTGCGCCCGAATCGCGGCCCCGGGACAGGTGCCCCGCCTCGGTCACGCGATTCCTTCCACAAAACGCGCACAAAGGGAATAGTTCAGAAAACCCGGTTCACTCGTCCGCGTTGCGAAATTTCACGCTTGGAAAAATAATTGGTTTCCTGTGCATATAGGTCAAAAAATGCGCCCACGAGCGGAAAGCAGCTCTTGCACGGGACCTCTCGCCGACGCCTGCAGTCGGGGCTCTCCTGCCCCCTGTCTGTCAGAAGGAACTTGCATGGACATCAAGAATTCCTCGGGCGCGCTTGTTCTGAGCCTCGCTGCCGCGATCCTGGCCACAGGCTGTTCCACCGCTCCCAAAACGACAGAGTCCGGCTTTCTGCCGGATTACTCGATGCTGCACCAGGCCCCCGCCCCCGATGGCGGGACCCGCCTGGTCTACCTGAATCCCGACTTCAACCCATCGCGCTATACGGCAGTCTGGCTCGATCCCATCGAGTATTACCCGGAACCTCGGCCAACCGCGGACGTTTCCATGGAAACCCTCACGGAGATACGCGTAGCGGTCGACGAAACGCTGCGGCGCAAGGTCGGCGAACAGGTGAGGCTGGTCGATCGCGCCGGGCCTGGCGTCGCCCATATACGCATCGCCATCACCGCGGTGGGAACCTCGGAGCAGGCGCTGCGGGCCTATCAATACATCCCCGTCGCGTTGGTAATGACCGAAGCCCGCGCCGCCCTGGAAGGAGGCATGGCGCGCAACGCCAGCGTCGCCATCGAGTCCCGGGTCACGGACAGCATGTCGGACGAATTGCTATATGCGTCCGTGCGGGGCGGCACGGGGGAGAAAGTCGCCAACGCCACCCAAGGCGCGGGCGGCGTTCGCCTGTCCAAGCTGCAACCCCTGATCGATGAATGGACCGCCGGCGCGGCCCGGGAAATCGGCAAGTACGTCCGACCACGCTAGAGCAAGGCATCACGCGGCACGGCCTGGCCTGTGCCGCGGCACTTCGTGCTTTTCAACCCATGAGTCCGTTGGAGTGATCCCATGAAGCTAACACGCCGCACATTGAACGCAGGTGGCCTTGCTCTGCTCGCCACCAGCGCCCTGGGCGCAGTCGCCCGGGCCGCCGATGGCCTGATCGCCGATCTGCCCGAAGGCGACGAGCAGTTCGGCTTGGCAACCGATGTCTACATCTACGCCTACCCCCTGGTGACCATGGAGATGACCAGAAGAGTCATCACCAACGTCGCGGAACCCAAGGGCACGCGGGCGCCAATGGGGAATCTCATCAAGCTGCGCCAGTACCCCGACGCCAAGTTCCGCGACGTGACCGCGCCTAACGCCGACACGCTCTACACCACTTCTTTCTTTGATGTCGGCGACGAGCCCTGGGTCGTCAGCCTGCCCGACATGAACGGACGCTATGCCCTGTTTCCGATGCTGGACGGCTGGACGACGGTGTTCGACGTGCCCGGCAAGCGCACCACCGGCACGGGAGCGCAAACCTTCATGGTCAGCGGCCCCGGATGGGAGGGCTCGATTCCGCAAGGCATGGTCCAGTACAAATCCCCCACCAGCATCGTCTGGCTGCTGGGCCGCATCTACTGCACCGGCACGCCGGAAGACTATGCGCAAGTGCACAAGCTGCAGGACGAAGTGAAGCTCTGTCCCTTGAGCGCTTGGGGCAAGGACTGGACCCCGCCCGCGGGCAAGGTCGACCCCGCCATAGACATGAAGACCGCGGTACGCGAGCAGGTCAACAACATGGACGCGGTCGAGTACTTCACCTTGTTCGCGCAGTTGCTCAAGCGCAATCCGCCCAACGCCGCCGACGCAGCCATCGTCGCGAAGATGGCCGCGATAGGCATCGTGCCGGGGCAGGACTTCGACAAGAGCCAGCTCGACCCCGACATCGCGAAGCGGGTCCCGCAGGTGGGCTTCGGACGCATCATGACGCACTTCAAGTCCAGCGGCGGCGACATCCAGGACGTCGATGGCTGGGGCTACACGACCAAGACGGGCATCTACGGCACCAACTACGTCCAGCGCGCCCTGATCACCGCGATCGGACTGGGCGCCAACCGCCCGCAGGACGCCATTTATCCCACTTCCCTGAAGTCAGACACCGGCGCCGTCAGACGCACCTACAACGGCTCGGAGAAGTACGTGCTGACCTTCAAGAAAGGGCTTACGCCGCCAGTCTCCGGCTTCTGGTCGCTGACGATGTATGACGCGCGCTACTTCTTCGTCGACAACCCGCTGAACCGCTACTCGATCAGCGCGCGCCAGCCCCTGAAGGCCAAGCCCGACGGCTCGATCGACCTGCTCATACAGCATGAATCGCCCGGCGCCGACATGGAGTCGAACTGGCTGCCTGCGCCCAAGGGCCCATTCATCCTGATGATGCGTCTTTACTGGCCCAACGAAAGCAACCCGTCCATCATCGACGGCTCCTGGACCATCCCTCCGGTAAGGCGGGTCACCTGACACCTGGGTTGCGTCGCACCGGCCCCTGGCCGGCTTTGCGCTCACCGCAGGCGTGATGGATGCGCTTCGTCACGCCTGCAGTTTGGGGAGGGTTTGCAATGAAAAAGAAAATCACGGGCTGCCTGGTCTGCGGGCTGCTGCAAGCCGGGACCGCGCTGGGCGCCGAAGCGGAGCCTGCTCCCGCAGCGGGGACCCTGCCTTCGAACGAATGGCAATTCTCGGTCACGCCCTACTTCTGGGCTGCCGGCCTGTCCGGCAAGACATCCCAATCACGGTCGCCCGTCATCGATATCCACGCGGGCTTCGACAAATTGTTCGACAACCTCGACTTCGGCGCCATGCTCATCGGCGATGCGCGCAAAGGACGCTACAGCGTGTTCGGCGACCTGATCTACACCAAGATCGGCACGCAGGGAGATACGCCGCGCGGCATCCTGGCCTCCAGCGCGGACGTGAAAGCCTCCACGTTCGCGGGACTGCTCGGGGTCGGTTATTCCTTGCTGGAAAACTCACCGCATCAACTCGACGTTGTCGCAGGCCTGCGCGTCTGGTCGGTCGACACCGACATCACGCTCAAGGGCGCGCACCTGGATGGCAGAACGCGCAGCGACGGCGCCACGTGGGTCGACGGCCTGGTGGGCGTGCGCGGAAACTACATGCTGAGTTCGAAGTACTACATCACCGGCTGGGGCCTGATCGGCGCGGGCGGCGCCGAAGCGGATTGGGATGTGGGCCTGGGCCTCGGCTACAACTTCAGCAAGAATGTCTCGGCGGCGATAGGCTATCGCGCACTGGGCGTGGACTACAGCAGCGGCGGCTTCAAGTTCGACGCGGTGCTGCAAGGACCCATGGCGGGCCTGACGATCCGCTTCTAGATGGCGGCGCAAAACAAAAAGGCCTTCGATCGAAGATCAAAGGCCTTTCCATTTTCTTTGCTGTATTGGCCAAGTGAACTTGGCGCGCCCGGCAGGATTCGAACCTACGACCCCCTGGTTCGTAGCCAGGTACTCTATCCAGCTGAGCTACGGGCGCTCCGGCAAAGAGGCAAAATTATATCAGAAAAATCTTGCCGTTTTTACTGCTCTTGCTATTCAAACGAGACGTTCAATCACATCGTTTCACCCGACACCGGCCGATTAAAACCAATGCGGAATCAAACTTGGCGCGCCCGGCAGGATTCGAACCTACGACCCCCTGGTTCGTAGCCAGGTACTCTATCCAGCTGAGCTACGGGCGCATTTGCGTTTGAAAGCAAGCCTTGAATAATAGCGTTATTTCGCGAAGCGTGCAAGTGAAGCACTGATTCATGCGATCACAGCATTCACGATGAAGAATGCTCAGGCCGCGCCATCGCTCGCACCCAGCCTCGCCAGCAACGCCCTCGCCTGCTCCACCACGTCGCCGTCATTGGGCCTGAATTCCAAGCGCAGCGCTTGCGGCAGTTGCGTGAAGTGCGCATGGCAGCTGCGCGCGTAGGCCGGATCGTAGTGCCGGTCTATGAGCTCCTGCGCCAGCTCGGCGCGCGCGCCGCTGTCGACCAAGGCCAGCCAGCCGTTCACGCGCTCGCGGCTGTGCAGGCCTATCATGCGTTGCAACTGCGCCTTGAGCGATTCGGGATCGTCGAACAGATGCGCGTAATCCTGCCGCAGAAAGGCAGCGCGATCCTCGCGGCTGGAGCGGACCTCGACACACGGACTGGCGTGCACAGCAGCCAATAACGCGGCGGGCAAGGCGACCGCGCCGATCTTGCGGCTCTCCGCCTCAACGAACACAGGCCGCGACGCGTCGAACGCGCGCAGGCGCTGCGCCAGCCGCGTGTCGAAGCCCTTTTGCGAGGGCTGCGCGACACCGGCCCAGGCGCCCAGCAATGACCCGCGATGCGCGGCCAGTCGCTCCAGGTCCAGCGTCTGCGCGCCGGCCTGCTCCAACGCGCTCAACAAGCGCGTCTTGCCGCTGCCGGTGGGCCCGGCCAGCACGATGTAGCGCAAACCCGCCGGCAGGCTATCCAGCGCGTCCAGCGTGGCCTGGCGATAGGTCTTGTAGCCGCCGTCCAGTTGCCGCGCGCGCCACCCTATCATGTTGAACATCGTCGTCATGGAGCCGGAGCGCGTGCCGCCGCGCCAGCAATAGATCAACGGCCGCCAACCCTGGCGCCGGTCGGCGAAGGTCGTGTCCAGATGCGCTGCGATGTTGCGCGCCACCAGCGCCGCGCCGACGCGCGAAGCCTCGAAGGGCGAGACCTGCTTGTACAGCGTGCCCACCACCACGCGCTCTTCATTGCTCAGCACAGGCGCGTTGATCGCGCCGGGAATGTGGTCATCGGCGAATTCGAGCGGCGTGCGCACGTCGATGACTTCATCGAAGTCTCGCAGCCGGTCAAGGGGAGCAAGCAGGTGCTTCAAGGGATCTGCGCCACAAAGGGAATCGGGAATTTTCTCATGCGACGCAGGCTCGCTCACGAGCGCGCTTGGCGCCCATGAAAAAACCCGCAATCACTTGCGTGATTGCGGGTTTTTTATCTCCGGTGCTGACCGAAGCCAGATCGGAGAGAATCTGGCGGAGATGGTGGGATTCGAACCCACGATGCAGTTTTTAGCCACATACTCCCTTAGCAGGGGAGCCCCTTCAGCCTCTCGGGCACATCTCCGAAGAGAACGAGATTCTAGCACGACTTTTTTCACTCTTGCCCGTTATCGAGCACTTATTGAAAAAAAATCGTGCCAGAGTCTTGAATCAGGCCTTTTCGGCAGGCGCCTGGTCCAGGCCGAAGGCCTTGTGCAGCGCGCGCACGCCCAGTTCCATGTACTTGTCGTCGATGATCACCGAGGTCTTGATCTCGCTGGTGCTGATCATCTGGATGTTGATGCCTTCTTGCGAAAGCGTCTGGAACATCAGGCTGGCCACGCCCACGTGCGAGCGCATGCCGATGCCGACGATGGAGACCTTGGCGACCTTCTCGTCGGTGGACAGTTCACGCGCGCCCACGGCGGGGATGACTTCGCGCTTGAGCAGATCGACGGCGCGGGCGAACTCGTTGCGGTTGACCGTGAACGAGAAGTCGGTCGTGCCAGCCACGGACTGGTTCTGCACGATCATGTCGACGTCGATGTTGGCGGCGGCGACCGGACCCAGGATGGAGAAGGCGATGCCGGGCTTGTCCGGAACGGCCAGCAAGGTGATTTTGGCTTCGTCGCGGCTGAAGGCGATGCCGGAGACAACGGCGGCTTCCATTTTTTCGTCTTCCTCAAAAGTAATCAGCGTGCCCGAGACCATTTCTTCTGCGAGCGGGATAAGCGGGTCGGTCAGCGAGGACAGGACCCGGACCGGCACACGGTATTTGCCGGCGAATTCAACCGAACGGATCTGCAGGACCTTGGAGCCCAGCGATGCCATTTCCAGCATTTCCTCGAAGGAAACGACGGCCATGCGACGCGCTTCGGGCACCACGCGCGGATCGGTCGTATAGACGCCGTCCACGTCGGTGTAGATCAGGCACTCGTCGGCCTTGATGGCGGCCGCCACGGCCACGGCCGAGGTATCGGAACCGCCGCGGCCCAGCGTGGTGATGTGGCCTTCCGGGTCGACGCCCTGGAAGCCCGTAACAATGACCACGCGACCGGCGTCCAGATCGCCGCGGATGCGCTCGTCGTCGATCGACGTGATGCGCGCCTTGGTGAACGACGAATCGGTGCGCACGGGCACTTGCCAACCGGCATAGCTGCGCGCCGGCACGCCTTCGGCCTGCAGCGCGATGGCCAGCAGGCCGCTGCTGGCCTGTTCGCCGGTGGCGGCGATCATGTCGAGCTCGCGGCTGTCGGGCTGCGGCGTAATCTCGCGCGCCAAGCCGAGCAGGCGATTGGTCTCGCCCGCCATCGCCGACGGAACAACGACAACCTGGTGGCCGGCAGCGTGCCACTTCGCGACGCGACGCGCCACGTTCTTGATGCGCTCGACCGAGCCCATCGAAGTACCGCCATATTTGTGAACGATCAGGGACATCTCGTACTCTGGCTGGGAACCCGCCGCAAAAGGTTGACGGGCAAAGCCGTATATTCTAGCGCGGCGGTAAAAATTTGCGCAGCTTGTGCAAAATTCTGTCCACGCCGCGATTTTTTGGGGACATCGGCGGCGCTGATCCGCCTATTCCCGGGGTTCGACCCAGACCCTGCCCCGGTGGCAGCGGATGACGTGGCCGGCCTGCTCCACCCGCAACTGGCGGTCATGGCCCAGGCTATGCAGCCCGCGCAGCTGCCGCAGCAGATCGCGCATCCTGGCATCCGTCGGCATGCGGGCGCCATTGCGTTCCAGCCAATGGCGCAGCACGTGCGCCTGGCGCGCCTCGGACAGCCCGCGCCACGCCTGCAGCGAAAAGCTGGCGCCGTCCGCGGAAGGATCGAGCGTGGCGAAGTCGTCGCGCGCCACCTCGTCCAGGATCTCGGCCGCCTCGCCCATGTGCCGCGCATGGCGCGCAACGATGGCGCGCCACCCGGGCCAGCGGGCATCGAGCGCCGGCGCCAGCAATTCGCGCAGGGCGGCGCGGGTGTAGTGGGGATCGGTGTTGGTGGGGTCCTGCACCGGACGCCAGCCGCTGGCTGCCGCCACCGCGTCCGCCGCATGCAGGATCGCCTCGCGGCCGATTTCCAGCCAGGGTCGCAGGTAGACCAGTCCATCGCGCCAGGACAGCGGCGCCATGGCAGCCATGCCAACCAGCCCGGTGCCGCGCAGCAGACGCAGCAGGACCGTTTCCGCCTGGTCGTTGCGATGATGGGCCAACAGGATATGCGTCACGCCCTGCTCTTGCGCCAATTGCGCCAGCGCCGCGTAGCGGGCGTCGCGCGCGGCCGCCTCGATGCCCTTGCCCGCCGCCTGCGCCACCTGCACGCGCGCGACCGACAGAGGCAGCGCGAGCATGTCCGCCAGCGCACGCGCATGCTGCGTCCATGCGTCGGCCGCGTCCTGCAAGCCGTGGTGCACATGGAACAGCGCCAGATCCATGCCCAGCTCGCGCGCCACGGCGGCCGCGTGCACGGCCAGCATGGCCGAATCGGCGCCGCCGCTCAACGCCACGGCGATGCGCGCCGGACGTTCGGGCAAGGCCAGCAAGGCGCGGCGCAAGGCCGCGGCCAGCTCGGCCGACACGGGAAGGGAATGAACTACGCCCGCCACGGCCCGATGCGGAGTATCGGACGCTGGGCGGGCGTTCATGGCGGGATGGCGCGTGGCGCTAGGCCGCGGCGCCGGCAGGCACGCCGGCGCCCTGCCTGCTTCAGGCGCGCACTTCCTGGTAGGCGCCGTAGGACAGCAGGCGCTGGACGCGCTGTTCCACGAGCTGCTCGGGCGTCATGCCCTGGAGCTGGCGCAGGGCGTCGCCCAGCGCGCGGCGCAGCAGGCGGGCCATGACGCGCGGATCGCGATGGGCGCCGCCCACGGGTTCGTTGACCACGCGGTCCACCAGGCCCAGGTCCTTCAGGCGCGGCGCGATGATGGCCAGGGCTTCGGCGGCTTCAGGCGCCTTGTCGGCGCTGCGCCACAGGATCGAGGCGCAGCCTTCCGGGGAAATCACGGCGTAGGTCGCGTATTGCAGCATCAGCACGGCATTGCCCACGGCGATGGCCAGGGCGCCGCCCGAGCCGCCTTCGCCGATGATGGTGCAGATCACGGGGACCTTGAGCTCGGCCATGGCATAAAGGTTGTGGCCGATGGCTTCGGACTGGCCGCGCTCTTCGGCGCCGATGCCGGGATAGGCGCCCGGAGTGTCCACGAACGTGAACACGGGAATGCCGAACTTCTCGGCCAGGCGCATCAGGCGCAGGGCCTTGCGATAGCCTTCCGGGCGCGGCATGCCGAAATTGCGGGCGGCGCGTTCCTTGGTGTCGCGTCCCTTCTGGTGGCCGATGACCATGCAGGGCGTGCCGTTGAAGCGCGCCAGGCCACCGATGATGGACTGGTCGTCGGCGTACATGCGGTCGCCGTGCAGTTCATGGAAGTCAGTGAACATTTCGCGCACGTAGTCCAGCGTGTAGGGGCGCTGGGGATGGCGGGCGACCAGGGCCGTCTGCCAGGGCGTGAGCTTGGCGTAGATTTCCTTGGCCAAGGTCTGGCTCTTCTGCTGCAGACGTCCGATCTCGTCGGAGATGTCTACCGCCGAATCGGCCTGCACGTAGCGCAGCTGCTCGATCTTGTTCTCAAGCTCGGCGAGCGGTTGTTCGAATTCCAGAAATGTATTGCGCATGTAGTGTGGTTCCGTAGATGGGCTGCCTGGCTTGCGTCAGTATTGGACCGGAGTCGGATCCAGACTGCGCCACAGATACCAGGTGGCCACGGTACGCCAGGGTTGCCACGCCAACGAGACTTCGCGAGCCTCGAAGCGAGAGACAGGCTCGCCGCTGAAATAGTGTAGCGAGATTGCCTTGAGCAACCCAGGATCATCCAGCGGCAGAACATCAGGCCGCTGCAGATTGAAAATCAAAAACATCTCCGCCGTCCAGCGGCCTATGCCCCGGATGGCGGTCAATTCGGAAATGACGGCTTCGTCGTCCATTGCCGCCCATTTCTCGGGATGGACCCGGCGCTCGCCGAAATGCACGGCCAGGTCCAGCACGTACTCGGCCTTGCGCTGCGACAGCCCGGCCGCGCGCAAGCCTTCCAGGCCGACGCGCAGCACGGCGACGGGCGTGGGGCGCTTGCCCACGGCCTCGATGAACTGGGTCCAGACGGTGTCGGCCGCCTTGCTGGACACCTGCTGCCCGATGATCGCCCGCGCCAGCGTCACGAATGGCGTGCCGCGCGAAGTCAGCCAGACTTCGGGATGCTGGGGGATGACCTTCTTCAGGATGCGGTCGCGCCGCATCAGATGGGCTACGGCGGCTTCCCAATACTCGGGCTTGGGAATGTCGAGGTCGGCGGTGGACATGGCGGGCGGGTCCTGCGGGTTCAAGCGCGACGCCATTGCGTCACGCCGCCCGGCTTGTCGTCGAGCTCGATGCCGGCTTCGCGCAGCTCCACGCGGATGCGGTCGGCTTCGGCGAAGTTGCGGGCGGCCTTGGCGGCCGCACGCGCGTCGATCAGGGACTGGATCGCCTCGGCGTCCAGCGCGCGGCGCTCGCCCTGCTCCATGGCTGCCGCCGAATAACGGGTGGGCGATTGGAAATAGGCTGCGGGATCCTGCTGCAGCAGGCCCAACAGGGACGCCAGCGCCTTCAACTGGCCGGCGCTGCGCGCGCTCTTGTTGCGGTTGGCGTCGGAGGCCAGTTCGAACAAGGCCGCGACCGCGCCCGAGCTGTTGAAGTCGTCATCCATGGCCGCCTTGAAGGCCTGGGCCTGCGGCTCGTTCCAATCGATGCCCTGGGTGTCGGCAGGCACGTTCTGCAGCGCCTGGTACAGGCGGTCGAGCGCGTTCTGCGCGTCGATCAGATTGTCCGGCGTGTAGTTCTGCGGGCTGCGGTAATGGTTGCGCACAATGAAGAAACGCACCATTTCCGCTTCGCGCGGGTTGACGTCATAGACGGCCTGGTCGGAGGTCGGCTCTTGCCGGGCGATGGTCTGGCGGATGGTGCGGAAATTGCCCAGGGACTTGGACATCTTGTCCGAGTCGACCATGAGCGGACCGCAATGCATCCAGATGTTGGCCAGCACGCCGCCGAAAGCACCCTCGGTCTGGGCGATCTCGTTTTCATGGTGCGGGAACTTCAGGTCCGGACCGCCGCCGTGGATGTCCAGCGGCAGGCCCAGCAGCGACTTGCTCATGGCCGAGCACTCGATGTGCCAGCCCGGACGGCCCAGGCCATACGGCGATTCCCACTTGGTGTCGGCCGGCTCGTCCGCCTTGGCGGACTTCCACAGCACGAAATCCAGCGGATCGCGCTTGGCCGAACCCACCGCCACGCGCTCGCCGGCGCGCAGGTCGTCCAGCGTCTTGCCGGACAGCTTGCCGTAGCCGGGAAAGCCGCGCACAGCGTAGTTCACATCGCCATCGTCGGCCTGGTAGGCCAGGCCGTTCTGCTCGAGCTTGCCGATGATGTCCAGCATCTCGCCGACGTACTCGGTCGCGCGCGGTTCGCGGTCCGGCGTCTGGACGCCCAGCGCGCGCTCGTCGGCGTGCATGGCGTCGATGTAGAACTCGGTGACTTCGCCGATGCGGCGGCCGGTCTCGACGGCGCGGCGGATGATCTTGTCGTCGATGTCCGTGATATTGCGCACATAATCGACCGCCAGGCCGCTGGCGCGCAGCCAGCGCTGCACGATGTCGAACGACACCAGCATGCGGGCGTGGCCCAGATGGCAGAAGTCATAGACGGTCATGCCACACACGTACATGCGCACCTGACCAGCCTGGGCCGGCTTGAACGGTTCTTTGGTACGCGACAACGTGTTGTAGATTTGCAGCATGGCGCTTATAGGCTTTATCTAAGTTTTCCGTGGCGGTTGCGGAAAGTTGCTGCCGAAGGAAAATACCTTCGGCGCGTGCCGCCGGGTCGGATGTCGATCCCGCCGATTTCGATCCTGCGATTTCGATCCCGCGGTTTCGATCCCGATCTCGGCTTCGGGCCATAATCTCACTGGCGCCGGCCGTTCCGAACCCGCATTTCGAGCCCGCATTCCATCAACGATATCCTGGGGCTTCGTCCCCGATGTCGAGCCAAAACTCAACCGGGGCTAAAATGGCGGTCGTCAAGTATAGCAAGCGGCCCGGTCGCGCGCGTAAGCGTCGGCCTGCCAAGACTTTTAACGGATGCCCAAGTGACTATCAAGCCGCGCTTTCGCGTCGCCCTGCTCGCCCTGGCCCTTGCGGGCGCGCCGGTTGGAGCCTCTCTGGCCCAGTCGATGGCCGGCGGCGGTGGAACCAACCCCAACGCCAACCGCACCACCCTGGATCCCATCCCGCCCGAGGGCGGCTGGGATAGTCTGGCCAAGCTGCTGGAAGCCGCCAAGCCCAGCGTCGACACCCGCCTGACGCCCTCGGCCTCGCAGATCACGACGCACATCGAGCGCCTGCTGAACCACGGCGACAACGCGGAAGCGCTTGCCATGATCGAAAAGCGCCAGGAGCAGATCAAGGACCAGCGCGGCACCGACGTGCAGCTGATGTTCCAGCACGCCCGCGCGCTGGCGGCCCTGAACCGCACCAGCGAAGCCATCGACGTCTACACCGAGATGACCAACCGCTTTCCGGAGCTGCCGGAACCTTGGAACAACCTGGGCGCTCTATATGCAGGGCGCGGCGAACTCGACCGCGCACAGGACGCCCTGTCGATGGCCCTGCGCGCCGACCCCAACTATGCCGCCGCCCGCGCCAATATGGGCGATCTGCAGCTTCTGCAGGCCTTGAACACCTACAAGAAGGCCGCCGCCGACGGCGTGCCCGGCATGCAGGAAAAGGTCCGAGAAGTCGAAACCATGCTGAAGGATAAACACGGCAAATGATGTCCCGCTACTCCCCCCTACACCTGCTGCGCCTGACGGCGTGCTCGTTCGCGCTGGCTGCATTCGCCCCAGCGCTCGTCAGCGCCGCCCCTGCGGCCAATTCCTCCACCTCCACCTCTGAAGGCACAAAAGCCATGAGCACCAACCCCCGCGTCAAGCTTCAAACGAACCAAGGCGACATGGTCATCACCCTGGATGCCGCCAAGGCTCCCAAGACCGTCGAAAACTTCCTGACCTACGTCAAGGAAGGTTTCTACAACGGCACGGTGTTCCATCGCGTGATCGATGGCTTCATGATCCAGGGCGGCGGCTTTGAGCCCGGCATGAAGCAGAAGCAGACCCATGCCCCCATCGAAAACGAGGCCAACAACGGCCTGAAGAACGACAAGTACACCCTGGCCATGGCCCGCACCAGCGATCCGCACTCGGCCACGGCGCAGTTCTTCATCAACGTGTCCAACAACGACTTCCTGAACTTCACCGCGCCCACGCCCAACGGCTGGGGCTATGCCGTGTTCGGCACCGTGACCGAAGGCACGGACGTGGTCGACAAGATCAAGGGCGTGAAGACCGGCAACAAGGGCTTCCACCAGAACGTGCCGAACGACGACGTGATCATCGAGAAGGCCGAAGTTCTTGAATAAGATCACGCTGTCCGGCCCCATCTGGCTGGCGTCCGACCTGCATCTGGGACCGGCCACGCCGGCCACCTCGGAGGCCTTCCTGGCCTTCCTGGAGGCCGCGCGGGAGGAAGCCGGCGCCCTGCTGCTGCCGGGCGACATCTTCGATGCCTGGATCGGCGACGATGTGATCCGCGCCGCGCCGCCGTGGCTGGCCACGGCGCTGACGGCGCTGCGCGACACCGCCAGCCGGATTCCGGTCTGGCTGGGCCGCGGCAACCGTGACTTCCTCATCGGGGAAGAACTGGCCCAGGCCCTGGGCGCCAAGCTGCTGCCCGAACCGGCGCTGCTGGAAACGGACTATGGGCAAATCCTGCTGACCCATGGCGACGAGTTCTGTACGGACGATGCCGCCTACCAGCAGTTCCGCAAGATGGTCCGCGATCCGCGCTGGCAGGCCGAATTCCTGGCCAAGACGATCCCCGAACGCCTGGCGATGGCGCAGCAGGCCCGCGGCGAAAGCCAGGCTGCCAACCAGATGAAGTCCATGGAGATCATGGACGTCAACGCCGCCGCCATTGAATCCGTCTTCCGCGAAACCGGCGTGCGCGTGCTGGTGCATGGCCATACCCATCGCCCCGCCCGCCACGTGCTGGAAGTCGACGGCAAGAAGCGCGAGCGCTGGGTCCTGCCCGACTGGGACTGCGACCATGTCTCGCCCGCCCGCGGCGGCTGGCTGGTCATCGACCAGGACGGCCTGCAGTTCTACGACCTGGAAACGGAAGCGTAGCCCTCGGGCGCGCCGCCACGGAAAACAGCAAGGGCCGCGCAAGCGGCCCTTGTCGTTGCTGCAGCCGGCGCCATGCCGGCCGTGCCATCAGCGCGTGAAGATCCAGGCTGCGACGACGCCGCCGAAGATGATCCGGTACCAGGCGAACACGCGATAGGTATGGTTGGCGACGAAGCGCAGCACGGCGCGCACCACCACCATCGCGCTCAGGAACGCGGCCACGAAGCCCACGGCAATGCCCGCCAGATCGTGCTGCGTGAGCAGATCCATGTTCTTGTACATGTCGTAGACCGCCGCGCCCAACATCGTGGGCATCGCCAGGAAGAACGAGAACTCGGTGGCCGTCTTGCGCTGGATCCCGGCGATCATGCCGCCGATGATGGTGGCGCCCGAACGCGAGGTGCCCGGAATCATCGCCAGGCATTGCGCCACGCCCACGCCCAGCGCCTGCTTCCAGGAGATCTGCTCCAGCGTGCGGGCCGTGGCGCGCTCATCCGAGGCGGTATCGTCGGCCGCGCCCGGCATGTCGCCCGGCGTATGGTGCGTCTTGCGCTCCACGTACAGCATGATCAGGCCGCCCAGCACCAGGGTCACGACCACCACGGCCGGGTGGTAGAAGACGCTCTTGATGGCCTTGATGAAGATCGCCCCGATGACGGCGGCCGGCAGGAAGGCGATGATCAGGTTGCGGGTGAAGGCCACCTCGCTGGGCACGCCGGTCAGGGTGCCGCGGATCAGCGTCAGGAGGCGGGCGCGGAACACCCACATCACCGCCAGGATGGAACCCAGCTGGATCACCACCTCGAACACCTTGCCCTGGCTGGATTCGAAATTGATCCAGTCGCCCACCAGGATGAGGTGGCCGGTGCTGGACACGGGAATGAATTCCGTCAGGCCCTCGATGATGCCCAGGACGAAAGCTTTGATCAGGTATAGGGTGTTTTCGGTCACGATGGCAGGTCGGTCCAGTTAGTCGTTGGCTAGGGATTCGTCGTCCGCAAGCATTTCCTGCGGCCGCTTTTCGACGCGCACCAGCGCGATGCGGCGGCCGTCCATTTCCAGGACTTCAAAGCGGAAATGCTCGTGGTGGATTTCGTACTCGCAGACGTCGCCCGGCTTGGGCAGGTGCCCGAAGCGCGACAGCAGGTACCCCGCCAGGGTTGAAAAATCCTGGGCGTCATCGACCAGGCCCTCGGTTTCCAGCACTTGCTCGACATGGTGCAGGTCGGCCGCGCCGTCGATTTTCCAGGTGTTCTCGCCGTCGGCGACGATGTCGGGCAGTTCGTCCTCGTCGGGGAACTCGCCGGCGATCGCCTCGAAGACGTCGATCGGCGTCACCAGGCCCTCGATGGCGCCGAACTCGTCGGCCACCAGCACCAGTTGGCCGCGCGAACGCTTGAGCGTGTCCATCAGGCGCAGGATGCCGATGGACTCGTGCACGATGATGGGGTCGCGCAGACGGTTGCGGCGTACCCTGCCCTCGGTGATCAGGTCGGCCACCAGGTCCTTGGCGCGGCCGATGCCCAGCACCTCGTCCAGGGAACCCCGGCAAACGGGGAAAAAGCTGTGCGGCGCCTCGGTCAGCTGGCGGCGGATGGTTTCCGGGTCGTCGTCGATATTGATCCACGACACATCCGTGCGCGGCGTCATGATCGAACGGATCGACCGCTCGGCCAGCGTCAGCACGCCGCTGACCATATTGCGCTCCTCGACCCCGAAAGCCGGGATGGCCGGACCGTTCGCGCTGGGCAGGTCGGGTTCGTCGGCGGGCGGGCGCTTGCCCAACATGCGCAGCACGGCGGAAGCGGTACGCTCGCGCATCGGCCGGCGCGCATCCAGCTTGAGCAGGTTGCGGCGCGCCACCTGGTTGAGCGCCTCGATGGCGACCGAGAAGCCGATGGCCGCGTACAGGTAGCCCTTGGGCACCTTGAAGCCGAAGGCTTCGGCCAGCAACGAAAAGCCGATCATGAGCAGGAAGCCCAGGCACAGCACCACCACCGTGGGGTGGGCGTTGACGAAGCGCGTCAGCGGCTTGGACGCCAGCAGCATGATGCCGATGGCGATGACCACGGCGATCATCATGATGGCCAGATGGTCCACCATGCCGACGGCGGTGATGACCGAGTCCAGCGAGAACACCGCGTCCAGCACCACGATCTGCGTGACGATCACCCAGAAGCTGGCGTACACGCGCGGCCCCGATGAGCCGCCGTGCTGGGAACCCTCCAGGCGCTCGTGCAGTTCCATGGTGCCTTTGAACAGCAGGAACAGGCCGCCGATCATCAGGATCAGGTCGCGGCCCGAGAACGACAGCGGGCCGATGGAAAACAGAGGGGCGGTCAGCGTGACCAGCCATGACATGACCGACAAAAGGCCAAGACGCATGATGAGCGCCAGGCTCAGGCCCATGATGCGCGCGCGGTCGCGTTGCGCAGGGGGCAGCTTGTCCGCCAGGATGGCGATGAAAATCAGGTTATCGATCCCCAGGACGATCTCAAGGATGACCAGGGTAAGCAAGCCGACCCACGCAGTAGGGTCCAGCAGCCACTCCATCAGGAGCTCCAGAAGTTACACGACCGGTAATCGTACATGGAAAATCCGTGACACGCCGGTGACGAACCCCGTCCTTATGCCTGAGACGCAGGCGGTTTAGGCCTGTAGAACCAGGACATCCGAGGTCTGGCGCCGCAGTCGGAGCGGACGAAAAAAAACCGGCTCCCAGCCGGTTTTCGCATCCGGGACAGCCGATCAGTCGCTGAGCTTGAGCGTGCCCTTCATCATGGCCCAGTGACCCGGGAAAGAGCAGAAGTAGGCATAAGCCTCGCCCGGGGTGAGCTTGGAGACGTCAAACGTAACCGAATCCGACTCGCCGCCGCCGATGACCTTGGTGTGGGCGATGACGCGGGTGTCGCCCGCCTTGACGTAGTCCTGCGGCAGGCCGGCGTTCATGCCGTCGGTGGCCACGGCCGTCTTGTCGGCCTCCTTGGTCAGCACCCAATTGTGGCCCATGGCGACCTTGGGCATTTTGCCGACGTGCTTGAGGTGAACGGTGAATTGCTTGCAGCTTTTGTCGACGACCATTTCCTTCAGGTTGTACTGCATGGCGTCGTTGCTTTCTATGGTTGCTTCGCACTGAGCGGCCAACGCGGGCAGGCTGGCTGCGGACAGAGCGATGGCGAGGGTGGCTTTTGCCAGCATGGAGATTCTCCGTAAACGTTGGCGGCTCTTCCGACACGCGTGAGGCACATGCCTCGCGTCGCTGCCGCCACGCACAAGTCTATGGCGCAGCGCAAAGCGCGCTATTGACCGGCATCAATAGCGCCTCGTTCAACCCCTCCAAAACGGGGATATCCCCTACGCCGCATGCGGGTATTGCCCGCCAGCGGTCCGCGCGCGAACGCCGATTGACAAACCGCAATACGACCGATGCCGAGCATTCTTAGGATGCCTGCAAACAAACACAATCAGCAGAGTACGAAAATGCGAGGCAGTAAAGCGGCGGGGCGCGGGTTCAGTCGGTACCAGTGGTTCGTGCATGCAGTCTTTCTAGTCTTGCTGCTGTGCGCGCAGGTCTTCAGCGCCGCCCAGGCCCAACGCCTGCCGGACTTCCTGGGCGGCATCCCCATCGAACAGATCTTCCCCGGCGCCGACCGCGCCGATCCTCCCGCCGGCAAGCCCATGGTTGCCAAGGTCTATGCGGGCACGCGCCAATTGGGCGTGGTCTATCTGACTTCCGACGTCGTCAACACCCGCGGCTACTCCAGCAAGCCCATCGACGTGCTGGTCGGCCTGGCGAACGATGGACGCATCGTCGGCGCCCGGCTGGTGGAACACCACGAGCCCATCGTGCTCATCGGCATTCCGCAATCCAAGGTCGACCATTTCATCAGCGGCTATGTGGGGCTGAACTTCGTCGACTCCCCTCCCCGCCATGGCGCCCCGCCGCCGGTGGACATCATCAGCGGCGCGACCGTCACCCTGATGGTGATCGGCGACAGCATCACGCGCTCGGCCATCGCCGTGGCCCGTGCCCACGGCATCGACAAGACCGCCGCAGCGGCGCCGCAGGCCGCGCCCGTTGCCGCCCGCGTCGTGGACGATACCCGCGATGCCGTCCAGTCCTGGCAGGATCTGCTGGATGCAGGCGCGGTGCGCAACCTGCGACTGAGCCCGGAGGACGTGAACCAGGCATTCCGCGCATCGGGAAGGAACGACGCCGCGGCCAATACGGAAGGCGGCGCCGACGCAGACGGCTTCATCGACCTGTACGCCGCGCTGGTCAGCGTGCCCGCCATCGGCCGCAGCCTGCTGGGCGACACGGAATGGCAACGCCTGAAGGAAAGGCTCAAGCCCGGCCAGCAGGCCGTGCTGGTGGCCGGCAACGGCGCCTACTCGTTCAAGGGTTCGGGCTACGTGCGCGGCGGCATCTTCGACCGCATCGAGATCATCCAGGACGAAAGCAGCTTCCGCTTCCGCGACCGCAACCACCAGCGCCTGGCCGACGTGGCCGCGCAGGGCGCGCCCGCGTTCCGCGAGGTAGCCCTGTTCGTCGTGCCCGAGGACGCCACGCTGGATCCGGTCGCGCCCTGGCGCCTGCAGCTGATGGTACAGCGCGTGCTCAGCGTCAGCGACAAGGCCTTCGTGACCTTCGATCTGAGCTATGAACTGCCGGCGGCCTATACCCGGCCGGTGGCAGGCGCGCAGGCATCCGCCGCGCCCTCGCCGCCTGCCGCTCAAGCCGTCCCAGCCCAGGCCGCTCAGGAAGAAGACGCCGCGCCCGCGCTATGGAAACAGATCTGGCGCGGCAAGGCCGGCCAGGTCACGGTGCTGACGGTGGCGCTGCTGGTGCTGGTGGGCGTCTTCTTCTTCCAGGACCAGCTTGCCAGCCGTCCGCTGCTGCATGACCGCCTGCGGTTGGCGTTCCTGGCGTTCGCGCTGTTCTGGATCGGCTGGTACGGCCAGGCCCAGCTTTCCGTGGTCAACGTGCTGACCTTCTTTTCGGCAATGCGCAGCGACTTCCGCTGGGAGTACTTCCTGATGGACCCGCTGGTGTTCATCCTGTGGTGCGCCACGGCCATCTCCATGGTGTTCTGGAACCGGGGCGCCTTCTGCGGCTGGCTATGCCCCTTCGGCGCGCTGCAGGAACTCAGCAACCGCATCGCCCGCCGCCTGGGTGTGCGCCAGCTCAAGATCAGCCATGGCGTGAACCAGCGCCTGTCGACCCTGAAGTACGTGATCTTCCTGCTGCTATTCGGATTTTCGCTGTACGACCTGGCGCTGGCCGAGCAGCTGTCCGAGGTCGAACCCTTCAAGACCGCGATCATCCTGCGCTTCATGCGCTACTGGCCCTTCGTCGCGTTCGCCGTGGCGCTGCTGGCGGCCGGCCTGTTCGTGGAGCGCTTCTTCTGCCGCTATCTCTGTCCGCTGGGGGCCGCGCTGGCGATCCCTGCGCGGTTGCGCATCTTCAACTGGCTGCGCCGCTACCGCGACTGCGGCAATCCCTGTCAACGCTGCAACCTTGAATGTCCGGTGCAGGCGATCGACCCCACCGGCGAGATCAATCCGAACGAGTGCATCCAGTGCCTGCACTGCCAGATGCTCTACCACCACGAGCAGAAATGTCCGCACCTGATCCAGAAGAAGGCCAAGCGGGAGCGCCGCCGCACGCCCGCGGCCGAACCCGCCGAGCAGGTCATTGTCATGCACCGCGCGCCGAATCCGAATAGCGAACCTGGCGCCTGATCCCGCTTTCCGCACCGCGGCGCCCGGGGCGCCGTTCCTACCAAGGAGTTATCCATGTCAGACAAGAATCCCGACAAGGCCGGCCTCACCCGCCGCAGCTTCCTCGGCACCGCAGCCATCACGGGCGCCGCCGGCCTGGTGGCGGGCGCACAGATCACCACCGCCCACGGCAAGGATGCGAAGGGCGGCGCCAATGGCGTGCTGGGCCACGTCGCGCCCGGGGAGCTGGACGAATACTATGCCTTCAACTCCAGCGGCCAGTCGGGCGAGGTGCGCGTGCTGGGGCTGCCCTCCATGCGCGAACTGGTGCGCATCCCCGTCTTCAACCATTGCAGCGCCACCGGCTGGGGCCGCACCAACGAAAGCCGCAAGATCCTGACCGAGGGCCTCACGCCCGAAACCCGCGAGTACCTGAAGGACAAGGGCGGCGTCTTCATCAACGGCGACGCGCATCACCCCCATCTGTCCTTCACCGACCGCACCTACGATGGCCGCTACCTGTACATCAACGACAAGGCCAACAACCGCGTCGCCCGCATCCGCCTGGATGTGATGAAGACCGACAAGATCACCGAACTGCCCAACGTCTCCGGCGTGCACGGCCTGCGGCCGCAGCGCTACCCGCGCACGGGCTACGTCTTCGCCAATGGCGAGCACATCATCCCGCTGCCCAACGACGGCAAGGTGACGGACGATCCCAAGAAGAACTTCTTCGCCATCTACACCGCCCTGGACGGCGACACCATGAAGGTCGCCTGGCAGGTGCTGGTCGACGGCAACCTGGACAACGGCGACGCCGACTACCAGGGCAAGTACTCGTTCTCCACCTGCTACAACTCGGAGAAAGGCGTCACCGTGGAGGAAGCCTCGGCCAACGAGCAGGACTGGGTCGTGGTGTTCAACATCAAGCGCATCGAGGAAGCCGTCAAGAATGGCGACTTCAAGATGATGGGCGGCGTGCCTGTGGTCGACGGACGCCATGGTTCCAAGTACACCCGCTACATCCCGGTGCCGAACTCGCCGCACGGCTGCAACGCCGCGCCCGACGGCATTCACCTGGTGCTCAACGGCAAACTGTCACCCACCGTCACGGTGCTGGACGTGCGCACGCTGGACGATCTGTTCGACGACAAGATCAAGCCGCGCGACTGCGTGGTGGCCGAACCCCAGCTGGGCCTGGGACCGCTGCACACGGCGTTCGACGGCCGCGGCAACGCCTACACCACGCTGTTCATCGACAGCCAGATGGTCAAGTGGAACATCGATAAGGCCAAGCGCGCCTACAAGGGCGAAAAGGTCGATCCCATCATCCAGAAGCTGGACGTGCACTACCAGCCCGGCCACAACCACTCGACCATGGGCGAGACCCGCGAAGCCGACGGCAAATGGCTGGTATCGCTGAACAAGTTCTCGAAGGATCGTTTCCTGAACGTCGGCCCGCTCAAGCCCGAGAACGACCAGTTGATCGACATCTCCGGCGACGAGATGAAGCTGGTGCATGACGGCCCCAGCTTCGCCGAGCCGCACGACATGTGCCTGGTGCACCGCTCCAAGGTCCATCCCGTGAGCGTCTGGAAGCGCGACGACCCGATGTGGGAAGACGCCCGCCAGATGGCCAAGAAGGACGGCGTTTCGCTGGACGACGCGGCCAAGGTCGTGCGCGACGGCAACAAGGTGCGCGTGTACATGATGGCGGTCGCGCCCATGTTCAGCCTCAAGAAGTTCGAGGTCAACCAGGGCGACGAGGTCACGGTGGTTGTCACGAACATGGAAGTGATCGAAGACCTGACGCACGGCTTCACGCTCGAAGGCCACGGCATCGCCATGGAGATCGGGCCGCAGGCCACCTCCTCGGTCACCTTCACGGCGGACCGGCCGGGCGTGTACTGGTACTACTGCCAGTGGTTCTGCCACGCGCTGCACATGGAGATGTCCGGCCAGATGGTCGTCCATCCCAAGAAGACCGCGTAGCGCTTATGAAGCTCGCCGCAATCCTTGGGATGAGCGCAAGCAAGGCCGTCGGCGCCGCGCTGCTGGCGGCCGCCGGGCTGGCGCTGCCGGGCGCGGCGCCCGCGGCGACCCTGGAGATCGCCGCGGGCGCCGACCTGGCGGCGGCGATCGCTTCCGCCGCGGCCGGCGACCTGCTGCGGCTGGCGCCCGGCTCCTACGCCGGCGGCATCGTCATCGACAAGCCGCTGACGCTGGAGGGTCCGCCCGACCGCTCCGCCATCATCGCCGGCACGCGCCAGGGGCGCACCGTCTGGGTCACGGCCGCGGACGTGTCGCTGCGCAACCTGACTGTCACGCGTTCCGGCCTGAGCCTGTCCGACATGGACGCCGGCATCTTCCTGGACCGCGAGGCGCACCGCGCACTGGTGGAGCGCAACGACGTCCTGGACAACCTCGTGGGCGTGCACGTCTGGGGGCCGGCCGACGCCACCGTCCGCGGCAACCGCATCGTGGGCAACAAGGAGCTGCGCGTGGCCGAGAGAGGCAACGGCGTGACGCTTTGGAACACCCCCGGCACACGCGTGCTGGACAACGACATATCCGCCGGCCGCGACGGCATCTTCGTCAACACCAGCAAGCTCAACACGTTCAGCGGCAACCGCTTCCACGACCTGCGCTATGCGGTGCACTACATGTACACCAACGACAGCGAGATCAGCGGCAACGTTTCGACCGGCACCGACATCGCCTACGCCATCATGTATTCGCACCGGCTGGTGGTGCGCGACAACGTCGCGCTGGACAGCCATGAGCAGGGCCTGATGCTGAACTACGCCAACCATTCCACCATCGCCAACAACACGGTGGACCGCGCCGGGAAATGCGTGTTCATCTACAACGCCAACCGCAATACCTTCCTGGACAACCGTTTCTCCAACTGCGACATCGGCGTGCATTTCACCGCCGGGTCCGAAGGCAACCGGATCTCGGGCAACGCCTTCATCAACAACCGCAATCAGGTGAAGTACGTGGGCACCCGGACGCTGGACTGGTCGGTGGACGGACGCGGCAATTACTGGAGCGACAACACCGCCTTCGACCTGGACGGCGACGGCATCGCCGACACCGCCTACCGGCCCAACGACGTGGTCGACCAGCTGCTGTGGCGCGCGCCGGCGGCCCGCATCCTGCTGAACAGCCCGTCGATTTCCATCGTGCGCTGGGCGCAGTCGCAGTTTCCCGCCATCCTGCCCGGCGGCGTGATCGACAGCGCCCCGTTGATGCAGCCCCCGGCCACCGCAAGCACCAAGGAATCCCCATGAGCACCGACCTGGTGGCGCTTACCGGCGTCAGCAAGCACTATGGCTCGCAGCGGGCCATCGACGGCCTGGACCTGCAGCTGCGCGAAGGCGAATGCGTCGCGCTTGCCGGACACAATGGCGCCGGCAAGAGCACGATGATCAAGCTCATCCTGGGCCTGATACGTCCCACCCGCGGCCGCGTCGCGATCTTCGGCCAGGACGCCCACAGCCCCGCCGCGGCGCGCCTGCGCGGCCGGATCGGCTACCTGCCGGAGACCGTGGCGCTGCATCCGTCGATGACCGGCGAGGAAACCCTGGCGTTCTACGCCAGGCTCAAGCGCCAGCCGCTGTCGGGCAACGCCGCGCTGCTGGAGAAGGTCGGCATCGCCGGCGCCGCGCACCGCCGCGTGGGCGGCTATTCCAAGGGCATGCGGCAGCGCCTGGCGCTGGCCCAGGCGCTGCTGGGCCAACCCCGCGTGCTGCTGTTCGACGAGCCCACCACGGGCCTGGACCCCGCCTCGCGCCTGATGTTCTACGACATCGTCCACGAACTGCGCGCGGCCGGCGCCACGATACTGCTGAGCACGCACGCCCTGTCCGAGCTGGCCGGACATGCCGACCGCATCGTCGTGATGAAGGCCGGAAAAAAGATCGCCGACGGCGCCATGTCGGCGCTGCGGCGTTCCACCGGGCTGCCCATCCGCATCCGCCTGACCTTTGCCAATGCCAGCGCGCCGCCTCCCGGCGGCGATTGGCGCCGCCTTGATGCCGGACGCTTTGAACTCGCCTGCCCCGAGAGCGGCAAGGTCGAAGCGATCCGCGGCATCGGCGCGCTGTCGCCGGCCATCGCCGACCTCGACATCCAGGTCCCGGGCCTGGACGACATCTATGCACATCTGCTTGAACGGGAAGACGTATGAACGCGGTATGCACCATCATCGGCAAGGAAATCCGCGACGGCCTGCGCAATCGCTGGGTGCTGGCGACCGCCCTGCTGCTGGCCGCGCTGGCGCTGGCGCTGGGTCTTTTGGGCAGCTCGCCCACGGGCACGGTCAAGGCCGAACCGCTGACCGTCACGGTAGTCAGCCTGTCCAGCCTGTCCATCTTCCTGGTGCCGCTCATCGCCATGCTGCTGGCCTATGACGCCGTGGTCGGCGAAGTCGACCGTGGCACGATGGCGCTGCTGCTGAGCTATCCGGTGTCGCGCGGGCAGGTGCTGATGGGCAAATTCATCGGCCACCTGGCCATCCTGGCGCTGGCCACGGGCGCGGGCTACGGTTCGGCAGGCCTGGCACTGCAATGGGCCTACGGCGGCCTGGACGCCAGCGCATGGCAGCCGTTCGCCCTATTGATTGGCGCCAGCGTGCTGCTGGGCGCGAGCTTTCTCGCCATGGGCTATCTGATCAGCTCCCTGGTGCGCGAACGCGCCACCGCGGCCGGCATCGCCGTCGGCGTCTGGCTGTTCTTCGTGGTGATCTACGACATGGCGCTGCTGGGCGTGCTGGCGGCCGACCAGGGCCGCCACGTCAGCCCCGGCCTGCTCAACGCGCTGCTGCTGCTCAACCCGTCCGACGTATACCGCCTGCTCAACCTGACGGGCTTCGAGAATATTTCGCTGTATGCCGGCATGGCGGGCGTGAGCGACCAGGCCAGCCTGCCGCTCGCCGCGCTGGTCGCCGCGCTGCTGCTGTGGATCGCCGTGCCGTTCCTGCTGGCGACCGCGGCCTTCAGGAACAAACCGCTATGAAACGCCTGCGACTCCTCCTGGCTGTCTCCACCTTGCTGCTGACCGCGGCCTGCGGCAGCGGCGCCACGCCAGAAGCCGCGCCCCCGCCGCAGGCCGTGACGACGGAGTCCGTCGGCCATTACTGCGGCATGGCGCTCAACGAGCACAACGGCCCCAAGGGACAGATATTCGTCAAGGGACAGGCCGCGCCGGTCTGGTTCTCTTCGATCAAGCAGGTCTTCGCCTACACCCTGCTGCCCGAAGAGCCCAAGGGCATCAGCGCCATCTACGTCAACGACATGTCCACCGCGGGCGCGGGCGGCGCGCCGGACCCGTCCGCCTGGATCGACGCGCGGCAGGCTTACTACGTCATCGAAGGCCGCTATATCGGCGGCATGGGCGCCGAAGACGCCATCCCCTTCTCCCGGCGCGATCATGCCCAGGCTTTCGCCGATACCCACGGCGGCCGCGTCGTCACCTTTGCCGACGTGCCGGAAAGCTATGTCTTCGCCCAATAGTCCGCGCCTCTACAGGCCTATCGCCATGAACCCTACCCGCCGCCGTTTCATCGGCATCGCCGCCGCAGCCAGCGCGCTGGCGCTGACGCCCGTCGCCGCGCGCCGCGCCGCCGCCTCGATCGCACCCGCCACCTGGCAAGGCACGGCGCTGGGGGCCGACGCCGAGCTGCGCCTCTACCATCCCGACACCGGCACGGCCCAGCGCCTGATCGCCCAGTCCTTGCAGGAACTGCGGCGGCTGGAAGCCATCTTCAGCCTGTATCGCGACGACAGCGCCCTCTCTGTCTTGAACCGCCAGGGCTTCCTGGACAGTCCGCCGGCCGACCTGCTGCGGCTCCTGAGCGAAAGCCGGCGCTACAGTGAACTGACCTCAGGCATGTTCGATCCCACCGTGCAGCCCTTGTGGCAGCTATATGCCGAACACTTCTCGCAGCCGGACGCTGCTGCTGACGGTCCCCCGCCCCAGGCCATCGCGCAGGCGCTGTCGCGCGTATCCCACGCCGACGTGATGCTGGATGGCAGCCGCATCGAACTGCTGCGGCCCGGCATGGGCATCACGCTCAACGGCATTGCCCAGGGCTACATCACCGACCGCGTCACCGACCTGCTCAGGCGCGGCGGGCTGGAGCGGGCGCTGGTGGACATGGGCGAAATACAGGGGCTGGACAGCCGCGCTAGCCCGCAAGCGTGGAAGGTCGGCATCGCCGATCCGCGCGACCCGGCGCGCCTGCTGGCAAGCGCAAGCATGACGAACCAGGCCCTGGCGACTTCCGGCGGCTATGGCACCGCCATCGACCCGGCGGGCCGGTACACGCATCTGTTCGATCCCCGCACCGGCCGCGCGCGCCCGCGATACCAGAGCGTGTCCGTCATGGCGCCTTCCGCCACCATGGCCGATGCCCTGTCGACGGCTTTCTCGCACATGCCGCTGGAAACGACGCAGGCGGTGGTGCGGGAGCTGGGGCTGCGTGCGTGGTTTGTGATGGAGGATGGGCAGTTGGTATTGCAGGGGCAGGCTGGCTGAGCCTACGCCCGCACATGAAAAAACCGGCCAATGGCCGGTTTTTTCATTCTGGCGGCAGCGTTCCGCCTCAAGCCGCCGAAGGCGGATTCAGCGAAGACAGCATCTGCGTGAAGATCTTGGGGCTGGCGGCCAGCACGTTGCCGCTGTCCATCCAGCCTTGTTCGCCGTCGAAGTCGGCGACCAGGCCGCCGGCTTCCAGCACCATCAGGCTGCCCGCGGCCAGGTCCCAGGCCTTCAGGCCCACGCCGCAGAAGCCGTCCAGGCGGCCGCAGGCCACGTAGGCCAGGTCCAGCACGGTGGAGCCCAGGCGGCGCACGCCGGTGCTGCCTTCGGCCATCTGGCGGAAACGCGCGGAGCCTTGTTCCGGATCGCCGGAGTTGGGCCAGTGCGCGCCCAGCAGGGCTTCGTGGTAGCGGGTACGGCCCGAGACGCGCACGCGGCGGTCGTTCAGGAAGGTGCCGCTGCCACGGCTGGCCGTGAACAGTTCGTTGCGGCTCGGGTCATAGATGACCGCCTGCGTGACCTGGCCGCGTTGCGTCAGGGCGATGGACACGGCGTAGTTGGGCAGGCCGTGGATGAAGTTCGTGGTGCCGTCCAGGGGATCGATGATCCACTGGAATTCGGCCTGGTCGGGGCCTTGCAGGCCGAATTCCTCGCCCAGCACGGCGTGGTCCGGGTAAGCCGCGCGCAGCGTCTCGACGATGGACTCCTCGGCGGCGCGATCGACTTCCGTGACATAATCCCGCGGCCCCTTGCGAGCCACGCTGAGTCGTTCCAAATCCATGCTGGCACGGTTGATAATGGTGCCGGCACGCCGGGCCGCCTTGATGGCGATGTTGAGCATCGGGTGCATAAAATTCCGTACGAATGCGATGAGTTGGCTTGATGATAGGCCGCTTGCCGCCCCCCGGTCCGCCGTTCCCCGACAGGGGGAAATCGACCCAAAAAACCAGGAAGGCACTAAGCCAAACGTGCCATTTTAAATGACTCAAGCATTTTCACGTGTTCGCTTCGTTATGGTGAACCCCAGCCACCCCGGAAACGTGGGTTCGGCGGCCCGCGCCATCAAGACCATGGGCTTCTCCGAACTGGTCCTGGTCGAGCCTAAATTTCCAGATGTAACAAGCCAGCCGGAGGCCGTGGCGCTTGCCAGCGGCGCGCTGGACGTGCTGGAAAATGCCCGCATTTACGCATCCCTGGAAGAAGCGCTGGCGCCGGTCACCATGGCTTTCGCGCTGACCGCCAGGGTGCGCGACCTGGGCCCCCCGCCCTGCGACATCCGCCAGGCGGCCGAACTGGCCCGCGCCCACCTGGGCGAGACGGCCGAGGGCGTCGCGGCCGTGGTGCTGGGCACCGAACGCGCGGGGCTCACCAACGCCCAGATCGCGCTGTGCCAGCGCATCTGCCATATCCCCGCCAACCCCGAGTACAGCTCGCTGAACGTGGCCCAGGCCCTGCAGTTGGCCGCCTGGGAGCTGCGCTACGCGCTGCTGGTGGACCAGGGCGCGGCGCTGCTGCCGGCCTCCACCGCGCAAGAGGCGCCCCGCGGCGCGGCGCCGGCTTCCAGCGAGGCGGTGCAGGCCTTCCTGGCGCACTGGGAAGAAGCGCTGGTCGGCGTGCAGTTCCTGGACCCGGCCCACCCCAAGAAGCTGATGCCGCGCATGCGGCACCTGTACTCCCGCCTTGCGCTGAGCCGCGACGAGGTGGACATGATGCGCGGCGTATGCACCGCCATGCTGGCCACGGCGCGCCGCAACGGCGGGGCAAAAAAATAGGGGCGCAGGCTTACGCCTGTCCCCCAGCAAGGTTTGCCGGGCGGCTTGCCGCCCGGAAATCGAAAATCAGTCCACCTTGGCGCCCGAGGCCTTGACCACCGGGGCCCAGCCTTCCACTTCCGACTTGATGAACTGGCCGAATTCGGCCGGCGTCGTCTTCACGCCCACGGCGCCCAGCTTCTCGAAGCTGAGCTGCACTTCGGGCTTGTCCAGCGCCTTGACCATGGCCGCGTTGAGCTTGTTCACGACTTCCGGCGGCGTGCCGGCGGGCGCGATCAGGCCGAACCACGACGACACGTCGAAGTTGGCGAAACCGGATTCCTTCATGGTCGGCACGTCAGGCGCGCTCTTGGAGCGTTCCGTGGTGGTCACGGCCAGGGCGCGCAGCTTGCCCGATTGCACGTGGGGCCAGGCCGACGGCATGTTGTCGAACATGAACTGCACCTGGCCGCCGATGAGGTCGGTCACGGCAGGCGCGCTGCCCTTGTACGGCACGTGCAGCACGTCGATGCCGGTCTGCATCTTGAAAAGCTCGCCCGCCATGTGGATGGACGTGCCGCTACCGGACGAAGCGAACGCCAGCTTGCCGGGATTCTTCTTGGCGTAGTCCACCAGCTCCTGCACCGACTTCACGGGCACTTGCGGGTTCACCACCAGGATGTTCGGCACCTTGGCGCCCAGCGCCACCGGCGTGAAATCCTTGGTCAGGTCGAAATTGACGTTCTTGTACAGGGTCTGGTTGATGGCGCTGGTCACGGCCACGAACAGCAGCGTGTAGCCGTCGGGGTCTGCGCGCTTTACCTGGTCGGTAGCGATGTTGCTGCCGGCGCCGGGCTTGTTCTCGACCACGAAGGACTGGCCGAGGCTTTCAGTCAGTTCCTTGGCCATGATGCGGGCGATCACGTCAGTAGTGCCGCCGGCGGAAAAACCGACCACGATGCGGACGGGCTTGTCAGGGTAGGCGGCATGGGCCGAGCCCATTGCGAATGCGCTTGCGGCGGTAGCCAGAAGGGTGGCGGCGATACGCCGCAGTCCAGGCTTTTGACCTGTAATCATAGAGTCTCCGTGCAGGTACTGTCCATCAAGTGGACGATTTGAATTGTTCGATGCAGCATTCTGAGCTATACACATGCACTGCATCAAGGTAGAGTCCACAGCACGGACAGTGGTTTTCCCTTGAATATTCCGTAATAACCCGAGTTTTCAGAGATTTTCATGCAAGATAGCGACGCCGCGGCCGCGGGTCCACGCACATTGCGGCGCGGGCTGGCCGTCCTGGCCGCCCTGCGCGACCAGGGTCCCGATGGCCTGAGCGTGACCGATATCGCCCGCCTCACGGGCATACAGCGCCCCACCATCTACCGTCTGCTGGCCGCCTTGCTGGACGCCGGACTGGTGCTGGCCGTGACCGGCACCAAGAAATACCGCGCCCAGCTGGCGGTGGACCCGGACACGCGCTCGCGCGATCCGCGCGTGCGCCAGTTGCTGCCCGTGCTGCGGCGCCTGGCCGACCGCACTGGCGACGCGGTCTTCCTGGTCGTGCGCGAAGATGACGATTCCATAAGCCTGCATCGCGAGATCGGCAGCTATCCGGTGCAGATCCTGGCCACCTACGCCGGCAAGCGCCAGCCGCTGGGCGTGGGGTCGGGCGGCATGGCCCTGCTGGCCGCCCTGCCCGACGACGTTGCGCGCGGCATCGTCGAGCGCAACTCGGGCCGGCTGGACGAATATGGCGGCATGACACCGCAAGAGATGTACCGCCTGATCGAAAACACCCGCGCCCGCGGCTATTCCGTGGTGGGCAACCACGCGGTGCGCGGCGCGCTGGGCGTGGGCTGCGCGCTGCTGGATGCCCAGGGCGCGCCGATCCTGGCGGTCAGCGTCACGGCCATCATCGACCGCATGCCTGCGCAACGCCAGCGCGAAATCGCCGGCTGGATCAAGAACGAACTCGCGCGCCTGTCGATGCAGGCCTGAGGTCTGCTGCCGCCAGCAAAAAAATGGGCGCCCATCGGGCGCCCATTGTCATTCCAGTGCAGACCCGGCCTGCTTCAGGCCGCGGCGCCCGGCTTGGCGTTCTGGATCTCGCGCATGGGGATCGGCGGCTGGAAGCCCGCATCTTCCAGCGACTTGCGGATGTCCTGGTACAGGCCCCAGCGCAGGTCCCAGTACTTGGCAGACTCGGTCCATACCCGCACGTTCACGACGACGCCGTTTTCCTTGTAGTCGACCACCTTCACCAGCGGTTCAGGATCCTTCAGCGTTTCCGGACGCGCATCGACGATCGCGCGCAGCTTGGCCACCACGACTTCCAGGTTGTCGCCATAGCGCACCGGCACCGGGATATCCAGGCGACGCGTCTTGTTGCGGCTGTAGTTGGTGATGGTGGCGTTCCACACCGTGCTGTTGGGCAGGGTCAGATGAATGCCGTCGACCTGGATCAGGCGCGTCAGGAAGAGACCGACCTCTTCCACCGTGCCGTCCACGCCGGTGCTCAGCGCCACGTATTCGCCCGCGCGTATCGGGCGCAGGATCAGCAGCATGATGCCGGCGGCGATATTCTGCAGCGTGCCTTGCAAGGCCAGACCCACGGCCAGGCCGGCGGCGCCCAGCACCGCGATCAGGCTGGCCGTCTGCACCCCGAAACGCGCCAGCACCGCAATCACGGTGAAGATGCGCACCGTCCAGACCACCGTGCTGTAGAACATGGGCACGATGGTGGGATCGATCTTCTTGGAACGCGTCGCGGCGCGGCGCACCCAGCTGCCCAGCAGGGACGACACCCACCAGCCGATGATGAGGATCAGCAGCGCAACCGCCAGATTGAGGCCCAGGTCGACCAGCTTGGGAGCCCAGGCGTTAAATTCTTTCAAGGCTTCTTCCATGGATACTCCTGCGGAAAAGTTGAGGCCGCGCAGCGTCCCGGCAACGGGCGCCTGGCGGCCTGAAAAAAGCAGCCGAAAACTTTATCAGATGGCGCTTGCGATAAGGGCCGCATCGCGGCCCCGTTGTGTCAAGCTTTGTAAGCAAACGGGATCAGACCCGCGCCGGGATCTTGCGGAAATGATTGTCCCAGGACACCTCGCGCGACGGCGCCAGCACGGGCTGCTCCTTGCCGGACGCGTCGATGCGCAGCATCGCTCCCAGGCCGCTGCTCAGCAGGAAGCCGTCTCCGGCGGCCGGCGCCACGCCGCAGCCGTCGGCCAGTTCGGTCGTGCCCAGGCAACGGCCGCTGGCCGCGTCCCAGTAGATCACCTGTCCGCCTACCGGGCTGGACGTCGCGACCACGCCGCCCGCGGTATCCACGGCCACCGAGCCGACGTAGTTGCGCATCTGGCGCAAGGCTGGCGCCGGCCCTTCGAACAGTTCCAGCTGCGCGCCGCGCCTGTGCCGACCCACCAGCGCCGGCCGGTCCGCGGCCGGACCCATGTACTGGCAGCCGAACCAGACGCAGCCGTCGGCAGTCAGCGCGAGGTGGCGGATGGACAGGCGATGCAAAGCGGGCTCCAGCTCCACTCTCTCCAGCAGCTCGCCGCTGGCCGCGTCGATATAGGCCAGCGAGGGCCGCATCGTGTCCAGGTTGAGTTCCAGCTTGCCGTAGTCGGGATGCGTGAGGATGCCGCCATTGGCGACGCATAGCGTCTTGCCGTCGGGCATCAGCACGACCTCGTGCGGACCGATGCCGCCGCTGTCGAATTCGCCGATGCGGCGGTACGCGCCGCCGGGCGAGGCATCGTACAGGCCCAGCACGCCCCGGCCCGCTACAAAATCGTTCTCGGTGGCGGCCAGCAGCCGGCCGCCGTCCACGTAGGCGCCATGGCCGAAGAAGTGGCGCTCTTCGTGCATGGGCAAGGCCTGGGGCTCGCCCCCGCGCAGCGAAAACGCCAGCGCGAAGAAGCCCGGCTGGCGGCCGAAGACGACCGCGCGTTCCCCCGCGGCATCGATGGCGAAGCTGTGGCCGCGCGCGGGCATCGGCACCACCAGCCGATCGTGTCCCGCTTCATCCAGCAGCGCGGTTTCGTCGCACCCGCCGCGCTTGCGCGCGCTCAGGTACAGGACATCGCCGTCCTTGGGCGCAGCCGCCAACGCAGCCGCCGGGGCCAGGCCCAGCGCGGCCGCGAGCGACAGGAAGCGGCGCCGGTCAATCACCATCGAGCGCATTGAAGCCGATCGTGACGCCCAGGGCCGGCGCCAGATTCTCGTCAACGATGGCCTTGGCGTTCTTGAGGGTCAACGCCGCCAAAGTCAGTTGTTGGCGCCCTTCTTCCTGCGCCAGCGCCTGCTCCAGCGGCTGCGGCACGTCCAGCAGCACGCGCGCCGCGCTCGCCAGTTCACCGCGCACGGACTCGGCCATCCAGGCGTCGCCCTTGGGCAGCGCATAGGCCCCCGCCTGATAGAAAGCCTGCAGCCCGTCCAGATTGGCCGCCAGCAGGCGCGTGGACAACTGGCTGCGCCAGAATGCAGCGCGCTTGGGCCGCGCTGCTTCCGGCGTATCGCCCAGCACAGGCAGGATCTTCACGTCGCGCGCAAACTGCAGCCCGGTGGATAGGGACTTCATGGCCTCGGCCGCGATTTCCTGTTGATCGCGGTACAGGTCGTTGCCCGCCTTGGGTTGCGCGAACTGCCGGCCGAAATCGCCCTCGGCGCTCCAGGCCTGGGCTACATCGCGCGTGATCTGCCTGACGTTGGCGGCCACCGCCCGGGCGTAATCGCAGGCGTAGGCGTCGACCTGCCCGCCATCCTGCCGCAGCAAGGCCGGCTCGCCGTACAGCACGTATTCCAACGCGGGCAGGCCCTGCACGGCCACGCTGCGTCCCGCCAGGGCGCCGGGCACGAGCAAGGCGCCGTCCTGCGCGGCGATCAGCGCCTGCACCTGCTTCGGCATCACGCCGCGCGTATCGGGCCAGAAGGCCAGGCGTTCGTAGCGGTTGGCCTGCACCAGAGGGCCAAAGCGCAGGAACTCGACGCCCGACCAGGCCAGCGCCAGGTCCTCGAACGCCTGCTTGACGCGCGCCGCGCTGGCCGCGCCGGGCTGCGCGCACCATCCGCCCAAGGCGCCGTCCAGCGCCGAGGCCGCGTCCGCCATTTTCGCTACCGCCGGCCGCGCGTAATCGCGCGCCAGACGCTCGCCAAGATCCGCGGGCGGCGCGGCCTGCGCGGCCCAGGACGTGATGCCGCCCAGCGCCGCAGCCGCGGCCAGTTTCAATACACGCGGGGCTATTGCAGCCATCACAGCGACTCCAGGAAACGGATGAGATCGGCGCGTTCTTCCGGCGTCATTGCCACCACGCGGTCGCGCGCGGGCTTGGCCTCGCCGCCATGCCACAGCACGGCCTCCAGCAAGGTGCGCGCGCGTCCGTCATGCAGCCAGGTGGCATTGGGGTTCACGGTCTTGGTCAGGCCTATGCCCCACAGCGGCGGCGTGCGCCATTCGCGGCCGTTGGCCAGGCCGTCCGACACGCCGTCGGCCAGATCGTCGCCCATGTCGTGCACCAGCATGTCGGTGTAGGGCCAGATCAGCTGGAAGCGGTGCTCGGGCTGCTTGGCGTTGCGGCTGGTGACGTACTTGGGCACGTGGCAGGCGACGCAATTGGCTTCGTAAAACAGCTTCTTGCCGGCCAACACCCGCGCATCGTCGGCGTCTCGGCGCTGCGGCACGGCAAGGTTGGTGGAATAGATGGTGACGAAGTCCATCAGCTTTGCCGGCACTTCCTCGGGGCCGAAGCGCGGCTGCGCGCCGTGCGGCATGTCGAGGCACTGCTTCTGCGAGGGCGTGCAGTCGCCGGAATGCTGGGGAAACAAGGGCGTGGACAGCCCCATGTCGTTGGAAAACGCCGCGGCGCTCTGCTGCTCGACCGTGGGTTGGCCGGCCTTCAGGTTGAAGCGCCCCAGCACACGCGCGCCGGTGCGCACGTCGGTGACCCAGTTGGCCTTGCCGACGATGCCGTCGCGCTTGTCCGCGCCCACGTTGGCCAGGATGTCGGCTTGGTGGATGGATTCCAGCAGACCCAGGCCGATCATGGGTGGCGCGAGGCGCGGCGAGATCTGCGTGTCCGCGCGCATCGGGCCATAGCCGAGATTCTCGATGCGGTAGGCGGGCTTCATCAGCGTGACGGTTTCACCGCCGTTGAGCGCGACCGGGACCGGCTGGTACTCGATCTCCATGCGGCCTTCGGCGGGCAGGCCCGCGACCGCGAAGTTCTGCAGCTGCACACCGTAAACGGGTTCGGGCAAGGCCGCGATCTCGCCCGGCGCGAGCTTGGGGTGACCGCGATCGGCGCCCTGCGGCACCGCCAGGCGCAGCAACAGCGCCACCGCGTCGGTACGTTCCAAAGGATCGAAGCCCGGCACCGTGCCGCGTCCGTCCTTGGTATGACAGGCCTGGCAGGAACGCGCATTGAACAGCGGCCCCAGGCCGTCCGAGGCTTGCGTGGAAGCCGGCGCCGAGACCCAGTCCTTGCGGAACAGGCCGTTGCCGACCTGGAATTCCTGGCGCCCCTCAAAGCTCATGTTGGCCGACGGCTGCGAAAAAATGTCGGCGTTGATGAGCTTGTTGGTGGTGGCGGCGCCCGCCTGCATGGTCTCGAAGGTCTCGACCTTCGAGAAATCGCGCGTGGGCGCGGTGATGGCGGTCACGCGCTTCAGGTCTTCGGGCGTGAGGTCGTCACGCCCGGTCGGAGCGGCGGCGGCGCCGGCATGCGCCGACGCCGCCAGTACGGCGGCTAAAACGAGTTTCACTTGAATACGGCGTCAGGTTTGTCCAGGCTGTCGGAACCTTCGATGGCGACCTTGCCCAGGTCCAGCAAGGCGATCACGCGCTCCAGGCTGCGGGTCTGGTCGACCAGGCGGTCGATGGCGGCCTGCACCACGGCATTGCCTTCCTTGTTGCCGTCCGAAATCATCTGGTCGTAGGTTTCGACCGTTTCGGCGCGCGTCTTCATCGCCTGCATGGCGGCCACGGTGGCGTCCAGCTTGGCGCGCACTTCGGCGTCCAGCTTGGGATCGCGGGCCTTCACCAGTTCCGACAGGCTGGCGCCCGAGACGGTCTTGCCGTCGATACGGGTGTAGCTGCCCAGGTAGACGTTGCGGATGCCGATCTGGTCGTAATAGTGCGAGTTGTGCGTGTTGTCCGAGAAGCAGTCATGCTCTTCTTCGGGATCATGCAGCATCAGGCCCAGCTTCATGCGTTCGCCGGCCAGCTCGCCGTAGGACAGGCTGCCCAGCCCGGTCAGCATGGCGATCAGGCCCGCCTTGGGATCTTCTTCGACGGCCTTGCGCGCGGCGCCGTCCTTCTTCCAGTTGCCGACCATCTCTTCCAGGTCCGTCACCAGCAGGTCGGTCACGGCCTTCAGGAACTGCACGCGGCGCTCGCAATGGCCGCCCGTGCACTGCTTGGGATCGAAATCGGTGTGCGGACGGTTGCCGGCGTGGCGTTCCTGCGGCGTGCCCTTGCGGTCGGCGGGCGCGGGGCCGGTGCCGTTCAGGTCCTGGCCCCACAGCAGGAATTCGATGGCGTGGTAGCCCGTGGCCACGTTGGCTTCGTTGCCGTCGGCTTCGTGCAGCACTTCAGACAGCAGCTGGGGCGTGATCTTGCTGACGTCGACGGTCTTGCCGCCCACCGAGATCTTGGAATTGGCGATGACGTTGACCGCGTAGTAGGCGTTCTCGTCATTTTCCGTGCCATAGGACGCGTCGACGTAGTCGATCAGGCCTTCGTCCAGCGGCCAGGCGTTCACGCGGCCTTCCCAGTCGTCGACGATGGGGTTGCCGAAGCGGTAGGCCTCGGTCTGCTGGTAAGGCACGCGCGCCGCCAGCCAGGCCTCGCGCGCGGCCTTCAGCGTGTCGGCGCTGGGCTTGGCGATCAGGGCGTCGATGGCGGTGCGCAGGGCCCGGGCGGAAGTCAGCGAGTCTTCGTAGCCAGCCAGCGCCAGATCCGAATACGTGGCGACCACGGCCTTGGGCTCGGCCGCAGCCTGGGCCGTCCCCCCGAACACCGCAGCGGCCAAAACCGCTCCCAACAGCAACTTGCGCATCGACTTTCTCCCGTAACTCGAACGGCACCCGCCCCCACGGCGGTCCGCTCAACCTCGAATTTTGAGGATGAGAGTGTAAACAATTTTCGTTTGTCATTCAGAATAAAGTCAGATACCTGACATTTCTTTGAACCGCCAGCCCCGTTTTCCCGGAGGCGGCAAGGCCGCATGCGCACGCCGCTGCGACTACTATCCCCTACTCCCCTCCCGTCATGCGCCATGGAACTCCGCCAACTCCGCTACTTCGTCCGCGTCGCTGAACTGGGCAGCATCGGCCGCGCCGCGCGCGAGCTGGAAGTGGTCGCCTCGGCGCTCAGCCAGCAGATCAGCCGTCTGGAAAGCGAGCTGGCCACGCGGCTGCTGGTGCGCACGCCCACTGGCGTGGTGCCGACGCCGGCGGGCACGGCATTCCTGCGGCAGGCGCAACTGACCTTGCGGCACGCGGAAAACGCAGTGACGGCCGCGCGCGAGGCGCGGCTGGCCGGCATGGTCAGCGTCGGCTTCGCACCGACCACCGCATCGGTGCTGGCCAGGCCCTTCTACGCGGCCATGGCCGAACGCTATCCGAACGTGCGGCTGCATCTGGTCGAGGGCTTGTCGGGCAACCTGGGCGAACTGCTGACGGGGCGGCGCCTCGACCTGGCCGTGCTGTTCCAGAACGACAGCAGCCAGGGCCGCAGCGCCATCCCGGTGCTGGACGAACGGCTGTTCCTGCTGGCGCGCCGCGGCATGGTCGCCCTGCCCGACGGCGAGCCCATCACCATGGCGCAACTGGGCAGCCTGCCGCAAGCCGTGACCAGCAAGGCCCACGGTCTGCGGGCCTGGGTCGAGGCCGCCTTCGAACGGGCCGGCGTCGAACCCTGGATCGGCGTCGAGGTCGACGGCCTGACCACGCTGATGGATCTGGTGCAGGCCAACGCGCTGGCCACCATCCAGCCCGGCGCGGCGGTGGCCCGGGTGGAGTCCGGACTGCTGAGCATGCACCCCATCGACGATCCCTTCCTGTTCCGCCGCAACCTGGTGTATTGCATCAACGACGAGGAACTTTCGCCGGCGGCACTGGCCGCGCGGGTGGTGCTGCTGGACGTGATGCGCGCCCTGGTGCGCAACGGCGGCTGGCCGGGGGCAACCCTTCTCGATTCGTGATGCCCCCATGCCTGGGCCGGGGCTAGGCCCGCCCCCATCCCGCCGATAAATTGCCAGGCATGGATGCCGCGGCATGGTGCGGCGGCAATGGAGCTTCACGAATTCCGATGACCACTGACACTCACGCCGGGGGACGCCTGCGCATTGCCTCGATGCGTCCGCATTGCACCGAGGCGGAATGGAAAGCGCGCGTCGACCTGGCGGCCTGCTACCGCCTGGTCGAGATCTACGGCATGGCCGACATGATGGCCAACCACATCTCGGCGCGCGTGCCCGGCGAAGACAACGCCTTCCTGATCAACCCCTACGGCATGATGTACGAGGAGATCACGGCGTCCAGCCTGATCAAGGTGGACCTGGACGGCACCATCCTGGCCCGGCCCGACTTCGGCGAATTGGACTACGGCATCAACAAGGCCGGCTATGTCATCCACAGCGCGGTCCACGCCCATCGCCACGAAGTGGACTGCGTGATCCACACCCACAGCTGGGCCTCGATGGCCGTGTCCTCGCTGGAATGCGGGCTGCTGCCGCTGACCCAGACCGCCATGCGCTTCCTGAAGATCGGCTATCACGACTACCAGGGCGTTGTGCTGGGCGTCGAGGAACAGGCCTCGCTGCTGGCCGACCTGGGCCAGGGCGAAGCGCTCATCCTGCGCAACCACGGCGCCCTTACCGTGGGACGCAGCGTGGGCGAAGCCTTCAACTGGATGCACCGCCTGGAACTGGCCTGCCGTTCGCAGCTGGCGGCCATGGCGACGGGATCGCCGCTGCAGGCCGTGGCCGCGCCGGTTTTGCAGGAAACCTGGAACAACTACCAGCCCGGCACGCGCCGGCCCTATGGAGTGATGGAGTGGCCCGCCTTGCTGCGCAAGCTGGACCGGCAGGACCCGAGCTACCGCGACTGAGTTTTTCGGTTCAACAGGCGCCGGCCGGCGTGGCGGCACGGCGCCATCGAAAACACCACTACGCCCACGCGAGGAGACATCATGAACACTGCACGAGCCCTGCTCGCTTCCGCAGCGCTGGCTGGCGCCTGTACGCTGGCGCCGCCCGCGGCCGCGGACTATCCCGACCGGCCGGTGAAGGTCATCGTGGCGTTCTCGCCCGGCGGCACCACCGACACCCTCACCCGCAGCGTCACCAATACCCTGACCCAAAAGCTGGGCCAGCCTTTCGTGGTCGAGAACAAACCGGGCGCGGGCGGCAACATCGGCACGGAATACGTCGTGCGCGCGGCGGCCGACGGCCACACGCTCATCGTCAACTCCGTGGGGCCCATCGCCGTCAACCCCTCGCTGAACAAGCTGCCCTATAGCCCGCTGACTGATCTGGTGCCCATGGTGCAGATCGCCACGGTGCCCAACGTGCTGGTAGTGCCGCCGGCTTCGCCCGCCAAGGACATCCAGGGATTCCTGAAGTACGTCAAGACCGCGCGCCAGCTCAACTACAGCTCCACTGGAGTCGGCACGTCCTCCCACCTGTCCAGCTACATGCTGATGGACGAGCTGGGCGTCAACGCCACGCACGTGCCGTACAAGGGCGCGGACGCGGTCAACGACCTGCTGGCCGGGCGCATCGACTTCATGTTCGCCACCATCCCTTCCGTGATCGGGCACATCCGTTCCGGCAAGCTGCGCGCGCTGGCGGTCAGCACGTCGCAGCGTTCCGCCACCCTGCCCGAGCTGCCCACCATCGCCGAATCCGGCTACCCCGGGTTTGACGCGGGTTCCTGGTTCGGCTTCTTCGCGCCCAAGGGCACGCCGCAGCAGGTGGTGGACGTCGTCAACCGCGAGGTCAACGCGGCACTGCCGGGGCTCAATGAACAGATGCTGCGCGAAGGCGCCGAACCGGTAGGCGGCACGCCCGCGCAATTCGGCGCCTTCATCAAGCGCGAACATGACAAGTGGGCGCTGCTGGTGCGCAAGTTCGCCCCCGAAGCCCATTGAACCCGCCGCCATGACGCAAGGCTCCGACATCCGCATCCTGTGCTCGCCCGCCGAAGCCGCGCCGCTGCGCCTGGCGCTGGACCGCAGCCCGGCAGCGGGCCGCTATGCGCTGGTCCACCCCGTTGCGGACCAGCCCATGATGGCCGAGACTGCGTTCGTCTCGCGCGACATCACGGGGCATTCGACCAAGTTCGAGATCCAGCCATCGACCGCCCTGTACTACGAGGCCATGCGGAACGCGCCGGCGCTGCGCTGGGTGCATGTGCACTCGGCCGGCGCCGACCGCGAGATCTACCAGCGTCTGCACGAGCGTGGCGTCGCGGTCACGACCTCGCAAGGCGCCAGCGACCCGGTGGTGGCACAGAGCGCCGTCGCCGGCGTGCTGGCGCTGGCGCGCCGCCTGCCGCTGCTGGCCGCCGATCAGCGCGACCGCGCCTGGCGGCCGCTGCTGGACGAGCGCACGCCCAGGGACCTGGCCGGCCAGCATGCCGTGGTGGTGGGATGGGGCGGGATAGGACAGCGTATCGGCGCGCTGCTGGCCGCGCTCGGCCTGAAGATATCGGTCGCGCGCCATAGCGGCGCGCCCGTGCCGCAGGCCCGCCACACCGTGGGTTACGGCGAACTGCCGTCCCTGCTGCCCGCGGCCGACTGGCTGGTATTGGCCTGCCCGCTCACGTCCGCCACGCGCAACCTGATCGGCCGCGATGCGCTCGCCGCGCTGCCCGCGCATGCGATGGTGGTCAACGTGGCCCGCGGCCACGTGATCGATGAGCCCGAACTGATCGCGGCGCTGCGTGCCGGCCGCCTGGGCGGCGCCTTCCTGGACGTGTTCCAGCACGAGCCGCTACCGCCGGATTCCGCGCTGTGGGACCTGCCCAACGTCATCGTCACGCCGCACAGCGCCGGGTTCTCGGACGGCAATGCCGCGCGCGTGCGGGCCCTGTTCGTCGACAACCTCAACCGCTGGCTGGCCGGCGAGCCGCTGGCCAATCGCAGCATCGCCTGAATGGCCTGTCGCCGCCCGGCCGCGAGGCCGGACGGCGACAGGCATGCGCCGCGCCTCAGCGCTGCAACGGAGACTTGGCCGTTTCCCTGGCGGCCAGCACCGCCACCGCCGTCACGACCAGCGCCGCCGCCACGTACAGCGATATGGCGAAGGTCGAATTCCAGGACTTGAACAGGCTGGCGATGATCAGCGGCGCGAAGCCGCCGCCGACGATGCCGGCCAGCGTGTAGGCCAGCGAGGAACCCGCATAGCGCACGCGGCCCGGGAACTGCTCGGTGATGAAGGCGGCCTGCGGGCCGTACATCAGCGCGTGGATCAGCAGGCCCACCACGACGGCCGCGCAGATGGCGATGGGATGCGCGGTGTCCATCAGCACGAAGAAAACGAAGGCCCAGATCATGCCCAGCACCGCGCCCGCCAGGTACACCGGACGGCGGCCGATCTTGTCTGACAGATGCCCGCACAACGGCACCGCAATCGCATTCAGCGCGGCGCCCAGCATGGTTGCGGTGAGCGCCATGGGCCGCGACAGGTGCAGCACCGTGGTGACGTAGGTCAGCGTGAACACGACCACCAGCGCATAGAGCACGTCGGAGCCGATGCGCGAGCCGCCCGCGACCAGCAACTGCCGCCAGTACTGGCCCAGCACTTCCTTGATGGGCGTGGCGGCGGTTTCACGCTTCTGTTCCATTTCCAGGAACACGGGCGTCTCCTCCACGCCGCGGCGCAGCCACAGGCCGAACAGCACCAGCGCCACGCTGGAGACGAAGGGCACGCGCCAGCCCCAGGCCTGGAAGTCCTCGGGGCTCAGAAAGGCCGAGACCACGGCGATGAAGCCCGTGCCTATCAGCGTGCCGCAGGACGGACCGATCTGCGTGAAGGAGGCGTTGCGCCCGCGCTGGTCGGGCTTGCCGTGCTCCATCGACAGCAGCACCGCGCCGGCCCATTCGCCGCCCAGGGCCACGCCCTGCACGAAGCGCAAGGCCACCAGCGCCACGGGCGCCCATACACCCCAGGACGCGTAGGTCGGCAACAGCCCCATCAGGCCGGTGGACACGCCCATGATGACCAGGGTGGCGACCAGGACAAACTTGCGCCCCAGCCGGTCGCCCAGATGGCCGAAGACGAAGCCGCCCAGCGGCCGAGACACATAGCCCACGGCATAGGTGGAGAAGGCCAGGATGGTGCCCGTCAGCGGGTCGAAGGACGGAAAGAAGATGGAATTGAAGACCAACGCCGCCATCAGGTTGTAGATGGTGAAGTCGTACCACTCCAGCGTGGTGCCGACCGAGCTGGCCAGGGCCAGCCTGCGCATCTTGTTGGGCGCGGCCGCGGTCTTCACCGGCGCGGCGCCATATAGCGTTTCTTCAGCCATGGGATTCCCCTTGAATTGGATGTTTGATGACTGGCCGCGATGGGCTCAGCGCAGGTCGGCTGCCGTCAGTTTCCAGCCCAGTTCCAGCAGCCAGGCCTGTGACGGATCGGTATCGAATGCGCTGCAAGCCCGATCGCGCAGGACGCGCGCGGCGGCTGCGGAACTCGCTTCCACCACGAACAGCGGCGCCAGCACGCGGTTGTCGGCGGACTCGCGCGGCAGCGGCGTGCTGAGCCCCGCGTCCGGCACCAGCAGATAGGACTGCACGAAGCCGTCCGCCTGCGCCAGTTCAGCGCCCAGCGCCTGCGCCCGGGCCACCAGCGCTTCGCTGTCATTCGTCGCCGGCAGAGGCAGGACCGCGATCTCGCTGCCGGAGCCAAAGCCCGTCACGGCCCGCACGGCGCACACGCGGCGCATCGGGTCGCGCATGCGGTCCAGGTTGGTCACCGACCATACGGTCTGGCGCTCGAACGCCTTGCGATAGTCCGCCGTGGTGAAGGCGGCCAGCGATTCGGTGCGGTACAGGCCCAGATACTTGCGGCCGCCTTCCCGCGACAGGTAGCGCGCGCCCGACAGGAAGCCGGGAATGCGCACGCGCTCTTCCACGTGCTCGCGGTCGTACCAGCGGTTGAAATCGGCTTCGTGGGCGGGGTCGGCGTCAGTGGCGACGAACAGCAGGCCGTGCGGCGGGAGGGAGGATTCGGTGTGCGTGCTCATGGGCGGAAGACAGGAAATTCCTTCGATTACGGAAGGCTCCATCTTCAGCCGGCCGGATGCCCCGGGACAAACGAGTAATTCTTCTGCGCGGCAATAAAATTACTGAAAGACGCCCTAGGGATAACACTATTGCGCCGAACCCAATCGCGGCGCAGAGACCGAGGACGTGAACTGGTCCGACGCGCGGCTGGCAAGTTCGGCCACCAGCCGGATCGCGTCCGAGCCGGCGCTTTCCAGATAGCTCACCACCAGCAGCTGGGGCGGCACCGGAATGTCGCAGCGGATGATCTGTACCTCGCCGCGCGCCACGTATTCGTAGATGGGCGGCAGCGGCACCAGCGCCCGGCCAAAGCCGCTGCGCACCAGCCGCGCCAGCGCGGAGATCGAGCTGACGCAGTGCACCTTGCCTTGCGGCATGCCGACTTCGCGGTACAGCGCCTTGAGTGCTTCGTGAGGCTGCGATCCCGGGCTCATGGTCAGCACCGGTTCGCTCAGCAGTTGCTGCGCGCTCAGCGCCTCCTCGTCGCCGGCCGGCCCGACCCAGCCCATCTCCATGGGCAGGCAGGCGTTGCTGATGATGCCGCTATCGTTCAGCAGGTCCGTCTGCAGCGCGATGTCCAGCGCGCCTTCGCGCAGGCCGCGGTGCAGCGCGCGCGTGGTCTCGGAGGTGAGCTGGACCTCGATGCCCGGGTAGGTGGAGCGCAGATTGGTCAGGAAGCCGATCAGCCAGGTGTGCACCACGGTTTCGATGGCGCCGATACGCACCAGGCCGAAGACCTCGTCGCCGCCCTTGCCCAGCGACAGGATCTGCTGGCGGATCTCCAGCAGCCGTTCGCCATAGTCCAGCAGCCGGGTGCCGGTGGCCGTCAGCCTGAGCTCCTTGGCGTCGCGCTCGAACAGGCGCGCGCCTATGTCCTCTTCCAGCGAGGCGATGCGATTGGCCACGGCGGCCTGGGTGATGTGCAGGCGGTCGCTCGCCGCCCGGAAACTGCCCAGGCGCGCCGACCACAGAAAGGCTTCGACAAAACGCGTATTCATCTCGGTATGACGCGGCCAGGCGTCGCGCAAGGGTTCACAAGTCCGGAGCGGCACGCTCCGATCCGCCCACATGCTACCGCCATCGCGCGCAGCGCGACACGGAGGCCGGTTACGTCCCCTTCATTGGTGCGCCGTGCACCAATGTGGTTCAGGCGAGGCACCAGCGCGAGGCCGGCCCGCCAGGCGCACTGGGCGCATGCCGCCCCGGAAGAAGTTGGCACGGCTCTTGCTTGATGCCTGGTATGCCAGCTTGTCTACAAGCGCCACTTTCCTTGCACACCAGGAGTTCCTCCATGATCTACCGCAACGCGCCCCATGCCTTCAACGCCACCCGCCGCCGGCTGATCCAGGGCGCCGCGCTGGGCGCCGCGACGCTGGCCGCGCCGGCGCTGGTTCGGGCGCAAGCGGGACCCGTGATCCGCATCGGCTTCTGGCCCGTGGCGGCCGGCCTGCCGTTCTACGCGGCGCTGGAAAAAGGCTATTTCAAGGAGGCCGGGCTGAACGTCGAGCCGCTGAAATTCGCGGGCGCGCAGCAGGTCATGGAAGCCATGCTGGCCGGCCGCGCGGACGGCAGCGCCAACGGCACCGGCTCGGCCAATCTGGCCATCGGCGAGATCGCTTCGCCCGGCCTGTTCAAGATTTTTGCGTCCAATCCCAGCAACGCCAAGCACGTGCTGGACGAGTTCATCGTCGCGAAAGACAGTCCCATCAAATCCATCGCAGACCTCAAGGGGAAAAAGGTCGGATCTGGACCCGGCATCCAGAACGCCACGCTGGCCAAAGCAGTGCTGGAGCGCGCCGGCGCAACCGGGGCGACCGTGGTCGAGCTGGCGATAAGCCAGCACGTCGCCGCGGTCGCCGCCGGCCAGTTGGACGCCTGCTACACGCTGGAGCCCACGGGCACGGTAGGCAGGCTGAATGGCACCACCCGCGTGCTGGAGTCCGGCGTCATCTCCAAGTACGTGCTGGGCGATCCGATGGCGCCGTGGTTCGGCGGGTCGGCATCGCTGACCACCGCCTTCCTGAAGAAGCATCCCGAGGAAAGCAGGAAATTCATCGCCGCCTATGCGCGCGGCATCGAACTGATCCGCAGCAAGCCGGAAGAGGCGCGTCCCTACCTGAAGGGCTACACCGCCATCGAAGGTCCGATGACCGAGGAAGTGCCGCTGGCCGCCTACACCCTCTACAACGAGTTCACGCCCGGCGATATCCAGCACTTCCAGAAGTTCTTCGACCTGTTCGCCGACAAGGGCGTCTTCGCCCAGAAGGTCGACGTCTCGACCATGCTCTACAAGGGCTGAGCCATGACCGCAACCACTGCAACAACCACGGCCGGCCCGGCCGCGACAGCGCGGCCCCCACGCAAATTCGACACAAGCCGCCTGCTGCCGCTGATCGGCCCGCTGGCGCTCTTCGTGGTGTGGGACCTGGTGGTGCGCCTGCAACTGGTCAGCCCCGTGCTGCTGCCCACGCCCAGCGCGGCGCTTGCGGCGCTGGTCAAGGGCATGGCGGGCGGCCCGCTGCTGGCGGACTTCCTGGCGTCGCTGAACCGCACACTGCAGGCCTTCCTCATCGCGGGCGTGATCGGCGTGCCGCTGGGCGTGCTGCTGGGCAGCAACGAAAAGGCGTATCGCAGCGTGGAGTTTCTGATCGACTTCTTCCGCTCCACGCCCTCTTCCGCGCTGATCCCGCTGTTCCTGATGATCTTCGGCGTTACCGACATGAACAAGATCGCCATTGCTGCCTTCGCGGCGGTGCTGGTGATCCTGTTCAACAGCGCCTATGGCGTCATCAACGCCCGCAAGCAGCGGGTCATGGCGGCGCGCGTGATGGGCGCGTCGCGCTGGCGCATCTTCAAGGACGTGCTGATCTGGGAAAGCCTGCAGCCCACCTTCGTGGGCCTGCGCAGCGGCGTGTCGATGGCGCTGGTCATCGTGATCGTGGCCGAGATGTTCATCGGTTCGGACAGCGGCCTGGGCAATCGCATCATCAACGCGCAGCAGGTGCTGAACGTGCGCGACATGTACGCGGCCATTCTTGCCGCCGGCGCGCTCGGCTATGTGTTGAACATACTTTTTCTCGTGCTGGAAAAGCGCGTGGTCCACTGGAGCGGCCGCTGATGTCCACCGTCCTCAATCCCATCATCGCCCCCGGCCCCGCCGCCGCCCCGTTCGAGCCCGGTCCGCTGGGCACCCACATCACCATACGCGGGCTGACCAAGTACTTCGCCGGCTGGCCGTTGTACGAGGACTTCAACCTGGACATTCCCAAGGGCAAGATCGTCTCCGTCTTCGGCCCCAACGGCTGCGGCAAGTCCACGCTGATCAACATGATCGCGGGCCTGATTCCCATCGACTCGGGCGAGATCCTGTTCGACGGCAAGTCGCTGGCGCAGACCAAGATCGGCTACGTCTTCCAGAACTACCGCGAAGCCATGTTCCCGTGGCTGCGCACCATCGACAACATCGCCTATCCGCTGCGCCTGGAAGGCCGCAGCAAGGCCGAGGTGGATGCGCGAGTCGCAGAGCTGGTGGCCTCGTTCGACGTCAAGTTCGACCTGAACCGCTACCCCTACGAACTGTCCGGCGGCCAGCAGCAGACCGCATCGATCATGCGCGCGCTGGCGCCTGGCCCCGAGGTGCTGTTCCTGGACGAACCCTTCTCCGCCCTGGACTTCGAGATGACGCTGTTCATCCGCGAAAAGCTGCAGGAGGTCTTCATGCAGACCGGCACCACCATGCTGCTGGTGTCGCACGACCTGGAGGAAGCCGTGTACCTGGCCGACCAGGTGCTGCTGCTGACCAAGCGGCCCACCCGGGTCGCAGAGATCCTGGATTACCGCGACGCGCGTCCGCGCACGGTGGCGACGCTATCAGAGCCCAGCTTCATCGAAATGAAGAAACTCAGCCTGGAAATCTTCCAGCGCGAAGTGCGCAAGTAAATCACCCGTACCGGAGAGTCCGCCATGACCCAGGAAACCATCGACCAATACGTACGCAGCGCCCTGGCGCTGGCCGGCTATGCCTTGCGCGAGCAGACGGTGGCCGACGTCGCGCAGCAATTCGCGCGCATCCAGGACATCGCGGCCGGCTTCGTCGACGAGCCGCTGGCCGTGGAGCTGGAATCGGCCGCGGTGTTCCGTCCGTGAGCGGCCCCGCGCAGGATATCGCGCGCCAGGTCCGCGCCGGCGAACGCAGCGCCATGGCCGTGCTGGACGCCACGCTGGCGCGCGTGCGCGAACGCGACGCGCGCTACAACTGCTTTACCGCCGTCACCGAAAGCCGGGCGCGGCAGGAAGCGGCGGCCATCGACGCGCGCCGCGCCCGCGGCGAGCCGCTGCCGCCGCTGGCGGGTGTGCCGTATGCGGTCAAGAACCTGTTCGACATCGCCGACGAAGTCACCCTGGCCGGCGCGCGGGTCAACGCCTCCAACCCGCCCGCGCGGCGCGACGCCAGGCTGGTCGAGCGCATGCGCGAGGCCGGCGCGGTGCTGGTCGGCGCACTGAACATGGACGAACACGCCTACGGCTTCACCACGGAAAACAGCCACTACGGCGCCTGCCGCAACCCGCACGACACCACCCGCATCGCCGGCGGCTCCTCCGGCGGCAGCGCCGCCGCGGTCGCGGGCGGCCTGGTGCCGCTGACGCTGGGCTCGGACACCAACGGTTCGATCCGCGTGCCGGCATCGCTGTGCGGCGTGTTCGGCCTGAAACCTACCTTCGGCCGCTTGTCGCGCGCCGGCTCATTTCCGTTCGTCGGCAGCCTCGACCATCTGGGACCGTTCGCGGCCAGCGCCAGCGACCTTGCCGCCGCCTACGACGCGCTGCAGGGCGCGGACGCCGAGGACGTGGCCTGCGCCGGACGTCCCGCCGAAGCCGCGTTGCCGGCGCTGAACGCGGGCATGCGCGGACTGCGGGTGGCGGTGCTGGGCGGCTACTTTTCGGAATGGGCCGGACCGCAGGCCCGCCGCGCCGTCGAGATCGCGGCGCGTGCGCTGGACGCCACGGCCGTGGTCGAACTGACGGGAGCCGCCCAAGCTCGCGCCGCGGCCTTCGTCATCACGGCGGCGGAAGGCGGCGCCCTGCATCGCCGCAGGCTCGTCACGCACTACGACTACTACGAACCGCTGTCGCGCGACCGGCTGGTCGCAGGCAGCCTCGTGCCCGCGGCCTGGGCGCAGCAGGCGCAGCGCATCCGCCACCGCGTCTATCGCCAAGCGCTGACGCTGTTCGAACACTACGACGTGCTGATCGCCCCTGCCACGCCAGTGCCGGCCACGCCCATCGGTTCGGACTGGCTGACGTTGGCCGGCCAGCGGCTGCCGGCGCGCGCCAGCATGGGGCTCCTGACGCAGCCGGTGTCATGCGTCGGCCTGCCCGTCTGCGCCGCGCCGGTCTGGCCCGAAACCGGACAGGACGATCACCTGCCGCTGGGCGTGCAGTTGATCGGCGCGCCATGGCGCGAAGCCGATTGCCTGCGCGCCGCGCACGCGCTGCAGCAGGCCGGCATTGCCCGCCTGCGCCCCCTTTGAACCACCGCTCCGAGGCCACCACATGGAAACCGCCTTCGCCGTCATCGACATACCGCGCACGCTCGCCGACACCGCCTACGGCACGCTGAAGCGCGACATCCTGGACTTCCGGCTGGCGCCGGGCGACCGCTTCACCGAAACCGAGATCGCCGACCGCCTGCAGGTCAGCCGCACGCCCGTGCGCGAGGCCCTGTTCCGCCTGGAGCGGGAAGGCTATCTGGAGGTGCGGCAACGCAATGGCTGGCTGGTCAAGCCGCTGGACTTCAACACGCTGGACCACTTCTACGAGCTGCGCAGCGTGCTGGAAGCGGCCGCGGTGCAATCGCTGTGCGCATCGGCCAGCGCCGCCGAGCGGCAGCGCGCGCTGCGCCCGCTGGCCGATATCTGGCTGGTGGACCCAAGCGAACGTTCGGGCGACTGCGAGCGGCTGGCGAATCTGGACGAGCGCTTTCACATCGACCTGGTGACCGCCGCTGGCAATCCGGAGATCGCCCGTGTGCACCGCGCAGCCACCGAACGCATCCGCATCGTGCGGCGGCTGGACTTTACCCTGCCCGAGCGCATCGGCAAGACCTACGAAGAGCACGCGGCCATACTCGAAGCCGCGCTGGCCGGCGATGCGGCGCGCTCGGTGGCGCTGCTGCACGCGCATATCCAGGGCAGCCAGGCCGCGGTGCGCAAGATCACGCTGCACCGGCTGTATTCCTCCCGCGGCGCGCGCGCGGCCTGAACCGGCCGCGCCTGCCTGCTTCAGCCCGCCCGCAGCCAGCGATGCAGCATGCGCGCCACCAGGGGCATGCAGATGAACACCATCACCGGCGTGAGCGCTACGCTGGTGATCAGCACACGCCAGAAAACCGGCAAGAGGCTCAGCGGTTCGCTAGCCAACACGGAGAAAACGAGCAGCACCGGAAAGTAGGCCAGCCAGATGCTGACGGCCTGCTTCCAGCGCGGCGGCGCGCTGGTCCTGGGCGCGAACCAGTCGTCCGTGCCGCTGACGCGGCGCTCGTGGCTGGCGCGCACCAGCGACGCGCCGCGTTCCAGCCACATGCGCCGCGGCAGGGAGTTTTCCCAGCGGGCGAGGCTGGCCGCGTCGGCAAAACGCAGGACGATCTGGTACTGGTCGCCGCCTTCCGCGGGTTGCAGCACGCCAGACCCGAGAAAGCCCGGGAAACCTGCCGCGAGGATTTCCCCCTGGCGCATCCAGGACAGGAAATCGCCATAGCGTTCGGGGGTGATGTGCCGGGTGACCAACATGGTGACCGGGGCGGAAACGGCGGAACTGGACATGGCGGAACTCCTGGGACGGCGCGCAGCTTGTTATGCAGCATCTATGCAGTATTTACCCTAGCAAGCGGCATGCCAGGATCGCCACGCCGCGCTCCTCCCGACGAGGTCGAGAAACCGCCGCTCACGGGACGGAGCCGCCGCACCGCAGGACACACCATATTGGTGATTACCCCTAGATTTCGCACCATAACGGTGCCAACTGGAGCAGCACGCATGGATATCAATCTGCCCGACGTCGTGGCGGAAGTCACCGCCGCCCTGGACCGCTACGAAACCGCCCTGGTGAACAACCAGGTGGAGGTTCTGGATGCGCTGTTCTGGAACAGCCCTCACACGCTGCGCTATGGCGCGGGCGAAAATCTCTACGGCTACGATGCCATCCGCGCCTTCCGCGCGGCGCGTTCACCGCAAGGGCTGGCCCGGCGCGTATTGCGCGCGGTCGTCACCACCTATGGCCAGGATTTCGCAACGGCCAATCTGGAATTCCAGCGCGACGGCAGCGACCGCATCGGCCGGCAAAGCCAAACCTGGATGCGCACGCCTGAAGGATGGCGCGTAGTCGCTGCCCATGTCAGCCTGATGAGCTGACGCGCCAACCCGCGCGCCGCCGACATCAGCGCGTCATGATCATGAATAAACATATCCGCGATCGTGATTGAGCGGGCTTGCGTACAGGTCTACACTGACAATCCCGTCCACCCCTTGGAGCCTGCGCCCCATGAGCACCTACAAGATTGCCGTTTTCGTCGGAAGCCTGCGCGCTGCCTCGTTCAACCTGCGGCTGGCCCGCGCGCTGGAAAAGCTGGTGCCCGCGGACTTCAAGTTCGAATACGTGAGCCTGGGCGACGTGCCGCTCTACAACCAGGACAACGAGAACAACCTGCCCGCCCCCGCCGCCAAGCTCAAGCAGCAGATCGCCGACGCCCAGGGCATCCTGTTCGTATCGCCCGAGCACAACCGCTCCGTGCCCGCCGCCATCAAGAACGCCATCGACTGGGGTTCGCGTCCCTGGGGCCAGAACTCCTGGACCGGCAAGGCCGTCGGCATCGTCGGCACTTCGCCCAGCGCCGCCGGCACCGCGTTGATGCAGCAGCACCTACGCAACATCCTGGCCGCCGAGGGCGCCAACGCCCTGACCACGCCGGAAGTCTTCCTGCAATACACCGAAGGCCTGGTCGACGACCAGTACAACATCACCAACGAAGGCACCCGCAAGTTCCTGCAAGGCTGGGTGGACCGCTACGTGGACTGGATCAAGAAGTTCAACCCCTGATCGCCGCCGCTGCCGGCGCGGGCTCCTCCCGGCCGGCAGAGATCGCCCGTCTACCTCCGGGCGATCCAGCCCCCCGATACGTCGGGGGGCTTTTTTTTGCGTGCGACCTCCCATGAATCCCGCATCCTTCCTCGACCGGAGAATGCGGCGGCCATTGTGCGCAGCCAGCGCAGCTCGAGCGGCGGCCCGCCGCCGGGCCGCCCCAAGGCGGGCCAGCCCCCTCGGGGGCCGGCAAGCACGCGCAGCGTGCGCGGCGTGGGGGCATTCACTTATCCCCGCCAACTGTGGAGAAGGTTGAGGACAGCCTTGGGGCATAGTGAAATTCCCCTGTCCCGCCAAGCACTTGCGAGGGCCGGTCAAAAATTGCGCAATCATCCTTTTGGATGATTTTTGACGCACTTATCCACTGAAACCAGGATGACCGCGCGGACTTGCGCGGCGGCTGCGCCGAAATGTGGATTTGTCCCCGCGTTCTGTGGAGAAGCATGAGGACAGTATGAGGGCAGGTCGAAAATTCCCTTGCATATCAATCGCCTGCAAGGGGTGGTCAAGAATGGCTCAAATGCCGTATCGAAGCGCCCAGGTTGTCCCCGCCAAATGTGGATAAGCCTGAGGACAGTATGAGGGCAGCATGCAAAAAGCCTTATGCACCAAGCACTTGAAGCTGCCGCTCAAGAAACGCTCAATGCCGGCGGGTTCACGATGCCTCCGCGGATCGCGATGACGGCAGGCGCAAGGCAAGCAAGCTTGTCCCCACCGAATGTGGACAAGCCTCTGAACAGTCGGATAACAAGCGGGAAAAATCCTTATCCGACAATCACTTGGAAGGGGTGCTCAATAAAGAAGCAGCAAGCGGACTCACTCGTTCCCTTCCAGCCGCATGCCTATCTTCAAGCCGACCTGCCAGTACGCCACCTTGCCGTCCTTGATGTGGCCGCGCACTTCGGTCACTTCGAACCAATCGAGGTTGCGCAGCGTCTCGGAAGCGCGCGCGATGGCCTGGCTGATGGCGTCGTCGGTGGACTTGGTGGATGAACCCACCAGTTCGATTTGCTTGTAGACATGATTCGACATAGCTCGTCTCCGCTAAGGGGGTGAGTCGTGCATCGTCGGTCTGGCGGCGGTGTTCCGGCGCTTACGACCGGCAATCCATTCGAACACACAGCATACGCCCACGGCGCTAGAGTGGTGTTACGAGTTCCGTCGCACCGGCCTCGGCGCGGCGGAGCGCGTTTTCGCAACGCAAGCAAGGAGGTGTCGTCATGCCTGAACGAAAAACCCTGGAACGAGCGGCGCGCGACAAACGGCAAGGAAAATCCGCATCCACGCAGGCCGGAGAATTCGTGCGCGAGGAAATCGAACACGTACGCGAAGGCAAGCATGGCGTGAGATCCACCAAGCAGGCCATCGCGATCGGACTGTCCAAGGCGCGCCGCGCCGGCGTGGCCCTGCCCGCGCCGAAGAAGGCCAGCGCGGCGACCAAGCGCCGCGCAAAGCAGGACAGCGACGCAGCCCATGATGGGCATGCCAAGTCCGCCACACGCGCCAAGGCCACCACCACCGCCCTGAAGAAGGAAAGCGCCAAGCCCGCTACACGCACCGCGTTGTCGCGGCAGGCCAGCGCATCGGCCTCCAAGCGCAGCGCCGCCGCCCGCTCGGCCGCGGCCAAGAAGGCTGCCGCCACCAAGGGCGCCGCGGGCCGTTCCGCAGCCGCGAAGAAAGCCGCCCGCACGCGCGCGGCAAACCAACGGGCCAGCCACGCGCATTGAAGCGCACAAAGGCCGGCTAGCCCGCCTCGAACGCCTTGAAGCGTTCGTGCAGGAACTCGCGCAGCCGCTTTACCGCCGGCGACAGCAGCATGCGGTGCACGCACAGCAGGTATAGCGGCGACGGTTCGCTGGTGTAGTCGGCCAGGACTTCGATGAGCCTGCCCGCCCGCAGGTCGGCCAGCACGTCAAAGCGCGACTTATAGGCCAGGCCATGGCCAGCCAGGGCCCAACGGCGCACGAGTTCGCCGTCATCGCCGACGCGGTCGCCCTTGACCGGTATGGTGAGCGCTGCGCCTTCGTGCCGGAAGGCCCAGCGGTCGTGCAGGGTTTCGCCCAGCACGAAGGACAGGCAGTTGTGGCGGCGCAGGTCATCGGGCACCTGCGGCACGCCATGGCGCGCAAGGTATGCGGGCGAGGCGCACACCACGCGGCGGTTGTGCTCGGATAGCGGCAGGGCCACCAGTCCAGAGTCGTTCGGAGTGCCATAACGCACCGCAAGATCCACCGGCTGCCGGTACAGGTCGGCCAGGCGGTCGCTGATGCGCACCTGGAAGTTGACGCGTGGATGCCGTTCCTGGAACTCATCCAGCCATGGCAGCAACACGTGCCGGCCCAGGTCGGACGGGATCGACAAGGACAGCGTGCCGGAGATTTCCGTCTTGTTGCGCGCCACGGCGTTCCTGCCCGCGTCCAGCGCCGACAGCGCCGCGCGGGCATGCTCCAGATAGCGTGCGCCGTCGCTCGTCAGCCTGAGGCTGCGCGTCGTGCGCACGAAGAGACGCGCGTCCAGAACCTGCTCGAGTCGCTTGAGCGCGGCGCTGGCGACCGCTGGCGTCAGGTCCAGCTCGCGCGCGGCGGCGGAAAAGCTGCCTTGGTCCGCCGCCGCCATGAATATCCTCAGATCCTCGAACCGCACCATGCCGGCCTCATTTTCAAAAAATTATTGAAACTGACTGCGATGCTAGCCGCTTTTTCGCTGGTTTGGACTAGGTAATCATGGCTCCATTCCCCGACACGCAAGGAGTCCCCCATGAAAATCGAACTGAACGGCAAGAAGGCCCTGGTCACCGGATCGTCCGGCGGCATCGGCCTGGCCATAGCCGCGGGCCTGGCCGAGGCCGGCGCCGAAGTCGTGCTGCACGGCCGCAACGCCGACAAGCTGGCGCAGGCGGCCGCGTCGCTTGCCCAGCAGTTTCCCGCCGCGCGCGTGAGCACCGTGCAGGCCGATCTCGCCACCGCCGACGGCGCGGCCTCGATCTCGGCCGCCCATCCCGACGTCGACATCCTGATCAACAACGCCGGCTACTTCGCCCCCAAGTCCTTCACTGAAATCACGGACGACGACTGGCAGTACATGCTGGACATCAACGTCATGAGCGGCGTGCGCCTGTCGCGCTACTACCTGCCGCGCATGCTGGCCGCCGGCTGGGGCCGCATCGTGTTCATATCCAGCGAATCCGGGGTCCAGATCCCCGCGGAGATGATCCACTACGGCGTCAGCAAGACGGCCCTGCTGGGCGTGTCGCGCGGACTGGCCGAGCTGACCGCCGGCACCGGCGTCACCGTCAACGCGGTGCTGCCCGGCCCCACGCGCTCGGAAGGCGTGTCGGACTTCTTTGCCGAAATGGCCAAGGAACAAGGCGTCACGCAGGACCAGATGGAGCGCGACTTCATCGCCCAGCACCGTCCCACTTCGCTGCTGCGCCGCCTGGCCACCGTGGAAGAAGTGGCCAACATGGTCGTCTACGCGAGCTCGACGCAAGCCGCCGCCACCAACGGCGCGGCGCTGCGCGTGGACGGCGGCGTGGTGCGTTCCATCATCTGATCCCGGCAAGCAACCATGAAAGCCATCGCCTATTTCAAGAACCTGCCCGCCGATCACCCGGAGGCGCTGCAGGACATCGACATCGCCGACCCGGTGCCCGGCGACCACGACCTGCTGGTCGAGGTCCGCGCCATTTCGGTCAACCCGGTGGATGTGAAGATCCGCGCCAATCGCAAGCCCAAGGACGGCCAGCCCGAAGTCATAGGCTGGGACGCCGCCGGCGTGGTGCGCGCAGTGGGTGCAAAGACCAGCCTGTTCAAGCCGGGCGACCGCGTCTGGTATGCGGGCGCGCTGAACCGCCCCGGCGCCAACAGCGAGCTGCACGTGGTGGACGAGCGCATCGTCGGCCGCATGCCGGCCAGCCTGGACTACGCCCAGGCCGCGGCGCTGCCGCTGACCACCATCACCGCCTGGGAGCTGCTGTTCGACCGCCTGCGCGTGCTGGACAACGCCGCCCCCAGCCAAGGCAGCCTGCTGGTCATCGGCGCCGCGGGCGGCGTGGGATCCATTCTGGTGCAGTTGGCGCGCCAGTTGACCGGACTCACGGTGATCGGCACCGCCTCGCGCCCGCAAACCCAGGCCTGGGTGCGGGAACTGGGCGCGCATCACGTGATCGACCACAGCCAGCCGCTGGCCGCCGAACTCAAGCGCATCGGCTTCGGACACGTCAGCCACATCGCCGGCCTGACACAGACCGACCAGCATTTCGCGCAGATGGCCGAAGCGATTGCGCCGCAAGGCAAGATCGCCCTGATCGACGATCCCGCAGCCATCGACGTGCGCCTGCTCAAGTCCAAGTCGGCCTCGCTGCATTGGGAGTTCATGTTCGCGCGTCCGCTGCACGGCACGCCCGACATGATCGCGCAGCATGAACTGCTGAACCAGGCCGCCCGCCTGATCGACGAAGGCGCGCTGCGCACCACCCTGGGCGCGCACTACGGCAAGATCAACGCCGAAAACCTGCGCCGGGCGCACGCCTTCATTGAAAGCGGCAAGGCGCAGGGCAAGATCGTGCTGGAAGGGTTCTAAGGCGCGTAGGCCATGCCTCGCCGCTCGCGGCGGCGGGGCGTCTCGCAATTGCAGGCAGAAAGCAGTACAAACTCGACTGCGCGCAAACACATGCGCGACACCATCGGGAGTCTCTTCTGCTCGACCACATTCTCAATCAGGCGCTTGAACCCGTGCTCTGGGGGATGGTGGCCTTCACCCTGCTGATGCTGCGGCTGGCTCCCTTGCAAGGATGGAAGGCCGCCATCGTCGCCGGCATCACGGCCGGACTGGTCTTCGACACCGTGCAGTTCCGCGTGGGTCCGCCGCGCCTATGGGACTTGCAGGTACTGGGTTCGGTGCTGGCCGCCCTGCTGGCGGCCGCCGTCTTGGAAGCGCTATTCCTTCTGGTGCGCCGCTCGCGAGCCGAGCGGGCCTGAGGCGTGGGGCCGGCATCCGGTCCGAACTGCGACACATGATGCGCCGGCAATGCGCCCGTTCTAGGCGCGCCCTTCCCGCTTGGCGCGGGCGTGGGGATCATTGATCTCGGCTTCCAGCTCGGCGATCAGCCATTCCAGCCAGCCGTTTTCGCTGCGCGCGTAGACCACCGCGGCGGGCGTCTTGCCCGTGCGCCAGCCAGGCTGGTGCGCATCCATCCACGCGCCCAGGCTTTTGTGCGGCGCCAGCAGGCCTGACAGCCACGACCACAGATAGTCGGGCACATTGCGGCGGAATCCTTGCGCGCAGGCATAGAGGGTGGGCTCAAGCGGCAAGTTGCCGGCGCGCGCCAGCCTCGCCTGCACGCGGCGCAGCGTCTCGGCCGCGGCCTGCAATTGTTCGGTGCTGAGCTTTTTCATCGAAGGACTCCTGGACTTGGTTTGCCCGGATTATCGCCGCAGGCGGCGGCGCTTTCAAAGCGCCGCTTGCAGGCATCAGGAACGCGCAGCCCGAGGCGGCTCCAGGCCGAACAACGCGGTCGCGGCAAAGCGCGCGCCGGGCTCGAGCGTCCGCATGCCGGTACGGGCTTCGCCGGCCGCCGCAAGGTTGAATGCATCGGCCACGTTGGTGACCGGCTCGACGCACAGAAAATCCGAACCGCCCGCCGTGTAGACCACCAGATGCGCAAACGCCGGGTCGGCGTGCAGCGACAACTGATGCCTATCGGGCCAATGCAGGGTGGCTCGCCCTTCCCACTGCGACAGATAGGTATCGCAGCCGCTGGCCGAACGCCGCAGTTCGCGCACATGAACGGCCTTGCTGCCGGTGGGCAGGCCGTCGGCGTCCGCCGCCCACTCGCGGCGCGCATGCAGCGTGACCCGCTCGGCCGTGAAATAGGGATGCAGGCCCAGGCCGCAAGGCATGGGCGTGTCGCCGAGATTGACGATGGCAAGCGCCACGCTCAGGCCGCGCGCGTCCAGCTGATAGCGCTGCACGCATTCGAAGGGCCAGGGCCAGCCCAGCACGCCGGCGGGCTGCTCCAGCACCAGGTCGACGCTGTCCGGACTGTGGCTGCGCACGCGCCACGGCTGATACAGGCCTGCACCATGGATCGCATGGGGCCGGCCGGGTACGGACTGCAATGCGTGCCTGGCGCCGTTGAAGGTGAACACGCCGTCGCGGATGCGGTTGGAGTAAGGCGCCAGCGGATAGGAGCCCGCCCGCGGCCAGCGTCCGGCGGGCCACTGCGTGTCGGTCAGGGGCACGATCCAGTCATGCGCGCCGGTGGACAACCGGGTCAGGCGGCCGCCGCCGCCCGGCGCGAATTCGGCCTGGTGCGGGCCGCTGGTGATGGTGATGCGCTCGCTGGCGTCCAGCGTGGCCGGGACGGATAGAACCTGCATGGATAAGAGACTCCGGCGGCGGAAACAGGGCCGCGCGCTGCGATTGTGCCGTTTGCGGCCGGCCAGGAGCAAGCGCGGACAGGCCCCCTACCCCGCCACGCCCCCGACGCCGCACAACGCCAACAGACGCCCTAACGCCGGATTCTGGTTGGTCTCCAGCCAAGCAATGCCGTGCTGCAGCTTAGGGGCGTCCGCCGGCAACGGGCGGAACATCACGCCCTCCATGTTGAAGGATTCGATGTCGCGCGGAATGATGGCCACGCCGGTGCCAGCCGCGACCAGGCACAGCAGGGTTTGGGACGCCTCCGTTTCCCGCAGCACGCGCGGCAGGAAACCCGCCTCCAGGCAGATCGCATCCATGGCGTCGCGCAAGTGGAAGCCCTTGCCCGAGGGATAGGCGATGAATGGTTCTTGCGCCAGATCCGCGACACGCAATTCGGCCTTGGCGGCCAATGGATGCGCGTCCGCCAGCGCAATGGAAAACTCGCTGAGCATGAACTCGTGCGACGCGATGTGCTTGCCCTCCAGGGGCAGAAAGCACAGCGCCGCATCCAGCGTGCCGTCCAGCAGCTTCAGGCGCAACTCGCCCGTGGGCAGCGGCCCCTGGATGTCCAGCGCGATATCGCTGTAATGGCGCCGGCAATCGCGCACCAGCCCCGGCAGGCGCACATGGCTGGCGCGTCCGGTATAGCCCAGCCGCAGGCTGCCGGTCTCGCCCCGGCCAGCCTTGCGGCAAGCCTCCACGGCGCCGTCAAGCTGCCGGAACATGGGCTGGATGCTGTCCAGGAACACGCGGCCCGCCACCGTCAGCGTCACCTTGCGCGTGCTGCGGTCGAACAGCTTCACGCCCAGCTCGTCTTCGAGTTCGCGGATGCGCTGGCTCAAGGGCGGTTGGGCGATGTGCAGGCGCAAGGCGGCCCGCGTGAAGTTCAGCTCCGTGGCGAGGACCATGAAGCTCTGCAGATGGCGCAATTCCATGAGCGGTTCTGAGGGTGCCGGCTATTAATATTCTACGAATATAAATCATGCATCGATAATAAATTGGACGACTCAATCCCCACGCCCTAACCTGCCACGCATTCCATAACGACACAGCGTGGAGACAAGCATGGCTGATCTTTCGGGGCGGGTGGCCCTGGTAACCGGTTCGACCAGCGGCATCGGCCTGGCGGTAGCGCGGCGCCTGGCGCGCTCCGGCGCGACCCTGGTGCTCAACGGCCTGGCCGACGCTTCGGCGGCCGACGCGCTCTGCGCCGAATTCCGCGATACCTATGGCGTGCCGGTCCGTTTCCAGCCCTGCGACCTGCGCAAGCCGGCCGAGATCGAGGCCATGATGGCCGAGTTGAACCAGGCCTACGGCGCGCTGGACATCCTGGTCAACAACGCCGGCATCCAGCACGTCAGCCAGATCGAAGCCTTTCCGGTCGACAAGTGGGACGACATGATCGCGGTCAACCTGTCCGCCAGCTTCCACACCATACGCACCGCACTGCCTGCCATGCGCGCACGCAACTGGGGCCGCATCGTCAACATGGCATCCATCAGCGGCTTGCGCGGCCGCGCCGGCAAGACCGGCTACAACGCCACCAAGCACGGCTTGATCGGCCTCACCAAATCGGTGGCGCTGGAAACCGCGCAGACCGCCATCACCTGCAACGCCATCTGCCCCGGCTGGGTACACACGCCGCTGGTGCAGAAGCAGATCGACGCACTGGCCGAACGTGACGGCCTGGACAATGCCGCAGCCACCAACAAACTGTTGGGCCTGCGCCAGCCCTCGGGCAAGTTCGTCACCCTGGAGCAAATCGCCGGGCTGTGCGAGTTCTTCTGTTCGCCCGACGCCGACGAAGTCCGCGGCGTGGCCTGGGCCATGGACGGCGGCACGACCGCGGCCTGAAGCGGCGACGACGACCTCACGAACATGCGCGCAGGCCGGGCAGCGGCGCGCAGCCATACCGACAATGCCCGCGAGGAGTACACGATGCTGGACCACACCCACGCGCCCACCGCCCAGAGCTGGGTCGACGGCGCCGACGGCCATCCGGATTTCCCGGTGCAGAACCTGCCGATGGGCGTGTTCCGCCACGATGGCGGCGCACCACGAATCGGCGTCGCCATCGGCGAACAGGTGCTGGATGTCCAGGCCGCCGTGGAACTGGGCCTGCTGGACGGACTGGACCCGGTCGCACGCCAAGCGCTGTCGGCGCGCAGGCTCAACGACTGGATGGCTTTGCCCGGCCCCACCCGCAAGGCTGTGCGGCACGCGCTGTTCGCCCTGCTGGACGCCGCACACCCTGGCCGCGCGCGGCATGAGGCCCATGCCGCGCGCCTGCTGCACCCGCAAGCGCAGTGCGAACTGCTGCTGCCCGCGGACGTGGGCGACTACACCGATTTCTATGCGGGCATCCATCACGCAAGCCACGTGGGCAAGCTGTTCCGCCCCAACAACCCGCTGATGCCGAACTACAAGCACGTGCCCATTGCCTACCATGGCCGCGCGTCCTCCATCTGCGCGTCCGACACGCCCGTGCGGCGGCCCCGCGGCCAGGTCAGGATCGCGGCCGGCGTCGATACGCCGGCCTTCCGGCCCTCGGCGCAATTGGACTTCGAACTGGAACTGGCCATCTGGATCGGCCCCGGCAATGCCCTCGGGGAGCCGGTGCCGCTGGAGCTCGCCGCCGGCCACATCGCCGGCTACGGCCTGCTGAACGACTGGTCCGCGCGCGACATCCAGGCCTGGGAATACCAGCCGCTGGGGCCCTTCCAGGGCAAGAACTTCGCGTCCACGGTTTCGCCCTGGATCGTGACCAGCGAGGCGCTGGCCCCGTTCCGCCGCGCCGCGATGGCGCGCGGCGACGCCGATCCCGAACTGCTGCCCTACCTGCGCGACGCCAGGGATGCCGCCAGCGGCGGACTGGAGATCGCGTTGCAGGCGTGGCTATCCACGCCGCTCATGCGCGAACGCGCGCAGGCGCCGCGCCAGCTGTCGGCATCCGACGCGCGCCACCTGTACTGGACGCCCGCGCAGATGGTGGCGCAGCACACGCTGGGCGGCTGCAACCTGCGCCCCGGCGACCTGCTGGGCTCGGGCACCATCTCCACGCCCGACGACAGCGGCCACGGCAGCCTGCTCGAACTGACGCACGGCGGCACGCAACCCATTACCCTGCCCTCGGGCGAAACCCGGCTGTTCCTGGAGGCCGGAGACGAAGTCACCCTGACGGCCCATTGCAGCCGCGAGGGTTTCCAGCGCATCGGCTTCGGCGCAAGCCGCGCGCGCATCATCGATTGACGTTCAATACCAGGCATCCCGCTAGACCTGGAGACGGCCGGCAAGCCGGCGGCACACAAAGGAGGAATGACATGAAGAAGATCCTGGCAGCAAGCATGATGGTCCTGGCAAGTGCAGGCAGCGCCCCCGCGCTGGCGCAGGACTTTCCCAATCATCCGATCCGCCTGATCATCCCGTACTCCGCCGGCGGCGTCACCGACGTGGTCGGCCGCGCCCTGGCCGAGCAGTCCGGCAAGCGCCTCGGCCAGACCGTGGTGGTCGAGAACAAGACTGGCGCCAACGGCACGCTGGGCGCGACCCAGATGCTCAACACCGCGCCCGACGGCTATACCGTCACCATGGTGCCCATCGGCATCTTCCGCATGCCGCACATCACCGGCACGCGCTACGACCCGGTCAAGGACCTGACCTACATCTCGATGATCGCCGGCTACAACTACTACGTCGCCGTCGCCTCGGACTCGCCCTGGAAGACGCTGGACGACCTGGTCGCCTACGCCAAGTCCAAGCCCGACACGATTTCCTACGGCACGCCGGGCGCCTACAGCAGCCAGCACATCGCCATGGTGCAGCTGGGCGAAGCCGCCCAGGCCAAATGGACCCACGTGCCCTACAAGGGCGACGCCGACGCGCTGACCGCCATGCTGGGCGGCCACATCCAGGTGCTGGTCGGCGCCAGCACCATCCTGCCCTACGTCGCCTCGGGCAAGGTCCGCATCCTCGCGTCGCTGGGCGACAAGCGTTCCCCCGACCTGCCGGACGTCCCCACCCTGAAGGAAGCCGGCTATCCCGTGGTGCACACCTCGCCCTTCGGCATCGCCGGTCCCAAGGGCATGGACCCGGCCGTGATCGCCAAGCTCGACGGCGCCTTCCGCGACACGCTCAAGGACGAAGCCTTCCTGGCCCTGCTGCGCCAGTCCGGCGTATCGCCGCAGTACATGGATACGGCGAGCTACACCAAGGCCGCCCACGCCAGCGCGGAAACCGAGCGTGAGGTGATCAAGAAGTTGGGGAATATCATGAACAAGTGAGGTCCGGACAAAACCAGCATCCGTCCCTCCCCGCAGCGGTTCACGCGCCCGATACAATCACGGGCATGAATTCCGCAACGCAAAACACCGCCGCCGACGCCCACCCGGGCCACACCCCCATGATGCAGCATCATGCCGGCAGAATTGCGTAACCGTTTGACTTAAAAGGTCTTTGTGCTGTCAACTGTCTAATAACCTATGGCTACTTAGGTGGCCATAGAGTCGCATGATTCCTAGACGGATTCCTGAGTATTAGACGCAGAATGTCCTACTTCAAAGACCCCACCGCCAACCCCGGAGGTTGCTGGACCTGCACGCACTGGCACGGCGAGACTACCGACCAGGGACGCAGGCCATTCTGCCGCCGAGATCCGGCATTCAAGATCGCCCCATCCTTTCCGGATCAGGGCTGCGGGTCATGGGAGCGCGAAGTAGGATCAGATGATGAGATCCGGCTGGTCAAGGACCGCGGTTAGTCATCCATCCCTGGCCAATCACACAGCCTGGCGCCAAGCTCGTTATGAGCCATGACATATCGCATGTCTTCGACCGTCAAATGGCTACCTTCGGAGAAGTAGAAGGGGCGCGCCAGAGCGCAAAACTCATTGCCCACCCTTTCCCTTGTGGCGCACCCAGCGACGATTAAACTCAGACCTAACAGTGTCATCATCCATGCGATCAATCTTGGCTTGAACATCGCGGCTTTCCTTGGCGGCTTCCACCGCCTGCTTGTTGATCTGCTCTCGGATCTCTTGGCGCCCGTCAGACTTACCCTTGAGGCGCACGCCAAAGTACGCCAGGACGATTGCTAGCCCCCCGGCGATGTAGGGCCAGAATTCGGCTATCAGCATGCTCATGGCGACACCCATAGGTATTCCGGCTTGCGGCCGCGCTCCAGTTTTGCCTGCACTTTGCTGGCTGCTTCAGCTTTGGTGATCACCCCATCCTTGTTAGCATCAAGGCCAGAGTTCTGCCGATAGGTTGTAGGCCGCTCCGACTGCGCCCAGAGGGATGACGATTCCGGCTTGCCTATGGCAGCAGGCCATAGGATCGCCATGTATACGTCGCTCAGAGTCTTCAATCGGCCTTTGTAGGGCTGGAAATACTTCTCCACCCAATCAAGCTGATCAACCGCGGAGAGCGCTGCCAAATTGCCGGTAGCTGTACCCAGGGAACGCGCTGTAGTGGGCATGAACTGGATCAGACCTACGGCCCCACTACCAGCTGCGTTGTAGATGCTGGGAGAGAACGTCTCAGCAGACTCAAACGCCATGCAAGCCATCAGATAATCTGGCTCTATCCCAAGACGTTCACAAAGGCTTATCACCTTCGCCCTGAACTCCGGGCTGACCTTCTTGCCCCACGCGAGCGTCGCGGGCTTCTGTAAGCTTGCGCTGGACATAGAACTTGCTGAGGATACCCCCAACGATGAGGGCGACACCGAACCCGTAGATGAACCACGGCGGGAAAACGCCTCGGATATCATCCGGAAGGCCGCGCCAAACTTCGATAGCAACATCGGTCATACTCCCAAGGGCAATAAAAAAGGCCGCCGCAGCAGCCTGAAATCGGACGGAGTGAGAGCGCCACAAAGAGCGCCATTCGGGTACTAGCTTCATGGGCTACACCTAATCATCGTTGAGAGTTTTTGATACATCGGGTGCCCCCCCTTTCTTGACCATCTGGGTGATTAGGCGACGCTCCCAGTCCTTGCGCTCGTTGTCCTTCTTGATAAGCAGCACATCCGTCTGAATCGAGTTGACGTTGCTTACCAACAGCTCGAGCTTGTCGACACTCTTGTTTGCATACCACCAGTACCCGCCGCCCATGAAAATCATCACGGCTATGGCTGCACGAATGGTGGCCTTGAGTCCGACCATTTCCCGCTCGAGCGCGGATACACGTCCTTCAAGAGGGCTTGCTTCCATAACGTTCCTTCTGATGCAAAAAAGCCCGCATCTACGGGCGTTAGGGTTTTCCTCAATGAGTGATGGCTACTCATATAATCGTCCATCACCTCCGATACAGTTCCATCAATGACGAACCGAAACGCAAGTTCCACGCCATTTGTTTGGGCCGCTTTCTTCTCTCTTTTGGTCGCTTACATCGGGGCGGCGGTTCTAAGCCCGAAGCTCACGCCGCTGTTCTTCGGCAAATCAATAACTTCACTAACAATCAGTCCGGTTCCGAGCGATAACCCAGCAGCCAAATCCTCGGAAATTTGGCTAGCAAAGAGTTCGCAGCAAGTAACCGCCGATCCGCAGAAGTGGTTAGACAAGGGCGACAAGTTCGTTTCTACCGGTGATCCCTCTTCCCCCCTCACCGTCACATTTCAACCTGGGGAGTTGAAGCCCATAGTAATAACGCGCAGCGCTTGGTCAGGAGCAGCCAAGATCACTGTCGGTGGCCAATCGACCACTTACGATCTGTACTCTGCCAATGATTCTCCGGTGACAATCCGGTTAGAAGACCTATTGATAGGGAGTAGATCTACGCGCGCCATTTGGGGCTGGTCCATCATGGCTGCTCTATTCTTAGGTAGCTTCTGCATACTTACTGCCATCTTTCGACGCGGCTGGGTGATCAGCGCCGTTGCGGGCCACGCTTTCGAGTCGAAGAACATCGCCTACTCTTCCCGGCTTGATCACCTGCGCTTCATCGCCGCAGCCCTGGTCATCTACTACCACAGTCATACCGATGCATTCGGCCTCGGCCGATCCACATACAACCCACTACGTGCCTTCGTCGAGCAAGGACACACGGGCGTGGCTCTCTTCATGGTGCTTAGCGGCTATCTGCTGACAAGCATCGGCTGGGGAAGGCATCTGAACTACTTCGAGTTCATGAGGAACCGCGTCTTACGGATCTATCCTCTATACCTTCTCTGCGTTATTTTTATGCTGACCGGCTGGAAGGATAGATACACCTTCGAGCAAGCGCTATCCCTATTCTTCCCGTTCGTGAACAGCTTGGCGCATGTAGATCTGCCCGCGTTTGGCCATCTATGGACCATTGCTGTTGAACTCCAGTTCTACCTGCTATTCCCCTTCCTGCTGCTATTCGCGACGAAGTACGGCGTCAAATACTTGCTAGGCATCCTGGCAATCTTCATCTTCTTCAAATACGCCTACTGGACATGGAATGGAACTGTGACCAATGCGGCGTACCTAACGCTTCTCGGCAGGATGGATCAATTCCTGATTGGGATGATGCTTGCCATTTTTGCTAAGCACTTCATAAAGCCTGGGTTCACCCTCTCCCCGCTTTATCTTGCAGCATCCCTTGTATTTCTAGGCGGCGTAATGTCGTGGTTTGGAGGCAATGGCGGCATGGTTGGCAGCCTGGGAAACAGCATTTTCATGGTCTTTTGGCCAGCCACCGAGGCAATAGCTTGGGGAGCCTTGATCGTTACGTATGCCCATGCTGCCCTTCGGCTTCCTTCCTGGTATGACTCCCCGCTTGCCCGCCTTGGACAACTCAGCTTCTCCATATACTGCTTGCATTACGTCGTCATCGGTGTCACCAAGAATATCTGGGCTCCGACCGGCCTATACCAAGGCTCCTTGAGCGACCTATTGGTCCATGTCACGATGCTGACAGTTCCAGCAGTCGTCCTGGTATGCATGTTCACGTATGGCCTAGTTGAGGCCCCGTTCCTACAACTACGTAAGAAATACACGGACTCGGCGGAAAAGGCGGCCGTCGCCTAGATGTACGCGGATTAGGCATCCCCTGCCGGAGGTACGTCATGTCCCATGGGTTCGGGCGTACTACCTTCGGAAAGCCACTCCAGATACCGGACGTAGTCCATGTTTTCCATGCTTACAGGAATAATCGCCTGATCGGCAATGCGCAGGACACGAAATTCATCTATCACTTGGTACATGTTCAAAGCTCCGCAGACCAAAGCAGAAGGGGTGCAGTGACGATATGCAATAGCGACGTCCAACCCTGAGTTAGAGGAGAGGCGATATCAACCGATACGCGGCATCCTCGTAGACCTATCCAGTCCACAGAGAATGTCGTACATGCGATGTTGCCGCCGCCAGTGCCCTGGACGCCGAGAGACGCTGCGGACCCGTTAAGAAAGCTGAATGTCGGAGGAGCCCGCATCTCCGCTGGATAGTTCAGAATACCCTGCCCATAGTTGTTGAATGCAATGAACGAGACTGGGCAAATTGGCGGGGTTGAGCCAGCATTGTTTAAGACAAATGCATACCTTAGGCACAACTGGCTCTCTACGCCGATTGGCCGGAACTCAAAGAGGGTCGCGTTGGAGCCAAATTCAAGCTGCGCCAGCGATACGGTGCCAGTGCTGAACTCTATGCCAGAGTCGATGCCTCCTGTGACTGCAGCCGATACCCCGCTTGGGGAAAAGACGCCCCCCCCGAACTTGCCTAAAGCGGTTCCAGACCAAGACAGCGTATAAACACCCGACTTGACATTATTTCCTTCTACAACTTGCGACAAAGTTCCAGACGAAATATTGATCGTGGTTATGCCGTTTGAGGTTGTATAGGTATAAGTGCACCCTCCACTTCCCGCCTTCCATCGATCATGACCATATGCTCCGGCCGCCAAGACTACTGTCCCCCCAACCCCTCGCTGGTTAACATTGAAGTTGCCATTGATTAGAAGGTTCTTGAAGCCACCAGATGGGATCACGCCGGTTGCGGTGTCTAGACGAGCGGGATATGCGATTGCGCGCCAGATACCAGGGCTTTCATTCATAAAGGCAATTACATCATTAGCCTTTGTGACAATATTTGCGCCGCCAGGTAATTGTAGGAACCCTGCGTTCACAATCGTGATACCAGCGGGGAAAATGAGATACACAATTCGTCCGGGGTACACATCCGTCAGAGAAGTTATCGACGTAGACCCCGTAACAGCGAAAACACTTCCCTCCACTGGGACAGGTAAGGCTGCTGCGGAAGGTATATCAGCCCCTTTTATCAGTTGTTCCCACCGCAACGACTGACCAGTTCCAGACGGCGCGCCGAGGCCGGCGACCACAAAGCCACCCATATTGAGGCTACCGGTCATCGTCGTTTGCCCGTCAGATGACACAGAATTCTGGATAGCCGTGGCCACATCATTGATCAACGCCTGCCAATCAGCGGCTGTAGCGGCTGCCCCGTTAACCGCGGGGTTCCATGAATTGTTTGGCAGGCTGTACCCGCCAGTTCCGTTGCGCGGCATTCACACACCTCTAAATGAAAAGGCCACCCGGGGTAGGGGTGGCCTATACTTTTGCCTATGGACTATATCGACTACAAAATTTGGAAAGCGGTTGCTGTCCTAGCCGTCATCTTTATCTACGCTATCTGGCGCGGGTTCACTGGGCGACGATGACCGGTGCTGACCGGGCGGCAGTCACTGGAAGCGCCTGGCGAAGCGCGTTAGCCAATGCCGTATTGGACGATTGACCCAGCATCGCATTGCGTGCCGCTGCGCTGTTCAGCAAGGAATTCGCCATCCTGCCAACGCCTACGGACGCCACTGCTGCCGGGATCCCAGCACCGTAGCCCATCAGGGCACCTGCCATGATCCGTTGAGCGGCCCCATGCTGGCCCTCCCGAGGCCGCAAGAATTGCGCTGCAATATCAGCTAACTCCTGTAGCTCAGGATTACGAATGTTCCGCATATTCGCCAGTCGAGCGATGGAAATATCCCCATCGACGCCGTTTTTCGCCAGGTTCTCCAGGGAAAGCATGTTCCCATATTGCTGGCGCACCTTCGCGAATGCTTCTGCCTCTTTCGGCCCAAGGGAGCGATTCAGAGCGCCCATAAGGTCGCGCTTCAACTCATTCGCGTAGAAAGCTTCTGGTGTACTGCGTTGCCCAATTCGGTCAAGCGTGCGTTTCAGGTTATAGGCAAGTTGGCCGTCTAACTGGCCATTTGCTTTGGCTGCCTGATTGATGATTTCATCAATTTGCTTGCCAATGATGCGCGCGCCGTCAGAGCCAAGCTCAGTGGAAGCTTGTTGAGCGCGCTCCGCGAGTGCTCCCAGAAACTGATCATCGACCTTTACCGCTGTCTTCTGCAGAACGTCATCGAATTTCTGACCGAGATCGCCAGCAGCAGAACGCAATGCTTGAGTAACGTTGGTCGAGTCCTGCCCGACCGTACGAGACAAGGCACGATTCAACTGGGATTGCATGGTGTCTTCGACGGCAGCCCGGCCACTGAACGGAACATAGTTCAGGCTTGCAGCCATCGCATTCATCGGACGGCTGTTTACGATGCGGTCTGCAGGCACCTTGATGCCCAGTTCGGCCGCACGATTGGCTAGGTCGCGAACAGGTGCCGATACTTCGCCGCCTCGCAGCATGTTGCCAATCGCATGTCCACCTTTAGCGAGCGCCACCCCAGCCAGCGGAAAGGCGGCACCAACAGCCGCGCCCAGACCAGCCGAGTCAGGATCAACTAGCCCAGCGGAAACCGCACCGGTTCCAGCGCCACCAACCATTCGGGTAGCCAAGTTCCCCACCTGACCGGCTAGTGTCGCGGCAGGAGCGCCGCCCAGGTTCATCCCACCCGAGCGAAGCGCATTCGCTAGTTTCTCGGCCTGAGGAGCCACGCGGCCAAGATTTGGAGCTACGGCAGATACCCCGCGACCCAATACCCCGCCGACCGGAAGTGTGGCGGCGATGTTCCCCGCCAACTCGCCACCACCAGCAGCGATAGGGCTTACCTCTTTGTAAGGCGCAAGCTCGCCAGCAAGCTTGTTTAGCCCCTGTTCGGCATCCTGCACCAGCCAGTTACCGGCTGCGTTTCCGTCTTCACCTTGCGTGAAGAAATCCCCTACCGCATTGATTCCTTTACCCAGATACCTCTGCGCGTTCAGGGCAACGTCACCCACACCTTTACCTAAGCCTGCCCCTATCGCCACCAATGAACTGTCCGACACCTGAGGCTTAACCGGGCGTCCGTACTGCTGCATAAATTGGCCGCGGGCTACCTCTAGCGACTCTGGCGGCACTTGAGGGGCAACCACCTGCTCAAAATACTGGTTTCGCGCTGCGTCTTGCTGTTCAGGGCTAAGCGCCTTGAATTCAGACTTCGCGATCACATCCTTCCAGGCTACAGGTGCACGTTGTTGCTGTGACTGCGCCGCCTGAGCGGTAGGTAGCAGTGCTGATGCAATTGAATCCATGACGCCGCCAGATTTGCGCACTAAATCGGTTGAGGCCACAAGCTTACGTACGTAGCCCGGATCTTCCGCATAACCGCCTGCCTTTAATGCTTCAGCGTACGCCTGCGCATTCTCCCCCGCGCCAATGGCCTTCTGGTATCGGCGGCTAAGAAGCCCGGCGAAGTCCTGTCCGAAGGCGTCCGCATTGTCATATGTGCGGTACTTGTCCACGCTTCCCGTCATGTTGTCGGTAGCGGTAGCCCCTTGTCCTGAGAAGTCTTTGATATTGCCCAGATTGTTGGTGCCTGGGATAACCGATTTCCCCCAACCCGTTTCAAGGCCCCACTGCCCTAGCAAGATGGACGGGTCAACGCCGATCTGCTTTCCTACAGAGGCGGCCAGAGAGCCGTATTGCGTTGCGAACTCTTTAGGGCCTGCCATTTATCCACCCCACAGGCTCGAATAGTTGCCATTGGAGATACCGTTGTCCTTCGGCGCTTCCTCACCTAGCTGGGCCTTTTGTCGCATCCGCTGAACACCGGTCTTGATGGTCTGCTCCAAAATATCCAACTGTTCCCGGGCAAGCTTTTCGCTAATCCTAGGGTCATTGAGCGTGGACCACGCCTTTTCTGCTTTCTGGCTTTCGTAATCGGTGATCGTGCCAGTTCCTTTGAGGCGGTCCCGCATTTCGAGCCAGCCCTGGCTGATGACTTGGTTCGTCAAGGCCAGTGCGTCCGAAGCCTTGGATCCGGCCATATTGGGGAAAAGCCCCTGGATCCCATAGTTCTTCCCAAAGCCTTCACTTTTACGCAATGTGTCGATGTTGGTCAGTAGCTGATTTGCGGCGGCCTCCATTGAACCGAATTGCTCCCGGGCCTCCAGTACCGCTTTGGGAGGTGTAGACCCAATGCCCCCAGGCTGACCTGCGGTAGGCTGAGTGGCAGTGTTCGAGGTCGGAGGCTGCCCCGCGCCTGCATTTGGGCTTGAGGCCGAAAGCATCTGGATATATTGAGCGCGAGGCATCTTGATAGTGCCTCCCCGACCATCCGGGACATCCACCAAATCCAACATCGCGCCCGTAGTCTGAGAATCGCGATTCTGCGCGATTTCGAACGGATAGCGCGCTCCGGCAATGGCACCTGCCTCTGCCCCCTGGATAGCAGCATTCGCCGCACCATAGCCCGGAACCGCCTGGGCCTGCGCGCCGTTAGGTCCGTAAGTTGTCTGGATTCCGTTTTGCGCCGCAGTGAAGGTCGGAAGGTTCGTGCGTGGGTCTACCAGCGTTCCACCGGGTGCCACAGCGATAGGCCTTTGATTGCCCTGCTCCCCTACCATCTTGAGATATGCAGGCAGGCCCATCCCCTGAGCGATAATGAAAGACTCCTGCGCTGAACGCCCCGGCAGCAAGGGCATCGTCGATTGGCCCTCACCCTGTCCGACTGGCATACTCTGCGCGCCGGACGCAGGGGACGACTGCCCCAGCCCGAAATCGGATGCCATTTTCTCTGTCTGCATCTGCTGCAGTTCCTGCTGCTGCTTGGGCATGTCAGCCATAGCTTTCATGCCCAGGTAGCCGCTCAGCGCCTTGGCTAACCCCTGCGTCCAAGAGGGGGCAACGTAATGACCACTCACATTCTGCCCTTGCAACGGGTCCATGCCCTGCTGCATAAGCGCTTGTGCATAGGCCTGGCGCTGCGCTAGTTGGTACTGCTTTGCCGCGATATCCGGCCCCAGCAACGGTGATCCGAACCCAGCGCCAGGCTGCATGAATCCTTGTTGTGCCATTCTTAACCCCGTAGCTGAGCCGCCATTCTTTGGCGATATTGATCACGTTGCGCCGCGGCTTGTTCTTGCAATTGATTGAACTGAGCAAGGGCCATAGCCTGGGCTTGTCGCTTCGCCTCGTTCTCAGCCATTAATCGCTGAAGACCGTCCGGCTGCTGTTGCGCTCCCTGCTGCTGGGCCTGCTGTTGCTGCTGGCCCATGAACTTCTGCGCAAGATCCGTCCAGCCAGGTTGCTGGCTCATCCCGGACAAGTCTTGGGTAAAGGTGCCACCAGATTGGAAATTCGGAGAAACTGTAAAGGGGTTGCCGCCACCAGCCATCCCGCCAGCGCCTCCCAATCCGCCCGCTCCACCGAGAACTGGCGCCCACGCGCCAGACATACCAGCCGTGCTACCAAGAGCCGTCCCACCGGATACAAAGCCCGGAGCGACCGAGATACCAGCCCCTCCAGCGCCTAAACCGCCGCCAAGGCCACCACCTATACCGCTGGCTGCAGTAGAGCCGCCGCCGGCAGTCCCTGCCGCCCCAGCAATTGCAGGCGCAGCGAAGTAGCCGCCAATAGCCAAGCCCAATGCATCGCCGGGCTTATCGCGGACAACATCCCCGATACGATCAACGATAGGGATCTTCCGCACCGGGTTAATCGTTTCGTCGATCCGGTCAAAGGGCGTCATCACTTTGGACAGAGTCTTGTTGGTCAGCTCAGGAATCTTATTGCTGGTCAGATCCACCCACTTATCGCCGACTCCAGGAATCATGGCGATAGGGTCAGTGAATTTCTGGATCTTGCCGCCAATCTTCCCCAGAACGGAACTATGATCGCCTTTGCCGAACATTCCACCGAGGCCCATTTCACACCTCCGCGTAGTTGACGATCTTCAGGCCGCCGATTTCGCGCACAGCGCCGGGGGAGACGCGTTCTACTTCGTCTGCCATGTACCCGATCATGCTGCCGCCGAAAATATAGTCAAACGAGTAGATACCCAGACCTTTGATCGAAGTAGCCAGACGCTTTATGTTCCGCTTCAAGCGTCGATCTGAGAACATGCCCATTCCATAGCCCATCATGCCTAGTTGCCCAAGCCCGAAGAGGCCACTCATCATGTTCGAGTTCCCCGCATTCTGGGCATTCGACGCGCCAAGTTGGGATTGATAGGTGTTCTGAGCCGCGCCGGTATAGTCGGGGCCGCTCGTAGTCGCCTGTTGCGAATACCCGGGGAACTCAGGCATTTGCACCTGCGACCCACTGCGTAGCGCATTCAGTTCATTCAGCGGCAAGTTGCGAAGAAAAGCTTGTTCCTGAAGCGCCTGCTGGCGTGCCTGATTCGCCTGACTGAATTGCTGGTTCTGCAATCCGGCTTCCTGCGTCCGCAGTCCATTCTGTTGTGCGAACTGTTGCCCCTGCAGTGCGGCAGCCATTGCTCTATTCTGCGTCTGCTGGTTGTAGGTCAATCCCTGCTGCTGCATGCCGAGATTGATACCCTGCAGACCAGCTTGCGTTACAGCATCATTGCGCTGCTGCCCAAACGATGACATGGCGTTGTTCCATGCCGCCGATCCTTGAGCGATGCCTTGATTGGCAAGCTGGTTCCTCAACGATTCGTACTGACGATCAAGCTCCGGATTGACTCTAGAGAGAATTGCATCGGTAGCCGTATTGGTGGCCAGATTTGGGTCATATACAGCGCCGGCGCCTGGCAAACTGTTCATATCCAGCGCCTGCCCCATGCCGGGGAGGTTCCCCATGTTTAGCGCTTGGCCACCGCCGGGGAGTGAAGACATATCGAAGCCGGTCCCCATCATCTGGTTAACTCGACCTAGCGCCGAATCTTGCGCCCCGGCCAGCCCCTGAGACAGCTTCATCTGCTGGTCAAACAGTGCCTGCATCTCAGGGGAGAGCTTGACGGTCTGGGTCCAATTGTCGGCGCCAGAGTAGTAATCCTGGGCATTCGGCATTGCCGCGCCGCTACCGCCTCCTCCAGAAGCCATACCGCCGGAGTTCTTGGCAACTCCCTGGTTGTTCATGACATTCGGCACCCACACGTTGTTGTACGTGGCGTTCGGGTCGCCATAGCTGGTGTCTGGCCTGCTCTCCCAATGCCCACCAGCACTTCCGCTCCCACCTCCTCCAGTGTTCTGATTAGCTAGGCCGGACCGATATGCAGCCATGGCCGCGTCGTATCCGGCCTGGTCAAATGTTTTCCCATTGGTCCAGGTAAGCGACCCATAGGGCGTAACTTGATTGACCCGATTGGCTTGCGTTGCGTACTTAGCCAGGTCCAAGTTTCCTTGGGACGTAGCCTTCGCCGCGCCGATGTAATCAGGCACATCAGGAGTGCTCGAGCTACCTTTTCCCATTTTTCAACTCCAGCCAGCGGCAATCTGTTGCCAACATTCGATAGATGATGATGTCGCCTTGCGGGTGCGCGTCCTTCATTGCGCATTCCTCGACGAACCCAAGATGTTCCACAAACTTTCGGCATGGACCATTGACACTCGCGACAGGAGCGGTCATACGGGTTGCCTTGAGGTATTCGAATGGGTAATGAAAGATCGCCCATAGGAACTCTTTATTCAGCCAATGCGGCCCATCCCCGGCGATGTGACACATCACGTTCGCGCCGTTGAAATCCTCGTAAAGAATCCCGCCGACAATTCGCCCATCCCTAATGCGGCCAATTGCCTTCCCTCTTCCTTGTGGCCAGATACCGCCTACCCGTTCGCATACCCACGGGCCTATCACAGAGTCATCCGTGAACAGCATTAGAGGAGCCCGCCACGCTGATAGACAAAACTGGTGGAAGCCCATTCCACATCAGATGAATTGCTTTGGACCACCAGACGAAGTGCGGCGGCTTGGTAGATACCGCCCACGGTGTTCCAGTTCGACAGCTGCTGGAATGATCCGCCCCAGGTCATGCTTCCCCACACCATCGATCCCCACACCATGCCCCCGGGAGGAACATAGTTCAGTACGCCAACTGGAGCAGCAGGTAGATAGTCGCCATTGATGCCGTAAAGAACGGAAGGACGCCCATTCGTCTGAATGTATGGACGAACCATGGTGAAGTATTTGTTCTGGGCCTGCGCACCAAAGTTCTGGAAGGATTGAAGACCGTCCGCAGTGATCATGTCACTGCCATCGACATTCCCAACCCAGGCCCGCTTAACCGAGTTCCCGGTGCCGAAGTAAAGGCCGAGTGATGTGTTCTTGAAGGTATTGGCAGCCCATCCGGTGAACTTTGTCCAAGCACCCGTAAGACTGTTCATTCCAAACTGGAAATTGGCCCCCATACCCTGCGGCACGTTCAACAACAAGGCATTCTGTTCAGGGAAAACGCACAGCTCCCACCCGAAATTGTTGCGATACGCCGCCACAGCATCATTCACACTGTTCTGGATCTTGTCCGATATCGCGGCTCGGCGATCCACTGAACTTGAGAGAAGCGACTTGCCAAGCGGCATGACACCCCGCTCACACATGATCAACAGATCGCCTCCATACTTGACTGCGCACCGTCTGCCAATCGGTACCCCCAAGTAGAAAAGCCCAATTAGCGACCAGCCAGATGCCGACGATGGATCTGTACCCGCGTAAACAGCGACCTCGCCATTACTCGACAAGAAAACCGCGTGGTCATCCGCGCCATTACCCGCGTCGATGGTCCAGGTATACATTCCTACGACCCAGCCGCCTCGCTGGAAGATCGCGCCGAAATCGATACTCTGCGCAGCGCCGCCGACACTCGAAACGGGTAGGTACCACACACGCATGGAATCGCGTTCCGTCATGAACAAGCGATTCTTGAATACGCAACCCTGAACAAGAGAGGTGGTGGCTACACCCGTAATAGCAATCGGACTCGAGCCAGCATCTACCGCCTGCCAGGTCGTCCCGTTGTACAACTGCGGTTTGTCCTGCCCATTGAATAGGTATAGGAAGTTTCCGCCCGGGGTAGAAGCCGAAACTTCCTGCCATCGGTTGTTTGTCTGCCCCGTCACCACTGGAGCGCCGATAGGGCCGGCAGTCGTAATGTCGTAGATCGAGCCATTGGAGGCCGCGAACAGCTTGTTCAGTCCATTCGGCGGGGAATACTCAACAATGGTATCAACCGAAGTGGAAAACCCAGATGACCAATCAGCATAGCCATTGCGTACGCGCAGGCGCGATGGAAGAGGCCACCAGTTTTCCAGGATTACCGCGTCCTCTACTGGCATAGCAGCGAGAGGGTCCCTGTCATTCAACCCACCGACAGGCGCCGGCAACGACGCAGGCGCGGCGGTCTGATAGCCTATTCTTCGACGATTCGCCATATCAGTTCGCTGGCCAGTTCCCGTCTGGGATGTTCTGGGTCGACAACAGAATAGAAATGTCCGCTGGCGACAGGCTGAGCTTAGGCGCGGATCTATCTTGTGCCTTGCATTGCTCCAACAGGATGTTGAAGCGTGACAACTCAAACGACACGTCCAACCCCTTCGCCTGCTTGAATGCGACCTTCAGGCCCTCCACCATCAACGAGTCATCGAACACACAGGTGTCAGTATCCGCAGTGAAGGATGGTTTGTATGTCACCCCGTCAGCATCGATGACATAGCCATTGCTGATGTACTCAAATGCCAGGACAATCCCATTAGGAGGCGGCGGGTTCAGGGCAATCGTCTGTCCCAGCAATCGGAAGCGCTCACGCGGGCCAGCGTAGACAATCCCGGACTTGAAGGATTGCCAGCCCTGTGCAGATTGCGGCCCTAAAAGTGGCCATCTGTTGGTACGGTCCCACTCGGTCTGAGGGATCTGCTTCTTCCAATCGACCGGCAGAGGGTATTGCACCTGAGCAAAGTTCAGATCAAACGTCCCGGTTTCTAAGGCCGGCATGTTCATCGTCACCTGCGTTGGCGAATCGACCGACACGATCTGAGCGAACGGCTGAATCCCCGTTCCGTCTATCCCCCAGTTCGTCGTCAGGCCCGTGGAAGATGGAACTGTCAGGATAGGACTGTTCACCACCATCGTCGCGCTGATGGTCTGCGCTGAGGTAATCAGAATATGCTCCCGATCCAAGCGCTTCCAATCATCCTGACGACACAAATCTCCCCCGAACCGGTTCAGCAGGGCATACATCTGGATAACCTGCGGATCCTGGGACGAAACTACAGCAGTCGGGACGCCAAGCGCCATTTCCCGGCATGCCTGTTGAATCAGTTGAAGGAGGGTCATGTTCATGCCTCAGCGGTATCCTTCGGCGGCCGACCGGGTCCGCGCCTTCCCTGCTCCTTAAGCTGCGCTTGGAGATCAGCAATAAGCGAGTGCAAACGCTCATTCTCGGCAGCCTGCGCGGTAACCGCAGCAGTATCCTTTGCGTTAGTCAGATAAGCTTTTGCCTTCGTGCGAAGCTCGGAAAACCCCATACCCATCTTCATGCAATGAGCATCGCTCAGGCCTGCCATTGCCTCGACGGTATGCACTTCAAAATATTTGGCTTCTTTGACCTGCGCCCGGTTGATCTGCGGCCATTGCTCAAGCGGCGTGCCTTCTTGCCCTGCCGCTTCCATGCGTTCAAAGCGCGCCCATGCCTTCGGATACTTCTGCTTGTCAGCGTCCGTGGCGCGGCGCTCAATGATGTTGTGCGGGTCGCCAGGGATCATGATCTTGACATGGGGCATTTCCTTATAGATAGGCCGCCCTTCACGTTCGGATTCATGGGTGAGCTCTACAGCATCTGAATAGAACTCGACGAACATCTGATCTTCTTGGATGGGGTTCATGTATGGTCCTTTGAGGGTTTGCCTCAGATGGAGAGAAGAGAAAGGGGCCGAAGCCCCTTCCTTGTTATGCACCCAGTTGGGATATCCACTGAGTGCCGGAAACGCCAAAGAACATGGCACTCTTGCCTGCAGGCACAGAAAAGCCGCCGGTCGTCGCAGTCAGAGCGTCGATCTGCACGCCCGTGCCGGGATAGACCAGAAGAGCATTAGCGCCCTGGTTAGCAACGAGGACGGAAGAGCCGACCTCTACCGGCATCAGGCGAACGCCTGTACTGGCTGCAGTGGTAGTGACAACGTTGATTTCGGCGGACAACCCCAAGGCGTTCGCATTGGTAGTACCGGCGGCGGTGAGCGTGTTAGCCACACCGCCGCAGATAGCACCAGCAGACGGCCAGGAGCTGCCCGTACCCATCAACCGAGAGGGGATAGCGGGCATCTTCTTCTCCTTAGACCGAAGCCGCGTCGAACCAGGCTTGATCGCCAGTGGCCATGGCAAAAGCTGGCGACAGATATGCGCCGCCAGATGCGGTGGCCAGGAACGTCGTCGGGCTGACGGTGCATACCGCAGTACTGGCCGGGATGCTGGCGTTGGCCTGGGCGAACACCGAGCGCTTGCCATCAGTCGTCCAGACTTGATCACCAAGCTTGGGGCGCGAAATGCCATTGGCGATATCGGCGGCCAGGTAGATCGTATTCAGATCCACACCGACCTTGGGGGTAGTGGTAAACGGAGCAGCCATGTTTCTTCTCCTTAGGCGGTCAGAACGCCCTGGAACTGGGCGCCAGAGGTGGTGAGGTTGCCGGCCCAGCCGATCAGACGCACCAGAGCGTCCTGGTTGACCGATTGACGGTCGCCACCGATGGGAACGAAATTGCGGTCGCGGTGCGGACGGAAGAAGATGTACTTCGTGTTGAGGAAGTACATGGTGTTGGTGGGGATAGCCCCGCCAATGCCCCCATCCAGGAACACATCGCAGTTCAGGCCCGCGCCCATGTACTTGATGGACGTGAAGCCAGCCGCTGCGCTGTCTTCCGACGTAACGCGTTGGATAGCCTGGAGCGATTCCAGGAAGGCGCGGTAGTAGTTGTTGTCCGCCACGATCATGTCGGGACGATCCGTACCGCGCACGAGCTGCACCGCAACGCGGTTCATATACGACTGGATGTTGGCCGAAGTGACAGCAGCACCACCATTGGTGACAGCGGAGAACGCCACGTTTCGCCAGAACGACCACGTAGCGCGATTGATACCGCCATACGTTCCCGTCGCCGGAGACGTGGTAATCGCCGCTTGCAAGCCGGTGATATTCTTGCCGCCGTTGCCGGTACCATCCGAGTAGATCCCCGCGCTGATTTGGTTCATCAGCTGGGCCTCAGCGACCTGAATACGGCCTTCCAGCAGGTCGATGATCTGCTCCTTGCCCGAGTTCTGGAGTTGTTCCAGGCCCGAGATGGTGACAACCGCCGCGTATTGCTTCAGGTCGTACTGAGCCGACGAAATGGGGCTGTTCGGGGTGATATCGATCACGTCATAACCGGAATAAGAGCCGGCATTCTGCGTGTTCGGATCGTTGTACATCAGCTCCTGCAGAATCACGTTTCCGCCCGAAACGGGCTTGACGTTGCCGCGCTGGCGCAGCTTATACAGGAGGGCGTTGTTGTTGGTAACGCTATCCGCCAGCACGCCAGAACGACTCTGGATCGTGGTGGCGATGATATCGCTCAAGTTAGCGAAGGTAGGCATGATGAGGTCCTAATTAAGTAGCATCGGATATGGCCGCTTCGATCTGATCTCGGAGCGACCCCTTAACGGGCTGAACCCCAGCACCAGCGGGCGAACTTCCCTTGACGCTCACCGCAGCGGATTTCGCTCGCGTGGCTTGGGCTTGTTCAGTTGCTGCGCGTTGGGCCTCGGCGCGTTGCTGCTCAACCAGGGATTGCCTGATATCGGCACGCATCCATACAGCCGTGTTGTAGGCGGCTTTGAGATCTTCTGCTTTGCCGGTTTGCAGCAAAAGCGCCATGTCCTCTTTGACCGCCTCAAAATGAGGGTGCGCAGGATCAGCTGCGAACTTCTGGATCTCGGACTGGTATCCGGCCTGTTCGCGCATCTCCTGCTGTTGGTAAAACTGCTGAATCTGTTGTTGCTGCTGCAGCATCTGGTGCTGCAGGTATTGAACGTTCGGGTCCACCGGCGGCGCATTCACTACTTGGCCAATGTCCACGCCGTATTCCTGGGCCAGTTGCCCAAGAAAACGGGCCTTGGTAGCTGGATCCGAGTAGCGCAGTGTGTGATCTGCCTGGAATAGCTTCGCAATAGCGGTAGGAGCATCCACGCCAAGATTGCGGATCGTATGCATGTACGGCTCGACCACACGCTGATAGGCCTGGGCCTCGTGCGCGTGCGTCTTGTATTGCTCGATGCCCTTGTGGTAATCACTTTCCCGCCGGTCAGCCTCCTGCGTCAGAAGCTTCACTTCTGCGGGCGTGAGTTGTTCACCGGCGTCCGCCTTCAGGTATGCAGCCTGTGCATCCGGCTTCCAGCTTGACGGCGCTTTACGCGGCGGGGCTACCTCTTGAACAGGCTCAACCACCGGCGCGGCATCGTCTGCTGGTTTCGCGGCGAACCGGCCAGCTTCATCGCGGGGCCGATTGTCAGCGTGAGATTCTTGTGCGATCGGTTCAGCAGGCGCGTTCTGTGCTTCAGCCTGCGTAAACGCGTCGTTCAATGCGCTGTGCAGGTCGTCCGTTGGGTTTTCCATGGATTTCCTTGGGCAATAAAAAAGCCACCCGGAGGTGGCTGGTTAGCTGTAGCGCCGAACGGCGTCTATCAAATCTCGTCGGATGGTGGGGTCTGGCCCCGCGCTGCGTTGGACCGGCCTTTCATTGCCGATCTCTACCAGGCGATGCTGCTTCAGATGTTCCCGGTGCTGGCGCCGGCCCATGATCATTTCGCCGGTCGCCATGGATTGGTAGGGCTGGATATCGCCTATCACCATGGGGCCAGTGACTCGTGGACCTTCGTACTCCTCGGCTGGGATGAGCTTGAGCGTCACCGGGTCTTGGATGTAGCGCTTCCTCATTGCCGAACCTCGGAACTGATCTCGTTGGTAGCCGCCTGAGTCGCAGCGTTATCAACCTTAGCCTTCGCACTGATATTGGCAGTCTCAATCTTGGTTGCCGCATCCAGTTCAGCCTTCCAGCGCGCGAATGCCATGTCATTCATCGCTTGCAGTTGATCATTCTGGGTCTTCACGGCATTCAATTCAGCTTCCTGGCGGATCTTCATCGCGTGCTGCTCAGCCTCGGCACGCTGGCGATTGATATCAACCTGAGCCTGCATCTGCATACGGGCATGCTCGACCTGCATTTCCGCACTCATCTTGGCCTGGTCAGCCTGCATCTGAGCAGCTAGCTTGGCCTGCTCGATCTGCATATCCGCCTGCATCTGCATCTGCTTTTGCTGGGCTTCGGCCTGGATCTTCATCTGCTCGGGATCAGGCTTATCCGGCTTCGGCTGGCTCATCTGATCTACAAACTTCTGGAATGCCGCTTCCATTTCCCGGCCGCCCTTGAACGCACGCACGCCGAACATGAGCATTTCACCCAGCAGCGGGGCCATTTCAGGCGATTGTGTGGCAGCGGGGATAGCCTGGCGCAAGAAGTTGCTGGCAGCACCCAGGAACTCAGTACGGGATGCCTTCTCCTGCTCCTGATCCAGTTCGATCAGGGAATCTGCAGCGACTTCAACGCGGTAAGCACGCATCGGCTCGGACTTCATGAGCATGATCGCCTGTTGCACAAACTCAGCGTCATATGTATCCATGATTCCGGACATAGCAATCAGCGATTCTGGGCTGTACACGTCCATCATCAATTGCGCCTTGATGCGCAGGATCTCGCTGGCGAACATGGCTACGTCTTGCTGTCGAGGACGAAGGCGAAGCGACCCGAACTGGCGTTTGATGTTCTGCGCCGTGGCCGTCTCACTCGCTTCCGTGGCGCCACGGATAATGTCCGATATGCCGGTTATCTCGTAGATGACCTGCTTGCATTGTTCCCGTGCGGCATAGCACTCGTTGAGCGCCTTGATGATCTGTTCTAGTGGCAGCCAATCCACTTGTCCCCGAACGCCGCCCTTCTCAGCGAACACCGCCCAGTTATCTACCGGGATCATGGTGTTGTCCACGCCTTCAGCGAGCATGCGCTGAATGCCATTGGCGCTCGCGTCGTAGACACCAACGACCTTGACGGCTTGCGTCAGTCGCCCAATACGCTGGGTCAGCATGTCCAACTCGTTCGCCTGGTCCTGGTAAAGCGCGAAGTCAGGAACCGGCACCAGCGTGTCACTGGTCTGTGTGGAAAACAACGGCTTCGGGCATGGCCAGAATTCATCAAGGCCGTAGGGGTCTTCACGTATGTCCAGCAGGTCGTCGAAGCCCTGTGCAACCCAATAGACGGCTTTGGTCTTCTTATCCCACAGCTCCCACACTTCAGCCTTCTTCATGGCCTCGGTGTCGCCGTACGTGGCTCCCTGATCCTTCATCTGGTCCAGACCAATGGGAACATGGGTGAGAGGCACATCAGCCGCGCGTTTGCCCTTCTCGGCCAGGAAATCTCCAAAGCGGGTCTTCACCTCGTCCCGCGCCATATATACGCGGCGCGCAATCCACGTGACCTCGCCCCATACCCTGGCGGCAGAACACCGGAAATCCTCCCAGTACACGTAATCCACAGCCGAGCAGTCTTTAACCTCGTATTGAGAGGGCGCGGCGCCCTCTGCGACCGCAATCTCCCTTTGCTCGTATCTCACCCACGCAACTCCACGGCCAGGCAGCAGCCGGTCCTGCACTGCATTGCGCATGGCTTCGTCGAAATCTGGGTAATGATCGATCTCATATTGCAATGCGCGCTCAAGGATCTCAGCGGCGCAGCGTGCTGCCGGGTCGTTGTCCTTGTTCCGACGCACGGCCTCAGCCTTGGGAGCCTTGGCGTAGATAGCAGGCAAGATCGTCTGCACGTTCGACCACAGGATGTTGTATCGATTGCCCCCCGTCGTGCCGGCGCGCTCATCCCGATAGCGCTTGACGATCTTCTTGCCGCGGTTGATCCACTTTTCATCCATGCGCTTAGCCAGCTCTAGCTCAAGCTTCCAGCGCCGGGCGATATCAACCGTCGATTCGGCGGCCTTCTCCACTTGCTCAGACACAGATGCCCCCTAGTTGGGACATGGGGATACCGTTGCTATAGGTGAATACCGGAGCCGTGGACGTGCAGAGTCCTTTGGTGTGAATAGGAAGGCCGTTGCACCATTGCGTGCCATCAGGCAATCCTGCGGTAGCATCCGTCAGCACGACTGACCCATTACCATCCGTAGGAACAGCCTGGGAGAAGCGAACGATGGTCATGTCGTAGTCACCCATTACGGGCAGGCTGGCAGCGAATGCAGCGTCTCCCTCTTGGATGAAGCCGTTATGGCTGACGCGCGTAGGCTGATCGGTCCACCCAAACTTGACCTTGCCGTCCACTACAGGGAATAGCGCCATTTCAAATCCTTTCCGTTCGGGCGGGCGTCTGCGCCCAAAGCTCGTCCAGCGTTGCCGTGACGATGCGACCGCCAACACCCTTAATCGGGTACTTGGCGTCTTCCTCTTTCTCGGGGGCTTTGGCCTCTGCCATCACCTGAGCGCCATATGAGAACGCGTCAGATGGGTGCGAGGCCCAGTTATGCAGTGGCTCACGGGAGAAAACGCCCGTGTCCTCGTTGTATACAAACTCCCATGCGCGCAGGCCATCTAAGCCCGCCTCGCATAGATCTCGATTGAAAGCGCATTTCGGCAGCACGGTACGCGCTGCGCCGATCCGGTCAGATTTGCGCGTTTGGGGGACTACTGCCACCTTCCCCGCACCGAACGCGCTCAAAAACTTCTCGACCGTCGTGTGCTTGCTTTGGAACGTCTTGGCCTTGGCATCGTGCGGAAGCCAAATCTTGCCTACCTGCTTGGCGCCCAGGTCAACTATGTTTTCTTGGATCTTCGGTATCCAGTCGTCGGCATCCAGCCCTGATTCACCCTCATACTTGAGCAGGTGAAAGCCACCGGGCAAGCGCTGCCAGTACCACCAGGATGCCGTATCATGGAATCCAATATCGCTAGTTATCTCTATCGGCGCGCCGTCAGGGTCGAACACAATGCCATCCGACACGCGCCCTTCCCGCTCAGCTTGGCCAACCCACTTACCCAGGATGGAGCCGGCGATGTTGCCGTAAGCGCCTTCCCAGATGTGGTCATACTCATCCGGCCTATTCTCAGCATCCCGCAGGCGTTCGCGCTCAAGCTTGGCGGGGAACTTCGGATTGTCCCGCCAGTTAAGCTGCACGACCTTGTATCGCGCATCCTTCGTTTTGCGAAACCGAATGTCTGTCGGGCTACCCTTGCGCCGTGGGTTCCATGTCACCCATAGCTCGGCGTTCCAATCCTCGCCCTCTTCCCGCAGCGTGGGGATCAGCACCATCCAAGAATAGTCACTGACATCCTCGGCCTCATCCACCCAGCATAGGAGAATGCGGCCCTTCGACTTTACGCTGGAGATGTTGCGGTCCAGCCCTGCGAATGCAAAGCTAATGCGCCCATCCCTGGACTTGATGTACTTCTCGCCTATCTCGTAATAAGCCGACAGCCATGGCTCATCTTCGATGGCCCGCTTGCATTCCTCCAAGCTGGAGTCTTCGAGCGAGTTCATGAACTGGCGGGCGCACAGCAGTTGCCCTCTCAAGCCCATCTTGCCGTACATGTAGCCACGCACAGCAACCATCTTGGCAAAGCTACGGGTCTTCGCTGACCCCCGCCCACCGTATGCTCCCCGAACATCAGCCTCACCCTGGAAGACAGGGATCAGCTTCTTGGGTAGCTCAATCCTTACCGTTGACACTCATCGCCACCAGTGCAATCCGTGTGATGGTTTCTACCGGGCCGCCCTCCTCGCCTGTATGTGCTACTTGGCTGAGGTCAGGCACGCTCTTTCTCAGAAGGATTTCAATCGCCTTCAGACGTGTAGGTGACAACTCCTGCTCAGTCAGCCCAAGTGCATGATTTTGCAGCACATTGATCAGCTGACTGGCCTGGATCTTGTCTCGGACGAAGTCCTGGTGGCGTTTGTTAAGCCGCGCTGCCATCGTGGCCTCGCAACCAGTTATCAACCGCCAAATCGACCAGGCAGTAAGCCGCGGAAGCCATGGCGACAGGCACGCATACCAATATGCCTGGGTCCGGGACATCTCCGCCAGTCACACGGTAGACGGAGGTTTCTTTACCGCTTAGGTTCGGTTGAAATGCGAACTCGCGGCGCTCATCAGGTTTGCTCATGATTGCCTCGCTATGGAGCGAGTATTAGGCTGCCGCCTGCAAAGGATCGCGCCTTGGGACAGGGGAGGAGCGGGCTTGAAGCGCGTTCCCGAGGCGGCAGTCTGATACTCGCGGAAATGAAAAAGCCGCCAGAGATTTCTCCCTAGCGGCTCGGTACTTCACCCGTGCTGCATGCGTAAGTGGCACTTACACAGCCTGCACATATCACTCTACTTTCATGTACACACTCGATCAAGGTGTGTACACAATTTAGGCTCGTATCCCGTTGTGTACACCCCCCCCATGCTCTGCGCCAGTTGCTTATGCGCATGCTCAAGGGTGAAGTAATAGATGCGCTTCTCCACTCTGAGCCGATCGGCTTTGGTCTTCACCGGCCCAGCCCACACATAGTGCGCAGTGATCACCACCCGCATATCCGGATGCAGGTGGTTGATAGCATCATCGATTCGCAGCATGTCCCCGTCAGCCGCGCATGCCTCCGGGCCGCTGTATCCCCATCCATCATGGTCTACACGCTCTTTGGAGAATGCGGCGGCAGTGGGGTAGCCAAGGGCGCGGTCCTTCCGGATATCCTGCCGCCGACCCCATTCTGATAGGAGAATTTCAAGATTCGTGCGCATTCAGCCACCCTTTTATTCTCTGCAAGATGCTTCTACTCTCCGGCTGCTTCTGCAGCTGGAAAAGTTTCCCTTCTATCCCGCAATTACCTCTCGCCCGTTCCAATTCACATAAAGTGGAATATCCAACCACACTCGAATTTCTCTCGTGAAAGCAACGGGGAGGCGCCATGCGACTTCTCGAGACATGGGCACAGTTCACGCATCGGCGCGGTTCGTGATTTGGTTGCATCACCCCTCCATATGCCGGAAATTGCTGACGTTACTGGTCATCGATGTAAGTCGCGGCTGGAACTTGGCACGCTCCGCTGCCTGGCGCATTGCCATGCTGGGGACGTATGCGCGGGCATGGATGGGCTTGATATCGCTGGGTTTGACGGCTTGCTTCATTTGGTTCTCCGATCGTGAAGGCGATCATGCAGGTAATACCAAAGCTTCATTCCGTAGAAACCCAGCAAGAATGGCAAGACCACTTTCAAGACAAATGCATAGATAAAGTCCATCAGAATTCCTCCACTGCCCATCCACCGCCGTCCTTCTTGGCCCGGGCCTTGATTGCCACGAAACGCACCGGGTACATGTCCGATGCGACCTTGATCTTTACTTTGGCGTCGTCCTGCCAGTACCCCTTGACCTCATGAGCCTCCAGCTGGCCATCCGGCTTCATGACCATGAAGTCCGGGGTGTAGAACGTGTTGTCAGCCAGGCGGAACTTCATGCCTTCGAACTTGTGCCAGAGGATCCCGCCGACCGCTTGGAGCTGGCCCAGGTAGGCGGCATACGCCTGTTCGGTCTTGTTGAGCTGCCCCGTCTTGAGTCGGCCAAGAGCGAAGGATCGGTTCATTTCTCGATCCTCAAGCCACAGCGGCTACAAACATGACCAAGGTATGAGCGCGCAACAGTACCTTCAGCCATTCTCCTCACGATTTCCTCAGCGCCCGCCCCTTTCAATTCCATTCCGTCGCCCAGCAATGTCCTGAGGCTTTCGCCGCTCGGTTTAACCTCGTACACAGCCTGGAAAGAATGCCCAAGCACCATCCCGGCAATTCCTTTGCATTCGCTCATGCAGCACCCACCTGCGCCATTAGCACGCGAAAGGGATCGAACATCGCCGGGTCCACCGATACGCGAAGAGCGGCAATCGTCTTGCTCGTCTCTTCCATGGCGACCTTGGCCCGCTCGCCGTAGTCCACATCGTCCTTTCCTACGTTCTCCCCAGCACCAGGCGAATACGCAGGCATGCGCTTACCGCCTGGGCGCTTGTGCCATGTCGAAATGTGGGTCAGCTCTCGCTCGTTCAGATCGCGCGCGGCTACCCGAACGTCATGGAGATTGGCCTGCACCAGCGCTTTAAGCTGGAAGATATCGAGAGCTTCGTTCGTTCGAAGCCGATAGATGATCCTGCGTTCCAGGGGTGTCATGATTCCTCTCCTTTCGCCCTCTTGAGCATCGCCGCGATGGTGGGCGACGGTTGTTCGCCCTTGGCAATGCGTTCGTCCCATTTCGCTATCCAGCGCCGCGGATCCTTGCCGCTCTGGTCCAATGCCTTGTCTGCGCCCATCTTCTTCAGCGCCTTTGCTGCCTCTACCCGATCTGCTGCCGTTTGCTTTGGCGCCGGTAGCGCTACCGATGCCTTGGGTATCTCCTTCCATGCCCCCTTCTCCATTTCCTCGATAAGCGTTTTTTCCCAACGTCCCTTGATCGCCCCATAGGTGCTGTTCAACAGGTCCGTGGAACTGACGGCCACAGCAGCCCAATAAATCGCCGGATGGGACCACTGCCCCATTTCCCCACGGCGGCGGCAAGACATGCCGTGCACGGCCTCGTGGTAAGCGATCTCGCTATCCATCCATGGGCAGCACAACCGCAGGAACTCCGGGAGCGTGGGCGGCCAATCACGGCGCAAGCAAGCAACCAAACCGCGTCGGACATCCCGCTCCGCCAGACCGGACAGCTTCTGGTCCCACGACTCCTTCAACTCCCGAGCCGTCAGGCCCTGCCACTGCTGGGCGAACTTCGAGCCGTACAGCATTCGCATTTCGTTGACCACGAGAGCGCCCATCGTGGCTTGTTGCGCTTCAGTGACTTGCATCAATCACCCCCATGTCAATCTCCATCGGCCTATGGCCTTCGGTCAGCACGTCACGCAGTTCTGCGTTCCAGTCGGCAATTCGTTGTGAATGCGTCTGCCGCGACGGAGAGGCTCGGGCTTGGTTCTGCAGCCACCCTGCTTTGAAACCTTGCCAGCCGCGCTCGATCTGCGTGCGCAATGCGGTTTCCAGGTCCATCCCGACTGCTTCGGCTTCTCGCATCACCCCTTCGATTACGGTTTTTGTGACCGTGGTTCGCTTTTTGTGGCGCAGGGCGATGTAGTCGGCAGCCACGGTTGGGGGTATGCCCATTGCTTCCAGGTCAGAAGCCACCAACTCGTCCGAATCCTTCTTCCCCCGCTTGCGGGGGGTAGGGGGGTGTTCTTTTATCTGTTCTGTATCTGTTCTGTTCTGTTCTAGGCCGTTACTGGAACGTTCCTGAAACGTTTCATGCGTTTCACCAGCCTGCTTGGACTTCTCCCGATGCCTGCGAACCCGCGCCGTGCTTGAGTCTGAGGCGTATTGACGCTTGTCCCAGTTGCGCAAAGTCCAGTCGGAATTGATGAATTCCTTGCGCATGAATAGCTCTTTGGTGGCAGCGAGTTCGGCGTCAGAAATGCGCAGCGCAAACGCTATGGAGCTATCCCTTTCCGTTTCATGAAACGTTTCAATGCCGTTACTGCATTGCAGGCACAACAGCATTACCAAGCGGCGCTGCATGGCCTCCGGCATCATTTGGACTTTGGGATCTGTGGCGAACTCGCCATACATGCGGAACCAATCCATTACGCTGCCTCCAGCATTCCAGCAGCGGACAACGCAGCATCAGGGACAACCTGGCCCTGCGTTTGCAGGATCTCGATAGCCCATACCAAAAGGTCACGCTGCTTGCCGTAGCGCGCTTCGAAACGTGCCTTGTAGGGATGGACAGCGATCAGGCCAGGTGCGCCAGTGCCGTCTTGATGATGGCCAGCACACAAGGGCAAAACGAGCCAATGCGCCTCCGGCTTGGTACGTCCGTCGATGTGATGGATAAGCACATTGAAATTGCCAATCCAGTCATTACGACAAGCGACACAACCTACGTTTTGGCACAGAGCGTCATGGAACCGCTTCTGAGCGGCAGAGGGAGATTTGCCTTTCATTGCTGAACCCACCCCGGAATATGCGGCTCATCGGACCACTGAACACTGTTCATGGCTCCGAACGCCTGAATGCTCTCAATCAAGTCCGCCATGTCCTTGACGCCCAGTGCGCGCGTCTGCTGTCCAAGGGCTACAACGCCCTTCCCGTCCAGCGACGGCACCAGTTGCATACGGTTCGTCTCGCGCATCCAGGAATCGACCAGCAGACGCTTCCAGTCTTCAACGCCCAGTTGCCGTCCCATCCACTTCATTTGCGCCGCGATATCGCCGCACAAAGCATGGAGCTTGGCGTTCTGGTTCAGGCTGCGATTCGGCTCCTGGATAGCCACGTAGTGACCATCAGGCGCGGTCAAGATGGCCTGGACCAGCATTTGGCGAGTGGCTGGCGTGACGCGGATGCGGCGCTTGTCCATATCACTGGCTCCGGTGCTGGTTCTCAACTTCAGCCTGCAGGTACTTCGCCAGCATCGTCTTCATGGCGAACAGTTCCTGGCGGCTGATGACCATCGCGTTAGAAGGCGACAGTTGAAACCCCAGGGCGGCAAGGAGCTGGCAAAAATGATCAAGGCCATCTTTCGAACGGCTGAGCGTGCTCGCGTCCACGTCCATGCAAGCCGCTGCACGGGCCTGGGTGAACTCTGCAAGACGGCGCAATACTTCGCCCTGAATTCTTGCGCCGGTCTTGCGGGTGCTTTCCACCTGTTCGGCTGATACTGGTTGCGTACTCATCGTGTACTACCTATCAATGAGAGAAAAAGAACGTGACTGAAACTGAAACCCTGCTGTCCCAAGCCCAAGACATCGCCCTGCGCGCCTTTGAAGATCCCAGCGAGAGCGCTGTGATGGATATCTTTCGTAGGCTCTGCTGCGAGCAAGACGAGGCGCGTATGAGCCGGGATTTGGATAGCCGCGGGGTCATGCATTGAGTTCATCGCGACAACTCCGGCCAGATGCGCGCCCAGTCATCAGGACGCAGGTCAGCACGGGAGATTTCCCCGTTCGTGACGCGTTCGATGTCTACGCAGCGCTCGATGGGGATCGGTCGCCGGCCGCTGATCCACTGCCAGGCCATGGATTGAGTAACGCCCACGGCGGACGCAAATGCCGCTTGGGTCGTGCCGGTCTTCTGGAGGTATTGGGCGATGTTCATAGCCCGATACTAGCAACGCTAGTTCACGGAGTCAATAGCAATGCGAGTTGCAGCTGATACTAGCGTTGCTACATTGCCGCACATGGCAAAAGCATCACCACAAATCGAGCAATGGCAGCTTGAGGACGCCCAGCGCCTCAAAGAGCTGTTCAAGGAGCGCGCTCGTCTGAACCAGACAGAATTTGGGGTGCGGTACGAAATCGGCAACCAGGGCTATGTCTGGCAGTTGATGAACGGCCGCCGTCCCCTGAACATTGATACGGTGAAGAAGTTTGCCAATGGGCTTGGATGCTCCATCGATGAAATCAGCCCAACCTTGGCCAAGCGCGTGGCCGAGGCCTCTACCCACCTATCAACATCCGGTGACAACACCGAATTCATCGCTGTTCGCAGGCTTGATGTCCGTCTTTCGGCGGGACACGGGCAACTTGTGACTTCGGAAGATGAGCTTTCGAGGTTGTCATTCCGCGCTGACTTTCTTCGATCTGTTGGAGCTACTCCCGATCACACGGTATCTGTATCTGTCAAGGGCGACAGCATGGAACCCCTAATTCCTGATGGTTCCACGATCTTGGTTAATCGTGACAACACGACCATCGTCAATGGAAAGGTGTATGCGATTCGGAAGCACGAGGAATTGCTAGTTAAACGCCTTTACAGGGGAAACGGTGGCTTCATCGCGAGGTCTGAGAACCCTGCTGGCGGCTACCCAGATCTCCACTTGAACGAAGCCGATCCCGAAATCGAGATCATTGGCCGCGCATTCTGGGTTGGATTTAAGCTTTAGGAGACTATGTTGCTTATCGCCGAACTTGATGACGCGGAAGTTGATGCCCATCGTGGAAATATTGCTTCCATACAAAAGCAGATTCGCTCGAAACAATCGCCTACGCCGCCCTTTATTTATGGGTGTATTGCTGCCGCGGTTGCCTGGTACTTTCAAGCCACACATCCCGTCATCGTGGTGGCCGCCGTATCTGCAGCATCTCTGGGCATCCTGGCGCGCTCGATAGACCTAGCCATTCTCGAGGCTCGACTACAGGGCGAGCAGACCCGCTTGGCAATCCGAATTGCCATGAGTCGCTTCACGTAATCCCACCTCACCCCAGCCATAGCCCGCTCATGCGGGCTTTTTTTCGTCGTTACAACTTTGCACTAGCGGTGCTATTGACATTCGAATACTAGCAGCGCTAGTATTCTCCTAACGCAGCACAACTCGCACCGCTTAGGCCAAAGGCCAGCACCGCGACGCTGCAGTACCAGCAGCACCGCAAGCCCATGCGTGGCCCGACGCACCTGGTTAGCCAGATCCGAGGGTTAAGTCGAAAGAGGAATGCCTAGCCCAAGCTGCAATTGGGTGGACGCTGAGAAGTGGCAGATAGCGGAGAGCCACTGAGCCGACAGAGCCGCGTGTCTGTATCGCGAACTGGAACCGTCAGGGGCGATGCAGACCAGATTCATCTGAATGCCAGCCCATCCGGGTTCAGGCATTTTCATGAACCTGGAGAAATTATGAGAAACGTATTGGTCAACACAATTCGCCGCCGGGGTCTTGAGTGCACGGTGTTACGCGACAAAGTGAATGCGTCGCGTCGCGCTGCAATCAGCTCGATCAGTGCTGACGAAAGGACCGGCCACTTGGTGTCAATGGCGCTCGTCAACAAGCAAGCGAATGACCTAGATGCCCACATTTCCGACCTGCGCGATCAATTGATCCGGGAATACGGCGGCTAATTTTCTTCCTGCGCCGTGACAGGACGCAGACACGTGAACAAGGAAATGCGGATCCCGACAAGGCAGCAGTCCCTTGTCTCCCGCGACTCGCCGCCCGACGAGAGATAAAGACCTGGGCCGCATTACCGGACGCCAAGGAGCAATCGGGCCGCGTGGCTGCGTGAACGCTACGGCATGGGAATTTGGGAAACCCGTGTGCGATTCGAGAACGACTGACCCAGCAGTGCCGGATACGTACCCGGCCGCGAGCCTGTAAACAGCCGCGCACAGGCCCATGGGGGACATGGTTATAGCCCCATAGTTGCAAAGAATGAATCCTGAAAGAAGCGGCATCCCGGAAGGACGGGAGACAACTCAAGCCGCATATGTGTCGATCTAGGGAGTGCTTGCGGCAATCCTAGGTACTGGTAGGCCCGTACATGATCGCAGCTGCGTATCAAGCCGCAGCCCGCTTCTTTCAGGATTCGCATACCGATTAACAAGGAGAACGAGATGCTCGATCTGGAAGCCGTGTTTGAAAAGTTCGACGACGAGTACATCCGCTTTGAGCGGATCGAGAACCCGGCTCACTCGCGACCTGACGTGTGCGCGTTCATCATGCTTGATCGCCTTGTACCTGGGGGAAAGCGGGACATGGTGTGCTCTGCCGAGCATGACGAAATCTGGCTAGATATCGACCTAGATAAGCTCGCTGCCGTCGCTTCCGAGGAAGACATCCTAGCTCTCGTCAGATGCGGAGTCCGCCTAGATAACGACATCTCGTCTCTAGCAATGTTTGTTTGAATCTCCCTGGCGCCGTGAAACAGTTCGGCCGTCCGCTGCACGAAACGCAGCGCTATCAAGTAGGCACCCCTGGGGTTGCGATTGAGCGGCCAAGAACCCGGGGCCGGACCCGCTGCACCGGCAGCATTCAGGGGGTGCCTACTTGATGATGAATGCTAAGTGACCTCCGAAGGTTCTTGGCTCGGCGTCATCACCCTCCGGCTGGGTAAAGTCCGGTTGTCGAAAGCAGATGCGCTATGCCGCGTCCGGTCTTCCTAGGTCTGAACCGGGGAAAACGCGGCCACTAGTGTGCAGCGAGTAGGAGGTTAGGAGAACCGTTCGAACGGCCGTCAGGCGCAATCGGGCAAACGTCATGCCTAGCCAATCAATACGGCGGTGGAAGTCCGCGCTGGAGACGTAACCAGCACCCTACGGCTGCTCAAGTCAGCGCATCCCTACGGCATCCGCCATGCCACAACCCACTCCGCGAAAAGTGCGTCCCTCCGGCATTGGGGTGCGCTGACTTGAGCAATCCAACTTCAATCCGCAAGGAGCAACCATGGAAATCACGACTACCCAAGCAGTCGCCGCGATGCAGAAGTACGGCGGCAATGGCGTTCAGAAGCTCGCCGCATGCTGGCTTGCTCTGGATGCGGAGAAGCGCCAGCGACTGGAAGAGGCTTTCTCGCCTGAGTTCCAGCACTACCGCGCGATGTATGTGGAAGACGTGAAGGCAGCAGCATGAAGCGCGCAATCATTCTCTTCACGGTCATCTTGGCTGGATGCAACGCTGATGCGAGCGCTCCGACCATCGAAAAGCACATCAACGCTGAAGTGTCCGGATATACCGGGACGCCACGCAAGTTCCTCGATGTTGAAGCCGGCGTGACTTGCTACTACATCAGCTACCGCGCAATTTCTTGCGTGAAGACTCATTAGGAACGCCCATGAGCAAGATCAATCTGCCTCCGCTGCCGGAATTCGACGTTGGGATACTAGGTCAGGTCAAGTTCGCCTACTCGCTAGACGCGATGGAGGCCTACGCCGAGCAGGCTGTACGCGAGGCTCTGGCGGCGCAGGTAGCCAAGATCAATGTTGCCATGGCCTTCATGAGTATGGATGGAGTTAACGGCGGCCCGGTGCAGAAGGAGTACTTCAAAGCTGGCGCTCGTAGTGCGATCCAGGCGGTCAATAGCGCCCTCATCCCGGAGAGTAACCATGTGGAAGCTGCTGATAAGCAACACCCTTAGCCTCTGGTGGTTCTACGCGATTCTTTTGATCCCACTCGGCTACGTAGTGGGTTGGAGCTAGACATGGACCGTTTCCACGGCGATGAGCAGTACCAGATCCTCACAGCCACCGTGCAGGACGTATGCGAGACGCTGGGTAACCCTGCTAGCTGGGACGCGGATGGGCATGACGCGCTGTTCTGGGCCAAGCGGCTGGAGGCGGCGGACTTCTTTGCCAATCTGGGAGCCGCTGATTACGTCTCGATCCTGTACGCGGTGATGAACAGCAATTCTCAATGGTGCTTAGGAATCCAGAGGGATATCAAGCACGCGATCAAAACTGAATTGGTGGGGTGAGGCATGACGACGGAACACACGCCTACTAAATGGCAGATTGACGGCAATTGCGTCTATGCACTGAATGACCAAGGCTACAACCGCTTTTCGGCATGGGTTCAAGGCGGGAATACAGGTCCTATGGAGAAAACTCCGGATTCGGAGTTGGAAGCCAACGCCCGCCTGATCGCCGCCGCGCCGGAGCTGCTTGAGGCGCTGGAATCGATTCTTCCCATGCTGGCCGATTGGCATGACGAATTTCCGGACCACGTAGGCGACAAGGAAGCGCCGGCTGTCAAAGCTGCCCTCACCGCCATCGCCAAGGCCAAGGGAGAGCAGCAATGATCCGCCTCCTACGCCGAATCCTCCAAACCGATGCCCACGCCGCCGTGGGTATTTTTTCGCTCATCTGCGCCATCGTAGGCGCTCTGGCAAGCGTTCAGCAGTCCGATGCCGCATCTAACGAACGATGGGCGAAGGAAGGCGTGGTCTGGGGGCTGGTCAACTAGGAGAAACGAATGAAGTATTTGCCTAGCTATGAGCTGGTGAACTCGCTTCTGGAGTACGACCAAGAGACTGGCGTTTTTACTTGGCGTGTGTATCGAGGCGGCAAGGCGAAGGCTGGTCTGCAAGCAGGATACCTTCGGGCAAATGGCTATCTGCAAATTAAAGTCCAAGGGCAATTTTTCGAAGCTCACAGGCTGGCATGGCTACTGTCTACGGGGTCGTGGCCCCGCCAGCACATAGATCATCTGGATGGCGATCCTTCGAATAATCGCATACGCAATCTTCGCGATGTATCTCGGCAAATCAATGCTCAAAATCAGAGGAGACCTCGAGACAGAAGCACCTCTGGTTTACTCGGCGTATCTCGCCACTATGGGAAATGGCAAGCCAGGATAGGGTTAGGTGGCCGAAATCACTACCTTGGAACATTCACAAGCCCCGAAGAAGCTCACGCCGCCTATCTTGTCGCAAAACGCAAACTTCACGAAGGTTGCGCGATATGAATCAAGACGACGAAGCCGCCGCACTGGCCTACCAGCAAGAACTCGAATATCAGGAGCAAGACCATGCAACACAGCGAATCGATGAAGGCCATCGCTCCGGCGCTCTTGGCTGCTCAGAAGGCCACCGAGTTTGCCAAGAAGGACGCCACGAACCCGCATTTCAAGAATAAGTACGCCGACTTGCCAGCTGTCATTGAGGCGGTCAAACCGGCTCTGAACGCAGCTGGCATCGTGTACATCCAGACTGCCAGCCCGTCCGACGACAACCGCCTGCACCTGACGACGATGTTGATGCACGAGTCAGGCGAGTGGATCTCGGACACTCTCGTCATGCCTCTGCCGAAGCAAGACCCCCAAGGCTACGGGTCAGCGATGACGTATGCGCGTCGTTACGCGCTGGCGGCGATCACAGGCGTCTACCAAGACGACGATGATGGCAACGCGGCATCCGGCGCAGGCGAGAAGAAAGCTCGTATCACCAAGCCTACTGCTGGCGCTCTGGAGAGCCTGAACGAAGACGACCAGGAAAAGGCGCTGGCTACAGCCATCATCATCCAGACGAAGTTTAACGCTGAAGACGAATGGGACGCCTTCGTTATCTGGGAGGAATGCCCGGACGACGTTACGTTCAAAACCGCTGTCTGGGACAAGCTGGATAGCAAGTGTCGCGCTTCTATCAAAAAGCAGTCTGCGGCAGCCAAGGAGCAGAAATGAGCAATGACCTGAACCGATGCGAATTCATCGGGAGGCTCGGCAAGGATCCTGACGTTCGGTATTCACCCGAGGGTTCCGCCGTCTGCAATTTCTCCTTAGCGGTTGGTTGGAAGACCAAGGATAAGGAAGGAGTTGAATGGGTACGCATCGTCGCCTTCGGCAAACTAGGCGAAATCTGCGGCGAGTACTTGACCAAGGGCAAACAGGTCTATGTTTCCGGGCGCATGACGACGCGCAAATGGACCGACAAGGACAGCGGCCAGGATCGCTACGCCACCGAGGTTGTCGCTGACCAGACGCAGATGCTTGGCGGGAAAGGTGATGAGGTGGACCGAGAATCCGCTCAACGCCCCGCACGCCAGCCGGCCATGACAGCCCGCACGGGCGAGGATTTTGATAGCGAAATCCCTTTCTGAGGACACGCCATGCTTTGCAAAAGCTGCTTGATTGATAAAGAGGCCAGCGCCTTCTACGCCAGCAGCAAGGCGAAGTGCAAGGAATGCGTAAAGGCTGCGGTCCGTTCAAATAGGCTTGAAAACCTCGAGTACTACCGGTCATATGACAGGAAGCGGTCTGCTCAACCTGAGAGGGTGGCCGCTAGGAAGAATTACAGCCAAACCCAGGAAGGCCGCCTAGCCCACGCAAGAGCGAACGAAAAATGGCAGGTAGCCAATGCCATACGAAGGCGCGCTAGCCACCTCGTGGCCAAGGCGGTCAGAACTGGCAAGCTCACCCCAGAACCATGTTTCATTTGCGGTGAGAAGGCTCAAGCACATCACCCGGACTATTCCCGTCCACTGTCAGTGACCTGGCTTTGCCCTGGGCATCACAAAGCCGCCCATCGAATCGTTGCCGAACTGCGGTACGCCGCTGGTGAAATCGACACGCTTCGCTTCTAGTCCCCCTGCAGCCCCCCCCCAGCATCATCCTCCGTATCCCCTCAAAGCTGGCGGGGCTGCCCTCCTATTGCCTTGGAGATTCCCATGCGTAATGAAGACAAATGGCATCCAAACGAAGACGACGACGACTTCGTTGAAAGCCTTCTCATCGCCTGGGGTCTTCCGGGCGCAATCATCGGACTGGCGCTCTTTAACGCTGGACTCTACTTCCTCTGGCGCTATCTGCTGAGCCTTTTCACTGGAGCCTGATATGACCACCCTCCCCGCCGGCTGGAAGCCGCGTCTGAGTTGCCCGTTCTGCGGCAGCACCTGCTTGTTCACGGTACCGGACGAGCATGGATCTGGAGGCCAGTGGGTGCCACCGATCCACGTTGGCTGCAACGACTGCCAGGCTGAGCAAGTGGCTGACACCGAGGACGAAGCGGTAGAGCGCTGGAATCGCCGGTCTTCCCCCGCCTCTGTAGCGCCTGGGGATGCGCAGGCCGTGGCCTGGATGGACCCGGAGACGCTGGACGTTATCAGCGCTGAACGTAAGGCGTCCTGGCTCTCCAACTATGGCATCGGCGGCGCGAACAAGGCGGCGAGATACACGCGTGCCCTGGGCGACTTCCGCCCCGCTCCCGCTGCTGGCGATGCGCGAGATGCGGAGCGGCTGGATTGGCTGCAGCAGCACGACGGGCGGTTCTTCAACAAGGACAGGATCTCCAGCATTGTCGGCGTGGGCTTCTTGGTCGCGGGCGATCCGCAGGGCGTTCGTCATCAGACGGTACGCAGCGCGATTGACGCAGCTCGTGCAGCCTCTCAGCAGCAGGAGGGGTGAGACATGCCGATCAAAACAACCACCGTCACTGAGTACGAGTGCGATTTGTGCGCGTCGGAGATCAAAGAGGGTCAGGTTTTTACTGGCGCCAAGATGACGATGTGGCGCGACCGAGACGTGGAAGCGCGCATCGACGTGACTATGACGCTGACCATCGACTATGTGACCGACAAAGGCGTCGTCTGCAAGCGCTGCGCGGCTATCCGGCTGCGTGAGATCGCCGATGCGACTGACAAGGAGTATTGGGCATGACAGACCACACCCCCGCCGCCCAGGCGGCAATGCAAACCGCCCTAACTGATGCTGAACGCAACGCTGTCTTCGATGCGTGGCTTTCCAACCAGGGAGAATTTCGCAACTACTCAGCGCTGATGGAAGCCATCGAATCCGCTGTGCTGTTCAAGCTGCGCGCCCCTGTAGCCACGACCACTGACCGTGCCATGCTCCAGAGCGTTCTACAGGACTTGGAGAACTCAGATTCGGTGTGCCCACGATGCGGGCATAGCGATAGCTGCGCGGATATGGATGTGGTCTACATGATCCGCGATCACTTGAAAGCCCAAGTGCGCGCCCCTGTGGCCGATGAGCGGGCGATTCACCCTGAAATTCAGGCCGTACTCGCTATGCTGGATGTGCCAGTTCTCGGGTATCTCGGCAGTCATTCCGGCAAGTTGCTCAAGTCCGCTGACATGGCGGATAGATTCGAGTCTGCGATTCCCCTGGTAAGCGAATCAGCCCACCGTGCGGCTTGCGAAAAAATAATCGGCTCCCGGGCAAGCACCCCTGTAGCCGATGAGCGGGCGGACGATACCCTCACGCAGGTCTATGACCGGTTCGGTATAGGCATCTTGGCGCGCAACCCCAGCACGTTGATGGCGTGCCTTGGCAACGTAATTCGCCGCGCAAACTGCCTGAGCCAAGTCGAGCAAGTGTTGTCCGTGCCGACGCCGCCTGAGCCTGACGATGAGGGCATATGGGGCGAAGAAAGCCTGCTGCGCTGGGGCGCAGATGAAAAGGGGTATGCCGAGCACTTCAAGGCCGCTCTGGCTGAATGGTCGCGCCGTGCCGCCCTGGCAAGCGCCCCTGTAGCCGGGGAGGCGCGGAAGCCGGTGGCAGTAACTGACCTGCAAGGCGACGTTCACTGGAAGCACGGGCGGAAACCGGGAATAGCGCTCTATGCCGCGCCCCAGGCCAGCGAGGCTGTACCGAATTTGCCGCGAGGCTGGCAGCTGGCACTGAACCTCGCCATCGACGCCATCGAGAACGCCGCGCCGGCTGGTCAGGACTGGCCTGTGAACTGGCCGGTCATTCTGCACGGTCTGAAGGAGCTGCGTGATTCGCTGGCTCAGCCCCAGGCCAGCGAGGCGGCGGCCGAGTTACCGGCTCCTGTAAACGGGGAAGCGCGAGCGTGGAGCTTTGCCGCGCCCGGGCCAGTGGCCGCCGAGGTGCGCGTTCAGCAACTGGAAGCTGCCCGCATCGCATATGCCCGCGAGTTCCCTCCGGATGAAAACGGCGACCCCGACGTGGGCAACATCCACGCGAACATCCGCAAGCTCAAGTCCCAGCTCGCCGCCCTGTCCGCGCAACCGGGAGCGCAGAGAACGGGAGGCAGCGATGCAGAGTGATCTGGAATTGCTGGAGCTCGCCGCTCAGGCAATTGGCGAGCAGTTCCACAGCGGGCATATCACCCAGAACGGCAAGCAGTACGAATGGGTGGAATGGAACCCGCTCACCGACGACGGCGACGCGCTGCGGCTGGCGGTGAAGCTGTCTCAACGTCCTGGCGGAATCGCAATTCTGCTGAATTCTCGCTTCGATTCAAGCATGTTCGCGACGGTATACACCGATGAACACCACTTGGCCGGCCAAGAATACATGGGCGACAACGCAGGAGAAGCCACTCGCCGCGCCATCGTCCGCGCGGCCGCCGAGATCGGCGCCCAGGCCCACCCCAAGCAGCACAACGACGGAGGCGCGGTGTATGGCTGATCAATGCAAATGCTCGTTCGCCATCCGCATGACCGGAGACTGCTGCCGGTACTGCCAGCCGCAGACGTACATCGATCATCTGGAAATGGCGGCCAAGGACTATCAGGAGTACACGGATGGCCTGGTTGAGCAGCGGGATAGCGCTATCAAAGCCTTGCGCCGCGCCCGTCTAGCTCTAGCCGCGGCTGCCAGTCGTATGCCCGAGTTCGATAGTGATTACCAGCAGGTTGACTCGTTCATCCTGCTCCACGACACGAAAAAGCACGGTTAATGAGTCATTAACCGCGCTAACGCGCCAATAATGAGGCAATCATGAACAAAGAAGAACTTGAGCAGATCGCCCAGCGCCCTAGCTGCTGCAAGCCCTTCGGAGCCAGCGTGACGCTCAGTGTGGGCGAGCGCGATGAGCTGGTGGCGATGGCGAGGCGGTATGTGTTCCTGAAGCGGAATTTACCAAACCTCTTAGCCGTGGCGGCTCAAGGTGGGGTCAATACCGACGAGGCGCCCTCGATATTCGAGAAGTTCTCAGATATGACGAAACTGGATTCTGCGTTGGACGCCGCCATGACGAAGGAGGAAGCGTGAACCCGGACCAAATGACAGAATCCGCTGCGAAGGCGGCAGGTGTTCCCTGGGAAGGCGTGTTGGAGGTCGGCGGGGTTTTCATACACAACGGGCGCGTCTGGGAGCCCCTGGAGGACAGCGGACAAGCGCTGAGCCTAGCTGCCGAACTGGATCTTGCTATCGACTTCAGCGTACCCGGGAGAGTTCAGATTGCCGGTCCTCGGGGCCTTGGATTGGACATTTACATCCAAGACCACAACAACTCGAAGATCGACGCTGCTAGATACGGGATCGTGTACGCCGCTTCGATTCTAGGAGACGAGGTTTAAACAACTGATGCAGCAAGAGATTGACCGAGTATTGAAGACCACCCGCAAGTATTGGATACAGCCCGCCTAGCGCGGGCTTCGTTTTGGAGGCGATATGCTGACCCTTACCGACAAGGAAATCGGCGAGATAACGGCTCGCCAGCGGCGACCTGCCCAGATGAAGGTCCTCAAGGCCCTAGGAATCCGGTATCAGGTACGCCCGGACGGCTCCCTGCTGGTCTACCGCCGATACGTGGACAAGGGCCACCCCGATACAATCCCGTCTCGGGAACCGCAAATGAGGCTGAGAAATGGGCCGTCCGCGCAAGTCTGACAAGCATTTGCCGCCCTGCGTCTATGAAAAGCACGGCGCGTACTACTACGTCAAAGCCGGGAAGTGGACGCGCCTGGCGGCGGATCTGCCTACGGCTTTGGCCGAGTATGCCCGCAGGTTCGATAACCCGCGTGGTGGCATGCCCGAGCTCGTCGAAAAGGTGCTGACCCACATTTCACCCAAGCTGTCCAAGAACACGATCCACCAGTACAAGATCGCGGCAGCGCGTATCAAGGATGCGTTTGCCGAATTCGCACCGGATCAGATCCGCCCGAAGCACGTCGCCGCCCTAAAAATGGACATGGCCGATACGCCCAATATGGCAAATCGCGTCCTTTCGTTCCTGAAGACGGTGTTTGCCCATGCAGTTGAGTGGCAATTGGTCGATAGCAACCCATGCGTAGGTATCCGCCGGCACGCCGAAGGCAAGCGCCACCGCTACATCACCGACGCCGAATACGCCGCCATTTACGCAAAAGCAAACCCACGAATGCAGGTCATTATGGATTTGCTGTACCTTACTGGCCAGCGTGTGGGCGATGTCTTAGCTATCAAACGTTCTGACATGAACGAAGATGGTATCGCCTTCGATCAAGAGAAGACCGGCGCCAAGCTCCTAGTCCGCTGGACGCCTGAGCTGCGAGACGCGATTGCGCGAGCCAATGCTCTAAATGGTAACGTTCTGGGCCAGACCCTGTTTCGCACCAGATCGCATGGCAAATCCGCGCCTTCGTATGGCACCACCCGAGATAGATGGCGAGAGGCTGTCGAAGCGGCCGGTGTGGAAGACGCCCATATCCACGACCTACGCGCCAAGTCTTTGACTGATGCGAAACGCCAAGGGAAGGATGCCCAGATGCTCGCGGGCCATACTTCTCCGGCGATGACCGATCGATACATTCGGCTGCGTGAAGTGCCTGTTGTTGATGGCCCCACGTTCAGCCGCCAAGCAAAGAAAACTGCATGACACGAACGATCAACGGCGTTGAAATGCCGCCGAACGTGCATTTCAAACATGGGGCCTTTTACTACGTCAAATACGGACGCTGGCACTACTTAGGCAAAGACCTGGAGCGCTTACCGGCCGTCATAGGGATGGTAGGGACAAGGACTCAACACAAGTTCTACGGTGTGGAGCAGTTCATTCGAGATCGTGTGTGGCCCAGGGCACGTAGCAACGCGATAGGCCGCCGCCGCCTGTCTTTCGACCTGACCGCAGACGAGGCAGTCGCTCTAGCCGATTCGGCAGGCTGGCGATGCGCTGTTAGTGGAACGCCGTTTTCACTAGAGGAAATCGGCCCGCGCAAGCAACGTCCCTATGCCCCCAGCGTAGACCGGATAGACAGCTCACAGGGCTACTACAAGGATAACTGCCGCATCGTTTGTGTAGCCGTTAACTACGCTCTGAACGCCTGGGGAGCGGACGTCTTTTACACTATTGCTCGCCACAACAAGACCAACATCAAACGTCTTTTATTAGACACGTCTAATACTTTGCACCGTAAGTGACTGATTCACAACATACTCCAATGATGCAGCAATACCTCCGCCTGAAAGCGGAGGCCGGTCCCTTGCTGCTGTTCTACCGCATGGGGGACTTCTATGAAATGTTCTACGAAGACGCGGAGCGCGGCGCGCGTCTGCTGAACCTGACGCTGACCAAGCGCGGTTCGTCCAACGGCACGCCGATCCCGATGGCCGGGCTGCCGGTGCATGCCATGGAGCAATACCTGGCGCGGCTGGTCGCCATGGGCGAGTCCATCGCCATCTGCGAGCAGATCGGCGACCCGGCGACGTCCAAGGGTCCGGTCGAGCGCCGCATCGTGCGCATCGTCACACCCGGCACGCTGACGGACGATGCGCTGCTGCCGGCCAAGGCGGACCGCGCGCTGGCCGCCGTGTTCGTGGGCGGCACCGCGCGCGCGCCCCGCGCGGGGCTGGCCTGGCTGAACCTGGCCAGTGGCGAATTCCGCGTGACCGAATGTGCGCCGGCGCAGCTGGAATCCGAGCTGCACCGCATCGCGCCGGCCGAGATCGTCTGCGCCGACAGCGCCGAATTCGATTTCCCGTTCGAAGGCGCGCGGGCCCGCGTGCCCGATTGGCACTTCGAAGCGGACAGCGCGCGCGCGCACCTGCTGGCGCATTTCAAGACCGATACGCTGGCGGGCTTCGACATCGAAGACATGCCGGCCGGCATCTGCGCCGCGGGCGCGCTGCTGCGCTACGCCGCCCGCACCCAGTCGCAGGCCCTGGCCCACGTGCAGAGCCTGTCGGCGGAGCGCCCCGGCCAGTACGTGCTGCTGGACCCGGTCACGCGCCGCAACCTGGAGCTGACGCAGACGCTGTCGGGCGAAGATTCGCCGACGCTGTTCTCGTTGCTGGACGGCTGCCGCACGCCCATGGGCAGCCGGCTGCTGCGCCGCTGGCTGCACCATCCGCTGCGCGAGAACGAACAGGCGCTGGCGCGCCAGCAAGCCATCTCGGCGCTGCTGGCGGGCCGCATGGACATGGAGCAAACCTTCGGCGCGGCCGGCTTTGGTTCGGCCGGCCTGCTGGAGTCCTTGCGCAGCGCATTGAACGCCTTCCCGGACATCGAACGCATCGCCGCCCGCCTGGCGCTGCGTTCGGTGCGCCCGCGCGAGCTGGCCAGCCTGCGCGACGCGCTGCAAGCCCTGCCGGCGCTGCGCGACCAGGTCGAGCCGATGGCGGATTCGCCGCGGCTGGGCGAACTGGTCTCGCACCTGTCGGTGGACCCGGCCCTGGCCGCCCTGCTGGTACGCGCCATTGCCGCCGAGCCTGCTGTCGCCATCCGCGACGGCGGCGTGCTGGCGGCGGGCTTCGACGCCGAACTGGACGAGCTGCGCGGCCTCGCGGCCGACGGCGGCGACTTCCTGGTGCAGCTGGAAGCCCGCGAGCGCGAACGCACCGGCATCAGCAACCTGCGCGTGGAGTTCAACCGCGTGCATGGCTTCTACATCGAAGTCACCAAGGGCCAGACCGCCAAGGTGCCGGAGGACTACCGCCGCCGCCAGACGCTGAAGAACGCCGAACGCTACATCACCCCTGAACTCAAGACCTGGGAAGACAAAGTGCTGTCCGCCCAGGACCGTTCGCTGGCCCGCGAGAAATGGCTGTTCGAGCAATTGCTGGACGTGCTGGCCGAGCACGTGCGGCCGCTGTCGGACTGCGCGGCCGCCTTGGCCGAACTGGACGCGCTGGCCGCCCTGGCCGATCACGCGCGCCGCCACGACTGGATCGCGCCCGAACTGTCCGAACAGGCCGACATCGACATCGATGCCGGCCGCCACCCGGTGGTGGAACACGCCATCGAGCGCTTCACCCCCAACGGCTGCCGTCTGGAGCCGGCGCGCCGCATGCTGCTGATCACCGGCCCGAACATGGGCGGTAAATCGACCTACATGCGGCAGGTGGCGCTGATCGTGCTGCTGGCGCGCATCGGCAGCTTCGTGCCCGCGTCGCGCGCCCGCATCGGCAAGATCGACCGCATCTTCACCCGCATCGGCGCGGCCGACGACCTGGCGGGCGGCCGCTCGACCTTCATGATGGAAATGACCGAGGCGGCCGCCATTCTGTCGGCCAGCACACCCAACAGCCTGGTGCTGATGGACGAAATCGGCCGCGGCACGTCCACCTACGACGGCCTGGCGCTGGCCTGGGCCATCGCCTGCCGCCTGCTGGCCCACAACCGCGCGCTGACGCTGTTCGCCACCCACTATTTCGAGCTGACCCGCCTGCCGGCGGAACAGCCGGCCTCGGCCAACGTGCACCTGGCCGCGGCCGAATCGGCCGGCGGCATCGTGTTCCTGCACGAAGTGCGCGAAGGCCCGGCCAGCCGCAGCTACGGGATCCAGGTGGCGCAGCGCGCGGGCGTGCCCGCCGCCGTGATCCGCCAGGCCTCGCGCGAGCTGGAGCGCCTGGAGGCCCAAGGCGCACCCACGCCGCAGCTTGGCCTGTTCGCGGCCGCGGCTGACGCCGACGCCCAGGCCTATGCCGAAGCCGACCGTTCCGACGACCTCGACGCCCTGGACGCCCTGCGCGAGGAACTCGCCGCCATCGACCCCGACAGCCTGACCCCGCGCGAAGCGCTGGACGCCCTCTACCGCCTGAAGAAGCACCTGCAATGAACCTCGACCATCCCTTGGCCCTGCTGGGCAACCAGAGCCCAAACGACTTCATGCGCCGCTACTGGCAGCGCAAGCCCCTCTTGATCCGCCAGGCCATCCCCGGCTTCAAGCCGCCGGTCACGATCGCCGCCATCAAGAAACTGGCGCGCCGCGACGACGTGGAGTCGCGCCTGATCTGGCGCGAGAACGGCGAATGGCAAATGGAGAACGGCCCGTTCGCGCGCCTGCCCAAGGACAACGAAGGCGATTGGACCTTGCTGGTGCAAAGCGTGGACCTGCATAGCGATGCCGCATCCGAACTGATGCAGCTGTTCCGCTTCATCCCCGACGCGCGTCTGGACGACGTGATGATCAGCATCGCCAGCCATGGCGGCGGCGTGGGTCCGCACTTCGACAGCTACGACGTGTTCCTGCTGCAGGCCGCCGGCGAGCGCGAATGGCGCTATGGCCGCCAGAAGGACCTGTCGCTGGAGCCGGGCCTGCCGCTGAAGATCCTGAGCCGTTTCGAGCCCGAAGAAACGGCCGTGCTGGCGCCCGGCGACATGCTCTACCTGCCCCCGCAGGCGGCCCACGACGGCGTCGCGGTAGGCGACGGCTGCATGACCATCTCCATCGGTTTTCGCGCGCCCACGCAGGCAACGCTGGCGCGCGGGCTGCTCGAAGCGGCCGCGGACCAGGTCATGGCTCGCGTCGGCCTCCTGGGCGGCCCCTATGGCGAGCCCGCCCTGCCCGGTCCGAAACTGTCGGCGGTCTATCGCGACCCCGGCCAGCCCGCGGTCGACACACCCGCCGCGCTGCCGGACGCGCTGGTGGCCGCCACGCTGGAAACCGTGGAAAAGCTGCGCTTCGACGACGCGCTCGCCTCGCGCTTCCTGGGCTGCTGGCTGACCGAGCCCAGCAATCTCAGCGTGTTCGACGCTCCCGAAGGCATGGACGTGGACCTGGAAGAAGACTGGCCTGCCGCGGGCCGGCTGGTGCTGGACCGGCGCAGCCGCATGCTCTATCGCGGCAAGCAGCTCTTCATCAATGGCGAGACTGCCATGGTGCCCGCGGACGCCGCCCTGCGCACGCTGGCGGACGCGCGCAGCCTGGATTGTTCGGATCCGTCCTGCGCCCGCCTGACCGACGAAGCGCGCTCCTGCCTGGCGGATTGGCTGGATTCCGGCTGGATCCGCTACGTCGCGGCGTAGCATCCCGACACGGCCCCGTATCAGTCCTGTACAGAAGGAAATCAGGTCTGATACGCGGGACACATCAAGAAAGAGATAACACGAAGCTGAAAGGTTTGTTGCCGTTGGGATGCGACCTTTTTAAATTTCATACGCGTTGCGCCCGCGTGTTCCTGTAGCCTGACTTCTGGTTTCCCCTAATGGGGTTTCAAGAGTCGTCATCTACAGGAGTCTAAAAATGATGAGCAAAACCTTGATTATTGCCTCGGTGCTGGCCGTCGCGCTGAGCGCCTGCAACAAGAAGGAAGATGCCCCGGCGCCCGCGACCAACCCCGCTCCGGGCGCAAGCACGCCCGCCCCCTCCACGACGCCCCCGGCCACCTCGCCGGCTCCGGCGCCCACGCCCAACACCACGCCGGGTGGCGGTTCGACCACCCCGGGCGGCTCGACCACGCCCGCGTCCTAATAAAAACTCAGCGACGAACCCCCGCTCTGAGGACGCAAGAAAAAGCCCCGGCTTTGCAGCCGGGGCTTTTTTGCGCCCGGAGGGCATATGCGCAAGGTGCGGCAAACGCACGCCCTCGCGGCGCGAAGCTCGCCCTCCCTGCGGCACGCAAGAACCTCAAAGCGTGTCCGACAAAAAAAGAGGCCCCCGCAGGGGCCTCTCTTGTGCGGGCCTGCGCGTGAGCGCAGAACCGTCTGGTCTTACATCTTGTCCTTCAGCACGCTCAGCAGACGCTGGGCGGTGGCGCTATTGTCGCGCGCGCCATTGGCATCCAGCACGGTCACCACGGTCTGGTCGCCGCTGGCGGCCAGGTGGATACGGTACTGAGGCGCCTCGGCCTTCTTGTCGCCCGAGAACATGCGGCTGAAGAAGCCCGGCTGCTCCATCTTTTCGCCCGTGTCGGTGTCGACATAGCGGACGAAGTAGTCGCCAGCGGAGCGGTCGCGGTCGTCCACGGCGAAGCCGCCGCCATCCAGCGCCACGCCGACACGGCGCCAGGCGCGGTCGTACGATTCGGCAACGAGCAGCGAGGCACCCTGGGCGCGGACGTCCTGCTGCACGGCGGGTTTCTGCGGCGCGGCCTCGGCCTGCTGCACCAGCTTGCGGGCGTTGTCGACGTCGGAGCCCAGATAGACCATCATGCGCGCCAGCATGGCGGCGTTCAGGCCCGGGTCTTCCTTGCCGTTCTGCCATTGCACCTGCATGCCGTCGGCGCCGACGCGCTTCTCAAGCATCTGGCGATGGCTGACGTAGACCTCGGTGTGGCCGTTCACGCGTTCGACGCGCGTACGGAATTTCTCGCGCTCGCCGCTGTCCCAGGCCGACTCCAGCACCGCGCCCAACGCTTGGCGCAGCCAGCTTTCCGGGATCTTGGCGCGGTTTTCTGCCCAGTCGGTTTCGATCAGGCCTGCGCTCGGGTTGTTGCTTGCCACGGTGAAACCGCTTTCGGTCCAGAAGTCCACCAGACGCGGGAACACGTCTTCGGGAGCACGGTCCACGACCAGCCAGCGCAGGTCGCCGTCACGCTCGACACGCATGTCCTGGCGGCCGGGGAGCACGTTGCTGGTCTTGGGCTGGGAAGCTTGCGCCTGGCCCTGTTGCTGGAACTGCGAATAAGTGGTGGAGCCCGAAGCGGGCGCGCGATAGCGCGGATCGCTGTTGGCCTGGGTCAGGTCGGGGGGAATGCTGAGCGGCTCCCCACGCTGGGTGACGGCGCTCTTGTAGTTGACGGACTCTTCATTGCCCAGGAATTGATTGACCTCACTGCAACCGGCCAACAACACCAGAGACATCAATGCCGACAAACCGGCATGACGCTTGTTCATACGTATCCTCACGATATTTAGAGCAGGCCCGTTTCCTGGAGCGCGGCGCGCACGGTCGCGTGGTGCTGCGCCCCCAGCTCAACCAGCGGCAGCCGGTAGCCCAGTGCGCTGCGGCCCATTTCGGCCAACGCCCACTTGACGGGGATGGGGTTGGCTTCCACGAACAAAGCCTTGTTCAGACGCGCCAGGTACGCGTTAAGTTCACGCACCTTCGGCACATTGCCGGCCAGGGCGGCGGCACAGAGCTCACGCATGAGCTTGGGCGCCACGTTGGCCGTAACGGAAATATTGCCGCGCGCGCCCAGCAGGATCAGGGCGGCGGCGGTGGGGTCATCGCCGCTGAAGACCTGGAAGCTGGCCGGCGCTTCGCGCAGCAGCAGGCCGCCGCGGGCGATATCGCCCGTGGCGTCCTTGATGCCGATGATGCCCGGCACCTGCGCCAGGCGCAGGACCGTTTCGTTGCTCATGTCGGCAACGGTACGGCCCGGCACGTTGTACAGGATGGTGGGCAGATCGACGGCTTCCGCGATGGTGCGGAAGTGACGGTACAAACCTTCTTGCGAGGGCTTGTTGTAATAGGGAACGACCGACAGGCCAGCCTGCGCGCCCACGGCCTTGGCGTGGCGCGTCAGGTGGATGGCTTCGTCGGTGGAGTTGGCGCCCACGCCGGCGATGACCGGAATGCGGCCCGCAGCGTGTTCGACCGCAACGCGGATCAGCTCCGCATGTTCTTCCATGGAGACCGTGGGCGACTCCCCGGTGGTGCCGACCACCACCAGTGCGTCGGTTCCTTCCTGGATATGCCAGTCAATCAGCGACCGGTAGGCCGCGTAGTCCAGACTGCCGTCGGGCTGCATGGGAGTGACCAGAGCCACCATGCTGCCTTGGAAATTAACGCCTGCGGCGGTTGCAGGGGATGCCATAAATGTAGGGCTCCAAAACCCCGTGGCGGGATGCCCCAGGGCCAGAATCAAAGAAACCGTTAAGTTTAACGGATATTGGCTGAAATCCTACAGAAACCACTGGACGATGGTCGTCCCCAGGGAGAGTACCGGCCGCATCAATAGCCAGAGCACATCCGTCACCAGCAAGATGACGACGATCACCAGGCCATACGGCTCTATTTTCGAGTATTGCCAGGCCAGGCGGTTGGGCAGCAGGCTGAAGAGGATGCGTCCCCCGTCCAACGGCAGGATGGGCAGCAGGTTCAAGGCCATCAGCACCAGGTTGACGTTCACGCCGGCCACGGCCATTTCGAACCAGAACGATTCCTGCAGGCCGGACTCCAGGAAGATGCGCAGCGAAAACGCCCACAGGACGGCCATGAACAGGTTGGCGGCGGGTCCCGCCAGCGCCACCCACAGCATGTCCTGCTTGGGCCGGCGCAAGCGGCCGAAATCCACCGGCACGGGCTTGGCCCAGCCGAACAGCATGCCCGGACTGCCCAAAAGCTTGGAGGCCAGCAGGATCGCCACCGGCACCAGCAGCGTGCCGACCGGATCGATGTGCCGCGCGGGATTCAGGCTGACGCGTCCAGCCTGATAGGCCGTGGGGTCGCCGAACATCCGCGCGACGTAGCCGTGCGCGGCTTCGTGCAAGGTGATGGCGAAGATGACCGGTATCGCGTAGACCGCAATGGTTTGGATGATGTCATTCATGGCGAACCGGATTGTAGATGAGCCGCGCGCCGGCGCATGCCGGCGTGCAGATCGGCGCGGCGGGCGCGCTCAGGCAAGACCGAGGGTGGCAGGATCGCCGCGTCCGACGCGCACAACCACCGGGTCGTCGCCGGTGAGGTCGATCACGGTGGTGGGCGATTGCGGGCAAGCGCCCGCGTCGATGATGGCCGCCAGGGAGTGCTCATAGCGTTCGCGGATTTCTTCCGCGTCGTTCAACGCTTCGGTCTCGTCCTTGGGGATGAGCGTGGTGGACAGCAAGGGCGCCCCCACCTGCTCCAGCAGGCCCAGCATGACGGGATGGTCCGGTACCCGGATGCCGATGGTCTTGCGCGACGGATGCGAAACGCGGCGCGGCACTTCCTTGGTGGCTTCCAGGATGAAGGTCCAGGGTCCCGGCGTCGCGGCTTTCAGCAGGCGGTACTGGCGGTTGTCGACGCGCGCGAAGTGGCCGATTTCGGCCAGGTCGCGGCACAGCAGCGTGAGATGATGGCGTTCGTCCAGGCCACGCAACCGCCGCAGTCCGTCGGCGGCGTTCTTGTCGTCCAGCCGCGCGACCACGGCATAGCTCGAATCGGTAGGCACCGCGACCAGCCCGCCATCGGCCAGCCATTGGGCCGCCTGCTTCAGCAGGCGCGGTTGCGGATTCGCGGGATGAATATCGAAATACAAGGCCATGGGTTTATCCTAACACTCTTGAAGGCCGCTCAGTACAGAGCGGCGATGCAAAATGGCGGGAACGCCGACCCGCCCGGAGAAACAGTATGCGCCTTGATGACTCGCGCGAAAGCGACAATGTGGAAGACCGCCGCGCAGGCGGCCCACGCATCGGCGGCCGCGGCACCATCGGCATAGGCACGATCGTGCTGGCCCTGGTCGCCATGTATTTCGGCGTGGATCCCAGCGTGGTCCTGCAAATGGCCGAAGGCCCGCCCGTGCAGCAACAGCAGGGCCCCGCCACCCGTCCGCCCGCCAACGACAAGCAGGCAGTGTTCGTCTCGAAGGTGCTGGGCGAAACCGAAGACACCTGGAGCGCCATTTTCCAGAAGGACCTGAACCGCCAATATGTGGCGCCCAAGCTGGTGCTGTTCCGCGGCGCCACGCCCACGGCCTGCGGCACCGGACAGTCGGCCATGGGGCCGTTCTACTGCCCGGGCGACAGCAAGGTGTACATCGACCTGGCGTTCTTCGACGAATTGCAGAACCGCTTCAAGGCGCCGGGCGATTTCGCCCAGGCCTATGTCATCGCGCACGAGGTCGGCCATCACGTCCAGCATCTGCTGGGCATCTCGGACCAGGTGGACAATCTGCGCCGCCGCAATCCTGCGCAGGCCAATGCCCTGTCGGTGCGCATGGAACTGCAGGCCGACTGCTTCGCCGGCCTGTGGGCGCAGCGCGCCAATGCGGCGCGCAACATACTGGAAAGCGGCGACGTGGAAGAAGCCCTGACCGCCGCCACCGCGATCGGCGACGACCGCCTGCAAAAGCAGAGCCAGGGCTATGTGGTGCCCGACTCCTTCACCCACGGCTCGTCGGCCCAGCGCGTGCGCTGGTTCAAGCGCGGGCTGGAGAGCGGCAGCATCAAGCAGTGCGACACGTTCGGCGCCAGCTCGCTATAGCCGCGTGAACAAGCCTCGATGCGCCGCTGGTTGCGCTGTACATCCATACAGCAAAACGGGCGGCGCAGTCTTCATCTTGTAAGATTACGCCCCCTCGCAGTGTTGCGCGTGCGCCCGCCGCCGCGCGGCGTTTGCCAGGCGCGCTGCCCGGCGCGCGCATTTCCAAGACCCTAGATCAGTTCCATGGCCAACAAGTTCGAACCGTTAATCACCGTTGATGAGGTGCAAGAGATTCTTGCCGAACCCAAGGAAACCGTAAAACCGATCGCCTGGGTCCCCAAGCCCGCCGCCAGCAATCTCCAATGGATGGAATTCGCCTGTGCCTGCCGGGTCAAGGGTGAAGTGCGCGAAGACGTGATCTTCCGCGCCACCTATCGCGGCGCGCGCACGGCAGTGCATGGCCAGGCCACCATTTTCCTGGCCGAGGCGTTCTGCGCCAGCCTCTTCGTGGGTCCGCACCGCGTGTTCGGCGTGGACACCGACGACTCCTTCCATACCAGCCTGGTGGGCGAAGGCCGGCCACAGTACCGCAAGCCGCTTGCGGACCGCAGCCATGAACACATCTGGGTGGACGATGGCGAAGGCTACGCCGAGCCCATCGTGCCTGCCCTGCAGAATATCGGCGCGCTGATGCAATACTTCCTGCCGCGGGCGAACCTGACGCTCACCGGCGGATTCGCGCATCCCCTCAAAGGCCGCCAAATCGAACTGATCCTATGAGCACTTTCCTGGAAGCCTCCGGCTGGACCGTCCTGCCGGCGGGCGAGCACGCCATCCGCGCCATATCGCCCATGACCCTGGGCCTGGACGGGCAGCATGCGGCCTTCTTCATCGCGCATCCCGACGAGTCCACGTTCTACCTCACCGACGCCTGTGAGACCGCGATGCACGCGTCCAGCTATGGCATCGACCTGGCGGCCAAGCGCATCGACATCCTGAATGAAACGCCGGGCGTCAGCCTGGCGCACTTCGACCGCGACGGCGCCATCGTCGCCAGCGGTCCCAACGAACAGCTGCAGGAAGCGCTGTGGGACGCGGTCAAGCTGGCGATGGCCCTGTCGTTCCAGTGCGCCAAGTGGATGCCGAAGTTCAGCCAGCTGCGCTTCCGCGCGCAGGTCGGACGGGCGTTGACGGCGGGCGTGGGCGTGAACCGCATGGTCAAGGGCGCGCGCGCCAAGGGCAGCAGCGGCCACACGGCCGATTTCGCCTTCGCCGTGCGCGCCGCCAGCAGCACCGCGCTGACGTACATCGAACCGATCGCCCTGAAGGCCGGCAAGAAAATGGACTGGACGCAGGTCTACCAGACCCACGGCAAGATGTCGGACGTGAAGATGGCGGACGCGCGCAACTCGCGCATGGTCATCCTGGAGGACGGCGCCTCGGCCGAGGAATTCAAGAAAGCCGTGACCATCCTGGAACAGTCCGCGACCGTGCAGACGCTGGCCAAGACGCGCGATTGGCGGGAAGTCTTTTCCGGCTAGGACGGCGTCAGGCTGGCAGGTTGGTCAGGCCGTCGACGATTTCGCGGCCGTGCAGGATCGCTGCATGCACCGCTTCGCGCGGACTGTAGACAAAGCCGCCCTCGGCAAAACGCGGAACCGGATATTCGTCGCCGCCTTCGAGCACGGCGCCTGCCTGGACCACCATCACCGACGCTATGAATACGGGGCCGCTGGATTGCGCCTGAACCTCGGCGTCTGCGCCCCGGGACACTTTGGCCGTCAGCCGGTATCCCTTGTAGATCAAGTTGTTCTGATGCACTTCGGATGCCCTCTTTCTGCGACCCAGCATACCCCGCTTGTCCATGACAGTTCGGATATGTTTTGTAACGTAGGCAGAAAATAGAAACACTGTTGCAGCGCAAGAATTGTGTCCCCGTTTTTTGAGGACGCTGCGCGCGAAGCACCTGCGCACCGCATGGCCAGGGTTGGCGCGGCTTGCGGCGCGACGCGGGATGCTGTCGCGACCCGCCGCCGCACAGGTTCACGGGGATTTCCCTAGATCTGTTGCATATGCACACCTTGTTGCGGCTTCAAGCCGCAACATGGCGGTCGTGCTGCGCAGTCGCTGCGGCCGGCTGCTCACCGGCCGGTCCAAAGAAAGCGGGAAACTGCTTTTCGCCCTTTTTCGTGACGCTCAGCGCACGTGAATCCAGATCCTTGCTGATCCACCCCCGGCGCGTCAGCGCCTCCAACAGCGCCGCGCCCAAGGCGCCGCCCAGATGCGAGCGGCGCTCGCTCCAGTCCAGGCAGGAACAGGCGAAGCGCCGCCGGCGTTGGCGCGCCTGCGACACGTCCACGCCTATCTGCGCCAGCGCCGCCTCGCCCAACGGCGTCAGCAGGTAATCGCGCCCGTCCGCCGTAAGCCATTGGCGCGACAGCATGGCGTCATGGATGCGCACGGCCAGCGTGCCCGCCATGTGGTCATAACAGGTGCGCGCCTCCCGCAGCGCCGACGGCGTGCTGGGTTTGAACGGCACGCGTTCCGCGCCAGCCACCACCAGCAAGGCCTCCAGCGCGTGTCCGACCTCGCTGTTGGCCAGGCGGTAGTAGCGGTGCTTGCCCTGCACGGCCATTTCCACCAGCCCTTGTTCCCGCAGGCGCAGGAAATGGCTGCTGGCGGTGGAGGCGCCGATGTCGGCGGCAGCCGCCAGTTCGGTCGCGGTGCGCGCGCGGCCGTCCAGCAGCACGCACAGCATGCGGGCGCGGGCCGGATCGGCGATGGCGCCAGCCACGGCGGAAAGATTGATGTCGGCGAACTCGGATTCCATGATTCGTCACAGACCAAAGTGTTGTGTGCAGAGTCAAGCATACTGCGACTCAACACAACAAGACAGCAGCCGGCCTGCCCGGACACCCATGCCCGCATCCCGGAAATTCTTCGGCTGGACAGTGCTTTACGCCACCTTCGTGCTGGCGATCTTCGGCTGGGGCGTCGGCTTCTACGGCCCGCCCGTCTTCCTGCATGCCGTGGCGCAGCGTACAGGCTGGGGCGTGGCCCTGGTATCCGGCGCCGTCACGCTGCACTTTCTTTGCGGCACCGTGGTGGTCGCCAACCTGCCGCGTCTGTACCGGCGCTGCGGCGTGCCGGCAGTCACGCTGGGCGGCGCCGTGCTGCTGGCGTTCGGCGTGGGCGGCTGGGCCACGGCCGCGCAGCCCTGGCAGCTCTACGCAGCCGCGCTGTTCTCGGGCATGGGCTGGGTGACATTGGGAGCCGCCGCCGTCAATGCGTTGATCTCACCCTGGTTCGTGCGCCGCCGCCCCGCCGCGCTGGGCATGGCCTACAACGGCGCCAGCGTCGGCGGCATCGTCTTTTCGCCCTTGTGGGTTTACCTGATCGGCCAGGCGGGATTTGACCAGGCGGCCTTGTGGGTGGGCGCGGCGATGGTGGCGGTGATCGCCGTGCTGTCGCGCCAGGTGTTTGCCCTGACGCCGCAACAGCTCGGCCAAGAGCCGGATGGCGCTTGCGCTGCGACTCAGGCGCCGGCGGCTGCGGCAGGCATCGCCCCGCCCGCGCCGGTGGCGGACCTGTGGCGCAACCGCGCCTTTCTCACCTTGGCTGCCGGCATGGCGCTGGGCCTGTTCGCCCAGATCGGTCTGATCGCGCATCTGCTGTCCCTGCTGGCGCCGCTGCTGGGTGCGCAGACTGCCGGCCTGGCAATGGGCCTGGCCACGGCCGCGGCCATAGGCGGGCGCACGCTCGTCGGTTGGCTGATGCCTGCCGGCACGGACCGGCGCAAAGTCGCCTGCCTGGCCTATGCCATCCAGATCGCCGGTTCGTTGATTCTGATGTTGGCCGCCGAGCACGCCTGGGCCATCTGGCTGGGCGTTCTGCTGTTCGGCTCAGGCATAGGGAACGCGACCTCGCTGCCGCCGTTGATCGCGCAGACAGAGTTCGCCCGCGAAGACGCGCAACGTGTGGTCCCGCTGATCGTCGCCATGTCGCAAGGCGCCTACGCCTTCGCGCCCGCGTCGTTCGGCATGCTGCGGGCATGGTCCGAACAGGCCGGACAGCCGCTGCTCTGGTTCCTGGCGGCGGCGGCCTGCCTGCAGGCTGCCGCCATCGCCAGTTTCGCGTGGGGGCGGATTACTCCAGCCCGCCGCGGCGGGCAACCAGCCCGGCCATGACCGCATCGCCGTTTTCCGCCGCCAGGCCTTCGGCCACGCCGCGCCTGTCGGCAAGCGTGCGGTTTTGACTGACCTTCCATTTGCCTTCGATGCGCGCAATGGGGATCTCCACGCCGACGATGGCACGCATCTGGGCGGCGATGAAATCCGCAGGCGCGTCGGCCACGCGCCAAGGCTGCGCGCGCGCCCTTTCCTGGCTGTCGGTCAGCGCATCCAGCTGGGCCCGCAGCCAGGCCGGATCATCCTGGATCACCGGCACGCCCCAGGCGTGCACGGCAACGAAGTTCCAGGTGGGCACGACCTTGTGCGTCTCGGCCTTGGTCGGATACCAGGACGGCGTGACGTAAGCCTGCGGCCCATGGAAGACGACCAGGCATTCGCGGCCTGCAGCCAGGTTGGCAAGCTGCGGATTGGCGCGAGCCACGTGCAGGCGCAATACGCCATGCGGCCCCTCGGGATAGAGCAAACAGGGAATGTGGTTCGCCATCAGCCCCCCATCCCCGCTGGTCGTGAGCACGCCCAGGGGGTGGGCGCGGATGAATTCGTGCTGGACTTCGGGCGAGTCTTCGCGAAAGGCGGACGGCAGATACATGGCGGGTTCGGCGGTAGCGGCTGAAAACCACAACATACCGCCATCGTGGCTCCATTTCCAGGACCAGCCAAGGCTATTTTCATGGAGCCAGAAGCATCAGACCGGCAAGGGCTTTTCCAGCAGGACGGTAGTGAAGCCGCAGTCCCATTCCTCGTCAGGATAGGTATCGATCTCGGCGTAGCCGTGCTTGCCATAGAACTGGCGGCTGCGCATGTTGAAAGAATCCGTCTCCAGCCGCGCGCGTGCGAATCCCGCGCCCTGGATCGCCGCTTCCATCCATGCCAGCAAGGCGCCGCCAACGCCCTGCCCTTGCCTTGCGGGATGCACGTGCAAGGCCCAGATGAAGTCGTTCTCCCAATCCGCCATGCCTGCCAGCACGCCGTCGATTTCGCACACCATGAAAAGACTGCCCCTGGCGCTCACATACTGGGCCGTCTTGCCGCTGGCGCGGAACTGCTGGTCCCTTTCCGCCGTCATTTCCGGCATCCATGTGCTTTCGTAGGTGCGCATCAGCAGGTCTTCGAGCATGACTGCGTCCTCAGGCCGGGCCGGCCTGATCATGAATTTCTGTTGTTGGTCCGTCATGCGCGGCAGTGTAGCAATGCCCGCCGCGGCCGCCGGGCAAAGATGCGCGCGCTTATCGTCGCACGCGCTCGTATGCCTGGTTCATGCGATCCCGCGCCCCGGTTTCGTTGGCGTAGGCGCGATCATAGTTGTCCAGGCAATCCTGGGTGGGATTCGGCCACTTGATCGCGGCGATCGCGGCGGTGAGCTCGTCGCGGGCCCGTTGCCAGTCCTTGACGGCGGCATACCATTGCTTGGCAGTGTCCATAGTTGTCTCCCTATGTTCACTCGTCCATCGTAGTCCCGCGGCGGCTTTCCGCGGCAGCTATTACGGCTTACCCGCTATGGAGCCTTCGACGCCCCCTCGATCCTTTGTTTCAGTTTTCCCAAAATGGAATTCTGCTTTGCAACGAAACGGGGTGTCCATCCGAGCCAAAGCGGGAAATCCGGCGCGAAACGGGGCAATAATTGGGCCGCCCGCGGCGCGCGCACGGTCTTTCCATCTGCAGCCCGGGCGCCATTTTCAGGAAGAGAAGAATATGAAGATCCGTCTCGCTCTGGCCGCCTGCTGTGCAGTGATCGGCCTTGCCGGCTGCACCAACCTGCCCAAGCCGCAGAACTATTCCACGTCCCTGGGTGAAAACCAAAGCCGGCTGAAACAGGATCCCGACTGGAGCGCCGGCATGGTCTGGGTTCGCCCCGGCCCGCCCATCGGCAGCCAGTACCCGAAAAAAATCATCCTGGAGCCGGTGCAATACATCCAGGGCGACCGGCCGGACGAGCTGGACCTGAAGGCCGACAGCGCCATGCGCGAGCGTGTGCTGGCCTACCTGAATGAAGCGATACGGCGCGAGTTCGAGCAAGCCGGCTATCAATTGCTGACCCGGCCTGCGCCGCACGCGCTGCGCCTGAGCGCGGCCATCACCGGCACCTTCCGCAACGAGCGCGACCCCAGGATTACCGAGTACATCCCCATCGGTTTCGTGATCGGCCAGACCGTCAAGGCGGCCGGTTACCGCGATCAGTCCGCGCGCCTGCTGCTCGAAGCCGCGCTACGCGACGCCAACACCAACGAACTTCTGATCACCTCGCTGGGCACCGTCACGGGCGGCAATCTGCCCGCTGACCGCAAGCCCACCGTGGACGACGTGCGCAGCGCCATCGACGATTGGGCGCACCACGCGCGCGAACAGTTCGACCGCATCTGGCTTGAGGACAGGCCCGAAGCTGGCTAGACCGCGCATCAGCACAGGAAGGAGTGTCCTATCAGCTATCAGTGTTGATGGGCCCTGATCCATCAGGGCGGAACAGAACGGGCTAAAGCGGGTCGAATCCATCGCATTTTTCACCTGAAAATCACGATGTGATGAATATTGACGTCAACCCTCACTTACCCAGTGCCACGGCTAATGCTACTGTTCCGCCTGTGCAAGGAGTACATGCAATGGATCAGAAAACCAAGCCCTGGGCTTTTCCCAAGCCGCATCCGGAAAATACCCCGCGGGGCGAACGCAACAAACAGGAGTTCGACGCTCCTGCCCAAGACCCGAAACCCGCGCCCAAGCCACGCGCGAAGAAGGAGACGCCGGCCGCCAGCCGGGCTCGCACATGAGCCCGGCCGGGCGCCCCGACCCGCTCCTCGAATAAGCTTATCCCGCCTGCCCATGGCCCTGCGCCCGCATTCGCGATCGACGGCGCTCGTATCGCGGAATCCAGCATGGCCATGATCGCCGATCCGCCGCTGCGAGGCAGCGGCAAGATTACCGGAGTGTTCTTCGACCCAGCAGGGGAAATCGCGGCCGTGGCCTCCGAGTTCCCCCTGCTCGCGCACCCTCGCGCCCGCGCGGCCTATGGCGGCCAAACGCTGCGCTATCGCGTGGCGCTGTACCGCCGCGGCAGCCCCATCCCGTTCGCGGCGTTCGACGAGCTGCGCCATCCTGTCAACCATGTCGCGTTCCATCCCGACCAATCCGTGGTCGCGATCGGCTCCGGCCGTTATGACGGCGGCTATCTGTTCGAAGGCGACCTGCAGGTCTGGGACTGGCGCAACGGACTCTCCCGCCGGTTCTTTCACAACATCCCCGAAGTTGCGCATTGCGCCTTCGACCCCGCGGGCGACGGGATCGAGGCGTGGGTGCGGCCCTGGGACGAGGAATGGGAAGGCCTGCCCGACGATCCGCCCGACGCCGCGTTCAGCACGCTGTATGTCGTGCGCGCGCCCTACGGCGAAGCAACCTGGTCCGATGCCGGACCGCGCGAACTGGAACTGTCGAGCGACGCCATCGCGCCGGCAGCAGATTCCCCCGCGCCTGCGCCTGAATCCCGCCTCGCGCAATGGCTTGGGCTGCCGCAACTGGCGAGCCGCAACGCCATCCACGATCTTGCGTGGCTGGACGCCAAGCGCATCGCGGTGGCGCATGGCGGCTGCCTGCTGGAAATCCACGGCGTCGAAGACGGCTTGATCGCCGCATACACCGGCGCCGGCCATGGCGCCGAGATCATCCGGGCGGCAGGCATCCATGTACACGTCGTGGAGCCCTCGACGCGGCCCGACATGAAGTGGCGCCAGGATTCCCGGCTGTATACGCTGACGGACAAAGGGCTGGACCTCGTCGGCGAGTACGACGGCGAATACACGTTCTCGGCCTCGTCACAAGGCGTAATGCTGGGCCGCAGAAACCGCATCCCCGCTACCAGAGGCGCACGCGACCTGCTGCGCGACCTGGGCTCGGGCGCCGAACTGCGCGTGGACCTGGGCCATTACGACTGCTTCAATCACTACATCCGCATCAGCGGCGCACCGTCGCCGTTCTGTGTGCAGGGCACGCCTGCAAGCTCCCATGAGGCCAAACGCCTGTGCATGGTCATGCCCGACGGCCAGATCAAACCGCTCTGGCCGGTGCTCAAGGCCAATGGCAAGCCCGACAGCCATGCCATGGAGCTTAGCGGCTGCTATGTCGAAGACGCGCAAGGCGCGGGCCTGGTCATCAGCGGGCGGCACTACTCTCCCGCCGTCAGCGCCGCCTGCGCCGGCTTCATCTATCGCAAGCCGCTGGAACGTGACCGCGAACGCTGGCGGCATCCCACCACCGCCTCGGCCAGCGCGGTCGTCTTCATGCCCGGCCCCGGGCTGGTCGCCGCCGCGTTCCTGGACGGCGGGCTGCTATTGCTGGATGCCGCTTCGGGTGAGATCCAATTGCGCGCCCGGATGCGGCTGGAAGGCCTGCCTACGCTGGTCTTCGCCCTCGATGCCCACGAGGAAAAGCTGGCTCTGGGAACGGCCGATGGCCGGATCGCCATCATCACGGTCGGCGAACTGCTGGCGCGCGGCGCGGCGCAGGAATGGGTGGAAATCGGCTAAGCGTAATCCCCTAGGCCGGCGGCGCTAGACTGCCGCTATCCTCGCGGACGTGTATCTCCGCGACTCCCCATGACCCCTCGTCTGGATCTGTATACCCTGCAGGTGTTCCTGGCCGTGCTGGAAGAAGGCAGCATCGCCGCCGCCGCCGCGCGCGAACATATCGCGCCATCGGCGCTATCGAAGCGCCTGTCCGAACTCGAACGCGTGCTGGACGTGGCGCTGTTCCAGCGCCATGCGCGCGGCGTGGAACCGACCAGCGCCGCACGCGCATTGGCGCGGCGCGCACGCGCGCTACTGCATCAAACCCAGGACCTGGCCGCGGAAATCCGCGACTACTCCGCCGGCCTGCGCGGCCGGGTGCGCGTCGCGGCCAACCTGTCTTCGATCGCGCAGTTCCTGCCGATGGAACTGCGCCGCTTCCTGACCCAGCACCCCAACGTGCAGATCGACCTGGAAGAATCCGTCAGCGCCGGCGTCACCCGCGCGGTGATCGACAATGCCGCCGACATCGGCGTCTATACCCAATCCGACGACGAAAACGGACTGGACATATTTCCCTACCACCGCGACGTCATGGCGCTGGTGGCGCCATCGGGGCACCCCTTATCGCGGCGCCGGCGGGTCTCTTTCGCCGATACGCTGGATTACGACCACGTCGGCATGCACCGGGGCAGCGCCGCGAACTATCTGTTCACGCGCGAAGCCGCTTCCATGAACCGTTCCCTGCGGCTGCGCTTCCAGGTCACCTCCTACGACGCGCTGGTGTCCATGGTGCGCGCGGACCTGGGAGTCGGCATCGTGCCCACCGAGGCCCTGTCCGCCTATGTGTGCAACGAGCTCTGCATCATTCCGCTTACCGACGCCTGGGCGCAGCGCCAACTGAAGTTGTGCGTGCGCAGCAATGAATCGCTATCGGGTGCCGCCCGGCTGCTGCTGGATCATCTGATCGCCGAAGCCGCAAAGCAGCAATAGGACGCGCGGGCCGGCCCGGGCGCGACGCCTGGATCCCGAGCCATCGCGTTTCGCGATCCCCCGCCGAAGATTCACGATTTGTCCTGCCTGGGTCCATCGCAGAAGATGGAGGCCGACCACCCATATCCCGGACATCGCCGCGCAAAGCCCTCGCGGGCGCAGGATCCGGATGCCAGGAGACGACCAGCCATGAGCCTTCCAGACCGAGTCGAAATCGTGGAAGTGGGCATGCGCGACGGATTGCAGATCGAATCCGAGTTCGTGCCCACCGACACCAAAATCCAGATCCTGAACGCGCTGATCGACGCAGGCGTGCGGCACTTCGAAGCCACCTCCTTCGTTTCGCCCCGCGCCGTGCCGCAGATGCGCGACGCGCAGGAAGTCCTGCAGGGCGTGCGCAAACGTCCGGGCGTGGTGCTGGGCGCGCTGGCGCCCAACCGCAAGGGCGTCGAACGCGCGCTGCAGTCGCAGGCCGACGAGATCGTCGTGTTCCTGTCCGCCACGGAAAGCCACAACACCAAGAACCTGAACCGCCCTGTCGAACAGTCGCTGCGCGACATCGAGGACATCGCGCAGCTGTTGAAAGAACACCCCATCAAGCGCAAGGGCGCCATTGCCGTCGCTTTCGGCTGCCCCTTCGAAGGCGACGTGGACCTGGGCCGCATCCGGACCATCTTCGACCACTTCGCGCGCCAGGGCTTCGATGCCGTGACCTTGGGCGACACCACCGGCATGGCCACGCCCCGGCTGGTGCGTCACACGGTCGAGACGCTGCGGGCCGATCATCCCGGCATCAAGATCTCGCTGCACTTCCACAACACGCGCGGCATCGGCCTGGTGAATGTGGTGGAAGGTCTGCGCGCCGGCGTGACGTCCTACGAATCCTCGCTGGCAGGGTTGGGCGGCTGCCCGTTCGCGCCGGGCGCCACCGGCAACATCTGCACCGAAGACCTGGTCTACCTGCTGGACGAGATGGGCGTGGACAGCGGCATCGATCTGGGCGCGCTGATCAAGGTGGCCCAACGGCTGGAAGGCATCGTCGGCCGCGGCCTGCCCGGCCAGTTGATGAAGGCGGGGCCGCGCCTGCGCCTGCACGACTACGCCGTGGCCGCCGGCGCGATCGGCTGAGCCAAAACGGGATCTTCGGGATAGCCAGAACGATAACCACGCACCAATACGCCATGCCACTTACCGGAATCCGCATCCTGGACCTGACACGTATCATCTCCGGGCCGTACTGCACATCCATACTGGCCGACATGGGCGCCGAAGTGATCAAGATCGAGGCGCCCGGCGAGGGCGACCCGATCCGCCGCCAAGGCGTGATCCGGGACGGCCTGAGCTGGTATTTCGCCAACTACAACCGCAACAAGCGGTCGGTGACGCTGGACCTGTACAGCGCCGAAGGCAAGGACATCCTGCGCCAGCTGATACCCCACTGCGACGTCGTGATCGAGAACTACCGGCCCGGCATCATGGACAAGATGGGCTTCGGCGACGAGGCGCTGAAAGCGTTGCGGCCGGACATCATCCATTGCAGCATCAACGGCTTCGGCGCGTCCGGCCCCTATCGCGACCGCCCCGCGTTCGACTTCATCGCCCAGGCCATGAGCGGCTTCATGAGCCTGAACGGCGGCGAAGACGATCCGCCCATGCGCGCGGGGCCCCCCATCAGCGACCTGGCCGCAGGCCTGAACGGCGCGCTCGGCGTGGTGGCTGCGCTGCTGCGCCGCGAACGCACCGGCCGCGGCGACTCCATCAGCGTCAGCCTGCTGTCCAGCATGATCGGGCTGCTGAGCTTCCAGGCGTCGAACTACTTCGCCAGCGGCGAGCTGCCTCCCCGCACCGGCAACGACCACGGCATCGTCGCGCCCTATGGGCTGTTCGAGACCGCCGACGGCCAGGTCGCGATCGCGCCGTCCAACGATGCCATGTACGAAAAGCTCCTGGACGCGCTGGAGCTGCCCGAACTGCGCGCGCATCCGGAATTCCAGGCCAACGCCGACCGCATGCTGAACCGCGCATCCATCAAGTCCGCCATCGAAGCCCGCACCCGCCAGAAGGACAGCCACTACTGGATCGAACGCCTGAACCGGTACGGTGTGCCCTGCGGACAGGTGCTGAACCTGCAGGACGTGTTCGACGACCCCCAGGTCGCGGACCAGCAGATGGCCATGGACGTTGCGCATCCCGATGGCCAGCAGGTGCGCATGCTGGGCTTTCCGATCAAGTTCGCCGAGGCGCCCTGCCAGGTCCGCAGCCCCGCGCCCGAGCTGGGCGCGGACACCGAATCGGTCCTGGAGGAACTGGGCCTGTCGCACGACCGGATCCGGGAACTCCGCGCGAAAGGAACCGTCTAGCCAACCAGGGGCCTGAACCCGCCCGCCGCAACCGAACCCGCAGTACGCGTCAGCAGCATCCGCAGCAACCGACGTCTGGCGATCACGACCGGACGCGCCCACCAAGGAATGGAGACCACAATCATGCTACGTGCCCTAATGTTCTCGGCCTGCGCGCTCGCCGCCTGCGCCCCCGCCGCCGCGCAGCAGTACCCGAACCAGCCCATCCGGGTCATCGTGCCGTTCACGCCCGGCGGCGGAACCGACTTCCTGTCGCGCACCGTCGCCGCCAAGCTGTCCGATTCGGTCAAGTGGAACGTCGTCGCCGAGAACCGGCCGGGCGCCGGCGGCACCATAGGCATCACCACCGCCGCGCGCGCCAAGCCCGATGGCTACGAGATCGTCATGGGCCAGGTCGACAACCTGGCCGTGGCGCCTTCGCTCTACACGAAGCTGGCCTATGACCCGGTCAAGGACTTCGAACCCATCGGCATCGTCGGCGAAGCGCCGCTGGTGGTCGTCGCCAACAAGAACGGCCCGTACAAGTCCCTCAAGGACCTGATCGCCGCCGCCAAGAAGGCGCCCGGCACGATCAACTACGGCTCGCCGGGAGCCGGCACCATCACGCACCTGGCCGCCGAACTGCTGCAGCTGCAGGCGGGCATCAAACTCGTGCACGTGCCCTACAAGGGATCGGGTCCGGCCATGGCCGACCTGCTGGGCGGGCAGGTCCCGGTCATCTTCACGTCCATCCCCTCGGCCGCGCCGCAGATCAAGGCCGGCAGCGCCGTGCCGCTGGCCGTGACCTCGCTCAAGCGCAGCCCGGCCATGCCGGACGTGCCCACCATCGCGGAATCCGGCTATCCCGACTTCGACGTGCGCGTCTGGTATGGGCTGCTTGCTCCCGCCAACACGCCCAAGCCCATCATCCAGACGCTGAACACGGAACTGAACAAGATCCTCGCGCTGAAAGACGTCCAGGATGCGCTGGCCGCGCAAGGCGCGACCGCCATGCCGACCACCCCTGCCCAGTTCTCGCAGACCATCGCAGCGGACTACAAGAAGTGGCGGTCGGTCATCCAGTCCGCCAACGTGAAGCTCGAATAGCATCCGATCCAGGCCTTGCGGCTGCCATAAGTACCACTGACCGCCGCTGAATTTCAACGCACGCGCGGCTTTGAGAACAGCCTAGACCAAACGCATGCATCGTCTCATGCGTATGCACGACACTCCCCTCGGAAGCGTCGCGCATACGCTTGGATGATGGACCGCAGCAGCATTGACAGGGAAAGAGCCAGTCGAGACGATGACCTCAGCGCCACAGGTTTCACCATGGCGCAAGTGAAGGAGGCTCATCATGTCAATCTCATGCAGACGACTGGAGGATGTGATTGCGGTCTCGGCAGCAGGAGACCAGTACCGGATCGAGCGACATATCATTCAAGAACCCGCGACGGACGACAGTCCCGATCCGCACATAGTGCTGCAATGCCGCCTGTCCACCGGCGGCGCCGTGATCTGGGAGGGGAAAGACGTGTACAGGCTGAAGTCAGGCGAAATCCTCAGGCCAGTAAATCGGCGGAAGAAGAAGAGTCCATTTGAAGGGTAGCGAAGAAAAGCCCGCGGCTTGCGCCTGCGGGCTTTTGTTTGGGTGGCGGGCACCTGCCCGTCACAACCTCGCACTCAGGCCATGCTGAATACGCACATGGCCATGCTCAAGCCCGCGTGGTAATGACGAAAGCATTCCCAGCGGCCGGCGTACCGTAGTACGTGGCTCGCCACTGCCCCAACGCGGTGCTCTGTTCGCCCCACATCTGTCCGAGCGCTCCGGTGGTGGTCGTAATGTCGGCCTTGACCATTGCGGGTTGCTCCGCGCTGTCGCAGATCTTGTGAATCGTGAAGGACGGACCGGCAGTGAATCCAGAGCCCGCACAATTTATCTTCATGCGGACGGAGTGGCCGTAAGAAACAATTTCGGTAGCGCTTGCCGCGTCGCCCCAACCGGACAGCGACACAGCCACCACGTCGTTAAAGATTCCGGGATTCAGCATGCGAATCGAGTGGTTTCGGCCAACCAGTACTGATCCGTATTCCAGCTTCAGGTCCGTGCCCAACCAGTATGGGCAGCGGCTGTCGCCATCCGGGCCGACGATGTAATTTCCTTCCACCAAGACGCCGCCTACCTTGCCCAGCGTCTGGCCAAACAGAAAAATCGGGATGCGGTCGTATGTGCTGTTCCCACCGGCGTCGCCCGCGTTGTAGACCATGTTGCCGCGCAGAACGGTGTCATACACGCCGCCAGCGCCCACGTCCCAGCCCACGACCAGCGCATGCTTGCCCTGCCCCCTCAGGGTGTTTCCCATGATCTCGTTGCCGACCGTGCTTACAGCGTTGCCGCCCACCGTGCACCCAATCCCGAACGTGGCGCCGCCAACCAGGACGTTGTCCGTGATCCTGCAAAATTGACTCATCACGCCGATCAGATCGCCACACCCGATAGTCGCCAGTTCGTTCGTCAGCGCCGGCGAGCTACCTTCTGGATCTATCGTCAATTGCGTGTCGCTGATTCTCGCCATGATCCGGAATTCCCTGCCTCCGTCGATAACCAGCACTTCGCCTACTCGCACATTCGTGAACTTCGGCCCCGAAATCCACGTTACGGCGGCGCCAGTCAGGTTCACGCGCAGCCTGGCGTCGCGCCCGCCGATGATGGGGGAATAGATCGTATTGTTTGAAATGATGGTGTAGTCCGCGGCTCCGAGCAGTATCGCTCCCGCGCCCGGGCGAACGATCCTGTTCTGAAGAATCAGATGCCTCGCCTCCTGCCCCACGAATCCATACACGCCGATGGCATGCATGAACGTGTCCTCGATGTGATTGCCGACGACGCTCATGCGCGCTGCGCTGCATGTGATGCCGTATCCGCAGCTGCCAACAAGCACATTGTCACGGACCGTTGCGTCATCGGCCCCACGCACATGCACGAGAACCGCGTTGTAGTCTGCAGCATTGTTGCCGCGGTTGCCGTTGACCGTGCATCCGCGCAGCCCAGCGCCATGTGCGAAACCGAAATCGATCAGAATAAGCAGATTCAGGCCGTCCGGCTGCGTAATAACGGTCTTGCCGTCGCCAACCAGTTCCACGCCGGCGCGCATCCGGATAGACGAATTGATGACGTAGGTTCCGCCGGCGCACTGCACCTGACCGAGCCCGCTGTTGAAAGCCGCATCCAATGCGGCTTGAATAGCCGCACCGTCGATGGATTCGGCCAGTGAGGTGATGAAAGGATAGTCGACTTGGGCGGCCGACAACGTGGCGTAACGCTCCGCGAGCGTATGGAGCGTGCCATCCGCGATCGGGCCATGGTCCTGGACTTGAACAGAATGCCCAGCCATGTTGTCCGGTGCACTGGAAGTGCGAGGTTCTGGGAGAACGGCTGCATCATCATCGACATGATGCTTCAACGCGGCCGAATTCTCGGCCGAGCGTTTCAGTTGCTGTAGGGAAAGAGTTCTGATCGTCATGTGATATCTCCGGGAAATTTGCCGCTGCTGGGCTAGGGGGCATTCTCTGTTTGCATATCCGGTCTACATGGCTTTCTCTTGGATGGACAAAAAAAAGCCCGCGGAGTGCGGGCTATCTGTTGCAGCATGACCTGGCGGATCGCAGTCTCACGACGGGCCGAACCGGGACTTCTCCCAGCTCTGCGCCGTCACACGCTGCCGTGCCGCACACTCTCCGTACAACGCGACCAGCGCGATGTAGCTGCGCGCCAGATCGTCCCAGCTATCGCTCGTCACCTCGGGCACTGGCGGGCACGACTGCGCCAGGTTGGCTGGCAGAATTGGCCAGACGGCCGGCCTCGTTGATGTGCCGCAGCCGCTCAGCGTCAATGCGGCAGCCAGCAGGTAGAGGGCTCTGGACTTCGACACGGGTGTACCTCTCGATGATCTTGGGGCTGGCGCCGCGTAACGCAGCAAGCGCGCCTTCCAGGGATTCGGAGATCCCGCCCAGGCGCGTCGTCTGACGCTGGAACTCGGTGAGCTCGGCCAGCGTGTAGTCGGCATTGGCCTGGTCTATTCCGGCGCGATACTGAACGGCGCCATACCAGCGCACACACAGGAAGGCGGCGGCCACCAGGACGGCGCCGATCAGATACGGCGCCAACGCGCGCAGCGATGCGTTCATGCGCGTCCCTTCCAGCCGCGCGGGATCTGGAAGTGCGGGCCGTCCTTGAGCGTCTTCCAGTCGCCGCCCCATTCCACCGGAACACCGAGCTCGGCCGCGCAGGCTTTGACCACCTGCGCCAGGCCGGCGAAGGCCTGCCAGTTGCTCCAGGGAATCACCCCATCAATCAGCGGCGCCAGGTCAACGGCATGGCTCAGCCCGTCCTCCTGCGCCAAGTGGTAGCTGGCCATCGTCTGGCTGGCGCCACGGGCGACGTACTCGCGTTGCCGCTCAAGGGTACGAACGCCTTCCACCACAGTGAAGTCGACCGTCGTGCGTTGAATCGCCAGTTGGACGATCTCGGCCAGGTCGGGATGCACCCCGACCAGGCGGTCCAGGCTGCGTTGGGATAGTTGGAAAGTACTCACGGATGAAGTCTCCGCATGAATGAAACGATGCGCCTCATGCCCCTCTGCCGCGCACTCGGTCGATCACGGCCTGCCACAACGCGCCGATGGGAACGGTCTGCACAACCTCCCATCCTCGGGAGACGATGGCCATGCCGAACATGCCGGTCAGAAAACCGGCGAGGCCTTCTGGAATCTCCAGCAGCAGCGACAGATAGGGAGCCGCGTAGTACGCCACCAACGAGCCGCTGGCAGCCATGCTCAGCCGGGCTGGCCATGATCCTTGCAGATAGCGCATGGAAACCGCTGCGCCCAGAACGCCGGCGAGCTTTGCGGCAAGGGCGTCGAAATCTTGGATGTTCAATTTCGCCCCTCGTCGAAAAAAAAGACCCGCTGCGGCGGGTCTGTGGATTTGCGAGATGTCAGTTCGTCAACCCGCAAAATCAGGTACCAGGCGCAGGTGTTGACCTAGTCGGGCTGCTCCGGCCACTCGACCAGCAACGGATACCCTTCCTTACCCTCAAGGCGGTTCAACACTACGCGATAGGCCTTCCAGGCGTGCAACCGCTCCGCTTCCTCGGCCGTGGCCAGGCCGAGGTCGACCGCGTCCTGCAGAGGCGCGATCTGCTCGGTCGCCAAGCGCAAGAGTGCGCTCCTCTCTCCCTGGTTTCGCGCGGCAATAACAGCGTCGGGCAACGGTGGTTCGTCCACCCAGCATGGCGCGCCCGCCTCGCTTACGCGTCGAGTCTTCCCTGCCGGCGGCAACTCGAGCGCGAACTCCTGGAAGATCATTTGACCCACCGGCGTCAAATCTGATGGCAAAGTACCCGCCGCCTGGAAAAGGCGCTGCTCATCGGACAGGAAAAATGCATTCTGCGAGGCTGAGAAGAAGTAGGTGCGCGCCGGCGCCGTCGATGGGGAGGAAGACAGCGTCGATCCGGTTTCCCCGGAAACGTGGATTTTTTGATTGTTGTTCATGATGCTCCTCAATAGCCAATTGCGAGATAGCGCATTGACGCGGCGTTCGGGTAAGTCCCCGTCTTGTTCCGCAGCTCGGGGTGGAACTTGAATCGATCCAGGCCTCGATACTGGAACATGACAAAGTCGAGGCTTTCCGCACCAAACACGGCGGACTCAGTCCCAAAGACTGCAAACGCAACGTTTGGAAAAGGCGTGGGGAAATTGATGGTTCCGGAAGCGCCGTTGAAAGCCCCAGCCTTGAGAATCAGCCCTCCAGGCAGCTGCTGGTTCAATCCAACGAAGGACAGCACCTGACCGGGAGTGAAAGCATCGACCAATTTCTTCGGCGTCAGCAGCACTGAATCATCACTCATAGCCTGCGCCTGAGCAGTGGTCGCGATACCCGCGCCCGTTGCTACCCACCCGGCTCCACCGATATCCGGGTTGGAAGTGTTGTTATCCAGAAGGCTCAACCAATAGCCATTACCGGACGCTTGCCTAAGCCTGGCGCCCCTTGGGTATCCACCGATGGCAGTAGAGAATGCGGAATCGTACGCATACCCTCCTCCAGATTGCGTCCAACGCACAGCAGCGCTAAGAAAGTTGAAGATTCCATTGAAATCCGCACCGTGAGGCGGAACGCCGCCGGCGGCCAGAGGAGTCATCGTCAACGGAGGAAATCCGTCCGCGAAGGACGCCGCCCCCGGCGTCACGCCGATCTGCGACGCAACTGGAATAGTGTTCTTCGTCCCGCTTTCCGCAAACGGGACGGCCGATTTGATAGGTGCATTGCTAGCTTGCATTGATAAGCCCCGAAGAAGTGAAAAGTACGCCCGAGCCGAACGGCTGCATCAGCGCTTCGTTGAATCCGAACGTAGTAGAAAGATCGACCTGGAGGATGTTCGCCAGAACCGCGGCCGGCTTGGGTATCGCGCCTGATTGAGTCAGGATGGCGATTTCATGCGGCGCCAGCGCGAACTCGAACACGTAGCGGAATTCCATCCTCCCTGTGTCCGACACGTAGCAACGCCCGCGCCCCGCGAAGAGGTTCGACAGCAGCCGGTTCAAACTGGGCGAAGTGCAGTCCGAGATGTTGGCCAGCGCCTTGACCAGGATGAGCGTGCGATACGCGTCGTCGGCGAGCCGATACGTCTGCGTGGCTTGCTCGCCTGTGTAGAACGGCGCCTGGTTGAAGGGCTGCCAGTTCAGCGCCTCGTCAAATCCCAGATAGGCAACGTCTCCCGGCACCGTCAGCATCCGGCCGACGTCGACGATCCTGCCCCAGATGTCCAGCCCGAAACCCTGCGCGGTCTCGACGTTCCAGACAAAGTCATGGAAAGCGTCGAAATCGGCGTCGGGGTTGATGTAGTCGTCCATGTTGTTGATCAACTGGACGAGCGTGGGGCTGTTGGCGTACTGGCTGATGAGGGTCCGGGCCGCCAGCCCCGGCTTAGGCACGACGCTCATATCAATGTCACCGCAATATCGCTGGCCGTGATCGTGGGCCGGCGGTTGATCGGTACGGCCAGGCTGGCGCCCGACGGCGTGTCGGAGCCCAGCAGCAAGGACAGGATGGAGACCACCGGGCTCAGCACCGAAATGGGTGCGTAGAAGCGGCTGGCATAAATGGTCGATCCGATCCGCGCGCGCTGCCCGCCATCTCCGCCGTTGAAGGCGTCCATGATCGCCTGCTTGGTCAAAGCCACAATGTCCGACGGCAGCGCGGGGTTGTCCGCGAGCTGCACCGCGAAGCGCACGGGCAGCGCTGCCGGGGTTTCCCAGGTCACGACATACGACGGGTAGGGATAGGCATATCCCTCCTTGTCCTCCACGGTATAGGAGGTGTTGCCGTTGTAGTCGGAGCCATTGCTCTTCTTGCGCCAGATGGCATCTGCGATGTCCGCCGCCTCGCCGCCCGTCACCGCGACCCAGATGGAGTGCGGACGCAGGACGACGCCGCCGACCGTCTTCGGTACGGAGAGATCGTTCTCCGTCACGTAGGCGTCGATGACGCCCTCCACGTTCGCCACGTTGGCGTAGATCGCCGGGATCGAGCCGCGGGCGTTCAGCGCCACCGACTGCCGCCGGCGCTCCTCGAACTCGGCCCGGCTTTCCACATGGCTGCCCACCGTTGCGGCATCGGCGTTCGATACCGACTCCCAACCGGGAATGGCCTGATATATCTGGTTCAGTGCGCCTGGCGCGCAATCCACCGGCCCATCGACCGAGCAAGCGAATGGCAGGTCGACGCTTCCGCTGGCCGGTATCGTTCCCGCCTGGGTGCACAGATACAGATTGCCATCCACCGCCTGGGCGCGCGCGCCCACGGGTATCGTCACGCCCGCCAGGCCCGTGCAGGTTGCGATGACAGCGGTAGGCGTACCCGGCTTGCGGTCCAGGAAGTAGATCCGCCCGATGGCGTCCTGCATCCGCCCTTGCGCATAGGCCGGGTCGACCTGGTTCACGTAGGTCGCGAACTCGTTGTTCTTGTCGCCGATGATGGCGGTGGTGCTGGAGGCCAGCTGGCCCTGGGGCGTTTCCAGCGCGGGATTCAGCCCGCCACCGAAGGCCGCGTCCATGTCAGACAGGACGCCGGCGAGGATGGCGGATTCGTTGGGCAGCACCAGCCCTTCCGGCGTGAACTGCACGCGCGGCACTTTCGAGTTGTTCGGCATGGTTTCCTCAGAAGCTGACGGTTTGCGTCGTTCCGTCTTGCAGGGTGATTGCGACGTAGCCCGCCAGGGCGCGGTCGGTATAGGAGGTCAGCGTGCAGACCGCGTCGGCCACGTCCGGGACTGTCAGCGCGGCTCGCCGGACGTGCTCCCGCACCAACGCCAGCGGCGGTTGATGGCCCAGGAATTCTTCCCAATACGGAACGCCTGGGGCGGTGTTGTAGAACAGCTCCCCCTTGAACAGCTTGATGGCGCTGGCGACGTCTTGCGCCACGGCGTAGGGCTTGGTCGCCAGCGCGATGTTTCCCGCGGCATCAAGCACCAGGTCCCAAGCCGTCCGGTCTAGCAGCAACGTGTTCAATTGGGCGCTCCTGTGTTTGCCGGCCCGCTTTGCACGCCGGAATGCGTGTGGGTGCTGCCCACGTCCTTGCCGTTGTTGCGCAGCGTACCCAGCGTGTGCATGTCGCCCTGCCAGGTAGACGTGCCGCCGAAGGATCCGCCGCCTTGCTGCACCGTCCCGTTCAGCACGATCCGGGGCGAATTCAATGCGCACTGCGCGCTGGCGTTCAGTTCGATATTGGGTGCGGCCACCGTCACCTTGGAGGGCGACACGACGTTGATGCCGTCCGCCGTGAACTGCACGTACTGCACCGGGGTTCCATTCAACAGACCGCCGAAATACAGCCCGTCCGCCATGTCGTGGGAACGCCAGGAACCGGGGTTGTTCTGCGCCTTCGAGGTCTTCACCAGAGAGATGTCCCGATTCGCGAAAGCCGCCATCCCGATATCCCCGACCTTCGGGTCCAGGATGACGGCGTCCGCTCCGCCCTGAAGGCGAAAGTAGGGAAGACGATGCAGGACCCCATGCGGCACGGCATTGCCGGCGCCATCGAGCTGGTTGACGAGCGGCTGCACATCGACGAAACCCACCGGAGACAGTCCGCCTGCATTCGTCACCGACACCACCTTGACCAGCGTCGCCGTACTGACTCGATTCAGGGCCTGGCTGATCAGGAACTGCAAGGCCCCGAACTCGCTGTCGCCCTGGCCGGCTTGCGCCAGCCCTGCGTATCCGTATTGCTTAGCCATTGAGATTCCTTTTGCATACGGCCACCGACTGCCAGACGCCGCCAGGCACCTCTGCCTCCAGCTTGTGGGACAGACTCACAATGATCCACTCGCCATGCGCGGGTTCGACGGTGCTGATGACCTGCACTCTTTTTCCCAAGCCGAGGTGCGGGTTGTAGAGCGTCGTCAGTTGCAGTCCCTTGCTCGTAAAAGCCGGATATCCGATCAACCCCGTTTCCGGCGCCACGAGAATCGGATCGCCCTTTCGGTATCCGCCCTCCGGCCAGACTGACAAGATGCCGCGGTCTATCGTGAAATTGACCCGGGCGGCCTTCGCGCAACTGCGTAGTTGGTCCATGTCGGTTCCGGAAAAATAGGGGTCGGCCAACACATAGTCCTCCCCGCTTTTTTCGCCCTTGTATCCCATCGATTTGGCGATATCGCACATGATTTCCTGCGCCTTTTTCGCGCCGGGAAACGACCTGGCGGATGCGGGCTTTACCTGCTTGGCCCCAGCCACCTCGGTCTTGACTGTGAATACGCCCCCCGCGGCCGCTTTGCCCTCTGCCCCCATTCCGTAACCACCCCAGGCCTCGACGATGTCTCCTTCGTAGACCACGCAGGGAACACCCGAGTCTCCCGCTGCGTCGATCCGGACAAGATTCTTTCCCCGGCGCTCCGTCATCACGGGTCCTATCGTCGTCAGTTTGTTCATCAGGTCTTGATTCAGTCCGTGGATCTGCAGGGTCATTGGACTGTTTTCGAATACGGTATGGAGAGGAATATCCACCGTCATCCTGTAGCCGCTGAGCGTCACATCCGGCCCCTGCTCATCGCCGAACTCCCCCTTGCCCAGGCTGATGGTCACGTTCAGCCGGCGTTTGATGAAGCTCATGGTTCCAAAGGCTCCAGGTATGCCAGGACGAAACGCGAACCGAGATGCTGATGCTGCGGGTCGACGTGGCCCTGAGTGTCCACAAAAGCCAGATCGCCGACGAAGCCCAGGTAAGCTGACCGCACCAGCCGTACCCGGTCATGGCAAAGCACCGTGGTCACGATGGGCGCATTGTCGAGTTCAAGATCCAGATAAAGCCCGGTCGACTTCTGGTAGACGGCGATCTGGCAGTTCTGCCCGGACAGCACGACGCTGAGCGTTTGCGCCGGCACGGGTCTTAGGGGAATTCTCTTCATTGGATGGGCTCCAGATCCGCCACCTTGTTCTGGTCGCGCCGGGGATAGGCGTCAATCTCGAACGCCTGCACCTGGCCATTGCTCACTTCATACGCGCCGCTGGGGTCCTGCGTGGCCGGCGATAGTTGGACGGCCGTCTGCCGGACTTCCTGCAGCGTCAGATCGACGATCAGGAGGCTGGAGCCGTTCTTGTCTGCGCGGGTGTACGAATACTTCACCAGGTTGGCCGACGGATAGACGATCTCGGGCGTCACCACTGAGTACAGTTCCGTGCTGCCGACAATGCGCTCCAGCACGGACAACATGATGTTGCGCGACGCCGGATCACCGCCATGCGCCAGCTTGATGGTCGCCTCGAATGGCGCATCGACCTTGTTGAAGGACGAGAATCCGCCCTGCTCCGAGGGATAGCTGGATATCTGGCTGCCTTGATTGAAAGCAATGCTGAGGAACGTCTCGAAGACCAGCATCTGCCGCCCATCGACGCCATACAGCCCCCAGCGAGGAGGACCGAAGATCCTATCGGTCAGCGCCGCAAGTTCGAAGCTTGCCGGTTCGAAGACCGAAGGAAGCGTCGCCGCGCGGAAGACCGCGGGGACGCCCGGACCGCTCGGGACATCGGGAAAAGGAATAAACGGCATCAGAACATCCCCGTATTGCCTTGTTGGACGAGATTCTGGGAGCGCCCCACACGTCCCAAATCGCGGGCGACTCCCTCGCCATCCGTCGCTTGCGTCATAACCGTAATGGGGCCGTGGATATGAGTTTCGGACGTATTGCTGGTGGTTGCCGTGCTGCTCGGGATGGCGGCAGCGCTGGCTTGGGCTGCCGCGACCGTCGTAGCCGCAGCCGCGGCGCCTCGTTCCTGATCTTCGAGGAAAAGCGTCCCATAGATTGCCCCGGCAGCGGCGGCAAGCTTGCGCTCTTCGCTTGAGCTGGCCCCTTCGGACTTGTTCAATCCAAAGTGGCGGTACACGGCCACGCTGGCCTGGGCCGGGGTGGTAGCGGCGGCCAGATGTACTCCCGCCCTACGCCTGGTGCTCTCCAACTCGCTGGCGACGAAATCCAGCTGTTGTTCAACCGTGGACTCGCGCAGGTCCATGCCATATATGCGCTTGAACTCGGCCTGGCGTCGCGGATTCCATAGTCCGATGCCGGCGGAAGCGCCATCAGCGCCCACGGCCCTGGGGTCCAGGTTGCTTTGGGCCTGCAGGTTGGCCACCAGCCCCACGGCCGCCTCCCGGGTGTAGCCCTTCTTGGACTCGAAGTACCTGACCGCATCGAGAACCTCTTTACTCCTTAGCGCGGGATTGTCCCTTGCTGCCAGGAATTCGGCCTCGCCTACGTTCGTGTCCCTGCTATTGAACAACAATGCGATGCCTGCCGCGACAGGTCCTGCCGCTCTCAACGCCGCAGGACCCAAGCCTCTCAATGCACCCAGTCCACGCGCCGCACCGGCGCCACCAAGTGTTCCGAGAGCCGTAGCCACAGCCCCCAAGGCAGATGCCAGGCTCAGCAGCGAATTCGCCCAGGACAGAATCTTGAGCGTCCCCAACGCCAGCAGGACGTTTTGCCATCCTCCCACCGCCTGCGCCGCCGAATCGACTGCATCGACGAACTTCACGATGGCCTGCGCCGCTGCGTCGACCCACTCGACGATCTCGTCGCGGTTCTCAAGCAGATAATCGCCCCAGCCCTGGGCTAGCGAGATAAGCCGCTCGAACGCCGGCATGAGCGCCAGCAGCACCTTGACGCTCACCGATTCAAAGGTATCGCGCAGGTCCAGGTAGCGGTCACGCAGCTGCGCGGCCGCTTGCGCATCGTTGCCGGAGATGGCTGCACGTTTCTCCTGGACCTGAAGCATCCGTTCGAGCTCGTCGGGCCCGCGCTTGAACAGATTGAACAGGCCCTCGCTGATGCCCATGTCCTGGGCGGCCAGCGCGGCCTGAGCCCTGTCCTTCTGGTAAAGATCGGCAATGATCCTCGACCTGGCCAGCAGGTAGGTGTTCCCATCCTTGAGGTCGCCGACATTGCCGCCGTTGCGGAAGAACGCGGGTAGCGAGTCCGCGGCGGATCCGCGGTTGAATCTGGCTACCTCGCCCGAGGATTCCCTCAATTGGGCGGAAATGGCTTCCGCGGTTCCGCCAGCCCGCTCGGCCGCCATCTGCCAGGCAGACAGCCGCTCCGTGCTCATGCCCAGGTTCTCGGCCATTTGCCCCAGGCCGGCCGCGCCGGTGATGGTATCCGCCGCGAAACGCTTCGGATCGAAACCCGCAGTGACGAGCAAGGCATCGGTGATGGTGGCCATGCAATTACCTCGGTTCAGCTAGGACGCGCCTGTTGTGTGCGTCCACCGCAATCACCTCAAGCAGGTTGTACAGGTCTTCGGCGCCGTAGACCGTCTGCAGGTCGTGCAGCAGGCCCGGGTGCCGGGAAATCACCAAGCCAATACTCCGGGGAATATTGGCGTAGCGAATCAGGCGCGTGCCGCCGTTGTGGACTTGGAGCCCGAAGTCGATGGGACGGCGGCCGTAAAAAAATCCAGGTGCAAGCCCAGGACTTTCTTGCGCAGCGCGAACAGGGTCGCCACCTCCTCGACATCGCCAGACATGAGCTCGCGCGTCACACTTGGGCTGGGCTGGATCTGCACGCAATCCATCATCTTGTCCAGCAAGGGCTTGGCGCTGTCGAAAGGCAGCTTGGCGAGAGCCTTCATGCCCATGGCGGCCACGCCGGCCAGTCCTGCCTCGGCGATGTTGTCCGGAATTTCCACCCCGGCGTTCATCAACGAAAACAGCGCCCGGCCGGCCCATTCCTCGGCGTCGTAGGCAGAAAGCTCCGTCAGGATGAACACCTTGCCCTTGTCGCGCCCTTCCGCGCCGATGGTCAGGGTTATCTGCTTTCTGGCCATGTCACACCAGCGCCGGAGAGACGTTCTGCCAGGTGATCTGGAACGCCATGGGTTGGAGCATCGCCTTGGCATCCGGCGCCGGCGGAATCTGCGTCAGCACGCCGCGGGTCAGCGTGTACTTGCGGTCGATCGACGGGATGTTGAGGGTGCCGTTTGCATAGAACACTTCCCGGGCCGTTTCGCTGGCCGCCATCCAGATCTCGAAGATGCGCATGGACGGGGAGTCGGGCTGGATCATGATTGTCTGCACGCAGGGGACCGGCACGTAGCCGGCCGACATGCGGCCGTCCACGCCCATGGTTACCTGCGCGGGCTTGGCAGCGTCGAAGGTGAAGGCGCTGTCGGAAGCGTAGCCCTCGATTTTCTGCGGCACCGAAAAAACGCCGCCCACCGTAAGCATCAGAACCGAGTTGGCACTGGTCAAAGTCGCCATGTTGAATCCTTAAAGAATGGCCAGCGAGGCCAGGGTGATCTGCTGGACGGAACCGCCGTCCAGGTACCAGAACGTCATGGGCGGGGTGCCGCGAGCCTCTCGCACCTGCGGCGTCGCGTCCTTGATCTGCAGATACCAGCCGCGGGTCTGGAGCGTGTCGGAGATATCCACGCCGGCCTGGCTGTTGATCTGCGCCTTCTGCTGGCTCGACAGCGTCACGCCGGCGCGGATGGCGCCGAAGTTGACCGCGGCGTTGATCGGGTCCAGGCAGGCAGCGTCGATCAGCGTGTAGCCGTCGATGTTGTAGGGAATGGCGTTCACCTGGGTCAGCAAGCTCATCAGTGCCTGCTGGAACGCCGCGTTCAACCAGATCTGATTGACGTAGGTGTCGACCCATTTCCAGTTGCCGCTGATCTGGCCCGGGTACAGGAAGCGGAAGCGGTCGTTGCTGGTGGCGTAGTCGCCATAGAAGTTGTAGCCGTTGTCGATCAGCGTCTGAGCGGTCGTGGCGTCGGTCACCGAGAACGCCAGGCCCGACTGGCCTTTGAACGCCAGCGTGGCGCGGCCGTTGGTGCGTTCGAAGTCCAGCGACGCCACCGCGCCCAGGACAAAGGCGGCATGCAGGATGTCCTTGTAGACAGGCACGGAACCCGAGTACTCGTTGGCGCTTACGACCGCCGCCCAGTTGGACGTATTGCCCTGCTGCGTGGCGGTGACATCGGTGTCCCAACCGACGTAGGCATAGCGGTCGCCCTGGGCATTGGTCCACGCCGAAAACGCCACCTTGCCGGCCGTATCGGGCTCGAAGGTCGTCATGAACGCCGCCCAGTTCTGGGTCAGGTCGATAATCCGGCCCATGTCCACCGCCGGGACGCCGGCCGCGGCCCCATGCGACACCAGGGCGCCTGCGGCCTGCGTCAGCTTCAAGCCCGATGCGAGGGTGCCGCTGCCATAGGAGACCGTGCTGGCGGCGCCGTCGGTGGCCGAGGTGATCACGAAAGCGGCGCGCTGCGCGTCATAGCCGCAGGTCGCGCCCATGGCGGTGAACGCCGCTTCGATGATCGAGGCGGCGTTCGAGAAGCTCGTTGCCGTCGACAGGTCGATGCTGGAGGACGTCTTGGCCACGCCATCCACGCTGACCGTCAGGATGCCGGACAGCGCCTGCAGCTGGGCCAGCGTCACGGCGGCCATCGAGCCGCCACGCAAATAGGCCGAAACCGCTGCCGCCGGATATTGGGCATACAGCAGATTGCCCGGCTTGCGGGTCGAGTTGTCGAAGCCGTTGAAGTAGACGTCGGCCAGGGCGGCTTCGGTCGAGGTGGGACCGAAGAAGCGCTGGACGTCGCGCGCAGTCGCGAAGCTCTGGACGGTGCCGATGGGGACGGCAGTATCGTGGGTCAGGATCAGGCCGTTCAAATCGAGCGCCGATCCGCCGGCGGCGATCACGCCAGGCACGACCTGGACGATTTCACTGGCGGGAATGGACATAGGATTAAGCTCCCGTAGGGTAGGTGGTGTCGGCCTCGATGAGGCCCACGTGAAGGTGGTCCGCAAACTGCTGCGGCACGCTAATGGAAGGGTTGAACTGCAGGACGGCGTCGAACGACCACCGCTCGAAGGTCTGGCTTTCTCCGCTCTCGAAGGGCAATTGCTTGAGCTCGCCCGCGTATAGCGGTTGAGTTCTTCCCAGCTTTCCCAGGAACTCGCACCCGTACTGGCTGCGCAAGGCAATCGACAACGTGAGCGCCAGGTCCAGGGCCCGCGCCCCGTAGCCATCCACCCGGGCAGACCAGTGCGTGGCCTGGGTCATGATTCGTTTCCCCGCCGCAGGCGACGGATCGGCATAGGTCATGACCGGCACGGAAAGGCCCTGCGCCGCCAGCGGAGTAATGGCGACGCACTCGCGCGGTGGCGCGGGAACCCAGCCAGGCAAACCGCGGACAACGTCGCAGTCGACCAAGGTCTTGAAGAATGCGGCGAGGTCCTCTACCAGCTGGTTTTCAGTGATGCTGATCTGAACGCTCATGGAGTTGGATTCCTGCTGAAGAAGACAGGCGCCGAAACATCGCGCCCAAATGCAAAAGCCCCGGCACGTGGCCGGGGCTGTATTTCGGGGTTGCATTTGTCAGGGGCGCAATGCCCCGGACCAATTGTGATCGATTGCGTGACCGATGGGGCGAGGTCTTGTGACGGAATCGTCACACGCTGTGCAAAGAAGTTCGCCCCCTGCCCCGCCCATAAAAACCGAAGCCATGCGCCGAAAACAAAAAGCCCCGGCACGTGGCCAGGGCTGCATTTGCTTGGGGCGCAATGCCCCGGACAAATTGTGACCGATTGCGTGACCTATGGGGCGGGGTCTTGTGACGGAACCGTCACACGCCATGCATAGGTACGTCCGTGCCCGCCTTGCTGGGGCTCTTGAATCAGCACGCTGCCGGTATCCTGCAGCGCATCCATGGCGCGCTGGATGCCTCTTTGCAGGCGTGTCTTTTCAGGAGCAGACAGACACCGGCCGCGTGACACATGACGGACCAGCTCCATCAAACGGAATGAGCGGCCGGGATAGCAGGCCATCAGATCCATCACCTCGTGCGCGTACTTCACGCCAGCCTCCTTTCCACCAGGCCGCGAAAAAGGCCCAGGTACAACTTGTATTCGGTTTCGGTCAGGGCCACGCCGGTCGTATCGGCAATCCAGACCAGCGCCTTCGCGCGGCGCGCCCTGCCGTCCAGCTGGCCGAACATCACGTTCTTCTGCGGATATTCGGCAATGATGATCATGCGCTCATGCCAAGGCAGCGCGGCGTGCATCGCCTCGACCTCCATGGCGTGGTGATGGTTGATGGGCCGGTAGTCCTCCTCTTCGGAGAGATACACCTCCATGTTTCCCACCGTAGCGCCGGACCAGGTCCATCGGGCCCAGTTCCAGATCAGATCGTCACCCGTCAATTTACTCATCAGCCACCTCGCATTGTTTACCTGTCTTGCCGTTGGAACCGTTCTTCAGACGGCCCTCCGTATCCTGGCTTTCGCCCTTGGCGCGCTTGAGCATGTCGGCGATGCCCTTGCTCGGGTGGTCGCCGCGCGCGATGCGCGCCTCCCACTTTTCGATCCAGCTCCGGGGCGGACATCCACGGTCCCTCAGAACCTTCTGCGCGCCCATTTTCTTGAGCGCCGCCTCGGCCTCGGCGCGCGTGGCCAGCGTCTGGCCGGGCGCGGGCAGCGCTGGGCGAGGCAGCGGGATATCCGCCCACACGCCCTTCGCCAGTTCCTCGTTCAGCGTCTTCTCCCAGCGCGCCTTGATGGCCCCGTAGGTGCAGCCCAGCAGATCCACCGTGCTCACGCCCACCGCAGCCCAGTACACCGCCGGATGCGACCAGGCGCCGCGCTCGCCGCGCCTGCGCGCGGACAGGCCGCGCACGGCCTCGTGATACGCCACTTCAGGGACCATCCACGGGCAACATAGTTTGATGAACTGCGGCAGCGTCGGCGGCCATTCCTGAGTCAGGCAGGCGACCAGGCCGCGGCGCACCTGCACCTCGTCCAGGCCCGCCAGCTTCTGGTTCCATGAATCCTTCAACTCGCGGGCGGTCAGGCCCTGCCATTGCTGCGCGAACTTGGCGCCATACATCAGCAGCATTTCGTTCACCACCAACGCGCCCATGGTGGCGGAAGGGATGTCAGCGGGTTGCATCGATCGTCCCCATGAACCGCTCGCGCGGCCTGCCATCGTCGGCCAGTACTTCTCGCAGCTCCTCGGTCCAGTCGGCCAGGCGTTGCGCCCTGCCTGCCGGTTGTTGGCCAGCTGTAGCGGATGTCCGCGGCGGGAAGAGGCCCTGATACCCGCCCGCGATGCTGTTTGCGATCACGGCGCCTGGCCGATGCCCTGCGGCCAGATAGGCGGCAAGCTGTTGCAGCTGGCGCCTGGCGCCCTCCTGCGTCACCGGCTTTTTACGGGCCTTGCGGTCGGCGATCCAGCTGACCCAGTCCTCGCGGTCCAGCCAATCCGGCAGTTCGATCACGGAAGCATCGAATCCGCTTCCCCGCTTGCGGGAGGCGTGTTCTGTTGGTTCCTGGTTCTTGGTTCCTGGTTCTTGGTTAGCTTCCGATCCGCCTTCTGCCGGGCCATGGCCGGGTTGCTCGTCGAAACCCATGGGAAACCCACTGGGTTGTTCCGGATTGCACCCGCCCTGCCTGGGCCGGCCGCCTCGCCTGCCGTTGGCCTTGGCGGTCTCGGCCTTGACGTGATACGCGGCAATCTCCACGTCCGCCCGCTTGTTGTGCCAATGGCCATCGCGCAGGACGAAGAACTCGGCCAGCACCTGCGCGGCCGCCTCTCTTTCTTCTTCGCTACGGGCGCCCACCCACCGGAATACCTGCTGCAGGTTGTCCACGATGGGCTGCTCTTCGGCGTAGTACCGGCGCAGCAGGCGGCTGTAGATGGCATCTTCGAGCAGGCTCAGATGCGCCGTGGCCTGTGCGTAGTCACCGATGTTGTGGCTGTAGTAGTTCATGCGTGTTTTTGCATCCCCGCCAGTCTTACCTCGCTATCATTCTTAAATCTTAGAATGCTAAGATTCTAAATGCAAGCCAACTAAGATTGTTTTTGTTTAGCATCCTAAGATGACCTTTCAGAAGCGAATCACACAGGCGTTCAACGAGGAAGCGGCCCGCCGGGCGGACGCGGCCGAGCCACGCCTTACCAAGACAGACCTATGGAAGGCCGCCGGCGCCTCTTCCGGCGCCGCGACGCATTGGTTCAATGGGTCCAACGGCATGGACATGGCGACCTGCATCAAGGTCGCCCCGCTGCTGCGCGTGAACGCGCAATGGCTGTATGACGGCACCGCCCCGAAACTGCCTGCGCGCGATGGATCCCTGGCCGCAGCGGTGCTGGCGCCCCCTCCGTGGCCCTTCCCGGGCATCCCGGAAGAACAGGTGCGGGCATTGCCCCCGGATCAGCTGAACAAATTGCAGGGCGCGCTTGCGCTGGCGATCGCGCAATTGAAGCTGGGGATTGACGTATCCCCTGGGACTACCGCGCCGCAAATGCCGACGGTCCTGCGCAGCGACTCGCTGGTGGACACCTATTTGTCCCGGGACGAGTTCCCCATGCGCATCGATGACCTGCCCGCGGCGCCCTGGGAAGGTGGCAAGACCACGCGCCAGACAGAGCGCGAAGGCCGGGTCCGGATCAGCACCCAGACAGGCGTGGTCGCCAACGTAGGCGTGGGCGAACCGCCCGCGGCCAACGACAGGTTCGAGAAGGTCCCGGAACTGGCCGACGTGCGGCTGGCGGCGGGCGACCCCATCGAGAACCACGCCGAAGAGCAGACCGGCATGATCCAGTTCCGCAAGTCATTCCTCAGATCGGTAGGCGCGGACAACGGCCGGGGCCGAGTCGTCTACGCGAAGGGCGACAGCATGGAACCCGTCATCCGTGACGGCGCTGCCTTGCTGGTGGTCCCCAACGAAAGCCTGACGCTGCAGGACATCGCCGCCGGCGGCGTCTATGCCATCAACTACGACGGCAAGATGATCGTCAAGACGGTGGCCAGGGAACGGCTTACCGGACAATGGGTGGCGCGCTCGTTCAATTCCTTGCACGATGACATACCGCTGGAAAACGGGGCATCGGTGCGGGTGTTGGGGCGGGTTGTGTGGGCCGGAGCAAGGTTGCGGGATGATGAGGCGGGGCGGTGGCGGGTTGAGTGATGGGAAACTCGGGTCTCCCCTTGCGGCCGATCGAAAGAGCCACCGTCTTAGGGTCACTTCATTCCAGATGGCTGTTTCTTGGCCGCGTTTCGCTCCGCTCGCGGTGCGTCTGATTTATGAAGCAAGCCTGGCACGACAATGGCCGACAGCGTTAAAGCGGCGGCCAATGAAAAAAACACTCCGGTTTCGCGCAAGAAGGATCATTCATTCCGCCGCATCCGGACGAAAAAAGCCCGTAAAGGCGGGGAACACATTCAGCTTGTAACCCGAGCTAAAGCTCATAAAATCGGCAAGGCAGCACCCCTCGATTGTTCCTATGTACGCCTTTGGAGACAAAATGTTCCGGAGCCTTGCGAAGAAGCTGCTACTTTCCGTTCCCGACATTCGCCGCTTGATGAGGGAGCGGGACACAGCGCAATCTGAGCGTGACATAGCACGAGGCGAGATTGAGGAACTTCGTCTCCGAATGGCATCCGCCGACGATGAGCACCTTGGCCTTACAGAACGATTGGCTCATGTAAAGCCCGAGCATTCGAAGACAGTCTTTTCCCACTGGGGTGAAGACAGTATCGAACAATTCATCTTCCGAGATTTTGGTGCCGGACGATATCTTGACATAGGTTGCTACCACCCCGCTCTGTATTCAAATACCATGGCCCTCTATCAGCGCGGATGGACCGGAGTCAACGTCGACCCGAATCCATTCATGATCGAACAGTGTGGAAAATACAGGCCCAAAGACACAAGTATCAACAAGGCGGTGGGCGCCAAGAAGGGCCGCATGGAGTACTACAACTTCCACGATTGGGCCTCGAGTAATACCGCGAACAAAGACTTCGCCAAGGCTGTCGCCGCTGTCAGCGCGGTAGAGGTTCCCGCACCGACGTTGGTAGAGGTGCTGACCCTGGCGGACATCATCAACGAGTACTTCCATGGGAAGGCGCCAGATTTCCTCAACATTGACGTTGAAGAATTGGATATCGAGGTGCTCGAATCTGGCGATTGGGGCTCCCACAGGCCCTCAGTGGTAGCCGTCGAAGACATCAGCTTTGTTGCGGACCGGCCGGCTGATTCCGCTATCCACCGCTTTATGCGAGAGCGCGATTACATCCTCTTCTCGCGGTGTGTTTTCACCAGTCTTTACATCGAACGAACGTTCAACAACTCTGGCCCTAAGTTCCCCTGCTGATCCGTCCATATTGGATCACCGCCGGGGCTTTCGCGTTCTGGCCCCTGTCTTGCTCCATCGGCACGACCCACGCGTGCCTTGTACAGATGCCGGTTTCCAGGCCAACTGGCTCAAAGAGCATGGTGGCTTTCGTGACATCGGGAAGGGAACGGTTCACGACGCATGACCTTCGGGCCCTGCTAACTGGGCAATGGGCGGCCCGGTCGTTCAATCCCCTGCACGATGACATCCCGCTGGAGAACGGGGCATCGGTGCAAGTACCGGGGCGAGTAGTGTGGGTGGGTGCGCAGTTGCGGGATGATTAGGCGGAGCAGTGGCAGCCAGAGTGTAGTGGTCTAATTTTGGTAGACACCCAGATAGGTTGAACCTTGGAGGTGGGTCATGACCAAGGAGTGCAATGCACGCATTGAGCGGGATTTTCCGTACATATCCATGCCGCAGTCGAGCACCGTAGTGCCGCCGCCGTATCCAGACGCTGCCCACTACCGTCCTATACTGCGCAACCTGTCATGACAGCTTGTCCTGACTGGTCAGCGCACGCGCCACTGCGATCAGAGCGCTCATCCCTGCCATCCATGCAAGTGACGTCTCGAAATCGTTCCTGGCGTTCCCTTCATTGTGCCCCCTAGGGACGAAAAAGCCCGCTCGAGGCGGCCGTCGTCACACTAAAGTACTATTGCACTCTTTCAAAGATAGCCTGGTCGCCGTCTTTGGTACCGGCAAATTAGAAAATCAACCGTCCAAATGAAATACCTTCCGGAGATCGACGGGCTACGCGCCGTCTCTGTAATCGCGGTACTGCTTTACCACCTTGGAGTTACCTGGATTCCCGGGGGTTTTACCGGAGTCGACGTATTTTTCGTAATTTCCGGATTTCTAATTACGACCATTATCCGCGACGACATTCAACGCGGAACCTTCTCGTTCGCCAAGTTCTATGCCCGCCGCATTCGGCGGATCTTCCCCGCGCTCGTTGCCGTGTTACTGGCGACAGCTCTGATGGGCTACTTCGTGCTAGCTCCGGGAGACTATGCGAGCCAAGGTCGCAGTGCCATAGCAGCCGCGGCATCTGTATCCAATGTCTATTTCTATTTCAATACCGGCTATTTTGATAATTCGGCCGAGACGCTGCCACTCTTGCACACGTGGTCCCTCGGTGTCGAAGAGCAGTTCTACATCATTCTTCCGATATTCCTGATCCTTCTTTCTAAAACCCGACTGCAACAGTATCTCGGCCCGATCTTGCTAGCCGTGATGGGTGTGTCATTTGCCGCGAGCGCATGGCGTGTTGGAGTGGATCAGAAATCGGCGTTCTACCTTGTTCACTACCGTGCTTGGGAATTGGGCGCTGGTGCGATCCTGGCCTTTATCCCTTCATGGAGGGCCAAGGCACCGCAATGGCTCGCACAGCTGGCAACGCTGGTTGGACTAGGTCTGGTCGGATATTCAATCTTTTCCCCCCATCCAGTCCAATCCTTCCCAGGTATCGGTGCACTGCCTGCTACGGTTGGCGCTGCCCTGCTTTTGGCCTTCTCCGGCCGGAAGGGACTAGTAAATCGAACTCTTTCGCTTCCACCAATGGTGTTTATCGGGAAGATCTCTTACTCGCTCTACCTTTGGCACTGGCCCCTCATAGCCTATTGGCGCCATTACACTTCGTGGGCACCACTGTCTCAAGGTGAACAGATTTTGATTGGAGCAAGCGCGATCGCCGCCGGCTGGGCCTCGTGGCGATTTGTTGAAACGCCGTTCCGCCATGGAACGGCTACCAACTGGCGCTCGATCTGGGTGGGCATCGGGACCATGGCCGCGGCTACTGCCCCCGCCATCGCCATTGCACTTTCCGCAGGCATGCCAGGACGGCTGCCTCCCGAATACACAGCCCTTCAGAGCAAGGATGCTATGTGGCAGTGGGACTGCCCCGAAAACCTCTCCTTGCATGGAGAGTACCTATGTAGCGCCGGCGCCCCATGGAGCACGGCGAACGTTCAAGCGGTTGTAATCGGTGACAGCCATGCCCAGCACATGATGCCCTTGCTCCACGAAGCCGGAGTTAGATCGAATACAGCCATAGGCATGATCGGATCTTGCCCTCCTATCTTTAATCCAGAACCAGGAGGATTGCAGCATTTCGATCGCGCCTTTGTGAAACGATGCATCGAATCTCGTCAGCAACTATTCGACTTTTTACAAAAAAATCCAGACGTCAGTACGGTTGTTGTCGCAGGGCTGTGGCCGATGCTCGGATACTCTGTGTACAAAACCGACGAAGAGCTTTCTGAAGTAATGGCGGCGAGGAACACTGCTTCGCCCACCGCTCAAGGAAACGCCTTTTCGGCCGGATCCCATCACATTTCTCGCGAACTTCGAGCTCTAGCAGATGAACTTCGAAATGTTCGGCCGGGCGTTCGAATGATCGTGATTTCTGATATCCCCACGTTCCAGCGTGATCCACTGCCGTGTGTACTGACCCGGTCCAGTGCGCTACTCCGGCGCTCGTGCGACGAAAAAACTGAAATGGTGTCGACGGAATCCATGAAAGCGTTTCAGTTCCCCATGGCCGAAGTGCTGCGCAACGCTGCAAAGGAGTCCGGAGCCTTCGACGTGGTGGTACCAACGGACGCACTCTGCAAGTCCAACTACTGCGACGCATACGTGAACGATACGTATATTTATCGTGACGCCGATCACATTCGTAGAAACATGGGCCGTGAAATCAACGCGATCCTGGCTGCACGGATCGGTTTAAGCACAGCACTAGCGGAGAATGCCCGCGAGCTCTCGGCAAGCACCGGATCTAAAGCTGCCACGATCACAGCTGGAGGCAGCTAGCGCTAAGATCGGTACTCCTCGCGGCCCCCGCCCCGGGGTTGCCTGGGAAGAGAGCATACGCCCCTGTCCACGAGGAGCAAGTCGACCAGCCAGGACATCCTGCGGCGAAACCGGGCGCCATTTCGGCAATACAGCAGGAGCTGAACCGCCGAAGCGAAGTTCACCACCCCAATTAAGATGGCCACCAGATGCTGGTGGCCCATGCCGATCATCATTTTGGCAAATTGGCAATCCCCTCATTCCTAGCGATTGCCAGAAGTGGAACGCCACGCAGCCATGGTCAACCGCCGTTTGGGGGTGATCGCACCGAAGGGCTAAGGGGTTTCCCCCGCCAGCCGATGATCTGCTTTAGTGGGCGGATGACGCGCTCGGACGGCAACAAGAAGTCAACCTCAATGCCCGGCGCCTCGCGATTGAAATCGTCGATCACATTGAACGAATGCTTCGTCCATCGGCAAGCTGGTCATGCATGAAGTCCATTGACCATGCCTGGTTCCCGTTGGCCGGCACGGTCAGTGGCTCAGGCGTCTGCCGAATCAGCCGTTCGCTTAGCTTGAACCGCAGGTTCAGTTCGAGTTCGCAATTATCTTGCGCAGCCGAGCTATCTCGGCCTCCAGCTCCTTCATACGCGCCATCAGCGATACGTCTATGCCGCCGTGCGTGGAACGCCACTTGTGTAGGACGTAGCCGAGCTGATACCCAGCTCCCGGCACCGTTCAGGACCGGCAAGACCAGCCTCCACGCGCCTGATGACGTCAATGACCTGGCTGTCCCCAAATCTCGACTTCTTCATTCGGTAGAACCCCTCAACGAGAAAATTCTACTTGTGACTACGTCGCTTGTATGGGGAATTACCGGCACGCTGCCAACTCCAGGACCTGCTCACCCAGGATTCCCAAACCTGCGCCCACGCCGATCACCACGACCTGAGGCGCGTCCGGAAACGGGATGTAGATTAGCGGCGCTACCGTTCCCAAGGCACTCCCCAAAATCGTCCTGCCCAGCGCAACCCGCCACGACAGCCTCTCTTGGCTGGTTGGCGCGCGCCCGACTTCTCAACATCGTTCATTACGTCTCCTATAGACGAAAAAAGGCCCGTTCAAGGCGGGCAATAGGATTCAGGGCGCTATCGGCTAATATTCCGGCTCCTCGTCAATCTGCATTCAACATGCTCAATAGCATTCAGCTTCTTCGCGTCGCCGCCGCCCTTCTTGTATTCGGGGCGCACATGCCGCAGTGGGCTCTGCCGATGCAAGATCCACGTAGTTGCGGCCGCGATGCCGTTATGTGCGGCGCTATTGGGATCGATATCTTTTTCTGCATCAGCGGCTTCCTGATGTACGTCACCACAGCAAACAAGAACCATGGTGCTCGCACTGCAGTGTCATTCTTTGTCCGCAGGATTTTTCGCATCTGGCCGCTCTATATCGTGGCAACCGTGCTCTACATGAGCTACTGGCAAGTGCCAGTGCTCAACTATCTGCGCCCATTACTCTTTCTTCCCATACATCAGGAAGTCGGTTTTCGAGACCCCCCCATCTCGGCGGGATGGACGTTGAACTTCGAAATGTACTTCTATGTTCTAGCAGCCGCCGCTTTGATGTTTCCGTGGAAGGTGAAAGGAGCAGCTGTCCTAGTCGCCGTGTTGGGGATCACTTCTTTTTTCCTGGGAGACAAAACGTACTTCATGGGCTCGATCATCGTCGAGTTCGCATTTGGAGTCGTTCTGGGGGCCGTGTTTCTACATAAACAGACTTGGTTGGCGCTTCAGCAATTTCGAGTTCCTATGCTCATTGGCAGCATCCTCGTTTTTCTCTTAGCGGCTCATGGAACAGACTGGCCGAAGGACCCGGGGCTTGCAGTTCCACGAATGGAAATCCTCGTTTATACATTCGAAGCAACGTTACCAAGATTCATCGCCTGGGGGCTCCCAGCGCTGCTCTTAATGACTTCCGTCATGCTATTCGAAAGCAAGATTCCGAAGAGCGCCGCAAGCCTAGGCGATTACACGTACTCAATTTACCTCCTGTACCTTCCGATCGCGTCGTGGATTGAAATCTATTCGAAAACGCTAAGCTCGCAGACCTACGCTGCGGTGCAAAACCACGGGGGCTTTGCGGCGCTGCTCGTCGTGGCGCTATTCGCGTCATCGTTTATCTCGTATCACATAATTGAACGGCCGTTTCAATGGCTGGGTGGACTGTTGGCGAAAAGCATAGAACGCAGGCCAATAAAAAACGCAGCGACGCCCGCCTGTTGATCGCCATCAAGCCGCCCTCCGTGGGCCAAGCAAAATCCAGCGGGAACCCATCTGCCTGGTCGATCCGATTGACCTCAATGCGGTAGTTCTTTCAGGCAAGCAGTTGCTCCTCGTCGTCGAGCGTGGTCACGCCGACGTCAACCACATACTGCAAGGGAGCAATGCGATTTGACCTGCTCCTCGCGGTTAGTGCGAAATCGATGCAGAGTCCGTTCACAAAGGAACGGCAATGAAGAAGCGATTTACGGAAGAACAGATCATCGGGGTGCTGAAGGAGGCCGAGGCAGGGGCCAAGGTGGCCGAACTGTGCCGCAAGCACGGGATCTCAGAGGCCACTTCCTACAACTGGAAGGCGAAGTTCGGCGCTATGACCGTCTCGGACGCCCAGCGACTGAAGGAGCTGGAGCAAGAGAACAACAAGCTCAAGAAGCTGTTGGCGGAATCGATGCTGGACAAGGCTGCGCTTCAGGACCTTTTGAGCCGAAAGTAGCAAGCCCGCAGGCCAAACGCGAAACGGTCAGAACGTTGATGACCGAGTGCGGCATGGGTATCTCACCCAGGCCTGCAGGCTGGTAGGCATCTCCCGGTCGCTATTCGCTTATGAAAGTAAGCGTACGGGCGATGTGGCATTGACCGAGCGCATGAAGGAGATGGCAGCCCTCAAGCGACGCTACGGCTATCGGCGCATCCATATTCTGCTTCGCCGTGAAGGCTGGCAGACGAATCACAAGCGGGTCTGGCGGCTTCACAGCCAAGCCGGCTTGAGCGTTCGTAAGCGTCGCCGCAAGCGCATCGCTCCCGCAGAACGGGTAGTTCCTCCCGTCTTGACGGCGCCGAATCCGAGCCGGTCGATGGACTTCGTGTCCGACGGTCTGGCCTATGGCCGCAGGTTCCGGTGCTTGAACATCGTCGATGACTACACGCGCGAGTGTCTCGCCATCGAGGTCGATACATCACTGCCGGGATTGGGGGGGGCGCAGATGCTGCAACGGCTTGCGGAACTGCGTGGGCTGCCCAAATCCATCACCGTGCACAACGGCCCGGAGTTTGCCGGCAGGGCCTTGGACGCTTGGACCTATCAGGTCGGCGTGAAGCTGTCGTTCATCAGACCAGGCAAGCCCGTGGAGAATGCATACATCGAGAGCTTCAACGGAAAATTCCGCGATGAATGCCTGAATGAGCATTGGTTCATGTCGCTGCGCCAAGCCAAATCCTTGATCGAAGACTGGCCCCTCGAATACAACACCGAACGCCCGCATGGCGCGCTGCGATACTTAACGCCGGAGCAGTTTGCTCAGGCGCATCGGCAACAACAGTTTTTAACCCTGGACTCTATGTCGGTGCCGTACTAAGTCTGGGGGTAGGTCACAAGACGGTATCTTTTTTCGAGCCTACCAAGCCGCCCTTCCCCAAAAGCCGGCCTCGAGCGCTCCAGCCTAGAAACACCGCTTGCGCAAAAACAGAGAGGAGCACTATTCCGACTTGTGCAGCAAAACCAATGCGCCCCCATTGTCAACGGCGGCTTTCGCCGAAACGTCCGATAGCGTTACGACGAACGCCCCTCCCGCCTTGGAGGTCAACGTGCTGAACACATGCGGCGCTTGATCAATGAAGACCGCAAGGGCGGAAAACGTGAAGTCTTTACCCGTGTCATTCCTTACCTTGATGGTGAACTTCAAGTCCGTGGCGCCGATCGGAGAATTTTTTTGAGCGGCAACAATCTTGGCCTTGATTTTCTGAGGAACGCCGACCGACAGCAGCCCCTCCTCATTGGATCCCAAGTTGATGTGCGAATCCGACGCGAGCTTTCCGTCCCTGTCTTTGTCGAGAAAAATCGGCAATGAGAATCGTGCGAATGAATTGAACCCCTTCCGATAACACTCTGCGTACTTAGCATCGGAAAAAATGCCTGGAACGGCTTGCTGCACGTCCAGCAAGACCTCCGAGGGCTGGCGCGAATCCTCAAGACTTTCGCAGGCTGGAACCTCCACCAGTAGATTGCCTGCGAGTTGCTTGGTCGGCGAGGTAAGCAGGTCGGATAGGCTGACCTCAGTCTCGACCGTTGTCTTGCAGCCGGCGATCAAAGCCGTGGCAAAGGCCAACAAGGCGGCTTTTTTTACTCTCGACATTTTTTCTCCATATGCGATGTCGTCGCCCACTTGTGCGTGCAATTGGGGGCAAGCCTTCTCACTTTAACAATCCCCAACGATCTGTATCCGAATCGCTGCAGGTCAGTTGCCCGCCTCGAGCGGGCTTTTTTTGCGCCGGTAGCCGGTCACACTCAGTCGCCCCTGGGACACCTCGGCGGTAGGCATTAGCGCAAACAGCCAGTGTCGAGTCTGGCCCACTTCTTTCAGGATTCACATACTGATTAACAAGGAGAACGAACATAGCCAATGCCCCACATCGGGGCCGCGCGCGGGCGCGCCCAGTTCCACGTAGGTGGTGCGAAACAGCAACCGGGTACCACCGCCGCGGAGACCAACGCAAGCGAAGCACTGAAAGTGGAGACAGGCCGGATAGACGGCAGAGAAACGCCTGGTACTCGACCAGGCGGTTTCGGCCAGCGCTGCGAGTCAGCGCTTACCGAAGCTGGCGGCCGACTATCTGCATGCGTCCCAAAGGGCCTCGAAATCGGCAGCTGTAATCGATTGAGCTGTGAACTGCCGATCGATATTGATCTCTTCGACCGTCGGCACAGCCATCGTCCCAAGCGCTGTCCTCGGCGTCTCCTGAGAATCGGAAGCAGCATCAACGCTTCCGTCCTCAAAAAATTCCAGCTTCCGACGCTCGAAGCGGTCCGCGTCTAGCTCCGAAACCATCCGAATTGGGTCCTCCTTAGATCCGGATGACCAAACCACACTGATGTACTCCATCCAATGCTCCTCTGAGTTCATATTGCGTCACCTCGCTGGCGGGCTAGCCACTACGCCGGTTCCGGATGCTCTCCTGCGTCAAGGTCCGCTGATAGCCCCGGCTCATGCCCCGCGTTCGGGGTGGTGCCCTTCGTGCTCACAAAGCAATATCACGCGAAGCATCGGGAGGGCACTTTCGACGCCAACGCTCTCCTACGCTGCCCCGATATTGCAGCCGAGGCGAATCGTCTGGCGAAGTTATTGCCTCGGCGATCAGTAGTTGTTGTTCCTTCAGGCCGGCGGGAGCTTCTTCATAATTCAACTCCTTCGCGCTGACACTGGCCCAGACAAACAACGCGTCCTCGGCGATTTCGTATTCCTTTATGAGCTTTCCAGTCGGCCCGAGATAGCGCTTGTTGCCAATCTTTAGGCCCGTCGCGCCCGAGCGATTTGCTAGGCCCGCCAAGGTGTTCATGTCTTTTTCCCAAGCGGCAGCCACTCTCGGCGCGTACTTCAGCTCGATCGCACCGACTATACGTCGTGCATTGCAGACCAGAACATCAGGTAGCACAACGGAATTTCCATCTTCAGACTCCAAGCGCGGCTCCACAAATAGGCGCCACACCTTGTCCTTTTTATGAACCTCGAACTCCCTGAATAGGTAGGTACAAAACAGGGTCTGAAGAGCCGCTTCCGAGTTGATTTCCGCATACACATAGTGCTCAGAGATGCACGCGTTCCAAGCGTTGCGGATCATGCCTGCCAATCTTCTACGTTTCACCATGGGTTTCAGATGACTCATACAAAGCCGCAATGATAGAGGCATCTTCCTCCCACCAGTTTTCCCTCGTCTCATTGCTCAACCAATGGAGCAATGCCATGCTCGATTTCATCGTCCGCTTTTTCGAAGAGCTGCTGGATATCGCCAACTTCGGCAACGACATCAACAAATAGCGACGATCCTCTCCCACCGCCTAGTCGAGAGCGAAGTTTCCCGCGCAACGCTCGTAGTGCTGTCGCATGGCTTCTGCATCGGGGCGCTGCATCTCGCTATCAGGGAGCCGCATCATCTGACCGTGATACTCACCGTAGCTCGGGCGCGCCTGATCAGACACTTCCACCGTCCAACTGACTGGACACACCCGCAGCAATCCCAAATCAAAAAGCGAGTGAATATCGGCGCGGAGCAACACGCCATTCGTCACATGATTGGTGTGCTCACCTCGATACGGCTTGATGTGTGCGCCCTCCAGAATCTCCCTGACTGGGCACCCCGTCACCGCGCAGCGCTCGTTATATGCGGCAAAAAGATCTCGGCGAAACTTGGGCTGGCCCTGCCTACGGGCAATGCTCATCAAGACCTTCGTCCTTCCATCATTGTCATTCGTGGCATCGAATGCCTTGGCGCCTTCCAACTCGGCCTGAACTCGGACTATCTCTGGCGAATCGCTGACCCGGAAGGGACGCATATTCCCTTTAGAATCCGCAGCAAGCTCCCAAATGCCATGGACGGCAGGATCAGGATCATAGAGTTCGTAGACGATATCTTCGACGTCGTCACGCCTGTACAGCGCATCCATTGGATGCCAGCCATCGGTACGTCTTGCCGACCGATTTGCCGCCCATGCACTTCTCCCGAACTCGTTCACCGACAGCATCCGTAGGTCCGGGCCGACGTTTGCCCGGTTGAAGTCAGGTACTCGTTCGACCGTGTATGCCTCGACTTGCTTGGGGCTGGCACGCCCACCCAATTGTCGAACAGCTTCGAGCGTCCATCGCCAGCTTTGCTTGCCGTACTTGTAGTCCCGCTTTTTATCTCGTTGAAGGACGAAGGATCTTGGCCGCGTACCAAAATGCCGGATGTAGTGAAATGGCCCCAGATACCGAAAGCCAGCTCCGCCGTGCTCATGCTTACTCATGCGATGAAAGACGAGTAGTTCAAAGCCACTCGTTTCTTGGCGCATCAGTAGATGGTCTGCTCGCCCCTCCGTCTGCCCTTGCATCAGTAGCACATCACCATCCAGGTGGTCTGTGTATTGCACACGATCAGGGGTCTTCCCTTCGGTGACGAAGAGCCAGACGGATGCCCAGCCTTTCGGCCGGAAAATACCTGTATATATCGTCGAGTCCGAGACACTAAAAATTTCGCTCAGCTGGGTGTGTGTATAAACCGCCCCTTCGTCGAGCCGTTCTGATGTGTACCTCTCCACTAGTGAACTCCGTTAATACAAACAATTGGCCCTAGGCCACCACCGCGCATACCGCGCAGTTCCCTATGCCATCAACTATCCCCGCCGTCTCGTGGGGCCGGCGCTGCACGCCGTGGTGGCGGTGGCCCTGATCCCCATCGGCAACTACTTCACCCACCGCTATGTCGCGGCCGATCCCTGGAAAGCAACATGAACGTACTCACCGCAACCGCGCTTACAGCGCGCCTCCGCAAGCTGCCGTCCATCGCCAACTTGGCCCGCAAGATTGGCGCCTTCATCGCGCCCCGGGGCCCACGCCGGCAAAGGCAACTGGACCAAGAACTCAGATATTCCACCCGAAGCATGGCTTGGCGCCACCGCCTTCGCGTTCGTTTGGCTTGTTGTTCTGCCCTGGTTGGGACGTGGCTTAGGCTTCTAAAAGTGGACGACCACACGTTTTTTTAGTCAGGTAAGTTCTCGGCTAAGCCGATCACGGAATTCCAAACTAAGGCGCTCATACTCGGCTGCCGAAAACTCAGTGACATCATCTGCGCTTTCAATGGCGTGATTCCGTAGATCCCAAAGACGAGTAGCTAGTTCAACATCGATCTCGGTCAACTTCCCAGCTTGCCGTAGCTTGCCAAATAACACCGGGGTTTCCCTCGGCGCGGACGCGCTCGCAGATGTCTGCTCATATAGCTCCCGCAATAGAACATACAGGTTATCCCATGCGTTGGTGACCCGCCTGTTCGGCTTGATCATCGACCTAACATCCGGCGCTTGCGCGGCGACCAGAGAATCCTGCAGAGACTGAGACACGTCGGGTTGCGCTGTTTTTTTCGCTCTACTGGCCAAATCCAAAGCGTCTCCAAGCCCCTCGGCAAATCCAATATCAAAATCTTTGTATTTCGCCGACTTAATTCTCGCCAGCAGCTTTCGCAACTCTCCTCGCAGCGCCCAAAAAATCAGAAGTATTGCCACCGGCCAACCCAATTCGCCGATGGTTTCCAAGAAACTGCGCTGAAGCTCTACATACGCTGTCAATGGATCCATGCCCTGCCTCCCATGTTCATGGGCGAATGTTATCTCAACGATATGAAATCACTTATGTGGTTTAGAGACCTCAAGATTTACCGCCTGTCCGCCGCCTGAACGTTGTTCAGCGATGGCCTGGGAGTCGCACTGGCAGGCGTTCCAGCCCAGCAGCAGGCGAACTGCATCGACCCGTTCCCGCTGAAAACCCTCTATGTCGCCCAGTCGCCCGCGTTCGCCATGACCGGCGGCTGACCGAGGACGAGGCCCCGGCCAACTTCAGTATCGGCCAAGACACCGAACTGCGGACCTCCGGCGAAAGCGGCGCAGCCATCCGCTACGTCAAGCACTCCAACGACGCCGACGACGCCCGCCGACACATACAGTCCGGCAAGCAATGCACCCGCCTCGCCACGACATGGCTGACCGCATTTCCTTCGTGCTAACCAAGAGCCTGGACGTCAGGCGCGGTCTCCCCTGCAGGTGCTGAAGGCAGGCAATGAAGGCGTGGCTGCCAACAACGACGAGAAATTCGATTCGGACATGTTGCTCATGACGGGAGAACTGGCAAAGCTCCTCGCCGAACTGGTGGACGTCCTGGGCGGCGAGAAGAGGCTCTAGCCCGCCCTACACGTCTCTACTCCGTCGCGAGGCCGCCCGGCGGGGCTTCCGGCGCAGCGACTTGATCCGGAGCTAGCACGCGTCCTTCGCCCGTCTCGAGCCCCATCACCGAGACGCCAGCGCCTCCAAGGAAACAGAGCAGGCTCAAAACACATGACGCAAAGGCTAGCACCAGGCAGCAACGGTGGGCACCTTCCTCTTTACGGCCCATAGCTTCTTCGAAGAGCCTGTTCTGGGTGAGATAGGACAAAAGAAACGCCACACCGACGAACACAAGGCCCGCAGCAAAGAAACCGATTGATATCTGCAACTTGCTTGCTGGAATCGACTTTGCCAAGTTCTGAAAGGCCGCGAGCATACCCGCCGCCGCCCCACCGTTCAAAAGTGCCAACAGCTTAAAGCCCTCAACCGAAATCGAAATCATCGATTTGTAGGTCTCTTGAGCATGCCAGTTATTACTCATGAGTCTTCCCGTGAAGTTGGGAGGCATCGTACTGCAACCCTCATCGGGAGTAATGATGACGCCCCCCCCCGAGACGCACGTCAACTAGGCCACTACCCGGCGCGTGGTCAAGATCAAGAACAGCGCCTAGCGCATGCCACCGTCCTCTGTTCTTGCCACCAAAGAACAGATGGCAGAAAAAAAAAGCCGCATTAAGCGGCTATTTTCTAAGAAACTCTTGGGGTGGCTGACACCTTTTTTCTTCGAGCCAGCGCTTGCCGAAGCAGCCGGCGCAGAGCATGAACCACGCAGTTCAGTGGCAAGCGATAATTTAGCCCCAATGTTTTGCAAGGCAGAGAGCTATGTCACCCATGCTCGTGCAGTACTTAGTTGGACTATGTTGTCTGCGGCACGACCCAAATGCCGTAGAGGTCACCATAGGAGACATGATTTTAGACGAAGCCGCAGAACGGGAGCGAGACGTCGATGTAACCGTCAAGATTACAGACGAAAACGGCGAAATATCGGCCTTCAAGGCATCTGAAGTGAAGCACGAAAGAGCGCCCCTTGACGTTGTGGCCGTGGAGCAATTGATCATCAAATTGAATGATATGCCCGATGTAACGCATAAGGCCATTTTTTCCACGTCGGGATATTCGAGCACAGCTTGCAAGAAGGCAGCCTCATACAACGTGGATCTCTATACTCTACAACCCTGGGATGTTCGTATCGAAGATGAGTTTCCAGATTTTCCAGGAGTAGGGAAACCAGGAGAATTTCTAAGCCAATTTTCAAGCAGCCTATTGTGCTGGCCCGACCACAGGATCATCATTCACGCGCCAGACGGGCCGACAACTTTTGCCGTTGACGATCCAGATACCATCTGCACTTTCGATGGTTCGGTGCACCCGACGTATCGGACGTTTGGCGACTACGTACATGCAATCTTGATGAGATCCACCGGAATTCTGCTGGGCGCGGATCCAGCGTGGTCGGTACATCGCACTTTTCCCTACGTGCTCCACACGGAAGGGGATGTGTCCGTCGGCCCAGCATGGCCACACACCCATACGTTGGATGTTCGTGCGGACGCTGTGTACCTGCGACTACGCGGAGGTACACCATTTCTCATTGAAGGGATCACGGTATCGGGTCACCTTCAATGGCAACGTCGAAACGTTGCGCCGGAATTTCACATTCTAAGGCGGGTCGGCGACAACACTATTTTTGCAGGAGCAGCTATCGCTTCCTATACACCGGACGACCGTAGGATGTTTGCGATGGTTTTTCCCGATAGGGGCCGGGAGTTGGGCATCCATCAGTTCGAGATTCCCGAAAAGCAGAAGAACATGATCCGCAAGCTGAAAATCAAGGGCTAGATTCAATATTTGCCACTGGAGTCTGATGCGTTTCAGACACGACACACGACGGCAGCAAAACGGGGAGGCAGCGGCCTTGCCTCATGCCCCGCTTGCGGAGTATCGGCGGGCGCTGTCGCACAACCTCTTTGGAGACTGCCCCCATGCTCGCCTCCCTCATCCGCCTTCTGGAAGAACTGATCGATATTGCCAACTTTGGCTGCAACGTTAGCAAGTAGCAGCAAATCTGCTTGTAAATATGACCGAGGGAGGGAGGCAGACCAACACAGCCTTGCTCAGCTAAAGCCGCTGGGGGCCTCGCGCTTTCGACGAGTTCTTCCTGCAAGGGATTCCTCCAGTTCTGTCACGCGCTTAGAAAGCGCCGCGTTTTCTGCACTGAGAGCCTTCAACGTGTCGAGCACTGCCCGATCTCTGTTTCTCTCCAGCGCTGAGATCTCAAGACTAAGAGGTCTGAAAAAAACTGCCCAGGCACCGCCGGCCAACCAGATGATCGCCATGCACACTAGGTTGGAGATAAGCAAGACGAACTGACTGTCAATAACATAGTCGTTGGTCCATATCTCATGAAAGGTCCAAGCCATGATTGCCGTGACCGTGGCATACACGCTACGGGCGGTCCCTGTTTTCGCCCATTGAAGTAGTCGCTGACGTTGCTCTGGAGTTGCTATTGCTAAGCCGACCAACGCACTGACAACCGTCGCCACCGCGCCAACCGCAGCCACAACAAGGGTGATGAATTCAGATTCGACCTGCATCAGATAGCCTCGACCTCTTTTCGATCAATAGAAGATATCGAAACATTTCATCACACACAACTCGGTAGCGAAGCTCCACGAGGAAGCTGCGTTAGATCCCGTTCTCTCACGCAACGCTCCGTGCGTTGGAACGGCGTTGCAGAACGGATAGGTGCCGTTCAGCCACAGGCGAAAACAGTGACTTTTCTATTGGAAGTGAACTGATCAGGTCTTCCAGCCGGTTTTTCGAAGCCACGCCAGCGCGCCCTAGCGCACAGATCTTCTTACTCGCACTTTCTGGAGCGCACTAAGCCGCTCACGCACCGCCGCCACAACACACGTAAGAACTACGACAGACGCCCGGTCAAAATCGCTTCGGCTACGGAGTGACATCGTTCTAATACCGCTATTTTTGTTCTAATTCTGAGCGCGAAAAAAAACAGCCGCTGTAAGCGGCTGTTTTCTAAACAATTCTTTGGGGTGGCTGATGGGGCTCGAACCCACGACAACCGGAATCACAATCCGGGACTCTACCAACTGAGCTACAGCCACCTCTGATACTGCTTTTCTTCCTTGCCGCGCTGCTTTTGAAAGCTGCTCAACAACGAAGAGGCCGAATTCTAGCACGTTTTTTTAATCCGTGTGAAACCACCCCCGCCGCCCCTCTTGCCAGCGCGGGCCACCTTGCTATCCTTCGCCATTGATCATCTACGGAGGCCGCGCTTACGCCATCGCCATGGACCGCATACACGCAATCTTGATCGATTATTGGCCCCATCTGGTATTTGCCATCAGCATCGTGGCCGGGACGGGCGCGGCGGTGCATGCCGCGATGACCAAACAGGACGTGCGGGCGGCCATAGGCTGGGTGGGGGTGGCGCTGTTTTCGCCGCTGTTCGGCGCGCTGTTCTATTTCGTGGCGGGCATCAACCGGATCCGCAAGACGCGGCTGTCGCAGCAACGCGACGAGGCGATGGTGGTGGATGCGGAGCAGGTCGAGACCGCGCCGGTGGATGTGGCGCCGATCTCGGGCCAGCAGTTCGCGTCGCTGAAGGTGCTGGGCGACCGCGTCAGCCGTTTCCGCCTGCTGGGCGGCAACGCGGTGCGGCCGCTGGCGGGTGGCGACGAGGCCTATCCGGCGATGCTCCAGGCGATCCGCGAAGCGCGCCACGCGGTGGCGATGCAGAGTTATATCTTCGACAACGACGCGATCGGGCGGGAGATGGCGCAGGCGCTGATCGAGGCGCGCGAGCGCGGGGTCGAGGTGCGGGTGCTGATCGACGCCATCGGATCCAAGTATTCGCGCCCGCCCATCGTGCGCATGCTGTCGCGCGGCGGGGTGCCGGTGGCGCGCTTCATGACCAATCCGCTGGGCGTGCTGCGCATGCCCTATGCCAATCTGCGCAGCCACCGCAAGGTGCTGGTGGTGGATGGACGCCTGGGCTTTACCGGCGGCATGAACGTGCGGGCGGCCTTCGTCAGCGCGCTGGCGGGCGACGACACCAACCGCGATACGCACTTCCGCGTGGAAGGACCGATCGTGACGCAGCTGATGTCCGTATTTGCGCACGACTGGAACTTCACGACGCACGAGTCTTTGCCGGCCAGACCCTGGTTCGATCCCGAGGCCTTGCCGCCGACGGGCGACGTGCCGATGCGTTGCGTGCCGTCCGGTCCGGACCGCGCGCTGGGCAGCACGCACAACATGCTGCTGGGCGCGCTGGCGGTGGCGCAGCGCCATGTGCGCATCCAGTCGCCCTACTTCCTGCCCGACCAGACGCTGATCGGCGCACTGGCCACGGCCGCGCGGCGCGGCGTGGTGGTGGACATCGTGATTCCGGGCAAGAACAACCTGCGTCTGGTGGACTACGCCATGACGGCCCAGCTGGACCAGGTGGTGCGCACCGGCTGCCGGGTCTGGCGCTCGCATGGCGCGTTCGACCATTCCAAGCTGATGACGGTGGACGACGCCTGGGCCTATGTGGGCTCGTCCAACCTGGACCCGCGCAGCCTGCGGCTGAACTTCGAGCTGGACACCGAGATCTACGATCCCGGCGTGGCGCGCTGGATCGGCGCGCGGGTCGACGGCCTGATCGCGCAGGGCCAGCGCGAGACGCTGGAGAACCTGCTGCGCGCGCCGTTCGCCAAGCGCCTGCGCAACAAGGTGATCTGGCTGGCTACGCCTTACTTGTAGCCCCCCAAGAAGCTCAACCGTCGGAAGCCGGCGCGGGCGCGGCGCGCACCGCGAAGACCGCGTTGGCCTTGAGCATGACGCGGCCTTCAACCTGCAGCAGGCAGGTGGCGTAGATCAGCCGGCGGCCCTGCTTGTCGATGCGGACATGGGCTTCGAGCCAATCCCCGGGCTTGACCGGGTTCAAATATTCCACCGACATCTGCACCGTGACCACCGAGGCCTGCGCCTGCTCGGCGATGGTGTGGCCCAGCGCGCTGTCGGCCAGCGTGGCCAGCAGGCCGCCATGGGCGATGGCGTGCATGTTGGTGTGCGCCTGCCCCACGCGCAGCGCCAGGACGCAATCGGCGTCGCGCTTGTAGAGCGCGCCGAGCTCCGCCAAGTGCTCCATGAAGGGGCTGCTGGGGCGCCATGGCGCGAAACCGGAAGGAATGGAGTCTGTCATGCTCAAGCCTGGTTTTTTCACGCGGAATACCTCAAGTATCGCAAAGAAGACCGCGGCCGGCACCGCTACCCGCAAACCTGTGATCGCGGCGCGGACGATCCGCAAGTCAGAGTAAGATTTACGCCATAACAAACCCCTACATGGCAGGAGCAGTGGAAGATGGCGAAAGTCGGCATGGTTGGTATCGGCCTCATGGGCCATGGCATTGCAAGCAATCTGGTCAAGCATGGTCATGCGCTGACCGTGCTGGAACATCCGGGCAACCAGCCCCTGGACGCGTTGAAGGCCGCGGGCGCGACCAGCGTGACCGATGGCGCCACGCTGGCGGCCCAGTCTGACGTGATCATCCTCTGCGTTACCGGCAGCCCGCAGGTCGAAGCCGTGCTGCTGTCCGAGGGCGGCGTGCTGGCGGGCCTGCGTCCGGGTACGGTCATCATCGATTGCTCGACGGCGATTCCCTCTTCCACCGTCAAGGTGGCGCAGGCCGTGACGGAATCCGGCGGCCGCTTCCTCGATGCGCCGATGACGCGCACCCCCAAGGAAGCCGCCGAAGGCCGGCTCAACCTGCTGGTGGGCGGCGACGCCGCGCTGTTCGAGGAATGCAAGCCGCTGCTGGCCTGCTTCGCCGAGAACATCACGCACGCCGGCCCCATCGGCGCCGGCCATCGCATGAAGCTGCTGCACAACTACGTGTCGCTGGGCGTGGTCGCGCTGTTGTCGGAAGCCGCGGCCTGCGCGCTGCGCGCGGATATTGACCCGGCGGTGTTTGCCGAAGTGTTGGCCAAGGGCGGCGGCGGCGGCGTGGCGCTGGAACGCATCAAGCCCTACCTGCTGGAGCAGGACCCGTCCTCGCTGCGGTTCTTCATGTCGAATGCGCAGAAGGATTTGTCCTACTACAACACCATGGCCGCGGAAACGGGCGCGGTGCGGGAAATCGGCGCGGCCGTGCAGCACACGTTCGATCAGGCCGTCACGCAAGGCGGCGGCGACCGCTACGTGCCGGAACTGGTGTCCTTGCTGAAGGACCGCTAGGACGGCCTCAGAGGCCATCGCGTCCGGCGTCACGGACGCGATGGCAGACGCTGCGGGCAGCATCGGCCTGCAGTCCGCGGGGCTCAACGCCCCGCCACCGCCACCCCGCGCGGCAAGCCCCGCGCCGGCAGGCGCAGGGAAATCAAGGCGGCCGCCAGCAGCAGCGTCCCCGACGAGCCAAAGGCCACCCAATGCGTGCCGAAGGTTTCGTAGGCCCAGCCGCCCAGCCATGAGCTGATCATGCCGCCGACCTGATGGCCCAGGTAGACCAGCCCGTAGAGCACGCCCACCAGCCGCACGCCGTAGACGTCCGCAAGAATGGCCGACGACAAGGCGATGCTGCCGGCCCACGCGATGCCGCCCAGGGTAGCCGCGGCGTACAGCTCCCAATGCGCCCCCACCATGACCAGCGCGAAGAAACCCAGCCCGCGCACCAGGTAGATCGCGGCCAGGATGGCGCGCCGTTCGACCTGGTCGGACATGCGCCCCAGGACCAGGGTGCTGAAGATGGCGACCAGGCCGATCAGGCCTATGCCCAGCGAACTGGTGGTGGCGTCAAAGCCATGGTCCATCAGCATGGGCACGCCATGCGTGCCCAGAAGGTTCATGCTGAAACCACAGGCGAACAGGCCCAGCGCCACCTGCCAGAACGGCAGCGAGTTCAGCGCCGCGCGCACATTGGGCGCCGGCTGCTTCGCCGCGGTTTTGGCCGGCCCGGCCTTGTCGATGATCTGGTGCGGTAGCAGATCGGTGTGCTCGGGCGCTTCATCGCGCATGACGAAGAGCGCCATCGGCACGGTCAGCAGCGCGAACAGCGCGGCGAAGCCCAGCAGGGTTTCCCGCCAGCCCACGGCGGAGATCGCAAAGGTCAGTGTCGGCGTCATCAGAGCGATGCCGGCCATGGAACCGGTGGACAGGAAGAACAGCGCCATGCCGCGCTGGCGCGTGAACCAGCGGCTGATCACCGGCGTCAACGCCACCGGGCTGGTGAAGCCCAGGCCGATGGACAGCGCCACGCCGAAGGACAGCAGGAACTCGATGGGCCCGCGCGCGTAGACCGTCCAGATGATCGACAACACGACGATGGCGGTGCCGGTAAGCAGCACGAAGCGGGTGCCGCGCGTTCCGACCAGATACCCCGCCAGCGGCATGGCCAGCCCGTAGCAGAGCATGCCGAGCGCGACGATGCTGGAGAGCGTGCTGCGCGTAAAGCCCAGGGTGTCCGCGATGGGCAGGAAGAACGGCCCAACCCCCATGCGCAGGCCGACCGTCAACAGGGTGAGTACCGTAGCGGCGCCTACGATGTTCCAGCCGAAATACCAGCCGCCCGACTCTTGCTTCTCCACTTGCGCTTCTCCTCGATATCTTCTTGTGGCCGCTATGCGCGCCCAGATTCGCCGTCGCCGCCCAAAAGGCGCGGCGGGAGCGAGAAGAACGAGGCGTGTACCGGCTTGTCGTTACCAGCGGCCTGACGACGCCGGACGCGTCATATTACTCCTGGCTATATGCCTGCTCCGCCCGGAATCCCGGAATCTGTTCGGTGAGCGGTCACCGAAGCGCTGTATAGTGCTCGCCATTTCGTAGCGCCCGAAGCAGACCGTGAAGTCCAAGACCTCGATGTTCGCCCTGTCCCGCCAGGAAATCGCGCTGGTGCTGGTCACCATGCTGTGGGGCAGCACCTTCCTCATCATCCACATCGCCATGCAGCACAGCGGACCGCTGTTCTTCGTGGGCGTGCGTTTCACGATCGCCGGCCTGATGGCGCTGCTGATGTTCCGTAAGCACATGGCGGCGATCACCCGCCAGGAGGTAGGCGCCGGCATCGCCATCGGCTGCGCCCTGTTCCTGGGCTATTTCCTGCAGACCTACGGCTTGCAGACCATTACCAGCAGCCAGTCCGCCTTCATCACGGCGATGTACGTACCCATCGTGCCGCTGCTGCAATGGGCCGTGCTGAAGAAGCCGCCGGGCCTGATGAGCTGGGTGGGCGTGGCGCTGGCCTTCGCGGGCCTGATCCTGCTGGCGGGTCCGCAAGCGGGCGCGCTGAATTTCAGCGTGGGCGAAGCGGCGACGCTGGCCGGGGCCGCGGCGATCGCCGCGGAGATCATCCTGATCGGCCACTATGCCAAGAAGGTCGACAGCCGCCGCGTCACCTTCGTGCAGCTCTTGACGGCCGGCCTGGTGTCGTTCGCACTGATGCCGGCGATGGGCGAAGCTGTGCCGGAATTCTCGTGGCTGTGGGCCGGCGCGGCGATCGGCCTGGGACTGGCCAGCGCCATCATCCAGCTGACCATGAACTGGGCGCAAAAATCCGTATCGCCCACCCGGGCCACCGTGATCTATGCGGGCGAGCCCGTGTGGGGCGGCATAGTCGGACGCCTGGCCGGCGACCGGCTGCCGGCGCTGGCGCTGGTGGGCGCCGGCCTGATCGTGGCGGGCGTGCTGGCGAGCGAGGCCAAGTTCACCCGCAGGAAAAAGCCGCAAGCGCAGGGCGCCGATTAGCGGGCCAGGCGCGCGATCAGGCCTGCCTGCGCGGGGTGCAGCCGTTGCAGTTCGGCGGCGTCGGCCAGCTCGAACTCGCTGAACTCGAAGCCCGGCGCCACCGTGCAGCCGGCCAGCGCATAGCTGGCCTGGTCGGCGAGTTCTGCCGCGAACCAACTGCCAGCCGGCACGACCGCCTGGAATGCGGCATCAGGATCCTTCAGCGCGTCGCCCAGCCGCAAGCAGCGGTAGGCGCCATCCGGCGTCAGCACATGGACAAGCAGCGCGTCGCCCGCATGGAAATGCCAGAGTTCGTCGGATCGGATGCGATGCCAGGTCGACCAGGCGCCGTCGCACAACAGGTAGTAAATGGCGGTGCTGGCCGAGCGGCGCGCGCCGTCGCCGCGCGTCACGGCATCGGCGGCGCGATAGGTTTCGCGGTAGTAGCCGCCTTCGGGGTGCGGCAACAGGTCCAGGCGGCGGATGAGGTCGGCAGATGCGGTCATGGCGGGACGGGCGCGTGGAGGATGGCGCCAGTCTAGAGCAAAGCCGCGCGTCCTAGGCCGCCTGTTCCAGAAACGCCTGCAGGGCCGGCACGGTATTCAGCACGTGCTGGCGCATGGCCGCTTCGCAGCGCGCCGGGTCGCGCGTCTGCAGCGCGGCGATCAGTTCCTGGTGCGATTCGCGCACGCGCAGGACGCGGCCGGGCTGGGCTACCCACAGGCGCATGTAGGGTTCGACGACGGAATGCAGCTCCGAGATCTGGCGCAGCAGGCGCGGCTGCTGGCAGAAGCTGCACAGGTACTCGTGGAATTCGCGATGCGCGGTGATCCAGTCCAGATGTTCGCCCGGCCCCTGCTCCAACTGTTCCAGCAGCAGCGACAGGCGGCGGATGTGTTCGGCGCCCATGTGCTGCACCGCGTTGCGCATGGCCAGGCCTTCCAGTACGGAACGCATTTCGAACACTTCCAGCATTTCCTGCTGGTTCAAGCCGCGCACCACCGCGCCGCGGTTGGCGCGGATCTCGACCAACCCCTCGGAAGCCAGCCGGCGCAGCGCGCCGCGTACCGGCATGCGGCTGGTGCCGATTTCGGCCGCGACCACCTCGGGCACCAGGCGCTGGCCGGGCGCATAACGGCCCAGGCGGATTTCGCGCTGCAGGTGCAGGTAGGCCTCGTCTTCGGCGCTAATGGCTGTCTTCTGGAATTGCAGCATTGGAGTCCCGGGGGGCTAGGGCCGATGGATAGGCCCACGAAAGCCGCCATGATAGATAACCGCAAAAATAACACAAATTGGATCCAGTGATCCATGGATGCAAATACTAATAGCCCCGCACCGCCCGCTTGCGTCTAATCCCTGCACGCACTCCATAACGCGATCAAGGGGAATTCATGAAGTTTCGTTTCATCCGGGCGCTGGCAGGCGCCGCCGCCGTGGCCTTTGCCGCCCAAGCGGGCGCCCAGGCAACTGACTGGCCGCAGCATCCGGTGCGCATCGTCGTGCCGTTCCAGGCCGGTTCCGCCACCGATCTGATTTCGCGCCAACTGGGCGCCGCGCTGTCGACGGAACTGGGCCAGCCCTTTGTCGTCGAGGCCCGTCCGGGCGCCGCCGCGGCCATCGGCAGCGCCTCGGTGGCACGCTCGGCCCCCGACGGCTACACGCTGCTGATGGGCGGCCCTGCCGCCATCGTCACCAACCGCTTTCTGCAAAAACGCCTGGCCTACGACCCCGACGCCTTCGCGCTGGTGTCGATGGTGGCGTACACCCCCAACATCCTCCTGGCCAACCCGTCGCAGCCGTTCAAGACCCTGCCGGAAATGGTGGCCTACGCCCGCGCCAACCCGGGCAAGCTGACCTACGCCTCGTTCGGCACCGGCACGACCTCCCACATGGCGGGCGAAATGCTCAAATCCGTGGCCGGCATCGACATCCTGCACGTGCCGTACAAGGGCGCGGGCGAGGCCATCCCCGCCCTGCTCAGCGGTCAGGTCTCGATGTACTTCGACACCATCATGACGGGTCTACCCCAGGCCAAGAGCGGCGCGCTGCTGGCGCTGGGCATGTCCAATGCCAAGCGCTCGGCGCTGGCGCCCGAGATCCCCACGATTGCGGAACAGGGCTACGCCGGCTACGACATCGCGCCGTGGTACGGTCTGGTCGCCCCCGAAGGCACGCCCGCCCCGGTGCTCGACAAGCTCAACCGCGCCGTCAACAAAGTGCTTGCCGATCCGGCGCTGCGCAGTAAGCTCGCGGAAGCCGGCGCAGAGCCCCGCGGCGGCAGCCGCGAGGAATTCGCCGCCTTCATCAAGGCCGAAATCCCGCGCACCAAGCAGCTGATCGATCAGGCCGGCATCACGCCGCAGTAATTTTCACTACGAGTTTCCCGTTTCCATGTCCTTACCCTTCGATTGGTCTTTCCCCTACGCCTCCCGGAAGATGCCGGTCCTGGCCGCCAATGCGGTCGCCACCAGCCAGCCGCTGGCGGCCCAAGCCGGGCTGCGCATGCTGCTGGCCGGCGGCAACGCCGTGGACAGCGCCATCGCCACCGCCATCGCGCTGACGGTGGTGGAACCCGTCATGAACGGCATCGGCGGCGACATGTTCGCGCTGGTCTGGCATGACGGCCAGCTGCACGGCCTGAACTCCAGCGGCTGCTCGCCCGCCGCGTGGACGCCGGAGTACTTCGCCGGCCGCGACGCCATGCCCGGCACCGGCTGGGGCACGGTGACCGTGCCGGGCCAGGTCGCGGGCTGGAAGGCGCTGTCGGAACGGTTCGGCAAGCTGCCCTTCGCGCAGCTGTTCGAACCCGCCATCGCCTATGCCGAGGAAGGGTTCGCGGTATCGCCCACCATCGCCCGCCAATGGGCCACTCAGGCGCCCAAGCTGGCACAGGAGCCGGGCTTTGCCGCCGCCTTCCTGCCAGAGGGCCGTGCACCCCAGGCCGGCGAATGGTGGCGCTTTCCCGCGCAAGGCAAGACGCTGCGCGCCATCGCCGAAAGCGGCGGCGATAGCTTCTACCGTGGCGAGCTCGCCCGCAAGATCGCCGACTTCGCCCGTCAGACCGGCGGCGCGCTCAGCGCCGAGGATCTTGCCGAGCACCGCCCCGAATGGGTCACGCCGATCTCGCAATCGTTCCGCGGCTACGAACTGCACGAGATCCCGCCCAGCGGCCAGGGCATCTCGGCGCTGATGGCGCTGGGCATGCTGGAACAGTTCGACCTGGAAAGCATGGGCCGCGACAGCGCGGACTACTACCACGTCAGCATCGAAGCGATGAAGCTGGCGTTCGCGGACCTGCACCACCACGTCGCCGATCCGCGCCACATGCGCACCAGCGCCGCCGCCCTGCTGGACCGCTCTTACCTGGCCGAGCGCGCGCGCCAGATTTCCATGGACCGCGCCAGCGTGCCGGTCGCGGGCACGCCCGCCACCGGCGGCACCGTTTACCTGACGGCGGCCGACGCCAGCGGCACCATGGTGTCCTTCATCCAGTCCAACTACCACGGCTTCGGTTCCGGCGTGGTGGTGCCCGACACCGGCATCAGCCTGCACAACCGCGGCCTGAACTTCGTGTTGACGCCCGGCCACGCCAATCAGGTCGCGCCGCGCAAGAAGCCGATGCACACCATCATTCCGGCATTCGTCACGCGCGGCGGCCAGCCGCTGATGTCCTTCGGCGTGATGGGCGGATCGATGCAGGCCCAAGGCCATCTGCAGATGGTCACGCGCCTGGCGGCGTTCGGCCAGAACCCGCAGGCCATGAGTGACGCGCCGCGCTTCCGCGTGGAAAAAGGCCCGGTGGTCAACGTGGAATCGCACCTGCCGGCGGACGTGGTCGACGCGCTGCGCGCGCGCGGCCACAATGTCGCGGTGGCGCCTGCCGACAGCCTGGAATTTGGTTCGGCGCAACTGATCTGCCGCCTGCCGCAAGGCGGCTACGTGGCCGCGTCGGATTCGCGCCGCGACGGCCAGGCCGTGGGCTTCTGACCCGCTCCGGCCAGGCGCCACGCCTGGCCGGGTTCGACGCTTCAAGCATCGCCGCCGCTTCGGGCGGCGATGCGCTTTTGGCCGCCAGGAACACGTCGGACGACGCCATGTTCAGGCCCGCTAGGCGCGTTGCGGCAGCATCAACGCATACTGCCCTACGGCGGAACAGACGCAGCCGCTGCTGCAAATCGCACCTGACGCACCAACGCGGCTTCTTCAGCCATGATCCAGCACTGTGCCGAAAACGCCAGCGTGATCGCCGAGGCTTGCACGCCCTAGGCCTTTCGAGAAAATTCTCATTCTTTTGCACCTCCCCACCAACCAAGATTGCGGGATCCACAGCAACGCGCCAGCCTCCTCGGCAAACGCCGGTACAACGCCAAGCCTGCGAAGGCGGCATGTATCGGACGCCTCGGCTGCAAGCACGCGAGATCCCCATGAAGTTCCGCGTTACCCCACTCGTGGCAAGCCTGCTCGCCGCTACGCTGCCCGCCCTCCCCGGAATCAGCCGGGCCGCGGAGCACAGCCAGATCAGGCTGCATGATCCGGACGGCAAGGGCCATATCATTCTGGCGCCCGGCAGTCTCATCCCCCATACCGGCAACGATCCCGCCATCGATGTCTCCGGCGCGGGCAACATCGTCGAAGGCGACCAGGTCACGATCAGCGCCGAGCCGGCCTCACAATCCGCCAGCGTGCGGGCCAGCGCGGGCGGTCGCGTGACGCTCACAAACAGCACGGTCACGGCCAGGAACAACCCACAGGGGCAAGGCTCCCACGCACTGCATGCCCAGGGAACGGGCAGCATCATCGATGCCAGCGACACCAACCTGTCCTTGAACGCCAGCTACTCTCATGGCGCCTACGCGCAGGATGGCGGCAAGATCGTGCTGAGGGTCGGGACCGTTTCGACCGGGGGCGGCAACGCCTCTGCCCTGCATGCCAACGGGCCGGGCAGCACGATCGAGGCAGACAGGCTGACAATCGCCACCAGCGGCGATCTCGCTTCCGGAGCCGTGGCGGAACGAGGCGGCTCCATCACGCTGGTGAACACCCAGATCAAGGCCACGGGGGATACCGCCCACGGTGTGCAAACGCGGGAACGCGACGGGTTTGTTTCGGTGCGCGACACCGACATCAGTGCGGCGAACGGCTCGGGCGCCTATCTCGAAGGAGGAAGACTCGAGATGCACGGCGGCACGCTGACCTCGGCCAAGCAGGCCGTTCGACTGACGTCGACATACCAGGGACAGGCAGCGACCGCCAGCATCCGCAACGCCAGGCTGACTACCACGGGCGACTTTCAATATGCAATCGACCTCAGAGCCCCCGGCACCGCGATAGATCTCGAAGACACGACTGTCTTGGCTACCGGTTCGGAGGGCCGCGGCATACAGCTCGTCGGTAAAAACACGGCCTTTTCCGCCAATCGCTTTGCCATCGCCGCCAGCCACGTCGGCATTGACAGCCGGGCCGGCAAAGTCACGCTAAACCAAGGAACGGTCGCCACCCGGATAGCCCACGGCCATGCCTTGTATGTCTCGCGCGAACTCGGCGACTCCGCCACCCTGGAGGCCAACGCAGTCCGGATCGAAACATCAGGCGCCGGGGCCATAGGCGCGCTGGCCCGACGGGCCGGCGCGCAAATCCATTTGCAAGATTCCTCGGTGATCACCCATGGCGCAGGCGCCCAGGGCTTGGCCGCCATGGAAGGCGGCGGCAGGCTGTCCGCGCGGAACTCCACGATAACCACCACGGGCGCCAGCGCCGACGGACTGCTTCTGCGCAACGGAGGCGATGCCCTGCTGGACAACACGCAGTTCGACATCACGGGACTCGGAGCATCTGGTATGCGGAGCACGGGCTCCGATCCCGGCATGAGCAACAGCGTGATTCTGAAGAACGGCTCACGCATCACCACACGGGACGGCGCCGCCCTGCGCATAGCCGGCGGCAATCATGTGTTGACGCTGGAGAACGCCACGGTCACTGCAAGCGCGGGCGGCCAGGAAAACACGGGAATCCTGCTGCATTCAAGTGCGCTCCCCGTCATCGACCTGGGCGGAGGGAGTCCGACTATGGTGGAAGCCCGACAGATTCGGCTCTCCGCGGCCCGCTCGGTGCTGACGGGCGACATCATGATCAATAGCGGCGCCGCAGACGTCTCCCTGCGAGACGGGTCCGTCCTGACCGGCGCGGTCATCCAGCGCGACAAAGGCCGCGTCAACAGCCTGACGCTGGACAAATCCAGCGCCTGGCATGTGCGCAACGACTCCATGCTGCGCGAACTGAACAACGACGGGACAGTGCTGTTCGCAACGCCAGCGCAGAGCGGAGAATTCAAGACCCTGACGGTCAACAACTACTCGGGCGGCGGAACGTTGGTGCTCAAGACCCGGCTGGGCGACGACGCCTCTCCGACCGACCGTCTCGTGATCGACGGCGGCGCCGCATCGGGCGGCACGGCGCTGCGTATCCTCAACGCGGGCGGCGCGGGCGGCCAGACGCAACGGGGCATACGCGTCGTGGCGACCATCAATGGCGCCGTCACGACCCAGGACGCCTTCCGCCTGGATGCCGGCTCCAGCGGTTATCGCGCCAGCTCGGCCACCCTTGCGCTGAACGGCTATGACTACAGCCTGGTCCGTGGCGGTAACGGCGGCGCAGCCTCCGACTGGTACTTGAAATCGGACGGCGGGCCCCAGCCGCCTGTGATTCCGCCTGTGATTCCGCCTGTGGTCCCACCAGTGATTCCGCCCGTGGTCCCGCCTGATCCTCCTCCCAAGCCGCCGGTCACGCCGCCCGAGGTCGTGTTGCCCCCTCCCCCGCCCGAGGTCGTATTGCCGCCTCCCCCGCCCGACGCCAGGAACGTGTCGCCGGAAAGCGGCGCCTATGCCGGAAATCTGCTCGCCAGCATGCGATTGTTCGCCCACGGCCTGCACGACCGGGCTTCCGACGAAGCCGGCGAACAGCAGGACACGGGGGAGCGCCGGTTGTGGACCCGGATCAGCGGCCGCCACGACAGCGGCCTGCGCATGGCTGAAGGCCGAGTCGACATCGACACCGACGCCGCGGTCCTGCAACTTGGAGCAGACCTGCTGCGCATGCCGGCGGGCCAGGCCGCAGCCATGTACGCTGGGCTGATGGGCGGCTATGGCGACGCGCGCACCCGCTCCACCTCGTCGCTGAGACTGCCTGGCGCTCTCTCATCGATGCAGGTACGGGCCCGCGGCAAGGTTTCCGGCCATGCTGCCGGCGCATACCTCACCTACTACTCAAACGATGCCACACGCCTGGGAGCCTACGCCGACGTCTGGATGCAATATGGACGCTATTCCAACCAGATCAGCAGCGAACTCGGCACGGCACGGTATCGCTCGGACCTGTGGTCGGCCTCCCTGGAGTCGGGTTACGCGCTGATGCCCTTCCCTGCCGGCTCGCCGCTGGGCGGGCTGGTGGTGGAGCCGGCCGCGCAGCTGGTCTATGGCCGTTATCAGGCCCGCGACGCCACGCTGCAAGGCACTCTGATGCAAAACGACAAAGACAAGACCTGGAACAGCCGCGTGGGCGTGCGCCTGTATCCGCGCGCCGCGGCCGGCGCGGCAACAGCGGCGTTGCACCCGTTTCTCGAAGCAAACTGGCGGCGCGATGGCGGCAGAGCATCCGTGCGTATGGGAGACAGCACGCTGAATGCGGCATCCGCGCGCAATGCGTTCGAATTGAAGCTAGGTGCGGAGGGCCGGCTCGGCAATGCCTTGCGGCTGTCCGGGCACATCTTTGGCAAGCTCGGCAGCGGCGATCAGCGCGGCTACGGCGGCACGCTGAGGGCGGACTATCGCTGGTAGCCTCCTGCCCTACCTGCCTCACCCTGCGCCGATCCAGCCTGGGGCTGAGCGGCGGAGCCGGCCATCAACAAGGTGTAGCGCCGGCTCGAATAGACGGGCGCCAGCGCTGCCCCCGTCTGCTCGCGCAGCCGCCGCACGTCCGCTTTCTCCACCGCCAGCAACACTCTGCCGCCGCGCGGCGGCAGCAACGCGGTTACGCCGTCCAGAGACACCCGCCCAGCCGCGCCCCGCGAGTAAAAGCGCGCCGAGAACGGCAGGCTGTCGACGAAATAAAGCGTTTCGCCGGCAGTCATCAGCGCATCGGCCCGGGCAATCAGGGTTTTTTCCGTTTTCAGCCGTTCCGGATTGGCCAGCTGTAAGCCACAGAAGACGATCACCGCAATCGGCCCCAACGCCATGCAGGCCGTCGCAACGCGGGCTGGCGCCGCGGTGCGAGCGCGGCTCAGGCACGCGCCTATCGCCAAGGCCAGCGGCGGCAAGGCCGGCAGCGCGTAGGTCCACAAGATATTGCCCGACAGGGTGAAGAAGAGCGGCGTAGCCGCGCCCCAGGCCAACAGGTAGGTCCAGCGCGGCCGGCGCAGCCATCTCCCTGCCCGCCGCGCCGGCCCGCGCCAGCGGCGCGCAAGCAGCCAGACGCCGAACACGCCCCAGGGCAGCGATGCCACGATGCCGTCCAGCCAGATGGCGCCGTAGCGCCTGCTGTGCGCCGAGCCGTAGAGGTCTCCGCTCCAGCCCGGATCCACGAAGCGCAAGAAATGCTCGCCAACGATGAAGTACTGGATGAAGCCCGGCGTCTTGAGCTCCGCCGCCACGTACCAAGGCAGCACCAGCGCCGCCAACATCACGCTTCCCGCCGCCCATGGCAGGCGCCACAGGCTGGTCCGGACGTTCCGGTGCCACAGCATCCAGGGCACGATGGCACCCGCCACCAGCACTACGGCCAGTGGTCCTTTGGACAACAGGCCGATCGCCAGCCCCAAAAAGAAGCCGTAGCGCCATCGCCCCGCCCCTGCCCCGCGCGACAGGATGAATGACGCCATGCTCAGCGTGACGCCCAGGGCCAGGAACGGATCGGTCAGCACCGCCCCGGCCGCGACCAGGGGCAGGAACATGGAAGCATAGGCCAGCACGGCCCAGCGGGCCGCCTGCACCGAGTACAGGCGGCGGCCCAGCGCATAAAGAATGGCGAGCGTCGCCGCCGTGGCCAGCAGCGATGGGAATCTGATGCTGAATTCGCTCAGCCCCAGCAGCCGGATCGACAGCGCCTCGGCCCAGAATCCCAGCGGGGGCTTGCCCCAGAACGGCACGCCCGGCGCGAACCAGAGCGTGATCCAGTCGCCCGTTTCCGCCATCAGCCTGGCGATCTCCGCATAGCGCGGCTCGGACGTGTCGGCGAATGGCACCAGGACCATCGCCAAGAGGCGCACGCCCAGTATCGCCGCCAGGGCGGCGGCCATGGTCCGGGCGCTCAGTTGCACGCGGCATCCCCCCCATGGCCGCATGCCGCGCTATCCGCGGGTCCGCTGTGCTGCACGTCGCGCACCAGATAGACCGGCCGCTGCTTGCTTTCCATATAGGTCTTGCCCACGTATTCGCCCAACAGGCCGATGGTGATGAGCTGCACGCCGCCCATGAAGGTCATCATCGCCATCAGCGAGGGATAGCCTGCGACGTCATCGCCGAACATCAAGGTCTTGAAGATGATGGCGGCGCCGAACACTGCACCGCCCAAGGCGGCGACCGCGCCAAGCCCCGTCGCCCAGCGCAGGGGCGCGGTGGAAAACGAGGTGATGCCTTCCATGGCCAGGCGGAACAGCGCCAAGTAGCTCCATTTGGTGGTCCCGGCGGCGCGGGGCTCGCGGTCGTAGTCGATGATGCGCGTCGGCATGCCCACCCAGGCGTACAGGCCCTTCATGTAGCGGCAACGTTCGGGCAGCTGCATCAGCGCCGTCACCGCGCGCCGGCTCATCAGCCGGAAGTCGCCGGTATCGGGCGGGATCGCGGCCTTGCTCAGCCGGCTCAACAAGCGGTAATAGGCGTAGGCGGAAAGCCGCTTCAGCACGCTTTCCCCCGCGCGGCTGCGGCGCCGCATGCTGACGACGTCGGCCCCCTCTTTCCAGGCGCGGACCATGGCGGGGATGGCCTCGGGCGGATCCTGCAGATCCGCGTCCAGCAGGATGACGGCGGCCCCGGACGCATGTTCGATCCCCGCCGTCATCGCGGCCTCCTTGCCGAAGTTCCGGCTCAGCCTGACCAGCTTGATGCCGCGTTCCTCGCGCAGCAGCGTCTGCAGGTATTCGGCGCTGCCGTCGCTGCTGCCGTCATCCACGAACACGATCTCGTAGGACAGCCCCAGCGTATTCAATACCCGCCGCAGGCGCTCGTGGCAGGCGGGCAGCACCTCCCTCTCGTTGAGGAACGGAATGATGACGGACAACTGTATCGGGCTGACCGCGCCCAACACAGCGATATCGATATCGGGTCTGGCATTCATCGGATCGCCTCTCTATCAGGCCTGCTCCCGCGCAAGCGACGGCTTCGATAGCTCGAGTTCGTCGGCGTCGTCGTTCCTGTGCGCCAGGCGGTAAAGGGCCGGCAGCACCAGCAGCGTGAGGATGGTGGAAGAAATGATGCCGCCGATCACCACGGTGGCCAGCGGGCGCTGGACCTCGGCGCCCGTGCCGGTGGCGATCGCCATCGGCACGAAGCCCAGCGAGGCCACCAGCGCCGTCATCAGCACCGGACGCAGCCGCGTCAGCGCCCCGATGCGCACGGCCTCGGCCACGGACTTGCCCTCTACGCGTAGGCCGCTGATGAACGACAGCATCACCAGGCCGTTCAGCACCGCCACCCCGCACAGCGCGATGAAGCCCACCGCCGCGGTGATGGACAGGGGGATGCCGCGCATCCACAAGGCGATCACGCCGCCGGTCAGCGCAAAGGGAATGCCGGTGAACACCAGCAGCCCGTCCTTGACGTTGCCGAACATCGCGAACAACAGCGCGAACACCAGCACCAGCGCCGCCGGCACCACGATCTGCAGGCGCTTGGCAGCGGATTGCAGCTGCTCGAAGGTGCCGCCCCAGGAGGTCCAGTAGCCCGCGGGCACCTGCACCTTTTGCCCGATGGCGGCAGTGGCCTCCGACACGAAAGAGCCCAGGTCGCGGCCGCGCACGTTGGCGCTGACCACGATGCGGCGCTTGCCGTCCTCGCGCGAGATCTGGTTGGGGCCCGGCGCCAGGTCGAAGGTGGCGACCTCGCTCAGAGGGATGTAGGCGGCCTGCGCCTGCCCGTCCTGTTTGGGCAGGGCTATGGGCAGCTTCTTCAATGCGGACAGGTTCTCGCGCACTGCCTCGGGCAGGCGCACCACGATGTCGAAGCGCCGGTCGCCCTGGAAGAAGGTTCCCGCCTCGCGGCCGCCCACGGCGATGGCCAGGGTGTCCTGGACATCCGCCATGCTCAGCCCGTAGCGCGCGGCCCGGGCGCGGTCGATGTTGACGGTCAACATCGGCAGCCCAGTGGTCTGCTCGACCTTCACTTCCGAGGCGCCCGGTATCGTCTGCAAGACCTCGGCGATCTCCGCCGCCGTACGGTTCAGCACGTCGTTGTCATCGCCGAACACCTTGACCGCTACGTCGCTGCGCACGCCCGAGATCAGCTCATTGAAGCGTAGCTGGATGGGCTGGGAGAACTCGTAGTTGTTGCCGGGAACCTGGTCGGCTTCCTTCTGGATCGCCGCCAACAGCTCGGCGCGGGTCTTCCTGGGGCTGGGCCACTGGTCCATCGGCTTGAGCATGATGTAGCCATCGGAAATGCTGGGCGGCATGGCATCGGACGCGATCTCGGCTGTGCCGGTGCGGGCGAACACGCGCTCGATCTCCGGGAACTTCTGCTTCAACCGGGTCTCCAGCTGCTTCTGCATCTCGACGGACTGCGTCAGGCTGGTGCCGGGGATCCGCAATGCCTGGATCGCCATGTCGCCTTCGTTCAGGTTGGGAATGAACTCGCTGCCCATGCGCGCCGCCAGCACCCCGCTCAACACTACGAAGACGGTTGCTCCCGCCAGGATCAGCGGCGTACGGCGCAGCGCCACGTCGAGCAGGGGCTCGTAGCGGCGCTTGGCCCAGGCCATCAGGCGATTCTCCTTTTCGGAGACGTTGTTCCCCATGAACAGCGCCACGGCGGCGGGCACGAAGGTCACGGACAGGATCATCGCCCCCAGCAGCGCCAGCACCACGGTCAGCGCCATGGGATGGAACATGCGCCCCTCCACCCCCGTCAGGGCGAAGATCGGCAGGTACACGACCATGATGATCAACTGGCCGAACAGCAACGGCCTGCGGGCCTCGCGCGCGGCCGCGAACACCTCGTGGAAGCGTTCGCTGCGCGTGAGCGGCCTGCCATGGTGCGCCCGCGCGTGGCTCAGGCGCCGCACGCAGTTCTCCACGATGACCACTGCGCCGTCGACGATGATGCCGAAGTCCAGCGCGCCCAGGCTCATCAGATTGGCGCTGACCTTGTAGGTCACCATGCCGGTAAAGGTGAACAGCATGGACAGCGGGATGATCATCGCCGTGATCAACGCCGCGCGGATGTTGCCCAGGAACACGAACAGGATGACGATGACCAGCGCCGCGCCTTCCAGCAGGTTCTTCTTGACGGTGGCGATGGCCTTGTCGATCAGGGTGGTGCGGTCGTAGACCGTCACTGCCTGCACGCCGGCCGGCAACGACTTGTTGATGGCCTCCAGCTTGACGGACACCGCTTGGGACACCGAGCGGCTGTTCTCGCCCAACAGCATGAACACGGTGCCCAGCACCACTTCCTCGCCGTTGCTGGTGGCAGCCCCCGTGCGCAGCTCGCGCCCGATGGACACCTCGGCCACGTCGCGTATCCGGATCGCCTGGCCCTCCACGGATGCCAGCACCACGTCGCGGATGTCGTCCATGGAACGGACCTGCCCCGGCGCCCGGATCAGGTACTGCTCACCCTTGCGTTCGATGTAGCCCGCGCCGATGTTGGCGTTGTTCCTGTCCAGCGCGGCCATGATGTCGGTCAGCGCCAGTCCGTAGGAGGCCAGCTTCTCGGTGCTGGGCGCCACCTGGTATTCCTTGGCGTAGCCGCCGATGGCATTGATCTCCGTGACGCCAGGAATGTTGCGCAGCTGCGGCTTGATGATCCAGTCCTGGATCTCGCGCAGGTCCGTGGGGGTGTAGGGCGAGCCATCCGGCTTCCTCGCGTCGTCCTGCGCCTCCACCGTCCACAGGTAGATCTCGCCCAGGCCCGAGGATATCGGCCCCATCATGGGCGTCACGCCCTCGGGCAGGTTCTCCTTCGCTTCCTGCAGGCGCTGGTTCACCAGTTGGCGGGCGAAATAGATGTCGGTGCCGTCCTTGAAGATGACCGTCACCTGCGACAGGCCGTAGCGCGACACCGAACGCGTCTGCTGCAGCCCCGGCAGGCCGGCCATCACCGTCTCTATCGGATAGGTGACGCGCTGTTCGGTTTCCAGCGGCGAATACCCCGGCGCGCCGGCATTGATCTGGACCTGGACGTTGGTGATGTCCGGCACCGCATCGATGGCGAGCCGGGAATAGTTGTAGACGCCGATGGCGGCCATGCCCAGGGTGACGAACAGCACCAGCCAGCGCTGCTCGATGGCGAAACGGATCAAACGTTCAAACATGTTCCGCTCCGCCTCAGTGTGCGTGCTCGGCGCCGGCCTTGCCCAGCTCCGACTTGAGGACGAAGGTGTTCTCGACCGCATAACGCGTGCCGGGGGCAAGCCCCGACAGCACCTCGACCCGGTCGTTCGAAGCCTTGCCCAGCTTCACCGGCTGCACCACAAAGCCGCCAGGCACCTCCACGAACACGGCAGGCTCGTTGTCGATGGTCTGGACCGCGTCGGATGCCACCGTCACCGCGGCGTCCGACATCCGCGTGACCACGTCGACGGAAACGAAAAGCCCTGGACGCCAGGCCATGTCCGGATTCTCCAACGTGACGCGCGCGGTGGCCGTACGCGTCTGCTGCCCCAGCAGCGAGCCGATGTATGACACCGTGCCCTCGGCCTTGCCGGCGAAGGCGGCGGAGCTCACGCTGGCCGCTTCGCCTACGCGTACATCCTGCAGATCCTTGGGCGCGATCACGAATTCGGCCCAGACGGTGCGCAGGTCCGACAAGGTGAAGATGCTGGCGTTGTCGGGCAAGGCCTCGCCCAGCGCGATGTGCTTCTCCACCACCACGCCGTCAAAGGGCGCGCGGATCTCCAGGCTGCCCAGGTCCTTGGAGCGCGGCTCGGCGCCCACGGTGCGCAGCTTCTGCTCCGCGTTCTGCACGGCGATTTCCGCCTCCTGCAGCGCGGTGCGCGCCGCCTGGTAGTCCTGTTCGGCGGATACCTTTTCCTGCCACAGGCGCAGTTCGCGCCTGTGGGTCTGGGCGGCCAGGTCGCGCCGCTTGGCCGCCGCCAGCCATTCGCTGCGCAGCTCGGACAGCGCGGAGCTGGACAGGACGGCGAGCAGCTCGCCCTTCTTGACCTGCTGGCCCAGGTCCGCCGATACGCTTTGCACCACGCCGGCCATGCGCGGCACCACGTGCGCGGTCCGGTCCGCATTGAACTTGATCTCGCCGGGGAACTGCACCGATGTCGCCAGCGCGGCAGGCGCGGCAACCTCGGACTTGATGCCGGCCACAGCGACCTGCTCGGGCGTGAGCGCGATTTTTTCCTGTTCCTGCGGCGCCTCCGCGCCTTGTTCCGTCTCGACATGACCGTGGTCGGCCTCGCCCGCCGCCTGCGCCGGATACAGGGGCGCCAACAGCAGCGCCGCGCACAGGCCGGCCGCGGTCCACATCTTGGGGGGTTGCTTGTTCTTGTGCTTTGCCATTTCTTATGCTCGTTTCAACGTCCAAGAATGCGGTCGATATCCGCGGAAGCCTGGTACACGGATGCCAGCACCGTCAGGTAGGCAATGTTTCCGTCGGAGAGGGTGCGCTGCGCGTCCAGCACTTCCAGAAAGCCGAACTTCCCCGCCTCGAAGCCTTTACGCGCAGCTTCATAGGCCTGGGTGGCGCCAGGCAGGACCGCGCTGCGGTACTCGCGCGCGGAGCCCGCCGCCAGATCGAAACGGGTCACGGCCTGCAGCAGCTCTCCCATCAGGCCGGACTCCAGCTCGCGGTACTGGTCCTGTGCCTTGTACGCCTGCATGGTGGCGGCGTAGACATTGCCCTGGTTGCGGTCGAAGATCGGCAGCGGAATGGACACGCCGAGCTGGGCCTTGTCGCGGCCCGCTTCGTTGTCGCGGGCCACGCCAGCGCTCAGCGTAATGTCGGGATAGCGCTTGCTCTTCTCGACCTCCAGCTGCGCCTGCCCCAGGTCGACGGCAAGCTTGCCGCCCTCCATCCTGGGCGATGCGGCCAGGCCTGCCCGCAGCTCGTCTATCGACGCCCGTTCCGGCAGTGCGTTCAGATCCGCGCCCACGCTGGCAAAGGCCGGCTCCGGTTCGCCCCAGAGCAGGCCGAGCTTGCGGCGCGCGCCCAGCAGCGCAGCCTCGGCCGCGCGCGCCTCGATGCGCGCATTGGCCAGGGCGACCTGGGCCTTGCTGCCCTCCAGCGGCGGCGCCTTGCCGGCGGCCACGCGCCTCTCCGCCAGCCGCAAGGCGCCGCTGGCGATATCCACGGTGCCGCGCGTCACGCGCACGGACTCCTGCGCCACCGCCACGTCGAAGTAGGCCGCAATGACCGCCGCCCGCAGGCCGGCCCGAGTGTCCGCCACGCCCTGGCGCGCCAGGTCCCTGGACAGCCCCGCCGCCTTGACCCGCGCGGCGCGCTTACCGCCGGTTTCCAGCGGGACGTTCAACATGGCGGTAGTGGTGCGCGTGGCCGATTGCGTGTCGTCCACGCTCACGTCGATGGAAGGGTTGGGCAGCACGCCCGCCTGCTTGAGCAGGCCCTCGCTCGCCGCGGCCTCATTCTTCGCCGCGGAAAATCCGGGATTGCGCTCGAGCGCCGCGGCCAGGGCGCGCTCCAGCGTCAGCACGCCGCCATTCTGGCTCTGCTGCGCCGGCGCAGGCATTCGGGCCGCGGCCGCGTCCTGGGCGGACGCAGAAGCAGACGCGGCAATCATCAGGGCCGCCAGGGTCAGCGGCAGGACGGATACATGCATGGTTCAACCAAGAAAAGGGCGAGCCGGCAATGTATCCAGGCGGGTTCGTCAATCGAGCGACAGAAAAATGACATTTCCGTAAGGTTCGCGGCCTTACGAAAACGTAATCAGGGCGTCGGCGAATTGACGGGCATGGGTCCGTAGAGTGTCACCGTCGCTACACAAACAGCGTGTATGCGCCTGACGCAACACCGCGACCGGCGCCGCGCTCAACCTGGGAGATATCCATGAAGATCAAAACCATTTCCGCTGTCCTCGCCCTGGGTTCCGCCCTGGCCCTTCCCTTTGCCGCCAGCGCATCCAGCACCTGGCACCAGACCAACACCGAGATCGGCTACGCCATCGCGCCGGATCACGCCGCCAGCGGCAAGACGCGCGACGAAGTAAAGACCGAACTGGCCGTGGCCAAGTCCGACCCTAAGCAGTGGTTCCTGACCAATCTGAACGCCGCCAAGCCGGGCTGGGCCAAGCAAGGCACCTCCCGCACCCGCGCCGATGCCATGGCGGAGCTGGAAGCCATGACGCCGGCCGAACGCGCCCGCCTGGACGAGATCTACACCCCGGGCTGAGCGCCGGGCCCGTGGCGCACGCGCTCCGCGTGCCCGCCAGCGCTGCACAGGGCGGCTGGGCCGCCCTGTTTGCGTTTATTCCCGCAGAACGATTCCGCCTAGAATAGACGCAGCATCCGAGGACTTCCGCGCACTCTTTTTATTTCCGCTGACATGAAAGTACTCGTAATCGAAGACGAAAAAAAACTCGCCGAGTACTTGCGGCGAGCGCTGACCGAACACAACTACGTGGTCGATGTGGCCCAGGACGGCGTCACCGGACTGCATCTGGTGCGTGAAAGCCAGTACGACCTAGTCCTGCTGGACGTGATGCTGCCCGCCATGGACGGCTTTTCGGTGCTGGCCGAGATCCGCAAGACCAGCCGCGTCCCGGTCCTGATGCTGACCGCGCGCGATAAGCTCGAAGACCGGGTCAAGGGCCTGCGCGACGGCGCCGACGACTACCTGGCCAAGCCTTTCGCCCTGTCGGAACTGCTGGCTCGCGTGCTGGCGCTGGGCCGACGCAGCGGCCACGGCCAGACCGAGACCATTGCCCAGAACGTGCTGCGCATCGACGGGCTGGAACTGGACCTGCTGCGCCGGCGCGCCAGCCGCGACGGGGTGCGGCTGGACCTGACCGCCAAGGAATTCACCCTGCTGGCCCTGCTGATGCGCAAGCAGGGCGAAGTCCTGTCGCGACTGGAACTGGCCGAACAGGTGTGGGACATCAACTTCAACAGCAACACCAACGTGGTTGAAGTCGCGATCCGCCGCCTGCGCGGAAAGGTCGACGAACCCTTCGACAAGAAACTGCTGCACACCGTGCGCGGCATGGGCTACGTGCTCGAACCGCGGAGCGACTGATGCCCGGGCAGCGCCCCAAATCGCTGCACCGCTGGCTGTCGCGCTGGCTGGCGATCCAGACCTTCATTGCGCTCGGCCTGGTATGCGTGGCGGTCTATTACGCGACCAACCTCAACCTGGCCAGCCGCCAGGAAGCGCTGCTGCAGCAGAAGGTCGAAGTCGTACGGCACCTGGTCGAGGAAAACGCCGCCAGCCAGGACTCCACCCGCCTGCGCCACAAGCTCAGCGACTTCTTCTATGGCCGCCCCGACTTCTCGCTGGTGCTGGAGATCGACGGCGAAAAGGTCTATTACGGCAGCCCCATCGCCGGCGACAACGACTTCACGCATGAGCGACGCATCGCCTTCACGCTGCCCTTCCCCGGCGGGCCCGGCGACGCCATGAACGCCGAGCTGGTGCTGGACATCTCCAGCGATATCCTCCTGCGCAAGGCGCTGGCCTGGACCCTGTTCGCCTGCGCCCTGGCCGGCGCCATCGTCGTGGCGGCGGTCGGAACCCTGCTGGTGCGCAGAGGACTGGCGCCACTGGATGCACTGGGCAAGCAGGCCGCGCAACTGTCTCCAGACCGCATCGGCGAACGGCTGGACGAAAGCGGCCAACCCTGCGAGATCCGGCCCCTGGTGCGCCAGTTCAACGCGGTGCTGCAGCGGCTGGAGCGCGCCTACGTGCAGATGGAGGGATTCAACGCCGACGTAGCCCACGAGATGCGCACGCCGCTGGCAACGCTGATCGGCGAGACCGAGCTGGCGCTGAGCACGCGCCCGTCGCCGCAGGCCTTGCGCGAAACATTGGGTTCCAACCTGGAAGAACTGCAGCGCCTCTCCAGCATCGTCAACGACATGCTGTTCCTGTCGCAGGCCGACCGCGGCGCGCAGGCGCGAGGCAGCTGGCAAGCCAGCCTGGCCGCCATCGTCCAGGAGGTGACGCAGTACCACGAGGCCGAGGCCCTGGACGCGGGGGTCGATATCGCGGTGGTAGGCGATGCGTCGGCGCAGGTCGATCGCACCCTGTTTCAGCGCGCCGTGTCGAACCTGGTCTCGAACGCCGTACGCTATGCCGCTCCGGACAGCGTGATCGAGGTCGAGATCAAGCCCGGCAGCGCTGGCGAAATCCTGATCTCGGTGCGCAACGCGGGCGAACCGATACCGGAAGAACATCTGCCGCGGCTTTTCTACCGCTTCTACCGCAGCGACAGCGCGCGTGAGTTCGATGCCAACCATCATGGGCTGGGATTGGCTATCGTCGCCGCGATCGCGCGCATGCACGGCGGCCGCAGCTACGCCAGGTCGGCCAACCGGACCACCACCATAGGCTTCAGCATCGCGGCGGCCGACATTACAGAAACCTAATCCGCCTGCCCGGATTCTGTCGGCGCCCCTTGCCTAGAATTTCTCCACGCCCCTCGAAGCATGGAGAAAATATGAACCGTCTGACCCTGTTGATCCTCGCCGTTTCCGTCGCCGTCGCGGCCCCGGCCGTCCAGGCCGAGCCGATGACCCGTGAACAGGTCAAGCTCGAGTTGGCGCAGGCAAAGAACGCCGGCCTCGTCACCTATGGCGACCTGGATTACCCGCCGTCCCCGCCCGCCGCCGCGTCCAAGACCCGCGCGCAAGTGCGCGCCGATCTGGCGCTGTGGAAGCGCTCGGGCATGGCAGATCTCTACCGCGGGTCGCAGAAACCCGATGTCTTCAGCCTCAAGTACCGCCAGCGCCACGCCGAATATGTGAGGATGCGCACGGGCGCGGAATACCTGCGGCAGCTGGAGATCGAGAACCGCAGGCAATAGGCCCTGCAAACGCGCGGCACAATGCCGCGCGCCCGGAGGTCACATCGGCTTGAGATCGACCTCTTTGGCGATCTTGCCGAAGGTTTCCAAATCGCTCTTTACGCGCGCCGTGGTTTCAGCCGGCGTCGACACGCGCGGGATCATCGCCAGGTCCAGCAGGCGTTGCTTCATTTCCGGCTTGGCGAACTCGCGCGCCAGGGCCTGCTGGATCTTGTCGACGATCTCGTCCGGCGTGCCCTTGGGCGCGGCCAGACCGAACCAGGCGACCGCGGAGAACCCGGGCAAGCCGGCTTCTGGCGCGGTGGGCACATCGGGCAAGGCCGCCACGCGTTCCGGATTGGTGACGAACAAGGGCCGCACCTTGCCGGCCTTGATGAAGGGCGTTTGTACACCCGTGTTGTCCAGCACGGCATCGATATGGCCGCCCAGCAAATCGTTCATGGCCGGGCTGCTGCCCTTGTAGGGCACGATGTTGACCTGCATGCCGGCGGCACGCGCGAACATGAGCTGGGTCAGGTGCTGCTGGGTGCCCAGGCCGGCATTGCCGAAGGTGATCTTGTTCGGGTTCTTGCGGCCGTAGTCGATGAATTCCTTGAGATTCTTGGCGGGGAATTCATTGTTCGTGACCACCACGAAAGGCAGGTCGACCAGCACAGTGATCTGCTTGAAGTCTTCCAGCGGCTTGTAGCGCAGCTTGTAGACGTAGGGATTGACGGCCATGGTGCCGCTGGCGGTCAGCGCCAGCGTGTAGCCGTCCGGCTCGGCGCGCGAGACGAACTCGGTACCCAGCACGCCGCCCGCGCCCGGCTTGGCCTCGACGATGGCGGGCTTGCCCAGCTCGGTCTGCAGGGCTTGCGCGGCGAAGCGCGCCAGCATGTCGGCCGACCCGCCCGTTGCGTAGGGCAGGACGATCGTGATCGGCTTGCTGGGATAGGCGTCCGCGGCCATCGCGGGCGCGGCGATCCCGGCCGCCAGACAGGCAGCGGCCAGAGTTTTCAGATGCTTGACCATCAATGATTTCCCCTCGTGGTGTATCGACTGCGCTTGCACCGGGGGAAGATTAAGCGGTCCCGCGTTATATGGCTAATCAACAATTAAAATAGATCTCTATCACCAATGTTGATAATCACCTGAGACTGCGATGCTGACCTCGATGGACTTGAACCTGCTACGCATCTTTGATGCGGTCATGACCGAACGCAACGTCACGCGTGCGGCCTCTGCGCTGCACATGACGCAGCCCGCAGTCAGCAATGCCATCAACCGGCTGCGCCTGACTTTGAAGGACCCGCTGTTCGTGAAGATACAGGGCGGCGTGCTGCCCACGCAGCGCGCCGAACTCCTGTGGCCCCCGATCCGCGACGCGCTGGCCCGCATCGCCGACACACTGGAACGCAACGATTTCGATCCGGCGCGCTCCGAGGCCGTGTTCCGCATGGCCATGTCCGACTACGTGGCGGATCAGGTCATCCGGCCGCTGTTCGTGGAGCAGCAGACGGTGGCGCCCAATGTCCGCATCCATCTGCATCCCTACTCGCTGGACAACGCCGGCGTGTTGCTGGAAAAAGGCGAAGTCGACATGGCGGCGGGCGTGTATTCGAACTTCGGCTCGTCCCTGCGCACCCTGCCGCTGGAAACACTGACCTACGTCTGCGCCATGCGCAAAGGGCATCCGCTGCTGGCGCTGCCGCGCTTCACGCTGGACAGCTTCCTGCGCGCGCGGCACCTGATGGTCAGCCTGCTGGGCACGCCGACCCTGATCGACCATGAGCTCGCGCCCCATGGCTACAAGCGCAATGTGGTGCTCACCATCAACCAGTTCGCGCTGGCGCCGCGCTTGCTGGCCGAAACCGACCTGATCTGCGTGGTGCCCCTGAACACCGTGCGCAACAGTCCCTACAGCCATCTACTGGAAGCCGTCGAGGCGCCCTTTCCCTTCGCGCAGCGAACCGTCAACCTGATCTGGCACGAACGCTCGGACAATATTCCGGCACATCGCTGGCTGCGCGAGGAAATCCTGAAGGTTTGCCAGGCGCAGGGGATGGTGTTCGACCAGGCGCAGCCGGCGGAGTCCCATCCGTACTGATAAATCATTCACGCCAGTGATAATCACTGATACCAATCTTTGATTGGACCGAATGATGGTGCATCAATAGCATTCTGGTCATCCCACTCCCGGCGCCTTGTGCGCCAGCATCCTGGAGACCAGCGTGACCCAGACAGCATCCGCCCCGGGCGCCCGCCGTTTTCGCGTCGGCTTCGACGTAGGCGGCACGTTCACCGATTTCACCCTGCTTGCCGAGCATTCCGGTGAACTGCACTATTTCAAAGTGCCCTCCACGCCGCACGATCCGGCCGAGGCCATCCAGACGGGCCTGGCCCATCTGATCCGCGAACACGAGATCGCCGGCTCCGAACTCGCGCACGTGGGCCACGGCACCACGGTGGCCACCAACATGGTCATCGAGCGCAGGGGTTCGCGCTGCGCGCTGGTCACCACGCGCGGCTTTCGCGACGTGCTGGAGATCGGCCGGCAGACACGCCCCCATCTCTACGACTACAACGTCACCAAGCCGCAGCCGCTGGCGCCGCGCGAGTGGCGCTTCGAAGTGACTGAACGCGTCGGCGCGGATGGTTCGGTGCTGCAGGCGCTGGACGAAGACGAGGTGGTGGCAGTGGCGCGCGAGCTGGCCGCAGCCCGCGTCGAATCGGTCGCCATCTGCTTCATGCACAGCTACCGCAACGATGCGCACGAACGCCGCACCCGCGACATCCTGGCCGAGCACCTGCCGGGCGTCTACCTGAGCGTTTCCAGCGAAATTCTGCCGGAGTTCCGCGAGTACGAGCGCATGTCCACCACTGCGCTCAACGCCTATGTCGGCCCGCGCATGGCCGGCTACATGCGCAGCCTGGTCAGTTCGGTACGCGCCATGGGCGTGGCGGCCGAGCCGACCACGGTGCATTCCAACGGCGGCCTGATGTCCGTGGAATCGGTGCTGACGGCGCCGGTGCGCACCTGCGTGTCGGGCCCGGCCGCTGGCGTGATCGGCGCCACCGAACTCGGCCGCGTGGCGGGCCTGCCCAACCTGATCACCTTCGACGTGGGCGGCACCAGCACCGACGTGTCGCTGGTGGCCGAGCTGCGGCCGCTGTTCACCTCCAGCCGCCTGGTGGCCGACTATCCGGTCAAGACCCAGATGGTGGACGTGCACGTCATCGGCGCGGGCGGAGGCAGCATCGCGCGCATCGACGACGCGGGCGCGCTGAAGGTCGGCCCGCAGAGCGCGGGCGCGGTCCCTGGTCCCATCGCCTACAACCGCGGCGGCCAGGTCGTGACCATCACCGACGCCCACGTCGTGCTGGGCCGACTGAACCCGGTCGCGCTGTTGGAAGGCCGCATGGCCGTGCATGCGCGCCAGGCGCGGGAGGCGCTGGAGGCGCAGATCGCCCGCCCGCTGGGGCTGAGCGTGGAGGAAGCCGCCTACGGCATTCTGCGCATCGCCAACTCCAACATGGCGCGTGCGGTGCGCGCGGTCTCCACCGAACGGGGTCACGACATCCGCAAGTTTGCCCTCTGCGCCTTTGGCGGCGCGGGCGGCCTGCATGCCGCCGAACTGGCGCGCGATTGCGGCATCGGCACCCTGCTGATCCCGCAAGAACCCGGCACCATGTGCGCGCGCGGGATCCTGCTGTCCGACATTTCCATGGACTTCGTGCAGACGCTGATGGCGCACGCCACCGCGAACGGCTGGACCGCCGTGCGGCAGGCGCTGGAAGCCCTGGCCGGCAAGGCGCGCGCCTGGCTGTCCAGCGAAGGCGTGGGCGACTCGGAGCAGCGCCTGTCCGCCGTGATCGACGCACGCTACCAGGGCCAGAACTTCGAGATCGCCGTGCCGCTGGACGGCATGCAACTGATGCCGCTGGATGCGTTCGTGGCGGCATTCAGCGCGGCGCACGTGCGCGAGTATGGTTATGACGCCGCCGGCCGTCCGGTGGAGATCGTCAATTGCCGCGTGCGCGCCACCGGCCTGGTGCCGCGCGCGCCCCTGGCCCGCGTGCAAGGCGGCGAAAACGTGGCCGGCGCCTTGAAGGAACGCCGCAACGTGTACTTCGAAGGGGAGGGATGGGTGGACACGCCCATCCTGCGCCGCGCCCTGCTGCCGGTGGGCGAGCCCCTGGACGGGCCGGCCGTGATCGAGGAAATGAGTTCGACCACCGTCGTGCTGCCGGGCCAGCAGGCGCGCGCCGACGAATACGGCAACCTCGTCGTCAACCTCAACAGCTAAGGCGTACGCCATGACCAATCGATCGACTTCCGCCGCCGGCACGGACACCTTCGACCCCATCGAAATGGAGGTCTTCAGCAACCGCCTGCTGTCCATCACCGAGGAAATGGGCAATACGCTGATCCGCTCGTCCTTTTCCACCAACATCAAGGAACGCAAGGACTGCTCCGTGGCGCTATTCGACGCCGCCGGCCGCCTGGTGGCGCAGGCGGCCCACGTGCCGGTGCATCTGGGATCGCTGTCCGGCGGCATAGACGCCGTGCTGCGGCGCTACGGCGCGGCCGGCGTGCGCCCGGGCGATGCGTTCCTGTGCAACGACGCCTATCTGGCGGGCGGTACGCACGCGCCCGACATCACTGTCATCACCCCCATCTTCCACGAGGGCGTGCTGCGCTTCTTCGCGGCCAACATCGGCCACCACACCGACGTCGGCGGCGCCGTTCCCGGCTCGACCTCGCACCACCTGAAGACGGTGTGGGAGGAAGGCATCCGCCTGCCGGCCATGCGCATCGTGCGCGAGGGCGAGCTGGACATGGACCTGCTGGAGATGATCGCGCACAACACGCGCGAACCAGACAACCGGATGCACGATATCCGCGCCCAGATCGCCACCAACGACAAGGGCGCCAGGCTGATGCTGGAACTGGTGCAGCAGTCCGGTCTGGAGATCCTGCTGTCCGCCATCGACAGCATCATGCTGTATACCGAGAGACGCCTGCGCAACCGCATCGCGCAACTGCCGGCTGGCACCTATACCTTCACCGAGCGCATGGACGACGACGGCATGGGCGGCGATCCCGTCACCATCCAGGCCAACGTCGAGGCGCGCGACGGCCAGCTCCATGTCGATTTCACCGGAACCAGCAAGCAGGCGCGCGGCGCCTTCAACCTGCCCGCCAGCGCCCTGAACGCCAGCGTCTACTTCGCGGTGAAGGCCATGCTCGATCCCGAGCTCATGCCCAACAACGGCCTGTTCCAGCCCATCACCATCACCGCCCCCGAGGGCACCATTACCAACCCGCGCTTTCCGGCGGCGGTGGGCGCGCGCGTCACCACCGCGCAGCGCGTGGCCGGCACGGTGATCGGCGCACTGGGCCAGCTGTTGCCGCCAGACCGCGCCATGGCCTCGTGCAACGACGTCATGCCTTCCATGCTGTTCTCCGTGCCCATGCAGGACGGCAAGGGCACCTTCGTCTACCTGGAAACACTGGGCGGCGGCGCGGGTGGACGCGCGCAGGGCGACGGCATGGACGGCATCCAGGTACACGTGACCAATACCTCCAACCTGCCCGCCGAGGCGCTGGAGATCGAGTACCCGCTGCTGGTCGAGGAGTACGCGCTGGTCAACGACAGCGGCGGCGCGGGCCGCCATCGCGGCGGCATGGGCATCGCGCGCCAGATCCGTTCGCTGCATGACCAGCTGGTCTGCACCATCCGCTGCGACGCCGCGTTGTTCGGCGCGGCCGGCCTGAACGGCGGCCTGACGGGAGGCACCTCGCGCGTGATCCAGAACCCCGGCCGCGCCGACGAGCAGCGCCTGCCCAACAAGATCGCCGGCCACGGCTTGGCCAGCGGCCAGTCCGTGCGCCTGGAAACGCCCGGCGGCGGCGGCTACGGCGCGCCCGCTGACCGTAGCGCGGCCGCCATCCGCAACGACGTGCTGGGCGGCAAGGTCAGCCGGACCGCGGCCGAACGCGACTATGGCGCGGAACGCGTGGCGCTGGCGCTGCAAGGAGACGCGGCATGAGCGCGCCGGCCCCTGCCTCCCGCAGCGGCGGCGAACTGCTGGTCGCGCAGCTGCAGGCCTATGGCGTGGAGCGCGTGTTCATGGTGCCGGGCGAGAGCTTCCTGCCTTGCATCGACGCGCTCTATGCCCGGCGCGACGCGATCGAAGCGGTGGTCTGCCGCCAGGAAGGCGGCGCCGCCTACATGGCCGAAGCGCATGGCAAGCTGACCGGCCAGCCGGGCATCTGCTTCGTCTCGCGCGGCCCGGGCGCCACCAATGCGGCGATCGGCGTGCACACGGCAAGGGAAGACTCCACGCCCATGATCCTGTTCATCGGCCAGGTCGGCGGCGACACCGCCGACCGCCAGTGTTTCCAGGAGGTGGACTACCGCGCCATGTACGCGCCGCTGGCGAAATGGGTCGCGCAGATCGAGCGGGCCGACCGCATTCCCGAATACCTGGCGCGCGCCTGGGCGATCGCCACGGGCGGACGCCCAGGACCGGTGGTCCTCTCCCTGCCCGAAGACATGCTGTCCGGCGTCGCCGACGTGGCCCTGGCCGCCGCGCCACAGCCGCCCTGCGCCCGTCCGGCCGACGCCGACATGCTGCGCCTGCGTGAATTGCTGGAAGCGGCAGAGCGGCCCTTGCTGCTGCTGGGCGGCTCGCGCTGGCCGCAAGCCGCGCGCGAGGCCATGCGCGACTTCGCCCTGCGCTTCGACCTGCCAGTAGCCACCGCCTGGCGCCGCCTGGAGCTGTTCGACAACGACCATCCCAATTTCGTCGGCCAGGTCAGCGCCAGCATGCCCGCGCACCAGAAACGCGCCGTCATGGACAGCGACCTCGTCATCGCGCTGGGCACCCGCCTGTGCGAGCCGACAACCATCAACTATGAGTGGCTGGCTTCGCCCACGCCGCGCCAGACGTTGATCCATATCCACCCGGACGCCAACGAGATCGGGCGGCTGTGCACGCCGGCGCTGGGCATGGTCGCCAGTGTGGACGGTTTCGCCCGGGCCGCCGCGGGACTGGAGCCGACGCCGGGCTGGCAGCCGCGCCGCCGCGGCGCTGTAGCGGCCGCCGCGGCGCCTGCGCTGCCGCCCACGCCCGGCCCGCTGGACCTGAACGCGGCGGCGCGCCACGTCGCGGCCACGCTGCCGCGGCATTCCTGCGTCACAGTGGGCGCGGGCAACTACGCGCTCTACGCGCACCGGCACATCGCCTTCAAGGGACCGGGCAGCCAACTTGCACCCGCCGTCGGCGCGATGGGCTACGGCCTGCCTGCGGCCATCGCGGCCAAGCTGCGCGACCGCAACGCAGCCGTGGTCTGCTTCGCCGGCGACGGCTGTTTCCAGATGACCATGCAGGAGCTGGCCACCGCGGCCCAGTATCGGTTGGGCATTGTGGTGCTGGTCTTCAACAACGGCCTGTTCGGTACCATCCGCCTGCATCAGGAACGCGCCTATCCCGGACGCGCCCTGGCGACGGAACTGGTCAACCCCGATTTCGCGCGGCTGGCGCAAAGTTATGGCGGCTACGGCGCCGCGGTCGAGCGCACGGAGGATTTCGCGCCGGCCTATGACGCCGCGCTGGCATATGCCCGGGAGCATCGCATGCCGGCCATCGTGGAGCTGCGCTACGACGCAGACATCATCCTGCCAGACCGCACTCTGTCCCAGCTGCGCCGCGCGGAGACCGCCGCATGAAACCGCTGCTGCGCCGCGTCTCGGTACCTGCCTCGGCGCCGTTGCGCCTGACCTGGAACGGCTTGGCGCTGCAAGCCCATGAGGGCGACACTGTGCTGACGGCGTTGCTGCTTGCCGCGCAGCAATTGCGCGTCACCTTGGGCGAAGGCGCGCCGCGCGCCGGCTTCTGCCTGATGGGCGCCTGCCAGGATTGCTGGGTGCAGACGGCGGACGGAGCACGCCTGCGCGCCTGCTCCACCGCGGTCGCAGACGGCATGGAACTGGTCAGCGCCCAGCCCGGAGAACTCGCATGCAAGTGAACCCTCCCGGCGCCGATGGCGCGCCGCGCATGGTGGTGGTGGGCGCCGGTCCTGCGGGCGTGCGCGCCGCGCAGACGCTGCTGCGCCACGGCGTGCGCCCGGTGATCGTGGACGAAGCCGCCTTGCCTGGCGGCCAGATCTATCGCCAAGGCGCGGCCCCTCGCGGCTCCGCGCGCCAGCGCTATGGCTTCGAATGGAAGCGCGCGCAAGCCATCCACGCGGCGGGCGCGGACCTAGCTGCCCGGGCAGACTACCGCGCCGCCACCGCGGTGTGGAATGCCGCGCCGGGCAGCCTGGACCTGGTCCGCCACGGCGAACTGGAAACCCTGCCCTACTCACGGCTGCTGCTTGCCACCGGCGCCACCGACCGCGTCCTGCCCTTCCCGGGCTGGACCCTGCCCGGCGTCTATACGCTGGGCGGCGCGCAGATCTCGCTGAAGAGCCAGGGCTGTACGTTTGGGCCACGCATCGTGTTCGCCGGCACCGGCCCCCTGCTCTACCTGGTCGCCTACCAATATGCGCGCGCCGGCGCCCAGGTGCAGGCGGTGCTGGACTGCGCGCCGCCAGGCAGCCAGGTCCGCGCCGCGCCGGCACTGCTGAGCCAGCCCGGCATGCTGGCCAAGGGCATGTACTACCTGGGCTGGCTGCGCGCCCGCGGCGTGCCGGTGCACCACGGCGCAAGGCTGGATGCGGCCGAGGGCGCAGGCCGCGTCGAGCGCACGCTCGCGACCCTGGGCGGCAAGCAGCGCGCCATTGCTTGCGACGCGCTGGCAATCGGCCACGGACTGCGCGCGGAAACGCAGCTTGCCGACCTGCTGGACTGCGCCTTTGAATTCGACACGGCCCAGCGCGCCTGGCTGCCGCGCCGCGATCCCGAAGGCCGCAGCTCGGAGGCCGGCGTCTACTTGGCCGGCGACGGCGCAGGCATAGGCGGCGCCATCCTGGCCGAGCTTGCGGGCGAACGCGCCGCGCTGGCCATGCTGGCAGACAGCGGCATCGACGTCAGCGCCGCCAGGGTGCAGTGGCTGGCCCGCCGCCAGGCGCGCTGGGCGCAATTCCGGCGCGGCCTGGATCGGGCCTTTCCCCTGCCCGGCGCGGATGGCGCCTGCGACGACTCCGTCATGGTCTGCCGCTGCGAGGAAGTGCGCGCCGGCACGTTGCGCGCCGCGGCCGCGCAATACGCCATCGACGACCTCAACCGCTTGAAGGCGCTAACGCGCATCGGCATGGGCCTGTGCCAGGGACGCATGTGCCAGGCAGGCGCGGCCGAACTGCTGGCCGACTGCCGTGGACTGGCCCTGGCGGACATAGGCCGGCTACGCGGCCAGGCGCCCGTCAAGCCCCTGAATCTGTCCATGCTCGGCAAGGTGGAACCATGAACCCGCTGCACACGGAAGTCGCCATCATCGGCGCCGGCCTGGTGGGCGCCAGCGCCGCCCTGGCGCTGCGCCGCATGGGCATCGCCACCGCGCTAATCGACAGCGGCGCAAGCGGCGCACGCGCCAGCGGCGTCAACTTCGGCGGCGTGCGCAGGCAGGGACGTTCGATCGAACAGCTGTATCTGGCGCAGCGCGCGCACGGCATCTGGTCCCGCCTGCCGGAACTCATCAGCACCGATGCGGAATACGTGCGCAGCGGCCACCTGAAGCTGGCCCGCTCCGAGGCCGACCTGGACAAGCTTTGTGCCTACCGCGACAAGGTCGGCGACTTCGACCTGGGCCTGGAGATCATCGACGCCGCCGAGCTGCGCCGCCGCTTTCCCGCGCTGGGTCCGGGCATTGCCGGTGGCTCGCTATGTCCGGAAGACGGCCAGGCCAATCCGCGCCTGGTCGCGCCCGCCTTCGCCCATGCCGCCGCGCGCGCCGGCGCCAGCTTGCTCGAACATTGCGCCATCACGCAGGCGGACACCCAGGGTAGCGGCTTCCTGCTGACTGCCGCCGACGGCCGGCGCGTACACGCCGACACCGTCATCAATGCGGCTGGCGCCTGGGGCGCGGCCGTAGCCCGTTGGTTCGGCGACGACCTGCCCCTGCAGGTCAAGTATCCGACCATGCTGGTCACCGAGCCGCTCACACCCCAGATCGGCGTGTCGTTGGGCGTGGAAGGCGGCGGCTTCTACGCCCGCCAGGTCGCGCGCGGCAATGTGGTCATGGGCGGCGGCTACGGCAGCGCGCTGCCGGGAGACCGCAGCCGGCCGGGTCGCGCCGCGCTCGCCGAACTCGGCCGTACGGCTCCATCCGTCTTGCCCGCGCTGGCCTGCGCCAGCGTGATCCGCTGCTGGTCCGGCATCGAAGGCTATTTCAGCGACAAGAACCCGGTCATCGGCTTCAGCCCCAGGGTGCCGCGGCTGCTGCATGCCTTCGGCTTCTCGGGCGGGGGCTTTCAGATCGCGCCCGCGGTGGGCGAAGTCATCGCCGAAATGGCAATGGGGTACGGCAGTTTGATGATGGCGGAGAAGTTCTCGGCCAGCCGCTGGGAGGCAGCGCAGGCGTGATCGCCACCAACGCGCAGGCGGGAGGCGTTGCTGAAGACGCCCGACTGCGGTCCAACACCATACAGGCTGAAACCTGCCTGGGCGTGATCCAGCACAGCGGCTTTGCCGACAACTACGGGCGTCACCGACGCGGTCGACGATGAGATTCCTGCCGGCACGCCGTGCTATGCCTGGGTCTTCAAGACTGGCCAGGCCGACGCCACGCCGGCGACCTACGCCGAACAGACGGGCAAGCCCAAGCCCCTTTGAAGCCGCCGACGGGCGGGAACAGCGATTGCTGCTGGATGCTGGCTTCCCACTCAAATGGCGCCCTGCGCCCCTATCTGGAGGTTTCCATGAAAATCCGCTATCTGACCGCCACGGTCCTCGCCTCGCTGACATGGGCTGCGGCCCCTGCAGCGCAGGCGCAGACGGCGCCCGCCGCGCGCCCCTCGGCCGCGGAAGCGAAATTGGACAGCGCCGACCGCGACTTCCTGGAGAACGCAGCCCAGGCCGGCAATCTCGAAGTCGCCGGCAGCAAGCTCGCCCTGGAGAAAGCCCGCGACCCCGACGTGAAGGCATTTGCCCAGAAAATGATCGATGACCACGGCAAGGCCGCCCAACAGCTGGTCACGCTCGCGCAAGGCAAGGGCTACCAGGCGCCGACCGAGCCATCGCTGGTCCAGCAGGCCAAACTGAAGGCGCTGGGCTTGCGCGACGACAGCTTCGATAAGGCCTATGTGGACGAGATCGGCGTATCCGCGCACCAGGACGCGGTGAAGCTCTTCGAGAAAGCCTCGAACGATGTGAAGGATCCCGACGTCAAGCAATTCGCAATCGAGACCCTGCCGGTGCTACAGCAGCACCTGGAAATGGCGACAAGCATGCAGCAACGCATGGATGCCGCCAAGAAGTAGGAGCCATTCCCCGGGTTTTCGATACCCGCGAAGGAACAGATGCGCATACCTGCGGGCGCATCTGCAACCAGTACGCTTGCTGCGGAACATGCATATGGATCGCGAGGAACTATTGGCACAAATGATCGCCACGCCAGCGGTCGACCGGGACTTCCATGAATGGCCGGAAGTGTTGGCCAACTATGCCGAATGCCTGATCGCGCTGCAGCCCATGCTGCGGCCGGAGGAACTGGAAAGGCTGATACGGGTCGGCGCGGATTTTTACCGCACGCTGGCGCGCGCCGAACAGTATCGGCACACGTCAGTCTGGGACGACCCGCAGCCGTAACGCTCAACCATAGGCGCCGTATGAGCGCCTGTGGTACGCCTGCCTGACGTAGCGCTGGAGTTTCGCCTCAACTGAAGAGACGGCGGCGGCAGGTTCCGCCTGCGGGTCCAGCAAGCGCCGCGCAGCTTCGAGCGTGCGCCGCGCCCTCTGTTCACCTTCACTCAAGATCTCGGCGGGTGCCGCCGTCGTATCGCGGTCGAACTTGTCCATGACGCTGCTCCTGAAGGCGGACGGAATGCCGCCACATCGCCATCAGCAAACCACGTGCCCGCATGCGTGCGGCACGGCAATTGCTGCGTTGCGGCTTTCCTCTGAATCGGCGCCCCACTGTCCTGCAGCGTAAGCAACGCCCAGCATCTTGAGTTCGTGCTGCCGACGCTTCAACTGGTCCTGCGGCTCGACCGGGCAGTCGAGGTCGGCCTCGATCATGCCCTGGCCGCGCCCGCCCGACAGGACGGCGACGAGCAAGGCGGCTAGCTGACGATCATTGAGACCAACGCGCGGTCCAGCAGCGCAGCAAGGCGGGAGAGTCCCGCCTCCACCGGCCCCGCGATGTGCACGCGCAAGCACGGCCGGCCCCGCGAGGCCAACTCCTCCATGTCGCCCAAGGCCTGCGCGCGCTGCATGGCGGCGAAGCCCAGGGCGTGGCCGGGCGCTTGCAGCTCCTCCCCGGCGTCCGCGGTAATGAACAGGAATCGTCCGCCCGCGGGGCCGCCTTTGTGCAACTGGCCTGTGGAATGCAGGTAGCGCGGACCGAACCCGACCATGGTTGCAACCCCGGTCGCCTGGCGCAGCCGGCAGCGCATCGCGGCGAGGCGCGCCTCGTGGACCGGATTCCGTGCGACATAGGCCAGCAGCGACACGTAGTCGCCCTGGTCCACTCCCGCAAAGTACGACGCCAGCAGCTCGATCGCGGTCGCCCCCTGGGCCTCGCCATGGAAGGCCAGCGCGCCTTCGACTAGCCGGGGCATAGGATCGGCTCCCCCGATGCCGGCTTCGTGACGCGCCGCCAGGGCCTGCGTGCGCGCCTTGCTGGCTTCGACGTCCGGCTGATCGAACGGGTTGACGCGCAGCACGGCGGCGGCCACGGCGGTGGCCATTTCCCAACGAAAGAACTCCTGGCCCAGCGACTGGGCTGACGGCAGCTCGCAACGCACCACCGGGAATCCCACAGCCGCCAGCCGCCGCATACGCGTGTCCAGGTCCGCGCCAGGCGTATCGCTGTGCGCAAGGTGGACGAACATGCGGTCGCGGCCATAATCGCACGCATCCCCGGCCAGCTCGTAGGCGACAGGGATGATGCCCCGCCCATTCTTGCCGGTGGATTCGGCCAGCAGTTGCTCGAGCCAACACCCCACGTACTCCAGCCCGGGCGCGGCCAGGATGGTGAGCTTGTTGCGGCCGTCCAATGCGGCCTCGCCCAGCTGCGCTCCCAGAAGCAACCCCGGATTGACGCGCACTTGGGCCTGCGCCGCGCATGCCCGCACCATGGGGCGGGCGCTGCGCAGGAATGCCGCGGGATCGTGCCCCAGCAGCGCCAGCGCGACCAGTCCGAAGGGCGACAGCACGGAGTAGCGCCCGCCCACGGACGGCTCGCCCTCGAAGACGGCGGCATAACCGTCCGCCCGTGCGCGGTCCAGCAACGGAGACCCAGGATCGGTAATGGCGACAAAGCGCTGCCCCGCTTCCTGCGGTCCAAGCCGCCGCGCCACCTGTTCATGGAAGTAGGCAGCGAGCATGCGCGATTCCAGGGTCGATCCGGACTTGCTGCAGACGACAAACAGGCAACGCGTGATATCCACCGCGGACTGCACCGCGCGCACCTGGGCTACGTCGGTCGAGTCCAGCACGTGCAGGCGCAAGCCTCCGCTGGCCACGCCCAGCGTGCGGGCCAGCGCCTCGGCGCCGAGGCTGGCGCCACCCATGCCCAGCAACACCGCATCCGAGAACCCGGCCACGCACAACCTGCGGCAGATTGCCGTCATGCGGCCGAGCGCCCGGGGCGCCATGCCCGGCTGCAGCCAGCCCAGCCAGCGATCCTCATCGGTCCCCGTCCACAGCGTGGCGTCGCATTGCCACAGGCGCGCCATCCAGTTTTCGCTTTCCGCCTGGTCGATACGATGCCGGACCCGCGCTACCAACTCGGCCGGCGCCTGGAAGCTGAATCCGTTGAGCCCCGCCGCCTCGCGGCGCAGGGCAACGGGAGTCCGCCGGCCTGCGTGTTTTCCCGAAAACTTGACCGAGCGTAGCGCCAGGCCGGCATCGTGGCTAAGAGGGGTGTGCATAGGAAAAGCCGGCCGACCGGCATGGAAAGAACGGGATGACTGAAAAAGGGCGGCTCGGGGCCGCCCTTCAAAGCTGCGCGTTACCAGTACGGATCCTGGTTGTAGTACTTGTGCACGCTGAGCGCCCAGCTTTCGTCCGCCATCCTGGGCCAGTCGTCCTTGTCGAACCCCGGCGCGTTCTTCAACACCTCCTTGTCCACGTTCAGGATGAAGCACTTGCGGTCCGTGTCCAGGGTCAATGCCGCCCAGGGAATGGCAAAGAGCTTGTCGCCCATCCCCAGGATGCCGCCGCGCGACAGCACCGCATACGCGACTCGTCCGCGCGGCACGTCGATCATGATGTCCTTGATGGATCCCAGCCCTTCTCCCGCGGCGTTGACGACATCGTTGCCCTCCAGGGTGTCCGCGGCCATGACTTCAGGGCCCGGGCCCGTCGCCGAACTTTTGGGTCCGCCAACAATATTGGTTTGATGCTCCATGCGTTTCTCCTGTGCGGGGCCTATCCCCACGTTGAACTCCGGCAACGGCGGCGTCTCGTGCGCCGATCCGGACTGCCCCATCCAGCAAGCGTCGTGCCCACCGCCCCCTGAACATCTGGCGCGAAGCCAACTGCAGCGCTTGCGCGCAGATATTCCACCGATCGGCATTTTTTTCCGGCTCTTGTGACGCTCTTCCCGGCGGCTCAGCCCGGGCATGGCGCTTGCGGATCGCATCCCGCTATCTCACATAGGAGCGTACTCATGAAATTCCGAGCCTTCACCTACGCACTGGCCTTGTCCGCCGGACTGGCTTCGGCCGGTGCGCTGGCGCAGTCCGCCATGCCCACCTCGCCGTCCAACACGCCGAACGACGGCACCGCCGTGCCCCCCAACCAGCCCGTGCCGCCCGGACAGAAGCCGCCCGCGCCGAATGCGACGCCGAACACGCCGACCACCCCGCCCAACCTGAACAAGGGCGACCACGCCCGGTCCGACATGCACAAGACCGACAAGCAGGGCCGCCACCGCGAGGCCAATGACAACGTGCCCAGCACCAAGGGCGGCGGCGCTACGCCGCCTCCGGGCTATCCGAACTCCGGCGGCTCCAAGTAGCCGCGCAACGACGACGTGAACCGAAACAGCAGAAGGATGTAGTTGTTTAGTTGTGTTAACCACGTCCGGCAGCTTCTTCACATTCCTTAAAAGACCTCGGAAAGATTCATTCGACAGGATCGATACATTGCGCGGCAGCAGTCTGCGGACTCCAAGAAAACTGCCGTGCAAACGAGGTTGCCCATGTCGGAAGTCGTCGTATATGTCAGAAGCCAGCCCCAGCTGGGCGACCAGATCGTCGCCCTGCCGGCGCTCTATCAACTGAAAACCTGGTGGGCCTCGAGGCGGATCCGGGTGGTCGCCCGCGACGACCTCGCCGGCTTCTACCGGGGCGTGCCCTGGGTCGACGAGTTTGTCCGGGCCGCCACGTTCGGCGACTATCTGCGCACGCTCAAGAAGCACACCCCCGTTTGCGTCAGCCTGCACCACAGCAGCGAACGCTTCGGCCTGATCAACCTGCTGCGCCGGCCCGCCTTGCGGTTCGGCTTTCACAACGCGCGAATGAGCGACCTGGCCTGGACGCACTCCCATCGCAAGAGCCTTGCCGAGTACATCGGCTTGGCGAATCTCCGGCTGCTGGCGTCGTACCGGCAGTTCGACGCCGAGGCCGCGGCGCGCCGTTGCTTCCAGACGCTAGCCCACCCGCATCGGCACGAAGGACCAGGGGCCGACGTGGTCCTGATCCCTGGCGGCGGCTCCGGCGCGTTCAAACGCTGGAGCCTGCTGAACTATCTGCGCCTGGCCGAAAGGCTAAAGCTGCTGCTGGGCCAGGACACCCGCTTCCTGTTCGTGCTGGGAGAACAGGAAGTCATCGAACGCGACCAGCTCGAAGCCATGCGGCGTCCTGAGTTTTCCATCGCCTACTGCCGCTCGGTGCCGGAGCTCAGCGCCCTCATGCTGCGTGCGCGCCTGATCGTGGCCAACGATTGCGGCCCGTCGCATATCGCCCAGGGCGCCTGCGTGCCCTACGTGGGCGTCTTCAACGAGTCCAATCCGGAATGGTTCTGGGACCGCCCCTACTCCGCCGCGGTCGTGCCCCGCCATCCCCGCGACGGCATCAATTCCGTCACGCCCGACGACGTGCTGGGCGCCTGCCGCAAAGTCCTGGAGCATCATGCGCATCCTGCATACGCTGGCTGAGCGCAGCCTGGGCGGGCTGGAATTCCGCGTCCTCGAGCAATCGGCATGGCTGCAGCGCCATGGCTACGAAGTGGCGATCGCCGCTCCGGCGGACAGCGAAATCGGGCGCGAGGCGCGGCAGCGCGGCCTGCGCGCGGTGGACATGGACTTCGACGCCGCCTACTCGCCGGCCACGGTCCTGAAGCTGCGGCGCGCGGTCAAGACGCTGCGCATCGACCTGATCGACAGCCACAGTCGCGCGGACGGCAAGACCGCTGCGCTGTGCCGCGACCTGTGCGCCGTCGTCAGGACGCGCCACTTCGCCAAGCCCATGCCCTCCTCTCCACGGCGGCGGCTGGAATGGAAAATCGGCTGCGACCACGTCATCGCGACCAGCCTGCTGGGCAAGCAGGAAATCGTCGCGGCGCGCCTGGCCCCCGCGCAACGGATCAGCGTGGTGGGAGAATGGGCCGCCGACGAATTCTTCCAATCCGCCGACACGCCGCAGTCACGCCTGCGTACCCGGCAGGCCTTGGGCATCCGAGTCCCCGACAACGCCTGGGTCATCGCCACCATAGGCATGCTGCGTCCCGAGAAAGGCCAGGCCGACCTGTTGCGCGTGGTGCAGCGGCTGCGCGGCCTGGGCCTGCCCGCCATCGCGCTGGTGGTCGGCATGCCCACGGCCAGCACCAAGCCCTATGCCTATGCGCTGCACCAATTGACCGTCGACCTGGGCATCTCCGAGCATGTGGTGTTCGCCGGCCATCGCAACAATGTTGCGGAGATGATCCGCGCCGCCGACGTGGTGCTGGTGCCTTCGGCCACCGAAGCCTGGTCGCGCGTCGTGCCCGAGTCGTTTGCCGCGCGCCGCCCGGTGGTCGCCAGCGACGTCGGCGGATTGCCGGAAATCGTCGCGCCGGGCCAGACCGGTTGGCTGGCCGCGCCGGGCGACGTCGCCGGCTACACAGACCGCATCATGCAGATCCGCGGCGATCCCGCGCAAACCGCAGCCGTGATCGACAACGCCCGGACCTACGCCGACGCCAATTTCCGGCTCGCGGGCAAGATGTTCAGCACCTTGGAAGCGTACAAGCGGGCGCTGCGGCCCGCTTGACGCAGGAGCGCCGCGGCGGAAGGGGTATCATGGTGCCCCCGATTTGTTTACCCGATTCAGTACCGTGACCAAGCCCGCCCTATTGCTCGTTCTGGCAATCGCCTTGACGGGTTGCTCCAAGCAGGAAGAAACACCCTGGGAACGGCTTCAAGCCGCCACGCCGCAACTGCAGCTGGCCGCCAACACCCCGGAAGCGGCGGTGAAATCCTGGTGGCAGGTGCGCGACGCGCATGGCCGCTACACCGCCACCGCCTGCAAGGAACTGGTCGAGCTGTACCGCCCGTTCAACGCCGCCGAAGACTCCCTGAGCACCGCGCCGTTGCAAACCTGGCAGAACGCCGACCAGAAATGCAGCGTCGACACCTACGAGCGCAGCGTCGTCAACGTCGACGTCCAATCCGACACGCGCGCCTTCGTAGTCGCCCAGATCCGCAACACCACGCCCTCCACGCCCGGCTTTCCGGTGGACAACGACGAGCGCGACCGCAAGGAACGAGGCGTGCGCATGCAGTACCTGCTGGAACGCGCCGACAAGACCCAGGACTGGAAGATCGCCCAGGTGTACGGCCGCAACCGCTATTGCGAAGTGACCCCGGTCAATGGCTGGTGCCCGCTGTACAACCGCGCGGCGGGGTCGGCGAATAGTTATGTGTTTGAGTTCAGCCAGTAGGTAAGGCGCGGGCAGAAGCGTGTTCTGCCCGCCTCCGGACGCGCATCCTCTTCAGGCCGTCAGGATTGCAGCTGACCGCACCCGCACCGTCTTGCCCAACGTGCGCACGACCGGCGATGCCTGCACCGCCCCGCGAACCAGATCCTGCTGCGCCGCCGTCAGCGCCGCAGCGAAGCGCAAACTCACCTCGAATCCGGTTTCGTCATCCTGACGATCGATGGCCACCTGCACCGTCGCCTCGGGCAACGCAACGCCGGCGCGGTCCGCGGCCATGCCGATGGACATGCAGACACAAGCCGCGAGCGCGCTTTCAAGGAGTTCGTGCGGCCGCATGCCCGTGGTTCCTCCTTTGCCGTCTTTTTGCGTGTCGGAGAGCAGGACATTCCTGCCGTTCGTTACCTCGACGCCATAGGGCTCGCCCAGCCGTTTCGCCTTCACCATGCGGGTCTCCTGTCGAGAATGAAAGAGACGACAGGCTAGGCCTGAATCGGGAACCGGGGAAGGCCAGCGGAGATGCTGGTATGGGATGTGACAGGGTAGACGTCACTGCAACGCAACCGAAAAAATGGGGCTGCACGCGACCTGGCAGCACGGCTACACCGTGCTCACCGACGGGGCGGCCGAAGGCGTAACATCCTCGGGGCTGGCCCTCGGCGATCCGAAGGAGCCGTTTGCGTCGGCTCTTGGCACCGGCTCTGGCTCGTCGCCCTTAAGTTCTGTCTGGAACAATTAGGCAGAATTATTGAATTTTTAGGCAGAATTCCGATTTGAAAAAATGATTCACTCACGGTTCAGGCAAGCTTTCGCCTGCCATGCCCGCCCACCAAGGATTCCTCCATGACCCAACTTCAAATCAATGGCCAGGCCAAGGATATCGACGTCCCCGGCGAAACGCCCCTGCTCTGGACCTTACGGGATGAACTCGGCATGACCGGCACCAAATTCGGGTGCGGCATGGCGTTGTGCGGCGCCTGTACCGTGCACATGGACGGCGCGCCAATCCGGTCCTGTGTCACCCCGCTCTCCGCCGTGGCAGGCCACAGCATCACGACCATCGAAGGGATAGAGGCGGATGCGGTCGGCCGGGCGGTGCAGCAGGCCTGGATAGAACAGAACGTTGCCCAATGCGGTTACTGCCAGGCGGGCCAGATCATGACGGCGGTAAGCCTGCTCAAGGTCTCGGCGCAGCCGACCGACCAAGACATCGAGGACGCCATGAGCGGCAATATCTGCCGTTGCGGCACCTATCCTCGCATCCGCGCAGCCATCCAGCAGGCGGCCAGGCTCCTCGCCCAGGGAGGCAAGCAATGACGCACATCGCTCAACTTTCCCGGCGCGGCTTTCTGCAGGGCGCCCTGGGCGCGCTCACCCTGACGGTCACGGCCAGGGGTTTGATCACGGCAGCCTGGGCCGCCGAGTCCCCCGCCCAGAAGTACGGCGCTGACAGCATGCCCGGCGGCACCGTCGACGACCCGCTGGTTTTCGTCAGCATCGCCGCGGACGGCACCGTCACCATCGTCGCGCACCGCGCCGAAATGGGCACGGGCGTGCGCACCAGCCTGCCCATGGTGGTGGCCGACGAAATGGAAGCGCGCTGGGACCGCGTCAAGGTCATACAGGCGCAGGCCGATGAAGCGCGCTATGGCAACCAGAACGTGGATGGCTCGCGCAGCGTGCGGCACTTCCTGATGCCCATGCGACGCGTCGGTGCGGCCGCCCGCCAGATGCTCGAAGCAGCGGCGGCAGCGCGCTGGTCGGTTCCTGTGGCCGAGGTCAAAGCGGTGCAGCATGAAGTGCTGCACCAGCCCTCCGGGCGCCGGTTGACTTATGGCGAGTTGGCTGCGGACGCGGCCAAACAGCCGGTTCCCGCGGGCGATGCCCTCAAGCTCAAGGATCGGGCCGAGTTCCGCTATATCGGGAAGGAGCACGTGCGCCTGGTGGACCTGGAGGCCATCGGCAAGGGCCAGGCTAGCTACGGCATGGATATGCGCCTGCCCGGCATGGTCTATGCCGTCGTCGCACGTCCTCCTGTCGTCGGCGGCAAGCTGCGCCGTCTCGACAGCGCCAAGGCACTGGCCGTGCCCGGCGTGCTGAAGGTCGTCGAGATTCCACCGATGCAGGGGGCGCCCGCGTTCCAGCCCCTGGGCGGCGTCGCAATCGTCGCGCGCAACACCTGGGCGGCCCGCCAAGGCCGCGACGCGCTGCAAATCGAATGGGACGATGGCCCCAACGGCAGCTACGACTCAAGCGCCTACCGCCAGACGCTGGAATCGGCAGCGCGCAAGCCCGGCAAGACCATGCGCAGCCAGGGCGATGCCGCGCAAGCCTGGGCCAAGGCGCCCGAAGCCGAGCGCGTCGCCGCGGAGTACTACGTTCCCCATCTGGCCCATGCCTCGATGGAACCGCCAACGGCCACCGTCCGGATCAAGGATGGCCGCGCCGAGGTCTGGACGTCGATCCAGAACCCCATCGCCGCGCGCGACGCCGTCGCCGCCCGGCTGAAACTGGAGCCCGCCGACGTCGCGGTGAATGTCTTGCTGCTGGGCGGCGGGTTCGGCCGCAAGTCCAAGCCGGATTTCGTGGACGAGGCAGCCATCGTCGCCCGCGCCATGCCCGAAGGCACGCCAGTCAAGCTGGTGTGGACTCGCGAAGACGACATTCATCATGACTATCTGCATACCGTGTCGGTCGAACGCCTGGAGGCCGTTCTAGACAAGAACGGCCAGGTCCAGTCCTGGCTGCACCGCAGTGCCGCCCCCACCATCGCCTCCCTCTTTTCGGAAGGCGCCAAGGGCCAGCAGCTCTTCGAATCGGCCATGTCGGCCATCAACATGCCGTACCGCATTCCCAACGTCCGGGTGGAAACGGCCGAAGTGGAGGCCCATGCCCGTATTGGCTGGTTCCGCTCGGTAGCCAACATTCCGCACGCCTACGCTGCCCAGTGCTTCATCGCCGAATTGGCCCACCGCGCGGGCAAGGACCCCAAGGATTTTGCGCTCGACCTCATCGGCCCGGCGCGCAGGATCGACCCGAGCACAATGGCCGACACCTGGAACTACTCAGAATCCCCCGAGCTCTATCCCTACGACACGGGCCGCCTGCGCGGCGTGATCGAAGCGGCCTGCAAAGGCGCGGAATGGGGCAGAACACTGCCCCAGGGCCACGGCCTCGGGCTGGCATTCTGCTACAGCTTCATGAGCTACACCGCCACCGTGGTCGAGGTGGCCGTGGATGCAAAGGGCGAGGTACGCGTGGTGGCCGTGGACATGGCGATGGACTGCGGGCCGCAAATCAACCCCGAACGCATCCGCGCGCAGATGGAAGGCGGCGCCATCATGGGCCTGGGACTTGCCCTTGCCAGCGAGATCTCGTTCGAACGCGGCCGCGTGAAGCAGAGCAACTTCCACGACTATGAAGTGCTGCGCCACAATGCCTCGCCACGCGTGATCCGCACGCATCTGGTCAACGACGATCACACCCTGCCTCCTGGCGGCGTGGGCGAGCCCCCGGTGCCGCCCGTGGCGCCCGCGCTGTGCAATGCCATCTTTGCCGCCACCGGCAAGCGGATCCGCAGCCTGCCGGTGCGCAGGGTAGCCTAGGCATGGAGACGGTCGACGTCCGCGTGTTGCGCGAAGCCCGCGCCTGGCTGGCGGACGGGCACAGGCTGCTGCTGGCCACGGTGATCAAGACCTGGGGCTCCTCCCCGCGCCCCGTCGGCTCCATGATGGCGCTGCGCGAAGACGGACGCTGCGTCGGCTCTGTTTCGGGCGGGTGCATCGAAGACGACCTGATTCATCGATACACCCGCGCCTATGGCACAGGCGCCATCGCGCAAGGCGCGCCTGAACTGGTGCGCTACGGGATCGAAGCCGACGAAGCGCGCCGGTTCGGACTGCCTTGCGGCGGCACGCTGGAGCTGCTGCTGGAGTTCCAGCCGGACTACGAAACGCTGGATGCCCTGGTCCGGCGGCTCGAATCCGGCCAGTTGGTCCAGCGCACCGTTGACGTAGCCACCGGAGCGGTGACATTGGCGCCGGCCTCGAGGCCCGCCACAGTGCAATTCGACGGCGCGACGCTTTGTTCCACGCTGGGGCCGCAGTACCGGATGCTGCTCATCGGCGCAGGCGCGTTGGCGGAATACCTGGCCACCATGGCCTTGTTCAACGACTTTGCCGTGACGATCTGCGATCCGCGCGGGGAACAAGTAGGCAGCTGGTCCGTGCCCGGCGTGCACATCACCCGGGAAATGCCCGATGACGCCGTGCTGGCCCTCGTCCCCGACACGCGCACCTGCATCGTCGCCTTGAGCCACGATCCCAAGCTGGACGATCTCGCGCTCCTGGAAGCGCTGCACAGCCCGGCGTTTTACGTGGGCGCCATCGGTTCACGCCGCAATACGGACATCCGCAGGCAACGCTTCATGGAGCATTTCGGCGAAACCGCCGCATCTCTGGAACGGCTGCATGCGCCAGTCGGCATCCATATCGGCAGCAGGACGCCCGCGGAAATCGCGGTGAGCATCATGGCGGAGATACTTGCTGTCAAGAACGAGGTTGTATTGCCTGCCATCGTCGATGGTTCTTGCCGGGGGCTACCTGCAGCACACCGTCCCGTGGCGATGACCCAACCCCTGACGCCATGAGCATCGCGCCCTGGGTAGTAAAAGGGTAAATAAAAAGCTCCGTGCAAGATATAGCTCGGAGCACTCAGGTGTGTATGGCACACAACTGGACAGCAAGGAACTGATCAAATAGCTAGAGCGGTCCGGGTGGAAACTGGGAGGAGGTCAGCACCAGCAGTCCCCATAAGTGCCCCTGTATATCTTGCGGGATCATATAGGTCATCGAGTCAGCACCTATCACTCATAGCCGGCGGACGGCCAGCTTCCGCCTGTCGACAGTTGCAGTAAAGCAAAGGACAAATTCGGACAGGTCGGCTCCGCACACCTACTGCACTGGCGACAGGTTCGCCTCCTTGGCGGCCGCGGCATACATCGGAATCTCCCTGGCCATGGTGTCGGCCAGGACTTGCGGCGCGCTGCCTACGGGATCGATGCCCAGCTCCAGCAAGCGGTCGGCCACGGCGGGCTCTCTCACGGCGGCGGATACGGTGTTCTGCAACTTGTCGATGACGGCCTGCGGCGTACCCGCCGGCGCGTACAGGGACGACCAGAACGACATTGCGAAATCCGGTGCGCCGGACTCCGCGACGGTGGGCACGTCGGGCAACAAGGTAAAACGCTTCGCCCCCGTGACGGCCAGCGCTTTCAACCGGCCGCTGCGGATCTGGGGCAGCACGGCCGCGGTGTCGATCAGCGCAAAGTCGATCTCATTGGCCAACAAGGCCGCAACCACGGCGGAATTCCCTTTGTAGTTGACCACCTCCGCTTCCAGGCCGACGCGCTTGGCGAAGAGTCCGGTGGCGAGCTGGAAGGAGTTGGCGCCCGAGCCTGCGAACAGCGGCTTGCCGCTATTCTTGCCCTGAGCAACCAGATCGGCCACCGAGCGCGCCGAGCTTTCAGCCTTGACGGTCAGGATCATGGGAATGTCCCCGACAAGGGAGATCGGCGCGAAATCGGCGACCGGGTCGTAGTCCAGGTTGTTGTAGATGGCCGGATTGACGGTCATGCCGCTGCTCGGTCCCACCAGCAAGGTGTAGCCGTCGGCCTCGGCCCGCTTGACGGCGCCGATGGCAATGGCGCCGCTGGCGCCCGGCCGGTTCTCCACGATGAAGGGCTGGCCCAGCCGGCGCTGCAACTGCTCGGCCATCAGGCGGGCCAGGATATCGTTGCCGCCGCCAGGCGCGAAGCCCACGATCATGCGCACGGGCCGCGCCGGATACTCTTGCGCCGCGACACTGAAAGCCGACAACGCGAGCACTGCACCTGCCCACAAAGATAGAAACCGTTTCATGCCACGCTCCATACGTTGAACTCAGTGCGCCGTTACTGGGGAATGCACGGATGGCCCATTCTCCCCTGCCTCGCTACATTGGGCACGACCCAACGTGCCAGCCGATGCCGCTGGCAGCGACAGCACGCAACGGACCCCGGAGCCGAAATGGCGCCTGAATGGCACAACTGGAGCACCCACGATCACGGCCAGCACGCCCTGGCGTTCTGGCAGGATGCGGTCTGCGCCGGTGTGCTCGACTCCGAATTCCGCGCCGAACCCGACGCCGGATTCGCAGGCACCATGTCCAGCCAGAACCGCGCGGGAGTCCGGCTCGTGAACTTCGCGAGTTCCCCGCACATGATTCGGCGTTCCCAGCGGCAAGTCAGCCGTCTCAATGGCGATCACATCATGCTCAGCCTGCAATTGCAGGGCAGCGCCTTGATGTCCCAGGGCGACGAGCAGTTGTGCCTGCGGCCCGGAGAATTCGCGCTGCTCGACACCGGATCCGCGTTCGACATCACGTTTCCGGAAACGACCTCGCGCCGGCTGGTCCTGTTGCCGCGCCACGCCTTGAGCGCGCGCGCCCCGGGCATGCGGCGGCTGCGCGCGCCGGCCAGCCTGCCGGCCGACATGCCGTTCGCGCCCGTGCTCACCGAAGCCATGCGCCTGCTGACCGATACGACGGTCAAACTGCAGGACCGCACCGTCGACACGCTGCTGGATGCCGTCATCGAGATCGTCTCGTTGCATTGCGCATCCCTGGCGGACGCCGCGGCGCCCCCGTCCACCGAACTGAGCTTCGTCGGCGTGAAGCGCCACATCGATACGGCGATCGCCAACCCGGACCTGTCGCCCGCGATGGTGGCCGCAGCCTGCCGCATATCTGTCCGCACCCTGCACCGCCTGTTCGCGCGGCATGCCGCCTTGTCGTTCGAAGCCTACGTGGTGCAGGCCCGCCTGACGCTCGCGCATGAGCTGCTGGCGGCTGGCAAGACCCGCACGGTCAGCGAGGCGGCCTTCGCCTGCGGCTTCAATAATCTCTCCCACTTCACGCGGCGCTTCTCCGAGCGATACGGCGAATTGCCCGTAAATCTGCTCAAGCAAGGGCAGACCCGCGGCTGACTGACGCCGTGGGCGGCGTCCGCTGGCGCGCTGGGCACAGCCCCGCGCAGCGCCTGGCGGCAGAATGAGCTTCATCCCGGCCCTGGCCGGCAAGCTTACGTCGCACCATGCCCAAGACCATCACCATTCACCGCCCCGATGCGGTCCGCGCCGCCGCCGAGAGCTGCGTGCATTTCGGCTTCTGCACCGCGGTCTGTCCTACCTACGTGCTCGACGGCGAAGAACTGGATTCACCGCGCGGCCGGATCGCCCTGGCGCGCGAGATGCTGGACAGCGGCGCTGCGCCCAGCCCAACCGCCGTGCGCCACCTGGACCGCTGCCTGTCGTGCCTCTCGTGCGAAACCACCTGCGCGGCCGGCGTCTCGTATCACGCCATCATCGACGGCGCGCGCGAGCATATCGAGAAGAGCAAGGTCCGCCCGCTGACGCAGCGCCTGCTGCGCTCGGCGCTGGCCCGGGTACTGACGACCCCCAGGCTGCTGCGCCCCGCCGCGGCCGCGGGCCGGTTGCTGCGCGGCGCCGCCGGCCGCCTGGGCGGGCCGTTGGGCGCGTTGGCCTCCCTATCCAGCGCCCCCGCACTCGCGGCGTTTGCGCCGCGCGCCGAAGCCGCTCCACAGCCGCCCGCCAACCCCACGCGCCGCGTGGCGCTGCTGGACGGCTGCGCCCAGTCGGTGCTCGGCGCCGAGATCAACGCCTCGGCCAAGCGCCTGCTCATACGCGCCGGCATCGCCGTCGTCGACGTGCCCGGCGTGCAATGCTGTGGCGCGCTCGAACTGCACATGGGACGGCGCGAGGCCGCCACCCGGCACATGGAACAGGCCGTCCGCAGCTGGTCGGCCGCGCTGCAGGCCGGGCATATCGACGCCATCATCAGCACCACCTCGGGCTGCGGTTCCGTTATCAAACGCTATGAGGAACTGCTTTCCGACCGCCCCGAACTGTCGGCGCAGGCGCGCCTCGTGGTCGAGGCCACCCAGGACATCGCGCAGATCGCCGCCGGCCTGCCGTTGACATCCACCGGCTCGGCGTCAGGCCTGGCCGTTTCCTATCACGACTCCTGTTCACTCAAGCATGGCCTGAAGATCGAACGGCCGCCGCGCCGCGCGCTGGGCAAGCTGGACATGGAGGTGCGCGATATCGCGGAATCGCATCTGTGCTGCGGCTCGGCCGGGACCTACAACATCCTCGAGCCGGCCATCTCGGACCGCCTGGGACAACGCAAGGCGGCCCACGCCTCGGCCGGCCGGCCTGACGTGATCGCCGCCGGCAACATGGGATGCCTGGTGCAGATCTCGCGCTTCACGCCCGTGTCAGTGGCGCACACGGTGCAGCTGCTGGACTGGGCCACCGGCGGCCCGCCCCCCCGCGGTCTCGAAAACTACCGGCCCAAGCCGCCGCAGGCGGCGGCCGACGCTCCAACGCCGGCGGCCAAGCCGGTTCCGACAACCGCCGGCAGCGGCGATCTTCTGTGGTGAAAGACGTATGCCTTCCAATGACCCTATCGTAGATTTCGCCCATGCGGCGGCGGCCGAGCTTGGCGCGGACGCCATCGCGCTGGGTGACGACGTCCTCGGACGCTACGGCGAACATACCCTGCCCTGCGCCGATGTGCGCCCCGGCGCGGTCGCCTATCCGGACTCGACCGAGGCGGTGCAGACGCTGGTGCGCCTGGCCAACCGCTTCCGCGTCCAGCTCTATCCCATCAGCAATGGCCAGAACATCGGCCTGGGCACCCGCTCGCCCATCCGCCCTGGCCAGGTGGTGGTGGACCTGGGGCGGCGCATGAACCGCATCCTGGAAGTGAACGAGACGCTGGGCTATTGCGTACTCGAGCCCGGCGTGAGCTTTCGCGCCATGCACGACGAGCTGCAGCGCCGGGACAGCAAGCTGATGATCTCGCCGACCGCAGGCCCGTCGCAGGGCAGCATCCTGGCGAACGCGCTGGACAAGGGCGGCGGCAGCGGCGCCTACGCCGATCATTTCGGCATGAGTTGCGGCATGGAGGTCGTGCTCGGCAATGGCGACGTGATCCGCACCGGCGACGGCAGCCTGGCCGGGTCCTCGCATCCCAACTGGCACGTTTCCAAATACAGCTTCGGCCCTACGCTGGACGGCCTGTTCTCCCAATCCAACTTCGGCATCGTCACCCGCGTAGGCATGTGGCTCATGCCCCGGCCGCCGCATATCGAACCCTTCTTTTTCACCTTCCCCGACGACGAAGATCTGGGGGAGATCGTCGAACGCATCCGTCCGCTGAAGCTCAGCAATTTCGTGCCGACGCTGATCCGCGCCACCAATGACCTGTATCTGCTGTCCTCGGCCGCCACCAACCCGGAATACGCGGCCAGCGGCGGCAAACGCTCGATGTCCGACGAGGGACGCGCCGCGCTGCGCAGGCAGTATGACCTGGGATCCTGGACGGTATCAGGCGCCGTGTACGGCGCCAGCCGTGCCGCCGTGCAACCCCAGATCGACCGCATCGCCCAGCACTTCCTGGCCTCGGGCAAGGGACGCCAGATTCCCATGGAGGAAGCCGAGGACATCGGCCCCCTGCACATCGCCATCAACTCCAACACCGGCGTGCCGACCGACAGCGAATTGAAGATGCTGGGCTGGCGCCCGGGCGGCGGCGCGATCTGGCTGTCGGCGGGCTCCCCCGTCGCCGGCGACATCGTCAACGCCCTGCAAACACAGGCGCGCCGCATTTGCCACGAGCACGGGCTGGAATACCTGCTGTCGAACGTTTGCGGCGCCCGATTCGCCCGCGCCATCCACGCGATCATCTACAACCGGGAAGACGCCGACGAAACCGCGCGCGCCGACGCCTGCTACCGGGCGCTGGCCAGGCTGTTCGCCGATCGCGGCATTTTCGTGGGACGCGCGCCGACCATGTATCACGAGTTCCACCAGGCCCAGCGCATGCCTGAGTTGGTGCGTGCTTGCGCATCGATCAAGGCCGCCTTGGACCCGAATGGCGTGATCGCGCCAGGGAAGTACGGGATCGAATGAGGAGGGGCGTGTCCGGGGCGGCTCCGCTCCGGACGCCCGTGAGCCGCCGGCCGCGCGGGCTTGGGCGGCGGCTATCTGTAAGACGTTGAATTTTCGTGGGATGTTGGCGCAGCAGGAGGGGCTTGAACCCCCGCCCCTGGGGACACAGATCCGGACCAGGAGCACGCACTTCAGACCCTTCCGAGACGACTCATTCAACAATACTCAAAACTTCACAGAACTTTATATTTCTTATTTGAACGATCTATACAGTGAAAGGGTAATTGGGCAGTACCACTTGAAAATCGGAATTGAGGGCGACTTTCACGCCGCTTCTAGGGCATTCGTTCCGACGGACAAACTCTGCTCCTCCTCACCCTCCCTATCTCAACGCATGAACACCAACAGCAAAAAAACCATTAAGGCACAGTTTCACCTGCAACGGCTCTTGCCGGCGGTGCTCAGTCTAATGCTCGCAGGCATGGCCGACTCAGCACTGGCAGATACCAGTGGAACGCAGGGCGGTATTAGTGTTCACTACGGCGTAGGTAAGCAATACAAGCGCTACACACTGAACTATGAAGCAGCGTCGGTCTGGACTACCAAGTTCAGTGGGAACTGGGGGCGCTTGGATTTAACGCCCGAAATCGGCGTTTCCTACTGGACAGCCGATGGCTCTCGCTCGCCCAGTCAAGCCTGGCAATTTAGCGCGATCCCCATGTTCCGCTGGTGGACTACCGAACGCTTCTACATCGAAGCGGGCATTGGGGTCACGGCGCTCACTCGCACTCGGTTTGCAGACAAGAACATCGGATCTGCCTTCCAGTTTGGTGATCATATCGGTGCGGGTTTTCTACTCACGCGCCACGACCGTATTGGTCTGCGCCTTTCACACTTTTCCAATGCCGGCATCAAGCGACCGAACCCTGGTCTGGACACCTTGCAATTGACATATACGTATCAGTTTTGATCACAACGAAGATCCAAAACCGTGACCACGATGCGTATGATTTCGCCGCGCATACGAACCCGGCGACGACGCACAAACACTACGACAGACGGGTGGTGAAGAAGGCCATCGCGCCAGAGTAAAGTTCCAACGCAGGCATTTTTATTCTGATAATTGCCTTATCAACGGCTTTTGGCATTACACAATAGCTTGATTTACTTAGCTATTCTGGCGCGGCAGGAGGGGCTCGAACCCCCGACCTCAGGCTTAGAAGGCCCGTGGAAAATCGACCTAACGCGTTGATTTTTCGTGGGTCTCTAATATTTGCGTTAGAACAGCTCTCTTTTTTTTGCTACGGTTTTATGCGGTTCATAGACCGTCTGTTCTAACGCAAAGGTCCATCAAGGTGCAGCCACCACACCGCGCTCAAGAAGCTGGAACAGATGGAATAGTGCTTCCGGGCCCGAGGCATCCCATTGCCGCCCTAGACAGATTGGGGCCCGGATACCCGGGGCCGCTCATCCTTCGGCCTCCAGAGCATGATGCCTGAAACGACGCGGTGCTGGCCAGGCGACAATGCCAAGCACACCGCCCCGTCGAGTGGCTTTCGAGCCCGAGAGCCCTAGGTGCAGCCACGGCCGTCAATCGCGCGGTAGCTGGCACGTTCATTAAGAATCCTTGTTTCCTCTGAGGAACACTGCAACCCTTGCTTTTAGCAGCGAGGCATCATAGGTAGAGTTGCTGAGAGCACTCTGTAGCACCTTTCTCCGGACTTCAGTCGGCATTTCACGCCAGACGCTCAAGATCGCTGCCCCAAGGCAGGCAATGACTCGCCGCTCGCCTTCGTCAAGCACGCCAGTGTCTAACATTTCAACTGACGTGGGCAATCGGATGCCGCCGTCATTTAGCCAGCGCTCAATGTCCGCGTCATCAGGATCGTGAATCATATTTCCTGCCCCGAAAAATCCCCTTCAGCGATGCGCGCAATCCTCGCCTTGAGTGCAGACCTGTCGAATGCTGCTTGAGCGATTTCGCGATTCAATACCCGCCGACGCGCATTGAGCGGGAGCTCATCCCAGAGGCTCAGTACCGACGCCCCGAGAAAAGCCAGAATTCGACGTTCAGACACCTCGAATTCCTCAATAGCGAACGACTGAGCCAGAGAAGCCAGTTGCGAGCCCCCCTCATCGTCCCATCGCTCTAGCGCTTTAGTACCGGTTGTCTGTGACATGCTGCAGCCTCCCACAGGGTTTCATACAGCCAGTGTAGGGCAGGCACTGCTCGACGCCTTACGCCTGTTTCAATTTAGTCTTAGGCCAGACCTACCACAGAGCGTACTGTGGGGATGTGGTACTCGCCACGACAACCAAAAAGGTAAACATCATGACATTTCCTACCCGCTTCAGCGCCGCAGGTCCCCCCACCCAGCCTGGTCAATCAGACGTGCCTAACAAGCAGCAAGAACAGCAAAGCCAGGAACAAAAAGAAGAGGCAGCTCGTAAGCAAGCACAGAACGACCCGCTGAAACAGCGTACCCCTCAGTAGCGAATCGCACGCTTTCGGCCCCTTCCCGTCACGGAAAGTGCAGCTGCTTGGCCGGTGATGGATGACTGAAAGCTTGTGAGCAGACGCTGACTCATCGCATGATTGCGAGGGCCAGCGTTGTCGTGTATCCGTCCCGACACGATACTTCTGCACCGGTTCAAAGGCCACGACAGAGGCCAATCGGCCCAGAAAACAAAAACTCGGACCCGATCAGCTGATTCACTCTTTCGCGTATACGCCGCGCTGCGATTCATTCAGACCGCTACCCATCATGAAGCCTTTTAGCAAGTCATTTGCGCGCCTCACTACTGCTTGCCGAAAATTCCTCCCTGCAACGACATCGTTCAATCACTACGGCGGCCACCGAGAACATCGGCCCTCTCCCCACGCGGCGACCTTGTCGCCCTGGCGTGTGTACATAATCTATGCTCGCCCTAGGCGTCTGTTTCTCCGGAATGAGCAAGGCAGAATCTTTGACTTCGGCGTTATGAAAGGACCTGAGCCCACGTTAGCCTATCGGCTGTCCATGCGAGGTCTCACTGGCCAGGGGTTTGCTTCGCGCTAGCTGTTGCTCGATGACATTACCAGTCGAATTGAGGCCGGTGAAATTACGAGCGAACAGCTTGACCTTCACGAGTGTGCTGCTGGGTCAGGAGTCGATCTGGATCGCGGCACGCACATAGACGTCGCTATGAAATTGGCTGGATAGGCTCGAGCGCGTACCCCAAGTCGAAGTTGCGGCATAGCGAACGTGCGCTTCGAAAAGATAGCGATGGTGGAGGCAGTGTATCGCTCCCTAACAACCAAGCTGCGCAAAGGGTTGGTGCAGCCCTAGTACGTGTTGACGTCGTACTCTGGTACGGAAACACCATTGCACTCGCATCCCAACTCATTTCATACTTTCCATTCGACCATCTACTTTTGGAGGGTTCAGGAATGTATGACGACATCCGAAAGCAGGGAGGAGCCGCCGCCCGCCAAGGATCGCCCCTTTGGGACTGCCCCTACCTCAAGGCCCAGGCGATGCCCGGGCACACGGGAGAATCACCCAGAGTTTGGCAGGCCAAGGTCGATGCGTGGGAAGCAGGATGGGCGAAGGAAAAGGAAGTGACAAGACCGCCGCCGAGCCCCGTTCAATTTGCAGGCCTACATGCGGTGTAAGTCTCAAGCACGCGCCCATTACGGGGCGCGTACCTGAATCGCCGCGAGGTTCACTCCGCGGAAGAATGACGCGTAAACGTGCGGCGATAGTCTTCAGCACGCGCGAGAGTCCGATAGAACTGGCCGCCCACGCCAACCAGTTCGTGAGTCTCCTCCACGGTCAACCGCGCTTCTATCCGCTCCAACACTGCGGCGTAGGCGTAGAGCACCTCCGTCCAGTCTCCGAATCCCAAATTCTCAGGGCCGGCGGTCACGATCATCTTAGAAACAAACTCGTCCGTATTCACATCGATCCCCAAGAGTTCTTGCTGAGCGCAGCAAGATTCATACCCAGGGTACCACTGGGCATACAATCGAGCTAAGGGTCGGGTGTCACCATCCGCTACGTCTGACATGGGCCAAGACTTGGACTCGCCGCGCAAGCTGCGCAAGGGGATGGCGCCGCGCTAGGGGTTGCTACGGCTGATTTCGCCGAGCCTCGCATCCCGCACCCGCTTAAAGAGCTCAGTGATGCGCGCGTCTAGCGCCCTTCGGCGCCGAGTTTCTAGCTGTAGGCGGCGCAGCTGGATGAAGAGCACAATACAGGCGACGGGAAACGCCATTGCTGAAAGAAGCAAGACCTCAGCGAGTTGAGAGTGCTCATGCTGAATTACAAGGATTCGGATCAGCTCATAGGCATCCGCCCCCACTAAGACCTGATGGCCGACAAGCAAATATGCCACTGTGAGGAATGCGACCTCTCCCCAACCCTCCCATGCTTCTCCGGCTTTAGTCCAATCGCTCGCACGAAACATCGCCTTCTCCCGTATGGTGTAACCAATTGATAGAGGGATTTCGTGACGCTATCACAATATCGGACGGCGGCGTGGGTATTGTTGTCGCGCCTTCGCTCTATGGCTATTTGCGCAGTTTGCTTCGCCGACCTCTCGATCCAGTTACATCACTATTGGCGCAGTGCGTCATATATCCGCTCGCAGGTCAGTCCCGCGATGCGGGCACGGTCCGCAATTCCTGCAACCTCTGCAGCTCGCTCGCTAACCCTGCCGAGCATGTAGGCGAGCAAATCGACGGCATCGGCCCCTGACGGGCTTCCGTCGGCAAGGGTGGGATCTCTGTCTGCTGCGGCGCGAGCCAGCGCGTTTGCGTGGGAGCGCAGCCGGTCGCGCTCAGTGCGAGCGCCAACAGCGTCAGCAGCCGCCTCAGCGGCTTGTTTCTGGGCAAAATCACGAGCTTGCTCCATGGCGGCAGTACGCCGCCGTTCTTCGGTTCTCGCCGCCTCGACAGCGGCAACAGTGGCCTGGGACTGCGCATCCAGCTCAATGGCCTGAACAGCACGCAGCTGGGCCAATTCCCGACCGTGGAATGCGCCCAGCACGAACCAGGCGGCGGCCCCCCCCAGCAGCGCCGCCGCGGCGTAGCCCCGCCCACCGATCAACGCAGTCCCGATAGACATAGTTCACGCTCAGCAAGACGGCGGTTGTACAGGCCGCGCACGAACTTCCCATCAGCATAGGACCAGACGGGCTTGCCATCCGGAGCATGCGCTAAGGCGTCGCATCCCTCGCGCAGCCGATTGGCATTGATCAGCCCGACCGTCCGGCTTGCGCAAGTTCTGGCTGGGCCAAAGTTGTGAGCGTGGCTGCTCAAAGCGTCCCAGATCGGCTGACTTATGGCCACGTCGATGCAATCGGATAGGTCGAGCTGTCCCTTGAGAACCACCATCCGCTCCACCTCGGCGCAGCGCTCCGGCGACCAGTAGTCGCCCACCACTACGGGATAAGGGCTGGTGTGCTTCGTGATGCCTTTGCAGACGGTGGGTAGCCCCTTGGCCAATTTGTCCGCATACACGGTGTTCTGGCCCTCTCCTTCCCAGCGCCCAAGAAACTGCTGCAGGTCTGCCGAAAATAAAGTAAGGACACCAGAAGCGATAAGGGCGGCAGCGCCGCCCGTGACCCGAGCTCCCAATTTCATAGTTCACACCGCTCCTTCAGCGCCGCCATCCGAGCATCGCTTTCTACTTGTTCTCTTCGGTCGCGCCGGCGCTGGTAGTACAAATTAGCCAGCAACCCGATCACCGCGACAAGTACGCCTAGCCATCCAATCCAATTAACTTGCGCTGCCCATCCCACCACGCCGGTTACGGCGCCCACGTCTGTCGTTCGATTTGCGGTGTAGATGGCCGCATCGTCCAGCTTCATTTCCTTGATCCTTTGGGGCATTGCGCCTCCGTATGGACGAAAAAAAGCCCGCACTTGGCGGGCGCAACATGCAAAGCCGCTTCCTCAGTAGATGCGCGACGAATTCAATACAAGCAATGAAGCTCCATCCTCCCCGTACGTGAAGTTTCCCGGCCAGTTCCCCGATGAAATGCCCCCGTCGTTCTTCGTCTGGACGCGATTTCCGATAGTTCGGAAATAAGTGATGGACTGATACGCATCGACCTCGTTGTACATGGATATGTATGTGGACACGCCCAACTGGACCACGAGCGGAACAAATGGGGTCGTGATATCGATCTCTTGCCCCGCGCCCTGGGAGGTGAAAAAGCCGTAGTAATTCCAATACGAAAAATCGGAATGGAACACCTGGCGGCTCGACGCATCGAACACCTCGATCCCACTATTCCCGCCACCGGCCGGCGCGCCAAAGGCGTACCAATAAACCGGCGCACTTCCACCCACCTCCCCGTTGCGCAGTTCGTACCTGATGGTGGCGCCAGACAGCTGCGTTTCATGGACGTAGATCCATTTCTCGCTGCGAAACGCCACCATCACGACCGATGCCGGCACCTGCAGGATGGCCGAGCCCCAGGCCGCCGGCAATGACACGCTTCCACGCGCGATCAGCGCCACATTCCGATAATTCTCATCGATCTGCACCTGCCCAAGATCGCCTTTCACATACAGTCCGCTAGGCATGTCAAATCACCATAACAAAGCAGCGCCAAGTCGCGGCTGGCAATGCCGTGTACGGGCTGGTCGTAAATGTCACAGTCCGCCCACTTTGGGTTATGACTGGCGGGTAGTACCCCCACATCGAACCGGGGCCGTAGATCATCATGGTGAACCCGATTACCTCCCTGAACTCCACCTCTGCCGGGACAGTGAACGACCAAACCTGGTTATAGCCGCCCAGATCCGCATGGATGGCGAGCCTCCCCATCTGGTCCGTGACGCTGCAGATCGTGCGGCTCTGAGCGTCGAAAGTCTCAATTCCGCTCGGCATTACCAGTTCCCAACCCTAACGCGCAGCACCCCATTTGCGTCATAGACGCGCATGAGCCCGGGAGAGATAAGCAGCCGGCCAGCGCCATTGCTTCCGTTCATCTCAAAGTTCCCTGCCTTATCAATGCGCCAGCCCGAAACCCCCGCCACATAGTTGTCTGACTGGATGTAGCTGCCGATCATTGCGTTGGTGATCCAGCCCGTACCGATCAGGGCCTGGCTCATGAAGACCTGTCCACCCTGGATAACGAACGGCGACGTGACGTTGCTTCCGTTGGGATGCAGAACCGCAAAGCGATCCGCCATCACCAGCACCTGTGATTCGACGATGCCGCCTGTGTTCGAAACGCCAACCCCGATACCGGCCATGTAGCTGCGGCCTCCGGCGGTGGTCTGCGCCTTAATGGTCCACATCGCCGACAGATCGCCATTGGTCTTGGCGATGGCCTGGCTTGTCTCTTGAACTCCGGCGAACGCCTGATCTGCCTTTTGTGACGCTGCCCCGGCCGTCGCTTGCACGTCCGTGAGGCGTCGGCCCATCGCTTCATTCTCATTCGTGCGGATGAGCGATTCCTGCTGAATTAGGCCAGTGTTCTCGTTGACCTTTGCGCTGACGGTACTGATGGTTTGAGCCATCGCCTCATTCTGAGCCTGCCGAGTCGTCTCCTCCTGGGCTATCCGAGTTTCCAGCACCGGTATCCGCTCAATCGGCGCGAGGATGTCTCGCGCCAGTTGCGTCTGGGTGATCTTGCCCGTGAGGTAGTCGAGGATTTCGCCGGCGTCCGAACTCGCCTGACCGAGCACACCATTTCCCGCCGGATAGCGCGGCCCTGCCACGCCGTTCCGGTCTCGCAAGATGGCCCAGAAGTACAGCCGCGCGCCGGCCGACAGGCCCATCAGCGTCGTGCTGTCTTGGGGGAACGCGAAGTCTCCCAACTTCTGCGCGGACTCGAATGCAGGCGAGGCGCTGTACCAGATCTCGGTCCGCTCCAGAATGGACGGACCCGCAGGCAAACCCCACTTCAATCGAATAGCGAAGACCAGGGCGGTCGGCACCAGGCTGGTGACGGCCGGAGGCGGAGCCAGAATGCCGTCCAACTGCGTGAGCGTCGACGAGGCCCACATAGAGGCGATATCCAACGCATTCAAGGCACGCACCCGGCATAGGAATGCCCCGGCATAGACGTTCGGCACCTCGACGCTCGTCGAGCCCGTGCGCGGCATATTCACCCATTCCGAGTTATCCCGGCGCCACTGCACCTCATAGGCCACTGCGCTATCAGCGCGCTTCCAAGAGAACACGGCAGTATGGCTGGCGAAGCCCTGACTGATCACGGGATAGGACGTAATGGTCACCTCGGTGGGAGGCGGCTGCACGCCAGGCGGGATAACCGTGATCGGCACCGGTTCCAGCCGCGTGCCGAAGTCCACGTTATCGAACTTCCCTGGCTCGTGCTGTAAGGCAAAAATCTCGGCGACAAGCCCTTCCTTGCGCTTCACACTCAATACTCGAAAGCGTTGTGCAGATAGCGTCTCGGATTCCAGTGTCCACACGCATTCGGGCTCAGGAACCTCCGAATAGGGCGCCGTAACGGTCAGGATAAGGACCGTTCCCGGCAGCCCCACCATATCCGCAGTCAGCTTGATGGAATCGACTGTGAACGTCGTCATGTCCGCAGTCAGCCCCTGGCCTACCGCGGTGCTGATGATTCGCGTCTCGGAGACACCGCTGGGTAAGTTGACCGTCAGGCGATCGCCTGGACGGACACCCAGCGCGGCGTCTACAGTAATTACCTTTCCGGTTGCAGCATGAATCCGCCCTCCGATACGACGCCCAGCCAAGTGCTGGTCCGCCACGCGGATAATGCTGCCCGGGTGAACACGGCAGGAGTCCAGTCCTACCGCGAAGGAAACGGACCGCGTTTCCATCTGGGAGGTCAGCAAAAGCCACTTTCCTACGCGGTTCGCTTGCCCTCGCGATGTGCACCCGAACGCGCTGACTTCGATCTGCCGGAGGCCGTATCGCAACAGACCTCTGCGGTCTTCCACATACTCAACCTTCTGCCGCCCCATGTCGGAAAGGTCGTTCCATGACACCAACGCCACGGTGTAGCGGGTGTTAAGAGCCGATCCGGCGTAATGGAAGCGCCCATCAATGACGTTCGCGGACGTGAACGTATAGATCGGATCGCCGGGCATATCCGCAACGGCAAAGACAGAGCCGCTAGCCCAGTACGCCATGCCGCGAAACACCGACGCCAGATCCTGAAGTACACGATAGGCGTCAGCGGCCGTTTGCAGATAGACGTTGCAGGTGAAACGCGGCTCCTGCCCGCCGAATCCGTCTGGCACCAGCTCATCGCAATAGCGAGCGATCTGGTACAGCCCCCATTTATCCAACCATCCGGCCGGGATACGCTCGCCCAAGCCATACCGGTCGTTGCTGACCAGATCAAAGAAGATCCAGGCTGGGTTATCCGTCCATGCGAGTTTGAACGTGCCGTCCCATGTCCCCGAATAGGCGCGCGACTCCGGGTCATAGTTTGACGGAACGCGAATGATGCGCCCTTTCAAGTCATACGCCCGAACGGGGACATTCTGAAACTGGGATGCATCGACCTTGATCCCGAACACGGCCGACATCGGGTAGCGCAGCTTCGCATCGATCACTTCGGTATAGGCGTCTACGAAGGTCCGATCAGAAACGGTGCTGCTGCCTGCGTTGGCTGTAGTGCGAACCACGCGAACTGACCACCCAGAACGAGCCGAGGGAAGATCAATTCGGTGTGATCGGGCGTAGCGCTGGGTCGTCTTGCCATCAAAGGCCGACGTAAGCGCGGTCTGATACGCTCCCCCGTCTGTACTGACTTCGATTCGATACTCGACGCGATAGCCCGTAATGTCGCCATTGCTCGTGTTCGCTTGGGACAGGCCGTTGACTGCGAGCGTTATTCGAATTGCAGACAGCTGCGTGTCAGCGAACGAACGAACCCATGGCAACGCCGCGGTCAGCTCGACGTTGGCCGCGGTGGTTACCTCGGACGCAGGGAATCCCGGCAATGGGTCCTGCGTCTGCGTGCCGGTGCGGAAGTCGATAGCGACATTCTGAAAATTCAGCGAGCCGTCTTCATTCGCTACTGGCGTACCGTCCAGGTACACATCACGCAACGCTCCGCCCAAACCATGGGTTGGCCCAAAAATCTCCCCTTCCGACACCAAGTCGATAATGCGGGCGTAGGCGGTGCTATGGAGACTGTCGGGCGCCTCCTTCGGAGAGCGGCCGCCGCCGCCACTCTTCCCGCCCCCGTGGCCGACCACGGGCCTACTCCTTTTATGCGAGCCGCCAGAAATAAAAAGGGCGCCCGAAGGCGCCCCGCTGGCTCGATTGAATTGCATCGTCATACCTGGTCCTCCGCGTAAATCCCTGCCGAGATCACCGCGCTACCCACTATCATCTGGCCATACAGCAGCGGCGCAGGGCCGCCCTGTGCCAAAGTGTTGACGGCCCCGTTGAAGTTGTAGGAGGCGCCATTCTCAGGACTATCCCGCGCACTGAGCCCCCGTTGCTGGGGAGAGAACATCTGCACAGCGCCGCCCAGCGCCATCGCCCCGCCCATCTGCATCAGCCAAGGCTGGGATGTGACAGCGCCGACAACCAGCATTACCGCCCCCAACACTGTCTGGAATAGTCCGCCGCGCTTTGCCCCCGTCGGGACCGGGGCGATGCGAATCGGCTCCGCGCCAACGGGATGCCGCATGTCATCCACGCCGATGTTTCGCTTCCCGATGAAGCAGGCGAAGTGCACCCCATGCGACTCGCTATCCGCCAGCTCCTGCTCAAACCCCGGGATCAGTACGGACAGCGCCCGGATCGCCTCGGCAGTGCTCCTTACCGCAAGCCGATGAATCCGCCCAAATCGCGCGCCCAGTCGACCATACAGCCGCACTTCACGCAGTATTTCGTTCATTGGGCGACCTCGTATCGAAGCACCAGGCGCGTGGCCTCGCGCCAATAGCCTCCATAGACCACGCGTTCGGAATCCCGCCCATACAGGTGGTGAAGCATTGCGTTGGGAACCGGGAAGAGGTCGGGCGCTTCCTTCAATGGGCGGCTTCCGATGAACAGGCCGGCGTGATTGACGCGATCCGAACGGATCTGCATCAGTACCACGTCACCGAACTGCACTTCCTCGCCGACTGTCAGAGGTCGGAAGCCCGCTTCTGCGAAATGATCCATGTAGAGGTCGCCTTCCCTACCAGGCTCCCACCAGCCATCCTCTCGATGAAAATCCGGCAGCAAGATGCCCAGCTCGCGCGCGTACCCGTCGCGAATCAGGCTGTAGCAGTCCAGGACACCGTGGGCAAAGGGACGCCCAAGCAGCGGAGCCACATACCCCTCGGGCGCGAACCCGCGCACGTCTCCTGTCACGACAGCGCCGGCGGCATCCTTCTGCACCCCGACAATGAACCACGGTAAGCCGGTCGCCTCGCACGCGACGCGGTCGGCCTCACTGGGGTCGCTCGGTACGTCTGGGTGGGAATGGATGATGGCGATAATCCGCCCGGCGTCCTCTGCCTTGGCGTAGTCCTCTGGATCCATCACGAAATGGTCTGTACCGGTCGCCAGATTTCGGCACGGCCAGTACGATTCGCTCCTGGCTGCCATGACGACCAGGCCGCAGCACTCGCGCGGGTACTCGGCCATCGCGTGAGCCCGGATGGCCGTTAAAGTCTTCTTGCGCATGGTTAGCCTCTGATCCGGTCTGCCGATGGAAAGCCACCGAAATTGATAATTTCGAACTCGCCGAAGCGCTTCTTGCAGTCGCTCAACAGGCCCGAGCAACGGTCAAGGGCGGGATCCGTGACTGGGTTCCCTTCCAGGTCGAACATGCGCGCCCCGGTGTATCCGCAGTACGTGCCGCGGTATCCACCCTTCGTCAGCCAACCGCAGATGCCGGCGATGATCGGGCGGCTGGGAAGCTGCTGACCGTTGAAGTCCAGCGCGCTCGATAGCTCGAACTCCACGACTTCGGGAACATCGCTTGTCTTTTGTTGGACAATCCAGATCTCCGGCGTCAGTTCCTCGTCGGGCGAGGCGGTGGGGTTGCCATCGGGGAAGTTACGCGCATCCAAGTACTTCCCGAGCGTCCGCCGGACAACCACGCGGGCGCCTACCAGGTCGTCAAGCTGGATGCATAGTGCGGAAATGACACCCGGCACGGGGTTGCCCTCTGCGTCCTGCCCAATGTTGCCTATGGACAGCGTGGGCGTGGGCTGCTGCCCCTCACCTACTTGATCGAATCCCTCAGCCTGGATAGCCCAGGGGTCGTATTGATTCCCTTGCCACCAGATCGGGCCTACCTGGGCGTATCCGTGAAAGCGCTGAAGCGTGCCGCCAATGCCGGTGGCGTCCAGCTCGAACAAGTCGACCAACTGGCCGACCTCCAGCTTTTGAACATCCGCATAGATCCCCATTGCACTACTCCGGGGTAGCGGGCGAGCCCGCAGCTTCCAGTTGCGCGATCCTGTTGTTGGCCGTCACCAACGATCTGTTGGTTTCCTCCAGCATCTGGGTCAAGCGCTGCACCGCAGCCACCATGTCGGGCATGATGCGTGACATGTCCACGCCCTGGTATCTGGGCACCTCCGGCGCATCGGGACCGCCAGGCCCCGCCATCATCTCGTCCTTCTTGCCCACCACCGCGTTGGGGACTTTCTCTTGTAGTTCGTGTGCAATGAAGCCTCGCTGGATCTCGGAGCCTTCCGGTGCCTCATTCATGCGGAACAGAATGGGACGCAGCGCGTTGATGGTGGCCAGCGAGTTCTCGGGGTCCAGGTTCCCCAGATCGGTCTTGGCCCGATAGTCCGAGGTCGTGGCGTAGGTCGTCGTCAGCGCCTGCGTCGAATAGATGTAGCCCGCGACGCCGCCAGAGGACGACTGGAACTGGATAGCTGTGGAGTCCGATGCATTGACTGGACGGGTCACAATGCCGTACTCCAGGCCGCCGCCGTTGAAGGAGACGTGGAGCTTCGTTTGCACGTTGGGCTGCACAAACCGACCGAATTGCCAACGACCGTCCTCGACCACACGGCCACATTCCCCAGAGCCGGAGCTGATAATCAAATTGGGGGGAACCGCAGCAGTTCCGTGTCGGCTGAATAGCAGATAACACCCGCCCAAGCTAGCCGACATACCTACAAATTGCGAATTGGCCGAATCGGCGTTTCGTGCAAGAAGGCCCGCCACCGACCCGCCGGCGCCCGGTACAGCCGCCAGATAGGTGTCCCCAGAGTAGGACATGAAGCGGTTCCCTGTGGCCGATGCTTGACCGGGAAACTCCCCCATGATCACTGCGCTCGGCTTCATCAGCAGTACGCCCGTAACCGGAGTCTGGGGCGTGTAGTTCGTGCCGTTCCACTGGTATACGCCAACCCCATCCACGTACACCTCGCCGCAGTCGGCCACAGGCAGGAACGCAGACGAGCTGAGACTTGCGGTGATCCTCCAGCTTTCCCAGGAGCTACCTGCGCCGAACCGCTGGAACACACGGGGCTTCTGGGCGTTACCCAGCAGCGTGCAACGCTGCACGATCGCGCCAGAAGAGATACAGAACACCTCCAGGAAGCCTGCACCGACCGTACCGTTATTCACGGGGGGCCAGTTGGCGCCGCCGGCGCCCGTGATGGTGGAGCCAGACTCCCAGGTGTAGAACGTATTGTCCGCAGTCAACGTGTTGGCGTTAATGCCTGCGGCGGCACTCAGGGCCACCCGGTGCATGGCGTCCTTGAGCCTGGCCTGTTCCAGCCAGGGCCCCCAAACCTTGGAAGCGCCGAACCGAACGCGCTTGTAGGTCACCGGGCTGGTTTCTGGGAAGGCCGTGTAGGTCTGAGTGACCTGCAGATTACTGGCCTGGGATGAGACGACTTCCAGAATCCCGGCCAGCTGCACCGGGTAGTTCAAGGCAGGCGTGGCCTCAGCGCTGACGTTGCAAGCGTAAGCGCCGGGAACATCTACCGAGTTCAGGTCGATACTGACCAGCGTCTTGGCCAAGCTGCGGCGCGCGTAAGCCGACCCGTTCCAGGCGTACCAGCCGTCGCCATCCACATAGACATCACCGTGGTTCGCTGTGGGCAAGTCCACCGTCGAGCTGAGCGGCGCGACTACAAACCAGGGGTCCCATGCTCCATTGATGCGAGCCCGCTGAAGGCAGACCGGCCGGCGGCCAACGCCTGTCAGCAGCTCCAGGCTCTGGATCACAGTCGTCGTGGCCATCACAGCTACGGTCAGCGCTCCAGACCCCGGAACAACCGCCGGCCAGTTAACGCCCCCAGACACCACAGCGCCTGGGCCCCAGGTGTAGAAAGTGTTGGGTGCGGTCAGCGTGTTGGCATCGGTGCCGACAGAGAGCGCGACGCTTTTCATCGCCTCGTCGAGTCGAGCCAACTCCTGCCAGGGGTACCAGGTGTTCGACGTTGTAAACCGCACGCGTTTGTAGGTGCGCGATACGCCACCAGAACCGCCGCGAGTCGTGTAAGTCTGAGTGACCTGCACGTTCCCCGCGCCAGCGCGCTCCACCACCAGCGTGCCCGCCCGCAACTCGGGCCAATTGAGAGCCAGCGTCGCGTCGGCGTCGCTGTTGATGTAGTAGGAGCCGGGGTCGGTGACCGTGTTGGCGTCGGTGCCGGCCACGACAGGCACCGCGGTCAGGACTGGCAGCTGCTCGCGCGGGATCGTTCTGTCGGCGCCCAGCGATGCGGCACCGTTGGCAGCGCCCAGCATCGAGGCATCGAGCATTCTCACCCATTCAGCCCAGTCGCCTCCAGCGCGAGTCCGCCAATAGCTACGGCGCCCCGTGGTCACGTACCGCTGATACACAAACGACGTACCCGCTGCCACGACCTGCAGCAAGCCTGCGGTACCCTCCGGATAGTTCGTACCACCCACGGCCCCCGCGTTCGCGGACTGGTGGAACGTGCCGGTGGTCGTGTAGGCGTTCAGATTCGCGGACGCCGGAATCTCCACAGTCTTGAACGCGTCTTCCAGCGCCGCTTTCAGCGCCGACATATTCCGGTTCGTTTTTTGAAATGAATCCCGGTGCGTATCGCCGGTGCCATCATTGGGCGCTTGCCCAACATTGATGATTTCGAGGTTCACCATGGTCATCAGGGAATGAATTTCTGTTTGAAGGTGACGGCCAACGTGAACCAGCCGCCACCCAGAGGCACAGGGCTGTAACCCCGCTCCATCAGGAAGACCGCCTGCTGCCCCAAGGGCGGCGTCCAAAGGAACCCCGTCCAGGTCCCGTGGCGGTCAAGGAACTTTTTGATTGGCTGGATCTCAGCCTCGGTCCCGAAGAACTCAAGCGGCCAAGACTCAGAGCGGGAATTGATGCCGTCTTCGGCGACCTGCGCGAATCCATCGCCGAATTGCGCGCTCAACCCGCGAAAGGCGACCTCCCCCTTCGGATTCCTCCGGGGGCACCAGGTAAAAATTTCCACGAAGCTCACCTACCGTTCTGACGGTTCCAAGAAGTCCCCCCGGGCCGGTAGGACCGAGCCAGGAGGCGCTCAAACCGCTGGTCAACGAATTCGCCGATTTCCTTGCCGAATTGCTCCAGACCGGCCGGCGCGTTCGTGCGAACGCCCTCCCCTTCTTGCAGGTAGATCTGCACCTGGACTGGGCGATTGCCTGCCCGCAGCTCATCGCCTGCGGCGGCCTGGGAGAAGTTCGGGATCTGTGCGCGGATACCAAGACTCCCGTCCGGCGCGCGTTTGAGCGGCATGATTGCTTCAGGGCCAGCCTCGGCAAAAACACCCGCGCCCTTCGCGAAGGCGAAGACCTGCGGCGTGTCATAGACCCCGTTCGAATAGGCGGACAAGCTGGGCGACGAATAGACGTTGCCCTTTGCGTTCTTGACTGCCCCCCAGCTGCCAGACATGCCCGATGTGTCTCCGGTCGCCACCTGGCCAGCACCGGCATAGTTGGCAGCCACCGAAACCCCACTGAAGAGCATTCCGGATATGCTGGTCACGAATCCGACCAGGGCCTGGCGCGCCGCAATCTTTGCGATATCCGCCAGAACGCTGCGGGTGAAGTCCGAGAATTTCGCCTTCCCGGTGGTCACGAAGCTCGCAACGACGTTCTCCATCCCGGTGAACAGGGATGAAAAGACCTGCTGCGACTGCGCCATCAAATTCGCAGTGCCGTCGAGCCAGTCGTTGACAGCAAGCAGCGCGCCGTTTTTCCAGTCAGACTGGATTGCGACACGCTCCTGCATGTACGCGCGCTCACGCTCGACCTGGGCCAGCATGGCCGCATCGATCTGGGCAATTCCTTGCAGGTACTGTGCGGAATCTAGTGCGCCTGCCCCACCTTCGCGCAGCATCTTGTCGGTGAAGCCGTCGCGGATACGCCGGAATCGGTCCTGGGCCTGATTCACGGAGTCCACCAGGGCGCGATCATTCGCGCCCAGCGTCATGGCGTTGACTTGGCGGTTGGCCTGCAGGTCACGCGTCTCGCGATAGTTCTCGATGTCCAGCTGAGTAGCCCGCAACGCTCCGCGGATCTTCTCCTGGTACTTCTCGATATCGGTGGCCTCTTGCTCCTGGGAGCGAACGATCTGGGCCTCAAGCTCCTTTACGCGGCCAAGATAACGCTCCCGCTCCGAAAGCTGCTTCTTTCCTCCGGCAATCTCCGCCTGCTTGCGAGCCACCTCCAGCTCATCTTGCAGGGCCGCGCGCTGTGCCTCGGCGCGCCGATGGATGAATTGCTCCTCCGACAGCAGACCGCGGGCACGTTCGCCCTCCAGGCGCGTGGTTTCCCGTCGAAGCTCTTCCTCTCGCAAGCGCGCATGCGCCTGCATTGCGGCCAGCTGAGCGGAAATGCCGCTTTGGACTCCTGCGCCAGCGCCCTTGTCCTCAAAACGCTTTCGGGTGGCAGCTTCCCGTGCGCGGATGGCGGTGGCGGATATCCGATCATCGTTCGGGTCGATTGCCCTCAGACTCGCTTCATTTCGTGCATTTTCTTCGAGCGCCTTTTCCAGCCGACGCGACTTGTTTGTCGCCTCATCTAGCGATTCGAGTGCCTTTGCCGCAGTGATGGCGCTGGCATTGGCGGCTGCATTGAGCCCGTGGACCTGTGAAGCCGCCTCTGCCAAGGCTCTCTGATCCTCAGCATCCCGCAGCCGCCCTACGGCAGCCGCCAATTTGGCCTGGCCTGCCGCGTTAATGCCGGCAGGCCCATTTGCCCTGTCTCGGATAAGGTCAAGATTCTTACGGAGTGACGCAATGCGAGCCTCAAGCGGATCTTGCTCCTGCCCGACCTGCTTCATCGCCTCCCACGCGCCGGAGACTTCCTGTTTGACGCCGCGCCAGGCTCGCTCCAGCAAACCCAGCTTCGCGGGAGCCTCATCACCCAGGTAATCATGCAGAGCCTTCGAAGTCGCCTGCATCGCGGCTTCGCGATTGCCGCTTTCCTCCAGCGTGCGGATGTACTCCCATTGCGCCAGGCTCATGAAGTTCATCGAGCGGTTATGTTCTTCCGCCCACTTCGTGACACCTTCCGGCATCCGAGCAAAGTCCTTGGAGATTTCGTCCATGGACTGCTTGGAAACGCGCTCCAGCTCCACCATCGTGGCGCTCAGATCAGCAATCGTGGCCTTCGAGATTTGGCCGGTAGCGACCAATCCCTCAACCGCATCACGCGCATTTCCGATGCCCCCGCCCCCAATCTTGGCGGAAGCGGCCGACATTTCGCGGATACTCGCGGCAGTGACGCCTGCATAGTTCCCTGTCAGGCGGATCGTCCGATTTAGCCGATCTGTCTCCTGGTCCCCCTGATAGGCAGCAATACCCCAGGCCACAGCAGCGCCGGCGAGCAGCGTCCACGGGTTCACCATTCCCAACAGGGTGGATCCCAGCGCACGAGCTGCAGGGACCAGTCCGCCGAACATGTCTTTCAGCTGACCGCCTTGCTGTAGCGCCACAGTCATGGGCTGCTGTCCGCTCTGCAGCGAAACCACAATGTCGGTGATCTGCGCGGGTACCCCACGCATTGCAGCTTCAGTCTGAGCGGCAGATCTGGCGTGCTTATTGAAGGCCACCGCCCCAGAATTCAAGGCGGTTTCTTGTGCCTTTAGGTGGCCTATCATCGGGGCTGCCTGAGCCGCTACGCCGAGTTCCGCCGCACGCAACTCCAGCAGCTGGGACCGGGTCTTGCCGACAGCCTGGGCCTGCCGCTCCAGGCTTTGCAGAAATCTATCGCCAGCTGTCGCGTATGCCTGGGCGCCAGCCGACGCCGCGTTAACAGACAACGACATCTGGCTGGATGCCGCACCGACCCGGTCAGCGGCAGCAGCTGCCCGCGCCAGAGAAGCCTCCGCCGTCGCTGCAAACCGCGCCGACGCAGCACTGCCCGCGCCGAACGCGCGCAACAAGTCCGCCTCGTCGCCGGTCATCCGAACGGCAAGGATCTTATCGGTCATATTGATTTCCGGCGTTGCGCCTATTCGTTGCTTTCAAAGACCTCGAGGGCGGCCCGTTCCATCGCCCGCAGCTCGATGAACATCTCGCGGCGCACCCGACGCTTCACCCGAAGCAGGCGCAGCGTCGATTCGATTTCTGCGGACGGGATTCCCACCCTCACGGGCCGTCCCATTGCCGGCGCCACCCAGGTCCAGCAGTGGCTCAGTGCAATGAATGCCTCAAATGTCGGCAAGTTCTCCGGCCACACTTCAAACGCCTCGTCGTCAGACGCCGATGCTGGCCTGGCCGCATCTAGAACTTCCGCTGGCGCCCCTGCTGCTCGAAGCGCCGCCAGCACCTGGTCGTCAGTATCAAAGCCGCCGGCCTGTGGTGCGCCAGCTCCTGCCCATCGCCTGGCGGCCTCGATCAGTTTTTTTTCTGTGCGCCCTGGTGCGCGGCATAGAAGCCGCTGAACAGCGGAGCGATCAGCTCCGGCCAATCGGTAATCACCGCCTGCAGCGATTCCCGGCTGAAGGGGACGGAGTCCCCCGCCGCATCCCTCACGCCCAGCCAGTTGGCCAGCTTTGCTTGCACGAACTCGAGGTCGCTCGAGTAGGGATACTCGGGAGCCTGGGAGCCATCGGGCCGCAGGAGGGGGGGCAAATTCTGGGTGGCGCGCGCCTTGTTGACCATACCGTCGGTCAGATCGGCCAACTGCTCCGGCGTGTGCCGGTGATACTGAGCGACGAAGCTGATTTCCAGCGGGTCGCCATTCGTGCCGTTGACGACGAGGGAGATAGGGAAGGCAGCGACCGGGCGCTTGGTGACGACGAAGGACATATAGGGCTCCAAAAGCAAAATGCCCGGGAGATCCCGGGCACGTCGTGGTAAGAATGGTGGAAGGACGAGAGCTGCGGCACTACCTGACGATGATCTCCAGCTCGTCGTTGCCGACGGCGCCGGGATTGATGTTCGTGTCCAGGTTCAGCATCGTCACCCCTTCCTGGTCCGAGTACGTCGGATTGGTCATCTGGGCTGTGCTGGCCTTGATTTCGATGATGTGGCCGGCAGTCACCCCATGGGTGATCGACAGTGCTGTGCCGGCGCCGGACAACACCATGGTCGGCCAGTCCAAATCCGCCATCCGCGGCAGTTCCAGAACGAGTTTCCCTGTCGGCTTGCGGTCCGTGATCTCCGCTCCCTCGCAGCCGATGAGCGAGCGCCAGACCAACTGGTTCGCCACGTCGAAGGTCATGGACTGCAAGCAGCCCGAAAAGGCGCCGAGCGACCACGCCGGCGTGTTCGCCTTGTTTACCGCCTTCGGGATCTGGAACGAGCTGAAATCCACGCCTGCGGGCATGGCGCCGTCCGTGATCGGCACATAGGCGCCCATGAATCGATAACGCAGAACCGGGATGCTCTTGGCCGTCAGATCGAAAGCGACCGTCCCCCGGGCATCCACGATCTTGTGGAACAGGCCGTCCAGGAAGTAATGCAGGGTGATCAGTTCAAAATCGGTCGACACCGGCAAATACCGTGCGTCTGTTCCTACCGTGACCGTCTCAGCGAAGCCGCTGGCGCGCAGAAGAGGCCCCCACGCAGGCGCCTTGCCCGCGGTGCCTGCTCCTGCGAGTTCCACTTCGAATTCGAGCTGGGCATACTGCGTGGTCGCGATTTGCCCGGAATTCCCCATGTAGGGCCGCAGGAGTTCGCGTTCCACGAACTCTGCCGACAGAGGCGTCGCCGTCAGGCTTCGGACCAGCACCGCGTCCGTGGCCCCGGCAGGCTGAGCGGCAGTGCCGGCCGTGGTCTGCAGTTTCGCCAACACGACGGAATTGCGAGTTTTCTTTGCCATCATGGGCTCCAAGAATGAAGGCCCAATAAGGGCCAGATTGATAGCGAGACGGCCCTATCGGGCCTGGCAGCCTGAGCAGGGTTCGGTCCGCTCGATCAGAATTCGCTCGCCGGTAGCCGAATCACGGAGATAGCTCCCGCCGCGGCCATGGTGTTCATCGATCTGGGGCCCGGTCACCGCCTGCGCAGGCTGGGCGATATCGGTACTCACCGGATCGTCGGCGACTGATTTCCTTTCTTTGTTCATGCTTTCTCCGATAGTTCAGGCGCTTAGGGAGTGCTCATCGGTTTGGTAGGTGATGCGGTAGCGCTTGTTCACAATCTGCCGCCGCAGGTCGCCATTGACGTACTTGGGCTCATCGGTCCCGAACTCGGCAACCTCGACCACGTTGGGGCCGGCGTATGCCATAACGACGGGGTGGGCCTGCTCGAACACCGCCTCTGCGAAGGCCTGATGGTCATCGCCTGCTGTGTGAACGAGGACATGGATTTCACGTACGCGGGTGGCGCGCGGCGGGTGAATGCTCTCCACCGACTCCCCGCCCAACTGCACGGAGATCACCATCGGATCCTCTCTGGCGATTGCCCGTACAGGCGATGCCTCGACTTCGGCGGGGAATCCGGGCGCCGCCTTGAGGGCGGCACGGAGGTCCACCACGTATTGCATTGCCAGCGTGGTCATGGAAGCTGCTCCAGCATCGCGCGCGACCAGAAGCCGTCGCCTACCGCGGTCGGCTCCTGGCGGACTCGGTACCGGACGCCCCCGATTTCCACCTGACTTTGGTACGCAAGGTCGGGGACGTCGGCGGTGGTGTACTCGATCTCGTAGTCGGTCGAGTGCACCAGGTCCCCTTCGTCGATGACCTGCGGGCGGTCGAACCGAACCTTGAATGGGACGGGAGGCTCCGTATCCAGCAGCAACGCCGGCTCGCGCAGACCCACCGCATCGAAGGCTTCGTCGAACACGGAGTTATCCCATTCCATGGCTTCAGGTGCCCATCTTCAGTTTGATGATGGCCTTGGGCCGCGTCGGCAGATGCAGCGGATTGGACTGGCTTTCGATCTCAAGTCCCTTCCCGAACGGCAACGGCTCGACCCGCGTGTAATACGGCAGGCCATCGGTGTTGACCGTTTCCATATAGTCGGCCGGCGCGAAGCGCGTGATGAAGAAATCGGACACGCCATCGGGAAAGGCGTAAGCCTCCTCGTCGCCGATGAAGGGAGCGCCCCCCAGCTTGCCGCGGTAGCGTTCGTAGGTAATGCCGCCGATCTCGAAGGAGTCGGCCGGTTTGCCCCGCAGTTCGGCTGCTTGCGCGGTATTCAGGTACGTCTCGCGTACGCTCTTGTGGTTGATCAGCGTCTTCCAGAAGTCCTTGCCGCACAGCGCGCGAACGCCGCTGGCTGGGGTGGCGCCCAGGGCATCCTCGACCAGATCCACGACGTCGTCCGATTTCTGGCGAACGAGGGTGGTTGCGCTCGTGAGTTCCATCGGGAATTCCTGCTGGACGATGCCGAAGGAATGGTAAACGTCGAGCAACACCGAAGTGCCGTCGGCATCCAGGATCTGCCCCTTGATGCCGCCCACGCGCTGATATTCGTGCGTTAGATCGAGTTGCTGGCGATGCTTCCTCTGGTACTTGGCAACCCGCGCCTCGGCCGATTCCAGCTCCGATTGGCTCCCGAACGCGCGGATGCCCTGGATTTCGTCGGCCAGCATCGTGGAACGTTGCGGCAAGTGCACGGTGTTGAACGGAATCAGCTTGCGGCCGGTCAGGACGACCGATTGACCGACACCACCACGGGGCTTGGCGGACACCAAACCCAGTGTCTGGCCGTCGTATTCGATTTGCACCACGGTGGAGGAAACGCCCTCTTCCGAGTAAAGGCCGAGCTTGCCGATGCGGCCCGGGATGCTCTCCAGCTCGTTGATGGCGGCGGTCAAGGCGGAAACCGTGAATTTCTCGTCTTGGAAGATATTGATATCGGCCATGTCAGGCTCCAGAAATAGAAACGGCCGCCCGGAGGCGACCGCGAATGTTGGATAGATGGAGTTGTGTTGGTGGGATCAGCGGACGATGATGCCAGCCGACTGCAGGGCAACGCGCGCCGGCGCATCCAAGCCGACAAGCAGCACGCCCGCCAGTTCCGCGTCACGCGCGATGACGACGATCTGCTGATCATCGTCGGACACCGGGGCATTGCCGTACAGCACGGCGTCGGCGGTGATCGGCGCGCCGGGGTCCGCCCCCGGGCCGGCGTAGGCGGCATATTTGCCGTCGTCGCCCAGCGTGAGCAATTGCCCTGCAGCCAGGGCGACGAGGGTGGCAGCCAAGATTGCGTTTTCGCGCGAACGCTGGCCGTTGGCTTCGGAGAGGATGAAATCGGCCGTTCTGGCCTGTTGATGGATGAAAGGCATGGTGCTGACTCCTAGTGGGCAGAGAGGGCTTTTCGTTTGGCGTAGATCGCCTGGGGATTCGGCCCGCTCTGCTTCTGGGCCGATGAATTGGTGGGAGGTCGGTTATTGATAGAGTCGCCCGCATCGGCCACGACATGCTCGAACAGGCGCGCACGCGCCTGGTCTACCGTGAGGCCCGCAGACACGAAAGCGGCAGCCTTCTCAGGCAGCTTTGCTGCCAAGCAGATGCCGGCGATCTCTTTGGCTTGCGTGATCCGTTGATCCGCCAGTTCAAGACTATCCAGCGCACCGCTGAGCAGCACACCTTCCGCCAGATCCGCAATCCCCTCTTGCCGGCAGGACGCATAGACACGGGCGGCCAGCGCAGATGCCGTCGGCGCATCCGCCGGAGCAGCCGGGGACGGCTCGGGCTCGGGCTCGGGCTCGGGCCCGGGCTTCGGATTCGGCGCGGGCTCGGGGTCGCTCTCTTCCAGGGACTTGAGCATAGCTTTCACGTCGTCAGGCAGATTCTTGTGCTTTTGCAGCACGGCAGCCGCACTATCCGACATCTGCAGACGCACGGGCTCCTCGATCAGGTCGCAAAATCCCAACGCCTGCGCCTCGAGCGCAGACATCCACGTGGTCGCGTCCATCATTTCGATGATCTTGTCACTGTCCAGTCCACTCTTACGGGAGTAGGCTGCCACCACGCCGTCTCGGATCCGATCCATCATTTCTGCAGTGGTGCGCAGATCCTCGGCCGTACCACCAGTGATGATCCAAGCGTTGTGGATCATCATCTGCGTATTCTCGGGCATGATCGTTGGCTTGCCGGCCATCGCGATCAATGAGGCCGCGGAGGCGGCGACGCCGTCCACTCGCGTGGTTACCCGACCGGCGTACCGATGAAGCGCGTTGTAGATTGCAAACGCGTCGAAAACGTCGCCCCCTGGGCTGTTCAGCGACACCAAGATGTCGGCACCACCTGCCGCTGCTGCGTCCAGTTCTGCGACGAACGCTTCAGCCGTAGTTCCCCAGAACCCAATTTCGCCATAAATGCGAATCTCGACCACGGGCTTATCCGCCTGCGCATTGACGCTGATCGAATACCAAGCCTTCTTTGCCATATTGGCTCCATTCATTGATTGAGAGGGTCGGGGCTGCCGCCCCCTTCTGATCCCGTCGCCTTACCGGCGCTGGTCGTATGCCGAGGATCGCTATCGAACACAAAGCCCTCGGCGTCGGCCGTTTCGTTGTCGGCGCGAATCTCCGCCGCAATGTGGTCTGGATCGTCGCCCTTCCTGAGGATGATTGACGACCGGCTGGAAAAGCCGCTTCGCACCGACTCCTTGTCGGCCTGCGCGTCCTGCACGGGGTTGAAGTACGGCCATCCCTGGGGCACCCACAGCACGCGCAACCATTCACGGCGGCGGCGGTGGAAATCCGGCATGGGGAAGGTGCCGGAAAGCGCCAGGGCGTCGATCCAGGCATTCCAGACGGGGCGGCAGAGCTGATGGATCACGCAGTGCCATTGGTATTGCTCGATGAGCCGGTGAAACTCGTTGACCACCACCCGCAGCGTTCGATCGCTGATACCGCGCAGGTCGCCTGTTGCGATTTCATAAGGCACGCCGACAGAGGCAAACGCCCCCATCAACTGCTGCCGCATAAATCCCTCGTAGTTGTTGCCGGCATCTGGCGGACTGGAGAATGTCACCTCTTCACCTGGTGCCAGCTCCTGCATCGTGCCCGGCTCCATGGAGACGAGCGGCGTGCCGTCGTCATCGAACTCATAACCGTCCGCCTCGCCCGTAAGAGGGTTATTCGGATCGGCATCGGGATCCGGTTTGGTGATGAAGCCCGCGAAGAGGTTTGCCACCTCCTGCCGGTACATGACAGCGTCGTCCAAGTTGTCGATGGACTTCAAGCGGAGCAGGACGGTAGCCAGAGCAGTCACCCCCCGTACCTGCCCGGGCCGCAACATTGGATAGGCGTGGATGACCTGCTCGGCTGGCACCCTGACCGTATCCTGCCCAGCCGCGTTTCGGCCGAATTCGCCAGGATGATGACGCCACATGTGATAGGCAGTGCGCCGCCCGATAGCATCGAACTCCACGCCATTCACGATCTCGCCGCCGTTCGGCAGGGTAAGCGACCGCTCGACCGGCAGCTGGTCCCCCTCCATCTGCTGCAATTGCAGAGGTACGGACAATCCGTCCTGAGGTCGCCGAGCGCGCAAACGGAACAAGGTCTCACCATCCTGGAAGATGCTGCGCACAGCCAGGGCCTGCATTCCGTAGAAGTCCAGCCTGCCGTCGGCATCGGCCTCCTGCACCCAGTCGGCCCACAGTTCCTTCAGCGCCCGTCGGACGTTGGGGTCCGGGTGCTTGGGGTACGGCTGGATCCCCGTGCCGACCACGTTGGATACCCAGCGTGTGGTCGCAGTCAATGCCCATGGATCATTGCGCACGGCGTCGCGCGCGCGGCGACGCTGCAGACCCAGGTTCTGCGTCGCCGCGGCGTTCGGCCCCGACCCCGAGGGATTCCAATTTCGGGCCCTGCTGCCCGTGGCGCTTCCGCTTTCGTAGCTGCTGCTCATCTGCGCGCTAAGGCGACGAGGCACAAGCAGACTGGAACCACGATGTTTCAGATAGCTCATCGGATCCCCTTGCCGGCGTTGCGCAGCCTGAACTGCCGCGAGCGCCCCTTTCCTTTGCTGAGTTCCCGCTCCACATGGGCGCGGGCGCGCATCAATTCGTCCGTGCTGCGGAAACGCACGCGCTTGCCGTCGTACTGGACCTCCAATTGGCTGTTCGCTATCGCGCGATCCAGCCGTTCCAGGTCCGCCTGGGTGTATGCCATGACCTTGCCTTATTGGTTTCTGTTCTGCGGCCTACCTGCGCCCCCGGAGGTAGCTGGAAGCCGCCACTCGCCGGCGCGCCGGCTTGACGGCCGGCCCGGCACGCGCCGCTGGCGCCACTGGCGCGGCCTTCGCCGGGGCGGCCGGCCGCGTGGTTGACGGCGGCGGCGCCTCAGCCTCCTCGTCCCGCGGTGGCGGCAACGCATCAAGCTTTTCCGCCATGGCATCCCACCAAGCGTCCGACTTGCGAGAAAGGCCAAGATGCTCCGCCACCCATAGCGCATACACCGCGCAGTCCAGTGCTTCGACGCGCTTGCGCAGCGCCGTCCACAGCGTACGAACTCCGGTCGCCGTCTTGCGCGACACCCGCGCTTCGCCTGAGAACTGCCGGAACCATTCGTCCGACAAGTCCTCCGAAAGGTGGACATAGCCCGGGCCCGGCGTCTCGATAGCCAGGCGACTGTGCAGCAGATCCTTGGCCAGGTTCGTGCCGACGTGCCACAGGATCACGCCCTTCTTGATCCGCTTCCCTCGCCAGTCGATATCCACCTGGCCGGCGCCATCCTTGATGGCCTTCTCACCGAAGGGGCGACCGCGGACGGCAAAGACCCGGCGCGCCTTGTTGCGGCGCGCGAAATCGTAGACCGCATTCGAATGGTGGCCGCCGCTGTCAATGGCCGTGGCGTAGATACTCATCTGCTGGCCGCCTTCATGCTGGAAGCGCCGCTCGAACAGGTAAGCCGCCACGTTGGACCAGACCTCGTCCTCCGCCGGGTTCCCGTGGAATATCTGGTGATCGACGGTCCACATTTCTCCGCCGCGACCGAATCCCCAGACGCCAACCTCCACCCGATTGCCCTGGGTGTCGCAACCTGCGAGCAACAACGAACAGCCCATAGGAACGAGGTTCTCGGCCAAGCCTGGAAGGCGATAGGCCTCGATCTCGGCGCGCCGCTTCAGCTCGTCCGCCTCGATCTTCTCGACCTCGCCCTCCCAGGCCTGGCCCAGGGTGGTGTTCCAGAAGGTCTTCAGCGGCTCGTCATCGCCCAGCTTTGCCTTGGCGTAGGCCTCCAGGAACTCACGGACCAGCTTGGCCCAGCTAACCATTGGGCTGTACGCAGTCCACACGTGGAAAGCGACGCGCCGATGAGCCGGTATTACCTCGCCAGCCGCGCTACGGAAAACGCCGTCGCGGTCGATGGTGGTGCCGTCCGAACCGCACCAGAATCCAGATTCCGATGCCTCCAGGTACTCGCTCTGGGTGATAAGGCAACCACAGTGCGGGCATAAGTGCTTCACCGATTCTGGATCGCCGTCGATCCACTTGAACCCGTGCGGTTCGTCCTTACCTCCCCAAGTCAGCGCATGATGCCCGTCGCAGTGAGGGCACGTGATGTGATAGTCATATCGCGCATCGGCGCCGGCTGCGCGCTTATCCATCAGGCAGGTCTCTTTCAGCTTGGGCGTGGACCCAACCACCATCTTCGGGAACGTGGCGCCCTCCAGACGCTTGGCCGCCAGCTGGCCGGGGTCGCCCTCACCGTCAATGTTCGAATCGAACGAACTGAACTCGTCCAAGAATGCGACACCGATAGACAGCCGTCGGTAGTTGTCGCCCGAACGACCGCCGCGAAGGTGCAGCACGCTGCCACGGAATTTCTTAACCAGGAGCGTGTTGTCCTTGTGACGCGCCAGGCGAGTCGGAAAGATCGGATGCATCGCCGTCACGTCGCGCAGCATCGGTTCCAGTTCGGTCTTGACGAACTCGTCACGGGCGCTGTCCGTGGGCTGCCAAAGCGCCTGATTGCGCCGCTTATGCTCCGCGAAGTACCCAATGGCCGCCAGCAGGATCTTCGTGTAACCGACGCGGGCCGACTTGATTACGTCAACCTCGTGCACATCGTCGCTACCAACGCAGGCAAGGATGGCACGCTGAAACGGCCAAGCCTCCCAACGCTGTTCGACATACGACGATTCGGCCGAAAGATAAAAGTTGCGCTCGGCCCACTCCCGCAACGTCATTGGCTCGGGAGTGGCGAAGGTTGCAAGCCCACGTCGCAGCGCGCGCGCGACCGCGGCGCGATTGGACTCTATGAGCATTACTCACCCTCGTTCTCTTCGTCAGCCTCCAGATCCTCCAGCGACAGGGATGCAATTGCGTTGCGAGCCCTTGCAAGCTCGCGGCGCACAATCGTCAGATCCGCATCAGTCAGATTCGGCAGCCGGCGCTTCAGTGCCGTGGGAATAGCATCCATAGCCGCGCTTACCTTCGTGCCCGCCCGAGTCAAGACCTCCTCCAGCACGCTGACGGGCGCAAGCTCGCCGCGGGCAACCGAGTTCTCCATCTCGATTCTGTCGGCCTGTGCCGCATATAGTCGCGCCTTTTCCTCCGCAGGATCGAGCGTTCTTGTTTCCTCGCCGGCCTGGCGCCCTGCCGCTATGTCTCGAATGTGCCCACAGTAGGACAGCAGCCAGTTTCCCAGCGTATCGCCCGCGACCATGACGCCACGCATGAGCAAGCCGCTGACGGCAGGCTGCGTGATCCCGACCAGTTGCCCGAACCGGGCCTGGGTCGTCTTCTTGTCAAGGTCGATCATCTTGCGGTGGACAGGGCCAGATCTAAGGCGGTGGAAAATTCGGCGTCGTAGCGTTCGCTATAGACCGCCTCTGCCGTTTCGTAGAAGGGGAATCGCTGCGTATAGGTCGGCTGGGCCAGCGCAAGCAGGACCGGCTTTACGTCCGCTCCGTGCGTTCCGGTCTTCCGCCATACACCAGCAGGCAGATGCTGCTCACGATTTCCGGACATGGACCCCTTGCCGCGGGAAACGAAGTACTGCACGCCGTTGATGCGCCTGTAGCCTTCAGGCGACCGCCCCACCTTTGCAGTGCGTGCGCGGCTGCGCGGCGTGGAGTTCGCCCTGTAGCCTTGCTCGCCGAACGCCTGCAGATACGACAACAGGCGCACGACTTGGCCGCGCGACATGTTGCCGTAGGCATCCATTTCCGCCGCTGCGGCCGGCACCGTAAACGCCCCCGTCGGAAGCCCTACTCTGGCAAGTGCGCGCTCGGACCGCTTCAGCCTGCGCCCACCGCCTAGAACCTGGGGCGGCAGATACTTGTCGGCGGAAATTCCCTTGCCGGCGGCGTCGCGGTAATCGACCGTGGCCACCAGATTGTCTTTGGTGGCCCGGACAAGTCGCAACGCCCGCATCGTGTACGGGGTCGGGCGATCAAAGACCTCTGCGGTGACCTGCGCCAGCGCATCGAGGACGTGTTGCCCGACCCGATTCAAGGCCAAGGCTGTCGCATATGGCAGCTGCCTCTGAACCTGGCCGTAGAAATCCACGCCCTCACGAATCGTAGAGTGGTGGCGCAGCTTCATGACGGTCTCAGATTTGTGCCCCTCACCGCCGAATCCGCGCGATGGATAGGTGGGCGAAATTATTATTACCCCCCCTTAGCGCGCCCGTGACTAGCGAGCGTTCGGGGTTCGAATTACCCTTACCGGACTGATTTCCGCAGGGGCCCCCGGGGTTTCCCTAGAACCTTAGTCATCCGTCTTCGATCTGGCAACGGGCCTCGTTGAGCCCATCAACACAGCGTCTAAGTGGCTCGGATGGCCCACGCTCACCCAAATATCTGCTTGTTCACTTTCCGATAAGAGTGTTATCTCTATGACCGATCCTGTACTGCCTATGTTCTATTGAAGCATCCCATAGCTTGTTCCAACTAGATGAGGCGTTCAATGACCACAAGACGCGAGTTCCTAGGCTCGGGTGCACTCGTAGCACTCGCTGGCGCAACAATAGTGTCCGGCCCGGCTAGCGCACAGACAAGCGCTGATCGACCTGGATTCTTCAGCGCCAAGGACATTGCTGAGGCAGGGTTCATCTACGGCTTGCCTATCGTGATGAACTATGCGGTGATGTACGAGTACGCCGTAGATCGCAATTCGGGGCAGTTCAAGGCCCCGTTCAATCACATCAAGAACGAACCGAACGTCTTCACCTATAAAGATACGGCAATCGTCACACCAAACAGTGACACCCCATATTCCTTTGTTTGGATGGATCTGCGAGCGGAGCCCGTGGTGCTCTCCGTTCCGGAGGTCGAACCCGAGCGCTATTACTCGGTCATGCTCTGCGACGGCAATACTTACAACTATGGCTACATCGGCACGCGTGCCACAGGAAGCGAGGCTGGCGACTACATGGTGGTCGGCCCTGCCTGGAAGGGCGATACCCCACCGGGCATCAAGCGGGTGTTCCGTTCGAGCACACAATTCTCCCTTGCGGGCTATCGCACTCAGCTTTTCGGGCCGGATGATCTCGATAACGTTAAGAAGGTACAGGCCGGCTACAAAGTGCAGATGCTCTCGGCCTACCTGAAACAAACTCCGCCGCCAGCCGCACCATCCATCGACTTCCCCAAGATCGACAAGGAACTTGTGAAGACGAACTTCTTCGAGTTTCTCGACTTTGCGTTGCAGTTCGCACCGCCGGAATCCAACGAGATGGGAATCCGCTCTCAGCTCGCACGCATTGGCATTGGCCCTGGCAAGGCCTTGAACTTTAAGGATCTTCCTCTGGAGCAAAAGCTGGAACTTGGTCTCGGCATGAAAGAGGGCCAGCGAAAGGTCGACGAGGCGGTCGCCAACGTTGGTAAGACGATAAACGGCTGGCGGGTTAGTGGTCTTCCAGGCGATAGCGCTCACTACGATGGCGACTGGTTAAAGCGAGCCGTCGCTGCTCAGGCCGGCATTTATGGCAATGATCCGGCAGAGGCTACCTATCCTTTCACACGCGTTGACAAAGATGGGCAAACGTTAGACGGCAGCAAGCATAGTTACACGCTAACCTTCCCGGCGGGGCAGTTGCCACCTGTGAATTCGTTCTGGTCGCTCACGATGTATGACGGAAAGTCCCAACTTCTTATCGAAAATCCGATCCACCGCTATCTAATTAATTCACCCATGTTACCCACCATGGCCACGAATGCAGACGGGTCCCGAACGCTCTACATACAAAACAAGTCCCCGGGCGCAGACAAAGAAGCTAACTGGCTGCCCGCTCCGAACGGGCCAATTTACTTGGTAATGCGGCTCTACTGGCCAAAGACGACGCCACCTTCGATCCTGCCAGTAGGGGAAGGGACATGGTCCCCCCCCGGAATAGAACGTGTCTCCTAGTCACAGACCGCGTGAATCCTCGCTGTGTGGCGTGTAAGGCCGACGGCACACCATGCGCATGCCTGCTGAAACGCAAGAGCTCTGACCGGAGTCTATATATCGGGGCTTTTTGGTGTGGGGGTACCCTGAAGTGTAGCGGGCTACGGGGAACGAACCCACGTAAGAGGCTTGGAAGGTCCCTGCCTGAGCACTCTGCCAAGCCCACAGAATTGAAACAAACTTCGACCATAGCGCGCATGGCTGCTGGATGTGAGCTGAAGTTGTATTGACCAACCAACGGCACAGTGAATCAATGGTTGCAGGAAGGTATGCCTCAACGGAGAGGACTATGCAACCACACTACACAAAACGAACAATTGAAGTTATCGCTGTGGCATTGGACGGTACTAAATACGTCATCCAACGACGCTGCAAGGTTCTGGCGGGAGATGACGGCGAATATGCATACTTCTACAGCAGCCTCGCCGACGGACGTGTGGTTTCATGGCTCGGCGCAAACCGCTATCGGTTGCCCGACGGCACGGCCGTCCAGGCAATATCGTCTCGCTTAATCGTCGCCGGCAGTAGTTGAAGGGAAAGCGGAGTGAATCGCCCTTTTACTGCGTTGCTTGAAATACCGCTGCCTACCATGGGGAAGTCCGCAGAAATGTGAAAACCGCCTTTCGCAAGGCGGTTTCGAGTCGAGCATGGCGTAAGGCATAGGCCCGCTCTCAGCTTTCACATGTCAGCCTGATCGTGAGAGTCTGCTCGACAGTCTCTCATCGACTGTCGGGCATTGCGTTCGCTGATCGGCCGCGGGGCATTCATCCGAAGCAGACGCCCCAGCAGATACCGCACTCATCTCAAGCGTCGCCCACTGCGATGAACATGTTTCGCTCTATGGCGTCTGCCATCTCACGCAGCCGACTTGCCCGCTCGTACTTTGTCATTTTCTGAGCCAGCATCGTGCCACCTTCCTACACATCTGAAAAAGCCCATCAGCTTCATGCGCAGGAAATCTAGCGGACGTCTATCAGAAAGGTCGAACATGAGCGTCGACCAAATGACGCCCATGATTTATTGCCGCATCCACCGCGATTACAGGGCTTGAAACAAACCCTCCAGAGGCAAAGAGTGGCACCTCCTGTGGCTCGTTCAACTCATGCTGGTCCGAAACGGCACCCAATGCCACAGTTGCGACAAAAGCGGGCCGCTGACTGCCTCCAACCGATATGCGAGAGACACTAGCCGTTAGTCGATAACCTTTATAGACCACGTTGTTGGGGAACATTAGTCCTCCCTGTCTATTCATCAGTCCAGGACCGTTGTTCACAATGCACGAATTTGCGTTGCATGCGGGCCTTTAGCCCCTTGCGCGGTGACGTAGCTCACGCGTTGATTCTCGACCAATACTTTGTGGCCATCGCCACTGACGATTTCAGAGAAATGAGCAAATAGGTCCTTGCCGCCATCCTCTGGCATGATGAACCCAAAGCCCTTGGCGTCGTTGAACCACTTAACTATTCCGGTTTCCATTTTTCAACTCCTTGCATAGCGGGCGAAGCCCGAAAAGGGAGCTAATCAAGGAAAGGACTGCGAACAATGAGGCACCCTGAAGGGTACAAAACCGGACGGAAATCGCGATGCTCGAAAAGCCGCTAACCCACTATGGGCGCATAACTTTCGAAAGTCAACCTACGTTTCTAATTAGCATCAAACCGCAATTTAGACCTTGGCCGCAGGGTGTCGGGCAGAGTGCAACACGCTCGCTAAGTCTTGTGTAACGACTTCCCTTTATTGCGATGGGCCAGTCGCAGGTCGCGTATGCTGAACACATGGAGTTTGAACGTGCGTCACCTCGCCGTATCGCCATGTGGGAGTACAAACATGCAACAAGTCCAATGCCAGCACGATCCATCCTTGCAACTTGAAAGGCAGAGGACGGCGTTCACGTCCGCACGATCATCGGCGATAACGTGAACGCTATCAGAAGGTCCATTGCTAGACTCGCGCACACCTTTGTTAAGCTTTTCCCTCCTGCATCACCCCAAAATGCGGGGAGAGAATCGAGCATAAGAACAAAACCTTCACATCCCGTCATTTCGTCGCCATGGCGTATCTACCGCATCTACGCCCGCCCAGGCCATTTGCTAATTCGAAACGAGCAAGGTCAAGTACTCGATCTGGGGGTCATGAAGGGCCAAGTACCCAACCTCACCTATCGACTTTTCATCGGTGGATTGAGCGGCAGAAACTTCGCGAATCGCACCCAATTGCTCGATGATGTAGCTCGCCGCTTCCAAGCTGGCGAAGTTGGCAAGGAACTGCTTTCTCTCCCTCAGTGGGAAAAAACACCCGGAGCAGATCTAGATCGGGGCACGCATGTGGACGTGTCCATGAGGGTTAAGCGTTGAAGCACTAGCGAGTTAACGCCCAGCGAGGATTGCCAAAAGGACACATGAAAAAACCCGCCTGCTTTCGCCTGGCGGGTTTTCGGGTGCATTACATGCGGGCGCACCTGTGGACGGAGAAATTGTCGCGGTTCCTGTCGCACTAATCAACTACTTCATGTCGCACTTTTCCACCGATACACAGCAGCGTTGCGAACACCGGGGCGGCTGGGCCGGCGCAACACTTGCCCGTGATCGATAAGTGCGGTGACCGCGCGCAGTACGCCTTGCCGCGCCGCCGTGCGCTCCTTGATTGTCAGTTCCCGCGCCCCCGTCGCGGCTCTCACGAGATCCGCCATCTTGAATTCTCGACCGGGATACGGGGCCATCAACCCGATGATTTCCTTAGCAAACTTCACGTTTCACCTTGTCTTTGAAAAGCCCCAGATACAGCCTGTATTCGGTGGCCGAAATTGCCTTGCCCGTCACCTGGGCAATCCAGCGCAGGGCTGCCGCGCGCCGCTGGTGCGCCTCCAGCCCTGCGAACCGTTCATGACGCTGCGGATACTCGGCGATGATGATCATGCGTTCAAGGAGAGGTAGCGCCTGATGCAGACGCTCAACCGCCATCGCATGGTCCACCTCGATCGGGTGGTAATCCTCAGTCGCCGGCTCGTACCACACCATGTTTCCAACTGATGCACCGGACCAGCACCAGCGCGCCCAGTTCCACAAAACGGCGTTAGCGTCGAATCGGTCAGCCATTGCGCCCCCGAGCCTTAGCCCAGCTCCTTAAGGAGCGTGGCAATCTGCTTGACCTTGGCCAACTCTTTCGCATCCGCTGCCGCGCGCTCCTCGATCATGATTGCGGCCTGGTCGATCTCTTCGGCCAACGTCCCCAGCCCAGCCATAACCGTCCGAACCTTTTCGGCGATGATCGCCAGCACGTCCATGGGCGCCGCTTGCTTTGTGCCCCCGAGTACATCAACGGGTTCCTTGCCGTGGAAGGTGTTGCTCATCATCTGCTGCCCCTGATTCGTCATCGTCAATTTTTCCTTCACCTCAATGCGCCGGAACGACCCCGGCACAACCTCTTTGATCAACCCCGCCTCCCTCAGCCTCCTCAAGCATCCGCGCATGGTGTGGATATCCGGGGATGCGCCCGTGGTGTCCTTCATGGCCTGAGCAATCCGCAACGCGGTAAAGGCGGTGGTGCGCTCGGCCGGCAAGACCGCATAGATCTTCTGAGCCAACGCCGTCTGTCCTGCCAGCAAGGCCGCATTTCGTCCCGGGGTCATCAAATCACCCCCGGGGAATAAGTCACTTTCGGATTCAGGTATTCCAGCAGGACGGATCGCGCTTGATCAAAGCTGCGGCACACCTCGACGCGATATCCCGCGCCCTTGAGGTATGCAATCCAGTCTTTCTGGCTTGTGCTGACCCGGCCGTCGCTGGTCTTCATTTCGATCCACAGCCCCGGGCATCCGAAGCGCGGCACCGGCAAACAAAGATCTGGCACCCCGGGCTTCACGCCCTGCCCCTTCAGCTTTGCCGCTACAGCCGCGTGCCGCTGACCGCCGTTGGGAACATGGAAGAGGCGCGATAGCTCCGGGTACACACCGGCCTGAAGGTTGGCCCAACGTATAACCTGGGCTTGAATGGTGTCTTCGCTGGGTCTAGCGAGAACCGCCACGCGACTGGTCGTGCAATGCGTGCGAGTAGCAGCAGTGTTGGGCCATCGCTTCATGCCTGCGCCCCCTGGTCCGTGCCCATGCGCAGCGCATTGCGCGCCATGGCGACAATCCCTGGCGAGTAGCGCTTGCCATTGGGGTTTTCGGTTTCAGCGATCACCCGCTTCCACCCGCGCAACGGATCACGGCCCGACTGGTTCAGGATCGCACCCACTCCCGTTGCCTCCAGCGCCTTGGCGGCCTCTGCCGGCGTCGCATGAGTCGCCCCAGGCGGAGGCAATGCGACAGCGGGCACGGGGATGGCTGCCCATTCGCCCCGGCCCAGTTCATCCGACAGTGCCCGCTCCCAACGTGACTGCATCACCGAGTAGCCGCAGTTCAGCAGGTCATGGGAGCCGACGCGCACCGCAGCCCAGTACACGGCGGGATGGCTCCATTGCCCCACCTCGCCGCGGCGGCGCGCCGTCATCCCCGCAACAGCGTCATGGAATGCGTTCTCCGGGATCAGGCCTGGCCGGCACGCGCGGATGAACTCGCCTACGGCGGGCGGCCAGTCGGGGAACATGCGGCGGCAGGTCCGCAGCCCCTCGGCCACTTCCTGAGGCGTCACGCGGTCCTCGTCCAGCGCTTCGGCCCAGGCCTCTTTCCAGTTCTCGATACTCTGCATGTCCGGGAAGTCCTTCAGCCAGCGCCCCCCGTACGTGCCCGACAGCCGGTTCCACAGATGGTCAATCGGCGTGATGCCATCCAGCTTTTCACGGGGCACGAGCCAGCCGTTTCCCTCAGACGTTGATCGTGCGACCGTCGTCATAGTCGTTGCCTCCTGAGGCTCGATTGCGATTCACGTATTCCGTGGGGTTGAACTTGCCGCCCCGGCCGGATGGTTGCCCACCTGGGGCGAACAGCCCTTGCCAGCTTTTGCCGATGGCATGGGCAATGACCGCTTCCGGCGTGTGGCCCTGGTGCCGGAACCCGGCCAGGTCTTTCACCTGCTGCTTGGCAGCCTCTTCGGTCAATGGCTTCCGAATCTGCACGCGGTGACGCACCCAGCGCCCCCACAGTTCCGCATCCAGCCAATCCGGCAATTCCACGCACATCGGATCGAACCCCGGCGAGCGCTTGCGCGCGCCTGTGACGGTTCTTGATGGTTCTGACGGTTCTATGACGGTTATATGCGGGTGCAACCCGTTGCACCCTTTCATGTCGCCGTTTGCACCCTTTGCGTCGTCAGTTGCACCCTTTGTGTCGTGGTTTGCACCCTTTTCCGCCGGTTCAGGTGGTGCAAAATCTGCACCGTTTTCCTGCTCCGGGTCCGTCGGTTTGAGGGATGCAAAATCTGCACCCTTTATCCAAGCCTCAGAAATCCGGTACTCACGGCGCTGATTGCGGCCGCCGTTGCCAGCATTCACCAGGATCAACCAGCCGGCCTTTTCCATGCCGCGCAGTTGGTACTGAACGGCGCGCACCGACTGGCGGGTCTTCTCGGCCAGGGATGCGATGGACGGATAGATGCCCGTACCTTGATCGCTCGAATGGTCCGCGAGCGCCAGCGCGAGAATCATCTCCCCACCGCCGTTCGGATACCGCTCGAACACCATCCCCATGACTTTCACGCTCATGGCGACTCTCCATACAAACGTTGGTACCCGCGCTCGGCGTCCTCGGGCCATTTGCCCAAGGCGATGATGCGCAAGCGCGTAAGACGCAGCGCAGGAACGAAGTAGCTCAGCTTCATTTCCCACGGCGCGGTTGATTGATCGAGGAAGTAATGGCATCCGCCGCAGCCAAAGGCGATCGCCCAGTCATGGGCCTTGATCCCCTTTCCTTTCCCGTCGCGTATCTGGTTGGAATGGCATGCCACTGTCGTGTCTGTACCGCCCTGGCAGTACTTGGGCACGCGCAGCAAGCATTCCTCGCCCTTGGCAAGGTCCAGCAGCGCCGGGTTGCGATAGACGGTCTTGGGCGGCTTCTTGCCCTTCTTGCGCGCCTTCATGGAAGCGCGGGGCGGCGGCAGCGCCTTTGCGCGCATCATCGGGGCCTTGGCCTTCAGCGGCGCGCCACGCTTCATCGGCGTCTTCTGGCGAAGCGGCGTCTTGCGTTGCAGCGTCATGCAGCCCCCGCTTGCTTTCGAACACGCCACCATGCCGGCAGATGCCACGCATTCACGCGTTGCTTGACCAGCCCATCTCGAACGGCATCGAACAGGAAGGCATTGACTGCGCAGCTGGCGGCCATGGCGCGTGATGTGCTGAACCAGGGATCTACCGGCAACAACGCGGGCTCAACGATGGCTCGCAGCGCCCCCACATCCACACGGCGCGGCGTTTCGATAATGGCCTGGCGGACAGCTTCCACCGTCGCCAGCGGCACGCAGTAGCCCCTGAACATGTGCAGGCAGTCAGCCATAGATGCCGCTCCATGCCACGAACGGCTTGCGGATGGCCGTATGAAACAGCCCTGCTGCCGTAGCGTTGTGGTCCAACTCCGCGCGACTGATGACCCCGCACATGTCGCGCACGTACTGCGCTGCATGCTGGCTCGGGGACACGCCCACAGGGGCGGCACCGATGCGGGAAACAACCCACCGCTGGAACTTCGCGCTGCTGCACATCATTGCAGCCGTGCGCGACAGCGCCGCCCCCTTACGCTCCGCGGACGGGACACGCGCCCGCACGGGTACACCCGATGTTCCGCGCTGCATCATTCTTCGGCCATCCCGCTCAGACGGTTCGCAACACTCGCCACAGCCTCCATGACCACGCGTCCAGCCGCGGTGACGCGTGCAACCTCCTGCTGGTCCACGCCGCCGTCGGCCAGGGCGTCGTACACCTCATGGCCAAACTTGCCATGGGCGACCATCAGGCCGGCGACCTGTTCCAGCACGGAGATGTCGCTTTCACCGCAGGATTCTGGGGCCTTCACCAGCAGATACCCGTTGCTGTGCGCGAATGCGGCCAAGATCCGAGGATCGCCCGTCATGCGGACGATGCGATCCGCCTCGGTAAGGGTCAGGTGGTGCGTGGTGTTGTTGGGGTTGACCTTGTTGCGCAGGACGGCCGCTGAGATGCCAACCAGCGGCCCCAGGGACTCACTCCCACCCTTGTATTCATGCACCGTCAGATCGGCCGCAGTAGTGATGTTCATCTCATGAATTCCTGAACGTATTAATTGCTGCGCAGCGGCCTTACGCTTCGCAGCATGGAAACAAGAATCTCGCCCCGCCCATCAATCGCCACTGGCTGGACGTCGCCCCACGCTCTTTTGGGACCTGTTGGTTCAGGTGTCAGCGATATCTGCACCGGCACGCTACTCACCGGGCCTCGCGCGAGAATCGGGCGGAGGCACCGGCAACGGCGAGTGCTCTGTGTTCGGGATCTTCTCGGTTCCACGCAACGTAGAATCAGTGGTTCCTACGCCACCGTTTCCTACCCTGGGGGAACCTTCTTGGACTTTTCTCTCATCACTAGCGCAGTCGCTGCCATCAATGGCGCCATCGACCTCGGCAAGGGGGCTATGTCCGTCAGAGACGAGGCCAAAGCGATGGACATAGTCCGGGCCATGAACGAAAAGCTGCTCGATGCCCAACAGCGTCTTTTCGAACTCAGCGCTGCCATCAACGCGCTGCAACATGAGAACTTCCATGCCACACAAGAACTCCGAGAAGTTAGAGAAGCCCTCGCAGAGCGCGGCCGCTACTCGCTTGTCGAGATCAGTAACGGCCAGCTGACTTATCGGATAAATCCCTCCCCAACACTTTGCGGGGCCAGCGACCCAAGCTCCCCGGAGCCTGATCACTACATCTGTCAGAAGTGCTTTGACGGCCCAGGTAAGAACAAGGTTGTCCTGCAACGCCGGTTCCGCACCGGAGGCCGGAATTCGTACTGGCACTGCGCCGGCTGCAATATGGGATGGGCCTTCGACAAATGATTGAGCGCGTCTGCTAGCGTCGTGGCTACGCATAGGAGGGCTCCCGAAGCGGAGTGAGCAGCTCCCGACTGCTATGACTTACGCCCTCAATCCACACACCCTCTGAAAAGGAATTGCCATGGCGACCCTCAATCGCGAGACTCAGCTGATTTGCCTTCAACGCCTGGCCGCGGAGTATCCGAACGAGGTAAATGTAGATTCCTGGGAAAACGAGTTCCCTGACTGCGCCGTGAACCTTGCGTACCTGCATGAACACGGCTTGATCAACGCAACCATCGTGCGCCCCATGTCCGGGCCTGCTCAGGTCGTTGCTGCCTGCATCACCGCGCAAGGGATGGATTTCCTTGCCGACGATGGAGGCCTCGGCGCGATCCTCGGTGTAGTGACTGTGCGGCTCCATGACGACACCATCAAGGCGATGATTGAATCTACGATCCTGCAATCGGACCTCCCGCAGCCAGAAAAGAAGAGATGGCTCGATCAGCTTCGATCGCTGCCCGCCGAGACCACAAAACACCTCGTACTGAAGCTCGTTGATAAAGGCCTGGAGTCGGGACCAACTGCACTTCCTGCAGTCGGAACCCTGCTGGGGATGACCTCATGAACAGCGCGAATCCCGCTTCTGGGCCAAGTTCGACCCAGAATCCGTCAACGCCGGTCGATACCTCCATGACGCACTGGCCGTTGTGAAAAACCAAGGAGGTGGGAAGCAGCTCAAGCGTCTGCACCGACCTATGCATGGGAGGGCTCCTGATGGAGGCGAAAGCCAAAGCGCAGATCGCTGCGTCTTAATGTCATGCTGCCCTCACCTTTTCGACAAGCTCAGGCCAAACCTTGGCCCAGTGCTTGCACAAGAGACGCTTCGGAATACCGGAAGCCGTCTCAAGAGCGGTCGCGTATTCGGCGGGCACATTTCCGGATTTTTCCCACTGTTGGACGGTCTGGTAGTTGTTCGCGCCGGTCTTCCTTGCCGTTGCCACCGGTCCGCCGGCATTGGCGATGGCTTGAGCTATGTGAGAGTTCATATCCATCCAACCACTCTATACAAGAAAAACTAGCATTGCAAGAAATTCCTGCAATGACACAAGCCTTTCTTGTGGGTAACCTCGCGCGCATGCCAACGATCCACAAACGAATCAAAGACCTGAGAGAGAAGCTTGGGCTGTCCATGGAACAGCTGGCCGAGCGCGTGCCCGTTTCCTGGCAGACGGTTCAACAGTGGGAGAACGGCAAGACTGCTCCCAAGCGTGCCAGGCTGGAAGCTGTCGCCAAGGCTCTGCATACGACTCCGGAATATTTGGCGGTGGGTCCCGTCTCAGATCCAGACACCGACGAGTTCGTCGCCGTCCGTCGCCTAGACGTTCGCTTATCCGCCGGTCATGGCGAGATCGTTTTGTCGGAAGATGAGAAGAGCCGCCTTTCATTTCGCGCGGACTTTCTGCGCACTGCTGGAGCCACACCAGAACAGACCGTATCTGTGTCGATAACGGGCTCCAGCATGGAACCTTTGATTCCAGATGGAGCCACCGTCCTGGTGAACCGCGCGGCGACCTCCATCGTCAATGGCAAAATCTATGCCTTTCGCCAGCACGACGAGGTTAGAGTGAAGCGCCTGCACAAAGGCAACGGCGGATTTATTGCCAGGTCGGAGAATGTCCTGGGCAACCCCGATCTACACCTGGATTTCGAAGACCCTGAGATCGAAATCATCGGCAGAGTCTTCTGGGTCGGATTTAGGCTGTAACCGCCTTTTGTCTAGGCCGGCACCAGGCCGCAGGATGATGAGGCGAGGCGGTGGGTGAGGTGGTTCCCATAAACCAATAGAACGCTATGGCCAATTCCACGCAAATTAATTGCAAGCCGCCGATTTTTGAATTGATGTCAGAGCCTACTGCTGTTGCAGGCGAGCATCTGAACATGGTATGGCGGGCCCTTGCATGCCCGCACGGGACCAGCGAGCCTGGCTCAGCCATGATCATAAAGGGGCTTTGCACACCGATATCCCTTGCTACCGAACTCGCGTGTGCGCTTGCAGGCATCTATCTGAAATTACCGATCCCTGCACCGTGCCTAGTTTTATGTGACCCAGATCTCGTAATCCAATTACCAGAAGATCTCCGCCAGCGATCAATGAAGGCATCGGACGGCAACCTAATCTACTTTGGTAGCAGGCTGGTTTTCGAATATCCGATTCGCCCGACTGGTACAGCCGATCCACGGATAATCGAGCGGATATGGAACAAACTTTGTTCAAATGACGTCGCGCCCGCTGGTGCCGCGTGGGACGAGCTTGTTGCCAATCCCGACCGTCATCATGAAAACATGACGTTCGATGGCGAACAATGGTGGCTATATGATCATGACAAGGCATTGGCCCCGCTCGCGGAGCTTTTCGCGCGCTTGGCGGAAATCGACAACCGCCAAACGATCGCAACACATAGAGCCACCCGCAACCAAATTGCGTCGGAAATGGAGAGGCGACGATGCGACATGACGCGCATCGGCCAACGATCGAAGGTGATGTCGAGAGGCTCCAAGGCGTTCGATCTGCTGGTATCGCAAGTTGAGCAATGGATCTATGATGACACTCGAGTGCAAGGCGTGCTGACGTTGACCGCCGACGTCCTGCGATCCATCGGGTTTCGCTTGCCTGCCATCGAGCTGCTTGTTGAGCAGCGCATCAACACAAGGGAAATGCCGCCCCTCTTATGGAGCGATCAGGATGCATAACACGCCACCCGTCATCAAGGCGCGCTACGCACCCGTGTACTGGGAGCCTATGCCGTCGATAAGCGAACGATTCGTGTCGATCATTGTTGTTCAGCCCATCTCTGTCGAGTCCAAGGCCCCACCTACTGCCAGAGTCGTACTTTCATTGGACCGACTTAAGGCAATGTTTGGAAAATCTGCAAAGCACGTTTACGGAATCATGAATGAAACTGCGGATTTTCTGGCCCATCTACTGGAGATGGGAACGCCAATTGAGCGACTTCAGATCCCGTTTACCGGCTTTGCGCTGGGAGATGTGCGCATAGCCCGCGGCAGAACTATTGAGCAGATGCTCGATGGGGCCGTGAGGTCTATTTCGTCACTGAGTGCCGCGGACGCACTCTATCAGCCCACTTCATTGTCGATCCGACGGCAGACCCAAGCCACAGCCAGTTTTATTCAGCGTGTGCGGAGGGAGTTTTCAGTAAATGACCAAACGCGTCGCGAGCGTTTTCGACGTACGCTCCACACCCAGGAAAGTGGAGTGGTTGTCACGCTCGATTATTCATTTAAATCATGGGTCGTTCAGGTAACGAGCCTCCCCCATCTGGCGCGGCAAGAGACACACCTAAGGCGAGAGGCAGAGAGCAAGCTTTTCGAGCTCCAGGCGGTTCGCGGCGAGCTAGAGGGTAATGCTCGTCCGATCCTTATGGTCAACTCCAGCGCGCTGCAACACCCGGCCAACGACGAAACGCACGATCTGGCACATGCCGCCTTCGACCATCTCCAAAAATGTGCCTCTCTCGCCGGGGCGCAAATGATCTCAGCTCGCACGGCAATGGAAGGAGCACGCGCGCTTGAAACAATGCATTGACTGCGCTTGTTAAACGCATTCGAATAGCCACCTACGGGTGGCTTTTTGTTGTCCGGCACCCTCCTATGCCTCTTCCTCCTCGCACTGGATGATCCATCCAGATGATGAGCCGCTACACGCTCGTGAGGTAGTGGTTCCTTGACTGCGCTGAAGTTCCAGCGTCGCCTCTGACAATCCTGAACAGTCACGGCTGATATCACCGGTGCGCTTCAAGCGGGCACTTTTTGTCCGAACCGAGCTACTACAACGATAAATACTGGTTTTTCTTGCATGCTAGTTTTTCTTGTGGCACATTACATTCATGCGGCGACCGATAGTCGCTAGAACACCGACAGTACCGCTCTTTAACAACCGAGGCCGCCCGCCCCCATCGGGGAAGGGCGAAACAGGACGACCAGGCGCCAGCGCGCCCCCAGCCCCTGTGTGCCTGGCCCACCACGGCCAGGCAACGCCCAGCCGGGCGTGGCGACGATAACCCCGGCCTCTTTCCGATTCCGCTGAAAAGCGGGTTTCGGCCAGCGCCGCGTGCGGCGCTTACCGAAGCAACAATCCTCGTGCGCCGACTACCAGAGAAAGTAATTGGGACTGACCAGAAGGCGTGATCTAACTTTGACCCGGTCGCACAAGGAGGTGTCGGCGTGAAATGCCAGTTGAGGTCTCGCCCCCCCTGCGAGCTTGGCGTATGCGCCAAGTGTGCGCTCAGGAAACTGAATGCCGCGCTGCGTGATTTCGTTGTACTTATGGAGCGTCAGATCGCCACTGCCTAGAATACTCTCTTCCCCGGTGCTCACATCATCATCGGCTGGGATCGAATGCAGTTTCCCTTGAGCGGTGATAAATCCGTAGTCCGAGACCGTGATGGAGTGATCACTCTTGTTAATGAAATGCACCATGGTTTCCGGCCCATGATCGGGCATGACAGAACCACATCTCACCAAGAACCTATCCTTCTTTCTGCGGGTAAGCAAAATGAGGTTTAAAACCCCTGTAAGCGCCCCGATTACAGCGCCGATGGTAACCACGTACTGATTGAACACTTCAAACGTCATCCTAGATCCCCCAACACCTGTCGGCGTTTGTATATCGTCTCACCGCTTGGAGTATCAACGGGCCTTCGTATAGGTCGAATTGGCTCCTCTCACGAGACCACGACCATTTCCAGGAACATCAAGTTCGTTGAGGACATTCCTGAGACTTGCCAACCGCTCTTGCGCCTCGGAGACTCTTGCATCGGCAGAGTCCAATGTCCTTTTTTTGAAGTTTTGAATGGAGCCCTCACGCTGGCGTATGGCTCGCAAAGAGTATGTAAGAAGTCTTTGGAATATGACTACGTCATAGACCATTTTGGCGGGCACCCGAGTCGGCAGCACCGCAAGCATTGCAGCTTCTGCCCGATCCAGTCTGTCAGTTTCGGCCGAAAACGCTTCGCCGCCGCCTTTATGTGCAGCAATCGACCTGGACGCATCTTTGATTGCGTACAGTGCATCCTCGGCCAACGCGACCACCAATCTTGAGGCTTCCAGGTCTTCACGCCGTTTCTCGTCTTGAAGCAACCGAGTTTGCTGCGTTCCTTGAAACAGGGCACCCGCAAAACCTCCAAGGATTGCGACGATTGCTCCAAGCGCCTGGAACCAGGCCGCCGCCTCCGTACTAGTCCATTTGTTTCCGATTAACGCGCCGACAATCATCGCGGCGATCACCAGGGCGACATAAATCAGCCCGTTCGTACCTCTCGCGAGAAGTCGCGTCACCCCAGACTCAACCATTTCTCTCCTCCTAGATATCGATTCTCGGGCGAATCGTATCGCAATCGATCAAATTAGTTCATCAGACGGGACGCCCATAGCAGCTTCTGTTCATGCCCCGCGTGCGGGGTATCGGCAGGCGCTGTTGCCTGACTTTGAACGGACCCGGCCAACTCAGCAAGTTGCGGCTGACCGCCCACGGGTAAATGGGTGGCAACGGTAGGGCAACGCCGATAGCCCATCGCAGCAATCGGTAGCGGGTCGCTGTGTCACCAGCCCCCGCAGCGCGCAGAAGCTTGCGCGAAGTGTCGTGGTGGTACGCGGCGCTAGACACCCCGGAAAGACGGGGACCATCATCGGGTCGGTAGCTCAGTGGACAGAGCGCCCGGCGTCCCGGAGGTTCGGCAATGCCAACGGGTCGCGCCCCAGACGCATCCGAAGGCAGGCATGCCTCGCTGGTTCGAATCCAGCCCGACCCGATGATGGTGAAGCGCCTTCGGGCGCTCGCTCTTAGGAGCGCGGCGACGGCCGGCCCATCCCCCTTCCCGCCATTCAGGCCGGCGCATCCCCCTCGGCAGTTCGCCGACCGGGGGGGCCAACTTTGTACGAAAGGCGCGCCCCTGGCGACGAGGTGCGCCGGCCTGAGTGGCCTTTTCCCTCCACCTCCCCCCCCCCGAGGACATCCATCATGTTCGCAATGCTCACGCACTCGCTGCGCCAGTTCGGCGCGGCCCTGTTCAACGTCCTGCACGTGATCGCCAAGGCGAATCACTGGTAACGCGCGCAGCAGCCAGATTTTCAACCCGTGGCGCCCGGTCGGCGCCGATCATCCCAGAGGAATCTATGTCCGAAATTACCGTCGGCCAAACCTACACCCTGAAACCCTCGACCCCGCGCGGGAAGCCCCTCGGCGCCAACGTCACAGCGATCAAGCGTCGCGGCCTCGGCCATACCGTCGAGTACCGGAGCGGCGGCAAGACGATGCAGTGTTCGATGGGAAAGTTCAAAGACCGCCTGGCCAGCTAAATAGCCTCCCCCTGCGCCTGAGGCGGTCGGGGGAATTCGGAGAGCGGGCCTACCCCGGCCTCGCTCCAGTAAAGAAGGAAGGGCGAAACAGGACAACTAGGCGTAAGCCCCCCCGGAACCTGTGTGCCTGGGCTTCTTAAGCGTGGACACGCCCAGCCGGGCTGGCAACGATCATCCCCACCATTCACCTGCGCCGCGACAGGACGCAGACAGATAAGTTTCGCGCTACTTTGGTCCCTATTTTTGAGAAGGAACGGTGTCAGCGAAACACCGTTGCAAGACAGCATTCGCCGTTTAATAATTGATCACCCCAGCATCGCGAATCGGAGCAATGATGAGCACCGTTGAGCCCCCGGAACAAGGGAATACTGTTCACCTTAGCAGCTTGGTCCTACTGGATGAACCGTACCGCTACAAGCTTCTGGTAGAGGCCGTTCTCGACTATGCGATTTTTCTGCTCGACGCCAATGGCTTCGTCGCAAGCTGGAATGCTGGCGCCCAGCGCTTCAAAGGCTACGAAGCAGCCGAAATCATCGGACAACACTTCTCCCGCTTCTACACAGATGAAGAACGGGCTGCAGGCGTGCCAGAGCAGGCTTTGGCGATCGCATCGAACGAAGGTAGATTTGAGGCCGAAGGTTGGCGAGTGCGCAAGGATGGCTCGCGATTCTGGGCCAGCGTAGTAATAGACCCCATACGGGATAGCTCGGGCCACCTCATCGGTTTCGCCAAGGTCACACGGGATATCACAGAAAAGCAACGAAGCCAGCAGGAGCTACAGGCTACGCAGCTGGCCCTGCATCGAGCTCAACGCCTGGAAGCGCTTGGGCGCGTGACTGGTGGGTTAGCTCACGATTTCAACAATTTCATTTCAGTCATCGGTGGCGCTACGGAATTGCTGCGCAATACCGAACTCGCTCCCGAAAAGCGCCTCAAGTACCTCAATGCAATTGCGGATACGGTGCAGCGCGCAACTCATCTAACGCAACAGATGCTCGCATATGCGCGCCGTCAGCCTCTTGAGCCGTCCAACGTGGACGTGGGCTTATGTGTCGAAGGAATGAAACCGATTTTCCAAGCCACACTGGGGTCTGCGGTTCGGGTGCAATACCAGCTACCTAGCGAACCATGCCTAATATGCGCCGACGTCAGCCAGCTAGAAAACGCACTGCTAAATTTGGTGGTCAACGCTGGAGACGCAATGCCTTTCGGCGGCAATGTAAAAATTACCGTCAATTGTGCCGACTCGCGCCCGGATGGGGATGGCCCCATGGTCACAGGCCAATTTGTAGTTGTGAGCGTTGCAGACGACGGCGAAGGTATTCCCCAGGAGGTTCTGCATCACATCTTCGAACCTTTCTTTACCACCAAACCGGAAGGGAAAGGAACGGGGTTAGGGCTGAGCCAAGTTTTCGGATACGTTTCGCAAACGGGAGGACATGTCAATGTGGTTAGCTCTTCCGAAGGGGGAACGACGTTCACCCTCTACTTTCCGAAGGTCTGCCCCCCTCAGTAGCTGCAACACAGCACTGTTTCCAGCAAACGAATCAGATCATCCGCGGCCCAAGGCTTCTGGATGAACTTCGTCCCCGGTGGAAGCGCATCGGTGGCCGGGTAACGACGCCCAGACGTCAAAAGCACAGCAATTGTTGGGGATTGACCGCGTATTAGCTCCGCCATCTCCAGACCATCCATAGAGCCAGGCATCTCGATATCCGTGACGACCGCGCGAATGTCGGCGCGCGCGCCAAGGCAGACCAGCGCATCATCAGCATTACTTGCCTCGACGACGACATAACCTTCTCCCGCCAAGATCTCCGCGAGAATCCACCGGGCGGTAGAGTCGTCATCCACGACGAGTACAACCTTCTGCTTTGCGCAAGGTTTGGCGTCTGTCATGTGTCGTAATCCGGTTTGCAGCGGGCGAAGATTCCAGCTGCAGTCGCCCCGCTCGCACGCGTGGCGGGATTTCTTGTTTGTTGGCACCGCCGAAGGGCGAACTGGCGCTCTTCTTGGCCTGTTACGCCGTCGCTCGATAGCAGCAAGTCTCATGCCTGTCTATGGCATCCACGGTATCGGCAGGCGCTGTTGCCTAATCAAGAGTTTCTTGAAGCCCTGCTCGACATCCTCGCGCCCATTCTCAACGTGCAGGACCGCAACGGCGACCTGAAAGACCTACCCAACCTGCCCCGATCATCGGAGCGGCCTCGGAGAGCAGGCCGGCGCAGCAACGTCACCGGCGCAAAAGTTACTTTCCAACGTGAAGCGATGATCGGGCCTCCGGCCTGCTCTCCGAATCCCACCACCGCACACACCGCGCAGATCCACATGCAAATGAGCAGATGTAGAGGATCAACTGCCGACCAGAAGCGGACTACGATTGCATTGCTCTGTTAGGTCAAATACGACTCGGGCGACTCGCCTCAAAGCTGATGATCCGAGCGCCGTTGCGGGGATGGCGTCCATGCTGGTAGTCACCCGACACCACCACATCTACAAATCCAGTTTCCCGCAATGCGAGAGCCAACTCCTCGACACCCCACCAGCGCAAATGGAATAGGTCAAGTTCTGCCGACAGCAACGCTCCATCCCGCCAGTGTTCGTAGCGCAGATGATCAAGGGTTGTTTGTTTGATGTAATCAATCTCGGCCCGATGACTGGTCAGCGTCAGCAAATCGCTGCCATCCACCGCCCAACTGCGCACGGAGCTCGCCTCTCCAATGAGGCTCTTGATGGGATCAATATCTACGATCAGCCTGCCACCGGGCAGTAGATGATCCCAAAACCGCTTGAGCACGGCCATTGCCGAAGCGGTCTCTGTAATCAACTGCAGCGACCCCGCCGGCATGACAATGCACGCGAAGCGTCGATCGTAGCTAAATTGTTCGAATGTCTGACAGGTCAGCGCTGGAGCAAGACCTCTACTTAGGCACTCCTGCCTACAGTAGTCGAGCATGTCTTGCGACGCGTCGAAACCTTCCATCGCTAGCCCCATCTCAAGCATCGGTATGAAGATCCGGCCATTGCCGACCGCAGGTTCCAAGATCGGGCCATCACACCCGGTCAAGCGCTGCCGATAATATTCCAGGTCGCCGAATGAGTGGCCAATGGGCTTATCTAGGTGGTAGATCCAGGAAGCGAGTTTTCCGTACCTATTTGGCATTTCTTCTCCATGTCAAGATAAGTAGGCTACCTTACGTGACTTGGCCATGAATACAAACTTGGCGGCAGAAGACAACGTCTTACATGGAAGCGAGAACGGTGGGTCAAGCTTCGCTGAACCACCATCGAATCTCCAGACGGATGTCGATGAGAATGAAAAAAAGCGACCTCCACCAAGAAGTGCTGGAGCAGAAAGCCCCTTCAACCTTTCAGCAAGCCGCTTCGATTCAAAAGCGGGCAACGGGGCATCGGCCCAATGCAACCTGTTGCCCACAAAACCAAAGGGCTGGATCCACTGTTTCAATGGATCCAGCCCCTGTACCGCAAGCAGCTTGCCTTAGGGCAAGCTGCCGATTAAATCGCTTTGATCATCGTCGCCGTGGGGCCTTTTTGCCCTTGACCGGCCACGAAGGAGACACGCTGGTTCTCTTCCAGAGATTTGTGGCCATCACCCTGAATTTCAGAGAAATGGGCGAAGAGGTCTTTGCCACCCAGCTCCGGCATGATAAAGCCGAAGCCCTTGTCGTTGTTAAACCACTTCACGATACCAGTTTCAATCTTCAATGTAAGTCCTAGATTTGCAGGGAAAATGTTCCCGCGGCCACTATCAATGATTAGCCGCAACAAAGATATAGCTGTTACGAATTAACACACTCCCTGAATCCAATTCTTCGTGGCTTCAGAGAGCGGCCGGCGCTGCGACGTCACCGGCGCTGAAAGTGACTTTCAGGAATTCACCGGGCTACCGGCCCGCTCCCCGAAGCCCACCCACCACCGCGCACACCGCGCAAATCTCCATGCCCTCAACTATCCCCGCCATCTGGTGGGGCTTGGCGCTGCTCGCCCTGGTGGCGGTAGTCCTGGTCCCCATCGGCAACTACTTCACTCGCCGCTATGTCGCGGCCGATCCCTGGAGCCCTAATGATCCGCCGAATTCTGCGCGTCTATGGCGAACTGCTCATGAACATCACCTTCTGCGTTATCGCCATCGCCGTAGCCCTGCTTGGCTATGGCGAGCGACAACAAGCCGACGAATCCACCATCACAGCCCAGGACTGCGGCAATACCGCTTACGCCGCCAAGGGATAAACCGGAGACCCCTCTCATGTGGTTCAAGAACCTGAAGATTTACCGCCTATCCGCCGCCTGGTTGCCGTTCGGCGATGACCTTGAATACGCTCTGGCTCGCCAGGCATTCCATCCGGGCAACAATTTGGAAATGCAGTCCATCGGTTGGGTTCCGCCCCGCGAGAACGGAGGACTCGCCCACGTTGTCGGCGGTCAGATCCTGCTGACCCTGCGCGCGGAAACGAAGCTGCTCCCCGGAACCGTCATCAACCAGGCGGCCAAGTTCCGCGCCCAGGAAATCGAAGAGCAGCAAGGCTACAAGGTCGGCCGCAAGCTGATGAAGGAAATCAAGGAGCGCGTGATGGATGAACTCCTGCCCCGCGCCTTCAGCGTCTACCGCGATACCCGTGTGTGGATTGATCCGCTCAACCGCTGGCTGGTGATCGACGCCGCGGCGTCTGCCAGGGCGGACGAGGTGATCGGCATTCTGGCGAAGTGCATCGACCCGTTCCCGCTGGAAAACCTCTATGTCGCCCAGTCGCCCGCCTCCGCCATGACCGGCTGGCTCGCCGAGGACGAGGCCCCGGCCAACTTCAGCATCGACCAGGACACCGAGCTACGCTCATCCGGCGAAAGCGGCGCAGCTATCCGCTACATCAAGCATTCCATCGACGCCGACGACGTGCGCCGCCACATCCAGTCCGGCAAGCAATGTGCCCGTCTCGCCATGACCTGGGCTGACCGCATTTCCTTCGTCCTCACCGAAGGACTGGACATCAAGCGCGTGTCTCCCCTGGACGTGCTGAAGGAACGCAACGAAGGTATAGCCGCGAACGACGACGAGAAATTCGATTCGGACATGCTGCTCATGACAGGCGAACTCGCCAAGCTACTCGCCGAGCTTGTTGATGTCCTGGGCGGCGAAAAACGCCTTTAAATCGCCGGCAACGAGCGCGCCCATTCGGACGCCTCGTAATCGGAATACCACCAGCGCTCTATGTGCAGCCGGCAAAAGTCCCTAACGGCATCGCGGACGGTCATATCTTCGGGGATGGTAGCGGCGGCAATCAGCGCCAGCGCCATAGTCCGATCGAGCGCTGAGAAGGCCTGCTGCCCCGCGATATCACGGGTCTCAAACTGGCTATGCAAAGCAACCTGATTGCTCAGGATAGCCGTTTGAACGCACCACAAGAATTGCTCTGCCTTCGTCATTTCTCATCCCTTCCCGCCGCTGAAGTTCTGCATCTTAACTCCCCGGAGTGTCAGCATGACCCATCCCCCCGCATCGTTCAAGACGATGATTCTGGACAAGACGATCAAGCGCGCCGACGCGATGAAGATCCAGTACCACCGGATTCACGTGGCCCCCGACTTCAACCCCCGCGACTTGGACGACTTCTACGAAACCGACATTCAGGAACTGCTTGCCCACATCCTGGCCGGCGGTACGCTGCCGCCGCTGGAGGTCATCGCGATGGCCGACGGGTCGGGCGTTGAGCTTGTCGACGGGCATCGGCGCTTCGATGCCATGGGGCGTGCCATCGCCCAGGGATTCCCCATCGATTGGGTTTCCATCGTGGCCTTCCAGGGCAACAAGATTGATCGCCTGGCACGCGTATACACCAGCAACAAGAATTCTCCCCTGCGCCCCCTGGAAGCAGCGCGCGGCTTCAAGCGCTTCCGCGGCGCCGGCCTGGACAGCGCGGAGATTGCCGCCCTCGTCCATTGCAGCCGTACCCATGTCGAAAACTACCTTGTCCTGGCCGACGCCGAACGCGAGGTGCAAGAACTGGTCCGCAGCTGCAAGGTGTCCGCCGAGGTCGCTATCGACGCCGTGCGCAGGCTGGGCGCCAAGGCCGGCGACTTCCTCACCCGCAAGGTGGACCAAGCCAAGGCCGCCGGCAAGTCCAAGGTGACCGCCAGCACCATCCACGGCCGCGCCCTCCCCCGCAAAGTCGTCTCCCCGCTCATCAGCGGTGTGGACTCCTTCATCAAGGGGCTGGACGCGAACCAGCGCGCAATCCTCATCGACATCCAGGAGGGCCGCGTAGCCGCAGACACCATCACGGTCAAGACGCAAGATCTGCTGGACCTGTTCGAAGCCCACGGAGCCGTCGAAACCGTCCGCGCCAAACGCGCCGAGAAAGCCGCCAAGGAGGCACAGCAAGCCGCCCCCGATACACAGGCACCTATAGACCTTCAACAAGAGGAAGCCACTGCATGAGCGCCCTTACCGAAAACGAATTCCTGCGCGACGTGGCCGATCACGTCATGGAGGTCATGCGGGATGAAGGCGTGTACCGCCACATCCGGTTCCGCGAGCCCGGCACGATGTGCATGCACTTCGATCTGATCACCTGGCCGGGATACCTCTGCTACACGGGCGACATGGGCACCTATGTGTTTACGCGCTTGGTCGACATGTTCGAGTTCTTCCGCACAGATCGCGAATACACACAGCGGTGCGGGCGCCGACTGGCAGTCAATCTGTCGTACTGGTCCGAGAAGCTTGAGGCCGTCAACGGCAGTCGGCGCGGCGGGGCTGCCGAAGAGTTCGACCCGGCAAAGTTCCGCAAGGTCATAGAAGAGTATCGGCTGAACTGGATCCGCGGCGATGCACGCAGGCTGTTGACCAAGGACGAACGGCGCGAACTCTGGGAGGCAGTTGACTGCCACGTGCTGAACCGTATCAATGACGGCGAGCACTACGCCTGCACCGCCGCAAACGACTTCAATTGGACCCCGTCCCGCTATACCCCCGGCCCTGGCCGTACCTGGTTCTTTGACGATCTTTGGGAACACAACTTCAACGACTACACGCGCCGGTTCCGCTGGTGCTGCTTCGCCCTTGCCTGGGGCATTGAAACCTACGACCGCAGCAAGGAGGAAGTCACAGCATGAGCGCCCCCGAGATATCCATCCCGTTGAAGTCGTGGACGCCGCCATCAATGGCTGGTTCAGCACCCTGCCGGACAGCCGGGATCAGCAGGAGCATTTCCGTATCCGCATGCGCGCCGCCCTCGCGGCGGCGGGCTATACCGCCGCTCCTGCTGCTGGCGATGCGCAGGATGCGCGGCGGTATCGCGGCTGGCGCGACGCGATGATGGCCGAGGACACCGAGCTCCGGCAGGCCGTCGCCGCTGCCCTTCCCTGCGACGTAGGAGACACGCGACCGCCGACCGGCGCGGAATGGGATGCCGCCATCGACGCCGCCATTGCCGCCCAGCGCGGTAAAAGGGGGTGAACGATGGTGCCCGACCATATTTTCGACAGGCCCGCCTAGTGCGGGCTTCGCTTTGGAGATTCAGATGAACGAGTATCTATCGGCGTCTGACCTGGCCGAACTGGTCGGGTGCAGGCCGAATCAACGAGCAATGATGGCGCGCTGGCTCGACCGACATGGATGGCGCTATGCCATCGACAAGAATGGTGTCCCGCGGGTTCTGCGGTCCTATCGAGATAAGAAACTTGGAGTATCAGATGGCCCGCAAAAAGCCAGCCTCACCGGCGCGCCAAACCGAGAAGCGTTCGCCCGCATGGGAAAAAACCGCAGTACCCCGGCTGTACAAGCGCGTCGGTAAGCAGCGCATTAGCTGGATCTACAAACACATGGATGGCCGGTCCCAAACGTTGGCGTCATGTGATGTCGGGGACCGAGAAGCACGCTTTGCTGCTGAACGAAAGGCGAGCCGAACCGCCATTGAGATTCAGGAAGGCGCAGTGGTTGCGGGCTCGGTCGCCGACATGATCGAGCGATTCGAACTTCAGGTAGATCCGGAATACTACGCAGACCAATCAAAGGACGGCCGCAAGATCCGAAAAGCGATGTACGAAAACCTCGTCAAGTTCTTCGGGAAGATGGGGCCGGCACAGTTGACCACCCAACACGGCTATCAATACCTGGAGGACCGTGCCGCAGGCGGCGCCCCCATCAAAGCCAATAAGGAAATAAGCCAGTTCTCCGTCATCTGCCACTACGGGGTGCGGTGGGGCCTGCTCGCAGCCAACCCGTTCATCAATATGATGAAGAACAGGGGAACGGCGGAAGCCAAGGCCGTGCCGCGCAGGCTGATCCTTCGGTTCTACCTGTGGGGCCTAAAGCAACGGCAGAACTTCCGCACGATGGGATGCGCTGCCATGTTCACCTATCTCACGGGCTTTCGCTCGTCCGAAGCACGGCCATTCTTGAAGTCTGGAATTCAGAAGGATGCCGTACGCGTCATTGCGACGAAGCGCCGGAAGGGCGAAGTCATCACCGAAAAAGAGCGGACTTGGTCCACGCGGTTGCGCTGTGTCGTGGCCCGTTCTCTCGACCGTCAGGACCAAGACAGCCCGTACCTGTTCGCGCCAACGAAACGAAGCGGTTCCTATACACGATGGGGATGGGCTTCAACCTGGAAAGATGCCATGCTGGCTTGGATTCAGACCTACGATCCGGCGGTTAGCGAGAAGAGCCTCACTGCGCACGCGATGTACTTCAATCTCCAGGACATTCGACCCACCGCAATCACTTCGAAGCTGCAAAAACGCGAGGCAGATGCATACGATTTTGCCGCACACGCAAACCCTGCGACCACTCACCGGCACTACGACCGACGACGCGTAAAACGCGCTTCCGCGACTGAGTAAAATTCTAACGCTGGCTATTTAGTTCTAATGCTTGCCATGTTAGCGAATCGAAACCGCTAATAAGCGATTGATCTTTCGGGAGATTTTGGCGCGGCAGGAGGGGCTCGAACCCCCGACCTCAGGCTTAGAAGGCCCGTGCTCTATCCAGCTGAGCTACTGCCGCGCGGTGTGGTGATGGCCCGGAAAGGATCCGGGCGCCGCATTTTACCTTGTTGCGGGCGGCTTGGGCGGCCGGCCCGCAACACAGGCCTATAAACCCTACTCTTCGCCTATGTCCGCATGGGTCGACACCCACAGCACCAGGGCGTCGTCCGGACTCAGGCTGATCACGCGATGGCCCATGCGGCTGTCTATGTAGAAGCTTTCCCCAGCCTTCAGGCGGGCGGGCTCGTAGAACTCGGTGTAGAGCTCGACCTCGCCTTCCAGCACATAGACGAATTCCTCGCCGCGGTGGCGGCTCCAGTCGTGGAATTCGTCGAAGGAGCGGGCCTTGACGCGGGTGTGGAAGGGCATCATGCGCTTATGCGACAGCGCGGTGCACAGCAGGCGGTGGTCGTAGTACGGGGTTTCGTACTGGCGCCCTTCTCCCTGGCGGCTGAGGCTGCGGCGGCCGGTGCCCATGTGGGCGTCGGACGCGGTGAAGAGCTCGGCCACGTCCAGCTCCAGGCCCGCCGCGATCTTGATCAGGTTGTCATAGGTGGGAGACAGCAGGCTGTTTTCGATCTTGGACAACGTGGACGCGGACACGCCGGTGGCCGCGGCCGCCTGCTTCAAGGTCCACGCCCGCGCCTGGCGCAAGGCTCGCAGCCGCTGTGCCAACACGCTTTGTTTGTTGCCTTCCATCTATGCACCCTGTCATGCCCGCGACCGCCGCTCCCGCCACCAGTCGCGCGCCTGGTAAGACCAATAAGTAAGTTGCACCGCTGCCGTGCCGAGACCGCCGCCGTTCCAGGCCAGCCCGAACGGCGCGTACAGCTTGTAGCGCTGGGTGTCGCCCGCGATCCCTTCGGCGACGACCCGGCCGCCGATCGACGCGGTGTTCATGCCGTGTCCGCCGAACGCCGTGCAGTACCAGACATCCGGCGAGAGCTGACCGATCTGCGGCATCAGATGCCGCGCGTAGGCCATGCGTCCCGACCACGCCGTTTCCACGCGCAGTCCCTGCAATTGGGGATAGACGGAGAAGAGTTCGCGGCGCAGCGACTCCGCCAGATCGGGCGGGTCGTCGACACGGGTGGTGATTCTACTGCCCCAGCCGATGCGCCCGCCATCGAGCACGCGGTAATAGTTGCCGGCGCGCCGGTCGTCGCCGATGGCGGCGGTGGTGCGTATGGCTTCCTGCACCCGGTCGCCCAGCGGCTCGGTCAGCATGATGTAGGTGGCGATGGGCAGCATCGCGCGGCGCAGCGCAGGCACCACGTCCTCGGTGTAGCCGCCGGTGGCCAGTACCACGGTGCGGGCGTCGATCTGGCCGCGCTCCGTTTTCAGGCGCTTGACCGCGCCGTCCAGCGACGCCTGCACAACAGGCGAGTCTTCGTGGATGCGCACACCCAGGCGCGCGCATTCGCGGGCCAGCGCGCGGGCGTAGTTCAGCGGGTGGAAGTGGAAGGACGTGGGGTCCTCCACGCCCTGGAAGTAAACGTCGGACAGCAAGCGTTCGCGGACCTGGCCGCGGCTCAGCAGACGCACGTCGCGGCCGAAATCACGTTGCTGGCTGTCGCACCACTGCCGGAGGGCGTCGGTCGCCTCGTAGCGCACCACGCGCAGCCGGCCGTCGACCTTGCGGGCTTCGGTGATGTCCAGGTCGCGGATGTTGTTGCGGATGATCTCCACGCCTTCCATCGACAGGCGGTAGAGCTTGCGGTAGTGGTCTTCGTCGACGTGCTTTCTGATGGCGTCGGCCCCGGCGGAGTATGCCGGCGAGACGGAGCCGCCGTTGCGACCGGACGCGCCCCAGGCGATGCGCCGCCCCTCCAGCAAGATGACGTCGCGGCCGCGGCGGGCCAGCTCCAACGCGGCGGACAAGCCGGCCATTCCGGCCCCGACCACGCAGACGTCGGTGCTGGCCGCGCCTGACAGCGGCGCATAACGGGTGTCGCCGTCGGCCAGCGTGCGCTTGTAGTAGGTGTCGATGTACTCGGAAGCCATGGTGGTCGGCATCAGTTCAGGCCCGCGCCTTGCAAGCCGCCGGTCAAGCGCTTTTCCAGCCAGTTGGCCAGTCGCAGCAGCGGGTAGCAATAGATGAAGTAGATGGCGGCGATCATGCCGTAGATGAACAGCGACTTGGCCGGAAAGGTGATGATGAACACCTCGCCCTGCCGCGTCAGCTCGGTGATGCCCACCACGGACAGGATGGCCGTGCTTTTGATCAGCATGACGTAGACGCCGCTCATGGGCTGCACGATCAGGCGCATGGCCTGCGGCAGGATGACCAGGCGCAGGATCTGGAACGGCCGCAGACCCAGCGTCATCGCGCCTTCGGTCTGGCCGCGCGGCACGGCCTGGATCGCGCCCATGACGATCTCGGCGACATAGCAGGACGTGTAGACCGACAGCGACACGAAGGCGGCGGTGCCGGAATCCCAATGCAGCATCTCGATGCCCGAGCTGGGCAGCACGAAATAGAAGATGTAGAGCTGCACCAGGAACGGCGTGCCGCGCAGGATGTGGATGTACAAGCCCAGCAGCTGGTGCACGCCGCGGATGCGGTAGCTGCGGATCACGCCGATCACGAAGCCCAGCAGGGACCCCGCGATGATGGCCACGAAGGAGATCTTCAAGGTCTCCCAGAAGCCCTTCAGCAGGAACGGCAGCACCACGCCGGCAGTGGAAATATAGGAATCCAACATGCTTACCTCGCGTTCCAGGCGGGACCCGCCAGCCAGATGCTCACGCCGCGCGACAGCAGCAGCATGCAGGCATAGATCAGCAGATAGCCGGCCGCGATGGTCAGGAAGCTTTCGTTGGGCACGATGCGGTCGCTGTTCATCTGCACGCCGGCCGCGACCAGTTCGAATACCGTGATCAGCGACAGCAGCGAGGTGTCCTTGATCAGCACGGCGGTCTGGCCCAAGAGCGGCGGCAAGGTATTGGCGAAGGCTTGCGGCAGCACCACGTAGCGCAGCCGCTGGCGGTAGTTCATGCCGCAGGCCTTGGCGCCTTCGATCTGGCCGCGCGGCACGGATTCGATCCCCACGCGGATGATTTCGCTCATGTAGGCCGCATGGTGCAGCGTCATGGCGAGGATGCCCAGCAGCATCTCGCTCCAGCCCTTGGCGCCCGGCACCAGCATGGGCACCGCGTAGTAGACCAGGTAGATCTGCACCAGCAAGGGTGTGGAACGGATGAATTGCACATAGGCCGCCACCGGCCGCCAGACGGCGGCGCGGGGCGACATATGGGCAAGCGCCAACGGGATGCCGGCCAGCACCGACAGCACCAGGCTTGCGCCCGCCGCGATCAGGGTGTTGGCCAGGCCGGTGGCGAACTGGCCGGTGTACTGGCTGACGATGCGCCAGTTATAGAAGTCGAGCAGCCAGTCCATGGGCTCAGTGGTCTTTCTTCCAGTCTGTGGAGTACCAGTACTTCACCTGTTCTGGCAGCGTGTTGTCGGCCGTCTTCAGCGTCTGCCAGTTGTCCAGCCAGAACTTCAGGCGGAAGGCGTTGGGACCGACGGCGAAGGCCAGCGGTTCGCGCACCATGATGCCGTCCAGCACGCGCAGGTTGCCGAAGTCGACCAGGAACTGGTTGGCCGTGGACAGCGACATGATGCCGGCGTCCAGGCGGCCGCTGGACAGGGCCTGCCCGACCGGCGCGCTGCCGCCGGAGAATTCCTTCATGGTGGCCTTGGGCAGCATCTTCTTGCCCACTTCCGCATAGGTGCTGGCGCCCAGCACGCCCACGGTCACGCCGTCCTTGTTGAGTTCCTCGTACGACTTGTAGGGTGAATCCTTGGGCACCACGGCCACGGTGTCGGCATAGAACATGGGGGTGGAGAACAGCACCTGCGCGGCGCGCTGCGGGGTCGGCGTCATGTCGGCGGCGACCATGTCGGCCTTGCCGGACAAGAGCGCCGGGATCAGGCCCTTCCACTCGTAATCCTGCAGCACCAGCTTCACGCCCAGGTCGTCGGCCATGCGCTTGGCCACTTCCACGGCCAGGCCGGTGCGCTTGCCGCTCTTGTCCATGAAGCTCATCAGCGGCCCCGAGGTCTGCACCGCGACGCGCAGCTCGCCGCGCTTGAGGATGTCGGCCAGTTCGTCGGCCTGCGCGGGCAAGGCGACGGTGGCGGCCGCCAGGGCGATGCCGGCCACGCCCAGCCATTGTTTGATTTTCAGCATTTCCTACCCCTTGTGGTGAATGGACTCACGTCATTCCGGGCAAAGCACAGTGCGCCGGCAGCGCCCGGATCAGCCGGACCGGCCCTGGTTACCGCCGGGCGCCGCGCATGCGGACGACCCCGTTGCTTCCTTGCTGCTAGGAACTACAGAATCTTTTCCAGGAAGGCGCGGGTGCGCGCTTCCCTGGGGTGGCCGAACACCTCGTCCGGCGTGCCCATTTCCACGATGCGGCCGGCGTCCATGAAGAGTGCGCGGTCGCCCACATCGCGCGCAAAGCCCATCTCATGGGTCACCACCGCCATGGTCATGCCGTCGCGCGCCAATGCGCGCATCAGTTCGAGTATGCCGCCCACGGTTTCGGGGTCGAGCGCCGACGTGGCCTCGTCGAACAGCATCAGTTTGGGGTCCATGGCCAGTGCGCGCGCGATCGCCACCCGCTGCTGCTGGCCGCCGGAGAGCTGGCTGGGATAGCGCGCGCCGTATTCGCCCATGCCGACGCGGCCCAGCAGTTCGCGGGCATAGCGTTCCGCGTCGGCGCGGGAGCGCCCGCGCACCACCCGCTGGGGTAGCGCGACATTGTCCAGCGCAGTACGGTGTTGGAACAGGTTGAAGTGCTGGAACACCATGCCGACTTCGGTGCGCCAGCGGTTGACGTCGGTGGCCGGGTCGGTGAGCGACACGCCGTCCACGCGGATGGCGCCGCTGTCGATGCTCTCCAGGCCGTTGAGCGTGCGCAGCAAGGTGCTCTTGCCGGATCCGGACGGACCGACCACCACCATGACCTCGCCGCGGCCGAGCTCGCAGTCGATGCCGTCCAACGCCAGATGCGGGGCCTGCCCGTCGCGTTGATAGGTCTTGGTGACTGCCTGGACTACCAGCAGAGGTTCCGCCACGGATCCACCTTCGTATGAGTGCTGCCTTGGTTAAAAAGGTTTCGCAATTCACGCTGGAGTTTCGTATAGTAAATTTTTTTCCAGAATCGCCACTTAGGCATAACCCTTAAGCGAAGACAGGTTCTTCGCAGGCAACCCAAGGAACCGGCATGGACACTCCCCAAGACATCCTGCGCGCGCTCGGGCTGAACCCGGAATCGCTTACGGGCGGCACGCTGCGCGCGCGCAGCCCGATAGACGGCGCCGAACTGGCTCAGGTGCATGAGCACACGGTGGCCCAGGCCCATTCCGCCATCACCCGCGCGCGCCAGGCCAGCCTGGCGTGGCGCGACGTGCCGGCGCCGCGCCGTGGCGAGTTGCTGCGCCTGTTCGGCGAAACGCTGCGCCAGCACAAGCGCGAACTGGGCCGCCTGGTCAGCCTGGAAGCCGGCAAGATCGTCGCCGAAGGCGAAGGCGAAGTGCAGGAAATGATCGACATCTGCGACTTCGCCGTGGGCCTGTCGCGCCAGCTCTACGGTTTGACCATCGCTTCCGAGCGTCCCGGCCACCGCATGATGGAAACCTGGCACCCGCTGGGCGTGGTCGGCGTGATCAGCGCGTTCAACTTCCCGGTGGCCGTGTGGTCCTGGAACGCCGCGCTGGCGCTGGTCTGCGGCAATGCCGTGGTCTGGAAGCCGTCGGAAAAAACCCCGCTGACCGCGCTGGCCTGCCAGGCGCTCTTCGCCCAGGCCGCGCAGCGCTTCGGCGACGCGCCCGCCGGCCTGTCCGAAGTGCTGATCGGCGGCCGCGACATCGGCGAGGCGCTGGTGGATTCGCACGCCGTGGCCCTGGTGTCGGCCACCGGCTCGACCCGCATGGGCCGCCAGGTCGGCCCGCGCGTGGCGCAGCGCTTCGGCCGCGTGCTGCTGGAGCTGGGCGGCAACAACGCCATCATCGTCGGCCCCACGGCCGACCTGGACATGGCCGCGCGCGGCATCGTGTTCGGCGCCATCGGCACGGCCGGCCAGCGCTGCACCACCACGCGCCGCCTGATCGTGCACGAGAGCGTGGCCGACGACCTGGTGCAGCGCCTGCACAAGGCCTATGCCAGCGCCACCATCGGCAATCCGCTGGACAGCGCCACGCTGGTCGGTCCGCTGATCGACCGCGTGTCCTATGACGCCATGCAGGCGGCGCTGACGGCGGCGCGCGAACAAGGCGGCAAGGTCACGGGCGGTGAACGCGTGCTGGCCGAGCAGTATCCCGATGCCTGGTACGTGCGCCCCGCCATCGCTGAAATGCCGGGCCAGACCGACGTGGTCTGCCACGAGACCTTCGCGCCCATCCTCTACGTGATGCGCTACGCCGACTTCAATCAGGCGCTGGCCTTGCAGAATGGCGTGCCGCAAGGCCTGTCGTCGGCCATCTTCACCAATGACCTGCGCGAAGCCGAGACCTTCCTGTCGGCGGCGGGCTCGGACTGCGGCATCGCCAACGTCAACATCGGCACCTCCGGCGCCGAGATCGGCGGCGCCTTCGGCGGTGAAAAGGAAACCGGCGGCGGCCGCGAATCGGGCTCGGACGCCTGGCGCAACTACATGCGCCGCGCCACCAACACGATCAACTATTCGCGCCAGCTGCCGTTGGCCCAGGGCATCAAGTTCGGCGAATAAGCCCGCACGCCACGCTGTCCACGCAAGCCCCCGCCCTGCGCGGGGGCTTACGCTTTCTACATACGATTAGCCTGCCTTACAAACTGTAGCGGGGGTCGATGCTACATTTCCTGGTCACAAAACTACGTTATGACCCGATGACCATCAGCCGTCCTGCACGATCCGCCCTCCCCCTGCGCACCCTGGTCGCCGCCCTGGCCATGGGCTTGGCGGGCGCAGCCACCGCGGGTGTGTCGTACAGGCTGGATCGCCCCTCGGCCGCCCCCGGCGAAACCGTCACCATCGAGGCGGTGTACTTCAACGAAGGCACTTCCCGCTCCACCTGGGAAGCGCCGCCGGAACTGGTGCTGCAGTGGCGCGGCCAGGACGGCCAGATCGTGCGCAGCCTGGCCAAGCTGCGCGGCGGCCCGGCCAGCTTCAGCGTGCCGGTCAACAATTTCGCGCGCATGGCGTGGACCGCCGTGGTACCCGCCACGGCCCAGGGCCTGCAGGCCGTGTCCATCGAAGGCCAGCCCGCGATGATGGCGCTGGACGCCACCGGCCGCGACAGCGGCACCCTGGCCAGCACGCCCGCGCGCGGCCCGGTGGTGGACGCCAGCAGCGGTGAACCCGTGCCCGCCGCGGCAGTGGCCGCGGTCGGCGCATCGCCCGAAGGCGGTCCCTCGCCCGACGCGTCCGCCGTGCCGACCGTGCAACAGCAGACCGCGTTCGACCGCTTCCGCAGCTCCATCTCGGAGTACAAGCCGGTGTACTTCGACGTCGGCACCCGCGGACAGACCACCGCGCGCTTTCAGATCAGCGCCAAGTATCGCCTCTTCAGCCCCGCGGGCGACCGCCCCGCGACCTGGGACGAGAATTTCTACCTGGCGTACACGCAAACCTCGCTGTGGGACCTGGAAGGCGATTCCATGCCCTTCATCGACACCACCTTCAATCCCAGCGCGTTCTGGCTGTCCGACAATATCTGGCAGTCCGCCAGCCAGAACTGGCGCTTCGGCATGAACACCGGCGTCGAGCACAACTCCAACGGCAAGGACGGCGCGGATTCGCGCTCGGTCAACGACGGCTATATCGAGCCGCGCTTCCATTACCGCTTCGACGGCGGCAGCACGCTCACCTTTGCGCCGCGGGTCAAGGCCTACTTCGGCGTCGCCAGCGAAAACAGCGACTACGCCGACTACGCCGGACACGTCGACTGGCAATTGCGCTGGGCCCAGGACAACGGCGCGGTGGTGTCCGCCATGTACCGCCAGGGCGATCAGAAGCGCCGCACCACCCAGCTGGATTTCGCCTGGCCGCTGCAGCGCACCTGGCTGAACATGAACGGCTACCTGCATCTGCAGTACTTCAACGGCTACGGCGAAACCCTGCTGGGCTACAACCAGCGCAACGAATCGCAGTTCCGCGTCGGCCTGTCGCTGGTGCCTTGAACGAGGCGCGCCGCCAGGCGCGCGCGTAGGCGCCCTAGCCTTCCACCGCCAGCTCTTCCCAGCCCAGTTCACGGGTGCGCTCCAGCGCCACCGTAACCTGGGCGGCGGCAGAACGCACCGCCTCGACCAACGCCTGCCCATTCAGCAGCCGCGCCGTGACACCGGCCATGAACACGTCGCCGGTGCCGTGCACCGAGGGCGGTATCGCAATCTCCGGATGCGTCACGACGGTGGCCTGATCCCGCGTCACCACCGCCAGCTGCAAGGTGCCGGCCGCGGCGGCCATGGGCGCCGCGCTGGTCACGACGATCCAGTCCGGACCGCGCGCGATCAGTTCACGCGCCGCCGCCACCACCTCGTCGATCGACGACAAGGCGCGCCCCACCAGCAGTTCCAGTTCGAAATGGTTCGGCGTCATGCCGTCAGCCAGCGGCACCAGCAAGTCCCGGTATTGCTCGACCAGCCCCTCGTTCACGTACAGCCCGTCGTTGCGGTCGCCCATGACGGGGTCGATGTGCACCTTCAGATCGGGCCGCGATGCGCGCAGCGCAGGCAGCCAAGCGGCCAGCAGCCCGGCCTGCCCGGGTTGGCCCAGGTAACCGCAGACCACCGCGCGCGCCGTCCGGGTGACGCCGCGCTCGTCCAGGCCCTGCAGCAGCCCTTCAAACCAGTCCAGCGGCACCGCGCCGCCATGCAAGGTCGGATAGTGCGGCGTGTTGCTCAGGATCACGGTAGGCACCGCGATCGCGTGCAGGCCCGCCTTGCGGAAGACAGGCATGGCGGCGTTGTTGCCGACGCAGCCGTACACGACCTGGGATTGGACGGAAACGATATCCACCTGCGCGGTAACGGCGGGGATTGCGCTCATGGGGCTGCTCCTGGGCTGCCGCGGTCTACGCGGCGCTACATGCGGGTGATGAAATAGATCTTCTTGACGAACTGGTCCACTTCCCAGCGGCCGGTATAGCCTTCGGGCATGACGAAGGCTTCGCCCACGGTCAGTTCATGCACGGTGCCGTCCGGATCGACCAGGCGCGCCGAACCTTCCACGATGTAGCCGAACTCGATGTAGCCCGTGGTGTTGGACTGGAACACGCCCGCGCTGCTTTCCCAGACGCCGGCCTCTGCCTTGCCGCCATTGCCCTCGAACGCGGTCACGGTGCGGAAAGCCGCGTCGCCCGAGATCGGGCGGCGGGGCTTTCCAGGCACCGGATTCTTCATGGGGCCTGCATCGATGCGGACGAGCCGCGATTGATCGTTCTTCATGGAAGTTCCTGTATGCGGATAAGGTAATGAGTCCGGCGGCCCGCTCAGTGGGCGGCCACCACCAGCACTTCGGCCATGGCCCGGCTGACGGTGCGCATGCGGTGCGGCAGTTCGGAGTCGAAATAGACGGAATCCCCGGTCTCCAGGCGGAAGTGGCGTTCGCCCACATGGACCTCGATGGCGCCCTTGAGCACCAGCAGGAATTCCTCGCCGGGGTGCGGAAACACCGCGGTCGCATCGGGAAAGTCGCGGGGCGGATGCACCACGAAAGGCTCCATCGCCTTGACCTTGCGGCGGCCGGCCAGCGACTCGTAGTGATACTCGCTGCCCAGCCCCCGGCGCTGCAAGGCCTCGCGGTCCGCCACCCGCACCACGCTGACCACTTCTTCCTGCGCGGCATCGTCCGTGCCCACCAGTTCCGATACGCCCAGGCCATAGGCTTCCGCCAGCCGCAGCACGGTGGAAATGGAGGGTTCGCTCAGGCCCCGCTCCAGCTTGGAGAGGTAGCTCTTGGTCAATCCGGTGCGCTGCGCCAGCTGTTCCAGGGACAGGGTTTGCTGGCGGCGCAGGGCGCGCAGGCGGTGCGGCAGGTCTATCATGGGCGGGGTTGCGGAAATACAGTCGCGGAATACGACCGGTAAGCATGCCCTAATCCGGCCCCGCCGTCGAGCCGGCCCCGCCCGCGGCCGCCATCAGGCCAACACGTCGGGATGCGCCCGCAGCGCACGCCGCGCATAGTAAGAGAAGCCGACCTGCGACCGCTTGGGCGTCAGGATCCAGTCATGCGCCTCGCGGCCCAGCGCCGGCGGAATGGGCTGGATCTTGCCGGCGGCCATGGCCAGCAGCTGCATGCGGGCGGCGCGCTCGAACTGCAGCGCCAGCACGCAGGCCTCTTCCACCGAACCCGCCGCGATCAGCATGCCGTGGTGCGACAGCAGGATGGCGCGCTTGGAACCCAGCGCGGCCGAGATGATCTCGCCTTCCTCGTTGCCCACCGGCACGCCGGGCCAATCCTTCAGGAAGGCCACGTCGTCGTACAGCGGGCAGTTGTCCATGTGCGAGATTTCCAGCGGCACCTCCAGCATCGACAGCGAGGCCGCGTGCAGCGGATGCGTGTGGATGATGCAGTTCACGTCCGGACGCGCGCGGTAGACCCAGGAATGGAAGCGATTGGCCGGATTGGGCATGCCGCCCCCTTCCTGCACCCGCAGGTCCTCGTCCACCAGCAGCAGGTTGCTGGCGCTGATCTCGTCAAAGCCCAGCCCCAGGCGTTGCGTGTAGTACCGGTTCGGCTCCGGCGCGCGCGCCGTGATCTGCCCGGCCAGGCCGGAATCATGCCCGCCGTCGAACAGAATGCGGCAGGTCAGCGCCAGGCGTTCGCGCAGGCTCCATTCGGGCGTCTCGAACTGGCGCTGCATTTCGGCTTTCGCCCGCGCGATCAGTTCGTCCTTGCCCAGATGCATCGTATCGGCCATCGTCGTCACTCCTAAGATAGTGTCTCTGTCATGCCGCTTCGATCAGCGGCGTAAAACCCGGCAAGGCGCGCATGCGCGCCACCCAGGCGTCGATATGGGCGAAGCCGGACAGGTCGTAGCCGCCCTCGGCCGCCATGCTCGTGTAGGGAAACAGCGCGATGTCGGCAATGGTCGGCGCGCTTCCCACCAGATAGTCGCGACCCGCCAGATGCGCATCCATCAGCGCGGCAGCCTTCATGCCGATCTCGCGCCATGCCCGCATCGCCGGGTCATCCACCTGCGCGGTGTTGCGCAGATGGATCAGCAGGCGCGGCTGCGCAAAGGCGTGCATGTGCTGGGTCTGCTCGAAGCTGAGCCAGCTGCTGACCTGCGACTGCTCCAGGCGGCCGCCAGGCAGCCAGGACGTGCCCAGCCCCAGATACCAGAGGATGGCCTGCGACTCGGCCAGCCACTCGCCCTCCGGCGTCAGCAAGGCCGGCACCTGGCGCCACGGATTGATGCGCGCGAACGCGTTCGTCTCCAGGTCGCCCTGCACGATGTCGAAGGTGCGGCGCTTGATCGGCAGGCCCATGTAGCCGCAGGCCAGCCGGATCTTCCAGGCGTTGCCCGAACGCAGGGTATCGGCCAGTTCCAGCGGCTTGCCCGCCAAGGGATGCGGTATCTGGTTCATCGTCAGTCCATCTTGATGTTGGCGCGTTTCACGATCTCGGTCCACTTGGCTTTCTCGCCGGCGATGAAGCGCTGATACTCGTCCGGCTTGCCCGTATACAACTGCGTACCCTGCGACGCCAGCCGGTCCTTCAGTTCCGGCGACGCCAGGGTCTTCTGCAGCGCCGCGTTCAGCTTTTCCATCACGTCGGGCGGCGTGCCGGCGGGCGCGAAGAACGCGTTCCACGAGCTGATCTGCAGGGCCGCGTCGCCCACCTCGCTGCTGGCAGGCACGTCGGGCGCGGAAGGCAGGCGCTTGTCTGCGGCCACCGCGAGCGCGCGCAGCTTGCCGGACGCCGCATGCGGCATGATCACCGGGCTGGCGTCCATCACCACGTCGACCTGCTCGCCGATGGCGGCGTTCACGGCTTCGCTGCCGCTCTTGAACGGCACATGCACGATGTCCACGCCCGCCGTCAGCTTCAACAGTTCCAGGCCCAGGTGCGGCGAACTGGCATTGCCCGCCGAACCGAAGTTCAGCTTGGCCGGGTTGGCCTTGGCATAGGCCACGAACTCGCCAAAGGTCTTGGCCGGCACGCCCGCACGCACGGCCAGCAGATACGGCGATCCCGAAACCATGCCCACCGGCGCGAACTTGTCGGCGTCATAGCTGAGCTTGCTGTAGATCAGCGGGTTGACCACCTGCGTGCCTACCGTGCCCATGAAGATCGTATAGCCATCGGCCGGCGCGGTGGCGGCCACCTGCGCGGCGATCACCCCGCCCGCGCCCGGCCGGTTCTCGATCACGATGCTCTGTCCCAAGGCGTCGCCCATGCCCTTGCCGACCTGACGCGCCACGATGTCCGTGATACCGCCCGCGCCGAACGGCACCACCAGCCGGATCGGCCGGTCTGGATAGGCCGCCGCCTGGGCGCTACCGGCCGCCATTGCCGCTACCAATGCCAGCGCGCCGGCAATTCCCGAAATCTTCATGTCATCCCCCTACGGGCGCCGCCTATCGGCACCATCATGACACAAAGTGTCCTATAGGAGATTGATTTTCCGCAAGGAAAACCAGATTAGGTAAAACCCTTAGCAGCAGCGTCTACGACGGCGGCGCCGAACCGGCCGCGCTATGCAGTTCTGGGGGGGCCCATATTGGTTTCTGACCATCCGCTTCGGGCTGGTCGCCTTGATCCGCCTGCTGCTCACCATGGCAGGTGGCTTCCTGCGCTGGCGTTCGTATTGATGCAAGCGCCCGGCGCCGTGGCCTGCCGAGGTGCTGGCCAGCATGGGGCCGGTACTTTCAACCACCGAACTGGCCCAGCTTAAAGTAGCGATGGCTCATCCGAGAAGATTGTGATGGAGCCGCCGCTTCAGTTGGTAAAGGCACGGGCGTCAGCTTAGATCTGGTAAAAACTGAGCCGGGTATTGGAATAAGAATGCCTCTGATGCTCCGGCAACAAGATTACAAGACCAGAGACGTGCATTAGCTCGGTTAAGCTGATTTGAGGTGTCACGAGGGAGATGTGTTGTGCTGTACGCAAGACATCATCGACATACAACTTGAGAAGATAGGATCATGCCCCAGCCGCATTCAACACGCCCACCCGCTTACGCACGGAAGATGCGGTATGCACCTGCGATGAAGCTTCTCTTTACGTTGGGCCTTGCAACTCTATGGGCTGGCGCCCAAGCCGCAAGTTTTGATTGCAACAAGGCCGTGAGCGCTACGGAAAGGTTGATCTGCAGCGATGCCGAGACATCCGCGCTGGATGGAAAATTGCAAGGGGCCTATGAAACAGCACTAGCCGCAACCGATGCCTATGGCAAGAAAGAGTTGGCTAAAGAACAGCGCAACTGGATTAAATACGCTCGTGACATTTGTCAAGACAGCGCCTGCCTGCAGCAAGCATACACAACCCGCATCGCCATGCTGGCGCGCAATGAGAAACGTATTGCCAATGGCGAGGTGTACTCGGACTGCAAGCTGCCGGGCAACCAAACCGTTAGTGGCGAATGCGTTAATGTTGTGTCGATTCGTGATCCCAACTCCCGTGTTGAATCGTTCAACCAATCGTTGGCGCATCAGAAGCAAAACGGCCGAATCATCGGTTGTAGCCGGCTGATTGATCTACCGGTTGGCGTCGCTGGGAGTAATCACAGTTTTGGCGGCTCCTGCGTATTGCAGGAAGGTACGCAGCGCAAGAACGTGAGGATCTGCAACGACGATATGTTCGGGCATTTCCAAGTAGAGCCGTCCACGCCACAGGATGCCTCAGACAAGCGCTTGGTCGACTTTACTTACGCACAATGCTATGGCGGTTGATGGTAAGCGCCCGGGCCTGTCCGTGATTTTGTGTGCGAGGCGGGATTTGGTGCCGAACACATGTTCCACCGTGCGCCGCCGCACCTTCATCGCTTCTGGCATTCGGTCTGGACGGCGCTGCGCCGCCTCAAGCCCGGCCTCATGTTCCCATCTACCGATGCGCCGATACGCGCCAGGTGTGCATGTATATCGGTACGCGTCATAGTTCCGCAGGTTTGAGCCGCCTGTGCGATCACCTTTTCCAGGTATCTTCGGGCACGAAATCTGAACTTGAAGAGGTCCGCAATATTGTGCGCGCGGGCGCACAGGTCGGCGTAACGCTCATCTTGGTTAAGCCTGAGTCACTACGCCTTGCGGTGGAAGAGGAATTGCTGCAGGCGAATTCCAGATACATCTGCCAGCTCTCTTGGAATAAAAGAGGTGTAGTCGCACGGCGCAAGCGGTTGGCATTTCCGAAGGCATGAACAAGCGTCGCGAGATGCGGCCTTGCTCCTGCCCATCGGCGCGCCCCCGGCCGGACACGACCTGCCGGCCACGATGCTCATCACGCCCGAGGTGGCTCGAGGCTATCGCGGTTGCCGGCGACGAGCGCGTTCACGGGCTGGCGACGCTGCGCCGTGCCTGGTGGCCGAGTGCTATGACGCTTGGTGGCGATAGGTCCCGCTGCGCCTGGGTGGCACCTCCGACCTGGCAGGCGCGGACGCTGGAACCGCAGCGAGGGATCACCCGCAGCACTTGACAAACCCATACTAGTTTCGTTGAATGAAATATATTCCATTCAACGAAACAACAATGACTTCCTCCGCTGAGCACACCCTGGTGACCCACCTGGCCGATCTGCAACGGCGCCAGATCTCCCCGACCACGCGCGCGCGGCTGGCGCAGGCGCTGCTGGACTGGTTCACGGCGGGCTGGTCCGCCGCGGGCACGCCGGCCGCGGCCGGCTATCGGCGCGTGGCGCTGGACTGCCAGCCGGGCGCGGGACCGGCGCCCGTCTTCGGCGGCCCGGTGGTCAACGCCAATGGCGCGGCCTTCGCCAATGCCGCCATCGCCCATATCCGCGAAATCGACGACGCCCACCGTGCCGCCATGCTGCACCCGGGCGTGGTGTCGGTCACGCCAGCGCTGGCGCTCGCGGCGGATGGCGGCATGACGCAGCGGCAGGTCGCGGATGCCATCATCGCCGGCTACGAAGTTTCATTGCGCCTGGGCGAGGCCCTGGGCACACGCCACGCGGCGGGGTTTCATGCCACCGCGACGGCGGGCGCGGTGGGCGCGGCCGCCGCTGCCGGGGTGGCCCTGGGGCTGGCGCCGGCGCCCCTGCACCACGCGCTCGGCATCGGCGCCACCCAGGCGGCGGGGCTGTGGCAACTAGTGGACGACAACGCGCACGAAGCCAAGTCGCTGCATCCGGCCTTCGCGGTGCGCAACGGCCTGGCCGCGGCCTATGCCGCGCGCGCCGGCCTGCCGGGCGCGCAACGCTTCGCCACCGGCGCGCGCGGGCTGTACGCGCTGCTGGCGGGCGACGGTCCGCTGGACGCGCTGGCGGGCGGCCTCGACGCCAGCGAGCGGTTGAACACCGCCACCATCAAGGCCTGGCCCTGCTGCGCCCAGCTCTTCACGCCGCTGGATGCCACCCGCGAGCTGTTGGACGCGCACGCGCCGACGCCCGACGAAATCGAATCGGTCGACATCGAGATATTCACGCACGCGCTGAAGATCGCCGGCGTCGACTGGCCCGCCACGCCCGCGCAGACCTGCTTCTCGCTGCGCTACGTGGTGGCGCGGCTGCTGCTCACTGGCGGGCTGGGCATCGAAGACATGGAGTCCACGGATCTGCAGGCGCCCGACCTGGTGGCGCTGGCGCGCCGCATCACGGTGCGCACCAGCGACGCCTTCCAACGCGAATTTCCGCGCCTGCGGCCATGCCGGGTGACCCTGATACTGAAGGATGGGCGCCGACTGAGCGCGTTGCGCCAGTTGCGGCGCGGCGATCCCGAAGACCCTTACGACTGGCCCGCGCTGCAGGCGCGCATGCGCGCCTTTGCGCCGACCATGGATGACGCCGCCGCCCGCGCCATCGTGGCCTGGTGCGAACGCTTCACGGACGAGGGCAATGACGCGCGGGCGTGCCTGCCGGAGCCCGCGCTGTTCGGCTGCGCGGCGCCGCGCTAGGCGACGCCGCGAGGCGCCCGCCCGGGCGCCTCATTCGGATGCGGGCGGCGTCCAGGACGCGGGCGGCGCGGTGCGAAAGCCCTGCTGCGCCAGTTCGTGGCGCGCGATCTCGACCGCCTTGCGCTGCGCCGCCTCGTTGTGGCGCGACGCCAGCCCCAGCACCACCAGCGCGCCGACGAAGGTATCGTCGGCATCGAACACCGGCACGGCCACCGACGCCATTTCCGCGACCCGCTCGGAGCGGGTCATGGCATAGCCCTTTTCATGGATGTCGCGCGCCAGCGGCGTGGCGCCGCCGGTGAAGGCGCGCAGCACGTGCGCCGACGAACCGCCGTCCTTCAGGCTGATGCGCGTGCCGACCTCGACGTGGTGGCGCACTTCCTTGGTGGTGTTCTCGCGGTACAGGCAGATGCGGTCGTCGCCACTGCGCACGTACACGGCCACGGTCTCGCCGGTCTGCGCGACGATGTTGCGCAGCGCCGGCTGCAGGCGCGAGCCCAGGTCGAAGGTATCGCGATACAGCATGCCCATGTGCAGCAACGCCGGTCCCAGCGCGTAGGTGCTGCTGTCGTAGCGATAGATCATGCGCGCCTTGATGAACACGCCCAACAGGCGCAGCAGCGTGGCCTTGTCCAGGCCGGTGCGGTCGGCTAGGTCACGCAGCGAAAGGCGCAGATGGTCTTCGCCAAAGCACTCCAGCACGGAGATGCCGCGTTCGAGCACGCCGACGGGCGGCTTAGGGGAATTCTCGCTTGACACGGTTTCGGATGCTTCCTATAGTTTTGTTCAATAAAACGTATTTTAATCAATGAAACGAAAGACGGCTACCGGACCAGGGAACCGCCGTCCGGGTTTCAACCCAGGAGACAAGCGTCGCGCGACCCGCGAGCCTTACGCCCGCCGCCGCGCACCGTAGCATTATGCCGAATCAGATCGATGCACTCGCCGCCGCGCTGGGCGCCATCGTCGGGCCGTCCCACGTCCTGACCCATGCGGCCGACACGGCCCGCTACACGGCGGACTGGCGCCGCAATTTTCCCGGCGCCGCGCGCGCCGTGGCGCGCCCGGCCGATACGGCCGAAGTCTCGCGGGTGGTGGCGCTGTGCGCGGCGCAGGGCGTGGCGGTGGTGCCGCAAGGCGGCAACACCGGCCTGGTGGGCGGCTCGACCCCCGACGCCTCCGGCCGCGAAGTGGTGCTGAGCCTGGACCGCATGACGGCGGTGCGCCGGGTCGACGCGCTGGACAACAGCATCACGCTGGAAGCCGGCTGCACGGTGCTGGCCGCCCAGCAGGCGGCCGCCGAGGCTGGCCGGCTGTTCGCGTTGTCGCTGGCATCGGAAGGCAGCGCCACCATCGGCGGCGTGGTCTCCACCAACGCCGGCGGCGAACAGGTGCTGCGCTATGGCAATACCCGCGAACTGACGTTGGGGTTGGAAGTGGTGCTGGCCGACGGCAGCGTGCTGCCGCAACTGGGCACGCTGCGCAAGGACAACACCGGCTACGACCTCAAGCAGCTCTTCATCGGCGGCGAGGGCACGCTGGGCGTGGTCACCGCGGCGGCCTTCCGGCTCTACGCCCTGCCCCGCAAGGTGGTGACGGCCTGGGCCGCGGTGCCGACGCCGCAGGCGGCGGTGGACCTGTTGGCGCGCCTGACCGACGCGGTCGGCGAGCGCGTCACGGCCTTCGAACTGATCGGTCGCCAGACGCTGGAACAGGTGCTGGCGCACCCGCTGGACGGCATGCGCGATCCGCTGGCGCAGCCCTCGCCCTGGACCGTGCTGTTCGATGTGTCCGAGACGTCGGCCTTGATGGACCCGGAACCGGCCGTCGAGGGCGTGCTCGAGGCCGCGATGGAACACGGCGGCGTGACCGATGCGGTGATCGCCGCCTCCGGCCGTCAGGCGCATGAACTGTGGGCGCTGCGTGAGCACGTGCCGGAGGCGCAGCGGCTGGACGGCCCCTCCATCAAGCACGACATCTCGGTCGCGGTGTCGCGCATTCCCGAATTCATCGCCACCGCCGGCGCCCGCCTGCAGGCCCTGATGCCGGGCATCCGCATCGTCTGCTTCGGCCACGTCGGCGACGGCAACCTGCACTACAACCAGAGCAAGCCGCTGGCGATGGACGACGCCGCCTTCCGGGCCCAAGAGGACGCGGTGCACGACATCGTGCACGACGTCGCCGCGCGGCTGGACGGCTCGATCTCGGCCGAGCACGGCATCGGCCGCCTCAAGCAACACGCCTTCCTGCAATACAAACCCGCCGTCTCGGTGGACGTCATGCAACGCATCAAGCACGCGCTCGACCCGCGCGGCACGTTCAATCCGGGCCGGCTGCTGCCCCGCCCGGCCCATCACTCCTAAGCCTCCAGGACCCGCACCATGCCCGTTTCCGTCTTCGACATGCAATCGCTCCAGCACCTGTGGAGCACCGATGAACTGCGCGCCATCTTCTCGGAAGAGAACCGCGTCCAGCAATGGCTGGATTTCGAGGCCGCGCTGGCCGAGGCCCAGGCCGAGCTGGGCATCATCCCGGCCGCCGCCGCCGCGCGGATCCGCGCCCAGGCGACGGTGGCCAATATCGACATCGCCGCGATGTCGGCCGAGATCCGCCGCATCAAGCACTCGCTGGTGCCGGCGCTCAAGCAATTGCAGGCGGGCTGCGGCCCCGACCATGGTGAGTGGCTGCATTACGGCGCCACCACCCAGGACGTGGTCGACACCGGCGTGGCGCTGCAGCTCAAGCAGGCCCATGCCGTCTTCATGCGCGACCTCGCCGCCATCGGCCGCGAGCTGGCGCGCCTGGCGCAAAGCCATCGCGACACGCCCATGGCAGGCCGCACCCATGGCGTGCAGGCGCTGCCCATCACCTTCGGGCACAAGTGCGCGGTGTGGCTGGACGAACTGTCGCGCCATCACGAGCGCCTGAAGGAATGCGAGGCGCGAGTGCTAGTGGGCATGGTGGTCGGCGCGGTCGGCAGCCAGGCCTCGCTGGGCGAACAGGCCGCCGAGGTCGAGCGCCGCACGCTGGCCAAGCTGGGGTTGGAGACCGCGCCGATCAGCTGGGCGCCGGCGCGCGACCGCTTCACCGAATACGCGCTGGTGCTGGCCATGATCGGCGCGACGCTGTCGAAGATCGGCAATGAACTGTTCAACCTGCAACGCAACGAATTCGCCGAAGTCGAGGAAGCCTTCTCGGAAGGCAAGCTGGGCTCGTCGACCATGCCCCACAAGCGCAACCCGACCTCGGCCGAGAACCTCGCCGGCCTGTGCCGGCCGCTGCGCGCCAATGCGACGCTGATGCTCGAAGGCATGGTGCAGGAAGGCGAGCGCGACGGCATTGCCTGGAAGATCGAATGGAAGGCGCTCCCCGAATGCTGCCTGATCGCCGGCGCCATGCTGTTCCAGGCCAAGAACCTGCTGGCCGGACTGCGCGTGGACGCCGACGCCATGGCGCTGAACCTGGACCGCATGCGCGGCTACCTGCTGTCCGAACACGTGATGCTGGACCTGTCCGAGCGCGTCGGCAAACAGACCGCGCACGAATGGATCTACGAAGCCTCGATGCACGGCATCACGCACAAGCTCGATTTCGCCCAGGCGCTGCGCCAGCACAAGGATCTGGCCAACCTGCTGGGCGAGGAAGAAATCCTGCGCCTGACCGATCCCGCGGGTTACCTGGGACAGTGTGCCGCCTCGGTGGACAGGGTGGTGCAGCGACATCAAGCCGGCTGGCTGCAAGCCTGACGGTTCCCCTTGATAAAAAATACACAGGAGACAAACACCATGGGCATTTCCTTCGCAAGCGGCGCCATGCGCCGGCTGGGCCGGCGCGCCGCCCTCGTCGCGGCGCTGGGGCTGGCGGCACTGGCCTGCGGCCAGGCGCAGGCGGCATTTCCCGAGCGTCCCATCACCCTGGTGGTCGGCTTTCCGCCGGGCGGCGGCGGCGACCTCTATGGCCGCCTGATCGCCACCGCCATGGGCAAGACCCTGGGGCAGACCGTGATCGTCGAAAACCGGCCGGGCGCGGGCGGCAACATCGCCGCCGGCCTGGTTGCCAAGGCCGCGCCCGATGGCTACACCATCCTGCTGGCCATGAGCGGCAACCTGGCGGTCTCGCCGGCGCTCAAGCCGCAGAGCCTGCCGTACAAGGTGCCGGACGACTTTGCCCTGATCGGCCTGATCCTGGAGGCGCCGCACGGCCTGTTCGTGGCCACGCCGTCGCATTTCAAGACGGCGCGCGAAGTGATCGACGCCGCCAAGCAGAAGGAACTGACCTTTGCCTCCACCGGCACCGGCGGCGCCGCCCACATCGGCATGGAGACCATCAAGGAACTGGGCCACCTGAAGCTCCTGCACGTGCCGTACAAGGGCTCCGGCCCCGCCATCACCGACATGCTGGGCGGGCAGATCGACATGTTCTTCGCCACCGCATCGCCGCTGGTGCCGCAGGTGCAGCAGGGCCAGTTGCGCGTGCTGGCCCTGACCGGCCGCCAGCGCAGCCCGATCCTGCCCGACGTGCCGACCTTCAAGGAGCTCGGCATCGACATGACCATGACGCAGTGGTACGGCCTGGCGGCGCCGGCCGGTACGCCGCCCGCGGTGCTCAAGGTGCTGTCCGAGCACCTGTCGCGCGCGCTGGCGGACCCCACGGTGCAGAACACGATCCGCAAGGACGCCGCGATGGAGCGCGACCTGCCGATGGACCAGTTCAAGCAGTACATCCTCGACGACATCGCCAACTACCGCAAAGCCGCCACCCCCGACCTGCTCAAGCAGATCGGCCAATGACCCAATCCGACCGAACCGATTTTCAGGAGACCCCACCATGTTGCAGAACTGGACCGACACCCTCGCCAACAACCGCAAGGCCGGCGAGGCCCTGGGCAAGCACAACCCGCAGCTGCTGACCGCGTTCCGCGCTCTGAACCAGGCGCAGGGCGCCACCGGCACGCTGGACGCCAAGACGCGCGAGCTGATCGCGCTGGCGGTGGCCGTCACCACGCGCTGCGACGGCTGCATCGCCGCGCACGCCGACGCCGCCCGCAAGGCCGGCGTGACGGAACTGGAGCTGAGCGAGGCCTTGAGCACCGCCATCGCCCTGAACGCGGGCGCCGCCTATGTGTATTCGTTGCGTGCGATGGACGCGCTGACGGCGGGTCAGGGTTGAGCGGGAGCCACGCATGTACACCACCCTGATCAGCGCGGACGAACTGGCCCGCGCCCTGCAAGACCCGCAACACCGCGACATCGTGGTGCTGGACTGCGGCTTCGAGCTGACGGATCCGCAGGCGGGCCGCCGCCACTACGATGCCGGCCACCTGCCGGGCGCGTTCCACGTGCATCTGGAAGACACCCTCAGCGGCCCCAAGACCGGCCGCAACGGCCGCCACCCGCTGCCCGACCGCGCCGCGCTGGCGCGGGCCCTGGCGGCGCTGGGCGTGAACGCGGACACCCAGGTGGTCGCCTACGACAATGCCGGCGGCATGTACGCGGCGCGCCTGTGGTGGCTGCTGCGCTGGATCGGCCACGAGGCCGTGGCGGTGCTCGATGGCGGCGCAGGCGCCTGGAAGGCCGCGGGCCAGCCGTTCACGACCGATGCGCCGGCGCCGCGCCCGGCGGGAGCCCTGGTCGTCGGCGAGGGCCGCCAAGCCACGCTGGACTACCTCCAGCTGCGCCAGGCGCTGGCCGCCGACGCGCGCCGGGTGCTGGACGCGCGCGCCCCCGACCGCTACCGGGGCGAGAACGAGACCCTGGACGCGGTGGGCGGACACATCCCCGGCGCCCGCAACCGGTTCTTTCGCGACAACCTCGGCGCCGACGGGCGCTTCCTGCCCCCCGCCGCGCTACGCCAGGCCTTCCTGGCGCAGCTCGATGGCCTGGCGCCGGACGCTGTGGTGTGCCAATGCGGTTCCGGCGTCACCGCGTGCCACAATCTATTGGCCATGGAAATCGCGGGCCTGTCCGGCGCGGCCCTCTACCCCGGCTCGTGGAGCGAATGGAGCGCGCAACCCGACGCGCCCGTCGCCACGGGCGCCAACCCCTGATCCGCCCATGATCGACGCCTCTTCCCACCCTCCCCGTCCCGACAGCGGCCGCCTGTCCCATAGCGCGCACTGGGGCGTGTTCTCGGCCGCCTGGAAAGACGGCGCGCTCGACGTCCGGCCGCATCCGGGCGATCCCGACCCCAACCCGCTGATCCAGAACTTCACCAACGCGCTCGACCATCCGGCGCGCGTCACCACGCCGATGGTGCGGCGCGGCTGGCTGGAACGCGGGCCGGGTCCGGACGCGCGCCGGGGAAGCGACGATTACGTGCCGCTCGGCTGGGACGACGCGCTGGACCTGCTGGCCGCCGAACTGCGCCGGGTGCGCGACCAGCACGGCCCGCAAGCGGTGTTCGGCGGTTCGTATGGCTGGTCCAGCGCCGGCCGCTTCCATCACGCGCAGAGCCAGGTGCACCGCTTTCTGAACACGGCGCTGGGCGGCTACGTGCGCTCGGTCAACAGCTACAGCGCGGGCGCCTCGGCCGTGATCCTGCCGCACATCCTGGGCAGCATGGACGACGTGGCTCGCCGCAACGTCACCTGGGAACAGATCGTGGCGCACACCGACGTGGTGCTGGCCTTCGGCGGCATGGCGCTGAAGAACTCGCGCGTGGCCAGCGGCGGCATCAGCCGGCACATCGAGCGCGACTCGATGCGCCAGGCCGCGCGACGCGGCTGCCGCTTCCTGAACATCAGTCCGCTGGCCTCCGACCTGCCGGCGGACGCGGCGGCGCAGTGGGTGCGCGCCGTACCCGGCACCGACGTGGCGCTGATGCTGGCGCTGGTGCATGAGCTGGTGGCCAATGGCTGGCATGACCAGCCATTCCTGCGCGACTTCTGCGAAGGCTGGGATGGCTTCGAGGACTACCTGATGGGCCGCGCGGACGGCCAGGCCAAGGATCCGGCCTGGGCCGCGCCGATCTGCGGCGTGCCGGCCGCGGACATCGCGCGGATCGCGCGGTTGCTGCCGGGCAAGCGCGTGCTGGTGACCGTGGCGCATTCGCTGCAACGCGCCGAACATGGCGAACAGCCGGTCTGGATGGGCGCGGTGCTGGCCGCGGCGCTGGGGCAGCTGGGATTGCCGGGCGGCGGCTACGCCTACGCGCTCGGCACGCTGGCGCACTACGGCAAGCGCAGCAACGCGGTGCCGGTGGCGTCGTTGCCGCAGGGCGTGAACGGCGTCAAGGCGTTCATCCCCGTGGCGCGCATCGCCGACATGCTGCTGCAACCTGGCAAGCCGTTCGACTACAACGGCAAGCGCATGGACTACCCGCACATCCGCCTGGCCTATTGGGCGGGCGGCAACCCGTTCCACCATCACCAGGACCTCAAGCGCCTGTCGCGCGCCTTCGCCACGCTCGACACCTTCGTGGTCCACGAGATCGGCTGGACCGCCACCGCGCGTCACGCCGACATCGTGCTGCCCTGCACGATGACGCTGGAACGCGAGGACATCGGCGGCGCGCCCACCGATCCGCTGCTGGTGGCCATGCACCGCATCGCCGCCCCCAACGGCCTGGCGCGCGACGACTACGACATCTTCGCCGACCTGGCCGAACGGCTGGGCACGCGCGAGGCCTTCACCGAAGGCCGCAGCAGCGGCGAATGGCTGCGCCACCTGTATGAAAGAACCCGCGCGGCCCTCGAGGAAAAAGGCCTGGAGGCGCCGGACTTCGACCAGTTCTGGACGCGCGGCGAGTTGACCCTGCCGCAGCAGGACGACGACGGCGGCATCCTGCGCGCGTTCCGCGACGATCCCGCCGGCAAGCCGCTGCCCACGCCCAGCGGCAAAGTCCAGATCAGCTCGCCGACCGTGGCCGGCTTCGGCTACCCCGATTGCCCCGGCCATCCTGCCTGGCTGACGCCACAGGACGCGCCGACGCCGGCGCATCCGCTGTTCCTGGTCGCCAACCAGCCCGCCACCCGCCTGCACAGCCAGCTGGATTTCGGCGCTCACAGCGCGTCGCAAAAGCGTCAGGGGCGAGAAGTGTGCACGCTGCATCCCCGCGACGCCGCGGCCCGCGGCATCGGCGAAGGCGACATCGTGCGGCTGTTCAACGACCGCGGCGCCTGCCTGGCCAGCGCCACGCTCAGCGACCGCATCATGCCCGGCGTGGCGCAACTGCCCACCGGCGCCTGGTACGACCCGGTGCGGGACGAGCGCGGCGAGGTGACGCTATGCGGCCACGGCAATCCCAACATCCTGACGCGCGACGCCGGCACCTCGTCGCTGGCGCAAGGTTGCAGCGGCCAATTGACGACGGTGCAGATCGAGCTCCATGACGGGCCGTTGCCGCCGATCCGGGCCTTCGAGCCCCCTCCCACGGCAGCGTCCGCGCGCTGATGCCGCGCCCCCCCGGGCTGGCGGGCGGCACCACGCCTTCCACTTCGACGCCATGCGCGAACTATGCGAAGTCATCTGCTCGGCCGGGCTATATCCCCATGTCCAGGGCGCCCAGCGCGGCACCTTCCCAAGGCCGGCGCCCCTCCCCCGAGGATGCCCGATAGCGGCTTTGGGTAGCCACCTGGGGTCAAGCCGGCACACCCCGGCTCGCCAGCGCTTGGCGGGGGTCGGCGGAATCTAGTTCTTCACGTAGTACGCCGCGGGCTTGAACAAACAGCGATCGATAGACTGCTTCGCGCGAAACACACATGATCTTTCCGTCAGGAGAATGACGCTTCAGCCATCCTGAAATTTGTTCTGGTGACCAGTCAGCCTCCAACAGGCGTATCACGGTACTGCGCAGCTGCGGTTCACGGGACAGCAGGTAAGGCTTCGGTCGCAGACCACGCTTGAGGAACTGCTTTTCAGCATCGTACGCTCGGTACTTCCCTGGTCCACCATTGCGGCCGACCTCTCTCGAGATCGTCGATGCTGAGCGGCCTAACTGGCGACCAATAGCTCTACGGGGTGAGTGCTGATGACTGTTATCAGCCTGAAGCGGCCGCTTGGTTGAATTCTATTGATGACCGATCATGGCCGAGAACGGCCATAGTCTAGGGCTAGCAAGTCGCCGGCCGACATGCCGCATGGATCGGACGGCGCCGTCAAAAAGGCGAACGTTATTCCTGCCACTCAAACCCTGAGCTGCGGAAACGGGGTTCTCCCTTTTCGTTGAAGTTCACGTATCGGCGTGGAGATTTGACAACACCGAGAGCCTTAGCCTGCGACAAGAGGTCGCACCCAAGACCTGTTTGCAGCTTGCGCAAGCCAGAATCGCAGTACAAATCGAACAGTTCAACGATTTGCATGAGGCCTGGCGGTAGAATCCGGCCGTGCATCGGGAACATGGCGCCCGCCGCGCTGAGCTTGCCGGGACGCGGAGAGTCCGTGTTCCCCAACCCCACAGCGCAAGGTGAAATCCGGCAGCCCGATCTCACACTCGTCGGAATCGGGCTGATGCGCTTCGTGGCCCTCGCGGCTATCGCTCGTTTGTCTTTGCCCGGCCCACGAGTAGTAAATGAAGCTGCTGAAGCAGCGTTTTGAGGAAATGATGAATTTTTGGGTCCCTGTAATCTTCGGTACGTTCAAGCTCCTCGTGTTGGGAACAGGCATGTTTCTCGCCATCAAGTCCCATTACGATGGAGAAAAAAAGGAGAAGAAGGAAAAGGAGAAGGAGATGAACGCAACGTAACAGGGACCTCGTTGCTATTGGGGACATCCTGATCGCGGCGCTCGATGCAGCGGGATCGCGATGTCAGATGTTCTCGTCCAGATCGTCGAGCTGCACCGCTCGTGAAGGACCGCTATACGGAACGCGGTCCGGCGAAGCGAAGGATTGCGGGGCCGCAGGGAGCAGTCAGCGCCTATAGACCATGTAGGCAATGCCGAGCATTCCCATTACCGTGCCGCCGACTATGAGCGCGACGCTTTCCGTCAGCTCGGAGCCGTGCACATACAACAGCAGGCACGTCACCGCGATGAGCGCGATCGATGAAACCAACAAGAACAAGCGCCACTGGGTTCGTATCGCTCGCCATGCTTCACTCAGCGAAAATCCGCGGCTACGCATGGACCGTGACGCCAAACAAAAGCCTGATTCCGATTCCGCCAAACATTCCGCCCTGCAAAAATCCACTCCATATATTCCACTGATTTCGCCTGCTCCAAAGGCGACGGCCTACCGCTGCCCCCTCAATGCGGAACGCCAGAGGCGTGCAGGCGATTCAGGCGAGCAACGACGGAAAGAGGCTGGCGAGGATTACTCTCGTCAGGAAATGAGACGAACGGCGCCGCATGTCATCGCCTTGCCCACCCAATCCCCGTCGGACATGGGCAGGGCTACGGTTTCATGATCAGGCGCACCCCTCTTTCCGCCCCGCTCTCGAGGCGGCGATGCGCCTCTGCAACTTCGGACAGTTGCAGTATTTCCAGGTTGCGCGGTTTCAGCGTGCCTTCTGTCAGCAGTTGATTGACATGGTTGGCCGCCATTTGCAGGTCTGCGCTACTGGCGTTGCTGATCGCAAATCCGACCAGGCGCGCATCACGGGTGTACAGCGCCCCGACCGGGAGTTCCGGACGAGCCTTCAACCCGGCCATCAGGACCACTCGTCCACCATGGGCGATCAGGCCAACCGCCTTGTGGAGGTCATGGCGGCCCGATGTGTCGAGATGGACATGGATGCCCTCAGGCGCCGCGGCACGGATTTCGTCCACGAGATGCTCATCGCTATAGTCGAGCACCACGTCCGCGCCCAGCCTGCGGCAATAGGCCTGATCGGCCGCCGCCGCAGAGGTGATGACTCGCGCGCCGGCACGCGCGGCGGTGACGATCGCTGCGCTTCCCACATGGCCAGCGCCGCCCGCGATGTAGACGGTCTCGCCTGCCTGGGCCTGCCCATGCTTGATGATCGCCAAATAGGCTGAGGCCGCGGGGTGGAACGACCCGACGGCAACTTCAGGCTTCACGTCGTCCGGCAGAGGGTAGAGACGGTCGGCCGCCACTACCGCATACTCGGATGTACAGCCTTGCCGGCCGGCATGCCCCAGGCTGTTGGACCAGACGGCGTCGCCAATCTTGAAGGTACTTGCGCTGGAGCCCACCGCCGCGACGGTTCCCACCAGATCCCTGCCGACCACGAACGGGAACGGCAGCGGCGTCATGTATTGGCCAGATCTCACGAATGTGTCGATCGGGTTTACCGCCGCGTACTTCACTTGTACGAGTACGTCCGTGGGACCAGGTTCTGGCACACGGATCGGCTCAATGCGAATTTGCTCCGCAGGGCCACGTTGATCGATCCATGCGGCGCGCATTGTGCTACGAATAGAAGACATGCTTGCGATCATGGACCATTCGCCGGAGGGAAGAAAGGTGCAAGAACTGGCGAAATCAATGGGACATGCTCGCCAGCCGCAGATCAATCATCCAGATCCTGCAGCGCGGCCTTCAGCCGCCGCACCGATGCCAACGCCTCTTCGGGCGTGGCGAAATTGGCAAACCCCATCAACAGGCCACTGTCTTTTCCCTTGCGCATCCGCCAGTTGCTCAATGCGTGAACAGGAAACCCCTGAGCATGCGCGGCGGCGGCCAGCGCCTTGTCGTCTTGCGGGTGTTTGAGACGAGCGAGAACGTGCATGCCGCCCACTTGCGGCTGTACCTGCACGCGGTCGCCGTATGTCTGGACCAGCGCATCGACCAAATAACCGTGCCTTTTGCCGTATAAGGTGCGCATCTTGCGCAGATGCCGGGCAAAATGGCCTTGCTCGATGAAGTCCGCGACCATGGCTTGACGCAAGATGGAGCCCGAACCCGACAGGTTGTATGCCATGTCCTGAAACTTGCCGACCTGGGAGGCCGGCACGACAAGATACGCGAGGCGCAAGCCTGGAAACAGGACCTTGCTGAACGTGCCGCTGTAGAGTACCCGCTCGTCGCGATCGAGGCATTTCAATGCTGGCAACGGCCGGCCGTGGTAGCGGAATTCGCTGTCGTAGTCGTCTTCAATGATCCACGCCCGGTTGCGCCTGGCCCAATCCAACAGTTCCAGCCGCCGCGGCAGCGACAGCGCTACGCTGGTCGGACTTTGATGGGTGGGCGTGACCACCGCGAAACGCGCCAGCGGCGCTCGCCGCTCGCCTGCGCCGACATCCAGACCTTCTTCGTCGACCGGAACCGGTGTCAGACGCATGCCGGCGCACTCCAGGCACCAACGAGCGTTGATGTAACCCGGATCCTCAAACCAGCCCTGGTCCCCTGCGCGCAACAACGTGCGGCACACCAGTTCCAGCGCCCCGCGGTACCCCGTAGTCACGAATACCTGCTGAGGCGAACAGGTGATGCCGCGCGAGATACCCAGATAAGTGGCAATGGCATCCCGCAAAGGCATGTACCCAGCCGGATCGGGGGCGGTCATCGCCGCCGTCTCCAAGGTACGCACGTTGCGCCCCGCCAACCGCGCCCACACCTTGCGCGGAAAAGCATCCAATGCGGGAAGACCTAGTTGAAATGGCAAGGCCACGCCGAGCGACGCGTGCGGCGAACGCAAGGACTCGCGCTCAGGGTTTGCCACGACTTTCGCCTTGCCCGGATCCCGCAAATTCCTCAGCCTGGGAGACACGATAGTGCCTGCCGCACCGCGCGCAACGAAGTAGCCTTCGCTGGTCAACATTCCATATGCAGATTCGACAGTGCCTCGCGCCAGGTTCAATTCACTGGCCAGGCTGCGCACCGACGGGACACGATCTCCCGGCTTGAGCTTGCCGCTGGCGATCGCCTCGCGATAACGCCGATACAGCTGTAAATAAACCGAGTCGCCTTTCCCTCGGCTGGGCGTCAGGTATTGAGCCACCATAGCCATGTCCCACTAATTTAAAAAACTCTTGCACCTTCTTGCTAGGGCATGGGTGTCCTACATTCGGATGGACCGACAAAGGAAAGCACGTGTCCCTCTTCGATTCATCCTTCTCGAAAACGACCATGATTTTTCAGGCCGCTTTCGCCGTCACGCGCGAATTGCGTCCGCATCCGACAGATGCCGCAGCAATCGCGGCTCCAGTATATCGCCTAGCCAAGTAGGGCTTGCATGCCCAAGGGTATGCACTTAGGCCAGCCGCCATGGCCCGCACGCCTGCGTGCGCGCCGGCAAAACACGCCAGTTCACCCACAGAAGCCGGCCTTTGCGGCATCCCCATCACGCATGCGCGAATGACGCAGGGGCTTCATCAAATGATTCAGGAAGCACAGGAATGGAATGCATCTCCCAAGCAGTTGTGAAAATCTCGGAAGCGAAGGTCAATCGCCATATGGGAGAATGGCGCCGGCAGCACAGGATGGGACTGGACCGCGGCAGACGCCTGGTCATCGGCGGACTGGTCGTCAGTGAATTTCGCTACCTCCTGGCGGATTACAGCGATGGCGAGCTGTCGAGCTTTGAAGATTTCCAGGCGATCGCCGACGCGGCCGATGCTCTGACGGCAGGGTGTGAAGCCGATTTCTTGAATCCGCGCGAGTATCAGAATCTCAACATCGGGCTGTCTACCGCGCAAGCCAATCTGAAGGATCTGATGATGATCATCCGGACGATCGCGCAATACGTGCAAGAGTGTCATGAGCAAGGGTGCGAGGAGCGGATTGCGCTGGGACCGCAGTTCAACGGAAAGTAGTTGGCTTCCTTATGAAAGGCCGCCGGCAGCCATGCTGCCGGCGGCGATCCATGTTCACCGGTTCGGGGCGCCGCCGTTGAGTTGCTGCTGCATCATCTGTTCCATCATCCGCTGCTGCATACCCATGTACTGGTCCCTCATGTACTGGCGCTCCCTGATCTGTTCGGGACTCTGATTCGAGTAATTCCCCCGCATGGCGCCCCATCCCATCATTGGACCTCCCTGATGGTGGCGCCCGCCGCCATCCGCCGCGCAACACCCCATCGCGCCGCCGTTCCACATCTGACCCATCATGCCCATGGTCTGCTGCATCAACGCCTGATGCTCTCGAAGCAGCTTCTGACGCTCGGCCGGGTCGCTGGTCTTTTGGATCTGGTTCATTTGCTGCTGCATCTTCTCCAGATTTTCCCTGGCTTCGGCCGCCTTCTTGTCAAATTGTTCGATGTTCTCGGTGGGTTGCGCAGCCTGCGGCGCAGCAGCGGGTTGCTCCTTGGGGGCCGCGGCGCCCGCCAAGGCGGGAAGCAATGAGGCAAACAATGCGTATAAGGCCAGCTCGCGCATCTTCATGATCGGTCTCCATGTGGTTGGTATCCCCAACGGCTTCGGCGCTGAAAGGATGATCAGAGCCAGCGTATATCGGTCTGTATGATGAACATTGACAATCGTCAACATACTGGCCGAACCTGTCGGCGACACGCCGTGGCATGTGCGTCGCCGATCTTCTCGAGCAAGCATTGCTTGTCGTTTCCATGGTCTGTCTGCCTTGGGCCCGAACGGGCATCAGCCGCGATGCGGCGCAGAAGCCGCGGTCCATGCGGAAAGCGGGTGGCTACGCTCCGCTTCCCGCAGCAGACGTATGACCTCGTCATCCTCGGTCTGCTCGAAGTCCTCGTACCATTGCCCCACGCCATAGAACGGAACCGGCGTGCCGATGCAGATCATTTCATCCGCCTCGTCCGCAAGCTGCTGCCGGGTCTCGGCAGCGGCGACCGGCACCGCGACCACGATTCTTGCCGGTCCCGCCTTGCGTATGGACCGCAGGGCCACGCGCATGGTCGAGCCGGTCGCAAGGCCGTCATCGACCAGTATGGCGATCTTGCCCTGCAACTGCGGCGGCGGCCTCCCCGCGCGATACAAGGCTTCACGGCGCTCGATTTCCTTGCGCTCGCGCAGAACGATAGGCTCTATCGCGCCCGGCGAGATGCCGTAAGCCTCGATAGCCTCGGATTGAAACAGAGTCTGATCGCCGCTTATCGCGCCGATCGCATACTCGGGATACCCGGGCATTCCGATCTTGCGCACCATCACGACATCAAGCGGCGCGTCCAGCGCCGCGGCGACCTGGAACCCCACCGGCACGCCGCCCCGTGGCAACGCCAGCACGATCACGTCTGGACGGCCTGCGTACCGCATCAGCAGGCGCGCCAGCAACACCCCGGCCTCCCGCCGGTTCTTGAAGGAAATATTCATCAGAGCACCTACGCCGCAGACTGCTGCATTCCGGGCCGGCATGCCGTTATCCCGCGGCGTCCGTACCCGGGCCGGGAACGAAGAGCATTCAAGAAGGCTGGATGGCGACCTTCAACACGTTATCGCGCTGGTTTGCGAAGAGATCGTAGGCGTCCGCAATCTGGTCGAGGGTATAGCGGTGCGTGACCATTTTTGCGAGGTCCAGGCGGCCTGATTCCAGAACGCTCATGAGGCGGCGCATACGCTCCTTTCCGCCGGGGCAGAGCGCGGTGTTGATCCTGTGGTCGCCCAGTCCAGCCGCGAACGCGGACACCGGAATCTTCAGGTCGCTGGAATAAACGCCCAGGCTGGACAGCGTTCCTCCCGGCTTCAATACGCGCAAGGCGGATTCAAAGGTGCTCTGCTGTCCCAACGCTTCAATGGCGGAATCCACCCCTTTTCCGCCCGTCAGCCGCAAGATTTCCTCCACGACGTCGCAGTCATGGAAGTTCAGGACGATGTCCGCGCCCCACGAGCGCGATATTTCCAGGCGCTGCGCATTGCCGTCCACGCCGATGACAGTGGTCGCCCCCAGCAGCCGGGCGCCTGCGGCCGCGCAAAGTCCTATCGGGCCTTGCGCGAACACGGCCACCGTGTCGCCTATGCGGATGTTGGCGTTCTCGGCGCCTTTGAATCCGGTGGACATGATGTCCGGGCACATCAGCACCTGCTCGTCGCTCAAGCTGTCCGGCACCGGCGCCAGGTTGGCCTGCGCGTCGGGAACCAGCAGGTACTCGGCCTGGGCGCCATCGATCATGTTGCCGAACCGCCATCCCGCGGTGGCGCGGTATCCGTGGCATCCGCACATGCCGCTGGCCACCAGATAGCTGCCGTCCTGGGAAGGGGCGCCGTCCTGGGCGGCGTATGAATTGAAGTTCGGACAGATTGCGCCGGCGATCACGCGCTGGCCCTCGGCGTAGCCCGTCACGGCGCTTCCCAGTTTCTCGATGACGCCTACCGGTTCGTGGCCGATGGTCAGGCCAGGCTTTACGGGATACTCGCCCTTGACGATATGGATATCGGTGCCGCAAATGGTCGTGGTCGTGATCTTCAGCAGCGCGTCGTTCGGGCCGACGTCCGGAATGCGCTTTTCCCGTATTTCGATGTGATCCTTCCCGGCAAACACGACTGCTTTCATCATGGAGGTCATGGCTTATCTCCTGCTCTGAAACGGGGATGGTTCAATTTTCGGCGCGCGCGAGGGTACGCCCCTGTCGCCATCGGACCGCGAGACGTGCTTTCAGCTTAAAAGACGGAACCGGGGGAAACTTGACCGAGGTCAATTTTTCCGCGCATGGGGCATGTATCTTGACGCTGTGCCACTGGCCATGGCCCCAGCAGGGCGGCACTCATATCCCCGCCCCGTCATTGGCGGCCTGCAGCACTCACGGCAACGCGATCCTGGCCTTCCCATCATCGCCTCTGCCAGGAAGCCCCACTCGTTCCAAGGAGAACCCGTGATCACGCCACCCCGCTCCCGAAACGCCATCGCCGTCATCGCCGTTGCCGCGGACGGAACCACCTACAGAATCGAACGACGCAGTCAGCTGCGGCCGCAGGAAGCGCCTGCGAACACGTTCTTTTACTGCTGCCTGCCCGACGGGCAATTGGTCGACCAGATCGGATCCGGAACCTACCAGCTTCCCGACGGAACGATCGTCAGAACGCGCCGGCGCCGCGATCTCCAGGAGAACGGAATCTAGCCCGGCGCCGCTCGCTTCCTGGCCGCTGCCGGGGAGCGCATATGCGTTCCCCGCAAGCCTCAGTGGGAGAACAGGACCGGAACCGTCATGGCGGCGAGCAGCGAACGCGTGGCGCCACCCATCACCCATTGGCGCATGCGGCTGTGTCCATACGCGCCCATGACGATCAGATCCGCGTTGAAATCGGCGGCTGTGCTCAGGATGACGTCACCCACGTCTATCTCGTTCGTGCTGCGGGATTGGTGTTCCGGCAAAGGAAAGCCATGGCAGGCGCAGTACGCCGCCAGGTCTTCGAACGGCACTTGCGCGCCCCCGCTGGCATCCAGGTCGTCCGTCGTCAGAACGGCCAGGGCGTTCGCATTGCGCAGAAGCGGAGCCGCGTCGGCGATCGCACGAGCGGCCTCCCGGCTACGGTTCCAGCAATACAGCACCCGGGCGCCCGCCCCATTGAACTTGCCGGCCGAGGGCAACACGATGACGGGCCGCCCCGCGGACATCAAGACCTGCTCCACGAAGTAATTGCCGACAGCCGCGTCCACGTCGTTTCGATTCTCCTGACTGATGACCAGGACATCGGAACAGCGGGCATGGGTGACGACACATTCCGCAGGCGCGTCCTCGCCCTGCCGCCATGAAGCCGCCACGCCGCTCTCGCGTGCGGCCTGACTGAACGTCAGCTCGACAGCCGTGCGCCCTTTCTCGTTTATCTGCTTGGCCATGTCCATGGAACGGACCCACAGGCCTGCCTCATCGTAGAAATAGCCGGGCGAGATGTAGCTGGCAAATATCCCGGTCAGATGAGCGTCATTGGCGCGGGCGAGTTGCAGGGAGAATTCGACCCGGCGAGAACAATCGAATCCATGGTCTAGATGAACGGCAATTCGGCGATACATGATTACCTCTACGGAAAGCGAAAGGACTTGCCGGGCGAAATGCGCTTCATTCGATCTGCAGCGTCTTGTTCCGGCTTCCAGCCGCCTTGGGCAGGGTCAGGATCAGCACGCCGTTCTCGCAGACCGCCTTGGCCGCCGCCTGGTCTATCGGGCTGGCCAGCGATACCGAGCGTTGGATCCGCCCCCAGAAGCGCTCCTGGCGGACGACGTTCCCCGCCTCTTTCGTTTCGCTGCTCTTTTCCTTGTTGGCCGAGATCATCACGGTGTTTCCATCGATCTCCACCGAAATGTCCTTCTTGTCTATCCCGGGAACCTCCGCCTTCAGGACATACTTGTCGCCCGCCTCGGTGACGTCGATATCCATCCGTGGAGTCTGTTCATCCAGGTTCTGTCGAATCGGCCGCAGGAACGCCTGGAATACGTCCGACAACGGTTCACTCATGAATGGGCTGTATTGCGTCAATCGCGACATGGTTATCTCCTTTCCATGATGATGAGAGGCGGGCTCAGGTACACCCGCCTTTCCATGTTGCTCCAGCGTGCGGCGCCCAAGTTGACCTTTGTCATCCAGAAAACGGGGACAAGAGTTCCGCCCATGCGCAAGCCTCGCCGGCTGCGTTGAAGCAATCGGGCGACAACTTGACCGGCGTCAATTTCAACTGCGGGATGCGCGCGATGATGGCAATAAATGCGGGGCCATGCGGCCCGGGCATCAACTTCTATCGGAGGCGCCGTGAAAAACGTACTTATTCCCGTGGATGGATCGGGCAACTCCCTGCGCGCCGTGCGCTATATGGTCGACCATGTGCGCGAACACGGCCCTTGCTCCATACACCTGCTGAACGTGCAAATGCCCATTGTTTCGGGAGCGGTATTGGCCTTTTTTGAGCCGGAGGCGATCCAGGAGTACTACGACGACGAATCGAAGATGGCCCTGGCGGAGTCGGAGGTCCTGCTGGACCGGTCAGGAATCCTCTATCAAAGGGCGACACGGATCGGCAACGTCGCCGAGTCCATCAAGGCCTATGCCACCGAGCAGGGATGCGACCATATCGTCATGGGTTCGCGCGGACTGGGCGCGGCCGGCAGCCTGTTGCTGGGTTCGACCACCTTGAAGGTGCTGCACACGGTTCACATCCCGGTGGTGCTGGTCAATTAGGCCAATGAGCCATGGCCCCGCCGGATCATCAGCGCACGCTGATCTCGATCAGCCTGGACCTGATCAAGGATCCAATGTTCGCCCTGCTGCTTGCGGGGGGAGGGCTTTATGCGATTCTGGGAGCCTGGCATGAAGCCGCCTTGTTGCTCCTCTTCGTGCTGGTCATTTTCGCGCTGACGGTCGGGCAGTCCCTGCGTACGGCGCACGCATTGGAAGCGTTGGGACGCCTGGCGGCGCCTCGCGCCCTTGCGCTGCGCAACGGCAAGCGGTACTGGGTCGCATCGGCGGAACTTGCACGCGGCGACTCTGTGCTGCTGGCGGAAGGGAACCGCGTCCCGGCGGATGGTCAGCTCATCGACGGCGAAGGCCTGCTGGTCGACGAGTCCGCACTCACCGGAGAGTTCCAGCCGGTATTCAAGCGCATACAGGCCACGCCCGGAAGCGGCGCCGAAATGCTCTGCGGGGCGTTGGTGCTGTCGGGAACGGGCGTCATGCGCGTGGATGCCGTCGGGGACGACACCAGATTGGGAGCGTTGGGTCAGGCCATGCGGCAGCTGACGCCTGAACGCGCGCCCCTGGAATCGCAGACCCGCCATTTCATCCTGCGGTTCATGTGGGTGGGCTTCATCCTTTCCCTGGCCACGTGGGCCTTGTATGTCCACATGCGGGGAGGATGGTTCGAAGGGTTGTTGGCAGGCATCGCGCTGGCGATGAGCCTGCTCCCGCAGGATTTCCCGGTCATCGTGACGATCTTCTCCGCGATGGAAGCCAAGCGCATAGCGGGCGACGGCGTACTCGTCCGGAAGCTGAGCGTGGTCGAAACCCTGGGCAAGACGACTGTGTTGTGCGCCGACAAGACGGGCACCATGACAACGACCACGATGGCCGTGCGCCAGCTGCATGTCGGATCCACGAGCCTGGACACATCCGATCTCGTGGGCGCAACCGGCGCCAACCCAGCACCCGAGGTCTGGAATCTGGCTGAAACGCTGGCGTTGGCGAGCGTGCCCGATTCCGGGGACGCGATGGAGGACGCCTTCCGCAGCTTCGCTGCGGAACTTGCCGTCCGTCCGCCCGCGCCAAGCTCCCTCAAGCTGACAAAAGCCTATCCGTTCTCTTCCGCGCGACTGGCGGTCGTCCACGCCTGGACGGCCGCGCCGGAGAACTTCATCCGGATCGCGTGCAAAGGCGCGCCGGAAGCGGTGTTCAAGCTTTGCCGGCTGACGCCGGACCGCCAGGCGGAACTGGAGGCCGAGGTCCGGCGCATGGCCGGGGAAGGCCTGCGGGTCCTGGCGGCAGCCAGCGCACGCTGGCCGGCTTCGCCGCTACCCGATAATCCGGAAGATATACCTCTGCAGTTTGCCGGTCTGGTCGGGCTGGAAAACCCGCTGAAGGAAGGCGTGAGCCGTTCGGTCGCCGCTTGCGATGACGCGGGCGTGCGCGTGCTCATGCTGACGGGCGACCACCCGGCGACCGCCAGGGCCATCGCCCGCCAGGCAGGCATACCGGCCGATCTCGTGGCCGAAGGCGATGTCCTGGAGCGGGAAAGCGACGAACGCCTGTCCGAACTGGTCAAGCGCGTAAGCGTTTACGCGCGTGTGAAGCCTGAGCAAAAGCTGCGCCTGGTCCAGCTCCTGAAACAGCAGGGGGCCATCGTCGCAATGACCGGCGACGGCGTCAACGACGCGCCCGCCCTACGCGCGGCGCATGTCGGCATCGCCATGGGCGGGCGCGGCACCGATGTCGCGCGGGAGGCCGCAGACCTGATCCTTACCCGCGATGATTTCTCCGACATCTTGAACGCGATCCGGCAAAGCCGGCGATTGTTCGACAACCTGTCCAAGGCGATCGTCTATATCGTCGCGGCGCATGTCCCGATAGCGGGACTGGTGATTCTGCCCCTGCTGTTCGGCTGGCCGGAACTGCTGCGCCCAGCCCACGTGGCATTCCTGGAGATAGTGATCGGTCCCCTGTGCGGGTTGGCGTTCGAATCGGTCGCGGGAGAGCCGGACCTCATGCGCCGCCCTCCTCTGCCCGTGGCGAAGCCGCTCTTTTCATTGAGGACGTTCCTGCTCGGCTTTGCCCAAGGACTGGCGCTGCTGGCAGCGGTGGGGCTGCTCTATGGCGGGCTGCAACAAATGCAATCGCCTGCGGATAGCGCCCGAGCCACCGCCTTCTGCGCCCTGGTGCTGGGCAATCTGGCCTTGATGATCAACAACCGCGCGCCCCACCGGCACCATACTGGCATGTGGGACGGAGCGACCCGACTGGCGATAGCGTCAACGCTGGCCCTGCTTGTGTTGACTTTGGAATGGCCAGCCCTGCGCCGTCTGTTCGAATTCGGCCCGTTGGACGTCAGAGGCTGGGCCGCCGCCTGGCTCGTGGCGGCAACGGTGTGGCTGGTCGCCCGGGGACTACGCCCGCTGGGCCAGCCGCTAAGGACGCAAAAATGGCTGCACTGCAAGACTGCACGATGATTCCCGGCGCATCCGGACTTGCCGCCCGCGCGGTACGCACCGCCGCGGCCACGCTCCTGTGCGCGGCCGCGGCATCCCAGGTGTCGGCCCAGCCCACGCCCGAGGACGTGGCCCGCGCCTTTCGCCTGGAAGTCATGCCCGCGCTCCAGGTGTCCGCCAGCGACCAGGCGCGCTATGGCGGCCTGGCGCTGCAGGCCCTGGCCGATGCCGGCGTCGGTCTGCTTGGCTCGCAGTATGTCCTGCTGGTCGACAGGAACGCCAGGGTCCAGGCCGTGCTGCTCTATTGGCTGCCCGCCGCCGGTCCGCCCGTCTATGTGGGCGCCTCCTCCGTCTCGACCGGAAAAGTCGGCCAGTTCGACCATTTCGAGACGCCCACCGGCGTGTTCGCGCACTCCTTGGCGAACCCCGACTTCCGCGCCCTGGGCACGAAGAACGCGAACGGGATACTGGGCTACGGCGCGAAAGGCATGCGGATCTACGATTTCGGCTGGCAGCAGGCAAACCGGGGATGGGGCAATAGCGGCGCCAGCACGATGCGCCTGCAAATGCACGCGACGGACCCGGTCCTGCTCGAACCCAAGCTGGGAACGCCGCAGTCCAAAGGCTGCATCCGCATACCGGCCACCCTCAACCGCCTGCTGGACAGCTATGGCCTGCTGGACGCCGACTATGAGCTTGCGGCGGACCTGATCTCTCGTCCCTGGGTACTGCTGCGCGACAGAACCCCGGTCCCTGGCGCCGGGCGCTACCTGATCATCGTGGACACCAAACGCGAGGACCGGCCGGACTGGTCCGCCCCTGGGCGCGCTGTCGCAAAGTGACTTGACTCCGGTCAAGATCCGCCGCTTCCAAAGGCCGATACTTTGCGCATCCCCTCTTCCGGAGACAGTCATGTATCAACGCATATTGGTACCCATCGATGGCAGCGCCACCTCGGACCTGGGTCTGAACGAAGCGATACGCCTGGCCCAGCTCACTCATGGCAGCCTGCGCCTGATTCATGTAATCGATGAGCTGTCGTTCGCCCTGGCTGTGGACTCCTATGGCTACTATGCCGGCGAGTTGCTGGATCTGCTCCGGAAAAGCGGCGCCGAGATCCTTGAAAAAGGCATGGCTGCGGTCCGGGAGCAAGGCATCATCGTGGAAGGCGTGCTCTATGAAAACCTGGACAAGACCGTGCAGCAGCGCGTGATCGCGGAGGCGGAAAGCTGGAAGGCCGATCTGATCGTCATCGGCACGCACGGCCGCCGGGGCGTGCGCCGCATGGTTCTGGGCAGCAGCGCGGAAGGAATCCTGCGGGGAGCCCCCGTGCCCGTCCTGCTGGTGCGAGCCCCCGCCGGCACCGCGTGACCGCGCGGAGGTCCGATGGATGAACGGCCTGACGTCTATCCCTGGTGGAACGAGGACGAGCAGGCGCTCTACGCGCGCCTGGGCTGCACCAGCCTAGGCCTCGACTCCCAGGAGGCATCCCGCCGGCAGGCATTGGCGCCGCCCAAGCCGCGGCTTGCCCGCCTGCGGGAGGGCGCCGTATTTCTTCTGCGCCGATTCGCAAGCCCGCTGGTTCTCATCCTCCTGATCGCCGGCGCCGTCTCGGCGTCCCTGGGAGAACTCGGCAACGCCCTGATAATCGCGGGCATCGTGCTGGTGAGCGTCACGCTCGACGCCTACCAGGAAAGGCGCAGCGCCCAGGCCGAGTTGAAGCTCCAGCAATCCGTCGCGCAAAAGGCCACCGTGCTGCGGGACGGCCGCAGCATTCGCATTCCCGCCACGGCGGTGGTTCCGGGCGATCTGCTCGCGCTCGAGGCCGGGGACATCATCGCAGCGGATGCCTGGCTGGTTTCCAGCCGCCATCTGCAGGTCAATCAGGCCTTGCTGACCGGCGAGTCCTTCCCCGTGGAGAAAAGCGCCGCCGCCACCGATATCGGGACGGATCAGGCTATCGATGCGCCGCGCGCTGTCCTGGCCGGCACGGCCATCCACAGCGGCAGCGCGACAGCCATCGCGGTGCTCACCGGCGCGCAAAGCGAACTGGGCAGGATCGGCGCCGACATCTCCAGGCGCGCAAAGCCGACGACGTTCGACCTGGACATACAGCGCTTCGGCTACCTGATCCTGCGCCTGACGGTGTTCCTGGTCCTGTTCGTCCTGCTGATCAACGCTCTGTTCCATCGGCCATGGCTGGAGTCCTTTCTTTTCGCCATCGCCCTGGCCGTGGGATTGACGCCGGAACTGCTGCCCATGGTGGTGTCGGTGACCCTGGCCAGAGGGGCGATCAGACTGGCTCGCAAGCACGTCATCGTCAAGCAGCTTCCGGTCATCCAGAACCTGGGCACCATGGATGTGTTCTGCACGGACAAGACCGGGACGCTCACCGAAGCGCGGATACGCCTGGACCGGACCGTGGATGTGGAGGGCAGGCCCAGCGCAAGCGCGGCTGCCCTGTTGCAGGTGAACAGCCGTTACCTGGCGGGCGCCAAGAACGCCCTGGACGAGGCGGTGCTGTCCGCCAGCGGCGCGCCCCTGGACGCTTGGACCCTGCTGGCCCAGCTGCCGTTCGACTTTGACCGGCGCTGGGCGGGAACGCTGGTGCAAGGGCCGCCCGGCGTCCGTCTGATCGTCAAGGGCGCTCCGCAGGACGTGCTGCGCCTTTGCTCGGCCTATGCGCCCGGCGGCGACGCCGCGCCCGCGCCCTTGACCGAGGCCGTCCGGCAAACGGCCGGACAGACCCTGCACGACATGGAAAGCAATGGATTCCGCGTGCTCGCGATCGCGTCAAAAGCGATGCCGGCCGCCGGGACCTCGGTGGACAACGACGATGCCTCGGACATGGTGCTGCACGGCTACGCCGCGTTCGCGGATCCGCCGAAACGCGGCGCCGCGTCCGCGCTGAAGGCGCTGCGCGCGCGCGGCGTGCAGGTCAAGGTCATTTCGGGCGACAGCGAACTCGTGACCCGCCATGTCTGCGCGCAACTGCAGCTGCCCGTCGAGGGCGTCCTGACCGGGACGGAACTTGCCGCCATGGACACGGCGACCCTGCGCGGCCTGGTAGAGAAGACCACGCTCTTCTGCCGCATGACGCCGGCGCAGAAGGAGCGCGTGGTGCTGGCCTGCAAGCAGCTCGGCCACACGGTCGGCTACATGGGCGATGGAATCAATGACGCCCCGGCCCTGCACGCCGCGGACGTCGGGATATCCGTGGAGTCGGCGACGGACGTGGCGCGGGAAGCGGCCCGCGTCATCCTGCTCAGGCGCAGCCTGGGAGTGGTGCATGACGGCGTCATGGAGGGCCGCCGCACCTACATGAACGTGTTCAAGTACATCATGATGGGTACCAGCTCAAACTTCGGAAATATGTTCAGCATGGCCGGCGCGGCGCTGTTCCTGCCCTTTCTTCCCATGCTTCCGGTGCAGATCCTGCTGAACAATATGCTGTACGACCTGTCGGAATTGCCCATTCCCCTGGACAACGTGGACGCGGAGGACATCTCCTCCCCGCGCCGCCTGGATATCGGCCTGATCCGCCAGTTCATGTTCGTCATCGGGCCGGTAAGTTCCGCTTTCGACTTCATCACCTTCTATCTGCTGCTGCATGTGCTCAAGGCCACGGAAGCCGAGTTCCAGACCTGCTGGTTCGTGGAATCGCTTTGCACGCAGGTGCTGGTCATCTTTGTCATCCGGACCCGGCACAACCCGCTGCGCAGCCGGCCGCAGGGCGCGCTGGCGGCAGCCTGCTTCCTGGTCGTGGCCGCGGCGCTGTGGCTGCCACTGGGGCCGCTGGCCGGCTTCTTTTCCTTCGTATCCCCTCCGCCGCTCTTCTACCTCATGCTCGCCCCCCTGGTCGTCTGCTACCTGGCCGCCGTCCATGAGATCAAGCGCCGGTTCTTTCTTGCGCGGTTCGCGCGCCGGGAATAGCGCCGCGACGCAGCGCATGCTTGATCAATGTCAAGGAGCGCCGGCTCGGCAGGCTCAATATGGAAACGTCGGACTCGACCTACGAGTTGCGCCTTTGACGTCCTGGAGAGCAACATGCGCGCGCGGAATCTTATGACCCCAGACCCCTATTGCGTCACGGCGAGAACGCCGGTTTCCCAGATCATGCGCGCGATGCTGGACAAGAACATCAGCGCGGTGATGGTGCTGGGCGACGATGGAAAATTGATCGGGCTGGTCAGCGAAGGCGACCTGGTCAGGCGCCAGGACAGCACGCATCAGAAAAAGGTGGACCACTGGCTGGCCCTGCTCGCCGAAGGCGAGGCCTTGAACCTGGAGTTCCTGCACAGCCTGCAACTGGGCGAGCAGACGGCCGCCTCTGTCATGAGCAGCCCGGTCATCACGGTGGAAGAAGACACGGAACTGGCCCAGATCGCCGACCTGATCCTCAAGCGCGGCATCAAACGCGTCCCGGTTACCCGCAGCGGCAAGCTGGTCGGCGTGGTCAGCCGCAGGGACATCCTGCGCGCGCTGCTGGACCAGGAAGGCTGAGCACCCGAAGGGAGGCATCATGGAGCGCATCGGAATCTTCTTTTATTCGCGCACCGGCACCGCCCGCGCGACGGCCGAGCGCCTGGCCTCCCTGAGCGGTTGGCCGGCCTATGAGATCCGCGATGCCGTCCCCAGATTCGGCCTGAGCGGCGACTGGCGCTGCATCGTCGACAGCCTGCTCAAACGCTGCCCGGACGTGCGCTATGAAGGCCCGGCCCTGGATAGCTTCGACCACGTCATCCTCATTGCGCCGGTCTGGCTGCGGTCGCTGGCGGCGCCCATGCGGGCCTTCCTGAAAATGCAGGGACGCTTGATCAAGGCCTACTCCGTCATCTGCGTCATGTCCGGATTCGGCGGCTTTCGCGCCGTGGATGACATCGCCACTCTGGTCGGGTCCAAGCCGCGCTCGATCCTGCTCCTGAAACAATACGACGTGCTGGCCGAAGAGTGCGACGCGTCCCTTTGCCGCTTCCGGGAGCAAATCCGGGCGGCGGCGCCGGCGGCATGGGACGACCCGGTATTGCCCGCCGTCGATTGATCGCTCCCCTTTTACAAGGGCTAGTGCGTTCGTATTACCTCGCTCTCACCAGTAGCGCGGCGCGGGAATGTGTGCTGCAATAATTTTCTATCCGCCTCAGGGCTGGCTCCTCGCACGTTCCCGCAATGAAGCACACGTTCAGCGCGCCGCCACTGCTCGACATCATCCAATCCGCCACCGAGCCGATTATCACGATAGACGAGCGCCAGCGCATCGTGATGTTCAACCCGGCCGCCGAGCGCGTCTTCCTTTGCCTTGCGGACGACACCATAGGGGCGAACCTCGACACCCTGATTCCCGTGCGGTTTCGCACCGCCCATGCCCGGCACGTCGACCGATTCAAGCTCACTGGAATTTCCGAACGCCAGATGGGTCTGGGCGGACCGTTATGGGGCCTGCGGTCCAACGGCGAAGAATTCCCCATGGAAGCCTCCATTTCCCAAACCAGGACGGAGGCAGGCGTATTTCTCTCCATCTTCCTACGGGACATCACCGAGCGGCAGCGCGTCGATCAGGCGCTGCGCGCGTCCCGCGACGAACTGACTCGTCTTTCGAACGCCTTGCTGCATGTGCGCGAGCAGGAGAAAAAGCACATTGCCCGGGAGTTGCACGACGATCTGGGGCAGACCCTGACCGCGCTGACCATGGAACTGTCCCAGCTGGAAGCCGGCTTCGCACCCGACGACAACGACATGCGCGCCCGCGTGCGCGCCATGCGGCGCCTGATCAAGAAAACCTTCGCTTCGTTGCGGCGCATCGCTTCCGACCTGCGCCCGGTCATGCTGGACGATCTGGGGCTTGCCGCCGCGGTCGAATGGCTGGTGGCGAATTTCGTTTCCCGATACGGTATCGACGTGGAAGCGCAAATCGACATCGGGCCGGCCGAGCCCGGCAAGCCTGTAGCCACCACGCTGTTTCGCGTGGTCCAGGAGGCGCTGACCAATATCGCCAAGCATGCCCAGGCCACCAAGGTGCAACTGCGGCTGCGCTGCACGGAATCGACGTGCGAGCTGACCGTCCAGGACAACGGCGTGGGCGCCGCCCCGGAAAGCCTGGCCAAGAAACTGCCCTTGTCGCTGGGCCTGCAAGGCATACGCGAACGGGTCCGGCTGCTCAACGGCGAGGTCACGATACACACGCGGAAAAAAGGGGGCTTCCGCCTGCATGCGCAGATGCCCGCGCAACCCCCGGAATCCAGGTGGGAGGCCGCGTGATCACCGTCATTCTGGCCGATGACCACACGCTGCTGCGCGCGGGACTAAGACGCCTGCTGGAACATGCCGGCGACATCTCGGTGGAAGGCGAGGCCGGCAACGGATCAGAAGCCTTGAAGCTGATGGCCCAGCGCCCGTGGGACCTGCTGGTGCTGGACATGTCCATGCCCGGCCGTGACGGCGTGGACCTGATCCGCCAGATCCGGCATGAGTACCCGAAAATCCCGATACTGGTGCTGACCATGCATGGGGAACAGCAGTACGCCGTGCGCGCGATCAAGGCGGGAGCAGCAGGATATCTGACCAAGGACAGCGCCGCCGAGGAGCTGGTGGAAGCGGTGCGCAAGGTCGCGGGCGGAGGCCGGTACCTGAGCCAGTCCCTGGCCGAGAGCATCGCTTTCGAACGGCACGGCGATACAGGCGCCCTGCCCCACCTGTTGCTGTCCGACCGTGAACTGTCGGTATTCCGGCATCTGGCCTCGGGCCTGAACAACTCGGACATCGCCCGGCTGCTGTTCCTGAGCGTCAAGACCATCAGCACCTATAAATGCCGCATCCTGGTCAAGATGCAGCTGCGCAACCAGGCCGACCTGGTGCGCTATGCAATCCGGCACCGGTTGATCGACGACAAGGACAGCCCGGACGCCTGAACCCCCGCTGGGGCGCGGCAGTCAACCCAGGTAGGAATATTCCTACAGCCGTAGGTAAACACCACGCCAATCTGGCGGGATGCGCCGATAGCGCGAAGCGCCACGGCCACGCATACTGGGTCCGTACATCCGCGGGGCATGCGCCCGCCTGCCCCACGCGGATTTCCGGCAGTCCGACTCAGTGAGGCGCCATCATGGATACCCTCTCGCCGTTTTCCGCAACCCGATTGCCATTACGCGCCGAGGTGATGGGCGATTGCGAAGTCTGCCCTCTCGCCCGTATCTGCCACGCCGGCACAGACGCAGGCCTGGCGCCTGCGGCCACGCCCCACGCCCGCCGGCTGGTCCATCAGGGCGAGGCCATCTATCGCGCAGGCGACCCTTTGCAGAATCTGTACCGGCTGCGCTCCGGGTCGGTGAAAATCCGGGCCACCAATCCGTCCGGCCTGGAACAGATCACCGCCTTTCCCGTCGCTGGCGCCGTGCTGGGACTGGACGCGATCGAGACCGGTACGCACACCAGCGATGCGATCGCCCTGGAGGATTCCCTCGTCTGCATCCTGCCCTTCTGCGAACTGATGGGAAACTGCCGGCAGGACTTCATCGCCGCCCAGCAGTTCAACCGGCTGATCTCCCATGACATCAATGAAGGCCGCGAGCTGCTCATGGCCCTGGGGTGCATGACCACCGAGGAACGCGTCGCGCACTTCCTGATAGGCATATCCGAGAGAATGGTGGCAAACGGGTACTCGCCCCGCGAGTTCATTCTGAAGATGACACGCCAGGACATCGCCAATCATCTGGGCATGAAGGTGGAAACGGTGTGCCGGGTCTTCGCGCGCATGCAGGATGCAGCCCTGGTCAGCGTGCGCAGAAGGCAACTGGAAATCCGCAACATCGAAGCGCTCCGCAAGATCAGTTGCGGATGAGCGCAGGCGGACGCGCCGCAACCCCGTAAAGTTGGCCGCGAATTGAGTTTCGTCAAGCCGGTCCGGGCAGGAGATCCTATTCTGAACAGGTCGCGCCCGGCGGACGCCGTTGCGGCGCTCCCTCTACCCTCGCGGAGGAACTCGTCATGCAACCGGATTACGAGCCCTATGTGGCACTGTACAAGTATGGCCTGAATACTGCGCTGGCCATGGCCGAGAACTATTTCGACAGCGCCCGGCAGCTACGCGCCCTGCAGCTGAAGACCGACAAGGAAATGCTCGCCTTCGCGCAGCAGGCGCACGCCGAAATGGAATCCATGTCCACGGTAGCCGCAATTTGCTCCTATCAGCAGAAGCTGGCCGCCGATCTGCTGGGGCGTGAACTGGACTACCTGCGCGAGATCGAGAAGATCGCCCGCGCGGCATCCGCCTCTGCGTCCGCCACCTTGAGGGACAGCAAGAATCCGTGGCAGGAGCGGGTCTCGGAGGTCGCGTTCGACGTCGGCCAGTTTCTCGCCAACGGCAACGCGATGAGTTCCGCCGGCGGCAAGAATGCGTAGCGTCAGGAATTGGCAAACTGAAGAAGGTCCGTTCCAGGCGCTGAACCATTGGAAAGAAGCGCTGATCGCGCAGGCTACGGGCGGAGGCTCGCCGGCCGCGTTCGCGCTCGCGCTCGCCGATTGGTGGATGCACCTTTGCACCGCGCCCGGCAAGCAGCTCGAACTGGGGTTGAAATGCGGCACTGAAGCCGCGGCGCTGTGCCGGCACGCCGCCCTGCCCTGGACCGGCGTGAACCGAAGCGCTTCCACGCCCGCGGCCGACAGCGCGCAAGCGCCGCCGGCCTGGCAGCGCGAACCCTTCAGCCTGTGGTTGCACGCATTCCAATCGGCGCGGCTATGGTGGATGGACGCCACCAGGGATGTACCCGGCGTCGCCGCCCACCACGCGGATCTGGTGTCGTTTTGCGCGGCCCAGTGGTGCGATATGTTCTCGCCAGCCAATTTCGCGTGGTCCAATCCCGTCGTGCTGGAACGATCCCTGGCCGAAGGCGGCCGCAACCTGATTGCCGGCCAGATGAACTTTCTTGCCGATCTGCAGCGCAGGCTGAGCCACGCCCCCGAGGAAGGGACGGAGCGCTTTCAGGTAGGCAAGGACGTGGCGGTCACGCCCGGCGCGGTCGTCTTCAGGAATCATCTCATCGAATTGATCCAGTACGAGCCGTCGACCGCCACGGCGCACCCCGAGCCGATACTCATCACCCCTGCGTGGATCATGAAGTACTACGTGCTGGACCTGTCGCCGGGAAACTCCCTGATCCGGCATCTGGTCGCGCAGGGTTACACGGTGTTCTGCATCTCCTGGCGCAATGTGGATTCACGGGACCGGAACCTGTCCCTGGACGATTACCTCCACATGGGCTTCATGGCTGCGCTGGACGCCGTTTGCCGCATCGTGCCAGGCCGCCGCGTGCACGCCGTGGGCTACTGCCTGGGCGGTACCCTGCTGTGCATCGCCGCCGCCGCGATGGCGGGAAAAAAGGACGACCGCCTGGCCACGCTCACGCTTCTGGCGGCGCAAACCGACTTCACCGAACCGGGCGGACTGGGACTGTACATCGATGCCAGCGAGGTGTACTTGCTGGAAAGCCTGATGTGGGCGCAGGGCTACCTTTCAGCCGGCCAGATGTCCGCCGCGTTCCAGGCGCTGCGGCCCGTCAGCGATACGGCCGCGCGCGCCGTGCGCAGGTATCTGCTGGGCGAGCATACGGCGCCCAATGACCTGATGGCATGGAACGCGGACTCCACCCGCATGCCTTACCGCATGCATGCCGAGTATCTGCGCAAGCTCTTCCTGAACAACGAGCTGGCGGAGGGCCGCTACCAGGTCGACGGCCGCATCATCGCCCTGCGCAACATCCGCGTGCCCATCTACGCCCTGGGCACCGAAAACGACCGGATCGCGCCGTGGCAGTCCATCTACAAGATCCACTACCAGACCGACGCCGACATCCGCTTCGTTCTCGCCAGCGGCGGACATAACGCAGGCGTCGTCAGCGAGCCCGGGCATCCCGGGCGCTGGCACCGCGTAAGGGAAGGCGAAATGGACAGGCTGCGCGTCGGTCCGGGCGAATGGGCGGCCGCCAGCACCCTGCGCCCCGGATCTTGGTGGCCCGATTGGCATGCCTGGCTCGATGCCCACTCCGGTCCCGCGCAGCCGGGCCTGCGGCCCCTGGGCGAGCCCGGGGCCATCGGCGCCTCCTTGACGCCTGCCCCGGGGCGCTTCGTGCTTCAGAATTGACCAGCAGGGTTGCCGCGGCGGCGCACGATCAAGATCTTCAGGGCGCGGCGTCGCAAGCCCCGTTCTCCTGCGCGCACATGAAGACAGGCACCTTGATGAAAAGAATGCCTTTCAGCGCGAGCCCCCGCACCAGCCCGACGTCCGACAGGATAAAACCCGCAATCGGCTCGATGACCAGATTGCGTCCCGCCATGGCGGTCTCGTCCAGGACCTGGATGGTTCCGCTCGCGCCCTCCACCCATCCGGGGGCAGCCTGGAACGCCCGCAACGCCTCGTAGTTGGAGAAAAACAGGATCAGCGCCTTTCCGTCCAGCCCAAGCACCGAACCCGGGGGGCTGGCCATGGCGTTGTAATAGCTGCGCCCTCCCACCGCGTCGATCAGCACGCCCCGGCCATAGGCCATGCCCAGGATGCCGCCATCCGCATGCAGCGCAGGCACGACCAGCACGCCAAAGGAACGCGCGACCAGCGCCTGCGCTTTGCGCGATTGAAGATAGAGACGCGATAGCGCCGCCTCCGCCTCCTGGTCCACCCGCTTGAGTACGGCGGGAGACACCGACGAGAGCGAATCCGCCGGCTGTCCAAAGGCGATTTCAACAGGCACGATGGCCAGGAGGAGTTGAAGCCATATGGCAAGGACGCGGGTCTTCATGAGTCCTCCAGGGTTGCGGCGCATTCCGGCTCGCGGCTGCGCGGTTCATCACGACGCCCGCCGGCGTTTCAGCGTGCGCCCTTGTGGTCCTTCTGGCCGGTATTCTTGTGCCGCCCCAACAACTCGGCCGTTTCGGCCTTCTGCCGCTGTTGCTCGGCGTTTTCCTTGGCATCCGAACGCGCCTTTTCCTGTTTGGCGGGCGGGGTTTTGGCAGGCTGTTGCATGTTGGTCTCCTGGACATCGGGGCGCGCCGACTGGGCGGCACATTGATAAAGGCGTAGATGAAAACTGCGGACATCGCCGCTAGGCATCCCCCGCCGGCAGGCCGCGGGCATGTATCCCATCTTGAGCCTTCCACCGGCGTTCTTGTTGACCAAAATCACAAACTCGATGCCGACGCGGCGGCGACCGGCCGGACCGCGCAGGGTACGGAGCGGGGCGGATCGGCACGCCGCTGAACAGGCGGCAGCTCGCCCAGCGTGACGGGCGTCGAGGCCTTTCAAGGAATCAAGACTGCCGTTGCTTGGATACGACCCATGCGGACATCGTCCAACGCCGCGTTCGCCTCTTCAAGAGGATATATGCGCACGTCGCACTGCACGTCGGAGGCGATGGCAACATCCATGAACTCCCGCCCATCGGCACGGGTCAGGTTGGCCACGGATACAAGCTGGCGCTCCTCCCATAGCAGTCGGTACGGAAAGGACGGAATATCCGACATATGAATGCCGCCGCACACTACGCAACCTCCCTTGCGTACCGCTTTCAGCGCCGCAGGGACGAGATCCCCCACTGGCGCGAAGATGATGGCGGCATCCAGTTGCTCCGGCGGGTCACTCATGCTGTCTCCCGCCCATACGGCGCCGAGCGCGCTGGCCTGCTGTTGGGCAGGAAAATCCCCTGCCCGCGTAAAGGCGTAGACGTGCCGGCGCTGCCAGGCGCAGACTTTCGCCACTATCTGGCCCGCGGACCCGAATCCATAGATGCCAAGCCTCTGCGCTGGCCCCGCTGCCCGCAACGCTCGCCAGCCGATCAGCCCCGCGCACATCCAAGGTGCCATTGAGGCCGCACTCCGGTCCCGAGGCACCGGAAATATGTATCGTGCGTCTGCGATCAGGTGCGAGGCAAAGCCGCCAGCCCGCGTATAGCCGGTGAATTCCGCGAAATCGCAAAGGTTTTCTCGCCCCGACAGGCAATAGCCGCATTGGCCGCAAGTCTTCCCCAGCCACGCCGCGCCTACGCGCCGCCCCACCACGCCCGGGTCGACGCCTGCGCCTGCCTGCTCTATGACGCCTATCACCTCGTGCCCGGGCGTGACCGGATAGCGCAGGCCCGGCAGCTCGCCATCCACCACGTGCAGATCGGTGCGGCAGACGGCGCACGCCTCGACCCTCAGCCTCACCTCGCCGCCGCCCGGCTCGGGCGTGGCGCCGTGCTCCAGGGTCAGAGGCTCGCCCGCAGCCCGTTGCACCATGCTTTTCATGGCGGGCGCCCTGGTCGGCCGCGGCGTCGGCCTAGCCGACCGCCAGCTTGTCCTGCACTTCGACCACACCGGGCACCGCCCAGGCCGCCCGCTCCGCGCCGCCACGTTCGACCCAGCTATTGACCCGGCCGCTCAGTACGACCTTATGGTCATGCACGCTGACTTCCACGCGGTTGGCCTCGACCAGCGCACTGTTCAGCAGCGCTTCCTCGATCTTCCGCTTGACGTCGCCCGCGTGCACGGAGGGCGTCACTTCGATCAGGTTCGATATGCCAGTCACGCCTGAAAGCTTGTGGACCGCGTGCGCCGCCGCTTCGCGTTGATAGAACCACTCGACGGAGCCATTCAACGTCACCCAGCCCTTGTGCACGGACACCTGGACCTTGCCATCGGGAATCGTCGAATCCCAGGCAATGATGCTGAGCGCCCGCGAGGCGATCTGGTCGTCCGCAAGCTGCTTGTCCGCAGCCATCCGCACCTCGATCTCCTGAGCGATTCCGCGGACTCCCTTGACGCGTTGAACCGTTTCCTCGGCGGCCAGTTTCTGCGCGAAAGTGCTGACATGCCCCGTCAACGTCACTACGCCGTTCTCCGCCACCACGCCTATGTGCAGATTATTGACGCTGGGCTCGAATTCCAGCGCCCTCTGCACCCTGTCCCGCAGTTCCGCATCGATCATGATGCTCTCCTGAATGCTCGCGGTTGAACCAAGTCCAGCCCAATTCGGAATCGCCGAGCCCGGTTGCGGCCATATGATGATTCCCCATTCTTGGCCTGGGCCTCCCGGACATATTGATCCATGCCCGCGGGCTCTCGTTGATTTTTGTCATGCAAATATGGGGGCAAAACCGCGGCGGCTGCCCGTCCCGGGTCAAGACGCCTCGCCTCGCGCCATTCTTGACAACGGTCAATATTCCGGACGCGCACCCTCCGATACTGAGTATCCGTTCCCCCACTACGCGGAGCTCCAGCATGTATCAGAAAATTCTTGTGCCCATAGACGGCAGTCCGACGTCCGAGCTGGGCCTGAAGGAAGCCATACGAATCGCGCGCGCCACGGGCGCCAGCCTACGCTTGATTCATGTCATCGATGAACTCTCGTTCGCCTTTACCGCCGACGCGTACAGCTATCGCGCGGGCGAGCTGTTGGACCTGGTCCGAAAGAACGGCGCAAAGGTGCTCGAAGCGGCGCTGGAGAAAGCCAAGGCAGCGGAGGTGGAAGCAGACACGGTGCTATATGAAAACCTCGACAGGACCGTTAAGCAAAGGGTGCTGGACGAAGCCTTGGCGTGGAAGGCGGACTTGATCGTCATCGGCACGCATGGACGCCGGGGACCGAGCCGCCTGGTGCTGGGAAGCAGCGCCGAGGGCATCATGCGCGGCGCCGCCGTACCTGTGCTGCTGGTGCGCGCCCCCGAAGGCGGCGCGTAGGTCCCAGGGGCTCCTGTGCGCTTGCCGCAGGAAATCTGTGCGCGAGTGATGGCCGACCGTTATGCCGGGCCGAACGAGGTCTCGGCGCGGCAGATCTACCGGCGGGTGGCTCGCGCATTGTCCAAGGCCGAGCCTGCGGAGCAACGCGCCGCCATCGCGCAAGTCTTTCTGCGGAACATGACGCTGGGCGCGATCGGCGCCGGCCGCATCATGGCCAACGCCGGCCGGGACATCCACGCGACCATGGTCAACTGTTTTGTGCAACCGGTCGGCGTCGGCGCACCCGGCCTGTCCTTCGAGGCGGGTCTGGATGAGGCCTGCAAGACACTCGCCATGGGCGGCGGAGTCGGCTATGACTTTTCGGCGTTGCCGCCAGCATCGGCCGATCCAAAGGCCCGGGACTCCATGCCCGGCGTCTGCGCCGCGATCGACAGGTACGACGCGGCCTGCGCTGGCCTGACGTTTCAAGGCAGCAGGCGGGGCGCGCAAATGGCGGTGCTGGCCTGCAATCACCCCGATATTCTCGAATTCGTGCGCGCCAAGCATGGCCGCACACGATGGTCGACATTCAATATTTCAGTCGCGGTGACCGATGCGTTCATGACCGCCGTCCAGCAAGACGAGGCATGGTCCTTGCTGCACCCTGCGCTACCCGATGCGCGCAGCATTTCCTTGGGTGCAGCCAAGCTGGCCTGCGGGCTATGGCGGTATGGCCAGGTACCCGCCCGCACGCTCTGGCGCGCCATCGCCGGTCAGGCCGTGCACAGTTCGGAGCCCGGCATCCTGTACATCGACACCATCAACCGCGCCAACAATCTGCGTGCAGTCGAAACCCTACGGGCCACCAACCCCTGTGGTGAACAGCCTCTGCCGGACTATGGCGGCTGCGTGCTGGGTCCGATCAATCTCACCCGCCTGGTCAGGCATCCGTTCGGCCTGGGCGGGCAGCCGACGGTCGACCTGAAACGATTGGGTCAGATGGTTCGGACACAGGTACGCATGCTGGACAATGTGATTGATTTGACCGAATGGCCGCTTCCCGCTCAGGCGGCGCAAGCGCATTCCAAGCGTCGGATTGGGATAGGAGTGACCGGCCTGGCGGATATGCTCGCCATGATGAAACTGCGTTACGACAGCGAACCCGGACGATCGGCAGCGAGAGCCGTCGCACGCTGTATTCGTGACCATGCCTACGCGGCATCTGCCGCGCTGGCCGCGCAGCGAGGACCATTCCCCCTGTATCGCCCCAACGATTACCTGGCCGCGGACGCGATCGGCAGCGCACTCCCTGTGGCGGTCCGGCAAGCGATTGCCGCGCATGGCTTGCGCAACAGCCACCTGGTTTCATTCGCACCTGCCGGCAGCGTCAGCCTTGCCTTCGCGGATGGCTGCTCCAGCGGCATCGAACCCGCCTTCGACTGGGCATATCGGCGGCGCCTTCAATTGCGAGACGACAACACAGCGGAAATGGTCGTGGAGAACCATGCATGGCGGCTTTGGAAACACTCCCAGCCTCCCGGCTCGCCGATTCCCGAGTACTTCCGAAAAAGCGCGGATATCGCGCCGGCAGACCACCTGTTCATGTTGGCGGGCATGCAACCATTCGTAGATGCCGCCATCTCAAAGACCGTCCCAGTACCCGGCAATTATCGTACGGAGGACGCGCAAGAATTGTTCATGCTGGCTTGGAGAATGGGGTTGAAAGGCCTGACAGTGTTCCGGCCAGATGCGCATTTGGCCGAGGTAATGACCTCCTCGGTCAACGTATCAGCATCTGAATGTCCAACGCGTAGTCCCGATACCTGCGGCTAGCGCAGTCACATGGCTCCGTAGGCCACGGTCTCGGTCAAGCTCGAACCGTGCGCTGGCGGTATTGATCGGCGCATGCAACAGGAGGGCGCGCGCGCCCTCCCCCGCGCAACCCGCCCTTTTCGCTACGCTCCCGCCAGGGAGGATGGAATGATCTTGCGCTCCATCAGCACCCCCAGCCAGTGCTTCACGCATGCCTCGGTGTCATAGGTCTGCGTGAAGCCCGCCTGTTTGATCTTGACCGTACTGACAAATGCGGGCGCGGGCGGGGTCTTCAGGCCATAGCCGAAACGGGCGTCGGCCGAGTAATGGGATTCGCCAAGGATCTGCGCCATGCTCAGGGGCCGCAAGCCATGCTGCTTGACGATCTCGTCCCACAGGGTTGCCCGGCTGGGCAGGTATTCGGCCAGGCGGACAGGCTGGTCCGGGCCGGCTTCGACGCCCAGGAACTCCGCCAGGGACGGCCACAGGTCGTGCCAGCTGAACACTTCGCCGTTGGTAAGGTTGTAGTGCTCGTTCCAGGACGTCGGATGCTCCGCCGCCCAGACGCCCGCATCGCCGATCAGACGCGCATCCACGGCTTCACGCGGATAGGAAATGTGGCCGGGATAGCAGAACGGCTTTCCTTCGGCGCGGCACACCGCCGCGTAGACGCCGATGACCGGCACGGTATTCATCGCCACGCCCACATTGGGGCCCAGCACGATGGTGGGCCGGAAGATCGTCCAGCCAAAGCCGCTCTGTGCGGCCTTTTCCCGGATGTAGTCTTCCTGGAACCAGTATGAGTTCGGATGATCGTCGCGAGGCTGGCGTTCACGCGCCGGCGTGCGGATGGGATGCAGGTGCACGCCATAGGCCTTGGTGCCCTGCAGCACGCTGACATGCCGCAGCGTGCCGCTGGCGGCCAGCGGCTCGATGACGTTCCTGATCATGCTCAGGTTGGTGGCCATCTGCTCCGGGTCCCGCCAGCCGGCGATGAGGCCAGGCTTCTCATAGACGGCCGCATAGAACACGTGCGTGGCTTCTGGCATGTCCCCAAAGGCGCGACGGCACGCCTGCGCGTCCTGCAGATCGACCGGCAGATGGGTGTACGGCCGTTGGCTGATGATCTCCGGACGCCGGCGGGAAACCGCGACGACGTCCCAGCCCGCGTTCAGGAATGAATCGACGGCAGCGGAGCCGACCAGCCCGCTGGCGCCAGTAACGATAACGGTGCGTGACATGATTCCGTCAATCCATGACCAGGTTGATCTGCTTGAACAATTCCTTGAAACGGACGTACTCGTCCGCCATGCGCTTGCCGAAGTCCGCCCGGCTGTCCGCTGAAGGAACGATACCCAGGCCGGCGAATTTCTCCTGCGTTTCCGGGTTGTTCACGGCCTTGACGATCTCATCGTGGAGACGGTCCAGGATCGCTTGCGGCGTGCCGGCGGGCGCGACGATGCCGTACCAGGCGACGCTTTCCGCGCCTGGCAGTCCGGCTTCGGCGACAGTGGGGACGTCCGGCAGCAAGGGCGAACGCTTGGCATCGGCCACGGCCAGGGCGCGCAACTGGCCGGACTTCACGAACGACAGGATGGGCGGCACGCCGCTGATGACCATCTGGGTGCGCCCGCCCAGGGTGTCGGTGATCGCATCGCTGTTGCCCTTGTATGGCACGTGCAGGATTTCGGTCTTGGACAGGTGCTGGAACAGCTCGCCGGCGATATGACCGCTGGTCCCGACGCCAGCCGAGGCGTAGTTGACCTTGTTCGGATTGGCCTTGATGTAGGCAATCAGCTCCTGCAGGTTCGTCACCGGAATCGACGGGTTGACCAGGATGACGTTCGGTCCCGTGGCCACCAGGGCTACCGGCGCCAGATCCTTGAGCGGGTCATAGGGCATTTTGCTGCGGGCATTGGGATTGACCGTGATCGGCCCCGCGGAAGCGAAGCCGATGGTGTAGCCGTCCTTGCCGGACTTGGCGACGATGTCGGTGGCCAGGTCGCCGCCGGCGCCCGGCTTGTTCTCGACGATCACCGGCTGGCCCAGCTGCTCGGCCAGGGGTTTGGCCACCAGGCGCGCGATGATGTCGATGGAACTGCCGGGGCCGAAGGTGGCGATCAGGCGTATGGGGCGCGCGGGGTAGGCATCGGCGGCCTGCGCGCCCGTGACGGCGGCCAGGCTCAGGGCCAGGCCGGCGATCAATCGGAAAGGAATCATGATGTTGTCTCCCATGGATGGTGGTCTTTTATGTGGATCGAATTCGTGGCGCGCGGCTCAGTCTCTGTGCGAGTACATCCGCTTGCCGGGATGCGGCAGCCGGGCGCGCAGAATGACGCCCTGCTCCGCTTCGGTGATGAACAGGGAACGCCCGTCCTCGCCGCCGAAAGCAACGTTGGTGGTGCGCAGGCCCGCGCAGGAACGGATGCGGTAAAGGGGTTCGCCCAGCGGGCTGAACAGCCACACGGTGCCCGCCTGTGCGTGGACGATGGCCAGGTTGCCGGCCTCATCCAGGGCCATGCCGTCCGGCCCGGCCGTGCTGCCCGATAGCTGGATGAAACGGCTGGCTTTCTTCATCTGGCCGTCCGGTTCCAGCCGCAGCGCGTAGATGGCGTTGTCGTGCGTGATGGCCACGTAGAGCACGTTCTCGGCCTTGTTCATGACCAGACCGTTGGGGCCCGCCAGACCATCCATGATGAGGTCCACCGTCTTGCCGTCGGCGCGCAGGCGGAACACGCGGCCGGTGGGGTTTTCCAAGGCGCTTTCACCTTGATCGGTGAAGTACAGGTCGCCGTTGGAGGCGAAGAACAGATCGTTCAGGCCCTTCAAGCCTTCCCGCCGCACATGCTGCAGGTAGGGCCGGATGCTGCGGGTCTCGGGATCCAGAAGCATCAGGCCATGCAGATGGTCAGCGACGAAGATGCGGCCGTCGCGATGGATCTTCAGACCATTGGGTTCGCCTTCGTAGGTGACGACGACCTCGAAATTGCCCGCCGGATCCACGCGCAGGATGCGCCCATGCGCCAGATCGACGCACCAGAGATTGCCCGAGCGATCGAAAGAAGGCCCCTCCAGAAAAGAGTGCATCTTCACGTGGCGCGCGGCGAGCCAGGTCGAGGCCTGATCGGTCAGGTGCAGGGATTCGGGCAGCCGGGCGTAGACCTCGGTGCCCATGGGTTCAGCGGGAGGGTACATTGCGGTTCCTTTCAGGATTGCGGTGGGCAGGCCGGAAGTTCGATCCCCAGCATCAACGAACTAAGCGACTTGCCATGGGGATCCAGGCGCAGCGAGCGCGTGACGCCGCCCGACAGTACGTTCGGAATGACGAAGTTCAGCGCCCTCAGGCTTTCGACCTCATAGCGCCTCACCTTCCCTGCTCCCAAATGGGCAAAGGCCTGCTCTACGCGTTCGGCAGTGAGCGCCTGGCGCAGCAGGCGCCAGGCGTCCTCGTCGTAGGCAATGACGGCGATGCTCGAGGTATTGCCCTTGTCGCCGGCGCGCGCATGCGCCAGGTCATGAACCAGAATGCCCATGCTCAAGCTCCCACCGTAATGACTTCGGGCGTGACCCAGTCGCGCGGAATCAACAGGGCATCCACGGCTATGACTTCCTTGGCGCCCAGGTTGACGGGACCGCCCGCGCCATAAGGCCCTTGCATGTTCAGCTGCCGCACGTGGTCCCCCAACAGGTGGGCGCTCTTTTTGTCTGGACAGCGCGCCGACACGCGCAACCGGACTTCGTAGGGGTGGCCGGCGACGGCCTCCGGATGATCGCCATGCAGGCTGCTGATGCCGATCAGGTCTACCTGGATCTCGCTGGCCGCGCCGCCGTCAAGCCGGAACCGCTCTTTCACCGTGTCGGCCGCCAACCGCGCCCGCGCAATCGCGTTCACGCCCGCATAGGCCACCTCGCCGGTGCCTATCCACCCATCGAAGTAGCCGACCACGACCTTGTAGCGATCGGTCCGCGGCGCGGCGCGTATGCCGCGCACGGCCACCCGGTCCGCGTGCTGCTCCTCAAAATGCAGGCCTTCCAGGCTCAGTACGCAGTCTGGCGTCACGTAGGCCGCGGGATCATGGATTTCGTACAGCGCCTGCTCGGTGCAGGTCATGCGGTCGAGGCGGCCGCCCGAGCCAGCCGGCTTGCCTATGTACAACTCGCCGTCACCGTAAAGATCGGCATAGGGATAAGCCAGTTCGGCCAGGCGGGGAACGTCTTTCTTGCCTGGGTCGGCGAAGTAGCCGCCGGTGATCTGCGCCGAGCACTCCAGCAGATGGCCCATGATGGTGCCCGCCGCCAGCTTGGGCAGGTCCTGGTAGCTCCAGCCGTGATGATGCAAGGCCACGCCCAGAAACAGCGAGGGATCTGCGACCCGGCCCGTCAACACCACGTGCGCGCCGGTGGCGAGCGCATCGCGGACCACGTCGGCGCCCAGGTAGGCATTCGCCGACGCCAGTTGCGGCAGGATCGCCTCCAGCGGCAGATCGCGATCCAGCAGGCGCAGTTCGGGATGCAGGCGCACGCGGTCGGCCACGTCGTCGCCGACTACGGCGGCACACTTGAGATCCTGCCATCCCAAGGCCTGACCGATGTCCAGCGCGGCCTGCGCGGCGCCGGCCGGGTTGGCCGCGCCCATATTGGACACCAGCCGTACGCCTTTCTCCCGGCACGCCGGCAGGAAGGCGCGCATGCGCTCCTCCAGCATCGGGTTGTAGCCGTGAGCGCCGTCATGCTTGCGCGACAGCGTTTCGCGCGCGATGGTCCGTTCGGCCAGGCATTCGCACACCAGGTAGTCGATATCGCAGTCTTCCAGCAGCGGCATGGCCGGACCGATGCGGTCGTCCGCCATGCCGGCCCCTACGCCGATGCGCAGCCGCTTGCGCGGTTCATTCATGTCTGTCTCCATCCGTATTGCTACTTTGCGGCTTAGTATGCTGCGGCCAGTCTGATCTGAAAATTGATATATTTATATCTTCGTAATAACTCAAACGCATCACGCCGGCCATGACCCTGACCATTTCCGAACTGGAGGCGGTGCTGTTGGTGGCGGAAACGCTCAACTTCCGCATGGCCGCCGAACGCGTGCCTATTTCCCAGCCGGCGCTCAGCCGGCGCGTGCAGGCGGCGGAACAGAAGCTCGGCGCCAAGCTGTTCGACCGCGACAAGCATGGCGTGGCGCTGACCTCCGCCGGTGCGGAACTGGTACCGATTGCGATGCGGATGCTGTCGGAGTTCCGCGATTCGCTTAGCGATCTGTCCGAATTCATCGCGGGCCGCCGGGGCAGCATCAACATCTGGGCGCTCCCCTCCGTCGCCTCCGCCCTGCTGCCCGCGGCGACGCGCGCCTTCCAGAAGTCGCACCCTCAGGTGCGCCTGAACATCCACGCGGTTTCCGCGCGCCAGATCACGCAAGCCGTATCGGAAGGCAATGCCGACATCGGCATCTCCATCGAGGTTCCCGACCAGCCGGCCAGCGTGCAATTCACGCAACTACTGAAAGAGAACTTCGTGCTGATCTGCCCGATAGACGACCCGCTGGCGCAACGCAAGCGCGTGGATTGGAGCGTTTTCGCCGACAGGCCTTATGTGGCGAGCGGCCCCGCCAGCAGCATCCGCCAAGTCACCGACCAGATTCTGGCCGCCTCCGGCCGGCTGCCGGAAATGAACTACGTGTCCGACAATATTTCTGTCGTGGGCGCAATGGTGGCGGCCGGCGTGGGCATAGCGGCGGTGCCGCAGCTGGCCCTGCGCCTGATGGACACCTCGCGGCTGTGCAGCGTGGCGCTGCACTCGCCCACCGCGTCGCGCAACATCGGCATATTGCTCAAGAACCAACGGTCCCTGTCGGCGGCGGCGCTGCGCTTCCTGGACACTTTGCGGCGGACGGATCCGAGCTAGGAGCGCGGCGCCAGCTGGGTCTGCACACCCGTTCCGACCGGATTCAAACGATCCGCGATCTCGCGCTGCACACGCCACAGATGGACACGCATGCTCTGCTCGGCCGCATCCGGCGATCGACTCGCAATGGCTTCCGCGATTGCGCGGTGTTCCTGGTCACGCATCTGTATGCGCTCCCGCGTGGTTTGCGTCGTGGCGGGAATATGCAGGCGCTGGTCCGCGCCGACGTGGCGCAAGAACGCATAAAGGCTTGCCGCCAGTTGGTTCCCGGAGCTGTCCGCCAGCAATTTGTGGAACGCGATATCCCCGGTCGAGCGCGCAACCCCTGACGGCGTTGTGGCGGCTTCCAGGATTTTGGCGATCTGTACCGGCGAGGCCCGGATTGCGGCCAATCGCGCGATCGCCGGCTCCAGCACCATGCGCAGTTCGATCACTTCAAGCGCATTCGTCTCCTGGACCACGACATCGCCTTTGAGGATGGGCGGATCGTTGCGACGAATGGCCGGCCGCGGCAGTTCGGACGCCTCGCGCATCTTGTCCAGGGCAAGGCGCAAACGATGACGATTGACGTCCAGTTGCCCGGCGAGAACCCGCTCGGAAGGCAGTTCCTCCCCCTTGCCCAACAGCGCTCGAATCTGCGTGATCAACCTGCGTATGTCATTGGAAACCTCGGGTTGGCGGGTGCGTGCCATTGTTCCCTCGCGTCATGTTTTCGCAACCATCTTAGATTCGAAAACGGTTGAATCGCAATAAAAATAAACAACCGGTTGATAATTTTGATAAATCGAATTTTTCCGCATAACCAATTGTTTTATATCGTCTTTTTATAAATAAAAAGCACGACAAGCGGAGACCTTAGGGGTTTTCCATATCGAACCACAAATACCGTTTACACAACCATTGGTTGTTATTAGATTTGTTCCGCCATGTGGTTAATCAATAACTTTCAAGGGGAACATGTATGCACGGAACCCATCCCGCCAGCAGCACTCGCGAAGCGGATTTGTCGGCCATGTATGAGCAGATCGAGCGGAGATCCATGTTTCCGTTCTGGGCGCGCGAGAACGAGGCGCACGATGACATCAAACAGCTCGTCAGCGGCCCCAAGGCCGTGCCCTTCCGCTGGTCGTACAAAGAGGACATCCAGCCCCTGCTAGCCGAATCGGCGCGGCTGATCTCGACCGAAAACACCGACCGGCGCTCGCTGATCCTGGTCAATCCGGGCCTGGCCCCGCGCCGCGCAACGGTATCGACCCTCTACACCGCGTACCGTCAGAACGATCCCAACGAGATCATGCCTCCGCACTCGCACACCGCGAGCGCCATCCGCTTTGGGCTGACGGGCCAGCAGAACTTTACTGGCGTAGAGGGTGAAGACATCACTTTCCTGCCGGGCGACATGGTGCTCACGCCGCGCGACACCTGGCACAACCATGGCAATCTCGGCAACGAGTCCGCCATCAACCTATCGGTGCTTGACTACCCGCTGGTCGAAAACCTCAACGCGCTGAGCTTCAAGCACGACTACCAGGAAAACGGCGCAGTCGTGCGCAAGCAGAGCGCCCGCTTCCAGACCGAGTATTCGCGCACGGTCTATGGCGTGGGAGGCCTGACGCCCCGCTTTATCGACCATCGGCGCGGCGGCGGCGACTCATCGCCCATGTTCGTATATCGCTACGACGCCATGCGCGAGCTGCTCTACCGCTTCCGGGACTGGGACGAATCGCCGCACGAAGGCTTGCTCATTGAATACACGCATCCGTTGCGGGGCGGCCCGGTGTACCGGACGATGACCTTCTTCATGCAAATGGTCCGCCCCGGAGAGCAGACCCTGCCGCTGAAGCAGACGGCCAATCTCCTGGTGGCTCCGTTTTCCGGACAAGGCGCGATGACGATCGGCGACGAGAGCTTCCCGCTCGAGCCCTTCGATACCGTGGCCGTGCCCAGCGACACCTGGGTCCAGTACCGCAACGACCACACCGAACCATTGATCCTCTTCATCGCCAGCGACGAGCCGGCGCTGCGCGCAATGGGGCTTTTCCATCAGTGGGGCCGCACCGCGCAGGGCGACCTCATTGAGTTGGTCTGAGGAGGCCCGTCTTGGCTAAAGCTTGGAATACCTCGTTGGTGGCCCATGTGGACTGCGAGGGCGGCGGGCAGGTCTGGGTGGAAGGGAACACGATGTTCGTGTCCCATATGCGGCCACCCTATGGCACCTCCATCTATGACGTGGCGGATCCGCGGCGGCCCCGGCTGCTGGCCTCGCTCGAGGTGCCGATGGGATGGCATTCGCACAAGGTCCGGGCCAAGGACGGCCTGATGATCGTCAACTATGAAAAGTTCCGCGCCGGCGCGGACGATTTTGGCGGCGGACTGGGCATCTACGACGTCAGCCGTCCGGACCGCCCCCGCCTCATCAAGCACTGGAAGACGGGAACGGAGGGCGGAGGCGTGCATCGCTACGACTTCGATGGCCGCTATGCGTACATTTCGCCCACGGCTCCCGGCTTCGTCGGCAATATCGTGAAGATACTGGACCTGCAGGAACCATCGCGTCCCGAAGAAGTGGGAAGCTGGTGGATCCCTGGCCAGAACATGCAGGCCGGCGAGGACTATCCGTGGGACAACTATGTTCCGCCCCGCTGCCACCACCCGCTGCGCATGGGGAACCGGCTGTACGTGTCCTATTGGCACCACGGCATGTTCATCCTGGATATCGAGGACTTGTCGCGCCCCAAGCTGGTATCGCAATTCAACACCGGCCCGGCGCATCCTCATCCGACGCACACGGCCCTGCCGATTCCCATGCTGTTGAAAGGCCGGCAGATCCTGGTCGTCGCCGATGAAGACGTCGCCAAGCTGCGCCCGTCTCCACCAGCCTTCACCTGGCTGTTCGACATCACCGACGAACGCCAGCCCATTCCGGTCTCGACGTTCCAGGTCGATGGCGTCGATCCGGACGGCACACCCAAAGAACCCATGTCGGGCTGTCACCAGCCCGCCGAACGCTTCACGGGCAGCGTCCTGCCCTTTGCGTGGTTCGCGCGCGGCTTGCGGCTGGTCGACATCAGCGATCCCTTCAGGCCCAGGGAGGTCGGCTATTACGAGCCTGACACGCCCGCCGGGTTCGAGCGGGTCTCGTCGAACGACGTTACGACCGACTCGCGCGGCCTGCTCTATCTGCTGGACAGGCAGCGCGGGCTGGACATCATCGAAAGCTCCGTCTACGGAAACTGACATGACATATCTACAGCAAGCCTTCGGCAAGAAGAATCCCAACCTCCCCTTCCATCCAGCCGTGCGTGCGGGTGACTTCGTCTTCGTGTCCGGCCAGGTCGCCAAGGATGAGAACGGAGTCATGCAGGAAGGGACCATCGAACAGCTGACTCGCAGCACGATCGAAGCAATGCGCCGCGCCTTGCAGAGCGCCGGCTGCGACCTGGCGGACGTCGTCAAGGTCACGACCTACCTGGAGGATGCGCGCGACTTCGGCCGCTACAACGGCGTCTTCAAGGAGTACTTCCCAGACGGCATGCTGGCGCGCACCACGGTGGAAGCGCGCGCCGTCATCGACACCAAGATAGAGATCGAATGCATGGCCTACAAGCCGCTTTGACCGCAATCGGACAACAAACACACTCAAGGGAGTTGCATCATGTTGGAAGTTCTCGGCCGCGCCACGTCCGGCAATGTTCAGAAAGTACTGTTCCTGCTCGAGGAGCTGAAGGTTCCCTACGTGCGCAAAGACTACGGCAAGACATTCGAAGGCACGACGCTCACTGGGGAATACAAGGCCATCAACCCCACGCAGAAAGTGCCAACGCTGCGCGACGGTGACCTCCACATCTGGGAATCGCACACGATCCTGCGCTACATCGCCAACACGCACGAGGGCGAAACCCTGTACCCCGCCGACCCGGCAGCCCGCAGCCAGGTCGAGCGCTGGATGGACTGGACTTTGGCATCGCTGAACGTCGCGTACCTGGCGGGTTTCAAGGAAGCCAAGCTGCCTCCCGAAGAGCTGACCGAGGCCGCGGCGAAACTGTTGAGCGCGGAACTAACCCTGCTCGATGGTCACCTGGCGGGCAAGACCTGGGTGGCGGGCGACGCGATCTCCTTGGCCGATATCTGCCTGGCCCCGCTGGTCCGGCGCTGCCTGAAGTTCCCGCACGCCAAACCCGAATTGCCCAACCTGAAGGCATGGATGAAACGGGTCGAGGACAGGCCGGCCTTTGCCACGGCCGTCGCGGCCGGTTGAGGTCGGCCATGGAGACCGGCATGCACAAACCGCCAGACGGCTCTCAGATCCGCGCGCGCGGACTGACTGTCGACTTCGACACCCGCGCCGGACGTGTGCGGGTGCTCAACGACATTGACGTCGACATCGCGAAGGGATCCTTCACTTCCATCATCGGCCCATCCGGCTGCGGCAAGAGCACCCTGTTGAAGGTCTTTGCCGGATTGGTGCCGCCCACCGGCGGCGACGTCCGCGTGGCCGGCGTCGCGCCCACGGAAGCGGTGCGCCAGCGCCGCGTGGGCATGGTCTTCCAGGAAGCCGCGCTCATGCCCTGGCGCACGGCGCTGGAGAACGTCTGCTCGCTGATGCACCTGGTGCATGCCCGACCCAGGCAGGAAATTCTCCAGCGCGGGCGCGAAATGCTGCGACTCGTCGGGCTGGAGTATGCGGCCGACCGCTATCCCAAGCAGCTGTCCGGCGGCATGCGCCAGCGGGTTTCCATCGCGCGGGCCTTGGCCCTGGATCCCGAGGTACTGATGATGGACGAGCCGTTCGGCGCACTGGACGCCATCACCCGCGAAACCATGAGCGACTTCCTGCTGGAAATCTGGCAGCGCACCGGCAAGACCATCGTCTTCGTCACCCATTCCATCGACGAAGCCGTTTACCTCTCGGATCGGGTCTATGTCATGGCCACCAATCCCGCTCGCATCGTCGACTGTCTGCCGGTCGCGCTGCCGGGCCCGCGCAGCGAGGCCACGTTCGCCAAGCCCGAATTCCATGAGAAGTCCTATCAGCTTCGCCAGCTGCTCAAAACGGGCCACGCCCAGGGGAGCGCATCATGACGGCGGGTAGCACCATGAAAGCCAAAACACAGCCGCAAGTCCCAGCCGTTCCCCGGTTGCCGGGAAAGATCCGCCAAGCGCTCGGCGCGGCCATGCCCAGCATCGTGCTCGTGCTGATCGTCCTGGCGGCCTGGGAGGCCTGTGTCCGCATCCTGCAGGTGCCCGCGTTCGTCGTGCCCGCGCCGACGGACATCGCGGCCGTCCTGGTGGAACGGCAGGCGGAGCTCTTCCAGGCCTCGCTCGTCACGGGCGCGGAGATCCTGTACGGCTTCCTGTACTCGTGCCTGGTGGGCATCGCGATTGCGCTGCTGGTCGACCGCTACGCCTGGTTTGGCCGCGCAAGCTACCCGCTGATCGTGCTGTTCCAGAACGTGCCGAAGATCGCCCTGGCGCCGCTGCTGATTCTCTGGTTCGGGTACGACCTGCTTCCGAAGATCGCCCTGATCGTGATCATGGCCTTCTTCCCGGTCACGCTCAACATGCTGGTCGGCCTGCGGTCGGCCGATGCCAACCTGGTCGCGCTGCTCAGGTCCATCGGCGCGACGCCGAACCAGATACTGCGCCAGGTGAAGATCCCAGCTTCGCTTCCCGCCCTGATGGCGGGAATGAAGGTGGCCATCACGCTGAGCGTCATTGGAGCGATCGTGGGCGAATTCGTGGGCGCTTCGGCCGGGCTGGGCTACATGATCCAGTTCGCATCCAGCCAGATGGAAACAGCGTTGGTATTTGCCGCCCTGGTCCAGATTTCGGTGCTCGGCGTCTTTTTCTACTACGTCATCGAATTGATCGAGCACAGATTTCTGGGTTGGGCCACTCACTAAGTCGAATCAACAAGGGGAAAAACATGAGATCGAGTTGGAGATTCAGCGCGCTCTTCGGAGTGCTGGCACTGTTCAGCGGCGCCGTCCACGCCAAGGACGCAGTCACCGTGCAACTGGACTGGGTCGTGCGCGGCAATCACGCGCCCTTCTTCGTCGCCAAGGAGAAAGGCTACTTCGCGGACCAAGGCATCGATGTGACGGCGATCCGCAAGGGAACGGGCTCCACCGACGCTTTGCGGCTGGTGGCCAACGGGAACGCCGACTTCGGCTTTTCCGATCTGCCGACCCTGATGGTGGGACGATCGCAAGGAGTGGCCAATTCGGCGCTGCTGGCGGTAAACCAGAAAACGCCGCTGGCGATCATTTCGCTGAAGAAGAACTTCGATCTGCAGAACGCCAGGCAGCTGAAGGACGCCAACATTGGCGTGCATCCCAGCGGTTCGACCTACATCTTCCTGAAGGCCGCACTGGCCAAGAACGGCCTGGCGCTGGCGGACATCAAGCAGTCGACCGTATCGCCGCCTTACGAAAACCTGTTGCTGCTGAACCGGGTAAACGTGGTGCCGGGCTACATCGACGCCGAGGTTCCCGAGCTCGAGCACAAGGCGGGAGGGCCGGGTTCCCTGTCCATCCTGCACGGCGAGGACCTGGGCATCCAGAGCTATGGCTCGGGCGTATTCACGTCGGACAAGAACATTGCTCAGCGCCCGGATCTCGTCCAGAGGTTCGTGACGGCCTATGCCAAGGCCTTCGCCGACGTGATCCAGAACCCGGAAGCGGCCGCCGACACGCTGATCAAGAACAACCCCGAGTACAAGGGCAAGAAGGAAATGCTGGTGGCGCAGTTGCGCGCAGATCTGGACTTCACGTTCTTCAGCGAGCACACCCGGACGCATGGCATCGGCTGGATCGATCCAGCCCTGTGGCGCTCATCCGCGACGCTCTTCAAGGAACAAGGTGCGCTGTCGCCTTCCTTCGACGAAACCCAGGGCTTCGACACGCGCTTCCTCGAAAAAGCGCAAGCTCTGAAGCAGTGAGGCGAGATCATGGCAGGAAAAACTCATAAGACCGCCTCGGGCGATGTCCAGCTGCCCGCCAACAACGGCGTCTACTATGACGGCGGCTGGCACGCTCCCGTCAACGAACGCTGGACCGACATCACGGCGCCAGGAACCGGCGAACGGCTGATGGCCGTGGCCGATGCGGGCGCCGAAGACGTGGCGCGAGCGGCCCGGGCGGCGCGCGCCGGAGCCCGCGCATGGCGCCGCACGGCCCCGCTGGCCCGGGCCGCCACCTTGCGCAAAATGGCTCAGCGCTTGCGGGACAACGCAAGGGAGCTGGCGCTCCTGGACGCGCTGGACTGCGGCAATCCGGTATCGGAGATGGGGTCCGACGTCATGGTCGCCGCGGCGCTGCTGGATTTCTTCGCTGGCCTCGTGACGGAACTCAAGGGCGACACCATCCCGATGGGACACGACGCGCTGGATTACACCGAGCGGGAGCCCGTCGGCGTCGTGGCGCGCATCGTTGCGTACAACCATCCGCTGCTGTTCGCCATGGGCAAGCTGGCCGCCCCGCTGGCGGCGGGAAATGCCGTGATCATCAAACCGCCGGTGCAGGCGCCTCTGTCTGCCCTGCGTTGCGCGGAGCTGATAGGCGACCTCTTGCCTCCAGGCGTATTTTCGCTGATCCCCGGCGGCGCCGACGCCGGGGCCACACTGGCCGCCAGTCCGGACGTCGACATGATCGGCCTGGTGGGCAGCATTCCCACCGGGCGCAGGGTGATGCAAGCCGCGGCGACGCGGCTCAAACCCGTGGCGCTGGAACTGGGTGGCAAGAACCCGTTTATCGCCTGCCCGGATGTCGACCCCGCGCTGGCGGCGCGCGCGATCGTCGACGGCATGAACTTTACGTGGTGCGGACAGTCCTGCGGGTCCACCAGCCGGGCCTTCGTGCACCGGTCCATCTATGAGGAAGTCTGCGCCAAGGTGGCGCTGGCTTGCGCCGCGTTCGTGCCGGGAGACCCGACCGATCCCGCCACGACCATGGGCGCGATGATCAGCCGCGAGCACCGCGACCGCGTCAAGCAGGCGATCGACGCTGCCGTGGCGCAAGGCGCCCGCCTGATCGCGGGCGGAGGCATCCCCCGGAACGGCGTCCCCGCAGGCGGCTTCTATCTGGAACCGACCGTCTTTGCGGACGTGGCCGTCGCCTCGCCATTGGCCACCGAGGAATTCTTCGGCCCCGTACTGGCGCTCATTCCGTGGGATGACGAGCAAGAGATGCTTTCGGCAGTGCACAGCCTGGACGTTGGTCTGACCGCCGCAATCTGGACGGCGGACCTGGCGCGCGCCCACCGGCTCGCCCGTGAAATCGATGCGGGATTCGTCTGGATCAATGAAGTCGGCAAGCACTTTCTTGGCGCGCCGTATGGCGGGGTCAAGCAATCAGGCATCGGCCGCGATGAGTGCATCGGCGAGATGATCTCGTTTACCCGGGAAAAGAATGTCCACATCAACTTCAGGCCAGTGAGCCCGACATGAAGGCGGAATACGACTACATCATCGTCGGCGCAGGCTCCGCTGGCTGCGTGCTGGCCAATCGTTTGAGCAAGGACCCGGCAGTCTCGGTGCTGGTCATCGAAGCGGGCCCCTGGGACCGAGACCCGCTCATCCACATTCCCCTGGGATGGGGCAAGATCCTGCAGCAACGTTTGCATGACTGGGGCTACGACGCCGAGCCTGCCCCGCATGCCGATGGCCGCGCCATCGAATGCGCGCGCGGCAAGGTTGTAGGCGGAAGTTCATCGACCAATGCGATGGCGTTCGTGCGCGGCCATCCCAAGGATTACGCACGCTGGGCGCGGCATTACGATCTGCCCGAGTGGAGTTTCGAGGAAGTCCTGCCCTATTTCCGCCGCCTGGAGGACTGGGAGGACGGACAGACCGGTGACCGCGGCGCTGACGGCCCCCTGCGGGTGCAGCGCTGCCGCTACCAGGATCCGTTGCTCGACGCCTTCTCCACGGCCGCCCGCCAGGCCGGGCACCCCTGGCTCGACGATTACAACGCCTCGCCGGCAGGCGGCTTCTCGCGCCTGCAGATGTCGATCCGGCGCGGACGCCGATGCAGTGCCGCCACGGCCTATTTGCGCCCCGCATTGCGCCGCCCCAACCTGACCGTGGTCACGCTGGCGCATGTCCTTGGCGTGGACTTCGACGGCAGCCGCGCGGTCGGCTTGCGCTTTGCCAGACAGGGCCGCACCACGGCCGTCAGGGCTCGCCATGAGGTGATTCTTGCCGCAGGGGCCATCAACACGCCCGCGATCCTGATGCACTCGGGGATCGGCCCCGCTCAGACATTGCGCGGTGCCGGTATAGGCGTCAGGCTGGAGCGCGCCGGAGTGGGTGAAAACCTGCAGGACCATATCTCCGTCATCGTCACCGCGCGCCGCCGAGAGCCGGGCCCGTTCGTGCACGGCATGCGCCTGGACCGCATCGGCGTCTCCATGGCGCGCGCCTATCTCGGCGGCGAGGGCTTTGCCGGCGACGTTCCAGGCGGCATAGTGGGATTTGTGCAGCCAGACGGCGCGGATACGCCGGACCTGCAATTTCTCCTGACAGCGGCGCCTTTCAACGCTCATCCCTGGCTCAATCCGGTGCGCAAGCCTTTCACCGACGGGTTTGCCGTCCGAACGGTGCTGCTGCACCCCCATAGCCGCGGCAAGATCACCGTCGCCAGCGCGGACCCGTTGGCACCGCCCCGGATCAACCAGAACTTTCTGGCGAACGACGCAGACCGGATCAGGGTACGCGAGTCGGTGCGTATCGCGCGGACCTTGCTGGACCAGCCTGCGCTTGGTGATTACGTCGCCACCGAGCTTGCGCCGGGCGGCGGCGTAATCGATGACGCAGCGATCGACGCATTCGTCCGAAAGACTGCCATCACGGTTCACCATCCCGGCGGCACTTGCAGGATGGGAGGCGAAAACGACCCAATGGCAGTCGTCGACAGCCGTATGCGCTGCATCGGCATTCCAGGCCTGCGCATCGTCGATGCCTCGGTCATGCCGGACCTGACCTCGGGCAACATCAACGCGCCCGTGCTCATGCTGGCGGAGCGCGCCTCGGACTGGATACTGGAGGAGGCGCGTTGATGCGACTTTCATTGCAGCGTCATCGCTGCGTCAGCCTGCTGCCGCTGGCACACACCGCCCACCAGCGGCTGGACGATTTCTTTTCCGTCGAGTACTGCAACCCTGCCGACGAGCTCCCCCCCGACACGGCCGCGCTGATCGTCGGCGGGGCAAGCCTGGCATCCCTGCAAGTGGGGCTGCCGGCTCGGATTCAGTCCGTGACCGTGGTGGGCAGCGATGCAGTGCCGCCGCAATTCGTGGAACAGATGAAAGCCAAGCGCGTGCTGGTGACCTGGCCGCGGGTCGCCGGCGCCGAAGACGAGCGAGAAGCGATGGAGATATGTCACGACGTGATGGCGGCATTCGGATTCGGCCGCATGGGGTCGCGGCCGCGCAACGTGGTCAACGATGTCTTGCTTTGCGATTGCTGTTGACTGAGTATCCGCGTGACGGCCCTGGCGTCGGCAGAAGGGGAGTCTGCCGGCCGCCATCATCCCCCTAGAAAGACATCCTGAAACCCGCGGTCGCGGTGACGATATGGCTGCCGGAAAAATCCGTGTCCGCGTCGACCTGACCGTAGATCGCATAGCGCTCGCCCCAGCCGTAATTCACGCCCGCCCCCACGCTGCCCCAGGTTCGAGCCATGCGACTGGCGATCTGCGTGTCAGCCACGCGTACACGCGTTCCGTCCAGGAATTCATGTTTCACATTGACGACGCCATAGACGCTCGATTCCCGCTTCACGCCGGCCGTTTGCCAATTGCTTTTGTAGTCCAGCGCGATACCCAAACGGCCCAGCAGGCTGTCGCCCTTGTCGCTGGCGACGCGCGCGCCGAATTTGTCGTTGAAGCTGTCGAAGCGGGTCGATACGTATGTCAGCTGCGCCTGCGGGATCAGGGCCAACCCCTCGGTCAACCCGAATGCCTTGCCCGCTTCGATACCCAGCCCATAGCTCTGGGCCTTCTGGCCGCCCTTCAACTTGCCGGCCAACCGTGAGTTCAGGTCGCTGTCGAACCAGGTCGCCTGGGCCTGGGCATCGATATAGACGCCATTCTTGCCGTACCAGGTCAAAGTCGGCGTCAGGCCATAGGCAGTGGTGTCGATGGTGCCGTCGCCATACACCGACGACAGACGCGTGTCGGCCTTGCCATAGTGAAAGGCCAGGCCGCCCACCAGACGGGAGCCCTCTTCCTGGCCCGCCAGGATGCGGTCAACGCCGAATTGCGCCTTCCAGCTATCGACTTTCTGGCTCACGCCCGTGGTGGACGACGCAGGGTCGAGCCGGGCCGTCGAGCCCTCCACGCGGCTCCATACGCCGTTGCGGCCGGCGTCCGCCGGATCATAGAGGCGATTGCCGACTCGCTGGCGCAGGGTAGGCAGCTGGCTCAGGTGCAGCAGCGTATTGGCATAGGCTTCATAGACAGGCACGCCGGGTTGATAGAGCAAGGGCGGTTCGGCGCCCGGCGTACCGCCGCCGGGCGAGGGTGTGCCGGGATCGGTCGGAGTCGTGCCTGGATCGGTTGGAGTCGTGCCTGGGTCGGTTGGAGTGGTGCCGGGATTGGTCAAGGAGGATCGCAAGTACCAGCCGCCATCGGCCGAGTCCTGTTGCAGCACATAGCCATAGGCGCCAGCCACCAAGGCCGGACGCCCCCCGATGACGTAGTCGCCATTGGCCAAATCGAATCTTCCCGCCGACAGGCCATGGACCTGCACGACCTGTATGCCCCGTTGGGTCTGCGCGCCGGCGCCTCCCATGTTCTTCACCGTGACCGGTGTCGTGCCAGCGCTGTCGCCCGTGATCACCAGCTTGTCCGTCGGCGAGTCATCGGCGCCAAGCTGCGTGCGGATCTCCAGGCTGCCGCCCTGCGCCGCATAGTTGCCGGCGATCGTGAGGGTGCCGAAGCCGCTGCGCGGCCCCGGTGCGATGGCGCCCTGGTTGACCGTCGCGCCGACGCGTCCCGTGCCGCTCAGCCGTGCCGCCGCAAGCACATTCACCGGCCCGCCGAGGATGCCATCCACCTGCAGCGTTCCTGCCTGGATATCGGTGGTTCCCGTGAACGCCGCGCTGTTGCCTGACAAGGTCAGCGTGCCCGCGCCCTGTTTGTTCAAGCGCGACGTTCCCGAGAACGCGGTGGACACGCCCACGTCGTGGCCGTTCGTGTCGAACCAGGCGCCGCCGCTGCCCACGGCCTGCGTGACGAAGCCATTCAGGAAATTGTTCTCGTCACGATTGGCCCGCAGGATGCCGCCGTCCAGGTTGAAGGTGCCGTTGCCCGCGCCCTTGATGACCGAGCCGGTCTCCAGCACGCCGCGGCCGCTGGCATCGCCGGTCAGGTTCAGCGTGCCGGTGGAAGTGCCGGCAGGGGCAAGCCACGTGTCGCGGACGGCGACCGCAACCCCGCCCTTGGTTATGGTCAGCGTGCCCGTGCCTTCCGAACCGATTTCGATGCGGTCGCTCGCGGTGAGCGTCGAGATATCGGCCGTCGCGCTCGATACGGTCACCGTGCCGACGCTGCCCACGCTCTTCCCGATGTAAACCGCTGCCGCGGCGCCAGGCCCGGTCGATCCGACCGTGCTCACGCTGGCGCCATCCAGGACGTGCAATTCGCCGGTTCCTTCAAAACCCACGTATATGTTGTTCAGCGGATCCCAGACCGCCTTCGGGCCTGATACCGTGACGCTCCCCTCGGCGCCGGCGACCCAGCCGATGATCGCCTGGCCGCTGTGCACGACGCCGTTGTCGATCCGCAGCGTGCCCTTGCCGCCCGTGCCGATCTCGAACGCGCCGACGGTGTTGAGATTCCAGGTCGACCCCACCCCGGAAACAAGAACGTTCCCGACGCTGCCATTGTCGACGCCGATTCTGGCCGAATCGCTATTCGCCACGCCGCCGTCCAGGATGCTTAGCGTGCCGCTGCTGCCCGACTCGCCCCCGATCAGCGCCGGGCCGGCGCTGGTCCAGGTGGACGCCGTGCCAGTGCCGTCACGGCCCTTCACCGTCACGGCGCCTGGAGCGCCATTGAAACTTCCAATGTAGGCCCAGTCGTTGTTTACCGAACCGCCCGCATCGATGACCAACTCCCCGGCAAGGGTATCTCCGACCGTCAGATCGCCCCCCACCGTCCAATGCGGCGTCTGGACGGAACCCGGCAGGACCTGGCCAGTGACGGAAACCGATTGGGCATTGGCGGGATTGGCGACGTTTGCCGCGTAGAAAACGAGGGCAGCCGATTTCAGCCATCCTGGGCGTAGGCAACTCCTGGCGACCATGAAGAATCCTTTTTTTGAGTAGACGCGACCTACTTTCGGTACGGCATGCTACCTGGATTTCTTAATAGGTTATTTCACCTATCCATGGGGTTCCGGCGGTCGTTCGCGAACGTCCATCTTCAGTCGATCCGCAAAGTGATGGCTCTCAGCTTGCCGGCCGCGGTGCGGACTGGCTCCGGCATCGGCGCTTGAGTCAGTCCGGCATTGCGGACACACACGGGGCAGAACCCGTAGCTTCGCGACTCGGACCGATGAAAATAGTTGCTGTAGGACGCTTCCATCGGCGCATGGCCGGGTATGCCGCAAGTAAAGCGAATGCGCGCCTTCGTGGTCGAGAATTCGCCACGCCCTCCAAAGCCTTCGGTGACGAGTGTTGCGGTTGGCGGCTTCATGGCGGCCGGCTTCAGGTGTGGCGGAGTGATCGCCAATACCGTCGCGCGCAGGATTTCCATCCGCGAAACCGTATCTGCCAAGGTTTTCCCGCGATGGTTGGTTGTACCAGCCTCCAGTTTGCAAGACAGGCAGAGGTGCCGATCGCCCAGTTTTTTCGCGTACCTGAGGAGATTGCGAAAAGAGATAGAGAAGGGCGAGTGGGGCGTTCCATCAGGACCGTTTCGTCCACAAGAGAATGTTTCCCTGTTCCAGCCCGTTGCGTCGAAGCCTGCGAGGTAGGAGATCTCCGGGTACATGCCCTCCAGTACGTACAGACGATGGTGCAGGGTTCCCATGAGCTTGAGCGCTTCGGTGACATCGACGCCGGGATATGCGCAGTCCGGGCAAGCCGAGGGTACTACGCTCATATCCGTCAAGCTCGTGTTCTTGCGTATCCGGTGCAACAAGGAACGGTCAATCAATCGCTCGTGGCCAGCGGGACAGCGCACTTGAGCTGTGAGCTGGCCCGCTTCGTACCTGGGTGAACCGAGCACGGCAAACTTGAACCCCGCGAGCGCGTCGGAAAAATCCTTGACATACTCAGGAAACAACGTCGCATGGTTGACTGCGACGCCAGAACGGGCACTGATGCATGCCGGGCAATTGAAGACGCCGGCGCTGACATGCCGCAGGGCGGACGTGCAACTATGCAGGATGGTCAAGTGATCGGCCTCGCAGCGATACAGGTAGCGGTTTGAATCATCGAACTCCATCCGGTCAATCACCGAAGGGGGCAGGCCTTGAGCAACCCACGCGCTGAGCGCCTCAGCCCGGCGTTGTTGGGAAGTGACCGCGTCCTTGCATAGGGGACAGTACTTGCGCACCCTTCCCGCAACCAGGCCCTTCGCCTGAGCAGTGTTCAGTTCGTTGCAATGGCCGCATTGATATACGACCATGCAATCCTTGTTCACCTTTGCAATTTCGTGCGAAACCAGCTTGTGATGGCCAAGATTCCTTAGCAACGCCTGCTGAAATTCTTCGAGAGGATTCGCGCAAATCTCATTCCAACGGCTAGTGATCAGCTCCAGGCTTGGATTGGGAACCGTGGGCACGAGTCCTGCCTGGCCGACGAGCTCCTGGATACAGGAAAGGAAGGCTGCTGGAGCCAACGGTCTATCTTTCATCTCGATCAGCGTTACGCCTGCCTCTACGCACCGCGTCCGCTTCTCGGCGTCCCGCTGAACCTGCGCGACGTGGGCTGCCAGGTCCTCGGCGCTCTGAGAGCGCGGCTTGTAGTGGTGCATGCCGTGATATTCGAGAGCCAGCTGCTGACTGGGGCTGTAGGCGTCAAGTTCAAGTCGATGCCCGTTATCTCTCAGGAGGAAAGCCGGGCGAGAGGTGCGCCGCCAGTCATGGGCGGGGAACAAGTGGGAAATGACGATGAGAGCGAGTGACTCGCCGCGCCGAAACCCAGATTGCCCCCATGCCTTCTCCTCGGCGCGCCATCGCGTGTCGAGATGATAGAAACCCGTGCGGCTACGGTAGAAAATCAAAAATCCGCCACCTTTTCCTGGACTCCATTCGAACGAGACCTCTGTTGCCATGTGCTGCTTTGCTCGTTCGAGGAGGTGGGCGCGGAGTATCGAATCCTTGTCCTCTTGAAGCACTGCCTTGCGTACTGCTGCACGCGACATGCAGCTATCCTCAAGAGGTGCACGCAGTAGCCGCGGCCCGGACTTCATGCTGAAGAATGGACCTGGCGACGTGTTCTCTGGATGTTGACGATGGGCGAACCGAAGTGTCCCCAAAGGGAAGGCACGCGTGAATTCTGACTGCAGTTCCACGAAGTCCTGATAACGACCCTGCACCGCCTCATTCGGCAGACGATGTCGCCGCAGCGCGCTCCTGACGGCCGCGATACCGATTGAGGGCATGGTCCATTCGAAATCTTCAGGCAAGGCCCATATCAAGGGCCGCACGTTGAACCTCAATCCAGCGGGGTTGGGAGAACCGCTTTCAGGCGTGCACAACGTCAGCGTGTGGTCGGAGAACGCCGATTTGAATTGGTCGATCAGACGGCCGACGCTTTTGCAGACTGGGCAGCCTTGCGGCGACAGGCGCACGTTGTCGTAATAAGTAATCCAGCTACCGTCCTGGCCCGCTCCGCAATCCAAGCACTCTACCGACAACCTGCGCTTCGATCCGCGTTCCGCAGGTTCACGGTCATGCAAGCGAAGTCGTCCGGATCTGCCTGGCTTGCCATCGAGTGCGGCGAGGACCCGGTTTCTAGCGTCTCGCCAAGCATCCCAGTTGGCGGGGCCTGAACGAAGCAGGCGCGGCTTTTTCGATGTACATCTCGTGCGCTCGATACTTTCCGGCATTTTTTTTCGCGGCAAAGGGACTGTCGAAAGTGCTTTCGGTGCTGAACGAATGCATGACTGTTGGAGCTGCTGATACGCCGCCAGGCGGCGCGGTTGCCCGCGGGAAATTATAGGGATACGGGAAACCACGCCAGCCTCGCAGCTGCAATTATCGCTAGTCGCGCGCAAGCACCGTTGACCGCGGCGTGGCATCCACGGAGGGCCTTGGGCAAGGGGACTGTCAGTTGGCCACGACGGATTCTTTTCATGCCTGTTCAGCTGTTGCGCGGCTAGCGCCGCACCCCGTACCAGATCGGAAAAGATGACAGCTAGAACAGCACGCCATCCTGCGGCGACAACGGCGGCAGCAGATTCTTGTCGCCCAGCAACTCCCCGACGTTGATCTCGATGCCGCGGCACAGGGCATCCAGGGGCAGGTTGTTGGGCAGGCGGTCGAAGGGTTCCTCGATCTGTTCGCCCAGGGCGTCCAGCCCGAAGAACGTGTAGGACAGCACGCCCACCATGAAGGGCGTCACCCAGCCTATGCTGCCGACCAGGCAGAACGGCAGCAGCAGGCAATAGATGTAGACGGTCCGGTGCAGCAGCAGGATGTAGGCAAAGGGAATCGGCGTGCTGCGTATCCGCTCGCAGCCGCCGCCTATGTATGACAGCCGTGTGATCTGGCCATCGATGTCCGCGAGCAGGATGCTGTCCAGCCGCCCTTCTCGCCGCAACTGGGCATAGGCCTGGCTCAAGTCGCCCAGAAGCACGCTGGGCGGATTCGCCGCATGCATGATGCGGGCCGCAGTAGCGGCGGGCAACCAGCGCTGCAGGTCTTCCTTGGGATCGCTCTGCCTCAGCATGTGCCGCAAGGCATGGGCATAGGCGATGAGGCCATGCGCCAATTCACGCTGGCGCGCGGCGGGCAGGCCGTCGGGAAAACTCAGCGTCTGCCGCGTCAGGTTGCGGATGACGATGAGCAACTCGCCCCAGAGCTTGCGCGCCTCCCACCAGCGCTCGTAGGCCACGCTGTTGCGGAACCCCAGGAAGATGGCCAGGGTCAGCCCGACCAGCGTCAAGGGCACGGCGCCCAGCCCGACCCCGCTCAAGGGCAGCCGGTGCTCCGCCAGCACCACGGCGGTGGCCAGCAGCATCATGGCGACGACACGCTTCCAGATGATGGAGACAATGGATCCCTTCAGCGTGAACAGCAGCAGCCAGGGAGAGCGCGAGGCGGGGCGGACGATCATGACGGCTTACGCTTGGGCGCCCCCCTGCGCGGCTTTGCGGATGCGCACCGGTATCGACTTGTAGGAAGGCGTGCCGCATTCCTTGTCGATATAGTCCAGCGGAACCAGGACATTGGCCTCGGGATAGTAGGCCGCGACCGAACCTCGCGCGATGCTGTATTCAATCGCGGTAATGCCTGCCAGCCGCAGCGTCCGGTTCCGCGACACGGTTTCTATGTCCACCAGATCACCGTGTTCCAAGCCCTGCGCGGCCAGGTCTTCCGGATGCATGAAGAGCACGTCGCGGCGGCCGAAGACGCCGCGGTAGCGGTCGTCCAAGCCGTAGATCGTGGTGTTGTACTGGTCGTGGCTGCGTATGGTCACCAGCCGCAACACCTCGTCCGGCCAGGGCTCATAGCGCTCGCGCACGCCGGGGAACACCGAGAACATGGCCTTGCCGGTGGGCGTGTTCCACTTGCGCTCGGTCGGCGGCAAGGGCATGCGAAAGCCGCCGGGCACGCGGATGCGCGCGTTGTAATCGTCGAAGCCCGGAATCGTGCGCTCGATCAGGTCGCGGATGCGATCGTAGTTTTGCACCAGCCCCAGCCAGTCCACCTTGCTGTGGGGCAAGGTCGCCCGGGCCATGGCGGCGACGATGGCCGGTTCCGAGCGCAGCTCGGCGGATGCCGGCTTCAGCTTGCCCGCCGAGGCGTGGACCATGGACATCGAGTCCTCCACCGTCACTGATTGCGGGCCGTCGGCCTGGACGTCCAGCTCGGTGCGCCCCAGCACCGGCAACAGGAAGGTCTCGCGCCCCACCAGCAGGTGCGAGCGGTTGAGCTTGGTGCCCAGATGCACGCTCAGCGTCAGTTCCTTCATGGCCGCGAAACAGAGTTCGGGATCGGGCAAGGCCACGGCGAAGTTTCCGCCCAGGCAGATGAGCGCCCGGGCCGAGCCGTCGACCATCGCTTCCATGGCCTGCACCGCGTCATGGCCATGGCCCTGCGGCGGCGTGAAGCCGAACTCCGCTTCCAGCTTTGCCAGGAACTCCGGGCTGGGCTTTTCCGTGATGCCGACCGTGCGGTTGCCCTGCACATTGGAGTGACCGCGCAGCGGGCAGATGCCGGCGCCGGGCTTGCCGAAGTTGCCGCGCATGAGCAGCAGGTCGGCGATCAGCTTGACGTTGGCCGTGCCCGTGTTGTGCTGGGTGATCCCCATGCCGTAGGTGACGATGGTGGCGTTGGACTTGGCGTAGGCCTCGGCCACGTGCTCCAGGTCCGCGCGGTGCAGCCCGCTTTCGGTTTCGATGTCGGCCCAGGAGGTTGCCTCCAGGTCCGCGGCCAGCGCGTCAAAGCCCAATGTGTGTTGCGCGATGAACTGGCTATCCAGGACGTTCCCGCGCTGCGCTTCCAGCGCCAGCAGCGCCTTCATGATGCCCTTGAGCGCGGCCGCGTCGCCGCCCGCCCGGACCTGATAATAGGTCGAGGCGATATTGGTCGAGCTGAAGGTCGCCATTTCCACGATGCTCTGCGGATCGGCGAAGCGTTCCAGCGCGCGTTCGCGCAAGGGATTGAAGACGATGATGGGAACCTTGCGGCGCGCCAGTTCGTGCAGCGTGCCCATCATGCGCGGGTGATTGGTGCCGGGATTGTGGCCAATGGAGAGAATGAGCTCCGCATGGTCGAAGTCCTCCAGCGAGACCGTGCCCTTGCCGATGCCGATGGACTGCGGCAAGCCCACGCTGGTCGCCTCGTGGCACATGTTGGAACAGTCCGGGAAATTATTGGTGCCGAACTCGCGCGCAAACAGCTGAAACAGATAGGCCGCCTCGTTGGAGGCCCGTCCCGAGGTATAGAACTCGGCCTGGTCAGGCGCGTCCAGGCTGCGCAGCGCCTCGCCGATGCGTTCGAACGCGGCATCCCACGACACGGGAACGAATTTGTCGGTGGCCGCGTCGTAGGTCATCGGGTGAGTCAGGCGGCCGAAGTCCTCCAGTTCATAGTCCGACAGCGCCAGCAATGAAGACACCGTGCGCTGGGCGAAGAAATCCGGCGTCACGCGCTTGCTGGTCGCCTCCCAGGTGACCGCCTTGGCGCCGTTCTCGCAGAACTGGAACGTGGAGCGGTGTTCCTTGTCCGGCCACGCACAGCCTGGACAATCGAAACCCGCGGGCTGGTTGGTGCGCAGCAGGACGACGGGCGCCTCCACCACTTCCATCTGTTGCCGCACGGCCTGGGCCGTCGCCTTCAATGCCCCCCAGCCGCCCGCCGGCCCGTCATAGGGACGGATGCCAGGTACTTCACGTCGTTGTTTCATGGCTGGTCTCCTTCAAGCGCCCAATTCCCGCCAGCATGCGGCAACGACAAGAATTGATCTAATTTTTCCTGTGAACCTTTTGATAATCCATGGTTATCAAGGCTTCGTCGCCAGCGATTGGTTGAGGACGGCTTCCAGGTCCAGCTGGCCGGCGATCTGCCAGGCGGCGTTCGACAAGGCAGGCGGCTTGTCGCGCCGCAGCCTGACCAGGCAGACGTCCTCGGCGTGCTCCGGAGTGATGGGGTGCGCCAGCAGCCCGGCCCCTTCGTACTGGGCGGGCAAGGCGCTCAGGGGCATGATGGAGAACGCCCGCCCGCTCTGGCATTCCGCCAGCAGCACGCGGATGTCGTTGCTTTGCAGCACCACGCGCGGCTTGGCTTCCACGCTCTCGAAACATTTGTTCAAGGTCTGGCGGTTCTGCATGTCCGGGCTGAGCAGGCAGAGCGGAAGCTCGCCCACTTCCGACCAATCCAGCTGGCGCGGCAAGGAGGCCTGCTCGTTCGCCACCAGCACGTAGCGCTCTGCGTACAGCGGCATCACGTCGAAATCGGCGCTATCGAGCACGGACCGCTCATAGAGGATGCCCAACTGGATTTCCTGGGCCTTCAGCCGGCGCAGGATTTCCGGCGTGCTGAGCGAGGTGACTTCCAGCGTCAGCTGCGGAAGGATCTCCCGGTACTGGGCGCTGAGCAGCGTCGCCGCATGGTTGGCAGTGGGAATCGCGCCTATCGCCAGGTGGCCTTGCGGCACGCTGCGCACCAGGTTGGCCTCCTGCCGCAGCCCCTCCAGCGAAGCCATCACCTGCCGCACCCACTGGATCACCCGTTCGCCTTCAGGGGTAATGCCTTCGAAGGTCCGGTTGCGCTTGACGATGGTGATTCCGAGTTCGCGCTCCAGTTCGCGGATGCCATTGGACAACGCCGGTTGCGAGACATGGCAGCTTTCCGCCGCCCGTCCGAAATGCCGGTACTTGTCCAGGGCCAGGAGATAGGAGAGCTGACGGATAAACATAGACATTCCTGCATTTCATCGTCCACGGTAACGATCTATTTTGCAGAAAATCCGGGCCATCTCAAAGACATCGCGCACGCCGCCGCCTTGACGCCCGCGCTACCGCGCCGGCAGGTCTCCGAATGCCGCGGCAAAAGTAGTACGCTGGATTCAGCAGCGCCGGCGGCCCGCCGCCACGCGTTGCGTGTCGGAGGAAAGCAGCTCATGACCGCCCCGATCCTGAGCCTGATGTCCGGAACCTGTTCAATGCTGCGCAAGCTGCGCCGCGCGGCGGCGCTGTTGGCGGCAGCGACGCTCGTCGCGGGCGGCGCAGGCGCGCAGCCGGCCGGGGGCCAGCCGGCCGCCCTCTTGCTGACCCTGGACGGCATCGTCGGCCCCGCCACGGCGGACTACGTGATCCGCGGCCTGGCCGCCGCGCGTGAACAGAATGCCGCGGCGGTGGTGCTGCGCATCGATACGCCGGGCGGACTCGACGCTTCCATGCGCGACATCATCCGCGCGATCCTGGCCTCGCCCATTCCCGTGATTTCCTATGTGGCGCCCAACGGTGCGCGCGCCGCCAGCGCCGGCACCTATATTCTTTACGCCAGCCATGTCGCGGCCATGGCGCCCGCGACGAACCTGGGCGCGGCGACCCCGATTTCGCTGGGCGGCTCCTCCAAGCCGGCAGAGCCGCCAGACAAGCAGCCGCCCCCAGGGCACGAGGGCAGTCCTGGACGAACCGGGCAAGATCCGGCCGAAGCCAAGGCGATCAACGACGCCGTGGCCTACATCCGCGCGCTGGCCGCGCTGCGCGGACGCAATGCCGACTGGGCGGAACAGGCGGTGCGCGGCGCGGCCAGCCTCACGGCCGGCGAAGCGCACGCGCGTAATGTGATCGACCTGATCGCCGATGACCTGCCGGACCTGATGGCCAAGGCGGAAGGACGCAGCGTCCGTGTCGGCAACGGCATGCTAACCCTGCACACCAAAGACCTGCGAGTGCTGGCCAGAGACCCCGACTGGCGCACCCAGGTGCTCAGCGTCATCACGAATCCCAATCTGGCGCTGCTGCTGCTGATGGCCGGCATCTATGGACTGATCTTCGAATTCATGACTCCCGGCGCCCTGTTTCCGGGCATCTTCGGCGCCATCTGCCTGTTGGTCGGACTCTACGCCTTGTCGGCGCTGCCGCTGACCTATGCCGGGATCGCGCTGGTCCTGCTGGGGATCTCGCTAATGGTGGCGGAGATATTCGCGCCAACGCTGGGCGTCCTGGGCATTGGAGGCGCGGTGTCCTTCATCTTGGGCGCCCTCCTGCTCATCGACACCGATACGCCCGCCTTTGGCGTTTCCATTCCGCTGATGGCTGGCATCGCCGCGGCCAGCCTGGGAATGACCTTCCTGGTCGGCCGGCTGGCCCTGCGTTCGCGCCAGGCTCCCATCGTCAGCGGCGCCGAGTCGCTGATCGGCCAGCGCATCAAGGTGTTGAGCTGGGCGGACCGGCAGGGCTACGTGGCGGCCGCTGGTGAACGCTGGCGAGCGACGGGTCCGGCGGGCCTGGCTGCCGGCGATGCCGTCGTCATCACCGCCGTCCGCGGCGTGACCTTGCAGGTACGGGCGGACGCCGGCCCGCCGCCGTCGGGATGACGGCGTCCGCAACCTGAGCCCTCGAACCCTCCATGCGGAGCCTGCCATGTTGATGAACCTCGCCTTTTACGCCCCCATCCTGGCGCTGGCCGTCGCGCTGTTCGCCCTGTCGGTCCGAATCCTGCGCGAGTATGAGCGCGGCGTGATCTTTACATTGGGACGTTTTACCGGCGTCAAGGGTCCCGGATTGATCCTGCTGATCCCGCTGGTCCAGCAGATGGTAAGAGTCGACCAGCGCACCGAGGTCTTCGACGTTCCCAGCCAGGACGCCATCTCGCGAGACAACGTGTCCGTCAAAGTGAACGCCGTCATCTACTTCCGCGTGATCGATCCCGAGCGTTCCGTGATCCAGGTCGAGAACTTTCGCCAGGCAACCAGCGAACTGGCGCAGACGACGCTGCGCTCCGTGCTGGGCAAACACGACCTGGATGAACTGCTTTCGGAGCGCGACAAGGTGAACAGCGCGGTGCAGGAAATCCTTGACGCGCAGACCGACGCCTGGGGCATCAAGGTGGCGAACGTCGAGATCAAGCACATCGATCTGAATGAAGGCATGGTGCGCGTCATCGCGCGGCAGGCCGAGGCGGAACGCGAGCGGCGCGCCAAGATCATCCATGCCGAAGGCGAACAGCAGGCCGCGCAGATGCTGCTGAACGCGGCGCGCACCCTGTCGGAGCAGCCCGAGGCGATGCAACTGCGCTATCTGAGCACGCTGGCCATGATAGGCGCGCAGAACAGCTCGACCATCGTCTTCCCCTTCCCCGTGGAACTGGGCCGCCTGCTCCAGGGCCTGGCGGGCAAGGGCCAGGAACCGCCTGCGGCCGCCGCCAGCCAAGCGGACCCGGGGACGCGCTAGGCCGCCGCCTTGCCCTCTTCCTGCAACTGCCGCCACAAGATTTTGCCGGTGCTGGATTTGGGCAAGGCGTTCACGAACTCGACGATGCGCGGCGCCTTGTAGGCGGCCATGCGCGTCCGCGCCCAGGCGATCACGTCTTCTTCGCGCACGCTGCCGCGCGCCTCGTCGCGCAAGACCAGCAGGGCCTTCACCGTTTCACCGCGGCTGGCGTCCGGCACGCCGATCACGCAAGCCTCGTGCACCGCGGGGTGCCCGTACAGCGTGTTCTCCACCTCTGCCGGCCAGACCTTGTAGCCGGACACATTGATCATGCGCTTCAAGCGGTCGGTCACGTAGAAGTAGCCTTCGTCGTCCACCCGGCCCAGGTCGCCGGTACGGAAGTAGCGCTGCCCGTCCAGCATGAAGAAGGCTTCGTCGTCGGCCCGCGGATTGTTCCAGTACCCCAGCATGACCTGCGCGCCGCGCGTCACGAGTTCGCCGGTTTCGCCTTGGGGCAGTTCAGCCAGCGTGGCCGGGTCCACGATCCGCGTGTCCACGCCGAAGGTGGGGACGCCTATGCATTGGCGCTTGTTGCGGTCCAGCGGATTGCAGTGCAGGAACGATGCGGTTTCCGTCAGGCCGTATGCCTCGTTGTAGGTAATGCCGTAGCGGCTGGCCAGCATGCCCGCGACCGCCTCGGGCATGGGAGCTCCGCCGCCGCACAGCTGCGCCAGGCTGGAAAGGTCCAGCTTCTGGATGCCGGGTTGCGCGAAGAAATCCACGACCATCGCCGGCGGCGCGGCCCAGACGCTGACGCGATGACGCGCCATCAGCCGCCCGGCCGCTTCGCGGTCCCAGCGCGGCAGCACCACCACCGTGGCGCCCAGCAAGATGGGCGTGTTCATGCCGCTCTGCATGCCCAGCAGATGGAACATCGGCGCCACGCCCATGATGACCGCCTCGGAGGTCAGGCCGCGCCATAGCTGCGAGCCGGCCAGGGATGCGTTCATGGTGCCGTGGGTGTGGCGGCAGCCCTTGGGCCGGCCGGTGGTGCCCGAGGTGTAGGGCAACAGGCAGAGGTCCTTCGCCCCCGCCCGGTGCGGCGACGGCTGAGCGTTGACCGCCATCGCGCCGTACCAAGGCACGCCGCCGCGCACATCAGGTGCGCGCCGGGGCGCGGCGACCCAGTCGGGCGCGTCAGGAGCCGGGCCCTGCAAGTAGTCCGAATAGGTGTGGACGATGACGCGCTCCAGGCGTCCGTCAGCGGCGAAGCCGTCCAGCCGCGCGCACAGTTCCTGGGCCGCGAAGGCCACTCGTGCGCCGCTGTCCGCCAGGTAATGCGCCAGCTCGTCCGGCGTGCTCATCGCGTTGACCGGCACCACCACCGCATCGGCGCGCAGGATCGCGTAGTACGCGATGACGAACTGCGGACAGTTCTGGCTCAGCAACAGGACGCGGTCGCCCGCCTTCACGCCCGCGCTGTGCTGCAGGTAGCCGGCCATGGCATCGACCTCGCGCTTTAAGCGCGCGTAGTCGAGCACGGTGTCGTAGAACACGATGGCGGCCTTGCCCGGATAGCGCGCGGCGGACGCCTCCAGGTTGAAGTACAGGCTGGACTGCGGCGGGCTGATCTCCTTCGGCAACCCCTTGGGCCAGTACCGATAATGCGCTTGGTGCATCTTGTCTCCTCATCGTTGTTCTGACTGTCTGCCATGCGCTTCAGGCGGTCATGGCGCGCGCGATGATTTCCTTCATGATCTCGTTGGAGCCGCCGTAGATCTTGCCGACCCGCGCATCCGCGTACATCCTGGCTATCGGGTATTCAAGCATGTAGCCGTAGCCACCGTGCAATTGCAGGCACTCGTCGATCACCTGGCAGTTCATCTGCGTGGTCCACCACTTGGCCATGGCTGCGGTGGACAGATCCAGCGTGCCGGCCAGCTGGCGTTCGATGCAATCGTCAACGAAACGCGCCGCAATGGTGGCGACCGTCTCGCACTCGGCCAGCGTGAAGCGCGTGTTCTGGAGTTCGATGAGCGCCTGGCCGAAGACCTGCCGGGCGCTGGCGTAGGCCACGGTTTCCTCGATGGCGCGACGCATGGTGGCCACGGCGCCCACCGCGATCAGCAGCCGTTCGCGCGGCAGCTGCTGCATGAGCTGGGCGAAGCCACAGCCCTCGACGCCGCCCAGGAGGCAGTCCTCGCCCACGCGCGCGCCGTCGAAGAACAGCTCCGCCGTGTCCAGGCTTTTCTGACCCAGCTTCTCCAGCAGCCGCCCGCGCCTGAAGCCCGGCAGGCCCTGCGTTTCCACCATGATCAGCGACACGCCCCTGGCTCCGGCCTGGGTATCGGTCTTGGCGACCACGCAGACCAGGTCCGCGTGCAGGCCGTTGGTGATGAAGGTCTTGGATCCGTTGAGCACGTATTCACCACCTTCCTTGGCGGCGGTGGTGCGCACGCTCTTCAGGTCGGACCCCGCTCCCGGTTCACTCATGGCGATGGCGCCCACCAGTTCACCCGTGGCCATGCGCGGCAGCCAGCGACGCTTCTGCTCTTCCGTGCCGTAGTTCAGGATGTAATGCGCCAGAATGGCGCTGTGCACGTTGTTGCTGAAGCCATGCACCATGGCGCGCGCCTGTTCCGCCGCCACGATGGCCTCGTGGGCGAAGCTGCCTCCGCCTCCGCCATAGGCTTCGGGCATGCTCACGCATAACAGGCCCAGACGGCCGGCCTTGTTCCAGACCTCGCGGTCCGCGTGCTGCTGCTTGCGCCAGCGTTCTTCGTCGGGCACAAACTCCTTTTCGAAAAGACGCCGCGTCGAATCCTGGAACAGCGTCAGGTCTGCGTCCATCCAGCCTTGCCGTGGCGTGTCCATTGCGCTCCCCCCTTTCAAGGACGGCCGCCGCCGACGACCAGGACCTGGCCGCTGACGTAGTTGGACTCGGGCAGGCAGAAAAGGTACACCGCACCCGCGGCTTCCGCCGGCGTGCCGGCTCGGCCGATGGGGATCAGGCTTTCGGCGTTCTTCAGCACTTGCGGATTGACGCCCACCTTGATCTGCCGGCCTTCGATGTCCAGCGTGGCATCGCCGTCGGCCGGCGCTTCGGTCAGGCGCGTCTTGATCAGCCCGAAGGCCACGCTGTTGACGTTTACCTTGTAGCGGCCCCATTCCTTGGCCAATGCGCGCGTCAGGCCGTTGATGCCCGCCTTGGCCGCCGAATAGTTGGCCTGCCCGGCGTTGCCCATGACGCCGGAAGTCGACGAGATGTTCACGACCTTGCGAAACACTTCCCTGCCTTGCTCCGCCTCGGCCTTGGCCGCCACCCGGATGAAACCGGAGGCCGCCCGCAGGATGCGGAACGGCGCGGACAGGTGCACCGCCAGGATCGCGTCCCATTGTTCGTCCGTCATCTTCTGGATCACGTTGTCCCAGGTGTAGCCGGCATTGTTGACGATGATGTCCAGGCCGCCATAGGTATTCACGGCGGTGCCGACGAAACGTTCGGCGAAGCCCGCTTCGATCACGCTGCCCGCGCAGGCCTGCGCCTGGCCGCCCGCCCTGCGGATCAGCGCCACGGTTTCTTCCGCCGGCCCCGCGTCCAGATCGTTCACCACCACGCTGGCGCCTTCGCGCGCAAGCTTCAGCGCGATCTCCTGCCCGATCCCGCGCCCCGCGCCCGAGACCAGCGCGACCTTGCCTTCCAATGTGCCCATCGTCATCTCCTTTCCTGGGTTACTGAATTGCCAGCACCGCCACGCCGCTCAGGCGCGGTTCGCCGGTCTGGCTGCGCGCATGCAGTTCCACCCGCAAGCGGGTTTCTCCCTGCGCTTCAAAGCGTTCCACGACGCTGCCGGAACAGCGGACCTCATCGCCCACGTGCGTGATCGCCACGAAGCGCACGGCATACTCGCGCAGCGCCGATTGCGGCGCCCAGTTCGTCAGCAGCCGGGCCAGATAGGCGGCCGACAGCATGCCGTGGGCGAAGACGTCGTCCATGCCCGCGGCTCGCGCGAAATCCAGGTCCACGTGTATCGGGTTGTGGTCACCCGAAGCGCCGCAATACAGCGCCAGCCCCAATCGGCTGACCGGCCCCGCGGTAAAGCCGGGCAGCTCGTCGCCGGCCTTGGCGTCATGATTCATGGCCGCAGTCATTCCCGTCTCCTAGGTGTTGCGCACGACGGTCGTCGCGCGCAGTTCGGCGACCAGGCGCCCGGCGGCGTCGGTCACCCGGGTTTCACGGACGACGAACTCCAGCGCGCCGCCTTTCTTGGCGTAGATGTCGGCGATGCGCGGCTCGAAGCGCAATTCGTCGCCTGCGTACGCCATGGCGTGGTAGACGAAGCCCTGTTCGCCGTGCAGCACCCGCGCGATGTCTATGCCCAGCAGTTCACGCATGGCGGCGGGCCGTGGGCTGTCCATTTCCAGGCAGAAGAAGAAGGTCGGCGGCACCGGCAGTCCCGGGTAGCCGGCCGCCAGCGCGGCGGCCTCGTCGGTATAGACCGGATCGTCCTGGCCGGTGGCCTTGGCAAAGAAGCGCAGGCGGCCCGCCTCCACGCTAGCGCTGAACGCGGGCAGGGCGGCGCCGATATGGCTGGTGTCGAGCATTGCGTTCCCCTCAGGCCGCCTGGTACAGCGTCACCACGCAGGCGCCGCCCAGTCCCAGGTTGTGCTGCAGCGCCAGCCTGGCGCCTTCGACCTGGCGCAAGTCCGCCTGGCCTCGCAGCTGCCACACCAGCTCGGTGCATTGCGCCAAGCCGGTCGCGCCCAGAGGGTGGCCCTTGGACAGCAGCCCGCCGGACGGATTGGTCACGACCTTGCCGCCGTAGGTGTTGTCGCCTTCCAGGATGAACTTCTCGGCGCTGCCCTCGGGCGTCAGGCGCAGGCCTTCGTAGGTGATCAGCTCGTTGGCGGTGAAGCAGTCGTGCAGTTCGACCACGTCCACGTCGTCAGGGCCGATACCGGCGGCCTCATAGACTTGGTCGGCCGCGGCTCGCGTCATGTCAAAGCCCACTACTTTGCGCATGTCGCCAGCGCCGAAGGTGGACGGCGTGTCCGTCGTCATGGCCTGCGCGGCAATGCTGACGGCGGGCGCCAGACGGTGGCGGCGCGCAAACTCGTCCGAGCACAGGATGGCGGCCGCCGCGCCGCAGGTCGGCGGGCAGCATTGCAGGCGCGTCAGCGGATCGAAGATCATGGGCGCGGCCAGCACCTCGTCCAGCGTGACCGGCTGGCGGAACACCGCGTAAGGATTGCGCGCGGCATGCTGGCGCGCCTTGACCGCGATGCGGGCGAAGAGGTCGGCGCCGACGCCGTGCTCCTTCATGTAGTCGCGGCCCGCGCCGCCGAAGAACTGGGCTGCGCGCGGCTTGGCCGTGTCATAGCCCTGCATTTCGCTCATCGCCGAGACGAAATCCTGCAGAGGCGACGGGCGGTCTTCGTACACGCCTTTCAGCGCGCCAGGCACCATCTGTTCGAAGCCCACCGCCAGCGCGCACTCCACGGCCCCGCTTTCCACCGCCTGCCGCGCCAGGAACAGGGCCGACGAACCGCTTGCGCAATTGTTGTTGACGTTGAAAACCGGAATGCCGCTGAGCCCCACGCCGTAGACCACCGCCTGGCCAGCGGTCGAATCGCCGTAGACATAGCCCGCGTAGGCCTGCTGGACCGCGTCGTATTGCAGTCCGGCGTCCCGCAGAGCCTGGCGCACGGCGCTGGCGCCCATCACGGTATATGCCTCGCTGGCGCCGGGCTTGCTGAAGGGAATCATGCCGACTCCTGCCACCCATACTTTCCGATTCATGTCTGACTCTCCTGATGAGCGGGCGCGGCGACAGCCGCGCGCCTGGATTCATGGTCTTGCCTCAGCACGGACTTCAGCACCTTGCCGGCGGCGGACATGGGCAATTCGCTGAGGAACTCGTAGGTCTTGGGGCACTTGTAGGCGGCAAGCTGCAGGCGGCAATGCCTGTCCAGAGCATCGGCGTCGGCGGCCATGCCCGGACGCGACACGATTACCGCGTGCACCGCCTCGCCCCACCGCGCATGCGTCACGCCGATGACCGCGCAGCGCGCCACTAGCGCGTGGCGGGCCAACACGCCTTCCACTTCAGCGCCGTAAACGTTTTCGCCACCGCTGACGATCATGTCCTTGAGGCGGTCAACGATATACAGGTATCCGTCCTCGTCCTGGCGGGCCGCGTCGCCTGTCAGCAGCCAGCCCCGGTCGAATGCACGGCGCGTTTCTTCGGGCCGGTTCCAGTAACCCTGCATCACCATGGGTCCGCGCACCAACAACTCGCCGACCGCGCCGGGCGCCGCCTCGCTGCCGTCGGGCGCGAGAATCCGCGTCTCCACGCCTACCGCAGGCGGTCCCGCCGATTCGGTGCGCGCGCCGCCCTGGCGCACGTCTGCATTGATGGCGACCGTGGCGGCGGTTTCGGTCATGCCGTAGGCATGGACGAACTCCGCTTGCGGAAAGGCCGCCAGCGCCCGGTCGAGCAAAGCCCGGGAAATCGGCGAGGCGCCCCAGATCACACGCCTCACGCCGTCCAGCCTGTACTGCGCGAACCCGGGTTCGTCCAGCAGCATCTGGATCATGCTGGGCACCAGCAGTACTTCGGTTACGCCGTCGTCCTGCAGGGCCTGCAGTACCGCTCGGGGCTGGAAGCCGCGCTGGACCGCCACCGATGCGCCCGCGACAAACTGTCCGATCAAACGTCCCAATCCGGCAACATGAAACAGCGGTGCGACCAGCAGGGTGCGGCTGTCGGGCGGCGTGGGGACCGTAGCCATCCTGGCCACCGCAGCGCTCCAGAGATTCGCGTGTGTCAGCATGGCGCCCTTGGGCGCGCCGGTCGTGCCGCCGGTAAAGAGAATCGCGGCCAGCGCGTCGCCGCCCGCACGGATATCCTCCAGCGGCGCAGCCGCGGCGGCGTGCGCTTCCAGCACGTCGGCGGACAGCGGCGCCGTGCTGGCGGGAATGTCCACATCGGCCATGCGTGGCGCCATGGTCTCGTCCACCAACAGCAGGCGCGGACTGCAGTCGGCCAGTGCCTGCGCAAGCTCTGGGCTGCTCCAGCGTGTGTTCAAAGGCAGCACGGCCGCTCCCAGCCACCAGCACGCCAGGATCCACGACACATAGTCTGCGCCGTTGGCGCCCCAGAACGCCACGCGATCGCCCTGCAGTACGCCATGGCCGCGCAGCACGGCGGCCTTGCGTGCGGTCCAATCGATCAGCGCCGCGTAAGTCCAGCGCCGTACGTCTTCGCATAGCGCGATCTTGCCGGGGTGCAGCCGGCCTGCGCGATGCAGGCCTTGTGTCAGATACATGGTGCTCGTCTCCTGCGGCGCCGCGCTCCTTGCGCGGAGCAGCGTGCGTTCGTCCTCGAGCCCCTAGCTTCCCCCTTGGGGCAGGATCGCGGCAATGGCCGCAGGCGTCAAACCGATAGGCCAAAAGTGTCAGCGGCTTGCCGGCCTTCGGGGCCGCAGACCAGGCGGTTGCGGCGGTATTCTCCCGGCGACACGCCGGTCCATTTCTTGAAGGCGCGGTGGAAGGTGCTGGGTTCGGAAAAACCCAGGCGCTCGGCGATGTCCATCAGGGATAGATCGTGGCGGCCCAGGTATTCGACCGCGGCATCGCGCCGCAAATCATCCTTCAGGGCCTGGAAGCCCTGCCCCTCTTCACGCAAGTGCCGCCGCAGCGTCTGCGGCGTCATTGCCAGTTGCGCGCTGACCTGAATAAGCGACGGCAACTCCTTGGACAGATCGTTGCGCAACAGGCGGCGGATGCGATCGGTCAGGGTGGTGCGGTCCTGGTACTTCACCAACAGGTCGAACGGCGCATTGGCCAGAAACGGCTTTAGCGTCTGTTCGTTCTGCACCACCGGCAAGGCCAGCCAACGAGACTCCAGCCACAGGCCCGTCACCGGCTGGCCATAGCGCACCGGTGCATAGAACAGCCTGTGCGCATCGGCGCTGCGCGCGCCGCTGCTGTAGTCCACGCCCAGAATGGGAATGCGCCGCGCCGCCAGCCAATTGGCCACGCCAAGCGTGAAGAACAGAAAGGAGCGTTCACCATACCAGCGCGCGCAGCTGCTGGGCGCGCGCGAGTCGAGCACGATGCGCGCGCGCTCGCCGCTCACGCACAGGCGCGCGGTGAAATCCCGCAGCACGCCGTGGTAGTAGCGGAACGCCGCGCGCAGCGCCTGCCCGACCTTGTCTTCCTGCAAGGCAAGCCGGCAGGCATGGTCGAACGCCCCCATGGGAACCGGATGCTGGCCCATGCCCAGGAAGTCGTCGCGGGTGGCCCGGCGCAGCGTCCGCATTATCTGTGCGAGCTGCGCCTGCGATACCCGCGCCATCGGCGCCTGCAACAGGGACGGCGGCACGCCGGCGCGCGTCAGGACCCGGTCCACGTCCACCCCCCGGCTGCGCGCGCCTTGCAGGATTTGGGCGATATGTCCCACGGCAATGGTGTGATGGGTCATGAGGATATCCAGCGGCTGGCGTACGCCGATGGATCGATGGTAGCCAAAGCCTGCGCGCGCAGGAATGCCTGGCGTGAGCATTCTCGCCAAGCGCAATCAGCGAATCCGCCATTGGTCGGCCGGAAAGCCGCGCCTAGACTGGCGCGAGCCCCAGGCGGGCATGCCACTTCGTATTTACGGGAGTCCCTCTTTGGATACACCGAACACCGCTCCGCTCGCGGGCGTCAGGATCCTGGACCTTTCGCGGCTGCTGCCCGGTCCGCTGGGCGCGCAATACCTGGCCGACCTGGGAGCCGACGTCATCAAGATCGAGGATACGCAGGCGGGCGATTATGCGCCGCCGCCCCTGCGCGCCATCTGCAACCGCAACAAGCGCGGGCTGCGGCTGGATCTCAAACATCCCGAGGGACAGGCAGCGCTGGCGGCGCTGGCGCGCGGCGCGGACGTGGTGATCGAGAGTTTCCGTCCGGGCGTGGCCGCGCGGCTGCAGGCCGACTACGCCACCCTGGCGCGCCACAATCCCCGGCTGGTCTACTGCAGCATCACCGGCTACGGCCAGGACGGCCCGCAGCGCGACGCCGCGGGCCACGATCTGAACTACGCGGCCTGCGCCGGAGTCGCCGATCAGATGGGCTGCGGGCCCGATCTGCCGGCGCTGTCGAACCTGCCCGTGGCCGACATCCTTGGAGGCTCGCTTACGGCGGTAATGGGCATCCTCGCCGCGCTGTACGACGCCCAGCGCAGCGGGCGCGGACGGTACATCGATATCGCCATTGCCGACGGCCTGCTGGCTGGCGCCGTCGTGCCGCTGGCCACGCTCAATGCCCGCGGCGACACGCGGCCGGCGGGCGCCGATACCCTGTCCGGCGGGCTGGCCTGCTATGGCCAGTACCGCGCCGCGGACGGACGCTATTTGGCGGTCGCCGCGCTGGAATTGAAATTCTGGGAAACGCTGTGCCGGCGGCTGGATCGTCCCGATCTGGCGCCGCTGCACCGCAACGGCGACGCGGCGCAGCAGGCGCGCGTGCGCCGCGAATTGCAGCAGATCTTCGGATCGCGCCCGCTGGCGCATTGGCTGGAACTGTTTGAAGGCGCCGACTGCTGCGTGTCGCCCGTGCTCAAACTGGCGGAAGGCCTGACGCATCCGCAGTTCGTCGCCCGCGGCATGTCGCTGCAGACCGAGCACCCGGTCTACGGCCGCAACACCCATGTGGCCAGCCCGGTGAAGATGTCGGGCTTCCAGTTCGCCATACATCGCCAGGCCCCGCTGCCCGGCGAACACACCGATCAGATCCTGCGCGAGGCCGGCTACAGCGAGCCGGACGTCGCCAGCCTGATCGGGCGCGGCATTGCGCTGTAGGCACATACGGCCAGCCTCGCCCGCCCCCCAAGCGACCATAACCAGGACGGAGACAATCATGAACGATCCTCATCGCAGCCTTCCCTCGCCCCTGCGCCGCAGCCTGCTCAAGCTGGGCGCGGCCCTGCCCGCCACGCTGGCCTTGCCGCGTCCGGCCAGCGCCACGGGCTTTCCGGCCCGCCCTGTCACGCTCATCGTGCCATTTCCGGCTGGCGGCGCGACCGATACGCAGATGCGCGCGCTGGCGATCCCGGCCTCGCGCGAACTCGGCCAGACGGTCGTCATCGCCAACCGGCCGGGCGCGGGCGGCACGCTGGGCCCGGCAGCCATGGCGCAGACCGCCGCACCCGACGGCTATACGGTGTCGGTGGTGGTCGGCACCTTGTTCCGCTACCCCTTTCTGCAGCAGGTCAATTACGACCCGCTCAAGGACTTCACCTACGTCGCCTGCATGACCGCCTACTCCTACGCCATCGTGGTGCGCGAGGACGCGCCCTGGCGCACGCTGGACGAGCTGATCGCGGACGCGCGCGCCCATCCCGACAAGATCAGCTACGGCGGCACCGGCACCGGCGGCTCCGGGCGCATCGCGATCGAACGCCTGTCGCGGCTGACGAACACGCGCTTCAATTTCATCCCCTACAAGGGCGCGGCCGAAGAGACCACCGCGCTGCTGGGCGGCCATATCCAGATGATCTCGGACGCGGGTTGGGGGCCGATGATAGACACCGGCAAAGCCCGCTTGCTGGCGGTGCTGGGCGAAGCCCGCGCCAAGCGCGTGCCGGACGCGCCCACGCTGACGGAACTGGGCTATCCCATCGTCGCGGCCAATCCGGTCGGCATCGCCGGACCGAAGGGCATGGATCCCGAGGTCATACGCATCCTGCAGCAAGCCTTCCACCGCGCGTCCCGCGATCCGGAATACAACCGCGCGCTGGAAACCGCCGACCAGCCCCACATGCTGATGGACAGCGCCGCCTACACCGACTTCGCAGTCCGCCAAGTCGCGGAAGAAAGGAAATTCGTTGCCGAGCTGGGCCTGAAGAACTAGCCGCGCCGTCAGCCTGCGGGACTCAGCATGGAGTCGCGCAGGCGCAGCACCGACGCGCAAGACGTGTCGCGATGCGTCACCAGCGACAGGGACAGCGCATCGTGCGCGTCGGCGTCGGTCAGCGGCACGAAGGCCACGTGCGGGGTCGAATACGCGCGCGTCACGCCCGGCACCAGCGCCAGGCCCATGCCGCTGGCGACCAGGCTGATCAGCGTCTGCACCTGTATCGCCTCCTGGCTGATGCGCGGCGAAAACCCGGCCTTGAGGCATAGCGCCTGCGCCACGCCGTGCAGGCCCGGCACTTTCAGGGGCGAATACAGCACGAAGTTCTCGGCGCGGGCGCGCTCCAGGCTGACCGGCCCGCCCGCGGCCAGCGGATGCCCCGCCGGCACGGCCAGGATGAGGTCGTCGCGCTCCACCACCCAGGAGTCCAGCGCCGCGTCTTCCGCCAGCGGACCGCGCACCAGGCCTGCATCGATATCGTTGGCGCGCAGCATCGCGACCAGGCCGACCGTGCTGTCCTCGCGCAGGTCCAGTTGCACGTCCGGATACTGCGCGCGAAAGACCGGCAGGCAACGCGGCAGCAGCATGTAGGTAGCCGAGCCCACGAATCCCAGCCGCAGCGTACCCCACTCGCCCAGCGCCACGCGGCGGGCAGCCTGGCGCGCCTGGTCGGCGTGGAACAGCGCGCGGCGGGCGTCCGCCATCAGCGCCTGGCCCGCAGGCGTCGGCGTCACGCCCTTGGGGCCCCGCACCAGCAGCGGCGCGCCCACCGCGTGTTCCAGTTTCTGGATCGAGACCGACAGCGCCGGCTGCGCAATATGCAGCGTGTCCGCGGCGCGCCGATAGCTGCCCAGCTCCGCGATGGTGACGAACTGCCGGAGCTGCCGCAAATCGATAGCCATAATAAATTCCATATCGCCCAATACCGACGCCATATTAGACGTGTATGCCGACGGCCGATAGGATTTCCACCATGACAGCCACTCCCCTATCCCAAGCCAGCGCATTGGGCGGCGTGCGCATCCTGGACCTGACGTCCGTGGTGTTCGGCCCCTACGCCTCGCAGATACTCGCCGACTACGGCGCCGACGTGATCAAGGTGGAATCGCCCGCGGGCGATTCGACGCGGCATACCGGCCCCGCCCAGGAGCCCGGGCTGGCCGCCATCTTCCTGGGCCTGAACCGCAACAAGCGCAGCATCGTGCTGGATCTGAAGCAGGCGGCGGCGCGCCAGACGCTGTTGACGATGGTGGACCAGGCCGACGTGCTGATGCACAGCATGCGCCCGGCCAAGATGGCCGCGCTGGGACTGGATCCGGACACGCTGTGCGCGCGCAACCCGCGGCTGGTCTACGCCGGCCTGTACGGCTTCGGCGCGGGCGGCGCCTATGACGGCCTGCCGGCGTACGACGACATCATCCAGGGCCTCTCGGGCCTGGCCGACCTGGTGGACCGCCAGACCGGCGCGCCGCGCTACCTGCCCACCGTGGCCGCCGACAAGACTTGCGGGCTGATCGCGGCGCACGCCATCCTGGCCGCGCTGTTCCAGCGCGAGCGCACCGGCGCGGGCCAACAGCTGGAAGTGCCCATGTTCGAAAGCATGGCGTCCTACGCGCTGGTCGAGCATTACTACGGCAGGCACCTGGCCGACGAACCCGGCGAGGCCGGTTATCCGCGCGTGCTCACGCCCTGGCGCAAACCGTGCAAAACCGCCGACGGCCATGTCTGCCTGATGCCGTATACCGACGTCCACTGGCGCGACTTCTTCATCGCCGCGGACCGCCCCGATCTGGCGCAGGACGCGCGCTTTGCCGACATCGCATCGCGCACGCGGCACATCGAAACGCTCTACGAACTGCAAGCAGGCATCGTGGCCGGGCGCGATACCGCCTACTGGCTGGCGCTGTGCGCGCGCCTGGAAATCCCCGCCGCGCCCATCAACCGCCTGCAGGACCTGGAGGCCGACCCGCACCTGCAAAGCGTGGATTTCTTCGCGCCGCTAGCAAGCGCTTCCGGCAGCCGCTACCGCTTTCCCCGCAACCCGGTACGTCTGCAGCATTCCCATGTGCCGGCCGCGATGCCGCCGCGCCTGGGCGAGCACACGCTGGACGTGCTGCGCCAGGCCGGCCTGGACGACACGCAAATCGCCGGGCTTCTGGAATCGGGCGCAGCCCGCGACGCGCATCCCTCAACCCCGAACAACCGCAAGGACCCCGCATGACCGCCGACCACAACGCCGCCGACATCAAGCAGCTTGGCCAGGGCTATTACTGGCAGGACCTGGCCGTGGGCCAGCGCTTTCAGACGTTCCGCCGCACGGTGACCGAAACCGACATCGTCAACTTCATCAGCGTGACCGGCATGCTGGAGACGATCTTCATCGACGCCACCTATGCCCATGGCGCGATCCAGGGACGCCCCGCCCCCGGCGGCCTGACCTACGGCCTGATCGAGGGGCTGATCATGCAGGGCATGGTGCAAGGCACCGGGCTGGCGCTACTGGAAGTCCACAAGAAAATGCTGGCGCCCGTGGTCGCGGGCGACACCATCTGGGCGGAGATCGAAGTCACGAGCATACGCCCCACCTCGCAGCACAACCGGGCAGTGGTCGCCTCGGTGATCGAAGTACGCAACCAGCACGGCAAGCCGGTAATGGCCTACACGGCCACGCGCATGCTGGCCGGCAGGCCCTGAACTTCCATCAGGCGATCAAGCGCCCCATAGAGGGCGCTGGCGCCGGGACGCCATCCGCGTCACAAGAACAGCACAAGGAGACAAGCAATGAAGAAAGCACTGCTGGCAGGCAGCCTCGCCATTCTCGCGCTGGGCGCCGCCGCAAGCGCCCACGCCGCCTGGCCCGAACGCCCCATCACCATGGTGGTGCCCTTCCCGCCTGGAGGGCCGACCGATCTGGTCGCCCGGGTGCTGGCCAAGCAGCTGACCGACCAGTTGGGCCAGACCGTCGTGGTCGAAAACAAGGGCGGCGCCAACGGCAACATCGGCATGCAGTACGCGGCTGCCGCCAAGCCCGATGGCTACACCGTGCTGTACAACACCTCCTCCATCGCGCTCAGCCCCAATCTGTACCGGTCGCTGGCCTTCGACCCGGTCAAGGACTTCGCGCCGGTGTCCTCCACGGCGGTGATCCCGCTGGTGCTGCTGGTGCATCCTTCCGTGCCGGCGCCGGACACGCGGACCTTCGTGCAGTATGCGCGCGAGCATCCCGGCAAGCTGTCGTATGGGTCGGCCGGCGCCGGCAACGTCACGCACCTGGGCGCCCTGCTGCTGTTGCGCTCGCTCGAGATCGACGCGGTGCACGTCCCCTATCGCGGCAGCGCCCCGGCCATGACGGATCTGGTCGGCGGGCAGGTGCAGCTCATGACCAATACGCTGAACGATTCGCTGGGCTTCATCCGCGAAGGCAAGCTGCGCGCGCTGGCCGTGACCAGCGGCACGCGCAGCGAGCAATTGCCCGACGTGCCGACGGTGGCGGAAACGGTGGCGCCCGGATTCGAGATGGGCGCCTGGCAAGGCGTGGTGGTACCGGCAGGCACGCCAGCGCCGGTCATCGACAAACTGAACGCCGAAATCCGCCGCGCGCTGCAATCGCCTGAAATGACCAGGCAGCTCAAGGCACAAGGCGCGCAGGCGCTGGGTTCCACGCCGCAGGAATACGCTGCCTACATCAAGAGCGAAATCGCGCGCTGGGGAGAAGTGGTTAAGGCGGCCAACGTGAAGCTGGACTAATGGTTGCTGAAGACAAACGCAAAAACGCTCGCGAACTGAACCGCCCCCAGGTTTTCTAGTTGCACTAACCACCTTTGAACGAACTCACGCGGCGTCAGTCGGCTGAGCGAACAGTGGGGGCGATGATGCCTGCGTAAGCACCCGTGTCAAGCCTTCCACGCTGGGGGACCTTCTTTTATTTCGAAAACTCCTGTGCTTGCGCACTGCACCCGGAGCTCACACCGATATCTCATCTCGTGGATTTCCAAGCTATGAGTTTGAGGAGTTTTGTCCTCGCACGAATTTGGGAAAATAGCTCCCCGCGCCAGAAAGCAGTGAGATGAAGAGAGCAGGATATGCTGGAGGCCGTTGAGTGAATTTTCAGATGTCGACGCGCGCTATGCCACCATGATTGAGAGGCGCGGGTCCATCCTTTTCATTCATCTTGAAAGGACCTACCCATGAAGGACAAACTTTACAACCCAACTTCCGCACATTTATCCCGATTTGCGCCGTTATGCATCACGGTGGCTATGCAGGTATTGCCCTTGTCGTTGGCGCCGATCGTCGCAACGGCTCGGAATTTTGATGCGTCTGCACTTGATGCGGATCAATTCAGTCTGGGAATGGTCGGATTTGCTGGCGGCATATCCGGAGCCGAAAAGGAAATGGCGAAAATTCTCGAAAGACCGGATGCGGATGATTTCTTCTTGTCGGTCATCAATGATGACAACCGGAGCACGGTGGCAAAACTCTATGCGCTATGCGGTTTGAAGAAAGGCAAGAGCACAGCCTTTGGATATGCATTCGAGAAAATTCAGGCCATGAACTCGAGTGTATCTGTCATGCATGGGGATGTTATGAAAAAAGAGAGCGCGGGAGATCTTGCGGTGCAAGTAAAAAATGGTCGTTGCTGATTTCTTCAGAAAAATAGAATGAGAGAAATCTCGGCGAAAGACCTGCTCTTCATCGCCGACGGAATGGATTTATCGAGAGGAAATCGCGGCGAGTCGTTTGGCTTTCTTTGGGTAGCGGCGATGTCAGTGATCGGGCTGCCATGAACCTCCGACTTGCTGTCGGAGGCTGTATTTCCAGGGCTGCCGAACTGGCAGCAAAACTCAGCGGCCGTTGGCCTTGGCCGTGATGCCGTTGGCCGCGCCCATGTCGGTATTGGGCACGTCGCGCAGTAGCACGCGCACGTCCTGGCCGGAGATGCCGATGCTGGCGCACACCGCCTGGTTCAGCGCCGCGATCAGCGCGGCCTTCTTGGCTTCGTCGCGGCCCGAGATCAGCGCGACGTCGACACGCGCCATGGCCTTGCCGATTTCACCGCCCACGATCACATGCGCCGCCGGCACTTCCTGCAGCACGATGCGCACGCTGGGCAGCGGCGCAGCGATGCTTTCAACCACCGCGTTGGATGCGGCCTGCAGCAACGCAGCCTTCTGGGCGGCCGTGTGGCCTTCCATGATCTGGACATTCAAAATTGGCATGACTGATTCCGATGTTCCGAAAAAGGAGAAACCGGCCCAGGCGGCCGGCAAACCATCATATCCGGATCGGGGCGCCGCGGACGGCCGCGCGGCCCCAATCCGGATTAGGGTTTCTCCCTGTCAGGCCGCCTGGTCGCGGCGCTCGGGTTCGGACTGCTCCTGCGCGTCGGCGGCAGCGGCGGCTTCCGCCGCGGGCGCCGTTTCGGCCAGGGCCGGCGTCACCAGCTCCACGACCTTCTTGCGCGACAGCATGCCGATGAACTCATCGTCTTCGCCGGTCACAGCGACCGGCTGGTCGCTGTGCACCAGCTGGGCCAGCACTTCGCCCAGGCCGGCCGTGGCCGGCACGGAAGCCAGATCCTCGACGTAGCGCGAGATATCGCGCGCGCCTTCTTCGATGGCGCGCGTGGCGGCCTCGGCGGTCAGCACGCCGGCCAGCCGCTTGCCGTCCAGCACCGGCGCATATTCGTAGCTCAGGGCGCGCATGCGGTCCATGGCATGGGCGGGACGCGAACGCATGGTCAGGGTCAGGCGCGCCGGGTTCACGGCGTGCGTGGCGTTAAGCACCTTGGTGCGGTTCACGTCCTGCAGGAACGACTGCACATAGTCGTTGGCCGGGTTCAGCAGGATGTCTTCGGGCGTGCCTTCCTGCACCAGTTCGCCGTCCTTGAGGATGGCGATGCGGTTGCCCAGGCGCAGGGCTTCGTCCAGGTCATGGGTGATGAAGACGATGGTCTTGTTGAGCTTGGCCTGCAGCTGCAGCAACTGGTCCTGCATCTCGCGGCGGATGAGCGGATCCAGCGCCGAGAAGGCTTCGTCCATCAACAGGATTTCGGCATCGGTGGCCAGCGCCCGGGCCAGGCCGACACGCTGTTGCATGCCGCCCGACAACTGGTGCGGGTACTGGTTTTCAAAGCCCGACAGGCCCACCTGGTCCAGCCATTCGCGGGCGCGCTTTTCGCGTTCGGCGCGGCCCACGCCCTGCACGGTCAGGCCGTAGGCGGCGTTGTCCAGCACGGTGCGGTGCGGGAACAGGCCAAAGCGCTGGAACACCATGCTCATCTTCTTTTGGCGGAAGACTTCCAGGTCGCGCTTGTTCAGGCTGACCACATCCACGCCATCGACCAGGATGTGGCCGGCGCTGGGTTCGATCAGGCGGTTGAAGTGGCGGATCAGCGTGGACTTGCCGGAACCCGACAGGCCCATGATGACGTAGATGCTGCCTTCTTCGATCGACAGGCTGATGTCGCGCAGGCCCAGCGTGTGGCCGCTCTCGGCCAGCAGTTGTTCCTTGCTCATGCCGCCCTGGGCGGCTTCCAGCCATTTCTTCGGATGCGGGCCGAAGACCTTGTAGATGTTCTTGACCTCGATCTTGCTCATCGCTGGCCTCCCATGCGCATGCGCTGTCCATACGATTGCGTGATCCGGTCGAACAGCACGGCCAGCACCACGATACCCAAGCCCGCCAGCAGGCCGCGGCCTACTTCAAGACGGTTGATGCCGAGCAACACTTCATAACCCAGGCCGCGCGCGCCGATCATCGAGGCGATCACCACCATCGACAGGGCCATCATCGTGGTCTGGTTGATACCGGCCATGATGTTGGGCAGCGCCAGCGGCAGTTGCACGCCGAACAGCTGCTGGCGCGGATTGGCGCCGAAGGCGCGCGAGGCTTCCAGCACTTCGCGGTCGACCAGGCGGATGCCCAGGTCGGTCAGGCGGATCAGCGGCGGCACGGCGTAGATCACGGTGGCGATGATGGCCGGGATCTTGCCCAGGCCGAACAGCATGACCACGGGAATCAGGTACACGAAGCTGGGCATGGTCTGCATCACGTCCAGCACCGGCAGCATGATGGAGCGCAGCCAGTTGACCCGCGCCATCAGCACGCCCAGCGGGATGCCGATGATCACCGACAGGCCGGCCGCCATGATCATGAGCGCCAGCGTCTGCATGCCGGCGTCCCACAAGCCCAGCACGCCGATCACGCACAGCAGCGCGCCCATCGCCAGGCTCAGGCCGATACGGCGGCTGACGCCCCAGGCGATCGCGATCGTCACCGCGACCACCGCCCACCAGGGCGAATTGCGCAGTAGCTGCTCCAGCCACACCAAGGCATGCAGGACGGGCTGGGACAGGGTCTCCAGCGTGTCGGCATAGTTGGTGACCAAGTGATCGACAAAGCCGTCGATCGCCCCCCGGACCTGTCGGGCGGGAATAATTTCAGGAAACATTCGTTCTACTCCATTCTGGCGCACTCACCGCCCGGACCGCGCCCGCATGCCCAGGAATCGGGCGATGCGGCGCAAGCTTGCGGCTTCCAGCTAGAAAACGGCCGGCCATCCCGGCAGCGCCAGCGCATCTCGGTCCGGGCGCGAGCGCCCGGCCGGCGGCCATCCTGGCAAAGGAAACCGGCCCCATGAAGGGCCGGAGCGCGCCGCGACGGCGCGCAGCCAGGCACATGGCGGGTTACAGCGCGCTTTGGACGCGCCCGGCGACGTCGGCGGGGACCCACTTGGTCCAGACGTCGGGTTTGTTCTTCAGGAACCACTTGGCCACGGCGTTGGCTTCGTCGCCGGACTCTTCCATGTGGGCCAGGGTTTCGTTGATCACCGGCAGCGGCACCGAGACCTTGGACAGGAATTCGGTGAGCTTGGGCGCTTCCTCGGAGAACTTGGTGTTCACCGCCGTGAAGACGGGGTTGTCGGGATAGGCGCTGGGTTCGGGCTTGGCGCACTTGGGCGACGTCAGGCACTTGTGCTTTTCGGCGTCGTAGGGCGGCATGTCCAGCTTGACCAGGTCCATCGAACCCACCAGCGGCGTGGGCGACCAGTAGTAGAAGACCACGTTCTGCTTGCGCTTGTAGGCCGACATCAGGGCCGCCTTCTGCGCCGCGCCCGTGCCGGGCGAATACAGGGTGTAGCTGTCGTCCAGCTTCAGGGCGTGGAACAGGTTATTGCTGGTGATCTCGCAGCCCCAGCCCGCCGGGCAGCCATAGAAGCGGCCTTTGCCGGGTTCTTCCGGATCCTTGAACTTGTCCTTGAATTTCGGCAGGTCGGCCGCGGACTTCAATTCGGGCAGGCGTTCCGCCGTGTAACGCGGGATGTACCAGCCCTCGGCGCCCATGTAGAGATCGCCGATGCGCTTGACCTTGCCGGTCTTCTCGGCGCGGTCCCAGGGATCGGCAACGCTGTTCAGCCAGATCTCGGTATTGATATCCAGGTCGCCGCGCTCCAGCGCAGCCAGGGCGGGCAGGGTTTCGGTCGGCAGGGTCTCGGTTTTGCAACCGTAGCCCTTTTCCATGATGAAACGTTCGACGTCAACCAGGACCAGATTCGATTCCCAGTTCATCGCGCCGAAATTGACCGGGCGCTTGATTTCGCACTGGACGGCATCGGCGGCTTGGGCCGCGCCGGCGAAGGCGAAGAACACAGCCGCGGCGGCCAGGGTCTTGACAGGGGTAAAACGCATTGGCTTTTGCCTCCATAGGTTCAGGGACACACGCCAGGCTTGGGCCCGGAGGTGCCATGGAGCTAAGGGGGTTGTGCGGAAGACGGGCAGAACCGCCAATACAAACCGACACTAGCAACAAGACGGTCCGCGAGGGTGCGGCATCTTGCAAGACAGGAGCTTCAAAAACGCAGTTTTTGAAAACCCACAGAAAGTGAACAAACTGAACGAAGAAGCCAGCATCTTAAACGAAATTGATGCTCAACCCAACCCCACCCCGGAATTAATCAGATACATTTCCCGAAAAAATGGTCCGGGATTACCCGCAAGCGCAAGGAGTGAAACAGCGACTTTACCTAGGGGATTTTGATTCAGACGAACAGATACATTTAGTAAATAATAAATTCATATCCATACGCTTTAGCCGCTTCAAACGGGCCGGAAATCGCGGTTCCGGCCAGTGGATGGACGCGTTTCGGACAGTTTTCCGTCGCCAATTCCATTGAAATCGACCATCCTGCGGACATCTGCCGGCCGCTACTCGTTCTTGGCGTACATGTAATCCCGGCGCCAGGGGTAGGCAAGGTCCGGCGGATTGTCCAGCTCGTCGGAGCGTCCTGTCGCCGGGTGCTGTCCCAGGATCTGGTGCAGCGCAATCCAGCCGTGCTCGAACGCCATGGCGCAGCCAGCCAGGTACAGCCGGTAGGCGCGCAGCGAACGCTCGCCCTGCTCGCCGCCCAGGATGCGCGCCGCTTCAGGCAGGCGCGCCTCCAGCGCATCGCTCCAGGCCCACAGGGTGCGCGCGTAATGCGGCCGCAGGTTTTCCACGTCCACCTCTTCCAGGCCGCCGTTGGTCAGGGTTTCCATCACCACGCTGACGTGGGTCAGCTCGCCGCCCGGGAAGATGTATTTCTCGATGAATTCGCCCATGCCGTTGCCCAGCTCGGCGTTGTAGACGCCGGCCGCGGTAATGCCATGGTTCATGATCAGTCCGCCCGGCTTGAGCAGGCGGCGCAGCTTGGCGAAATAGCCTTCGAGCTGGGCCCGGCCCACGTGCTCGAACATGCCGACCGACGCGATCTTGTCGTAGGGCGCGGATTCGTCCAGCTTGCGGTAGTCCAGCAGCTCCATGCGGACCCGGCCTGCAAGCCCCTTCTCCTGGATCAGTTTGCTGACATGGGCATGCTGGTTGCGCGACAGGGTGATGCCGGTGGCGTCCACGCCATAATGCTCGGCGGCCCACAGCAGCAGGCCGCCCCAGCCCGCCCCCACGTCCAGGAACCGTTCGCCCGCACGCAGGCGCAGCTTGCGGCAGATGTGGTCCAGCTTGGCCTCCTGGGCCTGGGCCAGCGTCATGCCCGGTTCGCGGTAGTAGGCGCAGGAATAGACCCGGCGCGGGTCCAGCCAGAGGGCGTAGAAGTCATCCGACAGGTCGTAGTGAAATTCGATCTGCTTGGCGTCGCGCTCGACCGAATGGCGCCAGACCGACACCACCTTGCGCACCAGCTCGGTCAGCCAGCCGCCGCGAGCCGCGTCCACCGGCGACCCCGGCAGCAGCGCCGAAGCCGCGGCCATCACATCGCGCATATTGCCCTCGATGTCGATGCGGCCTTCCACATAATCCTGCCCCAGCACGCCCACCGCGCCTTCGGCCAGATGCGCCAGGGCAGTCTTGTCGTGCGTGACGAAACGGACACGGGGTTCGGGCGGCCCCAGCACGGCGCCGTCGGGCAGAACCAGCTGGACCGGGACCGGCAGGGCCTGGAGTTTGCGTTCCACAACAGACAACAAAGGATTCACGACTTCTCCTCTGGAATACGTACGGACCGCAATGACTTTATCGGAAAAAACTTGCAATTTGCTTGTAAGGTTGCCCGTGATACAGTCGTTTACTTGGCCCAAACCGTGCAACAAACCGCATCCGGGCCCTGCCACTGCGCTACCCCGCAATCGACATGCCCCCTTCACAGTCTTTCCGCAGCAGCCTGCCTGGCTGGCTGATACTCATGGGCGCGCTGACCGCGATCGGTCCGTTCGCCATCGACATGTACCTGCCCGCCTTCCCCACGATCGCGGCAAACCTGGGCGTGTCCCGCGGCGACGTCGAACGCACGCTGGCCGCCTACCTGATCGGCCTGGCGATGGTGCAAGTGTTCTATGGCCCGATGGCCGACCGCTACGGCCGCAAGCCGCCGTTGCTCGTCGGCCTGACGCTGTTCATGATCGGTTCCCTGGGGTGCGCGCTGTCCGGATCGGTGGAAGCGTTGACCGGCTGGCGCGTGGTGCAGGCCATGGGCGGCGCCGCCGGCATCGTGATCCCGCGTGCGGTCATCCGCGACCATTACGAAACCCATGAAGCCGCCCGCGCGATGTCGCTGCTGATGCTCATCATGGGCCTCGCCCCCATCCTCGCGCCCTTGGCCGGCGGCCAGTTGCTGGCCATCACCTCGTGGCGCAGCCTGTTCTGGGTCATGCTGGCCGGCGGTGCGATGCTGATGGCCGCCGTCATCCTGATCATGAAGGAATCGCTGGCGCCTGAACGCGTGGTGCCGCTGCGCTGGCACACCATACTGCGCAACTACCGCGACCTGTTCGCGCACCGCGGCTTCATGGCGCACAGCCTGGCCGGCGGCTTCGGCCAGGCTGGCATGTTCGCCTACATCATCGGCTCGCCGCGCGTCTTCATCGAACTCTACGGCGTGCCGCCCCAGTACTACGGCCTGCTGTTCGGCACCAACGCGCTGTCGCTCATCATCTGCTCGCAGATCAGCGCGCGCCTGCTGCGCGCCTACACGCCGCGCCAATTGCAGCGCCGCGCGCTGACCTCGCTGGCCTGCGCCAGCCTGGCGGCGGTCGCGCTGACGCTGGCCGGCTGGATGAGCCTGCCCCTGCTGATGCTGTGCCTCATCTGCTACATGGGCAGCCAGGGCTTCGTCAATCCCAACTCGGCGGCGCTGGCGCTGGCGGACCAGGGCAAGCGGCTGGGCGCGGCTTCCGCACTATTGGGGACGCTGCAATTGTCCTGCGGCGCGCTGGCCGGTTTTGCCGTCAGCGCCTGGCAGACCGACAGCGCCCTGCCCCTGACGACCACGCTGGCGGCCTGCGCCTGCCTGTCCTGGATCTCGGGCCGCGTGGCGCAATCGCACACCACATAGCGTCGCCGCTTGATTTAATTAGGCTTTTCATATTAGAATCTAAGTCTTCACATGAAGTTTCCCGTGCCGAACTACTATGCTTTGTAGTTCAGCACTCTGACCCCAACCGCGCGATGTCTGGCGATTCCTTCCGGGATTTCCAGAAATTCTTACAAGAATTCAGCGGGTGGCAGGCAGCGGGTATAAGCACTGGGGCGGACCAGACTGGGCTTTGATGGCCATTCCGATCCCCCCTCATCCACTAAGACTGGGTGGCCGGCTTAGGCAAGGTACAGCAGCAGCGTACGAAGCCTCTACAGCCCGGCGGCTAAAACCCTGTCTACCCCCCAAGCGATGCGCGCAAAAGAACGACCTAAAGAGGTGCATCCATGGCACGCGTATGCCAAGTGACCGGCAAAGGCCCGATGGTGGGCAACAATGTTTCGCACGCGAACAACAAGACCAAGCGTCGCTTCCTGCCCAACCTGCAATCGCGCCGGTTCTGGGTTGAAAGCGAAAACCGCTGGGTCCGTCTGCGTGTTTCGGCCAAGGCCATCCGCACGATCGACAAGAACGGCATCGACGCCGTGCTGGCCGAAATGCGTGCCCGCGGCGAACTGGCTTAATCAGCCTCCCCGCCAATCTACATACTAGGAGCACGACATGGCCAAAGGTATCCGCGAAAAGATCAAGCTCGAGTCGACTGCCGGCACGGGTCATTTCTACACGACCACCAAGAACAAGCGCAACATGCCCGAGAAGATGCTGATCAAGAAATTTGATCCGGTCGCTCGCAAGCACGTTGACTACAAGGAAACCAAGCTGAAGTAATTCAGCCGGTTTTCCCGCAAGACGAAAAGGCCCTGCACCGCAGGGCCTTTTTTCGTTTCCGGGCGGGCGCTGCGCGCCGCGCCTGTCTATTGCCCCGGGGCGAAGGCCCATGTTCCAATTGGGCCGCTGTCATCCGCCGCGCCTGCTGGCGCCAGATTCCTTCTCCACGCGATACCTGACATGTTCCGTCCCTGCCTCACTCTGTTGCGCCGCGCCGTGGCGCCGGCACTCCTGGCCCTGGCGCTGACTTCCGCCGCCTCGGCCAAGGACAAGGAGCCGCCCATCCGCATCGGCGAGATCAACAGCTACAAGGCCATCCCCGCCTTCCTCGGCCCCTACAAGAAGGGTTGGCAGCTGGCGCTGGAAGAGGTCAACGCAAGCGGCGGCGTGCTGGGCCGAAAGCTGGAAGTGATTTCGCGCGACGACAACGGCAACCCCGGCGATTCGGTGCGCGCGGCCCAGGAATTGCTGGCCCGCGAAAAGGTCGAGCTGCTGTTCGGCGGCTTTCTTTCAAATACCGGCCTGGCGCTGACGGATTTCGCCAAGCAGCAGCAGGTGTTCTTCCTGGCGGCCGAACCCCTCACCGACAAGATCACCTGGCAGGACGGCAACCGCTACACCTACCGCCTGCGCCCCTCCACCTGGATGCACGTGGCGGCGCTGGCCCCCAAGGCGCTGGCCTTGCGCAAGAAGCGCTGGGCCATCGTCTATCCCAACTATGAATATGGTCAGTCCGCCGTGGCCACCTTCAAGGCCATGATGACTTCGTTCCAGTCCGACGTGGAATTCGTCGCCGAGCAGGCCGTGCCGCTGGGCAAGGTCGATGCCGGCGCCGTGGTGCAGGCCCTGGCCGACGCCAAGCCCGACGCGATCTTCAACGTGCTGTTCGCCGCCGACCTGACGCGCTTCGTGCGCGAAGGCAATACCCGCGGCCTGTTCGATAACCGCGCCGTGGTGTCGGTGCTGTCCGGCGAACCCGAATACCTGGAGCCGCTGGGCGCCGACACGCCCACCGGCTGGATCGTCACCGGCTACCCCTGGTACGCCATCGACACCCCGGCCAATAACGCCTTCGTCGAAGCCTACAAGAAGCGCTACAACGAAACGCCCAAGGTCGGCTCGGTCGTGGGCTACGCGTCCCTCATGTCGATCGCCCAGGGCCTGAAGGCGGCGGGCGAAGTGGACACGGAAAAACTGGTCGACGCGTTTGCGGGCCTGAAGGTGGACACGCCCTACGGCCCCATCCAGTACCGCAAGATCGACCACCAGTCGACCATGGGCGTGTACGTGGGCGTGACCGCGGTGGAAGACGGCAAGGGCATCATGAAGGATTTCGCCTACATCGACGGCGCCCGCCTGCAGCCGCCTGACGAACAAGTGCGCAAGATGCGTCCGGCGCACTGATGAGCCTGTCCGGGCTGCTGCTGCAGCTGCTCAATGGGCTGGCGGACGCCAGCGCGCTGTTCCTGGTCGCCGCCGGCCTGTCGCTGATCTTCGGCGTCACGCGCGTGGTGAACTTCGCGCACGGCTCTTTCTACATGCTAGGGGTCTACCTGGCGTGGACCTTCACCAACTACTTCGGCGACGGCGCGGGCTATTGGGCCGGGCTGCTGCTGGCGGCGCTGGCCACGGGCCTCATCGGCGCGGCCGCCGAATGGCTGGTGCTGCGGCGCCTGTACCAGGCGCCCGAACTGTTCCAGCTGCTGGCGACTTTTGCGCTGGTGCTCATCATCGGCGACGCCGCGCTGGCCATCTGGGGGCCGGAAGACCTGTTCGCGGCGCGCGCCCCCGGCCTGTCCGGCGCAGTCCAGATCCTGAGCCGGCGCTATCCCGAGTACGACCTGCTACTGATCGCCGCCGGCCCCGTGGTGCTGGGCCTGCTGTGGCTGCTGCTGATGCGCACCCGCTGGGGCCGGCTGCTGCGGGCCGCGGCGGAGAACCGCAAGATGCTGGCCGCGCTGGGCGTGAACCAGGCCTGGCTGTTCACCTCGGCATTCACCCTGGGCGCGTTCCTGGCCGGCCTGGGCGGGGCGCTGGCGGCGCCGCGCGTGCCCGCCACCCTGGGCCTGGACCTGGAAATCATCGCCAGCGCCTTCGTGGTGGTGGTGGTGGGCGGCCTGGGTTCGATTCCCGGCGCCTTCCTCGCCGCCCTGCTGATCTGCTCGGTCAAGGCATTGTTCGTGTTCCTGGGGCAGGTGCAGATCGGCCCCTGGCTCTTCAATCTGTCCAAACTCACGCTGCTGGCGGAATTCGCCGTGATGGCCGTGGTGCTGGTCGTGCGCCCCTGGGGCCTGCTGGGCAAGCCGCCCGAGCCCGCGGCGCACGCCGCCGCGCCCGAGCGCCCGATCGCCCCGGCCGGCCGCGGGTTGCGGCTGGGCTATGGCGCGCTGCTGGCGCTCCTGCTGCTGGCGCCGGTGGCGGCCGCGCACAGCCCCTATCTGGGCATCCTGCTGACCGAAATCCTGATCGCCGCGCTGTTTGCCGCCAGCCTGCATTTCCTCACCGGACTGGCCGGCATGACCTCGTTCGGCCATGCTGCCTGGTTCGGCCTGGGCGCCTATGGCGCCGCGCTGCTCCTGAAGCTGGCGGCCGTGCCGATGGAAGCGGCGCTGCTGCTGGGTCCCTTCGCCGCCGCATTCGGCGCCCTGCTGTTCGGCTGGTTCTGCGTGCGCCTGTCCGGCGTGTACCTGGCGATGCTGACCCTGGCGGTGGCGCAGATCCTCTGGGCGCTGGCCTATCAATGGGATGACGTGACGGGCGGCAGCAACGGCCTGATCGGGCTGTGGCCGTCGGCCTGGCTCGCCCAGGGCCCATGGTTCTATTACCTGACGCTGGCGCTGTGCGTGGCCGGCATCGCCTGGCTGCGCCGCCTGGCGTTCTCGCCGCTGGGCTATGCGCTGCGGGGCGTGCGCGATTCGGCGCTGCGCGCCGAGGCGCTGGGCATGGATACCCGGCGCGTGCAATGGGCGGGCTTCGTGGCCGCGTCCTTTGCCGCCGGCCTGGCGGGCTCGCTCTACGCGTTTTCCAAGGGCAGCATCGCGCCCGACACGCTGGCCGTGAGCCGCTCCGTGGACGGACTGGTCATGGTGCTGCTGGGCGGGTTGCAGACGCTGGCCGGCCCGCTCGTAGGCGCGGCGTCCTACACCTGGCTGCAGGATGCCGCCGCGCGCAGCACCGAGTACTGGCACGCGGTGCTGGGGCTGGCCATCCTGGCCCTGGTCATGGCCTTTCCCGAGGGGCTGGCCGGCGCCGCCGCGCGCCTGGCCGCGCGCTGGAACAGGGGGCGCGCATGAATACCGCCCCCTTGCTGCAAGTCCGCGAACTGCGCAAATCGTTCGGCGGCATCGACGCGTTGGCTGGCGTGTCATTCACGCTGGAAGCCGGCCGGATGCTCGCCCTGATCGGCCCCAACGGCGCCGGCAAGTCCACCTGCTTCAACGCGCTGGGCGGGCAACTGCGGCCCGACTCGGGCTCGGTGCTGCTGGACGGCCGCGAACTGGTCGGCTTGTCGGCGGGCAAGATCTGCCGGCTGGGCGTGGGGCGCACCTTCCAGACCGCCGCCACCTTCCGCTCCATGACGGTGCGCGAAAACGTGCAGACGGCGCTGCTGTCGCGCGACCGGCTGCTGCTGAACCCCTGGCGCCGGGCCACCCGGCACGCGGCCGAGGAGGCCATGACGCTGCTGTCGCAGGTGCAGATGGCGGACAAGGCGCAGGAGCACTGCGGCACGCTGGCCTACGGTGACGTCAAGCGGGTGGAACTGGCAATGGCCCTGGCGCACCAGCCGCGCCTCTTGCTGATGGACGAGCCCACGGCGGGCATGGCCACCAATGAACGCCATGCGCTGATGCGGCTGACGCGCACGCTGGCGGACACCCAGCGCATTGCGGTCCTGTTCACCGAGCACAGCCTGGATGTGGTCTTCAAGCATGCCGACCGCATCGCGGTGCTGGTGCGCGGCAGCCTGCTGGCCGAGGGCGAGCCCGCGCAGATTGCGGCCGACGAGCGGGTCCGCGCGGCCTATCTGGGCACGGAAGCGCCGCAGCCGGCCTGAGCCGGCCGCGCACGCGGCCTCAGTCGTTCCTCAGCCCGTTGGGCTGGCATTCCCAGAAGATCTTGGCCTGGCATCCCTCGCAGATGCCACGGTCCAGCTTGGCGTAGATCGTATGCAGCGCCGTCGCCTTGTCGGGAAAGACATGGTCCTCGCCCAGGCGCTGCAGAAAGCCCGTGCGGCGCCACATGTCCAGCACTTCCGGCCGCGGGCGGTGGAAATACAAGTCCCCACCCATGGCCCGCCTGGCGGCGAGCTCGTCTTCCCAGACCTGCGCGCCGGCCATGTCGATGAAGTTCATGCTCTTGGCCATTACCAGCAGATGGCGCGGCGCCCCCGGCGCCGCGCGCAGCTCGTGCAGGCGCTGCGCCACGTGCGTGGCGGCGCCGAAATAGACCGAGCCCTCCATGCGCAGCAGCTTCAACTGCGGGCATTCTGGCAAGGCGTCCTGCGCATGCTCCAGCACCACGAAGCGCCGCTCCAGTCCGCGCGTATCGAAGCCCATGGTGCGCATTGCGGGCCGCGAAGTGCGGTGCAGATAGACCATCAGCGACAACACCGTGCCCAGCAGGATCGCCACTTCCATGCGTATGGTGATGGTGGCGGTCAGCGTGGCGGCGGCGATGACCGCTTCGCCGCGCTGGGTCCGGATCAGTTGCCGCCAGCGCGGGATATCGAACAGGGTCCAGGCCACCAGCAGCAGCAGTCCGGAGATCGCGGCGTGCGGGATCATGGCCAGAAGCGGCGCCGACAAGGCCACCAGCGCCACCAGCAGCAGGGCCGAGAACACGGACGCCAACGGCGTCTTGGCGCCAGCCTCGTAGTTGGGAATGGACCGGTTGAGCGAGCCGCAGGACAGGTAGCAGGAGAAGAATCCGCCCACGATATTGGACAGCCCCTGCCCCACGAACTCGCGGTTGGCGTCGATGCGCTGGCCCGAACGCGTCGCCACGGCCTTGGCGATGGAGATGGATTGCGCCAACGCCACGATGGTCAGCGCGAAGGCCACGCTCAGCAATTCGGGCAAGGCGCGCCAATCGACGCTGGGAATATGGAAAGGCGGCCAGGGCTGGGCCAGCGCGCCCAGCACGGACACCGGGGCGCCATCGGTCAGCGCGTTGAAGGCGGCGGCCGCCAGCGCCCCCGCCGCCAGGCCCGCCAGCATGTAGGGCTTGCGCTTGTCCAGCCGCCGCACCAGCAGCGCCACGGCCAGGGTGGTCAGCGTCACCAGCAAGGCGCCCCAGTGCACCTGCGCCAGATTCGCGGCCAGGCTGGCCAGCAAGGCGCCCGCGCCGTGCGCGTCCGGCGTCGGCATGCCCAGCGCGTCCTTCAGCGCATGCACGGCGATCAGCAGGGCCGCGCCGCTGGTGAAGCCGAACAGCGCCGATGGCGAGATGAAATGCGCCAGCGAGCCCAGCCTGAGCGTGCCCACCAGCCATTGCATCAGCCCGACCAGCACGGTCACGGCCAGCGCCAGCTGGATGTAGCCCTGGCTGCCGGCGACCGCCAGCGGCGTCAACACCGCATAGAGCGCCAGCGAGTTGGCATTGGTCGGGCCCGACATGACATGGCGGCTGGACCCGAAGAGCGCCGCGACGATACAGGGCACGATGGCGGAATACAGGCCGTACTCGGGCGGCAGGCCCGCCAGCATGGCGAACGCCACGCCTTGCGGCAGCACCAGCAGCGCGCCCAGCAGGCCCGCCGTCGCATCCGCGCGCAAGGTCCGCGCATTGACCTCGTCCACCCACGAGCCGAACAACCGGCGCGCGACGCTCATCCCCCCCTGCATCATTCTTTCTTGTCCCTCGGCATCTGCTTTCTGATTGGTTCCGCCTGCGGCGCACAGGGCTGGCGGCGGGTCGCCTAGCGTAATCGCTAGCGCCCCTTGCGCGCAACGCGTCCCGCTTACTTCAGGTAACGGCGTTCCAGCTCCCGCATGTGGGCGTCGCCCTGCAGCGCAATGATCTCCTTGACCGCCGGCAGCGCCGCGTCCACCTGGTGGATGCCGCCATCGCGGCGGATGCGGGCGAACACATCCCGCATCGCCCCCACCGCGGCGCGGATGGCGTGGTTGCCATAGATGACCAGGCCCACCTTGCCCAGCGCCTGGATATCGGCTTCGCGCAATTGGGGATAGGCGGTAGGCACCAGCACCAGCGGCGCGCGCCCTTGCCATGCGGCCACGAACGACAGGATCTCGTCGGGCGTGTTCTGCTTGGAATGGATCAGGATGGCATCCGCGCCGGCGGCCTCATACGCGCGGGCGCGGGCCAGCGCCTCCTGCTCGCCAGCGCCCGCGATCAGGGCCTCGGTCCGGGCGATCACGCAGAAATCCGCATCGCGGCGGGCGCCGCAGGCGGCTTCGATCTTGCCCTGGAATTCCTCGACCCGCACCAGTTCCTGCCTGCCGGCCGCGCGCAGGCTGGTGTCCTTGGGAAAGGTCTTGTCCTCCATCACCACCGCCGACACACCCGCGGCTTCATACTGCGGCACCATGTACGCGACATTGATCGCGTTGCCGAATCCGGTGTCGATGTCGGCGATGACGGGCACGTCCACCGCGGCGGCGATCGCCCGCATCATGTCCAGATGCTGCGAGGGCGAGAGTATGTTGGCGTCGGGCACGGCATAGCTGGCCGACAGCTCGAAGCCGCTGCCCCAGATGGCATCGAACCCGGCTTCCGCCGCCAGCCTGGCGGACAGCGGGTTGTGCGCCGACATGGCGTGCATCAGGCTGGGATCCTGCAATTTCTGGCGGAAACGGGCGTTTCTGTTCATGGCGGGCAGGTAGGCGAAAACCCGGCGCGCCGCGCGCCGGCTGCGGCCATCGTAGCGCCAATTCCCGCGTTGCCCGAAACTTCAGCCGGCCTCGCCGCCGCGTCGCGCCTTCATGGCTTGCCCGATGCCTGCCAACGCATCGTCCGGGATCAGCCGCGCCGCCATCGGCAGCAGTTCGCTTTCTTCACGCTGGATATGCGCGGCGTAGGCATCGGTGAAGTCCTGCACCTGCCCCGGGGGCAGATCGGCCTGGCGGCCCGCCGCGATCTCGGCGAGCACCCGGCGCAAGGGCTCCCAGCGCTGCGCCAGCTGCCGGTGCTCGGCCACCAGACCGTCCACCAGCGCGTGCAGGCAGACGGCGTCGGAGCCGGCCATGGACTCGATCAGGGCCGGGAAGAGGTCCTCTTCCTCGTCCTCGTGGTGGTGCGCGGCCGCGGTATCGAAGTAGCGCATGACGCTGGCCGCCGCGGTTTGCGCCGCGGCGTCGCTGCCATGCACCGGCAGGTGCGCGGCAAGGCGTCCCAAGGTCGCGCACTGGCGGGAAATGCGGCCGTGGCAGGCCGACAGCAATGCCAAGGGATCATCCGCGCCCGGCGCCGGGGCCGGACCTCCAGGAAAGCTCACCGCCATCGCACACCTCCGTTATCCGGCGTGGCCACGCCACCACAAGCGGATGGAATCCCACGCGCGTCCCGCGAATCCGGCCTCGGCCACCGGTTCCAGCGCCACCACCGGAAACTGCATGGCGGGCTTGCCGTCCACCAGCACACGCACCGCGCCGACTGCGGACTGGGCCGCGATCGGCGCAATCAGCGGATCCTGCGGCGTCCAGACCGGTTCGACCTTGGCGCCCGCAGGCACCGTCACATACGCATCGCGCGCGAATCCGGCCTTCAGGCTGTCCTGCTCGCCCTTCCAGACCTCGGGCGTGGCGACCGCCTGGCCGCGCGCATACAGCTTGATGGTATTGAACCCCTGAAAGCCCCACTCCAGCAACTCGCGGCTTTCCTGCGTGCGCAGCTTGTCCGACGCCGTACCCACCACCACCGTGATGAGGCGGCGCTGGTCAGCGCCGTTGGGCCGCTGCGCGGTGGCGACAATGCAAAAGCCGGCCGATTCGGTGTGCCCGGTCTTCAGGCCGTCCACGCTGGGATCCAGCCACAGCAAGCGGTTGCGGTTCGGCTGCGTGATCTTGTTGTACGTGAAATGCTTGGCCGAATCGTAGGTCTTGTAGAGCTGGGGAAAGTCGCGGATGTAGCGCGTGGCCAGCACGGACAGGTCGCTGGCGGTGGAGTAGGTCCCGGGATCCGGCAGGCCGTGCGGGCTGGCGAAATGCGTGGCGTGCAGGCCGAGCCTGGCGGCGGTTTCGTTCATCCGCGCCACGAAGGCCTCGACGCTGCCCGACACGGCCTCGGCCAGCGCGATGGCCGCGTCGTTGCCCGATTGGATCATCAGGCCGCGCAACAGATCGTCCACCGACACTTTCGAGCCCGGCTCCAGGAACATCTTCGAGCTGCCCGCCGGCACCTTCCAGGCGCGGGTCGACACCGTGACCATTTGCGCCGCGGACAGCTCTTTCTTGCTGAGCGCCTCGAACACCACGTAGGCCGTCATGATCTTGGTCAGGGACGCGGGCTCGATGCGGGTCGTCGCCGCATGCGACGCGATCACCTGTCCGCTGGTCTCGTCCAGCAAGAGCCAGGCCTTGGCCGACAAGGCCGGCGCGGGCACCGTTTGCGCCACGGCGCCCGACATGCACGCGGCCGCGACGATCAGGCTCGCCGCCAACTTCTTCATCAACATATGACTGCTTCGCTTCCATGCTTGGTTTTTCCCGCGCGGGTCTCGCGCAGGGCACGCAATTGGAACACGCTCGACGCAGTTGGTTCAGTGCCGCAGGCATTTGAAAAGATGCGCGATGAATGTCACGACATCTTGCTGGAGCCCTTCTACAAAGCACTTTCTGTGTCGAAAACAACAAACAAGGGCCAAAAACCCGCTAGAAAACCGCATTAATCGCCACTCTTCCGCTATCATCGGCCGCGTAGCGTCAAACGCCGATACCCGGCACGCGCTGCTCCATGACCTCAACATACGGATTTTGACCATGGCCACGAAAGCAAAAGCTCCTGCCAAGAAAGTCACCAAGCCCGCCGCCAAGGCGCCCGCAAAGAAGGCAACTGCTGCCAAACCCGCTGTGAAGCCCGCTGCAAAGCCGGCCGTCAAGAAGGTCGTCGCCGCCAAGAAGGTCGCTGCTGCCCCCAAGGCCATCAAGGCTGCTCTGAACAAGACCCAGCTCATCGCCTACATCGTTGAGCAATCCGGCGTTGAAGCCAAGTCGGTCAAGGCCGTCCTGGCCAGCCTGGAAACCTCGGTGCTGGGTTCCGTGGACAAGAAGGGCGCCGGCGAATTCACGCTGCCCGGCCTGTTCAAGGTTGCCGTGCAGAAGGTTCCCGCCAAGGCCAAGCGCTTCGGCAAGGATCCGTTCACCGGTGAAGAGCGCTGGTTCCCCGCCAAGCCGGCTTCGGTCAAGGTGAAGGTTCGCCCGCTCAAGAAGCTGAAGGACGCCGCGCAGTAATTCGCGCGTAGTTCCGGTCAAGCCGGAAGGGCCCGCCTCGCAAGAGGCGGGCCCTTCTTTTTTGGGCTGCGGCCGGCGCGCGTGCGGCGCATGGGCCTGCCCTCTCAATTTATCTTCATGTTAAGATACTTCACGTAAAAATAAATCCCCAAGCCCATGAATGACCTCGTCGATCTGGTGATCTCGCAATGGACCGCCGAATGTCCCGCCCAGGACTTCGCCGCCATGTCCGTCGTCACCCGCGTATTCCGCCTGAACGCGCTGGCGGCACGCAACGTGAACCGCAGCTTCCGCAACTATGACCTGCACCAGGGCGAATTCGACGTGCTGGCCACGCTGTACCGCAGCGGCTCGCCCTACGCGCTGAATCCGCAGAAGCTGGTGGAGGCCCTGCTGCTGACCTCCGGCGCGATGACCAACCGGCTCGACCGCCTGGAGCAGGCCGGCCTGCTCACGCGCAGCCCCAATCCGGAAGACCGGCGCGGCGTCATCGTGTCGCTCACTACCGAGGGCTTGCGCACCATCAAGCTGGTGCTGAAGGACTATCTGAAGGACCTCAACGAACTGCTTGAACCGCTGTCCGCAGCCGAGCGCAAGCAACTGGCCGGCCTCCTCAGGAAGCTGCTGATCAAGCAGGACCAGGAAACGCCTGGCGGCATCGGCGCCTGAGCCGGGCCTTCTTCCGCAGCCATCATCCCCGATCCAGATCCATGACTTCCGCTACCCAGTCCTCCCAGACGCCAGCCCTGACCGCGCCCATCCTCCTGCTGATGTCGGTCGCCACCGGCCTCGCCGTCGCCAGCAACTATTACGCGCAGCCGCTGCTGCATACGATCAGCGAGCAATTCTCGCTGTCCAGCGCCACGGCGGGCAGCATCGTCACCACCGCGCAGCTGAGCTATGCGGTGGGCCTGATGCTGCTCGTGCCCCTGGGCGACATGTTCGAGCGGCGCAGCCTGATCGTGCTGATGAACCTGCTGTCCTCGGGCGGCCTGCTGATTTCCGCCTTCGCCCCGAATATCGGCGTGCTGATCCTGGGCACGGCGCTGACGGGCATGCTGTCCGTGGTGGCCCAGATCCTGGTGCCTTTCGCCGCGACGCTGGCCGCGCCGCACGAGCGGGGCAAGGCCGTGGGCACCGTCATGAGCGGACTGCTGCTGGGCATCCTGCTGGCCCGCACCGTCGCCGGCGCGCTCGCCGACGTGGGCAGTTGGCGCACCGTGTACTGGGTGGCCGCCATCCTGATGCTGATCATGTCCGCGGCCCTGTGGCGCCTGCTGCCGCGCCACCAGAGTCCGGCCGGGCTGAGCTATCCGCGCCTGCTGGGCTCCATCCTGCGCATGTTCGTCGAGGAACCGCTGTTCCGCGCCCGTTCGCTGCTGGGCGGCCTGCTGTTCGCGGCCTTCAGCATGCTGTGGACTCCGCTGACCTTCCTGCTGGCCAGCCCGCCCTATCAATACAGCAACACCACCATCGGCCTGTTCGGCCTGGCGGGCGCCGCCGGCGCCTACGCCGCCAATCGCTTCGGCCGCCTGGCCGACCGCGGCCTGGGCAACCTGGCCACCCGCGTCGGACTGCTGTTGCTGCTGGGTTCCTGGGGACTGATCGCATTCGGCCAGGTGTCGGTGCTGGCCTTGCTGGCCGGCATCCTGGTGCAGGACTTGGCGATCCAGGGCGTGCACGTCACCAACAGCAGCGCCCTCTACCGGCTGCGCCCCGAGGCGCGCAGCCGGCTGACCGCCGGCTATATGACCAGTTACTTCATCGGCGGCGCATCCGGTTCGCTGGTATCGTCCTGGCTGTACGCCCATTTTGGCTGGCCCGGCGTGGTCACGGCGGGCGCCGTTCTCGGGGTGATTACGCTGGCTTATGGCGCCCTTGCGCCCAGCGCGCGCATCCCCGAAACGGCTCCGTCCCCTGCCCGCGCCTAGCACCTCCTATAATCAGGGGTTTTGGCCGCCTCCGCGCCCGCGCGGCGAGGCGGCTCACCCTTTTTTTGCCATCGTGCACGAGCCCATGCAGGAACGTTACCTCCCCAATACCGTTGAAGCAGCCGCCCACCAAGACTGGCAGGCCCGCGACGTCTACCTGGTCCACGAACACGCCAAGAACGCCGACGGCTCCGAAAAGCCGAAGTTCTACGCCTGCTCCATGCTGCCCTACCCCAGCGGCAAGCTGCACATGGGCCACGTGCGCAACTACACCATCAACGACATGATGGCCCGCCAGCTGCGCATGCGCGGCTATAACGTTCTGATGCCCATGGGCTGGGACGCCTTCGGCATGCCGGCGGAAAACGCCGCCATCAAGTCCAAGGTGCCGCCGGCGAAGTGGACGTACGACAACATCGCCTACATGAAGAAGCAGATGAAGGCGATGGGCTTGGCGATCGACTGGTCGCGCGAAATGTGCGCCTGCGATCCCCAGTATTACAAGTGGAACCAGTGGCTGTTCCTCAAGATGCTGGAAAAGGGCGTCGCCTACCGCAAGACCCAGGTCGTCAACTGGGACCCGGTGGACCAGACCGTGCTGGCCAACGAACAGGTCATCGACGGCCGCGGCTGGCGCTCGGGCGCGCTGGTCGAAAAGCGCGAGATCCCCGGCTACTACCTGCGCATCACCGATTACGCCGACGAACTGCTGGGCGCCGTCCAGAACGACCTGCCCGGCTGGCCCGAGCGCGTGCGCCTGATGCAGGAAAACTGGATCGGCAAGTCCGAGGGGCTGCGCTTCGCCTTCCCGCACCAGATCGCCGGCCAGGACGGCCAGTTGATCCAGGACGGCAAGCTGTACGTCTTCACCACCCGCGCCGACACCATCATGGGCGTGACCTTCTGCGCCGTGGCGCCGGAACACCCCCTGGCCACGCAGGCCGCCCTCTCCAATCCGCAACTGGCCGCGTTCATCGAGCAATGCAAGCTGGGCGGCACGACCGAGGCCGAAATGGCCACGCGCGAAAAGGAAGGCATGCCCACGGGCCTGTACGTCACGCATCCGGTCACGGGCGCCGAAGTCCAGGTCTGGGTCGGCAACTACGTGCTCATGACCTACGGCGATGGCGCCGTGATGGGCGTGCCGGCGCATGACGAGCGCGACTTCGCCTTCGCCAAGAAATATGACCTGCCCATCGTGCAGGTCGTGGACGTGGCTGGCAAGGAATACTCCACCAACGCCTGGCAGGAGTGGTACGGCGACAAGCAGGCCGGCCGCACCATCAATTCCGGCAAGTACGACGGCCTCTCCCACAAGGAAGCGGTCGACGCCATCGCCGTCGACCTGGGCGCGCAAGGGCTGGGCGAAAAGCAAACCACCTGGCGCCTGCGCGACTGGGGCATCTCGCGCCAACGCTATTGGGGCACCCCCATCCCCATCATCCACTGCGCGGATTGCGGCCCGGTCCCGGTGCCGGAAAAAGACCTGCCGGTGGTCCTGCCCGACGACCTCATCCCGGACGGCAGCGGCAACCCGCTGGCCAAGAACGAGGCTTTCCTGTCCTGCTCCTGCCCCAAATGCGGCAAGCCGGCGCGCCGTGAAACGGACACGATGGACACCTTCGTGGACTCGTCCTGGTATTTCATGCGCTATACCTCGCCGGGCAACGACCAGGCCATGGTCGACGCGCGCAATGACTACTGGATGCCGATGGACCAGTACATCGGCGGCATCGAGCACGCGGTGCTTCACCTGCTGTACGCCCGTTTCTGGACCAAGGTCATGCGCGACATGGGCTTGCTCAACTTCGACGAGCCCTTCACCAAGCTGCTGTGCCAGGGCATGGTGCTGAACCATATCTACTCGCGCAAGACACCGCAGGGCGGCATCGAGTACTTCTGGCCGGAAGACGTCGAAAACGTCTACGACGACCGCGGCGCCATCGTCGGCGCCAAGCTGAAGTCGGACGGCTCCGCCATCACCTACGGCGGCGTGGGCACGATGTCCAAGTCCAAGAACAACGGCGTCGATCCGCAATCGCTGATCGACACGCTGGGCGCGGACACGGCTCGCCTGTTCGTCATGTTCGCGAGCCCCCCGGAACAGACCCTCGAATGGTCGGACTCCGGCGTCGAAGGCTCCAACCGCTTCCTGCGCCGTCTCTGGTCCATCAGTTACGGTCAGCGCGAGGCCATCGCGCGCGGCCTGGCCCATGGCGCCGATTGGGCGCAGGCGCCGGCTCCGGTCAAGGATCTGCGCCGCGAAGTCTACGGCCTGCTCAAGCAAGCCGACTACGACTACCAGCGCATCCAGTACAACACCGTCGTGTCGGCGTGCATGAAGATGCTCAACGCCATCGACGACGCCAAGCTGCCCGAAGGCGCGACCGCGGACGCCGCCTACGCCGAAACGCTGGGCGTGCTGCTGCGCGTGCTGTATCCCGTGGTGCCGCACATCACCTGGCACCTGTGGCGCGACCTGGGCTACGCCCACGAGCTGGGCGACCTGCTCGACGCGCCCTGGCCGCACGTGGACGAGGCGGCGCTGGTCGCCGACGAGATCGAGCTGATGCTCCAGGTCAACGGCAAGCTGCGCGGCTCCATCCGCGTGGCCGCCAAGGCCGCCAAGGAAGACATCGAAAAGCTCGCGGCATCCCAGGAAGAGGTCGCCCGCTTCCTGGAAGGCCGTCCGCCCAAGCGCGTCATCGTGGTTCCGGGCAAACTGGTCAACGTCGTAGGCTGATGAGGTCAAGCATGCACTTCGCCGGGCAACAAACGCATTCCCCCCGCCAGTCCTGGCTGCTGCGCGGCGCCTGCCTGGCGCTGTTCATGCTGCTCTCCGCTTGCGGCTTCGCCTTGCGGGGCGTCACGCCGATGCCATTCGACACCTTGTATGTCGGCATTCCCGACACCACGCAGTTCGGCGCCGACGTGCGCCGTGCGCTGCGCGCGGCCTCCCCGGACACCAAGATCGTGTCCACGCCCAAGGAGGCGCAGGCCATCCTGCAGCAAGTGGCCGACACCCGCACTCTGCGGGAGGTGTCGCTGAACGCCCAGGGCCGCGTCGAGGAATACGAACTCGGCATCAACTACACGTTCCGCCTCATCGACGCCAAGGGCCGCGCCCTGATCCCGGACACCACGCTGTCGATCTACCGCGAAATGCCCTATGACGACCAGGTCGTGCAGGCCAAGCAAGGCCAGATCGAAACGCTGTACCGGGCCATGCAGCGCGACCTCGTATCCCGCCTGCTGCGCCGCATGACCGCGCCGGAAGTGCGCCACGCATTCGAGAATGCCGAAGAGCGCGCGGAAGACGGCGAGACCCCGCTGTACGACCCGACCACGCCGGATCAAAAGCGCACGCCCACGCCGTGGCAGACGCCGTCCACCACCGACCCGGCCATCCTGCGTTAAATGGCACAGCCCCTGGACGCGGATCGCCTGGCCGAGCACCTGCAGCGGCCAGGCAACCGCCTGGCGCCGCTCTATACGGTTTCGGGCGACGAACCCCTGCTCGTGACCGAGGCCGTGGACGCCCTGCGCGCGGCGGCCCGCAACGCGGGCTACACCGACCGCCTGTCCATGGTGATGGACGCGCGCAGCGACTGGAGTTCGGTCACCGCCGCCACGCAAAGCGTGTCGCTGTTCGGCGACCGCCGCATCCTTGAAATCAAGATCCCGACGGGCAAGCCCGGCAAATCCGGCGCCGACACCCTGGCCAAGCTGGCCGAACAGGCCGAGAAGCAGGCGGATCCCGACACGCTCGTGCTGATCGCCCTGCCCCGCCTGGACAAGGCCACCCGCGAAAGCCGCTGGGTGCAAGCCCTGAGCCGCGGCGGCATGATGGTCGATATCGCCAACATCGAACGCGGCCGCCTGCCCGCCTGGGTCGGCATGCGGCTGGCGCGCCAGAACCAGCGCGCCGACGGCGCCACCCTGCAATGGATGGCCGACAAGGTGGAAGGCAATCTGCTGGCCGCGCACCAGGAAATCCAGAAGCTGGGCCTGCTCTACCCCGAAGGCCAACTGGCCGCGGAGGACGTGGAGCGCGCGGTGCTGAACGTCGCGCGCTACGACGTCTTCGGCTTGCGCGACGCCATGCTCGCCGGCGACACCGGCCGCACCATCCGCATGATCGACGGCCTGCGCGCCGAAGGCGAAGCCCTGCCGCTGGTTCTGTGGGCGGTCGGCGAGGAAATCCGCCTGCTGGCCCGCATCGCCGAAGCGCGCGCCCTGGGCCAGGACGTCAACGGCCTGATGCGCCGTCTGCGCATATTCGGCGCGCACGAGCGGCTGGCGCTGCAGGCGCTGAACCGGGTGCAGCCGAACGTGTGGCCGGCCGCCGTGCAGCATGCCCATGAGGTCGACCGCCTGATCAAGGGCCTGTCGGTGCCGGGACGCCTGTCCGATCCCTGGGAAGAAATGACGCGGCTCGCGCTGCGCGTCGCCGCCGCGGGCGGACGACCGTGAAGGCGGCATAGCCGCCGCCTTCGCATCTCCCTCCGGCCCTGCGGCTGGAGTTCGCCCGGCCTAGCGGCCGGATATACACTGAATCTCCAGGCGGCGTCCGCGCCGCCCCATTCTCATGATCGACGCTGCCATGTCCACGTCCTCCATCGAACAAGCCATGCTCACCCTGGGCGAAAACGCCCGCCGCGCCTCGCGCGCCATGATGCGCGCCACCGGCGCCGCCAAGAACCAGGCCCTGCTGGCCATGGCCGACGCCCTGGCCGCCAGCCACGACGAACTCAAGGCCGCCAACGAGAAAGACCTGGCCGCAGCCCGCGGCAACGGCCTGGAGCCGGCGCTGCTGGACCGCCTGACGCTGTCGGACAAGACGCTGGCGCACATGGCCGAGGGCCTGCGCCAGATCGCCGCCCTGCCTGATCCCATCGGCAGCATCACCGCCACCAGCGTGCGCCCCAACGGCATGCGCGTGGCGCAGATGCGCGTGCCGCTGGGCGTGATCGGCATCATCTACGAATCGCGTCCCAACGTGACCATCGACGCGGCCGCGCTGTGCCTGAAGTCCGGCAACGCCGCCATCCTGCGCGGCGGCAGCGAAGCCCTGCATTCCAACATCGCGCTGGGGCGCATCGTGCAGACTGGCCTGGCCGCCGCGGGCCTGCCGCAAGACGCGGTGCAGGTTGTCGCCACGGCCGACCGGGCCGCCGTCGGCAAGCTCATCACCATGACCGAGCACATCGACGTCATCGTGCCGCGCGGCGGCAAGGGCCTGATCGCCCGCCTGTCGCAGGAGGCCCGCGTGCCGCTCATCAAGCACCTGGACGGCAACTGCCACGTCTATATCGACGCGGCGGCCGATCCGGACAAGGCGCACGCCATCGCCTTCAATGCCAAGACCTATCGCTACGGCATCTGCGGTGCCATGGAAACGCTGCTGGTCGACGCGGTCGCCGCCGTTTCCATCCTGCCCAGCCTGGCCGCGGCCCTCACCGAACATGGCGTCGAATTGCGCGGCTGCCCGCGCACGCTGGCCCTGCTGCCGCACGCCAAGCCGGCCACGGAAGAAGACTGGGCCACGGAATACCTGGGTCCCATCCTGGCGGTGCGCATCGTCGACACGCTGGACGACGCCATCGAACACATCGCGCGCTGGGGCTCCGGCCATACCGACGCGATCGTCACCGAGGACCTGTCCGCCGCGCAGCGCTTCCAGCGCGAGGTCGACTCCAGCTCGGTATACGTCAACCTGCCGACCTGCTTTGCGGACGGCTTCGAATACGGCCTGGGCGCCGAGATCGGCATCTCCACGAACCGTCTGCACGCGCGCGGCCCGGTCGGCCTGGAAGGCCTGACCACGCTGAAATGGGTGCTCAGCGGCGAAGGCCAGGTGCGCGGCTGACCCCAAGGCGCCGCGCTGCGCGCAGACTGACGCGGCCCTGAACACGGGGCCGCGGCAAGCCTTCTACAATACGGTCAGCGATTTTCCGCAGGCTTTCTTTTCATCCGAACGCGGCGCGCCGCGTCTTCCTGAGATCCCCATGTACTCACCCGCGATGGCCATGGCCTTCAGCCTCTTCCTGCTGTGCTTCATCACGTGCGCGCTCAGCGGCATCGTGCTGTTCTTCAAGAGCAAGCAGATCAACGCCGCGCTGAAGCACCCGTACCTGCAGCACCGCCCGTTCAATCAGTATCCGCTGGCGATCCAGGCGTCCATCATGCTGGATTATTTCTTCCGCCTGATGTTTCCCGGCACGCGCTTCTGGCTGATCGGCAACGCCAACGACCTGCTTACCCACGTCGATCCGAAGAAGACGCCGCTGTCGCTGAAATGGCCGATCGTCGGCTTCTGGGGTTCGTGCTGGCTCGGCCTGATCGCCATGATCGTCCTTTGGATCATGCTGTTCCTGGGAGCTTGAACCCATGCAGATCAGAATCGAAGACTATCCCGGCAGCCTCGAGGCGGCCCGCTATCTGGTCGCCGCGCGCGAATCCGGCGTCGCCGGCCCGCGCTTGCCCGCCGACTGCCGCCCCCAATCGCTGAACCAGGCCTTCGCCGTGCAGCAACGCACCGCGCAGCTGCTGCTTGAGAAGCATCGGGACGACATCGGCGCCTGGAAGAGCGCGTTGCCCACGCCCGAGAAAAGCGTGGTCGCGCCGATCTACGCCTCGACCGTCGCCTACGCCGAAGCCGGCCCTGTTGCGGCCCAGACCGAGACCGTGCGCATCGAACCCGAGATCGCGTTCGAAATTGCGCGGGATCTGCCCGCCCGTCCCGAGCCCTACACCGAAGCCGACGTGGACGCGGCCATCGGCGGCGCGCGCCTGGCCCTGGAAGTGCTGGGCTGCCGCTATGCAGCCCCGGAACATGCCAGCCTGCCCGAGCTCCTGGCCGACCATATGTTCAATCAGGGCCTGGTGCTGGGTCCGCGCATCGCATCGCCGCACGATGCGCCCGGCGCCTTGAGCATCACGCTGTCCGTGGACGGAGTCGAAACCGAGCAGCACGCGGGCATCCACCCGAACGATCACCCCAAGGCCGGGCTCTACTGGCTGGCCAATTTCCTGCGCGAACAGGGCCTGGGACTGCGCGCCGGCCAGCACGTCATCACCGGCTCCTACGCCGGCTTCCTGGACGTGCCCGCCAACCGCGACCTGGAACTCGCCTACGGCGACCTCGGCGTCCTGCGCCTGCGGTTCAGCAAGCCCTAGCCCGGCCGTACGCCGAGCTTGCGTCCCATGCCCGCCTTGTCCGCTCTCGCGGACTAGCGGGCCGCTGGCTGCGCGATATCGATGGGCGCTGCGCCCGCCTCGATGATTTCCCCCACATCCAGACACAGGTCCTCGCGGTAGCGTCCCGCCAGCACCTGCACGCCGACCGGGCTCGCGCCCGCCTCGCTCATCGCGCTCCCCATCGCCACCGACAGGCCCGGCAAACCCATGAACGGCACGCCGATCTGCGTCATCTGCGCGCGCCAGACGCGCGCATACGCGGCATCGCCTTGCAGGTCGAGCTTGTCCGGGAACGGCAGCTCGGCCGACACGGGCAGCAACAATACGGGATACTCGGCGAAGAACTGTTCCCACAGGCGGGTCAGCGTGGCGCGCCGCGTCAGCGTGGCCGAAAAACTGGCAAGGTCGGCCCCGGCCGCCTTGTCGCGCTGGCCGGCAAGCGCCACCAGCGCGCCGCGATCCCCTTCTTTCTCGGCGGCGGCCACCATGGCGTCGTAACCATCGGCCAGCCACATGCGGATCTGCAGGTCCGCCGCCTCCTGCATCGGCGGTACCGCATCCAGCGTGTCCACCGTCCAGCCTGCCTCGCTGAGCCGGCGCGCGGCTTCCTGCAAGGCCTTGACCACGGCGGGCTGGGTGTCCATGCCGTCCGGATTCAGGCACAGCGCGGCCCGTCGCGGCGCCTCGGCTCCCGCCAGGGGAGCAGGCACCCACCAAGGATCGCGCGCATCCCGCGCCGCCAGCGCGGCCAGGCCCAGCCTCAGGTCGGCGATGCTGCGCCCCAGGGGCCCGGACACCGCGGTCAACTGGCCGCCGATCGAGCGTTCCGGCAGCGCGGCGTTGTAGGCCGCCACGCGTCCCAGGGACGGCCGTAGGCCGTGCACGCCGCAAGCATAGGCCGGATAACGAATGGAGCCGGCGATATCCGTGCCATGCGCCAGATGCCCGATGCCGGCCGCCACCGCGGCTGCCGCGCCTCCCGACGAGCCGCCGGGCGTCAGCGCAGGATTGCGCGGGTTCAAGGTATCGCCATGCAGCGCATTGCCGGTGAACCAGCGCAAGGAAAACGCGGGCGTGTTGGTGCGGCCCAGGATCACGGCCCCCGCGCGCAGCAGATTGTCCACGACAGGGCTGTTCTGCGCCGCGATCAAATCCTTCTGCAGCTTCACGCCATTGGTCGTGGCGTAACCCGCCTGGTCCACGTTGATCTTCACCGTGACAGGCACGCCAGCCAACGGCCCCGGGTCTTCGCCACGCGCAAGCATCGCATCCACTTGCGCCGCTTGGGCCAGCACATCGTCCGGGCGGTGGTCCACCACGGCATTGATCGCGGGATTGACGGCATCCAACCGGCCCAGCGCGCTTTGCGCGGCCTCGTGGGCGGACACCTCGCGCTTGCGGATGCGGGCGGCAAGCTCAACTGCGGACAAACGCCAAAGATCGGACACGCGCGACTCCTGAATCATGGTTGCTTTGAAAGATCAGGCAAACATTAGCGCCTGCCGCGCCTGCCCACAAGCCGCCCCCGGCCAGGAACGCTACTCGTCTTCTTCGAAGACCTCGACTATCGCGTCGGCCACGGCGCGCACGCGGGCCGTGCGGTTCAGGTCGCCGTGCATCACCAGCCACAGGTCGTAGGGTTCGCTGCGCGTCGGCCAGATGCGTACCAGCTCCGGATATCCGGGCGCCATGTGCGTAGGCACCTCGCCGATGCCCAGCCCGGCCGCGACCGCTTCGAGAATCATCAGACCGGAGTTCAGCTCCATGCCGATGCGGCCGTTGCCCGTGGGTTCGCCGCAGAAGGTATCGGACCATCCCGGCAGCACCGCCTGCTGGTACGTCACCAGCGTGTGGCCCGCGAACGCCGTGCCCGGCCGCGGCTCGCCATGCGCGGCCAGGTAGGCCCGCGAAGCGTACAGGCCGACCTCCTTGCGCGTCAGGTGGCGGTGGATCAGATCCGGATTGTCCGGCTTGATGTTCCGTATCGCCAGGTCGGCTTCGCGGCGCGTCAGGTTGCTGATCTGGATGGCCGTGGACAGCACCACGCGGATGTCGGGGTGTTGGGCATGCACGCGCCGCACCGCTTCCATGATGTAGTAGCTGGCCACGGTTTCCGAGGTCGCCACGCGCACCACGCCGGACAGGCGATGATCCAGCCCCTGCATCTGGCGCTGCAATTGGTCCGCCGCCTGCTCCATGCGTTCCGCAGCCGCGAACGCCAGTTCGCCGGCCGCCGTGGGCACGTATCCGCCCGGCGTGCGCAGGAACAGACGCGCGTCCAGCGAGGACTCCAGCGCCGCCAGTCTGCGCCCGGCGGTGGCCTGGTCGATCTGCAGCAGCGCGGCGGCGCCCCGCAAGGTTCCTACCCGGTAGATGGCCAGGAAGATCCTGGCATTGTCCCAGTCCATGGCGATCTCTCCATCTATGCATTTTTGCATCACTGTAAAGCAATTATTCGGCTTTTTTGCATCAAAGCGCAGGTCTAAGCTTCAGTCCTCGACAGCCCTGCCACACCACCAGCCATGAGTTCCGCCTGCCCCAACCTCTCCGCGCCCTCGCTGGCCGCCAAACCCGCCGCGGCCGGCCTGCTGCCGCTTGTCACGCTGGCCATCGGATTCGTCATGGCCATGCTGGACGTCACCGTCGTCAACGTCGCCTTGCCCAGCATCGCGGTGCAGTTCACCGTCCCCCTGACGGACCTGGTCTGGATCGTGGATGGCTACACCCTCACTTTCGCGGCCCTGCTGCTGGTGGCCGGCGCGCTGGCCGACCGCTATGGCGCCAAGACGATCTATCTGGCCGGCTTGGGCGTCTTCACCCTGGCGTCCCTGCTCTGCGGCCTGGCGCCCAACGCCGACATGCTGATCCTGGCCCGCATGCTGCAAGGGCTGGGCGCTGCCCTGTTCATGCCCAGCTCCCTCAGCCTGCTGACCCATGCCTACGACGACGATCAGGTGCGCAACCGCATGCTGGCCGCCTGGTCCGCCATCGTGGCGGTGGCGGGCGCCGCCGGCCCGCTCCTGGGCGGCGTGCTGATCCACCAATTCGGCTGGCGCGGGATCTTCCTCATCAACATCCCGTTGGGGCTGGGCGGCTTGTGGCTGGCGCGCCGCCGCATCCAGGCGGCCCCACGCCGCCCGCGCGCACTCAATCCGCTGAGCCACCTGCTGGGCGTGATCGCCTTGTCCTCGCTGTGCTTCGTGCTGATCCAGGGCAATGCCTATGGCTGGTCCTCCAACCCCATCCTGGTCACGATTGCCCTGTGCGCGGCCGCTGCCCTGTTGCTGGTGCGGCGCGAGCGCCGCCATGCCGACCCCATCATCCCGCGCGTCCTGTTCGCAACCCCGCAATTCGCGGCCGCCAACGGCGTCGGCTTTCTGATCAATCTGGCAGCCTACGGCCAGCTGTTCTTGCTCAGCCTGTTTCTGCAGCATGCGCGCGGCGCGGATGCCCTGGAGACCGGCCTGCAGCTGGTACCCATGCTGGCCGTATTTTCCTTGGGAAATCTGCTGTCCAGCCGGGTGTCGGCGCGCTGGAACGTGTCGACAGCGCTGCTGGGCGGGGTGTCGCTGGCCGCGGCCATGAGCGCCGCGGGAATCGTCATGTTCTCGCCAGACATGGCCTACTGGCCGTTCGCCATCATCGTCGCAGTGGCCAATCTGGGCGTGGGCGTCGCCGTCCCCGCCATGACCAGCGTGGTCATGCAGGTATCGGGCAAGGGCCACGCCAACAGCGCCGCCGCCGCCCTGAATGCCAACCGCCAATCGGGCGCGCTGGTAGGCGTCGCGCTGATGGGTACCATCCTGCATCTGCTGCCGCAGTGGAGCGCCAGCCTGCCCGCCGCCTACGTCGTCATCACCTCAGGCTATCTGCTCGCTGCCGTGCTGGCATGGCGCTACCTGCAACGCGCGCGCAACGCCTGAACGCGGGCAAGGCGGCGGCCGTCACAGGCCATGAAGGCCGCAGCGCTCAAGCGTGCGCGGCCGGGAGTATCGCCACGCCGCGCCCCGCGAAGAATTCGTCGAAGACGGCCAGCGGCAATTCGACATCGGCCTGCGTGCCCGGCTCGCCCGAAGGATTGTGGAAGGTCACCGAGTCCGCCGTTGCACGCGTCACCAGCACCAGGTGCCCGCCCTTCCTGGGCGGTTGCCGCTCGGGCCAGCGTATCCAGGGATGCACGGACGCCATGAAGTAGGCGGCCTGCGCCATCAAGCCAGGCAGTTCTTCCGCGCGCAGATCGACATGCACCCGCGCCGCCAGGCCGAATGCCTCGTCCACGTAGCGCACGAACGGCGCGTAGACCATGCCCTTGATCTGTTCGCCTTCCACGGTATAGGCGCCGTAAGGCACGCTGCCCCGCGCCAGCTCCAGCGTCGGATAATGCCGCCCGTCGCGCGCCGCCAGCACCATCTTCAGGCAGGCCATGCCGCAGACGTGGCTGGCCCAGCGCGCGTACTCATCCACGTCGCGCGCGCCCGAGCCCCGCCAGGCCGGATCATCGGCCAGGGCCAGCTTGCCCTGGATGATCTCGCTGGCCAGATGCGCCGACTCCCATTGGCAAAAATACGGCACGGCGGATCGGGAGGCTGGCGTCGCGTTCATGCTGAACTCCTGGATTCTGCAGGTCGAAGAGAGCCGCTATCTTGCCCGCGCGCCCTGTGCGTGGCAACCAGTCGGCGTTTGCTTCACAATGCTCCTATCCGTGCTCACAGGAGACCCGCATGTCCAGCCCTGCCACGTCCAACCCGCCCGTCATCCGCCGCGTCGCCATTGTCGGCGCAGGCACCATAGGCGCCAGTTGGGCTGCGCTGTTCCTCGCTCGCGGCCTTGAGGTCGTCGTCAGCGATCCCGCCGCCGACGCCGAAGCGCTGACGCGCGCCCGCGTGCAAGCGGCATGGCCCGTGCTGGCGGAACTCGGACACGTGCTGCCCGGCGCCTCTGCCGAGGCGCTGCGCTTCGAACCGGACCTGGAGGCTGCGCTGGCCGGCGCAGACTTCGTGCAGGAAAACGCGCCCGAGCGCGAAGACTTCAAGACCACGCTCTTTGCGCGCATGGACGCCGTGCTGCCGCCGCAGGTCATCGTCGCATCCAGCTCCTCCGGCCTCATCATGAGCCGCCTGCAATCGCAGTGCCGCCATGCCTCGCGCTTCGTCATCGGGCATCCGTTCAATCCGCCGCACCTGATTCCGCTGGTCGAAGTGGTAGGCGGCGAACAGACCTCGGCCGACACCATCGATCGTTGCATCGCCTTCTACCGCGACCTGGGCAAGTACCCCATCCGCTTGAACAAGGAAGTCCCCGGCCACATCGCCAACCGGCTGCAGGCGGCCCTGTGGCGCGAAGCGATACACCTGGCGGCCGAGAACGTCGCCAGCGTGGCCGACATCGACGCCGCCGTGTCGCAAGGCCCCGGCCTGCGCTGGGCATTGTTCGGCCCGCACATGACCTTCAACCTGGGCGGCGGGGCGGGCGGGCTGGCAAACTTCATGGATCACTTGCTGGGCCCGGTCCAAACCTGGTGGGACGATCTTGGCGCACCGGAAGTCACCCCAGACCTGCAGCAGCGCCTGATCGCAGGCGTCAACGCCGAAGCCGGCGAGCGCAGCATCGCCGACTTGGTGCAGACGCGCGATGCGCAATTGACCGCGCTGCTGAAAGTGCTGCAACGCTGAACCCGGGCTGCAGCCCGGTTCAGGCCAAAAGGCCGGCATCCTCCGCAACCGGCAGGCAACGCCGCCTGCCCACTTCCATAGCAGGACTCCTCCGAATGATCTCCGTCACACACGACAGTTCGCTTTCCCGCTACACCGCCACCGTCGATGGCGTTCTATGCGTGCTCGACTACCAGTTGCAAGACCACACCATGGCGATCACGCACACCGGCGTGCCTAGCCAGGTAGGCGGCCGCGGCATCGCCGCGGCGTTGACCCAGTACGCGCTGGACGATGCGCGCGCCCGGGGTTGGAAGGTGCGGCCCTTGTGCTCGTACGCCGACGCGTATATCCGCCGGCACCCTGAATACAACGATCTGCTGGCCTGAGCGTCCTGGGCTTTTCGCATCGTGACCAAACCCTCCAAGCTCCCGGCCTCGGCCTGTCCTTGCGGCAATCCCACGCCCTACTCCGAATGCTGCGGCCGCTGGCATGAAGGCCCGCAAGCCCTGCAGGCGCCCAGCGCCGAGGCGCTGATGCGCTCGCGCTACAGCGCCTTCGTGCTGGACAAGCTGCCCTATCTGTTGGCGACCTGGCACCCCAGCACCCGCCCCAACGCGCTCGAACCCAATCCGCCCGACCTGAAGTGGCTGGGTCTGGCGATTAAGCAAACAGCTAGCCAGGACTCTGAACACGCCACCGTGGAATTCGTCGCCCGCAGCCGCCAGGCCGGCCGCGCCCACCGTCTGCACGAACTCAGCCGCTTCGTCCGCGAAGGCGGCCAGTGGTTCTACGTGGACGGCGACCTGTACTGACCAGGTCCGGCACTTTCGGACCTGGCCCTTCCCAACCCACACACCAGAAAAGGCAGACATGAACCAGGATTCTCGCCACGCCGAAGCGCTCTTTCACGCAGAATCTGTCGCGGCACTGCGCGCCGATCTTGCGCTCGCATTGCGAGCCGCCGCAGCGCACGGTCTGGGCGAAGGCGTGTGCAATCACTTCAGCGTGGCCTTGCCGGGCGACTCGGAGCATTTCCTCCTCAATCCTCGCGGGCTGATGTGGCATGAAGTGCAAGCGGACGACATCGTGCTGATCGATGCCCAAGGCAACAAGCTCGCGGGCCGCCATGCAGTCGAGCCCACGGCCATGTTCATCCATGCCGCCATTCACCGCATCGCCGGCAAGGCCTGTGTGCTGCACACGCACATGCCCTACGCCACGGCCCTGACACTCACCTCGGATCGCGCGCTCGACACCACGCTGTCGCAGAACGCCATGCGCTTTCACGGCCGCCTGGCGATCGACGAACGCTACAACGGCCTGGCGCTGGACGTCAGCGAAGGCGAACGCATCGCCCATGCAATGCAGGGCGCGGACGTGGTCTTCCTCGGCAACCACGGCGTCGTGGTCTGCGGGGAACGGCTGGACTATGCCTATGACGACCTGTTCTTCCTGGAACGCGCCTGTACCGCCCAGGTGCTTGCGCAATCGACGGGACGCCCGCTAGTGCCGGTCGATCCTGATCTGGCTGCCAAGGTTGCCGCTCAGGTCCAGAGCGAACGCCTGCAATCCGAGCTGTTCTTCGCCGCCTTGCGCCGTCAATTGCCTTAACCGCTGTCTTTGACGGGAAAAACAAAAGCCCTCGCAGGAGCATCCTGCGAGGGCTTTTTCATTGGAGGTTGCGGACCGCATGAGTCTAATCATCGACGCGGCGCCACAAAGACAAAACCCCACAGGGGTTACCTGTGGGGTTCTGCGGAATAAAAGCTTGACGATGACCTACTTTCACAGACGTCCGTCCACTATCATCGGCGCAAAGTCGTTTCACTGTCCTGTTCGGGATGGGAAGGAGTGGGACCAACTCGCTATGGTCGTCAAGCGTAACTGGTTGAGCGGCTGCGGTTGAGGCAACAGCTCCAATCTTGGAAGAAACACAACGCGTGGCGATCAGAGTCAGACTCGATGATCACGCACGGTGGGGTGTAATTGGTGTTGGCTGGCTGCCGACGGTGCAGCCAGATTTTGTATTGAACGACACTTGGAACGCTATATCACCAGGTCATAACCATCAGTGTTATAGGATCAAGCCTCACGGGCAATTAGTATCGGTTAGCTTAACGCATTACTGCGCTTCCACACCCGACCTATCAACGTCCTGGTCTCGAACGACCCTTCAGGGGGATCAAGTCCCCGGGATACCTTATCTTCAGACGAGTTTCCCGCTTAGATGCCTTCAGCGGTTATCTCTTCCGTACTTAGCTACCCGGCAATGCCATTGGCATGACAACCGGTACACCAGAGGTACGTCCACTCCGGTCCTCTCGTACTAGGAGCAGGCTCCGTCAAGTATCCAACGCCCACGGCAGATAGGGACCAAACTGTCTCACGACGTTTTAAACCCAGCTCACGTACCTCTTTAAATGGCGAACAGCCATACCCTTGGGACCGGCTACAGCCCCAGGATGAGATGAGCCGACATCGAGGTGCCAAACACCGCCGTCGATATGAACTCTTGGGCGGTATCAGCCTGTTATCCCCAGAGTACCTTTTATCCGTTGAGCGATGGCCCTTCCATTCAGAACCACCGGATCACTATGTCCTGCTTTCGCACCTGTTCGACTTGTCAGTCTCACAGTCAAGCACGCTTATGCCATTGCACTATCAGCACGATTTCCGACCGTACCTAGCGTACCTTCGAACTCCTCCGTTACACTTTGGGAGGAGACCGCCCCAGTCAAACTGCCCACCATGCACTGTCCCCGATCCGGATAACGGACCAAGGTTAGAACCGCAAACAAACCAGGGTGGTATTTCAAGGATGGCTCCACGTGATCTAGCGACCACGCTTCAAAGCCTCCCACCTATCCTACACAGGCCGGTTCACAGATCAATGCAAAGCTACAGTAAAGGTTCATGGGGTCTTTCCGTCTAGCCGCGGGTAGATTGCATCATCACAAACACTTCAACTTCGCTGAGTCTCAGGAGGAGACAGTGTGGCCATCGTTACGCCATTCGTGCAGGTCGGAACTTACCCGACAAGGAATTTCGCTACCTTAGGACCGTTATAGTTACGGCCGCCGTTTACCGGGGCTTCGATCAAGAGCTTGCACCCCATCACTTAACCTTCCGGCACCGGGCAGGCGTCACACCCTATACGTCGACTTTCGTCTTTGCAGAGTGCTGTGTTTTTAATAAACAGTCGCAGCCACCGATTCTCTGCGACCCCATCATGCTAAGCGCGCAGGCGCTTCACACTACCGGGGTATACCTTCTCCCGAAGTTACGGTATCAATTTGCCGAGTTCCTTCTCCTGAGTTCTCTCAAGCGCCTTGGAATATTCATCCCGTCCACCTGTGTCGGTTTGCGGTACGGTCTCGTACAGCTGAAGCTTAGAGGCTTTTCTTGGAACCGCTTCCAATCACTTCGCAAGCAATGCTCGCTCGTGCCACACCCTTGATTTACGCGCCCGGATTTGCCTAAGCGCCATCTTCGATGCAGCAACAGGGACATCCAACACCCTGATGATCTTCCGCGATCCGTCCCCCCATCGCACTGTACGACGGTGCTGGAATATTAACCAGCTTCCCATCAGCTACGCATCTCTGCCTCGCCTTAGGGGCCGACTCACCCTGCGCCGATGAACGTTGCGCAGGAAACCTTGGACTTACGGCGAGGGGGCTTTTCACCCCCTTTATCGCTACTCATGTCAGCATTCGCACTTCTGATACCTCCAGCAGCCTTTACAAGCCACCTTCGCAGGCTTACAGAACGCTCTCCTACCGCGTGCACAAAGTGCACACCCGCAGCTTCGGTTTATCGCTTAGCCCCGTTACATCTTCCGCGCAGGACGACTCGATCAGTGAGCTATTACGCTTTCTTTAAAGGATGGCTGCTTCTAAGCCAACCTCCTGACTGTCTATGCCTTCCCACTTCGTTTCCCACTTAGCGATAATTTGGGACCTTAGCTGGCGGTCTGGGTTGTTTCCCTCTTGAGTCCGGACGTTAGCACCCGGTGCTCTGTCTCCCAAGCTGTACTTGCGGGTATTCGGAGTTTGCCATAGTTTGGTAAGTCGCCATGACCCCCTAGCTATAACAGTGCTCTACCCCCCGCAGTAATACTTGAGGCACTACCTAAATAGTTTTCGGAGAGAACCAGCTATTTCCAGATTTGTTTAGCCTTTCACCCCTATCCACAGCTCATCCCCTAATTTTTCAACATTAGTGGGTTCGGTCCTCCAGCACGTGTTACCGTGCCTTCAACCTGGCCATGGATAGATCATCTGGTTTCGGGTCTACACCCAGCGACTGAATCGCCCTATTCGGACTCGCTTTCGCTACGGCTTCCCTATTCGGTTAACCTTGCCACTGAATGTAAGTCGCTGACCCATTATACAAAAGGTACGCAGTCACCCCACAAGGAGGCTCCTACTGTTTGTATGCATACGGTTTCAGGATCTATTTCACTCCCCTTCCGGGGTTCTTTTCGCCTTTCCCTCACGGTACTGGTTCACTATCGGTCGATCACGAGTATTTAGCCTTGGAGGATGGTCCCCCCATCTTCAAACAGGATTTCACGTGTCCCGCCCTACTTTTCTTACGCTTAGTTCCACACACAAGATTTCGCCTACAGGGCTATCACCTGCTACGGCCGGACTTTCCATTCCGTTCGACTATCTTGCGTGCTAAAACGTAAAGGCTCTTCCGATTTCGCTCGCCACTACTTTCGGAATCTCGGTTGATTTCTTTTCCTCGAGCTACTGAGATGTTTCAGTTCACCCGGTTCGCTTCCACTGGCCTATGTATTCAGCCAGGGATACCGCATTGCTGCGGTGGGTTTCCCCATTCGGACATCTACGGATCAAAGCTTGTTTGCCAGCTCCCCGTAGCTTTTCGCAGGCTACTACGTCCTTCATCGCCTGTGATCGCCAAGGCATCCACCATATGCACTTAGTCGCTTGATCCTATAACGCTGTAGGCTATAGGACCTGAGTATTAGCGTTTGTGCCGTTCATAAGTTTCAAAGCAGTCTGAGGTTATTCACCCCAGTCTTGAGAACTTGGAACAAAATTAATGCAATCACAACCCGTACTTATCTTCATCGACTTACGCCGAGTACTTGATAAGTACATTTTCGTTGTGCTTCTTCCAGATTGTTAAAGAACAAATATAGCTGTTGAGTAAAACCCAACTCATAACACTGCGAGCAGCGCTATGAGTTAGCCTCTACACGGCATCAAAAACATTGACACCAGCTACATCAAACAACCGATAAGTGTGGACGCTTAACACGAGCGCTAAGCTCTGAAAGGAGGTGATCCAGCCGCACCTTCCGATACGGCTACCTTGTTACGACTTCACCCCAGTCATGAATCCTACCGTGGTAATCGCCCCCCTTACGGTTAGGCTAACTACTTCTGGTAAAACCCACTCCCATGGTGTGACGGGCGGTGTGTACAAGACCCGGGAACGTATTCACCGCGACATGCTGATCCGCGATTACTAGCGATTCCGACTTCACGCAGTCGAGTTGCAGACTGCGATCCGGACTACGATCGGGTTTCTGGGATTGGCTCCCCCTCGCGGGTTGGCGACCCTCTGTCCCGACCATTGTATGACGTGTGAAGCCCTACCCATAAGGGCCATGAGGACTTGACGTCATCCCCACCTTCCTCCGGTTTGTCACCGGCAGTCTCATTAGAGTGCCCTTTCGTAGCAACTAATGACAAGGGTTGCGCTCGTTGCGGGACTTAACCCAACATCTCACGACACGAGCTGACGACAGCCATGCAGCACCTGTGTTCCGGTTCTCTTGCGAGCACTTCCAAATCTCTTCGGAATTCCAGACATGTCAAGGGTAGGTAAGGTTTTTCGCGTTGCATCGAATTAATCCACATCATCCACCGCTTGTGCGGGTCCCCGTCAATTCCTTTGAGTTTTAATCTTGCGACCGTACTCCCCAGGCGGTCAACTTCACGCGTTAGCTGCGCTACCAAGGTCCGAAGACCCCAACAGCTAGTTGACATCGTTTAGGGCGTGGACTACCAGGGTATCTAATCCTGTTTGCTCCCCACGCTTTCGTGCATGAGCGTCAGTGTTATCCCAGGAGGCTGCCTTCGCCATCGGTGTTCCTCCGCATATCTACGCATTTCACTGCTACACGCGGAATTCCACCTCCCTCTGACACACTCTAGCCCGGTAGTTAAAAATGCAGTTCCAAAGTTAAGCTCTGGGATTTCACATCTTTCTTTCCGAACCGCCTGCGCACGCTTTACGCCCAGTAATTCCGATTAACGCTTGCACCCTACGTATTACCGCGGCTGCTGGCACGTAGTTAGCCGGTGCTTATTCTGCAGGTACCGTCAGTTTCACGGGGTATTAACCCATGACGTTTCTTTCCTGCCAAAAGTGCTTTACAACCCGAAGGCCTTCATCGCACACGCGGGATGGCTGGATCAGGGTTTCCCCCATTGTCCAAAATTCCCCACTGCTGCCTCCCGTAGGAGTCTGGGCCGTGTCTCAGTCCCAGTGTGGCTGGTCGTCCTCTCAAACCAGCTACGGATCGTCGCCTTGGTGAGCCGTTACCCCACCAACTAGCTAATCCGATATCGGCCGCTCCAATAGTGCAAGGTCTTGCGATCCCCTGCTTTCCCCCGTAGGGCGTATGCGGTATTAGCTACGCTTTCGCGTAGTTATCCCCCGCTACTGGGCACGTTCCGATACATTACTCACCCGTTCGCCACTCGCCACCAGACCGAAGTCCGTGCTGCCGTTCGACTTGCATGTGTAAGGCATCCCGCTAGCGTTCAATCTGAGCCAGGATCAAACTCTTCAGTTTAATCTCTGTATTTGTTTCGTATTTCTTAACCCCCGAAAGGGTCGAGTCATACGTCGCTACTCAAAGGAAGTGAGGTATGTTCTTAAACTTGACGTCTAAGGTACTTCACTTCTAGTGAGCACTTGATTTCATTGTGCTTGTGACCGAAGTCACACTGCACTCGCATCAAGCGCCCACACTTATCGGTTGTTTAATTGTTAAAGAGCGGTACTGCTAAATTCTGTATTGCTTACTGCCTGCTCGCTTCGCTACGCCGCTTTCGCTGGCGCCGCGTTGTTTGCAGCAGAGAAACGAGATTATGAAGAAGTTTTTTTCGCTTGTCAAGTCGGCGCCACATACTGCGTTTCGCTTTCTTGCTTGCGACCTCTTCAGGCCTGCTTCTCTTAGCAGCTATCGAAATATCAGGGTTAACCCTAAGCTTTCGACAACTGCCAAGCCCAAGACTATAACACGATTTTTGCAGATTGTGCAACTGGCTTTTGCCTAACTTGCTGCAATCCTTGCAATAACCGCGCGGCGTTCATTTCTGACTGCTTTGCGGCAGGCCTGACTCGAATCTTCTTGCCCGACCTGTTGTGCTTGCTTGGCTTCGCGCGTCAGAACTGTCCGAACTGCGAAGGAGCGAGACTATAGCACAAGTTTTCCGTCTGTCATGCCACGCGGCCAAATATTTGTTCCAGATGCATCCACCATCTGCGACGCCTCGCCAGCCGCGCGCTCTAGCGCCCTCCGCCTCGCTATATATAGAGAGCTAGAGACAGGCCATCTTCCTGGCAAGCGCGCGGCCCCGCTCCTGCCTAATAGGAGACGGGGCCGCGAAGGGGAATCGGCAAGGACGCCGGGCCGCTTACCAGAGGCCAAAGCTCCACCTACCAGCGCAGGTAGTCCACGTCGCGCAAGCGCGCCAGGTCGCGCTTGACCGCGACCTCGTTCATCAGCCATCCGGGCGCGCCCAGATCCTGCAGCATGTGCTCATCCAGATCGGCAGCCAGTTGGCGCAGGCGCGCTTCATTGCGGCGCTTGCGATAGGCGGCCGCAAGCATCGCGATGAATCCCGCGCGCGGCGCCGCCAGCTGGGCGGGCTGCGCCGCGACCGGCTGTGCGGGGGACTGTTGGCGATCCCTGGCAATGGCGGCCAGGGCGGAAGAAGACGGGGTGCAAAGCTGTGCAGACATGATGGGCTCCAGGTATTTATGCACTTTGGTAAGCGTAGTCGCCCAATACCTCGCTGAAAATCGAATTGTTTTGGGGTTATCGGTAAGCTATGATGACCAATCTCTCCCTGGGTCCCCATCATGCGCCTGCCGCTCAGTACCCTCCCCGCCTTCCGTGCCGTGGCCGAGCTGCAGAATCTGCGCGCGGCCGCCGAACGGCTGCATCTGACCCACAGCGCCGTCAGCCAGCAGATCAAGGTGCTGGAAACCCAACTGGGCTTTCCCCTGTTCGAGCGCAGCGGCCGGGGCATCGTCCTGAATTCGGCCGGCGCCGCGCTCTTGTGCAGCGTGCAGGGCGCCATGGCGCTGCTGGATGAAGGGACGATGGCGGCGTCAGCCGCAGCCTCTGGCAGCGAGCAGCGCTTGCGCGTGTCGGTGCTGCCCTCTTTCGCGCAACGCTGGCTGTTGCCGCGCATGGCGCGCTGGCGCGAGCGCAATCCGGGTCTGACGCTGGAAATCGAAACGTCGCAGCAGGTGGTGGATCTGTTGCGCGACGGTTTTCACGCCGCGCTGCGTTTTGGGCGCGGCCCCTGGGCGGGCGTGGAATCGGAACCTTTGTTCAACACGCCGCTGCCCCTGATCGTCCTGGCGTCGCCCGAAACCGCGGCGGCGCTTCCAGACTACTCGCCCCAGACGCTGGCGCGCCAACCGTTGCTGGGCGAGCGCGAGCTCTGGCAATCGTGGTTCAGCGCCGCCGGGTTGGACACGCCCGTCACGCCGGTGGCTTCCTTCAACGATGCCGGCATGATGATGCAGGCCGCCGAGCAAGGGCTGGGCATCACGCTGGGACGCCAACTGCTGGCCGCGGACGCGCTGTGCTCAGGCCGGCTGGTGCAGATTTCTCCGATCAGCATCGAGTACGAACAGGCGCAGACCTATCACCTGGTCTACCGGCCCAGCCTGCGCGACTGGGCGCCGCTGGTGGAACTGAAGCAGTGGCTGCGCGACGAGCTGGAGATGTCGCGCGAAAACCTGACCATCCCCAAGTCCGGCCCCGGCAAGAAAACTCAGGCAAAAAAAAGGTAAGACAGCCTCCGCTGCCTTACCTCTACCAAATCGCGACGCCAGCGAAAACCACGATCCGCAAGCCGGGATGCGCTACGCACGCAAACCCGGCAGGCGTCGCGGCGGCGGCAGGCTCGCGTCGCGGTGGACCTCAGGCTACCTTGCGCGCAGCCGGGCTGGCCGGCCGCATCGTGTCGGTTTCATTGAAGCGCTGGTGCCAGGAGAACGCTTCCTCCAGCAGATGCGGCGTCTGGCCGCCGCGTTCGCAGGCACGGTCGAAATAATCCTGCAGGGCGTCGCGGTAGGACGGATGCACGCAGTTCTGGATCACCGCGCGCGCGCGTTCGCGCGGCGCAAGGCCGCGCAGGTCCGCCAGGCCGCATTCCGTGACCAGCACATCGACATCGTGCTCGGTGTGGTCGACATGGGACACCATGGGCACCACGCTGGAGATGTCGCCGTTCTTGGCCATGGACTTGGACACGAAGATCGCCAGGTGCGCGTTGCGCGCGAAGTCGCCCGAACCGCCGATGCCATTCATCATGTGCGTGCCGCCCACGTGGGTGGAATTGACATTGCCGTAGATGTCGAACTCCAGCGCCGTATTGATGGCGATGATGCCCAGACGGCGCACGATCTCGGGCGCGTTGCTGATCTCTTGCGGGCGCAGCACGATGCGCTCGCGGTAGTGCTCCATGTTGGCCAGGATCTTTTCGTACACGGGCTTGGACACCGTGATCGAAGAGGCCGACGCGAACGCGAGCTTGCCCTGGTCCAGCAGTTCGATGGCGCTGTCCTGCAGCACTTCCGAATACATCGTCAGGTTCTCGAAGCTGGACGACTCGAAGCCGTGCAGCACCGCGTTGGCGATGGTGCCGATGCCGGCCTGCAAGGGCAGCAGCTCGTTGGGCAGGCGGCCGGCGTCGACCTCGCGGCGCAGGAAGTCATTGATGTGGCCGGCGATGGCATTGGTTTCCTCGTCGGGCGGCAAGGCGTTGGACGGGCTGTCCGGCTCTTGCGTGATGACGATGGCGGCGATCTTGGCCGGATCCACTTCGATGCAGGACTGGCCGATACGCTGGTCGGGGGAAACCAGACCGATGGGCTGGCGCGCCGGACGGGCTTCGGGCACGTAGATATCGTGCAGGCCCTCGATGGCGGCGGGCACGCCCATGTTCAATTCAATGATGATGACGTCCGCCTGCTGCGCAAAAGAGGCGGAGTTGCCTACCGACATGGTCGGCACGATGGCGCCGGTCTCGGTGATGGCGGCGGCCTCGATGATGGCGACGTTGATGGGGCCGATATGGCCCGCGCGCAGCTGTTCGACCGTTTCCGACAGGTGCTGGTCGATGAAGGCGATTTCACCTTGGTTGATCTTGCGGCGCAGGGTCGTGTCGACCTGGAACGGCATGCGGCGCGCCAGCGCGTTGGCCTGCGCCAGCATCTTGTCCGTGTCATGGCCCAGTGATGCGCCGGTGATCAGGGTGATGGAGAGCGGCTCGCGCTCGGCGCGGGCCGCCAACGCCGCCGGCACCGACTTACAGTCGCCTGCGCGGGTGAAGCCGCTCATTCCGACGGTCATGCCGTCCTGAACCAGCAAAGCCGCCTGATCGGCGGAAGTGATCTTGGCGCGCAGCCCAGGGTGGCGGATACGGTCGAGATGCATGGTGTCTCCAGATTCAAGGGCCTACGTGCGGCGGGGCGCGGCGTTGCCGCTGTGCGCCCAGGCGCCGTCTGACGCGGCGTTTCCCGAGGTTCCCGGGCCGACTCGAAGCGGTCCGGGAACGAATTTTCGGCAGTATAGGAAGGCCGGCTCAAATCTCGTAATGACTTAAAATCATCCAAATAAGTCATTTTTTTCATCGTTTGAGAGTTTTGCGCATAACGCGCGAGGGAGTCCCGGTCCATGGACGTGCGCGCATTGCGGTACTTCGTCGAAACCGTCAAGCACGCCAGCTTCACGCAGGCGGCCAAGACGCTGTTCGTGACGCAGTCGACGGTAAGCAAGATGATCCGCCAGCTGGAGGAAGAGGCCGGCACGCCGCTCTTGATCCGCGACGGCCACACCGCCCGCCCCACCGACACCGGCCGGGTCATGTACCAGCGCGGCCTGCAGGTGCTGGAAACGATGCGCCAGCTGTCCGAAGAATTGCGCCAGACCGCGGACCTGCGCCGCGGCGCGCTCGAGGTCGGAATTCCGCCCATGATCAACTTGCTGTTCACGCCTGTGGTCAAGCGCTTCCGTGAACTGCATCCGGGCATCCACCTGACCCTGCGCGAAGGCACCGGCCAGGCCGTGGAAGGCCTGGTCGCCAGCGGCGAACTGGAGGTGGGCGCAACCATTCTTCCTATTGCGCCAGACGGCGGCCTGGCCGCCCAGCCCTTCGGCAGCTACCCGATCTGGGTGATCGGCCCGCCCGACGCGCCCTGGGCCGGCAAGACCTCGCTGCCGCTCTCCGCCCTGCGCGATGCGCGCCTCTTGATACCCACGGACGACTTCGCCATCACCCGGCGCTTGCGTCAGGCGTTTGCCGATGCCGGCTTCCAGCCCGGCATCGCGGCCCAGAGCGCGCACTGGGACTTTCTGGTGGCGATGGCCTCGGCGGGCCTGGGCGTGGCGCTGCTGCCGGAACCCCTGATGCAGCGCATGAAGACGCGCGGCCTGAGCACCGCCAAGCTGGCCAAGTCCGGCATGCAATGGGAGGTCGGCCATATCTGGCAGCGGTCCGGCTATCTGTCGTATGCCGCCCACGCCTGGCTGGAGGTATGCGACGCGGTGCTGGGCAAGCCGAAAAAGCGCGCCGCGCCGAGCGCCCGTCCTGTTTGAGTTGAATCCAAACGTTGGCCGCGTAAATAGGGTTTGCGGACGCCGCCCGCAGCAGAGCCTGCCTGCGGCGTCCGATCGCCTATCCGGCCCTATTTCTACCCTGGGTCCGCGCCGCCACAACGGCCGTCGGGCGCACCAAAAAAATAGGGCCGCAGCGCTCGTTTTTGTTGCAACGGATGAGGCGGCGGCTTGCTATGCTCCCGCCTCGAATGCGAGCGACTCGCCCCAGAACATGACACAGACTTCCCTAACCCTGCGCGCGCAGCCTGGCCGCGCCCGCGCCTCCATTTTCACTGCGCTGATCGCGGCGCTGCTGCTAGTGCTTGTCCTGCTGCCGGCCCATGCCGCGGCGCCGCCCACGCCGGCGGACACGGAAGCGGCGCTGGCGACCGCGCGCAAGCAGATCGACGACATCCGCAAGCGCATCGCCGACGAAACCGATGACGCCACCCTGGTGAAACAGCGCAGCGACGCGCTGGACATCCAGTCCAAGGCCGACGCCGCCGCCGAGGCCCTGACGCCTCAGCTGGCCAGCGTGACGGCCCGGCTGAGCGAGCTGGGCACGCCGCCCGAAGGCGTCAAGGAAGCCTCCGACGTCGCCGCCCAGCGCATGCAGCTGGACAAGACCAGCCGGGCGCTGGACGCGCAGATCAAGCTGGCCAGGCTGCTGTCCGTGGACGCCGGGCAAACGGCCGAGCAGATCTCGGCGCAGCGGCGCAAGCAGTTCCAGGCGCGCTTGGGCGAGCGGCGCGATTCCTTCCTATCCGACCAATTCTGGACCGAGTTCCGGGAGGAGTTCCCGCGCGACCTGGAACGCCTGGAAGCGCTACGCGACGACCTCGCGACCGCGGTCGGACAGACGCCGAAATGGGGCTGGCTGCTTTTGGGCGCGGCGATCGCGCTGACGATCGCCCTGCGTGTCGCCATCGGCCGGGTGCTGCTGCGGATAACCGCCACACGCGTGCCGCCGGGGCGCCTGCGCCGCTCCTTTCTAGCGGTTACGCATGTGGTCCTGGCCGTCGCCACGCCGGGTGTGGTCGCGCTGTTGATCCATATGGGGCTGGATTGGAATTCGCAGCTGAGCGACAACACCTCGTCGCTGCTGGCCAACCTGGTGGGAACGGTGTGCTTCGGCGGCTACGTGTCCGGCCTGGGCTATGCGCTGCTGTCCGCGAACCGGCCGTCGTGGCGCCTGCCGCCCGTCAGCGACATTGTGGCGACGCGGCTGCGCTGGCTGCCCGGCGTGCTGGGCGTGCTGGTGGTGATGATCTGGCTGGCCGAACGCCTGCCAGTGCTGTTGAACGCCAGCCTGACCACCACCATCACGCTGACCGGCATCGTCGCGGTCCTGACCATGGCGACGCTGGGCGCGGTGCTGGCCATCAGCCGCCGGCTGCGGCGCCAGGCCATGCAGGAAAACGAGGCGCCGATCCCCTTCTGGGTGTCGCTGCTGCTGGGCGCGGTCTGGACCGTGCTGATCCTGAGCCTGGCCAGCCTGCTGGCGGGCTATGTGGCGTTCGGCAGCTTCATGGTCAAGCAGGTGCTGTGGGTGCTGATCGTGCTGGCCTCGGCCTATCTGCTGTCCACCTTGATCGAGGACGGCTTCAGCACGCTGCTGGGCACCTCGCACCGCGACGGCGGCGAGCACGAAGCGCCCAGCATGCGCGACCAGGCTGCCGTGCTGCTGTCGGGCGTGGGCCGCGTGGCGGTCGGCCTGCTGGCCGTGATCCTGCTGCTGGCGCCCTTCGGCGAAGCGCCGATGGACCTGCTGCAGCGCTTCGATCAGTTGCGCAAGGGGCTCGCCATCGGCGAAGCCCAGATCCGCCCCGGCGCGGTGCTGCAGGCGCTGATGGTGCTGGGGCTGTCGCTGCTGGCCGTGAAGATGCTCAAGCGCTGGCTGTCCAACCGCTACCTGCCCACGACCGAGCTGGATCCGGGCATGCAGTTGTCGGCCGCCACGCTGTTCGGCTATGCCGGCTTCGTGATCGCCGTGGCGCTGTCGCTGTCGGCCGCGGGCATAGGACTGGAACGCGTGGCGTGGATCGCGAGCGCACTGTCGGTGGGTATCGGCTTTGGCTTGCAGGCGGTGGTGCAGAACTTCGTGTCCGGCCTGATCCTGCTGGCCGAGCGCCCGGTCAAGGTGGGCGACTGGGTGTCGCTGGGCGGGGTCGAGGGCGACATCCTGCGCATCAACGTGCGCGCCACGGAAATCCAGATGGGCGACCGCTCCACGGTGATCGTGCCGAACTCGGAGTTCGTCACCAAGACCGTGCGCAACGTGACCCGTTCGAATCCGTTGGGGCTGGTGCAGATCAAGCTGCCCTTGCCGCTATCCACCGATGCCGAGCAGGTGCGCGAATTGATTCTACGAGCCTTCTCGGACCACGAGGACGTGCTGGACACGCCCGCTCCCAACGTCTTCCTGGACGGCATCGAAGGCGGCAACCTGATCTTCAACGCCAAGGGCTACGTGTCCTCGCCCCGGGCGGCCTACGGCGTGCGCAGCGCCTTGCTGTTCACCCTGCTCAAGCGCCTGCATGACGCGGGCCTGGAGGTGTCGTCGCCGCCCACCATGCTGCTGGCCTCGGCCCCGCCGCCGGCGTCGGCCCCTCTCGCCGTCCCGCCGCCCGCGCAATCCTAGCGTCCACACATCCTGGCTTCGTCCCGCCCCGCGCGGGACGCACAGGACTCCCGCCTCAGCCCGGCGTATACAGATCGGTATAGGTGCGGTTGCGCAGCGGCGGAGACGCCAGCGCGGCGCTCTGCACGCTGCGCACCGGATAGGCCTGCGCCTCGGGCGCGGGAGGCGCGGGCGGCGCAGGCCGGTCGGCCAGCACCGGGCCGCCTGCGGGCGGCGCCGCCTGCGCCACCGCGTTGCTGTCGAAACGGTGATCCGCCGTCGTCAATGCGGGATTGGTGCACAGCCCCTGCGCCACCAGCGCCGCCTTGGTGCGGTCGTCGGTCTGGCACAGGATGTCGATGGCCGCGGTCTCCAGACGGCGCGAACGGTCCGCATCCTTGGTCGAGGCGGCCGCCTGCATGGTCCGCTCGAAGTTGCGCCGCAGGCTGCACTTCTGGTCCTCGATCGGAATCGCAACGTTCATGCCGAAGCCAACCACGGCGCCGCCCCCGCCCGCCGAAACCATGCAGCTGTCGGACGAGAATGAACCGTAGAAACTCTGTCCGCCCAGCGGCGGCACGCTGCGCAGCGTGCTGGTCCCGCTGTTGCTGGAGTTGAGCGTGATGCCCTGATTGTTGCCGGCGTTGGTCGATCCCGAGGACGCCGATGTCGTCGCGCTGGAACTGCTGGTCTGGGCGCCGGCGGACACCGCCGCCAGCGACAGGGAAATGGCAAGCACTATGGTCTTCATGATGTCCCCTCGCCCGGACGGCCGAAGCCGTCCGGATAACTGGGTCAGTGATTGAAACCGCCGACATGGCCCACCGGGCCGATGCCGTGTATCGACCCGAACGCACCCACATTCACCGCATGGAAGGAGCCCGTCGCCGAAGCGCTGGTATCCGTCTTGGCGAACGTGGCGCCGCCATTGGCGATGCTGTCGCCCACCATGATGGGCGCATTGCCCGAGACATGGCCGTACGAATCGCTATTGGCGTACTGTCGCGTGCTGGTGACCACTTGCGTGCCATCGCGGCTGAAGGTACCCCCCACCTCCGCAACGCCGCCCGTCATGCCGAACGACACCTGGGTGGATGAACCGTAGCCATTGATCTGGGTGGCGGCCACGGAACTGCCCGTGGAGATGGATGACGCGGTGCCATTGATTGCCCCCGCGTGACCCGTGATTGAGCCACCAGGGTCCGCATAGGCCGAGACAGCGAACAAGGACAACGCGGCGACTGCCATGAGCTTTTTCATTTCAGCTCCTCCTGCTCCGTGCATGCACGGATTCACGATTACCGGCGACCGACCGGCGCGGACCGTTACCGCTCAGCGCCACGCCTGGACAATGACGAAAGGCGTGGGACTTTCGTATTGGTACGGAATGATTGCGCCGTCCTAGGCAAGTCGATATCGCCTAAACGGGCGACCGGGTCCCGATGGACGACGCCTGGCTGTAAAACAATCGGCCAGATTTGCGGCAATCTTGCGCGGCGCCCGTGCGTATGGACGAGGGAAACCGCGCCTGCCGCGCCGCGCGCGCATGCGGGTTCAACTCTATGGATGGGAATGAGCGTCGCCGCCTCGGGCAATTTCCCTAACGCGCACAACTGAAGCGGCAGGGTCCTGGGCGCGCCCGGTCCGGGAATTTCAGCGATACTACGGCGGCCGGCCGGGCGCTACCCGGCCTCATCTGTTTGGAGACCAGACCATGATCCAGGAGATTGCCAGCATCCATGTCCGCGAAGGGCAGGAAGCGCTGTTCGAAGCAGGCGTCGCGCAGGCGAAGCCGCTGTTCTTGCGGGCCCGCGGCTGCCACGGCATGGAGCTATACCGCAGCATCGAACAACCGCAGCGCTATACGCTGGTGGTGGACTGGGAAACCGTCGAGAACCACATGGTGGATTTCCGCGAATCCAGCGATTTCCAGGAATGGCGCAAGCTGGTGGCGGGCTTTTTCGTTGAACCGCCGCAGGTGCATCACGAGCAAAAAGTGCTCTGAGGCGGCCGGCCTGGCCGCGTCGCGCGCGAGTCAGGGCTGTTCGGGCGGATCGTCGTACTTGCGCGCGCTGCCGCGAAAACGATCCGCCGGATACTTCCGCGCATTCTTGACCATCTTGCCTGCGACCGCGTCGGCGATATCGATGCCGAGCTGGTCGGCCAGGGCCACCAGGTACATCTGCACATCCGCGATTTCGTCCGCGGCATCCGCCAGTTTCTCCGGCGGCATCTGGCGCGACTCGGCCTCGCTCAGCCACTGGAACAGGGACACGAGTTCGCCCGCCTCACCGGCCAGCGCCATCGCCAGGTTCTTGGGCGTATGAAAGGGCTGCCACTCCCGCTCTTCGGTAAACCGGCGCACGGCCAGCCGGATCTGTTCCAGGTCGGACATCGAAACTCCTAGCCCGCGGCCAGGCGGGAACTCGCCGCCAACGCCACGGCCACGGTGGTGCGCACGTCGGCCAGCGCGCGGTGGGTGGGATCCGAAGCGCCCACATGGCGCGCCAGGATCTCCAGCTTGTGCGAGGGCAGCTCCGGCCATGCGCGCCGCGCCAGCGCCAGCGTGCAATGGGTCGAGTTGGCAAACGGCAGGCCGGTCAGATCCGCCGCCGCGCCCAGGAAACGCCGGTCGAACGAGGCGTTGTGGAAGAACACCGGCAGGTCTTCGACGAAATCCAGGAAGGAGGAAAACGCCTGCGCCACCGGCACGCCGTCGCGGTCGACCTCGGCCTGCGTGATGCCGGTCAGGCGGCTGATGAAGGGCGGCACCGGCCCGCGCGTGCGCACGACCTGCGTGTACTCCCGCTCGAGCGCGCCTGCCGCGCCCACGCGCACCGCCGCGAACTCCAGGATCTCGCAAGTGGCGGTGGACAGGCCGGTGGTTTCCAGGTCGGCCACGATGAACGGACCGCGCAACGCCTGCAACGCGGCGGCCAACGCCTCGCCGCCCGCCTTGCCGCCCGTCGCGCGGGCAGGCGCAGCGCCGCTTGCGCGCGGCCGCCGGTAGTAGAACGCCACGGCCTTACTCCGCCGGCCGCAAGGGCGCGAAGCGGGGCGTGCCGTCGGGCAGCTGACCGAAGAACATATCGGCCGGCCGCACCCACAAGCCCCGCTCGTGAGGCCAGAGGTGTTCATAGACCACCAGGGATTCCTCGGTTTCGGAGTGGCGGGCGGTGCCCACATAGAGGTAGAGGCCGCCCTTGTAATGGCGGTGCGAGGCGAGAGCCAGTGCTTCGGATTCGGTCATGGACGGTGGCTGCAAATGACGCGGCCCGGGCAGAGGGTTCCTGCCCGGGCCTGCGGGTTCAGATCAATACCGTCTTTATAGCGCATCGGACCGGCGGCGCCGGCTCAGTAGCGCACGTACTGCCGCTCGGCCTGCGGCTGCAGCGGTCCATTGGCGGCCGGCCTGGCCCGCAGCGCTGGCGCCACGGGCCTGACCGCGGCGGCCGCCGGCGCCGCGCCGCGCGCAGCCTCTCCCGCCCGCTGCGTGATGTCCTCGGTGACTTCGCCGAGCCTGGCGGACTGGGCCAGCGACACTTCCACCACCTCCGCCATGATTTCAGTCACGCGGCGCGACGATGCCACGATATCGTCCATGGTAGAGCCTGCCGACTGGACCTGGCGCGCGCCGCTTTCGACCTGCTGCACCGAGGAAGTGATCAGGTCCTTGATCTCCTTGGCTGCCGCCGCGCTGTTCTGCGCCAGGCTGCGGACCTCGGCCGCGACCACGGCGAACCCCTTGCCGTGCGAGCCGGCGCGCGCGGCCTCGACCGCGGCGTTCAGCGCCAGGATGTTGGTCTGGAAGGCGATGCCGTCCATGACTCCGATGATTTCCGAGATGCGGCGCGAGCTCTGGGTGATGCCGCCCATGGTCTGCACCACTTCCTGCACGGTATGGCCGCCCTGCTCGGCCACCCTGCAGGCGTCCAGCGCCAGCGTATTGGCCTGGCCCGCGCGCTCGGCGTTTTCGGTCAGGCCCTGGACCGCGACGCGCAAGGTCTGCGCGGCGGTGAAACGCCGCGTGATGTCGGTCGCGTATTTGACGACTTTGACCGGGCGTCCCTCGGCATCGAAGATCGGGTTGTAGCTGGCTTCGATCCAGACCTGGCGACCGCCCTTGCCGATGCGCAGGTACTGCCCGGTGTCATGTTCGCCGTTGCGCAGCCTGCGCCAGAATTCCTTGTATGCCTCGCCGCGCGCCTCTTCAGGCGGGACGAACATGCTGTGGTGGCGCCCCTGGATCTCGTCCGCGCGATAGCCCACCGCGCCCAGGAACAGATCGTTGGCGCGGATGATGGTGCCGTCGAGCTCGAACTCGATGATGGCCTGCACCTTGGAGATCGCGGCCAGCTGGCCTTCCACGTCCGCCTGCCGCTGTTGCTGCGCGGTGATGTCCACGGCGTACTTGACCACTTTCACCAGCCTGCCGCGGCGGTCGCGAATCGGGTTGTAGGACGCTTGCAGCCAGACGTCGCTGCCGTCCTTGCGGATGCGGCGGTAACGCCCCGCATCGCGCCCGCCTTGCCGCAGGCGGCTCCAGAATTCCGCATAGGCTGCCGATGCACGCTCTGCCGGATCGACGAACATGCGGTGGTGCTGCCCCGCGATCTCGTCCAGCGCATAACCCATGGTGTTCAGGAAGTTCGGGTTCGCCGCCAGGACGTGCCCGTCCAGGTCGAACTCGATGACGGCCTGGGCGTTGTGGATTGCCGCGACCTGCCCAAGCATGTCGGCCTTCTGTATGCCACGGTCCATGCGCAGCAGTTGGCTGAGAGTGATCCATTTCATCTTGACGTCTCCTGCCCGGAGTCCGGGTGGTTTGATGCCGTTCGACCTATCTGCCGCGAGACAAATGGAAATATTTATTAAACAATTTGCAAATATTTAATCTTAAAAATCAGCGGACCTCAAGATTTTCAAGAAACCGATCAAAAAAATCGGGATTCAGCAACACCAGGGTTTGTCCGGACTCAAGCCGCGTCCAATTCGCGATATTGGCGAAAGATCCCTTCCCCGAAAGGCAAGCGCCTGCCGCTGTCAAAGTAAGGCTGCAATTCCGCCAGCGCCGCCACGCGCGCATGCAGCGCCATGACGTTCGGATAACGCACGGCCAGGGTTGCCATGCGTTTCGGAAAAGCGTAGAGCAGGCCATCCACGAGGTGGAACAGCGACAGGTCCACGTAGGTCCAGCGCTTGCCGCCCGCCAGCCAGGCCTGCGGCCCGCCCAGCACGCGTTCGAAATAGCCCAGGAACTTGGGCATGCGCTCCTCGCGAAAGCTGCGTGCTCGGCGCGCGGCCTCGACCTTCTGGTCTTCGTAGTACTCGCTGGCGGATATCGGATGATGCGTGTCGTGCGCTTCGGCCACCATGTCGGCGATGGTGAGCTGCAGCTGGTTCACCCACAGCCGCCCTTCCAACGAGTCCGGCGCCAGGCCGTGCTTTTCGCCCAGGAACAGCAGGATGTTGGCGGTCTGCCCCAGCGTCATTTTGCCCGCGACCAGATACGGCGGCGCGAACGGCGGATGCTTGCGCGCCGAACTCAGGTCCGCGGCCAGCGTGCCTTCATCCGCGCCGGGCTCGCGCGCGCATTCGCGGTAGGGAATGCCGCCGGCCTCCAGGGCCAGGCGCACGAACTCGCCGCGCCCGGGGATGCCGTCCCAGTACCAAAGGTCATAGGTCATGTCGTCTCCTTCCGTTGATAAGCCCATGGCTTGCCGGCGCCGGAACGAGCCGTGCAGAAGCCTCAGGCGGGAAACACGCTGACTCCGCCATCGCGGCCGGCGGCCTGCTGATACTGGCGCGGCGACTGGCCGAAATGCGCGCGGAAATCGCGCGAGAAATGCGCGCCATCCGCAAACCCGCAGTCCAGCGCGATCTGCGTGATGCTGCTGGGATTGTTCAAAAGCAGCCAGCTGCCGTATTCCAGCCGCAACTGCCGCTGGAACGCCATCGGCGACATGCCCGTGGCCATGCGGAAGGCGCGTTCCAGCTGCCTGCGCCCGACGCCGACGTAGCGCGCGATCGCATCCAGCGGTGGCGGATTGTCGATGCGCTGCTCGATGAAGTGCGCGGCCTGGCGCACGCGCAGATCCTGGATGCCCGACAGGTCCGTGTGGAAATGTGCCTGCGGCACGCGCCCCGGGCGCACGCCTTGCAGCATCATGTGCCGCATCGCCTGCTGGGCCTTGTCGCGCCCGCAGTGCCGGGCCACCAGGTACAGCGCCAGGTCGATTGCGGCCGTGGAGCCCGCGCAGGAAATCAGGTCGCCTTCATCCACGAACAGCCGGTCCACCACCGCCCGGGCCTGCGGAAAGCGTTCGCGGAAAGTATCCAGCACGTTCCAGTGCACGCAGACCGTGCGCGGCCCGATGACGTCGGCCTGCGCCAGCGCGAAGGTGCCCGTACAGATGCCCAAGAGCCGCACGCGCTGCGCCGCCGCCAGCCGCAGCCAGTCGCGCAGGGGCTCGGGCAGGCGGCCATTGAAATAGTCGTTGCCGCCGCAAACCGCCACGTAGTCGAACTGGGTCGGGTCTTCGGGCAGGCCGTCGGCCACGTCTATGGTCAGGCCCGCACTGGAGCAGCGCGGCTTGCCGTCCCAGCTCATGACGCGCCAGGCGGTATGGATCTGGCGGCTGCGTCCGCCGTGGTCGCCCGCCAGCCGCAAGACGTCCACCAATCCGGCAAAGGCGGCCAGCGTGAACTGGTCCAGCAGCACGATGCCTACGGTCAGTGCGGGTTTCCCCTGAGGCAGGCCGCTGTACTCATCGTCATAGGAGAAAGACGGTGCAGCGGCGGACGTAGCGGTTTCCATGTCGCAATTATTCAAGTTTTTGTCCCAGGCCTTCAAGCTGGTTTTCCCGGGGATCGCCCAAGATGCACCTATGGCACCGTCCCGCAGCGCCCGCCGGCGCAGGCCGATCGGAGCCGATAAATCGACAAGGGGAATCCGACATGGCAACACCTACCCGCCGCGCCCTGCGCGCCGCATTGCTGGCAGCCGGACTGCTGAGCGCCGGCCAGGCGCTGGCCCAGCAGCAGAAGATCACCGTCGCCTGGTACGGCGGCAACTGGGGCGACGCGTTCCGCGCCTGCGTGGCCGAGCCCTACACCAAGGCCACCGGCGTGACCGTGGTGCCGGAAGTGGGCACCTCCACCACCACGCTGGCCAAGCTGCAGCAGCAGAAGGACGCGCCCACCATGGACGTGGCCTGGATGGACGGCGGCATCAGCGAACTGGCCGCCGCAGCCGGCGTGCTGGACGCGCTGGATCCCGCCGGCATACCCAATCTGAAGAACGTCATCGACCAGGGCGTGTACCGCAATGGCGGCAGCGCCTACGCGGTCAGCACCGGCTACTACTCGCTGGGCATCGCCTACAACACCAAGGAAGTGCCCCAGCCGCCGACCAGCTGGAAGGACTTGTGGAAACCCGAGTACGCCGGCGCCGTGGCCATACCCTCGCCGGCGAACTCGTCGGGCGTGCCGTTCATCTTCTTCCTGGCGCGGGTGTTCGCGGTCGACCCGTCGAACCTGGAGCCGCTGTACGCCAAGTTGGCATCGCTGGACACCGCGCTGTTCTTCGACAGCTCGGGCGCCGCCACCAACGCCTACCAGAGCGGCGAGGCCATCATCGGCGCGCACTTCAACGTGGGCGCCTGGGATCTGATCGACAAGGGACTGCCCATCGGCTTCGCCGTGCCCAAGGAAGGCGCCTGGGCCACGGATGCGCGCCTGCATCTGGTGAAGAACGCGCCGAACAAGGCCGCCGCGCAGAAGTTCATCGACACCGCACTCACGCCGGATGCCGCCGCCTGCCTGGCCACGCGCCTGTACCTGGGCCCCGCCGTCAAGGATGTGCAGGTGCCGAAGGACGTGGCGCGCAAGCTGCCCTGGGGCGCGGAGGGTTCGGTCAAGAACCTGAGCCTGTTCGACTGGAACCTCATCAACAGCCGCCGCGCCGAGGTCACGGACGCCTGGAACCGCCAGGTTGCCCGCAAGCGCTAGACCGGGATCGAACATGTCCGCTTTGCTTACCATCGAAGGCGTGTCGATGCGCTTTGGCGCCTACCAGGCGCTGGACCGCATCGACCTGGAGATCCAACAGGGAGAGTTCGTGGCCCTGCTTGGTCCCAGCGGCTGCGGCAAGACCACCCTGCTGCGCTCGATCGCCGGATTTCTCAGGCCCGAATCGGGCCGCATCCTGATTGAAGGCCAGGACATCAGCCGCCTGGCCGCGCACCACCGGCCGCTGAACACGGTGTTCCAGAACTATGCGCTGTTTCCGCACATGAGCGTGCTGGAAAACGTGGCCTACGGCCCGCGGCGACAAGGCGCATCGAAGCAGGCAGCCGCCGAACGCGCCCGGTCGGCGCTGGACATGGTGGGCCTGGCGGACTTCGGTGCGCGCTATCCCCGCGAAATGTCCGGCGGACAGCAGCAGCGCGTGGCGCTGGCGCGCGCCATCGTGAACCAGCCCAAGCTGCTGTTGCTGGACGAGCCGCTGTCGGCGCTGGACCTCAAGCTGCGCAAGCGCATGCAGCTGGAACTCAAGCACCTGCAGGCCAAGCTGGGCATCGCCTTCATCTTCGTCACGCACGACCAGGAAGAAGCCATGACCATGGCCGACCGGGTGGTGGTCATGCATGCGGGCAAGATCGAACAGGTGGGCGGCGGGACCGAGATCTACCGGCATCCCGCCACCCGCTTCGTGGCCGAGTTCATCGGCGACGCCAACTTCATGCCCTACACGGCCAGCGGCGATGCGCTGCAGCTGGATGCCCAGGGACTGCGCGTGCCGTTCCCCGGCAAGGCCGCGCCCGCGCGCGGCTTGGCGGTGCTGCGGCCCGAGGATTTGCGCCTGGCCGATGAATCGGCGGCGCATGGGTTGAACGGCACGGTCACCGACGTCATCAACGTGGGCAGCCACTGCATGATCCACGTGGACATCGGCGGACAGATCCTGGTAGCGCGCCACGGCGGCATTGCGCCGTCGGGGCTGGGCCCGGGCGCCGCGGCGCGCCTTGCCTTCGCGCCGGAGCACCTGCACCTGATCGGTGAACAGCCATGAACGCGCGCGCCTGGCGTTCGCCCTGCCTGCTGCTGGCGGCTCCCGTGCTGTTCTTCGCGGCCTTCTTCCTGGCGCCGCTGGCGGTGGTGGCGCTGGCCAGCGTCACAGGCGGCGCCGATGGCTTGACCCTGACTCCGCAGCAGTACCTGCGCGTGCTGGGCGACCAATACCACTGGGACGTGATCCTGGTCACCTTCCGGCTGGCATTCTTCACCACGATCGCCTGCGTGATCCTGGGCTATCCGCTGGCCTGGTACCTGGTGCGCGTGGTGCGCTGGCAGGCCTGGCGGCGCTTCTGCGTGATCCTGCTGGTGGTGCCGCTGTTCACCAGCAATATCGTGCGCGCCTTTGGCTGGATGGTGCTGCTGGGCCGCAACGGACTGGTCAACCAGGCCCTGGTGGGCGCGGGCATCGCCGACCGTCCGATGCGTTTCATCGGCACCGAGCTGGGCATCCTGATCGGCATGGTCTACGTGCTGCTGCCTTTCGTGGTGCTGGCGGTCGGCAATGCGCTGGCGCGGGTCGATCCGGCCTGCGAACAGGCATCTGCCGACCTGGGCGCCAGCCCCGCTGCCACCTTCTTCCACATCACCTGGCCGTTGACGCTGCCCGGCGTGGTGTCGGGCGCCATCATGGTCTTCACCCTGGCCGTCAGCGCCTACGTGACGCCTGCGCTGCTGTCCGGCGGGCGCGTGTCGGTGCTGTCGATGCTGATCTTCCAGCAGTACAGCACGGTGTTCGACTTCCATTACGGCGGCGCGCTGAGCATGGTGCTGCTGGTGTTCACCCTGATCCTGGTGGCGCTTGCCAACCGCGCCGCCGTCCTGCCGGGAGCCGCGCGATGATTGCCCGCAACCTGATCCGCCTGGTCGCCCTGGGAGTGCTGGCCTACCTGGCCCTGCCGCTGGTGGTGATCCTGGGTTCCTCGTTCACGTCCACGCCCTACCTGGCGTTTCCGCCCAAGGGCTTTACGCTGGAGTGGTACCGCACGCTGCTGATCGAGGCCGGCTACGTCGCCGCGTTCACGACCAGCACGGTGCTGGCCCTGGCGGCGACGGCCGCGGCCGTGCTGCTGACGGTGCCGGCCGCGCTGGCGGTCGCGCGCTACGAGTTCCCGGGCAAGGCCGCATTGACTTCGGTGTTGATGTCGCCGCTGGTGCTGCCGCACATCGTGCTGGGCGCGGCGCTGTTGCAGTACGGCGCCTACTTCGGCCTGACGCGCAGCTTCCTGTCCCTGCTGATCGGGCACATCGTCATCATCGCGCCCTTCGTGCTGCGGTCCACGCTGACCCTGCTGACGCCCGAACAGCGCGCGCTGGAGGAGGCATCGGCCGACCTGGGCGCGAATCCCTGGACGACCTTCTTCCTGGTGGTGCTGCCTCAGATCCGGCCAGGCATCGTCACCGGTTCGATCTTCGCGTTCATCTCTTCGTGGATCAACGTGGAGCTGTCGATTTTCAACACCACGGCGGACCTGAACACCATCCCCGTGAAGCTCTTCAACTACGTGCAATACACGATAGATCCGACCATCGCAGCCGTATCGGGCGCCACGATCGTGGTTGCGGTGATCGCCATCGTCATCCTGGATTTGACCGTCGGGCTGGACATGCTGTCCGAACGCGGCAAATAACCTTTCTTCCCTACCTTACTGTCTGGAGCCACAGTCATGCGCAAGCAAGACGCGTTCGATGTCATCTATACCCATACCGAAGGCGAGCCCCTGTGCATCGTGCACAGCGGCATCCCGTACCCCGCCGGCTCCACCATCCTGGAGAAGCGCGCCTTCCTGGAGCAGAACTACGACTGGCTGCGCAAGGCGCTGATGCGCGAGCCGCGCGGCCACAAGGACATGTTCGGCGTGTTCCTCACGCCGCCGTCCAGCCCCGAGTACGACGCCGGCCTGATCTACATCGACGGCACCGAGTACTCGCACATGTGCGGCCACGGCACCATCGCGGTCAGCATGGCCATGGTGGCCAATGGCCTGGTGCCGCGCGGCAAGGACGGCATCACCAAGATCCGCTTTGAAACCACCGCCGGCCTGGTGGTGTCGGAAGTGGCGTCCGAGGGCGACAACGTGCTGTGGACGCGCTTCGAGAACGTGCCGGCCTACGTGGCCGCGCAAGACATTCCGGTGGAACTGCCCGGCTACGGCAAGCTGTCCGCCGACATCGTCTGGGGCGGAAACTACTTCGGCATCGTCGACCTGTCGGGCTGCGACCTGCGCATCTCGCCGGACAACGGCACCGAGCTGTCGCGCATGGGCCTGATCGTGCGCGAACAGCTCAATGCCCGTCACCGCATCCAGCACCCGACCGAGGCCCACATCAACAACCTGAACTTCATCACCTTCTGGCACCAGCCGACCATCGAAGGCGCGTTCTACAAGAACGTCCACGTGTTCAGCGCCGGCCAGCTGGACCGTTCGCCTGGCGGCACCGGCACCAGCGCGATGATGGCCATGTTCGAAGCGCGCGGCAAGATGGGCTTGAACCAGCCGATCAAGTCGGAAGGCCTGTTGGGCAGCGGCGTGTTCGAAGGCTGCCTGCTGGGCGAGGTGGACCTGAACGGCACCCGCGCTGTGCGTCCCACGGTCAAGGGCACGGCCAGCATCCTGGGCACGGCGCGCTGGGTGATCGACAAGAACGACCCCGTAGGCGCCGGCTTCCTCATCCGCTGAAGTGCAAAGGCGCACGGGCCGATTGGCCACGTGCGCCTTTTTCCGTGACGGATACGGCTAGGCCTGCGCCGCATCCTCCAGAATCATCTCGGCCCCCCGCTCGGCCACCATCATGACGGCACCCTGCGTATTGCCGGACACCATCTTCGGCATCACCGACGCATCCACCACGCGCAGGCCGGACAGGCCGTTCACCCGCAAGCGCACGTCGGTGACGGCGGCGGCATCGGAACCCATGCGGCAGGTACCTATGGGGTGGTAGATGGTCTGGCCGTTGCGCCGCGCGAAGTCCAGCCATTCGTCGTAGCTGTCCACCGCCGCGCCGGGGCTGATCTCCGATTCGACATAGCGCCGCATGGCCGGCTGGCCGACGATGCGCCGCGCCGCCTGCATGCCGCCCACCAGGCTGTCGCGGTCCACCTGGGCGGACAGGAAGTTGGGCCGGATCGCAGGCCCCGCCTGCGGATCCGCGGACTTGATGTGGATGGATCCGACCGACTCGGGACGCAGTTGCGCCACGCCTATCGTCATGCCCGGCTGCCGGTCGAGGATACGTTCGGCCGCATTGGCGTAGCTGGCGTGCACGAAGAAGTACTGCACGTCAGGCGCCGGCAGGTCCGGCGCGCTTTTCACGAAGCCGTGCACCAGTCCCGTGCCCAGGGTCAGGATGCCCTTGTGGCTGGCGTAGTAGCGCGCCACCTGCTGCGCCAGGCGCCAACCGCGCGACATCTCGTTCAGCGTCACGGTGCCCTTCACCCGCCAGTTCATGCGGGTCGCGAAGTGGTCGATGTAGTTTTCGCCGACCTGCGGCTGCGCCAGCACCGGCGCGATGCCGAACGCTTGCAGCAAGGCGGGATTGCCGACGCCGGACAGTTCCAGCAACTGCGGCGACTGCACCGCGCCCATGCACAGCAGCGTCTCGCGCCGCGCGCGCACGATGTGCTCCTGTCCGTTCTTGCGATAGGCCACGCCCACGCAGCGCTTGCCCTCGAACACCAGCCGCGTCACGTGCGCGCCGCATTCCACGGTGAGATTCTTGCGGCCGGAAGCGGGTTTCAGGTAGCCGTCCACCACGCTCCAACGCCTGCCCCGATGCTGCAGCACCTGGTAGTAGCCCACGCCCTCCTGGCTGCCGCCGTTGTAGTCGGGATTCAAGGGCTGGCCGTCCTCTTGCGCCGCCTTCAGGAAGGCATCCGATATGGGAAAGCGTTCGGACACCTCTTCCAGATGCATCGGGCCGCTCTTGCCGCGGCTGGCGTCGCCGGGTTCGTAGCATTCGATCTTGCGGAAGATGCGCTCGGCCTGGCTGTAGCCCCAGCCGGTCGCGCCCGCCGCCTCCCAGCCGTCGTAGTCCTGCGGCTGGCCACGGACGTAGATCATGCCGTTGATGAGCGTCGACCCGCCCACGCCCTTGCCGCGCGGCACGGCAATGGTCCTGCCGTGGACGTTGTCTTCCGGCTCGGTGGCGAAGCGCCAGTTGTATTCCGGGTTGACCAGCAGTTTGGAAAAGCCCGCCGGGATCGAGATCCACATGCTGCGGGCCTCATGTCCGGCCTCCAGCATCAGCACGCGATACTTGCCGTCGGCGCTCAGGCGGTTGGCCAGGATGCAGCCCGCCGTGCCGCCCCCGGCAATGATGAAGTCGTAGTCGCTCATACGGATCAGCGTCCCGCGTCGGCCGGCTTGTCCGCCGCCACGCCCAGCATTTGCGCCATCAGTTCGATCTGGCAGGCCAGCATCGGCGCGCCATAGTGCACCTTGCAGCCGCGGGCCTGCGCCGCCAGCAGCAAGGCCGTGTCCTTGGGCTGCATGATGACTTCACAGACCAGTTGGTCCGGCGTCAGGCGGCTGGCGTCCAGCGGCAAGGCGTCGTCCGGCTTCATGCCCAGCGAGGTGCCGTTGACCACCAGGTCGTGCCCCGAGGGGTCGGCCGTGCCCACGTCGATCCGGGCGCCGGGATGCAGCGACAGGATGCGCGCCTTCAGATCCTCGGCCTTGGCCGTGGTGCGGTTGGCGATGGTCAGCCGCGACACGCCGGCCTGGACCAGCGCGAAGCCGATTGCATTGGCCGCGCCGCCCGCCCCCGCCAGATAGGCGCTCTTGCCCTGCGGCGACACGCCTGCGCTTTGCAGCCCGCGGACAAAGCCTTCGCCGTCCAGCATGTGCGCCACCAGCTTGCCGTCCGCCTCGCGGCGCACCACGTTCGCCGCGCCGATCTTGCGCGCCACCGGAGTGGCGTCGTCGACCAGCTCCAGTATCGCGGTCTTGTGCGGCACCGTGACAATGACGCCGCCCAGGTTTTCCAGCCGCCGCAGTCCAGCGACCACCTCGGCCAAGTTATCCGGCCGGGCGTGGAACGGCACGCACACGCCGTCGAAGCCGATGGCGGCAAAATGCTCATTCATGCGCTGCGGCGTCTTCACGTGGTGAATGGGATCGGCCAGGATGCCGAACAGGCGCGTGGTGCCGGTGATTTCCTTCATGTCTGTCTCCGTGTCTCAGGGCTGGAGCGTAGCGCGCGCGACGTCGGCGATGCCGTCCGCGTCCAGCTTGTAGTGCGCATACAGGGTGGTGGGCGGCGCGATCAGGCTGTATTCGTCGTAGATGCCATGGCGGCGCAAGCGCGTGCCTGTGCCCGCGTCGGCCAGCACCTCGGCCACGGCCGAACCCAGCCCGCCCAGCACGTTGTGCTCTTCCACCGTCATCAGCACGCGGGACTTGCCTGCCGCGGCCAGCACGGCGTCGCGGTCCAGGGGCTTGATGGTGGGCATGTCGATCACGCCCACCGACAATCCTTCGCCGCGCAGTTGTTCGGCGGCCGCCAGGGCCGCGTGCACAGTGATGCCGCAGGCGATGATGTTCAGGTCCGAGCCGCTGGAATGGACAATGGCGCGGCCGAACTGGAAAGGCGCGCCGTCTTCATAGACCTGCGGGTCGCGGCCGCGGCCGATCCGGAAGTAGATCGGCTCGGGCCAGTCCACCGAGGCCTTGATGGCGGATGCCAGCTGCGGGCCGTCGGCGGGCGAGACCACCGTCAGGCCGGCCAGCGCCCGCATCGTCGAGATATCTTCGGTGGCGTGGTGCGAGGTGCCATAGAAGCCCAGGCTGATGCCGGTGTGGTGGCCGATCAGGCGCACGGGCAGCTTGGTATAGGCCACGTCCATGCGGATCTGTTCGCAGCACAGCAGGCCCAGGAAGGACGCGAAGGTTGCGACGAAGGGCATCATGCCGGTGGTCGCCAGGCCTGCCGCGGCCGACACCATGTTCTGCTCGGAAATGCCGAACTGGACATAGCGGTCGGGATAGGCCTGGGCAAAGCGGTTCAGGCCGTTGGAGTACTGCAGGTCGGCCGAACCGGCGACCACCGGATGGCCGGCCGCAGCCAGCTCGATCAGCGCGTCGGAAAGATAGGACAGCCCGGGGTTCACCGCATTCAGCGCGCGGTACTGCCAGGAATCGGGAGAGAGGACTTGTGCCTGTGCCATTCAGATCTCGCGGGAAAGGATTTCTTCAACGGCGCTTTGCGCGTCTTGCGGCGCCAGGTAGCCCAGATGCCAGCCCGGCTCGGTTTCCATATAGGACACGCCCTTGCCCTTGATGGTCTTTGCGATCACGCAGGCCGGCCTGGCGCGCGACTCGTCCGCGCGCAGGCGGCGCAGCAAAGCGGTCAGTTCCACCAGGTTGTGGCCGTCCACCTCATGCACTTCCCAGCCGAAGGCCAGCCATTTTTCCTTCAGCGATTCCACGCCCATGACCTCGTCGACCTTGCCGTCGAGCTGGTAGCCGTTGCGGTCGACGATCGCAACCAGGCGCGACAGGCGGTTGTGGGCGGCGAAGAGCGCCGCCTCCCAGACCTGGCCTTCCTGCATCTCGCCGTCGCCCAGCAGCACGAAGACGTTGAAGTCGCGCCCGCTCATGCGCCCGCCCACCGCCATGCCCACGCCGTTGGACAACGCGTGGCCGATGGAACCCGAGCTGAAGTCCACGCCCGGCACCTTGCTCATGTCGGGATGATCGCCCAGCGGGCTGCCCAGGCGGGTGTAGCCGTCCAGCAGCTCGCGGGCGATGAAGCCATGGTCCGCCAGCACCGGGAAGAGACCCACGGCGGCATGGCCCTTGCCCATCAGGAAGCGGTCGCGGTCGGGCCACTGCGGCTCGCCCGGACGCAGCCGCATCACGTCGTAGTACAGCGCGGCGAAGATTTCCGCGCACGAGAACACTGAGCTGTAGTGCCCGACCTTGGCGATCTCGATCAACCTGATGGTCTCCAGCCGGATATGGCGGGCCTTTTCCCGCAGCAGCCCGACCTCCCCTTCGGTGGGGACCTCCCTATCACTCCTCATGGCGCTTCCTTTTTGCTGTTAGGATATATGATATATAATATACCCATCGCGCTCGAATTTGCCATGGCGGGATAGAATTCATCCCGAATCCACCCGCCCCCATCAATACAGCAAGCCTGAGCCTGTCATGTCCAGCCTTAAACCGGTAAAGAAAGAGAACCTCTCCGTCAGGGTCTACAACGAAATCCGCAATGCCCTGATCAACGGGCAGTACGAACCCGGCGAACGCCTGATCATTGGCGAACTGGCCCAGGAAATGGGCGTCTCCATCACGCCTGTACGCGAGGCCATCTTCCGGCTGATCAGCGAGCAGGGACTGGAAATGCAGGCGGCCACCGCGGTCTACGTGCCTTACGTCAATTCGGAAAAGCTGCGTGAAATCCAGCAGATCCGCTTCCACCTGGAAGGCATGGGCGCGGCCGAAGCCGCACAGAACATCACGCGCAAACAGCTGGACAACCTGATCGCGCTGCAGCGGGATTTCATCTCCTGCACATCCAGCGATCCCAAGCGCGCCAGCTACCTCAACCGCAAGTTCCACTTCGGCATCCTGGAAGCCAGCAACAAGCCCATCCTGCGCGCCACGGTGGAATCGTTCTGGGTGATCACCGGCCCCATCCTCAAGGTGTTCCACGTCAAGACCTCTGGGCTGGACTATTCGCAGAACGAGCACCGCCACGAAGCGGTATTGGAAGCCCTGGAAGCGCGCGACTCCGAAGCCGCCAGGCAGGCCATCCAGGCCGATCTGGTCTGGGGCGGCAAGATCATGATCGACTGGCTGGTCGAGCGCGAAAAGGAACTCGACTACCGCCCCCCCGCTGCCCGCAAGTAGGCAAACCCGAAGGAATCCCCCATGCTGAAGATTTTTGGCGCGCCCAGCCGCTACATCCAGGGCGCCGGCGCCCTGGACACCCTGGGACAGTACGCAGCCCTGTTCGGCCGCCGCGCCGCCCTGGTCATAGACAGCTATGTGCATGGCGTGCTGGGGCCAAGAATCGAAGCCTTGTGCGCGGCGCATAACGTGTCGCTCGCGCCGCTGATCGTCGAAGGCGACCTGACGCCCGCGGCGATCACGCAATTGCGCGCGCAGGCCGCGCCTGCCGGCATCGACATGGTGATCGCGGTGGGCGGCGGCAAGGCGCTGGACGCGGGCAAGGCCGTGGCCAAGTCCTCGCACTGCCATCTCATCACCGTGCCGACCGTCGCCTCCAACGACGCGCCCACCAGCAAGAACTACGTCCTGTACGACGCCCATCACAACCTCCTGGCGGTGGAGCACATGCTGTTCAACCCCACCATCGTGCTGGTCGATACCGCCGTCATCGCCACCGCGCCGGCGAATTTCTTTCTCGCCGGGCTGGGCGATGCGGTCTCGAAGAAATTCGAAGCCGAGCAATGCAGCCGCAACGGCGGCCGCAACATGTATGACGGCGCGCCGCCCCTCACCGCCCAGTTCATCGCCGACGGCTGCCTGCGCACCCTGCTGGCCGACGGCGCGGATGCCGTGGCGGTTGCCGGCAGCGGCCAGCCCACGCCGGCCTTCGAACGCGTAGTGGAAGCGATGATCCTCATGAGCGGCCTCGGTTTCGAAAGCGGCGGCCTGTCCATCGCCCACGCGCTGACGCGCGGGCTGCCCAGGATCAGCGGCCTGGCGAGTGCCCCGCATGGCCTGCAGGTGGCGGTCGGACTGCTGGTGCAGCTGGACCTGGAAAACCGGACGGACGGCATGCTGGCCGAGCTGACCCGCTGGTATGCCCAGGTGGGCCTGCCCACCACCTTGCGCGAACTGGGTGCGGCCGACATGCCGGACGACACGGAACTGCGGCTGGCTGCGGAGCTGAGCCTGAAGGCCCGCCACGCCGCCAACTTCGACCGCGCGCTCGATACCGAAACGCTGGCCGCCGCGCTGCGCCGCCGCGCCTGACGCGACAAGGGGCCGGATAGCTGCCGGCCCCTGGCCGCATCAGAACGCCACGTTGTCCTTGCCCTTCAAGTCGAGCTTGGCGCGCGCCTCTTCGGGCGTGGCGATTTCCAGGTTCAGCGCCTCCAGGATGGTGCGGATGCGCTCCACCTGGACCTGATTGGATTGCGCCATCTCGCCCGGCCCGATCCACAACGAATCCTCCAGCCCCACCCGCACGTTCGAGCCCATGGCCGCGCCTATGGTGGCCAGCGGGATCTGGCCGCGGCCGGCGCCCAGGATCGACCATTCATAGTCGTTGCCGAACAGGCGGTCGGCCGTGCGCTTCATGTGCATCAGGTCTTCCGGGTGCGGGCCGATGCCGCCCAGGATGCCAAACACCGATTGGATGAAAGGCGGCGACTTGACCAGGCCGCGGTCCACGAAATGCGCCAGGTTGTACAGATGGCTGATGTCGTAGCACTCGAACTCGAAGCGGGTGCCGTTGGCGTTGCCCAGCGCGAGGATGGACTCGATGTCCTGGTAGGTATTGCGGAACACCAGCGAGCGGCTGTTTTCCAGATGTTCGCGTTCCCAGTCGTGCTTGAACTCCTTGAAGCGGCCCAGCATCGGGTACAGGCCGAAGTTCATGGATCCCATGTTCAGGGACGCCAGCTCCGGCTTGAAGGTGGTGGCCGGACGCATGCGCTCTTCCACCGTCATATGCGGGCTGCCGCCGGTGGTGATGTTGATGATGGCGTCCGTTTCCCGCTTGATCCGCTCCAGAAAGGGCTTGAACAGCGCCGGGTCCTGCGACGGCTTGCCGGTCTGCGGATCGCGCGCATGCAGGTGCAGCACCGCCGCGCCCGCCTTGGCCGCGCCGATGGCCGCTTCGGCGATCTCGTCGGCGGTCACTGGCAGGTGCGGCGACATGCTGGGCGTATGGATGGCGCCCGTCACGGCGCAAGTGATGATGACTTTCTGCTTGGGCTTAGCCATTGTTGTCTCCGTTGTCCTGTTTATGGCGCATGAGGCGCATCAGTTTTTCATCGCGCCAGAAGCGGCGCTTGGCAAGATCTTCCTGCGGCAGCAGGCCGCGGCGTTCCTCCGACAGCGCGTCGACCAGCGCGCCGTCCCAGGCGACGGGTTCGCCCTGGGTCGCGCCGATGGACTGGTACAGCCCGCCGTAGCGCGCGCAATAGTCGGCAATGCCGCCGGGTGCGTTAAGGTCTATGGTTTCGAACGGTCCCATGAACGACCAGCGCAGGCCCAGGCCGTCCTTCACCGTGGCGTCGATGTCCTCGGCGCTGGCGATGCCCGCGCTGGCCAGGCGGAACGCCTCATGCAGCAGCGCGCCCTGCAGGCGGTTCAGGATGAAGCCTTCGATTTCGCGCCGCACCAGCACGGGCTTCTGGCCGATGCCGGCCATGACGGCGCGGGCGGAATCGACGGCCTCCGGGCTGGTCCAGGGCGCGGGGCACAGTTCCACCACCGGGATCAGGTACGGCGGATTCACCGGGTGCGCCACCAGGCAGCGGTGGCGTCCGGCCAGATGCCCGGTGAATTCGCTGGCGGGGATGCTGGATGTGGAGCTGCCGATGATGGCGTCGGGTTCGGCCGCCGCGTCCAGTTCAGCAAACAGCGCCCGCTTGATTTCCAGATTCTCGGGCGAGTTCTCCTGGATGTAGCGGGCGCCCTTCAAGGCATCGGCCAGGCTGCTTGCCACATGGACGCGTCCGCCTATGGCTTCGGCGTCCGTCAGCAAGCCCTGGGCTTCAAGTTCCCGCAGCTGCCGCAGGATCAGGCCGCGGGCTTCGGCCAGCATGGCGGCGTTGACGTCATACAGGTGCACTTCCCAGCCCATGCGGGCGAACACGATGGCCCAGCCCTGGCCGATCAGGCCGGTTCCGATGATGGCGGCGCGCTGCGCCTTGGACCCGGCGTCCATCAGTAGAGCTTCTGCGTGAAGCCGTCCACCACGATGGCCTGCCCTGAAACGCTGCGGGCGGCCTCGCTGGCATTGAACAGCACCATGTTGGCGATATCGCGCGCCGTGACCATGCGGCCCAGCGCGGCCTGGTTCTCGTACTGCGCGGCGATCTCCTCCACCGGCCGGCCCAGCGTATCCGCCTTGGCCGCGATGACGGCGCGGATGCGCGGCCCTTCCACCGCGCCCGGCAGGATGGCGTTGACGCGGATGCCATAGGGACCCAGCTCGATGGCCAGGGACTTGGTAAAGCCGATCACCGCCCACTTCGAGGCGGAATAGACGGAGCGCCCGGCAAAGCCGAGATGGCCGGCCGCGGACGACAGATTGATCATCACGCCGGCCTTGGACTCCTTGAGCAGGCCGATGGCCTGGCGCGCGCACAGGAATTGCCCGGTGATGTTGACGGCCAGCGTGCGGTCCCAGTCCGCCTTGGACAGGGTTTCGACGTAGCCGGTGGGACCGGCCACGCCCGCGTTGTTGACCAGGATGTCCAGGCCGCCCAGCTTGGCGCGGACCTGGTCGAACAGCGCGGCGACGCTGTCTTCGTCCGAGACGTCGGCCAGGGCCGCATGCACGCCGGGCAATTCGGCCGGCAGCGCGGCCAGGCGCTCCTGGTTCACGTCGCATACGAACACGGAGGCGCCGGCATGGCGGAACACCTTCGCCATCTCCAGGCCCAGCCCGTCCGCGCCGGCGGTGATGAGCACCTTTTTCCCGGCGAAATCCACTTCCTCGAACATGCCTCTGTCTCCTGATTCTTATGAAAAACGGCCGATTGATGATATACGATATATGAAAAAAACAGCTATTTTCTAGCGTTTGTTGCAACCGTTGCAGCCACCGGAATGCTTCATCCCAAAGCCGTAAAACCCCCGCCATTTGTTTGATATCAGCCCGCTAAGTCTTTATTCATGCGGCTTTAGGGAATTCCCCGATTCGGCGGGTTACGGCCCCAACTAGAATCCAAGGCGGGGTTTGCTACCCGCCCGGCCGATATATCATATATTCAAAAAAACGGACCAAACAAGAAAGTCCGCATCCCATACCGACAAAGGAGCGTAGACAGTGTTCAAGTTCAACAAAATTGCTTTGGCGCTGGGCCTGTGCGGCGCGCTGGCAAGCGGCACCGCAGCGGCCGACATGAAGGTAGGCGCCCTCTTCCCGTTCAGCGGCGCGCTCGCGCTTCTGGGACAAGAGAGCTATCGCGGCCTGGAACTGGCCGTCAATGAGATCAATGCCGCCGGCGGGGTCAACGGCGAAAAGATCGAGATCATCAAGGCCGACGCCGTCGATCCGACGCAAGCCGTGTCGGAAACCAAGCGCCTGATTTCCTCCAACGTGGTCGGCGTGTTCGGCAGCTACGCTTCCGGCATCTCCTATGCCGCCTCGCCCGTGACCGAGCTGGCCGGCGTGCCCTATTTCGAACTGGGCGCCACCGCGCACAAGATCACCACCCGCGGCTACAAGTACCTGTTCCGCAGCAACCCCAACACCGCGCTGTACGGCGTGTCGGTGGTCAACGCGCTGCACGACACCATCGCGCCGGGCATGGGACTGAACCCCAAGGACATCAAGATCGGCATCATCCACGAGGACGGCCCCTACGGCACCGACGTGGCCGCCACCGAGAAGAAGCGCGCGCAGGAGCTGGGCTATACGGTCGCGGAAGTGCTGCCGTACTCGGCCAAGACCGTGGACCTGTCCTCGCTGATCCTGCGCCTGAAGGGCGCCAAGGTCGACGTGGTGCTGCAGACGGCCTACCAGAACGACGCCATCCTGTTCTTCAGCCAGGCGCGCGCCGCGGGCTTCAAGCCCAAGGTCGTGATCGGCGCGGGCGGCGGCTATTCGCTGGCGGACACCGCCAAGGCCGTGGGCGCCGACATGAACGGCGTGTTCGACCTGGACTTCCCGCAATCCTCCATCAACCCCGCGGGCGCGCCCGGCCTGGACAAGTTCCTGGAAGCCTACAAAGCCACCTACAAGAGCGACCCCCAATCCGGCCACAGCCTGACCAACTACGTCGGCGCCAAGGCCTTCTTCGAAGCCATCGGCAACGCCAAGTCCACCGACAAGGACAAGATCCGCGCCGCGGTCCTGGCCTACAAGAAGCCGGCCGGCCAGACCGCCAACGGCTGGGCCTTCGACTTCGGCGAAGACGGCCAGAACAACGCATCCACGTTCTACGTGATGCAGTGGCAGGACGGCAAGCTGGTCACCATCGCACCCAGCAACCTCGCACTCGGCAAGCCCGTCTTCAAGAAATAAGCGCCACGCCAGTGCTCAGGCGCTCGGGGGCGCCTGACGTTTCCCGGGGTCCGCGCGCCCCGGTTCGGCCGACGACACGGCCGGGCCGGGGCCGCCACCCGTTCTAAGAGGTTGCAACATGGAACTATTCATTCAACTGGTCATCAACGGCCTGTTGCTAGGCGGCGCGTACACCATCATCAGCCTGGGGCTGACGCTGATCTTCGGCGTGGTGCGCGTCGTGAACTTCGCGCACGGCGAGTTCCTGATGATAGGCATGTACATGGTCTATCTGATCGCGGCGCAATTCGGCGTGCATCCCTATGCCGGCCTGGTACCCGTCGCCGTCATCCTGTTCGCGCTGGGCGCGCTGACGCAGAAGGGCATCATCCAGCCGCTGCTCAACGCCGACCAGCACATCCAGATCTTCGCCACGGTGGGCGTGTCCACCATCCTGCTGAATCTCGCCCTGGTGATCTTCGGCGCCAACGTCTACCGCGCGCCGGTGGAGCTGGGCACCAATGCCATCGACATCGGCCCCTATTCGATGGTGACCGGGCAGCTCGTTACCTTCGTGATCGGCCTGACCCTGGCGGTGCTGCTGCACCTCTTCATGCACCGCACCTACCTGGGCCGCGCGCTGCGGGCCGTGGCGCAGCACCGCTACGCCGCGACCCTGATGGGCGTGAACGTCAACAACGTCTACGCCATCGCCTTCGGCCTGGGCACGGCCTTCGTCGGCATCGCCGCCGGCCTGCTGGCGCCGCAATATCCGGTGTTTCCCACCGTGGGCACGTACTTCGTGCTGACGGCGTTCGTGATCGTGGTGCTGGGCGGCCTGGGCAGCCTGTACGGCGCGGTGGCCGGTTCCATGATCATCGGCATCGTGGACACGCTGGCCGGCTTCTACATCGCCCCCGACCTGAAAGAGGTCGTCTATTTCGGGATCTTCCTCTTGATCCTGGTGCTGCGTCCGAACGGCCTGTTCGGCGTCGGCACAGAGTGATCAGAGCAACAAGGAGCGAGATGTGTTTCCCGATATCCGACACCCCAAGACCTACGTCAGCCTCATCCTGCTGATCGCGATGTTCCTTGTGCCCGTGATCATGGGCACGCCATTCTGGACCAACCTGTTCGTGCTGCTGTTCGTGTTCTCGGCCCTGTCCGTGGCCTGGAATATCGTCGGCGGCTACGCCGGCCAGCTGTCCCTGGGCCACGCCGTGTTCTACGGCATCGGCGGCTACACCGCCACGCTGCTGACGCAGAACTTCGGCATTTCGCCGTGGTTCGGCATGCTGGCGGGCGCGGCGATCTCGGGCGCGGTCGCCATCCTGATCAGCTACCCCACCCTGCGGCTGCGCGGCCCGTTCTTCGCGCTGGCCACCATCGCGATCCTGGAAGTGGTGCGACTCCTGGTGATCCACGAGGAAAGCTGGACGGGCGGCTCCAGCGGCATCAGCCTGCCGCTGAACATAGGCTGGACCTGGATCGTGTTTCGCGAGAAGGTCAATTACGTGATCATCGCCTTCGGCCTGTTCCTGCTGGTGACCTGGGCCTCCTGGTACATCCGCAAGTCGCGCATCGGCCACTACCTGATCGCGATCCGCGAACGCGAGGATGCGGCGCTGGCGGTCGGCATCCATACCGTGCGCATGAAGATCATCGCCGCGGTCGTGTCGGCCATGCTGACCAGCATCATCGGCACCTTCCACATCACCTACCTGACCTTCGTGGACCCCAGCTCGGCGTTTTCGCTGGAACTGTCGATCCAGGTGGCCATGTTCGCGCTGATCGGCGGGCTCGGCACGGTGGCCGGCCCCATCGCCGGCACCTTCCTGGTGCTGCCCATCGCCGAACTGGCGCGCGGCTGGCTCAGCAGCGTGGGCAACGGCATGCACGGGCTGATCTACGGCCTGATCCTGGTCGCGGTGGTGCTGACCATTCCGCGCGGCCTGGCCGGCGCCTTCGGCCCGGCCATCGAACGCTGGCTGTCGCGTCTGCCCTATCTGGGCGCACCTCGCGCCAAGCTCAAGCTGGCCGATGAACTGCGCCTGCACAACGCCGAACGCACGGATCAGCCGGTGCTCAAGGCCGACAAGCTGTTCAAGAGCTTCGGCGGCCTGCGCGCCACCAACGACGTGTCGCTGACGCTGAACCAGAACGAGATCCTGGGCATGATCGGCCCCAACGGCGCGGGCAAGACCACCGTGTTCAACCTGCTGTCGGGCTTCCTGTCGCCGGACAAGGGCGGCATCACCATGCTGGACGCGCAAGGCAAATGGGTCACCTGCAAGACGCCCGACGAGTTCGCGCACCAGGGGCTGGGCCGCACCTTCCAGATCGCCAAGCCGTTCACCGGCCTGACCGTGCTGGAGAACATCATGCTGGGCGCCTTCATCCGCACCTCGAACCGGGACGAGGCCGAACAGATCGCGCTTAAGGTCGCCGAGCAGACCGACCTGGTGAAGTACCTGGACATCGAGGCGCGCAACCTGACCGTGGGCGGCATGAAGCGCCTGGAGGTCGCCCGCGCGCTGGCGATCAAGCCCCGCATCCTGCTGCTGGACGAGGTGATGGCCGGGCTGAACCCCACCGACATCGAGAAGTCGATCCAGATGATCCGGCGCATCCGAGATTCCGGCGTGTCGGTGCTGCTGATCGAGCACATGATGCAGGCCACCATGGCGCTGTCCGACCGCATCATCGTGCTGAACGAAGGCGCGGTGCTGGTCAGCGGCGCGCCCAAGGACGTGGTGGAGAACCCCGCCGTCATCGAGGCCTATTTGGGCAAGGAGTACCAGGATGCTTAAGGTTTCGAATCTGTCCTCGGGCTACGGCAAGAGCCAGGTCCTGAACGGCCTGAACTTCGAGGTCCATGCGGGCGAGATCGTCACGCTGATCGGCGCCAACGGCGCCGGCAAGACCACCACCTTGAAGACGCTGTGCGGCGTCATCGCCGCCATGGACGGCAAGGTCGAGTTCGAAGGCCAGGACCTGACCAACCGCAAGCCCTACGACATCGTCGACGCGGGCATCACCATGATTCCCGAAGGCCGCCAGCTGTTCCCGCACTTCACGGTGCGCGACAACCTGCTGATGGGTTCGTACAAGCGCGCCGCGCGCCCCATCGTGCAGCGCAAGCTGGACGAGGTGCTGGGCATCTTCCCGCGGGTGCAGGAACGCTTGAACCAGTACGCCGGCTCGCTTTCCGGCGGCGAACAGCAGATGGTGGCAATCGCCCGCGGCATGATGGCCGATCCCAAGCTGCTGGTGTTCGACGAACCCTCGCTGGGCCTGTCGCCGCTGCTGGTGCAACAGATGTTCGACATCATCCGCGGCGTCACCGCGCACGGCGTGACCGTACTGCTGGTGGAGCAGAACGTGTTCCGCACGCTGCGGCTGGCGGACCGCGGCTACGTGCTGGAGAACGGCGCCATCGTGCGCACCGGCACCGGCGCGGAGCTGCTGAGCGACCCGCATGTGAAGAAGGCCTATCTGGGCCATTGATACCAAGGATTCCTTATGTCTTTACGCTGCACATACATCGACCACGGCCAGGGCGGCGCGCCCGACTGCATGCGCCTGGCCGAACGCGACATGGAAGCGCCCGCCGGTCGCCAGGTGCTGATCGAGGTCGCCTACGCCGGGGTCAACCGCCCCGACGTGCTGCAACGCTCGGGCTCCTATCCGCCGCCTCCGGGTGCCTCGCCCCACCTGGGGCTGGAGGTGTCCGGCACCGTCATCGCCGCCGGACCCGACGCCAGCCTCTGGAAAGTCGGCGACCAGGTCTGCGCGCTGACGCCGGGCGGCGGCTACGCCCAATACTGCCTGGCGGACGAACGCCATTGCCTGCCCGTGCCGCGCGGCCTGGACTTGCTGACGGCCGCCGCCATCCCCGAGAACTACTACACCGTCTGGACCAATGTGTTCGACCGCGCCCGTCTGGCGGCCGGCGAGCGTTTCCTGGTGCACGGCGGTTCCAGCGGCATCGGCCTGACCGCGATCCAGCTGGCGCGCGCCTTTGGCGCCGAAGTCTGGACCACGGTGGGCAATCAGGAAAAGGCCGACGCCTGCCTGGCCGCCGGCGCGCACCATGCCGTGCTGTACCGCGAGGCCGACTTCGAGGCAGCGGTGCGCCAGGGCAGCGGCGGCGCGGGCGTGGACGTGATCCTGGACATGGTGGGCGGCGCCTACATGAACAAGAACCTGCGGCTGCTGGCGCTCAATGGCCGGCTGGTGCAGATCGCTTTCCTGGAGGGCAGCAAGGCCGAGATCGACGCCATGCCCATCATGCTCAAGCGCCTGCAATTCACCGGCTCCACATTGCGCCCCCGCTCCGACGAGGACAAGGGTGCGATCACCCGCGCGCTGGCGGAAAAGGTGCTGCCGCTGATGGAACAGGGGCAATGCCTGCCGCGCATCCACAAGGTGTTCCCGCTGGCGGAAGCGGCCCAGGCGCATGCGCTGATGGAAAGCAGCAAACACATCGGCAAGATCATGCTGAAGGTGGCCGCATGAGCGGGCGCTTCAAGGACCAGGTCGCCATCGTGACCGGCGCGGTCGGCGGCATAGGTTCGGCCATCGTCGAAGGCTTCCTGGCCGAAGGCGGCCGCGTGGGCCTCATCGATTTCAATGCGCAGGGCGGCCAGGCTTACGAAAAGGAACTGCGCAAGCGCGGCCACGGAGTCTGCTTCGTGCACGCGGACGTCGCGCGCTTCGAGGAGTGCCAGGCGGCCTACGAACGCATCAGCGCGGAGCTGGGTCCGGCCACCATCCTGGTCAACAACGTCGGCATTTCACCGAAGACCGATGGACGCGCGCTGAAGGTCTGGGAGATGCCGCCCCGGGAATGGGAGAACGTGGTCGCCGTCAACCTGAACAGCGTGTTCTACATGACGCACCTGGCCACGCCGCACATGGTGCGCGAGCGCCAGGGCCGCGTGATCAACATGTCGTCGGTGGCCGGCCGCGCTTACTGCGACATCGTGGCGGCGCATTACGCGGCCACCAAGGCTGGCCTGATCGGCCTGACGCGCCACTGGGCCGCCGAACTGGGCGAGCATCAGGTCACGGTCAACGCCCTGGCGCCGGGACGCATCAGCACGCCCTTGCTGAAGACCGTGCCCAAGGAGATCAATGACGCGGTCGCGCAGGTGACCGCGCTGCGCCGCCTGGGCACGCCGGAGGAAGTGGCGGATGCCTGCCTGTTCTTCGCGTCGGACCAGGCCCGCTTCGTCACCGGCCAGGTGCTGGACGTGGCCGGCGGCTGGCTGATGACCTGAGAGCATCGCAGGCAGCGCCCGCCCGAACGCAGGCGGGCGCTTTCTTCACTCGTGCGCGCCCAGGTGGTAGACCACCGTGTCCAGCCGGCTGACGCCGGCCGCCAGGAACTTCGGTTCCTTTTCCAGGATGTCGCGGCGATCGATGATCCTGGCGGGCGACACGCCCGCAAAGATGTTCTGCACTTCGCTGTCCACGACAGAGAACGGCGGCCCCGGCATTTCTTCCTGCGGATAATCCAGCGTGATCAGCAGTCCCTGGTAGGCGGGCGACAGATTGCCGTAGACGTGGCGCACGTAGTCCGCGCGCATGGTATCGGGCAACGCCACCAGCGCGGCGCGGTCATAGGCGCCCACGCAATGCGACAGCAGTTGCGCGTCTAGTTTGAAGATGTCGCCGCAGATGATTTCGATGCTGCCCGCCACGTAGTGCTTGCCATAGACGGACACGTGCGTGAGCGGCTTGAGCTCGTTTTCCTCGAAGAATTGTTCGACCGCGAGCTGCGACAGCTCGACGCCCAGCACGGAATGCCCCTGGGCCGCGATCCACACCATGTCCAGCGACTTGCCGCAAAGCGGCACCAGCACCCGGCCGTCCTTGGGTACGCCCAGCGTCGGCCAATACTTCTGCAATAGCGGCGTGACCCGCGATTGATGAAAATGCGTGCGCCCTTCGCGCCAACGCTCCAGCCAGAATTCCGCGTCCATGCCCGGTCTGCCTCCTGTGTATCGGTGCGGGGCATTGTAGTTCGCCGGCGCGGCGGCGGGCGTCCCGGCCCTACATGCGCGGCAGCAGGCTGCGGATGTCGTCCACGATGGGCACCGCGGCCAACGCCATGAGCATCAGCGCCAGCGGCACCGTCGAGCCGAACCCGAAGTTGAAGAAGGAATACGCGCCCGTCACGCCGCCGACGAAGAACAACGACACCAGCACGGTGAGCACGACAAGCTTGCTACGGTCCGCGCGCACCGGCCGCATGGATGCGGGATCCCCCTTGGCCATGTTCCAGTAAAACAGCTTGCCCAGTTCTATGCCGATATCGGTGACCATGCCCGTCACGTGCGTGGTGCGAATCTCGGAGCGCGACAGCTTGGTGATCATGGCGTTCTGCAGACCCATGATGTAGCAAAGCAGCATGACGGTGCCCGGCACATAGAACCAGCGCAGCGTCTCCAGGTTGGCGCCCAGCAAGCCGAAGCCCAGCAGCAGCACGGCTTCGTATAGCAGCGGCATGGCGTATTCGCTGGTCAGGCGCGAGCGGCGCCCGAAGTTGATCAGGAAGGCCGAGCTGGCGGCGCCGGCCAGAAAGGACAGCAGCGCCGCCAGGCCCTGCAGCACCACGATCACCCCGCCCAGCGCCAGGTTATCGGCCATCATGGAGACGATGCCGGACATGTGCGAGGTGTATTGCTGCACGGCCAGGAAGCCGCCGGCGTTGACCGCGCCGGCGGTAAAAGTCAGGACGTAAGCCAGGTGCCTGTTGGCCTGGGGGCTGCGGCTGACGGCCGTCAGGCGGCGTAGATACGGAATGGCCACGCGTGTCCCTTCAAGACAAGAATCCATACACAGCAAAGTGCATGACATTCTAGTCGCCGCGGCACGGCGCGAGGCCCGGCGCGCCGGACGCCAGCCATGCCGGCGGCGGCCCCGCCCGCCTCCGGCGTTTTACGCCGCGCCGGATTCGCTCAGCTGCTTGCGCCGGTATTCGCCCTGGCGCACATGCATCCAGCCCGGATACTCCGGCGGCAGGGCGCTGACCTGGTCGAGTTCGGCCAGTTCGTCCGCCGTCAGGCGTATCGCCGTGGCCGCCAGATTGTCGTCCAGCTGCTCCACGCGCTTGGCGCCGATGATGACGCTGGTCACGGCCTGCTGGTGCAGCAGCCAGGCCAGGGCTACCTGCGCCACCGATACGCCGCGCGCGCCGGCGACGCGCCGCAGGACCTCGATGCTGTCATAAGCGCGTTCCTGATCCACCGGCGGGAAGTCGAAGGCGGCGCGGCGGCTGCCGGCTTCGGCCTGCCCGTCGCGGCTGTACTTGCCGCTGAGCAGGCCGCCCGCCAGCGGACTCCATACCATCAGGCCCACGCCTTCGCTTTGCAGCATGGGCACGATCTCGCGCTCCAGGTCGCGGCCGGCGATCGTGTAATAGGCCTGCAGCGATTCGAAGCGCGCCAGCCCCAGGCGTTCAGCGATGCCCAGCGCCTTCATGATCTGCCAGGCGGCCCAGTTGGACACGCCGACATAGCGCACGTGGCCATGCTGCACCAGATTGTCCAGCGCCCTGACCGTTTCTTCCACCGGCGTGGCGGGATCGAAGCCATGGATCTGGTAGAGGTCGATATGATCCAGCTGCAGGCGCGACAGGCTCTTCTTGACGCCGTCCATGATGTGCGAGCGCGAGTTGCCGCGCGCATTGACGCCGGCGCCCGTCTGTCCGAACACCTTGGTCGCGATCACGACGTCCTCGCGCGCCACCTTCAGGTCGCGCAGCGCCTGCCCGGTGATGACCTCCGAGCGGCCCTCGGAGTACACGTCGGCCGTGTCGATGAAATTGACGCCGGCATCCAATGCGCGGCCCACCAGCCGGTTGGCGTCTTCCTGCTGCAGGCTGCCGATCTTGCTCCACAGTTCGCCTTCGCCGCCGAAGGTCATGGTACCCAGGCAGAGTTCCGACACGAACAGGCCGGTGCTTCCGAATTTCTTGTACCGCATGGTTGCGCTCCTTCAAGGGCTGGGCGGGAGCCGGCGCTCCGGGATGGAATGGCCGCGGCTCGCCTGCCGGGATGAAGGCAAGTATGCGTCCAGGGACCGGCGCGGACGCTGCTTGATCCTGCCCTTTTTTTGCCCAATCCTGCAGCGCTGCCCCGCCTGTGGCGCCTGGCCGCTCATTCCTCCGAGTTTTCTGCCCATTTCTCCATGAAAAGCGCCACCGCCTGGACGCAGGCTCGCTTAGGCATACACTGAAAGCCACCCAATCCTCCGACTTTCTGCCGCTCTATGCCTACCCGGCACGGCGCGCCACGGGAGCCCCCATGACCATCACATCCGCACTTGCCGCCAGCGTCGCCGTCCCGGCCCTGGACGTCGCCTATGAGCCGGCGCGGCGCGAACTGCTCTGCACGCTGGAACGCATGACCGGAGACCTGGAGGGTTCGCTGGACACGCCCATCGAGGGCCTGTTCCTGCACCGCATTTCGCAGCCCACCGGCGCCAAGCCCGGACTGCAGAAAGCCGCCCTGGGCGTTATCGCCCAGGGATCCAAGCGCCTGCTCATCGGCGATGAAGCCTACGAGTACGACCCCTTCCATTACCTGATTTCCTCGGTGGATCTACCGGTCGTGGCCAAGGTGTCCGTCGCCAGCCCGACCCTGCCCTATCTGGGCTTGCGGCTGGACCTGAACGTAGAGGAGATCACCGCGCTGATCAGCGACGACAGCCTGCCGCCGCAACCGCCGGCCGAGGCCGCGCGCGCGCTTTGCGTCAATCCGCTGGGCGGCGCGCTGCTGGACGCGGTGCTGCGCCTGTTGCGCCTGCTGGACACGCCGCGCGACATTCCCATCCTGGCGCCCCTGGTCAAGCGCGAACTGCTGTACCGCCTGCTGATGAACGGCCAGGGTGCGGTGCTGCGCCAGTCGGTGCTGCAGGACAGCCAGCTCAACCGCGTGGCCAAGGCCATCCGCATCCTGCGCGACAACTATGCCCTGCCCCTGCGCGTGGAAGAGATCGCGCGCGACGTGCACATGAGCGTGTCCTCGCTGCATCATCATTTCAAGCAGGCCACCGCCATGAGCCCGCTGCAATACCAGAAGCACCTGCGCCTGCAGGAAGCGCGGCGCCTGATGCTGACCGATGACGCCGGCGTGGCGCTGGCGGCCCATTCCGTGGGCTACGAAAGCTCGTCGCAATTCAGCCGCGAATACAGCCGCCTGTTCGGTTCGCCACCTTTGCGCGACAAGCAGCGCTGGAAGGACGAAACCGCCTCGGCGCCAGCCTGAGCCGCCCGTCCGGCATCCCTAGGGGATTGCCCTAATCCTAATTTGACAACGTTACCATTAGACTGCCGCCATCAAATGATAACGTTGTCATAACCCTGATTTTTTCTTCGGCGGCCACATGAATCCCTTCCTGGAAACCCTGCTCGATACTCCACTGGACGACACCTACCGGGGCATTCCTCCGGGCGAACCCGCCGTCCCGCTGCGCGGCGTCGCAGCCCGGGGCTGGCAGCCCAGGAGCGGCAACATGGCCCTGCCCGTCCTGACGCTGGATGAGGCCGCCTTCGCCCACAACGTCGAGCAGATCTTCCAGTACGCCCGCAGCCACGGCGCGGCGCTGGCGCCGCATGCCAAGACGCCGATGTCGCCGCAGATCGTGCAGCGCCTGCTCGACGCAGGCGCCTGGGGCGCCACCGTCGCCAACCTGCAGCAGGCCGCCGTGCTGTTGCGCGCCGGCGTATCCCGCCTGATGCTGGGTAACGAGATCGGCGGCGCGGCCAGCGGCGCCCGCCTGGGCAAGCTGCTTGCAGGCTACCCCGACGCGCGCCTGCTGGCGTTCGCGGACTCCGCCGACACCGTGCGTTCGCTGGCCGCCGCGGCCGCTGAAGCCGGCCGGCCCGTGGAGGTGCTGGTGGAAGTCGGCGGCGGCCGCGCGGGCGCGCGCGACGATGCCGCGGTCGCGGCCATCCTGGCCGCGATCCGCGAGCAGGGCGACAAGCTCGCGCTGGCGGGCGTGGCCACCTACGAAGGCGCCGTCGCCAGCTCGGACGCGGCGCTCACCGCCAGCAATATCGCCGCGCTGATGGAGCGCGCCGCCCGCGCGTTCAAGGCAGTGCGCGCGCTGGCGCCGCACGCGCCGCTGGTGTTCACCGCGGGCGGCTCGGCCTTCTTCGACCATGTCACGCAGGCGGCCAAGGGCTGGCTGGCCGAGGACGGCAATGCCCAGCTGGTGCTGCGCAGCGGCGCCATCTTCTTCCATGACCACGGCACCTACCAGCGCGCGCTGCAGGCCATGGACGCCCGCGCGGGCTTCCAGGTCAACGGCCAGGCGCGCAACGCCGCCGCCGACTTCCGGCCGGCCCTGCGCCTGTGGGGCGAAGTCCTGTCGCGCCCGGAATCGGGCCTGGCGATCTGCGGCTTCGGCATGCGCGACGTGTCCTACGACCAGGACCTGCCCGCGCCGCTGGCCGCCTTCCGCGGCGGCGCGGCCCTGCCCGGCTGGGATATGCAAGCCCGCGTCACGCGGCTCAACGACCAGCACGCCTTCCTCGCCATCGCGCCGGACAGCGAGCTGGCGCCAGGTGACGTGATCGAGTTCGGCATCTCGCATCCCTGCACCTGTCTGGACCGCTGGCGCGTCTTCTTCGGCCTGGACGCGGACGGCCGCGTGCAGTCGGCCTACCGCACGTTCTTCGGATAAGCCATGCAACAGCTGAACTTCCAACAGATCTGGCGCTACCGCGAACAGCTCTGGGACGGCATCCAGGTCACGCTGGAGCTGACCGTCATCGCCGTGGTCGCGGGGCTGGCCATCGGCCTGGCCGGCGCCCTGCTGACGCGCCATGGTCCCAGGCCGGTCAAGCTGGCGCTGCGCGCCTATGTCGAGGTGTTCCGCAACACGCCGTCGCTGATCCAGCTGTTCGTCGTGTTCTTCATCCTGCCGGGGCTGGGCCTGCGCATGCCGCCCTTCGTGGCCGCGGCGCTGGCACTCAGCCTGTATTTCGGGGCCTACGCCATCGAGATCCTGCGCGCCGGCCTGGACTCCATTCCACGCAGCCAGATCGAGGCCGGCCATTGCCTGGGCCTGAGCACCTGGCAGGTGTACCGCCACATCGTGCTCGCGCCCGCCTTGCGCAACGTCTACCCCGCGCTGGGCACGCAGCTGGTCATCCTGCTGCTCGGCACCTCGCTGGCCTCTCAGGTATCGGCCGAGGACCTGTTCCATGCCGGCAGCTTCATCGAAAGCCGCACCTACCGCAGCTTCGAGGTCTATGCCGTGATCTGCGGCATCTATTTCACGCTGGTGCTGATCACCAAGGCCTTGCTGGCCCTGGCCGGCAGCCTGGCCTTCACCTGGCCCGTGCGCCGCTAGGAGTCGCGAGCATGCGTACGTTTACCCTGAGTGATTTCGCCTCCCTGCTCAGCGCGCTGCAATGGACCGTGGCCCTGGTGCTGATCGCGCTGGCCATCGGCGCGCCGCTGGGCCTGGGGCTGGCGCTGCTGCGCGGCCACCGTTCGGCGCCGCTGCGCTGGCTGGCCGCGGCCATGCAGCAACTGGTCCAGGGCGTGCCGCTCCTGGGCCTGCTGATGTTCTTCTACTTCGGCATGCCGGTGTTCCTGGGCATCGAGGTGCCCGCGCTGACCGCCGTCAGCGTCGCCTTCATCATCTACACGGCGGCCTTCCTGGGCCAGATCTGGTACGGCGGCATCCAGGCCGTGAAGCACGAGCAATGGGAAGCGGCCGCCTGCCTGGGTCTGTCCAAGTGGCACCAGTTCCGCCACGTGATCGCGCCGCAGGCGTTTCGCCTGTCGCTGCCGCCCACCGTGGGCTTCCTGGTGCAGCTCGTCAAGGGTACCTCGCTGGCCTCGGTGGTGGGCTTTGTCGAACTGGCGCGCGCCGGGCAGATCGCCAGCGCGGCCACCTTCCAGCCCTTGCTGGTCTATTCCTGCGTCGCGTTGCTGTACTTCGCGGCGTGCCTGCCCCTGACGATGTGGGCCCGTAACCTGGAGGGCCGCTTCCATGGCGCTCGTTGAAGTCTCCAACATCCACAAACGCTTCGGCGCCAACGCGGTGCTCAACGGCGTCTCGCTCGAGGTCAACGAAGGCGAGATCGTCACCATCATCGGCCGCTCCGGCTCGGGCAAGTCCACCCTGCTGCGCTGCCTGAACGCGTTGGAGACGGTGGACGACGGCGACATCCGCATCGGCGGCGAACGGATCCACGCCGGCATGCCCGGCCTGCGCCAGTTCCGCCAGCGCGTGGGCATCGTGTTCCAGCAGTTCAACCTGTTTCCGCACCTGAACGTGGAGCGCAACATCACGCTGGCGCCCACGCTCAACGGCAAGATCGCCAAGTCGCAGGGCCGCGCGCTGGCGCTGGACGTGCTGCGCCGCGTCGGCCTGGCCGAAAAGATCGACGCCTATCCGGCCCTGCTGTCGGGCGGCCAGCAGCAACGCGTGGCGATCGCGCGCTGCCTGGCCATGGCGCCGCAACTGATGCTGTTCGACGAAGTCACCTCGGCGCTGGACCCCGAGCTGGTGGGCGAGGTGCTGAAGGTCATGGAAGACATGGCGCGCCAGGGCATGACCATGGTGCTGGTGACGCATGAAATGGCCTTCGCCCGCAACGTCGCCTCCAAGGTCGTGTTCATGCACCAGGGCCGCGTCTGGGAACAAGGCCCGCCCGCCGAACTCTTCGCCAACCCCCAAACCCCCGAGCTGCGCCAGTTCATCGGCACGGCCGCGCCTTCCTCCCACTAAGTCATCCGCCACTGGAGTCATTGCATGAAACTGTTCGCCAAGCTGGCCGCCGCCGCGGCCGTCTGTCTCTCCCTGGCCGCGCCCGCCTCGGCCGCCGACAAACTGCAGGACGTGCTGGGCGCGGGCAAGCTGCGCGTGGGCGTGCTGATGGACGCCGCGCCCTGGGGCTTCAAGGACGCCAAGGGCGAGGCCGCGGGCCTGGACATCGACCTGGCCAAGCTCATGGCCGCCGACATGGGCGTGAAGCTGGAGCTGGTGCAGGTCACCGGCGCCAGCCGCATTCCCAGCCTGCTGGCCGGCAAGGTCGACGTGCTGATCGCGGCCGCAGGCGCCACCCCGGAACGCGCCCAGCAGGTCATGTTCTCGCAGCCCTATGCCGCGGTGAACCTGGGCGTCTACGGCGGCGCCAGCATGCCGCAGGCCAAGACCGTGGACGAACTGAAGGGCCACAGCATCGCCGTCGCCAAGGGCTCCACGCTGGACATCTGGCTCACCGACAACGCGCCGGGCGCCAAGCTGGTGCGCTTCGAGGACACGCCTTCGGCCGTGGCCGCCTATCTGGCGGGACAGTCGGAATCGTTCGCCGAGAACAGCGCCATCGCGCTCAAGGTGGCCGAGGACAACGCCGCGAAGGCGCCCGAACTCAAGTTCCTCATCCGCCAATCGCCCGCCCACGCCGCCGTGCAGCAGGGCCAGCAGAACCTGCTGAACTGGATCAATACCTTCCTCTTCACCAACCGCCTGAACGGCAAGCTGCCGGCGCTGCAGCAAAAGTGGTTCAAGGAAGCCCAGACCCTGCCGCAGATGTAAACGGCTTCATCAAAGGACTCGCATGATCAAACGCTACAAATCCGGCTCGCGCATGAGCCAGGCCGTCTCGTACAACGGCTTCGTGTTCATCGCCGGCCAGGTGGCCGACAATCGCCAGGGCTCGCTGGAATCGCAGACCCGCGAAGTGCTGGCCAAGATCGAAGCGCTGCTGGCCGAGGCCGGCAGCGACAAATCGCGCCTGCTGGCCGTGGACGTGTTCCTGCCCGCCATCGGCGACTTCGACGCCATGAACCGCGTCTACGACGCCTGGGTCGACCCCGCCAATCCGCCGGCCCGCGCCTGCGTCGAGGCCCGCCTGGCCGACCCCGACCTGCGGGTCGAAATGACCGCGGTCGCCGCGCTGCGCTAAGCGCGCCTTGCTGCGGCCTTCCGATCCCTCTTCGCGCCGCCTCGCGCGGCGCTGTTGTATCTCCCCATGCATACCGGCCTGTTTCACGACATAGATTTCGATGCCGACGGCAAGGCGCTCAGTTTCCTGGGCACCCCCTATTCGGTGGACCGTTCGCCTTACTACCAGATCAAGACGCCCATCTGCCGCATCCGCAACGGCAGCGGCCCGCGCGTGCTGCTCATGGCGGGCAACCATGGCGACGAATACGAAGGCGAAGTCGCCCTGGGCCGGCTGATCCGCCGCCTGGATCCCGCCCGCATGCGCGGCGAGGTCACCATCCTGCCGCTCGCCAACCTGCCTGCTGTGATGGCGGCGCGGCGGCGCTCGCCGCTGGATAACGGCAACCTCAACCGCGCCTTCCCGGGCGTGCCCGGCGGCACCCCAACCGAGCGCCTGGCGCACTTCCTCGAACACGAACTGTTCCCGCGCCACGACGTGGTGTTCGACATCCATTCCGGCGGCACCTCGATGGCGCACCTGCCCACCGCCCTGATCGAGCTCCAGGACTCGCCCGGGCGCATGGCGCGCGCGCTGGACCTGATGGGCTCGCTAGGCATGGGCCACGCCTTCGTCGCCGCCAATGGCCGCGATGCGCCCACCTCCATGGCGGCGGCCGCGCGCGCCGGCGCGATCGGCATCAGCGGCGAGTTCGGCGGCGGCGGCACGCTGACGCCCGCCACGCTGGCCGCCACCCAGCGCGCCATCGACAACCTGCTGCAGAAGCTGGGCGTGACCGACGCGCCCGTGCTCGGCCCGCACCAGCCCGGCGCGCCCGCCATGCAGCTGCTGGAGCTGGACAGCCACGAACAGAACATCTTCGCCACCCGGCGCGGCTGGTTCGAGCCGGCGGTGGACATCGGAGCCAGCGTGCGCGCGGGCGACGTCGCGGGCTACTACCATGACCTCAACCAGCTGGACGCGGAAGAGGAAGTCCTGCGCTTCCGGGTATCGGGTATCGTGATTTCGCGGCGGCTGCATACCGACTGCGAATCCGGCGACAGCCTGATCCAGGTTGCGCGTCCCGTCGGCCAGGCTGATATCCTGACGCCTGCCGCCTGATCCCGGAACAATCAAAAGAAACCGCATGACCCACCGGCCCGCGCCTCCTTCCGCCCCCACCTACGACGACGTGCTGCGCGTGCGTCCCGAGGGCGCCGCCGCGCCCGCGCGCGCGGCCGCCCCCGCCAAGCCGCCGCGCATCGAGGAAGTGGCCAGGCTGGCGGGCGTATCGCCCATCACGGTGTCGCGGGCCTTGCGCCAGCCCGAGAAAGTGGCTCAGGAAAAGCGCGACCGCATCCTGCAGGTGGTGGCGCAGACCGGCTATGCCTCGAATCCGCACGCGCGCGCCCTGCGTTCCGGGCAGTCCAGCGTGGTGGCGGCGTTCGTCTCCAACATCCTCAGCCAGCAGTTCGCGCTGGCCGTGCAGGGCTGCGCCGAAGTGCTGGAGCCGCAGGGCTATCAATTGATGGTCGGGCAGACCTCGTATTCCTACGCCAAGGAAACCAGCATGATCGCGTCGCTGCGCGCCTTGCGGCCCGCGGCGGTGCTGTTCACCGGCGTTATCGAGCTCGAGGAAAACCGCCAGTCGCTGCGCGAGCTGGGCATCCCCATCATGGAGACCTGGGCCTATCCGCGCGACCCGATCGATATGCTGGTGGGCTTTTCCAACTATGACGGCGGCGTCATGGCCGCGCGCCATCTGGCCGAACGCGGCTATCGCCGCGTCGCCTTCGTGGCGCGCCAGGGCGGCCGCGGCGAACTGCGGCGCCAGGGTTTCAATGCCGCCGCTGCCGAACTGGGCCTGCAGGTGGTGGCGGAACTGGCCGTGGACAATGCGCAAACCATCGCCGACGGACGCGCGGCCCTGGGCCGGTTGCTCGCCATGGGCCAGGCCTTCGACGCCGTGTTCTGCGCCAACGACCTGCTGGCGGTGGGCGCGCTGTTCGAGGCGCGCGACCGCAAGCTGGCGATTCCGCGCGACATCGCCATCCTGGGTTTCGGCGATACCGACATCGCCCGCGAAATCGAGCCCGGCCTGAGCACCATCGGCGTGGACAGCCGCAAGCTGGGCGCCCGCGCTGGAGAACTGCTGCTGCAACGCCTGAATGGCGGCGCGCCCGCCGCGCGCCAGGAAGTGTTCCCGCTGACCTTGAACCAGCGCGCCAGCGCCTAGCGTCCCCTGCGCGTCGGCAACCGGCGCGGGCTCACTCGTCGAACACGATGCGCAGGCCCGGCAAGCCGATGCCGTCGAGCCTGGTGCTCCAGGTTTCGCCCGCGTGCACCGGATAGGCCTTGGTCAACGTGCCGGTCGTGACCAGTTCGCCCGCCTGGATCGCCTCGTCGGCCGGGCGTTCCCCGACCACCTCCAGCAGATGGGCCAGCGCCGCCAGCGGACTGCCCAACACGTTGGCGCCGGTACCGGTTTCACGGCGGATGCCGTTGCAGGACAGTTCCACCCGGAAGTCCGCCAGCCGTTCGATCAGGCCCGGGCCGAGCTCGGCCGGCTCCATCAGCGGCCCGATGTACAGCGCGCCATGCAAGGCGTTGTCCGCCACGGTATCGGCGGCCTGGAACTGCCAGGCGGGATAGTGCGACTGCACCAGTTCGAACCCATGGGCGATCCAATCCACGCATTCCAATATGGCGGCCGGCTCCCGCGTGCGCGGCGGTGCACAATGGAAATGCAGCACGATCTCGGGTTCGATGCGCGGCTCGACATAGCGGCCCAAGCGGCAATGGACTTCGCCGGTGTCGTCATAGACCGCGCTGTGTTCATAGACGCGCCCCCACACCGGAAATTCCACGCCCAGCGCCGCCCACATCGCGGCGTTGGTGAAACCTATCTTGCGGCCGACCAGCAGCGCGCCTTCGGCCAGCCGCGCCTGATGGATGCGAGCAGCCACGTCATAGGCGGCATCCAGGTCGAAGCGCGGACGCCGTGCCGTGACCGGCGCAATGTAAGAGGCATGGTCCTGCGCCGCCTTGATTTCGCGGGCAAGCGCGGCGAGGTCGGAAGCTGGCATTGTGGCTCCTGAGGGTACGCTCAAATGTAAAAGAAAACCTGCCCGCACGGCGCCGCAGCCGTTATATGCTCCCCTTGACGTCCTATTTTCAGAACAGCGGGGAAGCGATGCATGACTTGAATGACCTCTATTACTTCGTCCAGGTCGTCAAGAACGGTGGCTTCGCACCCGCAGGGCGAGCGCTGGGCATACCAAAATCCCGCCTGAGCCGGCGCATTGCGCTGCTGGAAGACCGGCTGGGCGTGCGGCTCATCCAGCGTTCCACGCGCAGCTTCGCCGTGACCGAATTGGGTCAGGAATATTACGAGCAATGCCTGTCGATGCTGGCAGGCGCGGAAGCCGCCCAGGAAGTCATCGACCGCACCCGCGCCGAACCTGCCGGCACCATACGCTTGAGCGCGCCGCCTGCGCTGATCTACTACTTCCTGGGCGACCTGGTGGCCCGCTTCATGGTCCGCTGCCCCAAGGTCCACGTTTACCTGAAGAGCTTCAGCCGCCCCGTGGACGTGCTGCGCGAGGGCTTCGATATCGCCGTGCGCGTGCGCTTCGGCCCCATCGAGAGCAGCGACCTCATCATGAAACCGCTGGGCATGAGCTGCCAGTGCCTGGTGGCCAGTCCGGCGCTGGCGCGCAGCATCAAGCTGCCTGCGGATCCGCAAGCCCTGAACGAACTGCCCACGCTGGCCTTGGGAACGGAACAGCGCGAATCCCATTGGCGGCTGGACGGGCCGGACGGCGCGCGCATCGTCGTGCCGTTCACGCCGCGGCTGGTGACGGATGACATGCTGGCGCTGAAGCAGGCCGCCTTGCGCGGCGTGGGCGTGGTCGCCCTGCCCCTGCTCATGATTCGCGACGAACTGGACGCAGGCACCCTGGTGGACGTGGGCGCCCCCTGGCAGCCGGAAGCGGGCAGCGTGCACGCCATTTTCCCGTCCCGCCGCGGCCTGCTGCCCGGCGTGCGGGAGCTGCTGGATTTCCTGAGCTCGGAGTATCAGGACGTGGCCAAGCGCGAACACGACACGCAAGTACGCCACAAGCTGCCAACCTTGAAGTAGCAGCATGCTCGCGCAGCGTCCGACGAGTGGGACGCAGAAACCCATTTTTCCTGCCTACCCAGCCGCCCGCGTTGCTCCTAGGATGATTAGCCCCACGTCACCAGGAGCACACCATGAGCGTCCCCGCCAACTTCAATGGCCAGCGCCCCGTCATCGATCCCAACGATGCGGTCATGTTGCTGATCGACCATCAAAGCGGCCTGTTCCAGACGGTTGCCGACATGCCGATGACCGAGCTGCGCTCGCTCGCCGGCGCGCTGGCTTCCATGGCCACCCTGGCGAAGCTGCCCGTCATCACCACGGCCTCCGTGCCGCAGGGCCCCAACGGCCCGCTGATTCCCGAAATCCATGAAAACGCCCCGCACGCGAAATATGTCGCGCGCAAGGGCGAAATCAATGCCTGGGACAATCCTGAATTCGTTGCCGCGGTCAAGGCGACCGGCCGCAAGACCCTGATCATTGCCGGCACCATCACCAGCGTCTGCATGGCGTTCCCCGCCATCAGCGCGGTGGCCGAGGGCTACAAGGTCTTCGTGGTGGTCGACGCCTCGGGCACCTACAGCAAAATGGCCCAGGAAATCACCCTGGCGCGCGTGGTCCAGGCCGGCGTCGTGCCCATGGACACGGGCGCCGTCGCAGCCGAACTGCAAAAGACCTGGCACCGCGAAGACGCGGCCAAGTGGGCCGAGGTCTACACCAAGATCTTCCCGCCCTACCAGTTGCTGATCGAAAGCTACAACCGGGCCCAGGAAGTCATCAAGAAGGGCGAACAGCTCGACTCGCAACGTTGAGTCCGCCCGGATGTTCCCCGCGCGCCGCAGGGCGCGCAATTCCCTCATGGAGTATGCAATGACCAAGCCCTATGTGAAACTCGACAAGACCCAGGCCGCGGTGCTGCTGGTCGACCACCAGGTGGGCCTGCTGTCCCTGGTCCGGGACTTCCAGCCCGACCAGTTCAAGAACAACGTCCTGGCGCTGGCCGACCTGGCCGACTATTTCAAGCTGCCCACCATCCTGACCACCAGCTTCGAAGACGGCCCCAACGGCCCGCTGGTGCAGGAACTGAAGGACAAATTCCCCAAGGCGCCCTACATCGCCCGCCCGGGCAACATCAACGCCTGGGACAACGAGGACTTCGTCAAGGCCGTCAAGGCCACCGGCAAGAAGCAGCTGATCATCGCCGGCGTCGTCACCGAGGTCTGCGTGGCCTTCCCGGCGCTGTCGGCCCTGGAGGAAGGCTTTGAGGTGTTTGTCGTGACCGACGCGTCCGGCACCTTCAACGAGGTGACCCGCAATGCCGCCTGGAGCCGCATGGAACAGGCTGGCGCGCAACTGATGAGCTGGTTCGGCGTGGCCTGCGAGCTGCACCGCGACTGGCGCAACGACATCGAAGGCCTGGGGACGCTGTTCTCCAACCACATTCCCGACTACCGCAACCTGATGGCGGCCTACTCCACCGTCAAGGGCAGCAGGTAAGGTCCCCGTCGGCCGCGCCCAGGCGCGTGACCGGCTGGCGCGGACTTCCACGGCGGCGCGCACCGGGCGCGCCGCCGTTTCATTTCTTGCGGGCGAACGGGTAGGCCTGCTGCGCCAGGAACGTGCCTGGCATGTCGTTGTCCAGGATGCCGTAGTTCTCGGGCAGGCGCTTGCTCACGCCGCGCACCGCCGTGCCGAACGCGTAATCGATGAACGAGAAGTGGGCGGCGTAGTTGCGGTCGATGGCCTCGGTATCCGAGGAGTGGTGCCAATGGTGGAAGTCCGGCGTCACGATGATGTAGCGCAGCCAGCCCCAGGGCAGCCTCACGTTGGAATGGATCAGCACCGCCTGGAAGCCGACGATGATGATGTAGGCGTCCAGCACCGGCTTGGAAAAGCCCAGCGCGAACAGCACGCCCAGCACCGCGACCCGCGTGATCAGCAATTCGACGATGTGCAGCCGCGAACCGGCCAGCCAGTCCAGGGTGCGGGTGCTGTGGTGCACCGCATGGATGCGCCACAGGAACGGCACCTCGTGATAGGCGCGATGCGCCGCGTACTGCACCAGGTCAGCCACCAGCACGGCCAGGAACAGCTCCACCAGGTAAGGCAGCGACACGATGGCCTGTTGCAGCGGCTCGTAGGCCGCCCAGGAAAACAGCCGGTGCACGAAGAAGTTGATGCACAGCAGCACCGCCCCCACCGACAGGTGGTTGAACAGGAAGTGCTTCATGTCCACCTGCCATTCGCCGCGGAACACCGGCTGGCCCGGATACAGCGGGAACAGCTTCTCGAAAATGATGAAGACGGTGCTGGAAGCCAGCAGGTCCAGGATGAACCAGTCCAGGCCCAGGTAGGGATGGTGGCCGGTGTTGGACGTGGTCACCACCACGTTGCTGCCGCCGGCGGCCACCGCGCCGCACACCAGCACGAAAGCGGCGATGTTCAGCCAGCGCTGCCGGCCCAGCACGGTGTTGGCCAGCGCGATGGTGCCCGAAATCAACAGCGCGGTGAACAGCAGGCCCCGCATCGCGTCCACGTTGTAGAAGCTGCGCAGCTCCGGCGTGGTCAGGTAGGCGGGGAAGTGAAACGCCAGGACGCCCAGGACCGCCAGGATCGCCAGGAACAGCGCGATCACGCCGCTCATCATGCCCGTACCCGGGTGGATCCTGCCGTCCTGCTTGAAAAGCTGTAAGACCTGGCGAAGGATGGACGCGCGCTGATTCATTTCAAATTTATGGCAGACCACGGGGAAGCGAGTTTATCGCCGGGGACGGATCTCAATGTAATAAAACGTGATCAGGCGCGACAGAATGGCGTCCCTGCCCCCACTTTGCGCGGTATCAATTCTCAGACGGAAGGCATGCACCCGGATGGTTGACAAGGGCGCGGGGTTGGCGTGTCATGGAATCGAAAGCTTTATGGATCATCAGGTTCCCCGGTTTCCCGCAGTGCCCATCAACCGGTTCTTTAAAGAGGCCCCTATGTTCCCTGAATACCGCCACCTCATTACCCAACTGAAATCCGAAAACGCGCATTTCTCCGCGCTGTTCCAGCGTCACAATGACCTGGACCAGGAAATCAAGAACATGGAGGCCGGTATCCAGCCGGCGTCGGGCAACGAGGTCGAAGTGCTCAAGAAGGAAAAACTGCACCTGAAGGACAAGCTGTACGGCATCCTGCGCGCTGCCGACCAGGGCGGCAGTTGAACTGTTCCACACCGGCTCCAATCCCGCCCCCTTGACGACCGCCGCGTACTTCGCCATTTCTGTCCGGAAGTACGCGACCGTCTGCTCTGGCGGCATCAGGACGATCCTGTTGTTCTGAGCCGCCATCGCCTGCCACACCTCTGGCGAGTTGACTGCGCCCCGCCCGGCTAGGGCTCCACCAGCGTAAAGGCGTCGCTGCCCGCCATGCGCGACATCTCGTCGATAATGCGGCGCGACAATTCCAGCACCAGCGGGCTGCGCGGCTCGCCCGCAATCGTGACCATGCCCAGGCTGTAGCCGATGCGCGGCGCAAAGGGCTTGCAGATCACGCCCATGTCCTGGCACAGGCGGGCGAACAGACCATTGACCACGGACACGCCAATGCCGCGCGCCACCAGGCGGCAGGCCATTTCCACCGCGTGCACTTCGGCGCGGATCTGCGGCACCATCCCGCCCTGGCGGAACACGTGGTCGATCTGCTGACGCAATAGGCGCTGGCGTCCCAGCAGCACCATGTCGACGCCGATGAGATCGCCCGGCCCGACCTCGGGCAAGGCTTCCAGCGCATGGCCCGGCGGCACGATGCACACGGCATCCGTGTCCAGGCGCGCCACCGTTTCCAGCCCCGAATTAAGGGTTGGCGAACGCACCAGCGCCAGATCGGCCTCGCGCCCCAGCACCGCGGCCTCGCTGGTTTCGTAGGTGCCGACCAGCACTTCCAGCGCCACATCGGGATGATCGTTCAGAAAGGACTCGGCCACGGCCGGCATGACGGTCTGCGCAACCGAGCTGGGCAATTGCACGCGCATCAGCGTGCGCCGCAGTCCGCCCAGGCGCAGCTGGTTGACGTGGCGTTGCAGTGAATTGGCATCGAGGATCATGTTCTGCACATCCGGCAGCAAGGCTTCGGCCTCGCTGCTCGGATGCAGGCGCCCCTTGCGCCGCAGGAACAACGGCAGCCCCAGATCGGACTCGAACTGGCTGAGCAGGCGGCTGACCGCTGGCTGTGACGTTCCCAGCCGCTGCGCGGCCTCTATGGTCGATCCGGTGGTCATGAAGGCCACGAAGGCCTCTAGCTGCTTGAAATTCATTGTTGTCGCGGGCGCGCCGGCGGCGACGCGTTGCCCAATACCTAGGGTTAGCACCAAATTTGGCGAAATTCACATAGACGCATGCCGGCCCGGCATACGGTTGCCAAGGCCCCATGTTGATTGGAACATGCCGGCAACCGCGGATTCTGCCCATACACGAATCCGCAATCAATCCGTATTAGCGCCGAATCGCAAGGAGCCAAAATGCGCGCTGCTGTCCCACGCCCCTCCTGTCGCCGCGCCGCGCCATGACCGCGTTCATTATCCGCCGGCTCTGCCAAAGCGTCGTGATCCTGGCCTTGACGTCGCTCATCGTGTTCGCCGGCGTCTATGCCATCGGCGACCCCATCGAAATCCTGGTGCCGGCCGACGCCTCGCAAGCGGAAATCGCCCAGGCCGTGGCGTCGCTGGGCCTGGATCTGCCGCTCTATCAGCAGTACCTGAAATTCGTCGGCAACGCGCTGCATGGAGACCTGGGCACGTCCTTCGTCTACAACCAGCCCGCCATCCAGCTGATCCTGCAACGGCTGCCCGCCACGCTGGAACTGGCTTTCGTCGCCCTGCTGCTGGCCCTGGCCATCGGCCTGCCGCTGGGCCTGGTCGCGGGCCTGAAGCCTGACTCGGCGCTGGACCGCGGCATCATGACCGGCTCCATCCTGGGCTTTTCGCTGCCCAACTTCTGGCAGGGCATCATGCTGGTGCTGATCTTCTCGGTGACGCTGGGTTGGCTGCCATCCACCGGGCGCGGTCCCACCGGCGAACTGCTGGGCATCCAGACCAGCCTGGCGTCCTGGGACGGCATCCGCCACCTGATCCTGCCAGCGCTGAATCTGGCGTTGTTCAAGATCGCTCTCATCGTGCGCCTGACGCGCAGCGGCGTGCGCGAGACCATGCCGCTGGACTACGTGAAATTCGCGCGCGCCAAGGGCCTGCGCGAATCGCGCGTGATCTACATGCACGTGCTGAAGAACATCATGATCCCCATCGTGACCGTCGTCGGCATGGAGTTCGGCTCGATGATCGCGTTCGCCACGGTCACCGAGACCATCTTCGCCTGGCCGGGCGTGGGCAAGCTCATCATCGACAGCATCATGAAGCTGGACCGCCCCGTCGTGGTCGCCTATCTGCTCATCGTGGTGACCATGTTCATCCTGCTCAATCTGCTGGTGGACATCATCTACTCCGTCCTCGATCCCCGTGTCCGCGTGGGGGCCGCCGAATGAAAGCCGCCGTCATGAAACTCAACCGCGAAACCACGCTGGGCCAGGCCCTGTACGGCGTGCTCGACAGCCGCGCCGCCAGCATCGCGGCCGCGATCCTCGGCGTGCTGGTCCTGGCCGCGCTGTTCGCCAGCTGGATCGCGCCGCAGAACCCCTACGACCTCGCCGCCATCACCATCCTGGACGGCCGCCTGCCGCCTGGCAGCGTCGGCGTCTACGGCGACACCTACTGGCTGGGCACCGACGCGCAGGGGCGCGACATGCTGTCGGCCATGATGTACGGCTTGCGCACCAGCCTGGGCGTGGGCGTGCTCAGCGGCCTGTTCGCCATGGTGGTCGGCACGGTGCTGGGGCTGGCCGCCGCCTACTTCGGCGGCCGCGTGGACACCCTGATCATGCGTCTGGTCGACCTGATGCTGGGCTTTCCCACCATCCTGGTCGCGCTCATGATGCTGGCGATCCTGGGACAGGGCCTGGACAAGGTCATCTTCGCCCTGGTGGTGGTGCAGTGGGCCTACTTCGCGCGGGCGGTGCGCGCCACCGCCGTGGTCGAACGGCGCAAGGAATACATGGAGGCCGCGCTCTGCCTGGGCCTGAGCCACCGGCGCGCGCTCTTCAGCCAGTTGCTGCCCAACTGCGTACCGCCCGTCATCGTGATCGCCATGATCCAGACTGCCAACGCCATCGCGGCCGAGGCTACGCTCAGCTTCCTCGGCATCGGCCTGCCCGTCACCGAGCCCTCGCTGGGCCTGCTGATCGCCAACGGCTACCAGCAGATGCTGGCCGGTCTGTACTGGATCAGCGTCTATCCGGGCGTCCTGCTGCTGACGGTGGTCTTCACCATGAACATCGTGGGCGATCGCATCCGCGAAGCGCTCAATCCCCGCCTGCAGAAATAGGAAGTCCCATGAATCCGGCAATCCCCACGCTTTCCGTCAGGAACCTGCGCACCTGGTTCCACACCCGAGCGGGTGTGGTGCGCGCGGTCGATGACGTGAGCTTCGACGTCCACCCGGGCGAGATCCTGGGCCTGGTCGGCGAGTCCGGTTCGGGCAAGTCCATCACGGGCTTCTCCGTGCTGGGCCTCATCGACCCGCCAGGACGCATCGACGGCGGCCAGATCCTGTTCAAGGGCCGCGACCTGGCCACGCTGTCGGCCGAGGAACTGCGCGAACTGCGCGGCAACCGCATCGCCATGGTGTTCCAGGACCCCATGATGACCCTGAATCCGGTGTTCCGCATCGAAACCCAGATGGTCGAAACGGTGCAGGCGCACGAGCGCTGCAGCCGCAAGGCCGCCTGGGCCCGCGCCCGCGACACGCTGGCCGCGGTCGGCATCCCCGCGCCCGAAGAACGCCTGAAGGCCTACCCGCACCAGCTCTCCGGCGGCATGCGCCAGCGCGTGGCGATCGCCATCGCCATGCTGCACAAGCCCGACCTCATCATCGCCGACGAGCCGACCACCGCGCTGGACGTAACCATCCAGGCGCAGATCCTGGCCGAGATGCAGAAGCTCTGCGCCGAAACCGGCACCGCCATGGTCTGGGTCAGCCACGACCTGGCCGTGGTCGCCGGCCTGGCTGACCGCGTCTGCGTGATGTATGCGGGCCGGGTGGTGGAGTCCGGCCCCACCGCAGACATTCTCGACCATCCCCGCCATCCCTACACCGTCGGCCTCATCGGCTCGGTGCCCAGCAACGACCAGGGCGGCGCGCGCCTCTATCAGATTCCCGGCATGGCGCCCTCGCCGCTCGCGCTGCCGCAAGGCTGTGCCTTCTCCCCGCGCTGCGCGCACGCCACGCTGCGTTGCCGCGAAGAACAGCCGCAGATCACGGCCGGGCAGGAACGCACGCTGCGCTGCTTTCATCCCCAGACAGGAGCCCTCTCTTGAACACGCCCATCCTGATGCAGGCCCAGCAGGTATCGCGCCTGTTCGTGAAGCGCCCCGACTACGCCGAAAGACTGGCCGGGCTGCTGGGCGCGCGCGTGGCGTCGCACACCGTGCACGCGGTGGACGGCGTGGACCTGGCCATCCATGAAGGCGAAGTGGTGGGCCTGGTCGGCGAGTCCGGCTGCGGAAAATCCACGCTGGGCCGCGTGCTGGCCGGCATCCTGCCGCCCACCTCCGGCACCCTGCTGACGCCGGCCGGCGAGCTGTCCTCCCTGACCGGGCAGGCCGCGCATGCCCAGCGCATGTCCACGCAGATGATCTTCCAGGACCCGATGTCCTCGCTGAATCCGCGCAAGCGCGTGCGCGACATCATCGGCGAAGCGCCGCTGGCCCACGGCATCGTGGCGCGCGCCGACTACGACGACTACGTGGTCGAGGTCATGCGGCAGGTGGGCCTGAACCCGGATTTCCGCAATCGCTTTCCGCACCAGTTCTCCGGAGGCCAGCGCCAGCGCGTGGGCATCGGCCGCGCGCTGGCGGTCAAGCCGCGCTTTCTCATCTGCGACGAATCCATCGCCGCGCTCGACGTCTCGATCCAGGCCCAGATCCTGAATCTCTTCATGGACCTGCGCGAGACGCTGGGACTGACCTATCTCTTCATCAGCCACGACCTGGGCGTCGTGCAGCGCATCAGCGGCCGCACCGTCATCATGTATCTGGGCCGCATCGTCGAATCCGGCGCCACCGCCGAGATCTTCAAGACGCCGCTGCATCCCTACACCCAGGCCCTGCTGGAAGAGGTTCCGCGGCTGACCAACCGCAAGCGGCGCTTTCATGCCATCAAGGGCGAAATCCCCTCGCCGCTGAACCCGCCGCCCGGCTGCCATTTCCATCCGCGCTGCCCCCACGCCATGGCGCGCTGCAAGACCGAGCAGCCCATGCTGCTGGAGCAGGGCAATGGCCGCCGCGCCGCCTGTCATCTGCTGGATGCGCCAGCACTAGGAACGATCCGCCCATGAAAGCCGCAAGCCTCAAATCCTCCCTGCTACGCAGCGGCCTGCAGGCCCTGCTCGCCGCTGCGCTGCTGGCGGCGGCCGCGGGCGCCTACGCCCGCCCGCTGCTGACCATCGGCCACTCCAGCGAGCCCTCGTCCATGGACCCGCTGTTCTCGCGCACGGGCAACAACCAGGCCGCGGCCGAAAACATCTTCGAGCGCCTGGTATCGACCGACGAGAACATGCAGATCCGCCCCGGCCTGGCGGTGTCGTGGAAGGCGCTGGAGCCGACGCTCTGGGAAATCCAGCTGCGCCCCGGCGTGCGCTTCCATGACGGTACGCCGTTCACGGCCGACGACGTGGTGTTTTCGCTGCAGCGTGCGCCCAAGGTGCCGAACAGTCCCGCGCCCTTCACCGGCGCGGTGCGCTCCATCGCCGGCATCGAGGTCGTGGACCCGCTGACGCTGCGCATCCGCAGCAAGCAACCCACCCCTGACCTGATGGAGCAGATCGGCCTGGTCTACATCCTGTCGCGCCGCGCGGCCGAAGGGCGCAGCTCGGAAGACTTCAATGCCGGCCTGGCCGCCATCGGCACCGGCCCCTACAAGTACAAGCGCTGGCAACCGGGCGACAGCCTGGAACTGGAGCGCAACGAGCAGTACTGGGGCAAGCGGCCGGATTTCGACCGCGTCGTGATCCGCTATATCTCCAACGACGCCGCGCGCCTGGCCGCCTTGCTGTCGGGCTCGGTCGACCTGATCGACAGCGTGCCGCCCACCGACACGAAGAAGCTGCGGAGCCGGCCCGGCTATGTCCTGTACCAGTCCGCCTCGGCCCGCCTGATCTACCTGGCGCTGGACTCGGCGCGCGACAAGAGTCCGTACGTCACCGACGCCCAGGGCAAGCCCATGGACGCCAACCCGCTGAAGGACCTGCGGGTGCGCCGCGCCATCTCCATGATGTTCATGCGCGAGCCCATCACCGACCGCCTGCTCAGCGGCGCCGGCGCGCCCGCGGGCCAGATGGTGCCTGAAGGACTGGGCGGTTACTCACCCGCGCTGGCGCCGCCCGCCTATGACCCGGAAGGCGCGCGCAAGCTGCTGGCCGAGGCCGGCTACCCCAAGGGCTTCGGCCTGACCGTGCATTCCTCCAACGACCGCTTCGCTAGCGACGGCGACCTGGCGCAGGCGCTGGCGCAGATGATGGCGCGCGCCGGCCTGCGCATCAACGGCGTGGTCACCCAGCCCTACAACGTCTATGCCGGCGCCAGCAGCAAGCAGCAGTACAGCGCCTTCATCTTCTCGTACGGCAACAGCACCAGCGATTCGTCCAATGGATTGACCAACGTGCTGGCCACCTATGACAAGGCCGCCGGCACGGGCGCCTTCAACCGCGCGCGCTACTCCAACCCCGAAGTGGACCGCCTGCTGGCGCGCGCTGCCACCGAATTCGACAAGAACGCCCGCAACCAGCTGCTGCGCGAAGCCGCCGAGGCCGCCTTCAACGACGTGGGCATCGTGCCGCTTTATTTCCCGGTGGTCTTCTGGGCCGCCCGCGACGGCATCGTCGTGCGCGCCAACAAGCTGGAACGGACCTCCATGGTCTACATACAGGAAGCAAAATGAGCCCCTCCCGCCCCCTCGCGGACCTGCCCAACCAGAAAGTGCGCATGCGCGACGGCGTGCTGCTGGCCACCGACGTGTACTTCCCCCCGGGCTACCTGCCCGGCACGAGCGCGCCCCTGCCCGTAATTCTTGAGCGCACGCCCTACGGCAAGGCCGATATCTCCCGTTCCGAGCAGATCGACGGCGTGCAAGGCCAGCCGCGCCCCGGCATCGCGCGCTATTTCGCGCAGCACGGCTTCGCCGTCGTGTTCCAGGACTGCCGCGGCCGCTACGATTCCGAGGGCCAGTTCACCAAGTACCTGTCCGAAGGGCCGGACGGCTACGACACGATGGCGTGGATCACCGCCCAGCCCTGGTGCAACGGCAAGGTGGGCACCATGGGCCTTTCCTATGGCGCGCACACGCAGATGGCGCTGGCCTGCATGAACCCGCCGGGCCTGGCCTGCATGGTGCTGGATTCCGGCGGCTTTTCCAACGGCTACCAGTGCGGCATCCGCCAATCCGGCGCCTTCGAGCTGAAGCAGGCGACCTGGGCCTACAAGCAGGCCAAGCTCAGCCCGGCCGCCCAGGAAGACCCGGTGGTGCTCGCCGCGCTCGAAGCCCAGGACATCCGCCAGTGGTTCGCGCGCATGCCCTGGCGCCCAGGCCATTCGCCGCTGTCGGCCGTGCCGGAGTATGAAGACTATCTGTTCGAGCAATGGCGCGCCGAGTCCTTCGACGAATCCTGGCGCCAGCTGGGCATCTATGCCCAGGGCTACTATGACGCCATCCCCGACATTCCGGTGGTGCTGATGTCCAGCTGGTACGACGCCTACGTGCGCACCACCATGGAGAACTTCGAGGGGCTGGGCGCCGGCAGAAACGCGCCGCTGCGGCTCATCATGGGCCCCTGGCTGCATGGCGACCGCAACATCACGCATAGCGGCGACGCCGAGTTCGGATCGGCAGCGGCGTTCGACGGCCACATCGCCCGCAACTGGCTGGAGTTCCGCCTGTCCTGGTTCCGCCGCTGGCTGCAGCAGGACGCCAGCCCCGCCGCTTGCGACCCGGTCGCCCGCCTGTTCCTGATGGGCGGCGGCAGCGGCCGGCGCGATGCGGCGGGCCGCTTCGAGCACGGCGGCCAGTGGGTGCAGGCCGAGACCTGGCCGGTGCCGCAGGCCCGCGCCACGCCCTACTTCCTGCATGCGGACGGCAGCTTGCGGCTGGAACCGCCGCAAGCCGCGCACGCCAGCATCCGCTACCAGGCCGATCCGCGGCGTCCCGTGCCCACCATCGGCGGCGCGCTCACGTCCGGCCAGCCGGTGTTCGTGGGCGGCGGCTTCGACCAGCGCGAGGATGCCCGCTTCTTCGGCATCGAGCAGGCCGGCCTGCCGCTGGCCTCGCGCGATGACGTCGTCGTGTTCCAGACCGAACCGCTGGAGCAGGATCTGGCCGTCGTCGGCCCGGTCACGGTCAAGCTCAGCATCTCATCCGATTGCCCCGACACCGACTTCACCGCCAAGCTCATCGACGTCTATCCCGCCAACCCCGACTATCCCGAAGGCTATGCCCTGAACCTGACCGACGGCATCTTTCGCTGCCGCTTCCATGAGTCCTGGGAGAAACCGGCGGCGCTGGTGCCTGGCAAGGTCTATGAAATCAAGATCGAACCCTTCGCCACCTGCAATCTGTTCAAGCGGGGGCACCGGATCCGCCTGGACATATCCAGCAGCAACTTTCCCAAGTACGACGTCAATCCCAATAGCGGGGAAACGGCGGCCGATGCCCGCGAGAAGCGCATCGCCCTCAACGCCCTGCATCTGTCCTCGGTCCATGGTTGCAGCCTCACGCTGCACATCGCCGATCCGCAAGCGCTGACGCCCTTGCCGGCGCCCTGACCCGGCCACCCGTGTTTTACCCCCTGCCATCCGCGCACCGCGCGGGCGGCAGAGGTCGTTCGTCCATCCGCAACACAACATCAATGGGGATCACCTTGAAAAAAAAGCTGAGACAACGCAAATTCCTGGGCGCGGCGCTGGCCCTTTCCTGCATGAGTCCGGCGCAGGCGGCCGAAACCAGCACGGTCACGCTGTACGGCCTGGTCGACCTGGGCATGCTCTATGAGCGCAAGGATGGCGAATCCAGCCTGCGCCAGAAGAGCGGCAACCAATCCGGTTCGCGCTGGGGCCTGCGCGGCAGCGAAGACCTGGGCAACGGCTACAAGGCGGTCTTCCGCCTGGAAAGCGGCTTCAATGCCAACAACGGCACCCAGGCGCAAGGACGCATGTTCGGACGCTGGGCCTACGTCGGCCTGGCGGGCGGCTTCGGTGAAGTGCGCCTGGGCCGCCAGTGGGTCTACGGCTTCGAGTGGGCTGGGGTAGGTTCGCCCTTCGGCACCGGCTGGAGCCAGAGCTCCAACAACGCCGTGCTGGGCTACAACGACGGCGATTTCGGCGCGGGCGGCCGCGTCAACAATGCCGTGTTCTACGCCACGCCGCGGATGAACGGCTGGCAGGCCGGACTGGGTTACAGCTTCGAAGCCAACGACGGCAACGAATTCGCCACGGACAACCACGACCGCGTCCTGACTGCAGGTCTGCGCTACAACAAGGGCCCCATCGCCGCCGCGCTGACCTATGAACGCCTGAACCCCAACGCGCTGCAGCCCAGCAAGAAGAACGCCACCAATTTCCAGGCCGCGGGCTCCTATGACTTCGAGTGGATCACCCTGCACGGCACCTACGGCAATCTGCGCAATGCCAACAGCGGGCCCTCGGCCGGCTATGACAACGTCAACTCCTACATCGCCGGCGTGACCGTACCCACGGGCAAGGCCGGCAAGGTGATGGCCTCCTACCAGCGCGCCACGACTTCCGACATCACCGGCTGGGCGCTGGGCTACCAGTACGACCTGTCCAAGCGCACCAACCTCTACGCCTACGTGAACCGGCTGGACATCCGGGAATCCCATACGCTGCAGACTTCGGCGGGCATCCGCCACATGTTCTAAAGCCTGAGGGATCAATGCGCCCGGGACCTTCCGGGCGTGTCCACCGGAAAATTAGAGGAACTGAATATGGGTTAGGATAATTAGCTGTCCTAATCATCCAGACAAGGCTAGTCTGTCGCCCTACGTTCAAGGGTATCGATGACCACCGCCTACATTCCCGGATTCCTGCTCGGCCTGAGCCTCATCATGGCGATCGGCGCGCAAAACGCGTTCGTACTGCGCCAAGGCCTGCGCCAGGAACATGTCTTTGCCGTCTGCCTGACCTGCGCCCTGTCCGACGCCATCCTGATCAGCGCCGGCGTGGCCGGCTTCGGCTTGGCGGTAGGCGCCCTGCCCTGGCTCGAGTCCGCGCTGCGCTACGGCGGCGCGCTATTCCTGTTCGCCTATGCCGCGCGCAGCCTGATATCGGCGCTGCGCGCCCGCCACGACAGCCTCACGCCCTCATCCACCCAGACCGCGGGACGCGCCGCCGCGCTGGCGACCTGCCTGGCCCTGACCTGGCTCAATCCGCACGTGTATCTGGACACCGTGGTGCTGCTGGGCTCGGTCTCCAGCCAGTACGACGGCCACAAGACCGCCTTCGCGCTGGGCGCGATATCGGCGTCGTTCGCCTTCTTCTTTGCGCTGGGCTATGGCGCGCGCCTGCTGCGGCCGGTCTTCGCCAATCCCAATGCGTGGCGGGTGCTGGACGGCTGCGTCGCCGCGGCCATGTTCGCGATCGGGCTGAAGCTGGTGCTCTGAACGCAGGGGCCGCGGCCCCTGCGCGGCCTAGCGGCTCTTGCCGGACCCGGCGGACGCGTTCACATAGTCCTTCACCGTGCGGTCCTGGTTGAAGATCACGGTCAGCGTCTGCTGGTTGTCCATCGCGCCATAGGCGCTATTGTCGAAATAGAACCACGTGGCCGTCGTCAGCCCATCGCGGCCGACGCCCTGCGAGCGGGGCGGGCCGTAGTCCCGGACCATCTCCTCGTAGGTGGTGACGTTGAGCTTGATGGCGGCCACCTTCGATTGGGTCAGCAGGTCGCTGGAACCGCTGGCGCAGCCCGTCACGATGGCGGCCAGGAAAAGCAAGGATGTTCTCATTGTGTGTTCCTTTTCAGGCGTCGTGCAGGTCTTCGACCCCGTCCAGGTAGATCCGGGCCAGCCCTTGCGCGATCGATTCCTTGATCTGTTCGGTACGCTTGGAAATATGGCTGCGCAGGTTCCGCTGCGCGGCGGCGAGATCGCCCGCGCGCAGGGCGGCCAGTATCGCAACATGCTCAGCCTGGGTCTTGTCGCGCCCTATGCGTTCCATGTTGATCCAGCGGATGAAACGGATGCGTTCGTTCACGTTGCCCAACACCCGCTGCAATTCCAGATTTCCCGACATCTCCGCCAGCATCTGGTGGAAAGTTTCGTCCAGGTGCACGAGCTGCGTGACCGGCAGGTCCGGCGACTTGCTACGGCTGTCCGCCAGGAAAGCCTCCAGCGCATCCAGCTTCTGCGGCGTGGCGCGCTCGAAGGCCAGTTGCAGACAGGCGAGTTCCAGCACCTCGCGGGTCTCGTAGAGATCGATCATTTCCTTGAGATTCAGCTGGCGCCGCACATAACCGCGTCCGGCTTCCTCCAGGAAACCGTCTCGCGCCAGCAGATGCAAGGCCTCCCGCACCGGCGTGCGGCTGACGCCCAGGCGTTCGGCCAGGGCGACCTCATTGAGGCGTTCGCCGGGTTTGATTTCATAGGAAATCACCATCTCGCGCAGCTTCTCCAGCACGTGCGAGAAAGCGCGTCGACCTTTTTCCGCCGGTTCAATGCTTGTCATGTTCATTGTTTTCGTCTTGGGCTGCGGAAGCCTGCGCCGGCCGCCGGGCATCACGGCGGGAGACGGCGCGGCGGCGAGCGGATCGCGTTCGCCGCGGCTGCGAATTCGGCCTCGATCAGAGGGGGGCAAGCGTTGATGATTGTAATGGCTCCGGACGCATCGCGGCCGGCGGCCCGGCGGGCCGCCGGCCGCGTTCAGGATGGCGTGGCGTAGTTGGCGCGGCCTACCGCCACCAGCTTGTCGGCATCGTCGCGCACCTCCACATCCGACACGCATATGCTCTTGCCCATGCGCAGCACCCGGCCCACGGCGCGCAGGCTGGTGTTGGTGGCCGGACGCAGATAGTCCGTGCGGAAGTTGATGGTCGCCAGCGGCTTGCCCAGCATCATCATCAGCACGTACTGGCCGACCGCGTCTATCATCGCCGCGATCACGCCGCCATGAAATTGCCCGCTGCCCGCCATGCGCTCGAATTCCGGACGCAGCTTCATCTGCATCACGATCTCCTGCCTGTCGTAGTCGGCGGACAGCACGGTAAGCCCCATGAAGCTGTTGAAGGGGGCCCGCTGCAGACGCTGCTGCATTTCTTCGATCGTCATCACTTCGCTCATGGCGTCACCACCACTTTGCCCATGACTTCGCGGTCCTCGATCAGGCGCAGCGCCTCGCCCGCCTCATCCAGGCTCAGCACGCGGTCCACCGGAACCTGCATCTTTCCCGACTGCACCAGCGCCAGCAAGGCATCCAGATCCTCGCGCATCCAGCCGTTGGAGCCGCGGATGTTCAGCTCGAAGGTCCAGATGAAACGCAGATCGGTCTGCGGGTCGTAGCCCGCGGTGGCGCCGCAAGTCAGCAGCCGGCCGCCGCGCCGCAGGCAGCGCATGGACTTGACCCAGGTATCGCCGCCGGTGAAGTTCACGGCGACGTCGACGCCGCCATCGAACTTGCGACGGTGCGGCTTGCCATAGAGTTCGTAGATGGCGCGGGCGAAATCCGCCTGCGAGTAGTTGATGACATGGTCGGCGCCCAGTTCGCGCAGGCGCTGCATCTTGGACTCGCTGCTGGCGCAGGCGACGACCTCGGCGCCCGCAATCTTCGCCAGCATCACGCAGCCCACGCCCACGCCGCCGCTGGCGCCCAGCACCAGCACTTTTTCCCCGGCCTGGACCTGTCCTATGGTGTGCATCATCCGGTAGGCCGTGCCGAAGGCCACCGGCAAGGCCGCCGCCTGCTCGTAGCTCACCCCGTCCGGGATGCGGATCAGCTGGTGCACGCGCGCCTTGCACAGCTCCGCCAGGCCGCCGTGGACGGTTTCCCCCATCAGGCCGCCCTCGGCCCGGTTGATGGGATCGACCAGCACCCGGTCGCCCACCGCCCAGCCCTCGACGCCCGAGCCGACCTCGACGATCTCGCCGGCCACGTCCAGGCCCATGATGACCGGGAAATCCAGCTTGATGCCCGGCATGCCCCGGCGCGTGAAGACGTCGTGATAGTTGATCGACGTCGCCTTGACCCGCAGGATCACGTCGCCCTCGCCCGCCTTCGGATCGGGGAACGCGGAGTCATATTGCATGACCTCCGGACCGCCATGTCCGTGAATGACTACTGCCTTCATGGATGCTCCTTGCTCTGATTGAGGATGGTTGGGTTGAACATCAGCTCGGCGGCCAGCTGCGCGGCCGCCTTGCGGTTGACCTTGCCCGTGCTGCTGACGGGCATCTCGTCGACAAAGCGCACCGCCCGCGGGTGCTGATAGGCCGGCCCATGAGCCAGCGCGTGGTCCTTGACCTCCCGTTCGGACAAGACCGCATCGGGACGCAGCACCACCAGCGCAACCGGCTTCATGCCCTTGAGCGCATCGGGCAGCGGCACGACGCAAGCCTGGAAAATGGCGGGATGACGCTCCAGCATCTTCTCGACCTCGCCGGGATAGATGTTTTCGCCGCCGCAAACGAACATGTCATCGGCCCGGCCCACGAAGTAATGGAAGCCGTTCTCGTCGCGACGCATCACGTCGCCGGTGATATAGAAGCCGTCCTCCGTCATGGCCGCCGCGGTCTGCTGCGGCAAGGCGTGATAGCCCAGCATCAGGGCCGCGGAGCGGACTTGCAACACGCCTGCCGCGGCGTCGAGGTTGTCGCCGTCGGCCAGCCTCACCTGCACCGCCGGGTGCGGATACCCGACGGACAACACCGGCTGTGCCAGCCCGTCGGGATGCGGGCCGAACACCAGCGCGCCGGTTTCGGTCGCGCCGTAGCCGTTGCCGATGGCCGCGCGCGGGAACATGGCGCGCGCGCTGTCGGCGATGCGTTGCGTAAGCGGCTCGGACCCCAGCCGCACCATGGCCACCGAGGACAGGTCCGCCTGCGCCGCCAGCGCGGTCTCGCGGGCCAGCAACGCGATCATGGTGGGTATCGCGGTCAGCCAGGTGCAGCGGTAGCGCGGTATCGCGTCCAGATAGCCCGCGGGTTCGAACTGCGGCATCAGCACCAGGCTGCCCCGGCCCGCGAGCGCCAGCTTGACGGTGTTGAGCGCATTCATGTGATACAGGGGCGCCGCCACCAGGAAGCGGTGGCCTGAGTAATCCGTCGCCGCGATGCGCTGGCGCACCGTCCAGAGGTAGCCAGCGTGCGACAGCATCACGCCCTTGGGACGACCGGTGGACCCGGACGTGTAAAGGAACAAGGCGGCCTGCCCCGGGACCACGGGCTCTGCCTCCCAGGGGCCAGGAACAAGGAACGCGGCATAGCCTTCAGGGCCGTCCGCCCCGAACTCGACCATCGGCAATTGCGCCGTGCAGAGTCCGCGCCGCAACGCGTCGCAGAACACCAGGCTGGCGCCGCAATCCTGCAGGATGAACTCGATGCCTGCCGCTGGCAGCCGGTGGTTCACCGGCACCGCGACCAAGCCGGCGCGCATGATTCCCAGATAGGCGGCCAGGAACTCCATGCGATTGGCCGACAGGATCGCCACCCGCGCGCCCGGGGCCAAACCGCGCGCCCGCAGCCCGCGCGCCACGCCGTCGGCCTGCGCATCAAGCTCGCCATAGGTATAACTGCGCGGTCCGGCCTCGCCGCCCAGGTCGATCAGGGCGACGGCGTTCGCGTCATGGTCCGGCGAAAACAGCACGCCCAGGTTGGCGGATGCGGCCATCATGCATCCTTCCAGCCCGTCAGCCCCTCCACCGCCTGCCGCGTGATCTCCTGCGAGTGGCGCAGCGTACCTTCGCGCCAGATCTGGTCCACCGGGCAGAACGAGTCCAGCAGGTCCGCGCGCAGCATCTCGTAGCGCTCGCTCTCCGGGTCCGCCTTGAATTTCAGCCACAGGTCCAGACGCAGCAAGCGGCGCATGTGCCAGCCGCGCGTGCCGAACTCGATCACGGCGCCGCACATCGGCACGTCGCCCAGGAAGGATTGCACGCCATAGAACAACAGGCCTTGATAATTCGGGCGCGACTTGCCGTGCGGCCGCTGGCCGACGATGCGCTCCTTGCCCCACCACTGCACCGCCAGGTCATGCAGCGGCCCGCCCTCCTCGTTGAAGCACAGGAAGAACGGCTCGCCGTATCCGCCTATGCCCGTATGCCAATCGATCAGGGCGACCTTGCCCGCGCCGGCCAGGTGGTCGCGGACAATGCGCTCCAGCGTCAGGTTGGACCATTCCCGTCCCTTGCCGCCGTAGTTCAGGCCGTCCGGATGGGAGTACTGGCCGCGCGCCAGCGTGTCGTACAAGCGATCCTCGCCATGGCTGGCCGCGAAATCCTCCATGGCCTGCTGCGCGGCCGCAACCTCCGCGCGGCTCCATTCGTCGCGCAGCAGCAGCGGATGCAGCAGCGCATAGTCGGGGTTGGCGGGCGGCGCTCCCTCATGTCCGATGAAGTTTCGATTCAGGTCCACGTTGTTTTCAGTGGTGCGGCTCAGGTGCGCGAAGCCCCAGGGGTTGATGGCATGCACCATGACCACCGCCACGTCCGGGTCGAGCGCCGCGGGGCCGCCGCCCAACATCCACGCGATCTGCGCGGCCGAGCCGAAGAAGCCCTCGAGTCCGTGCGTGCCGCTGATCACCAGCAGGCGGCGCGGCGCGTCGGCGCGGCCGAAGCAGGCCACGTCGGTCACCAGCGCCGTGCCGCCCGGCGCCCGCGCGCCTGCGTGCGTGTACTCGGCCAGGCGTCCGCCTGCGCCCGCGGCTGCCGCCCGGAACTTGTCGCGCGCCCGGCCATAGTCGAGCGCGTAGCATTGATGGAATTCCATGGATGAGTTCTCCTGTGCGCCTACTCGGCCTGCACGGTGGCCGAGGTCGATTTGTCCCAGAACACCAGCTTGCGGTGCAGGTAGCGGATCAGGTTGGTGCCCGTCAGGCCGATGAACACCAGGCTGAACAGGCAGGCGAACATGGTGGCAACGTCCATGTTGACCGAGGCCGACTGGATCAGATAGCCGAGCCCCTTGCTGGACGAGATGAACTCCGACACCACCGCGCCGATCAGGCTGAGAACCACCGAGATCTGCAGGCCGGCGAAAATGTGACCCGAGGCCGCGGGCAGCTTGACGTGGAAGAACACGTGGCTGCGCGAGGCGCCAAAGGCCTTCATCAGATCCAGCATGGCCGGGTCGGCCTGGCGTATGCCCACCACCGTGTTGATGAACATCGGGAAGAAGCTCATCAAGGCCACCATCACGACCTTGGAGGCCATGCCGAAGCCGAACCAGACCAGCAGCAAGGGCGCGATCGCCACTTTCGGCGTGGACTGCAGGGCGATGATGTAGGGATAGATGAACTGCTCGAAGGTCTCGGACTCGGCCAGGATGGTTCCCACCACCAGAGCCAGCCCGCAACCTATCAGGTAGCCGTACACGGTGCTTTGCAGCGTGAACAGAAAGTGCGGCCAGTATTGCCCGTCGATATAGCCGGTCTTGAGCGCCTGCAACACGGATTCGGGCGCGGGCAGCAGGTAGTTGGGCACCGAGAACACGCGGATGCTGACGAACCACAGGATCACCAGCAGCACCCCGGTGATCAAGGGATAGAGTATGGATTTGATGGATCGGGACACGAACGCCTCCGCTAGTCGAACTTCACCAACTGATCGAACAGTTCCCGCAGTTCGGCGCACAGGCGCGTGAACTCGGGGTCGTTGAGCGTCGCCAGCGTCCGCGGCCGCGGCAGGTTCACGGAAATCTCGCGAATGATGCGGCCCGGGCGCGCCGACATCACCACGATCCGGTCCGACAGGAACACCGCTTCGGCAATGCTGTGCGTGATGAACAAGGCCGACTTGCGCGTGGCCATCCAGATGCGCTGCAGCTCTATGCTCATGCGGTCGCGGGTCATGGTGTCCAGCGCGGAGAACGGCTCGTCCATCAGCAGCAGCGCCGGGTCATGCACCAGGCCGCGGGCGATGCCGACGCGCTGCTGCATGCCGCCCGACAGCTCGCTGGGGTAGTTGCTCGCGAACTTTTCCAGGCCCACCAGCCGCAACAGTTCCAGCGCCCGGGCGGTGCCGGCCTCGGTATCCTTGCGCAAGGCGCGGATCGGCACCAGCACGTTGTCCAGCACCGTTTTCCAGGGCAGCAGCGTGGGTTGTTGAAACACGATGCCGACGTCGCCGCGCGGCTTGTCGATAGGCGTGCCGCTGAGCAAGGCCTTGCCGCTGGAAGGCGTCAGCAGACCGCTGAACACCTTGACCAGCGTGGACTTGCCGCAACCAGACGGCCCCAGCACCGACACGAATTCACCAGCGCCCAGCTGCAGCGACAGATTGTCGACGGCGGTGATCGGTCCTTTGCTGCTGCGGTAGACCACGCTCACATTGTCGGCCGTCAGCAAGGGGCGGCCGGCGGCGTCCGAACGCGCTGACGAGCGCCCGCCTTCAACCAGGGATAGATTCAGGGAGTTCATAGGGATTCCGGCTCGCATCTACTTGAGCTGCTGGGCCGCTGCCACCACGGCCGCGGCGTCGAAATCATTGATGTCCTTGACGAACTCGTTGGTGTAGAGCGGCTTGACGTCCACGTTGCCGGTGCTCAGCTGTCCGCCTTCGTGCAAAACCTCTACATAGTCCTTCCAGGACTGCTCGGTGTAGTAGCCCATCTTCCCGGCGCCCTGTTCCGGCAGCATGGTGGCCAGGCGCACCTTCAGGATCTGCACGGCGTCCGCCAGCTTTTTCTCCTCGCTCCCCTCGGCCGGCTTGGTGGCCGGATACAGGGTCCAGAAGTTCTTCACGCAGGCTTCCGGATTGGCGTTGCAGGCGACCACGCCCTTGGCCGCGGCGCGCGCGAACGCCACCACCAGTTGCGGCTTGTCGCGCAGGGTATCCTCGTGCGCGATCCAGCCGCTGGAGAACAGTTCGCGATAGTTCTGGCCCATGGGCAGGCGGCGCAGCTCGACGCCCATCTGTTCGATCTGCACGTGGAAGGTATCGAACAGATTCAGCGCCTGCACCTTGTCATCGCTGACCGCGCGCAACGCCGTCGCGCCCACGCCCACGGGCACGAACTCATAGTCGCGCTGCAGTTCCAGCCCGATCTTCTTCATCATCGCCTTGGTGACCGCCAGGTTGCCCCAGGACATGGCGCCCACGCCGATCTTCTTGCCTTTGAGGTCGGCAAGCGACTGGACCGGACTGTTCTTGGTGACGACGACGTCGAACGGCGACAGGTAGATGCCGTTGTAGAACATCTTGACCGGCAGGGGATCGCGGCCCGGCTGGCGCGAGATCACCAGCGGATCCGGCGTGATCCAGCCGAAAGTGATGTGCTTCTGCGTGACCTGCGGCAGCATCACCGCGGCCCCCTGAAAGAAGGTCGCCTGTACGTCCAGGCCCGCTTCCTTGAAGTAGCCCATGCCCACCGCCATCAGCGTGGGAGCGTTGGAAAGCGAAATGTTGGTGCCGTAGGCGAACGTGACTTTCTCCGCCGCGTTCGCCGCGCCGCCAGCGGCGCTCAGCGTTACCAGCGCTGCGGCTGCCAGGATCCCCCGCCGGACGCGGCGCTTCGGATTTGCGATACCTATCATGCTGCTGCTCCTGTTTTATTTGAAGTACTAGCTGGATATCGGTACTGCAGACTGCCCGCCGGATCAGCGCCCCGCGCAATCCCAGGGCAAGGCCGCGCCGGCGCCGGCGCAGAAAATGAGGCTTGCGCCGCCCGCATGTTCGGCCGCCACCCGCAATTGATCGTTGGCGCGGAGGTAGGGAACGCGACTGGCCTCGAGCACGGCAGCGGTGCGGGACAGGTCGGCCACTTCCACGGCAAGCGCGGCCGGGCGCGGCAGCACCGGAATCTCGCATCCTGGCAGGCGCGCCTGCAGCGCGTCGCGTGTTGTCAGCCCCAACCATCCCGAATGCAGTCGGAACCAGGCCTCGCCCTCGCGCCGTGTGCTGGCCACGCCCAGATAGCGCTCATAGCGCGCCGCCGCCTCGTCCAGATCCTCCACCGCGACGATGGCCGCCGCCAGCGCGCGGGCGCCGTTGGGATGGGACAGGTAGCGTTCCTGCCAGAGCAGTTCGGGAGTCTCGTGGCGCAGGGTCAGGATCAGGCCTTCAGGCATGGCGTCGCGCGACGTGCGCACCTGGCTGAACCGCGCCAATTTGGGGCCTTGCGGCGTGCCTATGTAGCGTTGCAGCACGCCGGGTTCGGCCGCAAAGCCGGCCTCGCGCAGCGCGGCGATGCGCTGCTCGGGCTGGGCAGTATCGAAGGCGATGATGTGCATGCCCGCATAGCGGGCCAAACCGTCGGGAATACCGCGCAAGTCCAGCGCCGGGTCCACCACCGCGACCAACTCGATGTAGCCGTGGCCGAGCATGGCGCAACGGTTGGCGATGCCGGCCTTGACCACTTCGCGCGTGACGGCGTGGGTGCCGGAGTGCTGTGACAGCGGCGTCAGCTGAAACCCCAGCCGTTCGTACAAGGCGGCGGCCGCCCCCATGTCGTGCGCGTACAGCCCCACGTGATCCAGTCCGACCGGATCCGGGCCTGCCGATTCCGCGTTCGCCCGGATGCGGGCGCCGTGGAGCTGCGTCATGGATATTCCTTCTTCTCTCTGAATGGGCGGGAACCAACTCGGGAAGGCAAGAAGCGGCACGGGCAGGCCCGACTTCTGTTCACATCAATGCATACATTGATATATACATCATTGAATATTCAAACGGCAATCGTTTTACGGCCTGTCCGCATGAGGGATTTCACGGGGTCGCGCAGGCATGCGCAGCCCCTGCCGCGAGGCGCCGGCGGCCTGGCGGATCGATTTGGAAGATGGTTCGAACCGTTGGCGTGGGCTCAGCCCGCCCCGCCCCGCTGCGCCATGTACGCATGCCGGAAATAGTCCCGCACCGCCTGCATCGCGGGCGATACTTCCGCGCCCCGGCGCCAGGCCAGCCCCACGTTCATCGGCGGAATCGGGTCCTTGAGCTGGACCGTTTCTATGCGCCGGCCTTCCAGCGACCAGGGCCGGTAGACCATGTCCGACAGCAGGGCCACGCCGCTGCCGTTGGCCACCATGCTGCGCACCGCCTCGACGGATGAGGTGCGCAGCCGCACGTCGGGCTTGAAGGGGGTTTCGTTCCAGTAGCGCAAGGCGGTGTAGGCCGCCTCGTCCACGGTCAGCATGATGAAGGGTTCGCGCGAAACGTCCTCCAGGGTCACGGCGTCCGCCGCCAGCAAGGGATGCCTGGCCGGCAGCCAGAGGCGTCGCGGCGAGCCGAAGAAATGCTCCACCGCCAGATCCGGGTTGGCGACGTTGGAGGTCAGCAGCACCGCCATGTCATAGCGGTTCGCGATCAGGCCTTCCTCGATGGCGCTGCGGTTCAGTTCGTGCAGCTGGATGTCCAAACGGGGATACAGCTGCGACAGCCGCTGCAGGTGATACGGCAGGAAGTAGCCGATCACCGTATAGGACGCCGCCAGCAGCAGGCGGCCCGATACCTCTTCCGCCGCCGCCGGCATGCGCAGGGCTTCGTCGACCGAGGACAGGATGTTGTACGCGTGGTTCAGGAAGGTGCGGCCGCTGTGGGTCAGCGTCACGCCGTGGGCGCCGCGCTGGAACAGCGCCGTGCCCACCGTTTCCTCCAGTTCGCGGATGGCGCTGGTGATGGCCGACTGGGATATCGCCAGCTGGATCGCCGCCTGCGAAATCTGGCCCAGTTCGGCCGCGGCGATGAAGTATTTGAGCTGGCGTAGGGTAATCGACATGTCTAGCCTTATCTGTTTAATAGATATCTTCCCCTCAGGATATCTGCATATTCTTTGCGCATCCCCATCCGCCCCATCAGGGGTATCCCTTATTTTTCATAGAGAAATCTTCGAAACGCGGCCGCCAACGGGACGGACGCTTATCTAAAAAACAGATATCCATAGATCAATAAAAAGATCTTTTTATCCCCTTGAGGCTTGGCTAATGTTCACGTCACACGCCGCGCCGGATGCGGCGAGCGACAAGAAGGAGCCTCCCGCAATGAGCAAGCGCAGCATCGACCTCAACTCGGACATGGGGGAAGGATTTGGCCCATGGACCATCGGGGACGGCGTGGACGAAGCGATCATGCCCTTGATCAGTTCGGCCAACATCGCAACGGGCTTCCATGCCGGCGACCCGCGGATCATGAACCGCACGGTGCTGCAGGCCCGCGAACACGGCGTCTGCATCGGCGCCCATCCCGGTTTTCGCGACCTGGTCGGCTTCGGCCGGCGCGACATGCGCGAAAGCGCCGAAGCGCTGGTGCACGACATCGTCTATCAGCTGGGCGCGCTGCGCGAATTCGCCCGGCTGCACGGACTGCGCCTGCAACACGTCAAACCGCATGGCGCGCTGTACATGCAGGCCGCCCGCGACGAAGCCCTGTCGCGCCGCCTGATCGAAACGCTGCAGGAACTGGAGCCCACGCTGGCGCTGTACTGCATGGAAAGCTCGGTCACCTACCGCCTGGCGCGCGAACTGAACCAGCCCGTGGTGCGCGAGTTCTACGCCGACCGCGACTACGACGCCGGCGGCTCCATCGTCTTCACCCGCTACACCCAGCCGCTGGACCCCGCCCTGGTCGCCGAAAAGGTGCTGCGCGCCTGCACCGAGGGACGCGTGCGCACGGTCGAAGGCAAGGACATCGCCATCGACTTCGATTCTGTCTGCATACACAGCGACACGCCCGGCGCCCTGTCCCTGGTGCGCGCCACCCGCGAGAAGCTGGAAGCCCACGGCATCCGGATCGCGCCGCCCAGCGTGACCGGCCCCTGAACCGCCTGCCGCCCAAACAACATTCCAAGGAGAAACCCATGCCGTTGCACGATATTCCCAGCCCCCTGCCCGGAACCTTCTATCGCCGCCCCAGCCCCGACGCGGCCCCCTTCGTGGAGCCTGGCGCCACGGTCGCCGCCGGCGCCGTGATCGGCATCGTCGAAGTCATGAAGCAGTTCAACCAGATCGAAACGCCCACCGGCGGCGTGGTGGCGGAAATCCTCGTCGAAGACGGCGAACCGGTGGAAGCCGGGCAGCCCCTGCTGCGCATCGAGGGATAGGCCGCTCCATGTCCGATATCCATCTCCCCTACCGGCCGCGCCGCATCCACAAGGTGCTGGTCGCCAACCGCGGCGAAATCGCCTTGCGCATCATCCGCGCCGCCCGCGAACTGGGCATGCGCACCGTCGCCGTGTACAGCGAGGCGGACCGCGACGCGTTGGCCACGCGCATGGCCGACGAGGCGGTACTCATCGGCCCCTCGCACGCGACGCGCAGCTATCTGAATACCGAAGCGCTGCTGGACGCCGCCCGCAGCACCGGCGTCCAGGCGGTACATCCCGGCTACGGCTTCCTGTCGGAAAACGCGGCATTCGCGCAGGCCGTGAGCGACGCCGGCCTGATCTTCGTCGGGCCCGATGCCGCCACCATCCGCACGATGGGCGACAAGGCTGCAGCGCGCGCCTGCGCCCAGAAGGCCGGCGTGCCGACGGTACCGGGCAGCGAGGGCGTGCTGTCATCGCTGGATGAAGCCCTGACCCATGCCGCCGTCATCGGCTACCCGCTCATGATCAAGGCGGCCGCAGGCGGCGGCGGACGCGGCATCCGCGTGGTGCGCGACGAAGCCGAACTGCGCGCGCAGATGCCGCAGGCCCAGGCCGAGGCACAGGCGGCCTTCGGCGAAGCCGGCGTGTACCTGGAACGCTATCTGCCGCGTGCCCGCCACATCGAAGTTCAGGTCCTGGGCGACGGCAGCAACGCCGTCCACCTGTACGAACGCGAATGCTCCCTGCAACGGCGCCGGCAGAAGGTGCTGGAAGAAGCGCCCTCGCCCGCCCTGGCCCCCGCCACCCGGCAGAAACTGTGCGAATCGGCGGCGCAACTGGCGCGCTCGGTCGGATACCGTGGCGCAGGCACGCTGGAGTATCTGTATGACGACAGCCGCGGCGCGGGCGAGTTCTATTTCATCGAGATGAATACCCGCATCCAGGTCGAGCACCCCATCACCGAAGCCATCACGGGCGTGGACCTGGTGCGCGAAATGCTGCGCATCGCCGACGGCGAGCCGCTGCGCTGGCGCCAGCAGGACATCGCCATCCGCGGCGCGGCGATCGAATGCCGCATCAACGCCGAAGACCCCACGCGCAACTTCGCGCCCAGCCCGGGCCGGGTCGAACACGTGCGCTGGCCCGGCGGCCCCGGCGTGCGCGTGGACTCGATGCTGTATCCGGGCTGCGCCGTACCGCCCTACTATGACTCGCTGCTGGCCAAGCTGATTGTCTGGGACGAGGACCGCGCGGCGGCGCTGGCGCGCATGGCGCGCGCGCTCGACGAAGTCGAACTCGCCGGCGTGCATTCGACGCTGGCGCTGCACCGCGAGCTGCTGGAGGATGCGGACGTGCTGGCGGGCCGCTACCACACCAATTATCTTGAGGCCTGGATGCAAAGGGACCGGGAGGACAACCAATGAGCTTGCGCTACACCCACGGCGGCGACGAGTTCATCTTCGTCGAGATCAGCGAGGACATGTCGCTGGAATCCTTTTTCAAGGGCATGGCGATCACGCGGGCGCTGCGCGAACGCGCGGTCGACGGCGTGACCGAGATCTGCCCGGCCAATGCGTCCTACCAGGTGCGGTACGACCCCGACCGCATCGCGCCGGACGCCCTGCTGGCCTTGCTGCGCGAACTGGAGGCGGGCATGGACCTGGCCAACCTGACGCTGGCGACCCGCATCATCGAAGTGCCGGTGTATTACAACGATCCCTGGACCCACGAGACCCTGATGCGGTTTCGCGAAAGGCATCAGGATCCGGCGTCCACCGATCTGGAATACGCGGCTCGCATCAACGGCCACGACTCGGTGCAGGGCTTCATCGACGCCCATTCCGGCTCGCCCTGGTTCGTGTCCATGGTGGGCTTCGTGGCCGGGCTGCCCTTCATGTACCAGATGGTGGAGCGCGAGCGCCAGCTGCAAGTTCCGAAGTACCTGCGCCCCCGCACCGACACGCCCAAGCACACGGTGGGACACGGCGGCTGCTTCGGCTGCATCTACTCGGTGCGCGGCGCGGGCGGCTACCAGATGTTCGGCGTCACGCCCGCGCCGATCTTCGAGCCGGCCCAGCGCCAGGCGCATCTGCGCGATTCCATGGTGTTCTTCCGCCCGGGCGACATCGTGAAGTTCAAGCCCATCACCCGCGACGAGTACGACCAGGCCGCGGCGCAGGTCGAGGCTGGCAGCTTCGCGCTGCGCATCCGGCCCGTGTCGTTCTCGCTGGCCGAGTTCCAGCGCGCCCCCGATGCCTGCAACGCCCAACTGCTGGAGACGCTCCATGCCTAACGATCCCATCATCGAAGTCATCAAGCCCGGCCTGGCCACTTCGGTGCAGGACACGGGCCGCCAGGGCTACTACCACCTGGGCATACCGCCGTCCGGCGCGCTCGACCAGTACGCGCTGGCGGCCGCCAACCTGCTGGTGGGCAACGCCGCCGACGCCGCCGTACTGGAATGCACGCTGCTCGGCCCCGAATTGATGTTCCACCGCGCCGCCGTGATCGCCGTGACGGGCGCCAGCATGATCCCCAAGATCGACGGCGTGGCGCAGGCCTGCAACGTGGCACTGGCGGTGCAGGCCGGCAGCCGGCTGTCGTTCGACTTCGTGCAGGCCGGCGCCCGCGCCTGCCTCGCGGTCGCCGGCGGCATCGACGTGCCTGTGGTCCTGGGCAGCCGCTCGACCTATGCGCTGGGCGCCATCGGCGGCCATGAAGGCCGCAAGCTGCAGGCCGGCGACCGGCTGGCGGTGGGCCGGGCCTCCATCCGCACGCGCGTGGGCCGCGAACTGCCGGCTGCGCTGGCCGAGGCTCCGCCTAAGACGCAAACGCTGCGCGTGCTGCCGGGCCTGTACGACCACCGGCTGGAGCCCGAATCCGCCGCCGCCTTCTATGAAGACGTCTGGACCGTGACCTCGGAAGCCGACCGCATCGGCTACCGCTACAAGCAGGGCCGCCCGCTGCGCTTTCGCGCCCGCGAACAGCCGTTCGGCGCGGGCGCCGACCCGTCGAACATCGTCGACGCCTGCTATCCCATCGGCTCCATCCAGGTGCCTGCTGGCGTGGAGCCCATCATCCTGCACCGCGACGCGGTGTCCGGCGGCGGCTACGCCATGATAGGCACGGTCATCAGCGCCGACCTGGACAAGGTCGGCCAGATGCAGCCCAACCAGAGCGCCCATTTCGAGCGGGTGACGCTGGAGCAGGCGGTGGCCGCAAGGCGCGACTACCGCGCCCGCTTCGAGCGGCTGCATCAGGCGCTCAGCGGCTGACACCCGGGGCGCGGCCAGGCCGCGCCCTTCCCCCGTTTTCGTGTATTCCGGCCTCGCCCACTGGCAAGGCCGGTGGGCGACGCGCGCCCGTTCCGCAGTCGAACCGCAGCATCCGATCCCGCCAGGAGATCCGACATGGCCAACATGACCTCACGCAAACCGTCCGATGAGACGGACAACTCGCTGCATGCCGTCGCCGACAGCGACCGCATGCCCCGCTACGCCCTCACCATGGCCTGGTGGGCCGTGTGCAGCGCCGTCTTCTACATCGTCGTCGGCGCCACGCTGGCGCTGAAATACGGCGCCCGCAACGCCATCATCGGCATGGTGCTGTCTGTGATCAGCTACGGGCTGATCAACGGCGTCATCAGTCGCTATGCCATCCGCAGCGGCCTGTCGGTGGCGCTGTTCTCGCGCCGGCTCTTCGGCACCTCGGGCGCGGCGCTGGCCACGCTGATCTTCTTCGCCACCGCCATCTACTACGCGGTGTTCGAAGGCGCGGTGATGTCGGTCGCGGCGCATCATCTCTATCCGGCCGTGCCGTACTGGCTGGTGGCGCTGGTGGTGGTCATCTACAGCGTGCTGCTGATCTTCGGCAGCGTGCAAAGATGGCTCGACAAGTTCAACGGCGTGCTGCTGCCGTTCTATCTGCTGGGCCTGCTGCTGGCCGTGGTGATGGCGACGCAGGAATACGGCTACAGCGACGCCTGGCTGTCGTTCGGCCCGCCCGAAGGGCCCGTCCCGGGCGGCTGGTGGGACGCCTTCGTGTACTACATGGGCGTGTGGGTCCTGATGATGTTCACCTTCGACTACGCCCGCTTCGGCAAGCGCGAGGACCAGACCTACCATAGCCGCTACAACTTCGGCATGCCGTTCTACCTGGTGACCTTCCTGCTCAACGGCGTGGCCGGCATCTATCTGGTCAGCACGATTCCCAGCGACGCCGCGCTGTCGGAGGTGTCGGTGGTGCTGGCGCTGCTCAAGCTGATGGGCCTGGGCGGCTTGCTGTTCGTCTGGATCACGCAGACCCGCATCAACACCGCCAACTACTACCTGGCCACCATCAACATGCAGGCGTTCTTCGCGCGCTGGCCGGGCATGCGCTGGCCCAAGGCGATGTGGGCGGTCATCGTGGGTGCGGTGACCTATGCACTGATGCTGCTGGACGTGTTCTCGTACCTGCTGCAGGCGCTCGCCTACCAGGGCATATTCGTGGTGTCCTGGGTGGCGGTGGCGCTGGTCCACATCCTGGGCGGCCAGGAATCCGCGGCGCCAAACGAAGGCGGCGCGGCCTTCAACCGCGCCGGCCTGGCCGGCTGGTTCGCGGGCGCGATCTGCGGCCTCGCGCTGATGCATACGGCCGGCTTCGCGGCGACGCTGGCCGCGCCGGCCAGCTTCGTGGTGTCGGCGCTGGTGTACCGGATCTGCTCCACGGCCGCGGGACGGATGCAGGCGCAGGGCGGCTGATGCCGCACCCGGGCCGCGCGGCATCAGCCGCGGCCCGGCCCGAAGTGTCCTGTGTACACTTTCCACTGATCCCCAGGCAGGTGGAAGGAAATGAACATGCGCGTAGATTTGGCGGCATTGCGGCCGCAGCTCATACAGATCGCCCAGAGCGCGGATACCGGCGACGGCGCCCATGACCTGAGCCATCTGGAACGCGTATGGAAAGCCGCCGCCGGCATGCTGGCGCACCACCCCGAGGCCGACGCCGTGGTGGTCATGGCCGCCAGTTACCTGCATGACTTGGTCAACCTGCCCAAGAACCATCCTGACCGGGCACGCGCCTCGGCCATGGCGGCTGACCAGGCCGTGCGCGAGCTGCGGGCGGCCGGATATCCCTCAGCCAAGCTCGAAGGCGTCCATCACGCCATCGAGGCCCACAGCTACTCCGCCAACATCCCGCCGCGGACCATCGAGGCCCGCATCGTGCAGGATGCCGACCGCCTGGATGCGCTCGGACCGGTGGGACTGGCCCGCATGTTCCACGTCGGCGGGCAATTGGGGCGGGCGCTGGCGCACCCCACCGACCCCATGGGCGAGCATCGGCAACTGGACGATGGCGTCTATACGCTGGATCACATCGAATTGAAGCTCGCGCGCATCGCGCAAACCATGCAGACGGAAGGCGGCCGCGTGCTTGCAGCCACGCGGCTGGACTGGATACGGCGGTTCCGCGACGACTTCGTGGCGGATTGGGCGGCCTGAAACGGCGCTATCTTCGATCGGCCGGTGTTCATGCTATATAATAAGAACCATTCTCATAAACACTGATGCCGGCCGAATCCAGGCCCGATGCGCGGTGGGGGGGCTTGCCGTGCCGGCCAATAAATTCGCGTTACCGCAGCAGGACATCGAAGGCCTGTACATCGACCATGGGGGTTGGCTGAAAGGCTGGCTGCGGCGCAAGCTCGGCGATGCCTGCAGCGCCGCCGACCTGGCGCATGACACGTTCGTGCGCCTGCTCGCAAAGGATGCCCTGCCCGAGATACGCGAGCCGCGCGCGCTGCTGACGACCATCGCACATGGGCTGGTACTGAATCTGCGTCGGCGCCAGCGTCTGGAACAGGCTTACCTGGAGGCGCTGGCGCTCCTGCCGGAGCCTCAGACGCCTTCGCCGGAAACCCAGGCCATCCTGCTCGAAACCCTGCTCGAGATCGATCGCCTGCTCGACGCCCTGCCCCGTTTGATGAGACAAGCTTTTCTGCTATCCCAGATCGATGGCAAGCGCCAAAGCGAGATCGCAGTCGAGCTCGGCGTGTCGATGCCCACGGTCAAACGCTACATCGCCAAGGCTTTGGCGCACTGCTGCTTCGCGTAACCCGATTACCTGGAACCCGGCCCGATGCCCCCCATCGCCTCCAGCGTCCGTCTTCAGGCAGCGCATTGGCTGGTCGAACTGCAAGGTGACAGCGTGGCCAGCGACACGCTTCGGCGCTGGCGCGAATGGCGCGCAGCGGATCCTGAACACGAACGCGCGTGGCAGCATATCGAGGGCTTCCAGGCCAGGCTGCAGGGCGTGCCCGCGCCCCTGGCGCGCGCAACGCTCACCGTTCCCGATTCTCCCGCGCGCCGCAGGCTCGTCAAGGCGCTGGCGCTTGCCGTCTTCGCGGGCGGCGCGGCCTCGATGCTGGACGAGCAGCGCGCCTGGCGGCGCTGGACTGCCGACAGCCGGACCGGCGCGGGCGAACTTTTGAACCGCCTGCTGCCAGACGGCACCCAGGTCGCGCTCAATGCCGGCACCGCCATCGACATCCAATTCACGCAGACGGAACGCGCGCTGCGCCTCATCAGCGGCGAACTGCTGATCACCACCGCGCCGGATCCCGCGGCGGACCCGCCTCGCCCCTTCCTCGTGCGCACCGGCCAAGGCAGCATCCGCGCCCTGGGCACGCGTTTTTCCGTACGCGACCTGGACGGACGCAGCAGCGCCGAAAGCCTGGTCGCCGTCTTCGAGGGCGCCGTCGAGCTGGCTCCCGCCAGCGGCGCGCCAGCCCTGCTGCGGGCCGGGCAGCAAGGCTGGCTGGGACGTCATGCTGCTACCGCGGCGGGTTCCGCCAACGAAGATGCGCTGGCCTGGACCCAAGGCATCATCGTCGCCCAGGACATGCCTCTGCCGGCATTCCTGGCCGAGCTTGCGCGCTATCGCCCCGGCCGCCTGGCCTGGGACGATGCGGTGGCACACCTCAAGGTCACGGGCACCTATCCCACCGCCGATACCGACCGCGTCCTGGAAATGCTCGTCGACACCCTGCCCGTCACGGTGAGCTACCTCACGCGCTATTGGGTCACGCTGCGGCCCCGTCCGGCCCGGACTACAGAAAAATTCCGCAACGGTTGATCCCTTTTCGTTTTTCGCGGGGCAAGAAGAGTAGGACCACACATTGCCTTCATTCTTGCTCCGGGGAACTGCATATGGGTTTAAACCGCCCGAAACCAACGACTTCCATTCCAGCGGCCGGCCGCCTGCGCCTGCACGCCCTGGTCAGCATGGCCACGCGTGGCCTGCGGGGTTGCGCCGCCATCGTCCCGCTAGCCGTGTGCGCCCCAATGGCGCATGCGCAGGCCGCGGAGGAAGCACGGTACTACGACATTCCCGCCGGTCCGTTGACCGCCGCGCTCAACCGCTACGGTCGTGAGTCCGGCCTGATGCTGTCTTTCTCGACCGAGCAGACCAACGGCCTCCAGAGCAAGGGAATCCAAGGCCGCTACACGGCGCAGGATGGCTTGCAAGCATTGCTGGCGGGTACCGGCTTCGAGGCCGCCGTGCGGCCCAGCGGCGGCTATGTATTGCGGCCTGGCAGCACTCAGCAGCTCGCTCCCGTCGAGGTGGTCGGCGCGCACGAGACCGCCACCGGCCCTCTCTACGGCTATGCCGCCACGCGCAGCGCCACCGGCACCAAGACGGACACCGCCCTGATTGAAACGCCGCAGTCGATCAGCATCGTCGGCGCCGAGGAAATCGAAATGCTCAAGCCGCAGAACCTGCAGGACGCGCTGGGCTATGTCGCCGGGGTCAACCGCTCGGAAGGACTGGACCGGACCTCGGACACCTTGATCGTCCGGGGTTTTCAGCTCGATGGCAACGGCAACCAGTACCGCGACGGCACCAAGTACACAGTCAATATCTTCAACGGCCAGCAGGAACCCTATGGCCTGGAACGCATCGAAGTCCTCAAAGGCGCATCCTCTGTGCTCTATGGCGCCGCCGCGCCCGGCGGCATCATCAACACCATCAGCAAGCGGCCCCCGGCCGCGGCCCTGCGCGAGCTGAACGTCGAAACCGGCAGCTTCGACCGCAAGCAGGTATCAGGCGATTTCGGCGGGCCGCTGGACGAGGAAGGCGTCTGGTCATACCGGCTTACCTTTCTCGGCCGCGATGCGGACACCTTCATCGACCACATTCCTGACCGGCGCGCCTACTTGGCGCCCGCGATGACCTGGCGGCCCAGCGCAGCCACTTCCCTGACCTTGCTCGCCGATTATCAGAAAGACAGGACAGGCTATGTCTACGGCCTGCCCGAAAGCGGCACGATCCTGCCCAACCCCAACGGCAGAATTCCCCGCGAACGCTTTACCGGCGAACCCGGTTACGACAAGTTCGACCTGGAGCGCTACTCGGTCGGCTATTTGTTCGAACATGCCTTCAACGACCAGGTGAAGCTGCGCAACAGCCTGCGCTACATGCATGCCAGCAACGAATACCGCTCGGTCTGGATCAGCGGACTGCAGGATGACGGCCGCACGACCGCCTATCGCGGCGCGGCGCCGCGTTGGGACCGCTCTTCAGGCGTCGTCTCGGACACCTCGCTGCAATACCAGTTGCGCACGGGTCCGGTGGAACACACCTTTCTTGCCGGTCTGGACTATTCCGTCGCCCACCACGAATCCGAACGCTACCAGCGCGAACTCGGCAACATCGATATCTACAACCCCGTCTATGGCAGTCCGATAGGCGGCATCGAGACGCAAAACCCCTACTCCTGGAAAAGCGATACCAAGCGGCTGGGCCTATACCTCCAGGATCAGATGAAGATTGCCGACCGCTGGGTCGTGCTGCTGGGCGGACGGCAGGATTGGGTACGGTTCGACTCGGGTAACTTCTTCACCGGCGAAAAGACCGCGGACAATGAAAAGAACAAGGCCTTTACCGGCCGGGCGGGCCTGGTCTACCTCGCCCCCAACGGCCTCGCCCCCTTCCTGAGCTACAGCGAGTCCTTCGAACCGACCGAGGGCAATGACCGCAGCGGCGGCCGCTTCAAGCCCACCACCGGCCAGCAATACGAAGCCGGCCTGCGCTATCAACCGCCGGGCTCCCACACCATGGTGTCGGCGGCCGTTTACCAGATAACCCGCAAGAATGTGCTGGTCGCCGATCCCTCCGATCCGTCGATGACGTACTCGATACAGGCTGGCGAGGTGCGCTCGCGCGGCTTCGAACTGGAAGTCCGTTCGGCTCTCACCCGCGACATCAACCTCATCGCCGCCTACGCCTATACCGACGCCCGCACCACGCAAGCCAGCCCCTTGCAACCCGAACAGGAAGGCATGCGCACTCCCGGCGTGCCGTACAACCAGCTCTCGCTCTGGGCCGACTACAGTTTCGGCAGTCTCGGGCTGCCCGGTCTGAAGGCGGGCGCCGGCATGCGCTATGTGGGCAGCACGCGCAGCCAGACCAACGCCGAAGTGCCGGCCTTCACGCTGTTCGACGCCATGATCAGCTACAGCACCGGCCCGTGGCGCTTTGCGCTCAATGGCACCAACCTGGCGGACAAGACCTATATCGGGAATTGCACCTATGGATGCTTCTACGGCGAGCCCAGGCGGGTGATCGGGACGGTGAGCTATCGCTGGTAGGCAGGCTCAGAACTTCACCGAGCAGCGGATGCCCGACGGAATCACATTGCCCTCGTTGGGCACGCGCAGCAGCACGGTAAAAGTGCCGCTGGCGGCGTCCATCACCCGGTCGATGCGCCAGACCTTCGCTTCCAGCGGCTTGTCGGTGATCGCCTGATTGACGCTGACCTGCGCCTGCGCATCGGCCTTGATCTGGCCATACAGGCCTTCCGGCACCACCACCCTCACCAGCAAGGGATTGATCTGCGCCAGCTTGACGATCTTGTTGTCATTGACGCGGTCGCCCGGACCTGCATAGCGCTCGGCGACGACGCCGTCGAAGGGGCTCTTGATGCTGCGTTCGGCCAGAATCGCCTGCTGCAGCGCCACCTGTAACTGTGCCTGGCGGCTGCGCGAGGTCATTTCGTCGTAATCCCCCGCAGGCAGCAGCTGGCGCTTGAACAGATCGGTGTTGCGGTCGACGACGCGGCTCAGGTAGGCCGCCTCGGCGCGGCGCAGCCCCAGCGTGGCCTCGTCGACGCTGGTGTTCAGTTCGGCCACCACCTGGCCTTTCTTGACCACGTCGCCGCGCTGCACCAGCACGCTGCTCAGCACGCCGGCCGACGCGCTGCCCAATTCGGACACCTGGAAGGGTTCCATCAGGCAGGCCATGGGCGCATGCAGATTGCCGGCCTGCGCGGACAGCGCGGGCTCGGCCAGCACCGGCAGGCGGGCATCGGGCGGCAGCCCCTGCGCGCCTGCGGCAGTGGCGAACAGGCAGGCCAACAGGGCCGGGCGGACAAAGCGATGGCGGGTCGTCATGGGATCGGGTCTTTGCATGTCAGTCGCCCTGCCCCGAGAAGGACAGGGAATTCTCAAGTTCTTCATCCGCGGCCACCATCTGGCGGCGCTCGCGGGCCAGTTTTCGTTCGGTGCGGGCCTGGGCGAAACGCAGCCAGCGCGCCGCCAACCCGTTGCGGTCCTGCCCGCGCCGTGCGCGCAGCAGCCGCGAAAGGGCGGCCCAGACGCCGCTGGCGACACTGTCCAGCACTGAGTCTTCCAGCGACAGGATGGCTTCGACATGGCCAGGATCGCCCTGGCGGCCGCTGCGTCCTTCCAATTGGCGGTCGATGCGGGCGGATTCATGCCGCTCGGTCAGGATGACGTGCAGGCCGCCGGCCTCGCGCGCGGCCTCCGACAAGGGGATATCCGTACCCCGGCCAGCCATGTTGGTGGCGATCATGATGCTGCCCAATTCACCAGCGCGCGCGATCATATCGGCCTCGTCGGCGTCCTGCTTGGCATTGAGCACCACGGCGGGCAGGCCGGCCTGGGCCAGCACCTGGGCCACCTGCTCGGACGCGGCGACCGAACGCGTGCCAATCAGGATGGGCACCCCTTGCCGATGCAGGGCGCGCGTGCGGTCGCGCACGGCGGCCCACTTTTCTTCCAGAGTGGGGTACACGGCATCCGGCGCATGTCGCCGCCGCGACTTGCGATGGGTGGGAATGCGGACCACCGGCAGGTCGTAGACGCGGCCCAGCTCGGCGCGGATTTCCGCGGCCGTGCCCGTCATGCCGGACAGCAGCAGATAGTGCTTGAAGAAGCGCTGGTAGCTGATGCTCTTGAGGGTGGCGCGCGGTTCGCTCAGTTCCAGCCCCTCTTTGTGTTCCAGCATCTGGTGCAGGCCCTGGCCCCAGGACCGGTCCGGCATCACGCGTCCGGTGAACTCATCGACCACCATGATCTTGCCGTCGCGGATGATGTATTGCTCGTCCAGCCTGTACAGATGCAGCACGGTCAAGGCACTGAGCATCAGCTCTTCGCGCCGGAACGGGATACTCCATGGCGCCGGCAGCGCGGCGCACAATCCGCGCAGATGCTCGCGCCCCAGTTCGGTCAGAATCGCGCGGCGTTCGCCGCGGTGCAGGCGGTAGTGTTCGGGCGTCAAGCTTGCGGCCAGTTCCATGGCCTGGCGCGTCACGTCGGCGGTGTCGTCCTCCTGCACGCCGGAAATGATGAGCGGCGTGCGCGCCTCGTCGACCAGCACGCTGTCGGCCTCGTCCACGATCGCATAGCACAGGCCGCGCAGGTACAGCTGGGATAGCCTGCCCTGCTCCCCCCGCAGCCGTTCCAGGCGCAAGGCGTCTTCGTCCTTGTCGCTGTCCAGCACGATCAGGTCGCGCAGGTAGTCGAACACCAGGGTCTTGTTGGAGCAGTACACCACGTCCGCCTGATAGGCCTTGCGCCGCGCGGGTATGTCCATTTCCATGCTGACCCAGGCCACCGACAGGCCCAGCGCTTCGTAGATGGGCCCCATGATCTGCGCATCGCGCTCGACCAGGTAATCATTGGTGGTGATGACATGCACCGGCAGGCCGGCCATGGCGACCGTGGCGGCCGGCAAGGTCGCCGTCAGCGTCTTGCCTTCGCCCGTGTTCATCTCCGCCACCATGCCTTGCAGCATGGCCCAGCCGCCCAGCAGCTGGACGTCGAAATGCGCCTTGCCCAACGCCAGCCGGCCCGCCTGGCGGATCAGCGCAAAGGCGCGCGCCGCGCTTTCCTGGTTGATGCCGTTGGCGCGCAGGTCGAACGCGATCTCGTCGGCCCGCCGGCGCACGCCCGCCAGGTCGATGTCGCCCAGCGCCTGCGTTTCGCGCCGCACCCGCGCCAGGATGCGGCGGGTGCGCCACAGGGGCTGGCGGCGCTTGCGGCTCAGCCAGCGCAGCGCAGCCGTGCCCCATGCCTCCAGCTTGTTGGCATGGCGCTCGCTCTCCTTTTCAGGATAGAGCGGGTCGGGGTGGAGAGCGTCGAAGGCGCGCATATCAGAGGCGGAACTGGCGCAGCACCATCTGCCGCACCGCGTCGTAGGCCTGCAACGCCAGCGGCCTGGGCTCGTGCGAGAACTTCACGTAGACCCGGGCGCCAAGATAGGCGCGCGGCGCATCCTGGGGCAGCGCCAGGTCCATCACGAACAGGTTCTCCGCGGATTTGGCGCGGCCTTCCTGCGACTTGCGCGGATCCACGCCTATGCTGCCCCCGCCCTGCAGGCTGAGCGCCAGGCTGGGCAGTTCATCGGTAGCGGCCGGCACCTCGCGCGAGATCACCGCCTTGAACTCCTCGCCGCTGTCCTGCACCAGCCGCACGCGCACGTTCCTGAGCGAGCGGTGGATGCGCTCCAGGCTGGATTGCGGCACCACCACGCGCACGGTTTCGGCGTCGGTCAACACATAGCCCAACAGTTCGCCGCGCTGCACGTAGCGGCCCGTCATGTCCTCCGGCTGCGCCGGCACGTAGCGTCCGGCGTGCGGGCTGCGCACCTGCTGCGCCTGGACCTGTTCCTGGATCGCCCGCCGCTCGGTCTGCAGGCTGGTCCATTGATGACGCATGATGGCCGCCTGCACCTGGTTCTGCGCATAGGCCTGCACGTAGCGCGCCTGGTACTCGTCGACCTGGGCGGCCAGCATGGCATCGCGGCGCAGCAGCTCGTCGTTTTCCAGCGTCAGCAGCGGCGCGCCCTGCCCCACCGGCGCATCGTCGGCCGCCTGCCGCGCACGCACGAAGCCGGCCACCGGCGCCCTGACCTGGGCGGAAGGCGGCACCCAGACCACGCCCTCCGTATCGGTGGACGAGGGCAGCGGCAGCGCGCCCGCCAGGCCAACCGCGCCCAGCACGCACAGCCCGCAGATCAGATAGGAGCGCAAGCGGTGCGCCTGGATCTGCGGGTCGGCATAGAACTGCCGGCCCAGGCGCCACAGCGGCATGACGATGGTGTTGAACAGCGCCCACATGGCCAGCAGCACGCCGAAGAAGAAAAACTGCCCCGCCATGATGAAGATGGCCAGGAACATGATGAACATGCGGTAGCAGAAGGACAGCACGGCGTAGCTCGCGAACCAGGCGCGTTCGCCCGGCGTAGCGCGCGGCGCTTCCACGCCGCGCAGGCCCAGCGCATAGCGCTTGAACAGATAGCCCAGATAGCCGTTGGCCCGCTGGCCCAGGTTGGGTATCTCGATGGCGTCCGACAAGACGTAGTAGCCGTCATAGCGCAGCAGCGGATTGCCGTTCATGAACAGCGTGGAAACGCCGCACAGGACGATGACGGTATAGGCCAGCGAACGCCCCAGCCCGGGATCCAGCTGGGTCCAGACGATCATCGCCACGGCTGCCAGGAACAACTCGACCAGGATGCCCGCCCCGCCCGCCAGCATGCGCCAGCGCTTGTCGGCAAAGGCCGAGGCCGCCGAGGCATCCACGTAGGGAATGGGCACCAGCAGCAGGAACATCAGGCCGATCTCGTGCACCTCGCCGCCGCGCGCCTTCACGGCGCAGGCGTGGCCGAGTTCGTGGATGGCCTTCACCACCGGATAGACCAGCGCCATCGCCAGCACATTGCCCGTGGAGAACACCTGGTCCCAGATATTGTGGGTCAAGGCCTGCCAATGCATGGCGCCCAGCGCCGCGCCCGCGCCCACCACGCCCAGCCAGAGCAAGGCGCCCAGCCAGGTGAACAGCCAGCGGTAATACGGCAGCGCCCGCGTCAGCCAGCGGTCCGGATCCAGCAGCGGCATCTTCAGCGCGCTGGGATTGCCGATGTACTGCTTGATCTTCTGCATGCGCTGGCGCTTGCGGCGCTCGACCAGGTCGCGCACGTCCGGCGCGCGGTCGGTGGTCAGCACATCGGCCCGGTGCAGCTGGGCCATCAGGCGGATGACCTCGTCCTGCGGCATGGCGTCGCCCTCCAGCTGGCCGCAGGCGATCTCCCAGATCTCCTGCACCGTGCGGCGCCCGTCCATCAGGCTGATCATCAGATTGGCCTCGGGCGTATAGCGGTGGAACTCGCCATTGCTCTGGTCCTGCATCACATACCAGACCTGCCCCCGGTAGACGTGGCGATGGATATGGATGTGCGAGCGCAGCCGCGGGCGCAGCGCGCTGACCCGGTGCCAGGAATTGCTATAGAGCGCGGTACCAGACATCTTCTGCTCTTCAGCCGAACCAGGCCCACCATTTCAGGTGGAGCCAATCGAAAAACCCGTGCGTCCAGATCCAGGCGTAGCGGCGCTCGTCGATATCGATGCGGCCCACGCCTTCCATGCCTGGCCGCAGCGCGGGCGCCGCCTTCTCATCCAGGCTGGCCTCCAGCCGGAACACCGTCTTGCCCTCCTGCACCTGGGCCAGCGGCACGATGCGCGTGACCGTGAAAGGAATCTGGCGGTCGGGCATGGCGGCAAGAGCCACCCGCCCCGTCTGGCCAACTGCCACGTCATCGATCAGCCGGTCTTCCACGTCGAGCCACAGCCGGTAGCCGTCCGGCGGCGACAGCTTGAACAGCTCCTGCCCGCGCTTGACGGCTTCGCCCAACTGTTGGCTCAGGTCGCCGCTGACTATCGTGCCGTCGAACGGTGCGCGCAGCGTCGAACGCTGGATCTGTTCACGATGGAACTGCATCTGCGCCATGGCCTGGCGCGCCTGCGCCTGCGCAATCGCGGCCGCCGCGCTATCGCCGCGCGCCGAGGCTTCTTCGGCCTGGCGGCGGTACTGCACCTCCAGATTGCCCGCGCGCAGCAGCTCCAGCTCGGTTTCGCGCGTGTCCAGGGCGGCCAGGGCGTCGCCCTGCTTCACCTCGTCGCCAGCGCGGCGCGTCGCATCGCTGATGTAGCCGTCGAACGGGGCCGCCAGCACGCGCTGCACCACGCCCTGCACGGTGGCGGTCGCGCTGATGCGGTACGGCCCGTGCGCAAACACGCCCAGCGCTACAACGGTCACCAGCGCCAGCGCGGCCAATTTCCGCCCGATGTAGCGCGGTCCCAGCAGACGGCCCGCTTCGCGCAGCGCGCCATCGCGCCACTTGCGCCAGAAGGGGCGCTCCTGCCGCAGGCGCTGGTACAGCACGCGGCCGGCCAGCAGCACCACGCTCTGGCATAGCTCGACGCTTTGCCGGTCGAAGGGCTGCTTGTCAGGCCGTTCGAACACCAGGGCGCCGCGCGCCTCGTCCTCGGGCGCGAACGGCACGGTCAGCACATTGCCGTTGCCAAACTCGCGCGCCAGCTTCTGATGCGCGCGCAGCTGGATGGTGCGCGCTTCGTCTTGCGGCAAGCACAGCGTGGTGTTCTGGTCGATGGCCTCGTCCATGGCCTCGGCCACGGCGCGCATCAGATTCATGTTCTGCACCAGCCGGCTGCTGTGCGACAGCGCATACACCTTGGAGCGGCCGTCCTGCCGAAAGCCGATGCTGACGCGGTCGCACTCCAGGCGGGTCGCCAGGTCCGTGACCAGCGTCAGCGCCACATCCTTGAACTGCCCTTCCTTGAGCGCTCGCGCCACGCTGTTGATCACCACCATCAGCCGCTCGACCGTCTGCGCGCTGTCGGCTTCCTGCCGCTGCAACAGCCCGAGCTCCAGCACGCCCGCGCCCCAGCGCAACGCCTGCACCAGCGGCTCAGGCGCCTGCATGGCGGTCTCGAATGCGGCCACGCCATGGATGCGTCCATCGAGCACGATGGGATAGGCAACCACCAGTCCGAGCGCGTCGGCCGACACCGCGACCTCCCGTCCCTGCAGCGATTCGTCGACTGCGCCATAGAACGCCGCGCCGGCCCGGCTGCCCGGCGGGTACTGGGACGCCGCCTCGAAGGGGCCGGCATCCGGTTCACCCAGGATCAGCGCCGCATGACGCACACCCGTCAACTGGCCGGCCTGCAAGGCCAGCCAGGCGTCCAGGAAGGACTGGCGGTCGCTGGCGGCCGACAGCGCCGACCACCAGGCCAGGTCCGCGCGCTTCACCTGCGCGGGCACGACTGCATCATTCATCCTCGCTTCCAGTCTCCGTCAGCTCGGGTTCCCGGCGGCGCACGCTCAGTCCGCGCTTGCGGGCTGCCTTGGGTTCCCACGTGTTGGTCTTCGAATTGAACACGACCGTACCCTTGGAGGCCGCGCCCAACGCCCCGCTCAAGCCCAGCAAGCCCACGCCTGCGGCCAGCGCCGCCCGCTCGGCCGCTGATGAACCGGACAGCGGCGCTTGCGCATCCGCCCTGGCGTCCGGCTGCCCGGTTTGCGCCGCGCCCTCGGCTGCCGGCGCCGCGTCCGGCGGCACGGCATCCTCGACCGGCGCCGACGTCGGCGACGCAGCCTGGGCGCCGCCGGCATAGCCTTGGCCCCCGTCCTGCACCGTCTGATCCGTGCGCATCGACACCTGGTGCGGCGCGGCCGACGAAGCATAATCGGAAAGCCCGCCGTCGTGGCGCTCGATTACGATGTCGGGCCGAGCCACGCCCAGGCTGACGCGGGCGGCCAAAGCCTGCCCCTGCGCATCCGTCTGGCCATCCGCCGCTCCCCAGCCGGCCAGCGCACCGAACGCGGGCCGCGGCCAATCGCCAAAGTTGCCGTTCCAGGAGAACAGGTTCTCCATGGCGCGCGTGATCAGGTCGGGTGTATTGCCGCCCTGGCCGAAGCGGGTCAGGTTGATGACGCGGCCGCTCGCCGGGTCGATGTAGATCGCCGCGAAGTCGCCCACCATCACATCCTTGGAGAAGTCGCCGCGGAACTTGTCGGCGCCCAGGCCGCCCAGCATGTAGTTGCTGCCGGTCCCCGCCAGCAGGATGTCGTCGCCGCCGAAAGCGATATCGGTGGTTTCGATCAGGCTGACGCGGTCGTTGACGAAGGCCACGCGGCCGTTGTCGCCCAGCATGACGTTGTTGCCCGCGCCGCTTTCCAGCTGGTCCGCGCCCATCCCGCCCAGCATCACGCCCTCGCCATTGTTGTAGAGGCTGTCCCGGCCGCCCGTCGACGGGTACGAGGTTTCGAACATGGCGATGCGCCCGGCGGCGGTGTACAGCGCCCGCGCGCCGTCACCGGCGATCAGATTGAAGCCGCCTGCGCCCGTCGCGCGGATGACGTCCTCGCCCATGCCGCCGAACAAGGCATTGCGGCCCGCGCCCACGGTGATGGTATTCAGCCCGCCCGCCGGCAGGTTGATCGTCTCCAGCATCCGCAGTCCGGCGCCCGCCAGATAGCGCGCACCGGCGCCCGGCGCCGCCGTATCGATGAAGTCGCCGCGGTCGCGCAGGTAGTTCACCGGGTCCACGGTCACGATGCGGCCAAAGTTGGCGAACACGATGTTGTTGCCGTCGCCTGCCATGATCGTGTTGCCGCCTGCCGCCAGCCTGTCCGCCGACCCGCCCACGGCCAGGCCTGCGGCCTGCTGCGGCGTCAGCACCAAGGTCAGCGCCGCCAGCGATTGCAGATCCGCCCGCGCCGCGGCGCCCATGTCCATCGGCGCGCCCAGGTCTATGTTCATGCCGGCATTGCCGAACACGATGTTGTTGCCCTGGCCCGCGTCGATGACATTGCTGCCGCCGCCGCCCGCGATCAGGTCGTTGCCCAGGCCGCCCAGGATGCGGTCATTGCCCGCGCCGCCGTACAGGATGACACCCTGCGTGGTCGTGCGCGCATCCAGCACGTTGTTGCCGGCCGCGCCGAAATGCAGCGCCTGGCCCGCCTGGCGCTGGCCTGGCAGCGCGGTGTAATAGGCGTCGTCCTGGCTGGTCGAGCCGAACAGCAGCACCGGACGGTCGGCGCCGCCCACCGTGCCGCCCTCGGCCACCAGCAGATTGTTGCCGCCGCCGCCCTGCACCAGCGTCACCGTGCCGACCGTGGCGTGACGCACCGTGTAGGTGTCGTCGCCCTGGCCCAGCATGGTGTTGACCGACTGCACGCCATGGAAAATGACGCCGCGGTCGTACACGTGAGTGCCGGCCTGGCCGGACAGCGACACCGTGCCGCCCGCGCCGCCCAGTCCCGGCGTCATGCCCAGCCCGGTGATGCGGCCGAAATCGGCCGCCTGCGCGTTGCCGTACAGACGGCCCAGTCCGCTCAGGTTGTCCACCTGGTCCTGCATGCCGGTCTTGCCCGCCGTGGCGCCGTCGTCGAAGATCCGAATGCGGTCATTGACGGGCGCCGTCGAGACCGCCCCCTGATCGCGCGCGCCCAGGACGCCATCCGACTCGCTCGGCAGGCCCACACCCGCGTGCAACGCACTGTCGTAGCCCGGGCGGTCCAAGGTTGCGCCTTCAATCAGCAAGCTGCCCTGGATGCCCGATACGTCGTGCGGCTGATCGCCATAGTTGGCGTAGCTGACGCCCGTGGCCGGATCCACCGTAATGACGGGCTGATCGGTGGCCCGCGGGCTGCGGACCTTGCCCGGCTCGTTGGCCGCGCCGGCATAGGCCGGATCCGCCACGCGCACCAGGATGGGCGGCAGCGCCACATCCTGCAACCCCGGCAGGGTGGTGAAGAGCGAGGCCGACAGATGCAGGTCCAGGCCGGCCAAGCTCACTGGCGGCAGGCCGACGCCGGCTCCGCCCTCGACCTTGATCAACACTTGCTGCGCCACGCCCCAGGCGTGCGCGCCTGTGCCATTGGCGTCGAAGGCCAGCACCACGCTCTGATGCCAGGTCTGGCCGCCGTCGGTCGACAGCAGCACGCCGCGCCCTTGCAGACCTTGCATGGCCGCAGCCAGCGCATCCGCAGAAGACAGGCCCGCGCCCTGCGACACCGACCCGTACAGCGCGGATGCCACCATGGCGCTGCTCAGGGAAACGTAGGCCTGGCCGGATGCCGGACGCGGCAGCACGCTGGCGTCCAGGCTCACCGACAACGACAGGGTATTGCCGCCATCGGCGTCCAGTTCGCCCGGCTGCGCCGTGATGCTGACCGGCTGCGCGCCATCGAACACGTCGCGCGAACCGTCGCGACCCGTGACGATGGTATTGCCCGCCACATCTCCCGACAGATCGAAGGTATCGCTGCCGCTGCCGCCGATCAGGGTCGTGATGACGTTGCTGCGAGTCGACAACACGTAGATGTGGTCATTGCCTTCGCGCGCATCCAGATTGACGCGCTGGATGTTCTGGTAGCTGGTGTTCAGCCCCGCGCCGCGTATGCCTTCCTGCGTCAGCGCAAACGCGTCGGCGTCCTCGGAACCCAGCATGGTGTAGGTATTCAGGCCCGCACCGCCGTCGATGGCAACCGGCCCGTTCACGACATAGCCGCGCCCGCCGTCCGCCTGCGCCTGCGCTTGCTTGAAGGCATAGACCATGAACTCGTCGTCGCGCTTGCCGCCATGCAGGGCCAGCGGCGCGGCGTTGCTGTAGACGCGGAACACGTTGCTGCTGTTCTCGGCGCCGTACAGCGTCATGCCGTAGCTGTTGCCGCGCGACAGATAGCCCTGCGTCGTCAGCACCGTGCCGATCTGGTCGCCGGCAGCCACTTGCGGCAGTTGGCGGTCCAGCGCGTACAGCTGCCCTACCTGGTACTCGTTGTGCTTGGCCGGATCGCTGCCCAGGCCGCCGTCGATGACCACGTGGGTGCCGGTGTCGTCGATATAGAAGCGGTTGCCGCCATCCACCGCATTCAGGCGCAGTCCGCCCGTCATGCTGCGGTCGTAGTTCACGCGCTGGACCGAATCGGCATAGCCCGCGCCTTGCGGCGTGATCTTGGCGACATGGTTGGCGCGGACCAGGAAGCTCTCGTCCTGCGTCGTGCCGTTGATAGTCAGCTTGTTGACGTCGGCCAGATTTTCGCGGCCGTGGTCGTCGGAATCGTGAACGTTGACGATGATGGAGGTCAGCGCCGCGTTCAGGTTCACGACGATGTGATCGGCGCCGCGGCCCCCATCCACGTCCACCCGGTCCGTCGCGCCTGGCGAGCCTTGCTGGCTGGTCAAGGAAGGCAGTTGATCCAGCACGATGAGATCGTTGCCGTCGTTGCCGCGCAGCGAAATCCCGCCCGCCAGCGCGCGCGCCGACAGGTAGATGTAGTCGTCGCCCTCTCCGCCCTGCACGGTGGCGCCCCGCGCCAGCAGGATGCGGGACATCCAGATCTTGTCGTCGCCCGCGCCGGCATCCACGGCCAGATGGCCGAGGAAATCCGACTCCGATAGGGTAATCAGGTCGGCACCGGAACCGGTCGTGATGATGGTATTGCCGCCCACGGTCGCGCGGTCCAGCACAACGATGTTGCCGCCCTCGCCTGCGTCCACCGTCAGTGCGCCGGCCAAGCCGCTGGCCAGCACGGTGATCTGATCAAAACCAGAACCGGTCGTGATGACGGTATCGCCGCCCACGGTCGCGCGGTCCAGTACAACGACGTTGCCGCCATCGCCTGCCTCCACCGTCAGTGCGCCGGCTAAACCGCTGGCGAGGACGGTGATCTGGTCGACGCCGGAACCGGTCGTGATGACGGTATTGCCGCCCACGGTCGCGCGCTCCAGCAAAACGATGTTGCCGCCATCGCCTGCGTCCACCGTCAGTGCGCCGGTCAAGCCGCTGGCCAGCACGGTGATCTGGTCGACGCCGGAACCGGTCGTGATGACGGTATCGCCGCCCACGGTCGCGCGGTCCAGCAGAACGATGTTGCCGCCATCGCCTGCGTCCACCGTCAGTGCGCCGGCCAGACCGCTGGCCAGCACGGTGATCTGGTCGACGCTGGAACCGGTCGTAATGACGGTGTTACCGCCCACGGTCGCGCGGTCCAGCACAACGACGTTGCCGCCATCGCCTGCGTCCACCGTCAGTGCGCCGGCCAAGCCGCTGGCCAGCACGGTGATCTGATCAAAACCAGAACCGGTCGTGATGACGGTATCGCCGCCCACGGCTGCCGCTTCCAGCAGCACCGTGTTGTCGCCTTCGTCTGCCAGCACGGTCAACGCGCCCGCGATCCGCGTATTCAACACAGACACCGCATCGTCGCCCAACCCAGTCTGCACCAGGGCGTTGCCGCGCAGATCGGATGCATCGAACACCACCGCGTCGTCGCCGTCCAGGGTACGCACGACGGTGTCCTGCTGGTCGATCAACTGCGCCCGCAGCGTTACGCGGTCCCGGCCAGAACCGCCGGTGACGTCCAGCAAAAGGCCTTGGACCAAGGCCCCATTGCCATCCACCCCGCCGCCGATCTCGGCGCTGGCGCCGAACGTGATGGCGTTGTCGCCCGTTGCACTGCCGTAGACATACACCTGCGGCGCCAGCAGGCGGCCATTGATGTCCGCCACCGCGGCTTTGCCGTAGCCCGCCTGGCCACGGTCATCGCGGTCCACGCGCAGATTCATACGCTGGCCCGCCTGGATCAGCGCGCCCGGCATGAGGCCGCTGCGGCCCGCCACCGACAGGTTGTTGCCCGCCAGCAGACTGAGCGCGCCCATGACGCTGATCACGGAGTCCGCCGCCAGGACGATGTCGCCCGAGGCCGCCGTCTGTCCGGCTTCGTGGCGCGCCACCAGCCATGCGTTGTTCGCCTCGATGCGGCCGATGTTCATGGACAACGCCTGCGACACGCCTTGCGCGTCAGTGGCAGCACCCGCCTGCACCAACGCCACGTCGCCGCCCGCCAGGGCGTTGATCGTCGCCTGCGGCCCGACTGCCGCCACGATCAGGGCATCGTTGACCTGCACGCCGGCGACGTCGGACTGCGCATAGCCGCCAACCGAGCCGCCCGCCGTGAAGTACAGGCTGCCGCCCGTCACGACCGCGTCCGTCCGGCCGCTGGAAACTCCCGGATGCGCCGTCTTGTCGTTGACGATGCTGGCCTGGCTGGCCAGATGCACCTCATCGCGCGAGCGCGACTCCACACGAGACAGCGTCAAGTCATGGACGCCCAACTGACTGAGCGATATCGAGCCTTGAGCCGAGGCCACCAGATGGCCGGACAGGTCCGTCAACAGCGGCGAGCCCAGCCCGCCTATCGTGCCGGACAGGGTTTCCAGCCACACGTTGCGCGCCGTGATGGCGGCCTGGCCGGACGGCGTGCCGTTCAGGATCGAATCCAGCGCATAGATGCGCGCATCCCCGCGGACCCCGTTGGCATCGACCACGTCGATGCCGCCCAGGCGCAGGCTGTGCATGCCGTACAGATTGACGCCTTGCGCCGCCGAGGCGCGCACCACCGCCTGCTCGTCGCCCTGCGAGATGCTGATCAGCAGCGGCGTGCCCTGCTGCGACAGGTCCGCGCCCAACTGGCCCACGGACTGGCCGGCGATCAAGACCACCTCCCGCGTGTAACCCAAGGCGGCGAGGTCCGCCGCGCCCAGATCCGACAGCACCACGTTCGCATACTGCCGCTGCCCTTGGGCCGTGGCGTTCAGGATCGATTGCCCCGCCTGCAGCGTCACGCTGCCGGCCGACACCACCTGGCCGACCAGCAGATTGGCGTCCGCCTGGTAGGACGAACCTCCTGCCGCCGTGCCCTTGGTGTGCGCCAGGACCAGGTTCAGGTCCTGCGCGCCCACCTGCGACACCCGCGCCACGCCGCCCGCTTCCACGTACAGGGAATGGCCCGCGGCGAGATTCAGCTGCAGGTGCTTGGCGCCATCGTATTGATAGATGCCGTTGGCGTCGCGCGTGCTGCCCACGACGTCCTTGTCCGCCACCAGGCTGACCTGGCCGGCGCTCTCCAGCGTGCCGGCGTCGGTGCCGATGATGGAGCCGCCCTGCGCGCTGACCGTGATGGTGATGCCTTCCTTGGCATGGATGTCGCCCAGGCGGATGCTGCCCTGCGGCGAGTCCAGGCCCACCGTGGTGTCGCTGTATGCGGACACCACGCCGTTGACAGCCTGCACCGCGAGCGAGCGCGTCAATTTCAGCGTCAGATAGCGCGGGTCGCGCATATCGCCCACCAGCATGCCGGTGCTCAGCGCCTGCGGGCTGGCGCCATCCTGCGCCATGTACGGCACGCTGATCTGGCTCCAGACCGGATCCAGGAAGCCGCTGCCGATATCCACCACCTGCACGCCGCTGGCGCGCGCGGCATCGATATTGGCCTGCAGCTGGCTGCGCTGGCCCGCCGTTGCGCCTTCCAGCATCTTGCTGTTGTAGATGAAGACGTCGCGGCTGTTCTGGTACAGGTCGAAACGCTCGGCAAACAGGAACTGCACGGCGCTGTTGGCCGCCAGCGTCCTGCCCAGCATCAACGAGGCATCGTTGGAGAACAGCGGTTCAAAGCGCTGCCACAGCGACGTATCGGAGAAATCGACGCTGGCGCGGTCCAGCGGCATGGTGCCGGCCGGGCCGATGTAGCGGTAAAGCGTGTGGTATACGCCCGCCAGGTTGACCGCGTTGGCGCGCGACAGGATGGCCTTGTCGGCCTCCGGCAGCGAGTCGAACACGTTGGCTCGGTCGGCTTCCGACAGTCCGCCCAGGTTGGGCAACTGCAAGGTGTAGTCGCCGAGTTCGGCGCCGATCGAGCCCTGGCCGGAAGTTCGCAGCACGATGTCCGCGCCCGCCTTCACGTTCAGGAAGCGGTCGGCGGGCGGCGCGCCCTCGCCGCTGACCTCCAGGTCGAAGACCTGTTCGTTGATGGCCGCCGACACCGGATACAGCAGGTTGTTCTCGATATTGCGCAGCGTCGCCGTCGAGAAGTAGAAGAAATGGCCCGCATCATAGGTCTGGCCGTACAGGGCGATCTCCTGCGCGGTCTGCGGCGGCGCGTCGGCGCGCACCGAGTAGACGCGCGTATACGCCTCCACCCCTGCCCCATTCAGGCTGGACGCGTCGAACGTCAGCGTGATGGCCTGGCCCAGGTTCGGGTACAGGGCCAGCAAGCCGTCATTCTGCCCTGCGCCGGTCTGGTAGAGCATGGCGTCGGCCAGCGATGCCGCCAACCGGATCGTGCCGTCCGCGCCGACGATGGCGTAGTAGGCCGTATCGGCCCGCACGTCGCCCACGGAGTGCCGGAAGTAGATCTCGTCGCCGGTGCGCAAGGCGCGCAATTGCCCGCTGCCGTCGTCGACGATGTTCATGTCGGCCAGCTTGAAACTGCCATCGGCCACGGCCGTCAATCCGGACACCGCGGTTCCGGCAACGGATTCCAGCCTATCGCGCCAGTAGTTGTGATACTCGGCCGTCTGCGCCAATTCCTTGTCGACCACGTAGTCGTAGACGACCTGGTTGCGCGTCGACTTGACCAGGTCCTTGGCAGCGGCGATGTCCAGCGCGGCCGGCAGGTAGTTGGGGTCGAAGCCCTGGTTGCGCAACTGTTCATGCAACGCTTGCAGCTGGGCGCTCAAGCCTTCGGTGGAGCCCGCCGCCTGCGTCTGGAACAGGTGCGTGGAGACGGTGAACATGCCGCGCACGTCCGCCGCCGCGAAGCCGCGCAGCAGTTCGCCGGTGATGCCGGCATCCGTGAACAGCGCCTTGGCCAGCGCCTGTCCCTCCGCCGTCTGGTTCAGCGCCTGGATCTGCTGGTACAGCACCGCCTGTTCCTTGGAGGCGAACAGCTGGATCGTATTGTTGGCGCCGACCAGCACGTAGTAGGCCACGTTGGTCTGCAGGCTGGACACCTTGCCCGTCTGCAGGCGCACGTCGTTCAGGTACACGCGGTCGAAGTCCTGCAAGGCGCGATAGCCCGTCACCTGGCCGCTGGCGTCAGTGACCGGCACGATGTTCATGTCGGTCAGCGTAATGACGTTGTCGGCCTGTACCGAAGCGCCGCTGGCGGCTGCGTCCAGCAGCCTGACGGTGACCGCTCCAGGAGAATTGCCCGCGAGCGCAAGGATTTTGCCGACGGTGACGGGGTCGCCGCCATTGAAGGCGCCGTCCACGCTGTCGGACAGGGTCACCACGCGGCCGTTCACGCTTTGCACGTAATAGATGACCGTCTGCGTCGAATTCGCGAAGCTCAGCTCGATGCGCTGGCCCTGCACCAGGCGGTCGGTGCCCGGCAATGTCAGCGTGGCCACGCCGAACTGCGTCAGGGACTGTTGCGCGAAGCCCGAGTCGACCAGGCGGATGCCGGCGTTGACGGTCTTGCCCTGCAAGGTCGGCGTATAGGCGCCGGTGGCAACCGGGTCGTGGACGTTGGTGTTCTTGTAGACGTCCAGGTCCATCAATTGCGACTTCTGCGCGTAGACCTTGCCGCTGAAGGTGATGCGGCCGGTCAGCCAGTCGCTGTCGGAGCTGGCGGCCGTCAGCGGATTGCCGTTGGCATCGACGATGGTCAGGATGTGCAGCGTGCCGTTGTCGTAGACGCCCAGCTCATGGCCCTGCAAGGCGCCGTTCTGGTTCGTCATGTACAGCTCCAGGCCCGCCAGCGAGATCGATTGCCCGCTCTGCAACAGCGCCTTGATGCTGTTGGCCAGCTGCGTGCGCGCGCTGTCGCTCAAGCCCGCGCCGGTCAGATCCCAGCTGAAGCTGTTGCCCATGTCCACGTACTCGGCGTAGCCCGCGCCGACGCCCGACTTCTCCGTGTAGGTGTGGAAGGGCAACAGGTTGCTGCCGTACCAGCCCCAGTAGGACGTGGGGATATCCGACGTCAGCACGCCCTGCTTGAGCGCCGACGCGCCGAAGCCGCGCTGCACCGTGTAGGCCACGGCCAGCGTAGCCGCGCCCGAACTCGCGCCCTTGCCCAGGCCGGTCAAGCCGTATGCCAGTTCCGTCGGCAAGCGGGTCGAGACCACCGTACCCGCGCCGTTGCGGATGTAATAGTTCTTCGTCTCCACCGCCGCGCCCGAGAAAGTCACGGACACGTGGTTCTGCGAGTTGTACAGGCTGGTGGCGGGCGAGCCGTCCGCCTGGACCAGGCTCAGGGACTCGATGCGGCGCGTGTAGCTCACGCCGTCTATCGTGAAGGTGATCTCGCTGCCGATCAGCCCGTTGCCGGCATTGTTCATCCACTGGTTGTAGGCTGCCACCGAGGAGACGCCGCCTGGCATGCTCCAGCCCAGCTGCGTGCCGGAAAGCAGCAGCTGATTGGAGACAACGGAGCGTTCGATGACGGACCATGCGCTATTCGGCGCGGTGGAGGTCAGGTTCGCGTACAGCGAGCCCGCGCCCGTGGCGATCTGGTCGTTCGGGTTCGCCAGGTTGTGCTGCAGGATCGCGTTGACGATGGCCGAGCTGATGTCCTGATCGCCCGCTTGCGGCGTGCCCACGGCGCCCGCGGCCGGCACAGCGGGCCGCACCGTGTCGGTGGTTCCGGTGTAACTGGCGGCCCCGGCCGTATCGGCGCCATTGCTCAGCACGATGTTCAGTTCGCGATGGCCATTGGGATCGGCGGTGGTCAGATCGCCCACATACGGCGACTTGAGCCGGATGAGGACGGTATCGAAGCTGTTCGACCCCCACCACGATTCCGTGGGCAGGATCTGATCGATCGCCAGCACCTGCCCGCCCACCAGTATGCTGGTGTAGCTGCGCATTCCCGCCAGCACGCGCTGGGCGTAGTCGACGATGGACGGATCCGCCTTGGCGGCGAACTGCGTCATCTGATCGGCGGTGAGCTGCAGGCGCAGCGTATCGGAACCCTGCTGCGTGGTCAGGGCACCCGTGGGCAGCGTGAAGCTGATCGGCAGATTGGCGTTGGACTGCTCCGTTGCGCCCGCAAGCGCATACGACGGTCCGTACAGCACGCCCTGGCTGCCGGCGGTATAGCCCAGCGAGGCCAGCGACACCGGGCCCGCGCCCGGGTTGGACGGATCGTACAGCGTGAAGCTGAACCGATAGACGCCATTCGCGCCGCTACCCGCCACCAGCCCCAGATATCCCAGGATCTCGGTGCGGGCGTTGCCGTTCAGGCTGTTGTTGTACGCCAGGCGCACCAGGCGATGGCCGTCGACCGCCGCCTGCAAGACCGCGGCATACTCATCGGCCGTCATGCCGATAGCCAGGTACTGGCCGCCCTCGGCCTGCGTGCTCAGGTAGGTGCCCGCGCCGCCCAGCGTCACGGTGGCGGTTTGCAGCGAGCGCACTCCCGACCAATAACTGTCGTACTGCGCCAGCTGCGCGCTCAGTTCAGCCAGGATCTTGGCCGTGACCGTGGGGTAGGCCTTTTCCGTCGCGGTGCGCGTGTCCGCCAGTTCGCCGTCCAGCAGCGAACCGCCGTTCAGGCTGATGTGCACGCCACCCAATTCCGCGTACACGGCGGCCTGCGGGTTGCTCCAATTCACCGGCTTGACCAGGGTCAGGTCGGCGTTCAGGACGTTCTGCGCCAGATAGATGCTCTTGTCGGCGCCGGCGGGTCCGCCCGCCAGGCCCGCCTGGGCCGCGAAGCCCTGGCGCGCATGGATGACCAGCGCCTTGGATGCCGTGCCAATGGCGCCGTAGCCGGCGTTCAACTCGATCCGGTTGCCCGAGACCACCGTGTCGTTGCCCGCGGACGCGTGGCTGAAGATGCCGTTGAGCGCTTCGATGTAGACCGTGCCAGCGGACGAGGCGACCTTCTTCAAGGAAGCCCAGGAGCTGGCGCCGCCATCCGAGAAGTAGTTCAGGCGGATGTCGTTGCGCGCCTCGGCCCGGGTGTAGCCGCTGGAACCCATGATGTTCAGGTTGATCGCGCCACCCAGCGCGATGGCGTCGACATTGACCACGGCGGATGCGCCGGACGGCATCTGGCCGTTGGCATCGCGCGCCATGATGCCAACCTCGCCCTGCATCGTGATGGAGGTCGGCGTGGAGGCCGACACGGCCTCGATACGCACGGTCTTGCCATTGCCGACGATCAGGTTGCCAGCCAGCGTCACGTTGCCGTTGCTGCGGATGTAGATGGCGTTATCGCTGTTGCTGGAGCCCATGAAGCTCAGCGTGATCTCCTGCGATGCCGGCACATAGAAGGTGAACAGCTCCTGCTGCTTCTTCTCGACCACTTGCGTGAGCGTGGTGGTCTTGGTGCGCAGCCAGCCGCCCCCGCTGGTGTGCGGGCCGTCGTTGCGCACGATCACGCCGGTATTGAACTTGCGGTAGGCCACGCTGAACGCGGACGTGTCCAGCGCCGTGCCGCCCGACGATTCCAGGCGGTAGTGCTTGCCGTCGGGGCCGACTATGTCGCCGTTGGCGTCCTCGACCAGGCTCTGCGTGCCGCTGCCCTCGATCGTGGACGGCAGCAGCGCTTCGTTCAGCTTGCCGCTGGCCGCCAGCTGCTGCTTGAGCGCATCCGGCACCGAATTGATGCCGTCGTAGGCAAGCACCGTGGATACCAGCACCGGGCGCGGCGTCTCGTAGACCGTCACGGGGCCGGACTTGGTGGTGTCGTTGTCGGTCAGCCAGCCCAGCGGATCCCAATCCCCGAACAGGTTGAAGCGCTTGGTGGTGTAGACCGTGGTGGTGGTCTCTCCCGAGGTCCAGCCCATGACCCACACCATCATCTGGCCGGTCTGCGGCTTGTATGAAAGGGTCAGCGTGCGGCCGTCCTGCAGCGTGCCGGCGGAATTGCTCAATCCGCCAGCATCGCGCTGGCCGGCGGCGTTCTCGTAGACCCAGATCCAGCTCAGCGCCAGCGGATCCGCCGGGTCCGGCGTGACCTGCACGAACTTGTTCCAGACCGTGTGCACGACATTGTTCAGGCCCTGCAGTTCATACAAGTCCTTCTGCCCGCGCGACGTATCGATGATTTCGATGCGGCCGCGGCGATAGGTGCTGACGTCGATATCGTGCGTCACCAGCGCGTAGGTGGTCTGGTTGTCGATATGGACCGAGGCGTAGCCGTTGGCCACGACCAGGTTGCCGTTGCCCACCGACACGATCTGCCCGGTCAGCGAAATGCTGCCGCCCGCCAGCCTGACCGGATCCAGGATGATGGTCTGCGTGGCGTAATCGAAACGGCCCGTGATGGCGCCATAGCGGTTCAGGGAACCGTCCGCGCTGAACGACACGCCGTTGATGGCGTAGCCGTTGCCATCCTGCAAGGCCTTGTCCTGATCGCCGCGGAAAGAGCTGTCGATCTTGATGTAGGCATCCGTGACGCCGCTCTGGATCTTGCCGTCGATGTTCAGCGTCAAGGCCGAAATGCTGATCGCGCCCAGGGCGAAAATGCGCGAATCCCGCGCCGCCGGGTTGTCGTTCAGGTATTTCGAGAAAGGCTCAAGCTTGGTATAGCCCCACTTCAGCAGCACGTTCTGCATCGTGTCGTCGATGCCGGTGCTGGTGCCGCTGTTCTTCAGCGCGTTGATGACGTTCTGCCACTTGTCGTTCAGGAAGGTGGGATCGGCGCCCGAGTTGTACCAGCCCTCGCTCTGCAGGCTGAAGTTGCCCTTGGCCACGATGTCCAGGCTGAGCGCCTGGATGGTTCCCGACACATTGATGCTGCCCAGCGCGTTGATCACCGACACCTTGCCCAGCGGGTTGACCACCGCGCCCATCAGGCTCAGGTCGACCGGCGCGTTCGCAATCATCTTCGCCACGCTGTTGGTCGGATCGTCTGGGTCGTTCAAGGCGCCGCCGAACGGGTCCGCGGCCCAGCCGTTCTTGATCTGGCTGATGCTGACCTCGGCCGTGTCGGCGCCCGACGCGCCCTTCACGGACACGTCGTTGACGTACAGGTGTCCGGTCTTGAAGACCTTGAGCTGGCCGTCGGATCCCGGGCGGATGATGGTGCCGTCCAGCACCACCGCGTCCCGGACGTTCATCAGCATCGGCGAATCGTTGACGATATTGATCTGGGTGTTGGCGCGGGCATCGATGCCCGACCGGTACACGCCGCCGGTATCGGTCGCGTTCACATAGACCGAGCCGCCGGACGCGTACATGTCCGGCATGTCGATGAAGAAGGTACTGAAGGAATCCAGGTAGCGGATCTGGCCATTCTGCAGCTTCACGCCCATCTGGATGCTTTGCAGCTGCTGCTGCAAGGCGGCGATATTGGCCTGATAGCGCGCCACGGCCTGCGGATTCGACGCATGCTCGGCCTGCATCCGCGTCAACGTGCGGATCTGCTCGCTGATGACGTTCTGCTGGCTGGCATAGCGCAGCGTAGGCTGGGCAATGTCCACCGTCTTCAGTACGAAGTACAGCTTGCCGACGTTACCGGCGGCAAAGCTCCCGAAGTTCGACTTCATGGCATCGCCGACCTGGGCGGCCGTCGGATTGCTCAAGTACATCCAATAGCTGCTGTTGGCGTAGTCCTCCGCCGCCAGGTCCAGGTCGCGGCTGTTGGGACTGTTGTAGCGGTAGTAGCTGCCGTTGTGCTCAATGATCATCCCGGCCGTGACGTTGACCTTGATGTCGCTGGCGCTGAACGCGGTCAGTTCATAGCGCACGTCGATGTTGACCGTGCCTGGCGCTCCGTCCAGGCTGGTCTTGCCCGCGCCCAGCAGCTTCTCCAGGATCGCCCTGACCGCGGGCGAATTCGAGTCGAACCGCAGCGGCGCCCCCGCAGCGGGCAGCGTGGCGCTGGTGTAGCCCAGTTCCTCCAGCAGTTCGGCCGGGATGACGAACAGGTTGGCCGCATTGTTCACGCCCGCGATGATGCGCGTGGCGGCGCCCGTGGCCACCTTGCTCGACGTGGTATCCACCACGCCCTCGGCCAGCTTGACCGTGGGATTCAGGTTCAGGCCGATCACCTGCACCGAACCGTTCACGCGCGCCTGGTCCAGCTTCGACGGATTGGTCTCCAGCCGCACGTTGCGCTGCGCCTTGAGCACCGAACCGTTGGCCGCCACACCGTCGATCAGCACGGTGTTGATCTGGCGCGCCTTGGCGCCGCTGTCCACCGCCGGCACCTGGGCGATGCCCACCAGGGTGAACGACACGTTGTCGTTGGCCAGCAGATAACCGGTCGACAAAGGATCGGTCGCCTTGCCGTTGCCCGCCAGCGCCAGGATGTTGTCGCCTTCGATCGAGGCGTTGTCGATCTGGATGGCGTTGCGCACCGTCAGATTGTTGTTGCTGTCCGACTTGCTGAAGCTGGACACGGAAACCACCAGCAGATCGCTGATCGTGGTCGTCACGCCGCGCGTGTTGGCGGCCATGACCACGTCGCCGAAGGCATTGCGCAGGAACGCGCCGTTCACCTTGACCTGGGCCAGCGCGCCGTCGGTGCTGAGCTTGTTGGTCGACAGCGTCACCGACACGCCCGCCACGCCGGTGATCTTGTTGCGCTGGGTGTAGATGATGTCGTTGGTCGCGACCAGGTCCAGCATGCCCGGCGTATCGAAATTGCCCCGCGCCTGCACCACGGTCATGCCGGCCGTATCGAGGGTGCTGTTGGCCTGCCGCGCGCCGGTAACGGTGATGCTCGACTCCGGCTTGATCGTGACCGTGTGCTTGCTGACGTCGGCGCCCGCCACCCTGACCGAATAGCCGCTCAGGGTAGAGGTGCCGCGCACGGTATTGTTGCTGCGGATATCCAGCTTGTTCCCGATCACGTGCGCGCCGCCGCCGATCTCGATGGCGGACTTGCCGCCCAGATCGACGTCTATCTTGCCTTGCCGTCCCGCCACCAGCGCGATCGTGCCGGCGTCCATCTTGACGTCCACGGACTGCACCTGGTCCGCCGTGATGCTCAGCAGGGTGCCGTCGATGCGGGCGTTGTTGCCGATCTGTACGCGCGTGTCCAGCGAGGTCGTCAGCGAGGCGCTGTCTATCGATACCGTCACGCCGCCCACTTCCAGCGAACGGGCCTCGGCCAGCAGGCCGGCCTCGCCATTGCGCTCCGTGGTTCCCTTCGCGGTCACGCCGATGATGGCGCCCTGCAGCGTCGCATTGTCCACCGACGCCTTGAGCGAGCCGCCCAGGCGGGTTTCGGCGTTCATCACGCCCACGCCGATCACGCCGCCGGTGATCGCCTTCGAATAGGCCCGGCCGTAGTACGTGCCCTGGGCATTGATATTGACCATGCCCGGGGTTTCGCCCAGGCCCGGCGTGGTAACCGACAGGCCCTGCAAGACCGCGCCGTTGCGCGCTTCGGCCAGCGTCGTCGTGGCAATGTCCACCAGCGCCTTGTTCACGTTGACGGCCAGCCCGGTGGTGGCCGCTACGCCGGCCGTCTGGGTCTGGCTGAAGTCCACGCTGACCAGCGCGTTCAGGTCCACCAGCGGCGCGCTGACGGTCGTGGCGTCCACGGTCGCCGTGGTCGTGTCGCGCGCGATGTTTTCGGCAATGCCCACGCCGATCGCCGCGCCCACCATGCCCACCGCCACGCTGACTTGCGTCAGGTCGATATCGGCGCGGACCTGGGTATCGGCCTTGACCTCTACCTTGCCCAGCGCCCCCACCTTGCCTGCGCCCGAGACCCGGGCGCTGACGGCATTGCGGGTGTTGTTGGTCACGCGCACTCCCGCGCCCGACGCCGCGATACCGCCGCCGACCGCCACGGAGGCGGTGACCGCGTCCAGACCCTTGAATTCGGTTTTCTCGACCGCCACGACCGAGACTGCATCCTGCGCGCCGACGTTCTTGCCGTTGGCCGTATTGATATAGGCGCTGACCTCGTTGGCCGCCACGCTATCCACCAGCGTCACGGCCAGGGCCAGATTCAATCCAAAATTTCCCGGCACGGGCAGCGACGCCGCCACGGCGACGCCATAGGCGCCGGACTTCAGGATGGTGCTGCTGTCCTGGGCGCGCACGTTCACCGAGCCCGCCCCGCCGATGATGCCGGCGATGGCTTCCGAGCCCTGGATATAGGCGGAGGTGGCCGTCGCAAAGCGGTTGCTGACCTGCACTCCGGATCCGGCGGCCGACCCGCCGAAGCCCGCCACCGCCACGCTGCCGGCGAAGTTGACGCTGGTAAGCGTTTCGCTGGACGTGGCCAGCACGTCCACATTGCCCTTGGCGACCGAGATCGTGCTGTTGTCGATATAGGCCAGCGCCCGGTTGGCGCGGTTGACGCCGTCGTCCGAATGGACGCCGAACGTGTTCTTGGCGATTGTCACGCCAATGCTGGCGCCCAGGCCCGCGCCCGTGGCGCTGACCGACACCGCGCCAGCCACGGCCGAGATGCTGGAGGTATTGTCCGCCTTGACCGACACGCCGGTACCCGCCGTGACCGTCGAGCCGCTGATGTAGCCGCCCACGTCGTTGGCGACAGTCTGCGTGCTCTCCGCCCCCGCTCCCGACACCGCCACGCCCCCAAAGCCCGCGGCAACCGAGGCCGCGACCGACACGCCGTCCAGCGTCGCAGTTTCCTTGGCCGACACCGCCACGGCGTCCGACACGTTCAGCGTCGATCCGGTCACGGACGACTGCACGCTCATGGCTGCCACGTTGCGCGCCACCGACGCGCCCACGGACAGGGATCCGCCCTGCATTGCGAACGCCAGCGACGCGCCGATGGCCTTGGCCTCCAGCGTCGTCGTGTCTTCGGCCGTAACCGTCGCCCGCGTCATCTGCACGCCTGCGCCGGCGCTCAACACCGAGTTCGACAGCGCCGCCTCGACCGCGCCCAGCGCCTTGTTGCTGGCCAGGGCCACGCCGACCGACAGCGCCAGCCCCTGGGAGGTACCCGCCAGACTCGCGCCCGCGGCGGTCGCCTTGAGCGTGGACTTATTCGACGCCTTGATGTTCAGGCTGGCCGCGCCCCGCACATTGGGGTCGATCTGCGTCAGGCCGTTGACCTCGGCGCGCGTGACGGCGCGCGAGGTGTTGTAGGCCGACGACCCGGCGGCCGCCAGCGCCAGCCCCTGGTAGGCGATGCCCACCGCGCCCGCCACCACCACCGCTTCCAGCGTCTGCACGGTATCGGCGGTGACGTTGATGGCGCCCAGGTTGGACACCTGCGTATTGGCGAGGCTGGCGCGCGCGCCCGCCGCCTGCGTAATCTCGTTGTCGGCCAGCGAGGCACCGATGGCCAGCGAGCCGCCCGCGGCCGTGAAGGCCACGCTGGCGACCACTACCGTGGCCTTGATGGTGCCGCTCATGTCGGCGTCTATCGTCAGCGCGTTGGCGCCGTTGCCGCTGACGCGCGAGTTTTCCATGATCGCCACCGCGGACGAGCCGATCACGTTGCGCGCATCGGCGCCTCCGCCCGCCAGCGAAACCCCGCCCAGGCTGACGCCCGCCGCGATCGACACCGCCACCGCCACGGTGTGGATGTCGGCCTTGCTGTCGGCCTTGACGGTTATGACCGGCGCACCGGTGAAGTTCACGCCATCCACCTTGGCCAGCGTGTCGTTGGCGACTTCGTTCTGCGCCAGCGATACGGCCACCGACAGCGACGCGGTCGCACCCAGCGACACCGCCACCGAGATCGCCACGGCGGCGATCGTGCTGTCTATGCGTGACTGGTCTGTCGCCGTAACGGACACGCTTCCCGCATCCCAGGCATGTGCCTGGCCCTGGTCCGTAATGCTGGCGGTGATGGAGGTCTTGATCTTGTTGACCGCCCTGGCGCCGGCGCCGGCGCCCGAGACCGCCAGGCTGGCGCCGTCGACGATGGGCGGCGCATAGGCCACCGACACCGCCACCGCGCCCGCCACCACCACGGCATCTATGCTTTGCTGCCGGTCGACGCTGCCGTCGGCCTTGAATTTCACATTGCTCGCATCCACCGTGACCGCGCCCGCGATGACGGCGCTGCGGTCGATCGACGCCGCGATCTCGTTGACCGGCCTGCCCGCGCCCAGCGCAACCACCTGGCCGGCGCTATTGACGTCGTAGCCGATGACGTTCTCGGCCATGGCCACGCCCACGGATGCCGAAGCGGCCGCGTAATGGCTGACAGAGACCGACGCCGACATGCCCAACACCACCGCATCGATCTGCGACAGGCCCAGCGCCCGCACATCGAGCGCGCCGCGCGCCCCGCCCGCGTCCCGCGTATCGATGACGGCATCGGCAATACCCGCCTTCACGCTGGCCGATATGACGTTGCGCGCCAGCGCGCCGCCGCCACCAATGGCGGCGTTGGCGCTATCGCCCACCGACACCGCCACCGAAGCGCCCAGCACCACCGACAGGATGTCGGCCTGCTGGATCGCGCTGACCGACAGCCTGGCGCCGCCAGTCTCGATGCGCCCGCCCCGGATCTCGGCCTGCACCGTGTTGAAAACCTTGTTGACCGCGACGCTGGTGCCGACCGCGATCGCCACGCCGGCGCTGCCGGCCTGCACGCTGACCGCGCCGCCGACCGCAATGGCGGTAATGGCGGCGCGATCCGACGCCGACACCGTCACGCCCTGGCTGCCGCCACGCGTGCGGAGGATGGAATCGTCGACCCGCGCGCGCACCGTCGTGCTGATTTCGCTGATGGCCACCGATACGCCCACCGAGGCGCCGGCGCCCATGCCGCCCGCGGATACCGCCACCGCCAGCGCGCCCGCCACGGTCACGATGGTTCCCGTGTTCTCGGCGTTGACGCGCACATCGCCGTCCAGATAGCCATTGTTCAGCGGCGACACGTTCTTCAACGTGGCTTCCACCGACCCGCCTATGGTGTTGCCGCTGCCCGCGCCGGCGCCCGCGCCGGCAAAGCCCTGCCCCACCGCGACCGCCGCCGCCACGCCGATCGATACCGACACGATGCGCGAGTCATTGATCGCGTCCACCGCCAGGCCATTAGCCGAACCGATCTCCGTACGCAGGCTGCCATTGCTGGCGCTGCTGCCGTCGATATAGGCCCGGGTCTGGTTGTTGACGGTGTTGTGGGTGGCCGACACGCCGGCCGCAATGCCCGCACCGCTGCCCGGCGACACCGCCACACCCAGCCCGCCCGCCACGGCCAGCACGTAGCCGTCGTCGCGCGCCTGCACGGCCACGCCCGGCGCGCCGCCCGCCGACAGCGCCTCGACCAGGCGCGCGTTGCGGATGCCGGCCTCGTTCTTGCTGTTCAGCCGGTTCACCGACACCGCACCGCCCACCGACACCGCCGCCGTGCCCACGGCCACGCTGCCCGCCACGGTCACGTTATGAATCTGCCCCTTGAAGAGCGAAGCCACCTGCACGTGCGCGCCGCGCACGGCGCCCTGCGTATCGCGGATCTGCGCCGAGATCGAGTGTTCGCGCGCGTTGCCCGCGGGCGCGCCGCCCAGGTAGTTATAGGACAGGCTGGCGCCCACCGCGACGCTCGCGCCCTGCGATCCCAGCCCCAGCGCCACCGCGCCCGCCAGGCTGTTGATCGTGGATTCATCGCTGGCCCGGACCACGATATCGCCGCCCGCCGTCACGTCCTGCCCGGCCGCGGTCTCGCCGATCTCGGCCTTGATGCTGTTGGCGATCCAGTTCAGGACTGCCGATCCACCAAAGCCCACATTGGCCCCAGACCCGCCGGCCGCGACCGCGCCGCTGACCGCCATGGCCGAAATCTGCGCGTTCAACCCCGGCGACAGGTCATCGGGCTTGGCAAAACTGGCCAGCACCACGATATCGCCCGTGGCGGACAGGGACGAACGCAATGCGCCCGCGTACACCGTGTCGAATATCTGGTTGACCGCGAATGCCATGCCCGCGGCCACGCGGCCGCCCACGGAGACCGCCACATTGCCGGCCAAGGCCGCGATGCTGGCCACGTCGCGCGCGGCGATGCGGATATCGCCCGAGGTCGCCGTCACCGACGAATCGCGGATCTGCGCATGCACCGTGTTCTTGATCGTGTTGACGGCCAGCGATCCGCTCACCGCCACGCCCGCGCCGCCGGCCAGGCCGACCGACACGTTGTAGATGCTGGCGCGCTCCTCGGCGCGCACTTGCACGGCCTGGGCCTCCACGGTCGCTTGCGCGATCGCCGCGCGCACGTCGTTGCGCATGTCCGCCACGCTCACGGATGCGCCAATGGCGGCCGATGCGCCCTGGGTAGTGGAGATGCCCAGCGCCCCCGTGGCCGTCACGATGCGGCTGGCATCCTGTGCCGATACCGACACCGCGCCGGCCTCGGCGCGCACTTTCTGTCCCGCCGCCGCCCCCGTGTTGTCGATGATGGCGCTGACCTCGGAACGCGAGATATTCACGCCGACGGCGCCCGCGCCGCCCAGCGACTTGCCGCCCGCGCCCGCCACCGTGATGCTCAACATGCTGTTGCTCAGCGCATGGCCTTGCGTCAGCGTACCGATATCCAGCGAGATCAGCCCTCCGGACGTAATGCGGTCCACCGCCTTCTGCAGGCTGATGCCACCCGTACCCGTGGCCGCGCCCAGCTTCATGGCGATGCCGTCGCGGGCGTTGTCCAGCGAGCTCGCCAGCTGGTAGCGGAAGGCGCCGCCTTGCGAGGCGTTGATCACGTAGTAGCGCTGGCCGTCCACCAGCCCGGCGATGTTCGCGCCCTGGCTGCGGTAGATGACCACGTCGCCCGTCGCCAGGCCAGCATCGCTGGCGAAGGAGAAGCTGTTTTCGCCGATGACCTGGCTCTGGGCCGACGAAGCCGACAGCGTCGCATCGGTCGGCGTACCCTGGGTGATGCTGGTGTTCTGGGTGCCGTCGCTGCCCGTGCTGGTCGAGGTCTGCGAAGTCTGGCGCACCAAGGCAACCTGCGTGAACGCGATCATCGCGTCCGGGTTGACCGAGATCGGCTTGTTCTGCGCGTCCAGCAGCTTGACGCCGTTGGCGTCCGCCAGGAAATACTCGTAGCGCTTGGTGCCCGCATTGAACTCCGACACGTAGCCCAGCGTCCCCAGCGCCACCGGCGTGCCATTCACGTCCTTGAAGCGCAGCGTGGTGCTGTTGACCACTTCAACCACATAGACGTGATCATTGGACAAGCCAGTCAGCACGCCGTTTGCCGCCAGGTTGACGGCCACCTTGTCGCCCGTGGCCAGACCGTGGGCCTTGGGCAGCGTCAGGCTGCCGTCCGGGTTCAGGGCTGCGCCTGCGGGATTGTTGACGCTGAAGCGCTGCAAGGCGCCGCCCACGGCCGCGCCGCTGAAGTCGACCAGATTGCCCTGGCCGTCGCGCAGCTGGAACGAGCGCTGGTCGGCGCTCAGGTTGAACACGTAATAGGTGACGCCGACCTTCAGCACGTCCTTGCCTTGGGCCAGGATGCGGTTGGCCAGCACGTCCTCGATCTGGCCGTTGCCGCCGACAGAGCCGCTGTAGACGATGGCCGAGCCCTCCTGCACGCCCGCGAACGGCTGCGTCAGGGTCAGCGTATGGGTGGCGGCATTCACCGTCACGCCAGCGTCCACGCCATGGAAGGGCTGCAGGTTGACGCTGGTGGCCTCCTGCATGCGCACGTGCGCAAAGCCGATGGCCGCCAGGTTGGCGACGCTGCCGAATTGCAGCGCCTTGCCGCGCAGCGCGTCTTCCTGGGTATCCGCCAGCTGGATGATGGCCTGGCCGTCGGGGGCCGCGCGCCGGATCACGTAATACACGCGGTCGTTGCGCAGGGCGGAGCCGTCGGCCAGCGTGATGTTGCCCGCGCCCGAGCTCAGGTAGACGCCGTCGCCGGTCTGCCAGCCTGAAAACTCGCCGCCCGCGGCGCCGGTTTGCGCCGGCATGCCGGCGTTGCCGCTGTCGTCCTTGGCGCCGTTGATGACGGCCGCCGCATCGCCCGTGAAGGTCAGCGTGCTGCCGCCCTGGTCCACGCGGATGTCGCCGTCGCCCACCGGCAACTGGCTGCCGCCGTTGAGCTGGGCATTGCCGCCCGCGGCCATCGGGTCCACCAGGCCGGCAAATACGTTGACGTTGCCCTGCACCGCATGCACGTCGCTGCGCAGGATGGCAGCCGCGACCTTGGGATTGGCGGCGGCGCCGCCGTTGTCGGCCACGCCCACCGTGGTGACGGCCGCGCCCGAATCGGCCAGCGTGGTGTTGTCGAAGGCCAGCAGATTGCGGTCGAAAGCCGTGTTGCCGCCCATGATGTTGACGGCCACGGCCAGTCCTACCGCCGCGCCCTGGGTCGCGATCGCGCCCGCCACCGTAATGGCATAGAGCGCCGAGGCGTCCGAGGCATTGACGCGCACGGCGTCGCCCGTGAAGCCTGCCCGGCTGCCCGCCTTGACGGTGCTGTCGCTGATGCGGGCCTCGGTGGCCGCGCGCATCATGTTGACATTGACCGCGCCGGCCAGCGCGAACTTCTTGGACAGCGCGCCCGCCGCCCCCACCGACACCAGCAGCGGCGACGAATGCGCCGACACGTCCACCTTGCCGCTAACGTCCACATCCGCGTACTCGATCAGCGCGCTGGTGCGCGAGCTGAATTCGTTGACGCTGACCGACGCGCCCACGGCCACCGAACCGCCCGCCGTAACCGCGACGCCGCCCGTCACCGCGACCAGCGTATTGTTCTCTATCGCCTCGACCGTCAGCGACGAGGCGTCGATGCGGCTGCGCGCCGTGACCGCGCCGTTGCCGTCGCGGCTGGGCAGCACATAGGCCGCCACCGCGGAGCCGACGCGGTTGACCTGCACCGAGCCCGCGCCCGCGAACTTCGCCTCGCCCATGCCCACGCCCACGCCGACCGCCCCGCCGCCCAGGGACGAGGTATCTTTGGCGCTGACCTTGACCGCGCCATGCCCGCCAGTATCCACGGTCGAACCCTGGATGCCGGCCATGACGGCGTTGCCGATCTCGTTGTAGCTGACGGCGATGCCCACGCCCGCCTTCTTGCCCACGCCCGCGGCGCCGGTCACCGCAACCAGCGTGGTCTTGTCCTGCGCCCGCACAGTCACGTCGTGGCTGCCGCTGGCGGCGCCGTTGTAGACGATCTTGCTGTTGACCAGATAGCTTTCGATGCGGTTGGACATGACATTGACGGATACCGATCCGCCCGCGCCCGTCCCATCGCGCGCCGCGCCCAGCGCGCCCGCGAAGCCCACCGCGACCTGGGTGGATTCCGCCGACACGTCGACACGGCCCGTATACAGCAGCTCGGTCACCTGGCGGATGCCCGCCTCGACCTTGCTGCTGCTGACATTGACCGCGACCGCCGCACCCACCCCCGCCTTGCCGTCGGAACTGGCGACCGCGCCCGCCACGGTGGCCAGCACGCTCAGGTCGCGGGCCTCCAGCGTCACGTCGCGCGCGCTCACCTTGGCCGCATTGCCCAGCAAGGCAATGTTGGCGTAGTCCGCCACGCCGACGGCGGCCGAACCGGCCACCGCCACGCCCTTCTGCCCCTTGGCGCCGGCCATGCCGGCGGCGATGGTCACGGCCACGCCGGTGCGCCGCGCCGCCAGCGCAAGATCCGCAGCCACCACCAGCTCGCCCACGGCCAGCACCTGGGCGCGCGCCTCGCCGCCCATCATGTTCATGCTGTAGGCGCCCGCCACGGCCACATTCGACTTGGCCGTATCCGATTGCGCCAGCGCGGCCGAGCCCGACAGCGCCAGGCTGTGGGTGCCGTTCAACGCCTCGATCTTGGCGTCGCCGCCGATCGTGATATTCATGCCGGCCGCGTTGATGTAGCCCTGCGCGAAGTCATTGACCATGTTCACGGCCACCGCGCCGGAAATCGCCACGCCCGCCTTGGACTGCTGGCTGGCGCCGCCTGCCGGAGCCGGACTGCCTGGCGCCGCGCCCGCGTCCTGGGTCAGTTGCGTGGCTTGGCCGCTCAGGCCTTCCAGCTTGGAGCCCAGGCTCGTAGTCGGCGCAGGCGCGGGATCGTTCGCCCCCGGAGCCGCGTCGCCCTGGCCGGTGGGCAGCTTGATGTCATCGATGCTGGTGCCCGTGCCTCCCGCGCCGCCCGTGCCGCCGGCGCCCGCGCCGGTGCCGCCGCCCGCGCCCGCCACCGGGCTGGACACGCGCGAACCCGCCACGGCCAGATTGCCGACGAAGCCCTTGTTCTCTGCGCGGATCGTCAAGGAAGCGGCCGAGAACGAGCCTACCGGCAAGCCGGTGGGTGCGCCATCGGCCACGCGCAGCGTGTCGCCGATCAGCGCCTGCGTCCAGCGGTTGACGTCATTGATGGACACGCTCATGCCCACGCCCACCGCCTGCGATCCGGCGGCGGCGCCCGCCACTGTGCCGACCCAGGTCGCGTCCGTCGCCTGGATGTCCGCCGCGCCCGCGGCCGCGATCCGCGCGCCCCGGCCGACCTGGGCCAGGGTGGTCGCGCTGGTGGAGTTGACCAGCACCACGCCGTTGAGCGCCAGGCTCTTGGCCTGGCCGCCCGATGCGCCCAGCGTGACCGAGATCAGTTCATTGTCCGCATCGACCGTCAGCTTGCCCGAATTGATCTCGGCGGTGTCGCTGACCACGGCGCGCGTATCGTGCTTGGCCGCGTTCACGTACACCGACACGCCGATGGCCGAGCCTTCCTTGGAGCTGCTGCCGTAGTCGAAGCCCTGGAATTTCGGTGTCAGGAATCCCTTTACCCGGTCCTTGCCATAGCTGTAGCGGCTCTCGGCCGCGCCGCGCGGCGCGGCCTGCTGGAGCGACTTGGCGCCGCCCAGGGAAATCGACGGCAGGATGATGTTGCCCACCAGGTTCAGGCGCTGCGAGGAGTTCTCCGCCTGGACGGTCACATCGCCCGCCGTGCCGCCGGACAAGGTCGTATTGATCTTGCCCGCCACCTGCGCCTGCGTCTTGGTGTCCTGCACCAGCACCGTGAATGCGCCCGACAGGGCCAGTTTCTTGCTCTTGGCCGTGGCGCTGGCCCAGCTGCTGAAGCTGGACGAGATGCCGCCCGTGCTGGTCAGCGTGGCCTGCAGATTGTTGAGGAAGGACGCGGCCGCCTTGCCGGCAACCTCGGCCTTGGCCTTGGTGCCGTCGGCGTCATTCCACTTGGCGTTGATGCCGTCGAAGGGCGCGTACAGATTGACCAGCCACAGCTTCATCGGGTCGATCTGGTTCAGGGTGTTGGCGGTAACCGCCACGTCGCCGCCCTGGGTGTTGATCGCGGCCAGCTGGCTGACGGTCGCTCGCGTCGCAACGTCGTCGATGCCAATGACCACGGCCGCCGCCGCGCCAAAATCGGAACCGTCCGGCCCGGGCGCGCGCTCGGGCTGATTGGTCGTCAGGTTGTTCTTCTTGTTCAGGAACGCCTGCTTGTCCGCAATCGCCTGATCGTCCACCCCGCTCATGATGGTGAGCCGGGTGTTGTATTGCGTCTGTGCCTTGACGGTGACGTCGCCGCCCGCGGTGTTGACCGTGGCCGCCACCACGCCGTTGCCGATGCGGGCGGTCGTGGTGATGTTGTTCATCGCCATGCCCAGCGCCGCGCCCACCTGGAACTCGGTGGAGGGATTGTCGATTTCCTTCTGGATGTCCGAATCGTACTTGGCGCGATCCTCGAAATCCTTCTCTTGCTTGATTTCCTTGATCTTGGCGCCGAACTTGCCGCCCCGGCTTTCCGACACCAGCGCGCTGAAGAAACTCTTGACGTACTGCACGCCCGTCCCGAGGCCGCCCAGGGCGCCGCCCACGATGGGGCTGACGGTCTTGGCGATGGCCGCGTTCTTGGCTTCGGTCTGCGCCGACGTCAGGAAATCGCTGCCGGTGGCCGCGCGGCCGCCCAGGATGGTCTTGACGGCAATGGCGCTGCCGGCGTCCTGCGCCTTTGCCTCGACCGTCACCTTGCCCGCATTGCGCGTCACCACCGTGCCGTCCATATAGGCCTCGGTGGTCAGCTGGTTGTACGCGAATCCCACCGCCACGCCGACCTTGGCGTAGCCAGCCTTGTACTTGCCCGTCTCCTTGGACGGATCGATCTTGCCGTCGGCCCCGGTCACCGGCTTGGTGTCGTCGCTTTCGGCCATGGCGCCCGCGGCCGATATCGAAATCGTGCTCTTGTGGCTGGTCAGTGCCTGGATCGTGACGTCGCCGCCCACGCCGCTGACGGTGCCGGTATCCGGATTGGCGGTATGCAGCAGACCCGTTTCCAGCCTGGCGCCCGTGCCTATGTGCACGCTGGATTCGCTGATCACCACCGCCACGCCCACGCCTATCACCGCCGGCACCGCGCCAATTTGGCCCGGCAGCAACGCGATCTCCATCTCGTTGGTGAGGTCGGACTTGATCGTGATCGAGCGGGACGCGATCACCGTGCCCTGCACGTCGATAGTGGACTTGTTCTGCAGCACGCCCACGGCAATGCCGGCAATCTTGGCGACCAGCGGGCTCAGCTTGACCGTGGCCGACGTCGTGGACGTGATGGTCACGTCGCCATTGGACACCAGGCGCGCCTGCGCGCCGACCTTGATCGACGAGTTGTATTCGATGCCGGCCCAGGCCGCCATGGCGCCGGCGCCGTCCAGGAACTTCATCAAGGCGTCGAAGGCCGAGTTCACGCCGCCCGCCAGCGTGCCCAGCACGCCGCCCTGGTTCGCGCCGTTCTTGATCAGCGGATCCAGGTCGTAGTCCTTGCTGTCGATCTTGCTGGTCAGGCTGACGCCGGATCCGCCCGTGTCCTTGGCCCACAGGGTCGCGTTGTTGATCGTGATGGCGGCGTCCAGCTTGTAGATCTGGGCCACCGCGCTACGCCACGGACGGTAGCGCTGCGCCGCCAGCTCGACCGCTCCCGCGGCCAGCACGATGTTGGCGCCGCTCGTGGCGCCGACGGTGATCTTCTCGCCTTCCAGACGCAGGGCGTAGCCCGCATCCAGCGTGATGTTGTGCAGCACCGAATACGACTGGCCGCGGATGATCACGTTGCGGCCGCTGACCGTCAACGCCTGATCGAGCGCGCCGCTGCCGATGTCCAGCACATAGTCCAGCTTGTTCGTATTCGCGCCCAGCGTCACCCCGGCGATCGTGCCGGTGGTGGAGATCAGGTTGGACAAGGCGGCGCTGCCGCCCAGCGCCATCACCTGCAGGCTGTTGCCGCTGCCGCTATTGGACGCCAGCGTTACGGTCACGGTGCCGCCGGCGGTGTCCGCCGGTTGCGTCACCATGAAGGAAACGTTGTTGGTGTTGCCCTTGAGCGTGTCGTAACCGCCGCTGCTGCCCAGGGTGACGGCCTGGGTCCAGGCGCTGGCATCCAGCGTGGTCGCGCCGGTGGAGCTGGTGGAGATGACGGTGGCGTCCGCGAACACGCCGCCGTTGAGCGCCACCTGGCTTGCGGCCGAGCCACCGCTGACGAAGTGGACGTTGGTATTCGACAGCACTGCGCCGACGCTGGTGTTGACCACCAGGCTGTTGCGCGCGCCGGCCTGCGCGGCGATGCTGTTGCCTGCACCGGTGTTCAGCCCGCCCTGGCCGTAATTCACGACGAAGGTGTTGTCGCCGCCGCCGGAGCGGATCGTCGAGTTGGACCCCGCCAGCACGAACTGCGTTTGATGGCCGATCGCCAGCGCCGCGCCGGTCAGCACGCCCGCGCCATCAGAGCTGCTTTGCACCTGTCCGGCCGCGATCAGGCCCAGCTTGTAGGCCGCATCCGACAGGCTGACCGTGGAGTTCGACACCGTGCCGTCGGCGTTCAGCGCCGCCTGCATGCCGGGTGCCAGCGAGAACGCGCCGGAATAGCCCGCCGCGATCGCGTCCTGGCTGTAACGGATCTGCAGGCGGCCCTGCCCGTCCAGGCTCGCCGTCAACGCATAGAGATAATCCCAGGGCGTGGTGCTGTCGCTGGCCGGAATCAGCTTGCCGGCATTGGGGCCGCCGACCGCAACGCGCAGCGGCTCGCCCGCCGCGTTGACCATGATGCCGGCGCCGATGGCGTCCAGCAGATCCTGGATGGTGCGCACACCTTCCAGGCCAACATCGACCCGCGCATTGCCGTGATTGGGAAACACGAACGCCAGCGCAGGCCCTTCCGCCGGCGTGTAGCCCGAGGTCAGATCCGACAGATAGGTCCGCGTGGTCACGCCCGTGTAGGCCGTGGTATCCACGGTATTGGCGCTGCTGCCCTCCACCACGAAGCGGAAGTCTTTGACGTTGGTGTGGACGCTGCTGATCTGCGCCCCGCCCGAACCGATCTTCACCTGGCTGTTGTCCAGCGCCACGCTCTTGCCGCCCGTGGACAGCTCTATCGTGTTCGACCCGGCGGACCCGATCACCTGGGTGGCATAGGCATTGCTGATGATGAAATAGTTGGACAGGCCGGCGATGCCGTCCAGCACCGCCGTCCCGGCAAAGCGAGAGGTATCGATCCAGTTGCCATACTCGCCGCTGATCACGCGCACGCTGGAGATGCCGGCATAGGTGGAAGCGGTGGCCTGGGTCTCGTTGGCCGTGCGCTGGATCCAGCCCGTGGCGCCCGTCTGCTGGAATGACACATAGCCCACGCCGCCGCTGGCCGCCATCTGCGACTGGTAGCCTGCGCCGTCCGTGCCGGTCAGGCCGTCGGCCGCCACCACCAGTTCGGTGGCCGCATTGGCGCCCGTGCCGCCATAGAGGTTGTAGCGGCCTCCCAGCAGCATGATCTGGTGCCGGGTGTTGTCGCCCGAGCCCGCGCGGATCACGCCGCCCGCCATCAGCCCGCTGACCAGCACCGTGTTGCCGCTGAAGGCCGAGGCGTCGATCAGGGTGGAACCCAGGCCGCCGTTCAGGCGCGCGTCGCTGAAAGCGCCGTTCAGCGTGTTGCTCAGGGTCGGGACCGGCACCCCGGCGCCCAGGGGAGTGCCGTCGGAGGCGTAGCTTGCCGACAGCTGATTGTTGGTGAGCGTGAAATTCCACTGGCCGTTTTCGTCCAGCGTGTTGCTCTGCGCGCCCGCCTGCGCCCACAGCTGGTTCGCGCCCTGGTAGCCGGTAAAGGTATTGTGGCCCAGGCCGCCCAGCAGGACGTTGGCGCCCGCGCTGCCGATCAAGGTCAGGTCGCCGCGGTAATTCGTGCCGTCCAGCGTGACGCTGGTGGCGGCGTGATAGGCGCTGCCCGCCGCAGCGGCGGCGTCGATGGTGCGATAGTCCTGCAAGGTCACGGCGTTCACGCCGCGCAGGGTCACCGTGCTTGCGGCGCCCGCGCCCAGAGGCGTGTTCGTCAACGTGGCCGAGGTCTTGTCGCCACTGAGCGAGGCGTTGCTTTCCACGCCCGCGATGTATTCGGTTGCGCCGCCCGCGGCCAGGTTGCCGATCACCAGATCGTTGCCGCCGCCGCCGCTGATGCGGTTCTGTCCGCGGCTATTGGCCACGGTGATGATGTTGTCGCCCAGGCTGCCGACGATGTCGTTGCCATAATCGCCGCCCGCGCCGATGACGTTGCTGATGTTCAGCACTCCGCCCAAGCCGCTGGCATCGTAAAGGCCGGTATTGCCGTCCTGGAAGTTCAGGTTGACGGTGACGTTGTCTTCATAGGCCGAGTAATCCAGCGTGGTCCTGCCCGCCACGCCGAAGAACATCTGCACGTCGAGATTGCTGACCAGCGCGGCCGCCAGGCCGTTGACGCTGCCGTCGGCCGCCACGCCCGCGCCCATGTAGACGCTGATGCCCCCGCCGGTCTGCACGCGGGCCGTGACGTCTGCGCCGAATTGGGAAAGGTCCAGTGTGTTGCCGCTCTGGCCGGCCTGCTGGGTCAGGTTGAAACCGAGGGTGCCGGCGGCGGCGATGTAGGTGTTGCCGCCGCCGCTGCCCTTGATGATGTCTTGCGAGCTGTTGATCGTGACCGTGGTGTCGCCCACCACCGTGATCCTGTTGCCGCCCTGCGTGGAACCCTTGACGCCGCTGATCGCCCGCACATAGCCGAACCCGGTCGGCGGCGGCGGCGGAATCTCTTCGCCATTGGCGTCCGCCGTGGGGCCGGACAGGTCCACCGTCACGCCGGTGGCGTAGCCGCTGTAGTCCAGTATGGTCTTGCCGCTTTGCGCCGTGCCGATCAGGTTGAAGGTCTTGTCGCCGATCTTCAGGTTTTGCGAGCCGTCGGCGGACTTGAACACCACGTTGACGACGCGCTGGGTCCAGTTGTTGCCGGCGTCCACCGTCGAGTACGTGATCTGATAAGCGTCGTTGTTGCTGATTATGGCCGTGACGTTGCCGCGGATGCCCGAGAAATCCAGCGTGTTGTTGCTGTTGTCGTCGTCCTCGTTGCGCACCCAGACGCCGTTATCCAGCTTCATGCCCTGGCGCACTTCGATCGTCGTCACCGCCGCGGTCGAATTGTTGTCGAACACGAATGTGTTATTGCTGCCGTAGCCGATCAAATGATCATTGACCGCCACGCCCTGCAGGGTCGAACCGCCGCTTTGCAGGCCGGTGGCGCTGGCCATCACGCCGTTCCAGCTGGCGACCGTCACCGTGCCGGCCTCGATCGCGCCGTGACGGTAGTCCAGCACCCAGTCGCCGCCCAGCGCGGCGCTGCCCACGGTATGGGTGGCCGCCGCCACGTCGGCGCGCGTAATCGCCGCGAGGCTATCGACGAAGGCGATGCCGCCGCGGCCGGCCGCCACGTTGCAGCCATAGAGCAGGATGTCGCCGTCTTCCGACATGGCGTCGCCCCAGGCGCGCAGCTGGTCCTTGTAGGCATCCAGCTGGCCCGAACCCAGGGTGGCCGTGCCCAGCTTCAGGGATCCCACGCTGCCGTGGCTCATGATCTGCACCGCCGCCAGGTCCTGGTGCTGGCCCAGCACCTGCGTAATCTGGTCCACGCCGTCGTAGCGGCCGTCCAGCACGATGATCTCGGTGTCGTGGCTGCGCAGCACCTGCAATTGCGGGCCGTCGCCTGTGGGCCTGGCCAACCCGTCCAGGCCTTCGGTCTTGCCGCTGATCAAGCCATACAGGCCCTGGACGATCTGCTCGGCATTGTCCACCGCCGGATCCACGAAGATGATCTGGCGCACCGGCGTCTGTTCGGAGTTTGTGGTGTAGCCGGGGATGTTGGCGGCCGGCTTGGGCTGGCTGGCTTCCTGCCCGGGCAGCCAGGCCTTGGCGTCGCCCTGGCGCGTGGCGTTGGCCTTGGCGTACTGCTCCAGCGTCAGCATCTCGCTGTGCTGCGTGACGGCCTTGAAGGCCGCCCGTTCCACCAGGTACGGATGCGAGCCGGGCGCGCTGGGTTTCTTGCCTTGAGCGCCGGCGGCGGGATCGGCGGGCGCCACCACGGGAGCCTGATCGCTTGCGGGCGGCGGCGGCGGCACCAGCAGTTCGGCCGACATGAGATAACGGCGCTCCAGCGCCTCGAAGAGCGGCCGCCTGCGGAACAGGGACTGCTGCACCTCGCGGGAGGAACGGCCGGTCCAGAGTTTGCGCGCCAGTTTCTTCATGCTCATATCGTCGCTCGACATTTCTTGTGCGGGCGCTGGAAACGCCCTGATTTAAACGATTCCGAGCCATCCGGCTGATCGCCGGATAGCTCCGCTGTGGTCTTGCCTGCGTACTGCCCGGCCTGCGCGTCGTGGCGCAGGCCCCCTCCGGTCCTACAGCATCTGCTGGCTGATCGCCGCGATGTCCGCCGCGTTCAGCGTGCCGGCGGCCTGCTTGAGCTTCAGGCCATCCAGCAAAAAGTTGTATCCAGCCTCGGCCTGCTGGCGCTTGGCGTTGTACAGGTTGCGCGTCGCGTCCAACACGCTGACGATGTCGTTCAGCCCTGCCTGGAAGCCCTCTTCCTTGAGCTTCAAGGCCAGTTCGAACGACTCCACCGAGCTGTTCAGCGCCTTGATCCGGTCCATGCCGATCACGATGTTCTGGAACGACGAGAACACCTGGCGCTGCACCTTGCGCCGTGTCAGGCTCAGGTCGGACGAGGCCGCGCTCAGGCGGCTGGCCGCCGCGTGACTCATGCCGTAGGTGTAGCCGCCCTGGAAGATCGGCACCGACAGGTTCACCGTGAAGCGGGTATCGGCCACCGTGCTGCCGCCGCCGAACAGGCTGCCGCCCGTCTCGTTGCGGCCGGTGGAGGCGCGCAGATTGACGCTGGGGTAGTAACCCGCCTTCTGCACCGACACTTCCTTTTCCGCCACCGCCACGCCGGCCGAAGCCGCGCGGATCGACCAGTTCTGGTCCAGCGCGGTGCGCAGCCAGGCCTGGGGATCGTTGGGCACGGGCAGCGTCATGGGCAGGTCCTTGCGCACCGGACGCAGCTTCAGGTTGCCGTAGCCGACGATCTCCTGCACAGCCTGTTGCTTGTCCAGGTAGTCGTTCTTTGCCAGCAGCGTATTGGCGTCCTGGATATCCAGGCGCGCCTGCACTTCGCTCAGGCCCACGCGGGTTTCCTGGCCGCTGTGAAAGCGCGCCTGCACCAGTTCCTGCTGCTTCCGCGTGGTGCGGCGCTCGGCCTCGGTCAGCTCGATCTGATCCTGCGCCGCCAGCACGCTGAGATAGGCGGTTGCCGTGCGCAGCATCAGGTCTTGCTGCGCGTAGGCGTAGCTGGCCACTTCCTTGCGCTCGGCCTCCTGCGACTGGCGCCACTTGTGATACGCGCCCAGTTCGAAGATCGGTTGGTTCAGGGTCAGCGCCCAGCCGTTCTCGGCCCAGTTGGCGCGGCCGGTCTGGTAGACGGTGTTTTCGCTGTCGACCACGTTCTGGCGGACGCGGCTGCGATTCATTTCGCCGCTCACGCTGGGCAGCAGGCCCGCGCGCGCGGAGATCACGCCATAGCCCACGGCCTGCAGTTCCTGGTAAGCGCCTTGCATCTGCGGATCGTTCTGCAGCGCCATCATGTAGACCTGGTCCAGCGTCATCGGATCGCTCTGGTCCGGCAGCTGTGCGCCGTTGTACGCCGGCATGTCTTGCGCCAGATAGGACGCTGGCGCCGGAAACACGGTGTTCTCATCAAAGCGCGGCGCGGGCGCGGGGGCCACGTCGTCCATCTGGGCGCTGGGCGTGGTCTTGCCGAAGCCGGAATCCTCCTGGGGAGTGGACTGCCCCAGCTTGAGCGGGCCGCTTTCGGTTTGCGGCGCCGTCGCGGCAGCGGCCGGCGCGGAGGCGGCCGGCGCGGAGGAGGCCGACACGGACGTGGCCGGCGTCCCCTGGCCGGACGAGGCGCAGCCCGCCACGTTCAATGCGGCCATAACCGCCGCCGCCAGCATGCCCTTGCGCGCGAACGCCGGAGGAAAGTGAAGCTTGTTGTAGTCAGTCATAGTAGACAGTCAGGAACTCGTGCCCGTCCCGCGCTGCGCCCGCAGCCAGGCTATAGAGGCTGCGGGGTTCGTCGGGCAACAGGAAACCAAGAACATCGCTTTCCGCCAAAGCGAGACTGGCGGCCAGACGCAGAAGATCGGGGATGAACGCCCGCAACGGCAGCTCGGCCCCACGAAAAGTCACCGTGAACGAATCGCGCCGGGTGTCGGCCTCGTCCACTTCCAGGAACATGAAGCCGGCCGGATCGGCCTGCCCGCAAGCCTGCGCCACGATGCGCTGCGCAACCTGCCGCAACACCGGGTTGCCGAGCCGGGCCAGATAAGGCTCCAGGTGCGCATCGAACGCCGCGCGGTCTTGCAGATGGCGCATGCGGTAAGCCGTCACCGCCGCCTCGCGCTGCGTCGCCGGGTGCCATTTGTAGCCGCAGCCCAGGGGCAGCACGCCATGCTGGCGCAGCGCCTCCGGCGTGGGCATGAACTCCAGATAGACGCGGTACGTGCCGGCCGCGCCATCGGGTTCATAGGCGAAGAACATGGCGCGCGCATGCTCCATGTCCTGCGCCACCCGCATCCATAGCGCCTGCGGCATGGCAAGCGCGCGCGACAAGGTGGCCAAATCCAGCTGACGCCAGTTTTCGCGCTGTATGCCCAGCATGAAGCGGTTGCCGACCAGGCCTGCGGCCGAGAACTTCATCGACCATTCGACCCCGTCGATCTGCCGGTTCTTGAAGACCGACAGCAAACGGTCTGCCCAGATCCGTTGCTCCCCCCGCAGCGTGTGCAGGGGGATATGGATCTCGGGTTCGGCGCCGGCTTGGCTGGGGGCCTGGCCGATCGCGGGAGTCAAGGTTGCGGTCAGCATGGCCCTGCGGCGGGAATCAGGCCGCGGACTCGGCGGGCGCGGCGTCCTGCTGCAGCGCCTTCAGGCGGCGCTGCTCGTCCAGCTGCATGGCCAGGCGCTGGACGTTGCCCAGCGACGCGCGATGCAGTTCGATCAGGCGCAGAATGCCGGCGCGATGCAGTTCGAGCACGCGGGCATCGTCGATGCCGGCGAACTTCTGCTCGTCCACGACCCAGAAGCCGCTCAGATAGCGGTCGCCGTCGGCCTGCGAAATCGTGATCGTCTTGGCCGTGAGCAAGCCCAGCTCGTTCAGGCGCTGGGCCATGTTCTTGGTCAGTTCCATTTCGCCCTGGAACACGCGCAGGAATTCCATCATCTGCGTCAGGTAGCCGGTTTCCTTGCCGTCCTCGAACAAGGCCACGCCCTCCGCGGCATTGACGCCGGGATAGGACTCGTCGATGCACACGGCCAACCGGTCGGCCTCGGCCGTGGTGCCCAGCACGAAGGGATAGCGGCGGGCAAAGGCGGGAACGTAGGTATCGGCCTTCCAGGTGCCCAGCTCGGTCACGAACAGATTGGACTTGTCTTCCAGGCCCAGCAGCACGGCCACGTGGAAGTTGCCAGCGTCGTCGCCCACGAACACGATCGGATAGTGGCGGCCGGCATCGGCGAATTCGCTGGCGGCGATGGGCAGAGCATTCGTGTCCTGCGCAAATGCGTAATGATCCGGCTGAATCTGGATCTTGGTGTCCTGGTGCGCTGCCCGATCCAGCGCCACAGCCCGTTCATAAAACACAGTCGCTGACATGCCTCTAGCCCTCCTTGCCTTTTTCCAGTTACGGACCCGAGCATCATGTAAAGCTTGCACACACTGTTGCTGATATGCCGGCTTTTTCGCTCAAGTCAATGCATCATTTTGTCTATTGACTGCAAGCATTAGACGAGGATTGAAACTCTTCGTCTATACCTGAAACTAGGTATATCTTCTTATGGCGAAAGGGAATTTTCTGGGTTACAACTGATAACATCGCAATAAACTGATGTATTTCGCATTAATGCGAAGTCTTCACGGCGGACCGATAGCTGTCAGGCGGTGCGCATCGCGAAGTTGCTCTCGGATGGCTCCGCAAGAAAAAGCCCGCCGGGTCAGGGCGGGCCTTGGTTAAATCTTCGCGGCCAGGTTCCTGGCCGCACTGTCAGATGGCTGCTTGGCAGGCCGGCCGTTGCAGGCCGGTAAACGCCGTTTCCTTCAAAGCACGAAGCAATCCGCCGAAGCGCGCACCGTCATGTCGCTGACCGAAACGCCCCAGGGTTGATCGATGGCCAGCAGGACCGCGTCGGCGATCGATTCAGGCTCCAGCGGCATGTGCGATATGCTCTCCGGATCGCGGGCATGGGGCGGCAAGGACCCATCCTGCAGGCCCTTTATCATCGCCGTGAATTGCTCCATGTTGTTCCCGACTATGCCAACGGCGGCAGCGTGGTTGACCACGGAGCCGCCCAGTCCGGTGCTGGGCACGCCCGTGGGTTTGATCGTCGTCACCTTGATCTTTCCGCGCGCCTCCATTCTCACGGCTTCCGACATGAAGTTGACTGCCGCCTTGGTGGCCCCATAGATCGCCGCGCCCACCACGGGAAAATTCCCGTAGATGGACGAGATGTTGACGAAGTGACCGCGTCCCTGGGACATCATGGCGTCGTGGGCGGCGATCATGCCGTTGAACACACCCTTCATATTGATATCGATGCAGCGCATCCAGGCATCGTAGGCAAGCGCGTGATCGGCGACAAAAGCCAGCGGCATGATGCCCGCGTTATTGAGCATCACGTCGATCGAACCGTATTCGTGCACGCTGGCCGCGACGAGGCGCTTCAGGTCATCCAGAATGCGGACATCGGCGGCTAAGGCCTGCGCCCGCCCCCCGGCCGCAATAATGCCCGCGACGGTTTCCTTGGCCGCCGCCGCATTGACGTCGCCACACGTCACCAACGCACCGCGCGCAGCGGCCTTCTGCGCGACCAAACGGCCGAAGCCTCCGCCTGCGCCGGTAATGACGATGGTCTTGCCTGAGATGTAGTCGTTCATGGTGTTTTTCCTTGTATGCCTCGATGTAGGCAAGCCGCTTGCGCAGAGCCGCATGGCTGCCATGTGCGTACCTTGCCGTCGTATCGGTCTATCGGTGCAATGACGCGTCAGGAGCCGCCCTGCGTTCGATGCGGCCGCTTCACCGACACCGTCCTGGGCACCGTGTACTCCAGCAAACCATCGACCCCGTTCTCGATGCCTATACCCGATTGCTTGTGCCCGGCCATGGGCTTGGAGGGCTTGAGAGTGTGGATCTGATTGACCCAGACAGTGCCGGTGTTCAATCGCAGTGCGACCCTGGTCGCGGCCGCGTGATCGCACCCCCACACCGACCCGCCCAAGCCATACTCGCTGTCGTTGGCCCGCGCAATCACTTCTTCCTCGTCGCGGAAACTGAGCAGCGGCAGGATCGGACCGAAAGGTTCCTCGCGCACCACGCGCGCCGTATCTGGCGGGTTGTCCACCAAGGTGATTGGAAAGAAATAGCCCTTCCCTTCGGGGACTTCTCCGCCGGCCAGAAAGCGGCAACCCTGGCTGCGCGTGTCCTCAAGCAAACGCTTCAGCCGCTCGAACTGACGGCGATTCTGCACGGGACCGAGCTGGACGCCCTCGACGTTGCCGGCCCCGAGCCGGGTTTCACGCGCCAGCCTCGCCAGCGCCTGCGCCATCCGGTCGTAAACATCTTCGTGGATGTACAAGCGCTTGATGGCAAGGCAGTACTGCGCGCTGTTGGCGAATGCCCCCCAGAAGATAAGGGGCGCAATCGCGTTGATATCGGCATCGGCCATGACGATGGCCGCGTCGTTTCCGCCGAGCTCAAGTGTCAGCCGCTTCAGGTTGCCTGCTGCGCTAGCCATCACAGCGCGACCGGTTTGCGTCGATCCGGTGAAGCTGATCTTGTCGATGCCCGGATGCTCTGACATCAGCGGACCCAGCGCGTCGGACCCGCTAATGACGTTCAGCACGCCCGGCGGCAACACGTCGCGCAGCAACTCGCCCAGCTTCAATGTCGCCAGCGGTGTAAACGGCGAAGGCTTCAGCACCATGGTATTGCCCGTGAGCAAGGCGGGCGCGATCTTCCAGATGGCCAACACCAGCGGGAAATTCCAGGGCACGATGCCGCCGACCACCCCTAGCGGCACGCGCAGCACCCTGACCAACTCTTCGGGCGACTCGGTGCTCACGTCGGCGGGAAAATCCAACCCAGCCGTCGCCGTGCACCAGAATGCGGCGGCCATTACCTCCTGGCGCGCGGCTGCAAGCGGTTTGCCTTGCTCCCGCGTCAACAACTGCGCCAACGTTTCCTGATTGGACACGATGACTTCACCCACCCGGGCGATCAACTTTCGCCGTTCTTCCAATGGCAGTCCGGCCCAGGCGGGCGCCGCGCGCCGCGCGCTGGCCACGGCTTCGTCCAACTGCCGCGGCGCAGCGTCGGGCGCGCGAGCCACGACCTGCTCCGTGGCCGGATCGAGCACCTCGATGCGCCTTGACGCATCTACGGCCTTGCCATCTATGGTCATACTGAATTCAATGGGATTTCCCATGGTGATTCGGACCTCAATGTTGCGGGCCTGGCAAAGCGTCCATCGGCCGCGCGTTGGCTGACGGCGCTCGCTACCGAGCGCCGTGACGAACAATCAGAGATCAAGCACAAGCAGCGGCGACTTGGCGCGCGAGCAACACGGGGTGAACTGGTCGCCGCTTGCATGCTCTTCGTCCGTAAGGAATACGTCGCGATGGTCCGCCACCCCTTCCACCAGCCGCATGACGCAAGAACCGCAGGAGCCCTCGCCGCAGGAGGTATAGATGTCGACACCCGCAGCAAGCAGCACGGACGCCACTGATTGGTCCGCGGGCACATGGAACAACTGGCCGGAACCGGCGAGCTTTACGTCGAAGGCAGTGTCCTGCGAGACATCCACGGCCTTGGCGCCGAAGTGCTCATACCGCACCCGATGCTTCGCGATGCCAGCCCCATCCGCCGCCCGGCAGACCCATTCGATGAAGCCGGCGGGACCGCAGACGTAGATCTCTTGCGTTGCGCCCGTTTGGGAAAACAGTTCATCCGGACGCAATCTCTGCTCATCGGGCTGGTCGTCATAGTGGAAGATGACGTTTGCGCTGAAGGCGGACTGGGCGATGCGGTCAAGAAAGGCCGCTTTCGATTGATTGCGAACGCAATAGTGCAAGGAAAATTCCGTCCCCGCCGCATGCAGGGTTTCCGCCATGCACAGCATGGGCGTAATGCCTATGCCTCCCGCGAGCAGGATGCTCGGGGCCTGCGGCTTGAGCGGGAAGTGGTTGCGCGGCATGCCGATCACAACGATGGCCCCCGGTTGCAGGGTTTCATGAATCGCAACCGAACCGCCACGCGACTGGGGATCCCGCAGGATGCCGATGACGTAGCGGTGCCGTTCCGACGGCGCGTTGCACAGCGAATACTGCCGCACAATGCCAGGAGCGATGTGTACATCTATGTGGGCTCCTGCCTCGAAAGGCGGCAGGTTGCCGCCGTCCAGAGCTTCCAGTTCCAGACTGATGATGTCGTCGGCTTCCTGCCGCCGGTGCGTAACGCGCACTGAACTCGTTACTTGAGATTGCATCGCTAATGCTCTACGGAATGAGGGGAAGAACCGCTAGTTCATGAAGCATCGAACAGGTAGATGCTTGGGGCCGCCGACGAAACGCGAGGCGCTCATGGTCATCTCGCCTGCCAGCTCTACACGCTGCAAGCGCGGAATCATCTCTTCGAACAGCAGGCGCATCTCCATCTTTGCCAGGTGTTGCCCCAGACAGATATGCGTTCCCAGCCCGAAGGCCAGGTGCCGATTCGGCTTGCGGTCAATGTCGAAAGCAAAGGGATTCTCGAAGGCTTCCTCGTCACGGTTGGCCGAGCCGTAGCACAGCATCAACCAGTCGCCCTTGCGAATCTGGCGGCCGCGGATTTCGGTGTCTGCCACGGCGGTACGCATGAAATGCCGCACCGGGGACGCCATGCGCACCGCTTCGTCAATGAACTGCGGGATCAGGCCAGGATTGGCTTGGAGCCTGGGCAAAAGCTCCGGATACTGGCCGAGCGCCCACATGGCAACCGCGGTCGACGACGAGGTCGTGTCGTGCCCTGCCGTGGCGATGATCACGTAGTAGCCCAATCGGCTGTCCTCGCTGATGGGGACGCCGTCTATGACCGCATTCGCAAGCAGCGTCGCCACATCATTGCGCGGATTCGCACGCCGGTCGGCCGTGACCTTTTCGAAGTACGCGCGGAAGTCGGCCACGATGGCCAGCGTGTACTTGGCCAGCGCCTCGGGATCGCTGGCGCGCGCCTGCCCCGCACGTTTGAGTTCGGGGTCTTCGCTGCCGAACAGCTCCTGCGTCAACAGCAGCATCCTGCTTTCGTCCTCGGGCGGCACGCCCAGGATGTCCATGATGACGTGCAGCGGATAATGCAGCGCAATCTCCGTGGCGAAATCGATGACCTCGCCGTCGGCGGCGGCAAGCTTGTCGACGGTACGGGCGGCCAGGTCGCGGATCCGCTCATCCAGCTTGAGTATGCTGTTCGGCATGAACCACGCCTGCGTCAGTGATCGCAGCCCCTTGTGCTCCTCGCCGTCGACATGCACCAGCGACCTGATGCCGCCGTTGTGGCTCCCGCTTACGGCCACGAGCTGCTGAATCGTCGCCTTGGGGGAACAGATAATGGCGTAGTCGCCATTGCGGAAAGTCTGGGTGTCGCGCGATATCGCGGACACGTCCGCATGCTTGGTGACGACCCAGAAAGGATCGAAGCCGTCGTTGATCGCTCGCCCCAACGGGTTGTTGGCACGCGCCCATGTGTAAGTGGCATGCAGTTCATCAATGTCGGCATAGACCTGAGCATCAACCAGGACTTTCGAGACATGGCCGGGCAGATCGAAATCGGTATGGTTCATGATGTGGGGCGGGAAGGTGGAAGGGTCGATTCGAGGGGCGATGCATTACTGGACGGCTGCGATCGTCCAATAGGCATAAACCACTCAATAAATCAGAATTCAAATTCTGATTCTATTATTGAGAGGCGCCGGCCCCTCTTCAATGCGGGGTTTCCCTAGGCCCGCTCAGCGCCAGGCAAAGCGCTCGTTACCGCCGCGCCTTCGGCAAACGGCGTCCGCCATAAGAGAGAGCAGTGACCTCGCTTGATTGTTAAGAGAGATATCGCCTGCTACTGCATAATGTTGCACTTCAGGTTGGATAGATGTTGCCATGGCCACCTCTCGATCACAGAAAGCAATTACCAAGACGACACGCGCCTCCGGGGAGCGAAAGGCTCCCCGCGCGGCTCCGAAATCACCAGCCGCTCCCCGCCCTCCCCAGCAATTGCGCAGCGAGGAGTCGCTGGCCAAGATGATTCGCGCTGGCAGAGAGTTGATAGAACGACATGCGAACCTGGACCTGGTGCTGATCAATGACGTAATACGTCTGGCGGGCACATCCATCGGCGCGTTCTATGGCCGCTTCCAAGACAAGGAAACCTTTCTAGCGGCAGTCCTGGACGCCGCGGTCGCGGAAACCCAGGCGGAAGCCGACAACCTGGTCTGGCAGGACGCCGTCTGGACCGAAGGCACCGCCTCCGATATGGTCGCGGCCCTAGTCGATTACTACGTCCGCGGCTGCCGCCAAAACCGGGGAATCTTCCAGGCTCTGCTAAAGGTTTTTTCGATGGACCGCCGGGAATCGAGTCCGCTGGTCGCCCTGAATCGCCATATGAGTGCCCTGTTCATACCCGCTCTGGCGCGAAAAATGCCGGTCCGGCCAGGCGAGGATGTCGAATTGGATATCCAGATCGCCATGCAGATGCTGTCGGGAACGCTCAGCGTCATGATGCTGACGGACCCGGGGCCGCTGCACCTCGCGGACGATGCAATCAAGCAGCAATTGACGGAAAGGATGCGGCGGATACTGCGCTTGGCCTGAAGACGGCCGCTTCGTGCGGCAGCCCGGCCGCACGCCTGTGCCAGCAGCAAAAAGGCCGTCAGCGACATGTCGTTGACGGCCTTTCTTTATTGGTCGGGGCGGTGGGATTCGAACTCACGACCCTCTGCTCCCAAATTAGAAACGCGCGAACATCAGCGAACGTCAGCGAACGAACAACCAACTGATTCATAAGGCTTTATCCAAATTTCCTTGTTCGTCGACGTTCGCTAATGTACGCTGACAGCCGCAAAAATGTTGTCCCATATGTTGTCCCATATGGCGCTTGAGGCAGAAGAACGGAGAGATTCGAGGAAATATGACGAGATACCCAAAACGCGGAAAAGGTGCGCGGTGGACCGTCAAAGAGCTGGAAGCGGTACCGGCGGAATGGGTCGGTGATCACCTGGCCGATGGAGACGGCCTAACTGGGGAGATCCGCATTCAGCGCGGCACGATGGCCGTGGTGTGGCGATACGCCTATCGCATGGGCGACAAGGTAAAGCGATTCTACTGCGGCTCATGGCCGGAGCGCACACTCGACGAGATCCGCTCCGCCAGGAACAAAGCGCGGGCGGACATTAAGGCGGGCCGCAATCCGTCAGACGTCCGCGACTTGGAAAACGCCCAGGTGCGGGAAGCTATGGCAGCTGAATCTGCCGCTGTAACCGCCGCTGAAGAAGAGGCCGCGACCGACGCCCTTTCGTTCCAAGAGATATATAAAAGCTGGCTGGAATCGGGAGTGAAGCGAGCAGATGGCAACACCGAAGTGAAGCGCATCGTTGAAAAAGACGTGCTTCCCTTGATCGGTGATACTCCCGTGCGATCAATTCGCGAGAAGGATATTGAGCGAGTGATCCGCTCGATTGTCGGCCGCGGTTGCAATCGGCTTGCCGAGGTGACCTACCAAATACTGGGCCAGATGTTCCATTGGGCAGAAAAGCGCCAACCATGGCGAAAGCTGCTTTCGGAAGGAAATCCGGTTGAGCTGGTTGAGCTCGGGGTGCTCCTGGCGGACGATTACGACCCGGATAACCCGCGCGAACGCGTTCTCCCGCCTATTGAGATTGTCGAGCTCCAGACTCGATACCGCGAGTTGGAGGAGCAGTATCTCGCTTCGGATGACAAGCGAAAGAGGAAGCCTCCATCCAAGGCGTTGCAGGCAGTTTCCTGGATCTGTTTGAGCACGCTATGCCGGATAGGGGAACTGCACCTAACCGAAATTACGCATCTCGATCTCCGAGAAGGTACCTGGTTCATTCCCAAGGCGAACGTCAAGGGCAGAAAATCACAGAAGCGCGACCATCTGGTCTTTCTGTCACCCTTCGCAGTCAAGCATTTCGAGACCCTTGTCAACCTGGCAGGATCATCCCGCTGGCTCCTACCTTCGCGCGACAATGATGACGCGGGGGTAGACCAACCGATGTATAAGCAGGCCTTTACTAAGCAAATCAAAGATCGGCAAGCCATGTTCAACGGAAAGCCCAAAGCACGTCGCGCTTCGGACAACTCCCTGGTGCTCGGCAAAGGCCAAAACGGCAATTGGACACCTCATGATTTACGGCGAACGGGGTCGACGATCATGGAGTCGCTAGGAATCGATCCAAACATCATCGACCGCTGCCAAAATCACGTCATTCACACGGGCAAGAACCGAGTCAGGCGGCACTACCAGCTCTACGACTACGCCGACGAGAAACATGCAGCATGGGCGAAGCTCGGCGAATATTTGGAAAGACTGCTGTCGGGAGCCGTGGCGCCGGCCGAGCTTCAAAAGCGGCTAACCGCCAAGCAGCTACTCGCAGCGTAAAAAAAACCGAAGACCGTTCGGTCTTCGGTTGTTGGACGCATGCGCGCAAGTCTAGATCCAGCCCATCTTGGCCATAGAGTGGCCGCTACCCGCCGCCACGATCACGTGGTCGACCAGCGAGACATTCACCAGAGCAACCGCTTCCTTCAAGCGCCGCGTAACCTGAACGTCCCCCTTGCTTGGCTGCGACGAGCCAGAGGGATGGTTGTGGGCAATCAAGATGGAGTGCGCGTTGTGCCGAATTGCCGCCTTCACGACCTCACGTGGATACACGCTGGTCTCCGACAGCGTGCCTCTGAACATTTCCTCGAAGGCGATCATTCTCAATTGCGCATCGAGGAACATTACGCCGAACACCTCGACGTCCGACAGCGCCAGCCGCGTCACGATATAGTCGATGGCGGCGGATGGCTTGGCCACTGGCAAGCGGCTACCCAGCGCCCCCTCCAATTGCTGCGCGGCCGCACGTAACAGCTCTTCCGGGCTTGCGACTCGATAACGGCCGCCCGCCTCGCGTACCACTGGTGCGTCTTGGACATCTTCCTGCACCCGCCTTTCTCCTGCCCACGCACTACTGAAACTTAGTTGCACTGCTCTCTCCAAAAGCGAGGGTCGCCAACCAACCCATTGGCGATCGGTCGTCAACAAAGGAAGGTGTCGAAACTGGCGTGACCATGCGCTGTTGGCTGTGGTCAGTGGTCAATGGCCAATGGTCAATGGTCATTATCTGGAGCCCACCACAAGAAGCCAGTGCCCAAGCTCTACCTGGCCGCCACGCTGCCGGGCATCCTGCTCACCGGGCTCTTCATCGCGCTGATCGTGGGCCTGTGTCTGTGGCGCCCGGGCCTGGCCGGCAAACGCCCCACAGTGAGCTGGGCCTAACGCATCGCGGCCCTGCCGCACCTGGTGCCGCCGCTGGCGATCTTCGCGCTGGTGATTGGCGTTATCTACGGCGGCGTCGCCACCGCCAGCGAATCGGCCGCGCTCGGCGTGGTGGCCGCCACCCTGCTGTGCGCCTACAAGCGCGTGTTGACGTGGGAAATGCTGGGCCGCGCCTCCGAAGCCACACTGCGCACCACCGGCATGATCATCCTGATCACCCTGGCCGCGTTCTTCCTGAACTTTGTGCTGTCCTCGATCGGTCTCACCACTCTGCTGGTGAACGCCGTGACCAGCCTGGACCTGCCGCCGCTGGGCATGATGCTGGGCATGATGCTGGCCATCATCCTGTTCTACATCCTGCTCGGCTGCTTCATGGACACGCTGGCCATGCTGGTCACCACCGCCCCGCTCACCGTGCCCATCGTCATTGCACTGGGCTACGACCCGGTGTGGTTCGGCGTGATGCTGATCGTGCTATGCGAAATGTGCCAGCTCACGCCCCCCTTCGGCATGAACCTGTTCGTGGTGCACAGCGTGCGCGGCCAGGGCAAATTCATGGACGTGGTGATGGGCGTGCTGCCGTTCCTCGCGATGCTGTTGCTGATGATCGTGCTACTTCTGGCAGTCCCGCAACTGGCTATGTGGCTACCCGACCAGATGGCCCACCTGTGAGCCCAGTTCCGTTAAGCCTAGTCCCGAGTTGGGGCGATGTTGAGCGAAACCGGTCGAAGTCCGCCTACGCAGATAAGAAAGGGCTCACGAAGCAGCCCTTTTGCCACCGGTAACGCAGTAAAACTGGACGGCAGCCGGTCGCCACAGTGGCGTATCATGCCTAAAATAGCGGTTCTACAGCTATATATCTATTTTGAGCGGATATGAAACTCTGCCACGCGCACAACCCTTTCCACCATCCCCACCGAACTATCTGGTTTTGGTGTCCTAGGTGAACGCTTAAAGCTATTTAGGGGCTGGCACGAAGTGGTGATCGCGTCTATGTGGCTTGCGACACCCGCAGCATCGGTTTGCATGCTTCTCAGCGGACGGTCGCCACTTCCGGCGAGGCCCGCACCCAATCGGTTCTGGGCTCTGCTTTACAATCAATTAGTGAGTGGTTGTGGCGCTTCTGCGCGCTCATTCTCACGCCTGTTTGCTGACCGAGTGGATAATTGACGACGGGAACAGCACAAAATTTAGGCTGCGCCGACACGTGGAACCAGTAAAGCAATTGGAAGTAGGAGTGGTCCTCTATCCCGCCGTCCAACAGGCGTCGGTGTTGGGGCTGACAGATCTGTTCTGTGTTGCTAACGCTTGCGCCGCCTCCTACGGAGCCCAATCCAACATCCCGCTAAGAGTCACCCATTGGGAGCAACCCGCGCCAGGAGTTGCGCCGGTGCGTGTCTTCGATAACGGAGCCAGTAGGGTGTCGATTTTGTCAGCATTGATACTACCGCCCTCCTTGGCCGAGCCAACGGGAGGAGCATCGGATTCGTCGCTCACTGCTTGGCGATGCGAACAGCATGGCAGAGGCGTCGTGATCGGTTCGGTATGCGCCGGCGCCTTTTTATTGGCGGAGACCGGGTTGATGACCGGCCGGCCCATGACCACCCATTGGACGTATGCCGACCTGCTCAAAAGTCGCTTTCCAGACGTCAACGTTGACGTTAACCGACTCATTATTGATGACGGCGATGTCATATCCGCCGGCGGCCTGATGTCTTGGACGGATCTAGGGTTGCGTCTAGTAGACAGGCTGCTGGGCCCAACCGTGATGCTTGCCACGGCGCGCATGATGCTAGTCGACCCTCCCGGTCGAGAGCAGCGTTACTACAGTGTGTTCTCGCCAAGACTTTCACATGGCGATGCCGCCGTATTGAAAGTGCAGCATTGGCTGCAAGCAACTCAGGGGAAGGAGACTAGGCTTCAAGTACTCGCCGAGCAAGCCAATCTTGAAGAGCGCACATTGCTTCGACGCTTTCAAAAGGCCACCGGCATGACGACCACTGAGTATTGTCAACATTTACGCGTCGGACGGGCTAAAGAACTGCTCCAATTCGACTCAGCGCCTATTGATCGGGTAGCGTGGGAAGTAGGATACAGCGACCCTGGCGCGTTTAGGAAGATTTTTGCGCGTATCGCCGGGCTATCCCCGAGCGCCTATCGCCGCAGATTTAGTGTCGGCAACGTCGGGGGGGCGGGCGGTACATCCAGAGAGTCGTAGGGCCAAGCCATACTTCAATTGGTGAACGTCTCACAGATAAATGTCGGTATCACCGCGGAATTTGTCGGCACTGCCACTACTCTCGGATATGCGCTTTGGGCGAACATGTCGACTCACTCTAGACCTTTCGGAGACGACCATGACAAAGCGCGGATTAATCGTTGTCGACCTGCAAAACGAATACCTATCTACTGGGAAGCTGCCCCTTTCCGGCATTGAAGCGGCGTCAACAAATGCAGCACGCGTGATCGCTCACGCACGGTCGAACGGCGAGCCCATCTTTCACGTCCGGCATGAATTCGCAAACAACGAAGCGCCGTTTTTTTTGCCTGGCACTGAGGGGGTGGAAATTCAGTCTGCCGTCGCCCCGCATGACGGGGAGCCCGTCATCGTGAAGAATCATATCAACTCGTTCCGCCAAACCGACCTCAAGCAGCAACTCGACAATCGAGGGGTCGAAGAAGTGGTTGTCGTCGGCGCTATGAGTCACATGTGCGTGGACGCGGTCGTTCGCGCTGCGGCCGATTTGGGTTACCCCGTCACCGTACTCCACGATGCTTGTGCCACGCTAGATCTGGAATTCAATGGCGTGAAGGTTCCCGCAACCCAGGTACATGCCGCAATGATGGCCGCCTTCGCATTCGGCTATGGCCAAGTCAAGTCGACTGACGAATACTTGGCGAACTGACTTAGCCCCTGTCTGCCATGATGGCATGATCTTGCTCGGTTCCGAGCCTCGGGAACACTAGCTGACTACGTTAGGCGCCAAAGAGGGCTCCAAACGCGGTTCATCTGAAGTAAGCCCCCTACAATCCTTCCGTAAGCGCCTGCTGAACACACCCTTGACGGTTCTGCTTATGCAGCAGGTTGCCACCGATGCGGCAGCAGCTCAGCGATCTGGCTGTTTTTCTGCGTGGGCAGGCGCGTGAGCACGTCCTTCAGATAGGCGTACGGGTCGTGCCCATTGAGCCGCGCCGACTGGATCAGGCTCATAATGGCGGCCGCACGCTGCCCGCCGCGCAGCGAGCCTGCGAACAACCAGTTCGAGCGCCCGATCGCCCAGGGCCGGATCTGGTTCTCCACCCAGTTGTTGTCGATCGGTGCATCGCCATCATCAAGATAGCGCGTGAGCGCCTCCCAGCGCTTGAGGCTGTAGTCGATGGCGCGTGCGGTACCCGAGCCATCGGGCACGCGCTGGCGCTGCGCGATCAGCCATCGATGCAAGGTCTCGGCGATCGGCCTGGCGCGATCCTGACGTATCCGCCTGCGCTCGTCGGCAGGCAGGTCGGCTACGTCCCGCTCTACGCCGTAGAGCGCGCCGAACAGATCCAGTGCCTCTCCGGCGATCTGGCTCTGGTGGCTCGCATGCAGGTCATGGAACTTGCGCCTGGCGTGCGCCATGCAGCCAAGTTCCTTGATGCCGGCAGCGAAGCCGGCCTTGTAGCCCACATAATCGTCGGTCACCAGTTTGCCGCGCCAATCTTGCAGGAACGTGCGGCAGTGCTCACCGGCCCGGCTTGGCGCGAAGTCGTAGAGCACTGCACGCAGGCTGTCGAACGAGGTCGGTGTGTATGCCCACAAGTAGGCCCGGTGCGTCTTGCCCGCGCCCGGATTGAGCATCTGCACTGGCGTCTCGTCGGCATGCAGCACGGGTTTGCCCAGCACCTCGGCCTTGAGCGCATCGACCAGCGGCTGCAACCGCAGCCCGCATACGCCGACCCACTCGCCCAGCGTCGAGCGCGGCAGCGCCAGACCGGCGCGCGCAAAGATGCCTTCCTGGCGGTATAGCGGCAGGTGGTCGGCGAACTTGGCCACCAGCACCTGCGCCAGAAGTCCCGCCGTCGGGATGCCCTTGTCGATGACCTGCGCGGGGACCGGCGCCTGCGTGAGCGTCTCGCAGTGCTCGCACACCCATTTGCCGCGGATGTGACGTTCGACCGTAAAGACGCCCGGCAGGTAATCCAGCTTCTCGCTGACGTCCTCGCCGATGCGCTTCAAGCCGCAGCCGCAGCGGCACGTCGTGGACGCCGGTTCGTGATGGATGTCGGTGCGCGGCAGTTCGGGCGGCAACCGCATGCGGCGCGGCGCTTGCGGCGGCGCAGGCTTGGCGGATATCGCCTCGCGCAGCGCGTTGACTTCCTCTTCGATAGCCGCCATGTCGGCATCCATCGTTTCTTCCAGAAGGCTTGCCTGCGCAGGGTTCAGTTGCTCGCTGCGCTTGCCGTAACGCCAGCGCTTGTACAGCGCCAGCTCCTGCATGAGCTGGTCGATGTGCGTCTGTTTGAAGTGCAGTACGCGATCCCGCTCGGCAACCACCGCATCGTGCGCCGCTATCTGGGCGTCACGCGCGGCCACCTCGCCCATCAGGCGTTCGGCCAACGCGCGCAGTTGCTGTGCGTCGAGGTGATCCAGGGATGCGGTACTCATGGCCCACAGTATGCCGCAGGGTTCGCAGCGGCGATATTGGCGTCTTGCCGGATTGTCCGGCGCTACAACACCGAGATCGCGCCTGCCGCGCCCACATGCTGCCAAGGCAGGCCCAGCACCAGCGCCTGCCACTGCTCACTGTCGACCGCGACGTGTGGGCCGCGCAGCGCATCGGCCCACACGAACTTGCCGCGGTTCAGCCGGCGCGCGGCCAGCCACACGCCGATCCCGTCATGTACCAGCACCTTCATGCGGTTGGCGCGCCGGTTTGCGAAGCAATAGGCGTGGTGCGGACGGGCCGAACCGAACACGGCCACCACCCGGGCCAGTGCCGTCTCGGTGCCGGCGCGCATGTCCAGCGGCTCGGTGGCCAGCCAGATCGCATCGACACGGATCACCGCAGCCACTCGCGTAGCCACGCCACACATGCGCCCGCTTCACTCACGGGCCATTGCACCGTCGCTTGCGCGGGACCGCGCGACAAGTGAATCTCGATGTGACGGCCTGACGAGGGCACCGCAGGCAACGCGACCGGCACGAACGTCGGCGCTACAGGGGCCTGCCGTTCGGCCTGGCGAATCCACTTATGCACCAGGTTCGCGTTCACGCCGTGTGACAGCGCCACGCCGGCAATGGAGGTTTCTGGCTGGCTGCACTGGGCCACGATCTGGGCCTTCAGCGCCTTCGGATAAGACCGACGCTTAGGAACCGGCGCTAATTCTGTCTTCGACATGGTGTCCACCTAAAAGTGGTGGACACTATCGAGGACAACGCACGCGCTCAATATGTGTTCGCCGGGCGCTTACGCCCAATTCCTCCTGGCTGATCCCGATCTGACTGACTTGTGCCCAGGAGGTGTGTTTTGACCGCGCTTGGACTGCCACTACTCGAGCAAGGAGATGCCGAAGCCGTAACTCAGGTTCGTCACTGCTGTATTGGAGCAGCGCCTCGGCAATGCCGCCCAGAAAGCGCATCCGCCATAAGCGAACACTTGATTCCGATTGTCAGAACCACTTGAACCGACATTGATAATGCGCCGTAAAATCAGCAACTTGAAAAATGCCTCACTTGAGGCTCAATTGTTGGCGCGGAGCGCCTGGTGTGGATCCGTGAAATGGTGCACGGGCTGTATCGGCCAGTCTGGGCGCAAGCACGTTTGGCGGATGGGCGTCGGGTTTCGGTCATCGCTTTCGTCGCCGAAACGACGCACCCCCAATATCGTGCGACAGATGAACTCAACGCGGTTGCCGCCGATGTCGCCATGGCAAGCGGCCCACTCGGGAGTAATCGTGAATATTTGACTCGTCTGGACGACGCGCTCGCCCGCTGGGGGATCCACGACCCACATGTGAGCGACCTTGTGCAGCGGGTCAAGGTGCGAGTTTGGTAACGGAATGCCAAAAACCACGCGAACTCGGCAATGGGCTGCCAAGCCACCCGCTTAACAAAGCCCCAAGCGCAACCCGATTTCACAGCCGATTGGGCATACTTCCATGCGTTCTGTCGCGACGTTCGAATTCTTCGGACGACTGTTGATGTGCAGCGCGCCAATCGCATCAACAGTCCTGTCTGGGCCGGCTGCCGGAAGGCATCGGTCTAGGCGTGGAGGTCGACTTCGGGACAAAGACGTTCTATCAGTCGCCTCCTCGCGCCTAGATCGGCTATCCTAGTGCAAACACCAGGCGAGGCTCCGACTTTTCCTGCAATGCCTCGCGCGTAACGCCGGGCGCCAGCTCTTTTACAACCAGCCCTTCGTCGGTGATGTCCATCACCGCCAGGTCGGAAATGATCCTGTGCACCACGCTACGACCGGTCAGCGGCAAAGAGCACTGATCCAGAATTTTCATCGCACCGTCACGCGTGTTGTGTTCCATGAGCACAATGACCCGGCGCGCGCCACCAACAAGATCCATGGCCCCGCCCATGCCTTTGACCATCTTGCCGGGGATCATCCAGTTTGCAAGGTCTCCCTGCGCGCTGACCTGCATGGCTCCCAGGATCGTAAGGTCCATATGGCCGCCTCGGATCATGGCGAACGACATGGAAGACGAACAGATGGATGCGCCAGGCGCTGTTGTCACCGTCTGCTTGGCCGCGTCGATAAGGTCCGGGTCGATTTCGTCCTCATAAGGGGGCGGCCCGATGCCGATCAGTCCGTTTTCGGACTGCAACCATACTTGCATGCCGTCAGGCACGTATTGCACCACTTTCGTGGGTAAGCCTATTCCCAGATTCACGTAGTCGCCGTCGTGCAGTTCCTGTGCGGCGCGCGCTGCCATTTGGTCATGTGTCCAAGCCATCGCAAATTCTCCTTACTGCGGCCGTGAACGGAAACTCTTGCGCTCGATGCGCTTTTCCGGGTTGGGTACGACGACGATACGATCGACGAAGATTCCTGGCAGATGCACATCGTCAGGATCGATCTCGCCCTCTTCCACCAGTTCTTCCACTTCGGCGATCGTCACCGCTCCCGCCATTGCCACGTCGGGATTGAAGTTTCGAGCTGTGCGTGCAAAGACAAGGTTGCCTGCTCGATCTGCACGCTTTGCTTTCACCAGCGAGACATCCGGCCGGAGCGCCAACTCCATGATGTAGGTCTGGCCACCGAACTGCCTGGTCTCTTTGCCTTCCTCGACGACAGTGCCGACGCCAGTCCTGGTGAAAAACGCGGGAATTCCGGCGCCGCCTGCGCGCAAACGCTCCGCAAGCGTCCCTTGAGGGTTGAACTCCAGCTCCAGTTCGCCACTCAAGTACTGTCTTTCGAATTCCTTGTTCTCGCCAACGTACGACGCGATCATGCGCTTCACCTGGCGCGACTGCAGTAGTAGCCCCAGACCGAAGTCATCAACGCCAGCGTTGTTGCTGATGCAAGTCAGATTGCCGACGCCGCTGTCACGCATCCCTTCTATCAATGCTGAAGGAATGCCGCACAGGCCGAAACCCCCGACAGCTATCGTTTGGCCGTTCGTGATGACCCCGTCCAGGGCGTCGGCCACATCTCCATATATCTTTCTCATTCTCTAACCGAAGTAAATGGGGTTGAGTGGGTGGTAACCCCCCAGATACTAGGGATTCGATGCGGCCGGAACAATGGATTTGCCGCAACCTTATTGTGCAATTCTGCACAGCGATCAAGCGGACGGGTGGAACAGCTCCGGCTGCGATTCGACCTGTTCACGGATAAATCGCCAAGCGAACTGGTAGCGTTTGATCCGCAGCAGATCTTCGGGCGCCGCAATCCATAAGCTCCGCGTAATGAGGGGCTTATCAGGAAAAACGCTGATGAGGTCGCCGCTATTCACGTTTGCGACATAGGGCGTAAGCAAGACAAGCCCCAGCCCAGCCGCTGCGGCCGAGCGCTGTGCAAGCACGCTGTTCGAGCTGAAACATCGATTCGGTTCCAGGACGAGCTCTTCAAGCACGCGATAGCGCTCACTGACCGAACCATCATGGATGTAGTCCAGGAAATCGTGCTGAGCGACGTCGCTGAGTTCACGTATTGGAGGATGGGCGTCCCGGTAGGCAGGAGAGCAATAAAGGAAGTAGTCGATCTGCGCCAGCTTCGCGACCTTGTATCGCCCCATCTGCGGCGGATCAAGCGTCACCAGGATTTCGACTTCCCTGGTCACAAGGCTGGGGAATTGGGGCTGGGCCATCAGTTCAATGCGCAGTCCGGGATGTTTCTGGCGCAACTGCGCCATCCCCGGGGCAAGCACGTGGATACCAAATGCTTCCGGTGTTCCAACGCGAACATTGCCTTTGATGAAGTCGGCCGCCTCCAGGCTTTCTTCCACAGCGGCCAACAGCGCGCTTTCCATTTTTTCCGCGTGAGGAATCAGCGCATGGCCAGCATCGGTCAGCGAATAGCCGCTGCGGCGTCGGTCAAACAAGACCACGCGCAAGGTCGCTTCCAGCCGGTCGATCCGCCGCGAAACAGTGGAGTGCTCGATCCCGAGCTTCTCCCCCGCATCGGAGATCGTGCCCAGCCGTGCGACAGCCAGAAAAACTTTGAGGTCGTTCCATTCGGGGTGCGTATCCATGGCTCATTGTGCATCAGCGCACACTAAGGGTGCAACGGTGGTCTTTGATAAAGCAAGTGCGGATCGCACAATTGCGCCAGCAGTTACGCAGAAAGGCACGCGTCATATCGGCGCAGAAGAACGCGGACGGCCGACAAACGGCCGCCCAATCACGTACCTGAAGTTGGAGTCGAGGATGACAGAAAACCTTCGTTATCAGAACTACACGGCGATTGAATTCGACCGTCCGCTTGACCGTGTTCTGCGCCTGACGCTGAACAACCCCGAGCGCATGAATTCCCTGGATTCCCGGGGGCACGCCGAACTGGCGGAGGTATGGCGCGAGATCGACACCGATCCCGAGGTCAGCGCCGTGATCATCCGCGGAGCCGGGCGTGCGTTCTCGGCTGGTGGTGATTTCCGCATGCTCGAAGAGATCAACGACGATTTCAAGGCCAGGGCCCGTGTCTGGCGAGAAGCCCGAGACCTGGTCTACAACATCATCAACTGTTCGAAACCTATCGTCTCCGCCATTCATGGCCCGGCGGTGGGCGCGGGTCTGGTGGCGGCTCTGCTGGCCGACATCTCGATTGCAGCGAAATCGGCCCGCATTGTGGACGGCCACACCAAGCTGGGCGTCGCCGCAGGCGACCATGCGGCCATCATCTGGCCCTTGCTTTGCGGGATGGCCAAGGCCAAATACCACCTGATGTTGTGCGAACCCGTGAGCGGCGCGCAGGCCGAAGCGCTGGGTCTCGTGTCGTTGTGCGTTGAGGACGACGCGCTTCAAGACAAAGCCCTTGAGATCGCCGGGAAGCTCGCGGCAGGCGCGCCGGGTGCGATGCGGTGGACCAAGTACGCCCTGAACAATTGGCTGCGTCAGGCCGGACCCATTTTCGATACCTCGCTGGCGCTGGAGTTCATGGGCTTCGGAAGCCCCGAGGCGCGGGAGGGAGTGAGCGCATTGCAAGAGCGCCGCGCTCCCCGGTTCGACCTGGACCTGGGTGTCTAGGCGGAGCAGCGCTCATGAAATCCATCAAAACAGTCGCCTTCATCGGCGCCGGCAACATGGGTGCGCCAATGGCGCGCTGCGTTCGGCGTGGAGGTTTTGACCTCATCATCTGCGACCGCAGTGCCGCCGTACGCGAGAGCTTTGCCCGTGAAGGCGTCGCCACAACTTCTGAAGTGAAGGATTGCGCTGGAGCGGACGCGATCATTGTGCTGCTCGCCAATGACGCTCAAATTACAGACGCCCTGCTTGGCGACGGCGGACTGGTTCACGCCATTCCCAGCGGCCACCAGCCCATCGTGTGCATGATGAGCACCACGCTGCCCGCTACCCTGCGCACGCTGGAGGCGCCGCTCGCTGTAGCCGGCGCCCACCTGCTCGACGCGCCGGTGAGCGGCGGCGTCGTGGGCGCACAAGAAGGAACGCTCACGATCATGGTGGGCGGAGCCGTATCCGACGCCGAACTGGCCAGGCCATTGATGCAGGCTATGGGTAGCCGAATTTTCCACTGCGGCGCGTTGGGATCTGCGCAGGTCGCCAAGATCATCAACAACATGGTCTGCGTGGCAAATATCTATTTGACCGCTGAAGCCATCGAACTGGCTCAGGCGCATGGCGTTTCCCTTGAGAGCTTCGCGCCCATCCTGGACGTCAGTACCGGAAGGAACTTTCTGACTGCCAACGCGGCCCTGGGCCGCGCGCAATTCCGCGCGTGGTCGCCGACGGAAGACGCCTACCCGGACATCCACCGAATCGTCGCGAAGGATCTGCACCTGGCCTTGGCACTGAGCGAGCAGGCAGGCATTGCGCCCGGACTGCTCAAGCAGGTGTCGAGTTACGTGGACAACCACGGCCCCAACGAAGCCACGCGCTGGACCAGCGCCGGACGTACACCTCAGTCGGGCTAAAGACATACCGGGAATCCGGTAAAAGCCGGCACGCGCCGGGAATCACTACACCTATAAATACGGAGAAGACAAGATGAAGAACCTCAACTGCGTTCTTACGGCTGTGACTTTGGCGACGGCGTCGCTCACGTCCGGCGCCGCATTCGGACAGGACACCAAGACCTTGATATTGGGCGTATCTGCGCCGATGTCAGGCGCCGCTGCAACGTGGGGGCTTGGACAGGAATGGACCGCCAAGCAGGCCGCCAAGGAAATCAATGACGCCGGCGGCGTGAAGATCGGCGGCACCACCTATAAATTTGAAGTCCGTGCCTACGACAACAAATACAACGCCGCGGAAGGGACCAAGGTCGCGCAGAACATCGTGAATCGCGACAAATCCCGCTACGTGGTCGGCAGCATCGGCACCGCGCCGATTCTGGCTTTGCAGTCGCTCACCGAGCGGAACCAGGTCATTCTGTTCACCTCGGCCTGGGGCAAGACCGTCAAGGGACCAACCAAGCCCTACACCTTGACCCAATCGACCACGCCGTTCGAAATCCTGGAACCCCTGTATGCCTACGTAAAGGCCAAACACGGCTCCATCAAGACCGTTGCCATGCTCAATCCCAACGACGCGACCGGCAAGGAGACCGAACCGGTCGCCCAGAAGGCTTGGGAAAAGCTTGGCGTGAAGGTGGTGTCAGTCAACTGGTACGAACGCGGCACCACGCAATTCCAGCCCATTGCGCAAAAACTCGCGGCGGTGATGCCGGACGTCATTGACCTGGGCGTTGCTCCCCCGGCCGATGCAGGCGTGCTCTTCCGCGAACTGGCCGTACTCGGATGGGACGGTGTCAAGGTTCAGCCGGTGGGCACGGGGGCAGCGCAGCTCGTGGACATTGGCGGTCAAGCAGCTAACGGGGTGTACATGGGCTTTTCGGGCGATTACGCCGGACAGCAGGCAACCAGCAAGCAACGTGAGCTCAACGAAGGCATGAAAAAGGCCGTCGGGGAATCACTCAACCCGCTGCAGCTCGCACCCTACGACTCTGTGTACGCCCTCAAGGCGGGCATGGAAGCCGCGCAAAGCATCGAACCTGCCGAGATTCTGAAGGTCATGCCCAAGATCGTCTTTGACACGTCGTACGGCAAGACGGCGTTCGGTGGCGAGGCGACCTACGGTTCGCCTCAGCAGATGCTCATCCCGGTCATGATCACGCAGATTCAAGACGGAAAGCTCGTGGAAGTTGAGCGCGTGGTGCCGGAAGAGCTGCAAAAGCGCCTGGCGCAAGGCAAGTAATCAGAACGCTGGACGGCGATAAGTCGGGGGAGACAAGTTGGACGTTTACATGCAATTAATCATGAACAGTATGCAGATCGCCGCGGCGTACATCCTGTTCTCGTTGGGCTTGACGCTGATCTTCGGCGTCATGCGAATCGTCAACTTCGCACACGGAGAGTTCTTTACGCTGCCGCTGCTGGTGATGGGAGTGACAGTCCCGTTCCTGATCAGCGAGCAGTTGCCGCTTTTTGCGTCCTATGCGCTGAGCGGAGTGCTTGGGATCGCCTTGACGCTGCTACTGGGGGGGGTGATCTACAAGTTCGCCCTCCAGCGGTTCCAGCGCGACATGACCGGCTCCTTTGTGGTGTCGGTCGGCCTCTCGCTGTTGCTGCAAGGCATATTCCTGGAATCCTTCGGCGGCGTTCCCAACAAGCTCCCCGCGCTGGTCGAAGGAACGGTGAACATCATGGGCGCCTACATCACCATCCAGCGCCTGATCATCACCTGCTGCGCACTGCTGGTGGCCGCTCTCATGTGCTGGACCATCGCGTCAAGCCGTCTGGGAAAGGCACTGCGCGCGGTCTCGGAAGACCATGAGGCTGCGATGCTGCAGGGCATCCCGTACCGACGGATCGCCCTGGCCGGCTTTTTCATCGCGACCTCGCTCGCGGCGATCGCCGCAGTACTGCTATCGCCCGTGACCGTTTCCAGCCCGATCATCGGCAGCGACTATCTCATCCGGGGTTTCATCGCGATCGTCATCGGCGGGCTGGGCAGCATACCCGGCGCAATCCTGGGCAGCCTGCTGATCGCCGTCATCGAAAGCCTGGGCGGCTACTACTTCGATCCCACCTGGGCCACGATCACGATGTTCGTCCTGACCATGTTTGTACTTCTCGTTCGTCCGGAGGGAATTCTCGGCAATGGCTAAATCGCTACTCACCCCTGCAATCGCCTCGGTCGGCCTGGTGGCGATCGCCGCCAGCCTGCTTCAGGGCGGCGGCCTGGCCGCCAGCCTGGTCCTGTGGCTGGCCGTCAACGTGCTGATTACCGCCAGCTTCCGCTTTGTCACCTTGATCGGTGAACTGAATTTTGCCGTCGCCGGCTTTGTGGGCCTAGGCGCCTATATGGCGGGTGTCGGGAGCGTCACGTTCAACTGGCCCTTCCTGCTCACGCTGGTGGCAAGCGCAGTCTTCGCCGGCCTGATCAGCCTTGTGTTCGGCTACATCACGCTGCGCGCCAAGGGCCCCTATTTCATGCTGATCGGCTTCGCTTTCACCGAAGTGATCCGCATGATCTACACCAAGACCGAAGCCATCGGAGGGAGCTCCGGCATGGTGGGTATCTTTCCGCCGGCCTACCTGGACGGCTACTTGCCCGCCCTGGTCGTCGCCGTGGTGCTCGCACTGCTCTGGGCGCTCTGGTTCATCGAGAAATCCGATTTCGGCAAAGTCCTTGTGGCCATCCGCAATAACGACGCCATCGTCGAGACCGTCGGCATCAACGTGCATCTGACCAAGGTGCTGTGCCTGGGTGTTTCTTCGTTCGTTGCCGGCATTGCCGGTGCGCTACTGGCTTACTCGAACAACGTCATCAGTCCGGGGGATTTTGGCTTCCTGCTGGCGGTATACGCGCTGGCCTATCTGAAGGTGGGCGGCGAATCCCACATCCTGGGCGCGGTCGTCGGCGCCATCGTTTTGACGCTGCTCGGCCAGTTCGCCCTGAGCTTCGGCCCCTACGAGCACATCTTCTACGGAGCCGCCATCGTGATCTCGGTGCTGCTGATGCCGGGGGGCCTGATCGGCCTGGGCCGCCACCTCAACAAGCGCGCGCCTGGGCTGACTGCCGCGGCGAAGCCCCACGCCTGAGGTCTTCATGGAAAACCAAGTACTACTTAAAGTCGATGGCCTGAGCCGCCGCTTTGGCGGCCTGGTGGCAATCAAGGATTTGAGCTTCGAAGTCCGCAAAGGAGAAATCCTTGGACTCATCGGCCCCAATGGCGCCGGCAAAAGCACCACGTTCAACGTGGTAAGCGGCTACTACAAGCCGTCTGGCGGCAAGCTGACCTTCATGGGCCAGGACATCACCGGCCAGAGCGCCGCCCGGATCTCCCGGCAGGGCCTGGTCCGCACGTTCCAGCACGACAGCATGCTGCGCGACATGACCGTCTACGACAACATCGTCGTCGGTACGTTCGCGACGATGCGCCATAAAGCTGAACGGGACGCACGCGTACGAGAAACCGCGGCGCTTATGGGCCTGTCGGAAGTCCTGAGCGAAGTTGCGGGGAACCTTTCGCACGGCCTGCAGCGCCTGGTCAGCATCGCCATCGCTTTCGCCGCCCGGCCAAGCCTGCTCTGCCTGGACGAACCGTTGACCGGTCTGAACCAGACCGAGGCATCGTCAGTGTTGGCGATCTTCCGCAGGATGCGCGAGGAGTACGGCGTTTCGATGCTGCTTGTGGAACACAACATGAAGGCGGTCATGGATATCTGCGATCGCATCGTGGTGCTGGACTATGGCGTGTTTCTAGCCACCGGTACCCCGGCCGAGATCCAGCGGGATCCGCGCGTGATTTCGGCCTATCTGGGGAAGCGGCATGAACAATAACGAAAATGTGCTCGACGTCGAGCGACTGTCGGTGATGTATGGCATCGTGCCGGCGGTGAGCGCGGCGAGCTTCACGGTGAAGCGGGGATCCATCTCCACCATCGTCGGTTCCAATGGCGCCGGAAAATCGACCATCATGAAGGCCTTGACCGGCCTGGTCGCGCCCTCTTCCGGACGTGTCCGCCTTTATGGAGAAGACATCACCGGACTGGCACCCGATGCCCTCGTCTCCAGGGGCCTCGTCCTGGTGCCCGAAGGCCGGCGCCTGTTCAAAGCCATGACGGTAGGGGAAAACCTGGAACTGGGCGCCTACCGCGAGAAAAGCAAGAATGCCATTCAGCAGGGAATGGCAGACGTGCTGGAACGCTTTCCCGCTCTGAAGACAAGGCTCAAGTCACCGGCGGGTAGTCTCAGTGGCGGCCAGCAACAGATGGTTGCTGTCGGCCGCGCCCTGATGGCCAAGCCGCGGCTACTGCTGCTTGACGAGCCCACAATCGGGCTTGCGCCCGCCATCGTCGACACCATCGCCCAGATCATCCAGGACATCGCGGCGGAAGGCGTGGATGTGATGCTTGTGGAACAGAACGCAGAGATGGCACTGGAGATTGCGACCCACGCCTTCATCCTCGAGCGCGGTGAGATTCAGTTGCAAGGCCTGGCGTCGGAGCTGGCCAGCAGTGAATCGGTGCGCAAAGCCTATCTGGGCATTTGACCCCCACGCATCCCTCATCCACTTATCCGTTTTTTGCGAGGTATTTATGCATCGACTCGAAGGAAAAGTCGCCTTCATCACGGGCGGCGGCGCCGGTATCGGCTGTGCCAGCGCATTGCTATTCGCCCAGGAAGGCGCCCAGGTCGTTATCGCCGAGCGTGACACCGCCGCGGGCGAGCAGACCGCCGCCATCGTCGAAAAATCGACGGGCCGCCCTGCCCGCTTCATCCACACCGACGTCACCGAACCCGAAAGCCTGGAGGCGGCCGTCAAACGGACCGTGGCGGAGTTCGGACGATTTGACGTGCTGTACAACAATGCCGGAGGCTCGACCGTGCGCGACAGCCGCGTGACGGACGCTCCGGTGGACGAGTTCTGGTCCAAGATGAAACTCGACCTGTTTGGCACCTGGTTGGGATGCCGCTACGGCATCCAGGCCATGATGGACGCGGGGAACGGCGGGTCCGTCATCAACAGCACATCCATCTTTGCCCTGATCGGCACTCACGGCAAGGACGCCTACACGGCGGCCAAGGGCGCAGTCAGCGCGCTGACCCGGTCGATGGCTGTGGAATATGCACAGTACCGAATTCGCGTGAATGCGGTGGCTCCCGGAGCGACGGCGACAGAGCGCGTGCTAAAGCTGCTGAAAGACGATGGCGTCACCAGCAAATCGCTGGACGGCCAGCTTTTTGGGCTGGTGCAGCCCGAAGATATCGCCCACGCCGCGTTGTATCTGGCTTCCGACGAGTCCCGCTCCACGACCGGCCACATCCTCGCCGTCGACGGCGGGTTGACCATTTCCTGATCGATCGGAGCCATCATGTTTCGACATATTGTCATGCTCAGCTTCAACGCCCCGCTCACCAGAGAAGACCACGAAGACATCGTCGGCATGTGCCAGACGATCAAGAAAGAGATCCCGGGTATCCTGGACCTGCGCATTGCCACCAATGCGTCGGATCGCGCCCATTCCTACACCCACGCATTCGTGGCGGACTTCGTGGACTCAGCCGCCCACGACCACTACCAGCAGGCTCCCGCCCACGTGCCGCTGAAGCAGAAAGTCGCGGCACTAAGCCGGCAGCTCATCGTGCTGGACTACGAAGCCTGATCCTCCGCCATGACACAACGATCCGAAACGAGGAACCTCATGCGGGACACCAAACTGTTTACCCCGTTCAAACTGCGCGGCGTCGAGTTGCCCAATCGCGTACTCATCTCTCCGATGAGCCAGTACTCCGCCATCGACGGACTGGTCCAGGACTGGCACCGGTTCCATACCGCCGGCCTGGCCCGGGGCGGACCCGGCAGCGCAATGATTGAAGTCGCGGCTGTCACCCGCGATGGCCGGGGAACCCTTGGCGACCTGGGAATCTGGAGCGATGAGCAGATCCCAGGACTTGCGGAACTAGCACGCATCATGACCACGCACGGCGTGGTGCCGTCGATTCAGATCGGTCATGCCGGCCGCAAGGCAAGCACGGGCAGGCCCTGGGAAGGCAATCGGCCGTTGGCACTGTCTTCGGAAGATCAGGCCTGGGAGACCACGGCGCCCTCTTCCGTGCCGGTACAGGAAGGCTGGCCCGTGCCTCGCGAACTTGAGGCCAGCGAACTGGCTGGCATCGGCGCCAGCTTCCGCGACGCGACAGTCCGCGCAGTCAGCGCGGGATACCGGTTTGTCGAAATTCACGCCGCGCATGGCTACCTGCTGCACAGCTTTCTTTCGCCCGTCACCAACAAGCGGCAGGACGAGTATGGCGGGTCGCTAGAGAACCGGATGCGCTTTCCCCTTCAGGTCGCGGCCGCCGTCCGGGACGCCCTGCCCTCCGACATTCCGGTATCTGTGCGGATATCGGCCGTCGACGGTATTGAGGGCGGGTGGCAGTTGTCAGACAGCATCTTGTTTTCCCGCGAATTGAAAGCACTGGGCGTTGATCTGATCGACTGTTCATCCGGTGGCATACAGGCGCCTGCCACGGCGGGACAAGGTCCGCAGGCCGTCAAGCGCGGGCCGGGGTTCCAGGTTCCCTTTGCGCAGGCGGTCAAGCAGGAGGCTGGCATCGGGACGATCGCAGTGGGGTTGATCGTTGATCCGGAGCAGGCCGAGGCGATTCTGGTTGGGGATAAGGCCGATTTGGTGGCTGTCGGGCGGGAGGCCCTTCTCAATCCGAATTGGCCCCTGCACGCCCGCTTGGCTCTGCAGGCCGATCCAGAGTTTCTGGCTTGGCCAGAACAATACGGCTGGTGGCTAAAGCGTCGTCCGAAGGTCTTTTAGGGAGCGTTCGACGGTTAAACCAAGCCCATATCACGGGGCTTGCCTGTAGAATCGAGTCTAATTTCATTTTGATGACTCGATGAATACATCCGCTGATTCGTACTCCGAAAAGCCAGGCATTCGCCAAGTCCGGGTGCTGTCGCGCGGGTTGACCGTTCTCTCGGCGTTCGAACCGAACAATGACTGGTTGAGCAACTCCGAAATCGCGGCGCTCACCGGCCTGCCCAAGCCGACAGTATCCCGCCTCACGGCCAATCTGCTGGAAGCAGAATACCTGCAATATTCGGCCCAGCGAGCCGCCTATCGCCTAGGCGCGGCCGTGCTTGCGCTTGGGTTCATCGCGGCCTCGCACCGGGACTTTGTCATGCTAGCGAGGCCGCTGATGCAGCAGTTCGCCGACCAGCATCAGGTCTCCGTCGTGCTCGCCTCACCCGATGCCAGCAGCATGGTCTGCAACGAGGTTGCTCATAGCCGAGACATGATTTTCACCTTGCGGGTGCGCGCCGGTTCGCGCCTTCGCATTGACCGCTCGGCCCTGGGCAGGGCACTGGTCGGCGCAATGGGCGATGCCGAACGCACGGCATTCCTCGAAAAGCTTGGCACGGCTGACCCGCAAGCTTGGGAGCTCTTGAGCCGCGAAGTGCCGACCGCCATTTCTCAAATGGCGAGCGACGGCTATTGCATCGCGGCCGGCACCCTTGAGGCCGGCACCAACGGCGCCGCAGTGGTCGTCGACACGCCAGAAGGTCCACACACCTATGCCCTGGGCTGCGCCGCACCGTCGAATTCCCTGGAGTTGCCGCGGCTGAAGCAGGAAGTTATCCCGGACCTGCTCGCCCTCAAAAACCGACTTGAAGCCGAACTCAGCAATATGCAGGCGGAATAATAATGGTACGGACTCGCCAATTGACACCGGGCACGCCGCGCGACGACGCCCAGGTGGATTCGCTGCGTCGGGGCCTGGAGGTGCTGCGTCTGTTCGACCTGCGCCACCGCAAACTCACGCTGGCAGACATCGCTCGCAAACTTGAGCTGTCCCGCCCGACGACCGAAAAGCTCGTCCAGACGTTGCAGGCCCAGCATTTTCTCCAGGCCACAGGCGACAGCTACGAACCCCATATTGCCTGCCTGGCGCTGGGTCGAGCTGCCAAGAAGGGTCTGGCGGTTGGCCAGGCAGCCAGGCCGCTTATGCGCGAGCTGTCGCAGCGCTTCGGCGTCCATGTCACGCTGAGCACGCGCGACCGGCTGCATATGCTGGTAGTCGAGCACTGCGTTCCCGCCGGCCGGGTACAGCTGGGCCTGACTAGCGGCGCTCGTTTTCCTATGGCCGTCTCGGCCTCCGGCCGCGCCTACCTATGGGGACGACCGAAGGAACAACGCGATGAATTACTCCGCATGATCGAGGCTGACGCGCCCTCCGGCGTGTCGCGACCGCTCGACGAAGTCTACGCCGCGTTCCGAGATCTGGAAAAAACGGGCTGGTGTTACCTGGCCGCGCCCGTGGCCACGCACACCGCCTCCATCGCCACCCCGGTAAAGGCGGGCTCGGAGTTCGCCCTGGCCGCCATGGCCGTGAGTGTGGATGTCACGGAAGCGGTGTTGCGGGGCCAGGTTGCAGCGTCGCTGCTGGCCATCGCCGAGCGTATCGCCCTAGCCGCCGAAGACGAAGACTAACGAGGTTTCCCCAGGGCGCCAACCGCGTCGCGCACCGCCCGCAGGTGGTCTTCAGATGCGTGTGCGATCGCTTGAAATGCGGCCACCACGTCCAGATGAGTTGCCAGTGTGTGCTGTTCGGCGTCTCGCAGCAGGCGTTTGTGCATGCGCAACGCCGCGGAAGGATGCCGCGCAATCTTCCGCGCCAATTGCGCGGCGCGCTGGCCCAGCCGATCGTCCGGCGCCACATCCGACACGAGACCGATGCGTAGCGCCTCCCGGGCATCGATGGACTCCGCGGTGAAAGCCAGTTCCATGGCCTTGGAACGGCCAACGAGCCGCGGCAACATCCAGGCTCCACCATCGCCAGCCACAATGCCAAGGCGGGCAAAACTGACCGAAAAGCGCGCGCTCTCTGCGGCGATCCGGATATCGCAAAAGCACGCCAGATCGCAGCCCACCCCGTAGGCCGCGCCATTCACTGCAGCAATGGTCGGAACATCCGCTTCGGCCAGCGCTGCTGGCAATTGGTGCACGGTTTCGCGGTAGCGCGCTTGCACCTGGGCAACGTCCCCGGCGGAAAACCCCTCTCGTTCCGCCATGTGCCGCAGATCTCCGCCCGCGCAAAACGCCTTCCCCGCTCCCGTGATGAGCAGGACACGAACCGCCGGATCCGCATTGGCCCTGCGCACGTGCGCAGCCAATTCAAGGAACTGCGAACCATCAGAGAAGCGATTGAGTGTGTCGGGATGGTTTAGCGTGAGCGTGACGACGCCGTCATCGTCGTCGCGCCGGACAAAAGCCGAAGCGCCGTCCATCGTCACGCCCCGATCCAGCGCGGCGCCCTTTTCTCGGCGAAGGCCCGAGGCCCCTCGATTGCGTCAGCGCTCGAATAAACGCGCTCATGGTACCGGCAGGCCGCCTCCAGACCGCGCTCGCAGCCAAGGTCCATTGCCGCCCCGATGCTCTTCTTGGCTGCCCAGACGGTAAGCGGCGCATTGTTGGCGATGGTGCGCGCTATAGCCTGGGCCCGCTCGCGCACGGCATCGGGCGCGGCCTCAACATAGTTCACGAAACCTAATTGGTAAAAGCGCTCGATGGGATGCATCTCGCCGGTAAGCATGAGTTCCATCATGAAGGGCTGCGGAAGCATCCACAGCATGGGCACTCCCCAGGGCGACCCTCGCCCCACCTTGGCCTCGGAGATGCCGCCGAGGGTCCCCTGCAAGCCGATCCGGATATCGCTGTTTGCAGCCAAGACCATACCCCCGGCGGTGAAGTGGCCCGTCATGGCGGCGATGATCGGCTTGGGAACCTGGCGCATGCGTTGGTGGAAGGGATCCCGCAGCATCTCCAGCATGTCCTTGCCGGTTTCGGCGCGCACCTGGGCGGCCTCCTTAAGATCCATGCCGGCAGAGAACACGCCGCAGTCGGCGGAGGTCAGGATCACCACTCGCACGGCGTCGTCGCGTTCGACCTCGTCCCACAGATCCAGCAGGCGCTCGCAGATAGCGATGGACAACGCGTTGCGCTGAGCCGGGCGGTCTATGCAGATCGTGGCGATGCCGTCTTGCACGGAGTACAGAACAGGGGCGTCGGGTTTATTCATGATGCAGGGCGACTCGCTAATCAGGAAAATCAAGGAAGTACATGCCGCGCGCGAACGGCGCGCGGCCCGATACTCATTCAGGTTTGATGCCCGCGGCCTGGGTCAACTTGCCGTAGTGCGCACTCTCCTCGGCAATGTATTTTCCGAACGCCTGGGGCGCCATGGGCGGCAGCAATTCATAGCCTGTGCCATCGATCTGCTTACGTACCTCCGGCTGCTCAAGCGCGCCGGTGATTTCCCGATTGAGCTTGTCAATGATCTCAGGCGGCGTTCCCTTTGGCGCGAATAATCCGTTCCAGTTTCCGATCTCGAAGCCTGGCAACGCCTCCTTCATAGCGGGCACGCCGGGAAGTTTGTCCGACCGGGCCGGGGTGATGGCCAAGGGCTTGAGCTTGCCCGAGGTCATGTAGGCCAGGCCAGTCGAAAAATCGATGAACATCATTTGTGTCTGCCCACCCAACAGTTCGGACACGGCCTGGCCATAAGCCTTGTAAGGAATCTCCGAGATATCGGTATGCGTCATCACGCGAAACGTACTGCCGGTGATGCGCGTGGTGCTGTTGGCGTAGGGAAACGAGAGCTTGCCCGGGTTGGCCTTCGCATAGGCGATGAGTTCCGCCACGGAACTGACCGGCACGGACGGATTGACGACCAACGCATGCGGCACGCCGCCGACGATGGCGACTGGCGCGAAATCCTTCAGACCGTCATAAGACACGTTCTTGAAGAAATATTTGTTCGCTACCTGAGTAGTGTTAGTGCCGAACAGCAGGGTGTAGCCATCCGGCTGCGCGCGCGCCACATACTCGCTGCCGATCATACCGGTGGCGCCCGGACGATTCTGCACGATCAGCGGCTGCCCCAGTCGCTTGGAAAGCGAGTCAGACAGCACACGGGCCACTGCATCGGTAGGACTGCCCGCAGCGAACGGAACAACGACCGTAATAGGTTTCTCGGGAAAGGCGGAGGCAGGCGCCGCTACTGCGCCCTGGGCGCACACAGTTAACGCTAGCAACCCGAAAAGCAGGGAAAATTTCATTGATGTCTCCTTGAGTGAAACGGGGCCGTCTACGCGTCCCTCGTGTGAAAAATTTGTGGGGCTTCGAGCTACGGGCGGGTTTTGACCATACGCAGGGGGTTATAGGTAAGCACCACCTCCCCTCGCTGGTTGACCACCCGATTTGAGGTCCGCACCAGGCCGCGCTCTGACTTGCTAGTCCCCCGGGCTTCGACCACTTCGCACTCGACATGGATGGTGTCGCCTGCGTTCGTGGGCCGGTGGACATTGATATCCGCCTCCATGAACGCCATGCCGGTGCGCTGCATCGTGCTCTGCATCAACAGCCCTTCGGCCATGCAGAAAACAAGCGAACCAGGAGCCGGACGCGAGCCGATGATGGATTGCGACGCGACATAGTCCAGATTGGTGAACATTTCCTCCACCATGCCCACCGTACCGATGAACAGAGTGATGTCGGCCTCCGTAATCGTGCGGCCCAAGGTGCGAAAGCGGTAGCCGGGCTCGACGTCGTCCCAGTAAAAGCCCAGGCCCAGCACCTCCAGCCCGTTCTCGTCCACGTTGATTGATCTGCGCATACTGTCTTCTCCTGGTTGTTTGGTTATCTTGATGGTCGGTCAGAGCACGCCGGCGGCACGCAGCTCCGCCATCTGCTCCGTTGCAATCCCAAGTGATTGCAGTACCTCTTCGTTATGCTGGCCCAGCGATGGTGGCGCGCCGGCCGGGTCCAGTGGCGTTTCTGAAAAACGGATGGGGTTGCGCACGGTCGGAACCGGTCCGTACAGCGGATGCTCCAACTCGGCGCGCATGCCACGCGCGACTACGTGCTCGTCGGCAAAGACCTGGTCCATGCCATTGATGGGTCCGCCAGGGACCTGCGCCCGTTCCAGCAGCGCCGTCCAGTCGGCAAGCCGGCGCGAACGTGTGACGGGAACCAGCCAGGCATCCAGTTCGGCCCGGTTGTGCACGCGGTCGGCGATGGTGGCGAAGCGCGGATCCGTGCCAATCTCGGGCTGCCCGACCGCTTGGCACAGGCGGCGGAACTGGGTGTCGTTGCCGACCGCGAGCACCAGATGCCCATCGGCAGCCGGATAGACCGCATAGGGCGCGATATTGGGGTGGCCGCTACCCATGCGCTGGGGCACGCGCCCGCTGACCAGATAGTTCATCGACTGGTTCACCAGCGAACCCACCATGCAGTCCAGCAAGCTGATGTCGATATGCTGGCCTCCATGGCCGCGATCGCGATGCTGCAAGGCGGCAAGAATGGCTGTGGTGGCGTACATCCCCGCCAAAAGATCAGCCACAGCGACACCCGCCCGCTGCGGCCCCCCGCCGGGCAGGTCGTCGCGTTCGCCCGTCACGCTCATCAGACCACCCATACCCTGTATCAGATAGTCGTAGCCCGCGCGGTCCTTGTAGGGTCCCGTTTGCCCAAAACCCGTCACAGAACAATAGACCAGTTGAGGGTTGATCTCACGAAGCGAGGCGTAATCCAAACCGTAGCGCTTCAATGCTCCGACCTTGTAGTTCTCGACGAAGACATCGGCCTTACGCGCCAGCTCTCGCAAGATCTCCTGCCCTCTAGGGTTCGAGAAATCGATGGCAAGGGACTTCTTGCCACGGTTGCAGCTCATGAAATAGGCTGCGTCGCCGTTCTCACCGCTCTGCCGGTCTTTGAGAAAAGGCGGCCCCATCTGCCGGGTGTCGTCTCCGACATCCGGCTTCTCCACCTTGATTACTTCTGCGCCGAGATCGGCCAGGTTCTGCGTGGCCCAGGGGCCGGCCAGGATGCGGGAGAGGTCCAGCACACGGATATGGCTTAGCGGTTTCTGCATGATGATCTCGGTCCTAGCGGCTGCTGCCGGCCTGAAACTTCGGTTCGTCGATTTGCCTGCCCTCATCGATCGCCGCAGCGTCGTCCTGGACGATGTCGGCAATGAGTTCGCCCTCCCGCACGCTGTCGCCTGGGCCGTAGCGCAGATTCGCCACTGTTCCATCGACATCGGCAACGATCGAATACTCCATCTTCATGGCCTCGATCACGGCCAGGACATCGCCCGGGGCCACCCGGTCTCCCGGTTGCACCGCCACGGCTGCGATAACGCCTGACATCGGTGCCGTCGCCCCGCTGGCGTCCCGAGCGGAGGCGTTGCCTTCGTGAAGAACCGGGCGCACCGAGTAATGGTCGCCCGCCACCTGCAGATGCCACCCTTCGGCCGCGAGGCAGGCGTCCCAGCGCCACCCGTCCACAACGCCGCCCAAGCTGGACGCATCGCGCGACACGTTCCAGCTTTGCGGGTTGTCGCCCGCGCGGACATCGCTTCCGTCCACGGCGTGAAGAGCCACCGATGTCGCCTCGGCGTCCAGCAGGAAACGCACGCGCCCCAAAGGCGCGCCGGGATCCAGGAACACCCGGTCCATCGCGCCGCAAGCCGCGCCGGCATGCCAGGGCGAGGCTGCCATGGACTGCACAGGCAAGGGCAGCGTGGCGCAGACTGCTGCGGCAGCCGGGCGGCTGCACGGAGTTTGCAGCGATTTGTGTTCGTCCAGGTAACGGGTGTGCACGCGCCCGTTCAATACTCCCGGGTCGTCCAGCAGGCGCAACAGGTAGCCGAGGTTGCTGGAGACACCTAGCAACGATGTCTGGCCCAGGCCCGACTTCAAGGCGGCAATCGCGGTCGGACGATCGCCCGCGCTGGCGATGATCTTTGCCACCATCGGGTCATAGAAAGGCGGAACGTCGCCCGATTCATCCAGCGCGGCGTCCACGCGCAGGGCAGACGGCCAGCGAGCGTGCACCACGGTGCCGGGCGAAGGACGGAAGTCCTGGGCCGGGTCTTCCGCGTAGATTCTCGCTTCGATAGCGTGTCCGTGGCAGGCGATTTCGGACTGCGCCAGCGGCAGGGACTGGCCCGCCGCCACGCGCAACTGCCATTCAACGAGATCCAGCCCGGTTACCGCCTCTGTGACAGGATGCTCTACCTGCAGGCGGGTATTCACCTCCAGGAAGTAGCAGTTGTAGTCCCGGTCCATGATGAACTCGAAGGTGCCGGCGTTGCGATAGTCCAGGCTGCGCGCGCCCTGCACCGCCGCCTCCAGCAGTCGTTGACGCGCACGCTCCGGCAGGTGCGGCGCAGGCGCCTCCTCCATGACCTTCTGGTGTCGGCGCTGCAACGAGCATTCCCGCTCGAACAGGTGCACTACATTCCCGCAGCCATCGCCGAACACCTGTACTTCAATGTGGCGCGGCTCCTCGATGTACCGCTCCACGATCATCCGGCCGTCGCCGAAACTGCTGCGGGCGACACGGATGGCCGACTCAATGAGCCCAGGCAGGTCGTCGTATTGGGTAATTATCTGCATGCCCTTGCCCCCGCCGCCGGCGGAGGGTTTGAGCAAAATAGGCAGTTCAATGGCGTGCGCCAACGCCTCTATGGTGGCGGGATTGTCGCTGGCCTCGTCGGTGCCCGGCACGACCGGCACTCCAGCCGCGCGCATGAGCGCCTTTGCCCGCGCCTTGTCTCCCAACGCCGCAATAGTGGCGGGCGACGGTCCGATGAACGCCATGCCCGCGGCCTCCACGTTCGCCGCGAACTCGCTGTTCTCGGACAGGAAACCGTAGCCGGGATGCACTGCCTCGCAATCTGTTTCGCGCGCAGCCTGGAGCAGCTTCCCGGCATTTAAATAACTGTCCGCTGCAGACCCCGCGCCCAGGCAAACGGTCCGAATGGCGCCGCGCAGATGCGCAGCGCCAACGTCAGCTAGGGAATGCACCGCAACGTATTCGATGCCCAGCCGTTGGCAGGTGCGCGCGATGCGGCGAGCGATCTCCCCCCGGTTCGCAATAAGGATTCTCTTGAACATGGGCTACATCCTGAACACGCCGAAGCGCGTGGGTTCCTTCGGTCCGGCGGCTGCGAGCGCCAAGCCAAGCGTCAGCCAGTCGCGGGTGTCGGCGGGTTCAATCGCGCTATCTACCCACAAGCGGGATGCTGCGTTCAGGGCGGTGCTTTCGGCACCATAGGTATCGCGGATAGGCGCCTTGTAGGCCTCTGCCTCTTCGGCGCTGAATTCCTTGCCCTGACGGGCCAGTTGCTCGCCGCGCACCAGCGCCAGCACCGTGGCGGCTTGTTCCCCGCCCATCACAGAGGTCCTGGCATTGGGCCACATGGCCATGAACCGGGGTCCGAATGCTCGTCCGCACATGGCATACGCGCCCGCTCCGTAACTGCCGCCGACAATGACGCTGAACTTGGGCACCCGGGCCGTGGAAACCGCGTTGACCATCTTCGCCCCGTCCTTCGCTATACCGCCCTGCTCGTACTGCACTCCCACCATGAAGCCACTGATGTTGTGCAGAAATACGAGCGGGATGTTTTCCTGGCAGCACAGTTCGATGAAGTTGGCTGCTTTCTGGGCACTCTGGCCAAGAAGAACGCCGTCGTTGGCGAGCACGCCCACCGGATAACCGCCAATGGCGCCGGTGCCGCAAATAAGGCTGGTGCCATAGCGTTCGCGGTACTGCACCAGTTCGCTGCCGTCCAGCAGGCGCGCCAGCACGTCCAGCATAGGCATTGCCTGCTTGGGATTGGCGGGAATGAGTCCGGGCAATTCCGCCGCTTCGTAGCGGGGAGGCCGGCACGGACGGGGCGGCGGCGCCAGTGCCGGGGCCTCGCAGCGTCCAAGAATGCCGCGCACCAGTTCGAGTGCGTGCAACTCATCGTTCGCGAAATGGTCGGCCACGCCGGACAGGCGGGTGTGCGTGTCCGCACCCCCAAGCTCCTGGGCGTCAACCAATTCGCCGGTAGCGGCCTGCACCAGCTGCGGTCCGCCCAGGTAGATCATGCCCGCCTTGTCGACGATCACGGTTTCGTCACACATCGCTGGGATATAGGCGCCGCCGGCAGTGCAAGCGCCCAGCACCGCCGCAACTTGTTTAAGCCCAAGGGCCGACATCTCGGCGATATTGCGAAAGATCTTGCCGAAGTGCTGCTCGTCCGGAAATATGTCGCCCTGCAAAGGCAGAAAGGCACCTCCCGAATCCACCAGATAGACGCAGGGCAAGCCGTTCTCACGTGCAATGGCCTGGGCGCGCACCTGCTTCTTGATGGTCAGCGGGTAATACGTTCCACCCTTGGCCGTCGCATCGTTGGCCATGATCATGCAGGCCCGGCCGGACACAATGCCGACACCAGTAATGATCCCGGCTCCCGGCGACTGGCCATCGTACGCGCCATCGGCAGCTAACTGGCCGACCTCCAGGAACGGCGTGCCGGCATCCAGCAGCGTATTGATACGCTCGCGCGGTAACAGCTTTCCGCGCGCCAGATGCGCTTGGCGCGCGCGTTCGCCGCCGCCAGCAATCGCTCGTTCTCTTGCAGCGAGCAGCGGCGCGCGCAATGCTTCATACGCCGCCGAATTCGCGGCGAAGTCCGGGCTGCCCGGCCCGGGGCGGGAAGAAAGAATAGCCATTTGTTGAATACCGTCGGTGGGATTACAGGGATTCAGCTCGGATCACGCACGGGCAGGCGCAAAAGCGCATGCCCCAGCGATTTTCCCGTCTGATCCAACCGCAAGGTGCGCGTTGCCCCGCCTCCCAGCGCATGACGCATGATCACCATCATGGCGCCGATGTTGTCCATGGGGTGGCACTCCACCTCGCCCTGGACCCAATCGCCGTAAAGCGCCTTGACGTCGGCGGGCTTTACGCTCGCGAGCAGTTGCGCGTACTCATGCTGTCCTCGGGCCACCAGTCCCACGCTGCACACGTCCCCCTTGTCACCGGAGCGCACATAGGCGATGTCTTTCACTTGAAGCGTCATCAGAGCCCTCCTTAGGCCTTCAGGATTTCGGTTTTCTGTTCGACGGCGGCCCGCGGGATCAGGGTCGGCCACAGGGAGATGACGGGGCGCGGCTTCATTGGGGTGCCGAAGGACGTGCCGCCCGGGCCCATAATCCAGAGGTTCGTGCCCGCGCGGCGCACCTTGTCGGCCTCTTCGGCCGTGCGTGTACGCACCGCGCAACGCAGCCCGACTTCGGGCAGCTCGTTGGCCTGTTCGCGCCCCGGGAAGGTGGCGGCGGGACCGTGCAAGGTGTTGAGTCCAACAAAATCGAAGTGAATCTGTTCGGCGGCCAGTCCCATGCGCTCGAAACGTTCGAGCATGGTTTCGCGCGCCTTTACGGCGCGGTCATAGGCGTATGGCCATGGGAAAAACGCCATGGTCTCGCCGATCCAGCCGTCTTGGTAACCGACCACCAGCTTCCACAGGTCGGGCGCTGCCTCACCGCGCACGCCGCTGACGCGTACGCGGTCCTCTCCCTCATCGATCAGTTTCAGGGAAGTGAAGTCTGCCACGGCGTCGGGCATAAGATAGCGGCGCGGATCGCCCACCTCGTAGACCAGATGCTCCTTGATCGTCCATTCATCGACACGGCCGCCAGTGCCCGACAGCTTGGTGACGATGGCCTCGGCATCCGCGCCCACTTCAAGAATGGGAAATCCTGCTCGCCCCATGTGCGGCATCTCCGCGAACCGGGAAGACATCCCGCCCGAGCAGCCTGCCGCGCATTCGACGATGTGGCCCAGTGTCACCGCAGCAGCGTAACGGTCGATGTGTGCGGTGTCGCGGCGCCAACCAAACTCGTGGGCGAGCGGGCCGACGTAAAGCGCGTTGTCCGACACACGTCCGGCAATCACCACATCCGCGTCGCCTTCCAGACCCGCGGTGATGCCCGAACTGTCGGTATAGACATTGGCGCAAACGACGCGGTCGCGGATGGCCGCGAAGTTTTCGTCGCCGGTATCCATACTGCGGAGTGGCACCCCCTGCCCCATCAGGTCGTCGAGCTTGTCCAGCATGTCGTCGCCTTCAATCAGCGCGATGCGCGTGCCAGCAAGTCCCGCTTGGCGCGCGCCTTCGGCGATGCGCTGTGCCGCAGCTCTAGGATTCACCCCGCCACCGTTGGAAATCAATTTCGTTCCTACTGCGGTAGCGCGGGGCAAAAGATTAATCATGGTCTGAACCGCATCCGGCACGTAGCCCGCATCCGGCCGTTTCAGCTTCTGCCGCTGCAGTAGCGCCATCGTCAATTCGGCCAAGTAGTCGAAGCACAGGTAATCCAGATTGCCTCGCTCCAACAGCTCTTGTGCCGGATCTTGAGCGTCACCCCAAAATCCCGAGCCCGCACCAAGCCTTACACGTTTGGCCATGCCCAGCCTCCTATTTCCGTTTCTCTAATTTCGTTTTAATCATTTGAATTTCATTTTAGATGCCGATGTTGAAGGTCGTCAAGCGCTGAACAGGGTTGCGCCTTGAAAGTGCCCGTGGATCATTTGAAGGAGTGAAGTCGCGATGTGCCGGCGACCGTCGTTCCGTGTACAGGATCTCAATGGCCGACTGGGGGGCTCGCGACGATGAACGACTAATGGGTGGGTCAACGGGTCGGCATAACGCTCGAACCGATAGGCGCAATGTATGGGCTCACACCGGAGCCCCTCGACACGCTAGGCTCAACTAGACTCTTTCCATCCAACGGGAGGTCACATGGACGAGAGCGTCGTAGCGGCTATTCAGGAACTGGCGAATGCCCTGGCCGGACTGGGAAGCTGGCAGCAGCAACTGGTGTCGATGACGGTCCTGCTAGTTGTCGCCGCTGCCGGTTCTTTCTTTGGTGCCTATCTCAAGACCCGAGCAACGAACGCAGCGATGTCGGACGATCTGGACGACATCAAGAGGCAGCTGCGCGAAACTACGGATACGACCGAGACGATCCGTTCGCAAATTAGCAAGCGCGGGGAGCTTCACAGCTTGAATCACACCGGGTTTTATGGAGGCCATTTCGTTTAAGTCAGGCCGCCATGGCCTGACCGGATTGTTGCTGGTAGAAGTTTGCCTCAGCTTCTGCCGGGGGTATATACCCAATCGAGCTCAGCAACCGCTGGTGGTTGTACCAGTGAACCCATTTTAAAGTGGCGATTTCCACGGCTTCGCGACTACGCCAGGACTGCCGATAGATCAGCTCCGCTTTGTATAACCCGTTGATGGTTTCAGCCAAAGCGTTGTCATAGCTATCGCCTTTGCTGCCTACAGAGGGCTCTATGCCGGCCTCAGCGAGACGCTCCGTGTATCGGATGGAGACGTATTGGCTACCCCTGTCGCTATGGTGTATTAGGCCGTCCATGCGGCTCGGCTGTCGAGCGTGCAGCGCTTGCTTCAGGGCATCCAGAACGAAGTCTGTTCGCATCCTGTTGCTCACCCGCCAGCCAACGATTCGCCGGGCAAAGACATCGATCACGAAGGCGACGTAGAGCCAGCCTTGCCACGTTGAAACATAAGTAAAGTCGGACACCCATAGCTGATTGGGTCGATCCGCATGGAACTGTCGCTGGACCATATCCAGCGGACAGATCACGCTTCCATCAGGCGTCGTGGTACGGATCACAAGACCGCGACGAACACCCTGCAGGCCCAGCTGACGCATCAGCCGCTGTACCGTGCATCGAGCAATATCAATGCCCTCCCGCTTGAGCTGCTTCCAGACTTTCACGACGCCATAGCACTGCATATTGTCATCCCAGACGCGTTGGATTTCATCGCTCAACAGCTCGTCCTGCTTGGCACGGGCGCTTCGCAGTTCGGGTTGACGGGCTTTGGCGGCATGCAGGTAGTAACCGGACGGAGCGATCTGGATAACGCGACAGATCGACTCGACTCCGTACTGGTCCCGGTACTCGTCGACAAAAGCGTTCAGGGTTTGTTGCAGCGGTCGAGCTCCGCCTGGGCAAAATACGCACTGGCCAGGCGCAGAATCTCGTTCGCTTTGCGCAGTTCCCGGTTCTCGCGTTCCAGCGCCTTGATCCGCTCCCGTTCCTCAGTGGTCTGCCCGGGCTTGCGCCCCAGGTCAGTTTGATACTTGCGCACCCAGCTGTGCAGCGTTTGCGGAACACAACCGATCTTGGGCGCAATGGATTCGATCGCTGCCCATTCGGATGGGTAGTCGTTCACGTTCTCCAGAACCATGCGCACGGCGCGTTCACGGACTTCTGGGGAGTAGCTGTTGGATTTTTTCATGCCTCATTCTCTCAAGAGTTGAGGCCTCCACGAAACCCGGTGTGATTCAGTCCATTACCGCGCAATGGCCACATTCCAATCCTAGGGGCTATACCAAGTGGTTTCGTTCAAGGATGGCGATTAACTATCGTCAAATCAGAGCCGCCATGGCCCTAGAGGCCCAAGCCAACGTTGAAGAAATCCCGTCGTACGCAGTCAAGACTCCACTACAACAAGCGGTGCAGATTCTAAAGCGGCACCGCGATGTCATGTTCGCGGGAAGGCCTGAGCACAAGCCGATTTCGGTCATTATTACAACGCTGGCTGGCCTGTCCTACTTTGGCGAAAGAACTGCCGTAGAAGCCGTATTAGGAATTCTCCAAAGGATGGAGTCACACATTTCCTTTGATCCGGCGGGCAATGTGCGGATCTGCAATCCTACAGATCCGCAAGAAAATTTTGCTGATCGTTGGCAAAATGCGCCGGAGAAGCGCGCAAGCTTTTATGCCTGGCTTCGCAAAGTCCGCGAAGACATTTCCATAATCGCCGCGCAGCAAAACCCTCAGAGAATTGTCGAGGCAGCTAGCCAGTCGTTCGGCGAACGTCAAGCCCGCGCCGCAAGCGGAGGGGCAGGCAGACGATCGACCAGTCTCGCAAGAATCTATGGTGCTGCCGTTAACCTTTTCGCCGCCGCTCACAAGCAGTCGGCACCGTGGCCCAAAGGACAGGTCGGAAGCGTGTCGATCTCTAAAGTCACATGGACGGGTCAAGGATTTTCCAGGCCCATGCGCTTGCATTCGAACGGCCAGCCGCTAGTCAAAGGGGCTTCCTTGAGTTTTCAAGTGACAACTGACATACCGCAACCATATGAAGTGTACTGGCAGGTCGTAAATACGGGGGCCGAAGCTACTGCTGCGGGAAAACTCCGAGGAGGATTCGACCAAGGCAAGGTGGAGCGCGGGGACATTACTCATAAAGAAGACGCCGCGTATGTTGGATCACACACCATAGAGTGTTTTATCGTCAAGAACCGCCATTTGGCAGCACGCAGCGGCGCTTTTGTCGTTAATGTTAAGTAGGTACCATGAGACAACTCATTCATAAATTCTTCAGTCGTCTCATTGACTACGTTTTCTATCGGCCGCGGACGTTTGGACCCAGGCTGGTTGGATTTGGGGTAGCCATAATTTTGGCGACAATTGGCGTGAGCTGGATCGCGAAGCTCTCGTATCGAAGCTCCGACGCGGAGTGGTCATTCGCTGTTTCAACGGGCGACAGCGTTTCTCAATTTCTATCAAACTTCGCTTATTGTATTGGCGCCCTTCTCATCGCAATTGGACTAGTCGTTTACCTACTCGATTTTTGGCGCGAGTCGAGGAAGAACTCGCGTCAGATTGCCATTGTGGTTGAGCTCAGAGGACTCCATTTAAGTCCTGATACGCCAGCGAAAGATGCGGACCTTGGCCCGCTACCCAGCAATCGAAATTGGGTGTTGCTCGACTTCAGACCGAGTGCGGAAGGTGAACGAGTGAGTCCAAAACTTCTTCTTCAAAAGCTCTCGACACTTAGATCTTCAGTGGAAACGCTTTCCGCCGGTCGCGACAGTAGCGACGTTTCCGTTGCGGTAGGCGGCCTCGCAGCGGTCCCAGCATTATTTTTGGCCGGAATGCTGTTAGAGGATGAGTCTAGAATCGCGATTTACGACTGGGATCGAAATACTGGCCATTGGCGCGGAATTGATGGCCCGGACGACAGTCATCGAACGCTACCGTTAGATGTCAGCGAACTTACGTTGAATCAAGACGAAGTAGTTCTGGCGGTTTCGCTCTCTTATCCGGTGGACATACCTGCCGTAAGAAAAGCGTTCCCCGGTATTTCCGTTTCCCATCTGCAAGCGGTACTTTTACGCACAGATGTTTATTGGTCTGAAGAGAAGCAACGGGCAATCGCCGCGTCGTTCAGAGACGCGATCCAACAGTTGATGGAAAAGGGCATCAGGCGAATCCATCTCGTATTGGCTTCTCCTGCGAGCTTGGCAATTCGATTGGGTACGACTTACGACGAGCGCTTGATGCCGGAACTACTCGTGTACCAATACGAACGTACAGACCCCGTACCCTATCCATGGGCGGTGCGGATGCCAGATCATGGAAACGCGATCCCCGTTGCAATTTGCACGCTGACAGGAGCCCCCATTTAATTTGGAGCAACTAGGGCCCAACCATCCCGATGACTGTTACGGAGTTTATTTCCGACGGGAACTTCCTGCTGCATTTGCGCCACATGAAGGCTCTCTATGCCGAGCGTCGGGACCTGGTCGACGTATTCAGTCGATGGGGCCATGAGCCACTTTACGCCGACTGAGTGTCCGCAACGGGTCGAGGCTGTGTGGAAACGCATGCGATGCAGGAATATGCCGAGTGCTCGGGCTCAAGAGCTTCATTGCACGTGCAGCGTCATCCAGTCATATATTGATCGGCCCCCTCGTGCTTTTCTCGTGCCTAGTCGTAGCTGGGAGGCTCATCAGCGTTTAAAAAGGCTCATGCCCCCACCGATCTCATTGCTTTCATCGTTCCCGCGATACCCAAAACGCGCATTAGCCGCTTGAGGTTATAGGCAAGCACATACAGGCTCATCTCGGTACTCACATGCGCCAACGTCCGGGTCAGGAAGTGTGTTGAACCCATCCAGTGTTTCAGCGTGCCGAATACGTGCTCGACGGTGCGGCGCCGCAACGTCATCGCGTCGGGCTTACGATCAAGACGTTCCTGAACTCGCTCCAACACATCTTCATGCTCCCATCGGCGGATACGTCGATAGCTGCTGGTCGTGCACTGTTGTTTGAGCGGGCATCGGGGGCAAGCGCTGGGCCAGTAAATGTGCAGATCAAGTCCCTTCTCCACCGTAGCGAATCTATGGATCGCGCGCTCGCCTGCCGGGCACTGATATTCGTCGTCCTGCGCGATATATATGAAGTCGGTCTTGTCGAATCTCCCCTCCGCCTTGGCGTTCGATGTCATTGGCTTGGGTACAAATACCGCTATTCCAGCATCCTCGCAGGCCTTGATCTCTGGGCCATTGAAGTAGCCCCGATCCGCGAATGCTTGCAAGTTCTGGTGCCCCATTTCTTCACCGGCAGCACTCGCCATCTTGCTTAGCTGCGCACGATCGTTGCCTATGTTCGTCACCTCGTGCGCAACAATCATGTGGTGCTCTGCGTCAACAGCAGTCTGGACGTTGTAGCCGACCAGGCCTGACCCCGTGGCTTGGGACATCATTGAGCGCGCGTCGGGATCTGTGAGGGATATCTGTCCGTCGGGCAGGCTCTTTAACTGCTCCTTCATCCCGTCGAGTTGCTGCATCTGTTCGCGCAACTTTCGTATTTTCTCCCGTAGCCGATCGGTCTTGGCCTCGGCTTCCGCTGGCTGGGTGCGGTCGGCGGTCGCCAGTGCATCAAGGTAACGCTGAATGCTCTGTTCGATCTGTTCCTGGCGCCGGTCGATTTTGCCTGGAGTCACGTTGCGGTCGCGACTGTTGACTGCTTTAAACTTGATGCCGTCGATGGCAACCATGGCTTGCGAGAAGATCTTCAATTGCCTGCACATGGCGATAAAGCGTTTGCAGACATTGCGTATGCCGACGCCGTTGTTGCGGCGGAAGTCGGCGATAGTCTTGAAGTGTGGAGCCAGCCGGCCAATCAGCCACATCAACTCAATATTGCGTTGGGCTTCCCGCTCCAAACGACGACTGGACTGGATACGGTTAAGGTACCCGTAGATATAGAGCTTCAGCAGAACGGCGGGGTGATAGGCGGGCCGACCCGTAGCAGCAGGATCGACGCCACTAAAACCGAGCGACAGGAGATCAATCTCATCGACGAAGACATCGACAATCCGTATCGGATTGTCCTCGTCGATGTAGTCGTCCAGGCATTCTGGCAATAATGTGACCTGGGTTCGGACTTCGCCTTCGATGAATCGCTTCATCGCCATCTCGCTCAAACGGGTTGGCCAATTTTAATTAGTGAGAGCCGTGAAGAGTTTTCACACAGCCTCGGTCGGGAGCGAACGGCCGGTAAGGTCTGCGACCGACCAGAAGCGGTCTTCATCTGACATGCATGCACCCAGACTTTCTTTACCCTAGCCTTATTGCCAATACAGCCAGCGTCACCAGAAGCACCGGCAGCGTCAGCACAATGCCAACTTTGAAGTAATAGCCCCACGAGATCACGGTGCCTTTGCGTTCCAGCACATGCAGCCAAAGCAAAGTCGCCAGGCTCCCGATCGGGGTGATCTTCGGCCCCAGATCGCTCCCGATCACATTGGCGTAGACCATCGCTTCCCTGACAACGCCACTGGCCTGGCTGGCATCAATCGACAAGGCGCCTACCAGCACGGTCGGCATGTTATTCATGATGGACGACAGGAATGCCGCCACCAGGCCCGTACCGATCGTGGCAGTCCAGATCCCCTGCTCCGCGAACCCGCTCAGCAGATCAGCCAGATATTGGGTCAGCCCGGCGTTGCGCAGGCCGTAAACGACCAGGTACATCCCCAACGAGAAGATAACGATCTGCCACGGGGCTTCGCGTATGACCTTGCGGGTGCTAATGATATGGCCACGGCCCGCAACCAGCAGAAGGATTGCCGCGCCGGCGGCCGCCACGGCGCTAACTGGCACGCCCAGTGGCTCCAGGCCGAAAAAACCGATCAGCAGTAACACCAGCACGACCCAGCCGGCGCGAAAGGTACCCGCGTCGCGGATGGCAGCCACGGGCTGCTTGAGCTGGCCAGCGTCGTACCGCGCGGGAATGCTTTTGCGAAAATACAGCATCAGCACCGCCAAGGTCGCTGCCACCGCAACGAAATTGACAGGCACCATCACCGCGGCATAACGGTTGAAGCCGATGTCGAAGAAGTCGGCGGAAACGATATTCACCAGATTGGACACAATCAACGGCAAGCTGGCGGTATCCGCGATGAAGCCTGCCGCCATCACGAAGGCCAAGGTGGCGGCGGGGCTGAAGCCCAGCGCCAGCAACATGGCCATGACGATGGGAGTCAGGATCAGCGCGGCGCCGTCGTTCGCAAAGAGCGCAGCGACCGCCGCGCCCAGCAAGACGATCAGCGCGAACAACGCCCGGCCGCTACCTTTGCCCCATCGTGCCACATGCAACGCAGCCCATTCAAAAAAGCCCGCCTCGTCCAGCAACAGGCTGATGATGATGACGGCAATAAAGGTGGCGGTGGCGTTCCAGACAATATTCCACACCACCGGGATGTCGCCGATGTGCACCACGCCGGCGATAAGCGCAACGACCGCGCCCAAACTGGCGCTCCACCCGATCCCCAGGCCACGGGGCTGCCAGATCACGAGCACGAGCGTTAGAACAAAAATTGCTATTGCAGCAAACATTGGGCGAACTCTTTTTATTTGTGGATTGAAGGTTGAAGCGATAAAGGGTCAATACGTGGGTAACTACGCAAGGCTTGGCGCGGCGTCATGATGGTGGCTGGCCAATTGCCGCAGGCGCTCGATGCCGACGGGTTCGGTCTTCAGCAATGGCACGACGGCGTATCGCTTCGCGTGTTGCTTGGCGATGCCGTCCATTTCGCGCAGTTCATTGAAGGCGCGTTGGCGTAGCAAGGCCGATGTCGGCCCCGCCGCGGCGATGCTGCTATTGACCAGCCAGGCCCAGGGCTCGATGCCGGCGCGGCGCAGGTCTTCCTGAAGATTGGCGGCTTCCAGCACGGGCGTGGTCTCCGCCAGGGTGACCAGCAACACCTTGGTCTGCGTGGGGTCCTGCAATTGCATCATCGGCGTGGTGTAGTGGACATTGCTGCCCGACATCTGGCGGGCGATGTCCCGGTGATAGGCGCCGGTTGCATCCAGCAGCAGCAAGGTGTGGCCGGTGGGCGCGGTATCCATGATGACGAACTTGGTGCCGGCCTCGCGCACGATGCGGGAAAACGCGCCGAACACGGCAATTTCCTCGGTGCATGGCGAACGCAAATCCTCTTCCAGCAAGGCCTTGCCGTGCGCGTCCAGCTTGGCGCCTTTGGTCGCCAATACGTGCTGCTGGTAGCGCTCGGTTTCGACTCGCGGGTCAATGCGGCTGACCGTCAGATTGGGTAGCGTGCCTTCCAGCGTGCGTGCCAGATGCGCCGCGGGATCCGACGTGGTCAGGTGCACCGCCAGGCCGCGTTCCGCAAGGTTGACCGCGATCGCCGCGGCCAGCGTGGTTTTGCCCACGCCGCCCTTGCCCATCACCATGACCAGGCCGTGCCCGTCGGCGGCAATGCCATCAACCAGCGATGCCAGATCAGGGGCTTCGATCTTGGGAACGTCAACACGGTTCGGCTCGTCGGCATCAAGCGCGGCGTCGGTGAGCAGGTGGCGCAAGGCTTCCAGCCCAACGACGTTGAAGGCTTTCAAGGTGACCTGGTCCTTGGGCAAGGCCACAAGCGGTGCGGGCATGGCTTCGATGGCTGCCTGCTCTCGGGCATAGACGGCCGCGGCCAGATCGTCATGCTGGACGGCCGCGGCAGGCAGGACACCATTAATGACCAGGTGCTGCTGCAACAGCCCGATGCCCGCCAACTCCAGGCTGGTCCGCGCGGCCTCTTCCAGCGTGGCCCGCTGCGCGCGCGCGACCAGCACCAGGCGCGTGCGTTGCGGGTCCGCCAACGCCGCGACCGCTTCGCGGTACTGGGAACGTTGCTTTTCCAGGCCGGCCAGCGGCCCCAGGCATGACGCATCGCCTTGGCCAGCGTCCAGAAAGCTGCTCCAGGCTCCCGGCAACTGCAGCAGGCGGATGGTATGCCCGGTGGGCGCCGTGTCGAAAATGACGTGATCGAAGTCCGACGTCAGGCTTGAGTCCGTCAGCAAAGAGGTGAACTCGTCAAACGCCGCAATCTCCGTGGTGCAGGCGCCCGACAAGGATTCTTCAATGCCCCGCACCACATCGTCGGGCAAGACGCCGCGCACCGGGTTCACGATTCGGTCCCGGTACTGTTGGGCCGCGCCTTGCGGGTCAATTTCCAGCGCCGACAGGTTGCGCACGGCGGCAATCGCGGTGATGTGGTTGCCGATGTCAACGCCGAATACCTGGCCCACGTTCGATGCGGGATCGGTGCTGACCAACAGCACTCGCCTGCCCTGCTCCGCCAGCAAGACGGCCGCCGCGCAAGCCAGCGAGGTCTTGCCGACCCCGCCTTTGCCGGTAAAGAAGAAAAACCGGGGAGCTGCATTTAGAAAGTTCATGGCCGTCCCCTTAGCAGGTGCGATTGCCGCCGCAACAACCCGACTGCGGTTTGGCGTCGGCGGGGGCTTCGATACCTGTCCATCGCACGAGTTCCTCGCGCGTGGGGTATCTGCCGGCCAACGCAATCTCGTTATCAACCAAGGTCAAAGGAAGCGCTTCGGCGCCTGAACGCGTCAGAAACGCGCTGACCACCGCGTTCTGCGCGAACTCCAGCGGTTGTTGGGCCAGGTTCACCCGCTCGATGTTTGCGCCTTGCCGCTTCGCCCAATCGATATCGGCCGCGCTCGTTACCAAGGCCTGATCCACGTCCACGCCACACACGCCTGTGCTGCAGCACAGGGCCGGGTCAAATATCTGTATGGTTTTCATTTTGACGCTCCAAGAATTTTCGAAATGTCCGTCAAAAAAAATGGCCCATGGACAGGCGGCATGAGCATTAGCCCGGCATTACTCGGCCGGCTTGCTTTCACCAATCTGCTTCAACTCGCGATGGATCGCTGCCTTATCCAGGGCCGCGATGGGCAGGTTGGCAAAAATATTGATGCGGGCGGAGATCTGCCGAAAGATTTTTTCGAAGACGCGGCGCTTCACTTCATCGGTGCCCTCGGCGGCGGCGGGATCTTCGAAGCCCCAATGGGCAGAGATCGGCTGGCCTGGCCAGACCGGGCAGACTTCGCCGGCGGCGTTGTCGCACACGGTGATGATGAAATCCATCTGGGGTGCGTCCGGCGCGGCGAATTCGTCCCAGCTTTTGCTGCGCAGTTGGTCCGTCGGGTAGTTCAGCACTTGAATCCGCTCGATCGCGAACGGATTCACGGTGCCACCCGGATAGCTGCCCGCGCTGTACGCATGGAAGCGGCCCTTCCCCAGCGTATTGAGCAAGGCTTCCGCCATGATGCTGCGCGCCGAATTGCCGGTGCACAAAAATAGAACGTTATAGACTTTCTCGGTCATGATGCGGACTCTTCAAGAGAGGTTGTTCACGCGCCGCGCGCGAGCGGCTGCAGGTGGGTCACAAGCGGTGACGCTTGTCGGGGCACAAGGTTGGCCGCCGCAGCAGTTATCAGTCAGGTAGGCCAACAGTTCCGCCATCGACTCGAATCGAGCTTCATAGATGACAAACCTTCCTTCCTGCCGCGACGTCAACAAGCCGGCATGCACCAGCTCTTTCAAGTGAAAAGAAAGCGATGAGGGGGGGATGCCCGTCTTTTCGGACAGTTGGCCGGCAGGCAGACCTTCCGGCCCCGCCTGGACCAGCAGGCGGTAGACGGCAAGGCGCGATTCATGCCCGATCGCGGCGAGGGCTTTGACAGCATCTTTCATTTCCATTGTTCGACTGTAGTGGAATAGTAGAAAGCTGTAAACCCTAATGTAGGGTCGCGGGTGATGGCTAGCCGAAGCGGCCGGTGATGTAGTCGGAAGTCTGTTCACGCTTCGGTTTGGTGAACAGGTCGTCGGTCCGGCCCATCTCGACCAGTTCGCCGGCGCACATGAACCCGGTGTAGTCAGAGCAACGCGCAGCCTGTTGCATGTTGTGCGTCACGATCAGGACGGTGTAGTCCTTCTTCAGCTCGGCAATCAGCTGTTCGATCTTTGCGGTGGAGATCGGGTCCAGTGCGGAAGTCGGTTCATCCAGCAGCAACACGTCGGGGCTCAGGGCAATTGCGCGGGCGATGCATAGCCGCTGTTGCTGGCCGCCCGACAGCCCCAGCGCGTTCTGCTCCAGCTTGTCCTTGACCTCGTCCCAGAGCGCGGCGTTGCGCAAGGCCGCTTCCACCCTGACGTCCATCTCGGCCTTGGGCAAGCGGTCGTAGTGCCGGATTGCGTAGGCGACGTTGTCATAGATCGACATCGGAAACGGGACCGGTTTCTGGAACACCATCCCCACCTTGCTACGCAAGCGGTTGATCGAATACTCGGGGTCCAGAATGTTTTGGTTGTCGAGCAAAACCTCGCCGCGCGCTTCCAACCCTGGATAAATCGCGTAGATACGATTGAAGATACGCAAAAGGGTCGACTTGCCGCAACCGGACGGGCCGATCAGCGCGGTAACGCGATTGGAAGCCAGTTCGATATTGACGTTGTTCAGCGCCTGGACACCCTTGTAATAGAAGCACAGGTCGCGAGTCACCACTTTAGGCTGCGTCGCGGTGGCCGGATTGTCCAGGGAGGCGCTGCGGGCCGCAATGGCCCCGGCCGCCGAGGAGTTCAATACCGATGACGGGAAAGCAAATTCAGTCATGATTCACCTTGTTGCGTGACAAGATAGCGCGGGATAGCAGGCTCAGGAGGAGCACGAACATCGTGACGACGAAGGCACCAGCCCAGGCCAACGCATGCCAGCTTTCGTAGGGGCTCATTGCATATTGGAAAATGACGGCGGGCACGCTGGCCATCGGCGCGCTCAGGTCCGCGTTCCAGTATTGGTTGTTCAACGCCGTGAAAAGCAAGGGCGCGGTTTCACCACTGATGCGCGCCAGGGCCAACAGCACGCCGGTTGTGATGCCCGGCAACGCCGCCCGGAACAAGACCTGAACCGTCACTTTCCATTGGGGCACCCCCAATGCCAGCGCAGCCTCGCGCATTTGGCTGGGCACCAGTTGCAGCATTTCGTCGGTGGTACGGACCACAACCGGCAGAACGATGAATGCCAACGCGATGGCGCCCGCCCAGCCGGAGAAATGCCCCGTTTGCCGGACGACCAGTTCGTAGACGAACAGGCCCAACACGATGGAAGGCGCAGAAAGCAGGATGTCGTTCACGAAGCGGATCACCGCGCCGATCCGATGGCTGTTCACGTATTCCGCCAGGTACGTTCCGGCGGCAATCCCGATGGGGGTTCCGAGCAGAATTGCGACCACACTCATCAACAGGCTGCCAAACAAGGCGTTTGCCAAGCCCCCATCGGCGCCAGGCGGCGGCGTCATCTTGAAGATCAGGTCCCACTTGAGCGCGGCGAAGCCCTTGGTTGCCGTGGTCCACAGGATCCAGATCAACCAAAACAGCCCAAACAGGGTCGCAGCCATCGACAGCGCTACCGACACCAGATTTCGCGCGGTACGCATGCGTTGCAGACGCAGGCCTTGCGGGGTCATAGCCTTCCCTCCTGACGGTTGAGGCGGTTGAGCATCAGTTTGGCAATGGCCAGCACAACGAAAGTCACGACAAACAGCAGGAAGCCCAGGGCGATCAACGACGACAGGTAAATGTCCGAGTCGGCTTCGGTGAACTCGTTAGCGATGGTGGCCGCAATGGAATTGCCCGGCTCCAGCAACGAGGGCGTCAGCCGGTGCGCGTTACCCAATACAAAGGTCACCGCCATGGTTTCGCCCAACGCCCTGCCCAGCCCCAGGAATACGCCGCCGATCACCGCCGAGCGCGTGTGTGGCAAGACGATGTTCCAGACGACTTCCCAGGTGGTGGAACCCAGGGCGTAGGCGGACTCTTTCAATGGGCGAGGCACCGTCAGGAACACTTCCCGCATGACGGATGTGATGAACGGCACCACCATGATGGCCAGCACGATGCCGGCCGTCAGCATGCCCATGCCCAGGGGTGGACCGGAAAAAAGCACGCCGATGAAGGGCAGCGTGCCGATGTGTTCGTCAAGCCACGGATTGACGTATTCAGCCATCACCGGCACGAAGACGAAGAGGCCCCACATGCCGTAGATGATGGACGGGATGCCCGCCAGCAGTTCGATCGCCGACGCTACCGGCTGGCGCAGCCACTTGGGCGCGACTTCAGTCAGGTAATACGCAATACCGAAGCTGACCGGTACCGCGATCAGCATCGCAATGAACGCCGTCACCAAGGTTCCGTAGATCGGCACCAACGCGCCAAACTTGTGATTGACCGCATCCCAATCACTGGACCAGAGAAATTCGAACCCAAAGGTGCTGAAGGCGAGCCTGCCTCCCCACAGCATGGATAGCGCGGCCCCGCTCAGCGACACCAATACAAAAATGCCGGCTACGGCAACAATGCGGCGAAAGACCTTGTCCGAAGACGCATCGCGGCGCGATCGCGACTCTTCGGCCTGGAAATCCAGCGCGGGGTTAAGACCCGGATTATTCGACATTTACGTCAACCTGTAAGAACGCAGCCAATTGGCCGTCGGTCTCGCCCGGCGGCGCCGATCCTGCAGGCGCCGCCGGGCGAGACCGACTCCCTAAGATCAACGCTTGATCTGCGCGGCCCAGTAGCCTTCGATCTGGGCAACCAGTTCCTTGGGCAGCGGCACGTAGTCCAATGCCTCGGCTTCGTGCTGGCCGTTTTCCAGGGCCCACTTGAAGAAGTCCAGCGTGGCGGCCGTACGCGCTGCGTCCTTGGGCTGCTTGTACATCATGACAAACACCGTTGCCGCGATGGGCCAGGCGTCGTCACCCGGCGCGTTGGTGATCACCAGATGGAAATCCTGCGAGTTCTTCCAGTCGGCGTGCGCGGCAGCGGATTGGAACGTCTTGTCGCTGGGCACGACAAACTTGCCGTCCGAGTTCTTGACGGCCGCGTAAGACATCTTGTTTTGCAGCGCGTACGCGAGTTCAACGTAACCGATCGAATTCTTGATCTGCTTCACGTACGCGGCGACGCCTTCGTTGCCCTTGCCGCCCACACCAACGGGCCACCGCACGGACGTGCCCTCACCCACCTTGGTCTGCCATTCCGGGCTGATCTTGGACAGGTAGTTGACCCAATTGAAGGTCGTGCCCGAGCCGTCCGAACGATGCACCACCGTGATCTTCGCGTCGGGCAGCTTCACGCCAGGGTTCAGGTCGGCGATTGCCTTGTCATTCCATTTTTCGATCTTGCCCAGATAGATATCAGCGAGCAAGGGACCGGTGAAGCGCAGCTTGCCCGGCTCGATGCCGGCGATGTTTACGACGGGAACCACGCCGCCGATAACCACCGGGAACTGGCCCAAGCCCGCCTCAGCGAGTTCCTTGGGGGGCAAGGGCTTGTCAGACGCGCCGAAGTCGACCGTACCAGCCTTGATCTGCGCGATACCGCCGCCCGAACCGATCGATTGGTAGTTGATCTTGTTGCCCGTCTTGGTGTTGTAAGTGTCGGACCACTTCGACAGGATCGGGTACACGAACGTCGATCCGGCGCCGGTGATATCCGCGGCCTGAGCTGAAACCATGCCGAGTGCGAAGGAAATGCCCAATCCGGCAGCGTATCTTTTGGCCTGTGCAAACATGCTTATTCTCCACTTGAGGGTGCATTGAGGAAGTCCGTTTGACTCCCTGGTCACAACACATCTGTCTGTCGTGATTTATGGAAATAATGAATCAAATTCATTAACGGTTTATGACAGTCTCCAATTCCTGCCTGTCCTGTCCCGACGTGCCAATGACAAGCTCGGCGTCGTCAGGCAAGCAGCCGCACGCATGTGTCGCGCAGCAGTCTTCCAGGATGAATTCAAGTAGCCCGTAGATGCCTCCGAGCCGCGCACGATAGCGAACGCCCTCGCCTGTTCTACTGCCGACGATCAAGCCTGCTCTCGCAAGCCCGGCCAAGTGTTGCGACACCGTGCTGCGCGGCCCGCCGACGACGGCAGCTATCTGCGCCGCATCCATTCCGCGCGGCTCCTGACGTATCAACATCCGGAAAATGGCCAAGCGCGTCGAGTGGCTCAGCGCAGTGAACACCGAGACAGCTTCCGCTGCATTCGCTGCCGAGGCGATTGGAGAGGCGAGCGCTGAGACCATGGCTTGCGGGCGCCCTGAGGGCCAATCGAGGGTTTTCATATAAAGTCCATATGTCTTGATTTATCGACATATTGTGCTTGTCATATGACGATTCGATGACAGTCTAAATTTATCTTCTCAACACTTCAATTATTGTTGTAGTATTGACGAATGAATAAAACCTCGGCCGTAAGCGTTTTTGAATCTCTTGCCTCCGGCGTTCGCCTGGACATCTTTCGTCTTCTCGTGCGCGCCGCCCCAGTCGGCTGCGTCGCGGGGCAGATCGCGGCGGAATTGAACCTGCCGCCCACTAACCTGTCGTTTCATCTAAAGGCACTGACGCAATCAGGTCTACTCACCGTCGAGCAAGAGGGGCGGTACATGCGCTACCGCGCGAATATCGATTTGATGAACGAGTTGGTGAGCTATCTCACCGCGGAATGCTGCAGCGGCATTCCAGCGCCCACTTCCCCTGAAAATCTGAGGGACGCCTGATGTCTGAGATCGCTCCTGACCGCCATGCGGATGTGGTCATTATTGGGGGTGGCCAGAGTGCCCTCGCCGTTGCCTACTTCCTCAGGCGTACCGCTTTGAAGGTAATTCTTCTGGACGCTGGCGTGGGTCCGGGCGGTGCATGGCGGCATGGATGGGAATCGTTGCACCTGTTCTCACCCGCACAGTGGAGCTCCCTGCCCGGCTGGCCTATGCCCCCGACACAAGGTTACCCGGCGCGAGATCAGGTTATTGAATACCTCGCGCGCTATGAACAACGGTACGGCTTCACGGTGGAGCGGCCTGTAGCAGTTGCGTCCATCAGCAAGCGGGAGTCAGGATTTTTCGTCGAAACTGACAAGGGCGCTTGGCATGCCAAGGCCGTGATCAGCGCCACAGGCACCTGGAGCGCTCGATTCATCCCTCCGTACGACGACCGGGACATCTTTCGTGGCGAACAGGTCCACTCCGCGCACTACCAATCGCCAGCCCCCTACGCGGGCAAGCGCGTGTTGGTCGTTGGCGGCGGTAATTCCGGAGCACAGATCCTTGCAGAACTTTCCGAGGTCGCCCAAACCACGTGGGTGACGTCCACCGAACCGCTGTTCCTGCCGGATGACGTTGATGGACGGGTTCTATTTGAACGCGCTACCGCGCGTTGGCAGGCGATGCAGTCGGGCGAGCAACCCGAAGACCTTCCAGGCGGATTTGGTGATGTGGTCATGGTCCCACCCGTGCGCAAGGCGCGTGAGCGCGGAGTACTGCAATCGGTTCGCCCATTCTCGCGCTTTACGCGCGATGGCGTCGTGTGGGCCGACGGTTCTTCTTCAGTGGTCGACGCTGTCGTGTGGTGCACCGGATTCCGGCCTGCATTGGCACATCTTGCCGCACTAGGCATCATCGACCCCGATGGCAAAGTTCGAGTTTCTGGCACGCAGGTTGCCGATGTTCCAGGCCTGTGGCTCGTCGGTTATGGCGAATGGACGGGTTTTGCGTCCGCTACCCTCATTGGCGTCATGCGAACCGCCAAATCCACTGCGGCCGAAGTGGCCGCTTTTGTTGAAAACGCATTTTCCCTCACCTCCTGATCACACATATGAGCACCGTTACCATCTACCACAATCCCCAATGCGGAACCTCCCGGAACACGCTAGCGCTGATACGCAACGCGGGGATCGAACCGCAAGTTATCGAATATCTACAAACGCCGCCGGATCGCGCCACCCTCGTTGATCTGATCGCCCAAGCAGGTTTGACCGTTCGTGACGCTATTCGCCAGAAGGGGACGCCGTATCTCGAGCTTGGGCTGGACGACGCATCCTTAAGCGATGATGCGTTGATCGACGCCATGCTGGCGCATCCCATTCTGATCAACCGCCCGTTTGTCGTGACTCCTTCGGGTGTTCGCCTGTGCCGGCCTTCCGAGGAGGTATTGGACATCCTCGAGGCTCCCCAGCGCGGCCCGTTCACCAAAGAAGATGGCGAAGTGGTCATCGACGACAGCGGAAAGCGCGTGCGCTAAACCATGCCAAGTCCTTCGACAGCCGCGGACACTGTGCATCCATCCGACAAGGCGCACGGATTGGTCACAGCATTGGGGATAGGACAGATCTGTTCCTGGGGATCGCTCTACTATAGCTTTCCGTTGATTGCCGAGGCGATGGGCAAAGAGCTTGGCTGGAGCAAACCCGACCTATACGGCGCTGCCACGCTCGGGCTGATCCTCGCCGCGCTGGCCGCATATCCGGTGGGTGTTGCGGTTGATCGTGGACACGGTCGTTGGGTAATGGGCCTTTCCTCACTGCTCGCGGGAGGGTTGCTGTTGCTTTGGTCTCAAGTGACGTCCCTGCCGGCTTTCTACGTCCTTGTCGCAGCCCTGGGCGCGTTGCAAGCAGCCACGCTTTACGAGCCGGCCTTCGCCGTGATCGCGCGCCGCGTGGGTCCGGGTCATTCACGGGCGGGCATTACCGCTCTGACGCTATGGGGTGGCTTTGCCAGTACTGTCTTTATCCCGCTGGTGCAATGGCTGTTGAATCAATGGGGCTGGCGTGAAGCATTGATCGCACTAGCTGCGGTCAACGCAATCATCTGCACCGGCGCCTACCTGCTCTTTATTCAGCCTGCCCGAGATGCCAGGCCGACCGACAACGTCAATCCAGGTGAACAGCGCGAAAGAAATCGCGTAGCTGTTCAGGAAGCGCTGCGTCGGCCTGTTTTCTGGGCGCTGCTGTTGTCGCTGACAGCATACGCGGCCATGTTCTCTGCCTTTACGTTCCATATGTACCCCTTGCTGCGCGAGCGAGGCATCGACACCGCTTCGGTTGTTCAAGCCATCGCTTTGATCGGCCCCGCCCAAGTGGCGGGCCGAATCGTCGTGAGCATTTTCGCGGCACGCGCCTCCATGCGAATGGTGGGTACAGCGGTGGTGACGGTCTTCCCGCTCGCCTTTGGCGCCCTCGCCTACTTGCACACGGACTTCATTGTCGTCGCGGCAATCTGCGTGGTTTACGGCGGAGCCAACGGCATATTCACGATCGTTCGTGGCATGGTTGTGCCTGAAATGTTGAGCCGACATGCCTACGGAGCCATCAACGGGCTCCTGACCGTGCCGATGACATTTGCGCGCGCCGCCGCCCCGGTGGGCGCCGCGGCCCTTTGGGCCATTGGTTCCTCCTACGACGGAGTGCTTGTCTCAATCTTGGTGGTGGCGTTATTACTGGCCGCAAGCTTCTGGCTGGCAGCGTGGCTCAGCCGCCCAAAACTACAATTTTTGCCCGAGTGAGTGTATTGCAATGACGACGTATTCTTCACCCTCTGACCTCGATCTTCCGAGCCTGGATGACTCTTTGCTGGACGTCCCCACGCACGACAAGCTGTCGCTGACGGCCGGCGCGACGCATCCGCCCCGCATACTGCTGCTGTACGGTTCCCTGCGTGAACGCTCGTACAGTCGGTTGCTCACTGAAGAGGCGGCGCGAATTTTGACGCGGCTCGGCGCCGAGACCCGGATTTTCGATCCGAGCGGCTTGCCTTTGCCCGATAGTGTTCCCGCGGACCATCCAAAAGTGGCTGAATTGCGTGCACTATCCCTGTGGTCCGAGGGGCAGGTATGGTGCAGCCCCGAGCGGCACGGCACGCTTACGGGTGTGTTCAAGAGTCAGATCGACTGGTTGCCGCTGGAGACGGGTAGTGTGCGGCCGACACAGGGCCGCACGCTTGCGGTTATGCAGGTTTCGGGCGGGTCCCAATCCTTCAACGCGGTAAACGCCTTGCGCGTGCTGGGCCGCTGGATGCGCATGGTAACCATCCCGAACCAGTCCTCAGTCGCCAAGGCGTTTCAGGAGTTTGACGAAGCCGGCCGCATGAAGCCTTCGCCCTACTACGACCGGGTGGTGGATGTCATGGAAGAACTCTATAAATTCACACTGCTGGTGCGGGACCGAAGTGACTATCTCACGGACCGATATAGCGAGCGCAAGGGCATGGCCGCGGAGATCGCACGCCTGGCTCGTGAAGCGATGACGCATGAGACGGAGACCCAATAAGGTTTACGCCCTCCTCTCCTTATCTTCATCAACTTGACGAACGGATTTTATTTCCATATACCTGGACATACGGAATAGCTTCCGTTCTTTTCAAGAAATGCGGGTGGGATCGGACCGGTTATCCTGCCTATCGACGTTCCGATCAGCCTGAGGGACGCTGGCGAATCACGTTGCCTGGCCTCATGGGTGAAGATGATGTTTACGCGCATTCTGGTGGATTTCGACCTCGCACACCTGAGTCGGCCATCGTTGGTGGCGCTCTTGGACTTGGCACAAGCCAACCATGCTGCATTGACGTTCCTCGCAGTGCGCCCAAAGCTGGAAAAGCTTTTGAGCGAATCCGAGGAGTCATTCCTCGCTGATGTGCATAAGCAGATTGGGACCGAGTGGGCTACGCTCTTGTCCGCAGCTCGAGAACGCGAATTGCAGCCGCGTCTTCATATCCTTGCGGGCGATTCTATTGAGTCTCTTTTGGCATTCGGGCGTGAGATGGACGCCGACCTAATCGTCGCAGGCAAGTCGCACTGCGGCGGCCTCAAGAACGCCATTCTGGGAGTCCCGTGCAAAGAGCTTTTAGGGCGCGCAGATGTGGCCATCCTGATCCTTCCTTAAAACCTCCTCGTCGACGTGGACCGTTTTCATCGGCAGCGGGGTCGCAGATTGAACCTCCGCCTGCGCCCCTCCGATGACAATTGCAGATTAGGTGCAGCACTTTGCTTCAGCGCTTGCACGACGAACTTGCGTGTTGCACACACCGGTCTCAGGAAGCACAAGCTCCACTCGTTTTGCAGCTTCCAAGTCGCCGGCTAGTGCGGCCACAACAGATCGGACCTGTTCATAGCCTGTCAGCATTAGAAACGTAGGCGCACGCCCATAGCTTTTCATTCCAACGACGAACACCCCCTCGTCGGGATGTCCCAGTTCCGAGGCGCCATGGGGCCGAACTGTCCCGCAACTATGCACATTCGGGTCGATCATTGGAGCCAAGCGGATAGGGCTTTGCGTTGCAGGATCTAGTTCGAGCCTAAGCTCCGCCATCAAGCGAAGGTCGGGACGAAATCCCGTTGCGACGACAATCTCGTCGACGGGGGCAAGCGCCTTGACGCCACTGTGAACCGTCAAGCCCTCGTCGGAATCGCTCACGCGGTCAACGTCGACGCCGGTGAAAAGCACTATCCTTCCCTCGTCCAGAAGCTGTTTGACTGTCGTTCCCAACCTGCCGCGCTCCTCAAGCTGGTCATTTTCTCCGCCTCCGAAAAGCCGATCGGTTGAAGCCCCGCGGATCGCCCAATAAACCCGTGTACCAGGTTCGATGCTGGCCAGTTCCACCAGGTCCTGAAGCGCATTGAAGGCGGAATGGCCCCCGCCAATCACCAACACTCGACGATTGGCGTATCGCTGCCGGGCGTCTCCCAGAATGTCGGGAATGCCATAGGCGATCTGGGCCGCGAACCGCTCTTCTCCCAAGGCCGGGATGCCGTGCGCGCCCATCCAGTTTGGTGTGTTGTAGGTACCAGAGGCATCGATAACGGCCCGCGCCAGGACATCCCGCTCGCCGTGGGGTCCGCTGACTCTCAGCAGGAAAGGTGCGACAGCCCGATCATGGCTCCTCATGACATCGTGCCCGACGCGGCTGACAGCCAACACCCGGTGATGGGTTCTCAGGCAGCGATTGATCAACTGCACTTCCGACAAGGGCTGCAAATACTGCGTCAGCAATTCGTGTCCGGTGGGATAAGCGTCACTGGGCGGGGCAACCCACCCCGACTGCGCGAGCAACTCGCCAGCTTTCTTATCGATGTTGTAGCCCCACGGAGAGAACATCCGTACATGTCTCCACCGGCTCAAACTTGCCCCAGCCTGGTCTCCTGCTTCAAATACGACGAAGGGTATGCCTCTGTCCAGCAGATGAGCGGCGGCGCTCAGCCCGACGGGGCCGGCTCCGATGATTGCGACGGGGTGGTCATTGATGCGCATTCCAGGTACCTCTCTTCATGGGGTTGGGACACGGCCGAAGCCGTATTTAATTGGTACTAGCAACTATTTGCTTAAAAAAAAGCCGCAATTTCTACGGCTTGGACTCTACGGCTCAAACTCCACGGCACACGTCGAGGCGACGCCACAACGTGCTTGTGCGGCGCGCGTCAACTGCCGCAGCAGATCAAGCGATGCCTCCAGGACCTCGGGCTTCATGTGTTCGATCATGGCAAATTCTTCGGCAACCAGATCCGCCCGAATGGTCTGATACAGCTTGCGCCCCGCCGCGGTCGGCTCAAGCTGCACCGCCCGGCGGTCGGCGGCATCTTCGATCCTTGTGACGTAGCCCTTGCGTTCCAGCGAATCAACAATTCGGCTGGCCGTGCTCTTGTCCAGGAACATCACCTGCGCAAGCGCCTGCAACCGCAGCGGCCCTTGCTTGACCAGGGTTTCCAAGGCATAGCACTGCGCCACGGACACGTCATAGCAACAAATGCGATCGCGATCGCGGAACTGATGGACCCTGATCAGCTGGTTCACCGCTTCATAGAGCGCTTCGGCGTCCCGACTGGCCAGACGCGTTCTTGTTGAATTCATTCTTGGTGGCCAAATTAGTTGTTGATACCAACGTTATTCGCTTCGGCGCTTCAGGTCAATACCGTAGCGCTTCATTTTTTGCCATAGGTTCTTCCTGGATATGCTCAAGACGTCGGCCGTTTCTTGAATGCGGCCGCCGTGCCGGCGCAACACCTCTTCGATGTACAGCCGCTCACAGACCTGTTGGTAGGCGTTGAGCGTGGCCTCTTCCCCAACTTGCGGCTCATCGTGAAAATGGTCGCCGTCCGGACCTTCAGGAAAGATGTCCCCCGGCAACAAGACGCTGGACTGACTGACCAGACAGGCGCGTTCGATCCGGTTATGCAATTCGCGGATATTGCCCGGCCAGGGGTACGCCTGCATCTTGGCCAGCGACAACGGGTGCAGGGTTTTTGCAGGCTCTCCCAGGCGCTCGGCGATGCTGGTGGCAAACCGTTTGGCCAGCCAGAGGATGTCTTCAGGCCGATCGCGCAGCGGCTTCACCTCAAGGGTGACGGTGTTGATCCGGTAGTAAAGGTCTTCCCTGAACAACTTGGCGCTGACCATCTCGGCCAGGTTTCGGTTGGTGGCGCAGACCAGGTCGAACTTGGTGTGGGTGTCGTGCTCGGCACCCAGTCGGCGGACACGCTTTTCCTGTATCGCCCGCAACAGCGCGCCTTGCAGCGCCGGCGATAGCTCTCCGACTTCATCCAGGAACAGCGTGCCGCCGTCAGCTTGTTCGAAGTAACCCTTGCGCAGCTTGTCCGCACCGGTATAAGCCCCCTTTTCATAGCCGAAGAATTCCGCTTCGGCGATGGTGGAGGCAATGGCGCCGCAGTTCACGGCTACGAACGGCCGCGCGGTAAGGTCCGGCCCCGCCTGGCTGTGGATCAGTCGTGCCAATACCTCTTTGCCAACCCCTGACTCTCCAACCAACAGGACGGCCGACGCACGGCCCGCCAGCCGGGGCACCATGCGGCGTAGATTCTGGGCCGCCTGCGACACCCCTAGTTCCGTATCGCTTTCCGGCGAGGCCTGCGCCGGGACAACATCGCGCACGGTCTGGATCAGCGTCGCGATGTCAAAAGGCTTGGTCACGTAGTCCTTGACGCCGAGCTTCAGCAAATCCACGGCCCTTTCCACCGTGGCATAGGCCGTCATCAGGATGAACGGTGGCAACGTACCGCCCTGCGCCACCAACTGTAGATAAAGTTCGTCGCCATCCAAGTCTGGCAGGCGGACATCGCTGATCACCACGCCATAGGCATTGGCGTGGATGGCATCCCTTGCCTCATACGCCTTGGAAAACCAGTCGGCACGGATTCCCTCCAGACGAAACCTTTCCACAATGGATTCGCCCATGATGGCGTCGTCTTCGATCAAACAGACATATGGCTGTATCACGGCGTCAGCTCCAAGTTCGTTTTTTCAATGGGTGCGCCGCAAGGCAGTGTGATGGTGAAGGCGGTATAGCCTTCTTCGCTTATCACTTCGATCGTGCCTTGCAATTGCGTGACGATTTGGTAAGTCACCCACAGGCCCAGTCCGCGGGAGCGGCCCTCTGCCCGCCCCGCTCCCCGGGCATCTACCCGGTAAGGCTCAAACAAATGGGGCAGCACATCGTGTGGAATGTGCTGCCCGGAATTTGCTATTTCTACTGAAAGGCGGTCGGCGGTTCCGGTCACGGTGCAGCTGACGCTCCCGCCGCGCTCCACGGCGTTCTTTGCGTTGATGAGCAGGTTCAAGACCATCTGGCGCACCAGATGCGCGGGCAGCGGCAATTCGTCCCGGGTGGTGACGTCCCACAGCAGCGTGGCGTTCTTCTCTGACAATTCGGGCTCGATCAAGAGGCGCAGGTCCTGCCAATCCGTTGTGTGCATGAAGGACGAATCCAGGCGTGCTTCCACCAGCAAGGCGCCGACGGTACGTCGAATCTGCATCAAGCCCCGTCGCGTCAGGCCGACTGTTCTTTGGGTTAATTCATCGTAGGAACCGTGCTTTTCCAAGGTATCCAACGCGTTGAGCATGCCGCCAAGCGGGTTATTGATCTCGTGCGCGACCCCGGCAGCCACTCGGCCTACCGCTGCCAGCCGTTCGGCGGCAATGATTTCCTGTTCAAGCGCTTCCTGTCGTTCCAGTTGCGTCAGCATGGATGCAAAGCTGCGCCCCAACACCGCGATTTCGTCGCTTCCTTCCTTGCGCAAGGAAAGTCCGATGTTGGCCGCCGGTTCGCGCCCGACACGCTGAGTCGCCTGGGCCAAAGACAGCAGCGGCCGTGCGATGCGGTTTCCCCATAACCAGCCCAGCGCCAGTAGCAACAGCAGCCCGGGAATGCTGACCAGCAGCACCTGGCTGACCAGGTCGTACAGGCGCTGGCGCCAGATGCTAGCGTCGTAAGACGCCAGCACGTATCCAGCCAATCCCGCATCTTCCGACACAACTGCGGCGCCGGCGACTGCCAACGTGGCGTCCAGGCTATCGGGGGTATTGAATACAAAGGTGCGCGGATCGTCACGCAGGGTTTGCGCCGCAGCAGCCAGCTCGGCGGGCAAACCGGCGCCGGGCGTCAGCACCGGATAGCGATGCGGATCGGATGACGCATACACATGCAAGCCGGGGTCCAGCACAATGATCGACCGCAAGCCTGGGGCGCCATCTCCTGCCGTGAGCGGTATGCGCAACGCCTCGTAGACCCGCCACAGATCGTCACGCATCAAGGGTTCGCGCACCGACAAGGATAAAACCTGCGTTAACGCCATCGCGCTTTGCCGCGTGTCTCGCAGCATGCCGACGTAAGCGGTTCGCATCAGCGTCGCGGTAACCACCAGTTCCGTTACCACGATCGCGGCGGCCAAGGCCAACGGCACCTTGTAGCGATAGCTGATTCTGGACCAGGGGTTCCAACGGGCCGACTTCATGCAGAATCTCGTGCCGGGTTTTCGCCCGCTGACGTGCGCACCAACCCACGGATGCCGTCGTACAGGCTATCGGGCCCCTCAACAAACCGATCGAGGAATAGGCGCTTGAGTATCAAGCGGCCATCCGAACGCGCGTGCATCTGGAGCAAAGCATCGCGCAGCGCAAGCGCGGTGTCGTCGGCAACATGCTCGCCGACCACGACGGGCGGAAACCCATATTCCGGGGATCGCCATGCGACGCGGGTGCCGGCGGCGCGCGCGCCATGTTGCGACGCAATGCTGTCCCAGACGTATCCATCGACCGCCCCGCCGCTGGCCAGCCCCGCCGCGACCGCCTCCACAACTTTGCTGTGCGCAAAGGTGAAGAAAGCCTTGCTGAAAAACCGTAGCGGGTCCTGATGCTCGGCAAGCAGTTCCGTCCGAGGCACCAGAAAGCCGGAATTAGAAAGTGGGTCGCTGTAGGCGAAGACCCGTTCGCGCAAGTCTGCAATTCCTGCCGTGCTTCGGTCCTCCTTGGGCACGATCAGGTACGACCGGTACTGCGGTTTGCCTTGGTACTGCGGCACCACCAGCAGCTTGAGCTTGTCGGCGTTCAAGACGTAAGGGTAGCCACAGATCCATGCCGCGTCGATCTGGCCGCGCAACAGCAGGTCCACGATTTCCCCGTAGCTGCGTCGTTGGACGAACTGAATGTCCTGCTTAAGCGCTGCTTGAAGATCGGCCCGCCAGATATCCAGCAGTTGGAGCTGGTCGTCCAGGAACACCGCGGTCGTGCCTAACCTAAGCGGCGCGGACGCCGCTGCGTTGCGCGGCAAGGTACAGGCCGCGATAGACGCTACGCCGGCCGCGAGAAAGCTGCGGCGGTTACCGAACGGTAACGCCAGCCCCTGTTGGGGCGCCTGGACGTTACCTCTCCGGCATCGCGTTGTGCCCATGGTCTTGGTCTCCTCCTGTGTAGGGCAATGCCAGAGACACTTGGCATGCCCTTTGCTTATCGCTCTACAGAGTACTGAAGCCGTCATTTCGTTTCAATAGGAAATATCGACATGTCAGAGCCACAAATCCTTACCCGGCGCGGATTCCTCAAGTTGAGCGGAACGGGCGGTGCTGTTGCTGCCGCAACACTCATCCCGATCATGCCCGCCCAAGCCCAACCGGCCACGGCGCCGCACACCGGAACCACGCTGCCCTACCCCGTGAAGTCCATCGCCGTCGCGCAGAAGCTCACGGCCGACACGCCCCTGCAGTTCGCCTATCCCGACGCTGCCTCGCCGTGTACCGCTGTGAAGCTCGGGCATCCCGTTCCCGGCGGCGTTGGCCCTGACCACGACATCGTCGCGTACAGCACGATGTGCACGCATATGGGCTGCCCCACAGTTTTCGACAACAAAACAAAAACGTTCAAGTGCCCGTGCCACTTCAGCGAGTTTGACGCCGAGAAGGCAGGCCAGATGATCTGCGGGCAAGCCACCGAAAACCTCCCACGGATTCTGCTGCGCTATGACGCCAGTTCGGACGGGATATCCGCGGTTGGGGTCGAAGGCTTGATCTACGGCCGCCAGGCCAACATTCTGTAAGTCGGGAGACGCTCATGTCCGCACCCAAAGACCGCATCACCTTGCCGCCGAAGGATGCCGCGCGCACGAATATGACGTGCCACTTCTGTATCGTCGGCTGTGGGTACCACGTTTACAAATGGCCCGAGCAAAGCGAGGGAGGCCGGGCGCCCGAGGAGAATGCGCTGGGCCAGGACTTTCGTCAGCAGCTACCGCCTTTCGCGTTGACGCTTACCCCGGCGATGACCAACGTCATCACGCAGCGGGATGGCTCGCGTCACAACATCATGATCGTTCCGGACAAGGAATGCGTGGTCAACAGCGGCTTGAGTTCGACCCGTGGCGGCCGGATGGCCAGCTATATGTACACGCCCGATGGCGATGGCAAGGCGCGCCTGAAACAGCCGCGCATGTATGCCGCCGACCAATGGGTGGACGTTCCGTGGGACAACGCCCTGGCGCTGTACGCCGGGCTGTTGAAGAAGGTGCTGGATACCGATGGCCCGGAAGGCATTGTGTTCTCGTGTTTTGACCACGGCGGGGCGGGCGGAGGGTTCGAGAACACCTGGGGCACGGGCAAGCTGATGTTCACCGCGCTACAGACGCCGATGGTGCGTATCCACAATCGCCCGGCGTACAACTCGGAATGCCACGCCACGCGCGAGATGGGCGTCGGCGAACTCAACAACGCCTACGAAGACGCCGAGCTTGCCGACGTGTTGTGGTCCATTGGCAATAATCCTTACGAGTCCCAGACGAACTATTTCCTGAACCACTGGGTTCCGAATCTGTACGGGCAGACGGTCGACAAGAAAAAGGCGCGCTTCGCGGGTGAAGATCTTCCAACTACCCGCATCGTCTTCGTGGACCCGCGCGACACGCCCTCCATCGCGATCGCCCGACAGATAGCCGGAAAAGATCGAGTGCTGCATCTGGCGATCGAACCCGGCACTGACATCGCGTTGTTCAACGGACTGTTTACCTACGTGGTTGAACAGGGCTGGGTAGACAAGCCGTTCATCAAGGCGCACACGGCGGGATTTGATGAGGCCGTTAAGGCGAATCGCATGCCTCTGGAGGAATGCAGCAAGATCACGGGCGTGCCGGTCGACGACCTGAAGAAGGCGGCGGAGTGGTCGTACAAGCCGAAGAAGACAGGGCAGCTTCCGCGCACGATGCATGCCTACGAAAAAGGCATCATCTGGGGCAACGACAACTACGTCATTCAGTCGGCGTTGCTGGATCTGGTCATCGCCACGCACAACGTGGGGCGCCGTGGCACCGGATGTGTACGCATGGGGGGGCACCAAGAGGGTTATGCCAGGCCCCCCTACCCTGGCGACAAGAAAATCTACATTGACCAGGAACTCATCAAAGGCAAGGGCAGGATGATGACCTGGTGGGGGTCCAACAACTTCCAGACCAGCAATAACGCGCAAGCGCTCCGAGAGGCGGTGTTCAAGCGGTCCGCCATCGTGAAGGAAGCCATGCAGAAAGCGCGCGGCGCTTCAACCGAAGAGATGGTCGACATCATCTATGCGGCCACGCAACGAGGCGGACTGTTTGTTGCAAGCATCAATCTCTATCCAACCAAGCTGGCCGAGGCTGCCCATCTGCTGCTTCCAGCGGCGCACCCGGGCGAAACGAACCTGACGTCCATGAATGGCGAGCGGCGCATTCGCCTGTCGCAAAAGTTCATGGACCCGCCCGGGGAAGCGCAAGCGGACTGCCTGATCGCCGCGCGAATCGCCAACACGCTGAAAGCCATGTACGAGAAGGAAGGCAACAGCAAGATGGCGCAACGTTTCGCCGGATTCGACTGGAAGACGGAAGAGGATGCGTTCAATGATGGGTTTCGTCGGGCGGGCCAGAAGGACGCGCCCAAGATCGACAGCCAGGGTGGAGATACCGGTCACCTGGTGACCTACGAACGGTTGCTCGCCGCCGGCAATAACGGCGTCCAGTTACCCGTTCAGGCCTACGCGGACGGGAAGCTCAAAGGCACCGAAATGCTCTACACGGACGGTAAGTTCGACACCGCCGACGGAAAAGCTCACTTCAAGCCGGCGCAGTGGAAAGGCCTGCCCGAGCCCGTGGCCGCCCAAAAGAAGAAGTACAAGTTCTGGCTGAACAACGGCCGCAACAACGAGATCTGGCAAACGGCCTATCACGACCAGTACAACAGCTTCGCCCAGGACCGCTATCCGATGGCATACATCGAGATCAATCCCGCCGATTGCCAGGAGCTGGGCGTCGAGGCTTCAGACGTGGTCGAGGTCTACAACGATTACGGGTCGACTTACGCAATGGTGTACCCGGTGCCGGAGATCAAGCGCGGCCAGACATTCATGATGTTCGGCTACGTGAACGGCATCCAGGGCGACGTCACGACCGAGTGGACCGACCGCAACATCATTCCCTACTACAAAGGCACCTGGGGGAACATCCGGAAAGTGGGCTCCGTCGAGGAGTTCAGGAACACCATCAGTTTCAAGAGCCGCCGATTCACCCTGGGCTGATTTTTCAATCAAAGGAGCACCGCCCCTTATGCGTATCACCAAGCTGTTCGTGTCGGTCGGGTTGGCATCTGCCAGCCTGACCTGTGTTGCGGCCCCGGACGCCACAATCCAAGCGATCTTGACCAAGAACAATTGCCTGGCGTGCCACGCGGTTGACCGCAAGGTCGTCGGCCCCTCATACAAGGACGTGGGCGCCAAGTTCAAGGACGAACCCGGCGCCGCTGCCCTGCTGCTAGGGAAAATCAAGAATGGCAGTGCGGGCACCTGGGGACCTGTGCCGATGCCGCCGAACCCCGGAATTTCAGCCGAGGACGCGAAAAAGGTCGTCGACTGGATACTTGCCGGCGCGCCAGGCTGACGCAGAACATGATCGAAGCTCCGCTGTTGGATCGCCGCAAATCTCCCTCGCTACGGTCAACATCGACCGCCTCGTCAGGCATGGACGGCCCGCCCGAAGACCGGCACGGTCGGCCTCTGCATGACTTGCGCATTTCGGTCATAGACCAGTGCAATTTTCGTTGCACCTACTGTATGCCCCGAGATCAGTTCGGCGCGGATCATTCATTCCTGCGCCGCGAAGAGCTGCTGACTTTTGATGAGATTGAGAGAGTCGCAAGCGCCTTCATCAGCCTGGGCGTACGTAAGGTCAGGGTCAGCGGGGGTGAACCGCTGCTGCGCAAAGACGTGGAGCATCTTATTGCGCGACTGGCGGCGTTGCGTACGCCGTCCGGCGCGCCGATTGATCTGGCCATGACCACCAACGGGTCTTTATTGGCACGCAAGGCCCAGGGGCTGGCCGCCGCCGGGTTGCGGCGTCTGAACGTCAGCCTTGACGCGCTTTCGCCGTCCATCTTTGCGCGGGTCGCGGACACGACTGCTTCCGTGGATGATGTATTGGCGGGTATAGCCGCAGCCCAGGCTGCGGGCATCCCGCACATCAAGATAAATATGGTGGTGCAACGTGGTGTGAATGACGATCAGATCCTGCCGATGGCCCGGCGCTTTCGCGGAACCGCGCACGCGCTGCGCTTCATCGAATTCATGGATGTCGGTGCGACCAATGGTTGGAATGCCTCGGCCGTGCTGCCATCCGACGAAGTCCTCAAGAGAATACATGCCGTTTTCCCGCTGACGCCCTTGGCGCCAACGGTGCGCGGCGAAGTCGCTCGCCGCTGGGCTTACCAAGACGGGCTAGGAGAAATCGGTTTGATTTCTAGCGTCAGCCACCCATTCTGCGGCGATTGCTCAAGGGCAAGGGTCTCGGCCGACGGCAAGCTCTATACCTGTCTGTTTGCCGAACAAGGCGATGACATACGTTTGCAATTGAGGTCGGAGTCGAATCCACAAATGCTGATCAACGGCTTGGCTGAGCGGTGGCGATCCCGCAACGATCGATACTCAGAGGTTCGAACGTTACAACCACGCCAACAAAAGATCGAGATGAGCTACATCGGCGGCTAGGTAGCCGCCGAGGCGCCAGCCTTTTTCTTGGCGCTACGAAGTGGCTTTTTGTTCGGGATGATGTCGCAGTCGCAGTGGCCCGCCAACGCAGCGATGACGGGCGCGCAAGCCTCGGGATGGCCATGGCAGCAATCGGTCAACATGAACGACATCAACGAGCCCATGACGCCTACGTCGGCACGATATATGATGCTTCGCCCCTGGCGGTCTCCCCAGATCAAGCCCGCGCGGGCAAGCACCGACAGATGCTGCGACACCGTGTTGTGGGGGCCCTCCACCATTTCCGCGATGGCGCCCGCAGGCACCCCTTCCGGCTCGCGCGCCATCAAAAGGCGAAAAATCTCGAGCCGCGTTGGCTGAGAAAGGGCGTGGAATGCGCTTAGCGCGTGCTGGAAAGACACTCCGTCCCGAGGTAAATCCGGGTTGAAATGGCTGGCAACCGCTGGTGAAGGCGTGGACGTGCTGGCGATGGGCATGGAAATTCGATAAGTCGGTAGTTCTGTATATCCGGACAGACTATATCGCATAGATGACAGATTAGTGTCAGCAACATTTGACATGCGAAAGCGGCCGCCGCAAAAAAATGGGGCGAATGCCAGCCCCCAGCATCGCCCCGCAAAGTTGTCGACGAATCGACGATGTTGGCCCTACTTATGGTTTTGGGTATCAGGTTCCGATACGGCCGCCGTCATCCTTCGTAATTACGATCGTCGCGGAGCGGGGCCGTTTGCCAGCTCCATACCCAGCATTGCTTGGCCATTGGCTGGTGTACTTGGAAGGATCAGCGAGGTTGGCTTGGTCCGTGTTTTCGCCAGGATGTTGGATGTTGACAAAAATGGCCTTGCCATCGGGTGTTTCGCAGAACCCCGTAATTTCGCATCCAACCGGGCCCACCAGAAAGCGCTTGAGCTGCTCTGCCGCTGGCGGCTTACCGACGTAGGTATCCACCGTAAGCGTGCTGCCGTCTCCCTTGGGATAAGTCAGGGATTTCTTCGCCCCATCACCAACCTGCCCGGGGCGCGCGGCCAACATCATGCAGTTGGTCACGTCGGTGTAGGCGCCGTCATCGGTCTGCAGCCAGCACAGACCCGTTACCGCACTGAACACCAGACCATCCGGGCCTGAAAAGTCCTGGTCATCGGTAAGACTGGACAGGTTTACGGTCGTGACATCGGCGTCGGCTTGCGCGCCGAACAGGTACACATCCCATTCGAAGCGATCGCCATCACCGGCCGCCGCCGATTCCTTGATACGAATGATGTGTCCGTTGGGGTTGCCAGTCTGGCTAGCGCCACCCTTCATATCGGTGTACACGCGAGGATTGGCGGAGTCGGGCTCATACTGCGAGCCGGTGGGATCAACGCGGCGGCTGCTGTTGTTCGTCAACGTGCAATAGAGTTCGCCGTTCGCGGGGTTCACGCCACACCATTCGGGCCGATCCATCTTGGTTGCACCGGCGGCATCGGCCGCCAAGCGGGCATTAACTGCCACATCGGCCTGATCGGAAAAGGGGTAGGTCGCATACCCGCTGACCGCCGAGTTCTGCATCGACAGTTCCAACCACGAGCCGGTTCCATCTTCTGAGAACTGGGCCGCAAAGAGTGTGCCGTTATCAAGATACTTGTCGCCCACAGCGATACGACTGATCGCGTCTGCGTCCGCGTGATCCCAATTGGCCGACGAGACCCACTTGTAGAGGTACTCGCCACGAGCGTCGTCGCCCATATATACGATGATCGGTTGACCCGCGACGGCCGTGCGGAAAGCGGCCGATTCATGGGCAAACCGGCCCAAAGCCGAGCGCTTTTTCGCCTTTCTGCTGCGGTCGTAAGCATCCACCTCGACGACGTAGCCCTGGCCGTTCATCTCGTTGCGGTAGTCGTCGCTACCGTCAGCCGACGCGCCAGACTGGCTGATTATCCAGCGAGCATATCGGTCGTCCGCGCCGGCCGATTCCCAGCCGTGGCGCGACGCAGCGCCTTGATTGCGTCCATAGCGCCGAAGCGAGGTGACAGATTTGTCATTCCCGCGGGCTGCATCGTCCGCAGCGTCTCGCGTGAAATAACCGTACCAGTTTTCCTCGCCAGTCAGAAAGGTGCCCCAAGGGGTCTTTCCCGTGCCGCAGTTGTTGAGGGTGCCGCGCGTCCGCGTCGCATCGGGCGAGTACTTCGTCACCAGCAGCGGGTTACCGCGGGCGGGGCCGGCGATCTCGATTTCGGAAAGCGCCGTGAGTCGGAAATTGAACAACGAATCGGGAACCGTGACCCAGGAATTGCCGGCTTTCTTTACCTCGACAACCGACACTCCATGAATGGCGATCTCCTTGTCAACCTCGGCGGCTGGCCGGGGTAGCGTACTCGTGCCCCCATTTGCATGTAGGAAGAACGAACTGAGCCCTTCGTTCGTCGTGGCCTCATGGTTGACCGCCAGCAGCCCGCGATCCGTCGAGCTTGCCGACGGCCGGTTGTCAGCACCAAGGCCGAACCATTCCATGCCATCGTGGTGGTCACCAGCACGCTTGTCGAAATCGTTGTCCGTGCCATCGTTCTTGTAGGCAAGCACTCCCGCGGCGAGCGGGTCACCCAAGCCATAGAGCACTTGCGCGGTGTATCCGGAGGGAACGCTGACCGCGTCTGCCAATGATTTCGGAACCGCGCCGAAATTGAGCAGTTTTTCCGGGGGCTCCGTGGAAGGTGCTCCTGTGGGCGGCGTGTCCGGGCTATCGACATCGCTGTCGTCGTCTCCGTCGCCATTACAGCCCGCCAGGCCAACCCCGAACAGGGCAGAGCCCACCGTTGCCATGCCTCCCTTCAGAATCCGGCGTCGACTCAAGCGGGTTTGTAGCACCGCGTCGAATGTCGGATTTGGCGATGTGTTCGAGTCCTCGTCATTGAAGTCCACGACGGGCGCATCCATGTTGGTCTTCATATTGTCCATTTATCCGGATTTAACGAAGTAATGAATGTAGGCGGCGCCAATTACTTTTTCATGACGGATCGGACCTTCTTTTCAAGCCGTAGTGGGCTAGGTGATAGAGCCTAACCGCACGAGAAGGAGTGGTTATACGAAGCGGTACTGGACGACAGACCGCTTGGGGTCGAGGCTGTGTAAAAACTCGTGATGGACATGTTTTCGGGGGTAATCAAACCCTTCCCTCAACTCCGATCGTCGATCCTGAGTTGACCTGCGAAGCCAACTTACGACATGACCCGCAGCACGGTGAATTTTCACACAGCCTCGGCCGAAAGCGGCCCGCTGTAAACAATGGTATGTCGAGAGCAATCAACGTTGGGCTGCTGTTTCCGGCATGGATTGCCAATACCGAAACGGACGGACGTGGGGGTACCGACTAGGCGCCTCGCCAGCATCACGCAATAGTTGCGTTCGGAGCATGACGGCGCGTCCCCCTAAATTTGGCACAGAAATCGGACCTCCGAAGGCTAAATCCGGCTGGAGGCTGCAGCAGCACTTGTATATCGAAAAATCTCGATTCCGTAATTCGATAGCGCAAATCCCAAGTCAGATGAGTTTCGACACCTCCCTTGGTGCTGCCGAGTCCGGCGCAAAGCGAGGACAGCGGTACGACTGCGGGAATTTTCTTCGTGGATCAAAGACATAGGCGATCCCCCCCCGCAAGCCGCAGCTACGCCGCCATACCGTACCTACATGAAGGAATGTACGGTACGCAACTTTCCCAGGTACGACCGTACCTCGTTCGGAGCCGAGACCACAGACATCAGCTGAAAGTTCGGGCTGGTGAATTCCGCCTAGCAAGAGATAAGGTAGTCCCTGCCAAAGCCGAGATTGCTCCTCCCCTCTACTGCGCGCTAACCTCGTCGCGCCCCTATATCTCATGCGAGCGCCCCCGCGAAGAGTCCTGCCAACCATAAAGCCGATTTTGCGGAGAATGACGAACGATTTTTTCGGCTCGTTCCTCCAACAGCGGACGAACTCACAGTAATACTGAAAGGACACCTCCTGGTCGAAGAGCAACTGCGATCCATTACCCGTTCGTCAGTCGCCAACCCTCGCTACTTTGACGAAGCGAAGCTCACATTCTCTAATGCCTTGTGCTTGGCAAGAGCAGTCGCCGGACACTTTAATGAGGGCGCATGCTGGATTGCTGCGGAGCAACTCAATACGGTACGGAATAAGATCGTCCACAGAGCCGAACCTGGACCAGCCGCCGCACTCCTCGACAGGTTTTATTCAGTGTGCGAAGCGGAGAGCCGCTGGTCCGCCTGGTCTTCGGCACCGCGAAGCACGGCAGAGCTTTCCCAGTACATTTGTTGCATCTGGGCCACCTTCGACGCGTTGCGAGCAGTTGTCCAAGTTTGCTCAGAAACCACTTCAGTGTTGCGCCCACGCCCTTAAGTCTCTCGTGACAAAGGCGGCCCCACCTGATGGAAGTCTCGGCTATGCGTTCACCAACCACTTCCCAACGGCCGCGCCCCCTCTTTTCACGTAGTCAATACTGAAGGCCATAAGATCAGCGAGGTGGGCATCAATCTGTCCTTTCGAAATCCCCGGCTGCACGCCATAGATGGCGAAACTGACTTTTTCCGCGCCCCGGTTCAGCAAGATCTCTTGCAACATTGCAAGATTGCCGATCTTGAAGACTGACGGACGCCTATGCCGCCTTTCATTTATCCGATGCTCCACATGCTCGACCAACACACGGGATTCGCAATAAACAACTGACTTTAGTAGCTGGCAGGTGACTTCGTAGACGTCGTCAACACGGGCACCATTCGGTTCGCCCCCAGCTCCCTTGCAGTGATACAGACTGACGAGGACTCTGTCGTCTTCTTCTCGTGTGACCGCGATGTAGTCGGCGGCCTCCCCAGTCCTGTGGTCATAAACGAGGACCTCGAGATTTTCCTTCGCCCTGATCCACAATTCCAAATGTCTGTGGACGGTCATTCGTTCGGGATTATCGGCGTCAAACTCTCTACCGATCTCACAGCCATCCCACCCAGGGTTCTCGACGTCCTCATCAAGAAGCCGATTGCTGGCCAGCTTCGGAGGCGGGTAGCAGTTCATCCCTTCGAACGATGACTTGTCGGCTGCGTAAAAGATTGGAGGGTGCATAGAAAGCCACTGGTCAAAATCCAACCAGTCATCGTGCGTGCTAGATATTTCGACTTCCCAACCAGCGCCGTGCTGTCGAAACAATGCGCCCCCGGCTAAAGACATGCGGTAGGGCACCGCATCTGAGTCCGAGACGATTTCGAAATCCAGGCCATCAGGTCCTGAGGCGAATGACGAGAGCTCTAGATCAGTGATTTGGCGATAGAGCCACTGCTGCTGTCCAACACGTCGATATCTCAACCGGTGCGCCTGCTTGTAGGCATTGCGCGACCAGCTTCCACCAATGACAACATCTGGGATTCGCCGCAACGTCTGCGAATGCTGGACGAGATCTAGCTGAGACTCTGCCAGCGTTTCGTCGCCATTCAAGCGATTGTTCAGCTTCGATATCCAGTCAAGGTATTGCGATACGGAGAGACGTTGATTGCTCCATATACGCGAGTTACTGCTTGCTCCGATGGTTTCACGCTCGCCATCTTCCAATCCACTACCAAAGTAATGTCCTTGTACGTAGGCGCGCCCATCGCCCGGCGTGACCGCTCGCTCAGCACGAGGTCCAGTTAGCATGCGATAGGATTCTGCTTGCGAATTTATGGCCGTATTACGCAAGCCAACAGCGTAGAAGCGCATATCCGTAAGGCCGGCGCGCGCACGGATGGTCTCCTCGAAGCTCAAAGGTCTATGGTGATCCTTGGCCACGACCTGCATTAGTGCGATATATAAGCGATCTGTTCTACGAGTGGAGCCGATGAAGCACAATCGTGTAGCAGCGTTGTAGGCCAGCAGGAAAACGTCGTGTCGTACATTTACAAGCACGTCAGCAGTCGCCCAGTTCGGCGGCTCATTGTCGACGGTCAAAAGCAGTGTGATCAATCCATCATCCGAGATCCACTGCTTAGCCAAGTGAAGCCTTCGCCCTATCAATGCCTCAAACAAAGTGAAGTCCGGGGCCACGTCGCACTGAAAGATTCGAGCATGGGCATATAGCTCAAATGATATTGGCGACACGGCGTCGTAGTCCGAGACTGTCTGCCTCTTCGGCTTCAAGATCTCCAAGATTGATTCATCGGCAGCCCCTTCGGCGAGCTGACGCCTCGCCTCTTCGTCGATAAGGGAAGCGATGTCCACTCCCTCTTGAAAGAGCCTTGCGGTGGCATCTTGCAGACGACTCACAGTCGACACTAAAGTAGCGTTGCCCGTCCGTTCATCGTTTGTTCGCGCGAACCGCCCTATGAACTGTATTGTTGGAACTAGGGAGCGGTGCGGCGCATGGAGTGCTGCGATCTTCAGCTTTGGAAAGTCATAGCCCTCCCCGAACATGTCAACGCAGACTATTCCGTCCAGCTCCCCCCGGAGCAAGAAGACCTCCAGTTGCTCCTGCCTCCGTTTGGAAATTCCGCTGTCGATCGCTTCTACCCTCACCCCAAGCCCGGCGTAAATCCCCGTTAGCTTCCTAGCAGCGGATATCGAGGATGCTCGCGCGAACAGTCGATGGTCGAATCCTTGCGCCTGATCTTCCCGCAGCTGTGCAATCGCCACCCTTGCGATGGCGAGGTCCACCTCGTCCTCATCGTGATCGTTATGCACAGGCGCTGGACGAAAGGAGACGCTCCCAAACGCTTGTTCGCGAGACGCCTTGGAAACTGGATAGCTATATGCCAGACGGCCCGGAATTGGCTTTTTATCGCGCCTGAATGGAGTAGCCGTCAAGAAGACAAACTTGGCGCGGGAGTAGTGACCGAGATACGCACTCCAAGTGTCTGCTGGAGCATGGTGCGCCTCGTCAAAGATAATCAAATCGAATAGGTCTGCGGGGCTTACGGGCTCCAGGACCGGCGATGTGCTCGCTGGCGTGGACACGACCACATCGAAAGTTCGAAGGGCAAGCCATTCATCGGCGCTTAATGGCCTGCCCTTCTGTGGATGTACATGAGGATTTTCTGCCTCCGCCGGTAAGACCTTGAGCTTGCGTAGCGTCGACAGTTCGCCGAAGTGAGCCGAGGTCTGTCGTCTCAGCACATCCGTGGGTTCCACCACCAGCACACGGTTTGAGCCCAACAAAAAAGGAAGCGCCATGATCACGGCAGTCTTCCCATATCCAGTCGGCAAAGACACTATGGCCGGCTCGTCGTAGACCGAAAAGTGGGCCGCCACAGAATGAAGAGCGCCCAACTGGCCTGGCCTAAAACCCGAGTTCGGACTGCTAATGGGTTTCAAAGCCAGCATGTGGCTATGTTCAATGAAGAAATCGGCCACGTCCCCCTCCCGGAATGAACTAGATGACCAATTGTTACTTCAAAGAACATAACAAGCCAGCCTAATCTTTGAGACCTACTCCGAATTATTGCCGCTTCAGGTCTGATGGTCTTCTTTGTTGCGCCCTTCGGAACGAGCGATGTTATTCGCGACCCAAAGGCCGAATGCGATAACAGCTACAAGTACTCCGAGCATCACCGTAGTACCCAAGTCCATACACTTTTCTCCACAAACACAGCCCTATCGGTACGCCTGATGATAGCAATCACCGCCGGATATGAACTGCGAATCCGCAGCACAACGCAACATCGTTCGTAACAGGAAACCCGTTGGGATCCTGCTGGGTTCCTACTCGGTTAACCGCCGGTTCCCACAACAAAACCTAGAGCGGCACTCGACCAGTTGGGTTCTAAAACACCGCGTACAGGAGCGCGCTGTGCCCCAGCACAGTTGTTCAGATCTTGAGGTCCATGAGCGCCGCTGACACAGGATCCATGGCCATCCTCATAGGAGAAATACCCACGAAGCGAGGGAACCTGGGGGCCTGTAGCGGAAACCCAGCAGGTTATGGCCAGGTTTTACTTTCGAACCCAGTGCAAACCGGATGCAAAGCTACCAATCCCAATCCCATTCCCAATCCCAAATCTTTTACTGGCTACGCCAGTGTCAACAGCGTCTGCGCCGCTGTCTGACCTGATAAGCCACAATAGGCCGGACCAATTCCAGATGGGACGCCCTCGCAGATGCAGTGATGGTCCTTAGACGCGTCCACAGCCCGCATGAGCGGTCGAAACACCCCGGGTGACGGGTAGGCAGCCACATTAGAGCCATTGCAGTCCAGAGCGCGTTCTGCGCGGTCTCGCGCTCTGTTTCTGAAACGCGAGTCGAATCTCCGAATTTTTGCCTTGCAGGGTCTAGAAGACGGTTGGGGCGCCGTGCAAAAGAAAGTGGGCAAGTCCGAGGGTCTGGCCAGAGTCCTGTATTGCACAATCCAACGACTCCGCTCGCTAGAACGAGAGACCGCCGAGCCAGCCTTCCCCTTTGTCCGTGGCAAGAATCGATGCCCACCGGAGCGCCAAGCTTCCCCGCACATTGGGAACATTTGATAGGGGATTTTGATAAGGTGTTTGAAAAGAGCTTTGACTGATGGCGTCGGCACTTGATCTCTACGCCAGCTAAGCACTCCGGGTCTGTTCGATGGTCCACAACGGGACAGCCGCCCCGCTCCCCGCCCACCGTCAGTGAAGGTGGAACAATCAACGGTTCATGATGTTCCAGACGTACGTGACCGTGGCGGCAACTGTCCGGCGCCGGCGTCTCAAGGTGGGAGTTATTTTGCAACGCCACGAGCCGGACGGTTGCGGCGGCGTGAAATCTACGGACCTGCCGACAAGTTTCAGCGCCTCATACGCGGGATCGCGGCCCGCGGCCAGCCCGGTGTCGACTCAGCGAAATAATCTGTTAGCCGTCTGAAAGACTCTGTGTCCCTGTCGCAGCCACTCAGACATTGCGCTGGCAACTCCTACCTCCATTGTCGAAAGGGCACCCCTCGTATCAGTACTAGGTTAAAGGATGCCCTATCCCCTCATTCCCGTACTAGGCCAAGTCTCCGCGGTTCGGGTCGGATAGACCGTCGACTTTGATTTCTCTCAGCGCAGCTCATAGCGCATTTGACACTGAGGTGTGCAGTATGGTCTCAGTGCAATGCACACAGCACATGCAGAGTACAGGCCGCGACGCTTTAAAAGTGCCACCGGGGAAGACCGGTCCACAGCACAGCTCGGCATTTGCTCCGCTAACGAATAAGGCCGCGAGGATGGAAGGGGCGAGGGGTCGTAACGATTCAACTGTCGCGTGGTGCCGCCGATGCTCTGCGACCTGGGCTCGGAACTCTCACGTTGCTGCCCCAGCGCACGGCCTGATGAGCCCAAAGTGCAGCGAGCTGCCCGCCCCAACCAAGCAGAGACCCGGCAAGTGCCGAAATGCGCTATTGCCACCGAGTGCACATCCTTGCCTTGATGCCGCCTGAACTTGCTCACCGCCAACTGCAAGTTCGTTGTCCCATATGTTGTCCCATATGCCAAGCAAAGAAAAAGGGTTAGCTCAATGACATTGAGCTAACCCTTTGATTTTATTGGTCGGGGCGGTGGGATTCGAACTCACGACCCTCTGCTCCCAAAGCAGATGCGCTACCAGGCTGCGCTACGCCCCGAAGGGTGGCAACTATACCAGATCTCGGCCCGCCTGGCCTATGCCTGTCTCTGGCCGTGCGTCCGGCGACGGCCCGTCTCGCTGGCGATCAGCCGAAACGGCCCGTGATGTAGTCTTCCGTTTCCTTGCGCGAAGGCTTCACGAAGATCTGGTCGGTCTGACCGAATTCCATCAGCTCGCCCAGGTACATGTAGGCGGTGTAGTCCGAGCAGCGCGCGGCCTGCTGCATGTTGTGCGTCACGATGACGACGGTGTAGTCGTTCTTCAGTTCGGCGATCAGCTCTTCGATCTTGGCGGTCGAAATCGGGTCCAGCGCCGAGCACGGCTCGTCCAGCAGCAGCACTTCGGGCTTGATGGCCACGCCGCGCGCGATGCACAGGCGCTGTTGCTGGCCGCCCGACAGGCTGTTGCCGCTCTGGTGCAGCTTGTCCTTCACTTCGTTCCACAGCGCGGCCTTGCTCAGGGCCCATTCCACGCGCTCGTCCATTTCACCCTTGGACAGGCGCTCGAACAGGCGCACGCCGAAGGCAATGTTGTCGTAGATGCTCATGGGGAACGGCGTGGGCTTCTGGAACACCATGCCCACCTTGGCGCGGATCAGCGAGATGTCGGTCTTGGCCGTCAGCAGGTTTTCGCCGTCCAGGATGATTTCGCCCTCGGCGCGCTGGCCGGGGTAGAGCTCGAACATGCGGTTGAAGGTACGCAGCAGCGTGGACTTGCCGCAGCCCGACGGGCCGATGAAGGCGGTGACCTTCTTCTCCTGGATCGACATGTTCACATTGCGGATCGCATGGAACTTGCCGTAGTAGAAGTTCAGGTTCTTGACCTCGATCTTGTTCTTGACGGCGGTAGCGGTGTTTTCCATTTGGTTTCCCTTGGCTCCGGCGCGCCCCGGCGCGCCGGCAAAGCGATCTTTACTTGCGGAACATGTTGCGGGCGATGATGTTGATGCCCAGCACCAGCAGCGTAATCAGCGTGGCGCCGGCCCATGCCAGGTTGTTCCAGTCCTTGAAGGGGCTGGCGGCGTACTGGTAGATCACGACCGGCAGGTTGGCCATCGGGCCGTTCATGTTCAGGGACATGAACTGGTTCGACAGCGCGGTGAACAGCAGCGGCGCGGTTTCACCCGAGATCCGCGCAATGGCCAGCAGCACGCCGGTGATGATGCCGGTCTTGGCGGCGCGATAGCACACCATGGTGATCATGCGCCACTTGGGACAACCCAGGGCGGCAGCCGCTTCGCGCAGGCTGTTGGGCACCAGCAGCAGCATGTTGTCGGTGGTGCGCACCACCACCGGGATCACCAGGATGGACAGCGCGATGGCGCCGGCCCAGCCCGAGTAGTGCCCGACCTGGGCCACGTACACGGCATAGATGAACAGGCCGATGATGATGGACGGGGCCGACAGCAGCACGTCGTTCAGGAAGCGCGTGGCCGGCGCCAGCCAGCCGCGCTGGCCGTATTCGGCCAGGTAGGTGCCGGCCAGGATGCCGACGGGCGTGCCGATGAGCGTGCCCACGCCAGCCATCATCACGCTGCCGAAAATGGCGTTGATGAGACCGCCGGTCTGTCCGGGCGGCGGCGTGATCTCGGTGAAGAGCGTGTACGACAGCGCGGGCGCGCCCTTCATCAGCAGCGTCAGAATGATCCAGAACAGCCAGAACAGCCCGAACACCAGGGTGCCCAGCGAAATGGTCAGCATGATGCGGTTGACCACGCGGCGCCGGCGATAGGTGCCGTTCTGCATATTGAGTACGGATACAGCCATGATGTTTTCCTTGTGCTCGCGGCGCGTCAGGTTTTCTTGCCTTCACTGGCGGACAAGCGGACCAGCAGCATCTTGGCCAGGGCGAGCACGATGGTCGTGATCAGGAACAGGATCAGGCCCAGTTCCAGCAGCGCCGACTTCTGTATGCCGCCCGCCTCATTGAATTCGTTGGCCAGCGCGGAAGCGATCGAGTTGCCCGGCGAGAACAGCGAACCGGACCACTTGAAGGCGTTGCCGATGACGAAGGTCACAGCCATGGTTTCGCCAAGCGCGCGGCCCAGGCCCAGCATGATGCCGCCGATGACGCCCGACTTGGTGTAGGGCAGCACCACGCGCCACATCACTTCCCAGGTCGTGCTGCCCAGGCCGTAGGCGGACTCCTTGAGCATCGCCGGCACCAGTTCGAACACGTCGCGCATGACCGCGGCGATGAACGGGATGATCATGATCGAGAGGATCAGGCCGGCGGTGAAGATGCCGATGCCGAAAGGCGGCCCCGCGAAGATGCCGCCGATCACGGGCAGGCTGCCCAGCGTCGCGATCAGGAAAGGCTGCACATACTGCTGGAACACGGGGACGAAGACGAACAGGCCCCACATGCCGTAGATGATGGACGGAATCGCCGCCAGCATTTCGACCGCGGTGCCCAGCGGGCGGCGCAGCCAGGTGGGCGACAGTTCGGTCAGGAAGATGGCGATGCCGAAGGACACGGGCACCGCGATGATCAGGGCGATGGCCGAGGTCAGCAGCGTGCCGATGATGGGCACCACCGCGCCGTAGTTGGAATTGACCGGATCCCAGTCGTTGAGCCAGAGGAACGACAGGCCGTACTTGGCCAGCGATTCGCGGCTGCCGTAGATCAGGGAAACAAGAATCGCCGCCAGCAGGATGAACACCAGGAAGGCGAACAGGCGGGTCAGGTTCTTGAATAGCGCATCCATCAGCGCGTTTTTATTTTGCTTCATAGGCGAAGGCGTGCCGGTAGTCACGGAGTCCGCCACGCTGGGCGAAAGCGGCACACTATTATCCATTACCGCGCTCATGGATGGACTTTCCTTAGGAAACCAGGGGAGAAACTGCGAAGGTCTTGCGGCGGACCGCCGCCGGCATTCCGTAACCGGAACGCCAGCGGCGGCCGCTGTGGATTGCGCGCGGCGGAGATTGGCATTGTCAGCCGGCCTCCCTCGCGCTCAAGCCTTTATTGCCAGACGGCCTTGCCGTCGGCGGCCTTGACTTCGCCCCAGGCGGCGCGGATTTCCTTGGTCACGGCTTCCGGCAGCGGCACGTAGTCCATGGCTTCAGCCGACTTGGCGCCGTTCTTGAAGGCCCAGTCGAAGAATTCCAGCACGGCCTTGCCTTGCGCCGGCTTGTCTTGCGACTTGTGGACCAGGATGAAGGTGGCGGCGGTGACGGGCCAGGAATCGGCGCCCGGCTCGTCGGTCAGGACCACGCCCATGCCCGGCGCGCTCTTCCAGTCGGCGTTGGCGGCCGCGGCGGCGAAAGCCTTCTGTTCCGGCTGGACGAACTTGCCGTCCTTGTTCTGCAGCTGCGTCCAGGCCAGCTTGTTCTGCTTGGCGTAGGCGTATTCCACGTAGCCGATCGAGTTCTTCAGCTGGCCGACGTAGGCGGCGACGCCTTCGTTGCCCTTGCCGCCCTGGCCCACGGGCCACTTGACGGCCTTGCCTTCGCCCACGGTCGACTTCCAGTCCGGCGACACCTTGGACAGGTAGTTGGTCCAGCCGAAGGTGGTGCCCGAGCCGTCCGAACGGTGCACGACGATGATGTCGGCGGCCGGCAGCTTCAGGTCGGGGTTCAGCGCCTTGATGGCGGCGTCGTCCCACTTCTTGATCTTGCCCAGGAAGATGTCGGCCAGAACCTTGCCCGACAGCTTCAGCTTGCCGGGTTCGACGCCGTCGATGTTCACCACGGCAACCGTGCCGCCGATGACGGCCGGGAATTGCAGCAGGCCGTTCTTTTCCAGATCGGCAGCCTTCATGGGATCGTCGGAAGCGCCGAAATCAACCGTCTTGGCGATGATCTGTTGCTGACCGCCGCCCGAACCGATGGACTGGTAGTTGACGGCGCTATTGGTGGCGGCCTTGTAGTCGGAGGCCCACTTGGCGTAGATCGGGTACGGGAACGAAGCGCCGGCGCCGGTCACGTCGGCGGCCTGGACGGCAAACACGGCGGCGCTCAGCGCGACGCCCAGGGAAACTTGTTTGAAGACACGTTTGAACATCAGGGTTCCTTCTGTGCTCGTTGGAGGAGTCTGGCAGGCTTGGAAAACTGCCTGTCTTTCAGCGACCCTCGAATATTAGAAGCCCTACATGACAGGATAGTGACAGTCATGATCCCGCCCCGAGGCGCTGCGCGCCTCCCCCCAGGGGGCGCCGGTGGCGGACCGGCGGAGCCGGATCCGCGCGGCCTGGATCTGGGGAGGATTTGCCTCGAACGCCGCCGTCTTAAAGGGGGCGGAACATACGGGAGGCCTTGCTTCCGAAGCCGCCCCGGGCGGGGCGGCGGACGTTACACGCCCAGCTTCTGCATCAGGTACTGATGCACGTTGAAAGGCTCGCGGCGGCTCTTGACCCGGGTGTAGTCGCCGTCGGGAAGCTGTTGCCAGGCCAGCTGGTTGTCGCGCAGGGCGTAGGTGAAGGCTTCGTCGATGACGCGCTTCTTCAGGGTCTTGTCGTAGATCGGGAAGGCGATCTCGACCCGGCGGAAGAAGTTGCGGTCCATCCAGTCGGCGGACGACAGGTAGACGGTCTCTTCGCCCTCGGCATAGAAGTAGAAGACCCGCGAATGCTCCAGGAAGCGGCCGACGATGGAACGCACCCTGATGTTCTCGGACAGTCCCGGCACGCCGGCGCGCAGCGCGCATACGCCGCGCACGATCAGGTCGATCTTCACGCCGGCCTGGCCCGCCTTGTAAAGCTCTTCGATGATCTGCTCTTCCAAGAGCGAGTTCATCTTGGCCATGATGCGCGCACGCTTGCCGGCCTTGGCCGCGCGGGCCTCGGCGCGGATCAGCGCCACCATGCCGTCGTGCATGGTGAAGGGCGACTGCATCAGCGCCTTGAGCGAGCGGCGCGCGCCCAGCCCGGTCAGCTGCGCGAACACCTTGTCCATGTCCTCGCACAGCTTGGGATCGGCCGTGAGCAGCCCGAAGTCGGTGTACAGGCGCGCCGTGCGCGGGTGGTAGTTGCCGGTGCCCAGGTGGGCGTAGCGGCGCAGGCGCCCTTTTTCGCGGCGCAGCACCACGGCCATCTTGGCGTGCGTCTTGTGCGCCACCACGCCGTACACCACGTGCGCGCCCACCTCTTCCAGCTTGGAGGCCCAGTTGATGTTGGTCTGCTCGTCAAAGCGCGCCATCAATTCCACCACCACCGTCACTTCCTTGCCGGCGCGCGCCGCGGCCAGCAGGATCTTCATCAGCTCGGAGTCTTCGCCGGTGCGGTAGATGGTCTGCTTGATCGCCATGACGTCCGGATCCAGCGCGGCGGCGGTCAGGAAGTCGATAACGGGTTGAAACGACTGGTAGGGATGGTGCAGCAGGCGGTCCTGCTCGGCCACGGCCTCGAACAGCTCGGCCGGCTTGTCGCCCACACGGTCGAACGGCGCCGGCACGGGGGCGCGGTAATCCGGGAACAGCAGGTCCGGCCGCGAGTCCGAATTGCACAGCTGCATCAGGCGCGACAGGTTCACCGGCCCCGGCACGCGGTAGGTGTCCTCCGCCTTGAGCGAGAACTCGCGCTGCAGGAAGTGTTCCAGTTCGACCGGCGTCAGCTTGTCGATCTCCAGGCGCACGGCGGCGCCGAAGTTGCGCTGCGACAGCTCGCCCTGCAAGGCATGGCGCAGGTTGGTGACTTCTTCCTCGTCCACGAACAGGTCGCTGTTGCGCGTGACCCGCCACTGGTAGCAGCCCAGCATTTCCAGCCCCGGAAACAGTTCGCCCACGAAGGCGCGCAGCAGCGAGGTCAGCAGGATGTAGCCCTCGGGCTGGCCCGACAGCTCCTGCGGCATCTTGATCAGGCGCGGCAAGGCGCGCGGCGCCTGCACCACGGCGATCGAGGCCTGGCGGCCGAAGGCATCGGCGCCCGACAGCGACACGATGAAATTCAGGCTCTTGTTGTAGACCCGCGGAAACGGATGCGCCGGATCCAGCCCGATCGGGGTCAGAAGCGGCATCACGTCGCGGTTGAAGACCTCGCGCGCCCATTCCTGCTGCTGCGGATTCCATTCCGATGCATGGTGCAGCGAGATGCCCTCGGCGTGCATGGCCGGCAGGATCTCGTCGTTGAGCAGGTTGTACTGGCGATACACCAGCGCATGCACCGCCTGCTGCACGTTGTCGAACGCCTGGTCCGGCGTCATGCCATCGGGTCCCACCAGATTCGGCGACTGGCGCTGCTGCTCCTTCAGGCTGGAAATCCGGATCTCGAAGAACTCATCCAGGTTGGAACTGACGATACAGACGTAGCGCAGGCGTTCCAGCAAGGGAGTCTTGGGATTCTCCGCCATCGCCAGCACGCGTTCGTTGAATTTCAGCAGCGACAACTCGCGGTTCAGAAGCAAAGGCTCGGCAGGAGGGCGTGAGGGCATACCGGGTTCCATACGTAGGGAGAGCGTGGAGTTTTACTGCAAAAAGGTGACGGTTCCATGACACAGCAGCAAATACGTAGCGTACGCCAAAACCGGGACGCATAGCAGGCCGATCAGATGCCGCAAACCCCTGTTCCATAAGAAAAAAAGCGCGCGCGGAAGCGCTGTCACATGGGATCTCTATAATCGGGCCACCTCTCAGACAATATTTACGAGCCGCATGGATCAACTTCTGGCCGCGGTGGACCTCGGGTCCAACAGCTTCCGCCTCTCCATCGGACGCATCGTTCAACAGGACGGTACGCCCCAGATCTATCAGATTGACCGCCTCAAGGAAACCGTCCGGCTTGCGGCCGGCCTGGACTCCGAAAAAAGGCTGGGCGACGAGGCCATCGACCGCGCCATCGCCGTGCTGGAACGCTTCGGCGACCGTCTGCGCAGCTTCCACCCCAACCGGGTCCGCGCCGTCGCCACCAACACTTTCCGTGTCGCCCGCAACACCCGCGACTTCCTGCCGCGAGCCGAAGCCGCCCTGGGCTTTCCCATCGAAGTCATCGCCGGCCGCGAAGAGGCCCGCCTGATCTTCTCGGGCGTGGTCCACACCCTGCCCCCTTCGCCCAACAAGCGCCTGGTCATCGACATCGGCGGCGGCTCCACCGAAGTCATCATCGGCAAGAGCCATGAGCCCGGCCTGATGTCCTCGCTGTACATGGGCTGCGTCAGCTACAGCCGCCAGTTCTTCTCGGACGGCGTGGTGGACGCGCACCAGATGAAGCAGGCCGAGCTGGCCGCGCGCCGCGAGATCGAAGTCATCGCCAAGCAGTACCGCAAGATGGGCTGGAAGGAAGCCTACGGCTCTTCCGGCACGGCCAAGGCGCTGTTCGCCATCCTGACCGAATGCCGCTTCTCGGACCGCGGCATCACGCGCGCCGGCCTGAACAAGCTGAAAGACCGCATCATCCGCTCGGGCCGCGTGATTCCGTCCGAACTGCCCGGCATCAAGATCGAACGCTCGGACGTCCTGCCGGGCGGCCTGGCCATCATGAGCGCCCTGTTCGACGAGCTGGGCATCGACGTCATGCACACCGGCGACGGCGCGCTGCGCCTGGGCGTGCTGTACGACCTGCTGGGCCGCGACGACGAGCATGACAAGCGCGATGAATCGGTGCGCCAGTTCATGAAGCGCTACCACGTCGACGTCAACCAGGCGCGCCGCGTACACCACGCCGCGCTGACCCTGTTCGACGCCATGTTCCCGGACGGCCCGGAACGCGCCGAGCTGCGCCCCGCGCTGGGCTGGGCGGCCGACCTGCACGAAGTGGGCCTGTCCATCGCCCACAACGCGTACCACAAGCACACCGCCTACGTGCTGGAAAACGCCGACATGCCGGGCTTCTCGCGCGCCGACCAGCAACTGCTGGCGCTGCTCGCGCTCGGCCACCAGGGCAAGCTGACCAAGCTGGAACCCCTGGTACGTTCGCGCGCGCAATGGAAGGCCATCCTCAGCCTGCGGCTGGCGGTGCTGCTGTTCCGCCGCCGCAATGAAATCGAACCGCTGCCGCTGACCGCGTCGGTGCGCGACAACTCCATCGTGGTGCGGGTCAACCGCGAATGGCTGGCGCAGCACCCCCTGAGCGACTTCACGCTGCGCGCGGAAGAAGCTGAGTGGAACAAGGTGGGCTTTTCATTCGAACTGCTAGAGTTCTGAGGAACCAGCCGGGCGGCGCGAGCCTGCCCGCCCTGTTCCGGCCCCGCGCTGCGGGGCCGCTGCACTAAAACGGCGACAGATCGGTCTCGCGATCCAGCCGCTTTAGCTCCATGCGCAAAGGCCTGGTGGCCCGCCGTATCAACCTGATCTTCATGCGGCGGAACAGGCGGCGCATGGTGGCCTCAGCGCTGGGCAGTGGCGGTTGCGGGCTGATCCAGCCCGAAATGGCGGCGGTAGCGCTCGTCCATGCGGTCCATTTTCAGCAGGACCGGGAAATCCGCGGCGTTGAAATCCGGGTCCCAGGCGGGCTCGCCACAGACCTTGGCGCCCAGCTTCAGGTAACCCTTGATCAGCGGCGGCACGCGCGCCGGCAAGGTGCTGTTGAGCTTCTCCACCGGATAGCGATGCAGCGGCGTCACGCGCGGCTCGTCGCCCTGCGGCAGCTGCTTGGAGATGGTGCGCCACACTTCGGCGGCGGTAACGCCGTCGTCGCGCAGGCTGACGCTGGCGCAACCCAGCACGTACTGATAGCCGCCGCGGCGCAGGTATTCGGCCAGGCCCGACCACAGCAGCATGATGACGCCGCCGCTGCGGTAGTCGGGGTGCGTGCAAGAACGGCCGACTTCGACCAGCTCGTCCTGGATCGCCCCCAGCCCTGACAGGTCGAACTCGGACTGCGAGTAGTAGCCGCCGGCCTCCCGCGCCTTTTCCGGCGTCAGGATCCGGTAGGTGCCGACCACGCGGCCCGTGTCCAGCTCGCGGACCATCAGATGTTCGCAGTACGGATCGAAGCGGTCATGCTCGATGCCGTCCTGGGCGTCGGGAAACACCGCGCCCATGTCCTCGGTGAAGACGTCGTAGCGCAGGCGTTGAATCTGCTCGATTTCTTCAGCGGTGCGCGCCAAGCCCACCACCAGCACCTTGGCGGCGGCGCCGGTCCAAGGTTCTGCGGCATTACGGCTCGGATTGATGCGTGCTAATTCCAGCATTGCGCGAAGCTCCTAGAGAGTCCAGCCAGTGTGGACGCCCTGTATGTCAAAGACTTGACCAATATGTTACGTGACTATGAAGTTTAGTCCGGAGCGGATAAATCAATCTTCCGCCCAAATCGACAAAACTTTACAAATCTATACAACCCTTGAACAAACAAGGCCACCCGTCACGCACCGGGTGGCCTTGTTCGAAATCGCAGGTCCGCGCTTATCCCAGGCTGGCCGCAAGCTTCTCGGCGCAGGATACGGCCAGGGCCTCATCTTCGGCTTCGACCATGAGGCGCAGCTTCGGCTCGGTGCCCGAGGCGCGGATCAGGATGCGGCCGCGGCCGTCCAGCTCGGCTTCGACGACCTTGCGCGCGGCGCTCAGGCCGGCGTGCGTCTTCCAGTCCTGGCCCGGGGTCAGCGGCACGTTGATCATCTTCTGCGGATACATGCGCAGATCGCTCACCCACTCCGACAGCCCGACCGAGTTGCGGCGCAGCGCGGTCAGGACCTGCAGGGCGGCGACGATGCCATCGCCGGTCGAATGGCAGTCCAGGCACAACAGGTGGCCGGAGCTCTCGCCGCCGTACAGCCAGCCGCGCGCCTGCATCTGCTCCAGCACATAGCGGTCGCCGACATTGGCGCGCTCGAAGCCCACGCCCAGGCGCTGCATTTCGCGCTCGAAGCCGAAGTTGGTCATCAACGTGCCGACCACGCCGTCCACCTTGCCGCGCTGCATGCGCTCGCGGACGATGGCGTACATGAGTTCGTCGCCGTTGTAGATGCGGCCTTCGCCATCCACCATCTGCAGGCGGTCAGCGTCGCCGTCCAGCGCGATGCCCAACTGGGCGCCGCGGGCATGCACTTCCTTGGCCAGCAGCTCGGGATGCAGCGCGCCCACGCCCTTGTTGATGTTGAAGCCGTCCGGATTGACGCCGATGGCGTGCACTTCGGCGCCCAGCTCGCGGAACACGTGCGGCGCGATGTTGTAGGCGGCGCCGTGGGCGGCGTCCACCACGATCGTCATGCCATTCAGGTCCAGATCGTTGGGGAAGGTGCTCTTGCAGAATTCGATGTAGCGGCCCTGCGCGTCACCCATGCGGCGCGCGCGCCCCAGGGCCTCCGACGCGACGCAACCCAGCGGTTCGTCCAGGGCGGCTTCGATGGCGGCCTCGATCTCGTCGGGCAGCTTCATGCCTTGCGCCGAGAAGAACTTGATGCCGTTGTCTTGGTACGGATTGTGCGAAGCGCTGATGACGATGCCCGCCACCAGACGCAGCGCGCGGGTCAGGTAGGCCACCGCGGGGGTGGGCACCGGGCCTGCCAGCAGCACATCGATGCCAGCCGCCGACAGACCGGCTTCCAGCGCCGACTCCAGCATGTAGCCAGAGATCCGCGTGTCCTTGCCGATCACGACCTGCGGACGGCTGCCGCCGCGTACGGCGTGCTCACGCGCCAGGACGCGGCCGGCCGCGTAACCCAGACGCAGCGCGAATTCGGCGTTGATCACCGGACCGCCGACTTCGCCGCGGACCCCGTCGGTACCGAAATATTTACGTCGAATCATGAACTGAGTGCTCCTTGTTCTGCCGCGTGCCATACCTTGAGCGCGTCGACCGTGGCCGCCACATCGTGCACCCGCACGATGGAAGCGCCACGCGCCACGCAGGCAAGCGCCGCGGCGATGCTGCCGGGCAACCTGCCGTCCACGGGCCGGCCGGTAGCCTGGCCGATCATGGTTTTGCGCGACAGGCCGATCAGCAATGGATAACCGGCGCTGCGCAGGCTCGACAGCCGGCGCAGCAGTTGGAAGTTCTGGTCGCCCGTCTTGCCGAAGCCGAAGCCCGGGTCCAGCACGATGCGGCGAGGATCGATCCAGGCCGCGCGCAGCTTGTGCGCGCGAGCCCCCAGGAAAAGCCCGATTTCACCGATCAGGTCGGTGTACTCGGGCGGGGCGGCCTGCATGGTGCGAGGCTCGCCCTTCATGTGCATCACGCACAGCCCGCAGCGCGTATGGGCCACCGCCTCGACGGCGCCCGGCTGCCTGAAGCCATAGATGTCGTTGATCATGTCCGCGCCGGCATCCAGCACGGCGCGCATGACTTCCGGCTTGAAGGTGTCGATGGACAGGGGCACGCCGCAATCGCGCAGCGCCTCCACCACCGGCAGCAACCGGGCCAGTTCGTCGGCCACGGAGACCGGGTCGGCCCCGGGACGCGTGGACTCGCCGCCCAGGTCCAGGATCTGGGCGCCTTCGGCGATCAATTGGCGCGCATGCGCCACTGCGGAATCCGTATCGTCATGCTGGCCGCCGTCGGAAAACGAGTCCGGCGTGACATTGACGATACCCATGACAAGCGGGCGCTCGAGATCAAACTCGAAGCGCCCGCAAAGGAAGTTATTTGCCATAACTCAGGATGAGCAGCCTCAGACAGCGGCAGCCGTATTGCCACCTGCCGCCAGGCCCGTGGGCGGCGTGTCGGACGTATCCGACGGGCCCTGAGGCGTCTTCGGGGGACGCGGAGGACGGCCCTCGATGATGTCGTTGATCTGGTCGGCGTCGATGGTTTCCCATTCGAGCAGCGCGGAGGTCATTACTTCGACCTTGTCGCGGTTGTCTTCCAGGATCTTGCGGGCAACGCTGTACTGCTCGTCGATGATGCGGCGGATCTCGGTGTCCACCTTCTGCATGGTGGCTTCCGACATGTGCGTGGTCTTGGTGACGCTGCGGCCCAGGAACACTTCGCCTTCGTTCTCGGCATAGACCATGGGGCCCAGCTCGTCGGTCATGCCGTAGCGCGTGACGATGTCGCGGGCGATGGCGGTGGCGCGTTCGAAGTCGTTCGAGGCGCCCGTCGTCATCTGGTCCATGAAGATTTCTTCGGCGATGCGGCCGCCGAACAGCACGGCGATGGTGGACAGCAGACGGCCCTTGTCCATGCTGTAGCGGTCGGTCTCAGGCAGCTGCATGGTCACGCCCAGCGCGCGGCCGCGCGGGATGATGGTGACCTTGTGGACCGGGTCGGTCTTGGGCAGCAGGCGGGCGACGATCGCGTGGCCGGACTCGTGGTACGCGGTGTTCTTGCGTTCCTCTTCGGGCATCACGATGGAGCGGCGTTCCGCGCCCATGATGATCTTGTCCTTGGCCTTTTCGAAGTCGGACATATCGACCGTGCGGCCATTGCGGCGGGCGGCGAACAGCGCGGCTTCGTTGACCAGGTTGGCCAGGTCGGCGCCGGAGAAGCCCGGAGTGCCGCGCGCCAGCACGGTCGCATCGACGTTGGGCGACAGCGGAACCTTGCGCATGTGGACCTTCAGGATCTGCTCGCGGCCGCGGATGTCGGGCAGCGGCACCACGACCTGGCGGTCGAAGCGGCCCGGGCGCAGCAGCGCGGGATCCAGCACGTCGGGACGGTTGGTCGCGGCGATGACGATGACGCCCTGGCCGGACTCGAAGCCGTCCATTTCCACCAGCATCTGGTTCAGCGTCTGCTCGCGTTCGTCGTTGCCGCCGCCCAGGCCAGCGCCACGCTGGCGGCCGACCGCGTCGATTTCGTCGATGAAGATGATGCAGGGAGCGTGCTTCTTGGCGTTTTCGAACATGTCGCGCACACGGGCCGCGCCCACGCCGACGAACATTTCAACGAAGTCGGAGCCCGAGATGCTGAAGAACGGCACCTTGGCTTCGCCCGCGATGGCCTTGGCCAGCAGCGTCTTGCCGGTACCCGGCGAGCCGACCATCAGCACGCCGCGGGGGATGCGGCCGCCCAGCTTCTGGAACTTGCTGGGGTCGCGCAGGAAATCGACCAGTTCCTGGACGTCTTCCTTGGCTTCGTCGCAGCCGGCAACGTCGGCGAAGGTGATCTGGTTGGTGTTCTCGTCGAGCATGCGGGCGCGCGATTTGCCGAAGCTGAACGCCCCGCCCCTGCCGCCTCCTTGCATCTGGCGCATGAAGAACACCCAGACGCCGATCAGCAACAGCATGGGGAACCACGACACGAAGATGCTCATCAGCAGCGACTGCTCTTCGCGCGGCTTGCCCGACACCTGGACGCCGTACTTCAGCAGATCGGAGACCATCCAGAGGTCGCCCGGCGAAGTCAGCGTGTAGGCGCGGCCCGCGTCAGGGGTGACGTACAGCACGTCGCCCTGGACGTCGACCTTGCGGATACGTCCCGCCTTGGCGTCGTCCATGAACTGCGTGTAGGTCACGCCGTCCTGGGTCTGAGCGCGTCCGTCGAACTGTTTGAAGACGGTGAACAGCACGAGGGCTATCACCATCCAGACAGCGACTTTCGAAAATGAATTATTCAAGGTCGATCTCCTGCTTTCGATTCCGACCGGCGACCGCGCACCCGCATATGGCACAGTCACAAGTATGTCAATAGCTCATTCTACCCTGTCAGACCAGATTGCGTCCCGGGATGCCTGAGCCCCTCTGAGTTTTGTCTTATTCGCGAATTTTCTGGTCGTTGTCCCGGCAGGCTGTAGGTTTTTCGAATCCGAGGCGGCGCGCCCCGGACCCGGGCTACTTCAGATCGCGCGCAACCAGAAAGGTTTCGGAGGATTTGTCCCGCGATGCCTTCGGCTTGCGTTCGACCACCCGCTTGAAGCGCTGCTTGAAGGATTCCACGATCTGCGAAAAGCCGCTGCCGTGGAAAGCCTTGACGATCAGCGCCCCGTTGGGCTTGAGGTGGGCGCAGGAGAATTCCATCGCCAACTCGCACACATGCTGGATGCGCGCGGAGTCGGCAATACCCACCCCTGACAAGTTGGGGGCCATGTCGGAAATAACAAGATCCACCGCGCGCGATCCGACCATGTCTTCCAATTGTTTCAAAACTTCATCTTCGCGGAAGTCACCCTGGATGAATTCAACGCCCGCCACGGGCTCCATGGGCAGGATATCGAGCGCGATGATGCGTCCGTCCACGACCCCGCCCGGCCCCGCCAGGCGCTCGCGCGCCACTTGGGACCAACTGCCGGGCGCCGACCCCAGGTCGACCACGAGGTCGCCCCGGCGCATCAGCTTCTCGGTATCCAGGATCTCGATCAGCTTGAAGGCGGCGCGGGCCCTGTAGCCCTTCTGTTGCGCCAGCTTCACATAGGGATCATTGATGTGCTGGTGAATCCAGTCTTTGGAGAATTTATTCTTGGCCATTACCGTACAATTCCACGCATGCCTATATTAGAACTTACCTCTCGTGAGCGCAGCGACCTTCGGTCCGCCGCTCACCCTCTGCGCCCCGTCGTCCTGATCGGCGACAACGGCCTGACCGAAGCCGTGCTCAAGGAAATCGACCTGGCGCTGACTTCGCACGGCCTCATCAAGGTGCGCGCCGGCGGCGATGACCGCGAGGCCCGCGACGCAATGCTGTCGACCATCTGCGACACGCTTTCCTGCGCCCCCGTGCACCATCTGGGCAAAACCCTGATCCTGTTCCGCCCGCTGGCCGGCAATATCAAGCCCGCCGCGCTGGCCGCCATGGAACCTGAACGCCCCGCCAAGCGCCGCGCCTCCGAGCCGCACACGCCCAAGAAGCTGGCCGCCGAAGGCAAGACCCTGGCCAAGCGTCCGCGCCGCAGCGAATCCGAAGAGCCCAAGCCGAAGACGCGCTTCGTGCCCCAGGACCAGCTCAACAAGAACGGCAAGCCCATGCGCCCTGGCACCAGGAAGACCACCGCCAGCGGTCACGGCATTCCCCGCCGCGCCGGCAGCGCGCTCAGCCTGCGGGCCGGAGCACGCAGCGGCACCAGCCGCAAGACGACGAAACGGTAAGTGCGGGCACAAAAACGGGCGCTTTACGCGCCCGGTCCACCATAGCGATCCGCATTAAACCGCGGAATTCAGTCGAACGCACGGTTCGGACTATGGTGTTTTGACAACTTCCAGCTTACTACGTCGGCGTCAGATGTAGCGCACGCCCAGGACTTCATACTCGCGAACGCCAGCCGGGGCCTTGACCTCGACCACGTCGCCTTCGCTCTTGCCGATCAGCGCGCGGGCCACCGGGCTCGACACGGAAATCAGGTTCGACTTGATGTCGGCTTCAACGTCGCCGACGATTTGGTACGTCACACGATCGCCCGAATCCAGGTCCTCGATGTCGACGGTGGCGCCAAACACGGCGCGGCCTTCGGCATCCAGGGCGGTAGGATCGATCAGGTGGGCGTTGGAAAGCGTGCCTTCAAGCTCGGCAATCCGGCCCTCGATAAAGCCTTGGCGCTCGCGAGCAGCATCGTACTCGGCATTTTCCGACAGATCACCCTGCGCACGCGCTTCAGCGATCGCGTTGATAACGGCAGGACGTTCCACGGTTTTCAGCCGCTGGAGCTCTTCTTGCAAGCGCTCGGCCCCGCGCACGGTCAAAGGAATGGCAGACATGTCGTTTCCCAAACAAAAGTAGAAAACGCCCCGGACGGAGCGTTCTCGGTGAAGGTCGGAATCCTGGCGCGCGCAGGCAGCCGAGTGAAAGCAAAACTGGCAAGCGGCGCGGACGACCAAAACAAAACCCCGGCTCGGGTCGGAACCGGGGCAATCAAGGTCATATTGTGGTCAAAGTCCACGGGAATTGCAAGCCGCCGGAGAAACCGCCGTTTTCGCCGCATTTCGCCGCTGTAACCCGCTAAAACCCGTCATTTTTTCCAATTTTTCCGATCCGATCTTGAACCGGATCGCGCAGGCCCGTCGCCGCGATTCCTTGGTGCACGTGTGGCATAAAAACTACTCTTCGATAGTTTTTTACAACAACCAGGGATTACCTCTAAAAAACGCCAGCAAAAACGGACTGAATCAGTATAAAACAACAAATTGTGTCATTCATGACAATTTAATACATCCAACTGGATACCGTTTGGCTGCAGCTTGCGGACCGCAAGCACTTGCCACGCGCAGGAGTCTTGTTTTTGCGGGTAGTTGCAGTGGAGGCGGACGCATCGCAGCCACCCGGCGCGACGTTCGCCGTTCCGCCGCGCAGCGGGCGGCCTGGGCCGTTCCCAACACGGCGGATCGCGTTCAAGAACGAGGAGCTCTCATGCTGGAAAAATTGAAAGTCCGTACTGGAATGCTGTTGGTGCTGGGCTGCTTCGTCATCGCCCTGGCGCTGGCTTGCGGCTTGAGTTGGATGAACGCCGAGAAAAGCGTGACCGAGATCAAGGATCTGAACAATGTCGCGGTCCACCAGGTCGACCCGCTCTACGAAGCCAACGCCGCCCTGCTGCGCGCGCGGCTGGCGCTCGGTGCGGGCATGGCTGCCATGCAGGCAGGCGGCATGGACCAAGCCGGGCTGGCCGGCGAGGAAGCCGCCAGCCATCTGAAGCAGGCGCGCGAGCGTTTCGCCCGCTACATGGCCGTGCCCAAAAGCCCGCGCGGCCAGGAGCTGGCCCAGACGCTACAGGGCCGCTTCACCGAATACGCCGCCATCCTGGACAGGCTGGAAGCCGACCTCAAGGAACGCGCGCCTGCCAAGTTCCGCCAGGACGAGGGACGGCTGCCCCAGGCCGACGCCTACTTCATGAAAGACATGCAAGCCTTCCTGGCCCGGGTCCAGGAGCGCAGCGACGGCGTGCTGGCAAGCTCGGAGCAAACCTACTCCACCGCCCGGATCTCGGCGGTCGCGCTGATATCGGCTGCGCTGCTGCTGACGGCACTGTGCTGGACCTTCATCCGGCGCGCCGTGCTCCGTCCGCTGCAGGAGGCCGGCCGGCACTTCGACCGCATCGCGGCGGGCGACCTGACGAACCGCGTGGAAACCCGCTCCAACAATGAGATCGGCGTCCTCTTTGCCTCGCTCAAGCGCATGCAGGAAGGTTTGACCCGCACCGTCACGTCCGTGCGCCAGGGGGTGGATGAAATCAACGTGGGCGCGGCGGAAATCGCTGCCGGCAACTCCAACCTGTCAGTCCGTACCGAAGAACAGGCCGCGGCGCTGGAGGAAACCGCATCCACGATGGAAGAGCTGGCGGTGACCGTCAAGCAGAATGCGGAAAACGCCGCCCAGGCCAATCAGTTGGCCTCGGTCAGCATGGACGTGGCGCAGCGTGGCGGCCAGAACGTGGAACAGGTGGTAGCCACCATGCACGGCATCTCGGACAGCTCGCGGCGCATCTCCGACATCGTTTCGGTGATCGACAGCATCGCTTTCCAGACCAACATCCTCGCGCTGAATGCCGCCGTCGAAGCCGCACGCGCTGGCGAACAGGGCAAGGGCTTTGCCGTGGTCGCGGGCGAAGTCCGTTCGCTGGCCCAGCGCGCGGCCCAAGCCGCCAAGGAGATCAAGACGCTGATCGAGGCCTCGGTGGACACCGTGGCGGCGGGATCGGCCCAGGTGGCTGCCGCCGGGCAGACCATGCAGGAGATCGTGGATTCCGTGCAGCGGGTGGCGGCGATCATGGCCGAGATCTCAGCCGCCTCGGCACAGCAGGCCGGCGGCATAGACCAGGTCAGCCTGGCGATCTCGCAGATGGATGAGGTGACGCAACAGAACGCCGCGCTGGTCGAGGAAGCTTCGGCCGCGGCGGCCGCGATGGAAGAACAGGCGCGGCGCCTGGCCGAAGCCACCTCGGTATTCAAGACGCAATCAGGACAGGTGATCGAGGCGGCGCCGGTGGCGCTGACCGGCACGGCCGCAACCTCGCGGCTGTCGCGCACCTAGGCGCGCCAGCCGGCCATGCGCGCGACGCCAGGTCCGCGCATGGCCGCGCCGCTTACTTCCTGCGGCGCAGCAAGGCGTACAGGATGATGGCGCCGAAGGTAGCGGTGCCGATGCCGCCCAGCGTGAAGTTACCCAGCTTGACCGTGAAGTCTCCCGCGCCCAGCACCAGCGTGACCGCGGCCACGATGAGGTTGCGGTTGTCGCTGAAGTCCACCTGGTTGACCACCCAGATACGGGCGCCGGCGATGGCGATCAGGCCGAACACCACCACCGACATGCCGCCCAGCACGGGCGCCGGGATCATCTGGATCAGCGCGCCGAACTTGGGCGAAAAGCCCAGCACGATGGCAATCAGGGCGGCCACCACGAACACCAGGGTGGAATAGATGCGCGTGACGGCCATCACGCCGATGTTCTCGGCGTAGGTGGTGACGCCCGTGCCACCCACGGCGCCGGACACCATGGTAGCGACCCCGTCGCCGACGAAGGCGCGGCCCAGATAGCGGTCCAGGTCCTGCCCGGTCATGGCGCTGACAGCCTTCACGTGCCCCAGGTTCTCGGCCACCAGGATGATGGCGACAGGCACGATCAAGCCCATGGCCTCGGCCTTGAACACCGGCGCGGCGAAATGCGGCAGGCCGAACCAGGCTGCGGCCGTCACGCCGGAGAAGTCGATGGGTTTGCCCAGCCCCATGCCGTTGGCGAGGATGCCGTACACCACGCAGGCCAGGATCATGCCGACCAGGATCAGCAGGCGCTGCACCATGCCCTTGGTGAACACGGCGATGCCGCCCACGCAGAGGATGGTGACCATGGACATCACGCTGTCGAAGCCCGACGCGCCCATCGCGCCCTTGGCCGCGATAGGCGCCAGATTCAGGCCGATGACCGCCACCACCGCGCCGGTGACGACGGGCGGCATCAGCGTGTCGATCCAGTTCGCGCCGCCCCCGGCGCGCGCGTTGACGAACCAGACAATCAACCCGATCAACGTGTAGGCCAGGCCGCAGGCGATGATGGCGCCCAGCGCCACGCCGATATTGGCGTTCGCTCCGCCGCCGGCATAGCCGGTCACGGCGATCACGCCGCCGATGAAGGCGAAGCTGGAACCCAGGTAGCTGGGGACCCTGCCGCCCACGAACAGGAAGAAGATCAGCGTGCCGATGCCCGACATGAGGATGGCGACGTTGGGGTCGAAGCCCATGAGCAACGGGGCCAGCACGGTGGAGCCGAACATGGCGACCACGTGCTGGGCGCCCATGGCCACGTTCTTGGGCCAGGACAGCCTTTCGTCGGGCGCGATGATGACGCCGGGCTCGGCGTCGTCCGCCAGGCGCCAGCGCGGAAAGTAGGAATTGGACATGGATATCCCAAAGTAGGTGTCGGGTGTGAGCGGGCGCCAGTGTAAAGGGGGCTGCAAACGGGGAGCAATGCTTAAGTTCGCCGTCAGAATGCCGTACTAGTGAAAACCCCGAAATCCTCATAGGCGGCAGGAGCAATCATGGCGATCGATCCCATCAGCGGCAATTCCCGAATCAACAGCCTGGCCGACCTCTGGGCGCAGAAGATCCGCGCCAACAAGGAAGCCAAAAGCGCCTCGGACGCGGAAACGAGCACGGTGTCCGCGGACGGCAAGATCCGCGTCAACAACCCCGGCGGCCTGAAAATGGGCAACGTGCAGGAAGCCAAGGAAACCGAAGACTCCAGCAACGACGACGCCTACACGCGCCAGATCAAGGAACTGCAGAAGCAACTCAAGCGCGTGATGGACCAGATCGCCAAGGTCAAGGCCAGCGGCATGCCGGCCGAAATGAAGGCCCAGCAACTGATGGCGCTCAATGCCCAGGCGATGCAGATCCAGCAGCAGATCACTGCAGTGATGGAGAAGCAGGCCCAGGCCATGAAACGCGGCGTATCCGCCACGGCCTAGCGGGCCAGGCACGGCGCCCCGCCCGGCCGGGGCGCCCGCATTGATGGCGCGCATCAAAATTTGTGATTGGACGCTGCCTGGACCGGCCAGTACTGTCTCCGAACAAATCTAAAACTACGGAGACAAACCATGCATGCAATGCGCACAGCTCTTGCAGGTGCGGTGCTGGCCGTTTGCGCGGCCCCTGCCCTGGCAGGCACCGTCACGGTGATCACGTCGTTCCCCAAAGACCTCACCCAGGCCTACAAGACGGCCTTCGAAAAGGCCAACCCCGGCATCACGCTGGAAATCCTGAACAAGAACACCGTATCGGGCATCGCCTACGTGCGCGAAACGCCCGCCGGCCAGCGTCCCGAGGTGTTCTGGGCCAGCGCGCCCGACGCCTTTGAAGTGCTGGGCCGCGACAAGCTGCTGGCAAGCTCCGCCGACGTGGCCAACAAGCAGGTGCCGGACAAGATCGGCAACTACCCCATCAACGATCCCGGCGGCATGTACCTGGGCCAGGCCCTGGCCGGCTACGGCATCATCTACAACACCCGCTACATCGCGGCGCACAAGATCCCCGCGCCGGTGGAATGGAAGGACCTGCTGTCGCCGCAATGGTTCGGCCATGTCGGCATCACCTCGCCGTCGCGCTCGGGCACCATGCACCTGACGGTGGAAACCATCCTCCAGGGCGAAGGCTGGGACGAAGGCTGGAGCACCTTGCTGCGCATGTCGGGCAACAGCAGCGCCGTCACCGAGCGTTCTTTCGGCGTGCCGGACGGCGTCAACAACGGCCAGTTCGGCGCCGGCCCGGTGATCGACTTCTTCGGCCTGTCCAGCAAGTATTCCAAGTTCCCGGTCGAGTTCGTCTACCCCTCCGAAACCGCCATCGTGCCGGCCAATATCGCGCTGATCGAAGGCGCGAAGAACACCGAGGAAGGCAAGAAGTTCATCGCCTTCACCCTCAGCCAGGCCGGCCAGGAACTGCTGCTGGAACCCAAGATCTCGCGCCTGCCGGTGCTGCCCTACACGGCGCTGGCCGGCAAGATTCCCCAGGGCTACCCCGACCCCGCCGAGATCGCCAAGCGCAGCAAGGTGCAATTCAACGCCGACCTGTCGCAGTCGCGCTACTACGTCGTGCAGTCGCTGTATGACCAGACGGTCACGTTCCGCCTGAAGGAACTGCAGGCCGCCACCAAGGCCATCTACGAGGCCGAAGCCAAGTTGGGCGACAAGGCCAAGAGCGGCAAGGCTGCCGAGCTGCTGGCGCAGGCCCGCAAGCTGACCTGGGCGCCGCTCGTGGACGGCAAGAAGGCCGCCGACCCGGCCTTCCTGGCGATCTTCGCCGGCAACAAGAAGGACGCCGCCGTGAACCAGCAAATCACCCAGCTGGAAGGCGAATGGAACGGCCGTTCCAAGGCGAACTACGAAGAAGCCGTGAAGCTCGCCAAGCAGGCCGCCGCGCTCTAGGCCGCCACACCCGCAGGACGCGAGGCGGACGGGCCGGTCCCGTCCGCCGCCGCGGCTTTCCCCTGGCAACGATTTCGGGAATCTCGATGAATTCTTCGGGCCACTCGCGCCTGCCCGTCGGCCCCCTGCTGACGGCGCTACTGGTGTTCGGTTTTCTGCTGCTGTTCCTGGCCGTGCCAGTCGGCACGGTGTTCTACACCGCCTTCGTGAACGCCGACGGCAGCTTCACCATGGGCCACTTCGGCGCCTTCTTCAACCAGCCGCTGATGAAGGAAGCCTTCTTCAACAGCCTGTACGTGGCGGGCTGGTCGGCGCTGCTGGCGTCGCTCATCGCCGTGCCGCTGGCGTACTTCACGGTGCGCTTCGATTTCCGCGGCGCGCTGCTGATCCAGACCCTGGGCGTGCTGCCGCTGATCATGCCGCCATTCGTCGGCGCGGTTGCGATGCAGCTGATCTTCGGCCGCTCGGGCAGCGTGAACCTGCTGCTCAACGACTGGTTCGGCTTCACCATCCCGTTCATGGAAGGCTTGAACGGCGTCATCTTCGTGGAATCGCTGCACTACTTCCCCTTCATCCTGATGAACCTGGTGGTGGCGCTGCGCAACATCGACGGCGCCATGGAAGAGGCGGCCTTCAACCTGGGCTCGCGGGGCTTCCGTTTGTTCCGCCGCGTGATCTTTCCGCTGGCCCTGCCCGGCTATGTGGCCGGCACGTCGCTGGTGTTCGTCAAAGTGTTCGACGACCTGGGCACGCCGCTGGTGCTGGGCACCACCAACATGCTGGCGCCGCAGGCCTATCTGCGCATCACGCAAGTGGGCCTGGAGGATCCGCTGGGCTATGTGATCAGCGTGATCATGGTGGGCTTTTCGATACTGGCGTTGTGGCTGTCGGCGCGGGTGCTCAAGGGCCGCGATTACTCCACCCTGCAGAAGGGCGGCAGCTCCATCCAGAAGCGCAAGCTGCGCCCGGTGGAGAGCGTACTGGCCTATGGCTGGATCATCCTGGTGCTGCTGCTGGTGCTGTCGCCGCATATGGGCGTGCTGCTGCTGTCCCTGGCCAGCGTCTGGAGCTTCGCGCCACTGCCCGACGGCTACACGCTGGCGCATTACGCCGCGGTGTTCTCCGAATCGCAAGGCATGATCGCCAACACCCTGCTCTATTGCGGCCTGGCCGCGGGCGTGGACGTGATCCTGGGTACCGCCATCGCCTATCTGATGTTGCGCACCCGGCTGCCGGCGCGCCAGTGGCTGGACTTCCTGGCCTCCGCCGCGCTGGCGATTCCAGGTATCGTGCTGGCCATCGGCTTTCTGCGCACCTTCCGCGGCATCGAGCTGCCCGGCACCGGCACGCTGCTGACCTCGTCGTGGATCATCATCATGATCGCGTACTCGGTGCGGCGGCTGCCCTACGCCCTGCGATCCTGCGTGGCCTCGCTGCAGCAGATCAACATCTCGCTGGAAGAGGCGGCGCAATCGCTGGGCGCGACCCGCATGAGCACGATACGCCGCGTGGTGGTGCCGCTCATGGCGGGCGGCATGCTGGCCGGCTTCGTGACCAGCTTCGTGACGGCGGCCGTGGAACTGTCGGCCACCATCATGCTGGTGACCAAGGACAGCCAGGCGCCCATGAGCTACGGCATTTATCTGTACATGCAGAGCGCGGCGGGCCGGGGTCCCGGCGCCGCGCTCGGCGTCCTGGCGGTGGCCGCGGTGGCCATCGGCACGTATGTCTCGCACCTGCTGGTGGAGCGCGCCCAGTCGCGCCAACAGCCGGCCCGCAATGAAGGGGAATCCGCATGAAGAAAGTCAGCGTCGAATGCCGCAACATCCGGTTGTCCTACGGCAAGACGGAAGTGCTCAAGGACGTCAACATCAGCATCGAGCCCGGCGAGTTTTTTGCGCTGCTCGGACCGTCCGGCTCCGGCAAATCCACCTTGTTGCGGCTGATCGCCGGCTTCAACCGGCACAGCGCCGGGCAGCTGCTGGTGGACGGCAAGGACATCAGCGGCACGCCGCCCTGGAACCGCAACATCGGCATGGTGTTCCAGAACTACGCGCTGTGGCCGCACATGACGGTCTGGGACAATGTGGCCTTCGGCCTGGTCGAACGCAAGCTGCCGCGCGCCGAGATCCACGCCAAGGTGGAGGCCGCGCTCGATCTGGTCGGCCTGTCCCAGTACGGCAAGCGCCGCCCCAACCAGCTTTCCGGCGGGCAGCAGCAGCGCGTGGCCCTGGCCCGCACCATCGTGATCGAGCCGCAGGTGCTGCTGCTGGACGAGCCTCTGTCCAACCTGGACAAGAAGCTGCGCGTGCAGATGCGCCAGGATCTGCTCAGCCTGCAGCGCCGGCTTGGCATCACCACCATCTTCGTCACCCATGACCAGGAAGAGGCCATGACCACCGCCGACCGCATGGCGGTGCTGGACCACGGCGTGGTCCAGCAGATCGGCGCGCCCAGCACCTTGTTCGACTATCCGGTCAATCGCTTCGTCGCCAACTTCGTGGGCACGATGAACGTGCTGGAAGGCGACGTGCGCGAACGCACCAGCGGCAGCGTGGTGCTGGCGGTGGAAGGCGTGGGCGACCTGCAGCTGCCGCTCACGGGCGAAGCGCCCGCCGCTTCCCGGCTGGCGGCCAGCTTCCGCCCGCACACGGTGCAGATCGAAATGGCGGACGGGCTGGGCGACGCACGCTATGTCTGGCTGCCCGGCATCGTGGAAAGCAGCGAGTTCCTGGGCGAATTCACCCGCTATCAGGTGCTGATCGGCGAGCAGCGGCTGACCGCGGACCAATCGCATCTGGCCGGGCTGTCGCCCTTCCCCGTCGGCGCTCCGGTTTCCATCGGCCTCGAACCTACCCAAGTGCGGCTCCTGGCGGCCTAAACTCGGGGCCATGGAAATCTATCAGATCCGCGCCTTCGTCACGGTCGCCCGGCTGGGCAACCTGACGAAGGCGGCCGAGGCGCTGTCGCTGACCCAACCCGCCGTGACCGCGCAGATCAAGGCGCTGGAGCAAAGCCTGGGCGTGGCGCTGTTCGACCGCAGCGGCGGCCGCCTGGCGCTGACCAAGGCCGGCGAGGTGCTGCTGCCCACCGCCGAGTCGCTGCTGGTGCTGGGCGCGCAGTTCAAATCCGAGGCCCAGCAGCTGCAAGGCAGCCTGCATGGCGCGGTCGAGCTGGGCGTACCCAGCGAAAAACCGGATTTCCTGCGCCTGGGCGAACTGGCCTCGGCCGTCACCCAGCGCCTGCCGCTGGTCGAGCTGAAGACCCAGACCCTGCCTGCCGCCGCGCTGGCCGAACAGGTCAGCACCGGCCGTCTGCCTGCGGCGCTGATCATTGCCGCCAATCCGCCGCGCGGCGTGCTTTGGCAGCCCCTGCGCAGCGTGCGCTACCGCATCGCCATGCCCCGCGAGCATGCCGCCGTGCTCAAACGCGGCGGCTGGCGCGAGGTGGCGCAATTGCCTTGGCTGGACGGTCCTTCCGGCAGCCACACGCACCTGCTGTTGCGCGACATGTTCGAACGCCATGGCCTGTCGCCGCGCGTCGTGATGCAGAACGACGACCAGGCCAACCTGGATGCGCTGGTGCGCGCGGGCGCAGGCTGCGCCCTGCTGCGCGAGGAAGCCGCGCTGGCGGGCGCGGCCTCGAACGACTTCATCGTCTGGGGCCAGGCGCGCGTCGACGCGATGCTGGGATTCATCCTGCCCTACGAGCGCGCTAGCGAGCCCGCGCTGGTCGCGTTAAGCTCGATCATTCAAACCATCTGGAAACCGCGCGCGCCCATCGCGTCCGCCCAGCTCTAAACCCGCATCAAGATCGTAATGACTGAAATCTGGTTCATCCGCCACGGCGAAACCGACTGGAACCGCCAGCGGCGCCTGCAAGGCTGGCAAGACATCCCCCTGAACGAATTCGGCGTCAACCAGGCTGGCCTGCTGGCCGCGCGCTTGCGCGAGGAAGCCCGCCATACGCCCATCCACGCCATCTACAGCAGCGACCTGCAGCGCGCCCACGCCACCGCCCTGCCCGTGTCCGAACAGTTGGGCTTGCGCGTGCGCGTGGAGCCCGGCATCCGCGAGCGCGGCTTCGGCGTGCTGGAAGGCCTGGACCACGAGCGCATCGACGTGCTGGCCCCCGAAGCCGCTGCCGCCTGGAAGAGCCGCGACCCGCTGCGTCCGCTGGACGGCGGCGAAACGCTGGGCCAGTTCCAGTCCCGCGTCATTTCGACCGTGGACGACATTGCCAGCCGCCACGACGACGAACGCATCCTGATGTTCACGCACGGCGGCGTGCTGGACATCATCTGGCGCCATGCCTCCGGCGTGCCGCTGAACGGGCCGCGCGACGCTTCGCTGCTGAACGTCAGCATCAACCGCGTCGGCGTGCAAGGCCGCCAGTGGCAGGTGCTGGACTGGGGCGACGTAGGCCACGTGACCGACGAAGTCGGCAACGACGTGGTGCCTTGAACGCTTAGCGCGCGCGGCGCGGCTTGCGCGGCGCGTTGCGCGCCAGCCTGTCGTAGACGGCGTTGGGCAACAGGCGCATCAGCTTGGCCACGATGCCCATCTGCCACGGAATCACCACATAGGACGCGCCCCGCCCGATCGCGCTGCGCGCGCGGCGGGCGAAGGCGTCCGCTTCCATCAGGAAAGGCATGGAATACGGATTGTGGGCCGTCATCGCCGTCTTGATATAGCCGGGCGCGATCGTCACCACGTCTATGCCTTCGGCGGCCAGTTCCAGCCGCAGGCTTTCGCAATAAGTCACCACCGCGGATTTCGACGCGCTGTAGGCGCCCGCGCCTGGCAGGCCCCTGACTCCCGCCACGCTGGCGATGCCCACCAGCCGGCCCGACCCAGCCTGGCGCATGGATGCGATGAAGGGTTCGAAGGTCGCCACGGTGGCCAGCAAATTGGTGTCGACGATGGCCTTGAAGACGTCGTAGTCCTCGCCGTGCTCGGTCAGGGTGCCGGCGCTGATGCCGGCGCTGGCGATGACCACGTCCACCCGCCCCTGGCAGAACCCGATGAAATCCAGGGCCGCGGCATGCAGCGCCTGGCGGTCGCGTACGTCCACCGCATAGCAGCGGTGCTCGCCGGGCAGGCTGCCGGCCAGCTCGCGTAGCGCGTCTTCGCGCCGGCCCAGCAGGCCCAGCGTGGCGCCCGTGGACGCGTATTGCTGCGCCAGGGCGCGTCCCAGGCCGCTGCTGGCGCCGGTGATGAAGACTCTTTCCATGTGTGCCTGTTGCCTGTGGTGACGTTGCGGAATCGCGTTGCAAAAAAATAGGGCACGCTTTCGCGTGCCCTATTGTGTCGCTTGCCGGCTTAGGCTTGCAAGGAAGCGTGCAGATCCTGCAGCGGATAGACCTGCAGGCCCAGGCCTTGGCGCAGGTATTGCATGCCTTCGACCGCGGCGCGGGCGCCGGCGATGGTCGTGAAGAAGGTCACGCGGGCGGCCAGCGCCTGGGTGCGGATGGTGCGCGAGTCCGCGATGGCGTTGCGGCGCTCTTCGACGGTGTTGATGACCAGCGAGATCTCGCCGTTCTTCACCATGTCGACGATATGCGGACGGCCTTCGGTGACCTTGTTCACCAGCTGCACCGGGATGCCGGCGGCTTCGATCTCGGCGGCCGTGCCGCGCGTGGCGACCAGCTTGAAGCCGAGCGCGTGCAGGCCGCGCGCCACTTCCACCGCCAGGGGCTTGTCCTGGTTCTTGACGCTGATGAACACCGTGCCGGATTCCGGCAGGCGCACGCCGGCGGCCAGCTGCGACTTGACGAAGGCTTCGCCGAAGCTCGTGCCCACGCCCATCACTTCACCGGTCGACTTCATTTCCGGGCCCAGGATGGTGTCCACGCCCGGGAACTTCACGAACGGGAACACGGCTTCCTTGACCGAGAAGTAAGGCGGCACGACTTCCTTGGTGATGCCTTGCGCGGCCAGGGTCTGGCCGGCCATGGCGCGCGCGGCGATCTTGGCCAGTTGCAGGCCGGTGGCCTTGGAAACGTAGGGCACCGTGCGCGAGGCGCGCGGGTTCACTTCCAGCACGTAGACATCGCCGCCCTGGATGGCGAACTGCACGTTCATCAGGCCGCTGACGTTCAGCGCCTTGGCCATCATGGTGGTCTGGCGCTTGATCTCGGCGATGACTTCCGCCGACAGCGAGTACGGCGGCAGGCTGCAAGCCGAGTCGCCCGAGTGCACGCCGGCCTGCTCGATGTGTTCCATGACGCCGCCGATGAAGACGGTTTCGCCGTCGGCCAAGCAGTCCACGTCCACTTCGGTCGCGTTGTTCAGGAAGCGGTCCAGCAGCACGGGCGAGTCATTGCTGACCTTCACGGCCTCGCGCATGTAGCGCTCGAGGTCCTGCTGCTCGTGCACGATTTCCATGGCGCGGCCGCCCAGCACGTAGCTGGGGCGAACGACCAGGGGATAGCCGATTTCGGCGGCGTGGGCCAGGGCCTCGCCTTCGGTGCGCGCGGTGCGGTTGGGCGGCTGGCGCAGGCCGAGCTTGTTGAGCAGCTTCTGGAAGCGCTCGCGGTCTTCGGCCACGTCGATGGATTCGGGGCTGGTGCCGATGATGGGCACGCCGTTGGCTTCCAGGGCGCGCGCCAGCTTCAGCGGGGTCTGGCCGCCGTACTGGACGATCATGCCGACCGGGTTTTCCTTGTGGACGATCTCGAGCACGTCTTCGAGCGTCAGCGGCTCGAAGTACAGGCGGTCCGAGGTGTCGTAGTCGGTGGACACGGTTTCCGGGTTGCAGTTGACCATGATGGTCTCGTACCCGTCGTCGCGCAGCGCCAGCGCGGCATGCACGCAGCAGTAGTCGAATTCAATGCCCTGGCCGATGCGGTTCGGACCGCCGCCCAGCACCACGATCTTCTTGCGGTCGGTGGGCGCGGCTTCGCACTCTTCCTCGTAGGTCGAGTACATGTAGGCCGTGCGGGTGGCGAATTCGGCGGCGCAGGTGTCGACGCGCTTGTAGACCGGGCGCACGTTCAGCTGGTGACGCAGCTTGCGTACCTCGGATTCCGAGGAATCCAGCAGGAAGGCCAGGCGGCGGTCGGAGAAACCGCGGCGCTTGAGTTCCCACAGCGTGGCGTAATCCAGGTCGGCCAGCGTCTTCTGTTCCAGCGCCAGTTCGATGTCGACGATTTCCTTGATCTGCGACAGGAACCACGGGTCAATGTGCGTGATGTTGTGCACTTCGTCCAGCGTGAAGCCCTGCGCGAAGGCATCGCCCACGTACCAGATGCGTTCCGGACCGGGCTCGCCCAGTTCGACCTGCAGCTTTTCGCGGTCGGTGGTCTTCTGGTTCAGGCCGTCCACGCCCACTTCCAGGCCGCGCAGCGCCTTCTGGAAGGATTCCTGGAAGGTGCGGCCGATGGCCATGACTTCGCCCACCGACTTCATCTGGGTGGTCAGGCGCGCGTCGGCGGTGGGGAATTTCTCGAAGGCGAAACGCGGCACCTTGGTGACCACGTAGTCGATCGAGGGTTCGAACGAGGCAGGCGTGGCGCCGCCGGTGATTTCGTTCTTGAGCTCGTCCAGCGTGTAGCCCACGGCCAGGCGCGCGGCGACCTTGGCGATGGGGAAGCCGGTGGCCTTGGACGCCAGCGCCGACGAACGCGACACGCGCGGGTTCATCTCGATGACGATCATGCGGCCGTTCTTGGGATTGACGGCGAACTGCACGTTCGAACCGCCCGTATCCACGCCGATCTCGCGCAACACCGCGATCGATGCATTACGCATGATCTGGTATTCCTTGTCGGTCAGCGTCTGGGCCGGCGCCACGGTGATCGAGTCGCCCGTGTGCACGCCCATCGGGTCCAGGTTTTCGATGGAGCAGACGATGATGCAGTTGTCCGCCTTGTCGCGGACCACTTCCATCTCGAATTCCTTCCAGCCCAGCAGCGACTCTTCGATCAGCAGTTCGCTGGTGGGCGAAGCTTCCAGGCCGCGGCGGCAGATGGTTTCGAATTCTTCGGCGTTGTAGGCGATGCCGCCGCCCGAACCGCCCATGGTGAAGCTGGGGCGGATCACGGCGGGGAAGCCGGAGGTGCCGACTTCGGCCGCGATGCGGCGCTGCACTTCCCAGGCTTCGTCCATGCTGTGGGCGACGCCCGACTTGGCCGATTCCAGGCCGATGTCGGTCATGGCCTGCTTGAACTTCTGGCGGTCCTCGGCCTTTTCGATGGCGTGCTCGTTGGCGCCGATCAGTTCGACGTTGTGCTTCTTCAGCACGCCGTGGTGGGCCAGGTCCAGGGCGCAGTTCAGCGCGGTCTGGCCGCCCATGGTGGGTAGCAGCGCATCGGGCTTTTCACGCTCGATGATCTTTTCGACGGCTTGCCAGGTGATGGGCTCGATGTAGGTGACGTCGGCCGTTTCCGGGTCCGTCATGATCGTGGCCGGGTTGCTGTTCACCAGGATGGTGCGGTAGCCCTCGGCCTTGAGCGCCTTGCACGCCTGTGCGCCGGAATAGTCGAATTCGCAGGCCTGCCCGATGATGATGGGGCCGGCGCCGATGATGAGTATGCTTTTTAGGTCTGTACGCTTGGGCATGATGCAATCTTTACTTTTGGCCGGACATCAGGGCGATGAACTTGTCGAACAGTTCAAGGATGTCGTGCGGACCCGGGCTGGCTTCGGGGTGACCCTGGAAGCAGAAGGCCGGGCGGTCGGTGAGCTCGAAGCCCTGCAGCGTGCCGTCGAACAGCGAGACGTGCGTCACGCGCGCGTTGGCCGGCAGGCTGGCCGCGTCGACCGCGAAACCGTGGTTCTGGCTGGTGATGAACACGCGCTTGGACTGGAGGTCCTGCACGGGGTGGTTGGCGCCATGGTGGCCGGTCTTCATCTTGAGCGTCTTGCCGCCCAGCGCCAGGCCCATGATCTGGTGGCCCAGGCAGATGCCGAACACCGGCAGCTTCTTGTCCAGGAAGGCGCGCGTGGCCTCGATGGCGTAGTCGCAGGGCTCGGGGTCGCCGGGGCCGTTGGACAGGAACACGCCGTCGGGGTTGAGCTTGAGGACTTCCTCGGCGCTGGTCTGGGCCGGCACCACCGTCAGGCGGCAGCCGCGGTCGGCCAGCAGGCGCAGGATGTTGGTCTTGATGCCGAAGTCGTAGGCCACGACGTGGAACTTGGACTGGTCGGGCTTGGAGAAGCCCTCGCCCAGCTGCCAGGTGCCTTCGGTCCATTCGGCGCGATCCTTGAGCGACACCACCTTGGCCAGGTCCTGGCCGGCCATGCCGGCAAAGCCGCGGGCCAGTTCGACGGCGCGCTCGGCGTCGGTGCCGACGAAGATGCAGGCGCCCTGGGCGCCCTTTTCACGCAGGATGCGGGTGAGCTTGCGGGTGTCGATGCCGGAAATGGCGACGACGCCTTGCTCGGAGAGGTACTCAGGCAACGATTGCGTGGAACGGAAGTTCGACACGCGGGCGGGACAGTCACGGACCACCAGGCCGGCGGCAAAGACGCGCTTGGCTTCCACGTCTTCGGCGTTGACGCCGGTATTGCCGATGTGCGGATAGGTCAGCGTGACGATCTGGCCGCTATAGCTGGGATCGGTGAGAATTTCCTGGTACCCGGTCATCGCGGTGTTGAACACCACTTCGGCAACGGTATGCCCAGGCGCACCGATCGACACGCCTCGAAAAATGGTACCGTCCGCCAGAGCCAGAATTGCAGGAGGGAAGCGGTTGATCCCCTCGGGAAAGAGTTGCGGCAGCACAGTAAACCCCGGTTTTAGAATCGATAATCAAACCTTCGGATTATACCTTGAGCGGCCGTTTTTCTCGGGGAACCGCGCCAAATAAGGCCGGAAACGGGGTTTTGGGCTGTTTTTCCGCGTCCCGCCGCCCCCCTCCACCGTCCGGCCGGCAGCGCGCCTGCGGCCTCAGTGATACGCTAGGACACCTTCAACCCTAGCCTGCAGCGAGCCGTACCGTCCATGTCCAGCCAACTTGACGCCCTGCGCAACCACACCACCGTCGTCGCCGACACGGGGGATTTCGAAGCGATGAAGGCGTTGCGTCCGACCGACGCCACCACAAACCCGTCCCTGATTCTCAAGGCCGTCCAGCAGGACGCCTACCGCCCCCTGCTGGAAAAGACCGCGCGCGAACACCGCGGCGCGCCCACCGCCGAACTGATGGACCGCCTGTTGGTGGCCTTCGGCCGCGCCATCCTGGACATCGTGCCCGGCCGCGTATCGACCGAAGTGGATGCCCGCCTGTCCTTTGACACCCGCGCCACCATCGAGCGCGCCCGCAGCCTGATCGCCCTGTACGAAGCCGCGGGCGTACCGCGCGAGCGCGTGCTGATCAAGATCGCCTCGACCTGGGAAGGCATCCAGGCCGCCCGCGCCCTGCAATCGGAAGGCGTGCGCTGCAACCTGACCCTGCTGTTCTCGCTGCCGCAGGCCGTGGCCTGCGCCGATGCCCGCGTGCAGCTGATCTCGCCTTTCGTCGGCCGCATCTACGACTGGCACAAGAAGTCCGCCGGCGCCAGCTGGGTCGAGGCCGACAATGCCGGCGCGCGCGACCCCGGCGTGCTGTCCGTCACGCGGATCTACCAGTACTACAAGCACTTCGACATCTCCACCGAAATCATGGGCGCGAGCTTCCGCAACGTGGGCCAGATCCTGGCGCTGTCGGGCTGCGACCTGCTGACCATCAGCCCCGAGCTGCTGACCAAGCTGGCCGGCACCGAGGGCGACGCGCCCGCGCAATTGCGCGCCGACGACGTGCCCGCCAACCTCGCCCGCATCGGCGCGGACGAAGTCACCTTCCGCACCCTGCTCAACGAGGACGCGATGGCCAGCGAGAAGCTGTCGGAGGGCATCCGCCTGTTCGTGGCGGACGCGGTCAAGCTGGATACGTTGATCGAGGCGCAACGCGCCTGATCAGGGCGGGCGCCGCGGCGCCCGCGCAGGCAAGGGAATGCGCGGCCCGCAGCCGCGCGCCTGCCTCAACGATGATCGTGAGAGTGCACCTGCAGCGCTTCCAGGAAGCGCGACACCATGTTGTAGGCCGCCACCGTCGCGGTCAGCTCCACGATGAGTTTTTCGGAACCCATCGCCGCCTTCGCCGCCTGGAACACGGGTTCCGGCACCTGCACCTGGCGCGTCATGGCGTCGGTATAGGCCAGCACCGCCCTTTCGCGCTCATCGAACAGGTCTGACGCCTCCCAATCATTCAGCGCGTCCAGCTGCGCCTGCGAAACGCCTTCTTTCAGCGCGATTGGCGCGTGCTGGTCAGCCTCGTAGGGCGCGCCGTTGATGGCCGCCACGCGCATGATGACCAGCTCGCGCAGATCCCCCGGCAAGGTGCTGAGCTGGCGGATCGAGGTCAGGTAATTGAGCCAACCGCCCGCCACCGCGGGACTGTGCAGCAGCATCTGGTACAGGTGCAGGACGCTGCCGCGTTCGGCGACGATGCGGTCGACCAGGGGCTTGGCTTCGGGATGGGTCAGGTCGGCGTAGGGGAGACGGGCCATGGAAAACTCCGGTCAGATCTTTTCGGTTTCGCCGGACCTGGGCTGCCATTTCATCAGCCGCTTTTCGCCCACGCCGACGATGGCGTCCAGCACCAGCGCAAAAGCCGTGAGCACGATGATGCCCGCGAACACGGTGTTGACGTCGAACGTGCCTTCGGCCTGCAGGATCAGATAGCCCACGCCGCTGGCAGAGCCCAGATACTCGCCCACCACCGCGCCCACGAAGGCCAGGCCCACCGAGGTATGCAGGCTGGAGAACACCCAGCTGGTGGCAGACGGCAGGTACACGTGACGCAACAGCTGGCGGCGGCGAGCGCCCAGCATCCTGGCGTTGTCCAGCAAGGTGGGACTGACTTCGCGCACGCCCTGGTAGACGTTGAAGAACACGATGAAGAACACCAGCGTCACGGCCAGCGCCACCTTGGACCAGATGCCCAGGCCGAACCACATGCCGAAGATGGGCGCCAGGATGACGCGCGGCATCGAGTTGGCGGCTTTGATGTAGGGATCGAGGATCGCGCTTGCGCCGGGCGACAGGCCCAGCCACAGGCCGAAGGCCAGGCCGGCGATGGTGCCGATGAAAAACGCCAGCACGGTCTCGGTCAGCGTCACGCCGAGGTGGGTATAGATGTCCGCATTGGTGACGAACCAGGCCCAGATGCGGCCCCACACCTTCAAGGGTTCGCCGAAGAAGAAGGCCACCTTGGGATCGCGCGACGCGAAGTGCCAAACGAGCAGAATGATGACGAGCAGCAGCAACTGCCAGAAGCGCAGGCTGGCCGAACCGGGTTTGATCAAAGACTTCGACATCTCACCACTCCAGGGCGCTTGCACGCCTCGTTCTGCTTAGACAGCAGGCATACGCCAAGCCCGGCCGCCGCGGATCCGGCTTCGCCGGTCCGCCTGCGGCGCCCCCTTGAGGGGGAAGCGCCAAAGGCGCTTCGGGGGTGGGCCTCATCTTTAGGCTCGCTTCTGTTGGGCGTAGCCCTTTAGGACTTCTTCGCGCAACACTCCCCAGATGGCGGAGTGCAATTCGACGAAGCGCGGATGCGTGCGCACTTCGGCCACGTCGCGCGGACGCGGCAGGTCGATGGCGAATTCACCGATGGGATGCGTGCCGGGCCCTGCCGACAGCACCACCACGCGATCACTCATGGCGATGGCCTCGTCCAGGTCGTGCGTAATGAAGAGCACGGCCTTGCGCTTGGCCATCCACAGGTCCAGGACCTCGTTCTCCATGAGCTGGCGCGTCTGGATATCCAGCGCCGAGAACGGCTCGTCCATCAGGATGATGTCGGGATCGCGGATCAGCGTCTGCGCCAGCATCGTGCGCTTGCGCATGCCGCCCGACATCTGGTGCGGATAGCGGCTTTCGAAGCCGCCCAGGCCCACGCGGCGCATCCATTCGCGGCCGCGCTCCAGCGCCTGCTGCCGAGGCACGCCGGCAAAGTCCAGGCCCGCCACCACGTTGTCCAGCGCGCTGCGCCAGGGCAGCAAGGCCTCGCCCTGGAACATGTAGCCGGCGCGCTCATTGATGCCGGATAGCGGCTGTCCGAACACCTTCACGCTGCCCGAGGACGGCGCCAACAGGCCGGCGCTGACGTTGAGCAGGGTGGACTTGCCGCATCCGGTCGGGCCCACCACCGACACGAACTCCCCTGGCGCGATGGCCAGGGTCGTGTCGCTGACGGCGGTGTAGCGCTGCGAGCGGTCGTCGCGGGAGACAAAGGTGCAGCTGATGCTTTCCAGCGACAGCGCAGCTTCAGCCATTGGGGTACTTCTCGTTGGCGCGGCGCGCGTAGTCGTTGGTCCAGACCTTGGACGGGTCGATCTTGGAACCATCGAAGTCCGCCTGGTAGGCGGCCAGCGCCTTGAGCGCGGTGGCCGCGCCATCCTCGGGGATCAGGCCGTCCGGCGACAGGCCTTCCAGGCTCTTGGCGATGGCGGCCTTGTAGACGGCCGGATCGCCCAGCAGATAGGTTTCCGGCACGACCTTGGCGATTTCGTCGGCGCCAGCCTTCTGGATCCACTTGTCGGCGCGCACCAGCGCGTTGGCCAGGGCCTGGGTGGTGTTGGGGTTGGCATCGAGGAAGGCTTGCGGGGCATACAGGCAGCCCGCCGGCATGTTGCCGCCGAAGATTTCCTTGGTGTCCTTGAGCGTGCGGGTGTCGACGATGATCTGGATGTCGCCCGGCATTTCCAGCATCGACACCACGGGGTCGGTGTTGGAGATGGCGTCGATCTGGCCGCTGCGCAGCGCGGTCACGGCGCCCGCGCCGGCGCCTACGCCGATGATGGACACGTCCGAGGCCTTCAGGCCGTGCTTGGCCAGGAAGAAGCTGACCACCATGTTGGTGGACGAACCCGGCGCGGTCACGCCGATCTTCTTGCCCTTCAGGTCGGCGGCGCTCTTGTAGTTGGGCAGGTTCTTCTTGGACACGCCCACGCCTATCATCGGCGCGCGGCCCTGCAGCACGAAGGCGCGATAGGCCTGGCCCTTGGACTGCATGGACAAGGTGTGCTCGAACGCGCCCGACACGATGTCGGCGCTGCCGCCCACCACGGCCTGCAAGGCCTTGGAGCCACCCGCGAAGTCGGCGATGCTGACGTCCAGCCCTTCGTCCTTGAAGTAGCCGCGGGCTTCCGCGATGGACAGGGGGAGATAGTAGATCAGCGGCTTGCCGCCGACTGCGATCTGGACCTTGGTCTTCTCCAGCTTCTGCGCGCGCACGATGGCGGGCGCCATGCCCATGACGCCGGCGGCGCCGGCCATCTTGAGCAGATCACGGCGAGTGACTGACATGTGCTTGTCTCCTAGTTGTCGGGCAGACCGATAGCGCCGGTCTTTGCCAGCTCTTCTATAGCCGCTGAATCATACCCCAGCGATTTCAGGACTTCCTCGGTATGTTCCCCTAATACAGGGCCCACCCAGCGCGTCTCGCCAGGCGTCTCCGACAGCTTGGGCACGACGGCCGGCAGCTTGACCGGCGTGCCGTCCGGGAAGCGGTGCTGCTCTATCATGCGGCGCGCCAGGAACTGCGGATCGCTGAACATGTCGGCCACGCTGTAGATCTTGCCCACCGGCACGTCCGCGTCCTTCAGTGCGCCCAGCGCCTCTTCGATGCCGCGCGCGCCGCACCATTGCTGGATGGCGCCGTCGATCTCGTCGACGCGTTTGGCGCGGCCGTCGTTGCGCACCAGTCCCGGATCCGTGGCCAGGTCGTCGCGGCCGATGGCGCGCATCAACCGATGGAAAATCGCGTCGCCGTTGCCGGCGATGACGATGTTCTGCCCATCGCGGGTGGTGTAGGTATTCGAAGGCACGATGCCGGGCAGCGCGCCGCCGGTGCGCTCGCGCACCACGCCGGCCACGTCGTACTCGGGCACCAGGCTTTCCATCATGTTGAACACGGCCTCGTACAGCGCCACGTCCACCATCTGGCCCTGCCCCGCCTGGCACTCCGCGCCCTGCTTGCCGTTCCAGCGCCCGCCGGTGGCGTCGCGGTGCCGCAGCGCCATCATCGCGCCGATCACGCCGTGCAGCGCGGCGATCGAATCGCCGATGGAGATGCCCACGCGCAGGGGCGGCCGGTCGGGATGGCCCGACACGTAACGCAGCCCGCCCATGGATTCGCCGATGGCGCCAAAGCCCGGCTGGTCCTTCATGGGCCCGGTCTGCCCATAGCCGGACAGGCGCACCATGATGAGCGCGGGATTGATCGCGCGCAGCTGCTCGTAGCCCAGCCCCCACTTTTCCAGCACGCCAGGCCGGTAGTTCTCGACCACCACGTCGGCGTCCAGCGCCAGCTTGCGGGCGATGTCGCGTGCGCGCGGATCTTTCAGGTTGAGAGCGATGGATTGCTTGTTGCGGGCCTGCACCGTCCACCAGAGAGAGTTGCCCTCGCGCAGATGGCGCCAGCTGCGGATGGGGTCGCCGCCGCCCGTGCCGTCAGGCCCGTGGGGCGTTTCCACCTTGATGACGTCGGCGCCGAATTCGCCGAAGATGCGCGCGGCGAACGGGCCGGCAATGAGCGTGCCGAGTTCCAGGACCTTCAGTCCGGTCAGCGCTAACATGGTTTGTCTACCTCACTGTTTTGCCGTTGCCGATACATTGCCGGCAAGGCGTTCTGGTACTACTGCGGAATCAGGTGGTCTTGCGCTCCATCAGGGCCCAGGCGATGGTGCCGGCGTCGACGTATTCCAGCTCGCTGCCGGCGGGCACGCCGCGCGCCAGCCGCGTGACCCGCAGGCCGCGCTCGCCCAGCGCTTCGCCCAGGAAGTGGGCGGTGGTTTCGCCTTCGGCGGTGAAGTTGGTGGCCAGGATGACCTCCTGCACCACGCCGTCGGTCGCGCGCTTGATCACCCGCTCGAAATCCAGCTCGCGCGGACCGATCCCTTCGAGCGGCGCGACGCGGCCCATCAGCACGTAATACAGGCCGCGATAGCCGTGGCTGGACTCGATCATGTTCTGATCGGCCGGCGTCTCGACGATGCACAGCAGCGAGGGATCGCGCTTGGGATTGACGCAGGTGCCGCAGACTTCCTCTTCCGAGAAGCTGTTGCAGCGGGCGCAATGCTTCAGGTCCCGCACGGCACCCGCCAACGCCTGCCCCAGCATGTCCGCGCCTTGCGGGTCATGCTGCAGCAGGTGATAGGCCATGCGCCGGGCAGAGCGCACGCCCACGCCGGGCAGGCGCCGCAGCGCCTCGATCAGCGAGACGAGCGGCTCGGGTTCAGGCAGTAGCGGGTCCATTGCGGCCTTGGGGCTGCGTTCAGAACGGCAGCTTCATGCCCGGGGGCAGCGGCATGCCGGCGGTGACCGAGGCCATCTTTTCCTGCGAGGTGGCTTCGGCCTTGCGCAGCGCGTCGTTGAACGCGGCGGCGACCAGGTCTTCCAGCATGTCCTTGTCGTCGCCCAGCAGCGACGGATCGATGGCCACGCGCTTGACGTCGTGGCGGCAGGTCATGGTGACCTTGACCAGGCCGCCGCCGGAGGCGCCTTCGACCTGGATGTCGGCCAGCGCGTCCTGCGCCTTCTTCATGTTTTCCTGCATTTGCTGCGCCTGGCGCATCAGGCCGGCCAGTTGTCCTTTCATCATGATCGATGCTTCCTTGAACGAGGGGAATGAGAGATGGCCGACGCTTCAGGCAGCGGCGGCCGGGGAATCGACGTGACGGATCGAGCCGGCGACGACCTGGCCGCCGAAATCGGCGACGAGCGCCTGTACGAACGGGTCGACCGCGACCGCCTCTTCGGCGGCCTGCTGGCGGGCGGCGCGTTCGGCCTGGGCCACGGCATGCGCCGTCGCCTCGCCCGTCACGCCGACCTCGACGTCCAGCCGTATGCCCTGGCCGAAATGTTCGCACAACACCGTCTGCAGACGGACGCGGCTTTCGCTTTCGGCCAGCGTCTTGACGGCCACGCGCAGGATGACGGCATCGCCCTGCACGCCGGCCCATGCGCTCTGGCGCGCCAGTTCCGCCGCCAGGCCGGTGACCGGCAGGCGGGCGGCCAGCTCGGGCCAGGTTTCCGACGTCATGTCCGTCAGGCGGGCGCGCGACGACTGCCGCTTGCGCGCGGGCGCCGGACCTTCGCGGCGGGCCGCGGGGGGCGGCGCGGCCGAAGGCGCGCTGGCCAGGGTTTCGAAATCATCGTCGTCGGGGTCCGACGTAAAACCGTTGTCCGGTGCGAAGCCGCCTTCGGCTTCGAACGGGATTTCTTCGTCGACCCAGGCGGGCGGGCCGTCGCCGTCATCGGCTTGCGGCGCGGGCGCGATGGCTGCGGCGGTGGCAGGCGTGACGGCCAGCGCAGCCGAGCCGGCGGTCTTGCCTGCTTCGGCTTCAGACACGGCCGGTGCAGCGGCCGGCAGGTCTTCCCAAGGCGGCACGCTGCCTGGCTGAGCGGCTTGCGGAGCTTGTTCCGGCGCAACCGGTTCGGGTTCCGCAGCGGCCGGAGCCGGTTCGGACGCCTGCGCGACGGCTGCAGGCGCGGCCGGTTCGACCGGCTCGGATGCCTGCGCGGCCACGGGCGGCGCGGGCATCGCGGCGGCGGGGGCGAGCTGCGCGGCGGGCGCAGCAACCGGTGCGGCTGCGGCAGCCATCTGAACGGCTGCGGGGGCGGGCTGGGGCTGCGCCGCGGCGGGCGCAGGCGCGGCGACTGCCGCCGGCGCTGCGGCCGCATCGGCCGTCTGACGGGCAGGCGCGGCGGGCGCTTCGAGCGCGGTCTGCGGGCCGGCGTCGCCATTGAGCGCCAGCATGCGCAGGCAGGCCATGATGAAACCCGCGTATTCGTCGGGCGCCAGGGTCAGTTCGCTGCGGCTGTGCACCGCCACGGAATAGAACAGTTGCACGGCGTCCGGGTGCAGGGCCAGCGCCAGCCGGGCGATATCGCCGGCCAGCGGATCCTCGGCGGGCGTCACGCCGCGCACGCGCTGCTCGATGGCCACGCGCGACAGCAGCACGGCCAGGTCGGCCAAGGCGCCGGCATAGGACAGGCCGCGGATGGCCAGTTCATCCGCCACCGCCAGCACGCCCTTGGCGTCGCCGGCGGACAGCGCATCCAGCAGGCGCACCAGATGCCGCTGGTCGATGGTGCCGAGCATGCCGCGCACGGCGTCCTCGGTCAGGTTGCCGGCGCTGTAGGCGATGGCCTGGTCGGTCAGTGACAGCGCGTCGCGCATGGAACCCGCGGCCGCCTGCCCGATCAGCCGCAGGGCCGGCACGTCGAAGCCCACCGCTTCCTGGCCGAGCACGGCCTGCAGGTGGCCGACGATGGAGTCGGCCGGCATCTGCTTCAGATTGAACTGCAGGCAGCGCGACAGCACCGTCACCGGAATCTTCTGCGGGTCGGTGGTCGCGAGGATGAATTTGACGTGCGGCGGCGGCTCTTCCAGCGTCTTGAGCATGGCGTTGAACGCATGCCCGGTCAGCATGTGGACTTCGTCGATCATGTAGACCTTGAAGCGCCCCGCTCCCGGCGCGTACACCGCCTGTTCCAGCAGCTGCGTCATTTCCTCGACGCCGCGGTTCGAAGCCGCATCCAGTTCGAGGTAGTCGACGAAACGTCCGGCATCGATCTCCGTGCAGGCGCGACAGACGCCGCAAGGCTTGGAGGTGATGCCGGTTTCGCAGTTGAGCGACTTCGCCAGGATGCGCGACAGCGTGGTCTTGCCGACGCCGCGGGTTCCCGTGAACAGCCAGGCGTGATGCAGGCGTTGGGTGTCGAGCGCATGCGTCAGCGCGCGCACCACGTGATCCTGTCCCACGAGGGTATCGAACGATCTCGGCCGCCACTTGCGGGCCAGTACCAGATAAGTCATGGGTGGATTGTAGAGCCTGTTTCGCAAGCTGGCCCGAAATGGCCGGTCCAGCTGCCGGGGTTCGGCGCGGCGCATGGCATCCATGCTCCGCGCGGCCTGAAACGCAAAGGGGACGGGCTTATTCCCGTGGAACGTATCCTTGGAAAATAACCCCGTCCCCCTTGAAAGCGACGACATCATGGATAGTCATGACGCGTTGCTTTGAAGAATCCGGTTGGCGAGCCTTACTCCGGCACTGACCCTAAACGACTATGGCTGCTTCGTTCCCGACCTGACCAGGTTCACCGCCGAACCATGCGGAGGGGCCCGCCAGCCGAGATTCTAGCAGAGCTGCGCTTCGCTTGCTTGCTAGCATCTCGGCCGGCGGGCCCCAGGGGGCAGTATGTGGGCCCCCTCCCCAGCCCTCCCCCCGAGGGGGAGGGGGTTGGGACGTCGCTTCGCTGGTCCTTTTGGCTCGCTTCGCTTTGCCTTGCTGGGGTTGTTGCGCGGCGCTTTGCTTGCTTGATGCCCACCCTGAACTACCCGGTTGTGTTGCCTCTGTCGACTTCCCTTCAGCTATTCCTTCAGGTCGATCCAGGCGCGTGCTCTTGGGAAGTAGAGGGCGGCGCGGGCGGTGCGGCCGTCCAGGGCGGTGACTTGGGCGCAGTAGCGCAGCAGTTGGTCGCCGTGGCGTTGGCGCATGCGGGCGGCGAAGGCGGTGGGGGGTTCGCCGGGATGCGGGCGGCCGGTTTTGTAGTCGACGATGAGCCAGCCGTCCTCGGTGCTGAGGGCCAGGTCGATGACGGATACCTTGCCGGCGGCGTCGATCAGGGGCCATTCGCGGCGGGCGCCGGATTGGGACAGCAGCCACAAGCCGCGCTCGTCGGCGAGGGTGGCTTGCAGGGTTTCGAGCACGGCTCCGGAGGCGGCGTCGGCCTGACTGGCCGGGATGCCTGCCCGCGTCAGCTGGCGCCGCATGGCGGGCAGGCGTTCGGCCAGCGCGTCGGCGGACCAGGCCTGCACGCCGTCCTGGCCGATGCGCGCCAGCCAGGCATGCGACAAGGTGCCGATGGCGGCGTCGTAGCCGGCCTCCAATTGCCAGGCGGGATGTTCGCCGCCATCGCCCCAGGCGCCGCGCGCCACGGCGCCGAAGCCGGGGCTGACCGCTACGTCCGCCACCCGCGCCAGTTGAGCCAGGCCGGCGCGGTCCACGCGCCGCAAGGGTTCGCCTTGCCACTCGGGGCCGTCGGCCTCCTGCACTACCGCTGCGCCATCCAACGATGGCGGCGTCGGTATGGCCAGGCAAGGCCACAAGCGGCCCAGCAGGCTGGCGGAGGACGGCGTCTTGACCTGGCCGCTGGCTTCGTCCACCGACACGTGGCCCACGAGGTGCAGGCGCTTGCGCGCCCGCGTCGCGGCCACGTACAGCAGGCGGTCGATTTCGTAGGAGGCGCGGCGCGCCTCGCGCGCGCCCAGGTAGCGCGACAGAGGGTCGGCCTCGGTTTCGGCGCGCGGCTTGACCGGGCCGAACAGCACGCGGCCGCCGCTCTGCTCAAAGCGCACCAGCGGCGCCTGGTCGCCGCGCGGCGCGCGGTGCAGGCCGTACAGGATGACGGTTTCGAACTGCAGGCCCTTGGACTTGTGCATGGTCATGATTTCGACCGCGCCCGTGTCTTCGTCCGCCGCGTCCGGCGCCGCGAACAAGCGCGCGATGCCGGTGTCCAGCGCCGCGACGTCGATGGCGCCGTGCGGCGCCAGGCGCTCGACCAGTTGGAACAGGCTTTCCGCGTCGTTGGCGACAGAGAGGCCGGCATACAGAGCCGGGCCGCCCAGGCGGCGCCACAACGACTCCACCCAGGCCGCGAAAGGCATGGCGCCCGAGGCATTGCGCTTGTCGAGCAGGATGCCCGCCACCTGACGCAAGCGCTCGAACTCGTCGGCGCCAAGCACGCTCTGCGCCGACGGCGTGTCCGGCGCTTCGGGCGCCGCATCGAACAATGAGCCCTGCGGCCCGTTGGCCGAGGCCACCGGCATGGTCTGCGGCGGGATCCGCAACGCGCGTTCCAGCAGCACCGGAACCGGCGTGATGTGGTCGTCGCCGAACAGGCGCTGCAAAGAGGTCAGCGTCAAGCCGCAGTACGGCGCGCGCAGCACCGACAGCCAGGCCAGACGATCGCCGGCGTGCGACAAGGCCCGCACCAGCTGCACCAGGTCCGCGACCACCGGCCGCAGGGCCAGCGGCACCAGGTCCACTGCGCGGCAGCGTATGCCTTCCTGCGCCAGGCGGCGGGTCAGGTTGCCCAGATGGCTGCGCGCGCGCACCAGCACGGCGACGGGGTGCTTGGCGCCCTTGTGGTCGATCAGCGCCTGGCGCACGAGGTCCACCGCAATGTCTTCGGCCTGGGTTTCCGCGGAAGCCGCGCCCTCGCGCGACCAGGCCGGGTGAAAACGCACGGCGGGTTCCGGCAGCGCTTCATGGAAAGCGGTGGACGGGCTGTAGGCGATGGCGCCCGCCGCCGCGTCGCTACGCCGGGGCAGCAATTGCGCAAACGACTGGTTGACCCATTCGACAATACCCGCCTGCGAACGGAAGTTGTCGGTGAGGTTGAGAAAGTCCGGCTGCAGTTCGCCCACGCCGATGTCGGCGACTTCCAGGAACAGACCCACTTCCGCCTTGCGGAAACGGTAGATGGACTGCATCGGATCGCCCACCAGGAACAGGCTGCGGCCGTCGCCCTGCTGCCAGCCCGAGGTCAGCGTGCGTAGCAGGTCCAGCTGGGTCTGGCTGGTGTCCTGGAATTCGTCGATGAGCAGATGGCGGATCGAGGCGTCCAGCTTCAGCAGCAGTTCGCCCGGATCGTCGGCGCTGCCCAGCGCGGCCGCGGCGCGCTGCGCGATTTCGATGAAATCGACCTCGCCCGTATCGGCAAAGCGCAGCCGCAATTGCGCCACCGCCAGCGCCAGCGTCATCAGCTGCGCGCCCAGCACTTCCCATTGCGCATCGGTGAAATGCGGCGCGGGCACGTCCCGCACCGCATGCAGGCGGCGCACCCAGACTGCATCCGGGTCGGCGGCTTCCAGCCACGCCACGAACGGTTCCTTATGCGCGCACTTGGCGGGAAAGCCCTGGTTCTTGTTGACGGTCTTGCGCAAGGTGCCGGTGCCTGTCAGCAGCAGATGCGCCACGGCTTGCCAGAGTTCCAGCGCTTCGGCGTCAGGCGGCGGCTCTTCCGTCCAGTCCAGCAAGGCCAGCAGCTTGTTTTCCGCCTCTCCATCCTGCAGATTGGCGGCAGCCAGACGCGCCGGGCCGCACAGCGCGTCGGCCCAGCCATAGGGCATGGCCTCGCTGAGCGCGTCCAGGTCTTCGCCGATGGCCTCGGCCAGCATGGCTTCCATGCCCTCGCGGTCGGAGCCGTGGCGCAGCAGCGGCAGCCACTGGTCGCGTTGGCCCAGCATGTCGGCGATGGCTTCCTTGGCAGCCTGCACATCCACGTCCAAATGCTTGAGCAGGATGCGCACGGCCTCATAGTCGTCGGCGAGGTCCAGGGTGGCGCGCGCCGCCGCCTCGTAGTGGGTGCGCGCATCATCCGTGATCTCGGGCATGCCGCCCAGCTCCGACAGCCATGGCATGCTGCGCACCAGACCCGCGCAGAACGAGTCGATGGTGCGGATGGCCAGCCGCGCGGGATGATCCAGCAGATGCCAGCCCTGCTCGTCGTTGCGCGCCAGCGCGGCGCGCGCAAGTTGCCAGCTGCGGCGCTCGTGCATGGCTTCCGGCGGCGCGTCCAGTCCGCGGCGCAGCTTGCTCAGCACGCGCGCATGCATCTCGGACGCGGCCTTGCGCGTGAAGGTGATGGCGACGATTTCTTCCGGACGGTTCACCGTGGCCAGCAGCGCCAGGATGCGGTCCGTCAGCAGCTCGGTCTTGCCGGAGCCAGCCGGCGCCTGCACCAGGAACGAACGGATCGGATCCAGCGCGTCGGCGCGCGCCATGTGGTCGTGCGGCAAGCGTTCTTGTTCAGCCATGGCTCATGCGTCCTCGTCGTCCAGATGCAAACGCAGGAACGGCAGTGCATCGCAATATTTCAGGTCATCGCGGCGATACGCGACGTTGGCCGCGTAGCCCGCGGCGTACTCGTCGGCCAGCGCTTCGATGGCCGTGCGCCAGCGCTGCCGGATATCCGGCCAGGACAGCCCGTCGAAGTACTTGCTGTCGCTGGCCAGCGTGACGCCGGGCACGCCCAGGTCTTCGTCGGCCAGGCCCTGCGCGGCGACCTGCCGCGCATGGATCTGCGCCAGCACCAGGCCCGCCACTTCGCCGCCCGCGGCGTCCGCCAGCACCGAGGCATAGAACGGCAGCTGCACGTTCACGGGGCGGCTGCGCGACCAGTCCGGTTCGGGCTTGGCCGCCGCCACGCCGGTCTTGTAGTCGACGATGACGTTGCGGCCATCGCCGAGGGTGTCGATGCGGTCCAGCCGCAGCTTCAGGTTGAGCGCGCCGCGCTGCCATTGATGGTTCTTTTCCACCTGGGCCACCGCGAAAGGCAGGCGCTGCGCTTCCATGCCCAGCCAGGACGCCAGCACGGCCTGGGCGCGCTGGCATTCCAGCGTGCGCAAGGCGGGCGCGTAATCCTTCAGTTCCTCGTCCGCGGCTTGCGCCACCGCCTGTTCCAGCAAGGCAGGCAGGCGGCCCTCGGCCATGATTTCGTGCAGCGCGTCCTGGTCGGGCATCATGCCCCACACCAGTTCCAGCGCCTTGTGCAGAAACTGGCCGCGCACGTTGACCGTGGCCGCATCCGCATAGGGCGCCATTTCGCGGCCGCCCAGGCGATGCCGCACGAAGGCCCACAGCGGATTGCGCGCCTGCGTGTCCAACACGTCCAGGCCGCCGCCGCCGCGATTGCCGGCCGCCAACGCGGGTCCTTGCGCATCGTCCAGCGATTCCTGCGGCAAGGCCGGCAGCGCTTGCGCCGAGGCGGGCGCCCAGTCCGTCAGCGCTGCCGCCGCGATCAGCGGCGACGGACGCAGCTCGCGCTCGCCGTCCATGTGCGCATGGCTGACGATGATCTCGGGCGCGCAACGGCACAACGCCGCGTACATGCCCTCGGCCCATTCGCGTTCGCGCTCGGGCGTGGCGCGCGGCGCCTTGGCCTGGCGCAACACGGCCAGCGGCAACAGCGGATTGGGCTTGGGCGAGGCCGGCAACACGTCGTCGGTCAAGCCCAACACCCAGACGCCGTCCCAATAGCCGCCCTCGGCTTCCAGCAAACCCAGCACGTCCAGGCGCGCCTGCGGATCGCGTTGCGGCTGAAACGAGGCGGAACGCGCCACGCTTTCCAGCAGGTTCACGGCGGCCACGCCGCCCAGGCGCCCGGCGGCCGGCGCCAGCGCCGAAAAACTGCCCAGCGCATCGCCCAACGCCCCCATCACCTGATAGCCAACGCTGTCCAGCACGCCTTCGCCGGGAAAGCCCAACGCCATCAGCGCGGCCTTCATGCGCAACATCCACACGTCGCAAGTGGCCTGGCGGCCGCCCTGCGTCCAGATTTCCATGGCCTGATTCCAGGCCTGCGCCAACGCGGGCAGGTCCGCCAGCAGCTTGCGCCAATCCTGCGGAGTGACGTGCAGCTGGGCTTGGCGACGCCAGCGCGCGTCGATCGAGGCCAGCCGAGCGCGGTCGCGCACGTCGCCCGCGCAATGCCCGCCCAGCAGGGCCGCGCCCAGCACCTCGACGCCGCAGCCCTTGCCCGGCGCGCATTCGGCCAGGGCGCGCAACCAGGCAAGCGCGGCGCGCGCCATCGGCCATTCGTTCAACGGACGTCCCACGGCCACGTTGAAGGCGTACGCGGCTTCGCCGCCGCGCCCGGCCAGGGCCTGGCTCAACACCCGCCGCGCGAAAGGCGACTCCGCCTCCAGCTGGGGCGAGACGATGGCGTAGCGGCCCTGCGGATGCGCCTTCAGGCGCTCGGCCGCCCAGGCCGCGGCGGCGCGCCACTCCGCGCCTTGATCCGCAGCCTCGAATCTGCGCGCCGGCGTTTCAACGCGCTGCGCGTCGCGCCACTGCGCGACGGCCGCGCCCTGCTCTTCAAACGCCTGCAAGAGCCGACGAAAGCGCGGCGACATATCCGTGAATCCGGCCAGCACCAGTTGGCGCGGCACGGGCAGGCGTCCGTCCTCCAGCGCCCGCAGCACGCGCGCGTAGCCCTGGTTGGCGTCCTCGGCGTCGATGCCGGCCAGCGCCTGACGGTAACGCACCCGCCATTTCGCAAAGCCGCGATATTCGTCGGTATCCGCGCCCGAAGGCACATGCAGTTGCCATTCGTCCATCAGCAGGTCCGCGTCCATCGACAAACGCGCGGCCTGGCTCGCATCCAGCAGCACGCGCTCGGCTTCTTCAGCGCGGATCGCCTCGGTCCACACCAGCTGCGTGGCGAAACTGTCCAGCCGATAGGCAGGCACATCGCCATCCGTCTCGAACGCGAGTTCATTGGCGGCATCGGCCAGCCAGGCGGACAGCGGCAATATGCGCGGCAATTCGCTGACCTGGCGTTCCTGGCGCAGCAGGCCCGCCAGCTCCAGCGTGAGCCGGCGCGACAGGCGGTTGTTCACCGTCAGCACCAGCGTATCGGCGGCAGGCATGCCGCCGATGTCCGGCAGCGATAGATCGGGATAGGAGGGCGATGAGTCCTGCATGAGCATCCGTGGCGCCCGCCCGCGGGCGGCGCGCGATGAGGGAAGAAATACCGCCGTAGGATACCGCGAGGCCGAGCGGAAAAAGTCCCTAGAAGCCGCAGAGCGCGGCCAGGTTTTCCCAGTGGATCTGCATTTCCGGCGTGGTGTAGCCCCAGAACGCCAGGCCCAGGACGGCAACCAGGGCCAACGCGCCAGCCGCGCGCCAACCGCGATGGCGGCGGGCGGCGGATGCGGAGCGAGTCGCAGGGTTCATGGACGTCTCAGGCCGTGGCCGGCTGGGCAACCGGCTGCTCGCGCACCGGCAGGCACAGCAGCGCCGCGATAATGGCCAGCGCCACGCCCAGCCACCAGACGGCATCGTAGTTGCCGGTCTTGGCGTAGGCATATCCACCCAGCCACACGCCGATGAAACTGCCCAGCTGGTGTCCCAGGAAGACGATGCCGGACAGCGTGGCCGCATAGCGCAGGCCGTAGATCTGGCCGATCAGCCCCTGCGTGAGCGGCACGGTCCCCAGCCAGAACAAGCCCATCCACGCGGCGAAGGCGTACAGCACCCAAGGCGACAGCGGCATCCAGAGCAACAGCAGGATGCCGAAGGCGCGCATGCCGTACACCACGGCGAGGAGCCGCTTCTTGCTGTACTTGCCGCCCAGCTTGCCGGCATAGAACGAACCCAGCACGTTGAACAGGCCGATCAGCGCAATGGCGGTCGCGCCCTGCCCCGCGCTCAGGCCGCCGTCCGTGACGTAGGCGGGCAGGTGCAGCGTGATGAAAGCGGTGTGGAAGCCGCAGACGAAATAGCTCCAGAACAGGAAATGGAACGAGGGGTGGCGCACCGCCTGCTTGACCGCCGAGGCCAGCGACTGCTGCGGCCCGGTGTGGGCTTGCGGACGACCGCGCAGGAAATACGCCAGGGGCGCGCCGCAAGCGACGAACAGCGACAGCACCCACAATGCGCCCGGCCAGTCCAGGCCGCTGATCAGCACCTGTCCCGTGGGCACCACGGCGAACTGTCCCAGGGAGCCGCCAGCGCTGGCGATGCCCATCGCCGTGCTGCGGTAGGCGGGCGGCACCGCGCGCGCCACCACGGGCAGGATCACCGGAAAGGTCGTGCCGGCCTGTCCCAGCCCGACCAGCACGCCGGCGGTCAGATAGAGCGTGGCTTCATCGGTGGCGAAGCGCGTACCTATCATGCCCAGCATGTACAGCACCGCGCCCAGGGCGATGGTGCGGCCCGAACCGTAGCGGTCGGCCAGGATGCCCATGAAGATACAGGCCACGCCCCACACCAGGTTCTGCAGCGCGAAGGCCATGGAGAACACTTCGCGTCCCCAGCCCTGCGCCAGCCCCATCGGCTGCATGAAAAGCCCGAAGGTGGCGCGCACCCCCATCGCGAGCAGCACCACCAGCGTGCCCACGATCAGGGTACGGGTGAAATTCGTATCGGTTTGGTTAGACATGAAACCCGTTTTTCGTTGTTTTGGTTCGCCGCCCCCTCCACGGGACGGTCCGGCGCGCAGCGCAGGACCCGGACATCATATACAAATAGCCTCCGCGCTCCGGCAATAGCCCCGTTGAGCGCCGGGTCCGGCGGGCCGGGTTGCGGACAGCGGATTTGGGGCTTGCGCCGCCTGCTGATAGACTTGCGTCCTGCGCCGAAGCCCGTGCCCCCAGTGATAAACTCAGGGCCGAAAGATTCGTAGCGATATCAAGGCCTTAGCAAGCAAACGCGGTCACTCGACCGGCCTTGCCGCCTGATCAGCAATAGTCTCGCCGTAGTTAAATGGATATAACCGGCCCCTCCTAAGGGTCAATTGGTGGTTCGATTCCACCCGGCGAGGCCATCTCTGGCGTCGGTTCCGACGCCTTCCTTCCCAGCCCCCCCTATCCGCCCGAAGCCTTGCCCTTTGTGAGCACGTCTTGTCCTGATCTGCCCATGGACAAAAACCTCGCGCGTTCAGCCAGATGAGGGTTAATCCGGGCTACGCTCACGCGCGGCCTGCCGTTAGCTTCTCGAACTTGTCTTGTGACGAATTGAAGCTGCGTCAATACGTCACCATTATTTTTTTGGACGATGATAGCAAATCGCCTTGCGCACAACTTGAAATTGCTGTTTAAATTCGACGCGTAAGCCTCTAATTCATCTGGACTTTTTCTGGCCCGACGAAACGCCGGCTTAAGAAACATTTACTGACAGACTGACAAGCCAGCTCAAACCATGGCATTTCCCTGGAAACGTGCGATTGCGAACGCGATAGCGCCTGTGGCGCTGGCGGTGTGCGCGCTCCTGCCCCCCGCCGCGCAAGCCGCGAAGAATACGGACCCTTGCAAGACCAACGCCAAGTCATCGGCCTGCAAGGCGCAACAAGCGAAGAAGGCTCCGGCCCCCAAGGCCAGCTCCGGCAAGAGCGCCTCGGGCAAACAAGCCGCCTCCTCCGCGAAAACTCCCCCCAAATCCTCCTCCGGCAAGAAAGCAGCCGCCCCCAAGGGCGGCAAGCAGGTCGCCGCCAAGGGCACGCCGCCCAAGAAGGGCGCGGCCGCCGGCAAGAGCGGCAAGCCGAACAAGCCGTCGCGCGCGCAACGTGCCGCCGCTGCTGCCGCGGTCGGTTCGGCCGCCATGCCGCCGCCCGCCTCCTCGGTGCGCGCCGAAGCCGCCGCCCTGCGTTCCACTACCGCCTATGTGCAGGATCTGGAAACGTCCACGGTCATCTTCGCCAAGAACGAAAACGTGGTGCGCCCCATCGCTTCGATCTCGAAGCTGATGACCGCGGTCGTCGTGGTCGACGCCAACCTGCCCATGAACGAAATGCTGGAGATCACCGACGAAGACGTCGACGGCCTCAAGCACACCACCTCGCGTCTGCGCGTGGGCACCAAGCTGTCGCGCGGCGACATGCTGCACCTGGCGCTGATGTCGTCCGAAAACCGCGCCGCCAACGCGCTGGGCCGCCACTATCCGGGCGGCCTGCCCGCCTTCGTGGCCGCCATGAACGCCAAGGCGCAGGCGCTGGGCATGACCAGCACCCGCTTCATCGAGCCCACCGGCCTGTCCAGCGACAACGTCTCGTCGCCGCACGATCTGGCCCGACTGCTGCGCGCCGCCTCCCAGCGCCCGTTGATCCACCGCTACTCCACCGATACCGAGTACGACGTCGAGGTCAACAACCGCACGCAGACCTTCCGCAACACCAACCTGCTGGTGCGCAAGCCCGACTGGGACATCAAGGTGTCCAAGACCGGCTACATCAACGAAGCGGGCGAATGCCTGGTCATGCTGGCCCGCATCAACGGCCGCGACCTGGCCATCGTGCTGCTGGATTCGCAGGGCAAGCTCTCCCGCATCGGCGATGCGGTGCGCATCCGCCGCATCGTGCAGAACGAAGTGGCGATGGCGTCGATCCAGTCTGGCGGCTGAACACCCGCCGCGCTACGCTGCCACATGAGCAAAGGGCCCGAAAAATTCGGGCCCTTTGTTTTTTGGCGCCGCGGCGGCGTCAGTGTTGGCGGCCTACGCGGCCTTGCGTTTGGGGCGCAGGGGCTGGGCGTCGTACAGCGTGGGCGGCAGGCCTTCCAGCACGGCCTGCGGGTTGAGCGAACGGATCGGCACGGCCGCGTCCAAGGGGATTCGGCCCTCTGCCTGCAGCAGTTGGTAGCGCAGGCAGCACACGCGCAGGAATGAGGTGAAATTGGCGGCCTCGCCGCGATACTCGATCAGTTCGTCGTACAGACGTTCGATCAGCTGCGTCACGCGCATGCCGTCGCGGCCGGCGATTTCTTCCAATACCTGCCAGAACAGCTGTTCCAGCCTCAGGCTGGTAGCCACGCCATGCAGCCGCAGCGAACGGGTTTCGGGCGCGTAGGACTGCTCGCTGGCGCGGATGAAGATTTCACACATGGGAGCTCCTGGAACTCGGGACTGGGCCTGGGGCCTGGGCCGGGATGCCTACGGCTGACTGTACGCCGTTTGCCGCGGCCCGGGCAAGCTGCGGGAGGCCGGCCTCTTTCTGCAACCACACGTTTCCGGCATCGGCGGGCAGCCCCCTCGGTTGATATAATTCATGGTCGGGAAAGCGTCCACGTTCGAGCATAAGGAATCTTGATCAGACTTCGGAGGCAGTGATGGATAAAACCATGAAAGCAGCGGTTGCACGAGCATTCGGCAAGCCCCTGGCAATCGAAGAAGTCGCGGTGCCGCGCCCGGGTCCGGGCGAATTGCTGGTAAAGATAGAAGCCTGCGGGGTCTGCCACACCGACCTGCACGCGGTCGAAGGCGACTGGCCCGTCAAGCCCAACCCGCCTTTCATTCCCGGCCACGAAGGCGTCGGCCACGTGGTTGCGGTGGGCGCGGGCGTGACCCATGTGAAGGAAGGCGACCGCGTCGGCATTCCCTGGCTGTATTCCGCCTGCGGGCATTGCGAGCATTGCCTGGGCGGCTGGGAAACGCTGTGCGAAACGCAGAAGAACGCCGGCTACTCCGTGAACGGCGGCTTTGCCGAATACGCGCTGGCTGATGCCAACTACGTGGGCCTGCTGCCCAAGAACGTCGGTTTCGTCGAGGTAGCGCCCGTGCTGTGCGCCGGCGTGACCGTGTACAAGGGCCTGAAGATGACGGACACCCGTCCGGGCAACTGGGTGGTGATTTCCGGCATCGGCGGATTGGGCCACATGGCGGTGCAGTACGCCAAGGCCATGGGCCTGAACGTCGCGGCTGTGGACATCGACGACGCCAAGCTGGACTTCGCCCGCCGCTTGGGCGCCGAGGTCACCGTCAACGCCAAGACCACCGACCCGGCCGCCTACCTCAAGCGCGAGATCGGCGGCGCGCACGGCGCGCTGATCACGGCGGTATCGCCCAAGGCCTTCGAGCAGGCGCTGGGCATGGTGCGCCGCGGCGGCACCGTGGCGCTTAACGGTCTGCCGCCGGGCGACTTCCCGCTGTCGATCTTCGACATGGTGCTCAATGGCGTCACCGTGCGCGGCTCCATCGTGGGCTCGCGCCTGGACCTGCAGGAATCGCTGCAGTTTGCCGAAGAAGGCAAGGTGCACGCCACCGTCGCCACCGAAAGCCTGGAGAACATCAACGACGTGTTCGACCGCATGCGGCGCGGCCAGATCGAAGGCCGCATCGTGCTCGATTTCGCCTGATATCCAAGCCGCAAGGAAAAAGCGCCAGGGCCGCAAGCTTGCGGCCCTGGCGCTTTGTGGCTTGGAAGATCAGGGCGTGATCTTCGTGCCCAGCACCGCCAGGAATTGCGACATCCAGGCCGGGTGCGCGGGCCAGGCCGGCGCCGTCACCAGATTGCCGTCGGTGTAGGCCTGGTCGATGCCGATCTCGGCATAGGTGCCGCCCGCCAGGCGCACTTCCGGGGCGCACGCCGGATAGGCGGAGCAGGTGCGGCCCTTCAGGATCCCGGCCGCGGCCAGCAGTTGCGCGCCGTGGCAGACCGCCGCGATGGGCTTGCCGGCCTTGTCGAAGGCGCGCACGATGTCCAGCACCTTTTCGTTCAGGCGCAGATACTCCGGCGCGCGGCCGCCCGGAATCACCAGGCCGTCGTAGGACGACGGCTCGACGCGGTCAAAGTCATAGTTCAGCGCGAAATTGTGGCCGCGCTTTTCGGTGTAGGTCTGTGCGCCTTCGAAATCATGGATCGCGGTGGCGATGGTGTCGCCCGCTTTCTTGTCCGGGCATACCGCGTGCACCGTGTGCCCCACCGTCAGCAGGGTCTGGTACGGCACCATGGTCTCGTAGTCTTCGGCGTAGTCGCCGACCAGCATCAACAGTCGCTTGCTCATGTTTGTCTCCCAGGGATGGCGGAAAGCCGGTTCGGGCCACGTGGCCGGGTTCCGGTTCTTGATCTACGCCCCTATTGTGACGCCGCCATCGGCCAGGGTGGTGGTATGGGAATACCACGCCCACGCAAGCCCGCCTTACTCCAGAGCGACGGACACGCCCTTGGCGCCCAGCAGCGTGACCAGCACCTTGGGATCTATGCCGATCAGATACCCGCGCCGCCCGCCGTTGATGTAGACCACCGGGTAGTCCAGCACTTCGGCCTCGACCCACACCGGCATCTTCTTGCGCGTGCCGAAGGGCGAGGTGCCGCCCACCTGATAGCCCGAATGGCGCTGCGCCACCTCGGGCTTGCAGGGCTCCACCCGCTTCAAACCGGCTTGGCGCGCCAGGTTCTTGGTGGAGACTTCGCGGTCGCCATGCATGACCACGATCAGGGGCTTGGCGGACTCGTCCTCCATCACCAGGGTCTTGACCACCGCATGCGGATCCAGGCCCAACTGGCGCGCGGCTTCGCCCGCGCCGCCATGGTCGACGTAGTCATAGGTGTGCTCCGTGTACGCCACCTTGTTCTGCTTGAGGAACTGGGTGGCGGGCGTCTCGGAAACGTGGCGGGCTTTGCTCATGGTTATGCGTGAAAGAGGAATTTCGAAGCGGCGCGTGCAGCGCTAGCCGCGAGGATGGTGCGTCGCGTGCAGCGCCTTCAGGCGTTCGCGCGCGACGTGCGTGTAGATCTGCGTGGTGGAAATGTCGGCGTGGCCCAGCAGCATCTGCACCACGCGCAGGTCGGCGCCGTGGTTCAGCAGATGCGTGGCGAAGGCGTGCCGCAGCACGTGCGGCGACAGCGGCGCGCGCACGTCCGCCAGCAGGGCATATTTCTTCACCAGTTGCCAGAACGCCTGGCGCGACATGGCTTCGGCACGGCCCGTGATGAAGAGCGCATCGCTCACGCGTCCAGCCGCCAGCTCCGGCCGCGCGGACTTCAGGTAGCGGTCGATCCAATGGGCCGCCTCGGCGCCCAGCGGCACCAGCCGGTCCTTGCCGCCCTTGCCCAACACCACCCGCACCACGCCTTCGTTCAGGCTCACGTCCAGCGTGCGCATGCCCACCAGCTCGGATACCCGCAAGCCCGTGGCGTACAGCGTTTCCAGCATGGCGCGGTCGCGCAGGCCGCGGGCCTCCTCCAGGTCGGGCGCGCGCAACAAGGCGTCCACCTGCTGCTCGGACAGGGTCTTGGGCATGCGCGGCGGCTGCTTGGCGGCGATCAGCGTCAGGCAGGGATCGCGCTCGGCGCGGTGTTCGCGCAGCGCCCAGGCGTAAAAGCGGCGCAACGCGGCCAGCCTGCGGTTGGCGGTGGTGGCGCGGGTTTCTTCGTGGCGGAAGGCGAACCAGGCTTCGATGTCGGCCTTGCCGGCATCGCGCAGAGGTTTGGCGGGTCCGGCGGGCAGGACGTGGACCTGCGCCGCATCGCCGTGGCGGTCGGCCATTTCGCGCGCGTAGGCTTCGGGATCCTCCAGCCAGCGGGCAAAGCCCGTCAGATCGCGCCGGTAGGCCGCCAGGGTGTTGGCCGACAGGCCGTCTTCCAGCCAGACGGCATCGATGAAGGCGTCGATATCGGCCTGGGATTCAAGCGGGGGGCGGATTGCGGACATGGCTGGATTCTACGACTCAGCGTCCGCCCACGCCTGCGGCGGCGGACTTCAGCCAGCTCTCGAAGAGCTTGAGCGCTTCGGACCGTTCGCTGCGCTGCGGATAGCCGAAGTAATAGCCCTGGCTGACCAACAGCGATTGCGGCACGGGCATCGCCAGCGTGCCTTGGTCGAGCGCGGGCTGGGCCAGGAAACGCGGCATCAGCCCGACTCCCAGGCCGGCCTGCACCGCCGCCATCACCATGGTGAAAAGCTCGTAGCGCGGCCCGCCGGCGGCGTGCGGACCATAAAGATGGCTGTTGGCCGCGTACCACTGGCGCCAGGCGTCCGGCCGCGAAGCCAGGTGCAGATGGGTCATGCCGGACAAGGCGCTGGCCCCCGGTTCCGCCGCCCGCGCCGCCAGCTCTGGCGCGCACACCGGCACCAGTTCGCGTTCGGGGAACAGCAGCACGCCCTGGGTGCCTGGCCACAATCCGTCCCCGTGATACAGCGCGCCGTCGAAGGGCTGGTCCTTGAACTGGAACGGCAACGTGCGCACGGACAGGCTGACCGTGATGTCGCCGTGCTCGCGCTGGAAATCCGCCAGGCGCGGGATCAACCAGGTCGTCGCCAGGGTGGGCACCACGGCGATATGGATGCTGCGGCCCATGCCGGTGCGGCTGACCAGGCCGAAAGTGTCTTTTTCGATCTGATCCAAATGGTGGCGGATGCGGCCGGCGTACTCCGCTCCGTGATCGGTCAGCACGATGCGCCGGCGCACCCGCGTGAACAGCTGCACGCCCAGGCGCGCCTCCAGGCTGGCCACTTGGCGGTAGACGGCGCTATGCGTCAGGGACAATTCCTCGGCGGCGCGGGAAAAGCTGCCCAGCCGGGCCGACGCTTCAAACGCCTGCAGGGCGCTCAGGTTGGGAATGCCGTTTCTCATATCGCGGGAACCGCCAGGTGCCGGCGGGCGCCGCCGCTGCTGCGCCGCTCGGATCTTGCCGCGGCGCAGCATGGCAGGTCGTGCCGGTGGGTCAATAGATTGTGCAATTTTATCAATTGCATTGTGCGATCAAGGAACATTATGCTCGGATGTCCTAACCTCGGCTCATCATGACTACCACCCCCATGTCCCAGCAAGAATCCCGCCTTGGCGGTCACATCCTGGTCGACCAGCTGGTTGCGCAGGGCGTCAAACATGTTTTCTGTGTTCCCGGTGAAAGCTATCTGGCGGTGCTGGACGGCCTGCACGATGCGGACATCAAGGTCACGGTGTGCCGCCAGGAAGGCGGCGCGGCCATGATGGCCGACGCCCATGGCAAGCTGACCGGCGAACCTGGCATCTGCATGGTGACCCGCGGCCCGGGCGCGTCCAACGCGCTGGCGGGCGTGCACATCGCCAAGCAGGACTCCACCCCCCTGATCCTCTTCGTCGGCCAGATCGAGCGCGGCATGCGCGAACGCGAAGCCTTCCAGGAAATGGATTACCGCGCCGTGTTCGGCACGCAGGCCAAGTGGGTCACCGAGATCGATCAGGTCGAACGCATCCCCGAACTGGTTTCGCGCGCCTTCCACATCGCCACCTCGGGCCGTCCCGGCCCGGTCGTGATCGCGCTGCCCGAAGACATGCTGGTCGAAGCCGCCAAGGTCGCCGACGCGCCACGCTACGAAGTCATCGATTCCGCCCCCACCGCCGGCCAGCTGGCCGACCTGGAAAAGCTGCTGGCCGAGGCCAAAAATCCGGTCGCCATCCTGGGCGGCACTCGCTGGGACGCCCGCGCGGTGCAGCAGTTCGCCGATTTTGCGCAGCGCCACGCGCTGCCCACGGCCGTGTCCTTCCGCCGCCAGATGCTGTTCCCGGCCGACCACCCCTGCTTCATCGGCGACGTGGGTCTGGGCATCAACCCCGCGCTGCTCAAGCGCGTCGCCGATGCGGACCTGATCCTGCTGGTCGGCGGCCGCATGTCGGAAAACCCCAGCCAGGCGTACACCCTGCTGGACATCCCGGTACCCAAGCAGAAACTGGTGCACGTGCACCCCGACACCGCCGAGCTGGGCCGCGTCTACCGCCCCACCCTGGCCATCAATACTTCGCCCGCCGCCTTTGCGCAGGCGCTGGGCGGCCTGAAGGCGCCGGCCCAGCCCGCCTGGGCCGCCGGCACGCAGGCCATGCGCGAGTCGTATCTGAAATGGAGCGATCCCAGCGCCATCACGACGCCGGGCGCGCTGCAAATGGGCCAGGTCATGGCCTACCTGGAAAAGACGCTGCCGGCCGATGCCATCATGACCAACGGCGCCGGCAACTACGCCACCTGGCTGCACCGCTTCCACCGCTTTACGCGCTACGGCACGCAGCTGGCGCCGACGTCGGGCTCCATGGGCTACGGCCTGCCCGCCGCCGTGGGCGCCAAGCGCGTGTCGCCCGACAAGACCGTGGTCTGCTTCGCTGGCGACGGCTGCTTCCTGATGCACGGCCAGGAATTCGCGACCGCGGTGCAATACGACCTGCCCATCGTCGTGGTGCTGGTGGACAACGGCATGTACGGCACGATCCGCATGCACCAGGAAAAGCACTACCCCGGCCGCATTTCCGCGACCGATCTGAAGAATCCGGATTTCGCCGACTATGCGCGCGCCTTTGGCGGCCACGGCGAACGCGTCGAGACCACCGAGCAGTTCGGCCCGGCCTTCGAACGCGCCCTGGCCAGCGGCAAGCCGGCCATCCTGCACTGCTTCATCGATCCGGAAACCATCACCCCGGGCACGACCCTGGAAAAGATCCGCGACGCAGCGCTCAAGGCGCAGCACTGAAGGCGGGACGGAACGGCGGCGCCGCGCGCCGGCCGTTCCATTCGCCGCTTGCCGCCCGAATTATTTTAGGTTTAAACTTTCTAGCATTCCGAAATCCATAGCGGAGACCCAGCATGTCCTCGAATCCTTCCTTTCACTGGCAAGACCCCCTGTTGCTGGACCAGCAACTGACCGAAGAAGAACGCATGGTGCGTGACGCAGCCTACGCCTATGCGCAGGACAAGCTCGCCCCGCGCGTGCTGAACGCGTTCCGCAACGAACAGACCGACCCGGCCATCTTCTCCGAAATGGGCGAACTGGGCCTGCTGGGCGCCACCATCCCCGTCGAATACGGCGGCGCCGGCCTGAACTACGTCAGCTACGGCCTGATCGCCCGCGAAGTCGAACGCATCGACTCCGGCTACCGCTCCATGATGAGCGTGCAGTCGTCCCTGGTGATGGTGCCGATCAACGAATTCGGCAGCGAAGCGCAGAAGCAGAAATACCTGCCCAAGCTGGCCCGCGGCGAATGGATCGGCTGCTTCGGCCTGACCGAACCCAACCACGGCTCCGACCCCGGCGGCATGGAAACCCGCGCCGTCAAGACGTCCGACGGCTACAAGATTTCCGGCAACAAGATGTGGATCACCAACTCTCCCATCGCCGACGTCTTCGTGGTGTGGGCCAAGTGCGTCGGCGGCGACTTCGACGGCAAGATCCGCGGCTTCATCCTGGAAAAGGGCATGAAGGGCCTGTCGGCCCCCGCCATCCACGGCAAGGTCGGTCTGCGCGCCTCGATCACCGGTGAAATCGTCATGGACGAAGTGGAAGTGTCCGCCGACCAGATGATGCCCGGCGTGTCCGGCCTGAAGGGTCCGTTCACCTGCCTGAACTCGGCCCGCTACGGCATCGCCTGGGGCGCCGTGGGCGCCGCCGAAGCTTGCTGGCACACCGCCCGCCAGTACACGCTGGACCGCAAGCAGTTCGGCCGCCCCCTGGCCGCCAACCAGCTGATCCAGAAGAAGCTGGCCGACATGCAGACCGAAATCACGCTGGCCCTGCAAGGCTGCCTGCGCCTGGGCCGCATGAAGGACGAAGGCACCGCCGCCGTCGAAATCACCTCCATCATGAAGCGCAATTCCTGCGGCAAGGCGCTGGACATCGCCCGCCTGGCGCGCGACATGCTCGGCGGCAACGGCATCTCCGACGAATTCGGCGTGGCCCGCCACCTGGTGAACCTGGAAGTGGTCAACACCTACGAAGGCACCCACGACGTGCACGCCCTGATCCTGGGCCGCGCGCAGACCGGCATCCAGGCGTTCTATTGATCGCTTGATCGGTTCCGACGAAACCGCCCTACGGGGCGGTTTTTTTTGCCACGACTCAACGGCAGCGCCTGCTGTCCTTGGACAGCGAGCGCCGCGCCCGCTTCCCGGATATCGGTGCTGCTGGAAGGTCGCAAGTCAAACGCGGTGATCCAGCAACTCTTCTGCAGCACGCGCAAAGACCGCATAGCAGGTTTCGAAATCCGGCTTCTGCGCAGCATAGAGCAGTGGCTTCAGACGCTGCTCGAAGTTGGTCTTCAACCCTTCATGGACGGCAGCAGCAGCCAGCGTCCGCCTCAGCACCGAGTATGCGTCTTGATCAAACCCAGGATGCTGGCCGCGGAATTCCTCTACATCCTTTCGGACCAGCTTCGCAAAGATCTGACGGGCTGCCGCAAAGGCATCGGGCCGGGTTCCAGCAATACGCCAGACGTCATAGATATGTCGCACCAAGGCGGCGTCGTACTCGCCGCGCTGATGCCCATCCCAACTCCAAGCGCAGCGCCGCAGCAGTGACAACACCTTCTCCGCGAGCGTCTCCGCGACCGTGATGCACGCCATCGAAAAGCGCAGGGGCGCTACGCGCGGAACAAAGCCGTCGAGCATGTAGCCCATTTCGCGTATTTCAGCCGGCAACACGGGAGGACGATGTATCAGCTCAAGCTTGAGTTCGGGACGCAGCGCACCGGATACGTCCTGAAAATGCGCCGCATACGAAAGCGACAGGCAGTAGTAACGACGGCTGTCCCGCGCAACGGGGTTCTCCTCATCGTCCCGCGTCACAAGTTGGAAGCCGATATCCGTGAGACGCCGCTCCACCTGCCGATGCAAATTGCCTAGCCGAGCCCGGTATGTGTGCCCGTCTTGCAGCACATAACCTTTCGGTACATCGTCCAGCGCAACCTTGATGTCGATGTCCTCGGACATCCGCTCAACCAGACCATGCGCTTTCGAAAGGCAGGTCCCGCCGGCGAAGACCTGGCGCGTAGCCACGGTGACGGACGCCGGCCTGGGATCCCCCTTCTTGCGGTCTTTCCGATGCGCGATATGCGTGCTCCTGATTTCAGCCAGAACGCGCAGCGCATCAGTGATGTGCAAGTCCTTCTCAGCGACGGCAGGCGGCAAAGTTCCCAGCAGGCCGGCCGTGGCGGCGTCTTCAATATCAGACTTCTGTTCGTCTGAGATCCTTTTCATACGTCAGCGTACTGCTCCCTACAGTCACTTTTCGAGTGATGCGCCGGCGCCCCGTACTGACAGTCGCCCCCATGGGAATCTGGGTCGATTTGCCGCTGCTGTACTCGGCTGCGAGCGCGCTCGGTTTCACAGAGATCTTGAGCTTGCGAAAAAGCTCCGCAGTAATCATTTCCAGCGTTCCTGCGGGGGTCGGTTTGCCCGTGAACTTGTTGATGCGGGTCTTGGCAAAAGCCCCTTTGCTGACGCGTACAAGCATTCCGTCATCGACGAAGCGGGCCAAGACTCGCCCGATCTGTGAGTCGCTCGCCATATCGGCAAAGTCCGAGCGCAAGACGACAACCCCTGCGCGCTGCTTGATCGAGCGACTCATGCGATCTTCCAGCTTCATACTTTACCTCCGATAGAGCACTGAATTCCACTAGGTCACTGTACTTTATAACTGGCAATTCTTCTAGTAATTACAGCATATTACATTGCAATATCCACGCATTAATGCGCAGTTTTTGCTATGTCGAAACGGCACTAGCCGCGCTGCCCGAATTTCGCTTACAACGTAAGTCCCTCTCAAAAAAGGAACCACACATGACTCCGCGACGACTGGTCGAAGAATGGGTCGCACGGTTCAATGCCGCCGATGCCGCCGGCCTGGCCGAGCTTTACGATGAAAAGGCTGTGAACCACCAGGTCACCCAGGAGCCCATCGTCGGACGCGAGGCCATACGCGCGATGTTTGAACGGGAGTTCGCCCAGGCCGACATGACCTGCATCGTGGAGACGATCCATGAGGCCGGAGAGGTCGCGGCCCTGGAGTGGCGTGATCCTCTGGGCCTGCGCGGCTGCGGCTTCTTCACCGTGCGCGACGGCAGGATCGTGTTCCAACGGGGCTACTGGGACAAGCTGTCCTTCTTGAAGATGCATGGCCTGCCCCTCGAGTAATCGCCGCTGCTCCGCAACAGCCCGCGCATTGCCGAAAGCCCGTATAGGCGAGCCCTTGCACTCGCCGTACGCTTTGCGGCATCAGCCAGGCACAGAGCCGAGCGCTCCCGGCGCCGCCTCTCGTGTCCAGACCAGGTTTCCCACCAACCAGGAGCCGCGCATGCAAAGCTGTCCCACCCTCCGCCTGATGACGGGCATCGCCATGGCGTTCATGACGCATGGCGCCTACGCCGTCACCACCCTCACGATGACCACCGAGTACCCGGCCACCTCCATGCCCGGACAAGGCGTATCCACCTTTGCCGAGCTGGTCCGCGCCAAGACGGCGGGCAATGTCGTCATCGACGCCAGCTACGACGCGTCCAAGGGGATCAAGTCGGCCGACATGATCGATGCGGTGCAAGCGCGCAAGGTGGATGCGGGCGACGCCTTCGCCGGCGCGCTGGCGGCCAAGTATCCCTTGTTCGGCGTGTCGTCCCTGCCCTTTCTGGCGGACTCGCTGTCCAAGGCCCGCAACCTGAACAAGGCCGCCCGCCCCGCCTACGAGAAGCTGTTGGCGGCGCATGGGCAGAAGCTGCTCTACACCACGCCGTGGCCCGCGTCCGGCATCTGGTCCAAGCAGAAACTGGACAGCGTCGCGGCCTTGAAGAAGCTGAGCATCCGCACCTACGACGCCACGTCGCAGGACGTCATGCAGAAGGCCGGCGCCCGCGCGCAGAACATCTCCTTCGCGGACGCGATGCCGCTGATCGCCTCGGGCGAGGTCAACGCGGTGCTGTCCTCAGGCGACGGCGGCGCGGGCCGCAAGCTCTGGGAGCACCTGCCCAACTTCGCGGAGATCAACTACGCCATGCCGATCTCGGTGGCGACGATGAACCTGCAGGCTTACCAGGCGCTGGATGCGCGCACGCGCCGCGCCATCGACCAGGCCGCGGCGCAGACCGAAACCGAACAATGGAAGCGCATCGACGGCCGCCTGCAGCAGAACTACGCCAACATGCGCAAGAACGGCGTGGCAATCAATACGTCGGTGCCCCTGCCCGTGCAGCGCGCGCTGAAGGATGCAGCGGCGGACTCGGTCAAGAACTGGAAGGCAGCGGCCGGTCCTGAAGCCGCCGCCATCCTGAAGCAGACAGGCAAGCGCTAGACGGCCAGCCTCAGTTTTCGCCGGACAGATCGAACAGGCTGGTCGCGTCCAGTTCCAGCACGCCTTCGTCGTGCTGGTTCAGGACCGTCCAGGCCCAGGTGATGATGCCCAGGTCCGGACGCGACGACGAGGTGCGCACGCCCTGCACGCGCGCTTCCAGGCGCAGGGTGTCGCCCGGACGCACCGGCGTGCGCCAGCGCACCTCGCCCAGGCCGGGCGAACCAAAGGATTCGGAATCGTGCAGCGCCGCGTCCACGGCCATGCGCATGGCCAGCGCGCAGGTATGCCAGCCGCTGGCGATCAGCCCGCCCCAACGGCCTTCGGAGGCGCGCTTGGGATCCGTGTGGAACCACTGGGGATCGTACTTGCGTGCGAACTCCAGGATTTCGGCTTCCGTCAGGGTGACCGGACCGCCCTTGATGACCATGCCGTCCTTGAACTCGGCGAACTTCATTTTGTGGATTCCCCCCGCAAATGCAATCGGCGCGCCAGCGCGCGCCGATTGCCACGCATGTTTGTGGATTCAGTACGTTTCGAAATGCAGGCGCCCTTCGCGGCGCAATGCATCATGCAGGATAGACCAATCCTGGCCCGCCTGCATCGTCACGTCGCGCAGGGCGTCCAGCACGCCCACTTCCATGCCCTTCAAGCCGCACACGTAGATGCAGGTATTGCGGTCCGCCAGCAGTTCGCGCACCACGCCCGCGCGGTCGCGGATCAGGTCCTGCACGTAACGCTTGGGTTGCCCGGTTTCGCGCGACAGCGCCAGATTGATGTCGATGAAATCGCGCGGCAGCTTCATCAACGGCCCGAAATACGGCAGCTCGCGCTCGGTGCGCGCGCCGAAGAACAGCAGCAGCCTGCCGTTCTCGCCGGTCTCGATGCGGCGGCGGTAGCGTTCCGTCATGGCGCGCATGGGCGCCGAACCCGTGCCGGTGCAAATCATGATGAGATTGGCACGGGGGTGGTTGGGCATCAGGAAAGTATGGCCGAACGGTCCGATCACCTGCACCTTGTCGTTCTTGGCCAGGTCGCACAGGTAATTCGAACATACGCCGTGCGCGGCGGCGCCCGCATGATCCTCCGTGACGCGTTTCACCGTCAGCGAGAGATTGTTATAGCCGGCCCGTTCGCCGTCGCGCGGACTGGCCAAAGAATACTGGCGCGCGTGATGCGCCCGGCCCTGCGCATCCACGCCCGGCGGCAGGATGCCGATGGACTGCCCTTCCAGCACGGGAAACGGCAGGTCGCCGAAGTCGAGCACGATATGGTGGATATCGCTTTCCGTGTCGGCGCCGGTCACGCGGTAGTTGCCGACCACGGTGGCAGTCATGGGCGTCTTGTGCGTGTACAGGTTGACGTAGGGATGGGCGGCGGACCACGGCGGGACCGTCGCACCGGGCGCAGTTGACGGCGCGGGCGCGACAGGCTGCTGCGCATCAGGCTCGCCGCCGGCGGGCGCTGCGGCGGCCGTTTCCGGCAATGCCTTCTCTCCCGGCAGTTCTTCCCAGCCCAGTTGTTCCTGCACGCCGTAGGCTTCGGCGCGCACCATCAGCCGCCAGTTGTCGATGGCCCCGGTGGGGCAAGGCGGCACGCAGGCCATGCAGCCGTTGCAGATCTCGGGATCCACCACGTAGTTGTTCGAGTCGTGGGTGATCGCCTTGATCGGACAGGTTTCTTCGCAGGTATTGCAGCGGATGCAGATCTCGGGATCGATCAGGTGCTGCTTCAGGACTTCTGCTGGTAAGGGAGCGTTCATCTCGGTCTTCCCCATGCTCCGGTAGGCGGCCGCGAATGCGGCCGCCGCCCCGCTTTAGTTGAAACGGACGTACTCGAAATTCACCGGCTGGCGGTTGACGCCCATGACGGGCGGCGCGATCCAGTTGGCGAACTTGCCCGGCTCGGTGACGCGGCCCATCAACGACGCGACGAAGGCGCGGTCCTCGGGCGTGGGCAGCCATTTGTGGCTGTTGGCCTGCCATTGCGATTCGGACAGGATCTCGCCTTCGGGCGACATGCGGATGCCGGCCAGCGTGCCGATCTGGCGGTTGAAGGCCTTGTGCGGCACTTGCAGGCGGAACGGCAAGCCGCTCTTTTCGATGACCTTGTTCCAGCGACCGATGCCAGCGACCGAGTCGCGGATGAAGTCGTCGCGCAGCACTTCGTTCAGGGCGTTCAGCATCGGCACCTCGATCTCGCGCAGCTTGCCGTTTTCCACGGTCAGCACGCGGTAGGTGTCGTTCTTCAGCTGATGGTCGTCGGTGCGCTTGCCTTCTTCATAGCGGCCCTTCAGGCCCGAGCCGTAGAAGATGGCGGCGTTGGACGACTGGTCCGCGCCGAACAGGTCGATGGTGACGCTGTAGTGGAAGTTCAGGTAGCGCTGGATGGTGGGCAGGTCGATCACGCCAGCCGCGCGCACGCTGGCCGGGTCATCGGTCTTCAACTGGTTCATGACCTCGCAGGTGCGCTGGATGACGCGAGAAATGCCGGATTCGCCCACGAACATGTGGTGCGCCTCCTCGGTCAGCATGAACTTGGTGGTGCGCGCCAGCGGATCGAAGCTGGACTCCGCCAGCGCGCACAGCTGGAACTTGCCGTCGCGGTCGGTGAAGTAGGTAAACATGTAGAAGGCCAGCCAATCAGGCGTCTTCTCGTTGAACGCGCCCAGGATGCGCGGGTTGTCGGAATCCCCCGAGCTGCGCTGCAACAGCGCGTCCGCCTCTTCGCGGCCATCCCGGCCGAAATAGCGATGCAGCAGGTAGACCATGGCCCACAGGTGGCGGCCTTCCTCGACGTTGATCTGGAACAGGTTGCGCAAGTCGTACTGCGAGGGCGCGGTCAGGCCCAGGTGGCGCTGCTGTTCGATCGAGGCCGGCTCGGTATCGCCCTGCGTGACGATGATGCGGCGCAGGTTGGCGCGATGCTCGCCGGGCACGTCCTGCCAGACGTCGCGGCCCATGTTCTCGCCGAAGTGGATCTTGCGCTGCCCGTCCTGCGGCGCCAGGAAGATACCCCAACGGTAGTCCGGCATCTTGACGTGGTCGAAGTGCGCCCAGCCGTCGGGCTGCACGCTGACCGCCGTGCGCAGGTAGACGTCGAAACCATGGGAGCCGTCTGGCCCCATGTCCTGCCACCACTGCAGGTAGTTGGGCTGCCAATGTTCCAGCGCACGCTGCAAGGTGCGGTCGCCCGACAGATTGACGTTGTTGGGGATCTTATCGGTGTAGTTGATGCCAGACATGTCTCGCTCCTGTTCTTTGGGATGGCCGCGGTCGCGCGGCGCGGTGTCGCGGGGCCGTCAGACCCGGTTCCAGTCGAATGCGGCTTGCTCGCCCTTGCCGTAGAGCTTGAGCGCGCCCTTGTCGCCGGCGGCGTTGGGGCGATTGAAGATCCAGTTCTGCCAGGCGGTGAGGCGGCCGAAGATGCGGGTCTCCATCGTCTCCTGTCCGCCGAAGCGCAGGTTGGCTTCCAGTCCGGTCAGGGCGTCGGGCGACAGCGCGCGGCGCTCCTCCAGCATCATGCGCACCTCGTCGTCCCAATCTATGTTGTCCGGCGCATAGGTGATCAGGCCCAGATCCAGCGCATCGGTGGCCGACAGCGGCTGGCCGGCGCGCGCGCGCACCGCTTCCAAGGGCGCTTCTTCTTCGTAGAAGCGGCGCTGCAGGCGGCTCTGGCCGTTGACCAGCGGATAGGCGCCGAAATTGCGTTCGCCCACCACGATCTGCGCGGGCGCGGATTCGTCTTCGTTGTCCAGCATGTAGCTGCGGTCGGCGGCCAGCGCCAGTTCGAGCAGGGTGCCGGCAAAGCAGGAACCCGGCTCGATCAGCGCGAACAGGCTGCGCGAGGTCACGTCCAGGCGCGCCAGCGTGCGGCGCAGCATGCCGGCGGTTTCGCGCACGAACCAGTGGTCAGCATGCTGCTGCAGAGCGGCATCGGCAGCCAGCACCAGCGCGGCATCGCCTTCGGTCTTGATGATCCAGGTGCCGATGTCCAGCTCGTTGGTGCGCATCGACAGGATGGCGTCGTCCAGTTCGCGCGCCATCTGCAGCGGCCACCAGGCCGCGCCGGCCGCGACTATGTCCTGCAGCTCGGTCTGCACCGCGCCCTCGGGCGCGCGCACCGTCCAGGTGGCCTGGCGCCTGTCGCGGTCCAGTTGGATATCCACATAGCGGTAGGACAGGCCGTCGGCGCTTTCCGTGCGCTGCACCGGCGTCAGCGCGATGCCCTGCTCGCCCGCCGGGCGGTCGCTGCCCTGCGCCAGCGCCTGCGCGCGTTCGCGCACGGCCTCCTCGAAGCGGGCCGGCTTGACCACGTCGTCCACCAGGCGCCAGTCCTTGGCGCGCTGGCCGCGCACGCCTTCGACCAGGGTGCAGAAGATGTCCGCGTGGTCGTGGCGCACGCGGCGCTTGTCGGTCACGCGGGTCAGGCCGCCGGTGCCGGGCAGCACGCCCAGCAGCGGCACCTCGGGCAGCGCCACCGCGGACGAGCGGTCGTCGATCAGCATGATCTCGTCGCAGGCCAGCGCCAGCTCGTAGCCGCCCCCGGCGCAGGCGCCGTTGAGCGCGGCGATGAACTTCAGGCCGCTGTGGCGGCTGGAATCTTCAATGCCGTTGCGGGTTTCGTTGGTGAACTTGCAGAAGTTCACCTTCCAGGCGTGCGAGGACAGGCCCAGCATGAAAATATTGGCGCCGGAACAGAAGATCCGGTCCTTCATGCTGGTGACGACCACGGTGCGCACTTCCGGGTGTTCGAAGCGGATACGCTGCAAGGCGTCATGCAATTCGATGTCCACGCCCAGGTCGTAGGAATTCAGCTTCAGCTTGTAGCCCGGACGCAGGCCGCCGTCCTCGGCAACATCCATGGCCAGCGTGGCGACCGGGCCGTCGAAGCTCAGGCGCCAGTGGCGGTACTGCTCGGGGTCGGTCCGGAAATCAACCCGGTTGAGGGTGCTGCTCATAGTGTGTCTCCTCGAACGCCTGCCAAAACAGGAAAAATACTGCACTACATGAATTATTATGCAGATTAGAGGACAAAAAAAGCCCCGTCAAGCGGGGCATGCATAAAAATGCATATTGCCGGCCTGACCGGCATCGAATCCGCCTATAGCGGCAGGCCGCAGGCCTTGCGTACCTGGGTGCGCAGGCCGGCAAAGCTTTCCTGCACGTCCAGGTTGCTGGTGACCCACGTGAGATCGGCCTTGGCGTAGAAGGCTTCGCGCCCGGCCAGGATGCGCTTGAGGTCGGCCATGGCCTCGTTGTTACCCGACATGGGACGGAAATCGCCCTGCGCCATGACCCGGCCCATGTGCTCCTCGGGGGTGGCGCGCAGCCATACCGTGTAGCAATGCGCCAGCAACAGGTTCAGGGTGGCGGGCTCGGACACCAGCCCGCCCGGCGTGGCCAGCACCATTTCCGGGTAGATCTGCACGGCCTCTTCCAGCGCCCGCCGTTCGTAGCGGCGGTAGGCGTTGGGGCCGTACAGATTGTGGATCTCCAGGATGCTGCACCCGGCCACGCGCTCGATCTCGCGGTTCAGCTCCACGAAGGGGTAGCCCAGGTCATCGGCCAGCATCTGGCCCAGCGTGGACTTGCCCGCGCCGCGCAGGCCGATCAGCGCCACGCGCTGCGTGCGGTTGGGACGCTGCGCCCCCGCCCCTACGCCGAACAGCTGGGTCAGGGCCTCGCGCGCGCGCTGCAGGTCGGATTCCGTGCGGCCGCTGAGCAGCTCGCGGATCAGCAGCCAGTCGGGCGATTCGGTGGTGACGTCGCCCACCAGTTCGGCCAGTGCGCAGTTGAAGGCTCGGGCAATCTGCAGCAGCACCAGGATGGACGCATTGCCCACCCCATGTTCCAGATTGGCCAGGTGGCGTTCCGATACGCCTGTCACCTGCGACAGGCCTTTGCGGGTCATGCCGCGTATGGCCCGCAGGCGGCGCACCCGCTCGCCCAAGGCCACCAGGAACGCTTCCCGCCTGGGTTCGGATGGCGCCGCGTCTAGCGCTTGATTCATGTTTACGTGACTCCGCAAAAACCCTGATTACCACGTTTTATGCACTATAGTGCTTGACCATAATCAATGGAAGCACTATTTTTCCATTCAATCAGTCCAAAGCGCCTCATGTGCAAAAAAGCAGCAGTCGATTTCATGTCGATTCTGAAGCGCCGACAGTGTAAAGGAGGAGCCCGGTGAGTACGCCTGATCAATTCCATGCCCTGATGCGCGAGGTCACGCGCCTGACGCAAGGCCAGCCGCTGGACGCGGCGCTGCAGGAAAGCCTGAACCGCGAGGCCGGTCCGCAAAGCGCCCTGTTCCAGGAGATATACGCCACCTGCAGGCAGGGCGTGGCCGAGGGCTGGATGTGCAGCCGGGAAGCCGGCGGCATCCGCTACGGCCGCGTCATCAAGCCGGCGCCCGACCTGGCGGACTGCTCGGTGGACGTGGTGGACATGAACGATCTTGCCGGTCCGCACCACGCGCACCCCAATGGCGAGATCGACATGATCATGCCGCTGACCGAAGGCGCCAGCTTCGACGGCCACGGCGCCGGCTGGCTGGTCTACGGCCCCGGCAGCGCGCACAGCCCAACCGTGAGCGGCGGCCGCGCGCTGGTGCTGTACCTGCTGCCGGGCGGCGCCATCGATTTCACGCGGTCCTAGCGCCCGCCCCGCCGCCAGAAAAAAACACATAGCGCGGCTTCCACCCCACAGGACATCAGGAGACAACCGTGAACGCCTGTCCCGCCGAACTCAACTTCGCCAGCCACCTGGCGGCGCTGAATGCGCCGCGCGCAGCCAAGCCAGCCTACATCGACGACACGCGCCAGATCAGCTACGGCGAACTGGCGGAACGGGTGGCGCGCATGGCCGGCATGCTGCGCCAACTGGGCCTGCGGCGCGAGGAGCGCATCCTGCTGCTGATGCAGGACACCGTCGATTGGCCGGTAGTGTTTCTAGGCGCGCTGCATGCGGGCGTGGTGCCGGTGGCCGTGAACACCCTGCTCACCGCCGACGACTACGCCTACATCATCGGCCACAGCCGCGTACGCGCCGTGTTCGCATCGGGCGCCTTGCTGCCCGTGGTGCAGGCCGCGCTGGCGCAGGCCCCCGCCGACGTCGAGCACCTGGTGGTGTCGCAGCCCGCCGGCCCCTTGCCCGAGGGCGCGCGCGAATTCGAAACGCTGCTAGCCGCCGCGCCGCTGGCGCCGGCGGCGCGCACCCTGTCCGACGAGATTGCGTTCTGGCTGTATTCGTCCGGCTCCACCGGCAAGCCCAAGGGCGTGGTCCACACCCACGGCAATCTCTGGCACACGGCCGAACTCTATGCCAAGCCCGTGCTCGGCATACGCGAGGACGACGTGGTGTTCTCGGCCGCCAAGCTGTTCTTCGCCTACGGCCTGGGCAACGGCCTGACCTTCCCGCTGTCGGTGGGCGCGACCGTGATCCTGATGGGCGAACGCCCCACGCCGCAGGCGGTCTTCAAGCGCCTGACGCAGCACCGGCCCACCGTGTTCTACGGCGTACCCACGCTGTATGCCAGCATGCTGGCCTCGCCCGACCTGCCGGCGCGCGAACGGGTCGCCATGCGCATCTGCACGTCCGCCGGCGAAGCGCTGCCGCGCGACATCGGCGAACGCTACACGCGCCACTTCGGCTGCGAGATCCTGGACGGCATCGGCTCCACCGAGATGCTGCACATCTTCATTTCCAACCAGACCGGGCAGCTGCGCTACGGCACCACCGGCAAGCCCGTGCCGGGCTATGAGGTGCAGCTGCGCGACGAGAACGGCGCCCTGGTGCCGCCCGGCGCCATCGGCGACCTCTACATCAAGGGTCCCAGCGCGGCGCTGATGTACTGGAACAACCGCGACAAGACGCGCCAGTGCTTCCTGGGCGATTGGCTCAAGAGCGGCGACAAATACACCTGCGACGCGGACGGCTACTACACCTACGCCGGGCGCAGCGACGACATGATCAAGGTCAGCGGCCAGTACGTGTCGCCGGTGGAGGTCGAGAACATCCTGGTGCAGCACGAGGCCGTGCTGGAAGCGGCCGTGATCGGCGTGCCGGACCACGACGGTCTGGTCAAGACCAAGGCCTATGTGGTGCTGCGCCCCGGCTTCGAGCCCGACGCGCAGACCGGGGCCGCGCTGCAGAACTACGTGAAGCAGCATCTGGCGCCGTTCAAGTATCCGCGCCAGATCAATTTCACGGAAGAACTGCCCAAGACGGCCACCGGGAAGATACAGCGCTTCCGCCTGCGTCAGCTGGAAGAGGCCACGCTATGAACGCCTGTGCCGTGGCCGAGACCGTGTTCGCCGAATTCCATGCCGGCGGACGAGACCTGCGGCTGGAATGCCAGTGGATCTGGGCCGATCGCCCCGGCGCCCCGCTGCTGGTATTTCTGCACGAAGGGCTGGGCTCCGTGTCCATGTGGAAGGACTGGCCACTACGCGTCTGCGAGGCAGCCGGTTGCCGCGGACTGGTGTACTCGCGCTACGGCTACGGACTGTCGACACCGCGGCCGCACGCAGAAAAGCGGCCGGCGGACTTCATGCACATCGAGGCGCGCGACGTGCTGCCCGCGCTGCTGCGCGCATTGCGCGTGGACGCCAGGCGCGACAAGCCGGCGCTGTTCGGCCACAGCGACGGCGGCTCGATCGCCCTGCTGTATGCGGCGATGCATCCGGACGCCGTCGCCGGCGTGGTCGCCGCCGCGCCCCATATCCTGGTCGAAGACGTATCGGTCGCCAGCATCGCGCACGCGCGTCAAGCCTACCTGGACACGGACCTGCGCGCCCGGCTGGGGCGCTATCACGCGGACCCGGATTCGGCGTTCTGGGGCTGGAACGACATCTGGCTGGATCCGGCTTTCCGCCGCTGGAATCTGGACGACTACCTGTCCCGCATCGCCTGTCCGGTGCTGGCCATCCAGGGCGTGGACGACGAATACGGCACCTTGGCGCAGATCCGCGGCATACGCCGGCTCGCGCCCCAGACCGAACTGCTGGAACTGCCCGACTGCGGCCACTCGGCGCACAAGGATCAGCCGGCCCGCGTTATCCAGGCCGTCGCCGGTTTCGTCGGCGGCCTGGCACAACCCCGCTGACCCCGCGTCGGCCCATAACAAGCACGGAGACTAACCATGAACCACGCCCTGACCCGGGCTGCGCTCGCCGCGGCTCTGACGCTCGCCGCCACCGGCGCCCAGGCCGCCGACAAGATCAAGGTCGGCTTCATGCTGCCCTACAGCGGCACCTATGCCGCGCTGGGCAACGCCATCGAGAACGGCTTCAAGCTGTATGTCGCGGAGCAAGGCGGCAAGCTGGGCGGACGCGAGATCGAATACTTCAAGGTGGACGACGAGTCCAACCCCGCCAAGGCCGCCGAAAACGCCAACCGCCTGATCAAGCGCGACCAGGTGGACGTGCTGATCGGCACCGTGCACTCGGGCGTGGCGATGGCGCTGGCCAAGGCCGCCAAGGATGCCGACACCACGCTGATCGTGACCAACGCGGGCGCCAACGCCATCACCGGCCCGCTGTGCGGCCCGGGCATCTTCCGCACCTCGTTCACCAATTGGCAGCCTGCGTACGCCATGGGTCCGGTGGCCTTTGCCAAGGGCCACAAGACGGCCGTCACCATCACCTGGAAATATGCGGCCGGCGACGAAGCCATCGGCGGCTTCAAGGAGGGCTTCGAGAAGGCCGGCGGCAAGGTCGTGAAGGAACTGAGCCTGCCGTTTCCCAACGTGGAATTCCAGCCGCTGCTGACCGAGATCGCGGCGCTCAAGCCCGACATGGTGTTCACATTCTTTGCGGGTGGCGGCGCCGTGAAGTTCGTGCAGGACTACCATGCCGCGGGCCTGGGCAAGACCATCCCGCTGTATGGCTCGGGCTTCCTGACCGACGGCACGCTGGAGGCCCAGGGCGCTTCGGCGCAAGGCCTGCTGACCACGCTGCACTATGCCGACGGCCTGAACACGCCGCGCGACAACGCCTTCCGCGCCGACTACAGCAAGGCCTACAAGGCGCAGCCGGACGTCTACGCGGTGCAGGGCTATGACGCGGCGCAGCTGATGCAGTCGGGCCTGGCCGCGGTGAAGGGCGACTTCGCCAAGAAGGAAGACTTCCGCAAGGCCATGCGCGGCGCCACGGTGGACAGCCCGCGCGGCCCCTTCACGCTGTCCAGCGCGGGCAACCCCGTGCAGGACATCTACCTGCGCCGCGTCGACGGATTGGAAAACAAGGTCGTGGATGTCGCCGTGAAGAAGCTGGCCGATCCGGCCCGCGGCTGCAAGCTCTGACCACAATCCGCCACAGGGAGGCCCCATGGACATCAGCATCCTGCTCATCCAGAGCCTGAACGCTTTCCAGTACGGCTTGCTGCTGTTCCTGGTGGCCAGCGGACTCACGCTGATCTTCGGCATCATGGGCATCATCAATCTGGCCCACGGCAGTTTCTACATGATCGGCGCGTACATGGCGTTTGCGCTGGGACCGGCCGTCGACCGCTGGCTGGGCGGCGGCTTCCTGGCCACGCTGGCGGTCTGCGTGCTGGCGGCCGGCGCCCTGGGCTACCTGCTGGAAGCCGCGTTCTTCAGCTACCTGTACAAGCGCAACCACTTGCAGCAGGTGCTGATGACCTACGGCCTGATCCTGGTGTTCGAAGAGCTGCGCAGCATCCTGGTGGGCAATGACGTGCACGGCGTACCCCTGCCCGCCTGGCTGCAGGGCAGCATCGCGCTGGGCGACGTCATGACCTATCCGGTCTACCGGCTGTTCATCTCGGCCGTCGGCATCGCGGTGGCGCTGCTGCTGTACTGGGTCATCACGCGCACGCGGCTGGGCATGATGCTGCGGGCCGGCGCCAGCAACCGCGAGATGATCGGATCGCTGGGCATAGACATCAACAAGCTCTACCGCCTGGTGTTCGCGGCGGGCGTTGCGCTGGCGGCCCTGGCGGGCAGCATCGCCGCGCCGGTGTCCTCGGTCTACCCCGGCATGGGCAACGGCGTGCTCATCATCTGCTTCGTGGTGGTGGTGATCGGCGGCATCGGCTCGATCCGCGGCGCCTTCCTGGCCGCGATGCTGGTGGGCGTGGTGGAAACCTTCGGCCAGGTGCTGTTCCCGTCCGCGGCGGGCGTGCTGGTGTACCTGCTGATGGCCTTCATACTTCTTTGCAAGCCCGAAGGGCTGTTCAAGCAGGGCTGACCATGTTGAACCGACTCTTGCCCATTGCGGCGCTGCTGGCTTTGGCCGCCTTTTCCTGGAGCGGCAGCGACTACTACACCGGCCTGGCGATCAAGATCATGATCTATGCGATCTTCGCGCTCAGCCTGCAGCTGCTGGTGGGCGGCGCGGGACTGGTCAGCCTGGGCCACGCCGCCTTCTTCGGCATCGGCGCCTACGTGGCGGCGCTGCTGTCGCCGGAATCGGAGGCCGCCGGCCTGTGGTGGCTGCTGCCGGCCGCCCTGCTCGCCGCCGCAGCCTATGCGCTGGCGACCGGCGCGCTGGCGCTGCGCACCCGCGGCGTGTACTTCATCATGGTGACGCTGGCCTTCTCGCAGATGGCCTACTACGTGTTCCACGACACCAAGATCGGCGGCGGCAGCGACGGCATCTACCTGTACTTCCGGCCCGAGCTTTCCCTGGGCGGCTGGCTGCCGTTCGACCTGGGCGATGCCCGGACCTTCTACTTCTTCGTGCTGGCCTGCCTGGCGCTGACCTGGGGCTTCCTGGCGCTGCTGCGGCGCTCGCCCTTCGGCGCCGCGCTGGCCGGCATCCGCATCAACGAACAGCGCATGCGCGCGGCCGGCTATTCCACCTATCCGTACAAGCTGGCCGCCTATGTCATCGGCGCCACGCTGGCCAGCGTGGCGGGCTTTCTGTTCGCCCTGAAGGACGGCTTCGTCACGCCCGAGCTGCTGGCCTGGGAACAATCCGGCCTGGTGCTGCTGATGGTGATCCTGGGCGGCATGGGCAGCCTGGGCGGGGCGGTGCTGGGCACCCTGGCGCTGGTGCTGCTGCAGGAACTGTTCCAGTCGCAGGAGATTTTCGGCGAATACGCGCGCCACTGGCACCTGCCGCTGGGCATCGCCATCATCGCGCTGGTGGCCTTGCTGCCCAATGGCCTGGCGGGACTGCCGGCGCAACTGCGCCAACGGCGCGCGGCGCGCCTACCCGGCGCTGGCGTCGACGCCGCCCGCGCCGCGCCCAAACCGGATGCTGCCCATGCCGGCCGCCAGCCCGCCTCCGCCCGCCTGCCCATCCAGGGAGAGCCCCATGTCTGACGTCCTGCTTGCCGCAAGCGCGGTCACGCGCCGCTTCGGCGGCCTGATGGCGGTGAACGGCGTGTCGCTGCAATTGCAGCGCGGCCAGGTCCACGCCGTCATCGGCACCAACGGCGCGGGCAAGTCCACGCTGATCAACATCCTTTCGGGCGAACTCGCGCCCAGCAGCGGCCAGGTCATGCTGGGCGGGCGCGACATCACGACCTGGCGCCAGCCCGACCGGGCCCGCGCGGGCCTGGGCCGCAGCTACCAGCGGTCCACCATCTTTCCCGAACTGAGCGTGTTCGAAAACTGCAGGCTGGCCGCGCAGGCGCGCCGCCAGCGCTTCTGGCACTGGTGGCGCTCGGCCACGGAATGCCGCCACAGCGCCGAGCTGGCGCGCCACGCGCTGGAACGCACCGGCCTGGCCGATGACGCCGCGCGCGAGGCCGGGCTGCTGCCGCATGGCCGCAAGCGCCAGTTGGAGATCGCCATGTGCCTGGCGGGCGAGCCGCAAGTGCTGCTGCTGGACGAACCCCTGGCCGGCATGGGTCCCGAGGAAACCGACCGCATCCTGGAGCTGCTGAACGCGCTCAAGCCCGGCCACGCCATCCTGCTGGTGGAGCATGACATGGACGCGGTCTTCCGCGTTGCCGAGACCATTACCGTCATGGTCAACGGCGCCGCCATCGCCAGCGGCGCGCCCGCCGCGATCCGCGCCAACCCGGACGTGCGCACCGCCTACCTGGGCGAAGACAGCCATGGAGCCAGCGTATGACCGCATTGATCGAAACGGGCGGCCTGCATGTCTATTACGGCGCCAGCCACGTGCTGCGCGGCATAGACATGCATATCGCGCCAGGAGAATCCGTAGGCCTGGTGGGCCGCAACGGCATGGGCAAGACCACGCTGATCCGCAGCCTGATGGGCCACGTCAGAAGCGCCCATGGCAGCGTGCGCGTGGACGGCCGCGACTGCACCCGCGCGCAGCCGCACGCCATCGCCCGCATGGGCCTGGCCTACGTGCCCGAAGGGCGCGGCATCTTTCCCAACCTGAACGTGCGAGAGAACCTGCAGGTGGCCGCGCGCGCCGGCCGCGACGGCCGCCAGGACTGGACCTACGCCCGCGTGCTGGAAGTATTTCCGCGCCTGCGGGAACGTCTGGGGCATGGCGGCCAGCAGCTATCGGGGGGCGAACAGCAAATGCTGGCCATCGGCCGGGCCCTGATGACCAATCCCGAACTCCTGATCCTGGACGAGGCCACCGAGGGGCTGGCGCCGCTGATCGTGGCCGAAATCTGGAAAATCATCCGGCAGATCCGCGCCAGCGGCATGTCCACGCTGATCGTGGACCGCAATTACCGGGCGGTGCTGGAACACACCGACCGCTGCCTGGTAATGGAAAAAGGCCAGATCGTGCAAGACGGCGACAGCGCGTCGCTGGCCCGGCAGCCCGAGCAGCTGACGCGCTATCTGGGGGTTTAGATCACCGCTTCGATCAGGAACGGGCCGCGGCGCTTCAGGCCTTCCTGCAGCGCGCGCGCGAATCCTTCCACCGTATCCACGCTGACCGCTTCCACGCCCATGCCGCGCGCCAGATGCGTCCAGTCCAGGTACGGTTCCTCCAGGTCCAGCATGCGGCGGGCGTTGCGTCCGGGTTCCTGCACGCCCACGTTCTTCATTTCGCCGTGCAGCGTGGCATAGGAACGGTTGGCCAGGATCACCGTCAGGCAATCCAGGTTCTCGCGCGCTTGCGTCCACAGCGCCTGCAAGGTGTACATGCCGCTGCCGTCGGCTTGCAGGGTGACGACCTTGCGGTCCGGGCAGGCGACGGCGGCGCCGGTCGCCAGGGGCAGGCCGATGCCGATGGCGCCGCCTGTCAGCATGAGCCAATCGTGCGGCGCGCTGTTGACGCTGTAGAGGGGGAATTCGCGGCCTTGGGTGATGGACTCGTCGCAGACGATGGCCTGCTCCGGCAGATGGTGTGCGACCAGGATGTTGACGGCGGCGCCGGTCAGCTTGCCGGACTGCGGCACCTCGTAGCTGGCGGGAGCGGCGGCCAGGCGCGGCGCGTCCTGAGCGATGCCGAGCTCGTCGGCCAGCCACTCCAGCGCATGCGCCAGGTCCTGCTCGGGCGTGCCCAGCACCACCTGCTGGCAATCGGGCGGCGCCAGCAGGCTGGGCTTGCCGGGATAGGCGAAAAAGCCGACGGGCGCTTTCGCCCCGACCAGCACCAGATGGCGTACGTCCTTCAGCTTGGCCACCGCCAGGTCGATCGGATACGGCAGGCGGTCCACCGGGGTACGCGAGCCGCCGCGTTCGATGCGGCGGTTTGAGGTTTCCGACACCAGCCGCACGCCGGTGGCGCGCGCGATGCGGCCGGCGGCGTTCAGCGCGCGCTCGCGCAGCGCGGAACCGCCCAGCATCAACGTCGTGACTTCACCCGAGCGGATCGCGGCAACCGCCGCACGCACCGCCTCGGCCGAGGTCTGGGCCAGGGCCTCGCTCTTGGCCAGCACCGGCGCAGTATTGTCGGGCAGGTCCGTCCAGGCCGCGTCGGCGGGCAGGATCAGCGTGGCGATGTTGCCCGGCGAGCGGCGCGCCACGCCCACGGCTTCGGCGGCGTCGGCGGACAGGTCGGCGGCCTTGGTGGTGCGCTTGACCCAATGCGACATCGGACGCGCGACGCCTTCGACGTCGCTGGTCAGCGGCGCGTCGTATTGGACGTGATAGGTGGCGTGGTCGCCCACGATGTTGACCATGGGCGTGCGGGCGCGTTTGGCGTTGTGCAGGTTGGCCAGGCCGTTGCCCAACCCCGGCCCCAGGTGCAGCAGCGTGGCCGCGGGCTTGTCGGCCATGCGCGCATAGCCGTCGGCCGCGCCCGTCACCACGCCTTCGAACAGGCCCAGCACGCAACGCATCTTCGGTTTGCGATCCAATGCCGCGACAAAGTGCATTTCCGATGTGCCGGGGTTCGCGAAGCAAACGTCCACATCGTTGGCCAGCAAGGTATCGCAAAGACTATCAGCGCCGTTCATCGTTTTTCCCTGATCATTTTCCATTGGCGGTGCATGGGCGCATGCGCGCCCGCGTGACATGCATGATAGGTAGCGTAGCCGAAACCGGCTAGAGCCATTTCAGGCCGCCGTCATGGAACCATTCCACAGGTTCCGCCAAACGGAATTTGAAGGACCCGGTCAACCCAGTATCTGCCCCAGGAAGGCCTGCGCGCGTTCGGTGCGCGGCGCGCGGAAGAAATTGTCCGGCGTGTCGGCCTCGACGATGGCGCCCTGGTCCATGAAGACCACGCGGTCGCCGACTTCGCGCGCGAAACCCATTTCATGCGTCACACAGACCATGGTCATGCCGTCGCGGGCCAGCGCCACCATGGTGTCCAGCACTTCCTTGACCATTTCGGGATCCAGCGCCGAGGTGGGCTCGTCGAACAGCATGATCTTGGGCCGCATGCACAGCGCCCGCGCAATCGCCACGCGCTGCTTCTGGCCGCCGGACAACTGGCCCGGATACTTGGAGGCGTGTTGCGGGATCTTGACGCGCTCCAGGTATTCCATGGCGCGGGCCTCGGCTTCCTCGCGCGGCACGCCCTTCACCAGCATCGGCGCCAGCGTGCAGTTGTCCAGCACGGTCAGGTGCGGAAACAGGTTGAAGTGCTGGAACACCATGCCGACCTCGGCGCGGATGCGCTCGATGTTCTTCAGGTCGTCGTTCAGTTCGATGCCGTCGACCACGATGCGGCCTTGCTGGTGTTCCTCGAGCCGGTTCAAGAGCCGGATGGTGGTCGACTTGCCGGAACCGGACGGCCCGCACAGGATCAGCTTTTCTCCCGGCAGCACCTCCAGCGCCAGTTCGTCCAGCACCTTGAAGTCGCCATACCATTTGCAAACGCCCTGCATCGTGATGATAGGGGCGGCATAGTTCAATCCATCCATCGCATCAGGCCTTGGAAATGTCATGGTTTTCGCCCGCGCCGCTCCAGTAGCCCGGCACGGTCAGGCGCTTTTCGGAACGGCGGAACACGTAGGACAGCACGCTGCACATGGCGAAGTAGATGACGCCCACCATGGTGTAGACGGTCAGCGCCTGGAAGGTGGCGCCCGCCAGCATTTCGCCCGCGCGCATCAACTCGTAGACACTGATGACGGCCACCAGCGAGGTCTCCTTGATCAGCACCAGCGCGTAGTTGCCCAGCGCCGGGAACACGGTGCGCAGCGCCTGCGGCAATACGATGCGGCGCAGCCGCTGCACTTTGCCCAGGCCCAGCGCGCGCGCCGCCTCGTACTGGCCGCTGTCCACCGACTGGATGCCGCTGCGGAACAGCTCGGCCAGATAGGCGCCGAAGTTCAGCGTCAGCCCCAGCACGCCGGCGACGAAGCCATTGATGACCACGCCCATCTCGGGCAGGCCGTAGTAGATGTAGAACAGCTGCAGCAGCAGCGGCGTGCCTCGTATCACATCGATGTAGAAACGCGCGCCGCGGCTGAGCAGCCGCGACGGCGACAGGCGGCACAGACAGACGACCAGGCCCAGGGCCACCGCCAGGAATGCCGAACAGAAAAACAGCGCCAGGGTCCAGACGGTGCCCTCGGCCAGGGGGGTCAGGTACATGCGCAGGGTCGCGAGATCCAAGTCGTACTCCTTATCCGTGCCGGTGCGGCGTCATTTGCTCATCAGGTCGGCCACGCCCCACTTCTGCCCGATGGCGGCAAGCTCGCCGTTCTGCTTCATCTGCGCCAGCGCGCCGTTGACCGCCTCCAGCAGCGCGGCGTTGCCCTTCTGCACCGCCATGCCCACCTGCCACTTGCGTTGCGGCTGGTAGCCCGTGTCCAGCTTCACGCCCGGGATGTTCTTGGTCTTGATCTGGTAGATGATGCTGGGCGGGTCGACGATGCCCAGGTCGATGCGGCCGGCGCGCACGTCGGCCAGCAGCGTGGAATAGTCCTGGTACGTGGACACCTTGGTGCCGGGCATGTCCTTGATCATGTTGAACTGCACCGAGTCCACCAGCACGCCCACACGCTGGCCCTTCATGTCTTCGAACTTGGCGTATTTCTTGTCTGCCTTGTCGCTGACCACGACGCCCTCGCCCCATTCATAGACCGGCGCCGAAAAATCGATGGCGCGGGCGCGTTCCTCTGTGATGAAGAGCGGCGCGGACATCACGTCGGCGCGGCCCGAGGTCAGCGTGGGAATCAGGCCGGAGAACGGCACATCGGACAGCTTGTCCGACACCTTCAAGTGCTTGGCCACGGCCGCGGCCACGTCCACCATGATGCCCTCCAGCTGGTTCGACTTCGGATTCTTGAAGCCGTGCGGCGGCGCGGACGCCGTGGTGACTACATTCAGGCTCTGATCCGCGCGGATCTCGTCCAGCGTGCGCGCCTGCGCGCCGCCCTGAGCCAGCAGGCCGGCGACAGCCAGGCCCAGCAGAATGGATTTGAGTTTCATCGTTTTCCCCTTGGATGAAGTTGTCGGCGTGGTGAACCCGGCTCAGGCCGGACGCCCCTGCGGATACTGCTGCACCGCGACCGCCGCCAGCGCGCAGAATTCCTGCATGACGGTGGCTGCCAGGAAGGCCGTGGCCCCCTGCACGTCTTGCGGCGGCGACACGGTGTTCACGTCGAATGCCACGAAGTTCAGGCCCGCGAGCTGGCGCAACAGCGCCAGCCCTTCCTTGGCCGTGAGCCCACCCCACTCCGGCGTGCACACGCCCGGCGCGCAGGAGGGATCGAAGATGTCCATGTCGAAGCACAGGTACACCGGACGCTCGCCGATGCGCTGCTTGATGTCGGCCAGCGCGCCCTTCTGGTCCTGGTCGAAGTCGTCATAAGGCAGGATCGTGTAGCCGACCTCGCGGCCGAACTCCAGCACGCCCGGCATGAAGGAGCTGCCGCGCGTGCCGACGTGAAAGCTGGAGGCCACGTCCAGCAGCCCTTCTTCGGCGGCGCGCGTGAACGTGGTGGCGGTGTTGTAGCCGGGGATGGGATAGGTGTCGGTGTGCGAATCGAAATGCAGCACAACGAAATCCGGATGGCGGCGCGCCACGGCGCGCAGCTGCGGCAAGGTGACCGCGCCGTCGCCTCCCATGGAGATCGGAATCGCGCCCGAGTCCAGGATGGCGCCGATGCCGGCCTCGATCAGCGGATAGGACGCGTCCGGATCGCCCGGATGGCAGGCCACGTTGCCCACGTCGATGGCGCGCAGGAATTCCGGCGGGTTGTCGATGCCGTGGCGCCGGAAGATGTCCACCGGCCGCAGCAGCCTGGACTGCTCCCGAATCGCGTCCGGCCCCTGGCGCGAACCGACGCGGAACGGATGCGTGCCGCAATCGAATGGAATGCCGACCACGCAGGCGCGCGCCGCGCCCGTGCCGGCGGCGCGGACGGCGGGCAGGCCCATGAACCCGGCGACGGGATGAAAACAGACTTCGGCTGGCTGCTGCACAACTCGGCTCCTGTGTGACGACCGCTGCCATGGACTAGGCCGGGATCACTATTTAGATTCGATTAAATCGCTGTGCGATATGATCGTGTCGAAATAAGAGTAGCGTGCGTACAAGCACCCGGCCAATTAGGGAGTTTCCCCTAATCGGTGGTTTTATATCCTACTAAATTAGTAAGAATAGCAAGCACGCTTGCCCGGCGCGCCTGCGCCCCGCGTGCACTGGAATCAGGCCTCGTCGCCCGCGAGCGGCATCGCGTCGCGCAGGGCCCCGCCCGGCGGCTCCATTTCATAGAAGGGGCGCGACCGCCCCAAGGTGCGCGACGCGCTGATGGCGTGCGCCGTTTCCACCACTTGCGGACCGAACACCGCCTGCGCCTGCTCGAACGACCAGCGGCTGGACGGCACCGACACGTTGACGGCCCCTACTGGCGTGCCGCCGGCATCCAGCACCGCGGCGCTGACCGTGATGTCGCCCGGATAGAACTCGCCGTTGGAGCGCGCATACCCGTGACGCCGGGCAAACTCCAGCTCGCCCTGGAGCTCGTCCATGCCGGTGATGGTGGCGGCCGTGTAGGCCTTGCGGTCGCAGCGTTCCAGGAGATCGCGCGCGACTGCGGGATCCAGCCTGGCCAGCACCGCCCGGCCCGCCGCCGTGCAGTACAGCGGCAGGCGCATGCCCACCGGCATGTTCACGAACATTTCCTTGTGGGTGGCAAAGCGCGCCACGTACACCATATCCAGGCCGTCGGGCTCGGCCAGGCTGCAGGTCTCCTGGCTGTTGCGGTTGAGCGTGTGCAGGAAGGGATTGCCGCCCAGCACCAGCGGGCTGGTCTGCACGTACTTCATGCCCAGCTCCAGCGACCAGGGTCCCAGCGAGAACTTCTTGCTCAAGGGATCCTTGCGCAGGTAGCCCAGGGTCCACAGCGTGTGGGTGAAGCGCTGCACCGAACTCTTGCTCAGCCCGGTCGCTTCGGCCAGCTCTGGCAAGGTCATGGCGGGCTGCCCCTCGCTGAAGGCGCGCAGGACGGAGACGCCGCGCGCCAGCGCGGCGATGAACAGTGGGGAATCCTCGGCGTTTCGGGTCTGCGTCATGGCGCGTTGGGGCGTCCAGTGGAAAGCGCATAGCGTACCGTAATACGGTGCGAACGTATCGCGTGGCGATGCCATAAAAAAACGGCCCGGAAATCCGGGCCGCCCTAGTTGGCGCGAACCTCAGCGGATCGGCCAGGGATACATGGCGCCCCCCTTGTTCCACAACGCATTGGTGCCGCGTTGCAGGCCAAGCTTGCTGTCCTTGCCCACGTTGCGCTCGAACACTTCGCTGTAATTGCCCACTGCCTTGATGGCGTTGTAGGCCCACTTCTCATCCAGCCCCATGTTCTTGCCCGCGCCCGGCGTCACGCCCAGGATGCGGGCGATGTTGGGGTTGTTGCTCTTGAGCATTTCATCGACGTTCTTCTGCGTGATGCCGTATTCCTCGGCTTCCATCAGCGCGAACAGCGTCCAGCGCACGATGCCCAGCCAGTTCTCGTCGCCCTGGCGCACCATGGGACCCAGCGGCTCCTTGGAGAAACGTTCCGGCAGGATTTCGTAGTCGTCCGGCTTGGCGACCTGCGTGGCGCGCACCGCGGCCAGTTGCGAGGCGTCGTCGGTGAAGGCGTCGCAACGGCCCGACTCGAAGGCGCGCACGACCTCGGTCACCTTGTCGATCACCACCGGCTTGAACTCGATGTTGTTGGTGCGGAACCAGTCGGCCAGGTTGAGCTCCGTGGTGGTGCCGGGCTGCACGCAGACCGTGGCGCCGTTGAGTTCCTTGGCGCTTTTGACGCCCAGCTTCTTGTTCACCAGGATGCCCTGGCCGTCGTAGAAGCTGGCCGCCACGGCCGCCAGGCCCAGCGAGGTGTCGCGGGTCTGCGTCAGCGTGACGGTGCGCAGCAGCACATCCACCTCGCCCGATTGCAACGCCGTGAAGCGCTGCTGGGTGGACAGCGGCGTGCCCTTGAATTTGGTCGGATCACCGAACACCGCCGCCGCGACCGCGCGACAGATGTCCACGTCCATGCCTTCCCATTCGCCCTTGCTGTTGGTGGCCGAAAAGCCGGATACGCCGTCGGTCAGACCGCACTGCACGAATCCTTTTTTCTTCACGGCATCGAGGGTGGGCCCCGCCACCGCCGCCTGGGATGCGCAAGCCAGGGCAATGGCGCCGGCTGCAAACAAGATGGACCGCTTCATGATCGCTTCTCCTGAGATGGATGCCGCGCTGGCTTGTAAGCCGGCTGCGGTTGAAACCGAGCCCTGCCTTACTGGGCCGGCCGCCAGATTAAGGCATGTCCACGGCGTGAACAACGCGAAGAAGCCTAGTGGAAACCCGGGGTACCGACCGCGATTCCAGAAGGTTGCAGACCTGTCCGGTGAACGAACTTTATCCGCCTGCCAGCCCGCGATGGCCGCTTGCCTTGGTGCCATACTTTTTTCGCGTCCCGGGCCCGCCGCTGCCGGCGTCGCGATCTCTCAAAAATAACGGCCGCGACTACGCCAGCGGCCGACTCATGGAGGAGACCCAACCCATGACCCGTGCAAGCCTCTTGCAGTCCCGCCGCAGCATCCTCAAATCCCTGCTGGGCACGGCCCTGACGGCCGCCGGCCTGGCCGCCGGCGCCGGCGTCCACGCAGCGGATGACTGGCCCAGCAAGCCGATCAAGATCATCGTGCCGTACACGCCGGGCGGCTCGACCGACATCGTCACGCGCATCGTGATGGACAAGCTCGGCCCGCGCCTGAAGCAGACCATCATCATCGAGAACCGCCCCGGCGCCAACAGCAGCGTGGGCGCCGCCATCGCCGCGAAGGCGGAGCCGGACGGCTACACCTTTCTTTCCATCCTTCCGGCCTACATCATCAATTTCCATCTATACAAGCTGGGCTACAAGCCCGCCGACCTGACGCCCGTGGTGCAGATGGCGGACCTGCCCCTGTTCCTGTTCGTGGCCGAAGACATACCCGTGAAGACGGTGGCCGAACTGGTCGACTATGGCCGCAAGAATCCGGACAAGCTCACCTATGCCTCCAGCGGCAACGGTTCCAGCGCGCACCTGACCGGCGCCGACTTCGCGCTGCAAAGCAAGATCACCATGACGCACGTGGCCTACAAAGGCAGCGCCCCCATCCTGGCCGACCTGCTGGGCGGCCGCGTATCGATGGTCTTCGACCCGATCCTCGTGCCCATGCAGTACGTCAAGCAGAACCGGCTGAAGGCGCTGGCGTTCACCGGCAAGCAGCGCTGGCCGACCGAGCCCTCGATCCCGACCATGGAAGAAGCCGGCCTGCCCGGCTTCGTCACCGGTTCGTGGGCGGGCCTGATGGCGCCGGCCGGCACGCCTGCGCCGGTCATCGAGCGCATGGCGCGCGAGATCAGCGAGATCGTCAAGGAGCCCGACGTCAGGCAGAAATTCCTGGACGCGGGCTTCCTGCCGGCCAGCGGCACCACCGCGCAATTCGCGGAGCTGATGAAGACGGACTCGACGCGCTACGCCGGAATCATCAAGCAGGCCCGCATCACCTTGGACTGAAGGCGCAGGAGCCCCGCCATGATCGACAAGTTCTACGACACTCCCGAAACCGCCGTTGCGGACGTCCACGATGGCGCGACCGTGCTGATCAGCGGCTTCGGCGGCGCCGGCATGCCCACCGAACTGATCCACGCGCTGATCGCGCAGGGCGCGCGCGAACTCACCGTGGTCAGCAACAACGCCGGCAACCACGAAACCGGCCTGGCCGCGCTGATCAAGGCCGGGCGCGTGCGCAAGGTGATCTGCTCGTTTCCCAAGGCCTCGCACTCCTGGGTCTTCGACGAGTTCTACCGCCAGGGCCGCATCGAACTGGAATGCGTGCCGCAAGGCACCATCGCCGAACGCCTGCGGGCGGCCGGCGCCGGCCTGGGCGGGTTCTACACGCCCACGGCCTATGGCACCGAACTGGCGCGCGGCAAGGAAACGCGCATGATCGACGGCCGCGGCCATGTCTTCGAACATCCCTTGCACGGCGACTTTGCACTGGTGAAGGCCGACCTGGCCGACCGCTGGGGCAATCTCACCTACAACAAAAGCGCGCGCAACTTCGGTCCCGTCATGTGCATGGCGGCCAAAACCGCCATCGTGCAGGTGCGCGCCAAGGTCGCGCTGGGCGAGCTCTCGCCCGAGGCCGTGGTGACGCCGGGCATCTTCGTCAAGCGCGTCACCCAGGTGGCCAACGCCGCCTTTTCCAGCTAGGGCTGGCCGAATCCAAAGGAGTCCGCATGTTCCAACCCCTGACCCGCGAGGCCATGGCGCGCCGCCTGGCCCGGGACATCCCCGACGGCAGCTATGTCAACCTGGGCATCGGCATGCCGGTGCTGGTGGCCGCCCACCTGCCCGCCGGCCGCGAGATCGTGCTGCACAGCGAGAACGGCATCCTGGGCATGGGCCCGCCGCCCGCCGAGGCCGACATCAACCTGGACCTGATCAACGCCGGCAAGCAGCCCGTGACCCTGCTCGAAGGCGGCGCTTATTTCCATCATGCGGATTCGTTCGCGATGATGCGCGGCGGCCATCTGGATATCTGCGTCATGGGCGGCATGCAGGTTGCCGCCAACGGCGACCTGGCCAACTGGTCGCTGGCCAAACCCGGGGAGGCGCCGGCCGTGGGCGGCGCGATGGACCTGGCGGTGGGCGCGCGCAGCGTCTACATCATGATGGAACACAACAGCAAGAGCGGCGAACCCAAGATCGTCGAACGCTGCACGTATCCGCTGACGGGCGCCGGCGTGGTGGACCGCATCTATACCGACCTCGCCGTCATCGAGATCACGCCGGACGGGCTGCTGGTTCGGGATATGATCGACGGCATGACCCTCTCAGCCCTCCAGGCGCGCACTGGCGCGCCACTGCGCGCAGCCTGATGCGGCCCAATCTTCCCCCGCCCGGCTATGCCGCGCCGCTCGCGGCGGAAGATCATCCGGACCAGTTGCGCGGCGATCCGGACTACATGCTGACGCTGGCGCGCGGCCTGCATGTGATCCGCGCCTTCGGCACGCGCCGCCATCCGCAGACCGCGGCCGAACTGAGCCGCCGCGCCGGCCTGCCGCGCGCCGTGGTGCAGCGCTGCCTGCACACGCTGATCCTGTTGGGCATCGCCGAGCAACACGGCAGGCTCTATGTGCTGACGCCGCGCATCCTGGGCCTGGGCTACGCCTATTTCTCGTCCACGCCCTTCGTCTCGCTGGCGCAGCCGGTACTGGAAGAACTCAGCGCCACGATCAACGAGACCTGCGCCCTGGCCATCATGGAAGGCCACGAGATGCTGTACCTGGCGCGTTCCGAGGTCACTCGCCTGCTGGCCACCTCGATGGGGCTGGGCAGCAGGCTGCCGGCGTACTGCACCTCCATCGGGCGGGTGCTGCTGGCGCAATTGCCGGAGCCCGCGCTGGCCCGCTACTTCGCCGCGACCGAGCTGCAGCCATACACGGAATTCACGCTGGTCACCGAGGAAAAACTGCGCGCCGAACTCGCGCGCATCCGCGAACAGGATTACGCCGTCGTCGACCAGGAGCTGGAATTGAACGTGCGCGCCATCTCGGTGGCGGTGCGCTCGGCCAGCGGCAAGGCCTGCGGCGCGGTCAACGTCAGCGTCAAGGCGGCGCGGGTGCCGTTGAACCGGCTGACGGAGGAGTTCCTGCCGCCGTTGCGGCAGGCGGTGGAAAGGATCGGCGAATTTCTGGCGGCGTAGGATGGGTGAAGCACGCGAGTCCTTGCTCAAGAACTATCGCGCTTCACTCATCCTACAAGTCCGTCGTGTCCAAGACGAAAGCCGCTGCGGCGCGGCCGATGCGGTCGTTGACGGCGTGCCAGTCATCGGTAGCCGGCGGCGCCTGCACGATGATGCGCGCATAACCCTGCTTGTCCAGATCGCGCAGCAGGCCATAGAGCGCCTGGGCGTAACGCGCCGGATCGGCGGGCACGGCCTGCCACTGCACCCGGGCGTCGAGCGCGGCGGGGCGATCGCCGTAGGCGACCACCACGACCTTGCCTTCGGGCAGGCCCTGCCCCTGCACCACGTCGCGCAGCCGCGCGTCCGAGGCCAGTTCCAGCGCCGTGCGCGGCGCGTAGTGCGCCTTCAGCGTGCCCGATGCCCTGGGCGCGGCGGCGTCGGGCGCGAAGACCTGCACGCCCAGCACGGCTTCGATCTGCGCGGCGCTGATGTGGCCGGGACGCAGCAACACGGGACCGGCGCCGCGGTCCAGGCGCGACAGGTCGAGGATGGTGGACTCGATGCCCACCTCCGACGCGCCGCCCTCCAGCACCGGCATGCCGGCCGCGACTTCCTCGGGGAACTCGCTGCGCACGTGCTCGGCGCGCGTCGGCGACACCTGGCCGAACTTGTTGGCGGACGGCGCCGCGACGCCGCCCTGCCCGTTGGGCTTGCCTGCGGCAAAAGCCGCCAGCAGCGCCTGCGCCACCGGATGCGAGGGACAGCGGATGCCGATGCTGTCCTGGCCGCCGCTGACCGTATCGGCGATGTGCGGCGCGCGCTTGAGGATCAGCGTGAGCGGACCGGGCCAGAAGGCGTCGATCAGCAGGCGCGCCTCTTGCGGCACTTCCGCCGCCCAGTACGACAAATCGCCTTGCGGCGCGATGTGCACAATGACGGGATGGTTGGAAGGCCGGCCCTTGGCGGCGTAGATCTTGGCGACCGCTTGCGGGTTTTCCGCATCGGCGCCCAGGCCGTAGACGGTCTCGGTCGGAAACGCGGCCAGCTCGCCGTCCAGCATGCGCTGCGCGGCGTGGGCGATCTCCGCGGCGCTGGCGGACGCTGACGGGGGCAAGGAAGTCATGGAATCCGCGCTTTACTCGGGAGCCTGCATGCCCAGCGCCGCCGCCACGCGGGCGGCGTCGTCACGAGCCTGCTGCAAGGTCGGCGCCACGATCGTGATGTGGCCCATCTTGCGGCCGCGGCGCGCTTCGCGCTTGCCGTACAGATGCAGCTTGGCAGTTGGCACGGCCAGCGCGGCGGCCCAATCGGGTTCGCGCTGCGCCGTGGCGGTGGCCGACGGATACCAGATGTCGCCCAGGATGTTCAGCATGACGGCAGGCGCCAGCAGGTCGGAGCCGCCCAGAGGCAGGCCGGCCATGGCGCGCGCCTGCTGCTCGAACTGGCTGGTCAGGCAGGCGTCCATGGTGTAGTGGCCGCTGTTATGCGGGCGCGGCGCGATCTCATTGACGATGAGGCTGCCGTCCTTGAGCACGAAGAATTCCACGCACAGCACGCCGTGGTAGCCCAGGCCTTGCGCGATGGCTTGCGCGGCCTGCGTGGCGCGGGCCTGGCGTTCTGCGTGGGCTGCGTCCTGCTGCACCGGCGCGGCGGTCGACACCGCCAGGATGCCGTCGCGGTGCACGTTGCGCGCCACCGGGAACACCACGCTCGCGCCGTCGAAACCGCGCGCCAGCACCACGGAAATTTCGTAGTCCAGCGGCATCAGCGCTTCCAGCACGCAGGCCACGCCGCCGAATTCGGCGAAGGCGGCCAGCGCCTCCTCGCGCGTGCTGATGCGGGCCTGGCCCTTGCCGTCGTAACCCAGGCGGGCGACTTTCAGGATGCCCGGAAACAGCCCTTGGGGCGCAGCGCGCAGGTCGGCTTCGCTGCGGATCGCGGCGTGCGGCGCGACAGCAATGCCTTGCGAGGCAATGAAGGTCTTTTCGGCGATGCGGTCCTGCACGATGGCGACGGCATCTCCGGCCGGGCTGACGCGGCAGCGCGTGGCCAGGGTGCGCAGGCTGTCCGCAGGCACGTTCTCGAATTCGGTAGTGACGGCCTGACAGGTCTGGGCCAGGCGCTCGAGGCCGGCTTCGTCGTCATAGGCCGCCTGGATGTGCAGGTCGGCCACCATGCCCGCCGGGCATTCGGCGGCCGGATCCAGCACCGCGACCTTGTAGCCCAGGCTCTGGGCCGCGTGGCAGAACATGCGGCCCAGTTGGCCCCCGCCCAGCAATCCCAGCCAGCCGCCGGGAGCAATCATGAAAGCAGTCGATTGAGTCATTCTGATCAGGCCTCGGGCGGAACCTTCATGTCGCGCGCGGCTTGCGTCTGGCGGGCGCGGAACGCCACCAGCTTCTTGTGCAAGCCCGCGTCCGTGCCAGCCAGGGTGGCGATCAGGTGCAGCGCGGCATTGGCCGCGCCGGCTTCGCCGATCGCGAAGGTGGCCACCGGCACGCCCTTGGGCATTTGCACGATGGACAGCAGCGAATCCTCGCCGCGCAGGTACTTGGACGGCACCGGCACGCCGAACACCGGCACTTCGGTCAGCGCGGCCATCATGCCCGGCAGGTGCGCCGCGCCGCCGGCGCCAGCGATGATGCCGCGCAGGCCGCGGGCATGCGCCGCCGCGCCGTACTCGGCCATGTCCTGCGGCATGCGATGCGCGGAGATCACGCGCGCCTCATGGGGAACGCCAAAATCCTCCAGCATCGTGACCGCGTGCTTCATGACCTCCCAATCGCTGGAAGAACCCATAATCACGCCCACCACGGGGGTGGCCTCTGCCGCTGCGGAAGTCTTGGCTGTCATAACCGGTGTCGTAGAGTTGAGACCGCGGCGCAGGGCCGCGGAAAGTCAAAGGACCGCGGACGGATGCCGCGAAACCCGGTATTTTACCCGGCGCCGGCAAGGGCTATGTCGCGGAGGCGGAATCCAGCCATTGGTAGCTGGCGGGGTTGTCCGGACAAGGCCCGAAACCGCACTCCAGCGTGGTGCTGCCCACATTGGCCAGCGCCACCAGGAAAAACAGGGCCATGACCAGAACGCCCAGCACCGACACCGGCTTGCGCAGCATGTTGTCGCCCCATTTGCGGTCGACCGCCAGCATCACGGCGCAGAACACGATGATGGAGGTAAAGGCGATGAACGCCCAGGTGTAGAAGTGCATGCCCAACAGGGGCGAACCGTAGCCCGGATCGCCCGGCGCGATGTGCAGCAGCACTTGCCGGCCGGCGGCCAGCATGCCGCCCAATGCGGCCGCGATGCTCATCGCATAGTGCATGGGCGAAGGCCCCAGCCGCATGTTCAGCAAAAAGCCCACGCCCGCTAGCAACAGCGCCACGCGCTGCAACAGGCACAGCGGACAAGGCAGTTCGTCGTAGGCGATCTGCCAGAAGAAGGCCATGCCCAGGGCGCCGGTGACGCCCAGCAGCGCCAGGCAATTGAGGACGCGCGAGCCGCGCGCGGGATTGCGGGAGAAGATCATCGCCTCGCCCTCAGAACGACAAGGCCAGCGGGCTGGTCATGTGGTACTGGCACCAGGCGGCGAACAGCGCCAGCGTCAACAGCCAGAAGGTCACGCAGGGGCGGCGCCTGCCTAGCATGCCAAACCACACCGCGATCAGGCCAGTCAGGAAAGGCAACATCATTACCATGCTGGGAGCTCCTTTCTGGGGAACGTCCCCATGCAAGCAGCCGGGAATTATAACGTCACAATTCGCAATAAATCCTATCGAAAGCCCTGATAACCCTTGCAGGGCAGGCGCTTTCAGGGCGAAAAAGCCGCTCCATCTGAACCGTCCCGCGGAAATTGCACGTAAGGGCAACTTCCGGGGGGGAGCGGCAGGGCTTCGAGCTTGCGGATGTCAGGGTTCTTTAGCCGCCGAGGCTGCCCTGCGCCATTCCGATGCTCGCCCCAGTGGGGCTGCGCTTCGGATGGCTCCGGGCCACCTCGGCTGGCAGTCGCCTAATGCGTTGGTTTCAGCCCCAGTCCATGGGCTGATGCCGTGAGCCGGTGGCCGGGCGGAGGGATCCGAAGCGCAGCCCCACCGGGGCGAGCATCGGAATCCCGCAGTCCGGACGCCGGCGGCTCAAGAACCCTGCTTCACCAAACCAAAGTACGGTGCGGCAGGGCTTCGAGCTCGCAGATGTCAGAGTTCTTTAGCCGCCGAGGCAGCCCTGCGCCATTCCGATGCTCGCCCCAGTGGGGCTGCGCTTCGGATGGCTCCGGGCCACCTCGGCTGGCAGTCGCCTAATGCGTTGGTTTCGGACCCCGCTCACGGGCAGATGCCGTGAGCCGGTGGCCGGGCGGAGGGATCCGAAGCGCAGCCCCACCGGGGCGAGCATCGGAATCCCGCAGTCCGGACGCCGGCGGCTCAAGAACCCTGCCTCACAAAACCGAAGTGCGATCCGGACTTTCGTCATCCGGACGCCCTAGGAGCGGGTTTTCCTTGGCCGTAAGCGTTCAGGCGACCAGGCGGTCCAGGGCTTCGCGATACTTGGCGGCGGTCTTTTCCAGCACGTCCTGCGGCAGGCGCGGCGCGGGCGGGGTCTTGTCCCAGGTCTGGGTTTCCAGCCAGTCGCGAACGAACTGCTTGTCGAACGACGGGGGGCTGATGCCCACGCGGTAGCCGTCGGCCGGCCAGAAGCGCGAGGAATCCGGCGTCAGCACTTCGTCCATCAGGTACAGCGTGCCATCGTCGTCCAGCCCGAATTCGAACTTGGTGTCGGCGATGATGATGCCCTTGGTGGCCGCGAACTTGGCCGCTTCGGCGTACAGCTTGAGGGTCACGTCGCGGATGCGCTCGGCCATTTCCTGGCCGACTTCCTTGACCACGTGGGCAAAGTCCACGTTCTCGTCGTGCATGCCGAATTCGGCCTTGGCGGCGGGCGTGAAAATGGGTTCGGGCAGCTGGCTGGCCTGTTGCAGGCCGGCGGGCAGCTTGATGCCGCAGACGGCGCCGGTGGCCTGGTAGTCCTTCCAGCCCGAGCCGATCAGGTAGCCGCGGGCCACCGCTTCCACCAGGATGGGCTTCAAGCGCTTGACCACCACGGCGCGGCCGCGCACCTGGTCGATTTCGTCCGGCGCGACCACGTCTTCGGGCTTGATGCCGGTGGAGTGGTTCGGCAGGATGTGGGCCAGCTTCTGCAGCCAGAACTCGGTCAGTTCGGTCAGCACCTGCCCCTTGCCGGGGATGGGGTCGTCAAGAATCACGTCAAATGCGGAGATGCGATCCGATGCGACGATCAGCAACTTGTCGTCGCCCACCGCGTACATGTCGCGCACCTTACCGCGGCCCAGCAGCGGCAAGGACTTGATGCTGGATTGATGCAAAGCAGAAGTCACGGGAATGGCCTATGGCAATAATGAAGATTCCCGCCTCGGGCAGGCGCCAGGGCGGGAAGTAGAACGGAATCCGGGAACCGCGTGCAAGGCCGGCGCGACGCGCGTGGGTCTTGCGAAGCGCATAGGTTACTGCAAATGGACAGGTTTTGCCGGGCCTCCCCTCGACGCCGCCCGGCGGCCGGGTTAGGCTCTTGCCTCCCCTATGATGCGCGCCGGCCGCCTCTGGCGTCACGGCGCTGACCCCAAGCTGGAGACAGAGCCGTATGCAGGATGCTTCCCCCAAACGCAGCGCCCACGCCGACGCGCAGGTGCACCTGACTGGCGGTTGCCAATGCGGCGCCATCCGCTACGCCATCACCGATGAACCGATCATGGCGGCGACCTGTCATTGCCGGGACTGCCAATATTCCAGCGGCGGCGCCCCGGCCCATGCCCTGATCTTCCCCACCGGCTCCATCACGCTCCTGCGCGGCAACCCCAAAGAGCACCGCTACCGCGGCGAATCCGGCCATACCGTGATGCGCAGCTTCTGCGCGGACTGCGGCACTCCGCTGTTCGGCAATTCGGCGGGCATGGGCTATGACATCGTGCGGGCCGGTTCGCTGGACGATCCGGAAGCCTTCCGCGCCCGTGCCACCCTCTGGACCGACTCGGCCCCGTCCTGGCACCACGTCGACCGGACCGTGCCGCACTTTCCCCGCAACTCGCCGGCGCCCTAGCGGCGGCGCAGGCAAAAAAAAAGCGGTCCGCATGCGCGGACCGCTTTTCATTGCGCCCGGGCGCCGGACGCCTCAAGCGTCCAGCCCCGCAGCTTTGCTTACTGCACCACTTGAGCCAGCTTGCCCGACGCGTATTGCGCGGCAATTTCGGTCAGCGGCAGGGCCTTGATCTTGCTGGCGTTACCGGCGGTGCCAAATTCGGTGTAGCGCGCCACACAGATCGCCTTGGCGGCGGCGCGGGCCGGCTTCAGGTATTCGCGCGGGTCGAACTTTTCCGGGTTTTCAGCGAAGAAGCGGCGGATCGCGCCGGTCATGGCCAGACGGATATCGGTGTCGATATTGATCTTGCGCACGCCGTACTTGATGGCTTCCTGGATTTCCTCGACGGGCACGCCGTAGGTTTCCTTCATGTTGCCGCCGAATTCACGAATCTCGGCCAGCAGTTCCTGCGGCACGCTGGAGCTGCCGTGCATCACCAGGTGGGTGTTGGGCAGGCGGGCGTGGATTTCCTTGATGCGGGAGATCGACAGAATGTCGCCGGTGGGCTTGCGCGTGAACTTGTAGGCGCCGTGGCTGGTGCCGATGGCGATGGCCAGGGCGTCCAGTTGCGTGCGGCGCACGAAGTCGGCCGCTTGTTCCGGATCGGTCAGCAGCTGATCCATGGTCAGCTTGCCGTCGGCGCCGTGGCCGTCTTCCTTGTCGCCTTCCATGGTTTCCAGGGAACCCAGGCAGCCCAGTTCGCCTTCGACCGTCACGCCCAGCTTGTGGGCGGTGTCCACGACCTTCTTGGTGACTTCGACGTTGTAGTCGTAGTCGGCGATGGTCTTGCCGTCTTCCTTGAGCGAACCGTCCATCATGACGCTGGAGAAGCCCAGGTCGATGGCGCCTTGGCAGATCTTGGGCGACTGGCCGTGATCCTGGTGCATGACCACGGGGATGTGGGGATAGGATTCCACGGCGGCCTGGATCAGGTGCTTCAGGAAGCCTTCGCCCGCGTATTTGCGCGCGCCGGCCGAGGCCTGCATGATCACCGGGCTGTCGGTCTCCGCAGCGGCTTCCATGATGGCCTGGACCTGTTCCAGGTTGTTGACGTTGAAAGCGGGAATGCCGTAGCCGTGCTCGGCGGCGTGGTCGAGCAACTGGCGCATGGAGACTAGGGCCATGAGTGGTCCTCCTTAGGTACTGTCTATTGAAAGATGATTGAAGACTTGCTGAATGGAGTGATTTTACGGGGGATTCGACGAAAGGTCTTGCAACCGCCCGTATCCGGTCCATTCAGATGAGCACGAAAGGCTCAGGCCAGCCTTCGACTCGCCCGAAGGACCGATGGCGCGGCGGGGCGCGCCGCGCCAGAAACTGCGGCGTCTACGGCCGGCCGGCGTGCGGCACGTCCACCCGGGTCATCAGGATGCAGCCTTGGTGCTTGGCGCGCCGGTTGGCCTCGATGAAGTCGGGCGCGGCCGCCATGAACAGGGTCCGCCCATCCGGCCCGCCCAGGGCGGCGGCGAAGATGCCGAATTCGCCGGTGTCGATCTGCTCCAGGATCTTGCCGCCGCGCGCCACGCGCACGATGCGCTTGCCGATGGCGTCGGCCACCCACAAGGCGCCTTCCGCGTCCAGCGCGCCGCCGTCGGGCCCGATGGCGGAGGCGGCGATCAGCACGCCCAGGTCGTCGCTGGCCGGCAAGGGGCCGAAATCGGCCCAGTCGCGGCGCGGCCCCAGCCCGCCATCGGCCAGGATGTCGAACTCGGAAATGCGGTTGCCGAAGGTTTCGTTGACGATCATGGTCTTGCCGTCCGGCGTGATGAACGAGCCGTTGGGAAAGCAGAGCCCTTCGGCCACCTGGCGCGCCGAGCCGTCGGGATCGACGCGCACGATGCCGGTATTGCGGACCGGCTCGCCCGCCATCAGGTCGAAACCGAAATTGCCCACGTAGGCCCGGCCTTGCGCATCCACCACCATGTCGTTGACCGGACCACCGGTGTACGCCGACAGGTCGGCGTGCACCGCCAACGTGCCGTCCGTCTCGCGCCGCAGCAGCTTGCGGTCCTTCATGGACGCAATCAGCAGGCGGCCGTCCGGCAGCCAGCCCAGCCCGGAAGGCTGCTGCGGCACCTTGCAGATCTGCTCGACCTTGCCCTCCAGGTCCACGGCGATGACCTGCTCGGTATAGAAGTCCGACGCCCACAGGCGGTTTTCGTGCCAGCGCAGCCCCTCCAGATAGGTGTATCCGGACGCCAGCACGGACAGTTCGCGTTTCGGCATTGCCTAGTCTCCTCATGCGGCCCCGCGCAGGGGCCTGTTGTTCGTGTGTTGCCCCGGGCTCGCGGGCGCTGGGGCTGAACCATTCTGGCATGGCGGCGAGCGATAGCGCAGCCGTTCCAAATTGATACATCTTCGCTATCGCCCGCTACTTGCCGTCGCCCCAGGAAGCGGCGCCATCCGTCCCCAACCTGACAACTGCGTGTCAGGTGCGCGGCGTTAAGATCGCGCCCCAAGGGTAAACCCGGGCCTCGCGGCCTACCCTGGCATCCCCTCTCCGGATCCTCTTGCCCGCCCTCATGCCGGCGCGCCCGCCCTGCCGGGCCAGGCAAACGATCCCTGTTTTCCGTTTTGATCATGAACACTAAGAAGCTGACGCGTTACATCGGCATCGCCATGGTGCTGGGCATCGTGGTGGGCTATTTCTGCCACAACTACGCGCAGAATGAGAAAGAGGCGTTGCAGATCGCCTCGTACTTCAGTCTCGTCACCGACATCTTCCTGCGCATGATCAAGATGATCATCGCCCCGCTGGTCTTCGCCACCCTGGTGACCGGCCTGGCCAGCATGAGCGACGCCAGCGCCGTGGGCCGCATCGGCATGCGCGCCATGGTCTGGTTCATCGCCGCATCGGCCCTGTCGCTGCTGCTGGGCCTGGCGCTGGTCAACATCTTCCAGCCGGGCGCGCACATGAACCTGGCGCTGCCGGACGCGGGCCTGACCTCGGGCCTGAAGACGGGCGACTTCACGCTCAAGGCCTTCATCACGCACGTGTTCCCGCGCAGCATCGCCGAGGCCATGGCCAACAACGAGATCCTGCAGATCCTGGTGTTCTCGCTGTTCTTCGGCGCCGCCCTGTCCTTCATCCGCGGCAAGGGCCACAACGCCATCTACAACCTGATCGACGAACTGGCCAAGATCATGTTCCGGGTGACGGACTACGTGATGCGCTTCGCGCCCCTGGGCGTGTTCGCCGCCATGGCCGCCGCCATCACCACCGAGGGCCTGGGCGTGCTGGTCAGCTACGGCAAGCTGATAGGCGAGTTCTACCTGGGCCTGGCGCTGCTGTGGGCCATTCTGTTCGCCGTGGGCTACCTGTTCCTGGGCAAGTCGACCTTCCGCCTGGGCGGTTTGATCAAAGAGCCCACGCTGCTGGCGTTCTCCACGGCCAGCAGCGAATCCGCCTACCCCAAGACCATCGAGGCGCTGACCCGTTTCGGGGTGCCCAAGCGCATCTCGGGCTTCGTGCTGCCGCTGGGCTACTCCTTCAACCTGGACGGCTCGATGATGTACCAGTCCTTCGCGGTACTGTTCATCGCCCAGGCCTACAACATCCAGATGAGCTTTACGCAGCAGCTGACCCTGCTGCTGGTGCTGATGGTCACCAGCAAAGGCATGGCCGGCGTGGCGCGCGCCTCGCTCGTGGTGGTAGCCGCGACCCTGCCGATGTTCCACCTGCCGGAAGCAGGCCTGCTGCTGATCATGGGCATCGACCAGTTCTTCGACATGGGCCGCACCGCCACCAACGTGGTCGGCAACAGCCTGGCCACCGCCGTGATCTCCAAGCTGGAAGGCAATCGCGAGGACAGGGCCGATACCGAGTCCGCCGCAGCCGGGGAAGCCTCCCCGGGACAGGCCGCAAACCAGAACGCCTGAAACAGGAGGCAATGAAAAACGGGCCGCATGGCCCGTTTTTTTCATGGCTTGCGCCAGCTTGACCGGCGCCATGGCCGGGAGCAACATATAAAACCCTTCGCTCCCCATCCCGGCGCGGCACGCATGGGCGCCGCGCTCAGTTCTCATGCCATGAAACGCCTTAGCCTGCGCTGCGCCCTGGCAGCCGCGGCCCTGATGTCCGCCGCGCCCGCCTCCTACGCCTGGACCCGCATTTCCTGCGAGCTGGGCGGCACCGTGGCCAACCTGCCCGTGGTGATGCGCCAGTACCGCACCGACGGCACGGAACTGACGCAACTAATGTTTCGCTTGAAGGTCAGGAACGCGGACATCCCCGATGGCGCCCGCGCCGATACCGACTGCACCGAATTCGTCGGCCGCGAGATCGACGTGGTGCTTGAGAACACCGCGGCCGACACGGTGCGCAAGGGCAAGTCCCTGAAGATGCTGTACCGCTACGACGATTCGCTGGGCCAGAGCCAGGCGACGAAGTTCGAGCTGGATCGATAAGCACGCCCCTGGGGCCTGCGCGCCTCAGTCGTTGACCGAGCACGAGACGGGCGCGCCGTCCTCGAATTCCACGTCGTAGGTATGCACCGGATCCCAGGGCAGCGTGAACCACAGCTCATAGCCGTCGCCGTCTTCGTCGAACAGCCACAGCGCGCGCAGCACGGCATGCTGGGCCATGGCTTCGGGGGTTTCTTCCTGCAGCAGCTGGTTGTCGTCCAGGCCGAGCTTCTTGTAGTGCTCGTAGGAGTAGTTTTCCAGCAGGAACTCGGCCGCGGCCAGGATCTGGTCGTCGAGATCGTCGATGATGGCCTTGACCACCTTGGATGCGCTGCTGTCGGGCTCTTCGCCGTCAGTCTGGATCATCACGTGGATGGGCGGGCGGCCCTTGCCGGCGGCGACGTTCTCCGCGGCCCACAGATCGGGTTCCTCGGGATCCTGGGTGAAATTGAATCGTGCCATCGCAAACTCCGGAAAAAGGGCCGGCGCGCCGCGGAAATCGCGGCCGCGCCTTTCCCGTCATTTAACCAGATGCGCGGCCTCCCGGCTGCGCATGCCGGCGATGTTTTTGCGACAGGCCGGCCCTGCGCAGAAGGTGTTCAGACACGCTCCAGCGGCAGGTGCGGCAATTCGGGCAGCGCCACGCGGATCGGATCGCCCGCGCTCACCGCCCCGCCCTCGATCACGATGCCCATGATGCCGGCGCGGCGCATCAGGCTGCCGTCCGGATGGCGGCCCAGCACCGCGGCGGTCAGGCCCTGCTGGTAGTTGTCGAGCTGGGAACACGGATTGCGCAGGCCGGTGATCTCGACCACCGCCTGCGCGCCGATATGCAGGCGCGCCCCGCGCGGCAGGCCCAGCAGGTCGATGCCGCGGGTGGTGATGTTTTCGCCCATGGTGCCTTCGGCCACGTTGAAGCCGGCAAGCTGCAGCTCGTCGTGCAGCTCGCCGTGGATCAGGTGGATCTGCCGCAGATTGGGTTGCGTCGGGTCCGCCTTGACGCGGGAGCGGTGCTTGACCGTGACGCCCATGTGGGCGTCGCCTTCCACGCCCAGCCCCTTCAACAACATGATGGCCGGCACCACCGGCTTGCTGAACCCGTGCGTCGGGCTGCAGGCCACGGCTGTCACGATGGGATGCAACACATCTCTCTCCAGGAACCGGTTCAAGCCGCCACGGCCTGCGTTTCGGACGCCCGTTGCTCGCTCGCGCGCACAGACGGATAGTGCGCCGAGAATACCAGCCGCCCCGCCGACCAGGTATGGCTGATCAGCGGCTGCGTGCCCACTTGCGCCACCGCCACCAGGTCCGCGCGCAGCCCCGGCGCGATGCGCCCGCGGTCGGACAGGCCGCAAGCCTGCGCCGGATTCAGCGTCACCAGCGCGACCGCCTGCGGCAGCGTCAGGTCCGTCTGCGCGGCCACCGTGTAGGCCGCCGCGATCAACGCCGACGGCTGGTAGTCGGAACACAGGCAGCTGGCCACGCCCGCGCGGATGGCGTCGATGGCGCGCATGGAGCCGCTCTGGCTCTGGCCGCGCAACACGTTGGGCGCGCCCAGGATGGTAGGCAGCCCGCAGGACACCGCGGCGCGCGCGGTATCCAGGGTGATCGGGAATTCGCTCATGGCCACGCCCAGGTTGCGCATGGTGGCGATGCGATGGATCGAATCGTCATCATGACTGGCTGTCGGTATGCCCAGCCCCTGCGCATGCGACAGCAACGCCTCCACCCGCGCTACCGCGCCGTCCTTGGCGCGCGTCTTGGCCTGCGCGGCCTCCTCGGCCTGTTCGCGGCTCATCGCGTGGTTGCCCATCATGTATTGCAGATAGGACTCCAGCGTCTTGAACTGGCCCTGGCCCGGCGAATGGTCCATGACCGACAGCAGGTCCACCGCGCCCTCGTCCATCAGCGCGCGCAGCACATCGACCGAGGTCGCGTCGGTCACTTCGTAGCGGCAATGGACGCGGTTGTCCACCAGGCTGTGCTGGCCGAAGGCGCGCACCGTGCGCACCACTTCCGCCGCCGTCTGGTTGTTGCGCACGCCCCACTCGCTGTTGGCGAAGGACAGCGCGTGATACGGCGTGGTGATACCGGCCGCGGCATTGCGGCGGTCCACCTGGGCCACCGCGAAATCCAGCGGAAACAGCACCCGCGAACGCGGCTCGGCTTCCTTTTCGATGGCGTCGCAGTGCAGGTCGATCAATCCCGGCAGCAAGGTCTGGCCGCGCAGGTCGATCTCGTAGTCCGCGCGTGCCCCGGCAGGTTCGATGGCGACGATGCGGCCATCGTCGATCAGCACGGCGCTGTCCTCCAGGACGCGGTCCTGCAGCACCACGCGGGCATGGGTGAGATAGGTGCTCGGCATCATTGCTCCAGGTCGGCCAGGGCGGGTTGGGCGGGACGCAAGGCCAGGGTCTGCGTGGCGACGGCATCGCGCACTTCGGCATCGTGGAAGATGCCCAGCAGGCAGCGGCCTTCGGCCATTGCCTCGCGGATCAGCGCGATCACGACCTGGCGGTTGTCGGCATCCAGCGAGGCGGTGGGTTCGTCCAGCAACAGGACAGGATGGCGCGCGATGAAACCGCGCGCGATGTTCACGCGCTGCTGTTCGCCGCCCGAGAACGTGGCGGGCGCCAGACCCCACAGGCGCGGCGGCACGTTCAGGCGCTGCAGCAGGGCTGCTGCGCGGGAACGGGCCTCATCGGCCTCCACGCCCGCCGCGCGCAGAGGCTCGGCCACCACGTCCAGCGCCGACACGCGTGGAATCACGCGCAGGAACTGGCTGACGTAGCCGATCACCTCGCGCCGCAACGCCAGGATGCGCTGCTCGGGAGCGCCGGCCAGCTCCACCCATTCGTCGTTCCAGCGCACCCGGATGCTGCCCTCGGTCGCCAGGTAGTTGCCGTAAAGGCAGCGCAGCAAGGTGCTCTTGCCGGTGCCGGACGGTCCCGCCAGCACCAGGCAGTCACCGGCGGCCGCGTCGAAGTCGACCGACTCCAGCACGGGCAGGCGCATGCCGCCCTGGTTATGCAGGGTGAACATCTTTCCGAGGCCCCGCACCTCGATTATGGGAGTCTTTTCAGGCATGGTCAGCTCTGCAAAATGGAAGACACCAGCAACTGGGTGTAGGGATGCTGCGGATCGTCGAGGATCTGGTCGGTCAGGCCGCTTTCGACGACTTCGCCGCCGCGCATGACCAGGGTCCGGTGCGCCAGCAGGCGCGCCACGGCCAGGTCGTGGGTCACGACGATGGCGGCCAGGCCCAGGTCGGCCACCAGTTGGCGCAGCAGGTCCAGCAGGCGCGCCTGCACCGACACGTCGAGCGAAGCCGTGGGTTCGTCCATGAACACCAGGCGCGGATGGGTCACCAGGTTGCGGGCGATCTGCAGGCGCTGCTGCATGCCTCCCGAGAACGAGGTGGGCCTGTCGTCCAGCCGGCCCGCATCGATTTCCATCTTTTGCAGCCAATTGCCGGCGGCCTGGCGCAGGTCGCCATAGTGCCTGTCACCCACCGCCATCAGCCGCTCGGCGATGTTGGCGCCCGCGCTGACCTGCATGCGCAAGCCATCCCTGGCGTTCTGCCGCACGAAGCCCCAATCGGTGCGCGACAGCAGGCGCAGGCGCGCCCCGGGCAGCGCGGCCAAATCGGTAAAGCCCTGGTCGCGGGTGTCGTACCAGACGCTGCCCGCGTCCGGCCGGGTCTGGTACGACACGGCCGACAGCAGCGTGCTCTTGCCGGAGCCGGACTCGCCGACCACGCACAGCACTTCGCCCGGATACAGATCGAAGTTGACATTGCGGCAGCCGTGCACGCCGTCCCAGGTGCGCGTCATGTTGCGCACCGAAAGCAAGGGTTGGAGGTTCATGCCGCGGTCTCCTGGTTGGCTTGCTGCTGCGCCTGGCGGTCGTTGCAGTACTCGGTGTCGGAGCAGACGAAGCGGCGCGTGCCGGCGTCGTCCAGGATGATTTCATCCAGATAGCTCTCGCGCGATCCGCACAGGTCGCAGCACTCGTTCCAGGTCTCCACCCGGAACGGATGGTCCTCGAAGTCCAGGCTCTTCACCTGCGTGTACGGCGGCACCGCGTAGACGCGCTTTTCGCGGCCCGCGCCGAACAGCATCAGCGCGGGGCTGCGGTCCAGCTTGGGGTTGTCGAACTTGGGGATGGGCGAAGGCCGCATCATGTAGCGTCCGTTCACGATGACCGGATAGTCATAGGTGGTGGCGATGTGGCCGTGCTGCGCGATGTCCTCGTACAGCTTGACGTGCATGCCGCCGTATTCGGCCAGCGCGTGCATGGTGCGCGTCTCGGTTTCGGAAGGCTCCAGCCAGCGCAGCGGTTCAGGAATGGGCACCTGGAACACCATGATCTGCCCCTCCGCCAGCGGCGTCTCGGGGATGCGGTGGCGGGTCTGGACGATGGTGGCAGCGGAAGTGGACTCCGTCGTCGCCACGCCCGTGACACGGCCGAAGAAGCGGCGGATGTTGATCGCGTTGGTGGTGTCGTCCGAACCCTGGTCGATCACCTTGAGCACGTCGTTCGCGCCGATGATGGACGCCGTCACCTGGATGCCGCCGGTGCCCCAGCCATAGGGCAGCGGCATTTCGCGGCTGCCGAAAGGCACCTGGTAGCCGGGGATGGCGACGGCCTTGAGCAAGGCGCGGCGCAGCATGCGCTTGGTGGATTCGTCCAGATAGGCGAAGTTGTAGTGGTCGTCGCGTTCGACCGTTGCGTATTGCGTCGTCATGGGGAAACCGCCTCGTCCATCAGATCGTTGCGCGCGGCCTCTGGCGCGGCGCGTTCGGCGCGCATGCGCCGCAACAGTTCCAGGTTGGCCTGGAAGTCCACGTAGTGCGGCAGCTTCAAATGCTGCACGAAACCGGAGGCTTCGACGTTGTCGCTGTGATAGAGCACGAACTCGTGGTCGTTGGCCGGGGAATCCGCGCGTTCGCCCAGGTCGCGCGCCTTCAGCGCGCGGTCCACCAGCGCCATCGACATGGACTTGCGTTCGCCATAGCCGAAGGTCAGGCCGTAGCCCCGGGTGAACTTCGGGCCTTCCTCGGCGCTGCCGGCGAACTGGCTGACCATCTGGCATTCGGTGATCTCGATTTCGCCCACGGTGACGGCGAATCCCAGTTCCTCGATATGCATTTCCACCTCCAGCGCGCCGTAGCGGATCTCGGCGGCGAAGGGGTGGGTGTTGCCATAGCCGCGCTGGGTCGAATAGCCCATGGACAACAGAAAGCCTTCGTCTGCGCGCGCCAGGTTCTGCAGGCGGGCCGCGCGCGAGGCCGGAAAATCCAGCGGCTGCCGGGTCAGGTCGAAAGGTTCGGGATCGCCTTCGGGCACGGCTTCCGCGTCGATCAGGTCGTCATGCGCCAGCAGGTCGGTAACGCGCGGCATGGCGCTGTCCAGCGCCTCGCCGCCCGGCGGCAAGGCGTCGGCCTCGCGCTGCGCTTGTAGCGAAAAGTCCAGCAGGCGTTGGGTGTAGTCGTAGGTCGGCCCCAGGATCTGCCCGCCAGGCACGTCCTTGAAGGTGGACGAGATGCGACGCTGCAAGCGCATGCGGCCGGTGTCGATGGGCTGGGTATAGCCAAAGCGCGACAAGGTGGTGCGGTAGGCGCGCAGCAGGAACACCGCTTCGATCAGGTCGCCCGCCGCCTGCTTGATGGCCAGCGCCGCCAGCTGCGGATCGTAAAGCGAGCCCTCGGCCATGACCCGCGACACCGCCAGCGGCATCTGTTCGCGGATCTGGTCCAGGCTCAGCTCGGGCACTTCGCGGTCGCCGCGCCGGTAGTCGTCCAGCATGCGGTAGGAATTGAGGATGGCGCGTTCGCCCCCTTTCACGGCTACGTACATGTCAGCTCTCCTTGCGCGTGCTGCGCGGCAGCGCGCAGATCCGCCGCTCCTGCGTCAACAACACGTCGACGCCAAGCGGAAACCGTTGATGATTGAGGCGCCATTCACGCCAGAAGCCCTCGGGCAGCCCTGCCGCATGCAGGAGCTGCTGGCTCTTGATCCCCGGGCCGCTGAGGATGGCGGGTTCCCCGCCCGACAGGGATTCGACCTCGATCAGCAAGGTGGTCGACAGATCGGGATAGGCCGGATCACCCTGGTGGCAAGCCGAAAGCGGCGGCGCCTTGCTGCCAGCCGGCACCGCGGCGAAACGCGCCAGCGAGGGCGACGGCACGATGGGGCAGGCGCAATGAAATCGCAGGAAGGCGATCGCGTCCGCGCTGACGGTTTCGGGCAGCCACAGCGGCGTGTCCACGTCCACCAGCGTCAGCAGCAACGCGGTCATGGCGGGCGACAGGCCCGTCGGCACGCCGGTTTCGATCAGGATTTCATGGATGCGCCCGGGGTGGGCCATGGCGTCGAGCGCGGCGCGGAACGTGGTCTGCGCGTCGCCGACGGGATCCGCGAATCCAGGGAGCAGCGCCCGGCCCGAGGCCGCGGCGGCTTGTATCTGTTGCTGCATGTCAGTCCTCGCCTCGCACCATCGTGAAGAATTCCACCTTGGTCTGCGCCGCCACGCGGGCCTGGCGCTCGACCCGTTCGGCATGCAGGCGGGCCAGCGGCTGGATCAGCTGGGCCTGCACCGTGTCATGCCATTCCGGCAGTTGCAGCAGGGCGTCGGCCACGGCGGCCTGCTCGGCATGGCGCTGCGAGCGGCCCTGCACGTAGGCCACGCCGACCACGCCCTCGCCCATCGTCACCGCGCAACGTGTCACGCTCATTTCGCCCAGGTTGAAGCGGGCCCCGGTGCCGCCACTGCGGGCGCGCACCATGGCCATGCCGGTCTGCGCGGGGCGCAAGGTCTGGTGTTCCGGCTTGCCCGCCAGCGCGCAAAAGGCGCCATCCAGCGCGGCCGGATCGGCCAGCGCCAGCACGCGCATCCAGGCGGCGCGTTGGGCGCCCGCCGCATCCTGCCCTGTCTTGGGGTGATCCATCTTTTTCCTCTAAACGTCTAGACGACCGGATGGAGTATGATCGCTCTGAAAACGAAGTTCAACAGCCTGGCGTGAATTTTTGATGACAGTTGCAGCGTGCCCGCAGCGCCTTTGCGGCTGCCGTCGCATGGTGCACAATCACTGCCATTCTTCATTAAGCTGATGTGACAGCACGAGCACACCCTATGGTCGAAAGAGGTTCCGGCATCGCCGTCTGGCGGCAAATCGGCGAAGCGCTGGCGGACGATATCCGCAACAAGCTCTATGCGGCAGGCGAACAGCTGCCGTCCGAGCCCGAGCTGGCCGCCAAGTTTTCCGTCAACCGCCACACCATCCGCCGCGCGATGGGCGAACTCGAACAAGGCGGCCTGGTCCGCATCGAACAAGGCCGCGGTACCTTCGTCCAGGAACACGCGATCGACTACGCCATCGGCAAGCGCACGCGCTTTTCCGAGAACCTGCGCAGCCAGGGCATGCTGGGCCACCAGGAAGTCCTGGGCAGCCAGAGCCTGCGCGCCGGCGACATCGCCAAGCACCTGGGCCTGAGCCGCGCCGCGCCGCTGCTGCGCGTGCAGATCGTGGGCAAAGCCGAGAACCGCCCCATCAGCGTCTCGGAACATTTCTTCGACGAAAAGCGCTTCCCCGACTTCGCCGACCGCCTGGCGTCCCTGCGCTCGATCTCCAAGGTCTATGCCCACTATGGCATCGGCGATTACACGCGCAAGTGGTCGCGCATCACCGCCGCCCTGCCCACGCCCGAAATCGCCCGCCTGCTGGGCCAGCCCAAGACCCGCCCCATTCTTCAGGTGGAGGCCTTGAATGTGGACCAGGAAGGCTCGCCGCTGCAATATAGCGTGGCGCGCTTCGTGGGCGACATGGTCCAGCTGATGGTGACGGACGACAGCTGACGCCAGGCCGCCGCCTGCGCGCGCAGGCGGCGCGGAAGGCTCCGACTAATGGATTAACTCATCTAGACATCTGGTTGTAATGCAATCCCACTAACGTCACGCCATGAACACACACACGCACGCCCCCTCGCCCCTGGCCGGTGTCACAGGCCAACGCATCCTGACGCCGCGCGGCGTCGAACAGGCCAGCTTGCGGTTCCATGGCGGACTGATCGAAGGCTCCGCCGCCGCGGCGCCGCGGGGCGCGCCCTGGTTCGACGCCGGCAATCTGCTGGTGCTGCCCGGCATCGTGGACCTGCACGGCGACGCCTTCGAGCGCGCCGTCATGCCGCGGCCCAGCGTGACGTTTCCCTACGACAGCGCCCTGTTCGACGTGGACCGCCAACTGCTGGCCAACGGCATCACCACCGAGTTCCATGGCGTGACCCTGTCCTGGGAAGGCGGGCTGCGCGGCGAGGCTTACGCCGAACGCATGTTCGACGCGCTGGAAAGAATGCGCCATCTCATGGGCGCGCGGCACTATGTGCACCTGCGCTTCGAAACCCATCACGTGGGCGGCCTGGAGATTGCCCAGCAATGGATACGCGACGGCCGCGTGCGTTTCCTGGCCCTGAACGACCACCTGCCCAGCATGGCGCGCCGTCTGGGCGACGAGCGCAAGCTGATGCAGTACGCCAACCGCGCCGAGTGCGACCTCGACGTCTTCCAGGACCGCATCCGCGCCGCCATGGCTGCCGCCGACGCGGTGGCCGATGCCATGCGCGAGCTGACCGGCTGCGCGCAGGAAGCGGGCCTGAAGGTGGCCTCGCACGACGATCCGGATGCCGCCACCCGCCGCTACTACCACCAGCTGGGCTGCGGCGTGGCGGAGTTTCCGCTGACCCGCGAGGCCGCCGGCGTGGCCCGCGACCTGGGTGATTCGGTGGTCTTCGGCGCGCCCAACGTCGTGCGCGGCGGCAGCCACACTGGCGCGCCCGGCGCCACCGAAATGATCCGTGCGGGCCTGTGCGACATTCTGACGTCCGACTATTACTACCCTGCCCCGCTGGCCGCCGTGATGAAGCTGGCCAACGACGGCGTGCTGCCGCTGGCGCAGGCCTGGGATCTGGTGTCGCTGAATCCTGCCCGAGCCGCCGGCCTGAAGGACCGCGGCGCCCTGGCGCCGGGGCTGATCGCCGACGCCATCGTGGTGGACGACCAGGTGCCGGGCCTGCCCCGCGTCTGCGCCGCGATCGTGGGCGGCGAACTGCGCTATGCCACGCGCGCCTTCGGCGACAGCCATAGCCAGCGCATGGCGGCCTGACCATGCCGCTCGCCCATCGCTACGCCCTGTACCTGGCGCCCACCGGCCCCTGGCGCGAACACGGCAGCCGCTGGCTGGGCCGCTGCGCCGACACCGGCCTGGCGCTGCCGCCGCTGCCGGGCCAGAACGCGGCGTCGCGCGGCTGGACCGAAGCGCCGCGCCACTATGGCTTGCATGCGACGCTGAAGCCGCCCTTCCGGCTGAATCCGGGCGCCAGCCCCGAACAAGTCGACGCGGCCGCCCGCCAGTTGGCCGCAGGCGGCACGCCATTCTCGCTGGAACTGGAGTGCGAACCGCTGCGCGGCTTCCTGGCCTGGCGCATCGCTGCATCCGACACGCAGGGACGCGCGCGGATCCAGGCCCTGGCCGAAGCCGCCGTGCGCGACCTGGACTCCTTGCGCGCACCTCCCACGCCCGAGGAAACCGCGCGCCGCCAACCGCAATCGCTCAGTCCGCCGCAGCAATCCATGCTGGCGCGCTGGGGCTATCCGTATGTATTCGATACCTACGTCTTCCACATCACGTTGACCGGCAAGCTGCACGGCGAGGCGCTGTCGCAAGCGCAGGCTGAAATCGCCGCGTTCGCCGATCCCTTGCGCGGACAGCCCATGGCCGTTCCCGGAGTCAGCGTCTACGTGCAGCCCGCGCCAGGCGCGGACTTTGTCGCGGCACGGCACTACGGCTTTGACGGCACCAGCGCCGATGCGGCCGGGGCCGGCTATCTGCAAGGGCCGGCGGCAGCATGAGCACCTCGGTTCCCGCCGACGGCACCAGGCTGATCTACCTGATGGGCGCATCGGGCAGCGGCAAGGACACCTTGCTGCGCCTGCTGCGCGCGGAACTGCGCGGCGACGAGCCCGTGCTGGTCGCGCATCGCTACATCACGCGCGACAGCGGCGCCACCGAAGACGCGCTATGCCTGACCGAAGACGAGTTCGGACGCCGCGCCGCGCTGGGCTGCTTCGCCCTGCGCTGGGCCAGCCATGGCTTGCATTACGGCATCGGCATCGAAATAGACGCCTGGCTCTCCTGCGGCGCCGCGGTCATCATCAACGGCTCGCGCGCGCACCTGGAACAGGCGCACTCGCGCTACCCGGCCTTGACCGCCGTGGAGGTCACGGTCGATCCCGGCCAGCTCGTCCGCCGCCTGGCGGGACGCGGCCGGGAAAGCGCGGAACAGATCGCGCAGCGCCTGGCGCGCGCGATGCAGGCATTCCCCGTGCCGCAACAATGCCGGCTGCTGCGCGTCAGCAACGATGCTGCCCCGGAAACCGCTGCCGCCGCACTGTTGAACATCGCCCGCGACAAGCTCAACGCCTAGCGCCGCCGTTCAACGCGGATCGCCCTGGCCCCAGGGCGCGGCGGCGTCGCCGCACAGATCCAGCAGGATCTCCGAAAAGCATTCCTCCGCCGCCAGCGGCTGTTCGCGCTTGCGCCGTATCAGGTTGATGGGCGGCAATTCCCAGCCGAAGTCCCAAGGCACCATGCCCAGCTTGCCGCGCTGGCAGAGTTCGCGCGCGATGTCCTCCGGCACCACGGAGATGAGGGTCTCGTTCACCGTCAGCATGCCTTCGATCACGTCGGTGGAGTACGCCTCCAACACTGGCGATGGCGGCTGCAATTCGGCGCGGATGAAGTGCTCCACAATCAGTTGCCGCGTCGGCGTGTTGGCCGCCGGCAGGACCCAGTCCATTGCCGCGACGGCGGCCCAGTCCGGCTTGCGCCGCGCCAGCCGCTGCGCAAGCCGGCCATGCGCAATCAGGCGCGGCCGTTGGCGGTACAGCACGCGGTGGATCAGATCCTCCGGCGCCACGGTCGAAGTGGCGCGGCTGATGATGCAATCCAGTTCATGCCGGCGCAGCATGGGCACCAGATGGTCGGTGGTGGCGCGGTGCAGGCTGAGCGTCACGCCGTGGCGCTGGTGCAGGCGGCTGATGGCCGCCGTCAGCAAGGCGCTGGACACGTAGGGCACCACGCCCACCTGCAGATGCGCGGAACGGCCGGCGTGCAGGGCCTCGACCTCGCGCGCCCACAGGTCCAGGTCGCTGAGCATGTGGCGCGCGCGCACCAGGGCCAGGTTGCCCAGCGGCGTGGGTTGCAGGCCGCGCCCGGTGCGCGTGAACAACGGCGCGCCGAAGATGTCCTCGATCTCCGTGAGCGCCTTGGTGACGGCGGGCTGGCTGATGCCGGCCGCGGCGGCCACGCGCGTGAGCGAGCCGTGCCTGGCGATTTCGATCAGCAGCGCCAGGTGGCGATGCTTGAGGCGGTTGGCGAGACGGGCTGCATCCCAGGTCACGATCTTTCCTATAACTAATTGGTTATTCAATTATGCCAACAAAGGAAAAAACAGTTATTTCATGACCCTATACTGCAACCATCCCCTGCTGCCCGGACCGGCCTCATGAGCGCATCCTTCACTACCCGCCCCGAAATACGCGGCACTTTTGGCGTGGTTTCCTCCACCCATTGGCTGGCCTCGCAAGTGGCCATGAGCGTGCTGGAGCGCGGCGGCAATGCCTATGACGCGGCGGTCGCGGGCGGCTTCACGCTGCAGATCGTGGAACCGCACCTGAACGGCCCCGGGGGCGAAGTGCCCATCCTGTTCTGGAGCGAGCGGGAACAGCGCATGCGCGCGCTCTGCGGCCAGGGCCCCGCGCCCGCGCTGGCCACGCCCGCCTATTTCCACAGCCTGGGCGTGGAACTGGTGCCCGGCATCGGTCTGCTGCCCGCCACGGTACCCGGCGCTTTCGGCGCCTGGCTGACCCTGCTGCGCGATTACGGCACCTGGGAACTGGCCGACGTGCTGCGCCCGGCGATCGACTATGCGCGCAACGGCTTTCCGCTGGTGCCGCGCATCTCGCAGGCCATTCTGGCGGTACAGGCGCTGTTCCGCGACGAATGGACCAGTTCGCGCGACGTCTGGCTGCCCAGCGGCCGCGTGCCTGCACCTGACGAACTGTTCCGCACGCCCGCCATCGCCGCCACCTACACCCGCATCCTGGACGAAGCGCATGCCAGCAGCACCGACCGGCGCGGCCGCATCGACGCCGCGCTGGAGCTCTGGTACCGCGGCTTCGTGGCCGACGCGATCGACGACTACTACACCCGGGCCGAGGTGCGCGACACCACGGGCCAGCGCAACCGCGGCCTGCTGCGCAAGTCCGACCTGGCCGATTGGCGCGCCACCTACGACGAGCCCCTCACCGTGCAGTACGGCCGCTACACGGTGGCCAAGTGCGGGGTCTGGTCGCAAGGCCCGGTCCACCTGCAGCAACTGGCGATACTGCGGCACCTGGGCCTGGCCGGACTGGAACCGACCTCGCCTCAATTCGTGCACTACGTGGCCGAAGCCGCCAAGCTGGCCTTCGCCGACCGCACGGCCTGGTACGGCGACCCTGACCACACGCAAGTACCGCTGGCCGCTTTGCTCAGCGATGAATATGCCCGCTCCCGCGCGGCAGGCATCGGCGCGCGCGCGTCGTCCGAGTTCCTGCCTGGCTGCCCGGGCGGCCAGGCGCCGCGCCTGCCCGACCTGGACGCAGCCGTGCGCACCCTGGCTGCCTCCGACACCCGCTTCGGCGTGGGCGAACCGACCTTCGCCGCGCTGCCGCCGGTAGCCGAATGGGCGGCGCGCGAGATATTCGTGGGCGACACCTGCCAGATCGACGTCATCGACCGCGACGGCAATATGGTGGCCGCCACGCCGTCGGGCGGCTGGCTGTCATCCAGCCCCGTCGTGCCCGGCCTGGGCTTCCCGCTGACCACCCGCCTGCAGATGACCTGGCTGGACGAAGGCGTGCCGGGCCAGCTGCAGCCAGGCAAGCGTCCCTGCACCACGCTGTCGCCGGGTCTCGCGCTGCGCGACGGCCAGCCTTACATGGCATTCGGCACGCCGGGCGGCGACCAGCAGGACCAATGGACGGTGGCGTTCTTCCTGCGCCATGTCATGGGCATGAACCTGCAGGAGGCGATCGAAGCGCCCTCCTGGCATATCGATCACTTCCCGGGCTCGTTCTGGCCGCGCAGCCTGACCTTGAACCGGCTGACCGTGGAATCGCGCATGCCGGCCGCCACGCTGGAGGCGCTGCGCGCGGCGGGCCACGAGGTCAAGGTGGGGCCGGACTGGTCCGAAGGCCGCATCAGCGCCTGCACCCGCGAGCCTGCCGCAGGCGGCGGCCTGCTGCTGCGCGCCGGCGCCAACCCGCGCGGCATGCAGGGCTATGCCGCCGGCCGCTGAACCTGTTTCATTCAACCGGCACACAGACCGGACATTACGCAAAGGGGTAAACACCATGAAACTGCAATTCAAACGACTGCTGCGCACGTGCGCGCTGGGACTGGCGCTGGCCGCGCCCGCGCTCACCCATGCCGCGTGGCCCGAAAAACCCATCACGCTGATCGTGCCGTGGGCCGCGGGCGGCTCCACCGACATCCTGGCGCGCGTGCTGTCCGAAGGATTGACCCAATCGCTGGGCCAGCCCGTGATCGTGGAAAACCGCTCGGGCGCGTCCGGCAACATCGGCACCACCTTCGTGGCGCGCGCCAAGCCCGACGGCTACACCTTGCTGGTCGGCTCGATGAGCACGCACACGATGAACCAGGCGCTGTACTCCAGCATGCCGTTCGACGGCGTGAAGGACTTCACGCCCATCGCCGAACTCGCGCTGGTCACCAACACCCTGGTGGTGAACCCGTCGGTCCCTGCGTCCAACGTGCAGGAGTTCATCGCCTACCTGAAGGCCAATCCCGGCACCGTGGCCTATGCCTCCGCCGGCCAGGGCTCCACCAACCACCTGAGCGCCGCGCTGTTCGAGAAGGCCGCCGGCGTGAAGATGATGCACATCCCCTACCGCGGCGGCGCGCCCGCGGTGCTGGACACCGTGGCCGGCCGCACGCAGGTGCTGTTCAGCGCCGGCACGCAGACCCTGCCGCACGTGCAGAACAACAAGCTGAAGCTGCTGGCCGTCACCGAGGAAGCGCGTTCGCCGCTGCTGCCCGAGGTACCCACGGTGGCCGAGACCTTGCCGGGCTACGAGCTGTCGGTCTGGTACGGCGCCTTCGGCCCGGCAGGCATGCCGCCCGAACTGACCGCACGCCTGAACCGCGAGATCAACCTGATCCTCAAGCGTCCCGAAGTCATCAAGAAAATGGGCGACATGGGCGTGCTGCTGACCGAGACCACGCCGGAGCAATTCGGCCAGATCCTGGCGCGCGATGCCGACAAGTACGGCAAGCTGATCAAAGAACTGGGAATCACCGCCGAATGACCGTAAGCATCCGTTCCGCTGCGCCGACGCAGGCCGGCGTGGCCGCCATTGTCCAGGCATACGCCGCCGCCGATTCCACGGCGGCCTTCCGGGCCATCGACGCCCATGCGCATGCCGCGCTGGCGCACACGCTGTGCACGGTCAACCGCTATGACGCGCAGGCCATGCGGGTGCTGCGGCTGTATAGCTCCAACCCCGAGGCCTATCCGCCCGGCGGCAGCAAGGACAAGAGCGGCACGGCCTGGGGCCGCCACGTCCTGCTGGAAAAAAAAGTGTTCGTGGGTGAAGGCGAAGACGCGATCCGCGAGTTCTTCAACGACCATGACGCGATCCAGCGCCTGGGCCTGCGCTCCGTCATCAACGTGCCGGTGGTGTACGGCGAGGTCTGCCTGGGCACCGTCAACTTCCTGATGCCGCGCGCGGTGGTGTCGGAAGCCGATGTGCAGGCCGCGCAGTTGGCGGGCCTGCTGGCGCTGCCTGCGTTCCAGGCGCTGCTTCCGCAGGCCTGAGGCCGGCGGGGCCCGCCCGGGCCCCGCGCAGGCTCAGATGAGCGCTCGCCGGATACGCGCGGACGCCATGTCGATGATGACCACGAAAGCCACGATGATTATCATCACGGCGCAGGTTTCGGCGTAGCGGAAACTGCGGATGATTTCCCACAGCACGGTGCCGATGCCGCCCGCGCCGACGATGCCGACCACCGAGGCCGAGCGCACGTTGGATTCGAAGCGGTACAACGAATACGAGATCCACAGCGGCAGCACCTGCGGAATCACGCCGTAGACGATTTCCTCCAGCGCATTCGCGCCAGTGGCGCGCACGCCTTCCACCGGACGCGGATCGATGGCCTCGACCGCTTCCGAGAACAGCTTGGCCAGCACGCCGGTGGTGTGCACCCACAGCGCCAGCACGCCGGCGAACGGGCCCAGCCCGACCGCCACGATGAACAGCATGGCGAACACCATTTCATTGATGGCGCGGCACGCGTCCATCAGGCGCCGCATGGGCTGGTACACCCAGGCCGGCACCATGTTCGACGAACACAGCAGCCCCAGCGGCACCGCCACCACGATGGCCAGGAAGGTGCCCCAGACCGCGATCTGCACGGTGACGATCATCTCGTCCAGGTACATGCGCCAGTCGCGGAAATTCGGCGGAAAGAAGTCGGCGGCAAACTGGGCCATGTTGCCCGAATCGCGCAGCAGGTCCAGGGGCCGCATGTCGGCGCCCTGCCACGACATGACCAGCAGCGCCAGCACGACGGCCCATACGAGCAGGACTGGCAGCGACGAGCGCGGCGCGGCGGAAAGGCGGGAGGTCTGCATGGCTACGTTCATAGGAAAAAGGCGATCCGCTGGTTGGGTTTCAGTTGCGGGCAAGCCGGCGCGCCCGCGGCGCACCGGCTTGCCGCTTGCAGGCTTATTGCTTGGCGGCAGGCTGGCCCAGGCTGGCCAGCTTGCTGTCCAGTTCGGCCAGCTGTTTCTGCTTTTCGGCCTGGCCCAGCGTGGCGTCGGCTTCGACCTTGGCCTTCTCGCGCGCCAGCTCGATCTGACGGATCGGCACCAGCTGCTGGTTGTCGGAGACGCGGAAGCCCTGATAGGTCAGCGCCTTCAGATTGGCCATTTCACGCTCGGCGTCCTTGCCCTTGCCGTAGTTGACGAAGAAGTCGCGGATGCGGGCCTTCAGGTCGGCCGGCAGGTCGCTGCGCATGACCAGCGGGTCGGCGGGGATCAGCGGCGACTTCCACAGCACGCGCACGCTGTCGTTGGCGTCCTTGCCCGTGTTCAGGCGATAGCGCTCCAGCGCCTCGGTGTTGTTGACGGCCACGTCGACCTGCTTGTTGATGACCGACAGCAGATTGGTTTCGTGGTTGCTGGCGCGCACCGTCTTGAAGAAGGTCTTGGGTTCGATCTTGTTGGCGGCCCAGAGGTAATAGCCGGGCACGGCCGTGCCCGAGGTCGAGTTGGGATCGCCCGCACCGTAGCTCAGCGTGCCGCCGCGCTTGAGCACGTCGTCCAGGGTCTTCAGGTTGCTGTCCTTGTTGACGATCAGCAGCGACCAGTAGCCGGGGTTGCCGTCCTTGTCGATGACGGAAGCGAACACTTCGCCCTTGGCGCGGTCTACCGCCTCGATTGCGGACTTGTTGCCGAACCAGCCCATCTGCACCTTGTTGAAGCGCATGCCTTCGATGATGCCGGCGTAGTCGGACGCGAAGAAGGGCTTGACCGGCACGCCGATCGCGCGGCTCAGGTCGTCGATGACGGGCTGCCACACGGACTTCAGGTTGGTCGACGATTCCGTCGAGATGATGCCGAAATTCAGGGTTTTGGCGTCTTGCGCGTAGGCCTGCGTGGACAGGGCCGCGGCGGCGATCAGGGTGACAAAGGTTCTGCGTAGCATGGAAGGCTCCGGGGAGAAATGGGTCGGGGTATCAGGCGGCTTGCGCCAGGCGGGACAGCGGCGCCATGCCGGGCATGGCCGGCGCTTGCGGCGCATATTCGGGAAGCAGCTCGCTCAGTTCGGAGCCGTACAGGTCGCTCAGCATGGCAGGCGTGAGCGCGGCGGAGGGGCCGTCGTAGACCACCTTGCCGTGGCGCAGCGCCACCACCCGCGGGCAATAGCGCAAAGCCACATCCACCTGGTGCAGCGACACCACCACGGCTACCTTGCGGCTGCGGTTGATCTGGGCCAGCGTGTCCATCACGCGGCGCGAGGATTCCGGATCCAACGAGGCAATGGGTTCGTCGGCCAGGATGACGCGGGCGTTCTGCACCAGCGTGCGGGCGATGGCCGCGCGCTGCTGCTGGCCGCCGGACAGCGTCGAAGCGCGCTGAAATGCGTAGTCGTCTATACCAACCTGGGCAAGCGCTTCAAGGCCCTGCTGCACTTCGCCGCGCAGGAACCAGCGCGTCAGGCTGCGCCACAGCGGCACGCGCGGCAGCAGGCCGGTCAGCACGTTGGTGATGACCGGCAGGCGGCCCACCAGATTGAATTGCTGGAACACGAAGCCGATGCCGGCGCGCGCGGAGCGCACGTCGAGGCTCAGGCGGCCGTCGCGCTGGATCATGCGGCCGTTGACGGCCACGCTGCCCGCGTCGCCGGCCACGAAACCCGACAGATGACGCAGCAGCGTCGACTTGCCCGAACCCGAGGCGCCGAGCAAGGCAACCATCTCGCCGTCGGCCACTTGCAGGTTCACGCCGTCCAGCGCCTTGGCGCCGGCGTGGAAGCTCTTGCTGAGCCCTTGTACTTCGATGGCGTAGGTCATCGTTGAATCCCCTTGGATGTGTTCATGGCGGCATTCTGTTTTCGCGGCATGACAGCACGATGACCCGGGAATCGATTCATTTGGCTGAAAATAGGGACACTGGAACGATCTGAAAGACGTTCGTCACAAAGGCCGCCTCCAGCCCGGCGCGCCACAGGTATATTGGGGATATTCCCCACCAGCCTGGCGTTCATCATGATCAAAGGTTCCTGCCTGTGCAGCCGCGTCGCCTACGAGATCACGGGTCCGCTCACCGACGCCCTCAACTGCCATTGCACGATCTGCCGCAAGGCGCATGGCGCGGCATTCCGCAGCCGGGCGACGGTCCAGGCCAAGGACTTCGCCTGGACCCGCGGAGAAAACCACGTCACCTGGTACTGCTCGTCTCCGGGCAGCTACCGCGGCTTCTGCGAAGCCTGCGGCACGCCCCTTCTGACCCGCTTCGACCAGACGCCGGACGTCTACGGCTTGCCTCTGGGTCCGCTGGACGACGACCCGGGTATCAAGCCGGCGGCCCACTGCCACGTGGCCAGCAAGGCGCCCTGGTTCGACATCACCGACGGCCTGCCGCAGTACCCCGATGCATATGGGGCGATGGAAGAAGATCATCCGCAGGCGGTTACATAAAAATTCAACCAACTAGTTGAATTAATTCGCGAGGCAGGACTATATTCAACCTCATGGTTGAATCAATCCCCTCCCCCGCCCTCGATGCCGTCTTTCGCGCGCTGGCCGACCCCACGCGCCGCGACATGCTGCGCAGCCTGGCCCGGGGCGAACAGACCATCGGCGAACTGGCGGCGCCCCACAGCATGAGTTTCGCGGGCGCCTCCAAACACGTGCAGGCCCTGGAACGCGCCGGTCTGGTGCGGCGCTCCATCCGCGGCCGCACGCATGTATGCAGCCTCAATCCCGAACCCATGGCCGAGGCCATGCAATGGCTGCGCTTCTATGAACAATTCTGGTCGGGCAAGCTGGGCGCGCTGGAAGCCGCGCTCGCCGCCAGCCGGTCCCCGGCCGCGTCTTCTGGAGAACCACATGAGTGATCACGGCGCCGTTCTGGACCCCACCTCCATCCGCTTTACGCGGATACTGCCCGCCAGCGTCGACGAGGTCTGGGCTTTTCTCACCGAATCCGAAAAACGCGGCCGCTGGCTGGCATCCGGCGACATGGAGCTGCGCGAAGGCGGCGGCGTGACGCTGCGCTTCATGCACGCGGACCTGTCCTCGGTGGCCGAACCGGTGCCTGATGCCTACAAGCCGTACGAAGGCGGCGTCACCACGCAAGGCGTCATCACGCGCTGCGAACCGCCGCATTTGCTGGCTTTCACCTGGGGCGGCTCCCCCGGCCATCCTTCCGAGGTCACCTTCGAGCTGTCGCCGGAAGGCAAGGAAACGCGCCTGGTGCTGACCCACCGCAAACTGTCCTCGCGCGATGGCATGGTGGACGTGGCCGGCGGCTGGCATGTGCACCTGGGCGTGCTCGAAGCCCGCCTGGCCGGCCGCGCCCCGGGTCCGTTCTGGTCCGTGCTCGGCCGGGTGGAAGCTGAATACCGTGAGCGGATACCGGCACGCTAGAGTCGTTGAACAGCAACTATCGCAGCGCGGCCACAGATAAATACTGGCTAAATATTGCGCTTTGCAGTACCATAAGTCCGTGATTTTTCCGCAAAAACCGGGCTTCGGTCACTCTGCGTGCCAACCTGTACCGCCTGCGGGCAATGCTCCGGGGCAACCCAGGACGTGCTTGGTTTTTCCGGAAAAACCCCTCCGCCACCGGGCGCGCCTCCACCTCCATCGTTGCGCGGCCTGGCAGCACAAGCTCCACCCCGCTTCTTCCGGCGATTTGCGCAAAAGGCGCCGCCGCGACCAAGCCGCGCACCGCGCGCACACTGCCCACGCGGCGCGAGTATCCGTCATTTCAGACATCCGCTTCGGATGCCGTGGCCCTTACCCGCGCTTGCCCGGACGTTTTACGTTCAAACCGCTGGACCCGCCCGTTCGGGTCCGACGCGCTTGCCGCTACGCGCGGCGCGCCATGCCGTCGGTATGGCTGCGCGTTTTGATAGGAGAAAAGAATGGCTAAAGAAGAACTCATCGAACTGGACGGCATCGTTGACGAAGTGCTGCCCGATAGCCGCTACCGTGTGAAGCTGGACAACGGCATCGAAGTCGGCGCCTACGCCTCCGGCCGCATCCGCAAGCACCGCATCCGCATCCTGGCTGGCGACCGCGTCACCCTGGAAATGTCGCCGTATGACCTGACCAAGGGCCGCATCAACTTCCGCCACAAGGACGAGCGCGGTCCCGCGCCGCAGCGTCCCCAGCAATTCCGCCGCTAAGCCAGGGCGACAGGGCCGGCCCCGCGCCGGCTCCCTTTTCGCGCCAGCCTTAAACCTGGGCCGCGCGATGCCGTAATGCGTGGAGCGCCCGTTCATGAAAGAATGGCGCCCTCTGCCCGGCGCGACGCCCGGCAGGACGAGCATGAAGCACGATGGACCTGACACACGATCTGCAAGCCGCCGCTGACCAGCTTGCCCTGGCGCGAAGAAAATTCGTCAAGGGCGAGGAAGGCCTGCGCCTGCTGCATCAGTCGCGCGAGTCCTTCATCAACAGCCTGCGCAATACCGGCCTGACCTACGCCGAGGCCAAGACCAAGTACGACAACTGCCTGGACGAGCAGGAAGCCGAGCAGTTCAACGTGCGGCAGCATATGGACTATGCTGAACGCGTGCACCAGCATGTGCTGCAACTGATCGCGCAGCAGGCCGCCACGGCCTGAGGGCGCGGTTCCGCGCCCCCAAATCCCGGGACAGGATCAGGGCTTGAACGCCCCGATGAAGATGGCCGGATCGACGCGCGCGTCGTTCAGGCTGACGTTCCAGTGCAGGTGCGGACCGGTCGCGCGGCCGGTCGCGCCGACCTTGCCCACCAGTCCGCCGCGCGGCACTTCGTCGCCGACCTTCACGTCGATGGCCGACATGTGGCAGAACATGCTGACGAAGCCCTGGCCATGGTCCAGGAACACCGTCTTGCCATTGAAGAAGTAATCCCCCACCAGTACGACCACGCCAGCGGCCGGCGCCTTGATCGGCGTGCCCGACGGCACGGCGAAATCCAGTCCCGAATGCGGATTGCGCTCCTCGCCGTTGAAGAAACGGCGCAGGCCGAAGGGGCTGGACAGGCGGCCGCCGTTCACCGGGCGGTCCAGCAGCAGGTTGCTGGGCGTGACGCCCGCGCGGTAGGCGCGGTTGGCGGCGGCCTGCTCGGCCTGCTCGCGTTCGATGCGCTTCATGTCGTCCGGATCCGGATTGACCTGGCGCGGATTCTTCAGCGTGATGTGCTGGGCCTTGTATTCCTTGGCGCCGACCTTGAAGGTCTGTGAGCGCTTGCCTTGCGCATCCTTGATTTCCACCTGCTGCTCGCCCGGCTTCACGCTGAGCGGGATGCCGACCACGGCGATCCATTGCTTGCCCTCTTCTCGCACGACCAGCACGCGCCGGCCCAGGAAGCTGACCTCGGGCGCGCGCTCGGCATTGCCCAGGCCCAGGACGGCGACGCCGCCTGGCACGGGAACGTTGAGCTTGCGGCTGATGAAGCCGCTCTGCTGCTGCGCGCGGGCCGGCAGGCCCAGGCAGAGGGCGGCCGCGGCCAGGCCCAGCCGCAGGACGTCGCGACGATGCTGCATGGCGTTCACAGGCACAGGTTGGCGGGCTCGATGATGCTCTGGTCGCGGCGCGCGATGCGCGTGGACAGGCGCGCTTCGGTCTTGCCCTTCCAGTGCGTGGTCGTCAGCACCGCTTCAACGCCCAGGCTGTCTTCCTGGATCAGTTCAAAGCCGTTGCGCACAGCCTTCTGCTGGAAATTGACGCCCAGGTTCTTCCAGGATTCCGCCACGCAGGCCGTGTAGTCCTCGGGTGTGCGCTGGGTGGAGCCGTAGAAGACCGGATCGCGGTCGCGCACGTCTTTGACGTTGGCGCAGGCCGACAAGGCTGCCAGGACAGTAAGGGACAAAGCGGTGCGAACCTTCATGGCGATGGAACTCTCAAGCGGTTGGAGGTGGATGGGCGGCCAATATAACGCAGCGCCGGATCAGGCCTGCGGCGCGCGGCGGGCCGATTTGGGGCGGAAGGCCGCGATGATTTCCGGCCGGGTTTCGGCGTACGGGCCGCCGATAAGATCGATGCAATAGGGAATGGCGGCGAAGATGCCCGGCACCAGCACGGATCCGTCCTCGCCCTTCAGCCCTTCCAGCGTTTCGCGGATGGATTTGGGCTGGCCGGGCAGGTTCACGATCAGGGCGGCGTGGGCGGGCGTTTCCCGGATGACGGCCACCTGGCGCGACAGGATCGCCGTGGGCACGAAGCGCAGGCTGATCTGGCGCATCTGTTCGCCGAAGCCGGGCATTTCCTTGGTGCCGACGGCGAGCGTGGCTTCGGGCGTGACGTCGCGGCGCGCCGGACCGGTGCCGCCGGTGGTCAGGACCAGGTCGCAGCCGCAGCCGTCCACCAGTTCGATCAGCGTCTCGGAAATGCGCGCGGGTTCGTCGGGGATCAGGCGGTCCACCGCCTGCCAGGGCGAGGCCAGGGCGCCGCCCAGCCATTCGCGCAGCGCGGGCAGCCCCTGGTCCTGATAGGTGCCGCTGGAGGCGCGATCGGAAACGGACACCAGGCCCACGATCAATTCGTCGGGGTGCTTGCGGGCGATACGGGTAGTGGCGGTCATGGGCTGCGCAATCTTGGTGAGGAACATTCGGGCGGCGCGGATGCGGCCGCGGCGGGGTCAATCATGGAAATCCAGAAGAGGCCCGCCAGAGCGATGCTATCGCATTCCTTCCCTGCGGGATTGGCGGCGGCGGGGCGCGCGCGAGCCGCGGACCCTGTGGCAAAAAGGCGAATTGCGCTCTGGCCCCGCTTTCCCGCGCTTGTTCCGGTCATGCCCGCTCGATAACATCCGCTAACAAACCTGTCCAATAGAGAGGGCCCCGCGCGGCATTGGTTCCCCATGTTCAAACGCACACTACGGCAGCATGCGCTGGCGGCGGCGCTGGCCCTGGCCGCGGCGGCCGCCGCCGGATGGGGCGCGCTGCACTCCCTGGCGCTGAAAACAGAACCCGTGCCGGCGGCCGCGCCAGGCATCTACATCCCAAACCTGGGCAACACGCTGCAGGAACAGACGCGCAACCTCTCCCGCATGAGCCAGGCCCTGCGCACGGGCGACCGGCTGGTGATCCTGGGTTCGTCGGAGCTGACCAGCAACGACCTGCGCTTCGTGCCCTACCGCTACCTGGCCGACGAATTGCAGATGCCGGTCCTGGCCTATGGCCATTCGGGCTTCCAGTCGCTGGGCATGCAGCTGGTGCTGGCGGCGATGGCCGAGGACCTGTCGCCGGCCTCGCGCGTGGTGGTGATGCTGTCGCCGGGCTGGTTCGACGGTGAAGGCGGACTGGGACCCGACGAGTTCAAGGAGCACGCCAATCCGCTGCTGCCGCGCCTGCTGCGGCAGCCCGAAGGCCGGGCGGAGGTGGTCCGCTGGCTGCAGGCCAAGGGCGACGCGGGCGTCGCCTGGTCCATGGCGGCGGAACAGGCCTACGTCTTCCGCCAGCGCCTGGTCGACCTGTGGGCGCCCGCTGCCCATGCAGCGCCTGCCCCCGAACGTGAACGCGAGGGGCCGCCCGCGGCCGCCCGCGTGGTGGATTGGGAAGCGCTGGCCGCCGAGGCCCAGGGCGCCGAACAGGCCCTGATGGGCGGCAACCGCTATGCCGTGCGCGACGAGTTCTTCAATAAGTACCTGCGCAGCATCCCCGAAGGCGGCAAGACCGCCTATCTGCCCCAGCCGCTGACCGGCCGCGACGAGCTGCGCGAGCTGGACGCGCTGATGGCGCTGCTGCGGCAGCGCGGGGTCAATGCCCTGTTCGTCATGCAACCGCTGCATCCCCTGGTGTTCAAGGACCTGGACCGGTTCGGCCCCGTGCAGCGGGAAGTGGCGGCGCTGTGCCAGCGCTACGCCATGCGCTGCATGGACATGTACAGCGCGCCCTTCGAAGTGGGGACGCTGCGGGACGTGCAGCACCTGGGCGAACTGGGCTGGCTGCGCGTGAACCAGAAGATCGCGGAAGTTTTCTACCCATGAAGGAGGGCCGGCAATGAAACGAACCCTGTGGCTGTGCCTGCTCTATCTGGGCGTCCTGGCGGTGATGATGATCCAGGCGGATACCTCGGCGAACCTGGGCAAACCGATGGAAATCGAGTTCCAGTATTCGAAATTCTGACCCCGGGCGGGGTTGGCTGGCCGCACTTGGTAGCCGCAAGCAACCAGTGACAGGTCACAAATCTGCAATAATCGGCTCCTCTCGCCGGAACCTCCCCCGCCTCCATGTTCGACCTCTTCCACGGCCTAGACCTCTGGGTTGGCCTCAGCCTTGCGCTGGCCCTGACATTCGTCCTGGCCTTCGAATTCATCAACGGATTCCATGACACGGCGAACGCCGTGGCCACGGTCATCTACACCAAGGCCATGCCGCCGCATCTGGCGGTGGTGCTTTCCGGCATATTCAACTTCCTGGGCGTGCTGCTGGGCGGCGTGGGCGTAGCCTATGCCATCGTGCATCTGCTGCCGGTGGAACTGCTGATCAACGTGGATACCGGCCGCGGGCTGGCCATGGTGTTCGCCATGCTGGCCGCGGCCATCGCCTGGAACCTGGGCACCTGGTACTTCGGCATTCCGGCGTCCAGCTCGCACACGCTGATCGGCTCGATCCTGGGCGTGGGCCTGGCCAACGCCCTGATCACCGACCTGCCGCTGGCGGACGGCGTCAACTGGGGCAAGGCCATCGACATCGGCCTGTCGCTGGTGGTGTCGCCGGTGGCCGGCTTCCTGGTGGCGGGCGGCCTGCTGCTGGCGCTCAAGCGCTGGCTGCCGCTGTCGAAGATGCACAAGACGCCGGAACAGCGCCGCGCCATCGACAACAAGAAGCATCCGCCCTTCTGGAACCGTCTGGTGCTGGTGCTGTCCGCCATGGGCGTGAGCTTCGTGCACGGCTCCAATGACGGCCAGAAAGGGATCGGCCTGATCATGCTGGTGCTGATCGGCATCGTGCCCGCCAACTTCGTGCTGGACACCAACAGCACCACCTACCAGATCGAGCGCACCCGCGACGCCGCCAACCACCTGAACGTGTTCTACCAGCGCAATGAAGCCATGCTGGGCGAATACCTGGCGCTCAAGCGCGTGGACGCGACCACCGAGCTGCCGCGCAACTTCCGCTGCGATCCCGAACTGACCATGCCGACCATCGCCGCGCTGCAGGCCGACCTGCACGGCGTGTCCAACTACGCCGACCTGCCGGCCGAGAAGCGCATCTCCGTGCGCCGCTACCTGCTCTGCCTGGACGACACGGCCAAGAAGGTCGCGCGCATCGAAGGGCTGCCGGCCCGCGAACGCGCCGACCTGCAACGCCTGCGCGCCGACCTGACGGCCACCACCGAATACGCTCCCTTCTGGGTGATCGTGGCAGTCGCCCTGGCGCTGGGCGCGGGCACCATGGTCGGCTGGCGCCGCGTGGTGCTAACGGTGGGCGAGAAGATCGGCAAGCAGGGCATGACCTATGCGCAGGGCATGTCCGCGCAAGTCACCGCGATGGGCGCCATCGGCATCGCCAACGTCTTCAGCCTGCCGGTGTCCACCACCCACGTGCTGTCCTCGGGCGTGGCCGGGACCATGATCGCCAACAAGAGCGGCCTGCAGGGCAGCACCGTGCGCAACATCCTGATGGCCTGGGTGCTGACCCTGCCCGCCTCGATGCTGCTGGCCGCCGGCCTGTTCTGGGTCGGCGTGCAGATCGCCGGTTGATACTGAGCGGCCGTGCAGGCAATCTGCACGGCCGATGCAACACTCTGGCTACCCCGCCAGGCTTTCTCCGGGGCAGGCCCGCGTCTACCATGACGCCATGGCTACCTCAAATCCCACCCTGCATTACATTTTCGACCCGCTCTGCGGCTGGTGCTATGGCGCCGCGCCGCTGGTGGAGGCGGCTCGCGCCGTCCCCGGCCTGGACATCGCGCTGCATGGCGGCGGCATGATGACGGGCGGCAACCGCCAGCCGGTCACCGACAGGCTGCGCCGCTACGTCATGCCGCATGACGAACGCATCGCCGGCCTGACCGGCCAGCCCTTCGGCGACGACTACTACAACGGCCTGTTGCGCGATGAGGGCGCGGTGTTCGATTCCGAGCCGCCCACCACCGCCATCCTGGCCGCGCAGACGCTGGCCGGCCGCGGGCTGGACCTGCTCAAGCGCATCCAGCGCGCGCACTACGTGCAGGGACTGCGCATCGCCGATCCCGCGGTGCTGGCCTCCCTGGCCGCCGATATCGGCCTGGACCCGGAAGCCTTCCGCGCTGCCTACGCCGCGGCGCAGGGCGCCGAAACCGCCGCGCACATCGCCGCCAGCCGCAGGCTGCTGGCGCAGGTCGGCGGCAGCGGTTTTCCCACCCTGGCGCTGGAACGCGATGGCATCTGCGAAATGCTGGAGCCCAGCCGCTACCTGGGCCGTCCCAAGGAATGGCAGGCAGACCTCAACGCCCGCATCGGGCGCGGTTGAAGCCCGATGCGCCGCTTCAGGCTTCCTCGATGTCCCCGTCGCGCTGCAAGGCGCGATGCATGGCTGGCCGGTCGCCCAGCCGTTCCGCATAGGCGGTGAACACGGGCGTCTCGGGCATGACCTTCACCTGCATCATGTATTGCAGGGTGCCGCCCAGCACGATGTCCGCCGCCGAGAACCGGTCGCCCAGGAAGAACGGCCGCGCCTGCAAGACCCGGGTCAGCACCTGTTCGACCTCCTCGGCCGAACCCCAACCCAGCGCGCCGCCCGGATGCGGCGTCTTGAAGGCGCGCTCGGCCATGGCGGGCTCGAATACGCCGGTGGAATACGCCAGCCAGGTCAGGTAGGGACCGCGCAGCGGATCTCCCACCACCGGACCCAGCCCCGCTTGCGGGAACAGATCGGTCAGATAGAGGGCGATGGCGGGCGTCTCGAACACGGGCACGCCGTCATGCACCAAGGCTGGCACCTTGCGGTGCGGGTGGATGTCGATGTAGTCCGAGGGCATGTGGCCCGCGCTGTCGGTGCCGCGGATGGACACCATTTCGGTGTCGTAAGGCACGCCCAGTTCTTCGAGCAGCCAGAGTATCCGGAACGAGCGCGAGCGCGGCGCATGATAAAGCGTAAGCATGGTCGGCCTCCGTGGAAGTCCGACCATTTTGCCCCGCTGGCCTTACGCCGCCAAGGCCAGCAACACCCCGTATCCCGCCATGCCCAGCAACACCGCGACGCCAGCATTGCTGACCAGGCGGGCCGCCACGGCGGTCACGACCAGACCGCCCACATAGGGACCGAGGTTCGCCGCCTGGTCGCCGGCGGCCAGGAGGTCAGGCACGATCACCGCCGCCGCGATTCCCGCCAGCAGCGATGGCCCCAGGGCGGCCAGCGCCGAGCCTTCGCGCGACAGGTGGCGCAGCAGGCGGCTGCGCTCGGACAGCATGAAGGGCAAGGCGCGCGTCAAATAAGTGATGGCCGCCATGGCGATCACCGCGCCCCAGAAACCCAGTCCGTCAGTGTTCATGCGGACCTCCTCAGCCGATACGCCGCGCAGCCGATGACCGCGCCGGCCAGGATCGCCAGGCTGGTATGGCCCAGCGCGGCCACGGCCCCGGCTGCGGCTACTGCCGCGACGATGGGCAGGCCCATGCCGCGCTTCGCGCTTTGGCATACCAGGGCCATGAACAGCGCGGGCAGCGCAAAGCGCATCACCTGGGACAGCATGGGGTAGTGGCGCTCCAGGCCGTCTCCCGCGTAGACGCCGACGGCCGTGCCGGCGATCCAGGTCAGCCACGCGCCCAGCCCCAGCGCGATCATCCAGCGCTGGCGGCCCGCGGGCTCCACGGTCTGCAAACGGTTGAAAGCCGTGGCGAAGACTTCATCGGTAAGCAGGAAGGCGACCTTCAGGCGCTCATTCAGCCCCGCCGGCAGGAAACGCGACAACAGCGGGCCGTACAGCAGATGGCGGGCATTGAGCAGCGAACACAGCGCCACCACCCACAGCCACGGGGTGCCGGCCTTGATGGAAGCGAGCAGCAGGAACTGGCTGGCGCCGGCATAGACCAGCACGGAAATCAGTACCACTTGCAGGGGCGACAGGCCCGCGGCCACGCCCGCGATGCCGAAAGTCACGGCTACCGGGAAGTAGCCGATCATGACGGGCAGGCAGGATTTCAGGCCGTCGATGCGGGCGCTGCCCGAAAGCGCGGGCGCGGGGGCTGGAGGGGTCTGCAAGATGTTCCGCTGGGCTTCTTCAACAACCAGCTAGTTTACCTACCCGCGCGCAGCCCTACTTGTCCTCCAGGCCCAGCGCGCGCAGTTGCGCCTTCAGGCGGCGGACTTCCTGGCTCAGGTCCAGGATCAGCGCGGCGGCGTCCAGCCCGGCGCCGTAATCCCGCACCAGGCGGCGCGCATCCAGCGCCCGCTGCAGGTCGGTGCTGTAGAAGCGCCATTCGGCGGGGCCCTGGCCGCTGGCGTTGACGATGCCCACTTCGACCAGCCGCACGACCCATTCGACTTCCTCGCCGCAGGCGCGGGCCAGGTCGTCGGCGGAAAGCGGCCGGGACTTGCCCACGACCGTGGCGGTGGTGACGACTATTTTTTTCATGGTCATACCCCCAGGTGGCGCCGCGGATTGAAGGGCAGGTCCTGCCGCAGCTTGCGGTAGGCCTCCTTGGCCGCTTCGCTATCGGCAGGCGGCAACACCAGGTCCAGCACCAGGTAGAGATCTCCGGGGGGATCGCCCGGAATGCCGCGGCCGCGCAGGCGCAGCTTGCGGCCGTTGGCGGACCCCGCGGGGATCGACACTTCGACCGTGCCGCCCGGCGTGGGCGCATGCGCGCTGGCGCCCAGCGCGGCTTCCCATGGCGCCACCGGCAGCGTCATGTAGAGGTCGCGGCCGTCGACGCGGTAGCGCGGATGCGGCTTGAAGCGAACTTCCAGATAGAGGTCGCCGTTCTCGCCACCGCCATAGCCAGGCATGCCCTGCCCGGCCAGCCGGATGTACTGGCCTTCGCGCACGCCGGCAGGAATGCGCACGCTGAGCGTGCGGGTCTGCATGTGGGGACGGCCCTGCTCGTCCATCTGCATGGAACGCAGGCTGATGTCGCGCGTGGCGCCCTTGAGCGCGTCTTCGAGGTCCACCTCGATCGCGGCGTGGTGGTCCTCGCCGCGCGCGCGGAATTCCTGTTGCCGCTGCGCCCCGCCGCGCCGGTTGCGGCCGCCGAACAGCGAAGAGAAGAACTCGCTGAACTGCGCCTCGTCGCCGGGCGCGGCGCCGCGGTGGAACTCGAAGCCTTCGTCCCAGCCGGGGGGCGGCTGGAAGCTGCCCTCGGGCGAGACGCCAGCGGCCAGATTGTCGTAGGCCTGGCGCTTTTCCTTGTCGCGCAGCACGTCATAGGCTTCGTTGACGTCGCGCATGCGCGTTTCGGCGTCGCTTTCCTTGCTGACGTCGGGATGGTACTTGCGAGCGAGCTTGCGGTAGGCGCGCCGGATGTCGTCTTCTGAGGCGTCTCGCTCCACGCCCAGCATGCTGTAGTAGTCCTTGAACTCCATGTGCAGCCCTTGGCAAAGCGTTGCGGCCGCCTCCGGTTGCGCCGGGTCCGGCCTGGGATATCAAGAAGATAGGGGTTATGGCGCGATTTTTCAATGCGCCTTGTCAGGCGTCCGGCATCGCGCATAATGTCCGGTTGCCGGCGCTTGCAGGCGCCCGCCCCGATCACGGCTAGCCCACAGGAACAAGAGATCGTGCTGGAAATCATCGACGCAGACTTCAACGACCCCGAACACGGCCGCCAGGTGCTGGCCATGCTGAACGAATACGCCAGCGGCCCCATGGGCGGCAACGCCCCCCTGCCCGCCTACGCGCAGCAGAACCTGATCGCCGAGCTGGCTCGCCGCCCCACAGCAAGGGCGCTGCTCGCCCGCATCGACGGCGAAGCCGCGGGCGTGGCAATCTACCTCGAGGGCTTCTCCACTTTCGCCTGCCGCCCGCTGCTCAATCTGCACGACCTGGGCGTGGCGGAAAAATTCCAGGGCCGGGGCGTGGGCAAGGCCCTGCTGTCGGCGCTGGAAGAGCGGGCGCGTGATCTGGGCTGCTGCAAGATCACCCTGGAAGTGCTGGAAGGCAACGCGGTCGCCCAGGGGCTGTACCGCAAGCTGGGGTTCGAAGGCTATGCCCTGGACGAAACCACCGGCCGCGCCATGTTCTGGCAGAAGAAGCTGCCAGCACTGGCGTAGTCTCTGTTTCTTACCGGACGTCATCGCGTCCGCACCACCACGCAGGAATCACCATGAAGATGAGCAACATTCCCTTCGGCACCACCGACTGGTCCGAGGTCGAGCGCACCGAGCACGCCGGCGAGACCGGCATGGCCTATTGGCGCACCCGGCAGTTCGGCGACCTGCGCGTGCGCATGGTCGAGTACACGGCCGGCTACCTGGCCGACCACTGGTGCAGCAAGGGCCACATCCTGTTCTGCCTGGAAGGCGAACTGCACACCGAACTGGAAGACGGCCGGCAATTCGTGCTGACGCCCGGCATGAGCTACCAGGTCGCCGACCAGGCCGAGCCGCACCGCTCCTCCACCGCCACCGGCGCCAAGCTCTTCATCGTCGACTGAGGCCCCGCCGCGACAGGCCGGCCGCAGATGCGTTACGCTTTGACGTATCCGCGGCCTGCTGCCGCGGCGCATGTTGTTACTGTCAGACCGGAGACTAGATTTTGGGCGCCCCGCTTACGCTATTCGTCGATTCCCTGTTCCTCAGCCCCTACGCCATGTCGGCCTATGTGGCGTTGACTGAAAAACAGCTGCCGTTCGAGGTGCGCCCCATCGACCTGGAAGCCGGCGAGCAACGCATGCAGCCCTACCAGAGCCGCGCGCTGACTTCCCGGGTGCCGGCATTGACGCATGCGGATTTCAGCCTGACCGAATCGACCGCCATCACCGAATACCTGGAAGACGCCTTTCCCGCCCCGGCGCACGCCGCGCTGTATCCGCGCGACCTGCGCCAGCGCGCCCGCGCCCGCCAGTTGCAGGCCTGGCTGCGCAGCGACCTGGGCGCGCTGCGCCAGGAACGTCCCACCGAAACCGTGTTCTACGGCGCCGCCGGCCTGCCGCTGTCGGATGCCGCCCATGCCGCCGCGGCCAAGCTGATCCACGTGGGCACCCATCTGCTGGGCGCGGGCCAGACCTCGCTGTTCGATGAATGGTGTATCGCCGACACCGACCTCGCGGTCATGATCAAGCGCCTGTTCCAGGACGACCTGCCCGACGCCCTGCGCGCCTACGCCGAGGCCCAGTGGCAGCGTCCCTCCGTCCAGAAATGGCTGGAGCACAACACCGCCGCGCGCTCCTGAACCGCCCGGGAGGCGCGATGCAACTGCTGGATCACGTCTCCATCGCCGTTTCCCGCCTGGACGCCGCCCGGCCCTTCTATGACGCCGTCATGCTGGCCCTGGGCGCGGCCAAGGTCTATGACCGCCCCGACGCGCTCGGCTATGGCGAACGCTGCCGTGCCGGCAGCAGCCAGCACAGCTATCTCTCCGTATTCGCCGACGACGCAGCCGCCCCTGCGGCGCGCCGGCACTGGTGCTTCAAGGCGCCCAGCCGCGCCGCCGTCGACGCCTTCCATGCCGCCGGCTTGGCGCACGGCGGACGCGACGACGGCGCCCCGGGCTTGCGCGAGCACTACCATCCGCAGTACTACGCCGCCTTCCTGCTGGACCCTTGCGGCAACCGCATCGAAGCAGTCTGCCACCACCCTGATTGAACCGCTGCCCGGCTGACCGGTCCTAAAGGGGACGGATAAATCGGCCATGGGTTGACCTGCATCAAGACGCTTGATGTTGCACCGCAACAACCGTTGCGGTGTAATGGGGAGGTCAACTCGGCCGGTTCCACTCTGAATCGGCGCGGCGGTCCGCCGCCGCAAGCAACCTACAGGAGATCGCCATGGCCGGATCCGGCAACGATCGCGTACCCGCCCCACCCTTCAACCCCTGGACGGCCGCCTACGAATATGCGGTGGACGCCTGGCAGCGCGGCGTGCTTTACGCCGATGTGATGCGCCAGCGCGGCAACCAGTACCACGAGCACATGGCCAAGCGCGCGCCCAACGTGCTGAGCATGGAGTCCGAACTGGTGATGGACGGCCGCTGTCTGCCGCGCCCCGTCAACTACGGCCTGCTGCGCATCAAGCCGCCGGAAGGCGTGGAAACCGACCCGATCAAGCGCCCCTTCCTGGTGGTCGATCCGCGCGCCGGACACGGCCCCGGCATCGGCGGCTTCAAGCCCGAAAGCGAGATCGGCGTGGCGCTGCGCGCCGGCCATCCCTGCTACTTCGCCACTTTCCTGCCGCAGCCCATGCCGACCCAGACCGTCGAGGACGTGATGATGGCCGAGGCGCGCTTCCTGGAAGAGATCATCGCGCTGCACCCCAACGCCGAAGGCAAGCCGGTGGTGGTAGCCAATTGCCAGGCCGGCTGGCAGATCATGATGACCGCCGCGGTCCGCCCCGAACTGTTCGGCCCCATCATCGTGGCGGGCGCGCCGCTGTCCTACTGGGCGGGCTGGCGCGGCATGAACCCCATGCGCTACGCCGGCGGCCTGCTGGGCGGCAGCTGGCTCACCGCCCTGACCAGCGACCTGGGCGACGGCAAATTCGACGGCGCCTGGCTGGTGCAGAACTTCGAGAACCTGAATCCGGCCAACACTCTGTGGTCCAAGCAGTACAACCTGTACTCCAACGTCGACACCGAGGCCAAGCGCTACCTCAGCTTCGAAAAATGGTGGGGCGGCCACGTCTTCCTGAACGGCCCGGAAATCCAGTACATCGTCGACAACCTGTTCGTCGGCAACCGCCTGGCCACCGCCGGCCTGGTGACCTCGGACGGCATCCGCATCGACCTGCGCAACATCCGTTCGCCCATCGTGGTGTTCTGCTCGAAGGGCGACAACATCACGCCCCCGCCGCAGGCGCTGGGCTGGATCCCCGACCTGTACCAGAACGAATCCGAAGTGCTGGCGCATGGCCAGACCATCGTCTATGCCGTGCATGAAAGCATCGGCCACCTGGGCATCTTCGTGTCCGGCAGCGTGGCGCGCAAGGAGCACCAGGAGTTCACCTCCAACATCGACATGATCGACGTGCTGCCGCCGGGCATCTACCAGGCGGAGATCGCCGACAAGACGCCCGACACGCCCAACGCCGACCTGGCCTATGGCAACTACGTGCTGTCGTTCGAGCAGCGCAGCCTGGACGACGTGCGCGCCATCGTCGATCGCAACGAAGAGGACGACCGCCGCTTCGCCGCCGTCGCCCGCATTTCCGACATCAACCTGGGCATGTACCGCAGCTTCGTGCAGCCCTGGCTGCGCGCCCTAGTAACGCCGCAGTCGGCGGAATGGTCGCAGCGCCTGCATCCGCTGCGCCTGCCCTATGAGCTGATCTCCGACCGCAATCCTGCCATCGCGCCGATTGCGCAAGTCGCCGAACAGGTGCGCGAACACCGCCAGCCGGTATCGGCCGACAACCCATTCCTGATGGCCCAGGAAATGTTCTCGAACCTGATCGAGACCAGCCTGAACATCTGGCAGGAGCTGCGCGATTCCGCCGACGAACGCACCTTCATGGGCGTTTACGGTTCGCCGCTGGTGCAGGACCTGGCCGGCCTGGGCGCGCGTTCCGGCCCGCCGCGCAAGCATCCGGGCGTATCGCCCGAGCACCGCCGCTTCATGGAAGAGCGCGCCGCCGAGCTGCGTTCGCTGATGCTGGAAGGCGGCCTGCGCGTGGCCGCGATCCGCATGCTGCTGTATGTGTCGGGCGCCGAAGGCGGCCTGGACGAACGCAGCTATGCGCTGATCCGCAAGATGCGCGCCGAATCCGACACCGCGCTGTCGTTGCAGGAGTTCAAGGACATCATCCGCGATCAGGCCTTGATGATGACGCTGGACGCGGCCGGCGCCATCCAGGCCATACCGCATCTGCTGGAAGGCGCGCCAGCCTCCGCGATCCGCGAAACGCTGGACACCATGAAGCACGTGCTGGAGGCTGCCGAGCCCCTGAGCGAGGCCGCCCGCATCAGCCTGGACGAAATGGAACGCATCTTCGAGTACGCCGAGCGCCGTGCGCAGAAGCGTGACGAGGCTCAGCAGCCCGCGCCCAGGAAAACGCCGCCCGTTGCGCGCAAATCGGTGCGTGCGGCGGCGACCAGGCACGAAGCACCCTCGGCCACGGCCGAGCCGGCCGTCCCGGTGCGCGCCAAGAAGCGTAGCGCCTCCGCCAAACCCGCCGCGCGTCCCGCGCGCAAATCCGCCAAGGCGAAATCCGCATGACGCTGCCCCCCACCACCCATTACGACAGGCTCATCGCGCGCGCGCAGACGCTGACGCCCGCGCATTGCGCCATTGCACATCCCTGCGACGAACCCTCGCTGTCGGCCGCGCTCGAGGCGCGCGACCTGGGCCTGCTCAAGCCCATCCTGGTGGGCCCGGAGCAGAAGATCCGCGCCGTCGCCGCCGAGCACAAGCTCGACCTGGGCGATGCGCGCATCGTCGACGTGCCGCACAGCCACGCGGCGGCCGAATGCGCCGTCGCCCTGGTGCGCAGCGGCGAGGCCGAATTGCTGATGAAGGGCAGCCTGCACACGGACGAACTCATGCATGAAGTGGTGGCGCGCAACACCGGGCTGCGCAGCAGCCGGCGCATCAGCCACGTCTTCATCATGGAAGTGCCGACCTACGCCGAACCGCTCTTCATCACCGACGCGGCCATCAACATCTTCCCGGACCTGGAAACCAAGGCCGACATCATCCGCAACGTCATCGACCTGCACCACGGCCTGGGCCTGGGCGAGCCGCGCGTGGCGATCCTGTCCGCGGTCGAACAGGTCAATCCCAGCATCCCCAGCACCATCGAAGCCGCCGCGCTGTGCAAGATGGCCGACCGCGGCCAGATCGAGGGCGGCCTGCTGGACGGGCCGCTGGCGCTGGACAACGCCATCAGCCCGGACGCCGCGCGCATCAAGGGCATACGCTCGCCGGTGGCCGGCGTGGCCCAGGTGCTGGTGGTGCCCGACCTGGAGGCCGGCAACATGCTGGCCAAGAACCTGACCTTCCTGGCCAACGCCGAGGCCGCGGGCATCGTGCTGGGCGCGCGCGTACCCATCATCCTGACCAGCCGCGCCGACAGCCCGCGCTCGCGCCTTGCGTCCTGCGCGGTTGCGGCGATCTACGCGCACCACCTGGCCCAACAGCAGGCCCGCCCGCTGGTGTAATGGAACCCACCCCCTACCCGCTTGCGCGGGCCCCCTCAAGGGGGCGGCGCAGGCGGACCGGCGGAGCCGGATCCGCGGCGCCCCGGATCAAGACCGGCACACATAGCGCGGGCTGCGGCATTCTTCTCGCCGTTAAGTACGCGTACAACTTGCCTCAACACGGAATCACAGCGACATGAGCGACACCATCCTCGTCATCAACGCCGGCAGTTCCAGCATCAAGTTCTATCTGTACGACATCGACGGCGCGCAGGAGCTGGCCCCGCGCCTGGGCGGCCAGCTCGAAGGCATAGGCACCTCGCGCCCGAAGCTGAAAGTGCGCGACGCCGCCGGCCAGACCCTGGTCGAACGCGAGATCGCGCCCAGCCACGCGCCCGACGTGCCCAACGGCCAGGAAGTCGTCGGCACCTGGCTTAGCGGCCACCTGGGCGGCGCCCCGCTGGCGGTAGGCCACCGCGTGGTGCACGGCGGCCCCGATCTGTCCGAGCCGGTGCTGATCGACGACGCCATCCTGGCCAAGCTCGACACCTTCACGCCGCTGGCGCCGCTGCACCAGCCGAACAACCTGGCGCCGATCCGCGTGATCCGCGAGCGCCGGCCCTGGATTCCGCAGGTCGCCTGCTTCGACACCGCGTTCCACCGCAGCCACTCCGACGTGGCCGACCGCTACGCCCTGCCGGAACGGCTGTACCAGGAAGGCGTGCGCCGCTACGGCTTCCATGGCCTGTCCTACGAATACATCGCGCAGCGCCTGAAGAAAGCGCTGCCGGACATCGCCGACGGCAAGATCATCGCGGCCCATCTGGGCTCGGGCGTTTCGGCCTGCGCCATGCAGCACGGCAAAAGCGTGGACAGCACCATGGGCTTCACCGCGCTGGAAGGCCTGCCCATGGGCACCCGCCCCGGTCGCCTGGACCCGGGCGTGGTGCTGTGGATGATGGAACGCGGCATGACCCACGACGAGATCGAGCATCTGCTCTATCACGACTGCGGCATGAAGGGCCTGTCCGGCATCAGCAACGACATGCGCGAACTGCTGGCCAGCGACGCGCCCTCGGCCAAGCTGGCGCTGCAGTATTTCGCCTGGCGCGTGGCCGAAGGCATGATAGGCCTGGCCTGCGCCATGAACGGCGTGGACGGCATCGTCTTCACCGCCGGCGTGGGCGAGAACTCCGCCGAGATCCGCCAGGCCATCAGCGAGCACTGGGGCTGGCTGGGCATCAAGCTGGACCCGGAACGCAACGCCCGCCATGGCCCCCGCATCTCCGCCGACGACAGCCGCATCGGCGTCTACGTGGTGCGCACCAACGAGGAACTCATCATCGCCCAGCACACGCTGGAACTGGTGAGGCAGCGATGAGCGCGCTCCTGCCGCTGGCGGGCAAGCGCGGCCTGGTGACGGGTATCGCCAATGCGGATTCGATCGCCTGGGGCTGCGCCAAGGCGTTTCACGCCCTGGGCGCGGAATTGGCCGTGACCTACCTGAACGACAAGGCCTTGCGGCATGTGGAGCCGCTGGCCCGCCAGGTGGAAGCGCCCCTGCTCTTGCCGCTGGACCTGATGCGCGAAGGCCAGCTGGAGGCCGTGTTCGACAGCGTGGCCGCCGAATGGGGTCAGCTGGATTTCGTGCTGCATTCCATCGCCTTCGCCCCGCGCGACGATCTGCACGGCCGCGTGACCGACTGCTCGCGCGAAGGCTTCCTGCAGGCCATGGACGTGTCCTGCTGGTCCTTCATCCGCATGGCCAAGCTGGCCGAGCCGCTGATGCGCAACGGCGGCGCGTTGTTCTGCATGAGCTACTACGGCTCGCAGATGGTGGTCGAGCACTACAACATGATGGGGCCGGTAAAGGCGGCGCTGGAGTCCGCCACCCGCTACCTGGCGGCGGAACTGGGCCCGCAGGGCATACGCGTGCACGCGATATCGCCGGGGCCGCTGAAGACGCGCGCCGCTTCGGGCATCGCCGAATTCGACGCGCTGCTGGACCGCGCCCAGGCCAAGGCGCCCACGCGCAGCCTGGTGTCCATCGACGACGTGGGCGAAGCCACCGCCTGGCTCGCCACCGATGCCGCCCGCCGCATGACCGGCCAGACGATCTATATCGACGGCGGCTATCACATCATCGATTAAGGGGGGCGCCTGGCCGGGGCGCCTTGGCTGGGCGCGCTAGCCCAGCGCCGCGGGCGGCGCCTGGCGCCAGCGTTCGATCGCTTCCACGGCCTGCTCGGGGCTGCCGAAGATCTTGTCGCGACCGATCTTCTTGACCAGGCCGGAGCGCTCCAGCGCGGTGCGGAACTGGCCATGTCCGCCCGCCACCAGCAGCGTGATGCCGCGCTCGTCCAGCTCGTGCTTCAGTTCATACAGCGCCTCGACCGCGTCGGCGTCGGCCTGGGTCATGGCTTCGGCGTCCAGCACGAACCAGCGCACGTCGCCCGCCTGCTCGATGACCTCGCGCGCGCGGCGGCGGAAGGCGTCGGCGTTGAAGAACCACACCGAGGACTCGAACAGCCAGATCACCGTACCCGGCACCGGCTGGGCTTCGGGATTCAGGTGCAGCTTGCCCAGCACCGTTTCCCCGGGCAGCCGGCCCAGCAAGGCATCGCGCGGATTGCCCGACACATACATCGCATACAGCAGCGTGGCGCCGACCGACACCGCCACGCCCTGCAGCACGCCAAAGCCCACCACGCCCACCGCGGCCAGGATGCCGAAGGCCAGCTCGATGCGCGAAATGCGTGCCAGGCGCATGAAGGCATGGCCGTCGAACAGGCTGATGGCGGCCAGCAGCAGGATGGCCGACAGCACGGCCTGCGGCAGCCAGAACAGCGGCCCGCTCAATAGGCTCACCACCACCGCCAACGCCACCGCCGCGGTGACGCTGACCAGCGGCGAGGAACCGCCGGCCACCAGCCCCACCGCCGTGCGCGAGTCCGCGCCCGTCACCACGAAGCCCTGGAACAGGCCCACCGCCATGTTGGCCGCGCCAAAGCCCACCAGCTCGCGGTTGGGATCCACGTGTTCGCCCGTGCGCGCGGCAAAGCTGCGCGCCGTCACGATGCCGCTGGAAAAGCTGACAACGAGCACCCCCGCCGCGCCCAGCAGGATGCCGTCCACGCCCTCCAGGCGCACCGGCAGGCTCAGGGCTGGCAAGCCCGCAGGCACCTCGCCCACGACGGCGATGCCCAGGCCAGGAAAGTTGAACAGCCAGGACAGCACGCAGGCCAGCACCACCAGCAGGATGGGACCGGGCCAGTTCGGCCGCCAGCGCTTGACCGCCACCAGCAGCGCGCAGGACGTCAGGCCCAGGATCAGGGTCGGGATCTGGATTTCGGGCAGACGCCGCGACAGCTCCAGAAAGGGATGCACCAGGCCGCTGTTGCGCAGGCCCACGCCGGTCAGGCCGCTCAACTGCGACAGCGCCAGCGTGATCGCCACGCCCGCCATGTAGCCGATCAGCACCGGCCGCGACAGCAGGTTGGCCAGCACGCCCAGCCGCAGCGCGCGCGCGATCAGGCAGCCCACGCCCACCGTCAGGGCGATGCCGGTGGCGGCCACCAGCCGCTCTTCCGGCGTGGTCAGCGCCATGCCGGTCAGGGTGGCGGCGATAAGGGTGCAGGTGGCCGTATCCGGCCCGACGATCAAGGTGCGCGACGAGCCGAACAAGGCGTAGCCCAGCATCCCGGCGATGGCCGCCCACAGGCCCGCCACCGGCGGCACGCCCATCATGGCGGCATAGGCCAGGCCCACCGGCAGCGCCACCGCCGCCACGCTCAGGCCGGCGGTGATGTCGCGCCGCGCCGATTCCCGGTTGATGCCGCGGAAATTGTTGAGGCCGGGAATGAAGCGTAGGTTCATGGTGCTGCGGAGAAATCGGGGATGAAGCGAGCGCGAGGCGCGCCAGATTGCGCCAAGGCTACACCAAGCCAGCCAAACCGGGGCGGCCGGGATCAAGGCGCCGGCATAAAAAAAAGCCGCCCCATCGGGGCGGCTTCGGTCTTGCATGGCTAGCCGTATTACTTGGCGTAGCGCGCTTCCAGCACGGCCACGGCGGGCAGGGTCTTGCCTTCCAGGAATTCCAGGAAAGCGCCGCCGCCGGTCGAGATGTAGCCGACCTGCTCGCCGATGCCGTACTTGGCAATGGCGGCCAGGGTGTCGCCGCCACCGGCGATCGAGAAGCCTTCCGATTCGGCGATCGCGCGCGCCACCACCTCGGTGCCGTTGGCGAACTGGTCGAACTCGAACACGCCCACCGGGCCGTTCCAGACGATGGTGCCGGCCTGCTTCAGGATATCGGCCAGTTGCGCCGCGGTCTTGGGGCCGATGTCCAGGATCATGTCGTCGTCGGCCACGTCTTGCGCCGCCTTGACGGTGGCTTCGGCGTCGGCGCCAAAGGACTTGGCGCACACCACGTCCACCGGAATCGGCACGGCGGCGCCGCGCTGCTTCATGATGTCGATCACGGCGCGCGCCTGGTCGACCTGGTCGGGTTCAGCCAGCGACTTGCCGATGGACAGGCCGGCAGCCAGCATGAAGGTGTTGGCGATGCCGCCGCCCACGACCAGCTGGTCGACCTTGTCGGCCAGCGACTGCAGGATCGACAGCTTGGTCGATACCTTGGAGCCGCCAACGATGGCGACCAGCGGACGCTTGGGTTCGTGCAGCGCGCGGCCCAGGGCTTCCAGTTCGGCGGCCAGCAGCGGACCGGCGCAGGCCACGGGCGCAAAGCGCGCGATGCCGTGGGTGGTGGCTTCGGCGCGGTGGGCGGTGCCAAACGCGTCGTTGACGTAGACGTCGCACAGCGCGGCCATCTTCTTGGCCAGCGTTTCGTCGTCTTTCTTTTCGCCGACGTTGACGCGGCAGTTTTCCAGCAGCACGACCTGGCCATGATCGACCTGGACGCCGTCGACCCAGTCGCGCACCAGCTGCACCGGCATGCCCAGCAGTTCGGACAGGCGCTGGCCGACCTTGGCCAACGAATCGGCTTCGGTCAGCACGCCTTCCTTGGGACGGCCCAGGTGGGAGGTGACCATGACGGCCGCGCCGGCGTCCAACGCCATGCGGATGCCAGGCACCGAGGCGCGGATGCGGGTGTCTTCGCTGATGCGGCCGGCGTCGTCGAACGGCACGTTCAGATCGGCGCGGATGAACACGCGCTTGCCGGACAGGGCGCCGGACTTGGCCAGCGCGGACAGAGTGTTGACCTTGGACATATTTGGATTCCTACGATGGGCGTACAAAGGGGACGAACCCATTTTCCGCGTACGCGGAAAACAAATCCGTCCCCTCTATGGACTAGCCGTGTTGCTTACTTGGCCGACATCAGCGCGACGGTGGTGTCGAGCATGCGGTTCGAGAAGCCCCACTCGTTGTCGTACCAGGACGAGACCTTGACCAGGCGGCCCGAAACCTTGGTCAGCGACGCGTCAACGGTGCTGGAGGCCGGGTTGTGGTTGTAGTCCACCGAAACCAGGGGCTCGGTGTTGTAGTCCAGGATGCCCTTGAGCTCGCCTTCCGAGGCGGCCTTCAGGATGCCGTTCACTTCTTCGGCGGTCGTGTCGCGGCTGGCCACGAACGACAGGTCGACCAGCGACACGTTGATGGTCGGGACGCGGATGGCGTAGCCGTCCAGCTTGCCGTTCAGTTCCGGCAGCACCAGGCCCACGGCGGCGGCAGCGCCGGTCTTGGTGGGGATCATGCTCATGGTGGCCGAACGCGCGCGGCGCAGGTCTTCGTGGTAGACGTCGGTCAGGACCTGGTCGTTGGTGTAGGCGTGGACGGTGGTCATCAGGCCGTTTTCCAGGCCCAGCTTGTCGTTCAGCGGCTTGACCAGGGGGGCCAGGCAGTTGGTGGTGCACGAAGCGTTGGAAATGACGGTGTCGGTAGCCTTCAGCACGCCGTGGTTCACGCCGTACACGATGGTGGCGTCGACATCCTTGCCGCCGGGGGCCGAGATGATGACTTTCTTGGCGCCGCCCTTGATATGCGCGCCGGCCTTTTCCTTGGTCGTGAAGAAGCCCGTGCACTCCAGCACCACGTCGACCTTCAGCTCGCCCCAGGGCAGCTCGGCCGGATTGCGGTTGGCCAGCACGCGGATCTTGTCGCCGTTGACGACCATGAAGTCGCCGTCGACTTCGACGGTGCCCGGGAACTTGCCGTGGGCGGTGTCGTAGCGCGTCAGGTGAGCGTTGGTCTTGGGATCGCCCAGGTCATTGATGGCGACGATTTCGATATCGTGCTTCTTGCCACCTTCGTAGTGGGCACGCAGGATGTTGCGGCCGATGCGACCGTAACCGTTGATGGCGACGCGAATGGTCATGACTAAGCTCCTTTTTACAAAACTTGCTTGACGGTCTCGGCCACCTTGTCGGCGGTCAGCCCGAAGAACTTGAACAGTGCGCCGGCCGGCGCGGATTCACCGTAGCGGTCGATGCCGACGACGGCGCCTTCCAGGCCCACGTACTTATGCCAGAAGGCGGTAACCCCGGCTTCGACAGCCACCCGCGGCAGGCCCTTGGGCAGCACGGATTGCTTCCAGGCGGCGTCCTGGCGGTCGAACACGTCGGTGCTGGGCATGGAGACCACGCGCACGGCGATGCCTTCCTTGGCCAGCTGCGCCTGCGCGTCCAGCGCGATGGCGACTTCCGAACCGGTGGCGATGATGACGGCGCGGGCGCCTTCGGCATCGCGCAGCACATAGCCGCCGCGGGCGATGGCGTCCACGGTGGCGGCGTCGCGCGGCACGAACGGCAGGTTCTGGCGCGACAGCAACAGGGCCGTGGGGCCGCCGTCGTGCACGTCCATGCCGATGCTGGTCGGGCGCGTCACGGCCGCGTTCCAGGCCACGGCGGTTTCAGCCGTATCGCAAGGACGCCACAGCGACAGGTTGGGGATCAGGCGCAGGCTGGCCGCATGCTCGATGGACTGGTGGGTCGGGCCGTCTTCGCCCAGGCCGATGGAGTCGTGGGTGAACACGTGGACCACGCGCTGCTTCATCAGCGCGGCCATGCGGATGGCGTTGCGCGAGTAGTCGGAGAACGTCAGGAAGGTGCCGCCGAACGGCAGGTAGCCGCCGTGCAGGGCCACGCCGTTCATGATGGCGGCCATGCCGAATTCGCGCACGCCGTAGTTGATGTGGCGGCCGAACTGGATGCCCTTATCGCCGGCGCGGACGGCGGCAACGCCCTTCCAGTCGGTGAAGTTGGAGCCGGTCAGGTCGGCCGAGCCGCCCAGCATTTCCGGCAGCAGCGGCGCCAGCGCGGTGATGGCGAACTGCGACGCCTTGCGGGTGGCGACGGTTTCGGCCTTTTCCAGCGTGGCGTCCAGGAACGCCTTGAACTGTTCGGCGTAGCCGGCGGGCATTTCGCCCTTCATGCGGCGCTTGAATTCAGCGGCTTCGGCGGGGAATTCGGCGGCGTAGGCGTCGAACGCGGACTGCCATTCAGCCTGGGCGGCGGCGCCCTGCTTGCGGCCATCCCAGCCGTCGTAGATGTCTTGCGGAATCTGGAACGGTTCCGACGACCAGCCCAGCGCGGCGCGGGTGGCGGCAATCTCGTCCTTGCCCAGCGGCGCGCCGTGCACGTTGTGCGTGCCGGCCATGTTGGGCGAACCCTTGCCGATGACGGTGCGGCAGACGATCAGCGTGGGCTTTTCCGATTGCGAGCGCGCGGCCTTGATGGCGGCGTCCACGGCGGCGACGTCATGGCCGTCGATGCCGCGGATCACGTTCCAGCCGTAGCCTTCGAAGCGCTTGGCGGTGTCGTCGGCGAACCAGTGTTCGACGTGGCCGTCGATGGAAATGCCGTTGTCGTCATACAGCACGACCAGCTTGCCCAGCTTCAGCGTGCCGGCCAGCGAGCAGACTTCGTGCGAGATGCCTTCCATCAGGCAGCCGTCGCCGGTGAAGGCGTAGGTGTGGTGGTCGACGATGGCGTGGCCGGGCTTGTTGAATTCAGCAGCCAGCAGCGCTTCGGCCAGCGCCATGCCCACGGCATTGCCCAGGCCCTGGCCCAGCGGGCCGGTGGTCGTTTCCACGCCCGGGGTGATGCCCACTTCGGGGTGGCCCGGCGTCTTGGAATGCAGCTGGCGGAAATTCTTCAGCTCTTCGATCGGCAGGTCGTAGCCGGTCAGGTGCAGCAAGGCGTAGATCAGCATCGAGCCGTGGCCGTTGGACAGCACGAAGCGGTCGCGGTTGGCCCAGGCGGGATCCTTGGGATTGTGACGCAGGTTGCCGGCCCACAGGGCTTGGGCGATTTCCGCCATGCCCATGGGAGCACCCGGATGCCCGGAGTTCGCTTGTTGCACGGCGTCCATCGCGAGGGCGCGGATGGCATCCGCCAAGGCAAGTTTAGGGGCGGTCGGATTGCTCATTCGGAAGGCTCTTTGAAGCTGGCGGGCCTACGGTCAAAATAGGGGCCAGTTGAGTAGGTTGCGAAGCATGGGATTTTAGCATCCAGGGGTTTCCCCGACGCCATCGGCCATAAGGCGGCCCGTGCTAGGCTAGCTTTCTGAGGACAAGTGCCCCCACGCCGCGCCCGCTGCGCGGGCTAGCTGCCCCCCAAGGGGGCGTTTTTGCCTTGGGACGGCCCGGCGGCAAAAGTATCCTTCTCCACATCAAATCAGTTCTCGCACATTTATGTCAGCCCCCCGCTTCTTCTGCGATATCCCCCTGAGTACCGGCGCCCGCGTGGCGCTTCCCGAAGCCCTGGCGCACCATGCGCTGCGCGTGCTGCGCCTGCGCGCGGGCGAGGCCGTGGCGCTGTTCAACGGCCAGGGCGGCGAGTATCCCGCCACGCTCGAAGTGGAAGGCAAGGCTGGTTTTGCCCAGTTGGGCGAATTCCTGCCGCGCGAGGCCGAACTGGGCGGCCGCGTCACCCTGGTGCAGGGCCTGCCTTCCGGGGACAAGATGGACTGGGTGGTGGAAAAGGCCGTGGAGCTGGGCGCCGCGCGCGTCAGCCCCATCGCCGCCCAGCGCAGCGTGCTGCAGCTGTCGGGCGCCCGGCTGGACAAGCGCGTGGCGCATTGGCAGCGCATCGCGCAGTCCGCCAGCGAACAATGCGGCCGCAACCGGCTGATGGCGGTGGACGCGCCGGTCACCCTGGCCGAATGGCTGCAGCAGCCCGCGGACGGCCTGCGCCTGCTGTGCCACCCGGAAGCGCGGGACGATCTTGCCGGCGCGCTGCGGGCCGCGCCCGGCCTGCAGGCGCTGACCCTGCTGGTGGGACCGGAGGGAGGATGGTCGGACAAGGAATTGGCCCAGGCCCGCGAGGCGGGCGTGCAGGCGGTGCGATTCGGCCCCCGGGTGCTGCGCACCGAGACCGCGGGGCTGGCGCTGCTGTCGGCGGCCAGCGCGCTGCTGGCCTGGTAAAACAACCGGATCAGTGGTCTTCGCCGTAGGGCGCTGCCGCCACCCCGGGCTCGGGGTCCGGATGGCGTCCGGCGTGTTCGATGACATACGCAAAAACGCGGCCGTTTTCGCGGGCGAAATCGGCCGCGTCGGAGCAGACGGTTTCAATGCGGCCCGAGTCTTCTTCCAGCGCCGGGTCGCCCGAATGCAGCTTGTACAGCCACAGCACCACGCCGGTCTTGTGGTCCAGCACGGTATCGCACAGGCAGTCGTAGAGGGCGTCGAGGTTGCCGCCGAAGTATTCGGGGAAATCCACTGCCTTGACGATGGCGCGCAGCACGGCGGAACGGCTGCGGGCAGGATCGCAATTGGCGACGAACAGGGCCAGGCCAAGCTCATGGGCGGCGTCCACCACGGCCTTCTTGTCCAGCCCGTCATGGGCCAGCGCACCGCCGCGCATCAGCTGCCGCTGCAGAGTAGATTGGCCATTGCGCGTCATGCCTGAGCCCCCTTGAAAAAGGCGATCACTTCGTCGTTACGCTGCATCGTATCGGCATAACCCAGTTCAATCAATCGCTTGGTGTAGCTGGATTCAAATAAGAGGTAGGACATCAGCGAACCGCCGCCGGGACGGTCTGGATCGGACGATACACCGAGTACGCGGAAAAGAGCACGGGCCTGGGTCGGCATATCCTGCAAATGTTCCAGCGCCATGACGTCCAGCGACTGGCTGGGCGTGATCGTCAGGACCTCGATGCGGCGCGCATGCCCGTGCTGCGCCCCTTCCGGGCCGGACTGATCCATCAGGAAGTTGATGCGCTCCAGGCGCTCGACGTCCGCCGACAGGCCGTCCAGGAAGATGCTGGCCAGCGCATGTCCGCCGACCTGGGCCAGCGAGGGGTAAGGCGGCGAATCCTCGCGGTTTTCCGGGTGGGTTTCGTCGCGGAAACCCGTGCCGATCACCAGCACGCGATGCGCGCCCAGGTGGATGGCAGGACTGATGGGCGCAAGCTGGCGCATCGAGCCATCGCCGCACCACTCCCCCTTGCCGTGCACCTGCACCTGCCGGGCCGGAAAGACGAACGGAATGGCGGACGAGGCCATCAGGTGGTCGATGCCGATGGGCGTGGGCAGCGCCAGGCGCAGATAGCGGTGCCAGGGCTCGATGGGCGTGTGCGCCTGGTAGAAGGTCAAGTGCTCGCCGCTGGTATAGCCCGAGGCCGTGATCGCCAGCGCCGACAGCGCGCCGGTTTCCAGGTTGGTGCGCAGATGCTGGAAGTCCAGCACCCGCTCCAGCAGAGCCTGCATGGGGCTGTTGTCCAGCAGCGAATGGGGCCGCTTGCGCGTCAGGCCCGAATACATCCACCCCAGCGACAGCAGCCCCAGCCAGCGCACGCCGGTGCGGATCAGGCCGGGCGCGTCGGCCCGGTAGATCATGTCGGTATTCAGTGAAGACCACAGCCGGCGGATGCGGCGCACGCCCAGATGGGGCCGGTCGGCGCGGCAGGCCAGCGCGGCGGCGTTGATGGCGCCGGCGGACGTGCCGCAGATGATGTGAAAGGGATTCTGGAAACGCGAATGCCAGTCAGGATCCAGCAATTCCATGATGGCGCTGAGCACGCCCACCTGATAGGCGGCGCGGGCGCCGCCACCGGTCAGGACCAGGCCGGTCGGCGTGCGCGGGCACGCCGGACCGGGTGGCGTCACGTCAACGCGGTGTATTGACATCGACCACCGTCATCGCGGTCATGTTGACGATGCGGCGCACGGTGGAGCTGGAGGTCAGGATGTGCACCGGTGCGTTGGCGCCCAGCAGGAACGGACCCACCGCGACGTTGCTGCCGGCGGCGGTCTTCAACAGGTTGTAGGCGATGTTGCCCGAGTCCACGTTCGGGCACACCAGCAGATTGGCCTGGCCCTTGAGCGTGGAGGACGGCAGAATGCGCATGCGCAGCGCCTCGTCCAGCGCGCAGTCGCCGTGCATTTCACCGTCGATCTCAAGTTCCGGCGCGGCCTCGCGCACCAGTTCCAGCGCGCGGCGCATCTTCGCGCCCGAGGCCGAACTGCCCGAGCCGAAGTTAGACCGCGACAGCAGCGCGACCTTGGGCGCCAGATACATGCGGCGCATCTCGTTGGCGGCGGCGATGGTGAATTCGGCGATCTGCTCGGCCGAGGGCTCATCGTTGACGTGCGTGTCCACCAGCACCACCGTGCGCTCGTTGAGCAGCAGGATGTTCATGGCGGCGTACACGTTGTGGCCAGGACGGCGGCCGATGACCTCGTCCACGAAGCGCAGGTGGTCGTGGTACGCGCCCACCGAACCGCAGACCATGCCGTCGGCGTCGCCCAGGCGCACCATCATCGCGCCGATCAAGGTCATGCGGCGGCGCATTTCCACGCGGGCCATTTCCTTGGTGATGCCGCGGCGGCACATCAGCTCCCAGTACGTGGTCCAGTACTGGTGGAAGCGCTCGTCATATTCGGGATTGGTGACTTCGACGTCTTCCCCGAGGCGCAGCCGCAGGCCCAGTTTTTCGATACGGGTCAGCAGCACCGACGGACGGCCCACCAGGATGGGACGGGCCAGGCCTTCATCGACGATCACCTGCACCGCGCGCAGCACGCGCTCGTCCTCGCCTTCGGCGAATACGATGCGGGCCGGACCGCCTTCGCGCACGATGCGCTTGGACGCCGAGAACAGCGGCTTCATGAAGGCACCCGAGTGGTACACGAACTGCTGCAGCTGTTCTTCGTAGGCTTCCAGGTCCGCCAGCGGGCGCGTGGCCACGCCGCCTTCCATTGCGGCCTTGGCCACCGCCGGGGCGATGCGCACGATCAGGCGCGGATCGAAGGGCTTGGGGATCAGGTATTCGGGGCCGAACGAAATATCAAAGGTGCCGTAGGCTGCGGCCACCACTTCGTTCTGCTCTTCCTCGGCCAGCTCGGCAATGGCATACACCGCCGCCTTTTCCATTTCGCGAGTGATGGTGGTGGCGCCCACATCCAGCGCGCCGCGGAAGATGTAGGGGAAGCACAGCACGTTGTTGACCTGGTTCGGATAGTCCGAACGGCCAGTCGCCATGACCACGTCATCGCGCACCGATTGCGCCAGTTCCGGCAGGATCTCGGGCGTGGGGTTGGCCAGCGCCAGGATCAGCGGGCGCGGACCCATGGCCGCAACCATTTCCGGCTTGAGCACGCCGCCGGCCGACAGGCCCAGGAACACGTCGGCACCCTGGATCACTTCGGCCAGCTTGCGGGCGTCGGTCTTCTGCGCGAAGCGCGCCTTGTCCGGGTCCATCAGCACGGTGCGGCCTTCGTAGACCACGCCTTCGATGTCGGTGACCCAGACGTTTTCCAGCGGCAGGCCCAGGTCCACCATCAGGTCCAGGCAGGCCAGCGCGGCGGCGCCTGCGCCCGAAGTCACCACCTTGACCTGCTTGATGTCCTTGCCCACGACCTTCAGGCCGTTGATGAAGGCGGCGGACACACAGATCGCGGTGCCGTGCTGGTCGTCGTGGAAGACCGGAATCTTCATGCGCTCGCGCAGCTTGCGTTCGACCGTGAAGCACTCCGGAGCCTTGATGTCTTCGAGGTTGATGCCGCCGAAGGTGGCTTCCAGGCCGGCGATGATCTCGACCAGCTTGTCCGGGTCGGTCTCGTTGATCTCGATGTCGAAAACGTCCAGGCCGGCAAACTTCTTGAACAGCACCGCCTTGCCTTCCATCACCGGCTTGGAGGCCAATGCGCCGATATTGCCCAGGCCCAGCACCGCGGTGCCGTTGGTGATCACGCCCACCAGGTTGCCGCGCGCCGTGTAGCGGTACACATTGGCCGGATCGGCCACGATTTCTTCGCAGGCCGCCGCCACGCCGGGCGAGTACGCCAGGGCCAGGTCGCGCTGGTTGGTGAGCTGCTTGGTCGGCGTGACCGAGATTTTGCCGGGGCGTCCAAGCTCATGGTATTCAAGGGCGGCTTTGCGGAGATTGGCATCCATAGTGGCGGCTACTGGCTAGAGTGTGTGACACGAAAGGGGGGAATTCTATTCCGATGACGGACGCCGCGATACCTCGGCAATGCCCGCCTGCCCGTTGGATAAGCAGACGCGTCCCATGTTAGCGTCAGCTTACAAATTGTCGCTATTCCGCGATGTGGAATAAGGGGAACCGTCCATCCGGGTCGAACAGAGCCTTCACCCGGGAGTCCAACCGGGTGGTGGCCAGACCAGGCGGCTCCTCCCGCTCCGCCTGCGGCTGCGGCTGCGGCGCCGGCGCGGCGTCGGCCAGCGTCACCGACTGCACCCAGGCCAGCGTGCCGCCATGCCCCAGCAGCAGATGCGCCAGGTTGACGGTGGCGGGCGCGTCGGGCTTGAGCGCGTCCAGCCGGTAGCGGCCCAGCCAGCGCTCGCCGTCCCGGGTGGCGAAGGCATCGCCGCCCGAGGCCAGCTGGAACAGCGCCGGCACCAGACGCTGCACGGTGGCGGAACGCAGCGGCTGGACGTCCGACTCGCCGAACGGCCCCAGCGTTTCCTCTATGCCGTCGGCCAGCATCACCTCCAGCGCCAGCACGCCGGAGTCGGCGCAGCGCCCGGCGGGCCAGTTGGCCTTGGCCGCCAGCCACTCGGCCAGCGTCATGTTCCCGGGCAGGCCGGCGAACTGCCGCAGCCCTGCCTGGGCCAGCGCCGCTACCGGCGTGCCCGGCTGCGCGCGCCAGCGCCCGCTATCGCCGGACAGGCGCACCAGGCCGGTCAGGGCGGATGGGTCCACCCTGAGGACTGGTCCATGAGCGGTCTCGAAAGGTCCTTCAGCCCCGTGCAGCGCCAGCGTCACGCGATATTCGGCACACAGCGTGCGCGCGTGCGCCACATCCGCGTCGCGCGCCGGCGTCAGCAGGCCCCGCGGGCCGCCCTCTCCCGCCTCGCCCAGATCTCGAACGGAACCCTGGCAGAGCAGGCCCAGCCGCTCGATGAAGGCCGACCACGGGCTGCGGACCGGACGACGGCCCATGAGGAAAGCGCGCCGGGATGGCTGCATGACTACAATTCCTTTTTCGCTACAAACGCCTTCGAGAATCCGATGCCCCGCCTTGCCCATCGCACCAACGACTTCCTGACCTTCCAGGTAATGGAACTATTCAAGCAGGCGCAAGCGCTGCAGGCGGCTGGCAAGGACATTATCAGCCTGGGCATCGGCGAACCGGACTTTACCGCGCCCCCCCAGGTCGTGGAAGCGCTGGAGCGCGCAGCCCGCGCCGGCCTCAGCGGCTACAGCCCCTCGGCCGGCCTGACGCCGCTGCGCGAGGCCATCGCCCGGTTCTACCACGAACAGTTCGGCGCCCGGATCAATCCGGCCCGCGTCATCGTCACCGCGGGCGCCTCCGGCGCCCTGACGCTGGCCTGCGCGGCGCTGGTCAACCAGGGCGGCGAAGTGCTGATGCCGGATCCCTCCTACCCCGCCAACAGCAACTTCGTGCTGGCGGCGGGCGGTGTGCCGCGCCTGATCCCGAGCACGGCGGCCAAGCGCTTTCAGCTGTCGGCGCAGGACGTGGCCAGCCACTGGACGCCCGCCACCCAGGGCGTGCTGGTCGCCTCGCCCAGCAACCCCACCGGCACCTCGATCGACCACGGCGAGCTGGCCGAGCTGCTGGCTCAGGTCCGCGCCCGCGACGGCTTCGCCATCGTCGACGAAATCTACCTGGGGCTGTCCTATGAAGGCCAGCCCCGCTCGGCCCTGACGCTGGACGACGACGTCATCGTCATCAACAGCTTCTCGAAGTACTTCCACATGACGGGCTGGCGCCTGGGCTGGATGATCGTGCCCGAGGACATGGTGGCGCCGGTGGAGAAAATCGCCGCCAGCCTGGCGATCTGCGCGCCCACGCTGGCGCAGCACGCCGCGCTGGCCTGCTTCGAGCCGGGCGCGATGAAGACCTTCGAGCACCGCCGCGAGGCCTTCAAGCAGCGCCGCGACTACCTGCTGCCGGAATTCGAGCGCATGGGCATCCAGGTGCCGGTGAAGCCCGACGGCGCCTTCTATATTTATGCCGACATCGCCAACCTGGGCATGGATAGCGCCGCGTTCTCGCAGCGCCTGCTGCTGGAGGCCGGCGTGGCCGCCGTGCCGGGCCTGGACTTCGGGCCGGCCCATGGCAGCCACACCATGCGCTTTTCCTATGCCACCGGCCTGGACCGCCTGGAAGAGGCGGTCGCCCGCATCGGCCGGCTGCTGCAGGGCTGATCTTGAACACCCCAAAAAACAAAGCGCGTCCCAAGGGACGCGCTTTGCATTCGGGCCATTACGGCGATCAGTCGCGCGCCAGCGCGATCCCGGAAGCCAACGCCAGGCGGCGGCGTTCCGCCTGCACCTTGGCGCCGTAGCCATTGTCGTCCGGTCCCGTGGCGCCGACGTAGCATGCCAGGCCGCCATCGATCGAACCGCGGCGATTGATGCAATCGCGCAGGATCGTGGCTCCGACCCCGATATTTGCGGCCGGGTCCAGCGCGGTCTTGCCGACCGCGTCGAATTTTTCCTGGTGCACGCTGGTCATCACCTGCATCAGCCCCTGCGCGCCCACGTGGCTTTCGGCCAGCGGGTTGTAGCGGGACTCGATGGCGATCACGGCCAGCACCAACAACGGATCCAGCTGCTTTTCGCGGCTGACCTTGTACACCACGTTCAGCAGCGGGCCGGTGGCGTCATAGGCGACCTTGTACTTGCGCGAAATATAGTTGCGCAAGGCTTCCGCCTGCGGACCGGTGGCGGTCATGGCGACAGGCTTGGGCGCCGGCGGGGCGACGCGGGCTGGCCCCAGCATGCCGGTGGCGTTGCTGGCGGGGGCGTTGGGAACGGCCATGGCAATTGCCGACGACATGTCGGAACCCAGTTCGGAACCGGCTTCGGATTCGGTGCCGGTTTGCATGGATGAAGGCGCTAGGGCGGTCAACAAGGCTTTGTGCACTTGCAATGCCTGGTCGCGCAAACCAGGCAGGGCGAATCCCATGCTTACCGTCACAATGACCGCAATGCCCAGATAAACGGAGCAAATGCGCAGGGACTCGGCAAGATATTGGTGCACTCCTTGGGCCAGGCTTCGGAACAGGCTGGCCACTGACGCATCGGGCATAAAACCTCCTGCGTTAAAAAAGAGGGAGTCAATGTTAACCTCTCTGTCTACCCAATATGTAACCAAATAGCTGGGATCTGTAGTGAAATACCGCGACCTTAGAGACTTCATCGCCCAACTTGAACGCATGGGCGAGCTCCGACGCATCGCTGCGCCGGTGTCCACCCGGCTGGAAATGACTGAAATATCCGACCGAGTCCTGCGCGCGGAAGGGCCTGCCCTGCTGTTCGAAAACGCGCGGCACAATGGCGAGCCGGCGCAGATGCCGGTGCTGGCCAACCTGTTCGGCACCCCGGCCCGCGTGGCCCGCGGCATGGGCGCCGACGACGTCAGCGCCCTGCGCGACATCGGCGAACTGCTCGCCTCGCTGCGCGAGCCCGAAGCGCCCAAAGGCCTGCGCGACGCGCTGGCCAAGGTCTCGATGCTGAAGTCCGCGCTGTGGGACATGAGCCCCAAGAACGTCAAAAGTCCCGCCTGCCAGGAAATCGTCTGGGAAGGCAAGGACGTGGACCTGAACCGCCTGCCGATCCAGACCTGCTGGCCCGGCGACGTGGCGCCGCTCCTGACCTGGGGCCTGGTGATCACGCGCGGCCCCAACGCCCGCCGCCAGAACCTGGGCATCTACCGGCAGCAATTGCTGGGCCCCAACAAGCTGATCATGCGCTGGCTGTCGCACCGCGGCGGCGCGCTGGATTTCCGCGACCACGCCCTGGCGCATCCCGGCACGCCCTTCCCCATCGCCGTGGCCTTGGGCGCCGACCCGGCCACCACGCTGGGCGCGGTCACGCCGGTGCCCGACAGCCTGTCCGAATACCAGTTCGCCGGCCTCTTGCGCGGCTCCCGCACCGAGGTCGCGAAAGCGCTGGGCAGCGATCTATCCGTGCCGGCCTGGGCCGAAATCGTGCTGGAAGGCCATCTGCTGCCGTCCTCCGACCCGCGCGCCATCGCGCCCGTCGTGCCCGAAGGCGTCAACCCGCCGCCGAACACCGATTACGAAATGGCGCTGGAAGGCCCCTACGGCGACCACACCGGCTACTACAACGAGCAGGACTGGTTCCCCGTCTTCACGGTGGAGCGGATCACGATGCGGCGCAATCCCATCTACCACTCCACCTACACTGGCAAACCGCCCGACGAACCGGCCGTGCTGGGCGTGGCGCTCAACGAAGTCTTCGTGCCGCTGCTGCGCCGCCAACTGCCCGAGATCGTGGACTTCTACCTGCCGCCGGAAGGCTGCAGCTACCGCCTGGCGGTGGTGTCGATCCGCAAGCAGTACGCCGGCCACGCCAAGCGCGTCATGTTCGGCCTGTGGAGCATCCTGCGCCAGTTCATGTACACCAAGTTCATCGTGGTGGTGGACGAGGACATCAATCCGCGCGACTGGAAGGAAGTGGTGTGGGCGATGACCACCCGCATGGACCCGGTGCGCGACACCTTGCTGGTGGAAAACACGCCCATCGACTATCTGGATTTCGCCTCGCCGGTCTCCGGCCTGGGCGGCAAGATGGGCATGGACGCCACCAACAAGTGGCCCGGCGAAACCAATCGGGAATGGGGCACTCCCATCACCATGGATGCGGACGTCAAGAAGCGCGTGGATGAGATGTGGGGGCAGTTGGGCTTGTAATCCTGCCCAGCCTCTCGTACCGGGACCGGCGTTATCGCGGCAGGATCAGGAAGCGCTGATGAGCGCGTCGATCAATAGCGGGCGGTACTGCAATGTGTGGGGCATGGTGCCAGGCCCGGCCTGGCTCGAACAGCACAGCGTAGCGCTGAATCCAGGCATAAAAAAACCTGCCTTTTTCAAGGCAGGCTTCTTGTTGGGCAACGCCATAGCTTCAGCGCCTGTCATCTGACGGATCATCATCGCGGCGCGAGTTCTGCCAGGCTTTGAACAGTTGCCAGCCGACAAAGGCGCCGCCGGCGATCTTCAAAAGCTTGGAGCGCTTGCCGCCGCGCATGATCATGGCGGACAGCGATGAACTGACGATGGGATAGCGGCGCGCCAGGCTGATCGCCTGCAAGGCCCAGCGCGATGCGCCGCCCGAAGCCAGGCCGGGCAAGAGCCCCTTGAGGAGCGCGGCCGGTTCCAGCTTGCGTCCGGTGGCCGCGATGCTCTGCGCCAGCGATTCGCGTTCGATGGCGGCGCGGGCGCGCAGCAGCTCGATGCGCACGGCGCGGTCGACGGTGGGAGACCTTTTCGTCATGTTTCAGCCCTCCTCGCGCCGGCGCGCCTGCGCTTCGTCGTCGTCTTGCGCGTCGCGCACCCGCTCCAGCAATTCGGCGTCGCGCCCGAGTTCCTCGAGCGTGGCGGCGAATGGCGGCGCGCCGTAGACCAGCCCGCGGCGCACTGCAACCAGCAAGGCCACACCGACCAGGCCATAGAAGCCCGCCAACAGGCCCAGGGCCAGGTAGCGGTCTTCAGTGGGCCAGAACGCCACCGCGACCGTGACGGTGAAGACCAGCACCGCCAGCGTCAGGAACAGCAGCGCAGCAAACGCCATGCCCAAAAGCTTGAGCAAGCGCGCTTTTTCATCCGCCGCTTCCAGCGCCAGCAGTTCCAGGCGCGTGCGCAACAGCCCGACCACGCTGGAGGCAACGCCGAAAACAGATTTTCGTAGACCCATGGCTGAAAAGGACGCCGGGCGGGAAGCGCGGTCTTGCGCCCGCGCCGCCCGCCCGGATGTCCTGCCCTATCAGCGGCGGCTGATCAGCAAGCCGAGCAGCAGGCCGGTCACGCCTGCGATGCCGATGGCTTGCCAGGGATTGTCGTGCACGTAGTCGTCGGTCGCGCGGGCAGCCTTGCGGCCGCGTTCCAGCACGGCGTCCTGCGCTTCGTACAGCGCTTCGCGCGTGCGCTTCAAGGACGTCAGCGCGCGGTCGCGCAATTCGTTGGCCTTGTCGCCGGTGCTGCTGGCGGCTTCGCGCAGCAGGCTTTCGGCGTCATTCAGGCTGGACTTGACACTGTCGATGAGTTTTTCTTTTGCGACTTCTTCGGATTTTCTCGTGGCCATTATTTGAGCTCCTGTTGTGTGTCAATGACGGAACCATCATACCAGCCGCCATGCGGGAGACACGGCGCGCTTGCTACGGTGTGCTACTTGATTTGCGTAATCTCAACGGCGGATTTGACGCCGCCCTGATCGATGTCCTGCTTCATCACCAGATTGATCGCCGGACAGTACCAGTCCGTCACGGTGGTGTTCATGCCCGGGATGGGGATCGTCAGGCCCTGAAACGTGGCCATGGTGGGATCGGAATTGCGGGTGTAGGTGATCGGATGGCAAGACTGCGAGCCCAGCGCGGTATTCACCGCAGCCTTCTGCCCCACGGTCTTCTCACCGATGCGCACCGTGGTGCTGGGCTGGCCGCCGACGGGCGCTTCCTTGCCGATCTTCAAGCGGAACGACGAGCCAGGCAATTTCTGGCCGGCGCTGAGCTTGCCGTCATAGGCGAAGAGACCCAGCATGCGCAGGTCGAACTGGCCTTCGGAAGGCTTGGGCGCCTCGCCCGCGGTGGCATAGCGCAGGAAGGTGGCCTGGCCGCCCTTGACCGTCATCAGGTAATCCAGCTTGGACTTTCCCGGGGGCAGGCCCGCATAGCTGAACGTGGCCACGCCCTGCACGCGCGCGCGGCAGTTGTCGCCATTGCTTTTTGTAACTTCGGCGAAAGACAGGTCGGCGCCCAGCGCCAGATTGCCGGTGCCCGTCAGTTGCACCGTGCCGCCGTCATGCATGAACTGCGCATCGCACACGCCGGCCTGCGCCGCGGCGGCCGCGCCCAGCGCGCCCGCCGTAAAAATCAGGGATGCCATTTTTCGCATCGTCACAAGCCACTCCATGAATCCGGATGAAAACCGCCCGCGCCTGGCGCATGGCTGGCTTGATACTACACCGGTTGCGAGACGCGGCGCGTGTCGGAACGTGTCGGCCGCGACCACGCTGGCAGCGGCTACGCCGGCGCGGCGGCGGGCGCGGCGCGGCCGATCAGGACCTGGATCTCCGGCACGCAGGAACCGCAGCCAGTGCCGCAGCCCAGCGCAGTCTTCAAGGCCGCCAGATCGCAGCCCCGGGCGATACCGGCAAGAATCGCGGCCTCGCTCACGCCGTTGCAGACGCAGACTGCGCGCGAGCGGACCGCGCCCGCAATCCGTCCGGTCAGCAGCGCCGCCACGCTGGCCGGCGCGTCACCGCCGCCGGCCCAGGACAACAGCGCATCCTGCGCCCGCAGATCACCTGTCAGCAAAAAGCCGCGCAAAGCGCCTTGCTCCACCCTCACCCTGCGCATCTGGCCGCGCGCGGGATCGTCGAAAGCCACGTCGGGCAGGTGCAGGTCCAGCGCATCCGCCATCGCATCCAGGACCTCTGCCGGCGGCGCGGCGCAGGCCGCCAGGCGCATCCGCACGCCACCCGCGCCCGCCGGCAGGACCACCGCGTAATCGAAGCGTCCCAGCCAGGGCGCCAGCCGCGCGCGCAACATGGCGCTGTCGCCCTGCAGCCAGCCCGCGGCCTGCCATGGCAGGCCTGCCGGTACGGCCGACACGGCGCTGTGCTTGAGTTCCGGCTGGCGCGAAATGGGATCGGCGGCCGGGTTGGTCAACGCGTTCACTCCCAGCCCCGCCATGTAGGCGCTGCCCCAATGCATGGGCAGGAACACCTGTCCCGGCGTCAGCGTATCGTCCGCCTGCACGGGTAGCACCACACTACCCCGGCGCGACGCCAGCCTGGCCAGCGCGCCCGGGTCCAGCTTGAGCCGGCGCATGTCCTCGGGATGCATGGACACCCAGGGTTCCTCGACATGCTGCGTCAGCACGCGGGCCAGCGACGTGCGCGCCATGGTGTGCCAATGGTCGCGCAGGCGGCCGGTGGTGAGCCGCAGCGGATATTCCGGCGTAGCGGCTTCGACGACCGGACGGTAATCCACGTCGCAGAAACGGGCGCGTCCGCTGGCCGTGGGAAACACGCCATCGGCATACAGGCGCGCCGTGCCCTGACCTTGCCGGTACGGCCATTGCTGCGGTCCGTACGCATGCAGCGCCGCATAATCCAGCCCGCTGTAGTCCAGGTCCCGGCCCGCCGTGGTGCGGGCATGCTCGGCAAAGACCTCGCTTTCATCCCGGTAGTCGAACAGCGCCGCCTTGTGCGGGGCCATGCGGGCAGCCAGGCGCAGCGCGACCGCCTGCGCCAGCCGCCAATCCGGCTGCGCGTCGCCGGGCGGATCGATCGCCGCCCGCACCCGGCTGATGCGGCGCTCCGAGTTGGTCACGGTGCCGGACTTCTCGGGCCAGGTGGCAGCGGGCAGCACCAGATCGGCGTAGGCCAGGGTTTCGGTGCCCGCGTACGCCTCCTGCACGATGACAAACTCGGCGCGCTCCAGCGCAGCGCGCACCCGGGCCTGATCCGGCAGGGACTGCGCCGGGTTGGTGGCCGCGATCCACAGCACCTTGATGCGACCTTCGCGCGCCGCGTCGAACATATCCAGCGCGGTGGCGCCCGGCGCCCGCGGCAAGGCGTCCACGCCCCACAGCGCGGCGGCCGCCTCGCGGTCGGCCGCCGACGCGGGATCGCGATGGCCCGGCAGCAGCGTGGCCATGCCGCCCGCCTCGCGCCCGCCCATCGCGTTGGGCTGCCCCGTCAGCGAAAACGGTCCCGCGCCCGGCTTGCCGATCTGCCCGGTCGCCAAATGCAGATGTATCAGGGCGGCGTTCTTGTCGGTGCCGCTGGCCGACTGGTTCAAGCCCATGGTGTAGAGCGACAGCGCCGCGCCGGCCGCGCCGAACCAGCGCGCCGCCTGGACGATGTCCTCCGCCGGCACGCCGCAGATCTCCTGCGCGGCTTGCGGGGTGTACCGCCGAGCGCGCGCCATCAGGGGCTCGAAGCCTTCCGTATGCCGCTCGATGTAGCCGTGATCCAGCAGCCCCTCCTGCTCCATGACATTGAGCATGGCGTGGAACATGGCCACATCCGTGCCCGGCGCCAATTGCAGGTGCAGGTCGGCGAAGGCCGCGGTATCGGTACGCCGAGGATCCGCGACAATGACCTTCATGCCTGGACGCCGCGCCCGCGCGGCCTCCAGCCGCCGGAACAGCACGGGATGCGCATAGGCCATGTTGGAGCCGGCGATCAGCACCGTGTCGGCCAGATCCAGGTCCTCGTAGCAGGCCGGCGGCGCGTCCGCGCCCAGCGTGCGCTTGTAGCCCGAGACCGCGCTGGACATGCACAGGCGCGAATTGGTGTCGATGTTGTTGGTGCCGGCCAGCGCGCGGGCCAGCTTGTTGAAGACCGCGTAATCCTCGGTCAGCAACTGCCCCGACAGGTAGAAGCCCACGGCGTCCGGGCCATGCCGCGCAATGGTGTCGGCCAGCTTGGCCGCCGCGATATCCAGCGCCTGGTCCAGCGCGATGGCGCGCTGGGGGTGGGCGCGCGTCTCGCGCCATTGCGCCGACAGCACGCGCGCGCCGTCGCGCCGCACCGTGTCCGCCAGCGCCAGGCCCTTGCTGCAGAGCTTGCCATGGTTGGCCGGATGCTGCTCGTCGCCGCGCACGCGGAGCACCGCGCCATCGCGCGTTTGCACCCGCACGCCGCAGCCGGTGCCGCAATAGCAGCACACCGACGCCACTTCGCGCACGCCTTGCGGCGCCGCGTCCACGCTATCGATCAGGCCAGCCATGGGCGCATCCATTTCCTATTCCTCCGCGGCGCCTTCGCCGTGCATGAGCCGCTCGCGCAATGCGCCGATGCGCCGGCCCTCGCGGATCAGGCGCACATACCAGGCGCTATCCGCCGTGTCGCCGTACAGGCAGGCGCCCACCAGCTTGTCGTCGCGGATCACCAATTTCTTGTAGACGCCGCCTGGCGTATCGGCCAGCGTGATCGACTCGGTCTGCTGCCCGCCGGCAAAATCGCCAGCGGAAAACAGATCGATGCCGGTGACCTTGAGCCGCGTCGACGTCACGCTGCCTTCGTAGCGGCCGATGCCGTGCAGCGCCAGATGGTTGGCCGCCACCTTCGCCTGTTCGTACAGGGGCGCGACCAGGCCGTAGGCGGTGCCGCGATGGCTGACGCATTCGCCCACCGCGTAGATGCGCGGGTCATAGGTCTGCAAGGTGTCGCTGACCACCACGCCGCGGTCCACATGCAGGCCGCAGCGCTCGGCCAGTTCGGTGTCGGGCCTGACGCCCACCGCCATCACCACCAGGTCCGCCGCAATCTCTTCCCCGTCCGCGAAGCGCAGCGCGCGCACCCGCCCGTCGGCCCCTCCCAGGATCTCGCGGGTCTGGCGCCCCAGCAGAAACTTCAGGCCGCGCACTTCCAGCCCGCGGCGCAGCATGGCCGCGGCGCCGCCGTCCAGCTGCCGGTCCAGCAGCGATGCCCCCAAATGCACCACGGCCACATCCATGCCGCGCGCAGCCAGGCCGTTGGCGGCCTCCAGGCCCAACAGGCCACCGCCTATCACCACCGCGTGCCGGTAGCGCGAGGACGCCTCTATCATCTGGTTCACGTCGCCGATATCGCGAAAGGCGACGACGCCGTCCAGATCGCTGCCCGGCACAGGCAGGATGAACGGCTTCGAGCCGGTGGCCAACAGCAGCCGGTCGTAGGGCGTCTCGGACCCATCGTCCGCCAGCACGATGCGCCGGGCGCGGTTGACGCCCACGACCTTGCGGTTCAACAACAGGCGGATGCCGTGGCGGAGGTACCAGTCCTCATCGTTGAGCACGATATCCCGCAAGCTCTGTTCGCCGCTCAGCACTGGCGACAGCAGGATGCGGTTGTAGTTCGGATGCGGCTCGGCGCCGAATACCGTGATCTCGTACAGATCGGGCGTCAGCTTCAGCAGTTCTTCCAGCGTGCGTATGCCCGCCATGCCGTTGCCGACCACCACCAGCTTCTGCTTCGCCTCCATGACGGCCCCTACGCGGCTGCGCGCGATGCCCCGGCCTCGGCCAGCGGCTGCGGGTCGGCATCCAGCGCCGCGTTGGCCTGGAGCGCCGCCTGCGAGCGCTCGGGGTTGCCATGGCGGCGGTGCAGGAAGTCCACCACCGCGGCCCGGCACGCCAGATAGGCCGCGTCATTGGCCAGCCGCACGCGGTCGCGCGGACGGGACAACGGCACGGGCAGGATTTCGCCGATGGTCGCGGCCGGACCGTTGGTCAGCATCACGATGCGGTCGGACAGCAGCACGGCTTCATCGACGTCGTGCGTGACCATGACGGTGGTGGTGCGCGTCTTGGCGACGATCTTCAGCAGTTCGTCCTGCAGGTGCGCGCGGGTCAGCGCGTCGAGCGCGCCGAAGGGCTCGTCCATCAGCAGCACGCCCGGCTCGATCGCCAGGGCGCGCGCAATGCCCACGCGCTGCTTCATGCCTCCGGAAATCTCGCGCGGCAGCTTGTTCTGCGCCGGCAACAGGCCCACCAGGTCCAGCGCCGCGCGTGTGCGCTCGACCAACTGCGGGCGCTTCTCCTTGGCGCCGAACACCCGCTCCACCGCCAGATATACGTTCTGGAAGCAGCTCAGCCAGGGCAGCAGCGAATGGTTCTGGAACACCACGGCGCGGTCCGGGCCGGGGCCGGTGATCTCGCGTTCCGCGCACAGCAGCACGCCGCTGGTGGGGCGGGTCAGGCCGGCGATGAGATTGAGCAGGGTCGATTTGCCGCAGCCGGAATGGCCGATCAGCGTGATGAACTCGCCCTGCTCCACGGTCAGGTCTATGTCGCGCAGCGCCACGAAAGCGCCCTTGCGGGTATTGAACGTCTGGCCCACGCGCTCGATGCGTACGTATTTCTTCATGGCGCTATTCCTCGGTGTAGGTGTAGCGGCGGGCCAGGGCAACCAATAGAGTTTCCAACAGCAGCCCGACGATGCCGATCACGAAAATGGCGATGACGATGTGCTCCACCTTCAGGTTGTTCCACTCGTCCCAAAGCCAGAAGCCGATGCCCGTGCCGCCCGTCAGCATCTCCGCGGCCACGATCACCAGCCACGCAGTGCCGATCGACAGGCGCACCCCGGTCAGCATGTAGGGCAGCACGGCAGGCAGCAGCACCTTGGTGGTCACCTTCCATTCCGACAGGTTCAGCACCCGCGCCACGTTCAGATAGTCCTGCGGCACGCGCGCCACGCCGACCGCGGTGTTGATGATCATCGGCCAGATCGAACAGATGAAGATGGCCCAGATGGCGGCCGGGTTGGCCGCCTTGAACAGCAGCAGTCCAAGCGGCAGCCAGGCCAGCGGCGACACCGGCCGCAGCAGGCTGACGATGGGCGAGAACATCGCCCGCACCGCCGCATAGCGGCCGATGGCGAAACCCGCGGGGATGCCGACCAGCGCGGCCAGGCCGAAGCCGAGCGCCACGCGCTGCAGCGATGCCAGCAGGTTCCAGCCTATGCCCTTGTCATTGGGGCCGTTGTCGTAGAACGGATCGGAAAACAGTTCCACGGCGGCGCGCCAGGTCACGCCCGGCGTGGGGATTTCCGGTATCCGCATCGCCACCACCTGCCACACCAGCACAAACAGCGCGAAGCCCGCCACGGGCCCCACCACGGCCCGCAGCGCGGACTCCAGACGTTCGCGCCAGAGGGCGAGGAGTTCATCGCCGCGGCTCATACTCGTTGCGTCAGACATTGCATGCCCCTTTTGTATCGGCGCTCAGGCCCGGACCTTGAATCCGTCGGCGTAGGCGGCAGGATTGCTGCCGTCCCAGACCACGCCGTCGATGAGTTTCGAAGTGCGCATCTCGCTGGGCGGCAACGCCGCGCCGGCGGCCTGCGCGGCCTGCTTGTAGAGGTCGATCCGGTTGATCTGTTTCGCCATCGCCAGATAATCGGGATGTTCCTTCAGCAGCCCCCAGCGCTTGTGCTGCGTCAGGAACCACATGCCGTCGCTCAGGTATGGGAAATTGGCGGCGCCGTCGGCGTAAAAGCGCATGGCGTGCTCGTCCGTCCAGCTTTTCCCCAGCCCATCGTCGTAGCGGCCCAGCATGCGGTCGACGATGCCGCTGGCGTCCGTATTGACATAGGACTTGGCCGCGATGGTCTCGGCGGTTTTCTGGCGGTTGGCGGGCGAGGCGTCTATCCACTTGCCGGCCTCAAGAATGGCGGCGGTCACCGCGCGCGCCGTGTTCGGGTGGCGCGATACGAAGTCGGCGCTCGTGCCCAGCACCTTCTCGGGGTGATCGGTCCAGATGCCCTGCGAAGTGACGGCGGTGTAGCCGATCTTGTCCAGGATGGCGCGCGCGCCCCAGGGCTCGCCCACGCAATAGCCGTCCATGTTGCCCACGCGCATGTTGGCGACCATCTGCGGCGGCGGCACGGTGATGACCTTGGCGTCCTTCATGGGATGGATGCCGTAGGTCGCCAGCCAGTAATACAGCCACATCGCGTGCGTGCCGGTGGGAAAGGTCTGGGCAAAGGTGTATTCACGCTTGTCGGACGCCATCAGCTTGGCCAGCGATTCACCGTCGCGCACGCCCGCCGCCAGCAGCTTGTTCGACAGCGTGATGGCCTGGCCGTTCTGGTTCAGGCTCATCAGCACGGCCATGTCCTTCTTCGGCCCGCCTATGCCCAGGTGCACGCCGTAGACCAGGCCGTACAGCACGTGGGCCATGTCCAGTTCGCCGTTCATGAGCTTGTCGCGCACGGCGGCCCAGGACGCTTCCTTGGACGGCGTGATCGTCACGCCGTGCTTCTTATCCAGGCCCAATACCGAGGCCATCACGACCGAAGCGCAATCGGTCAGCGGAATGAAGCCGATCTTGACCTCGGTCTTCTCGGGCGCGTCGGTGCCGGCGGCCCAGGCGCCGGCCCGCACCAGCGGATCGACCAGCGACAGCAGGCTGGCGCCGGCCACCGCGCGCGCCGTGCCGCAAAGCCATTTGCGGCGCGCGGCGTTGGCGCTGAGATCCCCGCCCGCGGCGGCGTCGGTGGAGGGACTATGGGTCGATGGCGTCATGCATGGCTCCTGGCAAAAAAAAACGTCCCGCGCGCCATGGATTTCCATCCAGTGGCGCTGCGGAACGTCGTTGTCCCTTGCCGCTGATTGCGGCGCGTTGCGTGGGCCGACCTTCGTTGGCCGCCCGCTTCCACTGAAGCAAATGGCGTGCCAGAAAGAATGGGATATTGCCTGGCTCGCCGCCAGGCCGCGCCTGCACTAGCGCTGCTCCGCATCGCGCCGGGCCAGCGGGCAAGGCATGAAACGGGGTGCGAACCAACTTGGTGCACCGTCGGTTGCGGCAGCGCACCATCCATGTGCCAGGCGCGCTCCGGCGCTGTGCGCACCGACTGGCCGTCGTCGAAGAATGCGATGGCATGGAACTTGCATGACAGGAAGCATCAGAGGGGAATCTCATGCTCAAGGTCATGCTGCTCAACGATGGCGAAGGACGCGCGGCGTCGCTGCGGCAGACGCTGGCCGCAGCGGGCGTACATGTCGTGGCCGAAATGGCGCCGGACATGGATCTGGCCGCCGCCATCGCGCAGGCCGCGCCCGACGTGGTGCTGATAGACAGCGACGCCCCCGGCCGCGACACGCTGGAGAACGTGTGCGTCGCCAGCGAACACAGCGACCGCCCGGTCGTGATGTTCACCGACAACGGCAACCGCGAAACCATACGCAGCGCCTTGCGCGCCGGGGTCGCCGCCTACGTGGTGGGCGACGTGCCTGCCGGACGCATCGAGCCGCTGCTGACGGTGGCGATCGAGCGCTTCGCCATGGAGAAGTCGCGGCGCGAAGAACTGCGCGACGCGCAATTGCGTCTGGCCGACCGCCAATGGGTGGAAAAGGCCAAGGGCATCCTGATGAAGGCGCGGTCGATTTCCGAGGATGAGGCCCACGGCCTGTTGCGCCAGCGCGCGATGCAAAGCCAGAAGCGGCTGGGCGAGGTCGCCCGGGAGGTCGTGGAGATGAGCGCCTGGCTGGGCAAATCCACTTAATGAGCTTTGGTTATATGGAACAAAGAAATCAAAAGTTGTGGGGATGAAGCCCCCTTCCTATGATCCAACGACACTATGCCGGGTACGCCCGAGGCTGGCATTCATGAAGCTTTTCCCGATTTTTGCCGATCTGAAAGACAGGCTGGTCCTGGTGGTGGGCGGCGGCGGCGTCGCCGAACGCAAGACGCTGTCGCTGCTGGAAGCCTCCGCCGACGTGCTGGTGGGCGCGCCGGAACTGACGCCCGCCCTGGCCGCGCTGGCCGCCGAAGGCCGCATCCGCCATTTGTCCGGCCGCTTCGATCCCGCCTGGCTCGACGAAGTCTGGCTGGCGGTCGCGGCCACCGACGACCGCGAGACCAACGCCGCCGTCTCGGAGGCCGCCGCCGTCCGGCGCATCTTCAGCAACGTGGTGGACGATCCCGAACTGTCGTCCTTCCAGGTGCCGTCCATCGTCGACCGCTCGCCGGTCATCGTCGCGATTTCCTCGTCCGGCGTGGCGCCGGTGCTGGCGCGGCGCATCCGGGAACGCATCGAATCGCTGTTCGACCACACCCTGGGCCAGTTGGCCGGGCTGGCCGCCAGCTATCGCAAGCGCATCCGCGCCAGTCATCCCGACCTGGGCGCGCGCCGCCGCTTCTACGACTGGCTGCTGGACGGCCCAGTGGCCGGCTTCCTGCGCCAGCAGCAGCCGGCCCAGGCCGAAGCCGCGCTGGCGGCGGCATTGGCGGCGCCGCGGGCGCCCGACGCCGGCAGCGTGGTGCTGGTGGGCGCTGGCCCCGGCGACCCCGGCCTGCTGACGCTGAAGGCATTGCGCGCGCTGAACGAGGCCGACGTGATCCTGCATGACCGCCTGGTAAGCGCCGACGTCATGTCGCTGGCGCGCCGCGACGCCGAGCGCGTATCGGTCGGCAAGCTGCCCGGCGAGGACCACAACGCCACCCAGGCCCGCATCCACAGGCTGATGGTCGAGCACGCGCGCGCCGGCCGCCGCGTCGTGCGGCTCAAGGGCGGCGACGCCTTCATCTTCGGGCGTGGCGGTGAGGAACTGGAATACCTGCGCACGCACGGCGTGCGCTATGAAGTAGTGCCCGGCATCACCGCCGCGCTGGCCTGTGCCGCCTATGCCGGCGTTCCGCTGACGCACCGCGAACACGCCCAGTCCGTCCGCCTGGTCACCGCGCATTGCCGCGAAGACGAGGACAACCTGGACTGGCCCGCGCTGGCCCGTGAAAAACAGACCCTGGCCTTCTACATGGGTGTGGGGCAGCTGGATCTGCTGACCAGCCGCCTGCTGGCCCACGGCCGCTCGGCGGACACGCCGTTCGCGCTGATCGAGAACGGCAGCCGGCCCGAGCAACGGGTGTTGTCTGGCGCGCTGGAGCAATTGCCGGCGCTGGCCGCCGAGCACGCGATCCGTTCGCCGGCGCTCTTGATCGTGGGCGAGGTGGCGGGATTGGCTTCGCAATTGCAGTGGTTCGGCCAGCACCTGGACGGACGCATGGAGCGTCTGGCGGCCTGAGGGGCCGTGGGCCCGATGCAAAACGCCAGCCTGCGGGCTGGCGTTTTTTTTCGTGGCCGTACCCCGGCCGCTATTCCGTCTTCTGCGTCGTGCCGAAAATGCGGTCGCCGGCGTCGCCCAGGCCCGGCATGATGTAGCCGTGCTCGTTGAGGCCGTCGTCGATGGACGCGGTGTAGATGTGCACGTCGGGATGCTTGGCCAGAACCGTATCGATACCGACCGGCGCCGCTACCAGCACCAGGGCGCGGATTTCCTTGCAACCGGCGCGCTTGAGCAGATCAATGGCGGCGACCATGGAGCCGCCGGTGGCCAGCATCGGGTCGACGATCAGGGCCAGGCGCTGGTCCAGTTCACCCACCAGGCGTTCCAGGTAGGTATGCGCTTCCAGCGTTTCTTCGTTGCGGGCCACGCCCACCACGCTGACCTTGGCGCCCGGAATCAGGCTGAGCACGCCGTCCAGCATGCCGATGCCGGCGCGCAGGATGGGCACCACGGTGACTTTCTTGCCGGCGATCTTTTCGACCTGCACCGAGCCGCACCAGCCCTCGACGGTGGCGGGCGCCAGCGGCAGGTCCTTGGACGCTTCATACGTGAGCAGCGCGCCCACTTCCTGCGACAGCTCACGGAAGCTCTTGGTGCTGAGGTCGGCGCGACGCATGATCCCGAGCTTGTGGCGGATCAGCGGATGGCGGATTTCGTGCACGGGCATGTGCGTAACTCTCCAGAGTATTGATAGACAGGGTATTCGCCTCAGGCGGAACCATGACGGCGCGGCGCGCTTTGCATCGCCCCGCCGTCGAGCCACATTTGAGGATCGTAATCGGTTTGGAAGGGAATTGTTATTGACCGCCCGCAGGATGATCCGAAGATTCGCGCCGGCGAGGCGCAGGCATGGTCATTGTTCAGCGAGCCAGGCGATCAGGGCGTCGTCGAAGGCGCGCACGGCGCCGGCCTGTTCGTGGTTGACAATGCTGACCACCACGTAGCGCTTGCCGCTGGCGCCCAGCACGTAGCCTGCGATGGAACGCACGTCGCGCAGCGACCCGGTCTTCAGGTGGGCCATGCCCAGGGTGCCATCGCCCTTGAGGCGGCGGCGCACCGTGCCATCCACCCCCGCGATCGCAAAGGATGAAATGTACTCGGGCATGACCGGCGAGTTCCAGGCCACGGTCAGCATCGACGCCAGGCTGTCGGCCGACACCCGCGCGTCGCGCGACAGGCCGGCGCCGTTGTCGATGACCAGCTCGGGCATATCCAGGCCCTGCTTGGCCAGCAGCCCCTTGGCCACGGCCTCGCTGCTGGCGACGGTGGCGGGCCGGCGGCCGCGCTCGGCGCCCAGGGTCAGCAGCAAGGTGCGCGCCATGACGTTGTTGCTGCGCTTGTTGATCTGGCGGATCGCCTCGGCCAGCGTGGGCGAATCGTGCGAGGCCAGCACCACCGCGTCAGGCGGCACCATGCCGGAACGGACCTGGCCCTTGAAAGTGCCGCCCAGCTCCTTCCAGAGCATGCGGAACACTTCGGTGGCGTAGTCGGGCTGCGACAGCGCCAGGCGGTACAGGCTGAATTCGCCGCAGGAGCCGGCCACCTTGCCATTCACGCGGATCGTGACGCCCTGCTGGGTGATCAAGGGTTCGGTCGTCACCACGGGAGGCCCGGGGCAGCGGGCATCGCTCCATTCGACGCGGCCCTCGATCTTCAGGCCCGGCAGCGGCGGATCGATCAGCGGCACCCATTTATTGGCGGCGGGGTCCGGCGTGAACAGCAGCCGCATTGCGCCAAAACCCACCATCAGGGCATCCGGGCTGGCGTTGTAGGCCCGGTCCGGGGCGCCGTCGAAAGCGCCTGGGTCGGTCGCGACCTGGCCGAAGATGCTGCGGTCGATGACCAGGTCGTTGATCTGCTTGACGCCGCGCAGGCGCAGTTCGCGCAGCAGCACCCACAGGTCCTGCAGCAGGAATTGCGGATCGCCGCCAGCCCGCAGGTATAGCGGGCCGCTCAGCACGCCCTTGGCATCGGGCCGCGCGCCGGGCGCCGTCATGAATTCGGTGCGCCAGACATAGTTGGGTCCCAGCTCGGACAGCGCGGCCCAGGTCGTGACCAGCTTCATCACCGAGGCGGGATTGCGCGACTCCTTGGCATTCAGCGCCGCCAGGCGCGGCCCGCCCACTTCCTGCACCACCAGGGACAGGGAGCTGTCGGGCAGCTTGCTGGCTTTCCAGGCGTTCACCACGTTGGGCGGCAGGCCGGGCACCTGCGCCCAGGCCGCGCCCGCCACCACGGCCAGCAGCCCGCCGGCCAGCCATCGCTTCAGCCCGCCCCTACGCTTATATGCTTGTCCCGTCATGCCACGCCCACCCGGTTGCTCGTCCTGCAAAACCGAGAGCATACAAAACCTGGGGCGCTTGCGGGCGGCGCGGGCCTGCAAGCGCTCCCGTGGAGCGCTTTATTTTTGAAGGCGCCACTTGCCCGAAGCCACGGTCGCCATCACCAGCGCCCGCTCGTCCAGCCCGTTGTGGTCGGTGGGACTCATGTTGACCACGCCTGTCGCGGTGGGCAGGTTCTTGACGTTCTCCAGCGCGTCGCGCAGCGCCGCCCGGAATTCGGGCGTGCCGGGCTTGGCCGTCTTCAGCGCCACCGGGATGGCCTGCTGCAGCAGGAGGCCGACGTCCCAGGTGTAGGCGGCGAACAGGGACACGCTGCCCGCGCCGTTGGCCGCCTCATACTTCTTGGCGAAGGCCTGGGCGGTGGACTTGACGGGGTTGGTGTCCGGCAGCAGGTCGGCGACCATTACCGGCCCCACCGGCACCCAGGCGCCCTCGCAGGCGTCGCCACAGACCCGCAGGAAGTCGTTGTTGGCCACGCCGTGGTTGAAGTAGATCTTGCCCTTGTAGCCGCGTTCGCGCAGCGCCCGCGCCGGCATCGCGGCGGGCGTGCCGGAGGCCCCGACCACCACGGCGTCCGGCGCCGCGCCGATCACCTTCAGGGTCTGGGCCACGGCGGACGTGTCGGTGGGCGCGAAGGCTTCCTTGCCCACCACCTCGATGCCGTGCTTCTTGGCCGCCTTCTCGATTTCCACCCAGAAGGTCTCGCCCAGCGCGTTGTTGAAGCCGATGAAGGCCAGCTTCTTCACGCCATTGGCCGCCGCGTGGCGCGCGATGCCCTCGGCCATCAGCGAATCGGAGTGCGGCGTCTTGAACACCCAGCGGCGCTTGTCGTCGACCGGCTCGATCAGCCGCGCCGAAGAAGCCAGCGTGATCACCGGGGTGGCGCCGCTGGCCACCGTGTCCAGCATGGCCATGGTGTTGGGCGTGGTGGTGGACCCGACGATCAGGTCCACCTTGTTCTCCGAGATCAGCTTGTGGGAATTGCTGACGGCGCGGGTGGTGTCGGAAGCGTCGTCCAGCACCACGTACTCGACCTTGACGCCCCCGATCTCGGTGGGCAGCAGGCTGATCGTGTTGCGTTCGGGGATGCCCAGCGAGGCCTGGGGACCGGTGGTGGACAGCGTGGCGCCGATTTTCACCTGGGCCAGCGCGGGCGTGGCGCCCGCTGCCAGCAGGGCGGCCAGCGCGGCGGCCATGAGGGTACGACGAGGGGTCATGCGGAGTCTCCTTGGATACGCGGATGTCTTATGCTTTGCGCCGATCCGCTACGGCGTGGAACTCTGTTTATACGGCGGGGAACCCGGCGGGCGGGCACCTCGGGGGGCCCGCTGCGGGTTTGTCCGCACGGCCTCGCAGCGCGGCGCGGCTGCGTTCTTGCTGGTCTCCACGTTGCCAGTGACTGGCAAGCGCTGTATTTTTTAGTGATACACGTATTCTAATAAGAGACAAACTCATGTCAACAGATAGCAGCACGGGGATCCAATCAGCCGAAATCGCCCTGGACGTGCTGACCCGGCTGGCCGAACTGGGCGGCGCCCTGTCCGTGTCCGAGCTGGGCCGCAGCCTGGACATGCCGCGCGCCAAGGTGCACCGCTACCTGGTGTCTCTGGAGCGGCGCGGCTATGTGGAACAGGACGCGGCCAGCGCCCGCTACCGGCTGGGCCCGCAGGCGCTGCACACCGGACTGGCGGCGCTGGCCGAAGTGGATTTCGTGAAACTGGCGGCCGGCAGCCTGGACGGCCTGAGCGCCGCCATCGGCCAGACCGTGTTCATCGCGGTATGGGGCCAGCACGGCCCCACCATCGTGCAATGGCGCGACGCGCGACTGCCGGTGACGGTCAACGTGCGGGTGGGCTCGGTGCTGCCGCTGCTCAACAGCGCCACCGGCCGGGTCTTCGCCGCCTGGCTGCCCGAGGCCCTGGCCCTGCCGCGGGCACTGTCCGAATGGGAGGCGCTGCAAGCGCATGATCCCGAGGCCGCCCGCATGCTGGATGCGGCGGAACCGCCCGCCGATCTGGCCGCCGCGCTGCGCCGCCAGTGGCAGGCGACCCGCAAGCGCGGTTACGCCAGCGTCAGCGGCCACCTGCTGCACGGCATCAATTCGGCCTCGGTGCCGGTGCTGGATGCGCAGGGCCATCTGGCCGGCGCCATCACCAGCCTGGGACTGCACGGGGGATTCGACCTGTCGGCCGACGGCGAACCGGTGCGGGCGCTGACGGCGGCGGCGGCGGATTGCTCGCGCCGGCTGGGCTGGAGCCCGGCGCGCTGAACGCAGCCGGAGCGGCCATCCGTCCCCCGGCCGGGCAGCCCGATCCTGCGGCCGCTTTACAATACAGGGTTGCCCCGGGCCCGCCTGGCCCGTTTTCGCCCTCTTTTTGCCGCCCTTGCCGGACGGATAGCCGCGTGACCCAGTCCCTCACCGTTGCCGATTTCAATTACGAACTGCCGCCCGAGCTCATCGCCCAGGCGCCCGCCGCCGAACGCACCGGCAGCCGCCTGCTGCACCTGGACGGCGCCGGCCAGCTGCACGACCGGCAGTTCGCCGACCTGGCCTCGCTGCTGCGTCCGCAAGACCTGCTGATCTTCAACGACACCCGCGTCATCAAGGCGCGCCTGAACGGCCACAAGATCACCGGCGGCAAGATCGAAGTGCTGGTCGAACGCATCACCGAACCCGACCGCGTCCTGGCCCACGTGCGCGCCAGCAAGTCGCCCGGTCCGGGCATGGTGCTGCGCCTGGCCGACGCCTTCGACGCCACCGTGCTGGGCCGCGAAGGCGAACTCTTCGACATCCGCTTTCCCGGCCCCGTGCTGGATCTGCTGGACGCGCACGGCGCGACGCCGCTGCCGCCCTACATCACGCACGAGGCCGACAGCGGCGACGACGAACGCTATCAAACCGTCTACGCGCGCGAACCCGGCGCGGTGGCCGCGCCCACCGCCGGCCTGCACTTCGACCAGCCCACGCTGGATCGCCTGGCGGCGATGGGCGTGGAACGCGCCTTCGTCACGCTGCACGTGGGCGCGGGTACCTTCCAGCCGGTGCGCGTGGACAATCTGGCCGATCACATCATGCACGCCGAATGGTTCACCGTGCCGCAAGCCACGGTCGACGCGATCGCCGCCGCCCGCAGCCGCGGCGGCCGGGTCATCGCCGTCGGCACCACCAGCGTGCGCGCCCTGGAATCCGCCGCCGCCCAGACCGAAGGGCGCACCGCCCTCGGCCTGCCGCTGGCCGCCGCCCAGGGCGACACCCGCCTCTTCATCACCCCCGGTTACCGGTACCGCGTCGTCGACGCCCTGGTCACCAACTTCCACCTGCCCCAGTCGACCCTGCTGATGCTGGTGTCGGCGCTGGCCGGCGTAGAACCCATACGCCGCGCCTACGCCCACGCCGTCGCCGAGCGCTACCGCTTCTTCAGCTATGGCGACGCCATGTTTATCGAGTCCCCCGCCCCATGACCGGACTGAATTTCGAACTGCTCGCCACCGACGGCGGCGCCCGCCGCGGCCGCATCACGCTGAACCACGGCGTGGTCGAGACGCCCATCTTCATGCCTGTTGGCACCTATGGCAGCGTCAAGGCCATGATGCCGCACGAACTGAAGGAAATCGGTTCGCAGATCGTGCTGGGCAACACCTTCCACCTGTGGCTGCGCCCAGGCACGGAAATCATGGAAAAGCACGGCGGCCTGCATGGCTTCATGCAGTGGGACAAGCCCATCCTGACCGACTCCGGCGGCTTCCAGGTGTTCAGCCTGCAAGGTATGCGCAAGATCACCGAGGAAGGCGTCAAGTTCGCTTCCCCGATCGACGGCGCGCGGCTGTTCCTGACGCCGGAAGAATCCATGCGCATCCAGCGCTCGCTGAATTCCGACATCGTCATGGTGTTCGACGAGTGCACGCCCTATGAAATCGACGGCCGCCCCGCCACCGTCGAAGAAGCGGCCCGCTCCATGCGCATGTCGCTGCGCTGGGCCCGCCGCTCGCGCGAGGAATTCGACCGCCTGCAGAACCCCAACGCCCTGTTCGGCATCGTCCAGGGCGGCATGTACGAAGCCCTGCGCGACGAGTCCCTGGCCGGGCTGCAGGACATCGGCTTCCACGGCTACGCCATCGGCGGCCTGTCGGTCGGCGAGCCCAAGGAAGACATGATGCGCATCCTGGCGCACGTCACGCCCAAGCTGCCGGCCCAGGCGCCGCGCTACCTGATGGGCGTGGGCACGCCGGAAGACCTGGTCGAAGGCGTGAGCCGCGGCGTGGACATGTTCGACTGCGTCATGCCGACCCGCAACGCCCGCAACGGCTGGCTGTTCACGCGCTTTGGCGACGTCAAGATCCGCAACGCCAAGTACCGCGACGACACCCGCCCGCTGGACCCCAGCTGCAACTGCCATACCTGCGCGAATTTCTCGCGGGCCTACCTGCACCATCTGCAGCGCGCCAATGAAATCACCGGCGCGCGCCTGAACACCCTGCACAACCTGCATTTCTATCTGACCATCATGAAGGAAATGCGCGAAGCCATCGCCGAAGGCCGCTTCGACGCCTGGCGCGCGCAGTTCGCGGCAGACCGGGCGCGGGGGGTGGATTAGAATTTCAGGACCTATATACAATAGTCGGCTTGCCCTATCCATGGCTCGCGCGGGGATGGGCGCATAAAAACACTAGATACAAACACCCAAACAGACTAAACGCAGGAGAATTCAATGTCCGTTATCGATACCGCCAGCCTCGTCGTGGCTCAGGCCGCAGCCCCCGAGGGTAACGCGCTGATGGGCATGCTGCCCATCATCCTGATGTTCGTGATCCTCTACTTCCTGATGATCCGTCCCCAGATGAAGCGCCAGAAGGAACACCGCAACCTGATCGCCGCCCTGGCCAAGGGCGACGAAGTGGTCACCGCCGGCGGCATGCTCGGCAAGGTCACCAAGGTCAACGACAGCTACGTCACCGTCGAAGTCTCCGAACTGGCCGACAAGCCCGTCGAAGTGATCATGCAGAAGTCCTCGGTCTCGACCGTGCTGCCCAAGGGAACCATCAAGGCCCTGTAAGCGTCCCACAGGAGCCCCCATCGGGCTCCTGTTGCTTGATGGCCCTGTCGCCGCCCGCCGCGCTTGTCGCCCGGGCGGCCCTTTCATCACTTTTACATGAAGTAGCCGGCAATGAACCGCTATCCCCTTTGGAAGTACATTACGGTCCTGGTCGCGGTCATCATCGGCCTGCTGTACACGCTTCCCAACTTCTACGGCGAATCCCCGGCCGTCCAGGTTTCCAGCGCCAAGGCCACGATCAAGGTCGATCCCGCCATGCTGAGCCGGGTCGAACAGATCCTGACCGACGCCAAGATCCCCAATGAAGGGGTCTATTACGAACAGAACGGCACGCTCGGCACCGTGCGCGCCCGCTTCACGTCGACCGACCTGCAGTTGCAGGCGCGCGACCTGATCGACAAATCCCTCAACACCGTCGCCGGCGACCCCCACTACACGGTCGCGCTGAACCTGCTGCCCGCCTCGCCCGCCTGGATGCGCGCCCTGGGTTGGTTCGCGCCCAAGCCGATGTACCTGGGCCTGGACCTGCGCGGCGGCGTGCACTTCCTGCTGCAAGTGGACATGCAGGGCGCCCTGACCGCCCGCTACGACTCCCTGGCCGCCGACGTGCGCTCCGTGCTGCGCGACCAGAAGGTCAACGTGGCCGGCGTCGAACGCTCGGGCCTGGCCATTGCCGCCACCTTCGCCGACACCGACGACCGCGACCGCGCCATCTCCACCCTGCGCAGCCGCCTGCCCGACCTGGAGTTCACCGAGCGCACGGAAAACGGCAAGCCGTTGCTGATGGCCGCGCTGAACCCGGCCGCCGTCACCCGCGTGCAGGACTCCGCGCTCAAGCAGAACATCAACACGCTGCATAACCGGATCAACGAACTGGGCGTGGCCGAACCGGTCATCCAGCAGCAAGGCGCCGACCGCATCGTGGTGCAGCTGCCCGGCGTGCAGGACGTGGCCAAGGCCAAGGAACTGCTGGGCCGCACCGCCACGCTGGAAATCCGCATGGTCGACGACTCCCCCGCCGCGCAGGCCGCGCTGCTGGGCGGCAGCGTGCCTTTCGGCCTTGAACGCTACAACGACCGCGACGGCCGTCCCATCCTGGTCCGCCGCCAGGTCATCCTGACCGGCGAAAACCTGCAGGACGCCCAGCCCGGCCGCGACTCGCAGACCCAGCAGGCCGCGGTCCACCTGACGCTGGACTCCAAGGGCGCCCGCATCTTCCGCGACGTCACCCGCGACAACATCGGCAAGCGCATGGCCATCCTGCTGTTCGAAAACGGCAAGGGCGAAGTGGTCACGGCTCCGGTCATCCGCGGCGAAATCGCCGGCGGCCAGGTGCAGATCTCGGGCAGCATGAGCTCCGAAGAGGCCGCCGACACCGCGCTGCTGCTGCGCGCCGGCGCCCTGGCTGCGCCCATGTCCATCATCGAGGAACGCACCATCGGCCCGAGCCTGGGCGCGGACAACATCGCCAAGGGCTTCTACTCGACGCTGTACGGCTTCCTGGCCATCGCCGCCTTCATCATCCTGTACTACCACCTGTTCGGCGTGTTCTCCACGATCGGCCTGACCATGAACGTGCTGCTGCTGCTGGCGCTGCTGTCCATGCTGCAGGCCACGCTGACCCTGCCGGGCATCGCGGCAATCGCGCTGACGCTGGGCATGGCCATCGACTCGAACGTGCTGATCAACGAACGGATACGGGAAGAGTTGCGCGCCGGCGCCAGTCCGCAACAGGCCATCCATCATGGCTTCGAGCGCGCCTGGGGCACCATTCTCGACTCGAACCTCACCACGCTGATCGTGGGCCTGGCGCTGCTGGCCTTCGGTTCGGGCCCGATCCGGGGCTTCGCGGTGGTGCACGTGCTGGGCATCCTGACCTCGATGTTCTCGTCGGTGGTGGGCGTGCGCGCGCTGGCCAACCTCTGGTACGGCCGCAAGAAGAAGCTCACGTCGATCTCCATCGGTGAAGTCTGGAAACCGAAGACCAACTGAACATGAGCGCGGGCGGCCCGGCCGCCCGCCACAGATAAAGCCTAAGGCGAAAAATGGAATTTTTCCGTATTCACCGCACCATCCCGTTCATGCGCCACGCGCTGGTGCTGAACATCATCAGTCTCGTCACATTCCTGGCGGCTGTTTTCTTCATCGTCACGCGCGGCTTCCACCTGTCGATCGAATTCACCGGCGGCACGGTCATGGAAGTCAACTACGCTCAGACGGCGCAGCTTGAAAACGTGCGCGGCGTGGTCTCCAAGCTGGGCTACACCGACTTCCAGGTGCAGAACTTCGGCACCTCGCACGACGTCATGATCCGCCTGCCGCTGCAGGAAGGCCAGACCTCGGCCACCCAGAGCGAAACCGTCATGGCCGCGCTGAAGACCGCCGATTCCGGCGTCGAGCTGCGCCGTGTCGAGTTCGTGGGCCCGCAAGTGGGCCAGGAGCTGCTGCACAACGGCCTGATGGCCCTGCTGGTCGTGGTCATCGGCATCATGGTCTACCTGGGCTTCCGCTTCGAATGGAAGTTCGCCGTCGCCGGCGTGATCGCCAACCTCCACGACGTGGTGATCATCCTGGGCTTCTTCGCCTTCTTCCAGTGGGAATTCTCGCTGTCGGTGCTGGCGGGCGTGCTGGCGGTGCTGGGCTACTCCGTGAACGAATCCGTGGTCATCATGGACCGGATCCGCGAAAACTTCCGCAAGTACCGCAAGGCGGACGTGCACGAAGTCATCAACAGCGCCATCACGCAGACCATCTCGCGGACCATCATCACCCACGGTTCCACGCAGATGATGGTGCTGGCCATGCTGTTCTTCGGCGGCCCCACCCTGCACTACTTCGCCATGGCCCTGACCATCGGCATCTGGTTCGGCATCTACTCGTCGGTGTTCGTGGCCGCGGCCCTGGCCATGTGGCTGGGCGTCAAGCGCGAAGACCTGGTCAAGCCGGTCAAGAAGGAAGGCGAGGAAGGCGAAGCCGCCTGATCCGTTTCCGCTTGAAGAGAAACCCGCCGCATTGCGGCGGGTTTTTTATTGCGCGGCGCTTGCCGCCTTGCGCCTGGCCAGGAACCGCAGGGCCAGACCGCCGGGAACCACGGCGAACTGGAGCAAGCCGGCGTAGAGCCAGGCCCAGGTCCAGCGGAAACGCCACGGAATGAATTCAGGCACCCCGTTGTCGTCGAAATACGGGTCATGAATGACCAGCGCCAGGCCGCCCAGATACGAAAGCACAAGACATCCCGCCACGAACAGCCACCGCCGCGTGGCCGGGGCCGTCCAACCATGACGGCGGCCGTGCACGGCGCTGGCCGCCAGGCTGATCAGCAGGCTGGCCGCGAACAAGACGGGGAATAAAAGAAAAGCCACGGCATCGCTCCCGGCTGCAGGTCCGGCGCCATTGTGCCAGCCGCGATCGCAAACGGTTCGCGGACGCGCACAGGATGCCTTCCGCTTGACCAATACATAAGTATTGACTAATGTATTGTCATGCTCGAGAACGACATCTTCAAGGCGTTGGCCGATCCGACCCGCCGCGCCATCTTCGAAAAGCTCGCCACCGGCGGCATGAACGCCAGCGCCCTGCGCGTGGGCATGGAGATCAGCCAGCCAGCCATGTCGCAGCACCTTTCCGTGCTGCGCAAGGCGCGCCTGGTGCGCGAGGAAAAACAAGGCCGTTTCGTGAACTATGAAGTCGACCCCGACGGACTCGCGCTCATTGCCGGATGGCTGGCGAAGTACCGCGCCTACTGGCCGGCCCGCATCGAAGCCCTGAACGCCCTGCTCAAGGACATGGACCAATGAAGCCGACCGCGCCGCAAGACCCGCCCCAGGACATCGTGCTCGAATACGAACTCGACGCGCCGCCCGAAAAAGTCTGGCGCGCCATCAGCATCCCCGAATTCCGCGAACAATGGCTGCCTGGACGGGCGCTGGCCAGCGCCGAACCCGCGGACGCGACGCCAGCTGAAGAAATCCGATACCGCATGCGCGACGAGGAACCGCCTTTCCTCGAAAGCCTGGTGACCTTCCAGATCCGGCCCGTCGCCGACGGCCGCACGCTCCTGCGCATCATCCACGCGCTGGACGACGCGCGGCTGGAGCGCCGCGGGCGCCTCGCCGCCAACGACGCCAGCCCCTTCCTCATGCGCGCCGCCTGAACCCGGCCCAAGCGCAAGGCAATCGCAACCCAGGAGATTCGTCCATGCAGGACGTGATGCAATACGTACCCATGGTGGTCGAGCAATCCGGCCGCGGCGAGCGGTCCTTCGACATCTATTCGCGGCTGCTGCGCGACCGCATCATCTTCCTGAACGGCGAAGTCAACGACTCGGTGTCGGCGCTGGTCTGCGCCCAGCTGCTGTTCCTGGAATCCGAGAACCCGACCAAGCCCATCCATCTCTACATCAACTCTCCTGGCGGGGTCATCACCAGCGGCCTGGCCATGTACGACACCATGCAGTTCATCACCGCGCCGGTGCACACGCTGTGCATGGGTACGGCGCGCTCCATGGGCTCGTTCCTGCTGATGGCGGGTGAACCCGGCGAACGATGCGCGCTGGCCAATGCCAGCGTGCACGTGCATCAGCCTTTGGGCGGCTTCCAGGGCCAGGCCTCGGACGTGCTCATCCACGCCGAGGAAATGCGCAGGACCAAGGACCGCGTCACGCGCGTCTACGCCCAGCACTGCGGACGCAGCTACGAAGACGTCGAGCGCACACTGGACCGCGACTGCTACATGAGCGCGGAAGAAGCGCTGGAATGGGGCTTGATAGACCGGGTGCTGAAGCGCCGGGACCTGGGCGTCTGACACTGTACCGCCGCCCCCCGTCGCGCTGTACGGGTACGGATCCGCGCGGATTCGCTACCATAGCCGCACCATGAAACTCGTCATCGATCACCTCGTCATCGCCGCCGCGGACCTGGACAGCGGCGCCGAATACGTCGCCGGACTGCTCGGCATCGCCCCCTCGGGCGGCGGCGCGCATCCGCGCATGGGCACCCACAACCGGGTGCTGGGCATGGCCGGCGGCATCTACCTTGAAGTCATTGCCATCGATCCGCAGGCCCCGGCGCCTGCGCGGCCGCGCTGGTTCGGGCTCGATCAGGACGCCGTCCGCGCCCGCATCGCCCAGGGCCCCTACCTGGCGCATTGGGCGGCACGGGTCGAAGCGCCGCAGGATCTGACCCGCATGCAGGCCGAGCATCCCGCGCGCATTCCTCCCGCCATCCCCATGGAGCGCGGCCATTTGCGCTGGCGGCTGACGGTGCCGGACGATGGCAGCCTGCCCGCCTGGCGCGAAGCCGGCCACGCGGCTGGCGACGGCCTGCTGCCCACGCTGATCCAGTGGGACGTGGCCGACTACCCCGGCGTCAGCCTGCCGCGCCAGGACCTCGTCCTCAAGCAACTTTCCGGCAGCCATCCGCAGGCCGGACTGCTGCGCCAGGGGCTGGCCTGGCTGGGCGCGGACCACCTGATCCAGCTGGAACAGACTGACGGCCCGCCGCGCCTGAGCGCGCAGATCGAAACAGCCGACGGCCTGAAGATCCTGGCCTGACTGTCCGCCCCGCCTTGCAAAAAAACCCAGAACATCCGGAGACCCTTTACATGCATTCCACCCGCAAGCGTTTCGACGAAGACCCTTATCTGGACCGGTGCGAGGCCACCGTGATCGCGGTCAGCCCCGAGGGCGTCGAACTGGACGAGACCGTCTGCTACGCGCGCAGCGGCGGCCAGGCGGGCGACAGCGGCACGTTGACATTGGCCGACGGCCGCGCACTGGCGCTCACCGACACCGTCTACGCCGAAGACCGCAAGCGCATCCTGCACGTGCTGGAAGGCGACATCGCGCCGCAAGTGGGCGAGCGCGTTTCGGTGGCCATCGACTGGCCGCGGCGCCACCGCCTCATGCGCCTGCATACCTGCCTGCACCTGCTGGGCTCGCTGGTGCCCGCGCCGGTGACCGGCTGCAATATTTCGCCCGATTCCGCCCGCATCGACTTCGACCTGCCCGAATCCACGCTGGACAAGGCCGACCTGACCGAACGCCTGAACGCCCTGATCGACGCCCGTACCGGCGTCAGCATCAACTGCATCACGCCCGAGGAACTGGCCGCGCAACCCGATCTGGTGCGCACCATCGGCGCCGCGCCCCCGGCAGGCACGGCCAGCATACGCATCGTCGAGATCCCCGGCGTGGACCGCCAGCCCTGTGGCGGCACGCACGTGGCCAACACGGGCGAAATCGGCGCCGTAGCAGTCACCAAGATCGAAAAGAAAAGCCGCACGAACCGGCGCGTGGTGGTGAACTTCGCGTAAGCCGCCGCCTGAAGCCGGCTCATGGCCGGCCGCCTGGACCAGGCTTACTTCTTCCACCAGCGCCAGGGCGCGCGCAGAGGCCATTGGTAGCTGGCGCCCAGCACCCGGGGCGCCAATACGTGCCCGACCAGCACCGCGATACCCGCGGCCGTCATCACGTCCGACAGATAGTGGTCCAGGTTGACCAGCCGGCTCATCGCCACCAGCGCCGCCAGCAGCAGGAAGACCCAGCGCCAGCGCGGCGCCAGGATGCCCAGCACCACCGCCACGGCAAATGCCGCATAGGTGTGGCTGGAAGGGAAGGAGTTGTACAGCTGGGCACGGGAGAAAGACTCGCCCAGCCCGTAGATGCCCTTCTCGAAGAAGAGCTCGGGGCGCGCCCGCGCCACCGAACGCTTGAGCACCAGCACCACCAGCCCGCCGACCGCCATGGTCGACAGCATCAGCAGGCTGCCGCGCGCCATGCTGGCGTAGCTCATGCGCACCGGGTTGCGCCAGCCGCGCGCCAGGCCGACCAGGCCGATCACGTAGAAGGCCAGCGCCACGCCGATATAGGGGCCGCTTTCGCCGAGTTCGCCGATCCATTCGAAGGATTCGTTCACGCCTTCGGACACCGACTGCTTGATCCACACCGCCAACGGCAGGTCGACCCATAACGCGCAGGCGCTGGCGGCCAGCGCCAGCGCGCAGCCCAGCAGCACCCAGGTCAGAGCGGAAAACGGGTTGCGGAACTGGTCGGGCGCGGAACCGGCCGCGGCGTCGGATACGGGAGCGGCCGCCGAAGGCGTCAGGGGGTTGCTGTTCATCGGTACCGCTGTCGGGAAATGAGAAATATTCTGGACTGTGGAATCAGCCCGGCACGCTATCGTAACGGCCTGCGCGCGCCAGACCAAGAAGCAAATTCGGGCAAGGGTTAAAATCCCGGGTTTCCTACCATTCTGCCCCCGGGATCTACACCCGTCACGGCGACCATCATGCAAGAAACTACCCTCAAGCGCGCCGACGCCGCGCCCGACGGCGCCAACGCCGCCCTCCCCGCCGCCGACGCCGGCTCCCCCCGCAAGCTGTACATCCGCACCTTCGGCTGCCAGATGAACGAGTACGACTCGGACAAGATGGCCGACGTGCTGCGCGGCGACCAGGGCCTGGAGCTGACCGACAACCCCGAAGACGCCGACGTCATCCTCTTCAACACCTGTTCGGTGCGTGAGAAGGCGCAGGAAAAGGTCTTCTCGGACCTGGGCCGGGTGCAGCACCTGAAGAAAACCAATCCCAACCTGGTGATCGGCGTGGGCGGCTGCGTGGCCAGCCAGGAAGGCGAAGCCATCGTCAAGCGCGCGCCCTACGTGGACGTGGTGTTCGGTCCGCAGACGCTGCACCGCCTGCCGGACCTGATCAAGCGCCGCCGCGACGAAGGCCGCTCGCAGGTGGACATCAGCTTTCCCGAGATCGAAAAGTTCGACAACATGCCGCCGCCCCGCGTGGACGGCGCCACGGCGTTCGTCTCCATCATGGAAGGCTGTAGCAAGTACTGCAGCTTCTGCGTCGTGCCCTACACGCGCGGCGAGGAAGTCTCGCGCCCCTTCGAGGACGTGCTGGTGGAAGTCGCCGACCTGGCCGACCAGGGCGTGAAGGAAGTGACGCTGCTGGGCCAGAACGTCAACGCCTACCGCGGCCGCATGACGGACAGCGACGAGATCGCCGACTTCGCCATGCTGCTGGAATACGTGCACGAAATCCCGGGCATCGAGCGCATCCGCTACACCACCTCGCACCCCAAGGAAATGACCCAGCGCATGGTGGACGCCTACGCCCGCCTGCCCAAGCTGGTGTCCTTCCTGCACCTGCCGGTGCAGGCCGGCAGCGACCGCGTGCTGGCGGCCATGAAGCGCGGCTACACCACCCTGGAATTCAAGTCCGTGGTGCGCCGCCTGCGCGCCGCCCGCCCGGACCTGACGCTGTCCTCGGACTTCATCGTGGGCTTCCCCGGCGAAACCGAGGAAGACTTCGAAAAGACCATGAAGCTGATCGAGGACGTCGGTTTCGACACCTCCTTCTCGTTCGTGTATTCGCGCCGCCCGGGCACGCCCGCCGCCGACCTGCACGACGACACGCCGCAGGACGTGAAGTTGCGCCGCCTGCAGCGCCTGCAGGCGCTGATCAACGAGCAGGCGGCCACGATCGCCCGCAACATGGTCGGCACGCGCCAGCGCCTGCTGGTCGAAGGCCCCTCGCGCCGCGACCCGAACGAGCTGATGGGCCGCACCGAGAACAACCGCATCGTGAACTTCGCCGCGCCCGCGCGGCTCATCGGACAAATGGTCGACGTCATCATCACCGAAGCGCACACCAATTCGCTGCGCGCCCGGGTCGCCGACGTGGACCGCACTCCCCAAGAGGCCGAATGACCACTCCCCGCTCCCGCGCCCGTCGCAGCATGCCCATCGTCGTCACCCTGGACGGCGACAACACCCATCTGGCCAACCTCTGCGGCCCGCTGGACGAAAACCTGCGGCAGTTGGCCGACGGCATGAACGTCAAGCTCTCGCGCCGCGGCAGCCGCGTCACCATCGAAGGCGAACTGGCGGAGCTGGCCGGCCGGATACTGCGCCGCTTCCACGAGCAGGCCGTGCACCGCGCCCTGTCGGTCGACGACATCCAGCTCGGGCTGGTGGAGATCGGCGTCGGGCGGCAGGAACAGGAACTGAAGGAAGAGCAGGCCCGCGAGGCCGACCCGCTGCCCGCCCTGGACGACGAAAGCGACAGCATCGCCCTGCGCACCAAGCGCAGCGACCTGCGTCCGCGCACGCCGCGCCAGCGCGACTACCTGAACAACATCCTCAAGCACGACATCACCTTTGGCGTCGGCCCCGCCGGCACCGGCAAGACCTGGCTGGCCGTGGCCTGCGCCATCGACGCGATGGAGCGCGACACGGTGCAGCGCCTGGTGCTGACGCGTCCCGCGGTCGAAGCCGGCGAGCGCCTGGGCTTTCTGCCCGGCGACCTGGCGCAGAAGGTCGACCCGTACCTGCGCCCGCTGTACGACGCGCTGTACGACCTGATGGGCTTCGAGAAGGTGCAGCGCCTGTTCGAAAAGCAAACCATCGAAATCGCGCCGCTGGCCTATATGCGCGGCCGCACGCTCAACCATGCCTTCGTCATCCTGGACGAGGCGCAGAACACCACGCCGGAACAGATGAAGATGTTCCTGACGCGGATCGGCTTCGGCAGCAAGGCGGTCATCACCGGCGACCCGTCGCAGGTGGACCTGCCGCGCGGCCAGGATAGCGGCCTGGCGCATGCGGTGAAGGTGCTGCACGACGTGCAAGGCATCGCCACCACCCGATTCACCAGCCGAGACGTCGTGCGCCATCCCTTGGTCGCCCGCATCGTCGACGCCTACGACCGCGCCGCCGAAGATGAAGCCTGAACTGTCCCTGTCCGTGCAATACGGCGTCGAGGAAGCCCGCCTGCCCCGCTGGCGCCTGCGCCGCTGGGCCGAACGCGCGCTGGCGGGCGCGGCCGAGGACGGCCTGGTCACGTTTTCGGCCGCGGAACTGAGCCTGCGGCTGGTCGGCGCGGCCGAAGGCCGGCGCCTGAACCGCGACTTTCGCGGCCGCGACTACGCCACCAATGTGCTGACCTTCGAATATGGCGTGGATCCGCTGGGCGTTGCGCGCGGCGACATCGTCATGTGCGTGCCGGTGCTGGTGCGCGAGGCCCGCGAACAGCGCAAGGCGCTGCTGGACCACGCCGCCCACCTCACCATCCACGGCGTGCTGCACGCGCTGGGCTACGACCACATCAAGGCCCGCGACGCCAAGCGCATGGAAGCCCTGGAGACCGCCACGCTGGCCGCCATGCGCATCGCCGATCCTTACGTCGAGGCATGACGCGGCACTCGGGTCAACCCTGAGAAATTGGCTGAAAATGGCGTCCAGCAAGGCGCAGATGGCGGCGGTTCCCCTCATTTTGGGGACCGCCGTTACAAATTGCAGGCCAGTATCGGTTATGCTGGCCCCTCCATAACTTGTCCTCCCGGACGATGTCTGACCCTTACCCTGCTCCCGAAGCGACGCCTGCTCGCTCCTCCAAACCCGCCGCCAAATCCCTTCTAGACCGCCTGCTTTCCCTCGTGCGCCGCGAGCCCGAGGACCGCGAAGGCATCAAGGCCGTTCTGGAAGCCGCGCACGAACGCCAGCTGCTCGACGCGGAATCCTACAAGATGATCAAGGGCGCGCTCGCCGTGTCCGAAGGCACCGTGGGCGACATCATGGTCCCGCGTTCGCGCATGGATCTGCTGGACGTCACGCAGCCCATCCCCTACCTGGTGGCCTCGGTCATCGAGACCGCCCACTCGCGCTTCCCCGTCTACGAGGGCGACCGCGACAACATCATCGGCATCCTGCTGGCCAAGGATCTGCTGCGCTGCATGCTGGAACCCGGCATCGAAGTGCGCACGCTGGTGCGGCCCGCGGTGTTCATCCCCGAATCCAAGCGCCTGAACGTGCTGCTGCACGAGTTCCGCGCCAGCCGCAACCACCAGGCCATCGTCATCGATGAGCATGGCGGCATTTCCGGCCTGGTCACGATGGAAGACGTGCTGGAACAGATCGTTGGCGACATCGAAGACGAATTCGACGAAACCGAGGAAGACTCGATCTTCCCCGAAGGCGAAAACCAGTGGCGCGTCCTGGCCGCCACCGACATCTCGCACTTCAATGAAGTGTTCGGCTGCCAGTTGCCCGACGACGAGTACGACAGCGTCGGCGGCTGGATGGGCGGACAGCTGGGCCGCATCCCGCGCCGCGGCGACACCGCCGAATTCGACGGCCTGCGCCTGGAAGTGGCCCGCGGCGACGCGCGCCGCGCCATCTGGCTGCGCGTCAAGCGCAACGCCCCGTCCCAAGCCTCCCGCCCCTCCGACGAAGCATGACCCAAACCCCGCGCAGCCGTAATCTGCGCGGCGCCGCCGGCCTGGTGCTGGCGGGCGCCGCGCACGCCTTGACGTTCTCGCCCGGCCCCCTGCCGGATTGGGCGTTGGCGGTGACCCAGGTCCTGATGCTGGCCATCGCCGCGCGCGTCACCCTGTACGCGCCTTCGGCCAAGCAGGCCTGGCTGCGCGGCTGGCTGTTCAGCTTCGCTAGCTACTCGTTGGGCTTGTACTGGATTTTCATCAGCCTGCACCGCTACGGCGACCTGGCCGCGCCGCTGGCCGTGGCCGCGGTGCTGGCGCTGTCGGCCTTCCTGGCCCTGTTCCCGGCCGCCGCCAGCGCGCTGGCGCGCCGCTACGCGCCGCTGGAGCCGGGCTCTCCGCCCTCCCGCATCCTGTCGGGCACGCTGGCCTGGGCCGCGATGTGGGCCGCGTTCGAATGGCTGCGCGCCGTGCTGCTGACCGGCTTTCCCTGGCTCAACATCGGTTACGCGCAGGTCGATAGTCCCATCGCCGGCTGGGCGCCGCTGCTCGGCGTGCATGGCATGGCTTTCCTGGCCGCCTTCGTCGCCGCGGCCCTCGCCAGCTTGTGGCAGCCCTCGCGCAAGAGCGGCACCGGCTCGCGCCACGCCCTGGCCGCCGGCATCGCGCTGGCCCTGGCCGCCGCCGGCTGGCCGCTGTCCCGCATCGACTGGTCCACGCCGTCCGGCGATCCGCTGAACGTGCGCCTGGTCCAGGGCAACATCGGACAATCCCAGAAATTCGACCCCGCCCTGCTCGACCAGAGCCTGACGCGCCACCTGGACCTGGCCGCCATGCCGCCGGCGCCGGGCGTGCCCGCGCCGCAGCTGATCATCCTGCCGGAAACCGTGCTGCCGATTTTCCAGGACCAATTGGATCCGCGCGTCTGGGCGGTCTGGCGCGACCTGGCCGCCCAGCGCAACGCCACCATCGCCATGGGCGTGCCGCTGCACGACCGCGTCGACGGCCGCGACCGCTACACCAACAGCGTCATGGGCTTTGACGGCAATACCCCGGTCGAACAGCTCGTGGCCGGCAGCACCGCCATGCGCTACGACAAGCGCCACCTGGTGCCCTGGGGCGAATACGTGCCGCCCGGCTTCCACTGGTTCGTGGACATGCTGAACATTCCGCTGGGCGACTTCGACCGCGGCGCGGTGCGGCAGACGCCCTTCGCCGTCGGCGGCCAGCACATCGCATTCAACATCTGCTACGAAGACCTGTTCGGACCCGACCTGCTGCCCGCGCTGCAGCCCGGCCCCAACGGCGAACCGGGCGCGACCATACTGGTGAACGTCAGCAACCTGGGCTGGTTCGGCGACTCCTGGGCCTTGCGCCAGCATCTGCAGATCGGCCGCCTGCGCACCATGGAAACGGCGCGGCCGATGCTGACCTCCACCAACACCGGCATCACCGCCGCCATTGACGCCAAGGGCCGCGTCGCGGCCCAGCTCGCGCCGCTGCAGGCCGGCGTGCTGCCGGTGGCCGTGCAAGGCATGACGGGGCTGACGCCCTACGCGCGCTTCGGCGACAAGACGGCGCTGGCCCTGATCGGCCTGGCGCTCATCGCCGCGTTCGGCAGCGGCCGCAAGACGCGCCGCGCCTGAGGCGTCTTCAGGCGAACAGATTGGCCGGCAGCGCGCCGCTCTCCTCGGGCGGGCGCAGCGGCCCGCTGCCGGCGCCGGTGCGCTCGATCGCGTCCGCGATGGCGTCCATATCCTCGCCATCCAGTTCCAGCGACGCCGCGCCCAGCAATCCATTCACCTGGGCCGCGTTGCGGGCGCCCACGATCGCGCCCGTCACGCCCGGCCAGGCCAGGGTCCAGGCCGCTGCTACCGCCGCAACCGTTGCGCCGTGGCGTTCGGCGATGGGCTTGAACGCATCGGCCAGCGCCAGGTTGCGTTCGATGCCCGGAGAGGCGAATTCCGCGTTGCGCGCGCGCCAATCATCCGCCGGCAAGGCGCGGGCGCGTTCCACGCTGAAGGCGCCGGTCAATAGGCCGGACCCCATCGGGCTGTAGACGATCACGCCCGTGCCATTGCGCTCGCACCACGGAATCAGCTCCGCGCCCGCGGCGCGCTGAATGGCCGAAAACGGCGGCTGCAGCGTATCCACGTGGCCCAGCATTTCGGCCTGCTGCAGTTGCGCGAGATTGTGGTTGGACAGACCCACCGCCCTGACCTTGCCCTCTTGCTTCAGATCCAGCAGTTCCTGCCAGTACACCTCCAGGGGCGTGCCGTCGCCCGCCGGCCAGTGCATCTGATAGAGATCGATGCGCTCGACGCCCAGCCGGCGCAACGAGTCTTCGACTTCGCGCCGGATGCTGGCTGGCGCGCCGGTGCGCCGCGGCATCGCCTGGGGCTGCTCCGCCGACCAGGTCAGGCCGCATTTGGTGAACACGTAAGGCCGGGCGTCCGGCGTCATCTGCGCCAGCGCCCGGCGCACGATTTCCTCGGAATGCCCCAACCCGTACACCGCGGCGGTGTCGATCCAGTTGATGCCGCGCTCGACGGCGCGGCGGATCGCCGCCACCGAATCAGCATCGTCCTGCGGCCCCCAGCCCACCGCCCAACCGCTGCCGCCGATGGCCCAGGCGCCCAGCCCGATGCGGGTGATGTCCATGCCGCTCTGGCCCAGCGGCCGCGTGGGAAACGAAGTCTTGCTGCTCATGGCGATGTCCGTGCGTGCGGGTCCGGCGCAGAAAATTCTCCGGATCGGCGAAAAAATTTTTCGCTCACGATACCATTCTCACAAGTCTTTGATTTACTTGATTTCTGCATCAATCATGCTGGCCCGCCCTGAGCAAAAAAAAGAGCAAAATCGGGCGAAAATCGCCTTCCACCCCCCTTTTTTTCCCGACTTTTTTGCTTTTTGCCGCCAAGCGACTTGCACACCAAATTTAGTTCGTGCATAATCTCGTTTCTTCGCCAACGGCACTAAACAAAACCGGCAACGAACTACGAAAAAGCACTCGGTAAAACGTGTGTTCGATTTCGTAAAACGTTGAACGGGTTGATTAGAAAGACGGGGGTATAGCTCAGCTGGGAGAGCGCTTGCATGGCATGCAAGAGGTCAGCGGTTCGATCCCGCTTACCTCCACCAGTCAACGGCGAAGGATGCAGTACCAGTTTGCAAGTCCAAGTCCCCTTCGTCTAGAGGCCTAGGACATCACCCTTTCACGGTGAGTACAGGGGTTCGAATCCCCTAGGGGACGCCAGTTCTTCTGGCAGCAGTATGTAGTGATGCAGTTGAAGTGACAATGTAGTTGAGTACGCCGCTGCGGAGCGGTAGTTCAGTTGGTTAGAATACCGGCCTGTCACGCCGGGGGTCGCGGGTTCGAGCCCCGTCCGCTCCGCCAAAAGCTCTCGCTCAGAGTCTTTCAAGAGCTCCGTTTTCGGGGCTTTTTTGCTTTATATAGTGTGAGACCTTGTTGTCTGAAGTTTGGGACATCGAGGATCCTGGGGGGTATAGCTCAGCTGGGAGAGCGCTTGCATGGCATGCAAGAGGTCAGCGGTTCGATCCCGCTTACCTCCACCAGTAAGCAGTACGGTAGTAAAGTTGTTCTGTTTTGTTCAGGTCCCCTTCGTCTAGAGGCCTAGGACATCACCCTTTCACGGTGAGTACAGGGGTTCGAATCCCCTAGGGGACGCCAGTCTTTCTGGCATGTAGTACCAAACTGCCTTGACACCGCAGTGCATTGAAGAAGTCAGAGTAAACCGCTGCGGAGCGGTAGTTCAGTTGGTTAGAATACCGGCCTGTCACGCCGGGGGTCGCGGGTTCGAGCCCCGTCCGCTCCGCCAAGCACATCACGCAGTTCGCAAGCGCGCTAGCCTTGCCAGCCATAGAAAGCTCCGGTTTCCGGAGCTTTTTTGCATTTCTGCCCGCATCATCTGGCGGCAGCCATCTTCCCCGCCATCCCCCCTACGCTCAGACTCGTCCATTTCGCCATCTGGACAGGCTTTCAGTGCGCCTTCATTCTCTTTTCGTCGTGCCCCGCGAAAAGAAGAGGACTACGTGACCGCGAACGCCGCCGCTCCCCATCCGCACCGCCAGCATCTGCAACGCATCATCGCAGGCCTGAACGAAGGCATCATCCTGCTCGAAGCGGACGGCGCCATCGCCTGGGCCAATGCCAGCGCGCTCAGGCTGCATGGCGCCGATGAGCTGGATGAACTCGGCGGCACGCCAGCCGGCTACCGCAAGCGCTACAGCCTCAGCTACCGCAACCATCACCGTGTACCCGCGCGCCAATATCCGCTGGATCTGCTGGCTGCGGCCGAGCCGTTCGACGAACTGCTGCTGGACCTGGAACGCAAGGACGACGACGCGTTCCTGCGTAATGTGCGCGCCAGCGGCCTGAACCTGGACGGTAGCGACGGCGCCGACTACCGCGTCCTGATCCTGCATGACCAGACCGAGCAGATCAACGCCGAAGTACGCTTCGAGCGCGCCTTCGGCGCCAACCCCGCGCCCGCCCTCATCTGCCGCCTGTCCGACCTGCGCTATGTGAAGGTGAACCAGGGCTTCCTGGAGATGACCGGCTATGCGCGCGACGTCATCGTGGGCAAGTCAGCCTATGAACTGGACGTGCTGGACGGCGGCGACGACAAGGACAACGCGGTCGCCAGCCTCAACGAAGGACAGACCATTGCGCAACGCGAGGGCGTGTTGAAACTTGCAGACGGCAGCGTGAAATTCGTCATCGTCGCGGGCCAGCCCATCGACATGCAGGGCGAACCATGCATGCTGTTCACCTTCATCGACCTCGAAGCCCGCAAGCGCACGGAGCTGGCCTTGCGCGAAAGCGAGGAACGATTTTCCAAGACGTTCCGTCTGGCGCCCGTTCCCATGGCGGTCTGCGAGGGTGAGACCCTGCTCGCGCTGGACCTGAACGACGCCTTCGCCACGGCCGCCGGCGCCTCTGCGCAGGACGGCATAGGCCAGACGCTGACCGGATTGGGGCTCCAGCTCTCCGATGAACTGGAGGCCAGCCTCAAGCGCGGCGAAAGCGCCCGCAGCCGCGAGGTGGCATTGGCGGCCACGGACGGCAGCCGGCTGGATTGCCTGCTGTCGGCCGACCCCGTGACCCTCGGCGGCCAGCAACGCGTGCTGCTGGCGATCCAGGACATCACGGAACGCAAGCGCTCCGAGGGGGAATTGCTGACCGCGATCGAGGCTGTCATGCAGGACACCTCCTGGTTCAGCCGCAGCGTCATCGAGAAGCTGGCGCAATTGCGCGAGCCCGCGCCCGCGACGCGCGACGTGGCCGAACTGGCGCAGCTCACCTCGCGCGAACGCGAGGTGCTGAGCCTGATGTGCCAAGGCCACGACGACGAGGGCATCGCCCGGCAACTGAAGCTGTCGCGCAACACGGTGCGCAACCACGTGGCCACCATTTACAGCAAGATCGGCGTGCACCGCCGCAGCGCGGCCATCGTGTGGGCGCGGGACCGCGGCATTACCGGGCACGAGCGCGTGCGGACGCGGGACAAGCGGGCCAAGGGCTGATCCCCCTCTAAAAATTTACAATTAGATGCAAAATAATCGACACCTCGGCGTCCCCGAAGATGTCCGCCACTTAGTAGCCCGCACCCCCAAAAATCTTTCATTTCCCATAAAAACCAGCACAACAGGCTGCTAATTTCTGGTTGATGGCCTGCATTGCGCAAACCCTGCGCAGCTTCTTACGATCCGCCGATCCTGCCCTTGCCCGACAAGCGGCGCGATCCCCGCAAGACCGAAAGGAGCCCATCCATGCAGACCGCCTACGTCCCCGTCCCGACCATCGCCAAGCCGGCCGCCGCCCCCGCCTGGAGCGCCGCCGACATCATGGCGCTCTACGAGCTGCCGTTCATGGATCTGGTGTTCCGGGCGCAGCAGACGCACCGCGCCCACTTCGATCCGAACGCCATCCAGCTGTCCAGCCTGCTGTCGATCAAGACTGGCGGCTGTCCCGAAGACTGCGCCTATTGCCCGCAGTCCTCGCACTACGACACCGGCCTGGACGCCGACAAGCTGATGCCCCTGGCGGACGTGGTGGCCGCGGCCCGCAAGGCCCAGGAAGGCGGCGCGCAGCGCTTCTGCATGGGCGCCGCCTGGCGCAGCCCCAAGCCGCACCACCTGGAGGCAGTGGCCGAGATGGTCAGCGCGGTGAAGGCCCTGGGCCTGGAGACCTGCGTCACGCTGGGCATGCTGCGCGAAGGCCAGGCCGAACAGCTCAAGAGCGCCGGCCTGGACTACTACAACCACAACCTGGACACCTCGCCCGAGTTCTACGGCAAGATCATTTCCACCCGTACCTACCAGGACCGGCTGGACACGCTGGACCGGGTGCGCGACGCCGGCATCAACGTGTGCTGCGGCGGCATCGTCGGCATGGGTGAATCGCGCCGCGAACGCGCCGGCCTGATTGCCCAGCTGGCCAACATGGAGCCTTATCCCGAATCCGTGCCGATCAACAACCTGGTGCAGGTGGAAGGCACGCCGCTGGCCGGCGTGGAAGCCCTGGACCCGTTCGAATTCGTGCGCACCATCGCCGTGGCCCGGATCGCCATGCCGCGCGCCGCCGTGCGCCTGTCCGCCGGCCGCGAAGCCATGGATGACGCGCTGCAGGCCCTGTGCTTCATGGCGGGCGCCAACTCGATGTTCTACGGCGACGCCCTGCTGACCACCGCCAATCCGCAGATGGAAGCCGACCAGCGCCTGCTGCAGCGCCTGGGCATGCGCATCGACGCCGCCCAGCACACGCACCACGACGCCACGGCATGCCGTTGACGCCCGGCCTCCTCTACCTGCTGGCCAGCGTCGCCTGCAGCGTCACCGTGGCCGTGCTGCTGAAGCTGGCGCGGCGCTACCAAGTGGACGTGCGCCAGGCCATCGCCATGAACTATGCGGTGGCCGCCCTGCTCTGCTGGGCCGTGCTGCGCCCGGACCCGGCGACGCTGCTGACCCCGCAAACGCCGTGGCTGGTGCTGGCCGCGCTGGGCGTGCTGCTGCCCAGCGTGTTCCTGGCGATGGCGGCGGCCGTGCGCCATGCCGGCATCGTGCGCAGCGACGCGGCGCAGCGCCTGTCCCTGTTCATCCCGCTGCTGGCGGCCTTCCTGCTGTTCGGCGAACCGGTAAGCGGCCGCAAGCTGGCCGCGACGCTGCTGGCCGCCAGCGCCTTGTATTGCCTGCTGCGCCGTGCGCCCCGCGTGCAGGCGCCGGGCGAGGACACGGTGGCCAACAGCCGCGCCATGTGGCTGTGGCCGCTGGTCGTCTGGGTGGGCTATGGCGTCATCGACATCCTGTTCAAGCAGATGGCGCGCGCCGGCACGGCTTTCGCGGGCGGGCTGCTGCTGGCCTTCCTCATCGCCGGGGTGTTGATGCTCTGCTACCTGCTGTGGCGGCGGGTGCGCTGCCAGCTTCGGCACCTGGCCGCGGGCGCGGCGCTGGGACTGGCGAACTTCGGCAACATCCTGACCTACATCCGCGCGCACCAGTCGCTGCCCGAACATCCCGCGCTGGTGTTCGCGTCCATGAACATGGGCGTGATCACGCTGGGCACGCTGGTCGGCGCGCTGGCTTTCCGCGAACCACTGACCCGGCTGAACCTGCTGGGCATCGCGCTGGCCCTGGCGGCCATCGTGCTGATGGCGCCCTGGTAGGGGCGCCATCCCGGCCTCAGGTGCCGGTGCGCATCTGGCGTTCGTCTTCTGCCGCGTCGTCCGCCGTATCCTTGGCGGCGTCGCCTGACGGTTCCGCAGCGGGCGGTTCGGCGGCCGCCACGGGCGCAACTTCGGGCTGCACCATTTCCATGGCGATGTCGGTGGCCGGATCCACGCGCGGATCCAGCACCGCCGCGGCGGGCGAGCTCTGCAGCGTGTCCGGCATGGGCACGAAATGCGTGGGCGCCTCTTCCACCTGATGCGCGCCGGTGACGCGGGTGGGACGCACCTGCCAGACCAGGATCAGGGCGCAGGCGGAAATGAAGACGTAGTACATGCTGGGGCCGGCCAGGGACATCAGCACCCCGGCGATCATCGGCCCGACACATGCCCCCACGCCGTAGGTCATGAGCAGCACGGCCGACAGGCTGACCCGGCGCTCGGATTCCACGTGATCGTTGGCGAACGCCGCGCCCAGCGGGTACAGCGTGAACTGCAGCACGCCGAAGACACAGGACATGGCGACCAGCGCCCAGTACGGCAGCACGATCCAGCCCCACATCACCACCGGCAGCAGCACCAGCAGCAGCGCGTTGAAGCGGATCAGCCCGGCGCGGTTGATGCGGTCGGACAGCCAGCCCATGGGCCATTGCGACAGCAGGCCCGCGGTCACCGCGGCGGCCACGAAGATCGCCGCCTGCGAGGTCGACAGGCCATGCTTGGCGCCGTAGACGGCCGCCAGGCCATAGAAAGCGCCGGAAAGGTTGCCGGCCACGAACAGCACCGTCATGGACAACGGCACGCGCCGCATGAAGAAGCGTATATCCAGCGGCGCCGGGAGCGGCGTGGGCGGGTGCGAACGCGCCGTGACGGCGATCGGCACCAGGCACAGCACCAGGCACATGGCCACCAGCGTCAGGGGCCGCAGGTCCAGCGTGGCATAGGCCGTCAGGGCCAGTTGACCCAGCACGGTGCCCAGGCCGGACACAACCATGTAGACCGAGAAGACGCGCCCGCGCTGGTGGTTTTCGGTCTGCTCGTTGAGCCAGCTTTCGATGACCATGAATTCGGTCACCATCACGATGCCCGAAATGACGCGGAACACCAGCCACAGCGGCATGGAGTCGACCAGCGTCTGGGCCAGGATCATGCTGGTGGCCACCGCCGCACAGGCGACGAACGCCCGGATGTGGCCCACCCGGATGATGAGTTTGTGCCCAAGGCGGGCGCCGCACACCAGGCCCAGGTAGTAGCCGGCGATCAGGGCGCCGATCCATACCTCGCTGACAGACTGCGCTGTCAGCCTGAGCCCCATATAGGTGTTGAACAGACCCGTGCCGATGAGCATCAGCAAGGTCGCGAAGTAAAGCGACGAAAAAGAGGAGATGGTGGCGAGCATGGCGTCGGCAACCGCTGCTGGCGGCAACGCAACAGGCCGCGAAAGCGGCCCGCTGCGCTAAGCGGTAAAACAGGAACTGCGTGGGATCAGACTTGCGACAGCATCGTGGCGGCGTCGCTGACTTCGAACTTGCCGGGGCCTTCGACGTTCAGCTGCTTGACCACGCCATCGACGATCAGGGCAGAGTAGCGCTGCGAGCGCACGCCCATGCCGCGCTGGATCAGGTCCAGCTCCAGGCCCAGTTCCTTGGTCCACAGGGCGGAACCGTCGGCCAGCATGCGGACCTTGCCTTCGGTCTTCTGCTCGCGGCCCCAGGCGCCCATGACGAACGCGTCATTGACCGACACGCACCAGATTTCATCGACGCCCTTGGCCTTCAGGGCCGCGGCCTGTTCCACATAGCCCGGCAGATGCTTGGCCGAGCAGGTGGGCGTGAAGGCGCCCGGCAGGGCGAACAACGCGATGGTCTTGCCGCGGGTCAGGTCGGCGACCTGGAACGCGTTGGGGCCCAGCGAGCAGCCGGCGGTTTCGGTTTCGATGAATTCGGTCAGGGTGCCGTCCGGCACGCGATCGCCGACTTTGATCGTCATGTAGATCTCCAGGAGGAATAGGGGCAATGCACTGGGGCAGGAGCGCCCCACAGGCTCCATCATAGTTCCTGCGCGGCCGCCTTGCTGGCCAGCCGGCGTCCGGGAAAGAAAGATGCACAGTCTGAAACGACTCCACACCATGGCTACACGGGCTCGAAACGGCTGATTGCCATAATGTTGTGGTTGCAATCACCGCCCGCGCACGCCGCGCTGCCGGCTGGCGGGCATCTAGCGGAGATTCATCGATGCGCAAGATCTTGACCGGCCTGGCCCTGACGCTGGCCTCGGCCACCACGGCCTGGGCGGCTCCCGATGCCGCCGAACAGGCCCAATACGACTCCTTCGTCATCGCCGCCGGCGCCTCCAACGGCGCCGCCCGCGCCTGCGGGGCGTCCGAACCCGACCTGGCCCAGCACCAGGCCACGGCCCGCAAGAACCTGCTGCAGTATGCGCAGGAATATGGCTTTTCTTCGGGCGGGTATGACGGGCTGTTCCAGAAAGGACAGGGCCAGGGGACGGCGATGATGGAAGAGATGAAGCGCTCGGGAGTGGATGGGTGCCGGGGGGTGCTGGGCGGGTTTCAGAACGAGAGGGTGATGGAGTATGAGGAGATGAAGAGGGCGTTGGCTGAGGTTAGTGATGGGTTGCCGGGGGAGAAGGCGCAGTAGGTTTTGATGGGTGACGGTTTGATGGACGACCGTTGTGTTCTTGAGACGCCTGACGCGGCGCGGGCCTGGGGCGCGCGGGGCAACGATTGCGGTCCGGAGCGTTCGCTCCGGACTTCCCCGTCCTCATCCTCGTTGCCGCCTACGGCGGCTGCCTTCGGATTCCGTCGGGCTTATCGACGCCCCGCGCACCCCAGGCCCGCGCCGCGCCAGGCTCCATCATTTGAAACTTGACGTCAGCTGGGACGAACGGTGTGCTTAGGGTTCTCACCGCCGTTGGGGTATGGCGATGGATCTTGCGGGGCCCGCCCCCGGCCGGCCGCGCGGGCGGCCTCTGGGGGCTTACGCGGTGTCTTGCGATTCCGGATGGCGCTGCGCGCTGGTGGGGAGTGCTCTTGGATGTCACGGGCAATTTTTCGTGACGGCCCATCAAAGCCCGTTGGCAGGTCAATCGCCACTTGAACTCCAAAGCCGGATGGGTGGCGCGCGTACGGGTCTTCATGCGCAAACGGCTGCCCGCCGCGCGCCACCCATCACCGCCCCTCCCCCCTGACGGCGACGCCAGAAGAAATCCAATCGGGGCATGCGCGTCAGCGATCACAATCACACTTCAAATAATGACATATGTATTAATCGGCCGCCCGCGCGGCCGATTAATACGGACGCCCAAGACTCGCCCCCGACCACGGCTCCAGCAGCGCAACAAGCCAAGACGCACGCAGCCCGTCGGCGCGGGCGGCGTGGCGGCTCGCAACCTCGATGCGCCCGAGGGAATCTGAAGGAAAGGCCGCAGGCCTTGACGAAGATGACGACGGGGGGGGCCGCCGAGGCCAGTCCGGAGCGAACGCTCCGGACCGCAATCGTGGGCGCGAGCCGCCACGCCGCCCGCGACGACGGGCGACCTACGAAGACTCGAAGGACCTACGAAGACCCGTGCGAACCCATAGAGTCCAACACGCCCCAAGAAAACCAAAACGAACCCACGAAGATCAAAGCCCGTTCTGCTTGAACCAATCCAACATCCGCGTCCAAGCCTGCTCCGCCTCAGCCTTCCGATAAGAAGGCCGATAATCCGCATGAAACGCATGCGGCGCGTCCGGATACACATCGATCCGTGAAGCCTTCGCCGCCGCCGGCCCCCGCGCCAGCTCCAGCCGCATCTTGTCCACGTCGGCCATCGAAATCCCGGCGTCCTTGCCGCCATAAGCCCCCAGCACCTTCGCCTTCAGGTCATTCACCTGGCTCAGCACCGATTTGGGCTTCAGTTCCGAAGGCTGCCCGCCCAACTGGCCGTACCAGGCCGCGCCGGCCTTGAGCTTCGGGTTGTGGGCCGCGTACAGCCATACCTGGCGACCGCCCCAGCAGAAACCCACGATGCCCAGCCGGTCCGGATTGCCGCCGTTGGACGCGGCCCAGGCCGCGGTCGAATCCAGGTCGGTCATCACCTGAGCGTCCGGGACCTTGCCGATGATTTCCGCCTGCAGCTTCGGGATCTCGGTGTATTTGGACGGATCGCCCTGGCGCGCGAAAAGTTCGGGCGCGATGGCCAGATATCCCTGGTGGGCCAGCCGCCGGCACACGTCCTGGATGTACTCGTGCACCCCGAAAATCTCCGACACCACCAGCACCGTGGGCAAGTCCTTCTTGCCCTTGGGCGCCGCGCGGTATGCCGGCATCTTGCCGTCCTTGACCGGGATGTCCACCTTGCCGGCCACGAGGCCGCTGGCGTCCGTGGTGATCGTGGTCTGCGCCACGGCCTGGCCGGCCGCCAGCGAAAACCCCGTCGCCACCGTGGTGGCCATGAAACCCCGCCGGTTCAGCCGCAAGGGCGGAAGCAGGCTGTCGAAGTGCGCGTCCTGGTCATTCATCGAGAATCTCCTGGCAAAAAGCTGGCAGGGGCGGCTGGGCGCCGCCTCCCGGACCAGCCTGGTTCACTTCAGGGAGAAGTCCACGCGCGAGGGTTGCCCCTCGTCCTTGATGCCATCCGCGTCCAGTTGCGGCGCAACGATGAACACGCGATCCGCGAGTCCTTCCTGGGCTTGCAGCTTCTCATACACAGCCTGCGCGCGCGCATCGGCCAGTTGGCGCAACTGCTCGTCGCCCACCGGCGCCACGCTGCGCAGCATCTCCTCCATCTGCGCCGCCGGCACTGACTTGGACATGCCGATGAAATTGCGAGGCTTGTCCTTGATGTCCGTGTCGTCGTAGACCTCTTCCAGATACTTGGCACGCTCCGCGCCCGAGACCTCGACGCCCGCCGGGTTCGGCTTCTTGCCGCGCGGCGTGGTGGCGGCGGCCTTGGCGGCGCGGATCTTGGCGTCGACCCAGGCCTGGCGCAGGCCTTCCATGTCGGTCTTGGGATCGGCGCGCCCGCTGATGTCCATCTTCAGCGCCGGACGGTCCGTCAACGCCTTGGTCAGCGTGTCGATGCGTTGCAGGCTGTCCTCGGTCAGCGCCGCGCTGCCCGGCGCGAATTCCACGTACGACAGCTCCTCGCCGCCGCCAAAGGCCGAGGCCAGCAGGCTGAAGGGCGAGGTAACCGCCTTGACCACCAGGTTCAGCAGCACGCGCACCACGATGCCGCCCACCGAGAACTCCGGATCGTCCAGCGAGCCGGAAATCGGCAGGTTGATGTCGATGTTGCCGCGCGAGTCCTTCAGCAAGGCCACGGCCAGCAGCACCGGCAGCTTGGTCGCGTCGGGGCTGTTGGTCTTGTCGCCGAAAGTCAGCTGGTTCAGCACCACGTGGTTGGTGGCCTGCAGCGCACGGTCCTTGATCTTGTATTCCAGGTCCACCGAGAGCTTGCCGCGCTTGATGGGGTAGCCCACGTACTTGGCCGAATAGGTGTTGAAGCGCGGCAGGTCCACGCCCTTGGCCGAGGCCTTCAGGTCCAGCGACAGGTACTTGGCGAAAGGCTGCACCACGCCGCTGATCGACAGCGGCGCGGTGGTGTAGACGCGGCCGGTGACCTTGACCTTGGCGGGCTGGGGATTGGTGGACGACACCGCCGTGATCGAGCCTTCGATGCTGGACAGCTCGGCCACGTAGTTGGGCTTGACGAAGCGGTCCGTGAAGGTCATGCGGCCGCGGTTCAAGGTGACGCTGTTCACCGAGATGTCCGGCATGCCCCCGCCCCCCTTGGCGGCGGGCGCCGCGGGTGGCGGCGCGGCGCTGCGGCCGGGGGTCTGCGTGTCCTGGGTGATGGAGCCGCCGGCCTGGCCGGGAGCCGCCACCAGGTCCATGACGTTCAGGCGGCCTTGCGCATTGAGCAGCACGCGGCCGTAGAAATCCTCGAGCGCGATATCGCCCAGCTTGGCGCCGATCTTGTCGCCGGCCACCGAGATATCCATGCCGGTAAAGCCCAGGCGCTTCCAGTTCAGGAAGTCATCCTTGTTGACGCGGTCCTGCAGATCCACGCCGGTGACTTCGACGCCGCCCTTCCAGCTGGCCTTCATCGGCGCCGAGCCGGCTGCGGCGGCAAACTCCGCATTGCCCTTGGCGCCCAGCGTGATGGCGCGCACCGTGGCATTCAGGCTGGAGGCCGCATAGGGCGCAAAGGACGCGACATTCAGTTCCGACAGGTCCACCGAGGTTTTCACCGTCAGCGGCTGCGGCGTGAATGCGCCCTTGAGATCGAGCTTGCCATTGCCCTGGATGCCGGCGGCGGCCAGGGTGAAATTGCTCTGGCCCGGCCCCATGGCCAGGCGGTCCGCGGTCACGCGCAGGCTTTGCAGCGCGATGTCCAGGGCGGGCTTGAGGGATTCGTCGCGGGCCTTGAATTGCGTCAGGTCGGCCTGCACGGCGCTGGCCGATGCGTCCACCGCGCCGTTCGTTTCCTTCACGTGGACCTGCGCGCTGGCGGCCAGGCGGCCGTCCAGCAGCGTGATCGGCGCCGCATTGCGCACGGCCGGCGCCAGGGGCGCCAGCGCGATGTTGCCCAGGCGCACGCCGAGTTCCAGCGACAGCGGCTTCAGGACCAGCGGCCCCTTGGCGCGCAGCCAGCCGCCGTCGGTGCTGTTGTCCATGGTCAGCCACAAATTGATGGGCTGGCCGGACACCTGCGGCAGGGCCACGCCCTCGACCGTCGCGGCCAGGCCGGTCATCACGTAGTCCAGCTTGCTGACCGCGTCGGTGACATAGACCTCGCCTTCGTGCAGATTGAAGGCGTCCAGCTCGACCTTCCATTCGGCGGGCGCGGGTGCAGGCGCAGGCTGGGGCGCGGCGGCGTCCGCGGCTGGCGTTCCTGCCGCAGCAGCCGTGGCGGAAGGGGCGGCGGGCGACCCCGCGGCGGGCGATCCCGCGGCAGGCGCCCCCGCGGCGGGCGTACCGGCAGCGGGCGACCCCGCGGCGACAGGGGCCACGGCGGCTGCCGCTGGCGCAGCGCCCTTGGCGGCGGCGTCCGCCGTTGCAGCCGGCGCGCCCTGGGCCGGCGCAGCGGCCGTGCCAGCCTTGCCGTCCGCCTTGGCGGGATTCAGGCCGCTGGCCTTGCGCAGCTTGTCGGCCACCGGCGTGGCGGTCGGTTCCACGCCGCCCAATCGTTTCAACCCGGCAACCACGTCCAGCCAGTTCAGGTTGGCATTGGCGTAGCGGCGCACGTGGATCTGCGGCGCCCACAGGCCCACCTCGCCCACATAGGCGTGGCGCGCGATGGGTTCCAGTTCCAGGCGGGTGACGGTCAGCGCGCTCCAGGCGGCGAGATTTGCCCCGGCGGTGTCGCGCAGGTCCAGCCGCCGCAGGCCCAGGTCGCCGACCACGCGGATCTTGGGCGGCGCGTCCTTGGGCTGCTCGAACACCACTTGCAGGTTGGAATCCAGCAGCGCGCTTTCCACCTTGAACGGCAGCGGCATGGGCCAGACGTCCGCCCACTTTTCCAGCTGCAGGCCATTGAAGGCCACCCGCAGCGTGGACGAAGGCACCTTGTCGAAGGGGCGCGCCACGCCGTTCAGATCGAAGGGGCTGCCGTTGATGCGCAGATGCACGCGCGGCTGCACGTCGATGTCGGTGGCGTAGCCGAAGGTGGAGATGAACGGCACGCCCACGCCCAGCTCGTCGACCACCTGCTTGCGGCCGGTGACCTTGTCATCCAGCGTGATCGTGCCGTTCTCGATCACCATGTTGTTCAGCGAGAAGCGCGGCAGCCCTGCGTCCGGCTTGGGCGGTTCCTCGGGCTGGGCGGCCGTCAATTCGGCCACTCGTTGCTGAATATCAGAAAAATTGAAGCGCGTGACGTCCTCGCGGACGATGGCGATGTTAGGCTCGCGCAGCGTCATTCGATCGACGACCGGCGCAAACCAGAACAGGGAGGTCCAGGCCGCGCTGACGTCCAGCTCGGCCAGCGTCAAGAGCGGCGTCTGCGAATCGGGCTGGGCCACGGCCAGGTCGCGCGCGCGGACCGTCAGCGTGAAAGGATTGAAGCTGATGTCGCCGACGGAGACGTCCCGCCCGATCATCTTGGAGACGTCCTGCACCAGGACGTTGTGCAGCACTTTGGGGACTTGCCAGGCGGCAACCCCGAAAAGGACCAGTACGAATGCCGCAATACCCAGAAGAATCTTGCCGACCCGGCGGGTTAACCGAAGTTTGGGCATCCGCAAGGGCATTGCGCGTCTCCTGATACGTGTGAAGGACGAGCGTTTCCGTCCTTCTAATGACTACAGGCGCGATTATCGCGCCCCCTGCACCGCTCGTCTATCATAGGCGTATCGATGGGCCGATCCGGCCAGCCGGGACCGCCCTTTTCAATCATTAACAATTATCGCTCCCGAATCCCATGTCCACGCCCACCCCAACCTTGAGCCACCTGGATGAAGCCGGGCAGGTCCGCATGGTCGACGTCATCGCCAAGACGGACACCGAGCGCGTGGCGATCGCCACCGCCAGCGTGCGCATGAACGCCGTCGCCTATGGCCTCCTGACCCAGCCGGGCCAGGGCAAGGGCGAAGTCCTCAACACCGCCCGCGTCGCCGCCATCCTGGCCGCCAAGCGCTGCGCCGACACCATTCCGCTGTGCCACAGCCTGCCGCTGGCCTTCGTCGGCGTCGAGTTCGCGCTGGACGACGCCGAACACCGCATCGACGTGCTGGCCACCTGCCGCACCAGCTACAAGACCGGCGTGGAAATGGAAGCCATGATGGCCTGCAGCGTCGCCGCGCTGACCATCTACGACATGTGCAAGGCTGCCGACAAGGGCATCGTCATCGAGCAAGTTCGCCTTAAGTACAAGGCAGGAGGAAAAAGCGGTGAATGGCGCAACGATTAATCTTCTCTACTTCGCGCGCGTGGCCGAACTGGTCGGCAAGCGCTCCGAAGCCTGGCCCCTGGAAGGCGAGTCCACCGGCGCGCAGCTGCTTGCCGCGCTGGGCGAACGCTACCCCCAGCTGGCGCCCTCCGCGCGCCTGAAGCTGGCCATCAACCAGACCCACGCCAAGCCGTCCGCGCCCATCCGGGCGGGCGACGAGGTCGCGGTATTCGAACCCGTCACCGGAGGTTGAACGCCATGATCAGCGTCCAGGAAGCCGACTTCGACGGCGCCGCGCTCACGGCCGCGCTGCGTGAGAGCGCCGGCCCGGGCGTGGGCGGCATCGTCACGTTCGTGGGCTATGTGCGCGACTACGCGCCCGACACGCCCACCGATACGCTCTTTCTCGAACACTATCCGGGCATGTGCGAACGCGAGCTGGAAGAGATCGCCGCGACCGCCCGCGCGCGCTGGAACCTGGCCGGCACGGTCATCGTGCACCGGGTGGGCGCGCTGCATCGCAATGCCCAGATCGTCTTCGTGGCGGCGGCCAGCGCCCATCGCGGCGACGCCTTCCGCGGCTGCGAATACATCATCGACGCGCTCAAGACGCGCGCGCCCTTCTGGAAGCGCGAGACCCTCGCGGGCGGCAGCAGCTTCTGGGTGGAGCAACGCCAATCCGACCAGGACCGCACGCAGTCCTGGGATGAAGACACCACCGTCTAGAAGAGGAGAATCCATGAGCGACGAAAGCCTTGTTTCGCTGGCCTGCGCCGTACTGACGGTCAGCGACACCCGCAGCGCGGGCGACGACACTTCCGGCAATCTGCTGGCCCACAGCCTTGCGCATGCCGGCCACCAGTGCGTGCGCCGCGACATCGTCAAGGACGACATCTACCAGATCCGCCGCATCATGAGCGACTGGATCGCCGATCCCGAAGTGCAGGTGATCCTGACCACGGGCGGCACGGGCTTCTCGCATCGCGACCACACGCCCGAGGCCATCATGCCCCTGCTGGACCGTGAAATCCCCGGCTTCGGCGAACTGTTCCGCCAGATCTCGTACACCGAGATCGGCAGCTCCACCATCCAGTCGCGCGCCTTTGCCGGCTCGGCCAACCAGACGCTGATCTTCTGCCTGCCCGGTTCCAACAACGCCTGCGAAACCGCTTGGGCGCAGATCATCCGCGAGCAGCTGGACAGCAGCCACCGCCCCTGCAATTTCGCCACCCATTTCAAGCAACGCGAAGAAGACAACTGACCCATGCTGGATTTTGATCAAGCCCAGACCCTGCTGGCCAATGCCGCAGGGCCGCTGCAACGCAGCGAAGAGGTGAGCCTGGCCGATGCCGCCGGCCGCGTGCTGGCCGCCGATCTCACCGCCACCGTGGACATACCGCCCGCCGACAACAGCGCCATGGACGGCTACGCGTTGCGCATGGCCGACTGGGGCGCCGGCGTGCGCCTGCCCATCCAGCAGCGCTGCTACGCGGGGGAAATGCCGGAACCGCTCAAGCCCGGCCACGCCATCCGCCTGTTCACCGGCAGCCTGATCCCGGAAGGCGCGGATACGGTTGTGATGCAGGAAGACACCGCCGAAGCCGACGGCCAGGTGGAAATCTCGCGCGCGCCCAAGCCCGGCCAGCACATCCGCCGCCGCGGCGAAGACACCATGGCCGGCGCGCCGCTGCTGGCCGCGGGCACCGTACTTGAAGCCGCCCACGTGGCGCTGATGGCTTCGCAAGGCCTGGCCCGCGTGCGGGTCGTCGGCCAGTTGCGCGTGGGCATCCTGACCACCGGCGACGAGCTGGTGCTGCCCGGCCAGCCGCGCGCGGCCGAGCAGATCTACAACTCCAACGGCCCCATGCTGGCCGCGCTGGCGCGCGGCATGGGCGCCCTGCCGGTGCACGTGCTGCACGCCCGCGACACCGAGGCCGACCTGCAGGCCGCCTTCAAGACGCTGCTGGCCGATTGCGACCTGGTGGTGAGCGTGGGCGGCGTGTCGGTGGGCGAACGCGATCTGGTCAAGCCCGCGCTGGCCTCGCTGGGCGGCGAACTGGCGCTATGGAAGGTGCGCATGAAGCCGGGCAAGCCGGTGGCGCTGGCGCAGATCGACGGCAAGCCCGTGGTCGGCCTGCCCGGCAACCCCGTATCGGCCTACGCCGTGTTCACCCTGCTGGTGACGCCGCTGATGCGCCGCATGCAGGGCCGCGACACGCTGTTCCCGCCGACCAGCCTGCTGCCCCTGCGCACCGAGCATCCGCGCCAGGACAGCCGCGAGGAATTCCTGCGCGTGCAGCGCCGCCTGGCCGACGACGGCAGCGCGGAACTGGTGCCCTACGGCCATCAGGGTTCCGGCGTGATCAGCTCGCTGCCCTGGGCGACGGGTCTGGCCCGCCTGCCGGCCGACGTGCAAGTGCAGGACAAGGACCGGGTCGCCTACTACGACCTGCGTCACTGGCTGGCGTAGCGCTCGGCCCGCGCCAGTTCATCTGGCGTGTTGACGTTCATGAAGGCATCGGGCGCGTCATCGAAGCAGGCTTCGACCGCGCCCGTTCTCGCCTGCCACAGCCCCACCTTGCGGTCCCCGGCCCGCAGGTACGCCAGCAGATCGGGCAACAGCGACGTGCGCAAGGCCATGCAGGCCGAATGGCGCTGTCCGTCCGCCACCGCATAGGCCATGGGCGCATTGGCCGACTCGGCCGCGCGCACCAGGCGCGCCGCCAAGTCCGCGGGCAGGAACGGCGTGTCGCAAGGCGCCACCACCAGCCAGGCCTCCCGCTGCGCGGCCGCCAAGCCCGCGGCGATGCCCAGCAGCGGCCCTTGCCAGGCGCCCAGATCGGCTTCGCCGTCCCGCACGACGTCGCCGTAGCGGGCATAGAGATCCAGATGACGGTTGGCGCTGACGATCAGGCGCGACACCTGCGGCGCCAGGCGGCGCGCCACGTGCGCCACCATGGGCTCGCCGCGCAACACGACCAGGCCCTTGTCCTGCCCGTTCATGCGCGCGCCCTGGCCGCCCGCCAGGATCAGCCCCGCAATTCCCTTGCTGGCAGGCGCTTCAGCCACCGATGTAGCTCATCTCGATCTTGCGCGCCGGATCAGCCATGTTGCGGCCGCGCAGCTCGGAATAATGGTCGTTGCGCCCCGCCCAGATGCCCGCGATGATGGCGGCGAGCTCGGCATCGCTGGCGCCGTCGCGCAGCGGCGCGCGCAGGTCGTAGCCGTCGTGCGCGAACAGGCACAGGAAGAGCTTGCCTTCCGGCGACAGGCGCGCGCGCGTACAGCCGCCGCAGAAGGCGTGCGTGACGCTGGAGATGACGCCGATCTCGCCGCCGCCGTCCAGGTAGCGCCAGCGTTCGGCCACGCGGCCCATTTCGCCGCTGGCCACGGGTTCCAGCGGATAGGCCGCGCCAATGCGGTCCAGCACTTCCTGGCTGGGCACCACTTCGGCAAGGTTCCAGCCGTTGGTATTGCCCACGTCCATGTATTCGATGAAGCGCAGGATGTGGCCGGAATGGCGGAAGCGTTCGGCCATGGGCAGGATCTGCCCGTCGTTCAGGCCGCGCCGCACCACCATGTTGACCTTGACCGGCGCAAGTCCGGCCTCGGCCGCGGCGTCCACGCCTTGCAGCACGTCGTCGGGCGTGAAGCCGCTGTCGCTCATGCCCTGGAACATGGCCGGGTCCAGCGCGTCCAGGCTGACGGTGACGCGCGTAAGGCCGGCGCTCTTGAGGGCCGCGGCCTTGCGCGCCAGCATGCTGCCGTTGGTGGTCAGGGTCAGGTCCAGCGGACGGCCGGCGGGGGTGCGCAGGTCGGCCAACTGGCCCACCAGGTTCTCGATATGCTTGCGCAGCAGCGGCTCGCCGCCGGTCAGGCGGATCTTCTCCACGCCCAGTTGCGTGAAGATGCCGGCCAGGCGGCTGATTTCCTCGAACGACAGCAGCGCCGAATGCGGCATGAAGGTGTAGCTGCTGTCGAAGACCTCGCGCGGCATGCAGTAGGTGCAGCGGAAGTTGCAGCGGTCCGTGACCGAGATCCGCAAGTCGCGCAGGGGACGCGCGCGCTGATCCAGCGCGGGCTGTCCGTGCGGCGGCAGTTCGCCGGGCGCCAGCGGGGCCAGCGGCCCGCTGCGGCGATCGGCAAGAAAGATCACTTTGCTCATGGGAGCATCATATCCCGGCGCATCGCGTTTCGCGCTCATGGAAAGGCCTCCTGCAACGACTGCAACCGGCCGGTGTCGCGGGCGTCGTAGCCCGCCAGCTGGCCGACGTAGCCGACGTAGTCCGGGCTGCGCATGATGGACAGCAGGTCGCGCATGGCCGGCGTCTCCAGCGAGGACTTGCGGATGGCGAAGAAATAGCGCTCCCGCACCAGCGGAATGAAGTCCAGTCCGAAGCGGCAGGCGGCCGTTTCCACCCCCACGCCCGTATCGGCCATGCCGCTGGCGATGTGCGCGGCGATGGCCATATGGGTGAATTCATTGGTTTCGTAGCCCTGGACCTCGCTGATCGAGACCCCCGCCCGCTGCAGCATCAGGCCTACCAGATAGCGCGTGCTGGAGCCGATCTGGCGGTTGACGAAACGCACGTCGGGCCGCGCCAGGTCGGCCATGCCGCGTATGTGCTTGGGATTGCCGGCGGTGACGAACAGGCCGGCATTGCGCACCGCCAGGTGGATCAGCATGTACTCGTCCGCATGCAGCCATTGGGCGTAGCGCTCCATGATGGGCGCTTCGAAATCGCCCAGCGGCACCTGGAAGCCCGCCAGGTCGCACTCGCGCCGCTCCAGCGAGGCCAGCGCCTCGATGGCGGTGCGGTAGCGCAGTTCCAGGCCCGGCTTGCGGTTGCCCATGTGCTGCATCAGCGACTCCACCGCGAAGCCGTGGCTGGCGTGCAGCCGCAGATGCGGGCCGCTCTCGGGCAGCAGGCGCTCCAGCTCTTCCTGCAGTTCCGAAGCCATGCTGTCCAGCGTGGGCATCAGCCGGGCCTCGATGCGGCGGTTGGCCCACAGCAGGCGCTGCGCGAACGGCGCCAACTGCGTGCCTTGCCGGCGGTTGGTGATGAGCAACTGCGTGCCGAAGATGGCCTCGAAACGGCGCAGCACGCCCCAGGCATGCCGGTACGACAAGCCACAGGCGCGGCAGGCCCCGGCAATATTGCCAGTGGCGTCAATGGCCGACAGCAGCGCCAGCATGTCCTGCAATGGCACCGGCGCCTGGTCGTCGTCTCCGCCCAGAGTCCATTGCGGCCGCAGGCCGATACGGAACTTATATGTCATTTATTTCTTATTGAAGACGGTGAATTACCCCGTTAGAGTACACAAATAATGCGGCTGGAGGGGTTTTTATATGCTATTAAAAACATATAAACCCAAATAGCATCCAGCCCGGCACAACAGCAACGCAGGAGGAGACCGACGTGCATCAGCGCGAGGCAACATCCGATCTGGCATCCAGCGGCGGCGCCCGCGGCGGCCAGATGGCCCTGGACGCGGCCCAAGCGTCCCCCACCCCGGCCATCGCGGCCACCGCCCGCATACTCGCCCGACTGAAGGACCAGCCCGGGCCCCTGCTGCCCGTGCTGCATGCGGTCCAGCATGAACTGGGCTGTATTCCGGCCGCGGCGGTGCAGACCATCGCCGAGGCCCTGAACCTGTCCCGCGCCGAGGTCCACGGCGTCATCACCTTCTACCCCCATTTCCGCAGCGAACCCGCGGCGCGCCACACCCTGGAGGTCTGCCGCGCCGAAGCCTGTCAGGCCATGGGCGGCGAACGCCTCGCCGCCCATGCGCGCACGGCGCTGGGCTGTGATTTCCACGCCAACAGCAAGAACGGCGATTTCACCCTGGAACCGGTGTATTGCCTGGGCCTGTGCGCCCAGTCGCCGGCGGTGATGATCGACGGCCTGCCCCATGCCCGCGTCACGCCGGAAAAACTGGACCGCCTGCTGGCCCGCACGCTGGAGGGTCAATCATGAGTTCCCCCATCGTCATCTACGTGCCGCGCGACGCCGCGGCGCTGGCCATGGACGCCGACACGGTGGCGCGCGACATCGAACGCGCCGCCGACGCCCGCGGCCTGTCGGTGCAGATCGTGCGCAATGGCTCGCGCGGGCTGCTGTGGCTGGAACCCATGGTCGAAATCACTACCCCGCAGGGCCGCGTCGCCTACGGGCCGGTGCAGCCCGAGGACGTCGCCGCGCTGTTCGACGCCGGCTGGCTAAGTGGCGGCGAGCATCCGCTGCGCCTGGGCCTGACCGAAGAAATCCCCTACCTGAAGCACCAGGAACGCCTGACCTTCGCCCGCGTCGGCGTGACCGATCCGCTGTCCCTGCAGGACTACGCCGCCCATGGCGGCCTGCAGGGTCTGCAACGCGCCCTGGCCATGGAGCCGGGGCAGATCGTCGACGAAATGGTGGCCTCGGGCCTGCGCGGCCGCGGCGGCGCGGCATTCCCGACCGGCATCAAGTGGAAGACGGTGGCAGGCACCCCCGGCGACCAGAAGTACATCGTCTGCAACGCCGACGAGGGCGACTCCGGCACCTTCGCCGACCGCCTGCTGATGGAAGGCGACCCCTATGTGCTGATCGAAGGCATGACCATTGCCGGCCTGGCGGTGGGCGCCACCTACGGCTATATCTACGTCCGCTCGGAATATCCGCAAGCCATCGACACCCTGGAAGCCGCCATCGCGCGGGCGCGCAGCGTGGGCTGGCTGGGCGATGACGTGCACGGCAGCGGCCGCCGCTTCGACATGGAAGTGCGCAAGGGCGCGGGCGCCTACATCTGCGGCGAGGAAACCTCGCTGCTGGAAAGCATCGAGGGCAAGCGCGGCGTGGTCCGCGCCAAGCCGCCGCTGCCGGCGATCTCCGGCCTGTTCGGCAAGCCCACCGTCATCAACAACGTGATTTCGCTGGCCACCGTACCCATCATCCTGGCCAAGGGCGCGGCCTATTACCGCGACTACGGCGTGGGCCGCTCGCACGGCACGCTGCCGTTCCAGCTGGCCGGCAACCTCAAGCACGGCGGCCTGGTCGAGAAGGCCTTCGGCCTGAGCCTGCGCGACCTGCTCTACGGCTTCGGCGGCGGCAGCGCTTCCGGCCGGCCGCTGCGCGCGGTGCAGGTGGGCGGCCCGCTGGGCGCCTACCTGCCGGAATCGCAATGGGACGTGCCGCTGGACTACGAGGCCTACATCCAGATATCCGCCATGGTCGGCCACGGCGGGCTGGTGGCCTTCGACGACACCGTGGACATGGCGCGCATGGCGCGTTACGCGATGGAGTTCTGCGCCATCGAATCCTGCGGCAAATGCACGCCCTGCCGCATCGGCTCCACCCGCGGCGTGGAAACCATAGACAAGATCGTCGCGGGCGGCCCCGGCCGCGAGCAGCAGGTGCATCTGCTGCGCGACCTGTGCGACACGATGCTGGGCGGATCGCTGTGCGCGCTGGGGGGCATGGCGCCCTACCCGGTGCTGTCCGCGCTGAACCACTTCCCGCAGGACTTCGGCATCGAGTCCTCCCAGTCTGCCGCGCACGCGGCCTGAACCCGAGACCGACATGCTAGAAACCGTCATCAAGCGCGATCGCGACCTGGGCACGCCGGCGCGCGAGTCCGCCGTAACCGTCACCCTGACCATAGACGGCCAGGAAATCACGGTGCCCGAAGGCACCTCGCTGATGCGCGCGGCCGCCGAGGCCGGCATCAACATTCCCAAGCTGTGCGCCACCGACAGCCTGGAGCCCTTCGGTTCGTGCCGGCTGTGCCTGGTCCAGATCGAAGGCCGCCGCGGCTATCCCGCGTCGTGCACCACCCCGGCCGAGAACGGCATGGTGGTCTACACCGAAACCCCCAAGCTGCACGACCTGCGCCGCGGCGTGATGGAGCTGTACATCTCCGACCACCCGCTGGACTGCCTGACCTGCCCGGCCAACGGCGACTGCGAACTGCAGGACATGGCCGGCGTGGTGGGCCTGCGCAACGTGCGCTACGGCTACGACGGCGCCAACCACCTGAAGAGCGAAAAGGACGAGTCCAATCCGTACTTCACCTATGACGCCTCCAAGTGCATCGTCTGCAACCGCTGCGTGCGTGCCTGCGAGGAAACGCAGGGCACCTTCGCCCTGACGATCTCCGGCAAGGGCTTCGAATCGCGCGTGTCGCCGGGGCAGGACCAGCCCTTCCTGGATAGCGAATGCGTGTCTTGCGGCGCCTGCGTGCAGGCCTGTCCGACCTCCACCCTGCAGGAAAAGACCGTCATCATGATGGGCCAGGCCGAACACTCGGTCGTGACCACCTGCGCCTACTGCGGCGTGGGCTGCGGCTTCAAGGCCGAGATGAAGGGCCAGGAAGTGGTGCGCATGGTGCCCTGGAAGGACGGCCAGGCCAACCGCGGCCATTCCTGCGTCAAGGGCCGCTTCGCCTGGGGCTACGCCACGCACAAGGAACGCGTGCTCAAGCCCATGATCCGCAAGCACATCACCGACTCCTGGAAGGAAGTGTCCTGGGACGAGGCGATCAACTATGCGGCCTCCGAATTCCGCCGCATCCAGGGCCAGTACGGCCGCGATGCGGTCGGCGGCATCACCTCCTCGCGCTGCACCAACGAAGAAACCTGGCTGGTGCAAAAGCTGGTACGCGCCGCCTTCGGCACCAACAACGTCGACACCTGCGCGCGGGTCTGCCACTCGCCCACCGGTTACGGCCTGAAGCAGACGCTGGGCGAATCCGCCGGCACCCAGACCTTCGATTCCGTCATGCACACCGACGTGGTCATCGTGATGGGCGCCAACCCCAGCAGCGGCCATCCGGTGTTCGCCTCGCGCCTGAAGCGCCGCCTGCGCCAGGGCGCGCGCCTGATCGTGATCGATCCGCGCCGCATCGAACTGGTCAGTTCGCCGCACATCAAGGCCGACTTCCACCTGCAGGTGCGCCCCGGCACCAACACCGCCCTGCTGTCCTCGTTGGCCCACGTGATCGCCACCGAAAACCTGATCGCCGAGGACTTCGTGGCCGAGCGCTGCGAAGCCAAGGCCTTCAAGGAATGGCGTGACTTCGTCTCGCTGCCTGAGAACTCGCCGGAAGCCATGGAAGAAATCACCGGCGTGCCGGCGCAGGCCGTGCGCGGCGCGGCGCGCCTGTATGCCACCGGCGGCAACGGCTCGATCTACTACGGCCTGGGCGTGACCGAACACAGCCAGGGCTCCACCACCGTCATGGCCATCGCCAACCTGGCCATGGCCACCGGCAATATCGGCCGCGAAGGCGTGGGCGTGAACCCGCTGCGCGGGCAGAACAACGTGCAGGGCTCGTGCGACATGGGCTCGTTCCCGCATGAGCTGCCGGGTTACCGCCACATTTCCGACAACACGGTGCGCGCGCAGTTCGAGCAGGACTGGGGCGTGACCCTGCAGCCGGAACCCGGCCTGCGCATCCCCAACATGTTCGAGGCCGCGCTGGGCGGTTCGTTCAAGGGCCTGTACTGCCAGGGCGAGGACATCGTGCAGTCGGACCCCAACACGCAGCACGTGGCGGCGTCCCTTGCTGCCATGGAATGCATCGTGGTGCAGGACCTGTTCCTGAACGAAACCGCCAAGTACGCCCACGTGTTCCTGCCCGGCTCCTCGTTCCTGGAAAAAGACGGCACCTTCACCAACGCCGAACGCCGCATCTCGCGCGTGCGCAAGGTGATGGAACCCAAGAATGGCAAGTCCGATTGGGAAGTGACGGTGGCGCTGTCCAACGCGCTGGGCTACCCCATGAATTACAAGCATCCCAGCGAGATCATGGACGAGATCGCGCGCCTGACGCCGACCTTCACCGGCGTCAGCTATGAAAAGCTGGACAAGCAGGGCAGCCTGCAATGGCCCTGCAACGACGAAGCGCCCGATGGCACGCCCATCATGCACATCGACGAGTTCGTGCGCGGCAAGGGCAAGTTCATGATCACCAAGTACGTGCCCACGGACGAGCGCAGCACGCGCCGCTTCCCGCTGCTGCTGACCACGGGCCGCATCCTGTCGCAGTACAACGTGGGCGCGCAGACCCGGCGCACGCCCAACGTCATGTGGCATGGCGAGGACGTGCTGGAACTGCATCCGCAGGACGCCGAGGACCGCGGCGTGAAGGATGGCGACTGGGTCGGCATCCAGAGCCGCGCGGGCGAGACCGTGTTGCGGGCCACGCTGACCGACCGGGTGCAGCCGGGCGTGGTATACACCACCTTCCATTTCCCCGAGTCCGGCGCCAACGTCGTCACCACCGACAGCTCCGACTGGGCCACCAACTGCCCCGAGTACAAGGTGACGGCCGTGCAGGTCACGCGCGTGTCCCAGCCTTCGGAGTGGCAGCGCCAGTGGTCGCGCTTTGCAGACATCCAGCAAAAGCTGCTGCGCGAGCGTTCGCGCGAAAGCGAGGCGGCGCTGACCGGGAAATAACCCTCAGCCCGAACCGCCAGGACGCCGCCATGCCCACGCCCCCGCCTTCCCGCCCCGACTGCACGCAGGTACAGGTCACCCGCGTGCGGGGCGGCGCCCTGGTCCCCGGGGTCGAAGCCGACTCCGTGGCCGAGGAAACGCCGGTCGCGCTGGAGTTCAACGGCATCAGCCACGCCACCATGCTGGCCACGCCGGCCGACCTGGAAGACTTCGCGGTGGGCTTCGCGCTGTCCGAGGGCATCATCGACGGCGTCAGCGACGTGCGCGGCATCGACCTGCTGCCGCAATGCGACGGCATCGTGGTCCAGCTGGAAATTTCCACCGCCTGTGAAGTGCGGCTGAAGTCGCGCCGCCGGGCCATGGCCGGGCGCACCGGCTGCGGCCTGTGCGGTGTGGAGACGCTACCTGAAGTGCTGCGGCCGGTGGCGCCCGTCACCAACGGCTCGCCCGTGCGCATCCAGGCCGTGCTGGCCGCCATGCGCGAAATGCGGGCGCGCCAGGCGCTGCACGACATCACCGGCGCCACCCACGCCGCGGGCTGGGCCGGCGCCGACGGTACCGTCGCGCTGGTGCGCGAGGACGTGGGGCGCCATAACGCCCTGGACAAGCTGGTCGGCGCCCTGGCGCGCCAGGCCATGCATGCCGGCGACGGCATCGTCGTGGTGTCCAGCCGTGCCAGTTTCGAAATGGTGCAGAAAACCGCGGCGGCCGGCGTGGCCGTGCTGGCCTCGGTGTCCGCGCCCACGGCGCTCGCCATCCGCCTGGCCCAGGACGCCAATGTCAGCCTGCTGGGCTTTCTGCGCGGCGACGACGCCACGCTGTACACCCACCCATCACGCATCACCCCCTGAACCGGACCTGACCCAAGCATGGAAATCGGCAATCTGATCCGCATGGCCAACCGCATCGGCCAATTCTTCGAAGCCATGCCCGACCGGCCCGAGGCCCTGGAAGGCGTGGCCAACCATATCCACAAGTTCTGGGAGCCGCGCATGCGCAATGAGCTTCTGAACTTTCTCGAAAGAAGTCCGGACGGCAATGCTGGCGAGGAACGCCTGCACCCGCTGGTGCTGGAAGCGGTCACGCAGAACCGCCAGCGCCTCACGCCGCTCGCCCGTGTGGCGTAACGCCATAGCGCCCGGCAAGACGACAGAAACACCACAAGAGAGAAAGGCGGCGAGACCGGCCGGATGCCGGACCACGCACGCCAATGAGCGGCGCCAAAAGAGGAGACAACATGCAAAGCACTGCCACGCTGGACCTGCCCGGTTCAAAGCCGGGTTTTTTCGATAAGGAACGCACCATCGCCGGCCCGGGATTCTCGCGCTGGCTGGTTCCCCCTGCCGCCCTTGCCATCCACCTGTGCATCGGCATGGCCTATGGCTTCTCGGTGTTCTGGCTGCCGCTGTCCAAGGTAGTGGGCGGCGCCAAGCCGCTGGCCTGCCCCGCGGACATGAGCCTCGTCGCCGAGCTGTTCGCCACCAATTGCGACTGGAAGATTTCGACCATGGGGTGGATGTACACCCTGTTCTTCGTGCTGCTGGGCTGCTCGGCCGCGCTGTGGGGCGGCTGGCTGGAACGCGCGGGCCCGCGCAAGGCGGGCGTGGTGTCGGCCCTGTGCTGGTGCGGCGGCCTGGTCATCTCCGCCATGGGCGTGTACCTGCACCAGATGTGGATGCTGTGGCTGGGCTCGGGCGTCATCGGCGGCATCGGCCTGGGGCTGGGCTACATCTCGCCCGTGAGCACGCTGATCAAGTGGTTCCCCGACCGCCGCGGCATGGCCACGGGCATGGCCATCATGGGCTTTGGCGGTGGCGCCATGATAGGCGCGCCGCTGGCCGACCTGCTGATGCGCCACTTTGCCACGCCTGAATCGCCGGGCGTCTGGCAGACCTTCCTGACCATGGCCGCGGTGTACTTCGTCTTCATGATGTCGGGCGCGCTGGGCTACCGCGTGCCGCCGACCGGCTGGAAGCCCGAGGGCTGGACCGCGCCGGCCAAGCATGCCGGCAACGCCATGATCACCAAGGGCCACGTCCATGTGCAGCGCGTCTGGGGCGTGCCGCAGTTCTGGCTGGTGTGGTGGGCGCTGTGCCTGAACGTCACGGCCGGCATCGGCATCCTGGGCATGGCCTCGCCGCTGCTGCAGGAAGTGTTCGGCGGCGGCCTGATCAACCAGCCTGAGCTGGGTTACTCGCAGCTGGACAAGAACCAGCTGGCGGCCATCGCCGCCATCGCCGCCGGCTTCACCGGCCTGCTTAGCCTGTTCAATATCGGCGGCCGCTTCTTCTGGGCCAGCCTGTCCGACAAGCTGGGCCGCAAGACCACCTACTTCATCTTCTTCGTGCTGGGTTTCGCGCTGTATTCGGCCATCCCCTGGACCGCGCACATCGGCGCGCTGGCTCTGTTCGTGGCCGCTTTCTGCATCATCCTGTCCATGTACGGCGGCGGCTTCTCCACCGTGCCGGCGTACCTGGCCGACCTGTTCGGCACGCAGATGGTGGGCGCCATCCATGGCCGGCTGCTGACGGCCTGGTCGGCGGCGGGCATCTTCGGGCCGGTGCTGGTGAACTACATCCGCGAATACCAGCTGTCCATCGGCGTGCCGCGCGCCCAGGTGTACGACATCACCATGTACATCCTGGCGGGCATGCTGGTGCTGGGTTTCCTGTGCAACCTGGCGATCCGGCCCGTGAATCCCAAGTACTTCATGAATGACGAAGAACTGGCGCGCGAGAAGGCGCTGGCCCATGAACGCGCGGTCGCCACGGAAACGCACGGGGTCGGAACATCCGCGTTCCGCACGCCGGCGGCGCTGGTGGTGTTCGCCTGGGCCTGCGTGGGTATTCCCCTGGCCTGGGGCATCTGGATCACGCTGCAGAAGGCGGTGGTGCTGTTCCACTGAGCCAGGCGGGTGCCGCGACGGGGCGCGAAGCTGCTACATTGGCAGCCCGCGCCCCTTCTTTTTGCTTTCTCCATGACCACCTTGCCCCGCGCGCCCCGCCTTGCTGGAGCGACACGTTGACCGTCCCTGAAATCCGCTGGGAAGAAAACCAGACCCCGCACGCCGCCCGCTGGCGCTCCGAATCCGGCGCCGCGCCGCCCAAGCGCGTGGTGGTGGCGGACGACACCATGACCGCCGACATGGCCTACCGCCAGGCCTGCGAAGGCGTCGGCCTGCTGTGGCGCGGCGATTTCCAGAATGCGCGGCAATTGCTGCAAGCCATCACGCGGCGGGTCGACAAGCGTCCCCGCAAACCCGTGGACAGCCTGCTGGACGCCTTCAACCAGCACCGCCAGATCCAGTCGCAGCGCGCCCGCATCCTGGGCATGCTGCTGATTCCGTTCGACGCCGGTCACGGTATTCCGCTGCGCCGCGCGCCCGACGCGCGCCTGGCCTGCGAGGAAGCCCACGGTCCCGCCGCCGAGCCCTACGTCGCGTCGCTGCGCGAACTGCTGGGCCTGATCGGCGCCTTCGAATGGCGCAAGAAAGGCGTGGAGATTCCCGCGCTGAATGCCCGCATCCATCCGCACTACGGCGTGTTCTCGCCGCTGCGCGGCGAGTACGTTGACCTGGTGGCGCGCACTCCGATGCCGCGTGGCAGCGTGGCCTTCGACATCGGCACCGGCACCGGCGTGCTGGCTGCCGTGATCGCGCGCCGCGGCGGCAAGCGCGTCATCGCCACCGACATGGATCCGCGCGCGCTGGCCTGCGCCCGTGAAAACCTGGAGCGCCTGGGCCTGTCCAAGCAGGTCGACGTCGAACAGACCGACCTGTTCCCCGAAGGCCGGGTGTCTCTGATCGTCTGCAACCCGCCCTGGCTGCCCGCCCGCCCCAGCTCGCCCGTGGAGCATGCCGTCTACGACCCCGACAGCCGCATGCTGCGCGGCTTCCTGAATGGACTGGCGGCGCATCTGACGCCCAACGGCGAAGGCTGGCTGATCCTGTCGGACCTGGCCGAGCATCTAGGCCTGCGCAGCCGCGAAGCGCTGATGGAGATGATCAGCCAGGCCGGCTTGCGCGTGATCGAGCGCATCGACACGCGTCCCACTCACGGCCGCGCGCAAGACGCGAGCGACCCGCTGCATGCGGCGCGTTCGAAGGAAGTCACGTCCTTGTGGCGCCTGGGCGCGGCCTGACGCGGCCCGGCCAGCCGCAAGACCCAGGGGCGGACCCAGCGCGTGCCATGAACTTTGAAGTAGGTCGGCAGCATTTCCCAGCATCGGCATGCTGAAGACCACTTCGCCGGAACTTGTGGCTGCGCCCAAGCCCCGCCAGCATCGGCTCAACCGCATTCCCGTTCTGCCGCCGCATCCATGATGGAAGCCACCGTGACCGAACCGACCGCCATTGAAGTTTCAGCCGAAGCCGCATCTCGTAAGGGCGAATTTTTCCTGATCGACGCCAGCTTCTTGGGAAACGGCAGGGTTCCCGGCATCGAAATCGCCAACGAAGAGAAGCTGATCGATCCGGGGATGAACGTCGTCTCGCGTCCTGATGGCATGCCGGATCAGTATCCGGAGCGTCCCCGCCTGGTTCATGTACCGGAGAAGGGCGGAATGCCACGCGATCTGGAAGAACTCGCTGGCATATGGATTGTGTCGGAGCCGTTGAAGCAACTGTTTGAGCAGTTGGACGCCGAGGCGTTTGCATTTGTGGCATGCGACTTCAGCCTTGCTGACGGCAGCCCCGCCCCTCAGTACTACCTAGGCAATGTGCTGCGCAGACTCGATGCCCTGGATGAAGCCTCTTCTCGCGTGAGGATCAAGCTCGACCACAATTATCAGACCGGCGAGGACGAGAAACTTTATAGCCTCGTCGGCGGAGCCAGCTTGGTGTTCAAACAGGATGTTGTGGGAGATGCCCATATCTTCCGCCAGGATCGCATGGGAGCACCTCCCATCTGCGACCGCGCGATGTTTGACGCATTGAGTGCGGCCAACTTCTCCGGCGTACGGCTGCGCGATGTAGCCGATATTTAGAGCGTGTTATGAACTGTGGAGCAGGTTGGCAGCATTTCCCGGCATCAGCATGCTGAAGACCACGAAGCGAAGCCCCGCCAGTCTGTTGGCTAAGGGCGGCAGGCTGTCACCCAACTACGGTCGGGCGATCGCGGCAAAGTTCATGACACGCTCTAGGCCCGCCCCGCCGCCACGTTGACGCTGATGGCGATGATGAAGACGTTGAAGAAAAAGGCGATGACGCTGTGCGTCAGCGCCGTGCGGCGCAGGCGCCGGTTCACGATCTGCACGTCCGACACCTGGAACGTCATGCCCAGCACCAGCGCGAAATAGGCGAAGTCCCAGTAGTCCGGATCTTCCGTGCCGGGAAAATCCAGCCCCTTGTGCATGGCGTTGCGATGGCCGTAATAGCCATGCGCGTAGTGCAGGGCGAAGATCATGTTCATGTAGAGCCACGACAGGATGATGGTCGCGGCGGCCGCCAGCATGGCCAGCACGCTGCCCACGCCGCTCTCCCCCCGCAGCTCCACCCACAACGCCATCATCACCATGCAGGACAGCGCCACGCTGCTCCACAGCACGCCGGTGCGCCCCACGTCCTGCTGCTGCGCATGCTGGCGCATGGCCGCCGCGCTGGTTCGGCCGAACACCCGCGCCGTCATCAGCAGGAACACCAGCGCCCCCGCATCGAATCCCAGCAATAGCGCCAGGACCCATGGCACGCCCAGGGCGTACAGCCCGCCCGCCGTGACCAGCAGCAGCGCCGCACACCCGACCAGGCGCCGATGCGCATGGAAGAACGGCAAAGCGGCGCCGGCAGCGGAATCGTCCTCGGGCTCGAAATCCTTGAGCGGCGGCATGCGGCGCTCCTTTTGGTGTGAGCAGCCCTAACGCTAACCGATGCCGAGCAAACCGACCAGTGCGCCGCCGAACAGCAGCCACAGCGGATGGATGCGGGTCAGGCTGCCCAGCAGCGCCACCACCGCGGTAATGACGCCCAACAGCCAGGTATGCACCGAGGCCTCGGTGATGAGCGCCGCGCTGGCCGCCACCAAGCCCACCGTCATCGGGAAGATGCCCGCCTGAATGACGCCGCGCCAGGGACGGTCCTTGAAGCGTTCCCACAGGCCCAGCGCGATCACGGTAATGATGGACGACGGGCCGAACTTGGCGATGGTGGTGACCAGCATGCCCAGGCCGCCCGCCACATGCCAGCCGACCAGCGTGACCACCATCAGGTTGGGGCCCGGGGCCGCCTGTCCCAGGGCGAACAGCGCGGAGAAATCCGCCGCGCTCATCCAGCCGTGCACTTCCACCACCTGGCGCTGCATCTCGGGCAGGATGGTATTGCCCCCGCCGAACGCCAGCACGGACAGCTCGGAAAAGATCAGGGCCAGGGCGATCAATGTATGGATCATCGACGTTGCCTCCAGACCATCAGGATGCTCAGCGGCGTCAGCACCGCCATGGTGGGCAGAAGCGGAATGCGCAGCACGGCGATGGCGATGAAGCAGGCCGTGGCCACCACGCCGGCCAGCCAGTCGCGGCGCTTGACCACCGGCAACCCGATCTTCACCGCCATGGAAATCAACAAGCCCGCGGCGGCGGCGGCCAGCCCGGCAAACAGGTGCTGGATGTGGGGATCGTTCTGGAAGCGGTCGTACACCATGCCCAGCAGCACCACGATGGCGGACGGCGCCAGGATCAGGCCCATCAGCGCCGCGAACGCGCCGCGCGGGCCGCGGAACTTCATTCCCAGCGCCACCGACAGGTTGATGATATTGCCGCCGGGCAGGAACTGGCACAGGCCCAGCAGGTCGGTGAACTCGGCGCCGCTGAGCCAGCGGTGCTTTTCGACGACCATGCGGCGCGCCAGCGGCAAGGCGCCGCCGAAGGCCGTCAGGCCGAGCATCAGGAAGCCATAGAACAATTGCCCGCAAGTGGGCGCGGGCCGCAAATCGGCCTCGGAGATGGAAGGTGCCGCATTCATCATTTTCATGCCGGCGCCGGGGAAGCGGCGCGGAGTGGGACCGGGGGAAGGACAACGAGATTGCAGCCTACTCTCCGCCCTGGATAATGTCTAATATATGACTAACTATATATTCATATCGGCTGAATATGGCATCCGTAGATTTAAGACTGCTGCGCTACTTCCTGGCCGTGGCCGAGGAATCCCATCTGACCAAGGCCGCGGCGCGGCTGGGCATCCGCCAGCCCCCGCTCAGCCAGCAGATCCGCGTACTGGAGCAGGAGCTGGGAGTGACGCTGTTCCACCGTCTGCCGCGCGGCATGGAGCTGACCGAAAGCGGCCGCGCGCTGCTGGACGACGCGCGCAACATCGTGGCCCTGGTGGACCAGGCCGTGGAAGGCGTGCGGCGCGTGTCGCAGGGCGAGGCTGGACGCCTGACCGTGGGCTTCACCGGATCGGCGGCCTTCCATCCCTTTGTGCCCTCCGTCATCCGACGCTTCCGCGAAGCGGCGCCCAACGTGCGGCTGGTGCTGGAGGAAAGCAGCACCGGCGAACTCATGGAGGGCGTGGCCGCGGGCCGCGTGGACGTCGCCTTCATCCGCGGCCCCTATGGCCTGGACCCCGGCGTGGTGGTGGAAACCGTGCTGGAAGAACCCATGCTGGCCGCGTTTCCGGCCGACCACCCGGCCGTCAAGGGCCGTGCGCGCAAGCGCATTGCGCTGGCCGAACTGGCCGATGAATCGCTGATCCTCTACCGCCGCCACAGCGGGCCGGGCCTGTACGACGCCATCATCGCCGCCTGCGGCGCCGCCGGCTTCAGCCCGCGCGTGGCGCAAGAAGCGCCGCGCATGCTGTCCACCCTGAGCCTGGTCGCGGCCGGCCTGGGCGTGTCGCTGGTGCCGGCGTCGCTACGCCGCGTGAACATCGAAGGCGTGGCCTACGTCAACCTGGCCCATCCGGCGGAACTGCGCGCGCCGCTGAACCTGATCTGGCGCGACGAAGCGCTCTCCGGCGCAGCCCGCAAACTGATCGGCGAGGCGCGGCGGCAGCGCGAGGAATCCCTGGCCTGAGCGCGCGGCGCTACACTGCCCGGCACCCGCACTCCGCATTGCAGCCATGACTCCAGATTCACCCATAGGCATCTACGACTCCGGCGTCGGCGGCCTGAGCGTGCTGCGCGCCATCCGCGACGCCCTGCCCCACGAATCCCTGCTGTACGTAGCCGACTCCGCCCACGTGCCCTATGGCGAAAAAACGCAGGACTACGTCGAGCAGCGCGCCAGCACGATCGCCGATTACTTCGTGTCGCGCCAGGCCAAGGCCATGGTGGTGGCCTGCAATACGGCCACCGCGGCCGCCATCGCCCAGCTGCGCCTGCGCCATCCGCAGCTGATCATCATCGGCGTGGAGCCGGCCATCAAGCCCGCCGCGCACCTGACCACGAGCGGCGTGGTCGGCGTGTTCGCCACCACCGGCACCCTGGCCAGCCCCAAATTCGCCGCCCTGGTCCAGCGCGAGGCGCCCGAAGTCCGCATCCTGTTCAGGCCTTGCCCCGAGTGGGTGCGGCTGGTGGAGCAAGGCGTGCTCAGCGGCCCCCAGGCCGAGGCCGCGGTGCGCGCGCCCGTGGCGGAATTGCGCGGGGCCGGCGCCGACGTGCTGGTGCTGGGCTGCACCCACTTTCCCTTCCTGCGCGACGCGATCCAGGCGGCCGCCGGCGCCGATGTGCCGTTGCTGGAAACGGGCGCCCCGGTGGCGCGCCGGCTGCGCCACCAGTTGCAGGAGCGCGGCCTGCTGCGCGCCAGCGGCCCGGGCGGACTGCGGCTGGAGACCAGCGGCTCGGCCGAGGCGCTGGGCGCGCTGGCCGTCCGCCTGCTCGGGCAGGCTGCCGACGCGCACGTCCTGGAGCCGCGCTGGCGCTGACTTTGCGTCGGGTCCGCCGCCCGGTGGCGCGGGCTGATTGCGCCTGGTTTGATCCCGCGCATGACGCGCCTGTCCGAATCGGCGAATAATTCGGATACAGTGGACTACAACGCCGCCCGCGGCGCACACAAGGAGACGCTCATGAAACGCATCCTGATTCCCGTGGACGGCTCGCAGCCCGCCGTCCATGCGGTCCAAGCCCTGCTCGACGCCCGCAGCTACGATCCCGTCGAACGCGTGGAGCTCCTGACGGTCCAGATCCCCCTGAAAGCCGGCAAGATCGGCCGCGGCCTGTCGCAGGCCGAGATCGACGCCTATCACGAGGAAGAAGGCCGCAACGCGCTGCAAGCCGCCAGCGAATTGCTGACCCGGGCCGGCGTGCCCTTCCAGACCCACATCGAAATAGGCGCCGCCGCCGAGACCATCGTGCGCGTGGCCGACGAATCCGACGCGGATGAAATCTACATGGGCTCGCGCGGGCTGGGCTCGGTGTCGTCCTGGTTCCTGGGCTCGGTCGCGACCCGCGTCCTGCATCTGACGGAGTTGCCCGTCACCCTGGTCAAGTAACCGTCAAGGAGCATCCATGCTGAACATCCTGGTCCCTGTCGACGGCTCCGACAACGCCAACCGCGCCGTCCTGTACGCCCGCCAGCTCGCCCAAGGCGCTGGCGCCGCGCGCATCCATCTGCTCAACGTCCAGACGCCCGTGCAAGGCCGCGCCGGCCTGTCGCGCCTGATCACGCAGGACATGATCGACGAGTTCTACCTGCGCGAAGGCCAGGAAGCCGCGGACGAGGCGCGCAAGCTGCTGGATGTGACCGGCGCCGACTACACCAGCCACGTGGCATTTGGCCATACGGCCACGGAAATCGCCGGATACGCCCACGATCATGGCTGCGTCCGCATCGTCATGGGCACGCGCGGCAATGGCTCGCTGACGAACATCCTGATCGGCTCGGTCGCCAATCAGGTGCTGCAACTGGCCGAAGTGCCGGTCACGCTGGTCAAGTAAGCCCCGGAGGCCGGCCTCAGGCGGCCGGCAGCCACAACGACACCCTCAAGCCGCCCAGCGGCGAGCGCTCGGCGCGCGCCTGGCCGCCATAGGTGCTAGCCAGGTCGCGCACGATATCCAGGCCCAGGCCCGATCCGGGACGCTGTTCATCCATGCGCACGCCGCGCAGGAAGATGCGTTCGCGCTCGTCGTCGGCAATGCCTGGGCCATCATCGTCGATCTGGATGAGCAACTGACCCGGCCCGGCGGCGCTGGCGCTCACCTGCACCTGGCGCTCGGCCCATTTGCAGGCATTGTCCAGCAGGTTGCCGACCATCTCCTGCAGATCCTGTTCTTCGCCGCGGAACACCAGGCCGTCGGCGAACGCCGGCATTTCCAGCTGCAGTCCGCGCTGCGCATACAAGCGCTGCATGACCCGCAGCAGCCCCTCGATGGGCTTGCGCAGCGGCGTGCGGCTGTCTGCCGCGCCGGACGCGGCGGCAGCGCGGGCGCGCGCCAGGTGATAGTCGATCTGGCGGCGCGCCATGCCGACCTGCTCCTGCACCAGCGCCGCCAGCGGCCCTTCCTCGCGCGCCGCGGCATTGCCCAGGATCGTCAGCGGCGTTTTCACCGCGTGCGCCAGATTGCCGGCCTGCGTGCGCGCGCGCTGCACCATGTCGGCATTGACGGCCAGGACGCGGTTGAAGTCGTCGACCAGCGGCTGGATTTCGCTGGGAAAACGGCCTTCGATGCGCACGCTGGCGCCCCCTTGCTGCCCGGCGAGCTGCCGCCTGAGCTTGGCCAGCGGCCGCAACCCGACCAGGACCTGGACCACGGCCGCCAGCGTCAAGCCTGCCGCCAGCGCACCCAGCGAAATCAACAGCATATGGTTGAAGCGTTCGATCGGCTCGGCCAACACCTGGCTGTCGGCCGCCACGATCAGGCGCAGCGGCGCTGCCTCGGTCTCGGCCGGTTCCAGCGTGCGCGTCAGGGCCGTCAGGCTATGCTTTTCCGGCCCCGCGATTTCATACGCCCCGTCGGCGCTGTCCGCGGCGGGCAGCGCCAGCACCTGGTCCCAGAGCGACCGCGAGCGCGCCGCGCCCACGGCCACCGCGCGGCCCTGTTCGTCGAGCCGGTCGATCTGCCAGTACAGGCCGGACAGCGGCTGTTCCAGCCGCGGGTCGCTCAAGGGCGGCGACACCACCAGGCGGCCATCCGGGCTGGTGTTTACCGCGGCTGTCAGCTGGTTCAGGTGCAGGGTCAGTTCGGCGCGCAATTGTTCGGTGATGTGCTGGCGGAACAGGCTGCCCAGGCCCCATCCGGCCAGCACCACCGTGACCAGGATCCAGGCCAGCGTGCCGGCAAGCAAGCGCCAGCGCAGCGAGCCCGGCGCGCGCTGCGGCATCATGCGCCGCCGGCCAAGCGGTAGCCCAGGCCGCGCACGGTTTCGATGGTGTCGGGCGGCAGTTTCTTGCGCAGCCGCGCGATGAACACATCGATGGTGTTGGAATCGCGGTCGTGGTCCTGGGCGTAGACATGCTCGGTCAGCTCGCTGCGCGAAATCACTTCGCCCGCGCGCTGCATCAGCACGGCCAGCACTTTGAATTCATGGCTGGTAAGGGACAGCGCCTGCCCGTCCACCATGACCTTGGCCAGGCGCGTGTCCAGCATCAGCGGGCCGCAGCGCCATTGCGCGCTGGCGTGGCTGCTGGAGCGGCGCAAGAGCGCCCGCACCCGCGCCAGCAGCTCTTCCATGTGGAAGGGCTTGGTCAGGTAATCGTCCGCCCCGGCATCGATGCCGGCAACCTTCTCGTGCCAGTTGTCGCGCGCCGTGAGGATCAGCACCGGCATGCCCTGGCCGCCGGCTCGCCACTGCTTGAGCACCGTCAGGCCGTCCATCACCGGCAGGCCCAGGTCCAGCACCACCACGTCGTAGGCCTCGACCGCGCCCATGTACTGGGCCGTTCCGCCGTCCGCGGCGGTGTCGACGGTATAGCCGGCCTGGCGCAAGGCGTCGGCCAGTTGCGTCGCCAGCGTCGGTTCGTCTTCCACTACGAGTATGCGCATCAGTGCTTGTCCCGGAATTGGATGTCGCGCCCCTTCACGCCCAGCACCTTGCCGTCGCGCGCGTCGATCTTCAGCTTGACCAGCCGGCCGCCGCTCTGCAGCAGCCGGATCTCGTAGATGAACTCGCCGTCGTCCTCTTCGAATTCGACCTTGACCACCTGCCCCGGATAATCGCGCTCGACGATGTCCAGCACCGAGCGCAGGGGCAGCACCTTGCCGGCCTGCAAGGCCTGGCGCGCCTGTTCATGGTCGCTTTCATCGGCCAGCCCCGCGTTGGGGCCCGCGGCCAGCGCCAGCATCAGCGCGCCGCAGGACAGCCAGATTCGGGTACGCGTTGCTCGGGTCATGTTTCCTTTCGCAATTCGGAGTTCGCCATGAGCGGCGATTGTCCGCCCATTTATAGCGCCTGGAAAATGAACGGCACGTGAACGGCAGCTTCAGAATTGGTTCATCCGCACACCCGAATAATGCGGTCATGGTCGCCATTCCGGCAACCCGCAACAACCTAGGAGCCATTCCATGACCGCAATCCGCAACACTCTGGCCGCCCTGGCGCTTGGCGCCGCAACCCTGACCGGCGCCGCCGCCGTGCACGCCCAGACGCCCGCCCCGGCGCCGGTCCAGCCCGCCGCCACGGCGCCCGCCAACGCGACGCTGACCGTGCGCCAGATCTACGACACGCTGACCGCCGCCGGCTATCGCAACATCACCGAGATCGAGCTCGAGCACGGCCGCTACGACGTCAAGGCCGACAACGCCCAAGGCCAGCGCGTGAAGCTGCGGGTCGATGCCCAGAGCGGCGCCGTCCTGCGCAGCCGCATCAAGGACTGAAGCGCCGCGCCCGCGCGCCTTTCCACGCTCCGCCCGCATCCGGCGGGCCGAGCGCCCCAACACGGATGCCATCATGAAACCGATAGGAACCGGTGCCGCCGTAGGCGGCTTCTTGCTAGTCCTCACCCTGGCCTGGAGCCTGGACGCGTTCATCCTGCAGCCGCCGGCCGCCGGCGCCTGGTACTGGGTGGCGCGCCAGCAAGGCCTCTACCTCACCGGCGTCTGGTCCATCGGCCTGATGGCCTTGATCATGCTCCTGGCGCTGCGGCCCGCGTGGCTGGAGCGTCCGCTGGGCGGCATGGACAAGATCTACCGGCTGCATAAATGGGCCGGCATCCTCGCCGTGTCAGCAGGCGCCGCGCATTGGTTGCTGAAGCTGGCCAGCGGCCCGTTGAAAAGCCTGGCGGACGCGGGCAACCGCCCCGCCCGCGACGTCGTGCTGACGCTCTTTGAAAGCTCGCGCGGCCTGGCCAAGGACCTGGGCGAATGGTCGATCTACCTGCTGCTCGCGATGCTCGCAATCACCTTGTGGCGGCGCTTTCCCTACCGCGGATGGCGTCTCCTGCACCGCGCAATGCCTGTGCTGTTCCTGGCGTTGGCGTTCCACACGGCGGCGCTGGCGCCCGCGCGCTACTGGAGCGGCCCCGTCGGCCTGCTGCTGATTCCGTTGCTGGCCGCCGGTGCCTACGCCGCGCTGGTGGCACTGCTGGGACGCGTGGGCAGCGGCCGCCGCGCGCAAGGCAGGATCGTGTCGCTGACGCACCAGCCAGGCGGCATCCTGGAGGTCAGCTGCGAACTCGACGGCAATTGGCAGCCGCACCAGGCGGGACAGTTCGCCTTCGTCACGTTCGACCGCAAGGAAGGCGCCCATCCCTACACCATCGCCAGCGCCCCGCATCAGGGCGAACGCCGCGTCACGTTCCAGATCAAGGCGCTGGGCGATTACACCCGCAGCCTGGCGCGCACGCTGCGCATCGGCCAGCCGGTAACTGTCGAAGGCCCATACGGGCGCTTTCAATTGACCCCGGACGCGGCCTCGACGTCGCAGGTCTGGGTGGCGGGCGGTATCGGTGTCACGCCGTTTCTCGCATGGTTGGAGGCGCTGCAGGACCGGCAGGCCCCGACGCCGCGCGTGTGGCTGCACTACTGCGTGCGCGACGCTGCAACCGATCCCTTCGTGCCGTTGCTCAAGGAACGCTGCGCAGCGCTGGACGGCGTGACGCTCGCCATCCACAACGCGCGCGACGGCGACACGCTGACGGCCGGTACGCTGGCGCAGGGCGAGGTGGCGGCGGGCCGTGTCGCCGACGTCTGGTTCTGCGGGCCCGCCGGCCTGGCCGACGCGCTCAGGCGCGGCCTGCGCAAGCTGGGCGCCCAGCCCGTGCGCTGGCATCAGGAAGCGTTCCAGATGCGCTGATCGCCCCAGGGTCCGCGGAGGTCCAAGCGTATGATGGACCTCACCGCCCCCGGAACATGCGTCATGCCTACACCCCGCATCCTGCTGGCCGCCGTGATGGCCGCCGCCACGCTCAACGCCTGCGGCGAAATGGCCACGCTGCCGGTCGAAGCCGGCATGGGTCCGTCGCCCCAGCTGCCCGCCCCCAATCCCACCGCCATCCCCACCGTGAAGACCGCCAAGGCCGTCGGCTGGCCCCCGGGTGCGCATCCGGTGGCCGCCAGCGGCCTGGCGGTGACGCAGTTCGCCAGCGGCCTGGACCATCCACGCTGGCTGTACGTGCTGCCCAACGGCGACGTGCTGGTGGCCGAGACCAATGCGCCGCCCAAGCCCGAATCGGCTTCCGGCGGCTTCAAGGCCTGGGTCGCCGGCCTGGTGATGAAACGCGCCGGCGCCCGGACCCCGAGCGCAAACCGCATCACCCTGCTGCGCGATGCCGACCACGATGGCGTCGCCGAAACGCGCAGCGTCTTGCTCGACGGCCTGAACTCGCCCTTCGGCATGGCCTTGATCGGCAACCAGCTGTATGTCGCCAATGCCGACGCCGTGCTGCGCTTTCCCTACGAAAACGGCCAAGAACGCATCAGCGCCCCCGGCGTCAAGGTCACCGACCTGCCGGCGGGCCTGAATCATCACTGGACCAAGAACCTGCTGGCCAGCCCCGACGGCCGCAAACTGTATGTGTCCGTGGGATCCAACAGCAATGTTGGCGAAAACGGCATGGACATCGAAGAGGGCCGCGCCGCCATCTGGGAAATCGACGTGGCCAGCGGCAACAAGCGCCTGTACGCCACCGGTCTGCGCAACCCCGTGGGCATGGCCTGGGCGCCCGACGGCAAGACGCTGTGGACGGCCGTCAACGAGCGCGACGAACTGGGCAGCGACCTGGTGCCCGACTACATGACCTCGGTGCGGGACGGCGGCTTCTACGGCTGGCCCTACAGCTATTTCGGCCAGCACGTCGACACCCGGGTCCAGCCGCCGCGCCCCGACCTGGTGGCGCGCGCCATCGTGCCCGACTACGCGCTGGGTCCGCACACCGCCTCGCTGGGGCTGGCCTGGTCGGGCGGGTCGCGCCTGCCCGCGCCCTACACGGACGGCATGTTCGTGGGCCAGCACGGCTCATGGAACCGCGATCCGCGCAGCGGCTACAAGGTCATCTTCGTGCCCTTTCGCGACGGCAAGCCCGACGGGCCGGCGCGCGACGTGCTGACGGGCTTTCTGAACGAAAGCGGCGAAGCCCAGGGCCGGCCGGTAGGGGTGGCGATAGACCGCCAGGGCGGCCTGCTGACCGCCGACGACGTCGGCAATGTGGTGTGGCGGGTCGCTCCCGCTTCTACAATGGCCGCTCCCAAATAATTCAAGACCAGGAGTGAGCATGAGCACGGAAAAAGTGGCGATCGTCACCGCCGGCGGCAGCGGCATGGGCGCGGCGGCGGCGCGCAAACTGGCGGCCGACGGCTGGCGCGTGGCCATCCTGTCCTCCTCCGGCAAGGGCGCAGCCCTGGCGCAGGAACTGGGCGGCCTGGGCGTCACGGGGTCCAACCGCTCGCCCGAGGACCTGGCGCGGCTGGTGGACGCCACCCAGCAGAAATGGGGCAGGATCGATGCCGTGGTCAACAGCGCCGGCCACGGCCCCAAGGGTCCGCTGCTGGAGATCAGCGACGAGGACTGGCACCTGGGCATGGAGTTCTATCTGCTGAACGTGGTGCGCATCGCGCGCCTGGTCGCGCCGGTGATGAAACAGCAGAAGTCCGGCGCCATCGTCAATATTTCGACCTACGCCACCTTCGAACCGGAAGCGCTGTTCCCGACGTCGGGCGTGTTCCGCGCCGGGCTGGCCGCCTTCACCAAGGTGTTCGCCGACGAGTACGCCGCACACAATGTGCGGATGAACAACGTGCTGCCCGGCTTCATCGACAGCCTGCCGGAAAAGGAAGACCGCCGCACGCGCATTCCGATGGGCCGCTACGGCACCGCCGAAGAAGTCGCCGACCTGATCGCGTTCCTCGCTTCCGACGCTTCTTCCTACATCACCGGCCAGAACATCCGCATCGACGGCGGCATCACGCGCTCGGTCTGAAGCTCATGCTTTAGGACTAGTCTCTCGTCCGAATGACGGTATTGAAGCCCGCCCGGGGCTTCAGTACCGTAGGTTTTCGCATTCGACGAGGTGCCGCGCATGTCCGCTACGCCGTCAGCGGCTGCGCCGCAGTCCGCCGATACTTCCCCTGCAAAACCGACCCCGGGCCAGGCTTCCCGTTTCCTGGCGCAGGCCACGTTCGGCCCCACGCCCGCCGACATCGACGCCGTGGTGCGCGACGGCTACGCGGCCTGGCTGGACGCGCAGCTGGCCATGCCGCCGTCGCAGACCCATTTCGACTGGCTGCTGCAGCAGCGCAAGAACACCGAGGAATTCAAGGGCAACGGCATCAACGCGCCGCTGGAATCCACGCTGTGGCGCAAGTTCATCTCCGCCCCGGATCAGGTCCGCACGCGGGTGGCGTTCGCGCTGTCGGAGATCTTCGTGGTGGGCGTATCGTCCATCACCGCGTCCTGGCCGCTGTTCGGCGCCGCGGGTTTCATGGACCTGCTGGCGGAACATGCCCTGGGCAATTACCGGCAGCTGCTGACGGCCGTCACCCAAAACCTGTCGATGGGCTGCATGCTGACCTATCGCGGCAACCGCAAGGAAGATCCCAAGACCGGCCGTCATCCGGACGAGAACTACGCCCGCGAGGTCATGCAGTTGTTCAGCATCGGCCTGTTGGAGCTGGAGGCGGACGGGTCCGTCCGGATGGTCAACGGCGCACCCGTCGAGACCTACACCAACGCCGACGTGCAGGGACTGGCCAAGGTGTTCACCGGCTGGGACATCAACGGCCCGGAAACCGACGTCGAATTCCACCGGCGCCCCATGGCCCTGAACAACGCGCTGCACTCGCTGGCTGAAAAGCGCTTTCTGGGCGCGGTGGTGCCGGCGGGGACCGACGGCCACCTGTCGCTCAAGCGCGCCATGGAGGTGATCTGCGCCCATCCCAACGTGGGGCCCTTCATCGGCACGCAGTTGATCCAGCGGCTGGTCACCAGCAATCCCAGCCGCGCCTATGTCGCGCGCGTGTCGGCCGCCTTCGACGACGACGGCAGCGGCACGCGCGGCAACCTGAAAGCCGTGGTGCGCGCCGTCCTGCTGGACCCCGAGGCGCGCAATCCGGACCTGGCCGCGCCCGGCTGGGGCAAGGTGCGCGAGCCCATCGTGCGCTTCGCGGCCTGGGCGCGCGCCTTCGGCGCCACCTCCAACAACGGCGCCTGGGCCATGCCGGACACCACCGACAACACGATCCGGCTGGCCCAGAGCCCGATGCGGTCGGCCAGCGTCTTCAATTTCTTCCGCCCGCGCTACGTGCCGCCGGTGACCGAGCTGGCGCGCCGGCATCTGGTCGCGCCGGAACTGCAGATCACCGACGAAACCAGCATTGCCGGCTACCTGAATTTCCTGGCCATCTATGTGGACCGGGGCTGGGAGGATCTGCAGACGCCCTACGCCGCCGAGATCGCGCTGGCGCAGGATCCGGCCGCCCTGGTGGCGCGGGTGGCGCTGCTGCTGGCGGGCGATGCCTATTCCGCCGAGACCGCCGGCAGCATCGCGCGCGCCGTGGCCACGATACCCGCGGGCCGGCCGCGCGACCGCGTGCGCGCCGCCATCATGCTGGTGGCCGCCAGCCCCGAATACCTGGTGCAGAAATGAAGAATTCCCGCCACGACGCGCAAACCAGCCGCCGCGAATTCCTGCTGCGCGCCTGCGCGCTGGGCGCCACGGGCGCCGCCGCGCCGCTGGCGCTGAACCTGGCGGCCCTGGGCGCGGCCGCGGCGCAATCGGCGCCGGCCTCCTCGTACAAGGCGCTGGTCTGCGTGTTCCTGTACGGCGGCAACGACCCCTACAACTCGCTGGTGCCCTATGACACGGCCGCCTACAAGGCCTACGCCCAGGCGCGCACCGACATCGCCTTGCCGCGCAACACCCTGCAGGCCACGGCGCTGCGCGGCAAGGAGCCCGCGCCCGGCGGCGCCCAGTTCGCGCTGGCGCCATCGCTGGCGCCGCTCAAGCCCTTGTATGAAAGCGGCGACATGGCGGTGCTGCTGAACATAGGCCCGCTGGTTGTACCCACATCCAAGCAGGAATACATAGGCGCGCGTGTCCCCCTGCCGCCCAAGCTGTTCTCGCACAACGACCAGCAGTCGTACTGGCAGGCGCTGGCGCCGGAAGGCGCGGCGTCGGGCTGGGCCGGAAGACTGACCGATCTGTTCGCCGACGCCAACGCGCAGCGCACCTTCACGGGCATCACCGCGGGCGGCAGCAGCGTGCTGCTGGCCGGACGCAAGATCGCCGGATACCGCGTAGGCATCCACGGCTCCACGCAGATAGACCTGCTGGGCCGCGACATGTATGGATCCAGCGCCTGCACGGCCTTGCTGCGCCAGCTGATCACGCAGCCGCGCGAACACCTGATGGAGCGCGAGATGTCGCGCATCGCCGCCCAGTCGATCGACGCCGACGGCCGCCTGCGCGCAGCGCTCGCGGACGTGGCCGTGCCGGGCGACTTCTCGTCGCCCCTGGCGCAACAGCTGAAGATCGTCGCCCGCATCATCGCGGCCAGGCAGGCGCTGGGCGCGCGCCGCCAGGTTTTCTTCGTCTCGCAAAATGGCTACGACAACCACTCCGGCCTGAACGACACCCACCCGGCGTTGCTGAAGGAACTGGGCCAGGCACTGGCCGCGTTCCAGCAGGCCTTGTCCGCGATAGGAGTGGCGGACCAGGTGACCACCTTCACCGCCTCCGAGTTCGGCCGCACCCTGGGTTCCAACGGCAACGGCTCCGACCATGGCTGGGGCTCGCACCACTTCGTGCTGGGCGGGGCGGTCAAGGGCGGACGCTACTACGGCAACCACCCCGAAATCGCCCTGGACGGCCCCGGCTTCGTCGACAACGGCCGCCTCTTGCCGACCCTGGCCGTGGATCAGCTCGGCGCGTCACTGGGCGGCTGGTTCGGCGCCAGCCGCGAGGACCTGGGGCTGGTGTTCCCGAACCTGCGGCGCTTTGATGCGCATGCGCTGGATTTGCTGCAGCGCGCGTAAAGCCGCGCCGGCGGCGACGAATTCACAGCTGTCGCGCCTGTTCGCGCAGCAGATACTTCTGGATCTTGCCCGTGGCGGTCTTGGGCAACGGCCCGAACACGAAAGTGCGCGGCACCTTGAAGCCGGCCAGGCGGCCCCGGCAGAAGCTGGCCAGCTCCTCCGCCGTCGCGGCGCCGCCCTCCTTCAGCGTGACGAAGGCGCAAGGCGTCTCGCCCCACTTGGCATCCGGCCGCGCCACCACGGCGGCTTCCAGTACGGCGGGATGCGCGTACAACGCATCCTCGACCTCGACGGTCGATATGTTCTCGCCGCCTGATATCACGATGTCCTTGGCGCGGTCCTTGATCTGCATGTAGCCGTCGGGGTGCACCACGCCCAGATCGCCGGTGTGAAACCAGCCTCCCGCGAAGGCCTCGGCCGTGGCCTGCGGATTCTTCAGATAGCCCTTCATGAGCGTATTGCCGCGCATCATGATCTCGCCCACGGTAACGCCGTCCGGCGGCACCGGTTCCATCGTGGCGGGATCCAGCACGCGGACCTGTTCCATCGTGTGCTTGCGCACGCCGATGCGGGCCTTGAGCGCCGCCTGTTCATCCAGCGGCAGGTCGCTCCAGGCTTCATGCCAGGCGCAACTGATCGACGGACCGTAGCTCTCCGTGAGGCCGTACAGGTGCGTGACGTCTATGCCCAGTTCGTCCATCGCCGCGATGACGGCGGCCGGAGGCGGAGAGCCGCCGGTGAGCACCTGCACCGGCCGGATCGCGCGCCGCTTGATTTCGGGCGGGCTGTTGATGAGCATGCCCAGCACCACCGGCGCGGCGCAGAAATAATCGACCCCATGCGCCTGGATGGCGTCGAAGATGGCGCCGGCCTCGACCCGCCGCAGGCAGACATTGGTTCCCGCCAGCAGCGCGATGGTCCAGGGAAAGCTCCAGCCGTTGCAGTGGAACATCGGCAGGGTCCAGAGGTACACGGCATGCTGGCGCATATCGCAGGCCAAGGCGTTGCCCATCGCATTCAGATAGGCGCCGCGATGGTGGTACAGCACGCCCTTGGGGCTGCCAGTGGTGCCGGAGGTGTAGTTCAGGCACAGCGATTGCCATTCGTCCTCCGGCCACGCAAATTCGGCCGCCGCGTCGCCCATCTCCAGCAGCGCTTCGTAGTTCATTTCGCCGATCGGCTCGCCCGGCCCGCCGTATTCGGGATCGTCGATATCCACCACGCGGATCCGCCTGCGGGTCTTGGCCAGCGCCTGCGCCATGACGGGCGCGTACTCGCGGTCCGTCAGCAGCACCGCCGCCGCGCCATGCTCCAGGATGAAGGACAGCGTCTCCGCGTCCAGCCGGGTGTTCAGGGCGTTGAGCACCGCGCCCGCCATGGCGACGCCGAAATGGGCCTCGTACAGCGCCGGGATGTTGGGCGCCATCACGGCCACCGTATCGCCGGGCCGCACGCCCAGGCGCGCCAGCCCGCTGGCCAGGCGGCGGCAGCGCGCATAGGTTTCGCGCCAGCTCCGGCGCAGCGCGCCGTGGACGATGGCGGTGCGTTCCGGATAGACCTTCGCCGCGCGCTCGATGAAGGTCAGCGGCGAAAGCGCCAGATGGTTGGCGCTGTTGCGTTCGATATCCTGCGCATGATGGTCGTGGGTGTCGGCGGGCATCGGAGTCTCACAGAAGCGAAACGCTCACCGCGCCCTTCAGGCGTCGGCTAGCGGGGTCAGGCCGCGCAGCGTCGCGCGCAGCAGGGAATCGCTCAGGTCCGCGTCCGCCTGCATCAAGCGCTGCAGCAGGCGGTCGGGACTGTCGCCGGAAGTTTCCAGATGCCAGCCATACAGGTGCAGCCCGTTCAGCACATAGGCATCGTCCAGGCCCTCCAGCACGGCATGCCGGCGCGGCGCGCGCGCGGACGGCGGCAAGGCGTTGTCGGCGCAGTCCGCGACCAGGATGGACGTGGGCCGGGAAAAGTAATCCGCCACCCGCACGCGGGCGTCTTCCAGCCGGCGCAGCGCCGCGGCGTCCAGCGGCTCGTCCGCCAGGCGCACTTTGAGCAGCAGGTTGCGCTGATCGAGTTCGACGATGTGCAGGTCTTTCTCTACCCAGTCCGCATGCACTGGCGCGCTCTTGCGGCGGAAGACTTCCGCGGCCGCCAGCCCCGCTCCCAGGCCTTCGCCGGCAAGCAGCTGCTTGAAGAAGTCCCGTTCGGCCATGGCGCGGTCCAGTTCCTGCAATTCCAGGTCGAGCGCATGGCGCTCGCGCAGGCATTGCGCGCGGCGGGCGTGCAATTGCTCGTCTGCCGGGCCGCGCTGCAGGTCCAGCCACCCCGCCAGACGCACGCCGCTGCGCTGGCCCAGGCGTTCGATGCAGCGGCGCAACTCCTGCAGGAACAGCGCCGAGCCGGCCTCGTCCTGCGCCAGATCGGAGGCCAGCGCCGGGAGCAGCAGCAGGCGGCCCGGCGGTTCGCTGGCATAGCTCGCCAGCGTCATGCCCTGGCCATCCTCGAGGATGCTTGCGCCCGGCGCCTCGGCCAGTGTCGCGCAGGGCTGGAAACAGCGCGCGGCTTCGGTGAAGAGCGTGCGGAAAGGCTCGCCCGCCTGGCGCGGCAGCGCATCGCCATCTATCGGCTGGCTGCGCACCGTCCGCGGCCAGAGCGGATCGGACCAGTCGTAGGGAAGGATGTCCTGCAAGGTGTGCACGCCCACCGTGCGCGGCGCGGGCACCAGCACCGCCAGCGTGCCGCCCGCGGCCAGCAGGCGCTTGAATTGCTCGCGCCAGTGGCGGCTGGTAGCCAGCAGCCATTCCGACGCGCCCACGCCCAGCACCGGCGGATCGGCGCGTTCGCAGGCCGCCTCCAGCACGGGGTACAGGCCGGCGGGATTCCATATGAGCACGTCCGCCCGGTCCAGCGAGGCGGGCTGATCAAAGGACAGAACGGCATCCAGGCTATGCGGCGCAAGCGCCAGCGCAAGGTCGAGCGTAGAAATATTCATATCGCTAATCCGTACTTGACTTTCGAAATCAATATATCATAAAGTCTAGTTAACTAGACAAATATACAAATCCTATATACATATTCCGGAAACCAGCTGTCATGTCCACTCTTACGAACGTCCGCAGCGAGTCCCCCGTCTCCAGCAGCCCCGTGGCGCTGGACCGCGACTCCCCTCTGCCGCTCTATGTGCAGATCAAGCGGCGCGTGCTGATGATGATCCTGAACTGGCAGCAGGAAAGCGACCGCTTCCACACCGATCACGAACTGAGCGAACAATTCAACGTCAGCCGCATGACGGTGCGCCAGGCGATCCAGGAACTGGTGGACGAAGGCTATCTGCGGCGGGTGCGCGGCTCCGGCACCTTTGTCTGCGCCCCCAAGATCGACGAGCAGTTCAGCCCGGCCATGGATTTCATCGACCAATGGTCCGCCCATGGCCGCCCCCTCAGCCTGCGGGTGCTGCATTGCGCGCAGGAACCTGCCTCGGCCGCCGTAGCGCGCGAACTGGACGTGGCGCCCGGCACGCCGGTCTGGAGCATCCTGCGCCTGCGCACGGTCCAACAGGTGCCGATCTCGATCGACTACCGCTATGTGCGCACCGATCGCATCCCGCACATTGACGCCCGCCAGGCCGAAGCCGGCTCCCTGCTGGAGCTGATCGGCCGTCAGGTCGAACTGGCCTACGGCAACCTCAAGATCGAGGGCGGCGCGGTGCAGGCCGAACATGCCGATTACCTCAGTCTCTTGCCCGGCGATCCGGTCCTGACGCGGCACCTGGTGTATTTCGATAAACAGGACCGGCCGGTCATGTCCGGCCTGTCGCATTACCGCGCGGACCAGGTCCGGTACTCGGTGCGCGTGCCGCTGCTGAACGGCGCAGGCAAGACGGACCAGGTGTCGGACTCGCTCGAGTTCCGCAATCCACCCGGCGCGACGGAGAACTAGACCGCCGACGTTTTCGCTGTTCGTGGAAGTTGCTGCACCCCTCTAATCCCGCATCAGGCACAGGAGTAGCACCATGACTTGCATTAAGACGTTTCTGGAGTTCTCGCGCCGCGCGGCCATTGCGCTGCCGGCCGCCGCGCTGATGCTGGGCATGCACGCCGCCAGCGCGCAGGATACGGTGCGGATAGGATCCATCCTGTCCGTGACCGGTCCCGCCGCCTTTTTGGGCGAAGACATGAAGGCCGGCATGGAAATGGCCATCGACGATATCAACGCCGCCGGCGGCATCGGCGGCAAGAAGGTCGAATGGGTGTTCTACGACGCCGAAAGCCAGACCGCCAAGGCCATCAACGCCACCAAGCGGCTGCTGTCCCAGGACAAGGTGGACATCATCGTCGGCGGCGGCAACATGAGCGGCATCGCCATGGCCATGGTGCCGATGGTGGACAAGGCCGCCACGCCCTTCATCTCCACCGAAGGCTCGATGCAGATCGTGATGCCGGTGGCGGAACGCAAGTATGTGTTCAAGAGCACCGTGGACGACGACCAGGTCATCGACCGGGTGCTGGACTACTTCGACAAAAAGGGCATCAAGCGCGCCGCCCTGCTGGCCGACAACAGCGGCTTCGGCCAGAGCGCCGTCGAACAGATGAAGCGGCTTGCCGCCAAGCGCGGCATCGACATCACGTATGAATCCTTCAACCCCGCCGACACCGACCTGACCCCGCAGCTCACGCGCATCAAGAATGCATCGGTGCAGGCCATCATCTGCTGGACCGTCACCCCGGCTGGCGTGGTGTTCATCAAGCAGGCGCAGCAGCTGGGCCTGGACAAGCTCACGCTGGTGCACAGCTACGGCTTCGTCGACCAGCGCTACATGAAGCTGGCCGGCGACTCGGTCAAGGACCTGCTGCTGGTCAGCGTCAAGTTCCCGGTGGGCCAGGACCTGCCCGACGCCGATCCGATCAAGACGCGCATCATGGATCTCAGCAAGCGCTTCGAGGCCCGCTACAAGCGCAAGCCCAACCAGTTCGTGGCCCAGACCTACGACGCCATCATGCTGGCGCGCGCCGCCCTGGACAAGAGCGGCGGCGACAAGGAAAAGACCCGCGAACAGCTGACCGCCATCACCGGCTACCAGGGCGTGGGCGGGGTCTTCAATTTCTCGCCCCAGCGCCACTCGGGCCTGGATAAGGACGACATCGTCATGCTCGGCTACCGGGACGGGCAGTTCCGGCTGGCCGACTACAAGTAAAGCAGTTCCATCTCCGCAACCTCCACTCACGCGCGCCGCGAGCGCTGCAAACCAGGGAGTGCAGTCATGAACGTAGCAAGCGCCGAGCCGCGTACGATCCTCGACGATCCAGAGAGCATCTTTCCGCTGGATCTGGACACCCGGATCCCCAAGATCCGCGACCTCTACCACCTGGCAACGGTCAAGCAGTGGGACCCGCGCACCGACATCGACTGGCATCTGTTCGACGCTACGCAGTACACGCCCGAGCAACGCTACGCGGCCCGCCAGTACTGGAGCCGCCGCGCCTGGAGCGAATACGGCGCCATCTCGGAAAGCCCGGCCCTGCAGATCCGCTTCTGCCACGACAAGTGCGAACCCGACCTGCGGCTGTTCTTCACCATCCGCTCGCAAGAGGAAAGCCGCCACGCCGAAGCCTGCTACCGCATGGCCGAAGCGCTGGGCGGCTACATGGAGCAGCCTGCCCAAGCCGCATACCAAGGGTCCGTCGCCACTCATGGCGTGCGCAAGATGGCGCTGGACCCCGAAGTGTCGGTCGAGGCGATCCTTGCCGCGCTGGTCTGCGCCGCCGAGGAAATCGCGTTCGACGTCTTCCGCCACCTGGTCGAGATCACCCGCGACCCCGTCGCCAAGCAGATCTGCGCCCGCATCATGCGCGACGAGGTGCGGCACTGCGCGTTCGGCTGGCGCTTTCTCGACCACCGCATTCCGCAGATGTCCGCCGCCGAAATCAAGGTGGTGGAAAACGCGGTGATCAACATGATGGAAAAGGTCGAGCTCAACGGCTATCACAGCGCCTGGCTGGCGCCCGACAACCCGGCCTCCCGCGCCGAGATGGAAGTGGACCGGCTCACCTGGGAAGCCGGCCTCGGCTCCACGGTCGAAGAACTGGAAAAACCCCTGTTCGTTGAAACGGTGCAGCGCGTGCGCCGCCAGATGGAGCCCTGGGGCGTGCACCTGCCCCTGCTGCACCACCCGAAGATCGGCGAATTCTGAATCCGAGGACCCGTCATGAACGCAGCTACGACCAGAATTCCCGTTGAGCGCCGCTTCCCGCTGACGCTCAAGCAGTCCATTACCTCGATCCGCGAACTGTACGAAACCGGCAAGCAGCAGCGCTGGGCGCCGGAGACCGATATTCCCTGGGCCAGCCTGGACCTCGGCGCGCTCGATGCGCGGGTTCGCGACGCGGCCCGCCTGACCTGGAGCCGCCGCGCCTGGGTGGAATACGCGGGCCTGAGCGAAACGCCGGCACTCCTGGTGCGCCTGTGCCTGGAGAGCGGCCGCGAGTCCGACCCCAAGTACTTCCTCACCGTGCGCAACACCGAGGAAGCCTGGCAGATCGAGTGCTTCCACCGCTACGCCACGCTACTGGGCGGCTACCTGAACCGCCCGCCCAGTCCGCAGCAGGAAGCCATCTTCAACCAGTGCCGGCATCGGCAGGTGCTGGATGCCGCCTGCAACGCCGACGCCTTCTTCGCCACGCACGCCGCGGTGGAAGACGGCTTGGAGCTGGAACTGTTCCGGGCCTACCTGGAGAATGCCCGGGAACCGGTTGCGCGCCGCATCCTGGAACAGTGCGTCCAGGCGAAGGAGCGCCATGCCACCTTCGGCTGGCTCTATGTGGCCGAACGCGCGGCAGCCTGGTCAGACGCCGACCGCGCCGCCGTGGCCCAGGCCGTGTCGGGCTATCTGAACGATATCGAACTGCGTGGCTATCACTGCCCCTGGCTGGCGGAACCCGACGGCCCCGAAAGCCAAGCCAGCGCGCTGACGGCCGAGGCCGGCCTGGGCGCCGCGTCCGCCGACCGGGAGTACGAGGTCCTGTGGTCGTATCTGGAGACGGTGACGCGGCGCCTGGCCGAGTTCGGCGTCGAACTGCCGGGCATCGCGCTTTCCACGCGCCGTCCCAACTGAGCCGGCGCCGGGGCCTTGCCATGGACATGTCCGCGCAAATCATCCAACTGCTGGTCGCCGGAATCACCACCGGCAGCATCTACGCCATCGTGGCGGTGGGATTCAACGTCATCTTCAAGAGCACCGACGCCATCAACTTCGCCCAGGGCGAATGGGTCATGATGGGCGGCATGGTGGCGGCGGCCTGTTACGCGGTCGCCGAGCTGCCGCTCTGGCTGTCCTGTCTGGCAGCCGTGGCCCTGGTGGCCTTGGCGGGCGGCCTGTCCGAACGCCTGGTGATCCATCCGCTGAAAAAGCCCGCGCCCCTGCTGGTGACGCTGCTCAGCATCGGCCTGGCCATCTGTACCAAGAGCCTGGTGATGCTGGGGCTGGGCAAGACGCCGATGGGCTATCCCGCGTTCTCGGGCGACTCGCCGGTGCCGCTGGCCGGCGCGCAGATTCCGCCGCAGAGTTTCTGGGTGATGGGGGTGGCGCTGGTCTTCATGCTGGGCACGCATTTCTTCTTCGAACGCACCCTGCTGGGCAAGACCCTGCGCGCAACCGCCATCGACCGCGACGCCGCCGCGCTGGTCGGCATCAACGTGCGGCGCTCGGTGACGGTAGCCTTCGTGCTGGCGGCGCTGGCCGGCGGCATCGCGGGCGTGATCATCGCGCCGCTGACCTTCACCTCCTATGACCACGGCACCATGCTCGGCTTCAAGGGCTTCAGCGCGGCCATGCTGGGGGGGCTGGGCAGCCTGCAAGGCGCCTTGCTGGGCGGCGTGCTGCTGGGCGTGATCGAAGCGCTGGGCGGCGGCCTGATTTCCTCGCAGTACAAGGACGCGCTGTCTTTCATCGTGCTGCTTCTGGTGCTGTTCTACCGTCCCCAGGGCTTGCTGGGCAAAGCCGAAATCAACAAGGTCTGAAGGGGGTGACGATGAAATCCGAAATCCATCCGCCCGGGGACGGCGCGCGCCACGATCTGCGCATCCTGCTGGCGCTGTGGGGCCTGTTCCTGCTGTTTCCGCTGGTGGCGCCGAACAGCTATGCCGTGGGCCTGGCGGTGACGTTCAGCATCAACCTGATGCTGATCGCCAGCCTCAACCTGTTGATGGGCTACTGCGGACAAATCTCCATGTGCCAGGCCGGCTTCTTCGGCCTGGGCGCCTATGTCAGCGGCGCCTTGTCGGCCAAGTACGGCCTTCCCGCGCTCGCCTCCATCCCGGCCGCGCTGGCGATCGCAAGCACGGCGGCGCTGTTGATCGCCCTGCCCGTGCTGCGGCTGCGGGGGCACTACCTGGCAATGGCAACGCTGGGATTCAACGCCATCCTGTCCGTGCTGTTCGTCGAACTGGTGGACTTCACGGGCGGCCCCAACGGCCTGTCGGGGGTTGAGCCCATCACCATCGCGGGCTATGCCTTCGATACCGACCGGCGCTTCTTCTATCTGGCCTGGGCCGCGGGCCTCTTGCTGATGTGGGGCTTCCTCAACCTGACCCGCTCGCGCATCGGCCGCGCCATGATCAGCGTGGCCGGCAGCGAGGTCGGCGCGGCCAGCCTGGGCATCAACACCTATGCGCTCAAGGTGGTGGTATTCGTGCTCTGCGCCGCGGTCGCGGCCCTGGCGGGCACGTTTTATGTCCACTTCAACCAGTTCGCGTCGCCGGAAACCTTCAGTTTCTCCGCGTCGGTGCTGCTGCTGGTCATGGTCGCGGTCGGAGGCTGGGGCAAGTACTGGGGACCGCTGTTCGGCGCGCTGGTCTACACCGCGGTGCCGGAACTGCTGCGCGCCTTCCACGACGTGGAGCTGCTGCTGTTCGGGCTGGGCATGATCCTGGTCCTGATGTTCTTCCCGGGCGGGTTGGCAGGACTGGCGCAGCGGCTGTGCCGGCGCTCCGCAAGCCTGCCCGCAGCCCCGGTAGCGGCAACGAAGGGAAAGGTGCGCCATGGCTGATCACGATTTCCTGTCGGTGCGGGACCTGGGCATCAATTTCGGCGGGCTGGCCGCGCTTGCCGACCTGTCCTTCGACCTGAAACAAGGGCAGATCAAGGGCCTCATCGGCCCCAATGGCGCGGGCAAGAGCACCTTGTTCAACATCGTCGCGGGCCTGCTGCTGCCGGGGAGCGGCGACGTACGCTTTCGCGGCCGCTCGGTGCGGGGTCTGCCGCCGCACCAGCGCGTCAGGCTGGGCATCGCCCGCACCTTCCAGAACCTGCAGATCTTCAAGGACTTGACGGTGCTGGAGAACGTCATGGTGGGCTGCCATGCGCGCTTCGGCTCCGGCCTGTGGGCCTGCATGCTGCGCACGCCGCGCCAGCGCCGCGACGAACGGCAGATGCGCGACATCGCGATGCAGCGGCTGGAACAGCTGCATCTGGCCCGCCACGCCGATGTGCTGGCGGCGGACCTGAGCTTCGGCCAGGCCAAGATCCTGGAAATCGCCCGCGCCCTGGCCGCCGATCCCACCTTGCTGCTGCTGGACGAACCGGTCGCGGGCGTGCCGCATGCCGAAGTGGCGCAGGTGGCCCAGGTCATACGCGAAGTGAACGCCAGCGGGGTGACCGTGCTGCTGGTCGAGCACAACATGAGCTTCGTCATGCAGCTGTGCGACGACATCCTGGTCCTGAACTACGGCCGCAAGATCGCCGAAGGCCAGGCCGACGCGGTGCGCGTCGATCCCCTGGTCCTGAAGGCCTATCTCGGGGAGGACATGCCCGATGCTTGAAATCACCAACCTGTGCGCCTCGTATGGCGCCGGCGACGTCTTGCGGGAAACCAGCCTGGAGATTCCCGCCGGGCAGATAGGCTGCCTGCTCGGCGCCAACGGCGCCGGCAAGACCACCGTCATGCGCAGCCTGAGCGGCCTGCTGCGCCCCCTGCGCGGCAGTGTGCGCTTCGAAGGCGAAGCGATAGAGACGCTATCGGCGGACAGCATCGTCGACCGCGGCATCGTCCTGGTGCCCGAAGGCCGACGCGTGTTCGCGCCGCTGTCGGTCAGCGAAAACCTGGAAATGGGCGGCTACAAGCTGCTGAAGCAACGCCGTCAGTCGGAATTCCGCCGCAATCTGGACTTCGTCCTGGACCTGTTCCCGCGGCTGTCCGAACGCGCCCGCCAGGCTGCGGGAACGCTGTCCGGCGGCGAGCAGCAGATGGTCGCGATCGGCCGGGCCCTGATGAGCAGCCCGCGCCTGCTGATGCTGGACGAACCTTCCATGGGCCTGGCGCCCCTGGTCGTGAAGGACATCTTCCTGTCGCTGCGGCGGCTCAAGCAGGAAGGGCTGACGCTGTTCATCGCCGAACAGAACGCCAGGCTGACCTTGAGCGCCGCGGACTACGGCTACGTGCTGCAGGAAGGCCGGGTGGCGTATTCGGGCAGCGCCCAGGCGCTGCGCGACGATACACGGGTACAGGCTGCCTATCTGGGCGCCTGACAGGAGACAGGTGAAGCGATGACATGTTCTTCCCAGGAGCAGGCGATCGATCCGGAGCAGGAAGCGCAGTACAACCTGCGCGCCCGGCATCCCGAACGCGAGGAGATCTACTTTACCTATGCGCGCCGCAGCGCGGACACGCGCCGCCGGCGCGAGGCGCGCCTGGACCTGCGCTTCGGCGAACGGCCCTCGAGCGTGCTGGACCTGTTCGTTCCCGACGTGCCGGCGCCGCCGCTGCTGGTCTTCATCCACGGAGGCTATTGGCGCGCGCTGGACAAGCACGGCTTTTCATTCATCGCCGACGAGTACCTGGCGCGCGGCGTCGCGGTGGCGCTGCCCAACTACACGCTGGCGCCGCACGCAAGCGTCTCCGCGATCGTCGACGAAGCCTGTACCGCCGTCTCCTGGCTGACCGCGCAGGGCGAACGCCACGGCTACGACGCCAGCCGCATCGTGCTGTCCGGCCACTCCGCGGGCGGACACATGGCCGCCCGCGCGCTGTGCCGCGACCTGGTTCCCGCCCTGGCGGGCAGGATACGCGGCTATGTGGGCCTGAGCGGCCTGTTCGATCTTGAGCCGCTGCTGCGCACTTCCATCAACCGCGATCTCCACATGAGCGCGGCCGAAGCCCGCAGCCTTGGGCTGTACCAGCGCGCCGCGCTGTACGAAGTGCCCATGGTGTTCGCGGCTGGCGCCCTGGAAACCGAGGGCTTTCGCGGGCAAAGCCGGGACTTCTCGCAGCATTGCGCCAGCCATGGCTACGCGGTCGAAAACCTGGTGGTGCCGCAGCGCAACCATTTCGATCTGCTGACCGATTTCGCGGGCGGAAGCTATCCGCTGTTCAACAAGACGCTCGATCTGCTGCTGCCCGGCGCGGGCCGGGCCTGATCTTTCACGAGGAGTCCTTATGGCAGGCCAACCACTCAATCCCGCGGGCGTCTGCGCCCCGCTGGGCCCCTACAGCCAGGGCGTGCTGACCGAAGGCGCCGGACGCTGGCTGCACATTGCCGGCCAGGTGGGAGTATCGTCCCAAGGCGCGCTCGCCCTGGGCTTCGAAGCCCAGGCCCATGCCGCCTGGCGCAACATCCAGGCCATGCTGGAGGCCGCGGGAATGCATGCGGGCGATCTGGTCAAGGTCGTGACCTACATCACGGACGAGAGCCAGCTGCCGCTGCTCGGCCCCGTCAGGCTGGCCTATCTGGGCGAGGCCCGCCCCGCCGCGACGCTGGTCGTGGTGCGCGCCCTGGCCCGGCCCGAGTGGCTGATCGAAGTGGAAGCGTCGGCGTACAAGCCTGCCTGACCCGCGCGGCGGCATCGCCCGAAGGAGAACAAGCATGTTCGAGGACCTACGCAACAAGCGGGCCCTGGTGACCGGCGCCTTCGGCGGCCTGGGCGCGGAGTTCGCGCGCACCCTGTCCGCGGCGGGCGCGCACGTGGCCCTGGCCGGACGCAGGCTGCAGGCCGGCGAGCAACTGGCCGCGGAGCTGGCCGCCCCCGACCGGCGGGCATGCGCCATCGCGTTGGACGTGACCCAGCCCGACAGCGTCGCCAGCCTGTTCGATGCCGCATCCGAGCGCCTGGGCGGCACCATCGACATCCTGGTCAACAACGCCGGCGTCACGGCCACACGGCCGGCGCTGGAACACACCGAAGCCGATTGGATGGACGTGATCGACGTCAATCTCAACGGCACCTGGCGCGTGGCGCAGGCAGCCGGGCGCCACATGCAGGCGCACGGCGGCGGCAGCATCATCAACATCGCCTCCATCCTCGGGCTGCGGGTGGCCCAGCAGGTGCCCGCCTACGCAGCCTCCAAGGCCGCCCTGATCCAGCTGACGCAGGCCCTGGCGCTGGAATGGGCGCGCCACGGCATCCGCGTCAATGCGCTGGCGCCGGGCTACATCGAAACCGACCTGAACCGCGAATTCTTCGCCAGCGACGCGGGGCAGGCGCTGATCCGGCGCGTGCCGCAGCGCCGGCTCGGGCAGGCGCGGGAGCTGTCGGCTCCCCTGCTGCTGCTGGCTTCCGACGCCTCTTCCTTCATGACCGGGTCGGTCCTGGTGGCGGACGGCGGACATCTCATTTCCACGCTTTGACTCCGGGACGCAACATGGACTTCAGCCTCACGCCAGAAATCGAAAGCTATCGCCGGCGCATCAAGGACTTTGTCGAGACGCATATCCTGCCGGTGGAGGCGGACCCGTCCTCCTACGACGAACACGAGAACATCCGCGAGGAAGTCTTGCAGCCGCTGCGCCGCCGCGCGCGCGAAGCCGGGCTGTGGGCCCTGCAGATGCCGCGCGAACGCGGCGGCCAGGGCCTGTCGCGCGTCGGCATGGCGGCCTGCTACGAAGAGATGAACGTGTCGATCTTCGGGCCGGTGGTGTTCAACAGCGCGGCGCCCGACGACGGCAACATGATGGTGCTGGAAAAAGTCGCCACCGAGGCGCAGAAGGCGCGCTGGCTGCAGCCCATCGTGGACGGCAAGGTGCGCTCCTCGTTCGCCATGACCGAACCGCATCCGGGCAGCGGCTCCGACCCGTCCATGATGCGCACCACCGCCACCCTGCAGGACGGCAAGTGGCGGGTGCATGGCAAGAAGTGGTTCATCACCGGCGCGGGCGTGGCGCAACACTTCATCCTGATGGCCAAGACCTCGGACGATCCGCGCAAGGGCCTGACGGCCTTTCTCTTCGACGCGGACCAGCCCGGCTGGCGCATCGAACGGCGCATCCCCATCATGGGTCCGGAGGAACACGGCGGCCATTGCGAACTGGTGTTCGACGGGCTGGAGATCCCCGACGAGAACCGCCTGCTCGGCGTGGGCGACGGCCTGAAGGTCACGCAGATCCGGCTGGGGCCCGCGCGGCTGACGCATTGCATGCGCTGGCTGGGGCTGGCCCGCCGCTCCCTGGCGATCGCGCGCGACTACGTCGCAACCCGCCAGAGCTTCGGCACCGCGCTGGCCGAACGCGAAGGCGTGCAATGGATGCTGGGCGAATGCGCCATGGCGATCGAGATCGGCCGCCTGCTGACGATGCGCGCCGCGGTCGCCTTGGACCAGGGCAGCTACGCGCGCAAGGAGGTCTCGATGGCGAAGATCGTCGTCTCCGAAACGCTGCACAAGGCGGTCGACACCGCCATCCAGCTGACCGGCGCGCGCGGCTATTCGCGCGATACGGCGCTGGCCTGGATCTACCGCTACGCGCGCCAGGCACGGCTGGTCGACGGCGCCTCGGAAGTGCACAAGATGGTGCTGGCGCGGTTCCTGATGGACGAAGGCGACGACTTCTGGCATTGGCAGGCGCAGGACCCGGCCGGGGCGCAATCGTGACGGACGCGGCAGCGGACGTCCTCGACGGCCAGGACGCGCTGGCCGCCTATCTGGTGCGTGCGGGGTATGCGGGGCGGGCGGAGGAAGTGGCGTTGCGCCGCCTGGCCGGCGGCCAGTCGAATCCGACCTACGTCGTAACCACAGGCGGCGGCCAGTACGTGCTGCGCAAGCAGCCCGCGGGCAAGCTGCTGCCCTCGGCGCACGCCATCGACCGCGAGTTCCAGGTCATGCGGGCGCTGGCGCGCAGCGAGGTGCCCGTGCCGCGCATGCTGGACTATTGCGCCGACGGCAGCCTGCTCGGCACGCCGTTTTACCTGATGGACTACGTGCAGGGCCGCAGCTTCGTCGACCCGAGCCTGCCGGGGCTGGACCGGGCCGAACGGGGCGCCATCTACGCGGAAACCAGCCGCGTGCTCGCCGCCCTGCACGAGCTGGACTACGCGGCGCTGGGCCTCGAAAACTATGGCCGTCCCGGCAACTATTACGCCCGCCAGATCTCGCGCTGGACGCGGCAATACCGCGAAAGCCGGCCGGCGGCCGACCTGCCCGCCATGGAATCGCTGATCGACTGGTTGCCCCGCAACATTCCCGCCAGCGACGAGACCCGCCTGGTGCATGGCGATTTCCGGCTGGACAACCTGATCTTCCATCCCACCGAGCCCCGCGCGCTGGCCCTGCTGGACTGGGAGCTTTCCACCCTGGGACACCCGCTGGCGGACCTGGCCTATTACTGCATGTGCTGGCGCGTATCGCCGCAGCTATGGCGCGGCGTGGCCGGATCCGATCTCGGCGCGCTGGGCATCCCCACCGAAAGCGAGGCCGTGGCCGCGTATTGCCAGGCGCGCGGGCTGGCCGGCGTGTCCGACTGGGGCTTCTACCTGGGCTACAGTTTCTTCCGCATGGCCGCCATCCTGCAGGGCGTTGCCGCGCGCGCCTCGGGCGGCAACGCCGCGGCCGACGACGCCCAGAGCATGGGCGCCAAGGTGGAACCGCTGGCCGAGCTGGGGTGGGAGTGCGCGCGCAACGGCGGCGCGGCCTGAAGGGCCGGTTCAAAGGGCTGGCTTGAAGGACCAGCTTGAAGGACCGGGTCGAGGGGCCTGGTCAACGCGGCGGGCGCCAGCGGACTGGCGTCCGCCGCGCAACCGCTCTATAACCTGATAATCGCGTCGGCGCGGCAGCCGGACGCCCTACCTCCTCCGCTTCCATGACCCAGACCTGCTCCCTGGCGTTGCAACCCGCCACCGAAGACGACCTGCCCTTCCTGCTTACCCTGCGCAAGACCACCATGCAGGAACACCTGCAACGCGCGGGCGCGCCGCTGGATGACGACCACCACCTGGCCCGCATCCGTTACCGCTTCGAGGACGCCCGCATCGTCTGGCTGGACGGCCGGCCCGCCGGTCTGTTCAAGCACGGCCGCGACCCGGCCGGCTGGCGCATCGTGCAGATCCAGATCGACCCCGCCTTCCAGGGCCGCGGGCTGGGCCGCCGCCTGCTGGAAGGCGTGCTGGACGAAGCCGACGCCGAAGGCGTCCCCGTCACCCTGAGCGTGCTCAAGGGCAACCCTGCCCGGCGTCTCTACGAAGCGCTGGGCTTCATCCCCGTGGAGGAGACCGACCTGGAATATGAAATGCGTCACGAGCCCGGCGCGGTCCGGCCGGCCGGCTGACCCTTTGCAACTTCTTTCAGCCCGGCTGGAATAAAGCCGGGACCGGCAGCGTCTGTAGGGGGCAGTCTCCCAATTTCCCTATCTACGTACGAGGCACACCATGCGCAAACACATCGCCGCAGCCCTGGCCATCTCCGCCGCCGCCCTGTTTTCGGCCGGCGCCCAGGCCCAGGCCGTCAAGACCCAGGACGGCGTGCTGGTCAACAGCGCCGGCATGACGCTTTACACCTTCGACAAGGATGCCGGCGGCAAGAGCGCCTGCAATGACCAGTGCGCCAAGATCTGGCCGCCCGTCATGGCCAGCGCCGACGCCAAGCCCATGGGCGACCTGACCATCATCACCCGCGACGACGGCACCAAGCAGTGGGCCAGCAAGGGCAAGCCGCTGTACACGTTCTCCAAGGACGCCAAGGCGGGCGACAAGACGGGCGACAACTTCAAGGAAATCTGGCACGCCGCCAAGCCCTGATCCGGTGTCCGCCATCCAACGCAGCAATCCATGCGCGCCGAAGACGAAGCCCTGATCCTGGCCTGCATCCCCAGCCTGCGGCGTTACGCCCGCGGGCTGACGGGCGACCCCCATCGGGCCGACGACCTGGTCCAGGACACGCTGGAGCGCGCATGGAGCCGCTATTCGCGATGGCAGCGGCGCGGCGAGCTGCGCGCCTGGATGTTCGGCATCATGCATAACCATTTCATCGACGGCGTGCGCGCCAGCAGCCGGCGGCCCGAACAGACCGCCCCGGGCGAACTGCCCGACGCCCCGGTGCGCGCCACGCAGACCGACCACCTGGAGGTGCGCGACCTGGACCGCTGCCTGCAAGCCCTGCCCGCCGAACAGCGGGAAGTGCTGTTGCTGATATGCGTGGAAGACCTGTCCTATCAGGAAACCGCCCGGATACTGGACGTGCCGATGGGCACGGTCATGTCGCGCCTGTCGCGCGCGCGCGAGAAGCTGGGCGCGCAGATGCAGGCGCGCGACACCGTCAGCAGGCTCCATCGCGTGAAATGACATGAACGAGAAACGCCTCCATGCGGTGCCCGGCGCGGGCACCCCGATTACCGAAGCCGACCTGCATGCCTATGCGGACGGCCAGTTGCCGCCCACGCGCCATGCCGAGGTCGAGGCCTTCCTGGCCGCGCATCCGCAGGACCAGGCCCGCGTCGACGAATGGCGCGAGCAACGGCGCCTGCTGCACGCCATGCTGGACCCGGTGCTGGACGAACCTCTGCCGCTGCGCCTGCCCCTGGCGCGGCCCGCGAACCCCTGGCCCTGGCGCGCCCTGGCCGCCGGCGTGGCCATCGCCGCCGTCAGCGCCAGCGCCGCCTGGATCACCCGCGGCGCCATGGACGCCCGCCAACTGCAGGCGACGCTTGCGACTGCCGCGCCCGAACGCATCGCGGGCGGCTATGCCCAGCGCGCCGCCATCGCCCACGCGGTCTACGCGCCCGACATGGGCCGGCCCGTGGAAGTCGGCGCCGACAACGAAAAAGGCCTGGTCACCTGGCTGACCAAGCGCATGGGCGCGACCATGCGCCCGCCGTCGCTGTCGCAGGCCGGCTATGAGCTGGTGGGCGGCCGCCTGCTGCCCGGCGGCGCGGGACCTGTCGCGCTCTTCATGTACGGCGCGGCCGACGGCCAGCGCCTGACGCTGTACGTCACCCGCGAAGCCGCGGGCGGGCAGACCGCGTTCCAGTTCACCCAGGAAGGCCCGGTGCGGGTGTTCTACTGGGTCGAAGGACAGTTCGGCTACGCGCTGTCCGGCGCGGTCAGCCGCGACGAGCTGCTGCGCGTGTCGCAGGAGGTCTACCAGCAGTTGCAGGGCTAGTCCGGCGACGCCACGCCTTGCCCGCCAGCGTGCTCGCGCGCCTGGTGCAGCATGTGCAGCGTGATCTTGCGGACCTCGGCGCGGCTCATGCCGATGTGCGAACGCAGCATGCGCGCCGCCTCGTCGGCGCGGCGGGCCAGCACGGCCCGCAGGATGGCCGCGTGTTCGTCGTAGGTGGCGTCCACGCGGAAATCCTTGGTGAAGTCCAGCCGCCGCACGATGCGTATCTTCTCGGTCACGTCGCGATGGATCTGCGCCAGCTCCGGGTTCCCGGCCGCCGCCACCAGCGAACAATGAAAGGCCTCGTCCAGCTGCGCCACCAGCCGGCCGTCCAGGATCCGCTGCCGCGGCGGCGTCAGCCACACGTCTTTCAGCGCGCCCAGGATGCCGGCCTGGTCCATGTGCTCGCGCGCGCACAGCCGTTCCACGGCAGCCTGTTCCAGCACCACGCGCACGTCGTACAGCGCCTCGAAGCGTTCGAAGTCGAAGGGCCGCGCCTGCCAGCCGCTGCGCGGACGCGGCAGCACGTAACCTTCGCGCTCCAGCCGCGCCAGCCCCAACCGCACCGGCGTGCGGCTGACGCCCAGCCGCGCCGCCACCTCGGCCTCGGTGAAGCGCTCGCCCGGCAGCAGGCGGAAGTCGAACAAGTCGTCTTTCAGGCGCTGATAAACCTGATCGGCCAGCGAGCCGGCCAGGGCCGGCGCCTGGCGGATGGCCGGAGCGGCCTGTGCGGATTCCAGGCGCATGCTCAGGCCACGGGGCAGGTCGCGTCTTCGGCCAGCACGATGAGCGGATCGCCCGCGTTCACCGGTTTGCCGGGCATGCAGCGGATCGCAACCACCGTCCCCGAGGCCGGCGCGATGACGGACAGCTCCATCTTCATGGCCTCGACCACCACCAGCGTGTCCCCGGCCGATACGCTCTGGCCCACCTGCACCGGGATCTTCCAGATGTTGCCGCACATGTCGGCGCTGACCAGGCTTTCACCTTCGCGCAACGCCGCCTCGGCTTCGGGTTCGGGCGCAGCGGCCGCTTGCTCCACCGCCGCGTCCTCGCTTTTCCACAAGGCCACCTCGGCGTCGAAGGCGCTCTTCTGGCGCGTCTGGAACGCGGCAATGCTGTCGGCCTCTTCATCCAGGAAACGCTGGTGCGCGGCGAAATCGAACACCTCTTCCTCGATGCGGACCGTGGCCCGGCCTTCGCGGAAGTCCTCGCGCAGCACATCGAGTTCGGCTTCCGTCACCGGATAGAAGCGCACCTGATCGAAAAAGCGCAGCAGCCAGGGCTTGCCGTCCTGGAACACCGGATTCTTCAGGAACTTGTTCCAGATGGGCAAGGTGCGTCCGACCAGCTGATAGCCGCCGGGCGAATCCATGCCGTAGATGCACATGTAGACCCCGCCTATGCCTACCGTGCCTTCCGCCGTGTAGGTGCGCGCCGGGTTGTACTTGGAGGTCAGCAGGCGGTGGCGCGGATCTATCGGCACCGCGCAGGGCGCGCCCAGATACACGTCGCCCAGCCCCATGATCAGATAGCTGGCGTCGAACACGATGTCGCGGACCTGCTTGCGGCTGGCCAGGCCGTTGATGCGCTGGATGAAGTCCACATTGTTCGGCAGCCACGGCGCGCTGGCGCGCACGGTTTCCTGGTAGCGCTGCACCGCGCCCAGCGTGGCCGAGTCCTCGAATGCCATGGGCAGATGGACCACGCGCGTAGGCACCTTGAGCGTGGCCACGTCGGCCAGGCCCGCCTCGATCCGCAACAGCCGTTCTATCAGCGCGCCCTGCAGGATGACGCGGCTGTCGTAGCGGATCTGCAGCGAGCGCACGCCGGGGGACAGCTCCAGCACGCCGGCGATGGGATCGGCGTCGAGCGCACCCATCAGCAGATGGATGCGCATGCGCAGCGCCAGGTCCAGCACGTTGTCGCCGTATTCCAACAGCAGGTAGCCGTCGCCCGCCTGGCGGTACGAGACCGCGGGCCGCGCGCCCTGCGCCGGCAGCGCCGCCACGATGGGTTCCGCCACGGCGGCTGGCGCCGCGGCTTGCGCGGGCTGCGCGGGCGCCGCCAGTTCGGCCACGCAACGGTCCTGCGCCGCCTCCAGCGCCACCGCCTGCTGATAATCGATGCGCACGAAGCGGATCCGGTCGCCCGGCTTGACCTGCCCGACCTTCCACAGTTCCGCGCGGGCGATGGTGACGGGGCAGACGAAGCCACCCAGGCTGGGACCGTCGCGCGTCAGGATGACGGGGCTGTCGCCGGTGAAGTTGATGCTGCCGATGGCGTATTCGCAATCGTGGATGTTGGACGGATGCAGGCCGGCCTCGCCGCCGTCCTCGCGCGCCCAGGTGGGCTTGGGGCCGATCAGGCGCACGCCCAGCCGGTTGGAGTTGTAGTGCACTTCCCAGTCCGCGGCGAAGAAGGCTTCGATGGCTTCGGGCCGGAAGAAGTCCGGCGCGCCATGCGGGCCGTAGAGCACGCCGATTTCCCAGGTGTTGCCGTAGGCTGGAATCAGCGCGGCGGGCGCCGCCTGCGGCTCGGACACGGGCGCGGCGGCGTCATCGGCAAGCTCGGGCCGGATCAACGGCAGCATGTCGCCCACGCGCAGCGTGCGGCCCGCATGGCCGCCGAACTGGCCCAGCGCGAAGGTGGAACGGCTGCCCAGGTAGACCGGCACGTCCAGGCCGTGGCGCACCGCCAGGTAGCTGCGGCAGCCCGACAGCGCGCGACCGGTGGCCAGCACCTGGCCCGAACGCACCGCCACCGGCGTCCACATGGGCACGGGTTCTCCGTCCAGCGTGGCGGCGCAGGTCGCGCCCGTCAGCGCCACGACGGCATCGCCATGAAAGCGCAAGGTCGGGCCGACCAGCGTGGCCTCGATGCCCGCGGCGTCGGACGCGTTGCCGACGATGCGGTTGGCCATGCGGAAGGCATAGTCGTCCATCGGCCCCGAGGGCGGCACGCCGATGTCCCAGTAGCCCACCCGCCCCGGATAGTCCTGCACGCTGGTGTAGGTGCCGGCGGCCAGCACCTCGATCGCCGCGGGCCGGTAGGCGAAACTCTCCAGGAAGCGCGTAGACAGGTCGCCTGCGCGAAAACGCGCGTCATCCACGATCTGCCGCAGATAGTCCAGGTTGGTGGCAATGCCGTGCAGGCGTGTGCGGGCCAACGCGTGCGCCAGCTTGTCCAGCGCGGCCTCGCGCGTATCCGCATGCACGATCAGCTTGGCCAGCATGGGGTCGTAGAACGCCGGCACCTCGGTGCCGGTCGCAACCCAGCCGTCCACCCTCACCCCTTCCGGAAAGAACACCTCGGTCAGCACGCCCGGCGAAGGTTGGAACTGGCGCAACGGATCCTCGGCATACAGGCGCACCTCGATCGAAGCGCCTTGCGGCGCGCGCGACATCGCGGCGTAGTCCAGCGGTGCGCCCGCGGCCACGCGCAGCATGCACTCCACCAGATCCAGGCCGGTGACGGCTTCCGTCACGGGGTGCTCGACCTGCAGGCGGGTATTGACCTCCAGGAAATAAAAGCTGTCGCGCGCCGGGTCGTAGATGAATTCCACCGTGCCAGCCGAACGGTAGTTGACCGACTCGCCCAGCCGCACGGCGGCGGCGTGCAGCGCCTGGCGCGTGGCGGCGGGCAGCAGCGGCGCGGGCGTCTCTTCGATGACCTTCTGGTTGCGGCGCTGCACCGAGCAATCGCGCTCGCCCAAGGCCAGCACGCGGCCGGCGCCATCGCCGAAGATCTGCACCTCGACGTGGCGCGCGTTGTCGACGTAGCGCTCGATAAAGGCGCCGCCGTCGCTGAAGAAATGCTCGCCCATGCGCTGCACGCTATCGAAGGCCGCGGTCAGCTCGGCCTCGTTGTCGCAGCGCGAAAGTCCGATGCCGCCGCCGCCCGCCGTGCTCTTCAGCATTACCGGATAGCCGATGCGTTCGGCCTGCGACAGCGCGGCGCCCAGGCTGTCCAGCAGGCCGGTGCCGGGCGTCATCGGCACGCCGGCCTCGGCCGCCAGTTCGCGCGAACGGTGCTTCAGGCCGAACTCGCGGATCTGCAGGGGCGTGGGGCCGACGAACGCGATGCCGGCGTCCTCGCAGGCCTGCGCGAACTCGGCGCTTTCGGACAGGAAGCCGTAGCCGGGATAGATGGCCTGCGCGCCATGCTTGCGGGCGGCCGCCAGCAACAGGTCCATGCGCAGGTAGCTGTCGGCGGCCTTTTCGCCGCCCAGCGCCACGGCCACGTCGGCCGCGCGCACGTGCGCGGCATTGCGGTCCGGGTCGGAGTAAACGGCCACGCTGCGGATGCCCAGCCGCTTGAGGGTGCGGATGGCGCGGACGGCGATCTCGCCGCGGTTGGCAATCAGAACGGTATCGAACACAGTGCGACTCCCTGGTGTCTTGCGGGGGTTATCGAAAGCGGAGATCAAGCCAGGCTGGCCAGATAGGCGCGCCAGCCGCCAAACTCCGTGATGTCGCGCGCGCCCTCCAGCCCGCGCGGCTCGCAAATGAAGCCCTTGACCTGGCGGCCGTCCGCCAGCTCCAGCGTGCCGATGCCCAGCGGCGCGGGGATCTCGGCCACGAAGGCGCCGAAGGCAGCCAGCGGCACATCCCAGAGTTCGACCTCGATGGGCGCGCCGCTCGCGGACTTCACCAGGCCGGGCTTGGGCGGCGTGGTATTGGCCAGGGCATACAGGCGGTAGTCGTCCGAGGTGCGCGCCGCCTCGACGAACACGGCGCGGCGCGAGGTCAGTTGGTGGTTCAACGGCATGCCGCGCAAGTGCGCGCCCACCACCGACACCCGCACCGTGTCGCGCGCGGGCGGGGCCGCATGCCCGGCCGCGGGCAGCGGCGCGCCGGTGGCGCCCAGCGGCAGCGCCAGGCGCGCCTGCCACTGGCGTCCGAACTGCGCCAGCGCGTGGTCCTGCCAGGCCATGCCGATCAGCGTGATGCCTGCGGGCAGGCCGTCGCCGCGCATGCCCGCAGGCAGCGCCAGCGCCGACAGGTCGGCCAGGTTGGTGAAGTTGGTGTAGGTCCCCAGCCGCGAATTCAGCGTCACCGGATCGGCTTCGAGCTGGGCGATGGTGTAGATCGAAGGCGTAGTCGGCACGACCAGCGCATCAAAGCCCGCCAGCGCCTGATGGATGCTGCGCGTCAGCTCGGCGCGCCGGTACTCGGCCTTGAACGCGTCCAGCGCGCTGTAGTTGGCGGCCTGTTCGACGATGCCGCGCACCACCGGATGGATGGCGTCAGGGCTCTGCTTCCACAACGCTTCCACGGCGGCAAAGCGCTCGGCCACCCAAGGCCCTTGATACAGCAGCGCCGCCAGCTCGTTGAACGGCGTGAAGTCGATGGGTTCGACCGTTGCGCCGCCCGCCTTGAGGTCGCTCACGGCCTGGTCGAACGCCGCCGCTGCCTGCGCATCGCCAAAGAACTCCAGCTGCGCGGGAATCGCCAGCCTGGGTTGCGCCGGCCAGGGATGCCCGCTGCCCACAGGCTGGGCGCGCGAATAGGGATCGCGCGCATCCCAGCCTGCCGCAATGTCGGCCACCAGTTCGGCGTCGTCCACCGTCAACGCGAACACCGACACGCAGTCCTGCGTGCGGCAGGCCGGCACCACGCCTGCCGCGCTGAGCCTGCCCTTGGTGGGTTTGAGGCCGACGATGTTGTTGAAGCCTGCCGGCACGCGGCCCGAGCCCGCCGTGTCGGTGCCCAAGGAGAAAGCGGCCAGGCCGCGCGCCACCACGGATGCGGAGCCCGAACTGGAACCGCCGCTGACGTAGTCCGGATTGAACGTATTGGGCACCGCGCCCAGCGGCGAACGCGTACCCACCAGTCCGGTGGCGAACTGGTCCAGGTTGGTCTTGCCCACCAGGATGGCGCCGGCCGCGCGCAGGCGGCGGACCACGGTCGCATCTTCCTCGGGCGTATACGCGAACTCAGGGCAGGCCGCCGTGGTGGGCCAGCCGGCGGCGTCGATGTTGTCCTTGATGGCGAACGGCACGCCGTACAGCGGCAGCCGCGTCAGGTCGCCGTTGGCCGCTTCCAGCAGCCCCTGCAGGGCATCGAGCTGCCGCGCCAGCATGGCGCCGTCCACGCGCTTGATCCAGGCCGTGTCCGGCGGGCTGCCGCGTTCGGCCCAGGCCGCCAACAAGGTCTCGGGCGTGGCGCCCTCGTTGCGATAGGCGGCCTGCCACTGCGCGATCGTCCAGGCGACGGGGCCTTTGTGCGTTGCTACGGCGTTCATGCTGGAATCCTTTCTTGTATACAAGTACGGATTCCCAAGCAATCGGCGTGCCATGTTGGCCGCCGCTGCGCGCACGCCCCTGTTCCCTGCGGCAACGCGCCGCTTGCGGCCTGAAGCCATCACGGCGGCGCGGCACGCGCGCACCGCCAGCGGGCGGCGCCCGCACCCATGTTGTGCATACGGCACCAGATCGGCCCCAGCCCGCTCCCGCGCTGTTATCGCCGGCGTCCGTCTTGTTTTCCCCCCCTTCATATAGCGAACCGCGCGTAGGCGCGCAGCTGGCATGCCTTTTGCTTTTAGGTCTTCGTTGTCGTGTGTTTTCAGATCGTTCTCGCCGGCACGGCCGGCCCATTCCATTCAGGAGTCACCATGAAACGCAGACTAGCCCTTAAGCAACTGACCGCCGTGAGCCTGTTGGCCATGTCCGGATGGATGCCGCAGGTATACGCCGCCGAGGACACCATCAAGGTCGGCATCCTGCATTCGCTGTCGGGCACGATGGCGATCTCGGAAACGTCGCTCAAGGACGTGGCCCTGATGACCATCGACGAAATCAACGCCAATGGCGGTGTGATGGGCAAGAAGCTCGAAGCCGTGGTGGTGGACCCGGCGTCGAACTGGCCGCTGTTTGCCGAGAAGTCGCGCCAGCTGCTGTCCCAGGACAAGGTGGCGGTTGTCTTCGGCTGCTGGACCTCGGTGTCGCGCAAGTCCGTGCTGCCGGTGTTCAAGGAACTCAACGGCCTGCTCTTCTACCCCGTGCAATACGAGGGCGAGGAACTGGAGAAGAACGTGTTCTATACCGGCGCCGCGCCCAACCAGCAGGCCATACCCGCCGTCGAATACCTGATGAGCGAAGACGGCGGCGGCGCCAAGCGCTTCGTGCTGCTGGGCACCGACTATGTCTACCCGCGCACCACCAACAAGATCCTGCGCGCCTTCCTGCATTCCAAGGGCGTCAAGGACAGCGACATCGACGAGGTCTATACGCCCTTCGGCCATTCCGACTACCAGACCATCGTCGCCAACATCAAGAAGTTCGCCACCGGCGGCAAGACCGCCGTCATCTCCACCATCAACGGCGACTCCAACGTGCCCTTCTACAAGGAGCTGGGCAATGCCGGCCTGAAGGCCACCGACGTACCGGTGGTGGCATTCTCGGTGGGCGAAGAGGAACTGCGCGGCGTGGACGCCAAGCCGCTGGTGGGCCACCTGGCGGCGTGGAACTACTTCCAGTCGGTCAAGAACCCCGTCAACGACGCCTTCATCCAGAAATGGAAGGCCTATGCCAAGGCCAAGAACCTGCCCAACGCGAATACGGTGGTGACCAACGACCCGATGGAAGCCACCTACATCGGCATCCACATGTGGAAGCAGGCGGTGGAACAGGCCAAGACCACGGACGTGGACAAGGTGATCGCAGCCATGGGCGGCCAGAAATTCAACGCGCCCGACGGCTACACCATCGAAATGGACAAGACCAACCACCACCTGCACAAGCCGGTCTACATCGGCGAGATCAAGGCGGACGGCCAGTTCAGCGTGGTGTGGAAGAGCAAGGGTCCGATCCGCGCCCAGCCCTGGAGCCCGTACATCCCGGGCAACGAAGGCAAGCAAGGTCTCTAACGCACCGGGAACAAGCAGCCATGCGCATCGCGGCATTCGCACTCTACTTGCGTCGTTTCCTGCTGGCATGGCTGGTGTCCCTGCCGCTCGCGGCCGCCCCGGCGGCGGCAAGCGGCGTGGACCCAGCCCTGCTGGCGCCGCTGACCGGCGACGACACGGACGCCAAGCTCCAGGCGATTGCCGCGCTGGGCCAGTTGCCCGAACCCGAAGCGGCAGCGGTGCTGCAGGCGCTGGGCGAGGACCGGCTGTATGCCGCCAATGACGGCCGCGTGCTGATCGGCAACGGCGGCACGCGCGCCATCGATGCGGCGACGGGCGCCGCCGCCGAGCTGCCCGCGGACGCGGGCTCCATCGGCATCAACAACCGCCTGCGCCGCGCCATCGAGGCCGCGCTGGCGGGTTCGCGCCTGTATTCCGAGCAGCCCGCCGAGCGCCTGGCTGCGGCGCGCCGCCTGCAGCAGACCGGCGACCCGGCGCGCCTGCCCATGCTGGAAAAAGCATTGGCATCGGAAAGGAACGAAGCCGTGCGCGACGCGTTGCTGATCGCGCAGGCCAACCTGGAGTTGAAAAGCAGCGATCCCGCCAAGCGCCGCCATGCGGTCGAGGTGCTGGGCGCCACCCGCAACGCCGCGTTTCGTCCCACCCTGGCCGCGCTGGCCGAGGCGCGCGACGGCGTTTACGCCGAACCCGATGCCGGCGTGCGTGAAGCTGCCGGCCGCGCGCTCAAGCAGATCGACCGCCACCTGGCCACCATCGAATGGGCCGGCAATCTGTTCTACGGCATCAGCCTGGGCAGCGTGCTGCTGCTGGCGGCGCTGGGCCTGGCCATCACCTTCGGCCTGATGGGCGTCATCAACATGGCGCATGGCGAACTGCTGATGATAGGCGCCTACGTGACCTACGTCGTGCAGACGGCGTTCCGCGCCTGGCTGCCGGGCTGGCTGGACTGGTATGTGCTGGCGGCGCTGCCGCTGGCCTTTGCCGTGACTGCGCTGGTCGGCATGGCGCTGGAGCGCACCGTCATACGCTGGCTCTATGGCCGGCCGCTGGAAACGCTGCTGGCCACCTGGGGCATCAGCCTGATCCTGATGCAGGGCGTGCGCACGCTGTTCGGCGCGCAGAACGTGGAGGTGGGCAATCCCGGCTGGATGTCCGGCGGTGTCACGGTGCTGGGCGGACTGGTGCTGAGCTACAACCGCCTCGTCATCATCGGCTTCGCCTTCTTCGTGGTGTTCCTGGTCTGGGCGCTGCTGAACCATACCCGCCTGGGCCTGTTCGTGCGCGCCATCACGCAGAACCGCCGCATGGCCGACTGCGTGGGCGTGCCCACTGGCCGCGTCGATATGCTGGCCTTCGGCCTGGGCTCCGGCATCGCCGGGTTGGCCGGGGTGGCGCTGTCCCAGCTGGGCAATGTGGGGCCGGACCTGGGCCGCGGCTACATCGTCGATTCATTCATGGTGGTGGTGCTGGGCGGCGTGGGCCAGTTGGCCGGCACCGTCATCGCCGCGCTGGGCCTGGGCGGCGTCAACAAATTCCTGGAGCCTTACGCGGGAGCCGTCATGGCCAAGATCACCATCCTCGCGCTCATCGTGCTGTTCGTCCAAAAGCGGCCGCAAGGCCTGTTCGCCCCCCGCGGCCGGAGCGTCGAATGAAACAGAACGCGCTGACTGACCTGAATCTGCTGACCCGCCGCCCGCTGTACTCGGGCCGGGTCTGGGCGGCCCTGGCCGCGGCCGTGGCGCTGCTGGCGCTGCTGCCCTTGCTGAATCTCGCTTTCCCGCCCGGCCATGCGCTGCATGTGTCGGCCTATGCCGTGGCGCTGCTGGGCAAGTTCATGTGCTACGCCATGGCGGCGCTGGCGCTGGACCTGGTGTGGGGCTATGCCGGCATCCTGTCGCTGGGACATGGCCTGTTCTTCGCGCTGGGCGGCTATGCGCACGGCATGTACCTGATGCGCGCCATCGGCCGCGACGGCGTCTACCAGAGCGACCTGCCCGACTTCATGGTGTTCCTGGACTGGAAGAGCTACCCCTGGTACTGGTCCTTTACCGAGCACTTCTGGTACGCCATGCTGCTGGTCGTGCTGGCGCCTGGCGTGCTGGCCTTCGTGTTCGGCTACTTCGCCTTCCGCTCGCGCATCAAGGGCGTGTACTTTTCCATCATCACGCAGGCGCTGACCTTCGCCGCGATGCTGCTGTTCTTCCGCAACGACACCGGTTTTGGCGGCAACAACGGCTTCACCGACTTCAAGCGCATCCTGGGCTTCGACATTACCGCGCCCGGCACGCGCGCGGCGCTGTACTGGATCACGCTGGCCGCGCTGGCGGGCGCGCTGGTCCTGGCGCGCGCGGTCACGCAGAGCAAGCTGGGCCGCGTGCTCACCGCCGTGCGCGACGCCGAGAGCCGGCTGCGCTTCATCGGCTACGACCCGCTGGGCTTCAAGCTCTTCGTCTGGACCCTGTCCGCGGTGCTCTGCGGCATCGCCGGCGCGCTCTACGTGCCGCAGGTCGGCATCATCAACCCCAGCGAGATGTCCACCGAGACCTCGATTGAAATGGTGATCTGGGTCGCCACCGGCGGACGCGGCACGCTGGTCGGCCCCATCATCGGCGCGGGCGCCGTCAACGGCCTGAAGACCTGGTTCACCAGCGTGCTGCCGGAATTCTGGCTGTACGCGCTGGGCCTCATCTTCGTGCTGGTGACGCTGTTCCTGCCCACCGGCATCGTCGGCCTGGCGCGCCGCATCTCCGCCCGCATCCAGGGGAACAAGGAATGAGCAGCACGCACATCGAATCCGCCGCGCTCGACGGCGGCCCCAGCGGCGATGCCGGCTACGGCCGCGTCAGCCCCAAGGGCCTGGACACCAGCCACGGCGCCATCCTCTACCTGGAAGGCATCACCGTCAGCTTCGACGGCTTCAAGGCCTTGAACGACCTGACGCTGGACATAGGCGTGGGCGAGCTGCGCTGCATCATCGGCCCCAATGGCGCGGGCAAGACCACGATGATGGACGTCATCACCGGCAAGACCCGGCCCACGGCGGGAACCGCCTACTTCGGCCAGAGCATAGATCTCACCACCCTGAACGAAGCCCAGATCGCGCATGCCGGCATCGGCCGCAAGTTCCAGCGGCCCACGGTGTTCGAGCAGCACAGCGTGTTCGAAAACCTGGAGCTGGCGATGAAGACCGACAAGCGCGTGCGGCCCACGCTGTTCGCGCGGTTGAGCGGCGAACAGATCGACAAGATCGGCGAGACGCTGGACCTGATCCGGCTGCGGCCCGAGGCGGCGTTGCCCGCCGGGCTGCTGTCACACGGACAGAAACAGTGGCTGGAGATCGGCATGCTGCTGATGCAGGAGCCGCAACTGTTGCTGCTGGACGAGCCGGTGGCGGGCATGACCGACGCCGAGACCGAACGCACCGGCGAGCTGCTCAACGAACTGCGCGGACGCCATTCGCTGATGGTGGTGGAACACGACATGGACTTCGTCAACCAGATCGCGGGCGACGGCAAGGTCACGGTGCTGCACGAAGGCTCGGTGCTGGCCGAAGGACCGATGAGCAAGGTGCAGGCCGATCCGCGTGTCATCGAAGTCTATCTGGGGCGCTGAGATGCTGGACGTGAACGCGATCGACCAATACTACGGCGGCAGCCACACGCTGCGCGGCGTCTCGCTGTCCTTGCGCCAGGGCGAATGCCTGGCGCTCTTGGGGCGCAACGGCGTGGGCAAGACCACTCTGCTCAAATGCGTGATGGGCGTGCTGCCGGTGGCGCACGGCAACATTGCCTTCGACGGCGCGGACGTCACGCGCCTGGCGCCGCACCAGCGCGCCGCGCGCGGCATGGCCTATGTGCCGCAGGGCCGCGACATCTTCGCCCGGCTGACGGTGGAAGAGAACATCCTGATGGGCATGGCGACCAAGCCGGCGGCGCGCGCCCGCCGCATCAAGGAAGAGGTGTACGAACTGTTCCCGGTGCTGCGGACCATGCTGTCGCGCCGCGGCGGCGACCTGTCCGGCGGACAGCAGCAACAGCTGGCCATCGCCCGCGCCCTGGTTGCCGAGCCCAAGCTCATCATCCTGGACGAGCCCACCGAAGGCATACAGCCGTCCATCATCAAGGACATCGCCCGCGTCATCCACATGCTGCGCCAGCGCGGCGACATCGCCATCCTGCTGTGCGAGCAGTACTTCGACTTCGCGCGCGAACTGGCGGACCATTTCGTGGTGCTGTCGCGTGGCGTCGTGGTGGCGCGTGGAGACCGCGCCGCCATCGACGGCGAGGACGTGCGGCGACATCTGTCGGTCTAGGACGGATACGAAATCGCATTTTTCACCGAGGGGCTCTGGACGGCGGCCCCAACTGCTCCGATATAATCGGGCGCCATGTGCTCCGCTGCCTACCTGCCCCGCCCCGCCGTGTGGATCGCGCTCGTCGCGATCCTGTGGGCGTCGTTGGCGCCGTCGCTGGCGAATGCGCTGAGCCTGTCTCCGGCCAGCCACAACGCCCATCGCATCAGCGTCGACTTCTGCACCAGCGAAGGCGCGGGGCAAGCCTCCCTGACCCTGGAGGTGCCGGGCGGCAACGATAACGGCACCCAGGCGGACAGTCACGGCGACAGCCATCACTGCCCGCTGTGCCGCAACCCCAATGCCGACGTGGGCATACTGCCCACGCCTGTTCCCGTCGTGCCTGCTCCTCTCGGGCGCGCCATCACCTATCCGCCGCTGTTCTTCCTTGCGGCGCATCCTCTTCATGCCTGGAGCGCGGCCCAGCCGCGCGCACCGCCAGCGGTCTGAGCCTGCGCGCCCCGTCGCCTGATGGCGATCGCTGCGCGCCGGTACGCCGTCACCCCATCGCCACGTTGCGTCCGCGTCTCCCGCGCGTGCGCACGCGTGCCGCCATTCAGGCTCATGCGCTCCGGCCAGTCCCGTCCGTTCCAGGCGGGGACTTCCTGGCGCGCGGGCCGGACCACCGGTTCCAGACATGAAGAAAACCACGACCTACACCCTGCTGCTGGGCGCGCTCGCCAGCGGCTCCGCCCAGGCCCTGACCACGGAACCCGCCGTGCCCACCCTGGCGCCCACCACCGTGCACGGCGCCGCCGCCGAAGAGCCCGCGCCCAACGGCCCCATCGACCTGAACGTACGCGACAGCACCGGCAGCCGCCTGGGCCTGACCCTGCGTGAAACGCCGGCCAGCGTCACCGTGATTTCGCGCGAACAGATCGAGGCGCGCGGATCCTTGAACACGCAGGAGATCGCCCGTGGCATCCCTGGCGTGGACAATGCCTCGCCGCCCGGCAACGCGGGCGCGGTCAGCTACCGCGGCTTCGCTGGCGGCCAGGTCTCGCAGCTGTTCAACGGCATTTCCGTGCAGTACGACTCCATCGCCGCGCGGCCGGTGGACAGCTGGATCTACGACCGGGTCGAAGCCATCGGCGGCCCCTCTACCTTCCTGTTCGGCGCGGGCGCGGTGGGCGGCGCCATCAACTACGTCACCAAGCTGCCCGAGCGCGACACCTTCTACGACGGCCAGCTGCGGGTGGGATCGTTCGACAGCCGCCAACTGTCGGTGGGGCTGAACCAACAACTGGCGGGCGAACCCGGCGGCCGCGGCCACTATCTGCGCATCGACGCCAACACCGGTTCCAGCCACGGCTGGGTCGATGGCAACCATTCCCGCGCCAGCCAGGTCGCCGCCTCGCTGCTGTCCGACCTGGGCGCGGACGTGACCCAGACCTTCGCCTTCGAGTACCAGCGCGAACAGGTCGACCGCCCCTACTGGGGCACGCCGCTGAAAACCGACGCCAACGGCGTGGTGCAGGGCACGGGCCGCATCCTCGATGGCACGCGCTTCAAGAACTACAACGTCAACGACGGCCTGTACGAGCAGTCGGTGCTGTGGGCGCGGTCGCTGACCGAATGGCGCGCCGGCTCCAATCTGACCTTCAAGAACACGCTCTACTACTACCGCGCCGAACGCGATTACCGCAACCTGGAAAACTACCGGCTGAACGCCGGCAACAGCCTGGTGCTGCGGTCCGGGGCGCTGTTGCAGCGCCACGAACAAAGCCTGATCGGCAACCGCGTGGAAGGCCTGTACCGCTCCACCCTGGCCGGCCTGCCCAGCGACTGGTCCTTCGGCGTGGACGTCAGCCAGAACAAGATCACGCGCTATCCCACCAGCCTGCCCGGCCAGGTCGACGCGGTCGATCCCTACGACTTTTCGCCCGGCGATTTCTACGACATCCCCGGCATGAAGCGCGGCCACGTCGCCGACCGCGACAACCGCATCCGCACGCTGGCGCTGACCATGGAAAACCGCACCACGGTGCTGCCGGGCGTGGCCATCGTATCGGCATTGCGCAAGGACTTCATCGACCTGGACCTGACCAATCGCCGCGCCGTCACCGCGGCCTCGCCCGCCAGCGCGCAGCGCAGCTACTCGCCGCTGACCGGGCGGCTGGGCGTGAACTGGGAGCTGAGCCCGGAGGCCTCGCTGTATGCGCAGTACGCCACCGCGGCCGATCCCCCCTCGGGCATCCTGGCCACCGCCTCGTTCGCCGACGTGCTGAACAATGACAAGCTCACCACCGGCAGGCAGGCGGAAGTCGGCGGCAAGTTCAACTTCTGGGACGGCCGCGGTTCGGCCACGGTGGCGCTCTACGAGATCAAGCGCAAGAACATGGCGACCTCGGACCCGAACAACCCCGGCGTGAGCGTGCCCGTGGGCGCGCAATCGGCGCGCGGCATCGAACTGGCCGGCGGCCTGCAGCTGACGTCCCAGCTGTCCTTGCAGGGCAACGTCGCCTTCGTCGATCCCAAGTACGACGATTTCTCGCAATCCGTGGGCGGCGTGGCGGTCTCGCGCAACGGCAACGTGCCCACCAATACGCCGCGCCGCCTGGCCAACGTCTGGCTGGACTATGCCTTCCTGCCCGACTGGACCGCCAGCATGGCCGCGCGCTACGTGGGCCGCATGTACGCCGACGCCGCCAACAGCGTCTGGACGCCGTCCTACACCGTGTTCGACGCGGCGCTGTCGCACCGCATCAACCGCAACCTCAGCGTAACGGCCCGCGTGCGCAACCTGACCGACAAGGTCTACGCCGCGAACGCGACGCCGACCATGTACTACCTGGGCGCGCCCCGCTCGTTCGAGCTCACCTTGCAGGCCCGCTTCTGAGCGGCTTGCCAGGACAGACCGCCATGAACACGACGCTCCCCCCCTCGACCCGCCATCGCGCCGGGCCGCCGCTGTCGGCGCGCGCCAAGCGCTGGCTGTACCTGATCCATCGCTGGGCAGGCATCGTGCTGTGCCTGTTCTTTGCCATGTGGTTCATCTCTGGCGTGGTGATGATGTACGTGGGCTATCCCAAGCTCACGCCGCAGGAACGCCTGGCGCACTTGCCCGCGCTGGATTCCGCGGCGATCACCGTCACGCCCGCGCAGGCGCTGGCGGCGGCGGGCGCCAAGGACGCCGCCGGCATGGTGCTGGCTGCCGCGCGCGGCGGCGCGCCGGTCTACGTGATTCCCGGCGAGGCGCGGCGCGCACCCAGGATGGTGGACGCCGCCAGCGGCGCGCTGTTGCCCCCGGCCGACGCCGCCACCGCGCTGGCCACGGCGCAGGCCTGGTCCGGCGGACAGCACGCCGCCCGCTATCTGGGCACGGTGGACGAAGACGCCTACACCCATTCGCGCGCGCTGGGTCCGGACCGGCCGCTGCACCGGTTGGACCTGGACGATCCCGCGCATACGCGGCTCTACATCTCGTCCGCCACGGGCATGGTGGTGCTGGACGCCACCCGCGCCGAGCGCATCTGGAACTACGCCGGCGCCTGGATCCACTGGCTGTATCCATTCCGCGGCAATGCGCTGGACGGCTGGTGGCACGACATCGTGGTGTGGCTGTCGGTCGCCGGGGTGCTGCTGGCCGTGACGGGCACGGTGGTCGGCATCCTGCGCTGGCGCTTCTCGCGGCCCTATGCCAGCGGCAGCCGCTCGCCCTACCGCGAAAACATGATGCGCTGGCATCATTTGAGCGGCCTGCTGTTCGCGGTCATCACCATCACCTGGATCTTCAGCGGACTGATGTCCATGAATCCGTGGAAGCTGTTCAGCACGGGCGCGCCGCCCTTGGCGCAGGCGGCCTATGCCGGCGCGCCGGGGGACACGCTGGCCGCGCCCGGTCAGCTGATCGCCGCCCTGCCGGCCGCGCCGCGCGAATTGCGCTGGGCCCGCGCCGATGGCCAGGACGTAGTGCTGGCGCGCAGCGCCGCTGGCGCCCCGCTGGTGCTGTCGGCCGGCAACGCGCAGCCCCATGCGTTCGACCCGGCGGCCTTGCGCGCCGCCGCCGCCCGGCTGGTCCCGGGCGCCCGGCTCGCCAGCGCCGAAACGCTGCAGGCCTACGACTTCTATTACTACGCCCGCGACGAACACGCGATGCTGGGCCATGTCGAGAAGCCGCTTCCCGTCTGGCGGCTGGCCTATGACGATCCCCAGGCGACCTGGGTCTATCTGGACCCGCGCACGGGACAGATCGTGAGCCGGCAGGACAGCGGCGCGCGCACCAGCCGCTGGCTGTTCGCCTTCCTGCATAGCTGGGACTGGACCGGCCTCCTGGCGCGCCGCCCGCTGTGGGACGTCCTGCTGGTGTTCCTGAGCCTGGGCGGCGCGGCGCTCAGCCTGACAGGCGCGGTGATAGGCTGGCGGCGGCTGGGCAAGAAGCTGCGCGCCTGAAGCGCGGGCGCGGATGCACTATGCTCACAGCCTTGCATGACGATCTACCGGAAAGAGGAGCTTCCATGTCCGACGTAACCATCTATCACAACCCCAAGTGCGGCACCTCGCGCAACACCCTGGCCATGATCCGCAACGCCGGCATCGAACCGGAAGTCGTGCTGTATCTGGAAACGCCGCCCTCGCGCGCCACCCTGAAGGCGCTGTTCAAGAAGGCCGGCGTCAGCGTGCGCGAGGCCCTGCGTGAAAAGGGCACGCCCTATCAGGAACTGGGCCTGGACGACGCGTCGCTCTCGGACGATGCGCTGCTGGACGCGATCGAGCAGCACCCCATCCTGCTGAACCGTCCCTTTGTCACGACGCCGCTGGGCGCGCGCCTGTGCCGCCCGTCGGAACTGGTGCTGGACATCCTGCCGGCCCCGCAGCAAGGCGCCTTCGCCAAGGAAGACGGCGAAGCCGTGATCGACGCGCAGGGCAAACGCATCCAGAAGTAAAAGGACGCGGTCCGCGGCCTTTTGTAAGCGGACTGACGGCTGGGATCATTACCATCGCGGCAATCGTTTCATTACGCCGCGATGACAATTCATGAATTCCCTTGAAAGCCTCAACCAGTCCCTTTTTCTTTCGATCAACGCCGACCCGGCCACCCCGATCTGGCAGATCCACGCCGCCATGCTGGTGGCGAACCGGCTGATCCTGCTGGTCCCGGCCGTACTGGCCGCCCTGTGGCTGTGGGGCGGCCGGCCGCAGCGCGATGTGGCGCTGAAGGCGTTGGCCAGCATCGCCTTGGCGCTGTTCGCAAGCTACCTGTGCGGCGCACTGTGGCCGCACGCGCGCCCCTTCGTCCTCGGCCTGGGACATGCGTTCTTCCCGCACAAGGCGACGTCCTCGTTTCCCAGCAATCACACCATCATCATCGCCACGCTGGCGTTCGCGCTGATCTACGACCGGCGCTGGGCCGGATGGGGCTGGCTGGCGCTGGCCGCGGCCGTCCTGGTCGGCGCCTCGCGCGTCTACCTGGGCGTGCACTTCCCGCTGGACATCCTGGGCGGACTCCTGCTGGCGCCGCTGGCCGCCGGGCTGACCGCCATGGCATGGCGCCGCTGCGGCGAGCCCCTGACAGGCGCGGCGCAGGGCCTGTACCGCAAGGCGCTGGCCCTGCCGATCGCGCGCGGCTGGATCCGCGCCTGAAGGCGCGCCGCGCTCAGTTGATCGCGACCTTGGCGTCCTTGACCAGCTTGGCGTAGTTCTCGGTATCCGTGCCGATGCGGGCCTTCATCTCGGCAGGCGTATCACCGATAGGCACCGCGCCTATTTCCGCCATCCGCCGCGAGAAGTCGGGCGAACGGATGATCTTGACCATCTCGGCATTCAGGCGCCCGACCACGTCCGCCGGCGTGGCCGCCGGCGCCAGCACGCCGAACCAGGTCCCCATGTTGAAGGGTTTGAGGCCGGCTTCCTCCATGGTCGGCACATCGGGCAGCGCGGCCGAACGCTGATTGGTGGTGACCGCCAGCGCGCGCAGCTTGCCGCTCTGGATGTGCGCCAGCACCGGCGTCACGGTGTCGAAGGACATGTCGATCTGGCCGCCCAGCAGGTCGGTCGTCAGCGGGCCGCTACCCTTGTAAGGCACATGCAGCAACTGCACATGCCCTTCCTTTTCGAACTGCGCGCCGATCAGGTGTTGTCCCGTACCCATGCCGTTCGAGCCATAGGTCAGCTTGCCCGGCTGGCCTTGCGCCAGTTTCAGCAGCGACTTCACGTCCTGCGCCGGCAGCTTGGGATTGACCACCAGCACGTTGGGCACCAGGGCCACGGTAGTCACCGGCGCGAAATCCTTCTGGAAGTCGTAATGCAGGCTCTTGTAGACGCTGGTGGCGATGGTGTGGTGCACGGCGCCCATCAGCAGCGTATAGCCGTCGGGCGCAGCCTTGGCCACGTAATCCGCGCCCAGGGTCGAACCCGCGCCCGGCTTGTTCTCCACCACCACGGGCTGGCCCAGGCTCTTGGCGAGCTCCTGGCCCAGCGCGCGCGCCAGCACGTCGGTGGTGCCGCCGGCCGGAAACGGCACCACCAGGTTCACCGGCCGGGCCGGATAGCCCTGCGCCTGCGCGCCGCCGGCGATGGTCAGGCCCGCCAGGCAGGCCAGCGCCAGGACGCGCGCGGGTATCGTTCTCTTGTGCATGCTTGTCTCCTCGGTACGAATGGAATTCGCTTGTTGTCGTGGATCCCGCGGCGGGCCTGGGGTCTCGCGCCCCGGTCCCGCTTCAGGTCTGCTTCGGGTCTGCTACGCCTATGCGGCCTTGGCCCTGCCCGCAGCCGCCAGCTTCGCGCACACGGCTGCCGTGACCTGCTCCGTGGTGGCGGTTCCGCCCAGGTCGCCCGTATGCAGAGAGGGATCGGCGGTCACGCTTTCGATCGCCTGCATCAGCCGCGCCGCGGCCTGCGTCTCGCCCAGGTGCTCCAGCAGCATGACCACGGACCAGAAAGTGCCGACCGGGTTCGCCAGGCCCTTGCCCATGATGTCGAAGGCCGACCCGTGGATGGGTTCGAACATGGAGGGATAGCGGCGTTCCGGATCGATGTTGCCGGTGGGCGCGATGCCCAGGCTGCCGGCCAGCGCCGCCGCCAGGTCGCTCAGGATGTCGGCGTGCAGATTGGTGGCGACGATGGTATCCAGCGATGCCGGGCGGTTCACCATGCGGGCGGTGGCCGCGTCGACCAGTTCCTTGTCCCAGGCCACGTCCGGAAACTCGCGGCTCACCTCCAGGGCGATCTCGTCCCACATGACCATGGCGTGGCGCTGCGCGTTGGACTTGGTGACCACCGTCAGCAGCTTGCGCGGACGGGATTGCGCCAGCTTGAAGGCGAAGCGCAGGATGCGTTCGACGCCCGCGCGGGTCATGATGGACACGTCGGTCGCGGCTTCCAGCGGATGGCCCTGGTGCACCCGGCCGCCCACGCCGGAATATTCGCCCTCGGAGTTCTCGCGCACGATGACCCAGTCCAGCTGGCCCGGCGCGCAGCGCTTGAGCGGCGCATCGATGCCGGGCAGGATGCGCGTCGGGCGCACATTGGCGTACTGGTCGAAGCCCTGGCAGATCTTCAGCCGCAAGCCCCACAGAGTGATGTGGTCGGGAATGTGCGGATCGCCGGCCGAACCGAACAGGATGGCGTCCTTGCCGCGCAGCGCGTCCAGGCCGTCGGCCGGCATCATCACGCCGTGCTTGCGGTAATAGTCGCCGCCCCAGTCGAAATCCTCGAACTCGAAGCTCAGGCCGCCGTCCCGGGCCAGTTCCTGCATGATGCGCTGTCCGGCCGGAATCACTTCCTTGCCGATGCCGTCGCCGGGGATGGTTGCGATGCGATAGGTCTTCATATGCCGACTGGGCTCCTTGCTGGTGGGATGCTGTCGGCACTGTACTGACGCCCGCGAGCGGCGGGCGCAATGGAATTCAAAACATCTTTTACCTGGAGTTGAAGGTGGCGCGCGGGCGGGAAAAGCCAACGCGCAAAAAAACAGCGCCCGCATGTGGCGCTGTTCCAGGTGGCGGCCATGACCGGCCGCAGGCATGCAGCAATCAGCAGCGGCCGATGTTCAGGTCGGAGATCAGGTTGTTGAAATTCTGGCGCAGACTGTTGGCGTCGTCCTCGATGGTGGGACGCATCATCTTGAACGCACCGGTGCGCGCCGCGTCTTCCTTGTAGCGGCCATTGTTGGTGTGCTCCAGGATCTTGCGGCCGGAGGCCAGGAAGCCGTTGACGTTCATCATCATGCCGGTGCAGCCCTTGGCATCGGCCTCGCGCGTCTTCTTGTCGAAGCCCAGCGCCATTTCGTTCATCTTGTCCAGCTCCTGCTTGAAGGCCTCCTGGTCGGCGCCCAGGCCCTTGCCCTCGAACACGCCCGACGCCTTGTCCATCGTAGCCTTGCCGTAATAGACCATGCCGGCGCGGTAATAGGCGACCGTGTCCTTCTTGGCCTTTTCAAAGGCTTCCTTGGTGTTGGCCGTGTCCTTGATGGAGATGCCGCGGTAGAAGCCGTTTTCCGCCTTCACGACTTCGGTCAGCGCCGCGACGTAGGCCGGGCTCTTCTCGCGCGCCAGCGCGCCGTTGTCGGACAGGAAGGTCTTGGCTGCAGCATAGTTCTGCAGTTCATGGCTCAGCGGCGCCAGCTTGCCCAACGCATCCGAGAACGCCTTGGCGGGCGCGTCGATCTCGGCAATAGGCGTCGACATAGCCAGCGCGCGATCGAGCTTCTCCTTGGTGCGCTGGATCGTCGAGTCGTTGCTGATGACGAAATCCTTGAGCGGCTTGCCTTCCTTCAGCGCCGGGACGGCGTAGGCCTCGTAGCGTTCCAGCGCCTGCTCGAAGGTCGTGGAAATGCTGTTGGCGGTGTCGACGTACTGGTTGTACTTGATGATCTCGGACTGAGCGGTAGTCGGCTCGGACGCTTTCGCTTCCTTCTTGGCGCTGTCGTCGCCGCACGCGGCGAGCGCCAGCGTGACGGCCAGAACTGCGAACATGCGCAAGGGGCGCGGCATAAACATCTTTGATTCCTGTTGCGGGTTGCTCTGAAGGGGACGCATGATATGCCCTCCAGATGCTTAACACGCTACAAATCTATTCAACCCTGTCACAAGAATTTTCAAGCCATCTCTGCTCGTGATCCAGCAGCCAGCGCTTGCGGTGCAAACCGCCGCCGTAACCGGTCAGGGCAGCGTCCGCGCCCACGATGCGGTGGCAAGGCACGACGATGCCGATGGGATTCGCCCCGTTGGCCGCGCCCACCGCGCGCACGGCGGCGGGACGCGCGATGCGGTGCGCCAGCGCGCCGTAGCTGATCGACTGGCCGCCCGATACTTCCCGCAATGCCCGCCACACCGCGCGCTGGAAATCGGTGCCGCCGGTGGCCACGTCCAGCGCGTCGATGGCGCGCACGTCGCCGTCGAAGTAGTCCAGCAGCGCGCGCCGCGCGGGCGACGCCTGGACCGCATCGCGCAATTCGACCTGCTGCTTGCGGTACTGCCTGCGCAACAGCAGGTGCATGCGCGCTTCGTAGTCTTCCCAATCGACCGCCCGCAGGCGCCGCTGCTCGTCGCTCAGGACCAGCATCAGGCCGATGGGCGTGGGAACGCGCTCAAGAAAGAAAGCCTGGGTTTGGACGGGCATGGCGGACTCCAGCGTAGGTGATCGACCGTAGCACTATAGGCGTTGACGCGGGCTCTGCGCTGGCGGTTTTCGGACAGGAATGCCGCATCCACAACACTGTCCGAAAACCGCTAGATCCAACGCTCGCCGCGGCGTTAGCATGATCTCATGGACCTGAACCACGACGCCTGCTACAGCGCCATCCAAGTGCGCGACTCCCGTTACGACGGCCGCTTCTTCACCGCCGTGAAGACCACGCGCATCTATTGCCGTCCGGTCTGTCCGGCGCGCACCCCATTGTCGAAGAACGTCACGTTCTATGCCACCGCGGCAGCGGCGCAAGAGGCCGGCTACCACCCCTGCCTGCGCTGCCGGCCCGAAACCGCGCCAGAGGTCGGGCCGGGGCATGAGCTGCCCGATGGCGTGGCCCGCGCGCTGCAGCTGATCGAACTGGGCGCGCTGGACGAGGACGGCGTGGACGTGCTGGCGCAGCGCCTGGGCGTGGGCGAACGCCAGTTGCGGCGCCAGTTCCGCCAGCACCTGGGCGCCTCGCCCGTGGCCGTGGCACAAACGCGGCGCGTGCTGCTGGCCAAGCAGCTGATCCACGAGACCCGGCTGCCGATGGCCGAGATCGCCTTCGCATCGGGCTTTGGCAGCATCCGCCGCTTCAACGAGATCTTCCACGACCTGTTCGCGCGCGCCCCAGGCGACCTGCGGCGCTCCGGCAAGCCGGAAGTGTCGGCGGCGCAAGAAGGCGAGATCATGCTGCTGCTGCGCTACCGCCCGCCCTATGACTGGGACGCCATGCTGGCCTTCCTGCGGCTGCGCGCGATTCCCGGCATCGAGCAGGTCACGGACGACAGCTACGCGCGCACCGTCCTGCTGGACGGCTGCCAAGGCACGGTGACGGTGCGCCCGGGCCGCGGCGATGCGCTCGAGGCCACGGTGCGCTTTCCCCGGCTGCAGGCGCTGCCGGCCATCATCGCGCGCCTGCGCCGCGTCTTCGACCTGGCCAGCGATCCGGTCGCCATCGCCGCGCAGTTCGCCAGCGATCCCGTGATGACCGAGCTGATCCGCGCGCGGCCCGGCCTGCGCGTGCCCGGCGCCTGGGACGGCTTCGAGCTGGCCATGCGCGCCGTGCTGGGCCAGCAGATCACGGTGGCCGCGGCCATACGCCTGGCCGGCAAACTGGTGGCCGCGCACGGCGCGGCCATGGCGCGTCCAGAAGGCGCGCTGACGCATGTATTCCCCTTGCCTGAAGCCGTGGCGGCGGCCGAGCTGGCCTCGCTGGGCATGCCGCGCAGCCGCGCCGCAACCTTGTCGGCGGTCGCCGCGGCGGCGGTGGCGGACAGGCATCTGTTCGATGCCGCCGGCGGCCTGGAGGATGCGGTCCGCCGGCTGCGCACAATACGGGGCGTGGGCGAATGGACGGCGCAATACATCGCGCTGCGCCAGTTGCGCGAGCCGGACGCGTTTCCGTCCGCCGACATCGGCCTGATCCGGGCCTTGGAAAGGCTGGAAGCGCGGACCTATACGCCCGCGCAATTGCTGGCCCGCGCCGAAACCTGGCGGCCCTGGCGCGCCTACGCGGCGCAGCACCTGTGGACGGCCTGAGCGAACGCCGGGCTTACCACCGGTCTTCCGCGCCCTTCCTGAAATACGCCACCAGGAAGTCCACGAACATGCGCACCTTGGCCGACAGATGGTGCCGTTCCGGAAAGACCGCGTAGATGTCGGCTTGCGGCAAGGCGTAGTCCTCCAGCACCTGCACCAGCCTGCCGCTGCGCAGATAGCGCGCCAGGTCCCATTCGGCGCGCTGCAGGATGCCCAGGCCGGCCAGGCCCCAGGTCAGCGTCACTTCGCCGTCATTGCTGCTGAGGTTGCCGCGCACCTTCACGGTTTCGCTGCGGCGTCCCTTGGTGAAGCGCCACAGGCCGTACGCGGCTTCATTCTGCCGCAGCACGATGCACTGGTGCCGCGCCAGGTCGTGCGGCGTGGCGGGAATGCCGTGGCTCTTCAGGTAGCCCGGCGACGCGCAGACCAGGCGCCGGTTGGGCGCGATCTTGCGGGCGATGAGGCGGGTGTCGGGCAGGTCGCCGAAGCGCACGGCCACGTCGACGGCGTCCTGCACGAAGTCGGCCGGGCTGTCGGTCAGCTGTAATTGCAGCGACACCTCGGGATATTTCTGGGCGAATTCCGCAATCGCGGGCGCGATGTAGCTGCGGCCGAAACCCAGCGGCGCGTTGACCTTGAGCAGGCCGCGCGGGCTGTCCTGGCGGCTGGCGATCAGCTGGTCCAGGTCCTCGATCTCGCCCAGGATGCGGCGGGCGTTTTCCAGGTAGACCTCGCCTTCCGCGGTCAGGCTCAGGCGCCGCGTGCTGCGGTTGACCAGCCGCACGCCCAGCCGCGCCTCGATCTGGGCCAGCCGCTTGCTGACCGCGGCCGGCGTGACGCCCAGCTCGCGGGCGGCGGCGGACATGCCGCCGGCGCGCACCAGTTCGACGACCAGCTGCAACTCGTTGGAATGTCCCATGGCCCCTCCAGGTCCGCAGGGTGCGCGGCACCCTGGCGCGGGGCGGATCAGTCGCGGAAGTTTTCGAACTGCAGCGGCAGGTCGACGTCGGTCTTCTTCAGCAGCGCGATGGCGGTCTGCAGGTCGTCGCGCTTCTTGCCGCTGATGCGCAGCTTGTCGCCGTTGATCTGCGATTCCACCTTGAGCTTGGCGTTCTTGATGGCGGCGATGAGCTTCTTGGCCACCGGCTGCTCGATGCCCTGCTTGATGGTGACCTTCTGGCGGGCGCCGCCCAGGTTTTCGAGGGGATCGGCCACGTCCAGGCAGCGCACGTCGATGCCGCGGGCCGACAAGCGGCCGCGCAGGATGTCCAGCATCTGCTTGAGCTGGAAGGCGCTGGAAGCGACCTGCGTTACGACAAACTCGTCGAGCTCGAACCTGGCGTCGCTGCCCTTGAAATCGAAGCGGGTGGCCAGTTCGCGGTTGGCCTGGTCGACGGCGTTGGAGAGTTCGTGTTTGTCGACTTCGGAGACGACGTCAAAAGTAGGCATGACACGGGGTCCTGTTGGGTAAATGTTGAAAAAGGCGAATACCGGGGTATCGCCTATTTTACCGGCCCCGCAGCCCGAGTCACGCCGTCAGCACCAGCAGGCGGCCGGCTTGCAGGGGATGCGCAATCACCTGCGCGTCGATGCCGTAGGCCAGATACAGATTGGCCGGCGTCAGGACCTCTGCCGGCGTCCCCTGCGCGATGCCGCGTCCGCCGCAGAGCAGCAGCAGGCGGTCGCACCAGCGCGCGGCCAGGTTCATATCGTGCAGGATCACCAGTACGCCCGTATTGCCGGCATGGGCCAGCTCCCAGGAGCGCCGCAGCAGGTCGCCCTGATGCTTGGGGTCCAGGCTGGCGGTGGGTTCGTCCAGCAACAGGTAGCGCGGCTCGTCGCGTTCGCGCGCGGCATGGCATTGAACCAATACGCGGGCGAACTGGACACGCTGCTGTTCGCCGCCGGACAGCTCGGGATAGCGCCGCCCGGCAAGATGCGCCGCGTCGGCCTCTGCCAGCGTTTGCGTCACCAGCGCGTCCACCACGGATGGCGCCAACTCCGGGAACGGATAGGCGCCCATGGCGACCACCTCGCGCACGCTCAGGTCGAAGCTCAGCCCCGGCTTTTGCGGCAGCACGGCGCGGCGGCGCGCCTGTTGCCGGTGCGGCATGGCGGCAAGCGGGGTCTCGCCCAAACTCAGCTGGCCCGCATCGGCAGCCAATTCCGCTGACAACGCGCCCAGCAGGGTGGATTTGCCAGCGCCGTTGGCCCCCAGCAAGCCCACCACTTCTCCGGGGCGGATATCCAGCGATACATCGGTGAGAATGCGCGCTGCGCCGCGGTTCACGGTCACGTTTTGCGCGGAAAGCGTCATCCTATCCTCCGTCCGCGCGCCAGCAGCCACAAGAAGAACGGCCCGCCCACCAGGCCCGTCACCAGGCCGATGGGCAGTTCGGCCGGCACCACCACGGTACGCGCCAGCCAATCCGCGAGGATCAGCGCCAGACCGCCGGCCAGGACGGTCGCGGGCAGCAGCCAGCGGTGATTGGCGCCCAGCGTCATGCGCACCAGGTGCGGCACCACCAGGCCGACGAAGACGATGGTGCCCGTGGCGGCGACCAGCGGTCCCACGATGAGCGCACTGGCCAGCACCAGCCTGGCCCGCACGCGCTTGAGCGTGTAGCCCAGGTGCTGGGCTTCGCGTTCGCCCAGCAGCAGCGCGTTCATGACGCGCCACTGACTCATCAGCCACAGGCTCACCAGCAGCACCCACGGCCCCAGGAACGACAACACCTTCCAGTTCGCGCCGCCCAGGCTGCCCATGTTCCAGAACGTCAGGTCGCGCAGCTGCGCATCGGTGGCGACGAAGGTGAACAGGCCGATCAAGCTGAACGCCATGGCCGTGATGGCCACGCCCGCCAGCAACAGCCCCGCCACACCCGGCACGCGCCGGCCCACCGCGTAGGCGCAGAGCGTGGCCAGCAGGCTGCCGGCGAAGGCGGCAGGCGCGGTGACCCAGAAACCGCCGGACGTCAGCACGATGGCGGCCACCGCCCCCAGCGCGCCGCCCGCCGATATGCCGATCAGGCCGGGCTCGGCCAGCGGATTGCGGAACAGCGCCTGCATGGCCGCGCCGGCCACCGCCAGGCCGGCGCCCGCCACCAGCGCGAACAGCACGCGCGGCAAGCGGATGTCGATCAGCACATTGCGCCACAAGGCAGTCTCGGGCGTGGGCGCGCCCCACAACAGGGACGGCAGCTCGCGCAGGGGGATCGCCACCGCGCCGTTGGCGGTGGCGGCCACCACCGCCAGCATCAGGGCCGCTGCCAGCAGGCCCAACGCCAACGGCGCGCTAACGCGCCATGACATGCGCAACCTCCTGCTTGAGCTGGGTCAGCGCCAGCGGCAGGCGCGGTCCCATGCCCAGGATGAGCAGGTCGTCCATCACCACGATGCGCCGCTTCGCGGCCGCCTGGGTGGACGCGATGCCGGGCATGCGCAGGAAGGCGTCCATGCCGCCGCCGGCGTCCAGCGATGCCTGCGTCACGATGATCAGGTCAGGCGCCAGCGCGCCCATGGCCTCGGCGGACAAGGGCTTATAGCCATGCTGATCTTGCAGCACGTTCACCAGCCCCGCCAGGTGCATGACTTCGTTGGCGGCGGTGTCGCGGCCGGCGCCTTGCGGCGAGCCCGTGCGGTTGATCAGCAGCAGCGCCCGCGCGCGCGTCGCGGGCACAGCCTCGGCGCGCGCGAGCTCGCGCGTGACGTCTTCCACCATGCGTTCGCCCGCCGGCGCCACGCCCAGCGCGTCCGCAATGCCGCGGATGCGCGACTTGAGCGAATCCACCGACGGCGCGTCCGACACGGTGACGACGCGCACGCCGACGTCCGCCAGCCGCTTGAGCGAGTCCGGCGGGCCGGCCTGCTCAGAGGCCAGCACCAGATCCGGCTTTAGCGACAAGACGCCTTCCACGGGTACCGAACGGTAGTAGCCGACGCGCGGCAGCCTGGTCGCGGCCTCGGGATAGAGGCTGGAGAGATCGTCTCCCACCAGCTTGCCGCCCTGCCCCAGCTGATACACGATTTCGGTCACGGTGCCGCCCAGGGTCACTACCCGGGCGGGCGGCGCCGCGTACGCGCCGAGCGCGATTGCCCAGCCCGCCGCCATTGCCAACCATTTTTTCATCGCTACGTCCTTATGGGCTCAGGCGGCCAGCGGCACGCTGCACAGGCTGATCATCAGTTCGCGCCATTGCGTCAGTTCCGGCTTGCCGGGCTTGCGCTCGCCGAAGAACTGCGCGATCAGGTCGCCCGTCGAGGCATACAGCTCCAGCGAGGTGACCCAACCGTCCGAGGTCGGCTTGTTCACCACCCAGGCCGAGGCAATGGCGGTGGTATCCAGGTGCAGGTTGAACTTCGGGTCCAGCACGTTGTACCAGGGGCCGGTGCGGCGCAATTGCTGCACCGGGCCGGTATGGATCTGGATCATGCCGCGGTTGCCCACGAAGCACATGATGGACAGGCCGGACTGCGCCGCGGATTCGAGCATGCGTTCGACGGCATCGGCCGGCACCTGCTGCGCCAGATCCTCGCCCGCGCCCGCCAGGGCGGCCAGGCGCGACACCTTGAACTTGCGCAGCAGGGGAAAGAACTCGTGCGTGTCCTGCATGCCCAGCCAGGCTTCGCGCCACTGCGCGCTGTTCTCGACCCGGTCGGCGTCGGCGGCGGGCGCATAGGGCTGGGTCTCGGGCCATTGCGCCTCGCCCGCGAACTTGGCGACCAGGGCATCGTAGGCGGCGGCGTCGGTAGCGTCGGTGCGGTAGACCTTGTGCACCGCCACGCCCGCGCCATCGAAGAACTGCAGGCTGTGGCGGCCGTCCTGTTCGACTGCCCAGGCCGACTTCCAGGTCGTGAAGAACACGCGCAGGTCGATGTCCGGTCCGAGCACCAGGCCTACCGGACCTTCGGCCTGGATATCCTCATACACGCCACGGCGCTCGTGCACACACCAGTCGTTGCGGGTAAGCGCCATGACCGGGCCCAGCGTGCCCAGTTCGCGGAAGATTTCCTGAGGCGTGCCGTGCAGGGCCGTGGCCTTCAGGCCGCCGCATTGCGCCGCCACCCATTCGGCTTCGGACACTCCCAGCGCCTGCGCCAGATTGCGGGCGCGCAGCTTGGGTTGCGAGGCGGCCAGGGCCTCGTTGCGGGCGCGCAGTTCCTGGGCGCGGGACGTGAAATCGGTGTTGCTCATCGTGGGCCCTCCGGCCGTTGCTAAGGTTTGCGTAAACCGCCGCCGCCCCGGTATGGTCCGGACCGGCGGCGGGTCTGGATCAATACTGGTATGTCAGTGAGACGCGCAGGCTGCGTCCCGGTTCCGTGTACCAATCGACCGGCCGCGGAATGGCGATGGCGCCGGCGGTCGGCACGTTGATGGCCTCCCAATACTTCTTGTCGAACAGGTTGAAAACGCCCGCCTGCACCTGCAGGCCCTTCACCGCGGCCGGACGCCAATAGCCCATCAGGTCCACCACGCCGTAGCCGGGCGCCTGGAAATCGGGATTGCGGGCCGTGGCCGTGGCCTCGGGGTACTCGACCTTGTCGCGCTTCAGGGCGGTGGTCAGCATGGCGTCCACGCCCCACGCATCGCGGCTATAGCCCAGGCCCAGCACCGCCTTCAGCGGCGCCACCGAGTTCAGGTACTGCCCCGTGCTTTCGTCCTTGCCCACGGCCCACGCCAGCGAACCCCAGGTGCGCCAGCCGGGCGAAAACTTCCAGTGCGCGCTGGCTTCGGCGCCGTAGATGCGCACCTTGGCGCGGTTGACGTTGCCGGTCACGCCCAAGGGGTACTGTCCGGCCCAGCCCGGCTGCCACTGGGGCGAGGACGCGTTCAGCGGCACGTCGCCGTCGATGAAGTTCTGGTAGCGGTTGTCGAACAACGATACCGCGCCGCCCAGGGAATCGGAACCGATCTTGGCGCCCAGCTCCCAGCCCTTGCTGGTTTCAGGCTTCAGATAGGGATTGCCCACGCGCAGGTAGGTGCCGGGGCCGCCATAGTTGGTGTAGAGCTGCGTCGGGCTGGGCGCCTTGAAGCCGTATGCGTATTGGGCATAGAGGCTGAGTTCGTCCGCGGCCTTCCAGGTGGCCAGCAGCTTGGGCGAAAAACGGCTGCCGCTGTTGGACGGCGGCAGCGCGCCCGCGTTCGGGTTGCTTTCGTAGCTGGCCGTGGACTGCGGCTTCTGTTCGTAGTGGTCGTAGCGCAGCGCCGGCATGATAGTGTAGCGGCCGTCGGCGAAGCTGAATTCGTCCTGCACCCACAGAGCCCACTGGTTGCCCTTGGACTGCGGCACGTCGGCCTGGTTGGTGTGCAGCATGTCGCACAGGCGCGGACCCATCGGCGCCCGCGTGCCTGCCGGGATCGCCGGGCAATTGTCGTAGCCGCCGGAGTACTGCTCGGTCTTGTTGCCGTACCATTCCCCGCCCACGGTCCACAACTGCGACACCGACGCGCCTGCCAGACGCTTGGTGATCTCGGCATTGGCGCCGAACATGGTCTGACGGATGGAGTTGCTGCGGCCATATGGCCCGCTGGGATAGCCGTAACGGAACGGATCGCCCGGTATGGCGTAGGCCCGGGAATCGACGCTGCGCACGCCGCTCAGCGAGCTGTCCAGCTGCAGGCGCTGCCAATAAACGACCGCGCTGGCCGTGTCGATCAGGCTGTCCGCGCCGGGCGCCTTGTACGAGTAATCGAAGGACACGCGCTGGCGCTCGGTTTCCTTGCGGGTGCTGTTTTCGCCGTACAGATAGCTGGTGCCCGCGCCCTGCTCGAACATGCTGTCGATGTCGGCGTTGCGCTTGAAGTATTCGCCGGTCAGGCCGAAGCGGTGGCCGCCTTCGACGCGCTGCTGCAGCTTCAGAAGGAAGCTGCGCTGGTCGTAGTCTTCCGGGCTGGGTTCGCTGCGCTTGGGTCCATAGCCGCCGACGTCGCCGCGATTGTCCAGGGCATGGCCGTTGCGTACGCCCGCCTGCACCAGCCAGAACGTGTTGCTGTGGATCTGGCCCGCCAGCGCGGCGTTGGCGCCCCAGCTGCTGTCGGCCGTGTCGTAGTCGGTCTTGGCCAGCGCGCCGAAGGTCTTGCCGTCGGTCAGCAGGTCAGACGGTTGCAGCGTGTGCAGGTCGGCAGTGCCGGAAATCGCGCCAGAGCCGCCGCCGCTGGCGTCGGCGCCGCGCACGATGTCCAATCGCGACAGGCTGTTGAAATCCACCGCTTCCAGGCCGCCCTTCAGGCCGCGCGCGCCGTCGTCCAGCCATGGCAGGCGGATACCGTCCACGCGCGTCAGCACACGGTCCTGGTCCAGGCCGCGGATATTGATGCTGTTGGTCGTGCGGTTGAAGCTCACGCCAGGCTCGGCGCGCTTGCCGAAATCGCTCCAGTTCTTGACCTGCAGTTCGTCCAGGCGCTTGCGGTCGGTGCTGGTTTCCCAGGCCGGTGCGACCGGCGCGCCCTCGCCTTCCACCTGGACCGGCGCCAACTGCGTCACGTCCGCGGACAATGCCTGCAACACGTAAACGCGGGCGCTGCGCTCCTGCACACCCAGGCCGCTGCCCGCCAGCAAGCGCGCAAAGCCTTCATTCACGGAATAGACCCCGTCGAGCCCCGCCGTGCGGCGCTGGCCCACCAGCGCCGCGTCGAACAGCACCGTCACGCCCGCGCTGTCGGCAAAGCGCGGCAGCGCCTCGGCCAGCGCACCCGCCGGAATGCGATAGCCGCGCGCCTGCGTCTGCTGCGCGGACTGCGCCCACGCGGCCCTTGCGGGCAGCAAGGCGGCGGACACGGCAGCCAGCGCCAGGGCGGCATGCACGGCGGCGGCCAGGCGGGTCATGCGGCATTGCAGGCCTCGGGCGGGTCGGGAGCCGCTTGCGCGGCCGGCGGGAAGATAAGCCATGGTCGTCCTTTCGATCCAAAAGGTGTCGGCATTCGTTTGCCTCTACAGACCATGACCCTCGTGAAATCGGAATCGGACAGCTGGCCCTCCCCTTTTTTGTAACGGCGCGGATTCAGGCCTCGGCAGCCGCGCGCAAGGTGATCGTCACCCAGTACGGCGTGCGATAGCGCACCCGCACAGGCAAGGTCGCGGGCAAGGCCGCCAGGACCGCATCGGTATCGCGCACCTGGAACGCGCCCGAGATGCGCAGATGCGCGGCCTCGGGATCGCAACGCAGGATGCCGGAACGGTAGCGGCCCAGTTCGGCCGCGAAGGCGTCCAGCCGCATGCGGTTGGCGTACAGCACGCCGCGTTGCCAGTCGCTGGCATGCGGATCCGCAGGGGATGGCGGCGACGCGCCCGCGTCCGTCAGGCTGCTCTGCTGGCCGGCCTCCAGGCTGACCAGGCTGCGCGGATGCGCGGCGCTGCCGACGCGGATCCGCCCTTCCTGCACGCTGACGCGGCACACGCCGCCTTCTTGGCGCACGCAGAATCGCGAGGACTGCGCCTCGATGTCTCCCAGGCTCGTGCGCACCACGAAGGGCCGCGGCGCAGGCGCCGTGTCGGCCACGGCATGCACCGCGATCTCGCCGGCGCGCAGCCGCAGCAGGCGCGCCGTGGAGCTGTACATCACGTCGACGGCGCTGGCCGTGTTCAGCAGCAGCGTGGAGCCATCCGCCAGCGCCACTTCGCGCCGTTCGCCCGGCGCGCTGCGGTAGTCCGCGGTCCAGTCCAGCGGATCGGCGCGCCAGGCTGCCCAACCGACGGGCCCGGCCGCCACCAGCGCAATCAGCGTCTTGAGCGCGGCACGACGGCTTCCGAGTCCGGGGCGGTTCAAGGTGGCCATGCCCAGCGCCGCCGGGATCAGGCCGAAGCGCTCATTCACGCGCTGCGCGCGCTGCCAGGCGTGCTCGTGCTCGGCCTTGCTGGCGCGCCACAGTTCACAGGCCCGCTGGTCGGCGTCGGTGGCGCGGCCCGAACTCAGCCGCAGCAGCCAGCGCGCGGCCTCGCGCGCCACGCTGCGTTCGACGGCGGGCAGCTCGGGCGCCGCCTCGGCCTGCGGGTTCAGATCGACGCCATGATGCATTGTTCGAATCCCTTGGCGATGTAGCGATGCACGGTGCGCAGCGACACGTTCAGGCGGGCGGCGATTTCGCCATGGCTCAGTCCTTCCAGCTGCGCCATCAGGAAGGCCTGGCGGGCCGGCAGCGACAGGCCGGCCAACATCTCGTCGATTTCCTGCAGCGTTTCCAGGATGATCAGGCGCTGCTCGGCCGAGGGCGCCAGCGCCTCCGGCATCAAGGCCAGGGCTTCCAGATAGGCCTGCTCCACCGAGCGCCGCCGGTGGTGGTTCAGCAGCAGGCGCTTGGCGATGGTGGTGAGATAGGCGCGCGGCTCGCGCAAGGCGTCCAGTTCGTGGCGGTGGCGCAGCACCCGCACGAAGGTGTCCTGCGCCAGGTCGGCGGCGTCGAAGCTGTTGCCCAGCTTGGCGCGCAGCCAGCCATGCAGCCATCCATGATGAGCGCGGTACAGCAGATGGACGTTGTCGCCGGCGGCGACCGCGGGATTCGGCACGGGTGGCTCCCTGAACTTTCAATCACAAATAGAAATCAATCTCATTCTAAATGCAAAACCATGATTCCGGTCAAGCCCGCGCGCCGCGCTTGACGGCGATATGATGGGGACGGATTCCTCCCTACAGGCCTGCCCCATGCTCTATGCCGCGCTCAAATTCATCCACCTGATGGCCGTGATCCTCTGGGTCGGGGGCATGCTTTTCGCGCACTGTTTCCTGCGGCCGGCGGCCGCGCAGCTGGAACCGCCGGTCCGGCTGCGGCTGATGGCGGCGGTGCTGGGGCCGTTCCTGAATGCGGTGCTGGCGGCCATTCTTCTGATCCTGGCGACGGGCGCGATCATGATCGGCCAGGAAGCCAGCCAGGCGGCGCAGACGGGCGGCGCCTTCTTCATGCCGCGCAGCTGGACCCTCATGGCCTCGGGCGGCCTGGTCATGACGGCCATCTACGCCTACATCCGCTTCGTGCTCTACCCGCAGCTGCGGGCGGCGGTTGCCGCATCCGACTGGCCCCAGGGCGGCCAGGCCATGGGCGGCATACGCCGCTGGGTGGGCATCAACCTGCTGCTGGGCATCGCCATCGTGGCCATCGTCTTTCTGGGGTAGCTGGATATCAGCCGGCGCCCGCGAGCTATCGGGCATGTGCAGGCTGGTATCGGAATTCTTTTGCTTGGTGCAATACGCATTACATCCGCGCTGGCCACACTGCGGATGACTCTCGCGGGCTTACACAAACAAAAGGAATCTCCATGATCAAGCGTGTCTTCCAGCTGGCCGCCCTCGGCCTGTTCGTTTCCGCCTCGGCCGCGCATGCCGCCGCTCCCATCGACAACAGCGCCCTGGACCAGACCGGGTTCCGCGAACACAAGGCGACCTACGGCGTGGTCTACCGCCTGCCCCAGGACGTCAACGCCATCCTGGACGCCAAGATCAACGGCACGCTGAAGGCCGACCTGCTCCAGCTGGGCCTGAAGACCGAGGCCGAAACGCCCAACATGCCGCACGTGACGGTGGTGCACATCCACAGCGCCGACCCTGAAACGCCCGCCCGCATGCTCAAGGCCCTGCCCAAGCCGCCGGCCCCGCTGCAGGTCACGCTGAAGAACTTCTATCCCACCGAAGCCGCCAAGGGCGCGGGCCATCCGTGGTGGCTGGACCTGGGCGTGGTCAAGAGCGGCCAGGGCTTCGAGGACATGATGCGCTACAACACCGTCGCGACCGCCGCGCTGGCGCCGCTGCGCGATGGCCCGCTGCCGCGCGTCACCGGCCCGGTCTACGCCAAGATGGGCGACGCCGGAAAAGACCTGGTCAAGACCATGGGCGTGAGCGGCGTGAACATCATGCAGGACGGCAAGGAAGTGCGCGCGCACAATCCGCACACCACGCTGGTCTACAGCATGGCGCTGTACGACACGCGCCTGCAGGACGCCATGAAGCAGGAGTCCGACAAGTTCAACGCCGTGCTGCCGGACGGCATCAACACCACCTTCAAGGACGTGTCCATCGTCGAGATCGGCTTCGCCGGCAACGTGGTGCGCGAGATCTACCGCGTCAGCCTGGAAGACGGCTCGGCCATCGACGTGGCGACGGGCAAGAAGGTCGGTTCCTAAGCCGCACCGGCTGCGGGAGCGTCCACGCGTTCCCGCAGCACCTCGCGGATCTGCCCGCGCAGCCAGGCCTGCAGCGGCGACGTATGCAGGCGCCGCGGCCACACCATCACCAGTTCGATCTTGCGCAGGCTGGCAGGCAGTTCCAGCGTCGCCAGGGGGAAATGCCGGGCGTGCACCCGCGCCACGCTGGCCGGCATGGTGGTGGCGTAATCAGTGTCCAGCAGCACATAGGGCGTGATGCCGAAGCCGGACAGGTAGGCCGAAAATTCCAGCCGGCTGGCATCCGGCTTGAGCGCGCGGTCGAAGTTGGTTTCGCGGCCATACATGTGCGCGAAGGCGAACCACTTGATGGACGGCAGATCCGCCAGCGCCAGCGCGCGCTTGCCTGCCCAGGGATGCCGCGCCGACACCACGCACACGCGCCGGTCCTTCAGCAGCGTATCGCGATGGAAACGCGCCGGCACCTTGCCGAACAGGCCGATGGCCATGTCCAACCGTTCCGCGTCCAGATCGTCCGGCACGAAGTCTCCGTGCACCGACTGGAAACGCAGCGTGATGCCCGGCGCGGCGCGGTGCAGCCGTTCGATCAGCGGCGCCGCCAGCAGGATCTCGCTGTGCGCGCCGGTGCCGATGTTGACCACGCCGCTGGCCTTGGCCGGATCGAAAGCCTCGGCCGGACGCAGCGCCGCTTCGATCTGCGCCAGCGCGTCATGCACCGCCGAATGCAGTTCCAGCGCCCGCTCCGTTGGAATGAATCGGCCCTTCACCACCACCAGCAAGGGATCTTCCAGCCGGCGGCGCAGGCGCGCCAGGTCACGGCTGATGGCGGGCTGCGTCTTATGCAGCAGGGCTGAACTGGCGGTGGCGCTGCGAGTGCGCATCAGGACGTCGAACGTCAGCAGCAGGTTCATGTCCAGCCGGCGCAGATAGGGCAAGGATTGGGCGTCGCTCATGCCGCCCATACTATGCCTGAAATGCATGCTTTGAAAATTCCATACCATTTTCGACATATATGGCTTGCGCAGCCAGCATTGGGCAAGGCCGCCGGCCTTGGCTACAGTCCGCGGCAGATCGGGGCCTTCCGCACCCGACCCGACTTTCCGGAGACTGCCGCAATGAACCCCTTGGGCCCGACCGCCGCGCGCTGGCGCGCTTCCCCCCGCCGCTGGATGGCGGCCGCGCTGGCCGGCGCAGCGCTGCTGGCGGGCGCAGCCCAGCCGGCCGCCGCCGCCTTCCCCGAACGCCCCGTGACGCTGGTGGTGCCCTTCCCCGCCGGCGGCACGCCCGACATCCTGGCCCGCATCCTCAGCGACAGCCTGGCCAAGCGCCTGGGCCAGCCCCTGATCGTGGAAAACCGCGCCGGCGCCGGCGGCAACATCGGCGCGCAGGCGGTGGCGCGCGCCGCGCCCGACGGCTACACCTTGCTGATGTGCGCCTTCGGCTGCACGGTCGCGCCCTCGCTCTACCAGCCCGCGCCCTACGACATCGTCAAGGACTTCGCGCCCGTCGCCATGGTCGGCACGGTGCCCAGCGTGCTGGTCGTCAATCCCAAGGTGCCGGCGCAGACCGTGGCCGAGCTGCTGGCCTACGCCCGCGCCCATCCGGGCAAGCTGAACTCGGCCTCGTCGGGCGTGGGCGGCTCGGCCCACCTGGCCACCGAACTGCTGAAGCTGCGCACCGGCATCGACGTGGCGCACATCCCCTACAAGGGCGCCGGACAGGTCGCGGCCGATCTGCTGGGCGGCCAGGTCGACATGTATTTCGACAACCTGCCGGCATCGCTGGCGAACATCCGCGCGGGCAAGCTGCGGGCCCTGGCCGTGGCCAGCGCCAAGCGCGCGCCGGCCATTCCGGACGTGCCGACCTTCGCGGAGGCCGGCGTGGCCGATTTCCTGATCACGCCCTGGTTCGGCATCATGGCGCCGGCCGGCACGCCGGACGCCACGCTGGCCGCGCTGCACCAAGCCTTCAACGACGCCTTGCAGGCGCCCGAGGTCGCCGCCAAGATGCGCGAACTGGGCGTGGAAACCGCCGCCGGCCCGCGCCAGGCGCTGGGCGACTTCGTGCTGGCCGAGACCGCGCGCTGGAAGGACGTGATCCAGGCCAACCACATCCGGGCGGAATGATGGCGGACGAACCCGGCCGCGCCGCATCGGACGCGCTCGCGCCGATCCGTCTGCGCGACATGGGCGCCTTCCATGTCGGCGGGCGCGAGGTCAGCTTATCCGGTCTGCCGCGGCGCGAAGTCGTCATGGCCGAGGGCGGCCAGCCCGTCGCGCTGGACCCCAACGGCACCTACCGCGTCGAGCAGATGTACGCGCAGTACTTCCTGGCCGAGCCGGCCAGCGGCCGCCCGCCCCTGGCCTTCTGGCATGGCGGCGGCATGACCGGCGCGGCGTGGGAGACCACGCCCGACGGCCGCCAGGGCTGGCTCCATGCCTTCCTGCGGCGCGGCTGGGACGCCTATCTCTGCGATGCCGTGGAACGCGGCCGCTCGGGCTACGCGCCGGTCCCCGAGATCTGGCCGGAAGGCCCCATCGTGCAGGCGCAGGAAGACTGCTACACGCGTTTTCGCATCGGCCGCCCGGGCGCCCGCCCCGGCCCCGGCAGCGCCTATGGCAATACGCAGTTCCCGGTGGAAGCCTTCGGCGAGCTGGCCGCGCAGATGGTGCCGCGCTGGGTGCATACCGACGCCGCCGTCCTGCGCGGCTATCTGGCCTTGCTGGAGCGGGTCGGCCGCATGATCGTCATCTGCCATTCGCAGGCGGGCGTATTCGGCATCCGCGCGGCCGCCGCCCGGCCCGATCTGGTGCGCGCCGTGGTGGCGCTGGAGCCGGCCAGCATCCCGGAACTGGACGCCGGCTACCGCACGCCCACGCTGATCCTCATGGGCGACAACATGGACACGGACCCGCGCTGGCCGCGCATGCGCGAGCGGGTGCGCGATTTCGCGCGGCGGCACGCTTGCGTCACCCTGCTGCCGCTGCCCGAACTGGGCATCGCCGGCAATTCGCACATGCTGATGATGGACCGCAACAGCCTGGACCTGGCCGCCCGCGTGCACGACTGGCTGATGGCCCTGCCGCCCGCCTGACATCCCCGCTGCGGACGGGTCCCGCCTGCTGCCATTTCGTGGCAGCATTATGGATCCGTCATCCCCGTCCGCCCCCATGTCCCGCACCGAACGCCTCCTGGGCCTGATGCAGACCTTGCGCTGCCATCGCCGCCCCGTCAGCGGCCGCCAACTGGCCGCCGACCTCGGCGTCAGCATCCGCACGCTGTACCGCGACATCGCCACCCTGCAATCGCAAGGCGCCGAGATCGAGGGCGAACCAGGCGTGGGCTACGTGCTGAGGCCGGGTTTCATGCTGCCGCCGCTGATGTTCAGCACCGAGGAGATCGAGGCGCTGGTGCTGGGCACCCGCTGGGTGGCGGACCGCGCCGACCCGCGCCTGGCGCAGGCCGCGAGCAACGCGCTGGCCAAGATCGGCGCCGTGCTGCCAGGCGAACTGCGCGACGGGCTGGACGCGATACCGCTGCTGGTCGGTCCCAGTTCGATGCAGGTGGTGGACCGCGTGGACCTGTCGCTGATCCGCCAGGCCATACGCTGCGAACAGAAGATCGACATCACCTACCGCGACGACAAGGGCGCCGATTCCACGCGGGTGATCTGGCCGTTCGCGCTGGGTTTTTTCGACAGCGTGCGCATCGTCATGGCCTGGTGCGAACTGCGCCAGGATTTCCGCCATTTCCGCACCGACCGCATCGCCACGCTGACGCCCGGTGAGCGTTATCCCAAGCGCCGCCATGCGCTGCTGAAGGAGTGGCGCGCGATCGATCGCACGCCAAAGAATCGCGGCTGAAAACACGGCTGAAAGCTACTGCCAAAAACTGACAGTACCCCTGTCTAAGATGAGCGCGTCTACCACCCGGAGCGCATCATGTCAGACACCAATTTCGTGATTTTCTACGTTGAAAAGCCCGCCGCCAGCGCCGCGTTCTACAGCGCCCTGCTGCAGCGTCCGCCCATGGAAAGCTCCCCCACCTTCGCGCTGTTCAGGCTGGATTCCGGCCTGATGCTGGGCCTGTGGTCGCGCTACACGGTGGAACCTGCCGCCGCCGGCCGCGGCGGCGCCACCGAACTCGCCTTCACCGTTGCCGACGCGCAGGCGCTGGACCGCCGCCACCTGGACTGGAGCCTGCGCGGCCTGCCCATCCTGCAAGCGCCCACCGACATGGATTTCGGCCGCACCTTCGTGGCGCTGGACCCCGACGGCCACCGGTTGCGCGTGTTCGCGCCAGCGCCTCAGGAACAGGCTGCGGAGCAGCCCGCGCCGGCCATGGCCAGCGCTTGAAGCGCAGTCATGCCGCGCGCTCATGAAATACGGGCCTGAGGCGCTGGCCCCAGGCCCGTGGCTGAACCGGGCGTAGCAATGTCAGGAACGCTGGCCGCGCGGGGTCAGCGCCACCGCTTCGCCACGCCTGCGGAACAGCAGCTGGTACAGCACGGCCAGCACCACCAGGAAGGGCACGCCGAACACCAGCGTCATCTTGAAAACGCTGGTGAAGTAGGTGGTGGCCAAAATGGCCAGCATCGCGCCCGCGCCCAGCAGCGTCAGCACCGGAAAGCCCGGCATGCGGAACGACAGCTTGCCGCCGCCTTCGCGCGCCCAGCGGCGGCGAAAGCAGTAGTGGGTCACGAAAATCATCATCCACGTAAACAGCGCGCCGAACATCGAAATCGCCATCATCAGCGTGAACGAGGTCTCGGGGTACAGCACGTTCAGCACCGCGGCGATGGCAATGCCGCTGGTGGACAGCAGCAGCGCGTTCAGCGGCGTGCCGCTGCGCGTCAGCTTGCCGAACGCGGACGGCGCATGGCCGGCGCGCGACAGGCTGAACATCATGCGCGTGGTGATGTAGAGCTGGCTGTTCATGGCCGACAGCGCCGCCACCAGCACGATGAAGTTGATGACGCCTGCCGCGCCCGGGATCTCAAGCGCCTGCATCACCTTGACGAAGGGGCTGCCGCCCTTGCCGGCCTCGTCCCAGGGCACGATGGCCAGGATCAGCGCCAGCGTCAGCAGGTAGAACACCACCAGCCGGACGATGGTGGCGCGGAACGCCTGCTTGACCGCGCGCTCGGGGTCTTCGGCCTCGCCCGCCGCCACCGCGATCATCTCCACGCTGAGATAGCTGAAGATCGAGATGACCACGGCGATCCACATGCCCCAGACGCCATTCGGGAAGAACCCGCCATGCGACGTGTACAGCGCCGTGCCGTACTGCGGATTGCCCCAGACCACGTAGGCGCCCAGGATGATGAAGGCCACGATGGCGGTGATCTTGATCGTGGAAAACCAGTATTCGACCGTGCCGAAGGTCTTGACGCTCATGGCGTTGATGAAGATCAGCGCCGCCGAGAACAGGCAGACCCACTGCCAGCCGGGCACGTCCGGGAACCAGAACTTCATGTATTCCGCGACGGCCGTGACTTCGGTGCCTACCGCCAGCACCACGCAGGACCAGTACGCGTAGCGCACCAGAAATCCCGCCAGCGGGCCGACGTAGTGTTCGGCATAGGCGCCGAAGGAGCCCGAGGTGGAATGCGCCACCGTCATTTCCGCCAGGCAGCCCATCAGCAGCAACGTGATCAAGCCGCCGATGGCATAGCTGATGATCACGCTGGGTCCGGCAAAGCCGATGGCGAACTTGCTGCCCAGGAACAGGCCCGTGCCGATGGCGCCGCCGATGGCGATCATGCTCATCTGCCCCGACGTCAGCCGCCGCTTCAGGCCCTGCTCGCGTTCGGCGATCTGGCCGAATCCTTTTTGTTGTTGCATTGTCTCCTCCAGGTCCCGCGCTCTCTTTGTGGATACAGGGCCGGTTTGGCCCGCGCAATGGGGTTATGTTGCGGCGCTCAGGTCACGGCGGCGCGGTGCTTGAATTCCGGCTTGTCCCAGGAACGCGTGTCCAGCACGTCCTTCAGGATGTCGACGGCGTCCCAGACGTCGGCATAGCCGAAATACAGCGGCGTCAGGCCGAAGCGCAGCACCTCGGGTTCGCGATAGTCGCCGATCACGCCGCGCGCGATCAGGGCCTGCATCACCTCGAAGCCGTTGGGATGGCGGAAGCTGACATGGCTGCCGCGGTCGGCGTGCTTTCGCGGCGTCACCAGCGTGAGAGGATGGCCGGCGCAGCGCTCTTCGACCAGCGCGATGAACAGGTCGCCCAGCGCCAGCGATTTCTTGCGCACCTCGGCCATGTCGGCGGCATGCGCCACGTCCAGGCCGCATTCCACCAGCGACAGCGACACGATAGGCTGGGTGCCGCACAGATAGCGGCGCACGCCGCCGGCGGGCTCGTAGGCCACGGTCATGTCGAACGGCCGCGTGTGGCCCCACCAGCCGGACAGCGGCTGCCAGAAGTCCTTGGTGTGGCGCGGCGCCACCCAGATGAAGGCGGGCGAGCCCGGGCCGCCGTTCAGGTATTTATAGGTGCAACCCACGGCGAAGTCGGCGTCCGCGCCGTTCAGGTCCACCGGCACCGCGCCCGCGGCGTGAGCCAGGTCCCAGATCGCCAGCGCGCCGCGCTCGTGCGCCAGCGCGGTCACCGCGGCCATGTCGTGCATCTGGCCGCTGCGGTAGTTCACGTGCGACAGCAGCATCACCGCCACGGACTCGTCCAGCGCCTTTTCCAGCGGCAGCTCGTCGTCGATCAGGCGCATTTCGTAGCCCTGCTGCAGCAGGTCGATCATGCCCTGGATCATGTAGAGATCGGTCGGAAAGTTGTCGCGTTCGGACAGGATGACGCGGCGCTTGGGGTGCTGGTGCTGCTGGATGCGCAGGGCGGCGGCCAGCGCCTTGAAGATGTTCAGCGAGGTCGTGTCGGTCACGACCAGCTCGCCTTCGCGCGCGCCCAGCAGGCGGCCCAGCTTGTCGCCCAGGCGGGTGGGCAGTTCGAACCAGCCCGCGGTATTCCAGCTGCGGATCAGGCCCGAACCCCATTCCTGGCCGATCACGGCGGCGGCGCGGCCGGCGGCCTCCTTGGGCAGCACGCCCAGGGAATTGCCGTCCATGTAGAGGACGCCGGGCGGCAGGTCGAAACGGTCCTTCAGGGGCGCCAGGGGATCCTGGCGGTCGGCATTTACGCAGGCTTCACGGGTGTTCATTCTGTGCTCCGGGGGGGGCTATATTCTGGGTACATACTATCAGCGCGATCAGGCTGATAAATTGCAAATTCAGGCGCGGATTACCCTAGGTTTCCGCATTGAATTGCACATAATCCACTTTTTTGGAATTTGATTGCACCATGCAGATCGACGCCATAGACCAGCGCATTCTTTACCGGCTGCAAGAGAACGGCCACCTCAGCAACCAGGACCTGGCCGAGCAGGTGGCGCTGTCGCCCTCGGCCTGCCTGCGGCGGGTGCGCGCGCTGGAAGAAAGCGGGCTGATCCGCCACTATCGCGCCGTGCTGGACGCCGAAAAACTGGGGTTCGAGCTGGAGGCCATCGTCCATGTGTCGCTGGACCAGTCGCGTCCCGGCTGGCACGAGGAATTCCTGGCCGGCATCGCCCTGCATGACGAGATCACCGAGGCCAGCATCGTGACGGGCGCGTCCAACTACATCCTGACGGTGTGCACGCGCAACCTGAAGGCGTTCTCACAGTTCGTCGAAGACAAGCTCAGCAAGATCCCGGGCGTGCGGAACCTGTCCTCGCATATCGTCATGCGCAAAGTGAAGGACCGCGGCGGCATGCTGCCGCTGGCAAGCTGGCGCTAGCGGCCCGCTGAAACCCCGCTCAGGCCGGGCTCAGCCGCAGGAAGCCGAACACCGTCACGAAGTGGCAGGCGGTGCCGCCCATGACGAACAGGTGCCAGATGCCGTGGGCATGCGGCCAGCGCTGGTCGTTGGCGTAGAACAGCGTACCGGCGGTATAGACCGCCGCGCCCGCCAGCAGCCAGGCCAGCCCAGCCGCGGACAAGGCGCCCGCGATCGGCGCGGCGAACATCACGCCCAGCCAGCCCATCGCCAGATAAAGCGGCAGCGCCGGCGCCGCGCCCCGCGCCCACCACAGCTCGCGGCTGATGCCGACCGCCGCCAGCAGCCAGATCGCCACGCCCATGGCCGCGCCCCAGCCATGCTCCACCGGCCCGTAGGCCAGCGGCGTGTACGTGCCGGCGATCAGCAGGTAGATCGCGCAATGGTCGGCCTTGGCCCACCAGGCCTTGCGGCGGCCGCGCGAGCAATGGAACAGTACAGAAGAGGCATAGACGGCGATCATCGACGCGGCGAACACGGCGCAGGCAACCACCTGCCGCGTGTCCACCTTGAGTTCGGCGGCGCGGGCGATCAGGGCGCCCGAAGCGGCCACCGCCAGCGCCAGGCCGGCCAGGTGCGTCGCGCCGTTGAATCGTTCGCCCTTGTACATGCACGCCCTCCGCCCGCCGGCCACGCGCCGGCGCCATCCATGATGGCGCCCTTGTGTGACAGGCCGAGGTCAGGACGCGCGGCCGTCAGGAAACGAAGTCCACCGCCGCCGGATAGCCTTCCAGCGCGCGCGCCGACAGGATCGCGCGCTGCACCGCGATCGCCATCGCCTCGGCCGCCATCACGCCCAGCAGCATCACGTTGCCCGGCTTGCCGGACGTGCCCGTGCCCAGCGCGAAGATGGTGTCGCCATCCAGCATGGTGTGGATGGGATTGATGGTGCGGGCCAGGCCGTCATGCGCCATGCCGGCGATCTTCTGCGCCTGCGCCTTGGTGAGCTTGGCGTCGGTGGCGACCAGCCCTATGGTGGTGGCGGTGCCTGGGCGCATGGACTTGGGCAAATCGCCCGCCAGGATCGCGGCGCGGGTATCCAGCAGCATCTTGCCGTCGGCGGTGCGCGCGCCTGCCAGGACGCGCCCGGTGGCCGGATCCACCACGTCACCCACCGCATTGACCGCGACGATGGCGCCCACCGTCACGCCCGCCACGGTCAGCGAGGCGCTGCCGATGCCGCCCTTCATGGCGCGCTTGGGACCGTACAGCTTACCCACCGTCGCGCCCGCCCCCGCGCCCACGTTGCCTTCCTGCGGCGCGGCGTCCGTGGCCGACTTGCAGGCCTGGTAGCCCGCGGCCGCGTCGGGCCGGATCGAGGCGTCGCCCACGCCCAGGTCGAACAGGATGGCCGAAGGCACGATGGGCACGTGCGCCACGCCCACGTCGAAGCCGATCTTCTTTTCTTCCAGATAGCGCATGACGCCCGAAGCCGCATCCAGGCCGAAGGCGCTGCCGCCGGACAGCACCACGGCGTGCACTTTCTCCACCATGTTGACGGGATTGAGCAGGTCGGTTTCGCGTGTGCCCGGCGCCGCGCCGCGCACGTCGACCCCGGCGGTCGCGCCGGCCTCGGCGATGATGACGGTGCAGCCCGTGGGCCGGCGCGTGTCGGTGTAGTGCCCCACCCGCAAACCCGCCACCTGCGTGATGCTGCCGCTGCCCGGCATCAGCCGCGTGCCGTCCGCGGCCTGGGCGGGCATTGCGCTTGCTGCTGCCGCGCCTGCGGCCGCGATCATGAAAGCCCGCCTGTTCCATTGCTGTTCCACACCGATCTCCACTGAAGTCCTGCCTGGATGAACCCCGGCGGCAACGCGCCGGAGCATGGGTATCGCCATATGACTTGCCGCTATATTTTTACTATTCCTTATGCTTTGTGGAAAAATAGACGCGTTGTTAGAGTGCGGCTACGCCGGAGGGCATTGCAGGCACGGATGCTCTCCACCGAGATATCTGCCATCCGTGGAGCACCGCCATGAAACTCTTCCGTACGCTGTTCGTCGCCGGCCTCGTCCAGGTCGCCGCCTTGTCCGCGGCCCATGCCCAATCCGGACTGGACCAGATCAAATCCGCCGGCGTGTTCAAGATCGGCACCGAAGGCACCTACGCCCCCTTCACTTTCCACGACGCATCCGGCCAGCTTACCGGGTTTGACGTGGACATCGGCCGCGCCATCGCGGAACGCCTGGGCGTCAAGGCGCAATTCGTCGAAGGCAAGTGGGACGGCCTGATCGCCGGCCTGGACGCCAAGCGCTACGACGCGGTGATCAACCAGGTCGGCATCACCGACGCGCGCCGCGCCAAGTACGACTTCTCGGATCCCTACATCTCGTCCGCCGCCGTGCTGATCGTGCGCGACGACAACACCAGCATCAAGTCCTTCGACGACCTGAAGGGCAAGAAATCCGCCAACACGCTGACCAGCAACTTCGGCAAGCTGGCGCAACAGCACGGCGCGGAAGTGATTGCTGTGCAGGGCTTCAATGAAGCCATCGACCTGCTGACCTCGGGTCGGGTCGAGGCCACGGTGAACGACAACCTGTCGTTCCTGGACTTCAAGAAGCAGAAGCCCAATGCCAAGGTAAAGATCGCCGCCACCGACAAGACCGCCGAGTTCAGCAATTCGGGCGTGCTGATCCGCAAGGGCAACCCCGAACTGCAGGCCGCCATCAACAAGGCGCTGGCCGACATCAAGGCGGACGGCACCTACAAAACCATCTCGGTCAAGTATTTCGGCACGGACCTGTCGGCGCAATAAGCGAGCGGAGCGCATATGACGCTACCCCCCTGGCTGCAATCCGTCCTGCCCGACTGGCTGCTGGCGCAACTCGGCAACTGGGCGGTGCCGGCCTGGGTGCAACTGATGCTGGACTCGTTCTGGCCCCTGCTGCACGCGGGGCTGATGTTCACGGTTCCGCTGACGCTGATGTCATTCGCGCTGGGCCTGGCGCTGGCCTTCGTGGTGGCGCTGATCCGGCTGTTCGGACCGGCGCCGCTGGTGGCCGTGGTGCGCTTCTACGTCTGGCTGATCCGCGGCACGCCGCTGCTGGTGCAGCTGTTCGTGATCTTCTACGGCCTGCCCAGCGTCGGCATCGTGCTGGATCCGCTGCCGGCCGCGCTGATCGGCTTCACCCTCAACGTGGGCGCGTACAACTCGGAAGTGATCCGCGGCGCCATCGAGTCCATCACCAAGGGCCAATGGGAAGCGGCGTACTCGCTGAGCATGACGCGGGCGCAGGCGCTGCGCCGGACCATCCTGCCGCAGGCGGCGCGGGTGGCCGTGCCGCCCCTGTCCAATTCCTTCATCGCGCTGGTCAAGGACACCTCGCTGGCGGCGGTGCTGACCGTGCCCGAGATCTTCCAGGCGGCGCAGCGCATTGCCGCCGTCACCTATGAACCGCTGATCCTGTACACCGAGGCGGCGCTGATCTACCTGGTGTTCAGTTCCGTCCTGTCCGCCGCGCAGGTGCGCCTGGAACGGCGCTTCGGCCAGCACGCGGTCTTTACCGAGAAAAACCGATGATCCGCCTGGAAAAGATAGAAAAGGCGTTCGGCGGCAATCCCGTGCTCAAGCAGGTGGACGTGAGCATCGCCGAAGGCAGCGTCACCGCCCTGATCGGCCCGTCCGGCAGCGGCAAGAGCACCTTGCTGCGCTGCGTGAACCTGCTGGAAGTGCCGGACCGAGGCACGCTGGAGATCGGCCCGGAAACGGTGCATTTCGAACCCGGCCGCAAGCTCTCGCGCGACCAGGTCCAGCGCGTGCGCAAGCAGACCGGCATGGTGTTCCAGAACTTCCAGCTGTTCCCGCACCAGACCGTGATCGGCAATGTCATGGAAGGCCTGCTGACCGTGCAGAAGTGGCCGCTGGACCGCGCGCGCGCCCGCGCCGAGGAATTGCTGCGCAAGGTCGGCATGCTGGAAAAGCGCGACGCCTGGCCCGCCAACCTGTCGGGCGGACAGCAGCAGCGCGTGGCCATCGCCCGCGCGCTGGCGCCCGCGCCGCGCGTGCTGCTGTGCGACGAGCCGACCTCGGCGCTGGATCCGGGCCTGGCCGCCGAAGTGGTGGACGTGCTGCGCCAGCTCGCCGCCGAAGGCATGACCATGCTGATGGCCACCCACGACCTGCGCCTGGCGGCCAGCGTATCGCGCGAAGTGGTGTTCCTGCTGGATGGCTCGGTGGTCGAATCCGGCGACTCGCGCACGCTGTTCAGCCAGCCGGCGGACCCGCGCACGGCGGCGTTCATATCGACGCTGACGCAGGATGCCGCGCTGTAGGACGGCAGGAGCCGGTGGGGCGAGCCCCCGTCAGGCCCGCCGTCCCTGCCGTCTCAGCCCTCCTGGCTTTCCATTGCCCGAAAATCGAACAGCGTTGCAGGTTCGGCCGCGATGACCCGCGCGGCGATATCGCGCCGCAGTTCGGCGTGAACGCGCTGGGCGTTCGGCGCGGGATTTCCCAGCAAGTCAAAAAATTCCGGCGGCAGCACGCCGGGGCGCAACACGCCCTGGACGCTGCGCGCGCCGCGGCGCAGATGGAAGCTGTATGACTTGTCCGCGCCGCGGCTGTAGCGCGCTTCGGGCAGCGTCAGGTCCACCTCGTAGCAACCGCGCGTGACGGCGCGCGTGACGAATTCGAATGCGTCGCGCACGCCTGGGCCGGGATGCCCGCTAATGACGGACAACTCCTTGCGCGGCACTGGCACGCCATCCTGTTCCAGCCTGGACAGCGCGCCGCGCAGACCCTGGAAAGTCAGCGCCAGCATGGCAAGCGCGCCATGGCCATGATAGGCCTGGACCGCGTCGAAACAGATGGGCAGCGGCCCTTCCTCGGCCATCACGGTCAATGAGGAAACTTGTTGTTCAGGGGTGATCATGGATTCTCTCCGTATCGTGCGCGGCGACGGGCCGCCGCCATGGCGGCCCGCCTGCGCGTGGGTGGGTCTGGGATTGAATGACGCGCCTGGGCGCGCCGGGGCGGACAAGCCGACTCAGAAGCGCGTGCGCAGCGTCAGGCTGAAACTGCGGCCGGGTTCCAGCAGCGGATTCAGATCCGTCATGGCGTAGGCCACGTTGGATGAGGTCGCCGCGGTGCGGTAGGCGCGGTCGAACAGGTTGTTCACGCCCAGCACGACCTGGGTATTGCCTAGCTGCGGCAGCCCAAGGCGATCCAGCTGGAACTGGGCGTAAAGATTCACGACGCCAAAGCCCGCCGCCGGATACTCCGCGCGTTCCGCGTAGCGGCTCTGGCCCTTGGCCCATTGCAGTTCGCCGCTCAAGGCATAGGCTTCATTGGGGCTCATGTATTGCAGGCCGACCAGGCCGCTGAAGGGCGCGATCGATTGCAGCGGCGTGTCGGTCGTGCGGTTGGTGCCGTACAGGTAGCTGGCGTTGCCGTACAGGTTGACCTCGCGGCTCAGCTGCCAGCGCCAATCCAGCTCCAGGCCCTGGATCCGCGCCTTGCCCACGTTGCGGCGCTGCGTGGCGGGCAGGCCTTCATAGGTGGTGGTGACGTTCTCCAGAAAGTCGCTGTAGTTGCTGCTGAAGGCGGTCAAGCCGACGGTGGCCTGCTCGAAGTGCAGCCGGGTGCCGGCCTCCACGGTCACGCCGCGCTCCGGTTTCAGGCCCGGATTCGGAATGGTGTAGCTGGTGCCGGTATAGCCGCTGCTGAACATCTCCGAGGTCCACGGCATGCGGAACGAGCTGCCCACGCTGCCCAGCAGTTCGACGACTTCGGTGGCGCGGTAGGACAGCCCCAGGCTGCCGGTGGTGGCGGTCTCGGTCGTGTTCTGCGCGGCGCGGAATGCCGGCAGCAGATTGGGCGACGGCAAGGGCTCCAGTCCCACGTCGGACTTGAACCAGTCGAACCGGCCGCCAGCAGTAACGGTCCATTTGGGAGCGGGTTTCCACTCCGTGGTCAGGAACGCGCCGACGTTGGTCTGGTACTGGTCCGGTCCGGTCTTGACGTAGGGCGTGCTGGTGGTGGTGGTGCCGTTGGGACGACGCACCGTGATATCGCTGCGCGATTCCGATCCGGGACGGCGCTCGTGCATGAAGTCCAGGCCAAAAGTCGTATTGGTGTCGGCCCAAGGCACCGTGGCGGCCACGCTGCCGCCCCACACGACGGGACCGATCACGTTGTTGCGCGCGTCGACCACGCGCGCCGGATTGGTTTCGTTGTGCGTAGCCATGACGGTGCCGAACTCGTTCACATAGACGCTGGCCTTGAGCGCGCTGATGGCGCCGTCGAACTCGCCGCTGTAGGCCAGCCTGCCCTGCTTCACCTTGAGCGGATCGCGGCGGCTATAGCTCAGCGGATACGGCGGCACCGTGCCGGCCGCGCCGTCCTTGACGTAGGCCACGCGGGCGCTGGCCTCGATGCGTTGGCGCGCATCCGGCATGTAGCCCAGCACGATGCCCCCGCCCGCGCCGCGGAAGTCGCTGTTCGGCACTTCGCCCGCCGCGCTGTCATAGTTGCTGGCGCGGCGTCCGGTGGCGTAAACGCGCAGGTCGAAGCCGTCGCCGGCGCCTTCCAGCGCCACGTTGCTCTGCACGCCATCGCCGTTGGTGTTGTACGTGACCGAAGCCTCGCCGCCGTTCAGGCCAAAGGGCTGGCTCAGGTTGCCGTGCGCCCGCTTGGTTACGAAATTGACCAGCCCGCCCAGGCCATCGCTGCCGAAGCGCGAGGAGTTCGGCCCGCGCACCACTTCGACTTGTTCGATCTCGGTCGGACTGATCAGCATGAACTGCAGCGTATTGCGGCCGCGGAAGCGGTCGCCGTCGATGAACATCGGCACCCGCATGTCGTTGGTGTTCAGCCCGCGCAGGAATAGCGTACCGGCGATGCCCCCACTGCGGCTGATGGTGGCGTTGGGCACGCGGCCCAGCAGGTCCAGCGTGCTCATCGTGTTCAGCCGGTCGATGTCCTGGCTGTCGACCACGCTGACTGCCTGCGTGACATTGTGGTCGATCGAGGCCGCGGGCGGCGTCGCCCCCATCGGCCGCAGGCGGCCGTCATCGGGCTGGCCTTCGGCCGTGACCTGGATCGACGGCAGTTGCGGAACGTCGGCGGCGGCGCTGGGCGCGGCCATGGCGGCGGTCAGCAGTCCGGCGCCGACCAAGGGGGCATACAAATAGGAGCGTTGCATACAAGCACACAAGAGAGAGGGGCAAAATCGGAATGGGCGCGGAGAGCCGCGCTGCGTCAGCCGGGAGGGATGTCCTGACCGACGGCAGGCGTGGAATCCTTCAACCAGGGCAGAAACCCGCGCAGGAAGCGGCTGGACGCCGGCATGAAATAGCTGCCGTGGTGGTACATCGGGTCCAGCGAGGTCACGATCAGCCGGCCCGGCGTGCTGCACCTGTCTTCGTACAGCACCGATCCGGCGCCGGCCTTGTCGATCAGGGACAGCGCGCCCGGCGGCGGCGCGAAGGAACCGTGCTGATGCCAGGTGGCGTCGGCCAGCGTCAAATAGCGGAACAGCGGATGTTCGGGCGCCGCCAGGCGCAGGCCGGAGTCGGCGTCCGGCTCCTTCCACCACCAGAAGTTCACTTCGGACGGGGTCCAGCGCACGCCGTCCAGCCAGCGTTCGGAATGCGTTTCGCCCATGGCGACCAGGGTCTTGCCCGCGGCCAGGAAGCGGCGCCAGAGTTCCCGGTGCGGCGTCAGCAGATCCGGATTGCTGCGGCAGGACACGATCAGCGCATCGCAGCCCTCCAGCGCGGCCGGGTCCAGGTCGCGGATGTATATCGTGCGGTCGATATGCGGCATCAGCTCCGGCGTGCGGAAGGTGCGATGGTGGTAATAGGTGCCGGCGTCCAGCGCCGCGATCACGGGGGTGGGGCCTGCAGTCATGCCGCATCTCCGTTCAGCCAGGCGCACAGTTGCGGGACGATGCGGCCGGCGCTGTCGGCGCTGCCGGCATACATCCACAGGTCATTGCCGGAATGCACCAGCAGCCGCCCGCCGCCCGGCAGGGCCAGGATCCAATCGATGGCCTGGGCGTCAGGTCCCAGCGTGTTGAGGACCAGCGCGCCGGCCGGCGCGGGGTTGCTGCCGCGGGCGTAAAAGCCAGCCACGCCGCGGCGGAACGTCAGGTGCTCGGGATCCACGCCGTCAAAGAGCGGATGGGGCGCGGCGCGCTGCACTCGCAGGCCCGCGATGCCCGCGCCGGAGCCCGGCACGAAGGGCGCGAGCCAGCGCAGAAAGGGATAGGCAACATGGCCGTTGAAGACCAGCGTGCCGCCCGATTCCAGATAGGCTTCCAGCAGCGCGCCCTGCTGCAACAGATAGCGCTGGTCCGTGTGTGCCGGGAGCAGCAGCGCGCGGAATCCGGAAAGATCGCGCTCATGCAGTTGATACAGCGGCACGCAGGCCGCGCGCGGCGCGGCGCCGCCGGTCAGCGCGGCGGGACCGTCCCCGCTCCAGTTGTTCAGGTAGGCAATCTTGTTTTTCATGATTCAACGGAAGACGGGGATCACGCCGACGATGTCGCCGGACTCGCCGTGCAACGTGGCCACGCGCACCGGCAGGCCATACAGGCGGCTCAGGCGCTCGTCCACGCACATGCTGGCGGTGGGGCCGGTTTCGCAAGCGCCGGCATGCATGAGCAGGGTCTGGTCGGCGATGTGTTGCGCGTGCTGCGGCTGGTGCGTGGTGAAAACCACCGCCAGGCCCTGCTCCTGCGCCAGCCGGCGCAGCAGCGACAAAACCACGTCCTGGTTGCGCAGGTCCAGGGCCGCCGCGGGCTCGTCCAGGATGATGATGGGACTGGCGCTGGCCAAGGCGCGCGCAATGCAGGCCAGTTGTTGCTCGCCGCCGCTCAAGGCGTGGAACGGGCGGTCCGCCAGATGCCCCAGGCCGACCTGCCCCAGGCAGTCGCGAGCGATGCTCCAGTCCCGGGCGCCAGGCGCCGCATACCAGCGCAGATGCCGCGCGCGCCCCATGCTGACCATGGTCAGCACGTCGTAGGCGTAGAGCGTGTCGCTGCGCTGCGGAACATAGGCGGCGTGGCCTTGCAGGCGCACGGTGCCCGCGGCAGGAGGGTTCAGCCCCAATATCGTGCGCAGCAGCGTCGTCTTGCCGCGCCCGTTCGGCCCCAGCACGGCCAGGATCTGGCCCGCGGGCAGACTCAAGGACAGGTCGCTCAGCAGGCGCCGGCCGCCTGCCTGCACGGACAGTTGTGCAAGTTCAAGCATGCTGCGCCCCCTTGCTCTGGGCGCGGCGCAACAGCCATGCGAACAGCGGCGCGCCGATCAGCGCGGTAATCACGCCCAGCGGAATCTCGGCGCTGGTGGCGCTGCGGGCCACGGTATCGACCCACACCATGTAGGTGCCGCCGATCAGGGCGCTGGCCGGCAGCAGCACCCGGTGGTCGGGGCCGACCAACATGCGCGCAATGTGCGGCACCACCAATCCCACCCAGCCCACCGTGCCCGATACGGCCACGCTGGCCGACACCACCAGCGTGGCGCAGCCCAGCAGCAGCCAACGCAAGGGCTCCACGGCGATACCCATGGCGCTGGCCTGCTCGTCGCCCAAGGACAGCACGTTGATGCGGAAACGCAGCGCGACCAGCAGCGCCATGCCAGCCACGATGGGCGGCACGGCGGCCGCCAGCTTGACGTAGGTTGCGGTGGCGAAGCTGCCCATCAGCCAGAACACGATGGCCGGCAAGCTGTCGTTCGGATCCGCGAAGTACGTGGTCAGCGATATCAACGCGGAAAAGAAGGCGCTGGTCACCACGCCCGCCAGCACCAGCATCAGGATCGTCGTGCGGCCGTTGGAACGGCCCAGCAGATAGACCACGGCCACCGCCAGCAGGCCCCCGGCAAACGCCAGGCCCAGCGTTGCCCACAGCGATGAGAACAACAGGATCGCCGCGCAGCCGCCAAACGCCGCGCCCGAGGAAATGCCCAGGATCTGCGGCCCGACCAGCGGATTGCGGAAAGCGCCTTGCAGCGCCGCGCCGCACATCGCCAGGCTGGATCCGGCCAGCACCGCCAGCAGCACGCGCGGCAAGCGCACCTGCATGACGACGCGATGCTCCGTGGCGCCGACCGACGGCAGCCAGTTCGCCAGGCCGTCCGGCAATGCGAGCCCGGCCAGCACGCTGGACACCTGCGACAGCGCCAGGGGGTAGCGGCCGACGCACAGCGCCGCCAACACGGACGCCGGCAGCGCCAGCGCCATCAGCAGCCACGACCACGCCCACAGCCCCGGCCGCGCGCAAGTGCCCGCGGCAGGCGTGCGCGCCGTTTCAACGGAAGCGTTCATAGCCCGCGGCTCCCTCGTTCATTTTCAGGCGCAGCACTGCGTCGACCTCGCCAGCCGCAGGCTGATATCCATAGAGTTCGCCGTAGGCCCGCGCGATGTTGTCCCGCAAGGGCCAGGAGAATTTTTCCGGGTGCAGCAGCATGCTCAGCCACTGCCAGTACAAGGGCGATTCCTGGCTGGGGGGATCCCACAGATAGCCGCCCATCGGCACCTTGTAGACGCGGCGATCGCGCACGGCGGGGATGTCGGCAAACAGCGGGTCGCCATACAGGGTTTCGGGCGTCAATCCCGATTCGAAGTTGTTCAGCAGGATCACCTCGGGCGCCCAGGCCATGATCTGCTCGATGTTCACGGTCTGGCCGCTGGCGATGGCAGCCGAAACATTGCGCCCGCCCGCCAGGGTGATGTCGTCCTCGAAGCTGGTGTTGCCGCCGGCTGCGCGCAGCTGCGGCGCATAACGCGACAGGTACAGCACCCCCGGCCGCTTGGCGGCCGGAATGCCATCGGTGACGACGCGGATGTCCGCGCGCACCTGATCGCGCCAGCGCAACTGGGACTGCGCGCGAGCCTCCTGCCCCAGCGACTGGCCCATCAGGCGTATCCATACGCGGGTACGGTCTTCGGTGCCGTACACCAGCGCCGCGGTCGGCAGTCCGGCATTGCGCAGAGGTGCGATCAGATCGTCGCCCATGTGCCCCCACTGCCACACCAGATCGGGCTGGATCTGCAGCAGCGTTTCCACATTGGGCACGAAGCCGGACCGGGTGATGTCGGTGCGCACCTGGGCCGTGGCCGGAAAGATCCGCGCCAGCAGCCCGTCCTTCATCAACCCGTGGGCGCTGGGATGCATGCCGGCCAGGCGCTGTGCGCCCCCATCCAGCGAGATGAGCAGCGATCCGGCCGGCATCGGCAGGGTCACTGCGCGTTGGGCTGGCGCTGACAGGCTCACGGGATTGCCCAGCATGTCCTGGAACACGATGGGCGCCGCGTTGGCGGCGGACGACAAGAAAACCCCTGCCGCCGCGGCGGTGCGGAAATACGCTGAGATGGTCATGTGGGAGTGGGTTGCGCAGCAAAGGCCGGTCATTGATGGCGGCCTCCGCAGTGGTACCATTACAAATAAGAATCAATCGCATTAATTCTATTTGCCAGAGCCCCCAGACCAAATGACTATTGTCAATTCACGATCCGCGCTCTTGATCGCGGCGCTGCGCCAGCATCCCTGGTTCGATGGCGTGGACGATGCCGCCCTGCTCGCCCTGGCGGGCGGCAGCCGCTGGTTGGAGTTCAACGCGGGCGACACGATTTTTTCGGAAGGCCAGGCGGCCTCCTCCTGCCTGCTGGTGTGCGCGGGATCGCTGCAGGGCGTGCGCTACACGGCGGATGGCGGCGACAAGGTATTCGGCCATGTCGGGCCGGGCGGCTGGCTGTCCGTTTCCACGCTGTTCGAGGCCACGCCGCGGCACCTGCACGGCGTGCGCGCGCGTACCGAGGGCAATGGCTGCCTGCTCAATGCCGCGGCATTCCGCCAGCTCTGCCTGAACGACGCGCGCTTCGCCTGCCGCGTCATGGCGCATTGCGCCAACCTGATCCGCCATCACACGGATCAGATCGATTGGCTGACGTCGAGTTCGGCCGAGGAACGCCTGGCCGAATACATCCTGCGCGCGGGCAAGCCGCAAGACAACCGGCCCGTGGTGCTGCCGCTGAGCCATTCGCAGATAGCGGTCAAGCTGGGCATGCGCGCCGAAACGCTGAGCAGGATATTCTCGAAATGGCGACGCCAGGGCTATATATCGGACCGCCGCGGCGAGCTATGCATCCTGCAGCTGGATTCGCTCAAGCAGCTGGTGCAACTCTAAGCGCCTACTTCGGCGGCAGGGACCCCGCCGGGTCGACCGCCTGGCCGTCGTAGCGCAGCTCGAAATACAGCCCGACCTGCTTGCTGTCGCTATTGCCCATTTCAGCGATCTTCTGCCCCTGGCTGACGCGCTGCCCTTCCTTGACCAGCAGCTTGCTGTTGTGGGCGTAGATGCTCAGGAAGCTGGCGTTGTGCTTGACGATGACCAGGTGGCCATAGCCGCGCAGGCCGCTGCCGGAATAGGCCACGGTGCCTTGCGCCGCCGCCACCACCGGCGTGCCGGAGGAATTGCTGATGACGATGCCGTTGGAACCCGAACCGTCATAGCCGCGCGTGACCTTGCCCTGGGCGGGCCAGACCAGCGAGATCGCCCCCGGCGGGGCGGTGCGGCGCTTGGCGGTCGAGGTAGACGACTTGGGCGAAGGGGCAGGCTTGCCGCGCGCCTTGCTGGGCGCGGTGGACGTGCTGGCCTGCCCAGCCGGCGGCGCCACCCGCAACAATTGCCCGACTTCGATGGCATTGGAATTCGACAGATTGTTCCAGCGCACCAGATTGCTCACGCTGGTGCCCTGCTTGCGCGCGATCTGGGTCAGCGTGTCGCCCGACTGCACACGGTAGTAGCCGGGCTGGACCTTGGTGGTGCCGCAGGCGGACAGCAGGGCCAGCAGCGCCACGGCCAGCACGCACATCCACAAGCGGAAGGACGGCCTGCCCCGGCGTACGGCAGCGGGCAACGTGGAAAGAGGCAGGGTCTGGGCGGACGAGGAAAGCACTGAAACCTGAGGCACTGAGTGGGATGTCGGGAGATATTTGAGTGCGTTCAAGGGTACCAAGATTTTGGCGGGCCATGGGCGCCGGCGTCAGATGCTTGCGCCGGTCGCGCGGGATAGAATGCCGCCATGACCCGCCTGATCCGCCTCCAGCACCTCGGCAGCGCCGCACGCGCGCGGGGCGTGCTGTGGCTGGCGCTTCTGGCCCTGGCGCTGCGCGCGCTGGTGCCGGCGGGCTACATGCCCGACGCCCGGGCGCTGCACGACGGCCGGCTTGAAGTCACGTTCTGCTCGGCCGCGGGCGACGTCTCCGCGCTGACGCTGGCGTTGTCGCCCGGCGACAAGAACAAGGCCGGCCACGATGCCGCCGATGCCGGCGCGCTCTGCCCCTTCGGCCTGCTGGCGCACGTCGCGCCCGCTCCGGCCCCCGCGCTCACCCCCCTGCTGCTGGCCGCCGGCCGGCACGCACTGCCCGCGCCTGCCAGCGCCGCCCCGCCCGCATCCACCGCCGCGGGACCGCCGCTGGGTTCCCGCGCTCCTCCACGCCTCGCCTGACTCCGCCTGCACGCGCGGCCCCGCCGCGCCCCTGGACGAACCGTCAACCGACGAGGTTTTCATGCATTCCCCCTTTCTGCGCGCGCCATCCGGCGCGGCGCGCTCCCATGCGCCCGATCCGCGGCGCCGCCTGCTGCTGTCCTCTTTCGCCCTGCTGGCCTTGGCAGGCTGCGGCCCCGATGCGCCCAAGCTGCACGGCATGGATCTGTCCGGCATGCCGTCCGGCGACTTCCAGCTGCAGGACACCGAGGGCCGCGAGCGCAAGCTGGCCGACTACGCCGGCCAGCCGATCATGCTGTTCTTCGGCTTCACGCAATGCCCGGACATCTGCCCCACGGCGCTGACCCGCGCCGTCGAGATCAAGAGCCTGCTGGGCGCGGACGCCAAGAAGCTGCGCGTCCTCTTCATCACCGTCGATCCCGAACGCGACACGCCGGAAATCCTGCGCGCCTATACCCAGGCCTTCGATCCCGACTTCGTCGGCCTGCGCGGCAATGCCGAGCAGACGCGCGCCGCCGCGCAATCGTTCAAGGTCTTCTACCAGAAGGTCGCGACCGGCTCGTCCTACACCATGGACCACACCGCGCTGACCTACGTCATCGACGCCAGCGGCAAGCTGCGCATCGCCCTGCGCCATCAGCAAAGCGCGCAGGAATGCGTGGACGACCTGCGCACCGTGCTCTGACCAGAATCTATATATAGAGGCAACCCTCATGAAAAACACCACGATCAAATCCCTGGCGGCCACCGCCTTCGCCTTCTGCGCCCTGGCCGGCGCCAGCCCTTCCGCGTTGGCCCAGGATGCCGCCCTGAAGGTGGACGACGCCTGGGTGCGCTCCACCGTGCCCAGCCAGCACGCCACCGGCGTCTTCATGCGCCTGACCTCCGCCTCCGGCGGCCGCCTGGTCGGCGTGGAATCGCAGGCCGCCAAGCACGTCGAAATTCATGAAATGGCGATGCAGGACAACGTCATGAAGATGCGCCAGGTGCCGGGCATCGCGCTGCCCGCGAACCAGACCGTGGAGCTCAAGCCCGGCGGTTATCACGTGATGCTGATCGATCTGGCCGGCCAGATCTCGCCCGGCGAGCACGTTGCCCTGACGCTCATCGTCGAGGATGCCGACAAACGCCAGCGGCGCGTGCCGGTGGACGCGGTGGCGCGTCCGCTGAACGCGGCAGCCGCCCCGACCGCCGGCCACGGCCACTGAGCCCGCAGCGTCCCCTGAAAGTGGCTTGACAGCTATGCTGCACGCCTGAAACAGCTTCATTGCAACAAGGCCGTCCTGCGTGCAACGCCGCGCCGCGCGCCGGGTCGAATTGGAAAAGGTCCGGCGCGCGCCATCGCGGCGCGCCCGGCCAGGCTTTCCCGCATCCAGGAATCGCCCGCAGGCAGCATCGCGGACGTCGGCGCGGCCGGCACGATGGCCGCAAGCTTTGATTGCCAGGAGCGTTTCATGAAGACCCTCAGCAAGACCTTATTGCTATGCGCCGGCTTGGCAGCCGCCGGGGCCGTGCAGGCCCAGACCACGCAGTACACCCACGACCTCTACGGCGACTGGCGCGTCACCTACGCCGCCCCCGCCGCCAAGACGGCGGACCAGGTCAGCGCCGAACTGGCCCAGGCCAAGGCCAACGGCCAGTACACCTTCGGCGACGAAGACTATCCTCCCCCGGTCATGTCGCACCAGTCTGAAAGCCGCGCCCAGGTTGAGCAGGAATTGCAGCAGGCGCAGATCCAGGGCCAGATGGCGTCCGACGAGGAAGACTACCCGCCGCCCGCGATGGCCCATAGCGGCACCTCTGATATCCATTGAGACAGAGGCCGGAACGGTGGCAGGTCCGGGCGTCACGCAGGCATATCAGGGACACATTGATTGCCCGCTGACCGGCGGCGGCGCCTGATTCGCCATACAATGCCAGCACATCCACCGCCGCCCTGCCTGAAGGCGCGGCGGCAGCCGGCCCAGCCGCCGCGCGCCGGATGCCAGCGTTCCGCGCAGCCGGGCGCGTGCCCGCCGGCAGCCTGCCGGCACCTCTGTGTCTGGATATGCCCGGTAGTTCCGCCTTTTCATTCCTGCGTACCCTCTGCAGCCTGCGCTGGCTCGCCATCGCGGGCCAAGCCGCCACCATTCTGCTGGCCAGCAGCGTCCTGGGCCTGGCCCTGCCGCTGGAGCCGCTGTGGATCGGCGTCGGCGCGCTGATCGGCTTCAACGCCTACGCCAGCCTGCGCCTGCGCCACCGCCGCGACCTGTCCCACGCCACCGCCTTCGGCCATCTGTTCGTGGACATGGCGGTGCTGGCCTGGATGGTGGGCTGGAGCGGCGGCATCAGCAATCCCTTCGGCATGATGTTCCTGATCCTGACCGCGCTGGCGGCCCTGGCGCTGCCGCGCAACTGGGCACTGGCCGCGGCCGTGGCGGGCATCTCGGGCTACGCGGCGGCCGCGATCTTCGGCCAGCCCCTGCGCGGCGACGTCGACACCCACACCCTGCTGCTCTGGGGCATGGGCGCCAACTTCCTGATTTCGGTGGTGGTGGTGCTGGTGTTTTCGACCCGCCTGGCCTCGGACCTGCGCGACCGCGAGCGTGAACTGGCGCGGCTGCGCGAACGCTTCACCCGCAACGAAGGCATCGTCGCCCTGGCCACCCACGCCGCGGCGATGGCGCATGAATTGAACACCCCGCTGGCAACCATGACCCTGCTGGCCGACGAGATCGCCGCCGAGGTCAAGGACGAAGACCTGCGCGCCGACGTCTCCACGCTCAGCCAGCTGCTGGCCCTGTGCCGGGAACGTATCCGCAATCTGGCGGTCCCAACCGCGGTGGACCTGGTCCGCGTGGTGGGGCAATGGCGCCTGATCCGGCCGACCATCGATCTGCAGCGCTCGGGCACCCTGCCCGGCAGCCTGCGGGTCGATCCGGCCATCGCCCACCTGCTGCAGGCCCTGCTGAACAACGCGGCGGACGCCGGCGAAGCCGCCGACGCGCCCCGCGTGGACCTGCATCTGGAGTACGGTTATGGCGCCTTGCGCGGCGAAGTCAGGGACTACGGACGGGGCTTCGATCCCGACCAGACGCTGCTGCCGGCGACCAGCCTGTTCAACAGCGGCAAGCCGGGAGGGCTGGGCGTGGGCCTGGCGCTGTCGCACGCCACGGTGGAACAGATGGGCGGCGAAATGACCATGACCGCCGCCGAAGACGGCGGCACGCGTATCCGCTTTTACCTCCCGCTGGGGAGTACCGGGACTTGAGTGCAATGAACCCAACCGATCTTGGCCTGCTGATCGACGACGACGAACTGTATGTGCGCACCCTGCAGCGAAGCCTGTCGCGCCGCGGCCTCGAAACCCGAACCGCCACCGGCATCGCCGAGGCGCTGCGCGTGGCCGAGGAAATCCGCCCCGCCTTCGCCCTGGTCGACCTGCGCCTGGGCGAAGACTCCGGCCTGACCCTGATCCGCCCGCTGCGCGCCCTGCGCGCCGACATGCGCATCCTGCTGGTCACCGGCTATGCCAGCGTGGCCACCGCCGTCGAGGCCATCAAGCGCGGCGCCGACGACTACCTGCCCAAGCCCGCCACCGCGCCGATGATCCTGCGCACCCTGGGCCTGGTGAAGCCGGAAAACGTTACGATCGAAACCACTATGACGCCGTTGCACCGCCTAGAATGGGAGCACATCCACCAGGCCCTGCACGAAACCGGCGGCAACGTTTCGGCGGCGGCGCGCCTGTTGGGCATGCACCGGCGCTCCCTGCAGCGCAAACTGGCCAAGAAACCGGGGCCGGAACGCGAAGTGCTCATCGACTGATTTGTGCGGATGCGACAAATTGTCGCAGACCCCACATGTGCGGGTGCGACATATCGTCGCACCCGGGAACCTGGCAGCAAGCCCCTGCTCCCCTAGGAAAACCCTGAATCTGTTCCCCTTGGGGCGGAATCCTCCCAGGCAATGCGACCATTCGTCGCATGCTTGACCCATATCAAGCCGATAGGATGGACGTTGCTGCCTAGCAGCATTCCAGTCTGCTGCTATGCAGCATTTTCCACCTTCCATCCAAGGCTGTACGTGAAACACCCCCTCCTTGCGACCCTTACGCGCATTCTCAGCGTCGGCGCGGTCATGCTGCTTGGCGGCTGCAACATGGAAATCCTCTCCCCCAAGGGAGATATCGGCATTCAGGAAAGGACTTTGCTGTTCACGACGACCGGGCTCATGCTCATCGTCGTGATTCCGGTCATCGTCATGATCCTGGTTTTTGCCTGGAAATACCGCGCATCCAACACCAAAGCTGACTACCAGCCCAAGTGGGCCCACTCCACGGCGATCGAAATCGTGGTCTGGACCGTCCCTTGTATCATCGTGGCCATCCTGGCCGTGATCACCTGGCGCTCGACGCATGCGCTGGATCCCTACAAGCCGCTCGTGTCCGAACACAAGCCGGTGACCATCGAGGTGGTTTCGCTGGATTGGAAGTGGCTGTTCATCTACCCCGAGTACGACATCGCCACGGTCAACGAGATCGCCTTCCCGGTCGATGTTCCGGTCAATTTCCGGATCACCTCGGCCACGGTCATGAACTCGTTCTTCATCCCCCAGCTGGGCAGCCAGATCTACTCGATGGCTGGCATGGAGACCAAGCTGCACCTGAACGCGCGCGAAGCCGGCACCTACGCTGGCATCTCGGCCAACTACAGCGGCGCCGGCTTCTCCGGCATGCGCTTCAAGGCCATCGCGATGTCCCAGGACGGGTTCGACAACTGGGTCAAGGAAGCCAAGGCCGCCCCGACCGCACTGACCCCCGAGGTCTATGCAGAGCTGACCAAGCGCAGCGAGCACAACCCGGTCGTCAAGTACTCCTCGGCGCCCCCCGCCATGTTTGATTTCATTCTTGGCAGCACCATGACCAAGATGGCCGGCGTGGACTCCGCCACGTGCACCCCCACGTCGAACAATCTGATCGCAGGAATTAACTAACAATGCTCGGGAAACTCACCCTCGAGGCCATTCCGTACCATGAACCCATCGTCATGGTTACGCTGGCCGCCGTGTGCCTGGGAGGCCTAGCGGTCTTCGGCGCCATCACCTACTTCCAGAAGTGGAAGTACCTCTGGACGGAATGGCTGACCACCGTCGACCACAAGCGCATTGGCGTGATGTACATCATCGTCGCCCTGGTCATGCTGCTGCGCGGCTTCGCCGACGCCATCATGATGCGTACCCAGCTGGCGGTCGCGTCCGCCGACTCGGCCGGCTTCCTGCCGCCGCACCACTACGACCAGATCTTCACCGCCCACGGCGTCATCATGATTTTCTTCATGGCGATGCCCTTCATCACCGGGCTGATGAACCTCGTGGTGCCGCTGCAGATCGGCGCCCGCGACGTGGCCTACCCGTTCCTGAACTCGCTGAGCTTCTGGCTGTTCGGCGCCGGCGTCGCGCTGATGATGATCTCGCTGTTCGTGGGCGAATTCGCCGCGACCGGCTGGCTCGCCTATCCGCCGCTCTCCGGACTGGACTACAGCCCGAGCGTGGGGGTGGACTACTACATCTGGGCGCTGCAGATATCCGGGCTGGGCACCACGCTTAGCGGCATCAACTTCATCGTGACCATCCTGCGCATGCGCGCGCCGGGCATGAGCCTGATGAAGATGCCGATCTTCACCTGGACCTCGCTGGTCACCAACGTCCTGATCGTCGCCGCCTTCCCCGTGCTGGCTGCAACGCTCGCGCTGCTGACGATGGACCGCTACCTGGGCACGCACTTCTTCACGAACGACATGGGCGGCAACGTCATGATGTACGTGAACCTGATCTGGATCTGGGGCCACCCCGAGGTCTACATCCTGGTGCTGCCGGCGTTCGGCGTGTATTCGGAAATCGTCGCCACCTTCGCCCGCAAGACCCTGTTCGGCTACAAGTCCATGGTCTACGCCACGGCCGCCATCGGCGTGCTGTCGTTCCTGGTCTGGCTGCACCACTTCTTCACCATGGGCGCGGGAGCCAACGTCAATGCCTTCTTCGGCATAGCGACAATGATCATCTCGATCCCGACGGGCGCGAAGATCTTCAACTGGCTGTTCACCATCTACCGCGGCCGCCTGCGCATCACGACGCCGGTGCTGTGGACGCTGGGCTTCATGATCGTGTTCGTCATCGGCGGCATGACCGGCGTGATGCTGGCCATCCCCGGCGTGTCGTTCGTGCTGCACAACAGCCTGTTCCTGATCGCCCACTTCCACAACACCATCATCGGTGGCGTGGTGTTCGGCTGCATCGCCGGCATGACCTACTGGTTCCCCAAGGCCTTCGGCTTCAAGCTGAATGAGCGCCTGGGCCGCTACTCGTTCTACTGCTGGTTCGTCGGCTTCTTCCTGGCCTTCATGCCCCTGTACATCCTGGGCTTCAAGGGCATGACCCGCCGCCTGAACCACTACGACAACCCCGAATGGCAGCCGTACCTGCTGGTCGCCCTGGCTGGCGCCGCGCTGATCATGCTGGGCATCTGGTTCCTGCTGCAGCAAGTGTTCGTCTCGATCCGCCAGCGCAAGCAGAACCAGGACATCACGGGCGACCCCTGGGATGGCCGTACGCTGGAATGGGCCATTTCTTCGCCCGCTCCTTTCTACAATTTCGCCCACGTGCCGCACGTTGACTCGCTGGACCAGTTCTGGGAAGACAAGCAGAACGGCAAGGCCTACAAGCGCCCGGCCAAGTACGAAGACATCCACATGCCGAAGAACACCGCCGCCGGCGTATTCATCGGCGCCTTTGGCCTGGTCATGTGCTTTGCGCTGATCTGGCACATCTGGTGGCTGTCCATCGTCGGTTTCGTCGGCATGATCGGTTCGTTCATCGTCCGCGCCTATGACCGCGACGTCGACTACTGGGTCCCGGCCGCGGAAGTCGAACGCATCGAAAACGCTCACTTTGACAAAATGCAGAAGGCCGCCTGAGCCATGATTCAAGCCGTAGCCACTCACCCCCACGCGGGTCACGACGATCACGCGCATCATGATGATGGATCCAAGACCGTATTCGGTTTCTGGGTCTATCTGATGAGCGACTTGCTGATCTTCTCGGTGCTGTTCGCCACGTTCGCGGTGTTGTTCAACGCCACCGCGGGCGGCCCGACGGGCAAGGAACTGTTCGATCTGAAGTTCGTGCTGGTCGAAACGCTGTTGCTGCTGTTCTCCAGCTTCACCTTCGGCATGGCCAACCTGAACGTGCACGCCAACAACAAGAGCCGCGCCATGGGCTGGTTGATGGTGACGTTCCTGTTCGGCGCGGGCTTCATCGCGATGGAAGTCTATGAATTCCATCACCTGATCTCGATCGGCGCCGGCCCGGGCCGCAGCGCGTACCTGTCGGCGTTCTTCACGCTGATCGGCACGCACGGCCTGCACGTCACCTTCGGCCTGATCTGGATCATCGTCCTGCTGGACATGATCCGCCGCCATGGCCTGGACTCGATCAACAAGCGTCGTCTGGCGTGCCTGAGCCTGTTCTGGCACTTCCTGGACATCGTCTGGATCTGCGTCTTCACCTTCGTCTATCTCATGGGAGCCATCTGATGTCGCACTCCGCTGCGGCCGCACACGGCCACGACGATCACGCCGCCGACCACGGCAGCCTGAAGTCCTACATCATCGGTTTCGTGCTTTCGCTGCTTCTCACCTTCGGCTCCTTCGGCCTGGTGATGAACGGCGGACTGTCCCACGCCATCACCATCGCCGGCGTGGTTGCGCTGTGCGTGCTCCAGTTGCTGGTGCAACTGGTGTACTTCCTGCACATGGGCGCATCGAAGTCGGCCCGCGACAACCTGGCCACGTTTGTCTTCACCGTCATGATCATCGCCATCATCGTCGGCGGTTCGGCATGGGTGCTGTACAACATGAACGTCAACATGGGCCACGCCATGTAATGACGGCTCGCCGTTGAAGCAAAAAAAACAGGGCGCCTGCGGGCGCCTGTTTTTTTTTGCGCGGCGATCCTGCGATCGCGTCGGCCTCAGCCGGCCGGCCGCAAGCTCAGCGTCACATTGGCGCGGCGCGCCAGTTCGCTTGCGCTGACCCCCACGAAAGGCTGCACCCGAGAGCGCTGGTTCAGGTCGCAGGCGGGCGCGGCCTCGGCGCCATCCAGCACCTGCTTCACCGCCCGCGCGCCTGCCGGCCCCAGCGGGCCGCCGTCCTGGCTCGCTTGCCAGGCCAGCATGTCGGCCACCGCCGCGCCGCAGCGCCAGGGCGTGCGGTACAGGCCGGCGTCGTGTTCCAGCAGCATTTTTGCCTTGGCCTCCTGGCCCAGCCTCAGCATGATGACCAGCGGCAGCGCGTCGGGGTCGGCCACGCCCTGGATGCGGATGCCTTGATCGGTGCGATCCGACACATCGGCGCCCGCCTGCAGCCATTGCAGGTACAAGTCGTCCGGCAGCCACGGCAGGCTCAGCGGCGCGATCCGGTTGGCCAGCACGCCGGTCGCGTCGGAGGCCTGCGTCAGCGGCACGCCGGCAGCCAGCAAACGCGCCGCCGTGGCGCGCAGCCGGGCGCGCAGTTCGTCCCAATCCGGGCCGCTCTGTTTGATCGCCGCACGGACCTCGACCTGGTTCCACACGCTCAACAGGCTGGACAGCGATTCCGGCGTCAGCGGCGCCTGCGGCTTGCCTGCGGCCTGGACCAACTGGTCCACCAGCGCCGGCTGCATATAGCGCGCCGCCAGGCTCAGCGCTTCGTTCAGGCCGTTGCGCTCCAGCGCCTTGCCCTCGCCGTAGCCGCCCACGGCCGGATCCGCGCCATGGGCCAGCGCGAAGCTCACCCGCTCGGGAATCGGATAGGCCACCCCAGGCGCCAGCTCGCCGCCGGGGGATTCACGCAGGGCTTCCAGCAGCGGCGTTTCCCACATCGCTCGGTTGCCGTAGTACATGCGCACGTAGGCGGCGTTGATGTCCGCGCCCTTGTCCAACAGCTTTTCGGCGTACCAGAAGTTCTTCGTGCTCTGCATGGCGGCATGCAGCAACGAGCGCCCGTTCTTCTCGCGGGCGTTCGGATTGGCCCCCTTGTCCAGAAGATAGAGCAGATTGTCCTTGTCGCCGCTGTAGTAGGAAATGCGCCGCATCAGCAGCGGCGTGCCGCCGCTGTCCACGGCATCCACGGGCGCGCCTGCGGCGATCAGCGTGTCGGCCAACGCATAGCGCTCGGCGTCCGGCCGCGAGTCCTGACCGTCCGGCAGCGCGCTGGCCAATAGCGGGTAGCCGTTGTTGGAGCCGTCGGCCCGGGCGCCTGCCGCAAGCAATATACGCACGATCTCCAGCTGCTTGCGCGCTACCGCGACGGCCAGCGCCGGCGTGCCGTTTTCGTTGACGCCGTTGGGGTCTTGCCCGCGCGCCAATTCAGCCTGCACCGCGGCGACATCGCCGGCCTGGATCGCCTGGAAGATGGCCAGGCGCGGCCGGCAGGCCGCCGCGTCCAGGGCCGGCACGCCGAGCGCCGCGCCGATGCGGCCGGCGATGTTGCCGGGAATGGGTTCCTGCGCGGCCAGCCGGCGCGAGCAATACTGCCGGTAATCCTCGCGCGCCAAGGCCTCGAAATGGCCGCGCTTGTCGCCCGCCTTTCCTGCCTGCTGCCAGCGTGCATCGGCGCGGTTCAGGTACGCCGCCGTGCGCGCCGGATCGCGCCGCAGCACCTCGCCGAGAAAGAGGTCGGCTTCCTGCGCCTCGCCCGATTCGGCCAGCCAGAAGCCGTAGTCGTTGAAGGCCGTCAACACCTCGGGATCCTTGCCGGTGGGATCGACATCCCGATAATCGTTGCGCCAGAAGAAGCTGCGCAGCTCTCCCAGCGCGCGCCGGAACTCGGCGGTCTGCGCACGCGGAATGCCGCGGACATGCCGGTGCACGTCCAGCAGCCCGGCCTTCAGGTCCGGCCGCGGCCGATGCTCGAAGCTGATGGATTCGGGAAACGTCTTCAACAAGTCCGGGTAGTCGGCCAGCGGCGGCCGCAACGCCGCCAGGATCCGGGCTTTGCGCGCATCATCCCAGGGCTGGTCGCTGCTCACGATCGCGGCGGAATTATCCGCGGTCACCTCGTAGGCACTGCCCTCCTCGTCCACCAGAAAGCCGGTCACCCACAGATCGCCATCGTAGGAATAGCCCACCCAATAATGGCTTTCCCCGTCGCGAGGCATCCTGACCCTTACGCTCTCCTTGTCGGTCTTGATTCCGGTGGGCGAGTACATCACCAACGGTCCGGAACGAAAATCCGGCCTGAATTTCCCACCCGGTTCCCGCACATAGCGGTACAGGTACAGCCGGCTCTGCAACTCTCCGACCAGCACCGCGTCCTTGAGGTTCTCGGTACCCCACACGCGCTTCTCGGGTTCCCGCAGCGGATAGCGCGACAGGCGGGCGGACTCGATGACGGCGCCGATATCGGAAGCCATCGCCCACTGCGGCGCGGCGGCCAGGCCGGCCAGCGCCAACGCGACGGCGCCGAACAGGCGGGAGACTGCGGGACGGAACGGACGCGGCATGCGGAAGCTTCTGGGGACGGATGGAAAGAGGCCGATGATACGCGCCTTCCCGGTCCCGCCACGCCCCCCCTGCGATACCGCAAAGACTGCGGACAGCTTTCGTTATATATTGAACAACATAACGACTTCATTAACAGTTTAATAATCCCGCGGACGACGCAACCCCGACCATGCACGCCGTTTCCATCGCCCCCGCACCAGCCCCGGCCGACAGCGCCGGTCCCACCTTGCAGTTCGCCGGCGCGCTGCTGCGCCATGCGCCGCCCGGCCATCCCGACGCGGGATTTTTCGCCACGGTCATCGGCAAGAGCCTGGCCTGCGGCGACCTGGGACGCTGCGGCCTGTCGACCCGGGAACTGGAAGGCCTGATCGCGCGCCTCTTCCCCGGCGCGCTGACGGGCCATGATCCCGCGCTGGCGGACTTGCGCGAGCAAGCCGCCATCTACCCGGCCCGCGGCATGGATGCCGCTCAAACCGAATTCACGCGTCTGTTGCGCGCGCTGCTGGACACCTGGGCCGCCCCCGGCGCAGGCACCACGCCCTGGGTCAGCAGCGTGCTGACCCAGGCCTGTCTGCGGCCCGACCATCTGTGGCGGGACCTGGGCCTGTCGGGCCGCGAGGACGTGACTTTCCTGCTGGCGCGCCACTATCCGGGACTGGTGGTGCGCAATGTGCGCAACCTGCGCTGGAAGCAGTTCCTGGCCTATTCCGCCTGTGAACAGGCGGGCCTGCCGCCGGCCGCGGCGCCGGGCTGTCCGGCCTGCGAGGACTATGGCTTCTGCTATCCGGACATGCCGGACTGAGGCCCGGCTTCAGAACCGGTACGTTGCCCCCAGGCCCGCTCCCAGACTGCGCCCGGCTGCCGGTTCGTAGTAGCGCCCATTGGTCTCGTTGACGATCACGGACCCGGCGTAGCGGCGGTCGAACAGATTGTCCACGCGACCATAAGCGTTCAGTTCCCAGGCCCCCGCCTTGAACACATAGCCCGCGCTCAAGGCCGCCACGAAATAGGCGGGCGCATCGCCGTCGTTGGCGTCGTTCACGTAGATCTTGCTGAGGAAACGCCCTTCCACCGTGGCCTGCCAACCTTCGGGCGGCGCCCAGGCCAGCGAGGCGAAGGCGGCCTGGCGCGCGATGCCGGGGATCTTGTTGCCGGCGCGGATGTCGCCGGGTCCGTCATCGGCATAACGCGCATTCAGCCAGGTATAGGCGAGCTGCGCGCGGCCGTGACGGGCGAATTCGCCGGACCAGCCCAGTTCCACGCCGTCGCGCCGCGTGCGGCCGGCGTTCTGGTACGTGGTCCGTCCGCCCGAGCTGCCCGCGGAGACGATCTCATCTTCGGTGCCCGTATGGAACACGGCGGCCGTCAGCAGGCCGCCTGCCAGGTTCGCCTTCACGCCGGCTTCCAGGTTGGTGCTGAGCGCGGGGGCCAGCCCGAAATTCAAGCCGGGCTGGCCCCCGGGCCGATACGAGATCTCGTTGAGCGTCGGCGTCTCGAAGCCCCGGCCATATGACGCGTAGAAGCTCAGATCGGTGTCCGGCGCATAGCGGATGGCCGCCACCGGCAAGGCCTTGCGATAGCGCGCGTCGCCGCTGTCGTCGACGTTGCCCGGCGCGAGGTAGTGGTCGTTGGAATCGAAGCTGACGGTGCTGAAGCGCAAACCCGCGTCCAGCGTCCAGCGCGGCGACACCTGCCAGGAAGCCTGCAGATAAGGATCGGCGTTGTAGACGGTATTGGTCTCGTCGCGCCGCAGCGCCCCCTGCACGCCCAGTTGGCGGCTGGCGCCTGCGCCGGTGTAGTTCTGGTAGCCCTTGCGGTCTTCGCGCATGGAATCGTAGGAAAAGCCGCCGATCACGGTCAGCGGCCGGCCCGCCATCGTCAGCTCGGAGGTCCAGCGCAGGTCCGCCCCGCCGTATTGCCGCTTCAGGTCGATGACGCCGCCGGCCTGGGTGGGCGCCGTCTGCGCGGCAGGAGGAATGGCTTGGTACTGCGTGGTGTCGCGCTGGCCGTAATAGACCATCACCCGCAAGGTATTGCGGCTGTCGACCTGGCGCTCGTAGATCGCCCCGCCCTGGGTCTGCCTGACCGTCTTGCGGGTGTCGTACTGCTCGGCCAGCGGCGCCGCGCGCGGATCGTCCTGGAACTGTTGATAGGTCAGGCCCAGCGGATCCTGGGCCTTGAGATCCACGCTGTTGGCCACGAGGGTCAGGCGGCTGGCGTCGTCCAGCTGCAGGCCCAGCTTGGCGTTGCCCAGGTTCTTGCGGGCGGCGCTGTGGTCGCGGTAGCCGTCGGTGGTGAAACGGGTCAGGTCCAGCACGTAGTCCAGTCCGCCGCTGGCGCCGTTGGCGCGGGCGCCGTAGCGCCAGGTGCCGTAGCTGGCGCCCCAGCCGCTGGCCGTGAGCGACGGCGGCGCCACGCCATCCTCGGTCGACACCTGGATCACGCCGCCCGAGGAATTGCCGTACAGCGCCGAAAATGGCCCCCGCAGCACTTCGACGCTGCCGATGGAGCCTATGTCGATGTTCGAGGTCTGCCCTTGCCCGTCCGGCATGGTGGCCGGGATGCCGTCCACGTACAGGCGCACGCCGCGCACGCCGAAGGTGGAGCGCGCGCCAAAGCCGCGGCTGGAGATCTGCAGGTCCTGCGCGTAGTTCTGGCGGTTCTGGATCTGCAGGCCGGGTACGCCGGCCAGACCCTCGGACAGGTTGATGCCGGGCTGCTGCAGGCGCATGGCCGCACCCTCCACCACGTTGACCGAAGCGGGGGTATCCAGCACCGCGGTACCCAGGCGCGTGCCCGTCACCACCACCGCGGGCAGGAGCGGTTCGGCTTCCTGCGCCCAGGCGATTCCGGTCGGCAACGACGCCAGCAGGCCATGCACGGCCCAATGCCCCACGCCCGTACGCCACCACTGCCGCTGCGCCAAACACGCCTCCTGTAGGGGCCGCGGCGGGAATCGGTTCTAATACCCGCCATGGATAACTTGCAAGACATCGAACGCCGCCTGCTGGAGCTGGAGGTCAAGGCCAGCTTCTCGGACGATATGCTGGAACAGCTCAACCAGATCATCGTGCGCCAGCAACAGCAGATAGACCGGCTGATGCGCGAAGTGGCCGACCTGCGCCAGCAGGCGCCCGAGGGCGGCGCCCCCTTCCGCAGCCTGCGCGACGAAATTCCGCCGCACTACTGACGCTGCGCCTGCGGTACGGGCGGCGCGTCCGCGCTGCCTTCCCCCTATCAACGCCCCAAACCGCATGGAATCGCCGTATTCCAGGCTTGCTCACGCCTGAAAATCCGTCCCCGATTCCATCAGTGGAAAATATATCCCAATAAATTAGCTATCTTTCCACTGATGGGAATATCTTTTACCAATATACGGGTTTATCCCTAGTCCGATTCAGCGCACTATTGAGCCATCGGGAAACAGCAACGAACCAGACGGATAGGCCGCCGATTCGCTCCCAAAGCTCTTGAAATCGGAGATTTACCATGAAGACCCTCGCTACCGCTTTGATGATGTCCCTGGCCGCGCTAAGCGCCGGCGCCTACGCCGCCTCGCCCAACATCGAACCCAACAACGTCCCGTTCCAGGGCGTCTACGGCACGCCTTATGAAGGCCCGACCCGCGCCCAGGTGCAGGCCGAACTGGCCGCTGCCAAGGCTGCCGGCCAGATGGCTGAAGTGGAACCGAACAACGTGCCCTTCCAAGGCGTCTACGGCACGCCCCACACCGGCAAGACCCGCGCTGAAGTGCGCGCCGAACTGGCTGCCGCCCGCGCTGCCGGCCAGATGGCCGATGTGGAACCGAACAACGTGCCCTTCCAAGGCGTCTACCACGCCAACTGAGCGCACGCGGATTTACCCCTCCCCTTGTTGTACCTTGGCCGCCAGCTTCTGGCGGCCTTTTTTCGCCTGCGCAAGGCATTGTTCCATCCGTTCGCGTACTATCGCCCCAAGATCAGGCATAACACTACGACTCAACAGGGAGCCCATCTTGAAACACACTCGCGTTCTCGCCTCTTTGCTGGTGGCTTGCGGCATTGCCGCGCCGGCCTTTGCCGCACCTCCGGTGATGCTGAACAATGCCATCATCACGCAGATCCCCAAGGCCGATCAGCCCTCCTACCGTGACGCCGTGGTGCAGGCGCTGAACAACTCGGCCGACGGCCAGCGCACCCAGTGGAGCAGCACGCACCAGCCGCGCAAGGCGCCGCCCATCACGGTGCAGCTGACCCCCACGCAGACCAGCAAACTCAAGGACGACCGCGTCTGCCGCTTCCTGGTTGGCGATTTCGCCCGCGGCGCCACCACCGAAAAGTGGCAGTTCTGGTTCTGCAAGCAGCCGGACGGCACCTGGAAGGCCAGCAGCAACTAAGCGCGCCGGACTCCAGCGCCCGAGCGCATAAAAAACGCGCCGCTCCATCCAGGGATGGGGCGGCGCGTTTTTTTCGCCTGGTCCGCGCGCCGCAAGGGCGCGCAAGCAGGATCAGGCCGAGGCTTCGACGCGGTTGGCGTCCAGCACCGTCATCGCGGTCATATTGATGATGCGACGCACGGTGGAGCTGGAGGTCAGGATGTGCACCGGGGCGTTGGCGCCCAGCAGGAACGGACCCACTGCCACGTTGCCGCCTGCGGCCGTCTTCAACAGGTTGTAGGCGATGTTGCCCGAGTCCACGTTCGGGCACACCAGCAGATTGGCCTCGCCCTTGAGCGAAGACGAGGGCAGGATGCGCATGCGCAGCGCTTCGTCCAGCGCGCAATCGCCGTGCATTTCACCGTCGATCTCAAGTTCCGGCGCGGCCTGACGCACCAGTTCCAGCGCGCGGCGCATCTTCGCGCCCGAGGCCGAACTGCCCGAACCGAAGTTCGAACGCGACAGCAGCGCGACCTTGGGCGCCAGGTTCATGCGCGCCATTTCCTGCGCCGCCATCACCGTGAACTCGGCGATCTGCTCGGCCGAGGGTTCATCGTTGACGTGCGTGTCCACCAGCACCACCGTGCGCTCGTTGAGCAGCAGGATGTTCATGGCGGCGTACACGTTGTGGCCAGGACGGCGGCCGATGACCTCGTCCACGAAGCGCAGGTGGTCGTGGTACGCGCCCACCGTGCCGCAAACCATGCCGTCGGCGTCGCCCAGGTGCACCATCATCGCGCCGATCAGGGTCAGGCGGCGGCGCATTTCCACGCGCGCCATTTCCTTGGTGATGCCGCGGCGGCACATCAGTTCCCAGTACGTGGTCCAGTACTGGTGGAAGCGCTCGTCGTATTCCGGGTTGGTGACTTCGACGTCCTCGCCCAGACGCAGGCGCAGGCCGAACTTCTCGATGCGCGACAGCAGGACGGCGGGACGGCCCACCAGGATGGGACGGGCCAGGCCTTCGTCCACGATCACCTGCACCGCGCGCAGCACGCGCTCGTCTTCGCCTTCCGTGAACACGATGCGAGACTTGCCGCCTTCGCGCACGATGCGCTTGGCCGCCGAGAACAGCGGCTTCATGAAGGCGCCCGAGTGGTACACGAACTGCTGCAGTTGCTCTTCGTAGGCTTCCAGGTCCGCCAGCGGACGCGTCGCCACGCCGCCTTCCATTGCGGCCTTGGCCACCGCCGGGGCGATGCGCACGATCAGGCGCGGATCGAAGGGCTTGGGAATCAGGTATTCAGGACCGAACGAAATATCGTAGGTGCCATAGGCCGCGGCCACCACTTCGTTCTGCTCTTCCTCGGCCAGCTCGGCAATGGCGTACACCGCCGCCTTTTCCATTTCGCGGGTGATGGTGGTGGCGCCCACGTCCAGCGCGCCGCGGAAAATGTAGGGGAAGCACAACACGTTGTTGACCTGGTTCGGGTAGTCCGAACGGCCGGTCGCCATGACCACGTCGTCGCGCACCGACTGCGCCACTTCCGGCAGGATCTCGGGCGTGGGGTTGGCCAGCGCCAGGATCAGCGGGCGCGGACCCATGGCCGCAACCATTTCCGGCTTGAGCACGCCGCCGGCCGACAGGCCCAGGAACACGTCGGCGCCCTGGATCACTTCGGCCAGCTTGCGGGCGTCGGTCTTCTGCGCGAAGCGCGCCTTGTCCGGGTCCATCAGCACGGTGCGGCCTTCGTAGACCACGCCTTCGATGTCGGTGACCCAGACGTTTTCCAGCGGCAGGCCCAGGTCCACCATCAGGTCCAGGCAGGCCAGCGCGGCGGCGCCTGCGCCCGAAGTCACCACCTTGACCTGCTTGATGTCCTTGCCCACGACCTTCAGGCCGTTGATGAAGGCGGCCGAAACGGTGATGGCCGTGCCGTGCTGGTCGTCATGGAAAACGGGGATCTTCATCCGCTCGCGCAGCTTGCGCTCGACGGTGAAGCACTCCGGAGCCTTGATGTCTTCGAGGTTGATGCCGCCGAAGGTGGCTTCCAGGCCCGCGATGATCTCGACCAGCTTGTCCGGGTCGGTCTCGTTGATTTCGATGTCGTACACGTCCAGGCCGGCAAACTTCTTGAACAGCACCGCCTTGCCTTCCATCACCGGCTTGGAGGCCAGCGCGCCGATGTTGCCCAGGCCCAGCACCGCGGTGCCGTTGGTGATCACGCCCACCAGGTTGCCGCGGCCGGTGTACCGGTACACATTGGCCGGATCGGCCACGATTTCTTCACAGGCCGCCGCCACGCCGGGCGAGTACGCCAGGGCCAGGTCGCGCTGGTTGACCAGCGGCTTGGACGCCACGACGGAGATCTTCCCCGGGGTGGGGAACTCGTGATAGTCCAGTGCTGCCTGGCGATCCGATTGCGTATTCATGGGGCTGAGCCTCCTAGTCTTGATATAGGAAAAATTCTAGGCTCCAATACATAAGCAGATCATTCAACTTTAATATCGTCCCATAATCTTTACCTTATGCATCGCCTATGACAGCCTTTGATCCGGACCTGGTTATCCGGAAACTGACCTCGCGGCTGAAGATGCGCCACCTGGTGCTGCTGCTGCAGATCGAGCAGCACGGCTCGCTGACCCGGGTGGCCGAACACATGGCCACCAGCCAGCCGGCCGTGACCAATGCCCTGGCCGAACTGGAAAGCATGTTCGACGTGCCCCTGTTCGAACGCTCGGTGCGCGGCATGACGCCCACGCCCCTGGGCGCGGTGGTGCTGGCGCGGGCCCGCGCCCTGGTCCACGACCTGGGCCATCTGGTCCAGGAAATGGAGGCCGTGGCGGCCGGCCATGCCGCCCATCTGCACATCGGCGTCATCCCCTTCGTGTCCGGCCAGATGCTGTCGTCCGCCATCAGCCGCACCCTGCCCCAGGGCCGCCGCATCACCGCCACCATCCACGAAGGCCAGGGGCCGGCGCTGCTGCGGCAGCTGCGCGACCACACGCTGGACCTGGTGGTGGGCTGGGCCACGCCGTCGGTGGACATGGACAACCTGGGCTTCGAGGTGCTGTACCACCAGCAGCCGCGCCTGATCGCCAGCCGCCGGCTGGCCGCCCGCCTGGGCCGCTCGCGGCTGGAATGGAACCGGCTGGCCGACCTGGACTGGATCCTGGGCACGCCGGACAGCCCGATCCGCGAACAGGTGTCCGAGATCTTCCTGCGCGCCGGGCTGGCGCCCCCGACGCCGTCGGTGCAAAGCGACTCGTCCAAGCTGATCGGCGAAATGATCGTGGCCAGCGACCGCGCCGTCGCCATCCTGCCCGCCGACATCGCCGACGAACTGGTGCGCATCGCGGGCGCGGCCATCGTGCCGTATTCCTTCGACTGGACCCTGCCGCCGATCGCGCTGTTCACGCGCGCCGACGGTCTGCGCCGCAACGTCGACGCGCTGTTCGCCGCCGCGCTGCGCGAGGCCTATACCAAGGGTGCGCGGCCGCCCGCCTGATCCGCGCCCAGCGGGAAAATTGCCAACAAATGCAAATACGCTCGCGCCGCGGCGGCGCGCCCTCCTATACTTCCCGCGCCAAGCAACAAGCAGGAGGGCACGCAGTTTGTTCACACTTCCGCCTATCAACCCGGGCCGCGGCGCAATCGCCCTCCTCACCCTCGCCGCGCTTGCCGGATTGTCCGGCTGCAATTCGCTGCTGAACGAAGGCACGGGCGCCGCGGCCGGTATCGCCGGCACCGCCATCGCCAACAAGGTCACTGACAACGCCACCGTCGCCACCGGCATCGGCCTGGGCGTGCAGGCCGGCGCCAAGGCCGCGTTGGCCTACGCCCAGCGCAAGACCCGCGGCGAAGAACAGGACGCCATCGCCATGGCCGCCGGCCCGCTGGCGGTCGGCAAAGTGGCCAACTGGCAGGTCAAGCACGAGCTGCCCATCGAAAGCGACGCGCAAGGCCAGGTCACGGTCAGCCGCCTGATCGGCGGCGTGGACCTGGAATGCAAGGAAGTGGTCTTCTCCATCGACACGCCGGCCGACAAGGCCGGCGCCGATCCGCAACGCGAGTTCTACGTCACCACCGTGTGCCGCGACGGCAAGCACTGGCGCTGGGCCAGCGCCGAACCCGCCACGGCCCGCTGGGGCTCGCTGCAGTGAGGCGCGCCGCAAGCCTGCTGGCGCTGGCCGCCTGCCTGGGCCTGGCCGGTTGCCAGAGTTCCTCCATCGGCGGCGCGGCGGGCGCCGTGGTCGGCACCGTCAGCGGCGCAGCCACCGCCAATCCGGTCGCGGGCTACGCCATCGGCGTCACGGTGCAGGCGGCGGTGGATGCCACTGTGAAATACGTGCTGCGCGAGTGGAAGAACGACCAGCAGAACGTCATGGCCAATGCGGCGGGCGCCCTGCCCATCGGCCAGGTGCGCCAGTGGGAAATCCGCCACGCGCTGCCGGTGGGCAGCGAGCGCGGCGGCATCCAGGTGGTGCGCGACATCGCCACGCCCTTGACCCACTGCCGCGAAGTGCTGTTCACGGTGGAGCAAAAGGACGCACCCGCGCCCGCCTACTCCAGCATGATCTGCCAGCAGCCGGGCGGCCAGTGGAAGTGGGCCGCGGCCGAACCCGCGGTAGCGCGCTGGAACGGCCTGCAATAGCCTGAACGCGGGGCGCCGGCCCCTTGATCGCGCCCGGGCGGGCGGGTGATACTGCCTGCAAGCCCCTTATCCCAGACTCCCCATGAACGCAGGCCAGTTCGTCATGCAGCGCAGCGCCCTCGCCGGCGTGCAGGCCGTGGCCGCGCACAGCCGGCATGCGTTCGCGCGCCACACGCACGAGCAGTTCGGCATCGGCGTCATGCGCCAGGGCGCCCAGGTCTCGCACAGCGGCCGCGGCCAGGTCGAGGCCGGCCCCGGGCACGTGATCACGGTGAACCCGGGCGAAGTGCATGACGGCGCCCCCATCGGCGATGGCGAACGCGCCTGGCAGATGCTGTATCTGAATCCCGAGGTGGTGGCGCAGGCCGCGGCCGAACTGGGCGCAAGCAGGCTCGGCTACGAATTCGAGCACCCCGCGCAGGACCGCCCCGCGCTGGCGCGCGACGTGCTGGCACTCTATGCCCAGGCCACCGCCGACGCAGCGCCGCTGGCCTGCGATGCGCTGCTGCTGCGCATCCTGGCGCAGGCGCGCGACCGCGATGCCGAGCGCCTGGCCCGGCCTGCGCGCGCCACCCCCGACGCCATCCGCCATGCCCGCGCGCTGATCGACGACGACCCGGCGGCCTCGCTGTCGCTGGCCGACCTGGCCACGGCCAGCGGCCTGAGCCGCTACCAGGTGCTGCGGGCCTTTGCCCGCGACACCGGCCTCACGCCCCACGCCTACCAGGTGCAGCGGCGCCTGCTGCTCGCGCGCAGCCTGATCCGGCAGGGCTCGGCGCTGGCCGATGCCGCCGCCGCGGTCGGCTTTGCCGATCAGAGCCACATGACCCGGTTGTTCGTGCGCGCCTACGGCGTATCGCCGCGGCGCTACGCGCTGGCCGCGGCCTGATCCCTGCAATTTCGTTCAAGACCCGGCCGCGCCCGGCCGCTTAGCCTGTGCGCTTCTCTCTGAAAGAGCGCGGATCGGATCATGAACAATCGAATGCGGGGCTATTGCTATCTGGCGGCCGCCATGGCGCTGGTGGGCAGCACGGTAGCCGCCAGCAAGATCATCGGCACGGGCTTGCCGCCCTTCACCGCGACGGCCTTGCGCTTCGCCATCGCCTTGCCCTGCTTCGCGCTGCTGATGGCGTTGACCGGCGCGCGCCTGCCGCGGCTGGAGCGGCGCGACTGGCTGCTGCTGGCCGTCCAGGCCATCGCCGGCAGCGTCGGCTACACCGCGCTGCTGATCGCTGGGCTGCAGCGCGCGTCGGCGGTGGACGGCGGCATCATCCTCGGCACCTTGCCGCTGGTCTCGGCCGCCATTGCCATCCTGCTGCTGGGCGAACGCCCGGGCAAAGCCACGCTGGCCGCCATCATCGCCGCCGCCTTCGGCGTCTGGCTGATGATGCGCCATTCGGCCGGCCAAGGCGGCGCGCGCTCGCTGGCGGGCAACGCGCTGATCCTGGGCGCGGTGCTGTGCGAAGGACTATTCATCCTGTTGAACAAACGGCTGCGCCAGCCGGTGGCGCCGCTGGCGCTATCGACGCTCATGACGGGCTTCGGCCTGGCGTTCTCGGCCGTGGCGAGCGTGGCGGAAGCGCCCTGGAACCTGGACTTGCCCGCGCCGGCGGTGGCCGCGGTGGCCTACTACGCGCTGGTGCCCACCGTGGGCGGCTTTCTGCTCTGGTATGCGGGCGCGGCCCGCGTCAACGGCGCCGAAGCCGCCTTGTTCACCGCGCTGGCGCCGGTGTCGGCGGTAGCGCTTGCCGCCGGACTGCTGGGCGAGTCCCTGGCTCCCGCGCAGTTGGCCGGCATGGCTTGCGTGCTGGGCGCGGTGCTGATGTTGGGCGGGTCCGGGCTGCGCTCGCGCGGCCGGCGGCTACGCGCCGGGCCCGCAGCCGCTGGCGAACAAGCCCCCAGCGGCCCTAGCCGCGGCTGAAGGCCAGCGCAAACTCGTCGGAAAAAATATCGGCCAGCGAACGCCGCAACGCGGCCGCGCGCTCGGCGCCGTAGGCCGCCTCGAAGCGGCGCTGCGCATCCTTCCACAGCCGCTTGGATTCCGCCAGCTTGGCGCGTCCCGCATCCGTCAGCGCCACGCGGCGGCTGCGGCCGTCCAGCGGGTCGCGCGACATCTGCACGTAGCCGTCGCGCTCCAGCGGCTTGAGGTTGTGCGCCAGCGCCGACCGGTCCAGCACCATGATGCGCGCCAGGTCCGTCATCGACGGCGTGCCCGCGCGCGCGATGTGCACCAGGATGGAATGCTGCGACACCTTCAGGCCGCAGGGAGCCAGCACCGTGTCGTACAGCTGCGACACGCGCCGGGTCGCCTTGCGCAACGCGGCGCCGTTGCAGACTAACGGATCGGGTGCAACGGAAGCGGCGGAAACGGAGGGCTGTTCGTCGGACATGACAGGCGCAGGAAGAGGAGGACGGCGAGGACTCAACGCTACCGCCGGCATGGACTCGAGTCTAGCTCAATCTTGACTTTTATTGGCATATGCACGTAAATATTCGAACGCCACCCAAGGGTTCCTTCCGATGTCCGCGCCCCCGCCGCCCCGTCCCGCCAACGCGCGCCTGCAGGCCATGCTGCACGCGCCCATCGGCCCCACGCTGGCGCGCCTGGCGTGGCCGAACATCCTGATGATGCTGGCGCAGTCTTCCACGGGATTGATCGAGACCTGGTTCCTGGCGCGCCTGGGCACGCCGGTACTGGCGGGCGTGGCCTTGGTGGTGCCGGTGTTGATGCTGATGCAGAACATGTCGCAAGGCGCGATGGGCGGCGGCATCTCGGCCGCGGTGGCAAGATCGCTGGGCGGCGGCCGGCAGCGCGAGGCGGACCAGCTGGTACTGCATGCCGTGGTGCTCAACGGCCTGCTGGGCCTGGCGTTCTGCGCACTGCTGCTGCTTGGCGGTCCGTGGCTGTACCGCGCACTGGGCGCCGAGGGAGAGGCGCTCGAGGCCGCCCTGGCCTACTCCGACGTCATCTTCGGCGGCATCGTCCTGATGTGGCTGATGAACGCGTTCGCCAGCGCCATCCGCGGCACCGGCAACATGCTGGTGCCCGGCGCCGTGATCTGCGGCGGCGCCCTGCTGCTGATCCCGCTGTCGCCGTGCCTGATCTTCGGCTGGGGGCCTTTTCCCGCGCTGGGCGTGGCCGGCGGCGGCTGGGCGCTGGTGATCTACTACGCCCTGGGCGCGCTGATCCTGGGCCTGTACTGCGCCAGCGGACGCAATGCCGCGCGGCTGGTGCCCAGCCGCCTGTATCCGGGCCTGATGCGCAACATCCTCAGCGTGGGCGCGCTGGCCACCATCAACCCGCTCCTGACCAACGCCCTGGTGGCGCTGACGGCGGCTCTGGTCGGCGCCTATGCCGGTACCGCGGCGGTCGCCGGCTATGGCATCGCGGTGCGCCTGGAATACCTGCTAATGCCCATCGCCTTCGGCTTGGGCGCGCCCATGGTGGCGATGGTCGGGTCCAACATCGGCGCGGGCCAGCCCGAACGCGCGCTGCGCATCGCCCTGACCGGCGGCGCGATGGCCTTTGTGCTGGCCGAGACCATCGGACTGGCGGCGGCGTTCTTCCCCGAGGCCTGGCTGCGCCTGTTCGGCGCGCAGGATCACATGCTGGAAGCCGGCGCCAGCTACCTGCGCACGGTCGGCCCGGTCTACGGCTTCTTCGCCCTGGGATTCTCGATGTACTTCGCCTCGCAGGGCGCCGGCCGCCTGAAATGGCCGCTGATCGCGGGGTTCCTGCGCCTGCTGCTCGGCATCGGCGCCGGCGCCATTGCCTTGCGCCTGACGGGATCGATGGGCCTGTTCTTCGCCATCGCGGCGCTGGCGATGTGCGTCTATGGCCTGGTCATCCTCGGCGCCGTCGCGTCGGGCTCCTGGTTCGACCGCCCGGCCCAGGGCTGGCGCCGGCTGTTCGCGCGCTCCTAGCGGTCCGGGCGCGCAGGCGCGTCGCGCAGCGCGTACTCCACCAGCGCTGCCGCGTAGGCCGGCAGCGTGTCGCGCACGCACAGCACCAGGTCGCGCGCGGCCCAATCGTCGGCCAGCGCCACGCGCCGCACGCCCGCGGCCCGGCCATAGCGCGCCGCCGCCACGCGCGGCACGATGGCAATACCCACGCCCTGCCCCACCATCCGGCACACGGCATCGAAACTGCGCAACCGCACGCGGTACGACAAGGCCTTGCCGCCGCGGCGCGCCTGATGCGCGATGTGTTCCTGCAAGGCGCTGCCCTCGACCAGCCCGACGAACTCCTGGTCGGCCACGTCGGCCAGCAGCACCGACTGACGGCCGGCCAGCGCGTGCTCCGGCGGCACGATCAGCGTCAGGGGATCATGCCGGAAGGTCTGCGTGCGCAAGCCCTGCAGGTCAGCGGAATCCGCCAGCACGCCGATATCGCAGGTGCCTGCCCGCAACGCGTCGGCGATCTCGTGGCTCAAGCGTTCCTCCAGGTCCACCGAGACGCGGGGATGGTCCTTGAGAAACGCGCCCAGCACCGGCGGCAGGTATTCGCTCAAGGCCGTGGTGTTGCACAGCACGCGCACCAGCCCCTTCAATCCCAGGCCGTAATGGTCCAGCTCGCCGCGCATGCGGTCCATCTGCGCCAGCACCACGCGCGCATGGTGCGCCAGCGTGCGGCCCGCCGGCGTGGGCTCGACCCCGCGCGGCTCGCGCAGCAGCAGCGGCACGCCCAGCGTGTCCTCCATGCCGCGGATACGCTCGCTGGCCGATGCCAGCGTCATGTGGGAGCGCTTGGCTCCCGCAGTGATGGAGCCGGTTTCCTGTACGTTGAGGAACAGCCGCAGATCGGTGAGATCGAATCGCATGCGAAAAGCGTAGCACGGCAACCCTCAGGCTGTGCCATAGGCCAACTACGCAAGATCCCGATACCGGTTCCAGGGCGCCGCGGATGACAATCAAGTCTCGCCCCTTCCAATCCAGGGAAATTCCATGAAAACCATCACGCCGCAGCGCCACCGGGTCCATTGGCCCGCTCTTGTCCTGCTGGCCCTGAGCCTGCACGGCTCAGGCCTGGCCGTAGCCGGCAGCCTGGACCCGCACACCACGCCCGCGCAGAAATACGCGCTGGCGCTGGAAGCCCAGACCCAGGGCGATTACGCCGCCATGACACAGTGGCTGCGCGCGGCCGCCAGCGACGGTCACGCGCCAGCGCAGCGCATGCTGGGCATCGCGCTGCTGGGCGGCCCGGCGCTCTACGGAGAGTCCCTGCGCGCCGACCTGTGCGAGGGACGGCGGTGGCTGCTGCGCGCGGCCCGCCAGGACGGCAAGGGCGCGGACGATGTTGCCTACGCCCTGTTCGGCCGTCCGCGCGACGGCCTCACCGTCCCCTGCGAGCCCGCATGAACCTCCTGGACCTGTTTCCCGGCGGCACGCCGACGCTGCTTGCCGTCACCGTATCGGTATTCATCCTGGCCGGCGTGGTCAAGGGCGTCGTGGGGCTGGGACTGCCCACCATCTCCATGGCCATGCTGGCGCTGGTCATGGCCCCGGCCCAGGCCGCGGCATTGCTGATCGTGCCGTCCCTCATCACCAACCTCTGGCAGGCCCGGCCTTGGGCCATGCTGCCCCAGGTGCTGCGCCGCATCGGCGCCATGCAGGCCGGCGTCTGCGCCGGCACGATAGGCGGTGCGCTGTGGCTCGGTCCGCCTTCGGGGCATTGGGCCAGCGTATGCCTGGGGCTGGCGCTGGTGGCTTATGCCGCCTGGGGCCTGTTCGGCTCGCCGCCCAGGGCGCCGCGGCGCCATCAAGGGCTGGTGGGCGTATCGGTCGGCGCCATTACCGGGGTCATCACTGCGGCGACCGGCGTGTTCGTCATCCCCGCGGTGCCTTATCTGCAAGCCCTGAACCTGGGCAAGGACGGCCTGATCCAGGCCATGGGCATCTCGTTCACGGTGTCCACGGTGGCGCTAGCGATCGGCCTGGGCGTCAACGGCGGCTATGCGCCTGAAGACGCCGGCGCGTCCTTGCTGATGCTGCTGCCCGCGCTGGCCGGCATGGCGCTGGGCACATGGCTGCGCGGCAGGATGTCGGCGCAGGCCTTCAAGCGCTGCTTCATGGTGAGCCTGGCACTCCTGGGCGCCTACCAGGCGGTGCAAGGCTGGACGGCCTGAGACCGGCCGTCGGACGGAAAGTCAGGCGGCCATCCGCCTTTCGTCCACGAAGCCAATCGACACGGACATCTCGCGCCAGCGCGCCAACTCCTGCTGCACGGTCTGGATCTTGGCGCGCGCCTGGTCGAAGGCGTCGCGCCCCAGGAACAGGTGCAGGGGCGCATATTGCGCCTGGGCCGCGTTGATCAGCGTGCGCGCCATCTTGGCCGGATCTCCGTCCGCGTCGCGCGCCTGCGCATTGCGCGCCGCCTGCTCGGGCGCTTGCTCGCCGTCCTCGATGCGCAGCGCGCCTGGATAGACCAGCGACACCCGGATGCCGAACGGCGCGGCCTCGGCGGCCAGGGCTTCGGTCAGGCCGCTGACGGCGAACTTGGCGGCGCTATAGGCGCCCCAATCGGCCCGGCCGCCATCAAAGCCCAGGATCGACGAGATATTGAACACGTGGCCGCTGCGCTGCGCGCGCATGCGTGGCAGGGCCGCGCGGATCACGTTCAGCGTGGCGAACACATTGATGTCGAAGGTGTCGCGCAAGTCCTCGTCCGGCAGGCTGTCCAGCGCGCCGCGCAGGCCATGGCCCGCGTTGTTCACCACCACGTCCAGCCCGCCGAAGGCAGTCACCGCGGCATCCACCGCGCGTTGCACCTTGCGCTCATCGGCCAGGTCCACCGTCAGGGGCAGGAACCGCCCCTCCAGCTTGGCGCCCACCGCGTCCAGCAGCGCATCGCCGTCCTGCGAGGTCGCCGCGACCTTGTGGCCCAAGTCCAGCAACATCTTCACCAGGACCAGGCCCAGCCCCGCGGATGCGTCCGTCACCAACCAGATTTTTTCGGTATTCATGCGATTCCCTTCCCTTGCGTGTGCTGCCGGCAACGCGCCCGGCAGCGTGGCGGAGCCAGCGCATCCGCAATGGACTCGCCGCCCCGACCCTGGAAGAGATGGTAAGAATCGCCAGCCTGCGCGTACAGGCTCGTTCTTGCGTGAAACCTGCCTATTCCTGCAATGCTGTGTTCCGCTCGCGCTCAGCCCAACGCGCTGCGGTAGTGCTCGCTATCGAATGCCGGCGCGCTTGCCGCTTGCGGCGCGGCTGACGGTTCCTGCGCCGCGCCGGGCGTCTCGACGCCGAAGAGAGAGAGTTCCGCGTTGACCAATGCCAGTATGAAATTTGCCATGATGACTCCTAGGATTTTGCGTCCGGACCGGCGCGGGCCGCGCAGGTCTTATAGAGGACATGGATGCCATGGTGCGGGCCTGGCCGCGCGCCGTCCATTTGCTTTACTCAATGGCGCCGATTGACGGGATGCAAGCCGGGAGACGCCCGGGCCTGGAATGACGGATAATTCGGGGTGTTTGCCGCAGCGCTGCGGGAAACAGCACTTTTCTTGGGCCTAGCGCCCGCCCGCATTCGGAGTCAGTCATGCATCGCGGTATCGAGGCGATCGAAAAATTCATGGAATCTGTCGGCCTGGCCTGGCGCCCCGGCTCGACCGCGCGCGCCGAACTCAAAGTCAGCTACCGCATCGGCAATACCCGTCCGCTGGGCATAGACCGCACGCTGGTCGAATTCCACTGCGATGCCAAGCGCGCCAAGGTCTGGGTGCCGGAATTCTCGCGCACCAGTTTTCATCAATGGTTCGAAGTGCCCTACCAGGAGTTCGAATTCACCCCTGGCGGCTCGATGCTGAAGATCAAGGCCCCGGCGCGCGGCAACGCCCCGCCGTACAGCGTGGGCATCAAGCCCCTGGCCTGAGGCCTGCCTCTGCCGCCCGCGGCGGCAGCGTCCATTACAGCTGCTTGTACATGATGGTGGTGCCGTCCAGCTTGGCGGCATCATGCGGATCGCGGCTGAAACCCGGTATCACTCCCACCGTCTGGTAGCCCTGCGACGCATACAGCGGCTCGGCGCTATCGCCCGTGCGCGTGTCCAGCGTGATCAGGCTGCGGCCCTGACGCACCGCCATGGCTTCCGCCTCGGCCAGCAGGGCGCGGGCGATGCCGCGGCGGCGAAAATCCGGATGCACCAGCAGCTTGCGCACCTCGGCGCGGTGGGGTTGATTGGGCGGCGTGTCCCAATCCAGCTGCACCGACCCCGCGACGCGTCCGTCCTGGCGCGCCACCCACAGCGCGGACTTGCCGCCGGCGATCGCCGGCAACACCTTGGCGCGCCAGAAGGCCTGCGCCTCGTCCGACGAATACGGCAGTACGAAGCTCACGCTGGCGCCGCCCTGCACGCAGGCGCGCAGCAGCTCGGCCAGCTCGGGCACGAGAACGTCGGCGGCATCCGCCGACAGCAGGGTCAATTCAGGATTCGGATGGGACATGATGGACTCAGACGATGAAGAGCAGATAACGGGCGCCGCAATGCGGCGGGGTTGAGAATTCGCTGGCGCCAAACAGCTGGTAGCGCAGGCAGTCGCCCTGCGACAAGCCATGCGCCTGCCCGTCGACGGTGATGGCCAGTTCGCCTTCCAGCATCAGCAGATGGTGTTCAAGCCCCGGCCGGGGCGACCGCTCGTAGGCGATGCGCGTGCCGGGCTCCAGTTCGCACGCCAGCACCTCGCCCGCCAATTGCTGCGCGGGCGGTGACACCGAGCGGCGGCGGAATCCCGCACTGGCGTCCACCCACACGGCCTGCGCCTGCTGCGGCACCAGCGGCACGAAATCGTCCTCGACCATGAGCATCAGGCGCGACATGGTCATGCCATAGGCCGCGCACAGCTTGCCCAGCGCGCTGGCGGTCGGGCTGACCTCGGCGTTCTCCAGGCGCGACAGGGTGGCGCGGCTGAGACCGGCGCGGGCGGCCAGCTCGTCCAGCGACCAGTTGCGCTCCTGGCGCAACGCCTTGAGCCGGCCGGCGATGCGCCGGTCCAGATCGGCGTCGGGTTCGTTTGAATTTTCCATATTAGAGAATTTCTCTCAAATACGGAAATACGTCAAGCGCCGCGGACGAACCGCCGCCGCAACCAACCCGCGCCGCGATTTCGGCACAATACGGGTCATGCACCTGGCCAAACCCCTGATGATGACCGCCCTTTGCCTGAGCCTCCTGAGCGGCTGCGGCTTGCCGCCGCTGGACAACCGCAGCGTATCCCACGCCCTGACGCCCGAGGCGTCGCAGGACACCGCCCTGGGCCGGGCCATCGCGCCGCTGGCCGCCGAACATCCCGGCAAATCGGGCATCCACCCCCTGCCCGACGCCTACGACGCCTTCGCCGCCCGCATGCTGCTGGCGCGCGCCGCCGAGCGCAGCCTGGACGTGCAGTACTACATCTGGCACAAGGACATGACCGGCACCATGCTGCTGGAAGCCCTGCACGTCGCGGCCGACCGCGGCGTGCGCGTGCGGCTGCTGCTGGACGACAACGGCACCTCCGGGCTGGACGAGGAACTGGCCGCCCTGGACGCGCACCCGAACATCGAGGTGCGGCTGTACAACCCCTTCGTGCTGCGCTGGCCCAAGTCCCTGGGCTACGTGACGGACTTCAGCCGCCTGAACCGCCGCATGCACAACAAGTCCTTCACCGCGGACAACCAGGCCACCATCATCGGCGGGCGCAACATCGGCGATGAGTACTTCGGCGCGGCCAGCGGCGTGCTCTTCACCGACCTGGACGTGTTGGCCATCGGCGCCGCGGTCAATGACGTGTCGACGGATTTCGACCGCTACTGGGCCAGCGACTCTGCCTACCCGGTAGACCGGCTGCTGAAGAAGACCAGCCCCGGCGAACTCGACGAACTGGAACAGGCCGCCACCCGGGTCGAGCGCTCTCCCGAAGCCGCCGCCTATGCCGACGCCATGCGCAAGCTGCCCTTCATCCAGCAACTGCTGCAAGGCCAGCTGACACTGGAGTGGGCCGACACGCGCATGGTCAGCGACGATCCGCGCAAGACGCTGGGCACCGCGCCACCCGAGGCGATGCTGCCGCATCAGCTGCATGAAATCATCGGCACCCCCACCACCGATCTCGAACTGGTGTCGCCCTATTTCGTGCCTACCGCCGTCGGCACCGAGTCCTTCGGACAAATGGCGCGCAGCGGCATCAAGGTCAAGGTCCTCACCAATGCGCTCGAAGCCACGGACGTCGCCGTGGTGCATTCCGGCTACGCCAAGCGCCGCAAGGACCTGCTGGCCAGCGGCGTGGAACTCTACGAAATGAAGCGCATGGGCGCCGAAGTCGAACGCAACAAGAGCATGGGCCCCTTCGGCAGCTCGGGCTCGAGCCTGCATGCCAAGACCTTCGCCGTCGACGGCCAGCGCATCTTCGTCGGCTCCTTCAACTTCGACCCGCGCTCGGCCAAGCTCAACACCGAACTGGGCTTCGTCATAGACAGCCCCACGCTGGCGCGCCGCATCGCCGACGCGTTCGACAATGACCTGCCCAAGTCCGCCTACCGCGTCTGCCTGGACGACAAGGGCCAGCTCTATTGGCTGGAGCAGCGCAACGGCGACACCATACGGCACGACACCGAACCCGGCACCACGGTGTGGCAGCGCCTGTCGGTCTGGTTCGTGTCGCTGCTGCCGCTGGAACCGCTGCTGTAGGCTGACATGGCTGCCAACCTGGACCTGTTTGGCGAGAACGGCGACGATGGCGCCGCGCACGGCGGGCGCGTCGTGCTCGGCCCGCAATCCGTGGTGCTGCGCGGTTTTGCCCTGCCCGTGATGGACGCCCTGCTCGCCGGGGTCGATGCCGTGACCGCCCAGGCGCCCTTCCGGCACATGGAAACGCCCGGCGGCTACACCATGTCGGTGGCGCTGACCAATTGCGGACAGCTGGGCTGGACCAGCGACGCGCGCGGCTATCGCTATGCGCGCATCGATCCGCTTTCCGGCCAGCCCTGGCCCGCCATGCCGCAGGCCTTTCTGCAGCTGGCGCAAGCCGCCGCGGCCGAGGCCGGCTTTCTCGGCTTCGAGCCCGACGCCTGCCTGGTCAACCGCTATGAGCCCGGCTCGCGCCTGTCGCTGCACCAGGACAGGAACGAACGCGACTACGGCGCGCCCATCGTCTCCGTGTCGCTGGGCATGCCCGCCATGTTCCTCTTCGGCGGCGACCAGCGCGCCGACAAGGCCAGCCGCACGCCGCTGTTCCATGGCGACGTGGCCGTATGGGGCGGCGTCGACCGGCTGCGCTACCACGGCATCATGCCCATCAAGGACCTGCCGCATCCGCGGCTGGGCAGCCAGCGCATCAACTTCACCATCCGCCGCGCCGGCTGAGCCCCCGCCGCGACATGAGGGTTCCCCGCGTCTGGCCGGCCGCGAGCGGCGGCTCTACTATTGCGCACCCCTCATGCTCCGCCTACCGGATTCCCATGCGCACACGCACCGCCCTGGCTTTGCTCTGCACCCTCGTATCGGCGCCTTGCTGGTCGGGCGAACCGCCCGCCCTGATCGAAAATTCACTGGGCATGACCTTTGTCCGCGTGCCGGCCGGCAGCTTCCAGATGGGCAGCGACGAAGCGCCCGAGGCGCTGGCGCGCGACTATCCGCTGTATCCGCCGGACCGCTACGCCCAGCTGTCCGATGAAGCGCCGGTGCATACGGTGCGCATCACCCGCCCGTTCTACCTGGAACGCACGGAAGTCACCGTGGGCCAGTTCCGCCGCTTCATCGAAGCGTCCGGGTATGTGCCGGAGTCGGAGGCCGACGGCACCGGCGGCTATGGCTACAACCCGCAGTACGACCCCGACAAGTCCGAGCGCGGCGACGCCTTCGAAGGCCGCGACCGCCGCTACTCCTGGCGCAATCCGGGCTTTGCCCAAGGCGACGACCATCCCGTCGTCAACATCAGCTGGAACGACGCCACGGCGCTGGCCCGCTGGCTGACCCAGACCGAGGGCAAGGTCTACCGCCTGCCCACCGAGGCCGAATGGGAATACGCCTGCCGCGCCGGCACGCGCACCCGCTACCAGAACGGCGACGATCCCGCCGCCATGCCCGACGTCGGCAACGGCTTCGACGCCGACGCCGCGCCGCTCTGGCCCAAATGGCAGGCGCACGCTTCCGCCCGCGCCGACGGCCACGCTTTCACCGCCCCGGTCGCCAGCTACGCGCCCAATGCCTTCGGCCTGTACGACATGCACGGCAACGCCTGGGAATGGGTCTCGGACTGGTACGGCGAGGACTACTACGCGCATTCGCCGGCGGACGACCCGCAAGGCCCCGCCAGCGGCAACGTGCGCGTGCGCCGCGGCGGCTCCTGGCATACCTGGGCGCTGTACACGCGCGCCTCCTACCGCAACTGGAACACGCAGGAAACGCGCTATCCTCTGGTGGGACTGAGGCTGCTGCGGGAGGCGGATTGAAGCAAGACTGGATACTGCGCGCAGCGCCCTCGGGCCAGCTGGAGCGCATCGAGGCCTACTTCGGCGGTCCCGGCTACGGCATGCACCGCCACGACACCTACGCCATCGGCCGCACGCTGTCGGGCGTACAGAGCTTCCACTACCGCCGCGGGCTGCGGCACAGCCTGCCCGGCGGCACCATCGTGCTGCATCCCGACGAAGTCCACGACGGACAGGCCGGCACCGAGGCCGGTTTCCATTACCGCATGATCTACGTCGAGCCTGCGCTTATCCAGCAGATCCTGGGCGGACGGCCGCTGCCGTTCATCCCCGGCGGCATCTCGGCCGATCCGCGGCTGTATGCCGCCAGCGCCAGCCTGCTGCAGGACACGCATGAGTCCATCGACCCGCTGCAGGAAGACGACGCGCTGTACGAGCTGAGCCATGCCCTGTGCGCCGCGGCCGGCGGCAAGCCCGCGCGCCGCAGCGTCGACTACGCCGCCGCCGAGCGCGCGCGCCAGTACATCCACGCCTCGCTCGAACAGTCCATCACCCTGGAACAGCTGTCAGCGGCCGCAGGCACGGATCGCTGGAGCCTGTCGCGCGACTTCCGCGCGCTGTTCGGCACCAGTCCCTACCGCTACGTAATGCTGCGCCGCCTGGACCAGGCCCGGCGCCTGATCGCCGCGGGCATGCCGCTGGCGCAAGCGGCCGCCGCGGCGGGCTTCACCGACCAGAGCCACCTGACGCGCCGCCACGCCCAGACCTACGGCATGGCGCCCGACCGCTGGCGCCGCATGCTGCGCCGCTGAGCCACTGGCCTGCGCGCAAGGCTGCACGATCGTACAAGACGGCGCCCGCCCGGCCTTCTATCCTTGGGTCTGCTCAACCCCGCCCGCAGGCCGTCCCATGCCCGATATCCTTCCCATCAATTTCGCCGAAAAACTGGCGCTGTTTTCCGAACACTGGATGCCCAAGGTCGTCGCCGAGATGAACGACTACCAGTTCAAGCTGGTGAAAATACAGGGCGAATTCGTGTGGCACAGCCACGCCGACACCGACGAGACCTTCATCGTCATCGAGGGCCGCTTGCGCATCGAACTGCGCGACGGCCACATCGACCTCGGCCCAGGCGAAATGGCCGTGGTCCCCAAGGGCGTGGAGCACAAGCCCTGTGCGGTCGAAGAAGTCCAAATGCTGCTGATCGAACCGCGCGGCGTGCGCAACACCGGCGACCAGGGCGGCGAGCGCAGCGCCCCCAACGACGTCTGGATCTGAGCCCGCCGCCATCTGCTAAGGTGTAAGCCCACCAGGAGCAAGCCATGTCCAAAATCATGCTCGTCACGGGCGGTGGCCGCGGCATCGGCGCCGCCGTCGCCAAGCTGGCCGCCCGCCGCGGCTACGCGGTAGGCGTCAACTACCATGCCAACGCCGACACCGCGCACGCGGTGGTCGCCGAAATCGTGCAGGGCGGCGGCCGCGCCGTTGCCCTGCAGGCCGATGTCTCGCAAGAGGACCAGGTGCTGCGCATGTACGGCGAACTGGATCGGCAACTGGGCCGCATCGACGCGCTGGTCAACAACGCCGGCATCCTCGAACAGCAGATGCGCGTGGACCAGATGAGCGCCGAGCGCCTGCTGCGCGTGCTGTCCACCAATGTGATCGGCGCCTTCCTGTGCGCCCGCGAGGCGGTGCGCCGCATGTCGACGCGCCATGGCGGCCAGGGCGGCGCCATCGTCAACGTCTCGTCCGCGGCCGCCCGGCTGGGCTCGCCCAACGAATACGTGGACTACGCCGCCTCCAAGGGCGCCATGGACACGATGACCATCGGCCTGTCCAAGGAAGTCGCGCCGGAAGGCATCCGCGTCAACGGCGTGCGTCCCGGCACCATCTACACCGACATGCACGCCAGCGGCGGCGAACCCGGCCGCGTGGACCGCCTGAAGGGCGTGATTCCGCTGCGCCGCGGCGGCACCGTCGAAGAAGTGGCGGGCGCCGTGATGTGGCTGCTCTCGGACGAGGCCGGCTACACCAGCGGTTCGTTCATCGACGTGTCCGGCGGCAACTGAAACGCCTGCGCCGGGTCTACTTGGCGTCGGTAGAGATGAGGCCGCGTTCCTTGCGGGCGGCGATGCGCGCCTCGACCCGCCGCAGCACCGCCAGCACGAAAAGGGCCATCAGCGTGCTGACCACGGCGGTGGCCTCGCGCCCCATGCCCGCCGCGGCGCCGATGGCCGCCGTCATCCAGATGCCGGCCGCGGTGGTCAACCCGCGGATCTCGCGCTCGCCGCTCAGTTTAATGATGGCGCCCGCGCCCAGGAAACCAATGCCGGCGATCACGCCCTGCAGCACGCGGCTCAGGTCGCCGACTTCCATGCCGCCCTGCAGCGGCACCAGCACGAAGATCGCCGCGCCCAGCGCCACCAGCATGTGGGTGCGCAAGCCCGCGTCCTTGCCGCTGCGCTCGCGCTCGTAGCCCAGCAGGCCGCCCAGCAGCATCGCCATGCTCAGGCGCAGCACGATGCGGGTCGCCTCGCCCACATCGGGGATGTCGGCGAACTCGCTGCGCGCGGTGGACCAGATTTCCAGCCAGATTTCCGTCATCGCCGTCCCCCCCTTTTTTGATGGGAAATGGTCCGGCCAGCATAGCAGGCGCCGAGCCCCGCTGGCACTAGCGGGTACGACTGGGGTACAAACTTCGAGGCGTCGCGCACGACTGCGCACGAAACCAACCGGAGGGTTATATGGATTTGCAGCTGGACGGTAAACGCGTGCTCATCACGGGCGCATCCAAGGGCATAGGCTTGGCCTGCGCGCTCGCCTTCGCCCGCGAGGGCGCCGATCCGATATTGGTGTCGCGCGACGGGGAGGCGCTGCGCGCGGCGGCCGAGGCCATACGCGAACAAACCAGCAAGCAGCCCCGGACCATTGCGCTAGACCTCGCCCAACCCGGCGCGGTGCAACGCCTGAGCCAGGAAGCGGGCGATATCGACATCCTGGTGAACAATGCCGGCGCGGTGCCCGGCGGGGCGCTGGACCAGGTGCAGGACGAACGCTGGCGCGCGGGGTGGGAACTGAAGGTCTACGGCTACATCGATCTGGCCCGGCACTACTATCCGCGCATGCGCGAAGCCGGCGCCGGCGTCATCGCCAACATCATCGGCATGGGCGGGGCGGCGCCGCGCGCCGACTACATCTGCGGCGCGGCGGCCAATGCCTCGCTGATCGGCTTCACGCGCGCCCTGGGCGGGGATGCGCCGCGCCATGGCGTGCGCGTCTTCGGCGTGAATCCCTCGCGTACCCGCACCGACCGCGTGCTGACGCTGGCCAAACAGCGCGCCCAGGCGCGCTGGGGCGACGAAAGCCGCTGGCAGGAAACGTTGTCGGACCTGCCTTTCGGACGCCTGATGGAACCCGGCGAAGTCGCAGACATGATCGTGTTCGGCGCTTCGCCGCGCGCGGGCTACCTGAGCGGCACGGTGATAGACCTGGACGGCGGCGAGCAATACGCGGGTTAAAGACCGTTCGGCGCGCCAGCCCCCTAGGCGGCCTGGCGCCACCCCGCCAACAACCCTGGCAGGGCGCCCATGTCGGTAAACACGTGGGCCACGCCCACGCCGCGCAAGGCCTCTGCGCCGCTATGGCCGTTGGCGTCCGGGCTATAGCCGAACACCGTGGCGCCGGCGGCCACCCCGGCCGTGGCGCCGGTCACCGTGTCTTCCACGATGGCGCAACGCCGGGGGTCCACGCCCAGCGCCTGCGCGGCCGCCAGGTACACGTCCGGATAAGGCTTGCTGCGCGGCATTTCATGGCCGCTGAAGACGCGCTCGCGAAAGCACTCCGCAATGCCGACCTTGGCGAGCTGCAGCTCCACCTTGCGCCGGTCCGCGCCCGAAGCCACGGCGATGCGGCCGCCCAAGGCCACATGCAGCGCCCGCACCGCGTCCGGCGCGCCGGGGATCTCGACCAGATCCCGATCCAGCGCGGCGTTGCGGCGCTGGCGGAATTGATCGAACCAGTCCGGCGTGATCGTGGCGCCCGTGCGCGACTCGATCAGCGGCAGCTCATCCCTGACGGCCTTGCCCGTGAAGATCTGCATGGTTTCCGCATGCGTGATGCCCCAGCCCAGTTCATTGAGCATTTCGGTCAGCACGCGGCTGGTGATGGGTTCGGAATCGACCAGGACGCCGTCGCAGTCGAACAGCACGGCATCGAAGGGGAAATCAGTCATTGCAGCAAGGTCGGGAATGTTCTGGAAGCCGGTAAGCATACTGCAAGCCTCCCGCACAACGCAGGAGGCTTGCGCGGCATCAGGCCCCGAAGGCCGACCGCAAAGCCTGCCCGGCTAGGTCGAATAGCCGCCGGGCCGCGGGGGTCAGGCCCAGCATATGGATGCAGGCATGCACCATGCCTTCCAGCCTGTGGGCGCTGACCGGAACGCCGGCTTCGCGCAGGCGCCGCACATAAGCCTCGGCCTCGTCGCGCACGGGGTCGTATTCGCAGGCCAGCAGCGTCGCGGGCGGCAGGCCGGCCAGCGATTCCGCCCGCGCCGGCGAGGCGTAGGGCGAGGCGCCGTCGCTCTCGTTGAGCAGATAGGTGAACCAGCAATACCGCATGACCTCCTCGGTCAGGAAGAAGTTCTGCCCATAGGTCCTGTACGACTCGGTCGAGAACGAATAGTCGAGCACCGGGTACAGCAGCAACTGATGGGCGATGGCCGGACCGCCCCGGTCCCGCGCCATCAGCGCCACCGTGGCCGCAAGGTTTCCGCCCGCGCTGTCGCCCCCCACCGCGATGCGGGCGGCATCGATGCGCAGGCTTTCGGCGTTGTCGCACACCCATTGCACGCCGCGGTAGAAATCCTCGACCGGCACGGGGAACTTGTGCTCCGGCGCCAGGCGGTAATCCACCGAAAACACCTTGCATTGCGTGGCGTTGGCCAGCGCCCGGCAAGGATTGTCATAGAGTTCCAGCGAACACTGGAACCAGCCGCCGCCATGCGCGTACACCAGGGCAGGCAGACCGGTTTCGTGTTCCCTGCCGGCCGGCGTATAGGACCTGATCCGCAACGGCTGGCCTTGCCCGCAAACGGCCTGGTGCAACTCCGTTGCCCCTACTTCTTCGTCCGGGCCCTGCAGCTTGCGCAGACTGATTTCAGTCTCTGCCCGGATCTCTTCGAGCACCATGGGCCCCGACACCGCGGACAGACGGCTCAGATAGGCATTGATGCGAGGGTCGAGCGCCACCTTCAGCCCTCCCGCGACAGGAACGGGAGCAGATGCTCCAGGAAGGCTTCGGGGCATTCCTCGGTGACGAAATGCCCGCAGTCGGCAATGATCGCCCCCTGCAGATTCCGGGCATTCTCGCGCATGGTGACGAGCGGCGCGTCGCGGGTCGCATGCTCGGCGCCGATGGCCAGCGTGGGCATTTCCAGCATGCGCTTGGCGCGCAGCGCGTTCTGCCTGATGGTCTCCGGAATGGCGCGGTAGTATGCGAATCCGCCGCGCAGTCCGCCGGGCGCCGCATAGGCGTCGATGTAGACCTCGGCCGCGACCCGGTCGCGGCGATGCGACCACTTGTCGAAGATGAAGGTCAGGTAGGCCTTTTCCCTGCCCGCGATCAGCGTCTCGGGCAGATCGTGCAACTGATTGAACATGAAATGCCACAGGAAGATGTTCTCCTGCGGCGGCGCGAAGATCGTGGGCGCGGGCGCCAGGCCTGGTATGACGGCTTCCGTCAGCGCCAGCCGGCTCACCGCCGCCGGAAAATCGCTGGCCAGCGCGTAGGCCACCCACATGCCGATATCGTGGCCCACCACCTGGTAGCGCGCGTGGCCCAGCTGCGCCATCAACTGGTGCAGCGTGGCGGCGATGGCACCGGTGTCATAGCCCGATGCCGGACGGTCGGAATCGCCGGTGCCGGGCGGATCCACCGCGATCGCCTGGTAACCGGCCTGCGCCAGCGCCGCCATGACGTGGCGCCACGTGTACCAGGTCTGGGGCCAGCCCGGAATCAGCAGCACGGGCGTGCCGGAGCCCGCCGTGGCGCAATGGATGCGGTGTCCGCCGACATGGACGTACTGGTGTGAAAAGGCGTCGAAGGAAAAGTTCTGGTGTGTCATGGATGATTTCCGATGCGGCGCGGGCCGTTCATGCGATGCCCAGCAGGGCGTTGATCTGTTGCTTGTCGATGGCCGCGCCAGCGAAGTCGTCAAAGACCTTGGAGGTAACCGGAATGATGTGGCGGTTGATGAACTCCACGCCCTCGCGCGCGCCGGTCTCCTGGTCCTTCAGGCAGCATTCCCATTCCAGCGTGGCCCAGCCCTGGTAGTCGTAATGCGCCAGCTTCGAGAAGATCGCCTTGAAGTCCACCTGCCCGTCTCCCAGCGAGCGGAAGCGCCCGGCCCGGTTGATCCAGGACTGGTATCCGCCATAGATGCCCTGCCGGCCGGTCGGATTGAACTCCGCGTCCTTCACATGGAACATGCGGATGTAGTCCTTGTAGATGTCCAGGTATTCCAGGTAATTCAGCTGTTGCAGCACGAAGTGGCTGGGGTCGAACAGAATGGCGCAACGCGCATGGCCGCCCACGCGCTCGCGGAACATCTCGAAAGAAATGCCATCGTGCAGGTCTTCGCTGGGATGAATCTCGAAGCACAGGTTCACGCCCTGCTCTTCGCACTCGTCCAGCACCGGCAGCCAGCGCTTGGCGAGTTCATCGAACGCCGCTTCGATCAAGCCTTCCGGACGCTGCGGAAACGGGAACAGATAGGGCCAGGCCAGTGAACCCGAGAACGTGCCCATATCGGTCAGGCCCAGCCTGCGCGATGCGCGCGCCGTATCCAGCAGGCCTTGCCGCGCCCACGCCGTCCTGGCTTGCGGATTGCCCCGCGCCTTAAGCGGCGCAAAGCTGTCGACCATGGCGTCGTAGGCCGGATGCACCGCCAGCGACTGGCCGTAGATATGGCTGGTCAGTTCGCTGATCACCAGGCCATGGGCGGCCAGCGTTCCCTTGATCTCGTCGCAATAGTCCTGGCTGACGGCCGCCGTCGCGCTGTCGAAAAAGCGCTGGTCCCAGGCGGGAATCTGCAAGGCCTTGAAGCCTACGCCCGCAGCCCATTCCGCGATGGCGGGCAGGCTGTTGAAGGGCGCGACGGCGTCGCTGAACTGGGCCAGGTGCAGGCTGGGTCCTTTGATCGTTTGCATGATTCTTAAACCTAATTGTTTGTCGAACGACAAAGAATAGACGATGCGAAGAATCGGCGCAAGCGCAGGCTACGCACGCCAGGCAGCGCACATGCGGCGTTACACTGCGCCTCAGTTCATTTCAACGAGACCGTCATGGCAGGCAGACCCAGAGAATTCGACCGCGACCTGGCGCTTCAGCAGGCAATGCTTGCGTTCTGGAAGCAGGGTTACGAAGGCACTTCGATGGCGGACCTGGTGGCCGCGACGGGACTGGCTTCCGCACGGCTCTATGCCGCTTTCGGCTCCAAGCAGGATCTGTTCCGCGAAGCGGTAGCGCGTTACGAAGCCGGCGACGGCGCCTTCGCCGAAAAGGCGTTGGAAGGCACGGAAAGCGTGCGCGAGGCCATCGCCAAGCTGCTGGCTGACGCAGTGGCCACCTATACCCGGCGCGGCCGTCCGCAAGGCTGCATGGTGGTGTCGGCCGCCACCAATTACGCCGCCGAAAACGAAGCGGTCATGGCGTGGCTCACCACCCATCGCAAGGCGCGCACGCAGTCCATCATCGACCGGCTCGAAGCCGCGCTGAAGGCGGGCGAACTCAAGCCCGGCACCGACGTGCAGGCCTTGGGCGACTACTACGCCGTCGTGCTGCACGGCCTGTCGGTGCAAGCCAGGGACGGCGTGGGCAAGGCCCGCCTGCTGGCCATGATTCCGCCGGCCCTGAGCGCGCTGGACTCCGTCATGCGCTAGGCCCGTGGCCGCGGTATCAGGGCTACCTCGGGACGAATTACGGGCTATCTGCCCCCAATTTTCTTAAATTGCATTTTTATATTGCAATATGCAAAATGACGGCCATGCACATCCATGCCGTCACGCCTCGCCACGCCGTCTTCACCCTCAATGGCGTCCGCCATACCTGCCTGGACCTGCCCGGCACGTACGGCGCCCAATATTTCCGGCTGCCCGTGGTCCTGCGGCTGCTGCTGGAAAACGCGCTGCGCAATATGCAGGACGCGGAGCGCGACGCGGCCGCCGCGGCCCTGTTCCGCTGGCTGGAGCACGGCACCAGCGAAGCCGAGATCGCCTTCCAGCCCGGGCGCGTGCTGATGCACGACACCACCAGCACCCCGGCCCTGGTCGACATCGCCGCGATGCGCGACGCGCTGGCCGAGGCCGGCGTGGATCCTTCCGCGCTGAATCCCGTATTGCCCGTGGACGTGTCGGTGGATCATTCGCTGGCGGTGCAGTCCTATGCGCGCGCCGATGCCGCGGCCTTGAACCTGGACCTGGAGCTGCGCCGCAACGCCGAGCGCTACCGCTTCCTGCGCTGGGCCTCCAAGGCCCTGTCCAATGTGCGCATCCATCCGCCGGGCACCGGCATCATGCACACCATCAATCTGGAGCAACTCGCGACAGTGGTCTGCGAGCGGGAAAGCGCCGACGGCATCGCCCTGCATCCGGACATGATGATAGGCACCGACAGCCACACGCCCATGGTCAACGGCATCGGCGTGCTGGGCTGGGGCGTGGGCGGCCTGGAGGCGCAGACAGTGATGTTCGGCATGCCCACGCTGCTGCGCATTCCCGACGTGATCGGCGTGCGCCTGACCGGCGCGCTGGGCGCGGGAGTCAGCGCGACCGACCTGGCCTTGACCGTGACGCAGCGCCTGCGCGAGATCCAGGTGTCCGGAGAGTTCGTGGAATTCTTCGGACCGGGCGTGGCCACGCTGCCGGCCGGCAGCCGCTGCGTGGTGGCCAACATGGCGCCCGAGTACGGCGCCACCACGGGCTACTTCCCCATCGACGGGCAGACGCTGGCCTATCTGCGCCAGACGGGCCGGCCCGAAACGCTGATCGCGCAGGTACAGACCTATGCCGAGCGCACCGGCATCGCCTACGACCCCGCCGCCGAGCCGCGTTACACGCGCGTGATCGACATCGCGCTGGACCGCGTGCAGGTGCATGTGGCCGGTCCGCGGCGGCCGCAGGACCTGCATCCCTACGGACACGCCAAGGCCATCCTGGCCGGGTTGGCGGGTGCCCCTGCGGTCCCTGCGCACGGCCTGCCCCGCTACGCCGTGGCGATCGCCGCCATCACCAGTTGCACCAACACCTCGGATCCACGGCTGCTTACCGCGGCCGGCCTGCTGGCCCGCAAGGCGCGCCAGGCCGGCCTGCGCGTGCCCGCCTGGGTGAAGACCTCGTTGGCTCCCGGCTCGCCCGCGGCGGCGGCGTATCTCGCGCGCGCCGGGCTATTGGAAGATCTGTCCGCCGTGGGCTTCGACATCGTGGGCTACGGCTGCACCACCTGCATCGGCAATTCCGGCCCCCTGCCCGAGTCCGTGCGCGCGGCCATGGCGGCGGGCGCGGTCCATCCCGTGGCGGTGCTGTCCGGCAACCGCAATTTCGCCGGCCGCATCCATCCAGACCTGGATCTGGGCTTTCTCATGTCGCCGGCGCTGGTCATCGCCTACGCGCTGGCGGGCGACGCCGAACGCGATCTGAGCTGCGAACCCGTGCAGGCCGCGCCCGACGGCCGCGCCGTCCATCTGCGCGAGCTCTGGCCTGACGACGCGGAGATAGACGCCGCGCTTGCCGCCGGCCAGCAGCCCGCCGATTACCGCCAGGCCTTCCGGATGGCCAGCGCCAACCCGGCATGGCATGCGCTGCAAGCGCCGGACTCGGCGCGCTTTCCCTGGGATCCCGCCTCCACCGCGCTGCGCCGCCCGCCTTTCGCCAGCACCGAAGCGGCCGGCCAGCTGGGCCGCTACACCGCGCATCCCCTGCTGGTGCTGGGCGACGACGTGACCACCGATCACCTGTCGCCCGCCAGCGCCATTCCGCCGGACAGCCTGATCGCCGACTTCCTGGTCGAACGCGGCGACGACCGCAACGACCTGAACGTCTTCGCATCGCGCCGCGGCAACTGGCAGGTGATGCTGCGCGCCGCCTTCTATAGCAAGAGCCTCGTCAATCTGCTCATACCCGAAGCGCCGGTAGGCCACACGCTGCATGCGCCCAGCGGCCGGGTGGAGCCGATCTGGGAGGCCGCCGGCCGCTACGCCCGGGCCGGCCAGCCCGTGGTCCTGGTGGCAGGCGAGCGCTATGGCACCGGCTCCTCGCGCGACTGGGCCGCCAAGGGGCAACGCCTGCTGGGCATCCGCTGCGTGCTGGCGGTCAGCTTCGAACGCATCCATCGCTCCAACCTGATCGGCATGGGCATCCTGCCCTTGCGCCTGCCCGCCGGCCTCACGCCGGCAACGCTGCGGATCCGGCCTGGCGACCGGATCGAGATCGATGCCCCGGCCGCGGCGCTGACGCCGCGCATGCCCGTGGCGGTCCGCATCCTGCGCGCCGGTGGCGCCGAAGAGACGCTGCAGGCCACGGCGGCGGTCGAGACCCGGCTGGAAGTCAGGCTGCTGCGCATGGGCGGCGTCATTCCCGCTATTCTCTCGGACACCATCCATTCCGCCGTCCGCAACGCATGAGCGCCCAATCCAATACCGCCGCGAAAATCCTGGCGCTGATCCAGGCAGACCGCCTGCCCGCGGGCGCGCACCTGACGGCGCAGAAGATCGCCGACCGGCTGCGCCTGTCGCGCTCGCCGGTCAACGACGCGCTGGGCATCCTGGAGCAACGCGGCGTCGTCTCGCGCAAGCCCAACCGCGGCTATTTCCTGGAACGGGATCACGCCGCGCTGGCACACATGCAAGGGGACCTGGCGCCGCCCTCCGTTGACGACATCGTCACGCACAGCTACTTCAAGCTGGCCGACGAACTGCTGCGCGGCGAACTGCCCATGCAATGCAGCGAAGCGCTGCTGCGCGCGCGCTATGGCCTGACGGCGGCGCAGACCCAAGCCCTGTTGGGCCGCATCGCGCAGGAAGGCTGGGCAGAGCGGCGGCCCGGCTATGGCTGGGAATTCTCATCCATGATGACCACGCCCGACAGCCTGCTGCAGTCCTACCGCCTGCGGCTGGCGCTGGAGCCGGCCGCGCTGCTGGAGCCGGGCTTTCACATCGACAAGCAAGTGCTGGCGCGTTGCCGCGCCGCCGAAAAGCACCTGCTGGACGGCGGCATCGCCACCGACACCGCCGACCAGCTGCACGAACGCGGCGTGCGCTTCCATGAATCGCTGGTGGAGGCCTCGGGCAATCCCTTTTTCATCGACGCCATCAAGCGCGTGAACCGCGTGCGCCGGCTGCTCTCGTACCGCTCCATGCAGGACCGCAGCCGCTACCGCCAGCATTGCGACCAGCACCTGGCCATCCTGGAACTGCTGGAACACGAACGCAACGAAGAGGCCGCAGCCGAACTGGCGGAGCACCTGCGCAGCACGCTGGACAACCTGGCCCGCATCAGCGGGCTGCTGGCCTCCTAGCGCCAGTCAGAAGTCCATAGACGCGGACAGCATCAGCGTGCGCGGCACCCCTTGGGAAATCGTGCCATACGAGGCCACGCCCGACCAATAGGCCCGGTTGAACACGTTGACCACATTGGCGCGCAGCGTGAGGTCTTTACCATAGACCTTGGTGGCATAGCGCGCGCCCAGGTCGAACGTGGTCCACGACGGCACCGACTGGGTGTTGGCCTGATTGATGTATTCGCTGCCGGTGTGCATCACGCTGCCGGTCAGGGTCAGGCCCGCGACCCAAGGCGTATCCCATTCCGCGCCCAGGTTCACCGACACCTTGGGCACGCCCACGGGCCGGTTGCCGACCACCGCCTTGCTCCCGGCGCGCGTCAGCTCCGCGTCCAGCAAGGTCACACCGCCCAGCAGGCGCAAGCCGCGCCACGGTTCACCGGCCAGGTTCAATTCCAGGCCGCGGTTGCGCTGCTCGCTGTCCGCGCCGTACACGCCGTTGGTCAGCTGGCCGCTGGGCTTGGTGATCTCGAAGGCGCTCAGGGTCAGCATGGCGCTGTCCAGGTCCACCTTCACGCCCACTTCCTTCTGCCTGGCCTTATAGGGCTTGAACACCTGGCCGGCGTTGGACGCGGTGGCAGGCGCCACGTCGCCCTTGCTCAGGCCTTCGATGTAATTGGCGTACAGCGACACATAGCTCCAGGGCTTGATGACAATGCCCGCCAGCGGCGTGGTCGCGCTTTCGTCGTAGCTGACGGTGCGCACGCCGGTCGTGGCGTTGAAATTGCGGGACTGGATGCGCTGCTGGCGCACGCCCAGGGTCAGCTGCGCGCGCTCGTCCAGGATGCTCAGCGTATCGGCCAACGCCAGGCCGGAAAGATCGGACGAGGAAATCTTGGGCACGTTGGCCGGCGCCGGGATGTACTGCTCCGGCCGCGTGATCGGATGGTAGATGTTCGACGTGAGCGGCGTGCCCATTACGCTGGCCTGCGAGTTCCGGTCGCTGTACAGGCTGCCCATGAAGCTGATGGCATGGCGCACCGGGCCTGTATCCAGCTTGGCGCGCAGGCCTGCGTTGTAGGTGCTGCGGTTGACCTCGAACCTGAAATTGTTCGGCGTGACCACCGTGTCGCCGGCCTCGTTGACGATGGTAGGCGTCTGGTCCGACAGACGCGACACGTTCGTGTCCGAGCCGCCCGCGTCGGCGAACACCGTCAGGCGGTCGCTGATGTCGTACTCGACCCGCAGCAGCGCCGATTGCCCGTCTGACTTCCACCAGCCCCAGGGCTGCGTGGCGTTGCGCCGCCCGTCCGCCGCATGCGGCACATCGATGCCCGCCGCCACCAGGAAAGGCCGCGTGGGCGCGTCGATCTTTTCATTCTGCGTCAGCAGGTCCAGCGAGGCGCGCAGCCGCTCGCCCTGGTAGTCCAGCGACAGCGCGCCGATGTCGGTGCGCGAATACAGATTGTCCAGCGGCGTATCGCCCTGCCGGTGCATGCCGTTGATGCGCACGCCCCATTCGCCGTCATTGCCGAAGCGGCGGCTCAGGTCCGCGCGCGCGCCGAATTGCGAGTCGCCCACGTAATCGGCGGACACGCGGCTCAGGTCCTGCGGCAGCGCCCGCTTGGGCACCATGTTGATCACGCCGCCCACGCCGCTATTGGGCGACATGCCGTACAGCAGCGCGGCCGGTCCTTTCAGCACTTCGACCCGCTCGATGTAGTCGGTGTAGACGTGATAGTTGGGCGCCACGCCATAGACCCCGTCAAAGGCGATCTCACCCAGGTTGCCTTCGCCGATAGGAAAGCCCCGGATGTAGAAAGAGTCGGTCACGCCGCCGATCTGCCCGGTAAAACGCACCGATGGCTCGACGTTCAGCGCATCCGCCAGCGTCACCGACTGACGGTTCGCCAGCAGGTCCGATGTGTAGTTCGTGACATTGAATGGCATGTCCATCACGTCGCGGTTGCCCAGCAATCCCAGCCGTCCACCCCGGGCCACCTGGCCGCCGTCGTACTCCGCCGGCAACGCGTAGGGCGCCGCTGCGCTAGCCGCTACGGTCACTGCCGGCAATACGGTCGCCGACGCATCCGATCCCGACGGTAGCTTGCGCAGGGAATAGGCTCCTCCGCCCTGCTCCGACAGGACGTAGCCCGATCCGGACAGCAAACGGACAAAGCCTTCCTGCACCGTGTAGGCGCCATCCAACCCGTTCGTGCGCAACCCCGACACCATGGCCGGATCGAACGACAGCGGCACGCCGGCAGCGGCGGCAAACTGAGCCAGCGCGTCGCCTAACGGACCGGCGGCGATCGCGTAGGGCTTGCGCGCAGCGGCGCTCACCGTATCGGCCGCCACCACCTGTTGCGACGCCCCCGTGGCGGCCAACAGCGCCAAGCCCATGCCGGCTGCCCGTAGCATCGCCGCCAGCGGCGTCAGCACGGCTTTGCCGCGCACGGGGCGCGGCGAACGGGAGATTCGGGAAACCATGAAACCATCCTTCGTAAGGGTCTGGGCGGCGCGCGATTCGCGGCGATTCACCCGATACACCGGACGAAGCGAAGAAAAGGTTCAGCCAGTTCGCGATTAATTTGTAACGCCGGCGCGCGGTACCACCGTCGTCCAGTACGGCGTGACCTTGCTCACCCTCACGGGCAGGGTCTTTTCCAGCAAGCGCAAGCTGGCATCGATATCGTTCAACGGAAACGCCCCGGACACGCGCAGCCCCGCCACTGCTGGATCGCAGCGCAGCATGCCGCGGCGATACCGGGCCAGTTCATCCACCAGGTCGGCCAGCCGCCAGTTGCGCGCGGCAAGCATGCCCTGCTCCCACGACGCCGCCGACGTCTTCACCGGGATCTGGGGTTGCACCTCGCGCCCGTTGAAGACGGTCTGCCGTCCGGCCGGCAGCACCGTGGCGCTGCCAGCCGCCGCCGCGGGCCAGATCTCCACCGCGCCCTCGAAGACCGCCACGCGCACGGCGTCGCCTTCGTCGCGCACCAGGAAGCGGGTGCCCAGCGCGCGGATCGCGCCTTGGGCGGTCTGGACGATGAAGGGACGGCGCAACTGCGGCGTATCGCTACCCGTGGTCAGCAGGATTTCGCCCGCCCGCAACCAGACCGTGCGCTGCTGTGCGGTGTAGTCGATGTCCACCGCGCTGGCGGTATTGAGCACCAGTTGCGTGCCATCGGCCAATTCCAGGCGGCGCTGCTCGCCGGTCGCGGTGCGCGCATCCGCGCTCCACTCGCGCCAGGGCAGCTCGCGCCAGCCCAGCCATGCCACGGGTCCCGCGATCAACAGGCCGGCCAGCGCGCGCGCGGCCTGGCGCCGACCCGGGCGATCCAGCCGGCGCAAGGTATCGCCAGCGATGCGCGGAGGCACCTGGCCGAATCCGCGCAGCATTTCTTCGGCGCGTTGCCATGCGGCGGCGTGCGCCGGGCTGCGGGCGCGCCAGCGGTCGAACGCCTCGCGCTCGGACGGCGACAAGGTCTCGGATTGGAAGCGCACCAGCCAGCCGGCCGCTTCCCTCAGAATCGCGGGGTCGATCACGCGTCGGCCTGGCTTGCGATCAGGCATGCGGTCAGCGCCGCCTGCATATGGCGCTTGACCGTGGACAGCGACACGTCCAGGCGTTGCGCGATCGCGTCATAGCCCATGCCGTCGAACTGCGACAGCAGGAAGATCTCGCGCGTTTTGGCGGACAGCGTCCGCAACGCCGTATCGATGGCATGCAAGGTTTCCAGGATCAGCGCGCGCGCCTCCGGCGACGGCGCCTGCTGCTCGGGCAATTGCGCCACCGTGGCCAGATAGGCCTCTTCCAGCGTTCGCCGGCGCCAGTGGTCCACCACCAGGCCCTTCGCGATGTGCGTCAGCAACGCGCGCGGCTCGGCGCCCGCGTCCGCCCTGCGCCGCCCGGCCATCAGGCGCACGAAGGTGTCATGGGCCAGGTCCGCCGCGTCGAAGGAATTGCCCAGCTTCCTGCGCAACCAGACCGACAGCCAGCCGTGGTGGTCACGATAGAGTTGCGCGACGTTGTCGGCGGGAGGGGAGTCGGGCGGAGGCAAGGCGCACCTGGCGATAGAATCTAAATAGGAACCATTTATATTCTATCGTATCCTTGCCCCGCTCTGGACGCGTCCCTGGCTACCGCAGCGGCGCGCCGCCAATCAGAACTTGGCGGTCAGGTTGACGAACACGCTTCTGGGCTCGCCGTAGTAGACCTGGTTGCCCACGCCGCCCAGGTAGTACTTCTTGTCGAACAGGTTGTTCAGGTTCATCTGCGCCGACAGGCGCGAATTGAACTCATAACGCGCCATCAGGTTGTAGATCGCGTAGGCCTTCTGCTTGACCGTGACCGTGGCGTCGCCGGCGCTGACTTCGGAGTAGCTCGACAGCTGCCAATTGACGCCGCCGCCCACCGTCAGGCGGTTCCATGAACCCGGCAGCCGATAGGTGGTGAACAGCTTGGCCACCGCGCGCGGACGCTCGGGATTGACCGACACGCCCTGCGCATCGCGGCTGGTGTAGTACGTGCCTCCGGCATAGGCGTTCCAGCCCTCCGACAACAGCCCGCTCACTTCCAGCTCGATGCCCTTGGTGGTGACGCCGTCGGCGGTCTTGTAGGCCTGGTCGGGCGTGCCGGGCACCAGTTTGTCTCCGTCCAGCACCGCGACCTTGCTTTGCCTGACCTTGAACAGCGCGACGGAAGTATTCAACCTGCCGTCCAGGTACTCGCCCTTCAGGCCCACTTCATAGTTCTGGCCCTGCACCGGATCCAGGTAATTGCCGCTGCTGTCCCGATTGTCCTGGGGCTGGAAGATGTCGGTATAGCTGACGTAGGCGGAGTAGGTGTCGTTCAGGTCGACCACCACGCCGGCGTACGGAATGAACTGGGAATCCTTCTGGTCGCGCGTGGGCGATTTCGATTCCCAGCTCGCGTAACGGCCGCCCGTGATGACAGTCAGATTGTCGGCCAGCGACCACCGCGCCGCGGCATAGACGCCGCGTTGGTGCGTCACCGTGTCCCGCAAGCTGGCCTCGGTCCAGGTCGGCTGCGCGTACGAGCCGTCCCACTGGTAGAAGTTGCCGGTATCCGCCAGCGTGGCGCGGTCGAAGCCGTAGCGGTAGAAGTCCTCGCCGTAGCGGCTGCGCATGGCGCCCACCACCAGCTCGTGCTTGCGGCCGAGCAGGTTGAACGGCCCCGTGGCCTGCAAGTCCAGCGAGGTCTGCTGCGCGTAGGAATTCCAGTATCCCGGCAGCGCCGCCAAGCCGGTTCCGGTTGCACGGTCCAGGTCGCCGTACAGGTACAAAAGCTTGGCGTCGTACTTGCTCTTGCGTTGCGACCAATCGGCCTTGACCGCCCAATCGTTGGCGAAGCGATGTTCCAGCGTGGCGAATACGGTCTGGTTGGTCGTATGCCAGTAGGTCCAGTCCGCCGCGGTGGTCTTGGAACGCCGCCAGTCGGTCGGCGTGCCGTCGCTGAACACCACCGGCAGGCTGCCCCAGGTGGATCCGCGCGGACGCTTGTCCTGGTAGTCCGCGCCCAGGCTCAACCGGGTCGATGGCGTCAGGTCCGCATCGATGACGCCATAGAACACCTGCTTGTTGGCATGGTACAGATCGATGTAGGAATCGCGGCCCTGGTACATCGCCACCATGCGCGCACGCACGGTGCCTTCCTGGTTCAATGGCGTGGACATGTCCACCGCGCCGCGATATTGATTCCACGACCCCGCGCCGGCGCTCACCGTTCCGGTGAATTCTCGGCTATTGGCATGCTTGCGCACCAGGTTGATCGAAGCGCCCGGATTGCCCGCGCCCGTCATCAGGCCGGTCGCGCCACGCACGACTTCGATGCGGTCGTAGATGAATGAATCGTTGTCGGATTCGCCATACATCGACAGGCCGATGGTGGTGGGAACGCCGTCGTACTGCAGGCTGTCGATGTAGAAGCCGCGCGACCAGAAGTCCGTTCGATCGGTGTCCTCGCTGACCACCTGCACGCCCACCACGCTGCCCATGACTTCGTCCAGCGACCGCAGATTCTGGTCGTCGATGCGCTGGCGTGTCACCACGCTGACGGACTGCGGCGTTTCGCGCAGCGACAAGGTCAGGCCCGTGGCGGCGGCCGATGCCGGAGTCGTGTAGGAGCCGGTGCCTTCGGTCACCGCCGGATTCATACTGCCCAGCACCGTCACTGGCGCAAGGCTGGCCACGCCGCCATCGCGCGACAAGATGATGCTGTCGCCCTGCCAACGGTACGTCACGCCCGTGCCTTGCAACAAGCTGCGCAAGGCCTCCTCGGGCGATAGCCGGCCGCGCAGGCCGTTGCTGCTTACACCGGCCACCACTTCAGGCGCGTAGAACACGCGCACCTTGACCTGCGCCGCCCATTGCATCACGGCATCGCCCAAGGGCTGTGCCGCGATGTCGATAGGCACGGCGGGCGCTTGCGGCTGAGCAATCGCCGGCGTACCCGCCGTCGCCAAGGCCACTGCCAACAGCAGGGAGGAAAACATGAACCGGGGAGATGCGCACGCAAGGCGCGCAACGGCGGGGAAATGCCGGGCTGCTGGAATAGTCACAAGTACCTGCTGTTCTGTTCGACGATACGGGGAACGTTTCCCGAGATGGAAACGCGGCGGCTGCCGCCTTCCTTCGTAGAACGAATCAGCCCAAGATAAACCTGAATCCCATTCTCATTTATTTTGTAACCGCGCCTCGATGAAGCTACTTTGCGCTGATGTCGATGGCGCCGTCCGGGCGCGGCGTCAGGCGCACCGGCGCCACCGCCGGCAAGGCGTCGACCAGGGCTTCGGGCCGATCCAGGCTGAATGACGCCGATACCCGCAAGCGCCCCGCCCTGTCGTCCGCCAGCCGCAACGGCGTGGGCAAATAGCGGTTCATATCCCGCACCACCTCGGCCAGCGGCGCGTTCTTGAACACCACCCGCCCTTCGCGCCACGCGATCGCGCTCTGGACGTCGGCGGGCGCTGGCACGCCGATCGCGCCGCTGGCTGGCACGCGGATGCCGTCCCCCCCGCGCAGCACGGCATGACCCATGTTCCACCAGCGGCCGCCCGACACCTCCACGGTGCCGGACGCCACCAGCACCGCGACCTGATCCTCGTCGCGCCGCACATCGAAGATGGTGCCGGTCACGCGCACCACGCCGCTGCCTGCGCGCACGATGAATGGCCGCGCAGCATCGGCGCTGACGGTGAACAGGATCTCGCCGCCGTCCAGCGCCACTTCCCGGCGTCCGGCGTACAAACGCACGTCGGCGCGCGTCGCGCCATTGAGTGCCAGCACGGAACCATCGGGCAAGGTCACTTGCCGGCGTTCGCCGCGCTCCGCGACCAGCGTCGCGGAGTATCCCGGAATCTCCGCCGGCAGGTTCCACCACGCCACCATGGCCGCCGCAGCCAATGCCGCACAGCCCGCGGCCATGCGCAGCGCCAGGCGGCGCTGCCGTTGCGGCCGGGGCCGGGCCGGAATCTCTCCGCCCAGCAAGGTCCGGACTTGATCGCGGGACATTCCGGCGGCGGCCTTGCCCAGTTGCTGCATGCGGTCGAACTCGCGCGCGGCCTCGGGATGATCGCGCCGCCAGCGGGCAAACTCGCGTCGCTGGCGGCGCGTCAGGTCGCCCGAATGCCAACGCGCGAACCACTGCGCCGCCGTATCGGGCGCGCCCTGCTCATCGCGGTCGTTGGTGGAAGGCATCGTCATGGATTGTGTTCACGCATGCGGTCGCGGACGAATTCGATTGCCCGCATGACGTAGCGTTCGATCATGTTCTTGGACAGGCCCATATGCTGCGCCACCTCGGCCTGCGTCCAGCCTTCGATGCGATTCAGGACAAAGGCCTCGCGGCACTTGGGTGGCAATTCTGCCAGGACTTGCGCAAGATCGTCCGCCAGACGCGACGCGCGCACCGGCGACTCCGGGTCGGTCCAGGCGGGCTGGTCAGCCTCGTCCAGCAGGTCCAGCGGCACATGCTCGGTCCGTTCCTGCCGGCGCCAGCGGTCGATCAGGCGATGTCCGGCGGCCTGGAACAGGTAGCTGCGCGCCTTCAACGCGACGCTGGCGTCGGCCTTCAGCAGGCGTTCGATGGCATCGTGCGCCGCGTCCTCAGCATCATGCCGGTTGCCGACTCTACGGCTCCATACCCCTACCAGCTCGTCGTAGTAGGCGAGCCAGCCGGAACGGGGCGGAGGGGAACGGGACATGGACCGATCGGACAACGGAGATGGCGACGCCGCGAATTTTACAAATAATTCTCATTATCGCAACTGCCTGCCACTGTCCTTGCGGCCCCTCCCGCGCGCCGCCTCAGTAATCCATGGGAACGTGGCTTTGCGCTTCTCGCAGTTCCTGGATGTGGCGCTCGGCTTCCTGTCTTTCGACGGCGGGCGGCAACGGGCGCCAGCTCACCATGTTGCCGGGCGTTTTCACCGGCATCCAACCCAGCACGCTGTAAAGCGTGATGGCCGTGCATCCTGTGTCGTACCGCGTTTCGTAGTATCCCTGCCGGTCCGGCTTGGTATCGCCGGACGTCCAATCCAACTGAGACATCCACGTCTCCTCTTTCTGAAGCTTGTAGTCCCGCCACCGGGCGAACGACGCTTGATCGTATAGCGGCCCCGTGCGCCTGTGCTGCCACCTTGCGCCCGCTTTGCAATTCTTGATAGAGGGGAATCCCTGACATTCTGATAGGCGTCGATTGCTTAACCTGGAAAAGCGGGGCTAGGATGTAGCAAAATATTCTTACAAACACGGGAGCGGGGATCTTCGCTTGCACGGACTCTTGAGCGAACCGCCATGTCGAAACTGGCGTTGATGCGTTATCCAAAGGATCGGCTGGCCGCGCTGGCGGGCGCAAGCGCCCTGCGCGCCATACGCGAGGGTCTGCTCTGGACCTTGCCGTGCCTGCTGGTCACGGCGTTGTTCCTGGTGCTGACCGTCATCGCCCGGCAACTGGGCCTGCCAGCCACCGTCGTGGAACTGTTGACCGCCGTCCACGACAAGCTGACGAACCTCATGCCTATCCTGGCCGGCACATCCATCGGCTACATGCTGTCGTTCCGCCATCGGGTGCCGCATCTGCCCACCGCGTTCCTGTGCCTGTCCTACGTGATGATCGCCGACGGCCTGATGGCGCCCTACCCCCAGGCCGCCGCCACCCTGGTACTGTTCATCGCCATCGTTTCGCCCTTGCTGACCGTGCCGTTGATGGCGTGGCTGCACCGTCGCCGCTGGACCCAGCTGGCGCCAGACGGCGTTATCAGCGATAACGTCCGCGACACGCTGAACATGGTCGTGCCCGGCCTGCTGACGGCCGGCCTGGTCGTGCTGACGCTCTCCGCCGCGCTCCAGATCCCCGCCGTGGCGCAGTTCAACATACCCTTGAGTCTGGCCTCGCTGGACAGCCCCTTCACCTCGGGCGCGTTGATCGCCGGCCTGAATTCGCTGCTGTGGTTCTTCGGCATACACGGCTACCACGCCCTGGCCCCCCTGATGAGCGTCATGGACCAGGCGGCCATGCTGAATTCCGCCACCCAGTCCGCCGGCTACGAAGGCATGTATGCCTTGAACAGCACCCTCCTGGGCGCTTTCGTCTTCATCGGCGGATCGGGCGCGACGCTGTCGTTGGCCGTGGCCATGCTGGTGTTTGCGCGCACCGAATCGCTGCGGCTGCTGGCGCTGGCCAGCCTGCCGGTGGCGCTGCTGAACGTGAATGAAATCCTGCTGTTCGGGCTGCCGCTGATCCTGAATCCGCGCCTGCTGGCGCCGTTCATCCTGGCGCCGGTGACCAACGCCATCCTCGCGCTGGCCGTCGTGCAACTGGGCTGGCTGCCTTCCGCGGCGACGACCTTGCCGCTGACCTCGCCGGTACTGTTCAACGCCTACATTGCCGCCGGCGGCAGCCTGGGCGGCGTGGCGCTGCAACTCGTGCTGGTGGCGCTGGGCGCGTGTCTGTACGCGCCCTTTGTCGTCGCACTGGAGCGGCAGCGCCAGGAAAGCGCCACCGTCTACTTCAAATCGCTGGACACGACCTTCACGCGGCTGCAAGAGGAATCGCTGCTGTACGCGCATGATCCGGTGGTGCAGACCTATGCCGACCGTGCACGCCGCAACGCCGAAAACACGCGCATCCGCGCCATCAGCCAGTACGACTTCCATCTGGAATTCCAGCCGCAGGTGTCATTGCGCAGCGGCCTGTGCACCGGCTGCGAAGCGCTGCTGCGCGCCACCGGACCCGACGGCGCGCGGCAAACGCCGGTGGAATTCCTGCGCTGGCTGGCGCAGGCCGACCTGATGCGGGAGGTGGACCTGTGGGTGGCCAGACAGGCCGTGCAGCAATGTCTGCAATGGCGCAAGCGCGACTTCCGCTTGCCGATGACCATCAACGTCACGGCCGGCACGCTGACGTCCGGCGACTACCTCGAAAAACTGATCAAGGTGCTGGCGCAGGCCGGCGGACAGATCTCGGTCGAGTTGACCGAAGACGCGCTGGTGGAGGACACCCAGGCGCTGCACACCGCCTTCGACCGTCTGCATGCGATAGGCGCCCGCATCTACATCGATGATTTCGGCACCGGCTATTCCGCCCTGAGCTATCTGCACCAGTTCGAAATCGATGCGGTCAAGATCGACCGCAGCTTCGTCGTGGCGCAAGACAGTCCCCGAGGCGCGCTGGTCCTGAACGGCTTGCTGCGCTTTTGCGAAGCGCTGAACCTGCAGATCGTGGTGGAAGGCGTGGAAACGGACCAGCAGCTGATGGCGCTGGAATCCCCCGCCGAGATCATCGTGCAGGGGTGGTACTACAGCAAGGCTTTGTCGGGCGACAGCCTCATGGACTACGCGCGCCGGCGTCAGGCTGCGCCGCCGCTGCGGGCACAGCCTGCGCCCGCGGCGCCTACTTGATGCCGATGAACGGCAGGGCCGCGTTCGGCACCTGCGTGGTCGGCAGCACGCCGTCCCACTTCTCCACCGCGTTCAGGCTCACCAGATTGGTGTTGGCGGCCAAGGCCTCGGCCTTGGCGCGGATCGCAGCCGCTTCGGCGTCGCCGCGCATGCGGATGCCGTCGGCCTCGGCCGTGAACTGCTGGCGGCGCGCGTCGGCTTCCGCCTTGGCCTTGACCACCTGGATCTCGGCCGTGATCATCGCCGTTTCCTTCTGTTGGCGGGTCGTCTCGATCTGCACCTGCGCCAACATGCGCTGTTCGATCGAGTGCTCATAGGCCTGCGAAAAACCGACTTCCTCGATCTGCACGCCCACCACCTGCACCGGTGCGCCTTCCATCGTCTTGAGCACGGCAGCATTCACGTCCTGGCCCAGCTTCTGGCGTTCCTGGATGGCGCGTACCGCCGTGTATTGGCCGAACACGTTCTTCACCGAATCCGGGGTCTTGCGCTCCAGCACGCGCATCTGCAGATTGCTGATGGTGCCGTATTCCGAGTACAGCTCGGCCACGTGCTCGGACGGCACGCGGTAGGTCACCGAAACGCGCAGCGTGGCCGGTTGCTGGTCATAGCTGTAGGCTTCCAGCTTTTCAAACACGAACGTGTGGTCGCGCACCGACACCGTCATCACGTTGTCGATGAACGGGGTCTTGAAGTCCAGGCCCGGTTCCGACACGCGCACCAGCTTGCCGTTGCGCAGCACCACGCCGCGCTCGCCCTGGTCGACCTGGAACCAGGAATCGAAGGCCAGGAACAGAATCAGCAAAAACAACACCGCCGTGATCACCGCGATCTTGAAACTACGCGGCTTTACGGCACCAATCGTCTTGACCATCTGGATATCTGTCGGCTTCACTTCGAATCCCTTTCTGATTTTGAACGTTTACGGTCCGAGAGCACGGCGGCGATGCCGCGCGCCAGCAAATAGGCGACCACGGCCGCCCCAACCAAGATCAGGAAATACCTCATCGTGCGTTCCCCCCCGGAAAATAAGCAGGGGATTCTATCGCGACTGGAACGTCAGGCGAATTGTGGCGATTGTTGCGACGGCATCGGCGAAGGACAGTGGCACGAACCCAACGACAGCGCTACGCTAGGCAACTCTCTACACTGCAGGAGCCACAACCATGCGCCGCACACCTTCAATGATCATCGCCATCCTTGCCTGTGCCGCCACGCTTGGCGCGCCGGCACAGGCCGCGCCGCCCGAGGGCAAAGGCAAGCCAGACCACGCGGGCCAAGGCAATGGCAATGGCAATGGCGGCGGTAACGGCAATGGCAAGAACAAGGGCCAGCAGAGCCAGGACAGCGGCGTCAGCGTCACGCTCAGCACCGCGGGCATCACCGTGTCCACCGCGCGCAGCTATGCCGTGCAGGCCGGGGCGACGGGCTACGGCTCGCTGCCGCCGGGCATACGCAAGAACCTGGCGCGCGGCAAGCCCCTGCCTCCGGGCATCGCCAAGAAGATGGTGCCCGGCCCCATGCTGGCGCGCCTGCCCGTGCATCCGGGCTACGAATGGCGCGTCGCGGGCAGCGACCTGATCCTCGTCGCCATCGCCACCGCCGTCGTCGCGGACGTCCTCACGGGCGTGTTCAACTAGGCGCCGCGCGCCATGGACGCCGCCACGCGGCGTCCATAGTTCCTAGCATCAGGCCGCACACTGTTACGTCCCTGCCGCGGATCTATCTGCTACCGTTGAATCGCCTCGCGCCGCGGCCCTGGCCCGGCGCCCACGACGGAGACCGCGCATGCCACGTCCTTCCGAGTCCGCGCCGCTGATCGGCGTGATCCCCCCCTACATGCTGGATCGGCTGGCGCAGCACGCCGATGCGCGGGTCAGCATGCCCGCGGTCAAGACGCTGATCATCGACCAGCAGCAGCGCAGCCTGCGCGAAATGGCGGCGCAGCCGCCGCGCGCCAAGCCCGCCCGCCCCAAGAAGGCAGCGCCCGCCGGCACGCCGCAGCGCGCCGTGCACGACGCCGCCAACACCACCACCCTGCCCGGCAAGCTGGTGCGCGCCGAAGGCGCCTCCGCCAGCGGCGACGTGGCGGTGGACGAGGCCTATGAGCATCTGGGCTCGACCTACAAGCTGTTCTGGGACGTCTACAAGCGCCACTCCATCGACGGCCAGGGCCTGCCGCTGGTCGGCACGGTGCATTACGGCGAAGACTACGACAACGCCTTCTGGAACGGCGCGCAGATGGTGTTCGGCGACGGCGACGGCGAAGTGTTCAACCGTTTCACGGTGGCCGTGGACATCATCGGCCACGAACTCACGCACGGCGTGATCGACGCCGAGGCCGCCTTGCTCTACCAGGGCCAGTCCGGCGCCCTGAACGAATCCCTGTGCGATGTGTTCGGCGCGCTGGTCAAGCAGCACACGCTGGGCCAGGACGCGCGCCAGGCCGATTGGCTGGTGGGCGCCGGGCTGTTCAAGCCCAAGATCCGCGCCCGCGCGCTGCGCTCCATGGCGGAGCCCGGCAGCGCTTACGACGACCCTCTGCTGGGCAAGGATCCGCAGCCCGCGCACATGCGCGACTACGTGGACACGCCGAACGACAATGGCGGCGTGCACATCAACTCCGGCATCCCCAACCGCGCCTTTTATCTAGCGGCCACTTCGATGGAAGGCCCCGCATGGGCCAACGCGGGCCGCGTCTGGTACGACGCGTTGTGCGACAAGCGCCTGCGCCACGATGCCGACTTCGTGCAGTTCGCGAAACTGACGCTGGCCGTCGCGGCGGAACGCCATGACACCGCCGTGCGCGATGCCGTCGCCCGCGCCTGGGCCGGCGTGGGAGTCCAGACATGATCGAGCTGCCATCCCTGGACCTTGCCATGCTGGTGCGCCTGACCCGCGAAGGCGGGCTGGCCTATATGCCGGCATTGGCGCAGCCGCGCAGCATCGACCTCGCCACCTGCCCGCCGGACCTGCGGCAGGAGGTTTGCGACGCCCTGCAACGCGCCGCGCCGGTGGCCGTTCCGCGCTGCGCGCCGGCAGGCGGCGATCAGCGCTATTTCCACGTCGAAGTCGTGTACAAAGGCGACGACGTCGCGGACATCAGCTTCGACGTGCCGGAGACCGACGCGCCCGAGCCACTGGTGCGCTTGTGGAAAAGCCGGGCCCGACAGACTTGAGCGCGGCATCCCGGTATTGCCCGATCTGGATGGAGCGGCCCGCGTAAAGACCGGTGGCCGCCATCGCCAGGCACAAGACCGCGCACAGGGCCAGCGCCAGGGTCCAGTCTCCCTGCGTGTCGTGCAGCGTGCCCGCTAGCGCAGGGCCGCTGGCCGCGAACAGATAGCCCACGCACTGCGCCATGCCCGACAGCGCCGCCGCCTGCTGCGCATGACTGGCGCGCAAGCCCACGAATGCAAGGCCCAGAATGATGCCGCCGCCCGTGCCCAGGCCCATCAGGACGATCCACAGCGTCGCCCAGCCAGGCGCGACGATCAAGCCGGCAAACGCGACGAACGAAGCCGCGGCCGCGCAGAACGCCGCGCCGCGCTGGTCCCTCAGGCGCCGCACCAGGGGAGCCAGGAACAGGGCCGGGACGGCCGACATGAGCTGCAGCAAGCCATGCAACGTGCCGGCGCGTTCGGCCGTATAGCCAGCATCGCGCAGGATGGCCGGCAGCCAGCTCACGCCCACATAGAACACGAAGGAATTGATGCCCAGGAACAGCGTCACCTGCCACGCCAGCGCGGAGCGCCACAGCCTGGGACCGTGCGGCGCATGCGCCGTGGATGCCGCGGGCGCGGTGTGATTGGCCAGCTGCGGCAGCCATAGCAAAGCGCTGAGCACGGGTAGCACCAACAGGCAGCCCGAGGAAAAGCGCCAGGCCGCGTCGGACAGACCCGCCAGCGGGATGGCAATGGCGGACGCCAGCCCCGCGGCCAGGCTCATGGTCAGCACATAGGCCGAAGTCAGGCCCGCGAGCTGCTGCGGAAAATCGCGCTTCAGAAGGCTGGGCAACAACACATTGCCGATGGCGATGCCGGCGCCGATGACAACCGTGCCCAGGAACAGGCTCCAGGCCGGCCCCAGCGTGCGCACGACGATGCCAGCCGCGATCAGCAGCATGGCGGCAAACAAGCTGCGCTCCAGTCCGTGGCGGCGAGCCAGGCCCGCCGCAAACAGCGACACCACGGCAAAGGCCAGCAAGGGCAAGGTGATCAGCATGCCCGCGGCGGTGGCGCTCAGCCCCAACTGCTCGCGGATCATGCCGGTCAGCGGCGGCACGCCGGTAATCGGCGCGCGCAGCGCCATGGACATGCAAAGAATGCCGGCGATCAGCAACACGGGATGGCCGGCGGGACGTTTGGAAGTAGGGATATGCGAATTCATGCCGCCAGCTTAAGCATCGCCGCCTTCGCCGAATTTCGCCATAATGACAAATTATCCCTAAATTCGGTCAAGGTGAAATTCAATGCACCGTCTGGACGACCCGGCCCCGTTCTTCAATCCCGATATCGACACGCAACAGGCCTATGCCATGCGCGTGCATGCGGACGAGAACGACCAGGAGTCTCCACCACACCGGCACGCAATGGGCCAGCTGGTGCTGTCCTTGCAGGGCGGCGTGACCTGCTCCGTGCCGCAGGGTCTGTGGATGGTGCCGCCGCAATATGGCGTCTGGATTCCTGGCGGCGTGCCGCACAGCAATCGCGTCACGCAGAACGGCCGGGTGTGTTTCCTGTTCGTGCCGCCCGACGCCACGGGCCTGCCTGGACAGTGCTGCACGCTGGCGATCTCGCCGCTGGTGCGCGAATTGGTCGCCTATCTGGCGGACCTGGCTCCGCAGGACACGGCCACGCCTGCCAACCGGAAGCTGGCCGAAGTGCTGGTCGAGCAGTTGGCGCGCATGCCGACCGAACAACTGCACCTGCCCATTTCGGACCACCCGCGCCTGCGCGAAATCGCCGATGCCCTGCACGCCGACCCCGCCGACCGCAGCACGGTGGCGCAATGGGGCAGGCGCGTCGCCATGAGCGAACGCACGCTGGCGCGGCTGGTGCAGCAAGAGCTCGGCATGAGCTTTGGCCGCTGGCGCCAGCAGATGCACATCATCCAGGCCCTGCAGCGCCTGGCCGCCGGCGTCTCGGTGCAGCGCACTGCCGAAGACCTGGGCTACGAATCCGTCAGCGCCTTCATCACCATGTTCCGCAAGGCGCTGGGCAAGACGCCTGCCCGCTACTTCGCGGACAAGGCCGACGGTATCAATTGACGGCGGGCGGGTAGTCCAGTTCGCCCGATTTCATCTGGCCGCGCAGGCGCGCCTCGCGCAGTTCCGCGACCGTCTGGTCCCGGGTCTGGCGCGATTGCGACGGTAGCGCAGGCGGATAGTCCTGTTCGCCGTACGTGACCAGGCCGGCCGCGCGCGCGGCGTCGAGTTCTTCGCGCACCTGCTGGCGGGTCTTGGTGCTGACATGAGGCAGATCCACGGGATATTGCTGTTCGCCGTAGGTCACCAGGCCGGCGGCCTTGGCTTCCATCAGTTCCGCGCGCACCTGTTCGCGGGTCTTGCCTTCGGCATGCGCTGCGGCGCCAACCAGCGCCATGCTCAGCGCCAGGATGGAGAGTCGGTATGTATTCATGAAATCCTCTGCGGTTAACGAGTGCCGCATTATTCGTTCGCATGCCCGCCGGGATAAATCCCGCGTGGCGCAATCGAAGGTTGCCCGCCGTGCAAGCCTCGCTGCACGCCCCCGCTGCGGCCCGCGCACCCTTGCGCCGGGCGCAAGGGTGGGTTGATCCAGGAATGGTTTTTCCGGCCCCCGCATCTACCTAGACTGAATAGCTCCTGTTATCCAAGGACGCTATTCCATGTTGTCTTCCTCATCCCCGGGCAGGGGCGGCCCACGATCATGACGGCCGCCGCTCCCCCCGCCCCGCCCGCCGCGGCGGCCTTCGGCTGGCGCATCCTGACCGGATTGCTCGGCGTGCTGCTGGCGGTGATCCTCGCCGGGCTCAACGAAAACGTGACCAAGATGGCGCTGCCCGACATCCGCGGCGCGCTGGGCATCAGCTACGACCAGGGCACCTGGTTCGTGGCCGTCTACGCCGCGGCGTCGGTATGCGCCATGGCGTTCGCGCCCTGGTGCTCGGTCACGTTTTCATTGCGCCGCTTCACGGTCACGGCGCTGGCCGCCTTTGCGCTGTTCGGCGCGCTCTGCCCATTTGCGCCCAACCTGCCCGTGCTGCTGTTCCTGCGCACGCTGCAAGGCCTCGCGGGCGGCGCGCTGCCGCCCATGCTCATGACGGTGGCGCTGCGCTTCCTGCCGCCGGGCATCAAGCTCTATGGCCTGGGCGGCTACGCCCTCACCGCCACCTTCGCGCCCAGCCTGGGCATACCGCTGGCGGCCTTCTGCACCGAGGTGCTGGGCTGGCGCTGGACCTTCTGGCTGATCGTCGCTCCCGCGGCGCTCGCGGCCTGGGCCGTCTGGCGCGGGCTGCCCCAGGATCCGCTCAAGCTCGAACGGCTGCGCCTGTTCGACTGGCGCGGCCTGTTGCTGGGCGCCCCGGCGCTGTCCATGCTGGTCATCGGCCTGTTGCAGGGCGACCGGCTGGACTGGCTTAACTCGCCGCTGATCTCCGTCCTGCTGGGCGGAGGCGGCGTGCTGATGGTGCTGTTCATGATCAACGAATGGTCGCATCCCCTGCCGTTCTTCAAGATCCAGCTCTTGCGCAACCGCAACCTCAGCCATGCCTTGCTGACACTGGGCGGCGTGCTGATCGTGCTGTTGGGCGTGATCCTGATTCCCTCGTCATTCCTGGCGCAATTGCGCGGCTACCGGCCGCTGGAAACAGCGCCGGTGCTGCTCACCATGGGCCTGCCGCAACTGATCGCCCTGCCGCTGGTCGCGGCGCTGTGCAACCTGCGCCAGGTGGATTGCCGCTGGGTGCTGGCCTCGGGCCTCGGCCTGCTGGCCCTGTCCTGCCTGCTGGGGTCGCAACTGACGCCCGTCTGGTCGCGCGAGCAGTTCTACCTGCTCGAAGCCGTACAGATCTTCGCCCAGCCCATGGCTGTGATCCCGCTGCTGATGCTGGCCACCGGCGGCCTGGCGCCGCAGGACGGCCCCTGGGCGTCATCGTGGTTCAACACCATCAAGGGCTTTGCCGCGGTAGCCGCCACCGGCCTGCTGGACGCGCTGACCACCTCGCGCCGCAATTACCACTCCAGCATGCTGGCCGACCAGTTGGGCAACTTTCCGCTGAGCACGGCCGGCGACAACGCGGCCGCGCTGTCCCGCCGCATCCAGGAACAGGCCGCCGTGCTGACCTCAGCCGACCTCTATCTGTGCATGGCCGGCGTGGCCGTGCTCCTCATCCTGCTCATCCCCTTCGTCGCGACCCGCATCTATCCACCGCGCGCCGCGACCTGAAATCGAGTCCATAACATGCCTTTCTCTCTCTTGACCTCTCCCCTTCCCCGCGCCGGCGCCTTGGGCGCCCTGGTCCTGCTGGCCTATGCAGGCTGGTCATGGTCCGCCACCGGCGCCGCCGAATCCACCGATGACGCCACTGTCGTCGCCGACCACACCATCGTCGCCCCGCAAGTGTCCGGCTTCATCGACGCCGTGCTGGTCGAAGACAACCAGGCCGTCAAGCAAGGCCAGCTGCTCGCCCGCATCGATGACCGCGACCATCAGGCCGCGCTGGCGGCCGCAAGCGCCGAACTCGCAGTCGCCAGCGCGCGCCTGTCGGACGCGGCCGCAACCCTGGAACGCCAACAAGCCGTGATCGAGCAGGCCATCGCCGTCACGCGCGCCGACCTGGCGGATATCCGCTATGCCGAAAGCGAGGCCCAGCGCCACCGCAGGCTGGCCAGCGAGGGCGCGGGCACCCAGCAGGCCTATGAACAGGCCCGCAGCCGGCTGGACATGGCGCAGGCGCGGCAGGCCGAACACACGGCCACTCTGCAAGCCGCACGCAAGCAGCGCGACGTGCTGGAAGCCAATCGCGAGGCCGCACAGGCCGGGCTGCTGCGCGCACAGGCGCTGAAGGACCGCGCGGAACTCAACCTGTCGCATACCCAGGTCGTCTCTCCCATCGATGGCATCGTCGGCCGGCGCTCGCTGCGCGTGGGCGCCTATGTCAGCCCGGGCACGCCGATTCTGGCGGTGGTGCCGCTGCAACAAGCCTATGTGGTGGCCAACTTCCGGGAAAAGCAGTTGACCCGCATGCGCCCGGGCCAGCCCGCAACCATCACGGTCGACGCCTATCCGGATACGCCGCTGCGCGGCCGCGTCCAAAGCATCGCACCGGCCACGGGCCTGAGCTTTTCGCCGGTAGTCCCGAGCAATGCCACCGGCAACTTCACCAAGGTCGCGCAGCGCCTGCCCGTCAAGATCGTGCTGGACGCGCCGGCCGAAGGCGCGCCGCCGCTGCGCGCCGGCATGTCCGTCGAAGCCGTGGTCGATACCGCCGCCGCGGCAGAGGAGTCCATGCAATGACCCCGCGCCGCTTGATCAATGCCACGCTGGCCTGCACGCTTTCCGCCTTGGCAGGCTGCGCAGTGGGCCCCGACTTTCAGGCTCCCCAGGCGCCATTGCCCGTGCAATGGCGGATGCCTGACGCCTCCGCCGTGGACAGCGTCCCCGTGCCGCAAGATGTGAACACATCCTGGTGGGACAGCTTCGGCGATCCCACCCTGAGCGCCTTGATCGCCGAAGCGACCGCCGCCAACCTGGACATACGCATCGCCCACGAACGCCTGCTGCAAAGCCGCGCGGCCTTGCGCGTGACCGAAGCCGACGGCCTGCCCGCCGTAGGCTCAAGCGCGAGCTACAAGCGCGGCCAGAACAGCGAGGTCGGCCTGGCCGACCCTTCGGGCCACGGTGGCAAGTCCTCATTCAACCTGTGGCAAGCGGGTGTGGACGCCAGTTGGGAACTGGACCTGTGGGGCCGCGTGCGACGCGAAGTCGAACAGGCCGGCGCCCAGTCCCAGGCGGCGCTGGAGGCGCAGCGCGGCGTGGTCCTGGCCATCCGCGCCGAAACGGCGCGCAACTACATCCTGCTGCGCGGCACGCAGAACCAACTGGACGTGCTGCGCCAAACGCTTGCCAATGCCGAGCGCAACCTGGCGCTGACCCGTTTGCGCCAACGCGAAGGCGTCGCCACCGAACTCGACGTTTCGCAAGCCGATGCGCAGGCCGCCGCCATAGAAGCCGGCGTGCCGCCGCTCGTGCTGCGCGTCGAACAGCTGATGAATGCGCTGGCGCTGCTGCTGGAGCAGCCGCCCGGCGCGCTGCAACCGCGCCTGGCGGCGGTGGGTCCGATACCCGGCGGTCCGCTCCAGGTTCCCGTCGGACTGCCGAGCGAACTGGCCGAGCGCAGGCCCGACATCCGCCGCGCTCAAGCCAATCTGCACGCGGCCGTCGCGGCGATCGGCGTAGCGGAGGGCGATTTCTATCCGCGCATCACGCTGTCAGGCAACCTCGGCCTGCAGGCTCTGCAATTGCGGGACCTCGACACCGACAACGCCGGGGTGTTCGGCGTCGGCCCCGCGTTGCAGATTCCCATCTTCCAGGGCGGCCGGTTGCGAGGCCGGCTGCGGCTGCGCGAATCGCAGGCTCAGGAAGCCGCGCTGCTGTACCAAAAAACCGTGCTGAATGCCTGGCATGAAGTCGACAATGCCATGACCGCCTACCAGGCGCAGCAACTGACCCGGGCCAGCCTGGAGCGCGCCTCCGCGAGCGCCCGCCAGGCGCTGCTGAACGCACAGCGGCAATATGCCGCGGGCGCTTCGGACTTCGTGAACGTGCTCAGCGCGCAGAACGCGGTGCTGGCCAGCGACCAGGCCCGCGTGTCGACCCAGGCCTCGGTGTCGCTGGTGCTGGTGGATCTGTACCGCTCGTTGGGCGGCGGCTGGGAAGCGCCCGCCGCCAACCTCAACCCTGCTTCGGCCCCGCAATGATGAACAGACGCGGGAACGGCAGCAGCACCGTGCCGTCGGCCAGCGCCGGATAGGCCTCTTCGATCAGCGACTGGTAGCGGGCCAGGAAACTGGCCTGCCCGGCGGCGTCCAGCCGGTCCAGATAGGGCCGCAGCGCCGTGCCCTTGAACCACTCCACCACCGCCGCTGCGCCTGCCAGCGGGTGATGGTAGGTCGTGCGCCACACGTCCAGCAGGCCGCAATGCGGCTTGAGCAGCTCGTAGTACCAGGCGGCGCTGTGGCGCGGCGGATGCTTGAAGCCGCCGATGGCGGCGGCCCACGGCGCCTCGCTTGCCACCTGGCGCGCCAGGCGGTGGGCCGGCTCCTCCAGGTTGTCCGGGGTCTGCACCGCCAGGCTCCCGCCCGGCGCCAGCTTGCCGACCAGGCGGGGATATAGGGTCGCGTGGTCCGGCACCCATTGCAGCGCGGCGTTCGCCAGAATCACGTCGTAGGTCCCGGGCGGATCCCACGTGGCGATGTCGGCCAATTCGAATCGCAGCCCCGGCAGACGTTTCCTGGCCGACTGCAGCATGTCCTCCGAGCTGTCCATGCCACTGATTTCGGCATCGGGGTAGCGGCTGGCCAGCACCTCGGTGGAATTGCCAGGACCGCAGCCCAGGTCCACGGCGCGCTTCACATCCTGATTGGGCAAGGCGGCGACCAGGTCCCGCACCGGACGGGTGCGTTCGTTTTCAAAGGCGGAATACTGTTTGGCGGACCAGCTGGTCATGACGGCTCCTTGCGGCATTTGGACTGTCCAGCACTCTACGCCCGCCGCACCGGCGCGACAAATCCCAAAAAAAGCGCCCGCCATATCCGTTGGATATGGCGGGCGTCTTGCGTCACGCCGCGGATCTTATTCCGCCGCGAGTTCCTGCTTGGAGGCGTCCGAGCGGGTTTTCCACAGCGAGAACAACACGCCGCCAGCGATCAGACCGAAGGTCACCGACAGGGACAAGGCAGCCGGCACCTTGCCGATGAAGCCGACCAGGAAGATCTTGCCGCCAATGAAGACCAGGACCAGAGCCAAGGCGTACTTCAGGTAATGGAAGCGGTGGATCATCGCCGCCAGCGCAAAGTACAGCGCCCGCAGGCCCAGGATGGCGAAGATATTGCTGGTGTAGACGATGAACGGGTCGGTGGTGATGGCGAAGATCGCCGGCACGGAGTCCACCGCGAACAACAGGTCTACGAACTCGATCAACACCAGCGCCAGCAGCAGCGGCGTAGCCCAGCGCACCTTCTTCGACGTGGCGGGATCGGTCTCCATCACCCAGAACGCGTTGCCGCGCAGCCCTTCCGTGACGCGCATGCGGCGCTTCAGGAACTTCAGGATCGGGTTGGACGCGATATCCGGCGTCTGGTCCGCAATCATCCACATCTTGATGCCGGTGAACACCAGGAAGGCGCCGAACAGATACAGCAGCCAGCCAAAGTTGCTGACCAGCGCCGCGCCCAGGCCTATCATGATGGCGCGCAGCACGATCACGCCGAGGATGCCCCAGAACAGCACGCGGTGCTGGTACTGGCGCGGAATCGCGAAGAAACTGAAGATCAGCGCGATCACAAAGACGTTGTCCATCGACAGCGACTTCTCGATCATGAAGCCCGTGTAGTAGGCCATGCCGCTGGCGGAACCCATCTGCCACCAGACCCAGGCGCCGAACAGCAGCGCCGCGCTGATGTAGCCGGCGGAAAGCAGCAGGCTCTCGCGCACGCCGATCTCGCGGTCTTCCTTGTGCAGCACGCCCAGGTCAAAGGCCAGCAAGGCGACCACGATGCCGATGAATAGCAGCCAGCTCCAGGCCGGGGTGCCGAAGAAATCGGCGGAGAGTAAGGTGAGCAAGGTGTCCATGATGTTCCCGCTTATGTTCGAAGGGGCTCATGATCCAGATCCTGGCCGAATGGAGAAATCAGCCTGAAAGTGAGTTAAGGTTCGAAAAAACCGAAGTTATTCCTGCCATGCTCAATTACCGACACCTGTATTACTTCTGGATGGTCGCCAAGGAAGGCGGCTTTTCCCGTGCCGCCGAAAGGCTGGACATGGCCATCCAGACCATCAGCGCGCAAGTGCGCGAACTGGAAAAAAACCTGGGCCACCAATTGCTCAAGCCGGCCGGGCGCGGCGTGGCGCTGACCGACGCTGGCGAAGCCGCCTTCGCCCGCGCCGAAGAGATCTTCCAGATCGGCCAGATGCTGCCCCAGGAGGTCCGCGCCGCCGCCACCAAGCCCGTCATACGTCTGTCGGTGGGCCTGTCGGACGGTATTTCCAAGCTGGCCGCGCAGGCCCTGCTGGGGCCGGTGCTGCACACGCCGGACCTGCGCCTGACCTGCCACGAAGGCGAGGTCGAGGAACTGCTGGGCGAACTTGCCCAGCATCACCTGGATCTGGTGCTGGCCGGCCAGGGTGCGCCCGCCAACCCCAACCTGCGCCTCACCAGCGACCGCCTGGTTTCATCGCCAGTGGACTGGTACGGCCCCGCCAAACTGGTGCGCAAGGCCGACACCCTGGACTTTCCGCGCTGCCTGGAGCGCCTGCCGGTACTGCTGCCCACCGGCCATTCCGTGCTGCGCCAGACGCTGGACCGCTGGTTCGCCGAACAAGGCATCTACCCCAATGTCGTCGGCGAATTCGAAGACAGCGCCCTGATGTCTGTGTTCGCGGCCCGCGGCCTGGGCGTATTTCCGCTCAGCCGACTGGGCGGCGGCGACATCGGCGTGCTGCGGGGCTTGCGCCCCCTGGCCCGCTGCGACGACGTGCACGAGGAAATCCACGCCATCCGCAACCGTCGCGGACAGCACCATCCGCTGGTCCAGATCGTGCTCGCCAAGGCAAAAACTTCGGTTTTTTCTTAATGTTTGTCACAACCACGCTGGTTTTTCAGAAATAGAATCCGCCTTATCGTGGACCCTCTTTTGAAACATCGGAGTACCACCTCAATGAAAAAGATCATCTGGCTCGCCTTCGCCGTGCTTGCAGCACTCTGGACCGGGCTGGTTGCGCTGACACTGCAGCTGACCAACTGGGTCCTGTCGACCATCGCCACGACCCAGGTGCCCGGCACGGCGCTGGATACCTCGCAATGGGTTCCCCCCGCCTGGGCGGCGGCCTGGGTCGACCCCGCCTGGCTGCAGACGCTGCAGGGCGGCCTGGTCTGGGCCGCGCAAGGCCTGAATCAGGTACTGCCCTTCGCCGGCAGCCTCGGCACGCTGATCTCGGTGCTGGCCTGGATCTTCTGGGGCTTCATCATCGTCGGCCTGCTGGTGCTGGCGCTGATCCTCCACTGGCTGGCCGGCAAGCGCGAGCAAGCCGCGGCGCCCGGCCGCCAAGTGGTGTAATAGGGCAGGCAACGCGGCAATCCGGCGCGCTGCCCCTTTAAGAGGAGCGTGCCGTGCCCACCGTCAATTCCCCTGCCCGCAAGCTGTTGCTGGCGGCCCTGCTGGCCATGGCCGCCACGGCGGCGCAGGCGCACCCTGTGCGCCCCGCCTACGGCATCGAGGTCTGCACGGTCACGGGCACTTCCGGGGAATACAGCGTGCGCGTGCGCAACACCGGCACGGCGCCCCTGGCTCGCGCCGAAGTCAACGGCGTCAGGCTGGATGCCAGCGGCCACGCGGCGGATCCTCTTACCGTAAACCTGACCGACATCCCTGCCGGCAAGTACAAGACCGCCGTGCTGGGACGTCCCGGCAATGGCGCCTCGCTGGTCAGCATCGCCACCTATGTGACCGCCAATGGCATGGAAACCCATCAGCAGGATTTGTTCGCCGGCAAGGTGGCGCACGTTTCGCCGGGCTCGGCGCTGCAATACACCCTGGCGCCGCTGGCCGTGCGCGGCTGGACGGTGGCCTATGGCACCAAACAGGACCCCAAGCTGGAAGCCGGCAGCGCCGTGCTGTTGATCTACCCCGTCACCCTGGGCAAGAAGCGGGACGCGACGCGTCCGGACGCCGGCCGCACACCGGCCGACGTGGTGCCGCTGGCGCCCTGCGGCACGGCCGCCGGGGCAAAGCAATCCTGAACGCGTTCAGGTGCCGCTGAGCAGGTCGCGCTCGTTCAGAAGCGCGTAGACGATCTCGGGCCGGTTGTCGAAACCGCGGCGGATAGCGGCGGGAATCGCCGTGCGCGTCTTGCGGCACAGCCCGAGCTGGTCCTCCAGCTGGATCGCGATGCCGCGCGAGGTGCGCACCTCGTTTTCGCTGGGCGTGATGTGAATCACGATGCCCAGCTGCGCATGGATGCGTCCCTGCATGGCGCGCAGGTCTTCCAGGCTGGAGATGTTCTCCAGCCGCGCCACCAGGCGCTTTTCCTCTTCCTTGGTCAGCCGCAACACGCGGAAGTCGGCGGCGGGATCGGCCAACAGCCGGTCGCGGTCGCACACGCAGGCGCCCGGCGGACATTCTTGGCGGATGGGAAACGGAAAATTCATGGCGGGCGGAGCGCGTCGCGGCAATCCTGCATATCTTGGAATTCTACCCAGGATCCCCCGCCGCCCGCCCGGCGGCAAGTCCTGGTTTCCCCGCAAGCCGCTGCGGCATAATGCCTCACCGAGTTCACGGCGCGGAGGGCGCCCGCATGAAAGGATTCCTGTCCATGGCGGCCTTGGCCGCGCTGTCCGCGCTCTGCAACGGCGCCGTTGCCCGCGACTACGCCTATGCCATCCGGCCGGGCCTGTCCTCGGTGGTGACGGTTTCCGAACTGCCCCAGCAGCGCCTCGGCGCACGCGTAGGCAACGGCCCGGAACAGGAAATCGCGAGCATCGGCGGCGACGAGGAAGTCGACCAATTCCAGGACGTGGACGTGGACCATGACGGCTACCGCGACTTCGTCATCGGCCAGACCGGCGGCAGCACGCAAGCGATTTCGCGCATCTTCCTGTACCGCCCCAAGGACGGGCGCTACCACGAGATCCCGTATCCCGATGCGGCGGCCAGCCCCTGCCGCGGCTTCGTCAATCCCGAGTTCGACGCGGCCAAGCCCATTATTTCCGTGGCGTGCCGCTACAGCGCCGACACCTATGGCTTCGAACAGTACCAGGTGTGCCCGGACGGCTCGGCGCGGGTCATCTCCTGGACCCGGCGCGAGGGCGAATCGGAGCGCAAGATTCCGCACCCCGGCGCCAAGGGCGGCACATGCGCCGCGAAGACTGGCCCGTAAGGCGCCGTCCCGCCGCGCGCGTCCCGCCTTCGCCATGGCGCTGCAAACGCCGCGGCCGCTATAGTTGCGCTTCCGCCCACCAGGCTCTACGTCCGAGGACACCCCCGCCGTGCTGATTTTCCACAACCCTGTCCACGAAAAACACGCTGGCCGACAGGAAATGTTCCGCGGCAAGCTGGTGCCCTGCCACGAAACCCCCGCGCGCCTGGAGTTCGTCCTGCAGGCGCTGAGCCAGCGCGGCATCGGCGCATTGCGCACACCGTCGGCGGCGGACCCGGGCTTGGTCAAGCGCGTGCACACCCCGCGCTACGTGGACTTCCTGGAAACAGCCTGGCGCGATTGGGTGGCGCTGGACCCGGCCAATGCCGGACTGGACATCCTGCCTTCGGTCTGGCCCGTGCGCGGATTCCGTCACGACATCGAACCGACCAACTTCGCCGCGCGGGTCGGCCTGTTCTCGTTCGACAGCGGCTGCCCGCTGACCGCGGGCACTTGGGAGGCCGCCACCGCAGGCGCGGCCTGCGCCATCGACGCCGCGCGCGCGGTATCCGCGGCGGGCGGGCCTCGCGTCGCCATGGCGCTCACGCGTCCGCCCGGCCACCATGCGGGCCCCGATTTCTTCGGCGGCTACTGCTTCCTGAACAACGCGGCGCTGGCCGCGCAGGCGCTACGCGAAGCTGGCGCCCGACGCGTGGCCATCGTGGACGTCGACTACCACCACGGCAACGGCACGCAGAGCATCTTCTATGAACGCGCCGACGTGCTGACCGTGTCGGTGCACGGCGATCCGACCACCGAGTACCCCTTCTACCTGGGCTACGCCGATGAGCGCGGCGCAGGCGCGGGCCTGGACGCCAACCTGAACCTGCCGCTGCCCGCCGGCACCGGTTTCGCCGCCTGGACGCAGGCGTTGGAACAAGGGCTGGCCGCCGTGCGCGCCTTCAAGGCTGACGCGGTGGTTATCGCGCTGGGCGTGGACACCTACGAAGGCGATCCCATCTCCAAGTTCCAGCTCAAGAGCGCCGATTACCTGCATGTGGGCCGCCTGCTGGCAGGCCTGGGCCTGCCGGCGGTGTTCACGATGGAAGGCGGCTACGCCGTGGCGGACGTGGGCATCAACGTCGCCAACGTGCTGGAAGGCTACGCGGGCTGAACAGCAGGCCCATCAGTCCCGCGTTTCGAGCACTTTGTTGATGCGCAGCGCCAGCAGCGTGCAGGCAGCGCCCGACAACAGGTAGACGCTGACCGCCACCAGCCCGAAACGCGCGGACAGGCCCAGCGCGACCAATGGCGCGAATGCCGCGCCGATCAGCCAGGCCATGTCGGAGGTCAGCGCCGCGCCCGTGTAGCGGAAGCGCCGCGTGAAGTTCGCGGTGACGGTCCCCGAGGCCTGGCCGTAGGACAGCCCCAGCAGCACGAAGCCCACCAGGATGAACGCATCCTGCGCCTTGGGTCCGCCGCCCAGCAGCCAGGGCGTGAACAGCGCGAACACGGCGATCAGAAGGGCCAGCAGGCCCAGCGTGGTGCGCCGGCCGATGCGGTCGGCCAGCCAGCCCGATGCGATGGTGCCCAGGATGCCCAGCACCGCGCCAATGATCTGCACGATCAGCACGTCCTGGATCTGCTGGGTGGCGCTGACCGCGATCCACGACAGCGGAAACACCGTGACCAGGTGGAACAAGGCATAACTGGCAAGCGCCGCGAATGCGCCGATGAACAGGTTGTAGCCTTGCTCGCGCACCATCTGCGCGACGCTGATCGGTTCCAGCTCGCCCTCTTCCAGCAGCTGCGTGTATTCCTCGGTGACGACCAGGCGCAGCCGCGCAAACAGCGCCACCACGTTGATGGCGAACGCCACGAAGAAGGGATAGCGCCAGCCCCATTCCAGGAAATCGGCTTCGGTCAGGGTCACGTGCAGGAACAGGAACAGCGCGCTGGCCACCATGAAGCCCACGGGCGCGCCCAGCTGCCCCAGCATCGCATACCAGCCGCGGCGGTTGGGCGGCGCATTCAGCGCCAACAGCGACGGCAAGCCGTCCCACGACCCGCCCAGCGCCAGCCCTTGCAGGCAGCGGAATACCGCCAGCAGCGTGATCGCATGCGCGCCGATGACGTTGTAGCCCGGCAGAAAGGCCATGCCCACCGTGGCCGTTCCCAGCAGGAACAGGGCGATGGTGAGCTTGGTCGCGCGCCCCCAGCGCCGCTGCGCCGCCATCGAGAGCGCCGTGCCGATGGGCCGCATGATGAATGCGAACGAGAAGATGACGAAGGACCAGAGGGTGCCTTCCAGCCGCGGCTCGAAGGGGAAGAAAACCTGCGGAAAAACCAGCACGCAGGCGATGCCGAAGACGAAGAAATCGAAGTATTCGGAAGCGCGCCCCACCACCACGCCCACCGCGATTTCCCCTGGCGCAACCTTGGCGTGACTGCCGCCGCCGGCCGCGGGGAGCGAAGGAGCATGACCGGGATATTGCGTGGTGGTCGCCATGTGAATGCTCGCTGAAAGGAGGTTCGGAACAGCCTTGCCTACGATCCTGAAACACACCCGCGCGCCTGCAGCCCATATCGCGCAGAGCCGCTCCGTTATTGGGATGCAGCCCTGGTCTGCGCGCGTCGCCCTGCACATTTTTGTTCTTTTTACCCTAGATTTTTCGCGGCTTCCAGCGTAGTGTTGCGTTTACTTCCCACGGTTACGTTTCGGGGTATGGTCATGCCGTCCTTCCCAAGGTTCCGCGGATTGGTCCTGGTTGCCGCGCTGCCATTGCTCGCCGGATGCAATGCAGTCCTGCTCTCGCCCTCGGGCGACATCGCTTTGCAGCAGCGCAACCTGATCATCATTTCCACCGGCTTGATGCTGCTCATCATCGTGCCGGTGATCCTCCTGACTTTCGTGTTCGCATGGCGCTACCGGGCCAGCAACAAGGAAGCGCACTATGACCCCGAATGGAATCACTCCACCATGCTGGAGCTCCTGATCTGGGCCGCGCCGCTGCTGATCATCATCGCGCTGGGCGCGCTCACCTGGGTCAGCACGCACCAACTGGATCCCTACCGCCCGCTTGTGCGCCTGTCCGAAGGCCGCGAAGTGCCAGCCGGCACCAAACCGCTGGTGGTGGAGGTGGTGGCGCTGGACTGGAAGTGGCTGTTCATCTATCCCGAACAAGGCATCGCGGCGGTAAACGAAATGGCGGCGCCGGTCGACCGCCCCATCCAGTTCAAGATCACCTCGTCGACCGTGATGAATTCCTTCTTCGTGCCCGCGCTGGCGGGCCAGATCTACGCCATGCCGGGCATGCAGACCACCCTGCACGCGGTAATCAACCATCCCGGCGAATACGAAGGCCTGTCCGCCAATTACAGCGGCTCGGGCTTTTCCGGCATGCGCTTCAAGTTCCACGGCGTGGACCAGCAGGGCTTCGACAAATGGGTGGCTGACGCCCGCGCCTCCGACGCCACGCTCAGCCGCGAAACCTACCTGAAGCTGGAGCAACCCAGCGAACGCAACCCGGTGCAGCGCTATGCGTCCAGCGCGCCCGGCCTGTTCGAGGCGATCGTCAACCGCTGCGTGGAGCCAAACCGCATGTGCATGCGCGACGCGATGGCGATCGACGCGCAAGGCGGCATGGGCATACCCGGCGCGCTCAACGTCACCACCCTGGACGCCGGAACGCGCGAGCGCCTGGGCCTGACCGGCGCGCCGCGCAAATACGTGGGCGCGATGTGCACCGCCACCGAAGGATTGCTCCTGTAGCGGATCGCTGGCGCACGGCGATCCGGATGATGCAAGGGCTACGTGAAATTGCGGTCTTTTTGCTGGAATCGAGATGCCTGACCAACCAGACCTCACCAAGCTGATCTTCGGTAAGTTGACCTGGGAAGCCATTCCCTACCATGAACCGATCCTGCTCTTCACCTTCATCGCGGTCGCCATCGGCGGCATCGCGGTGGTGGGCGCCATCACCTACTTCGGCAAATGGGGCTATCTGTGGCGCGAGTGGTTCACCAGCATCGACCACAAGAAGATCGGCATCATGTACGTCATCCTGGGCATCGTGATGCTGCTGCGCGGCTTCGCCGACGCCATCATGATGCGCCTGCAGCAGGCGGTGGCGTTCGGCGATTCGATGGGCTACCTGCCGCCGCACCACTACGACCAGATCTTCACCGCGCACGGCGTGATCATGATCTTCTTCGTGGCCATGCCGCTGGTCACGGGCCTGATGAACTACATCGTGCCCTTGCAGATCGGCGCGCGCGACGTGGCCTTTCCGTTCCTGAACAACTTCAGCTTCTGGATGACCACGGGCGGGGTGATCCTGGTCATGATGTCGCTGTTCGTCGGCGAGTTCGCGCGCACCGGCTGGCTGGCGTATCCACCGTTATCGGGGATCCTCCAGAGTCCCGACGTGGGCGTCGATTACTACATATGGGCCCTGCAGATAGCGGGGGTAGGCACGCTGCTCTCGGGCGTCAACCTGCTGGTCACCATCGTCAAGATGCGCGCGCCCGGCATGACCATGATGCGCATGCCCATCTTCACCTGGACCGCGCTGTGCACCAACGTGCTGATCGTGGCCGCCTTTCCGGTGCTGACCGCGGTGCTGGCGCTGCTGTCCATGGACCGCTACGTGGGCACCAACTTCTTCACCGCGGACTTCGGCGGCAACGCCATGATGTACGTGAACCTGATCTGGATCTGGGGCCACCCCGAGGTCTACATCCTGATCCTGCCGGCCTTCGGCATCTTCTCCGAAGTGGTCTCCACCTTCTGCCGCAAGCGCCTCTTCGGCTACGCATCCATGGTGTATGCCACGGTCGTGATCACGGTGCTGTCGTACCTGGTATGGCTGCACCATTTCTTCACCATGGGGTCAGGGGCGAGCGTGAACTCGTTCTTCGGGATCACCACCATGATCATTTCGATCCCGACCGGAGCAAAGATCTTCAACTGGCTGTTCACCATGTACCACGGGCGCATCCGCTTCGAGGTCCCGATGCTGTGGACGCTGGGTTTCATGGTGACCTTCGTGATCGGCGGCATGACGGGCGTGCTGCTGGCCGTTCCGCCCGCCGACTTCGTGCTGCACAACAGCCTGTTCCTGATCGCGCACTTCCATAACGTGATCATCGGCGGCGTGCTGTTCGGGCTGATGGCCGGCATCACGTACTGGTTTCCCAAGGCCTTCGGCTACAAGCTCGATCCGTTCTGGGGCAAGTGCTCGTTCTGGTTCTGGCTGGTGGGCTTCTACGTCGCCTTCATGCCGCTGTACGTGCTGGGGCTGATGGGCGTGACGCGGCGTGTGAACCACTTCGAGGACATGTCCCTGCAGATCTGGTTCCAGGTGGCGGCCTTCGGCGCGCTGCTGATCGCCTGCGGCATCGCCAGCTTCCTGATCCAGCTGGTGGTCAGCTACCGCCGCCGCGAATCGCTGCGCGACGACACCGGCGACCCCTGGGACGGCCGCACGCTGGAATGGTCGACCTCGTCGCCCCCGCCCAACTACAACTTCGCCTTCACGCCGCGCGTGCATGACCAGGACGCCTGGTGGCAGATGAAGCAGCACGGCTACCTGCGGCCGCAGCAGGGCTTCATTCCCATCCACATGCCCAAGAACACCTGGGCGGGCATCGTGCTGGCGGGTATCAGCGTGGTGATGGGTTTCGCCTTGATCTGGCATATGTGGCCGCTGGTCGTGCTGTCGTTCGCGGCGCTGATCCTGGTGTCCATCATTCACACCTTCAACTACAAGCGCGACTACTACGTGCCGGCCGAAGAGGTCGTGCGCGCCGAAGACGCCCGCACAAGGTTGCTAGCGAAAAATGTCTGATACCCTGGCCCCCAACCTGCCCGGCGGCACGGCGCCGCCCGCCGAACCCGTGTTCCACGTCCCGGGCGAACACCATCCCAAGAACGGCACCCTGCTGGGGTTCTGGGTCTACCTGATGAGCGATTGCCTCATCTTCGCCTGCCTGTTCGCCACCTATGGCGTGCTGGGACGCAACTATGCGGCAGGCCCGTCCGGCGCGGACCTGTTCGATCTGGAACTGGTGGCGGTGAATACCGCGTTGCTGCTGCTATCTTCCATCACCTACGGTTTCGCGATGCTGGAAATGCGGCGCAACCGCGTCGGCGCCACCCAGCTGTGGCTGGCCGTGACCGGCATCCTGGGGCTGGGCTTTCTGTCCCTGGAACTGTACGAATTCGCGCACCTGATCCACCAGGGCGCAGGTCCCCAGCGCAGCGCCTTCCTGTCGTCCTTCTTCACCCTGGTCGGCACCCACGGGCTGCACGTCACCTTCGGCATCGTGTGGCTGGTGACGATGATGATCCAGGTCCAGATGCACGGCTTGATCCCCGAAAACCGCCGCCGCCTGATGTGCCTGTCGATGTTCTGGCACTTCCTGGACCTGATCTGGGTGGGCGTCTTCACCTTCGTGTACCTGATGGGAGTGCTGCCATGACCGCGCACCTGGATCATCCGGCCGATCACGGCCATGGCGGCCATGACCACCACGACGACGATGACGGCGCCGCCCACGGCACCTTCAAGAGCTACATGACCGGCTTTGTGCTGGCAGCCATCCTGACGGCCATTCCGTTCTGGCTGGTCATGAATCGGGTTTTTTCCGAATCCCGCACCACTGCGTTGATCATCCTGGCCTTCGCCGCCGTGCAGATCGTGGTCCACATCATCTACTTCCTGCACATGGACACCAAGTCCGAAAGCGGCTGGAACATGTTGGCGTTAATATTCACGCTGGTGCTGGTCGTAATCACGCTCAGCGGATCCATCTGGATCATGTATCACCTCGACTCCAATATGATGCCCATGTCCACTCACGACATGCGGAAAATGCCCTGATGGCCGCAGTAAACGACTCCACTACCCGCGACACCTCCTCCCGCAATCCGCGCAGCAAAATCACCCTGGTCATCCTGGGGGTGCTTGCTGTCGCCATTTTCGCGGGGCTTTGCGCCCTGGGCACCTGGCAGGTGCACCGGCTGGCCTGGAAGCGCACCCTGATCGCACAGGTCGAACAGCGCGCCCATGCGGCGCCCACGCCAGCGCCGGCCCAGGCCGAATGGCCCGCGCTGACCTCCGACAACGCCGAATACCGCCGCGTCACCGCCAAGGGCACCTATCTGTACGACCGCCAGACCCTGGTACAGGCCGCGACCGAGCTGGGCAGCGGCTACTGGGTCATGACGCCGCTGCAGTTGCCCGAGGGCGGCACGGTGCTGGTCAACCGCGGCTTCGTGCTGCCCGAATGGCGCAAGAGCAAGTCGGCCATACAACAAACGCCCGAAGAAGCCAGCGTCACCGGCCTGCTGCGCATGGGCGAACCCGCCCATGGTTTCCTGCGCAACAACGATCCGGCGACCAACCTCTGGTATTCGCGCGACCTGCCCGCCATCGCCGCGGCGCGCGGCTTGAGCGACGTAGCGCCCTACTTCATCGACGCCGATGCGACGGGCAAGGACGGCAGCGGACGCACTGCCCCGGTCGGCGGCCTGACGGTGCTGAACTTCCCCAACAATCACCTGAGCTACGCCATCACCTGGTACGCCCTGGCGGCCATGGTGCTGGTCGGCGTTTTCATCTTTGTGCGCGAGGAAAAGCGCGCACGCCGCAAGGACTGATCCAGCCGGCTGCGGCCGGTGTCCTACAATGAGGGCTGGGAACAGCGCTGGGCTACATGCTCGCGTGCTGTTCCCTTTTGTTTTTTCCACCCCTCTACAAGGAGTCCCCAAGGATGAAAAAGACGCTGCTCGCCGCCGCAATGTTCACGACTTTTGCAGGCGTTGCTCAGGCAGAATCGTCGGTAACTCTCTATGGTGTCATCGACACCGGCATTGGTTACAACAAGATCAAAGGCGATGGATACGACGGTAGCAAGATAGGCATGATCAACGGCATCCAGGCCGGCTCGCGCTGGGGACTGCGCGGCGCCGAAGATCTGGGCGACGGCCTGCGCGCCGTGTTCACGCTGGAAAGCGGATTCGACTCGGCCAACGGGCAGCGCGGTCAATCCGGCCGCCTGTTCGGCCGCCAGGCCACCATCGGCCTGGCCAACGACGCCTGGGGCACGCTGGAGTTCGGCCGCCAGGCCACGGTGGGCTCGAACTACCTTGCCGACATCGACCCCTTCTACACCAGCTACACGCAGTCCAACATGGGCCTGGGTTTCAGCGCCGCCAACACCATGCGCTGGGACAACATGGTGATGTACAAGACGCCTTCGGTGAACGGCTTCGAGCTCGGCGTCGGCTACTCGTTCAATGCGGACGACACGAACGCCGACCAGACGGGCTTTCGCACCGCCGACAATACCCGCGGCATCACCGCCGGCCTGCGCTACGTGCAAGGTCCGCTGAACGTAGCGCTGACCTACGACCAGCTCAACGGCTCCAACCGCGGCGCCATCGACCATGACGCCACGCCGCGCCAGTACGCGCTGGGCGTGTCCTACGACCTGGAAGTCGTGAAGCTCGCCGCCGCCTACGGCCGCACCACCGACGGCTGGTTCGTCGGCCAGGACCTGCCCGCGGGCACGCCCTTCAGCGACGAATTCGGCACCAACCGTTTCGTGGACGGCTTCAAGGCCAACTCCTACATGCTGGGCGCCACCCTGCCCCTGGGCAGCGCGAGCAGCCTGTTCGCGTCGTGGCAGCACGTATCGCCGAACAATGACAAGCTGACCGGCGGCGACACCAACATGAACGTCTGGAGCGTGGGCTACACCTACGACCTGTCCAAGCGCACCAACCTGTACGCCTATGGTTCGTACGGCAAGGACTATGCCTTCATCGACGGCCTGAAGAGCACGGCCGCCGGAGTCGGCGTGCGCCACACGTTCTAAGCAAGTCAGCGGAGCGGCTGCGGGGCCGCTTCCGTTCCTGACGAATCGGTCCGATTACCTGCCCCCTGGTATCGGACCTTTTTAATATCGCCCGGGAGCCTGACGTCATCAGCATGTACGCCTAGGAGGCTCTCATGCATAAACCGCTCCCTCATACTTCCGCTTTTCCCGCCGCGGGTACGCTCGCCGTGTACGCCGCGCTTGCGCCGAACCACCGCCAGCTCATCAAGGACACCATGACCCAGGATCTCGATGCGCTGGAACAGGCCGCCGAAAAACCCGATGCCGTCGCTACGGCCCAAATGCTGCATCGCATACAGGGCGCGCTGCTGGCCTTGCAGATGCGAGCGCCTGCCTCGCACTTCGAAGCCCTGGAAGAGGAGCTGGCGGCGGGCCTGTCGGCATGCGCTGCCGCCCGCATCCACGATCAGGCCGCCGTCGTGCGCGACCTCATGGACAGGCTGCATGCGTGGCAACCCGCTCCGGTGCAATCTGCAGGAAACACGCGTCCCTCATGATCGGCTATCTTTGAAACCAGATCCTGAAACGGACCATGCCCTCTATCTCCCGTCCTGCGCGCCGCGCTCTTCCCGCCCGCCGGCCACGTCTGTTGCACGCCGTGGCCGCGGCCTTGCTGCCGCTGGCCCTTGCAGCCTGCAACGGCGGCGGCGACGATCATGACGACGAACCCGTCGCCGTCGCGCCGCCTCCCGTCGAAGAAACGCCCCCTGCCGAAACCCAGCCGCCGCGCAACACGGCCTACCTGCAGGCCAAGCCGGGCGACGTCATCCAGGTCCGCATCGAAGAGCTGCGCCCCACCCAGGCCGCCATCGGCTACGACCAGATCTACTACAAGCTCGGCCGCTGGCAAGGGGACTTCGAACGTCCGACCTGGGCGGACAAGCCGGCACAGCAGCTGGACTACCTGAACCGCACGGTCGGCAAGAAGTTCGACGACTACTGCGAAGACATGGGTGGCGCCGAGCGCGCGCAGGAATTCCAGAGCGTCGCCGAGGCGCGCGCCGCACGCCTGGATCAGCCCGCCACCTACACCTGCAAGAACGCCCCCGGCACCGACACCGCCAACCTCAAGACGGTGGTGGTCGGCTGGGACGGCAACCTGTATCTGACCGATGGCCACCACACCTTCTCGTCGCTGCGCGAAATCGCCGATGGCGGGCCCAAGCTGCCGGTCTGGGTCAAGGTCGACGCCAACTACAGCACCCTGCCCAATGCGGCGGCGTTCTGGCAGCGCATGGTCGACGAACGCCGCGCCTGGCTGCGCGACGGCCAGAACCAGCCCATCACCGTGGACCAGTTGCCCGCCCGCCTGGGGCTGGCCAGCACCCAGGAGGCCGGCGGCATGCAGGAGGACCGCTACCGCTCGCTGGTGTACTTCACCCGCGACATCGCCTACAGCAACGGCAACCTGCCGGAGTTCGCGGAGTTCCTGTGGGGCGACTGGCTGCGCCGCCAAGCCGCGGGCGGCCAGTTGCCGGGCCTGGACCAGTACAAGATGATGGCACCCGCCGCGCCGGCGCAGATCCTCGCCGCCAGCACCCTCGACAAGAGCCTGGCGCCTGCCGGCGCCAACGACAGCTATGCCGCCGCGGTGCGCGACGCCTCCCTGAAGATGAGCGCATTGAAGGACACCGACATCGTCTTCGATGACCGCGACGCTGCCGGCCTGGGACGTATCGCGCTGGCGCCCGACGCCGCCAGCGGCTCGCCCACCAAGAAGGCGCGCGACACCCTGGAAGAGCTGCCGCGCAACGACGCCAAGACCGATGGCAGTCCGCGGGGCGCTGGCAAGCTGTGGTTCGCCGTGAACTACCGCAACTGCGGCAAGCCCGCGGCCGGCACCTGCTGGGGCTGGTAAGCCGCGGCGCCTGCCCACACGCGCTAAGCGTCGATCTGCATGGCGGGCCGGGCCTGGACCCGGTCCATCCACGCCCGCACATGCGGATGCGACGCCACCCTGGCGCCCAGATAGGCGCTATAGCCGATCACCGAACCGACCACCAGGTCGGCCAGCGAGTAGGCCGCGCCCAAAATCCAGGGTTGCCGCGACAGATGGCCGTCCAGCACGGCCAGCAACGCGTCCGCGTCGTCCAGTACGCGTTCTGCCTCGGCGCCGCCGGGCGCGTCTGCGCCCTGCGTGGCGAGATACAGGCGCGTCACCGCCGCACCGTAGCTGACATAGGACCAGGCGCACCACGACATCGCCAGCAGGCGTTCGGGCGTGTCGGCGGCGGGCCACAGGCCGCGTTCCACGCCGTAGCGCTCTCCCAGCCATAGCTGTATCGCCAAGGTTTCGAACAAGGGAGCGCCGTCCACCGTCAGCGTGGGGACCTTGCCGTTCGGATTGAGCGCCAGGAATTCGGGGCGATGCTGTTCCCCCGTCCTGATGTCCACCTTCACGCGTTCGTGCGGCACGGCCAGTTCGGCAAGCGCGCAAGCCACCGGGGTTGCGCTGGACATGGGGTGCCAATAGAAAACGATAGACATGGGCGAATCTCCAATTCAATCAAGGGATGTGCGTCGCGGCCCCTGCCGCTGACTACGGGAGCCAATGTAGAATCCATTGAGGACAGATTCCGCCCTCAATACGCGTTATCGTGCCGCCATGCTTACTTCCAGCAACCGCCTCCTGCGCCTGCTGTCGCTGCTGCAGACCCGCCGCCATTGGGCCGGAACCGAGCTGGCCGCGACGCTGGCGATTCACCCCCGCACCCTGCGGCGCGACATCGACAAGCTGCGCGAACTGGGCTACCCCGTCCATGCCAGCAGCGGCGTGGCCGGCGGCTATGCCTTTCGCGCGGGGAAGGCGCTGCCGCCCCTGCTGCTGGACGACGATGAAGCGCTGGCCGTGGCGCTCACCCTGCGCACGGCCGCCACGGGCACGGTGGGCGGCATCGAGGAAACCGCGCTGCGGGCGCTGGTGAAGCTGGAGCAGGTCATGCCTCAGCGCCTGCGCCACCGGGTCGACGCCCTGCGCTCGGCCATCGTGCCGATCCCGCGCGACGGCGCTGCCGTCGACGCCACCCTGCTGGCCACGCTGGCAGCCGCCTGCCGCGACCAATTGCGAGTCGGCTTCGACTATGCGGACGGCAAGGGCCGGGCCAGCACCCGGCTGGTGGAGCCGCAAGGCTTGGCGCATACCGGATACCGTTGGTATCTGGTGGCCTGGGACCCCGCGCGCGAGGACTGGCGCACCTTCCGTATCGACCGCATCGCGGGCGCCCCGGAAGTCGGCGCGCATTTCGCCCCGCGCCCGCCGCCCGAAGGCGGCGACCTGCGCGCCTATGTCTCGCGCTCGGTCAACATGGCGCCGCATCCGGAACCGGCGCGCGTGGTCCTGCATGCGCCGCGCGCCGTCATGGCTGCGCGCATCCCGCCGGGCGCCGGCCAGATCGACGCGCTGGACGAAGCGCGCTGCGTGCTGCAATGCGCCGTGCCCAGCCTGGACGCGCTGGTTTACTGGCTGATGGCGCTGGACGTCGAATTCGAGGTGCTGGCGCCTGCGGCGCTGCAGGACCGCCTGCGGCTGGCCAGCGAACGGTTGGGGCGCAGCCTGGAAAAAATGACAGCTCCCAAAGCGGGGAGATAGCGGTCGGATTTGGTTGTTTTTCGGCCTATCCCATTCTGTGTATTTCGCCCGCGATTCGAGTATCTTGATTGCTTTCCAAACATTTCCAAGAATCACGCCATGAGCAACGTTCCCGACGCCGACGCCTTCCTGCAATTCCTCGTCAACCTGGTGAACAACGGCAGCCAGATCGAGAGCATCGGCGTGACCCTGCAGATGGGCGGCATGCTGGTGTCGGGTTCCATCGTGTCCGGCGCGGAGTACTTCGACAGCTTCGCCGCCAGCTTCACGGACTCGCTGGACAAGGTGGACGACGCCACCCGCAAGGCCGTGCATGCCTCGCTGGCGGAACTGGGCGACGTCTTCCGCGTGCCCCAACCCGCCGACCCGCTGCCGAACTACATCCATCTCGCCGACGCGCTGTTCTTCACTGCCGACGGCACCCCGATCGCCGGACAGCCCACGCTGTGGCGCGGCCGCACCAGCGCTGTCGACGGCTTCGTCCTGGGCCGCCTGCAAGAAGAAGCGGCCGGCTGAGGCCGCCGATCTCCCTGTTGCGCGCGTTCCCCGCTCCGGTTCTCGGGCGCGGGGCGCGCCGCTACGCAAAAACCACTACGCTATCGGTTTGCCTCCCACCCAACCATGAGTCCGACCGCCATCTCCCCAGTTGCAGCAAGGGCTCGCTTGAAGTCACTCCCCCGCATGGAAAGACTCCGTATCGTCCTGGTCGACGACCATTCCCTGGTCTTGATGGGGATGCGCGACCTGCTGGAAAAGGACCTCAATTTCGAGGTCACGGCCACCCTGTCCGGGCCGACCGCGCTGGTCCAGCACCTGCAACGCGATATGCCGCACGTGGTGATCACCGACTATTCCATGCCCGGCGACGACACCTACGGTGACGGCATCCGCCTGGTCAAATACCTGACGCGGCATTACCCGGAAGTCCAGATCGTGGTGCTGACCATGGTGTCGAATTCCATGATCATCTCGGCGCTCTACGACGCCGGCGTGGCCGCGGTGGTGCTCAAGCGCGACAACCTCACCGAGATCATGACCGCGCTGGAAACGCTGCATGCCGGCCGCAAGTACTATCCGCCCGGCTTCCAGCGCGACGGCGCCGCCGATGAGCGCAGCAAGTTCATCGGTGAACGCATCAACAGCCTTTCGCCCAAGGAATTCGAAGTGCTGCGCCACTTCATCCGCGGCGAATCCATGATGCAGGTGGCCGACGCCTTGAAGCGCAGCGTCAAGACAGTCAGCGGCCAGAAGATCTCGGCCATGCGCAAGCTCAACGTCCGCACCGACCAGGAACTGATCGCCTTCTGCGTCGAAAGCGAAATCTTCCAGTAGGCTGTCCCCTTTCCAGAAATTCAGGCAGGAACTTGCGACATGACGCAAGAATCAATCGAGACGGTGACGGGCCAGGAAGTGGACCGCAAGCTGATGCAGGCCATGATCGAACGCTCGGCGGGCCGCCCGCTCTCGTTCCAGGACTGCGACTTCCAGGACGCGGATTTCTCGCGCCTGGATTTGCGCGGCCTGCAATTGACGGCCTGCGCGATCGCTGGCGCCTCCTTTCAGGGCGCCACGCTGGCGGACGCCGTCTGGCTGCGCTGCCGCGGCGGCCAGGTGGATTTCGCCTCGTGCGACGCCAGCGATGCCGTCTTTGAAAACTGCGATCTCAACAATGCCAACTGGCGCCGCGCCCGGCTGGCCGCTGCCCGTTTCCAGGGCTGCAAGCTCACCGGCAGCGACTTCGACGGCATCGCCTGCCTGGGCTGGTCGCTGGAGGAATGCCTGCTGGTCGGCGCGCTGCTGCGCGGCGTGTCGTTTCGCAAGACCGATGTGCGGCACCTGGACTGCTCCGATGCCGACCTGACCGGCAGCGATTTCCGCGACACCGTGTTCCATGGCGGCAGCCTGCGCAACGCCATCCTGAAGAATGTCCGCTTCGAAGGCGCCGACCTGCGCGAAGCCGACCTGGGCGGCCTGGACCTGAATTCGGCCGCGCGCCTGGCAGGCGCCACCATATCCAAGACTCAGGCGGCAGCCCTACTGGCCGAGCTGCGCATCAGCGTGATCTGAGGCGCGCCGCCCGCGGCGGACAAAGCGCTGTTCGACCACCACGCTGCCCCACTGGCGGCCTTCGGACTCCTCGGCCAGCGTGAAGCCGGCTGCCTCGTAGAGATGCCTGGCCGCATCCAGCCCCTTGAAGGTCCACAGGTAGGTCTCGTCGTAGTGAGCGTCGACAAACGCCATGGCCCGCTCCAGCAGGGCGCGGCCCACGCCCATGCCGCGCAGCGACTCGTCGACGATGAACCAGCGCAGATGCGCTTCGCGGGCGGCAAGATCGCCATCGATGACGATGGAGGCCAGCGTCCTGCCGTTGTCGGCGTACAGCCAGATGTTCTTGCCGGCGGCGGGCAGGCCTTCGGCGAACTCGGCCAGCTCGGTCGCCACCTTGCGTTCGAAGTACACGCCGAATCCCGAGGCCTGCGCGTAATAGCGCGCATGCAGGCTGGCCACGTCGCCGATGCAGCCGGGCAGGTAGCCGGCGTGGATCTGCTCGGCGACGCCGCCCGTGACGGCGGACGCGGTGTTGGGGTTCTCGTGCGACAGGGCGTCGGCATACAGGGAAAGAAAGCGGATCAGCGACTGCTGGTCCTCGGGCGCCAGTTGACGCAATGCCCGCGAAACCTGGTCGGTGGCGAACTGGTCGATCTGCGTACGCAGCCGGGCTCCCTCCGCGCTCAGGTACAGCCGCGACGAGCGCGCGTCTGCACTGTCGGCCTCGCGCGTCAACAGCCCGGCGGATTCCAGCTTGGCGACCTGCCGGCTGGTATTGGACTTGTCCAGCCTGAGGATGGCCGCCAGGTCGCGCGCCTGGATGCCCGGCTGCAGGCCGATCTCGATGATGGCGTGCACGGCGGACGGCGCCAGCTCGCTGCCGGCCAGCGAGCTGCGCATGAAGCCCAGCTCGCGCACCAGTTTGCGGGAGAACTCCCGCAGATCCCGGATGGTCTGATCGCGAGATTGGATGGGGGTGTCGATCAAGTCCATGGCGCGCCCTTAAAGTTGCGGTTCGCAACCAATATACTTGCGAATCGCAACCAACTCAACTTGTTTTGCGCCAGCCCTGCCGCGGCCTATTTCGGCCGTTTGAACCCCACCCGCGCCGCCTCGACCGCCTGGCGGCAGACGCAGCCGCTCATGTGATCGTTGACCATGCCCACGGCCTGCATGAAGGCGTACATGGTCGTCGGGCCCACGAAGGTCCAGCCGCGCTTCTTCAGGTCGCGCGACAGCGCCGCCGACGCCGGCGAGGTCGGATTGCCGTTCCAGTAATCCAGGTCCACGGTCGCGGGGCGGTCCTGGGCCGGCGGCTCATGGCTCCAGAGCCAGGCCGACAATGAACCCGTTTCGTCGGCCAGGGCGCGTGCGCGCTTGGCATTGTTGATGGCGGACACGATCTTGCTACGGTTGCGCACGATGCCCGCGTCGCCCATCAGGCGCTCGACGTCACGCTCCGTGTAGCGCGCCACCCGCTCGAAGTCGAAGTCGTCGAAGGCCGCGCGGAACGCCTCGCGCTTGCGCAGGATCGTGATCCACGCCATGCCGGCCTGAAAGCCCTCCAGGCAGATCTTCTCGTACAGGCGGCGGTCATCCGCCACCGGCCTGCCCCATTCGTGGTCGTGATAGTCGGGCATGGACGGCTGCCAGAAGCAGCGCGCCACGCCCTGCTCGTCGGTGATCAGGCCCGGATCGCTCTTGCTCATCTCATCGGTCTTCATGCGGCGGCTTACTGCTTGCCCGGCACCGGGCAGCTCAGGTCGCCTTCCTCGCACTTCAGGTAGGCCTGCAACTCCTTGGTGCGCGCCTGCGTCAGCTTGTCCAGGCACAGGCTCAGCGTCATGGGATAGGCGCTGCCGCCGGACGTGCTGCTGGACGCGAAGGCGCACTCCGCATCGCGAAAGAACAGCCAGGCCTTCTGGGCGGCGTGCAGCTGGGTCGTCGCGGCCCTGTCGTTCTTCAGGCGCGCGGTCACTTCCTTGTAGGCAGCGTTCAGGGCGGCGTCGGACTTGCGGTACGCCTGGTCGGCGCACAGGCTCATGTCCGTCTGCGTAGCCGCGTTGCCGCAATCCAGCGGCTGCGCCTGCGCGCTTGCGGCCAACGCAAGCGCGGCAGCGGCCGTCATGATGGCGATACGCATGGAATTCCTCCTGTATGGCTGGTGAACCCGGAAAGTGTCGCATGGAACAAAGACCCCTCGCAGCGGCGGCTGGGCCGCCGGTGGCCTAAGATGGCGGCTATGAAGATCCAATTGCTCTCCGACCTGCACCTTGAAACCGATCCTGATTTCCTGGCCCGGCCCGCGCCCGGCGCCGATCTGCTGGTGCTGGCTGGAGACGTCGGCTCGTACCGCCGCGGCTCGCTCATGACCGGCGACGACTTCGGCCTGGGCAGCTATGCGCCGAACAAGGGCTGGCCCACGCCGGTGGTCTATGTCCCCGGCAATCACGAATACGACAACGTCGATTTCGATGAGACCCACGCACGGCTGCGCGAGCTTTGCGGCGAACTCGGCATCCACTGGCTGGAACGCGAGACGCTGGTCATCGATGGCGTGCGCTTTGTCGGCACCACGCTGTGGACGGACTTCGACGCGCTGGCCGCGCCCGGCGACACCGTCGGCGGGGCATTGAAGAAGCGCGAAAAAGCTTTCCGCGCGGCGGACTTCTATCTGGAAAAGGCCGAGATGCGCCGCAACGGCGCGCCCTTCATGGCCGAGCAGATGCGCGAACAGGGGCTGCTCTGCCAGCAATGGCTGCAAGACGCGCTGCGCGCGCCGCACGACGGCCCCACCGTGGCCATTACCCACTTCGCCCCCACCTTGGCGAGCGCGGATCCGCGTTACGGCGTCACCCCCGGCACAGCGGGGTTCTGCAATGCGCTGGACGCCCTGCTGCCCCTGGCCGACGTCTGGATGCACGGCCATCTCCACTGTCCGCAGGACTATGTGAAGAATGGCTGCCGCATCGTGGCCAATCCGCTGGGCTACGCCAAGAAGGGCGAACAGCAGGACTTTGCGCCTGACCGCCTGTGGGACGTGACGGCGCCTAGAACTTGAGGCTGGCGCTCAAGGCATAGGTGCGCGGGTCGCCCGCCTTCACGTAGTCCGGCGACTGGTATAGCCAGTAACGCTTGTCGGCCAGATTGTTGATGCCCGCGCGGAACGTGGTTTCGTAGCCGTAGATGCGCGTGTCGTAGGTGGCGCCGATGTTAACGATGGCGTAGTCGGGTACCTGGACCGCGTTCGAAGCGCCCAACATGGTGCTGCCGGTGTACTTCACGTCGGCCCTGAGCTTAAGGCCCGGCAATTGCGGCACCGAATACGCAACCTGGGCGGCGGCGACGAACTTGGGCGCGCCCGCGACGCGGTTGCCGGTGAAGCTGGAGCCCTTCTTGTATTCCGAGTCCAGGAACATCAGGCTGCCGCCCACGTTCCAATTCGTCGCAATGCGCGTGGAGGCGCCCAGCTCCAGGCCTTGGTAGATCGACTTGCCGTCCTGCACCAGCTCATTGGCGGCGTTGGTGTATTCCGCCTTCTTCTCGATGCGGAACAGCGCCGCCGTGGCGGCCCAGCCGTCCTGGTTGGTCTTGATGCCCAGTTCATACTGCTTGCTCTTGAGCGGGTCCAGCAGCGCGCCGAAGTTGGCGTAGGTATTGCCCACCGACGAACCCGGCTCCAGCGACTCGATGTAGCTGGCATAGGCCATGGTCTGCGGCGTGATGTTGTACATCAGCGCCACCGTCGGCGTCAGCACGCCGTTCTTTTCGTAGCGCGAATTGCGCACGCCCGCCGCATTGAAGCCGACCTGTTCGTAGTCGGTGTAGCGCAGGCCGCCCAGCACGGACCAGCCGCCGGTCAGATCGATGGTGTCGCTCGCGAACAGCGCCTTCTGCGTGATCTCGGCGGCGCGATACAGATCCAGGCCGCCCTGGCTGTAATAGGTGTTGGTGTTCTGCGTGCGCAGGTTGCCCGTGCCTTGCAGCTGGTACACGCCGTCGACGCTGTAGTCGTTCTTCTGCTTTTGCCACGACGCGCCCGCCACCACCAGGTGTTTCAGCGGGCCGGTGCTGAACCGGCCTTCGAGCATGCCTTGCCATTGGTTGTAGGCATAGGCCTCGCCGTAGTCCGAGCGGTAGTCCTGGTAGTCGCCCGCCTGGTTCTGCAGGAACAGCACCGATTCATTGCGGCGGGTGCGGGTGGAGCTGTAGCTGTAGTCGGTGCGCACCGACCAATCGGAAGACAGCTGGTACTTCAGTCCGGTCGAGTAGAAGCGGAATTTATTGTCCGCATACGGCCCCTCGCCCACCATCCTGCCGTTGTCGTTGCGCACCGGCGACGGCAGCTCCGAGCCCGCCATCTGCCCGGCGTAGATGGTCGGCTCCTGGCCGATCGCCTTGCGGTTCTGGTAGATGGACTGGAAGTCCCAGCTCAGCTTGTCGGTCAGGCGGGCGTCCAGCGCCAGCGACACCGAATCCCGGTACAACGAGCCGCCGTTGTAGGTATTGCCTTCTTCGTGCGTGGCGTTCAGGCGATAGCCGAACCGGCCGTCGCCGCCCACGCGTCCGCCCAGGTCGACGTGTTCGCGCAAAAGTCCCTTGGACACATAACCCAGTTCGATGCTGCGCACCGGCTCGTCGGTCGGCTTCTTGGTGACGTAGTTGATCAAGCCGCCCGGCGATCCGAAGCCGTACATGAAACCGGATGCGCCCTTGAGCAGGTCGATCTGCTCGAAGTGCTCGTAAGGCAAGGTCGTGACGTAGCTAAGGAAGGGCTTGCCGTCGATGCGGTAGGAATTCTGCCAATCCAGCGGCAGGCCGCGTACGCTCAAGTAGCTTGCCCAGGCCCCATAGGAGGCGCTGTTGTCGGTGACGGATGCGTCCAGGGCGAACACGTCGCCCAGCTTGTTGACCTGCCGCTCCTCGATATCCGCGGCAGTGACCACGGTCGTGGAAAACGGCGTCTCCAGCTGGCTGCGGTTGCCCAACGCCCCGCTGTTCACCGGCGCGGACAGATGTTCCAGCGTGTCGTCCACCGAGGTCGCGTTGACGGTCACCGCCGGCAACTGAGCCACGCCTTGCGCATCCCCCGCGTCCTTGGGCGGCGGCGCCGTGGCGCCCTGGGCATGGACGCCCGCGGAATGAACGATGCCCAGGGTCAGGGCTAGGGCATAGGGCGCAACTGCATGCCGCGCGTGCTTGCGCGCGCGGCACTTCCTGGCGGAAGCGGGACGGACCACGTTGAATTCTCCAGAGCGGGAGGGGAAGAAATGGCAATTTCTTATAAACAAGACTGATTCGCAATTATATTATCAACTGCGAACTTTCCCCCATGCCGCTCTGGCCCTGCGGTTCACTGCTTGGACGCTTTCTCCAACTGATCGCGCAGCCGCTCCTCCTGGGCGCGCAGCTCCGCCGTGAACTCCTCGCCGAAGTCATCGGCCTCGTACAGCGGACGGATCTCGATATCGGACGGGCCGGGCATCGGATTGGGGCAGCGCTTGACCCATTCGATCGCCTCCTGCAGCGAGGCGCACTCCCAGAGCCAGTAGCCGGCGATCAGCTCCTTGGTTTCCGCGAAGGGGCCGTCTATCACCTGCCTGCTGCTACCGGAAAAATGCACCCGCGCGCCCTTGGAACTGGGTTTCAGGCCGTCGCCCGCCAGCATCACGCCCGCCTTGACCAGCTCCTCGTTGTACCGCCCCATGTCGGCCAGCAGTTGCTGGGTGGGCATTACCCCTGCCTCGCTATCGGCGGTGGCCCTGACTTGAACCATGAATCGCATCTCGGTCTCCTTGTGTGGATGGTGGAACTTGCATGCTCCATCGACACGACGAACCGCGCCAGACGAAATCGACAGCCGCCAGGAAAAAAAGTGTATCCGTGGCCGGATCGGCATCCTCCATGAAAAAACCCATGACGCCCCGGAAAGCGTCATGGGTTCTGGCCGCCATGGCGGACGGGGCGGTCAGCGCATCACGGAGCCGGATTCGGCTGGCGCGCGTGGATCTTGTCGATTGCCTCCAGCGCCTCGGTCGAGAGGGTCACGTCCACGCTGTCGATGTTCTCCTTCAGCTGTTCCAGCGTGGTGGCGCCGATCAGGTTGCTGGTGACGAAGGGGCGCTGGTTGACCCAGGCCAGCGCCAGGTGCGTGGGCGAAATGCCGTGCGCGCGCGCCAGCTCGACGTAGGCGCGGGTGGCGATCTCGGCCTGCTCGTTGCTGTAGCGGGTGAAGCGCGTATAGAGCGTCAGGCGGGCGCCGGCCGGGCGCGCGCCGTCCAGATACTTGCCGCAAAGCATGCCCATCGCCAGCGGCGAGTAGGCCAGCAAGCCCACGCCTTCGTGGTGCGAGTACTCGGACAAACCGATCTCGTAGACGCGGTTCAGCAGGCTGTAGGCGTTCTGGATGGTTGCAATACGCGGCAAGCCCTTGTTCTCGGCATGACGCAGGAACTGCCCCACGCCCCAGGGCGTTTCATTGGACACGCCGATGTGGCGCACCTTGCCGGCCCGCACGAAGTCCTGCAGCACTTCCAGGGTTTCCTCGATCGGCACGGTGTATTCATCCTGGACCCAGGGATAGGACAGCTTGCCGAAGGTGGCCGTCGTGCGGTCGGGCCAATGCAGCTGATACAGGTCCAGGTAGTCCGTCTGCAGGCGCTTCAGGCTGGCGTCCAGCGCCGCGGTGAGGTTCTTGCGGTCAAGGTGGGTCTTGCCGTCGCGGATGTGGCCAGGGCGCTTCGCGTCGCGCACGGGGCCCGCCACCTTGCTGGCCAGCACGATGTCCTGGCGGCGCTTGCTGCGCGCCAGCCAGGTGCCGATATAGGTTTCGGTCAGGCCCTGCGTTTCGGGCTTGGGCGGCACGGGATACATTTCGGCGACGTCAACCAGATTGATGCCACGCTCCAGGGCGTAGTCGAGCTGCTGGTGCGCCTCGGCTTCGGTGTTCTGCTCGCCCCAGGTCATGGTGCCCAGTCCGATCAGGCTGACATCCAGGTCGGTACGGCCGAGTTTGCGGTATTTCAATTTCTGCTCCGTGCTGTGTCGCTTACTAGGGAAGCGACACCTTACTCCAAGACGCTTTTCAAATACCTGGCAACGTTCCGCGGCTGCGGGTTATTCGCCCCTTGCCCGCCGCGCCGCACTCGGCATACGCTCTATCCGCAAATAACCACCGGAAATCAACGTGCTGCGCGAAATTGATGAAACCTACGTGTTTTTCATCTGCGTCATCGTTTGCCTGGCCATCATCGAGCTGGGCTTCCGGTTGGGGCGCAAGCGCCGCCGCGCATCCGACGACGCCGCCAAGACCCACATCGGCGCGCTCCAGACCGCCTTGCTGGGCCTGTTGGCGCTGCTGCTGGGCTTTACCTTCGCGATGTCGGTGACGCGTTTCGAGACGCGCAAGAACCTGGTGCTGGAAGAGGCCAACGCCATCGGCAATGCCTACTGGCGCTCGCAGCTGCTGCCTGCGGCCGCGCGCGAACCCATCGCCAAGCTCTTGCTGGAGTACACGACGACGGCGCTGGAGTTCAGCGACGCCGACAACGACAAGGAGCGCCTGGCGGCAGCCGGCGCGGCCTCGCGGCGCATCGAGCGCCAGATCCGGAGCACGGCTGCGAGCGTCCTGGAGAATCCGCCCTCGATATCCACGGTCATGTTCATCCAGGCTATCAACGAAATGGCGCAGGTCAACGAAAAGCGCCGCGTCGCGCTGGAAAACCACGTGCCCGAGCCCGTCTTCTATCTGCTCTTCATCGTCACCGGCGGCGCAATGGGTTTCATCGCCTACGGCACCGGGCTGCACAAGCGCAGGCGGCTGATCTCGACCGGCCTGTTCGCCACGCTGATTTCCCTGGTGCTGACCTTCATCCTGGACATCGACCAGCCAGCCAGCGGCGTCATCATGGTCAGCCAGGAAAGCATGGTGCGGATGAAGGCAACGCTGGAGCAGGAGCGGTAGGCAGCGCCCCTGCTCCAGGCTCTGGAGCTTCAGTTCGCCTTGCTGGCCAGGGCAGCGGCCGCAGGCTCGCCCGCGTCCGCACAGGCCGCCGGGCTGCGCTCGGCAAGCGCTTCCAGCAACTCTGACGACGGCACGAAGAACAGGCCGCCCGTGACCGCGTGGCTGAAGTCGAGCAGGCGGTCGTAATTGCCGGGCGGACGTCCGACGAACATGTTCTCCAGCATCAGCTCGATGGGACGCGGCGAACGCGCATAGCCGATGAAGTAGGTGCCGAATTCCCCGGATCCCGGCCGGCCGAACGGCATGTTGTCGCGCAGGATTTTCAGTTCCTGGCCGTTTTCCTCGATGGTTGTCAGGGCGCTGTGCGAGGACGAGGGCTTGATGTCGTCGTCGAGTTCCACGTTGGACCACTTGTGGCGGCCGATGACCCCTTCCTGGCCTTCGACCGTCAGCGCATTCCAGGCCTTCATGTCGTGCAGGTACTTCTGCACCAGCACGTAGCTGCCGCCGGCGAACTCGGCATCTTCGTCGCCGATGACGGTGAAGTCGAACGCCTCCTGCCCTTCCGGATTCTCGGTCCCGTCCACGAAGCCGATGATGGCGCGCCGGTCGAAGTAGCGAAAGCCATGGACTTCATCCACGACCGTCACGGCATCGCCCAGGCCGCCCAGCAGCAAGGTGGCCAGTTCGAAACAGAAATCCATCGAGTCGGCGCGGATATGCAGCAGCAGGTCACCCGGCGTCGCGACGGCCAATCGTTCGCCCGAACCGAACTCGCGGAAAGGATGCAGCGCGGTGGGGCGCGGCGCGCCGAAAAGCGTGTCCCAGGCCTTGGAGCCGAAGGCGGTGACACAGGAAAGATTCTGCTCGGGCGCGCGCGTGCCCACGGTGCGGACGAGGCCGCCGACATCGGCGCACCAGCCGCGCACGGTTTCGGCGGCGGCGGCGCCCTCGTTGAGCGTGGCCACAATGAAAATCGCGTGGCGGGTAGTCGTGTTGTGGACGGCTTGGGATACGGGTTGACGGTCAGACATCGGATCGGGGACCTCAAGAATGCGAGCGCGGCGGCGCGGAAGGGCTAGTCTGATTCTAAGCGCGGACTGTGTATGGGCGCACCCGATTGGTTACGGCACCGCCCTCAACCACTCGCTCACCACATCCAGCACGATGCGGCTTTGCTCGCGGTGCGGCACATGCCCGCAGTTCTCCAGCAGCACGGGGCGGCCGCCGGCCAGCGCCGCGATCTTTTCCTGGTGCTTGGGGGAACCGTACTCGTCGATTTCGCCATGCAGGGCAAGCACGGGGCAACGCACCTGGCGCAATTGCTCGTCCAGGTTCCAGGCGGCAAACTCGGGCGACAGCCAGGTGTTGATCCACGCGCCCAGCACCCATTCGGCTTTCTCGCCGTGGTACTTCTTCAGGCGGTCCAGCTGGCCGGGTTCGGCGAAGTTCCGCTTGGCGGCCCGGATGCCTTCCAGCGTGCGGTCTTCGGCAAACATCTGCGCGGACTCGGTGATCAGCGCCCGGCAATCTTCTGCGTACACGCCAGCGCTGCAGACGGCCATGCCGCCGCCCACGCTGTGACCGAACCCCACATAGGGGCCGACGCCCAGCGCTGCCCGCAGGCTGCGGAATCCGTCCTGCGCTTCGTCTTGCACAAAGCCGGGTTCGAACACGGCGGTATTGGGATCGGAGCGGCCAAAGCCCAGGCGGTCATAGGCGATGACGCTGCGCCCGGTGGCCTGCGCCAGTTGTTCGGGAAAATCCCGCCACAACTCCACGCAACCCAGCGAATCATGGAACAGCACGATGGGCGCTGCGGCCGCGGCCTCCCCGGCGGGGTCCCAGCGCCGCGCGAAAAGGCGGCCCTGGCTGGTGTGCACGTAGACATCCTGGCTGGTAATGGCAAGCATGAAAAGTCCTGGCGAAAGTATGCGGCGATGCGCCACCGCACCGCGCTCCGATTATAGGAAAGCCGGCAGCCTCACCGCAGTCCGGACACGACGCCTGCGGCGATGATAAGCAGGACCAGCGCGGAAATCGCCGTGTAGGCGTAGTCGCGCTCGCGCAGGAAGATGGCCAGCATCAGCGCCACCCGCGCCACCGGCAGCACGATGAACAGGGCCACCCCGGCCTTGACGAGTTCAAGATCCCGCAGGCCGCCATGCGCGGGCAACAGAAAATCCACAGCCATGCCGGCGGCGATGAGGGCCGAGGCGAGCCAGGTTCCGTACCACAGCAAGCCGGCGATGACGCGGTCGCGCCGCGCCTGTTTGTCCAGCGCCTGCGTCATGCCGGGCCTCCCGGAATATGCACGCCCAACGCGCTCAGCAGCATCTGCACCGCCAGCAAGGACAGCACGATCACGAAGAAGAGCCGCAGCTTGTCCGCCGGCAGGCCCATCAGCAGGCGGGCGCCGAGCAAGGCGCCCGCGACCGAGCCCAGCGCGACCGGTCCGGCGATGCCGATGTCGATGTCGCCGCGCACGAAATAGGCGCCCGCGCTGGCGGCGGCGGTCACGCCGATCATGAAGTTGGACGTCGCCGACGAGACCTTGATGGGCAGCTTCAGCGCGGCGTCCATGGCCGGGATCTTGAGCACGCCCGAGCCTATGCCGAGCAAGGCCGAAATCAGGCCCGCGCCATACATCAGCGACAAGCCCAACGGCACCCGGTCCACCTGGTAGTGCACCTCGCGGCCCAGCGCGCGGTCGGGAAAGCTTGCGTGCAGGCGCAGCGCGGTGGCCCAGCTGGCGGCGCCTGGCGGGCTGGCGACGGCCTCGCGCCGGCGCGCCAGCATCTGCTGCGCGGACAGCGCCAGGATGACCGCGAACAGGCCGTAGAGAAATCCGGTCGAGACGATGCCGATAAGGAACACGCCGGTCAGCGCCCCCAGCGTGGTGGCCGTTTCCAGGACGATGGCCAGCCTGACGTTGGTCAGCCGCCCTTTCAGGAACGGCGCGGCGCTGCCGCAGGAACAGGCGATTACCGAGATGATGCTGGCCCCGATGGCCACATGGATGTCCACGCCGAACAGCAACGTCAGGATGGGCACGATGAAGATGCCGCTGGCCATCCCCAGCACCCCGCCCAGCGCGCTGGCGCCGAAGGCGGCGGCGAACAGCCAGAAGATCGTCGAGGTCTCCATGGCCGCCGGTTCAGGTTGGCTTGCGCGGCTGGCGCGACAGCCGGGTGCTGAAGCGGATCAGGTCGCCGCGGTAGTACAGCTTTTCGTAGTCCACCGGCCGCTGCGCCTCGGTGTAGGACGTGCGCTCGATGAGGAAAATCGGGCTTCCCGCCGCGACGCCCAGCGCCTGCGCGACGCGTTCGTCCGCCGTGACCGCTTCCAGCTGGTACTCGGCCTCGATCAGAGGCAGGTCGTAGCGCAGCTCCAGCAGGTCGAAGATGGGCTCGGCCTCCAGGTCGTTGCTGGCGACTTTTTCGCCCACGTCCAGCGGCAGATAGGTTTCATCGAACGACATGGCCACGCCGTCCGCCAGCCGCACGCGCTCGATGCGATAGACCATCGCGCCGCGCGCCACGCCCAGTTGGCGCGCGACGTCTTCCGTGGCCGGCACCGGCCGCTTGTCCAGCAGGCGCGCCGTCGCCCGGCGGCCGAGCGCGGTCATGTCCTCGACAAATCCGCTCAGGGCCGTCAGCGTCTGCGTCAGCTTGGGTTCCGTGACGAACGTGCCTTTGCCGCGCCGGATCTCCGCCAGCCCGCGCGCGACCAGGTTTTCCACCGCCTTGCGCACCGTGCTGCGGCTGACCGCGAAGCGCTCGATCAGCTGGTCTTCCGTCGGCAGCCTGTCGCCAGGCGACAGGCTGCCGGACGAGATTTCCGCGGCCAAGGCCATTTCCACCCGGGCATAAAGAGGAGCATATTCGGCGTCGTTTTTCATGAAGCCATCATAACATCATGATGTCATGATGACTAAAGCATCAAGACGCGTTACGGATGACAACGCCGGCAACTGGTAGTCTTCGCAAGCCTGCCCGGCGCCTCCCGCGCCGGCGCCCACTCTCAAGCGAGACACGATATGAGCAATTTCATGCACAGCGCCTCCGTTCCCGTCCTGACGCAAATGCTGTCGGCCCTGTCCGACGTGCTGAAGAAAGCGGAAGCCCACGCCACGGAGAAGAACATCGATGCGGACGCCTACCTGGGCGCCCGCCTGTTCCCCGACATGTTCCCGCTGGCGCGCCAGGTGCAGATCGCTGCGGATTTCGCCAAGGGCATCGCCTCGCGCCTGGCTGGCGCGGAAGTGCCTTCGTGGCCTGATAGCGAAACCAGCTTCGCGGGCCTGCAAGCCTTGATCGCCAAGACGCTGGAACACCTGGGTTCGTTCAGCCCCGAACAATTCGCGCAAAGCGAAGCGCGCGAAATCGTGCTGCGCCCGGGCACGCCCAAGGAAAAGAAGCTGAGCGGCAGCGCCTATCTGCTGCACTATGGGCTGCCGCAGTTCTTCTTCCACGTGACCACGGCCTACGACATCCTGCGCCACAACGGCGTGGAAATCGGCAAGCGCGATTACATGGGCAAGTACTGATCCGTTTCAGCGGGCCCCAGCCTTTGGGGCCCGCGCCCGGCTGCTACTCCGCGTAGCCCGGGTTGCGGCGGTCCAGGCGGCGCAGCAGTCCCGGCCAGGCCAGCATGGCCTTGTGCGCGCGGTCGGCCTGCGATTCCACCGTGGCGTTCTTCAGGATGTCGGGCGGGATGTAGGTCAGTTCGCCGCCGGCCTGGGCCCGCACCTGCACCATGCAGGCGGCCTCCAGCCGGTGCATGGCCTGGAACGCTTCGGCCATGCTTTGCCCCACGGTCAACAGGCCATGGTTGCGCAGGATGAGATAGGTGTTGCTGCCCAGGTCCCGCACCAGGCGCGGCTGTTCCTCGGGATTGAGCGCCAGGCCTTCGTAGTCGTGGTAGCCGAGCGACCGCAGCACGATGAACGCGAACTGCGACAGCGGCAGCAGCCCGGCCTTCTGCGCCGACACCGCCACGCCGTTGATGGAATGCGTATGCAGCACGCACATCGCGTCCTTGCGGGCAGCGTGGATACAGCTATGGATGGTGAAACCGGCGGGATTGATGTCGTACTCCGACTCCATCACCTTGCGTCCGTCCAGGTCGATCTTGACCAGGCTCGATGCCGTGATTTCGTCGAACATCATGCCGTAGGGGTTGATCAGGAAATGTTCGGTCCCCGGCACCTTGGCCGTGATATGGGTGAAGATCAGATCGTCCCAGCCGAACAGCGCCACCAACCGATATAGCGCCGCCAGATCCTTGCGGACCTCCCATTCCGTTGCGCTGACCTGTTCGCGCACGCTGGCGCCCTTGCCTACGGTATCCATGTCGTCTCCGTGTTTTGATGATTGCCCGCCGTGATGGGGCGGACACTGCCTGGCACTTTATTCGTTTTGGTGGTGGCAAGCACGGGACGCGGCCAGGGAGCGGTCACCGCGCCCCATGAAAAAAGCGCCCGCCGGGCGCCCTCCTCGTTTCCCGCCGCTTACTGCGGTTCGATCTTCGCGTCGACCGCGCGCTGGGTCCAGACCTGGCGCTGCGACTGTGCGAAGGCCTGGTGCTCGGCCACGGTGTTGGGCGAGACCTGCATGCCCAGGGATTCGAAGCGTTGCAGCACGTCCGGCTCGCGCAGGATGGCGGCGACTTCCTGGTTCAGCTTCTGCACGATGGCGTCGGGCGTCTTGGCCGGCACGGCCACGCCGACCCACACGACCAGGTCGAACTTCTGGTAGCCCAGTTCGGCCAGCGTCGGCACGCTGGGGAATTCCTTGGCGCGTTCATGGCCCGTGTAGGCCAGTCCGCGCAGCTTGCCTGCCTGCATGAACGAGGTCACGACAGAGAGGTCGGCGAACAGGTAGTCGACGTGGCCGCCCAGCAGGTCGGTCACGGCCGGCGGCTGGCTCTTGTACGGCACGCCGTTGGCCGCGGCGCCCGCCACGGTGTTAAAGGTGGCGCCAGCGATCTGGCTGGTGGGCGAACCATACGCGTAGTTCAGGGGCTTGGCCTGCGTGGCCTTGACCAGTTCCTGCAGCGACTTGTAGGGCGCGTCCTCGCGCACCACCAGCATCATCGGGATGGTCGCGATACGCACGACGTGGGTGAAATCGCCGGTGGGATCGAACGGCAGCTTGCGGAACAGCGCCGGCGTGGCCGAGTGCGTCGAGCTGCTGGTGAGGATCAGCGTGTAGCCGTCGGGCTGGGCGCGCGCGACGAACGAGGCGCCGATGGTGCCGGACGCGCCGGGCTTGTTCTCGATGACGACGGGCACGTTCAAGCGCGGACCGAGCTTCTCCGCGATGATGCGCGCGCTGGTGTCGGTGGCGCTGCCCGGCGAGAACGGCACGACGATGGTGATGGGCTTGTCGGGATACGCGCCCTGCGCCAGCGCGGTGGACGGCAGCGCGCCCGCAAGGGCGGTCAGGACGGTGAGGCTGCCGGCGGCCAGCAGGCGGCGGCGGACGCCGAACGGTCGGATCATGCTTGTCTCCTGTGAGGGGCCGCGGGTCGGCCTCTTGAACTCTGACCGTATGATGCTTGCGACCCGCTTATCCCAACAAGGGACTAATTTTCATAGACTTATTCCAAACCAGGATTAATTCTCTGAAGCCTGACGCTGCCGCAGATATTCCTCGGTCGCCTGCAGGAAGGCCGAAGCCGCCAGCGACAGCCGCGCGTTGCGCCTCTGGATCAGCCAGAGTTCATGTCCGTGCTTGCGCGCGCCGTCGATGGCGAGGATGCGCAGGCCCAGCTGCCGCGCCAGGTCGCAGGCATAGCCGGGCACGACCGTTATCCCCAGTCCCGCGCCGACCAGCTTCAGCGCCGAGGTCAGCATGCCGGCCTCGATGCGGTAGCGGAACTCCAGGTTCAGGTCGGCCGCCACGCGGTCCAAGCTGCGTCGCACGCTGTACACGTTGCGCAGCATGATGTGATCGTGAGCGGCCACGTCGGCCCACGACACCGAACGCTTGCGCGTCAGCGCATGGCGCGGCGCGCACACCGCGTACATGGTGTCGCGATAGATGACTCGCGTGGCCAGCTCTTCCGAAGGGGTTTCGACCGAGACGATGCCGAAGTCGGCGCGGCCGTTGCGCACATGCTCGATGGTGTCGTCGGTGGAGAGCTCGAACAGGTCCAGCTTCACGCTGGGATGCGCGCGGTGATAGTCGGCCACCACCTCGCCCAGCAGGCCGACCATCATCAGCGGCGAAGTGGCCACGCCCACCGTGCCGCGCTCCAGCGTGCGCAGGCCGGACATGCTGCGCTCGGCGGCGCGCACGGTGCCCAGGATTTCCTGGGCGTAGGCGTAGAAATCCGCCGCGCCGTCGCAGGGAGTGACGCTGCGGGTGGAGCGCTCGAACAACGGTTGGCCGACCTCGGCCTCGAGTTCGGCGCAGAGCTTGCTGACGGCCGATTGGGTCACGAAGGCCGCGCGCGCGGCCGCCGTGAAACTGCGCAGTTCGTATAGCGCGCAAAACACGCGCAATTGCTTGAGAGTGATGTTCATGGTCGAAGTCGCCGCCAGGCGCCGCCGGCCATGCCGGCCTCAGCGCGCAGGCTCGAGCATATCGCGATCGGCGTCCTGGCGCGGGGCCTGGCGCCTGATCTCGCCCGGGGTGCGCGAGAAGCGCACCGGGATGCCGGCGGCCATCAGCGGCCCTTCGGTCGGATGTTCCACGCGTTGGAAAAATCCCGTCGCCTTCAAATGCGGATCCTCGAACAGGGCTTCCGGCGTGTTCACGCGCGAATGCGGAATGTCCGCGTCCGCCAGCAGCGCCAGCCATTCCCCGGTGCCGCGCAAGGCGACGATGTCCGCCAGGTCCTGATAGAGCTCGTCGAAGTGCCGCGCGCGCGAGGACGCGTCGACATAGCGCGCGTCCGCCGCCAGGTCGGCGCGTTCGGCCAGGGCGAAGAAGCGCCGCCACTGCGCGTCGGTGTATGGCAGCAGCGCCAGGTAGCCGTCGCGCGTGCGGTAGGGACGCCGCTGCGGCGACAGCACGCGGCTGTAGCCCATGGGTCCGCGCGGCGGCACGAAGCTGTGGCCGCTCATGTGCTCGATCAGCGTGAAGGACACCAGGGTCTCGAACATGGGGACTTCGACGGCCTGCCCCTGCCCCGAACGCTCGCGCTCGTACAGCGCCATGGGTATGGCGTAGGCCAGCGTCAGCCCCGCCACCTTGTCGGCGAGGATGGTGTTGACGTAGGCAGGCGCGCCGCTGTTGCGGCCCTGCAGGTCGGCCAGGCCGCTCATGGCCTGGATGATGTCATCGAAGGCCGGGCGCGCCGCATAGGGGCCGTCCTGGCCGAAACCCACGGCCGAGCAATGGATCAGGCGCGGATTGCGCGCGCGCAGCGTATCCGCGTCCAGGCCCAGGCGCGCCAGGGCCGCCGGGCGCACGTTGGACACGAACACGTCGGCGCCGTCGATCAGGCGCAGCAGGCTGTCGCGGTCGGCCGGCGTCTTGGCGTCCAGCGTCACGCTGTACTTGTTGCGGTTGAGATTCAGGTAGGCCGGCCCCATGCCCGGGCTCGCGGCCGGGGCGGAGGTTCGGAACACGTCGCCTTCGGGCGCCTCGACCTTGATGACCTCGGCGCCCATGTCTGCCAGGATCTGCGTGCCGTACGGCCCCATGGCCACCGACGTCATGTCGATGACGCGCACGCCCGCGAGCGGGCCGGCCATTACTTGGCCTCCTGGTGCTTCTTGCGGTTGACGAAGGGCGCCATGTAGCGGCGCGGCTCGTCGCTGGTGAAGGCCTCGCCGAACGCCGCCACGCTGCGGTCCAGGCCGGCTTCGACGCTGGACTCGCTCCAGTAGCGCAGCAGCGCCTTCTGCGAGCGCACGGCGAGCGGTCCGCTTTCGGCGATGGGCGTCACGGTGCGTTCGACCAGGGCGTCCAGCCCGCCGGTTTCGCTGACGAATTCGAGGAAGCCCCACTGGCGGGCCTGGGCCGCGTCCACGGTCTCGCCGGTCAACAGCAGCCAGTTGGTGGGGCCAGGGCCGATGATGGCCGGCAGCAGCACGGCATGGATCACGGACGGAATGCCCACGCGCACTTCGGGCATGCCGAAGACCGCGTCGGTCGATCCCAGGCGGATGTCGCAGGCCGCGGCCAGCTCCATGCCGGCGCCCAGGCAGAAGCCCGGAATGCGGGCAATCGTGGGAACGGGGATCGCGGCCACGGCGTCGCACAGGTCGCGCAGCCGGGTGATGAACTCGCGCGCGCCTTGCGGATCGAGCTCGGCCATTTCATAGATGTTGGCGCCGCCCACGAAGGCGCGCTCGCCCGTGCCGCGGATGACGACCGCGCGGGCGTCGTCCTGGGCCGCAATCCAGCGGGCGGCCTCGGTCAGGCTCAGCGTGACCGCCGAGGCCAGGATGTTCAGGCTCTTGGCGTCGTGGATCTGCAGGGTATAGACGCCACGCGCGTCGCGGGTCACGAGGGCATGGGAAAAGGCGGGAATAGGCGCAGTCATGGAAACTCCAGCTAGGGTCATGCCACCGATGCTAAGGGCGAGGTTTCATCACAACAAACGAGTAATTTTCATGAAATAAGTCTGGAATGGAATAAATACCGAACCGCTGGCGGCTTGGGTACGATAGCCGCCTCTTGCGGGAGTCGCACCATGGGTATCACGCTGCGCCAGCTCCGGGCCTTTTGCGCCGTGTACGAGCTGAAGAACTTCACCCGCGCCGCCGAGGCGCTCAACCTGACGCAGTCCACCGTCAGCAAGCTGTGCTCCGAACTGGAGAAGGCGATAGGCATGGCGCTGTTCGAGCGCTCCGCGCGTGGCGTCGAGCTGCTGGAAGGCGCAGCAGAGCTGTATGCCTACGCGCAGGAAACCTTCGGATCGCTGCGCGCGGCCGAACGCAGCCTGAGCAGCCTGGCCGGACTGGAGCGCGGCGAGGTCTCCGTCGCGGCCTCGCCCATCATGATGCACACGCTGATCGCGCCCGTGGTGGCGCAATTCCATGCGCGTCATCCCAACATCGTCTTCGACCTGCACGAACTCACCGGCGACGAGGCCACCGAGCATGTCCTGCACGGCAAGGCCGACCTGGGGCTGGTGGCGCTGGAAAGCCAGGATCCGCGGCTGGACTGCCGCGTCGTCTACCGCGGCCCCATGTATGCCGTGGTGCCGGCCGACCACCCGCTGGCGCTATGCGAAGAGGCGCGTTGGCGCCAACTGGCGCGCTACCCGCACATCCTGCTGCGCGGCACCTACACCGTGCGCCGCAAGATGGACCAGATCCTGCAGGACCAGGGACTGACGGTGCGCAGCGTGGCGCAGACCGGCAGCCTGACCACCGCCTTCGCCATGATCCGCGGCGGCATGGGCATCACGGTCATGCCGGGCTACGTGCGCCATGTCTGCCAGGAAATGGGGCTGAAGGCGCTGTGCATCGCCGACCGGCCCCAGGCCCTGCATGAGCTGTCCGTCCTGCGCCGTGCCGACTACCGGCTGTCGCGCGCCGCGGCCGCATTTCTCGCCGCTTTCGAAGCCCATCTTGCAGAACAGGGGCAGCCCGCGGCGGCTGGCGATTCATCTCTTTCTTGAATGCCTTCATGATAATTAATCAATTGTTTGCATGATGGACCGCTTCCATCATTAGCGCGTCGAGGCCCCCCGCCCTATGCGCCATCCGGAAGGTCACCTCGACGCCATAACCAAGCAGGGCAAACCAGCCCGCAGGACGAGGAGACCTCCGACATGAAACTCAAGCCTGGCCTGAAGCAGCTGCTGACGCTGCTGGCCGCCCTTCCCGCCATTGCCGCCGCCGACACCTATCCGGCCAAGCCCGTCACCCTGGTGGTGGCCTATGCCCCGGGCGGCATGACCGACATCCTGACGCGCCGCATCGCGGCCGATCTGCAGACCCGCCTGGGCAAGCCCTTCGTGGTCGAGAACAAGCCGGGCGCAACCGGCCAGATCGCCACCGAGTACGTGTCGCGGCAGAAGCCGGACGGCTACACCATCCTGGTGGGCGCGACCAGCCACGTGATCAACCCCGCCATGAAGAAGCTGCCGTACAACGCCCGCAAGGACTTCGCTCCCGTGGCGCTGTTGGCCGTCAGCCCCAACTTCCTGCTGGTCAACGCCAACCAGGGCATCAAGACTTTCGCCGACTTCAAGGCCTATGCGCAAAAGCAGGCCTCGGTGCCCTATGGCACGGCCGGCGCCGGCGGCGCGCCGCACATCGTGGGCGAACTGCTGCGCGCGCAGAGCGGGCTGCCGCTGATGCACGTGTCCTACCGCGGCGCGGGTCCGGCCATGACCGACCTGGTGTCGGGCCAGGTGCCGTTCGGCATGGCCGAGTCCGTGACCGCCAACGCCTATCTGCAGTCCGGCAAGATCGTGCCGCTGGCCATCGCGTCGGCGCAGCGCCAGCCGCGCTACCCGGATGTACCCACCCTCAACGAGCTGGGCTACAAGGGTTTCGACCTCAGCACCTGGGTAGGCGTCTATGCCCCGGCCGGCACGCCGGCCGACATCGTGCAGACCCTGAACAGCGAGATCCGCAAGTCGGTGATGCAGCCGGCCACGCAGGACTACATCCGCTCCACCGGCTCGGAGCCCGGCGACATGGATCTGGCCCAGTACCAGAAGTTCGTCAGCGACGAAATGGATAAATGGCAGGCCGTCATCAGCCAGGCCGGGGTCAAGGATGAGTGAGGTCCGCATCGGCTCGCTGTCGCCGGAAGCCTATTTTGCAGAGGCGCTGCGTGCGGGACGCCTGGAGGTCCAGGTGTGCCGCAGCTGCGGGCTCTCGTTCTTCTTTCCGCGCACGCACTGCACCCACTGCCGCTCGCAGGAATATGCCTGGCGACCCATGCGCGCCGGCGCCACGCTCTATTCCTATTCGGAAATTCCGGCCACGCCGCAGGCGGCCGCGCGCAACGTGATCCTGGCCGACATGGACGAAGGCTTCCGCATGATGTCCACGCTGCTAGACGAAGGCGAGCTGCGCATCGGCATGCGGCTGACGGCGCGGCCCGACCCGCAGCGCGCCCGCGTGGTGTTCGGAAAGGAAGCGCCATGACGGACTGGAACAAGAGCCTGCGCGGCGCCATCGCCATCACCGGCTGCGCCACGGCCGGCATCGGCGACGCGGGCGGTCTGAACGACCTGGAGATCAGCTCGCTCGCGGTGCATGCCGCAGTACGCGACGCCGGGCTGCGCATGGAGGACATCGACGGCCTGATGAGCGCCAGTCTGTCCTCGTCGATGTGGCTGAACAAGCTGTCCGAATACCTGGGCCTGTACCCGCGCTTCATGGACAGCACCCAGATCGGCGGCGCTTCCTTCGTCGGCCACCTGCTGACCGCCGCGGCGGCGATCCAGGCCGGCCTGTGCCGCAATATCGTGATCGCATACGGCGCCTCCCCGCGTGGCGGCAACGGTGTCTCGGCGACCTCCGGCGCCCGCGCGCGGCTGGACCCGTTTCCGTACGAAGAGCCGTTCCAGCCCTTCAACCCGCCGACCAGCTACGCGCTGGCGACACGCCGCCACATGCATGAATACGGTACCACCCGCGAACAACTTGCCGAGGTCGCGGTGGCCGCGCGCGCCTGGGCGCGGCTGAACCCGGAAGCCTATAAGCGCGAGCCCTTGTCCATCGACGACGTGCTGGGCGCGCGCGTGATCTCCTCGCCGCTGACCGCGCGCGACTGCTGTCTGGTGACCGACGGCGCGGGCGCCATCGTGGTGACGGCCGCGCAACGCGCCGATGCCGCCCGGCCGGTGTACGTGCAAGGCACAGCCATGGCGCACTCGCATCGCCAGATCGCCTGCATGGCCGACCTGACGCGCACCGTGGCCGGACAAAGCGCCGACCTGGCGCGCGAACGGGCCGGCGTGGCGCTGGCCGACATCGACCTGGTGCAGCTCTATGACGCCTTCACCATCAATCCCATCCTGTTCCTGGAGGACATGGGGTTCTGCGCCAAAGGGGAAGGCGGCGCCTTCGTGTCGGGCGGACGCATCGCTCCCGGCGGCGAACTGCCGGTGAACACCAACGGCGGCGGGCTGTCCTGCGTCCATCCCGGCATGTACAGCATGTTCGGCCTGGTGGAAGCGGTGCGCCAGCTGCGCGGCGACTGCGGCGAGCGGCAAGTGAAACAGGCGCGCACGGCGCTGGTGCATGGCAATGGCGGGGTGTTGAGCGCCCAGGCCACCACCGTGCTGACCAATTGGATGGACTGAAGGAGATTCGACATGCTGGAAGGAAAAGTAGTGATCGTCACCGGCGCGGCCAACGGCATCGGCCGCGCCGCGGCCGTGGCCCTGGCCGCGCAAGGCGCGCGCGTGGTGGTCAATGATCTGAACGTGTCGCTGGACGGCACCAGCGCCTCGCAAAGCACGGCGGCGCAGGTGGTCGAGAATATCCGCGCCGCCGGCGGCGAGGCCATCGCCAATGGCGACTCGGTGGCCGAATACGCCAGCGCGCAACGCATCATCGAGGCCGCCGCCGACACCTACGGCCGGGTGGACGCGGTCGTGAACAACGCCGGCATCGTGCGCGACAAGATGTTCCACAAGCTCACGCCCGAGGACTTCGACGCCGTGGTCAAGGTGCACCTGTACGGCTGCTTCAACCTCAGCCACGCGGCCGCGCGGCACTTCCGCGAACAGGGCGGCGGCAGCCTGATCAACATGACTTCCAACTCGGCGGTCATCGGCAACCGCGGCCAGGCCAACTATTGCGCCGCCAAGCTCGGCATCGTCGGCCTGTCCAAGGCCATGGCGCTGGACATGGCTGCCTTCAACGTGCGCTCGAACTGCATCGCCCCGCTGGCCTGGAGCCGCATGACCGAAACCATCCCGGCCAAGACCGAGGAGCAGGCGCGCCACGTCGAGAAGATACGCCGCATGGGACCCGAGACCATCGCGCCCCTGATCTGCTACCTGGCTTCGGACGCTTCCGCCGACGTGTCCGGCCAGGTGTTCGCCATCCGCCTGAACGAGATCTTCCTGATGAGCCAGTCGCGTCCGGTGCGCTCGGTGCACCGCTCGGACGGTTGGACCACGGAGAGCATCGCCGAACACGGCATGGCTGCGCTGCGCGCCTCCTTCATGCCGCTGGACACCTCCGCCCAGGTGTTCGCCTGGGATCCGGTCTGAGGTTCCCATGGCGTTGGACTACCGCAGCCTGAAGACCCACGTCTTCGCGCCCGAACGCCAGGCCTACGGCGCAGATGACTGCATCCTCTATGCCCTGGGCGTAGGCGCGGGCCTGGCCGCAGACGACCCTGTCGGCGACGAAACCCGGTTCATCTACGAACAGGGCCTGCGCGCCCTGCCCGCCATGGCCTGCGTGCTGGCCTACCCCGGGTTCTGGATGCGCGATCCGCGCCACGGCCTGGACTGGAGCCAGGTCGTGCATGGCGAGCAGCGCATGCGCTTCCCGCGGCGCCTGCCGGCGCGCGGCGAGGTCTTGTGCCAGATGGAGGTCACGCGCATCGCCGACAAAAGTCCGGGCGCCTTCGTCGTGACGCGACGCACGCTGCGCGACGCGGCCACCGGACAGGAATTCGCCGTCATCGAGCAACTGAACATCTGCCGCGGCGACGGCGGCTACTCGGGCGGCGACGCCGCGCTCAGCGACGCGCTGGCCGTCCCCATCCCCGCGCCCCCCGCCACGGCGCCGGACAGCGTCATCGTCCTGCCCACCAGCCGCAACCAGGGCGCGCTGTATCGCCTGAACGCCGACCGCAATCCGCTGCATGTGGATCCGGCCAGCGCGCGGCGGGCGGGCTACGAACGCCCCATCCTGCACGGCGCGGCGCTGCTGGGCATGGTCAACCGCGCGCTCGAAGCCTGCCTGCGGCAGCTGCCCGACCTGCGGCTGGGTGAACTGGACCTGCGCTTCATGGCGCCGGTCTATCCCGGCCTGGACGTGGCGGTATCGCTCTGGCCCCAGTCCGATGGCATCGCACTGGCCTGCCGTCAGGCCGGCGCCCTGTGCGCCCAAGGCCGCGCGGCGTGGACCAAGGAGGAACAATGATGAAAGACAAGACTTGCGCAAACGTGGAAGAAGCCCTGCGCGGCATCGAGTCCGGCGCCGTGATCTTCGTCGGCGGCTTTGGCGGCTCGGGCATACCCGCGCGCCTGCTGGCCGGCCTGCTGGCCAAGCAGGACGTGGACGACCTGACCCTGATCAACAACAATGCCGGCGCGGGCGAGGCCAGCTTCCTGGCCCTGGTGGCCTCGGGGCGCGTCAGCCGCATCGTCTGCTCCTATCCGCGCATGCCGGGCAATGACGTGATCCGTGAGCGGGCGCAGGCGGGCAGCCTGGCCGTGGAGGTCATGCCCCAAGGCACCCTGGTCGAACGCATCCGGGCGGGCGGCGCGGGCATGGGGCCGTTCTACTCACCCACGGGCTATGGCACGCCGCTGGCCGACGGCCGCGAAACGCGAGTGTTCGGCGGTCGCGGCTACGTGCTGGAAGAGCCGCTGCGCGCGGACTACGCCTTCATCCGCGCCCATCGGGCAGATCAGTTGGGCAATCTGGTCTATCGCCGCGCCCAACGCAACTTCGGGCCGGTCATGTGCATGGCGGCCCGCAACACCATCGTCGAAGTCGAAGAGATCCTGCCCTGCGGCGCGCTCGATCCCGACGCCATCGTCACGCCCAGCCTGTTCGTGCACCGCCTGTTGGGGAGTCCGCAATGAAACGACTGTCACGCGAGCAACTGGCCGCCCTGGTTGCCGCCGACCTGCCGGCGGGCGCCGTGGTCAACCTGGGCATCGGCATGCCCACCATGGTCACCGACCGCCTCGACCCCGCGCGCGGCGTGCAGCTGCACAGCGAGAACGGCATTCTCGGCATGCGCCTGCTGCAAGACCACGAAATCGCCGACGGCGATCTCATCAACGCCAGCAAGCAGTCGATCGCGCTCACCGAAGGCGCTGCCATCTTCGATCACGTCTATTCCTTTTCCATCATGCGCGGCGGCCACATCGACATCACGGTGCTGGGCGCCTTCGAGGTCTCCTGCCAGGGCGACCTGGCCAACTGGTCGCTGGGCGCGGACGACCCCATGCCGTCCGTGGGCGGGGCCATGGACCTGGCCGTGGGCGCGCGCAACGTCTGGGTCATGATGGAAGCGCTGACCCGCGAGGGCGCGCCGCGCCTGCGCGGCCGCTGCACCCTGCCCCTGACCGGCGCCGGCGTGGTCGGGCGCGTCTATGCCGACATCGGCATCTTCGACGTGCGCGACGGGGCCTTCGTGCCACTGGCCCTGGTGGACGGCCTTCCGCCCGCCGAACTGCACCGCTGGATCGACGCGCCCGTGCGCATCGCGCACGCGCCGCGCGTCCTGCATCCCAACTCCTGATTGCTCTCAACCATGATACGCACCGAACATTTTCTCGAAGACGCCGAGGCCTGGCTGCGCACCGCGCTGGCCCAGCTGCGCGAGCAGTATCCGGTCACCGCCTCGCACACCCAGGAATGCCGCCAGGCCTGGAACCGCATGCTGTGCGAGGCCGGCCTCATTGCGCTTACCTGGCCACGCGAGTACGGCGGGCGCGAACTCAGCACCGCCACGCTGATCGCCTTCCATGAACTGTGCGCGCGCCTGCATGCGCCGCAGCCCATCAACAGCATCGCCCACGCCATCCTCGCGCCCACTTTGCTGCGCTTCGGTACGCCCGCGCAAAAAACGCAATTCCTGCCCGGCATCCGCGACGGCAGCGAGATCTGGTGCCAGGGCTACTCCGAGCCCCAGACCGGTTCCGATCTCTCTTCGGTGCGCACACGCGCCAAGCCGGATGCCGCCGGCTGGCGCGTCAGCGGCCGCAAGATCTGGACCACCCAGGCACATCTGGCCAAGTGGTGCTTCGCACTGGTGCGTACCGATCCCGACAGCCAGGCCCACCGCGGCCTGAGCTTCATGCTCATCGACATGCAGGCCGAAGGCGTGCGGGTCGAGCCCATACGTCAGATGACGGGCGAGGCCGACTACAACGAAGTGCTGTTCGACGCGACGCCGGTGCCGGAAGGACGCATCCTGGGAGAGTGCGGCGAAGGCTGGCGCATCGCCATGGCCGCCGCCGAGTACGAGCGCGGCATCTACTTCATGCCGCGCGTCGTCCAGCTGGAAGACGAACTGCGGCAACTGACCGAGGCGCTGGCGCAGACCGCGCTGGTCGCGGACGAACGCGCCGTACAGGCACGGCGCGTGCGCGACCTGGCGGACCTGTGCCAGGTCATACGCTGGCGCGTGGACCGCGTTCTGCGCCAGGTCGCCGCGGGCGATACGCCCGGCATCGACGGCGCCATGCTCAAGCTGCTGTGGAGCGAAACCCGTCAGCGCATCTGGGAACAGCGCCTGGAACTGCTGGACGAAGCCGCCATCCTCGGCCCGCAGGCGGCGGCGCCCCATGCCGCCACGGCCTGCGTGCTGCGCGAATTCCTGTGGTCGCGCGCCGAGACCATCGTGGCCGGCACCTCGGAAATCCAACGCAATATCGTGGGCGAACGCCTGCTCGGCCTGCCCAAGGACAGGGGACAACATGCATAGCGAAATCAGGACACTGCTGTCCTCCACTTTCGGCCGCCTGCTGGAACAGCAGCATCCCGCCGCCTACGCCCGCCGCGCCCTGCCCGCGGACGACGCCGCCCAGCGCGCCCTGTGGAAGGAACTGGCCGAAGGCGGCTGGCTGGAAGCCGGATCGGAAGCCTTCCAGGCCGAGTACGGTCCAGGCACACAGCTGATGGGCGAATGGGCCGGACGCGCGCTGCTCACCCTTCCGTATGGCGCGTCGGCGTTCCTGGCCAGCGCGCTGCTGGAGCAAACGCCCGCCCTGTCGGAAGTCGTGCTGGACCTGGCGGCGCATCCTGCCAGTGTCCGCTGCGACCGAGCCGGCGACGAACAGGGCTGGATCGACGCCTATGGACTTACGGCCCAATACCTGCGTCTGAGCCGTCAGGACGATGGCTGGCTGCTTGCGCGCTACGACCCGGCGATGCTCGAATCCGTGCAGGGCCTGGATCCCACCGTGGCGCTGGCCCGCCTGCGCGGACCTGCGGTCGCGCAAGCCGAACTGCCTTCGGCGCAGGCCTTGTCCGCGCTGCAGAACCATGTGGCCTTCCTGCTGGCGCAGCTGGTCGGCACCGCCAGCGCCTCGCTGGACCTGGCCATTGCCTACGCCAAGGAACGCGAACAATTCGGCCGGCCCATCGGGCAATTCCAGGCGATCAAGCACGCCCTGGTTGACGCCTGGACCGGGCTGGACAACAGCCGCTACGCCGTGGAGGCCTTGCTGGCCGAGCGTGGTTCGGCCGATGCCGGGCTTGCCGCATTGGCCGCTCGTCTGGCAGCGAGCGCGGCGCGGCGCGCGGTGAAGCTCTCCATCCAGGTGCATGGCGGCATAGGCTTCTCCTGGGTGCACGACGCCCAGCTTTACCTGAAGCGCGCCTACCGCCTGGCGGTCGAGGTCGAACGGCTGGCCGCGCTGATGCGGGACTAGCGCCCCCGCCATGCGCCGGGCGGACGGAACGCCGAGGATGGGCGGTTGGATATGGGGCCGTTAACTATGAGACCGTTAACATAGCGGCTTGCCGCCGCCGCTTCCCCTGCGGGTTCCGGCCCGGCGCCCCGCCCCGATCCTCCAGCCCGATGCACCACGTTCCGCGCCCGCGCCGCACGCCCGGCCCCCTGACTTCCTTTTACTGGAGCGGCGATGCCATGCGCAGCCGCAGCGTCAGCGGCACGGTGCTGGCCGCCACGCTGGACGTGCCCGCGCCGCCCGCGCGCCTGCAGTCGGACTGGGAGCGCGAGATGGCCACGCGCCTGTGCCTGGAACCCGGGGACGTCGAGCAGATGCCGCTGGCCCGCACGCAGGCGCGCTGGCCCGAGTACGGGCTATGCCTGCAAGCCATGCGCGACTGGACGCAAGAGCTAGGACTGCCCGGCGTGCTGGCCAACGCCGACATCGCCCTGATGGCTTGCCGCGGCGCCCGCTATCACCATGACGGCGAGCAATATGGCGGCGCCGCCTTCTGCAATCTGTTCCTGAGCGAAGACCGGGGCCTGGACGTGCATTTTCCGGCCACCGGCCTGCGCATTCCGCTCGTGCGCGGCACCGCCATGATCTTCGATACCTGCCAGCCGCATGCCGTCATCCCGCGCGGCGTCACGGGTTTTCGCGAGGCCGACTTCGCGGCCGGCCTGGAACTGGCGCAATTGTTCCTGACCTGGGAACTGCCGATCGAGGACTCTCGCGTCGCAAGCGCGCTCGGCATCGCCTTCGATGTCGATCCGGCTACCGCCGCGCGGCTGGATGAGGAACAAGTGCGGATGGATGGCGCTCGGGCGGCGATCGATCCGGAATGCGGGCGCTGGCTGGCTGAGGGCTGAAGCGGCAACGCGGCCCGCCGGGGATCAAGACCCCGGCAGCGCCGCACCCATGGCGGCAAACAAACCGCCGCACACCTTGTTGAAACGCCGGCCGGCGCGCTCCAGCCAGGGGCGCACGCGATGCGCCAGGCGCGCCAGCACGTACTCGACCAGGAACTCCACCACCACGAAGGTGCCGGCCATGATCGCGAACTGCGTGTACAGGCTGCGGGCAGGATCGATGAACTGCGGCAGGAAGGCGCCGTAGAACAGCAGGGCCTTGGGATTGGAGATCGCCGACAGCAGGCCCTGGCTGAACATGCGCATGCCGCGTATGCGGGGCATGTCCGGGGCAGGCTGCAACTGCACGCCCGGCGCGCGCCAGAGTTGGATGCCGAGCCAGATCAGGTAGGCCCCGCCCGCCCACTTCAGGACGGTCAGTGCGGGACCCCAGGCCTTGAGCAAGGCGCTGATGCCCAGCATCGACAAGGCGATGAGCGCGACAAAGCCCACTGCGCCGCCCGCGATGGTGCACAACGCCTTGCGGTGCCCATGCAACGCGCCATGCGTGAGCGCAAGCAGCGTGTTCGGTCCGGGAGTTATCGAGAGCCCAATGACCGCGACCAGGTAGATGAGCCAGCTATGCAGCGCCATGGCGGAGTGCGTGAAAAATAAGAAGCAGCCAGTCTAGACCGCCGTGACAGAGCTGCGCAAATGCGGCCGGAATGAAAGGCGGGGCCGCATGCGCGCGGCGCCCGCCTTGCGTGCCGCCCGATGCGGCGGCCTACGGCTCAGCGACGGAAGCCTCCGCCGTGGAATCCGCCGAAGCCGCCGCCCCAGCCGCCCCAGCCGCCCCGGCCACCCCCGCCGCGGCCCTGCCAGCCGCCGCCTTCCGCGCCGCCCATGCCGCGGTCGCGCCAACCGCCGCCCTGCATTCCGCGATCCTGCCAGCCGCCGCCCTCCGCGCCGCCCATGCGGTCGTCGGAATAGTCGCGCGCCTGGCGCTGGCCGTTCAGGTAATTGCCGCCGGATTGCGCACTGGGCTGCACCGGTTGCCAGCCCGAACTCGTGTGCTGTTGCCAGCCGTTGTCGTTGTGCTCGTAGACATTGCCGTTGTGGTCCGCGTACACATTGCCGTTGTTCCACGCCATGCCGCTATTCGTGTTGCGGTCGTATGTGGCGCCGCGCCGATCCACGCTGCTGACGCCGTCGCCCGCCGTGCCGGTCGCCGTGGCGGAAGAGATGGTGCTGCGGCCGGTGTTCGTGTTGGTGCGCACGTCCTGGCGGCCGGCAGCCCATTGGCCGTCGTCGTTGGCGACCACGCCCGCGCGCCCGGCGCCCGATGCCCCCGTTGTCGGGTTGGTGTAGGCATCGCGCCGCCCGGCAGCCGCATTGCCGGTGTACTCGTTGTAGGCCGCGCCGCGCGTGCCTTCGAACGCTGCGCCGGTCTGCGGGTTGTAGCCCTCGGCGTGGGTGCCTTGCCATTCGGTGCCGGTCCAGCCGTTCCAGCCGGCCGCGTGCGTGACCACGCCGGAGCCGCCCCAAGCGCCATAGACGTCGACCTGGTTGACGTTGACGCCGCCCCAATAAGGCGCCCCCCAATAAGGCCCCCAATAAGGCGCGGCGCCCCCCCAGGTCTCGCCAGCGACGAAGCCAAAGGCAAAACCGGTCGCGGTGGCGAAAGCCGCGTCGTAGCCATAGCTGGGCGGATAGCCGACCCAGGTGTCCTGCACGATGACCGGCGGATACGCGTAGCCCGTGCCGTACACCACGGTGCCGTCAGGACTGGCCACCACGCCCATGTAGCCTGGCGTGTAGCCAAACACCACGCTCTGCGGGGTGGAGCCGTACACCTGCACGTAGGTGACGTAGTGCAGCGGCGAGCTGACGGGTATGGCGTAGATGATCGCCGGCACATGGTCGGCCACGCGCCACGGGCCAAGGGGCGAATCGGCCACGAACCAGACCGCACGCGACAAGGCGTAGTAGCGGCCTTCGGCCTGTATCACCGGCACCTGCGAGTTGGCGGCGTAATACAGCGCCGTCCCCTCGATGGGTCGCAGCGTCGGGGAGCCGCCGGCATACTCCACCTGCAGTTTCGCCGCGCTGCGCGACACCGTGGCGGTCTGCGGAATGGTCGAGGCGATCAGCGCCTCCTTGGCCTGCGGCGTGCCCGGCACCGATGCCAGCACGCCCGACTGTGGATCCTTGGACGGAATCCGGGCGAAATCGCGCGGCAGTTGCTTGCCCGGCACGTAGGACCATGGACCGTCGAGGCTGGCGCCGCGGAACCAGCGGCCGGACACCAGCACGTAGTAGCGGTTGTCGCCCGGATTCATGAACAGGGCGTGATCGGCATTGGCCACCGACAGCAGCGAAGTCCCTGGCACCGGCCGCATTTCAGGCTGGCCGACGGTCACCAGCAACTCGGCCGGCGCGGTGGACACCGCGATGGCGGGCGCCCGGTGCGGGGCCTTGCCGCCATGCGGCAGCATCGGGTCCGGTTCGGTCTTGCGGCGCGCCGCGTCGGCGGCGGCCAGCAGGGCGGCGGGCGGCTGCGGCAGATCCGTCCACGGCCCGGTGGCGTTGCCCGCTTCGTACCAATGGCCGGCGGCCTGCAGGAAATAACGGCCCGCGTTGTTCGCCAGCATGAGCGCGCGCGTGTTGACCACCCGGCGCCAGCCTGCCGCGTCGGGCACTTCCGCCAAAACGGGTTCGCCGTCGATCAGCACCAGCACGGTCGGCACCGTGCGGTAGATGATGCGCGGCGGCGCGTTGTCCACCGGGACGGTTTTCGTGGCCGGGTTGTTCTGGGACAGCGTATAGCTCAGTTGCAGTGCATCAAGCCGCGTGACCACGCCCTTGGCGGGCAGGCGCGCTTCAAGCTGGCTGCGCAGCTTGGCGGCGGCTTCCGGCGAGGTGGGCACCTGCACGCGTTCGATCCGGATGTCCGACAGATGCACCAGGCCCGCCGGCTTGTTGACCTCGGCACGGGCGGAAAAGTCTGCCACGCCGTAGGTGGGATTGCCCTTGGCGGCGCCGACCGCCACCGCCATGCGGCCCGTAATACGGTCGGCAGTCCAGGTGTCGATCTGCGGCTGATAGAGTTCCACCCGCGTGCCGTCGGCGGCCTCGAAACTGCGCGGCCATTGCAGCGAACGCGCGGCCTCTTCCTGGGCATCGGATTGGGCGGGCGCGGTTTGCGCCGGGGTCTGTCCCTGGGCTTGCGCCGCGCCGGTCGGCGTCAGGCCCGCGCCGGCAGCCATGCCGGCCACGGCTAGAGCGAGAGCGAGGCGAGACAGGCGCCCGGGCGGGCTCGCGGGCGCTGACGACGTTGCCGGGAAAACATGCATGCGCCACAGTCGGGTCAGGCTACACATCTCGCGCTCCTCGTTGAGGGCCGCGACCGCCATTCCGGCCTTCGGCCACTCTGATTTCCCGCAGCGCCGCCGCTACGGGCCAAGCCTCGGCCGGCCTCTCTGCAAGGCGTCCTGCAAGGGCCGGCTTCTGAATAAGCAACAGAACGTTAACACCGCTGAAAAGCTATTGCCCGCTTTTATCAGACCTTCTATAAAACATCTCACCAGGGCTGCTACTTTTGCCCGATAGCCTTTCCGCTGCAATCCAACTAGAAGCGCGGCGCAACGCCCGCCAAACGCCCGCGCGCTACGGCGTGTCGCGCCCCCGCCCGGCTCTCTGTCCGCGGCGCTTCGGCCGTCCCGCGAAGACTCTCCTGCTGCAAGTTCACGCCATCAAGTCGCCGTGGAAAGGAGCAGTTCATGGTCCCTGCCCTGACGCATCCCGGGGTGTATGTCCAGGAAATTCCCGCAGGCGTGCGCACCATTGCCGGCGCGCCGACCTCGGTTGCCGCTTTCCTGGGGACGGCCATGCGCGGACCGCTCAACCAGCCGGTCCACATCCAGGACTTTGCCGACTACGAACGCGAGTTCGGTGGGCTGGCCGAAGGCTGCGAACTCGGCTACGCGGTGCTTCAGTTCTTCCTGAACGGCGGGGCCAGAGCCTGGGTCGTGCGCGTGGCGCAACCCGCGCGGAACGATCCGCTGGACGCGCATGCCACTTTCATCAGCCAGCGCGCGCAGCGCCGGGGCCTCTACGCGCTGGACGATGTCGATTCCTTCAACCTGCTATGCCTGCCCGGCATCACGCACAGCATCGTGCTGGCCGATGCCGTGTGCTACTGCAAAGAGCGGCACGCCTTCATGATCATCGATGCGCCGCCCGCGGCGGCCGACGCGGCTTCCATGGCGGCCGCGGTCATGGGTGCGGCGCTGCCCAGATCCGATCATGCCGCGCTGTATTTCCCCTGGACCCGGGCGGCCGACCCGCTGAAGAACGGCCTGCCGCGCCTGACCGCGCCTTGCGGCACGATCGCGGGCCTGTATGCGCGCACCGACGGCGACCGCGGCGTCTGGAAAGCGCCAGCCGGCATCGACGCGGGCCTCGCTGGCGTCCTGTCGCTGGCCGCCGCAGTGAGCGACGACGAGAGCCGCAACCTGAATACCCTGGGCGTCAATTGCCTGCGCACCTTTGCCGGACGCGGCGCGGTCTGCTGGGGCGCGCGGACCCTTCAAGGCACGGACCATTTCGCCTCGGAATACAAGTACGTGCCGGTGCGCCGCCTGGCGCTCCACCTGGAACAATCGCTCTTGCGCGGCACGCAGTGGGCCGCGTTCGAGTCCAACGACGAGCCGCTCTGGGCGCAGATCAGGATGAACGTCAGCGCCTTCATGAATGCGCTGTTCCGCCAGGGCGCCTTCCAGGGCGGCACGCCGCGCGATGCCTATCTGGTCAAGTGCGATGGCGAAACCACCACGCAACAGGACAGGGATCGCGGCGTGGTCAACATCCTGGTGGGATTCGCTCCGCTCAAGCCGGCCGAATTCGTGGTCATCCGGGTCCAGCAACGAGCCGGACAAATGGAAGGAAATCCGCCATGAACCCGCTCGCGGAACCGCGCATCCTCGCGTTTTGGGACACCGGCGCCCAGCACAGCCCGCGGGCGCAGGCGCTCGAGGCTGCCGGGGAACTGGCGCGCGAGACGGGACTGGCTCTGCATCGCATCGACCTGTCCAGGATCGTCAGCAAATACATCGCCGAAACCGAGGAAAACCTGAACCGCCTGTTCGAGTCGGTCGAGCAGCGCGGCGCGGTCCTGTTCTTCGACGAAGCCGACGCCCTCTTCGGCAAGCGCACGAACGTCAAGGACAGCCATGACCGCTACGCCAATATCGAGGTCAGCTACCTGCTGCAACCCATGCAGTCGTACCGCGGCCTGGCGTCGCGGGCCGCCAGCATGAAGTCCAACCTGGACAGCGCATTCCTGAGGCGGCTGCGCCTTGTGGTCCAGTTTCCGGCCGCCGCGCCGGATCAGCGCGCGCGCCGCTGGAGCCGCGCGTTCCCTACCGCCGACACCGGCGCCGAAGTCACCATGGCGCGCCTGCTGCAAGCCGTCCGCGCCGACCCAAGCCCACACGCCCGGCCCCTGCCTGGCCTCAAGACGAGAGAACATCCATGAAACCCGTGATCAACGAATACGTACGCGAACTCAGCCACCCTGGTTACGACGCGGCCCAACGCAATGCCTTCGTCGCCGCCATGGTGAGCAAGCGGCTGATGCGGCGCACGGAGCAACAGCGCCAGGCGGACGAAACAGCCCCCGCGCTGGCCAGCTCGCTGAACGGCAGCGCCGACGCGCGCGCCGACAACGACCAGACTTGAGCGCCGCGCCGCTGCAGGATGGCGCTGCGTCCGGTGCGGGCGCGGCGCGTGCAGGAAAACCGGGCCGGCCGCCACGGTATCATCAGGCCTGTTGCGCCGGCTTGCCGCGTCCCAGCGGCAAGCCGGCCATGCCTCTCCCGCCCACATTCTGCATGACGCGATGACCCCATATATCTCGGCCGGCATTCTGCTTCTAGGCGCTCTCGCCGCCATCGCTTACCGCCGCAAGCGGCAACGCGCGATGGACACCGCCGGCCGGCGCCTGGGCAGCGACCTGGTCGCGGGCGGCGCGCTCTACGGCGTGGCCGCGCCGCCCATTGGCGGCGCAGCCGTCATCATCGCGCTGACGGCCGCGACCCGGGATCCCGAGAACCTGCTCATGCTGGTCTATGCCCTGCCCTGGTTCTACATCTTTGGCTTCGTGCCCGCCCTGCTGTGCGGCATCGTGGCCGGCGCGTTGCGGCCGGCGCATCCGTCCTGGCGCGCCTATGCCGCAATGGGGCTGGTCGGCGCCGTCTACGGCTTCGTTTTCCTGGTGGGCTTTATCTCCCAGGGCAGGCCATGGCAGGAAGAACTCGGCTTCCCCTTGACCATCGGCGCGGCGCCCGGCGCGCTCAGCGCATTCCTGTGCGCGCGCCTGCTGTACGGCAAGCCCGGCCGCCGCGGCGAGCCGGGCGAAAAAGCGCCGCAGGCGGCCTGAAGGCGCCGCTGCCTGGCCGCCAGCCCTAAGCCTTGCGCCCGCTGGCGCGCCCTGGCGGCTCGGCGTGCAGATCGCGCGCGGCGCCGCCGCCAAACGCCGTCAGCGCGCGAGGCGTGGGCGGCGACGTGGAAATCTGCCGGGCGGTTTCCAGCATCATCGGGACAAAGCGCGACACCGCGCGCTTGACCGTCCACTTGGCCGCCGACACGGACAACTGCAGGCCCGCCACCACGCGCTGGTTCAGGTCGTAGACCGGCACCGCCAGCGCCAGATCCCCGCGGTAGTACTCCTCTTTGCAGCAGGCATAACCCTGCTCGCGCGACAAACGGATCTGCGCCATCAGCTCGTCCAGGTCGGTCAGCGTGTTGGCCGTGTACTTCACGCGCTCGCTGGCCTCCAGGGCCTCGAGAGCCTGCTCGTCGCTCATGCCGGCGAGGTACACGCGCCCGGTCGAGGAACAGTACATGGGGATACGCCGGCCCACGGGCATGTGCACCAATAGCCGCAAAGGGCTGGGAAAGCGGCCGATATAGATCATGTCCTGCCCGGCCGGCTCCGCCAGGTTCACGGTTTCTCCGGCATTGCGGTTGAGTTCCAGCAGGAAGGGATTGGCGCGGTCCAGCAGCGGATGCGATTCCAGGTAGCGGCAACCTGCGTCCAGCGTGCGCGACGACAGTGAATAACGCTTGCTGACAGGGTCCTTGTTGAGCAACCCCAGCGCTTCCAGCGTGAACGCGAAACGCTGCGCGGCGCTGCGGGTGATGCCCGCCGCCGCGGCAATGTCCGGCAGGCTCATGGAGGTGTGTTCGGCGTCAAACGCATCGAGCACGGCGATGCCGGTGGCCAGCGATTGGACGTACAGCGTGGAGGATTCCGGATTCATGGCTGGGCTGGGCGGCGCAGGCCGCCAGTCTATTAGTGTTCGATAGGCAGAGATTGCATTCCAATTCAAATGAATGCAAGAAAAAGCCGCGGTTCTTTTGACATATTCTACCTTTACCGCAGCAGGTAATCCCGGGAAAACCCTTAAATAAAAAGCGCTTAGCCGAAACCGGAGTTGATTGACAGTCTTTCCTTGGCCAGATTATAAAATCTACATGCGATATATGCTTATCGCTATTCGATACGATAATGCGCACCTGACAAGGACGAAATCGGACGTCCGATACACCGTGCAGGCGCGCGATTCCAGCTTCCAAGGGGATTCCGATGCTGCACAAAGTGTTGAAAACGTTGTTGGCGACGGCGCTGTGCGCCGCCGCGCTGTCGGGCGCGCACGCCCAGACCGTCAAGGTAGGCGCCACGCCCACCGCGGTGCCGTTCAACTTCCTGGACCCGAAGACCAATACCCTGCAAGGCGTGATGATCGACATCGCCCACGCCGTGGGCAAGCAGGCCGGCTTTACGGCGGAAGTGATGCCGATTCCGTTCGCCTCGCTGGTGCCTGCCCTGCAGACCAATAAGATCGACATCATCGCCTCGGCCTTCGCCAAGACGCCGCAGCGCGCCGAAGTGGTGGATTTCACGCAGCTGGTGGTGGAGTACGGCGAGGCCCTGATCGTGCCGGAGAAGGACAAGAGCGACTACAAGAGCATCGCCGACCTGAAGGGCAAGACCGTCGGCGTGCAGATCGGCACGCTCTATGTCGAGCCGCTGAAGGCCGCGCCCGGCCTCAAGGAAATCAAGATGTACGAAACCATGTCCGACCTGGTGCGCGACGTGGCGCTGGGACGCCTGGACGCGGCCTTCGGCGACGGGCCGGTGATCTCCTACCAGGTACGCACCCAGGGCGTGCGCAACGTGCGCTACGTCGACAGCTATCAGCCGGCCATGCCCACCAACATCGCACTGGCCGTGCGTAAGGGCGACGCCGAACGCGTCAAGCAGCTCAATGCGGCCATCGATGCGCTGCGCCAGGACGGCACCCTCGCCGCCATCATGAAGAAGTGGGGCGTCACGCCCTGATCCCGAGCGCCGCGGCCCGATCCGCCGCGGCGCGCCGCCTAACAGGTATCCAAGATGTTCCAGTCATTTTTCAGTGACGCCGCGGAGTTCTTCCCGGTGCTGATGCAGGGGGTGCTGACGACCATCGCCATCACTGCGGCGGCGCTGGTCATCGCCACGGCGCTCGGTCTGTTCTGGGCCCTGCTGCGGGTCAGCGGCGTGGCGCCGCTGTCGCACGCCAGCCGCATCCTCACCAACATCATCCGCGGCGTTCCCATCATCGTCGTGCTCTTCTACATGTACTTCGTGCTGCCGGAGATCGGCATCAGCCTGACCGCCTTCCAGGCAGGCGCGCTGGGCCTGGGCATCGCGTACTCCTCGTATATGTCGGAGGTGTTCCGCTCGGGTATCGACGCGGTCGATCCCGGCCAGTTCGAGGCAGCCCAGTCGCTGGGCATGTCGCGCGCCAAGCTGATGCGCCGCGTGGTGCTGCCGCAGGCCTTCAAGGTCGCGCTGCCGCCATATGGCAACAACGTGGTCATGATGCTCAAGGACTCCTCGCAGACGGCCGTCATCACGGTGGTCGAGCTGTCCATGCAGAGCAAGCTGATCGCATCCTCCACCTTCAAGAGCGCCACCATCTTCACGCTGGTCGCCCTCATGTACCTGGCCATGAGCCTGCCCATGATGTACTTCATCGGCAAACTTGAACGCCGACTGGGGCGCCGCCAATGATCAAGATCGAAAACCTCAGCAAGTCGTTCGGCGCCCACCGCGTGCTGGAAGGCATCGACGCCGAAATCCAGCAGGGCGAAGTGGTCTGCCTGATCGGGCCGTCGGGCTCCGGCAAGTCCACGCTCCTGCGCTGCATCAACGGCCTGGAGCGCTACGACGGCGGCCGCATCACGATCGACGGCGTCACCGTGGACGCGCGCCGCAAGGACATCCAGAACATCCGCCAGCGCGTGGCCATGGTGTTCCAGCGCTTCAACCTGTTCCCGCACCGCACCGCGCTGGAGAATGTCATCGAAGGCCCGGTGCACGTCAAGGGCGAGAGCATCGAGTCCGCCACCGCGCGCGGCCGCGAGATCCTGGCGTCGGTCGGCCTGGCCGAAAAGATGAGCCACTATCCGCAACAGCTCTCCGGCGGCCAGCAGCAGCGCGTGGCCATTGCCCGCGCGCTGGCGATGGAGCCCGAGGCCATCCTGTTCGACGAGCCGACCTCGGCGCTGGATCCTGAGCTTGTGGGCGAAGTGCTGTCCGTGATGCGCACGCTGGCCGAAAAGGGCATGACCATGGTCATCGTCACGCACGAAATGGACTTCGCGCGCAACGTCTCCGACCGCGTTCTGTTCCTGGAAAACGGCCGCATCGCCGAACAGGGCCCCTCGCGCGAAGTGCTGACCAATCCCCGCAACGAACGCATGCGCGATTTCCTCAAGCGCGTCACCCACGCCCAGTAGCTCCGGCACCATGAACAACGATCTTTTTTCGCCCGCAGCCACGCTGTGGGCAGCGACCGCGCCTGCGCGCGCCGCCTCGCCGGCGCTGGCCGGTCCGCTGCACGTCGACGCCGCCGTGGTCGGCGGCGGCTTCACCGGCCTGTCGGCCGCCTTGCATCTGGCCGAGGCCGGCTTCAAGGTGGCGCTGTTCGAGTCCCACGAAGTGGCCCACCGCGCCTCCGGACGCAACGGCGGGCAGGTGGTGCCGGGCTTCAAGCCTGGCCCGGCCGCGCTGATCCGCCGCTTCGGCGCGGACACGGCGGCACGCATGATGCGCTTTGCCTACGGCAATGCCGACTATCTTTTCGAACTGGCCGAACGCCTGCGCATCGATTGCTCTCCCACCCGCAACGGCTGGATCCAGGGCGCGTTCTCGGCGGCATCGGGCAGCTATCTCAAAAGCCGCGCGCGGGAATTGAACGCGCATGGCGGCGAGGTCGAATACCTGGACGCCGATGCGATGCGCGCGGCCACCGGATCCTCTTTCTGGCCCGCGGGCTTGCGCGAGAAGCGCGCGGGCGCGGTACAGCCACTGGCCTTTGCGCGCGGGCTGGCACGCGCGGCGCAGGACGCCGGCGCGGCGGTGCACGATCACTCGCCAGTGTCCGCCATCGCGCCCAAGCCTGACGGCGGCGCGACGCTGAGCGTCAACGGTTTTGCCGTCCAAGCGCGCCATGTGGTGCTGGCGACCGATGCCTACACCGACCGCCTATGGCCGGCCGTCGCGCAGTCGTATGTCAACGTATCCAGCGCGCAGATCGCCACCGATCCCCTGCCGCACGCGCTGCAGGAGCAGTTGCTGCCGCTGCGCGCCGGCATCTCCGAGACGCGCAAGATCACCTACTACTGCCGCATCGACCCCGAGGGGCGCTTCGTCATCGGCGGCCGCGGGCACTCGTCCGAGCGCCTGGATCCGTCAACCGGCGAGCAGCTGCGCCGCGCCGCGGTCGCGCGTTTCCCGCAGCTGGCCGACGCCGCCTGGCGCCACGGCTGGGCCTGCCGCGTAGGCATGACCATGGACGACCTGCCGCGCGTGCATCGCCTGGCGCCAGGCGTCTGGACTGCTTACGGTTACTGCGGACGCGGCGTGGCCATGGGCACCGCGCTGGGGCGCGTGCTGACCGACGCCATCCGCGGCGTGCCGGCGGACGAACTCGACTTTCCCGTCACGCCCATCGGACGCATGCCCTTCTACCCGGCGCGGCAATTCGGCGCCTCGCTGGCCATCAACTGGTATCGCCTGCGCGACGCGCTGGGCTATCCCGCCTGACCCCTGCCCTGGCGCTTTCACTTTGCCATGACGACACAAACGCAATTTCCGGCCACGGTGGACGTGGCCATCATCGGCGGCGGCATCATAGGCGTGAGCACGGCGCTCGCGCTGGCGCGCGCGGGCGTGCGCTGCGCGCTGTTCGAGAAGGGCGCGCTGGCCTGCGAGCAATCCTCTCGCAACTGGGGCTGGGTGCGTACCTTGGGACGCGACCTGCCCGAAGTGCCGCTGGCGCTGCGCGCCAACCAGCTCTGGCGCGACATCCAGGCCCAGGTCGAAGTCGGCTACCGCCGCAACGGCCTGGTCTACCTGCAGGAAAACGACACTGACGCCGCCGAGCACGAAAGCTGGCTAAGCAAGGCCCGCGCCTATGGCGTAGAGGCCGACATGCTGGGCCGCGACGCGGCGCTGCGCCTGCTGCCCAGTTCCGGCCGCGCGTGGACGGGCGCGCTCTACAGCGCCGCCGACGGCGTGGCCGAGCCACAGATCGCGACCCATGGCGTGGCGGCGCTGGCGCGCCAGGCCGGCGCGCTGATATACGAAAACTGCGCCGTGCGCGGCGTGGAGACCAGCGCCGGCCGCGTCGACACGGTCATCACCGAACGCGGCACGCTGCGCGCGCAGGCGGTGCTGGTGGCCGCCGGCGGCTGGTCGCGCCTGTTCTGCGGCAATCTGGGCGTGGACTTCCCGCAGCTGAAGGTGCGCGGTTCGGTGCTGCGCACCGAGCCCTTCGACGCCGGCGTTTCGCTGGCCATCAATGGCAAGGACTTCACCTGCCGCAAACGCGCCGACGGCGGCTATACCGTCTCGCAATTCTCGGCCTCGCTGGCCGAGCTGGTGCCCGACAGCTTCCGCCTGATGAGCAAGTTCCTGCGCGCCTGGATCGCCAATAATTCCCTGGTCCGGATCCGCTTCAGCAAGCGCTTCTTCGAAGAGCTGGCGACGCCGCGCCGCTTTCCGGCCGACCGCGAAACGCCTTACGAGCGCTGCCGCGTGCTCGACCCCGCGCCTTACAAACGCGGCATAGACCAGGCCTGGGAACGCCTGCTGCGCGCCTTCCCGGTGTTCCAGCAGGCGCGCATCGCGCATTCCTGGGGCGGGTACATCGACGTGACGCCGGACGCCATGCCGGTCATCGCCCCCATCGCCCAGGCGCCTGGACTCTATCTGGCCTCAGGCTTCTCCGGCCATGGCTTCGGCATCGGCCCGGCGGTGGGCGAAACCATGGCCGCCCTGATCCAGGGCAAGGAAACGCCGGTAGATATACGGCCGTTCCGCTTGGAGCGCTACGCCTAGCCTCCGGCCATCGCGCTGGCGGGCACCTATGCAATAACGCTAATGGTGCCCTCAGCTTTTTTCATTGGGCACTCATAAGCCCCTTCCCCATAATCGCCTGGATGCCATCTCGGCAGGCCGCCACCCGGCGGCGCCTATCCAACGAATCCATGGGGAATGCATATGTTGCGTACCAAGCTGGCCCGCTGCCTGCGCGCAGCCGGGCTTGCCTGCGGCCTGCTGGCGGCCTGCACCGCCGCGGCGGCCGCCTATCCGGACAAGCCGCTGAAGCTCGTCGTGCCGCAAGCGGCGGGCGGCGGCACCGATGTCATCGGCCGCCTTTGGGCCGACTACATGTCGCGGCATCTCAATGTGCCGGTGGTGGTCGAGAACCGCCCGGGCGCCAACGGCATCCTGGCCTCCAGCCATGTCGCCAAGCAACCCGCCGACGGCTACACCGTTCTGATCAGCGGCATCTCGTACCTGGCGTTCAACCCCTACATGTACAAGAACCTGCCCTACGACCCGGGCAAGGACTTCGACGGCGTCAGCCTGCTGGTCAACACGCCCTTCCTGCTCGTCGCCAATCCGCAGACCGGCATACGTTCATTCAAGGACCTGGTCGAAAAAGCCAGGGCCGCCCCCGAGAGCCTTAACTTCGCTTCGGCGGGCAAAGGAAACTCCACGCATCTGGTCGTGGAAATGCTCGAACAGCGCCTGGGGTTGCGCCCGACCCACGTGCCCTACAACGGCGCCGCCGCGGGGCTGACCAGCGTCATGGCCAACCAGACGCAGCTCATGGCGGACGTACTGAATACCGCCGCCGTGCAGGCCAAGGCGGGCAAGGTCGTGCCGCTTGCGGTGGTGGGCTCGCGGCGCGCGGCCAGCGTGCCGGACGTGCCCACGCTGGCCGAGTTGGGCATCGCCGATTTCCCGCTGCCGGGCTGGTATGCCCTGGTCGCCCCCAAGGGCACGCCCTCGGCCGCCATCGACCGCCTCAATGCCGAAACCCGGCGCTTCTTCGAAGACCCGGCCGTCAAGACGCGCTTGCAGGAGCTCCAGCTCGAACCCCTGCCGTCCACGCCGCAGGCGGTCGCGGAATCGGTCGCGCGCGACAGCGCGGCCTGGGGACCGCTGATACGCCAGCTCGGCCTGAACAACGACTGACCGCAACCCTGAAAGGAAAGACATGCCCAAGCTCAGCAATGCCGTCTGGCGCTATCGCCACGAAAAAATGACGGCACTGATGGACGACCTGGCCGTCGATGCCATCGTGTTCACCTCGGCGGATTTCTTCCAGTTCGCCACCAACTTCCACACCGACGTCCTGCCCTGGGAACGCCCCATCTTCGCGGTGGTGCCGCGCAATGGCGCACCCTTCCTGGTGATGAACGAGCTGTCGACGCATCACATGCGCTTCTCGCAAGAGCAAGGCAAGGTCTGGATCACCGACATCACCTACTACGCGGAACACCCGCGCGTCACCGACCGCCTGCCCTTGATCACCCAGCTGCCGGAAGTGCTGGCGGAACGCCTGCGGCAGGCCGGGCTGGCGCGTTCGCGCATCGCGGTCGAAGGCGGCAGCCCCGTGCTGGCGCAGCTGGGCCGCCTATTGCCCGATCTGACGCTGCGCGCGGCCACGGCGGAATGCCGTTCGCTGCGCTGGCAGAAGCACGAGGAAGAGATTGCCGTGATGGCGGCGGCCGCGTCGATCTCCGACTGGATACAGGACCGGTACCGCGAGAACATCCGTCCCGGCAGGCTGGTCCAGGAACTGGATTTCGCCATGGCCTCGCTGTTCGTGCAGGAAGCCGCCGAACGCTTTCCGGGCGAGCAATTCGAAGTCATCCGCTGCTGGACGCTGAGCGGCCCGGCGTCCGCCTCGCCGCATGGCGACGGCGCCTCCTGCGGCGCGCGGATCAAGGAAGGCGACGTGCTGGTCAACATCGTCATCCCGCGCCTGAACGGGCTGACCATCGAGAATGAGCGCACCTGGTTTTGCGGCGCGCCCTCCGCGGAGCAAACCCGGCTCTGGTCCGCGGCCAAGGCCGCCAACGAAGCGGCCATCGCCGCGGCCCGCACCGGCAACCCGGTGTGCATGATGGACGCGGCCGCGCAGGCCGAAATCGAAAAGGCCGGCTACGCCAACTTCATCCGCCATCGCACCGGGCATGCCGTCGGCATCATCCACCACGAATACCCGGAAGACATGGCCTTCTGCCAGCGTCCGCTGCTGGCCAACGAGGTGTATTCCGCGGAGCCTGGCATCTACGCCTATGGCATAGGCGGATTCCGCCTGGACGACACGGTGGTGGTGGGCGATACGCCGCGCGTGCTGACCGGCACGCCCAAGACGCTGGAATACGCCACCGTCAGGTAGGCTGGCCGGCCCCGGGCGCTTCCTGCGCGAGATCCTGCGCCTCGTCGCGCAGGATCTCGCGCAACCAGGGCAGCACGATGCTGGGCGAATCCGCGGCCCACAGCATGCCTATGGGGCCGAACTCCAGACAAGTCGGCGCCTGCACGATGCTGATGAGGTTCAGCCTTTCGTACATGTGGGCCACGGAGCTGGCCAGCGTCGCGACGTACTCCCTGTCCTGCAGCAGCGATAACAGGGCCACCAGCGAACTGGTTTCCACCGCGGGCTTGGGCGGCGTCAGACCCGCGTCCACCAGCGCCTGGTCCAGCCTGACGCGCGACAGCACGCCCGGCGGCGGCAGGATCCAGGGATAGCCCTGCGTGTCCGCCCACTGCGGCGCAGCCATGCCGGCCAGCGGATGTCCGCGCCGCGCCACCAGGCTGAAGCTGTCCGTCATCAGCCACTGTGCGCACAAGCCGGAGCGGCTGGCGCGCAGATCCAGAGGCCCGATGATGAGATCGATCTCGTGGCGCGCCACCCGTTCGATCAGCGGATCCAACAGGCCTTCGACCAGTTCGATCTGCACGTCCGGCGCGCGCTGGTGCAGCGTGGCGATGGCGCGCGGCAACAGCACTGGCGCGGCCGACAGGATGGTGCCGATATGCAGGCGGCCGGCGACGCCGGCCTTGACCGCCTCGATCTCCTCGCCCGTGCGCGCGGTGTCGCCCAGCACGCGGCAGGCATAGCGCCACAACGAGCGCCCCGCTTCGGTCAGCGCCAGCGTCCTGCCGCGCGCGAACAGCGGCGTGCCCACCATGTCTTCCATATCGCTCAGCCAGTGCGACAGCGCGGGCTGCGTCATGTGCATGGCCTTGGCCGCGGCCGTGACGGTTCCGGCCTTTTCCAGGGCGATCAGCACTTCCAGGTGGCGCAGCTTCAGGCGCCGCGTCCAGAGCAATTCGGAGAGGGGGGCAATCATGCGGAAATGGTAATGGATATCTCAGGTTTATTCATTGGCCGTCTATGGGCTTCATGCCCAAAATGGGCACCTCCCGAATCGCCCCAGATGGCCCCATGACCGCAGTCTCCATTTCCTCCGAATCGTCCCTGCAAGCCGTGGCCTGCGGCCTGGCGCTGGACGGCCAGCCCGGCGCCGGCCTGCGCGCTCTGGGCCAGGCGTTGCAGCAGCGCATCGGCTACCGCCTGTTCACCGTGCTGGTGCTGGACTGGGAGGCGGGACTGAACCGTCGCTACTACTCCAGCCAGCCCGCGGCCTATCCCGCCGGCGGCAGCAAGCCCATGCGCCACGACAGCGAATTCTTCGCCACCGTAGTGCAGCAAGGCGAGGCCCGCCTGTGCATGGATCGCGGCGACTGCGAACGGGCCTTTCCCGACCATGAACTGATCGCCTCGCTGGGCTGCGCCAGCGCCGTCAACGTGCCGGTGCGCTGGAACGGGCGGACGCTGGGCTCATTGAATCTGCTGCACCAGGCCGGCTGGTACCGGCGCGACATGCTCGCGGAACTGGGCTGGTATGCGGCGCTGGCCATACCCGTAGTACAGGACATCATCCGAACCTCCCAAAACCACAAGGGGAAATCATGAAGCGCCTACGCAGCCATATCGCCGCCCTGCTGTTGTGCCTGGGCCCCGCCGCCGCCCAGACGGCGCCGGACGCCTACCCGGCCAAGCCGATCACCATCGTCTATCCCTACGCGCCCGGCTCCGCTTCCGACACGCTGACGCGCCTGATCGCGGAGTCGCTGCAAAAGCAGCTGGGCCAGCCCGTCATCGTCGAAAGCCGGCCGGGCGCCGGCGGTTCGATCGCCACCGAGCACGTGGTGCGCGCGGCGCCCGACGGCTATACGCTGCTGCTGTCGGCCAGCGGCACCATCGCCGTCAATCCGCACATCTACAAGCTGCGCTACCAGCCGGTGAACGACCTGGCGCATATCTCCATCGCGGTGGAAGTGCCCTTCGTCTTCGTGGTCAACAAGGATTTCCCCGCGCAGGACTACGCCGCCTTCCAGGCGCTGGCGCGGCAAAAGCCCGCTGGCCTGACCTCGGCCAACGCCGGCCTGGGCACGCAGGCCCACCTGACGCAGGCCGCCTTCGCCAAGCAGGCTGGCCTGAACCTGAACATCGTCGCGTACAAGGGCGCCGCGCCCGCCGTCAACGACCTGATGGGCGGCCACATCGATTCGATGATGGACAACGCGGCCTCGCAGATTCCCTACGTCAGCGCGGGCAAGACCACGGCCCTGTTCGTCACCAGCGACTATCGATTCGACGGTTATCCCAAAGTCCCCACGGCCAAGGAGCTGGGCATTACCGGCCTGGTGCCGGCGGGCTGGTTCGGATTGGCCGCACCCAAGGGCACGCCCGATGCCGTGATCGAAAAGCTGCACGGCGCTCTGGTCGCCGGACTGAGAGGCGCGGACACCGAACGCAAGCTCAAGGATCTGGGCTGGGTCATCGTCGCCAATACGCCGCAACAGGCCAGGGAACGCGCGCAGGCGGATTTCACCCGCCTGGGAGAGGTCGCGCGGGACATCGAGCTCAAGGTGCAGTGACATCCCTCGGGCTGACATGCGCCGGACCGACACCCGCCGGACGGCCTGACTATGCGGCGGCGCCTCGCTGCCGCAACGCTGCCGCCAGCCCGCGCACCTCGTCCAGGGCGCCCGCCACGCCCTGCTCGGCCAGCACTTGCGCAAGCCGCGAACCGACCACCACCAGATCGGCGTGCCGCGCGACGAGCCGGGCTTCGTCGGGCGAGCGCACGCCGAAGCCCGCGGCCACCGGCAGCCGGGTATGCGAACGCAGCCGCTCCAAGTCCTGGGCGATGCGGCGCTCGTCGGGCAGGTCCGCACCCGTCGTGCCGGCCAGCATGATGTGATAGACAAAGCCGCTGGCGTCGCGCAGCAAGCCCGCCAGCCGCGCGTTCTCGGACGTCGGCGCGGACATGCGGATCAGATGCAGGCCATGCGCGCGCGCCGCGCCGCCGATCTCGTCAGCGTGTTCAAGCGGCAGGTCGATGATGATCAGGCCATCCACGCCCGCCGCGGCCGCGTCCTCGATAAAGCCGTCAACGCCACGCCGCAGGATGGGATTCAGATAGCCCATCAGCACCACGGGCGTATGCGCGTCCGCCTCGCGGAAATCGCGCACCAGGGCCAGCGTGCGCCTCAGGGTCTGGCCGCCGGCCAGCGCGCGCACGTTGGCCTGTTGCAGCACGGGACCGTCCGCGACCGGATCGCTGAACGGCATGCCGAGTTCGATCACGTCCGCGCCCGCCGCGCCCAAGCCGCGCAGCAGCTCCAGGCATGCGGCGGGATCGGGATCGCCCGCCGCAAAATAGGTCACCAGCCCACTGCGGCCGGATTGGCGCAGCGCTGCCAAGGTTCGATCAAGCCGGGTCATGCCGCCACCTCGCCAAATTGAGTCACCGTGTCCATGTCCTTGTCGCCGCGTCCGCTCAGGCATACGACGAGAATCTCGTCACGCCCCATCCGCGGCGCCAGCTTGCGCACGTAGGCCAGCGCATGCGCGCTTTCCAGCGCGGGCAGGATGCCTTCCTTGCGCGTCAGCCAATGGAAGGCCGATACGGCCTCGACGTCCGTGACCGACACGTAGTCCACGCGTTTGCGATCATGCAGCAAGGCGTGCTCGGGACCGACGCCGGGATAGTCGAGGCCGGCCGATATCGAATGCGCGTTGACGATCTGGCCGTCTTCGTCCTGCAGGTAATAGCTGCGACAGCCGTGCAGCACGCCCTCGTAGCCCGCGCTGATGCTGGCCGCGTGGGCCCCGCTGGCCAGACCCAGCCCGCCGGCTTCCACGCCGTACAGGCGCACGTCCGCAAGCTCCAGGAAGGGATAGAAGAAACCCATCGCGTTGGAGCCTCCGCCCACGCAAGCCACCATGGCGTCGGGCATGCGGCCGGTCTTGGCCGCGATCTGCTGGCGCGTCTCCTCCCCGATCACCTTCTGGAACTCGCGCACCAGCCAGGGATAAGGGTGCGGTCCGGCGCCGGTACCCAGCAGGTAGTACGTGTCGGCCGGGTGGGCGATCCAGTCGCGCAAGGCCTCGTTCATGGCGTCCTTCAGCGTGGCGGTGCCGGCATGCACCGCGCGCACCTCGGCGCCCAGCATGCGCATGCGGCGCACGTTGACGGACTGGCGCTCCATGTCCTCGGCGCCCATGTAGACCACGCACTGCAGGCCGAACAGGGCGCAGACCGTGGCGGTGGCCACGCCATGCTGTCCCGCGCCGGTTTCAGCAATGATGCGGCGCTTGCCCATGCGGCGAGCCAGCAGGATCTGCCCCAGGCAATTGTTGATCTTGTGCGCGCCGGTGTGGTTGAGGTCTTCGCGCTTGAGGTAGACCTGCGCGCCGCCCAGCTCCTCGGAAACGCCGCGGGTCAGGAACAGCGGGCTCGGCCGGCCCACATAGTCGGCCAGCAGGCCGCGGTAGGTCTGCCAGAAGGCTTCGTCCGCCAAAGCCGCCTTGAACTGGCGTTCGAGTTCGTCCAGGGCGGGGACCAGCGTTTCGGGCATGTAGCGGCCGCCGTAGGGGCCGAATTGGCCTCGGCTGTCGGGCGCGGCCGGATGGATGGCGGATGGCATGGGCAAGTTTTCCGTGACGGGATAGAGATAACTTGCCTTATGCTATCTTCACAAAATATTTATTTGAATCAATGATTTATTTCCCATACATGTAAGGCCAGCTAACAGCCATGCGACGCCTGCCGTCCCTCAATGCCCTGCGCTTCTTCGACAGCGCGGCTCGCCAGGCAAGCTTCACGCTGGCCGCCAAGGAACTCTGCGTGACCCACAGCGCGGTCAGCCAGCAGATCCGGCAGCTGGAAGACTGGCTGGGCTGCGCCTTGTTCGAGCGCCGCGCCGGGCGCGTCCACCTGACCGCGGCGGGCCTGGATCTGCAGCGCGCCGCGCATGATGCCTTCGACCTGCTGGAGCGCCGCTGCGATGAACTCAGGCGCGGCACGCAGCCAGCGGAACTGGCGGTGGGCGCGCCCGCCAGCTTTCTTTCCAACTGGCTGATCCCGCGGCTTGACCGGTTCGAAGCCCAGCATCCGGACATCCGCGTCAGGCTGCAGACAGCCGCCGACGCCGCCCTGCTGAACACGCAGCGCGTGGACGCGCTGATCCTGGCCGGACGCGCCTGGCCGCAAGAATGGGATGTCACGCCGCTCTTCGCCGAAACCATAGGTCCGGTCTGCACCCCGGCCCTGGCCGCGCGTATCCGCAGCGCGGCCGACGTGCAGGGCATGCCGCTGCTGCACACCAGTTCGCGGCCCGACGCCTGGAAGGATTGGGCGGCGCGCCAGGGCATCGCGCTGACGCCACGGCAAGCCGGGCGCGAGTTCGACCATCTGGGCCACATGCTGGAAGCCGCCGCGGCCGGGCTGGGCGTGGCCATCGCGCCGGCGGTGCTGGTGGAAGCCGAACTGCACCGAGGCAGGCTGGCCGCGCCGCTGGGCTTCGTCGAAAGCGGCGCGGCCTTCAGCCTGTGCCTGCGCAAGGATGCGGTCCGCGCCGACGCCGCGCACGAACGCCTGCGCGACTGGCTGCTGGCCAGCGCCGGCGCGAACTGATGCCATCCACGCAACGCGCGCAAACCGGTTACGCTTGCGCGCCGAACCACACCGCCGAAACATATCCATGAAAAAGCTCTGCGCGATATTGGGCCTGGTGTTCCCCACGCTGGCCAGCGCCGCCTACAGTCTTTCCGCCACCGAGGCGGCGGTGCTGGAAGCGGTGCTGCGCGACGAGCTCGACACCTACCTGCAAGGCGGCAACAGCCTTATCGGAGCAAGGCTCGGCCTGCCCGCGGCGACCGCCGAAACCGTGTCGCGGGCCTATGCCAACGGCCCGACCGCGCGCTTTCCCGCGTCGCTGGATATGAACATGCTGATCGCCGGCCCGATCGATGCCGGCAAGCGTAGGGACGGACAGGCCGTATCGTTCGCCACCGCCGGATCGCCGACGGTCCGGGCGCATCTGCCCGCCGGCCTCACGCCGTCCGCGCACCTGGCCCTGGCATGCCGCCGCATGCAGTGGGTCGACCATTCCCCCACCTTCATGGACTGCCGCGACGCGGCCCCTGCCGGCAAAGCGGAAGCCTCCCGCCTGAAGCGCGACCTGGACGACTTCTACCTGGGCAAGCCGACCGACATCCAGGTGTCCCAGCTGGCCGTCAATATATCGGTGTACGCCAGCCTGCTGGCGCCCGGCCACGGCTGTCCGAAGAACATCGAGACGTGCCGCCAGGCCATCCAGGGCGTCGACGGCGCAAGCCAGAGCAAGCAACTGCCGGCAATCGTGCGGCGCTTCCAGCAGGCGGGGCTGGATCTCAGCCCGTACCAGGGCGACAAGGCGGCAACCGCGCCGGCTCGCTAGCGCGCGCAGTGGGCCGTGCCGGGCCGCGACCGAGCTTACGAAGCGGCCTGTACCGCCCCCATTTATTGCAATTCCGCGCCGCTATACTGGTCTTACCTCAATACCCTTTACGCGCCGCGCCTTTTCTGCTGCGCCCCGTTATGCACGTCTTGTTGGCCATGCTGCGCCCCGTTGGCCGGGCGCTATTCTGTACCGTCGCCACCCTGCTCTGCGCCCAGGCCTACGCCGCACCACCGACGCTGGCGCAATGCCATGGCATCAAGGATATGGCTTTCGTCGCCCACCTGGACGACGACCTGCTGTTCATGAACCCGGACATCGCCTCCAACATCCAGGCGGGGGGCTGCGTGCGGCTGGTCTACCTGACCGCCAGCGATGCCGGCGAAGGCGAAAGCTACATGCTGGGACGCGAACGCGGCGTGCGCTCCGCCTATGCCTACATGGCGCATCAACCGGACGAATGGAAGGAAGACTCCGGCACCGCGGGCGGACGGCGCATCGCGCGCTTTACCCTCAAGGGCAATCCGCGCGTGCAGCTTTGGCACATGCGCCTGAAGGATCCGTGGCTGGGCAAGGGCTGGGGCAGCCTGACGCCGCTGAGCCGCACCGAATCCGTACCCGGACAGAACGTCGACACGCTGGGCCCCTATGCCGAGTCCTACACGCGCGAACAGTTGATCGACACCCTGGCCGACCTGATCCGCCAGTACGCGCCGACCACGGTGCGCCACCTCGACGACACCATCGCCGTGCCTTACACGCAGCTGTGCTGGCGCTGCGCCGGCCACGGCCATCCCGACCATATCGCCAGCGCCCGGCTGGCGCGCGAAGCCATGCTGCGCGCGCCCGGCAACTACGCCGAGATGGGCTATGTCGATTACCCCAGCCAGGAACGCGCCACCAACCTGACCCAGGCGGAGATCGCCAGCAAGTCGCTGATCTTCCAGCACTACGCCTGGAACGACTACCACTATTGCGCCGGCCCCACCGGCTGCAAGGAACCCGCCGGCCCGGCGGCCGCCTGGGTGCAGCGCGCCTATTACGTGTCGCGCCAGGACATCGCGCCGCAGCTCTACCCGGACGGGCGCGGCGGCATGGTGGTGTTCGCCGCTGGCGAAACCAATGGCGCGGTGAACCGTTGGGACACCGGCGAGCGCCGCTGGCAAAGCCTGGGCGGGCGCACCAGCGGGCCGCTGGTCTCGTTCAGCCATACCGATGGCACGGCCGGCCTGATGGCGCGCGACCCGCTGGGCGGCGTATGGGCCAACAAGCAGCGCCATGACGGCACCTGGCAGGGCTGGCAGGCGCTGGGCGGCCTGCGCGTGACCCAGATCCCGGCCGTGGCGCCGCGCGGCGAGGCCGCCGCCGTGGCGCTGGGCTACGACGGGCTGCTGCACTGGATAACCCCGTCCGGCATCGACGGCAGCTGGGGCGCCTGGCAGGACCTGCCGCCGCTGGAAGGCGTGACCGGCTCCCCGGCCGCGGCGCTGGGTGGCGACGGACGCTACATCATCTTCGCGATCACCGGGACTGGCGAGCTCTACTACACCCGCCAACTGCCTGCCGCCAAGAGCCAGCTCCCCGAATGGCAGGACTGGCGCCGCGTGCCCGCGCCCCAGGCCGCTGGCGGCCTGGCGGCGATCCGCAATCACCAGAACCGCGTCGAACTCTATTTCCGCCAGCGCGGCAACAACCACCTGACCCGGCTGATGGAGACCGGCGACACCACCGATCTCGACATGGACTGGGGCTCTCCGACCGACATGGGCGTGCCCTACATCGGCCGCCCGGCCATCAGCGCCGATGCCAGCGGCAACGTCATGGTCGCGCTACTGGAACGCGCCGGCGGACAGCTCTGGCTGGTGGAGCACGGCAGGCCGTCCAAGCTGGACGCCCAGGCGGCCTCGCCGCCCGCGCTCAATCTGGTCAACGGCACGCTTTACATCGTCGCCCGCGCCACCGGCGGCCCGCAGCGCTACGAGGTGCTGTCGCGCCACGATGGCAACTGGACCCGCGGCGTCACCCTGGAGGGCGTGCCATCCGCTGGCGGCGGCCCCTTTGAAACCGTGGCCGCGCGCCCCATCGACCTGCCCAAGCTCGGCGCCAATGACGCCAACAAGGCGGCGGTGGTGCGCCCCTCTGCCGAGGATCCCGGCACGCTCAGCGTAGGCCGCATGCCGACGCAAGCGTCCCAGGCGGCGACGCCGACCACGGTGCGGTGATGATTTCGGTTCTTGTCATCCCTCGTTACCGGAGGGAAAATCCCGCCTAGCCGCGGGGTCCGGCCCGCGCGCGCCAAGCGCCATGTCGCCGCAAGGGGGGAACCGCAAGTGAAGGATGCAGTCCAGTACCAGACTCACACCCCCACCCTGCTCGAACCCGACCCCTCGTCGGACTGGCTCTACCACTGCGCGATGAGCCTGCTCAAGCTCCCCGCCGACGACGCGATCTCCGAACAGCTGGCCTACATGGGCGAGACCTCGGACGTGGACCGGTCCTGGATGATCGAGTACCGCCCGGACATGCTGCGCCTGCGCAATACCCATGAATGGTGCCGCGGAAAGACCGAGCCCTTCGTCGCCGAACTCCAGGACGTGCCGACCACGCTGATCGCCTGGCTGCACAAGTTCATGGTCAAAGGCCAGGCGGTCGCGATCCACGACGTCAACGACCTGCCCCGCACCGCCCGCGCCATCCAGGTCGAGTTCCAGCGCCAGGGCAACAAGAGCGTACTGAGCGTGCCGGTTTTCCACGACAAGAAGCTCTACGGCATCATCGGCTTCGACACCACCGTGCGGCACCGGACCTGGTCCGCCGACGAGGTCCGCGCCCTCTACCAATGCGCCAACCTGATCGGCCAGGCCAAGTACGGCAACAGCCGCGAACGCGGACGCACGCCACGCTACGACAGCGCCACGTCCGTGATCTATCTCAGCATGCGCGGCGTGGTCCGCGGCGTGCAGCCCGAAACCATCGTGGGCGTGCGCTCGGCGGGCAACTACAGCGAGATCTGGCTGGAAGACGGGTCGATGGTGCTGGACTCGCGCGCGCTCGGCATATGGTCGACCCTGCTGCCGGAACAGACCTTCTTCCGTGTACACCGCACCGCCATTGCAAACGCATTGCATGTCATGGACGTGGACCGCCGCAGCGTCGACAAGTGGTTGATCCGGATGCGCGCCGTGGACGAGACCTGGCCGGTGTCACGCTCATACCGCAAACCGCTGCGCGAACGCATGGGAATCTGAACCGGGCGAGCCTGCGAAATATGCAGTTCGTCATGCCGGCATGTTGTTTCGTCCTGCCGCAAGTGGCCGCGCAACGGGTTTTTGGGATCATCGCAGGCAAAGGAACAGCCGTTCCCACAGTCCCGCAAAGAGAACCGCATGCTGACATCCCGCATCCTGCCGCGCATCACTTCCCTAGCCTTGAGCGCCGCCTGCGCACTGGGCGCCAGCCAGGTCCGCGCGGCCGACCTGGCGCTGCAGGATGCCGTCTCCATGGCCGGCATGCAGCTGTACCTGAACTCGGGCGCGCCGGGACTGATCATCGCGGCGGTGCGCGGCGACGAGGTCGTGATTCAGGGCTATGGCGAAACCGCGCCAGGCAACGGCGTCGAACCCGACGGCCGCTCCATTTTCAGGATCGCTTCGGTATCCAAGGTGTTCGCCGGTGACGTATTGGCGGCGCTGGCGGCCAAGGACAAGCTGAAGCTGACGGATCCCCTGGCCAACTATGCGCCGGAAAACGCCAAGGTCCAAGCCAACGGCCGTCCGCTGACCCTGCTGGACCTGGCCACGCATTCGGCCGGCCTGCCGCGTGAATTGCCCAACCCCGACGCCAAGCCCTCCGACAATCCGTTCGCCGCGTTCGACCGCGCCTATTACTGGAAGTGGGTCGGCAGCCACCAGCCGGCCTACGTGCCCGGCACCACCACGCTGTATTCCAACCTGGGCTTCGGCCTGCTGGGCGATGCGCTGGCCAAGGCCGGCGGCGCGGACTATTCGACCGTGCTGGCCGACGAAGTCCTGAAACCCGCCGGCATGACCGACACCACCAATGCGCTGAGCGACGCGCAGAAAAAGCGCCTGATGACCGGCCTGGATCCCTTCGACAAGCCCGATCCCAATGCCCCTGTGCCTGACGTGATGTACGCCAGCGCCGGCATCTACTCCACCGCCGACGACATGGCGCGCTGGATGCGCTGGCACCTGGACGGCGCCAAACAATCGAAGCAGGCGTCGTTGCTGGCGCACACGATGTGGCTGCCCTATGACGGACTGAAGTCCGTCGTAGGCACGGAAGTCACCGATGCCGACGGCATGGGCCTGGGCTGGGTGGTGACCCTGCCGCGCAACGGCACGCCCTTGCTGCTGGGCAAGAGCGGCGGCCTGGGCGGCTTCATGTCCTACGCCGTGCTGTCGCCCAACCGCGGGCTGGGCGTGTTCGTCGTCGCCAGCCGCGTGAACTTCGCCATGTTCAACAACATCCATTCCCAGGTGCGTGAACTGGCGGCCGAGTTGGCGCGGTGAACGGACCCCGCCGGCCGCTGCGCCAGGCCGCAGCGGCCGCGCTGCTGGCCGTGGCCGCGCAAGGCGCGTGCGCGCAGGAAGCCCGGGACATCTTCAAGACGGAGATCTTCCTCACGCCCTACAGCGAGCTGGGCGAGGGCGGCGAAACCTATCCGCGGCTCAACGGCCGCTTCCTGCTGATGACCGGCTATACCGGTTTCTTCGGCGTGCAGGACGACAACGGCCAGCTTCCCCGCTCGCACTGGAGCAGCGTGCAGCCCACGGCGGAGGCGGCCCTGGTGCTGCAGCTGACGCGGCAGTTTTCGATCCGCACCAAGGCGACGTTCAACTCGTCCACCAACGACACCAAGGACAATGCGTTTTCCGACCTGGGCGTGAATCTGGACAACCTGTTCGCCGCCTATACCGCGGACAACTACGCGCTGTACGGCGGCAAGATGGACCTGGGCTTTGGCGACGCCTGGCACGTGATCGATGGCTTATACACGGGCTTCAACGAGAACTCGGAATTCCGCGGCTCGATCGGGCTGGGCGGGCGCTACACCCTGGATACCTCGGGCCGCGGAACGCACTCCGTGGCCGCCATGCTGTTCAAGCGCGACAACACCGCGATGAACCGACGCTTCAGCCTGGACGGCGGCCTCATCGGGCCCGATCAGCCGCCGATGTTCAGCGACCAGTTGAAGTCCTTCATCCTTTCCTACGATTTCCGCGATCTGCCCGGACTGGAAGGACTGTCGGGCGGGCTGGACGCGGGCCGGCTGCATCTGGATCCGGATCAAGGGAAAAGCGCCAACACGGTGTCGGCCCGGCTGCGCTACGACGCGCCGCTGGCCAACTCGTGGAATCTCAGCTGGTTCAACGAAGCCACTTATTCCAGCGCCTTTCGCGGCGCCCCCGTGTCCAACGGCAACGGCGTGACCTCGGTCTCGTTGTCGCGCGACCGCTGGCAGCTGACCGCGACGGCCGCCGTGCGCAAGCTTTCCGGCAACGGCCAGAAGCTGGCGCAGCATGGCCTGCAAGACGACACGGATTGGGGCATTTCAGGTGCGGTCACCTACGTCACCCCCATGGGATTCATCGTGCAGGCCGGGCTCACGCATCAGCGCGACCAGGCCCTGCGCATCAACCAGGGCGTTTTCCGCATCGCTTACCAAGCAGGATTCTGAGGCCATCATGAACCGCAAACACACGCTCGTCACCGGAGTTATCCTTCTTGCGCTGGGCGGCGGCACGGCCGTCTGGTCGCAACCCGTGCCCATCGCCAACGCGCCGAATCCGCCCGCGGACGCCGTCGCCATCCCGCCTGGCAGCAAGGAGCGCGCCGTGCAGGAACTGCCGCAAATCGTCGCGGACATCATGCGGCGCAGCCAGGTGCCGGGCATGGCCGTGGCAGTGGTCATCGACGGCAAGACCGTGCTGGCGCAGGGATACGGCACGCGCGAGGCCGGCAAGCAGGCGCCGGTGGATGCGCAGACCGTGTTCCAGATCGCATCGATCTCCAAGTCGCTGTCGGCGACAGTGGCGGCGATTGAAGTATCCAAGGGCCGCGCCTCCTGGGACGATCCGGTCTCGCGCTATCTGCCGGACTTCAGGCTGAGCAACGCCTATGTGTCCGAGCGCGCCACGATCGGCGATTTCTTCGCGCACCGTTCCGGCCTGCCGGGCACGGCGGGCGACGATCTCGAAGACCTGGGCTTCAGCCGCCGCGACGTGATCGCCCGCCTGCGCCTGCTGCCGCTGGACGCCTTCCGCACGTCCTACCACTATGCCAACTTCAGCACCACCATCGGCGCCGAAGCGGTGGCCAAGGCCGCCGGAAGTCCCTGGGAGCAACTGGCCGACGACCAGCTTTTCAAGCCCTTGGGCATGAAGTCGACCAGCTACCGCTACGGCGACTTCGAGGCGCGCGGCAATCGCGCCGTGCTGCACGCCTACCAGCACGGCCGCTTCGTGCCCGCGGGCCAGCGCAACGCCGATCAGCAGGCACCCGCGGGCGGCGTGTCCTCCACCGTCATCGACCTGGCGGAATGGCTGAAGCTGCTGCTCGCGGACGGGCAATATCAAGGCAAGGCCTTGATCGCCCCCGGCGCGCTGTTGCCCGCGCTCTCCCCCCAGGCATTCAGCGCCCGCGCGCATGACCTGGACTCGCGCTCCGGCTTCTACGGCTATGGCTTCAATGTCAACACGGAACTGGGCGGACGCCCTTCAATGGGGCATTCCGGCGCCTTCCTGATGGGAACGGGAACGACCTTCCGCATCGTCCCTTCGGCCGGCATCGGCATCGTGGTGCTGACCAATGGCGCGCCGGTGGGCGCGGCCGAATCCGTCGCGGCATCGTTCACCGACACCGCCTTGTACGGCAAGCCCACGCGCGACTGGTTCGCGGCCTACAACGGCGCGATGAAGGCGTTCTTCGAACCCCAGGCCGATCTGTCCGGACAGGCCGATCCCGCCAAGCCCGCAGCTTCGAAAGCGCTGTCGCAATACACCGGCAGGTTCGACAACCCCTACTACGGCCCCGCCGAGATCCAGGAGGCCAACGGCGCCCTGACCCTGGTGCTGGGACCCAAGGGCATGCGCATCCCCTTGCGGCACTGGGACGGCGACACCTACGCTTTCGCGCCCGTGGGCGAAGCCGAACTGGTTGCCTCGCTGGCGTCCATCGTCTTCAGGATGGACCAGGGACGGGCCCAGGGCTTCGACATCAAGTTCTACGACGACAGCGGCCAGGGCCGCTGGGTTCGCAAGTAGCCGCCGCGCCCCGCCGCGCCGCCGGCTCAGAAGCGGTAGGCGGCGCGCAGGGTCAGGGACTGGTCGCTGTATTCCCCATTGCCGCGCAAGGCATATTCCGTCTTCAGCTCCACGCCCTTGGGCGTGACGTATTCCAGGCCGGCCGCCAGGTTGCCATAGGTCCTGGGCATGCCGGAGCGCAGCGTGAAGGGAGTCGCGCCCGCGCCGCTGAGCTGCATGGTGGTCACGACGTCGCCGCCGCTCAGAAAGCTCATCCCGCCGGCCACGTACGAGCGCAAGGTCGCGCCGCTGGCCAGGTCCTTGCGCCCGCCCAGCTCCACCATGGGCGAGGCCATGAACGAGGTCGTGTCGTTGCCGCGCACCTTCAGGTTCAAGGCGCCCGCGCCCTGTTCGCTGTAGCCCTCCTGCCGGATGTGGTTCACGTCCAGATCCACATAGGGCCGCAAGTACCAGGACGGCTGGCTGAATTCGTAGGCGGTGCGCAGCCTGGCCGCCAGAAATGACGACTCCGGCTTGCTCTTGGCCGTGCCGTCCAGCGTGCCGCGCGACATCCTGCTCTTCTCCACGCCGCCATGCACGGCAAGCGAGACCTGCCACGGCGCATTGTTGTACTTCAAGGCCAGGCCGCCCGCGTAGGTGTCGCTATTGCCCGAGAAGTCGGCGGCCGACGTGGTCTTGCCGTAGGCATAGTTCAACGAACCGCCCAGGAACCAATTGGTGGCGATCTCGCGCTGCGCGCCCAGCGTGAGCGTGCTCTGGCGCACGCGGTAACCCTCGTCGTCCGAGGTGGACTTGCGTTCGGTCCAGTTCGTGTCCAGGCGGGTCCAGACGCAATCGCCTTCGCGCAGGATCGTGCTTTCGCCGACGAACGCCGGGCAGCTCATCATCCGGTTCATCGACGCGTAGGAGGCATGCATCTGGTTGGCGGCGCGGGCGAACTGGCCGTCGTGGGCGATGCGGTTCAGGGCGTCGCGGTACTGGTCCGCGCTCTGAACGCCCGTGAACTTGTCGAAGGTGGAGGCGTCGCTTGCTTTCCCCTGGTTCCAGAGCGCCTGCAGGGAATTCGCGATCCTCGCGCGATCCGCGGTGAGCGGAAACGCCGCAGGCGTGAAGTTGGCGTCGACGGAAATGAGCGGGTCGCGCAGGCCGCCCGCGCCATTGTTCTTCAGCGCGTAGCTGAACAGGGGGCTGTCGCTTGCGGTCGCGGGAACGCTGGTTTGCGCGGCGTCGAAATGGCCTATCCCCAGCCATACGTTCTTCACGGGATTGCGCAGCACCGGCTTGACGGTGCCCGCGAAGGTCGAAGCGCCCGCTACCGAAATGAAGTCGCTGTCGTGGCCGCCGAAATTCAAGTCGGGCCGGTAGGTTCCCGTATGGTTCAGCGCGCCCGTAATGCGCGTGGTCGTGTACACGCCCGGTCCGCCCGGATTCAGGATGCCGGCGCTGTCCAGGTCGCCCTGGAAGCGGGCGCCGCTGTACAAAGTGCCGCCGGTGTTGTTGTGAAAGATGCTGCCGCCGCCCAGGAGCACGTCGCCCGCCACGATCCCATTGTTGTTGACGACGGCCGCGCCGGCCACGTCCATGGCCGTCCTGGCCTGGATGACGCCGGCGTTGGTGATGGTGGTGCTGGCAAGTGGCGTGATCGCCAGGATGCCCGTGCCGGATGCGCCGCTGGCGCTGACCAGGGCGTTCTGGCCCAGGTTGATCGAGATGGCCCGGCCTCCGCCATAGGCGCCATTGCTGATGGCAACCACGGCCGGCGAATTGGCGCCGGTGGCGACCACCTGCGCCGCATGGCCGATGTCCACGCTTACCGGCCCGCCATAGGCCAGTTCGTTGCCGGGAGTGCTGTACTGGTAGAGGTTGCCGTCCTTGAACACGCCGCCCCCGCCCACGCTCATCGCCAGGATCGCAGGCGCGTTCGCGCCCGAGGTCTGGACGGTGCCGCCCGTGCCGATAGCCACGTTGACCGCGCCGCCATTGCCCTTGCCGCCGGTCAGGCCGGCGTTCTGGATCAGGCCGGTCGTGTATTGCGCGGATGACTGGTCGCCCGCCAGCCCCCCGCCGCCGCCCACGCTCTGCGCCAGTATCCCGGCGGCGCCCTTGCCCGAGGTCGCGATCAGCCCCGCGATGGACAGGTTGACGGCGTTGCCGTCTCCGCCTTGCGCGGGAGACGAGACGGGCTTCAGCGTCACCAGGCCGGGCTGCGTTGCCAAGCCGGCGATGCCGCCCCCGCCGCCTATGCTTTGCGCGACGACGCCGTGCGAATTGACGCCGGCCGTAACGATGCGTCCGCCCACGTCCTGCGTCACGCTGACCGCGCCGCCCGGTCCCTGCATCGGCGAACTGGCGCCGAACGCGATGTTCACGGCATACGCAGCCGGCCCCGCGCCGTCGTCCAGCGTGACCAACCCGCCGCCTCCGCCGATACTCTGCGCCAATATGCCGAAGGACAGCGCGCCGCTCGTGGCGATGCTGCCGCCCGTGTTCGTGACGTTGACGTTGCCCCCGGCGCCGGTGGCGTTGCCCAGGAAGGCCCCCATGCCGGTTTTCGCGGTGCTGCCCAACTGGATATCGACGCCGCCAAGGGACGCGCTGGACGACGCCGCCGCCATGCCGCCGCCTCCGCCCACGCTCTGCGCCATGATCCCCGGCGCCCACCAGCCCTGCGTGGCGACGCGGCCGGTATTGTTGGCCACGCTCACCGCGCCGCCGGATACCTGGACCAGGTTGAATCCGTTGGTATTGGACGGATACTCGCCGCCCAGGACGACCGCCAAGGTAGCCTGCTGCTGGATGGCGGCAAGGCTGGCCTTGCGCAGGGCGAGCATGCTGACGCCGCCCCCGCCGCCCACGCTTTGCGCCACGATACCGGCGGAGCCGCCCGCGTCCGTCGAGAGAACGCCGCCATGAACGACGCCAACCGCCCCGCCCGTGCTGGTCGACACGCCCTCCCCGGGGTCGCCGCCCAGCGCGACGGTCGCGGCGGTCTGGCTCCACAGGAACAAGGGCTGATCGACCACCGATATGCCGCCGCCCCCGCCCACGCTCTGGGCCAGGATGCCAGGCGCCTGATGGCCCTGCGTGCCGATCCGGCTGGTGGCGGCGCTGGCGTCCACCGTCACTGCGCCGCCCGCGCCGCTGGCCCCGTCCATGCCGCCGTTGCGCACATTGATCAGGGAACCCAGCAGCGATCCGCCCTTGGTTCCCAGAATGCCGACGATGCCGGTGATCTTGTCGATGATCTCGGGCGCCTGGCTGCCGGCGCCGGCCGAGACCACCGCCTGCAGGTCCTGGCCGCTGGCCGCGCTTCTGCCCCCGCCACCGCCTATGCTCTGGGCAATGATGCCTGCCGAACCGTTGCCTTGCGTGGCGATCGTTCCCGTGTTGGTGACGATGGCCGGATCGGACGCGCTCCCTCCGCCCACGCCTGCCGCGCCGCCGTTGCCGCCGGTCTGGTGGGTGATGCTGGTCTGAGGCAGCGCCACCGTGTAGAGGTCCTGCGCGCCGGACGCGGCGGCATTGATCAGCGCATCGATGCTGGACAGCAGGGTGGATGCCCCGGCCGAATCTATCGCCCCGCCATTGCCGCCACCGCCGCCGATACTCTGCGCCAGGATGCCCGGCGCTTGGTCTCCCGCCGTCGCGATGGCGCCGTCGTTGCGCACGTCGAATGCGCTTGCGGCGTTCCCCGCGCCACCGCTGCCGCCGGTCGTGACCCCGACGGACAGGCTGACGGCCTTTTTGAAGGCCAGTTCCGGCCCCTTCTCCAGCCAGTCCGCCGCCTTCTCCAACAGGCCGGCCAGGCTGCCCGGCGCGCCCAGGATGTCATTGAAACTGGCGGCGTCGTGCATCTGGACGATGCCCCCATTCCCCCCGCCGCCGCCTATGCTTTGCGCGACGATCCCTGCCGCCCCCGCCCCCGCCGTTGCGATGACGCCAGTCGCCGCATTGCCGACCTGCGCACGGCCGCCGCTGCCGCCTTGCCCACCCTGTCCGCCATGCCGCACGGACAGTTGCAGATCGATTCGCGTGTTGCCTATGACCGGCGTCTTGACTGGCGCCAGGACTCCGCCGCCATTGCCTCCGCCGCCGCCAATGCTCTGCGCCACCACGCCGTTGCCTTGCGCGCCCGAGGTGCGGATGCCGCCTTCATTCGTGACCCGCGCCGTGCCGCCATCGCCGCCTCCTTGTCCCGCGCCGCCGTTGGACACCGCGACCGTGACGGCGCCGCTCGGGTTGTCGCCCACTTGCGGCGCGATCGTGACGACGCGGGAATTCGCCAGTCCGCCGCTGCCGCCCCCGCCGCCTATGTTTTGCGCCAACACGCCATTGCTGTGCGCGCCCGCGGTCGTGATCGTGCCCTGGCGGGCCTGCGTGAATAACACAGTGCCGCCGGAGCCGCCGCTGCCGCCCTTGCCCCCGGTAGCCACCGTCACGTTCAGCCCCACGCCCACGCCGACCGCATTGGCCGATCCGCCGCTGCCGCCTCCGCCGCCTATGCTCTGGAGTATCACGCCGGATGCGTTACCGGCCCGGGTCTGGATCCTGCCTTGCGAGGAAAATTGGATCAGGCCGCCGTTGCCCGCCGCGCCGCCCGTGCCGCCGATGGCGACCGACGCGATCACGCCGGTGCTGTTGGCGTCGCCGCCCACGCCGCCACCGCCGCCTATGCTTTGCAGCAGCACCGCGGCGCTGTTGTCGCCCGAGGTATCGATGCCGCCGCTGTTGGCCATGGCGATGCCGCCGCCCGAACCGCCCGTGCCGCCATGCCCGCCGCCCACGGCGATGATGCCGTTGCTGGACGAGGCCAGCCCGCCGCCGCCGCCCGCGCTGTTAGCGATCACGGCGGCGGCGTCGTTGCCGTGGGTGCTGATGGCGCCTGCGTTCGTGATGGTGATCGCCTGGCCCGCAAGCGCGCCCGCGCCACCGTTGCCGCCTTGTCCGAACGCGCCGCTGGCGCCGGCCGGACCGCCTTCCCCGCCCAGCACGCTGGCCACGATGCCCTTTGCGCCGACGGTGCCGGCGGTTCCGGTCGTGATCTTGCCGGTATTGGTGATCGTGACCGCGCCGGGCGATCCGCCCGCGCCGCCATTGTGTCCCTCGGCCCACGAGCCATGGCCGCCATTGCCGCCGTTGCCGCCCTGGGTCAGCACGTAGACGCCAATGCCGCGATTGCCGTTGGCCTTGATGGTCCCGCCGTTGGCAATGGTGACCGAGCCCGCGTTGCCGCCTGCGGCGGCTTTGGTGTCGGTGCCGTTGGCGGTCGACGCATTCCCGCCGATGGAGCGGGCGATCACGCCATACACGCCGTCGCCCAGCCCGGTGACGGAAGATCCTGCCGACGCGGTAAAGACGACGCTGGAAGCATCCCCGCCGCGGCCTGAATCGCTATGTCCGCCAAAGTCGCCCGTGTGTTCGGCGGCGCCGCCGTTGCCGCCCGACGATATCAGGCCCACCGCCGCGCTGACGTCGGCCGGCCCCGGCCCGCGCGCGGTCACCGATGTCGTGCCCTGCAGGATCACGGACGCGGCGCCGCCATTGCCGCCGTGGCCGGACGTGTACGCGCCGCTGAAGCCCTTTGCGATGGCGCTGTCAGTCCCCGATCCTCCCCAGGATTGGACGGCGACACCGAAACCGGCGCCGACCACGTTGGCGTTGTTCAACGTGGCTCGCGCCTGGTGTCCGTCGCCGCCTATCCCGTAGCCGCCATTGGGTCCGTCAGCGTTGCCCCACAGGCCGCCATTGCCCCCCGCGGAATACAGATCGATCCCGCGGCCGGCGGCATTGACCGTGCTGGCTGCCAAGGTGTAGTCGATGATCCGCCCGCCGCCGCCATTACCGCCCCAATGGTTGGGGTCCGCGTCCCTGCCGTTGCCGCCCTTGCCGCCGCTGACGTCGATCAGGATGCCGGTCTGGCCGGGTGCATTGGCGCTGATGCGCTGATTGCTGTCCGTCTGCACGAAGTCGCGCTGCCCCCACTGGCCGTCATGGCCGTTGTCGGGGTGGTCGCCGCTGGAACAGCAGGTGCCGTCGGCGCCGCGCAGTTCATAGGACAACGGTGCCGTCTGCGCCCAGGCCGGGCGTCCGAATACGTAAACGGTGGCAATCCCCGTCTGCAGCAGCAGGGCCAGCCAGGTAAGCCGCAAGCCGTGGCGGACTGGCTTGGAAGTATCTTGCGGGGAGATCATGGCGGCGGCTGCGGCGAAATTGGGCAAATTGAGAAATTCGCCGTTCGCCGCGCGCCGTACAAGTCCCGGATGACGAATCAACCATCCGGGCTGATGAGTCGCCGCTCCCGGCCCTATTTCGAATCCCGCACCGCCGCGACCATCTTGATCTCCACCGCCAGCCCGGGCCGCGCCAGCGCCGCAACGCCCAATATGGTCCAGGCCGGGAAGTCGGAACGTATGTACTTTTCCTTCACCGCGCGGAAGCCGGCAAGGTCGGCGCCGACGTCGACGTGATACGAGACCAGTTCGACCGCATCGGTAAAATCCAGGCCCAGATGGCCGAGCACCGCGGCGATGCGCTGGAACGCCAGGTCCGCCTGCTCCACAGCCGATTCGGGCAGCGAGCCGTCGGCGCGCAAGCCAATCTGCCCTGCGATGAAAACCAGCCCGTTGGCCGTGACCGCAGGCGAATACTGGAACAGGTCGAAAATACGGTTGCCGCCAAAGACGGGATCGTCATCGGGAAGGCGCAGACGCTCGATCTTGCTCATGGAAGTCCTTGTGCAACGCGGGCGTTGCTTATTGATCGGATTTGCAACTCTACTAGGGAACGTCGCGATGTCCACCTCCCCCGCCGACAACGTGATCGCGCTGTATCGCGAACATGCCGACGCCTTCGAGAAACTGCGTGGCACGCAGCTGGTCGAACGCGCCTGGCTGGAAGCGTTCCTGGACCTGCTGCCCGGCCCCGCCCCCGAAGTGCTGGACATAGGCTGCGGCAACGGCGTCCCCATCGCCCGCCACCTGATCGAACGCGGCTGCAGGCTGACCGGTGTGGATGCCTCGGACTCCATGCTTGCGCGGGCAAGAGCCTCGTTCCCTGATCACAGCTGGATTGAAGCGGACATGCGCCACCTGCCACCCTTGCGTCCCTTCCACGGGCTGATCGCCTGGCACAGCTTCTTTCACCTGCGGCCCGAAGACCAGCGGCCAATGTTCAAAACCTTCGAACGCCTCGCCGCGCCGGGTGCCGCGCTGATGTACACCAGCGGAACGTGTCTGGGGGAGGCCATTGGCCAGTTCGAAGGCCAGCCGCTCTATCACGGCAGCCTGGACACCGCGGAGTACCGCGAGTTGTTGCGGCAGGCCGGCTTTGAAGTGGTACGCCACGTGGAAGGCGATACGACCTGCGGCGGCGCGAACATCTGGCTGGCGCGGCGGCGCTGATAAAACCTTTGAGTTACATCAAGGTTTGACCGGCGTACGACGTCGAAAAACCCCGCCCCTGCGCCATAATCAGAATGCCGCGGCCCTTCCAGGGCCGCGCGGGGCCCACCCGGCCTCTTCGGTTTCCCCAACCTCGATCAGGCGGACCCGGCATTCATGCAAAGACTTATCCTCCCGCTACCCGGCAACGAAGGATTCGCCAAGCGCCTTGCCGCCCTGTGCCAAGGCGAACTCGGCGCTGTCGAAACCCGCCGCTTTCCCGACGGCGAAAGCTATGTGCGGCTGCATGGCGACCCGCAAGGGCGCGCCGTCGACATCGTCTGCACGCTGGCCCGGCCGGATCCCTGCTTTCTCAGCCTGATCTTCGCGGCCGACACTGCGCGCGAACTGGGCGCCACCGAGGTCAACCTGATCGCGCCGTATCTGGCCTACATGCGCCAGGACAAACGCTTCCAGGACGGCGAAAGCGTCAGTTCGCTGTCGTTCGCGCGCCTGGTGTCCGCGACCTTCGACCGCCTGCTGACGGTCGATCCTCATCTGCACCGGCATCCGTCGCTGTCGGCGCTGTACACCATCCCGACCACCACGCTGCATGCGGCGCCGCGGCTGGCCTGCTGGATTGCCGGCAATGTGCAAGCGCCGCTGATCGTCGGCCCCGACGAGGAAAGCGAGCAATGGGCCGGCTCGATCGCCGCGCGCATCGGCGCGCCGCACGTGGTGCTGCGCAAGACCCGCCGCGGCGACCGGCAGGTCGACATCGAAGCTCCCGATCTCTCCGCCTGGCGCGACTACACGCCGGTGCTGGTGGACGACATCGCCTCTTCCGGCCGCACCCTGGTGGTGGCTGCCGGCAAGCTGGCGGGCATGCGGCCGCCGCAATGCGTGGTGGTGCATGCGCTCTTCGCCGAAGACGCCTGGGCGCAGGTATCCGCCTGTTTTGAACGCGTCGTTTCCACCGACGCCGTGCCTCATCCCAGCAACCGCATCGAACTCGCGTCCCTGCTGGCCAACGCGCTGCTGCGCAATCTGCGCGATTGATCACCCGATTTGAAAGGAACCCGCAATGACGCTCCGCCAGCATTGGCTATCCGGCCACGGCCCCATCCAGCACCGCGCTGACACCGTCGAACGCGTCGACGCGCTGGTGCGGCGCCTGACGGCCAGCGGCCGCGTCGCCAGCGCGGACGATGCCTATCGCATGCTGGCCGCGGCCGACCGACTCAGCTGCGCCGCCATGAACGTGGTGGCCCACATGACCTACGCGCGCCGCATCGACCTGAACGGCGGGCCGTTGGCAGCCGACGACTTCAAACCCAATCCCGAAGGCCACACCGGCGGATCGCTGAACATGGCGCCCGCCTTCGTCGCCTACCTGCTGGCCAATGCGCTGAGCGGCAAGACCCGCAGCTGGCTGATGGGCCAAGGCCATTGCGTGGCCGCCATCGAAGCCGTCAACGCCCTGACCGGCGACGTGTCGCCCGCGCAGCGCGGCCGCTATGACCGCAGCGAAGCCGGGCTGGGACGCCTGATCACGGACTTCTACTCCTACGCCATCGACGCCCGCGGATTGCCTGCCGTGCCGCTGGGCAGCCACGCCGGCCCCAACACGGCGGGCGCCGTGTCGGAAGGCGGCTACCTGGGCTTTGCCGGCCTGCAATACGTGCATATGCCGCTGCCGGGCGAGAGCCTGGTGGCATTCCTGAGCGACGGCGCGTTCGAAGAACAGCGCGGCTCCGACTGGGCCACGCGCTGGTGGCGCGCCGAGGATTGCGGCCAGGCCGTGCCGGTGATGATCCTCAACGGCCGCCGCATCGAGCAGCGCACGCAGATCGTGCAGGAAGGCGGCGCGCATTGGCTGGCCGAGGACCTGCGCCACAACGGCTTCGATCCGCTCATCGTCGACGGCCGCGATCCGGCAGCCATCGCCTGGGCCATCCTGGCGGCGGAAGACGCGCTGGCCGCAAGCCTGGCGGCGCCAGGCTTCCAGTACCCTGCCCGGCTGCCCTACGTCATCGCCGAAACCGAAAAGGGATTCGGCTTTCCCGGCGCCGGCACCAACGCCGCGCACAACCTGCCGCTGGGCGGCAACCCGCACACCGACAGCGCGACCCGCGATGCTTTCAACGCCAGCGCCGCCCGGCTGTTCGTCCCGGGGCCTGAACTGGACGCGGCGCTGGCCGCGCTGGCCAATCACGATGCGCAGCGCCGCCCGCTGGAAAGCAGGCACCCCATGGCGCACCGGCATCCCGACGCGCCTGCGCTGCCCGAGCCCGCCTGGGAAGCCGCTGGCGTCCAGGGCAGCGCCATGGCGGCGCTGGACCGCTGGTTCGTCGAACTGGTGCGGGCCAATCCGCGCCTGCGCGTGCGCATCGGCAATCCGGACGAACTGGCCAGCAACAAGATGGGCGGCGCGCTGGCCTTGCTGAAGCACCGCGTCGACCATCCAGAGGCCGGCGTGGCCGAAGACCAGCACGGCGCCGTCATCACCGCCCTGAACGAGGAAGCGGTGGCCGCCGCCGCGCTGGCGAACAAGGGCGGCCTGAACCTCATCGTCAGCTACGAGGCCTTCGCGATGAAGATGCTGGGGCTGCTGCGCCAGGAGATCATCTTCGCGCGCCGCCAGAAGGAACTGGGACAAACCCCGGGCTGGCTGTCCGTACCGCTGGTGGTCACCTCCCATACCTGGGAAAACGCCAAGAACGAGCAATCGCACCAGGACCCCACCATAGGCGAAGCCTTGCTGGGTGAAATGTCCGACACCTCGCGCGTGCTCTTCCCGGTGGACGGCAACAGCGCCGCGGCGGCGCTGCGCGCGGTCTATGCGCAGCGCGCGCAGGTCGCCTGCCTGGTCGTGTCCAAGCGCGACGGCAAGCAGCGCTTCGACGCCCAGGCGGCGCAGGCATTGGTGGAGCAAGGCGCGGCCCACGTCGCCGGCGACCCGCAAGCCTGCGCCCTGCAATTCGTCGCCATCGGCGCCTACCAGCTCGAAGAAGCCCTGAAGGCGCGCGCCCATCTGGCCGCGCTGGGCCACGAGTGCTGCGTGTCCGTGGTGCTGGAGCCGGGCCGCCTGCGCGCCCCGCGCGACGAACTCGAAGCGGCATTCACGCTACCTGACGCCGCCCTCCACGCCCTCTTCCCGCCCGGCCTGCCGCGCGTGCTGCTGTGCCATACGCGCCCCGAACCCATGCTGGGCGTGCTGCGCCGGCTGGACGGCGGCCCGGCCCGCACCCGCGCGCTGGGCTACATCAGCCGCGGCGGCACGCTGGACGTGCCTGGCATGCTGTACGCCAACCGCTGCACCTGGGCGCACGCAGTCGATGCCGCCGCTGCCGTGGCGGGCTGGCGCCGGGCAGACGTGCTGGACGCGCCGCGCCTGCAAGCCCTGGACGGCAAGGGCAATCCTGCCGACCTCGCCTAACCCTTCTGATGCTGCACAAGGAAACCATGCTCACACTGACCTGCCTGGGCGGAGCCGGCACCGTCACCGGCTCCAAGCACCTCCTGAGCCACGCGGACACGCGCCTGCTGATCGACTGCGGCCTGTTCCAGGGCCTAAAGAACCTGCGCGAACTCAATTGGCAGCGGCTGCCGCTCTCGCCCGCCGATATCGATGCGGTAGTGCTCACGCACGCGCATCTGGATCATTGCGGCTACCTGCCGCGGCTGGTGGCCGAAGGTTTCAAAGGCAAGATCCACGCCACGCCCGCGACCCGCGACGTCGCCGAACTGATCCTGCTGGACAGCGCCAACCTGCAGGAAAAAGACGCCGACTTCGCCAACCGCAAGGGCTTTTCCAAGCACAAGCCCGCGCTGCCGCTTTATCGCGTGGTCGACGCCGAACGCGCAATGACGCATTTTTCCGATGTAGCGCTGCACCAGGAAACCGCCTTGCCCGGCGGCGCGAAGCTGACCTTGCGCCGCGCCGGCCACATCCTGGGCGCAACCACCGCGCAGATCGATATCGGCGGCATGCGCGTGGTGTTCTCGGGCGACCTGGGCCGCTACAACGATCCGGTGATGCATGATCCCGAACCCGTGCCACGGGCCGACTATATCGTCATCGAGTCGACCTACGGCAACCGGCGCCACGACCCAGCCGATCCAGTCGAAGCCCTGGGCGCCGTGATCGAACGCACGGTGCAACGCGGCGGCACTGTCGTCATTCCCGCCTTCGCCGTCGGGCGGGCGCAGACCCTGATCCATGCGCTGTGGAAACTGCGCCAGGCCGGCCGGCTGCCGAACGTCCCGGTCTACCTGGACAGCCCCATGGCGACCAGCGCCACCGAGTTGCTGGACCGCCATGCCGGCGATCACAAGCTATCCCCGCGCGAGTACGAGGCCGCCTGCTCGGCCGTGACCTACGTGCGCGACGTCGAGGAATCCAAGGCGCTGTCGGCCAACCGCTATCCCAAGGTCATCATCTCGGCCAGCGGCATGGCCACCGGCGGGCGGGTGCTGCACCACATCGCCGCCTTCGGCAGCGACCACCGCAACACCCTGCTGTTCTCGGGTTTCCAGGCCGCCGGCACGCGCGGCCGCAAGCTGCTCAACGGCGCGACCGAGACCAAGATCTACGGCCAGTGGACGCCCATCAACGCCGAGATCGCCGAGCTGCCCATGCTGTCGGCGCACGCCGACAGCGACGAGCTGATGCGCTGGCTGTCCGGCTTTCAGGAAGCGCCGCGCCGGGTCTTCGTCGTCCATGGCGAGCCCGAGGCCTCCGAGGCGCTGCGCGAACGCATCCAGCGCGAACTCAGCTGGCATGTCACCGTCCCGCTGCAGGACCAGAGGTACGAGCTGTGAGCAGCGTTACGGAACTCAAACCGCCCGCGCTGCGCGCAACGCGCATGCGCCTGCACGCGCAGCATCAGCCGATAGCGCTGATGCGCGCGGACTGCCACGTCTGCCGTTCCGAAGGCCTGGCGTCGCGCTCGCAGGTGCTGATCACCTCGAACGGCCACGAAGTGCAGGCCCAGCTCTACCAGATCGACAGCGACCTGCTCGCGCTCGACGAAGTGGCGCTGTCCGAGGAAGCCTGGGACGCGCTGGCAATACGCGACGGCGACAGCGTGCAGGTCCGCCACCCGCCGGTGCTGGAATCCCTGGCCGGCGTGCGCCAACGCATCTATGGCCGCCGCCTGGGCGAAGAGGATCTTGCCGCCATCGTCCGCGACGTGGTGCGCGGCCGCTACACCGACGTGCACCTGTCGGCCTTCCTCACCGCCACGGCCACGCTGCCGCTGAGCATCGATGAAACCATCTTCCTGACCAAGGCCATGGTCGACGTCGGCGACCGCCTGGGCTGGCAGGCGCCGATCGTGGTCGACAAGCATTGCGTGGGCGGCCTGCCCGGCAACCGCACCACCCCGCTGGTGGTCGCCATCGCCGCGGCCAACGGCCTGGTCATGCCCAAGACCTCATCGCGCGCGATCACCTCGCCCGCGGGTACCGCCGACACCATGGAAATGCTGGCGCCAGTGGACCTGGGCATCGAACAGCTGCAGCGGGTCGTCCAGACCGAGGGCGGCTGTATCGCCTGGGGCGGCGCCATGCACCTGAGCCCGGCCGACGATATCTTCGTGCGCGTCGAACGAGAGCTGGACATCGACACCGAAGGCCAGTTGATCGCCTCGGTGCTGTCCAAGAAGATCGCGGCGGGCGCCACGCACGTGGTGATCGACATTCCGGTCGGCCCCACCGCCAAGATACGCAGCCACGAGACCGCCGAGCGCCTGGCCGGCCATCTGATAGAAACGGCCGCGCATTTCGGTCTGACCCTGCGCTGCCTGTACACCGACGGCAGCCAGCCCGTCGGCCGCGGCATCGGACCCGCACTGGAGGCCCGCGACGTGCTGGCGGTACTGCGCAACGACCCCGATCAGCCGCAGGACCTGCGCGAACGCGCCGCGCTGGTCGCCGGCGCCGTGCTGGAAATCGGCGGCGCTGCGCCGCCGGGACAGGGCATCGCGCTGGCCCTGCAAACCCTGGACAGCGGCCGGGCCTGGGAGAAGTTCGCCCGCATCTGCGCCGCCCAGGGCGGGCTGCGCGAACCGCCTCAGGCCGCGCACGTCGAACCTCTGGTCTCGCTGCAAGCCGGCCGCGTGACCCATATCGACAACCGCAAGCTGTCGCGCCTGGCCAAGCTGGCCGGCGCGCCGGAACGGCCCGCCGCCGGCGTGTCGCTGCACGCGCGGCTGGGCGACGAAGTCGCGCGCGGGCAGCCCTGGCTCTATCTCCATGCGCAGACTCGCAGCGAAATGGCCTATGCGCTGGAGTATGCGCGGCACGCCGGGGATATCGTGACCATCGAAGCCTGACGCGGGCGGAGCTGGTCTCAAGCCGCTACGCGATCGGCCACTTCGGCAGCCTGGCCTTGCGGTACGGCAGGCTGCGCCAGTCAGGGCTGGCGGAACCGGGCGCGGCCACATACAGCACCGCCTTGGCCAGCGGCGCGTACTTGGCGTGGAAGTGATGCGCGGACTTCACCACGATCAGGCGCTGCGCCGTCAGGTCGCAGCCCAGTTGGGTAAAGAGGTCCGTGTGATAGGCCTGGGTGCGCAGCGAGACCAGGGCGACCAGGATGCCGTCCACGTCGACCAGCGCGCAATCGCCCAGGGCGATGCGGGTGTTGGAGTTGCCCGTCATGGTCATGTCCGCATGCGTGGCCACGACCCGGCAGCGCGCGTCCACGGGACTGCCAGACAAGGGGCCGACCTTGCCGCCGATACGCAGCTCCAGCTCCGCGCCAGGGCCGGCGTCGAAGGCGATGCGGGCGGCAACCGGATCCCACAGAGGGCCGATGGCGGCATTGCGTATGCCCCGTTCGCGCATCCTGGCCAGCAGATAGGTAGAGTCGCCGGCCGCGCCGCTGCCGGGATTGTCCGAACGGTCCGCGAGCACGATGGGACCGCCGCCGAAGGCCAGGGCTTCGTCCAGCGCCTGGTCCACGCTGCGGTAGGGCACCATCAACTGTTCGCGCATCGCGATGAGTTCGTCGGCCAATTGACGCGCCAGCATTCGTGCGCGGGCGGCATCGCCATCGGCGTAGACCAGCACCTTGGTGCCCATTTCCGGCACGTCGCCGGTGGCGAAGCCTTGCGCCGCCGAGATCGACAGGATGCCGTCGCGGCCTTCCAGCGCCTTGATGCGGCTGACGAACCCCTGCGCCGGTTCGCGGGTGGTGTGCATGGGCACGATCATGTCGCAATCGACCAGCGCGGCCACCGGCCGCGTGCGGCCGGCCTGCGCGTCCAGGCACAAGGCCAGCAGGTCTTCGGCGCGCTCCAGCACATCGGTATGGGGATACTCCTTGAACAAGACCAGCACCGTGGCCTGCTCCACCATCAGCGGCGTGAGATGCGCGTGCGGGTCCAGTTCGGCGCCCACCACCACATCGGGGCCGACGATCTCGCGCACGCGGCGCAGGATGTCGCCCTCGCAGTCGTCGTAGCCGTCGGCCACCATGGCGCCATGCAGGCCCAGCAGCACCATGTCCACCGGCAGCGCCGCGCGTAGGTCGGCCAGCAACTCGTCGCGCAAGGTTTCGTAGGCCGCGCGCGTGGTGGTGCCGCCCGGCTGGGCCGAAGCGACCAGCCCTTCGACCAGCGTCCAGCCGCCCGCGCTTGCGCCCTGGCGCGCGGCCCACAGCGGCCCGGCGTAGAACGTCATGTGGTCGGGATGCGTGCCGCCGGGGAGGTATTCGCGCGACTTGAAGGCCGCCAGACCGGTAGGCACGGGCGAGAACGTATTGGTTTCGGTGGCGAGGGCGCCGGTGAATATGCGCATGGGCGACTCCAGGGCGCGGCGCGCCGCTAGCGGTTTGAAGGCGACAGGCCTTGCGGCATGTCCGCCGGCCAGGAACAGCTGCAAATTCTGAGCGCCGCCTGCCCGGTCCACAAATTCCAAATCATGAACTGTCCATAACCTTTCATATGCGCGCGGAAAGGCTTTCGGCCGGCCTATCGTTTTCCCTTAAAAGCAGCCGATCTGCGCGCTTTTCGCCGCGATTTTCCCCGAAAAACCGCACACCATAACCTTGGGTTATCCATGGGAACACGTTAGCTATTTGTGCCGCGCTGGTGTGCCGCCGATCATCCGCGATACGGAACGCAGTGCCCCCCTTTTGGTGTGGCGGCAATGACGGACATCCGATCCATACAAGGGGAAAACTATGTCGTCGACCTGGACCGCCGCGCGCGCCGCGGCGCATGCGGCAGCCTGTCCGGAGGCCCGGCCATGAAGATCTTCAGCGCCGGCCTGGGCACGGAAACCAACACCTTCGCGCCCATGCCCACCAGCCTCGCCTCCTTCCAGGACCGCGACTACTACCCGGCGGGCACGCATCCGGACACGGTGACCTTCGCAGGCGCGCCGCTATACGTGGCGCGCCAACGCGGCCGCGAGGCCGGGTGGACGCTGGCCGAAGGCCTGGTCACTTCCGCGCAGCCGGGCGGCACCACCACCCGCGCCGCCTACGAGACGCTGCGCGACCAGATCCTGGCCGACCTGCGCGCGGCGCTGCCGGTGGACATGGTGCTGCTGGGCCTGCACGGCGCCATGGTGGCCGACGGCTACGACGACTGCGAGGGCGACATCCTGCGCCGCGTGCGCGAGATCGTCGGCCCCGATGTGGTGGTGGGCGCCGAACTGGATCCCCATGCGCACCTGAGTCCGTTGATGGTGGAACAGGCCACGGTGCTGGTGCTGTTCAAGGAATATCCCCACACCGATATCCGTGAACGCGCGGAAGACCTGCTGGCCCTGTGCCTGGACGCGCAAGCCGGCCGCACACGGCCCGTCGCGGCGTTGATCGACTGCGAAATGATCGTGCCCATGCACACCACGCGCGAACCCGCCCAGGGGTTCGTCAGCCGCATCAAGGCGCTGGAAGGCCGCGACGGCATCCTGTCGATCTCGGCGGCGCAAGGCTTCGCCACCGGCGACGTGCCGGAAATGGGCACCAAGGTGCTGGTCTATGCCGACGGCGATGCCGCTCTTGCGCAAACACTGGCGCGCCGTCTGGCCGACGAGCTCATCGGCATGCGTGAACAATTGATGGTGCCCTACCGCAGCGTGGACCAGGCGCTGGATGAAGCCCTGGCCTTCGGCGATGGTCCGGTGGTGCTGGCCGACCGGCCCGACAACCCCGGCAGCGGCGCCCCTGGCGACGCCACCTTTGTGCTGAGCCGCATGCTGGAACGCGGCGTGACGAACGCCGCGCTGGGCCCCATGTGGGATCCGGTGTCGGCGCGCATCGCCTTCGACGCCGGCCCTGGCGCGGTGCTGGACCTGCGCATCGGCGGCAAGGTCGGCCCGCTGTCCGGCGATCCGCTGGACCTGCGCTGCACGGTCAAGGCGATCCAGGCCGACATGATCATGACGGGCCTGTCCGGCGCGCCGGCGGCCATGGGCGACTGCGCGCTGGTCGAGACCCAGGGCATCGAGATCGTGCTGACCTCGCTGCGCAACCAGGCCATCAACATGGACCTGTTCACGCAGCTGGGCTGCGATCTTTCTTCCAAGAAGATCGTGGTGGTCAAGTCCGCCCAGCACTTCCATGCCTCGTTCTCGAAAGTCGCGCGCCACATCATCTATGTCGGCGGCAAAGGCGTCGCCACGCCCGACTGGAAAACGCTCACGTACCGCAATATCCGGCTGCCCAAGTGGCCGCTCTAAGAACCTGCCGGCGCGTGGACGCCGGCGCATCCACCAACAAGATGGGAGCCTAGCGCGATGAAAAAACGCCTGCTTTGCCTGTTCTCGACGGCCACCCTCGGCCTGGCCTTCACCCTGGGCGCCGCACCGGCGCACGCGCAGCAGGCCAAGACCCTGCGCATCGTGCCGCACGCCGACCTGAAGGTGCTGGATCCGACCTTCACCACCGCCTACATCACGCGCAACTTCGGCTACATGGTGTATGACACGCTGTTCGCGATGGATTCGCACAGCAAGCCGCAGCCGCAGATGGTCGAGAAGTATTCGGCCAGCGACGACAAGAAGACCTGGACCTTCACGCTGCTGCCCGGCCTGAAGTTCAGCGACGGCCAGGCCCTGACCACCGCCGACGTGATCGCGTCGCTGCAGCGCTGGTCCGCGCGCGACAACATCGGCCAGGCCATCACGCGCGCCGGCGGCAAGTGGGAAGCCGTGGACGCCAGCACCTTCAAGCTGACCCTGGACCAGCCGTTCGACCTGGTGCTGGAAGGTCTGGCGAAAGTGTCCAGCTATCCCGCCTTCATCCTGCCCCAGCGTCTGGCCTCGCAGCCGGCCGACCGGCCGCTGACCGAGGTCGTGGGCTCCGGCCCCTACGTCTTCAAGCGCGCCGAATGGGTGCCAGGCAGCAAGATCGTGTTCGAGCAGAATCCGAACTACGTCGGCCCCAAGGCCCAGGCCGACGGCCTGGCCGGCAACAAGACCCCGAAAATTCCGCGCGTGGAATGGCGCGTGCTGCCCGACTCCAACAGCGCCACGGCCGCGCTGACCAACGGCGAAGTCGACATGATCGAACAGGCGCCGGCGGACTACATCGACGCCTTGCGCGGCAACAAGAACGTCAAGATCGGCGTGATGGAGCGCGCCCAGGGCTACATCATCCTGAACCAGTCCATGCCGCCGTTCAACAACGAGAAGGCGCGCCAGGCCGTGGCCCATCTGGTGGACCAGGACAAGTTCACCGCCGCCATGGGTTATCCCGACGACCTGCGCATGAAGTACTGCGCCACGGTCTTCATCTGCGGCGGCCCCAACGACACCGCCGCCGGCGCGGCGCCCTACGCCAAGCCCGATCCCGCGTTGGCCAAGAAGCTGCTGGCCGAAGCCGGATACAAGGGCGAGAAGGTCGCGATCCTGCTGCCCACCGACCTGGCCTACCTGAACTCCGCCACGCTGGTCGCCATCCAGGCGCTGCAGGACATCGGCGTCAACCTCGACATCCAGTCCATGGACTGGGCCACGCTGACCGCCCGCCGCGCCCGCAAGGAACCCATCGACAAGGGCGGCTGGAACATCTTCCTGTCGGCCGCGTCCGAGTTCAACGTCGACTCGCCCATCAGCAACACCTACCTGGGCGCGGTGTGCGGCAACAGCCTGCCCGGCTGGCCTTGCGACAAGAAGCTGGACGAACTGCGCGCCCAATGGATCGCGGCCACCAGCTCGGACGAGCGCAAGCGTGTGCTCGACCTGTTCCAGGAGCGCGCCTATGAAGCCTTCCCCGCGATCTCGGTGGGCCAGTATTCGCGGGCATTCGCTTCGCACAACAGCCTGAAGAACGCGGAGAAGATCTGGAGCCTGCCGAACCTGTGGGTGCTGGACAAGTAGTCCGCAGCCAGCCTAATCGATACGCGAGACAACCATGGGTTACATCCTCCGGCGAGTGCTGGCCATCGTGCCTGTCATGGCAGTGGTGGCGGTGATCGTCTTCCTGCTGATCCACCTGTCGCCGGGAGACCCGGCGGCGCTCATCGCCGGGGATTTCGCCTCCGCCGACGACATCGCCAAGCTGCGCGTGGCGCTGGGCCTGGACGAGCCGCTGTGGCGGCAGTTCGGGCTGTGGGCGGGCAAACTGCTGCAAGGCGACCTGGGCACGTCCATCTTCACCCACGTGCCCGTGACGCAGCTGCTGGCGCAGCGGGTGGAACCCACGTTGTCCATTGCCGCGCTCACGATGCTGGTCTCCATCATCGTGGCCGTGCCGCTGGGCGTGCTGGCCGCCTACCGCGCCGGCACCTGGATCGACCGCCTGGTGATGCTGTTCGCCGTGCTGGCGTTCTCGGTGCCGGTGTTCCTGGTCGGCTACCTGCTGATCTACGGCTTCGCCATCAAGCTGCAATGGCTGCCGGTGCAGGGCTATGTCAGCCTGTCCGAGGGCGTGGGCCCCTGGCTGCGCAACCTGACCCTGCCCTGCATCAACCTGGCGCTGGTGTACATCGCGCTGATCACCCGCATGACCCGCGCAACCGTGGTGGAAGTGCTGCACGAGGACTACATCCGCACGGCGCGCGCCAAGGGCCTGGCGGTGCTGCCCGTGCTGGAGCACGCGCTGCGCAACGCCGCCATTCCCATCGCGACCACCGTGGGCGTGGGCATCGCGCTGCTGATCGGTGGCGTGGTCGTGACCGAGACGGTCTTCGCCATTCCCGGCATCGGCCGCCTGGTCATCGACGCGGTCCAGCACCACGACTATCCAGTCATCCAGAGCGTGCTGCTGCTATCGGCCGGCACCTACGTGGTGATCAATCTGCTGATCGACCTCAGCTACCGGCTGTTCGATCCTCGCATCCGTTACTGAGCCGCCGCAGGAAAGAAACATGTCAGAAAGCTCGATTTCCGCCAGCCCGCCCGTGGTGCTGCACGAGGCGCTCAGTGCCAGCGGGCGCCGCTGGCGCTGGGTACGCAAGCACCCCACCCTGATCCTGGGCCTGGCGCTGCTGCTGATCGTGGCGGGCCTGGCCATCGCCGCGCCCTGGATCGCCACGCACAACCCCATCAGCATCAATCCGCTGCAACGCATGAAGCCGCCGTCGGCCGAGCATTACTTCGGCACCGACGCGCTCGGCCGCGACGTGTTCAGCCGCGTGGTCTGGGGCGGCCGCGTGTCGCTCGTGGTGGCCATCGTGGTGGCGCTGATCGCCACCGCGGTCGGCGTGGTGCTGGGCCTGCTGGCGGGCTTCGTGCGCTGGGCCGACGCCATCATCATGCGCATCATGGACGGCATGATGGCCATTCCCGACATCCTGCTGGCCATCGCCCTGATGGCGGTGATCCGCGCCAGCCTGACCACGGTGATCATCGCCATCGCGATCCCGCAGGTGCCGCGCGTGGTGCGTCTGGTGCGTTCGCTCGCGCTGACGCTGCGCGAACAGCTCTACGTCGAAGCCGCCCACGCCGTGGGCACGCGCCTGCCCGTGATCCTGCGCCGCCACGTGCTGCCCAACATGGTCACGCCGCTGGTGGTGCAGGCCACGTTCATCGCCGCCACCGCGGTGCTGACCGAAGCGGTGCTGTCGTTCCTGGGCGTAGGCGTGCCGGCCCAGGTGCCCAGCTGGGGCAACATGATGGCCGACGCCCGCAACTACGTGGCGGTGGCGTTCTACACCATCCTGTACCCGGGCATCCTGCTGGCCATCACCGTGCTGGCAATCAACCTGATGGGCGACGGCCTGCGCGACGCGCTCGACCCCCGCCTGGCCAATCAACGCTAAGACCCGGGAGCACGCCATGGCTATATCCCCCGCCGCCGTCGCCCCGGGCGACGTGCTGCTAGAAGTCGACAACCTGCGCACCTACTTCGACACCGTGTCCGGCACCGTGCGCTCGGTGGACGGCGTGTCCTACCAGGTGCAGGCAGGCCGCACGCTGGGCGTGGTCGGCGAGTCCGGCTGCGGCAAGAGCGTCACCGCGCTGTCCATCCTGCGGCTGATCCCGACGCCGCCCGGGCGCTATGCCGGCGGCCAGATCCGCTACCGCGGCACCGACCTGCTGGGCCTGACCGAAAAGCAGATGCGCCAGATCCGCGGCAACCGGATCTCGATGATCTTCCAGGAGCCGATGACCTCGCTGAACCCGGTGCTGACGGTAGGCCGGCAGATCGCGGAAACGGTGATGCTGCACCAGAAGCTCGGCCGCCGTGAGGCCTACCGCCGCGCCGAGGAAATGCTGCGCCTGGTGCAGATCGCCGAACCCGAACGGCGCGTGCACGAGTACCCCTACCAGCTATCCGGCGGCATGCGGCAGCGCGTGATGATTGCGCTGGCCCTGGCCTGCAATCCCGAAGTGCTGATCGCCGACGAACCGACCACGGCGCTGGACGTGACCATCCAGGCGCAAATCGTGGACCTGCTGCGCAGCCTGCAGCAGAGCCTGGGCATGGGCATCGTGCTGATCACCCACGACCTGGGCGTGGTGGCCGAATGCTGTGACCGCGTGGCGGTGATGTACGCAGGCCGCAAGGTGGAAGAAGCGCCCGTCACCGAACTGTTCGACCGCCCCCTGCATCCGTACACGCGGGCATTGATGGCGTCGATGCCGTCGATGAACGCATCGACACAGCGCCTGGCCGAGATTCCCGGCATGGTGCCCGCGCCCAGCGAACTGGGCAAAGGCTGCAGCTTCGCCCCGCGCTGCGCCTACGCCACCGACCGCTGCCGTGCCGAAGCGCCGCAGCTGCTGGAACATGGCAGCGACCACGTGGTGGCCTGCCATGAAGCGGCGCGCGTCGCCGCGCAACCCGCCCCGCAGGCGGCGGCTTCCGCGACGCCCGGCGCCGCCCTGACTGGAGTCCAAGCATGAGCGCCCGCAACCCGCCCGCCACACCGGCCACGCCCTTGCTGGAAGTACGCGACCTGAAGATGCACTACCCCGGCGCGGGCGGCTGGTTCAAGCCGCGCCGCAAGGTCATCCAGGCCGTGGACGGCGTGTCCTTCTCCGTGGCCAGGGGCGAGACCCTGGCCTTGGTGGGCGAGTCCGGCTGCGGCAAGACCACCACCGGCAAGTCCGTGCTGCGGCTGATCCAGCCTACCTCGGGATCCGTGCGGCTGGAAGGCGAGGAAATCCTGGCGCTGTCGGCCGAGCAGATGCGCAGCCGCCGGCGCGACATGCAGATCATCTTCCAGGATCCGTACGCGTCGCTGAACCCCCGGCTGACGGCAGGCGACATCGTCGGCGAGCCGCTGCAGAACTTCCCGGCCTCGGGCGGCCGGTCGCGCGCCGACGAGATCGCCTGGCTGTTCTCCAAGGTCGGCCTGCGTCCGGAAGCGATGAAGAAGTTTCCCCACGAGTTCTCCGGCGGCCAGCGGCAGCGCCTGGGCATTGCGCGCGCGCTGGCGTTGCGGCCCAAGCTGATCGTGTGCGACGAGCCGGTGTCCGCGCTGGACGTGTCGGTGCAGGCGCAGGTGATCAACCTGCTGATGGACCTGCAGAAAGAGATGGGCATCGCCTACCTGTTCGTGGCGCATGACCTTGCGGTGGTGCGCCACATCAGCCATCGCGTGGCGGTGATGTACCTGGGCCGCATCGTCGAGGTCGCCGACCGCGACACGCTGTTCTCGCGCCCGCTGCACCCCTACACCGAGATCCTGCTGTCGGCCGTCCCGGTTCCCGATCCGCACAAGCCCGCGCAGCGCAAGCTGCTGCAGGGCGATCCGCCCAGCCCGGCGAATCCGCCCAGCGGCTGCCGCTTCCATACGCGCTGCCCGCTGGCGCAGCCAGTGTGCAAGGAGAAGCAGCCGGTCCTGACGCAGCGGCCCGATAGCTCGAACGGCGGGCAGCAATGGGTGGCGTGCCACTTCCGATGAGCGCGCCGCGCCTGCTGGCGGGTCCTCTGCCGGGCGACGACCCGGTCTTTGGCCGCGGCATCGCCGAGTTGCGGGCCGCCATGGCGGCAGGCACGCTCAACGCCGTGGACCTGGTGCGCGCCTACCTGGCGCGCATCACGGCGCATGACCAGGCGGGGCCAGCGCTCAACGCGGTCATCGCGCTGAACGGCGCGGCGCTGGCCGAGGCCGCCGATCGGGATAGGGAGAGGCTGCGCGGGGCGGCGCTGGGGCCGCTGCATGGCATTCCCCTTCTGCTCAAGGACAACATCGATACCGCGGACATGCCCGCCACCGCAGGCTCGCTGGCGCTGGCCGGCCGCCGCCCGCAACGCGACGCCGACGTCGTGCGCAGGCTGCGCGAAGCCGGCGCCGTGATGCTGGGCAAGACCACGCTGCACGAACTGGCTTGCGGCATCACCAACGTTTCTTCACTATCCGGCCGCACGCGCAACGCCTATGACGCCGCGCGCGTGCCAGGCGGATCCAGCGGCGGCAGCGCGGTCGCGGCGGCGTCCAGCTTCGCGGCGGCCGCAATCGGCACCGACACCAGCGGCTCGATCCGCATCCCCGCTGCCTTCAACCAGGTCTGGGGCCTGCGGCCCACGGCCGGGCGCTACAGCAACGCCGGCGTAGTGCCGCTGTCGCCGACGCTGGACACGGTCGGTCCGCTGGCCCGCAGCCTTGCGGATATCTCGGCCCTGTGGTCGGTGTTGGCGGGACAACGCGAAGACGCGCGCGGCGCGGACCGGGCTTGGCGCATAGGCACGCTGGAGGCATTCTTCGGCCCAGCCGACGCGGAACTGGAGGTATCGCGCCACGTCCGCGCGGCGCTCGCCGGCTGGCAAGCCGACGGCGCACACGTCCAGCCCGTCGCGCTGGCGCTGGGAGACGCGCGCCTGACGGCCGCCAACGTCACCGGCTACGAATTCCGCGACGCGCTGGCCCTCTGCCTGCGTGATGCGGGTCTGCCCGTGCGCAGCCTGACCGACATCCTGGACGGCGGCTATCCCCACCCGGAAGTCGCGCCGCTGCTGCGCGAGCGCGATGCGCTGCGCGATCCTGATGGCAGCGCGCGCCTCGCGGTGCTGGCCCGCGCCCAGGCGCTGCGCGACGACGTGTTGGCTGCCATGGCGCATGGCCAGTTGGACCTGCTCGCCTATCCCAGCGTGCGTGGCGCGCCGGTGCTGCTGGGCCAAGCCCAGCGCGGCGGCAATGGCCTGCTCGCGGCGGTGACGGGACTGCCGGCCTTGAGCGTACCCGTCGGCTTCACGGAAAGCGGCATACCCGTCGGGCTGGAACTGCTGGGCCGCGCGGGCAGCGAGCACCTGCTGCTGCAGGCGGCGCGGCGTTTCGAAGCCTGAAGACTCCTTGCCACGCAAACGGCCGTAGAGGTCACGCCCCGGCCTCCTCGACGATCCAGTCGATGAAGGCTCGGACTTCCGGACGCCGGACTGCGCCGGGCCTGCTTACGGCGTAGTAGGCGAATCGCGCGGGCCAGGGCTTGTCCAGCGCCTGCACCAGACGTCCGGCCGCGATCTCTTCCTGCGCATGCGCGGCGGGCACCAGCGCAAGTCCCTGGCCTGCTTCCGCCGCGCGGATCAGCAGGAAGTCGTCATCGAACGCATTGCCGCGCTGCGCCCGGGGATCCGTGGCCACGCCATGCGCGCTTAACCACAATGGCCAGTCGGCGCGGTCCGCGTCGTGCAGCAGCGGGTAATCCAGGCAGTCTGCCGCTTCGACCAGCGCTGCGGCGTAGCCTGGCGCGGCCACCGGCACCAGCACCGGCGCCATCAGCGGCACCACATCCAGTCCCGGGTAATCGCCCAGTCCGTGGCGCAGGGCGACATCGACGTGATCGCGCCGCAGATCGACCAGGGCAGGCGTCGCCTCCACCCGGATTTCGATGTGCGGATGCCGTTCCTTGAAGCGCCCCAGGCGGGGCACCAGCCACGATGCCGCGAACGTCGCCACGGTGCTGACGGTCAGGCTTTGCCGCGCCTGCTTCGCGGCCAGCAAGTCCACCGCCTTGTCGATCTGCGCGAATGCCGCGCTAAGCATCGGATACGCCTCGGCGCCCGCCTCCGTCATGCGCATGCCGTGGCGTTCGCGCACCAGCAGGGCGATGCCAAGCCGGTCCTCCAGCAGCCGGATCTGCTGGCTGACGGCGCCGGGCGTGACATGCAAAGCCTGCGCCGCCGCGGTGATGCTGCCGCGCTGGCTTACCTCGACAAAGGTGCGCAGCGCCTGCAAGGGAAGCGTTGCCGTCATTTTAGTTTTCCTAAATTCAAAAGTGAGAAATCATCGCTGTACCCGATCCCGCTCAAGACAGAGAATTTCACTGCCGCCGCGCAACCGCAATATTTAGCCAATCTTAAATGAGCAAGCCCATGCTGAATCTATACACCGATAGTTCTCCCAATGGCTACAAGGCCACCATCGCGCTGGAAGAACTGGAACTGCCCTACCGCCTGCACCATGTGCGCATCGCGCAGGGCGAGCACCGCCAGCCCGACTTTCTGGCCCTGAATCCGCATGGCCGTATTCCGGTATTGACCGACGATGAAACCGGCGTGGCGTTGTTCGAATCGGCGGCCATCCTGCTGTATCTCGCGGAAAAGACCGGGAGGCTGCTGCCCGCGGACACCCGGGGCCGCTGGGAAACCATCAAGTGGCTGCAATTCCATTCCAGCAGCGTCGGTCCCATCATCGGACAGCGCGTCAACTTCGAGGTCTTCGACAAGGCGCGCAACGCCGCCGCGCTTGAACGCTACCAACGCCTGACCGAGGATGCGCTCGCGGTGCTGGACCGCAGGCTGGCCGACCATCCCTATCTTGCCGGCGACGCCTACTCCATCGCCGACATCGCGCATTTCGGCTGGAGCCACATCGCGCGGATCATCGATTTCGATTTCAGCCATCACCGGCACCTGACCGCGTGGCACGAACGCGTGGCTGCGCGGCCCGCGGTCGCCAAAGGTATCACCCTGCCCGCGCCGGCAACGGGCGCTTGAAGGAAACGAGGACAGTCGGAATGGACACCACCCACTCTCTCCACGGCGCGGCGGGCGCGTCATACTTCGCCTTTTCCGCGCACCCCGGCTATCGGCGGATGTTCGCGCCCGAGCGCCTGACGCTGGGCATCTTCCTGCCGCTGCGCTTCTATGAAGGCAGCATGGCGGTCCTTGCGGGGCAAGCCGAACTTGTGCGGCAAATCGACCGGCAGGAGTTTGCCGCCGTCTGGGTGCGCGATGTGCCCTTGTACTCCCCTTCCTTCGGCGATGCAGGCCAGGTCTTCGATCCGTTTACCTACCTGGCGTTTCTGGCGGCGCAAACGAAGAAGATCGCCCTCGCGACGGGCAGCGCAATCTTTTCCCTGCGCCACCCCATCGATCTGGCCAAGGCGGCCAGCACCATCGACCAATTGTCGGGCGGCCGGCTGGTGCTGGGAATCGCCTCGGGAGACCGGCCTGCCGAATTTCCCGCTTATGGGCTGCGGCATGACGAACGCGGACCGCGGTTCGCAGAAGCCGTCTCGTACTTCCGCCAGCTGATGCGCCCAGGACATCTGGAGATCGATTCGCCGCTAGGACGCTTCAGCCGCGCGGAGTTCCTGCCCAAGCCGGCCGCGGGCAACATACCGCTGATCGTCACCGGTTCCTCGGGCCAGTCGCTGCGATGGATCGCCGAACATGCCGATGGCTGGCTGACCTATCCTGACGCCACGCATACCCAGATGGGACCGCAACGCCTGGCGGAAATAATCCGCGCCTGGCGCGCCATGATCCCCGACGGCGGCTTCCGTCCGCACATGACCAATGAATGGCTGGACTTGGTCGACGACCCCGATCATCCGCGTACGCCCTTGCGCAACGGGTTCGTGTTGCGCACAGGCAGAAAGGGTTTGATCGCGTTGCTGGAGGAATGGCGGACGGCCGGCGTCAATCACGCAGCGCTGGGCATCCAGTTCTCGCAACGGCCCGCGGCGGACGTGTTGCAGGAACTGGCGGAAGAAGTACTGCCGCATTTCCCCACCCATGAAGGGCCTGGCACTTTGCCGGACGCTTGGTAACCCACGCAGGCCGCTACGCTATCCTTGACGGTTTCCACCCCGCATCCCGTCATGGCGCAGCCCTCCGCCCGCATACTCGAAGGAACCATCGATCAGATCCGCCTCGCGGTGCCGCTCGCGCGGCACGATGCGTACCTGCGCGTAGGCACAGAAAGCGTGATCGCCGCCGGGCTGCAGGCGCCGCAGATCAACCAGCTGCAGCGCCTGCATCAGCAGGGCATCCCGGCGCGCCTGGGCGTGATGGACGACGACGAAGGGCTGGCCGTTTTTTCCTGGGCGGTTCCGGCGCGCGGAGAACCGATCCCGCCGCGCTACTACCAGACCCTGAAGCGGCGCGGCTGGCACGAGGTTGCCATCGGCGGCGCGATCGGCGCGGCGTTCGTGTGGCTGGCGTGGCTGCTCGGCATCGCCAGCCTGACGCGCGTGTTCCTGATGGTCTTCTCGCTGGTCGTCGCGCTGGTGGCGCTGGTGGTGGCGGGGTCGGCCCTGCACGGCCTCTGGCACAACCGCCGCCACCGCCCCCTGATCCTGGCGAGCGAGGCGCTGTTCGATCCCAAGCAAAGGCCGGCTGCCGGCACGCCTGCGCCGCCGCCCAAGCCGCCGCGCCTGGAGCCGCTATCGACTCAGGACGAGGGCGAGCCGCCCATCGGGTACGTGCGGGGCCATCTCGTGGGCCTCACGCATGAAATGCGCCAGGTCCACAAAGGGCCCAACTATGGCATCTACCGCTACACGGTCAACGGCGTGAACTACGCGATGATCGCCCAGGAAGCGTTCGGCGACGCGCTGCCCTTCCTGGCCGAGGACGACCGCGTCGAATTGGCCGTGCGCACGGCCCCTGTCCACCAGGATGGCCGGCGCGCCGTCTACGCGCTGCGCAATCTGGAAGACGGCCGCTGCTATATGTGCCACCGCTACTACGGCGGCGAACAAGGCAGGGACACGCCCATCCGCGTCGGCATGAGCCAGCGCGCACGCATGCTCAAGCTGATAGGCGCGCTGTTGCTGACGGCCTGGCTGTTCGTGGTCGGCCTGCAGTTTTTCGCCGGACCGGACGACGGTTCGTTCCGGGACTTTCCCGAACTGGCTGTCTTCCTGCTGGCGCTCTTCTTCATCGTGTGGCTGGGCTTCGCCCTGCCCCTGCTATGGCTGGACACGCGCTGGCGCATGGGCAGGCCCACGCGGCGGCAGCGGTTCACGCAGCGGATCTACGCCATGCTGGACCTCGGCACGCCCCTTGCGCCCTCGCAACGCGTCGAAGACGTGTAGCGCGCGCAGCCTTCAGTTGCCCAGCAGCTTCACGGTCTGCGGGTTGTAGCCGGAATACGCGCCGCCGCAGCCCGTATAGGCTTGCGCCGCGGCGGGCAGCCCGGTGGCGCGGACGGAAAGTTCGCCGCGCGCGCGGATCTCCCTGTAGCGTTCGGCGGCCACCGTCTCATCGGGCAGGAAGTACAGGCGCACGCGCTGCAGGCCCTTGCCCGGGTCCTTGCTGCTCGCTGCGCTGAAGGCCGGCACGTTCACGGTGGCCTCGCGCCAGGTCCCGGGCTCTTCCAGCGTCTGCCAACGCACTCGCAAGGGCTGCTCCAGATCGAGCAATACCGGGCTGCCGCCACGCGCCAGATCGCAAGGCCGCGGCAGCACGCTGCGCGCCGCCTCCGAGCCCATGTCGTAGGCCTGGCCATCGATCTCCACCCGGGCGATGGTCTGCGGCGTCAGGTTCTGCAGGCCGAATATCGCCACCCCGGGCATCCCGGCCGCCTCCATCCGGTCGTCGGTCGTGCCAGCGAAGCGCGCGATGCCCGGCGCCACCTCGACGTGATCGGCATAGTGGTAATAGTGATAAACCACCAGCTCCGCCTCGCCCTGCGAGGACGCCGAGGGCAGCTTGCCCAGATCGGGATACGGCGCGCGTTTCAGCGGCACGGACGCGCCGGGCGTTCCGTCCTGGCTGGAGTACACGTAGCGATCCACGCCATCCTTCAGGCGCGCGCCCTCGTAGGGAAAAGCCTCGCTGGCCGCCGGCCCCTGGTTCGGATAGCGGCTGAAACGCGAAAACATGGAGTGCGCCGCCGACCCGGACTCCAGGTACGGCGACGCGCCCGAAGACACGCTTCCGCCGCGCCTGTCCGTCCAGATGGTGCGCCCGCTCAGATTGACGTGCGCTTCCTGGATCGCAGGGTGCGACGCCTGGAAGCGGTCCCACTTGCCCTGCTCGATGGAGTCGCTGACGGGCACGATGGCCAGCGCCAGCACGGTGGGCAGGAACATCCACGCGTGGACGCGCCCGGGCACCTGGCCCTTGTCGCGCACCATGTAGACGATCCAGCACAGCGCCAGCACCACGGCCAGCGGTCCGCCGAACAAAACGCCATAGCTCAACAGCGCCTGCGCGCCCCAGCCAAGGTTCGGGGTGGAAACGAACACGACGCCCAGGAATGCCAGCAGTCCCGCCAGCAGGATGGAGACGATGATGCCAAACAGGTAGTGCCGGATTTGCTTCAAGTGCGCAGTCCTCGCCGGTTGCGGCATCGGCGCCATCCCGGTAGGCATGGCAGCCGACGATCTAGTCTGGCGGCAGGATAACGCTAATTCCAGTTCGGTTCTGGATCAGGAAGCGGATTTGCGGGCTAGCGAGGCTTGATGCCCGCCGCGGAAATCTCCTTGCCCCAAACCTCATAGTCGTTCTTGATGCGTTGCTGTAGCTCTGCCGCAGTGGACGACCGTGGCTGCATCCCCATCGATTTCAGGCTCGTCGCGACCGATTCCTGGCCGACCGCTCGCTCCACCGACGCCTGCAGGCGTTCAATGATCGGCGCGGGTACGCCTGCGGGCGCAACCACGCCGTACCAGGAATTAAGGCCGAACGGTATGCCGAGTTCCTGGAACGTCGGAGCATCGGGGAACATGCCGGCCCGTTCGGGAGACGTCACGGCCAGGATCCGGACAGCCCCTGCCTTCGCCTGCGCGGAGGCCAGCGCCCAGCCGCCAAACGTCGCGTCCAGATCGCCGCCCAGCATGCCCATCAGCGCTTCGCTCGATCCCTTGTAGGCGACGTGCTGCATGCTGATGTTGGCGTGCCGCTTCATGATCTCACCGCTGATGTGTCCGGCGCTGCCATCCCCCCAGGAGCCGAAATTCATCGTTCCCGGGTTGGCCCGGGCGCGCTGTACCAGGTCTGCATAGGAAGATATGGGCGACTTCGCGGGAACCATCAGCGCATTGCCGGAAACCGAAATCAGCCCGATCCCTGCAATGTCCTTCAAGGGGTCGAAGAGCTTCTTCACGAGCAGGTGCGGCGACAACGACAAGGCCGCCTGGTACGAAACGCCTATCGTGTAGCCATCCGGCTTGGAATTGGCCAGGGCGGCGATGCCTATCAATCCGCCAGCGCCTGCCTTGTTCTCGACGATGACGGGCTGCCGCAGATCGGCGCTCATCTGCTGGGCGACCAGTCTTGCCAGCGTGTCAGGCTCCCCGCCGGCGGGCGATGGGACGATCAACCTGATCGGCTTCGTGGGATACGCGGCATCGCCTTGCGCCCATGCAGGTAACGCGACGCCGCAAAGTGACGCAAGAACTATCAGTCCTCTGATGTGCTTTTTCATGGCTTGTCTCAAAGATTTTTATGGGTGTACTGCATCTTCCAGAATCATGTCCGCCGCTTTCTCCCCGATGGCGATCGAGGGAGCATTGGTGTTTGCCGACGGCATGGTCGGCATGACCGAGGCATCCGCCACGCGCAGGCAGGAAACGCCCCGCACGCGCAACCGCTCATCCACGACGGATGCGGCATCGGTTCCCATGCGGCAAGAGCCTATGGGGTGATACGAGGTCTGACCCAGCGAGCCGACGTAATCCAGCCAGGCTTCGTCCGAAGTGCAGTCAGGCCCGGGCCTCGTTTCCCGCACGACGAACTCCGACAGCGCCGGCTGCGCGGCCACCTGGCGCGCGAGCCTCAACGCGCCGAGCGTCGCGTGCACATCGTCGGGATGGTCGAGATAGTTGCCATGGATGGCGGGAGCCGCGTCGGGATCTTTCGAAGTAATGTGCACCGAGCCTTGCGACTGCGGCCGCAATGCAAAGGTGCCGATCGAGAATCCGGGAAAGTCGTCGAGCACCAGTTTGCCCGCGGTCCTGGCATCTACGCTGGAAAGATAGTGCAACTGCAGCTTGGCGTCGGGCTGCGCGAGGCTTGGATCGGTACGGACCAAGGCGTGAGCGACGGCGCTCGCGCTGCTCATCAGCCCATCCCCGCAGGCGGCCAGGCGCAGGGCCATCAGCGCTTTGCGCCACGTGCTGGGCACGATCTGATTGAGCGTACGCGCGTTGCGGCATTCGTAGGTCAGCCGCACATGCAGATGATCGCGCAAGCCCTCGCCCACGGCCGGCGCATGATGCCGGACGGATATGCCCAAGCCGGAGAGACGCTGCGAATCGCCTACGCCGGAAAGCTCCAGCAACTGCGGCGATTGCAGGGCGCCCGCCGACAGGATAACTTCCTTGGCGGCCATGACACGGCCGCGCGCTCCGCCCCTGCGGTACTCCACGCCACATGCGCGACTGCCTTCGAACAGAATCTTCTCCGCCGGCGCGTCCGTGATCACCTGCAATGCGCTCCGGCGCGGCAGCGACGCAAGATACGCGTCGCGAGCGCTGACCCGGAGACCTCGCCGGGTGTTCATCTGCAGGTAGCCGACGCCCTCGTAGTGCAAGCCGTTGTAGTCGGCGTTCGCCGGAATTCCAGCCTGCACGCAGGCGGCCACGAACGCATCCATGAGCGGCTGGCGCGGGCCATATTCACTCACGACAACCGGCCCTTGCCGGCCGCGGCTGGCGGAATCTCCCGCCTGAAATCGCTCGACTCGCCGCAAGTAGGCCTTGAAGGACTGGTTGTCCCAGCCAGACAGCCCATACTCATCGCGCCAGCGGTCGTACTCCTGCGGATCGCCATGCACCCAGATCATGCCGTTGACGGTGGACGAGCCGCCTAGCACGCGGCCCCGCGGCCAATAGATCGGACGATCCTTGAGACGGGCTTCAGGTTGCGTGTAGAACTTCCTCACGACACGTTCGTCGCGGATCAGATAAGCAACCCCTGCGGGCACTCTTGTCCAGATGCTGCGCTCGGCCCGGCCTGCCTCGAGCAATACGACGCTGTGCTTGCCCGACCTGGCCAGTCCAGCCGCCACCGCGCAACCCGCCGACCCGCCGCCGATCACGACATAATCCACGATTTCGGGCGAGTTCATTGTGCCGTTCCCAGCGCGCGCATCAACCGCCGCGCTTCCATTCCCATGCGCGCGAAACGCGCATCGCCTTGTTCCGGCTGCGCAAGCTGCGGACCGAATCGCGCCGGAGTCGGTTCAATCTCAAGCTCGATCAGCGCGGGCGCAGGCGCGGCAAGCCATGCGCCTATGCCCGCACGAAACTCGTGGGCCTGCGTGAACCGGGCCGCGCCCGCGTAGCCCGAGGCCAGCGCCGCCGCGCTGAAATCGACACGCCCGTCCCCCGCCACCGCCAGATTCGCGCCGCCATTGAACTGCACGCCATTGGCGAACACGAAATGGTAGAAGTTCGACGGACGCATGCCTGCCACCGTGGCAAGTACGCCCAGCTCCATCAGCAAGCTGGCATCACCGTCAAGAATGATGACTTTGCGCTCCGGAAAGGAAAGCGCCAAGCCCAGCCCAAGTCCGGCCGCGCCTCCCATCAGCGGAACCGATGAAAGGCCGAAGGCATAGTCGGGGGCAATCTGGTCCATGCTGTGCATGGCGGACATGGTGCTGATCACGATAGCGTCGCCCCTGACTTCTTGAATGATCTTGCAAGCGTCTTGCGTCGAAATGCTCATGGCTAGTTCCAGGCGGTGTAGTGGCCGATCAATACTGCTGCAGGTCCCGACCGCGCGGCGCAGGAGTCGATTGCCGTGTCGATGTTCGGCAAATCTTGCGGGCCGTCCAGGCGCCAATGGTCGATACCCATGACGTCCAGGACGGGTTCCACCAGATTGACTACGCGGCGCTGCGACCGGGCTGGGTCGTTTCCCACATTGGCAAACTCCCTGCCGAATTGGCCGATCATCAACAGCATGGGCAAGCCCGCGTCCAGGCCCACGGCCCGCAGGCTGTTCAGGCAATTGAGCAAACCCTGGTTCTGGATCAGCACGGCGACTTTGTGTCCGCCGATATGCAGCCCCCCCGCGACATGGATGGCCTGGTTCTCGTCCGAGCACCGGATGACCTGAAAGCGCGGCGTCCTGTCGATCAGGTCATGGACCGAGAGCTGGACGAAGTCCGGCACGGTCACGATTTTGTGGAAGCCGCGCGCGTCGAGCCGTTCGACGATGGCGGTAGCGGGTATGGAGGCAGGCATGGCGGTCACGGTGTCGTCTCATTTACGCGGTGATCCAAATTCTAGGAATCCGATCAATAATTCACCATTCATATAAATTGATTTATCGATACGAAAAACGGATCGGAAAAATAATGGAAAACGCTGATTCCAACCTGCTCAAACGCCTGAGGATCCGTCACTTGGAATTGCTCGGCCATTTGCGGGAAGTTTCCACGGTGCACGCCGCTGCCGAGCGCATGCATCTGTCCCAGCCAGCCGTGACGCGCATGATCAAGGAGATCGAGGAGGTCTTCGGCGGTCCGCTCTTTGACCGCATGGCGCGCGGCATCGCCGCGAACCACATCGGCGCTGAACTGATGCGCCGTTCGGATGTCTTGATGGCGGGGCTGGGCGCGGCCCAGGAAGAAGCGGCCATCATGAGATCCGGCGGGTCGGGCCTGATCCGGATCGGAACGTTCTCGGGATCCAACATGCTGCCCTCCGGCATCGTGGAACTGCGCCGGCGCCTGCCCAGGCTGGCCGTGCAGATCCGCGAGTTCCAGATCGATCTGTTGATCGCGGAGCTGCTGCGAGGAGAGCTCGACTGCATCGTCGGCGCGCTCGCGCCGGACGAGTTCAACAATGAACGGCTGGACAGGCTGCAGGTCCACCTGCTTGCCAGCGACCGCCTTAGCGTGGTGGCGACCCGTACCCACCCGCTTGCACGCCGCAAGAAAATATCCTGGGCCCGTCTTGCCAACGAAGACTGGATCCTGCCGCCACGCGGATCGCTGCTGCGACGCGCGGTCATAGCGGCCTGCCTGACCGAGGGCGTCACGCCCCCTCAGCCCAGCATCGAATGTCTTTCCACGCTAACGGTGTTGACGTTTCTTCGTTTGGATCCAGGCAGCATCGGACCCATGCGGGAACAACATGCATTGGAGGAAACCAGGCTGAACAAGGACATGGTCATTCTTGACGTAAGGCCAGGCGCCACCATGCCGCCATTGGCGTTGATTACGCGCAGCGGCCCGGAAGCCATGCGTCATCCTGTCAAGGAATTGCTCGATATCCTCAGGGGCCAGTCTTCACCCCCCAAAGGGGCCATCGACTAATCCGCCCGCGACTGGAACACCGTCACTGTGGGCGCTTCGATGGTTGACACAAAAGGTTTGAAGTTACTTGTTGCGGTTGTTTCTCGTCTCGGCGATGCTAGGCATCGTCTGTCGCCATCCCGCCAGGAGACCCCGCCATGCCGCTCGCGCTTTACGGCCATCCGTTCTCTTCCTACACGCAAAAGGTATTGATCGCGCTGTACGAAAACGGCACCCCGTTCGAGTTCCGCTGCATCGGCCCGGACACGCCAGAGCACGCGGCCGAATGGCTGCGCCGCTGGCCCCTGCACAAGTTCCCGCTGCTGGAAGACGGCGGCCGCAACATCGCCGAGACCAGCATCATCATCGAACATCTGCAGCTGGAGCATCCCGGGCCGCAGCGCCTGCTGCCCGCCGATCCCAGGGCGGCGCTGCAGGTGCGCTTCCTGGACCGGTTCTTCGACCTGCACGTCATGAGCTGGACGCAGCATGCGGTAGGCGGCGCGCTATCGGGCGACGAGAGCAAGCGGCGGGAAGCGCTGGCCCTGGCGGTGGAAAAGCTGGAAGTCGCCTATGCATGGCTCGAAACGCATCTGGCCGGCAAGACCTGGGCGGCTGGCGAGGACTTCACCCTGGCGGACTGCGCCGCCGCGCCCTCGCTCTTCTATGGCGACTGGACGCACCGTATCGCCGACGCCTATCCAACGTTGCGCGCCTATCGGGCTCGCCTGCTGGCGCGTCCTTCGTTCGCGCGAGCCGTGGAAGAAGCGCGGCCCTACCGGCCGCTGTTCCCGCTGGGCGCGCCGGACCGGGACTGAATCCGGCCCGGCAGACGCATCACTCGTTGCCGGCAGCCATGTCCCACACTTTCTGGGCGATGGGGTTTTTCTGTTCCTCGATGATGTGCGCCATCAGGCCCACCGAACGTCCGATCATCGTCAAGGCCTTGCCCAATTCAGGCGTCAGGCCCATGTCGAGCACGATGGCGCCCTTGGCCCCGGTGGCGTTCAGCGGAATCTTGCGGCCGGACTGGCGCGCCGCGGCGGCGGCCAGCTCCACGGCAAAGCGCGAATAATTGCCGTAATAGCCGCAGTCCCTGGCGATCTCAAACATCTTTTCACAACGGGGATCGCCATCCACGTGTATCGGATGCCCCACGCCGGGAATCTTGCGCTTGGCCGCCTTGTTGGCCGCGACGCATTCCTCGGCATAGCGGCGCAGTTCCTCGTCCGTGTAGCTGTCCTGCTTGGGCAGGGCGTCGCGCAGAAAGCGCGCGGCGTATTCGATCACGCCGAGAAAGCGGCTGCCGGCGCCCAGCAATCCCGCAGCCAGGGCGCCCTGCATGGCCTCGGGCGCGCCGTGCAGGGTCAGCCGCGCCGACAAGGCGCTGGGCGTTAGGCCGTGGTCGGTCGCGCTCACCAGGAACAGGTTGAGCATGGTCTTGAGCTGGGGCGTGGGAAACTCGCCCAGCAGCTCCAGGGCCAGCACGTCGATGAAATCGCGCTGGAACAGGTCCTGCACCAGGTCATGGCCTCGCACCAGGATGGTATGGGCGTCGCCGCCTCCGATCTTGCTGTCGAACATCTGAAATCTCCGTGTTTTTTCCCGGGCAGCGGACGGCCGCTGCGCCGGCTTGCTATTCGATGACGGCGTCCAGCGCCACCACGCCGCGTCCTTCGTCCAACACCACCAGCGGATTGACCTCCAGCGATTGCACGCCGTCGCCCAGGGCCGTGAACAAGGCCGCGATGCGCTGCACGGCGTCCACCAGGGCCACCCTGTCGCGCGCCGGCAGGCCGCGATGGCTGGCCAGGCGGCGCGCGATGCGCGTCTGATCCAGCGCGCGCTCGATCCGCTTGCGGCTGGCCGGCAGATGGCAACGCGCCACGTCGGCCTCGACCTCCACCCACACGCCGCCCGCGCCCACGCTCAGCACCGGGCCGAAAACCTCGTCGCGATGCAGGCCCACCAGCATCTCCACGCCGTCGACCACCATTTCCGACACCAGCACGCCGCGGATGGCCGCGGCCGGCACCTGATGCCGCGCCGCGTTCGCGGCGATGTTCTCGAAGGCCTGCCGCACTTCGGCCTCATCGCGCAGCCGCAGCTGCACGCCGCCGATCTCGCTCTTGTGCAGCACGCCGTCGGCCACCAGTTTGAGCGCCACCGGAAAGCCGATGGCGCAGGCCACTGCCGCCGCCTCTTGCGCCGTGGCCGCCTGGGATTCGCGGGGCGCGCGCACGCCGTACTGCGCCAGCAGCGCCTTGGCCTGCGATTCATTGCAGGGCAGCTGCATGGCAGGCGCGGCCGAAGGCAGGCCGATGAGCGGGGCTTCTGGCGCCTCATCAGTGGCCTGGTCCGCGTACGCGCTGACGCGCTTGAGCGCCTGCATGGCGTTGCGCAGGCTGTAGACAGGCGCGAATCCTTCCTGGATCAGCAGGTCGTGCGCCGGACCGCGGCGGCTGCTCATCCAGACCGGCACGAACGCCTTGGCGCCGCCCTGCGCCACCGCCAGCATGTTGCGCACCAGCCCTTCGGTGCTGGCCGAATAATTGGAGGTGATGGGGTAGAGCACCGCGTCCACGCCCGGGTCCGCGAACAGCGGCGCCAGGCAGCGCCGCGCCAGGTCCGGATCGGTCAGCGCCTTGGTGGTCAGGTCCACGGGGTTGGTCAGGGCCGCGTAGGCGGGCGCGTGCCGCGCCATCTCGGCCACGGTCTCGTCGGCCAACACAGCCATTGCCAACCCGGCTTCGCCCACCTTGTCGGCCGACAGCACGCCCGCGCCGCCCGACGACGAATACACGCAGATGTTGCGCAGGCTGCGCACGCCCACGCGCGATATCAGGCTGGCGACGTCCAGCAGTTCGTCCAGGTCTTCCACCCGGATGACCCCGTACTGCGAGAACACCGCGTCGTTGACGGCGTCCTCGCCGGCCAGCGACGCGGTGTGCGATTGCGCTGCCTTCTTGCCAAAATCCGAGCGGCCGATCTTCAGCGCGATCAGCGGCTTGCCCGCGCGGCGCGCGGCAGCCGCCGCCGCGATGAACCGCGGGCCGCTGCGTATGCCCTCCATCACGGTGCAGATCAGGTCGGTGCCCGGGTCATGCGCCAGCCAGTTGATGAAGTCCGCGCTGTCCAGGTCCAGTTCGTTGCCGGTGGAGAACCAGCGCGAAAAGCACACGCCGCGCTCGTTGCCCTGCATGAGCGAACGGCCCAGGCCGCCGCCCTGCGTCACCAGGCCGATGCGCGAGAGCTTGCCGGTCCTGCCGTCGTTGCGGAATTCGGTGGAAAAGGTCAGGCCCAGGCGCGGCGCCAGCATGGTCATGCCGGCGCAGTTGGGGCCGTACAGCCTCATGCCGCTGCGCTGCGCCAGCGCCAGCATCTCGGCCTCGACCGTGCGCCCGGCCTCGCCCAGTTCAGCGAAGCCGCCGGTGAACACGATGACGTAGCGCACGCCCTTGCCGGCGCAGGCCTGCAACGTGGCGACGGCGGATTCGGCCGGCACCAGCAGCAGCGCCACGTCGATGCCTTGCGCCGGCACCGCGTCCACGCTGGCGTGCAAGGGCTTGCCGAAGAGTTCGCCGCCCTTGGGGTTGACCAGGTACACCTCGCCGTCGAAATCCGAGTGCTCCAGCACATTGACCACGGTGGTGTGGCCCAGCGTTCCCGGCTTGCTGGAAGCGCCCACGATCATGACCGAACGCGGCCGCGTCAGTTCCACCAGATCATCGAAGCGGACATTGGGATCGAACTGGGAAGGACTGGCGCTCATGCGGCCTCCGGTCGGCATTTCATCAGGGTGGTCCATTCCGACTCCACCACGACCTCGCCGTTCTGGTTCTTCACCGTGCGCAGCATGGTCACGCGGCCCGTGCCGGGGCGTTTCTGCGACAGCGTCTTTTCACCTATGCCGAGTTCAACGTGGATGGTGTCGCCGATGAGCACCGGCTTGCGCCACACGCAGCGCAGTTCGGTCAGCGCCAGCCGGGTGCCGTCCATCAGCCGGTACACGGGCATGCGGGTGGTCAGGCCCGACGCGATGGCCAGGGTCAGCATGCCGTGCGCGGCGCGCTGGCCAAAAGGATGGCTGGCGGCGAATACTGCATCCGTGTGCAGCGCGTTGTAGTCGCCGGACAGCCCGGCGAACTGCACCACATCCGCTTCGGTGACCGTGCGGCGCGGGCTTTCCCAGGACTGCCCGGACGCCAGGTCCTCGAAGTACAGGCGCCGGCCCAGGTGTTCGTCCAGATCGAATGGCGTGCTCATGCGTAGCGCCCTCCCGTCACGTGCACGGTCTCGCCCGTGGTGAAGCCGGCCAGGCGCGAGGCCAGGAAGGCTACTGTCGCGGCCACGTCGGCCGGGTCGCCCAGGCGGCCGACCGGCGTGTTGGTCTTGGCGCGTTCGGTCAGCTCTTGGTAGTCGGGGCGCTGCTGCATGCGCGGCGTCGAAATGACGCCCGGGGCGACCGCGTTGGCGGTGATGCCGAACTTGCCGGACTCCAGCGCCAGCGAGCGCGTGAAGCCGATCAGTCCGGCCTTGGCGGCCGAGTAGTTGGTCTGCCCCGGATTTCCCAAATGGGCGCGCGAGGCGATGTTGATGACGCGGCCGAAGCGCTGTTCCATCATCAGCGGCAGCACGGCGCGCGAGCAATGGAATGCCCCCTGCAGCGTCACGTCCAGCACCGCGTGCCAATCCTCCTCGGACATCTTGGTCAGGTAACGGTCGCGCGCAAAGCCCGCGTTGTTGACCAGTATGTCCACCTTCTTCCAGCGCTCGACCGCCAGCTGCACGGCGCGGCCCACCTCGTCCTTGTTGGTCACGTCGGCGCGCGCACCCAGGACGTTGCCGCCCAATTCCGACAGTTCCGCGCAGGCGGATTCGATCGCCGCTTCATTGGCGTCGCACACCACCACGTTGCAGCCTTCCTGCACGAAGCGCCTGGCCATTGCCATGCCCAGCGTGCCCGCGCCGCCCGTGATGAAAGCGGTGCAACCATTCAGTTCCAGATCCATGATGCCATTCCATTCGAGTTTCAATGTTCCCGCCGCGCCGGGCCCGCCCGGGCCCGGCGTTCAATCGACCTGCAGGCGCGCCTGTTCCACCAGCGTCTTGGCGCCGGCTCTTTCCTTGGCCCAGAACGCCGCGAAGGCTTCGGGCGTGCTGCCCACCAGCGGCGTGTAGATGCGCGCGAAGCGTTCCTGCACTTCCGGCATCTGCAAGGTTTCGCGCAGCGCGCCGGAGAACTTGTCGACGATGGGCTGCGGCGTGCCGGCGGGCATGACCACAGCCTGCCAGGTCGTCACCTTGAAGCCGGGCACGCCGGACTCGGCCACCGTGGGCACGTCGGGCATGTCCGCCACGCGCTGGTCGCCGCTGACGGCGAGCGCGCGCAGCGTGCCTTCCTTGATGAAGGGCGCGGTGGTGGAGCGGCTGTCCACCATGAAGGACAAGCGCCCGGCGATCAGGTCCTGCAGCGCCGGCGCGCTGCCCTTGTAAGGCACGTGCGTCATGGGCGCGTTCAGAGCCAGCGACAACGCGGCTCCCGCCACGTGCATGGAACTGCCATGCCCGGCGGACCCGTACGACAGCCCCGCGTCGGGCTTCTTCGCCGCCTGCACCAGGTCCTGCATGGTCTGGAACGGTGAAGACTTCGGGACCACCACCACCAGCGGCGAATCGGTCAATTGCGTGACCGGCACAAAGGCCTTGCCCGGATCGACCTGCACGCCCTTGTAGAGGTAGGTGTTGATGGCCAGCGGCCCGACGTTGGCCCACAGCGCCGTGTAGCCGTCGGGTTCGGCCGTGGCGACTGCCTGGTTGGCGATGTTGCCGTTGGCGCCGGGCTTGTAGATCGGCACCACGGGCTGCCCGAGCTTTTTGGACAGCTCGTCCTGCACCATCTTGAAAGCGATGTCCGAAGCGCCCCCGGGCGCAAAGCCGATGACCATGCGGATGGGCCGGTCGGGCCATTCCGCGTGCGCGCCGGCCGCCAGCATGCAGGCGGCCAGGCCCGAGGCCAGCTTGACGATGAACTTCATGTTGTCTCCTGTGGGCGCCACGCTAGATCGTGGTGTCGTACTTGATGTTCTTGAGCTGCGTGTTTTCGTAGATGGCTTCCAGCCCGCGTTCCTTGCCGATGCCGGACTGCTTGTAGCCGCCGAACGGCGCATCGAACGACGTCCGCAGGCCGGTGTTGATGGCCACGCTGCCCGACTGCAGCCCGCGCGCCATGCGCAGGGCGCGGCCGCCGTCGCGCGTGTACAGCACCGCGGCCAGGCCGTAGCGCGTGTCGTTGGCGATGCGCAGGGCCTCGGCCTCGTCGCGAAAGCCGATCACGGATTGCACCGGACCGAAGATCTCGTCCTGCGCGCTCTGCATGCGGGCATGGGAGTTCAGCAGCAGCGTGGGCGGCACGAAGTAGCCCTTGGCCGTATCGCCTTCCAGCTTCATGTTGCCGAAATGGGCGGGCTGCGCGCCCTCTGCCTGTGCCAGCGCCACGTACTTCTCGACACGCTGCTTCTGGGCCGCGCTGACCAGGGGGCCCATCTCGGTCGCCGGATCTGCCGGCGAGCCGATGCGCACGGTGTCCAGGCGCTGCTGCAGCAGGCCAAGGAACTCCTCGCGCACGGATTCCTGCACCAGCAGGCGCGTGCAGGCGATGCAGACCTGGCCGGAATTCTTGATGATGTCGCCCGCGGCCACGGCCGCGGCCTTGTCCAGCGGCGCGTCCTCGAACACGATCAGCGGCGACTTTCCGCCCAGCTCCAGCGTGACGCGCTTGACGTCTGCAGCCGCGGCCGCCTGGATGCGCGCGCCCGTCACGGTGCCGCCAGTGAACGACACCCGTGATACCAACGGATGGGTGACCAGCCGTTCGCCCACCGTGGCGCCCGGGCCGTTGACCACGTTGATCACGCCGGGCGGAAAGCCGGCTTCCTCGAACAATCGCGCCAGCGCCATGGTGGACAGCGGCGTCACTTCGGAGGGTTTGAGGATCACCGTGTTGCCCGCGGCCAGCGCCGGACCAAGCTTGTTGACGGTGAGCGTCATCGGGTAATTCCACGGCATGATGAGCGCACACACGCCCAGCGGCTCGCGTAGCGTGAAATTGAGCACGTCGGCATTGCCCACCGGTATGGTCTCGCCGCGCAGGGCCGGAATGATGCCCGCGAAGTACTCCAGCGACGCCGGCATGCCCTTGAGCGAATCCAGCGAATGCGTGATGGGCTTGCCCACGTTCAGCGTTTCGATCCAGGCGAGCTTTTCGCGGTCGCGCTCGAACAGGTCGGCCAGGCGCCGCAGCAGCTTGCCGCGCTGGGCCGGCGTGGTCTTGCGCCAATGCGTTTCAAAGGCGGTGTGCGCGGCCTGCACGGCGGCGTCGACGTCGGCCGCCGATGCCGCGTGCACGCTGGCAAGCACCTGCGCCGTGGCCGGATTGTAGGTATCGAACGTGCTGCCTTCGGCGCCTGCGCGCCAGTTTTCCCCAATCAACAGTTCATAGGGGCGGGAATCGATGACATCCATGCGGGCGCTCCTTACGCGGCCATTTGCAGGTATAGGGATTGAATTTCTTCCGGCGCGAGGACGCGCGGATTGACGGGCATGGACGCGCTCAGCATGGCCTGGCTGGCCAGCTGCGCGGCGTCCTGCTCAGACAGCGCCAAGCCGGTAAAGCGCAGAGGAATGCCCGCCAGCCGCGCCAGCGACTCGACCGCCACGATCAGGGCCAGGGCGTCCTGCTGCTCGTCGCCCGTTGCGGCCATGCCCAGCGCGCGTGCGGCCTCGGCATAGGGCGCGGCGGCGGTCTGCGCCGTGTGGCGCGCCACCACGCTGAAGATCGGACCCAGCACTTCCGCATGCGCCATATGGACGCGCGACTCCAGCGGCGTGCACATGGCGTGCACGGCGTCCACCTTGCTCATGCCGATGGCCAGGCCCGCCATATAGGCGCCCATCTGCATGTCAGCGCGCGCGCGCAGGCTGTCCGGCGCGCGCAGCACGTCGGGCAGCGCCCGCATGCACAGGCGCAAGGCCTGCAAGGCCATGGCCTTGCCGACGGGCGAAGGATCGGTGTTGATCCAGGCGCCCAGCGCATGCAGCACGGCATCGAAGCCGCCCTGCGCGGTGGGGCGCGGCGGCAGGCTGAGCGTGAGTTCGGGCTGCAGCGCCACCAGCGCCGGACGTGCGCGCAGGGAGCGGTACAGGCGCTTGCGCCCGTCGTCGCCCTGGATCAGCGCGGCCGAGCTGCTTTCGCTGCCGGTGCCCGAAGTCGTGGGCACGGCGATGAAAAGCGGATCGGCGGCCTCGGCGGCGGCGTTCAGCCAGGCTTGCCCTCGCGGCGCCTGCAATTCGTCGGCATCGAACCCGCCCGCCAGGCAGGCGTAGACCGCCTTGGCCACGTCGATGGCGCTGCCCCCGCCCACCGCCAGCACACTGGCGCAGCCCTGTTCGCGCGCCACGCGCAACGCGGCGCGCACCTGATCCATGGCGGGATTGGGCACCACGCCGTCATAGACACGCCATTGCAATCCCGGCACGGCGGCAAGCGCCGCTTCGACGGCGGAGCCCACCGCGCCCCAGGTGCCGGCGTCGGTCACCACCAGCGGCAGGCGCAGGCGCGCGCCCGCGGCCGCCAAGGTTCTGGCCAGGGCGTCCCCGCCCCAATGGCAAACGCCGGGCCAGGCCATCACGCCCTGGGCCTGTAGCGCACAATCCTGCTGACCGCTCATTCGTCCTCCTGATCTTGCATAATTTGCTATGCGAATTTATAATTCATTTAGTGAATTGATCATAAAAAAGGAGCTTGCCCATGTCAAGAGCCTCGCCTCGTGCGTCCAAGAACGACGCCACCGAAGATTCCGCGGAACCCGACCGCCAATTCGTCACCGCGCTGGCCCGCGGGCTCGACATCCTGCGCTGCTTCAGCGCCGAACGGCGCATGCTGGGCACGACGGAGCTGGCCCATCTGACCGGTCTGGCCCAGCCCACCGTATGGCGCCTGTGCCACACCCTGCAAAAGACGGGATTCCTGGCCGCCGTGCCGGGCAAGGACAAACTGCAACTGGGCATCGCCGCCATCGCGCTGGGCGGCGCGGCGCTGGCGGGACAGGAAGCGCTGGACGTCATCCGGCCGATGTTGCAGGCGCTGGCCGACCGCTATCAGGTCGCGGTGGCGCTGGGACGGCGCGACGGCGACAGCATCGTCTACCTGCTGCGCTGCCAGGGGAATTCACCGCTGCTGATGAACCTGCGCGTGGGTTCGCGCATACCGCTGTTCCACAGCGCAATCGGCTGGGCCTATCTGGCCTGCTGCTCGGCCGAGGAACGCGAGGCCCTGCTGCAAGAAGCCCGCGCATCCGGCAAGGCCGGCGACGCCGCGGAGCAGCAGGCCATTGCCGACGCCATCGCCCGGTATCCGGAACGCGGCTTCGTCTATCACGAGCGTCCCGCCTATCAGATCAACACCGTCGCCGCCGCCATCGAACTGCCCGCGGGCGAGCGCTACGTGGTCAGCTGCGGCGGCCCCGCAGCGCTGTTGCCGCGGCAACTGATGCTCGATGAAGCCGGCCCCACGCTGCGGCAGCTGGCGCACGAACTGCAGCCCATCCTGCTGATGGGGAGGCACGTGTGAACCAGCCTTTTGCTCCGGCCGTTCCGCAACGCTGGCCCACCCGCATCACCGAACTGATGGGCATACGCTGGCCGCTGCTGCTGGGCGGAATGATGTGGCTGTCGGATGCTCGCCTGGTGGCGGCCATGGTGCGCGCAGGCGGCATGGGATTCATCACCGCGCGCAGCTCGCGCACGGACCAGGACTTCCGCCAGGCGCTGCGCGATTGCGGCGAACTGACGGGCGGCCTGCCATTCGGCGTCAACCTGACACTGTCTCGCCGCGCGGCCAATAACGAGCCCATGCTGACGCGGCTGCGCATCGCGCTCGACGAAGGCGTGCGCCTGTTCGAAACGGCGGGCCTGCCGCCCACGCCGCTGCTGCCCGCCCTGCGCGAAGCCGGCGCCATCGTCATCCACAAGTGCGCGCACGTGCGCCATGCCGTCGCGGCGCAGAACATGGGCGTGGACGCAGTCACCCTGGTCGGCATGGAAGAAGGCGGCCACCCCGGCAGCAATCAGCTGCCCACGTTCCTCAACGGCGCCTATGCCCTGGAGCAGCTGCGCATTCCGCTGGCGCTGGGCGGCGGCATCGGCCACGGCCGGCAGATCGCCGCGGCGCTGGCGCTGGGCGCCGACGCCGTGGTGATGGGCAGCGTCTTCACGCCGGCGCAGGAAACCCCGGCGCACGCGGCGTACAAGCAGCGCGTGGTCGACACCAGCGAACACGGCACCCGCGCCGTGCTCGGCAGCCTGGGCGACACCTGGCGCATCCTCGACAACGAAAACGCCCGCAAGGTCGCCGCCCTGGAACTGGCGGGCGCCAACAGCTACGCGGACTTCGGCGAACTGATCAGCGGCGAGCGCACCCAGGCCCTTGCCTACCAGGCGGGCCAGCACGAAGAAGGCATGTTGTCCATGGGCCCGGCGGTGGGCTTTGCCCGCAACATCGAACCGGTGGAAAGCATCGTCCTGCGGTTGCAGCGGGAATGCATGCAGGCCAGCGCGCGCTTCAAGCACATGGTCGATTCCGCCTGAATCCGGTCCCGCGCCAGCGGGCCGTTACATACCCCCGCATCCCTGCCACGCCCCGCGCGCGGCAGGGATTTTTCATGCGCGTGCGCGGCCGCATTCGGCTGCAGATCGAAAACCCGTTATTGCAGCGCCCCGACGGCCGCAGTATCATCAATTCATTAAACGAATTATTAATTCGCAATGCGAATAACAAAACGGATCACCCAAGAATCCGTCCGCGCAACGCAAGCGCGCTCAACCCAGAAAAACAGGAGACAGGAATGAAGTTCAGCAAGATGGTGGCGGCAGCCCTGCTGGCCGCGGGCTTCGCGACGGCGGCCTCGGCCGCGGAATGGCCGGACAAGCCGATACGCGCCGTGATCGGATTTGCGCCGGGGGGACCTTCCGACATCGCGTTCAAGATGATGCAGGACGAGCTGAGCAAGAAGCTCGGCCAGCCCGTCATCCCGGAATACAAGCCTGGCGCCAACGGCAACCTCTCGCTGCTGGCCGCGGCCAGCGCGCCCGCCGACGGCTACACCATCCTATGGACCAACGCGGCCACCATCGCCGTCAACCAGTACCTGTACAAGGATCTGAAGATCGACCCGGCCCAGGCCTTCGCCCCCGTCGCGCAATTGACCGATTCGCCACTGGTGGTGGTGGTGCCCAAGGATTCGCCCTACCAGACCATGGCTGACCTGATCAAGGCGATCAAGGCGGACAAGCAGGCGACCATCACCTACGGATCGCCGGGCTACGGCAGTTCGGCGCACACCGCGGCCTCCTCGCTCGCGCTGGCCTTGAACACCAAGCTCACGCACGTGCCGTACAAAGGCAGCGCGCCCGCGCTGCAAGACCTGATCGCCGGACGGCTGACCTTCATGATCGACAGCCGTTCCAGCTCCCTGCCCTACATCAAGGACGGCATGCTGCGCCCCCTGGCGGTCAGCGGCGCCGCCCGCGTCAAGGATCTGCCGGACCTGCCGACCATCGCCGAATCTGGCGTTCCGGGCTTCAAGGTCACCACCTGGCAGGCCGTGGTCGTCCCCGCCGGCACCCCCAAGCCCATCATCGACAAGCTGGCCCGCGCGCTGGAAGAAACCGCCGCCATGCCCATCGTGCAGGAACGCTTCGAACGCATCGCCACTCCGCTGGTCAGCAGCTCGCCCGAGGCGTTCGCCAAATTCTGGGCGGAGCACCGCGAGGCCACCCGCGACCTGGTGGAACGCGCCAACCTGAAGCTGGAGTAAACGCATGAGCAACATCGACCTGACGCCCGAACAACAGGAGCTGCAGCACAGCATCCGCCGCTTCATGCTGGCGGAAGTGGCGCCCGTCGTCGCGCAGCACGAAAAGGCGCGGACCTTTCCGTTCGAACTGATGCCCAAGCTGGCGGAGCTGGGCTACCTCGGCGGCAACCTGCCGGAAGACCAGGGCGGACACGGCATCGACATGCCTACCTGGGCCATGATGATGGAAGAACTGGGCTACCACTGGCTGTCGCTGCGCACCATCGTCAATATCACCAACGGTTCCATCAAGCGCCTGGCCGCCCACGGTTCGCCGGCGCAGAAAGAGAAGTACCTCAAGCCGCTCATGGCCGGCCGCCTCAAGGCCTGCACCGGCCTGACGGAGCCGAACACCGGCTCCAACATCGCCGGCATCCAGACGCGGGCCGACCTGGTCGGCGACGAGTGGGTGCTGAATGGCCGCAAGCTGTGGATCACCAACGGCTGCGACGCGGACTTCGCCATGGTGGTGGCGCGCACCTACAGCCCCACCTGCGAAGGTAAGCTGTCGACCTTCATCGTCGAACGCGCCCTGGCCAACTATGACGTGCGCAAGCTCGACACCATGGTGCTGCGCTGCACCGGCACGGCCGAACTAGGCTTCGCCGATGTGCGCATCCCCAGGGAAAACCTGGTCGGCGTGGAAGGCGCGGCGCTCGCCGGCACGCTCAAGGGCCTGGACGCCGCGCGCCTGAACATCGCCATGGGCGCCGTCGGCGCCGCGCAGGCGGCCCTGGACATGTCCATCGACTATGCCAAGCAGCGCGAGCAGTTCGGCCGCCCCATCGGCAGCTTCCAGCTGGTGCAGAAGCACATCGTCGACATGACGGTCCGCGTCGAAGCGGCACGCGCGCTGGGCATGCGCGCGGCCCATGCGCTGGAAGCGGGCAAGGACGTGCGCCAGGCCTGCTCCATCGCCAAGCTCTACGCCACCGAGGCCGCCCACGAAGTGGCCAACATGGCGCTGCAAGTGCATGGCGGGCTGGGCTACTCGGAGGAGTATCCGATCGAGCGCATCTTCCGCGATACGCGCGGCGGCATGATTCCCGAAGGCACGACGGAAATCCAGACGCTGATCGCGGGGCGGGAGATTCTGGGGATGAACGCGATAGCCTGAAGGGGAGCGCGCCCGCCCTCAGGCATCCCGCTCATGATTGGTGATGAAGTCCGGCGGCAACGCCGGACCCCACACATACAGCGAATCCTCCGGCGGATAATCCGCCGACGGCCACTGCTGCCCTTCGGCGATGAAGTCGATGTCGTACGAATACTCGGCGTAGCTGCCCCAGGGATCGCGCACATAGCGGAAGTAGTTCGAACCCAACACATGCCGGCCCACGCCCCAACCGTCCGCATACCCCGCCGCGCCCATCTGCTCCATGCCCTGCCCCACCGCATCGATGGACGGCACGCACCAGCTGCTGTGATGCAGGCCCAGGCCATGCGACTTGGCCAGCGCAATCAGGTGGTGATCGCTGCCGTGCGGACTGTGGATGAAGGCGATGGCATCGCCCGAGGTATCCGACACGCGCAGCCCGAGCGCATCCACGTAGAACCGCGTGGCCCGGACCACGTCGGCGCTGAACAGCAGGATGTGCGACAGGTACAACGGCCGCACCTGCCGCACCTGGCTGCGCGCGGGCGCGCGGCCGGCGCCGCTGCTGGCCTGGGGCGGCTCTTGCGGCGCGGGAGCCGACGGTGAAGACTTGGCTGCAATCCGCAATTGCAGGGCCAGCCCGTCGGGCGCCTCAATCCAGAGCCCTGCGGGGTCGGCGCCCTGCGGCGCGTCGCGGCGGGCAATACCCTGGCGGTCCAGATGCACGGCGAACCGTTCCAGGTCGTCCGCGTGGATCCCCATGCTTACCCACAGCAGGCGCTTGCGCGCGCCCCGCAAGATGCGCGCCCAGCGGTGCGGATGGCCATGGGTGTACAACGCCAGGCAGCCGCCTTCATCCCGCACGTCCAGGCCGAAGCTCGAATAGAAGCGCCTGGCCTCTTCGAGATCGGGAACGCTGAACACGAACTCGTCCACCGAGTGCACGGCGAGCGGCGCTGTCTGCGCATTCGATTGCATGTCTGTCTCCAAGAATCTTGTTCTGGTTCTGGCAGGCTGCCCTGCCTTCACTGCTCGACGGCGACCTTCTGCGCCAGGCCCTGGTACAGCGCCGTCTCCGTCTGGTAGAAGTCCCGCATGTCCGCCACCGAGTTCTGCGCCACCAGCTCCATGCCGGTGGAAACAACATACTCGCGAAACGCGGCGTCTTCCATGGCCTGGACGATCGCGCGGTTCAGGCTGGCGACGGTTGCGTCCGGTGTCTTGGCCGGCACCAGGAAGGCGATCCACGTGCCGTACACGAAATCCCGCAGCTTTTCGCTGGATGCGGACAAGGGCGGCACTTGGGGCAGCTTGGGACTGGGCGCGGCGCCGGTCGTGGCGTAGGCCCGGATACGGCCGGACTCGATCAGGTCCAGCGTCGATCCGCCCAGCGGCAGGAAGCTCAGTTCTATCTGCCCGCCCATCAGGTCCTGCGTGACGGGCGGGACGCCCCGGTAGACGACGTGGTTGAGCTTGAACTGGCTTTGCCGCGCCCATTGCTCGCCCAATAGATGGATCATCGAGCCCGGACCGATGTGCCCGAAGTTCAGTCCCTTGTCCCCCTGGGCCTGCGCCAGCTGGGTCAGTTCGCCCAGGTTCTTGGCCGCCAGCGCGTTGCCGCCCGTCAGGATGTAGGGCAGCCGCGCCACCACCGCCACCGCGCGCAGGTTCTCCGCCCGATACTTCACATGCTGCATCGTGGCCGGGGTCAGGATGGGTTCGGTCTGGGACGCGATCAACAGCATGCGTCCGTCCGCCGGCGCATTCAACACCCGTTGCGTGCCGATGGAACCGCCCGCCCCCGGTTGGTTCTCGACGATGATGGTCCTGCCCAGCGCGGCCTGCAGCAGCGGCTGCAGCTTGCGCGCGACGCCGTCCGTGGGATTGCCCACCGGCTGCGGAACGACAATGGAGACGGGCGGCGCGTCGGCCTGGGCGTGGGCGTTCACGCACGCCAGGATGCCGATCAGGAACTGCAGGCTCGCGGTCACGCCGCTACGCAGTGCTTTCATTGCTGGCCTTTCTGGTTGGACTCGTTGGAAAGCCGAAGCTGCCGGGGATCAAAGATCCTCGCTACGGCATCACTCAAGCTGCAGGCGCGACACCATGGGGCCGAACTGGGCGAACTGACTTTTCAGCAAAGCGCTCATCTGCTCGGGACTGGAACCACTGGCCTCGGCGCCCAGCTCGGCGAGGCGCTGGCGGATGGCGGGCTGCTGAACAGCCTTGGACACGGCCTGGCCGATGCGCGCCACGACGACGTCGGGCGTCTGCGCCGGCGCGAGCAAACCGTTCCATCCCTCGGTATCGATGCCGGTAAAACCCAGTTCGCTGGCGGTGGGCGTGTCCGGCAGGGACGGCGAGCGTTGCGGCGACGTGACTGCCAGCGCGGTCAGGGAGCCGGCCCGGATGTCGCTCAGCGACGAAGACAGTTGGTCGCCGCCCATCTGGATGCGGCCCGCCAGCATTTCGCCCTTCAAGGGCGCCGCGCCCTTGAAGGGCACGTGCGTCATGGACGCGCCCGTCTGCTCCTGGAACCACATGCCGAACACGTGGATGTACGAACCGGGTCCCGTGGAGCCGTAGGCGTAGTGGGTGGAAGGATTCTTCTTGAGCAGGTCCGCGAACTCCTTCAGGTTGCGGGCCGGCACCGAAGGCGTGGACGTGATGACCAATGGCACGTTGGCCACCACGCTCACGCTGCGCAGGTCGGCCAGCGGATCGAAATTGAGCCGTTTCGCGCCCTGCGCCACCAGGGCGGCCAGCGGATAGGAGATGTTGGCCATCAACACCGTGTAGCCGTCGGGCGCCGCCTTGGCGACGGCATCCGCGCCCAGCAGCCCGCCCACGCCCGGGCGGTTCTCGACCACCACGGGCTGCCCCAGCTCCTGCGACATGGGCGTTGCGATCAGCCGCGCGATCAGGTCGGTGGTTCCGCCTGCGGCAAACGGCACCACGATCTTCACTGGCCGCGTCGGCCAATCCGCGGCGCTGGCCACACCCAGGCTGGATGCCAGGCCCGCGGCCAACAACAGTCTGGCCCAACGGCGCCGGGCGGGATTGCTCACGGATGACTTCACAAAAGCAGTTGCGATTCGCATGTCTGGAGTTCCAAGAGTAGATCGTGGCCGTACGCCCCGGCGCGCCGATGGCGCCGGGACCGCTGCAGGCGTGGCGACAAAGCTAGGCGGACTTCGCCTCGTCGCGGATGCGGTTGCGCAGCGTGCCGATGCGCTCGATATCCACCTCTACCGTGTCGCCGTCCTTCATGTAGAGCTTGGGCGTGCGCCCGAAGCCCACGCCCGCGGGGGTGCCAGAGAAAATGATGTCCCCGGCCTGCAAGGTAATGGCCTCGCTGACGGTCGAGATCACGGTGGCCACATCGAACAGCATGTCGCTGGTGTTGGACGATTGCATGGTCTCGCCATTGAGGCGGGTCTCGATCCGCAGACCGCTGCCGCCGGCCGGCAGCTCGTCGGCCGTGACCACGTACGGCCCCCAGGTTCCCGTGCCGTCGAAGTTCTTGCCCACCGTCCACTGCGGCGACTTGAACTGGTATTCGCGCACCGAGATCTCATTGCCCACGGCGTAGCCGAACACGTGGTCCAGCGCCTGTTCCTTGGCGATCCTGCGTCCGCCCTTGCCCAGCACCACGACCATTTCGCCCTCGTAGTCCAGCGTATCGCTGATGGCCGGACGCTCCACCACGGCGTCATGCGCGCCCAGGCTGGTCGACACGCGCAAGAACAGCGTCGGGTAATCGGGCTGGTCGTACGGGCTTTCCTTGGTGTGGTCGGCGTAGTTCAAGCCGACGCACAGGATCTTGGGAGGTTCGATCGACGGCGACAGAAAGGTCGCGGTGGCCGGATCGATGAACTGCGTGGCCGCGGCGGCCAGGCGCTCCAAATCGGCCAGCGTCTTGCCCTGGCGCAGCAGCGTGCCCAGATCGACGCCCGGAGCGGACAGCAGCGCCAGGCGGCCCTGCACGAGTGCGGCGGCGCGAGGAGCGCCGTCGATTTGTAGGGTGGCCAGTTTCACGAGATCTCCTGATGGGTGAGGGTTGGACGAAGAATATGTAATCCACAAAAATATATATATTCTGGTTTTCCCTGGATAACTTGAGGTTCATAGATAAAAACTTTATCGTTTCGCATGACTTCCGTTTCCACCCCATTCCGGACCGCGGCATCGGCCCTGGCCAATGACATCCGCGCAGACATCATCACGGGCAGCTTGCCCCCGGGAGCACGTCTGCGCATCAAGGATCTCTGCGAACGCTACGACAGCGGGGCGATTCCGCTGCGAGAGGCGCTGTCGCGCCTGGCGACCAGCGGATTCGTGGTCGCGGAAGACCAGCGCGGTTTCCGCGTGGCGGACGTCTCGGCGGAAGAACTGCTGGACATCACCGAAACCCGCATCCACATCGAATGCGAAGCGCTGCGCCGCGCCATCGCGCGCGGCAGCCTGGACTGGGAAGAGCGGCTGGCCGGCGCGCACTACCGCCTGAGCCGCCTGCCCCTGCACACGGCGGACGGCTCCGGCTTGTCGGCTGAATGGGAACAAGCGCATTCCGCTTTCCATTCGGCGCTGATCAGCGGCAGCGATTCGAAGTCGCTCATCGCCATCGCCGAACTGCTGCGCGACCAGACGGCGCGCTACCGCTACCTGTCGGTACAGCTGAATGCCGGCGCCAAGAACGCCGCCTCCCCAAAGAAGGGCAAGGAACGCAACGTCGCCGACGAACACCGCAAACTGCTGGACGCCGCGCTGGCCCGCGACGCCGACACCGCCGCCGAGCTGCTGGCCCAACACCTGCGCCAGACCACCCAGCTGGTGCTGGCGCAAATTCCCAGCCACTAGCAAACGCCCCGCCCTGCGCCGGGCCGTCGGCCTCCCAGGGAGCAGCGCCGCTACTCACGTCAAAATCTCAACCTACCAAAAGTAAGTTACTATCGGTAGGTTAATTATTTTGATGGAGCGTAGATGCCATGCATGCGCTAATCGTTGTTGCACATCCCGATCCCGCGTCGCTGACCCACGCGGTGGCGCGACAGGTCGCGGCAGGCATTTCCGCTGCCGATGCCGGACTCACATTCGAAGTCGCCGACCTGGCCGCGGAAGGCTTTGACCCGCGGTTCACCCAGCCGGACGTGGCGTTGGCCATGGGCAAGGGGGACGCCCTGCCGGAAGTCGCCGCGGAACATGCACGGCTCGAACGCGCGGATGCGCTGGTGCTGGTCTACCCCGTGTACTGGTGGTCCTTCCCGGGCCTGCTCAAGGGCTGGATCGACCGGGTGTTCACCCAAGGCTGGGCCTACGAAGACACGGACGGCAAGCTGGTCAAGAAGCTGCAACGCCTCGACGTGCACCTGGTCGCGCTGGGCGGCGCCAACCAGCGCACCTACGCGCGGCACGGCTACTTCGGCGCCATGAAGACGCAGATCGACCACGGCATCTTCGGCTACTGCGGCGCCAACGTGGTCACGTCTGAATTGCTGCTGCCGTCGGACGCGGGCTTTCCCGCCGCGCATCTCGACGCCGCCCGGACCCTAGGCCAGAAGATCTTCTCCTCGCGTGCTGTAATCCGCGAGGAGGAAGTCGAATCATGACCGCAAAAACACCAAGCCCCGCCAAAGCCGCCCCCCAGCGCCGCCTGTCGCGCGACGAGCGCCAGCGCCAACTGCTGGACGTCGCCTGGAAACTGATCAGCGACGAAGGCACGGACGCCCTGACCCTGGGGCGGCTGGCCGCGGAAGCGGGCATCACCAAGCCCGTGGCCTACGACCACTTCGGCACGCGCAACGGTTTGCTGGTGGCGCTGTATCAGGACTTCGACGTCCGCCAGACCGCGCTCATCGACGCGGCGATCGCCGCCAGCAAGCCGGCCTTGAAGGAAAAGGCCCGGGTCATCGCCGCAGGCTACATCGAATGCGTCATGACGCAGGGACGCGAAATACCCGGCGTGCTGGCCGCGCTGGGCGGCTCCCCGGAACTGACTGCGGTAAAGCATCAATACCAACAGGCCTTCATCAAGAAATGCCAAGCCATACTTGCGCCTTATGCCGGACCCGCGGGAGTTTCGCTGGCCGGCATGTGGGCGATGCTGGGCGCGGCTGACGGCCTGGCGCTCGCGGCTGTGGCCCGGGACATCAGCGTGGATCAGGCGCGCGACGAGTTGATGGATAACATCGTGGCGATGGTCAAGCGCAGCAAATAATTCAGCGCAGCGGCATCGCCACCGGACGCAGCGGCGCCGCATCGCCGCCGCGGATCTTCAGCGGCCCGCCGATGAAGGCGAATTCATAGACCTGGTCGCGCGACAGCTCGTCCAGCGCCGCCAGCTCGATGATGGGCACGCCCTTCTGCGCCAGCAGATAGGTATGCAGCGGCACATAGTCGTCGGACACCTCCGACGGGAAGGTCTCGAAACTGAGGTTGTCCGCCCCCAGAATCATGGCGCCGCCCTCCTCGACCAGATAACGCGCAGCGTCCAGGCCCATGCCCGGCGGCTTGGCCATGTAGGCCGCCGGATCGTTGTACAGCTTCATGCGGCCGGTGCGGATCAGGACAATGTCGCCCTCGCGCAGCTCGGTCTTCTGGCGCGCCAGCGCGGCTTTCAGGTCCTGTCGGGTAATGCGGTACTGGTCGGGCAGCATCTCCACACCCTTGAGCGCGGCCACGTCGATCAATACGCCGCGCGCCACCAGCGGCGGGAACTTCTCGATGCCCGTGCGCTTCCAACCGCGGTCCCCCAGATGCTCGTCGGCGCGGAAGCCATTCCAGATCTTGCCGTGGATGCCGAAATGGTTGAGCGCATCGATGTGCGTACCGGTGTGGCTATACATCGAGAACGCCGTGCCGGTGTAGCTGCGCATCGCGTTCATGTCCTTGCCCACGCCCATGGGGTCGTCGACTTCGGTGCCGCGCGGCGTGTGCGTCATCCAGAACTGGTAGTGCGGATCGCCCGCGTCCTGCCAACTGGGCATGCCCACGTAGTATTCCGTGGCCAGGTCATAGACCTTGCCGCCGGCCACGCGCGACATGACCGCGGCGCGCGATTCGGGCGTGATCAGGTTAAGGCGGCCGATCTCATCGTCCGGCCCCCAGGGGCTGATGCCCACTTGCTGTCCGGAGGCAGGCGCGCGGGCGGGCGCGCCGTGCGCGAGCACGTTGAAGCTCAAGGCGGCGCCCAGCGCCAGGCCAAGAAGTTTGCGGGTGTAGCGGATAGTCATGATGCACCTTGTGCGTGTGGTTTCCGTCCTGCGGACGGAAAAATGGAAAGAAGGAAAACGTGGGCGGCGCCCCGATGCGCGGCGATCAAGCCTCGACTGCGGCGGGCATCAGCGCCCGCAGCCTGTCCCGCAGATCGGCCGTGGACATGGTGTGCAGGCGAGCCCGGTGCGGCCCGGCGATCAACGTGGGAATGGAGTCGATGGCCAGCCGCGCGGCGGCGGCGCGATCGGCCTGCACGCGCTGCAAAACCTCCCCGCCCCGCATGAGGGCGGCGAATTCGCCCCGGTCATGGCCCAGCCCGGCGGCGATGTCCAACAGCACCGCGCTATCGCCGACGTTGCGGTGCTCGCTCAAGTGGGCATGCTGGATCGCGTCGAACATGTCCCAATGGCCCGCGTCGTCGGCCAGCAGATGTGCGGCCTGGCAAGCCAGCGCCCCGGCCATCCCGCTGGGATAATCGAATGATTCGGCGCGCATGCCCTCGACGTCGATGCGCGGCTGGTCTTCATGGAGGGTGCAGGCTTCCCAATGGCCCAGGATCACCTGCTTGGCGCGCGGCATCGAGCCGAACACCTGGCACATCTGTTCAGGCGATTCTTGCAGCACGAAGCTGCGCTGGCGCACGGCAATGCCCAGTTCGGCCGCGACCTGGCGCAGGCGGGGAGACATGACATAGCACCAGCCGCAAACCACGTCATGGAAGAAGTCCACGGTCAGCGGCGCGGCGGGTGCGCAATTGGAGGTCGAAGTCATGATGGCGTCCATCTCGTTTCAATGGACGCCAGCTTAAGGACGGGCCGGCGCGGGAGTAAGGTGTCCGCCGGCAGGACTTTATTAGCTGCGCGTCAACAATCGCCGCGCATGGCCGCCGGCAGATGCTCCGCCATGAAATCCACAAAGGCCTTGACCTTGGGCTGCAGGTGGCGGCTGGTCGGATAGACCGCGTAGACATGGCGAGGCGCGGCGGGTTGTTGGGGCAAAACGCGCACCAGCCTGCCGCTGGCGATGGCGGGCGCGGCCAGGAACGACGGCAAGGCGCCTATGCCCAGCCCCTCTTCCAGCAGGTCCCGCAGCATCAGGCTGTTGTTGACCTGCACCAGCGCGGGTCCGGCCAACGGATCCGCCTGCTGGCCCGCATCCTCGTCCGCAACCGCGCCAGGGCTTTCGGCCAAGGTATAGCTGAGGATGTCATGCCCGCGCAGCGCGTCCACGCTCTCCGGACGGCCGCGGCTGTCGAGGTAGGACGGCGCCGCGCACAGCACCTGCGTCAGCGACGCCAGCCGGCGCGCGATCAAGGAAGAATCGTCCAGCTGCGCGCGCAGCCGTATCGACACGTCAAAACCCTGCCCCACCGCATCGACCAACCGGTCTTCCATCGCCAGGTCCAGGCGCAGTTCCGGATACTGGCGCAGAAAGCGCGCCAGCAGCGGCGACAGCACGCTCAAGGCAAACGAGACCGGCGCGTTCACGCGCAGCCGCCCCGACACCAGGCGGGACTCCCGCTTGACGGATTTTTCCAGCGCGTCCAATTCGTCCAGCAACCGGCAGCATTCGGCGTAGTACGCCGCACCCGTGTCGGTCAGGCTCATCTTGCGGGTGGTGCGCTGGATCAGCACGGCGCCCAGGTGAGCTTCTAACGCGCGCAGCTGCTTGCTGAGGCCGGCGGAGGACATATCCAGGTCCTCCGCCGCCTTGGCCAGGCTGCCGAGTTCCACGATGCGCCGGAAGGCGCGCATGTAGTTGAAGGTGTCCATAAAGGTAACGAATAGAGACGAATTCCCAGATTTTCCAGGCATATCGGACATTTTCCAAACGAGGGACTCCAGTGCGACCAGCCCGGCCCGCGCCGCGGTGCATTTATCATCAAACCTGCAGCGGCGTTGCGACCGCGATCGCGCGCCGCCCTTTTTTACCGAGGTCACACAGGAGATTCTCTAGTGGCGAGATCCGCAACGACAGCATCGACAGCATTCTTCCGCCTTCACGCCGTATGCCTTTGGCGGCGCCGCAGGGAAAGGCCCCGGCTGGCAATTCTGCTGCTGGCGGCAATGCTGAGTTGCCTGTTGTTCACCTGGCAAGCCAAGGCGGCAACGCCACTGCTGGCACAGACTCCCCCCGCATCCGCGCCGGCGCTCACGCCGAATGCCCTGGCGGACTTGTTGGAAAACCCCGAAGCGCGCAAGGCGCTGGTGGACGAACTGCGCGCCCAGGCCTCCGGCGCAAAACCCGCCGCCTCCCGTTCCGCGGGCGCGGCCTCCGCGCCCGCACAGCCCGCCGAACCCGGTTTGCAGGAACGCATGGCCGACAACGTCCAGCGCTTCCTGACCGGCCTGGCGACCGACATGGGCCAGGGCGTGGAAGACATGCGCGCGCTGGCTTCGGGCGGCAGCCTGGGCATGGACAGCGACGCTGCGGGCCATGCCTTGAAGCCGCTCGCGCTGGCCGCGGCCGCCACCATCCTCGCCTTCATCCTGCTGCGGATGATCGCCATGTACGTCTACGGACGCATCGACCGCTGGGTCGCCGAACAGCGCCACGCTCCCGAAGCGCCGCCCAGGCGCGGCGCGCCAGCCTCCATGCGAGTGCTGTCCCGGCGCGCGGGCGCGATCGTGGGCGCGCTGGCCATCGATGCGGGAGTGGTGCTGCTTGCCGCCATGGCAGGCGGCGCGGCGGCGCTGTGGGGCACGCCCGGCCGCGGCGCGCTGGACGCGCTGGCGGCGGTGTTTCTGCGCGCCTTCGTCTCGGTGGAAATCGTCAAGGTGCTGATCCGCACGGTATTCGCCGTCAAGCATCCGCACCTGCGCCTCTTGCCCATGACGGACGAAAACGCCAGGTACTGGAATGCGTGGCTGCTGCGCATCGCCACCGCGGCCGGCTACGGCACGCTGCTGATCGACCCCGTGGTCTCGGCCTCGCTGTCGCCCGCGCTGGGCCGGCTGGCCAACCTGCTGATCATGCTGGCCGTGTACGTGTATGCGGTGCGCGTCATCTGGCGCAACCGCCAGACCGTGCGCGGGCACCTCGACCGGCGCGCCGCCAGCGCGACGACGTTCATGGGTTCGCGCTTGCACATCCTGGCGCGCGTGTGGCATGTGCTGGGCATAGGCTACTTCACCATCCTGCTGGTGGTCAGCCAGGTGGACCCGACCAACGCCCTGCCCTTCATGGCCCGCGCCACCGCGCAGACCCTGCTGGTCATCGGCGTGGGCAGCCTGCTGATCCTGCTGCTGAACGCCGCGCTGGCCAAGCCCATCAGGCTGCCTGACGACCTGCGCAAGCGCCTGCCGCTGCTGGAGGCTCGCGTCAACGCCTACGTGCCCGCCACCTTGAAACTGGTCGGCCTGATCATCCGCATCGTGCTGGTGCTGCTGGTCCTGGACGCGTGGCGCGCCTTCGACCTGTCGCGCTGGCTGGCCTCGGATGCCGGCGGCGCCGCCATCCGGATGACGGTGAACATCGTCATCGTGCTGCTGATCGCGGCGCTGGCCTGGACCGTGATCGCCAGCATCATCGAGCACCGCCTCAGCCAGAGCGAAGGACGCGGCATGCCCAGCGCGCGCGAACGCACCCTGCTGGCGCTGTTCCGCAACGCGGCGCTGATCGTCATCGTGACGATGACGCTGATGGTGCTGCTGTCGCAGATCGGCATCGACGTCGGCCCGTTGATCGCCGGCGCCGGCGTGGTCGGCCTGGCCATCGGCTTCGGCGCGCAGAAGCTGGTCCAGGACATCATCACGGGCATCTTCATCCAGCTAGAGAACGGCATGAACGAGAACGACGTGGTGCAGGTCGCGGGCGTGTTCGGCACGGTGGAGAAGATGACGATACGCTCGGTGGGCATCCGCACGCTGGACGGCGGCTACCATCTGGTGCCGTTCTCGTCGGTGGACGTCGTCGCCAACCACATGCGCGACTTCTCGTACCACCTGGGCGAGTACACCATCGCGCATCGCGAAAGCGTGGACGACGCGATCGTGCATCTGCGCGCGGCCTTCGCCGAGCTGATGACCGACACCGTGCTTGGCCCCGAGATCCTGGAAGACATCACGGTTGCCGGCGTTACCGCGGTCAACGAGAAGGGCGTGACGATCCGGATCCTGATCAAGACCACGCCGGGCATGCAGTGGGCCGTGCAGCGCGGCTACAACCGGCTGCTGAAGAAACACTTCGACGCCGCCGGCATCGAACTGCCTTATCCGCATACCGTGGTGTACTTCGGCCAGGACAAGCGGGGCTATGCGCCGCCGGCGAATGTCTTCGTGCAGGCCGAGCGTCCGGACGAAGGCGAGGACGCCCGCGCCGCCGGCCACACCCGGCGTCCGCTGGAGCCCGCGCCGCGAGGCGAGGACTCGGCCGAAGTGCTGGGCAACGAGCTGGAGGCGCGCGAGGAAGGCGAAGCGCCGCGCGCGTAGCAGACGCGCGTAGCAGACGCGCGTAGCAGACGCGCGTGGCAAAGCCGAGTAGCGGCGCGCTTGCGCGTGCCGCCTACTTCCCGTACGTGGCGATCAAGGTTTCCAGCGGAACGTGACCCTGGCACAGCCCCGAACAGGCGGGGCGTGCGCCATCTTCCAGCGCAATCGCATACTTCACCGCCGGATCGTGCTCCAGGCGCTGGCGCAGCGCCGCCAGTTTGGGCCAGCGGGACTTTGCAGCGACCTCATGGAAATCCAGCCAGCGCGCCACGCCGACCAGCACGGCGTCCGCCAGCGTCGGACGATCGCCTACGAGGAACGGCGTGTCGCCCAGCATCGCTTCGAGCTTGTCGTGCCGCTCGATGACGCGTTGCGCGCCCCACTCCCGCAGCGTTTTCTGCAAGGCCGGATCAGGCGGATCCATTTCCAGGGCGACCCAATGCGGGGTGAAGGCGGCGGTAAAACCGGTGTTCAGAAAAGCCATGAACTGGTGCATGCGGTCGGATTCCGGCGACAGCGGATCGAAGCTGATCCTGCGCTCGTCATCCCGGTTTTCGATCCAGCGCGCAATCGCCATGGTTTCCGTGAAAACCGCGCCTTGTTCGCTGACGAATGCCGGCGTTTCGTGGCGCGCGTTGATCCGCGCATAAGAAGGCAAACGCATTTCGTTCAGCATGTCCACACGGCACAGGCGATAGGGTTTGCCCAGCCACTCCAGCGCAGCGACGAGCCCCATGGAACTTCCCAGCGGAAAGCCATAGACAAGAATGGGTTCCAAGATTTCTTTCTCCGTAGATGAGGGTCAAGCTGCGCAGCGGATTGAATTCTACGGATCTGCTAGGCTAAGTAAATTACGCACATTTTTGTCACCATGACTCTCCCATGAAAGACCTGGTTTCGCGCTGCCCCATCGAGGAAGTCATGCAGATACTGAGCGGCAGATGGCCGGCGCTCCTCATCTACTACCTCAAGGAAGGCACCAGACGCTTCAGCGACCTGCGCCGCGACAATCCGACCATCTCACATCGGATGCTGACGCTGGAGCTGCGCAAGCTGGAGTTGGCCGGGATCGTCCTGCGCACTGATTTCGCTGGCTATCCGCGGCGCGTGGAGTACGAGCTCACGCCTTCCGGCAGGACTCTCGTGCCGCTGCTTGACGCGCTGGGTGACTGGTGGGACGAGCATGGCGAGGCGTCCGAAGACGCCTCCTGAGCAGGCCTGCCAGCTTTCAAGCCGGGCTTATCCGCCCCGCTGCTTGCCGGTGCCGATCAAATCCAGCAAGCCATCCGACAAGGTCCCGCGCCAGACCAGGTAATCGTGCCCGCCCGCCACCTCGCGGTGCGTCACCAGATAGCCCTTGGCACGCAGCACGTCCCGCAGATGGCGGTTGGTCTCCAGGATGCCCGGCTGGCCGCCGCGTCCGGACTCGAACAGCCCCGCGCCGAGGAAGAAGCGCACCGGCAGCTTGCGCACCGCGACGAACTGCCGCGTCAGCCACTGATCCTCCTCGCCGGCCGGCGACCACCAATAGGAACCTGACTGACTGAGCACGTTGCCGAATACTTCGGGGTGGCGCAACGCCGCATAGGCCGACGCGAGCCCACCGTAGCTGGAACCGCCGATGACCGTACGCGCGGCAGGCGCGCTGATGCCTTGCTTGCGCGCCCACGGCATCAGCTCTTTCGCGAGAAAGTCCGCAAAGTCCGGATTGGGCGGCAACTCCTGGCTGCGGGACTCTGCCGTAGGGTTGTCGACAAGCAGCGCCGCTGTCGGGGGAATGACACCGGCGGCGATCATGTTATCCAGGATGGTGGGCGTGGGTACGCGGCCCAGATAGGCGCCGGCATCGAACAGCACCAGCACGTGATTGTCCGCCGCGCCAGGCTGCCAGCCAGCAGGACGGTACAGGTGGATCTTGCGCGTGTTGCGCATGAGATCGCTGCGCAGCTCCTTGGTCTCGACCGTTCCCTGCCGCACGTCCGCGCGGGGCTCGACCCAGGGCTGCGGCGGCGCGTCCGCCAGTTCCAGCATGGAATAGGTCTGGTACGCGTCGACGCCGCGCACGGGGTATGCCTTGGGATTGTGCGGATCGGCCTGCGCCGTGGCCAGGATCGCGCGGCGCCGCGCCATGCCGGAGCCCGGAAGCTCCGGCACATCCGGCGCCAGGCGATAGGATAGGCGCGTGGACCGGGGGACGACGAAGCTGGCATGCCAGACATCGGAATTGCCCAGGCGCGCCAACTGAGCATGGTCCGACGATGGCCCGCCGAACAGGCGCACATTGCGTTCGGCGCCACGCCACAGGAACGTGACGCGGTCATGCCTGGCGTCCACGGCCTCGACCAGCGGCGCGCCTCGCTGAGCCACCTCATCCCAAAAGGCATCCGTCGTGCCGCCAGCGGCCAGCGTCGCCGCCAGCGCGGCCAGGCGCGGGCTGTCGAACGCCGGCGCGGACGCACGTTGTTCCGCAAGGGGCAGGCGTTCCGTTACGGCCCAGCGGAACAGGCCCTGACCCTGCGCGCGAACGGTGTAGAGGCCGTCCTCCGGCGCCACCAGCATCAGGGCTCCGGCCGGCTTCTCGCCGTCGCTCAGCCGGCGCACGTGCTGCCCGGCGCTGTCCAGCAGATCCAGGGTCACGCCGGATTCCGCGGCCCAAGTGCCCGCGAGGAACTCTCCCTTCCGTAGCGAAATTCGTTCGTCCATATGGGCCTCGGGTGTGACGACGCCCTGCCTGGACTGCGCCGCGGCCATGCCCGGCGCCATGCCTATCATCGAAACCGCCAGCGCGGCCGACGACATCCAATCCCGCCATTCCAATCTGTTCTTGTTACGCATGTTCATCCGTTCGGTTGTTCACGGCCCGTTCGCAGCGGTCCGCTATCTTTCGCGCGCGGCGAGCCTTCTGGGCGCCCATGCGCTGTCAGCGTCGCCTCGTCCTATCCTGCGCGCGCTGGCCTTCGCCATCCAGGCAAATCCCAGCCCCGCCGCCAGGGCCGTCGCATCCACTGCCAGCGCCGCGGCCGACGTGTGCGCCCAAAGCCCGGAGGCGGGAAACAGCCCGCCTACGAGCGAGGTCGCGGGTATCGTCAGCGTCAAGGCTGCCGCGACCCATAGCAGATGCACCCCTGCCGCGGCGCCCCCGCGCAGGAATGCCCAGGCCAGGCTGACAAAGAACGCCACGTAGTACAGCGCCCGGAGCCAGGCATTCAGATCGCCTACGTACCCGCTCAACCATTTGGACGCGACCATCATCAACGAAATGCCACACACGCACCCCAGGCAGACGCCCACGGTCGCCGACGCCATCAGCCGCGTGTCCAAGCGTTGCACGGGAATCTCGCCCGTCTGCCGGTTGGCGCGCTTGCGACGGGTTTCTATCCACAGCAGGTTGCCGCTATAGAACAGCCATGCGCCCGCAAGTCCAAGCAGGAAATAGAGCCACTGCACTGCCGCGCCGCCGAAGGAAGCCATATGCAGCGCGAAGAAACTGCTGATCCAGAGGTTGGGCGCGTCCTGTCCGCCCGGCAGATAGTCGCGGTTGAGTACCTTCCCGCTGTAGGGATCGAGCGCCACGAAGCCGCCTCGCGCCCGCGGCGATACCGCACTGTCGTCCTTGCCCCAGACGCGTACGATGGCGCGCGGGCTGGTGACCTGTTGATACTGCAGCGTGTAAGGCTCGAAACCCGGCGCGAGATCGCGCGCCTGGGCCAGCAGTTCCGCGGGCGTCAGCATGTCTGCGGGATTGCGGGCCTCTCCAGCGGGCGCGCCGCCGCCCGACCGCTGGAAAACGGATTCCAGCTTGCCTTCGTACATGAGCTTGTCCTGCAGATCGTAGATTCCGTCGTGGAACGCGAACACGACGGAGCTAAGCGCCATGACGATGTGAAATGGCAGCGAAACAATGCCCACCACGTTATGCGCATCCAGCCACATGCGCTTCAGGTTCTTACCGACCCGCAAGGCGAAAAAGTCCTTGACCAGCGACGGCAGCAGCACGATCACTCCCGACACCAGGGCGATTGCATAGAGCGATGCGACGATGCCCATGAACCAGCGGTTGGGATCGCTGTCGACAGGCAGGCCCACCACGCGGTGAAGCACGTCGATGAACGACATCAGCCCGCTCGGCGCGGACTCCTCCAACCGCAGCTCGCCGCCCGCGCCCAGATAGGCGACATGGTGGCGGATCGACGATTCATCGTGATCGTCGGCCTGCCCGTCACGGACTTCCCAGGTCATGCGGGCCGGCACGTGTTCGGCGTCCTGCAGATGGATGCTGAACCCCTTGGCCACATCCGGCCGCGCTTGCAGGGTTCTGGCGATAAGGCCGGGCGTTTCTTCCAGCGGCACGGGCGCGACGACCGCGGGCGGCGTCGCCCAACGGGTAAGCGGCTCCTTGAATACGGTCAGCGCGCCGGCGTAGAAGGCGATGAACAGCGCCATTCCGGTCAGGATGCCCGTCCAGGTATGGACGGATTTGTAGATGCGTATGTAGTCGGCTCTCATGATCGCGGACTCCCTTCAGATCGCCTTGACGACTAGCAGTCCGCCGTAGAGCAGCACGCAGGCTCCGCCCAGCCAGATCCACGCGCGCAGGCCGCTGGCGAAAAAATAGACGGTGCTCGCGACGCCGAGCCAGACCGGCGGCACCAGCCACATGGCAAGCTGCGAACGCGTCGCCAATGGAATGCCGGCCGTCAAGGCGGCAAGCGCCGCGCTGGCGCCCATGGCCAGCGCGAAACCGAGCAATGCGCCCGCCAGGCTCTTCGAAATCCAGTCGCGCCGGATCGGCGCGCGCTTAACGGGCTTCATGCGTGTCGCTTCCGCGCAAGCCCGCCAGCACGCCCAGATACGGCATGAGGCTGAAGAACAGCATCAAGGCCGTGCAGAAAACGAACACGGCCGCGACGGCAGAGAATGCGCGCAGGCACCCCCAGCCGCCCAGCGCGAGCAGCAGAATGCCCGCGACGCGGGCGGACAGGACCGGCCAGGACGTGGCGGCCCATCGCTGATTGGGCGAGGCGCGATAGATACAGAAACTGCCCAGGAACAGGCTTGCCAGGCTGAAAAGAATCAGGACTTCCATGGTCACCTCTGAATGAATTGCCCGAGACCTGCCTGCCTATCCCTGCCCCGCATCGACTGTCCGGAACAGGGACCGACAAAACATCCCGTATTCAGAAACTGATGCTGGCGGAGGCGGTCACGGTGCGCGCCGGACCCAGCGTCACGATAGGCGTCGTGTCGCTGAAACTGCCGGCGTAATAGTGCTTGTCGAACACGTTGTTGACATTCAACCGGTACACCACGTCCCGGCCGTTGATCTGCGTGGCGTAGCGGGCGCCCAGATCCAGTTGGCCCCAGCCCGGAATCTGCAGCTTGTTGGCCGCATCGGCGTACTGGCTCGAAGTCGCCTGCACGCGCGCGCTCAGCGTCACGCCGGGCACCCACGGCGTATCCCATTCCAGCCCGGCATTGGCCTGCCAGCGCGGCGCGCCCACCGCGGTATTGCCGTCATAGCGGCCATACGAGGTCTTGACCTGAGTGCCTTGCGTGTAAGTGACGCCGCCCAGCACGCGCAAGCCCGCCGCCAACTCGCCGAAGGTATTCCACTCCACGCCGCGGACACGCTTCTCACCGCCGTCCGCGTACGTAGGCTTGGCCGTGGAGCCCTCCGTCACCAGCATGGGCTTGTCGATCTGGAAGACTGCCAGGGTATTGGTGAAGGTGCCGGCATTCCACTTGACGCCCAGCTCCTGCTGCTTGGTCTTGTACGGCGCGAACACCTGGCCATAGTTGCTGGCGCTGGTGTCCGTGACGCTATCGCCCTTGCTCAGGCCCTGCACGTAGTTGGCATACAGCGAAACGTCCGGTCCCCAGGGCTTGACGACGATGGCGACGGCCGGCGTCACGGCGTCCTCGTCATAGCGGGCCGTCGTCTTGCCGGTCTTGTCGAAGTTCGTCGTCTTCACGCGCTGGTTGCGCAGGCCGCCGGTCAGGAGCAGCTTGTCGTCGAAGAAGGACATGGTATCCACCAGCGCCAGGCTGGACAGCGTATTCTCCGCCGTCTTGGGCGCGCTGCCCGGCACCGCCGGCATGACCGGCGTGATCGGGTCGTAGATGTTCGACTTGAAGGTCGATGCCGTGCCGGTGGCCGACCCGTCCTCGAGCTTCAGCAAGGAGGCCTGGAGCACCAGCTCGTGCCGCACGCTGCCCGTGTTGAACCGCGTACGCAGCCCGCCTTCGGCCGAGGTGGCGTCGGTGTAGGCGCGCTGGCCGATGATGGAGCCGGTGAAATTGCCATTGGCGTCTATCTGCCGCGCGTGGGTGCCGTTGATCAGGCCCGATTGATGGCTGTCGCGCCTGCCCACACCTGCGAAGGCCGATACGCTGTCATTGAAGCGGTATTCAGCCCGCGCCATGACGGCGTTGCTCTGGATGCTGCCATAGCCGGTGCTGAACTGGTTGATGCGGGGATCGGGCGCGTCGGGCACGACGGAGCCGCCGAACCAGAACATGGCCGGCGTGCCGCCCGAAAACGACTCCTGGCTGTGGTAAGCGTCTATCGACGCGCTCAGGGCGCTGCCGCGATAGTCCAGGCCGGCGGACAGGAACTCGCGCTTTCTGGATTGGCCGTCCAGCGTGGTGGCGCCGTCGCTGAAGGAACCGTTGACGCGCGCGCCCCATTCATTGGCGGAGCCGAAACGGCGGCCGGCATCGATGGTCGTGCCCAGCTGGCCGTCGGCCTGCCAGTTCACGCCGAAGGTGGCATTGGGCGTGTCTTGCGCCCGCTTGGGCACCAGGTTGATCGTGCCGCCCACCGCACCGCTGGGCGCCATGCCGCTGAACAAGGCGTTCGGGCCTTTCAGCACTTCCACCCGCTCGACGAACTCCAGCGGCGTGCGCCCCATGGGCGCCAGGCCATACATGCCGTTGATCGCCACGTCGTTCTGGTTGACGTCGAAGCCGCGGATGCGGAAGTTCTCGTAGGCATGCCCGCTCGACGTCGTGAACCGCACGGAAGGATCGTTGGCCATCACGTCCGCCAACGTGCGCGCCTGCTGGTTCTGGATCAGCTCGGAGGTATAGCTGGTGACGTTGAATGGCGTGTCCATCACGTCCTGATTGCCCATCAGGCCCAGGCGCGCGCCCTGCGCCACCTGCCCGCCGGCATAGGGCGCGGGCAAGTCTTCCTCCGAGACCGAACCCGCGGTCACGGTGACGGGCTGCAGCGTCGTGGTTTGCGCCGCGGTCTGGGCGGCGGCGCTGGCGGGAAGAATCAAGGACAGCGCGACTGCCGGGCTAAAGCACTGGACGCACAGCGAGATAGTCAACTGAGTTTTCTTGGCCACAATTCATCTTTCCGATATCTAAATGCGAATGCTTATCAGATGAATTATATATTTAAGAGAGTGCTATTGACCAAGAAATCAGGAGTCCACAACCAGAATCCGCTCGAATTGGCACGCAATTCAATAAGAATCAAAGGCTTATATTTTTTTGATTGACATACCCAACGCAAATTCCGCGGCCTCGGTTTGGAAGTCGCCAGCCCGGGCGCGGTTGGCAGAAGCGACAACGCCATCCCGCCGTCCCCAAGAACAATCCGCGCCGGTAAACTGCGCCGTCATCTCGGCGCCGACAGGCCCGCCGAACGCTTATACAACCTGGAGAGCTACACAAGATGATCCGTCATCTGGTCCTTGCAGCATCGTTGGCCGTGGCAGGCAGCGCCGTGGCTGCCCCCTCTTTCAACTGCGCCAAAGCCGCGACTCCGGTCGAAAAAGCCATTTGCGCCCACCCGGCCCTGGCCGACCAGGATGCGGCCATCGCGCAGCAGTACAAGGCGGTGCGCGCCAAACTCGACGCCGAGGCGGTCAAATCGCTGACCGCCGACCAACGTTATTTCCTGGGCGTGCGGGACAGGATCTACGACGAGCCCTTTTCGGGCGGCACGCCGGTCAAGGAGATCGGCACCAGCATGCGCTACCGCCTGAATTTTCTGAAGTCCATCAATCCGCAGCCGCCTGCCCGTTTTGTCGGCAAGTGGAAGAACGTCGAAGGTGAAATTGAAATCACCCGCGGCGCCGACGGTCAACTGCTCGTGGCCGCCAATTCGGCCGAGCCCTACAGCGGCCGCTGGGTCTGCGATCTGAGCGGCAAGGCGGTCGCCGTAGGCGACAGCATCATCGTCACCTATCAGGACGGGCCGCCGTGGACGCTGGACCTGACGCGCCGGGGCGCGGTGCTGGTGGTGCGAGAAACGCCGCCCGCCGGAGTGGAGAAAGACGGCTTCGGTCCGCCGTTCTGCGGCATGAACGGCAGCCTGGCGGGAGACTGGTTCGCGGTGCGCTGATCAAAGGCATCCCGCAGCTGCACGCAAACTCGATGCGACTGCGTGGCGCCGGACACCACGATTACACCGATGACGCAGCCGTTCCGAGGGCTGCAGCCAGCAAATCGGCCAGGCCACGCCCGGCGCTGCCATCTTCATCAAGATGCGGATTGTAGATAGTGATCTCAAGGCCGACAGCCTTGCCGCTCGACAGGACAATCCGCAGCGCGGCCGTCAGCTCTTCCCACGACAAGCCGCCAGGCACGCGGAAATCGACGGCCGGCATGATGGCGTCGTCAAGACAGTCTGCGTCGACGTGGATAAAGAAACCGTCCAACTCTGCTCGCGTCAGATGATCGACTGCCTGGCGCGCAGCAGCCTCGATGCCCATCGAACGTACTGCGGGGAGATCAAGCGTCTTGAGCGCTTCAGGGAGCGGCTGGCTGCCGTACTCTTCCTGGTCCTCATGATCGCGATACGCGAACGCAACAGCGTCTTCAGGGCGGACCAAAGGCCCGCGCCCTTCGATGTCGGCCAATAGCGGCGGACCATGGCCGGTGACGAAGGCAAGATCCATAGAAGCGCCTTCGCCGTTGGGTTCCGCCTCAGGTTGGAAAAAGTCGGCGTTGCCGTCGATGAAGAGCAGGCCGTAACGGCCGCGCCTGCGCAACGCGAGCATGGAACCCAGCAGGATTGTGCAATCGCCGCCTAGCAGCACCGGAAACTCGCCCGCATCAAGCAACGCGCCCACCGCGTCGGCAAGCTTGGGCGACCACGCCGCAATGGCCTTGGCGTTCAGGGTGCCGGTCTCGGGATCGGGCGTCGGATTCTTGGGAGGCACGGCAAGTCGCCCGGCGCGGCGTGCATGGATGCGCTCAGCAAGGCCGTGGGCCAGGAGCTGATCAGGCAGACATTCCACACCGTCGGTCGCCAAGCCTAGCGTGGAAGGGGCTTCGAGGATTGCATAGGAGAGAGTCGGCATCAGCGCCTCCGGGGCGGCCATTCCGCAAAAAATATGATGCCAGACTACAAATTGCGGCGCGAAAGCTCAATCCGACACCGTATCTTCCGTTTCCCTACGGAGACGCGGGCGGCTCCCATGACCCGTGCGAGCCCTGGAGCAAGGCTCCTCAAGCCTGCGCGCGGCGCGGCAACCAGCGCCAGAACACGCCGGCCGCCACCAGCCCCAGCGTGCCAACACCGAACGATGCGCCGCCGAGCGACACCAGGGCGGTCAGCACCGACAGCGCCACGGGTCCGCCGCTCGAGCCAAGGTCGGCCATGAAACGCCAGATGCCAAGGAACTGCGTGCGCGCGCCCGCTGGGGCGGCGTCGGCGCCCAGTGTCATGACGATGCCCGATCCGATGCCGTTGCCGAAGCCCAACAGCGCCGACACCAGGATGAAGCTCGCCACCCCGTCGGTAAGCGGGATCGCCATCAGGCTCAGCCCCATCAGCAGCGTGCAAGGCAATGCCACCCACAAGCGGCCGCGCTGGTCCATCACCTTGCCCGCCGGATAGAACACCGACATGTCGACTGCGGCGACCAGCCCGTAGATGAGCGAAGTGGTGGCGGCGTCGAGGCCCAGATGGTCTGCCCACAGGGGAATCACCACCTGGCGCGACGCGCGCAGCGCGCTGATCAGCATCACGCCCACGCCGAGCGTGGCGTACACGCCGCGATGGTCGCGCGCAACCTCGCCCATGCGCGCGCGCGGCGCGCCCGCGCTCACGCCCGCCGAAGGCTCGATGTCGGGCGCCTTGATGGCGATGAGTCCTGCGCCGAGCATGGCGCAGATGGCAACCCAATAGGCGCCATCCAGCCCCACGAAATGAATCAAGGCCGCCCCCGCGAAAGGGCCGAAGAAAGTACCGATCCGCGTCGTTCCGCCGAGCGTGGACAGGGCGCGCGCCCTGTACACCAGCGGCACGACCTCAATCATGTAGCTCTGGCGCGCCAGCTGAAACACCGACTGCGCGCATCCCTGCATCAGCATCGCCAGCGCCAGCACCCAGAGGTTGGGCACGCCAATCACGAGCAGCAGGCCGACCACGCTCAACACCGCCGCGCCAGCCATGGCGCGCTTCTCGCCGAAGCGATGCGTAATCAGCGCGGACGGAATATTGGAAAACAGCGAGCCGACCCCGATGAGGGCGGCGATCAGGCCGGCGGTGGCTATCGACGCTCCTTGATCGCGCGCGGTGAGCGCGATCACGGGAAGAATGGCGCCGTTGCTGATGCCATAGAGCAGCGATGGGCCGAACGCCGGCACGGCGATCTGCTTCAGATTGAACGAATCGGGTTGCGACATGGCGGGAGAATGGGAGACCGGCCGCCAGTCCGCCGCCTTGCCGCGGGGCACGGGACCGGTCCGGCGGACATTGGCGCGGGATGCCGGAAGTGTAGCTGGCGCCCCTCGCGCCCGCCTGTCGGCCAGCTGACAGCCGCCGCGTCTCTCGCCAGCTGTTCAACGTCCGGCAGACACCGGCTTTCCCTTCCCGGCGAAGCAGGCCGCAACGCTTGACAATCCTTGACTGTTGAGTCCTGGCGATACATTGCAACACACTGTAATCTTTTTCCATACAAATTGTGTCGGCCGAGCATGCGCTCGACTGTGTACCGTTCCACGTATTCGCCTGTCCATGCCCGCAACCCTTCTTGAATGGTCCGTGCCTGCAGCGATCCTGATGTGCGCCATCGGACTCTGCGCTGCACGCTTCATCGGCTTCAATACGCTCCGGTGGGGCTGCGCCCTGGCCTGCCTGGGCGCAGGCTACGCCATCATGCTGGTGCAGGCCAGCGCACTTTCCCCATATAAACAGGTCGTCGAGGATGCTTTCATTCTGGGCGGCGTCATCCTCGCCTGTCGCGCCCTTCAGAGCCGCAGGCGCAGCCAAGTTTCCCCCTACTTCGATGCTGCGGTCCTGCTTGCCTCGACGGCGATGGTAGTTGTCTCGGTAGTGCTGTTTGCCAGTGCGAAGCTGGAAACGTTCTTCGTGCAAGCCTGTTGCGCGCTCGTGACCTGGCGGGCCACGCTGTCCTTCGCCAGGCATGCCGTGACTACGTCGGACAGGGTGCTCACCGCCGCGTTCCTCTTCATCTCCCTCGTGTTGACGGGCCAGTGCATCCTGTACATTGCCGCCCCGATTCCGCCGCTCTCGACGGGCGAATGGAGAACGTCGGTCTGGGGCATCCTGATCCAATACACCGGACTGCTCGGAAGCATAGTCCTGACCTTCGCGGTCTTCATCGCGACGAGCTACGACGCCATAGAGAAGTACCGTCGCCATGCCCATACCGACGCCTTGACGGGCCTGCTGAACCGCCAAGGACTCGATAGTCTGCTTGCCTCCGGAAGCGCATTCTCGGATGCGGCGACACCGACCGCGCTGATCATGGCCGACATCGACAACTTCAAGCGCATCAACGATGTCTTCGGCCATGCGTTTGGCGACATGGTGCTTGCCCGATTCGGCGCCCTGCTGAGGCCGCAAGCAGACACCCGCATCCATGCGGCCCGGCTGGGAGGAGAAGAATTCCTGCTGCTGCTGCCCACGGCAAGCCTGGAAAGCGCCACCGCAATCGCCGAAGAGATCCGTGCCAGTTTCGTGGCGCAGCGCTGGGCGCCACAGGTTCCAGATTCCCGCTTCACTGCAAGCATGGGAGTGACCCTCGTGCAGGCAGGAGAACCTTTCGCCAGCGCGTTGAAGCGGGCAGACGACCTGCTTTACGAGGCGAAGCGACAAGGACGGAACTGCACGGTTGCGGGTATGGCGCCGGCAGAGGCCGGGCATGGCCGCCACGCGCCTGGCGACAACGCAAACACTCAAGCGTGTTGCGCGCACAGGCATGATGCCGCCGGCGCGGCCCGCGCCGCCCGCAGAGATCCCGGCAGGGTTCAATGCGGCGGGCAGCGCGCCGCGCTCATAGCGTCATGACCGGCTCGTCTTCGATTCGAAAGAACAAGGCGCTCGGCCCCATGATGCCCGTTCCGTCGAGATACTCGAAGGCAACGCGCTGGCCCGGCGCGGCAGCTTGCCCTAAATGCTCGACCCGGTACATCACGCCCCCGATGCGATAGTTGTGAACCAGCGTGGAAATGTTCGAGTTGGTCGCGCGCACGCGATAGCTCACGACTTCCTCGACCAAGCCGCGTACCCCGAGCTTGTAGCGGGCCCGCTTCAGCCTGGGGCCGCGCACGCCCAGCGCGAATCCCGTGAGAACGAAGAATGCGGCCAGCAGGATCAAGGGCCCCAGGAACAGGCTGCCGACCAGCGGCGCCAGGGCGAGCACGTAGAAGAACTTGCGCAGGCTCAATTCTTCCTTGCGCACGGCCTCGCGGTCGGCATTGCTGACTTCCTCGACCGAATTCCAGGCCTGCGCGCTCATCGGGTACTCGGCCAGCAACAGCACGGGTGGCGCGTCGGGGTCCAGCGTCAGCAAGTGCAGGCGCACGGGTAGGTCCGTCAGCGCCACGGCCGTCACAGGCCGGAAACCTTCTCGAGTGTCCCTGGCGATCTCGTTCCAAAACGGCAGAGCTACGTCCACGCGCTGTTCGCCGAAGACGTAGCAGATGCCGGGACTCCCGGCCGGACCAAAACCGGTCAGGTGCCCGGAAACGATCTGCTTGGGTACACGCCCCTTCAACACCCGATTGAAGCGGCGCCAGGCTTGCGGCAGGCGCAGCAACCTGCGTCCAAGAAAGACCGCGAAGCAAGTCATCGCCACTGTGCACAACAGGATCACCACGCCGTCAGCGCCGCGGCGCAGGCTGCGATCGGACGCGCCAAGCACGACGAACATGATCGCGCTGCTCGCCAGCAGCAGGAACATCAGCCCCGCGAACACGGCCGTCAGGAATCTGCCGCGACGGCCACGGCGCAGCAGCACGATGTCCTCATCGGCCAGGGGTTCTTCCGTGACTTGCAGCATTGCGCTCATGCTACCCCGGCAGCTTGCGCTGCTTGCGCGCCGCGCGTTCGGCCAGCCGCTGCGCCATATCCTGCTGGCGCTGCAGCAGATCGGCTATCTGCTCGGCGTAGAGGTCGGTGAGGTCGCCGGCCAGCGGCTCCACTTCGGTCAAGTCATCGATCACCACGACGGTCCCCGTCTGATCCACGCCCCAGATCCGGCTGCCGTCGCCCACGATCTTCAGCACGGGCAGGATGCCGGGCAAACCGGCCTCGGCGAGCTGGCGCTGCTGCGCCGAGATGCTGGCCCATTCGGGCAATTCCGGCGCATCGACGCCCAACAGCACCAGGCCGCGCCAGAACGTCCAGGCGGGGCCGACCTCGAACTCCTTCGCGTGCGGCCAGACTTCCTCGCGCGCCATCACGCACAGGCCGTTGGTACGCTGGCAGAAGGCCGCAAACGCCGAAGGCAGCGGGAAGCCGACAGCGGCCTCCAGAGCGGCGATCGCCTCCGCATCGGGCGCGGGCGCGGCCACGACCTCGAAATGTTCAGTGTCCACGGGATCCAGGATTTCCCACATGCGTTGATGAAACTGTTCGGCGGTCATGGTCATGCAAGCATCCTGAAGCTAAGAAAAGTCCTGGTTCGCCGCGAAGGCGGGAGCCTGGAGGGCGCACCACTATATCCCTGTTTGCGGCGGACCTGCCGATGCGAACGTACGAGCCACGGCGTGCCCAGCGCCTTCAGTCCCGCCGGCCAAACAGCATCGTCAATCCGAACAGCGCTCCCAGCCCGCCAACGATAGCCAGCGACATCGACGGTTCGCGCAAGCTCAGCGCCATGACCGCCACTCCCGCCCCCAGCACGACGATCAACAAGCCCACCAGGCGTCCTGCGTTGGAACCATAGAAATGTGTGCGGCGCGCTGCCTGCGTACCGGCGGGCTGGCGCGTATGCCACGCCGCCAAGGCCTGCTCAAACTCGCGCAACAGACGTTCACGTGTGGGCCGGTCCACTGCACTGACCAGCAACGTCGGCAGGCCGGGGCGGACCAGCTTGAGATAATCGTCGGTGCCCCAGCGGGACAAATGGGCGAAGGCGACGGCAGAGCGGCGCGAAAACTCCAGCCCTTCGGACGTCACCTTGACGGTATTGCGTGTGGGAAAGCCCTTGAACGCCACCAGCGGCGGCACCAGCAACCCCAGCACCGCCAGCACAACCGCCAGAACAATCGGCCCACGGTTGAACACCACCAGCATGAAGCTGCCCGCCGCCAGGGCGAAGGCCAACGGCACCGACAACTGGTGCCATCGGGTATAGACCGAGACCTGAATCCCGTCGTTGCTAGTCATGTTTGAGCCAATTGCATGCCGACTTCTCCGTGAATGACGCACGTGTCACGATCAGAGTGTAATCATGCGCCTGTGCGGAACCTGACGCGACATTGCCTCCAAGCGCCAAGAGGCCGTAGTGGCTCAGATCAGGATTCGCAGATCCAGTCCGCAGGCCGGTCATCCGCCGCGAAGCGTACGGCCGGCCAATAGCCATCCATGAACCAGGTCGCGTCGCGCGGCGCCAGGTGCAGCACGTAGCCCCCGTCGGCCGCGACGATCAGGTCGGATGGCGTGAAGTGTTCCAGGAACGTCGCAGGGGGATCTTCGGGGTCGCCGCTGTCGCGTCCCGCCTGCCAGAGGAATTGCAACGCGGCGTCGCGGTGCGTCGCCAGCGCTTGAGCGATCGAGCGGGCCCGCGCCAGCAGCGGCGCCGCCGCCTGCGGATCGGCTGCCAGCAGCACCACGCGCAGCCGGCCTCCGTCGGCGGTCGCGCAGTCCAGCCAAGTCTCCTGGGCCGGCAGGTTGTCGTGGGTATAGGGCTGCATGGAAGGTCCGCCTATCGGCGTTGTCGCGCCTCGGCGCGACGCCGGCCGACGTGCATGATCGCCATGCCCGAGATCGCAAGAGCGGCGCCGATGAACAGATTCGCGGGCGTGGCTTCACCCAGCCAAAGGCTGGAGAACAGCACGCCGAACACGGGCACCAGCGTGATGTAGCCCGAGGCCGCGCCGGCGCCCAGCGCCTTCACGCCTTCGAAGTACCAGGCGTAAGCGATCGCGGTCGCCCCGAACGCCAAAGCCAGCAGGCTGCCCCAGGCGCTGGCCGGCGCCTGCCCCAGCTTCTGCCAGGCCGGCACGCCTTCCACGATCAGGCTGGTGAGCAGCAGCATCAGCGCGCCGATCACGGTGGTCACCGTGGTGGTGGTCAGGGCGTCCACGCCTTTGAGCACCAGCCGGCCGATCAGGGTGTAGGCCACCCAGCAGGCCACGCAACCGAGCAGCAGCAATTCGCCGATGCCTACGCCGGAGCCGGCAGCGGCTTGTGAAACCCCGCCGCCGATGGCGATGTACGCACCGATGGCCGACAGGACCATGCCGGCCAGGATGGCGGGGTTGAGATGTTCGCGGAACAGGATCGCCGCCAGCAACAGCGTCGCGCCGGGGTTCAGCGTCACCACGATCGCGGCCTTGCCGGCCGGCACCAGCTGCAGGCTCAACATGAAGAAGCTGGAGTAGCCGAAGACGCCCGCCAACGCGGCGGCGGCCAGGCCGAGCCATTGGTTGCGCGTCAGGGACTTCAGGCCGCGCAGCGCCGAGGCGCGATGCATCCACAGGACCAAGACCACGCTGGCAAACAGGAACCGCAGGCTGGCCGCGGCCAGTGGCGCCATGGACTGGGCGACGACCTTGCCCCAGGACCACGACGCGCCCCAGAGCGCTGCCATGCCGAGCAGGCGCAGGTGCGTGGCCATCAATGTATTTTTCATTTGTGCTTTGAATGTGAGCCGCGGCGGCCGCACGAAGCGACGGAGCAACCGCAACGCATCGAGGTTGGCCATCCCTGACGGCCGTCTATGCGCTGCGGGATTTTAGCTGGCAGCGGCGGCCGCGCAGGGCGAGATGCATCCGTCGAGCCGCTTTTGGCCCGCAATGGGCGGAATTCCGCCACGCCCCGCACGCGGCCTCGATCCACCCATTTGTTACAGACCTGGACTGGTTGGCGCAGGGCCGGAGGTGTCCGGCCCTACTTTGTGGTCTGCAAGCCATTCGATGGATATGCCTGCATCACGGGTGGCCATCCGTGCGTCTCTGCCTGACACGCCTGGCACCATGCATAAAGGGCGTCGTACATGACCATTCCATGGCCGAGCATGGCGTGGTCGTCGGTAAACAGGTGCGACAGCCCCAGCGACAGGGCGTACAACCCGCCTGATTCCGAGGTCAAGTCCAGCCGCGAGGTGTCGGCGCCCCGAACAATCCGGGCCAACCGATGCAGTGCCGGGTTTCCCGCCAACTGGAACTTCTCAAGAAATGCGTCGAAGCTGCATAGGTCGCCCACATGCGTCAGCTCGACGCCGGGAATGTCGTAGGGAATCGCTCCCGTTTCCCGGGCCACGCGCAACACGTCCCCTGGCGGTACGTAGAGCAACTCGGGCGCCGTATCGATGAAGCGGGCGATCAGCCACGGACACGCGATGCGGTCGATCTTGGGGCGTTCTCGGGTGATCCATTGCATGATGGGCTCCTTGAAGGAAGGCCTAGTGCATCAGCGGATAGACGACCAGGCCAATGAGCGCGGCGCCTGCGACGATGGCCGGTTCGGGCAACTTCTTGAACCGCAGCAACAGCCCGATGGTGATGACGGCCAACGCCAGGGTGGGCGCATCGACGATCGAACGCCGCGCAATCACGATGACGGCGCCGGCGATGGCGCCCACCGCCGCGGCCGTGACGCCATTGACGAAGGCAATGATGGCGGGCAGCTTGCCGTACTTCTTGAAGTACGGTGCCGGCAGAATAGTAAAGAGATAGCAGGGCAGAAAGGTTGCCGCCGCCGCCACGCTGGCGCCGGGCAGACCGGCCACCAGATAGCCGATGAAACCAACCGTGATGACCACGGGCCCGGGCGTGATCATCGCCACCGCCACGGCGTCGACGAACTGACCATCGTTCAGCCAATGGAACTGGGTGACGACGCTGCCGTACAGGAAGGGCACGATAGCCAGGCCCGAGCCAAAGACAAACGCGCCGGCCTTGGCGAAGAAGATAGCGATCTGCGTCAATAGCGGCCAGTCGATGGCGGCCAGCGGACTGCCGGCCGCGGGTAGCGATACGGCGGCAAGCGCCGGCAGATTGCCGGATTTCAGCCATAGGGGCGGCGCGCGCCGGAGCCAGTTGATGACGCCAGCCACCAGGAACAGCCAAGCGACTTCCGACTCCGTGATGACGGTAACGGCGGCGAGCGTCAGGTAGATCGCCCACAGCAGCTTGTCCTTGCCGACATTCTTGGTGGTGAGCTTATAGCCGCTGATGGCAATGATGCCAATCACGGCCGCGCCCACGCCGTAGAACACGGCCTGCATCCAGACCAGCCCGCCAAAGCGCACATAGGCCCAGCCCAGGGCGACGACCATCAGGAAGGACGGAAGTACGAACGCGATGCCCACCAGCGTGGCGCCGAGGACGCGGTAATGCACGTAGCCAAGGTAGATGGCGAGTTGCGCGGCCAGCGGACCGGGCGCAAGTTGAGCCAGGGCCAGGCCCTCCTTGTAGTCAGCCTCCCCGATCCAGCCCCGTCGTTCCACCAGGTCGCGGTGCATGTAGCCTGCCAACGCGACCGGGCCGCCAAAGCCCAGCGAGCCCAGGCGGACGAAATACCAGAGCAGTTGCCAGAGGGCGTAACGCGGCGGGGCAATGGCGTTTTGCGCGGTAGGGTCTTGGATCGAAGTCGTCATGGCAGGCGCCTTGAAGACAGATAGTTCAGAAAGCTCAGGCTTTGCGGCCGCCGGAAAAATGGGCGTACAGCGAATCCAGCATTGCGCCGGCTTCGGCCAGCAACGTATCGTCATCGGACCAGCGTTTGCGCGCGCCAGCCAGCATGGCTTCGAAGCCGGCGGCCTCTGGAGGCGCGGCGCCGCCCACGTCAAGCGCGTGCACCAGTGCTGCGAGGCGGGCGAGGCCACGGTTTTCTTCCAGGCCAAAGCTGGCGAGCAGAACCTCGAACGACACCCTGTCGCCCACGTGCGTGAAGGTGGCGCCGTCAAAATCAAAGCCCAGGGCATCGGCGGGGCACTCCGCCGGGTTCTCCAGCCATAGAAAGCGCGCGGACGGATCAATGAAGCGCTGGATCAGCCACGCACAGGCGACCCGGTCGACCCAGATATGGCGCCGGGTCGCCCAGAGTCGACCTTGATGGCGCATGGGATCGCGGCGCGCGATGCCGCCTTCGGCGGCGCGGGGTTCGCCAGGCGATTGCAGGGATTCGATGGCATTGGCGAAATCGCGCTGCTGTGTCTGAGCGCGCAGCGATGTTTCAGACGGGAAGAAATCGATCTGGCGCAACGCCTGGTAGCTGCGCTCGAAACGGCGCAGCAGGCGGTTCAGTTCCGCCACGTTCAAAGCGTCCAGCGTCTGACGCGCCTGGGCCAGCTCCGCCAGCCAGGCATCGTAGTCGGCCGAGCGATCGAAAAGGGCCTGGAACGCGGCGGATTCGTCCTTGTCCTGGGGCTGGACCCCCAGCAGCCAAGCCTGGCCGCCTTCCTCGTTCGTTTCTGCGGCCAAATCGGCCAATCGGGACGCCTGCCCAGCGTGCGCCGGCAGTAGATAGGCTCCATCGCGTAAGGCGGCGCAGCCCAGGATCTTGAGCTTGCGCCAGATGCGCATGCGCGCCGTGGCTCCGCCGGTGGGCAGGCTGACGATCAGCAGAAGCCAGGAGGGTGTGAGCGAGGAGTCCATGGAGAGCAGAGTAAGAAAACGTCGTGATCGCTGCAATCATGTAGAGATCGCTACGGCAGTTTTTTGATTTCCCGATTAGCTTCGTGGTTTCTTCCACAACATCCCCCCGGGGGGGATATGATCCATGCATGAACAGACCCGATCCTCATCATCATCACGACGCCGTGGCCAAACGCCTCAAGCGGGCCGAAGGGCATTTGCGCAGCATTCTGTCGATGATGGAAGAACACCGTCCCTGCCTTGAGTTGGCTCAACAGCTGTACGCGGTCGAGCGTGCCATTTCCCAAGCCAAGAAGATCCTCATTCAGGACCATATCGACCACTGCCTGCAGGATGCGGTGGGAGAGCTGAACGAGGACAGGCAGCGCACGATCGACGAATTCAAAGAAATCACCAAGTATCTCTAAGCGCACTATCCATGTTGTCTTTTTCCGATCTGATCGCCCAGGGCGCGTCGCACGCCTGGCTGTTTATTCCCAGCGCCATTCTGCTGGGCGCTCTGCACGGGCTGGAGCCCGGCCATTCCAAGACGATGATGGCGGCATTCATCGTCGCGATCCGGGGATCGGTGTGGCAGGCGGTGCTGCTGGGCATCACCGCGACCATTTCGCACACCTTTATCGTGTGGGGGATCGGTCTGGGAGGAATGTATCTCTGGCGCGGGGTCGACGCGGAAGAGCTGGAGCCTTATTTTCAACTGGCGTCCGGGGTCATCATCGTGCTGATCGCGGCCTGGATGTTCTGGCGGACCTGGCGCGATCAGCATGGCGCGGGCCACGCCCATCATCACCATGACCATGATCACGGCCACGGGCATGAGGCTCATTCCCATGGCGCGGAGCGGCACGAGATCGATACCGGACACGGTCTGGTCGCGCTGGAGGTGTTCGAGGACGGCGTTGCGCCGCGCTGGAGACTCACCAGCCTGCGGGGCGGGAATTGGCAAGCGCAGGACGTTTCCGTGACGACAGAGAGGGTCGACGGTGCGCGCCACGCGTTCCGTTTCGCGCAGAAGGACGGCTATCTGGAGTCGGTTGAAGACATTCCCGAACCGCACGAGTTCATGGCCCGCCTGACCCTGGGGCACGGCGGGCATGTCCACAGCTATGACATCGCGTTCATGGAGCCGGATGAGCACCGGCATGACCACCTCCACGAAGAGCTGCGAGGCCTGGAGGTCGCGGGCGAGGGATACCAGGATGCACACCAGCTCGCGCATGCCAATGACATCCGCCGGCGCTTCACGAACCGGAACGTGACCAACTGGCAGATCGCCCTGTTTGGTCTGACCGGCGGACTGATCCCCTGCCCGGCGGCGATCACCGTGCTCTTGTTGTGCCTGCAGCTAAAGGAGTTCACACTGGGTGCCGTGCTGGTGCTGTGCTTCTCGATCGGACTGGCCGTCACGCTGGTGACGGTTGGAGCCGTCGCGGCGCTGAGCGTGCGCCAGGTCAACAAGCGCGCGCCATGGTTCAGCGCTGTGGCCCAGCGAGCTCCTTATCTCTCCAGCCTGCTGATCATCGCCGTGGGCATCTATGTGGGAATGAACGGATGGCTGGGCCTCCCCGCCAGATGACGCGCCGGCCGGGAGCTGCGGAGCAGGACCCGAAGGACAACGCGCAGCGTGCGTCCGGCGCCAGGGTGAAACGCCATGAGATCGAAGACGAATACACAAGACGCGTCGGACGGTACGGGCGGCAGGAAACGGACGCCTTGGCGGGAGATCCCGCCCGGGGTGTGGGCGCTGGGGTGCGTCAGTCTGCTGATGGATATCTCCTCGGAGATGATTCACGCGCTGCTGCCGGCCTATCTCGTCACCGTGCTGGGCACCTCCGTGCTGACGGTCGGCGTGCTCGAGGGGATCGCCGAGGCGACGGCGTCCGTTACCAAGATCTTTTCCGGGGCGCTTAGCGACTGGCTCGGCAAGCGCAAGCTCCTGGCGGCGATCGGCTACGGGCTGGCGGCCTTGACCAAGCCGGTCTTCCCTCTGGCTTCGTCCGTTGAATGGCTGTTCGCGGCGCGCTTCATCGACCGGGTCGGCAAGGGTATCCGAGGCGCGCCGCGCGACGCGCTCGTCGCCGACCTGTCTCCCCCCCGCTTGCGCGGCGCCAGCTTCGGCCTGCGGCAGTCGCTGGATACCGTCGGCGCCTTCCTGGGACCGCTGCTGGCCATCGGTCTCATGTGGCTGACAGCGGATCACTTCCAAGCCGTGTTCTGGGTTGCCGTTGTGCCGGCCTTCCTGTCGGTGGCGCTGATCGTAGTCGGGGTGAGCGAGCCTGAACGCTCCCCGGCGCTCCGGCAGGTGCGAATGCCGCTACACCCCGACGAGCTGCGCCGCCTGGGCGCGGGCTTCTGGTATGTGGTCGCCGTGGCGGCGGTGTTCACGCTCGCGCGCTTCAGCGAAGCCTTTCTCATCCTGCGGGCGCAATCGGCCGGGGTATCGCTGACACTGGTCCCGCTGGTACTGGTGATCATGAGCCTTGTGTACTCAGTCTCAGCCTATCCGGTGGGAATCCTGTCCGATCACATGAACCGGCCCACGGTACTCGCCATCGGCCTGGCTGTGCTGGTGCTGGCAGATCTGGTCCTGGCCTGGTCGAGCGGCATCGCCGGGGTCGCTGCCGGCGTCGCGCTCTGGGGCTTGCACATGGGCTTCACCCAGGGCCTGCTGACGACACTGGTCGCCGATGTCGCGCCGCCAGAGCTGCGCGGCACCGCGTTCGGCGTCTTCAACCTGATCACAGGCGTTACCGTGCTCGTGGCGAGCGTCCTTGCCGGAGCGCTGTGGGACATGGGCGGTCCTCAAGCCACGTTCCTGGCCGGCGCGGGTTTCGCCTTGCTGGCGCTGGCTGGCTTGTGGGGGTTACGCGGCCGGCTGGTTGAAAAACCTCGGTATGTCGATGGATGAACATCCATGTACAAGCTTGGCGAAGCGCGAAGCGATGGTCCTAATGCCGGGTCCTTCGCGCCCGTCAAAGACTCCTCAGGAAATCGACGAGCGCCTTGTTGACTGCCTCGGTGGCTTCCTGTTGCAACCAATGCCCCGCACCGGAAATGACTTCAGCAGCGCGCAGTTGGGGAACGAGGGCCGGCATGGCCGCGATGATCTGGTCCATGCCGGGAATCGCCAGGCCAGTATCCCTTTCCCCTACGAGATAAAGCGCAGGCACATCCACCGTCTTTCCCTCGAAGGCCCCCTGCAGCGCCCAATTGCGGTCCAGATTCCGGTAATAGTTAAGGCCGCCACGAAACCCGCTGGCTGTGTAGCTTTGTACAAAGGCAGCCAGATCCGACGGAGTAAGCCAGGCCGGCAAGGTCTGGGGGACCGGCAGCGAATCGAGCAGGCCACGGCCAGCGGCTACCATGCCAAACGGATTGGGCGTAGCGGGGTCGTCGCGCGGCCCGGCGTCGCCCGATGCCGCGAAGTAGATGGCGCGAAGGGTTGCGCTGATGTCGCGCTCGAACTCCTCTTCAGCAATTCCCGGCTCGTTGAAGTAATGCGTGTAAAACGCGGCGGACTCGGTCTTGGGGAAGAGGCGGCTGGGCGCAGCCGGCGCTCTGCGCATCATGGGAACGCCCAGGGCGACGACGGCCCGGAAGCGGTCCGGACGCAGTTGGGCTGCCTGCCATGCGATGCTGGCCCCCCAATCGCTCCCCACGATCACCGCGTCATCGGCCCCCTCGCTTTCGATAAGCGCGACAAGATCGCCAATGACATCCAAGGTCGTGAACGCCGCCACATCCGCCGGGCTGTCGCTGGCGCCATAACCGCGCAAATCCGGGGCCACGGCGCGGAATCCCGCCCGGGCCAGAACAGGAAGCTGGTGGCGCCAGGCATAGGCGGTCTCCGGGAAACCGTGGCACAGCAAGACGAGGGGGCCTACGCCCTGGGCCGTGACATTGAGCGTGATGCCGTTGACGGTCACAGCGCGTGTTTCAAGGTCGGTCATCGGGGAAGCTCTCAGGAAGTATCCGGTGCAGCTATAATACCGTAACACCTATAGTTACGGTAAATCGATCCCATGGCCAATGACACCCGTCTTGCCCGCCTGCTGCACGTCTTGATCCACATGCATTTGCGCGGCGGCACGACCACTTCTGGAACGCTGGCCCAGATGCTGCATACGAATGAGGTGGTGGTGCGCCGATCCATGGCGGCGCTGCGCACCGCCGGCATGGTGACCTCCACGGGCGGGCGCAATGGCGGCTGGGTGCTGGCCAGGGGACTGGAAACCATCACCGCGCGCGACGTCCATGAAGCCATCGCCCACGGCACGGTCTTTGCCATCGGGCCAGCCGACGACAATCCTGCTTGCCCCGTCGAACGGGCAGCGAACCAGTTGGTGGCGGATTCCCTGCGCGAAGGCGAGCATGCCTTGCTGCAACGCCTGGGCGCGGTATCGCTTGCCGAGCTCGCCGCGGAGATTGCGGCGCGCGAGGAAGGATGACGCGGAGCCTTTATCGTTGTTCCAGCTACTGTTCCTTCAGCCCCAACGACTTCATCAGCGGGGCGAACAATTTCTTTTCGTCCTGCACGCGCGCAGCATAGTCGGCCACGCTCAGCGGTAGCGCCTCGGCGCCCGCATCGAGAAAGCGCGCCTGGATCTCCGGCCGCGCAAGCACCTTGTTGATTTCGGCGTTCATGCGATCGACCACATCATCGCGGGTGCCCGCGGCGGCATACATGCCGAACAGGCTGTCCGCGAAAACACCGTCGATGCCGACCTCGGAAAAGGTTCGTATGTCGGGCGCCACGGCGGCGCGTTGCCGGCTCGCCACCGCCAGTACCTTCAGCTTGCCCGCTTGCACCATGGGAAAGACCGTGGCGGGTCCAAACGCGAAGTCGATCTGACCCGCTGCCAGGTCTTGTATCGCTGGCGCCACGCCGCGATACGGCGCATGGGTGGCCTGCATGCCAGTGGCCTGCTTGAGCAGCTCGCCAGCCAGATGCGGCGTCGTGCCGTTTCCTGCCGAACCGTAATTGAGAGGATCGGGCCGCTTGCGCGCGTATGCCACGAACTCTTCGAGCGTATCGACGCCAAGCGAGGACCGGACAAACAGGAACAACTGGCTGTTGGCCAGCAAGGCAACCGGCCGCAGGTCCCGCTGCGGATCGAACGGCATGCTGGTGAACATCAGCGGGTTGACCGATTCGGTCGTCGATGGATTGAGCAGGAAGGTATGGTTGTCTCCACCATTGCGCACCACCTCGGCTCCCGCCACGTTGCCGCCCGCACCGCCGCGATTCTCCACGATAACGGTCTGCTTCAAGGCCTCGGCCAGGTGCGGCTGCACTGTGCGCGCCAGCACGTCGACCAGCCCTCCGGGCGCCAGCCCCACGACCAGGCGCACGGGCTTGACGGGCCAGGCCGGAGATGGCGTTTGCGCATGGCTGCCCGTCGCCCAGCCAGTCAACGCCAGCATCATCATGGCCAGACAACGTCTACGCAACAGCATGCGATTCTCCTTTTGGGGGCTCACCCCGCGATCCCGCGCCCGGTGCGTCATGCCGCACCACTGTGAACCGCCTCGATGCCTCATGCAGCGGCGGCCCTATATCTGCCGCTCATTCTTCACAAAAGTTTAAGCATAAAGAATTCCGGATAACCCTAATTTGCCGGCGACAAGCGCGGCTCGTGGGCCCGGCTTTAGTCCGAAAAAAAAAACGGGATGACTCCAATTCGAGCCTCCCGTTCATATTGCAAGGTCTGTCGTCAAGCGGATTGGCAGCGCGGGCCGCGCCCAAGAAACAGCGGCTTCCCAAGCTTCAGGCGAAGGTTCGATTCCCGAAGGTTCGATTCCCTCCTTTACCCGCTCCAATCCCTCTCTTGATTACGCCACCTCCCACAACGCCGCTGTCAGCCCCAGCAACAGCAGGATCGCCGACGCGATGAACCATCGCACGGTTTTGCGGTATTCATTCTCGGCTTCATCCTCCAAACGCAAGGCGCGGTAAAGAGCTATTACCTGCAGCAGGCTGGCGAGCAACAAGCACACGCCCGGCAGCACGGACAGCGCGCTCCAATCGCCCGGCGCGTCGAAGCCCCAGTAGCGCAGGAAACCCAGCGAAAAGCCCAGCAATACCGTGATGGCCGTAATCAATCCAGCCCGAAAGCCCTGAGGCAGGTCGCGTGGCCTGTGGCTGCGGGTCCGTACCAAGTCGTCGTCCGGCGCTTCCGGTGTCGTCATTGAGATACTCCGCACTGAGTACGCTACGGCCCGCCCGCTACCGGTTCATGTGGGAGGGAAACTGACCTCCTGCCGTCACGCGGGGCCAGGTTGAATTGATTATGGCTGATATCGCAGCGCACTGGGACGGCCGAAGTCGGCAAGCTCAATGAACCTGACGCCTTGCGCCTTCGCTACCCGCAAATATGTAACAGCCCCGCCCTCCCCCCTTGAACCCTAGAACATCATCCCTATAATTAGCACTCGACACCGGTGAGTGCTAACAAGCGTTCCCGGGCCTAACCGATCATTTCCTTCTCTTTTTTGCAACAGGAGTTCCTCATGGCCTTGCGTCCCCTGGGCGATCGCGTGATCGTCAAACGCCTCGAAAACGAGCGCAAGACTGCATCGGGCATCGTTATCCCCGACAGCGCCGCTGAAAAGCCCGATCAGGGTGAAGTCGTGGCCGTCGGCCCCGGCAAGAAGACCGAAGACGGCAAGATCCTGCCGGTCGACCTGAAGGCTGGCGACAAGGTGCTGTTCGGCAAGTACGCCGGCCAGTCCGTGAAGGTTGACGGCGAAGAGCTGCTCGTCATCCGCGAGGACGAAATCCTCGCCGTGGTCCAGTAAACCCCGCCTCAAACGAATTTTCGAAGGAAGCTAAGAAATGGCTGCCAAGCAAGTACTGTTCGGTGACGACGCCCGCGTGCGCATCGTCCGCGGCGTGAATGTTCTCGCCAATGCTGTCAAGACCACCCTGGGCCCCAAGGGTCGCAACGTCGTGCTGGAGCGCTCGTTCGGCGCCCCGACCGTGACCAAGGACGGCGTGTCCGTCGCCAAGGAAATCGAACTGAAGGACAAGTTCGAGAACATCGGCGCCCAGCTGGTCAAGGACGTTGCCTCCAAGACCTCCGACAACGCCGGTGACGGCACCACCACCGCCACCGTGCTGGCCCAGGCCATCGTCATGGAAGGCCTGAAGTACGTTGCCGCCGGTTTCAACCCGATCGACCTGAAGCGCGGCATCGACAAGGCTGTCGCCGCCGCCGTCGCCGAACTGAAGAAGCAATCCAAGCCGGTCACGACCAGCAAGGAAATCGCCCAGGTCGGCTCGATCTCCGCCAACAGCGACACCTCCATCGGCCAGATCATCGCTGACGCGATGGACAAGGTCGGCAAGGAAGGCGTCATCACCGTCGAAGACGGCAAGTCGCTGGAAAACGAGCTGGACGTCGTCGAAGGCATGCAATTCGACCGCGGCTACCTGTCGCCCTACTTCATCAACAACCCGGACAAGCAAGTTGCCGCTCTGGAAGATCCGTTTGTCCTGATTTTCGACAAGAAGATCAGCAACATCCGCGACCTGCTGCCCGTGCTGGAACAAGTTGCCAAGTCGAGCCGTCCGCTGCTGATCATCGCTGAAGACGTCGAAGGCGAAGCCCTGGCCACCCTGGTTGTGAACAACATCCGCGGCATCCTGAAGACGACCGCCGTCAAGGCTCCTGGCTTCGGCGACCGCCGCAAGGCCATGCTGGAAGACATCGCCATCCTGACGGGCGGCACGGTGATCTCCGAAGAAACCGGCATGTCGCTGGAAAAGGCCGGCCTGGCTGAACTGGGCCAAGCCAAGCGCATCGAAGTGGGCAAGGAAAACACGACCATCATCGACGGCGCTGGCGACAGCAAGTCGATCGAAGCTCGCGTCAAGCAAATCCGCGTCCAGATCGAAGAAGCCACGTCCGACTACGACCGTGAAAAGCTGCAAGAACGCGTGGCCAAGCTGGCCGGCGGCGTTGCCGTGATTCGCGTTGGCGCTGCCACCGAAGTCGAAATGAAGGAAAAGAAGGCTCGCGTCGAAGACGCCCTGCACGCCACCCGCGCTGCAGTGGAAGAAGGCGTTGTGGCTGGCGGCGGCGTTGCTCTGCTGCGCGCCAAGCAAGCCATCGCTGACCTGAAGGGCGACACGCCTGACCAGAACGCCGGCATCAAGCTGATCCTGCGTGCTGTGGAAGAGCCGCTGCGCACCATCGTCACCAACGCCGGCGAAGAAGCCAGCGTGGTCGTCAACACCGTGCTGAACGGCAAGGGCAACTACGGCTACAACGCCGCGACCGGCGAGTACACCGACCTGGTCGAGCAAGGCGTGCTGGATCCCACCAAGGTGACCCGCACCGCCCTGCAGAACGCCGCTTCCGTCGCCAGCCTGCTGCTGACCGCCGAAGCTGCCGTGGTCGAACTGGCCGAAGACAAGCCCGCTGCTCCGGCCATGCCCGGCGGCATGGGCGGCATGGGCGGCATGGACTTCTAAGTCCCGCCATCCTTGCAAGGCCTCCCCGGCTCCGGCCGGGGAATGCAGTATCCCGAAAAACCCCCGGTCCTTCGCCCCGGGGGTTTTTCTTTTTCCGCAACGCGGCCTCGCCAAAGAACACGTTTGCGCACAATCTGCGGGTTTCGCCGCAGCGCATGCGTCCCTACAATGAAGGCTCTCCCAGAACGAGCCGAGTCCCATGCGTTTGCCCCCGACCCTGTTGCGCGCCCTGCGTCCGTCCGAAATCGGCGGGCTGTTGATGGACTCGGCCAAACAGTGGTCCACCCATCGCGCGTCCAGCAAGGGCGCGGCGCTGGCGCTGTACATGGTGTTTTCGCTGGCGCCCATGCTGATCCTGGTGATCGCGGTGGCGGGCGCGTTTTTCGGCGAAGATGCGGTGCGCTCGGAGCTGTTCTCGCAGCTGCGCGACCTGACCGGCGAGCGCGGCGCGGAAGTCATCCAGACGGTGCTGGCCAGCGCCCATGAATCGGGCAAGGGCTGGATCGCCGCGCTGATCTCGATTTTCGTGCTGATCTTCAGCGCCACCACGGCCTTCGCGGAACTGAAGGCCAGCCTGGACGAATTGTGGGAAGTCTCCGCGAACCAGAAAAGCGGGCTGCACAGCATGGTCCGCAGCCGCATGCTGTCGTTCGGCCTGGTGCTGGTGCTGGCGCTGTTCCTCTTGATATCGCTGACGGTGAACGCCGCGCTTGGGGCCGCGCGCGGCTATTACGGCGATCTATGGACGGCTTCGTCCTTCGCCCTGGTGGCGGAGTGGATCTCCAGCCTGTTTTCCTTCTCCATCGTGGTGGCGCTGTTCGCGGTCATCTACAAGCTGCTGCCCAGCGCGAAGATCTCGTGGCCAGACGTGATTCCGGGCGCCATCGTGACGGCGGCGCTGTTCCTGGTGGGCAAGTGGGGCATCGGCGTCTATCTCAGCCGGGGCGCGGCGGTGTCCGCCTATGGAGCGGCGGGATCGCTGATCGCGCTGTTGCTGTGGATCTACTATTCGGCGCAGATCTTTTTCTTCGGCGCGGTATTCACGCGCCAGTTCGCGCTGCGCTTCGGCCGGAAAAGCGCGCCCGCGGCGGAATCGACACCCGCAGCGGACGCCTGAACCCGACGCTCTCAGGCGGCGTCGTCCTGCGGCTCCAAGCCCGCCATCAGGCGCAGGCATTTCAAGAAGACCGGCCGCAGATCTTCTGGGATGGGCGCCAGCACCTCCGCCTCCACGGCGGCATCCTGCGGCAGGATGCGCGCCAACAGGGCAATGCCCTCTTCCGTGATCTCCAGCGCATAGGCGCGCCCGTCCTGGGCCGAACGCTTGCGGCGCACGTAGCCCTTTTTGGTCATGCGCGCGATCATTTCAGCGAAGGAATTGCGGTCCAGCGCGATAAGTTCGGCGATGCGGTTCTGGGTCGCACCCGGATTCTGGTAGACGGTGATCAGCAACGCCTTCTGGCGCGGGGTCAGGTCTTCGTCGGGAAAGGCCTGGGCAAACAGGGCTTCGGCGCGGAAGTGGGCCCGGCGCAGCAGATGCGATGCAACCTGGGTCAGGTCGAATGCCTGCAGGGCCTGGGCTGCGGCCTGCTTGGCGGGGATACGTCGGGATGCAGCAGTCATCGGGCTTCCAAGGAATGGGTGTCAGCGGTCATGACATGGCGCCGCAATGCCATAAGATAGCTCACACCCCTTTCAGACTTCATCATGTCCTGCCTTTCCGGTAGTCGGTCAAGCCCACGCCGGTATGGCGCTTGAAGAACTTGCCCAAATAGGAGGCGTCAGCGAAATGCAGCTCCTCCGCAATCTGCTGCACGGATATCCTGGGCTGGGTAAGGCGCTTTTTAATCTCCAGCACGACCTGCCTGTCGATCAGCGTTTTGGGCGCGTCGTTGAAGAATCTCCTGCTCAACTGCGACAGGTAGTACGGAGTGATGTGCAGCAGCCCTGCATAGAATGCCACGCCGCGCTGTTGCACGCAGTGCTGCGAGATCAGTTCCCAGAATTTCCAGCAGACCGCTTCCGATCTGCTGAAGTCATTCCTCATGCCGGCCCCAAGGCCGTCTGTCTTTTCACAGATCCACAAGAACAGGTTCTGGACATGGTTGACGATCATGGTCCGCTGGTAGGTGACGCACTGCTCATGGATCAGCGCCGCCTGGCCTTCCCAGGCCTTTGAATACTGCGGCGACAGCTTTTCGGCAGCGAAGAACGGCGAACGGCTCAAGAAAGAAAACAGGCTGTTGGGCAGGGCGTGCGCAATCTCCGCAGCGATGGACCGGTTCATCAAATAGCAGGCGCATGAATAGTCATCCGACTTGCGTTTGATGAGCGCGATGGAATCTTCCGCCAGGACCAGCAGATCGTTTTTCTTCATCCGGTGCGGCTTGAAGTTCACTTCCCACTCGGCGCTGCCCTCGCGGCAGATCAACACCACCACATACGCCAACGCCAAGGGGTGACCCACCTGTGCGTCGAAGCTATTGAGGCCGATGGCCAGGTCTTCGATGCCTGTATCCGAGAGTTGAGAGAGTGTTTTCATTTACGCTGAAATATTAAATCTTCACCCATGAATTTCCGCAATTTTGTTTTCAAAATTACCTAATCTACTCAACTCTGTCTATTATCAGTTGCACCCTCGGATCCTAGAATTGCAGCTGCTGTTTTCATTGCTGAAAGGAAGGGAAATCATGCTGCGCACCGAACGCCTCATCTTGCGGCCCTGGCACACCGACGACGCGCCGAGCCTGTTTAAGTATGCATGCGACGAACGGATCGGCCCCGCCGCGGGCTGGCCTGCTCATACAAGCGTCGAACATAGCCGGGAGATCATCCAGACGGTTTTTTCGCGGCCACTGGCCTATGCCTTGACAAAGAAGGAAGACAACACCGCCATAGGCCTGGTGGCGTTGCTCATGGGGAAGGACAGCAATTTCGACATTGCCGACGACGAAGCCGAAATCGCGTATTGGATCGGCGTACCGTTCTGGGGCCAGGGGTTGATTCCTGAAGCCGTCAGGGCACTGATGCGCCACGGGTTTGAAACGTTGAACTTCAACGCGCTATGGTGCGGCTATTTCGCCGACAACGAAAAATCGCGCAAAGCCCAGGAAAAGTGCGGCTTCAAGCACCATCACACCGAGGAGAACAAGTTCAATCAGTTCATGAACGACTACCGGACGGAGCATGTCAGCCGCATCGGCAAGGAAGAATGGCAGACCCTGACGGCTTCGGAATCGCATTGACTTGAGACGGGGCGCTGTCTATGATCCAAAATATAGTACGTATACGTATTTATTTTGCATCCCGACCTGGCCCTGCACATGACGATCCGACAATTGCGCAACTACATCGACGGCCGCTTTGAAGACGGCGCGTCCACCTTCGACAAGCACAGCCCGGTGGACGGGCGCCTGATCGCCCAGGTCCACGAAGCCAGCCGCGATCAGGTCGACCGCGCGGTGGCGGCGGCGCACCGCGCCCTGCCCGCCTGGGCCGGACTGCCGGTAGCCGAGCGCACCGACCATCTGCTGGCGCTGGCCGACGGCATCGCGCGACGCTTCGACGATTTCCTGCAGGCCGAGATCGGCGACACCGGCAAGCCGGTGGGCTGGGCCGGCAAGATCGACATTCCGCGCGGCGCGGCCAATTTCCGCGCCTTCGCGGAACTGGCTCGCACGCTGGACATGGAAAGCTACATGACGGACACGCCGGATGGCCGCCAGGCGCTGAACTACGCCTACCGCAAGCCGCTGGGCGTGGTGGGCGTGATTTCACCCTGGAACCTGCCGCTGCTGTTGCTGACCTGGAAGGTGGCGCCGGCGCTGGCGTTCGGCAATACGGTGATCATGAAGCCGTCCGAAGTCACGCCTTCCACGGCCACGCTGCTGGCCGAGGTCGCGCATGAAGCCGGGCTGCCGGCCGGCGTGCTGAATCTGGCGCATGGTTTCGGCCCGGACTCGGCGGGCGAATTCATGACCACGCATCCGGATATCGACGGCATTACCTTCACCGGCGAATCCGCCACGGGCGCGGCCATCATGCGGGCCGTGGCGCCGGGCGTGAAGCCGGTGTCCTTCGAGCTGGGCGGCAAGAACGCGGCGCTGGTGTTCGCCGATGCGGATTTCGACGCCGCGGTGGACGGCGTGACGCAATCGGTGTTCGCCAATTGCGGCCAGGTCTGCCTGTGCACCGAGCGCGTCTACGTCGAACGCCCGATCTACGAGCGCTTCGTCGCCGCGCTGGCGGCGCGCGCCGACGCCTTGCGCATCGGCTGGCCGATGGATCCGGCCACCGAGATGGGACCGCTGGTGTCGCGCGAGCATCGCGATAAGGTGCTGTCGTACTTCGCCCTGGCGCGCGAGGAAGGCGCGACGGTGGCGGCCGGCGGCGGCGTGCCGGTATTCGGCGACGCGCGCGATGAAGGCGCCTATGTGCAGCCCACGATCTGGACCGGCCTGCCCGAGACCGCCCGCTGCATCAAGGAGGAAGTCTTCGGCCCGGTCTGCCACGTGGCGCCCTTCGACACAGAAGAAGAAGCCATCCGCCTGGCCAACGACACGCGCTACGGCCTGGCCGCGGCCGTCTGGACGCAGAATCTCACGCGCGGCCACCGCGTGGCGCAGGCCATGAAGGTTGGCCTGGCCTGGGTCAACTGCTGGTTCCTGCGCGACCTGCGCACGCCGTTCGGCGGCAGCGGCCTCTCGGGCATCGGCCGCGAAGGTGGCCGCCATTCGCTGCATTTCTATACCGAACCGACCAATGTCTGCATTAAGCTCTGACCCACCCCACGCAAAGGAAGATGCGATGAACCCACCCCAGCCCGGCGTCAGCGCCACCGTCGTCGCAGGCAAGGCCACGCCGCGCGGCAAGTATCCGCACATCAAGCGCGCCGGCGATTTCCTGTATGTCTCCGGCACCAGCTCGCGCCTGCCCGACAACCGCATCGCGGGCGCCGAGGTCGATGCGATGGGCACCGCCACGCTGGACATCCGGGCGCAGACGCGCGCCGTCATCGAAAACATCCGCGACATCCTGGCAACGGCCGATGCGACGCTGGCCGACGTGGTCGAGATCAGCACCTTCCTCGTCAACATGAACGATTTCGGCGGCTACAACCAGGTGTATGGCGAGTACTTCGACTCCGACGGCCCGGCCCGCACCACCGTCGCCGTGCATCAGCTGCCGCATCCGCAGCTGCTGATCGAGATCAAGGCGGTCGCCTACAAGCCGCAGGCGCGCTAGCGGCGCATGTCGGACTTCCGCATTACGCCCAACGCGCTCAGCCGCAAGCTGAAGCTGCACCAGTTGCAGGTGTTCGAGCGCGTGCTGGCGTGCCGTTCACTGTCGCGCGCCGCCAGCGAATTGCATCTGACCCAGCCCACCGTCACCAAGGCCATCCACGAACTGGAGACCTTCTTCGGCGCGTCCTTGTTCGACCGCTCCAACCGCGGCGTGACGCCGACGGAGCTGGCCGTGGTGCTGGGCCGCCGGGTCCAGGCCATGATGGCCGAGATCCGCTACATGGCCGACGACATCGATGCGGTGCTGGGCGGGGCCAGCGGCCATGTGGTGGTGGGCACGCTCATCGCCGCGTCGGCCAAGCTGTTGCCCGAGGCGATTGCGCGCCTGATGACTGCGCACCCCGGCATCCAGGTCAGCGTGCGCGAAGGGCCGACCTCCCAGCTGCTGCCAGCGCTGGCCACGGGCGATCTGGACATCGTGGTCGGCCGCTTGCCCGGCGCCGACATGGCATCGATCTCCGGCGTGGCGGTGGACCACCACAAGCTGTACCGGGAAGAGCTGTGCCTGGTGGCGCGCGCCGCCCATCCCCTGGCCGGCGCGCCGCCCGCGCCGCTGGCCGCGCTGACCGATCACATCTGGATCCTGCCCGCCTCCAGCTCGCCGCTGCGCGCCTCGATCGAGCGCAGCTTCCTGGACGCCGGCCTGCGCCTGCCGGCCAGGCATGTCGAATCGCTATCGCTCCTGACCAACATCGGCGTGCTCATGCACAGCGACGCGCTGGCGCTGCTGCCTTATGACGCGGCGGCGCCGTTCCTTGCGACGGGCATGCTGGCCCGCCTGCCCACCAACGCCTTCGGCGCATTCGGCGACGTGGGTTACTCGGTGCGTGCGGACCGCCCGCTGACGCCGGCCTGCCAGCGCCTGGTGGACCATCTGAAGCAGATCGCGGCGCAGCGCGCTGAAACCGTCGGCTGACAGGTGGATCAGGGTTATCCCGCCATAGACAAGCCGCATACCCAACGGCGTAATTTCTATTGTGCAGGCCCGCAAGGTCCCGCCTAGACTGCGGGCTATGGGGCAGCCCCGGTCCGCCCCCAGACTTCCGGAGATCCGCATGCCTGCCTATGGCCCGCCGTTGAATTTCCAGCGCTGGATAGACGACCACGCGCATCTGCTCAAGCCGCCGGTCGGCAACCAGCAGATCTGGCAGGACGCCGACTTCATCGTCACCGTGGTCGGCGGCCCGAACCACCGCACCGACTACCACGACGACCCGCTGGAAGAGTTCTTCTACCAGCTGCGCGGCAACGCCTGGCTGTCGCTGTGGGTGGACGGCAAGCCCGAACGCGTGGACCTGAAGGAAGGCGACATCTTCCTGCTGCCGCCGCACGTGCGGCATTCGCCGCAACGTCCGGAGACCGACAGCGCCTGCCTGGTCATCGAACGCCAGCGCCCGGAAGGCCTGCTGGACGGCTTCGAGTGGTATTGCCCGCAATGCCGCAGCCTGGTGCACCGCGTGGAGGTGCAGCTCAAGAGCATCGTGACCGACCTGCCGCCGCTGTTCCAGGCCTTTTATTCCAGCACCGAGAAACGCACCTGTCCCAGTTGCGGCGAGATCCATCCAGGCAAGGGGCATGCGCCGTCCACGCAGGCGGCTCCGGCCTAGAGGCCATTTCAGCCAGCCCGATCTCGCGGCACGCCGCCGCACGCCCGACCGACTTTTTTCTTTCGCACATGACCCAGAAAATCGATATGCACGCGCACTTCTTCCCGCCGATCACCCGGCAGGAAGCGGCGGCGCTGGACCCCGTCAACGCGCCCTGGCTGCGTCTGGACGGCGGCGGCTCGACCGGCCAGATCATGGCGGGCGAGCGCCCGTTCCGCCCGGTGGACGCCACCTTGTGGGACCCGGCCCTGCGCCTGCAGCAGATGGACCGCAACGGCGTGGACCTGCAGATCCTGTGCGCGACGCCCATCATGTTCGGCTATTCCTATCCCGCCCAGGCAGCGGCCGACTGGGCCGCCCGCATGAACGACCTGGCGCTGGAGCATTGCGCCCATGCGCCAGCGCGCCTGAAGGCGCTGGCGCAAGTGCCGCTGCAGGATCTGGAGCTGGCCTGCAAGGAAGCGTCGCGCGCCCGCGCCGCCGGCCACCTGGGCGTGCAGATCGGCAACCACGTCGGCCCGCGCGACCTGGACGACGAGACCCTGGTGCAGTTCCTGATCCACTGCGCCAACAACCACATCCCGGTGCTGGTGCATCCCTGGGACATGATGACCGACGGCCGCATGCAGAAATGGATGCTGCCGTGGCTGGTCGCCATGCCCGCCGAAACCCAGCTGGGCATCCTGTCGCTGATCCTGTCCGGCGCGTTCGAACGCATCCCGCGCAGCCTGAAGCTCTGTTTCGCGCACGGCGGCGGCAGCTTCGCCTTCCTGCTGGGCCGCGTGGACAATGCCTGGCGCCATCGCGACATCATCCGCCAGGACTGTCCGCAGCTGCCCTCTTCCTACACCAACCGCTTCTACACCGACAGCGCGGTGTTCGACCCGCGCGCGCTGCGCCTGCTGATCGACGTGATGGGCGAAGACCGGGTGCTGCTGGGTTCCGACTATCCCTATCCGCTGGGCGAGCAGGAAGTGGGCAAGCTGGTGACGCACGCCGGCCTGCCGCCGGAAGTGCAGCAGAAGATTCTGAGCCGCAACACGATGGAATTCTTCGGTCTGGTCCCCTGACGCTTCTTGCGTAGCGGGACGGCTGCGATCAGGCCTGGGCCTCCGCCGGCGTGAACGGCGGCGGAGCAAGCCCCAACCTGGCGCTCCATTCGGCCATTTCAGCCTTCAAGGCCGGCGGCACCGGAATCCCCGCGGCCTGGCGCTGCGCCTGCGAGGCCAGTTCCGGATCGCCCGGCATGCGTGGCGATCCGGGCTGTTCCGCCAGTTCGGCCGCCATGCCCGCCGCCACGGCGGCCAACGCCGCGCCGCCCGCGAACCGGGCGGGATCGATGACGATAAAGAACGCCCCGAGTTCGCGCGGACGATCCAGCTGCTCGTACATGGGACCGATGTGCGGTCCATGGGGATTGCCGTTGAGCGGCCCGCACAAGAGTTCGACCATCATCGCCAGGCCGTAGCCCTTGTGGCCGTAGTCGCCGCCCAGCGGCGACAGGGCGCGGACACGCTCCGCGTCGGTCACGTTCCGCCCCTCGGCATCCAGCGCCACGCCAGCGGGCAGTTCGGCGCCGTCGCGACGCGCGTTCATGACCCGGTTCCACGGGATTGAAGTCGTCGCCATGTCCAGGCACAGGGGCTCGCCATCCTGCCTGGGGAAAGCGAAGGAAATGGGATTGGTGCCGAAATACGGTTGCCGGCCGCCGAACGGCGCGGCAATGGCGTCGGAATGCGTGTAGGCCATGCCGATCAGCCCTTGCCGGGCGGCTGCGCGCGTGTACAGGCCGATGGCCCCGCAATGCGACGAATCGCTGACGCCGACCGCGCCCACGCCCGCCTCGCGCGCCAGCGCCATGGCCGTCTGGCTGGCGCGGTGCGCCACCACGATGCCGTGGCCCCTGCCGCCATGCACCTGCGCGGTGGCCGGCCCGCTCTGTTCGATACGGATTTGCGGCCGCGCCAGGATCGAGCCATGGACGACGCGGTTCAGATAGTGCGGCAGCCGCGCGATGCCATGGGAATCAATGCCCCACAAACTGGTCTGCGCCAGGCTGGATGCCAGGCAGCGGGCATCGTCTTCGTTGAAATCCAGACGCCTCAAGCACGCCTCGCCCCATTGCTGCCACTGCGCCGCGTCCACGCATTCCCGCCTTGCCATGCTGTGCTCCTTGTGGATGCCGGCGGCGCGCCGCCAGCGGTCAAGCAGCCGGCACGGGCTGCACGGAGCCTTGCTGGGCCGCGTCCCGCTCCAGCGCCTCCAGCGCGCCCAGCACGCCGAGCGTCCGCAGACGTTCCAGCTGCAGGGCCAGCGCCTCGACAAAGACGGGCTTGCTGCCCAGGTCGCCGAAAACAGGCCGGAATCCCGCCATCACCGTGGCGCGCCGATGCGCTGCCTGGGAGGGGGCCGAAGCCGTTGCGGCGACCTCGGCGCGCGCCAGCAGCTTGGCAAGCGCGCCTGCCAGCGGATCCTGGATGGCATAGGCGTTGCCCTGCTCGTCGTATCCGCGCAAGTAATGCAGCCAGGCGGCCACGGACATCGCCAGCCGGTTGAAATCGTCGCCCCGCTGTTTGCGGTCGCGGATGGCGGCGAGCAGGCGCTGCGGCACCTTCTGCGAACCATCCATCGCGACCTGCCGGGTGAGGTGCGGCAGCGCGGGATTGGACACGCGCGCCAGGAAGCGCTGGCGATATTCATCCAACCCCGACTCCGGAACGCCGCGCAGCGTGGGCGCGAGTTCCAGCCGCATCATGTCGTCGACGTAGCGGCGCAACACCGGCGTGGCGGCGGCCTCGCTATTGGTGCGCAGGCCCAGCATCGAACCCAGGTACGCGAATGCGGAATGCGGCGCGTTGACCATGCGCAGCTTGAGGCGCTCGTAGGGCGCGGCGTTGCGTACGAAGCTCGCGCCGGCCGCGTCCCAGGCGGGCCGGCCGGCGGCGAACTTGTCCTCGATGACCCAGTTCAGGAAGGGTTCTCCCACCACCGGCCAGGCGTCCTCGAATCCCAGGCGCTGCGCCACGCGCGCGCGGTCTTCGTCCTGCGTGCCCGGCACGATGCGGTCCACCATGGAGTTCGGAAAGGTGCAGTGGTTGTCGATCCATGCGGTCAGGCCCACGTCGACCCGCAATGCGAAGGCCAGCACCAGGCTGCGCAGCGTGTCGCCGTTGGCGTGCAGGTTGTCGCAAGACAGCAGCGTGACGGGAGGCAGGCTGCGTTCGCGCCGCAGCGCCAGGCCGTACACCAGCATGCCGATGGTGCTGCGCGGCCTGACCGGATGCGCGAGGTCGTGCACGATGTCCGGGTCGTCCCAACACAAGTGGCCGGTGGACGGTTCGTGGCTGTAGCCCTTCTCGGTGACGGTCAGGCTGACGATGCGGGTCTGGGCGGAGGCAATGCGCTCCAGCACCGCCTGGGGATCTTCCTCGGCCACCACCACCCGCAGCACCGACCCGATCACCCGCAGCTGTTCCCGCAACTGCCCGTCCGCGTCGGCGTCGCGCAGCGCCAGGGTGTACAGGCCGTCCTGCGGCGTCAGCGCATCGCGCGTGGCCGGGCTGCGCAGCGAAACGCCCACGATGCCCCAACTCAGGTCCCCGCTGGCGGCCATGGCCAGGTCCGTCACCGCCGCCTGATGGGCGCGGTGGAAAGCGCCTATGCCCAGATGCACGATGCCGGGCGTGACCCGGCTGCGGTCATAAGCGGGAGATTCCACATCCTCGGGCAGATGCGCCAGGGACTCCGAGTTCAAGCGTTCGAGCATGGATTACCAGTGCCATAGTGCGCCATCATGCGCCTGCCGGTTGACCGGCAGGTAGGCGCGTTGGTAGGGATATCTGGCGGCGAGCTTTTCGTCGATGTCGACACCATGGCCCGGCGCGTCGCCAGGGTATAGCATGCCTTGGTTGAAGCTGTAAGCATGGGGAAACACCGCGTCCGTTTCGTCCGTGTGCCGCATGTACTCCTGGATGCCGAAATTCGGCACCCACAGGTCGAAGTGCAGCGCCGCGCCCATGCAGGCCGGCGACAGGTCGGTGGCGCCATGGCAGCCGGTCCGCACCTGATAGAGCGCGGCCAGATCGGCGATGCGGCGCAGATGCGTGATGCCGCCCGCATGCACCACCGTGGCGCGGATGTAGTCGATCAGCTGGTTCTCGATCAGGTCCTTGCAATCCCAGATGGTGTTGAAGACTTCGCCCACCGCGATCGGCGTGACCGTGTGCTGGCGGATCAGGCGGAAGGCTTCCTGGTTTTCCGCGGGCGTTGCGTCCTCCATCCAGAACAGGCGGTAAGGCTCCAGCGACTTGCCCAGGCGGCCGGCCTCGATGGGCGTGAGCCGGTGATGCACATCATGCAGCAGGTGGGTGTCCCAGCCCACCGCATCGCGCACCCGCTGGAACAGGCGCGGCGCGTGGTCCAGGTATTTTTCCGTGGACCAGTCATGTTCTGACGGCAGCGAGCCGTCGGCGGGTTCGTAGAACATGCGGCCGCGCCCCACCCCGTAGACCGAGTTCAGGCCCGGCACCCCGCTTTGCGCGCGGATGGCCAGGTAGCCCATTTCGCGGTAGCGCAACACCTCGTCCACGGTTTCGTCGATGTCGCGGCCATTGGCGTGGCCGTAGACCATGACACCCGAGCGGCTCTTGCCGCCCAGCAGCTGGTACAGCGGCATGTTGGCGGCCTTGGCCTTGATGTCCCACAAGGCCGTGTCCACGGCAGCGATGGCGGACATGGTGACCGGACCGCGCCGCCAATATGCGCCGCGGTACAGGTACTGCCAGATATCCTCGATCTGCTGCGGATCGCGGCCGATCAGGCAGGGAATCACGTGCTCGGTCAGGTAGGCCGCCACGGCCAGTTCGCGGCCGTTGAGCGTGGCATCGCCGATGCCGTACAGGCCTTCATCGGTTTCGATCTTCAAGGTGACGAAGTTGCGGCCGGGGCTGCAAACGATGACGCGCGCTTGGGTAATCTTCATGGATGGTCCCGTGGAATGCTGGAAACTCCCGGACGGCGCCGGGCGCCTACATCACCGCGCCCAGTTGCCAGGGCACGAACTCGTTCTGGCCGTAGCCATGTTCCTCGCTGCGCGTGCGCCGGCCCGAGGCCGTTTCCAGCATCAGACGGAATATGCGCTCACCCATCCCGGCCACGCTTTGCGCGCCGTCAACCACTTCGCCGCAATTGATGTCGATATCGTCGGACTGCCGCTGCCACAGCGCCGTGTTGGTCGACAGCTTCAAGGACGGCGCGGGCGCACAGCCATAGGCCGAGCCGCGGCCGGTGGTGAAGCAGATCAGGTTGGCCCCGCCCGCAACCTGGCCGGTGGCGGACACCGGGTCGTAGCCCGGCGTATCCATGAACACCAGCCCGCGCGCGCGCACGGTTTCGGCGTATTCATACACGTCGGCCAGGCGGGTCGTGCCGCTCTTGGCGATGGCGCCCAGGGACTTTTCCAGGATGGTGGTCAGCCCGCCGGCCTTGTTGCCGGCCGAGGGGTTGTTGTCCATTTCCGCGTCGTTGCGGGCGCAGTACTCCTCCCACCAGCGCAGCCTGGCGAGCAGCTTGGCCGCGACTTCGGGCGTGGCGGCGCGCCGGGTCAGCAGGTGCTCGCCGCCGTAGATCTCCGGCGTCTCCGACAGGATGGCGCTGCCGCCATGGCGTACCAGCAGGTCCACCGCGGCGCCCAGCGCCGGGTTGGCGCTGATGCCCGAATAGCCGTCGGACCCGCCGCATTGCAGGCCCACGGTCAGCAGGCTTGCAGGCACGGGCTGGCGCTGGACGCGGTCGGCCTGCGCCAGCATGGCGCGCACCAGTTCGATGCCATGCTCCACGGTCTTGCGCGTGCCGCCGGTCTCCTGGATGTTGAAGGTATGCAGCAAGCCGCTCTCGCGCAGTCCTTCCTGCTCCATCAGGCCGCCGATCTGGTTGGTTTCGCAACCCAGGCCCAGCACCAGCAGGCCCGCGAAATTGGGATGCCTGGCGTAGCCGCCCAGCGTGCGGCGCAAAAGGCGCAGAGGCTCGCCCTCGCTGCCCGTGGCGCAGCCGGCGCCATGCGTCAGCGCCACCACCCCGTCCACGTTGGGATAGGCGGCCAGCGCTTCCGGATGGATGTCGCGGCGGAAATGGTCGGCAATGGCGCGCGCGGCGGTAGCCGAACAGTTCACGCTGGTGAGGATGCCGATGTAGTTGCGCGTGGCAACGCGACCGTCGGCGCGCACGATGCCGTCGAACTGCGCGGGCGCGTCGACGTAGTCGGTGGCGCGCGCGTCGGCGCCCACGGCGTAATCGCGCTCGAAGTCGGAGAACTCCAGGTTATGCGTATGGACATGCGCGCCAGGCGCGATGTCGCAGCGCGCCACGCCGATGATCTGGTTGTAGCGCCGCACCGGCTCGCCTGCGGCGATGGCGCAGGTCGCCACCTTGTGCCCTGGCGGCACCAGGCCGCGCACGACGACGTCTTCGCCGGCCAGGCGCGTGCCGCCGGCCAGCTGGCGCCTGGCGATCACCACATTGTCCGCCGGGTGGATGCGTATGACCGCGGTATCGGTTTCAGACATGAATGCCTCCTGGCGTTCTCGCGCCGCTAACCGTCTATCAGCGCAGGGTCCCAGGCGTGGACGCGCTGCCGCTGCTCGCCCAGGCCGGCAATGCCCAGTCGCATCTCGTCGCCGGCCTTCAAGTACACGGGCGCCGGTTTCTGGCCCATGCCCACGCCCGGCGGCGTGCCGGTGCTGATCAAGTCGCCCGGGTACAGGGTCATGAAGCGGCTGACGTAGGACACCAGCTGCGCCACGCCGAACACCATGGTGCGCGTGCTGCCGTTCTGATAGCGTTTGCCGTTGACGTCCAGCCACATGTCCAGCGCCTGCGGGTCGGCGATCTCGTCGGCGGTGACCAGCCACGGGCCGACCGGGCCGAAGGTGTCGCAGCCCTTGCCCTTGTCCCAGGTGCCGCCGCGCTCGATCTGGTATTCACGTTCGGACACGTCGTTCACCACGCAATAGCCGGCCACGTGGTTCATGGCCTCTGCCTCGCTGACGTAGCGGGCCCGCTCGCCGATCACCACGCCCAGTTCCACTTCCCAGTCGGTCTTGACGGACTCTTGCGGCAGCACCACCGGATCGTTGCAGCCGACCACGGCCGAGGTCGGTTTCATGAACACCACGGGCTCGGCCGGCACTGGCAGGCCCGACTCCGCTGCGTGGTCGGCGTAGTTCAGGCCGATGCAGATGAACTTGCCCATGCCGCTCCAGGGCGGCGCCAGGCGGCCCGGGCGATCCACCAGCGGCAGGCTGGCCGGGTCCAGCGCGCGCAGCGGCGCAAGGCCCGCGCGCGTGAGCGTGGCGGCGCCTATGTCCGGCAGGACCGCCGACAGGTCCCGCACCTGCCCGCGGGCGTCCAGCATTCCGGGCTTCTCCGCGCCTTTCGCACCATAGCGCAACAGTTTCATCGCATGTTCCTCATGTGTAGTGAATGTTCAGTTGGACCAGCCGCCGTCGATGACCTGGGCCGTGCCGGTGGTGAAGGCGGACTCGTCGCTGGCAAGGTACACCGCCAGCAGGGCGATTTCCTCCGCGCTGCCGATGCGGCCCATGGGTTGGCGGGCGACGAAAGCGGCCTCCACCGCGGCCAGCGTCTGCCCGCCGGCGCTGGCCTGCGCTTCGATGCGCTGGCGCAGCGAAGGCGATTCCACCGTGCCCGGGCAGATGGCGTTGCAGCGTATGCCCTGCCCGACGTAATCCGCCGCCACGGACTTGGTCAGCCCGATCACCGCCGCCTTGGTGGCGCCATAGACGCAGCGGTTGGGCGCACCCTTGATGCTGGACGCCACCGAGGCCATGTTGACGATGGAGCCGCCGCCACGCGCCAGCATGCCGGGCAGGCAGGCGCGGATCATGCGGTACATGGATTTCACGTTCAGTTCGAACGAGAAGTCCCAGGCTTTTTCGTCGCAGTCCAGGATGGTCCCGGCATGCACGAAACCGGCGCCGTTGAACAGCACGTCCACCGGTCCGGCCTCGGCGGCCAGCGCGCCGATGGCGGCGGCGTCGGTCACGTCCAGCGTGCGGCGCCGGCATCCCGCCAGCGTCTCCAGCGCGCCGCCGTTGATGTCCAGCGCCAGCACGTCGGCGCCTTCGCGGACGTAGGCGTCGGCCACGGCGCGGCCGATGCCTTGCCCTGCGGCGGTGACGATGGCGGTCTTGCCTTGCAGCCTTCCAGTCATGACGTCTTCCTTTTTACTTGGCCATGCCCATGACGCCGGGCAGCCAGAGCGTGATCTGAGGGATATAGGTAATGGCGATCAGCGCCACGAACAGCGGCACCAGCCACGGCAGGATCGCAACCGTGGTCCGTTCCACCGACAGCTTGGACACGCGCGCCAGCACGAACAGCACCATGCCCATGGGCGGATGCAGCAGGCCGATCATCAGGTTCAGCGTCATGATCAGGCCGAAATGGATCGGATCGATGCCCAGCTTGAGCACGATGGGCAACAGGATCGGCACCAGGATGGTGATGGCGGCAATGGTGTCGATGAAGCAGCCCACGATCAGGATCAGGACGTTGGCCATCAGCAGGAACACCCACTTGTTCTGCGTCACGCTGAGAATGCCGTCGGTCAGCGCCTGGGCCGCCTGGGTGGTGGTCAGCAGCCACGCGAACACCGAGGCGGCGGTGACGATGAACAGCACCGAGGCCGTGGTCTCGATGGTGTCGAAAGTCGCTTTGGCCAGGGTCCGCAAGGTCATGGAGCGATAGCGCACCAAACCCAGGAACAGCGCCCAGATCACCGCAGCCACGGCGGCCTCGGTGGGCGTGAACCAGCCCAGCGTCATGCCGCCGATCAGGATGACGGGGGCCATCAGCGCCATCACCGCCGAGAAGTTGTAGCGCCAGTCCAGCGCCAGCAGCACGGCAAAGGCGATGCCTGCGGCCAGGTTGGCCGACATGCCCGCCTCGGTCATCAGCCAGATCGCCAGCGGGAAGGCCAGCACGATGCCGACTTCCAGCCCGGCGGCGCCCAGCCGCTTCCAGTCGAAGGACACGTCGCCGCCCCAGTTGTTGCGGCGCGCGTAATAGGCCACGGTCAGCATCATCAGCACGGTCAGGACCGCGCCGGGAATCAGGCCGGCCAGGAACAGCGAGCCGATCGACACGTTGGCCATCATGCCGTAGATGACGAAGGGCAGCGACGGCGGGATGATGGGGCCCAGCGTGGCCGAGGCAGCCGTCACGCCCACCGCGAACTCGGTCTCGTAGCCATGGTCCTTCATGGCCTTGATTTCGATGGTGCCCAGGCCCGCGGCGTCGGCGATGGCGGTGCCCGACATGCCGGCGAACACCACCGAACCGATGATGTTCACCTGCCCCAGGCCGCCGCGCATCCAGCCCACCAGCGCCACGGCGAAGTTGTAGATGCGGCCGGTAATGCCGGCGATGTTCATCAGGTTGCCGGCCAGGATGAAGAACGGCACGGCCAGCAGAGGAAAGGACTCCACCCCCGCGATCATGCGCTGCGCCACCACCACGTCGGGCACGCTGCCCGAAATCAGCACGAACAGCAGCGATGCGCCCGCCATGGCCACCGCCACCGGCAGGCCGAAGATCATCAACAGCAGAAAGGTTCCGATCAGTATGCCCATGTCTCGCTTCCGGTTGTCGTTGTCGGATTCCGGGGCTGCCCCGGCTAGTCCTGCGACTCGTAGGCCGCGGGGTTTTCCAGGATGGAGTAGCCCTGGCGCCAGTTGCAGACCGACACCTGCACCGAGCGCAGGAACATCAGGACGAATCCCGCCAGCGCCATCCAGTAGACATAGGCCTTGTTCCAGAACAGCGTGGTCATGGGCTCGTCGCCCACCAGTACGATGTAGCGGTAGGTGAGCCACACGGCATAGCCGAAGAACGCCGTGCGCAGCAGGTCGATGATGGTGGCCAGCGCGCGGCCGACGGGGCGCGGCAGGTAGCGGTACAGGAAGTCCACCTGGATGTGGCGGCAGGCGCGCACGCACATGGACGAGCCGATGAACACCACGCCGATCAGGCAATAGACGGCCAGTTCCTCGGTCCAGGCGTAGGAGTCGTTAAGCACATAGCGCGAAAAGAACTGCAGGAAGACCAGCAGCGCCATGACCCAGAATATGCCCAGGCAGATCCAGTCCTCGGGCTGGTAGCCCGCCAGGCTGACCTCGTGGCGGTCGGCTTCCTCGAAACTCTGGACGATCTCCTGCGCCGTGGCGGGCGGCTGGTGCCCCGCGGGATGGACAGGGTTGCTGCTGGCGGCCGCCATCACGGCGGCCTTGGCATCGGAATGCATGGCGTTCCCCTTGTGCGGAATCGGACGGGTCGATGCGGGGCCGCCCGGGCGGCCCCGGGCGCGCTTACTTCACGGCCTGGATCCGTTCCCAATCCGATTTTTCGTAGCCGTACTGCTTGAACGGCACTTTCTCCAGCACGGTGTCGCGGAAGTCCTGGACGTTCACCTCCGCCACGTTCAGGCCGCGCTTGCGGAACACCTCGACCATCTTCTTCTCGCTTTCGGCGACCTCGGCGGAAGCCTTCTCGGCCGCCTGCTGCGCCACTTCGGCGAAGATCTTCTTGTCCTCGTCGGACAGGCTCTTCCACAGCTTGCCCGAGATCACCGTGTTCAGGTGATCGACGATATGGCCCGTGAGGATGATGTTCTTCTGCACTTCGTAGAACTTCTTGGCCTCGATGGTGGTGAGCGGGTTCTCCTGCGCCTCCACGGTGCCGTTCTGCAAAGCCAGGTAGACCTCGGCGAAGGCGATCGGCGCGGTATTGGCGCCGCAGGCGCGCGGCATGGCCAGATAGGCGGCCACGTCAGGCACGCGGATCTTCAGGCCTTTCATTTCGGAACACTTGGTGAAGGGCCGGTTGGATGTGGTCTGGCGCGTGCCGTAGTAGGTGGTGGCGACGATGTGGTTGCCGCTTTTCTCGTCGTAGCCGCGCGTGAGTTCCTTGTAGATATCGCTCTTGGTGTAGGCGATCAGGTGCTCGGGATTGCGGAAGATGTAGGGATAGTAGGTGACGCCGATGCGGGGAAAGCTCTTGGCCGCGAAGCTGGAGCCCGAGATGATCATGTCCACCGTGCCCAGGGTCAGGCCCTGGTTGATGTCGTTTTCCTTGCCCAGCTGCGAGGCCGGGTATACGTCGATCTGGTAGCGGCCGTTGGTGCGCTTGCCGATTTCCTGCGCCGCCCAGACGGAGGCGGTATGGAAGGGTTCGGATGTTTCGTACACGTGGGCCCACTTGAGCTTGGTCTGCGCCATTGCGCTGCCGCTGGCGGCGAGCGCCAGGGCGGCGACCAGCGCCTTGACGGCGTTGCCTAGGTTCATGTCGTCTCCTCGTTGTTTTTTGAATGCCCGACGTGGCGGCCCATGGTGAGCCGCCAGCGGGTCACGCTTCAACTACAAGTTGCACCTTGGTACTGCGACTGCGATCCGCCGCCAGCTCGAAGGCCTCGACCGCCTGCGACAACGGCAACTGCGCGCTCATCAGGGGCCGCACTTCCACCTTGCGCGTACGCAGATAGGAGACGGCCCAATCGAACTCCACGCCCGCGCGGAACGCGCCGACGTAGTCGAGCTCCCGCGCCATGATGTTGTTGGCCGGAAACGCGATGCCCTCGGCGGGCAGCGTTCCCACTTGCACAATGCGGCCGCCGCGCCGCGTCGCCGTCAGGCAGGTCGCCAGCGCCGCAGGGCTGCCGGCGGCCTCGATGCTGATGTCGGCGATATCGGCCAGGTCGGCGGGCGCGAGCTGGTCGCTGCGTACGGCCTCGTCGGCGCCGACCTGACGGGCCATGTCCAGCGGCCGGTCGGCCACGTCCGCCACGGTCACGTGGGCGGCGCCCGCCAGCCTGGCGGCGAGCACGGTCATGCAGCCTATGGTGCCGCCGCCCGTGACCAGCACGCGCTTGCCCATCATCGGACCGGCCCGGTTGACGCCATGCAGTCCGATGGACAGCGGCTCGGCACAGGCGATCTCGCCCAGCGTGACGTCCGCTTCCGGCACCGGCGTGAGTTGGCGTTCGCCCATCACGAAGCGCTCGCGGAACATGCCTTGCACGTGCGGATAGATGCTGGCGCTGCCGAGAAAGCGCATGTTGCGGCACAGATTGTCGCGGCCGGCACGGCAGTAATCGCAGCCGCCGCAAGGGTGGGAAGGATTGATGGCGACCTTCATGCCCGGCGCCACTGACCGCACGGCATCGCCCGTGCGCAGCACCACGCCGGAAGCCTCATGGCCGGGAATCAAGGGTTCGCGAATGACGAAGGCGCCCACGCGGCCATGCAGGAAATAGTGCAGGTCGGATCCGCAGATGCCCGCGGCGCCCAGCCTCAGCTCCACTTCGTGCGGCGCCAAGGGCGCGACTTCGTCCGGTTCCAGGCGCAAATCGCGCGCCCCGTGGATGCGACAGGCCAGCGTCATGACGACTTGCTCCTTGGCATTGCGGACGGCCGTAAGGCGCTCATGGTTCCGCCTGCTCCCGGCTGTCCAACGGCAGGCCGGACGCGTCCGCGCCGGGCCAGCTTGCGGTAAGGCGGTCATGCGAGCAGGCCAGATGGTGGTGCATGGCGGCGCGCGCGCCGCGGTCGTCGCCGGCGCGGATGGCGTCGATCACCTTGCGATGTTCGGCGATGGCGGCCTCCCAGCTGGAAGGATTCTCGAAGTAGTCGCCCAGTTTCACGGACAGCGGATTGTGGCGCTCGTCGAACAGTTCGCTCACCACGCGCACCAGCACGGCGTTGTTCGCCATTTCGGCGACACGCAGATGGAACAGCCGGTCTCCGCGGATCGGCACATTGCCGGCCAGCGCCTCGTCTTCCATGGTGCCGACGGCTTCGGCCAACCCGTCCACCAGCGCGGGCGTATTGCGCAACGCGGCCTGTGCGGCCAGCTCGCCTTCGATCACCTGGCGGGCGCGTATGGTTTCCAGCGGGCTTTCGGCGGTCAGGCTGGCGCGCGGCCCGCCCGCCAGGCTTTGCACATAGACGCCCGAACCCATGCGGACTTCCACCCAGCCTTCGACCTCCAGCGCGATCAGCGCCTCGCGCACCGAAGGGCGCGATACGCCGAGCTTGAGCGCGAGATCGCGCTCGGGCGGCAAGCGCGCGCCGGCCGGAAACTCACCCGACTCGATCAGCAGGCGAAGCTGGTCGGCGATCTGGCGATACAGGCGGCGGGGTTCGATGGTCTGGATGGGCATGGACTGCGGGTGTACCGGTGGACAAGTCAGGCCAAAAGGTAAAGTGGCCTTACCAATTGACCAAATCTTGCGCCGGTCCCGGATGCGTCACAATTAGGGTTTGCCCAAAGATGCGCGCGATGGCTTCGCGGGCAATGCATATCTGTTAAAAAGCCGCCACACCCAGCCCATTTTCCGTACCCATGTCACAGAATCCGCATCATTCGCCCTACAAGAGCACCGGCGGCCTGCGCCGCATCCTGAATGCGCTGCGCTACTCCCTGCAGGGCCTGCAGGCGGCCATCAAGTACGAGGCGGCTTTCCGCCAGGAGCTGGCGCTGGCCGTCCTGATGATCCCGGCCGCGTTCTTCCTCGGCCGCACCACGGTTGAAGTGTTTTTCCTGGTGGGCACGGTGATCATGGTGCTGGCGGCGGAGCTGCTGAACTCCGCCATCGAGGCGCTGGCCGACGCGCTTTCCGTCGAATCGCACCCGCTCCTGGGGCGGGCCAAGGACCTGGGCAGCGCCGCCGTGATGCTGCTGCTGATCTTCGCCGGCACGGTCTGGGTCGGCGTGGCCATCAGCCGATTCGTCATGCATTGACACGGCTAGTCATCTCCTGGGAGATGCGCCGCTATTTATACTGGAAGCCATGATGCCTAGATCGACGCCCGACTCCTCTGAGCGCATTGTCATCGTCGGCGGCGGCGCCGGCGGCCTGGAATTGGCAGCCAAGCTGGGCCGCGTGCATGGCCGGCAGCACATCACGCTGGTCGACAGCCGCCCCTTCCATATCTGGAAGCCTTCGCTGCACGAAGCGGCCGCCGGCACGCTGGACATCCACCAGGAAGGCCTGTCCTATCTGATGCTGGCCCACATGAACGGGTTTTCGTTCGCGCAGGGCCGCCTCGAACACATAGACCGCGAGCAGCGCCGGATCACGGTGGACGCCGTGAACGACGCGCAAGGCCAGGAAGTCCTGCCGCGCCGCGAACTGGCCTACGACACGCTGGTGCTGGCCCTGGGCAGCACGTCCAATTTCTTCAATACCCCTGGCGCGGCGGAACACGCGGTCACGCTGGACTCCACCGAGAACGCGGAGCAGTTCCGCCTGACCATGCTCAAGGCCATGGCCCTGGTGGACCAGGCCAAGGTGCGCAATCCTTCGGCCCGGCTGGATCTGGTGATCGTGGGCGGCGGCGCCACGGGCGTCGAGCTGGCGGTGGAGCTGGTCGAGGCCAGCCACGTGGTCAGCGCCTACGGCCTGCCGAATTTCCGCGCCGAACGCGATCTGGCCATCACCCTGGTGGAAGGCGCCCCGCGCATCCTGTCGGCCCTGCCCGAGAAAATCTCGGTCGCGGCCACCAACCGCCTGACGGAACTGGGCATCCGGGTGGAAGCGTCCTGCCGGGTCTCGGAAGTCACCGCCGACAGCGTCAAGACGGCCGACGGCCGCGAATTCCCGGCCCAGCTATGCATGTGGGCGGCGGGCATCCAGGGCCCGGCCCTGTTGGCCGACCTGGACCTGCCGCTGAACAAGGTGGGCCAACTGGAAGTCAATGAACGGCTGGAAACCGCCGATCCGCACATCCTGGCGCTGGGCGACTGCTGCGCCGCGCCGTGGCGCGACGGCCGCAGCGTGCCGGCCCGCGCCCAGGCCGCGCATCAGCAGGCCGACTACCTGGCCAAGAAGCTCACCGCGCGCCTGCGCCATACGCCCGAGCCCACCGCGCCCTACGTCTACGAGGACCACGGTTCGCTGGTGTCGCTGGGCCAGGACGCCGGCGTCGGCAGCCTGATGGGCAAGCTCGCCGGACGAGGACTGTTCGTAAGCGGTACACTGGCACGCCTGATGTACATGAGCCTGCACCTGATGCACCACAAAGCGGTGCTCGGCATCTCGCGTACCGCCTCCCTTGCCCTGGCCCGCCTGCTCATGCGGCGCACGCGCCCGCGGGTCAAACTGCACTGAACTCCCATGAATTTCCTGCAAAAACTCGAACACGCCTGGACCACCAGCAACTCGCTCCTGCAAGTCGGGCTGGATCCCGATCCGCAGCGCTTCCCCCGCGAACTGCAGGACAAGCCGGACGCCATCTTCCAGTTCTGCCGCGACATCGTGGACGCCACCGCGCCCTATGCCTGCAGCTTCAAGCCGCAGATCGCCTACTTCGCCGCGCACCGCGCCGAAGACCAGCTGGAAGCGCTGTGCCAGCACATCCGCGAAAAGCATCCCGACCTGCCCATCGTGCTGGACGCCAAGCGCGGCGACATCGGCTCCACCGCCGAAAACTACGCCCGCGAAGCCTACGAGCGCTACCAGGCGCACGCGCTGACGGTCAGCCCCTACATGGGCCTGGACTCGGTCGAGCCCTATCTGGCGTGGCGCGACCGCGGCGTGATCGTGCTGTGCCGCACCTCCAACCCCGGCGGTTCGGACCTGCAATTCCTGAAGATGGACAATGGCGAGCCGCTGTACCTGCACGTCGCGGGCCTGGTCGCCGACAAATGGAATGCCAACGGCCAGTGCGGCCTGGTGGTGGGCGCGACCTTCCCGAATGAGCTGGCCGCGGTGCGCGCACGCATCGGCGACGCGGTGCCCCTGCTGGTGCCGGGCATCGGCGCCCAGGGCGGCGACATCACCGCCACCGTGAACGCGGGCGCCAACGCGGCCCGCAGCGGCATGATGATCAACTCGTCCCGCGCCATCATCTACGCCAGCGGCGGCGACGACTGGCGCGAGGCCGCCGGCACGGCGGCCAAGGGCCTGCGCGACGCGATCAACGCGGTGCGCTGATCCGGCACGGGGGCCTCGCGCCCCCAACCGCGCAAGCCCAGTCCTTCAGCGCCGGTTGACCGGCGCTCCCAACAATTCCAGCAGCCCGCGCAGCGCGTAGTCCACCGCCGCCTGGCGCACTTGCGCGCGGTCGCCCGGGAACACGTGTGTGACGGCGCGGCTGCTGATGCCTTCGCCCGAACGCTGCGCAAAGCCAAAGCACACCATGCCCACCGGCTTGCCCGGCGTCGCGCCGCCCGGCCCGGCAATGCCGGTCGTGGACACCGCAACATGCGCGGCGGGGGACGCCAGCAGCACGCCGTTGGCCATCTCCAGCGCCACCGGTTCGCTGACGGCGCCAAAGTGATGCAAGGCATCGGGCGACACGTCCAGTTCAGCAACCTTGGCTTCGTTGCTGTAGGTCACGAAGCCGCGCTCGAACCAGTCGCTGGAACCGGCCACCGCCGTCATCGCCCCGGCCAACAGGCCGCCGGTGCAGGATTCCGCCGTGCCCAGCATCCAGCCCTTGCGCCGCAGCGTTTCGCCCAGCCGTTCGGCCAGCGCCAGCGAGGTGGCTTGCGCCAACTGTTCGGCCGACAGATTGGGCCGGGTGCTTTCTTGTTGTCCGTTCATCCCAAGACTCCTGTGCGCACGACCAGCGCCATGATCAGCAGGGCATATCCGGCCGCCACGATATCGTCCCACATCACGCCGAAACCGCCCTTGATGTGGGCGTCGAAGAACTTGATGGGAGGCGGCTTGACGATGTCGAACGTGCGGAACAGCACGAACGCCAGCGCCTGCGGCAACCAGCCCGCGGGCGTCAGCCAGAGCACCAGCCAGAACGCCACCATCTCGTCCCAGACCATTCCGACATGATCCGACTGCTGGAGTTCACGGCCGACGCGATGGCAAGCCCAGCAGCCGTATAAAAATGCCAGCGCCAGGAATGCGCCGATCGCCCAGTCCGACGCGGCGGGTGCCGCGGCGACCCAGATTGCCCAAGCCAGCAGCGTGCCCCAGGTGCCGGAGGCCGGCCGGATCAGGCCGCTGCCGAAGCCGAACGCGATGAGCCGGCCCGGATCGCGGCAGACCCAGGACAAGGGCGGGTAGGCAGTCCGGGCGCGGTCGCGCATGGAGGTAGGACGGTTGTCGGTGGACGGCATGGGTATGCGGGTTGGGACGCGGCGGATCAGGCCGCGGGAAAATGATCGAAACCGGCCGGCAGGTCGTTCAGGGGCTGGCCCTGGCCGTCCAGCACGGACAAGCCCGGCTGCGCCTGGATCTGCCCCACGCGCGTCACGCGCGCGCCGGCCGCAGCCGCCGCCGCAAGCACGGCCTCGCGCCGGGAGGCGGGCGCGGTAAAGCATAGCTGGTAGACGTCGCCGCCACCCAGCACCGCGCGGCGCAGCGGCGCTTCTTGCAGGCCAGTCAGGGCGGGTGACACGGGCATCGCGGCGTAATGTAGCGTGGCGCCCACGCGGCTGGCAGCCAGGATATGGCCCAGGTCCTGCAGCAGTCCGTCGGAAATGTCGATGGCGGCATGGGCGATGCCACGCAAGGCCAGACCCAGCGCTACCTGAGGCTCAGGCCATTCCAGCGCGCCGCGCGTCGCCGCGAGCAGCGCCGCATCGGCAGGGTACTGGCCGTCCAGCAGGCGGTAGGCCACGTCGGCCGCCCCCAGCTCGCCGGATACCCAGATGTCGTCGCCAGCCTGGGCGCCATCCCGGCGCAATGCCCGCCCGGCAGGCACGCCGCCGAACACGGTGACGCTGATGGCAAGGTCATGCGCGCTACGCGTCGTGTCGCCGCCGATCAGGGGGCAGCCATGGGCGGCGGCCAGCGCGTGGAAGCCTTCGGCAAACGCCGCCAGCCAGGGCTCGTCCAGCCGCGGCAAGGCCAGGCCCAGCACGCAACCGATGGGGCGCGCGCCCATGGCGGCCAGGTCGGACAGGTTCACCGCCAGGGCCTTGTGCCCCAGCGACTTCGGATCCACATCGGGAAAGAAATGGCGGCCTTCCAGCAGCAGGTCCGTGCTGGTGGCCACCTGTTCGCCGGGAGGGACCGGGAACAGGGCGCAATCATCGCCCACGCCCAGCAGGCCGGCAGGAGCCGCGCGGGTGAAATAGCGCGCGATCAAATCAAATTCGGACGCCAAGGCAACTCCGCAGTCCGGCACGGCAGGCCGGCATTGAAACCCACGGGGGCTTGCCGCCCCCACAAATCATGCGGCGCGCCCCGCAACTCGGAAGAAACCCCAACCCACTCCTCGCGCGGCAAGACCTCGCGGCAAGAAACAGGTGCCCCCCCAATCCGGGCCGCGCGGATCCGGCTCCGCCGGTCCGCAGCGGCGCCCCCCTGGGGGGGAAGCGCGCAGCGCTTCGGGGGGGAGGGAGATTACCTCTTATTGACTTCGTGGGCGCGCACGTCGGCCGCCAGCTTGTCGAGCACGCCGTTGACGAACTTAAAACCGTCGGTGCCGCCGAACGATTTGGCCAGTTCGACAGCTTCATTGATGGCGACCTTGTACGGCACTTCGACATGATGGATCAGTTCGAAGCTGCCGATCAGCAGGATGCCATGCTCGACAGGCGACAGTTCGGCCAACGGACGGTCGACGTAGGGCGTGAAACGCTGGCGCAGCGCGGGCGCTTCGCGCAGCACGCCATGCAGCAAGGTCTTGAACCACTGCGCGTCGGCCTCGGAAAAATCCTCGGTGTCGCGCAGATGGGCGTCGATCTCGCCGGCGTCCTGCGTACCCTCGCCGCCGCGCAGCAGCCACGCGTACACGCCCTGCAGGGCGAATTCGCGTGCACGGCGGCGCGCGCTGCGCGCGTTGGCGCGGGCCTGCGCCGCGCTATCAGCGCTGGTCGTCGTCTTCTTCGTCGTCAAAATCTTCGTCCTCGTCTTCGTCGTCTTCGTCTTCTTCCTCGGGCTCCAGGGCCGCCACCAGGTTGGCCATTTCAACGGCCACCTGGGCGCAATCGCGGCCCTTGCCGGCCGCGCGCGCCTGCGCCTGCTCGTCGGTATCGACGGTCAGCACGCCGTTGGCGACGGGGATGCCGGTTTCCAGGGAAATACGGGTGATTGCCGTGGCCATTTCATTGCTGACCACTTCAAAGTGATAGGTCTCGCCGCGGATGACCGCGCCCAGCGCGATCAGGGCGTCGAATTCAAACGTTTCGGCCATGTGGGACAGGGCCACGCCCAGTTCCAGGGCGCCCGGAACGGTGGCGACCATGACGTCGCGCTCGTCCACGCCCAGTTCGGCCAGTTCCTTCAGGCACGCTTCGAGTTCGGCCTGGCCGATTTCCTCGTTGAAGCGGGCGCGTACGATGCCGATGTGCAGCCCTTCGCCGTTCAGGTCGGGGGTAAGGATGTAAGGGTTCATAGGTCGGCCTTCAGTGTGTTGCGGGAGTATTCGGAGGGTCGCAATCGTAACCCGTAATGGTGAGCGAGAAGCCCGCCATGCTGGGCATCTTGCGCGGGCGGGCCAGCAGCTTCATCTGGCCCACGTGCAGGTCACGCAGAATCTGGGCGCCAATCCCGTAGGTACGCAGGCCGTAGCGGTCGGCATTGCCGGGGTTGGCCTGGGCCTTCGGGTCGTTCCAGCCAGCGATCTGACCAAACAGGTGTTCCGTGGACGACTGGCAGTTCATCAGCACCAGCACCCCGGCGGGTGCGGCCGCGATGGCCTGCAAGGCCTGCGCCACGCCCCAACTGTGCGGGCTGGCGCCAGTGTCCAGCACGTCCAGCACGGAGGCCGGCTCGTGCACGCGCACCAGCGTCTCGGCGTCGGGAGTCACGTTACCATGCACCAGCGCCAAATGGGCGGAGCCGGTGGCGGCGTCTTCATAGGCCACGGCCTCGAATTCGCCCCAGGCGGTCTGCATGGTGCGCTTGCCCACCCGCTTGACGATGGATTCGTGTTCGCTGCGGTACTGGATCAGGTCGGCGATGGTGCCGATCTTCAGGCCGTGTTCGCGGGCGAACTGCACCAGGTCCGGCAGGCGGGCCATGGTGCCGTCGGGCTTGAGGATTTCGCAGATCACGGCGGCGGGCGTCAGGCCGGCCATGGCGGTCAGGTCGCAGCCCGCCTCGGTGTGGCCGGCGCGCACCAGCACGCCGCCGGGCACGGCGCGCACCGGGAAGATGTGGCCGGGCTGGACCAGGTCAGCCGGCTTGGCATCGCGCGCCACCGCCACCTGGATGGTGCGGGCGCGGTCGGCGGCCGAAATGCCGGTCTCGACGCCTTCGGCGGCCTCGATCGACTGGGTGAAGTTGGTGCCGTAGCGCGTCCCGTTGCGGGCCGCCATCAGGGGCAGATCGAGCTGGCGGCAGCGCTCTTCGGTCAAGGTCAGGCAGACCAGGCCGCGGCCGTGCGTCACCATGAAGTTGATCGCTTCGGGCGTGACGAATTCGGCGGCCATGACCAGGTCGCCCTCGTTTTCACGGTCTTCCTCGTCAACCAGGATGACGATGCGGCCGGCGCGCAGCTCGGCGATGATCTCGGCAACCGTAGCGATGCCGAAGGATTCCGGCTCGGAGCCGGGCAAAGGGGACAACTGGACGGACATGGCGGGCACGTAAACCAGGCGGGAAAGCCCGGATTTTACCGCTCCTGGAGGCGGAACCCCTATCCGGCCCTGCCAGCCCCGCCAGCCGGGGGTGTCCGGTAAACTTTCGCCCGGAGACCACCCCTTAAAAACCGAGCCAAGGAAACCCCACATGCAAGCCCTTGCGGCCATGCCTTTGACCGTCGCGGCGGCCGTCCGCGTCGTGCTGACCGACATCGACGACACGCTGACCACCGAAGGCCGCCTGCCGGCGGACGCCTATGCGGCGCTGGAACGCCTGGAACAGGCCGGCATCCAGGTCGTGCCCATCACCGGCCGCCCGGCCGGCTGGTGCGATCACATCGCCCGCATGTGGCCGGTGCGCGCCGTGGTCGGCGAAAACGGCGCCTTCTATTACGCCTACGACCGCCAGGCCCGCCGCATGACCACCCACTACTGGACCGACGCCGCCTCGCGCCAGGCCAGCCGCAGGAAGCTGGACGCCATCCGCGACCGCGTCCTGGCCGAAGTGCCCGGCGCCGCCGTGGCCAGCGACCAGGACTACCGCGTGGCCGACCTGGCCATCGATTTCTGCGAGGACGTGCCCGCCCTGCCCGATTCCGCCATCAGCCGGATCGTCCAGATCTTCGAGGAAGCCGGCGCCCAGGCCAAGGTCAGCTCCATCCACGTCAACGGCTGGTTCGGCGACTACGACAAGCTCACCATGACGCGCACCATGTTCCAGCGCGAGTTCGGCGCGGACGTGGCCGGCGCCCTGGACAGCACCCTGTTCATTGGCGACTCGCCCAACGACGAGCCCATGTTCGCCTACTTTCCGATTTCGGTCGGCGTGGCCAACATCCAGGCCCAGCTGCACCGCCTGACCCACCGCCCCGCCTTCGTCGCCGCCCACCATGGCGGCGCGGGCTTCGTCGAAATGGCCGACCGGCTGCTCGCCGCGCGGTCCACCCAAGCACAGCCGGCCTGAGGTCCGCACACCGTGGCGACATCCCCTTCCGCTTCCTCCCCGGCCGCCAACGACGGCCGCCGCAGCATCCAGTCGATCGAGGTGGGCGTGCCGCTGCTGGCCGCCCTGGTCGACGCCGGCAAGCCCCTGACCCTGCGCGACCTGGCCGCGGGCGCCGGCATGACCTCGGCCAAGGCGCACCCCTACCTGGTCAGCTTCATCCGAGTCGGCCTGGTGCAGCAGGACGCCATCACCGGCCAGTACGAGCTCGGCCCCTTCGCCCTGCAGATGGGGCTGGTCAGCCTGCAACGCCTGGACCCGGTGCGCGTCGCCATGCCGGAGATCGCCAAGCTGCAATCGGAGATCGGCCACACCCTGGGCATTGCCGTGCTCGGCTCGCACGGCCCCACCATGATCCACATGACCGAGGCCAGCTACCCGGTCCACGTGAACATGCGCAAAGGCACGGTGATGTCCATGCTGCACACGGCCACCGGCCTGGTGTTCGCGGCCTGGCTGCCGCCCAAGGTCAGCGAACACTACATCGCGCGCGAGGAAGGCGACACCGCCGTCATCGCCAGCACGCCGCCCCCGCGCAAGGCCTCCCGCGCCAATATCGAAGCGCAGCTGGCGGACATCCGCGTGCACGGCATGGCGCGCGCGCTGGGCAACCCGCTGCCGGGCGTGGACGCGCTGTCGGTCCCGGTTTTCGACAACACCGGCAACATCGTCCTGGCCCTGACCAGCCTGGGTCCCACCGGGCTGTTCGACGTGGCATGGGACGGCGCCATCGCCCGGCCGCTGCTGGCCTGCGCGCAGGAAATCTCGCGCAAGCTCGGGCACCGGAGTTGACCGGATGAAATTCGCGCAAAAACGAACATAAATCGAACAAAGCGAACAAAAGCCGAAAAGAAACACAGGGACTTTCCCGAGTGCGTCCCCTCCTCTTCCATGTTTGAATTCAGGTTGAATTAAGTGACACGTCACACAAACAAAGAAAGAGGAGACACAAGATGCAAGCTCTGCGCCTGCTTCAAGCGGCTACGCTGGCCGCCTTCGCCCTGGGCGCGTCCGCCGCGCAAGCCGCCGACGCCTGCCCCAACCGCGGCGACCTGGACCAGATGTACTGCGACGCCAACAAGGACCTGGTGGCCGACACGCCCACCGATCCGGCCAAGCTGAAGACCCCGTCCACCCTGGTGTTCACCTACACCCCGGTGGAAGACCCGGCGGTCTACGAAGACATCTTCAAGCCCTTCACCAAGCACCTGTCCGAATGCACGGGCAAGCGCGTGGTGTTCTATCAGGTGCAAAGCAACGCCGCGGAAATCGAGGCCATGCGCTCGGGCCGCCTGCACGTGGGCGGCTTCTCGACCGGCCCCACCGCCTTCGCCGTGAATATCGCGGGCGCAGTGCCGTTCGCGGTCAAGGGCTATGCCGACGGCTTCCAGGGCTACAACCTGATCGTCATCGTCAAGAAGGACAGCCCCTACCAGAAGCTGACCGACCTCAAGGGCAAGAAGCTCGCGCACACCGCGCCGTCCTCGAACTCTGGCCACATGGCGCCGGTGGCGCTGTTCCCCAAGGAAGGCCTGACCCCCGACAAGGACTACAAGGTCATCTTCTCCGGCAAGCACGACCAGTCCGTCATGGGCGTGAACTCCGGCGACTACGACGCCGCGGCCGTGGCCTCGGACGTGTTCAAGCGCATGGTCGAGCGCGGCCAGGTCAAGGAAGCCGACTTCCGCGTGATCTACAAGAGCGAGAAGTTCCCGACCTCGTCGTTCGCCTACGCGCATGACCTGGAGCCCAAGTTCCGCGACCAGATGCTCAAGTGCTTCTACGACTACCGCTTCCCGGCGGAAATGTCCAAGGCCTTCGACGGCGCCGACCGCTTCTATCCGGTGACCTACGAGAAGGACTGGGCCATCGTGCGCCAGGTCGCCGAATCGGGCGGCGAAAGTTTCAACCGCGCTGCCTACGACCGCGAATCCGCCAAGAGCAAGAAGTAATTCCGTATGACGACGTCGCTACGCATTTCCGGCCTGGTGAAGGAATACCGGGCCGGCCGGCCGGTACTCAACGGCATCGACCTGCAAATCGCGGGACAGGGGCTGACCGCCATCATCGGCCCCTCGGGCACCGGTAAAAGCACGCTCCTGCGTTGCATCAACCGGCTGATCGAACCCACCAAGGGCGAGATCGTGCTGCAGTCGAAGGACGGGTCCGTGGACTTGGCCCGCGTGCGCGGCGCGTCGCTGCGCCGCGCGCGCCGCCGCATCGGCATGGTGTTCCAGGAATACAACCTGGTCGAACGCCTGACGGTCATGGAAAACCTCCTGACTGGACGGCTGGGCTACACCTCCGCCGTCAAGGCATGGATGCGCCGCTTCGAGCCCGAGGACATCCAGCATGCCTACAAGCTGCTGGACACCGTGGGCCTGGCGGGTTTCGCCGACCAGCGCGCCGATGCGTTGTCGGGCGGCCAGCGCCAGCGCGTGGGCATTGCCCGCGCGCTGATGCAACGCCCGCAGCTGCTGCTGGCCGACGAGCCCACCTCCTCGCTGGATCCCAAGACCTCCGTCGAGATCATGGAACTGCTGTCCGAGCAGGGCAGCGCCACCGGCATTCCCGTCATCGTCAACATCCACGACGTCGAACTCGCCCGCCGCTATGCCACCCGCATCGTCGGCATGTCCGGCGGCCACGTGGTCTATGACGGCGACGGCCAGGGGCTGGACGCCGCCATGCTCAAGACCATCTACGGAGGCGAGTCTTGGCTGGAATGATCCAACCCAAGGGCGCCCGCCCCTTCGCCATGTCCGGGCGCGCCAAGGCCGGCGTGCTGTTGCTGCTGGCCTATACGCTGTACGCGGGCGCGCAGCTGGACTTCAGCTGGGCGCGCTTTGAAACCGGCATGGGCCACGCGTCCACCTTTCTTGCGCGCATGTTTCCGCCCAACTTCGAAAAGCCCGCCACCTTGTGGAAGGGCATCGCGGAAAGCCTGGAGATCGCGGTACTGGCCTCGGTCCTGGGCATCATCATCGCCCTGCCCATCGGCTTGCTGGGCGCGCGCAACATGATGCCCACCTGGGTATCCTGGCCCGCCCGCGCCATCGTGGCCCTGTGCCGCGCGCTGCACCCGGTCATCGTCGCCATCCTGTTCGTCAAGGCGGTGGGCTTCGGCGCGCTGGCCGGCATTCTGGCGCTGACGGTGGCCTCGGTCGGCTTCATCGGCAAGCTGTTCACCGAAGCCATCGAAGAGATTTCGTTGAAGCAGGTGGAAGCCGTGCGCGCCACCGGCGCCTCGTTCGCCAACGTGATCATCTTCGGCGTGCTGCCGCAGGTGTTCGCCCGCTTCATCGGCTTTGCCACCTACCAGTTCGACTCCAACCTGCGCAACTCCACCATGGTGGGGATCGTGGGCGCGGGTGGCGTGGGCGGCACGCTGTTCTCGGCGTTCCAGCGTTTTGACTATGACTTCGTCAGCGCCATCCTGCTGACCCTGATCGCCATCATCATGCTGGGCGAAATCCTGGCGGGCTTCGTGCGCGCCGTGTTCCTGGACAACCTGGGTTTCGACCGCATCCTGCAAGGCCGCTTCGCGGGTGCGCGCGGCCTCGGGGGCAGCGCAACGCCGGTCAAGCGCCGTGCGGAGGTGGACGAATGAACGCCCACGCTTCCACCTTCAATCCGGCGGGTTCGCCGCGTGTCTGGCAGCGCTACAGCATGGGCCAGCGCCTGCTGCGCTTTGCGCTCTACCTGCTGGTGGTCGCGGCCATCGTGCAGGCGATCCGCGGCGTCGAGATCATCCCGGAGTTCCTGTACGACGCGCCCGAACAGATGGCCGACCTGTTCCAGCGCATGTGGCCGATAGACTGGGCCTACTACCCGGAAGGCGTGCACGGCGCGCTGATCGAAACGCTGCACATCGCCACGCTGGGCACCATCCTGTCCGTGGTGATGGCGGTGCCGGTGGGCTTGCTCGCGGCCAACAATCTCACGCCCAGCAAAACCGTCAACATGCTGGCCAGGTTGATCCTGGTGTCCAGCCGTTCGGTCAACTCGCTGGTGTGGGCGCTGCTGTTCATCGCCATCTTCGGGCCGGGCGCGCTGGCCGGCACGCTGGCCATTGCGTTCCGTTCCATCGGCTTCGTCGGCAAGCTGGTCGGCGAAGCCATCGAGGAAGCCCAGCGCGGCCCGATCGAGGCCGTCACCGCCACCGGCGCCAGCAAGGCATCGGTGATCTGGTATGCCTACTGGCCGCAGATCCGCCCCGCCTTCTGGTCCATCGTGCTGCTGCGCTGGGACATCAATGTGCGCGAATCGGCCGTGCTCGGGCTGGTGGGCGCCGGCGGCATCGGCATGGCGCTGGACACCGCGCTGAACCTGTTCCAATGGGACCGCGTAGCCCTGGTGCTGGCCGCCATCTTCGCCGTGGTCGTGGTGGCCGAAATCATCATCACCCAGGTCCGCAAACGCATTCTCTGACGCGTCCGCGGATCCCTACAGCGTTCCTTTGCTCCGCCCGGACAACGGGCGGTTTTTTTTGCGCCGACGAATCAGAACCGCACGCTCACCCCGGCCCTGACGCCGTGGTCCTGCGCCCCGCTTGCGAGCTGCCCTTGGTATGACAGATCGAACGACACCTTGCGCGACACCTGCACATCCAGCCCCGCCTCCAGCACGGCGCTGTTCTTGGCGATGGGCACGCCGGCCACGGTAAAGGCATCGCCAGCGGAGAATGCCTGGGTCGCTGTGGGCTTCAAGTCACCGAAGGCGTAGCGCCAGCCCAGCGATCCCCGGGCCGTGGCTTGCGCGCCGCCCAGCTCGAACCCGGACATGACCCGCGAGCCGAGCGTCGTGTAGGTGGTCTCGGTGGTCTGGCTGCTTGCGCGCAGCGCCGCTGCGCCGCCGCTCTCGTTGTAGCCGTCGGTCTTGAGATTGACGTAAGCCAGGTTGGCGAACGGCTCGAACGCGGCGACGCTAGTGTCGATGCGATAGCTGAGGTCGGCAAAAGCCTGGACCGTGCGGCCATCGTAATTGGCCTTGAGGCGGTCTGAGTAACCCGGCATGGAAACCGAGCGCCGGGTGGCGATGTCGTGCCAGCTATAGGCCAGCCCGCCGCGCAGGCCCAGCGCGCCCCATTGGCCGCCGCCATAGGCGCCGAGATGGTAGTTGTCGCTGTCGCCCGAAGACGCGCGGTCGCGCACATCGAAATCCGTGCGGGTGTAGCCCGCCATCAGGCCCAGCCGCCAAGCGTCGGACACTGGCGCATCCGCGCCCAGCAGAAAGCCACCCGTCGAGCTCTTGACCTGGGCGGCATTGCCGTCGCCATCGGTCTGGCGCCAGGAACCCAGGCCCTGTATCCAGCTGGCGGGTCCCATTGCTGTTGCCGGAGCCAGGCGGGCGCCGCCCCCGGCGGACGCCAGCACCGGCGCCGCCGAAGCGCCGACCGCGCCTGCGGCCGAACGCAGGCGCTCGTTGGCGGCGTCGCGCACGTAGCGGCTGTCCTCCAGCAGCACGGTCTTGGCCGATGCATGGATTTCGCCGGATAGCTGGTCGAAGCTGGAGCGCAGCAGGTCTCTGTCGTCCGGCAGCACGGCGATTGCATCGTATAGCCCATTGCCCGCCGCCATGCCGATGCTGTCGATGGCGCCCGCTGCGGCGTTCTGGTTGCGCGTGTTGGCGGCCGAAGCCATTGCGGTGCCGTTGCGCGTCAATTCCAGCGAGACGCGGCCGGCGCCGTAGTCATAGCCAAGTTTCGGCGTCAGGAAGGCATAGTCGGAGGTCACCGTGTCGAAGCGGCCGGACAAGGTGCCATCAGCCGCCAATATCGTGTAGACGGAACGCAGCCCGTAGCCGCCGCCGATGCCGATATGCGCGACGGAGCCGCCATTGATCGTGGCATTGCCGGTGACATGGATGAGATCGGCATCGGCGCCCTGCGGATTGGTTTCCACGGCGTAGCGCGCGCCATTCTCGATGACAAGATTGCCATCGACAGTCAGCGTGCCGATGGAATTGCCCGGCGCCAGCGTGCCGCCGGCCGCCACCGTCACCACCGAGCCGGCGCCCGAGCCTATGGTCCCCCGGCCTCCGAGCACGCCGCCCTGGCCGATGGTGAGCGCGCCGCCCAGCTTGCCGTTCAAGGCCAGCCGGCCGCCCAGCACCGTGGTGCTGCCGGTAAAGCCCGAGCTGTCGCCGGTCAGCCCCAGCGTGCCGGCGCCGTTCTTGACCAGCGCGCCGCCGCCGGAGATGGCGCCGCCGAACGTTGCATTCGCGCCTTGGTCGAACACCAGGGTGCCGTTGTTATCGACATTGCCCCGGATCGACCCGGCATTGCCGATCAGCGCGCCCTCCTGGATCTGGGTGTTGCCATAGGCGTTGCCCGCGTTGTCCAGCCGCAGCGTGCCAGCGCCAGTCTTGATCAGGTCTGCATTGCCCGAGACTGCGCCGACCAGCCCCAACGTCGCGCCGCCAGCCACCTCGAAGCGTCCGGCCTGGGTCAGCGTCATGGCGCGCGCGGTATCGAAGGACGCCGATGCCGCCAACGTGCCGCCGCTGAAGGCCACACCGCCAGACGCTGCTCCCAGGTTCGCATCGCTTGCGACCTGCAAGGTGCCTGCGGCGATCGTAGTGCCGCCGCTATAGCTGTTGTTGCCGCTGAGAACCAGCGTACCGCCGCCGCTTTTGGCCAGCGCGCCTGCGCCCGAGACCGCGCCGGTCAGGCCCAGCGTGGCGCCCGTGGCCACGTCGAATCGCCCCGACTGCGCCAAGGCGACCGTGCGCGCGATGTCGAAGGTGGCCGTGGCCGCGAGCGTGCCGTCGCCGAAGGCCAGGCCGCCGGCCGTTGCCCCCAGGTTGGCATCGCGGTCGATCTGCAGCGTGCCGCTGGCAATCGTCGTGCCCCCGCCGTGGCTATTGTTGCCGCTCAAGACCATCGTGCCCGCGCCGCTCTTGACCAGGGCCCCCGCGCCCGACACCGCGCCGGTCAAGCCCAGCGTGGTGTCCGCCGCCACGTCGAAACGTCCGCTCTGCGCCAGCGTGACGGCGCGCGCGGTGTCGAAGCTGGCGGTGGTCGCCAGCGTACCCTCGCCGAAACGCAGCCCCCCGGCGGCAGCGCCCAGGTTGGCATCGCGATCGACCTGCAACGTGCCGCCTACGATGGCCGTGCCGCCGCTGTAAGTGTTGGCGCCTTGCAGCACCAGCGTGCCAGCGCCGGCCTTGGTCAAGCTCTTGCCGTCCCAACCGGCGGCGGCATTGGCGGCCTGGTCGGAAAGCGGCACCCCCAGCGTGAACCGGTTCGACGCATCGGCCAGCGTGAAAGTGCCATGGGCCAGGTTGTTGTTGGCGGTCCAGCTCAGACCGTAGGTGGCGAGGTACTGCTTGTTGTCCGCGGACTTGCGCGTGTTGACGGTGAGATAGTCGACCTCTCCGGTAAAGCCGCCCACGCTGACGGCGCCGAAATCACCGTCGATACCGCCCGTGGGCGCCTCGATCAACACGGTGTTGAGCCCGCTCTTGTCGGCGATGCCGCTCAACCTGAACACCACGCCATCGCCCAGCGTGAGCTTGTTTGCCTGCAACAACGGGCTGCCTGTGCCGGCCATCAAGTCCAGCACGGTGCCATCGGCCATTTCCACATCGCCCGTGACCGCCAGCGTGGCGCCCCGATGCACCGCCAGCGTGCTGCCGGCGCCTGAGACATTCAGGTTGCCGCTCAGGGTGTTGGCCGCGCCCGTGGCGCCGTCTCCGTACTGCAAGACCCCGCCCGTGACGGCGGCCGAACCTCCCAACTGGCCCAGCACCACCAGCTTGCCGCCCGACACCGTGGTCCTGCCCCGGAATGAGCTATTGGCGCCCGTCAGCAACGTGGTACCGGCGATCTGGTTCAGACTATGTGTGCCGGCGCCTGTGCTCAACAGCCGCGTCGAAAACGTGTACGCGGGCTCGGTATGGTTGAAGTTCACGGTGGCAATACCGGCGCCGAACTGGATCGCGCTGGCGTTGAGCGTGCCGGCGCCTACGGCCGGCTGCCCCGCCGCCGCGCCGATATTGATCGTGCCGGTGGTGGGAAAGATAAAAAACCGGTCCTGCGCCAGCGAAACGGTCCCCCCACCGTTCGCGCCGACGTTGACAGCGCCGCCTTGCGCGATCGTCAGGGTGCCCGCCCCCAATCCCGTACCGAACCCCAGGATCATCGCGCCGCTGTTGTCCCAGATGGAGCCGGCGCCACGGACAACGACGCTGCCGTTGCCATTCACGCTGCCCACATAGCTGTCTTTGTTCGAGACGAAGCCCCCCGCCTCGATACTCAGAATGCCCCGACCGTACACATCGCCCACCCTGAGCTCGCCGCTATTGGTCCAGGCCGAGCCGCGTCCCGACACCAGGAAGACGCCGCTGCCGTCCTCCTCGCGCCCGACGACGCCATCGACGCTGGTCACATACCCACCCGCCAGAATCGAAACGCTGCCCATCCCGCCTTCGGTGCCAACCAGCAGCGTTGCGCGATTGCTCCAGAGCGACCCGACATCGGAAACCGTCACTTTCGCCGCTCCGTTCTGCTGAGCAGCCACCGTTGCAAACTGGTTCGAGACCGTACCGGTACTGGAGATGCTCAGCTCTCCGAGTCCGGCGCCGCCGACAAAAAGGTTGTCCGTCAGCGCCCAGGTCGAACCGGGGCTGAACACGCTGACCCGGGCCGTGGCGCCGGGAGCTTGCCCGGCATCGATACGTCCTTCGGTGGTACCCAGAATGTTGAGAATCTGCAAGCTCCCACCCGTGACGGTGGTCTTGCCGACGAAGCCTGAACTGTCGCCGACCAGCCGCGTGGAGCCTGCATAGTGATTGAGCTGATGCGTGCCTGCATCCCTGCTGACCAGCGCCGCGCCGAAGTCGTGAAAACTGTTGGTGTTGAAGTTCAGCGTACCCGTGCCCGCGCCGAACTCGAGTAGCGACGTCGCTAGGAAACCCGCGCCCACGGGTGCAGCGCCAGGAGCCGCGCCGATGTTGATCGTGCCTTGAGCCGAGGCCGAGTCGGCCAGAATCACCGTGTAGCCCGGCGATATCGTCACCTGGCCGCCGTCGGCGGCGGTCAATGTTCCTACACCGGATATGCCCACATATAGCGGGGCGAAGGCCACCAAATTTGGACCTGAGTAGGGTGCGAAAGTAGTATCGCCGGTAAAGGTGACCATCGGCCCCGCCTGCGCTTGGCCGGCCGCGCCCAGGGCCGCCAGCAGCATCGCCATGAAGGGCAGGCGTCTGCGCGCGGATCTGCTTGCATGGCGGCCGCCCTTGCCTTGCCCACGGACGTGCTCGCTTACAACTTGCCACAAGCCCGCGCTACGGTTGAAGACAATGCGATACGTACGGTTCATGGCGCTCTTCTGTAATCGTGGCCCGCTCGGGCTGACGCCATGCGGACGCGTGTGGAATCGGATGGCGCGGGCCGCGTAACCCGCCGATTACAATTAGAAAAGCGATCCGTAACCATGCATATCACTGAAACTGGGTAATTTCAGAGTGCACATCCGCTCAAGCACACGCGGCCGCCAATGCGCCAGTCCGCTGCTCCGGCCCAGGATCCGCGCGCCCTTCGCCCCAGTTGTTGATGCGCCGCAAACGCGTCTATGCTCCATGTGAAATAAATATGACCGGTCATCAAATCGCCCTCCCCGTTTGATTAAGATCTCGGCTTTTGCCGTTGGACGCCCGCCGCCATGTCGGAACAGGAATTGAAACTGCACGTGCCCGCGGCTTCGCGCCAGGCGGTGCAGCGAGAGATCAAGCAGCTTGAGGCGACCCGCATCCGCCTGCACGCCATGTATTTCGATACGCCGGAACGCGAGCTCGCGCGTGCGCGCATCGCCATCCGGCTACGCCAGGAAGGCCGCGACTGGGTGCAGACGCTGAAGATGCCTGGCATCAACGCCATCACGCGCATCGAACTCAACCACCCACGGCCGGGTCCGGTGCTGGACCTGTCGGTGTATGCCGGCACCGAGGTCGAGGCCGCGCTGGCCGCCGTCAAGGGCGAACTGGGCCTGCGCTATGAAACCGACGTGCAGCGGCTGCTGCGCAAGGTCCGCACGCGCTACGGCACGGTGGAGCTGGCCTACGACACCGGCATCCTGCGCGCCGGCGCGTTGGAGCTGCCCATCTCCGAGCTGGAATTCGAATTGGTGTCGGGCCGTCCCGCCGCCATCTTCGCGGCGGCTCGCGGCTGGCAGCGGCGCCACAGCCTGGTGCTGGATCCGCGCAGCAAGTCCGAACGCGGCGACGCGCTGGCCCAGCTGGCGCAGCGCCTGGCCGATGCCGACGCGATTCCCGGCGATGATCTCGAAGCCCGCCGCGCGCAAGCCATTGCGCAATTCTGGGCGCCGCGCGGTGCCGCTTCGGTCAAGCTGCGCGAAGACATGACCGCGCCCCAGGCCATGGCGCGCATCGCCGCGGAATGCCTGGACCAGATCGCGCGCAACGCCGCCGTGCTGGCCGAGGTCGACACCGAGGGCGTCTACCGCGCCGGCAACTCCGAACACGTGCATCAGTTGCGCGTGGGGGTGCGCCGCCTGCGTTCAGCCTGGAAGCTGTTCGACGGCTGGATCGCGCCGATTCCCGACGCTCTGCTGCAAGGCGTGCGCACGCACTTCGCCGCCTTCGGCGCCAACCGCGACCAGGACGTGCTGAACGAAACGGTGGCGCCCGCGCTGACGCGCGCGGGCATGCCTGTGATCCCCATGGAAGCCGCGCCCCCGGAACAGGACGCGCGCAGCATCGCCGGCGGCAAGGCCTTCCAGGCCTGGATGCTGGACCTGCTGGAATGGAGCCTGGATGTGCCGCCAGCCCTGCCCGCCGTGGACAACCAGGCCATCGCCAACGGCACGCCCAGCGACGCCGCGCCCGAACCCGCCATCAAGCTGGAGGGCGGCGTGGCCGGCCCCAGCGTCAGACCCACCATCATTCCGATGCTGGCGCCCGAGCCCGATCCGCAACGCCTGCACAAGCAGCTCGCGCGGCGCCTGCACCGCTGGCATAGCAAGGTGGCCGACCAGGGTACACAGTTCGCGACGCTGGACATCCCCTCGCGCCACGAACTGCGCAAGCGCGGCAAGCGCCTGCGCTATAGCCTGGCGTTCGCCGAATCGCTGCTGCCCGCCGGCAAGCTGCGCGGCTATCGCAAGCTTCTGTCGCGCGTGCAGGACGTGCTGGGCGAAATCAACGACCTGGCGGTGGCCAAGGACTACTACGAGTCGTGTACCGCCACCCACCCGCAAGCCTGGTTCGCCCTGGGCTGGATCAGCGCGCGCCTGGAAGAACTGGCGGACGACGCGCAGAAAGCGTTCGACGACCTGGCCGCCAGCAAACCGTTCTGGAAGTGATGCGGGCTTGAATGCAAAAGGGACGGCATGCGCCGTCCCTTTGTTGTTTCCGGCGCATGCGCGCCGGGTCCCCGGGCCTCAATCCGCCAGCAAAGCCCCGGCAAATTCGTCGGCCACGAAGGGCTGCAGGTCTTCCAGGCTTTCGCCCACGCCGATCCAGTACACCGGGATCGGGCGCACGCCCTGGCTACCCGCGGCCACGGCGGCCAACGTGCCGCCCTTGGCGGTGCCGTCCAGCTTGGTCACGACCAGGCCGGTCAGATTGATGGCGGCATCGAAGGCGCGGATCTGCGCCAAGGCGTTCTGGCCGGTATTGCCGTCCACCACCAGCAGCACCTCGTGCGGCGCGGCGGCATCCGCCTTGCCGATGACGCGGCGGATCTTCTTCAGCTCTTCCATCAGGTGCAGCTGCGTGGGCAGGCGGCCTGCGGTATCCACCATCACCACGCCCATGCCGCGCGCGCGACCGGCATTGACGGCATCGAAAGCGACAGCTGCCGGATCGCCGCCGTCCTGCGAGATCACCGTCACGTTGTTGCGGCTACCCCATTCGATGAGCTGCTCGCGCGCGGCGGCGCGGAAGGTGTCGCCCGCGGCCAGCAGCACACTGGCCCCCTGGCGCTGGAAGGTGTGGGCCAGCTTGCCGATGGAAGTGGTCTTGCCGGCGCCGTTGACGCCGGCGATCATGACGACCAGGGGTTGCGTGCGCTTCAGATCGAAGGCGCGCTCCAGCGGACGCAGGTGGTCGGCCAGCAACTGGCGCAGCGCCGCCTTGACCTTGGCAGGGTCTTCGATGCGTTCTTTCTTGACTCGCGCGCGCAGCGCGGTCAGGAGCTTTTCGGTAGCCTCCAGGCCCGCATCGGCCATAATGAGCGCCGATTCGAGTTCCTCGAACAGGTTCTCGTCGACCTTCACGCCGATGAAGATGCCGCCGATGCTCTGGCCCGTACGCGACAGGCCTTGCTTCAGGCGGGACAGCCAGGAAGCCTTCTTGGGGGCTTCAGCGGCGGGCTCGACGGCGGGCATGGCCGGAGCCGCAACCGGCGCAGGCGCGGCGGCCGGGGCAGGCGTTGCCGCCACTGGCGCAGAAACCGCGACAGGCGCGGGAGCCGCTACCGGCGCAGGCGCTGGCGCCGGAACAGGTGCCGGTGACGCTGCCTGAGCGGGTGGCGGCGTAAACGCTGCGGGTGCAACCGGCGCGGGCGTTACTGCTGGAGCCTCGTGCGGCGCAGCAACTGGCGCAACAACCGGCGTTGCAGCCGGTGCGGCGGCGGCCTGTTCGATACTGGGTTCGCGGCGCGGTTCGGCGGTCACGGGCGCCGGCGGCGCGGGAGTGACCGGGACGGCGGCGGGCTCGGCAGGCGCGGCTACGGCGTCTGCGGCCTCCGGCGGCGGCGCGGGTTGGACCGGCGCGGCGGGCGGAGGGGATTTTTTCTTGAAGAAGCGGCTAAACATGGGTAACAAGTATATTCGTATCGTCGGGGGCCAATACAGACGCACCCCCATTGTCGTGCCCGACGTGGAGACGCTGCGCCCCACGCCCGACCGGGTGCGCGAGACGCTGTTCAACTGGCTCAATCACCTGTGGGGCGGCGATTTCGCCGACAAGCAGGTGCTGGATCTGTTCGCCGGCAGCGGCGCCCTGGGCTTCGAGGCGGCCTCGCGCGGCGTGGCGCATGTGCAGATGGTCGAGCGGGACAAGACCGCTGCGTCCGCGCTGCGGACACTGCGCGACAAGCTCAAAGCCGACATGATACGCATCCATGTAGGCGACGCCATGCAGGTCGCTGAACGCATGGATGCGTCCCGATTTGACCTGATCCTGCTGGATCCGCCCTTCGGCCAGGGCTGGCTGCCGCGCCTGTGGCCGATTCTGCCGGGCATTCTGACCGAGCATGGGCTAGTCTACGTAGAGGCGGAAAATCCCATCGAAGCCCCCGAAGGATTCACGATCTTGCGACAGGACAAGGCAGGCGCGGTCCACTACCACCTGCTGGAATTTGCTGCATTGCGCAAATAGGTCAATAATCCGAGCTTCGGAGGATGGTGTACACCACTTATAACGGTACGGAGCTCCTATGATCACCGCTGTATATCCCGGCACTTTCGACCCGCTGACCAGAGGCCACGAGGACCTGGTCCGCCGTGCCGCCACGCTTTTCGACAAAGTCGTGGTGGGGATCGCGATTAGCCGCAACAAGAAGCCCTTCTTCAGCATCGACGAGCGCGTGGAAATCGCGCGCGAAGTGCTGGGCCACTATCCCAACGTGGAAGTGCAAAGCTTCGGCGGCCTGCTCAAGGACTTCGTGCGCGACCAGGGCGGACGCGTGATCGTGCGCGGCCTGCGCGCCGTGTCCGACTTCGAGTACGAATTCCAGATGGCCGGCATGAACCGCCACCTGCTGCCCGACGTCGAAACGCTGTTCATGACGCCCTCGGACCAGTACCAGTTCATCTCCGGCACCATCGTGCGCGAAATCGCACAGCTGGGCGGCGACGTGAGCAAGTTCGTGTTTCCGTCGGTCGAGCGCTGGCTCCAGGAAAAAGCCAAGGAACGCCGCGAACAGTCCTGGCCGGGCTGAGCCCCGCCGGGCAGGTATTGCTCCACCCTCGAAGGGCGCGCAAAGCGCCCTTCTTGCGCTGCGCAGCCCGGGGCGGACGGCGGCGGTACAATGCGCTCAGCCCTACCCGCCCCATACCGCAGCCCGCCATGGCCCTGACCATCACCGAAGAATGCATCAATTGCGACGTTTGCGAGCCCCAGTGCCCGAACGAAGCAATCTCCATGGGCGAGGACTATTACGTCATCGACCCCGACCGGTGCACCGAATGCGTGGGCCATCACGACGAGCCTCAATGCAAGGTCGTGTGCCCCGTGGAGTGCATCGAGCTGCACCCGCAATGGAATGAAGGCCAGGAACAGCTCATGGCCAAGTACCGTCGGCTGACCGGTGCCGCATGAGCGACGCCGCGCAGTCCAGCATCAACCTCCCTCCTTCCCCCCACCACGCCCGCCGCGACCTGTCCGCATCGGCCATCGCCGCCGGCCTGGTCGCCGTGCTGGTCAGCTTCGGCGGCACCGCCGTGCTGATGGTGCAGGCTGGCCACACCGCGGGCCTGGATTCCGCACACATCGGCTCCTGGATCGGCTCGCTCAGCCTGGCGTTCGGCCTGGGCGGCGCCTTGTACAGCCTGCGCACGGGCCTGCCCATCGTCATGGCCTGGTCCACCCCCGGCGCGGCCCTGCTGGTCACCGCGCTGGCCGGGGTTCCGTTCAATGAAGCCATCGGCGCCTTCATCCTGGCCGCCGCGCTGACGCTGGCCTGCGGCCTGTTCGGCTGGATCGATCCCATCCTGCGCCGCATCCCCGGCGAAATCGCCGCGGCCATGCTGGCGGGCGTGCTGCTCAATTTCGGCATGGGCGTCTTCAGCAACATCAAGCAGCAGCCGGCGCTGGTGCTGGCGATGTGCGCCGCCTATCTGCTGTGCCGGCGCTGGGCGCCGCGCTATGCGGTGCTGGTGGTCATGCTGGTGGCCATCGCCATCGCCTTCGGCCTGAACCTGATCCAGCTGGACCTGCTGGACTGGCGCCTCACCGAATTTGTCTGGACCACGCCCGCCTTCAGCGCGCAGGCCGCGGTCAGCCTGGGCATTCCGCTTTTCGTGGTCGCGATGGCCTCGCAAAACCTTCCCGGCCTGGCCATCCTGCAAGCGGCCGGCTACCAGCCGCCCGCTTCGCGCCTGGTGGCGGCCACCGGCCTGCTGGGCCTGCTGGCTGCGCCCTTCGGCGCGCACAGCGTCACGATGGGCGCCATCAGCGCGGCCATCTGCACCGGTCCCGAAGCGCATGCGGACCCGTCCAAGCGCTACATCGCCGCCGCCACCTACGGCCTGGGCTATGTCGTGCTGAGCGTCGTGGCCGGCGCCGTGGCCGTGTTCTTCCAGGCCTTGCCCGCCGCCTTGCTGGCCGCGCTGGCCGGGCTGGCGCTGCTGGGCACCATCATGGGCGGCATGGCTGCAGCCATGGCCAACCCGCAACGCCGCGAAGCCGCACTCATCACGCTGCTGGCCACGGCATCGGGCTTCAGTTTCTGGGGTATCGGATCGGCCTTCTGGGGCCTGCTGGCAGGCCTGCTGGCCCACGCGGCGTTCGAATTCAAACGCTCTGGCGCAAAGGCCTGAGCGGCCCTTGCGCCCGGCCCCTTCAGGCCGGCCAAGCGGCCACGGGCGTGTCGGGGTGTACCTTCATGATGCGGCAAGGCACCTGCACGAAGTTGGAAATCCAGGCCGCGGCCAGCTCCCCTTCGTCGATCACATCGACTACCTGCTCGCCCACCTTCATGCTGTAGCGCACGCTGTCGTCGTCTTCGATGACGTCCAGCGGAATGTCCATGCGCAGCATGCCTGGCGCCTTCAGCACCAGGTAGCCCAACCGCAACTCGACCGAGACCTCGGCCAGCCGCGGACACAGGGCGCGGTTCAGCCACTGCCCGGAATCGTTGGCGACCAGCCATTGCCGGTGATAGCCCGCGGCCTCGGCCTGCGCGGTCAAGCCGCACTCGGCCACGGGTTGGAAGTTCTCGGCGTTCATTTGCCCAGCAATCCCTTCAAAGCCTTGTCGACGGCCGCGCCGCCCTTGCCCTTGCCCGTCACCGCTTCGCGCAGCTTGTTTTCCAGGCTGCGCTGGAGTATGCCGCCTATGGCGTCCTTCCAGAGCACAGTGTAGGTCGGCTTGTCGAACGGCCCCTTGACGTGCACGGGGATGGTGACGTCCTTCAGGTCTATCAGCTCCTTGCCTTCCGGATCGGCAGCCGGATTGACGACGCGGGCGCGCGCCACCAGGTCCAGTTCGCTCTTGACGAAGTCTATGGTGGCCGGGTCGCCCTGCGTCACGCGCAACAGCGGTGACACCACGTTCAGGCGCTTGACCGCGGCCACGCCCTTGGCGAAGGCCAAATCGGCGTCCATCTCGGAGAATTCCGTCTGCTTGCTGGTGTCGGAGGCGACGGTTTCGTTCTGCGACTCAGGCTTGAAGGCGGCCTTCAGTTCGCGCAGCGTCTGCGTCAGGTTGATGCCCTTGACCGCGCCATCGCGCAGGCGCAATTGCATCGTGCCGCCCAGACCGCTCTTCATGGCATAGGCGTTGGCGCCCGCCGTCTTCAAATCCAGCGCCAGGCTGCCCGTGCCGCTCAGCACGTTCTGGCGCGCCAGGTCCATCAGGAACGGTTCGATGGCAATGCCGGCCAGCGACATCTTGGTGGCCAGCTGGTTACCCTGCGCGGCATCCACCGACAGCGTGCCCGCCAGCTTGCCGCCGTACAGGCCCGCCGTCAGGCTGGAGATATCCAGCTTGCCCTTGTCCAGCTTGACCGCGGCGCCGACGTCATCGGCCTTCAGGCCGCGCACGACCAGCTTGCCGACCTTGATCGTGCCGTTGACGCTGGGGCCGATCAGCGCCGACAGGTCGATCGTATCGTCGGCAGGCTTGGCGGGCGCAGGAGCCGGCTGAGCCGGCTTGCCATCTTCCTTCTTGGCTTCCGCAGGCTGCTTGGGCGCCGGCTGCGCAGGCGTTGCCGCCGCGGGAGGCACCAGCTTGTCCAGATCGAGCGTGTCCACCACCAGCGCAAAATTCACCTTCGGCGCATCGCTCAGCTTGGTGATGTCCGCGCTCAGATCGAACTTGCCGCCTTCCAGCACGGCGTTGATTTTGCTGGTGGCCTGATCCTTCAGCAGATCCACGGTCGCGCTGCCGATCACGGGAATCTGCAGGCTACCCTTGGGCAGTCCCGGATCGGTAATGTTGACGTCGCCGCGCAGGCCGGACAAGCCGCCGCTGCGCTGCAGCAGGTTCAAGGACAGCGGCGAAGCGAAGTTCAGCTTGACGATCCGTTCGCCGTTCTTGGACGTGCTGTCCAGCTTGGCTTCCTTGATTTCCAGTTCGCCGGCATTGCCGCTGATGCCGTTCAGGCCGAAGCTCGCGTCCAGGCCGCTGATGCGCACACGGCCGGTCAGCGCCTCTCCCGTGGCCGAAGCCGGAGAGATGTTGAGCGCCGGCGCGTCCACGGCGAATTCGAAGGGACCGTCGGCCATGCCGCCCTTGGCGCGGATGGCAAGCTTTTCGATCTGCAGCTGGCTCTTGTGCGGGTCGATCGCCAACTTGGGGATGGCCACGCTGGCATCCACATTGGTCGCGCGCGCGGCGGGATCCGTGACGTCGCCCTGGAAGACGATTTCCAGACCGGCAATATCCAGTGCCGACTTCTGGCCGTTGAAGGCCAGGTTGCCGCGCATGGCCAGGCTCTTGGCCTCGGCGCCCGGCAGCTTGCCGTCCATGCGCAGGTCCAGCTTCTGCGCGGCGTAGCGCTTGGCGGACGGGTCCAGCGTCAGCAGGGCCTGACCGGTCAGATTGGCGTCCACGCGTGGATCGCCCCCTTCGACGCGCGCGGTCATGCGCACATCGAACGGCTGATTGAAGGTGACGCGGCCGGTGTTGGCGTTGATCTTGGTGACCGCCACCGCCATGCCCGAGATCTCGTCCTGCAACTGCACCTGGCCGTCCTTCAGGTCAAGCCCGGCGATGTCGATCTGCATGTTGTTGCGCGGCTGCGGCAGGTTGCCGTTGGCGATGGCCTGCACCGCGCTCTGCGCCGCGCCCGCCAAGGCTTCAGCCGGATTGGCCGGCGCCGCCGTGATCGGAGCTGTGCCGCCCACGAGATTGCTGAAATTGAAATGACCCTGCTTGTCCCGCACCACACGGGCCTTGAAACCGGTGATGGCCACATGGTCGACGACAAAGCTGTTGGACAGCAGCGGCCACACGGCGACCGCCAGCCTGGTGCTATCGATGGAGGCGAATGTCTCGGAGCTGTTCGGCTCGGACAGCGACACGCCCTGCACCGACAGCCCGATGCGCGGGAAGAGCGACAGCTCGATCTCGCCGTCGATCGTCAGCGTGCGTTGGTAGCGTTGCTGGACAAGCTCTTCCAGCTTGTACTTGTACGCGTTGGGGTCGAATGTCAGCAAGAAGATGGCCAGGCCAACGACGGCCACGACAACCAACACTACCAGGCCTATCAAAATGCGCTTGAACCACGTTTTCATTGCTGCCCCGTCGGTACCTCGACTGGAAATCCTTGAATGCCGTCCGCGGCGCCAGGCGCGCGGAAGGTGCTTTAGCTGCGGAAAAACCGCCAGGCCCATGTAGCCACGGCCTTTCAGGGCGTGCCCGCTCTCTTGCCGAGCCTGGGGCTGCGGCGCCAAAAATGGGATCTGCCAAGGAAGGCTTGATGAAGACGCCAGCCGAGCCAGCGTACAGATAGCGCTATCGTAACAAATCGGGCCGGCTTCGCGCAGATGGCCGGGCGAGGCAACACAAAATCAACACTATCGGCATCGATGCCGTGCGTCGAAATCCGGCCTCGGACCTGACAACTTTCTGTCTCGCGGATTGTAGGGCTAGAATGATTGATACATCAATCATTGATAGATCCAACAATGTCCGCCCCCGCTACAGGCACCCCTCACTCGCCCGGCCAGGTGCTTCCTTTCCGCCAAACCTTGCTTGCCATGCTGGGCATGTGCTTCGTCATGATGATGGTCGCCATCGATCAGACCGTGGTCGGCACCGCGCTTCCGACCATTGTGGCCGAACTCAAGGGCTTCGAACTGTATGCATGGGTAGCGACGTCTTACCTGCTTACCTCCGTCATCACCGTGCCCATCTTCGGCCGCCTGGGCGACTACTACGGGCGCAAACCATTCGTGGTGGCGGCCATCGTGCTGTTCACCCTGGCCTCGGCGCTATGCGGTGCGGCCGACAGCATGTTCACGCTGGTCCTGGCGCGGGCGCTGCAAGGCATAGGCGGCGGCATGCTGGTAGGCACGGCGTTCGCATCCATCCCCGACCTGTTTCCCGATCCCCACGTGCGGTTGCGCTGGCAGGTCATGCTCAGTTCCGCCTTCGGCATCGCCAATGCCATCGGCCCGACCCTGGGCGGCGCGCTGACCGAGCACTACGGCTGGCGCTCGGTGTTCTACGTCAACCTGCCCATCGGCATACTCGGCCTCTGGTTCGTCGGACGCCATCTGCCGCACCTGCGCAACCACACGACCAGCCGCGTGCGGCTGGACTGGCAGGGCGCGCTGCTCATCGCGCTGGCGCTGGGCAGCCTGCAGCTACTGGTCGAGCTGCTGCCCAAGGAAGGACTGAGCGCATCCATCATGCTGCTGGGTGTGGGCAGCGCGGCGGCCTTCGCCCTGCTGTTCTGGTGGGAACGGCGCTGCCCGCACCCGCTACTGCCCCTGGATATGTTCCGCAATCGCGGTCTGGCCATGCTCTTCACGCTGGCCCTGCTGGTGGGCGTGACCATGTACTCGCTGCTGTTCTACGCGCCACTGCTGCTACAGGGCGGCTTCGGGCTGTCGCCCCAGGACGCCGGACTGCTGATCACGCCGATGGTGGTTTTCATCACCGTGGGCAGCATCGTCAACGGCCGCATCATCACCCGCATCCGCAATCCCAACCGCATGCTGTACGCGGGTTTCATCCTGATGGCGCTCTCGTGTCTGGGCATTGTTACCACCCATAGCTATACGTCACATGCGCTCATCGCCGCATACATGTTGATGGCTGGGCTGGGCATGGGCTTCATCATGCCCAACCTGACGGTCTTCGCGCAGCAGACCGCCGGCCGCAGCCACCTGGGCATCGCCACCGCGCTGCTGCAGTCCCTGCGCATGATAGGCGGCATGCTGGGCACGGCGATCGTCGGCACCATGGTCAGCCACAGCTATTTCAGCGGCGTCGAATCCACGCTGCGCGGCGCTTCCGCGCGCTGGCTGCCCGAGCTGAACGATCCCCAGATGCTGGTCAATCCCGCGGCCCAGACGCAGTTCCTGGCACAATTGGCGCATCAAGGCCAGGACGGAACCTCGCTGATCGAGATCGCGCGCGTCGCGCTCGTCGGCGCCATCCACGAAGGGCAGCTCATTGCCCTGGCGGTTGCGGTGTTCGCGCTCTGGTGCGTGCGGCGCGTGCCGCCGGTCCAGTTGATCCGCCCCTCCAAACCAGAGCCGGCCGGCGTCGGAGAATAGCTTTTGCCCAAACAACAACAAGGCTTGCAGGTCATCCAGCACATGGGACAGGCCTACCGCGGCATGCAGAGCGCGTTCAGCAGCACGGTTGGCCACGCCCTGCCCCGCTGGCGCATCCTGCTGGCGCTGCATGAGTGCGGCCAATGTTCGCAGAAGCATCTGGCCGAACGCTGCCGGCTCGATCCGGCATCGCTCACACGGCAGCTGCAGGCCATGCAGAAGCTGGGCTGGATCGCGCGCGCAGTGGATCCGCAGGACAACCGTCTGACCAACGCCAGCCTCACGCCGGCCGGCCAGGCCGTGGTGGACGAAGCCTTGCCCAAGCGGGCGGCCTTCTTCGAAGAATCGCTCAAGGGGTTGTCGGCCGCGGATATCGATACGTTGAATCGCGTGCTGAGCGTGCTGGAGGCGAACTTCCTGCGGGCGGCGGATAAGACGCCGAACTAGAACCCACTGCGCCGCCATAAGAAGCGCGGTATCGGCCCATAGCAAAACGCGATTCGCGAGCCATCAGGATCATCCAGAATACAAGCCGTTTCCCGACATAAAAACAAAGAGGCGGCAATGGATTCCGTGTATTTGGTGGTGACCCTGGGCGCGGTCATCGCGGGCTTCGTGCAAGGTCTGTCAGGCTTTGCCTTCGGCCTGGTGGCGATGTCGTTCTGGGCCTGGGTGTTGGACCCGCGCCTGGCTGCGACGCTCGCGGTATTCGGCGCCCTGGTCGGACAGATCCTCGCCGCCATCACCGTGCGCCGCGGCTTCGATCTGCGACGATTGCTGCCCTTCGTGATCGGCGGCCTGTTCGGCATTCCGCTGGGCGTGGCGTTGCTGCCGCGCCTGGACATGGATTGGTTCAAGACCATACTCGGCATCCTGCTCGTGATCTGGTGCCCCGCCATGTTGTTGGCCAAGAATCTCCCGAAGATCACCGCAGGCGGGCGCGCCGCCGACGCGGCCGTCGGCATGGCTGGCGGCGTGCTGGGCGGCATCGGCGGCTTCACGGGCACGCTGCCCACCTTGTGGTGCACTCTGCGCGGATTCGACAAAGACGCGCAACGCGCCATCATCCAGAACTTCAACCTGTCCATGCTGCTGGTGACCATGGGCACGTACTTGGCCAGCGGCATCGTCACGCGCGCCATGTTGCCCATGTTCGCCATCGTCGCCGCCGCCATGCTGGTGCCGGTGCTGCTGGGCGCCAAGCTTTACATAGGCGTCAGCGAGGCGCGCTTCCGGCAGATCGTGCTGGGCCTGCTGACGGCTTCCGGAGTCGCGTTGCTGGCCTCGGCGGTGCCGCGGCTGCTGGAGCGCATGGCATAGTTCCGTCCGTACCCGCAGCAATACGGACCCAACAATGCCCATGAAGCCCGACCGCCGCTACCTCGTCGTCCAGGCCCACGCCAGCGAGTTCCCCAACCCCATGCTGGTGCGCAAGGGCGATCGCGTCGCCGTCGGCGAACGGTACGATGGCCCGGAGGGCTGGCCCGACTGGTATCTGTGCACGCCAGCAGACCAGCAAGCCGGCTTCGTGCCGGCGCAATTCCTGGACCGCCACGCCGACGGCAGCGCGACAATGCTGGAGGATTTCACCAACAAGGAACTGGATGTCGCGCAAGGCGAAATACTGCGCGGAGAACGCGAATTGAATGGATGGGTGTGGGTGGTCAGGCTTATTGGTGAAGAGGCGGGCTGGGTGCCGCTTGAAAACCTGCGTCTGTGCGATCACACCATCTGCTGATGCGGTCCAACCCGGTCGCTGCCAGTCATCCCGCTATTCACCGCATGATTTGCGGCGAATAGCCAGCCTATTCGCCGCGACCGATCATTTCTCGTCCCTCATGCCGTTCTCGCAAAGCCCTTCCTGAAGCGGCGCGCATTGCTCTTGACGCCTCACCATGAAAAACACCCCAAAGATCGGACCAGGGTCCAATCTTTGGGGCGCTTCTCGGAATGTGCGGTTTCGCTTAGACGTTGAACAAGAAGTTCATCACGTCCCCATCCTGCACAATGTATTCCTTGCCTTCCGCGCGCATCTTGCCCGCTTCCTTGGCGCCCTGCTCACCCTTGTAAGTGATGTAGTCGTCGTAGGAAATGGTCTGGGCGCGGATGAAGCCGCGTTCGAAGTCGGTGTGGATGACGCCGGCGGCCTGGGGCGCGGTGGCGCCGATCGGCACGGTCCAGGCGCGCACTTCCTTCACGCCGGCGGTGAAGTAGGTCTGCAGGCCCAGCAGCTTGAAGGCGGCGCGGATCAGGCGGTTCAGGCCGGGCTCTTCCATGCCCATATCCGACAGGAAGGCCTGGCGGTCGGCGTCGTCGAGGTCGACGATTTCGGATTCGATCGCGGCGCAGATGGCGACCACCGGCGCATTGCGCGCGGCGGCGAATTCGGTCAGGCGGTCGAGCAGCGGATTGTTGGTGAAGCCGTCGTCGGCCACGTTGCCCACGTACATCGCGCGCTTGGCGGTGATGAAGCAGAGCTGGGCGATGTCGGCCTTTTCCTCGGTGGACAGGTCCAGCGCGCGGATCGGCTTGGCTTCGTTCAGCTGGGCCACGCACTTTTCCAGCACGGCCACGATGCGCTGCGATTCCTTGTCGCCCGAACGCGCCGTCTTCTGGTGGCGTTGCAGCGCCTTTTCGGCGGTCTGCAGGTCGGCCAGGGCCAGTTCGGTTTCGATGACTTCGATGTCGGCGATGGGATCGACCTTGCCGGCCACGTGGATCACGTTGGGATCTTCGAAGCAGCGCACCACGTTGACGATGGCGTCGGTTTCGCGGATATGCGAGAGGAACTGGTTGCCCAGGCCTTCGCCCTTGCTCGCGCCGGCCACCAGGCCAGCGATGTCGACGAATTCGACGGTGGCGGACAGGATGCGTTCGGGTTTGACGATTTCAGCCAGCTTCTGCAGACGCTGATCCGGCACTTCGACCACACCGACGTTGGGTTCGATGGTGCAGAACGGATAGTTTTCGGCGGCGATGCCGGCGCGGGTCAGAGCGTTGAAGAGGGTCGATTTGCCTACGTTGGGCAGGCCGACGATGCCGCATTGCAGAGCCATGGGAATCCTGTGTAAGTACGGTATTGATCGTTAACGTTCTAGTTTACCCCGGCTGGGCGCTCAAGCCCCGCCGGCCGGACCGCCGTTGCGGCCCCGGTTAGGCTGCGGCGGCGGGAACCCAGCGCATGATGATCCAGATCATCAAAATGGGGCCGGCATTGAAAGCGGAATGCAGCAATATGGCGGCGCCGATGCCGCGGCGCACGCGCATCCAGCCCAGCACGAGGCCCGTGAGCCACTGTGGCAGCACCAGCAGGGGCAACAGCCAGTAAGGCGTCTTGCTGTAGACGAAGTTGGTCAGGTGCACCGCCGCGAAGGTCAGCGCGACCAGGTGGAACACCAGGCCGTAGTGCTTCAAGTAGTAGCGCCGCCAGGTCGTATCCCAGCCTTGCAGCGGTTCGGCGCGCTGACGCGCGCCCCAGCATGCCAGGATGACAAATGCGGCCAGCAGCAGAGCGGTCCAGACCTTGGGGCCCCATAGCACCACGGGCACCATCGCCGGAATCAGCCACAGTGTCTGCTTGGGGCGGCGCAGACCATAGCGGAACAACATTTCTTCGACCAACGGCGCCCAGATCACCGCGGTCAGCCAGGGGATGTTGGCGGGATCGAGCCGGTGCGTGACGCCGCCCAGCCCGGCCGCGGCCACGGCTACAGGCCCCAATGCAAACAGGTTCACGGCCCACAGCAGCGCGGCCCAGGCCAGCAGTCGACCCGGCCCCATGCCCGGCCACCAGTCGGCCACGAGGCCGCTCGCGGCAGCACGCCCCGGCAGGCGCGAAGCCGGATGCGGATGGCGGATGAAGCGCCAGAAATCCGCGACTTCGCTGCGAAAGCGCAGCTTTCCGCCAGACACTGAAGCCGATTGCCGCTGGTCCGTCATCAGGCCTCGTTGCCGCTATGGAGTTGGCGTGTCGCCAGCGGGAAATCGCCAGCCAGCATGGCTGGCACCACGGCGCGGCACCGGTCGATGACCGCTTCGATCTCTTTCTGTTCCTCGCGGCGCGGGGGATGCAGCACGAAGTCCGCCACCTGCTGGGCCAGGCCCAGCGTGCGGGGATGGCCGATGCCGATGCGCAGGCGCCAGAAGTTGGGGCTGCCCAAGGCCGCCTGGATGTCCTTCAAGCCATTGTGGCCAGCGTGGCCGCCGCCCTGTTTCAATTTCACCTGCCCCGGCATCAAGTCCAGTTCGTCGTGCAGCACCAGCACCTGCTCCGGCGTCAGCTTGTAGAAGCGGGCCAACGCGCCGACCGCCTGGCCGGAACGATTCATGTAGGTATTGGGCTTTAACAGCAGCACGTTGTCGGCGCCCAGGCGGGACTTGGCCACCATGCCGAAAAAGGACTTCTCCAGCGCAAAAGAAGCGCGCAAGTCGTCCGCCAGATGGTCGGCCAGCCAGAAGCCGGCGTTATGCCGGGTCGTTTCGTAGTCGGGGCCGGGATTACCCAGGCCGACGATGAGGCGTATAGGAGTAGACATGATGGGGGTGTTTAAACCAAAAAACCCTGCGCATGCAAATGCACACGCAGGGTTTCGGGTACCAGCCGGGGAAAGCCCGCAGGCTTTCCGGCGGAACTTAGGCGGCCGGAGCTTCGGCAGCGCCTTCGTCGGCGGCAGCGCCGCCCTTGACCACGGCCGTGGCGGCCAGCAGCGGGTTGGCGTCACCGCCGTGGGGCACGTACGTCACGCCCTTGGGCAGCTTGATGTCGGCCAGGTGGACCGAAGCGCCAGGCAGCAGATCCTTCAGGTCCACTTCGATGAACTGAGGCAGCGCTGCCGGCAGGCAGGTGATTTCCAGTTCGGTCAGGACGTGGCTGATGATGGCGCCGCCCAGCTTCACGGCCGGCGAGACTTCAGCGTTGATGAAGTGGAACGGGACCTTGGTGTGCAGGGCCTGGTTGGCGTCCACGCGCTGGAAGTCCACGTGCAGGACTTGCGGCTTGTAGGCGTGCCATTGAACCGAACGCAGCAGGACTTGCTCTTCCTTGGCTGCGCCTTCCAGCGCCATTTGCAGGATCGACGCGTGGAATTCTTCCTTGCGCAGGGCGTGGTAGATCTCGTTGTGGTCGAGTTCGATGTTCAGGGGGGCAGCCGTACCGCCATAAACGATGGCGGGAACGCGGCCCGCGCGGCGCAGGCGGCGGCTCGCACTCGAACCCTGGACGCTACGCGCAGTGGCATTGAATTTCATGGAAAACTCCAAAAACAATAAATGGCGAAGAGGCTTCGCCGATTAGTGCACGGCACGCGAAATGCGCGCCGTGTTGGTTGCCCCTTGCCGCGACCAGCAAGGCGCAAAACTCTGTACCCGGACTACCCGTCCGAGGGGACGCTGCGTCTTAATCGACGAACAGCGAGCTGACCGATTCCGCGTTCGAGATACGCAGGATGGTCTCGCCCAGCAGCGCGGCGCACGACAGCTGGCGGATCTTGCCGCTGGCCTGGCCTTGCTCGGAGAGCGGAATGGTGTCGGTGACGACCAGTTCGTCCAGTTCCGACGCTTCGATGCGGTCGATGGCGCCGCCCGACAGCACGGGGTGCGTGCAATAGGCGTAAACGGCGCCGGCGCCGCGGTCCTTCAGGGCCTGCGCCGCCTTGCACAGCGTGCCGGCGGTGTCGACCATGTCGTCCATGATGATGCAGGTGCGGCCGTCGACTTCACCGATGATGTTCATCACTTCCGACACGTTGGCGCGCGGACGGCGCTTGTCGATGATGGCCAGATCGGCTTCCAGCTGCTTGGCCAGCGCGCGGGCCCGCACCACGCCGCCGATGTCCGGGGACACGACGACCAGGTTCGAGAAATTGCGGCGCCAGATGTCGCCCAGCAGGATCGGACCCGCGTAGATGTTGTCCACGGGGATATCGAAGAAACCCTGGATCTGGTCAGCGTGCAGGTCCATCGTCAGGACGCGGTCGACGCCAGCCACTTGCAGCATGTTGGCCACGACCTTCGCCGAGATGGCCACGCGCGCCGAGCGCGGGCGGCGGTCCTGGCGGGCATAGCCGAAATAGGGAATGGCGGCGGTGATGCGGCCAGCGGAAGCGCGGCGCAGGGCATCGACCATCACCATGATTTCCATCAGGTTGTCGTTGGTGGGAGCACAGGTGGGCTGCAGGACGAACACGTCCTTGCCGCGCACATTCTCGTTGATCTCGACCATCACTTCGCCGTCCGAGAAGCGACCGACGGTCATCTTGCCCAGGGACATATCGAGGTGGTTGACTACGTCCACGGCCAGCCGAGTGTTGGCGGTGCCCGTGAAAATCATGAAGCTATCGTTTGCCATGATGGATGATGCGATGGTCGTTTTAAGACACTAACGAGGTGATGCGAGGTGATGCACCAGCGGACCCGGAAAATAAAAAAGCTGCTGAACCCGGGCCAGTGTCTTACAGGCGTGTTCAACAGCTTTTTTATGTATTCGGTTGGCTGGGGAGGAAGGATTCGAACCTTCGCATGCCGGAATCAAAATCCGGTGCCTTAACCAGCTTGGCGACTCCCCAACTATCTTGCAATCCAATTCCGCAACGGATGTTCAGCTAACCCAGTACATGCCTGCACTAACCGAAACCGTGGATGCGTTTGGCTGAATGTTTTATCAGCGCCGCGCATTATAGCGGATATTTCTGCTTCTGCCAAAACGGCTTCGGAGAGTTCGGAAAATTCGGCGAATAAACACGCACCAGATCCCGACATGCGAACTGGGTTTCCACGAAGGACTCCCTGTTCAGCAAGCCACCGCGATGCCCCAAGCACTTCTGGGTAAAGACGGTAGACCACCGGCTCCAAATCATTCCTGCCGAAGCGGGAATTAGGCGAAGCAAGAAAGACCGCTATTGTGATGGAAGAAGAATCCCTTGTCAAATCGGGTGCGGAAAATATTCGTGGCGTGGGCACGCTGGCGTCCGGCTGCGCCACCAGATACGCGCAATCCGGCAGCGTCACCGCCGTCAGGTCTTCGCCGACGCCCTGGGCAAATGCGGACTGGCCGAAGACGAATACGGGTACATCGGCGCCCAGCGGCAGCGCAAGCGCCATGAGTTCGCGCCGCGACAGCCCGGTGCCCCACAACCTGTTCAGCGCAATCAGCACCGAGGCGGCATCGCTCGAGCCTCCGCCCAACCCTCCACCTTGCGGTATGCGTTTTTCCAGTCCGATCTGCACGCCCTGCTTCGTGCCCGTGGCCCGCTTGAGCGCATGCGCGGCGCGCAGGGTCAGGTCCAGTTCTTCCGGCACGCCCGGCAGTTCCTGGGCGCGGCTGATGACGCCATCGGCGCGCACATCGAAATGCAAGGTGTCGCACAGGTCGATAAAGCGGAAGGCGGTCTGCAGCAGGTGATAACCGTCGGCGCGCCGGCCTACGACGTGCAGGAACAGATTGAGCTTGGCGGGAGCGGGTACGTCGTAGAGAGTCACGGCTGAACGAACAAAAAAAAGCGGTCGCCCGATTTTACCGGGCGACCGCTGATTCCGGGCCACGACGGCCCGCTATTCAAGGCTGATTGACGACCAGGCGCAGCATGATGCGCCGGCCCGGCTCCAGGCGTTCCAGCACCAGCAATTGGGGACCTAGCGTGTCGTAGCGCGAGAGCCGCGCGCGCCAGCCGCCCTGCTCGAAAGCCGCCGGGCGGCCCAGTTCATCGCGCGACACTTCGGTCGCTTCGGGCGTGGCGGCCAGCTTACCGCGCAACCAGTCGCGCAGCCCGGACACGGGCATGCTGCTGCCCAGCGCTTCCGCAGCCAGGGCATCGGGGTTGTCGGCAACCAGACGGGTGCCGTCGGCCTTGGTCAGACTGGCCGCGCCGGGCCGTCCTTCCACCCGCGCCTCGGTCGAGCCCAGGGGATTGGTCAAGTCCAGCACATAGTGGCGGCCATCGTCAGACCACGAGAAGCCGCCCTGCACGGCGTTCTGCTTGCCGCTTTCCTCGTTGACGGTGATGGCGAAGCGGCCGATACGCGAAAACGCGTCGGCGCTGGCGCCTTCAATCGGCTTGGGCGTGGTGCAGGCGGCCAGCGTCGCCGCCAGCATCGCCATCAGGAACCAGCGCAGCGGCGCGGCGGCGCCGAGCGCACGTTGAAACACTGCGGTCACAGGCTGATCCCCAGGCGCTTGGCAACGTCCTGAACGGTCTTGTTCTTGGGATCCTTGGACACCGCGGCGCGCAGCAATTCGACGGCTTGGTCGCGCTTGCCCTGGGTCCAGAGGACTTCAGCCAAGTGGGCGGCAATGTCGGCTTCCGGACGCACGCTGTAGGCGCGCCGCAGGTAGTCGGCGGCGGCCGCCGAATCGCCCATGCGGTACTTGACCCAGCCCATGCTGTCGAGGATGAACGGATCGTTGGGCGCAAGCTCCAGCGCTTGCGTAATCAGATCCAGGGCCTCGGGCAGGCGCTGGTTGTGGTCGGCCAGGGTGTAGCCCAGCGCGTTATAGGCATGCGCATGATCCGGGTCCAGCGCGATGACCTGCCGCAGCATGCGTTCCAGGTCAGCCAGGCGGTTCTGGCGCTCGTACAGCATGGCCAGTTCGTATTTGATCTCGACCGTGTCGGGGAGCGCCTGATCGGCCGCTTCCAACACTGACACCGCCTGCTGCACGCGGTCGGCGTCGCGCAGGATCTGGGCCTTGGTCAGCACGCCCAGCGTGCGCTCTTCCTCGTCCTGGGGACCGGCGGCGTCGATCATGGCGAGCGCGTCGTCCACGCGGCCGCTCTTGGCGCGCAAGGCAGCCTGGCGCATGCGCACCGAGTAGCGCAGCGTCGGATCGTCGATGCGGCCCAATTCGGCAATGGCGTCGTCGTATTGCCCCTGGTCTTCGGCGATGCGGGCCAGCAGCACATGGGCATCGGCCGCGGCGGCGCCGGCGTCGGTCGCGCCCGGCACGGTAGCGCGCTGGCGCTGCTGCTGCACGTCCAGGTACTGCTGCAGCAGGTTCTTGGCCTGCGGCAGTTGCCCGGCCTTGTAGGCCAGTTGCGCCTGCATGAACAGGAGGTCGAAATCTTCCGGGGAACGGCGCGACATGGCCTGCAATTCAGACAACGCGCCGTTGTAGTCGCCGCTGTCGGCCAACTGGCCGGCCAGCATCAGGCGCACCTTGCGGGAGTTGGGGTTGCGGGCGATGTAGGCGCGCGCCTCGGTCTGCGCGCGCTGCGGGTCCACCTTGTAGCCGTACTCCAGCACGCGCAGAGCCGCGGGCTCCGACTTGGGATCCGCCGCCAGGGCCGCTCGGGACTCCTGCGCGGCGCGGGTGTAGTCGCCAGAGGCGGAAGCCACATCCGCCAACGCCAAGTGCGCGGCCGGCAGCTTGCGCACGTTGTCGCTCAACGATTCATCCAGGATGCGCAAGGCCAGGCGGCGGTCGTTCAACCGGCTCAGCACGGCCAGCGCCTGGCCAATGGCGGCCGGCTTGTCGCGCGAGGAATCGATGCGGTTGCGCAAGGCCTGCGACAGACCCTTGGTCTGGCCGTTGGCCGCGGCCAGCGCCAGCTCGGTGGAACTGGCCTCGACGTCATTGGGAGACAGGCGCGCCCAGACCCGGGCCGCGTCCAACGCGCCCGGCAGGTTACCGCCGGCCAACTGGAATTCCAGGGCGCGGCGGGCCAGGCGTGGATCACCGGTATCCCGCGCCAGGCCCAGCATGGTGGTCGCCGCGGAACCGTACATACCGCGCTGCGCGGCGATCTCGGACGCGAGCACGCGATAAAAGATGTCCGCGGTCAGCGAGACATAGGGCAACTGCCCGGGGCGCAGCCGGATGACTTCGGTTTCAGGGTGGCGGCTCTGGGGCGCCATCCTGGGCCCGGTCGCATCGCGCGTCCGGCTGTCGGCGGCCTGGGCCGGCGGGGTCAATATTGCTGCCAGCGCAAGCGCTAGCGCGGCGATCCCGATATTTATAGGTTTGAAAGACGACTTCACGCGGCCCGTCCGGTTGATGGCACAATCTTCGTACACGCAATTAATGATCTTACACTGGCTCATGCCGGAACTGCCTGAAGTCGAAACCACGCGTCGGGGAATCGACGCCGTCATCACCGGCCGGACGCTGACGCGGCTGGTCATCCATGAATCCCGCATGCGCTGGCCGATCCCGCAGGATCTGCCAGCGCAGGTCGCCGGCCGCGCCGTGCTGGAATGCGCGCGCCGCGGCAAGTACCTGCTGCTGCGGTTCGAACACGGCACCCAGATCGTGCATCTGGGCATGTCGGGGTCGCTGCGCAGCGTCGCGCCCGGCGAATTCCTGCGCAAGCACGACCATGTCGAATGGGTCTTCGAGCAAGCGGTACTGCGCCTGCACGACCCGCGGCGCTTCGGCGCGGTGCTGTGGCACCCCGAATCCGACGGCCCCATAGAGGCCCATCCCCTGCTGGCCAAGCTGGGCATCGAACCCTTCGACCCGCGCTTCGACGGCGCCTGGCTGCACCGCCACTTCAAGAACCACGGCGCTGCCATCAAGCAGGTGCTGCTTGCCGGCATGGCGGTGGTGGGCGTGGGCAATATCTATGCGTCGGAAAGCCTGTTCCGCGCCCGCATCAATCCCAAGACGCCGGCCAACAAGCTGTCGCCGGCCCGCTGCGAACGCCTGGCCGAGATGGTGCGCGCCACCCTGGCCGATGCCCTGACCTCGGGCGGCAGCACGCTGCGCGACTATGTCGGGGCCACCGGCGAGCCGGGCGCCTACTTCGAGATCCACGCCGCCGTCTACGAACGCGAGGGTCAGCCCTGCCGGGTCTGCGCCATCCCGATACGGCGCATCGTCCAAGGGCAGCGTGCCACCTACTATTGCCCGAAATGCCAAAGGAATTGACCGCTGACACCGCTGAAATCCGCGGGAAATCCCTGTAAAAACAAGACCATTTGTTTATAGCAAACGTATTGCACGAAAACTAACGCCGGGCTATATTCCTTCCACACACCCTATTCCTATAAAAGTGGAAGGAGCCTCCATGAGCAAGCAATTCGCCTCGCACGCCGACCTGGACGACAAGGTCGTCTCGTTCGAAAAACTGTCCGACAACGCCTATGCCTACACGGCCGAAGGCGACCCCAACACGGGCGTGATCATCGGCGACGAGGCCGTCATGGTGGTCGACACCCAGGCCACCCCGGTCATGGCGCAAGACGTGATCCGCCGCATCCGCGAAGTCACGGACAAGCCCATCAAGTACATCCTGCTGTCGCACTATCACGCCGTGCGCGTGTTCGGCGCGTCGGCCTACAACGCCCAGGAAATCCTGGCCAGCCGCGACACCTACGACCTGATCGCCGAACGCGGCGAACAGGACAAGGCCAGCGAGATCGGCCGTTTCCCCCGCCTGTTCCGTAACGCCGAATCGATTCCGCCTGGCCTGGTCTGGCCGACGATGACGTTCAAGGGCGAAATGACCGTCAACCTGGGCAACCTGGAAGTCAAGCTGCTGCAAGTGGGTCGCGGCCACACCAAGGGCGACACCATCGCCTGGCTGCCCGAGCAGAAGATCCTGTTCGCCGGCGACCTGGTCGAATACCAGTCCACCCCCTACTGCGGCGACGCCTACTTCCGCGACTGGCCCAGCACGCTGGACGCGCTGTCGAGCTTCGAAGCCGAGAAGATGGTGCCGGGACGCGGCCCCGCCTTGAAGAACGCCACTGAAGTGCGTCAGGGCCTGGCCGGCACGCGCGCCTTCCTGACCGACCTGTACGGCGCGGTGAACCGCGGCGTGGCCGAAGGCAAGGACCTGAAGACCATCTACCGCGAGGTCTACGACTTCATGAAGCCGCGCTACAGCGACTGGGTGATCTTCGACCACTGCATGCCGTTCGACGTGTCGCGCGCCTATGACGAAGCCACCGGCTACACCCACCCGCGCATCTGGACCGACAAGCGCGACCTGGAAATGTGGGCACAGCTGGAAGGCTGATCCCCGCCGGGCCGCCAACGGCCCATCCAAGCAGCAACCGTAATCGCGCGCCGCAAGGCGGCGCGCGGCTTCGCGACATAAAAACAATATGACCCACACAGGAGACAACCGTGGGAGACATCGACTTTCAGGCGATGGAATTCGCCTATGAAAAACACGCCGACCAGGCCGCCAGCGAGCTGGCGCGCCATCAGGTGGTGGTGGTGGGAGCCGGCCCGGTCGGCCTGACCACGGCGCTGGACCTGGCGCGCCAGGGCGTGCGCGTGGTGGTGCTGGACGACGACTTCCGCCTGTCGACCGGCTCCCGCGCCATCTGCTTCTCCAAGCGCACGCTGGAGATCTGGGACCGCCTGGGCGTGGGTCAGCGCATGATCGACAAGGGCGTGTCCTGGAACGTGGGCAAGGTCTTTTTCCGCGAGCAGGAAGTCTGGCGCTTCGACCTGCTGCCCGAACCCGGCCACCGCCGCCCGGCGTTCATCAACCTGCAGCAGTACTACGCCGAAGGCTATCTGTACGAGCAGGCGCGCCAGGAACCCAATATCGATCTGCGCTGGAAGAACAAAGTTGTCGGCCTGGAACAGCGCGATGACGGCGTGGTCCTGAACGTGGAGACCCCGGACGGCGCGTATGCCTTGCATGCCGACTGGTTGATCGCCTGCGACGGCGCGCGTTCGCCGGTGCGCAAGCTGATCGGCCAGGAAAGCCATGGCCGCATCTTCCGCGACCGCTTCCTCATCGCCGACGTCAAGATGCAGGCAGACTTCCCGACCGAGCGCTGGTTCTGGTTCGACCCGCCCTTCCATCCCAACCAGTCCGTGCTGCTGCATCGCCAGCCCGACAATGTCTGGCGCATCGACTTCCAGCTGGGCTGGAACGCCGACCCGGTCGAGGCCGTCAAGCCTGAAAACGTGCTGCCGCGCATCCGCGCACTGCTGGGCCCCGACGCGCGCTTCGAGCTGGAATGGGTCAGCGTCTATACCTTCGCGTGCGAACGCATGGACAAGTTCCGCCACGGCCGTGTCGTCTTCGCCGGCGACTCCGCGCACCGCGTATCGCCGTTCGGCGCCCGCGGCGCCAACAGCGGCGTGCAGGACGCGGAGAACCTGGCCTGGAAACTGAAGCTGGTGCTAGCCGGCCAGGCGCCCGAGACGCTGATCGACAGCTACGCCGTCGAGCGCGAATACGCCGCCGACGAGAACATCCTGAACTCCTCGCGCGCCACCGACTTCATCACGCCCAAGAGCGACATCAGCCGCAACTTCCGCAACGCGGTGCTGAACCTGGCCAAGACCCATCCGTTCGCGCGCTCGCTGGTCAACAGCGGCCGCCTGTCGCTGCCCGCGACCTACGCCGGTTCACCGCTGAACACGCCGGACACCGACGCCTTCAGCGGCCGCATGGTGCCGGGCGCGGTCGCTCTGGACGCCCCCGTGAACGCGCAGGATTGGTGGCTGGCGCAGCTGGACGGCGAATTCGTGCTGGCGCTCTTCTGTGGCGACTCCCTGCCCGACCGCGAGACGCTGATCGCCCTGCAGGCCCTGCGCATGGCGCCCGTGCCGGTGAAGGCCGTGCTGGTCGCCAGCCCGCAATGCGACCTGTCCGCGCTGCCCAAGGAACTGGCTTGCGTCACGGACCGCGAAGGCTGCCTGGGCAAGCGCTATGACGCGCAAGCCGGCACGGCTTACCTGATCCGCCCCGACCAGCACATCACCGCCCGCTGGCGCGCTTTCGCCCCCGGCGCCGTCACCGCGGCCGTCAGCCGCGCCACGGGCCGCGCCTGAACTTCGAGATGACTCCATCATGCTGATTACCGAAACCAACCTGGTCTCGCCGGACGACTTCTACGAAGCGCTGATCGAGACCCACCGCGACCTCACCAACGAGCAGAGCCAGGAGCTCAATGCGGCGCTGATCCTGCTGCTGGCCAACCACCTGGGCGACATGGAAGTGCTGCGCGAGGCGCTGCGCCAGGCGCGGGCGTCGGTGGCGCCGTAGTTCCGATCACGCCCCGACCGCGAACGTATTGACGATCAACGCGCGCAGCCACTGGTTGCCGCCATCCCGGTCCACCCGGCGCTGCCAGTACATATTGGTCTGCAGCGCCGGCACTCTTATCGGCGGCGTGATGTAGCGCAGGCCGAACGGCGGCGCGGCGCTGGCGGCAAGTTTTTCGGGCACGGTCGCCAGCAGGTCGGTCGCGCTGACGATATAGGGCACGGCCGAAAAATGCGGCACGCTGAAGTGCTCAGCCAGTTCGACGCCGGCGCGTTCCATGGACTGATTGACCTGTCCATAAGGCGCCGCGCGCGACACGATGAGGTGGCGTTCGGCCCGGAAGGCCTTGAGGCTCATGCCGGCGTGCGCCGTCGGATGCGCCTGCCGGAACAAGGTCGCATAGCCCTGGCGGAACAGCATGCGCTGCAGCGTACCCGCCCCCATTTCATCGAAGGCGCCGATCGCCAGATCCACCCGCCCGGCCTCCATTTCCCGCGGCAGGTCCGGTCCCTGCACCCGCACGGAGTCGATACGCACCAGCGGCGCCACCTGCACGCAGACTTCCATCAGGCGTGGCATGAAGTGAATCTCGCCCACGTCCGTCATCGCCACCCGGAAGCGGCGCGTGCTGGTGGCGGCATCAAAGACATCCTGGTCCTTCAGAGCCTGCGACAACATGGTCAACGCCTCGCTGACCGGCCCCGCCAGGCGTTGCGCGCGCGGCGTGGGCAGCATGCCCTGCGCCGTGCGCACGAACAGATCGTCGCCGAATGCTTCGCGCAAGCGGCGCAGCGCGTTGCTGACAGCCGGTTGCGACAGGTCCATGCGCCGCGCCACGGCCGAAAGATTGCGGTCCTCCAGCAGATGCTGGAACAACAGCAGCAGGTTCAGATCGACATCGCGCAGCTCGGCCATACACCCCCCTACTATTCACAAAATTTATAGTCTCTATTTTTACATTCCCATAGCCGTAGCGGGGATTTTTTCCGACAATGCCATATGGGCTCCGGACCCCTTCCGGACGAGCCACCCGCACCAGGCCGCGCGGCCAAGCACCGCGCCGCCGCTCAGGAGGAATCCATGGAACTGCAATACCAGACCGGCTTCGGCAACAGTTGCGCCACCGAAGCCCTGCCCGGCGCGCTGCCGCTGGGCCGCAACTCGCCGCAGCAATGCCCCTATGGCCTGTACGCCGAGCAGCTGTCCGGCACCGCCTTCACCGCGCCGCGCAGCGAAAACCGCCGCTCCTGGCTCTACCGCATCCGCCCCGGCGCCCAACACAAGCCGTTCGAGGCCTTTGACGGCGCCGCCGGCTGGCAAAGCACCTTCGGCCAGGGACCCGTCACGCCCAACCAGCTACGCTGGAGCCCGCTGCCGATTCCCGCCGCCCCCACCGACTTCCTGGAAGGCGTGAAGACCTGGGGCGGCAACGGCGGCCCCGACGAACTGAGCGGCGTAGGCATCCACCTGTACGCGGCCAACCGCTCGATGCAAGGACGCTACTTCTACAACGCCGACGGCGAACTGCTGCTGGTGCCGCAGGAAGGCCGCCTGCGCCTGGCCACGGAACTGGGCCTGATCGACCTGGAGCCCCTGGAAATCGCGGTCATCCCGCGCGGCGTGCGCTTCCGCGTCGAACTGCTGGACGGCAGCGCGCGCGGCTACATGCTGGAGAACTTCGGCGCGGCCATGCGTCTGCCGGAGCTGGGCCCCATCGGCTCGAACTGCCTGGCCAATGCCCGCGACTTCAAGACCCCGGTGGCCTGGTACGAAGACCTCGAAGGCGACTTCGAACTCATCGCCAAGTTCACGGGCGGCTTCTGGCGCGCATCCATCGACCATTCGCCGTTGAACGTGGTGGCCTGGCACGGCACGCACGCGCCGTACAAGTACGACCTGCGCAACTTCAACACCGTCGGCTCCATCAGCTACGACCATCCGGACCCCTCGATCTTCACCGTGCTGACCGCGCCGTCGGACACCCCGGGAACGGCCAACATGGATTTCGCGATCTTCCCGCCGCGCATCCTGGCCATGGAAAACACCTTCCGTCCGCCCTGGTTCCACCGCAACATCGCCAGCGAATTCATGGGCCTGATCCAGGGCGTCTACGACGCCAAGGCCGACGGCTTCGCGCCGGGCGGCGCCAGCCTGCACAACTGCATGAGCGGCCACGGCCCCGACGCCGAGACCTTCGAAAAGGCCTCCCACGCCGACACCAGCAAAGCCCACTACATCCGTGACACGATGGCGTTCATGTTCGAGACGCGGCGCGTCATCCGCCCCACGGAACAGGCGCTGGCCTCGGTAGAATTGCAGGGCGACTACTACCGGTGCTGGCAGGGCATCGCCAAGCATTTCGACCCCAGCAAGGCGTGACGCGCAGACCTCCTGCTTTCCACGCCCGCGGCGATGAGCGCAAGCTCATCGCCGTTTGGCATTTGTAATTTCCGGCGCCTGGCGCCCGGCCACCGCATAACCACACTGAAAGAGACACGCAGCCATGACCACCATCAACGAAACCCACGACCCGTCCCTGAAGAGCTGGATCGCCAGCGCCAACACCGGCGAGTCGGATTTCCCGGTGCAGAACCTGCCCTACGCCACCTTCCGCCGCAAGGGCACGACGGAGCCGTTCCGCCCCGGCGTGGCCATCGGCGACCAGATCATGGACCTGGCCGCGCTGGCCGCCAAACAGCCCTTCGAAGGGCTGGCAGCCGAGGCCTTGGCCGCGTGCGCCACGGACAGCCTGAACGCCCTGATGGCCCTGGGCCAGGCCCACTGGAGCGCCCTGCGCCTGGCGCTGTCGCGCGCGCTGCGCGAAGGCGCTGCCCTGCGCGCCACGGTCGAGCCGCTGCTGGTTGCGCAAGCCGACGCCGAATACACCACGCCCGCCCGCATCGGCGACTACACCGACTTCTATATCTCGGTGCACCACGCCACCGCCGTGGGCAAGCAATTCCGCCCCGACAACCCCTTGCTGCCGAACTACAAGTGGGTGCCCATCGGCTATCACGGCCGCGCCTCCAGCATCGGCGTGGACCAGAAATTCCCCCGCCCCGTCGGCCAGACTCGTCCCGCCAATGAAGGCGAAGCGCCGCAATTCGGCCCCTGCGCCCGCCTGGACTACGAACTGGAACTGGGCATCTTCGTCGGTACGGGCAACGCCCAGGGCGACCGCATCCCCCTGGCCGACGCCGAATCGCACGTGTTCGGCCTGTGCATCCTGAACGACTGGTCGGCGCGCGACATCCAGGCCTGGGAATACCAGCCCCTGGGCCCCTTCCTGGCCAAGAACTTCGCCTCCACGATCTCGCCCTGGGTCGTCACCATGGAAGCGCTGGAGCCGTTCCGCACGCAGTGGATGCGCGGCCCGTCCGAACCGCAGCCCCTGCCCTACCTGGCATCCGACGCCAACCGCGCCAAGGGCGCCTTCGACGTGCAGATGGAAGTGTTGCTGACCACCGAGAAATCGCGCGCCGACAAGCAGCCGCCCGCCTTCCTGTCGCGCAGCAACTTCCGCGATGCCTACTGGAACGTGGCGCAGCTGATCACGCATCACACCGTCAACGGCTGCAACCTGCAACCGGGCGACATGCTGGGCACCGGCACCCTGTCCGGCCCGCAACCCTCGGAAGCCGGCTCGCTGCTGGAACTGAGCAACGGCGGCAAGAACCCGATCGACCTGCCCTGGGGCGAAAAGCGCACCTTCCTGCAGGATGGCGACCAGGTCATCATCCGCGCCGAATGCGTGAAGGCGGGCTATCCGCGCATCGGCTTCGGCGCCTGCTCCGGCACGGTGCTGCCCGCCCGCGCCTAATCCGCGCCGGCGCCTGCCCAGGCGGGCGCCGTCAACGCCTCGATCTCGTCGTCCTTGGCCCGCCACTGCTGGCCCAGCCAGTGGTGGAAGGTCGTGCGGAACGCCTTGTCGCCGGAGTAGTTGCCTTCGCAGAACTCCGGCGGCACCGGCAACTGCCGCATGCGCACCAGCACCCGCCCCGCACGGCCGCAGGCCAGATCCCAAAAGCTGGGCGCGCCCTCCGGATAGGCAATCGTCACGTCTATCATCGAGCGGAAACGCTTGCCCATCGCATTCAACGCCACCGCCAGCCCGCCCGCCTTGGGCTTGAGCAGATGCCGGTACGGCGATCCCTGCGCATCGCGCTTGGCAGGACTGAAACGCGTCCCTTCAGCGAACACCATCACGCTGGTCGGCACCAGTGAAAACTTCGCGCAGGCCCGCCGCGCGGTCTCCTGATCCTGCCGCCCCAGATCCGGATTGCGGCGCAACGCCGCCTTGCCGTGGCGCTTCATGAACGGAAAATCCAGCGCCCACCACGCCAGCCCGATCACCGGCACATAGATCAGTTGCTGCTTCAGGAAGAACTTCAGCAACGGAATACGCCGGTTCAGCGACTGCTGCAACACGAAGATATCCACCCAGGACTGATGATTGCAATTCACCAGATACCAGTCCGCATAGCGCAGTCCGTCATTGCCCTGCACATCCCAGGACACATCCTGGATCCGCGCCAGCCATCCGGCGTTGCAGGACACCCAGGCCGTGGCGATACCGTTGAGCACGGGATCGATCCCCCGCCTGACCGCCGCGAACGGCAGCAGCAGCTTCAACAAGGCCAGCGGAAACAGAAGCAGGCACCAGAACACCGTGTTGAGCGCCAGCCAAACGGTACTGATCACACCCGTCACCCAGGCGAAACGCCCGCGCGGCAACGGCAGCACGCGGCGGCGCGGCGGCACGCGAATACTAGATTTGTTTGATTGGGCAGCCGCAGCACGGCCTGCCCCGGAAGACGATTCAGGAAAAGTCATGCGCCAGTTTCCTACCTTCACAAAAAATCCGACTTGCGCAGAATCAAGCCGCGGTCAGCGATCAGCGCACAGTCCCACCACCCAAAACAACACAGCGCAAGACGCCGCGTATGCTCGATTGGGCCGCCCGGGCGGCTTAATCGAGCGGGCACCGCAAGATCTTCCACCGCCCCGCCGCCCGCGGCAAGCATGCCAAGCACACCACCCGTCCCTGCGACCGTGAAGTTTCAAACACCGAAGCTTGGGGCGTTGGGGGCCTGGGGCGCGCGGGGCGTCGATAAGCCCAAGGGAATCCGTAGGGAGCCGAAGGCGTACGAGGATGACGCAGGGGAAGTCCGGAGCGAAGGCTCCGGACCGCAATCGTTGCCCCGCGCACCCCAGCCCCCCGACGCCCCAAGCGTCTTAAGAACCAGCATCATCCCGCATAAAGCGCCACCATCAAGGCAACCGATACCGCTCTTCCCGATACGCCCAACTAGCCCACAAAGCATGCGCCAAGGCCTCTTCCGAGAGCCGAGGATCCAAAGGCTCCACCGGCGCATAAACCTCATCCCGCCCCACAGGCGCCGCCTCATACCTGAACTGCCGCGGCGCCTTCGAAGGCTCCAGCACCAGCAACTGATCCCCCTGCAGATAGCCGAAATTATCCGCGTACTGCATCATCGCCCGATTCGGATCCCGCTGCGTCAGATCCACGCCCAGCATGGGATTCACGTTGTCCAGTCCCATCAAGGACAACATGGTAGGCGCCATGTCGATCTGGCTGACCAACCGTTCATCCTGCCGAGGCGCAATCCCCGCCCCCAGAATCAGCGCGGGAATCTGGAAATGCCGCACCGGCACCGGAATGGAGCCATAGACGCGCGAATCGTGATCCGCGATCACCAGGAAGACCGTGTTGTCCCAGTACGGCGCCTTGCGCGCCTTGTCGAAGAACTGCCCCAGCGCCCAGTCCGCGTAACGCACCGTGTTATCCACCGTGGCCGGATCTCCCACCGGCTTGATGCGCCCTTCCGGATACTCCCACGGCGAATGATTCGACACCGAGAATGCCAGCGTGAACACCGGCTTGTCGCCATCCGCCCGCAGCAGCCGGTCCACCTGGTTGAACATGTCCTCGTCCGAGGCGCCCCACGACCCTTCGAACACTGGATTCACGAACTTGGGACGGTCCACGATTTCGTTAAAGCCGTTACCCAGGAAAAAGGCCCGCATATTGTCGAAGTGCGACTCGCCCCCGTACACGAAGCGCGAATGGTAGCCATGCTTGCCCAGCACCTGCGCCAGCGTGAAGAAACCCGTCTGCGAACGCGGCAGCTTCACCACCGCGTCAGCCACGCTGGGCAGGAAGCCCGCCGTGACCGCCTCGATGCCCCGCACCGAGCGCGTGCCCGTCGCGTAGGCGCGGTGGAACATCCAGCCCTCCTTGCCCAGCCGGTCGATGTTGGGCGTGAGATCACGGCCGCCCAGGCTGCCCACATACTGCGCGCCCAGGCTTTCCTGCAGGATGATCACCAGGTTCAACGGCTTATCCCGGCGCGCCATCGCCTTCTGCTCATGCAAGCTGGGATACCGCGCGTCCAGCGGCGCGCCCGTCAGCCCGGCCTTCTCGCGCACGATGGCATTCATTTTGTCCACCGCCATCTTGGGATACATCGCTGCCGACGAACGCTCATCGCGCATGCGGTAGGCGGCGTCGAACACGCTATACAGCGAATTCAGCGCCAGCGCATTGACCATGGCGTCGGAACTGTAGGCGACCTTGGCCGGATTGATCGGACGATGCTCCAGCGTGCCGCGCGCGCCCAGGAACACCAGCGCCAGGATCACGAACGACGCCAGCGGCCGCTTCCACCACGACATGAACGGATCGCGGGCGCGGGTGGGAAACAGGCGGACCGACAGCCAGGCCGCCAGCGCCAACACGACAAAGGCCGCCAGCAGCACGCCCTTGTAGCCCTGCCACAGCATCGAACCGACTTCCTTCGGATTGAGCAGATAGATGAAATAGAGCCGGTTGGGCCGCGTGTCGTATTCCGCGATGAACTGCGGCGTGGAGACCTCCAGCAGCACATACAGCATCCACCAGACACGGAACCACCAGGCGGTGATGCGGGCGGCCAGCGGCCGATGGCCGAACCAGGGCGAAAACACCGCCGGCAGCGCGATCACCATGGACATCAGGCAGACGTCGATGCGCAGGCCGCCCAGCAGCAACGGCCCCAGCCCGCCTGCCGCCTCCACCCGGTCCCACATCCAGAAGGCCAGCGCCAGCCGCGACAGCGTCAGCAGCGCCAGGACCGCAATGATGAACCGCAGAGTCAGACGGCGCATGCGTACACCCTCCCCTGGCGTCGCAACGCCTGTTCAGATGAAAGAATGCCGCTGTATATGCCGAGCAGAGCCATGCCGCCTCGTGGTTCGAAGTTTGAAAACGCGCAAAGGTTAACGCGGTTTGGGACGAGCCTTCGGCCGCGCTTACTGCGCGCGCCGCAGCCGTTCGCGGCTGTTGCTCAGATGCGTGCGCATGGCTGCGCGCGCGGCTTCAGCGTCCTGGCGCTGGATCGCGCCGTAGATGTCTTCGTGCTCGAGGTTCACCCGCGCCAGATAGGCGGCACGATCCTCGTGCGCAAACTTCGCCGAATTGATCCGGGTGCGCGGAATGATGGCCGAACCCAGATGCGACATCAGGTCCGCGAAGTAACGGTTGTCCGTGGCTTGCGCGACCAGCAGATGGAACTGGAAATCCGGCGTGACGGTGTCGCCGTCGTTCTCCAGTGCGCTCTTGAAGGCTTCCAGTGCGCGCCTCATCTCATGCAGCTGCTCCGGGCTGCGCCTGGCCGCGGCCAGGCCGGCAGCCTCGCTTTCCAGGCAGATACGCAGCTCCAGCAACACCAGCACGTCGCACACCGTGGCGATGTCGGCGGGATCCACGCGGAAATCCCCGCCGCCGCTAGGCTCCAGCGCATACGTCCCCACGCCATGATGCGTCTCGACCAGGCCCGATGCCTGCAGCCGGGACAGGGCCTCCCGCACCACCGTACGGCTGACGCCGAACTGGCGCATGATCTCGGATTCCGTCGGCAACTTGTCGCCGGGCCTGATGTCCCCGCCACGGATACGCTCCGTGATGCTCTCGACCAGCCCCTGAGCCAGGTTCCGGGGACGACGCCGCGGCGTGACGGGAGTATCGGCGGGAACATTCATTGGCAAGGATCCGAAAGCGGTTGAGCGCGGCCCGGGACCGAGCGTCGCTGCCCATTGTACTTTGGGCCGGGTATCAGGCCCGCGCGCCAGAATGGCGCCAGCGACGCGCAGCGCGCCGATGTTTCGCCCGTACCAACCGACCCGGGCATCCCGCGACTAACGGTTCAAGCCCGCGGCGGCGGGACGGGCCACGATGAGGGGATAGAAAAACAGGGCCGCCAGGAACCACATCAAGGTAGCGGACCAAAGCGTCTGGCTGAGAAAATGGGCGCCTTGCAGGATACGCACCGTGGAAAAACCCACTCCCCCCGCGATACCCGCTGCCAGCCCCCACCAGCGCCACGCCGGACGCCCCAGCGCCCAGCCCACGAAATACAGGGTCAACATCGAATAGCCCGCGCCAGCATGACCGCTGGGTAAAGCGCCGCCCCCCGCAGCCCGCACCCAGGTCCACCAGAACGACGGGTAAGGGGTATAGCCGCCCAGGGAGTCCAGATCATAAGGACGGGGCAGCGTCGTGTAGTGCTTCAGTTGATTCACCAGCACCTGCCCCGTCAGGCAGGTTGCCGCCAGCGCCAGCGCCGGTCCGCGCCATGGCCGCCAGGCCGGAATGCGATAGCTTGCCGCCGCCACGCCCACCGCGGCCAGTCCTATCCCGATAGGCAGGGCCAGCACCATGCGATGCCCGATCAGATCCAGCCAACGGTTCAGGCGCAGCGGAAAATCGTCCAGCGCCGGATCGAACAGCGCTCGAGCGATTCGCATATCCAAGCCCGAGACATTGGCCCACCATGCCAGGCAGGCCAGCGCAAGCGTGATCGCAAAGACATGGCTCAACAGATACGAGGCCGGCGTCGGCTTGCGCAACGCGGGCGGCGATAGGGGCGGCATGGTGGCGACAGGAGGTCCGTCAGGCAAACGGGCAGCTTAGGCCGCCGACAGTCAAACTTTCGTCAAATTTGACCTTGCGCCCCGCCGGCCGCCGCCATCGCGTGTCCCTCATCGGCCTCGAAACGCAGCGTGAAACAGGTTCCGCGCTGCTCGCCTTGCCGCGAAGAATCGACCGTCAGCGACCAGCCCTGCATGTCGCAGACGCGCTTGGCGATCGCCAGCCCCAGCCCGCGCGCCGTTTCGTCGGGGCTGCCCGCGCCGGAATCCCGCATGCGGCCGCTGTAATAGCGGCGGAACAGGAAAGGCAAGTCGTCGGCGGCAATGCCCTTGCCATCGTCGCGCAGCTCCAGCGCGCCGTCGGCGGTCACGCTCGCGGTCAGCGTCGCCGGCGCGGCGTGCTCCACCGCGTTGCGGATCAGGTTGCGCAACACGGTCAGCAAGGCATAGCGATCCAGCATGCGAACCTGACCGGCGGCGATCCGGTTTTCGAAACCAAGCCCAGCCAACCCTGCCTGGGCTTCGTAGCCGCGCCAGGCGTTGTCCATGCATTCGCTGAGGTCGACGGACTCCGCCGGGCGCAGCTCATCCCGCGCCATGGAGCGTGCGCTCTCCAGCGACACGATCACATCGTCCACGTTGTCCACCACGCGGGTCAGCCGCTGGCGCTGGTCCGGGGTCAATACCTGGGTCAGCAGCATCAACTCGCTATCCGAGCGGATCGCGGCCAAGGGCGTGCGCACCTCGTGGCTGAGATTGCCCGCGAATTCGCGCTCGCGCGCAATCGACCTGTCCACCTGGTTCTGCACCCGGTTGAAGGCCTCTATCAGTCGCCCCGCCTCATCGTCGCGCGTCACCGCCATATCGGGCGCGCCAGGCGCCCAAGTGGCCAGCCGGTCGGTCAGGTCCAGCAGCGGCCCGACCGCGATGGCGGCCACGCGCCGCGACAGCGCATAGGCGCCCACCACGCAAATGGCGCCCACGCCCAGCACGATCAGGCCGAAGTCGTGAACCCGCCCTTCGTTCTCGGTGGCGTCGTAAAGCAGGTACACCTTGCCCCGCGCCGTTTCGGCCACCATCACATGCCAGGTGTAGGCGCCCGGTTCGACCAGATGCAGGCCGCTGTCCAGGGCATCGATTTCCTGGGGCATGCCAGTGGGCCGCTTGCCGTCCACGCTGACCCAGGCGCGCATGGAGCCGCCCAGTTCGCGCACGCCTTCACGGGGCAGAAAACCGTCGCTGACCTGCGCATGCTGCACCAGCCGGTCCATTTCCGTATTCAGAATGTCGTTGACCAGGTCGTCTTCCATCTGGTCGAAAGTCAGGTAGGCCAGCAGGGCCAGCGCCGTCACGAACAACGCCACGGTTCCGGTCAGCGCCCACACCACCCGCTGGGTTAGCGTACCCCCGACCGACGCCGCGGAAATGCCGCTCATCTGGCCGCTCCAGCTTCCAGCGTCAGGCGCCAGCCGGTCCCATGTATGGTTTCGATGCCATCGAAGCCGGCATCGGCCAAGGCGCGGCGCAACAGGTGCACCTGGCTGCGCAGCGCGTCCGAGGAAGGCGGTTCGTTGCCCCACAGCATGGACTCCAGCTCCTCGCGCGAGACCACCCTGCCAGGATCGCGCAACAGCGCTTCGATGATGAGGCCGGCCTTGCGCGTGAGATGCACGGGAGTGCCGTTGACCGACACCGCGCGGTTGCGGGTGTCGTAGGACAGCGGGCCGAAAGCCCGCACCGAATCCACCGTCGCCCCCTTGGAGCGCTGGATCAGCGCAATCAGGCGCGCCTCGACCTCAAGCAGCGCAAAAGGTTTGGTCAGATAATCATCAGCGCCATGCGAGAACCCGACCAGTTTGTCTTCCAGGCTGTCACGCGCCGTCAGCATCAGCACCGGAACGTCGGCGCGCATGTCGTTGCGCAGCGTATGCAACACGGCGTTGCCGTCCATGCCCGGCAGGCCGATGTCCAGGATCAGGGCATCGAAGCGCTGCTCCCTCAGCCGCTCCAGCGCGGCCGGCCCCGAATAGGCGGCATCGGGCAGGAAGCCGCGCGCTTCCAGGAAGGTGTACAGGTTGCCGGAGATCACCGGATCATCCTCGACGATCAATACCCTGCAATTCGCGCCCGCCGCGGGACTGGTTGCCATGGTTGCGATTCCCTTTCGTGCGCGGCGCCCTAGGCCCGCAATACCTTGCCCGGATTCATCAGCCCTTGCGGGTCCAGCGCTCGCTTTACTCTGCGCATCAGGTCCAGTTCGACAGCGCTCTTGTAGCGCGGCAGCTCGTCGATCTTGAGCTGGCCGACGCCATGCTCCGCGCTGATCGAGCCATGGTGCGCATGCACGCTGTCGTGCACCACGCCGTAGATATCGCTTTGCAACGCCAGCAGCTCGGCCTCGGTCTGCCCCGGCGCATGGGCCACGTTGTAATGCAGATTGCCGTCGCCCAGGTGGCCGAAGATCACGTGGCGCACACCCGGAAAACGCGCCTGCAGCAAGGCGTTGGTCTTGTGCACGAAGCCGGCGATGGCGGAGATCGGGATGGACACGTCATGCTTGACCGACTTGCCCAGCTCCGCCTCGGCCAGCGGGATGCTCTCGCGCAGGTGCCACAGCGCCTTGCTTTGCGTCACGTTCGCGGCGATGGCGGCATCGTTCACCAGCCCGCTTTCCATGGCCTCGCCCAACACGGTTTCGAATCGTTCACGCGCGTGCTCCTCGCTTTCACTGTCGGACAGTTCCAGCAGGGCGAACCACGGGGACGCGGCGGAATCTCCCTCGAACGGCAAGCGTTGTTGCGGGAAGAGCCGCACGACCGCCTGCAGGCATGCCCCGCTCATCAGCTCAAAGCCAGTCAGCGCCGCGCCAAAACCCGCGCGGGCACGCGACAGCAGCTCGACCGCTTGGTCGATACCGTCCAGCGTCAGCAATGCCGTGCACGAAGCCACCGGCCTTGGAAACAGTTTGAGCGTGGCGGCGGTGATGATGCCCAGCGTGCCTTCGCTGCCGATGTACAGGTCGCGCAAGTCGTAGCCGGTGTTGTCCTTGCGCAAGCCACGCAGGCCGTGCCAGATCTCGCCTTCGGCGGTCACGACCTCCAGGCCCAATGTCAGTTCGCGCGTGTTGCCGTAGCGCAGCACCTGCGTGCCGCCCGCATTGGTCGCCAGGTTGCCACCTATGGTGCAACTGCCTTCGGCGGCCAGGCTCAGCGGAAACAGCCGGCCGGCTGTGGCGGCAGCCTCCTGCACCGCTTGCAAGACGCAGCCCGCCTCCACGGTGATCGTGTCGTTGTCGGTATCCAGCGCGCGCACCGCCGTCAGGCGAGTGGTGGACAGGATCACCGCGCTGCCGGATAGGTCAGGCGTGGCGCCTCCGCACAAGCCTGTATTGCCGCCTTGCGGCACCACCGGCACGCCATGCCTGGCGCACAGCTTTACGGCCGCCGCCACTTCCTCGGTCGACCCGGGACGGATCACCGCCAGCGCGACGCCTCGATAGCGGCGGCGCCAGTCCAGCACGTAGGTGTCGGCGTCCGTGCCCGTCAGCACGTGGGAAGCGCCCAGAAGGGACTGTAGATCGCTCAGCAAGGTCATATGCGCGGCCAAGTAGAGCCTGGATGCATCCAGGCCAGGGATGTGCCGACTATTGTAGGGGTTGAAACGCCCCCGGGTCGCCACCAGGCGGACCCGCGCAGCCCGCCGCCAGGACAGATCAGCCGACCGCCTGATCCAGCCTCGCACCCGTCAGCCCCGAGCAATAGGCCCGAGAGGCAATGCGGTTCATGAGAAAAGCGCGGTCGACGCCTGCGGGGCCGGGCATTTCCGATAGGGCGCGGTAGGCGCGGCGCAGCACCTCGCCCCGGGTCGCGCCGCACACCAGCAAGCGCGTGCATGGCAGGCGACGGTCCACGCAGCCGTCGATGCGCACTTCCAGCGCATGGGCGGCGACGGGTTCGCAATCGGCTACGGCCGTGCCCGAATGGGCCTGCGCCTGGGCGTCGATCACGCGGAACACGCCGCTGCGATCGTCCAGCGCGAAAGCAACGGTACCCATGCCCTGCCAGCCGCGGTCCCGCGCCACGTCGGCGGCGACGGTGCGCAGCGCGCTTTCCATCGAAGCCGGCAGATGGGGCGCCGGGGATTCGGCGATCAGGACCCGGGCGTCGCGCCATACGCAACGTTCCCAGGCCCGGCCCGTGGCCAGGCCGCCCGCCTCGGAAACGAACACGTGGATGTCGAGCCGGCGCTCGCGGCCTGCGGCTGGTCCGGCGTGATCCGTGGGCGGACCCCGCCGGTTTGAGGCGCCCCTGGATGACGACATGACAGTAGAAACTTTGGCGCCCATGGCCCCTCCCGGTCTTTCTGCTTGCATAGCAAGCGTATCACCTTCGGACGACGAGCAAGTTTTATGCCACGCCCAGCCTCCCCTGCAAGCCCTGGAGCGCGGCCGGGCGCCGCACCGTAACCAGGCGTTGACGTCCGCGCAGGCACCAGATCAGGGCAGACGTCCCGCCGAGGTGCAAGGACGGAAAAAGCCCTACGCCGTCTGCCGGATGAAGGGGGAGCGCCAATGGGGGATAATTCCGGTTTAATCCCTAGCCAGGCGCGTTTTGATACGCGGGTTTACCTGAATCCGCGCCAGAACCCGAGCTGCAACCCAACATCCAAGGAACCGCCGTGGGCAACAATACGCAATTTCCCGGCTCGGTCTTCAAGGCCTACGACATCCGCGGCACCGTGCCCGACCTGATTGACGCCCGCTTCGCCCGCGCCCTGGGCGCGGCGTTGGCCGCCCGCGCGCGCGAACAAGGCGTACAGACCCTGGTCGTCGGCCGCGATGGCCGCCTGAGCAGCGAGATGCTGTCGGTGGCGCTGCAGGAAGGCATGCTGGAAGGCGGCGTGGACACGCTGGATATCGGCATGGTGCCCACGCCCCTGGTCTATTTCGCCGCCAACGTCATGCAGACGGGATCGGGCGTCGCCATCACCGGCAGCCACAACCCGCCCAAGTACAACGGCTTCAAGATGATGATGGGAGGCCGCGCGCTCTACGGCGAGGACGTGCAGGCGCTGGCCGCCACCATGAACGCCCCCGCCAGCGCCCCGGCGACGCGGCCCGGCGTGCGCCGTCAACTGGACCTGGTGGCGTCCTACATCGCGCGCGTCGCGTCCGGCATCAAGCTGGCGCGGCCCATGAAAATCGCCATCGATTGCGGAAACGGCGTGGCCGGCGCGGTCGCCCCGGCGCTGTTCCGCGCCCTGGGCTGCGAAGTCACCGAACTGTTCTGCGAGGTGGATGGCACCTTCCCCAACCACCATCCCGACCCCGCCGAACCCAAAAACCTGCAGGACCTGATCAAGTGCGTGGCCGAGACCGACTGCGAACTGGGCCTGGCTTTTGACGGCGACGGCGACCGCTTGGGCGTGGTGACGAAATCGGGCCAGATCGTCTGGCCGGACCGCCAACTGGTGCTGTTCGCCCGCGACGTGCTGGACCGCAATCCGGGCGCCACCATCATCTATGACGTGAAGTGCAGCCGCCACGTGGGCCTGTCGGTCGAAGCCGCTGGCGGCGCGCCGCTGATGTGGAAGACCGGCCATTCGCTGGTGAAGGCGAAGCTGGCCGAGACCGGGGCCCCGCTGGCCGGCGAAATGAGCGGCCACATCTTCTTCAAGGAACGCTGGTACGGATTCGATGACGGACTCTACACAGGTGCGCGCCTGCTGGAGATCGTGTCGCGCGACGCCGATCCCTGCGCCGTGCTGGAAGCCCTGCCGCAAGACGTTTCTACTCCCGAACTGAAGCTGGAAATGGAAGAGGGCCAGCCTTTCACCCTGGTCCAGGCTTTGCAGGAGCAAGGACAGTTCCCCGGCGCGAATCGCGTGATCACGATCGATGGCGTGCGCGCGGAATATCCTGACGGCTTCGGCTTGGCGCGCCCCTCGAACACCACGCCTGTGGTCGTGCTGCGTTTCGAAGCGCAGACGCAAGCGGCGCTGGAACGCATACAAGCCGACTTCCGTCGCGAACTGAGCAAGCTCGCGCCGCAGGCCGATCTGCCTTTCTAGTTTTGCCTATGTCCTTATCGAACAGCCCAGCCTGGCAACAGTTCATCGCGGCCACGCGCACCGCACCGCGCCGCGGCGAGCAATTGCGCGTCCTCAATGCCCCCGGCCTACGCCTGGACCTGAGCGCGCAGGCGTATTCACCGGATCTGCAAAAAGCCGAGGCCGCCCTACTTGAGCAACAAGGTTTCGACGCTGCCCGGGCCTGCCTGTTCGACGGCGGCAACGCCAACTGGACCGAGCAACGCGCCGCATGGCACACCGCGCTGCGCGCCCCGCAACCGCCCGCCAGGGTGGCCAAGGCCGTGCTCGGCGAACGTGAGCGCATGCGTGAATTCGTGCGCCAGGCCGACGCGGCCGGACGCTATGGCAGCGTGCTGCATCTGGGCATAGGCGGCAGCGACTGGGGCCCACGGCTAGTCACGCGTGCCCTGCGCCACGGCGGTGCGCGACGCGAAGTGCGTTTCGCGTCCAACGTGGATTCGCATTCGGTCGCGGACGCGATGAGCCGCCTGGATCCGCATGACACCCTGGTCATCGTCGCCTCCAAGTCGTTCACCACCACCGAACCCCTGGCCAATGCCGAGGTCGCCATGAACTGGCTGCGCGATGCCGGCGTGGCGGATCCGATCAGGCAGGTCGTGGCGGTCACCGCCAACGTCGAGGCGGCCTTGAACCTGGGCATCCTGCCCGATCACATCTTCCAGATCTGGGATTGGGTCGGCGGACGCTATTCGCTGTGGTCCGCGATCAGCCTGCCAGTCGCGCTGGCGCTGGGTACCGACGCCTTTGACCAGTTGCTGGCGGGCGCGGCCGCCATGGACGAGCATTTCCGCACCACGCCCGTCGAGGAAAATGCGCCCGTCCAGCTGGCGCTGGCCGGCGTCGTCAACCGCAGCGTGCTGGGCTACGATTCCCTGGTGATTGCGCCCTATGATTCACGGCTCTATCACATCGTGCCTTGGGCTCAGCAGCTGGAAATGGAGTCGCTGGGCAAGGTCGCCACCGCCGATGGCAGCCCTGCCGGCGTGCCCACCGGCCCGGCCGTTTGGGGCATGTCGGGCACCGATTGCCAGCACACCTTCTTCCAGTGGCTGCACCAGGACACCCGGGGCGCCCCCGTCGACTTCATCCTGTGCGAAAAACCCGACCACGCCTACGCGCGGCACCACGAGCTGCTGATCGCCAACTGCCTGGCGCAGCGTTCGGCGCTGCTGCGCGGCAAGTCCTACGAGGAAGCGCTGGCCGAAACCTCGGCCATCGAAAGCGATCCCGACCGCGCGCGGCTGCTGGCGCTGCACCGTGTCCATCCGGGCGGCCGGCCGTCCTCGCTCATCGTGCTGCCGCGCCTGGAGGCCTATACGCTGGGCGCGCTGCTGGCGCTGTACGAACACAAGGTGTTCACGCAGGGCGTGGTCTGGGGCATCAATCCCTTCGACCAATGGGGCGTTGAATTCGGCAAGGCCCTGGCCAAGGGCATCATGCATGAGTTGAATTCGCAGCAAGCCAGCCAGCAGGATCCTTCCACCCGCTACTGGATCGACGCGATCACGCGCCGTCCTTGAGCGCTAGCCGGCGCCTCCCCGGCGCCGGCGCTGCCGTATCAGGCGCTGAGCGCGTCGTAGATTTCCACGTGGATGCGCGCCACGCGCTCGATGTTGAACTCGCGCTCGGCCAGCGCCCTGCCTGCGGCGCCCATGGACTGCCGCAAGACCGGATCCTCGGCCAGACGCGCGATGGCGTCCGCCAACGCCTGCGCGTCGCGCACCGGCACCAGCAGTCCCGTCTCGCCGGGTTCGATCGCATCGCGGCAACCAGGCACATCGGTAGTCACGACCGCGCGCGCGCAGGCTGCCGCCTCGATCAGCGACTTGGGCAGACCTTCACGATAGGAAGGCAGCACGGCGATATGCGAGGCGGCGTACAGCGCGGCCACGTCGGAGCGTTCGCCCAATGCGCGCACGCAGCCTTCCCGCTGCCAGGCATCCACATCGTCCTGCGTCGCCGAGGCCGGATTGCCGGCGTCCACGCCGCCGACCAGCTGCATCGTGACAGACAAGCCACGCTCGCGCAGCAGCCTGGCCGCCTGCACGAATTCCTGCACGCCCTTGTCGCGCAGCAATCGGGCCACCATGGTGACCACGACCGGCGGCGCCGGCGGTTCGGGCTGGGCCCGATACGCATTCAGGTCCACGCCCGCGCCCCGGATCATGACGACCTGGGCGTCGCGCACCGCACCCAGCGACTTGAGCAAATCGCGGTCGCTGGCGTTCTGGAAGATCACGCGGCTATTGGGATGGCCCAGCGCCAGCCGGTACAGGCGCGCGACCACGGCGCGCACCAGCTTCATCTTCAGGGAATTGGACAGGAACACAAAGCCCAGTCCGGAAATCGCCGCGACCATGCCCGGCACGCGCGTCAAGCGGGCAGCGATGCCGCCATAGAGCACGGGCTTGATCGTGACCAGATGCACGATCTGCGGCCGCAGGCGGCGGAACAGCCGTATCAGGGCCAGCAGCGTACCCAACTCCTGCAAGGGATGCTTGCCGCTGCGCGTCATGGGTATGGCGTGATGCGTCATGCCCAGCGCCTCGATGTCCGCCACGGCCGGACCGTCCATCGTGGCGACATGTACCTCGTAGCCCGCCTGTTGCGCGGCCAGCGCCACCGGCACGCGGTGCGACATGAAGAAGGCCGGATTGTTGACGACAAACAGCAGGCGGCGCCCTGCGCTCATGCTTTGACTCCTGAGATGCGGCGCCACACCGCGATATAGCTTTGCACCATGCGCGCCAGGTCGAAATTTTCCAGCACGCGGGCGCGGCCCGCCTCGCCTGCACGCGTACGGCCGCGCGAGGCCACTTCGCACAGGGCTGTTTCAATGCCGCGGGCCAGCGCCTCGGACTGCTCCGGCGGCACCACCACGCCGGCATCGCCAACGATAAAGGCCGCGTCACCCACGTCCGTCACGACGCAGTAGACGCCGCAGGCCATGGCCTCGGCTACCACGTTGGGAAAGCCTTCCGCGCAGCTGGACAGGACATGCAGGTCCAGCCCGTTCATTGCGGCGGGCACGTCGTCGCTGGGACCCGCCAACACCAACCGGTCGCGCAGGCCCAGCCTGTCGATCAAGGCCGCCAGCTCAGTGTTTGCGGTGTCCATGCCACGACCTATCAGCACGCAGCGCAGTCCCGCGTCGCGTCCATCGCGTACCAGCGCGGCGATGGCGCGCAGCAGGTTGGCGTGGTCCTTGAGCGGATCCCAGCGGGCCACGCAACCGATGGCCGGCACGTCCTGCGGCAAGCCCCATTGCGCGCGCACCCGCTGCCGGGCCTCGTCATTCGGCGCATAGCGCGACAAGTCATAGCCGTTGGCGATCACCACCATGCGTTCGCGGTCATAGCCTTTGTCGGCATGGCGCTGCGCCGACTTCTGGGCGGCGCATACGATGGCCTTGGGTATGCGGCCGGACAGCAGCGCGCACGCCCGCAGCACCAAGCGGGCCGAACGGCTGCTGCGCTCCAGGTGTTCGCCCGAATTGCGTATGCCCCAGGCGATGGCCCGCACGCCTGCCAGGCGCGCCGCCAGGCCGCCGATCAGATCGGCGTGGTACATCCAGGTCTGCACCGCGTCGGGACGCGTCGCGGCGATCAGCGAACGCAGCGCCATGAAACCGCCCAGGCTGACCCGCCCGCGTTTCATGCCCAGCGCATGCACCGCGACGCCTGCCGCGCGCAGGCGCTCGCCATAGATGCCCTCGTCGGTCAGCGACACGATGACATGTTCCACATCCGCCCCGGGATAGGTCGCCAGGCGGAACAGCACGGATTCCGCCCCACCCTGCCCCAGGCCGGTGATGATGTGCAGGACACGCAGCGGCCGAGCGCTCATTGTCCCTCCCGCACGGCATCGAACAATTCATCCCATTCCGCCAGGACGCTGGCCAGCGCATAGCGCTGGCGCACCGCGGCGGCGCCGCGCAAGCCCAGTTGCTGGCGCAGGGAGGCGTCTCCCAGCAGACGGCGCAGGGCCTCGCGCAGGTCATCTCGATTGCCGGCGGGCACCAGCAGAGCGTCCTCGCCGTTGCGCGTCATCTCGCGCGGCCCGCTGGGGCAATCGAACGCCACGCAGGGCAGGCCCAGCGACATGGCTTCCAGCAGCACATTGGGGAAGCCTTCCACCAGCGAACTCAGCACGAAGGCCTGGCCCCGCGCAAGTTCATCCCAAGGCGCCTCGGTGCGGCCAGGCAAGCTGATGCGCGACTGCAGGCCCAGGCGCGCGACCTGCTGCTCCAGCGCGCCGCGCTCGGGGCCTTCGCCCCAGATGCGCAGATTCCAGTCCGGGAAGTCGGGCGCCAATTGCGCGAACACGTCGATCAGCAGGTCAAACTGCTTGTCGGTGACCAGGCGTCCCATCGCCAGCAATTCGCGGGGACCGCCGTCTTCACGCTGCGGCACCAGCGGCGCATCCAGCAAGGGCGCCGGCAGCGGATTGGGAATCACGGCCAGGCGCTTGATGCCGGGCACCTGCCGGGCGAACGGGCCAGCGGTATCCTCCGCCTGCACCGTCACCATGTCGGCGCGGGGATACAGGATGCGACGCAGCTTGCGCCACACGGTTCCCGTCGTGGTTTCGGCCACCGGATTGGTACGCTCGCAAACAATCAGCGGCACCTTCAATCCCAGGGAAGCCAGTATGGCGGCCACGTTGACGTTGGTCAGGAAGGACACCACCACGTCTGGCTTCGAATCGCGGATGTGTTTGCGCAGCGCTAGCAGACGCTTGAATGCGGCCTTAGCCCCCGATGCGCGCGTGCCTGCCAGATCCGCCAGCCAGGCCAGTTCGACCTTGTCCGACAGCGGATAGAAGCAGTTGCCCTTGGACGAGTAGGTGGGCGTCAGGATGACGGAATCCCCGCGCTCGGCCCATGCGTTGACCAGCGTGGCGGCGACCCGTTCGGCGCCGCCCGCGTGCATGGAACTGACCAGCATCAAGATTTTCATGCGTCAAAGACTCCCAACCGATCCTCCCTGCTCCTTGTCGCCGCGGTAGCGGTCAAGCCAGGCCTGCATCATCAACACGCCCCACAGATGACTGTCCCAATTGCGATGGCCCGACGTATGCTCGCGCCATTTGCGCAGAATGGGTTCGGGCTCGAACCAGCCTTCCTGGCGCAGGCGCGCCGGGTCCAGCAGCGCATCGGCCCATTCGCGCAGCGGGCCGCGCAGCCATGCGGCCAGCGGCACGGCGAAACCGCGCTTGGGGCGGTCCACCAACGCCTGCGGCACATGGCGGTGCAGCACCTGGCGCAGCAGCCACTTGCCCGTGTTGCCGCGCACCTTGTATTGGTGCGGCAGGCTCCAGGCGAACTCATATACGCGGTGATCGATCAGCGGCACGCGCGTTTCCAGGCTGACGGCCATGGCGGCGCGATCCACCTTGACCAGGATGTCGTCCGGCAGGTAAGTCACCGTGTCCAGCTTCATCATGGCTTCGAACGTGGAACCCTGCATCGCCCGGGCGAACTCGGACACCGGTTCCACGCCGCCCTTCACCACGCTGGAAGGATCGGCCCAATACGATACGAAATGGCGGTAGAACTCGCCGCGCGTATCGGTGCGCAGCAGTTCGCCCAGCTTGCCGACCTTGCCGCGCCAGGCGCCGCGCCCGGGGAGATGGGTGGACGCGCTCAACAGCGCGCCGGCGGGCTTGCGCAGCAGCGCCGGGACGCGCTCGCATTGCTGCCACCAGTTGTTCACGCGGAAATAACGCGAATAGCCGCCGAAAAGCTCATCGCCGCCATCGCCGGACAGCGCCACGGTAACGTGCTGGCGCGCCATGCGCGTGACCAGCGAGGTCGGAATCTGCGACGAATCCGCGAACGGCTCGTCGTACATGTCGGCCAGCGTGGGCACCACGGCCAGCGCATCCTCCGCCGTCACGTACAGTTCGGTATGGTCGGTGCCCAGATGCGTGGCCACCGCCTTGGCATGCTGCGCCTCGTCGTAGCCCTTCTCGTGAAAGCCGATAGCGAAGGTGCGCACGGGCTGCGAGCTCTGCGCCTGCATCAAGGCCACGATGGTGGAGGAGTCGATGCCGCCGGACAGGAAGGCGCCCAGGCTCACGTCCGACAGCATCTGGCCGCCAACCGCCTTGGACAGCACGCCTTCCAGCGCGTCGGTCGCCTGCGCATCGGATTCGAACGACAGCAGCGATTGCGCCGAGGTGTCGGCGGCCTCGCGGGCCGACCAGTACACGCGCGGCTCGGGCATGCGGCGGCTGCGGGTATCGTCGGCCGTGAATTCGACCCAGGTACCCGGCGGCAGCTTGGCAATGCCCTGGTAAATCGACTGCGGCGCCGGAATGTAGTTGTGCCGCATGAACGACGCCAGGGCGTTGCGGTTGAGCTCGCGGCCGAAGCCGGGAATCGGCATCAGACCCTTGAGTTCCGACGCGAACACCAGTTCGGCGCCTGAGTAGCCGTAGTACAGCGGCTTCTCGCCCATGCGGTCGCGCGCCAGCATCAGCTTGCGCGACGCGCGGTCCCACAGCGCGATGGCGAACATGCCCACGGCGGCCTGCAAGGTGGCTTCGATGCCCAGGGCGGTAAAGCCCGCCAGCAGCGTTTCCGTATCGGAATGGCCGCGCCAGGACGGCGCCAGCGCCGATTGCTCGAGCTGCTTGCGGATGTCCAGGTGGTTGTAGATTTCGCCGTTGAACACCATGACATAGCGGCCGCAGGCCGACGTCATGGGCTGATGGCCGGCCTCGGTCAGATCCAGGATCGCCAGGCGCACGTGCGCCAGCGCCAGTTCGGCCTCGGGGTCTTCCCAGAAACCATTGCTGTCCGGCCCGCGGTGGCGGATGCGGCGGCAGCTTTCCGCCAACACACGTTCCTTGTTCCCGACAGGGCCCCAAATCCCGACTATTCCGCACATGATGAAGTTCTCGTTGTCACTGTAGCAACAGCGCGACGCGCGGCCTCAACGGCCGGTTCCGCGCACGCCGTCAAAAAGTTCCTGCCATTTCTGCAGCACGCGCGCGGCCGAAAAACGGTCGCGCACGTCGATCGCCGCCTGCGCCATGCGCGCGCGGTCCGCGTCATTGCGCATGACGGCGTCCAGCGCCTTGCACAGCGCGGGCACGTCGCCATTGGGGCGCACCAGCACGCCGTCCACGCCTTCGCGGATGATCTCGCGCGGCCCCGTGTCGCAGTCGAACGATACGGCGGCCAGCCCGCTCGCCATGGATTCGAGCAGGGTATTGGACAGCCCTTCGAAGCGCGAGGTCAGCACGTACAGATCGGCGCTTTCATACCAGTCGCCGACGTTGCCTGCTCGCCCCGGCATGAAAATCCGCGACGCCAGACCAGCCTCGCGCACTTGCGCCTCCAGGGCGGGCCGCTCGTCGCCCTCGCCCAGGATAACCAGATCCCAACCGGGATGCGACGCCGCCAATTGCGCGTAGGCCTGGATCAGCAGGTCGAAACCCTTGTCGGCGTGCAGACGGCCCACCGCCAGCAGGCGCTTGCGGCCGTCGCCCGACACCGGGGTCAGAACCGGTTCGGCTCGCGGCAGGGGAAAGTGTACCGGGTTGGGAATGACGGCCAGCTTGCTGCCCGGCACGTGCTGCGCCAGCCAGTCGGCGGTGCCGCGTGTCAGCGCGACCACGCTGGCCGCTCGCGGATACGTCAGCCGACGCAGGCGCTGCCAGAAGCCCGACAGCGTCTGCGAAGGCGGATGCGTATGTTCGGTGGCGATCACCCGGCAGGACAGGCCCGCGCAAGCCAACACCGACAGCACCGACGCCGTCGTCATCATGCCCAGCACGATGTCCGGGCGGAACGACTTGATCACGCGGCGCAAGGCGCGCACCCGTTGCACATTGCTCCAGATGCCGCGCAGACCACCGCCCTCGCCCGCCGTATGCAGGACCTCGCGACGCACCTTGGAGTGCAGCGTGTAGACGTCGCCCTCTGCACTGGCCTGCGTCACCACCATGACTTCCCGCCCCATGTCCGCCCAGTGCGCGCTCAGGTCCGCAGCCACGCGTTCCGCGCCGCCGCCATGCAGGGAGTGGATGAACAACAGGACGCGCGGCGCCGGGCCGGTATCGGTCACGGGCATTCAATCGGCCTCTTTGGGTTCAACTTTGCGCATCGCCACCGCCAGGTAGCAGGCAAAGGACAACAGATACATGAGGCTGGTCGCCAGCATGATGCCGGCCGCGCCCATCCTGGGCGCCAGCACGGTGTTCAACACCGCCTTCAGGGCGAAATTGGCGACGGCGATGGCTGCCATCACACGATAGCGGTTCTGGCTGGCCAGCAGTTGCACCAGGATCAGCACGCCAAAATAGAACGGCAACTGCAGCAGCCCCCAGCGGAACACATGCGCCACGGCCTGGGTATTCTCGGCGGTGAAGGCGCCGCGCTGGAAAAGCACGGACACGCCCCACGGCGCCAGCATCCAGCCCACGGCGACGGCAACAGCGCCTGCGGCCACCATCAGCACCGACCATTTGAGAGCCATGCCGCGCGCACGAGCGGTATCGCCCCGCGCTTGCACATCGGCCAGCACCGGCAAGGCCGCCCGCCCCACTGACACGGCGCCGATCCCCAGCACCAGCGACAACAGCCGGCTGGCGTAGCCCAGCGTGGCGTTGGCGTTCGCGCCCAGGTTGGCGGCGGCGTACTGGTCCAGCGGACCGACGAAACTCATGGCCACCTGGCCGATCAGCATCACGCCCGCGGCCCCCAGCAGTTCGGGCCAATGCGGCGATTGCAGCGTCAGTCGGGGCGCGCCCCAGAAACCGCCATCGGCGCGCGCCGCCAGCCACGCCAGCCAGACCGTCTGGATCGCGTAGCCGACCAGCGTGCCCCACAGCAGCGGCCCGACGCCGTCGGCGCTGGCGGCCAGCATCACCCAGGCCAGCGTCGCCACGGCCGGTACGCTGTCCAGCAGGGTATTGACGTGTCTTTCCTGCGCCCGCAGCCGCGCAGCGCTGATGCCGGCGACGAGCAGCAGCGCCGACACCGGCGCGAACGCGGCAAGCAGCTGGCCTGTCATGTCGCTCACACGGGCCGACAAGCCCTGGCCCAGCACGCCGACCACCTGCGGCCAGGCGAACCAGGTCAGCAGCGCCAGCGCGATGCCTGCGGCCGCCACCCAGCCCTGCAGTTCGCGGATGAACAGATTTCTTTCGGCGGCATCGGCGCGGCGCAGCCGCACCAGCACCGGGATCAGGACCACCGACAGCACGCCCACGATGGTGACCGGCAGCCAGGTAGCCATGGTCATCGTGAACTGGTAGGCGTCCACGGCGTCGCTGACGCCGTAGCGGTACGCCACCGCCATCTCCTTGATGGCGCCGGCGGCCTTGCCCAGCAGCAGGAACACCGCCACCCGGAAGGCGCCCTTGAAGATGCGCTGGTGGTCCGGGTGGATGCTGCCGAGTTTTCTGACGAGTGCTTTCAAATCAACGCAGGAATTGCGTGTACCAGGGCATGGCCACTTCCAGGCCTTGCAGCACGGTGTGCGTCGGCTCGTAGCCCAGCAACCGGCCCGCCTTGCTGACGTCCGCCTGCGAGTGGCGCACATCGCCCGCGCGGAAATCGGCGTAGACCGGCTTCTTGCCATAGACCACGCCCTGGTTGCCCAGGGCGTGAGCCAGGAAACCAAACAGCTCATTCAGAGTGCTGCGGCCGCTGACGGCCACGTTGTAGACCTGGTTGCGGCCTTCAGGCGCCGCCATGGCCGCGAGAATGTTGGCCTGCACCGCGTTGTCCACGAAGCAGAAGTCCCGGCTGGTCTCGCCGTCGCCGTTGATGGTGACGTCCTCGCCCTGGATCATCGCGGCCGTCCACTTGGGGATCACGGCCGCATAGGCGCCGTTGGGATCCTGCCGCTTGCCGAACACGTTGAAGTAGCGCAGGCCGACTGACTCGAAGCCGTAGGAGCGCGCGAAGACGTCCGCGTAGAGTTCATTGACGTACTTGGTGACCGCATAAGGCGACAGGGGATTGCCGATGTGCTCCTCGACCTTGGGCAAGGCCGGGTGGTCGCCATAGGTCGAGCTGGAGGCCGCGTAGACGAAGGATTTGACTTCGGCATCGCGCGCTGCCACCAGCATGTTCAGGAAACCGCCGATGTTCACCTCATTGGTGGTGATCGGATCCTTCAAAGAGCGCGGCACCGAACCCAGCGCGGCCTGGTGCAGCACGAAATCGACGCCCTGCGCCGCGCGGCGGCAGGCTTCCAGGTCACGGATGTCGCCTTCGATGAAGGTAAAGCGCGCCCACTGCTCGGGCGTGACCGAGTCGCGCACCTCGTCCAGGTTGTGCTGATGGCCGGTGGCGAAGTTGTCCAGGCCGGTCACGGTCTGGCCCAGCTTCAGCAGGGTCTCCAGCAGGTTCGACCCGATGAAACCGGCGCAGCCGGTCACCAGCCATTTGCGCGGCGCGGCCGACAGTTCCTTCTTGATGGTCTCAAAGCGTGTGGTCATGGGCAGTCCTTACAGGCGCAGATCGGATTCGGAAGGCGAAAGCACGTACTTCAGGTCATACAGGATGTGCTGCGCCTTGCCGAGCTTGCGGATGCCTTCCGCGCCCATCGCCTTGAACTGATTGTGCGCCACGCCCAGGATCACGGCGTCGTACTGGCCTTCCTCGGGCTTGGCCACCGGGGTCAGGCCGTATTCGTGCATGGCTTCTTCGGGATCGACCCACGGGTCGTACACGTCGACGTCGACGTTGTAGTCGCCCAGTTCCTTGACGATGTCCACGATGCGCGTGTTGCGCAGGTCGGGGCAGTTTTCCTTGAAGGCCAGGCCCATCACCAGCACACGGGCGCCCTGCACGTGGATGCGGCGCGTGGTCATGGCCTTGACCAGTTGCGACACCACGTAGCTGCCCATCGAGTCGTTCAGGCGGCGGCCCGCCAGGATGATCTCGGGGTGGTAGCCAATGGATTGCGCCTTGTGGGTCAGGTAGTACGGATCCACGCCGATGCAGTGGCCGCCGACCAGGCCCGGACGGAACGGCAGGAAGTTCCATTTGGTGCCGGCCGCCTGCAACACGGCTTCGGTGTCGATGCCCATCTTGTTGAAGATCAGGGCCAGCTCGTTGATCAGCGCGATGTTCACGTCACGCTGCGTGTTCTCGATGACCTTGGCAGCCTCGGCCACGCGGATGCTGGACGCCTTGTGCGTGCCGGCGGTGATGATCTGCTTGTACAGCTGGTCGACCAGCTCGGCCACTTCGGGCGTCGAGCCGGAGGTGACCTTCTTGATGGTGCTGACGCGGTGGTCCTTGTCGCCCGGATTGATACGCTCGGGGCTGTAGCCGGCGTAGAAGTCCACGTTGAACTTCAGGCCCGACACGCGCTCCAGCACCGGCACGCAGTCTTCTTCCGTGGCGCCAGGATAAACGGTGGATTCGTAGATGACGATGTCGCCGCGCTTGAGCACGGCGCCGATGGTCTCGCTGGCCTTGACCAGCGGAGTCAGGTCCGGCTGCTTGTATTCGTCGATGGGGGTCGGCACGGTCACGATGAACACGTTGGCCTGGCCCAGCACGGCGCGGTCCGCCGTGTAGCTCAGCTGGGTTGCTTCCTTCAGCTCTTCATCGCTGACTTCCAGCGTATGGTCGTGGCCCGCCTTGAGCGCGTCGATGCGACGCGTATTGATATCGAACCCGATGACCGAACGCTTCTTGCCGAACTCCACCGCCAGGGGCAGGCCGACATAGCCCAGGCCGACAACAGCGAGTTTCACATCCTGAATTCGCAACATAACTCTCCCTTCACCGTAGAACGATTACGGCATTTCAAATATGGTCGGGTAATTAAGAAAAGATTACCGAGCCCCCGGCGGCAGCCGCCGGGGCGCCCAAAACTAATCGGAAGTCCGCAAAACGGATGGCAGCAGCAGCCAGCCTGGCCGGCGCCAGGACACGAGCCGCGAATACAGCCAGATATAGACGGCGGCGAACACCACCAGGCTGGCGCAAAGCGCCCAGGCGTTGTCCCACCAGATGGTCGCGGGCACCAGGCCGATCAGGGCCAGCACCCACATGTAAGGCGAGGCCAGCGCATTGCACAGCGCGGGCACCGCATGCCGCCGGCCACGGCTGAACGTGACCCGCACCAGACGGCGGAACACCAGTTGGTGCAAGTGCAGCGCATCCGGCTGGTCCACGGGCACGCCGCGCTTGAAGCGCCGGCGCCAGATCGAAAAACCGGTTTCGAAGACGGGATAGAACAATACGGCCAGCGCGTAGAACGGCGACACCGAAGGATTGCGCACCACCAGCAGCACGGCCAGCTCGGCCAGCATGAAGCCCAGGAAGTACGCGCCGCCATCGCCCAGGAACACGCGCCCGAACGGGAAGTTCCAGACCAGGAAGCCCAGCGTGGCCGAGGCCAGCGCCGCCGCCACCAGGAAAATCGGCACGTCGCCCACTTGCAGCGCCACCAGGCTGATCGAGACGGCCATCAGCGTGGCCACCATGCCGGCCAGGCCGTTCATGCCGTCAACGATATTCAGCGCGTGCGTACAGCCGCCCACCGCGAACATGGTGAACAGCAGCGACACCGGCCAGAAGGACAGCACGTAATCCACCGGCGCCATCCCCACGCGGCTGACGCCGCCCAGCAGCCACCAGGCGATCGCGGCCGACAGGAAGGCAGCCAGCAGGCGCTTGCTGGCGCCGATGTCCTTGGTGATGTCTTCGAGCAGGCCTGCCACGAACACGGGCAGCGCCGCAACGAACAGCGCGGGCCAAAGCCAGGTCAGCGTCATGTTGCTGGGTCCGAGGACCAGCAGGCCCGCCAGCGTACCCGCGAGCACGGCCAGCCCGCCGACGCGAGGCGTGGCGCGGGAATGGTTGGCTTGGGGCTTGTTGAGGTCGCTGTCGCCGGTGAAGGCGCCATGCCAGCGCTCCGACGCCACGATGAGTCCCCCCACCATGAATGCGACCACGCAAATGTACAGCCAGGTCACCGAGTCACCTCTGGTTGGTCTATCGAGACAGGCCCGCCATTATCGGTGGCAGGTGTAACGCCCATATATGGGAGGAATAAGGAAGTGCAATTCACCGGCACAGAACGTAACGCATTGCGCCATGTCGCCAGTCCCAGGCAGAAACTGTCATTTGGCAGGATCGCCAAGGCGAAACCGCGCAGGCGCGGAAATAGGGGTTTCATGGAACGATTGTAGAACTTTCCGCCCTGACGCACGCGAAATATCCAAGGGAAAACGCGAAGGCCGCCCTCTGACGGAAGTGCCAGGCAGGGCTACAGGCGATACCCCGCCACAGCCAAATGGGGACACACCAAAAACATCGAAAAAAAAGCCCGAGATCGTGAGATCTCGGGCTAAATCCACCAAAGGAGGAGGGTGGAGGAGACAACCGTGGCATGTTGGGAGCTGGCCTTCCGCTCACTACGCTTTCGGGGTTTTGCACCGCGCCGACTGCGTTTCAACATCCGATGTATGAATAGTACCGAGGTTTTTTGTGCGATGCAAGAATTTTTTTAGCCTGTCGCGCAAGAGATTTTTCGCGTTGCAAATTTGCCGCAAAGTCCTGGACTCCCCTCTGGAAACCCGCGCCAATCAATGGCTATTCCAAAAACAGGGTTTTTGCCAAATGGGTAAACCCGCCCGGGGCTTACCCTAGCCTCTATCGGGTTATCCCGCTCTGGATTTTGCACCGAGATGGTGCGCCCGGCACCAACTTGCAGCTATTTTTGCGCATTGCAACATTTCACGTTTCAGGCGTATCAGACCCAGTAAGCGGTGGTCGTCATGACCTTCGACATGGCCCGCATCGCGGCCTTTACCGGCGCCGGCAAAGGAACACCGCCCGCCGCTTCCGCGCTGGCGCGATGCTGCGCCTCGTCCTCTTTCATCTTGTGCACGATCTGGCGCGAGCGCTCGTCCTGCACCGGCAAGGTGCGCAGATGTTCTTCCAGATGCGCTTCGACCTGCTTTTCGGTTTCCGCCATGAAACCCAGGTTGCGCGGCACGCCGGCGTAGCTGGCCAGCACGCCAAGCGCAAACGAACCCGCGTACCAGACCGGATTCAGCAGGCTGGGGCGGCTGCCCAGTTCCGTCAGCCGCTGATTGCACCAGGCCAGGTGGTCCACTTCCTCGGAGGCCGCGTTCAGCAGCAGGGCTCGGGGCGCGGGCTCTCGGCATACCGAAGCCTGGCCCCGGTACAGCGCCTGGGCGCAGACCTCGCCCACATGATTCACCCGCATCAGGCCGGCCGCGTGGCGCTTTTCCTGGGCCGACAGGGCTTGCGGCGCCTCGTCGGCAGTGGCCGGATACGGGCGGCCGGCAGTGGCGCTGCCGGACAGCACCCGCAACGCGCGGTCGGCCTCGGCCAGCAGCGCATCCACGGGGCTGATGCGGCGCAGGAAGGAAACGGGGCTGGGGCGGGACAGAGCGGTGGACATGGGACAACTCCTCGGCAAGGCTGGCACGCACACCCCTGATGCGGGGCGGGGCTCTCATGCCCGGAATTGTACGCAACAGGTATCATCAGCCATTGACAGCGCTCAAGCTCAAGGACACGACAATATGGAATGCACGATCGACTGGGGCGGCCCGAACGGCATGCTCTTCACCGCCAGCACCGGCAGCGGCCACGTGGCCGTCATGGACGGCGCCGTGGACGGCGGCGGGCACAATCTGGCCCCCCGTCCCATGGAAATGCTGCTGGCCGGTACCGGCGGCTGCACCGCCTACGACGTGGTGCTGATCCTCAAACGCGGACGCCACGCCGTCAGCGGCTGCAGCGTCAAGCTCCAGGCCGACCGCGCCGATGCCGACCCCAAGGTCTTCACCCGCATCCATTTCGCCTTCACCGTCACCGGCCGCAACCTGCCGCGCGCCGCGGTCGAACGCGCAGTGCAGCTGTCGCACGAAAAATACTGCTCGGCCTCGGCCATGCTGGAGAAAACCGCGGCGCTGACCTTCTCGGTCGAGATCGTCGACACGCAGGAAACGCCCGCCGCGGCCTGAACCGCGCCCGCGTGGTGTAATTCGTCTATCCGTAACTTATAAGAGCCGCCGCGATCCGTTCGCGGCGGCTGTCTGCGTCACCCGCCGGGCGAGCGTGCGCAAGGACCGCCATGAAACAATACCTGGACCTCGTTCAATCCATCCTGGACACCGGCGCGTGGCAGGAGAACCGCACGGGCATACGCACCCTGAGCATGCCGGGCGCGTCGCTGCGCTTCGACCTGCAGAAGGGCTTCCCCGCTGTCACCACCAAGAAGCTGGCCTTCAAGTCCGCCATCGGCGAAATGGTGGGTTTCTTGCGCGCCTCGCGCAGCGCGGCGGAATTCCGCGAGCTGGGCTGCAAGGTCTGGGACCAGAATGCCAACGAGAACAGCCAGTGGCTGGCCAACCCGTACCGCGAAGGTCCCGACGACCTGGGCCCGGTCTACGGCGTGCAATGGCGCCAGTGGCCGGCCTACAAGATGCTGGACGCCAGCCGCTCGGCGCAGATCGCCGACGCCCTGTCGCGCGGCTACGCCAAGGTCGCCGATCTGGAGGAAGGCGGCGCGCCCAAGGTGCTGCTCTACAAGGCGGTGGACCAGCTGCGGCAATGCCTGGACACCATCCACGAACGGCCGGGCGACCGCCGCATCCTGTTCCACGGCTGGAACTGGGCGCAGATCGAGGAAATGGCGCTGCCCCCCTGCCACCTGCTCTATCAATTCCTGCCGAACGCGACCACCCGCGAAATATCGCTGTGCCTGTACATCCGTTCCAACGACGTCGGTTTGGGTACGCCATTCAACCTCACGGAAGGCGCGGCCCTGCTGCATCTGGTTGGCCGACTGACCGGCTACACGCCGCGCTGGTTCACCTATTTCATCGGCGACGCGCACATCTACGAAAACCACCTGCCGATGCTGCGTGAGCAACTCACGCGCGAGCCCTACGAAGCGCCCACGCTGGTGCTGTCGGACCGCATTCCCGATTTTGCGGTCACCGGACGCTACGAGCCCGAATGGCTGGAGAAGGTGGAACCAGGCGACTTTTCGTTGTCGGGCTACACCCATCACGCCCCCCTCACCGCCGCCATGGCCGTGTAGACAGTGGCTGCCTGCGTGCCCTGGGCCGCAGGTGAAGATTGGTGAGCTTCTGGAAGCGCGTTTTCGGTATAACCCATCCCTTAGCCATGGGCGCGCGTCCAGAAATGCCCGCGCGCCATTGCTTCCGACCGGCACCTGCCGCGCCGTGCCTGTCGCTCGCAGCGAAACCGGGCCGTTCGCCCGGCAGCGCCGTCCGCAGGCGTTGCTCAGCCGCACTCCCCTTCCCAAAAAGAGAGCACGTGTATCACCAGCGTCGACCGCCGAATTCTGTCTTGCGACCGACTTGCAACCATAGACTACCAATTGAATTGATATGAAGCCCGCGCGGCGGCAGCATGCGCCAAGGACAGGACCCTACCAATGCTCGTCGGAACTTATAACCCTTCGCTCGTCCTCGTATCTCTAGGAGTCGCCATCCTGGCGTCCTACACGGCGTTGGGCATGGCCAACCGCGTCAGAGCCTCGAACGGGTTGCCCAGCGCGCGCTACTGGCTGGCGGGCGGCGCGTTCGCGATGGGCGTGGGCATCTGGTCCATGCATTTCGTGGGCATGCTGGCCTTCAGCCTGCCCATTCCCATGGGTTACGACCTGCCGCTGACCGTCCTGTCGCTGGTCATCGCCATCGGCTGCTCCGCCTTCGCCCTGTGGACCGTGAGCAAGGACGAGCTGCCGCGGCGGCGGCTGGTGATCGGCGCCCTGCTCATGGGCGCCGGCATCGCGGCGATGCATTACCTCGGCATGGCCGCCATGCTCATGGAGCCCGGCATTGTCTATGACGCCAAATGGTTCGCACTGTCCATCGTGATTGCCGTGGCCGCCTCCGGCGCGGCGCTATGGATCACCTACCGGCTGCGCCACGGCGGCCCCCGCGTGGTCTGGTCGCGGCCGCTGGCGGCAGCGATCATGGGCATCGCCATCGTCGGCATGCACTACACCGGCATGGCCGCCGCCGGCTTCCCCGCGGGCAGTATCTGCATGGCGGCCAACAGCGGCATTTCGGCCGGCTGGCTGGCCATCGCCGTGACCGCCGTGACCCTGAGCGTGCTGGCCATCGCCCTGCTGGTCGCGGTGCTGGACAACCGGCTGGAGGCGCGCACCTCGGCCCTGGCTTCATCGCTGGCCGAGGCCAATGAAGAACTGGTGCAACTGGCGCTGCACGACACGCTGACCAAGTTGCCCAACCGCATCCTGCTGGAAGACCGGCTGGAGCAGGCGATCGAAAGCGCCAGCCGGCGCAAGGGCTATTTCGCGGTGCTGTTCTTCGACCTGGACGGCTTCAAGGCGGTCAACGACGCGTACGGACACCACACCGGCGACGCCCTGCTGATCGACCTGGCGCAGCGCATCCGCCAGACCTTGCGCACACAGGACACGGTGGCGCGCCTGGGCGGTGACGAGTTCATCGTACTGAGCGAAGTGGTCGAACCCACCGACGCGGCCAATGTGGCCGACCGTCTCATCGACGCCATCGCCCGCCCCGTCACGGTCTACGGGCATGAGGTGATGGTGACCTCGAGCGTGGGCATCGCCATCTATCCCAACGACGGCCAGGACACCCACGCCCTGCTGACCAACGCCGACGCGGCGATGTACCACGCCAAGCGCCTGGGCGGCACTGGCTACAGTTTCTTCGAACCGTCCATGAACGCGGACGCGCACGAGCAGATCGAACTGCTGCACGACCTGCGCCTGGCGCAGGAACGCAACCAGCTCGTCCTACACTACCAGCCCAAGTACGAAGCGCCCGCCGGCCCGATCATCGGCGCCGAGGCGCTGCTGCGCTGGAACCATCCGACCCGCGGCCTGGTTGGCCCGGACCAGTTCATCCCCACGGCGGAAAAGACCGGCCTGATCCTGTCCATCGGCGAATGGGTGATCAACGAGGCCTGCCGCCAGATGCGTGAATGGATCAACGCGGGCCAGGGCCACTGGACCATCGCCGTCAATATTTCAGCGTTGCAGTTCGCCCACGCCAGCCTGGTGGAAACGGTGCGCTCGGCCTTGGAACGCCATGGCGTGCCGCCGGCCTGCCTGACCTTGGAAGTGACCGAATCCACCGCCATGCGCGACGCCGAGGCCAGCCTGGCGGTGCTCAAGCGCCTGTCGAACCTGGGCGTGACGATTTCGATCGACGACTTCGGCACCGGCTATTCCAGCCTGCTCTATCTGAAGCGGCTGCCGGCCACCGAGCTGAAGATCGACCGCGGCTTCGTCAACCAGCTGGAAAACGACAACGAAGACGCGGCCATCGTGTCGGCCATTGTCGCGCTGGCGCAGCAGCTCAACCTGCGCATCGTGGCTGAGGGCGTGGAAACGCCGGCGCAGCAGAAGTTCCTGACCGGCCTGGGCTGCGATTCGCTACAGGGCTTCCTGCTGGGCAAACCCATGCCCGCCACCGAATTCCTGGAACACGCGGTCGACTGAGCGGCCGGCGCGGCGCAAGCCGCCGCGCAAATTTGCTACGCTTGCCGTAGCCAACCGGCCGAACCCCAACCGTCCCGACCCCGCATGCCCGCCAGCCTTACCCTCATCGTCGCCTATTCCACCAATCGCGCCATCGGGCGCGACAACGCCCTGCCCTGGAAACTGCCGGGCGATCTGGCGCATTTCAAGCGCAGCACCCTGGGCCACCCCATCATCATGGGCCGCAAGACCTGGGACTCGCTGGGCCGGCCGCTGCCCGGCCGCAGCAACATCGTGATCAGCCGCAATCCCGATTTCAGCGCCGCGGGCGCCATCGTGGCGCCGTCGCTGGAAGCGGCGATCCAGGCCTGCGGCGACATCGACGCGGCCTATGTGATCGGCGGCGCGCAAATCTACGCGCAAGCCCTGCCGCTGGCGCAACGCGTGCTGGCCACCGAAGTCCGCGCCGAGGTCGAAGGCGACGCCTTCTTCCCCTTGCTGCCCGCCTTTCAATGGAAGGAAACGGCGCGCGAAGCGCAGCCGGCCGAAAACGGCTACGAATACGATTTCGTGACTTACGAGCGGCAGTGACTCAGGCGGCCGCCCCGGCGTTGCGCATGAAACGCCAAAGGGCCGGCGCTTCCGAGTAGGCCACGTTGAAGCGCACCCAGGGCGTATCGGCCTCGTCCGCCTCGAAGTAAGACCCGGGCGCCAGCCAGATGCCGTCTTTCAGCGCCAATTCCGCGAGTCCGTTGGCGCCGCGTTCGCGCCACTGTCCGGCCACCTTGGCCCACAGGAACAGGCCGCCTTGCGGCCTCCCATAGATCTCGAAACCATGCTGCGCCATCAGCTCGCCCACGCCCGCATGAGCCTCCGCCAGCCGTTCGCGGGTGCGGGCGATGTGGGCGCGGTAGCGGCCCTCGCGGATGACCTGGTGCACGATGCGCTCCATGATCTCCGGCGAGGTCAGGCCCACCGCCATCTTGGTGCGCGCGATGTCGCGCGCCAGATCGCGGTGCGCCACCACATAACCCACCCGCACCGACGGACTGATGACCTTGGAGTAGCCGCCCAGGTAGACCACGCGCCGCGCCCCGTCCAGGGCGGCCAGCATGGGCGTTACGCCGGGCGCGAGCTCGCGCGAGATATCGTCTTCCACCACCCACAAGCCGTGCCGCTCGGCCGCCTGCAGGATGCGGAAGGCATTGGCCATGCTGATGCTGGCGCCCGACGGGTTCTGCAATGCGGTGTTGACGACCAGCGCCCTGGGCCGGTGGCGAGCCACCACCGCTTCCAGCGCCTCGCAGTCCAGCCCGTCCGGCGTGCGCGGCACGGACACCGCGCGCAAGCCGGCCAAACGCAGCATCTGCAGCAGATTGGCATAGGCGGGCTGCTCCACCACCACCGTGTCGCCTGGCCGCAGCAAGGTGCGTATCACCATGTCCAGCCCATGCGTCACGCCCTGGGTCAGCACGACCTGCGAGGCCTCGACCTCCATGCCCTGCGCGCTCAGGCTGGCCGCGATGGTCTCGCGCAGTGGCGCATAGCCATAAGGATGCCCGTAGTTCGCGATACGCATGGCCGGCACCCGCCCCATGTGACGCAGGGCCATGTGCAGCCCCTCCTCGTTCAGCCATTCGCCTGGCAGCCAGCCGCAGCCCGATTTGATCGGGATGGAATGGTCCGCGAAGATGTCCGACAGCAGCCAGCCGGCGTTCAGGCGCGGCGGCTCCCAGGACGGCGGCTGGACGGGGCGCGCCGGCGCGTCCGGCGTCGCGACCCGATAGCCCGCGCCCGGCCGCGCCGCCAGCCAGCCCAGCGATACCAGCCTGCTGTAGGCGCTGGCCACCGTGAAGGTGCTGACCTCGTAGAGGCGCGCAAACTCGCGCACCGAAGGTAGGGACATACCCGGACGCAGCGTCTGTTCTTCGATGGCGCGCAGGATGGCGGCGACCAGCTGCTCGACCAGGGTCGGCGCCTGTCCGCGGCCACGGGCGCGGTTGGGCTGGAAATCGATCACGGAGATAACTGTACAGTTGTGTCGTTCATAACTATACAGTTAGCCGCATTTGCGCGGATCGTATATTTTCATTCCCATCCGGACGCACCAGAATCGTTTCAATCCCGCTGGCTGCACAACCGTCGCCCAAGTCCAGCGCTTGTCCGTCCCCTGGAGCCGCCATGAACGTCCCCGACAAACTACCCGACCTGTCCCACCTCTGGATGCCCTTCACTGCCAACAAACAGTTCAAGGCGCACCCGCGCATGCTGGCGACCGCCAAGGGCATGTACTACACCTCGACCGACGGCCGCCAGATCCTGGACGGCACGGCCGGCCTGTGGTGCGTCAACGCCGGCCACGGCCGCGAGGAAATCGTCGCCGCGATCGCCAAACAGGCAGGCGTGATGGACTACGCGCCGGGCTTCCAGCTGGGCCACCCGCTGGCCTTCGAAGCCGCGACCGCCGTCGCCAGCCTGATGCCGCAGGGCCTGGACCGGGTCTTCTTCACGAACTCGGGATCCGAATCCGTCGACACCTGCCTGAAGATCGCCCTGGCCTATCACCGCGCCCGCGGCGAAGGCCAGCGCACCCGCCTGATCGGCCGCGAGCGCGGCTACCACGGCGTGGGCTTCGGCGGCATCTCGGTGGGCGGCATCTCGACCAACCGCAAGACCTTCTCCGGCGCGCTGCTGCCCGCCGTGGACCATCTGCCGCACACCCACAACATCGAGCAGAACGCCTATTCCAAGGGCCAGCCGGCCTGGGGCGCTCACCTGGCCGACGAACTGGAGCGCATCGTCGCGCTGCACGACCCGTCCACCATCGCCGCGGTCATCGTCGAACCGATGGCAGGTTCGACCGGCGTGCTGATCCCGCCCAAGGGCTATCTGGAAAAGCTGCGCGAAATCACCGCCAAGCACGGCATCCTGCTGATATTCGACGAAGTCATCACCGCCTACGGCCGCCTGGGCGCCGCCACGGCATCCGAGTTCTTCGGCGTCACGCCGGACATCATCGCCATGGCCAAGGGCGTGAGCAATGCCGCCGTGCCGGCCGGCGCGGTCGCGGTCAAGCGCGAAGTGCATGACGCCATCGTCAACGGCCCGGCCGGCGGCATCGAGTTCTTCCACGGCTACACCTATTCGGCGCACCCGCTGGCCGCCGCCGCCATCCTGGCCACGCTGGACATCTACCGCCGCGAAGACCTGTTCGGCCGCGCCCGCAAGCTGTCCGGCGCCTTCCAGGACGCCGCCCACAGCCTGAAGGGCGCGCCGCACGTCATCGACGTGCGCAATCTGGGTCTGGTCTGCGGCATCGAGCTGGCGCCGCGCGCCGGCGCTCCCGGCGCGCGCGCCGCCGAAGTCTTCCAGAAGTGCTTCGACAACGGCCTGATGGTGCGCTACACCGGCGACATCATCGCGATCTCGCCCCCGCTCATCATCGAAGAGGCGCAGATCGGCCAGATCTTCGAACAGATCGGCCGCATCCTGAAGGAAGTCGCCTGATCGTCCGCCGCCCCGCGAGGGGCGGTTTTTCGCCTGGGCGGCCGACGGCCGCCCTGTGGCATTTTTCAAAGCCCCAGATTCGAGCGTTCCCATGAAGAAGATCCCGCATTTCATCAATGGCCAGCACTACGACGGCCGCAGCAACCGCTACGCCGACGGCTTCAACCCCGCCACCGGCGAAGTCACCGCTTCCATTCCGCTGGCGTCGAACGACGAAGTCGCGCTGGCCGTGGCCGCTGCCAAGGCCGCGTTTCCGGCCTGGTCCGAAACGCCCGCGCTCAAGCGCGCGCGCATCCTGTTCAATTTCAAGGCGCTGCTGGACAAGCACCAGGACGAACTGGCCGAACTGATCACGCGCGAACATGGCAAGGTCTTCTCCGACGCCAAGGGCGAGGTCACGCGCGGCATCGAAATCGTCGAATTCGCCTGCGGCATTCCGCAGCTGATGAAAGGCCAGTACTCCGACCAGATCGGCGGCGGCATCGACAACTGGAGCATGCGCCAGGCCCTGGGCGTGGTGGCCGGCATCACGCCGTTCAACTTCCCCATGATGGTGCCGTGCTGGATGTTCCCGGTGGCCATCGCTTGCGGCAACACCTTCGTGCTCAAGCCTTCCGAGCGCGATCCCTCGGCGTCCGTGCGCCTGGCCGAACTGCTGGCCGAAGCCGGCCTGCCTGAAGGCGTGTTCAACGTCGTGCACGGCGACAAGCAGGCGGTGGACGCGCTGATCGCGCATCCCGACGTCGAAGCCCTGTCCTTCGTCGGTTCGACGCCGATTGCCGAATACATCTATGCCGAAGGCACCCGCCGCGGCAAGCGCGTGCAGGCGCTGGGCGGCGCCAAGAACCACATGGTGGTCATGCCCGACGCCGACCTGGACCAGGTTACCGACGCGCTGATGGGCGCGGCCTACGGCTCGGCCGGTGAACGCTGCATGGCCATCTCGGTCGCCGTGGCGGTGGGCGACGTGGCCGACAAGGTCGTCGAACGCCTGACGCCGCGCGTCAAGGCGCTGGTGGTCAAGGACGGCATGCAGGGCGATGCCGAAATGGGCCCGCTCGTCACCTCGCAGCATCGCGGCAAGGTCGTGGGCTACATCGAGGACGGCATCGCCGCCGGCGCGACGCTGGTGGTCGACGGCCGCGGCCTGAAGGTGCCGGGCAACGAAAAGGGCTTCTTCCTCGGCGGCACGCTGTTCGACCACGTCAAGCCCGCGATGAACATCTACCGCGAAGAAATCTTCGGCCCGGTGCTGTGCGTGGTGCGCGTGCCGGACTTCGCCTCGGCGGTCGAACTGATCAACGCCCATGAATTCGGCAATGGCGTGGCCTGCTTCACGTCCGACGGCGGCGTGGCGCGCGCCTTCGCGCGCCAGATCAAGGTCGGCATGGTCGGCATCAACGTGCCGATTCCGGTGCCCATGGCCTGGCATTCGTTCGGCGGCTGGAAGCGCTCGCTGTTCGGCGACCATCACGCCTACGGCGAAGAAGGCATCCGCTTCTATTCCCGCTACAAGAGCGTGATGCAGCGCTGGCCCGACAGCATCGCCAAGGGTGCGGAATTCACGATGCCTGTGGCGAAGTGAACCCACCCCCGAAGCGCTGCGCGCTTCCCCCTCAAGGGGGCGTCGCTGCGGACCGGCGGAGCCGGATCCGCGCGACCCCGCTTGGGACGATCTTGCCAGTTAGTTGCGTTGTGCCCGTTTGCAGCGGGAACTGAAATGGGCGCGGCGTAGCCGCGTCTTCCTCATATCAAAAACGACAAGGGGAATCCTGATGCGCATCGGGATAGGCGGCTTTCAGCATGAAACCAATACGTTCGCGCCTTCGCGCGCGGCGTGGGAAGATTTTGCCGAGAAAGGCGGCGGCTGGCCCAAGCTGGTCAGCGGGCCAGCGATGTTCCAGGCGGTGGCGGGCGCCAACATACCGGTGGCGGGCTTTATTGAAGCCATGGGGCGGCACACCTTGCTGCCCACCACCTGGGCCGCGGCCAGTCCTTCGGGACCGGTCACCCAGGATGCGTTCGAACGCATCAGCGCGATGATCCTGCAAGGCCTGTCGCAGGCGCTGCCGCTGGATGGCGTCTACCTGGATCTGCACGGCGCCATGGTCACGGAGCACCTGGACGATGGCGAAGGCGAACTGCTCAAGCGCGTGCGCGAGCTGGTGGGTCCGGACGTCCCCGTCGTCGCCAGCCTGGACTTGCACGCCAACGTTACCCGCGCCATGGTGCGCCACGCCGACGCGCTGGTCTGCTACCGCACCTATCCTCACATCGACATGGCCGAAACCGGGCAGCGCGCAGCCGAATTGCTGGCCAGGCGGCTGGCAGGCGCGCCGCGGCCTTGCGTGGCCCTGCGCGCGCTGCCCTATCTGATTTCACTGTGCTGGCAGTCCACCGATATCGAACCCTCGCGCAGCCTGTACCAGATGGTGGGCGACATCGAAACGCGCGGCGCGCTCAGCCTGTCGTTCGCCACGGGTTTTCCCGCAGCCGACTTCCCCGAGTGCGCCCCCACGGTGTGGGCTTACGGCGCGACCCAAGCCGAAGCCGACGCCGCTGCCGACGAAATGGCGCGCGCCGTGCTCAACGCGGAACGCGACTTCGGCGGCAAGCTCTACACGCCCGACGAAGCCGTGCAGGAAGCCATGCGGCTGGCGCGCGACGCGCACAAGCCCGTGGTCATCGCCGACGCGCAGGACAACCCGGGCGCGGGCGGCAGCTCGGACACCACTGGCGTGTTGCGCGCCCTGATTCGGCACGATGCGCGCGACACCGCCATCGGCCTCATCGTCGACCCCGCGGCCGCGCTGGCCGCCCACCGCGCGGGCGCTGGAAACAAGGTACGCATTGCATTGGGTGGACACTCGGGTATTCCCGACGATGAGCCGCTGGACACCGAGTTCATCGTCGAGAAAACTTCGGATGGACGCTTCGATACGCACGGCGCCTTCTATCGCGGCTTCCATATGGACCTGGGCCCCAGCGCCTGTCTGCGGATCGGCGGCGTACGCATCATCGTCGCCTCCAACAAGGTGCAGATGGCCGACCAGGAGATGTTCCGCTTCGCCGGCGTGGAACCGCAGCGCGCAGCGATCCTGGTGGTCAAGAGCTCCGCCCACTTCCGCGCGGATTTCACTGGCATCGCGGAAAAGATCCTGGTGTGCGCGGCCCCGGGTTCCATGCTGATGGATGCGGCAAAACAACCATGGACACGGTTGCGTCCCGGCATCAGAATGGCGCCTTGCGGACCTGTCTTTTCCGGCGGGTCCGCTACCGCCTGAAGCTCGCACGCCGCCACCGCGCGGCGGACCAACGACGCAGCGGCGCGATGGCGCCGCTCACTACGCATCAAGGGGAACATTCATGCTGAAGTACGTCCGAGCGGCCGCGCTGGCCGGCGCCACCATGATGATGGCTCACGGCGCCTACGCCGAGACCGTCATCAAGTCGGTGATGCACTCGCCTCTGCGCCTGACCGACCCGCACGCCACCACCGCGTACATCACGACGTGGCACGGCTACATGATTTACGACACCCTGCTGGCTACCGACGCCGACAACAAGATCCAGCCGCAGATGCTGGAAAAGTGGGAAGTCTCCCCCGACGGCAAGACCTACACCATGACCTTGCGCGACGGCCAGAAATGGCATGACGGCAAGCCGGTGACGTCCGAGGACTGCGTCGCTTCGATCAAGCGCTGGGCCGCCGGCGACGGCATGGGCCGCACGCTGCTGAAGTTCACCGACAAGATCGAAGTCATCGACGACAAGAACTTCCGCATCGTCATGAAGGAACCCACGGACCTGGCGCTGCGCGCCCTGTCCAAGCCCACCGGCACCGCGCCGTTCATGATGCCCAAGCGCATCGCCGAACAGGCCATCGGCCAGCCCATCACCGACATGACCGGCTCGGGTCCGTTCAAGGTCATCGAATTCAAGCCGGGCGTGAAGACCGTCTACGCCAAGAACGCCGACTACGTGCCGCGCAAGGAGCCCGCCAGCGGCCTGGCCGGCGGCAAGGTCGTCAACGTCGACAAGGTCGAATGGGACGTCATGCCGGATGCGCTGACCACCGCCAACGCGCTGCTGGGCGGCGAGATCGACTTCGTCGAGCAGTTCCCCTATGACCTGCTGCCGATGATCGAAGGCAACAAGGATCTGAAGGAAGAGTCGCTCAGCCCGGTCGGCTACTTCACGATGTACCGCTTCAACTTCAAGTACCCGCCCTTCAACAACAAGAAGGTGCGCCAGGCCGCGATGTACGCCATCGGCCAGGAAGACGTCATGAAGGCGCTGGTCGGCAATCCGAAATACTGGAAGACCTGCGCCTCGCTGTGGGGTTGCGGCACGCCGCTGGAAAGCGACATCGGCAAGGACATGGTGGTGCCGTCCAACATCGAGAAGGCCAAGGCGCTGCTGAAGGAAGCGGGCTACGACAACACGCCCATCCTGGTCATGCACGCGACCGACGTCGGCACGCTGTCGGCCCAGCCGGTGGTGATGGCGCAGGCGCTGCGCAAGGCTGGCTTCAACGTCAACCTGGCCGCGATGGACTGGCAGAGCGTCGCAACGCGCCGCGCCTCGAAGGCTGCGCCCGCGGAAGGCGGCTGGAACATCCACAACACCAACTGGTACGCCACGGACGTGATGGACCCGGTCCGTTCCGCCCCGGCCGCGGCCAACGGCGACAACGCCTGGTTCGGCTGGCCCGACTTCCCGCAGATCGAAGAGTTGCGCACGAAGATGGCGCTGACCTCCGACCCCGCGGAACAGAAGAAGATCGCCGAGGAAGTGCAGCGCATCGGCATCGATGAAGGCCTGTACGTCCCGCTGGGCCAGATGTCCGTGCCCACCGTCTACTCGACCAAGCTCTCGGGCCTGGTGCACGCGCCGGTGTTCGCGTTCTGGAACGTCAAGAAAGCCCCTTGATGGGCAAGTAGTTCAGGGGGAAATTCATGCTGGCATTTGTCTCACGCCGGCTCCTCGCGACCATCCCCGTTCTGGTGATGGTCGCGGTGGTGGTCTTCGCGATATTGCGTTTCAGCCCGGGAGATCCGGCCATCATCATGGCGGGCGACGGCGCCACGCCCGAGCGCATCGTCCAGATACGCCAGACGATGGGCCTGGACCAGCCGGTCATCAAACAATTCTTCATCTGGGGCGGCAAGCTCCTGCAAGGCGACCTGGGCACCTCGCTCATGTCCGGCGTGCCGGTCACCAAGCTGATCGGCCAGCGCCTGGAACCGTCGCTCAGCCTGGCGGTGCTGACCTTGGTGTTCACCCTGCTCGTCGCCATTCCGCTGGGCGTGCTGGCCGCATGGCGTCAAGGCAAGCTGCTGGACCGCGCCGTGATGGGCTTCTCGGTGCTGGGATTCTCCGTGCCGGTCTTCGTCACGGGCTACGTGCTGATCTGGCTCTTCGCCATCAAGCTGGGCTGGTTCAACGTGCAGGGCTACGCGCCGCTGGCCAAGGGTTTCTGGCCTTACCTGCACCGCCTCATCCTGCCGTCGCTGGCGCTGTCCACGGTCTACGTGGCGCTGATCGCGCGCATCACGCGCACCAGCGTCATCGAGGTCATGGGCGAGGATTTCATCCGCACGGCGCGCTCCAAGGGCCTGGGCGAAACCGGCGTGCTGCTGGGCCACGCCCTGCGCAACGCCGCCGTGCCCATCGCCACGGTGGTGGGCCTGGGCATCGCGCTGCTGATCAGCGGCGTGGTCGTGACGGAATCGGTGTTCAACATCCCCGGCCTGGGCCGGCTGGTGGTGGAAGCCGTGCTCGCGCGCGACTACCCCGTCATCCAGGGCCTGACGCTCTTCTTCGCGTTCGTCTACGTGTTCATCAATCTGGTTGTCGATTGCGCCTACACGGTGTTCGACCCGCGAATCAGGTATTAACGCCATGCAAACGCCAACCGATGCCGCCGCGCAAGCGGCCGCCGATCTCCCCGGAGGCGGCACGCCCCAGGCTACCGCCTGGCGCCAGATCCGCCAGGGACTCAAGAGCTGGCCCGTGATGCTGGCGCTGATCGTGCTGGTGGCGGTCGTCGCCATCGCGCTGTTCGCGCCGCTGCTGGGTACGGTCGACCCCACTTCCATCAACCCCGGCGCGCGCCTGAAGCCGCCCTTCTCCGACTACCTGCTGGGCACCGACGCCTTTGGCCGCGACGTCTGGTCGCGCGTGGCCTACGGCGCGCGCATCTCGCTGATCGCGGGCCTGGGCGCGGCGCTGGTCAGCGTCGCCATCGGCCTGGTCATCGGCGTGATCGCCGGCTGGTTCCGTTCGCTGGACGGGCTGATCATGCGCACCATGGACGCCATCATGGCCATCCCCGGCATCCTGCTGGCGATCGCCCTGGTGTCGGTCACGGGCGCCAGCATCACCACCGTGCTGGTCGCCATCACCATCCCGGAAATTCCGCGGGTGGTGCGGCTGGTGCGCGGCCAGATCCTGACCGTGCGCGGCGAACCCTATGTCGAAGCCGCGCTGGCCCTGGGCACACCACTGCCGCTGCTGCTGTGGCGCCACATGGTGCCCAGCACGATCGCGCCGCTGACGGTGCAGGGTACCTATGTGTTCGCCTCCGCCATGCTCACCGAAGCCATCCTGAGCTTCCTGGGCGCGGGCATCCCGCCCGAGATCGCCTCCTGGGGCAACATCATGTCCGAAGGACGCATGTACTTCCGCATGCTGCCCGGCCTGATCCTGTTCCCCGGCCTGTTCCTGTCGCTGACCGTGCTCAGCGTGAACATCCTGGGCGACGCCTTGCGCGACGCGCTGGACCCGAAAATGGTGCGCAGGATCTGATGCCGATGACCTATTCCCCCACTCCTCCCGCAGGCGATACCTCCACCGCCATCCTGGCCATCCGCAACCTCTCGGTGGAAGTCGCCGGCGCCGGCAACCGCGTCGTGCGCAACCTGAGCCTGGACGTGCATGCCGGCGAAACCGTGTGCGTCGTCGGCGAATCCGGCTCCGGCAAATCCGTCACCTCGCTGGCCGTCATGGGCCTGCTGCCTCCCGGCGTGCTGGGCGTCAGCGCGGGTTCGATCCGCGTGGAAGGCGAAGACGTGGTCACCGCCACGCAGCGCCGCCTGCGCGAGATGCGCGCCACGCGCATGGCCATGGTGTTCCAGGAGCCCATGACCGCCCTGAACCCCGTGCACACCGTGGGCAAGCAAGTCGACGAGGTGCTGCGCCTGCACCGCAAGCAGATGTCGGCCGCGGACCGCCGCGCCAAGGTGCTGGACATGTTCCGGTCGGTGCACCTGCCCGACGTCGAGCGCATCTTCGAGGCCTATCCGCACCAGCTGTCGGGCGGCCAGCGCCAGCGCATCGTCATCGCCATGGCGCTGATCCTGGAGCCCAAGCTGCTGATCGCGGACGAGCCGACCACGGCGCTGGACGTCACCACGCAGAAGCAGATCCTGGCGCTCATCAAGGAACTGCAGGTCAAGCACCAGACCGCCGTACTGTTCATCACCCACGACTTCGGCGTGGTGGCCGAGATCTCCGACCGCATCGTGGTGATGAACCGCGGCGACCTGATCGAAAGCGGCACGCGCAACGAGATCCTGGCCGAGCCCAAGCAGTCCTATACCCGCCGGCTGGTGTCGTCGGTCCCCAGCCTGGTGCCCTCGCGCCGCGAGGCGCCGGCCGGCATGCCGGTGCTGCACGTCAAGGGCCTGGGCCGCACCTACGGCACCAAGAGTTCGCTGTTTTCGCGCCAGGCTGCGCGCAACGTGATCGCGGCCGCCGACGTCAACCTGACGCTGCGCAAGGGCGAGATCCTGGGCATCGTGGGCGAGTCCGGCTCGGGCAAATCCACCGTGGCGCGCTGCATCGTGCGCCTGATCGAACCCACCGCGGGCCACATGATGATGGGCGGCGAAGACCTCAGCACCTTGTCCGGCTCGGCGCTGCGCCCGGTGCGCCGCCGCATCCAGATCGTGTTCCAGGATCCGTACCGTTCGCTGAATCCGCGCCGCACCGTCGGCGAATCCATCATCGAGGGCCTGCTGAATTTCGGCGTGGCCCGCGAACAAGCACTGAAACGCGCCGGCGAAACGCTGAGCGTCGTGGGCCTGAGTCCCGACGCGATGAACCGCTATCCCCACCAGTTCTCCGGCGGCCAGCGCCAGCGCATCTGCATCGCGCGCGCCCTGGTCATGGACCCCGAGATTCTGGTGGCCGACGAAGCCGTGTCCGCCCTGGACGTATCGGTGCAGGCGCAGGTGCTGGAATTGCTGGAACAGGTACGCCAGCGCACCGGCGTGGGCGTGCTGTTCATCACCCACGACCTGCGCGTGGCCGCGCAGATCTGCGACACCATCATGGTGATGCAGCGGGGCAAGGTCGTCGAGACCGGCTCCGCCGAAACCGTGCTGACCGAACCGCGCCACGAATACACACGGGCCCTGATCGACGCCGCCCCCGGACGCGACTGGGACTTCCGCAACTTCCGGCCGGTCGCGGCCGGCCTGGGCCACACCGCCGCGCCCTGAAACGCGCGCAGCCTGTACACACACTGGAACCGCAATGCCGCAACCGCATGAACTGTCCGCCGTGGAGCTGCTCCAGGCCTACCGCGACAAGACGCTCTCGCCCGTCGAGGTCACCCGATCCGTGCTGGACCACATCGCGCGCTGGGAACCGCAGTTGAAGGCCACCTACGCGCTGGATGCGGACGGCGCTCTGGCGCAGGCCCGCGCCTCCGAAGCCCGCTGGATGAAAGGCGAGCCGCTGGCGACCGGCGGGCACACGCTGGACGGCGTTCCCGCCACCATCAAGGAAAACATCGCCACGCGCGGCGTGCCGGTGCCGCTGGGCACGGCAGCGACGGAATTGAAGCCTGCCGCCGCCGATGCGCCGCCAGCCGCCCGCATGCGCGAGGCCGGCGCCGTGCTGCTGGGCAAGACCACCATGCCCGACTTCGGCATGCTGTCCTCGGGCCTGTCCAGCTTCCATGAACTGACCCGCAACCCCTGGGATCTGACCAAGAACCCGGGCGGCTCCAGCGCCGGCGCGGGCGCCGCGGCGGCCGCCGGTTACGGCCCGCTCCATATCGGCACCGACATCGGCGGCTCCGTGCGCCTGCCGGCGGCCTGGTGCGGCATCGCCACGCTCAAGCCCAGCCTGGGCCGCATCCCCATCGACCCGCCGTTCATGGGCCGCTGCGCCGGCCCCATGACGCGTACCGTCGCCGACTCGGCGCTCATGATGGGCGTGCTGTCGCAGCCCGACGCGCGCGACCACATGAGCCTGCCTTACCAGGACTTCGACTGGCTGGACCTGGAACTCGACCTGCGCGGCCTGCGCATCGGCCTGCTGATGGACGCGGGCTGCGGCCTGCCGCTGGATCCTGAAATCCGCGCCGCGGTCGAGGCCGCAGCCCGCGCCTTCGAAGCCGCCGGCGCCATCGTCACGCCGATGCAGCCCTGGATGACGCCGGACATGCTGGAAGGCGTGGACCGCTTCTGGCGCACGCGCTCGGCCGTCGACCTGTCGGCCTTGTCGCAGGCGCGCCGCGACAAGATCCTGCCCTTCATCCGCACCTGGGCGGAAAGCGGCGGCGGCCAGTCCGGCGAGGCCGTGTTCCGCAGCTATTACGAAACCATGAACGTGCGCGCCAGGACGGTAGCGGCTTGCGCGCCCTATGACTACGTGCTTTCGCCCGTGGCCCCGGTGGTCGCCTACAACGCCAAATGGCCGTCGCCCACCAACGAGGTCGCGACCACCATGCACCACATCGGATTCACGCTGCCCTACAACATGAGCGAGCAGCCCGCGGCGTCCGTCAATTGCGGCTATACCAAGGCCGGCCTGCCCATCGGCCTGCAGATCGCGGGCGCGCGCTTTGACGACCTGGGTGTGCTGCGCATGGCGCGCGCCTGGGAAGCCATGCGGCCTGAACAACACCCCTGGCCCCAGCCTCCCCGGGCTGCCTGACCGATCCTCAACAGCAAACCCACAGGAATTCCCATGCGTTGGCTTTTGGCAATGATCAAGCACGAGACGAATACGTTTTCGCCCGTGCCTACCCCGCTTGAACGCTTCTTCCGCGGCAATCCCGAGATCCTGGCCGGCGAACGCGCCATCAAGGCCTACGAGAACACCGACAGCGGCCTGGGCGGCTATATCGAAGTGGCGCGGCGCGAAGGCGCCGAGATGGTCGTGCCCGTGGCGGCCGAGTCCTGGCCCAGCGGCCCCGCCAGCGCCGAAACCCACGAACGGCTATGCAAGCTGGTCCTGGACGAGGTCCAGCGCGGCGGCTACGACGCCATCCTGCTCGACCTGCACGGCGCCATGGTCGCCGAAGGCGTGGAGGACGCCGAGGGCGACCTGCTGCGCCGCCTGCGCGAGATCGATCCGCACACGCCCGTGGCGGTGACGCTGGACATGCACGCCAACATCTACGACGACATCGTCAAGCATGCCACGGTCATCACGGGCTTCCATACCTATCCGCACGTGGACATCCGCGCGGCCGGCCTGCGCGCCGCGAACGTGATCGCGCGCACCCTCAAGGGCGAGATCAAGCCGGTCATGTCCTGGGCCAACAAACCCATGCTGCCGCACATCATGTGCCAGGGCACCCACGCGGCGCCCAACCAGCCGCTACAGGAACGCTGCAAGGCAATGGAAGCCGGCGGCGTCCTGGCCGCTTCCGTCTTCGTGGGATTCCCGCACGCCGACATTCGCGAAGCCGGCCTGAGCGCGGTGGTCTGTACCGACGGCAACCTGCCCGAGGCGCAGCGCCACCGCGACGAGCTGCTGGACCAAGCCTGGAACGGCCGCGCCGACTGGGTGTTCCACCCGGAGCCGCTGGCGCCCACCATTGCCCGCGCCAAGGCCATCGAACAAGGCCCGGTCGTGCTGCTGGACCACTACGACAATACCGGTTCCGGCGGCACCATGGACACCACCGCCGTGCTGGCGGAAGTGCTGCGCCAGGAACTGGAGAACGTGGTCTTCTACGCCATTTGCGACCCGCAGGCCGCACTCGAGGCGGCTGCCGCAGGCGTGGGCCAGACCATCACGATCCAGCTCGGCGGCAAGCTGGCCATGCCCGCCATCAAGGAACCCAGCGAGCCGCTGGAGGTCACCGGCCGCGTCAAGCTGGTGTTCGACGGCGTCTACCTGAACCGCGGCCCCATGTACCGCGGCGTGCGCAACGACACCGGCCTGACGGTCGTGATCGACACGGGCCGCGTGGAAATCGTGGTGGTGTCCCGTCACCAGGAGCCGTTCGACATCAATTGCCTGCTGTCGGCCGGCATCGATCCGCTGCAAAAGCGCTATGTCGTGCTCAAGAGCCGCGTGCACTGGCGCGCGGGCTTTTCCGACATGGCGACGCAGGTCATCGAATGCACCGGCGTGGGGGTGACCACCTCGGACTACGGCCAGCTTGATTTCAAGCACGTGCGCCGGCCCATCTATCCCCTCGATCCGATGTAGACCCGGCCGCAGCGCCCACCCCGGAAAGCCGGCGCAACTGCGCCGGCTTTCATTTTGAAATCTTCTGTAACGGTGAGCGCCCTCAGATGACCATCGGCCTCGGTATACTCGCCGCGGGCCTTACAGGCCGATGAATACGTGTATTCCGATGGCGGGCGTCAGCGTCCGGCGGCCATAAGCAGCCGCGGTTCACCGGATATGACTCGATAATCAACGATACAAGCAGAACGATGAAAAAGAGCGTAGCGATCACCCTGGGCGTGGTCATAGTGGGAGCGGGAAGCTGGGTCGGGGCCACGTGGTACACCGGCAAGCGCATCGAGGAAAGCTCGCAGCGCCACCTGGCGGAAGCCAACGAAAAGCTGGCCAAGATCACGCCTCTGTTCGGTCTGCGCATCGATCAGCTCAAGTACGAGCGCGGCCTGTTCTCGACGCAGGCGCGTTATGGCGTGTCGCTGGTCAAGGGCGACAAGGTCGCCGAAGACCTGCCCAAGGGCATGATCGAGTTCGACGCATCCATCGAACACGGCCCCTTCCCCAAGAGCGCGCTGGCGCGCGGCGCCATCGCGCCCAAGCTGGCGTTCACGCACGCCGAGCTCGCCAAGACCGAAAACATCAAGGAGCTGTTCGAGCTGACCAAGGGCGTCGCGCCCCTGAGCGCCGACACGATCATCAGTTTCGGCGGCTTCGCCACCTCCACCGCCAATATCGCCCCCGTGCAGATCACGCACGAAGGCAACGCCGTCAATTTCAGCGGCATGGCGATCAACGGCACCTTCGACCGCGCGCTGCAGGCCGTCACGGCGCACGCCCTGATGGAAACGCTGTCGGTGGATGGCGAAAAATCGGACGATCCCATCAAGATGCTGGTGTCCGGCCTGACGATGGACGTCAACAGCCGCATGGGCAAGTTCGGCCTGTCCATTGGCGACTCCAGCGTCAAGCTCAAGCGCATCGACGTCACCCGCCCTGGCGACGACGTCAAGGTCTCGCTGGACAACCTGGGCTACGGCGTCAAGCTGGCCGAAGACGACAAGAACGTCAACGTCGAAGCCACCTACCAGACCGGCAACATCACTCTGAATGACGTGGCCTTGGGCAACGGCCAGGCCGTGATCAAGCTCGCCAAGCTGGACGGCGCCGCCATCAAGCAGCTGTCGGACACCTACAACCAGATCGTGCGCCAGTACATGCTGGGCGCCAGCGACGAAGGCCTGAAGGACGAGCAGTTCGACGCCGTGCTGGAAAACGCCGGCAAGCTGCTCAACGGCAACCCCACGTTCAGCATCGACCCGATCAGCTGGAAGACCGACAAGGGCGAAAGCAAGCTGACCTTCGCCCTGGACCTGACCAATCCGCCCAACGTCAAGGACCTGACGCCCCAGGAGATCATGGTCAAGGCCATCAAGCAGATCGATGCCACCCTGGTCATCTCCAAGCCCATGGTGCGCGACCTGATCGTGCAGTACGCCGTCAAGAAGCAAGGCTTGACCGCGGAGAAGGCCGCCGAGGAAGCCGACGACCAGATGCGCTCGATGTCCGGCATGGCTGAAATGCTCAACGTCGGCAAGAACGACGGCGACAACATCATCGGCAAGTTCCACTACGCCGATGGCATGGGCGACCTGAACGGCCAGAAGATCCCCGCCGACGAACTGTTCTCGGGCCTGCTGGGCGCGACCGGCATGGACGACGACATGGACGGCATGGAAGAGGAAGGCGAACCGGCCGAAGGCGCGGAACTTGCCGCGCCCTCCGACACCGCGTCCGTGGCCGGCTACATGCAGGACTTCGACGTGGACACCGTGACGACCATGCTGGACGACATGGTCTACAACCCGCGCAAGCAGGACGGCGACGAAGGTCCGGTCCTGATCCTGGATCCCCGCGACACCGGCGCCAGCGAGCTGCGCGTCGACTTCCTGTGCAACGACTTCACCGAGAAGTGCCATGACCTCGTTGTGACCGCGACCTACAGCAGCAAGAAGCCGGTCTCGCTCAAGGCCATCAACGCCTGGAACCAGGAATACCGCTGGACCCGCGCCTACCTGGACGACAAGAACCGGGCCGTGCTGCAGATGGACATGAACTCGGAAGGCGGCATCGGCAAGGAAAACCTGCAGATCATGCTCAACACGTTCTTCAGCATCGCGGAAGACTTCTCGGTGGCCAGCAAGGCCGCGCCGGCGAAGTAAGCCTCGGCTGACGCAAGACAAAAAAATCCCCCATCTTTCGGATGGGGGATTTTTTTTGCCTAGGGGCCCGGCTCGCGCCGGGACTCGCGGCCCACGCTCAGGCGTAGGCTTCGATCGGCAAGCAGGCGCAGACCAGGTTACGGTCGCCGTAGGCGTTATCCACGCGGGCAACCGGCGGCCAGTACTTGGCGTCGCGCAGCGAAGCCACCGGGTAAGCGGCCTGCTGGCGCGGGTAGTCGTGCAGCCATTCCTCGGCCAGCAGCATCTGCGCGGTGTGCGGCGCGTTCTTCAGGACGTTATCCTCGGCATCGCGCTCGCCGCGCTCGACCTGGGCGATTTCTTCGCGGATCGAGATCATCGCGTCGATGAAGCGGTCCAGTTCGGCAACGCCTTCCGATTCGGTCGGCTCGACCATCAGCGTGCCGGCAACCGGGAAGCTCATGGTGGGCGCATGGAAGCCGTAGTCCATCAGGCGCTTGGCGATGTCTTCGGCGCTGATGCCGCTGGTTTCCTTGAGCGGACGCACATCGAGGATGCACTCGTGCGCCACGCGGCCATTGCGGCCCGCATACAGGACCGGATAGTGGTCGCGCAGGCGGGTCGCGATGTAGTTGGCGTTGAGGATGGCGACTTCGGTGGCGCGGCGCAGGCCGTCGGCGCCCATCAGCGAGATGTACACGAACGGAATCGGCAGGATGCCGGCCGAGCCGAACGGCGCGGCCGACACCGGGCCGACCTTGGCGTCGCCGGGCAGCTTGCCCTGCTCGTTCACCACGCCCGGCAGGTACGGCGCCAGGTGCGCGCGCACCGCCACGGGACCCACGCCGGGGCCGCCGCCGCCGTGCGGAATGCAGAAGGTCTTGTGCAGGTTCAGGTGGGACACGTCCGAACCGAACTTGCCCGGCTGGGCCACGCCCACCATCGCGTTCATGTTGGCGCCGTCCAGGTAGACCTGGCCGCCGGCCTGGTGCACCAGATCGCAGATCTCGGTGACGGCTTCCTCGAACACGCCATGGGTCGACGGATACGTGATCATCAAAGCGGCCAGCTTGTCGCCGACCTGTTCGATCTTGGCGCGCAGATCAACCAGATCGACGTTGCCGTTGGCGTCCGACGCCACCACCACCACGTCCATGCCGGCCAGTTGCGCCGAGGCCGGGTTGGTGCCGTGCGCCGACGACGGGATCAGGCAGATGTTGCGCTGATGCTGGCCGTTGGCCTGATGGTAGCCGCGGATCGCCAGAAGGCCCGCGTACTCGCCCTGCGCGCCCGAGTTGGGCTGCAGGCTGATGTTGTCGTAGCCGGTGATCTCGCACAGCGCGGCCGACAGGCGGTCGATCAGTTCGTTGTAGCCCTGGCTTTGCGAAGCCGGCGCGAACGGGTGGATCAGCGCGAACTCGGGCCAGGTGATGGGGATCATCTCGGCGGTCGCGTTGAGCTTCATGGTGCACGAGCCCAGCGGGATCATGGTGCGATCCAGCGCCAGATCCTTGTCGGCCAGCTTGCGCAGGTAGCGCAGCATGTCGGTTTCCGACTGCACGCTGGAGAACACCGGGTGCGTCAGGATCGCGCTTTCGCGCGCCACGCCGGCGGGGATGCCACTGGCGGCGGCCGCGTCCAGGGCGTCGATGTCGAGCTCGACGTCGTCACGTTCCAGGCCGGCGGCGAAGACATTGACCAGCGCCTGCAGGTCGGCCACGGTCACGGTCTCGTCCAGCGACACCGCCAGGCGGGCGCCGTCGACGCGGCGCAGGTTGATGTGCGCACAATCGGCGGCGGTCAGGATGGCCGGCGTCGCCGCGCCGGTTTCCAGCAGCAGCGTATCGAAGAAGGTGTCGTTGACGACGTTCACGCCCAGCTTGACCAGCTCGGCGCGCAGGATGGCGGTGCTGCGCTGCACGCGCTCGGCGATGCGGCGGATGCCGGCCGGACCGTGCCACACGGCGTACATGCCGGCCATCACGGCCAGCAGCACTTGTGCGGTGCAGATGTTGGAGGTGGCTTTTTCGCGGCGGATGTGCTGTTCGCGCGTCTGCAGCGCCAGCCGCATGGCCGGGTTGCCCTGCGCGTCCTTGGACACGCCGACCAGGCGGCCAGCCATGTTGCGCTTGAAGGCGTCCTTGCAGGCCATGAAGCCGGCATGCGGGCCGCCGAAGCCGAACGGCACGCCGAAACGCTGGGCCGAACCGATGGCGATATCCGCGCCCCATTCGCCGGGCGCGGCCAGCAAGGCCAGCGCCAGCAGGTCGGTGGCGACGGCCACGATGGCGCCTTGCGCATGCGCGGCTTCAGCCAGCTTGCGGTAGTCGGCGACGGAGCCGGTGCTGTGCGGGTATTGCAGCAGCACGCCGAAGCACTCGGGCAGGCCTTCGGCCTCGTCGCCGATGGTGATTTCAATGTCCAGGCCTTCGGCGCGCGTGCGCACGACTTCGATGGTCTGGGGATGCACGTGGCGCGAAATGAAGAACACCGGGCTCTTCGACTTGGCGCTGCGGCGTGCCAGCGTCATCGCTTCGGCGGCGGCGGTGCTTTCGTCCAGCAGCGAGGCGTTGGAGATGTCCAGCCCGGTCAGGTCGGCGACCATGGTCTGGTAGTTCAGGAGGGCTTCGAGGCGACCCTGCGAGATCTCGGGCTGGTAAGGCGTGTAGGCCGTGTACCAGGCAGGATTCTCAAGAATGTTGCGCAACACCACGTTGGGCGTCTGCGTGCCGTAATACCCCTGGCCGATGTAGCTGCGGTAGACCTTGTTGCGGCCGGCGATCTGCTTCAGTTCGGCCAGCACGTCGGTTTCGCTGCGCGAGGCGGGCAGCGCCAGCGGGGCCTGGCTGCGGATCTTGGGCGGCACGACTTCTTCGATCAGGGCGTCCAGGCTGGCGCTGCCGATGACGGCAAGCATGGCGGCCTGGTCGGCGTCGGAAGGGCCGATGTGGCGGGGAATGAAGTCGGTGTGGGTGTCTAGGGCGCGCGACATGGAGAGGTCTCGGGATAGCGGGTGTCGTCGGAGGACGGACGGTATTGCATCTTGCGGAACGGGCGCGTGGCTGGCGCCTGCGCGCCCGTTCCGGCCAGGCGGCTTAGCCGTTGGCGACGGCTTCGTAGCCGGCGGCGTCGAGCAGCTTGTCGGCGTCGGCGGCGTTGACCGGCTTGATCTTGAAGATCCAGGCGGTGAAGGCCGATTCGTTGATCAGGTTGGGATTGTTTTCCAGCTCTTCGTTGAACGCGACGATTTCGCCGGCCACGGGAGCGTAGATGTCCGAAGCGGCCTTGACCGATTCGACCACGCCAGCGGTTTCACCGGCGTTCAGCTTGGCGCCGACCTTCACGTCGCCAACGAAGACCAGGTCGCCCAATTGATCCTGGGCGGTATCGGTGATGCCGACGACGAACACGTCGCCTTCGGCTTTGACCCATTCATGGGACTCGGTGTACTTGCGATCGGTGGGCAGACTCATGGGAACTCCTGAGGGAATGCGGGTAGATGAATGGTGTTGCGCGCCTCGCGCGGGCGGCCGTCGCCCCAGGGGCCGGCGGCTCGCGCGAAGCTTCGAGTTTACGAGTGTTCGACCGCTTTGCCGTTACGCACGAACGGCAATTTGCAAGCCAGGGCGGGCACCCATTTGCCGCGGATGTCGACCTCGACCGTGTCGCCCGGCTTGACGCCTTGCGGCAGGCGGGCAAAGCCGATCGACACGCCCAGCGTCGGCGACATGGTGCCGCTGGTGAGCTCGCCCGTGCCTTCCTTGGTGCGCACGGCCATATGCGCGCGCATCACGCCGCGCTCTTGCAGCTTCAGGCCGATGAAGGTGGCGGGCGTGGCGAACTGTTCCAGCGCGTCGCGGCCGATGAAGCGGCGCTCGGCGTTCTTCAGGGACACGGTCCAGGTCAGGCCGGCCTGGTCGGGCTGGGTCAGCTCGTCCATGTCCTGGCCGTAGAGATTCATGCCGGCTTCCAGGCGCAGCGTGTCGCGCGCGCCCAGGCCGCAGGGACGAACGCCCTGGGCGACCAGGTCGCGCCACAGTTGCACCACGTCGGCGGCGGGCAGCACGATTTCAAAACCGTCCTCGCCGGTGTAGCCGGTACGGGCCACCAAGGTGTCGTCACCCACGCGGGCGGCCACGAAGGGCGTCAGCGGCTCGCTGGCGGCCTGCCAGGCCGGGCGCGCGGCCCAGACCTTGGCGCGGGCGTTCGGGCCTTGCACGGCCACCATGGCCAGGTCGCGGCGCGGGTTGATGGCGACGTCGAACTGGCCGGCCTGCTTGACGCGCTGCATCCAGGCGACGTCCTTGTCGGCCGTGCCGGCATTGACCACGACGCGCCATTCGTCGGCGGCGAAGAAATAGATGATCAGGTCGTCGATCACGCCGCCTTGCGGGTTCAGCATGCAGCTGTACAGCGCCTTGCCGGGCACGGTCAGCTTGGACACGTCGTTGGCGACCAGACGCTGCAGGAAGGCGAACGCGTCCGGACCGGCCACGTCGACGTTCAGCATGTGCGACACGTCGAACATGCCGGCGTCCTGCCGCACCGCGTGGTGCTCTTCCAGTTGCGAACCGTAGGCCAGCGGCATGTCCCAGCCGCCGAAGTCGACCATGCGGGCGCCAGAGGCGATGTGTTCTTCAGCCAGCGGGGTGCGTTTGAGGGTTGCGGACATGCGCGGAAACTCCGGGGCGGCAGTGTTGCCAGGGTTACGGAATGCCAGTGGTGCCAAGCGGGGTGCACTTGTACAACGGCTGAATCTTCCGCCCCTCTGTCCTTTTGCCTGAGAGTTGCCCCGCATGGCGGGTTTGCACCTTCGGCGCCTGGGCTGCTCGCTATGTCCCTAGTTCAGGGGCGGCGCCAGGTCTCTCCAGAGTACTGTTTTGCCGCGTCCGCGCGGTAAAAAAACCGGGACAGGGCAAGCATGGGCGGTATGGGTTACCTGAGCGATTCCGGGCGAATTGCGCCTTCGGCGGCGGCCGGACGTACAGGCCGCTCTCTCCCGCAACATGCGTGACAGCGGCGCAAGCATACAACGAAAGCCGCAGCCAGGGAATGCCTGCGGCGGCCTCAGCCCAGCGCCGTGTCCAACAACATCATCAGCACGAAACCCAGCATCAGCCCGCAGGTCGCGTAGACCTCATGCCCCTTGCGGTGCGATTCGGGGATGATCTCGTGGCTGATCACGAACAGCATGGCGCCCGCGGCAAAACCCAGGCCCCAGGGCAGCAGCGGCTCGGACCAGCCCACCACGGCGGCGCCCAGGACCGCGCCCAGCGGCTCGACCAGGCCGGACAGCATGCCCAGCGCCACGGCAAACGCGCGCTGGTAGCCCGCCGCCAGCAGCGCCACCGCCACCACCAGCCCTTCGGGAATGTCCTGGATAGCAATGCCGGTGGCCAGCGCGGTGCCGCGCATGGCGTCGTTGCCCGCATAGCCCACGCCAATGGCCAGGCCCTCCGGCAGGTTATGCAGGGTGATGGCGAAAACGAACAGCCAGGTACGGCGCAGGCGGTGCGCCTCGATGCCTTCCCGGCCCTTGATGAAATGCTCGTGCGGCAGGGTACGGTCCATGAGCAGCAGCACCGCCGCGCCCAGCAACACGGCAGCGCCTACCGTCAAGCCGGCGCCCCAGGGGCCATAACCCAGGTCGCGACCCGCCGCGATGCCCGGCGCCACCAGCGAAAAGGCGCTGGCGGCCAGCATCACGCCGGCGCCGAAGCCGAACATGCTGTCCTGCATTTTCTGGGGGATGGTCCGGGCGAACAGGATGGGCAAGGTGCCCAGGGCGGTAGCGCCAGCTGCGACCAGTCCGCCCAGAAGGGCATCGCCCACGTGCGGCGCACGCACGTCCAGATAGACCCACAGCTGGTGCAGGCCCAGGCAGGCCACCAATACGGCCAGGGTCCACACGCTGATGCTGGTGGCCGCCGGCCGCACGCGATGACGGCTGAAGGTATTCATGTGCCGCTGCCCTCCTTGCGAGAGATGCGCTCAGCGCTGGGCCGCCGCGTAGCGGCGCGCCACTTCAGGCCAGTTCACGACATTGTAAAAGGCGCCGATGTACTCGGGCCTGCGGTTCTGGTACTTCAGGTAGTAGGCGTGCTCCCACACGTCCAGCCCCAGAATGGGCGAGTTTCCGTGCATCAGGGGGCTGTCCTGGTTGGCGCTGCTTTCCACCACCAGCTTGCCGGCCGGTGTGACCGAAAGCCAGGCCCAACCGCTGCCAAAGCGGGTCAGCGCGGCCTTGGTGAACGCATCGCGGAAGGCGGCCTGCCCGCCCAGCTCGGAGTCAATGGCCGACGCCAACGCGCCATCCGGCTCGCCTCCGCCCTCGGGCGACATGACCGACCAGAACAGGCTGTGGTTCGCGTGGCCGCCGCCATGGTTGCGCACGGCGCCGCGTATGGCTTCGGGCAACTGCTCCAGCCGCGCCACCAGGGACTCGACCGGCTCGTTGGTGACGATGCCCGCGCCTTCCAGCGCGGCGTTCAGGCTGTTGACGTAGGTCTGATGGTGCTTGCTGTAGTGGATCTCCATCGTCATCGCGTCGATGTGGGGTTCCAGGGCGTCGTAGGCATACGGCAGGGGCGGGAGGGTATAGGCCATGCATGTCTCCGTGAGATCCGCCCCCGATTCAGGGCTTGGATCTATATCGAAAACATAAATGATAAGTATTTTTATTTGATATAACAATGGCAGGTTTCCAATACCTGCCATAGCGCCGGCCTATCGGCGCCCTGTCCCGCCTGGGGAAGCTAGAGCGCCTTGCCGCAGGCCACGCCCGAGGCCCAGGCCCACTGGAAGTTGTAGCCGCCCAGCCAGCCCGTGACGTCCACGGCTTCGCCGATGAAATAAAGACCGGCGACGGTCTTGGCCTGCATGGACTTCTGGTCCAGGCCGCGCGTGTCCACGCCGCCGCGCATGACTTCGGCCTTCTTGTAGCCAGCGGTGCCGCTGGGCACCAGGCTCCACTGATGGATGTCCTGCGCCAGCGCGCGCAGGGTCTTGTCCGGCGCGTCGGCCAGGCGCAGCGCCGCCAGGCCCGGCTTGCCGCCCTGCTCCGCCAGGTGCAGCCAGCGGTCAGCCAGGCGCTTGGGCCAGAGGCCCGCCAGCACGGTATGCAGCTGCTGCCGGTTGCCCGACTTCGACGCCAACAGTTCTTCCGCCAGATCGCGGCCAGGCGCCAGATCGATCACGATGGGTTCGCCAGGCTTCCAGTAGCTGGATATCTGCAGAATGGCGGGGCCGGACAGGCCACGATGGGTGAACAGCAGGTCTTCGAGGAACTCGCCGCGCGCCTTGCCCTGCCCCGTGTGCAGATTGACCTCCAGCGCCACGCCGGACAATTCGGACAGGGACCGCCATTGCTCGGCATCGAAGGTCAGCGGCACCAGGGCGGGCCGCGGTTCCACGACCTTCAGGCCGAACTGCCGCGCGATCTTCAGGCCGAAATCGGTGGCGCCCAGTTGGGGAATGGCCATGCCGCCGGTGGCGATCACCAGTTTCGCGGCGCGGATCGGGCCTTGGCTGGTGCGCAGCTCGTAGCCCTGCTCGCCATGGCCGATCTCGGCCACCGAGCATCCCATGCGCCACTGCACCCTGCCCGCGTCGCACTCGGCGCGCAGCATTTCGATGATGGATTCGCTGGAATCGTCGCAGAACAGCTGGCCGCGATGCTTCTCGTGCCAGGCGATGTGGTGGCGCTTCATCAGCGCCAGGAAATCCTGCGGCGTGTAACCCGCCAAGGCCGAACGGCAGAAGTGCGGGTTGTCGGAGAGGAAGTTGGCGGGGCCGGCGCCGATATTGGTGAAGTTGCAGCGGCCGCCGCCGGAAATGCGGATCTTCTCCGCCAGGCGCTCGGCGTGGTCGACCAGCACCACGCGCAAGCCGCGCTGGCCGGCGACCGCGGCACACATCATGCCCGCGGCGCCGGCGCCGAGTACTGCTACATCGAACATCAGTCTTCGATCAGGCAGTCGACGTAGTAGCGCTTTTCGCCGTCCGGACCCACTTCGTCGGCCAGGCCGTGAATGTAGGTTTCGAAGCCCGGGAAGCGCTGGTTGAACTCGCGCGCGAACTGCAGGTACTGGACGATGGTGCGGTTGAAGCGTTCGCCCGGGATCAGCAGGGGGATGCCCGGAGGATACGGCGTCAGCAGCACGCCGGTGACGCGGCCTTCGAGCTTGTCGATGTCGACGCGCTCGACCTCGCGGTGCGCCATGCGGGCGAAGGCGTCCGACGGCTTGAGGGCCGGCACCATGTCGCTCAGGTACATCTCGGTGGTCAGGCGCGCCACGTCGCGGGCGCGGTAGGCTTCGTGGATCTCCTGGCACAGGTCGCGCAGGCCCATGCGCTCGTAGCGGCGATGGTCGCGGCAGAATTCCGGCAGGATGCGCCACAGCGGCTGATTACGGTCGTAGTCGTCCTTGAATTGCTGCAAGGCGGTCAGCAGCGTGTTCCAGCGGCCCTTGGTGATGCCGATGGTGAACAGGATGAAGAACGAATACAGGCCGGTCTTCTCGACCACCACGCCATGCTCGGTCAGGTACTTGGAGACCAGCGCGGCGGGAATGCCGGTTTCACCGAAGCTGCCCGACATGTCCAGGCCCGGGGTGATGATCGTGGCCTTGATCGGATCCAGCATGTTGAAGCCTTCGGCCATTTCGCCGAAGCCATGCCAATGGTCGTTGGATTCCAGGATCCATTCGTCGCGGTTGCCGATGCCTTCGGAAACCAGGCGATTCGGGCCCCAGACCTTGAACCACCAGTCGTTCTTGCCGAACTCGGACTCCACCTTGCGCATGGCGCGGCGGAAGTCCAGGGCTTCGCGGATGCTCTCCTCGACCAGCGCGGTGCCTCCCGGCGGTTCCATCATGGCGGCGGCCACGTCGCAGGACGCGATGATCGCGTACTGGGGCGAGGTGGACGTGTGCATCAGATAGGCTTCGTTGAAGACGTTGCGGTCCAGCTTGCGGGTCTCGGACTCCTGCACGATGATCTGCGAGGCCTGCGAGATGCCGGCCAGCAGCTTGTGCGTGGAGTGGGTGGCGAACACCATCGCGTCCTGGCTGCGCGGGCGGTCCTGGCCGATGGCGTGCATGTCCTGGTAGTACTCGTGGAACGAGGCGTGCGGCAGCCAGGCTTCGTCGAAGTGCAGCGTATCGACATAGCTGCCCAACTGCTTCTTGATCATTTCGACGTTGTAGATGACGCCGTCGTAGGTGCTCTGCGTCAGCGTCAGGATGCGCGGATTCTTGTTCACCGCTTCGCGCGCGAAGGGGTTGGCCTCGATCTTCTTGCGGATATTGTCCGGGTGGAACTCTTCCAGCGGGATCGGGCCGATGATGCCCAGGTGGTTGCGCGTGGGACGCAGGAACACCGGGATCGCGCCCGTCATCGTAATGGCGTGCAGGATCGACTTGTGGCAGTTGCGGTCCACCACCACCACGTCGCCCGCGGCCACGTTGGCATGCCACACCACCTTGTTGGAGGTGGAGGTGCCGTTGGTCACGAAGAAGCAGTGGTCGGCGTGGAAGATGCGCGCGGCGTTCAGTTCGGATTCGGCCACGGGGCCGGTGTGGTCCAGCAGCTGGCCCAGTTCGTCCACGGCGTTGCAGACGTCGGCGCGCAGCATGTTCTCGCCGAAGAACTGGTGGAACATCTGGCCCACCGGGCTCTTCAGGAACGCCACGCCGCCGGAGTGGCCGGGGCAGTGCCAGGAGTACGAGCCGTCCTGCGCGTACTTGACCAGTTCGCGGAAAAACGGCGGCGGCAGGCTGTCGACGTAGCTGCGGGCCTCGCGGATGATGTGGCGCGCCACGAATTCGGGGGTGTCCTCGAACATGTGGATGAAGCCGTGCAGTTCGCGCAGGATGTCGTTGGGAATGTGCTCGGAAGTGCGCGTCTCGCCGTACAGGTAGATGGGGATGTCGGCGTTGCGGAAACGCAGCTCGCCGATGAAGGCGCGCAGGTTCTTGATGGCGCTGGCCACGTCCTCGGGCGAATCCACGTCGAACTCTTCGTCGTCGATCGACAGAATGAAGGCGCTGGCGCGGCTCTGCTGCTGGGCGAACGAACTCAGGTCGCCGTAACTGGTCACCCCGATCACCTCGACGCCCTCGGCCTCGATCGCCGCGGACAAGGCGCGGATACCCAGACCGGACGCGTTCTCGGAACGGTAGTCTTCGTCGATGATGAAAATGGGGAAGCGGAATTTCATGCAGGCGCTCCTGGGGGCAAGGCGGGTTCGGACGCGTAACGCGGCGCGAGTGTACTTCTAGTAAAAATCCGCCTGATGACAGACGGCGCGAGCACCCGCCAGGGCGGCGGGAATGGCCGAATTGTAGGGCTGTTTTTCTTACAGTCCTAAGGGAAATCCCGGAATGGCCCGGACGGCCGTTGTCATCGCGCCAAAAGCGGACGTTTTCAGCACAGAGAGCCGGGCCGCGCCGGGGAGCAAACCGGGCGCCCGAAGCGCCGGGACGCTAGCGGATGGTGCGGGCTTCGCCCGCCTGCAAGGCCATCAGGAACTGTTCGAAATAGGGCGGGATGGCCTCGGCGGAGCCGTAGCGGATGCGCCTTTCGACCTTGGCGATGGCGCCGAAGCAGACCTCGGCTTCGGGTTCGCCGCAGACCAGCACCACCGGGTCCTCGTCGTCGCACACTTCGTAGAGACCGCCATACGCGCGGCGTCCCACCTCGTAGAGGTAGGCGGCGGCGCCGACGGTCTGCATGGGAGTGAGAGGCAAGGTCCCGAGATGGGCGGCCTCCAGCGCCTCGTCCAGCGCATGGACGCTGGACGGCGTGTAATCCAGCACGGCGCCGGCCGATCCGGCTGCCTGGACGAAGTCCTGCGCAGCACCCGCCACGCGCGCCACGAACTCTTCCTGGACTTCGTCGCGCTTGGCGTCCTGGTTTGTCTTGAGGAAACCGAACATCATTGGCTCCTTTGTGAAAACCGCAAGCGGCGTTAGGACCATTATAGGCAGCGTGTCCCCCTATACTGCCCAATCCACCGCCGAACGTTCCCTATTCCCAACACTTGCCGACCATGTCCCCGATCTCCGTCCGACGCCTTGTTCCCGCCGACGCCGCGCCGCTGCGCCAATTGCGCCTGGACGCCCTGGTGGAAACCCCTGAATCGTTCGGATCGAGTTACGAAGAGGAACACACGCTGACATTGGAGGATATCCGCGGCTGGATCCAGCCTTCGGACGACAGCGCAATGTTTGGCGTGTTCTGCGGCGAGACCCTCGCCGGCATGGTCGGCGTGGGCCGCCAGCGCAAACTGAAGATGCGCCACAAGGCGCACATCTGGAGCATGTACGTGGCGCCGGCGCAGCGCGGCCAGGGCCTGGCGCGGCAACTGATGCAGGCGGCGATCGCCCATGCAGCAGGCATGCGCGGCATCCGCCAGGTGCAGCTGAGCGTGACCGCCAACAATCAGGCCGCCACCGCGCTGTACCTGAGCCTGGGCTTTGCCGAATACGGACGCGAGCGAGAAGCGCTGTGCGTGAACGGTGAACTCTACGACGAAGCGCTGATGGCACTGCCGCTGGCCGGCAAGTAGCGGCGCCGCCTCAGCCCGCGCCAGCCCGGCGCCGCGTGCCGTAGGCCCGCACCAGATTGCGGCCTTCGTCCTTGGCCTTGTAGAGCGCCTGATCCGCCGCCTTGATCACCGCTTCGGGCGCGCGCAGGGCGTCGCTGCGTTCGGCTACGCCTATGCTGACCGTCACCCGCAGCGGCCGCGCATTGCGCACATCGCGCCCGCCACGGCGGCGCAGGCCGATCTGGTCGGCCTTGGGGCGCACCGGCTTGTCGCGCAGCCGCATCTGGTAGGCCTCGATGGAGCGCCTGACGCTTTCCAGGTGCGGCATGCTTTCCGCCGCGGTCTTGCCCGGGAACACCAGCGTGAATTCCTCGCCGCCGTAGCGGTAGGCCCGGCCGCCGCCCGGCACGCGCCGCAACTGGGCCGCCACCATGCGCAGAACCTGGTCGCCCACGTCATGGCCGTGGGTGTCGTTGAAAGCCTTGAAGTTGTCGACGTCGGCCATCGCCAGCGTATAGACGCGGCCCATGCGCTGCAGCCGTTCGTTCAGCGCGCGCCGGCCCGGCAAGCCGGTGAGCTCGTCGCGGAACGCCATGTGGAAACCTTCATGGGCCAGCGAGATGCAAAGGGCCGTCAGCGCGGCGGTGGACATCAGCGCCAGTTCGACGGGATGTTCCGCCCCGCGCGGCAAGGCCCACGCCATGCACACGAAGCCCAGCCACTGCCCCGCCTGTTGCGGACGCCCATAGCGCAATAGCAGCAGGGTCAGCGTCAGGCCCGTAGCCAGCAGCGCAATCAACCCTTCGATCGGCACGCTCAGGTGCGCCAACCTGCCTTGCACGGACAGCATGCCGAACAGATCGGACACGCCGTCCTTGCCGGCCAGCGCGATCGCGGCCGCGCCAGCGGCGATCAGGCCGATGCGAGCGGCCAGGTCCAGCAGCATGCTGGAGCGTTCGGACCACAGGGCGTTGATGGTGTAGGCCAGCGACCACCACGCCAGCGCCGGTCCGACGGCCCAGGGTGCTTCCGTGGCCAGCGCCGGCCAAGCCGCCGTGGCGGCCAGCACGCTGAGCATCAGCACCATGGTCTGCGCGCGTTGGTACATCAGGCACACGGCCACGCCGATCAACGCCATCACCCAAGGCACGAACGGCACGATCTGCGTCAAGGCCGGCGGCCATTCGCGCCACAGCAGCAGCCCCACCGCGGCGGCCACCGGCAGCGCAGGATAGAACAACAAAGGCAGCCAGGGGATATGGGGGTAACGCACGGGTCGGGGCTTTTTTACGCTTGCGGAGATGACGTCGCCAAATCGGCAAACACATGTACTGTCATTTACGGACGCGGCGGCGATGTTCTTTAGCGGATTTGCAAGTAACACCGGGCGCCGCGGCCATGATATGTTTTTCGCCTTCACTCAGCAGACGGATCCCCAATGCGCATCCTGGTCAACATCGACGTGCCCGATCTCGAACACGCCATCGACTTCTATCACCGCGCTTTCGGCCTGACACTGCGACGCCGGCTGGGACCGAAAGCGGCCGAGATGCTGGGGGCCGAGGCGCCCATCTATCTGCTGGAAAAGGCTGCGGGCACGCCAGCCGCCGGCGCCATGCGTCAGCCGCGCGACTACGCGCGGCACTGGACGCCAGTGCATCTGGACGTGGTGGTGGAGGACGCGGACCGCGCGGTCGCACAGGCGGTGGCCGCCGGCGCGCGCCTGGAAGATCCAGCCGTCTCGCATGCCTGGGGCCGCATCGCCCACCTGAGCGACCCCTACGGACACGGCATCTGCATCCTGCAGTTCCTGGGCCGGGGCTACGACGAGTTCGCCACGCCGCCGCTGCAATACTCGCCGGTCTCGGAAGCCGATTTCGAAGACCTGCTGGCGCTGCGCATCGAAGCCATGCGTGAAAGCCTGGAGCGCCTGGGGCGCTTCGACCCGGCGCGCGCGCGCTCGCGGCTGCGCAGCACGTTCCGGCCGGAACATACCTGGTCCATCGAGCAGGACGGCCAACGTATCGGGTTTTACGCGCTGCGCCCGGAGGGCGACGGCTTGCGCCTGGATCATCTGTACATCCGCCCCGCCGCCCAGGGTTCGGGGCTGGGCGGACAGGTCATGCGCAAGATCCTGCTGGAGGCCGACCGCCTGGGGCTGGCGGTAAGCCTGGGCGCGCTGCGCGGCAGCGACTCGAACCGCTTCTACCGCCGGCACGGGTTCGTGCAGACGGGCGAAAGCGAGTGGGATATCGACTACCTGCGCCCGGTGTCCGGGCGCGCAGGCTGAGGCCTCAGGTGCGCGGCAGGGTCACGCCGCGCTGACCCTGGTACTTGCCGCCGCGGTCGCGGTAAGAGGTCTCGCAGACTTCGTCGCTTTCCAGGAACAGCATCTGCGCGCAGCCTTCGCCGGCGTAGATCTTGGCCGGCAGCGGCGTGGTATTCGAGAATTCCAGCGTCACGTGCCCTTCCCATTCGGGTTCCAGCGGCGTGACGTTGACGATGATGCCGCAACGCGCATAGGTGCTCTTGCCCAGGCAGACAGTCAGGACGCTGCGCGGGATGCGGAAATACTCGACCGTGCGGGCCAGCGCGAAGGAGTTGGGCGGAATGATGCAGACGTCGCCCTTGAAATCCACGAACGAGCCTTCGTCGAAATTCTTGGGGTCGACGATGGTGGAATTGATGTTGGTGAAGATCTTGAATTCGTCCGCGCAGCGCACGTCGTAGCCGTAGCTGCTGGTGCCGTAGCTGACGATGCGCCCGCCATTGGCCGTGCGGACCTGCCCTGCTTCGAAGGGTTCGATCATGCCGGCTTCGGCCTGGCGGCGGATCCAGCGGTCGCTTTTGATGCTCATGGTGGGAATGGTGCTAGGGAATGGAGTGGACGCCATTTTATCCCGAGTGCGGATGCGCCACCTGCGAGGGGCCGGGCGGGACCGTGCCGCCCGATTCCGCCTCAGTTCCCCCAGAAGGTCCGGTAGACCAGCGCGATGCCGTTGACCGCCCCGCCCTTCAGGTCCACCGACAGGCCGCGCGCCAGCCGGTAGCTGGCCCGGCCCACGGTGTCGGTGCCGGAAAGCGCCTGCTCCACGCTCAGCGTGATGCCATTGGCGAAGGTCTTGCTGGCCACCAGGAACTGCGTGGCCAGCTGGCTGTCGCTGTCCCGGTTGACGTCGCCGGCCACCGTGCGGTCCGGCAGGATGCTGCCGGAGCTGCCGATGTTGCCCGTCTTGATGCTGACGTCGTCCAACCCGAACTGCTTGTAGAACGGCTGCCCGCCGCCCAGCAGCGCGGTACCCACCGACATCAGCAGCGCCGCGTCGCCGCCGCTTTCGTCAGGACCTCGGCCCAGCAGCAGCCAGGACAGCTTTTCCACGTCGCTGACGTCCGGGTACGACACCAGATCGATGCGCGGCCGCTGCGCCGTGCCGACCACCTTGACGCCCGCCTCGACCTGTTCGCCCGTGCGCAGCGCCTCGATATCCAGCAAGGGGTTGTCCAGACGGCCCTGGAAGGTCAGCGTGCCGCGGCTCAGGCGCAGCTTCTGGCCGTAGGCCTCGATGCCGCCGCCGCGGGTGCGCAGCGCCCCCACGCCGGTCAGGCGCCCATCGTTCAGCATGATCTGGATGGAGCCCAGCAGGCCCGCGTCCAGCCCCATGCCGGTGATGTAGAAGCGCGGCCCCATGTCGAACTTCAGGTTCATGCTGGTCTGCAGCGGCGTGGAGACCGTGCCAGGGTCGTCGCCCGGGCGGCGCACCTTGACGTCGTCGTCCAGCGACGGCACGCCCTGCAGGATTTCCAGGCTGAACCAGCCCGCGTCCGCTTTCAGGTCGCCCACGATGTCGATGCGCGGCATGGCAGCCTTCACGTCGATGACCCCGGAAACCATGGCGTAGCGGTCCGAGCGCTGCAGCGCCGGGAAGCGGTACAGGGTCAGCCGGATATCGCCGCCGCCGTCGATGAAATTCCATTGTCCCTTGGCCTCGGCGTAGCCGCCCTTGGCCTCGGGATTGGTGGTGATCCACTCCTTGGTGCGCCATTCGGCCGGCATCACCCGCAGCGAAGCCGGGAAGCGCAGGCTTTCCAGCACCACCCGGTCGCCCTCCAGGCGCGCGGACAAAGTGCCGTCGATCAGCCGCACGCCGTCGTCGATGCGCACCACGCGCAGCTTGTCGCCGCGGATGTTGCCGCTGGCCGACCATTTGCCCGCCAGGGTGCCCTGGGCTTCCAGATTGGCCTTGACCGTGCCGCCGACTTCCATCGAGTCGCCCACGAACAGGCCGACCCAGGCCAGGTCGGCGATATCGGCGTCCAGCTTGGCGCGCAGCGGCTGGCGCGGGTCCAGCGCCATGCCGCCCTTGGCGTCCACCACCAGCACGGCGGTGCCGGTGCCGTTGATGAGGCCCATCTTATCGGTGGCCAGGTTGACCTTGGCGTCCAGGCGGCTGGCATTGGCGGAGGTCGGCGTGGCGGTCAGGTCCAGCACCAGCGCCTTCAGGCCGAGCGGAATGGGAGGATCGCCCGGTATCAGCAGATCGCCCTCGCGGCGCGCGATGCGCGCGCGGCCGCCCAGCCGGCCATCGAACTTCAGGTCCCACAACACGTCCAGCGCGATGCGGCGCTGGCCCTCGGGCACCATCGCGTTCACGCGGCCGGGCCGCTTGCCCAGCTTGGCCGCAGCCTCGGGATCGACGGCGCCTATCACCTGGCGCGCCATGGCGGCCGTGATCACCAGGTTGTCGGCCTGCCCGGCCGTTTCCCAACGCTTGCCGCCGCCCCGCGACCCCTGGTGCGCCAGGACCACGCGTTCCTTGCCGGGCAGGGTCAGGCTCAGCGCCGTCTGCCCCACCTGCCACTGCCATTGCGGTTCCACGGCGGACGGCACGAAAGCCAGCGTGACCGGCCGGTCCACGGCCACCGCGAAGCCGGCGGTCTCGGCCGTCAGCCGCGAAAACGTGCCGCGCCATCCCGGCAGAGCGGCATCCGGCGTGCCCGCAGGACCCTTGCCCCAGGCGCCGGCAAAAACGATGTTGGCCTTGGCGGGCGCCTCGCCCAGTACGCCCGCGCGCGGCTTGGGCGGCGTGTAGCCGGCCGCAAGCTCGCCGCGATGCGCAGCCGGCGTGCCCGTCAGCTTGCCCTTCAATTCCGCGCCGCCGGGAATGCCCGGCCAGAACGCGTCGAGCTGGGGCGCCTGCGCGTCCAGCGACAGCGCGCCGTCCTTGGCGTCCAGCTCTCCCTTGGCCTGGACTCGGTTGCGGCCCAGCTTCAGGTCCACGTCCAGGCCGTGGATGCGCAGCCCGGCCAGAGGATCGGCCTCGGGCGCGGCGGCGGCGTTCGGCGCGGCGGCGGGTCCCCCGCTATCGGTCGCCGCCGCGATATCCACCTGGGCCTTGAGCGCGCCGGTCAGGGGCTGCTTGTTCCAGCGCGTGCCCTCTTCGAAGCGCAGATCGACCGCGGCATGACGCAGCTGGCTCAGGTTCTCGATGTCGGCTTGCACGTCGCCGCGCACGGTCAGCACCGCAGGCGGAATATCCTTGCCCAGCCAGGGCGACAGGTCCAGGCGCTGGGCGCTTATCGTGCCCGCGATGCGGTCGCGGCCCGAGCCTTGCGTGGTATCGGATTGCAGGTCGAGCTGCGCGGTCAGGGTCGATTTGTCTGGCAATTGCGCCTGCGCCCGGGCGCTGCGCAGTACCAGCGCCGTGCGCGGGGCCAGGTCGGCGGTCAAGTCCAGCAGCAGGCCGGAGCCCTCGCCGTCCACCTTGGCCTGGATACCATCCAGGGAACCGGCGGCATCGGCGCGCAGCACCACCTGGCAGGCGGGCCGGGGCGGCTCGGAAGGCGCGGTCTTGGGATCCGCCTTGGCCCCGGCTTTGGATTCGTCCTTCGATTCGGCCTTGGGGTCGGTCTTGGCGGCTGGCTTGGGTTCCGGCTTCCTGGCAGCGCCCGCCTGACGCTCATACACGCCGCTCAGCTTGTCGGCTTCGCACAGCGGAGAATCGGGGCCGGTCCCGCGCGCGGTCACGTCCAGGCGAGCGGCGAACGGCCACGGATCGGCCATGCCTTGCAGCTCGGCCTGCCCGGAGATGTCCGCTTGCGCAGCCTCGTGTCCCACCCTAAGGCTGGCGATGCGTAGCTGCGCGCCCTGCTTGCCCGCGGCAAAGGTGGCGTCCAGATTGCCCAGGGTCACGGGCAAGGGCGCGCCGTCCTGTTCCAGCTGGAAGTCGCCCAGCGCCAGCCGGTCCACGGCGATGTCCACCGGCAGTTCGGGCAACGAGAACGGCTCGCCGTTGTCCTCCGCCGGCGTCGTCTCGGACGACGCGGCCAGGCCGATGTACACCGAACCCGCCGAGACATCGCGCACGTGCAGCAGGCGGTCGCCCAGGGCGCGCCAGTTCACGTCGAGGTGCAGGTCCGTGATGTCGACGCGGGTGCCGCCCGCGTCCAGGTCCAGCTTGCCCACCGACACGCCACGCAGCAGCGAACCGCTCACGTCCAGCGCCTGGCCGTTCAGTTGCTGGGCGGCCGTGGTCAGGAGCAGCCGCGTGCCGTTCTGCGAGCCGACCAGCCAGAACAGGAAACCGCCGGCCAGCACAGCCAGCATGGCCAGGCCAGGCAACCACCACACCAGCACATGGCGCAGGAATTTGCGCAGGCCCTTCAAAACGCGATCCCCAAGGAAAAGTGCAGACGCAGGTCGCGGTCGCGCTGGCCGTAGGCCACATCCAGGAACAAGGGCCCGGCCGGCGTGCGCACGCGGGCGCCTACGCCGTAGCCCACCGCCATCGACATGTCGCCGAACGATTCCGCGGCGTCGCCCGCGTCCACGAAAACGCCCATGCCCCAGCGCTCATTGAAATAGTGGTCGTACTCGATGCTGCCGACCAACAGCGTGGGCGCGCCCACCACGGCGTCATCCTGCTGCACGCCTATGCTCTGGTACTTGTAGCCGCGGATCGAACGCGCGCCGCCGGTGCGGAAACCGAAATCGTCCGGCACCCGCACCTTGCTGTTGGACCACACCCGGCCGACTTCGCCACGCACGGTCAGCACGTCCAGCTTGCCGATGGGCCACCATTTCTGGGCCCGCAGCCGGGCGCGGGTATAGGGTTCGCCGGAGTCCAGCGTCACGCCCACACCGCCGCCCACCGCGATCAGATTGCCTTCACGCGGGTCGTACTTGTTGTCCACATCGCGGCGCAGCCATTCGGCCGTGGCGGTCAGGGTCGGCAGCTTGTATTGGTCGCCGCCGTCGATCTTCACGTGATCCTCCGCCAGCAGCAGGCCCCAGCGGGTTTCGTATTCGACCCGGCTGTTGCCCGCGCCCTTGCGCTCCTGCAGGCGCGTCGCGCCCAACGCGTATCGCGTCACATCCAGCCCCTGGATGTCGGAGTGGTCGTACAGCACACCGAACGAATCCTTGTAGCCGCGCTGATTCGGCGGCAACAGGAAGTCCGCGTAGACGCGCTGCTGCAACCGGTCCACGCTGAAGCCCGTCTCCATGGTGAGCGGCTGGCCAAAGACCACGTTCTGCCGGTACAGCGATTCCACGCGCAGGCCGGCCTCGTCGTCCACGCCTATCGAGCCGGTGAACCGCTTGGGCGGCGCTTCCACCACCCGCACCTGGACCGGCAAGGTCACTTCGCCGTTCGAGTCGTAGGCGGGCGCTGGCGGTGGCATGCCGCCGGACACGGAAGGATCTCCTGCCGGCGTGGAGGCGGCCAGATCGGTCGAGCCCGGCGCGCGTGCGCGGTCGGCGTTGGGTCCAGGCGTCGGCTGCGCCTGGCCCGGCTGCTCCAGCGATACGAACGCGCCGCGGAAGAACGCGGTCGATTGCAGGTCCTGCTGCCAGGTGTCCAGCTTGTCCTGGTCATAGGCAGCGCCCGGCGAGTAGCGCACATAGCGCTCCACCAGCTTCTCGGGCACCCGCTTCAGGCCTTCGGTGGTGAGTTCGCCCATGCGGACCTGGGGACCGCTGTCTATCGTGACGCGCAGGGCGGCCGACGCCGTATCGGCCTCGATTTCCGCCTGCGACGCGGTCATGCGCGCCAGCATGAAGTCGCGCGATGACACCGCGTCCAGCAGGCTCGACTTGGCTTTGTTCCAGTCGCTGTTGATGAAGGGCTGGCCCGTCTTCAACTGCCAGTCGTCGCGCAGCTTCTGCACCCGGGCAGCGAACTCGGGCCGGGTAATGCGGCCGGTGAAATTCAGGTCCACGGATGCGACGGTGGTGCGCTTGCCCGAGACGATGCTGATGTCCCAGGTTTCTCCGCCGATATCGGTGCCGGCCTCGAGCTTCACGGTGGGCGAGAAATAGCCCTGGGTGGCCAGGGCCGCCAGCGTCGCGTCGCGCGCGCGGCGGCGCAGGCGGTTGATTTCACCGCCGTCCTGGTCCTCCGCCAGCCGCGCGATCGCATCGACGGCTTCGGTAATCGCCTGCAGGGCGGCCGGCGGCACGCCGCCGGGGTCCACAATGATTTCCGGGCGCTTGGCCAATGCCTCGCCCGTCATCACCACAAGTCCTGCCAAGAAGGCGCGGGCTGCCCACCGCATGCGTCAGGTCGGTTGCTGCACGACGATGGACGGGAATTTCCCAGCCATGTCGCGGGGAAGCGCCGCCACGCCAGCCGCCAGCTTACGGGCAATGCCGCGGTACAGCGCCGCGGCTTCGCTGCCCGGATCCGACACCACGGTCGGCGAGCCAGCATCGGTCTGCTCGCGGATCGCCAGGGTCAGCGGCAGGCTGCCCAGCCAGGGCGTTTGGTATTGCTCGGCCATGCGCTGGCCGCCGCCCTCGCCGAAGATATGCTCGGCATGGCCGCATTGCGAGCAGATGTGGATGGCCATGTTCTCGACCACGCCCAGGATCGGCACCTCAACCTTCTGGAACATGCGCAAGCCCTTGCGCGCGTCCAGCAGCGCCACGTCCTGCGGCGTGGTGACAATGACGGCGCCCACTACCGGCACCTTCTGCGCCAGGGTCAGCGCCACGTCGCCCGTGCCGGGAGGCATGTCGACGATCAGGTAATCGAGGTCGCGCCAATTGGTCTGGCGCAGCAGTTGCTCCAGCGCCTGCGTCACCATCGGGCCGCGCCAGATGGCGGGCGAGTCGGCGTCGATCAGGAAGCCGATGGAGTTTGCCTGCAGGCCGTGGCCCGTGAGCGGCTCCATGCTCTTGTTGTCCAGGCTTTCGGGACGGCCCGAGATACCCAGCATGGTCGGCACGCTGGGGCCGTAGATGTCGGCGTCCAGCACGCCCACCTTGGCGCCTTCCGCCGCCAGGGCCAGGGCCAGGTTCACGGCCGTGGTGCTCTTGCCCACGCCGCCCTTGCCAGATGCCACTGCAATAATGTTGCGCACATTGGGCAAGGGCTTCAGGCCTTTCTGCACCGCATGGGCGGCGACCTTCCAGCTCACCTCGACCTGGGCATCGGCCACGCCGGCCGCGGCCAGCGCCGCCACGGCGATGTCGCGGACCTGGGCGCGCGCGGCGTCGGCGGGATACCCCAGCTCCAGCGCCAGCGAAACCCGTCCGCCTTCCAGCTTGATGTCACGATCTTTTACAGAAACACCCAAATCCATACCGGTATTCGGGTCCTGCGCGGCGCGCAGCGCGGCGCGAATTTGTTCTATCGTTATACTCATGTCACTATGGTTCCGTAGGCAGCGCGGCTTCTGCGGCCCGCCATCCCCTAAAGGATAGCGGATACCCGGGAACCTTTCCCTGCGTTTTGCATCCGATCTTCATGACCAACACACTTATCCGCTTCTTTCGTGCCGTCCTATTCGCCGCCCTGGCCTTGATCGGCATGGCGATGGCGCTGGTGTTCATGCTTTCCACGGCGATCGCCGTGGCGATCCTGTACGTGGTCGCCAAGGTGCGCGGCAAACCTTTCGGCGTGCGCGCCTATTGGAGCCAGCGCCAAGGCGCCCGCCCAGGACCGTTCCAGTCCGCCACCGCCCCCTTCGCCACGCAGCCGCGCGGCGACGTGATCGACGTCGAAGCCCGCGAAATCCGCTGACGGCGGCTTTCCCGCATGCTTGCGCCGCGCGCGGCGCAAGCGGGCCATGGGTTTGTGCGTCCGCACGGCGGAATTGCCGGACGGCCGGCCCCCCTGTATCGGCGCCCATTCCCGCATTCTTTCGCAACCCGCCTGATTCGCCTGCCGCGAAGGGCGGGTTGAGCCATTGATGGGCCGCTGTCCGGCAAGTCTGCGCGGTTGCCCTAAAATGGCCGGCCTACCCCTTTTTTCCCTCAACCTCCAAAGACAACCATGTCTCGCACCCTTTTTGTCACCACAGCGCTGCCCTACGCCAACGGATCTTTCCACATCGGCCACATCATGGAGTACATCCAGGCCGATATCTGGGTTCGTTCGATGCGAATGGCGGGCCACACGGTGCACTTCGTGGGTGCGGACGACGCGCACGGCGCGCCGATCATGCTGAAGGCGGAAAAGGAAGGCATCACGCCGCAGGCCCTGGTGGCGCGCTACGCCGCCGAGCGCCCGCAGTACCTGAACGGCTTCCACATCCGCTTCGACCACTGGCACTCGACCGATTCGGCCGAGAACGTCGCGCTGTCGCAGGACATCTACCGCGCGCTCAAGGCCCAGGACCTGATCGAAACCCGCTCCATCGAGCAGTTCTACGATCCGGTCAAGGGCATGTTCCTGGCCGACCGCTACATCAAGGGCGAATGCCCCAAGTGCCACGCCAAGGACCAGTACGGTGACTCCTGCGAGGTCTGCGGCGCGGTCTACGCGCCCACCGAGCTGATCAACCCGTACTCGGCCCTGACCGGCGCCACGCCGGTGCTGAAGTCCTCGGACCACTTCTTCTTCAAGCTGTCCGATCCTCGCTGCGTGGAATTCCTGCAGCAATGGACCACCGGCTCCAACGCCGCCGGCGGCAAGCACCTGCAGCCTGAAATGCTGGCCAAGACGCGCGAATGGCTGGGCTCGGACGATGGCGAGGCCAAGCTGGGCGACTGGGACATTTCCCGCGACGCGCCCTACTTCGGCATCGAGATCCCGGACGCGCCGGGCAAGTACTTCTACGTCTGGCTGGATGCGCCCGTGGGCTACCTGGCCTCGCTGAAGTCGTATTGCGCGGTCAAGGGCATGGACTTCGACGCGCTGCTCGATCCTGCCGGCCCCACCGAACAGGTCCACTTCATCGGCAAGGACATCGTGTATTTCCACGCGCTGTTCTGGCCCGCGATGCTGAAGTTCGCCGGGCGCAAGACGCCTGACGCCGTGAACGTGCACGGCTTCATCACTGTCAGCGGCGAAAAGATGTCCAAAAGCCGCGGCACCGGCATTTCGCCGCTGCGCTACCTGGAACTCGGCATGAACGCCGAATGGATGCGCTACTACATCGCCGCCAAGCTGAACGCCCGGGTCGAAGACATGGACTTCAACCCCGAGGACTTCATCGCCCGCGTCAACAGCGACCTGATCGGCAAGTACGTCAACATCGCCAGCCGCGCCGCCAGCTTCATCACCAAGCATTTCGATGGAGTCCTCGGCTATTCGGGCGACACCTCGGCGCTGGCCGCGGAGTACGCCGAACAGGCGGAGTCCATCCGCGCCGCGTTCGAGGCGCGCGAATACAACCGCGCCATCCGCGAAATCATGGCCTACGCCGATCGCATCAACCAGGCGTTCGACACGGCCCAGCCCTGGGTGCTGGCCAAGGGCATCGCCACCGCCGATGACGCGCAGAAGGCCGCCCTGCAGGACATCTGCTCGCGCTCGCTGGCGGGCTTCAAGGCGCTGTCCGTGATGCTGGCCCCGGTCTTGCCCGAACTGGCCGAACGCGTGGCCCTGGAATTGTTCGGCGCGCAGGCGCCCTTCACCTGGGCCGATGCCGCCGTGCTGCCGCAGCGCGTGGCGCCCTTCAAGCACCTGATGCAGCGCGTCGAACCGCAGATGCTGGAAGACCTGTTCGAGCCGCCTGCCGCCCCCGTGGTGGTGCCTGGCGGCGAGCCCATCGCCGAGACCATCTCCATCGACGACTTCGCGCGCGTCGACCTGCGCATCGCGCAGATCGTCAATTGCGAACACGTGGAAGGCTCGACCAAGCTGCTGCGCCTGACGCTGGACGCGGGCGAAGGCCGCCACCGCAACGTGTTCTCGGGCATCAAGTCCGCCTACAAGCCGGAAGACCTGATCGGCAAGCTGACCGTCCTGGTGGCCAACCTGGCCCCGCGCAAGATGAAGTTCGGCGTATCCGAAGGCATGGTGCTGGCCGCCAGCCATGCGGATGAGTCCGTGGACGCCGGCATCTACGTGCTGGAACCGTTCCCCGGCGCCAAGCCCGGCATGCGCGTGCGCTGATCCCGCGCCCCGCTGAATGCAAAAAGCCCGCCGGTTCAAATCGGCGGGCTTTTTGTCACTAAGCGCGGTACATCAGGCCTTGCTGGGCGCCAGCGCCGGATCCAGCGAAATGCGCTCATCGAAGACGAAGCATTTGCCGTCATAGCCGGGACCGCCGGTTTCCTCGAAGTACTTGAGGATGCCGCCGTCGAGCTGGTAGACGTGTTCGATGCCGGCCTCGTTCATGTAGATCGCGGCCTTTTCGCAGCGGATGCCGCCGGTGCAGAAGCTGACCACTGTCTTGCCTTCCAGCTCGGCGCGGTGCGCCTGTACCGCAGCGGGAAACTGGGTGAAGCGTTCGATGCGCCAGTCGATGGCGTTCGTGAAGGTGCCCTCGTCGACCTCGAAAGCGTTGCGCGTGTCCAGCATGACCACGGGCCGTCCGGCGTCGTCCACGCCGGCCTCCAGCCAACGCGCCAGCGTCTTCGCATCGACGCCGGGCGCGCGGCCCGCTTCCGGGCGGATCGCCGGATGATCCATGCGGATGATCTCGCGCTTGATCTTCACCAGCAGCTTGCGGAACGGCACTGCCGCGCTATGGCTGAACTTGACTTCCAGGTCGGCGAAGCGCGGATCGGCGCGCAGCGTGCGCAGAAACGCGTCTATGCCATCCGCCGACCCCGCCAGGAACAGGTTGATGCCCTCTTCGGCCAACAGGATGGTGCCCTTGAGCGCGGCCTGGCCGGCCTCGTCCAGAAGGCGGGCGCGCAACTCGGGCAGGGCATCCAGCGAAACGAATTTGTAAGCGGCGATATTGACGACGGAAGTCATGGAAAAGCGGAAAAAAGCGGGCGACGAAAGGCGTAATAGTAAACGCTGGGCGGTTTTTACCACCCGCCGCCCCGCTTGATCCCGCTCAACGATTGACGATTTCCTGCTCGACTACCGCGTCCAGCACCCATTGCACCGTCGACGCATCGGCCGGCGGATTCGGGTTGCGGACCTCGACCACGCGCAGGCGGTAGCGCACGCCAGGCTGGAAGTTGAAGCCCGTGATTTCGCCGTACCAGAGCTGCCAGGGCTGCCCGGCGCTGTCGCGCACCTGGTAGCACATGGCGCGGCCCGCGCCGGCGGTGCAAGGCACGCGCTCCGAGTTCACGTAGACCAGCTTGGTCGGCCCCTGCTGGCCGCCCGCGATGGGGTCGGTGCGACGCCCGAAGTCCAGCCGGTCGCCCGAGCTGAGCACCCAGGTCATGCGCTGCGGATTGTTGGCGTTGTCCACCGACGAGGCGGTGATGCTGGTGAGCGCGGCCAGGAAATCCTGCTCCAGCTTCATGTTCTGCGGCGCGCAGGCCATCCTGGTCGACACCGGACGTCCCTGCACGATCAGCAAGCCGTTGGCGACGGTGTAGGAACCGTTGTACTGGTTGCAGCCGGAGAAACCGGAGATGCGCGGCGAGCCCTGGTCATGGATGAAGCTCGCCGTAAGCGGACGCGAATTGGAGGACGGATGCGGAATCTGCCGCAAGCCGCCGCCCGGCAAGGTCCAGCGCGCCAGGTCCCAACTGGTCTGCGCCAGCATGTCGGATGCGGAAGCGGGCTGGAAGCGCGGATCCTGGCCATCCGCGGCGCGCTGAGGCGGCGCGGAGCAGGCGGCCAGGCCGATGGACAACAGGCAAGGCGCCAGCCAGCGCAAAGACGCGGAAAAGGGCATGAGAATCTCCCGGGGAAAAGCGAGGAATGCAGCGCCCGCGCAAGGAGGCGGGCCGGACCACGCCATTGTAGGCTTGCCCCGGCACCGTTATTCACGGCTTAACACTCTTTGATGCGCGCCCCGCCGGCCGCGTCAGGGGGTGGGCGGATCCTGGCGCCGCGCGAACTCCAGCACGTCGCCGCCGCGCAGATTGAAGGTCAGGTGCCGCGGCGCGCCGCCGTTGTCCAGCGTGAACGTGTCGATGGACGCCAGGCCGCGCAGATAGTCCGCCTCGAGACGGGCGCGTTCCGGCGCGGGGCAGGCCATGCGCGTGGCGGCTGGGGCGTCGATGTAGAGCTTGCCGCCTTCGAGCTTGTAGGTGCCCATGTAGCGATTGCAGCCGGAAAAGCCATTGACGCGGTACTGCTTGCCTTGCGCCAGGAACGTCAGGCGCACGGGTTCGCCGTTGTCGCCATGGGGAATGTCGCGCAGCGCGCCGCCCGCCTGGGTCCAACGCACCAGTTCCCAACTGGTCTGGGCCAGCGAATCCGCGCTGCTGGCGGCGTTGGCCGCAGCCGCGCCTTGCGGGCGCGCGCCGCCAGTCGATCCGGCGCAACCCGCCAGGGCTGCGGCCAGCAGAGCCGGGGCAATCAGGCGGCAGCGCGTGGACAAGAGCTTGGACATGTACGGGACTCCATCAATTACACATCCCTCGACTGTAACCGGCCTTGTGGTCCCGCATGCGTGTTCTCAGCCCATAAGCGGTATCCAAAAGCAGCACGGCGTTGCGGGACCACGCTCCAATTGCATGGCCTTGCTGCATCGAACGCCCCATGGCGGCGGCGCACATCGACGCGCAGAATCAGTACAGATCGCCATCCGTGCCAGGCCGGCATGCAAGCGCGGAAGCCGATCGCAACGACCGCAGGCGCAGGTGTCCGGCTCCTCACGGGGGCCAAGAATAAGATCAATCCGGGGAGACACGGCGATGGGCTTTTTGAGAACCTTGTTGGCATTGTCGGTGGTGCTGGACCATCTGGGCGCAGGCGCCACCGATCATCTGGTGGGCGGCCGTCTCGCGGTACAGCTGTTCTACGTCATTTCAGGCTTCCTGATTTCCTATGTACTCACCGCCACCGACCACTATCAAGGCGCGGTGGGCAAGTTCTATGCAAACCGCTTCCTGCGGCTGTTCCCGATCTATCTTGCCGTTGCGGCGCTGACGCTGGCTGCGCACGTGATGAGCGGCGGCGCATTCTTCCGCATCTACGACGCGCTGCCCTTCAGCGCCGAGCTGTTCCTGGTGCTCTCCAACATTTTCATCATGGGCCAGGACTGGCTGATGTTCTTCGGCATCGAACATTCAGCGCTGAAGTTCACCGGCAGCTTCGCGCACAGCGAAGTTCCGCTTTACGAAGGACTGCTGGTGCCGCAGGCATGGACGCTGGGCGTGGAGATGAGCTTCTATCTGGTCGCTCCCTTCATCCTGCATTCGCCGCGCCGGCTGCTGGCATTGCTGGCCGCATCGCTGGCGTTGCGCGGCGTGCTGATCGCCACGGGCATAGGCTTGAGCGATCCCTGGACGTATCGGTTCTTCCCGACGGAACTCGCTCTGTTCCTGCTCGGTTCGCTGTCGCATCAGGTGCTGTTGCCGCGCTACAAGGCCTGGACGCAGCGGATCAAGCGCCTGCCGGAAATCGGCACGGCCGTGCTGGCGGCCTACTGTGTGCTGCATTTCTCGATCGCCATGAACCACAATGTGCGCGACGGTCTGGCCGTGCTGCTGTTCGCGGCGTTGCTGCCGCTGGCCTTCCTGTTCCAGTCGCGCCACAGGCTCGACAAGGCGATAGGCGAGTTGAGCTACCCGATCTACATCTGCCATTCGCTGGTGATCATGTTCTTCAAGTGGCTGCTTGAAGAAGCGCATCTGGATCAGCCGCTGCTGTTCATGGCCCTGGTGATCACGAGCACCATCGCATTCTCGGCCCTGCTCAACAGCGTGATTGCGGACCCCATCGAACGCCTGCGCAGCCGTCTGCGCACCGACGACCGCGATCCAGCGCCTGCGTCCGACGCCAGGCGGCGCCCCGCTGGCGCCCCCGCGCAGCCCCTCGGGTCTATTCGCCGCGTGCCTTGATGTAGGCGGCCAGCACTTGTTCGATCTGCCGCTTTTCCTGGGAACTCAGGCGCGCATAGGTGGCATAGGAGATGGATTCGAACGGCCAGGCGGCAGGGAGCGCCACACGCTCCGCGCCCGCCTGGATGGCGCCCGGCTCCGGGTTCAGCATCGGCCCTTCGCCGGTGCTGAGCCACATGGGATTGACGCATAGCGCACGGGTCAGCTTGATGAGGGCGTCGCTGGACGGCCGCCGGCGCTGCCCGCTCTCGTAGTTGCCGATAGCGCTTTGCGACAGGTTGCTTGCGACCGCCAAGTCCTTTTGAGTCCATCCCTGAAGCATTCTTGCGTTGCGCAGACGATGGCTAAACGTGTCCAATCGATCAACCTGAGACATTAATAAGAATTTATTTTTTGATTAAAACATCTCAATACTGGCGCCAAATAAACGGATTGCGCCCCAATTGCGGGGCTAATCCGTAAATCGCGCCTTGCGGCCGCCTGCGCACGCATCGAGCCGGTTCCAAGCGCCTCGCAGAAGGCCGAGGCGCCATCAAAAAGACCATATCTATCATTGGCTTGCATAGGCCAACCAGTATCACGGCGCGGTGGCGCCCCTCGGCCTGCAGGCGCACTGCAGGGGCAAAAGCCTGGCGAGTTTATGGCGTTTCACGTATTCAAAATCGAAAATAATGTATCGGCGATACATAATGCGTTAACACCCGCGTCCCAAAACAAACAGTATTTCAAGCGTTTCCATGGCGCAGCCCCCACGCTTTCTGTTACTGTCAGAAACTACAGAAACGTATCTTCACAAAAAAACACGCCCGTGTTTAAATGAAACACGGGCGTGACTTCCAAGCAGCATCGAAGCATGGGCGGCCATCGGCATAAGCACGAAACCAGGGGCAATCCCCCCGGCCTCGCGCCCATCCGAACAACACCGCCCGGCGCTCTCGCGCCTCGGCGCGCAGCACAGGGAGACGGGCATGACACGCAGCGCCACGCCTAGGCATCAGGCACAGCCGCCCAGGCCGGTCTCCTCATTGGAAGCATCAATGAACAACACGCTGGATGTCATATTTCTGGGTCACGACGACGCGCGGCATGCGGGACTCATCGAAGCCCTCTCGCACCTGGGTTTCAACGTGCGCCGCTGCCACGACCTGGCCGACGTCTACGACAGATACTCGCGCCGCCCCTGCCCGCTGGTAGTGCTGAAGGCGCCGCTGCCCGACATCCACAATGCCGCAGTCCGGCTGCGCGCCGTGGACCGCGGCCTGGGCATTGTCGCCATCGCCGCATTCGCCGATGCCGAAAGCCGCATCCGCACGTTGCTCTGCGGCGCGGATGCCTGCCTGCCCCCGGACGTATCCGGGCTGGAGCTGGCGGCGGCGCTGCAAGCGCTGGTGCGTCGCGCGGTCGGCCTGGACGGCGCGGACTCCGCAGCCGACGGACACACGCCGGATGAATCCGCGCACGACACCTGGCGCCTTGCGAACAAGGGCTGGACCCTGATCAGCCCCGCGGGCCGCACGCTGGGGCTGACCACCGGCGAGCGCGACTTCCTGTCGCGGCTGGTGAACGCGCCCGACCGCAAGGTCAGCCGCGATGCCTTCTACGCGGACGGCGCGGACGACACCGACAGCGGCATCTCGCGGCGCCGTTTCGTGGACGTCATGATCAGCCGCTTGCGGCGCAAGGCGACGGCCAACCAGATGACGCTGCCGATCCGCGCCGTGCACGGCTGGGGCTACATGTTCGCAGCGGACATCGCGCTGGACCTGGATTTTCGGATAACCGGGGAAGAAAGCCGCCTGGAGGCCCAGGGCGACTGGCGCCGCGAAACGGCGGACGCGAACGCGTCCATCTGAGGTCCGGCCCGCAACGGGCCTGGACGAAAAAAACGCGGCGCTGCCTCGAAAGGCTAAGACGCCGCGCTAAAACAACACGTGAGCCTGGAGTCATCAGCCGGCACTGATGCCTACTACCTGGATCACGCGATTCCAACATTCGTGCCTCATACTCACGTACGGTCAGACCGTGAACCTGGGCCGGGTCTCTAGTCCCTGCACAGGCTGCAACGTGATCAACGCCTGGCGATTCGTCCGCTTGCTAAAACAGCGGGCGTCCCGCCCTTATCAGCGGCGTTCCTCATGGATAGCCGCTTGATGCACGAAGTTTAGGACCTCGGACAGGTTTCCAGTAATTCTTTGTTGATAGCCTTCCATACATATCTGATATAGCGCGGCACGCCCCCTACAATGCCGGCAAAGGACTTGGGACCCGTTCCCGCCAACGCCATGCCCACACTGCCCGTTCCTCTCAAGCACCGCCTGCGCAAACTGCTGGCGCTGTTTCCGCCCAACTGGTGCCTGGCCATCCTGGTGGCGCTGGACGGCTATGCCTTCATGCATCCGGTGCTGCGCGAGGTGCGGGCGCGCGAGTACGGATTCTGGCTCGCCATCGACAACTGGCATGAGGTCATGCGCGTGGTGGGCCTGCTGGAGATACCGCGCCTGGTGTTGGGCGTGGGGCTGCAGGTCATTGCGCTGGGGCTGATCCTCAAGGCGCGCATCGCCTGGGCGTTCTCGCTGGTGCTGCTGATCGGCGTGGGCACCTTCGCCATCATGGGAGACAGCGGCCGCGCCGGCCTGGGCATCTATACGCTGGTCCTCGTCATCGCGTTGATCGCCTACTGGCGCCGCTTCGACCGCGCCAGCGTGACCGCCGGTTCGCTGTTTGCCCTGGTCAGCATGCTGTCGCTGCTGATCTACGCGGTCTTCGGCACGCTCTATCTGGGCAACGAATTCAATCCGCCCATCACGGACGCCACCACCGCGCTCTACTTCTCCATCGTATCCATGTCCACGGTCGGTTATGGCGACATCACCCCGCACACCGGAACCGCGCGGCTGTTCACCGCGTCGATTATCATCCTGGGCATCACCATCTTCGCCACCTCCATCAGCGCGATCGCCGGGCCGGTGATCGGCGGCAATCTGAAACGGCTGGTCAAAGGCAGGTTCTCCACCGCCATGCGCAAAAACCACATCATCATCGCGGGCGCGACGCCCCTGGCCATGAGCGTCTACGACGGCCTGCGCCGCCGCGGCGACGAAGTCACCGTCATCGTGCCTCCCGGCGTGCCGCAGGAATATCCGGCGGCCACGGACCTGATCGAAGGCGACCCGTCCAGCGTGGACGTGCTGCACAACGCCGGCGTGACGCGCGCGCGCTACGTGCTGGCGCTGCGCGACGACGACGCCGAGAACGCCTTCATCGTGCTGGCAGCAAAGGAAGCTTGCGGTGAAAACGGCGCCAAGACGGTCGCGCTGGTCAACACCAGCAAGCACCTGGAAAAGATCCGCCGGGTGAACCCCGACCTGGTGTTCTCCGTGCAACTGCTGGGCGCCGAGCTGCTGGCCCGCGCCATCAACGGCGAGCCCATGGACAGCCAGAGCATCACCGACCTGTTCTTCGCCAAGGCCGCCCCCAACGGCAAGGCCGCCTGAGGACTATGCGTCGCCGGGCTGTTCATGCCCGGCGTACCAGCGCACGAATTCGGCCGACGGCATCGGCCGCGCGAACAGATAGCCCTGGATGAACGCCACGCCGCGCGCCTTCAGGTAGTCGAATTGATAGGGCGTTTCCACGCCTTCCGCCACGACCGACAGCCCCAGACGATGCGCCAGCGTGATGATGGCGTCCAGCACGGGCGCTTCTTCGCCCGCGGGTCCGATGGCCTGCACGAAGCCCTGGTCGACTTTCAGGTAGTCCACCGGAAATTTCTGCAGGTACGACAGCGAACAGTGGCCGGTGCCGAAATCGTCGATCGCCACGCGCAGGCCCTGGGCGCGCAAGGCATCGATGTTGCGTCGTGCCTGCCCGTTGTCCGTGATCAAGCTGCGTTCGGTGATCTCCAGCACCACCAGCGGATGCCGCGCCGCGACCTGGGCCGCAAAGGACTGCACGTCGGACAGCAGTTCCGCGCTGGACAAGTGCTCGGCCGCGATGTTCACGCCGATGTGGAAATCCGGCGGCGTGGGCCAGGTCCGCATGTCGCGCTCGATCAGCGTGAGCAGGTGCTGGGTCAGCGGAATGATCATGCCCTCGGCTTCGGCCTCGGCGATGAAGACATCCGGACGTACCGGCCCGATACCCGGCCGCTGCCAGCGCATCAACGCCTCCACACCCTCGCAGCGGCCCGTGGCCTGCCCATACACGGGCTGGTAGTGCACCAGGAACTCGCCGGCCGCCATGGCGCGGCGCAGCCGTTCCCTGACCGAACGCCTGCTGACCTGCAGCCGGTGCGTGGCCACGGCCAGGCCCAGGCCGAGCAGCAGCGCCACCGGCAGATACGTCGTCATGGACCGCGACCACGCGCGCACCAGGGTTTCGGGCGGCGCCAGGACGTTGACCCTGAGGCCCGTCGCGGTGGCGTCGTCCCCGTCGCGCAGCGGCACCGCGCGCGCCGCCGCGCCACCCCAGGAATCGCTGCGTATCGGCGCGCCGTTCCTGCCGACGACCAGTTCCAGCTGCAGGTCGTCCATGGTGGCCACGGCATTCACCAGGTCCTGCACGTAACGGCCATCCACCACCACGATGCCGCCATGGCCGTCGGCGCCGGACTTGCCTATCAGGATGGCCGGACGCTCCGGCGCCAAGGGGGTGCCAGCCACCGAGATCTGCCAGTGATCCGACACGACGTTGATTATCCATTTGCTGAAATCGTCGAGCGACGCGTCCACGGCGCCTACCGCCGATGAGCAGTAGACGCGCTGGTCGCGCACCAGGACCAGGGAACGGAAATACGGATTCAGGGCGCCCCAGCGTTGCAGCATGGGCAGCACCTCGTCGCAAGGCTTGCCAGCCTGTTCCGCCACCCGCCCCAACATGTCCTGGGATTGGATGAGGATGCTCTCGGCCTGGGCGCGCACGATGCGCGCGGCGGTCTCGCCTTCGAGCCGCTGCGCGTTGTGCGCCTGCAGCCAGGTCCAGCCGACACAGGCCAGGATGGGTAGCACCAAAGCCAGGGCCACTGGCAGATAACGCCAGGACGGTGTGTCGCCGGTCACTCCCGATGTCGCCATGTCACCTCGCCGCGTAGGTCGTGCATGGCCGCCGCGCGACCACTCTGGATAGGACACCAAGCCGGGCGCAGCGTCAAGGAACTCGGTATCGCTCCGTCAGGCGGGTCCCTGGCGCAGAAGTTCGCAGATCAGCGCCACATGCGCCTGCCGCCGTTCGGGCAGGTCGATGCGCTCGTCAGGCCCCATCAGCGCGGACATGACCAGCGTATGAACAATGGGCGACAGCAGCAGCCATGGATGCTTGAGCGCCACGCAATCGGCGCACAGACCGCGGTCGCGTGCGCGCTCCAGCAGCCGCGCGATGTCGGTTTGATGCGCCTGCGCGGTCTCCTGCCGCCAGCGCGCGGCCAGATGGGGCACGCGCCCGCTTTCGGCCAACAGCAGCCGCATGGTGCTGATCATGGCCGGATTTCCGAGGCTGACGTAGAGATGGTTGACGATGCGTTCGGCCAGATGGCGCGGCGACTGCGCGCCATCCACCACCGCGTCGATGTCGAGCCGCGAGGGGCTCAGGTGGCGCGCCAGCAGGGCTTCGAAGACCGCTTCCTTGCTCTCGAAATGCGCATAGAGCCCGCCCTTGGACAGGCCAGCGCGCAGCGCGATGTCATCCATCCTGGCGCCGGCATAGCCCGCCTGCGAGAACTCCTGCAGCGCGGCGTCGAGGATCTGCCCGACCCGCACCGCCGGAGGAAGACGACGGCGCTGCATGACCATCCCTCTGCTCCCTGTACATGTGCAATTCATTAAAAACCGACCAGTCAGTCGCTACTTTGATTCTGATCAAGGAATGCGCAGCCGCCGCACTGCACAATATCTGCAAGCACGAACCCGGTATCGGGTCCGCCCCGAAGGCGGCGACCACAAGCCTGCCCTGGGACGCGCCCGGCCCCTGCGCTGGAGAGACCCCGCATGACACTCCGCCCGTTTCCGGCCACGATCGCCACGCGCCTCGTTCCCGCAGCCCTGCTGACGCTGCTGGCCAGCGGCTGCGTGTCCATGGCGCCCGACTACGAGCGCCCCGCCCTGCCCGTGCCCGCCGCGTATTCAACCCCCGGGCCTGAAGCGACAGCGGCCCACGCCGCGGCCGCCGCCGAAATCGGCTGGCGGACCTACTTCCCCGATCCGGCGCTGCAGACGCTGATATCCACCGCTCTGGACAACAACCGCGACTTGCGCCGCGCCCTGCTGCGCGTGGAAGAAGCGCGCGCGCTGTACGGCATCCAGCGCGCCGACCAGTTCCCCACCATAGGCGTGCAAGCGGACGGCTCCCGCGCCCGCGTGCCGGGCGACCTGAACCTCACGGGACAGCCGCTGGTCTCCAGCCAATACCAGGTGGGTCTGGGCATGGCCAGCTGGGAACTGGACTTCTGGGGCCGCGTACGCAGCCTGAAAGATGCCGCCTTGCAGAACTACCTGGCCTCCGATGCGGCCGCGCGGGCCGCGACGCTGAGCCTGATCGCCGAAGTGGCGGACAGCTACCTGTCCCTGCGCGAACTGGACGAACGCCTGGCGCTGACCCGCGAGACCATCGCCTCGCGCGAAGAGTCGCTGCGCATCTTCCGCCGCCGCTTCGAGGAAGGCGCGATCTCCAAGCTGGACCTGACCCAGGTCGAAACGCTATGGCAGCAGGCCAAGGCGCTGGGCGCGGACCTGGAACAGACCCGCGCCGCCCAGGCCAGCGCGCTGGAGCTGCTGGTGGGCGCGCCGTTGAACCTGCCCAAGCTGCCCACGCATCTGGATGACGACGCAGTCATGCGCGAGCTGCCGGCGGGCCTGCCCTCGGACCTGCTGGTCAACCGCCCCGACATCGTCGCCGCCGAGCATCAGCTCCAGGCCGCCAACGCCAATATCGGCGCGGCCCGCGCCGCCTTCCTGCCGACCATTACCCTGACCGGCGCGTTCGGCACCGCTAGCAGCGAGCTGGACGGCCTGTTCTCGGGCGGCAGCCGCGCCTGGAACTTCGCGCCCAGCATCAGCCTGCCGATCTTCGACGCCGGCCGCCGCTCGGCCAACCTGGACCTGACCGAAGCGCGCCGAGACCAGGCCGTGGCCGCCTACGAACAGACCATACAGACCGCCTTCAAGGACGTGTCCGACGCGCTGTCCGCGCGCTACTGGCTGGCCGAACAGGTGGACGTGCTGCGCGCCACCGTGGCGGCGCAGAGCGAACGCGCCCGCCTTGCGCAACTGCGCTACGACCATGGCGCCTCGCCTTACCTGGAGGTGCTGGACGCGCAGCGCGATCTGCTGGCCGCCCAGCAGAAGCTCGCGCAGACGCGCCGCGCCCTGCTGTCCAGCCGCGTCCGCCTGTACGCGGCGCTGGGCGGCGGCACGCAAGCGGCGCCCGCGGCGCAGACCGCCTCGACTCCCGCCCCAGCCGCCAGCCCCCGATAAACCAATAACCAAGGATCCCCGATGCGCCTGCCTACCCGAAAACTGGTCCCTGTCCTGATCGCCCTGGCGGTCGCCGCCGGCGGCTACTACGGCTGGCGGCTGCTGTCCGACCGCGGCCCGGGCGAAGGATTCATCAGCGGCAACGGCCGCATCGAAGCCACCGAAATCGACGTGGCCGCCAAGCTGGCCGGCCGGGTGCAGGAAGTGCTGGCGGTCGAAGGCGACTTCGTCTCCGCCGGCCAGCCGCTGGCGCGCATGCAGATCGATACCCTGCAGGCGCAGCGCGAGGAAGCGCGCGCCCAGCACCAGCAGGCCGTCAACGGCGCCGCCAGCGCCAGCGCGCAGGTCGCCCAACGCGAAAGCGACAAGCTGGCCGCCGAGGCCGTGGTGGTGCAGCGTGAAAGCGAGCTGGATGCCGCGCGCCGCCGCCTGGCCCGTTCCGAGACGTTATCCAAAGAAGGCGCCTCGTCCATCCAGGAGCTGGACGACGACCGCGCCCGCGTGCGCAGCGCGCAGGCCTCGGTGCACGCCGCGCGCGCGCAGGTGAAGGCCGCGCAGGCCGCCATCGATGCCGCGCGCGCCGCCGAGGTCGGCGCCCGATCCGCCGTCACCGCCGCACTGGCCACCATCGCCCGCATCGAGGCCGACATTGCCGACAGCGAGCTGCGCGCGCCGCGCGACGGCCGCGTGCAGTACCGCGTGGCGCAGCCCGGCGAAGTGCTGGGCGCGGGCGGCAAGGTGCTGAACATGGTGGACCTGACCGATGTCTACATGACCTTCTTCCTGCCCGAGCAGGCGGCCGGCCGCGTGGCGCTGGGCCAGGACGTGCGCATCATCCTCGACGCCGCGCCGCAATACGTCATCCCCGCCAAGGTGTCCTTCGTGGCCAGCACCGCGCAGTTCACGCCCAAGACGGTGGAAACGGCCAGCGAAAGGCAGAAGCTGATGTTCCGCGTCAAGGCCCAGATCAGCCCCGAGCTGCTGCGGCGGCACCTGAAGCAGGTCAAGACCGGCCTGCCGGGCGTGGCCTGGCTGAAGCTCGATGCCGACGCGCAATGGCCCGCCAACCTTGAAGTCAAGGTGCCTTGATGGCCTCCCCGGACACCGCGCCCGTGGTGACGCTGTCCGGCGTCAGCCTGCGCTACGGCAAGACGGTGGCGCTGGATGGCATCACCCTGGACATTCCCGCGGGCCGCATGGTCGGGCTGATCGGCCCGGACGGCGTCGGCAAATCCAGCCTGCTGGCCTTGATCGCGGGTTCGCGCGCGGTGCAGGAAGGCAAGGTGGACGTGCTGGACGGCGACATGGCCAGCCGCCGCCACCGCGACGACGTATGCCCGCGCATCGCCTACATGCCGCAGGGCCTGGGCAAGAATCTCTATCCCACCCTGTCGGTCGAAGAGAACCTGCAGTTCTTCGGCCGCCTGTTCGGCCATGACGAAGCCGAGCGCCGCCGGCGCATCGACAGCCTGACGCGCAGCACCGGCATGTCGGCCTTCCTGTCGCGCCCGGCCGGCAAGCTGTCCGGCGGCATGAAGCAGAAGCTGGGGCTGTGCTGCGCCCTGATCCACGACCCCGACCTGCTGATCCTGGACGAGCCGACCACCGGCGTGGATCCGCTGGCGCGCGCGCAGTTCTGGGACCTGATCAACGAGATCCGGCGCGAACGCAGCGGCATGAGCGTGATCGTGGCCACGGCCTACATGGACGAGGCGCAGCGCTTCGACTGGCTGATCGCCATGGACGAAGGCCGCGTGCTGGCCACCGGCACGCCCGCCGAACTGCAGCAGCGCACCGGCGCGGACTCGCTGGAAGCCGCCTTCATCGCCTTGCTGCCGGAAGAAAAGCGCCGCGGCCACAAGCCGGTGGAGATCGTGCCGCTGGCCATCGACGAGGACGCCGAGATCGCCATCGAAGCGCGCGACCTGACCATGCGCTTCGGCGACTTCGTCGCGGTGGACCACGTCAACTTCCGCATCCGCAAGGGCGAGATCTTCGGCTTCCTGGGATCGAACGGCTGCGGCAAGTCCACCACCATGAAAATGCTGACCGGCCTGCTGCCGGCAAGCGAAGGACAGGCCTGGCTGTTCGGCGCCGAGGTCGATCCGCGCAACATCGATACCCGCCGCCGCGTGGGCTACATGTCGCAGGCGTTTTCGCTGTACGGCGAACTGACCGTGATGCAGAACCTGGTGCTGCACGCGCGCTTGTTCCACGTACCGGAGGCCGAGATTCCCGCGCGCGTGGACGAGATGGTGCAGCGCTTCGACCTGGGCGAAGTGCTGGACACCTTGCCCGAGAACCTGCCCATGGGCGTGCGCCAGCGCCTGTCGCTGGCCGTGGCCATGGTGCACAAGCCCGAACTGCTGATCCTGGACGAACCGACCTCGGGCGTGGACCCCGTCGCGCGCGACAACTTCTGGCGGCTGCTGATCGCGCTGGCGCGGCAGGACCAGGTCACCATCTTCATTTCCACCCATTTCATGAACGAGGCGCAGCGCTGCGACCGCATGTCGCTGATGCATGCGGGCAAGGTGCTGGTCAGTGCATCTCCGGACGAGATCACGCGCATGCGCGGCGCGCAAACGCTGGAAGAGGCTTTCATCGCCTACCTGATCGACGCGGGCGCCGGCACCAAGCCTGAAGACGCTGACGCGCAGGCCGCTCCCGCCTTGGCGTCCAGCCCGGCCGAAGCGCCGGAGCACCGCGGCTTCAGCCTGCAGCGCATGCTGAGTTACATGTGGCGTGAATCGCTGGAACTGCGCCGCGATCCGGTGCGCGCCACGCTGGCCCTGGCCGGGTCGCTGCTGCTGATGTTCGTGATGGGCTTTGGCATCAGCATGGACGTGGAGGACCTGCGCTATGCGGTGATGGACCGCGACCAGACCGGCCTGAGCCACAACTACAGCCTGAACCTGGCGGGTTCGCGCTACTTCATCGAGCATGCGCCCATTTCGAGCTACGAGGAGATGGATGCGCGCATGCGCAGCGGCGAACTGTCGCTGGCCATCGAGATTCCGCAAGGCTTCGCGCGCGACGCGGAGCGCGGCAACGGCGCGCAGATCGGCGTCTGGATCGACGGCGCCATGCCGCAGCGCGCCGAGACCATTCGCGGCTATGTGCTGGGCATGCACCAGGGCTGGCTGATGCAGCAGGCGCGCGAACGCCTGGGCGCGGACGCGACCCTGCCCGTCGGCATAGAGACGCGCTTTCGCTACAACCCGGACGTGCGCAGCCTGCCCGCCATGGTGCCCGCCGTAATTCCGCTGCTGCTCTTGATGATGCCGGCGATGCTGACGGCGCTGGCGGTGGTGCGCGAAAAGGAGCTGGGTTCCATCATCAACCTGTACGTCACGCCCGTGACGCGGCTGGAATTCCTGCTGGGCAAGCAGGCGCCCTACGTGGCGCTGGCCATGCTGAATTTCCTGCTGATGACGTTGCTGGCCGTGACGCTGTTCGGCGTACCCATCACCGGCAGCTTCCTGACCCTGCTTGCCGCCGCGCTGATCTACAACGTGGTGGCCACCGCCATCGGCCTTTTGGCCTCCACCTTCACGCGCAGCCAGATCGCGGCGCTGTTCTTCACCATGATAGGCACGCTGGTGCCCGCGGTGCAGTTCGCCGGCCTGCTCAACCCGGTGTCGTCGCTGGAAGGCGCCGGCCGCCTGATCGGCCAGGTCTACCCCGCCACGCACATGCTGACCATCAGCCGCGGCGTCTTCAGCAAGGCCCTGGACTTCTCCAACCTGCAAGGCTCGTTCTGGCCGCTGCTGATCGCCATTCCCGTCATCCTGGGCGCCTCGGCGCTGCTGCTGAAGAAACAGGAGACCTGAGATGCGGCACCTGGCCAATATCTACCGCCTGGGCGTGAAGGAGCTGTGGAGCCTGGCGCGCGATCCGATGATGCTGATCCTGATCCTCGTGTCGTTCACGCTGATGATCTACACCGCCGCCACGGCCGTGCCGGAAACCCTGCACAACGCCCCCATCGCCGTGGTCGACGAGGACGTATCGCCCCTGTCCGCGCGCATCACGTCGGCCTTTTATCCGCCGCACTTCACGCCGCCGGAGGTGACGACTTCGGCCGAGGCCGATGCCGGCATGGACGCGGGGCGCTACACCTTCTCGGTCAACATTCCGCCTAATTTCCAGCGCGACGTGCTGGCCGGGCGGCCCGCCGAAATCCAGCTCAACGTGGACGCGACCCGCATGAGCCAGGCGTTCACGGGTAGCAGCTACATCCAGCAGATCATCAGCGACGAGATCAACGAGTTCGTCAAACGCTACCGCGCGCCCACCGAACTGCCGGTGGAGCTGGCGGTGCGCATGCGCTTCAACCCCAATCTGACCCAGGCCTGGTTCGGCGCGCTGATGGAGATCATCAACAACGTCACCATGCTGTCCATCATCCTGACCGGCGCCGCGCTGATCCGCGAACGCGAGCACGGCACCATCGAGCACCTGCTGGTCATGCCGGTGACGCCGACCGAGATCATGGTCGCCAAGGTCTGGTCAATGGGGCTGGTGGTGTTGGCGTCTGCTGGGCTATCGTTGACTTTCGTGGTACGCGGCTTGCTGCAAGTACCGATCGAGGGATCGGTGGCGCTGTTCCTGGTCGGGGCGGCACTGCACCTGTTCGCGACCACCTCCATGGGCATATTCATGGCCACGCTTGCGCGCAGCATGCCGCAGTTCGGCATGTTGCTGGTACTAGTGCTGCTGCCCCTGCAAATGCTGTCGGGCGGCACCACGCCGCGCGAAAGCATGCCGCAGTTCGTGCAGGACATCATGCTGGCCGCCCCCACCACGCACTTCGTGGAACTCGGCCAGGCCATTCTCTACCGCGGCGCAGGCTTGAGCGTCGTGTGGCAACCCTTCCTGGCGCTGGCGCTGATAGGCTCGGTCCTGTTCGCGTTCTCGCTGGCGCGCTTTCGCAAGACCCTCAGCCAGATGGCTTGAGGCCTGTGTGTTCGTTACCCCTTACCACTCTCTTAGAAGGACGGATGATGAAGAAAACCACTGCCTCCACGCCTCAGGGCCTCGCCAGCGCCAATGCCGCCTACTGCCAGCGCATGGCGCAGCTTGCGCAGGAAAGCCAGCAGCGCTGGGTTGAACTGGGCCGCCGCCTGGCCGGCGGCAACGCGGAACAATACATGGCCGCGCTGGCGCCTCTGCAACAATCCGGCAACTGGCAAGAAATCGCCCCCGCGCTGGGCGAGATGACGCGCAAGCAATGGCAAAGCCAGCTTGAAGCCAGCCAGGCCATCACCCACGCGCTGCTCGAAGAACAAGCCACCCTGGCCGCCGGCATGAGCGAAGCGATGCGCGGCTGGCTGAAACAAGCCACCGGCGGCGCCATGGGAATCGAAGACACGCCCATGGCGCAGATCTGGAAGACGCTGTCGAACCAGATGGCTTCGGCGTGCTCGGCCATGCGCGACGCCAGCCAACCGGGGGCCCATCATGACGGCTGAACGCACTGCGCTCGTCACCGGCGGGGCCGGCTGCCTTGGACAGGCCATTGCGCGCGCCCTGCACGATGCCGGCCACCAAGTCATCATCACCTACCACTCCAGCGAAGACGCCGCGCGGGCGTGGGTGGACGCGGAGGCGGCCCAGGGTCGCCGCTACGCCATGTACAAGGTGGACGTGGCCGACTACGACTCGTGCCAGGCGCTGGCGCGGCGCCTTGAGGAAGACGGCCGCCAGATCGACATCCTGATCAACAACGCCGGCCTCACCCGCGATGCCAGCCTGCGCAAGATGAGCTACGAAAACTGGACGGACGTGCTGCGCGGCAACCTGGATTCCATGTTCAACATGACGCAGCCGCTATGCGGCGCCATGGCGGACCGGGGCTGGGGCCGCATCGTCAACATCTCGTCGGTCAACGGCAGCAAGGGCGCGTTCGGCCAGACCAACTACGCGGCCTCCAAGGCCGGCATCCACGGCTTCACCAAATCCCTGGCGCTGGAGCTGGCCAGGAAAGGCGTGACCGTGAACACCGTGTCGCCCGGCTACCTGGCGACGCGCATGGTGGAGGCCGTGCCCGAAGAGGTGTTGAAGGAGAAGATCCTGCCGCAGATCCCGCTGGGCCGGCTCGGCCGCCCGGAAGAGATCGGCGCGCTGGTCGCCTTCATCTGCAGCGACGCCGCGGCGTTCATGACCGGTAGCAATGTCGCCATGAACGGCGGCCAGCACATGTATTGATGCGGCAAGGGGCCGCCGCGGCTCATTCCCGCGGCGCGCCCAGCTCTTCCAGCAGGAAATCGACGAAGGCGCGAACCTTGGCCACCATGTGGCGGCGCGACGGATACACCGCGTACACGTAGGTCTCGTCGGGTTTCCAGTCCTGCAGCACGGCCTGCAGCGCGCCGCTGTCCAGGTCCTGCTGCACGTACACGCGCGGCACCAGGCTGACGCCGAAGCCGGCGCGCAAGGCATCGCGCACCGCCAGGCTGGAGCTCACCCTGTAGCGCCCCCGCACCGGCACGCGTTCGGTCTCCCCCGCGCGCTTGAAGGTCCATTCGTCCGCGTGGCCAGACAACGTGAACTGCACGCGCTCCATGTTGCGCAGCGCCAGCGGCGAGGCCGGCACGCCATGGCGCTGGAAGTAGGCCGGCGCGCCGCAAAGCACGTGGTCCAGCGTCATCAGCTTGCGCGCCACCAGGCTGGAATCCTCCAGCCGGTCGGTGCCGCGGATCGCCAGGTCGTAGCCTTCCTTGACGATGTCGATGCGCCGGTCCTCCAGGTTGAGGTCCAGCGATACCTGCGGATAACGCTGCAGGAAGCGCGGCATGGCGGCCGACAGCCGGACCAGGCTCAGCGACATGGGCGCGCTGACCCGCAAGGTGCCCGACGGCGCCTGCTGCAAGGGTCCCAGCGATTGCTCGGCTTCGCTCAGGTCGTCCAGGATGCGCGCCACCTGTTCGTAGTAGCGCGCACCGGCTTCGGTCAGGCTCATGCGGCGGGTGGTGCGGTTGAGCAGGCGCGCCGCCAGGTGGGCTTCCAGTTCGGCGATGTTCTTGCTGACGGCGGCGGGCGACAGGCCCATCTGCCGCGACGCCGCGGCGAAGCCGCCCCGCTCCACCACTTGCCGGAAGACCCTGAGCGCGGTCAGATGATCCATAGATTATTCACTGTTGGTGAATGATATTGCCATTGAATTGGATATTATCGCCAAACAAGGATTCAATTAGCCTGTGGACATGGAGACGGCGCGCATGTGGCGAGCCGGCAATCTCAGCAAATCCCAAGGATGGCAGCCATGAACCACGCCCTGACCGACGCAATCGCGCAACGCATTTCCGCCAACTTCTTCGACCCCGCCCGCGGCGTGGACGACGACAACATCCATACCCTGATTGCCTGGGCCACGCGCGCCCCCACCGCCTTCAATCTGCAGAACTGGCGCTTCATCGCCGTGCGCAGCCAGGAGGGCAAGCGCCGGCTGCGCGAACTGGCGTGGAACCAGCCCAAGGTGAGCGAATCGGCGGTGACGTTCATCGTGCTGGGCGTGCTGCCCCAGGCCGCCTGGATGGCGGACCGCCTGCAACCGTCGGTGGACGCGGGCTTCATGCCGGCGGCCATGGTGCCGTCCTGGGAAGCCGCGGCCAGCCGCCTCTACGCCGACTCGCCGCAGACCCGGCGCGACGAGGCCGTGCGCAGCGCCACCTTCGGCGCCTCCACCCTGATGCTGGCGGGACAGGCCCAAGGCCTGGCCGCCAGCCCGATGACCGGCTTTGACGCCGCCGGCGTGGCCCGGGCCTTCGGCTTGCGCCAGGAGGAGGTGCCGGTCATGCTGGTCGCCATGGGCTACGCGCAGGAAGGCAATTGGCCGCAGAAGCCGCGCCGCCCCGTCCGCGACGTGCTCGAACTTGCCTGAACCCTTGCCGGAGCATGACCATGAACCGCGGTTCCGATCTGCTGCTGACTGCCCTGGCGCCCGCCATCTGGGGCAGCACCTATGTCGTCACCACCCTGATGCTGCCGCAGGACTACCCGCTGACGGTCGCCATGCTGCGCGCGCTGCCGGCCGGCTTCCTGCTGCTGCTGATCGTGCGCCAGCTGCCGCAAGGCATCTGGTGGCTGCGCGCCTTCATCCTGGGCGCGCTGAACTTCTCCGTCTTCTGGGCCCTGCTGTTCGTGGCGGCCTACCGCCTGCCTGGCGGCGTGGCCGCCACGCTGGGCGCGATCCAGCCGCTGGTGGTGATCCTGCTGGCGCGCAGCCTGCTGGGCACGCCCGTGCGCGGCCTGTCGGTGCTGGCGGCGCTGGGCGGCCTGGGCGGGGTGGCGCTGCTGGTGCTGACGCCCAAGGCCGCGCTGGACCCGGCGGGCATTGCGGCCGGGCTGATCAGCGCCGCCTCGATGGCGTTGGGTACGGTGCTCAGCCGCCGCTGGCAGCCGCCGGTGTCCGCGCTCACCTTCACGTCCTGGCAACTGACGGCGGGCGGCATCCTGCTGGCGCCGCTGGCGTTCGCCGCCGAGCCCGCCCTGCCGCCGCTCACCGCGCTGAATGTGGCCGGCATCGCCTACCTGGGCTTGATCGGCGCGGCGCTGACCTATGTGCTTTGGTTCCGGGGCGTGGCGCGGCTGGAACCCGCCGTGGTGTCGTCGCTGGGTTTTCTCAGCCCCATTACCGCCGTGCTGCTGGGCTGGGGCATCCTGGGGCAGCAACTGAGCGCCGCGCAGATCGCCGGCATGATGATCGTGGTCGCCAGCGTGTGGCTGAGCCAGCGCGCCCAGCGCCCGGCCGCCATCGCGCCCGCCCCGCGTCCGCTGTAACCGCGCCGGAAACGCTGCAAAAAAATGTGGCGGCGGCGGCTGGGCCGGCGCATGATCGTTGCTCCATTCCGAGGAAGGAGCCGCATCATGAGCAGCAAACCCAGCATCATTCTTGTGCACGGTTTCTGGGGCGGCGCCGCCCACTGGAGCCGCGTCATCCTGGAACTGGCGCGCAAGGGCTATCAAGACCTGCACGCCGTCGACATGCCGCTGGCCTCCCTGGCCGGCGACGCCGAACGCACGCGCAAGATGATCGCGCAGCAGAAAGGCCCCGTGCTGCTGGTGGGCCATTCGTACGGCGGCGCTGTCATCACGGAAGCCGGCAACCAGCCCAACGTGGCCGGCCTGGTGTACATCGCCGCCTTCGCCCCGGACGCGGGGGAAAGCCCCGGCGGCATCACGCAGGAAATGCTGCCCGCGGCCGCGCCCAACCTGGCGCCCGACAGCGACGGCTATCTCTGGCTGCGCGCCGACAAGTTCCATGAGAGCTTCTGCCAGGACCTGTCCGCCGACGAGGGCCTGGTCATGGCCGTCACGCAAAAGGCGCCGCTGGCCAGCGCCTTCGGCGAAACGGTGTCCGTCCCCGCATGGCGCAGCAAGCCGTCCTGGTACCAGATATCCAGCCAGGACCGGATGATCGCCCCCGAAAACCAGACGCGCATGGCCGCGCGCCTGAACACTCGCAAGACCATCACGCTGGACGCCAGCCATGCCTCGCTCGCGTCGCGCGCCGGCGAAGTGGCCGGCCTGATCGACGAAGCGGCGCGCGCCTGCGCGTCCTAGGCGCCGGCCTGGCGGGCTGCGTACTCGGAACGAGCGTATCAGGGGACGCACCCGCCTTTGCTGTGCTGCTTTTTTTGTAACTTCACGGCCTTCGCATGACTTGCAGCACAGTTATTTTCCCTATGAAAAGCGGGTTTTTTTCCTGCAAGTCACCCAAACTGATCCGCTTTTTTCTTCACTCTCTGAATCTGTACTGATCCAGGCTGCGGCTCTAACTTCACGGTGTAGGTCAAACACCCGTCAGCGCACGCCGTCTTGTGGCGGTTGAGGCGCGCTGGCGAAGAAGTCAGGAATACCGCCATGGATAGCGACGCGCTATTGCTTGCCCGAATACAGTTCGGCTTCACCATCTCGTTTCACATCATCTTCCCCGCCATCACCATCGGCCTGGCCAGCTACCTCGCCGTGCTGGAAGGCCTGTGGCTGCGCACGCGCAATACCGTCTACCGCGACCTCTACCATTTCTGGACCAAGATCTTCGCCGTCAACTTCGGCATGGGCGTGGTGTCCGGCCTGGTGATGGCGTATCAGTTCGGCACCAACTGGAGCTTCTTCTCCGATTTCGCCGGCAGCGTCACCGGGCCCCTGCTGGCCTACGAAGTGCTGACCGCCTTCTTCCTGGAAGCCGGCTTCCTGGGCGTAATGCTGTTCGGCTGGTCGCGCGTGGGGCCGGGCCTGCACTTTTTCTCGACCGTGATGGTCGCGCTGGGCACGCTGGTGTCGGCCACCTGGATCCTGGCGTCCAACAGCTGGATGCAGACGCCCGCCGGCTACGAAATCCTGGACGGCCGCGTGGTGCCCACGGACTGGCTGGCCGTGATCTTCAATCCGTCCTTCCCCTACCGCCTGGCGCACATGGGCATCGCCGCCTTCCTGGCGACCGCGCTGATGGTGGGCGCCTCCGGCGCCTGGCACATGCTGCGCGGCGATCGCAGCCCCGCCGTGAAGAAGATGTTCGCGATGGCGATGGGCATGCTGCTGCTGGTGGCCCCGCTGCAAGCCGTGGTGGGCGACTTCCACGGCCTGAACACGCTCAAGCACCAGCCCGCCAAGATCGCGGCCATCGAAGGCCATTGGGAAAACGAGCCCGGCGCGGGCGTGCCGCTGACGCTGTTCGGCATCCCCGACATGGAGCGCGAGGAAACGCGCTACGCGGTCAATATCCCGCGCCTGGGCAGCCTGATCCTCACGCACAGCTGGGACGGCCAGTTCCCCGGCCTGAAGTCCTATCCGCCCGAAGACCGGCCCAACGCCACGGCCGTGTTCTGGTCGTTCCGCGTAATGGCGGGCCTGGGCATGCTGATGATCGCGCTGGCCCTCTGGGCGGCCTGGTCGCGCTGGCGCGGCCGGCTGTACGAATCGCGCTGGCTGCACCGCTTCGCGTTGTGGATGGGACCGTCCGGGCTGATCGCCATCCTGGCTGGCTGGTACGTGACGGAAATCGGCCGCCAGCCCTGGGTGGTGTATGGCGTCATGCGCACCGCCGACGCCGCCACCCCGCACGGCCTGGGCGAACTGACGCTGACGCTGGCGCTGTTCGTGGTGGTGTACCTGCTGGTGTTCGGCGCCGGCGTCTCGTACATGCTGCGCCTGATCCGCATGGGCCCCAGCCCCGCCCCCGGCCACGCGCCGCTGTCGGGCGGCCCGGGCGAACCGCGCCAACCGTCGCGGCCGCTGTCGGCCGCCTCCACCCTGGCGGGCATCGAGCCCGCGCAACGCAAGCATTCGGGAGTCTGAGGCCATGGGCATCGACCTTGCACTGGTATGGGCCGTCATCATCCTGTTCGGCGTGATGATGTACGTGATCATGGATGGCTTCGATCTGGGCATCGGCATCCTCTTTCCGCTGATCTCCGACCGCGAGGAACGCGACGTCATGGTCAACACCGTGGCGCCCGTGTGGGACGGCAACGAGACCTGGCTGGTGCTGGGCGGCGCCGGCCTGATGGCGGCGTTCCCGCTGGCCTATTCGGTGATCCTGAGCGCGCTGCACCTGCCGCTGGTGTTCATGCTGCTGGGCCTGATCTTCCGCGGCGTGGCATTCGAATTCCGCTTCAAGGCGGACGAGCATCACCGCCCGCTGTGGGACCGCGCCTTCGTGCTCGGCTCCGTGTGCGCCACGTTCTTCCAGGGCGTGACGCTGGGCGCCTACATCGAAGGCATCCCGGTGGTGGACCGCGCTTACCAGGGCGGCGCCTGGGACTGGATCAGCCCCTTCTCGCTCTTCACCGGCGCGGGACTGGTCGTGGCCTACGCGCTGCTGGGCTGCACCTGGCTCATCATGAAGACCGAGGGCCGCCTGCACCGCCACATGTGCGACATCGCCCGTCCGCTCACGCTGCTGCTGCTGGCCGTGATCGCGGCGCTCAGCGTCTGGACGCCCTTGGCGCAACCGCAGATCGCGCAGCGCTGGTTCAGCCTGCCCAATATGTTCTGGTTCCTGCCGGTGCCGCTGCTGGTCGCCGTGGCCGGCTTCGATCTCATCCGCCGCGTCAAGGGCATGCCCAATGCCGGCCCCTTCGTGCTGTCGCTGGCGCTGCTGTTCCTGGGCTACAGCGGCCTGGGCATCAGCATCTGGCCCGCCATCATCCCGCCTGACGTATCCATCTGGACCGCGTCCGCGCCGCCACAAAGCCTGGGCTTCGCGCTGGTGGGAGCGCTGGCGATCATTCCGATTATTCTCATGTACACCGCCTGGTCGTACTACGTGTTCCGGGGCAAGGTGCGTCTCGGCGAGGAGTTCCACTGATGAACGGCTCCCAACCCTCCCTGCCCACGTGGCGCAGCCGGCTGCTCTGGCTGGCGATGATCTGGGCATGCAGTGTCGCGGCCCTGGGCGTGGCGGCCTACGCGCTGCGCCTGGTGATGAGATCCATCGGCATGTCGACCTGAAACGACCCACGCAAACGGACCCGCCCCATGAAGCGCTATGAACGGCTGACAGAAGAAATCACCGCCTCGATCCGATCGGGCCTGCTGCAGGCGGGCGACCGCCTGCCCTCGGTACGGCAGACCAGCGCCAGCCGCGGGGTCAGCCCGTCGACGGTGTTCAAGGCCTATTACCTGCTGGAAGCGCGCGGCCTGATCCGCGCGCGCGACCGCTCCGGCTACTACGTGCTGCGCGCGCCGCACGCCACGCTGCCGGAGCTGGACGGCCTGTCCAGCGCCAGCGCAGGACGCCATCCAGTGGACGTCAGCGACAACGTGCTGCAGGTGCTTAACGCCACCCTGCGCCGCGACATGCTGCCCTTCGGCTCGGCCTTTCCCAACCCCTCGCTACTGCCCTACGGACGCCTGGCGAAGTTCATGGCAGCCACGGTGCAGCGCCTGGATCCCTGGGGCTCGATCGACGACCTCAGTCCGGGCGATGCCGCCCTGCGCCGCGCCATCGCCCTGCGCTACCTGGCCGATGGCATGTCGGTGCCGGTGGACGACATCATCATCACCAACGGCGCGCTGGACGCGCTGAACCTGAGCCTGGCGGCAGTCACCGAGCCCGGCGACGCGGTCATCGTGGAATCTCCCACCTTCTACGCCGCGCTGCAATCGCTGGAACGCAATCACCTGCACGCCATCGAAGTGGCCACGCATCCGCGCGAAGGCATAGACCTGCAGGCGCTGGAGCAGGCCATCCTGCGCCACCGCCCCAAAGCCTGCTGGCTCATGACCACGTTCCAGAACCCGCTGGGCAGCCTCATGCCCGACGACAAGAAGGAAGCGCTGGTGCGGCTGCTGGCCAGCCACGACGTGGCGCTGATCGAAGACGATGTCTACGGCGAGCTGTATTTCGGCGAACAACGCCCGCGGCCGGCCAAGGCCTACGACCGCGACGGCATCGTCATGCACTGCTCTTCGTTCTCCAAGACCCTGGCGCCGGGCTACCGGGTGGGCTGGGTGGCCGCCGGCCGCTACACGCGCCGCATCATGCGCAACAAGCTCACCACCAGCCTGGCGACCGCCGCGCCGACCCAGGCGGCCATCGCCGCCTATCTGGAAAAAGGCGGCTTCGATCGCCACCTGCGGCAATTCCGCCAGGCGCTGGCCCAGCAGCAAGGAGAACTGCTGCAAGCCATCGCCCGCTACTTCCCCAAGGGCACGCGCGCCACGCGGCCGCTGGGCGGCTACTTTGTGTGGGTGGAGCTGCCCGCGCACATCGACACGCTCAAGGTCCATCGCGCCGCGCTGGGACACGGCATCAGCATCGCGCCGGGCCCGCTGTTCTCGGCATCCGGCGGCTTCGGTAATTTTCTGCGTCTGAACGGCGGGCATCCCTGGAATCCGGAGATGGAGCAAGGCATGGCGACGCTGGGCAAGCTGCTGGCGGGCTAGTCCCGTTGTCCTGGGCGGCGATTCACGTTATAAATGAGTGTTATTCTTATTAACACCCATTTACCGCCTCGCCATCCATGGACTCCCTCGCGTACCAGAACGTCCACCGGCTTTACGCGGAACATCATGATTGGCTGCTAGGCTGGTTGAACCGGCGCGTCAACAACCGCGCAGACGCCGCCGACCTCACGCAAGACACATTCTTCCGCGTCCTCGTCTCGCCCAACGCCGTCGTCCCTTCCGAACCGCGCGCCTACCTGCTGACCCTGGCCCGCCGGCTCACCATCGACCTATGGCGCACGCGCGATGTCGAAGCCCGCTACCTGCAGGCGCTGTCGCAGGAGCCGGAGCCGGTCATGGCATCCCCCGAGACGCTGCTGATGCTGAAGCAGGCGGTCATGGAGATCGATCGCCTGCTGGACGGCCTTCCCGTGCCGGTCAAACATGCCTTCCTGCTGAACCGGCTGGACGGAATGACGCACCCAGCCATTGCCCAGGCCTTGGGCCTGTCGCTGGCGACGGTCGAGCGTCATGTAAAGCGCGCCTTTCTGCACTGCATCGCCTCGCGCCGCGCAGCCGATCTGGCATGAGCGGTGTCTCCGCGCCCCGCGCCGCCCGCGACGCGCTGATGGAACGCGCCGTTGACTGGATCGTGCTGCTGACATCCGGCAAGGCCACGGACCACGACCGCCAGCGCTTCGAGCGCTGGCTCGCCAGCCATCCGGAAAACGCGCGCGCCTGGGCCGAGGTGGACGGCATCATGCGCCAGCCCCTGGCCCAGTTGCGAGGAGCGGCAGAAGCGGCGCCCGGTCCCGCCCGCGCCGCGCGGGCCGCCCTGCTGCAAAGCAGCGGGTTGGACAGACGCCGCGTGCTGAAGCTGGCGATGCTGTTCTCCGGCGTGTCTGCCGGCGCCTTGATGGCCGACCGCTACATTCCGCTTGCCGGACTGTCCGCCACCTATTCCACCCGCACCGGCGAACGGCAGACCTACGCGCTGGAAGACGGTTCCACGCTGACGCTGAACGCGCGTTCGGCCGTCGATGTCCGCTATGACGACTTGCGACGCACCGTCGTGCTGCGCCAGGGTGGACTCTATGCCGAGGCCCGCTCCGACAGCCGGCCCTTCGTGGTCCAAACCCGGTACGGCGCCGTGACCGGCGGCCAATCGCATCTGGCTGTGAACCAGTTCGATACCTACGCCGTCGCCAGCGCCCTTGAGAACATGCTTACGCTGCAGCCCGACCATGGCGCCGCCCTGACGCTGCCGCAAACCGGCACCGCGGCCTTCGACCACAATCGCGCGTGGCAACGGGACGGCGCCGCGCAGGCCAGCTGGCGCAGCGGCATCCTCAGTGTGCGCGACGCCCGCCTGGCAGAAGTGATAGAGCAGTTGCGCGCCTATCAGCCCGGCGTGATCCGCCTGTCGCCGCAAGCCGCCGAGCTGCGCGTATTCGGCGTATTCCCGCTGGACGCCCCGCGCCAGACCCTGCTGGCCCTGAGCGAAACCCTGCCGATACAGGTCCGTCGCTACGGTCCATGGCTGACGCTGGTGGACGCCGCATAACAAAAACAATCGCGTGGCCCGCGCGGCGATGAGGGGATTGAGGTCCGGTATCCGTCATTACCTGTGACGCAACCGAAATCTCCTTTTGCCGGACATCTTGAATCATGAATTTCCCCTTGAGCCGCAGCGCAGCGCTAGTCGCCGTCGCCCTCAGCGCTGGCGCGCTGCCGCAGTCCGCCATTGCGCAGGACGCCGCCCCCGCGCATCAGGCCGCACAGTCCTACGACCTGCCAGCCGCGCCCCTGGCGGACACGCTGAGCCGGATTTCGCTGCATAGCGGCCGCACCATCTCGGCGAACGCCGAACTTGTCGCAGGCAAGCAAGCCGCGCCGGTGCGCGGCTCGCTGAGCGCCGAAGCCGCGGCCCGGCAGGCCTTGGCGGGCACAGGCCTGGAACTCGTCGTCACCCCTGCGGGGGTGCTGAGCGTGCGTCTGCAGCCTCCAGCTGGCGCCGTGACCTCCCTGGAACCGGTCATGGTCACGGCCAGCAGCCTCATCCCGCCCAGCGAAGGCACGGGTTCCTATACCGTACCCGAATCCAACTCCGCCACGCGCATGCGCTTGTCATTGCGCGAAACGCCGCAGTCCGTCACGGTCATCACGCGCCAACAGATGGAAGACCAGGGCATCGTCACCGTTGCCGGCGCGCTGGAGCAAGCGCCAGGCGTCGTCGTCAGCCGCAGCAACTCCGAAGGCTACGCTTTCTATTCCCGCGGCTTCCAGCTGCAGAATTTCCAGTTCGACGGCCTGCCCAGCCTGTCCAGCGACGGCGGTAACGTGCGGGACAACTACAGCATCAGCAGCTCGGTCATCTACGACCGCGTCGAGATCCTCAAGGGCGCCACGGGCCTGGTCAATGGCGCCGGCTATCCTTCGGGCGTCATCAACCTGATCCGCAAGCGGCCCACCCGCGAATTCCAGGGCAGCGTCACCGCCGGCGCCGGGTCCTGGGATCAGTACCGGGGCGAACTGGATCTGGGCGGCTCGCTGGCCGAGAACGGCAGGATCCGCGGCCGGATGATCGCCGCGGTGAACGACAGCGCCAGCTTCATCGAGTACACGAAAACCCGCGAGGACGTGCTCTACGGCATAGTCGAAGCCGACATCACGCCGCGCACCACGGCAACGCTGGGTATCGAATATCAAAAAAACAAGAACGACGCCTCATCCAACATCCACCTGCCCGCGTTCTACTCGGACGGCCGGCAGGCGAGCTTCTCGCGTTCGACCAATCCCGCCGACAAGTGGACTTGGCGCAATCACGAGACCACCCGCTACTTCGCCGACGTCACGCATACCTTCGACAACGACTGGCAACTGAAGCTGGCCGCGGGGCATCGGAATTATTCGTCCAGCGAGCTGATCGCCGGGATGGGCAGTTCATTCATCGACGCGAAGACGCACAGCATCAGCCACAGCCTGGGCCAGGCCAGCCTGTTCGATACGGATTCGCGCGAGAACAGCGTGGACGTGCAGGCCTCCGGCACGTACTCGCTGCTGGGCCGCCGCCATGACCTGGTGTTCGGCTACAACGCCGCGCGCACGCACTCAACGTCGCGACGCGACGACGGCCTGAGCGACACGACCATCAAAGACGCCTTCAACTGGAACAACAATAGCTTCAAGCCCACGGTCTACAAACGTCTGCTCGACCACGATATCGAGGTATCGCAGAAGATCCTCTACGGCGCCACCGTCCTACACCCCACCGACCGATTCGCGCTGATCCTGGGCGGACGGCTGACCGACTACCGCTGGGAACAGAATTCCGTCTTCAGCAGCGGCTTTCGCGGCAACTATGGCACCGATGTGAAGAACAAGTTCATTCCGTATGCCGGCGTCACATTCGATGTGGACGCTTACCACACCGTCTATGCCAGCTACACCGACGTGTTCAAGCCGCAGGCCTTCAACTTCGACGCATCCAATCGCCAGCTGGATCCCATGACGGGCAAGAGCGTGGAAGTGGGAGCCAAGGGCGAATACCTGGACGGCCGCCTGAACGCCAGCGTCGCGTTGTTCCAGCTCAAGCAGGACAACGTCGCCGAACTGGATCCCAGCGGCGCCATGACGCCCACTGGCGGCACCGCCTATATCGCCGTACCCGGCGTAACTACCCGGGGCATCGAACTGGAGGTATCCGGCGAGTTGCTGCCCGGCTGGCAACTGCATGCCGGCTACACCTATAGCCGGTCGCGCGACCGTGCAGGCGAACGCGTCAGCACAACCCAGCCCGAGCAGTTGTTCAAGCTTGCCACCACTTATCGCCTGCCGGGAGACTGGCACCGCCTGACGGTGGGCGGCAACATGCTCTGGCAGGGAAGCACCTATTTCTCGCAGACCGTCAATGGCGCCAACCGCCGCTTCACGCAGGACAGCTACGGCGTTTTCGGCTTGATGGCGGCCTATGACTTCAACAAGGACCTGCGCGTGACGGTGAACCTGAACAACGTGCTGGACAAGACCTACTACTCCGGCATCGGCAACTACAACTCCGTCTACTACGGCGCGCCGCGCAACGTGTTGGCGCAGCTGCGCTACAAGTTCTAGTTGGCCGTGGCGCCCGAATCCTTGACCGCCTTGGCCCAGGCCGCGATCTCGCTCTGGATGAAGGCGCCGAACGCCGCCGTGTTCAGGCTGGAGGCCTGCGCGCCCTCTTCCATCAGGCGTTGCTTGACGGCCGGAGCGGCCAGCGCACCGCTCAGCGCCTGGTTCAGCGTGGCGACCACCGCGTCCGGCGTGCCGGCCGGCGCAACGATGCCGTGCCAGGACACGGCCTGAAAGCCGGGCAGGCCCGATTCCGCCATGGTGGGAATATCCGGCATGGCGGGCGAACGCTGCGGCGAGGTGACCGCCAGCGCGCGCAGCGTGCCGGCCTTCACGTGCGGCAGCACGCCGGGAATGGTGGTGAACATGAAGTCGATCTGCCCGCCGATCAGGTCTGTGATGGCGGGGCTGCCGCCCTTGTAGGGGATGTGCGTGAACTGGAGCTTGGCGGCGCTCTTGAACATCTCGCCGGCCAGATGGCCGGGGGTGCCCGCGCCGGCCGAGCCCATGTTGATCTTGTCGCCCTGCGACCGGATGTAGGACACCAGCTCCTGCACATTGGCGGCTTGCACCTGCTTGCCCACCACCAGTACGTTGGGCACCGTGGCCAGCAGCGTCACGGGCGTGAAGTCCTTCACCGCGTCATAGGAAATCCGCGAATACAAGGACGGATTGATGCCGTGCGTGCTGGCGGTGGCCAAAAGCAGCGTGTAGCCGTCCGGCGCGGACGTGGCCACCTGCTTGGCGGCGATGGTGCCGTTGGCGCCGCCCTTGTTGTCGATGACGATAGTCTGGCCCAAGGTCTTGGCGGCCTCGGCCGCAACGGTGCGTGCCAGGATGTCCGAAGTGCCGCCCGCGGAATGCGGCACCACCAACGTGATCGGCTTCGAGGGGAAAGACTGGGCGTGCGCCGCCGGCAAGGCCGGCAGCAGACAGGCGGCCAGCGCGGCGCGCGCCAGCAAGGAAGTGCGGAACATTGAAGTCTCCTGGATGTTGTCGGTCGCGGCGCCGTCGACGGGCGCCGTCATGGCCGCGCGGCTGCGCGGTGCTTCAATCCGAGCCCAGCTGCAGCTTGTTGGGCTGGCGTTTCTCGATGGCCCATTTCAGCAGCGCGGCCGAACGGTAGATGCCGTGAGCGAACTTGCCGTAAGGCAGCGTCAGGAACAGCGCCATCACCACGCCCAGGTGGATGGCCAGCAGCAGCGCCATCGCGCCGCCGTCGCGGCCGGCCAGCAAGGCCAGGCCCGTTGCGCTGGTCAGGAACAGCAGCGCGATGAAGCCGCGGTCCATGGGCTTTTGCGCCGCGTCGCCCTGCTGCGGATGGCGCTTGAGGTTCAGCCACAGCAAGCCCGCCGGTCCGATCAGCAGGCCGATGCCACCCGCCGTGCCCAGCAGCACCGGCGCGCTCCAGAACGGATACGGCGCCTGCAGGCCCAACGCATAGTGGTACAGCGTGGCCACACTGGTGGCGGCAAAACACAGCATGAAGCCGTAGAAGGTGAAGTGATGGAAGCGCCGGCGCCACAAGGTGAAGGCGTCGTCCGCGTTGTTGCAGCCCTTGCCATGTCCGCCATCCAGATAGCGCAGCCGCAGCGCGTCATGCGCAGCCTCCGCCACCGCAGCGCCTGTGGCCGCTCCCGGGCTGACATTGCGCCAGAAGCGCGTCACGCCCACGCCCAGCGCCAGCATCGCGAAGCCGAACACCACGCCAAACATCAGCGCCAGCGTGTTGTGCGGGAACACCGCGTAGAAGTTGCCGGCCATGGGCTCATGGAACAGGCCGCCCGCCATCAGCACGGCCAGCGTCAGAAACAGCGCCAGGCCCGCAGCGGCAGCCAGCGACACGGTCAGGCCATTGCGCTTATACAGGGCGCCCAGCGCCGCGGGCCAGGCGTAATCGGTGTACGTCTGCATCCGGACGCGGGCCATGGCCTGCGGCACGTTCACCGCGAACTCGTGCGGCGGCGCGTACTGGCAGGCGTGCAGACAGGCGCCGCAGTTGTGGCACAGGTTGGCCAGGTAGTTCAGGTCGGCCTTGCCGAATTCCAGGCGGCGGGTCATGGCGGGAAACACCGCGCAGAATCCTTCGCAATAGCGGCAGGCGTTGCAGATCTGCATGACGCGGGCGACTTCGGTTTCATCGCCCGTCAGCAGATCCGTCTGGAGTTCGGCCTGTTTGGCATGCCAGCGCACGGGCTGCTCTGCCATGACGGATGCTGCCTCGCCGTGCTGCGTGGAAAAGGACTGGGCCTCGCGGGCCAGGGCTTCAAGCTGCTTCATGTCGTGCTTCCGCGTTGTGCCGGGCGCGCGCGGCTGCCGCGGCCCGGGTGCCGGCGATGCGGCCGAAGGCCGTGCCGATGGACATGCCCACCCCGGCCGTATAGCCTTTGCCCAGCACGTTGCCGGCCATCATTTCGCCCGCGACGAACAGGTTGTCGCTAGGCACGTCGTTGAACCGGACCGCGGCGGTGTCGTCCACCTTCAGGCCCAGGTAGGTAAAGGTGATGCCGGGCCGCAAGGCATAGCCATAGAACGGCGCCGTGTCGATGGGCCTCGCCCAGTGCGTCTTGGCCGGCGCCAGGCCCTCGGTATGGCAGTCGTCCAGCGCCGTATGGTCGAACTTGCCGACACGGCAGGCCGCGTTGTAGTCGCTCAGGGTTTGCTCGAAGACCACCGGATCCAGGCCCAGCTTCACGGCCAGTTCGGGCAAGGTGTCGGCCTGCACACCGGGAAACACCGGCGGCATGAAGCGGCCCACGGCCTTGGCGTCGATGATGGAATAGGCGATCTGGCCCGGCTGCATGGCCGTCAGGCGGCCCCAAATGGCATAGCGCTTGGGCCAGAAGTCCTCGCCCTCGTCGTAGAAGCGCCGCGCCTCGCGGTTGACCACCACGCCCAGGGACACGCAATCGATGCGCGTGCAGATGCCGCCGTCGTACAGCGGCGCGCGCGCGTCGATGGCCACGCAATGCGACTGCGACGGATCGCCGATGCTGTCCGCGCCGGCGTCCAGCATGAACTTCAGCAGCACACCCATGTTGTAGCGCGTGCCGCGGATCAGGAAATTGTCGGCCGGCCATTCGCCGCGCTCGTTCTGGCCCCAGGCCTCGCGCAGCCACTCGCGGTTGGACTCGAAGCCGCCGGCCGCCAGCACACAGGCGCGCGCCTCGATGCGCTCATCGCCGATGCGCGCCGCCACGAAACGCCCGCCATCCAGCTCCAGCGAGTCGACCGGCGCGTCGTAGCGGATCCGTACGCCCAGCGCCTCGGCGCTGCGGTAGTAGGCGTTGACCAGGGCCTTGCCGCCGCCCATGAAGAACGCGTTGGTGCGCGCCACGTGCAGCGCGCCCGACAGCGGCGGCTGGAAGTTCACGCCATGGCGGCGCATCCAGTCGCGACAGGTGGAGGACTCGCGGATGACCAGCCGCGCCAGATGCTCGTTGGTCAGCCCGCCCGTCACCTTGAGCAGGTCCTGCCAGTATTCTTCCTCGGGATAGGCCTCGACCAGCACGTCCTGCGGCGCATCGTGCATGCAGCGCAGATTGCGCGTGTGCTGCGAATTGCCGCCGCGCCATTCGCGCGGCGCCGCTTCCAGCAGCAGCACGCTGGCGCCGGCCTCGCGCGCCATCAGGGCCGCGCACAGCGCCGCGTTACCCCCTCCCACCACCAAGACGTCGACCATGCCATCGTTCCTCTTCCAAGGAACGAACTGTAGCGAGCGCGAGCGCCCGCCGATATCAGCCAGCCGTCAACAGGTCTTCATGAATCGTGAAGGGCCACCACCGGCCATTTGCCCTCGCGCGCCAGCCTGCGCGACACATCGGCCAGCACCAGGCGCGCGGCCAGCGCCGCGGGCGACAGCTCGTCCTCGGACAGGCTGGCCAAAAGATTGGGGCGGTACAGGTGCGCGTCGTCGATGCGCGCCATGTGCAGTTGGCCCGGCGCGATCCGCGCCATGGCGGAACTGGGCTGGATGGTGGCCACGTGCCCCAGCTGCACCACGTCCATCAGCACCGGCAGACCGTCCACTTCCACCGCCACCAGCGGCGTGCGGCCCGACTGCTGATACGCGTTGTTGACCAGCGCCCGCAGCCCGTGGCGTCCGCTGGGCAGCACCAGCGGCAAATGCGCGATGGCCTCGATCCGCGTGCTCTCGCCCGCAGGCAAACCCGCCATGTCCGGCCGCGCCAGCAGGAACAGCGGCTCGTCCAGCAAGGGCGTCACGCGCAAGCGGCGCGCGGATTCGGCCTGGAACACGATGGCCAGGTCCAGCATGCGGCCATTGAGCATGTCGCTCAGATGGCCCGACAGCGCCTCGACCAGATGCAGGCGGATGTCGGGATAGCGCTCGTTCATGGCCTGCACGAAGGGCGCGCCGAGGATGGCGGCGGTGGTGGAAGGCAGGCCCACGCTGACGTGGCCCGCCAGCCTGGCCTGCTGCGCCGCGTGCACGGCATCGTCGGCGTGGCGCAGCGCCAGTTGCGCCTGGCGGAAGAACGCCAGGCCCGCATCGGTGGGCTCCACGCCGCTGGCGCTGCGCCGCAGCAGCCGCGTCGACAGCTCGCCCTCCAGCCGGCTGATCTGCTGGCTGAGCGCCGACGTCACCATGCCGATGGACTGGGCGGCGCGGCCGATGCTGCCCGCCTCCACGACGCGGACGAAGTAACGCAGTTGGCGCAGTTCCATGGGCGGCCCCGGCTTTCCGTAAGGGATGACAGGGCCGATTGTAGAGGCTGGGCCGCAACGCTTCAGTAGCGCGCGTCCTTCGGCTTCTTGCCCTGCGGCCAGTCCTTGTCCTTGCCGGCGAAGTCGGGGCGCGGCATGTGCGTGAAGTACTCTGCCACGTCCACCGCATCCTGGTCGGACAGCACGCCGCCTTCGCCCCAGCTGCCATGCGTATTCACGCCCATCGGCATGCTGTTGCGGATGAAGGCAGCCGCCTTGTAGGTGCGCGCCAGGCCCGCGCCGATGTTGAAGGACTCTTCGCCCCACAGGGGCGGGAACGCAATGTCGCCGGAACGGTCGCGCTTGCCTTCGCCGTTGGCGCCGTGGCAAGACGCGCATTGGGCCGCGTACAGGCTCTTGCCGCGCACCGGGTCGGGCACCAGCTTGGTGTCTATCGGCCAGGCGTTCTCGATCTGCACCTTTGCGCCGTGCGGCACATCCTGGGCCAGCCACTTCATGTAGGCGATCATGGCCTTCATCTCGGCCGAGTCCTTTTCCAGCGGCTTGCCGTTCATCGAACGCATGAAGCAGCCGTTGATGCGGTCCTCCAGCGTCACCACCCGGTTGGCGCGCGGATTGAACTGCGGGAACGAATTGACCGTGTTGATGTAAGGCGCGCCCAGGGGCTTCTTGCCGCCCTGCACATGGCAGCTGTTGCAGTTCAGGCTGGCGCCCGTGTTCTGCGGCAACAGCCGGCGCGTCTCGGTCAGCAGGCGCTTGCCGTAGTTGATCTGCTCGGCGTTGGGCTGCGCGGCGATCTGGGTGTCGGGCGGGATGGTGTAGTCCGGCAGTCGCTTGCCGTCCTTGTCGAGCACCGGAAAGGTACTGCGCGCGCCTGGTGCCGCGGCCTCGGGTTCGGCCGTGGCGGCCGTCCAGCCGCCCACGGCGACCGCTGCCGCCAGCAGGGCGGCGATCCTGATGTGCTTACTCATGCTTGCCTCCGCCGATGTTCGGCTTCTTGCTGGCCAGGAATTCGCGGATATGCGCGACATCCTTCTCGCCGATCGCGGGCGCCTGGTTGGTCCAACCGGTGCGGATGAAATTGATCACGTCCGTGATATCGCGGTCGCTCAGATGCTTGAAGCCCGGCATCGCGAACGTCATGGCGTCCATGTCGTTGGACGGCATTCTGCCGCCCTCCAGCGTGATCTGGATGATGGATTGCGGGTTCTGCGCGAACACCGCCGAATTGCCGGCCAGCGCCGGGAAGATGCGCGGCATGCCCTGCCCGTCGGCGCGATGGCACACGACGCATTGCTCCATGTAGATGACCGCGCCGCGCGAGTCGTAGCGGCCGTCGCGCAGGGACGCGGTGGTGCCGTCGGCCTTGGGCGGGAAGGCGGCGAGCTTGCCGCCGGCCGCGGGCAATTGCTTCAGGTAGGCCGCGATGCTGGCGAGGTCGCCATCAGTGAAATGGCGGGTGCTGTGCTCGACCACATCGGCCATCGCGCCGAATGCCGCCACCTTGTCGGTGCGGCCGGTCTTCAGGAACAGCTCGATGTCCTGCGCGCTCCAAGATTGCAGGCCCTGGGCCTCGCCGCGCAGGCTCTTGGCGCGCCAGCCGTCGATCACGGCGCCCGACAGGAAGGCGTCGCCGTCCGCCAGGGACAGCGCCTGCTCCTGGTAGGCCAGGCCGCGCGGCGTGTGGCAGGCGCCGCAATGGCCGGGGCCTTCGACCAGATAGGCGCCGCGCACCAGCCTTTCATCGGCGCCGGCCGGGGCCGCGAACTCGCGCTTGCCCGCGAACAGCAGTTGCCACCAGGCCATGGGCCAACGCATGTTCAGCGGCCACGGAATCGTGGAATCCGCGCTAGGTTGGTTGACCGGTTCGACCTGCGACATGAAGTAGGCGTAGAGCGCCTGGACGTCCGCGTCCGGCATGATGGCGTACGAGGGATACGGCATGGCCGGATACAGGGGCGTGCCGTCCTTGCGGATGCCGTGCTGCACCGCGTTCTTGAAATCCGCGTAGCTATAGCCGCCGATGCCCGTCTGCTTGTCGGGCGTGATGTTCGACGAATAGATGGTGCCCACCGGCGTCTGCATCGCCAGGCCGCCCGCGAAGGGCTTGCCATTGGGCACGCTGTGACAGGCCACGCAATCGCCCGTGCGCGCAATGTAGGCGCCGGCTTCGGCCAGCCGCCTGTCGTTGATGTCGACGGACGCCGCCACGTCGGCCTTGCGATTTGCCGTCAGCAGCTGCGCGCCGCCGATGGCCAGGCCCGCAGCCGCCAGCAGACCCACCGCGACCTTGATCCCGATCCTCTTCATTACTGCCCTCCGTTGCACGCTGGGCAGCATGCACGTCGGGGTGTTCGTACGGCCTGTCCAGCTTATGGAGGAAGCTTACGCCTTTCAGTAATAAGTTAATGACCGAAAAGCATATAACTTGCGGGCTTGTTTGATTTGCCGCAAGCCCGCCGGCTGCGGGCTTGCCGAGGCCCGCAGCCGCCCTGACGGCGGCCGCGCGGCCTGCATCGCCTACGCCGGTATCGTCAGGCCCCGGGCCACCGCCGGACGGGCCACGAAGGCTTCCAGCACCCGGGCGACATTCTTGAAGCGCGAGAACTCCACCAGGTCGCCCGCGCCGTAGAAACCCACCAGGTTGCGCACCCAGGGCAGGATAGCGATGTCGGCGATGGTGTACTCGTCGCCCATCACCCAGTCGCGGCCTTCCAGGCGCTGGTCCAGCACGTTCAAGAGGCGCTTGGACTCCTCCGCGTAGCGGTCGCGCGGACGCTTGTCTTCGTAGTCCTTGCCCGCAAACTTGTGGAAGAAGCCCAGCTGGCCGAACATCGGGCCGATGCCGCCCATCTGGAACATGACCCATTGCAGCGTCTCGTAGCGCCCCGCCGTGTCCGCCGGCAGGAACTTGCCCGCCTTGCTGGCCAGGTAGATCAGGATGGCGCCGGACTCGAACAGGCCCAGCGGCTTACCTTCGGGGCCGTTGGGATCGAGGATGGCCGGGATCTTGTTGTTCGGGCTGAGCGACAGGAATTCGGGCGAAAACTGGTCTTTGGCGTCGAAGCTGACCCGGTGGACCTCGTAGGGCAGCCCGGTTTCCTCCAGCAGGATCGACACCTTCACGCCGTTGGGCGTGGGCAGCGAATACAACTGGATGCGGTCGGGGTGCCGGGCGGGCCACTTCTTGGTGATGGGAAAGGCGCTGAGGTCGGTCATGCGGGGGGCTCCAGGGGGAGGGGCGGAAAGGTCGGGGTAATCCTAGCGCAAATCCGGGCGGCCGCGCCGCCCGATGAAATCCCCTAGCGCGAGTACGCGGGATTCGTCGAGGCATCTTGCACATACTCGTCCTCCGGCTCTGGCTGCAGCGTGGCCTCGATTTCCGGCGGAAACGTCGGCACCTTGCTGGTGTGCATCACCGCCCAGCGCATGATGGCGTGTAGAAAATTGAACGGCATCATCAGCAGGGACAGGATGCCAGGACCTTGCGCATCCTCGGCAAAGGCGCGCTGCCTGGATAGGGCGAAGGTCTCCGGCTTGCCGTCGGCCGGCACGCAATGCAAGACCGCGTCCTGCACGGCTTGCGGCCCGTCCTCCATGTAGCGGCGCAGAAACTCCCAATGGGAATAGGCATCTTCGGCCCGGTACGTGACCGAGCTGAACGCGAATGTCTCCCTGACCGTCACGCCATCCGCGTCCAGGATCAGGCCGCGGACATCCCAGGTCCGGTGCTGAAACCCGTCGACCCCTCCTCCAAGCGTGAAGTAGAGCTTGTTCCACTTCGCCGTCAGCACCGTTCCGTCCAGCCGGAACACGTGTACCAGCTTGTGCTTGCGGTCCAAGGCGATGGGATAGTAGGTCCACCGGAACATCTCCTTGCCCGCGACCCATGCGCCCGCCGCCGCCAACGCAGCGCCCATCGCCATGCTGATGAAAGCCGCCGTCCAAAGCCCGTTCTCATTGGGCAGCCCGTCCACCAGGGCCCAAGCCAACTCCCGGATCATGCCCACGCCGAAGGCCACGCCGACAAGCCCCATCAGCGCCAGCATGCCCCGGTAGGCGTACCAGCGGTCCACCAAGACCAGGCCGTTGGAGTTCATCCTCACCACGCAGGAATCGGCCGCCAGCGGCACGTCCAGCCGTTTCTTCTGCTGCAAGCGGTGTTCGCGGTCGAAGTCCCCAAGCGGCCGGTCGTTGGGGAATTTGCGCATCAACCCCGTGTAATCCATTCAACGCTCCAGAACTCGCCGGCTCGGTTGCGGCGCGACCGGTATCAGCCCGTGGATAGGCCTGCGCAATTTCTTCAGGGCATTTCCCTCGTCAGTATCTGAAATAGCGCAGGCCGTAGTCCTTGCCATCGCCCTGCCGCCGCTTTGTTTTGGATATTGCGCGCAGATTGATCCCAGTGGGATTGCTCCAACCGAATCCCTTGAAGATCATTTCCGCGACATGCGCGAAGCCTTCCGTCTTGCGCCCCGCCCGCCAGGCCAGGAAGCCGAACACGACGAGCAAGGCCGGCAACAGGTACATGGCATAAATGCCATAGGCCTCAAGCTGCCCCGCGATGCTGAACTTGCCTTTGAACAAGGCAAACACCGCATCCAGGCACATCATGAATCCAAAAATCACCGCGACGATGATGCCCCAGAACCGGAACGTGGACAGATAGTGGGATCTGCGCCCTTCAAAGCAGTGGGGATACACCGCCACCAAGGAATCCGATTCGCGCCTGACGCCATAGGCGCTCCAGGCGCCCTCGCCACGTTCGGCGACCAGCTCCACGTCGTCCCCTTCTTGAAAGGGGAAGCGCCAGAACCAACCCTGAACGGGTTCGCCGTTCAGTGAAAACTCCACGAAGTCGGCGCTCTCCGAACTATCGATCGAGGCAATCGCGATACCCGCCCCTCCCATGCCTGCCAGCGCGGCGGATACCGCGGACGCTCCGACGTCACCGCCAATCTGGCTCAGGACAAAGTCCCGATTACGACGGGACTTCTTCAGCTCCGTGATCTTTCCAGAGATCTTTCGGACATTTCCATTGAGCTCATTGGTCATTCCATTCCTCACATCAAATCACGTCACATCAGCAAGAGCAGCGACGAAGCCTTCCTCCTGCTTCTTCGGTTCGTCCTGAGGTTTGCCGAAAGTACGACGGCCAAACGCGCTGGTTTCACACCACTCTTCCAGTGCATTCGGCGTGAAGTACCAGACCAGCAGCTGAATACCCACCAACACTATCGCGATCTCCCAGCCCACCAGGATACCAAGCACACGAGCGAATGAAGCTATCGCCATCCGCGACGCAACCACATCCACAGCCACCACCATCACATTCATACCTGCGCGCCGTCCCACGATCTTCAGCAACGAGGCAGAAGTCGATATTGCCGTGATCACCGCGGCCCCGCCTGCGACAAAGCCTATGGCCGACTTGATGCCGACCAGCACCATTAGCGTGTACTGCTTCTTTTCCCTGCGCTCCATGGCTTCGTTGAAATCTATGGATGCACCGATAAAACTCGCGCCGGCGCCCAACATCCCCCCGACCAATTTCCATTTCTGGAATCCGTATGCTTTTTTCCCCGCCAATTGATACGGCACGATAGCGATATCAATCACGGCGGCGCTCAAGGTGGCCGTAGACGCGACCAGCTTTGCATAGGTCGTAGCCGTCTTGTCGGTCGCCGAAATGAGCTTCTTGAAGTTCCAAATTTCAATCAATCCCACCACCACCGTAATGCGCATGGTGGTAGCCCCGTTGCGCCCAGTAGCCGGCCGCATCTTGCCCCACATGTCCCGCAGCACTTTGTGGCTGGGTTCCTTGGCGATGGCCTCGTTGGCTTCCAGGAAAGTGCGCGCAGTCCGCAATCGCTGTAGCGCGACCTGACGCGCCACGCCTTCGGACCGGGCCTGTTCTCTCACCAGCGCCAAGGCGTCGGCGTCGCTGATGCCCGTGGACAACAAAAAGAGATTCTGGACGATCTTCTCACCGACGAAATCGCTTACGCGGTTCAGCTGCAACCAGCGGAAAGCCGTATCGCCCACCGTCATCATCAGCTTGTCGATGCCGGCATTTTTCAAAGCGCGCGGCAATGGCCCCAGCTTTTCCACCTTGCTTTCACCAACCAGGGACACCGCCCTCTTGTAATACCCCGAGAAGGTTTTCAGGTTGCTGAGCACTCGTTCGACGACACCGAGACCCGTAGGCAATGGCGTTTCCTTGCCCTTCACGGCTTCATCGAGGGCGCTCGTCACCGCAGGCTTGAGCTGCTTCTGGTTTGCGGCGATTGCGCGCCAGAACAGGGACTTCCTGTCCCCTGCGTCACGCCGTTCTTCCACCAAGGTTTTGAGATACTGGGCTCCCGCCGCGCTGGATCCGATGCCTTCGATCAGGTCGCCGACCACTTCAATGAACTCGTGGCCGTCATCCTCGACTTCCTCGCTATAGTCCTCCAGCGTATCGAACAGAAGGCCCCATTCCAGCCATTTGATGAGTTCCACTGTCCTGGTATTTGCCAGCGTAGTCGCCATCTCCTGGAACTTCTCGTAGTTGCTCTTGAAGCGATTCAGCTTGTCCCAATCGACATTGTCGGTGTAGCGATCCCAGGCATGCGCGACCTGGTCCTTGCGGTAATTCTCCAGATTCCGAGCGCGCGTCTCGTCCGCCTGCACGATCTCCGCGTCATAGGCGTTGAAATCCGCCTCTGCCTGCGCCCTATTGGCCGCCGGGACATACTGGTCCAGCAGCACGCGACGGCGGCTGTGGTACTCGGCGTCCGTTATCACGCCATTGGACCGCTCGTTCTCCAGCCCGGCGAATGCCTGCTTGCCCTTCATGTCCGGCACGTGCTGACTGATGACCTGGTTGCGGCGCATCACCTCGTAGTGCCGGTTGCCGCCCCGCTGCCCCAGTTGCACGGCCTCGGCCGTGCGCCTTGCGGCGTCGTCGGCCTTATTCTCCAGCGCCGCCTTGGCGCCTTCGATGTTGCTGGCCGCGGTAATCTGCAACGCGCGTTCCTCGCCATACCGCGCCATCGCGCCCAGCGCGTCATTGCAGTATCCGTTGAGCTCGTCGGCGATGCCGATGGCGTCCCACAGCGCCAAGCTCATCGGCCAATAGCTGACGCCCATCGTGGGATCGCCGCATTTATCCAGCATCTGCGCCAGCAAAAGCTCAAGCGTCTTATCCACAAGGCCGCCGAGCGGCCGGTTGCGCGGATACCAGGGCGTCTTCGTGAATTGCTCTTTCAGCGTTGTTTCGTCGAAAGACCCGTCGACATTGCTCAACTTGCGCTGGCGATCGAGGCCGGTGTACGGAAGCCAGGGCGGCTCGCCCGTCAATCCGCTGAACTGGTGGTCGCCGTATTCCAGGATCTTCTTGAAGTTCGACTCGACGGCCAGTATGGATTGGTGATTCTTGGCCTCGCAGCGGCCCTGCGCCCAGACGGCGGGCTCGATCGCCTGCATCCGCGATGCGCGGTGCTCCTGCTTTTCATAGCGAGCGCGGGTCTGCGGGCTCCATTTATGTTCGCTATAGGCCAGCCACACCTTGCCGCACTGTTCCGGCTTCTCTATGACGATGTAATGCATACGCAGCCCATTGTGCCCCTGGTTCGCGCATTTCATCGCGGGCTGCAACCGGGCGCTGTCCGCGTCGTCGCAACGCCAGAGCATGCCGTCGGCCGTCACGGAATAGACTTCCCAGTAGTTGGCGCCCTGCGGGCCTTTCTCGTAGAACAGGTAGAGAAAGCCCATGCGCAGCGTGCGGGTCACGTACTTGTACTGTTCGCTGTCCAGCGGCACATCCTTCACGCGTTCGCCACTTACGCCGTCCAGCGCATGCGCCGGAAACCCCGCCGGCACCACGGCGTAACGCGTCGGCAGTATCGGCAGGCCGCCTGCCTTGCACACATTGCAAGCCGTACTCATTCTTCTTCCCTAACTTGGTGATGCGCCGGGCGCGACTGCCGGCAATCGCGGGCGATCGCCGTCCAGTCCGCCTCGGTCAAATCCATGACGAGCCTGGCAAAGCCGACATCCGGCTCGCGGGCATCCAGTAGCGCGGCCAGCCTGGGATGCTGATCGAATGCAGGGTGCGCCGTAAGCGCGCGGATGGCCATGGCCTCCCAGTCGCGCGGATCCAGCAATCCCCTGGCCGCCCCGCGCCGCACGCATGCCGCCGCCTGCGCCAATGTTTCGTCTGAAATGGCCGCAGCCTGTCCAGCCACCACGCGCCACGCGCGGTTGATGGCGGCAGAGGTCTCAATGCGGCTCCATTGGTCTGAGTCGAACTGAAGCGGACCGATATCCCGAAGGCCGGGCACCGGCTCAGCGCCATTGCCATAGCTTGCCAGGCGCGCCCACCGGTCGACCGTCACCCACAGGTGCATCGGCCCCAGCAATGCCTGGCGCTGCCCTGGAGTCGCCAGGTTCCATACCAGATCCAGCACAGCGGGATCCTGCAAGCGCAACAGGGAGCGGCCTCCGTCCGGCCGCGATTGCAGCATGGCCCGGCCCAGGTGGTGCGCCAAGGCCGCAGCATCCGTTGCGCCAAACATCCAGCCGCCGATGCGGCGCCCCAGGCCCAGCCGCAGGGATTCCGGCGTCCAATCCCGGATCGCCATGCCTGCCGCCACCCGGCTGATATCGGCGTCGCAGGCGCGCGCCAGATCCAGCGAGACGAGCCGAGGCCAAGCCTTGGAATCGACATTCCGATGCGCAAGCCGGACCGAAGTGGTCCGCGCATCGAGTTCATCGGCCAGGCCCAGCCATTCGGAATCTTCCTCAGGCGGCCGCAACAGCGGATCAAGCAGCAAGCAGCAGCGCGACTCCCCATGGGACGCCGCCAGCCGTTGCAGCGCCTCTCCCAGTTGAATGTCCGATGTGAATGGCCCCATATCTGTCCGCCCCTGGCCGCTACAGTTCAACCGCCGCCGCGCCCGAAGCCGCCGCGCTCTGCATTCTCAGCTGGCATCCTTCGAAGTCGCCCTCCGGCAGCCCCAGCTGCAAGGGCGCGCTTTGCGGCCCCGCCCAGTTATGCACACCCGCCTTCAACTCAACCTTCCCCGGCGCGTGCAGCTGGATCCCGCCGCCTTCCACCCGCAAATAGGCGCCGCCCGCGGTCGCCAAGACGCGTTTGGCGGCCTGCACCTTCACGGCAGCTTGCGCCGAGGCAAAGGTCACCGCCTTTTCAGCGGACAGCGTCATCTTGGCGTCCTGGCTATGCAAGCGCAGCTTGCCGCCCGCCGCATGCAGCAGCAGTCCCTGGCCTTGCACCGGGCTGTCGCCAGACGCCTTGCGGCCCAGCGTGAACAACACCGCGCCGCCGACTACCCCTACCGCCAGGTTGGCGCTGCTGATCCAGTTGACGTCCGGCGCCACCTGCGACAGCGTCGCGCCGGCCGCCAGGAATGCGTCGGCGGGTGTGTATTGGCCGATGCCGCTGGGCGCGCTCACCTGGAGCTGCGGTTCGCTGTAGGCGGCAACTGGCTTGCCCTCGGGCGCGTCCTGCTTGGCGTCGATCACCTCCAGGACGTGCTTCAGGGCGTCCTGCGCCGGCAGCGTTTGCGGATCGCCTTCCAACACGGCCTTCTGGCGCGTTGCCGCCTGCGCCAGTTCCTCCGCTGAACGCGTCGCCCGCTCAATCTGCTTGGCCGCTTCCGAGCTGTCCAGCAGCGCGCCCTCGGCGTTCCCGCGCAGGTCGGCGCTGATCAATAGCCCGGAACCGCCGCGCACCGCCACGGCCTCGCGAGTCGACAGTTCCGCACCGTGACCCAGGTCCTGCAGTCTTTCGTTGTCGCGCTGCTGCTTGATATGGCCCAGGTTCAGGCGGCTTTCGGCCTGCGTGGTCGACGCCGTCAGGCGCGACTGTCCGGGCGTGTCGTCATGCACCAGCTGGTTGTAGCCGCCGGTACCCTGGCCGCTGCTGGCCAGCGCCTGCGTCTTGAAGCCGGACATCACCACATTGTGCGCATGGCCGTCGGCGCCGCCCGCGAACCAGGCGGGCGCGTTGCCGGTGGCGTTGGCGGCGCCGCCCTGCACCTGGTTGTGCGCGGCGTCCTCGGCGCCTGCGCCGTTGTAGAGCGCGCCCACCACCACGGGGCGGTCGATGTCGCCGTGCAGGAACTCGACCAGCACTTCCTGGCCGACGCGCGGCACGAAATTCCCGCCCCAGTCGCCGCCCGCCACGGACTCCGCCACCCGCACCCACGTGCCAAGTTCGTCCTTGGCGGGCGCGTTCTCGTCACCCGAAGGATGTTCCAGGCGGCTGCTGGAGGCCTTGCCGCGCTGCCAATGGAACTGGACCTTGACGCGGTGGTCGCGGTCGGTATGCACCGGCGCCTCGGCGCCCACCACCAGCGCGGTCTGCGCGCCGTACACGGTGGGCCGCGGATGCAGGCGCTCGCCGTGCCCGTCGCGCGTGGCCTTGCGGAATTCCGTGTCGATGCCGATGCAGGTAAAGGTATTGCGGTAGAAGTCGGCGTCGGCTGCCTGCGGACCGGTCTCGCCCAGCGCTTCGCGCACGGCGCGGCCCAGGTCCTCGTCGAAGTTGTTGCGGGCCTCGTGCCGCACGGCGATCGCCACATAGGCGGCCCCGCCCTGCTGGTAGTGCCCGGTCAGCTCGAAGCGCTGGCCCGGCGCCAGCGTGCGCACGGTGCCCGCGCCTTCGCAGCTATCCTGACCCGCGCGCAGCGCGGCCAGCGCGATGTGCGCCAGGCGCTCGCCCTGCGCGCTATCCTCGTAGGCGTACTGCCCGGGATAGTCGTTGACGACCAGATCCATTGCGCCCTTCGCGGCGCCGCCATCGACCTGCGCCGCCACCGGCCTGGCCTGGGCGCTGCGGTAGTCCCAGCTGGCCATGCGCACCGCATTGGTCTGCCAGCGCGCGCGCCGGCTCCATTGCTGGATGCTGTCCTCGGTCTCCGTGACGTCGGCGCGCGCAAAGCGCACGCTGGCCTGCGGGCCGGGTTGGAAGGCGCCGTTGTGGTCGGCAATGATCAACGTATGGCTGCCGTCGCCTTCGCCGGCCTCGTGCTCCACCCAGTAGAACAGGCCCTCTTCAGCCAGCAGGCGCTCGACGAAGGCATGATCGGTTTCGCGGTACTGCACGGTGAAGCTGCGCTTGGGGTAGGCGGCGCGGTCCTTCACGACCCAACGCCATTGCGGCGCCAGCCCCTCCTGGTCCTTGTAGTCGCCGAAGATGCTGTCGACGATTTCAATGACCGTCTTGTCCTGATAGGCGAAGCTGTCGCGGCGCGCGCGCAGAAAGGCGAGCCAGGGCTCCAGCGTCAGCCCATAGCGCGCCAGGCCGCCGTTGGCGCCCTGGAACTCGGCCGCCATGATGTAGCCATTCCAGACACGGGGCTGTTCGCGGCCCAGCGCGGTCTGCAGACGCAGCGTCGCCGGCTTGCCCAGCAGTTCAGACAAGGGGATGCCGGCATCGTCCGACAGCGCCGTCAGTTCCAGCCGGAACGCGCCGTCCGACAGGGTTTCCGTGGCGGACAGCGTTTCCGCGACGAGCCGGTTCGCGCCCAGCGGCGTGCGCAGGTCCAGCAAACGGTTGGCCTGGTCTACCGACGCGATCGACATTCGGGAAAGGCCGGCATTATCCATGGGCATGTCGGGCTCCGGCGTCAGGCAAGGCGATAACGGAAATCGCCGTTCTTGCCGGCGGTCACGCGGATGCGGGCGATGGCCTCGCCCTGCGCCATGCGGCCCAGCACCTGTTCAGCGATCTGCGGCAACAGCGTGCCGTTCAGGATGTGGTCGACGTTGCGCGCGCCGGTATCCACCTCGGTGCAGCGCGCCAGCACGGCCTCCACCAGCGCCTCGTCCCATTCGAACACGGCGCGGTGGTTGGCCTGGACGCGCTGCGCGATGCGGCCGAGCTTCAGTGCGATGATGCGGGCCAGCGCGTCGTCGTCCACCGGGTAGTAGGCGATGGTCTTCATGCGGCCCAGGAAGGCGGGCTTGAAGGCCTTGTACAGCTGCGGCGCCAACAGTTCCTGCAAGGCCTCGGGGTCGGGCCGTTCCTCGGCGCTCTTGTTCAGGCAGGCCTGCATGATGGCCGACGATCCGACGTTGGAGGTCAGGATGATGAGCGTGTTGCGGAAATCGATCTCGCGGCCTTCCGCGTCGTCCATCACGCCCTTGTCGAACACCTGGAAGAACAGCTCCAGCACGTCGGGATGGGCTTTTTCGATCTCGTCCAGGAGCACCACGCTGTAGGGCTGGCGGCGCACCGCCTCGGTCAGCACGCCACCCTCGCCGTAGCCCACGTAGCCCGGCGGCGAGCCCTTCAGGCCCGATACGCTGTGGGCCTCCTGGTACTCGCTCATGTTGATGGTGACCAGCTTGCGTTCGCCGCCATACAGCACGTCGGCCACGGCCAGCGCGGTTTCGGTCTTGCCCACGCCCGACGGACCAATGAAGAGGAACACGCCCTTGGGCTTGTTTGGGTCTTCCAGGCCGGCGCGCGCGGTGCGCACGCGTTGCGCAATGGCGTGCAAGGCATGGTCCTGGCCGATGACGCGTTCGGCCAGCAAGGGCTGCAGTTCCAGCACCGTACGGATTTCGTCATTGACCATGCGGCCCAGCGGGATGCCGGTCCAGGCCGACACGATCTCGGCGATGACCTGCGCATCCACGAAGGCCGGCACCAGCGGCGCTTCGCCCTGCAAGGCGCGTAGTTGCTGTTGCAGTTCGGCCAATTGCGCCTGTCCTGGCGTGGCGGCTGGCTCGGCCGCCTTGCCCGAGCGGCGCTTGCCGGCGGGCTCCGGCGCGGCTTCCACGCCCGCCGCCTCCAATTCCTCGCGCAGCGCGTGGATCTGCCTGACCAGCTCGCTTTCCTGCGCCAGCCGCGATTCCGCTTCCGTCAATGCGGCACGCGTGGCGTCCATTTCCTGATCCAGCTCGCGCAGGCGCGCGGATTGCGCCGCGCCCGCCGCGGCTTCGCGGCGCAAGGCGGCGCGCTCGGTCTCAAGGCGCGCGAGGCGATGACGCGCGTCGTCGATCAGCGCCGGCGTAGCGCTGCGGCCCAGGGCCACGCGCGCGCAGGCCGTGTCCAGCACGCTGACGGCCTTGTCCGGCAGTTGGCGGCCGCTGATGTAGCGGTGCGACAAGCGCGCCGCGGCCACGATGGCCTCGTCCAGCACGCGCACGCCAAAATGCTGTTCCATCAGCGGCGCCATGCCGCGCAGCATGCTCGCGGCCAGCTCCTCGCTGGGTTCTTCCACCTTCACGACCTGGAAGCGGCGGGCCAGCGCGGCGTCCTTCTCGAAGTACTTCTTGTACTCGCTCCAGGTGGTGGCGGCGATGGTGCGCAGCTCGCCGCGGGCCAATGCCGGCTTGAGCAGGTTGGCGGCATCGTTCTGCCCCGCCTGCCCGCCCGCGCCTATCATGGTGTGGGCTTCGTCGATGAACAGGATGATGGGCGTGGAGCTCTGCTTGACCTCGTCGATCACGTTCTTCAGGCGGTTCTCGAATTCGCCCTTGACGCTGGCGCCGGCCTGCAAGAGGCCCATATCCAGCGTGCGCAACGCCACGTCCGCCAGCGCCGGCGGCACGTCGCCCGCCACGATGCGCAGCGCCAGCCCCTCGACCACCGCGGTCTTGCCCACGCCAGCCTCGCCGGTCAGGATGGGATTGTTCTGGCGGCGGCGCGTCAGGATGTCGATCATCTGGCGGATCTCGGCATCGCGGCCGATCACCGGATCGATCTTGCCTTCGCGCGCGCGCTCGGTCAGGTTGGCGGTGTATTGGTCCAGCGCCGGCGTCTTGGAGAGGCCGGCAGCGGGAGCCGCGCCATCCTGCCCTGCGTCGCCCGCCGGACTGTCGCCCAACGCCACCGACTGGCCCGCCTCTTCCGAGCCGGCCGTCAACGCGGTGAAATCATGCTTCAGTTCATCCAGCCTGAACGATTCGAACAGACGCGACCCGCGGCGCGCCAACTGGGCCAGGTCGGGCTCGGTCAGCAAGGCTAGCAGCAGATGGCCGGAGCGGATGCGCGTGGTCTGCGTGTCCAGCGAAGCGATCAGCCAGGCATGTTCGAACAACCGCGGCAGATGCGGCGAGAACACCGGCGTGCGCGTGTTGCCATTCTTGAAGCCGCGGATCTCGGCATTCAGGTCCGCTTCCAGCACCGAAGCCTCGATACCGCTGCGCCGCGCCACGATGCTGAAATCGCTGGCGGGCTTTTCCAGCAGCGCCAGGAACAGGTGCTCCAGGTCCACCTCATAGTGCCCCTGGGCCATGCACAGGCTGGCGGCGCGCTCGGCCGCCTGGCGGCAGGTCTGGTTGAGCTTTCCAATCAGGGTCTTCAAGGGTGTGGCCATATTCCAGGTCGTCTAGTCTCAATGGATGGTGTGCAATTCGTAGCTGGCGTCATCGCGGTCCGACGCCACCGGCTCGGTGCAAAGAAAGGAGTTCCAGCCCAGGCGCGCGCCGCCGCCTTCGCCCAGCACGCTGCCGCCCACGTCTTCCTTGGCCATCACCAGCCGCACTTCGTACTCGAAGCTCATGCCGCCGAACATGGTCAGGAGTTTCTCCAGCGCCTGGGCGCGCGCGCCGCCGGGCAGGAAATCGGTGAAAGCGTCCTTGGACAAGGGGCCGATCCACAGCCGGATGCGCATGTCGCGCTGCCAGATGCGGTCGCCGGCCATGGCCGACACGCCCAGCACCGCGCCGGGCATGCCCAGCTGCGTGCGGTTCTGCGGCGGCACGTGATACCAACGCCCGACGAACTGCTCCACCCGCAGCGGCACCTGGAAGTAATCCGCCAGCACGCGCTGCAGGTAGGCCGCCGATACCGGCCGCTGGCGCGCGGCCGCGGCATAGTGCGCCAGCGATTCGTCGAACACCCGGCCCTGCCCTGACTGCAGGCGGTCGCGCAGCGCCGGATGGCCGATGCCGCCCAGCGCCAGCAGCAGCGGCAGATAGTGATGGTCCTGTTCGGTCTCGTGCCGCACGGGCATGCGGTACTTCTTCCAGGCCGCGTAGAACAGCGCCGCCGCCCGGTTTGAGAAGATGTCGAAGAAGGCGCGGGCGCCACGGTCGCGCCGCGAGCTCTCGCGCGTGCTCAGGATCTCGGTGTAGTGCAGCGGCATGGCGCCCTGCGCGCCCAACAGGCCGAAGAAGGCCGGCTCGATCTCCACCCGTCCCAGGTTGCCCGCGGCCAGCGCCGCCAGCCGCGCTTCGGTGTCTTCCAGCGCCTGGCCCTGTTTGTCATAGGCCGTCAGCGCGGCGATCTCGCTGGCGGGAAAGCCCAGCGAAGACGAGTTCAGGAAGCGCAGGTGCGCAGGCACCGCATTGCGCGCGCGGCTGCCTTCCTGCCGCGCGAACCACGATTCCAGCACCCGCACGGCCTGGAAGAACTTGAAGCGCTGCGGCTCGGCCAGCAGCGATTCGATTACGCTAGGATCGCGTCGCCGTTGCATGGAGCGCACCGTAGGATTTCTTCCGCGCCGCGGCGCGACAGCACGACCAGCTGCACGAAGCTGTTGGCATGCACGTATAGGCCAAAAAAGCGGTTGATCACCGCCACGAAGGCATGCAGGCTGGTGCCGACGAAGTTGTCTTCGTTGATGGTCAGCCGGATCTCGATGCCGCGCACGAAGGTTGCGAATGGTTCGCCGGGCATCCAGTGCGTGGCAGGCTTGTAGTCCAGGCCGACCAGCCCTTCTATCTGGCGCGCCGCCACCGCGGAATGCGACAGGTCATACAGCCGCAGCGTCTCTTTCAACGCCGGCAGGCCGCTGTGGACCAGCGACAGGTGGTTCAGCGCCAGATGCGAAATAAGGCGCCAATGCGCCGCCCGCCCCTGCTGGAAGCGATGGGTGTGCGTCGGCCGGCGCAGCATGCGGATCTCGCGCGCGATCGAGCCGCCTTCCAGGAACAAGTCCCCGCCCGGCTGCCCCACCGCCAGATGCGAAGGCAGATCGCGATTGGTGCAGGTCAGTTCCAGGCTCAAGGTCTCGGTCTGCGGCAGCGAGGGATCGAAATCGATGTCGACGATGGACAGTTCCATCTCGTAGCCCGGACTGCGCTCGGCCACCATCGCATTGCGGCGCGCCGTCCAGTAGTGGCCAGCCCCTTCCGGCGTCTCGCCATGGTGCAGCGAATAGAACGGCCGGAACTCCACCACCGAATCGCCCTGCGCGTTCTGCCGCACCTGGCGCACGCGGTCGATCGAATAGATCTCGTAGCCATAGGCGCGGCGCGCGTCGGCCACCACCGGATAGGACGCCTGCGCATGGGTGACGCGGATGGGATCGGCGCGCTGCGCGAACAGGTTGACCACGGGCGTGCAGCCCAACCGGAAATTGTCCGCGGAGGCCGACTCCAGCAGGCGCGCCGTGTTCGAATCCGCGCGCACGCCCTTCAAGGCCAGATGCAAGGTGATTTCACGCACCGGACCCGCCGCGCGCCTGAGCGCCGCGAGATCGATGTCCACGAAATTGAATTTCTCGGAGAACGCGAAGTACTCGGCCAACAGCCGGTAGGCAGGGTGCGAGCTGGCCGGAAAGTCGATCAGGGCTTCGTCCTCGGACAGCCCCACCTCTGCCAGCGGCACGTCCTGCATGCGATTCCAGCGGCCCGGCTGCGTTTCCAGGTAGGCCGCCGCGGTGCGCAGGAACAGGCAATCCCGCAGCGCAGCCACGAACGAGGGCTCGCCGTGCAGGTAGACGCGCAAGCGGTCCACCGCCAGGGTGGAAAAATTCTGGGTTTCAGCCAGGCAGGCCAATGTCAGCGACAGCCGGCCCGTCACGCCCGCAGGCAGGCTGGCCGCGGATGGCGCGTTGGCCGTGGCCGCAAATACGGCCTGGCGGATGCTCACCGGCGCCAAAGTCACGTCGTACGCCGTACGGAAACGGCAGGCCACGCCGCGCACGGGATGCGATTTCAGTTCCGTGCCGCGCGCCATGCGCACCGGCGCGGTCAGCTGCGAGGCCATGCCGCCCATGTCGAACTGCGCCACCGAGCACGACGGGAACGGGCGCAAGTAATGCGGGTACATGACCTCGAACAGCGCTTCCGTGAATTCCGGATAGTCGTCGTCCAGTTTCTTGTTGATGCGCGCGCCCAGCAGCGCGAACGATTCGATCATCCGCTCGACATGCGGATCCTCGCAGGTTTCGCCAGACAGCCCGAGCCGCGCGGCGATCTTGGGATAGCGCTGCGCAAAATCGCGCGACGAACCGCGCAGAAAGCCCAGTTCGCGTTCGTAGTAAGGCAGCAGTTCTTCCATCTTTCCCTTCTTCGCCGGCGGCGTGCCGCCGGCGCCCGCGTGCATGGTTTGTTATCAGGCGGCCGCCGCGGCCTTGGCCCGACCCTTGCTTACCGAGTACTGCAAGGTGGACGGCTGCAGCGTCGCGTCGAACGTGACCGGCTCATGCGCAGGCCCCACGTCCAGCATCGCGGTAATCGCGAAATACAGCACCGAGGTCGCGCGGCTGTCCACCTGCAGCAACACCCGCACGTGCGTCAGGCGCGGCTCATGGCGGGCGATCGCCTGCTCCAGCGACCGGCAGATGAACTCGCGGTCGTAGTGACTGGCCAGGCTCAGGCCGGAAAAATCCGACAAACCGTAGGTCAGGATGGACCGCTGGCAGTTCGGAAAACGCTTGAGCGAGTCTTCGGTGAAGACCATGCGCGTGTTGAGCAGGGCCTCGATGTCGCGCGCGACCGTTTCCTTGATTTCTTCCACCGACAGGCGTCGCAACGCATGCGGTGTCTGCCCGTCGCCGTCGAACAACTTGTCGAACAGGCTGGGTTCGAATCCCTTCATCGCGGCCTCATTGAGCAAAGGCGCCGGACCAGCCGGGAGCCTTTGCCGTTCATGCGGTCAGGTTCAGACCGAGTACGTCTTGTCGTTCTTGGTGAGGCTCCACGCGCCCTGGGCATTCCCGCCCTGGTTGCCGCCCACCTTCTGCTGCGTGTACTTCCACTGCACGGCGGCGTACTTCAGCGAGAACGACTCGTGCGGCAGGCCTTCGCTGACGACTTCCGGCGCCACGCGCGAGATGATCACGTACTTGAGCTTGATTTCCAGGTACTTGACGCGGTTGCCTTCGCCGTCGGCGCGCAGGAAATCGATGGTCACTTCGTCGAACGTCGTGCCGCCGGATGCGTGCTGGTACAGCAGCGGGCTGACCACGTCCAGGTCCTTGGTGAAGACCATCTCGCCATGTTCGGTGCGTTCGGCGGTGTGGCCACCGGAGGTGGAGGCGGTAGCCGAACGCGGCTGGATGATTTCATGGCGCCACGATCCGACTTCGATCCAGTCCGGATGGTCCTTGTCCTGCGACTCGCCCTTGAGCGCGGGGTTGCCGAATTTGACGTAGATGTCCTTCATTAATAGCCTCTCTGGTTAAAAATCGTCGAATCCGACGGTGGTCACGATTTCTGGGCTTGGGCCGGGAGTTCCGCAACCAGGCGCAACGAAATCGAAAGCTCATCGAGCTGAAAATGAGGCCGCAAAAACGCCACGGCCCGGAACACGCCGGGACGTCCCGGCACCTCGGCAACCTGCACCGATGCTTCCCGCAAGGGGAACTGCGCCTTCTGCTCCTGGCTCGCGTTGTCGTCCAGCAGCACGTACTGCGAGACCCAGCGGTTCAGGAAGCTCTCGACAGATTGCGCGGAGGCAAAGCTGCCGATCTTGTCTCGCATCATGGCTTTCAGGTAGTGCGCCACGCGCGATACCGAAAAGATGTACTGCAGCTGCGCCGACAGCACCGCGTTGGCGTTGGCGCTGTCGGTGTTGTACTTCTTGGCCTTTTGCACCGATTGCGCGCCGAAGAACGCGGCGTAGTCCGAGTTCTTGCAATGCACCAGCGGGATCAGGCCGAGGTCGCTCAGTTCCTTTTCGCGCCGGTCGGTGATGGCGATTTCCGTCGGGCACTTCAGGGCGATTTCGCCGTCGTCGGTCTTGAAGGTGTGGGTCGGCAGGTTTTCGACCAGGCCGCCGCCTTCCACGCCGCGGATCGCCGCGCACCAGCCGAAGTCGGCAAAGGCCGCGGTCAGGCGCGCGCCAAAGGCCCAGGCGGCGTTGCACCACAGGTACTTGGCATGGTCGGTGCCGTCCACTTCCTCGACGAAGTTGAAGCCTTCCACCGAGGTGCCTTCCTTCGGGTCATAGGGCAGGCGGCCCAGGAAGCGCGGCATGGTCAGGCCCACGTAACGCGAATCTTCCGAATCGCGGAAGCTGCGCCACTTGGTGTATTCCACGGTGTCGAACACCTTGGCCAGGTCGCGCGGACGGCCCAGGTCGGCAAAGCTGTCCAGGCCCAGCAATTCGGGCGAGGCCGACGCGATGAAAGGCGCGTGCGAGGCCGCGGCCACGTGCGACATCTGCTCGATGAAGTACATGTCCTCGGGTTGGCGCGTGATCTCGAAGTTGCCCAGCAGCGCGCCGAACGGCGAGCCGCCAAACGTGCCGAACTCTTCCTCGTAGACCTTCTTGAACATCAGGCTCTGGTCGAAGTCGATGGCGGTCTGGAAGTCGCGCACCAGATCGCGTTTGGTGACGTTGAGCACCTTGATCTTCAGCATCGGGCCGGTGTTGCTCTCCTGGCACAGGTAATGCAGGCCGCGCCAGGTGCTTTCCAGCTTCTGGAACTCGGCGCCATGCATCACTTCGCTCAGCTGGGCCGAGATCAGGCGGTCCAGCTCGGCCACGCGGGCGTCTAGCATCGCGGACAGGTTGTCCGAGACCACGACGGTGCCCTTCATGACTTCGCGGGCCAGCTCGCCGATGAGGTCCTTGGCGCGGTCGTGTTCCGCCGTGGACTTGGCCACGCGGCTCTGTTCGACGATCTGGTCCAGCAGGCCCGAGTCGGCCTCGGCGGCGGGCGCGGATACGTTCTGCGCGGCGGCGGAATTACTCATTGCTGCCTCCCTTGCCGTTCTTGCCGGCTTCGCTGGTCAGTTGCTGCAGTTTTTCCGTGCTGCTGAGCACTTCGCCCAACAGGTCTTCCAGCTTGTCGTTGCCCGCCAGCTTGTTGCGCAGGTCGGCCAGCTTGGTGCGGATGTCCAGGAGTTCCTTGAGCGGCTCGATCTGCTGCACCACGGCTTCGGGACGGAAGTCTTCAACCGAGCGGAACTTGAGATCCACGCCGAAGGTGCCGCCTTCGTCGGTCAGGCGGTTCTTCACGCGGTAGGCTGCGCGCGGCTCCAGGCCACGCATCACGTCGTCGAAGTTGTCGACGTCGATGTTGACGAACTTGCGGTCCTTCAGGCGCGGCAGCTCGGCTTCGGACTGCGCGCTGAAGTCGCCGACCACGCCCACGACAAACGGCAGTTCCTTCTGCTCGATCGCGTCGCCCTTCTCGACGTCATAGGTCAGCTGCACGCGCGGCGGACGTACTTTCTGGAGTCTTTTCTGAACGCTTTCTTTCTTAGCCATGGGGGCTCCAAGCGAAGTGCATTGTGAAGAGGCCGTGGGCCCGATCAGGGTTTGAGGAGGTTGCCGAACGGATCCGGCGCGCGGCCGGCCGGCGCGGCGCCGGAAGCCGCGGGGGCCGTGGCCGGCGTGGCGGCAGGAGCCGTCGCAGCGTTCGCCGCGGGGTTTGCAGCGGGCGTTGCGGGCGTCGCAGCCTGCGTCGCTGCCGTGTTGGCGGCGGGCTTGGCTTGCTGCGCGGCCGCGCCCTGCGCGTCGTTGCGCCGCGGCTGGCGCGGGCGCGGCGGCTTGTAGCCCTCGGGGAACAGCACGTCCTGGCCCAGGGTTTCACGCATGGCGGCGGCCAGCGCCACCGCATCGGTACGGGCGTTGCCGGCGAGCAGCGCATTGGCGCGCAGGTCGGCCAGCGACTGCATGGCCACGCGCAGGCCGCCCACCGCGCGCACGGTCTTGGCGGTGAAGTCTTCGGGGTCGCGGTTCAGCGCTTCGTCGGCCGCCACGATGGCCTCGCCATACTTCTGCTCGTCGAAGCGGATCTTCGCGATGTAAGACCACGGTTCACCGCGTGCGGGATTGAGCAAAGCGATTTCCTGGAACTCGGCGACCGCCTGATCATTGCCCTTGGCAGCCAAGGTCTGCGTGGCGTGCGTCATCGACTGCTTGTATTCGGCGTCGGTCTGCGGCTTGGGGGACGTGGCGCAGCCCGCGAGGAAGGCCATCATTGCGCCGATGAGGAGAACCCGGGATATGTGCATATTTTTGGTATGTAGGAGGGTGTAACCAAGGCCGCGTATTTCAACAACCTTTTGTTAGCGCAGCACTACAGTGCATTACTTCATGTAACTCCACGCCAAACTTCGCTCATCGTGCCGTGATCTGTATGTTGTCGCAGGCTTCCGGTATAAAGAGCCATGTCAAAACATCTCTATTTTTCTCGGTGCATGGCAGCGGCGGCCATCATCGCGGCAAGCCCCGTAATCAGCGGTTGCGCAGCGGTTTCAGCGATTGGAGCGGTGGCTGGAATGACTGGCGGCGTGATGGATATGACGGGCCTGAAGAAGGACCCGAATGCGCCTGTGGATGTGAAACTGGCGATACACGCAGGAGAAAATTTGAATGCGAGTAGCGGCCAGCCCATGGCTGTGGTTACGAAAATATACTATTTGAAGAATGCCGAGGCATTTCAGCGCGCACCGCTCACGCAATTGGTTGATACTGACGCCGAAAAGGCGGCGTTGGGTGACAGCATCATCGCTGCACGCGAAGTCACACTGACGCCGGGACAGCGCTACGAGCACCTGGAAAAAGTGCCGAAAACCGCTGCCTACATCGCTGTCGCGGGCTTGTTCTACGCGCCCGCGCCGCAGCGCTGGAAATACGTTTTCGAAGTAAAGACCGCCGAGGACAGCGGCATCGTCATGGGCGCCCATGCCTGCGCGATGACCGTGGTCACCGGACAAATAGTGTTGCCGCCGGGCGTGCCCGGCTTCGACCCGGCCCGCCTCGGCTCGGTGCAATGCCCGAACTGAACGCGAGCCAACTGCGTCTAGCCGACCGCGTCTCGCCGACCACGTCTCGCCGCAGTCATGCACGCCCTATCCATATAAGAAGCAAGAGCCAGCAAACGTGAGCCATTCAGCGAAGATACTGTGGGGAGAGGGGCTGTTTCTGCGGCCCCAGCATTTCCAACGCCAAGACGCCTACCACGAGGCCCGCCTCGCGGAAATGAGCCGCGCGCTGCATCCCTACGCATGGGGCCTGCGCGCGGCGCGCTTCGACGCCGCGGCGCTTGCCAACGGCATGCTGCGCGCCACCGAGCTATCCGCGATCTTCCCCGACGGCGAGATCTACAGCGCCCCCCATAACGACGACCTGCCGCCCGCGGTCGCGCTGGACGGACTGGACGGCGCCAGCACGGCGGTGTTCTACCTGGCGCTGCATCCGATGAAGGACATCGGCGGCAACTATCGCGACACGCGCCAGGAACAGGGTTTCGATGCGCGCTATGCGCACCAGGACAGCCCCGCGCCCGATCTCTATACCAACGCCAGCACGGCCGAGCTTGCCTTCCTGCGCAAGAACGTGCGCCTGCTGTCGGAGCACGAGCCGCGCGACGCGCTGCTGACCATTCCTGTAGCGCGCGTGCGCCGCACCGCCAGCGCCGGCTACGAACTGGACACCAGTTTCGTTGCCCCCAGCGTCACGGTGCAGGCGTGCAGCGCGCTGTTCGAGCAGCTGCGCCGGCTGCTGGACGCCCTGCAGGCCAAGGTCAACGCGCTCTATGGATTCCATCGCGAACCGAACAAGAACATCATCGAGTTCCGTTCGGGCGACGTGGCCTCGTTCTGGCTGCTGCACACCTGCAACGAAGCCTATTCGGCGCTCTCGCACCTGTTCCACAACCCGCAGCTGCATCCCGAGCGCCTGTTCCAGGAAATGCTGCGGCTGGCCGGCGCGCTCATGACGTTCTCCAAGGTGCATACGCTGGCGGACCTGCCGGCCTATCAGCACGACGCGCCGGGCGCGGCCTTCGCGCAGTTGGACGAGATCCTGCGCGACCTGCTCGACACCGTCATCTCCACCCGGTACTTCTCCATCGTGCTGGAAGAGCTGCGCCCCTCGTTCCACGTCGGCCGGCTGGATTCCGGCAAGCTCGACGAAACCACCGCGCTCTACCTGTCGGTGTCCGCCGCCACGCCAGCCAGCGAACTGGCCGAGACCGTGCCGCTGCGCTTCAAGGTCGGCGCGCCCGACGACGTGGAAAAGCTGGTGCTCTCTGCCATGCCTGGCGTGCAGCTCGTCTACACGCCGCAGGTTCCGCCCGCCGTGCCCGTCAAGCCGGGCGCCTGCTACTTCACCCTGCAGACCCGCGGCTCGCTGTACGACCGCATGCTGCAGGCGCGCAGCATCGCCATCTATGCCCCCTCGGGCATACCCGACCTGAAACTGGACCTCATCGCCGTCACCCGCTAGAGCCTGCCCATGACCGCCGCCGCGCCCACCCTGATGCCCGGAGCCTCGCTCCCTCCCCGAGCCGCAGATTTCTATGGCTCGCGCCCCGCGAAGTCCCTGCTGGACCTGCTGTACGACGGCTTCCTGATGCTGTTCCTGCTGAAAAGCGGCCAAGAGCCCGTCGACGCCGCCTCGTTCTCGGCGCGCGTGCAGCAGTTCCTGGCGGACTTCGAGCGCAGCGCGAAGAAGATGGACATCCCGGCCGAGGACGTCTACGCCACCAAATACGCGTTCTGCGCCGCGGTGGACGAGACCGTGCTGAACTCCGGCTTTTCCATCCGCGATGCCTGGATGCTGCAGCCGCTGCAACTGACCCTGTTCGGCGAGCAGCTCGCCGGCGAGAACTTCTTTGCGCGCCTGGAAGACCTGCGCGCGCAGGGCGCGCCGCGCCTGCAATCGCTGGAAGTGTTCTATATGTGCCTGCTGCTGGGTTTCCAGGGCAAGTACATGATCGAGGGCCAGGAAAAGCTGGGCTATCTCACGGCGCGGCTGGGCGATGAAATCACGCTGCTGCGCGGCAAGCGCGCGGGCTTCGCGCCGCACTGGCCCCTGCCCGACAAGATCGCCCACACGCTCAAGCGCGACGTGCCGCTGTGGAGCATCGGCGCGTTGTTCGCGCTGCTGGGGCTGCTGGCCTATCTGGGCATGAGCCACTTCCTTAACCGCGACATGCAGACCGCCATGGCTCCGTACCATGACATCGTCAAGATCGGCCCGCGCGCCGCGCACCTGACCATCTCGCTACCCTGACGGCCTCAGGCCGCCCCTCAGCACCATGACCGACCGTTCCCAAGCGCCCGCCGGGTTCAGCAGCCTGGATGTAGCCGCCCTCTCCCAGAACGCCCGCATGCTGCAGGTGCGCACGCCCCTGGATGCGGCGCTCGCGGTAGAGCGCATGAATCTGCGCGAAGGCGTCTCCGAACTGTTTGCCCTGACGCTGGACTGCCTGGCGTCCTCCGCCGAACTGGATGTGCAAGCCCTGCTGGGCCGCGAGATCAGCGTCAGCCTGCTGCTGGCCGACGGCAACAGGCGCCAATGGCATGCGGTGGTGGAAGGCGTGGACGCGCTGGGCGCGGACGGCGGCCTGGCGCGCTACCGGCTGCACGCCGCGCCCTGGCTGGCGGCCCTGGGCCTGCGCCGCGACAGCTTTCTGTACCAGGACAAGTCGGTCACCGACATCCTGAGCGAGATCTTCGCCGACTATCCGCAGGCGGCCTACTCGTTCGACATCGCCGAACCGCCCGCTCCGCGCGCGCTGCGCACGCAGTACCGCGAAACCGACCTGGCCTTCGTGCTACGCCTGCTGGCCGAAGCCGGCTTGAGCTTCCGCTTCGACCACCAGCAGGGCGAACAACAAGACGAGGCCTCGGGCGGCGCGCGGCACCGGCTGGTCGTGTTCGACACGCGCGCGGCGCGGCCGGCCTGCCCCGATGCCGCGCTGCACTTTCACCGCAGCGACGCCACCGAAACCGAGGACAGCATCACGCGCTTCGGCGCGTCCCGCGCGGTACGGCCCAACGCCGTGACGCGCCTGGCCTGGGACGATCGCAAGCTGCTCGCGCACGCAGCGCATGCGCAGTCCGACGTCGCAGCCGGCGCGGTGCCCCGCCTTGAAGACTACGACTACGACGGCCACGGCCGCCATGCCGACGGCGACAGCGCGGAACTGGCGGCCGCGCGCAGCCTGCAGGCGCACGAAGCCCGCATGGTGCGCTTTGACGGCGGCGGCACGGCCCGCCAGATGATGCCCGGCCATGACTTCACGCTGACGCAGCACAGCCGCTACGCCGCGGGCTCTGGCCAGGCCGTCGACGAGATGGGCGGCAACCGCTACACGCTGCTGCACGTCGAACACGAAGCCGCCAACAACCTGGGCAGCCAGGCTGCCCAGGCGCTGGGCGATTCCGATCTGGAACACGGCTCATACCGCAATACCTTCGGCGCCCTGCCCGCGGCCGCGCCGCTTGCGCCCGGCTGGCGCGCCAAGCCCACTGCGCCCGAAGGCCTGGCGGCCGTGGTGGTGGCCGCGCGGGACGCGCCCATTTCCTCGGGCCGCGATCTACGCATCAAGGTGCAATTCCCCTGGCAGCGCGGCGCGCGTCCGCTGCCGGGCGGCCTGGCGCACCGCAGCCATGGCGACGACACCGGCAATGCCCCGGGCGACGACAGTTCCGGCACCTGGCTGCGCGTCGCAGGCGCGCAGGCCGGCCCCAACTGGGGCGCGCACCATCTGCCGCGCAAAGGCACCGAGGTCCTGGTCGAGTTCCTGGACGGCGACATCGACCAGCCCGTGGCCTCGGCGCAGCTGTACAACGACGCCGACCTGCCGCCCTGGTCCGCCGGAGAGGACGCCGACGCCAATCATCCCGGCAGGCTCAGCGGCTGGCACAGCAAGGGCCTGGACGGCGAGGGCCACAGCCAATGGCTGTTCGACGACACGCCCCGGCAGATGCGCACGCGCCTGTCGAGCTCCATCGGCGCCACGCAGCTGGGCCTGGGCTATCTGGTCGAACAGGGCGCGGATGAATCCAATCGCGGCGCATGGCGCGGCACCGGCTTCGAACTGCGTTCGGACGCCTGGACCGTGGTGCGCTCCGGGCAAGGCATGCTGCTGTCCGCCAACGCACGCAAGGATGCACGCTCTACCCAGGCCGACTCGCAGGAAGCGCTGGCGCTGCTGCGCGGCGCGCAGAATGCGGCGCAGCGCCTGGATACCGCCGGCACGCAGCGCCAGGCGCGCGCGCTCGCGGCCACCAGCCAATACGATGCGCTGACCCGCGCCATCGACCCCAAGGGCGACGGCCGCTATCCGGGCAGCGTAGGCGGCCAGCAGGCGATCAAGGCCAGCGGCGGCGAGCGCACCGGCACGGACGCAGTGGAGCGCATCGACGGCGCCCGCATGCTGATCGACGCGCCGTCCTCACTGAACTTCGCCACGCCCGCCTCGGCCATCCTGCACGCCAGCGAAAACCTGCACGTCACGGCGCAAGCCGACGGCCACGTGGCCGCGCGCCAGACCTTTGCCACGGCCTCCGGCCGCTCCACCAGCCTGTTCGTGCAGGACGGCGGCATCCGCGCCGTCGCGGCCGAATCGCCGGTGTCGATCCACGCGCATACCGACATGCTGGAGATGCTGGCCGGCCAGGACATCACCGTCACCTCCACCACCGACAGCATCGAGATCCTGGCGAACCAAAGCATCACCCTGCAGGCCGCTGGCGCCAGCATCGTCATGAATGGCGGCGACATCGTGTTCAAGGGGCCGGGGATGTTCTCGGTCAAGGGCGCATCCCACAACCTGATCGGGCCTGCCAGCGACGCGGCCGCGCTGCCGGCGCTGCCGTCCTCGCAAGTGGGCGATCCCATGCTGGTCACTGCCGAACTGGTGCACCGGCCCAAGGCCAAGCTACAGGCGCAAGCCGGCTCCGGCCAGGCGTTGAATGCGGCTGGCGCGACGGGCGCCGTGGCCGCGGCTCCCGCGACTGCAACCCCCACGGCAGCCGCGGCCGCTGGATCGCAAGGCTCCCTGCTGGGCAGCGCGGGCGCGGCGCTTGCCAGCGGCGCGACTGCCGTATCCAAGAGTCTGTCCGCGGCGGCCGATGGCGCGTCCGGCATGCTGGACCAGGCCAAGAGCATGGCCGGCGAAGCGCTCAAGCCCGTCCAGGAATTGGGCGCGATGGCCGGCAAGACCATGCAGGCAGCGGGCAAGGCGGGCTCGGAGCTGATGTCGGGCGCCATGTCCAAGGCCGGCGGCATGGCGAAGACCGCCATGCAGAATGTGGCTCCGTCGCTGACTGGCGGCGCCACGCCTTCACTGGCGACCGGCGCCACGCAATCCTTGGCCAGCATGGCAACGCCGTCACTGATGGATGGCGGCCTCTCCACCATGAACATGGCACAGGGCGCTGGCGACGCGCTGGCCGGCGCGGTATCCATGCCCCAGGCGCTGACTGACGCGGCGGGCGCCGTGTCCAAGGCCGGCGGCATGGCATCGCAAGCGTCAGACGTGGCCTCGCAGGCATCCAGCCTGACCGCCGACGGCAGCGGCGGCGTGGGGTCCGCCATCGGCCCGGTCATGACCCAGGCGATGGGCGCCATGGGCGGCCGCCCCGCCGCGCTGAGCTCGGCGGTGAATTCGCTGCTGACCATGCCGGACGTCAACCAGGGCAATCTGCCCGCGGTCGCGGGCGCGATACTCAGCACGCCGGGCCTGACCGACTCCGCGATTCCGTCCGTGGTCGGCGCCATCCTGCAATCGCCCACGATATCCAACGTCACGCTGCCCAAGGTGGCGGAGGCGATCATGAACATACCCGCGGTGGCCAACTCGCCCTATCCCGCGATGGCCAAGCGGGTCATGGAAATGGCCGGCGTCGGCCTGCCCGGCCCTGTGGCGAGGCCCGCGGGCGCGCCTGGCGGCCAGGACGCGGGCGGCTCCGCGGCGGCTGGGACGCCAGATGCCGGCGCGCCCACGCCGTCCGCCTACCGGGCCAGAAGCGGCGCCAAGCTCCAGTACGTCAACCTGAAGGAAGAGGACGAGGTCTGGAACGATGGCCAGGCGCTGGACAGCCTGGACCGCCAGACCAACAAGCCCAGGATCCGCGTGCGCTTCAACAAGGCCGGCCAGCATCGCTTCAGCGTCAAGGTCAGCCCGCGTCCGGGCAATGCGGTGTACTCCGCGCGCGAGCAAAGCCGCCAACCGCTGTACCGCGAGCCCAACCAGCGCTCCTACAGCTACGTGACCGACGCCGACGGCACCAAGGTGGTCGACAACATCACCCTGCCGGCCGCGGGCCTGAACACCTATATGTTCGAGGTGGTGAACGACAAGAACCAGATCATCTCCACGGAGCAAGTCGAGACCGCAAGGCGGCTGTATCTCCAGGAGATCATGCTGCCCGGCCCCGAGACGCTGGCGCGCCGCCACGGCTTCCAGCCGACCGCGACGGAATACGCGCGGCATGGCGTGGACGTGGTGCAATTGCCGCCGGTCAGCACGCGCGGCGACGCCAACATGGACGTGTTCACGGACGACGGCTATGAACGCCTGCGCCGGCTGGCTGCGTCCGTCTACCCCGGGTCGCAGGGCCCGGACCACGAGCCCTATACGCTCGTCGTCTGCCACATCGACCGGCTGGCCACGATGCTGCCCGTCCAGCCCATTTACGTGCAAGCCTCGGCCGGTCCCGGCGCGGCCGACAAGCAGGTGCAGTTCGTCAACGCCGACGGCACCCTCAGCTTCCTGTGGTATCACATCGAGCCTGGCGTGGACTGGTACGTCGAATGCCTGTTCGAGTACACCGACCCTGCGGCCGGCATCAGGCAGGTCCCCATCCCCAAGGATCGCATGACCCCGGTGCCTTACGACCCAGCGAATCCCAAGGCCTGCGACAGCCTGAACATCCGCATGGCGGGCCTGGTGCCCGTGCCGACCTCGGGCAAGATCATCCTGAAGGTCCGGTTGCTGGAAAGCTCCGCAGGCGGCGTGGCGTTCCCTGGCACCAACCTGCTTGGCGTGGCGGCGATGAGCCCCTGGGAGCCCAACACGCTGGATTATCTGCAGCAGACGCTGGTGCACGAGATCGGCCACCTGATCGGCATGACGCCCAGCGGCCCCGAGTGGGCGCGGGCCCATCCGGACGAAGCCGACATGGACTCGTCCAAACTCGACAAGGGGCCGTATTTCTATTCCCAGTTCGGCAACCACTGCCACTTCGGCCTGCCCGTCAGCCAGGCCGATCCCAGCCACGTGGGTTCCTGCGTCATGTTCGGCGGCGATTGCGTCAGCATCCGCTTCTGCGCCAGCTGCGCCCAGGCCGTACGCAAGACGGACATGTCCAATGGCTGGCCCTCGTTCTGACGCGCGGCGCCGCCTGGCGCCGGCGCTGGCCCTGCTGCTCGCGGCCGCGCTCGCCATGGCCGCGCCTGGCGCCGCCAGCGCCGCGCGCCCCACCCCTCATCCCCAGAAGACCACGATGAACACCGACTGGATCGACCCGCCTTCGTTCGCCACCGCCCCCATCGGCACGGTGCGCGACCACGCCTGCATTCCGCCCAACCATGGCAGCGACGACCAGCTCAACATCGCCGCGCCGGCGCGCGTGCGCCCGCAGGCTTCCGGCGCGCTGGTCATTCCGGTCTGCGCGCAAGGCATCATCCCCGTATCGCAGAACCAGAAGCTGCCGCGCTTCGTCGCCGTCAATACGCAGACCAAGGCGGTCTATGAAGGCGTGGCCTACGAATACAAGCCGCGCAAGCGCCCCGGCATGGAAGTGGACGAGATCCCCGGCTCGCGTCCGCCCAAGGGCATTCCCATCAGCCCGGGCATCAGCGTCGGCACGCAGTTCAGCACCGACCTTGCAGCGCAGGTGCAGCTGCCCAAGGATCCGGCGGTCTACGAGGTGTATATCGAATCGAACGGCGTGCGCTCGAATACGGTGAAGATCGAAGTGCAGGCGGCCCAGTAAGCGCCCTGCTTGCAGCGGCCGCCTCAGCCGCCAAGCCGGCGCTTCCAGATCGCGCCGCCCCATATCCAGCCCGCCAGGGCCAGCGCCAGCATCGCGATCATGAATTCAACCCGGTGCTCCTGCGGCACTGGATTAAGGTGGGACAAGGTCGGGAAGGGTTCCACGGACAGCAGTTCGGTAGCCGCAAGCGAACTGAAAAACATCGCCAGGACCAGCCCCGTAAAGCGCGGACGCGCGCCGCGCGTCTCCTTGTCGCCCGTAATGAACCACAGCAGACGGATCAGCTGTACCGCCGTCGCGGCGAACGGCAGGCAGATGGCCAATGTCAGGGCGCCCAACGCAAGAAGACCGTAGATCGACATCATGCGTCCACCCTGGCGGCCGCTAAGAGGCGCGGGCCCCGATCATGCGCAGCACCCGGTCCCGGATCGACCGCCCATAGGCCCAGCACCAGACGGCCAGCGCCAGCATCGCAACGGTGAAGTAAGCCCTGGCCTCGATCGGCACCGGATTCATCGCCGAGATCGTCAGAAAAGGTTCATAGCCCACGAAATCGCTGGCGGCCAGGGTGCTGAAGATCAGCGCCAGCACCGGCCCCGTGAAATGCGGCCGCTCGCCGCGCGTGGTCTTGTCGGCCCAGAAGGACCAATGGATGAAACGGCTTAGCTGGATCGTCACCGCAAACAGCGGGATGACGACGGCGAGCATCAGGACGATAAGGGCGACGAGGACTTGAGGCGGAAGCATCGGGGGATTTTAGCGGCACATCAGGCATTGTCCTTTACCCCCTTGCACAACCGGTACCGGACCCACAGGCCGATCACGGACAAAATCAGCGCCGGTCCCAGATAGTAGGGAAGAAAGAACAGGAAATACCCATACCCGCGGTCATAGTTCCGGGCGACGTAGTAGGCGAGCAGAGCAGCCACGGCCGCAAACGCCCAGACGGCTACCATGGCCACGGCAAACCACTTGCGCGACGCCGCGGATCCCAAGGCTCCGAAACGGTTTGGCCGCACATGGGCTGCGATCCCGAGGAGATAGAGTAGGGGCAGCGCAAAACCCAGGGCTTTTGCGGCGTACAGGAACATGTCGGTGGACCACATGACGAATTCACGCAAAACCGTCTCCTACGGATCGAACTTTCCGATGACCCGCTACATCAAGGTTTATCTCTATCCGGGCATCTGACGTGATCATCGATTCGACACCCAATCGTTCCCAGGGAGTTCAGGATCTACGTTGCCAGACGCAAGTCCAAGTGGCGTCGTGGCATAACGCGCCGCGACTTTTCCGTCCGGATAGAAACGCAACTCCAGAACCACCTGTCCAGAGGGGCGCCTAGGTTGCGGCAACGTCACCTGAAACGGATACACACCCTCAGGCGTGGAATCCGGACCCGACGCATAGCGCCACAGCACATTCAAAGGCGCATCTGGCGACTCCGGCTTATATCCAAATGTCTGGGCTTCGGTACCCGCGGCGGCATTCGCGTCGACGATCATACGAAGACCTGTTGTCGTGGAATAAGCCACGTCATAGCGAGTAAAGTTGTACGGATAGACCGTCACAGCGCCTTCAAACGCGCCCCGCTGAACATTCGCCGTGTAACGCCGCTCCACACAGGCGTAAGCCGCCGCTGCCACGGCTATCACCGCCGCGACGCCCAGTGCGACCCATCGGCCGAGTTTCGAACGCCCCGTCTTCACTACGCCCCGATCAGAGATTCCCCGCATTCCTCTATCTCTCGTTGATCAATGAGGTTGCTTTGGCCGCCTTCTTAGGCGTTTCCGTAAACGTGGGCTGTCGCGTATCGTTGCCGTCATCGATGTAGCGGGAGCGGAAAAGCTGCGCATTGTTGGGCAGGCGTTGAATCGCCCAACCATCATCAGGCGGTTCCACCCGATCACACACACAGCCTGCAAAAATCCGCATGGCCTATTTCCTTCCTGCTGTCGCGACTCGTCATTGGCCTGTCACCCAATCATTCCCCGGAAGAGCGGGATCCACATTACTGAATTCCGATACCAGCGGGCGCGTGACATAGCGCGCGGCGGCCTTGCCATCAGGATAGATACGCAATTCCAGCACCACCGCGCCCGGTGGCCGCCGAGGCTGCGGCAGCGTCACAACAAAGGGGTAATCTCCCTCTGCTGTTTCCTGAGGGCCGGAGTCATAGCGCCACGATATCTGCATCGGAGCATCAGGCGCGGCAGGCTTGTAGCCGAATGACTGCAGATTGTTTCCCGTGGCGGAATTCGCTCGTGCGAACCAGCGAAGGCCGGGCATCAACGAATACGCCACGTCGTACTGCGTAAAGTTGTACGAGTAAACGGCCACCGATCCTTCCAACGCACTTCGTTGAATATCTTTTAGCTGGCTTCGCTCTATGTAGACATAAGCCCCTGCGGCCACGGCTATCGCGGCCACGACGCCCAGTGCGACCCACCGCCCGAACTTCGAACGCCTCGCCTTCATGCCGCTTCGTTCAGACATTCCTGATGTCCCGTTTGCTTCACCAAAACCCGCATTAGCGCCAATGACTAGAACGGCAATCCCAATAGCAGCGGATTCGGTGTTGCCATGTTGGAGAAGGTTGCGTCGGCCGCCTTCTTCAGCTTTTCCGTAAACGTGGGCTGCCGCGTATCGTTGCCGTCGTCGATGTAGCGGGAGCGGAAAAGCCGTGCATTGTTGGGCAGGCGTTGAATCGCCCAATCGTCATCGGGCGGGTCCACTGGATCGTGCATGTAACCCGAGAAAATTCGTCTCATCGCCGGCCCTAGACGAGGACGCTCCTCATCCGCCAACGACGATACCTCCATGCAGGCACGCTGATAGTCGTCCGGCGGCGCAATTCGGGCCCGTCCGTAGAACGTTTCCCATCCAGGGTGCTTGTGCATTATTTCAAGACGCGCAAAATCGATCGCGGCTTGCATCGCGGTGATATACAAGTACCCTGGAGCGGAGCCAGTTCTGGCATCATTGAGCAGCGTTCGCAACCAGACCACGTACACCATCCGATGAAGATAGAGTTGCCGCGCAAGCGTCTTGTCGCCTTCCATGCCATTGATCGCGTCCTGCGCATGGCGCATCTCAAGCAGTTGTTGGGATGGATGCACCAACTGTTGCTGATAGCTGCGCAGGTCATTACGCGCTCTTGCGGTCGCGGCGATATCGAAATCGGCGCCGAGGGCCCTGGCATTGACCTTCGTCTGTTCCAGCCCGTCGAATGGCACGCCAGCAAGCCGAGCGATCCTCCACATTTCCTGCAGCGTAACGCGGCCTATTCCTGGATCCCGCTGCTGAAACCCGGGTGGATAGCATCCGGACACATCTGCTCCCAAACCGGGGTACACGCGTTCCTGGCGAGCGGGAGGCGACATCGGCGTATCCATCAAGGGAAGCAATGTCGCGCCGCCCAGCGTATGCACACGCCACCTCAGTTCATGCGCGGAGATGAAGTGTGCAGCCTTGGCCAGCACGCGCGGTAGCTCTTGGTCGTTGGCAGCAGTGTTGCGCAAGAAGCCAAAGTTAATCTTCGAAGCAACAAATCCGACAAAGGAGTTGTCACGATATCCCACCGCGTCGTAAAAGCCCGCGAACACCATTTTGAGCGGGACCTTTCGCTTATCGGCAAGCTGCCACTCCAGCTTGTCACTATTGGCATCGCCGTCACACTCCTTGCACAGTTCGTTAAGAAATGCTCGTGCCAGCGCCGCCCCCCAATCGCAACCGAATACCGATATCTGAATCTCCTCTATCCTGATCGTCTGTCTGGAAATCTCCTGCTTGAAGTAGGTAACCGCATCACTAATACGTGGTTCCACACCAGTGTTGATTGCCTCGAACATAAATCTGGAGTCGCGTACCGGATCGACCTGATCCAGAATGGCTCGCGCAATGTTCCCCGCGGCGTCCTTGACTACCTTGACACCAGTCTTCCCGGGATTGCGCAATGCGTCGGCCACTTCCTTCCGCGCCTTTCCAGGCAGACCTTTTAACGCGTCTCCGACCGCATCGCTTACCCGTTTCCCCCTCAGGATGTCGATGCCGATGTCCTTGGCAGCATCCTTTGGAAGCCCCTTAGCCGGGTCGATGGTCACGCTCTTGAGCATATCGCCTGCGATTGATCCCGCTTGTCTCTTCGCAAACTCGTATGCGCTCAGATTCATGTCCGTACCCAGACCCGGCACATAATATGCCTTGCGCAAAATCGCTCCCAAAGGGACATTTGCGGCCCCTTTGAAGAGCTTTCCGATGTTTGACGGTGGCAACGAAGCGTCGTCAACGTTCAAACCGATGCCATCAAAGAACAGTGAGACATGCAGCTTGCCATGACACTTGACGCCGTTTACAGGCTCGCACGCTAGCGCCCGCGTGGCTGCACGCTCTTCTTCAAGGGATATCTCTGTCCAGGTATCTGAAGTCGTCATCGATTCGTCACCCAATCACTTCCCTGAAGCTCTGAGGCTACGTTGCTGAAATCCGATACAAGCGGCGACTTGACATAGCGCACCGCTGCTTTTCCCTCGGGATAAATACGCAACTCCACTACCACCTCACCAGCAGGACGCTGAGGCTGGGGAAACGTCACCTGAAACGGAAAATTTCCCTCCTCGGCTGCCTGCGGCCCGGACTCATAGCGCCACGATATGCTCATCGGCTCGTCAGGCGCTGCCGGCCTGTAGCCGAATGCTTGAACGTCGTTTCCTCGAGCTGAATTTGCATGAACACTCCTTCGAATCCCGGGCCTCATGGAATATGCAACGTCGTACGGCGTGAAGTTGTACGCGTAGACGGTAAGCGCCCCTTCCAACGCACTGCGCTGAACATTTTGCGCCTGGCTTCGCTCTACGTAGACATAGGCCCCAGCCGCCACGGCGATCACCGCCAGCACGCCCAGCGCGACCCACCGCCCGAGTTTCGAACGCCCCGCCTTTCCCTGCTCCCGCTCAGACATCCCCGACATCCCTCTATCCCTTGTTGATCATTGACTGACCCAGTCGCCGCTATTCCACACCGATTCCGGCGCATCCATGGGCTCTGGCATTTCTTTCTCCGTCGCAAAGCGGGCCTGTACCCGGTCCGGCGCGGTAAAGCGCAGCAACAACACCGCGGCATTTCCCGGACGTGGCACCTTCAGTTCAGCGCTATGCGGATACTGCTTCTCGCTGCCGTTGATGGCCCCCCACACAACCTGCACAGGTTTGCTACGGCTGTCCGGACCATAAATGCACGCGCCCGAGAGCGGGCCGCCCGGAGCTCCCGATGCTCTCGCGACCCGATCTCCCGGGAACGCGCCGGACGAGTCTTCCAGGCGATAGCCGATATCGGTATCCGTGTCATTGCGGGCTTCGCAAATCAGCAGCGGCGGCAGGAGTGCGACATAGGCCCAGCGATAGACGGGCGGCCCCACGATGGCGCCAACAGCAACCAGGGCCAATATCAGCACCGTCCAGGGCCACAGACGTTTGGACTTCATGCAACTCTCCTATGTGCAAACTCTGTTGGCAGCGGCTCAATGGCATAGCCTGCCGGAGCTTCAAACTCCGTCGCGCCATTCTGCATCGCCAACTCCGCCCTGACGGCGGCGCGCTCCTCGGAGGCAAGGCGCTCCAACGCACTATCCAGTGCTTCTCCATTCCGTAAACGCGCCTGGACCACCGAGCTGCGGTGCGCCATCGGATGCAGATCCAGCGCATCCAGCGCGTAGCAGAACTGGCGCTCGAAGGTCGTCAGCCCATGCGCCGCCGCCACCCGCGAAAGATGGCAAGCCAAGGCGTACGGCGTGGGGCGCGTCCAGGGGGCCAGCATGGCCGGCACCCGCTGCATCAGCGCGTCGAGCAGAGGGCCGGGTTCGCACAAGCGCATCAGGGCTTCCGTCTGCGGCTGCGTCAGGATCCAGGGTGGAGCGCCTGGCTTCTCTACTGGCCCGTCCGACACCGGCATCAGGGAGCAGACCCGATTCCACGGGTCAACCCAGGACCAGCTTTCGCCCGGGTCCAACATGCCGCGCAGCACGTCTACTCCCATCAGCGTCAGCATGGGCTCCGCATGGCGGGGATCGTAGTAGCGCAGCAGGAAGTCCAGGCCATCGTCGGTCCGCGCATCCAGCCAAACCGCCAGATGCCGGGCCATCTCTTCCAGAGGCCGTTCGGTCCATATCCACGATACGGCATGATGCGCCTGTCCAACCCGCCACAGCCACTCCGCCTGCGGGAGATCGGGCTGCGCCAGCATCGGGCCGATCGACGCCGCCACGGCCTCGTGCCGCCGCGCGTAGAGCGAGGCATCGCCAGGCTCCCTGAAATGCCGCAACAATTCGGCGGGCGCGGGATCCCGGCAGCCATCCAGCATGCCGGGCTCGACCAGGGCAAAAAGATTGAGGTCCGATACCTGGACGCGAGCGCTGGCCTGGACCCTGGCGTGCAGGCCGTCGAGATCGGAATGCAGGACCAGCGGACGAACCTGATTGCTCATGTGCGAAACACCGCTGGCAATGCCTGCTTCATGGCGTTCTTCAGGCATTCGACGCAAACCTGCCCCGGCATGGAGGGAAACTGATAGGGCATCTGGTCCGGTCCGGCAAACTGCTTGTTCCCCGTCTTCACATCGATCCGCCCAGGCGCGGTGACCGTGATGTTGCCGCCTTCCAGCACGATGCTGGCGCCGGCCGCGGTGGCGATGCGGATGCGTTTGGGCGCGGCATACTCCACATTGGTCTGCGCGCTGCCGATGGTGATGTCCTTCTGCGCCTGCACGCGCAGGATGTCGTGCTGGGCCTGGACGTGCACGTCGCCAGTGGCGGAGATCAGGTCCAGGCCGGAGTCCGCGCCGCCCTGCTGCAAGCCGGCGACGATGCCCAGACCCTGCCCGGTGTGCACGCGCAGCGCGCCCATCACGGCCAGGTTCTGGTCCTTGCCGGCCGACCAGTGCACGGTCTCGCCGGCGGTGTATTGCATGTGTTGCCCGGCGACCTGCGCCAGCCCCGCGCGCGCGGCCATGAACACGACGGGATCGGTCAGGTGCGGCACCTTGCCCTCGGCCGCCTGGGTGTGCTTGGCCGAAGCATCGCCGCGCGCGCCGTCCAGGCTTTCACCTGCCACGGTGCCGGACACGGCGCGATGCATGGCGGCCAAGGGCGCCTTGCCGTCGTCCAGCACGCTCGCCTCTGCTCCCTTGGAGCCCAGCGCGCTCGCCAGACGCAGACCCTGGTGCGCGCCGACCACGCCATCCAGCGAACGCGCCATCTGGTCGGCCTGGCTGGCCAGCGCCTGCAAGCCCGCGGCCTCGCCTGCGGGGCCGGCGCTGGCGCCGGTGCCGGCGTAGGTGCTGAGCAGCACGCCCGCGCCGCCGCGCACGGCGCCGTAGGCGTCGGTGCGCAGCTCGGCGCCCAGGCCGCGCAGTCCGCCGCGGTAGTTGTCGGCCTGATGGATCAGGTGACCCAGGTTCAGTTCGCTGGCGTCCTGGCTGCTCTTGATCTGCAAGCGCAATTGTCCGTCGCTGTCGTCGAACACGATCTGGTTGTAGCCCGAGCCGCCGAACTCCTTGCTCTTGAAGCCGCTCAGCGCGGCGGCGTTGCGGTGATTCTCGTCGCCGCCCGCGGCGCCATGCCAGGCGGGCGCGTTGCCTGCCGCCAGGTTGGCCTGGGCGCTGGGCGCGGCATCGCGCGCGGCGGCGTAGACCTGGGTGTCGGCTTTGCCGCCGTCACGTCCGCCCGGCGTGGCGGGCGTACCGCCCTCGCCGCGGCCGTTGTACAGCGCGCCCACGACGATGGGCTGGTCCACGTCGTCGTCCAGGAAGCGCACCAGCACCTCCTGGCCAATGCGCGGCACGAAGCTCATGCCCATGCCTGCGCCCGACTGGCGCTGCGCTACGCGGGCCCAGCGGCTCTTGGCCACGCCCTCGGCATCGTCTGCCTGCCAATGGAACCGGATGCGCACGTCGCCGCGCTTGTTGCGCAGGATCTCGTCCTCGCCCTGCGCCTGCACCGCGCCATCGGCACCCGTGACGATGGCCGTGTGCACGCCATGGACCGAAGGCGCGCCGCTCAGGCGCGCACCGCGCGTCTGCGGCAGCGCCGGCCGCCACGGACGGTCGCAACGCACTGCCTGGAAGCGGTTGGCGTAGCCGACCTCGCGCGCTTTCGCCAACACGGCGGCGCCGGGCCGCGACGGATCGGTATTCGGACGCGCCGCGCCTGGCGCATCGGGAGCCTCGGTATCCAAGGCCAGATGCGCGTCCAGTCCGCCCAAGCGCTGCGACAGAGAGGCGCGGGTTTCAGGCGGCAGATTGTTGATGCCTACATGCTCGACCCGGTCCAGCGCGAAGGCGGGCTCGAAGCCCTCTTCGCCTGCGGGTCCCAGTGGAGACATGTTCTGCAGTGTGAAGCGCGTGCCGGAACGGAAAGTGCGCACGCCGCTCTGGCCGACAAAGGTCTCCGCGCCGGCCTGCACCGCTTCCATCGCCAGCGTAGCCTGGCGCCGTGCCTCGGCCTCATCGGCAAAGCTGCCGTGGCCCGCCACTTCGTACCATTCCAGGCCGGTGTCGTCAGTGCCGTCGGACGGACGCGCCAGCGCCTCGGCCGCCACCGCGCGTTTGCCGCCGCCATGCCAGCCCAGGACGGTAACGCGGTCCGGACCGCGCCGCCACTGGCGCGACATGGCCTGCACGGTGTCACGCGACTCGGTCGCGCCGGCGCGGTGAAAGCGCACGCCGCCGCCTGCGGACTCGGCATCTTCGGCCAGGCCGCGGCTGTCGGCGAAGATCAGCGCAACGTGCCGCGCAGGGACCTCCGGGTCTTCGACCACTGTCCAGCCCAGGCCCGCTTCGGCCAGCAGGCGGCTGATGAAGTCATAGTCGGTCTCGCGGTATTGCGTGGTGTAGGGGCGCGGCGCCGCGCCAGCCTGCGCGTCGGCTGCGTCGGGAGCCACGCGATGCACATAGCCTTCGTAGCCGCCCAGCACATGGCCGACGATGTCCAGCACCGAACGCGCTTCGAATACACGGCTGTTGCGCTGCTGCGTGGCCAGCCACAGCCAGGGCGCGACCGTCAGGCGGTAGCGCGCCAGGCCCGCGTCGCCCGACAGCAGCTCGGCTTCGCGGACCAGGCCGCTGCGGCCCGCGCGGCTGCCGTCGGCGCGCGTGGTCCACAAGGTCACGGGGCGTCCGATCATGTCGCGCAGGTCCAGGCCGGCGCTGTCGGACAGCGCGACCACGCGCGTCTGCGCAATGCCGGACAAGGCTTCGCGCGCGATCCATCCCTCGACCTGCAGCGAGGCGAGCGCGCCCTCGCCTTCCAGGCTGTAGAGGCGGGCGTCGGAACTGAACAGGCCGGGCGTTGCAGTCGGATCCATTGCGGGAAAAAACCTTCTCTGAAGACTCAGGGTTCGACCTGGGCTTGCGGGTTGGGGCATTCGGGCGCGGTACCCCAATAGCCCGAACACACCCGCAAGCGGCATTGCTCGCTTTCCAGGAAGCCCAACTTGCGGCATTGCTCCAGGCGCGCCGCCAGGGGCGAGCCCGGCAGTTCGCGGACGAAGACGCCGTCGTTCTTGTAGACCTTGGTACCGGGCGGCGACGCCGGCGGCAGGCCATAGGACATCAGCGCGGCCAGCAATGCGGCGTCGGAATCGTTGCGCGGCGTCTTGGCGCGCTGCGGCGCGGCCTGGGGCGACGCTTTGGGCGAGGCTTGCGAGGTGTTCGCGCGAGGTACTGTGGGCCCGGCTGCCTTGGGCGCGGCGGCCTGCGCCTGCAACGCAGCGCGAGGCTGCGGCGGCGTAGCGGTGACGGCCAGCGCAGACAAGGGGTTCTCGGGCGCGCGGTCCTCATCGGCATTGGGAAGTCCCAATTGCGCCAGGGGGTGGTCTTCGATGACCGCCGCGGAAGAAGGCGGCGTATCGGGATCGGCCGCGGCCACGCGCGCACCCGCTGTCGGAGCGGCTGGCGCGGCGACGGGCTGCGCCGGCGGCGCGGCCGGGGGAGTCGATTCAGCAACCACGGGCAGCGGCGGCGTATCGAACACGCTATAGAACACCGCCCCCGCGGCGCCCGTCAGCAACAGCAGCAGCAAGGCCAGCGGCAAGCGGGAACGGCGCTTGGGCGCCAGGTGTTTGACCTCGGCGTCCGGCACTCGGCCCTCGAGCGCGGCGAGGATGCGCGATGCCGCGCGTTCATCCGGTGACGGTGCGCGTCCTGCGAGCAAGCTGGGAACAGAGGTCGGTGATCGCGATCTTTTTTCGTCTTCTGCCATGCGAAGTCCCGTGTCTGCAGAGGTCGTCTAAACCCCTGTAACCAAGGGGTTCGAGAATACCTGATGACTTCTTTCGCATCACCGTTTCTTGTTACGAGTTCTAAGCCACAGACGCGTTTTGCAACGTCCAAGCGCTTGCCTGAATCCCGAATAGAACAAAAGATTACGCCTTCGTAACTGAGGGACCTCCTTGCTTCTCCTGCTGCCTCTCTACTTTCTGCTCGCCATCGGCGTTTCCGCGTTGCTTGTATTCCCGTCCTTGCGGGAGGCCACGGCACGGGGAGCGCGCGCGCTTGCGCAGGGGATACGCCAGGGCATGGCGCGCGGCGCGGGGCATGCCGGAGGGGCGGTCGGCGACTCCGCGCAGGCGCTGCGCACGGGCTTTGGAAAGGCCGGCGGCGCGTTTTCGGCGTACCGCTGGCACATCGCCGCGGGCCTGCTGGTTGTGTTGCTTCCGTCACTTTTTGCTTTCGTCATGCGACACAATCACACATTTGTTTACGAGGATCGGACAGCGGGTCCGGACCCTCGCATCCAGGCTTTGCTGACCGGCGAAAGACTGGTCCCGCCGCCTCCGCTGCCGCCCGAAGCGTTCACCACGCGCGAAGTGGAATTGGTGCGCCCCAACCTGGGCGGCGCCAGCCGCGACTGGAACCTGCTGGACGCCGATTACCGCCAGCGCCTGCTGGCCGCGTACCGCGTGATGCGCGAAGAACACGGCTATGAGATGGTGCTGATCGAAGGCTATCGCAGCCCGGACCGCCAGGCTGAGCTTGCCAAGATGGGCTCGCACGTGACCAATGCCGGCGCCTACCAGAGCTATCACCAGTTTGGCCTGGCTGCGGACAGCGCCTTCCTGCGCGACGGCAAGGTGGTCGTATCGGAGAAGGATCCCTGGGCCATGCGCGGCTACGAACTGTTCGGCGAAACCGCCGAGCGCGTCGGCCTGACCTGGGGCGGCCGCTGGAAGATGATGGACTTCGGCCACACCGAGCTGCGCCGTCCCGGCGTCATGCGGCGCAATGGCGGAGCCGCGCAATGATCAACTCCGCAAACGTCGGATCGCATCGATGACCCGCATACTCAAAACCGGGCTGCTGCTGGCCCTCGTCTTCGGCGTGGTCTGGCTCGCCGTCATCATCTGGTGGCAGGAGTCGCGCACGCTGCCCACGGGCGTGGACATCGGCCTCTATCTGTTCGCGCTGCCGCTGGCGCTGATCGCCGCCGCCTGGAGCGGCGCGCGCATCGTGCGTGCGCGCCGCGAAGCGCGCGCCGCGCCGGCGCAACCCGTGCAAGACGACGCCGTTGAGACCGCCGAGGCCGCACCCCAGGCCGCGCGCCTGCGCGTGCTGGGCAGCGCGGCCAGCGCCGCAGTCGGCAGCGAGCCCGCCGCGATCCACGCGGCGCTGGCCGCGCAGCAGCGCCCGGATCTGGATCCCTCCTTCAAGAACACGCAAGGCTTTCCGATCTTCAGCGCGCGGGCGCCGCAGCTCGATACCGATGCGCTGCGCGCCGCAGCGCGCGAGGCGCATGCTCCGGCCGCCGCGCTCGAGGAAGAACGCGTACGCGCAAGCTCCCTGCTGGCAGAGGTGGTGGAAGCGCTGTCGCTGGAGGCACGGGCCATCGTACTGAAGCAAGGCGAACCGCAACGCGACGAAGCCTGGCCGCTGCTGCAGCTGGAACTGCTGCTGCCAGCCGAATGGCCTGACGCCGTGCGCGACCACGCAGCCGACCAGGCGAGCGCGGCCGCGGCGTGGCCAGCCAGCCGCATCGCGCAGCGCCTGCACGCCGCGCCAAACGCGCTCGCCTGCGACGGCCTGCTGCGTCAACTGGCGCAGGAACCCCTGACCGCGCGCAGCGCCACGCTGCGCCTGGTCGCCGTCGCCGACTCTTACATCGATGCCGCGCGCATCGAGCAATGGGACGCCGCCGGCCGCCTCATGTCGAACGCCAATCCTCAAGGCCAGGTGCCAGGCGAAGCCGCGGCGGGCCTGTTGCTGGACCTGGCCGCCCATGCGCCTAGCGGCGAGTCCGCACGCGCCGATTCCGCGCTGACCCTGATCCTGTCTGCACAAACACGGCGCGCGATCGACGCCGACGCGCGCGGCGCGTTGCATGAACCCCGAGTGACCGAGTTGGCCACGCAGTTCCTGGCCGAACAAGGCCAGCCCGCCGATGGCGTGGCCGCGCTGATCAGCGACGCCGACCATCGCGGCAGCCGCCCGCTGGAAAGCGCTGGCCTGGCTACCGCGCTGTTCCCGGCGCTGGACCCGAACCTGGACTGCCTTGCGGTAGGTTCCGGCTGCGGCCACACCGGCGCGGCCGCGCATCTGCTGACCGTGGCCGTCGCGGGCGTCGCCTGCGCCCAGGCCGGCGCGCCCGTGCTCGCCCTCATGACCCAGGACCCGGCGCTGCGGACGCTGGCGCTGGTGTCGCCTTCCGAAACCCTTCCCGCCTGACCCACAAGAACATAGCTCAAACCATGCGCAGCCCCTCCGATCTCCTATCCGGCGCCTCCCGCGCCATCAGCGAAGGCCGACATTGGTCCTCGCGCGCGCTGGCCAATCCGCGCACCTTCATGGCGCTCGGACTGGTGGCCCTGGTGGTATTCCTGTTCCTGTTCGCCGACACGGTGGAGATCGGCCTGGTCTGGGCGGGCATCGCGCTGGGCGTATGCGTGCTGCTGTGGCTGTGCGCCTATCTGTGGCGCCGGCGGCGCGCACGCAGCGCCAACAGGAACCTGGGCGACATGCTGGAGCAGCAGGTGCAGACCGGCGCCGCCGCCAACCGCAACGACGTGGAAGCGCTGCGCACGCGGCTCACCCAGGCGGTGCGCACCATCAAGACCTCGAAGATCGGCCAGACCTCGGGCAACGAGGCCCTGTACGAGCTGCCCTGGTACATCGTCATCGGCAACCCCGCGGCCGGCAAGAGCAGCGCCGTGATCAATTCCGGCCTGCAGTTCCCCTTTGCGGATAAGAACGGCGCGGCGGTGCGCGGCGTAGGCGGCACGCGCAACTGCGACTGGTTCTTCACCACCGAAGGCATCCTGCTGGACACCGCCGGACGCTACTCGGTGCATGAAGAGGACCGCAACGAATGGATGGGTTTCCTGGACCTGCTCAAGCGGCATCGTCCCAAGGCGCCCATCAACGGCATCATCGTGGCCGCCAGCATCGATGAGCTGACGGGCGCGGGCCCGGAATTCGCGATCAACCTGGCCAAGAACCTGCGCCAGCGCGTGCAGGAGCTGACCGACCGCCTGGAAGTGTTCGCGCCGGTCTACATCATCTTCACCAAGGCCGACCTGATCTCGGGCTTCAGCGAGTTCTTCTCCGACAGCGACCAGAGCGAGCGCGACCGCGTCTGGGGCGCGACCCTGCCCTACGGCGCCGAGGAAAACCGCGACGTGCTGGCGCTGTTCGACAGCCGCTTCGACGAACTGTATGAAGGCCTGAAGGAAATGGGCACGGCGCAGATCTCGTTGCGCAACAGCCGCGACTTGCCGCCCGGCCTGCTGACCTTCCCGCTGGAATTCGCCGGCATCAAGCCGGCGCTGCGCACGTTCCTGTCCACGCTGTTCGAGACCAATCCGTTCCAGTACAAGCCGGTGTTCCGCGGCTTCTACTTCACCAGCGCGCTGCAGGAGGGCGTGACGCAAAGCACTTCCACCGAACGGCTGGCCGAACGCTTCGAGCTGCGTCCCGCCGCGCGCGCGCAGTCGCGCAGCGTCACCTCCAACAACGGCTTCTTCCTGCGCGACCTGTTCTCCAGCGTGATCTTCGCGGACAAGAAACTGGTGCGCCAGCACGCCAGCCCCGCCAAGACGCGCATGCGCTACCTGGCCTTCTTCGGCCTGGTGCTGGCGCTGGGACTGGTGCTGGGCGGCTGGAGCTGGTCCTATCTGGGCAACCGCCAACTGGCGCAGAACGTGCAGGCCGACCTGGACAAGGTGGTGCGCCTGCAAAGCGAGCGCACCGACCTGCAAAGCAGGCTGGAAGCGATGGAGATCCTGCAGGACCGCATCGAGCAGCTGGACCGTTATTCCTCCAGCCGCCCGTGGTCGCTGGGGTTGGGCCTGTACCAGGGCGACGTGCTGAAGGAGCGGCTGCTGGCCGAGTACTACAACGGCGCGCGCCAGTTCATGCTGACGCCGGTGAAGGCCAGCCTGGAAGACTTCCTGGCCAAGGTCGACACCTCTGCCGCCGCAGCCAGCGGCAGCGCGCCGCAACCGGCGCCGCAGCAAGCCCGCGCCGCGCACGCGGCCAATGGCGACACCCTGTTCCAGGACGCCTCGCCCACCAACGCCGACGACGCCTACAACGCGCTCAAGACCTACCTGATGATGGCCAACCATCAGCACGTGGACCCCACGCACCTGTCCGACCAGATCACGCGCTTCTGGCGCGGCTGGCTGGAAACCAACCGCGGCGCCATGCCGCGCGACCAGTTGATCCGCAGCGCCGAGCGGCTGATCTCGTTCTATGTCGGCCGCGCGCAGGACGAAGGCTGGCCGCAGATCGACACCAATCTGGCGCTGGTCGAAAAGACCCGCGGCAGCCTGCGCGCCGTGATGCAGGGCATGCCGGCGCGCGAACGCGCCTATGCCACGCTCAAGGCCCGCGCCGCGACGCGCTTCCAGGCCATGACGGTGGCGCGCATCGTGGGCGAGAACGACGCGGGCGTGGTCGCTGGCAGCTATGCCATTCCGGGCACGTTCACGCGCGAAGCCTGGGAGCAGTACATCCAGCCCGCCATCGGCGAGGCCGCCAAGAAGGAAGTGCAGACCAGCGACTGGGTGCTGGGCGTGAACGCGCGCGACGACCTGACGCTGGAAGGCAGCCCGGAGCAGATCCAGAAAAGCCTGGCGACGATGTACAAGACCGAGTACGCCGAGGAGTGGCAGAAGTTCCTGCGCGGCGTGACGATCAAGCCCTTCACCAGCTTCGAGCAATCGGTGGGCGCGATGAACCGCCTGGGCGATCCGCAGACCTCGCCCATCGCCAAGCTCATCAACACCACCTATGAGCAGACCTCCTGGGACAATCCCTCGCTGATCAACGCCGGGCTGCAGCAGGCCCAGAGCGGCGTGGTCGGCTGGTTCAAGCGCGTCATCCTGCGCCAGACGCCGCCGTCCGCCGCGCCCGCCACCGCCGCCAACGGCGAAGCGATTCCGATGGGGCCGGTGGGACGCGAATTCTCCGATGTGGCGCGCCTGGTGGTCACGCGCGACAACCAGTCGCTGCTGGGCAACTACATGGGCGCGCTGTCGAAGATACGCACCCGCTTCAACCTGCTGAACAACCAGGGCGACCCCGGCCCCGGCGCGCTGACGCTGATGCGCCAGACGCTGGAAGGCAAGGACTCGGAACTGGCCGACGCGCTGAAGCTGGTGGACGAGCAGATGCTGGCGGGCATGTCGGCGACGCAGCGCGAGACCCTGCGCCCGCTGCTGGTGCGCCCGCTGATCCAGGCCTACGCCGTGACCATGCAGCCGGCGGAATCCGAGCTGAACAAGGTCTGGAACGCGCAGGTCTACCGCCCGTTCAACCAGACCCTGGCGGAGAAGTACCCCTTCGCCAGCCGCGCCAGCGTCGAAGCCAGCAGCGATGAGATCGGCCAGGTATTCGGCCCCCAGGGCAGCATCGCCAAGTACGTCAACGACACGCTGGGCCCGCTGACCGTGCGTCGCGGCGACATCCTCACGGCGCGCACCTGGGGCGACATGGGCGTAAGCCTGCAACCCACCTTTACGGCCAACTTCGCGCAGTGGGTGGCGCCGCTCTCGGGTGGCGCGGCCGGCAGCGGCGCGGCCAGCCAGCCGCAGACGCTGTTCCAGATCCAGCCCAAGCCCGCGGCCGGCGTGACCGAGTACACCATCGAGATCGACGGCCAGCAGCTGCGCTACCGCAATACCCCGCCGCAGTGGGTCAATTTCGTGTGGCCCAACGCCCAGGGCGCCCCCGGCGCACGCATCACCGCCACCACCTTCGACGGCAGCGTGGTCGAGATCGTCAACGAACCGGGCCGCTTCGGCCTGGAACGCCTGATCTCCACGGCCCAGCGCACCGCCAACGCCGACGGCAGCTTCAATATGAGCTGGGGCAAATCCAACGTGACGGTGCCGGTGAAGCTGCGCATCATCAGCAACGCCCAGGCGCCCGGCGCCGGCGGCAGCGAGCCCGGCGGCAGCCAGGGCCTGCGCAACCTGCGCCTGCCCTCGTCCGTGATCGGCGCCTCTTCCGAATCCTCCGCCCAGACGCAACCCGGAGCGCCGCAATGAGCAACCCGCAGTCCCCCTTGTTCCGCACGGCCTACTTCGGCAAGATTCCCAGCCGCGGCGACTTCGTGAAGAACACCTCGCATCCGCAGTTGATGGCCACGCTGGATGCCTGGGTCGCCAGCACCATGGAGATGCTGGCGCAGGAGCCGCACTGGAAGGCGCTGTACGACGAGGCCGAGCCCATGCCGTTCGCCATCCTGGGGTCGCGCGGCAAGCTGGCCATCGCGGGGCATCTGCAGCCCAGCCAGGACCTGTCGGGCCGCCGCTACCCCTTCCTCTCGGCCACCTCGGTGGAAGTGCAGAAGCCGCTGGCCTTCATTGCCCGCAGCCCCATCGCCTTCAGCCGCATGTGGAACCGCATGAGCGGCGCCGCCGCCCTGCTGATGCAGGACGGCGATCCCGCCTCGGCGCTGCAGACGCTCAACGAACTGGAAGGCGAAATCCGCACGGCCGCCGACGACGGCTTCGATGCCTTCGTCGACCTGCAAACCGTGGAACGGCTGGAGGCGATGCTGCGCGGCAACGGCCACGCCGCGCGCGTGCACGACATCATCCTGGCGCTGGGCATCCTGCTGGAGCCGGTGATGTCCAGCGGCTCTTCGCAGCTGGACAAGGGACTGTCGCTGCCGCTGCCGGACGATCCGCTCTACATCAACCTGGTGGCCGCCTACTGGATGACGCTGATCTCGCCCTTCCTGTCGCGCGCGGACTTCGAGATCACCCTCTTCATCGGCCGCATCGCCGGCAAGCACCGGCTGGCCGTGGATTTCCGCGGCGCCTCGCCTCAGACGCTGGCCAGCCTGCTGTCCACGCCCCAGGCGTATGCCGAACAGCACATCGTGCTGGAGGACGCGCCCTGGGTCCGCAACCACGTGTCCGCCAGCCATGGCCTGGCCAAGCTGTCCAGCTACCTGGACCAGCCGCGCCTGTCCCTGCGCCTGGCGCTGGATACCTTTCTTGAAGTCTTTACCGGAGCCTGACCATGCGCCTTTCCTTCATGCTCATGGCGGCGCTGTATGCCTGCACGGCCGCGGCCCAGGACGCGGCCACGGTAGTGCCCGCCAACGTCATCCCCCAGCCCGGCCAGGTCGTGGCCAGCGGCGCCGTGCCGGACGAAGCCGCCAAGGCCGACGTGCTGGCGCGGCTGCAGCAGGTGTACGGCGTGGGCAACGTGATCGACCAGATCGACGTGGGCGGCGTGGTCGCGCCGCCGAACTGGTCGGAACACGTCGGCAAACTGATCGGCCAGCCCTTGAAGCAGATCAACCGCGGCCAGCTGGAAATCGACGGCACCCAGATCCGGCTGCGCGGCGAAGTGCAGAACGAAGCCTCGCGCCAGCAAATCGCCAGCGCCTTCGCGACCTCGCTCAATCCCACCTACAAGATCGTCAACGGCCTGCGCGTATCCGCCAGCAAGGACGAACAGGGGCTGCTGGACCAGGTCCTGACCAACCGCGTGGTGGAATTCGAGACCGGCAGCGCCACGCTCACGCCGCGCGGCCGCGAACTGCTGGACAAGGTGGCGGACGTGGTGCCCAAGCTGCACAGCGACAAGGTGCAAATCATCGGCCACACCGACAGTTCCGGCAGCCGCAGCACCAACCTGGCGCTGAGCCAGGCGCGCGCCGATGCGGTCAGGACCTATCTGGTGGACAAGGGCCTGCCGCCAGCGCGCTTCGAGACGCTGGGCGCGGGGCCGGACCAGCCGGTCGCCACCAACGCCACCGCCGAAGGCCGCGCCAAGAACCGCCGCATCGAGTTCCGCGCCAGCCGCTAGGCGTCAGGTCGGCCCGCAAGGGCCGGCTCGCCAAGGGGACTTTTCGTTCAGCTGTTGTGGTCCGGCGGCTTGGGCACCCCCAACAGCTCTTCCAGGCCGGACAGCGCATCGCCGTTCTTGAGTACGGTGCGCAGCCATAGGTGCAGCGACATCTCGCCCCAGCTGGCGGCCTTGTCGGCCAGATAGGCCACGGGGCTGTGAGGCTCGGTTCGGCGGAAAAACTCCGCCACTTCGCGCAGCTGAGCCAGCGCCTGCTCGCGCGTTTGCAGCGGGCCGCGCGCGGCTGCGGGCGCGGCGGAATCAGGGGCGTCGGCGGACAAGGTCGGCTCCATCCGGGTGGCTGCGGGCGCAGCGGGGACAGCGGCCGGCGCCGCGGCATCCGCGCGCACCAGCAGCCCGGCGTCGCGAGCGAAGCGACGGGTCAGCTCGGTGACGTCGCGCAACGCATCGCGCACCGGCGAGAAGGCAGGGCCCTCGTCGCCCAGGCGCTGCGCCAACGTCTGTTCCAGCGTATCCAACGCCGCGAAGCAGCTTTGCAGATTGCCTTCCAGCTCGGAGTAGAAGGCCGGCGGCGTGTCGCGGCGCGCGGCGTCGAACTGGTCCAGCGTAAGCTTGCCGCGCGTGATCTCGGCCGCGTTCTGCGGCGCGCGCTTGACCGCGTTGGCCAATTGCGAGGCGCTGTCCCACAGGGCCGCGCCATAGCGCCCGCCCTCGGACTGCGTCAGCGGCAGCTCGCGGATCAGCTGTTGCGAGCGTGCCAGCAGCCAGGCCAGATTGCCCACGCGCTGCTGCACGTCGCCTTCGTCCGGCACGGGATGCAGGCCGTCCCAGTAATGGCGGCACAGGCCGTCCACCAACAGATAGCCGTCGCGCAGTCCAACGAAGCCGCGCGTCTTGGCCCAGGCTTCGGCCAGCCAGGCCGCCACGCGCACATCCTTGCTCTGTTCTCGCAGCACGGTGGTGCAGATGCGGATGACTTCCGGCCAGTCGGCCTCCTTGATGTCGATGACCCAGTCGCCCTGGTCCAGGTTCGGATCATCGTGGCGGCGCGCTTCGCGGATGGCGTCGAATTCGGCGGAAAACACCATGTCGACGCCGCAGGGCGCCTCGCCCGCAATGGGCTGCAGCAATGTGTCGATATCGCTCATATATATCTGGTCGGATGGCAGGATCGCGGCCGCCGGGCCAGCGGCGGGCGGCGATAAGAGGACCGATCCTCCCATATCTGTAACGACGTTGCGTTTGAAGATGACACGTCCTATTACAAAACGCATCACGGACCCTGGATATCATGCGGGTTCCCCAGGACAAGGATGCGCGATGAACAAGTCATTCCACATGATGCCCGACGGCCGCTTCATCAATGGCAAGCCGCGCCGCTGCCCCGACGGCACCTACGTCGGCGACGGCGGGCCCATCACGCGCGCGCCGGACGGCACTTACGTTGCCGGCAAGCCGCAGCGCGCGCCTGACGGCCGCTACCTGGGCGGCGACGGCCCGGTCCGCATGGCGCCCGACGGCACCTTCGTCACCGGCACGCCGCGGCAGGCCCCGGACGGCACCTATCTGTAAGCACACATAACCAAACTGACAGGGCAACAGGCAGCCATGGCGCAGCTATCGGTGATACGCAAGGGCGACCGCACCTCGCATGGCGGAGTGGTCGTCACGGGCGACGAAACAGTCATGATCTTCGGCCAGCCCATGGCCCGGCTGGGCGATCGCGTCACCTGCCCCAAGTGCAGCGGCACGCATACCATCGTCGAAGGCGCGGCCGCCGTCAGTTCGGACCGCCGCACCGCGCTGGAAGGCATGAAGACATCCTGCGGCGCGACGCTGATCGCAAGCCAGCAGTTCTACCGGCTGGAGCAGGGCTAGGCCGCGGACCGCGCAAGCACGCGCCGCAATCCCAGGCGCAACCCCAGCACGGCGAACGCAATCGGCAGCACCATGCGCCACTGCGCCACGAACAGTTCCATCGTGGCCTCGCCCGGCGCCCAGGTGTTGCCGAACACCTGAGGCTCGGGCGGCGCCAGATACAGCGCGACCAACGCGGCGGCCAGCGTCGCCGCGGTCCGCCATGCGGCCGAGCGGCGCACCCGCGCCGCGCGCTCGGCCAGCGCCAGCGTCAGCAGGCCCGCCAGCCCCGCCAAGGCGGCATCGACATAGAACTCGAATGGCCCGTACAGGTACGGCGCGTCGGGAATCATCCAGCCGTAGGCATCGGTCTTCAGCACCGAAGTCAGGCAAGCGCCGAACAGCGCCGCCGCGGCGGACAGCAGCAGGAAATCACAGAACCGCAGGAAGACTCTCGGCATCATGGAACAGGAATGCGCCGCATGCGGCGGCGGGGTGCGGGCGCAAGAATGCCACAGGACCGCGTCCGCCGCATCCGATCCTTCGCTGCCGCCGTGTTTGCGCGCGAACCAGCGGCACAACGCGTTCTCTGAGAGAATGCCGCCTGTCTCTCAGGCTCTCTCGCTCAGACCTCAAGCAGCACCCATGACGCTTCCGCAATCCAGGCTGTACCCGTTGCTGTTGTCCGGCGCGCTCGCGCTTGCCCAGGCGGCTCTGCCGGCCTATGCCGCCGCCGGCTCGTCCTCCCGGAAACCCGCCACCCGCAGCACGCCCGCGGCCCCGCCCCAGGGCATGCCGCAGTATGGCAAGGGGGAACATGGCCGCTACCTGATCCTGAGGCTGGACAACAGCCGCGGCGGCGCCATTGCTCCCAATACGCCATACCGCCTGTTCCTGACAGATAATGACCAGTCCATCGAGGGTACGCCCGACCACGACGGCATCGTGCACGGCGTCACCGACGCGCTGGGCCGCAGCGCCTGGATCTGGACCCGCGAGGCGCATTCCGCCGATGACTTCACCCTGATCCGGCGCATAGGCAGCGGCGCCTGGGGCAGTGTGTTCCAGCTGCAGCGCGGCGGGGATAAGGAGCCGCTGGGAGGTTGGCCTTACGTCACGACCATGCATGTGCGCTGGGGCGAGCAATGGGTGGACCTTGGGTACACCACCGCCCAGGGCAATACCGCCTATTTCACCCACGACCAGCCCGCCGCCACGCTGTCGATATCCACCGAAGCGAGCGCGGCGGAAAACCGCCAGTGCTTCGACGAGCTGGACGCCATCAACCGCAAGTTCAGCCAGGACGATGCCGCGGGCGCATTGCAGCTGGTGGATGCCACCGCCTGCGGCGCAGAGCCGCAGCAACAGCTGGACATGGCCAACCTGCTGCTGATGGCCGGCCGCGCCGACCTGGCGCGCCTATGGCTGGAACGCGCCCGCTCAGGATCCGCGCCCGTGGATCGCGATGTGCTGCGCGCACGGTTCAAGCTGGAACGCCTGCTGGGCATGCCCGCCCTGGCGCTGGAGGACGCGCTGGAATTGCAGCGCCGCCAGGCCGAGACGCCGCTGCGCGACGAACCCGACTGGGCCAACAGCATCGCCTATTACCTGGCGGATTTTCCCGATCACCTGGCGCAAGCCGAAACCCAAGCGCGCCAATCGATAGCCACCGCCGGCCCGCTCCCCTACAACTTGGGAACCCTGGGCTGGATCCTGGCCCTGAAGGGCGACATCGACGGCGGGCTGGACCTGCTGAAGCAGTCCTACAGCGAGATTCCGCGCGACGAGGAAATCGTGGCCGACTACGGCCTGGCGCTGTGGCGCCACGGCCAGCAAGGCTTGGCCACCCGGCTCTGGAACCAGGCCGAGGCGCAATGCGTGTGGGGCGGGCGCATGCACGACGCGCTGCGCGAAGCCCGCCATCCGCACCCCTACTTCCAGGCGGCGAGTTCCCGCGAGGTGCAGGCCTATCAGCAGCGCTGCGCGGCGCCGCAGACCAAACGCAAGACCAGGTCCGCCACTGGCGCCGAGGCGTAAAATAACCAAGACAGATCAGCAGCGCCCCGCAACAGCGGTACGCGCAGGAGACCATCATGAAATCCGCCCTGACCCGCTTGCTTACTCTCATGGCCACGGCCCTGGTCCTGGCCGGTTGCGCGCAAGGCAATGGCGGCCCGCCCCATCCCGGCGCGGTCAATCCCTACAGCGAGGGCGGCTTCCACGACGCCGGCCCCAACTACCCCGACACCGGCCGCTGACAAGCGCCGGCTTTAGGCATCCCGCAGCGCGCCCGACTTCAGCAGGGGCGCCAGGATGCCGGCGGTGTAGACCCGCGCCAGGTTCACCAGGAAGTCAGTGAAGTCGGCCTTCGCGGCGTGATCGGCCTGATCCGAAATCACCCGCAGCACCGCGAAGGGCACGCCAAATTCGTAGCAGACCTGCGCCATCGCTCCGCCTTCCATTTCCAGGCAGAGCGCATCGGGCAGGCGCTGGCGTAGCTGGTGCGCATAGTCATTGCTGTTGACGAAGACGTCGCCGGTGGCGATGAGTCCATGATGCACCCGCGGCGGCCGTGCGCCCTGCTCCGCCGGCAAGCCGGCATGGCCGCGCACGAACTGTCCTGCGCTTTCCAGCAACCGCCCGCTCAGAACCGGATCCGCATCGAAGCGTTCGCGCCCCAACAAGGGAATCTCATGCCGCCCGAACAGCGGCCGCGCATCCATGTCGTGCTGCATCAGCCCGCTGGCCACGACCACGTCGCCCACCGCCACATCCTCATGCAAGCCGCCGGCCAGCCCGGTGAAGATCACCCGCGACGCCTGGAACTCCTGGATCACGATGGAGGCGGTCGCAGCCGCGGCCACCTTGCCGATCCGGCTCAACGCAATCACGCAAGGCGTGCCCCACAAGGTGCCGACGTGGAAGTCGCGCATGGCAATGCGATGGATGGCGGCGCCCGGGTCCATCGCCGCCAGCAGGTCGGCGATCTCTTCGTGCAAGGCGCCCAATATGGCTAAACGTCCCATGTACATCTACTCAGGTAATGCGCGGCCCGCGGCCGCCCTGCCCGCAACATACTCCATGCGCGCCGAGGCCGCCAACGCATGTGGGCCTAGCCATGCTTGTCATGAGGATTGCAACTTTTGATGTAGTGAAACTTTCCTGCTGCACCCGCGCCGCCCTGCAAACCTGACCGGGGCGATGGATTGCTACCAATTAGCTAGTCAAAAAAGCGGTGTATGTCCGTTCAGCAGGGAAACCACGCACCCGGCGGCGTCTGAACGCCGTGCTAGCTTACCGTCGCGCACGACGCGGGCCATGCCAGCAAGCAGATTCATTGCAAGACTCAATCTGTGGAGAACGATCATGGTGAAGAATCTAGCCGTATTCTTCGACGGGACCTGGAACGAACCCAATGACCGCACCAACGTCTACGAACTCTACAAGGCGGCGCCCGAGACCTCCACGCAGGAGACGTTCTACATCGAAGGCGTGGGCACGCAGGGCCAGGGCCTGTGGGCGGCCATCGACAAGTTCGCCGGCGGCGCCTTTGGCGCGGGACTGTCGGCCAACATCCGCGCGGGCTACCGTTGGCTTTGCCAACGCTACGAACCGCGCGACCGCATCTTCCTGCTCGGCTTCAGCCGCGGCGCCTACTCCGCCCGCAGCCTGGCTGGCATGGTGCGCAAATGCGGCCTGCTGAACGATCCTTCCGACAGCAACGTGGAACAAGCCTATGCGCTCTACCGCGACGACTGCATCCCCTCCTCGCTGGAAGCCGCGACCTTCCGCTTGAATTTTTCGCGCGAGACCGACGTGCATTTCGTCGGCGTCTGGGACACGGTCGGCAGCCTGGGCATACCGGTGGGCGGCATTCCTTTTCCGGGCTTCTCCAGGTTCTACAACTTCCACGACACCGAACTCAGCAACCACGTCCATCACGCCTATCACGCCATCGCCACCAACGAATTCCGCGAACCGTATGCGCCGACCCTGTGGACCCGTCTGGCCAACTCCGAGCCGCGCCCGCCCGACCATCCGGTCGAGCAGCGCTGGTTCATCGGCGCCCATTCGGACGTCGGCGGCGGCTACCGCGACGGCAGTCTGCAGACGCTGCCCGCCTCGTGGCTGCAGGAGAAGGCGCGCCAGGCAGGCCTGGAGGCCGGACTGGCGCAACGCGTCGCCACGGACTACGACCAATGCGAGCCGCACGATTCCTACCGCGAGTTCACGGAGAAGGTGCTGATCCATGTGAAAAAGCGGCCCAGACTGTGGGACGGCGCAACCGTGCTCAATCTGACGGTGGACGAACAGCTGCTCAAGCGGTTCGGGCGCAGCCTGGATTTCCTGAAGGAGTACCCCGACTTCAAGGACGCGCTGGAAAAGCTGCCCGTGGCGCGGCCGTGACCCGCCCGCCGCGCGCGGGCGGCGAACGCAATGTGAGGACTCGCAATAGAGTGATGCAATGCGCTCGGAAATGAGACTATGCGATTTAATGCGATACAAACTTCCACCTGTCGGAATGTGGAGGGGAAACAATGCTTATGCGTAGCGCATTTCAAGTAACCTCCGGCCACCAGTCATTGTTCCGAGCCGATGTTTACGCATGTTCCGCAATGTCTTTGCTCTCAAATCCCTTGAAAGGTATTTCCTGACACTGGCTGCAGGCGTAGCGCTGCCGGTTTCCATGCTGACCGTGATCGTGGTGCAGCAGAACTGGCGGTCGCTGGCCGCCACCGACGACGCCCTGAGAGGCTTCGTCGTGGTCCGCACGACCCTGATGACGATGGAGGCCGTATCCGCCGAACGCGGCCCCATGAACTCGGCGCTGGGTTCCGACCTGCCGGTCCCTGAAAACATCCTGCACGCGCTGGACCAAGCCCGCCAGCACACCAATGCGCAGATCGCCGACCTGCTTGCGCTCTACCGCGCGCCCCTCAATCCCAACGGCGCCCGCGAATTCACCAACATCCAGCGCATCCGCGAGTCCCTGTTGAACGCCCGCGCCAGCGCCGACGCAGCCATCGCCGCGCCCCGCGCCCACACCTCCGGCCACAACCTGTCGACAGTGGTCGGCGACATGGTCGCGGTGGTTCCCGAACTGCGCGCCGCGATGTCCGACGGCATCGGCCTGATCGCCCGGAACCAGGGCGAAGACTTCGACCTGCTGTCGCTGGCGCTGCTGGCCGGCGAACTGCGCGAACAGGCCGGCCTGCTCGGCTCCACGTTCGCGCCCGCCCTCAGCAAGCGCCGCACCCTGACCGCCAGCGACCAGCTGCGGATAGAACGCGTGATCGGCCGCATCGACCAACTACGCGCGCTGATCGACGCCAACATCGCCAGCATGCCGCGATACGCCTCCTCCCTCGCCTACCGCGAACTGCAGCAGCAGTACTTCGGCGACGGCATGAATTACCTCGACAGCGTGCGCGCCATGGCCGAACGGGTGCCCGAAGAATCCCTGGTATCGATGTACGAACTGGGCGCGAACTATGTGCCGCGCATGAAGTCCATCCTCCGGTTCCGCGACCTGATGCTCAATGAAGTGGAGCGGCGCATCGGCGAAAACCGCCAGGCCGCGATCCGCGTGCTGCTGACCACCCTGGCGGCCGCCGCGATGCTCACCGCCGCGTTGATCATCGGCTTGTCCATGTTCCGCAAGCGCGTCATCCGGCCTTTCGTGCGCGCCACGAACATCATCGGCGCGATCGCAAAAGGCGGCGACGTGCCGGCCATTCCGGCGGACCAATACCGCGGCGAAGTGAACGGCATGTTCAAGGCCTTGAACGTGCTCAACGACAACGCCGCCGCCGTGCGCAAGCTGGAGCTCGAACGCGACCGCCTGATTCAAGACCTCGCCATCATGGCCGAAACGGATTTCCTGACGGGCCTGCTGAACCGCCGCGCCTTCGAGAAGCGCCTGGAAGCTTCGCTGGACGACATCCGCAACGACGCGCAGGACGGCCTGGGCTTCATCCTGTTCGACATCGACCACTTCAAGTCCATCAATGACACGCACGGCCATGCCACTGGCGACGAAGCGCTCAAGACCGTGGCCCACCTGTGCCGCACGACCTTCCGCGAATCCGACGTGGTCGCGCGCGTGGGCGGCGAAGAATTCGCGGTGCTGTGCCGCAGCCGCAATCCGGACCGCGTCCGGGACATTGCGGAACGCATGCGTCTGAGCATCGCGCAAACGCGGATCCGCGCCGACGGCGGTTCCTCCTTCAGCATGACCGCCAGTTTCGGCGTCTCCCATGCCCGCGGCGGCGATACGGCGGCGCTGGAGAACCTGTCGCGCCGCGCGGACGAGTTGCTGTACAAGGCCAAGCTGACCGGCCGCAACTGCGTGCTGCTCGAACAGATGGCTTGACGCCACGAGCCACTCAGGCCGCCAGCGTTTCCCGCGCCGGTGCGCGGTACTGCTCCCACAGCCCGGCTTCCCGCGCGCGCGCCCCTTCGACGTTTTGCTCCTTGACATGGCCATAGCCGCGGATCGTGTCCGGCAGCGCGGCCAGTTCCAGCGCCGTGGCGCGATTGGCCGCGTCCAGCGTGCGCGAGAACTCCCCGGCCAGCGCCAGATAGTCGGCCGCCAGTTGACGCTCCATGCGGCGTTCCGCGGTCTTGCCGAACACGTCCAGCCAGGTGCCGCGCAGCCGCTTCATGGGCGCCAGCGCGCGAAACGCCAGCCCCATCCACGAACCGTAGGCGCGCTTCTGCAGGCGTCCGCGCGCGTCGCGGCGCGCCAGCGCGGGCGGAGCCAGGTGATAGCGCAGCTGGTAGTCGCGGCCAGGCTCGCCTTCGAACTGCTGGCGCAGCCGGGCCTTGAAGGCGGGGTCCACGTACAGACGGGCTACCTCGTATTCGTCCTTGTAGGTCATGAGCTTGGCGAGATTGCGCGCGACCGTCTGCGTGACTTCGAAACGCTGCGGATCCGCCAACGTGGCCTCACGCGCGCGCACCGCCGCCACCGCCTCCAGGAAGCGCGCGGCGTAGGCCTCGTCCTGGTAGGCGCGCACGTGTTGCGCCAGCCGCTGGATCTGGCCGTCCAGGGACTCCGGCAGGGCCATCACCTGCGCTCGCGGCGCCGGCTTGAGCGCGGCGGCGCCATGATGCGCGGCTTGCCGGCCCAATTCGAAGGCGGCCAGGTTCTTCTCGACCGAGACGCCGTTCAGTTCGATGGCGCGCCGCAGGCTGTCCAGCGCCAGCGGCAGCCCGCCCTGCTGCCAGGCGTAGCCCAGCAGCAGCGGGTTGGCGTAGATGGTGTCGCCGAGCAGAGCTTCGGCCAGCGGACCGGCCTCGATGAAGTCGCAATTGCCGCCCGTGCTGCGCGCCAGCGCGGCTTCGGCCTGCGCGCCGGGAAACCGCCAGCTCGGCTGCGACAGGAAAGCCGCCGTCGGCGCGGCGCTGCTGTTCACCACGGCGCGGCCATGGTCCGGCCGCAGGCGCGACAGCACTTCCGGCGACGCCGCCACCAGCGCATCGCAGCCGATGACCAGATCCGCCTCGCCCAGCGCCACGCGCGTGGCATGCAGGTCCGCGGGACGATTGGCCAGTTGCACGTGGCTGAGCACGGCGCCGCCTTTCTGCGCCAGCCCGGCCATGTCCAGCACGGTCACGCCCTTGCCTTCAAGATGCGCGGCGGCTCCCAGCAGCGCGCCGATGGTCACGACGCCAGTGCCGCCCACGCCCGCTATCACCACGCGGTAGGCCCCTGGCGGGCGGATTTCCGCCAGGTCGGGCTGCGGCGGTTCGGCCAACGCGGGGAGATTCCTGCCCGTGCCCGGCTTGCGCAGCGTCGCGCCTTCCGCCGTGACAAAACTGGGGCAAAAGCCCTCCACGCAGGAGAAGTCCTTGTTGCAGGACGACTGGTTGATGCGGCGCTTCGTGCCCAGCGGCGTGTCCAGCGGCTCGACCGACAGGCAGTTGGATTGCACCGAACAATCGCCGCAGCCTTCGCAGACCGACTCATTGATGAAGGCGCGGCGCTGCGGGTCGGGATACTCGCCGCGCTTGCGGCGGCGGCGCTTCTCGGTGGCGCAGGTCTGGTCGTAGATCAGCACCGTCGTGCCTGCGACGTCGCGCAAGGCGCGCTGCACGTCGTCCAGCGCCTTGCGGTGGTGCACTGCCACGCCCTGCGGCAGCGCGGCGGCGCCGGCGTACTTTTCCGGCTCGTCGGTCACCACCACGGTCTGGACCACGCCTTCGGCCTGCATCTGCGCGGCGATCTGCGGCACCGTGAGCACGCCGTCCACCGGCTGCCCGCCCGTCATCGCGACGGCGTCGTTGTAGAGGATCTTGTAGGTAATGCTGGCGTGCGCGGCGACTGCCGCGCGTATGGCCAGCAGCCCCGAATGGAAATAGGTGCCGTCGCCCAGGTTGGCGAAGATGTGGCGCTCAGTGGTGAAGTCCTTCTGGCCCAGCCAGGCAACGCCTTCGCCGCCCATCTGGCTGAAGGTGTCGGTCTTGCGGTCCATCCACATCGCCATGTAATGGCAGCCGATGCCGGCGACCGCGCGCGAACCTTCGGGCACGCGGGTGGAGGTGTTATGCGGACAGCCCGAACAGAACCAGGGCTTGCGCTCTTCCACCAGCGTGGGGCGGGCAGCCTCGCGCTCCTTGGCGTCGATCACCGCCAGCCGCGCCGCGATGCGCGCCCGCAGCGCGTCCGACAGGTCGGCTTTCTCCAGGCGCGCGGCGATGGCGCGGGCGATCAGGGCCGGCGACAGCTCGTGGCGCGCGGGCAGCAGCCAGCCGCCGCGCGGCGTGGACCATTCGCCGCCGCCATTGTCGCGCTCGTCGAACTTGCCGTAGACGCGCGGCCGCACGTCGTCGCGCCAGTTGTAGAGTTCTTCCTTCAGCGCGTACTCCAGGATCTGGCGCTTTTCCTCCACCACCAGGATCTCTTTCAGGCCAGTGGCGAATTCGCGCGCATCCTGCGCGTCCAGCGGCCAGATGCAGCCCACCTTCAACACGCGTATGCCGGCCTCGCGACAGGCGGCCTCGTCCAGGCCCAGGTCATTGAGCGCCTGGCGCACGTCCAGATACGCCTTGCCGGCCGTCATGATGCCGAAGTGCGCCTGCGGCGAATCCAGCACCACGCGGTTCAGCTTGTTGGCGCGCACATAGGCCAGCGCCGCATACCACTTGTGATCCAGCAGCCGCGCCTCCTGCGCCAGCGGCGTGTCAGGCCAGCGGATGTTCAGTCCGCCTTCGGGCAAGGCGTCCTCGGGCAGCACAATCTGCACCCGGTCCGGATCCACTTCCACCGAAGCGCTGGATTCGACCACGTCGGTCACGCACTTCATCGCTACCCACAGGCCGGTGTAGCGGCTCATGGCCCAGCCGTGCAAGCCATAGTCCAGGTATTCCTGCACATTGGACGGATACAACACCGGTATGCCGCTGGCGATCAGCACGTGCTCGGACTGGTGCGCCACCGACGAGGACTTGGCGGCATGATCGTCGCCCGCCAGCATCAGCACGCCGCCATGCGCCGAGCTGCCGGCGGAATTGGCGTGCTTGAGCACGTCCACCGACCGGTCCACGCCAGGCCCCTTGCCGTACCACATGCCGAACACGCCATCGCGCGCCGCGCCCGGAAACAGGTTCAGCTGCTGCGAACCCCAAACCGCCGTGGCGGCCAGGTCTTCGTTCACGCCCGGCTGGAACACCACGTCGTTGGCCTGCAGGTGGCGCTTGGCCTTCCACAGCGCCTGGTCCAGCCCGCCCAGCGGCGAGCCGCGGTAGCCCGAGATGTAACCGCCGGTGTTCAGGCCGGCCTGCAGGTCGCGCTGCTTTTGCAGCAGCGGCAGCCGTACCAGGGCCTGGGTGCCGCTCAGATAGATGCGCCCTTGGCTGCGGGTGTACTTGTCGTCCAGCGTCAGGCCATGGGTATCGGCCGCGCCTGCGGAAAGGGGGGTGTCCACGCTTGTCTCCTGCGTTCCGGTTCTTGGTGTTTTGCCGCAGTGTAGGAACCAGGCTGGTTATCGTATATTCATATATTCAGGTATCAGGTATGCGATAAACAGATGGCTAACGACGTCACCTTGCGGCAGCTGCGCTACTTCGCGGCCGCCGCCCGGACCGGCCGGTTTTCCATGGCCGCCGCCGACGAGCATGTCTCCCAATCCGCGGTCACCAATGCCGTGCTGGCGCTGGAGGCGCAACTGGGCGTGCGCCTGTTCGACCGCCATCCGCATGGCGTCACCCTGACGCCCGAAGGGCATAACTTCCACCAGCGCGCACGTGAAGTGCTCGATTCGCTGGACGACGCCCTGCGCGAGCCCGGCTTCCAGCGCTATGCGCTGCGCGGCGCAGTGAGGATCGCCGCGTCCTACACGGTGCTGGGCTACTTCCTGCCAGATCTGCTGGCGCGCTTCCGGCGGCGCTATCCCGACGTGGAGCTGGACCTGGTCGACCCGGACCGGCCCGAGATCGAAGCCGCGGTGGCCAGCGGCGAGGTCGAACTGGGCGTGGCGCTGCTGTCCAACGTGGAACGGCGCGAGCGCTTCGGAAACCAGGTGCTGGTGCGCTCGCGGCGGCAGCTATGGACCGCGTCCGGCCATCCGCTGGCGCAGGCGTCGGCGCCGTCGCTGGCCGATATTGCCGGCTATCCCTACATCCTGCTGGAAATGGACGAAGGCGAGCGCTCCGCGCTGGCCTATTGGCGCGCCCATGGCCTGCAGCCTGATATCGCGTTCCGCACCCGTTCGATGGAGGCGCTGCGCGGGCTGGTTGCGCATGGCTTCGGCGTCACGATGCTGTCGGACATGGTCTACCGTCCGTGGTCGCTGGAAGGCCGCAAGATCGAGGCCGTACCCATTACCGACGCCGTCCCGCCCATGGAGGCCGGGCTGCTGTGGCATCCGCAAGCGCGGCTGGCCAAGCCCGCCGAGGCCTTCCGCCAGTTCATGATCTACGCCTGCGGCGTCTAGCGCCGCAGCACGCCTGGCCGCTATACCAGGATCGCGCCCTTGCGGCGCGTGAACTGGGCCAAGGAACGCAGGGCCAGCGCATGCATGGCCGCCACGGACGGCAGCAGCGTTTCTTCCTTGCGGGTCAGCACGCCGACGATGCGCTCGACCGTGGGTTCGGCCAGCGGCACGAAGGCCAGGCCGGTCGCGGCCGCCGGCCGCGCCAGCACCGGCAGCACGGTCACGCCCAGGCCGCTGAACACGCTGGCCAGCAACGACGCGCGGTTCGACACCACCATGAACGGGTCCTCGATGGCGCTGCCCAGTTGCCGGTTCTTCAGCGTGTCGAAGGTGGCATTGCCTATCAGGCGTTCGTCCGCCAACGCCGACCAGGGCACGGGGCCGCGCCGCCGCGCCAACGGATGGCTCTTGCGGCACACCAGGCCGAATGCGTCGCGCGCCACCGGCGCGAACGCCACTTCCGTGGTGCGCGGTACTTGTCCCGCCACCCCTACCTGGACCTCGCCGCTCAGCACCAGGCGGTGCACGTCCTGCGAGGACTCGTCGACGGCGCGGATGCGGATCGCGGGGTGGCTGCGCGCGTAGCGCTCCAGCAGGCGCGGCAGCCACTCGTCGGCCAGCGACGGCATCACCGCCAGCGACACCGGTCCCTGGCTGCCCAGGCCGAATTGACGCGCCGCGTCCAGCACCCGGTCGTGGGTGGACAGCAGTTCGCGGAACAACGGGGCCACGGCAATGCCCAGGGGCGTGAGCTGCGCGCGCTTGCCGGGTTCGAACAGCGGCGCGCCCAGCTGCTGCTCCAGATCCTGCATGGCCGCCGACACGGCTGCCTGCGAGCGGAACGTGCCTTCGGCCGCCATGCGGAAACTGCCATGGTCGGCCGCCAACAGGAACTGGCGCAGATGCTGGATTTTCAAGGGCGCGGACATGGCTTGAAGGCTGTAGAAAATTCGGATTTTCCGAAATTAACTTGAGTTAATTTGGATTGTCAAAAATCCGCTTCGCCTTCAACAATGGCCGCGTCTTTCATTCCTACAGGTACTGGAGCAGCGGTTATGTCTTTGCAAGTGCGCAAGGTAGTCAGCTATGTGGAAAAAACCCTGATCGAAGGCGGCCGCGAGGCCGAGCGCCCGCTGGTGATGGTCATCGCCGCGGCCGTGATCCGCAATCCCTGGGCCGGCCTGCCGTTCCAGGAAGACCTGCGGCCCAAGATCCTGGAAGCCGCGCCGCCGCTGGGCGAGCTGCTGGTCGCGGAAATCCTGCGCCAGGCCGGTTCGGCCGATCAGGTCGAAGCCTATGGCAAGGCGGCGGTCGTGGGCACTGCCGGCGAAGTCGAACACGCCTCGGCCCTGATCCACACGCTGCGCTTTGGCAATGCCTATCGCGGCGCGGTCGGCGGCACCAGCTACCTGAGCTTCACCAATATGCGCGGCGGCCCCGGCTGCGTGATCACCGTGCCGCTGATGCACAAGCTCGACGAAGGCCTGCGTTCGCACTACCTGACCGTGCAGACCACCATCAACGACGCGCCCGCCCCCGACGAAATCGTGATCGCCCTGGGCGCGGCGACCTCGGGCCGTCCGCATCATCGGATCGGCAACCGCTACTCCGACCTGCAGGAACTGGAACGCGAGGCGCAAGCCAAATGAGCGCGCATGTTCGGCGTTCGGGCCGCGGCGCGCCGCTGGTGCTGCTGCATGGCGTCGGCCTGGACCACACCTTGTGGGACGATCTGGCGCCGCTACTGGAACCGCATTTCGAGGTGCTGCGCTACGACATGCTGGGCCATGGCCGCGCCCCCGCCGTCGCCGATGGGGTGACGGTACAGGACTACGTTGCCCAGCTGGACGCGGAACTGGACCGCGCCGGCTGGCAAAGCGCCAATCTGCTGGGCTATTCCATGGGCGGCCTGATCGCGGGCGCCTATGCCGCCGCCCGCCCGCGGCGCGTCACCCGCCTGGCCTTGTTGAGCACGGTATTCCGCCGCAGCGCGGACGAAACACGTGCCGTGCTGGCGCGGCTGGAAGCGGCGGCCACGCAGGATCCCGCAGCCGCGGCCCAGGTCTCGCTGCAGCGCTGGTTCACGCCCGCGTTCCAGGCCCGGCGTCCCGAGCGCGTGGCCGGCATCGGCCAGCGCCTGCTGGACAACGACCGCGCCAGCTTTCTGGCCGCCTACCGCGTGTTCGCGCAGGGCGACCCGATCCTGGCGCAGGCCGCACCCGATATCGCCTGCCCCGCCCTCGTGCTGACGGGCGAGCTCGACGTCGGCTCGACCCCGCGCATGACGCGGGAACTGGCCAAGGCGCTGCCCCATGCACGGGCGCAGGTGGTGCCGGACCAGCGGCACATGCTGCCGGTGGAAGAGCCCGCCATCGTGGCGGCGGCGCTGCATGAGTTTTTTCTGCCGGCTGCCGGCGCGCCAAGCGCGGCCTAGCCCGCGTAGAGTGGATACGGAGACAAACAATATGAATCGCAGAACCATCCTGAAGAACATGGCGGCCCTGGCGCTCACGCCGCTGGGCGCCGCGCTCGGCGGCGCCGCCAGCGCGCGCGAAGCCCCCTTGCGCGTCATCGTGCCCTTCCCGCCCGGCGGCGGCACCGACGTGCTGGGCCGGGTGATCGCCGCCACGCTGGAAGGCGCGCTCGACCGCCCGGTGGTGGTTGAGAACAAGCCCGGCGCCAGCGGCATGCTGGGCGCCGACTACACCGCCAACGGCGCCAAGGATGGCAGCGTGCTGCTGTTCGCCGGCCTGGTGCCCTCGGTGCGCTACTACGCCAAGCCGCCCGAGGACGTACTCAAGCAACTGGCGCCCGTCTGCCCGATTGCCCGTTCGCCTTATATGGTGGCGGTCAACGCCGACCTGCCAGCCAAGACCCTGGGCGAACTCGTCGCCCAGGCCAAGCGCGAGCCCAAGGGGCTGACCTTCGGTTCCCCCGGCAACGCCACGCCGCAGCATCTGGCCACCGAACTGCTGCAGGCCGCCTGCGGCATCGACATGCTGCACGTGCCCTACCGCGGCACGGGCCCGATGATGACGGACCTGCTGGGCGGACAGATCCAGGTGGTGGTCGCCACCGTGGCGGCGGTGGAACCGTATCTGCAGGGCGGACGCCTGCGCGTGCTGGCCGTGACCAGCCCGGAACGCCTGCCCAAGTACCCGGACATCCCGACGGTGGCGGAAGGCGGCTACCCCGGCTTCTCGGCGCAGATCCAGTTCGGCACCTATTGCGCGGCCGGCACGCCGGAAGCCGCCATTGCGGCGCTGAACCAGGGCATCAACCGCGCGCTGCAGACCGAGACGGTGCGCGCCAAGCTGGGCGAACAGGGCTTCCAGCCCACCGGCGGCACGCCCGCGCAGCTGCAACAGGCGCTGCTGGCGGAAATCCGCGACGTGGCGGGGCTGGTGCAGGCCGGCAAGGTCAAGGTCGACCTGTAGCGTCCCCATACGTCCCGATGCTGGATAACCAGCATTTACAGGCATGTCGTCCTCTGTGCATGCTGCCCGTTGATCCGGCGCAGATCGGGCGCAACATGGAGACGACATGCCTAGTCAGGAATCCCTGCACTCCGCCCATATCCGCGAGATCGAACTAGTCGGCCAGGGCCGCCCCACCCAGCGCGACGCGCACGTGGTCAGCAGCTGGCTGCGCTGCCTGGACCAGTACCGGCTGGATCCCGCCCAGGCCTGCGAGGCCTACATCGTGCCGGATGGCCGGCTGCGCGAACACCGCCAGCAGTCCGAAGCGCTGATTTCCATTGCACGGTCCGGCCTGGACCATCTTTTCCGCCAGGTCGCCGGCCAGAACTACGTGCTGCTGCTGGCCGACCGCCAGGGCGTCACCGTGGAATTCCTGGGCGATGCGCAGCAGACCGCCAACCTGCGCAAGGCTGGACTGTATCTGGGGTCGGAATGGTCGGAGCGCCGCGCCGGCACCTGCGCCGTGGGCGCCTGCCTGGAAAGCGGCGAAGCCCTCACCATCCACCAGACCGATCACTTCGACAACACCCACACCCCCCTGTCCTGCACCGCCGCGCCCATCTATAACGCCGACGGCGAACTCGCGGCCGTGCTGGACATCTCGCTGCTGAGTTCGCCCATCCTGAAAGCCAGCCAGAACCTGGCGCTGCATCTGGTCACCAGCACCACGCGGCGCATCGAGATGGCCAACCTGATGGCGCGCACCAGCAACGAATGGGTGCTGCGCTTCGCGCGTTCACCGGAATTCCTGGACGTGGATCCGGAGGCCGCGATCTCGCTGGACGGCTCCGGCCGCATCCTGGGCATGACGCATACCGGCGCCAAACTGCTGGCGCGCGCCGCCGGCCTGGACTGGCGCAATCCCGCCGGCCTGATCGGCCAGCCCGTCACCCGTTTCTTCGACCTGCAGCTCGATGACCTGCCGCGCTACACCCGCGCCCATGCGCCGCAGCAACGCCTGATCGCGGCCCGCGACGGCAACGCGCTGTTCGCGCACGCCATCGAACCCAACCGGCACGCGCGCGGCGCCTCGGTCGCGGTGCGCGGCGCGCCGTCCGCGCTGCGCGGCCTGGATGGCGGCGACGCCCGCATGGCGGCCCTGCTGACGCGCGCAGCCAAATTGGCCCGGCAGGGGCTGCCCCTTCTGCTGCAAGGCGAAACCGGAGTCGGCAAGGAATACCTGGCCCGCGCCATCCACGACGGCAGCCAGCGCGCCGGGCGCTTCGTCGCCGTGAATTGCGCGGCAATTCCCGAATCGCTGATCGAAAGCGAGCTGTTCGGCTACCTGCCCGGCGCCTACACCGGCGCGGCGGCCAAGGGCCGCAAGGGCCTGATCGAGGAATCCGACGGCGGCACGCTGTTCCTGGACGAGATCGGCGACATGCCGCTGGCGCTGCAAAGCCGCCTGTTGCGCGTGCTGGCCGAATCCGAGGTCACGCCCATCGGCGCGAACGCTCCGCGCGCCGTGCGCCTGTGCCTGGTGTCGGCCTCGCACCGCGACCTGGCCGCGCTGGTGCGCGAGGGACGCTTCCGCGAAGACCTCTATTACCGCATCAATGCCGCCACCCTGACGGTGCCGCCGCTGCGCGAGCGCGCCGACCTGGAATGGCTCATCTCCCGCCTGCTGGCGCGCCACCAGGACGAGTCCGGCGCCCCCGTGCTGGCGCCTGCCGCGCTGATGGCGTTGAAGGCGCATGCCTGGCCCGGCAACATCCGCGAACTCGCCAACGCCATCGCGGTCGCCGCCGCGCTGTGCGAAAACGGCGTGATCGAACCCGCCGACCTGCCCGACGCGCTGGCGCCCGCGGCGGCCGCCGCCAGCCCCGCAGAGGCGGCCTTGCGCGCCATGCTGGCCAGTTGCGGCGGCAATGTCTCCGAAGCCGCGCGGCGCCTGGGCGTGGACCGCTCCACCGTGCATCGCCAGATGCGGCGCCACGGCCTGGCCTCGCGTTCCTGAGGCCCACGGCCGGGCGCCACAGCTGGGTGCCACACCCGGGCGCCACAGGTGTGGCGCGACGCCACGGCATCCCGCCCCCGTCCTCCTGTGCGCCGGGGCTGGCATGCCGATTGCTTGATCGTTATCGACGCCCACCGGCCGGCACAGGCCGGGGCCGCCAGCGGACCATGCCCCGGTCCGCCACGACAACGATCGCCCGCCACGGGCAAGGAGACTAGACATGCAGACCGATCAAGCCGGCGCCGCCCTGGACGCCGTGCTCGCGCGCCTGAACACGGCGCTGGGCAACAAGGACATCGATGGCGTCGCGGCGCTGTTCCAGGACGACTGCTACTGGCGCGACCTGGTGCTGTTCACCTGGAACATCCGCACGCTCGAAGGCCATGGCCAGATCCGCGACATGCTGCAACACCAGCTGCCGCAAGTGGAGCCGGTGCGCTTCAGCCTGGATCCCAAGGAAGCCGTATCGGAAGACGCCGGCCTGCTGCAAGGCTGGATCGAGATCGAGACCAACCGGGCCCGCGGCTACGGTCACATCCGCGTCCAGGACGGCAAGATCTGGACCCTGCTGACCACCATGTCCGAACTCAAGGGGCATGAGGAACCCAGCGGCCTGCGCCGCCCCAAGGGCGCCGAGCACGGCAGCAGCCGCACTCGCCAGACCTGGCTGGAAAAGCGCGAGCAGGAAGCCGCCGAACTCGGCTACCAGACCCAGCCCTACGTGCTCATCATCGGCGGCGGCCAGGGCGGCATCGCGCTGGGCGCGCGCCTGCGCCAACTGGACGTGCCGACCATCATCATCGAAAAGAACGCACGCGCCGGCGACAGCTGGCGGAAGCGCTACAAGTCCCTGTGCCTGCACGACCCGGTCTGGTACGACCACCTGCCCTACATCCCCTTTCCCGAGAACTGGCCCGTTTTCGCGCCCAAGGACAAGATCGGCGACTGGCTGGAGATGTACACAAAGATCATGGAACTGAACTACTGGACCTCCACCGTCTGCCAGTCGGCGCGCTACGACGAGCAGAAACAGGAATGGGAGGTCACGGTACTGCGCGAGGGCAAGCCCGTGGTGCTGCGGCCCAAGCAGTTGGTGCTGGCCACCGGCATGTCCGGCAAGCCCAATGTTCCCAGCTTCCCCGGCCAGGACGAATTCCAGGGCGAACAGCAGCACTCCTCGCAACACCCCGGCCCCGACGCCTACCGCGGCAAGAACGTGGTCGTCATCGGCGCCAACAACTCCGCGCACGACATCTGCGCGGCGCTATGGGAAGGCGGGGCCAACGTCACCATGGTGCAGCGCTCGTCCACCCACATCGTGCGTTCCGACACGCTGATGGACATCGGCCTGGGCGGCCTGTATTCCGAGCAGGCGCTGGCCAACGGCATGACCACGCGCAAGGCCGACCTGACGTTCGCCTCGCTGCCCTACAAGATCATGGCGCAGTTCCAGATCCCGCTCTATGACCAGATGCGCGAACGCGACGCCGGGTTCTACGCCAAGCTGGAAGAAGCCGGCTTCATGCTGGATTGGGGCGATGACGGTTCGGGCCTGTTCATGAAGTACCTGCGGCGCGGCTCCGGCTACTACATCGACGTCGGCGCCTGCGACCTGATCATCGACGGCAGCGTCAAGCTGCAGTCGCGCACCGACGTCAGCCACCTGACGCGCGACGCCGTGGTGCTGAAGTCCGGCGTCACGCTACCCGCGGACCTGGTGGTCTACGCCACCGGCTACGGCTCGATGAACGGCTGGGCCGCCGACCTGATCAACCGCGAAGTCGCCGACAAGGTTGGCAAGTGCTGGGGCCTGGGCTCGGACACCACCAAGGACCCCGGCCCCTGGGAGGGCGAGCAGCGCAACATGTGGAAGCCCACGCAGCAGGAGGCGCTCTGGTTCCATGGCGGCAACCTGCACCAGTCGCGGCACTACTCGCAGTACCTGTCGCTGCAGTTGAAGGCGCGGCAGGTCGGCATGCCCGTGCAGGTCTATGGTTTGCAGGAGGTGCACCACAAGCGGTAGGCGCCCGTCCTGCGCCCCATCGGGGCGGGCCGGGCTTGCGCCCGCCCTGCCCCCGAGGTAAATTGTTGACAATCTTGCGCCACGAGGCGCTTTTTTTCTAATTTTTCTTCCCGTAGCGGAAAGATTGTCAACACAATGAGCAAGGTGCTGACCCTGCCTGGCGCCGTCCCCGCCGATAACGAGACGCTTGCGGAACACATCTTCCGCAAGATCCAGTCCGCCATCGTCAAGGGTGAAATCGCCCCCGGCAGCAAGATTTCCGAGCCCGAGCTGGCCCGCATCCACGGCGTCAGCCGCGGCCCGCTGCGCGAAGCCCTGCACCGGCTCGAAGGCCAGAAGCTGCTGGTGCGCGTGCCCCATGCCGGCGCCCGCGTGGTGTCGCTGTCGCAGCAGGAACTGTCCGAACTCTACGAAATCCGCGAATCGCTGGAAGGCATGGCCTGCCGCCTGGCCGCCGAACGCATGCCGCCCTCGGAAATCGCCGAGCTGCGCGCCGTGCTGGAAGCGCACGAGCGCGACGAAGCCTTCCAGGCCGGGCTGGGCTACTACCAGCAGGAAGGCGACTACGATTTCCACTACCGCATCGTCAAGGGCAGCGGCAACCAGATGCTGTTCCGCATGCTCTGCGACGAGCTCTACCAGCTGGCGCGGATGTACCGCATCCAGTATTCGACCACCCCCAACCGCCCCCGGCAGGCTTACGCCGAACATCACCGCATTCTGGACGCCATCGCCGACGGCGATGGCGAGTTGGCTGAAATCCTGATGCGCCGCCACATCCGCGCATCCCGTCTCAACATCGAACAGCAGATCGCGCAGGGCAACCTGCAGCGCACCGAGGCATGAACCAAAACTACCGCAAGCCCCTGCCCGGCACTCGCCTGGACTACTTCGACACCCGCGCCGCCGTCGAGGCGATTTCGCCCGGGGCCTACGACCGCCTGCCCTACACCTCGCGCGTACTGGCGGAAAACCTGGTGCGCCGCTGCGATCCGGCCATGCTGACGGACGCGCTCAAGCAGCTGATCGAGCGCCGCCGCGACCTGGATTTCCCGTGGTTTCCGGCGCGCGTGGTCTGTCATGACATTCTCGGCCAGACCGCGCTGGTGGACCTGGCCGGCCTGCGCGACGCCATTGCCGACAAGGGCGGCGACCCCGCCAAGGTCAATCCGGTGGTGCCGGTGCAGCTGATCGTCGACCATTCGCTGGCCGTGGAGTACGGCGGCGACGATCCCGACGCCTTCGCCAAGAACCGCGCCGTGGAAGACCGCCGCAACGAGGACCGCTTCCATTTCATCGACTGGACCAAGCAGGCCTTCCGCAACATCGAAGTCGTGCCTCCGGGCAACGGCATCATGCACCAGATCAACCTGGAGCGGATGTCGCCCGTCATCTACACGCAGGACGGCGTGGCCTTCCCCGACACGCTGGTCGGCACCGACAGCCACACGCCGCACGTGGACGCGCTGGGCGTGATCGCCATCGGCGTGGGCGGCCTGGAAGCCGAGAACGTCATGCTGGGCCGCGCCTCGTGGATGCGCCTGCCCGACATCATCGGCGTGGAGCTGACCGGCCGCGCCCAGCCCGGCATCACCGCCACCGACATCGTGCTGACCCTGACCGAATTCCTGCGCAAGGAGAAGGTCGTGGGCGCCTACCTGGAGTTCTACGGCGCAGGCGCCGCCAGCCTCACGCTGGGCGATCGCGCCACCATCTCGAACATGGCGCCCGAGTACGGCGCCACGGCCGCGATGTTCTCCATTGACCAGCAGACCATCGACTACCTGCGCCTGACCGGCCGCGAGGACGAACAGATCGCCCTGGTCGAGAACTACGCCAAGACCACGGGCCTGTGGTCCGACAGCCTGAAGCACGCCGAATACGAGCGCGTGCTGCGCTTCGACCTGTCCAGCGTGGTGCGCACCCTGGCCGGCCCGTCCAATCCGCACCGCCGCCTGCCGGTCAGCGACCTGGCCGAGCGCGGCATCTCCGGCGTGGTGGAAAACAATCCCGGCCAGATGCCCGACGGCGCCGTGATCATCGCCGCCATCACCAGCTGCACCAACACCAGCAATCCGCGCAACGTCATCGCCGCGGGCCTGTTGGCGCGCAACGCCAACCGCGCCGGCCTGACCCGCAAGCCTTGGGTCAAGAGCTCGCTGGCGCCAGGATCCAAGGCCGTCTCGCTGTACCTGGACGAAGCCGGCCTGACCCCGGAACTGGAACAGCTGGGCTTCGGCGTCGTCGCCTTCGCCTGTACCACTTGCAACGGCATGTCGGGCGCGCTGGATCCCGTCATCCAGCAGGAAATCATCGATCGCGACCTCTACGCCACCGCCGTGCTGTCCGGCAACCGCAACTTCGACGGCCGCATCCATCCCTATGCCAAGCAGGCCTTCCTGGCCTCGCCGCCGCTGGTCGTGGCCTATGCCATTGCCGGCACCATCCGCTTTGACATCGAGCGCGACGTGCTCGGCACGGACGCCGCCGGCCGCGAGATCCGCCTCAAGGACATCTGGCCCAGCGATGAAGAGATCGACGCCGTGGTCAAGTCGGCGGTCAAGCCCGAGCAGTTCCGCAAGGTCTACGCCCCCATGTTCGGCATCCAGGACGACCGCAAGGCCGCCGTCAGCCCGCTGTATGACTGGCGCGCACAGAGCACCTACATCCGCCGCCCGCCGTACTGGGAAGGCGCGCTGGCTGGCGAACGCACGCTGCGCGGCATGCTGCCGCTGGCCGTGCTGGGCGACAACATCACCACCGACCACCTGTCGCCGTCCAACGCCATCCTGATGGACAGCGCCGCCGGCGAATACCTGCACAAGATGGGCCTGCCCGAAGAGGACTTCAACTCCTACGCCACCCATCGCGGCGACCACCTCACCGCGCAGCGCGCCACCTTCGCCAATCCCAAGCTCTACAACGAAATGGTGAAGAACGAGGACGGCACGGTGAAGCAAGGCTCGCTGGCCCGCGTGGAACCCGAAGGCAAGGTCATGCGCATGTGGGAAGCCATCGAAACCTACATGGACCGCAAGCAGCCGCTGATCATCGTGGCGGGCGCCGACTACGGCCAGGGCTCGTCGCGCGACTGGGCCGCCAAGGGCGTGCGCCTGGCCGGCGTGGAAGCCATCGTGGCCGAGGGCTTCGAGCGCATCCACCGCACCAACCTGATCGGCATGGGCGTGCTGCCCCTGGAATTCAAAGCGGGCGTGAACCGCAAGACGCTGGGGCTGGACGGCACCGAAAGCTATGACGTCATCGGCGAGCGCAAGCCGCGCGCCGACCTGACGCTAGTGATCCACCGCCGCAACGGCGAAACCGTCGAAGTCCCCGTGACCTGCCGCCTGGACACCGCGGAAGAGGTCTCGATCTACGAAGCCGGCGGCGTGCTGCAGCGCTTCGCCCAGGACTTCCTGGAAGCTTCCGGCGCCGACAAGAAGGCCGGCTGATCCGCCATCGGCCGGGCGGGCGCCGCGGCGCCCGCCCCAACACCCATCATCAGGACTGCCCCATGACCCATGCACCCCAGACCAAGATAGCCGCCACCTACATGCGCGGCGGCACCAGCAAAGGCGTGTTCTTCAAGCTCGATGACCTGCCCGAGTCCGCGCGCACGCCCGGCGCCGCGCGCGACGCGCTGCTCATGCGCGTGATCGGCAGCCCCGATCCCTACGGCAAGCAGATCGACGGCATGGGCGCGGCCACTTCCAGCACCAGCAAAACCGTCATCATCGGCAAGAGCACGCGCCCGGACCACGACGTGGACTACCTGTTCGGCCAGGTCTCCATCGACCAGCCCTTCGTGGACTGGAGCGGCAACTGCGGCAACCTGTCCGCGGCCGTCGGCCCGTTCGCCATCACCAACGGTCTGGTCGACCCCGCCCGCGTGCCGCAGGACGGCGTGGCCGTCGTGCGCATCTGGCAGGCCAACATCCAGAAGACCATCATCGCGCACGTGCCCATGACGGGCGGCGCGGTGCAGGAAACCGGCGACTTCGAACTGGACGGCGTGACCTTCCCGGCGGCTGAGCTGCGCCTGGAATTCATGGACCCGGCCGAGGAAGGCGACGGCGGCTCCATGTTCCCCACCGGCAAGCTGGTCGACGACCTGGAAGTGCCTGGCATCGGCACCTTCAAAGCCACCATGATCAACTCCGGCATCCCCACGATCTTCCTGGACGCCGAGGCCCTGGGCTACAAAGGCACCGAACTGCAGGACGACATCAACGGCGACGCCGCCGCGCTGGCGCGCTTCGAGACCATCCGCGCCCACGGCGCGCTGCGCATGGGCCTGATCAAGACGCTGGAAGAGGCCGCCAGCCGCCAGCACACGCCCAAGGTCGCCTTCGTGGCGGCGCCCAAGGAATACGTGTCCTCCAGCGGCAAGAAGATCGGCGCGGGCGACATCGACGTGCTGGTGCGCGCGCTCTCCATGGGCAAGCTGCACCACGCCATGATGGGCACCGCATCCGTCGCCATCGCCACTGCCGCGGCGGTGCCTGGCACGCTGGTCAACCTGGCGGCGGGCGGCGGCGAACGCGACAACGTCTGCTTTGGCCATCCGTCCGGCACCTTGCGCGTCGGCGCCGAGGCAAAGCTGGTCGACGGCGAATGGAAGGTCACCAAGGCCATCATGAGCCGCAGCGCCCGCGTGCTGATGGAAGGCCGCGTCCACGTGCCGCGCGAGGGCTTCTAAACCGGCCGGCGGTCGGCGGCATGAAAAACGGGGCTTGAGAGCCCCGTTTTTTTGCGCGGCGCCCGCGCCTCAGCCCTTCGCTCCCGCCGCCTCCAGCAGGCGCACGACCTCGGCCTGTCCGCGTTCACGCGCATGGCGCAGCGGCGTAATGCCCTTGCCGTCAGCCAGGTTGACGTCGGCGCCGGCTTCGATCAGCCGCTTGACGATGGCCTGATGGCGCGCGCCGCCATCGCCCAGGATCACGGCTTCCAGCAGGCCGGTCCAACCCAGGTTGTTCACATGATCCGCGTCCACGCCGGCGCGCAGCAGCATGTCCACCACTTCGACGTGGCCGCGCTCGCAGGCGGGAATAAGCGCCGTGCCGCCGTAGCGATTGGTGCTTTTCAGGTCGGCGCCATGCGCCAGCGTCAGCGCCAGGATCTCGCGATAGCCACGGGCGCCAGCCAGCAGGTAGGCGCTGTCGCGGATCGCGTTCTGCGCATTGACGTTGGCGCCGGCCTCGATCAGGACGCGCGCCGCTTCGACATGATTGCCTTGGGTCGCGCGCAGCAGCGGCGTATTGCCGTCCGCATCGCGCATATCCACGGCGGCGCCCTGCCCCAGCAGCTGCTTGACGCGGGCTGCGTCGCCATTGCCCGCGGCGGTCAACAGCGCGGTGTCCGGGCCCGCGGCCGCGGCCACGCCCCCCATGCCCAACAGGAATGCCGCCAGCCAAAGCCGGACCGCGCGAAAGATAGACATTGGTATTTCCTCCAGATCAACAGCCTGAGGCTCGGCGCATCGACTCGCGGCCTCGTGAGATTCCAAGTATGGCGGCCGGCCCAAGTATTATGAAATTAATTGGCTTGATAGATTCGAGTGGACATCCCAATGCTAGATCCGGTTCTGCTGCGCAGCTTTCTTACCGTCGTGGACACGGGCAACTTCACCCGCGCCAGCGAACACCTGCACCTGACGCAATCCACCGTCAGCCAGCACGTCATCCGGCTGGAAGAGAACCTGGGCTGCCGCCTGCTGGACCGCACGCAGCGCCATGTCCTGCCCACCGAGGAAGGCGAACGACTGCTGGGCTATGCCCGCAGCATCCTGCGGCTGGCTGAGGAAGCGCGCGAAAACGTGGCCGCTGCCCAGGCCAGCGCCGTGGTGCGCGTGGGCGCGCCCGAGGATTTCATGGGCGCCACGCTGATGCCTACCCTGGCCGCCGTGGAAGCGGCCTACCCGCGGCTGCGCGTGGAAGTAGAAGGCGGCCTCAGCCATCAGCTGCTGCGGCGCTACCGCGATGGCGAGTTGGACCTGCTGCTGGTCAAGCAATGGGAAGTGGACGCCGATTGCGATGCGCACTGGCCCGAACCCCTGTGCTGGATCACCGCCCGAGGCGCACCGCCGCCCGCGCCCGACACCGCAGTGCCGCTGGTGGCCTTTCCGTCCGGCGCGCTGTACCGTCAGGAAATGACCGCCATGCTGGAAACCAGCGGCAAGCCCTGGCACGTGCGCTTCTCCAGCCCCAGCCTCCCCAGCCTGAGCGCCGCCGTCGCGGCGGGACTGGGGATCAGCCTGCTGCCCGCCGCCTGTGCCACCGCCGAACACCGGCTGCTCACGCCAGAAGAAGGATTTCCGGCGCCGCGCGGCCTGCACTTGTCGCTGTATGCGCGCTCACGGCTCAGCGACGCGGGCCACGCGCTGCGCCGCGCGCTGACGGACTTTTGCACGCAGCGCGCCGCGCAGGTCACGCCGCCGGCGTGACGCTGGCGTATGCTTGCGCTGCCTCGCCCACGGGTTTGCCCTTGCGGAACAGAAAGCGCTGCGCCGGCACCGCAGCAACCGCTGCCGCGCCGTTTGGCGCGGGCAACGCCACGAAGTTCGCCTCGTTGCCCGCCTGCAGGCCGTAGCCGTCCAGGCCCAGCACCGCCGCACCCGCATGCGACGCCATGTGCAAGGCCGTCAACAGGTCGTCGTCCGTGTAGAAGCCCGAGCGGTAGCCGATCAGCATCGCGCGCTGCAGCATGTCGCCATTGCCATAAGGCCACCAGCAATCCTGGATGTTGTCGTTGCCCGTGAATACCTGCACGCCCGCCGCGCGCAGCGCCAGTATCGGCGGAAAAGCCCGGTCGCCCGGCGCGTTCGTCATGATGGCCACGCCGGCGTCGGCCAGCTTGCCCGCCACGTCCTCCAGCGCCCCTTGGTCGACGTCGCCCAGCGCATAGGCGTGGCTGATGGCGACCCGGCCCGCCAGGCCCAGCGCCCGCGTCCGCGCGGCGATGCGGGCAATCTGCGCGACGCCCTGTACGCCCGGCTCGTGCAGGTGGATATCGATCTTCGCGCCCAGCCGCTCGGCAATGCCGAAAACGCAATCCAGCTGGCCTTCGGCATCGCCATCCAATGTCGACGGATCGATGCCGCCCACCACCTCGGCGCCTTCGCGCACAGCCGCCTCCAGCCATTGCGGCGTGCCTGGACAGGACATCACGCCGGCCTGTGGAAAGGCCACCAGTTCGATGTCGACGATGCCGCGCCATTTCTCGCGCGCCGTCATGACGGCATGCAGATTGGCCAGTTCGGTCGTAGCGTCCACGTCCACATGGCAGCGCATCGCCATCGTGCCGAATGCCGCGGCTTGCGCGATGAGGGCATCGGCGCGCCCTTCGATGGGCGGTGCGGCGGCCAGTTCCTGCTTCTCGATGGCCAGCCGTTCGCGCAGGCTGGTTGCGGGCCGGTGCGGCCGCCAGCGATCGCCGACGAAACTCTTGTCCAGGTGGATATGGCCGTCGACAAAGCCCGGCAGCACCAGGTGTCCGCGCAGGTCGGTCACCTGCGCTGCGCCCGCGGCAGGCGGCTCGGCGCCCAGCGCCAAGATGCGGCCATCGCGCACGTGCATGAATAGGGGATTGCCGTCTGCTCCCACGGCGTTGAGGTATACGCGGTCAGTCATGTGTCGTCTCGGTCTTGCGCGGCCATGCCGTACGCATGGCCCGGGCTTGCGTACACCTTATCGGAGGACTCGCGCCGCGGCCAATTAAGTGTTGCGATACCCGTCAATGCGAATCGCGATACCCGCGCATGCACACCTGATGGACGCATGCTGGACTAGCGCGGGGTATGTCCCTATACTTTGCGCCTGTTGTAGTTCATTACGCATGCAGCCAGACGATGCACATCGCTGGAAGCATCCATCACACGGCCGCGCACAGCGGCCCGGCGTGTAACGCCGAAACACCCATACCCAGCCGTAAAGGCTGCGGAACAAAACTCCTGCTTACCAGGCAGGACCATCGCTCGCCGCATCGGGCAACGTAAAAAAGCAACCAGCGTTCTGCGCTATGCGGCAGCAAGACACCTATACGGTGTGCCTTATTGCTGTCCGTCCGAGGGCGTGTCCAATCACGTCCGCGCCGGGCAGGCATGCGATCGCGCCTACGGCCGCTCGCCTGGTGTTTCGGCTGCGTCACAGGGGTTTGCCGCCCATCGCATCCCGCGGAAACGGCCTTCATGCAGCCATGACTGTCCGTCATGAACACGCTGTCAAGGAGAAAGGACGAAGACGATGCAAGAAACAGAATTCTTTCAGCTATCCGCCACCACAGCCATCCTGTTGCTGGTGGGGTTCTATGGGGTGACCTTCCTCATGTCGCTGCTGATCAGCCAGAAGAACGAGAACGTAGACGGCTACATGGTGTCGAACAATGCGGTCGGCTTCGGCCTGTCCACCGCCAGCATGATCGCCACCTGGATCTGGGCCGCGTCGTTCTACGCCAGCGCCACCTCGGGCTACAAATACGGCCTGTCCGGCCCGCTGCATTATGGCTTCTGGGGCGCGCTGATGATTCTCTTCATCTATCCCTTCGGCAAGCGCTTCCGCAAGCTGGCGCCCAAGGCCCATACGCTGGCCGAGGTCATACACGCGCGCCACGGCACCTCCAGCCAGATGATCATGGCGGTGTCGAACATCGTCGGCAGCTGCATCAGCCTGATGGTGAACTTCACCGCGGCCGGCGCGCTGGTTTCGATCCTGAGTCCGCTCAGCTTCATCCAGGGCGTGCTCATCGCCGGCCTGGGCGTGCTGTCCTACACGCTGTGGTCGGGATTCCGCACCTCGGTGATGACGGACTTCGCGCAACTGGCCGCCATGATCATCGCGGCGGTCGTCATCATCCCGCTCATCTTCTTCAACGCGGGCGGACCCGACGTGCTGTCGGCCAACATGTGGCGGCTGAGCGCCGACCAGGCGGACTTCTATTCCACCCGCGCCATCCTGGAACAGGGCGCGCCCTACTTCGTGGCCGTGCTGGCCTACGCCATCGGCAACCAGACCATCGCGCAGCGCCTGTTCGCGGTACGCGAAGACTTGATCAAGCCCACCTTCCTGACGGCCACGGCGGGATATGGCGCCGTCGTGATCGGATTGGGCATGCTGGGTCTGTTGGCGCTCTTCGTCGGCCTGGAACCCGCCAACGGCGACATGAACAACATCATCCCGCAGATGGCGTCGACCTATCTGCCGCCCTTCGGCATCGCGCTGTTCTTCCTGCTGGTGGTGGGCTCGCTGTCTTCGACCGCCGACTCCGACCTGGCCGCGCTGTCGGCCATCGTCATGACCGATGTGTACGCCAAGAACCTGGCTGGCGGCCGCCCCGATCCGCGCCGCATGCTGTGGTGGGGCCGTATCACCATGATCGTCGCCACGATGGTGGGCGTGATCTTCGCCAGCCTGCGCCTGGATATCCTGGTCATGCTGGTGTTCGTCGGCGCGCTGTGGGGCGCCATCGTGTTCCCCGTCATCGCCAGCTTCTACTGGGACCGCGTCGACAACCGCGCCTTCGTCAGCGCCGTGCTCAGCGCCGTAGTCCTGTTCACCGTCGTGCGCTTTGAATTGCTGCCCATCACCGGCGCCGTCGCCGTGTTCTTCGAGATCTGCTCGGCCATCGGCGGCGGCGTGGTGCTGGGCCTCATGACCTTCGGGTTCTTCGGCCGCACCGCGGCGCTCGCCGTGGGCGCCCTGGGCATGCTGGTCATGCTGCCCCTGTTCGTGGGCACTTTGCGCGAATACATCGTCCTGATGGGCTCGCTGACCGCCTACGGCGTCAGCGCCACGGTCTGCGCCGGCCTCAGCCTGCGCAACCAGCAACGCTTCGATTTCAGCCTGCTGGCCGACCGCGTGACTTCCTTCCAGGAAGCGCAGGACGCCCTGTCCGCCCCTGCCGTGCAACGCCCCGAAGTCCAGCCAGCCCAAGGCTGAGCATCCATCCCGCAACAAGGAGACCGATATGTGGTTGACGTTCTATTTTCTGGTGTGGCCGGCCATTTCCGCCCTCATCCTGGCGCTGCTGTGCGTGACGCTATGGCAGGACATCCGCGCGGCCAGGCGTAGCGGCAAAGCGATGGTCTGAGGCCGTGAGCCGGGGTCCGTTGCCATTCACGCCAGCCGCAACGGACGCTGGGCCTGCGCCCGCGCCTCGAGGTAGACCGCGTGCGTGTCCGCCACGAAGCGCGACAGGGCGAAGTCCCGCAGGGCTTTCTCCCGCGCCGCGCGCCCCATGGGACCCAATAGCTGCGGTTGCGCCAGGATCTCGCGCAGCACGCCTGCCACGGCCTCGGGCGCGCGCGCCGGAACCACCCAGCCGTCCAGCCCCGCATGCACGTTCTCGGCCAGCCCGCCGGCATTGCTGACGACGACCGGCACGCCCATGGCCATCATCTCCCGGCACGCGAACGAGATGGTCTCCATCTCCGAGGACAGCACAAAGCCCACGTCCAGCGCGGCCACGAAGGACCGCACGTCGTCCAGCAGGCCTGCGAAGATCACTTGATCCTCCATGCCCAGTTCGCGCACCCGCCGGCGCTGATGTTCACCGGGCGGCTCGCCGGCGATCATGACGACGATGCGCGCGCGCAACTGGGCAGGCAGCAAGGACACCGCCTCGACCATGTCCGGCCAACGCTTGTAGTCCGCGGTGCCTGCATTGCTGCCGACCACCAGGCGGCCAACATGCGCGGCCGGCAGCCAACGGCGGCGGGCTTCATCCACCGCTTGCGGCGAGGGCGGCCTGAACCGCTCCACGTCCACGCCGTTGCGCACGGTGCGCAGGCCGCAGCGCCCGAATGCGCTGCCCGCCAGCTTGCGGCGCGTGTGCTCGCACACGCAGATGACGCGGTCCGTCGCCAGCCGGGCGCGCAGCATCGTGCCCAAGCTGCTGGCGGTCCGGTCGTTGTGCTGCGTGTACACCACCGCGGGGCTGTCCGCTCCCAGACCCAAGCCCGCCAGCATGCACACGCGGTGGTCGGCAGAGCCGTTGACGTGCGCGATGTCGAAACGCTCCTGCACCAGCAGCCGCCGCAGGCGGCGCGCATTGGGCAGGGCGGCCAGCAGGCCGCCGCGGAAATCCAGCGCTTCGGCCCGCACGCCTGGCATGGCCAAGGCCGCGTTGAACAACCGGCTGCCTGGCGGCGCCGCCACGACGATATCGTGCGCGCCGCGCAGCGCGCGGGCCAGCGACAGCACATACGTGGTGTGCCCGCCGCCGTCGCCGCGATGGAAATTGGTGTACAGGATCTTCATCGCGGAACGCCTGTTCAGATCCTGGACGGACCAGCCCCGCCGGCAGGCGTCCGCGCATATCGCCATGCACATTTTGGCGCGCAGGATGCATAATGCGCGGCAACGGCAATTTCATCGTTGGCCGTTGCCAAGCTCTTCGAGAAAGATTTTCGAGCACTCACGGATCGTTCCTTGCATTTCAGCGCCGCCAAGCGGGAACTTGGCTGACCCGCTGAACTCTACGCAGTCGGCAATTACAGAAGCCGGACCGACTCATTACATTTATGCAAGGAAAGCGAGGCGCCCCATGCGTATCCTCTTGATCGAAGATGAAAGAAAGCTGGCGGACTACGTCCGCAAAGGATTGACCGAGCACAACTACGTGGTCGACATCGCCCGCGACGGCGTCGACGGACGGCATGCCGCCATCGAAGGCGACTACGACGTGGTGGTGCTGGACGTGATGCTGCCGGGCGTCGACGGTTTCGGCGTGCTGGCGGACCTGCGCAAGCACAAGGAAACGCCGGTCCTGATGCTGACCGCACGCGACAAGGTGGAAGACCGCGTGCGCGGCCTGGAGGGCGGTGCGGACGACTACCTCGTCAAGCCCTTCGCCTTTTCCGAGCTGCTGGCGCGGATCCAGGCCCTGTTGCGCCGCGGCCGCGGGCAGGAATCGACGCTGCTCAGGCTTGCCGACCTGGAGATGGACCTGGCGCGACGCAAGGCGCAAAGAGGCGGCATGCGCCTGGACCTGACCGCCAAGGAATTCACGCTGCTGACGCTGATGCTGCGCCGCCATGGCCAGGTGCTGTCCCGTACCGTGCTGGCCGAACAGGTATGGGACATGAACTTCGACAGCGACACCAACGTCATTGAAGTCGCCGTGCGGCGCCTGCGGGCAAAGATCGACGATCCGTTCGAGACCAAGCTGCTGCATACCGTGCGCGGCATGGGCTACGTGCTGGAGCTGCGTGAAAAATGAAGCTGCCGCGCATCGCGTCCATGGAAATCCGGCTCACGCTGCTGCTCGGCGTCATTGCGCTGGTGGTGTCCAGCGTCGCCGGCTACACCTTGTTCTGGGCCTTGAAGCGCGAGGTGCAGCGCCAGGAGATCACCGAGGTGGCGGGCAAGCTGGAGCTCATCAACCACCTCATCGGCATGCAGGCCACGCTGGCGCAGATGCAGGATCTGCGCGGCGCCCTGGACAACATCATGGTCGGTCACGGCAACCTCAAGACCTGGATCACGCTCGCCGACGGCAGCGTGTTCTACGGCGACGCGCCGCCCGTGGACGTACGGCCCCTATCCGGCCGCGAGATCAGGCTGCACTCCCAGGACGGCTGGAACATGCGCGGACTGCGCGTGCCGCTGGAAGGCACGCTGCTGCCTGGCGCCGAGCTCACCGTGGCCGTGAACCTGCGTCCCGGCACGCAGTTCCTGTATGCCTTTGCCACCGCGCTGGTCCTGATCTGCGCCATCTGGGTCGGCGCCACGCTGGTGCTGTCGGCGTGGGCCGTGCGGCGCTCGCTGTCGCCCATCCGCCGCCTGTCGCAGCAGGCCGCCCGGATCCAGCCGGACAATCTTGCCGTGCGCCTGCCGGAACAGGGCATAGACCGCGAGCTGCGCGAATTTACCCATACCTTCAACGGCATGCTGGGCCGGGTGCAAACGGCCTACCAGCAGATGGAAGGCTTCAACGCCGACGTGGCGCACGAACTGCGCACGCCCCTGGCCACGCTGATCAGCGGCGCCGAGGTCATCCTGTCGTCCCCGCGTTCCGAGCAGGAGCTGCGCGAGGTGCTGGAGTCCAACCTGGAGGAACTGGAAGGGCTGAAGGCGCTGGTCAACGACATGCTGTTCCTGGCCCGCGCCGACGGCGGCGAACCGGCGGGGGACCTGCAGGAAGTGGACGTGCGCCGGGAGGTCGCCCGCGTGGCCGAATACTACGAGGCCGCGCTGGACGAAGCCGGCGTTTCCCTGACCGCGCACGGCGCCGCCACCCTGATGGCCAACCCGCGGTTGTTGCGGCGCGCCATCGCCAACCTGCTCAGCAACGCCATCCGCGCCACGCCCCACGGACGCGGCATCGACCTCTATTGCATCACCCGGCAGGACGAGATCGAAATCAGGGTCAGGAACCCCGGCGCGCCGATCGCAGCGGAGGCGCTGCCGCGCATCTTCGACCGCTTCTACCGGGGCGACGATGCCCGCAGCCGGCGCGCCGACGGGCACGGCCTGGGCCTGGCCATCGTCCGCGCCATTGCCCGCATGCACGGCGGCAACGCGTTCGCCCGTTGCGGCGGCCAGGGCACCGAGGTCGGCTTCACGCTGTCCCGGACGCCGAACATTACAGGAAAGTAATCCTCCCGACAGGTTGCGGTGTGGAGCGCGTCACTAAAGTGGCGCCTCCTACCCCCAATTCGAGTCTAGAGGATACGCATGAAGAAACTGGTGAAACTCGCGCAGGGCGCCGTCGCCGCGGGCGCCCTTTTGCTTTCCTTCGGCGCCATGGCTGCCCCCGGCCACGGCGCGGGCCACGGCGGCGGCCATGAAGCCGCAGCCCCCATCGGCAAGCCCGGCAACCCCGCCAAGGTCTCGCGCACGATCGTGGTCGACATGACGGATGCGATGCGCTTCACGCCGGACAAGATCGACGTCAAGGCAGGCGAGACCATCCGTTTCAAGGTCAGCAATTCCGGCAAGATCCGCCACGAAATGGTGCTGGGCACCACGGCGGACCTGAACAGCCACTACCAGATGATGCTCAAGGATCCGGGCATGCGCCACGAGGAACCGAACTCCGTGTCGCTGGAAGCGGGCAAGGCCGGCGACATCGTCTGGACCTTCGACAAGGCGGGCACCGTCGCCTTCGCCTGCCTCGAACCCGGACACTATCCCGCCGGCATGAAGGGCGCGGTTTCCGTCAAGTAATCCACAGCCGGGATGCCGGTCCGGCTACCGGGGAGATAGAGCATGAGTAGAGCAGTTTCGAATCCGCGCCGCCGGTTTGTGCAGGGCCTGGCCACGGGCGGCGCGCTGGCCGGCATGGGTCTGTGGAGTCCGTCCTCATGGGCGCAGTCCGGCGCCGCCCGGCAGAGCGTGCTGTCGGGCACCGAGTTCAACCTGGAGATCGGCGAGAGCCCCGCCAATTTCACTGGCGCTCCCCGCATCGCAACCACGGTCAACGGCATGCTGCCCGCGCCCACGCTGCGCTGGCGCGAAGGCGACCGCGTCACGCTGCGCGTCACCAACCGCCTGCGCGAAGATACCTCGATCCACTGGCACGGCATCATCCTGCCCACCGGCATGGACGGCGTGCCCGGCCTGAGCTTTCCCGGCATCGCGCCAGGCGAAACCTTCACCTACCAGTTCGACGTGGGCCAGAGCGGCACGTACTGGTATCACAGCCATTCCGGCTTCCAGGAGCAGACGGGACTGTACGGCGCCATCGTCATCGATCCCAAGCGCCCGGACCCGGTACGCGCGGACCGCGATTACGTCGTCCTGCTGTCCGACTGGACCGACGAGGACCCCATGAGCGTGTTCCGCAAGCTCAAGGTGATGCCCGACTACTACAACTACATCCAGCCCACGGTCGGCAGCCTGATGGACGACGCCGAGAAATCCGGCTGGAAGAACGCGCTGAACGAACGGCTCATGTGGCAGAAGATGCGCATGAACCAGACCGACCTGGCCGACGTCTCGGGCGCGACCTACACCTTCCTCACCAACGGCAAGTCGCCAGCCGGCAACTGGACCGGCCTGTTCCGTCCGGGCGAACGGATCCGCCTGCGCTTCATCAACGGGTCTGCCATGACCTACTTCGACGTGCGCATCCCCGGCCTGAAGATGACGGTGGTGGCCGCCGACGGCCTGGCCGTGCGCCCGGTGGAAGTGGAAGAATTCCGCATCGCGGTGGCCGAGACCTATGACGTCATCGTCGAACCTCAAGACGAGCGCGCCTACACGATCTTCTCGCAGGCCATGGACCGCTCCGGCTATGCCCGCGGCACGCTGGCGCCGCGCGAAGGCATGCAGGCCGAGATCCCGGCGCTGGATCCGGTGCAGGTGCTGACCATGATGGACATGGGCATGGCGCACGACATGCCCGGCATGGACATGGGCGGGTCGCAGGCCGGCGGCATGGACCACGGCGCACAGGGCGCGATGAACCATGGCGCCCAGGGCGGCATGAATCACGGCTCCATGGCAGGCATGGACCATGGCGCGGGCGGCAACGAAGGCGGCATGGTCGAGGTCAAGCACCCCTACCCCGCCGAATACAGTCCCGCCAACTCCATGGTGCCCGACATCGTTTCGACCCGGCTGGACGATCCCGGCGTGGGCCTGCGCAACAACGGCCGCCGCGTGCTGACCTATGCGGACCTGCACTCCATGGTCGAACCCGCCGACAACCGCCCGCCGACCCGCGAGATCGAGCTGCACCTGACCGGCAACATGGACCGCTACATGTGGTCGTTCAACGGACTGAAGTTCACCGAAGCCAAGCCCATCGTGCTCAAGTACGGCGAGCGCGTGCGCTTCGTGCTGGTCAACGACACCATGATGACGCACCCCATCCACCTGCATGGCTTGTGGAGCGACCTCGAATCCGCCGATGGCAATTTCCAGGTGCGCAAGCACACGATCAGCCTGAACCCGGCGCAGCGCCTCAGTTACCGCGTCAGCGCGGACGCGCGCGGCAACTGGGCCTATCACTGCCACTTGCTGTTCCACATGGAGGCCGGCATGTTCCGCGCGGTCGTCGTGGAATAGGAGGAATAATGAGAACAACGACTTCCAGAAAGCACTGGCCCGGGCTCGTCGCGGGCGCCGCCCTTCTTTCCGCCGCATCCGGACTGGCCGTGGCGCAGACGCCGGCGGGAACCATGAGCGGCATGGACCATGGTTCGATGCAAGGCATGGATCATGGATCGATGCAAAGCCAGGCGCCAGCCGCGAAGCAGAGCATGGATCACAGCACGATGCCGGGTATGGACCACAGCTCGATGCCCGGCATGGATCACAGCGCCATGCCCGGCATGGACGAAGCCCCGCCCAAAGGCCCGCCGGTGGGTTCGCTGCCCTCCAGCGACGGCAGCACGGAGCAGCGCTACGCCGCCTATCGCATCCATCCGCACATGATGGACAACGTCGTCACCAGCCACCTGCTGTTCGACAAGCTCGGCGTCGCCTACGACCGCAACGAACAAACCAGCCTGCAATGGGACGGCCAATTCTGGATCGGCCGCGACCTGAACAAGCTCTGGATCAAGAGCGAAGGCGATCGGCTGAACGGCAGCACGGACGCCAAGATCGAGGCCTTCTGGAGCCACACGATCTCTCCGTTCTGGGATCTGCAGCTGGGTGCGCGGCGCGATTTCGGCACGGGTCCGAAACGCAACTGGGCCGCGTTCGGCGTGCAGGGCGTGGCGCCCTATGGCATCGAAACCGAGATCACCGGCTATGTCGGCGGATCCGGCAGGACCGCGTTGGCGCTGAAGGCGGAATACGATCTGCTGCTTACCCAGCGCCTGATCCTCACGCCCGAGATCGAAGCCAGCTTGTACGGCAAGAATGACGAAGCGCGCGGCGTGGGTTCCGGACTGTCCGACGCCTCGTTCTCCTTGCGGCTGCGCTACGAAGTCACGCGCGAGTTCGCGCCTTATGTCGGCGTGTCGTTCGGACGCAAGTTCGGCAAGACCGCAAGCTACGCCAGCGAAGCCGGAGAAAGCCGTTCCGAACGCGCGATCCTGGCCGGCGTGCGCATCTGGTTCTAAGCATCGCCGGCGCCGCGATTCGCGGCGCCGGTCAGAACTTTTTCAACTGCTACGCCCGCATCCGCGCAAGCTGTGCTGAAACACGGCCATTTCCGCTCGAACATTACAGGAATGTAAACCGCCAGCAATCTGGCGGTCAGACGCGCCTCCCTATAGTTTCCCCTTTGTCCACACAGCGACGGGGCGGCAATGCTTGAAGCGATGGATCTGGGTTGCATGCGCGCTGAGCGCCCGCTGTTCAAGCAGCTGACCCTGCGCGTGGCGCCCGGCGAATGCCTGTTCGTCCACGGACGCAACGGCAGCGGCAAGACCAGCCTGCTGCGCATTCTGGCGGGCTTGGCGCGGCCCGCCCGCGGCAAGGTGCTGTGGCAGGGACTCGGCATCTCGCAATCCGGCAGCAGGTATCGCAGCCAGTTCTTCTATCTGGGCCATGCCGACGGCCTCAGTGGCGAACTCAGCGCCATCCAGAATCTGCGGGCGCTGCAGGCCGCAAGCGGAGACGCGGACCGTCCCGCGGCGATTGCGTCCGCGCTGCGCGACGCAGGCCTCGAAAGCAGGCAGCATCTTCCGATCCGTGCCCTGTCGGCTGGCCAGAGGCGGCGGGCAGCCCTCGCTCGCTTGCTTGCCGATTTCCGCCCCCTCTGGATTCTCGACGAACCCGTGACCGCCCTGGACGCCGCCGCCCACTCATGGCTGGCACGCGCCATGGATCGCCATCTGCGCGATGGCGGCGCGATCGTGGCGACGAGTCATCAGGAGATCGCGCTGGACCATCCGCACCAGCAGATCCGGCTTGGCCCCTAGCGCATGAGTTCCATGACGAAATCGTTCGCAGCCATTGCGCTGCGCGACCTGCGCATCGCCCAACGGCGCGCCAGCGACACGCTGACACCGCTGGCCTTCTTCCTGGTGGCCGCCAGCCTGTTCCCCCTGGCTGTCGGCCCCGAACGGGAAATGCTGCGCGCCATTGCGCCGGGCGTGCTCTGGGTGATGGCCTTGCTGTCCTGCCTGATGTCGCTGGGCCGCCTGTTCGAGGCAGACCATCGCGACGGTTCGCTGGAGCAGTTGATCCTGTCCGCCGCGCCCTTGCCGGTGATCGTGCTGGGCAAGGTCGCGGCCCACTGGCTGCTGTCCGGTTTGCCGCTGACCCTGCTTGCGCCCGTGCTGGGCCTGCAATTCGGCCTGGATGCCGCCGCCCTTCTGATCCTGACGCTGGGCCTGGCCATCGGCACGCCCGCGCTTGGCCTGATCGGCGCCATAGGCGCGGCGCTCACCCTGACCGCGCGCGGCGGCGGCACGCTGCTGGCCCTGCTGGTGCTGCCCCTCTTCATTCCCATTCTGGTATTCGGCGCGGGCGCGGTACAGGCGGCCCAAAGCGGCCTGGGCGCGAATGCGCACCTGTCGCTGCTGGGCGCCGTGCTGGCCTTGTCCCTGTTCCTCGCGCCGCTGGGCGCGGCGGCCGCCATACGCATCTCGCTTGAATGAGGAGCCCATGATCCGCTGGTTTCACTATGCCTCGCCCAAGGCCTTCTATCCCCTGGCCGGAAAAGCGATCCCCTGGTTCGCCACGGCCGCGGTCCTGCTGGCCGCGGCCGGCCTCTATATCGGCTTTATCGCCGCGCCTGCCGATTTTCAGCAGGGCCAGGGCTACCGCATCATCTTCGTCCACGTCCCGGTCTCCTGGATGTCGATGTTCGTTTATCTGGTGATGGCGTTCTGGGCGCTGATCCACCTGGTTTTCAACAGCAGACTATCGGCCATGATGATCGCCGCGCTGGCGCCCACCGGCGCGCTGTTCACGTTTCTTTCGCTGTGGACCGGCGCGCTGTGGGGCAAGCCCATGTGGGGCGCCTGGTGGGTCTGGGACGCGCGTCTGACCTCGGAATTGATCCTGCTGTTCCTGTACGCGGGCTACATCGCGTTGAAGGCCGCCATCGACGATCCGCAGCGTGCCGACCGCGCCGGATCGGTGCTGGTGCTGGCCGGCGTGGTCAACATTCCCATCATCTATTTCTCGGTGCAATGGTGGAGCACCCTGCACCAGGGCGCTTCGGTCTCGCTGACCGCAGCGCCCAGCATGGCCGGCATCATGCTCGCCGGCATGCTGCTGATGTCCCTGGCCGCGTGGATGTACAGCATCGCAACGGCGCTGGCGCGCCTGCGCTGCATCGTGCTCGAACGCGAGCGGCACGCGGCCTGGATCCGCGAACAATGGAGTAGCGAATGATGCACTGGTCCAGTCTGGGCGAGTTCCTCGCCATGGGCGGTTACGCGGTTTACGTGTGGGGATCGCTGCTGATGACGGCGTTCCTGCTGGGCAGCGAGCAGCTGCTGCTGGCGCGCCGCCGCCGCGCGATCCTGGCGGGGCCGCACCCCGCTGAACGGCGGGAGGACAACGATGAATAAGCGGACGCGGCGCTTGTGGCTGGCCCTGGGCGGCCTGGCTTCGGTGGGCGTGGCCAGCGCCCTGGTGCTCAACGCCTTCCAGAGCAATCTGGTGTTCTTCTACACGCCCACCCAGGTCAGCAACAACGAAGCGCCGGCAGGACGCGCCTTCCGCGTGGGCGGCATGGTCGAAGCCGGCAGCGTGCAGCGCACGCCGGGCGCGCTGACCGTCCGTTTCGTCGTGACCGACACGGCCCACACCGTCCCCGTGGCCTATGAAGGCATCCTGCCGGACCTGTTCAGCGAAGGAAAGGGCGTCGTGGCGCAGGGCCGGCTGGACGGCGATGGCCTGTTCCGCGCCGACGAAGTGCTGGCCAAGCATGACGAGAACTACATGCCGCCCGAGGCGCAGCACGCGATCGATCAGGCCGTATCGCAGGCCGCACCGAAGACCGCCCCCCAGGAGGCCCTCTCCCGATGATTCCGGAACTCGCTCATTTCGCCCTGATCCTGACGCTGTTCGTGGCACTGGCGCAAGGCGCGCTCGCGCTGCGGGGCGCGGCCCTGGACCGTGCGGACTGGATCGCCATTGCCCGGCCCGCCGCACGGATCCAATTCCTGCTGGTGTCCTTCAGCCTTGCGGCGCTGGTCTGGTCGTTCGCGGCCAAGGACTATTCGGTGGCCTATGTGGCGTACAACTCGAATTCCCAATTGCCCTTGTTCTACCGCATCGCGGCGACCTGGGGCGGGCATGAAGGCTCGCTGCTGCTGTGGCTGTTCATGCAGACCGGCTGGGCCTGCGCGGTCAGCCTGCTGTCGCGGCAATTGCCGGACGCCATGGTCGCGCGCGTGCTGGGCGTGCTGGGCTTGATCAGCGCGGGTTTCCTGCTGTTCGTGTTGCTGACGTCGAATCCGTTCGAGCGCCTGGTCCCGGCCCCGGCCGACGGGCTGGACCTGAACACGCTGCTGCAGGACATCGGCCTGATCCTCCACCCGCCGCTGCTATACATGGGCTATGTGGGCTTCTCGGTGGCGTTTGCGTTCGCCATCGCCGCGCTGCTGTCGGGCAATCTGGACGCGGTCTGGGCCCGCTGGTCGCGGCCTTGGACCACGGCGGCCTGGCTGTTCCTGACCCTGGGCATCGCGGTCGGCAGCTGGTGGGCCTACTACGAGCTGGGCTGGGGCGGCTGGTGGTTCTGGGACCCGGTGGAAAACGCCTCCTTCATCCCCTGGCTGGCCGGCACGGCGCTGATCCATTCGCTGGCCGTGACCGAGAAGCGCAGCAGCTTCAAGAGCTGGACCGTGTTGCTGGCGATCGGCACGTTCTCGCTGGCGCTACTGGGCGCGTTCCTGGTGCGCTCGGGCGTGCTGACCTCGGTGCACGCGTTCGCCACGGATCCGGCGCGCGGCGTTTTCATCCTGGCGCTGTTCACGGTCACGGTCGGCAGCTCCCTGTTCCTGTATGCCTTGCGCGCGCCCCGGATAGGTCACGGCGGCCAGTTCGCGTTCGTATCGCGCGAGTCGCTCCTGCTGGTCAACAACGTGCTGCTCGCGGTTGCCGCCGCGAGCGTGCTGCTGGGTACGCTGTATCCGCTGATCATCGACGCGCTGGGCCTGGGCAAGCTGTCGGTCGGACCGCCCTACTTCAACGCGGTCTTCGTGCCGCTGATGGTGCCCGCGCTGTTGCTCATGGCGGTGGGGCCTATCGCCAACTGGAAATCGGCCGATGCCGCCAGCCTGCTCAAGCGCCTTGCGATTCCCGCATTGCTGGCCGTGCTGGCGGCCGCGGGCGCCCCCCTGCTCTTCGGCCGCTGGTCCGCGGGCGCGGCCTTGGGGCTGGGACTGGCCGTGTGGTTGGCGGCCGCCATCGCCGCAGACGTGACCAAGCGCATCCGCGCGACCCGCGACCGCTGGTGGCGCCAGCCTCGCAGCTGGCTGGGCATGCATCTGGCTCATCTGGGCGTGGCGGTATTCGTCGCCGGGGTTGCGCTGGTGGGCAGCTACGAGACCGAACAGGATCTGCTGCTGCAACCCGGGCAAAGCGCGCCGGTGGCCTCCTACCGCGTCGAGTTCATGGGCGTGGCACGCGTGCGCGGCCCGAACTACGAATCCGATATGGGTACCTTCGCGCTCTACCGCGGTGAAAAGCGCCTGCGCGACCTGCATCCCGAAAAACGCACCTATGCGTCCTCGGCGCTGCCGATGACGGAGGCGGCCATCGCCGCCAACGGCCTGCGCCACGTCTACGTCGCCCTGGGCGAACCCATGGAGCAAGGCGCCTGGAGCGTGCGCCTGTACTACAAGCCCTTCGTGGACTGGATCTGGGGCGGCTGCATCCTCATGGCCCTGGGCGGCCTGCTGGCGATCAGCGATCCGCGCTACCGCCTGAAACGCCGCGAAAAAAAGCAACCGCAACGCACAGCACCGCAGGCGCCGGTGGAGGCTCGGCCATGAGCCGCTATATCTGGCCCCTGGCGGGCTTCGTGGTGCTGGTGTTCTTTCTGGGAATAGGCCTGACCCTCAACCCGTCCGAAGTGCCGTCTCCACTTATCGACAAGCCCGCGCCCGCTTTCGCCCTGCCCGAACTGCATGAACCCCGCAAGACCTTCACGCCTGAGCGCATGAAAGGCCGGGTCTGGGTGTTGAACGTCTGGGCGTCGTGGTGCTATGCCTGCCTGACGGAACACCCCTATATCCAGGAGTTGTCATCGCAGCACGGCGTGCCTGTCATAGGCTTGAACTACAAGGACATACGGGACGAAGCCATCGCCTGGCTGGCGCGCAACGGCGATTCCTACGAGGCCTCCGTGTCCGACACCGACGGCAAGGTCGGCATCGACTATGGCGTCTACGGTGTGCCGGAGACCTTCGTCATCGACCAGGCCGGGACCATCCGCTACAAGCACATCGGCCCGGTGACGCGCGAATCCCTGCGCGACACCCTGCTTCCGCTGATCCGGGGGCTGCAATGAAGATACTCCTGCGCGTATTCGCGCTCTCGCTGGCGCTGGGCCACGGCGCGGCCGCCCATGGCTCGCCCGAGGACCGCCGCGTCACCGAGATCGCCTCGGAACTGCGCTGTCTGGTCTGCCAGAACGAATCCATCGCCGCCTCGCGCGCCGACCTCGCCGTCGATCTGCGGCGTCAGATCCGCCAGCAACTGGACGCCGGCAAGTCCGAGGCCGACATCCTGGCCTATATGGAGGCCAGGTACGGCGACTTCATCCTCTACCGGCCGCGCCTGAAAGCCTCCACGCTGCTGCTCTGGTTCGGCCCCGCCGCGCTGCTGGCCGCCGGGCTGGCCGCGCTGGCCCTGACCTTGCGCCGGCGCAGGCTGCGCCAGCACCGCCCCGCGCTGACGCCTGCGGAGCGCCGAGCCGCCGACGCCCTGCTCGGCATCGACGCTGAAAAAGGACCTGGAACATGATGCAGTTTTTCTATCTGTCGGCCGCCTTGATGGCCGCCGTCGTGACCCTATGGTTGATCGCCGCGTTGCGGCGCACGCCCGCCGCCAGCGCCGCGGACAAGCGCCGGGCGGCGAACGTGGCGGTGCTGCGCGACCAGCTGCACGAACTTGAACGGGACCGCGCAAACGGCATCCTGTCGCAAGACGCCTTCGTGGAAGCGCGCACCGAACTGCAGCGCCTGGCGCTGGAAGAAGCCAGCCAGGCGCAAGGGCATGCACCCGCGCCCGGCCGCGGCCGTCTGCTGCCCGCCAGCCTGGCCATCGCGCTGCCGCTGGCAGCCATACTGGTCTATGTCGCCCTGGGCAATCCTGGCGCCATCGCGCCGCCCCCGGCGCCTGCCGCACAGCCCCAAGTCACCGCCGCCGACATCCAGGCCATGGTGGCAAAACTGGAGGCCCGGCTGGCCGCCAATCCCGACGACTATCAGGGATGGCTGATGCTGGCCCGGTCCCACCGCTACTTCGGCAGGCACGCCGACGCGGTCCAGTCCTTTGCCCGGGCCGCGCCGGTGGTGGACAGCAACCCGGCAGCGCTGGCCGAATACGCCGAATCCCTGGTGCTCAGCGCCAATCGGGGCTTCGGCGGGCAGCCTGACCAGCTGTTGCGGCGCGCGCTGGACCTCAACCCCGAGGAGCCGTTGGCCCTGGTGCTGGCGGGCGCAAGCCGCTTCGACCAGCGCGACTTCCCGGCAGCCATCGATTTCTGGCAGCGCCTGCTGGCCAGGCTGCCTGCCGGCAGCGACATGGCGCGCACGGTCAACGAGGGCATCGCGCTGGCCCGCGAGCGCCAGCGCGAAGGCGCGGCGCCATGACCGCGGCGGCGCGTCATGCTTGACCTGTCCCTCGTCGGTTTCGCCACTGCCTTCATCGCGGGGACCGCGTCGTTCCTGTCGCCTTGCGTGCTGCCGCTGGTGCCAGGCTACCTGTCCTACATCGCGGGCGGATCCGGCGCGTCCGCGGACGATGGCCGCACGCTGCGCTGGCGCATGCTGGGGCTGGCGGCCTGCTTCGTGGCCGGTTTCTCCGCCGTCTTCGTCATCTTCGGCGCCAGCGTCACGGCGCTGAGCCGCCTGCTGCTGTCCTACCGCTACGAACTGAACCTGGCCGCAGGCGCCATCATTGCGCTGGCGGGCCTGATGCTGCTGGGCGTGCTGCGCCTGCCCGCCTGGACCCAACGCTACTACCGGTTCGATCCGGCGGGCAAGGGCAGCCCCGGCAGCGCCGCCGTTCTGGGCCTGGCGTTCGGCTTCGGCTGGACCCCTTGCATCGGCCCGATCCTGGCCGGCATCCTGGCGCTGGGCGCGGCGTCAGCCAGCGTGGGCCAGGGCGCGGCCCTGCTGGGCGTCTACGCGCTGGGGTTAGGCGTCCCCTTTTTAGCCGCAGCCTGGTTCATGAGCCCCTTCCTGCGTCGCATGCAGGGTTTGAAGCGCGCCGGCCAGATCCTGCGGATCCTGACCGGGCTGATCCTGATCGTGATGGGCTGGGCCATCGCCACCGGCCAATTGGCCCGTTTCGCCATCTGGATGCTGCTGACCTTCCCCGCCTTGGGCAGGCTGGGCTGAGCCAGGTCAAAACCCGTCCGATCAAACGCTTGACCTTGACATCATTGGAATCTTTATAGTGACACCCATCAGCAGGAAATTCCAAGTTTTCAAGGAGCGGATATGAGTGCCATCCCAGCAGACAGCGTCGCGGTCAGCCTGCCTATCGAAGGCATGACCTGCGCCTCGTGCGTGGGCCGGGTCGAAAAGGCCTTGAAGGCCGTGCCGGGCGTCAACCAGGCCAGCGTCAACCTGGCGACCGAACGCGCCGACATCACGTTTGCAGGCACGCCGGACGTTGCCGCCGCCGTGCAGGCGGTGCAGAAGGCGGGTTATGCCGTCGCCGAAACCACGATCGAACTGTCGGTCACCGGCATGACCTGCGCCTCCTGCGTGGGCCGCGTCGAAAAAGCCCTGAAGGCGGTGCCCGGCGTCAGCAGCGCCAGCGTCAACCTCGCCACCGAGCGCGCCAGCATCACCGCAGCCGGCGGCGTGCCCGCCAGCGCCCTGATCCAGGCCGTGGCCAAGGCTGGCTACGAAGCGAAGCCGCTGGCCGCCGAAGCCAGCGACACCGACGCCGTGGCCGAACGCCAGGCCGCGGAACTGAAGTCGCTCAAGCGCGCCCTGACCGTGGCCACGATCTTCGCGCTGCCCGTGTTCATCCTGGAAATGGGCGCGCACATCGTGCCGGCGTTCCACCACGTCATCGCCGAAACCATTGGCACGCAGAACAGCTGGTACCTGCAATTCGTGCTGTCCAGCATCGTGCTGTTCGGCCCCGGCCTGCGCTTCTTCAAGAAGGGCATCCCCGCGCTGCTGCGCGGCGCGCCCGACATGAACTCGCTGGTCGCGGTGGGCACCTCCGCCGCCTATGCCTATTCGGTGGTCGCCACCTTCGCGGCCGGGCTGCTGCCCGCCGGCACCGTCAACGTCTATTACGAGGCCGCCGCGGTCATCGTGGCGCTGATCCTGCTGGGCCGCTACATGGAGGCGCGCGCCAAGGGCAATACGTCCGAAGCCATCAAGCGCCTGCTCGGGCTGCAAGCCAAGACCGCGCGCGTCGTGCGTAACGGCACGACGCTGGAACTCGCCATCGAGGAAGTGGTGGCGGGCGACCTGATCGAAGTCCGCCCCGGCGAGCGCATCCCGGTGGACGGAGAGGTCGTGGAAGGCAACAGCTACATCGACGAGTCCATGATCAGCGGCGAACCCGTGCCGGTCGAAAAGCAGCCCGGCTCCGAAGTGGTCGGCGGCACCGTCAACCAGAATGGCGCGCTGACGTTCCGCGCCACCAAGGTCGGCGGCGACACGCTGCTGGCGCAAATCATCCGCATGGTCGAACAGGCGCAAGGCTCCAAGCTGCCGATCCAGGCCTTGGTGGACCGCATCACGATGTGGTTCGTGCCTGCCGTCATGGCGGCCGCCGTCCTGACCTTCATCATCTGGCTGACGTTCGGCCCCGAACCCGCCCTGACCTTCGCGCTGGTCAATGCCGTGGCCGTGCTGATCATCGCCTGCCCCTGCGCCATGGGCCTGGCAACGCCGACCTCCATCATGGTGGGCACGGGCCGCGCCGCGCAGATGGGCGTGCTGTTCCGCAAGGGTGAAGCGCTGCAGTCGCTGAAGGACGCCCAGGTCGTGGCCGTGGACAAGACCGGCACGCTGACCAAGGGCCGCCCCGAGCTGACCGACCTGATCGTCGCGCCGGGCTTCGAACGCGCCGCCGTGCTGGGCAAGGTCGCCACCGTCGAAGCCAAGTCCGAACACCCGATCGCGCAAGCCATCGTGGACGCGGCGCGCGCCGAGGACATCGCGCTGGGCACGATCTCGCAATTCGAATCGATCACCGGCTTTGGCGTCAGCGCCCGTGTCGACGGCGACCTGGTCGAGATCGGCGCCGACCGTTTCATGCGCGAACTGGGCCTGAGCGTCGAATCCTTCGGCTCGGACGCCGCGCGCCTGGGCGACGAAGGCAAGACGCCGCTGTACGCTGCCGTCAACGGCAAGCTGGCCGCCATGATCGCCGTGGCCGACCCCATCAAGGAAACCACGGCCGCCGCCATTCGCGCCCTGCATGACCTGGGCCTGAAGGTCGCCATGATCACCGGCGACAACCGCCGCACCGGCGAAGCCATCGCCCGCCAGCTCGGCATCGACGAAGTCGTCGCCGAAGTGCTGCCCGACGGCAAGGTCGCGGCGGTGCAGCGCCTGAAGCAGCAGTACGGCCCCATCGCCTACGTGGGCGACGGCATCAACGACGCGCCGGCCCTGGCCGAAGCGGACGTGGGCCTGGCCATCGGCACCGGCACGGACATCGCCATCGAAGCCGCCGACGTGGTGCTGATGTCGGGCGACCTGGGCGGCGTGCCCAACGCCATCGCCCTGTCCAAGGCCACCATCCGCAACATCAAGCAGAACCTGTTCTGGGCCTTCGCCTACAACGTGGCGCTGATCCCGGTAGCGGCGGGCCTGCTGTACCCGGTCAATGGCAGCCTGCTGTCGCCGGTGTTCGCGGCGGGCGCGATGGCCCTGTCCAGCGTGTTCGTCCTGAGCAACGCGCTGCGGCTGCGCCGCTTCGCGGCGCCCTTCCCGGCCCGCGGCTGAGCGGGACTTCCCGGCAGACGCCGGGAAGCGCCCTTCCTGCTGGTTCTACTGCTTCGGCGTGCTGGCCACCAGCGCGCCGAATTTCTTGTCCAGCTCCGCCAGCGCATCATTGATGTAGGCGCGGCGCGCCTTGATCCAGGCGTCCTGCTCGGCCAGCTGCGCGCGCGCTTCCTTCAGCATGCGGTCCATTTCCGCCGGTTGCGGACCGCCCGAAGTGGCGCGGTTCTTGACGATGGCCACGGGGTCCAGCGTCGAGCGGAACTCCGCCTCGCTCATCGGCAGTTCGTTGCCGTACTTCGAGTCCTTCATGGCATCCGCATAGATGCGGCGCGCCTGTTCGTACGGAAAGTCCAGCGGCTTGATGTTGTTGGTCTTGGCGTAGCTGACGACCTCGGACGCGAAGTGGTGGCCGTCGCGGAACGGCAGCTTGTACTTGCGCATCAGCACGTCGGCCAGTTCCTGCGAGGCGGTCCAGTCGCTGTTCAGTTCCTCCAGCGCCCGCTCGGGGCTGAGAACCATCGCTTTCAGCACCCGGTCCCAGCGCTTGAGCGCCGAAATGCCGGCGTCCACCATGGCGGAATTCTGCTTCACGTCCTTCGGGTCGCTCATGCCGGGCGTGATGTTGTGCGTCTGCACCACCGGCCCCATGGCCAGTGTCACGGCGGTGGACGCATCGCTGCGGGTGTCGTTGAGCAAGCCGGGATTACGCTTCTGCGGCATGGCGCTGGACACGTAGGTATTGCCGCCGCCCTCTTCCAGCAGGATCCAGGGACGCGGCTGGGCGTACTGCGTCATCACGTCCTCGACGAAATTGCCCGTGCGCAGCGCGATGCTGGTGACGATGGACGCGACTTCGACGGGCTGATCCATGGACGAGATCTGCGAGGCGTCATAGGCGTTGTCGACCAGCGCGGCAAAGCCCAGGTATTGCGCCATGCGCTTGCGGTCCAGCGGCCAGCTGGTGCCGTTGAGCACCGTCGTGCCCATGGGCGAACGGTCGATGCGCACGTAGGCCTCGCGGATGCGTTGGGCGTCGCGCGCCAGGCCGGCGGCCTGCCCCAGCAGATAGTGGCCATAGCTGTTGGGCTGCGCGGCCACGCCGTTGGTGTAGTTCGGCACGATGGTCGCGGCATGCTTGCCCGCCAGTTCCACCAGAGTGGTGGAGGTGGCGTTCAACTGGGCCGCGAGGTCCAGCAGCTTGTCGCGCAGGATGGCGCTGCGGTAGGTCGCGTGCATGTCCTGGCTGGAGCGCCCCGCGTGCAGCAGCGTCACGTCCTCGCCCGCCGCCTTGATCAGCAGCGGCTCGAAGGTAATGACGCTGGCCGGCCGCTTGGCGCCGGGCTGGTTGCCGTCGTTGATCACCTTGGCCACGCCGGCCGCCAGTCGCGGCGCCATGGACTTGTCCAGCAGCCCCTCGTCCGTGTTGATGACGGCGGTGGCCTTGTTGATCTCGCCCAGCCAGAAGAACGGATCGCGCGGCACGGAGGCCGCGGGCTGGGCTTGCTGGGCCGATGCCTGCGCGCCGAACGTAAAGGCAAGCGCGGCGCCCAGGGCGGGAAGTAGATGTCTCATGGCTGTCTCGTTAGGATGGCGAGCGGCCAGTGTATCGGCAGGCCTGGCGGCGGGAAATGGCGGATTTCACCGAGCCATCCGCCCGCATGTGCCGGCTGGATCTTCAGGACTTGGTCAGCCTGACCAGCATCTTTCCCGTGTTGGCGCCCTTGAACAACCCGATGAAAGCCTCGGGCGCACGCTCCAGCCCATCCACCACCGTTTCCCGCAGCTGCACCTGTCCGGCCTTGATCCACGCGCTCATCCGGGGGACGAATTCCGGCAGTACGTCAATGTGATCGGATGCGATCAGGCCCTGCAGCTTGATGCGCTTTTCAATGGCCGAAAACAGGTTGCGCACGCCGACGGCCGGCTTGCCCTCGTTGTAACCCGAGATCATGCCGCACAACACGAAACGCGCATGATCGCGAGCCAGCGCCAGCGCGCTGTCCAGGTGGTCGCCGCCAACGTTGTCGAAGTAGATGTCGATGCCCTGCGGCGCGGCCTGCGCCAGCGCCGCGGTCAGGTCAGGCGCGTTGCGGTAGTCGATGACCGCGTCGGCCCCGGCCACGTCGCGCAGCCAGCGCGCCTTGTCCTCCGACCCCGCGGACGCCACCACGCGCAACCCCATCTGCTTGGCCATCTGGACCACCACGCTGCCGACCGCGCCGCTGGCTGCGGACACGAAAATGGTCTCGCCTGCTTGCGCGTTGGCGATCCGCGTCAGCCCCACGTAGGCCGTCAAGCCCGGAAAGCCCAGCGCGCCCAGATAGGTCTGCAAGGGAATGCCGTCGTCGGCGACAGGGGTGGCGTGCGCCGCGTCGATCAGCGCGTGCTCGCGCCACCCGGCGAAATGCACCACGCGGTCGCCTGCGGCGAAGCGCGGATCGGCGCTCTGCTCGACCACGCCGACCGCCGCGCCGTCCATCACCTGATCCAGCGCGAACGGATCGATGTAGCTCTTGCGTTCATCCATGCGGCCGCGCATGTACGGATCTACCGACATCCACAGATTGCGGACCAGGATCTGCCCCGGCTTGGGCGCGGGCAGCGTTGTTTCGACCAGCGCGAAGTCGGCTGGCGTGGGCAGCCCCGTGGGGCGATGCTTCAAGTGGATTTCCCGGGTGGCGATAGACATGGCGGACCTCATTGAAAAGAGTAGGAAGAGAAAGGGTCAGCGCGCGGCTCGTGAGCCAGGCGCCGCGTACGACAAGCCGAGCGCGTGCGCATCCGACAGGCCGCGCACGCGCGCCTCGTCGTCACCGCTCTCGACATCAAGAAACAGGTGCGTGCGCACATCGCTCACGCCGCTGTAATGGAAGACCCCGTGTTCGATCTGCGTGGCAATCGCGGCGCGGTAGCCGTGTCCGTCATAGGCTTGCGCGCCGGCGCCGCCGGTCGCGATCAGGCGCACGCGCTTTCCGGCCAGCCGGCCGGGCTGCCCGTCGCCGACGCCGAAAGCCCATCCCTTGGTGAACACGCGATCGATCCAGCCCTTGACCAGCGCCGGCATGCTCCACCAGTAGACCGGGAACGCCAGCACGATCAGGTCGGCGGCCTCCACCCGCAATTGCTCACGCCGCGCGTCGCCGGGCAAGTTGCCGTTGCCGCGATAGAAGGCCAGGTCGGCCGCGGTCATGCGCGGGTCGAAGGACTCCGCGTCCAGGTCCGCCCAGACGACGCGGGCCCGGCCGCCAGCCAGGACGCCGGCCACGTAGCGCTCGGCAAGCGTGGCGGAGTAAGAGCCAGCAGGCGCGCTGGCGGCGATAACCAGGATGTTCATGTCGGCCCTTTGTGTCGCGATGACGATGAGCCATTGAATCATCTACCCATCAGATAAAATAGTTCAATATTTCGTTAAAACCTATCTAACTGGTAGATATATATGCCGCCTCGGATTTCGCTGGAGCAATGGCAGGCCCTGGTCGCCGTGGTGGACGCGGGCGGCTATGCCCAGGCCGCCGACGCGCTCAGCAAATCGCAGTCGACCATCAGCTACGCGATCCGCCAGATCGAGGAGCGGCTGGGCGTGGCCGTGTTCGCCATGGACGGGCGCAAGGCCTTGCTCACGGACGACGGCAAGATCCTCTACCGGCGCGGCAAGTCGCTGGTGGGCGAGGCCCAACGCCTGGAACGGGCGGCGGCCAATCTGGCCAAGGGACGGGAGCAGATGCTGACGCTGGCCGTGGAAAGCCTGTTCCCGACGGACCTGCTGTTGCGCTGCCTGGACAGGATTGCCGGCGAGTTCCCCGAGACACGCATCGAACTTCACGAATCAGTGGTCGGCGGCACGGATGAACTGTTGCTCTCGGGCGAGGCCGACCTCGCCATCTGCGCCGATCACATTCCGGCCGGCCATGTCGGCGACGCGCTGCTGCGCTATTGCGCGATCGCCGCGGCCGCGCCGTCGCATCCCCTGCACCAGATGAACCGTCCGCTGTCGCTCGAAGACCTCAAGGCGCATCGCCATCTGGTGATCCGCGACAGCGGCCGCCAGCGCGTGCGGCCCAGCGTCTGGGACGTCGCCGAGCAGCGCATCACCGTCAGTCACAAGAGCACGTCGATACGCGCGGCGTGCATGGGCATGGGCTTCGCGTGGTATCCGCAGGACTGGATCCGCGAACAGTTGGCCTCGGGCGAATTGAAGCCGCTGCCGCTGCTGGATGGCGCGCAGCGCTGGGGCGCGCTGTACCTGGTCTACCCCGATCCCGACGCAGCAGGACCTGGCGCGCGCCGCCTGGGCCAGATACTGCGCGAAGAGAGCCAGAAATCCGAATGAAACCGCGGCGCGGACAGCCCGTCCGCGTCCTTTGGCCTTAACATACCGCCCAAAAACCACACCATGCGCCCATGCCCCGTCCGAATCTGACCAACGCCGAAACCCTGTGCCAGATCGCCAAGCTGGGCAGTTTCCGCGCCGCAGCCGAACGGCTGCACACTTCCCAACCCGCCGTCTCGGCGCGCATGAAGGAGCTGGAGCAGTCGCTGGGCTTTCCTCTCTTCGAGAAGCGCGGTCGCCGGCTGGAACTTACGGTGCCCGCGCGCCGTTTCGTCGAACGCGTGGAACCGCTGCTGCTGGCAGTGGAAGACGCCTTCACCGACGCGGAGGCCGTCAATAACGCTGCCGGCACGGTGCGCATCGGCATGGGCGAGATTTCCATGACCTGGTTTTCACGCGTAGTGCCCGAGCTGCGCCGCGCCCTGCCGCGCGTTTCCTACGAGATCGAGCTGGACCTCGCGGTCAAGCTGCAGGAGCACCTGACGTCCGGCGCGCTGGACATCGCGATCATGGCCAATCATCTGCGCGACGACCAGTTCATTTGCGAGTCGCTGGGTACGACCCGCATGTCGTGGATGGTCTCGTCCCGGCTGCTGAGCAACGCTGAAGGCCAGCCTCGCACCATGCAATCGCTACTGCAAACCGAGCCGCTGTGGTGCGTATCGCGCCCGTCGGGTTTCTTCGGACCGGCGCAGGACGAGCTGCGCGATATGGGCGCCAACCTGGACAACATCTGCAGCTGCAATCGCCTGAACAGCCTGATCGAAGTCGTCGAGGCCGGCGGCGGCATCGCGCAGTTGCCGGAAATGATGGTGGCCGAACAAGTTCGCGCCGGCACTCTGGTGCTGGTGGACCCGGCGCAGACGCCGCTGACGCTGGAGTTCACCATCGCCATCCACCGCAACCAGGGCCAGTCCGTCGTCCATCAGGTCGCCGAAGCCCTTGCCCGCCTGGGCAAGGCGGCTACCGGCCACGCCTGATGACTTGCGGCCGCGCTCAGGCGTCGAGCAGCGCGCGCTTCTGCACTTTGCCGCTGGCGTTGCGCGGCAACTCAGTCATGAACTGCACGTGCTCGGGTACCTTGAAATATGCGAGCCGCCCGGCGCAATAGGTCTTGATGGCATCCGCATCCGCCTGGTGCCCGGCGTGCAGCACGACGAAAGCCTTGACCGACTGGTCGCGCACCGGATCGGGTATGCCCACCACGGCCACGTCGCGCACGGCGGGATGCCCCATCAAGGCCTCTTCCACCTCCGCCGCCGAGATGTTCTCGCCAGCCCGCTTTATCACTTCCTTCTTGCGGCCGAAGAAAAAGAAGTTGCCCTTGGCATCCTGGTAGCCGAGGTCCCCCGTGTGCAGCCAGCCGCCCTCGAACACCGCCTGCGTCGCCGCCGGGTCGCGGTAGTAGCCCAGGGTCAGCGTGCGCCCAGGACGTCCGCGCACCACGATCTCGCCGACTGCGCCCACGGCCACCGGCCGGTTGTCGTCGTCGACCACGAACACTTCGCGGTCGGGCGTGGCGCGCCCGATGGACGGATAGGCCGAGGGCGAGGCATGCGGCTGCAAGGTGATGTAAAGCATGGTCTCGGACTGCCCGTAGCCGTTGCGCAACGGGATACGGAAACGCTCGATGAACGCCGCGATCTCGGCTTCCGAAATATTGATGGCATAGCCCGCGTACCGCACCTGATGCGCCGTATCGAAAGGCGTGGGCGGCTGGTTCAACAAGGTTCGGCACAGCATGCCGGACAGGCTGCATATCGTGATGCGGTGTTCGATGAGCTGGCGCAGGTAGCGCGTGGCGCTATAGCGTTCCCCGATCACCGCGGTGGCGCCCGCGGTCAGGCAGGACAGCACGGTTTCCTGGCAGTTGGCGTGGAACAGCGGCTTGTTGTTGAACACGCGGTCAGCGCGGCCTATGCCGCTGTTGGCCGCGCCCGCCTGGCCACACCAGAGCAGGTTGGCGTGCGTGAGCATCACCCCCTTGGGCCGCGCCGAAGTACCCGACGTGTACAGGATCTGCGCAAGGTCGTCGCTGCATAGCTCGGGCTCGCGGTAATCCGCGGACGTCGCCGCCAACGCGCCGCTCACTCCTTCCGGCCCCAGGCTGCCGCGCGCCACCGGCACGATTTCCGGGCCTTGATCCATCGCGTCGCGGACTTCGCGGATCAACGCTTCGTGCGCGGGCTCGACCAGCGCCAGCGCGGGCTGACAATGCTCAAGCTGATAGGCTACTTCCGGCGCAGTGAGATGGATGTTGCCGGCCACGATAACGGCGCCCGCCAGCATCAGGCCCATCCACAGCGGCACGTACTCTGCGGTGTTGCCCATGAAAACGAATACGCGGTCGCCCGGCTGCACGCCGCGCGCCTGCAAGCCCGCGGCGAATGCGCGGGCCGCCTCGCGCAACTGGATGAAGCTCAACTGGCTGATGTCGCCGTTCTGGTACTCATGCACGATCGCCAGCTTATGCCCGTGGCACAGCGCCTGTTCATCGAGCAAATCCGTGATCCCGCGGTTTCCTGCTGCGTCCATCCAGCCTCCGGCTATTCTGATTTTTCAACGGCGCGCCGGCTCCTTGCGGCTGCGCCCATGAGTAGGAAAATCAGTATAGGTAGCGGCATTTCGCGGCACTAGCTAAACGTTTTTATGCATATCCATCAAGGTTTTTCATGCATGCCGGCAAGGCTGAATGATTGATGGGATTTATGCTTTTCCATCAAAACGTTTGCTTAGTCGCCAGCAGTCGGAAAACCTATACTCCGGTTCAAAGAGGCCACGCAGCAGAAGCGCCGGCCAGACCAAGAAGAATGCAAAACTGGAGGAGCTGCCGTGCAAGAGGCATCGATCAAGGACCAGGTTTCGGCCGAGGAATGGGCAGTGCGCGTAGACCTCGCCGCAGCCTATAACCTGGCTGTCGAAATGCGTATGACCGACCACATCTATACGCATATCTCGGCGAGGGTTCCCGGCGCCCAGCCGCACTTCCTGATCAATGCCTACGGGCTGATGTTCAACGAAATCACCGCGTCCAACCTGGTCAAGGTGGACATAGACGGCGGCATCCTGCTTGACCAGACCGGCCTGGGCATCAACCCCGCCGGCTTCGTCATCCATAGCGCCATCCATCGCGTCCGCCACGACGCGGCCTGCGTCATGCATACGCATACCGCGGCCGGCATCGCGGTATCCGCGCAAGAGGCCGGCCTGCTCATGATTTCGCAGCATGCCATGCGCTTTCATAACCGCATCGGCTACCACGACTACGAAGGCGTCGCGCTCGACATGGACGAACAGCAGCGCCTGATCGCCGATCTCGGCCCCCACAGCGCGATGATCCTGCGCAATCACGGCCTGCTGGTCTGCGGCGCCAGCGTGCCAGACGCCTTCGACGCCATGTTCTATCTGGAGCGCGCCTGCCAGGCGCAGGTCGCGGCGCTGGCCGGCGGCCTGCCGCTTGTAACACCCTCCGCCGCAGTTGCCGAGAAGGTCGGCCGCCAGTTCGACCGCCTCGACCGTCCGTCCCGCCACAAGCACTGGCCTCCCCTGCTCCGGCTGCTGCAACGCATCCGGCCCGAATACCAGGAATAGCGGCAACCGCGCCGCCCCCTGGCGGCCACTTTTCGTAGAGTAGAAATGGAAGATGCTCATCAATGCCGCGTCGCGGTATATGGTGCGGGCGCGATCGGCTGTCTGCTCGCCGCGCGCCTGGCCCAGGCTGGCTGCGAGGTGACCATGATCGCCCGCGGACAAACGCTGGCCGCCCTGCGGCAACATGGCGTCGGCTTGACGGCTGACGGCGCCACGCGCCACTACCCGGTGCGCGCCACCGACGATCCGCGTCAGGTGCGCGGCGCGGACTACCTGATTCTTGCGGTCAAGCAACAGGCGCTGGACGATATCGCCGCGCACCTGGCGCCGATGCTGGCGCCGCAAGGCGTCGTGGTGCCGGCCGTAAACGGCATCCCCTGGTGGTATCTGCCCACGTTGGACAGCCCGCTGGGCAACATGCCGCTGCAAACGGTAGATGGCCGCGGTGCCCTCAGGCAAGCGCTGCCATTGGAGCGGGTGCTGGGCGCCGTGGTGTACATCGCAGCGAACGCCACCGCGCCTGGCATCGCGGCCCAGAACGCACGCAACACTCTCATACTCGGCGAACCGGACGGCTCCAGGTCTGCGCGGGCCGACCGGCTCGCCGGACTGTTGCAAGCTTCAGGCCTGCAATGCGAGGTCAGCGGCGACATCCACCAAGCGGTCTGGGTCAAGGCGATGGGCAATGCCACCTTTAACCCCTTGAGCGTGCTGGCCCACGCCACCATGGAGGCCATGGTTCGCGATCCCCATCTCGGCAAACTGGCGCGCGCCATGCTGGGCGAGTACCTGGCGCTGGGCCAGGCGCTCGGGCTTGCGCTGCCGGTGACGGTCGAGCAACGCATGCAGGCAGCCGCCAGCGCGGGCGCCGCCCAGACCTCGATGTTGCAGGACGCGCTGCAAAACAAGCCGTTGGAAATCGACGCCATCGTCGGCGCCATGATCGAGATCGCAGCAAAGCTGAACCTGGACATGCCCCACGCCAACACGGTCTGGGGATTGATCCGGCACCGGAACCTCAGCGCAGGCGCCATCTGAACACCCCACCTAGAAAACCACAGGAGACAATCCATGAAATGGCTATCGCATTGCCTGGCCGCAACCCTGATCTGCACGGGCGCAGCCGCCCACGCCCAGGACTATCCCAACAAGCCCATCAACATCGTGGTGCCCTTCACGCCGGGCGGCGTCACCGACGTGATGACCCGGCAGGTCGCAGCCAAGCTGCAGGCAGATCTGGGCCAACCGGTGGTAGTGGTCAACAAGCCCGGCGCCGGCACCATGATCGCCTCGGCCTATGTGGCCAAGGCGCCGGCCGACGGCTATACGCTGCTGATGGCGGCATCGTCCCTGGGCATCGCTCCCAGCCTGTACAAGAACACCGCGAACTATGACCCGGTCAAGGATTTCCAGCCCGTTTCGCTAATCGCCAGCGTGCCTCACGTGCTGGTGACGGGCAAGCAGGTGCAGGCGTCCAGCGTGAAGGAATTGATCGCCACGCTCAAGAAAGACGGCAAGTCGGCGACCTTCGCCTCTTCCGGCAACGGCACGTCCAACCACCTGGAGGGCGAGCTATTTGCCGCGCTGACCGGCCTGAAGATGACCCACATCCCCTACAAGGGCAGCGTTCCGGCGCTGACCTCCTTGGCAGGCGGTGAAGTCGACATGCTGTTCGTGGACATCGCGGCCGCGCAGCCCTTTCTCGACAGCGGCAAGGTACGGCCGCTCGCCGTCACCACCAAGACGCGGTCCTCGGTGCTGCCCGACCTGCCCACGGTCGAGGAATCCGGCCTGCCCGGCTACGACGCCATGCCCTGGCTGGGGATCGTGGCCCCGGCCGGCACGCCGCCCGCGGTCGTCGCGAGGCTGCAAGCATCCCTGCAGAAGATGAAGGCGGCGCCCGACGTGCAGGAGCAGTTCAAGAAAATGGGCCTGGACGCCCTGTTCACCAAGCCGGGCGATTTCGGCGCCTTCATCGTCAGCGACAGCGCCAAATGGGCCGAGTTGATCAAGAAGTCCGGCGCAACCGCCGAGTAGGCCGACACCCCCAACCCCCACGCCATTCCAGGAAGGACCCTTACATGCATCGCGATACTCCGGCCCCGGCAAAACCGCTCGGCAACGACGTGTGGGAGGCCACGCTCAAGCGCGCGCTGGCCAGCGCCAACATCCCCACCTTGCTCATGGTGCTGGTGCACCTGACGGGCGACACGCAGTGGCTGTCCGAACGCTACCAGTGTTCGCGCATCCGTGGCCTCGAAGACAACGACCCCGGCGGGCTGCCGCAAGCCGTGCAGGAGGAAATCCGTGAAGCCGCGTACTCGGCCATCCTGCGCAGCCGCAGCGGCCACCCGCCCAGACTGCCCGCCCCCACGCACGAACAGCTGGTCGCGATGCTGCGCACCAGCATCGGGGAAACCGTTCCCGACTCGTACGGCCCCATGATCGCCGCCTGGCTGGGACTGGATCCGGACTTCGCGCTGGAGCAACGCAATGCGTTCCGGGTGCCGCGAGGCTATCGGGTCCTGGTCATCGGCGCCGGCGTGGCCGGCCTGTGCGCCGCGATCCGCCTGCAAGGCGCGGGCATTCCTTATGTCGTGATCGAGAAGAACGCCGAAGTCGGCGGCACCTGGTACGAGAACCGCTACCCCGGCGCGGGCGTGGACACCCCCAACCACATCTACTCGTACTCGTTCGCCAAGCACGACTGGTCGCGCTACTTCGCCCTGCAAGGCGAGATCCAGGGCTATTTCGAAAGCGTCGCCGACCAGCATGGCGTGCGCTCCAACATCCGCTTCAACACGCGCGTGGAGTCCGCCCGCTACGACGAAGCCGCACTGTGTTGGAACGTACGCACGGTCGGGCAGGACGGCCAGGTCCAGGACTATGTGGCGGACATCGTCATCAGCGCGGTCGGTCTGTTGAACGTACCCAAGCTGCCCCCCATACCCGGCCTGGAGAGTTTCAAGGGCCCCTGCTTCCATACGGCGAACTGGCCGGAAGGCCTGGACCTGCGCGGCAAGAACGTGGGCATCATCGGCAACGGCGCCAGCTCCATGCAGGTCGTGCCCGCCATCGCCGACCAGGTCCGCTCCCTGACCGTGTTCCAGCGCTCCAAGCAATGGGCCGCGCCGTTCGAGAAATTCCAGAAGCCCGTGCCAGAGGACGTCCGCTTCCTGCTGCGCGAGGTACCGTATTACCAGGAGTGGTATCGCCAACGCCTGGCCTGGATCTTCAACGACCGGGTCCACGCGACGCTGCAAATCGATCCGCAATGGCCGCACCCCGAGCGCGCCATCAATGAGATCAACGACAAGCACCGCGAACACTTCACCAGCTACATCAAGGCGGAACTCGGCGAACGCCAGGATCTGCTGCCCGACGTTCTGCCCGACTACCCGCCCTTCGGCAAACGCATGCTGATGGACAACGGCTGGTTCCGAACCATGGCGCGGGACCATGTCGAGTTGGTCACTGGCGGCATCGCGCGGGTCACGGAAAACGCAGTGGTGAGCGACAACGGCCAGGCGCACGAACTGGACGTGCTGGTGGTCGCCACCGGTTTCGACGCGATCAATCTGCTGTCCTCGTTCAAGCTCTATGGCCGCGGCGGACGCTCGATCCGCGAGGCCTGGGACGAAAAGGGAGCCGAGGCCTTCATGGGAGTCGCGGCGCCCGGCTTTCCCAACCTGTTCATCCTGGCCGGTCCCAACACCGCCCTGGGCCATGGCGGCAGCGTCGTCGCCCTGCTGGAGACCCAGGTGCGCTATGTCATGGGCCTATTGCAGCAAGGACTGGACAAGGCCGGCGGACGCTTCGAGATTGAAGTCCGCAGGGACAGGCACGACGCCTATAACGCCCGCGTCCAGGCCGCCCACGACCGCATGATCTGGACCCACAAAGGCATGAGCAACTGGTATCGCAACGCGCATGGCAAGGTGGTGGCGCCCACCCCGTTCCGCAACGACGACTACTGGCACATGCTGCGCAAGACGGACATGGGCGACTACCACTACCGCCCGGCGTCTCGCGTGGGCGAAGCCAAGCCGTCCGCATCCGACCGCGTCGAGATTGCCTGAATGCCACAAGCGCAGAAGAAGCGTTGCCTGGTGCTGGGCTGCGGCGGCGTGACAGGGCTGGCCTGGGAGATCGGCATTCTGGCGGGCCTGGAGCGCCACGACGTCGACCTCTGCTGCGCGGACTTGTTCATCGGTTGCTCCGCCGGTTCCGTCGCCGGCGCGCAACTGGCGCTGGGCGTCCCGCCCATGCAGCTGCTGGCGACGCAGCTGTGCGGGACAGGCGCCGAACAATACCGTCCGTACTCGCAACAGGCGGCTGACGACAAGAACCGCGAGCTGTACGGCAAAGTGGGCGCTGACCTGGGGCAGGCGCGCCGGCGCATCGGCGCCTATGCGCGGCGCTCCGCCACGCCCACACTGGCAGAACGCCGCGCCATCATCGCCTCCCGTCTGGGCGCAAGCAACTGGCCCTCCCGTCCATTGCTGGTGGTCGCGGTCGACACGGCCACCGGCGAAGGGCGCAGTTTCAGCGCCGCCGACCAGGTCGATTTCATCGATGCCATCGCCGCCAGCTGCGCCGTGCCGGGCGCCTGGCCAGCCGTGCCCATCGGCGGCGCGACCTACATGGACGGCGGCATCCGTTCCATGACCAATGCCGATATGGCGGCCGGCTACCAGCAGGTCGTGGTGCTGGCGCCGCTGGGTTATCGGGAAGGAAATCCTGTCAGCGGCCATCTGCGGCGCGAACTGCAGACCCTGTGCGAGGCCGGCAGCCTGGTCCACGCCGTGCTGCCCGACGCGGCCAGCGTACAGGCCATCGGCGACAACGTGCTGGACCCTGCGCGGCGCGCCGACGCCGCCGAGGCCGGGCTGCGCCAGGCATCGGCGATCGCGCAAGCCCTGCGGCAAGCCTGGCGCTGATCCTGTCCCGCATTCCGCGCAGCGCTGTTCCCGTCAGAAAGCGGTCTGCTCACTTTCCTGAATGTGGCAGGTATCGACATACCGCCAGCACCCTAGACTCCCCGTTCAAGCCCGGCCGCCACGCGGCCTGGCCCCACCACGAACGCGGAGTGAACCATGAACGCATCACCGGCTGGCCTTAGACCCGCCGATTTCTTTTCCCCCACCGTCGCAGCCCTGATCTCGGTGCTGGTGAACTACGGTGGCACCTTCGTGCTGGTGTTCCAGGCGGCGGAGCTGGCCAGGCTGACGCCGGCCCAGACCGCGTCCTGGGTGTGGGCGGTTTCCATCGGCGTCGGCATCACCGGCGCGCTGCTGAGCTGGCGCTACAAGGCGCCCGTCATCACGGCCTGGTCCACGCCCGGCGTGGCGTTCCTGGCGACCGTGATGCCGTTCACGCCCTACGGCGAGGTCATCGGCGCCTACATCCTGTCGGCGCTGGGCTTCATCGTGCTCGGCCTGTCCGGCGCATTCGAGAAGCTGGTGCGCATGATTCCGGGCGGCATCGCCGCCGGCCTGCTGGCCGGCATCCTGCTGCAATTCGGCGTCAATGCCTTCGGCGGGGCCAGCGCCGATCCGCTGCTGGTGATCGTGCTGGTCATCTCCTACGCCCTGCTCAAGCGCTACACCTCGCGCTTCGCGGTGGTCGGCATCCTGGTCATCGGCCTGGGACTGCTCATCGCGCAAGGCCGCATCGACTTCTCGGCGGTCCACCTCAGTCTGGCCGCGCCGGTATTCGAGATGCCGCGGTTCTCGCTGCAGGCGCTGCTGGGCGTCGCCTTGCCGCTTTTCATCATCACGCTGACAGGGCAATACATGCCCGGCATGCTGGTGTTGCGCAACGACGGCTACCAGACCAGCGCGAATCCCATCCTCACCGTCACGGGCCTGGGCTCGCTCATCATGGCGCCCTTCGGCGCGCACGCCTTCAACGTCGCGGCGATCACCGCCGCGATCTGCACCGGCCGGGATGCGCATCCGGATCCGGCCAAGCGTTACCTCGCGGGCCTGGCCTGCGGCGTGTTCTACATCCTGGTGGGCACCTTCGGCGTCACGCTGGCGACCTTGTTCATGGTGCTGCCCAAGGCGTTCATCACCACGCTGGCCGGCCTTGCCCTGCTGGGCGCGATCGGCGGCAGCCTGGCCAACGCCATGGCCGACGCCCGCACCCGCGAAACCGCGCTCATCACCTTTCTGGCCACTGCCGCCAACGTCACGCTGCTGGGCGTGGGCGGCGCGTTCTGGGGCCTGGTCGCCGGCCTGACCGCGCACCTGCTGATCCATGGGGGCCAGCGAGCGCTGGCCGCCAATTCTTGACCTCCCGTCGCCACTTGCCAATCGAAACAGGAACCACCGTGACGAACACCGATCTTCCCGACAGCCTCGCGCTGCCTAGTGTCAACGCCCAGCCCCTGGCGCAGGCCGATCCCGGCATCTGGGGCGCCATCGACGCCGAACGGCGCCGGCAGAGGCACTCGATAGAACTCATCGCCTCCGAGAACTTCGTCAGCCGCGCGGTGCTGGAAGTCCAGGGCTCCGTGCTGACGAACAAGTACGCCGAAGGCTACCCCGGCCGCCGCTATTACGGCGGCTGCGTCAACGCCGACGTGGCCGAGGAAATCGCAATCGAGCGCGCCACGCGTCTGTTCGGCGCCCGCTACGCCAACGTACAGCCCCACTCCGGCAGCCAAGCCAACCAGGCGGTCTACCTGGCGCTGCTGGCGCCCGGCGACAAGATCCTGGGCCTGGACCTGAAGGCGGGCGGACACCTGACCCATGGCTCCAAGGTCAACATGTCGGGACGCTGGCTGCAGGCGCTGAGCTACAGCGTCGATCCCGCCACGCACCGGGTGGACATGGACGAGGTCGAGCGCATCGCGCGCCAGGAAAGACCCAAGCTCATCATCGCCGGCGGCTCGGCCTACTCGCGCACGCTGGACTTCGCACGCTTTCGCGCCATTGCCGATGAGGTGGGCGCGATCTTCATGGCGGACATGGCCCATTTCGCCGGCCTGGCCGCGGCCGGCGCGTATCCCTCGCCGGTGCCGCATGCGCACGTCACGACCACCACCACCCACAAGACCTTGCGCGGTCCGCGCGGCGGCATGATCCTGACCAACGACAGCGAGCTCGCCCGCAAGATCGATGCGGCCGTATTCCCGGGCCTGCAGGGCGGTCCGCTGATGCACATCATCGCCGCCAAGGCCGTGGCCCTGGGTGAAGCGCTGCAGCCCGCCTTCCGCACCTACGCCCACGCCGTGGTCGAGAATGCGCGCGTTCTGTGCCGCCGGCTGGCCGAAGGCGGCCTGTCCATCGTGTCTGGCGGCACGGACTGCCATCTGGGCGTGGTCGATCTGCGGCCCTGGGGGTTGGCCGGCAATACCGCGGAGCAAGCGCTGGAACAGGTTGGCATCACCTTGAACAAGAACGCCGTCCCCAACGATGCCGCCAAGCCTGCCGTCACCTCCGGCATACGCGTGGGCAGCGCCGCCTGCACGTCGCGCGGCATGGGGCCCGCCGAATTCCAGGAAATCGGCGACATGATCCTGGCCTTGCTGGGCGGCGTACGCGCCGGGGCCGTCGACGCCCGCACGGAAAGCGCCATCCGCGAAGGCGTGGCCGGGCTGGCCAGGCGCTTCCCGCTGCCGTACTGAAGCGCCCTAGCGCTTCAGTGCATTCGACAGCCGCAGCACCGCGGCTTCGATCTCGTAGGCCGTCAGCGAGGCATAGCCCAGCAGCCAGCCCTGCTGCTTGTGATCGCCCGCATAGAGCCGGCTCAGTCCGGGCAGCCGCAGGCCTGCGGCCTCGGCCTGGCGGATGGTCTGTTCCTCGGACCATCCGCGCTCGAGCAGGCATGGAATCTGCAACCCTCCGGGAGGCCTGTAGGCCTGCACGACTCCGCCGAGCTGCTTGCCCAGCGACTCCAGCAACACCTGCCGCCGTCCCGCGTACAGTTTTCGCATGGCCCGCACGTGCGAGTTGTAATGGCCGTCGTCCATGAAGCGCGCCAGCGTCAGCTGCAGGATCTGCGGCGTATGCCCGTCCATGATGCTGCGCGCGCGGGCAAAGGCATCGACCAGGCCGGGCGGCAGCGCCATGTATCCCATCCTGAGGCCCGGATACAGCGTCTTGCTGAACGTACCCAGGTAGAGGGTGCGCTGGTGCATGTCCAGCCCCTGCACGCAGGCTGTAGGCAGGCCGTCGTAGTGGAATTCGCTGTCGTAGTCGTCCTCGATGATCCACTTGCCGTGTTCCGCCGCCCAGCCGATCAGATCCAGCCTGCGCTCAAGCGACAACGTTACACCGGTGGGGTATTGGTGCGACGGCGTCACGTACACGCAGTTGGCGCCGCTGCGGTCCGCGCGCAGCAGGTCCATGCGTATGCCCTGCGCGTCGACGTCAATGGGCACGATGCGCGTTTCCGCGGATTCGAAGGCCTTGCGGGCGCCGAAGTAGCCGGGGTTTTCCATCAGGATGGGCTTGCCGGCGTCCGCCAGCAATTGCGCGCACAGGAACAGGGCCTGGCGGGTGCTGCTCAACACCAGCACCTGCTCGGGCAAGACCTTGGCCCCGCGCTCCAGGTTCAGGTAGGCGGCGATGGCGCGGCGCAAGGGCTCGGCGCCCTGCGGGTCGCCATGCAGCAGCACATGGCTGCGGTAGTCCTTCAGGACCTGGCGCTGCAACCGTTCCCAAACGTCGGTGGGAAAGGTGCGGGTTTCCGGCAGGCCCGTGGCGAACGCCTTGATGACCTGCTGGTCCGCCACACCGCCGCTGTCCAGGATCATGCGCCCGCGCCGGCTCAGCCCCGCCCCAGGCGGTAGCGCGCCCAGCTTGCCATCCAACTTCGCACGCCTGCGCGCGGCGCCGCGCAGTTCGGTGCTCACGGTCTGCGACACGTAGCTGCCCGAGCCCTCGCGCCGCACGATGTAGCCGTCGCGATGCAACTGCACATAGGCGTTCTCCACCGTATCGCGCGCCACCCCCAGCGATTTGGCCAATCCGCGGGTCGCGGGCAGCCTGAGGCCCGGCTCCAGCGCGCCGTCCAGGATCAGGGCGCGCAGCGCCCGCTGGATCCTCTGATGCAGCTCCAGGCGCTGGAGCTCCGCATCGTTCATGCGCATCTTCAGCGTATCCAGCTCGAAGGTCTTAGGCATGCGGTCTGCTCACAAGAAGAAAACTGGCCTGTCCGGGCCGGCCATTCTATCCGTAGACTCACCCCTTCGCCACGGCAACCGCGGGCGCAACCATGCAGGAGCCCGCGCCAGGCGGGGCAGGATCGGGAAACATGGCAAGGTCATACAACTTCAGCGCAGGTCCGGCGGCGCTGCCGCTGGAAGTGCTGCAGGAAGCGCACGAAGAGTTCTTCGATTTCGCGGGCACCGGCATGTCGGTGATGGAAATCAGCCACCGCTCGCGCGTGTTCATCGATATCGCGCGCCAGGCGGAATTGGACCTGCGGGCCATCCTGCAAATCCCCGACCGCTACAAGGTGCTGTTCCTGCAAGGCGGAGCTTCGCTGCAGTTCTCGCAGGTGCCGATGAACCTGCTGCGCGGCAAGGCGTCGGCGGACTATCTGCACACTGGACTCTGGTCCGGCAAGGCCATCGAGGCGGCGCGGCGCTACTGCAAGGTCCGCGTCGCGGCCAGCAGCGAGCCATCGGACTTCGACCGCATCCCCGCGCCCGGCGAATGGCGGCTTGACGCCGACGCGGCCTATCTGCACTACACGGAGAACGAGACGGTGCATGGCGTGCAGTTCCAGGCCGCGCCGGACGCATCCGTCCCGCTGGTGTGCGATGCCTGCTCCAGCCTGCTGTCCAAGCCGATTGACGTGTCCCGGCATGGTCTCATCTACGCCGCCGCGCAGAAAAACATGGGGCCGGCGGGCGTCACGGTCGTGGTGGTGGACGAAGCCTTGCTGGACGGCGCGCTGCCCATTACGCCCGATGTGCTGAACTATGCGCACGCCGCGCGGGCGGACTCGATGCTCAACACGCCCGCCACCTTCTCCTGGTATCTGACCGGGCTGACGCTGCGTTGGATCCGCCGGACCGGCGGCATGGAACGCATCCATCAGGCCAACCAGGCCAAGGCCGGGCTGCTGTACCGCGCCATCGACGCCAGCGGCGGCTTCTACCTCAACAAGGTCCGGCCGGAATTCCGGTCCATCAACAACGTGCCGTTCTTCCTGGCCGATTCCACCCTGGAGCCCCTGTTTCTGCGCCAGGCCGAGAGCGCCGGGCTGATGGGGTTGAAGGGACACTCCCACACCGGCGGCGTCCGAGCCAGTCTCTACAACGCGGTCGACCTGCCGGCGGCGGCCGCGCTGGCCGATTTCATGACGGACTTCCAGCGCACGCGAGGCTGAAGCCGGCGCGGCAGCCCTAAAAAAAGACACGGGAAGACCGGCATGGATTTCAGGCAGCTCAGGCAGTTCGTGGTTCTGGCCACGGAATTGAACTATCGCAAGGCGGCCGCCCGGCTGCACATGACCCAGCCTCCGCTCAGCGTCGCCATCAAGCGGCTCGAAACCGAGATCGGCGCGGACCTCTTCGAGCGGGACCGCCTGGGCGTGCGCCTCACCGTCGCTGGCGGCGCCTTTCTGCGCGAAGCGAAGCGCCTGCTGGAAGGCGCCGACGCCGCACTGCAGGCCGCACGCGATGCGGCCGAAGGACGCATGGGTACGCTGCGGGTATGCGCGGTGCCCAGCGCCGCGTTGAACCTGCTGCCGCGCATCCTGCCCGAATTCGCACAGCGCTTTCCGCACATACGCCTGCGACTGACCAGCGGCAGCACCGTCGGCATCCTGGCGGGACTGCAGCGCGGCGAGCTGGACGCGGCATTCCTGGTGCCGCCCGCGTCCGGGGTGCCGGGCATCGCAATCACGGCCTTGAGGCGGGAGAGGCTGACGCTGGCCGTGCCTGCCGGCCATCGGATGGCGGGCATGAATAGCGCCAGGCTCTCGGACCTGGCGGACGAAACGCTGGTGACCCTGGCGCACTCCGACAGCCCGGGATTCGCGGGAGAGATCGTCGCGGCCTGCCAGCGTGCGGGATTCCATCCCCGAGTCCTGCAGGAATCGTCCCACGCCCTCATCAGCCTGCCGCTCATCGCCGCGGGCCTGGGCGTCGCCATCGTCCCGGCGGCGCTGCGCCGGATCGCCATCGACAACGTGGCTTATGTGGACCTCATGGACGTGGCCGGCGCGCCCTTGACCTACGCCATGGCGCTGGCGGCGCCCGCCGAGTCCATGAATCCGGCGGTCCGCTGGTTCATCGACATGGCCCACGAGGTGCTGGGCGCGCAATCAGCCTGAGGCCCCCCGGGGCTTACTGCGCCGGTCGCGAAAGAATGCCCGCCCACTTTTTCTGTTCAGCCACGACCCGCTGCTCGAACGCCGCCTGCGATCCATCCACGGGTTCGCTGCCGCGCGCGTAGATCTTGTCCTGCACAGACGGGCTTTTTGCCACCGCGGCGATGGCCGTGTTCAGGCGCGCAACCACATCGGCCGGCGTGCCTTTGGGAACGGCAATGCCCGACAGCGATCCGCCTTCCACGTCCTTGCCCAGCACCTCCTTGACCGTAGGAATGTCAGGCAGGTTGGCCAGGCGTCGCGACGAAGTCACCGCGTAGGGCCGAATCTGCTTGGCCTCGACGAATCCCACCGCGGTGACGGCGGAAACGGCCGTCAGATCCGTGTTGCGGCTCATCACCGCCGTCATGGACTCCGATCCGCTCTTGTAAGGCACATGCAGCATCCTCACTCCGGTCGCCTGTTGCAGCAGCTCCAGGACTTGATAGTTGTCGGAACCTTCACCCGCCGTCGAAAACGCGATCTTGTCGGCCTGCGCCGATGCGGCCTTGATGATTTCCGGCAGCGACGCATACGGGCTGTCCGCGCCCACGGCCAGCACCGTGGGCGTATTGGCCAGCATGGCGACGTAGGTGAAGTCCTGGTTCGGATCGTAGGGCAGCTTCTTGTAGATCAACGGATTGACCGCGACCATGCCGTTGGTGATCACCAGCAGCGTGTAGCCGTCGGCGGGCGACTTCGCCACCGCGCCCGCGGCGATGGAACCGCCCGCGCCGCCGCGGTTCTCCACCACCACCGGCTGGCCCAGTTCGCGCGTCAGCCCCTCGGCGAAGACCCGCGCCGTGGTGTCGGTCACGCCGCCCGCGCCGAACGGCACGATCAGGCGTATGGGCTGGTCGGGATATGGCCCCGCCCATGCCGCAGCCGGAAGCATTACACCCAACACAGCCGCCATGCAGCGGCGCAATCCCTTGTTCATCGCGTTATCTCCATTTTTTTGAGGATTTCAAGAAGCCGTCGTTCCAGGTCCGGGGCCAGCGGCGCCAGCGGCGCGCGCAGATGGCCGCTGTCCAGGCCGCGCAAGCGCAGGCCTGCGGCCACCGTCCGCGGCAGACCGTGGTCCATGAGAAAGTTCAAGAGATCGATCTGGCGGCCGAACCACTCGTCCGCGCCACGCGCGTCGCCGGCCATGGCGCAGCGATACAGGTTCAGGGCGAATGACGCGCTGACGTTGGCCGACGCCGTGCACCAGCCCGCCGCCCCCTCCGCGAACCCGGTCCGCGCCATGCAATTCAGGCCGATGTACACCGCTGTCCGGTCCGGGCAGGCCGCGCGCAGCCGCGCGATCTTGGTCGGATCCGGACTGCTTTCCTTGATCATGGTGACGTTGGGCAGCTCGGCCAGCCGGGCCAGGAACTCCACGGGCAGGTCCATGCCCGTGGTGAACGGATTGTTGTAGACCATCACCGGTGTGGAGACCGATACGCAGACCTCGCGGTAGTAGGCGTGGATTTCGTCCTGGGTCAGCTTCCAGTAGGTGCTGGGCAATAGCTGCAAGGCTGCGGCGCCCGCGCGTTCGGCGTAGCGCGCGTGGCGCACCGTGCTGGCGGTACTCAGGCTGGACACGCCCGCGAGCACGGGCAGCCGCCCGCGCGCCGCCTGGATAACGGTGTCGATGACGGCCTCGCGCTCGCCGTCGTCCAGGTAAGGCAGGCAGCCGACGCTGCCCAGCGGCGCCAGCGCATGCACGCCCTCGCCGATCAGGCGCTCTACGTGCGCTTCCAAGAGCGCGTGGTCCACCCGCCCGCGTTCATCGCAAGGCGTCAGCAGGTAGCCGATGATTCCCTTCAAGTGCATCGCTCGTTCTCCATGTCCGCTTGCAGTCTAGGGAGGCCGCCCCGGCCGGTCCAATACCTATTTCCAGGGCGCCTGATAGCTCCCGCCCGCGCTGCCGCGCGGGCGAATCTTGTATCCAGTAATTCCCGCGCAAGGCCGATAGACTTTCCCGGCCACTCACCAAGGAGCAAGCCATGAGCAGCAATGACGTTCTCGACCACGCGCAGGCCCACCACATGCCGGAGTACCGCAGGCCGGAGGACATGGAATGGGAAATGGGCCGGTTCAAGAACAAGACGAAGTTCCTCTTCCGCACGCGGGCAGAACGCCCCACCGAACCCAACGCGGGATTTCTGCGCTATGAACCGGGCGCGGGCTTCCGTCTGCACAAGCATGACTTCGCCCAGGTCTGGTACGTGATCGAAGGGGAATTCAACATGGGCGGAAAGATGTACGGCCCCGGCACCGTGGTGTTCCATCCGGACCCGCACATCGAGGAGGCCCTCAGCACCGAGACGGGCGGCACCTTGTTCTTCGTCCAGTATCAGGGTCCCACGACCGGCGGCCGGCCGGTGTACGAAGGCCGCATGAACATCAAGGGCGAGCCGCCCGCGATCACCGCGCAGGATCTGGAGCACTGATACGCGGTTCCCCGGGCGGCAGCCAGGACTGGCAGCCGCCCACGGCAGGACTGTCAAGACCGGCCCGCCCACCAAGAAATAGAACATTCCAAGGAGACAACCCTCATGCACGCACGATTTCTGCGCGCCAGCCTCGCGTCGTTGACGTTTTCGCTTGCCGCTCAGGCTCAGGCCCAGGCAGTAGTCGACTGGCCCGAGCGCCCCATCACGCTGGTCGTGCCGTTCGGCGCCGGCGGCATCACCGACCTCACCGCCCGCACCGTGGCCAAACAGCTGCAGGCCGAGCTCGGCAAGCCGGTAGTCGTGGAGAACAAGCCCGGCGCCGGCGGCAACATCGCCGCCGACATCGTGGCCCGGGCCAAGCCCGACGGCTACACGTTGATGGTGATCACCAACGGCATGGTCGCGGTCAATCCGCTCATCCACAAGCAGCTGAACTACGACGCGCTCAAGGATTTCGCCTACGTCTCCATGATCGCCAATACACCGCTGGCCCTGGTCGTGCCCCAAAGCTCGCCGATCCAGGACCTGCCGGCGCTGGTGGCGCGGGCCCGCAGCCGGCCGGATGCCGTCTCCTTCGCCAGCGCCGGACAAGGCACCTCGATACACCAGGTATTCGCCCTGATGCAGCAGCAGACCGGCGCCACGCTCATGCACGTGCCCTACAAGAGCGGCGCGGAAGCCGCCACCGCCCTGCTTTCGGGGGTGGTGGACGTGACGGCGGTCGAGACCGTGGTGGTCGGGCCGTTCATCCAGTCCGGAAGGATGCGCGCGCTGGGCGTGACCTCGGCACAACGGGTGTCGAACCTGGCTGACGTGCCCGCGGCCCGCGAAGCCCTGGGCGGCGATTTCGATGTAGGCTCGATATCCGGACTGGTAGCCCCCGCCGCCACGCCGCAGAGCATCCTCGACAAGCTGGAACAGGCGATGCAGGCGGTGGCGCAAAGCGAGGGCATGGCGCAGCTCCATGCGCAAGGCAGCCAGCCCATGCCTGCGGGATCGCAGGTCTTTCTGGAGCGCATGCGCCAGGAACAGCAGAAGTGGCGGCTGGTATTCTCCGCGGAGCCCGGGAAGTAGCCCGCGGAGAATAGCCGCAGCCGTCAAGAACAGGGGAGTCGGGCCATGGATCGCATATATCCCGCCGCGGAAGAACTGGTGCAGCATCTGGTGGAGTCGATCTCCGCGAAGATCTTCAATGGCGCCTACGCGCCTGGGCAGAAGCTGCGGCAGGAGACCCTGGCAGAAGAATACGACGTCAGCCGCACGCCGGTGCGCGAAGCGTTCCGGCAGCTGGAGACCAAGGGCCTGATCGTGCAGCAGCCGCGCTACGGCGCCACGGTGGTGGCGCCGACCCTCAAGGACATAGGCGCGAATTACTGGCTGCGTGGCGAACTGGAGGGCATGGCGGCCGAGCTGGCGGCGCGCTGGATATCCGACGCCGATCTGCAAAGACTGCAGGCCGCGCACGCCGAATGCGCCGAGGCGGTCGCCGCGCTGTATGCCGAGGTCAACGCCGGCGGCGCGGCCGCGCCGCGCCAGGCCGCCGCGCCCATGCGGCATTGGGTGGTCAAGAACCATGAGTTCCATGCCCTGATCTTCCGCGCCGCCGGCAATCCGTCGCTGGAGCGCATCATCAAGGACCTGCACACGGACTACACCAAGAACATCCTCAACATGACCGTGCTGGGCATGTACGAGACCCGCATGAAGAAGAACGTCGAACATCATGCCACCATCGTCGAGGCGCTGACGGCGCGCGACACCGCAGCGTCGCGCGCAGCCATGCGCACGCATATCCATGAGTCCGGCGAGTTCGTGGTGGACTGGCTGCAAAAGCGTCCCGCAGGCCGCAAGCCGCCACGGTAGCTGCGCCCTCGATTCGGCCGAAAGCCACGTGCTACCATGCCGGCGGAAGGGCGCAACGCAGACGCCAGGGACACGGATCAGCCTGGCCACCCGCAAGCCGTGGAGCGCCTGCCGACCCGCACAGGAAGCGACACGGATTCGAGCATGAGCGAGACCAGGAACACGTCTAGATCCTCGATCGAGATTTCGGAAGAAATTCTGCGGCGGATCAGGAACGGGCAATACCTGCCCGGCGATGCCTTGAGCCAATACGAGCTGGCGACCGAGTTCGAAACCAGCCGCACCCCGATCCGCGAAGCCTTGCGGTTTCTCGAAGCGCGGCGCGCCATCACGCTGACCAGTACCGGCCGCGCCGTGGTCACCGTGCCATCCATCCGCGCCATCCGCGAAGCCTTCCAGATCCGCGCCGAACTCGAAGGGCTGGCCGCGCAACTGGCGGTGGACTGGATCGACGACCATGACCTGGAACTGCTGGCGCAGCACCAAAAGCACTACGCCGATGCCCTGCGTTCGCGCGTGCGCAGCGAAAGCGGTTCCGACTGGCTGAAGTTCAACGCCAAATTCCACAGCCTGATCACCCAGGCCAGCCACAACGAACGTCTGCACGAGCTGGTCGCCGAGTTGCAGGGCAGCATCGTTTCCAACGTGCTGGGGTTCGCCTCGAAGATGCCGCCCCGCCTGATGGAAGAGAACATCAAGCAGCACGAGGACATCATCGCGGCGCTGACCCTGCGCAATGGCCCCGCCGCTCGCGAAGCGATGGCCACGCACATATCCCGGACGACCGAACTCGTCATCGAATGGATGGAGTCGCGGCGCTAGCCAGCTTTGCGCCGCTCGCGCCTTGCGGCTTCCCATAGGGACGCATCAACACGCCGCACGCCGCCGCGACCAATCCCAGTCCCGCCAGATACAGCACGATGAACCGCGGCGATCCTCCGCCCAGGGACAGCAGGTACGTCGCCACCAACGGCGCGGTGCCACCGCCTATCGCCCCACCTATCTGCACGGCCAGCGAGATGCCGGTATAGCGGACGTCCGGCGGGAACATGCTGGAAAAGAGGCTGGATTCCTGCGCATACATCGCGGCGTATACCAAGCCGAACGCCACCAGCATCGCGATGTTCGTGTGATAGGCCGTCTTCTCATCCAGCAGCGAGAAGAACGTCGCGCTGAACAGCGAGATTCCCAGCGCGCCGGCGATGAATATCGCCCGCTTGCTGATCATGTCGCCCAGCAGCCCGAACAGCGGGATGGTGAACAAGGCCCCGACCGCTCCCCAAATGACACCCGTCAAGATGGTTTCACGCGGCAGCCCCAGCGTACCCACGGCATAGGTCAATGAGAACGTCGCCAGCGTATAGAACCAGGTCTTTTCGGAGATGCAGGCCACCAGCGCGGTCAACACGGGAACCTTGTGCTCTCGGAGCACCGTCTTCAAGGGCAGCGCGTCCTGTTTCGGCTGGGCCTGCGCCTGCTTGAATTCCGGCGATTCGCTGACTTTGGCCCGGATGTACCAACCGACCAGCAGCAGGAACACGCTTGCAAGGAATGGCAGCCGCCAGCCCCAGCTCAACATGTCCGCCTCCGGCAACCTGGAGACCGCGCCCATCGCCAGCGACGAGAGGATCAGGCCGGGCGCGACCCCGACCTGCGGCAGGCTGCCGAACAGGCCCTTCTTGCCTTCGGGCGCGTGCTCCACCGCCATCAGCACGGCTCCGCCCCACTCGCCGCCCACCGCCAGGCCTTGCAGGAAACGGAAGAAGACCAGGGCCACCGCGCCCCAGTAGCCGATCGTCTCATAGCTGGGCGTAAGTCCGATCAGGATGGTGGGCACGCCCATCAGCATCAGGCTGATCATCAGCATCGACTTGCGGCCGACGCGGTCGCCGAAATGCCCGAAGACGATGCCGCCCAGCGGGCGCGCAATGAAACCGACGGCATAGGTTCCAAAGGCCGCCAGCGTCCCGCTGATGGGATCGATCGCGGGAAAGTAGATCTTGTTGAAAATCAGCGCAGCCGCAATGCCGTAAAGAAAGAAGTCATACCACTCGATGGTGGTCCCGATCATGCTGGACAGTCCCGCGGTCACGTAATGCTTCTTCGAGCGCGAGGACGGCTGTTGTGAGATGGCGTTCATCCCGGTCTCCCTTGTTTTCTTTTTTTGCGCCCGACTACACGGCGGTGGTCTCTTCCGCCAGGCTCTTGCGCTCGCTGACGTTGAAGCGGCCTTCGTAGATCGCGCCCTGGCGGGTGTGCGGGCCGACGTACTGCACGTACAGGATCGTGCCGGCCTCGATGGTTTCCAGCTTGCTTTCGAAATGGGGATCCGGATGGAAGATCATCGAACCCTTGCCGTGGAGCTTGCCTTCGATGAGGAACTTGCCGTCCAGGATGTACCAGATCTGCGCGAAGTAATGGTTGTGCAGCGGGTGTCCCGATCCCTTTTCGTAGCGCACGATGCCGGCGTTCGGAATGGTCGGATCCTCCGCCGTCGGATGGAACATCATCTTCGCGAACTGGCCTTCGTAGCGCAGGTTGGTCCACTCGAGGTCGTCCTCGTGGCGGGCGCGCATGCCCTGATGGTCCTCGGTCAGCGGACCGCCGCGGCCGCCCTCGTTGATGATCTGCTTGCCTGTGATGGTGTCGATGCTGCTCATGTGCTGTCCGTCCTGAAGAAAGAAAAGTGACAAACACAAATGGGATCCCATTTGCATAAAACGGGATCCTATTGATCTCATGCCAAAGCGGCTACTGGGTTTAACCCTTAGATTCAGCGGGAGAGATGGCGAGCGGAAGAAACGCCGAGAGCCGCAGGCCGCGGCGGGTTGGAACGGGGCGCGGCGCGGCCCTTGCGCCTATGCAAGGCTACGGTTGCGAAACGCCCTGGCCGCCGGCAGGCGCCAGGGCATGGGACGGACTCAGAGCAGGTCCAGCCACTGCTCCATCGCCTGGCGCGCGACGTGTTCAAGCTGCGGACCATAACGCCGCGCGTCCTCGCGGATGACCGCGGGATCGATCTGGCGCAGGCTGAGTTCGCAGGCATGGCCGATCAGCCAACGCTCGATCTGCGCGGAATCCGCCTCCAGGTGGAACTGCAGGCCCAGTATCCTGGGTCCCAGCGCGAACGCCTGGTTCGGAAAACCCGGCGTTTCGGCCAGGCGCGCCGCGCCTTCGGGGATGGCGAACTGGTCCCCATGCCAATGCAGCACAGGCACGGACTCGACCGCGCTCAGCACGGAATCCTGCCCTTGCGGCGTAAGCGTCAACGGCGCATAGCCGATCTCGGCGCGGCCGGTGGACACCACGTCCGCGCCCAGCGCCGCCGCCATGAGTTGCGCGCCCAGACAGATGCCCAGGGTCGGTTTGTCCTGGCGCAGACGCTGCGCGATGGCGCGCAGCTCCTGCTCCAGGAAGGGATAGCGGCCGGTTTCATAGACGCCGATGGGGCCGCCCAGGATCACGACGAGGTCAGCGTTGGCCAGGGTGGCGGCGTCAATGGCGTCGACGCCGGCCTCCAGGTATCGCACGCTATAGCCGCGATCAGCCAGGACCGGCGCCAATATGCCCAGGTCTTCAAAGGGAACGTGGCGGATCGCCAAAGCGCTGAGGCTCATTCCAGGGACTCCTATTGCGGGCTCGGATGGCGGTCCAGCCCGCCCAGCAAGCCTTCGGGGGTTGAGACGAACAGGTTTTCCGACGCCAGCAGCCGTATGCCTTGCGGCGTGCTTTCCAGCAGGCGCCGTTCGCCTTCGGCAACCTGCAAGCTGAGCTGATAGCCGTCCTTGGCCGGCAGGCGCGCCGCGATGTCGCGGCTGTCGTCCAGCGCGGACGCCGCAGTGGACTCGAAATGGCCGATCAGGCGGCCGTCACGCTTGATGATGAGTCGGTACACCGGCATGCGCGCTACTCCTGGGAGCCGGACGCGCGCGATTCCGCGCCGTTGTCGGTCGGCCAGTAGTAGGAATCGGGCGTGTTGCGCGCGCCGAAGATGGCTTGACCGACGCGGACCACCGTGGCCCCTTCCTCGATGGCGATCTCGTAATCGCCCGACATGCCCATGGACAAATCATCCAGGCCGATGCCCGCCGGCGCGTCCTGGCGCAATTGGTCGCGCAGCGTGCGCAACAGCACGAAGCACTCGCGCACGCGCGCGGCTTCGGCCGAGAACAGCGCCAGGGTCATCAGGCCGCGCACCCGCAGTCCCGAGAATGCAGGCAGTTCGCGCAGGAAGGCCGCGGTCTCGTCCGGCTGCAACCCATACTTGCTGGCTTCGCCCGAGGTGTTGACCTGCACGAACACGTCCAGCTGGCGGCCTTCCGCTTGCAGCCGGCGGTCCAGCGCTTCGGCGACCCGCAGGCTGTCGAGCGCCTGGAACTCGGCCGCATAGCGGGCCACGAGCTTGGCCTTGTTGGTTTGCAGGTGGCCGATGACAGACCATCGCAGATCGGTCAGGTCGGCCATGGCTTCCCATTTCCTCGACACTTCCTGCAGCTTGTTCTCCCCCAGATAGCGGCAGCCGGCCTCGTAGGCCAGCCGAATGCGCGCTTCCTCCACCGTCTTGCTCACGGGCAGCAGCCGCACCGCGGCCGGATCGCGGCCGGCGCGGCGCGCAGCATCGGCGATGCGTCCGTTGACCGTGGCCAGATTGCGGCGAAAGTCCTCGACCGACTGCGCCTGCGGCCAGCGGCCATGCTGGTCATGCTGTGTCTGGGTGTCCTTGTCTTGCCCAGGGTCTTGCTCGCTCATGCCTGAACCTCGCGGAGGAACAACGGCAGGCGTTTTCCATTACGCTTATGCCGTCTGAAGTTTTGTCATAGGTCAATATTATCACGCCGGCGCGAAGCCGGCTGATGCTACGCGTTGGCGGCCAGCCACTCGCGCGGTGAAACCCCCATCCGCTGCCGGAACGCCTTGGACAGGGACGAGGCGCTGGCAAACCCCAGTTCCGCCGCCACCAGCTTGACCGCGCGGCCAGACCGCATCATGGACGCCGCAAGGCTCAGGCGCCAGTCGGTCAGGTAGGCCGCAGGCGTGGCGCCGGTAGCGTCCTTGAAGGCTGCCGCAAAGGCGCTGCGCGACATGCCCGCCATCGCCGCCATCCTGGCCAGGGACCAGTCTTCATACGGCGAGCGGTGCAACGCCACCAGCGCCCTGGCCAGACGGGGATCCGACAGGCCCATCACCAGGCCGCTGGTCACGCCCACCTCCTCCGGATGGTCGAGTATCCACCGGAGCAGCTGGATCAGGACCACCTCGAACAGGCGGTCGGCCAACAGGCGCGAGCCGCAGCGCACGTGATCCGCCTCGGCGAACAGCAGGTCCAGCGCGGGCCGCAAGCCTTCGACCGCGTCCAGCGGGATCCGCACCACGGACGGCAAGGACTGGACGATGGGATTGCGTTCGCCGCCGTCGAAATCCAACGCCGCGCAGGTGAAATCGGAACCGTCCCGCGGCGGGTTCACGAACTCGTGATGCACGGCGCGCGGGTAGAACAGCAGGGTCGGCTCGGCCAGGCGCAGGCGTGGCGTGGCGGTCTCGCCCGGCCGATGCCGTACCTCCATCTCGCCCCGGCGCAGCACGTGCAGAAAGCCGCGTCCCGGCACGGCTTCGAAGGCCTGGGTGCCGCATAGCGCACCGGTGTGGAACAGCGTGGCACGCACCCGGAAACGGTCCAGCAGCGCCGACAGCCGGTCAACCTGGAGAGGAAGAGGATCGCTCATATCTTGGACGAAATGACAATTTTTCAGGATTAAAAAACACCTTGCGTCCAGGCATTCTACGTACGATTTCTCCAGCCCGTCCGAAACCGGCGGCCTTTTTTTCATTTCCAGGAGTTACCGACATGTCCCGAGTCCCTCTTATCGATGCCAGCAGCGCCAGCGCGGACCGCAAGGCGCTGCTCACGCAGATCCACGGCGCCTTTGGCGCAACGCCGAACATGTTCAGGGCCGTGGCCAATTCGCCGGCGGCGCTGCAGAGCATGTGGGGCGCCTTCGGCGCGCTGGGCGGCGGCGTCATTCCCGCCAAGCTGGGCGAACAGATCGCGGTGGCGGTAGCCGACCGCAACGCTTGCGAATACTGCCTTGCGGCCCATACGGCCCTGGGCCGCAAGGCCGGCGCCAGCGCCGAAGAAATGGCGGCCGCGCAAGGCGGCGACGCCGCTGATCCCAAGACCGCCGCGGCGCTGCGCTTTGCGCTCAAGCTGGTGGAAGCGCGCGGGCAAGTAAGCGACGGTGACGTGCAGGCCGTGCGCGCGGCAGGCTACAGCGACCAGGAGATCGTCGAGATTCTGGCGCACGTTGCGCTCAACCTGTTCACCAACTACGTCAACGTGGCGTTTGCCGTGCCGGTGGATTTCCCGGCCGTGAAACTGCGCCGCGCCGCGTAGCAAGGCAACCGCGGCCGGCGGCGCGTGATTGCTCCGCCGGCCGCCTCACAGGAGTCTTCTGATGCCACGATCCGACACCCACACCGACGTACTGCCCCCGCCCTTGCAAGCGGACGAATGGCTGAATGCGGATGGTCCCATCGACCTCGCCGCCCTGCGCGGCAAGGTCGTGCTGCTGCATGCGTTCCAGATGCTATGCCCCGGGTGCCTGTCGCATGGGCTGCCCCAAGCCGAACGCGTGCACCGGCTGTTCCGCGGCCAGGATGTCGCGGTCATCGGCCTGCATACCGTGTTCGAACACCACGACGTCATGGGTCCGGCCGCGTTGCGGGCCTTCAATCACGAGTACCGCTGGAGCTTTCCCATCGGCATCGACCGGCCAGCGGCGGCGAGCTCCATCCCAATGACCATGCAAGCCTACGGCTTGCGCGGCACGCCCAGCCTGGTCCTGTTGGACCGCCAGGGACGCGTGCGCTTGCAGCACTTTGGCAGCATCGAAGACCTGGCCCTGGGCGCGGCCATCGGCAGGCTGCTGGCGGAGCACGATGCTCCTGCGGAACATGCGGCCGCATCAGATGATCCCGCCCGCGGCGAGTGCAACGCGGAAAGCTGCCCCGCGCCGCGTCCGCAATAGGCGCCGCGGGCCCAGCCCGTGCGGCTATGGCTGGACCTGGGTGCGCAGCGCGCGCACCAGACAGGCCGCCTGCTCCTCGGTACCCACGGAAATGCGCAGGTATTGCTCCACGCGCGGCCGCGGAAAATGGCGCACCAGTATTTTCGCGTCCCGCAGGCCGGCCGCGAGCGACCGCGCGTCGAAACGCGGATGGCGGACGAACAGAAAGTTCGCCTGTGACGGCAAGACGTCGAAGCCCATCAGCCGCAAATGCGCGCAGAGCAAGGTACGGGTGCCGATGATGGCCTGCCGCGTCTCCTCGAAATAGGCACGGTCCTGAAACGCCGCTGCGGCGCCCGCCTGGGCCAGCCGCCCGAGCGGATAGGAATTGAAGCTGTTCTTCACCCGCTCCAGCGCGGCGATCAACGGCGCCTGTCCCATGGCGAACCCCACGCGCAGGCCGGCCAGCGCCCTGGACTTCGACAGCGTCTGAACCACCAGCAGATTAGGATATTGCTCCACCAACGCAATGGCGGATTGCCCGCCGAAGTCCACATAGGCCTCGTCCACCAGCACCAGCCGGCGAGGCTGGATCTCCAGCAGCCGCTGCACGCGATCCAGCGGCAGGCACTCTCCCGTGGGCGCGTTCGGGTTGGCGATCACAATGCCGGCTATGCCGGCATCCGCGGCGCCCAGCGCCGCGAATCCGTCCAGGTCCAGCCTCAAGCGCTCGTCCACCGCGATCTGCGCGCAGCGTATGCCGAACAGGCGGCAATACACCTCATAAAAGCCGTAGGTCACGTCCGCCATCAGCAAGGGCTGAACACCGTGCTGGAAGAACGCGCAGAACGCCAGCGCCAGCACTTCGTCGGAACCGTTGCCGGCGAAGACTTGCTCCAGCGGCACTCCGTGGTACTGCGCGATGGCCGCGCGCAAATGCGCGGCCTGCGGGTCCGGATAGCGCTCCAGGCCATCGGCAGCCGCCGCGGCGATGGCCGCTATCGCGGCCGGTGACGGCGGATAGGGATTCTCGTTGGTGTTGAGCTTGATCCATCCGTTGCCTGGAGCCTGCTCTCCAGGCACATAGGGCGACAAGGTTTCAACGCGCGGGCTGTGTAGGGAAACCATGTTGTTGCGGCAGCGGCCTCTCGGTAAGCGATCGACGGGATTCTTACTGTGAATTTTGTCCTATGCCATACTACACTATGATTCAGGACAATAGCCGCCATCACGCACAGCCGCGAGTTTCATGTCGACCTCTCTTTCCCTGTTTGTCCAACGCATCGCGCCCAAGCGCTGGCTGACGCGTTGCGCCGGCCGGCTGGCCTCATGCCGCCAGCCATGGGTAGCCCAGCCGCTGATACGCGGCTACGCCAAGTGGTACGGCATCGATCTGAACGAAGCGCTGCACGCCGACCCGAAGGCCTATGCCAGCTTCAATGCCTTCTTCACGCGCGCGCTGCGCCCGGGCGCGCGCAAGCTGGCCGATGCGGACTGGACCAGCCCCGCGGACGGCACCGTCAGCCAGTTCGGCCGCATCAGCCTGGGACAGCTGATCCAGGCCAAGCAGCGCCGATACAGCGCGGCCGCGCTGCTGGCCGATGCGGACCTGGCGCGCGCGTTGGGAGGCGGCTGGTTCACCACGATCTACCTGAGTCCGCGCGACTATCACCGGGTGCACATGCCCTGCGAGGGACGCCTGCTGGGCATGCGCCATGTGCCAGGGACGCTGTACTCCGTCCGGCCGGACATCGTGCAGGGCATGGATGGCCTGCTGGCGCGCAATGAGCGGCTGGTTTGCTGGTTCGAGCATCCCCTCCATGGCGTCTACGCCATGGTGCTGGTGGGGGCCGCCATCGTCGGCAGCATCGCCACGGCCTGGCATGGCCAAGTGGCGCCGCATGGCCGGCGCATCCAGCAATGGGACTACGGCAGCCTGGCTCCCTTGCGCTTGCCGCAAGGCGCCGAGATGGGACATTTCCAGTTGGGGTCGACCGTGGTGGTGCTGATGCCGGGCAGCGCCTGGCGCTTCCATCCCGGCTGGAAGACAGGGCGCGCCGTCAGATTGGGACAAGCCATGGCCGACCGGCGTTGACCCCGGCCGTGGCTAGAGCATGCTTTCCCGGATATCCCGCGCCAGCTTGCGGCACTGGCCGGGTTCGATCGCCGAGATGGTGATGCGCAGGCCCCTGACCGGCTCCTGGACCCCGAAGGCATCGCCGTGGCGCACCAGCCAGCCGCGATGGGCCAGAGCCAGCGCAACCGCCTGGTCGTCGGTATCCAGCGGCACCCACAGGTTCAAGCCGTCGCCGTCCGCGGCGCACGGCACGCCTTGCTCCAGCAAGGCGCTTTCCAGGGCCTTGCGCCGCTGCGCGTAATCCTTGCGGGCCTGGGCCATCTGCTTGGCCACCTCGGGCCGGCCCAGCGTGGCCTCGACCATGTCCTGCAGCAGATGGCTGACCCAGCTGGTGCCGGAAGCCAGCCGCAGGCGCAACTGGCGCGACGTCGCCGCATCGCTGGCCACCATGGCCAAGCGCACATCGGGACCCAGCGTCTTGGAGAACGAGCGCACCAGCGCCCACCGCTGCGTTCCCGCAGGCAACACCGAGTGGTATTCCTTGCCCGACAGCAAAGCGTAGTGGTCGTCCACGATGACCATGGCATGGGGATACTTGGCCAGCACCCGCGCCAGCGCCTTCGCCCGCTTTTCGCTCAGGCTGCAGCCCGTGGGGTTGTGGGCGCGCGGCGTCAGGATCACGGCCTGCGCGCCCTTGGCCAGCGCCGCTTCCAGCGCTGCCGCCTGCATGCCTTCGGCGTCGACCTGCACGCCCAGCGCCTGCAGGCCGGCGATGCGCAGCATGTTGATGCTGCTCAGGAAGCAGGGATTCTCCACCGCCACCTTATCCCCAGCCACCAGGTGCGAGCTGAGCAGCCGTTCGATGGCGTCCACCGCGCCGTGGGTCAGGTTGATCTCGAAAGGCGACGGGCAGTCTCGCGCGAACCAGGCGCGGGCATAGCTTTCCAGCCCCGCGTTGACTGTGGGTTCGCCATAGAGACGCGGCTGATAGGGCCGGATGGCGAGGGCGGCGCTCAGATCCGGCAGCCAGGCCGGATTGGGATTGCCGCTGGCCAGGTCGGCCAACGGCGAGTCCGACAGCGCGCCTTCCTGTTCGCCCGGGCCGGACTGGTCGCGGATGATGGTGCCCAGGCGGCCTTGGGTCAGCGCGATGCCCGCCGTCACCAACCGCTTGTAGGCCGCGGCAACCGTATTACGGTTGATATCCAGTTCGACCGCCAGATCGCGCACCGGCGGCAATGCCTGGCCCGGCGGCAGCTGGCCCGATTGAGCCAGCCCGCGCACGCAATCGAAGATCTCAGCGGCGGTCTTTCCTTGTATTTTCATAGCGTCCTAAGACAATTCCGTTCCTGGCACGGACAGCGGCCGGGCCGCGTCAAGTCAATGGGGCCGACTCCCGGCCGGGCCGACTCCTGGCCGGGCCAACTCCTGGCCGGGCCAACTCCCCGCGTAAGTTTGACATGGATTCCCGGTCCGCATAAAGCGTGCCTACCGCACGCAATCCACGTAATAGCGCAGGTTTCCGTCCGCGTCGCGCAGCTCCACGAAGCCATGGATGTCCGTGCCGAACCCGGGACACTCCCGGTTCAGCTCGCGCGAGAACTTCAGGTAATCGACGATGGTCCGGTTGAATGCCTCGCCCGGGACCAGCAAAGGTATGCCCGGGGGATAGGGTGTGATCAGGCTGGTGGTGATGCGGCCTTCCAGATGGTCGATCTCCACCCTCTCGGTGCGCCGCTGGGCGATGCAGGCATAGGCATCGCAGGGCTTCATCGCGGGAGTGACGTCGGTCAGGTACATGTCCGTGGTCAGCCGGGCGATGTCATGCCTGGCATAGGTCGCATGAACATGCTGGCACAGATCGCGCAAGCCAATGTTCTCGTAGCGGGGATACTTGCGGCAGAACTCCGGCAGGATCCGCCACATGGGCTGGTTGCGCCCGTAGTCGTCCTTGAATTGCTGCAACGCCGTCAGGAGCGAACTCCAGCGGCCCTTGGTGATCCCTATCGTGAACATGATGAAGAAGCTGTACAGCCCGGTCTTCTCCACGATCACGCCATGCTCGGCCAGGAACTTGGTGACGATGGAGGCCGGAATGCCGCTGTCCGCGAAGTTGCCATCCAGGTCCAGCCCGGGCGTCACGATGGTGGACTTGATCGGATCCAGCATGTTGAAACCATCCGCCAGCGCGCCGAATCCGTGCCAGGACGAATCGCCATCGCCGCCGCGGATGATCCAGTCCTCGGGCGAGCCTATGCCCTCCGGCGCCAGCGTCTCCGGCCCCCAGACCTTGAACCACCAGTCGCCGTCGGCGAAATGCGTGCCGACCTCCTGCATCGCACGCCGGAAGTCCAAGGCCTCGGCGATGCTCTCCTCCACCAGCACCGTTCCGCCGGGCGGCTCCATCATGGCCGCCGCCACGTCGCAGCTGGCAATGATGGCGTACTGGGGACTGGTGCTGGTATGCATCAGATAGGCTTCGTTGAAAAGATGCCGGTCCAGCTGCCGCGTCAGGGAGTCCTGCGCCAGCACGTGGCTGGCCTGGCTGATCCCGGCCAGCAGCTTGTGCGTGGATTGCGTGGAGAAAACCAGTGATTCCCTGGGCCGCGCGCGCTGCTTGCCCATGCAGTGGTAGGCGCCATAGAACGGATGGAACACCGCATGCGGCATCCAGGCTTCGTCAAAGTGCAAGGCGTCCACGTAGCCATCCAGCGCCGCCTTGATCTCCTCGGTCTGGTAGATGATGCCGTCGTAGGTCGACTGCGTCAGCGCCATCACCCGCGGGCGGACCTCATCGGCGTCCAGGTGCTTGAGCAGCGGATGGGCGCGGATCTTCTCGCGGATCGCCTGGACGTCGAACTCGCTGCGCGGAATCGGACCGATGATGCCGAAATGGTTGCGCGTGGGACGCAGGAAGACGGGAATCGCCCCCGTCATGACGATGCTGTGCAGGATGGACTTGTGGCAGTTGCGGTCCACCAGCACCACGTCGCCCGGCGCCACCATGTGGTGCCACACGATCTTGTTGCTGGTGCTGGTCCCGTTCGTCACGAAATAGCAGTGGTCCGCATTGAAGATGCGCGCGGCATTGCGCTCGCTCGCGCCGATGGCGCCATTGTGGTCCAGCAGCTGCCCCAGTTCCTCCACCGCATTGCAGACGTCCGCGCGCAACATGTTCTCGCCGAAGAACTGATGGAACATCTGGCCCACCGGACTTTTCAGGAACGCCACGCCGCCCGAATGGCCCGGGCAGTGCCAGGAATAGGAACCGTCCTCGGCGTAGTCCAGCAACGCCTTCAGGAACGGCGGCTTGACGCCTTCCAGATAGGCCCGGGCCTCGCGGATCAAATGTCGCGCCACGAATTCCGGCGTGTCCTCGTACATATGGATCACGCCCTGCAGTTCGCGCAGGATGTCGTTCGGAATGTGCCGCGCGGTCTTGGTTTCGCCGTACACGTAGATCGGCACGTCGGCATTGCGCCGCCGCACTTCGCTGATGAACTCCCGCAACGCCAGCAGCGCAGGCGCAACCCCCTCTCCATGGGCGAGTTCCTCGTCGTCGATGGACAGGATGAAGGCGCTGGCGCGGCTCTGCTGCTGCGCGAACAGGCTGAGATCGCCGTAACTGGTCGTTCCCAGCACATCGAAGCCCTCGGCCTTGATGGCCTCGGCCAATACCCGGATGCTCAGGCCGGACGTGTTTTCCGAGCGGAAGTCCTCGTCGATGATGACGATGGGAAACTGGAACTGCATTGCTGTCCTCTGTCTATGGGTTGCCGCTTGCGCTTTAGTATGTACTCGAACATAATTATATCTGTCCTAGGACAAAACAAACGGCGCGGTGGCAGAGTGGCTATGCAGCAGGATTGCAAATCCGCAGAGGTTGGTTCGATTCCAGCCCGCGCCTCCAGTTTTCCTGGCCGCGGGCGCGGCGCGCTAGACCGCGTGATCGCGCAGATGCTCGCGCAACGCGTCAGCGAATGAAAGCGCGATAACCGAAGACGGCCAATGTTCGGGCCATACCAGGCTGAGGTCGAACGAGGCGCCCGGCTCCAGCGGCCGCAGTTGATCCAGTCCGCCCGGAATGCGCGCGGCGGTCAACCGGTCTACCAGCGCGATGCCCACGCCGCGCATCACCAGCTCCATCGCCACCGAGGTCCAGAACACCTGCACGCGCCGCCGCGCGTAGACCTTCTGCTGCTCCAGCAGCGCTTCCAGCCAGAAGCGGGTGTGGTCCAGGTTGTCGTAGATGATGAGATCGCGGCCTGCCAGTTGTTCCACGCGGATGGTGTCGAACTTTTCCAGAGGGTCGCCGGGAGGAATGGCGCAATATAGCTGCAGGCTCACCAGCGGCTCGGCCACGACGCCCGGATGCTGCCCCCCGTAGAAGCACACGCCCATATCCACCTGGCGCGCCGCCACCCATTCGACGATGCGCGCCGAACTGCGCGTCTGCAAAGCCACGGAGATATTCGGCCGGTCCGCCATGAAACTGGCGAGCACGTCCGGCATGACGGTCAAGGACAGCAAGGGCAAGGACGCGACGGTCAGGTGGCCCTGCTTTTCGCTGCCCAGGTCCTTGATGAAGCTATCCAGCTGCGAAAGGCCAGAAAAAAGCCGGTCGACCTGGCCGTAAAGCGCCCGGCCTTCGGGCGTGGGCAGCAGACGCCCGCCCTTGCGCACGAACAGGGCCACGCCCACGCGGCGCTCCAGCTGGGCGATGTACTTGCTGGCCGCGGGCTGTGAAATCAGCAGCACCTGCGCCGCCCGCGACACCGAGCCTTCGCGCATCACCGCCCTGAAGATCTCTATCTCTCGCACGTTCATGCGCAGACTATAACTATTTAGCTATAGACATGGCAATTATTGGTATTAGGCAGTTATGTAGATTGTTCCTAGGATGAACGCTCGACTTTCATCCAGGACCCATCGTGTCGGAAAACTACGCACCCATGGAATTGCCGTTCGGCCCGGAAACCTATGCCGCGAACCTCTCGCTGCTGGCACGGGACATCCAGGCCCAGGGCCTGTCGGCGGCCATCCTGTTCGACCCTGAGAACATCTACTGGCTGACCGGCTACCGCTCCATCGGCTACTTCACCTTCCAGTGCCTGGTGGTCTCGGCCGACGGCGGCATTGCCATGGTCTCGCGCCAGGTCAACCACGCCGTGGCGACCGGCAACCGCAACATCGCGCGCTTTGTCGCCATCGATGACATCAGCGATCCGGTCGAGGTGCTGGCAAGCTATCTGAAGGACATCCTGCCCAGCGGCCGCGTCGGCCTGGAAACCGCCTCGGGCTACCTCAGCGTGGCCGCCTACAAACAGCTGCAAGCCCGTCTGGGGGCACGCCTGGCCGACTGGCAAGGTCCGATGGAAGAAGCGCGCAAGATCAAGACCCCGGCGCAGCTGGGCTTCATGCGCCAGGCCGCGGACGCGGCGGTCGCCGGCATCGACGCGGCGGTGCGCGCGATCGCAGTCGGCGCCACCGAAAACGACCTCGCCGCCGCCATGCTGCACGGCGCCACCATGGCCGGCAGCGAATACACCCGCGTGCCGCTGGTGGCCGTGGGCCGCGCCAGCGGCGTCTGCTTCACCACCTGGCAGCGCCGCGAGATCAAGCGGGGCGACCTGGTGTTCCTGGAGGCCGCCGCCAACATCAACCGCTATCACGCCATGATCTCGCGCAATTGCGTGGTGGGCCGCGCCACCGAGCGGCAGCGCTTCCTGGCCGGCACCGTCATCGCCGCGCTGGACGCCGCCATCGACGCCATCCGACCCGGCGTCACCTCAGCCCAGGTGGACCAGGCCTGCCGCGCGGTCTTCGAACGGGCCGGGCTGGGGCAGTACTTCGATCACCGCACCGCCTACGGCATCGGCATCGGCTTTCCTCCCAACTGGGCCGAAGGCCGCTTCCTGGCGCTGCGTCCGGGCGACCCCACGGTGCTTGAGCCCGGCATGACCTTTCACCTGGTGCCGTCGCTATTCATGCCCGAAGGCGGCTTCATGGCCAGCGAAAGCGTGGCCGTCTCCGAGGACGGCTGCGAGGTGCTCACCCGCTATCCGCGAGAGCTGATCGAAATCGACGCCTGACAACAAGACCGGCGCGCCAACAACATACAAGGGGAATTGCCGTGTTGAAGAACTGGATGTATCCAACCACCGCGGTCATGGGAGTGCTGCTTCTGTGGCATTTCGCGATACCGCTGTTCGGCCTGCCGGCCTACCTGCTGCCGCCGCCGCTGAGCGTGCTCGAACGGCTGTGGACGGACTGGGCATTCCTGGGCCATCACTCCTGGGTCACGTCCGTCGAAACCCTGGGCGGCTTTCTGCTGAGCATCGCCGTCGGCATACCGCTGGGCATCCTGCTGGTGTGGTCGCGCCCGCTGGAGCGCGCCATCATGCCGCTGCTGGTGGTGTCGCAGGCGTTTCCGAAGGTGGCGGTCGCGCCGCTGATCATCATCTGGTTCGGCCTGGGTCTGTTTCCCAAGATCCTGATCGCATTCTCGGTGGCCTTCTTCCCCATCGTGGTCAGCACGGTGGCGGGCATGCGTTCAGTGGACGCGGACCTCAACGACCTGGCCCGCTCGATGCGGGCGGGCGCCCTGCGGACCTTTCTACGGATCCGGCTGCCCTATGCGCTGCCGCAGATCTTCTCCGGCCTGAAGGTCGCCATAGCCTTCGCCACGGTCGGCGCGGTGGTGGGGGAATGGGTGGGCGCCGAAAGCGGCCTGGGCTACGTGCTGCTGTCCGCCAATGCCAACCTCGACACCACGTTGCTGTTCGCCGTGCTGGTCGCGCTCATGCTCATCGGCCTGGTCTTCTACTACCTGGTCGAGTTTTCCGAACGCTTCCTCATTCCCTGGCACATCAGCGTGCGCAGCGACGCCCTGCCCTCTGTCTGACCCCGCCCTCCGGAGACACCACCATGAAATTCACCACCCGACTTGGCTGGACCCTGGCTTGCCTGCTGGCCGCAGGCGCGGCCAGCGCCCAGGAAAAACTGAGCCTGCGCCTGGACTACAGCATCTACGGCACGCACGCACCACTCTACTACGGCATAGAAAAAGGCCTCTACAAGGCCGAAGGCATAGACCTGAGCATCGGCGAAGGCAGCGGCTCCAGCAACACCGCGAAGCTGGTGGCGCAGGGCATCGATCCCATCGGCTTCATGGACTACGGCACCATGCTCAAGGGCGTCGCCGCGGGCATGCCGCTGAAGGCCATCTTCGCCGTGCACCAGCGCTCGCCCATGGTCATCATCAGCCACGCGGACGCCCCGGTGCGCGCGCCCAAGGACCTGGAAGGCAAGGTGCTGGGCATGAGCGCATCCGAGTCGACGGCGCAGATGTTCCCGGTGCTGGCCGCCCTGAACGGCGTGGACCAGAAGAAGATCAATGTCATCGCCCCCGCCGTGGGCACCAAGACCGCCTTGTTCCTGCAACGCCGCGCGGACGCCATCACCGGCGTGACCTACTTCCATATCCCTCCGCTGGAAGCGCAGGGCGCAAAGGTGCATTACTTCTTCTATGCCGACTTTGGCGTCAACGCGCTGGAAGGCGGGCTGGCAGCCAATACCAAATGGCTGGAGGCCAATCCCGACACCGCGCGGCGCTTCCTGCGCGCCACGCGCAAGGCCTACGAGGCCGCCCAGGCCGATCCGGCCGCCTCGGTCGACGCCCTGGTACGCCAACGGCCGGAACAGGCGCGCAACCGCGATCAGCTGGTGCGCCAGCTGCAGCTCTCACTGCAGGCCGCAGGCACGCCCAACACCAAGGGACTGCCGTTCGGCGTCTCCGCGGAAAAGGACTGGCAGGCCATGGTCGATCAGTTCGTGCAATCGAACCAGATCGCCAGCCCGGTGCCGACCAGCACGCTCTACACCAACGACTACAACAGGGAATAGACATGGCACAGCACGCAGCCCTGGCGCTCGCTCCCGCAGCGGGCGCGCCCGATACCACGATCGACATCCGCGGCATGGTCCAGCGCTTCGGTTCCTATGTCGCGGTCGACGGCATCGACCTTGCCATACCCGAAGGCCAGTTCCTCTCCGTGCTCGGCCCGTCCGGCTGCGGCAAGAGCACCTTGATGCGAGCGGTCGCCGGCCTGACGCCGCCCACTGCCGGCGAGATCCGCGTGCTGGGCGAGCGCGTGACCGAGCCGGGCGCCAACGTGGGGATCGTGTTCCAGCGTGCGGCGCTCCTGCCGTGGCGCGACGTCGTCGGGAACATCTCGCTGCAGCTGGAGATGCGCAAACTTCCGGCCGCGCGCCATGAGACCCGGCTGCGCGAACTGATCAAGCTGAGCGGACTGGAGGGCTTTGAAAAATGCCTGCCGCACCAGTTGTCCGGCGGCATGCAGCAACGCGTGGCGCTGTGCCGCGCGCTCATCCACGACCCCGACATCCTGCTGATGGACGAGCCCTTCGGCGCCCTGGACGCGATGACGCGCGAAGCCATGAACCTGGAGCTGCAGCGGGTATGGCTGGAAAGCAAGAAGACCGTCATGTTCATTACCCACAGCATCTCCGAAGCCGTGTTCCTGTCCGACCGCGTGGTGGTGATGAGCAAGCGGCCGGGCCGCGTGGCGCTGACCGTCGACATCGATCTGCCGCGCCCGCGCAACTACGCCATGGTCGGACACCCCAACTTCGTCAAGGCGGCCACCGTCATACGCGAATGCTTCGACGCCGCGGGGATGACGGAATGAATCCCGTGCGCTACGACGCCGGCCCCTACCCCCGCGCGCGTCTCGCCTTTCTGTGCGTGGCCAACGCCGGCCTGACCGAGGGCGAGATGCACGCCATGACGCCCGAGGGCGTGGGCCTGAGCTTTGCCCGCGTGCCCATGGCAACGGCCTGCACCGTGCAAAGCCTGGCCGGCATGGAAGACGGACTGCTTCAGGCCCTGGGCGGCCTGGCGCCGGGACGCCGCGATATCGACGTGGTCTGCTACAACTGCACCGCGGGCAGCTTCGTGATCGGCAACGACAAAGTGCGCGCGCTGCTCGCGCAGGCCCGCCCCGGCGCGGCCGTGGCCACGTTGCTGGACGGCGTCACGCAGGCGCTGGCCGCGGTCGGCGCGCGCCGCCTGGCGGTTGCCACCGCCTATGACGATGCCGTCAACCAATTGGAGCGCGCTTACTTCGAAAGCATCGGCCACGAAGTCGTCTCGCTACAGGGGCTGGCCCTGCCCGATGACGAGACCATGAACCGGGTTTCGCCTGACTATCTGTACGAATTCGCCTGCGCCGTGGATCGCCCCGATGCCGACGCCGTCTTCATCAGCTGCGGCGCGCTGCGCTCCACCGCCGTCATCGAGCGTCTGGAGGACAGGCTGGGCAAGCCCGTGATCGGCAGCAATCAGGCCAGCATGTGGCATTGCCTGCGGCTGGCGGGGATCCACGACCGGATGGACGGCTACGGCCGGCTGTTCCGGGAGCATTGAAAGCGGGACCTGTCATGGATGAAATCGATACCCGACTGATCGGCATCCTGCGGCGCGACGCGCGCACGCCGCTTTCCGTTTTGGCCAGCAAGGCCGGCGTGTCGCGCGGCACGGTCTCCAACCGTCTGCGCAAGCTGGAGGCGGACGGGCTCATCGCCGGCTACACGCTCAAGCTGCGTCCCGACTCCGATCAAGGCGGCCTGCGCGCCTGGATGGGCATTACCGTCGACGGCAACCAGACGCGCGCCGTGCTGGCCAGCCTGCTGGGCGAGCCGAGCGTAGAGCAGCTGCACGACACCAACGGCCGCTGGGACCTGCTGGCCGAAATACGCGCAGATTCCACCGCCGATCTGTCCAAGGTGCTGGAGCGCGTGCGCCTGATCAAGGGCATCGCGGCCACCGAAACCAGCATCCTGCTCGCGACGTACCGCTGAAGCCTGCGCGCTAGGCCGGCACCGGCTCGCCCCGCAGCCTGATCTGCGCGACAGTTCTTTCCCCGCGCTGCTCCAGCACGAACTGATGCCTGTCCGGATACCTCAGCGTCAGCCGCCGGCACAGGTTTCCCAGCCCGCCTCCGCCGCTGGCCAGATCGAAGGGCGCGTGCAGCCGGCCGGGGTTGTCCACTTCAATGAGCAGTTCATCGCCCTGCAGACGCGTGCGTATGCAGATCGGAAAATGCGCGTGTTCCGAACGCATGCCGTGCTTGATCGCATTTTCCACCAGTCCCTGCAGCGTCATGCGCGGAACACTGATCCGTAGCGTGGCCGGATCGATCTGGCTGCGCAGTTCAAGCCGCTGGTCAAAGCGCAGCGCCTGTATGCGCACATAGGCTTCGGCGGCCTCGATCTCCTCCTCCAGTATGGACAGGCCGCGCCCGCGCCGGTCCAGCGAATAGCGCAGGTACTCGGCCAGGCTGCGGGTCATTTCCTCCGCGATGGCGGGACGTTCGGCGATCTCGGCCACGATGGTATTGAGCGAGTTGAACAGGAAGTGCGGCTCGATCTGCAGCTGCAGATGTTCGAGCTCCAGCCTCAAGGAGCGCGTCTCGGCCTTCATCTTGGACAGGCGCTCACTGCGCGCGTTCAGCTCGGCCGACACGCCGAAATAGATCAGCGTCCAGATGGAGAGCATGCCCATGTAGTAGAGAAAGCCCAGCCGGTACTGGTTGCCCGGCAACACTCGGATCGCGCCGGGCAGAAACAGGCTATGGATGCCGTAGGCGATCGAGGCCAGCAAGGCCGAGGCGGTCAGGCAGAACAACACCGCGCAAACCAGCACCAGCAAGGGAGGATCGCCTTTTCCCGCACGGCGGCCATGCAGCACGGCCGCCCCGCTGGTCAGGACGAAGGCCAGCGGCTCCAGCGCCACGGTAAGCCAAAAGGCCGCGGTGGCATTGCCGAACACCGCCAGCCGGATGAAGAAACCCACGATCGCAAGAAAGAGCCAACCCAGCGTCTGCGCCCGCCAGAAGCCAAGCGAGGACTCCCCTGGGCTCAAGCCCTGGCCGATCGATGCGAACTTCATGGATGCGCTCCCCGGACGGGCAAAGGGTTCTCTGGAAACTGCATAGGCCTTATATTTACCCGCGTGCCAGACCGAACGACTATACCCGCCACACCATGGCGCCAGGGAGGAAAATGCTGCGTGTGCTTGTCATCGACGATGAAGCCCCGGCGCGGCGCTACCTGCGCCGGCTGCTGGAAGCCTCGGCCGACGTCCATGTCGCGGGCGAAGCCGAAAGCCTGGAACAGGCGCGAGCGCTGATCCGCGAGCATCGTCCTGATGCCCTGTTCCTGGACATCGAACTGACTGCCGCCACCGGCTTCGATCTGCTGGACCAGCTGGACGCTCCGCCCGCCGTCGTCTTCGTCACCGCGCACAGCGACTACGCCGCCCGCGCCTTCGACGTCCAGGCCGTCGACTACCTGCTCAAGCCCGTGCGGCCGGGCCGGCTCGAACAGGCGTTGGCGCGGCTGCGCCCGCGCGCTGGCGGCCACCTGACGCTGCGGACGCGCAACGGCACCAAGCTCATCAAGATCCATGAACTGACCATGGCGCAGGCGCAAGGCGACTACGTGATGCTTTGCAGCGCCGCGCACGCCAACGAGCTGATGCACATCACCTTCAAGCGCCTGGCGGCCCAACTGCCCAGTCCGCCCTTCTGCGCCTTGTCTCGCTCGGTGATCATGAATCTGGAACATGTCTCCCATCTGTCGCAACTGCCCGGCGCGCAGACCGAGGTCGCGTTCAACAACGGCGTTGCCCCCGTCGTGCTGGGACGGGTCGCGTCGCAGCGCCTGCGGCGCGCGGTGGCGCAGCGCTGACGCGACGGACCAGCCCCGGGATAAGACCGCTGTAGCATCGGTTCGGGCCGGAAATGTGCCGATTGTCATCAACCGGCCCCGAGACATCACGCAGTTTTCGACGAAACGGGGATTTTCCTCGACCAAACATCGTCCAGGAAGACGGCGTCAATAGCCCATGGGGTAGCCGTCCTTGCGATGATCCGACGCGGCCAGATAGCCTCCCTGTTCCAGCCGGTAGGCCATCTGCGCGCTGCCGAACTCCAGATCGAAGCGCGGCGCCACGTCGACCCTGTGGCCGCATGCGCGCAGATGCTCGATAGCTTCAGGCGGGCAGTTCCATTCCACCGCCACGCCCACGTTGTCATCCTTGATGCGCCAACGCGGCGCATCGCTGGCTGCCTGCGGATTCAGGCCGAAGTCGGCCAGCCGGCTGGTCACTTGAAGATGGCCCTGCGCCTGCATGGAGCCGCCCATGACGCCAAAGCTCATCAAAGGCTGTCCGCCTTGCATCAGGAAGCCGGGAATGATGGTGTGGAACGGCCGCTTGCCTGGCGCCACCACATTGGGATGCCCCGCCTTCGTCGAAAAGCCCCAGCCCCGGTTCTGCATGGCAATACCCGTTCCCGGCACCACCACGCCGGAACCGAATCCCTTGAAGTTGGATTGAATGAACGACACCATGGTGCCGTGCCGGTCTGCCGCCGTCAGATACACCGTTCCACCGCTATGCGGATTGCCGGCCCGGGGTTCGCCCGCCCGGTCCGGATCGATGAGTTTCGCCCGTTCCGCCAGATAGGCGGGATCCAGCAGCTGCGCACTCGACACCTGCATGTGGGCCGGATCGCCCACGTGTTCGTACAGGTCCGCGAACGCCAGGCGCATGGCTTCGATCTGCAGGTGCAACGCACGGCCGCTGTCGCGCCCGCAGCCCGCCAGGTCGAAACGTTCCAACATGCCCAAGGCCATCAATGCGCCGATGCCCTGGCCGTTGGGACCGATTTCGTAGAGTTCCAGGTCGCGGTAGCGCATGCCTATCGGCTCCACCCAGTCGGCCGTATGGCCGGCCATGTCGGCCTCGGTGATATAGCCGCCCGTGTTGCGCGCGTGGGCGGCAATCGCCGCGGCCAGCTCGCCGCGGTAGAAGCTCTCGCCCTTGCTGCGGGCGATGCTCTCCAGCGTGGCGGCCTGGCCGGGGCTGCGGAAGCGCTCTCCGGGTAAGGGCGCGCGGCCCCCGGGCGCAAAGGACTCGGCAAAGCCCGGCTGTCCGCTCAGGCGCGGCACCTGCTTCTGCCACTGGCGATGCACCGTGGGCGAAACCAGGTAGCCGTCCCGCGCGTAGCGTATGGCGGGCTCGAACAAATCCTCGAACGGCAGCGAACCGAATTTCTCCCAGATCGCGCGCCAACCCGACACGACACCGGGTACCGTCACGCTGCCCCAGCCTATCGGGTCCATGCCATCCAGATGCGCGAACCTGGCCGTCTCCCAGGCGGCCGGCGCGCGCCCCGACGCATTCAGCCCATGCAGGCGCCCGCCATGCCAGACGATGGCGAACATGTCGCCGCCGATCCCGTTCATGCACGGCTCCACGACGGTCAGCGCGATGGCCGTGGCCAGCGCCGCGTCGATCGCGTTGCCGCCCCTTGCGTACATCTGCAGGCCGGCAGCGCTGGCCAGCGGCTGCGACGTGCTGACCACGTTGTCCGCGAGCAAGGGCATGCGTTGCGATGCGTAGGGCAGCTGCCAGAAGGGATCGTTCGGAATGGGCATGAGAGTCGGGTCGGAAGTTTGGGACCGGCCGCCCGCGGGCGGCCAGGAAGAAAGCCGGGGCGGCCGCTACTTGCCTGCGGTAATGTTCAAGGCCTTGACCTTGTCGCGCCAGAACGCCTGCTGGTCCAGGATGAACTTGGGCAGAGTCTGGGCCGGAATCTCGCTGATCTGGAAGCCCTGCGCCTCGATGGCCTTGCGGAATCCTGCATCGCCCTGCGCCTTGGACAGCGCGCGGGCCACAATGTCCAGGCGGTCCTTGGGCGTTCCCTTGGGCGCCATCAACGCGAACAGGTTCTCTGCCTCCAGGCCCTGTACGCCCAGTTCCTTGAGCGTGGGCACGTCCGGCATGACCGGCAGACGTTTGGCGGAGGCCACGCCCAGCACATCGATGCGGCCGCCCTGCTTATGCGGCAGCGAGCTGGTCACGCTATCGAACATGAAGACCGACGCGCCCGAGATCACTTCGGGCAAGGCCTGGCTGCTGCCCTTGTACGGGATCTGCAACGCGTCCACGCCCGCCTGCTCCTTGAAGATCTCGCCCTCCAGGTTGGACAGGGTGCCCGCGCCCATCGACGCGTAGTTGTACTTGCCCGGCGCCGCCTTCAGATAGGCCACCAGGCTGGCATAGTCCTTGATGCCCAGCGTCGCCGGCGTGACCAGGATGTGCGGGGCGCTGGCTATCGCGCCCACCGCATCGAAGTCGCCGTCCAGCGACACCTGCTGCTTGCCGTTGAGCGCTTCGTAAATGGAGTTGGACATCACCGACGAGATGTACAGCGTGTAGCCGTCGGCTTCGGAACGCGCAGCGGCCTGCATGCCGATCAAGCCGCCCGCGCCGGGGCGGTTCAACACCACCACCGATTGGCCCAGCGAGTCGCCCAGCTTCTGGCTGAGTTCGCGAGCGAGCACGTCGGTCGCGCCGCCCGGTGGAAACGACAGGATCAGCTGGAGCGAGCGCTGCGGAAAATCGGCCGCCCCCGCCCCGGTAGCCGCCGATAACGCCAGCGCGGCAAAGGCGCGCTTCAGGATGCCGAGTCCCTGCGGGCGCGCGGCGGCGCGGCCCGATTTGCATACAACACTAGCCATGCGATTCCCCTTGGTTGAAGAGCCGTCGGCCGGGTCTGTTGCCCATGTGTCCTGGCGGCCCTGACCGGCCCATTCTAGGAATTGCCTTTGCGGCAATCAATATCAATAATTAGCACGCCAATTGCCATTTTGAGAATCAATATGCTCAGCACCGCGCACCGCTATTTCCTGGAAGTCGTACGCGCAGGCAGCATCAAGGACGCGGCGGCCACCCTCCACGTGGCGCCTTCGGCAATCAGCCGGCAAGTCGCCAAACTGGAGGATGACTGCGGCGCGGCGCTGTTCGAACGCCGGCCTCACGGCATGGAGCTGACCCGCGCCGGCGAAATGCTGGCCGACTATGCGCGCCGCGTCGCCATGGATGCCGAGCACGTGCTGCGCGATATCCGCAGCCTGCGTCACGCGGAGCTGACCACCATCCGCATAGGCTCCAACGAAGCCGTGGCGCGCAACGTGCTGCCGCCCATCCTGGGCGCGTACCGCGCCCTGCATCCCGATGTGGCGTTCCAGGTACACATCGCTTCGCCCGGCGTCGTGACGCAACGCCTGCGCGACAACAGCATCGACGTGGGCCTGGCCTTCAGCCTGAACGCGGGCAACGGCATCGCCGTGCGCTACGAAATCGTCTCGCCCGTTCGCGCCATCATGGTCCCGGGCCATCCTCTTGCCAAACGCGCCAGCGTGTCCTTGGACGACCTGCGCCGCTACCCGATCGCGCTGACCGACTCCGGCACCACCGTGCGCCTGTTGTTCGACAGCTCGGCGGCAGGCAACGACGGGCCGCCTTTCGACATCGCCTATTCGAGCAACTCGTCATCGGTCATCCGCGCCATCGTCGAGGCCGGCCATGCTGTCACGCTGGCCGGCGAGATCACACTCGCCGAGCCGCTGCGCAGCGGCGCGCTGGTGGCCGTGTCCTTGCAGCAAGCCGTCTTCGCCGAACGCACGCTGCAGGTGCAGACCGCCAGCCACGCCCGCTTGCCCGAGGCGACGGCCGCCTTCATCGAGCACCTGATCGAAGCGCTATCCGCGGGCGCCCGTTCACGCGATTCTTGACTTGCCGCAGGCTTGCCGCAAAACTGAAGTTCTACACGCGCCCAGGCTTGGCCAAGCGCGGAAGGCCCCGATTCAATGGTCAGAGTGAATGGTTGAAGGAGCTCCGCATTGACCACTGCCGCGATGCCCAGACTGAAGCTGCGCCGCCTTGTCACCGTGCTGGCGCTCGCGAGCGGACTCATCGCCTTCGTCAACACGCTGTACGCGGCCTACCTGGTGCAGCGCGAGCAGTTGATCGCCAACACCCTCGAGGCCAACCGGGCCTACGCGATCAAGCTGGCGGAAGTCACCGACATCTACATCGAATCCATACAGCGGCAATTGCTCCTGTCCGCCGAGCGGGCGCCTGGCCTGTTGGGTTCGAAACCCGCCATGGAAGACGAGCTCGCGCGCCTGGTGCAGCAGACCGACGGCGTCATGACGGCCGCCATCGCAGACAGTAGCGGCACCATCCTCGCCACCGCTCCCGCCGACGCGGGCTTCGAAGGCAGGACGCTGGTACGCCAGCAACTGACGACAGGCGCCCAACATCTGAAGGGCCACATATCGACGCCCTACGTGGGCATGGAGGGCCGGCTGATACTGGCGTTCTCCGAACCTTTCCGTGATGCCAAGGGCAACCATGCCGGCACCATCCTCGCGGCCATCCACCTTCGGCAGGGCAACGAGTTCGACAAACTCGTGGGCGAGCACTTCTACCGCGACGGCTCCTACCTGTATGTCGTCGATGGCGACGGCACCATCATCTACCACAAGGACAAGGATCGCATCGGCACCAGCGAAAGAAGCAATGCCGTGGTCGAAGCCGTGCTGCGGGGCGAGACCGGTGCGATGCCCGTGGTCAACACCCGCGGCGCGCACCTGTTGGCCGGCTACGCCGCGCTCAAGAACGCCGGCTGGGGTGTCGTGGCGCAACGCCCGCTGGACGAAACGCTGCGCCCGCTGCAAAGCCTGACCAGCAGGATCGTGCTCTACGCCTTGCCGGTGGGGCTGATCATGTTCCTGGCCATCTACCTGCTCGGCCGCTGGATCTCGCGGCCGCTGGAGGAGCTGGCCCAGGTCATCGAACGGGATCAGCCCGGCGCGTCGGCTGGCGACCTGCACCGGATCAAGGGCTGGTACTACGAGGCGGCCCGCCTCCGGAACGCCGTGACGATGAGCCAAAGCTCCCAGACCCGGCGGCTCGATAAGCTGAACACGGACACCATCACCGATCCGATGACGGGCCTCTTCAACCGCAGGGGCCTGGCGCTGCAGATCGCCACGCTGCGCCAGACCCGGCAGCCTTTCGCCGCGCTCGCGCTAGACCTGGACCACTTCAAGCGCGTGAACGACACCTACGGGCACGCGGCCGGCGATCAGGTGCTGATCGCGCTGGCCGCCATCCTCAAGACCTGTGTGCGGGCAGAAGACGCGCCGTGTCGCGTCGGCGGCGAAGAGTTCCTGATCCTGATGCCCAACGCCTCGCGCGACACGGCGGAAAGGGTGGCCGGACGCATCCGGGCGGCGACGGCGGACCACGCCATGCCGCAGGCGGTGGGACATGTCACGGTGTCCATCGGCATCGCGCTGTGGCCGTCGGATGATGCCGACATCGACAAGGTCATGGCAAAGGCCGATGAGGCCTTGTACCGGGCGAAGAATTCGGGACGGAATCGCGTGGCGGTCTGGTCGGCCGCGTAAATCACGGAACAAGCGAATCAGGCGCTAAAAGCGCCGTGCCGGGCATACCGCAGCGGCAAGGAGACGTCTGGCCCGCGCCGGCGCGCCCCTAGGGAAAACACTCATCAAAAAAACAAAAATGAATAATGACTCATCGTTCATTTTTTGCCAGAATGAGTCAACCGCCTAACGGCTAGCCGCAACGCAGCGCGTGCGCCGGCTATTCCAGGCGCCCCCCCAAGCAAGAGACACCTGGCGTCTCCTGCTACTCCAAACGAGGTCTAGATGAACTTTGCTGAGTACAAGAGCTTGACGTTCGAACGCCGCAAGCGCGTCCTGGAAATCACGATGAACCGGCCCGAGAAGCTCAATGCGGTTGACGAGGCCATGCACGAAGAACTGGCCCGGGTCTTCGTCGATGTTTCCGCCGACCCGGAATGTGACGTCGTGATCCTGACGGGAGCGGGCCGGGCCTTTTCTTCTGGCGGCGATATGGCCTGGCTGCAGAAAATGATCGACCAGCCCGGCGCATTCGAAAAGACGGCCCGCGAAGGCAAGCAGATCGTGTTCTCGTTGCTGGATTGCGAAAAGCCCGTCATCGCGAAAGTGAATGGGCACGCGGCAGGACTTGGAGCCACGCTCGCGCTGTTCTGCGACGTGATCTTCGCCTCGGACGCCGCGAAGATCGGCGATCCGCACGTCAGTGTCGGCTACGTGGCCGGCGACGGCGGCGCCGTGATCTGGCCGCAGCTGATCGGCTATGCGCGCGCCAAGGAATACCTGATGACGGGCGACCTGATGACAGCGACCGAAGCGGCGCGTATCGGCCTGATCAATCACGTGGTGCCCGCGGCGGACCTGGAGCAACGCGTCGAACAGTTCGCCGACAGGCTGGCGGCGGGAGCGACCAAGGCCATCCGATGGACCAAGATGTCCGCAAACATCGGACTGAAGCAACTGGCGCACACGATCTTGGACGCCTCCTTGGCCTACGAGGCGCTCTCCAGTGCCACCCAGGACCATCAAGAAGCTGTAAACGCCTTCCGCGAGAAGCGCATCCCGGTCTTCTCTGGAAAGTAGAGAACCACTGATGAACTTCACGGAACCCGACCACATCCGGCAGTTGCGCGATACGCTCGAGCGGTTCGTCGAGAAGGAAATGCCGCGCGGCGCCGCCGCCGACTGGGACAAGCGCAACCACTTCCCGCGCGAGGTCTTCGACAAACTCGCGCGCCTCGGCGTCATGGGACTCACCGTACCCGAAGCGTATGGCGGCGCGGGCCGCGACATCCTCGCCACCATGGTTGTCATCGAAGAACTGTCCAGGCGCAGCCTGGCGGTATCGGTGCCCTACATCATGAGCGCCTGCTATGCGGGCATGAATCTGGTCGAATGCGCCACCGAGGCGCAGAAGACCGAACTTCTGCCCAAGGTCGTGGACGGTACCCTCGTCTTTGCCTACGGCTGGACGGAACCGGATGCCGGCGCCGACCTGGCCAGCGTCAAGACCCGCGCCGAACGTGTGGGGGACTCCGTGCGGATCAACGGCGCCAAGCGCTTCTGCTCAGGCGCGGCGATATCGGACTACATCTACGCGCTGGTGCGCTCCGGCAACGAGGGCGAGCGCTACAAGAATCTGTCCATGATCATGATCCCGCCCGACACCAAAGGCGTGACGATCACGCCCATCGAAGGGTTGGGCATGAAAGGAGCCGCGACCACGGACGTGATCTTCGAGGACGTGGAGGTGCCATTCGAGAATGTGATGGGCGGCGAGGCCGGCTGGAATAACGGCTGGCAGATGATCGTGGGTTCGGGACTGGACGTGGAAAAACTCGAAGTCGCCGCCATCGGCATCGGCGTCGCCCGGGCCGCGCTCGACGATGCATGGGCCTACGCGGGCGAACGCCAGCAATTCGGCAAGACCATCAACCACTACCAGTCCATTCAGCACAAGCTGGCCGACATGAAGACGCAACTGCACGCCGCGCGCCTCGTGCTCTACCACGCAGCCTGGATGGCCAACGAACACCAGCGCTGCGGGGTCGAAACATCCATGGCGAAGCTCTTTGCCACGGAAACCGCCCGCTCGGTCGCGCTGGAATGCCAGACCATCTTCGGCGCCTATGGCTACGTCAAGGATTTCGACGCGGAGCGCTACGTCCGGGACGCCCTGCTGCTGCCCATCATCGGCGGCTCCTCCGCGGTCCAGCGCAACAACATCTACAAGTGGTCCGGAGCCAATGCCTGACATGCCCTCAATTGACCTGACCGGGAAGAATGTGTTGGTAACCGGCGGCTCCAGCGGCATCGGAGCGGCGGTGGTCGATCTGTTCCTGGAACTCGGCGCGCAAGTGAGTTCGGCCGACCTCCAGCCGCTCGACGCCGTGGAACGGGACACCGTTACCCGGCTCCAGGCGGACGTCTGCGTGGAACAAGACTGCCTGCGCGCCACGGCGGAAGCCATGACCGCCATGGGAGCCATCGACGTGCTCGTGAATTGCGCCGGCATACCCGACACCTACACCCCGACCCTGGAGCAAAGCACGCAATCCTGGCAGCGGATCGTGGATGTAGACCTGACCGGCACCTACCTCATGTGCAAGGCCGTAGGCGCACACATGGCGCAACGCCGCTCTGGATCGATGATCAACATCTCGTCCATCGTCGGCCTGGGCGGCTTTCCCCGCCGCAACGCCTATGGCGCGTCCAAGGCTGGCGTAATCATGCTTACCAGATCGCTGGCCAGCGAGTGGGGCAGCCTGGGCATCCGCGTGAACTGCATCGCTCCCGGCTATATCCGCACGCCCTTGGTCGAGACCCTGATACGCGAAAACAAGGTGAACACCGGACAGATAGAACGGCGGACACCGCTGGCCCGCCTCGGCCATCCCAGGGAGATCGCGCATGCCGCGGCGTACCTGTCCTCGGAATGGTCATCCTTCATCACGGGGGCAACCCTGCCGGTGGATGGCGGCTGGTCCGCGTTTGGAGGCGCGGGCGACATCGGCATCGCATGACATAGGCCTGATTGATCTGAAGTTCCCTGGGGCGAGCCCCGCACAACAAAGCAGAACAATACAGAACAAAGCAAAGGAGACATGAACATGGATCGCAGAAACGTCCTCAAGATGCTGGGCGCCCTGGGCGGCGCAAGCGCAGCCGGCGCCGGCAGCCTGTGGAGCCGCACCGCATTCGCGCAAGCTAATTCGTCTATCAAGCTGGGCTTCATTTCATCGCTCTCCGGCGCCCAGGCGCCACTCGGGCAGCCCATGCTTCTGGGCGCGCAGATCGCCATTGACCAGGTCAACCAGGCGGGCGGCGTTCTCGGCAGGAAACTGGAGCTGGTCATCCGGGACGACAAGGCCAAACCGGCCGAGGCGACCGTCGCCGCGCGCGAGTTGGCGGGTTCCGGCGTGAACATGCTGTGCGGCGTGGTATCCAGTGCGGTCGCCCTAGCGATCGCCGCGGTCCTGGAACAGGAGAAAACACTGCTGATAACCTGCGCCGCGCACTCCGAAAAGCTCACCAAGGAGAGCTTTGTCCGAAACTATTTCCGTGTCACGGACAATCCCTACATGCGTCAGCGCGCCCTCGCCAAAATGGCCGCGCAACGCTATCCGGACGTCAATCGCTGGGGCGGCGTCATTCCCGATCATGAGTACGGCCGCACCACCTGGGGCTGTTTCGAAGACGGCCTGCGCGAGTTCTATCCAGCGCTTGCCCAGAAGCAACCCGCGATCGCCCCGCCGATCAAGACGCAGTACGGCGCCGCGGACTATCGCAACGCCATTACCGCCACCATGTCCGTCCCAGCCGAAGGCTTCATGATCTCCGTGTATGGCGGCGATGCCGTGACGCTGTACAAACAGGCCGAACCGTTCGGATTCTTCAAGAAGGCCAAGCTGATCGTGGATTCGGCCAACGAGCTGATCGTAGCCAAGGCCATGAAGCAAGATCTGCCGGACATGTGGGTGGGAACGCACTGGTACGCGGGTGCGTTCGAGGACATCCCGGTCAGCCGCGAACTCCAGGCGGAAGCCGTGCGCCGCGCCAAGGATCCCCTCACGCTGGGCTTTATTTCCGAGGGGCATGCCGCGGTGATGGCCTACGCTCGCGCGCTACAAGCGGCTGGCTCGGCCGATACCGGCGCGGTTCTGAACGCGCTTGAATCGGTCACGTTCGAAACCGCCACCGGTCCGCGCCGCTTCCGCAAGGAAGACCATCAGGCCATCAAGCCCGTTGTCATGTATCGCCTGCGCGGATCGGCCAAGGCAACGGACGGCTTCGAAATCGTCGACGTCATTCGCATCCCCGGCGAGGAGGTGATGGATCCGGCCACTCCCGGAAAGGCCTTGAGCTTGCGGACAGTCTGAAAGGACCGGGAATCATGGACCAATACGGTTTGATGACGCTCAACGGCCTGTCGTGGGGCATGACGGTCTTCCTGACCGCCGCCGGCCTGACGCTGGTTTTTGGCATACTGCACGTCCTGAACTTCGCACATGGCGGCTTCGTCATGCTGGGGGCCTATCTGGCCTACAGCCTGCTGGCCAGGCTTGGAGAGCCGTCCTTCTGGGCTTTCATGCTCGCCACCATCGTGTGCGCCGTGGCGCTGGGCGTGCTGGGCGCCGCCGTGGACAAGCTGGTTTTCCAGCGGCTCAGAGGCGTTGGCGAATCCTATTCGTTGATCGCCACCTACGCGCTGCTGCTGCTCTGCCAGGGAGTTGTCAAGGTAGTCTGGGGCATCGACTTTCTGAGCGTGCCGCCTCCGCCGGTATTGCGCGGCGCCACCGAGATCGCCGGCATGCTGGCTCCCAACTTCGTCCTCTTCGTGATCGGCTGCGGCGTGCTCGCCTTCCTACTTCTCGACTATCTGGTGCATCGCACCGAACTGGGAAAAACAGTCCAGTCGGTCGCGGTCGATCCCTGGATGGCCTCGTTGCTCGGCGTGAACGTGCGCCTGGTGCTGACAGGCACCGTGGTTGTGGGAATCGCGCTGGCTGGAGTCGCCGGCGCGCTGCTGTCCGTCAACCAAAGCCTGTCTCCCAACATGGGCAGCGCCCTGATCATTCAGGCCTTCGGCGTGATCATCGTCGGCGGCATGGGGAACATTCGCGGCGCCTTCCTGGCCGCCGTCCTCCTGGGCCTCATCACCGCGATAGGCGACCGCGTCTTCGCGGAAGTACCGGGGCTTTTCTTCTATGTCGCCCTCATTTCCATCTTGATGTGGCGTCCGCAAGGACTTTTGAAGGGGCTACGGTAATGAAGCAGCTTGCCAGCACAACAAGCCGGCGCTCGTTCGACCTCGCGGTTGCGGGGGTGGTGATCGGGCTGTTCGCCAGCGTCCCGTGGTGGGCGGACAAGGGATTGGTGTTTCTCGCGTCGGTGGTGTTGATCAACGCAACCTTCGCCTTGAGCTTCAACCTCGTTTTCGGCCTGACCGGCCTGGTCAGTTTCGGCCATGCGGCGTACTTCGCGGCAGGCGCCTACACCACCGGCCTGCTGCTGCAGAGCTACTCCCAGGTTCCCTTCCCCCTTGCCTGGCTGGCAGCGGGCATTGCGGGAGGGCTGGTCGCCGCGGCCGTCGCCGTCGTCGCCCTGCGCCGCGCGAGCGGCATCTACTTCGCCATCCTGACTCTCGCATTGGCGGAACTGGTGCACATCCTGATCTCGAAATCCGACCTCCTGGGCCGCGAGGATGGCATGACAGGCATCAAGCGGCCGGTGATGGACTTTGGCCTGTTCAGACTCGACCTCGCGCAAGGCAACAATCTCTACTACGTCACACTGGTCTGTGTCTCTTTCCTCGCGCTGATTCTGTACATTCTTTGGCACAACCGCTACGGCAGGCTGCTGGCGGCCATCCGCCAGGATGCCGAGCGAGTGCGCTTTCTTGGCATCAATGTCCACGCCATGCGATTCTCGGCCTTTGTGGCCAGCGGCGCCTTCGCCGGCCTGGCCGGCGGCCTGTACGCGCCGGCGGCCCAGCTGCTCACGCCGGAAATTGCGCACTGGGGATATTCCGCCCTGCCCATTCTGTTTTGCCTGGTGGGCGGAGTCGCCTACTTCTGGGGGCCCGTCGCCGGGGCGGTGATCTTCATCGGGCTCGAACACATGACCCGCAACATCGTCGGTCTTTCCGAAATCCTGATAGGCGCGGTGCTGTTGCTCGTGGTGCTGGCGTTCCCGGGCGGCGTCATCGGCGGCGCGCAGCGGCTGCTCGCGGCTGGCCGGCGCGGGACATCCGCCAACGGCAGCTCCGAATCGAAGATTCAAGGACAGACATCGTGACTACGCACATACTCGACGCGCGCGGGCTCTACAAGGCTTACGGCAGCATTTCTGTCCTGAAGGATGTGACACTGCGCATGCAACAGGGCGAAACGCACGTCGTCATCGGGCCCAATGGCGCGGGCAAGACCACCTTGTTCAAGACCTTGAGCGGCGAACTTCTGCCAGATGCGGGCGAAATCTCGATTGAGGGCATGAGGGTCGAAGGCATCGACGGATACCAACGCGTGCGCCTGGGCGTGGGGCGGACCTTCCAGGTCGCCCGCGTCTTCGGCGAAGACACCGTGCTGGACAACATGGTGGTCGCCATCGAGGCGAGCCGCCGCCATCAGGGTGCCGGTGGCGGCTTCAGCTTGCGGATAGCGCCCGCCGCCGATGTCTATGACGAAGCCCTGGACGCCCTGGAGAAAATGGGCCTGGCCTCACAGCGCAATCACGTCTCGGGGGTGCTGGCCTACGGCGATCGGAAGCGCCTGGAACTCGCGATGAGCCTTGCGCTGCGGCCCAAGCTACTGATGCTCGACGAGCCGATGGCCGGCATGTCTCCGCCAGACAGGGCGGCTGCGGTGAAAACCATTAAATCGGTGGTGCGGGAACGCGGAATCTCGGTCCTGCTAACCGAGCACGACATGGACGTCGTCTTTTCGCTGGCCGACCGCATCACCGTGCTGAACTACGGCGAGATCATTGCCAGCGGAACGCCCGAGGACGTGCGTTCCTCCCCCGAAGTCAGGGAAATCTACCTGGGCCATGAGGTGCAAAGTGCTTGAAGTGAAAAACCTGCGCGCACGCTACGGGGACAGCCTCGTTCTCGACGGCGTCGGCATCGAGGTCGCAGCCGGCCAGGGAGTCGCCCTGCTGGGCCGCAACGGCGCGGGCAAGACGACTTTGCTCAAGAGCATCGTGGGCGGCGGCCCTACCGTCGACGGCACGCTGCGATTCATGGGCGGCGACCTCAGGCAGATCGGCACGCATGCGCGCGCGCGTTCCGGGCTGGCGCTGGTACCGGAAGACCGCAGGATATTCAGCCACCTGACGGTGGAAGAAAATCTGCTGCTGGCGCGACATGCCAGCGGTCCGCGAGGCACTCTCCCGCTACAGGAGGCCTACGGACTCTTTCCAGCGCTTGCCGAGCTGCGCACGCGCATGGGAAACCAACTCAGCGGCGGACAGCAGCAAATCCTGGCGGTCGCGCGAGCCTTGATGTCGCGACCGAAGTGCATGCTGCTGGACGAGCCCACGGAAGGCGTCGCCCCTTTGCTGGTCCAGCAAATGGCCGAGCAGGTTAATCGGGCCCGCCAGCAGCAAGGCGCCGCGCTGCTGCTGGCGGAACAGAACCTGTGGTTCTCGCGACGGTGTACCGACTACGTATTCGTGATAGATACTGGCAGAATCGTATTCGAGGGCGATTGGAATCACTTCGACGCCCACCCTGAAATTGCCGACCGCTATCTGGCGGTCTGAACTTTTCACACACTGATGATGCTCCATGACTGTACGCAACCCGAGTAAATCGGCATCGGCGCCTTCCGCGCCGCTTTCCGCCGGCCCCAAGAGCCGTCCCCGAAAAAAGCAAACCCGCGACGAACGGGCCGAAGAAACCAGGGCGGCTATCTTCAGCGCTGCGGCGCAGGTTGTTGGAAAACACGGCTACGGCGATGCTTCCATCAACCGCATTACCGAAGCCGCGGGAATCGCGCAAGGCACGTTCTATCTTTACTTCGAATCGCGCCAGGCGCTGTTCGACGAGCTCCTGCCCCATGTCGGCCAGGACATGTTGATCTTCATCCGCAACCAGGTGAAGGGCGCGGCGAACGTGCTGGACATGGAAGAAAGAGGATTCCGCGCGTTTTTTAAGTTTCTGCAGGAGCGTCCAGGATTCTTCCGTATCCTCAATGAGGCCGAAATCGCCGCGCCGGTCGCGTACCTGGCGCACTTCAAGCTGATCACGCAGCACTACGTCGAAGCCCTCTCCAGAGGAGTCCAGGCCGGAGAGATCGTCAACTATCGGGAACAGGAACTGGAAACCCTGGCCTACATGTTCATGGCGGCACGCAGCTATCTCTACCTGCGCTATGTCAAGGACGCGGAAGCGGCGGGCGACGCGGGCGCGACCCTGCCGGAGTCGGTGGTCGAAACCTATATGAAGCTGGTGCGTGGCGGCTTGACCTGAACACCCACGGCACGGCCCCGTCCACGCAGACGGGCGCCGGCGAAAAACGATGCGGGAGACAGAAATGCACACAGACGGGAGTGGCTGGCAGACACGACTCGGCCCGGACATGGCGGCTCGGTATGCGGGCGACGGACGATGGCAGAACATCCCCCTGGCCGAGAGCGCGGGCCAGTGCGCACGTGACTACCCGGACCGGACCGCCGTGGCGGACGATTCCGGCGGACTGACGTTTCAGCAGCTATGGAATCAAGCGCTGCGCCTCGCGGCGACGCTGCGCGACCATGGCCTGCAGCCTGGCAGCGTCGTCAGCTTCCAACTGCCGAACTGGCGCGAAACCCTGGTCATCAATCTGGCCTGCGCCATCGGCAGGTTCGTCTGCAATCCTATCGTCCCTATCTACCGCGACGCGGAACTCAGTTTCATCCTTGCCAATTCAAAGGCCAGGGTCCTGTTCATTCCCGATCGCTTCCGCAGCATCGACTACCTTGAAATGATCCAGCGGCTGCGCCCGAATCTGCCTCACCTGGAACACGTAGTCCTGGTTCGAGCCGAAGCGGACGGGGTCGCCTCGTATGCTTCCTGGGTAGACCGCCCCGCTCCCCTGGAACCATTCACCCGCGCCGATCCCGACGCCGTCAAACTCTTGCTGTACACCTCTGGCACCACCGGGAACCCCAAGGGCGTTCTGCATAGCCACAATACCCTCCGCGCCGAAGTCCAGGCCGTCACCGACTTCTGGGGGTTGTCCAGGGACGATGTGCTGCTCATGCCGTCTCCCGTTACCCATATCACGGGCTATCTGTATGCGCTGGAGCTGCCCTTTCTGCAAGGAACAAAAACGGTGCTGATGGAGCGCTGGGAGGCGAGCGCCGCGCTGGACGCAATCCAGCGGCACCAGGCGTCGTTCAGCATAGGCGCGACGCCCTTCCTGGTCGAGCTGGTGGCCGAAGTCGACCGGCGCGGCATCCAACTGCCCTCCCTGCGGCTCTATGGCAGCGGCGGCGCCCCCGTGCCGCCCGAGGTAGTCAAACGGGCCTATGCCGTATTGCCGAACTGCAAGACGTTCCGCATTTACGGAAGCAGCGAGGCGCCCACCATTTCGCTCGGCATCGCCCAGGGCGACCCTGCGGAGTGGGGCGCCAAGACCGACGGCCTGATTTTCAACCATGAAGTCCGCATCGTGGATCCGGCTAGCGGCGTGCCGCTCGCGACTGGCCTGGCCGGCGAAATCACGGCCCGAGGACCGGAAGTGATGCTGGGCTACACCGATCCGAGCGATACCGAAGCAGCCTTCGACGCGGACGGCTATTTCCACACTGGCGATCTCGGCTACATCGACGAGAACGGCTACATCACCGTCACCGGCCGCATGAAGGATCTGATCATCCGCGGAGGCGAGAATATCAGTCCCAAGGAGATCGAAGATCTCCTGCATCAGCATCCAGCCATCCAGGAGGCCGCGGTGGTCGCGTTTCCCCATGCCAGGATGGGAGAAACACCCTGCGCCTACGTGGTCCTGCGGCCCGGACGCGAATTGGATTTTCCCGGCCTGCTGGCCTATCTGGAAAGCGCCAGGCTGGCTCGCCAGAAATTCCCGGAACGCATGTTCGTGGTGGACGACCTGCCGCGTACCGCCACCGGCAAGGTACTCAAGCACGTCCTCAAAGCCCGGGCCGCCACGGAAGACTGCCAGGATGCGCCCCGTCTGCTCGCGCAGGCATGATCCCATCGCTAAATCGCAGCAGAGGCAAAAATCATGGAATCCGAAGCGCCGCATGATGATTCGCTCCCGCCCTCGTGGGATGCAGTCTCCGGCAAAACCCTGAGACAACTGCTTGAACTGCGGGCCAGACAGCAGCCCCATCGGGTCGCGTTATCAGCGCAATCGATTCAGGGTTTTCGCGATCGTCTGACCTACGCGCAGCTAGCTCTTTTTTCACGCCGGATGGGGGGGTGGCTGCGCGCCATCGGCATCGAGTCCGGCGACCGGGTCGCCATTTACCTGGCGAACGACGCCGGACGGGAAGCCATCCTGACTGCGCTCGGCTGCTTCGCCATAGGCGCGGTTGCCGTGCCCATGAACACGCGCGCCGCCGACGACGATCTCGTCCACGCGCTGGACTTGGTGACCCCTGCTCTGGTGGTCTGCGGCACGGCGTCGGCCGCCCGTTTGCAACGCCTGACACGCACCAGGCAAGTGCATATCGACGCCCCCGCGAATGCCGCGAACGCATGGCAAGACCCTTTGCACGGCACGGACGCCGGTCTATCCGCGGCCGTCGGCCCGGATCCGGACTCGCCCGCATGCTTGCTCTTTACTTCGGGCACGACCTCCCGCTCCAAGGCCGTCATCCACAGCCATCGGAGCATGATCGCCGCCGGATTCGCCGTCGGTCAGGCGGTCGGGCTGGGCGCCGGCGACCTCTACCAGGGCGCCTTTCCATTCTTCACCAGTTCCTGCCTGAATCTTGGATGCATGTCCTCCTGGGTGCACGGCGCCGGCTTCGTCCTGGAGCATCTGCCCGGCAACGCTGACCGGTTGCGCCTGGCGGAATCCGAGCAATCCACCGTCTACCATGGCGTGCCCGCCGTGATCCAGTACATGCTGGACGAATGCGAACGCGGAACGTACGCCCTGGGGCGCCTGCGGCGGATCGCTTATGGCGGCGCGCCCATGCCCGTGGCCGCCATCGAACGCATAGCCCAGGCCTGGCCCTGGGTAGACCAGATGCAGATCTGGGGCATGACCGAAAGCGGACCTGCGGGCGCGAGCCTGCCGCCTCACTGGCTGCCCGCCAAGGCGGGAATGATCGGCGCCGCCATGCCCAACTGCGAATTGCGCGCGGTGGACGAGAACGGTCAAGCAGTCCCGCCGGGCGAGCCAGGCGAACTATGCTTTCGCGGCCCCAGCATGGCCCAAGGCTACTTCGAAAACCCGCAGGAAAGCGCAAACACCTTTCGCAACGGCTGGCTACACACCGGCGACATCGTGGTCCAGGACGAGGACGGGCTGTTCCGCTTCGTCGACCGCAGCAAGGACGTGATCAATCGCGGCGGCCTGAAAGTCTCGTCCGCCGCCATCGAAAACGCGCTGCAGCGCCTGCCGCAAATACAGGAAGTCGCGGTGATCCCCTTCCCTCATCCCAAGCTGGGCGAAGAAGCGGCGGCCTGCATCGTCTTCCGGCCCGGCGCGGCGCTGGATAGCGAGCGCCTTGAGGCGCACTGCGTCCAATGGCTGGCCGACTACGCAGTACCCAGGCACTGGTTCATCCTGGAATCACTGCCACGCAACCCCATGGGCAAGGTGCTTAAACGAGACCTGCCCGCCCTGATCGCGCGACGCGCGCCCGCCACTGACGGCAGTCCCTGCGAGCCCCAATAGCGGCGCGCGGAATTCATCCTTCAACACACACTCTTTTAGTCTTCCTCACGTGCCACGCCTCTTGTTCGAACCCAGAAGCCACTACCCCTTCGCCACCGAGATCCAGATCTATGCCGGCCACATCAACTACGGGGGACACCTCGACCATGCCCAGTTGATCACTCTGGTCTCGGAGGCCAGGGTCAGGTTCATCAACTCGTTGGGCTATCAGGAACAAGACATCGAGGGGCATCATTTCGTCGTGGCGGACCTGGCCCTTCAATACAAGTCAGAAAGTCACCACGGAGAAGTCCTGCGCATCGAAATCGCCCCCGACAACTTCAACCAGTACGGCTTCGATCTGGAATTTCACCTGACGGAAAAGCAGAGCGGGCGCGCGGTCGCCACGGGGAAGGCCGGGCTCGTGTGCATCGACAATGCGACGCGCAAGGTTGCGCCAATCGCCAGTCTTGATGTGGACTGGGGCGCTGGCACCCGCCGCGACCAGCCCGTCTATCCCTAGCCCTGGTCCGTTGGCCGCCGTGGTGGCCATCGCCGAGCGGGACGGCAGACAGGTCGCCGCGGCGCCGTTCCTATTTTTATAATTCCTATTGGCTTTCACCCGATGACTAATCTTCATTAGACGGTTTTCACCACGCGCCTACAATCCTCGCCAGGGTCAACTCAAATAAAAAGACCGTGGAGACAAGATGAAGACAGCCGTTCCCGGCGGGGCCGCCCTGATAACCCGACTCAAGTACCTGGCGTTGGCCAGCCTGTTCATGGCCGCCAGCGGCCACGCGCAGCAGCCTGCAAAGCTGGTCGTCGGCCTGCCGGCCGGCGGCTCGTTCGACACCATAGCCAGGATCGTGGCCGAGAAGCTTCCCAGCCATCTGGAGCGGCCGGTGGTGGTGGAGAACCGCCCCGGCGCGCAGACGCGCATCGCCATTCAGGCGGTCAAGGGCGCGGCGCCGGATGGCAACAGCCTGCTGGTGGCGCCAGGCGTGGCCATCTTCCTCTACCCGCACCTGTTCCGTCAGCTCGGCTACGACCCTTTCACCGACCTCAAGCCGGTGACGCAGCTGGTGAGCTGGGACATCGTGCTTGCCGTGGCGGCCGACAGCCCCATCACCTCGTTCGAGGGATTCCGGACCTGGGCCAAACAGAATCCGGACCAGACGTTCTACGGTACATCCGGCACCGGCAGCCTGCAGCATTTCCTGGGCGTTTCGCTGGCCAGGCGCCTGGATACGCCGCTGGAGCACATCGCGTTCAAGGGCGGCAAGGATGCCGTCACCGCGCTGCTGGGCGGACACATCAATGCCATCGTGATGGACGCCGGCGAAGTCGTCCCCCTGGCGCAGGCTGGCAAGCTGCGCGTTCTGGCGACCTTCAGCGCGCAACGCGAACCGGCGCTGCCGCAAACGCCGACCATGCGCGAACTCGGGCTGGGCGAACTCGAGACCTCGGGCTGGGCCGGACTGTATGCGCCGGCCGGCACCCCTGAGCCGGCCGTCCGCAAGCTGAACACGGCGGTGAACGAGATCCTGGCCCTGCCTGACGTGGCCAAGCGAGTCGCCGAGCTTGGCATGCGGCCGGCCGGCGGCACACCGCAGGCCGTCGATGCGCTCGCGCGGGAGCAGTTCGACCAGTGGCGCGACACGGTGGCCCAGTCCGGCTTCGTCATCGACTGAGCGACGCCTCTCTTTCCCATCTCACCGGATCAATACCCATGTTTGCATTGACCACTCTCGACGTCGCCTCCCGTCCTGTCGCCTGCCTGGAGATCGATGGCAGCCACTATCCCCTTGCCGCTTGCGCGAGGATCCTGGACCTGCCGGCGCTGGACGCGTCCGTCCGGGAACTCTTCGAGGACTGGCCGCGCTCGTTGGCATTGCTGGAGCAGGCGGCCGCCCGCCGCGCGGCGCTCGCCGGTCACGAAGTCGCCGGTCCGGTCCGCCATCTGGCGCCGCTGCAGTATCCAGGCAAGGTGCTGTGCGCGGGGGCCAACTACCATGATCATCTGGCGGAAATGAACGTGCCGAATGCCGCGGACAAATCCGCGCAGCGCCTGTTCTTCTTCTTCAAGCCGCCGCGCCAGGCCGTGGTCGGCGAGGGCGCAACGGTACACATGCCCATCGGTTGCGAACGCCTGGACTGGGAAATCGAACTGGCGCTGGTGATAGGCAAGACCGCCAGGAACCTGCGCCTGGAAGACGCGCTCGACCATGTGGCGGCGTATACGGTGGCCGTGGACATGTCGGCGCGCGATCTCAACAAGGCGCCCGACACCTTCTACAAGCTGGACTGGGTAGCCGGCAAGGCGCATGACACCAGTTGCCCCCTCGGCCCCAGGCTGGTGCCTGCGGCGTTCATCCGCGACCCCATGGATCTGAGATTGACGCTCAGCGTCAACGGCCAGTGCAAGCAAGACGCGCGCACCAGCGGCATGGTCTTCGACATCCGCGAGCAGCTGGTGACCCTGAGCCGCATCATGACGCTGGAGCCCGGCGATCTAGTACTGACAGGTACGCCCGCCGGCGTGGGCGCGCCGCAAGGCACGTTCCTCAATGTCGGCGACGAAATCAGCGCAACGATCGAAGGCATCGGTACGCTGGCGGTGCAGATCCAAGCGCCACGCTGACATCCTGGCCCGCCGCGGCCGCATCTTCCTCATGAGGCAGCTCCATGCAGTCCCTTTTCTCCCCCCTGCCCGCTGCGGCCGGCGATACGATCTTCGCGCTGGTTGAAGCCTTCCAGAACGATCCGGCTCCGCACAAGGTGAGCCTCAGCATCGGCACCTACTTTTCCGAGGACGGCACCATCCCCGTGATGCGCGCCGTGCGCCAGGCGCGCGACATGCTCGTGCAGGCGGACAAGCCGCATCCGTACCTGCCCATTCCCGGATCGGCGCCGTACCGCAACGCCGCCAGAGAACTGGTCCTGGGCGCCGATGGCCCTGAACCTGAGCGCGTGGTGACGGCCCAAAGCGTCGGCGGCACCGGCGCCTTGAAGCTGGGCGCGGACTTGCTGCGCCAAATCCGCCCCGACGCGACGGTCTGGGTCAGCGATCCGACCTGGGAGAACCATGCCCAGATCTTTCGCCAGGCAGGCTTCACGGTGCATGAGTACCCTTACTACGACGCCGAAACTGCCACCGTGCGCTTCGCGCAGATGCATGACGCGTTGCAGGCACTGCCGGCCGGGTCCATCGTCGTACTGCACGCCAGCTGCCACAACCCAACGGGCGTGGACCTGTCCGCGGATCAGTGGGAGGCACTGACCGAACTGTTTGCGCGCCAAGGCCTGATTCCCTTTTTCGACCTGGCGTACCAGGGGTTTGGACTAGGCCTGGACGCAGACGCCGAACCAATCCGTGCAATGGCGCGTGCTGGCGTGGAATGTCTGGTCGCCAGCTCCTTCTCGAAGAACTTTTCCCTGTACGGCGAACGCTGCGGCGCCCTGAATATCGTGTGTCGCGACAAAGCCGCCGCGGACCGCGCGCTGGGCCAGCTCAAGTTGCTGATACGCGGCAACTACTCCACGCCTCCTACGTTTGGCGCAGCCTTGGTCGCCGCCGTTCTGAGCGATCGCGCGATGCGGCAGGTCTGGACCGAAGAACTGGAGCAGATGCGGACACGGCTCGTCAGCCTGCGCACCCGCCTGTCCGGCGCGCTGAAGCAACTGACCGGCGCGCCCGAAACCTGGGACTACATCGAGCGGCAGCAAGGACTGTTCAGCTACATGCGGTTGAGCCCGCAGCAGGTCGAATCGCTGCGGCGCGAACATGCCGTGTATCTGCTGAAATCCGGCAGACTCTGCGTGGCCGGCCTGACCGACGGCAACATCGACTACGTCGCAGGCGCCATCGCGGCCTGCGCCCGGCGCTGAAAATTTCTCCCTGGCCCGCAGATCCGAGGCGACCCACTGATTGGAGCAAGGCATGCCCCTCCTCAACCGGCTTATGGCCGCGAGTTCCGGATTGATGCTGGCGCTGACCCTGGCTCCCTCCACGCCCATGGCCGCCTCCGGCGTCGGCCTGCTGCAGGAAGCCCTGCAACGGGCGGACCAGACCGAACCTGAAGTGATCGCATGGAGACGCCACATACACCAGCATCCGGAGCTGTCGTACCAGGAGACGGAAACGGCGAAATATATCGCCGACGCCCTGCGCGCGATGCCGGGCATCACCGTCGAGACCGGCGTGGCGCGTACCGGCATCAAGGCCGTGCTCAAGGGCGGCAAGCCGGGGCCTGTAGTGGCATTGCGCGCCGACATGGACGCCCTGCCCGTCGAGGAACGCAATGACCTGCCGTTCCGCTCGCAGGCCAAGGCCGTCTGGCGCGGAGAGCAGGTATCGGTTTCCCACGCCTGCGGCCACGACACTCATGTCGCCATGCTGCTGGGCGCGGCCAAGGCCTTGTCGGCGATGCGGGAGGAACTGCCCGGCACGATCGTCTTCCTGTTCCAGCCCGCGGAAGAATGGGGACCCGACAAGGAACCCAGCGGCGCCAGGGCCATGATCGCGCAGGGCGTGCTGGAGAATCCCAAAGTGGACGTGGTCTTCGGCCAGCACATCGGCGCCGGCGCGCCCTCCGGCACCATCGCCTATCGCGCCGGCCCCACCATGGCCAGCGGCGACCGCTTCGAGATCTCGCTGCACGGCAAAGGCGGACACGGCGGCCGCCCATGGACCGCCAATCCCGCGCTCGTACCCGCGGCCGAACTGACATTGGCGTTGCAGGGCATCACCAGCAGCAAGGTGGATCAGTCTGACGGCGTGACCGTGCTGTCCATCGGCATGTTGCAAAGTGGCCGGCGCGCAAACATCCTGCCCGAAAGCGCCGAACTGGCAGGCACGGTACGCTCGCTATCGTCGCACAACCAACGCATCGTCCACGAGGCCATCCGCGCACGCGCCGAGCATATTGCGCAGGCCTACGGCCTGAGCTCCAAGGTGAACATCTACACCGGCTACGAGGTCGTCGACAACGATAAATCCCTGACCGGCAACCTGATACCAGCATGGCAGGCAGCGGCCGGCGCCGGCAAGACGGTTGAAATGCCGGCGCCGTCCACCGGCAGCGAGGACTTCGGCGCCTATGGCGTCAGTGGCAAGGTGCCCTCGGTCTTCTGGTTCATCAATGCCTCGCCGTTCGGCGACAAGAGCGGCGCGCCCAACCATTCGCCGGAGTTCGCCATCGACGAGAGCGCGCTGCGCGTGGGCGTGCGCGCGCTGGTGGCTTCCGCGCTGACGTATATGGACAAGCAGTAGGCAGCGAGGATCGAATCCGACGCTGCCGACGCGCCAACGCATCGGCAGCGCCGCCCTTCAGAACTTCGGCGCGCGCTTCTCGATGAATGCGGTGACCGCCTCGCGGTGTTCGGCGGTCTTGTGGGCCAGGGCCTGGTAACTGGCCGACAGCTCCAGCAAGGACGCCAGGCTGCTGTGCTGGCCTTCGCGCAGCAGGCGCTTGGTCATGCGCATGACGCCGCCGGGATTGGCGGCGATCTTCGCGGCCAGCGTCCTGGCGGTGGGCAGCAGATCCGCGGCTGGAACCACCCGGCTGACCAGGCCCCAGGCCAGCGCATCCTGCGCGCTGATGGCCTCGCCCGTGTAAGCCATTTCGCTGGCGCGGGCCATGCCCACCGCGCGCGGCAGCAGCCACGCGCCGCCGTCGCCGGGCACGATGCCCACGCGCACGAAGCTCTCGGCAAACGTGGCCGTGTCGGCCGCGATGCGGATGTCGCACATGCAAGCGATGTCCAGGCCGGCGCCGATGGCCGGGCCATTGACCGCGCAGATGACGGGCACGTCCAGGCCATGCAGCGCAAGCGGAATACGCTGGATGCCCTGCCGGTACTCCTCGCAGATGCGCTCGGGGGTCAGTGCATCATCGAAAAAGCGGCGCATGTCCTTGACGTTGCCGCCCGAGCTGAAGATCGGCCCGGCGGCGGTCAGGATCAGCACCTTCACGCCGGCGTCCTGGCGGATGTCCGCGCACAACTGCACGATCTCTTCGATGGCGGTGTTGCCGGTCAGCGCATTGCGTGTCTCCGGCTGATTCATGGTGGCGACGACAATGCCGCCGTCGCGCTCTATTTGCAGAAAAGCCATGCAAGTGTCTCCTGAAAGCCAGGCTTACGCCGGGACGTCGGTAATCGTGCGCACCAGGTCCAGGGTTGGCCCTGCGTGCGCGAACAGCGCCGCGCCCGCCACGTCCTGCCAGTAGGCCTCGCTGCCCGCGGTCTGACGCCAGGCATGCAAGCGGCGCGTGTAGAGCTGCAAGTCGTATTCTTCCGTGAAGCCGATCGCGCCATGTACGGCGTGCGCAAGCTCGGACACCACCAGCGCCGCCTCGCTGCAGCGCGCCTTGGCGACCGCCACCCGCAGCCGGTCCGGCGCCACGCCGCCGGCATGGCAGCCGACCTGCGCCGCCATGCGGGCAGCGCAGACGTGTTCGCTCATGACGGCCAGCTGATGCTGGATGGCCTGGAACTTGCCGATGGGCCGGCCGAACTGCTGGCGCTCATTGGCATATTGCAGGGTGCGCTCCAGCACGCTGCCCAGCGCGCCCGCCATCTGCGGCGCGACCACGCTGGCCTGCACGGTGCGCACGTCGATGGCCGCATCCATCGGCGCCTGCGGCGCCGTCGCGACCTGCGCCGGCGTCCAGCGCATGGCGGCGTCCAATGCCAGCGCTTGCGGCTGCTTGCGAGCCTGCGCGGCGTCCAGCAGGCGCCAGGCATCACCCGTCTGCACCAGCACGCTGTCAGCCACCGCGCCGCCGCGCACCAGCGCGCAATGCCAGGCGCCATCCGCCTGTTGCACGCCGCGTGCCAAAGCAATGCTGCCAGCCGGCCGCAGCGCCGCCGGCAGCAGCGCGCGCCCGATCATGGTTTCGCCCAGCAACAAGGGCAGCGCGTGGGCGCCGCATTGCTCCAACACGCCGAATACTTGGTCCAGGCTCAGCCCGGAGCCGCCCTCTTCCTCGCCGACCAGCGCGTCGGCCAGGCCAGCATCCTCCAGCTGTTGCCAGAGCCTGCCAGCGGCGTCGCCGCCTGCTTCGATATCGCGCACCGCCTGCGGCGTGCAATGGTCCGCCAGCACCTGGCGCGCGGCATCGGCGTACAGATCGTTGTCGCTCATGTCATGCTCCTTCAACGCAGGCCCAGGCCGCGCGCGATCATGCCGCGCAGAATCTCGCGGGTGCCGCCCCGCAGGGAAAACGAAGGCGAAGCCTCCGTCACGTATTTCAAAGTCATCAGCAATTCCACCGGAATGTCCTCGGCCTCGCGCGAATACAGGTCTTCCGCGATCCAGGCAGGGATCATCTGTTCCAGCGTGGTGCCCAGCTCCTTGACCAGCGCCGCCTCCACGATGGGGCTGGCGCCGCGCGTCAGCTTCTCCTGCACCGATACCGACATGGCCCGCAGCGGCGTCAGTTGGCCCAGCACCTTGCCGGCCAGCCGCTGGGCCGAGGGCGTGCGATTGGCCGGCTGGCGCGCATAGTCCAGCCATTGATCGAACAGCACGATGCTGGAGTACAGCCGTTCCGGACCGCTGCGTTCGAACGCCAGCTCGGCGGTGACCTGTTCCCAGCCCTGCCCCTCGTCGCCCACCAGCGCATCAGCGTCCAGCTGCACATTGTCGAAGAACACTTCGCAGAAGTGGCTGTCGCCCGACAGGTCCTCGATCGGCCGCACCGTCACGCCGGGCAGGGACAGGTCGACGATCACTTGCGACAGGCCCTTGTGGCGATCCTCCGGTCCGCCCGAGGTGCGCACCAGCGCAATCATGTATTGGCAGTGATGGGCATTGGTGGTCCAGATCTTCTGGCCGTTGAGCAACCAGCCGCGGTCGTTTGGCACCGCGCGCGTGCGCACGCTGGCCAGGTCCGAGCCCGAGTTGGGTTCGCTCATGCCTATGCAGAAGAACGACTCGCCGCGGCAGATGCGGGGAACGTGGAAGCGCTTCTGCGCTTCCGTGCCGTACTTGAGGATGAGCGGCGCGCTCTGCCGGTCGGCAATCCAGTGCGACCCGACCGGCGCGCCGGCATTAAGGAATTCTTCCACCAACACATAGCGCGCGAATGCGCTGCGTCCGCCGCCGCCATACTCGCGCGGCAGGGTCAGGCCGATCCAGCCGCGTTCGCCCACGCGGCGGCTGAACGCGGTGTCGTAGCCGCCCCAGGAGCGCGCCCGGACATGCGCCGGCATGTCGCGCACCGCTTCCTGCAGGAAGGCGCGGACGGCGGGGCGCAGGGCCTCGTCTTCGGGAGGAATGCGCGTCAGCGGCAACGCCAGTGAATTCAGACTGCTCATCCCAGGACTCCATTGATTCGATGCGTGTGCAGGGTATCCGCGCTCAGGCCCAGCAGGCGGGCCAGGACGGCGTCGGTATGTTGGCCCAGCTGCGGCGGCGCGTGGCGGTAGCTGACCGGCGTATCCGACAGGCGGATGGGGCTGGCGACCAGCGGCACTTCGCCCGCCTGCGGGTGCTGCATGCTCATGCGCAGGCCGCGCGCCTGGACCTGCGGATCCTCGAACACGTCCGCGACGGTGTTGATGGGTCCGCAAGGCACGCCGTGCTGCTCCAGCAGCGCCACCCAGTCGCGCGTGCTGCGGGTGACGGTGATGGCGCGCAAGCCATCGATCAGTTCGTCGCGATGTGCGATCCGCGCCGCATTGCGCGCAAAGCGCTCGTCCTCGGCCCATTGCGGCCGCTCTATGGCGGCGCACAGCCGGGCGAATTGCCCATCGTTGCCGACAGCCAGGATCATGTGTCCGTCCGCCGTCGGAAAGTCCTGATACGGCAACGTATTCGGATGCGCATTGCCCATGCGGCGCGGCGCCTGCTGCCCATACAGATAGTTCATCGCCTGATTGCCCAGGCAGGCGACGCCCACGTCCAGCAAGGCCAGATCGATATGCTGGCCGCGCCCGGTGTGCGCGCGCGCCTGCAACGCGGCCAGGATGGCGGTGCTGGCATACAGTCCCGTCAGGATGTCGGTCAGCGCCACGCCCACTTTCATGGGACCGCCTCCGGGCGTGCCATCGGGGTGGCCCGTGATGCTCATCAGGCCGCCCATGCCCTGGATCAGGAAGTCGTAGCCGGCCCGGTGCGCATACGGGCCATCCTGGCCAAAGCCGGTGACCGAGCAGTACACCAGCCTGGGATTCAGCTCGCTCAGCGAGGCATAGTCCAGGCCGTATTGCGCAAGCCCGCCGGTCTTGAAGTTCTCGATCAACACGTCGCATTGCTGCGCCAGCTGCCGCACCAGTTCCTGCCCCTCGGGCTTGGTGAAATCGATGCTGACCGACTGCTTGTTGCGGTTGGCGCACATGTAGTAGGCGGACTCGCCCGTGGGCTGCCCCGCCGGATCGGTCACGTAAGGCGGCCCCCAGGCGCGGGTATCGTCGCCCGTACCCGGCCGCTCCACCTTGATCACTTCCGCGCCCAGGTCGCCCAGCGTCTGGGCGGCCCAGGGGCCGGCCAGCACGCGCGACAGATCGAGCACCTTCACATTCTGCAGGGCTTGCGACGTCATGCTCGCCTCTTCCTTCATTGTTGGGGAACGTTCGCCTTCTTGACGATGCGCTGCCACAGCGCGATTTCCTTCTGCTGGAATTCGCGCATCTGCGCGGGTCCGCCCGTCATCGGCGTGGCGCCCAGGCGTTCATAGAAGGCACGGGTTTCGGGCATTTTGGATATGCGCGTGAACAGCTCGGCCAGGCGCCCGGTCTGTTCAGCCGGGGTCTTGGCGCTGACCATCGCGCCAACCCAGGTATAGGCTTCGAATCCTGGCAGGCCGGCCTCGGTCGCGGTCGGCACGTCGGGTGAAGTCCCGACACGCTGGTCCGACGCCACCGCCACCACCTTCACGCGGCCGTCCTTGGCCAGTTCCTGCACCGCTGTCACCTCGGCGAACGTGTAGTCCACCGTGCCCCCGGCCACAGCCATGATGGCGTCGCCGGCGCCCTTGAACGGCACATGTACCGTCTTCAGGCCGGCGCTGTCGTTCAGTAATTCGCCCATCAGCTGATAGCCAGCCGAACCGGCGCCGAAGTTCACCTTGCCGGGATTGGCCTGGGCGTAGGCGATCAGATCCTTCAGGGTACCGTACGGCGCCTGCGGACTGACGGCCAGCATGGCGGGCGAACGCATCATCATGGTCAGCGGCGCGAAATCCTTGACCGGGTCGTACGGCAGCGCCTTGAACAACGCCGCATTGACCGCCAGCGTCGAATTGCTGCCGATGAACACCGTGTAGCCATCCGCCGGCGCCGACAGCACGTTCTTCACCGCGATGAAGCCATTGGCGCCCGGCTTGTTCTCCACCACCACCGGTTGCCCGGTCAGTTCCTGCAGCTGGCGGGCGAAATAGCGGGCCGACGTATCGGTGCCGCTGCCCGGGCCGAACGGCACGACGAACTTGATCGGCCGGGACGGGAAGGTCTCGGCGTGCGCGACGGGCTGATGGCCGGCGGCGCCGAGCAAGGCCACGGCCAACATGGCCGTCAGCATTTGTCTGCGGTGCTGCATGGAAGTCTCCTTTGCGTGGATGGCCGGCCGCTCTAGGCGGCGGTCCTGGCCGTATGGTCCAGCGGATGACTTTAGGCGTGCTTCGCAGGGCTGTCTAATATTAAGAATTTGAGAATTGATATCGAATGAATATCAGGGTCCACCGATATCTACCCGCCATCAAATAAGCCCGCTGATCAATGCGCCGCCACGCCCAACTCCTTGATCAGCCCCGGCACAACCGAATACTCCTCCCGATACTCCTTCAGGAACTCCTCTGGCGTATTGCCCACGGCGTCGAAGCCGATGTTCTCCAGATACTTGCCGAACTCTGGATCCCTCACCACCTGCTGGGCCGCCGCCGCAAGCTTCTGCACAACGTCCGCAGACATGCCGGCAGGGCCGCTCAGGCCGACCCACGCCTTGTTCTTGAATATGAAGGCGTCGTATCCCGCTTCGGCGAAGGTCTGGACCTCAGGCAGCAGCGCCGAACGCCTGTCGCCGATGACGGCGATGGCCTTGACCTTGCCGTCCGCGATCATGGGCGCCGCAATGCTGGTGGACGTGAAGGTAAACGCCAGTTGTCCGCCCAGCAGATCGGTCATCGCCGGCGGCGAGCCCTTGTAGGGGACTTCGATGAACTTCACCGTAGACTGCCTGGCCAGGCTCTCCATGATCAGTTGCGGGTATGAGCCCGGGCCATATGACCCATAGGCCAGAGGGACCTGCGCCGCCTGGGCCTCCTTGACCGCCCCGGCCAGGTCGCCGGCCGGCATGGACTTGTTCGCGATGAGCACAGGACCTGATGCGGCAATCTTGCTGATCAACGTGAAGTCGCGATGCGGGTCATAAGGCACCTTCATGGTCACGACCGAAGAAATGAGCGCGTCGCCCACGCTCAGCATCAAGGTGTAGCCGTCGGGCTTGGCCCGCGCGACTTCCGTAGCGCCGATGGTGCTGCCGGCGCCGGGTTTGTTTTCTATCACGATGGACGCGCCGAGCCGCGCGGACATGAGTTCGCCCAGCTTGCGTCCGATGGCGTCGATAGGCGCGCCGGCCGGCGAGGGAACGATCCAGCGGATGGGCCGGTTCGGATAACCGGTTTGCGCCATGGCGGCGACGCTGGCCAGCGCCATGACGCCAGCCAGCCCGAATCCCAGTGTTTTCTTGATGGCAGCCATGTTGTCTCCTTCTTGCAGGATCAGGAACTAGTTGTGTGCGTCCAGGAACTCGAGCACCACGCGATTGAATTCGTCCGGCGTTTCGAAGTAAGGAGAGTGGCCTGAGCCTTCAAAGGTGTATTTGCTGCTGCCAGGCAACAGCTTCGCGACCAGATGGTGGCTTTCCGGAGTCAGGAAATCGTCGTGGCAGCCACCGGTCATCAAAGTGGGTACGCGGTAGCCCTCGAACTCGGCGGGATGGATCTTGACGTCGTCGGCCTGCATGGTCAGCGCCAGGAAACCCTTGGGGTTGAGCGCCTTGATGCAGCCGTACAGGTGCAGCATCTCGGGCCGGGCCTCGACGTTCTTGCGGTTCCAGCCGATGCTCTTGCTGCGCAGGTCATGGCGGCCATCATCGAAGGTCTTGCCGGCCTTGCGCAGGATTTCCCAGGTCTCGGGCGAATAGGCCGGCGTCGGCGAGCCGCTGATGAACAGCGTCTGGACGCGCCCTGGGTGCTGCACGGCCAGCGGCAGGCCGGCCCATGCGCCCAGCGACTGGCACACTAGGTTCACGTTGCTTATGCCTTCCTGGTCCAGTATGGCCAGCACGTCTGCGGGGTAATGCCGCGGATGGTTGCGTTCCGGCGCGCAGGGAGAGTTCTTGAAGCCCCTCAAGTCCATCACGATGACCTTGTACTTCCGGGCGAAGAAAGGCACCTGCTGATACCAGCAGATGGTGTTGCCGCCGCCGCCATGGATGAACAGGACGGGTGCGCCCTCGCCATAGGTTTCGTAGTAGATGCGGGTGTCGTCGGACGCGGTTGCATAGGGCACGGATAAGCTCCTTGGAGGACGCGGTTGATCTAATATTTGCGTGTTGATTTTGTTCGATCCTCTGCGGAAAGACCGCGCTCCAAACAGACATCATGGGTGCCGCTCCAGACAACTACCCTCTGCATGTGGAACTGCTGCTGCCAGCCGGCAGATTGAACGGCCCCATCCATGCCGCGATCGATACGTTCCGCACCGCCAACGGCATTGCCCGCAGCCGCAGCGGGCAAGCGAGTGGCCATGTGGTGACGTGGCGCTGCGCGGAAGTGGACCTATCGGCGGAAGCGGAACACCTATGCTTCATGCCGCCGGGCGCGCCGGACTCGGCAATGGAGCGCGCCATCTTCGTGCCGCCCCTGGAAACGGTCTCGGTGCCGCAGCTGCGCGCCAGCGTGGCAAGCAACGAAGCCGTGCTGCACGAAATCCGTAGCGCCGTGGCGGACAAACGCTACGTCTGCGCGGTCGGCACCGGCGTCTGGCTGGTTGCGGCGGCAGGCGTACTGGACAAGATGCAGACGCCGGTGCAATGGGCGTACCAGTCCGGCTTCGCGCGGACCCATCCGGACCTGACCATCGCCAACGATCCGATTGTCTGGGCCAGCGAGCGAATCCTGCTGGCCGGAACGCCTTCATTGGCCTATGACTGCGTGCTTGAACTGATGGAGCGCACGGGCATCGCCGGACTGGCCGGCGCATCGCGCGACAAGCTCGTCTTCGATCCCACGCGGCAGATCATCGCGTCGACGCTGCCCATAGAGAAGGTCAGCGGCCTCACCCGGGACAGCCCGCTCTATCGCGCCGTGCAGTGGTTGTTGGCGCATGCGCAGGAAGCCGTGACGATAGGCGGCGCCGCGCAACATGCGGCGGTCAGTGAAAGAACCTTGGCACGCCTTTTCCGGACGCATTTGGCGATCACGCCGCATGAATTCCTCACCGATATACGGATGAGAAAGAGCCAGATGTGGCTGGAAGTGACGCTGCGTTCGGTGGAGGACATAGCCAATGACTGCGGCTATCTGGACGTCGCAGCCTTTCGCCGCGCCTTCAAGCGCAAGTTCGGCGTAACGCCGGCGGATTACCGGCGCGAATACACGCAGCGGGGGCCGCGGGCGCGGTGGAAGATGGAGCAGTATGGAAGCGAGGCCTAGAGACTGGTTGCCGAGAACGCCAGGAGTATTCGTGGAATACTCAGGGAACTTCAAGCGCGATGGGAATTACTGCAGTGGCTAGTCACAAACTGCGCATGCTGTTCGGCGCGGCAGCTTCGATCGTCTTTGCCTGGTACTGCTTCCATGGATTGTCGTGGCTTGCACGCGGTGTCGGAATCATTCCGATCGTGCACTACGATCCGCCGGTAGACCAATGGATTCTGATCGGTGACCCGATGCTTCAAAGCTGGCACAAGGTCCGCGTATCCGAGGACTTTACGCTTGCTGGCATCGCACTCATTTTCCTGACCCTGGTGCTGTCCTATTACGTCGCACGGGTGGCCTATCACCTCAGTTTCGCGAAGGTCTTTACCCGTCACGACCGTTGGTTCGTCGCGGGATGGATGATCGGCGCACCATTGATGGCCGCGCTGGGGCACATGCTCGTCCTCCTGGTGTTCGAACATTCCTGGGCGCATCGATGGCCCATGCTTGCTGGCGCGGCCGTGCTGATCGCTTTTGCCGTATCGGCAAAACTGTTCGCGGATTCCTGGCGGTGGATCATGCGCAGGCGCAGGGTTCATGCGATCTGACACGCCCCTACGGCCTTGCAAGCGACGCCCATTCCCGGCCTGCCCAGCATCCATCCGCATTCCGTCCTAAAATGCCGGGTTTGCCGAAAGAACCGTCATGGCCATCGCCATGAAGGGCTTTCATCCTTTACGAATGAGTGTGGTGAAGATGAACAAGCCTTTCATTTCGCTGTGCCCGGAAATTACCCGGACGCACGCGCTGACGCTGATGGATTGGTTGGAAGACGAGCGCGTCACCTGCTATCTGAGCGATTCGCGCAATGTCTCCCGCTTCATCGAGCAAGCCATCGATCGGACGCAACTGCCGATCCTGACCCATCTGTTCAACCAGGGCGGCCGCTTCTTCATGGCCTATGACAGGCGCGACGTCCCGGTGGGCTTCGTGCGCCTGGTCAAGACCGGCCCCGACTGCGAAATCGTCCTGGTGATCGGAGACTGCGACAATTGGGGCCGGAACCTGGGGGCAAGCACGATCCGCGAAGGCATGAAGCTGGCCTTCCTCGACATGCGGGCCGAAAAGCTCATCGCCAAGATCCACCCGGACAACGCACGCTCGCTGAAGACCTTTCTGCGCAGCGGCTTTCTGCTTGAGACCGAAACGCCGACACTGAAGTCGTTTTCCATGACCGCGGGGCGCTATCTCCGGCTGTTGCGCGAAGGCGTCGTTGTCGACTCCACGGATATCTACGTCACTGAGATCGACAAGGCACGGCTCAAGGAGCTGATCGAACTCGAGCAAGGCCCGGCTGTTGTCGAACTCGAGCACGAGCTTGAACGAGCCATCGTCGTCGCGCCGCAGCAGGTGGCACGGAATGTCGTCACGATGAACTCCAGGGCCTTGCTGCAGCTGGACGACGAAGAAATGGAAGTTGCCCTGGTCTACCCGGAAGACGCCGACAGCAGCGCGGGAAAGTATTCCGTGTGTTCCGACGTCGGCGCCGCTATCCTGGGCTACCAGGAGGGGGATTCCATCGATTGGCGGATTTCAGACCGGACCCGCCGGATCGGAATCAGGAAAGTGCTTTACCAGCCGGAAGCCGCGGGCGATTTCCATCTGTAGACCGCTGGGAGGCTGGGGCGCCTGCGCAAAGGCGGCCTTTCATCAGGGTTGAACCGTCAGCAGGTTGGCGTCGCGCGCAAGCCGCCACTTGCCGTCGGACTCTTTACGCAGAAGTGTCAGCGTGTATCCCGAACGCCGGACGGATTTTCCGCCGGGCGGCGTGGCCGTCATTTCGATGCGGTTGCGGATAAACGCCCAGTCTCCCAGCAGCTGCAATTCGACGATCTGGCTTGTGCCGTCTATCTGCACGCCGTCCATGCTTTGCGAGGCTGCCGCAAACGCCTCTTTGCCAAACGGCTCCTGCCCCGGCACCGAGAACACCACGTCGTCGGTCATCAAGGTCAGAACGGTTGCGAGGTCGCCTGCCTTGCTCGCAGCCATCCAGGTCTCTACAACCTGCCGGATCGCTTTTTCGTCGTCGGTCATTGCGGGCACCTCGATTCTTGGGCGTCAGACCTTGGGACCGATCCCAAAATCACAGTCGAATATCGGAGGAGAGAGATGGAGCGGGTGATGGGAATCGAACCCACGCTTGAGGCTTGGGAAGCCGCCGTTCTACCATTGAACTACACCCGCTCGGGTGTCGTGCCCTCGGCGCAAAGCCGAAGCAGAGGCGGCGATTATAGCGCGCCTTTTTTCATCGCCGCCGCCTGCCGTCGCCCTGCCGCAGCGGCCCTCAGCCTCAAGGTTGTAAATATGTCCCCAATTTAGTGCATCTGGGCGACAGCGGCGCGCCGGGCCTGCCACTACAATTCGGGCTATGAATACGAACACCCCCGAAAACAACCCCGCAGCCGCCTCGGCCCCGGCTGCCGCAAGCACCCCCGCGACGCCTGGCGGCGAACCCTCGGCTACCGCCGTTTCCCCGGAAACGCAGGCTGCGCTGGCCAGTACCGCCCACGCTCCCAACAGCCCCGGCGCGACCCATATCCGCAGTTTCGTGCACCGCCGCGGCCACATTACGCAGGGCCAGCTGGCCGCGCTCGAGCGCCTGATGGGCCAATGGTCCATCCCGTATGCGCCGCGCCGCCTGGATCCCGCCGCCGCCTTCGGCCGGCAGGCGCCGACGGTGCTGGAGATCGGTTTCGGCATGGGCGAGACCACCGAGAAGATCGCGCTGGCGCGCCCGGGCGACAACTTCCTGGGCGTGGAAGTGTTCAACGCCGGCGTCGGCTCGCTGCTGCGCCGCATTGAAGACTCCAGCATCCCGAACCTGCGCATCATCCAGCACGACGCCGTGGAAGTGGTGCGCGACATGATCGCCCCCGATTCGCTGGCCGGCGTGCACATCTACTTCCCGGATCCGTGGCCCAAGAAGCGCCATCACAAGCGCCGCCTGATCCAGCCCGCGTTCATCTCGCTCTTGGCCAGCCGCATCGCGCCGGGCGGCTACATCCATTGCGCCACCGATTGGGAAGACTACGCGGTGCAGATGCTGGAAGTGCTGGGCAACGAGCCGCAGCTTGCGAACACCGCGGACGGCTACGCCCCCCGCCCCGATTACCGCCCCCTGACCAAATTCGAGAACCGCGGCCTGCGCCTGGGCCACGGCGTCTGGGACCTGATCTTCAAGCGAGTCGCCTGATGCTATACCCGCCCATCGAACCCTACCGCCAAGGCACGCTGGACACCGGCGACGGCCACCAGATCTACTGGGAACTCTGCGGCAATCCGCAGGGCAAGCCCGCCGTGTTCCTGCATGGCGGCCCCGGCAGCGGCTGCTCGCCCGTGCATCGGCAGCTGTTCGATCCGCAGCGCTACAACGTGCTGCTGTTCGATCAGCGCGGCTGCGGCCGTTCACGGCCCCACGCCAGTCTGGACAACAACACGACCTGGCATCTGGTATCCGACATCGAGCGCCTGCGCACCGAGGTCATGGGCGCGGAAAAGTGGCTGGTGTTCGGCGGGTCCTGGGGTTCGACGCTGGCGCTGGCCTATGCGGAAACGCATGTATCGCACGTGAGCGAGCTGGTGCTGCGGGGCATTTTCGGGCTGCGCAAGGCAGAAATCCAGTGGTTCTATCAGGAAGGCGCGTCGTGGCTATTCCCCGACCGCTGGGAAGAATATCTGGCGCCGATTCCGGAAGACGAGCGCGGCGACCTGGTGGCCGCGTATCACAAGCGCCTGACGGGCGATGACCCGGCCGAGCAGTTGCGCGCGGCCAAGGCCTGGAGCAAGTGGGAAGACAGCACCATCACGCTGCTGCCCAGCCCGCGCCATCAGCAAAGCCATGCCGCCGACCGTGCCGCGCTGGCATTCGCACGCATCGAGAACCACTACTTCGTGAACCACGGCTTCATGGAAGAAGGCCAGTTGATCCGCGACGCGCACAAGCTGCGCGGCGTTCCGGGCACCATCGTGCAGGGGCGCTACGACGTCTGCACGCCCGCGCGCACCGCCTGGGACCTGCACCGCGCCTGGCCCGAAGCCGAATTCCACCTGGTCCCGGACGCGGGCCATGCGTTTGACGAACCCGGCACGTTGGCGCGGCTGATCGCCGCCACCGACGGCTATGCGCGATAACTGAGGAGACCTGCATGCACATCACCCTGAACGGAGACGCACGGGAGTTTCCCCTGGACACGACCGTGAACGAACTGCTGGAGGCCCTGGGCTATGCCGGCAAGCGCGTGGCCGTGGAACGCAACGGCGAAATCGTGCCCAAGAGCCAGCACGCGCAGACCGCGCTGAGCGACGGCGACCAGGTCGAGATCGTGGTCGCGGTGGGCGGCGGTTGAAGCCCGCGCCGCACTGAAAGCTGCAAAGACAAGGGCCGCTGCGATAGCGGCCCTTGTCGCATGTAGCCGCGCGCCCGATGCGGTTTAGACCGATCGCGGCGCATTCCCTGCAAACTGACCAGCATTCTTGCGTAGTCTGCCAACAGGCTAGCAACCTGTTACACGTTAACCCCTCGTCGCGCGGGGAATGTGCGAGTCATAATCGTTCCTGCTGGTTTCGTACTCTCTTGTCTTGCTGTTGTTCTAGCGTTGCACATCGCCCTCGCGGGGCAGAGGAGGCATCATGAACACCGCAGTCATCATCAACCTGATCATCCAGCTTGTCGCCGGCGCTGCCGGGGGCAATGGCCTGGGAAAGATGCTCCAGCAGTTCAATCTGGGCCCGTTGGGCAACACCATCGCAGGCGCCATCGGCGGCCTGGCTGGGGGTTCCTGGCTGGCTCCGATGATCACCGCAGGAGCGAACGCGGTTGCAGCGGGCAATACGGGACTGGATCTTTCCGCGATCGCCAGCAGCGTGGTCGGCGGCGGCGTCGGTGGCGCCGTGCTGACCCTGATCGCCGGCGTCGTGCGCAAAATGTTCATGGGCCAAAAGCCCTGATGGCACTTGTTTCTCTCACCGCAACATAGATAAAGGAAACACTATGGGTCTGCTCAATTTCATCAAGGACGTTGGAGAAAAGCTCTTCGGCGCCAGCGAGGCCAAGGCCGCGACGGCGGACGAACTGAAGAAAGAGCTCGATAAGCACGGCCTGAATGCCGACGGCTTGCAGATCTCGGTCGATGGCGACAAGGTCACGGTGGCGGGCGAGGCCCTCAGCACGGAAGCGGCCGAGAAGATCACTCTGGCGCTGGGCAACACCGTGGGCGTGGCCCAGGTGGACAACCAACTGAAGGTGAAGCAGGCCACCCCGGAAGCCAAGATGTACACGGTACAGAAGGGCGACAACCTGTGGAAGATTGCCGAGGCGCAATACGGCAAGGGCCAGGGCGCGAAGAACAACCTGATCTTCGAAGCCAACAAGCCCATGCTGACCAGCCCCGACAAGATCTATCCGGGCCAGGTGCTGCGCATCCCGCCCCTGTCCTGATCATTGCGATAAATCGGACAGGCCGGAAGGCACCCATGCGCTTTCCGGCTTGCATCGCGGCAGGCGCCCCCTGCTAGCCGCGATTACTTGGCCAGACGCAACGTCTGGCCATTTTTTTTCCCGTCTCTCCAATAAAAAATGCCCCAACAGGGGCATTCCAGTCCGGCGCAAGAAGGCCTTTTTCCGCCGGGCCGCCCCAAGGACAATGAGCCCCCTCGGGGGGCAGAGAGCTCACGCAGTGAGCGAAGCGTGGGGGCACCGCAAGCGCACGCAGTGCGCGCGCCGCGGGGGGCCGGCCTCACTTCATTCCAAAGCGGCCCAAGCCCTTCATGCCGCCCATGGCGCGCATCATCTTGGCCATGCCGCCCTTCTTCATCTGCTTCATCATGCCCTGCATCTGGTCGAACTGCGCGAGCAGGCGGTTGACTTCCTGCACCGGCACGCCGGAACCGGCCGCGATGCGGCGCTTGCGCGAGGCCTTGATGAGTTCGGGCTTGGCGCGTTCGGCCGCGGTCATGGAATTCAGGATGCCTTCGGTGCGGCGCAGCTGCTTTTCAGCCTGCCCGCCCTGCAGCTGGCCAGCGGCCTGCTGGAACTGGGCCGGCAGCTTTTCCAGCAGCGAGCCCATGTCGCCCAGCTTCTTCACCTGGCCGAGCTGGTCGCGGAAGTCGTTCAGGTCGAACTTGTTGCCCGACTTGATCTTCGCGGCCAGCTTCTGGGCTTCGGCGATGTCGATGTTCTTCTGAGCCTGTTCGACCAGCGACACGATGTCGCCCATGCCGAGCACGCGCTGCGCCATGCGCTCGGGGTAGAAGGGCTCCAGGCCGTCGAGCTTTTCCGAGACGCCGACGAACTTCAGCGGCTTGCCGGTGACGTGGCGCACCGACAGGGCCGCGCCGCCGCGGGCGTCGCCGTCCAGCTTGGTCAGCACCACGCCGGTCAGGGGCAGCGCTTCGGCGAAGGCGCGCGCGGTGTTGACCGCGTCCTGGCCCTGCATGGCGTCGACCACGAACAGCGTTTCCACCGGCTTGACCAGGTCATGCAGCGCGCGGATTTCGCGCATCATGGCCTCGTCGATGCCCAGGCGGCCGGCCGTGTCCAGGATCAGCACGTCATAGTGATGGCGGCGCGCATGGTCCACCGCGTTGCGGGCGATGTCCTCGGGCTTCTGGCTGGGGTCGGACGGCAGGAAGTCCACGCCAACCTGGGCCGCCACGCTCTTCAGCTGATCGATAGCGGCCGGGCGATAGACGTCGGCGGACACCACCAGCACTTTCTTCTTGCCGGTCTTGCGGCCGTGCTGGGTGTGCTGGCCTTCGCTGAGCCAGCGCGCCAGCTTGCCGGTGGTGGTGGTCTTGCCGGCGCCCTGCAGGCCTGCCATCAGGATGACGGCGGGCGGCTGCACCGCCAGCGACAGTTCGCCGGAGTCGGCGCCCAGGTCGCCGCCCATCAGGGCGGTCAGCTCCTTGTGGACCACGCCCACCAGGGCCTGGCCCGGGCTGAGGCTGCTGGCGACTTCTTCGCCCAGCGCCTTTTCCTTCACGCGCGCGACGAACTCGCGCACGACGGGCAGGGCCACGTCGGCTTCCAGCAGCGCCATGCGCACTTCGCGCAGCATCTCCTGGGTGTTGGCCTCGGTCAGGCGGGCTTCCCCGCGCAGCGTCTTGACGACGCGCGACAGGCGTTGAGTTAGGTTATCGAGCATGAGAGGCGTTTCCGCTTAAACTAGTTGATTGAACGGTGGCCGCAGGCGCGGATTCTGCGCTTTCGGGCGGCATGCGCCCCAAGGCCCCATCCAGACAACGGTTTCTATGTCACTAGGCATTGTATTTCACACGGCGGCTGCCTTGGCGTACGCGGTGCTCGGGGGGTCGCTCTGGATCCGCCTGGCCGGCGCCGGCGGCGTGGAACAGACGGGAAAAATCGCCCGCCTGTGCCTGCTGGGAGCCCTGGTTCTCCATGGAATCGGGCTGCAACAATCGATGCTGGGCACCCAGCACCTGTTCATAGGGTGGGCGCTGGCCCTGTCCGCCGCCATCTGGCTGGGCATGGTGGTGTTCTGGCTGGAAAGCCTGCTGGTGCGCATAGACGGCCTGCAATTGCTGCTGCTGCCGGCAGCCACCATCGCCAGCGGCCTGGCCGCCATCTTCCCCCAGGGCCAGTTCGTGCCCCACGCCAATGACGCCTGGCTGCGCGTCCACCTGCTGATCGCCCTGGCGGCCTACGGCCTGATCACCATCGCCGCGCTGCACGCCATGATGATGGCGCTGCTGGACCGCCACCTGCACCGTCCGCTGGACGCCCCCGCCGAACGCAGCATCATCGGCCGCGTGCTGGACTCCCAGCCACCGCTGCTGGTGCAGGAACAGTTGCTGTTCCGCATCATCTGGATCGGCTTCATCGTGCTGACGCTGGCCGTGGGCACGGGATCCGTGGCGTCCATGAAGCTGACGGGCAAGATCCTGCCGTTCGACCACAAGACCGTGTTCACGCTGTTGTCATGGCTGACCTTCGGCGTGCTGCTGGCCGGCCGCCACATCTGGGGCTGGCGCGGCCGCGTCGCCCTGCGCTGGACGCTGACGGGTTTCGGGTTCCTGATTCTGGCCTATACCGGCAGCCGGTTCGTGCTGGAAATGATTCTGCATCGAGGTTGAAGTGGGCAAGTTGCTGTTCTGGATTGTTCTGATCATCCTGGTGCTGTTCGTGGCCCGCCTGGCCGGCCGCATGGCAGCCGCGCGGCAAGCCGGCCAGCAGGGCGCGAAGAAGCCCAAGACCGATGCGCGCGGCCCCAAGCCGCTGGAGTCCATGGTGCGCTGCGCCCACTGCGGCATCCATCTGCCCCGCTCCGAGGCCTTGCAGCAGAACGGCCAGACCTGGTGCAGCGCGGAACACGCGCGTCTGGGCCCGGCCCGGCACTGATCCGCCTGATTAGAGGCTTGCCGCCCCGCACGGCATAATGCGTGTTGGAAACCACACGCATGCTCTCTTCCCATGGCCTTGCTTCTGGATCGTCATGGCTGGCTGGCGCCAGCCCCGGGTGTTTCGCTCATGCCCTCCCCCAACTGCGACGCGCGCCCCGCCGGCGCGCAGGCGTCGCTGCTGGTGCTGCACAACATCAGCCTGCCGCCGGGCCAATTTGGCGGCCCTGAAGTCGCGGGGCTGTTCCTGAACACCCTGGACTACGGTTCGCATCCCTGGCTGGAACGGCTGCGCGGCCTGCGCGTGTCGGCGCATTTCTTCATCCGCCGCGACGGCAGCATCGTCCAGTTCGTGTCCACCGACGAACGCGCCTGGCATGCGGGCGTGTCGCGCTTTGCAGGCCGCGAACGCTGCAACGATTTTTCCATCGGCATCGAGCTGGAAGGCACTGACACCTTGCCCTATGCCGAGCCTCAGTACCTGGCCCTGCGCAAGCTGACGCCGGTGCTGCGCGCGCGCTACCCCCTGGCGGCAGCCTGGGGACACGAGCACATCGCCCCCGGGCGCAAGTCCGACCCCGGGCCCGCTTTCAACTGGACGCGCTTTGCGCGCGACAGCGGCTTTGCACGGCGGCAGCTGCCGCCCGTCTGACACTACAAGGAATGGTTATGTTGAAGATCTGGGGACGCCTGACTTCCGTCAACGTTCAGAAAGTCATGCTGGCGGTGCGCGAACTGGCGCTGCCGCATTCCTTCATTCAGGCGGGCGGCCCGTTCGGCGTGGTCGACACGCCCGAATTCGCCAAGCTGAATCCCAACCGCACCGTGCCGCTCATCGACGACGGCGGCTTCGTGCTGTGGGAATCGAACGCCATCGTGCGCTATCTGGCCGCGCGCTACGGCGCGGGCAGCCTGTGGCCGGAAGACGTCTGCATGCGCGCGGATGCGGACCGCTGGATGGACTGGCAGGCCACCGAATGGCAAGGCGTCATGGGGCCCGCGTTCCTGGGCCTGATCCGCACGCCCGAGGATAAGCGCGACCGCGCCGCCATCGAAAACTCGGTCAAGCGTTCAAATGCGCGCGCCCAGATCCTGGACCAGGCCCTGCAGGGCCGCGAGTTCATCGCTGGCCGCCACCTGACCATGGGCGATATCGCCCTGGTCTGCTCGGCCCACCGCTGGCTGGCCCTGCCGATCGAACGGCCCGACACGCCGGCGCTGTCGGCCTGGTACCGCCGCGTCATGATGCGTCCGGCCCCGCAGGGCGTGCTGACGCTGCCGCTGGAATAAGACGCAGGGCCGCGGCCTCAGCCGCGGTCCACCTTCCACCCCAGTTCCGCTGAAATCCCCGCCGCGGCGCCCTGCACCACGGCGACCATGTCGCGCATGCGCTCCAGCGACATGTAGGGCACCGTGCTGGACACGCTGATCGCCGCGACGATGCCGCTGGAAGCGTCGCGCACGGGCGCCGCCACGCAGCGGATCGACGGCTCGTTGTCTTCCAGATCGAACGCATAGCCGTGGGCAGCATAGTCGCGCATGCGGTCGCGGAAGGCCTCCCAGGTCGGGCTGCCGCCTCCCGCGCGCGACGACACCGGCGCGCCGACGCGGTACAGCGCTTTCCATTGCGGCTCTTCGGTATCCAGCAGCAAGGCCTTGCCCACGCCGGTGGCGGCCAGCGGCATGCGGTGCCCCACGCGAGAGCGCATCTCCAGCCCCTTCTTGCCGGGGATCTTTTCCAGGTACAGGACTTCGTCGTTGTCGCGCACGGCCAGGTGGATGGTGTCGCCCGTCTGCTCAGCCAGGCTGTCCAGGTAGGGACGCGCCAGCGTCGCCATCGGAAAGGCTTCGCGCGCCTGGAAACCCAGTTCGATCAGCTTCGGCCCCAGCACATAGCCCACGCCGGGCAAAGACCGCAGATAGCGTTCCTGCACCAGGCAACTGGCCAGCCGGTGCGTGGTGCTGCGCGCCACGCCGATGCGGGCGCAGATTTCCTTCAGGTCGCGCGCGCCGCCGGACACGGCCTGCACCACCGCCAGGCCGCGCATCAGCGTCTGCGTGCCCGCGGGCGCGGCGGCATCGGGATCCAGGGTGGACGTACGGTCGGGAGTCTGCGTGGAGGTCATGAAAGCGAGGCCGGGCAACAAGAGACGAGTGCAAGCATAACCGCCGCGATCGCGGCGGGATGCGGGGATAAGACGCGGATTGCGGGCGATTCCCGCAAAGAACGCCGAGGAGGTGAAACAAGCTTCACCGCGATTTATTCCCTCTATGTGGGATTTAATTCTATATTTTGAGATTTTTCAAGCGCTGATCTAGAATTTTTCCCATCGCCCGCCGCGCGCTCACCTACGCCCGGCAGGCATGAGACAACAAGGTCCGCAGAACCCTGCCCCGCGCCAGCCTCACCGCGCGTCCGCAGCCCGGTTTGCGGCCGGAAACGAGACAGCTTCTGATGACTACCGGATCTCCCGCCCGCGCGGCGCTTATCGCGCTGGATTGGGGCACCTCCTCGCTGCGCGCCTACCGGCTGGATGCCGCCGGCCGCACGCTGGATACGCGCCATCTGCCCTGGGGCATCATGCGCCTGCCGCAGCCGCTGCAGGACGGCGCCGCCACCACCGCCCTGTCGGGCTTCGAACTGGCTTTCGAACAAGCCTGCGGCGACTGGTTGCGCGCCGAACCGGCCCTGCCGGTGATCGCCTGCGGCATGGTCGGCAGCGCCCAGGGGTGGAAGGAAGCCGCCTACCTGGACGTGCCGGTCGACCTGCAGCGCATCGGCACGCTGCTGACCAAGGTCGAGCGCGAGGGCGGCCCCGCCCTGCACATCGTGCCCGGCCTGATCCAGCGCCACGGCCTGCCCAACGTCATACGCGGCGAAGAAACCCAGGTCGTCGGCGTGATGGCGGACCAGGCGACCCGCAGCGCAGACAGCGTCCTGATCGGCCTGCCCGGCACCCATTCGAAGTGGGTCAGCGCCCGCCGCGGCCGCGTCACCCACTTCGACACCTTCATGACTGGCGAGGTCTACGCCGCGCTGCGCGGCCACACCATCCTAGGCCGGACCATGGCGGACGCCGCCAGCGCCGACATGGCCGCCTTCGAACGCGGCCTGAAGGTCGCCGGGGCGCCTGCCGGGCGCGCGGGCGTGCTGTCCACCATCTTCAGCACGCGCGCGCTCGGCCTGACCGGCGAACTGGCGCCCGAATCGCAGGCCGACTATCTGTCGGGCCTGCTCATCGGCCATGAAATCGCGGCGCTGGCCGGCATGCTGCAGCAGCAGGGCGAACTGCCCCGCATCGTGCTTTGCGGCGACGCCGCGCTGTGCCGGCGCTACATCCAGGCCATGCAGCACTACGGCCTGGGCACGCCCGAACAGGCGCAGAACGCCACCGAGCGCGGCTTGTGGCACCTGGCCGTCTGCGCCGGGCTGGTCGCCTCGCCCTCCACGGAATAGGAATCGAACATGAACCATCCCGGTCTGCAAACCGCCATGGCCCACTGCGGCCTGATCGCCATCCTGCGCGGCATCAAGCCCGCCGAGGCCGAAGCCATAGGGCTGGAGCTCTACGCCGCCGGCTTTCGCCTGATCGAAGTGCCGCTGAATTCGCCCGACCCGCTGGACAGCATCCGCGCGATGCGCGCGGCGCTGCCCACCGACTGCCTGATCGGCGCGGGCACCGTGCTGGACCCCGAGGACTGCGCCCGCGTCCAGCAGGCCGGCGGCGAACTCATCGTCATGCCGCACAGCGACGCCGCCGTGATCCGCGCAGCCACGGCGCTGGGCATGGCCTCCTGCCCCGGCGTGGCCACGCCCACCGAAGCCTATGCCGCGCTGGCCGCAGGCGCCGACGTGCTGAAGATGTTCCCGGCCGAGCAGCTCGGCCCCGCCGTGCTGAAGGCCTGGCGCGCCGTGCTGCGTCCGCCGATCGCGCTGGCGCCCGTGGGCGGCATCACGCCCGACAACATCGCCATCTACGCCCAGGCGGGCGCCAGCGGCTTCGGCCTGGGCTCCGCCTTGTACAAACCCGGCCTGTCGGCCGCCCAAGTCGGCCAGAACGCGCGCGCATTCATCGCGGCCTGGCAACGCGCCTATCCCGCCCAGGAGACCCAAGCATGAAGATCACCAAGCTCACCACCTACATCGTGCCGCCGCGGTGGTGCTTCCTGAAGATTGAAACGGACGCCGGCATCGTCGGCTGGGGCGAGCCCGTGGTCGAAGGCCGCGCCCATTCGGTCGCCGCCGCCGTCGAGGAACTGTCCGACTACCTGATCGGCAAAGACCCCCGCAACATCGAAGACCACTGGACCGTGCTGTACCGCGGCGGCTTCTACCGCGGCGGCGCCATCCACATGAGCGCGCTGGCCGGAATCGACCAGGCCCTGTGGGACATCAAGGGCAAGGATCTGGGCGTGCCCGTGTCGCAGCTGCTGGGCGGCAACGTGCGCGACCGCATCCGCGTGTACTCATGGATCGGCGGCGACCGCCCGGCCGACACCGCGGCGGCCGCCAAGAGCGCCGTGGAGCGCGGCTTCACCGCCGTGAAGATGAACGGCACCGAGGAGCTGCAGTACATCGATTCCTTCGACAAGGTCGAGAAATGCCTGGAGAACGTGGCCGCCGTGCGCGACGCGGTCGGCCCCAACGTCGGCATAGGCGTGGACTTTCATGGCCGCGTGCACAAGCCCATGGCCAAGGTGCTGATGAAGGAGCTGGACCCGTTCAAGCTCATGTTCATAGAAGAGCCGGTGCTGAGCGAACACTACGAAGCGCTGAAGGAACTGGCCCCGCTGACCTCCACCCCGATCGCGCTGGGCGAACGCCTGTTCTCGCGCTGGGACTTCAAGCGCGTGCTGTCCGAGGGCTATGTGGACATCATCCAGCCCGATCCCTCGCACGCCGGCGGCATCACCGAAACCCGCAAGATCGCGGCCATGGCCGAAGCCTATGACGTGGCGCTGGCCCTGCACTGCCCGCTGGGCCCGATCGCGCTGGCCACCTGCCTGCAAATCGACGCCGGTTGCTACAACGCCTTCATCCAGGAACAAAGCCTGGGCATCCACTACAACGCCGCCAACGACCTGCTGGACTATGTCAGCAACCGCGAAGTCTTCGCCTACGAGGACGGCATGGTCGCGATTCCGCAAGGCCCCGGCCTGGGCATCGAGGTCAACGAGGAATACGTGAAGGAGCGCGCCGCCGTGGGCCACCGCTGGCGCAACCCTGTCTGGCGCCACGCCGACGGCAGCTTCGCCGAATGGTAAGCCGATAAAAATCAGCCGATAAAGAGAAAGAGGAGACATCCCTTGTCCACAGCCACCCACGCCGGCCTGCAGAGCGCCCAGCGCCCCACGCGCAGCCGGTACCTCATCATGGTGATGCTGTTCATCACCGTCGTCATCAACTACCTGGACCGCAGCAACCTGTCGATCGCAGCACCCGCGCTCAAGGACGAGTTCGGCCTGGACACCGTGCATGAAGGCCTGATCCTGTCGGCCTTCGGCTGGACCTACGCCGCCATGCAGATCCCCGGCGGCTGGCTGGTGGACCGGGTATCGCCGCGCCTGCTGTACGCAGCCGCGCTGATCCTGTGGTCGGCAGCCACGTTCTTCATGGGCTTTGCCGGCAGCTTCGTCATCCTGTTCGTGCTGCGCCTGGCCGTGGGCGCGCTGGAAGCGCCCGCCTATCCAATCAACAACCGCGTCGTCACCACCTGGTTCCCGGAACGCGAACGCGCGACCGCCATCGGCTTCTATACCTCGGGCCAGTTCGTCGGCCTGGCGTTCCTGACGCCGGTGCTGGCCTGGCTGCAGCACCACTATGGCTGGCACATGGTGTTCGTCAGCACCGGCCTCCTGGGCATCGTGTGGGGCGTGCTGTGGTTCATGATCTATCGCGAGCCGCGCCAGTTCAAGGGCGCGAACGCGGCGGAAATCGAGCTGATCCAGCAAGGCGGCGGCGTGGTCGACCTGGACCGCAGCGTCAAGGAAAAGAAGGCGCCGTTCAACTGGAACGACCTGGGCCTGGTCATGAGCAAGCGCAAGCTGTGGGGCGTGTACCTGGGCCAGTTCTGCCTGACGTCGACGCTGTGGTTCTTCCTGACCTGGTTCCCCACCTACCTGGTCAAGTACCGCGGCATGGACTTCATCAAGTCCGGCTTCCTGGCCTCGGTGCCGTTCCTGGCGGCCTTCGTCGGCGTGCTGTGCTCGGGCGTGCTGTCCGACTTCCTGATCCGCCGCGGCGCCACCGTCGGCCTGGCGCGCAAGCTGCCCATCATCCTGGGCCTCCTGATCTCCACGTCCATGATCGGCGCCAACTTCACCGATTCCACGCCCTGGGTGATCTTCTTCCTGGCCCTGGCCTTCTTCGGCAACGGCCTGGCATCGATCACCTGGTCGCTGGTGTCCACGCTGGCGCCGGTGCGCCTCTTGGGCCTGACCGGCGGCGTGTTCAACTTCGTGGGCAACCTGTCGTCGATCTGCACGCCCATCGTGATCGGCTTCCTGGTGACGAAGGACAGCTTCGCGCCTGCAATCGTGTACGTGTCGTCGCTGGCCTTGCTGGGCGCGCTGTCGTACATCCTGCTGGTGGGGAAGGTGGAGCGGATCGAGGCCTGAGCGCCTCAATTTCCACTGGTCAGCACTAAAGTGGTGGGTGCGCCACGTTCCTGCGAGCACATCCATCACGCGCACCTAGATATTTCCAGGTGCGCAATCCTATGGCTACGGAATGTCGAGTGTGAACGGCTACTGCATGTGCGGGCGGGACGTTAGTGTCCCTTGAGATTGATTCCACGTTACGCCCCTTTCCTACCCTCCACGCCTGCCGTCGACCAGCCCAGTATCTCCTTCTTATCTAACACTACTCTCAAGCCCTCCGTTGTGGCACAAGGTCCGATCTTGTCGGTCAGACTGCACAGCTGAAGATAATGCTGTCGCCCCATGCGCGAGAGAATCGTGACGTTTGAATAGGCATGCCCTGTTACTTCGCCTGCTGTAAATAGTTCTGCTTGACAGGCCGGCGGAGCAGACTTGATATGGCATGCGGCCTTCAGTACTGAGGCGCCCGTGTCGCTTACGGTGACAACCACCCCCCTTATGTCACCAAGGCCGAGTGCCCGTATGGCAAGGCCATGCACATAACCTAGATTGTGGGTCGTTAGTATTAGCATGTAGATCAAGTACGCCCCGACACCCACGGTCATTGGAAGCGTTGGCCGTGAATCTTTTTCTAGCGCCAGGTTTGCACCGGAAATCGCGATGCACCAGATGCCAAGTGCGACCCACTGCATCCAAGCCTCGAGCTCGAAAAGGAAAGAACCCGGCGAAGGACGAAACAGCAACACACCAAGCAAGCAAATTCCCCCTTGTAAGCTGAAGGCAAGGAGGATGCTTAAGAGGCCCTCCAATTTCCTAGATTTTGCGCATATCACCGTCAAGATCAGCGTTGCAATCAAGACGCCACCGATCCAAATTTCATCGTTTGCGACGTTGTACCAGAGCATCGCAAGCCAGAGCAGTTGGCTAAGAATTGCTGCAATCGTCGAAGTCGGCCAAGAAAGGCGACTGCCAGAGCGTCGAAATGCGAAGGTGGTAGATACTCCCAGTATGGTGGGTAGGAGCAAAATCGCACCGAGCCACAGAAGTTGGGTTATGCCGAAGAATGCCGCTACGACCAGGAGCCCTGTTATGTCGCTAAAGTCGAAATCAGGAAGGAAGCCCAGCGGGAGAAAGTAGGTCAGCAGCGTGAGGGCTCCCACCGTGCCAGTAATGGCACTCGCCATTGCGGGATGTGCACAAGTAAAACCCCAAATGCGCACTGAAAGATCCGCGAGCTGCTTCCGCAGGAGAGGCTTGGGGCGGGACGAATAGATTGCGCTGGAGGGCAGCACGATAGTCGAATGTTCTGACATCTTTTGGCAGTTGTTGGGTTCAAGCCACTTGACGCCCTATGGCGCAGAGCCATCCCATTTTTTCAACCGTGGCATTCTTTGGTGGGAGCGTGCTTTCCTTGTGGTTACGGCATGTTAGATGTTCTATTAAGGACAAGGCTTACACGCCCCCAGAATCCCTTTAAATCGGCGACCACAGGGCCGCCGATTTAACATTCATTTCTGCTCAGATTTTCAACGATAGGCCAATATACGGACGCCTTTTCCTGCTGCCTTTCACATCAGCAGCCCTGCATCGCCACCTTGCGCTGGCGCTCGTTGCTGGCGCGCTGCCACAGTACCAGGCCCAGGCCGGCCGCGGCGATAACCGCGCCGGCTACAGGCACCGCGGCATAGCCCATGCCCGCCGAGATTACGCCCCCGCCCGCCGCCGCGCCTACCGCGTTGCCCAGGTTGAAGGCGCCCACGTTCACCGACGAGGCCAGGCCCGGCGCATCGGTGGCGGCGCGCATCACCCGCATCTGCAGCGGCGGCACCACGGCGAACGTGCCGAAACCGAAGATCAGCAGCGCAATGGCTGCGCCGGTCTGCGTCGTGGCCAGCCACGGGAATGCCAGCAGGTCGGCGATGATCAGCACCAGGAAGGCGATCAGGCTGCCGTCCAGCGAACGGTCGGCAAAGCGCCCGCCCATCGTGTTGCCGAGGGTGAAGCCGACGCCGATCAGCACCAGCATCGCCGTGACGAAGTTGGGCGAAGCGCCCGTCAACTCCGCCAGGGTCGGCGCCACGTAGGTGTAGAGCGTGAACATCGCGCCCGCACCCAGCACCGTGGTCAGCAAGGCCACCAGTACCACCGGGCTCTTCAGCACGGCGAGTTCACGGCGGATGTCGGGACGGCGACCTGCCTCACCCGCCGGCAACGCGAACCATAGCGACAACATCGCGATCAGGCCCAGCACCGAGGTCGCGGCAAACGACATGCGCCAGCCGATGACCTGGCCCAGCCAGGTGGCTGCTGGCACCCCGCCAACGTTGGCGATGGTCAGCCCCAGGAACATGGTGGCCACGGCGCTGGCCTGCTTGTGGCGCGGCACCACGCTGGCCGCCACCAGCGAACCCAGGCCGAAGAACGCGCCATGGTTCAGACTGGTGACCAGGCGCGCGAGCAGCAGCGTCGTGTAGTTGGGCGACAGCGCGGACAGCACGTTGCCCACCGTGAAGATCGCCATCAGCACCAGCAAGGCGTTGCGGCGCGACCAGCGCGACAGGGCCAGCGTCATCAGCGGCGCGCCCACCATCACGCCGATGGCGTAGGCGCTGATCAGCATGCCGGCGCTGGGAATGGACACATCCACCCCTTCGGCGATGACGGGCAACAGGCCCATGGGAGAAAACTCGGTCACGCCGATGCCGAAGGCACCGACGGCGAGCGCCAGCAATGGCAGGCCGGCCTTCACCGGCTGGGAGTCCTGGGGATTCATGTGGTTTCCTTGGGTTCGATTGCGCCGACCAGGGACCGGGCCGGCGCAAAGGGCCGGAGCGCGGGAAAACCCGATCGGAAGGCAGGCAGCCAGTATGCCGCCGTCATCCTTGCGGAAAAAGGCAGGAAACAGCGAAACACTTTTGACTTGGAGTCATGAATCCAGGAAACGGGCCGAGTCGTCTCAGGCCAGCCCGAGCAGCCTTTCCGTCTCGCGCGCCAGGGCGACCAGCCGCGGGCCGATGTCGGCTGCGCGCTCGCGGTAAGGCCCGTCCTGCGCCGGCACGCCGCAATTGAAGACGTACAGCAACGACTGATAGGGCCTGCCCAGCGGCGCGGCAAAGCCATAGGCGTCCGGCCGCCACTCCAGATTGTTGCCGCAATAGCCTTTGCGCTCCAGATCGCGGCGCGCAGCCGCCAGGCTAGGAAAGTGGACCTCGTAGTGCCGGGGATCCGCCACGCGCAGCTGGTTCAGGACGACCGCCCTCTCCTCATCCGACGCCCGCGCCAGCCACGCCTTGCCGGCGGCGCTGGACAGCAGCGGCAGCGACGCGCCTATGTCGGGCCGCGTCTGCAAGGCCTCGTTGGAGCGGGCGGTTTCCACGTACACCATCTGCAGGCGGTCGCGCACCACCAGCGACACGGCGCCGCGCGCGTGGTCGGCCAGCTGCTTCATCAGCGGCCGCGCCAACTGTCGGATCTGCATGCTGGCCAGCAAAGGATAGCTCAGCGCCAGGACCGAGGCACCCAGCCGGTAGCGCGCGGGCTCGCCTACGCTCTGCAGAAAACCCAGCTCCACCAGCGTGTGAGTCAGGCGCGCCACGGCACTGCGGGACAACCCGGTCTGCTGCGCGAAGTCCTTGTTGGCCAGCACCGGCCGGTCGGCGCGAAAGCACGCCAGGATGTCGATGCCGCGCGCCAGCGTGGTGGTGAATTCGCGATCCTGGTCATGCGTCATGCTGGCGCTCCAGCATTTTTTCCACGCGCGCCACCAGCGTCAGCAGGCGCGGCGCGATGCGGCCGCGCAAGTCGCCCGGCCGCAACCGCGTCACGGGTACGCCGCAGTTGAACACCAGCGCCTGGCCGTCGACGGGGGTGCGCATGGGTACCGCCACCGCATGCACGTCGGAATGCCAATCGCCCTGCCCCACGCAATAGCCGTGTTCGGCGTAGTCGCGCTGAGCCTGATCCCAGTCCGGCGCGTGGCGCCGCCAGATGGCGGGATCCTGGCGCCGCAACGCCGCCAGCAAGGGCTCCGCCTCGTCCGCCGGCGCCTGCGCCAGCCAGGCCCGTCCCATGGCCGAAGGCAGCAGCGGCAGCAAGGCGCCGATATCCGGCCGGAACGACACGGCGTCGTGTCCGCGGCAGGTTTCCACGTACACCATGTTCAGGCCGTGATGCATGCCCAGCGAGGCCGAACCGCCCGCCGCGTCCGCCAGGCGCTTCATCAGCGGGCGCGCCAACTGGCGAACCTTGATGCTGGCCAGAAGCGGATAGCTCAGCGACAGCACCGCCGTGCCAAGCCGGTACCGCCGCAAGCCCCCGTCGTAACGCAGCAAGCCGCGCTGCATCAGTGTGGTGGTCAGGCGTGAAATCGTGGCCTTGGACAGGCCGGTGCGGTCCGCCAGCTCGCGGTTGCTGAGCGCGGGTTCGCCATGCCGGAACGCCTGCAGCACCGACAAGCCGTGCGCCAGCGTGGTGGCGAAGGCGGGGTCGGCATGGCGCTCGCCGGGGCGGGTGGTCATGGTGGAGGTCCTGGGCGCGGAATGCGCGGTCTGTCCCTGCCGATCATAGAGCAGCGACGGCTCGCCATGCATTCAAGATATCGAAACACTTGTCTCAAATCCCTTGGCCTTTTGCTAGCCTGGATTCAACACGGCGCGGCACGTATCAGCGCCCATGATGAAACGGAGACTAGCCATGATCAGGGACCCCGACGGATTCCCGCAATTCCTAGCATCGCTGCGCCGCTACGTGCGAGAGCAACTGGCGCCGCGCGAAGCCGAGGTCGCCCGCCTGGACCAGGTGCCGCAGGACCTGGTCGCCAGCATGGCCGCGCAGGGGCTGTTCGGGTACTCCATTCCCGAGGAATACGGCGGCGCGGGCATGACGACCGAGGAGCTGATCCTGGCCGCCATGGAACTGTCGCAATGCTCGGTGGCGTTTCGCGCCCGGGTCGGCACCAATACCGGCATCGGCTCCGAGGCGCTGGTGGCCGACGGCACCGACGCGCAGAAGGCCCGCTACCTGCCGCGGCTGGCCTCCGGGGAACTGACCGGCTGCTTCGCCCTCACCGAGCCGCAAGCGGGTTCCGACGCCACGGCCCTGCGCACCACGGCCGTGCGCGACGGCGACCACTACGTGCTGAACGGCGAGAAGTGCTTCATCACCAATGCGCCGCTGGCGGGGCTGTTCACCGTCATGGCGCGCACCGATTCCGATGCGCCTGGCGCCAAGGGCATCACCGCCTTCATCGTGGAGCGCGGCACGCCGGGCCTGTCCACCGGCCAGCCCTACGACAAGATGGGCCAGGCCGGATCGCCCGTGTCCGCCGTGCATTTCGAGGACTGCCGCGTGCCGGCCGACTGCATCATCGGCGGCCAGGAAGGCGTGGGCTTCAAGACCGCGATGAAGGTCCTGAACAAACAACGCATCCATCTGGCCGCGCTGTGCATCGGCCCGGCGATCCGCATGCTGGACGACACGCTGCGCTTCGTGGCCGAGCGCCAGCAGTTCGGCAAGCCGTTGATGGACTTTCAGCTGATCCAGGCCATGCTGGCCGACTGCCAGACCGAGATCCAGGCCGCCCGCGCCCTGGTGCTGCAAACCGCCCGCGAGCGCGATGCCGGCGCCGACGTGACGCTGAACGCCTCGATCTGCAAGTATTTCGCGTCCGAGATGTGCGGCCGCGTGGCGGACCGTTGCGTGCAGATGCATGGCGGCTACGGCTACATCGCCGATCACGGCATAGAACGCTTCTACCGCGACGTACGCCTGTTCCGCCTGTACGAGGGCACCAGCCAGATCCATCAATTGAACATCGCCCGCCATACGCTGAGCCAGGCGGGCTACACGCCCGGCCGCTAGGGCAATACAGGGACCGCAGCCGCAAGAAGCCGGCGGCCCGCCAACCAAAGGAGACTTCCATCATGCTGCACAAGCACCTGCCGAAGTGGATCGGCGCCATGGCCGCCGCCTTCGCCTGCGCGGCGCTGCCGCCGCAAGCCGCGGCCGCCTATCCCGACAAGCCCGTGAGGCTGATCGTGCCGTTCGCCCCCGGCGGCTCGACCGACATCCTGGGCCGCCTGCTGGCCGAAGCGCTGCATCCCATCCTGGGCCAACCCGTCATCGTCGAGAACAAACCCGGCGCCGGCGGCAACATCGGCGGCGACTTCGTGGCCCGCGCCGCGCCCGACGGCTACACGCTGCTGTTGGCGGCGGCCGGACCCACCGTCATCAATCCCAGCCTGTACGCCAACATGCCGTTCAATCCGGCCAAGGACCTGGCGCCCATCACCTGCCTGGAGCGCGAACACAATCTGATGGTGGTGACCAAATCCATGCCGGTGAAGACGCTGCAGGAATTCCTGCAGTACGCGCGCAACAACCCCGGCAAGCTGTCCTTTGGCTCTCCCGGCAACGGTTCGCCCGCGCAGCTGGCTGGCGAACTGCTCAAGCAGCAGACCGGCATCCAGGCCGAGCACGTGCCCTACAAAGGCACCGGCCCCGCCGTCACCGACCTGGTGGCCGGCCACATCGATTTCATGATCGACAACATGCCGGCGCTGCTGCCACAGGTAAAAGCCGGCGGCCTGCGCGCGCTGGCGGTGCCCAGCGACCAGCGCGCCACCGCGGCGCCCGACATCCCCACCTTCGATGAAGCTGGGCAGAAGGGCTTTGTGGTGATGGCCTGGAAGGGGTTGATGGCGCCTGCCGGCACCGATCCGGCGGTGATCGAACGGCTGCACGCAGCGGTGGTCAAGGCGCTGCAGGACCCGCAGCTGCGCACCCGCTTCCAGGAGCTGGGCGCGGAACCGCTGGCCAGCACGCCGGCCGAGTTCGCCAAGCAGATCGCGGACGAAACCGCCTGGTGGGGCAAGCTGGTGCAGTCCACCGGCACCCGCATCCAGTAGGCCCGCCGGGAGACCGCCATGCAAATCCTGATCCGAACGCTGCGCGCGCTGTGCGCCGTCGCCCTGCTGGGCGCGGCCGGGGCGGCACAGGCCGCCGCCTATCCCGACAAGCCGATACGCCTGATCGTGCCCTACGCGGCCGGCGGCGGCACCGACACCGCGGCGCGCATGATTGCCCGCAAACTGGCCCCCTTGCTGGGCCAGCCCGTGGTGGTGGAAAACAAGCCCGGCGGCGCGACGCAGATCGGCACCGCCGTGGTCGCCAGCGCCGCGCCCGACGGCTACACCCTGCTGATGGGCACCGCCAATCTGGCGACCAACAGCGTGCTGTACGCCAAGCTGCCCTATGACGTGAAGAAGAACCTGACGCCCGTGGTCTGGGCGACGGACGTGCCGGTCTACCTGCTGCTGCCCGCCGCCAGCCCCATACGCAGCCTGGAAGACTTGAAGCGCGCCGCCGCGCAGCAGCAGGGCCTGACATTCGCCACCGCGGGAACGGGCAGCATCCCCCATCTGGCGGGCGAGCAGTTCGCCCACCAGACCGGCATCGCATTGCGGCACATCCCCTACAAGGGCAGCAGCGAAGCCGCCACCGCGCTGGTCGGCGGCCAGGTCCAGATGAGCTTCGACAACCTGCCGCCGGTGTATGCGCAGGTCAAGGCCGGGCGTCTGCGCGCGGTCGCCATCGCCTCGCAAACGCGCAATCCCGAGCTGCCCGACGTGCCCACGCTGGCTGAACTGGGCGTGCCGTTGTCGGCCTCGTCCTGGTGGGGCGTGATGGCGCCCGCCGGTACGCCCAAGGACGTGATCGCCCTGCTGAACCGGCAGATCAACGCCGTGCTGGCCGATCCGGAAGTGCGCAGCTACTTCAACGGGCTGGGCATGCAAGCCACGGGCGGCACGGCCGAAGCGTTCGGCCGGCACATCGCCGACGAAACCGACAGATGGCGCGCCGTGGTCAAGCAGGCCGGCGTCAAGATCGAGGAATAAACCATGCAGTCCAAGCAAGAATGCAACGGCGGCGACGCCCTGCAAGAGGTATGCGCGCGCGTGCGCCGCTTCGTCGACGAGGTGGCGATACCCGCCGAGTCCCCCGCCATTGCCCGCGACGTGGCCGCGCTGGATCGCTGCGTCGCCCAACTGCGCATACAGGCTCGCGAGGCCGGCCTGTATGCGCCGCAGTTGCCGCGGGAATGGGGCGGGCTGGGACTGGGCTGGCGCGCCCTGGCCCAGGTGCTGGAAGAAGCGGGGCGCGGCTTCCTTGGACCCGCGGCGCTGAACTGCGCCGCGCCCGACCAGCCCAACATGCTGACGCTGCTGCGCCTGGGCAACGCCGCCCAGCAGGAACGCTTCCTCGCGCCGCTGGTGCACGGCGAACAGCGAGCCTGCTTCGCCATGACCGAGCCCGCGCCCGGCGCCGGTTCCGATCCGTCCATGCTGCGCACCCGCGCCGAGCGGCGCGGCGCGCGTTGGGTGCTGAACGGCCACAAGCAATTCATCAGCGGCGGCGTGGGCGCGGATTTCGCGCTGGTGCTGGCGCGCACCGATACCGGCGCCACACTGTTCCTGGTGCCGGCAGACACGCCGGGCTACCAGGTGGTGCGCGACATCGGCATGGTGACGGGCTACCAGATCGGCGGCCACGCCGAGATCCTGCTGCAGGACTGCGAGGTCGCCGATGAAGCCGTGCTGGGCGAACCCGGCCGCGGCCTGGAGTATGCGCAGCTGCGGCTGGAGCCTGCCCGGCTGTCCCATTGCATGCGCTACATCGGCCGCGCCCGTCGCGCGCTGGAGACGGCGCAGGCCTATGTGATGCAGCGCGAATCCTTCGGCTCACGCCTGGCCGATCTGCAGCAGATCCAGGCCATGGTCGCGGACTCCCACATCGACCTGCACGCCAGCCGCCTCATGACGCTGGATTGCGCAACCCGCATGGACGAGGGCCTGTCGGTGAAGCAGCACAGCGCCATGGCCAAGGTCTTCGTGTCCGAGGCGGTGAACCGCGTGGCCGACCGCGCCGTGCAGATGATGGGCGCATCGGGCCTGTCGGACGACACGCCCGTGTCCATGGTCTGGCAGGAGATGCGCCCCTTCCGCATCTACGACGGCGCCAACGAACTGCACCGCGCCACGCTGGCGCGCCGGCTGCTGGCCTGAGCCCTCAAGGAGACGAACATGGAAAACCTCGAATTCCAGGCCTACCGCCTACATGCGGGTGCAGCGGGCCAGCCCCCGCAAGGCCGCCACGAAACCTTGTCCGCGGACCAGCTGTCCGCGGGCGACACGCTCATCAAGGTGGCCTATGCGGGCCTGAACTACAAGGACGCGCTGGCCCAGGCCGGACGCGGCGGCATCATCCGCGAGTATCCGCGCATCGGCGGCATCGATCTCTCGGGCACCGTGGTGCATTCCGCCGACCCGGCGCTCGCGCCCGGCCAGGAGGTCGTGGTGCACGGCTTCGGCATCGGCGTGGACTGCGACGGCGGCTACGCCGAGTATGCGCGGGTGCGCCATGACTGGGTGCTGCCGCTGCCCGCAGGTATCGGGTTGCGCGACGCCGCCGTGCTGGGCGCGGCGGGCTACACGGCCGCGCTTTCGCTCCACTGGATGGAGCATTGCGGACTAACGCCGGAACAAGGCGAGGTGCTGGTCACCGGCGCCACCGGCGGCGTTGCCGGCGTCGCCATCGACATCCTGAGCCAGCGCGGTTATCGCGTCTGCGCCATGTCCGGCAAGCCGGCTGCGGCGGACTATCTGCGCTCGTTGGGCGCGCAGGAGGTGATCGCTCCGCCCGACCTGTCGGCCGGCATCAAGCCGCTCATGAGCGCGCGCTGGGCGGGCGTGGTCGACTCCGTGGGCGGCCCGCTACTGGCCCACGCGTTGGCCAGCCTGAAGCCGGACGGCGTGGCCGCCGCCTTCGGCAACGCCGGCGGCGCGGAACTGCCCACCACCGTCATCCCTTTCATCCTGCGCGGCGTCAAGCTGCTGGGCATCAACGCCAACAGCCCCATGCCGCTGCGGCGCCAGGTATGGAACAAGCTCGCCGCCGAATATCGCCCCGCGCATCTGGACCTGATCGCGCGCGTCATCGAACCCCGCGAGCTGCCGCTAGCCCTGGCCGCCATGCTCGAACGCGGCAGCACGGGCCGCAGCGTCGTGCGCTACTCCTGATTCTTCATCGCCACATCATGACTGACTCCTCCCTGTCCCGCCTCTTCAATCCGCAAGGCATCGCCATCGTCGGCGCCTCGTCCACGCCCGGCAAGATCGGCGCGATGCCGGTCAGGTTGCTGCTCCAGCACGGCTACGGCGGCCGCATCATTCCCGTCAACCCGCGCGCGGACGCCATCGCCGGCCTGCCGGCCCTGCCCGGCCTGGACGCGCTGGACGCGGACGTGGACCTGGCCATCCTGGCCGTGCCTGCCGCCCATGCCGCGCAGGCGCTGGAACGCGCCCGGCCCGGCCAGGTAGGCGCCGCCGTGGTGTTCACCTCGGGTTTTTCCGAGACCGGCGCGCAAGGGACCGCGCAACAGGAACGGCTCTGCGCCATCGCGCGCGAGCGCGGCATCCGCCTGCTGGGACCGAATTGCCTGGGCTTCATGAACGTGCGGCGCAATGTCTACGCGACGTTCTCGCCCGCCCCCGCCAACGGCATCGTCGCCGCAGGCGGCATCGGCATGGTGTCGCAGAGCGGCGCATTCGGCGCTTATGCCTACAGCATGGCGCGCGAGCGCGGCCTGGGCCTGTCGCACTGGATCAGCACCGGCAACGAGGCCGACATCGACGTGGCCGATTGCATCGAATGGCTGGCTTGCGACGCCGATACCCGCGTCATCATGGCCTACATGGAAGGCTGCCGCGACGGCGCCAAGCTGCGCCGCGCCCTGGCCGCGGCGCGCGCGGCGGGCAAACCCGTGGTCGTCACCAAGATCGGCCGCACCCAGGCTGGCGCGCAAGCCGCCGCCTCGCATACGGCAGCGCTGGCCGGCGACGACGCCGTGTACGACGCGCTGTTCCGCCAATACGGCGCCCTGCGCGCGCGCACCATCGAGGAATTCTTCAACCTGGGCTATGCGCTGGACACCTGGAAACGGCCGCCGCAGGGCCGCCGGCTGGGGATCTTCACCATCTCCGGCGGCGTGGGCGCGCTGATGGCCGACGAAGCCGAGGACACCGGCCTGGCGCTGCCCGAACCCGCCGCCGAAGCTCAAGCCCGCCTGCTGGAGCGCGTGCCCTTCGCCAGCGGCCGCAATCCCGTCGACGTCACCGGCCAGGCCGTGTCCGAACCCGGGCTGCTGCTGGCCACCGCCGACGACATGCTGGCCGATGGACGCTACGACGCGCTGGCCGTCTTCCTGGCCGCTGCTGGATCCTCCGAAGCCTTGTGGCCTACCTTCGAGGCTTTCGCAAGGCAGATGCAGGCCCGCCATCCGGACGTGCCGTTGGCCATCAGCGCGCTGTTTCCGCCCGCGCGCCGCCGCGAGCTGGAACAGCTGGGCTGCCTGGTGTTCACTGATCCCAGCGCCGCCATCCGCACGATAGGCGCGGTGGCCGGGCTGGCTGCTCATACGGGTAGCGACGTTGTTGACGATGCTCCCACGATGCCCGCGGCGCACACACCGCCATTGCTGGACGCCTACAACGAAGTCCAGGCCATGGCGCTGCTGCGCCAGGCCGGCTTGCCGGCCTCGCCCTGCACGCTGGCCGCCGACGTGGACGCGGCAGTGTGCGCCGTCGCCGAGCTGGCTGCTACGAACGGCGACGCCGCTCCCGTCGTGCTCAAGGTGGTATCGCCCGACATCACGCACAAGAGCGACGTAGGCGGCGTGAAGCTCAACATCCGCGGTGAAGCCGCCGTGCGGCAGGCCTATGCCGACATCATGGCCGCCGTGCGCCAGCACCGGCCCGACGCCCGCATCGACGGCGTGCTCGTCGCGCCCATGGCGCCCAAGGGCGTGGAATGCATAGCCGGCGTGCATTGCGACCCGGTGTTCGGCCCGGTCGTCATGTTCGGGTTGGGCGGCGTCTTCGTCGAAGTGCTCAAGGATGTGAGCTTCCGCCTGGCCCCCTTCGGGCGCGACGAAGCCCTGGCGATGATCCGCGAGATCAAGGGCTACGCGCTGCTGCAAGGCGCGCGTGGCGCGCCTCCTTGCGACGTCGACGCGCTGGCCGACGCGCTGGCGGCGCTATCCCGCTTCGCCCACGCGCGGCGCGCGGACTTCAGTTCGGTGGAGATCAATCCCTTACTGGCTTTACCTGAGGGTAAGGGGGTGGTGGCGCTGGATGCTGTAGTGATACGCGGCGAGGGGGCCGCGCAGACGGTCTAGGCGATGGGGCCGCGGACGGCTACGAAGCGCAACGGCCGCTCGTCGAACAAGCGGCCGACCTTGCGGTCCGCGTGATAGATGTCCAGCGCATCGGCGACGGTCATGGCAGACTCGGGCGCTTGGGCGCTACCTGCACTTCCAGGCCCAGCAGATCCAGCATGTCCAGCACCTTCTGCAATTGCAGCGTGGGCTTCCCGCGCTCCAGATCCACCACATAGCGGTTGCCGGTGCCGGACAGACCAGCCAGATCCGCTTGCAGCAAGCCCTGCGAGCGCCGGACGGCCTTCACCAATTCGCCCAATTCGGTCGATGTGCGAATCGTTACGCCGGCCCCGCCTGCGAGCGCGGCAGGAACATCGTTCGAGGCCATGCCCACCCCCTAAATTACCGATCGGTGATTTTTAAGCCACTGCTTGTGAAGCGTCTTCCAGACGAAAAAAAGGCGCCAGAGGCGCCTTTCCTTCTTCCAACGGATGCGCTGCTTACTTCAGCAGCAACGCATTCAAGCGCTTCACGAACGCGGCCGGGTCGGCGATCTGCGCGCCTTCGGCCAGCAGCGCCTGATCCAGCAGCAAACGCGCCCACTGGTCGAACTCGCCGTCTTCGGCGGCGCGGATGCGGGCCAGCAGCGGGTGCTCGGGGTTGATTTCCAGCACCGGCTTGACGTTGGGCGCTTCCTGGCCGGCGGCCTTGAGCATGCGCAGCAGATGCGGGCTGAGTTCGTTCTGGCCCACCACCACGCAAGCCGGCGAGTCCACCAGGCGCAGCGTCACGCGCACTTCCTTGACCTGGTCTTCCAGCGTCTTCTGCAGGCGCTCGACCAGCGGCTTGAAGTCCTCGGCCACTTCGGCCTGGTGCTTCTTTTCTTCCTCGTCGGCCAGCTCGGCCAGGTCCAGGCCGCCCTTGGCCACCGACACCAGCGACTTGCCGTCGAATTCACGCAGATAGGACAACATCCATTCGTCCACGCGATCCGACAGCAGCAGGACTTCGATGCCCTTCTTGCGGAAGATTTCCAGATGCGGGCTGTTGCTGGCCGCGGCGAAGGTATCCGCCGTGACGTAGTAGATCTTGTCCTGGCCTTCCTTCATGCGCGACACGTAGTCGGCGAACGACACGGTCTGGGCCTGGTCGCCCGTGTGGGTCGAGGCAAAGCGCATCAGCTTGGCGATGCGCTCCAGGTTGGCGTGGTCTTCGCCCGCGCCTTCCTTCAGCACCTGGCCAAACTCGGACCAGAACGTGGCGTAGTCTTCCGGCTTGTTCTCCGCCATGTCTTCCAGCAGCGACAGGATGCGCTTGGCCGAACCCTCGCGGATGGCGCGCACGTCGCGGCTTTCCTGCAGGATCTCACGCGACACGTTCAGCGGCAGGTCGGCCGAATCGATCACGCCGCGCACAAAGCGCAGGTACGAAGGCAGCAGCTGATCGGCGTCGTCCATGATGAAGACGCGCTTGACGTACAGCTTCACGCCGCGGCGGCCGTCGCGGTCCCACAGGTCCATGGGCGCGTGCTTGGGCACGTACAGCAGCTGCGTGTATTCGCTGCGGCCTTCGACGCGGTTGTGGGTCCAGGCCAGCGGGTCGTCGTAGTCGTGCGACACCGTCTTGTAGAACTCGCGGTACTGATCTTCAGTCACGTCCGACTTGCTGCGGGCCCACAGCGCATTGGCCTGGTTCACCGTTTCCAGTTCTTCGGTCTTGATCTGCTCGCCCTTTTTCTGGTCCCACTCTTCCTTGGCCATGCGGATGGGCAGGGAGATGTGGTCCGAGTAGCGGCGCAGGATCTCGCGCAGCTTCCAGCCGTTGAGCAATTCGTCTTCGTCGGCGCGCAGGTGCAGCGTGACGTCCGTGCCGCGCGCGGCCTTCTCGGCCGCGGCGATGGTGAATTCGCCCTGGCCGTCGGATTCCCACTGGATCGCGTCCGTGGCGCCGGCGCGGCGGCTGACCACCGTGACCTTGTCGGCCACGATGAACGAGGAATAGAAGCCCACGCCGAACTGGCCGATCAGCTGCGCGTCCTTCTGCTTGTCGCCGGTCAGCTGCGAGAAGAATTCCCGCGTGCCGGAGCGCGCGATCGTACCCAGGTTGGCCACCGCTTCTTCGCGCGACAGGCCGATGCCGTTGTCGGAGATGGTAATGGTGCGGGCAGCCTTGTCGTAGCTGACCGTGATGGCCAATTCGCCATTGCCTTCCAGCAGCTCGGGCCGGTCGATGGCCTCGAAGCGCAGCTTGTCGCAGGCGTCCGATGCGTTCGACACCAGCTCACGCAGGAAGATTTCCTTGTTGCTGTACAGCGAATGGATCATCAGGTGCAGCAGCTGCTTCACCTCTGCCTGGAACCCCAGGGTTTCGGACGTGGAAGGCGTGGCGGTTTGGCTCATAGTTCTACGTGGCTAGGTAAAAAATTAGGGACGGTTATTGGCTGCCGGGACTTCTGGCCCGCGCGGCCGCCGGGAAACCCTACTGATGTGGGGGCCAATGGCGCATTTTCAAGGGCGGGCAGGAAAACCCCGGCCGGCCCCAACCTCCCATTTTGGGGAGTGGCGGCGGCGCCTCAGAAAATGGAGAACACCTTCCGATAACGTGTCCTGGCTTCCAGCACGGTTTCATACTGCGGCACCGCCAGCTTGCCGGCCCGGACCAGCTTGCGGATGTCGGCAGTCGTGATCTGCCGAGTTTCTTGCGAGCGCAGCAGGAAATCCGCCGCGTCGCGGTCCATGATCTGATAGATCGAGTGGGAAATCAGCTGCGAGGGTCCAAGCTCGTCGAGGTAATAGAGTTTCTCGCCCTTCTGCCAGACCGTGCCGAAGTTGTGATAAACCACGCCGCGCTTGATCCATTCCCCAGCCGGCGCATCCGTCAGCTGATTGACCAGCGTGGAACGGGACACCAGCCCGCCGCCCCCGCCCCGCGAGTTGCGAGCCCAAACTTCCTGCGCCTGCAGGAACAACGTCTGTTTGCCGTCCGTGTACACGTATGGCGACAGCTCGGTGAAGGATCCCGAGGCGAAGGGGTCGTCCCCCGCCCGTTCCACCTGCCGCGTCTGCGTGTTGTAGAAAAAAATGCCGTTCTTGCTGCGGAACAGCGCCTGGTACACATGCCGGCCGTGCTCGTTCAGCAGGCGATACGGCGCATGCGCCGCGTCGAAGGGCTGCGCGCCCACGTACACCATGCCGTCGCGCGGATCTTGTAGATAGGGCTGGTGGTACAGGTCGCCCACCATGAAGGTATACAGCGCGGGATCATCCGACAGCGGCAGCAACTGCTCGTGGAAATAGACGCGGCGGCCGTCGGCGAAGAAATCGTCGCTGGAACGCACGTCCCCGTCCCGGCCCGCCGGCAGGCGGCGCAACGAAGCCGGCGCCGCCTGCGGCATTTCGCGGCCCCGGTAGTACACGCGCACATCGTCGGTGGCCAGCTCGCGGTCCAGCAGCGGCCGGTAGGGCCGCGCGCTGGCCGGCAGGACAACGAACGGATACAGGTAGGTCTGCGGCTTGGGGCCGGCGTCCGCCTGGTACTGGATCTTCTGCCAGAACTCGTCCAGCATGCCCAGCTTTTCGTTGCGCACGCTGTGCATCGAACAGAAAACCGTGACCGCGCCATCGCTGAAATAGCTGTTGCCCAGGTAGCGCGCGGACGCGGGCTTCATGTCCGGCAAGACCTGATTGCCGCAATACACGTGGCGCTGGTCCCTGGCCGCCTGCCTGCCGTCGAAAGCCCCGGTATCGAAAACCGCGAAACTGGCTGGATCGGCGTCGTCCATGCGGTAGTAGCCGTTGCTGGGGACGGCGGCGTAAACGCCGCCCTGATAGTTCTTATAGATGCTGTTGCCGTAGGACTGTCCACGGTCGACGGCCGCGAAGTCGTCGCCGTCCATCAACCAGAACAACAGGAACATCGGCAGCGCGGCGATGATCAGGACCAGCGAGATCACGGCCCATTTGGCGCGTTTTTGCATGGAGTGGCGGGGCTGACCTGCCGTTGATTGGCGACCAGGGATTCTAACCAGCGGCCGCAATCCCGGCCCGGGTCTGCGGCGCATCTGCGCCCCCTCCCGGTCCGTCCCCGGACGGCGCGAGGCCTTCCCCGCTAAAATCCCGCACTTTCCCCCCTACCCATCCCTGGCCGGCCCATCCGCCATGCAACCCGCCTCCCTGACCCAACCCGCCCCCCACGGCTCATCCGACGCCGACCCCAGCCCTGACCTGGTCTACGGCCCCGACGACCGCCCCGCGCCTCCCGTGGCCTTCGTCGCCGCCCTGCAGCACCTGCTGGCCATCCTGGTTCCCATCGTCACCCCCGGCCTGCTGATCTGCCAGGCCCTGGGCGTGAGCTCCCGCGACACCACCCTGATCGTGTCCATGTCGCTGGTCATCTCCGGCATTGCCACCTACGTCCAGTGCAAGCGTTTCGGCCCCCTGGGCGCCGGCCTGCTGATCGTGCAGGGCACCAGCTTCAACTTCGTCGGCCCGCTGATCGCGGGCGGCTCGGTCATGGTCAAGCAAGGCACCCCGGTCGAAGCCGTCATGGCCGCGATCTTCGGCGTCGTCATCGCCGGCTCCTTCGTCGAAATGGGCATCAGCCGCATCCTGCCCTTCGTCAAGCGCCTGATCACGCCGCTGGTCACCGGCATCGTCGTGCTGCTCATCGGCCTGACCCTGATCAAGGTCGGCCTCATCAGCATGGGCGGCGGCTATAGCGCCATGGGCAACGGCACCTTCGCCAGCGCCGAGAACCTGACCCTGTCGGGCCTGGTCCTGGGCACCATCATCCTGCTGAACCGCGTGCCAGTCGTGTGGGTGCGCAGCACCGCCCTGGTGCTGGCGCTGGCCGTCGGCTACATCGCCGCCGCCTACATGGGCCGCCTGGACTTCACCGGCGCCCGCGAAGCCGCCCTGTTCCAGATCCCCACGCCGCTGCACTTCGGCCTGGGCTTCTCGTGGGCGCTGTTCGTGCCCATGCTGATCATCTACCTGGTCACGTCCCTGGAAGCCATCGGCGACGTCACCGCCACCAGCAAGGTCTCCAAGCAGCCCGTCGAAGGCCCGCTGTGGATGCAACGCATCAAGGGCGGCGTCCTGGTCAACGGCGCGAATTCGCTCCTGGCCGGCGTCTTCAACACCTTCCCCAGCTCGGTCTTCGCGCAGAACAACGGCGTGATCCAGTTGACCGGCATCGCCAGCCGCCACGTCGGCGTGTGGATCGCCGGCATGCTGATCCTGCTGGGCCTGTTCCCGGCCGTGGCCGGCATCCTGCAGGCCGTGCCCGAGCCCGTCCTGGGCGGCGCCGCCATGGTCATGTTCGGCGCGGTCGCCGCGTCCGGCATCAACATCCTGGCCGGCATCCACCTGGACCGCCGCGCCCTGCTGATCATCGCCGTGTCCCTGGCGCTGGGCCTGGGCGTGTCGCAAGTGCCGGAAATCCTGTCGCACCTGCCCCATGCCGTGAAGAGCGTGCTGGAGTCGGGCGTGGCTACTGGCGGCATCTGCGCGCTGGTGATGAACTGGTTCCTGCCTGAGAAAAAGTAAGGCAGCGGATTCCTCGGAAAGCCAGTCCCTACCTGCCCCTGTGTGCGGACGGACTGGCCCCTGTCAGATGGCTGGATCCAGGGCCGCCTGACAATTTTTCCCAGACCGCATATAATCGCCGTCTTCGCTTCTCCCGCGACCGTCATCTGGACGTGTCCGCGACCTCCTAGCCCGGGTGGTGAAATTGGTAGACGCAGGGGACTCAAAATCCCCCGCCGCAAGGCGTGCCGGTTCGATTCCGGCCCCGGGCACCATCTCTAAGACCGCCGTTGTTTACAAGCATCGCGTGCGGTTCCTTGCCTTATCCCCCTCCACCCGGGGAAATTTCTCGAATCGATATACCGACGCCGTGCCCAAGCAAAGGGGTAGCCGCGGCACGGGGCATTCCGACATAAACACACCCAGGGTGCGACAGAACGCTAAGCGGTCTATCATGCATTCCAACGCTCTCACGCCCGCAAAGACAAGAAATGGAAGAAGTCATTCAGCGGTTGCGCCAGTTCCGCGACGAGCGAAACTGGCAACAGTTCCACAACCCTAAAGATCTTGCATTGGCACTCAGCATTGAGGCCAGCGAACTGCTGGAGGTTTTCCTATGGAAGCCTCCGGAAGCCGCCGATCGCGAAAAGGTGAAAGAGGAGCTTGCCGATGTCTTGGCTTATGCGCTACTGCTGTCAGATGCGTATAACTTCGATTTAAAGAAGATCGTCCTGGAGAAAATCGAAAGGAATGAACGAAAGTACCCGGTCCATAAGGCAAAGGGAACCGCAAAAAAATACAACGAGCTATGACCCAGCCGCATCTCGTCGAAGTTAACCGTTACCGATTCTCCGCAGAAACGCTGACCGAAATCGAGACCAACGCATACGCGGCGAATAATTGGCCGCTTGTTTATATTCTCAGCGATGGCACGACACGTTTCGCATATGTCGGCGAGACGACGGACACGCTGACTCGCCTGGGTACGCATCTCAAACACCCTCAGAAAAAATCATTGACAACGGTACACCTCGTCAGCAGTGAGCGCTTCAACAAGTCAGCGACTCTCGATATAGAGTCTTCCCTCATAAAGTACATGTCAGCCGACGGCCGTTTCAGCATGTTGAACGGAAACCTCGGCCTGAGCGATCACAACTATTACCAAAGGGACGAACTCTATTCCAGGATTTTTCGCGAGATCTGGGCCAGACTGCGCCGGCACGGAATCGCCCAAAGGTCAATCGAGGCCATCGACAATTCCGATGTTTTCAAATACTCGCCGTACAAATCTCTTTCTGCTGATCAAAAACAGGGTCTGATCGAGATAATGCGGTCGCTGGTCGACCCCGGGTTGAAACATATCGTGGTCCAAGGAGGCGCCGGAACTGGAAAATCGGTATTAGCTATTTTCCTTTTCAAGCTCATTCATTCCGACCTCGAAGAGCTCGATCTGCGCGAGTTTTCCGAAGAAGAGAAGGAAGTTCGGGAACTGCTGCGGCAAATCAAGCAATCACTCCCATACCCGCGCATGGCTCTGGTAGTACCTATGAGTTCGTTCAGGAGCACGCTAAAGAAGGCGTTCAAGAACGTTGCGGGCCTACGTTCCGATATGGTCATCAGCCCATCCGAGCTGACGAAACGGCGCTACGACATCGTCTTGGTCGATGAGTCACACCGACTGCGCAAGCGCGTCAACCTGGGAGCCTATATCGGAAGCTTCGACACGGCATGTACAGCTCTGGGGTTGGACAAGAACGCGTGCAGCGAAGTGAACTGGGTCACGCTCCAGTCGAATAAAGCTGTCTTCTTCTACGACCCGGACCAGAGCATCAAACCATCCGATGCCGACGCATCCGACTTCCAGGCGATCAAGTCTTCGCAGAACAGTACGGTCATAACTCTGGCGTCGCAGTTCCGCGTCCGAGCTGGGCGGCACTACGTGCGGTTTGTCGACGATCTACTGCATATGCGGCTTCCAGTTAACGAGAAATTCAGTTCTAGTAGGTACGAGTTTCTGATTTTTGACGACCTCTCCGACATGGTAAAGGAGATAGAGCAAAGAAACTCCAGCTACGGCCTAGCGCGACTGGTAGCGGGTTACTCCTGGCCCTGGGTTTCCAAGAAGTCCCCGAAATTGCACGACATCGAAATCGGTGGCCTGCGACTACGGTGGAACAGCACGACGGCGGATTGGATCAACGCGAAAGACGCCGCGGACGAGGTGGGCTGCATTCATACCACCCAAGGCTATGACCTGAACTACACCGGCGTCATCTTCGGCCACGAAATTCGCTATGATGAAAAACTGAACCAGATCATCATTGACCGGAACAACTATCATGACCGGAACGGAAAGCAGACCATTGAAGACCCGAATAAACTCAAGCAGTACATACTGAATATCTACCGGACCATCATGCTGCGTGGCATACGCGGTACGTTTCTCTATGCATGCGACGACAGTTTGAGACGATATCTGAAGCTGCATGTGGAAAGCTACAAATCCAACGTCATCGCGTTCCCCGCGCCTAGCCCCCCCTTGGAACCTTACGCCAACGCAGTCCCGCTCTATGACCTGCGAGCGGCGGCAGGTGGTTTCAGCGCGCTTCAGTGCGTCGAACATGAAAACTGGGTGGCGGTCCCCGAAGGCATGCCGGTAGGAGAGAATATTTTTGCTTGCCATGTGGTCGGCGAATCCATGAACACGGTCATCCCCGATGGCGCCATTTGCCTGTTTCGCTTGAACCCGGGCGGCACCCGGAATGGAAAAATCGTTCTGGTGGAATGCGCCGATACGCAGGACGGCGACGCCGGTTCGCGATACACGGTGAAGGAATATCAGAGCTTCAAGGTACGCTCCGAAGACGGCGCGGAGAATCAACAGATCCTATTGAAACCGCGGTCCACCAATCCAACGCTGAGGCCGATTGAGCTCAGCCGGGAAGACGACGAACATCGCTATCGGGTGGTAGGCGAGTTTTTGGGTGTGATCGGTTAGCGCGGTCCGCACGCAAATGCCGCCCCAATAGATGGGCAGACATCGGGCCCGGTGACATCAGCATTCCGATTAACTAGCCTCGCCCTTCGCGAGGCTTTTTTTTGCCCGATTGGCGAAACGCTCCACGGTTCGTTCGGCCATTTCGATTCGCGCGGGCAATCCCCTCGGCTGCATTCCGCGTCCGCCCTTACCGGACTAGCAACAGAGGCAGGCCCGACAGCTCCGCCGTGCCCCCCCCCCGGCCGACAGGCTGTACCGCGTCCAGAGGTAATCCCCCCGCAAAAGCGATGAGGTCAGAAGTAGGATTTTCTCGTTGAGGAGTTCTACCGCATGAAGAAGTCGAGATTTACGGATAGCCAGATCATTGAAGCGACAGAGAGGCAAAGCCTCTTTGGAAACTACGGCTAGTACGCAGCCGATATTGCAGCTCATAGTAGGTAAAACAAGACAATTTCAGCGCACCACCTCTGAGGCTGCGCGTACCTAAACCCAAATACCCGTACCTCTTGTAAAATAGAGTTACCTACAGCAAGGAGACACCATGGCTGGCGAAGGTAAATGCGGGCTACAGCATCACAAAATCATTTCAGATACCGAACGCTGTCGACGCCAATCTGCTGTTAACTACGCGCGGGCCTCCGTCGGTCTAGAAGGTTACTCGCTCAGTGAGGCAGATGAGGCGCACACCCAGCTTTTCATCGATGGTCAGATCAGCTTGCAAGAGTTTGTGCAGCCGCGCACCGATGCATTAGCCCTCCCAAAATCTTCGTCATGACGAAGAAATTTAGGATTTGGGGACTAATGCAGGATAGGATGCCGCCGGTATATGTGTTGTACTGAACACGGGGAGGATTCGTATGGCTACAAATGAACCAATCACGCTGTCGATGGCATGGAACCTTGACCAGGATGTGGTCAAGAAAATCGGCGTCATAGATGTAACACTTAACTGCGACACGAACCTCTTTATTGACCCCTTGCTTTTAGCTGAATCGGCAAATAAGGACTTCCGCGAATGCGCAAGTGCGGCATACGAAGCTCGATTCATCCAACTCATTGAACTCCTCACTGCGTCGAAGGAAGTCGATGACATCGCATGGCGAGCTGCAAAAAAGAGAATTTCATTTCATGAGATTGGCTACACTCATCTCGGTTATTCCTCAGGGACAGGAGGCTCCGGATTCGGTGAGAAGCTAGCTCAAAACCTGCTTACCACAGCGAAGGAAGTCATCAGCCTTGGGGTCACTAATCCAAACCTATTCGTCGCTCTAGCATTATTTGAAGATGGGGTTGGGGCAGATCGAATTAGCGACATGACCACCAACATAATTATTGAGTGCCTTGCTCGATTCACAACGTCAGTATGCACTCAGATGAAGATAGACACGCAGACGTTTGAGATCAAAGGAAGCAAGCACGAGCTTCCGGCAAACCCTATAAAACCCAGCGAGCCTATACTTTTGGTCCCTGCTGACATTGTTCGAGACCTACCAATCGCTTCTGACTGGAGCTCGGTTAGTGCAGCAGCTCGAGAAACCGAAGAATTACGTGAACGGGTAAACAGTCAAATTGGTGAGATTTGGAAGGCAAGAACCCGCCGAGAGAAGGATGACGTTCTTAACAGAGCCTTGCAGAGCAAAAGAACATTCGACACTTTGTTGGATCTAATTACCTATGCCGCGGATGAACCTTATGACATAAAAAATGATCATCGCGGCGAGATTTACCCAGCCAATATTCGAAGAAACATATCGAAGGCCCAACCACTCGATCTAGTCCGATTTTCTAATAGAGCGTTGAACCTTTCGGAAGTGGACGAGGTCGTATGCTCAATCATCAACCAATTTAAGAGTCTGATAGAAGACCGAGGACTCTGGAAAGAATTGTGGGATGACAAGCAGGAAAATGCCCGCCTTGAAAAGGCCATGCAACGGCTCTTTTATGCCGTTGCATTATCTTATTGCGACGCAAACAATCTTGACATATCCCCGGAGTCCGACGGCGGCGCAGGCCCCGTTGACTTCAAAGTGTCCAATGGTGCAAATTCTAAAGTGCTGTTAGAACTAAAACGCTCGACCAATTCGAAGCTTGTAGATGCTTACACCAAACAGTTGGATGCCTACCGAGCGGCTGAAGGCACAACTCGAGCCTACTACGTTGTGATTGACATTGGGAACCTCACTCCCATGCGAATCACACAGTTAAGCGACGCCCGCTCTGTCGTGATACAAGCAGGTCTTAATCCTTCTGAAATTGTATTTATTGACGGAAGCGTTCAGAAATCAGCAAGCAAACGATAATCCTTTCGGGCTAGACTGACCTGCCCGCAGACGATTAGCAGGCGATGCCAGTCCCGTGCCCAGTTTCGCGCGAAGTGATCAATTAACCGTCACGCCCGCCTCGCGCACCACATCGCCCCACAAGGAAATCTCCTTCACGATCTGATCGCGAAAATCCTGCGGGCTACCCGGCGCGGCCTCTTCCCCGGTAGCCTTCAGACGATCAGCCATCTCGGGCATGACAACCGCGGCATTGATCGCGGCGTTGAGCTTGGCCTGCACCTGCGGCGGCACTCCCTTGGGCGCGATGATGCCGTACCACACCGTCACGTCATACGGCACGCCCGCCTCGCGCACCGTCGGGATATCGGGCGCCGAGGACACGCGCTGCGGCAAGGTCACGGCCAGCACCTTCAGGCGCTTGTCCTCGCGGTAAGGCAGCGTCGAACCCGCCGTGGTCAGCATTACGTTGACCTGGCCTGATACCGTGTCCGTCAGAGCCGGCGCGGACCCCTTGTAGGGGATGTGGACCATGGTGATACCGGCCGTCTTCAAGAAGGCCTCCATCGCCAGATGCGATATGCCGCCCGTGCCGGACGAGGCATAGGTCAATCCGCCCGGCTTCTTCTTGGCCAGAGCCACCAGATCGCCCAGGCTGTCCGCCGGCACGCCGGGATTGACCGACACGAAGAAGGGGGCACGCGCGATCATGCCGATCGGCGTCATGTCTTCCACCGGATCGAACGGCAGCTTGTACAGGCTGGGGTTGACGGAATAGCTATTGGAAATCAAGGTGAGGGTGTAGCCATCGGGCGCTGCCTTCAGGCCCTGCTCCACGCCCAGCTTGCCGCCCGCGCCTGGGCGGTTCTCCACCACCACGGGCTGCTTCAGGCCATCGGACAGCAGCTGCCCCAGAAGACGCGCGATCCCGTCATTGCCGCCTCCAGCGGCAAAGGGCACGATCAGCTTGATCGGCTGTGAAGGGTAGTCGTCCGCGTGCGCATTGGAAACCGATGCGGCAAACGCCACGGCAGCCAGCGTCATCCCCAATACCGCCCTGCCCAGCTTGGCGCCGGATAGCATCGTCATAGTTATCTCCTCTCTTATCGGCCGCTGCGCGGCCACGTTTATTGGCGAAAAGGCGCAAGACTACAACTTAACGAGTGAAGTTGCAGTCTTGCGCCCTGCTTTCCGCGACGCTCGGTTGCGTTGGCCGGCCTTTTTTATGTTGCGTGCGTGGCCTGAAACGCATGATCCCGAAACCGCTCCACCAGGGTTGCCACGGCGGATTTGTCCAGCGCTTGCACCGCATAGCAAAGCCCGATGCGCCGCGACATCTCCAGCCCTTCCAGCGGCCTGGTCTCCACGCCGGCCTGACTGCAAGCAAGGGACTCCGGCGCCACGCATATGCCTGCGCCGGCCGCCGTCAATGCCAATGCCAGGCGCAGCGATCCTGCGTGGGCGGCCGGCGTGTTTGCCCCGGCGCCATAGTAGGGAAGCAGACGCTGATGCGTCGGATGATCCGGGCACACGATCCAAGGCAATGCGGCTTCGGCGCCGCTGCCTGCCGGTCTGGCCAGCACGTAAGGATCGACGGATAGCGGCAGGAACAGCTCGTCCTCGCAGCGCTCGTCTTCGGTCGCCAGCCGGGCATCGCCCTGACAACCCTCAAGCAGGCTCACGAAAAGCGTCGGCACGGCCTCCCGCGCCGCGCGCATGAAGGCGGCGATGTCCTGTCCCGCGATATCCGCCTCCACGCCGATTTCGATGCGCGACGCAGACGAACCCTGGCGAAACTGATGCGTCATCGAGTCCGTTTGCGACAGGATGCGGCGCGCCTGCGGATACAAGATGCGGGCGTCCTCCGTCACGGCCACGCCGCGCGCCTGGCGCGCGAACAATTGCGTGCCCAGCAAGTCCTCCAGGCTCTTGATCGTGCCGGACAGAGCGGGCTGGCTCAGGTGCAGACGGCGGGCAGCGGCCGTGATGTTGCGCTCTTCGAAGACGGCGACAAAGGCCTTGAGCTGACGGCTATCCATAAGTTTTTCCGATTTCTTCCAAAGGAATAAACCATTTCTCAGGGAAAACCCCTGGGAATAGAATAATTCCCGACACTCAAGCATACATAAAACCGATATCAGGAGTCCGCCATGTCTACCTTGAAAAAGCCCCTCGTCATCATCACGGGCGCCAGTTCCGGCATAGGCCTGGCCACCGCCCGCCTGTTCTCGGCTCACGGCCACCCGCTGCTGCTGCTGGCGCGCCGGCTGGAAAAAATGCAGGCGCTGAACCTGCCCGACACCCTGGCGCTATCCGTGGACGTGACCGACCGCGCCGCGCTGGCCGCCGCTGTGCAGGAAGGCGAGGCGCGCTTCGGTCCGGCCGATGCGCTCATCAACAATGCAGGCGTCATGCTGTTGGGAGACATCACGCGCCAGGACCCGGATCAATGGGACCGGATGCTGGACGTGAACGTCAAAGGCGTGCTGAACGGCGTGCATGCGGTCGCGGCGGGCATGGTCCAGCGCAAGCGCGGCAGCATCATCAACATCAGTTCAGTGGCCGGGCGCAAGACCTTCCCCAATCACGTGGCTTACGTGGGCACCAAGTTCGCCGTGCACGGCCTCTCGGAAAACCTGCGCGAGGAACTGTCGGCTCACAACGTGCGCGTGACCACCATCGCGCCGGGTGCCGTGGAAACCGAGCTGCTGGGCCATACCACCGACGCGGACATCAAGACGGGCTACGAAGCCTGGAAGGCCGAGATGGGCGGCAAGGTGCTGGCCGCCGAGGACGTGGCCAACGCCATCCACTACGCCTATGCACAGCCGGAAGGCGTGTGCGTGCGTGAAATCGTGCTGGCGGCCACGCGCCAGCAGGCGTGAGGCATCCGTTGCCGTGACCATATGACGTTCAGCCCTGCGCCTCCGCGCGCAGCGCGGCCTGCACCGCGGGGCGCTCTCCGATGCGCGCGGCGTATGCCGCCAGGGAAGGCCAGCGATCCAGGTCGATCGCGAAGAACCTGCACCACCCCAGCACGGTAAACAGATAGGCATCGGCCACGCTGAACTGCTCGCCCATCAAGTAGGTGCTTTCGGCCAGGATGCCGTCCAGGTAGTCGAAGCGCTTGAAGAGCCGTTCGCGGAAATGCGCCTTGGCGGCTTCGGGCAAGGCAGTCTGGAACAAGGGCGCCGAGCCCGCGTGGATCTCGCTACTCACGAAACTGAGCCATTCCTGCAGGCGTGTACGCTCGCGCGTGCCGTTGGGCGGCGCTAGCTGCATGGCGGGCCGCAGGTCGGCAAGGTACTGAACGATGGCCGGCCCTTCCGTCAACACGTCGCCCTGGTCCAGTTCCAGCGCGGCGACATAGCCTTTCGGATTGATGGTGCGGAAATCGCGGCCGTCCGCGGTCTGCTTGGTCTGGTTGTTTACCTTGACCAGTTCGAATGGCAGCTCCAGTTCGCGCAAGACGATATGCGGCGATAGCGAGCAGGTATGCGGGGCGTAGTAGAGCTTCATGACATCTCCAGGGAACAACAGGGGAGCAGTCTCTCGCGCCGCGACACACAGGTAAAATTAATGCTCCATTCTCTTATCATTAGCTCAGCTACTTAATATGTTGAACCTGGGGCATTGGCGCCTGCTCGTCGCGACGGCCGACACGGCCAACATCTCGCGCGCCGCCGAGCGCGTGGGCATTACCCAGTCCGGCGCCAGCCAGGCCATTGCGCAACTGGAAGCGTCGCTGGGGCTCCAGGTTTTCACCCGTTCGCGCAAGGAAGTGGCGGTAACCGCCCTGGGCGAACAGGTCATCGATCACGCCCGCGCGATGCTGTCTCACCTGGAGTCCATCCGCGCGCTTGCCGACGACAGCCAGGGACTGAGCCAGGGCCGCATCCGCCTGGGCAGCTTTCCTTCGGTCATCTCGACGCTGCTGCCCCCCCTGCTGCATAGCTTCCGGCAGCGCCACCCCGGCATCGAGGTGGTGGCCTTGGAAGGTACGGATGAAGAGGTCGAGGATTGGCTGTCGCGCGGCGCCATCGATCTGGGCGTGGTGATGAACCCCGCAGCGCATAGGCAAGCCCTGATCCTGGGCCGCGACCGCTGGATGGCGCTGCTGCCCGGCGCACACCCATTCAGCCGCCGCGCGTCGTCGCGGGGTATTGCGCTGGCAGACTTGGCCGATGAGCCGTTCATTCTGGCGACCGGCGGCTGTGCCGTGAATGGCCTGAGCCTTGCGCGCAAGGCCGGACTGGAGCTTAACGACATCCGCGTTACGGTCCGCGATTGGGCCAGCGCCTGCGCGTTGGTGCGCGAGGGCATGGGGGCCGCGGTGGTTCCCGAGTCCACCCTGCCCTCGGACATGCGCCAGCTCCGGGCCTTGCCGTTGACGCCGGCGGCGCGCAGGGAGTTCGGCCTGGTGCGCTCCGCGGCCAGCCGGAAATCCGCGGCGGTAGACGCGCTTTGGAAGCATGCAGCCCTCGCCTTCAGCCCAAAGGCTTCGGCCAAAGTACGTACCCGCTGAGACGAACCGCACGCGCATCCCCCTCCCCCGGCAGTGGAAACTCCGCGCTACGATCTGCTTGTCGTTCCATCTGGATTCGCGAAGCGCTGCCCTAGGGAAACAACGCGCCATGACACCCCGCCTGTACGCGCTCACCCTGCTCTCCATGCTCGCCTTCGCCGGCAACTCGCTGCTGTGCCGCCTTGCACTCAAGCACACCGCCATCGATCCCGCCACCTTCGTGGCCATCCGCATCGCTTCCGGCGCATTGGTGCTGTGGCTGGTGTTGCGCCTTCGCAAACCGGCGAAACAGCTGGAAGGCAATTGGCGTGGTGCGTTGGCGCTGCTGGCCTATGCCGTGGCCTTCGCCTATGCGTACACCCAGATCTCGGCTGGCACGGGCGCCTTGCTGCTGTTCGCGTCGATCCAGATCAGCATGATCCTGTATGGTTTCTTCATCGGCGAGAGGCTGAGCGCCACGCAAGGGCTGGGCATAGGCCTGGCGGTGGCCGGTCTGGTGATCCTGATGCTGCCCAGCGTCAGCGCGCCGCCGTTGTTCCACGCCTTGCTGATGATATTGGCCGGCATCGCGTGGGGCGCCTATTCGTTGCTGGGCCGCAGCGCCAAGGACGCGGCGTCGGCGACGGCAGGCAACTTCATCCGCGCCACGCCTGTCGCGTTGCTGCTATTCCTGCTGCATGGGTTGAGCTCACGCGTGAGCTACGATGCCGCGGGCGTGGCATATGCCGTGACTTCCGGTGCGGTGACCTCAGGCCTGGGCTATGTCTTCTGGTACGCGGCGCTCAAAGGCCTGAAAGTGACTCACGCCGCCACCGTGCAGCTCAGCGTGCCGGTGTTGACGGCGTTTGGCGGCACCCTGTTCCTGGATGAGCCTGTGACCGGCATCCTGGTAACGGCGTCGGTACTGATCCTGCTCGGCATCGCGTTGGTGGTGCTGGTCAAGAAGCAGCCCCCCTGAAAGCCCGCCTCAATTCACCCGCTTGGGCAGCACCGCCCGCATCCAGCGCGACAGGCGCGGCCGGATGCGCTGGTTGTGCAGCAGCACCGCGCCCACGGCGCCGATGAATGCGCCGACCACCGTATCCAGGAAGCGCGCCTCGATGACGGCCGCGGGATAGCCCTGGCCCAGGTGCGGCGCCTCGGCCAGGAAGATCGTCAGGGGCGTGATCAACACCACGGCGCTGGCGTAGTGGCGCACCACCAGCGTTTCGATGCCGAACGACAGCGCCATCATCACCAGGCTCAGCGTCCACACGTTCAGCGGCAGGCTCAACAAGGCCCATGCCACGCACAAGCCCACGGCGGTACCCAGGATGCGATGCAGCTGACGGTTCCACGCCGCCATCAAGGTCGCGCCCTGGATAATGGCCAGGCAGCTGACGGGCACCCAGTACGGGCGCGGCAATTGCAGCAGCTCGGCCACCAGCAGCGACACGCCCACGAAAAGGCCGATGATCACGGAGTCGTAGACCACGAAATCGAACGTGGGCCTGGGCAGCGCGGTTTCGGGCGGCGGCGGCGCGACCCGCGTCATGTGCAGGGAATATACAAACGCCACCAGGCACGCGACCAGGCTACCCAGGGCCACCATGCCGACGCGTGTGGGAATTTCTTCCACGCGCCCCGGCGTGTAGGCCGCGATCGCGGTCGCCATGATGTAGAACAGGCTGCCCGGCGGGCCCAGCCGGTAGCAGCGGCAGACCATGTTCACCACCATGGCAATGAAGGTCAGCGCCACCAGCATGACCGCGGGCCAGAACTGCGTCAGCGCGCCCACGGCATAGCAGGCCACCATGCCGAAGGACGCCGCCAGCAGCATCATCATGCGGTGCTGCAGCGAAGAATTGGGCAGGCTCAGGAACACCATGCCGCCCAGGCTGGACATCAGGCCGTAATCCATGCGTCCGAAATAGGCGCCCACCAACAAGGGCAGCCCTGAGGACAGGGCCGCGGCCAGGGGCATTTCCCAGGGCCGGTCGCTGGCGTTGACCCGGATCAGTTCGCGCCACACGCCCAATAGGCGCGCCTTGGCCCAGCTGTACCCGCGCCATGCGGCGGAGCCTCGCTCGGAGGGTTCTTCGTTCTTGTTCATGGACAGGCCTGTAGAAAATTCCGCCGGACGGATTTAACGGGAATTCCCTGATTCTCCCCCCTTATGCCGCTGGCTACCATTCGCCGCACCTCAGCCTTCGGCTGATCGCTACAAATGCGCCGGATGGCGCGGAGACACCCATGAAAGCACTCAAACTGGCCGCGGCAGGCACCGCCTTACTCATTTCGTCCTTGACCGCCCACGCCGGCGCGACTTTCGAGGCGGTCAAGAACAAGGGTTTCGTCCAATGCGGCGTGTCCACCGGCGTCGCCGGCTTCTCGGTGAACGACAGCAAGGGCGGCTGGATCGGCCTGGACGTGGACCTGTGCCGCGCGCTGGCCATCACCATGTTCGGCGACGCTTCCAAGGCCAAGATCATGGCCGTCAGCGCGCTGCAACGCTTCACCGCCCTGCAATCCGGTGAAGTCGACGTGCTGCCCCGCAATACCACGCTCTCGTTGACCCGCGACACCACGCTGGGCCTGATCGGTGTGGGCGTGAACTACTACGACAGCCAGGGCATCATGGTGAACAAGTCCCTGAACGTGAAGAGCGCCAAGGAGCTGGACGGCGCCACGGTCTGCGTGCAGCCCGGCACCACCACCGAACTCAACCTGGCCGACTGGTTCCGCTCGCAGAACATCGTCTTCAAGCCCGTGGTCGTCGAGCGCCTGGACGAGATCATCCGCGCCTTCGCGGTGGGCCGTTGCGATGCCTTCACCGGCGACAAGTCGCAGCTGGCCGCGGCGCGCAGCAACCTCGAAAACCCGGAAAAGTACGACATCCTGCCGGAGAACTTCTCCAAGGAGCCGCTGGGTCCGATGGTCCGCCAGGGCGACGAGCAATGGTTCAACGTCGTGCGCTGGACCCTGTTCGCCATGCTGGAAGCCGAGGAATACGGCATCACGTCCAAGAACGTCGACGAAATGCTCAAGAGCACCAACCCCAACGTGCAGCGCCTTTTGGGCGTGACGCCGGGCATGGGCAAGAACCTGGGCGTGGACGACAAGTGGGCCTACAACATCATCAAGAACATCGGCAACTACGGCGAGAGCTTTGAGAAGAACCTTGGCCCCAGCAGCCCGCTGAAGCTGCCGCGCGGCCTGAACGCGTCTTACCGCGACGGCGGCCTGATGTACGGCTGGCCCGTGCGCTAAAGGCACGGCAGGACGGCGCCAGGCATCGCCCGCTACGGCTTCGCGCCGTGGAACAGCGGCGATGCCTGGATTTTTTCCAGCATGCCTCTTGCCGCGCTGGTCAGCGGCCGATTGGCCCGCACGATCAAGCGCGTCTGCGCCGCTTCGAAGATGGGATTGGTGGTGCGCAGCGCCACCAGCTCGCCTCGCGCGACCTCTTTCACCACCGAGTTCGCCGACGTGAAGGTCAGCCCCAGACGGCTTTCCACATAGCGCTTGAGCGTCACCACCGAGTTGGCGATGAAGTTGGGCGACAGCACGATGTTCTCGGATAGCTCGGCCATCTCGATCAGCTGGCGCAAACCGAAGCCCGGCCCCATCAGCGCGATCGGATAGCGCGCCACGTCCTTCAGCGTCGGCCGCTTGCGCTGCCGGGCCAGCGGATGATCCGGCCACGCGATCACGCACAGTGGATGGTTGCGCGTGTGCACCACGCGTATGCCGGGGTCAGCCGGCGCGCCGAACACCACGCCAATATGCGCGTCGTCGTGCACCACAGCGCGCACCGCGTCGGAAGCGCCGGCCACTTTCAGCGAAACCCGCACGCCAGGATGCTGCCGGCAGAACGCATCCACCACGCCGCTCATCAGGATATCGACGAAGCCCTCGCTGGTAACGATCTGGATGTCGCCGCGTTGCAACCCGTTGACCTCGTCCAGCCGGGCGCGCAAGGCCTGCTCGCTGGCCTGCCGGTCGCGGCAGTGATCCATCACAATCGCGGCCATGTCGGTGGGCACGATACCGCGGCCCTTGCGCTCCAGCAGCGCCACGCCCAATTCCGTCTCCAGCAGCTGGATCTGGCGGCTGACGATGGAAGGCTCCACGCCCAGGCGTTCCGCCGCCCCGCGCACCGATCCGGTGGTGACCGCCTCGAAGAAGTACTGCAGGCGCCGCGCGCTCAAACCTCCGTCCATACTTGTCCCCATTTCTATGATTTCTTCAAATCGTTGCCTTTTTAGCAACAAACTTCCCCTCAGCTTACATTGATTTACAGGGCGGCGATTGCGAATAATGCGCGTACTTTCAAATCCGCTCGGTTGCGAGCCGCAAGCTGGAAGCCAGCAGCGGCGGCAATGCGAGGTAACGCCCATTTCGAGCCTTAAAGCATGAAACTCTTCGCTTCGATCCTCGCTGCCGCAACCCTGAGCGTATTCAGTCAGCAAGCCGCGGTCGCTTCCCCGGAAGCCGCCTACCCGAGCAAGCCCGTCAAGCTCGTGGTCGGCTACGCGCCGGGCGGCTCGTCCGACGCCGTGGCGCGGCTGATCGCCGGCCGCCTGTCGGACAAGCTGGGCCAGACCTTCGTGGTCGAAAACCGCCCCGGGGCCGCCAGCAACATCGCCGCCGCCACCGTGGCGCGCTCGCCCAACGACGGCTACACCATCCTGCTGGGCTCGAACGCCAGCACCATCAACGTGTCTCTGTACAAGGAACTGTCCTTCGACTTCCAGAAGGACTTCGCGCCGGTGGCGCTACTGACGCGCTTCCCCAACATCATGGTGGTGAACAACACCGTGCCGGCCAAGACGGTGCAGGAGTTCATCGACTACGCCAAGGCCAACCCCAAGAACATCTTCTTCGCCTCGTCCGGCGCGGGCTCGTCCACGCGCCTGTCGGCGGAACTGTTCAAGATGATGACCGGTGTGCAGATGGAGCACGTGCAGTACAAGGGCAGCGCGCCTGCCCTCACCGACCTGATGGCCGGCCGCATCCAGGTGATGTTCGACACCGCGCCTTCCGTCATGCAGCTCATCCAGGGCGGCAAGCTGCGCGCGCTGGGCGTCACCAGCGCTACCGTCCAGCCCTTCGCGCCCGAGATCCCCACCATCGACGCCACCGTCAAGGGCTACGAGATGACGTCCTGGTACGCGCTGTTCGCGCCCACCGGCACGCCCGCGGGCATCGTGGAAAAGCTGAACAAGGAAGTCAACGCGATCCTGGCAGAGAAGGAAATCCAGGAAAAGCTCGCCGGCATGGTCGCCACGCCCGGCGGCGGCACGACTGAAGAACTGCGCCAGCACGTCGCTTCCGAAATCGCCAAGTACGCCGACGTGGTCAAGGCCTCCGGCGCCACCGCGGACTAAGCACTCGTACCATGCGCGTTTTCACCGGTTCGCTGTCCACGGAAACCAATACGTTCGCTCCGCTGCCCACCTCGCTGGATGACTTCGCCGACCGGGGCTACTACCCCGCCGGCACCCATCCCGCCGAGATGACCATCTTCAGCGGACCCCTGTGGGCAGCGCGCCAGCGCGGCGCGCAACACGGCTGGACCGTGATCGAAGGCATGGCCGCCGGCGCCCAGCCCGGCGGCATCACCACCCGTCACGCTTACGAAACGCTGCGCGATGAACTGCTGCGCGACCTGCGGCAAGCGCTGCCCGTCGACATGGTGGTGCTGGGCCTGCACGGCGCCATGGTGGCCGACGGCTACGAAGACTGCGAAGGCGATCTGCTGGCGCGCATACGCGAAATCGTCGGCCCCGAGGTCGTCGTGGGCGCGGAGCTGGATCCGCACTGCCACCTGTCGGACGCCATGGTCGCCAACGCCGACATGCTGGTCGCCTACAAGGAGTATCCCCACACCGACATCCGCGAACGCGCGTTGGAATTGGTGGACTTCTGCGCGGCGCTCGTCGATCGGCGCATTGCTCCTGTGGCCGCCGTGGTCGACTGCGATATGGTCGTCACCATCCGCACGCCACAGGAACCGGCGCGCAGCTACATCGACCGCATCAGCGCGCTGGAAGGCCGCGACGGCATACTCTCCATTTCCTTGGTGCACAGCTTCGCCTGGGGCGACGTGCCAGACATGGGGACCAAGCTGCTAGTCTATGCCGACGGCGACGCGCAGATCGCCCAGCAGCTGGCGCGGCGTCTGGCCGACGAGCTGATAGGCATGCGCGAAGTATTGACGCCCGTCTACCCCAAACCGGACGAAGCCATCGACCAGGCTTTGGCATACGGCGCAACGCCGGTCGTCATCGCAGATGCGGCCGATAATCCGGGCGGGGGTGGTGCGGGCGACTCCACCTTCCTGCTGCGGCGTCTGCTGGAAAGGGGTGTGCGCAATGTGGCTATCGGCCCCATGTGGGACCCCATCGCCGTCCGCATCGCTTTCAGCGCCGGCGTAGGCGCGCGCTTGCCCTTGCGCATCGGGGGCAAGATCAGCCCCCTGTCCGGGGACCCGCTGGACCTGATGTGCACCGTCAAGGCGCTGGTGCCGGACATGGTCATGACGGGACTGTCCGGATCGCCGGCTGTCGTAGGGAATTCCGCCCTGGTCGAGGCAGATGGCATCGAGATCGTGCTGATCACGGTACGGGCCCAGGCCATGGATACCGATGTCTTCACCCAGCTGGGCTGCCGGTTGGAGGAGAAGACGCTGATCGTGGTGAAGTCGGCGCAGCATTTCCAGGCGTCGTTCGCCAAGGTGGCGCGGGCTGTGGTGTTTGCGGATGCGCCGGGGTCGGCGACGTTGGATTTGCGAGGCTTGACGTATCGGCGCGTGGAAAGGCCCAAGTGGCCAATTGACAGGTGAGAGTTGCATGTCGTCCAGCCTAGCGCCACGCGATCCTGCAACGTTGCAATCATCAAGCCAAACTGACTGAACAGCTACCCAATCTTCCTGGTCGCGAAATGCTTGCTTCTAAACTCATTGACGTCCGAAATATGCTCGGACCGATGGATCATTCGATGGCAATTGGCGCATAGCACAGCGAAATCCGATTCTGGATCCATCGGCACCTTTTGCCCCTTTAGCGTAGCGAGAGGCCGCAGATGGTGCGCCTCAATGTAGCCCTTACCCAGCGCTCCATAGATCTTCTCGAAATCAAGATTACAAACTTCGCAGACACAGCCTTTCTTTGCCTTCACCTGCTTAGTGAGCTTGGCGCTACGCTCCAACCGCGCATGCATCCGAAAGCGCGTCAAATCCTCATACAACAGGTCTTCCGGCTCATCAGCTTCCGACTCTGTGCTAAAGCCACCCACAGTCTCGGCCTCGTAGAGCGTGCCATATAGCGCCAACATAGCCTTCAGATCCTGAACCAACACTTCTTCTGTAGGCAGATCTCCCGCCGGATAGTATTTGGCGCAAATGTTCGCCGCCTCATAAAAGGCCGTATCGTTCGACGACGCGCTGGGAGCAAGGTCGATTTCCAGCAGAGGGAATTGTTTCCAAGCAGAGCCCAGCAAAGCTCTAAAATTCGTCGCCTTCGCCTTCAGCGCTGTCTTGGCATCTGACTTGTAGTGCGCCTTCGCTTCAGTCATCCCCTGGTTCAGACTCAGGTACACCCCTTGCATATCTTCGCGAAACAAGTAGACCGGGTAGTAGCCTGACTGAGCACTCTCGGTAATCGGCGCATAGAACACCCCCAACCATGGGCCGCGCCCCCAATTTCCTTGGCCCGCGCTGCCCTTACAAGTGAGTTGCCGATCGGTGCCGACAATAGCTGCCACCGTATCTCGGAAGTCTCGACGTACGAACTGAGCGAGAGCGTGGCCGGAGAAGGCTTCACCACGCGCCGCTGCATATTCCTCCAGGACCTTACTCAGACACTGCCGGATACTCATGTGCTTTTGGCCTCTTTTTCGGGATGAACTCTTGCGTTATCCCTAAATGAATGATTGAGGCCATTTATAACATTTTGAAATAATCATTAGTAATCAAGGGACTACACAACAAGTCCGAGGTCATTCCTTAGAGCTTTCCACACTCTCGAGTTACCCTAGCAATTCCTGCAGTAGCCCGCTGAATGCGTTACTCTCCCCCTCCCCAATTCAAGTCCGCAAGGAGCCCCAAATGGCACAAGCCTCCGCCCGCCACATCCTCGTCTCCACCGAAGCCAAGGCTAACGAACTGAAGACCGCCATCGAGAACGGCGGCGACTTCGCTCAGCTGGCCAAGGAAAACTCCAGCTGCCCGTCCTCGCGCGACGGCGGCAACCTGGGTACGTTCGGTCCGGGCCAGATGGTCAAGGAATTCGACACCGTGGTGTTCAGCGCCCCGGTCGGCGTGGTCCAGGGTCCCGTGAAGACCCAGTTCGGCTACCACCTGGTTGAAGTGACCAGCCGCAAGGACTAAGTCCCGCTGCTGCACGCGAAAAGGCCGCCGCCAGAAGAATCTGGCGGCGGCCTTTTTTTGTCTGCTCGAAAGAGCGAGCCAGGAATCTATTCCTTGCCCGTCATCACCATGTGCGCCAGCGCATCCGCGTCCAGCCCGGCCACGTCGCGCTCGATGACCTTGGTCCCGCTCTTCAGGATCGCAACCCTGTCCGCCAACGCCACCACGTCGGCCATGTTGTGGCTGACGAGGATCACGGTGCGCCCTTCCTCGCGCAGCTTGCGCACCAGGTTCAGCACCAGCGCGGTTTCCTTGACGCCCAGCGCGGCGGTGGGTTCGTCCATGATGACGACACGGGCGTCCCAGCGCAGGGCGCGGGCGATGGCGACGGCCTGGCGTTGGCCGCCGGACATGCGTTCCACGGGCCGGTCCATGTCGTCGATGGGCACGGACAGGCGCTGCAGGTAGCCGCGCGCATCCTGCGCCATGCGGCGCTTGTCCAGGACGCTGAACGGACCCACGCGCCGCACCAATTCGGCGCCCATGAAGATGTTCTCCCAGATCGACAGCCGCGGGGCCAGCGCCAGGTCCTGGTAGATGGTGGCGATGCCTTGCACCAGGGCGTCGTGGGGCGAGCCGAACATGACCTGCTGGCCGTTCAAGCTCATCGCGCCGCCGCTGGGTTCCTGCGCGCCGGAGATGATGCGGATGAGCGTGGACTTGCCCGCGCCGTTGTCGCCGCAGATGGCCATGACTTTGCCCTGGGGCACGTCCAGGTCCACGCCCTTCAGGGCTTCGACGGCGCCATACGACTTCTTGATCTGGCGTAGCGACAACGCGGCGGTCATGGCTGCTGGCTCTTACTTGGCGGGTTGCAGGAATTTCTGGACGTTGCTGGCGTCGACCAGGACGGAGTCCATGAACAGGTAGGGGCCGGCGGCGATGGTTTCCCTGGGTTCCTTCTTCACGACGATGCGGTCGATAGCGTAGATGGCCTTGGTGCCCATCTGCTCGAAGGGAATCATCATGGTGGCGGTGACGAGGCTGTTGGGATCGGCGATGCGGCGATAGGTTTCCGGGCTGCCGTCGACGGACACCAGCGTGATGTCGCCCTTCTTCATGCCCTGGGCCTGCAGCAGATCGTCGATGACATAGGCCTGGCCGTCGAACGAGGCCCAGATGCCCTTGAACTGGCCCTGATGGCGCAGCAGCAGCGCCTGCATGCCGTTGCGCACATCGTCGCGCCAGCTCTGGGTGCGGGCCATGCTGAACTTGGCCAGGTCCTTGACGGCGGTGTTCTCGGTCAGGACGGCGTCCAGCATCTTGCCGCGGATGCGGGTGCCGGAGTTGCCGTCGAAGCGGGCGGACAGGATATTGCCCTGGTAGCCCATCTTGCCCAGCATGTAGAGCACGGACTGGGCGCCAGTGGCGTATTCGTTGACCTCGACGTCGAACAGCATGTGGGGGCTGGCGCCGGACATCACGCCGACGACGGGTATGCCCTTCTCTTTGGCGGCCTGTAGCTGCGCATCGGTTTCCACGGGCTTGCCCATGGCGATGACGATGGCGTCGACCTTCTTGTTGACCAGGGTGTCGAGCTGTTCGGCCAGCTTGGGCAGCGACCCTTCGGCGTTCAGCTGGGTCACGGTCCAGCCCTTGGAGCGGGCGGCTTCGGCCGCGGCATTGGCGACGCGCGCGTGGGTTTCCGAAGACATCTGGAATGCGACGATGCCCACGTCGAAGGCGTGCGCGGCCGCGCCCATGGCCAGGGCCTGCACCGAAAACGCGGCCAACAGCAGATTGCGCATCAAGGATTTACGCATGGTTCTCTTCCCCTTCCGATCAGAATTTGAAGGCCGCTTTCTTCAGCACGGCCGATGACACCGCGACGGACGCGATGATGATGAAGCCCAGAACGATGTCTTGCACGTAATACGGCGCGCCCATGAGGACCAGGCCATTGCCCAGCACCTTGAGGATCAACGCGGCGACCAGCGTGCCAGGTATGTTGGCGTGGCCGGGGTTGAACATGGTCATGCCCAGCAGCACCGCGGCGATGGCGTACAGGAAGTAGTCACCGGCCATGTTGGGCGCGGCCGAAGACAGGCTGGACGTGAGCAGCACCGCCGCCAGCCCCGCGCACAGGCCGGACAGCGCCAGGCCTATGCTTTTCATGGCGCGGATGTTGATGCCGGCCAGCCGCGCGGACTCACCGGCCTCGCCGGTGGCCGTCATACGGGCGCCGGTGCGGGTCCATTTCACCAAAAAGAAGGCAAGCAGCACGGCGCCCAGCATCCACAGCACCAGGGCGGGAACGCCGAAGGGCTTGCCGCGCGCGAGGTCCGTGAAGACGGCGGGCCAGCGGCCGACATAGGACACGCCATCGGTCAACATGAAGGCGAAGCCGCGCGCCATGGCCGCCATGCCCAGCGTCGCGATCAGTGAGGGCACGCGCAGCCGCGTGACGGCGATGCCGTTCACGAGGCCGCACAAAAGGCCTACGCCCAGGCCCGCGCCTATCGCCAGAAGCACCGGCTGACCGGTATGAACCAGGGCGCCCGTGACGACCGCCGCGAGGCTGGCGACGTCGGCCACGGACAGGTCCAGTTCGGCCGTGACCAGCGCCAGCGTGAAGCCGATGGCGATGATGGCCAGGAAGCTGGTTTCCTTGGCGATGTTCAAGAGATTATTGGGTGCCGCGAAATTCGGGGCCGCCAATGCGAAGAAAACCACCAGGACCAATCCCGCGATTGCCGTGCCGTACTTTTCCAGGATGCCGCGCATCGACTCAACCCTTGCTGCGTTTTGCTTGTTATGTGGGCGCGTCGCTGCGCCCCGCTGATGGCGAGGTAGTTTATACCTGGGCCATCAGCCCATGTCGATGCCGGCCAGCGCGCGCGACACGGGCGCCAGCGCGGCTTCCGCGGCGCGGAACTGGCGGTACATGCGGCGATAGGCATGCGCCCGCTCGGCCTGGGGCTCGTAGCGTTGCGCCACGCGCACCAGCGCGTCCTGGGCGGACGCGAAGCTGCCGTAGCGGCCCAGACCGGTCCAGGCGGCGACCGCCGCGCCCAGCACGCCGGGCTGCTCGGCCTGGCCTACCACCAGCGGACGTTCGCAGATGTCGGCCTTGACCTGGCACCATTGGGCATTGGACGCCGCGCCACCGCCGAACCGGATTTCTTCCACGGGACAGCCCAGCGCGCTTTCGGCGCGCTCCAGCACGATGCGGTTGAGAAAGGCCACCCCTTCCAGCACCGCCCAGGCCAAGTCGCCGGGGCCGTGGCGGCGGTTCAAGCCCAGGAAGGCGCCGCGCAGGTGCGGATCCCAATACGGCACCCGTTCGCCTTGCAGATAGGGCAGGAACAGCGCCGGCTGCGGATCGCGCGGCGCGTCGAGCAAGGCGTCCATGGCCTCGCCCACCCCGGCCATGCCTTCGTCGCCCAGGCGGCCCAGCAGCGGCAAGAGCCACGCCACCGTATCCGCGCCATTCTGGCCTGGTCCGCCAATCTGGTGATGCCCGCCGCCCCAGTCCACCGTCATCAGGCCTTGGGCCTGCACCGGCTCCGCGCCCACGGCGCCAAAAACTTCAGTGGTGCCGGAGATGTTGTAGGCGTAACCCGGGCGCAATGCGCCCAGGCCAGCCACGGCCGCCCAGGTGTCGTTGGCGCAAGCGACTACAGGACGTCCCGACAGACGCGCCAACGCGCCCGGCAGGCCCGCTTGCACGGCGCCGACGACCTCCAGCGGGTCAAGCAGGCGCGGCACCCAGGCCGGATCGGCTCCCGTCGCCGTCAACAGGTCGGCGCAGTCGGGCCCGGCCGTCGCCGCTGCCGCCAGCCGCGCCATCGACACGGTGTCGCTCACGGCGCGTCCGGTCAGGCGGAAATTCAGGTAATCCTTGGGTTCCAGCACCAGCCGCACTCGCGCCGCGTGTTCGGGTTCGGCGTGCAACAGCCAGGCCACGCGCGCCCACGGATGGAAGGCGTTGATCTGTCCATGTTCGGGATGCGACGACGGCACAGACGCGAGCCATGCTTCCACATCCGCCGCCGCGCGCGTATCGCGCCAGGTGATCGCCGGCCGGATGGCGGCGCCATGCGCATCGATGAAGACCTGCGTGCGCGTGACGCCGCAGATCGCAATGGCCTCTACCGCATTGAAAGCGGCGTCCGCCTGCGCCGCCAGCGCATCGGCCAGGGCTTGCAGCCCGCGCCACCAGGCATCGGCGTCGATCTCGTCCCAGCCCGGATGGGCGGCAGGACTGGCACGCGCCGGACTTTCGATGAAACACGAATGCGCGATGCCGCCGCGATCGTCCACCAACGCGGCGCGAAAGCGCGTGCCACCCAGATCCACCGCCAGGACGTAGCTCATGCCGGCACCTGCATCAGGCGGATCTGGCCGCACCCGGGCTGCATGGCCCGCAGCGGGCGGAGGGTCTGGATATCAAGCATGGGAGGCGACTTCTGCGTGATCGGATGGCTGTCGGAACGGGCGTTCCGGCATGGGTAAATTGTAGTCCTGTCAGGGCTCGCGCGCAGCGTTCGCGTCGGGCGTCGCTGCACCGCAGCACCGGAAATCCTATCAATTGATTATTTCTGTTCAGGTGACATGGGCGGCAGGCGTGGGACAGAATGGCCCACACCCGGAGGAGACAGCCGGGGCCATGAACACCATCAAGAACACATGCGCAAGCGCGCAGCCCGAGGCCCATGAAAAAGTCCAGGAACAAGGTCATCATCACCTGCGCCATTACCGGATCGGTCCACACGCCGTCGATGTCGCCCCATCTGCCCGTCACGCCCGACGAGATCGCGCAATCCGCGCTGGATGCCGCCCAGGCCGGCGCCGCCATCGTGCATCTGCACGCGCGCCAGCCCGATACCGGGCAGCCGACCCAGGATCCCGCGCTGTATGCGCAGTTCCTGCCCCGCATCAAGAACGCTTCGGACGTGGTGATCAACATCACCACGGGCGGCTCGCCCGTGTTGCCGCTGGCCGACCGCATGGCGCCGGCGCTGCAATTCAAGCCCGAGGTCGCCTCGCTGAACATGGGGTCGATGAACTTCGGCATGTACGAACTGCTGGAGCGCTTCAAGGAGTTCAAGCACGCCTGGGAACGTCCCTATCTCGAAGGCAGCAATGACCTGATCTTCAAGAACACCTTCAAGGACATCGAGCGCATCCTGACCTCGTGCGGCGACAACGGCACGCGCTTCGAGATCGAGTGCTACGACATCGGGCACCTGTACACCGCCGCGCACTTCGTCGACCGCAAGCTGCTCAAGCCTCCATTCCTGATCCAGTCCGTGTTCGGCATACGCGGCGGCATCGGCACGCATCCCGAAGACGTGATGATGATGAAGCGCACCGCGGACCGCCTGTTCGGCGACGACTACATCTGGTCGGTGCTGGCCGCGGGACGCAAGCAGACGCCGCTGGCGACGATGGCAGCGACCCTGGGCGGCAACGTGCGCGTGGGCCTGGAGGACTCGCTGTGGGACGGGCCGGGAGAACTGGCGCGCTCGAACGCGGACCAGGTGCGGCGGATCCGCCGCATCCTGGAAGACCTTTCACTACAGATTGCCACGCCCGGCGAGGCGCGCGAAACGCTGCAATTGAAGGGCCGCGACAACGTCGCGTTCTGAACCAGATCCATTCAGTGGGGAGACCAGACATGAAAAAGACATTGTGCGCAGCCGCGCTCGCGGCGCTGTTGGGGACTGCCGGCATGGCGCAAGCCGACGACGGCGTGATCCGCATCGGCTTCATCACCGACATGTCCGGCCTGTCGGCGGACGCCGACGGCCCGGGCGGCGCCGAGGCGATCAAGATGGCGGTGGCGGACCTGGGCGGCGTGGTTGCCGGGAAGAAGGTCGAGGTGCTGGTGGCAGATCACCAGAACCGGGCCGACATCGCCTCGTCCCGGGCGCGTGAATGGCTGGACCAGAAAGGCGTGAACATGCTGATTGCGGGCGCCAATTCGGCGGCGGCGCTGGCGATGGCGAAAGTGGCCGAAGAAAAGAAGACGCCGTTCTTCGTGGTGAGCGCGGGCGCCTCCGAGCTGACGAATTCGCAATGCACGCCCTACACCGTGCACTATGTGTACGACACGGTTTCTCTGGCGCGCGGCACGGCCCGGGCGATGATGAAGGAAGGCAACAAGGATTGGTACTTCCTGACGGTGGACCATGCCTTCGGACACGCGCTGGAGCGCGATGCGTCAGCGGTGGTGCAGGCCGACGGCGGCAACGTCAAGGGGCGGGTCCGGCATCCGCTGAACGCGGCGGATTTCTCTTCCTTCATCCTGCAGGCGCAAGCATCCGGTGCATCGGTACTGGGGCTGGCGAACTCGGCCAGCGACACCAGCAATGCCGTCAAGGCCGCCAATGAATTCGGCCTGACGCCGAAGATGAAGATCGCGGGCCTGCTGGTATTGATCACGGACGTGCACGCGCTGGGGCTGCAAGCCGCGCAGAACATGTACCTGACCACGGCCTGGTACTGGGACCAGGATGATGCCTCGCGCAAGTGGGCCGCGCGCTTCGAAACCACCATGAAGAAAAAGCCGTCGATGCTGCAGGCCGGCGACTATTCCGCCGCCACCACCTACCTGAAGGCGGTGGAAGCCACCAAGAGCACCGATGGCGACACCATCATGAAATGGCTGAAGGCGAATCCGGTCAACGACTTCTTCGTGAAGGACGGCAAGATCCGCGCCGACGGCCTGATGGTGCACGACATGTTCCTGATGCAGGTAAAGAGCCCGGCGGAGTCGAAGGCGCCCTGGGATTACTACAAGCTGGTGGCCCGGGTGCCGGGCGACCAGGTCTATACCTCGCCGGCGGAATCGACCTGCCGTTTGACGAAGCCCTGAGGCGTAACGACAAGGATCTGGCATGACTGTGAAGAACGCTGTTCCCGGGGACATCTCCGCGTTGCCCGTGGACCTATCGGGCAAGCGCGTCATCGTGACCGCGGGCGCCGCCGGCATCGGCGCGGCAATCGCCGGCGCATTCGCGGACCGCGGTGCCAGCGTACACATCTGCGATGTGGATGAGCAGGCGCTGGCGGCCAGCCCTCACCCCTGGTCGCGCGCCGACGTGAGCCGGCGCGAAGAGATCGATCGCTACATGCAGGAAGCGCTGGCGCAGCTGGGCGGCCTGGACGTGCTGGTCAACAACGCGGGCATCGCCGGCCCCACGGCGGGCATCGCGGACATCCAGCCACAGGAGCTGGATGCAACGCTGGACATCAATCTGGCATCGCAATTCCACACGGTGCGGCATGCGCTGCCGGCGCTGCGCGCGTCGGGCGGCGGCAGCATCATCAACATCAGTTCGGTGGCTGGCCGCATGGGCATCCCCATGCGCACGCCCTACGCCGCGACCAAGTGGGGCGTGGTGGGCTTGACGCGTTCGCTCGCGGTCGAGCTCGGCGGCTATGGCATCCGCGTCAACGCGTTGCTGCCGGGTTTGGTGGCCGGGCCACGGATCGACCGCGTGATCGAGGCGCGCGCCAGGAACATGGGCCTGACCGTCGAAGAAGAGACCCGGCTGGAGTTGGCTGGCGTCAGCCTGCGGCAGTTCGTGCGGGCCGCCGACATCGCCAACATGGCGCTGTTCCTGGCCAGCCCCTTCGGGGCGATGATCAGCGGGCAGGCGATCAGCATAGACGGCGACCTGCAATCGCTGCCCTGGCAGCCGCCGGCGGAGTAAGGCCGCGGCCTACTCCAGCAACTGGACCGTATGGGCATAGACGCCCTGGCGGCGGTCCTGCGCCGTGGCGCGCAGGGCGTCCAGCAGCCGCGCGGCCAGGTCCTGGCCGCGCTCTTCCTTGCGGGTGATGAGGTAGAAATCGAACCACTGCCGCGACGCCAGAGGCCGGGCCACCAGATCGGGATACGCCATCACGATGTCCCAGGCGGACAGCGCATTGACCAGGCTGATGCCCCGGACCGCCCGCACCGTGCCCGGCAGCAGAGACATGTGCGCCCGCATGCCGGAGCTCAGCAACAGCGTGTCCGCGATGTCGCCCTGGGCCACTACATAGTCGGACCACAAGGGTTTCACGTAGGTGTCTGGCGGAATATCGGCCGCCGCGATGGTATCGCGCGCCGCCAAGGGATGATCGCGATGCGCGATGGCCATGACGTCGGCTCGCAGGAACGGCGTGAACGCCAGGCGGGCGCTGTCGCGTTCCACCGCGCCCAGGCCGAAGTCCGCGCGCATGGTTTCGACCGCGCTGATGGCCTGCACGGATGATTCGATATCTATGGAAAAAGGCCGGGTGCCGTTGGCGTCCAGGTAGCGCCGCACCGCGTCGGGCGCGTAACCCAGCGCCAGCGCGGGCGAAGACGCGATGCGCAGGCCGCGCCCGCCGAATTGTTCAATGCTGTGCAGGGCCTCGTCGATGCGGACCAGTTCATCCAGCACGAACTTGGCCTCGCTGTAGAGGTACTGGCCGGCCTCGGTGGGACGCAAGGTCTTGTGGGACCGGTCGAACAGCTGCACGCCGGTCGCGCCTTCCAGGCGGGATATCGCGTGACTGACCGCCGGCTGCGTCAGGTGCATGGACTGCGCAGCCTGCCGGGTCGATCCGGTCATGACCACCGCGTAGAAAATGCGCAGGTCGTGAATATTGAAATTGCGCTTCATGCGGCGCGAGCCTCCCTGGGTGGTCGGTTGCCCGACTGCGCCCGGCCGGACGTCGATGGCCGGCCTGCGCGAGGCCTTCTTGTAGCCCAGACCGCCGCTAGTGTCGAACCTGGAGCGGGGACAGCGCGGGCCTGGCCTGCGGCGCCTGCCGGACCCGTTCAATCTGCGGCGAAGTCCATTTGCCTTCCAGCAGCGCGGGCTTGGGCCAGTAGTACCGCAACGTGACCATGAAGGGCCCGGCCGGCGCGGGCAGCCAGTTGGACTCCTTGCCCTTGCCTGGCGACTCCGGCTGGATGTAGATCGTGATGCCGCCATCGCGGTCGCGCTTGAGCGACGGCAGCATGGACGAATTGATTAGGTAACGCTTGAGCGGATTGGATGCCAACAACTGTTCGTGCAGGCGATACATGGTCATGGACCAGAATGCATTGACGGGCGGCAGGCTGCGCGGGGCGAAGCGCAAGGTGTATTGGTTGCGGCCGTCCAGCGGCTGGCCTGTGCTGTCGTTCTCCAGCACGGGATAGAGCGCTTCCTCGCGGCTGTTGCCGCCGATGCCGACCTGCGTGCCGGTGGCACGCGCGAGGTAATCGTTCTTCAGTGTGTTGCGGTCGCCGAACAACCGGTCGGTCTTGCCGTTCAGGACCTCGCGGTTCTTGTCGATGTCGTTCTGGCCGTCGTGCATGCCTTCCTGCAAGGCGCGGCGCAATGCGGGATTCATGCTATTGAAGTCGAACTCCTGGCCCGGTTCCAGGCCGATGCTGGAAAAACGTTCGCGCAACGATTGTTCCGAAGGATGGGCCGGCGCGAACTGCAGCAGGAAGGCAAGCTGGTTGTAGAACTCCAGCGAACTGCGCATCTGCGCCGAAGGCTCGGGCGCTATCCAGTCCACCGCCGGCGCCGGCTCGGGCGCGCGCTGCTTGCGGTAGGCGGACAGCGTCTGGATCTTGTAGCGCGACTGGATGCGCTTGACGTTGGGCAGGTCGCCCGCGTTAAAGAGTTGCGTGCGCCCGACCAGATTGACCAGGTCGGTCTCCGACCTGATCACCTTGGTTATGCCGGCCGGCGCCTTGCCCTTCCAGCGCGGGCCGGCAACCAGGAACCGGCCGCCGCCATTGCCCGTGCTGCGGCTGCCGATGTAGGCGAAGTTGTAGGTGTACAGGTCCATCAGCTGCAGCACGAAGTAGCGGCGCGGCTCCATGGCGGGCACGGTGATGACCACGGGCTCGGTCCGCAGGTCCAGCACCGCGAAGGTGTACGGCGTGTCGGCGTTGGGCGTAACGAAGGCGGTGTCGTCGGGCGTGAAGACGCGCGCAACGTTGTTGACCGTATTGAACGGGCCTTTGTACTGAGGGTTGTTCTTGTCGATGCTGAAGGCATGCATGGTCTGGTAGCTTGCGACCATGGGCGTGCCGTAGAGATAGGCCTCGCGGGCGATGCCGCGCGCCTGCTGCGCCGTGACGCCGTCGATGCCGACCGATTGCGAGCCGCTCGCATCGTGGGAGTTGAATACGCATCCCGCCAGTCCGCCCGCCAGCGCGGCCGCAACGGCCAGGCGCGCCAACACCAGCGCCGGACCGACGCTGCGGCCCTTGGTGGAAAATCCAGTGCTACTCTGGCTATCGCGCATCCGGTGCTCCAACACAACACTGCGTGAGGTTGGCGACGCCCATGCGGCCGGCATCGCATTCAAAGCGTAAAGTCCGGGGAATTCTGGCATATTTCCTGGCGATGTAGAAGAAACGGCGAGCCCGAACAGGAACAGCACCAGCCCATGCATACGCTAGATACGGCCGCGGAATACCCGCAGATGAACATACGCGCGTCCTCTTACTTCGTGCTGCAGGCGGCGCATACGTGCACGCGATGCGGCGAAGAAACGCCGGTGCACGCCCTGGCCGTGCCGCCCGGCCACCAATGCACCGAAGCCGACATCGAGCTGGATGAAGTCGATGCCGACAGCCCCGGGCTGAGCCCCGCTGCATTCAGCACATGGCTGTTCAGCCCGCCGCAATGGCTGGATATTGCCGACCCCGCGCTGATTTCCCAGACCTGGCTGCTGTCGCCCACAGTGACGCAGACCATGCAGGCGCTGTCTCCCGGCTACCGCCAGAACCCCGACAACCAGGGGCAATGGACCAACTTTTGCGCCCATTGCGGCAGGCCGATATGGGAGGGCGATCTGTATCCGAAACCGGGCCAGGCTTTCAGCCCCGCGGACGCCGAGGCCGCCGCGCGGATCCAGGTCCGCACGGTGGACGAACCATTCGAGGCCTACTACGGCATGTGCTGGACAGCCAACTACCGCAACAAGTGGCCGCTGTTCGCCCGCCTGGGCTACGAATACAGCGAGGCGGACTGACGACGGGCACGGCCCGCCCTGCCTAGCGGGACGTCTTGCCCGCCACGAACTCCAGCCCCTGTCTGGCCACGTCGAACACAGGGTAGGCCAAGGACTGCATCTTGATCATGGTGTCCAGCACCGCCGTCAGCACGGGTTGCCCGCCACCGGCCTGCGTCCAAGCCTGATAGGTGGGATGCGAGGTCAGCGGCGTGCTGATGGCCGCGCGCGCCAGCAGGCAGACCAGCAGCACCGCGGCCAGCAGCGCCCCCGCCTTGAGCAGCGGGCTCCTGAAGCGCCAGCCGCTCGCAAGCTGCGCGAGCAGCAGGCCGGTCTTGCCGATGTGGACCAGCGCGCCCAGCAGCGACAGCGTCAGGGCGAACACGGGTGCGATCATGGCTTCATAGGCCTTCCTGCCTTCGGCCTCGCGCTTGCCGCCGGCGCCGTAGTCGCGGGCCTGGCTGCGGTAGTCCTGCAGGCGGTCCATGGTGCGGCCGGCCAGCACCGGCTGGTAGTAGCGCTTGTTGAATTCATCCGCCGAGATCACGGCCAGCGTCAGGCGCGCCACCTTATCCGGATAGCCCAACCCCGCGCGCCATTTCTTCTGCACGACCGGATGCGCGGCAAACGCCTCCAGCCCCAGGTTGGGCGGCATGCCTTCCAGTTCGCGTTGCAGCGCCTCGTTCATCTGCTTGCGGTACTTCTGCTGCGCCAGGCGCACGAAGTAGGCCTTATCGCCGGTGCGCCAGGAATCTGGCACGTCCAGTCCCATCTTGCGCACTTCGTCCCGCACGCGCGGCGCCACGAAGCCGGGCACCAGCTCGCCGCTGCGGTCGCGCAGGCGGGCGCGACCCCACTTGCGGTTCTTGGCGTCCAGCCGGTCCAGGTAGCGTTCCCAATCGCGCTCGGCGCGCGCCGGAATTTGCGCCAGTTCCTTCTGGTGGTTCTGGATGCCGCGCTCGTAGAAGTATTTGTGGCGGCCGCGGATATCTTCCTGGCTATCGACGAAACGCTGGTACTCCGCGTCCCGCCCGCCCACGTTCTGTTCGATCACGGCGCGCACCACCTCGGGCGCGATCGCCATGGTCTGCCGGCGCGCCGCGTCGGATTGCGCGGCCATGTAGGACACTACGCCCACGAAAGCCTTGCCGGCCACCGACTGCGCGTTCTCGTCGGCCCAAAGCCCATCGAGCATGCTGGCGCTGACGGTGCCGGTCGCCAGCCCTTGGCGCAGCAAGGCGCCGGTGACGGCGGCGGCACGGCTTTCGGCGGTGGAGCTGTCCACCAGGGCGTCGATCAGCTTGCGCTCCCCCTGATACACCGCGGTGATGATGGCCAGCGACACGACGATCAACAACGGCACTGTGACCCGCCATCGGCGGGTGCGCGCGAAGATGACGGGCCAGACCAGCAGGGCCACCGCAAAGCCGGAAATCAGGCGTCCCCATGCCTCGGCCGTGTCCACGCGGTTGCTGGCGTTTTCGGACATCACGTCCAGCAGCCAGGCGCTGAAGCTGAATTCGATGTAGAGATACAGCAGCGTGACCACGGTCAGGACGCGCAGGCCGCGGGCCTTGGGATCGCGCGTCAGGAAGCGCTGGCGCAGGCGCTGCCAGCGGGTGGGCGGTGGACTGGGGGTTTGGGTGGCCTGCTTTATCTTGGCTGCGAGATTTCGTCTCAGCGCCTCGATCGACACTTCACTCATGGGGGAATTCTTGGGTTGCTATGACCGGAGGCGGCAGTCTGCCATCCCGCCTGCCTGCCGGTAAGCGGGAATACGCCGCGACTCGCGGCGAAGATCAGCGTTTAGGCGGCCTGAGCCTGAGCTTCGAGCCGTTGGACCGGAATCGCCACGATGGCGCTTTCGCTGGCGGAAGCATCCGTGGTCAGGTGCTGGATCAGGTCCACGGTGGTGGACCGGCGGGTCAGCATCAGGCAGGTGACTTCCTCGTCCGTGACGCGCGTGGCGTGCCAGCAGCCCGGACGCATGCAGACGCCCTGCCCCTGCGGCACGCGGAATGCCGCCAGCGTGGCCAGGTCCGGACTGCCGTCAGCCGCGCTGCGCGCCACAACCTGGATGATCTCGCCCGTCAGCGGCACGATGGCCTGCTGCGTCAGCAGATGCTTTTCCAGGCTGGAGATTTCAAAGGACTGGCTGCGGTAGTTGACCCACAGCAGCTCGGCGTCGCCGCCGGCGCCGGTATTGAACTGGTGCTCCTGCCAGAAGTCGGTGTCCTGGTTGGAAAACAGGGGTACGCCGTTGCCGTCCGGCATGGGCTTGCCCAACATCCAGCCGTAGGCCTTGAAGGCGTCCGGTGTCAGATCGTTGATGTCCAGCTGTTTTTCACTCGTCATGCGGAACCCTGTGATGGCTTGGTCGCGCCGCCGCGCTTGGGAAACTCGGCGTCGTAGTCGAATTCGCCGCGCGCGATGGCCTCGAGTATGGCGGCCCGCCGGTCGGCGGCGCGCTTGAGGTTGGCAGCGGTGGGCTTGACGCGGATGCGTTCGACGCAATGCCGGCCTTCATAGAAGAAGCCGATCTCGATGGAAGACTCGGACGCGGGCCTGACCCCGTCGAATCCCTGGCGCATCGCCCTCTCCTGTTATAGCCGATGAAGATGCACATGATATCGCTTTACACTGGCCCGACCTCCCTCACCCCAGGAAGCGCAACATGACTACCAATCTGTCGTCGCACTATCTCCTGCTGGACGCCTCGGGCACTTGCTCCGCCGTCGAAGGCGGAAACGCCTTCTGGTCGCAACCCGAAAAGGAACTGGAACGGTTCGGCCTCGGCTGGCTGGTGTCCGAGTACGCCTTCGAGAGAGACTGGCCGCAATGGGAAATGCACCCGCAGGCCGACGAGGTCGTGCGCCTGATCGAAGGCGCCGCGGAATTGCGGCTGGAATGGCCGACGGGCGAGCAAGCCGTGCGGATGCAGGCGGGCGACGCCTATGTGATCCCCAAGGGCATCTGGCACACGCTCAAGGTGGCCGGTCCCTGTCGCATGCTGCACATCACCATGGGCGCGGGCACGCAGCACCGGCCGCTGTAGGCCGCCCGTCGTAGGCTGCCCTCTATCCGGCCGCGCCCGCGGCGCGCACGCGGGAAATCTCGCGGTCGTCTATCGGCCAATGCAGCGCCGCCGACAACACGCCCAGCGCCATCGCACCCAGCCAGATCAGATCATAGGACCCGGTGGCCTCGAACACCACGCCGCCCAGCCACACGCCCAGGAAGGAGCCGAGCTGGTGGCCGAAGAACACGAAGCCGAACAGGGTCGTGATGTAGCGCACGCCAAACACCTGCGAGATCAGGCCATTGGTCAGCGGCACCGTGCCCAGCCAGACAAAGCCCATGACCGCCGCAAACACGTATACGGTCCATGACGACAGCGGCAGCAGCACGAACAGTGCGATGGCGGCCGTGCGCAGCAGGTAGATGCCGGCCAGCAGGTACTTGCGGCGGTGGCGTCCGCCCAGGACGCCGCAGACATAAGTGCCCATGACGTTGGTCAGCGCGATGATGGCCAGCGCCGCCACCGCGTCGGACGCGCGCAGGCCCTTGTCCATCAAGTAGGCGGGCAGGTGCGTGCCGATGAAGGCCAGCTGGAAGCCGCAGGCCAGGAAACCCAGGTTCAGCAACCAGAAGCCAGGTTGGGCAAAGGCTTCGCGTATGGCTGCGGACATGGACAGCCCCGCCTCGCCCGCGGACGCGCCCTGCTCCCGGCCGGGAGACTCCCGCAACGGCCAAGCCAAGGGCAGCAGCACGGCCAGCGCCAGCGCGAACGACAGCAAGGCCGCGACCCAGCCCCAGCCGCTGATCAGCCATTGCGCGGCCGGCACCATGGTGAACTGGCCCAGGCCGCCCACGGCGCCCGCCACGCCCAGCGCCCAGCTGCGGCGTTCGGGCGCCACCAGCCGACTGAGCGCGCCGTAGATCGCGGCGAACGCGGTTCCGGACAGCGCGATGCCTATGCATACTCCTGCAGTCCACAGAAACCCTGCGGGCGTAGCGGCATGCGCCATGCCCACCAGCCCCAGCGCATAGAACACCAGCCCGCCCGCGATCACCTTGGCCGAGCCGTAGCGGTCGGCAATCATGCCGGTAAAGGGCTGGGCCACGCCCCAGGTCAGGTTCTGCACCGCCAGCGCCATGGCGAAGGTCTCGCGGCTCCAGCCCCGGTCCATCGTGACGGGCAGGAGGAACAGGCCCTGCACGTGGCGCACGCCCAGCGCCAGGCCCATGATGACGCCGCCTGCCAGGACCAGCAGCAACAGCTGAGAAGCATCCAGTGAAGACTTGCGCAGGACGGGCATGGCGGACCTCGGCAGTGGAACGTCGCCCGCGTGCAAGCAGGCACCGGCGTCCATTACAGGGCCGCCGGGCGCACGCATCAACCGATTATTTTTTGTCCGCTGCATGCATGGCGGGAATGCCATCGCAGTCCTGAAACCCGCGCTTTCCGGGCAGCGGCAGCGGTGTTGTTAACGGTTTGTTTTCTACAGTTACATTTGCCGTGCAATTGCAGGCTGACGCTGGTTACAGTGCTGCCTTTCCCATCATTCTTGGCAGGCATACGACCATGTGGCACGCCCAGCCCGGCCTTTACGCTTGCGCGGTTGCAGCCCGCGCCGCTGCACGATGAAGACCCCGCTCGCCCTCAAACCGCTGGCGCTGGCCGTGGCGCTGGCCGCCCTACCCGCCGTCCCCGGCGCGGCGCAAGCCAGGTCCAACTGGATCGACCAGTGCGCCCCTGGCTACAACGAATACAACGGCGCCAACCTGGAATGCCAGCAGGCCTTCCATGAAGGCCTGGCCGCGGTGCTGACCGGGTCGGCCGATGACGACGCCGGACGCTGGGGCTATCTCGACAAGCGAGGCCGCATGGCCATCGCTCCGTCCTTCCGGGAGGCCAAGTCCTTTCAGAACGGCCTGGCCGCCGTGAACCAGGATGGGCTATGGGGCTATATCGATACGCAAGGGCAATGGGCGATCAAGCCGCGCTTTTCCGAGGCGACGGGCTTTAACGCCGAGGGCACCGCGCTGGCCGAGGAAGACGGGCACGACGTGCTGATCGACCGCAAGGGCAACATCGTCAAGACCTTCGAGCTGGGCACGCGTTCCTGGGGCTTCCAACGGGGGCAGAAGCTGGCATCGATGGAGATGCCCATGCCGCCGCGCCTGTTCAACACTGCAACCGGCAAGGCGACGGCGCTGCCCGCCGGCGTCATGGCGCTGGCTGCGCCCAGCGGCGGCTACCTGCCTGCCCAGTTGCGCGATTCGCGCTACAGCGGCTGGTGGGGCCTGCTGGACGAGCAGGCCCGCTGGGCGATCGCGCCGGACGTGTTGCGCGCCCGCGAACCCGCGCTGCGCGACGGCGACGTGCTGGCGGTGAGCCGCGACGCGGGCTGGACGTTCGTCGATCCGCGCGGCAAGACCATCCACAAGCAGCGCTACGAGCACGTGCAGCTGGCGGGGCCGGGGCTGTGGCTGGTCAAGCAGAAAGGCGCGGGCAAAGCGCTGCTGTTGAACGGCAAGCTCGGCGTCCAGCATGCATTCAAGGGCAATTACATCGGCCTGGATGAACGCGAGGGCTGGCGCGTCATGATCGATGACGACGCCGTACTGCTGATCGACCCCGCCGGCAACTTCCGCAAGATAGACGCGCGCAATGGCCGCGTGCAGCTGAGCAACGGGCAGGCCTGGGTGACGGCATCCCTGCCTCCGCGCGCCGTGGATATGGCGGTCGATGCTGCCGCGGCAGCCGATGCCGCAGCAGCCGGCGCCGCCGCGGTCGCTGATGATGGCCCCGGCGAGGCGGTGGAGGCCTCGGCCGACGCCGCAGTTTCCGCGCAGGAAGCGGTCGCCGCAGCAGCCGCCGCCTCGGAAGCCGAGACCGTGGCCGTCGACGTCGCCACGCCTGCCGCAATGGACGTAGCAGCCGCTGCAGTGGACGCCTCCGCAGCCGCCATGCAAGCGACGAGCGCGGATGCCGCTCCCGACACCGGCGGCGGCCTGCTGCAGATCTATACGCGCGAAGGCAAGCCGCTGCTGGACGCAGACACCCTCGCTCGCCTGCAGGATTACGACATCAGGCCTTTTTCCGCCCGCGAGTCCGCCCACGGCCGGGCCAGCGCGGACAGCCTGCCGCTGGCCCTGTTGCGGCCGCTGGACTATACGCAGCCTCTCGGCATCCTGACGGCCAAGGGCAAGATCGTGACCAACCCGGACTGGGAGGACATGTCCAGCTACGACGTGTCCATGCCCTTGCCCGTGCGCGCCGCCAACGGCAAATATGGCGCTATCGATGCCGACGGCAACTGGTCGGTGCCGCCCCACTACAGCGTCATCCATCCGTTCCGCGGCGGCTACGCGCAGGCGGCCTCGGGACGCAGCCGCAGCGACGGCGACCAGCTGATCGACGCCCGCGGCAAGGCCGTCGCGGTCCCGGCCGAGGTGCTGGACGGCGCCAGGTACTTCGACGGCGAACTGATCCAGTACCGCGCGCCGGACGAAAACCGCGAGAACCGCTGGGGCATCTGGAACGTCGCCAAGGGCGCGCCCGCCGTCAAGCCCGTGTACGAAAGCATGGAGAAGTTCGAAGACGACTGGGCCAAGGTCCAGCAGCAGGATCGCTGGGGCGTCATGAACCGCGAGGGAAAATGGGTGGTGCCCGCCACGCAGGAGAGCTCGTACAAGCTCGAGTATCTGGGCAACGGCCTCATGCTGGTCGAGGACAACGTTTCCGGACAGCGCGCCCGCAGCTCTTTCGATACCACCTACCGCTTGGTGAACCTGCGTACCGGCAAGTCCAGCGAGCCCATTACCGGCAAGCCGGAGCGCCTGAAGGACGGACGCTACCTGGGCGCGCTGGCGAGCGGAGGAACCATGGTGTTCGACGCACAGGGCGGCGCCACGCGCGTCTCCGACGGCAGGGCCAAGCGCACGGAGCTGTACCAGCACTGGCTCTACATCGAGCATGACGACCGCGAGGGCGCCATCGACGCGCGCGGCAACATGAAGGTCCCGGCCATCTATGGCGAGTTCAATCCATTCTTCGGGCAGCCCGAGGGACTGGCGCGCGCCTACACCGGCTCCAGCTACCGCGTGATCGACCAGGACGGCAAGACCGTGCTGGGCAAGCTGGGCGACGGCTCGCCGCTGGCAACCATGCAGCGCATCGTGTTCCACGACTCGGAAAATTCCGTCAGCATCATGACGGACCTGCAAGGCCGCGAGATCACGCGCATCGACGGCACCTACAGCGTGGAAGACCGCAGCGCCAACGAAGGCGTGGCGCCCTATCGCAGCCGCTCGGGCAATGGCAGGCATGGCTTCATCGATGCCAGCGGCAAGCGCATCGTGGGACCGCACTTCGACACGCTGGGCCCGCTGAACAACGGCCTGGCGGTGGCGCGCCGCCTGCAGTATTCCGGCACGCTATATGGCTATATCGACCTGACGGGACGCTATGCGATTCCGCCTGTCTTTACCTGGGCCGGCAACTTCAGCGAGGAACGCGCGCTGGTCCGCAGCAACCATCAGGGCCGGAACACGCAGTACATCGACACCAAGGGCGTGCCCATCGCCACGTTCACCGAGGTATGCGACACGGTAACCATCCTGGACGACCAGGGCAGGATTACCTGGCCGCAGCAGAAAATGGATTGCCCCGTGGCCGACAAGTTCGAACTCGCCCCCGACAACGCCAAAGCGAAACAACCATGAAGTCACGCGCGATACGCACCACCCGCCTTGCCTGCGCCCTGGCCGCGCTGGGCGCGTCCCTGTCGGCGCATGCGCAATACTCGTACTGCATCGATGAGAAGCCGTATAGCGTCGCGGCCGACGACGATATCAGCCCCTACGCCAACGGCTGCATCCGCACGCTGGCGGACCAGCGCGCCGCAGTGCTGCTGCCGTCCGCGCTGGTGAACATCGACCGCGTGCCGCGCGATCATTCGCTGCGCCGCCATGCCTGGGGCTTCCTGGACCAGAACGGCCGGCTGGCGATTTCGCCCATCTTCGAGGCGGTGGGCGATTTCCGTCACGGCCTGGCCGCGGTGAAATGGAAAGGCAAGTGGGGCTTCATCGACACCAAAGGCCGGATGGCGGTGCCGCCGCGCTACGACGCCGTGCAGGACTATGCCGAGATCGGCCTGACCGTGGCCGTGTTGGACGGCCGCTATCTCTTGATCGACCGCAAGGGCCAGCCGGTGGGCGAACCGATGGACGAAGGGGTGCAGTCCTTGCACGTGGGCGCGGGCGTGCCGGCGCTGGCGACGGTGGAGTACAAGCCGGAGTACCGCTCCAGCACCGGCGAACGCCGCTACAGCGACGCCGATGTCAGCATCTTCAAGTCCTATGGCAACGGCCTGTACATCGCCATCAACAAGGAAGGCCGGTACGGCCTGGTGGACCGGGACTGGAAGTGGGTGATCGAGCCCAACTATCAGGATATCTCGGTGCCGGGCGAAGACGGCTCGATGGCCGTCGCCTATGGCGACGGCGATGCGCTGCTGCTGGACCGCGACGGCAAGCCCGTGGGCGCGGACCAGGGCTACCGCAGCCTGAGGCCCGTGACCAAGGCATTCTGGAGCGCCGAGCTCGGCCGCAATTCCTATGTCGTGCTGGACAGCGGCGGCAAGCCCGTCGTCACGCTCACGTCCGCCGAGGCCCAGGAATCGCAGCGCCACGGCGACGCCATCGTCTACCCGTCTGGCGGCAAGCAGATGGCACTGGTTCCAGGGCGCGCGGAGCCGCTGACGCTGGGCGCGGGCCTGTTCGTGGCCGAGGACCAGAACGGCTACGTGCTGTTCTCGAACGAGGAACGCGTGCCGGTTGGCCTGTTGACGCCGATGGGCAGCTGGCTGCACGGCGACACGGCTCCCGCCTGGCTCAAGGACACCGGCAGGATGGTGGTCAGCCAGGGCAAGCTGTGGCTGTTCAAGCAGGAAGGCGAACTGCTCAACGTGCTGAACGATGAAGGCCGCCTGCTGCTCAAGCCCGAAACCGTGGAAGCCGCCAAGAGCCGCTCGCTCAAGGAGCTGCCGCTGGACATACCCGGCAGCGCGCTGGGCCTGCTGGCCCAGGACCACTGCCAATGCACCGAGGACGGCGCCGGCCTGCTGCTGGCCGACGGCGGCATTGCCTCCGACCCGACCTGGCGCAGCATCATCCCGCTGGACGGATCCGACGAGGATTACGACACGCAGGCGGATGCGGAAGCCGCAGGACTCAAGGCGGAGCAGTTGCGCTACGCCGCCCAGACCGCCGCGGGCCTGCTGCTGCTCGATGCCATGGGCAAGCCCATGGATCTGCCCGCGCAGCAGCACATCGGGCCGTTCCGCCATGGCTATGCGCCCGCCTACGCCGATGGCGTGAGCCGCATGCTGGACCGCAGCGGCAAGACCTACGACCTGCCCCGCGACTTCTTCGAGGCGCAGATCGTCGCCCCCGGCGTGGTCCGCTTCCTCAAGACCGCGGCCGAGGGCTCGCCCTGGGGCCTGTACGACTTCGTCGCCGGCAAGGAAATCGCCGCGCCCGCGTTCCAGGACATCGGCCTTTTCCTGGACGGCCAGGCGGTCGCCTCGCTGGGCCAGGACCGCGTCGGGGTCATCGACCTGCAAGGCAAGTGGATCGTGCCGCCCAGCCACCACAGCGCCGAACGCATCGCCGCCAAGATCTGGAAGCTGCGCCAGGCCGGCCCGCAGCAGGAAGAGTACGAACGTCCCGCCGCCGTCTTCAACGCCGAAGGCCGCGCACTGACCGCCTTCCGCCCCAAGCTGTCGGTCGGCGTGGACAGCGACGGCGCCATTGCGGCCAGCGACGACAAGCACCGCTGGACCATTGCGCCTGACGGCTCGGAAGCGGTGGACATGGAAGACGCGGACTACGTGCGCATGGGCGACTGGACGGTGCTGCGCCGCCAGCCGCGCCAGGGCTATCTGGACAGTCAGGGCCAATGGCAGATCGCACCGCTGTCCGCCACTGCCGGCACCTTCCGCGGCGAGCCCGCCCGCGCCCTGCTGACGGGCGAAGACGGTCCGCGCCTGATCGACGACCAGGGCAAGACCGTGACCGCGCTGCCCGCCGGCGAATGGCGCTGGCCGCAGGGCTCCGACATGCTGCTGCGGCATTACTACGCGGGCAACCGGGAGATGACCGACTACACCGGCCTGGACGGCAAGAAGCGGCTCTCCGTCGAGGGCCTTGCGTCAGCCTATTCCGAAGGCCGCGCGGTAACACGCGTGTCCAACCGCGGCATGCGCGCGCTGGACGGCAAGGGCGCCCTGGCCGGTCCCGCGTTCGACGCGCTGGGCCCGCTGCGCGAGGGCCTGGCGCCGGTCGGCATCGATAGCGGCTACGGTTACGTGGACGCGCAGGGCAAGCTGGCGATCGCCGCGGATTACCGGGCGGTCGCGCCGTTCAGCAACGGCCGCGCGGTGGTGTCCACGGTGGAGGAGTCGATGATCATCGACGCCTCCGGCAAGCAGGTGGCGCGGGTGGAAATGGTATGCGGCATGCGCACGCTGTATGGTTCGCACAACCAGCGGCTGTGGCCGCTGAGCCTGCCCAGCCGCTGCACCCGCTAGCGCCGCGCGCCTACTGCGCGTCCAGCGCCAGGTAGCGGCGCGTCTGCACGATCTCTTCCCGCTCCTTGAAGCTGGTGAGCTGATCGGCCAGCGCGCTGCTGTCGCCCGTCTGCTTGATCGCCGCCAGCGTGGCCTGCATGGCGTGGATGGCGGCGCGCTGCAGGTCCGACGGAATGATCGCCAGGCGGTAGCCCATGGCCGCCAGGTCGGCCAGCGGCGTGAGCGGCGTCTTGCCGCCGTAGAACATGTTGATGAGCTTTAGGCCCGGCAGGCGTTCGGCGATGGCGCGGATCTGCTCCAGCGTCTCGGGCGCTTCCACGAAGATCATGTCCGCGCCCGCCTTCAGGTAGCGTTCGGCGCGCGACAGCGCGGCCTCGAAGCCTTCGACGGCGATGGCGTCGGTGCGGGCAATCACCAGCGCATCGGGGTCGCTCAGGGTCTGCCGCGCGATGTGCACCTTGCGGCACATTTCCTCGGCGGGAACCAGGCTCTTGTCGTCCAGGTGGCCGCAGCGCTTGGGAAAGGACTGGTCTTCGATATGGAAGGCCGCCACGCCGGCGCGTTCCATGATGCGCACCGTGCGCTCCACGTTGGCCGAGCCGCCGAAGCCGGTATCGGCATCAGCCACCACCGGCAGGCCGCTGGCGTCCACAATCTTTTCCACGCGGTCCATGACCTCGGTAAAGCTGAGCAGGCCGATGTCCGGATAGCCGGCCGCGCGGGCGATGGCGCCGCCGCTGGCGTAGACAGCGGAAAAACCCGCGGCGGCCACCAGACGCGCGGACATGCCGTCATAAGCGCCGGGCGCCACGACGATGTCGCGGGCCAGGTGCTGGCGCAACAGGGTGCTGGGTTTGATGGGGGCATTCATGCGGATTCCTTTGCGGGTGTCGTCGATGTATGCATGATCGGCGCGTCGCAATAGAATGTCCAATATATGGAAAATTGATAATCAATACTTTAAAAGTACAGATATGGAACTGCGCCATCTGCGTTACTTCGTCGCCACCGCCGAGGCCCAGCACTTCACCCGCGCCGCGGAACAGCTGGGCATGGCGCAGCCGCCGCTGTCGCAGCAGATCCGCCAGCTGGAGCAGGAAGTCGGCACGCCGCTGTTCGATCGCACCGGCCGCGGCGTCGCGCTGAACGATGCCGGACGCGCCTTCCTGGTCTGCGCGCAGGATATCCTGCAACGCGCCGAGGCAGCCGTGCGTACGGCGCAGCGGGCCGCGCGCGGTGAAGTCGGCGAACTGACATTGGGATTCACGGAGTCCGCGTCCTTCAGCGGCGTGGTGACGGAACTGATACGGCAGTACCGGCAGCGCTATCCGGACGTGGAAATGACGCTGTCGCAGGGCGATAGCGAAACGCTGGTGGCGCAGCTGCGCAGCGGCGCGATCGACGCGGCCTTCGTGCGTCCGCCCTTCGCGCTGGACGGCGGCCTGGCGTTCACGCAACTGGCGCAGGAACCGCTGGTGGTGGCGCTGCCGCTGGGCCATGCATTGGCGCGGCGCAAGCGGCTGGCGCCCGCCGATCTGGAGCAGGAACGCTTCATCCTGTATTCGCGCAAATCCGGCTATGGACTCAGCGCCGACATCATGGCGGCCTGCCGCCAGCATGGGCTGAATCCGCAGATCGGCCAGCGCGCGCCGCAACTGTCGTCAGCGGTGAACCTGGTGGCGGCGGGCATGGGCGTGGCCATCGTGCCGGAATCGCTGCGCCATCTGCGTCCCGACGGCGTGGTGTACCGCCCCTTCGCGCTGGACTGGCCGCGCGCGGTGCTGGGCCTGGCGGTGCGCGAGCAAGGCGCGGGCGGGCGCGTGCGCAATCTGCTGGCGTTGGCCGGCAGCTGAAGGTCTTTATCCCCTTGCCAGCCTACGCATCGATTCAGCCTTCGTGCGATTCGTGCACGGCCACGGCGCCGCGTTTCCAGTAGCTGGCGGCGCGGATGCGGCTCTTGTCGACGCCGTGCTGCGCCACCATGATTTCCCGCACCGCCTTGGCCGCGGCTGATTCCGCGGCCACCCAGGCATAGCCTTCACCCGGCGGCAGCGTCAGCTCGCGCGCGGCTTCCAGCAACAGGGTGCTGTAGCCCGGCGCGGTGCCGTTGCGATGCAGCCAGCGCACCGAAGCCTGCGCCGCGGTGGCCAGCGGGATTTCATTGGAGGCATCCGGCACTTCGATCAGCACCAGCGCCTGCGCGCTGGCCGGCAGCTCTTCCAGGCGGCGGGCGATGGCGGGCAAGGCGGTTTCATCGCCGATCAGCACATGCCAGTCGAAGCCCGTCGGCACGACGAAGGAGCCGCGCGGCCCGCCTATGCCCAGTTGCTGGCCGGGTTCGGCCTGTTCAGCCCAGGTGGACGCGGGGCCGTCGCCGTGCAGCACGAAATCGATGACGAGTTCCTTGCGCGCCGCGTCGAAAAAGCGCGGCGTGTAGTCACGGGCGGCGGGCTTGGGCGCGCCTTCGGGGAACTTTATGCCGTCCGGAGTCACGGCCGGCAGCGCCGGCGGCAAGGACGGATCGGCGGGAAAGAACAGCTTCACGTGGTCGTCGAACGAGGCGGACACGAAGTCCTGCAGCTCGTCGCCGGTGAAGGTGACGCGGGCCATCAGGCCGGCGACGCGTTCGACGCTGGCCACGGTCAGCGTGCGCATCTTCAGGTTGTGGCGGACGCGTTCGACATTCAGGTCGTTGCGGGTCATGGATACTCCAGGAATAAGGTCTTCAGGAACAGGCCTGGCCATTGATGTCCTCAGTGGCGCGGGCCAGGATGGCCGCGATGCGCCGCTGCTCCGCGGGCGAGGCGTCGGTGCGGTCCAGCAGCGCGCGCTTGAGCGCCTGGCGCGCGGCCACGAATTCGGGCAGCCAGCCGGTGGCGGTGTCTTCGCCTTCGGGGCCGACGTTGCGCGGCTGGCCGCTCCAGGCCTGGCGCATCCAGTCCATCTTGCGCGCCACGTGCTTGAGCTTGTTGAACATCAGCGCCAGGCGTTCGCGGTTGCCGTCCAGATGCGCGCGGCCCGGCTCCGCCAGGTGATAGCGCTTCTTCGCGCCCTCTTGCTCGACGGTGGCGTAGCCCAGCTCTTCCAGATAGGTCAGCGCGGGATACACCATGCCGGGGCTGGGCGTGTAGAAGCCGTTGCTGAGCGCGCCCAGCGCCTTGATCAGCTCGTAGCCGTGGCTGGGGTTCTTTTCCAGCAGGCCCAGCAGCATCAGTTGCAGGTCGTCGGCGCTGACTTTGCGGCTGCGGGTCCAGCCGCGGCCGTCATCGCCGAAACCGCCGCCGAAGCCGCCGCCTTCGCCGCGCTCGTCGGCCGGACCGGAGAACCAGTCGCCGCCCGCGCCGGCATGGCGCTGATGGTGGCCATGGCCCTCGCCGTGATGGCGGTGGTGCGCATGGGGATGATGGGAATGGGAATGACCGTGGCGGCCCTGCGGCTTCTGGCGGGCTCGGCGCACGAATGCGGTAAGGAATTGGGCATCACGCATGGTTTACCTCCGGTGTCTATCGTACGAGTTATATCTTACGACATATATCTTACGATATACCTGCGATAGTCCAGCCGTCAAGCGCGACGTTCGATCACCCCAGCCGCGATCCCTCCCACAATGAGCGCCATGCCCGCCAGCAGCGAGGCGCTGACCGGCTCATCCAGGAACACGGCCGCGCATAGCAGACCGAACACGGGCACGCCCAACAGTCCGATGGCAGTCACGCCTGCGGGCAATGCACGATTTACATTCACGGCAGCCCAGTGCGCCACCGCGATCCCGAACACGCCGGCATAGCCCAGCAGCCACGCCAGGTCCGCGTTCCACGCCACTTGCGGCGGGCCTTCGGCGGCATAGGCCACGGCCGACAGCACAACCGAAGCCAACAGGGCTTGCCATAGCGCGAGTTCGAACGGCGGCGTGACCCAGCGGTGCGCGCGCACGTAGACGATGTTGGCCGCCCAGCACAGCGCCGCCAGCAGGATCAGGCCATTGCCCAGCAAGGCATCGCGATTGGTCCAGTCGAAGGTCAGCGGATTGAAGATGACGGCCAGGCCCAAGAGGCCCAGCGCCAATCCGGCTTGCCGCGCGCGGCCCACGGATTCACCCAGAAAGAGCCAGGCTCCAGGGATCACCCACAGCGGCGTGGTGTAGGCCAGCACGGCCGAGCGGCCCGCCGGCACGTACAGCATGCCCAGGCTGACCAGCGCGGCAAAGGCGCCCATATGCAGCAGCCCCACGCTGAAGATCACGGGAAGGTCGGCCTTGACCGGCCGCGCCACGCGGCGCAGCGCGAGTCCCAGCGCCAGCAATGCGGCCGTGCCAGCGATGCTGCGCACGGCCGCCGCCCAGATGGGCGTCATGTGCTGCAACAGCAGTTTGTTGACGATCCAGGTAAAGCCCCAGGCCAGCACCACCACGCCCAACAGCAGCAAGGCGTGACGGCGGGAAAGCGTGGCGGTGGACATGGGCGAAGTATGCGTCCGCCAGGACGCAGGAATGCGGCGAAGACCCGACTATAGGAGCCGCGCGCGGCCGCGCCGTAGACCCACGGCGCGCCTATTCGCTGGTGCCACGCGCGGCCTTGGCACGCCGCGTCGCCGCGGCTCGCAGCCAGCGTTCGAAATCCGCCGCCTTCGGTTCATCCGGCGCGGGCGCGTAGACCACCAGCCGCAAGTGCCGGCTTTCGTCCACCGACAAGGTGGAATGCTCGAACGCCAGCGCGCCCAGGGCCGGCAGGCTCAGGCTGCGCAGCCCCATGCAGGAGCCGTGCACATCGTGTTCGCGCCACCAGGTCTTGAAGTCGGGCGACACGCGCTCCAGTTCGTCCACCAGCTCCCCGACGTCCGGCGCCTGGCCGGCGCTGGCGAAATCCCGCCGGAACGTGGACAGCATGGCGGGCGCTTGCGCCGGCCAGTCCACGAACAGTTCGCGCATCGCCGGATCCGCGAACAACATCCACAGCAGATTCCTGCGCCCCGGCGCCTGCGCGGAAAAATTGAACACGCGGTCCGCGGCCGCGTTCCACACCACCACATCCCAACGCAGATTGAGCACGTAGGCGGGGCGCGCGGGCAGGTCGTCCATCAGGCGGCGTACCTGCGCGGGCACCGTGCACCAGGTGCGGCCCGGCTCCGACGGCGGGCGCTGATGCGCCAGCAGGTAGAGGTGGCGGCGTTCGGCCGCGTCCAGCTTCAGCACGCGCGCCAGGTTTTCCAGGAAGCCCGCCGACACGCTGATGTTGCGGCCCTGTTCGAACCAGGTGTACCAGGCCAGGCCCACGCCGGCCAGCGCGGCGACTTCCTCGCGGCGCAAGCCCGGCGTGCGCCGGCGGCCGCCGGCGGGCAGCCCCAGTTCGGCGGGACTGAGCCGTTCGCGGCGCAGCCGCAGGAACTCGGACAGATCGGCGCGGGTGCGCTCCAGGCGCTTCGGGGCTACGGTTGCGGTCATGAGTCTATTGCACCCAGTAATAGCATAAGCAGCTAAATTGTATAAGGCTAAAAGCCTCTCCAGAATAGCGTCCATTCAGATTCCGATGGCGCTTTCCATGTCTTCCTCCACACTCCCCTGCCCTGGTTTGCACGCCGCGCGGCAGCAGCCCGTCCTGGGCCGCCTGGGCCTGGCCGTACTGCTGTCGGGCGGCTTCATCACGATCTTCGACCTGTTCGTGGTGAACGTCGCCATCCCCAGCATGCAGTCCACCCTGTCCGCCAGCTTCGCGCAGATCAGCTTCATCATCGCGGCCTACGAACTGGCCTATGGCGTGCTGCTGATCGCCGGCAGCCGGCTGGGCGACCGCCACGGCCGGCGGCGCCTGTTCATGCTGGGCATGGCGGCATTCGCGCTGGCCTCGGCGCTATGCGGCGTCGCACCCACCGCGGACACATTGATCGCCGCGCGCGTGCTGCAAGGCGCTGCGGCGGCCATGCTGTTTCCGCAGGTCTATGCGCTGATCCGCGTCAGCTACCAGGGCCGCGAACGGCAGCGGGCGTTTGGCCTGCTGGGCATGACGTTGGGGCTGGCGGCCATCGCGGGGCAAGTGCTGGGCGGCGGGATCGTGCACGCCGACCTGTTCGGCCTGGCATGGCGCAGCATCTTCCTGCTCAACGTGCCCGTGGGCCTGCTGGCGTGGCGCCTGGCCCGCCATATCCCGGAATCGCGCGAGCCTTCGGGCGCGCGCATGGACTGGCCCGGCGCGGCGCTGGCGGGAACCGGGCTGACCTTGCTGTTGCTGGCGCTGATCGAAGGCCCCTCGCGGCACTGGCCTGCGTGGACCGTGGCTTGCGGCGCGGCTGCGGTCGTCGCGCTGGCATTGTTCGCGCGCATGCAGCGCCGCATCGCGGCCCGCGGCGGCGCGCCCCTGGTCGACATGGCCTTGCTGGCGCAGCCGCGCTTCGCGGCGGGCTGCCTGCTGGTGCTGCTGGTGTTCTCCACCGCCAGCGCCATGTTCCTTTGCTACGCGCTGCTGATGCAAACGGGCTTCGGGCTGGACGCGCTGACGGCCGGCCTGATCTTCGCGCCAGCCAGCGTGGGCTTCATCGCCGGGTCGATGGCCGCGCCGCGGCTGGTGGCGCGCTTCGGCACGCGCGCCATCGCGCTGGCTGCGCTGCTGTACGGCGGCGCCACCGCGGCCTTGATGCTGCAAGTGGGCGCGGCCGGCGCCAGCCTCGCGCCGTGGTCGCTGCTACCCGCGCTGGTATGGCTGGGCGCGGCCCAGGGCGCAGTCAATACGCCGCTGGTGAACCTGGCACTGGGCTTCGTCGAGGACCGCCAGGCCGGCATGGCGGCGGGCGTGGTGTCGACCTTGCAGCAGGTGGGCGCGGCGCTGGGCGTGTCGGCGGCGGGCATGCTGTTCAGCGCAACGTTGGAAGCCTACGCCGGCGCAAGCGCCGCCGAACGCCATGCGCAAGCGTTCGCCAGCGCAATGCAATTCAATGTCGCGGCGATCCTGGCCGCGGCGGCGCTGCTGTGGCGGCTGGGCCGCCGCGCGCAAGCAGGCCAGGCCGCTACTGATAGCTCATCGTGAAGGTGGCGCGGGCGTTGGCGGATCCTGGCGTCACGACCGATTCCGTCTGCACGTAGCGTGCCGCCAACGGTATGGAAAAGACGCTGGTCCCGGGAGACACGGTGCCTGCCTTCCACTGACCCGGGTTGCCAAGCTCATTCGAATCCGCGCCATATCCCAGCACCGTGGTCCCGTTCAAGACTTCGACCCCGACGCCTTTGGCGCTAGATTCCGGCGACAGCGTCAATACAGTGGAACGGTTGCCGGGATCGGTGGCGTCCGTCAGCGTGACGTACGCATCCATTGGTGTTACGCCATCCCCATCCTTGCAGCTCAGATCAATCTTGAAGGGCCGCTCAGGGGACGTGGAACCAACACCCCTGAAACTGCCTGCGGAGACAGTAGCCAATGAAGCCTGAATACTGCTGTTCGATGGAAATGAACAAGTCGGCTTCCTCTTCATTATTACGGAGACTTTCCCTGCATATGCGAAACCTACGTAAGCACCTTCGGGGTAGGGGGGATCCATGAGAGCCACCGACATCCCGCAGCAGTACACGACCGTTGGGCGAACCGTCCCAATCTTGATCAGTTCGATATAGAACTCGATCGGCCCTGGCTCGGGCCCAAAGTTGGATCTGCAAACTACCGGCCAGTAACCCTCGGGGCAATTCCTATATTTCGTTTTGAAGCGTGCGCCTACTCCCGGGATTCCAGAATAGTAGATACCCGCCGGCTGACCCGACTCCGAAAGGCCGCGGAAAGTCAGGGTAGTTTCGCCACTCGTGCTGCACAGGCCTGCTTTTAGTAGCGGAGGGATAAATGTGCTGGACCACAGCACCTCACCGTTAGCCGCGTTGGGATCGAGCTCAAGTTCGGCGGGAAGGAGCAACCCCATTTGCCAAGTAGTGTAACAACTAACACTAGCGGCGGCGTTGGAGGAAAAGACCAACGCCAGTAGCGTGGCGCCTAGTAAAAGCAGCTTTCGAAACGTGTTCATTTTGCGATTCCGATCGACGATAGATAGAGAGAAACTGCTAATTGCAGCGGGTTTCGACCTGCCAATAGCCGTCGGAACGCGTGTCTTTTTCCATGACTGGCAGCTCATAGTTCATGCGGCAACTGTCGTCAAGCTGCTCGCCCCATCTGACAGTCAATTGGCCCATGTCCTGCAGACCGCGGGCCAGGATACGGCTGGCCTGCCCGACCAGCCCGACCTCGACGCCGTGCTCGTCCTGCACGCTGGCACCGAAGGGCAGCGGCTTGCCGTCGGCCCGCAGGACCTGCAACATCGCTGACCGGCCCGAAACCGTGGCGTACCGCAGCATCGCGACCGCGCCTGCGCGCGGCGCCACCTGTTGGCTGGTGACCTGCAGCTCGACGTCGGTGGACAGACCCTTGGGATCGATATCCACCGTGTTCATGCGATACGGCGTCAGATGCGGCACGACGGCATAGCCGCGGCTGTTGACGCGCACGCCGGAGGCGTTGAGCAGGCGCGCGCCTTCCGCATCAGGCGCTTCGACGATGCCGAAGGTTTCCGACAGCGGCTGGGACAGCGTGAGGCCGCCCGGATGCACGACGACCGCGCCGCGCATGCCGACCGAGCTTTGCGAATAACCCGTCCCCACACCCGCGCTGCCCATGAAATCGGCGACCGGCGCGCGGTAAAGCATGCTGGCGCTGCCGCCGTTCATGCTGCCGCCCGAGCCGCCGGAAGCGTGGTCGGCACTGAGACTGTATGACAGCTGATGATCCTCGCCCGTGGAGCCGGACAGCGTGCTTTGCAGCTGCATGCGCCCGTTGGAATCGCGTCCAGCATTGGTCGACAGACTGAGCGGGCTGCTCTTGCCCAACGGAATGCTGAAGGTCGCATACACCGCGGTGCCCATCTGCTGGCGGCTGTCGCGCTGACGCTGGACGGTCAGGTTGTAGCCCATGCTCTTGTAGGTGTTGGCGTAGGCAATGCTGTAGTTCACGTCGCGGCGGTCGCGGTTCCAATGGTCCACGGCCGAGCCGGTAAGGTTGATGCTGCCGCGCTCTCCGCCCAGTTGCTGGCTGATGACGAGCGAAGCGCGGTTGCGCTCGCGCACCATGCTGCCGGAATAACGGTACTGGCCGTAGCCGTATAGCGAATTCATGGCTTCGTTCAGGCCGTAGAAGCCGCCGGTGGAATAGCGGTACGCCGCGATGGAGACGTTGGTGCCCGTGGCGGGCAGGCTCTTGGCATAGCTGGCGCGCATGCTGGTGCCGGTATGCGTGGCGCCATTCATCGACAGGCGCGACTGGGTCGCGTCCAGGCCCACGGCGCCGAAGGACGTATTGAGGGTGCCACCCAGCAGTGCCGAGGTGTAGTTCTGCGCCACGGTGGCGCCGGCATAGCCCGTCACCAGGTTGGACAGGCCGCGCTGGTAGGTGGCCTGCACGAAATGCGGGCTTTTGGACAGCTGCTTGTTGCGCACGGCGCCGCCCACCACGCTGTAGCGACTCACGCCGGGACGCAGCGACATCGGCACGGCCGCGTAGGGCACGGAGAATTTGCGCACGCTGCCATCGGCTTCCTGGACCGACACGTCCAGGTCGCCGCCGTAGCCGGTGGCGTACAGGTCGGTAATTTCGAAGGCGCCAGGCGCCACCGTGGTCTCGTAGATGATGACCGAGTTCTGGCGGATGGTGACGCGCGCGTTGCTGTTGGCCACGCCCCGCACCACCGGCGCGTAGCCGCGCATCGAATCGGGCAGCATGCGGTCGTCGCTGGCCAGGCGCACGCCCTTGAAGGGCGTGGAGTCGAACAGTTCGCCGCTGGTGTAGGCTTCGCCCAGGGTCAGCTGGGACGACAGCGCCACGATCTCGCGCTGCGCGTAGGTCGAGAGGTTCTGATATTGGCGGCGGCCCTGGGAATCGAAAGAGTAGGAGCCATTGTGGCGCAGGCGCCAGTCGCCCAGGTTGGCGCCCGCGCGCAGGCCCAGATAGCCCTGCCGCTGCGTGCCGCCAAAGGCGTTGTTGCGGTAGTTGTACAGATTGAAGTCGTAATTCAGCATGGCCGCATTCACGCCCGAGTCCCACAGTTCCGGACTGACATAGCCGCGGGCGTGACGGCTCATGGAGGCCTGGGGAATGCTCAGGTCCAGGCGTTGGTCGCCGAAGTCGAAATCACTGCCCGCGTCGGCGGCGATGTCGTCCAGACGCAGGCTGTCGCCTTGCGCCAGCTTGTCGGTCGCCTCGGCGGACAGCTTGCCCAGGTCGACGCCGATGCGTTGCAGCAGTTGGCGGTCGAACACGGGCTGCGCCGCCGCCTCGCCGGCGACCGGCGCAAACGGCACTTCCACGCGGCCGACATAGCCCTGGTTGATGAACAGGTCCACCGAATAGTTGCCGGGCGCCGCCGCATTTCCCTTGGCAAAGCGCGACAGGTCGGTACGCTGGCCCGCACCACCCATCAGGAAGGCGTCCTCGAACTCCACCGAGGCCACCATGTTCCCGGATGCGGCGGTGTCGGCGGCGCGCGCCTCCTGGTCATGCGCGGCCAGGGCCACCAGCAGTGCCGCGCACAAGGGCGTCAAGCGCTGGCCGGCGCAATCTCGCGTATGCAGGAGCTTTGAAAGGATTTGCTTCATGATGACGGCGTTGAAAGAGTGGTATCGGTGAAAACGCTGGGCAAAACCCTCCCCGGGATGCCGTTGCCGGCATCCATCGCAAAGAGGTTTTCTGGAAGGTGGCGCCGCGCGCTTGCGCGGCGGGCAGGCTTAGCGCGCGGCGGACGCGGCCCCCGACGTCAAAGGCTGCGAACCTTCGACATTGGCGCCCCAGTCGTTGATGCTGTTGAACTTGACCTGCGCGCCGGCGGCGGGCGCGGACGTCATCCCCGCGATGGGGAAGAGCGCGGACTCGCCCGGCTTGACGTAGCCGGCGCCGGCGTCGAAGGACTGGCCGCCCGACTGCAGGCTCACCTTGCCCAGATTCACGACGTAGGGCGTGGGATTGCTGGCCTTCAGCGCGTAGCCCTTGCCCGCCGCGGCGGGAGCGACCTCCCAACGCAACTGCGCCGGCGCCTCTTCCGCCAGGCCCGGCAGGCCTTGCGGGCGGTACATCACCTTGATGCGCGTGCGGAACGCGATCTGCAGGCGGTTGGCGTCCTCGCCGGCCTGGGCCTTGGGCGGGACTTCCAGCACGTTGAGCCAGTACAGGCTTTCCTTGTCCTGCACCATCGCTTCCTTGGTATGGATCAGGCGCAGCGTCTGTCCCTTGCCCGGGTCCACGCGAAAAATGGCGGGCGTCAGCATGAAGGGAACCTTCAGCTTTTCCGGAGCATCCGTGATGTTGCCGTCATCCAGCCAGGACTGGATCAGCGCGGGCGTGCGGCCGTCGTTGCTCAGCTTGATGGTGACCTCGCGCTCTTGCGCGGGATAGATCACGCGCGTGCTGGCGATCACGACGCTGGCTTGCGCCTGGAGTGCGAAACAGCCCGCTGCGAGCGCTGCGGTGGCCATCAGGGTGCGGCGTAGATTTTTCATGATGTAGCCCTTGGTGGTGGATGCTGCGTGTATGGTCGGTTTCCTTCCAAGCCGTCTCGGGGAGCGGGGTGAGACGGCTTGCAGGGAAACACCTGTCTCGGCGGCCCCGGGAAGCGGCCGCCGAGCCGGCGCATTACTGGTAGGAGATCGAGTACTGCACGCGCGAGTTGGCTGCACCAGCGGTGGCGTTGCCCAGCGAGTGGTATTCGACGAAGTAGTCCAGGTCAGCCTTGCCGTTGGCCAGGTTCACAACCTGCGAGTTCTGCTGGCCGGTGGCCGCGCCGGCCTTGATTTCGCCGAACGAGTTGTTCAGCAGGCCCAGTTCGACCTGGCTAGCGCCGCCGGCGTCAACCATGAGGCGACCCGTTTCCTGCGAAACGGTGGGGCCGCCTTCGAAGTGCACCGAAACCGGCTGATCCGAGGTGCAACCGCTCAGCGCGATCTTGAACGGCGTGCGGCCGGCGGTGGAACCCGCGACTTCCAGCGTCTTGGACGACACGGTGGGCAGCGCCACGGTGAAGTTTTCGCCGCCGTTGCCGCCGTTGATGGAGCAGGTGTTGGCGGTGATGTTGCCGGTGAATTCGATGGTGCCGTCAGCGGCGTGGGCGCTGGCGAAGGTGGCGAGGCCGGCGATGGCCAGGGCGGCGGTCAGGAGGGTCTTTTTCATGATGAGTCTTTTGAGTTGGGGTTTTGAGGTGAGGAGAAATCGCCGTTTCGGGCAGTTCCTTGCTGCGTACACTCCGGATGCCGGGCCGTTGGGGACTGGCCTTTTTCAGTTCGCGTACTCAACAACTGCATCGTAGATTTCGCCGCTTTGGCCGCCCATCGGGCTAGTCCGCTCCTATCCGCGCAAGGCATAGGACTAGGCCCATTCTGTAAATGCGGCCCCGCCAGCCCCGGGAAAGGCGTCCGCGATCAGTCCCGCCTGAAGCAAGACGCGGAAGAAAAAAAGGGTCATTGACCGTCCAGGCGCGAGTCCGGACCTAGGTAAGGATCAATTCATGAGTGGCCGCACCCGGCGCAACGGCGGGTGGGAAGATGGCGCCGCGGCTGCGGCCCAGGATAGGCAGGGCAGCGCCGCTGAACGCGGCGCTGCCCAATTACGTCAGGCTGCCTTGGTAAGCAGCGGCACGCCAGGCTGGCTGGCCGAGCGCGTGCCCGGCAGCGGGTGACAGGACTGCGGATGGTAGGTGTGCACCAGCGACAGCTTCACGCGATCGCTGGCGTTGCCTTGGGCCGCGTGCAGGGTGCGGCAATGGAAGAACACCACGTCGCCCGCCTGCAGTTCCGGGCACACCGCGCGGGCGATCCATTCGGCATTCTGGGGCGCGTCGTCGCGGAAGAACTTCTGCTGGTCGAACTGTTCCGGCGCGAAGGCGGCGGCGTGCGAACCCGGGATGAAGGACAGGCCGCCGTTGGCGCGGGTTTCCGGGCCCAGCGCCAGCCAGGTGGAGACCAGGTCCGTGTCGGAAAACGACCAGTAGCGGATGTCCTGGTGCCAGCCCGTCAGGCTGCCATAGGCGGGATGCTTGGTCATCACGCAGTTGTGGTGCACGGTGGACAGCACCGGCGTTTCGCCGAAGTAGCGCCCCAGCCACTGGCCGATGCGCGCATCGGTGGCCCATTGCGCGAACAAGGGATCGCGGCCGTAGGCGCCGAGCAGGCGGCGCACGGTCAGCCCGCCCTCGGCGGCGCGCGACTCGGGCGCGCCGGGATAGCGCAGGTCGGCTTCGTATTCGATGGGCGCGACGTGGTCGCGCAAATGGCGTTCGGCGAGGGCGCGCAGCGCCGCTACCTGTTCCGGGCTGGCGAACTGGCGCGCCACCACGAAGCCCTGCTCGCGCAGGACGGCTATCTGATCATCAGGCAACAACATGGCATTCAAGCAGCAGGGGGTTGGGCGGGAGGATTGATGCGGGCGGCATCGCGTTCCTGCACCTCATGGTGCACCCATTCGCGCCACACCGCCACCAGCAGGGCCATCAGCACGGGGCCGACGAACAGCCCGACGATGCCCATCGTCTTTACGCCCCCCACCAGCCCGAAGAAGGTCGGCAGGAAAGGCAGCTTGACCGGTCCGCCCACCAGGCGCGGGCGCAGGGTCTTGTCGACGATGAAGAGTTCCACGCTGCCCCAGACCATCAGGGCGATGCCCGCCACCAGATGGCCCGAGCCCACCAGGTACAGCGACACCAGGGTGAACGACAGCGGCGCGCCGCCCGGTATCAGCGCCATGAAGCCGGTGACCACGCCCAGCAGCACGGGCGACGGCACGCCCGCGACCCAGTAGGCGATGCCCAGCACCACGCCTTCGCCCAGGGCGATCAGGCCCATGCCGGTGACGGTGGAATTGATGGTGGCCGGCACCACGCGCGAAAAGCGCTGCCAGCGCGCCGGCAGGATGCGTTCGCCCAGCACGTCCAGCTGGGCCACCATGCGGATGCCGTCCTTGTAGACGAAGAACAGCGTGATCAGCATGAACAGCACGGTCAGCAGCAGCTGGAACACGTTGCCCGTGGCCGCCAGGACCATGCGGTAGATATTGCCCAGATGCTCGCCGCTGACGGCCTCGACCAGGGCGCCCAACGCATGCGGCTGGCCGATATAGGATTCCCAGTACTGGCCCAGGCGCTCGCCCACCACGGGCATGGATGTGATCCAGTTGGGCACGGCCACGCCATGGCGGTTGGCGGCGATGGCCCAGGCGAAGAAAGTGCTGGCTTCCTTGATGGCGTAGGACAGCGCGAACGACATCGGCACGATCAGCACGACGATCACCACCAGCAGCGCCAGCGAGGCGGCCAGCGCGCTGCGGCCGCCGCAACGGGTGAGCAGGCGCTGGTACAAGGGCCAGCTGGCCAGGCCGATGATGAGTGCGGCAAGCGCGGGGACCAGGAAACCGCTGAGGAAGTACACCCCCGCCAACAGCACGAGCAACAAAAGCCAACGGGCGATCAGATAAGCGGGTAGTACAGGCTGCATGGAGCGGATCGACAGTAAGGACGTTGTAGGCTTTGACTGTCGGACTATACAGACGTTTCGTGGAATTCGAGGGACGCAAGGTCTGTATTTACTACGGGGTTTCCCGTGATTCTCCAGGTGGAGGGCGGATCCGCCCCCCACCCCATACGCTTACAAAGCGTATTCCGCGGCCTCTTCGCGCGCAGTACGGCGGCGCGGCGGCAGGTACTCCTCGAGCGCCGGCCTGGGGGCTGCGGACGTCTGGATGGTCGCCTGGCCGGTCTGGCGCGCGTACACGCCGCAGCTGGCGGCGGCGGGGTCGGTCTCGTCGCGGCCGCTCAGCAGCGGGCAGCTGGCGAACAATTCGGCGGCCCAGTCGGTGAAGGCGCGCACCTTGGGCGACAGCTGGCGGCTTTGCGGATACAGCACCGAAATCGCGGTGGCGCTGGGCTTCCATTGCGGCAGCACTTCGATGAGCTCGCCCGATTGCAGATGCGGCAGCGCCATGTAACGCGGGGTCTGGATCAGGCCGAAGCCCTTCAGTCCGCAATCCAGGTAGGCGCCGGACTCGTTCACCGACACCACGCCCTTCATTTCGACTTCCTGGTGCTTGCCGTCGACGCGGAAGTCCCAGGCGCAATTGCGTCCGGTGCGGCTGGAGAAATAGTGCACGGCGTGGTGGTCGCGCAGTTCGTCGATGCTCTGCGGCAGGCCATGGCGCGCCACATAGGTGGGCGAGGCGCAGGTCACGCTCTGCAGGGTGCCGATGCGGCGCGCGACCAGGCTGGAATCCTCAAGGTCGCCGGCGCGGATCACGCAATCCACGGCCTCCTGCACCATGTCGACCGGGCGGTCGCCCAAGCCCAGCACCAGCTCCACGTCGGGGTATTTGTCGTGGAAATCACACAATGAAGGGATCAGGATCAGCCGCCCGATGCAGGTGGGCGCATCGATGCGCAACCTGCCCTTCAGGCGCAGGGCCGCTTCCTGGAAGCAGGCCTCGGTTTCCTCGACGTCGGCCAGGATGCGCACGCAGTGCTGGTAATAGCCGGCGCCGTCAGGCGTGAGGCCGATACGGCGCGTGGTGCGGTTGAGCAGGCGCACGCCCAACAGGCGTTCGAGGTTCTGGATGATGGTGGTGACGGTGGTGCGCGGAAGCGAGAGGCTGTCGGCCGCCCGGGTGAAGCTATTGGCGTCCACGACGCGCACAAACACCTGCATAGCCTGAAAACGGTCCATGGCGACGGTGTCCTTTGGGGAAATAGTCGGTGTGGACGGAGCATAACCCGATTTCGATGCTGATTAGTCGATCCTTGCGACTAGTGTTGCCGAAACATCAGGGTTTATCCGACCCCCTAAACCGCTCAGAATGCAAACCATCTTGAAGTGCCCTTGCCGCCAGGCGCCATCAAAGGGCATGCCTATCCTCAGATTCCGGCAAAGCAAAGACCCGCCCCGATCAGGCGCCTTTGCCTGGGATGCGCAGCAGCATTTCATGTTGCACCGCAGCATTTCCGCCAGATCCTGAAGACAGGCCTGCCCCAGGCCGCCGCAGCCGCCTCCCGCCCCCAGGCTCATCCAGGCAAGCGCGCTTTCGCCCCATCATCTCTCAAGGAAACACCATGGTTTCGCGCAATCGTATTGCTGTGCTCGCCGTCTTTGCCGCCATCATCGCCGCCGGCGGCGGTTATGCCCTGTTCCGCGCTCCCGCTGGCGCCAATGCCGCACAGGCGCAGACCGCCCCCTCGGCGCCCCCGGTCGAAGTGGCCGAGGTGCTGAACAAGACCATCGTGGACTGGCAGCGCTACTCCGGCCGCCTGGAAGCCATCGACCGCGTCGACATCCGCCCCCTGGTGTCGGGCACCCTGACCGCCGTGCACTTCCAGGACGGCAGCATCGTCAAGAAGGGCGACGTGCTCTTCACCATCGACCCGCGCCCCTACGCGGCCGAGGTGGACCGCGCCGCAGCCGCCCTGACCGCCGCGAAGGCCCGCGCCTCGTACACCGCCAGCGAACTGGCCCGCGGCCAGCGCCTGCTGACGGACAACGCCATCGCCCGCCGCGATTTCGAGGAAAAGCAGAACGCCGCCCGCGAAGCCGCCGCCAACCTGCAAGGCGCCCAGGCCGCGCTGGACTATGCCAAGCTGAACCTCGGCTACACCCGCATCGAAGCCCCCGTGGACGGCCGCGTGTCGCGCGCCGAGGTCACGGTAGGCAACGTGGTGGCGGCCGGCGCCGCATCGGTGCCGCTGACCCGGCTGGTGTCGGTGTCCAAGATGTACGCATCGTTCGACGTGGACGAACAAACCTTCCTGCGCTATGTGAACCCCGCGCGCGGCGGCCGCGCCGGCGCCGTGCCGGTGGAGCTGGGCCTGGCCAACGAGGAAGGCTATTCGCGCACCGGCGTCGTGCAGTCCGTGGACAACCGCCTGGACACCACCTCCGGCACGATCCGCGTGCGCGCCGAGTTCGACAACGCCGACGGCCAGTTGCTGCCCGGCCTGTACGCCCGTGTCCGCCTGGGCGGCAGCGAACCGCGCCAGGCCGTGCTGATCGACGAAAAGGCCATCGGCACCGACCAGGACAAGCGCTACGTGCTGGTGCTGGACGACAAGAACCATGCCGTCTATCGCCAGGTCAAGCTGGGCGCCAACCAGGAAGGCCTGCGCGTGGTCGATTCGGGCCTGGCCGCCGGCGAACGCATCGTCGTCAACGGCCTGCAGCGCGTCCGTCCCGGCGATGCCGTGACCCCCACCGTCGTCCCCATGGTTGCGGCCCAACGCAACCCGGTCAAGACCGCCTCGGCGAAGCTGAACTGAGCCGGCGCGTCTAACGAGAACGTCCATGAATATCTCGAAATTCTTCATCGACCGGCCGATCTTCGCCGGCGTGCTATCGGTCCTGGTGCTGCTGGCGGGCCTGCTGGCCATGTTCCAGCTGCCCATCTCCGAGTATCCGGAAGTGGTGCCGCCGTCCGTGGTCGTGCGTGCGCAGTATCCGGGCGCCAACCCCAAGGTCATCGCCGAAACCGTGGCTTCGCCGCTGGAGGAATCCATCAACGGCGTCGAGGACATGCTGTACATGCAGTCGCAGGCCAACAGCGACGGCAACCTGACCCTGACGGTCAACTTCAAGCTCGGCGTGGACCCGGACAAGGCTCAGCAACTGGTGCAGAACCGGGTGTCGCAAGCGCTGCCGCGCCTGCCGCCGGACGTGCAGCGCCTGGGCGTGACCACGGCCAAGAGCTCGCCCACGCTGACGCTGGTGGTGCACCTGATTTCGCCCAATGACCGCTACGACATCACCTACCTGCGCAACTACGCGATCCTGAACGTCAAGGACCGCCTCGCCCGCATCACCGGCGTGGGCGAAGTGACGGTGTGGGGCTCGGGCAACTATTCCATGCGCGTCTGGCTGGACCCGCAGAAAGTCGCCCAGCGCGGCATGACCGCCAGCGAAGTGGTCGCTGCCATCCGCGAACAGAACGTGCAGGTCGCCGCCGGCGTCATCGGCGCCTCCCCCACGCTGGGCGACGTGCCGCTGCAGCTGAACGTGAATGCCCGCGGCCGCCTGCAGACCGAAGAGGAATTCCGCGACATCATCCTGAAGACCTCGCCCGACGGCGCCGTGACGCACCTGTCGGACGTGGCCCGCGTAGAACTGGACGCGCAGGAATACGGCTTGCGTTCGCTGCTGGACAACAAGCAGGCGGTGGGCATGGGCATCATGCAGTCGCCGGGCGCCAACGCGCTGGACGTGTCCAGCCAGGTGCGCGCCGCCATGGCCGAGCTGTCGCAGGACTTCCCGCCGGGCGTGGAATACCGCATCGAATACGACCCCACTCAATTCGTGCGCGCCAGCATCAAGGCCGTGGTGACCACGCTGCTGGAAGCGATCGCCCTGGTGGTGCTGGTGGTGATCCTGTTCCTGCAGACCTGGCGCGCCTCCATCATCCCGCTGCTGGCGGTGCCCGTTTCCATCGTGGGTACCTTCGCCCTGCTGCTGATGTTCGGCTACTCCATCAACGCGCTGTCGCTGTTCGGCATGGTGCTGGCCATCGGCATCGTGGTGGACGACGCCATCGTGGTGGTGGAAAACGTGGAGCGCAACATCGCGGCGGGCCTGAGTCCGCGCGATGCGACCTATCGCGCCATGCGTGAAGTCAGCGGCCCCATCATCGCCATTGCGCTGACGCTGTGCGCGGTGTTCGTGCCGCTGGCCTTCATGACGGGCCTGACCGGCCAGTTCTACAAGCAGTTCGCCATGACCATCGCCATCTCGACGGTGATCTCGGCCTTCAACTCGCTGACCCTGTCGCCCGCGCTGTCGGCCATCCTGCTCAAGAGCCACCACGACAAGCCCGACTGGCTGACCCGTGGCATGAACCGCGTCTTCGGCCGCTTCTTCAACTGGTTCAACAACATGTTCGGCCGCGCGTCCGAGTCCTATGGCACGGGCGTGACCCGCGTGATCCGCCGCAAGGCCAGCGCCATGGGCGTGTACGCCGTGCTGGTGGCCGCCACCGTCGGCGTCTCCTACCTGGTGCCCGGCGGCTTCGTGCCCGCGCAGGACAAGCAGTACCTGATCGCCTTCACGCAGCTGCCCAACGGCGCCTCGCTGGACCGCACCGACTCGGTGATCCGCCGCATGAGCGACATCGCCCTGAAGGAACCCGGCGTGCAGAGCACCATCGCGTTCCCCGGCCTGTCCATCAACGGCTTCACCAACAGCTCCAGCGCCGGCATCGTGTTCGTCATGCTCAAGCCCTTCGAAGAGCGCAAGAACGCCGCGCTGTCGGGCGACGCCATCGCGGGCTCGCTCAACCAGAAGTTCGCGGCCATCCAGGACTCGTTCATCGCCGTGTTCCCGCCCCCGCCCGTGATGGGCCTGGGCACGCTGGGCGGTTTCAAGTTCCAGATCGAAGACCGCAGCGCGGCAGGCTACGCCGAGCTGGACAAGGCCAAGCAAGCGTTCCTGGAAAAGGCCCGCCAGACGCCGGAACTGGGCCCCGCCTTCTCCAGCTACGAGATCAACGTGCCGCAGCTGGACGTGGACCTGGACCGCGTCAAGGCCAAGCAGCTGGGCGTGCCGGTGACGGAAGTCTTCGACACCATGCAGATCTACCTGGGCTCGATGTACGTCAACGACTTCAACCGTTTCGGCCGCGTCTTCCAGGTGCGGGCGCAAGCCGACGCGCAATTCCGCGCGCACGCCGACGACATCCTGCAACTGAAGACCCGCAACGTCGCCGGTGAAATGGTGCCGCTGTCCTCGCTCGTCACCGTCAACCAGACCTTCGGCCCGGAAATGGTGGTGCGCTACAACGGCTACACCGCCGCCGACATCAACGGCGGTCCGGCGCCCGGCTACTCGTCCGACCAGGCCCAGGCCGCGGCCGAACGCGTCGCCGCCGAAACCCTGCCGCGCGGCATGAAGATGGAATGGACCGACCTGACCTACCAGCAGATCCTGGCGGGCAACGCCGGCCTGTGGGTGTTCCCGATCAGCGTGCTGCTGGTGTTCCTGGTGCTGGCGGCGCTGTACGAAAGCCTGACCCTGCCGCTGGCCGTGATCCTGATCGTGCCTATGAGCATCCTGGCCGCGCTGACGGGCGTCTACCTGACCGGCAACGACAACAACATCTTCACGCAGATCGGCCTGATGGTGCTGGTGGGCCTGTCGGCGAAGAACGCGATCCTGATCGTGGAATTCGCCCGCGAACTGGAAATGAACGGCCGCAGTCCCCTGGACGCCGCCATCGAGGCCAGCCGCCTGCGTCTGCGCCCCATCCTGATGACGTCCATCGCGTTCATCATGGGCGTGGTGCCGCTGGTGCTGTCTTCGGGCGCGGGTTCTGAAATGCGCCAGGCCATGGGCATCGCCGTGTTCTTCGGCATGCTGGGCGTGACCCTGTTCGGCCTGTTCCTGACCCCCGTGTTCTACGTGCTGCTGCGCACGCTGGGCGGCAAGACCCTGCACTCCGCCGCACCGCACGAGGCTCCCGTGTGCGTACCGCACCTGGACCCGAACGCGCCGCCGGCCCCGCAACATCACGCCTGAGCCGGACCACCAGAGTAGCTAGACAGCGCCTTCCGCCCCGCAGGCGGGAGGCGCCCACAAGAGAATAGTCATCATGATCAAAAGACTGACCCGCGGTTCCGCCCTGCTTGCCGTCCTGCTCGTGCTGGCCGGCTGCGCGGTGGGCCCCACCTACGAACGCCCCTCGGCCGCGGTGCCCGCGGCCTTCAAGGAAGCCGCCCTGCCCGCTTCCGAGGCCGGCACCTGGAAAACCGCCGAGCCGTCCGAAGACGCGCTGCGCGGCGCCTGGTGGAAGGTATTCGGCGACGAAGGCCTGAACCAGCTGCAGGAAGAAGCCCAGAAGGCCAACCAGAACCTGCAGGCCGCCGCCGCCCGCCTGACCCAGTCACGCGCGCTGCAACGCGAAGCCCGCGCCGGCTTCTTCCCCAACCTGGACGCCGCCTTCGGCCCCAACCGCCAGCGCCCCTCGGCCGTGTCGCAGGGCTTGCCCGACGGCACCTCGACCAGCCCCGTGACCACCTGGCGCGCCCAAGGCGCCGTGTCCTACGAAGCGGACCTGTTCGGCCGCGTCGCCTCCACCTACGACGCCGCCAGCGCCGATGCCCAGCAAAGCGAAGCCCTGTACCGTTCCGTGCTGCTGGCCCTGCAGGCCGACGTCGCCACCACCTACTTCCTGGTGCGCGAACAGGACGCCGAATCGCAGCTCTACCGCCAGACGGTCAAGCTGCGCACCGACACCCTGCAACTGATCCAGCGCCGCTACGACGCCGGCGACATCAGCGAACTCGACCTGGCCCGCGCCAAGGCCGAACTGGCCAGCGCGCAATCCGAAGCCCTGGGCATCGACCGCCGCCGCGCCGCCTCCGAACACGCCCTGGCCGTACTGCTGGGCCGCGCCCCGTCGGACTTCGCCATGCCCGAGCAGCCCATCCAGAAGGTCGCGCTGTCGATCCCCGCCGGCCTGCCCTCGAGCCTGCTGGAACGCCGCCCCGACATCGCCGCAGCCGAACGCGCCATGGCCGCCGCCAACGCCCGCGTCGGCGCGGCCAAGTCCGCCTTCTTCCCGCGCCTGGACATCACCGGCGCCTTCGGCTACGAATCCTCGGACCTGGGCAACCTGTTCCAGTGGTCCAGCCGCACCTTCCTGCTGGGCCCCCTGGTCGGCGCCGCGCTGTCCATGCCGATCTTCGACGGCGGCCGCCGCCAGGCCGGCCTGGACCGCGCCCGCGCCGTCTACGAGGAAGACGTGGCCGTCTACCGCCAGACCATCCTGAACGCGTTCCGCGAAGTGGAAGACAACCTGGCCAACCTGCGCATCCTGGCCGACCAGACCAAGGCGCAAGACGCCGCCGTCGACGCCGCCGCCCGCGCCGCCAAGCTCTCGCACACGCAGTACCGCGAAGGCTCCATCAGCTACCTGGACGTCATCGAAGCCGACCGCAGCGTCCTGCTGCAGCAACGCGTCGCGGTGCAACTGAGTGGGGAACAAGCGCGTTCCGCAGTAGGCCTGATCCGCGCCATCGGCGGCGGCTGGGAGAACCCGGTGCCGCCGGAAACGGTGGCATCGAAGTAAGAAGCGGGCGCACCGCGGGCACCACCTGGAAGCACGGCACCAGCTTGCAGCGCTCGCGACAGCGACAGCGACCACAACCGCAAGACCAAGCGTATGCGCCAGATCGGCCGCCCGCGCGGCCGATCTGGGGCGGGCCCCGCAAGACCTTCCGCCAACCGCCACCGGCGCCAAGAACGCCAAGCAAACCACCCGCCCCAGCGCCCGTAAAATTTCAACCGACCGAGCCAGTCGCGTCGGGGGCCGGCGGGGCGCGGGGCGTCGATAAGCCCGACGGAATCCGAAGGAACCGCCGCAGGCGGTGACGAGGATGAGGATGGGGTAGTCCGGAGCGAACGCTCCGGACCGCAATCGTTGCCCCGCGCCCCGCCGGCCCCCGACGCGGCTGGCGTCTTAAGAACCAACGGAAGCCACAGAAGAAGCAGCAGCAGCAGCAGCAGCAGCCAAAAAGCCTACGGCCGCCCCCGCAACCACTCCTCAAGATCAGCAGCCGGCAACGGCGGCGAAAACAAAAACCCCTGCCCCGCCGCACACCCCTGCTCGATCAAGAACCGCCGCTGCTCTTCATTTTCAACGCCTTCAGCCACCACAGGCAGGCTCAGGCTCTCGCCGATACGAATCACCGCGCTGGTCAACGCCCTAGCCGCGTCATCGCTCTCCAGCCCCTGCACGAAACTGCGATCCAGCTTCAGTTCATCCACGATCAGTCGCCGCAAATGCCCCAGGCTGGAATAGCCAGTCCCGAAATCGTCCATCGACAGCCGCACGCCCAAGCGGTGCAGCTCCGCAATCGTCCGCAACGTACCCGCCGTCGCGTCCAGCACCACGCCTTCCGTGATCTCCAGCATCAGATCCGCCGCCGCCAGCCCAAACTCGGCCAGCGTCGCCTCGATCAACCGCGGCAGATTCAGATTGTGGAAATTCGTCGCCGACAGGTTCACCGACACCGACGGCACCCGCAGGCCCTTCGCCCGCCAGACCGCCAGTTGCGAACAAGCCTCGTGCACCGCCCAGTCGCCCAGGTCGCCGATCAACCCGCATTCCTCGGCCAGCGGCACAAAGCGCGCTGGCGAGATATCGCCCAGCGTCGGATGACGCCAGCGCGCCAGCGCCTCGACGCCGTATAGCTGGCCGTTCTTCAGCCCCACCTGCGGCTGATAATGCAACCGCAAGGCCTTCGCCTCCAGCGCGTCGCGCAAGGCCGCCTCCAGCGCCAGGCGCTCCTGCGCCTGCCGGTTCATCTCGGCGCTGAAGAAAGAGATGCGGTTGCGCCCCGCCGTCTTGGCCTGGTACATCGCCATGTCGGCATGGCGCAGCAGCGTATCCATGTCGCGCCCGTTCTCCGGGAACACGCTGATGCCGATGCTGACCGAAGGATTCAGCGTGATGCCGCCCACCGAGAATGGCTGAGCCAGGGCGACCAGCACATGCTCCGCCGCGGTCGTCAGGCGACCGTGTTCGAAGTCCGGCATCAGCATCACGAACTCATCGCCTGACAGGCGGCCCACGATGTCGGTCGCGCGCGCCAGGCGGCGCAAGCGTTGCGCCACGTCGCGCAGCAACGCGTCGCCTATGGGATGGCCCAGCGTGTCGTTGACCTGCTTGAAGCGATCCAGGTCCAGGAACAGGACGGCGACACGCTTGCGCTCGGGTTCGGCTCGCGCGATGGCCTGCTCGGCCTGCGCCAGCAGCAGGTTGCGATTCGGCAGACCGGTCAGTTCGTCGTAGAACGCCAACTGGCGGATCCGGGCGCGAGCCTCCTCGCGCTCCAGCGCCAGCGCGCACAGGTACACGCACACGTCCACCAGCCGGTGGTGGAAATCATCGGGCAGACGCCGCTCGCGGAAATAAAAACCGAAGGTGCCTATGACCCGGCCGTCGCTGGACTTGATCGGCGACGACCAGCAGGCCTTCACGTCGTCCGGCAGCGGCAGGTGACGATAATCGTCCCACAGCGGATCGGTGGAGATGTCCGGCACGATCACCGGCCGGCCCAGGAAGGCGGAGGTGCCGCAAGCGCCCGCCTGCGGCCCGATGGCCACGCCGTCCAAGGCGTCGGTATAGGCTTGCGGCAGGCTGGGCGCGGCCAGCGGCCGCAGCAGCCCGGCGTCATCCACCCGCAGGACGCTGGCCGCGACTTCGGGCGCCAGGCGTTCGACCTCGCGGCACACCATGTTCATGACCTCGACCACCGAGGCCTCGTTGACCATGGCTTGCAGCACGCGGCGCTGCAGGACTTCGTGCACCTTGGTGGGCGTGATGTCCGTCAGCACGTCCACGATATTGACCAGCGCGCCGCGTTCGTCGAACACGGAGTTGGCCATCACCGACACCCACAACGGGCGGCCGGCGCGGTCGTAGACCAGCACGTCCTTGTGGTAGCCCTCGCGGCAGGCGATGCGGCGGCCCAGCTCTTCGCGCGTGCCGCCGTCCGGCCGGCCGCCGGCCAGCAGTTCGCCCAGCTCCTGGTTCACGGCGTCGCCGCGGGCAAAGCCCAGCATGCGCTGGAAGCCGTCGTTCACGTAGAGGATGCGGCCGTCCTTGCCCGACACCGCGACGGCGTTGCCGGTCTCGTTGATGCCCAGCAACAGGAGGCGGATCTCTTCCTGGCGATCGGCGTCCGCGATGGACTTGCGGGAGATGACGGATATGCGGACGACCTCGCCGGCTTCACCGGCGATGGGCATGTAGGTGGCTTCGATCCAGACAAAGCCGCCATCCTTCTTGCGGTAGCGGCAGGTGCCGGTGAAGTGCTTGCCGCCCAGAAGCCTGGCCCAGACCTGCTCGCCGCCGACGATGCCCTTGCCTTCGTCCATGCTGTCGCACAGCATGTCATGGCGCAGCGCCGGAGCCTCTTCGCGGGCGTAGCCCACCAAGGCGAGAAAATTCGCGTTGGCGTTCAACAAGGAGCCGGCCGGGTTGAAATCGAACAGCAACAGCGCCCTATCCATGGACGCCAGGTATGTGCCCGGATGCCATGCGGCGCCTTGCGGGCGCTCGTCGGTAACGCCTGGATAAGAATCAAGCATATGGGGCTCCATGCCGGATAACAGCTGATCCGGTTTCATCTGCGCTTCGGAAACCCGAGTTCGACGCGGTCGCGTCCGTCCTGCTTGGCCAGGTACAGGGCCTGGTCCGCGCGGCTAAGCGTTTCAGAGAAGGTCTCTCCCAACTGGTGGTATGCCATGCCTATGCTGACCGTCAATCTCAACACGCCATCCCCCACCGTGATCGCCAGGGCGCGCACCGCGCCTACCAGCCGGTCCATGACGCGCTGGGCGTCCTCGGGCTGGGTGCTGGGTAGCAGCACCAGGAATTCCTCGCCGCCCCAGCGGCCGCACAGATCGTATTCACGCAAGTTGTTGCCCAGCGCACCGGCCAGTTCCACCAGCGCGCGGTCGCCTGTTTCATGGCCATAGCGGTCGTTGACCGACTTGAAGTGATCCACGTCCAACATCGCCACGACGAAAGTCGAACCGCCACGGGACACGCGCAGGACCTCCTGCTTGATCATTTCCATCAAGGCGCGCCGATTCAAAAGGCCGGTCAGGGGATCGCGATTGGAGGTTTCCTGCAATGCGGAGTTCAGGTCCCGCATCATGTTCTGGTAATGGTCCGAGATGCGCGCGATGCGGGTCAGGCGGCGCAATTGCCGGTCGAAACGGTCGCACAGGCCCAGCTCGCGCTCGTGCGCCATGCTCTGGTAGGCGTCCGACAGTTGGGTCACGCGCTCGATGCGCGCCATCTGCTCGGCCGTATGCCGCCAGAGCGCGTCCAGCGCTTCATGCAACGGATGGCCCTGATAGGCCGGGTCCGCCAGCAATTCGGCGATGCGCTTGTCCAGCTGGGCGGCGTCGGATTTCATTGGCGGCCGACAACCGAAAAGGGAAACGTGCAGTCTTCCTTGAATTCCTCGGCCAGTTCGCCGACGCGCTCATTGCGCATGTCGTAGAACCAGGTGACGCTGACCTCGCGGCCCTTGTTGTGGGCAGCCTCCAGCAGATCGAAGATGTCCATGACGGACTTGATGCTGCTGGTGTTCAGGTAAAGCAGTTCCAGTTCCAGCTTCAGGGGTACGGCGCTGCTCAGCAGATAGGCTTCGACCCATTCGATGACGGGACCGAACAGCTCGAAGGAATTCTCGGGATAGGAGTCGCCGCGCATCGCCAGCACGCCCGCTGCGGTGTCGGCGGTGATGGCGGGCGTGGACTGGGTCCCGGGAATGTTCAAATCGTTCATTAGTTGCTCCAAATATATTCTTGGCCGGGCACGCCTTCAGATCACGACGCTCAGGCTGAAGAAAGCCTGTCCGGGCGCCGTGGCGGGCGTCAGGCTGGCCTCCAGCGGCGCACCGGCGCGGCGGGCGATATCGATCAACCCCAGACCGGCACCCGAGGCGACGCCCTGGGCGCGCGGCTTGTGCAGCTGCGCCTTGTACTCGGCCTTCAGCGCCGCCTTGTCCAGCGCGGCCAATTCCTGGATACGGGCGACCAGCGCCTCGCCGTCCTCCGCCTTGACCAGATTGCCTGCGGACACCACGTAGCGGCTTTCATCGCGGCGACCGATCACCACGGTGGCCGAGGCGTCCAGGTCGTCATGCAGCGCGGCGTACTGGCGGATGTTCTGGATCATCTCGATGTAGACGGAGAAAACGTCCATGGCCTCGGCCGGCCGCGCGTGCTCCGCGTTCAGATAGTTCTTGAGCGCATTGCCGATTTCCTCGATCAGGCTGCGGGAAGTCGGTCCGTTGAAGCACAACAGAGTGCGATTCTGGTTGAACCGTTCGCCCAATGCGTAAAGATCGGAGGCATTCATGGGGGTAACCGCCCTGATAACGTTTATTCGAAACGGAACGACAGCAAGGTGATGTCATCACGCTGCGGCCGACCGCCTTGGTACTCTGCCAGCGCCTGGGTAAAGGCGGCCGCCTGTTCGGTTAACGGCCGGCGCGCGTGCGTCTTGAGCATTTCCGCAAACCGCGTATTGCCGAAGCCAAAGCCGTGCTCGCCTCCCGCCTGGTCCAGGAACCCGTCCGTGACCAGGTAGTAGGTCCAGCCGGGTTCCATCCGCAGTTCGATGTTTTCGTAGATCTCGGTGCGCTTGTCTCCCAGCGCCCGCTTGCCGCCGGGCACCTCGCGCAGTTCCTCGCCGTTGCTCGTGTACAGGCTGATCTTGGCGCCCGCATAGCGCAGCCGACCGGCCTGGCGGTCAATATAAACCAGGGCCGCATCGGTATTCGTAGCCAGCGCACGGGGCAATTGCGCGTCCGCAAGCATGGCGCGGATGGCGCTGTCGGTGCGGGTCAGGATGGCCGCCGGGTCGGCCGGGCCGGCCTCGGCGATCGCCAGGTCGATGGCCGCGCGGGCCAGCATGGTCATCAGCGCGCCGGGCACGCCGTGGCCGGCGCAATCCATGATGCCCAGCAGGCAGTTGGCGCCGTCGGAGCGGAATACGTAGAAGTCGCCGCCCACCACGTCGCGCGGTTTCCACAGCACGAAATGGTGCGCGCCCAGGGACTGGGTCAGCTGGCGGTCCGGCAGGATGGCGCGCTGGATCAGGCTGGCGTAATCGATGGAATCGTCGATCTTCTTGTGCGCGGCGGCCATGGCGCGATTGGCGTCCTCGAGTTCGGAGGTGCGCTCGCGCACCTTGGTTTCGAGTTCGGCGGTGTGCTGGCGCACCTTGTCCGCCATCACGCCGAAGGCGCGGCTGAGATCGCCGATTTCGTCCTGGCCGCCCGGAGGCAGGCGCACGTCGTAGCTGCCGTCGGCGATGGCCCGCGCCGACTGCTGCAGGCGGCGCAAGGGGCGCAGCATCAGGCGTTCGATGGCGTAGCCGAAGCACAGCAGCATGGCCGCGAACAGCACCACCAGACCGATCGCCGCGGGCCAGAGCCAATCCGTGTCCAGCACCCGGGCCGCGCCCAGGTCCACCACCGTCAGCACGTGCCAGTGCAGTTCCGGCATGTAGGCCACCGAAACCAGCTGGCGGATGCCGTCCATCTTGACCCAGGCGGACTGCACCGACTGCGGGTCGGTCCGCGCCGCCTTCATGGCCGCGGCCAGCTCGGCGCGGCCTTCGCCGCCGTCCAGCAGGTTGAATACCGTGCCGCGGGCAACACCGCCCGCGCCAGAGTTGTAGGCGATGAGCGAGGCGTCCATGTGCGCCTGGATCGCGCCTTCCTCGTCGACGATGATGGGCGTGACCCCGGGCTGGCCGCTGTTGACGAAATCACGCAGGAACCCGCCTACGTCCAGACCGGAACCAGTCAAGCCGATGACCCGGTCGCCGTCGCGCACCTGGACGTTGATCCAGACCTTGGTGGTCTTGAGCTTCAGGTCCGGGTTGACGTTGATGTTGTATTTGGCGGGCGACGCCAGCGTCAGGTAGAACCAGGCGTCGTCGGCAGCGCCTTTGCTCAGCGTGTAGCGCGGAGTCTCGGACAGGGGTTGGTCGTCGTTGAAGTAATAATTGCCCGAGGCGGCGCTGGCGATGAAGTAGGCGCGTCCCAGCAGATCGCGGCGGTAGCCGTCGGCTTCGCGGAAGAACAGCTCGCGCGCGGCCGGATCGCTTTCGTGCCGCAGCCAGCGGCGCGTGACCTCGCTATCCGCCAGCCGCAGCGACAGGGCCAGTTCGCGGGACACCGGCGCCAGGATGCGCTGGCGGTTCAATTGCGTGAAGTTGTCGGAGAAAGCCCGTCCGAAGTGCTCCCTGACCCCGTCCAGCACCTGCCAGCCGATCAGGGCCGCCGGCGCCAGGGCGACCAGGCACGCCAGCAACAGCGCCATCAACGATTTTCTGCGCAAACCCCATTTCGCCATGCAAAGTCTTCCTTACTGCCTGATAAGACGTAACGTGCGTGAAGGGGACGCATGGGTAGGCTTTCGTTGTGTAACGATGTTTCGCCGCGCGCTTGCCCCGCTAGTCCAGCCATGAGCCTGTTGCTGGCGTACCCGCGAGGCACGTCCGGCGCGACAAGTGTAGAGAACAGTGGTTCCAATTGAAACAGGAGCAAACGCTTGTAAGACGCCTGGGCGTCCTAAGTTGCACTGTTGCAATGTAAATGTCGATTTATTGCTTTTTATGTCACGACTGCCGGCATTTGCCTGTTTACATTGCAGCTTTCTTGCTACACGCCCAGATAGCGTTCCCAAAGGCCGCGATCGGCGTCCAGCGCCTGCGAGTCTCCGGTCCATACCACCTTGCCGCGCTCCAGGATCACATGGCGGTCGGCCAGGCTCAGCAGCCGTTCGACGTATTTGTCGATGACCAGGATGGTCTGGCCGGCCTGGCGCAGGCGCGCCAGGCAATTCCAGATTTCCTCGCGGATCTTGGGCGCCAGGCCTTCGGTGGCCTCATCCAGGATCAGCAGCCGCGGATTGGTGACCAGCGCCCGGCCAATGGCCAGCATCTGCTGTTCGCCGCCCGAAAGCTGGTTGCCCATGTTGCGGGCGCGTTCGTGCAGACGGGGGAAGAGTTCGAAGACGCGCTCCGGCGTCCAGGGTTCGCCGATGTCCGGATTGCGCGCAGCGACGAAGGCCGTCAGGTGCTCGCGCACCGTCAGGTTCGGGAAGCACTGCCGCCCTTCCGGCACGATGGCCATGCCGACCCGCGCGATGCGGTCCGGACTCCAGCCGCTGATGTCCTGGCCCGCGAACTGGATCTTGCCGCCGCGCAGGGGCAACTGGCCGAACAAGGTGCGCAGCAGCGTGGTCTTGCCCATGCCATTGCGGCCCAGCAAGGTCACGACCTGGCCCGCGCCGATCTGCAGGTCCACGCCAAACAGCACCTGGCTGGCGCCATAGCCGCTCTTGGCGGATTCGATGGTCAGCATCACGCGGTCTCCTCGTCGCCCAGGTAGGCTTGCCGCACTTCCGGGTTGGCGCGGATTTCGTCAGGGGTGCCGGTCGCGATGACGCGGCCGTAGACCAGCACCGACAGGCGGTCGGCCAGGCGGAACACCGCCTGCATGTCGTGTTCGACCAGCAGCATGGCGGCGCGGCCGCGCATGGATTCGATCAGTTCGGTCAGGCGCACGGTTTCATCCGGCCCCATGCCCGCCATGGGTTCGTCCAGCAGCAGCACGGCCGGCCGTGCGGCCAGGGCCAGCGCGAATTCGACCTTGCGCTGTTCGCCGTGCGGCAAGGTGCCGGCCGGGCGTTCCAGCAGGCTGGCGTCGATGGCGCATTCCCGCGCCAGCTCGCGCGCCTGCTCGTACAGGGCCGATTCGGCGGCGCGCGGCTTCCAGAAGCGGAAGCTGCTGCCGGCGTGCGCCTGCACCGCCAGCACCAGGTTGTCGAGCACCGAGGATTGTTTGAAGATGTTGGTGATCTGGTACGACCGCGATAGCCCGGCCGCGACGCGCTGGTGGGCGTTCATGCTGGTGACGTCGCGTCCGCCCACCGTCAGCTTGCCCGAGTCCGCCGTCAACGTGCCGGACAGCAGATGGATCAGCGTGGACTTGCCCGCGCCATTGGGGCCGATCAAGGCGTGGATCTCGCCCGGGTTCAGGGACAGCGACACATTGTCGGTGGCGACCAGCGCGCCAAAGCGGCGCACCAGTCCCGTGGCCTGCAGGGCTGGCGTTACAGCTGCGTTCATGATCCCGCCTTGCCGGATTGGGTGGCAGCGGCGCGGCCGCTGAACAGGGGGCCGAACAGCCCGACCAGGCCGCGCGGCGCGCCGAACACCACGCACAACAGCAGCACGCCCAGGGGCAGATGCCAATATTCGGTCCACAGGCGTAGCACTTCCTCCAGGGTCAGCATGACCACGGCGCCGGCCACGCCGCCATAGCGCAGGCCGATGCCGCCCACCAGCACCATGATCAGCAGGTTGGCCGACTGGGTCCAGTGCATCAGGCTGGGCGAGATGAAGAGGTTGTGGTTGGCCAGCAGCGCGCCGGCCAGGCCCGCCACCGCGCCGCTCAGCGTGAAGGCCATCAGCTTGATGCGATAGACCGGATAGCCCATGGATTCCATGCGCGATTCGTTCTCGCGTATGCCTTGCAGGGCGGTGCCGAAGCGCGAGGTCACCACGCGGCCGAACACCCACATGATCAGCGCGAACAGCGCCAGCACCAGGTAATAGAAGCTGACGTCATTGGCCAGGTCCAGGCCCGGCAGGCTGGAATAGCCCGGCAGGTTCAGCCCGTCCTCGCCGCCGTACTGGCGCAGCGAGATGAAGATGTAGAACAGCATCTGCGCGAAGGCCAGCGTGATCATGATGAAGTACACGCCGCGGGTGCGCAGCGAAATCGCCCCCGTGATGCAGGCCAGCACCGCCGCCAACAGCATGGCCACCGGCCAGACGATCAGGGCGGACGTCACGCCCGACATGGCCAGGATGCCGACCGCGTAGGCGCCCGCGCCGAAGAAGGCGGCATGCCCCAGCGCCACCATGCCGCCGTAACCCAGGATCAGGTTCAGGCTGGTCGCGGCCAGCGCATAGATCAGCACGCGCCGTACGAAGGAAATATAGAAGTCCAGGCCCAGCGCCGGCGCGACCAGCGGGAACACCGCCAGCGCGGCCAGCAGGACCACGGTCCAGATCATGGATTTCATGCTCAACCCCGCGCCGGAAACAAGCCGGAGGGCCGGAACACCAGCACTGCCGCCATCAATACGTAAATGGCGATGGCGGCCAGCGTCGGCCCGACGCTGGAAGCCACGGCCGGAGAAAAGACCTGGCGCAGCAGCATGGGCAGGAAGGCCCGCCCCGCCGTGTCCACCATGCCCACCAGCAGCGCGCCGACAAAGGCGCCGCGAATCGATCCGATGCCGCCGATCACGATGCACACCAGCACCAGGATCAGGATTTCCTCGCCCATGCCCACCTGCACCGAAGTGATGGGGCCGAGCAAGGCGCCGGCCACGGCGGCCAGCATCGCGCCCAGCACGAACACGCCCAGGAACAGCAGCGGCACGCGCACGCCCATCAGGGTGGCCATCTGGCGGTTGGACGCCCCCGCCCGCACCAGCACGCCCGCGCGGGTGCGCGTCACGAACCAGTACAGGCCCGCGGCGGCGGCCACGCCGAACACGATGATCATCAGGCGGTAGGCGGGATAGAGCAGGTCGGGCAGCAGCCGGACCGGGCCGGACAGCGCGGCCGGCATGTTCAGCATGACCGGGGCAGGCCCCCAGATCATCTTGACCAGGTCATTGGCGATGAGGATGACGGCGTAGGTGCCCAACACCTGGGCCAGGTGGTCGCGCAGCGCCAGGCGGCGGATCAGCGTAAGTTCCAGCACCACGCCGACGATGCCGGTGGCGACGGCCGCCACCAGGACGGCGGCGGTGAATGAACCTGTGCGCTGCATGGTTTCGGCGGCGACATAGGCGCCGGCCATGTAGAGCGAGCCGTGAGCCAGATTCATGATGTCCATGATGCCGAACACCAGGGTCAGCCCGGCCGCGATCAGAAACAACATCAACCCAAACTGCAGACCGTTCAGCAATTGCTCGACGATCAGCGTAAACGTCATGAACACTTCCCCCTGCCGCGAATTGCCAATGGCCTGGTTCGCGGCCTAATCATTAAAGCCATCTGATTGCGCATCGCGTCCGCGCACCAAGCACGACGCATGCTGCGGTGCCACCCGATCCAGATGCCGCGGATCCGGCTCCGCCGGTCCGCAGGCATGCCCCCTTGAGGGGGAAGCGCGCAGCGCTTCGGGGGTGGGTCTTTCCCTCTACAACTTGCACTCGCCGACGTAGACGTCCTGGTACTTGTCGAACACCTTGCCCACCAGCTTGTTGGTGATGCGGCCGCTGCCGTCCTTGTCGACGACGCGCAGATAGTAGGACTGGATGGGATAGTGGTTCTTGCCGTAGGTGAAGCTGCCGCGCACCGAGGGGTAGTCGGCCTTTTCCAGCGCGCGCACGATGGCTTCGCGGTCGGAGGCCTTGCCGCCGGCCTGCTTGACGGCGGCGTCCATGGCCATGATCACGTCGTAGGCCTGGGCGGCGTACACCGAGGGGTAGCGGCCGTTGTATTCCTTGCGGAAGGCGTCGACGAAGGCCTTGTTCTGCGGCACGTCCAGGTCATGCGCCCACTGCGCCGTGTTGTACATGCCCAGCATGGGTTCGCCCACGGCCTGGATCACGTCCTCGTCGGCCGAGAAGCCCGGGCCGATCAGCTTGACGCTTTGCGACAGGCCGGTCGAGACAAACTGCTTGACGAAGTTGATGCCCATGCCGCCCGGCAGGAAGATATAGACGGCGTCCGGTTTGGCGGCGCGGATCTGCGCCAATTCGGCGGCGTAGTCGATCTGGCCGAGCTTGGTGTAGACCTCGTCGCCCGGGGCGGTCTTGTAGCCGCGCTTGAAGCCGTTGAGCGCATCCTTGCCGGCCGGATAGTCCGGGGCCATGATGAACATCTTCTTGAAGCCGCGATCCGCCGCGACCTTGCCGGCCGCTTCGTGGAAGGCGTCGTTCTGGTAGGACGTGCCGAACCAGTACGCATTGCATTGCGCGCCGGCGAACTGGCTGGGGCCGGGGTTGTTCGACAGGTACGGCACCTTGGCCGCGAACAGCGCGGGGCCCACGGCCAGCGCCACGTTCGAGCCGATGGGGCCGGTGAAGAAATCGACCTTGTCGCGCTGGATGTAGCGCGTCACCAGTTGGCGGGCCTGGTCGGGGTTGCCGCCCATGTCGGTCTGCACGAATTCGGCGGGCTGTCCGCCCAGCTTGCTGCCCAGTTGCTTGATGGCCAGGTTGAAACCGTCGCGGGCTTCGGCGCCCAAGGCGGAGAACGGGCCGGAGATGTCGTTGGCGATGCCGACCTTGATGGTGTCGGCGCCGGCCAGTGCCGGCACCAGGGCGGCGGCGGCCAGAAGGGAAGTGATCAAACGCATGGTGGTGTGCTCCGTGCGCGAGCCCGCGCAGAGGGTGTTCTTTTTTGAAATCGCGATTCGAAAAACTTCGTGCAGCACAGCCAAGGCTGGCGTGCTTCATAGTTTAGGTTTAAAGTATTCGGCAAAACAAGTCTAGGGTTTTTACCAAAGGGTTTTTACTAATAAGCTACCGCCATGGTTACCCTCCACCCAAACTATGAACACGCCGTGCCGGCTACCCGGCGCGACGTTCGCGCGACAGTACCCGACATCCCGCCGATACTCAAGAAGCGCGCCGCCGGCCACGCCGCGGCCCGCCTGACGATCCTCGATCGACAGCATCTGGCGCCCGCCCCTCATTCCCGGTAATTTCCATAGCCATGACCGATACCCCCGACCTGGAATCCCGCGCCGCGCCCGACGATCACCATGCGCTGCGCCTGTGGCTGCGCATGCTGACCTGCGCCAATCTCGTCGAGAGCGAGATCCGCAGCCGCCTGCGCAATGAATTCGACACGACCTTGCCGCGCTTTGACCTGATGGCGCAATTGCAGCGCGCGCCCAAGGGCATGAAGATGGGCGAACTGTCGCGCCACATGATGGTCACCAACGGCAATATCACCGGCATCACCGACCAGCTCGAAAAAGAAGGCCTGGTGGTGCGCACCAAGGTCGAATCCGACCGCCGCAGCTCGCTCATCAAACTTACGCCGCTGGGCAAGAAGAGCTTCGCCCGCATGGCCCGCGCCCATGAATCCTGGGTCAAGTCCATGTTCGGCGACCTGCCCGAAAGCACCCGCAACGCGCTGTTCCAGGCCCTGGGCGAACTCAAGCTGCAAGTGGTGGCAACCCGCTCCGAATCCGCCAAGAACTGAACGCCCGCAGGCGCCCATGTCCGCCTGCGGATTGGCGCATAATTGCCGCCATGATTCCGGTTTCTCTCCCTGGCGGTAATTTCTACGTGCTGATGGCAGCTTCGCTGGCCTGCCTGGCTACGCTGTTGACCTGGCTGGCCGTGCTGGCCACCACCCCCAGCGCCCGGGAATGGCTTGGCGGCCACCGGCGCGGCGGCGCCGTCCTGATGGCCTTGCTTGCCATCGTCGGCACCATCTTTCCCTATCAGCAGTTCAGCCTGTGGTTCTCGGCCCGGCAAAGCGCCCAGGCCGACGCCGACCGCAAGACCGTGCTGGCCCAGTCCACCCAACTGGCGGGCGTGGAGATGCCGGCCGGAACCGTGCTCAGCCTGGCCAAGCCGGGCGATCTGGCATCGTTCGATCTCGCCGTCTTCCCCGAAACCCACCCCGCCTCCATCCAGGGGGTCGCGGCCACGCGCATGTTCCGCTACCCGGCCAGCAGCAAGCAGGCCGAGACCCTGTCGGTGGAGATCGCCCGCGACCAGGCGCAGGACGGCTGGCTGTGCGCGCATGGGCACCGCCTTGAATTCGTGCTGCACGACGGCCGTCCTCGCTTTGCCAGCTGCCATCTGGCCATCGGCAATACCCTGAACCAGCAACCCGTGCCGCCCGGCGCCTGGCTCAAGGTCGTCAATGGCGGCAGCGCCGCCGGTGCGCCGCGCTGGCTGCTGCGCACCGAAGGCAGCGAGGCGCTGGAGGTGGCCCGCATGCCCATGCTCAAGGTGGACATGCAGCTGGACAGCCAGCGCCGCATGCTGGATTTCGAAGGCCTGCTGGCCCGCGAAACCGTACTGGGCGACATGACCTACCAGCCCGGCACCCGGGTGCTGGCCGCCAACGCCCGCCTGCCGGGCGCCCAGCCCGGCGATATGCTGTTCTCGCCCTCGCGCGGGCGTTCGGCGCGCCGTGCGGGCGGCGAGGACGTGCCAGCGGGCAAGTCGGTGCTGCAGGCCCCGGACGGCGCCGTGCGCAGCGTGCTGGGCAACCGCGAGGCCGGCGTGTTGGACGTCGCGGCCATGCGGATCGGCCCCTGACCGGACGCTGTCCCATTCCGGTGGGATAATACGAAGCTTTCCCCCGCGCGCCGCCTCGCCTGGCGGCGATTCCGTCCTGCTCATACATGAGACGAAGTCATGGCCGTTAATCTGCAGATCCCCTCCGAGTCCGAAATTTTTCCTGTTGCCGGCGTTGAAATCGGCGTTACCGAGGCCGGCATCCGCAAAGCCAACCGACGCGACCTGACCGTGTTCCGTTTCGCACAGGGCACCAGCGTGGCCGGCGTGTTCACGCGCAACCGCTTCTGCGCCGCGCCGGTGCAGGTTTGCCAGGCCCACCTGGCCGCCGGCGGCCCGATCAGCGCGCTGGTCATCAACACGGGCAACGCCAATGCCGGCACCGGCGAAGAAGGCCTGCAGAAGGCCAAGGACACCTGCGCCGCGCTGGGCAAGCTGCTGGGCGTGCCCGCGGCCGAAGTCCTGCCCTTCTCCACCGGCGTCATCCTGGAGCCGCTGCCGCTGGACCGCCTGGTGGCCGGCCTGCCCGCCGCCATCGCCGACCTGGGCGCCGACCACTGGTTCAGCGCCGCCCACGGCATCATGACGACCGACACCCTGCCGAAGATTTCTTCGGCCAAGGTGCAGATCGACGGCAAGACCGTCACCTTCACCGGCATCAGCAAGGGCGCCGGCATGATCCGGCCCAACATGGCCACCATGCTGAGCTTCCTGGCCACTGACGCCGGCATCGCCCAGCCGCTGCTGTCCAAGCTGGCCGGCGAAATCGCCGACGCCTCGTTCAACCGCATCACGGTCGACGGCGACACCTCCACCAACGACTCCTTCATCATCGCCGCCACCGGCAAGTCGGGCGTCGAAGTGAATGCCGAATCCGATCCGGCCTACGCCGCCGTGCGCGCAGCCCTGACGGCCGCCGCGCTGGAACTGGCCACCAAGATCGTGCGCGACGCCGAAGGCGCCACCAAGTTCATGACCATCCGCGTCGAAGAGGCCGGCACCACCGAGGAAGCGCTGAAGGTGGCGTACGCCGTGGCCCACTCGCCGCTGGTCAAGACCGCTTTCTTCGCCTCGGACCCCAACCTGGGCCGCATCCTGGCCGCGGTGGGCTACGCCGGCATCGACGACCTGGACGTGTCCAACATCCGCCTGTGGCTGGACGACGTGCTGGTGGCCAAGGACGGCGGCCGCAACCCCGCCTACCAGGAAGCCGACGGCCAGCGCGTGATGAAGCAGGCCGAGATCCAGGTGCGCATCGCCCTGGGCCGCGGCCAGGTCAGCGACACCGTCTACACCTGCGACTTCTCGCACGAGTACGTGTCGATCAACGCCGACTACCGCTCCTGATCCGAAACTTCCGGGACTTCAGACGTGACCGCAACCGAGTTCTCCACCCTTATCCAGCGCGCCGAGCGCGTGCTGGCGCAGCTGGAAGCCTGGCTTCCGCCCGCAACGCCCGAAATCGACTGGACCGCCCATGCCTACCGCTGGCGCAAGCGCGGCGCGCGCGGCTGGCTGGACGCCGTGCGCCACGTGGCGCGCATCGACATGGCGGACCTGCAGCACATCGAGCGCCAGAAGGGCATCATCGACCGCAACACGCTGCAGTTCCTGGAAAAGAAACCGGCCAACAACGTGCTCATGACCGGCGCCCGCGGCACCGGCAAGAGCTCGCTGGTCAAGGCCATGCTGGCCGCCTATGGCGAGCGCGGACTGCGCCTGATCGAAGTCGACAAATCCGACCTCGGCGACCTGGCCGACATTGTCGAACTGGTCGCCTCCCGTCCCGAACGCTTTATTGTGTTCTGCGACGACCTGTCGTTCGAGGAAGGCGAGGCCGGCTACAAGGCGCTGAAGTCGGTGCTGGACGGCTCGGTCTCGGCCTCGGGCGACAACGTGCTGATCTATGCAACGTCCAACCGGCGCCACCTGATGCCGGAATACATGAGCGAGAACCTGGCGGCCAAGCATCAGCCCGACGGCGAGATCCACCCGGGCGAAACCGTCGAGGAAAAGATCTCGCTGTCCGAGCGCTTCGGCCTGTGGCTGTCGTTCTATCCCTTCAAGCAGGACGACTACCTGGACATCGTCTACCACTGGCTGCGCGAACTGGGTTGCCCGGAAGCGCAGATCGAACCCTCGCGCACCGAGGCGCTGCAATGGACCATCGAGCGCGGCTCGCGTTCGGGCCGCGTGGCGTACCAGTTCGCGCGCGACTGGGCGGCCCGTCATGTCTGAAAAGATCGTCGACGTCGCCGCCGGCCTGATCCTGCGTCCGGACGGCATGCTGCTGCTGGGACAGCGCCCCGAAGGCAAACCCTGGGCGGGCTGGTGGGAGCTGCCCGGCGGCAAGCTCGAACCCGGCGAAACCGTGCTGGAAGCCCTGGCGCGCGAACTGCAGGAAGAAATCGGCATCCGCGTCACGCAGTCGCGCCCCTGGGTCACCTACGTGCACGCCTACCCCCACACCACGGTGCGCCTGGCGTTCTGCCACGTCACCGGCTGGGAAGGCGAACCGCGCAGCCTGGAAAACCAGCGCCTGGAATGGGTCAACCCCGCGCAGGCCGCGTCGGTGGGCGATCTGTTGCCCGCCACCCTGCCCCCGCTGCGCTGGCTGCAGTTGCCCACGTCCTACGGCATCAGCTCCGTGGGTTCGCGGGCCGGCGTGGCCGCCTTCCTGGGCCGGCTGGAAGCGGCGCTGGCGCGCGGCGTCAAGCTGGTGCAGTTGCGCGAACCGCAATGGCCGGACGGCGTGGCCTCCCCGTCGTTGCATGAAGTGCTGCAACAGGTGCAGAAGCGCTGCCGCGCCGCGGGCGCCCGGGTGCTGGTCAACAGCGTCCATCCCGCCGCCTGGTGGCGCGAGGCCGACGGCGTGCACCTGCGCGCGGCCGATGCGGCCAAGCTCACGGCGCGTCCCGAACTCCCCGCGGGCGCGCTGGTCGGCGTATCCGCGCACGACAACGCCCAGGTCGTCCATGCGCGCGAACTTGGCGCCGATTTCGCGGTGCTGGGCCCCGTGCTGGACACGCCCAGCCATCCCGGCGCGCCGACGCTCGGGTGGGAAGGCTTCGTGGCAGGCAACCGCGACGCCGGCATCCCGGTGTTCGCGCTGGGAGGCCAGTCCACCCAGACCGTATCGCAAGCGCTGCGCCATGGCGCGCACGGCATTGCGGGGATACGCGGCCTGATCTGAACCGCGGCGGCTTTGCTGAAAGCCGCCACCTGCCGGCGGCGCGGGAGCATCCAACGGCTCCCGCTGGGGCTGCCTCCGGCCCTCACAGGATTGACGCTACTCCGCGACTCCTTCCGGAACGCCAGCATGCGCCCTGCGCCGCGACACGCTTTCCCACGCCGCCACCAGAATCATGATCAACGTGGTCAAACCGCCCACCATGAGGTTGTCGGTCACGAAAGCCACGGGCGCCAGCACCGCCAGCAGCACCAGCCCCGCGACGTGCGACAGCGGAAAGCGGCCGTAGACCACTGTCTTGTAGATGCCGTTGCCTGCCAGGTATAGCGCCGGCCCGCCGATCAGCGCGGCAGCCGCCGGCATGGCGATACGCCCGTCCGGATGCAATATGACCAGCTCGTTGGCCACGGCGGACACGATCACGCCGGCGATCAGGATGACGTGCACATAATGGAACCAGGCGCCGATGCGGCCCGGATCGTCGCTATGCACGATGGCCTCGCTGCCATCGCGGCTGCTGGTGTCGAAGTACACCCACCACATGGCGGCCGTGCCCAGGAAGGCCGCCAGCAACGCGATCAGCGCGGGTGCGTCCCAGCGCTCCAGGCCAGCCAGCGTGGCGCCGGTGATGAGCAGGGTTTCGCCCAGCGCCACGATGACGAACAGTTGGCAGCGCTCGGCCAGGTGGCCGCCCTCGATCGTCCATTCGCTGGTCGCGGAACGCCCCAGGCCGGGAAAGCGGAAGCCGATCATGGGCGACAGATACTCGCAGGCCACCGCCAGCGCCCACAGCGCCAGCCGCGCACCGTCCTGCGAGAGTCCGCCGGCGATCCACAGGACCGCCGACACGCACAGCCAGGCCAACATGCGGCGGAAGTTGGGCGCCAGCGGATGCGCAGGCCCCAGGTGCAGCACGATGAACAGCGTGCGCCCCACCTGGATCAGCGCATAGCTGACGGCGAACACCAGCCCGGTGGCGCCGAACGCGCCCGGCAGGGCGGCGCCAAAGACCAGGCCGGCCAGCATCACGGCGAACAACATGACGCGCATGGGCACGGCGTCGGGATCGAACCAGTTGGTGACCCAGCAGGTGTATTGCCAGCCCAGCCAGACGGCGAACCACAGCACCAGGGAGTGGAGCGCGCCCATCAAGGTCAGATCATGCAGCAGGCTGTGGGATATCTGGGTGACCGCGAAGACGTACACCAGGTCGAAGAACAGCTCGACGTAGGTGACGCGGGCTTCGTGTCCGTCGCGGCGGCGCAGCAGGTTGGCGCTTGCAAGAAAGGTCATGGCGTGGGCCTCGCCTGGGGATGATGGCGCAGCCAGATTAGCGCAAGGCTGGTGGTGCCGGACCGTCAAAAAATGCAAAGCCTGGCGGGCGTGGCGGCGGCGCCACGCGCCGGATCTGTGCAGCCTGACCGCCGCTCGCAACTGCACGGAAGCCGGCCCAAGCCGAACAAGGCTGGCAGCGATTTGCGGTAAGCCGTCGTAGGCGGGAGACACGTGGCGCGCTATAAAAAACGGGCGTCATACACCAGTCGAGGAGAGCGCCATGAAATCAGAATCCATCTATAAAACACCCCATAGCCGCCCAGCAGACCGGCGCAAAACCGCCGCCCGGCCAGGCAGTCCGGCACTGGGGTACGTCGTCGCCATCAACCAACGGCCAACGCCGGCGCCGGTGCCCGCCGACAGGTCCTGGGACGCCTGGTTCGCAGGCGAGTCCGTCACGGCCGACTTTCTCAACGACCGCGATCAACCCGTGGCCAGGGCAGGAGGCCGCTCATGCCGCTGAAGTTCGTGCTGGACACGAACACCTGCATCTTTGCCATCAAGAACAAGCCAGACGCAGTGCAGCAGGCGTTCAACCGGCGGCAGGGCCAGCTATGTATCAGCGCGATCACCGCCATGGAGCTCGCCTATGGCGCGGAAAAGTCCGCCGCCCCCTCGCGCAATCACGCCGTTGTCGACGGTTTCCTGCAGCGCCTGGAAGTGCTCGACTATGACCATGACGCGGCAGCAGATTCGGGTCAGCTTCGCGCGGAACTGGCGCGCGCCGGAACCCCTATTGGCCCCTACGACGCCATGATCGCCGGCCACACCCGCTCGCGCGGCCTGGTACTTGTTACCAACAACACGCGTGAATTTTCCCGCGTGCCCGGATTGCAGCTGGACGATTGGACGCTGAAACACTGAAACTGGGCCCCGTCGCCTCGCTGTCGTGCCCGTGTCGTGCCCCTGTCGTATCGCTGCGCCGCCCTATCGGCTACCTTGGTGATTCCGAACCAATGGGAATCGAACCATGCTGATTCAAAAGCTACGCCTCAAGCGCGGATGGTCCCAGCAGCAGCTGGCCCAGGCCAGCGGCCTGAGCGCGCGGACCATCCAGCGCATCGAAGCGGGCCAACCCGCGAGTGTGGAGACGCTCAAGTCCATTGCCTCGGTTTTCGAAGTCGATTTTTCCACCCTGAATACGGAGGAAACAGCAATGGATACGACAATGACAGCCGCCGAGGAGGCGGAACGAGAAGCCTTCGCCCACGTGCGCGCCTTGCGCGGCTTCTATGTGGCCTGCCTGCGCTACGCGCTGATCGCGGCGGCGCTGTACGCGATCAATCTGCTGACCTCGCCCCAGCGCATGTGGTCATACTGGGTGATGCTGGGCCTGGGACTGGCCCTGGCGGCGCGCGCCATCCGGGTCTACGCGCCGTACCGGCTGTTCGGTCCCCAATGGGAAAGGCGGCAGGTCGAAAAGCGGCTGGGACGGCCGCTTTGACCCGAAGTCAATCGATCTTGTAATCCATCCACGACGCAACCATCTCGCGCAGCCCGCCGCCGTCATCGAAGGCTTCGCGCCCGCCCTCGGCCTTGTTGCGGCCCAGCTCCAGGATGTACATGTAGTCGGACACCTCGGCGCAGCGGCGCACGTTCTGGTCCACCAGCACCACCGTCATGCCCTCGTCGGCAAAGCCGCGGATCAGCGTGTAGATCTCCTTGGAGATCTTGGGCGCCAGCATGGCGGTGGGCTCGTCCAGCAGGATGACGGACGGCTCGATCAACAAGGCCCGTCCGAACTCCACGAAGCGCTGCTGTCCGCCGCTCATGCTGGAGACGGGGTCGTCGCGCTTCTGCGCCAGGATCGGGAAGCGGTCGTAGACGGAATCGATGCGCTGGCGCACCCGCGCCTTGTCCTTGCGGAACGGCCAGCAGCCCAGCAGCAGGTTGTCGTGCACCGACAGTTCGCCGAACAGGCTGCGGTGCTGCGGCACGAAAGCCACGCCGTTGCTGGCGCGCTCGTGCGAGGGTTGCGCGCTGATGTCCGCGCCGCGCAGCGTAATGCGGCCGGTGCGCGGCGGCAGGAAACCGAACATGGTCTTCAGCACCGTGGACTTGCCGGCGCCGTTGGGGCCGATGACGCCCGTCACCTTGCCTGCGCGCGCCTGGATGTTGACGTGGTTCAGGATGGTGATGTCGCCGTGGTAGGCCACGGTCACGTCTTCCAGCGCGAGTATCGACGTGCTCATGTCAGGCTCCCAGATAGGCTTCGACCACACGGGGGTCGGCGCGCACTTGCTCGGCGTTGCCCTGGCTCAGGATGGCGCCTTCGTTCATGACGATGATGTGATGAGACAGCTGGTAGATCGAGGTCAGGTCGTGCGACACCAGCACCACCGAGCAGTCGTGCTCGCCCGGCAGTTCGCGGATGACCGAGATCAGCAGCTGCGCCAGCGCCGGGTTGACGCCCGCGAAGGGCTCGTCCAGCAGCACCACCTTGGGCCGTGCCACCATGATGCGCGCCAGCTCCACCAGTTTCTGCTGTCCGCCGGACAGCTCCTCGGCGTAGTTGTGGCGCAGACGATGCAGCTCCACCTTGTGCAGCCAGTACTCGGATTGGGCGTAGCGCTCGTCGGCGCTGCGGCCGGTCTGCTGCTGCGCCACTTCCAGATTGTCCAGCAGGGTCAGCTGGCGGAAGATGCGCGGCACCTGGAAGGTGCGGCCCACGCCCAGCCGGGCGACCTCGTGGATCTGCTTACCGGCGATGTTCTGGCCGTCGAGCTCGATGCGGCCCTCGTCCGGCGTGTAGATGCCGTTGATGCAGTTGAGCATGGTGGTCTTGCCCGACCCGTTCATGCCGATGACGCCCAGGATCGAGCCGCGCGGCACGTCCAGGTCCACGCCCTGCAAGGCCACCAGCCCGCCGAAGCGCTTCTTGAGATTGCTGACTTTCAACATGTGTCCGGCTCCTGTTAGCGCAACGCCTGGCGGCCGAAGAGTCCGCTGGGCCGGATGAAGATGGTGGCAACCATGAGCGTGAAGCCGCAGATGGTGGCGATGGAGGGATTGAAGAACACCACCGACACCTGCTCCGTGACGCCGAACAGCAGCGCGCCGACCAGCGCGCCCACCGGGTGGCCCAGGCCGCCCAGCACGATGACGATGAAGCCGATCAGCGTGTAGTCGTTGCCCATGAACGGCGAGAACGCCGGGAACACCATCGCCACCAGCACGCCGCTGGCGGCGGCCAGGCCGATGCCCAGCCCGAAGGCCACGGCCGACAGGCGTTCGGCGTTGATCCCCACGATGCGCACCGCGTCGCGGTTCATGATGATGGCGCGCAGCGCCTTGCCCAGCTGGCTGCGGTACAGGAACACCGTCAGCGCGCCGATGATGGCCAGCGCAATCACCAGCGCCAAGAGGCGCACGGTCGGGATCAGCACCGGTCCGAACTTCAGGAACACGGGTTCGATCTCATAGGGCAGCGAGCGCGCGTCGGCGTCGAACACCAGCAGCATGATGGCGCCCAGCATGATGGACACGCCGAACATCAGCAGCAGCGAACTGATCTCGGGATCGTCCGCCTTGGACAGCCGCGGAATCAGTACGAAATAGAGCAGATAGCCCGCCAGGAAGAACGCGGCGAAGGCCAGCGGCAGCGCCACCAGCGGGTTGATGCCGGCGTACTCCATCAGATAGAAGGCGAAGTACGCGCCCAGCACCAGGAACTCGCCGTGCGCGAAGTTGACCACGCGCAGCACGCCGAAGATCACGTTCAGCCCCACGCCGATCAGGCCATAGATGGCGCCCAGGATCAGGCCGTTGATCAGCCCTTGGATAATCAGTCCGGTCATGGCGGTTCCTCAGGCGATGTAGCGGCGCAGTTGCGGCTTGCGTTTGATCAGGCTGCCGACGATGCCGCGCGGCAGGAACAGCATCAGCAGCACGATGATCAGGCCCAGCAGCAGCAGGTTAACCACCGGGAATTTCTGCCAGATCATGTGGTCGATGCCCAGGAGCGCCAGCGTGCCGACGACCGGCCCGAGGATGGTGCCGAAGCCGCCCGCCATCGCGTAGATGATGCTCTTGGCGGTGATCAGCACGTGGAAGGCGTACTCCGGATCCACCACGTTCGTGTACCAGGCCTCGATGCCGCCGGCCAGCGCAGGGAACAGCGCGGCCAGCAGCCAGGCCTTGAGGCGGGTGTTGGGCACGTGGATGCCGACGCAGGCGGCCGCGCCGTCATCGTCGCGGATGGCCTTGAGCGCGCGGCCCAGGCTGGACACCGACAGCCAGGTGACGGTGGCCAGGGTCGCGCCCATCACGGCCAGCATGGCGTAATAGCTGTGCGTGGGATTGTTGGCGTTGGACAGGATGATGCCCATGCTGCCGCCGGTGAAGGACTGCGGCAGGTTGGAGATCACCAGCTTGACGATGGTGGCTAGCGCCAGGCTCACGATGCCGAAGTACACCCCGCGCAACCTCAGCGTGGGCGCCAGCAGCAGCGCGATCGCCACGCCCACGCCGCCCGCCGCCAGCAGCGACGGCAGGATGGGCCAGCCCAGGATCTTGTAACAGATGCCGGTGGCGTACGAGCCCACGCCATAGAACACCACGTAGCCGAACGGCAGATAGCCGGTGAAGCCGACGCAGATGTTCATGGCGCTGGCCATGGTGATCCACAACATCAGGTAGAACGCGAACGAGATGTTCGACGTGGCCATCGGAATCAAAGCCAGGCCCGCGGCCAGGCCGGCAAAGACGATGATGGCGATGCGGGTGCGCAACCGCACTGCGCGCTGATCCTGCGCGCGATGCGAGGCGGCGCCCGCCGCCAGGACGGGACTGCTGCTCATATGTCTTCCTCCGGGCCGTTTCCGGGTTGGACGGCCGCTTTATTTGGAGGCGATTATGAACAGTTCAAACCATAACTGCAAGTTAAGGACTAACCCTTATTTTCGACCGGAAAGGCCTCGGCAAGCACCTCGCGCAGCTCGTTGATGAACTCCAGCGCGATGGCCGAGGGCTCGCGATTGCTGGCATAGACGGCCGAGATATTCAGAGGAATGCGCTCGGCCAGCGGCACGATGACCACGTCCGGCATGGTGTTCTGCATGACGGTGAATTCATCCACGATGGCGATGCCCACCCCGGCATTGACCAGGGCGCAGGCCAGCTGACTCCAGGGCACGTCGGCACACATGCGGCACGGCAGGCCCGCCTGCTCGAAGGCGCCCAGCACCAGCATGCCAAAGGGCATGCGCGTGCCCACCACGATATGCGGATGCGGCGACAGATCGGCCAGGCTTACCTCGGCACGAGCCGCCAGCGGATGCGCCTTGGGTATGGCGGCCACCATCTTTCCCACGTGCAGGGGCTGGGACGTCAGGAAGGGATGATCCGCCTGCATCACCACCAACCCCAGCTCGGCCTCGCCCTGCAATACGTCGGTGATCAGCGTGGGCAGCGCCGTCGTGTTCAGCCGCAACAGCAGCTCGGGATGGCGCTGCTGGAAGCGCGCCACGGCGCGCGGCACCAGGAACTGGGCCAGGCTGGGAATGGACGCCAGCCGCAACACCCCGGTGCCGTGCTCCGCCAGCGCGTCGGCCAGGTCGTTGACGCGCTGCATCATGCGCTGTGTTTTCTCGATTTCCTCAAACAGGCTCTGCACTTGCGAGGTCGGCCTGAGCTTGCCGCGGACCCGCTCGAAGAGCGTGACACCCATGGCTTTTTCCGTATGCGCCAGCATCCGGCTGACGGCCGGCTGGGAAATGTTCAGCAGCCGGGCGGCGCCGCTGATGGACCCGGCCATGACGATGGCCCACAGCATTTCGGTCTGTCGGTAATTCAATTTATTCAAGGCGTGCGCTCCATGCCTATTTGTTATACGCTATCTCGCATGTTGAGCAAACATTGCCCAACATATGGCCTGTGTCCGATGGTCCGCCACGGAACGCGGGGCCGCATACCAAAAACGATAGGAGACCTCCCATGCACGCTAGACCCTGGCTGTCCCGCTTACCGGCGCTGGCCCTTGCCGTCGCCGCCCTGACCCCTGCCCTGGGCGCCGCCCAGACCTCGGACAAGATCCGCGTCGGCATGACGGTATCGTCGACCGGCAGTTTCGCGCTCGCCTCGCAATCGGGCGTGCGCGGCGTCGAACTGTGGGTCGACGACGTCAACCGCCGCGGCGGCATCGAAGTCAAAGGCAAGAAATACCCCGTCGAGCTGGTCAAGCTGGACGACCGCAGCGACAAGCAGATGGTGACCCGCGTTTACGAACGCCTGATTGTCGATGAAAAAGTGGATCTGGTGTTCGCGCCCTTCGGCTCCACGCTGACCGCCGCGGCCGCCACGGTGACCGAGCGCCTGGGCAAGTACCTGATGGTCTGGTCTGCCGCCAGCGACGACCTGTACAAGCAGGGCTTCAAGAACATGGTGTCCGGCACGCAGATGCCGGTGTCGGCGATGCTGCGCGCCAACATGGAGCTGGCCGCCAACCAGGGCGTGAAGAAGGTCGCCATACTGTATTCGGACGAGCCGTTCCCGGCGGGCCTGGCCGAAGGCGGCAAGGAACAGGCCGCCAAGAATGGCATGCAGGTCGTGCTGTTCGAGAAGTACCCCAAGGGTCAGAAGGACTTCAGCACCATTCTGCAGAAGGCCCGCGCGGCCGGCGCCGAAGCGCTGGTGCCGACCTCGTACGAGGGCGACCTGATCAGCATGACGCGCCAGATGAAGCAGCTGGACATCAACTTCCCGTATGTCTTCATGGTGTATGCGTCGACCCCGCAATTCCAGGCCATCGGCGCGGATTCCAACTACATCTACAGCCACACCAACTACCACCCCGCGATCAACTGGAAGGTCAACGCCGGCATGACGCGCGAGCAGTTCGCCGCCGCCTATGACCAGCGCTTCCCCAAGGCCGAGTTCCCGCCCGATTTCCAGACCGCGCTGGCCTATGGCGCGGGCGCGTTGACCGAGGAGATCGTCAAGCAAGCCGGCAGCACCGACGCCGCCGCGCTGAAGAAGGCCTCGCTGGACCTGTCCGGCAAGCTCACCGTCATGGCCGGTCCCTACGCCATCGACGAAACGGGCAAGCAGCTCTTGATGCCCTTCCCCGTGGTGCAGCTGCTGCCGGGCAAGGGCATGGTCCCGGTCTGGCCCGCCGACGTGGCCACGCAAAAGCCGGTATACCCGGCCCCCGACTGGAACAAGCGCTGATCGCGCAGGCAGGAAGGCGGCGCGCGGCGACCCGCGCGCCGCGCTGACATCACCCGAGGAAAACATGTCTGACATTGCATTTGCCACGCTCGGCGAACTTGCGCAGGGCCTGGCCGACGGCCGCTACAGCTCGGTAGAGCTGGCGCGGCACTACCTGGACCGCATCGACCGCGCCAATCCGGCGCTGGGCGCCTACGTCAGCGTCGACCACGCGGGCGCGCTGCGCCTGGCCGAAGCCGCCGACGCGCGCCGCCGCGCGGGCTACGGCCTGCTCGGTCCGCTGGACGGCCTGCCCGTGGCCGTCAAGGATCTGTGCGACATCGAAGGCCAGATCACCACGGCCGGCTCGCAAGCCTGGCGCGAGCGCCGCAGCGCAACCACCGCCACGGCCGTGACCCGCTTGATCGACGCCGGCATGGTAGTGCTGGGCAAGACCCACATGGTGGAGTTCGCCTTTGGCGGCTGGGGCACCAACCCCGTCATGGGCACGCCGCGCAATCCCTGGGATCTGACGCGCGCACGCATTCCCGGCGGCTCCTCCAGCGGTTCCGGCGTGGCCGTGGCTGCGGGCCTGGCGCCGGCCGCGCTGGGCTCGGACACCGGCGGCTCGGTGCGGATTCCCGCTGCATTGAACGGCATCACCGGCCTGAAAACCACGCGTGGCCTCATCAGCCTGTACGGCGCGGTGGCGTTGTCGCACACGCTGGATTCCATCGGCCCGCTCACCCGCGACACCCGCGACTCGCTGCTGCTGACCGAAGCCATGTCCGGTCCGGACCCGCGCGACCCCGTGACGCGGGGCATACCCGCCTACCGCTACCGCGATCCACGCGCGGGCACGAAGCCGCTGGCCGGCACCCGCATCGCCGTCATGCCGCAGGCGCAGTACCCCATCTCCATCGACGCGGCGGTGCAAGCTGCGCTGGACGACACGCGGCGCGCGCTGGCCGACCTGGGCGCGGAATGCGTGGAAGCCCCCTTCCCCTTCGATTTCCACGACATGATGTTGCGCAACGGCCTGATCATCGCCGCTGAAGCCTACGCCCAGCACCGCGACTACATCGAGGATGACAGCCTGCCGCTGGGCCGCTATGTGCGCGCCCGCGTGCTGGGCGGCAAGCAGACCAGCGCCGCCGACTATGTGCTGGCGCTGCAGGCCCATGCGCGCGCCTGCGCGGCCTGGCAGGACTGGATGCGCGACTACGACGCGGTCCTCGCGCCCTGCCTGCCGTTTGCCGCCTGCCCGCTGGAAGACGTGGACGAGGCCGCCACGCCGCTGGCCGCCTTCACCCGCCCCGGCAACTACGTCAACGCCTCGGGCCTGGCCCTGCCCGCGGGCTTTTCCGCTGACGGCATGCCCATCGGCGTGCAGCTGCTGGGCAAGCCCAACGGCGAAGACGCGCTGGGCCACATCGGCATGGCCTTCCAGGCGGCCACCGACTGGCACCTGCGGCGTCCGGACCTGTCGGCGATCCAGTTGTAAACCCCGCGCCGCAGTTCTCGCGCCAGCAAGGCCGGCCCGTCATGGCCGGCCTTTTTCATGCCCTCAGCCCAGGCTGCAGGCTGGCCGCAGCAGCGCCTCCAACCAATCCGCGAACACCTGCACCCGCCGCGACGGCTGACGCCGCTGCGGATACAGCAAGGTCATCGGCATGGGCGCGGGCCGATGCTCCGGCATGACTTCGACCAATTCCCCCGCGGCAATCTGCGGCTGCACGTCGTAGGCGGGGATCTGGATCAGCCCCAGTCCCGCGATGCAGCTGGCGATATAGGCTTCGGCACTGTTGACCGTGACCCGCCCGCGCAACGGCGCGGTCCGGGACGCACCGCCGTCCAGCCACTCCCAGGGCGCCAGCCGGCCGGTCGACGGCGAGGCGTAGTTCACGCAAGCATGCCCCGCCGCAAGATCGTCCGGCGTGCGCGGCACGCCATGGCGCGACAAATAGGCGGGGCTGGCGACATTGATCAGGCGCAGCATGCCTATGGGCCTGGCCACCAGGCCCGAGTCCGGCAGCACGCCGACCCGCAGCACGCAGTCCACCCCCTCTTCGATCAGGTTTACGGCACGATCCGTCACGCCCAGCGTGACGTCGATCTGCGGATAGGCTTCCAGGAAAGACGGCAACGCCGGCGCCACGATCAGGCGGCCCACGCGTCCGGGCACGTCCACGCGCAGCATGCCGCTGGGACCCACCGAACTGTGGCGAAACAGGTTTTCGGCCTCTTCCATGTCGGCCACCAGGCGCAGGCAGCGCTCATAGAAAGCCGCGCCCTCCTGCGTGGGCGCCACTTGCCGCGTGGTGCGGTTCAGCAGCCGCGCGCCCAGCCGGCCCTCCAATTCCTGCACGGCGGCGGACACCGTGGAGCGCGGCAGGCCCAGCGTATCCGCCGCACGAGAGAAATTCGCGCACTCGACGACACGGGCGTAAACCCGGAACAGGTCTATGCGGTCCATGGGGCGGTTGGCTCCTGCGAGGGCGGGCCTCACTGTTCGTAATTTCTGGATAGAGATGCCAGAAATAGTAGTTTTATGCGGATTTTGTGGAATATATCATCCTCTGCACTAGGGCTCGCATCCGGCGGCCCGATAGCGGAGAGGACCATGGCAGACCACGGAATCAAAGGAAAAACCGTCATCATCGCGGGCGGCGCGAAAAACCTGGGCGGACTGATCGCGCGCGATCTGGCGCAGCAAGGCGCACGCGCGGTGGCGGTGCATTACAACAGCGCGGCCACCAAGGCCGATGCGGACGCGACGGTCGCCGCCGTCAAGGCGGCGGGCGCGCAGGCCATTGCCTTGCAGGCCGACCTGAGCTCGGCCGGCGCGATGGAAAAGTTGTTCGCCGACGCGGTGGCCGCGGTGGGACGGCCGGACATTGCGATCAATACCGTCGGCAAAGTGCTGAAGAAGCCCTTCACCGAAATCACGGAAGCGGAATACGACGAGATGGCCGCGGTGAACTCGAAGTCCGCCTTCTTCTTCCTGAAGGAAGCCGGCCGCCACGTCAATGACAACGGCAAGATCTGCACGCTGGTCACATCGCTGCTGGGCGCATTCACGCCCTTCTACGCGGCCTACGCCGGCACCAAGGCGCCGGTGGAGCACTACACCCGCGCCGCCTCCAAGGAGTTCGGCGCGCGCGGCATTTCGGTGACGGCGGTAGGCCCCGGCCCCATGGACACGCCGTTCTTCTATCCGGCGGAAGGCGCCGACGCGGTGGCGTACCATAAGACCGCAGCCGCCTTGTCGCCATTCTCGAAAACCGGGCTTACCGACATCGAGGACGTCGTCCCCTTCATCCGCTTCCTGGTGTCGGACGGCTGGTGGATCACCGGCCAGACGGTGCTGATCAACGGCGGCTACACCACCAAATAGGAGGGACGCCATGCACGTACTGTTGACCATCGTCGGAGGCCTGCTGCTGCTGGCCGTGTTCGCGCTGTTCGGCAAGCAATGGGGCGGCGACGCCGCCGGCTCGATCGCCGCGGCCAAACTGTTCCTGCCCGCGTGGCTGCTGATGGCTATCGTCAACATGTGGGTCGGCGTCACGCGCGCCGGCTATACGGTGCGCGAGGAACTGCCCATCTTGCTGCTGGTGTTCGCGGTGCCCGCCGCGGCGGCCTGGCTGGTCATCGCCTTCCTGCCGCGCGCGTGAAACGCTGGCGTTGACCGCGCCGGCGCTCCATCACGCATCCGCGCGGCCCGACCTCAGGGCTGCGCGGGAGCCGCTGCCGCAGGCGTCGCCTGATTGTCCGCGCGCGCTTGCGCTCCCGCGGCAGGCAGCCCTTCCCAACCACCGCCCAGGGCCACGATCAGATTGACGCTGGCCGCGAAGCGGTTGCCCAGCAGGCTCAGCGCATTGCGTTCGCTGTTGAGCGCGGTGGCGTCCACCACCGCCACGCTCAGGTAATCGACCAGACCCGCCTTATATTGATTCTGGGTCAGGCGCAGCGATTCGCGCGCCGCTTCGAGCGCACGGCGCTGCACCACCTGCTCGTTCTCCATGACGCGCAACTGGATCAGATAGTCCTCGACCTCGCGCAGTCCGGTCAACGCCGTCTGGCGGTAGGCGGCCGCTTGCGCGTCATAGGACGCACGCGCCTGCTCCACCTGCGCCTCGCGCGCGCCGCCATCGAATATCGTCAGCGCCAGCGCCGGTCCCAGCGACCAGAACCGCGCCGGCGCCGTCAGCAGTTCCGCGAACTGGCCGTTGCGGAAACCGCCATCGGCCGACAGCGTCAGGCTGGGGAACCACGCGGCCTGCGCCACGCCGATCTGCGCATTGGCGGCGGCTGCGCGGCGCTCGGCCGCGGCCACGTCGGGCCGACGTTCCAGCAGTTCGGACGGCAGGCCCACCGGAATCTGCGGCAGTTGCAACGCGAACACCGTGGGCGGCAGGCTGAATTGCGACGGCGCCTGGCCCATCAGCACGGCGATGGCGTGTTCGAGCTGGCCACGCTGCCAATCGAGGTCGATGGACTGCGCGCGCGTGCTTTCCACCTGCGTGCGCGCCACGGCCACGTCGGCCTGCCCCGCCACGCCCACGGCGTAGCGGTTCTGCGTCAGTTGCAGGGATTTCTCATAGGCCGCCACCGTAGCGTCCAGGAGGCGCTTCTGTTCGTCCAGCACCCGCAATTGCAGATAGGCCTGCACCAGCGCGGCCTGCGCGCTCAGGCGCGTGGCGCCCAGATCGGCCAGGCTGGCCGCGGCGCTGGCTTCCGAGGATTCCACGCTGCGCCGCACCCGCCCCCACAGATCCACTTCCCAACTGACGTTGCCGGTCAGCGAGTACTGGTTCGAGACGTTGCTGCCGGACGACGACGTCGAGCCGTTCTGCCCGCCGCCGCTGCCCGAGCGCGTCATGCCCGCGCCCGCGCCTACCGTGGGGAAGAAGCCGGCGCGCGCGCCGCGCACCAGGCCCAGCGCCTGCCGGTAGTTGGCTTCGGCCTGGGCCACGGTCTGGTTGGACGCGTTCAGGCGTTCGACCAGGCCGTTCAAGGTCGCGTCGTCATAGACCTGCCACCATGCGCCGCGCTCGGCCTGGTCCAGCGGCCGGGCGGGCTTCCAGCCGTCGACCTGGTCCTGGCCTTCCTTGTAGGCCGTGCCCACGTCCAACGCCGGGCGCTGGTAATCGGGGCCGACCGCGCAAGCGCCCAGCAGCGCGCACAGCGCGGCCACGGCGATGCTGCGGGGAAGGAACAGGTTCGGAACAGACTTGGCGTTGCGCATCATGTGGGTTCTATGGGAGCGGAGGACCCGTTCCTGGAAGCGCGCTTGCGCGCGGCCCAGAGACGGAAGCGGTCCAGGTAAAGATAGACCACGGGCGTGGTGTACAGCGTGAGGATCTGGCTCAGGACCAGGCCGCCGACGATGGTAATGCCCAGCGGCTGGCGCATCTCGACCCCGGCGCCGGTGGCCAGCACCAGGGGCAGCGCGCCGAAAATGGCGGCCATGGTCGTCATCATGATGGGGCGAAAGCGCGTCAGGCACGCCTGGAAAATCGCATCGCGCGGGATCATCCCCTGAGTGCGCTCGGCTTCCAGGGCGAAGTCCACCATCATGATGGCGTTCTTCTTGACGATGCCGATCAGCAGGAACACCCCGATCAGCGCGATCAGCGTGAAGTCATAGCGCACCAGCAGCAGCGCCAGCAGCGCGCCCAGACCGGCGGACGGCAAGGTCGACAGGATGGTCAGCGGATGCACGAAGCTCTCGTACAGGATGCCCAGCACGATATACATGGTGACCAGCGCCGCGAGGATCAGCCAGGGCTGCTGCGCCAAGGTCTGCTGCAAGGCTGCGGCGGTGCCCTGGAAACCAGCCTGGATCTGATCTGACGGCAGCCCGATGCGCGCCACCGCCGCGTCGATGGCGCTGGTCGCCTGGCCCAATGACACGCCGGGCGCCAGGCTGAACGAGATGGTGTCGGCCACGAACAGCCCCTGGTGCTGCACGCTGAGCGGCGCGTTGGCGTTTTCCAGGCGGGTGAAAGCCGACAGCGGCACGCGCGCGCCGGCCGCGGTGATGACCTCTACCTGCCTGAGCGATTCGATGTCCTGCGCGAACTTCGGGTCCACGCCCAGCACCACGTGGTACTGGTTCAACGGTCCGTACATCACCGACACCTGGCGCTGGCTGAAGGAGTTGTTCAGCACCGTGGAAATGGTGGACATGCTTACGCCCAGGCGGGTCGCGGCCTCGCGGTCAATCACCAGGTTGATCTGGCGGCCCTTGTCCTCGACGTCGGTGTCCACGTCGGTGATCTCGGGAACCTGCGCCATGGCCTGCTGCACCTTGGGCATCCAGGTGCGCAGCAATTGCAGATCGCCCGACATCAGCGTGTAGTCGTAGGAACCCTGGCTGGCGCGCCCGCCGATGCGGATGTCCTGCTGCGACACCAGGAACATGCGCGCGCCCGGCATGTTCTGCAGCTTGCCGCGCAGCCGGTTGATGACCACGTCCGCCGAGACCTTGCGCTCTTCCAGGGGCTTTAACTGGATCTGCATGAAGCTGCTGTTGCTGCCGCCGCGTCCGCCCGCGTAACCCGTCATGCTCTGCACCGCCGGATCGGCCAGCACCACCTTGCGCAGCGCCTCCAGCTTGGGCAGCGTGGCCTGGAACGAGGTGCCCTGGTCGACCCGGAAAAAGCCCAGCAGTTGGCCCGTGTCCTGCTGCGGGAAGAAGCCCTTGGGTACCGCGGTATACAGATAGACGTTCAGGCCCACGGCAACCGCCAGGATCAGCATCATCAGGCGGCTGTGCGTCAGCGCCCAGCGCAGGCTGCGGCGGTAGCCGTCCAGCATGGACTCAAAGCCGCGCTCCGACCAGCGCGCCAGCCGGCCCGGCGGCTTCTCGTCGGGAGCTTCCTGTCGCAACAGGCGCGCGCACATCATCGGCGTCAAGGTCAGCGACACCACCAGCGACACCATGATGGCGGCCGACAGCGTCACCGCGAACTCGCGGAACAGCCTTCCGACCACGCCGCCCATCAGCAGGATGGGGATGAACACCGCCACCAGCGACAGGCTCATCGACAGCACCGTGAAGCCCACTTCGCGCGAACCGCGCAGCGCCGCGCGCATGGGCGACATGCCCCGCTCCACATGGCGCATGATGTTCTCCAGCACCACGATCGCGTCGTCCACCACGAAGCCGGTCGCCACGATCAGCGCCATCAGCGAAATGGTATTCAGCGTGAAGCCGCAGAGGTACATGATGCAAAAGGTGCCGATCAGCGACACCGGCACCGCCACGCTGGGAATGATGGCCGCGCGCCAGCGCCGCAGGAACAGCAACACCACCAGCACCACCAGGCCCACGGCAATGATCAGCGTCAGCTCGGCCTCGTGCAGCGAGGCCCGGATGCTGGGCGTGCGATCCTGCGCCACCGTCATGTTGACGTCCGCCGGCATCAACGCCTGCAGGATGGGCAGCTGGGCGCGCACCGCATCCACGGTTTCGATGATGTTGGCGTCCGCCTGGCGCCGCACGATCATCAGGATGGCCTTGCGCTCGTTGAAGAAACCGGTCTGGTACAGATCTTCGACCGAGTCTTCCACGCGGGCCACGTCGGAGACGCGCACCGGCGCGCCGTCCTTCCAGGCGACGATCAGCGGTCGGTATTGCTCGGCGCGGCTGAGCTGGTCGCTGACCATGATCTGCCAGTGATAGCGATCGTTCTGCAACACGCCCTTGGGGCGGTTGGCGTTGGCATTGGCCAGCGTCGCGCGCAGCTGGTCCAGCGACACGCCGCGGTTGGCCAGCGCACCCGGCAGCACGGTAACGCGCACCGCCGGCAGCGAACTGCCGCCCACCGTCACCTCGCCCACGCCGTCCACCTGCGACAGCTTCTGCGCCACGATGGTCGAGGCGATGTCGTAAAGCTGGCCCTGGCTGAGCGTGTCGGACGTCAGCGCCAGGGTCATGATGGGCGCCGCGGAGGGATTGGCCTTGTGGTACGTGGGATTGCTGCGCAGGCTGGTCGGCAAGAGCGAGCGCGCCGCGTTGATGGCGGCCTGCACGTCGCGGGCGGCGCCGTTGATGTCGCGCGACAGATCGAACTGCAGCGTGATGCGGGTCGAGCCCTGCGAGCTGCTGGACGTCATCTCGGTCACGCCGGCGATGCTGCCCAGCGAACGCTCCAGCGGCGTGGCCACGCTGGACGCCATGGTTTCCGGACTGGCGCCCGGCAGGCTGGCCGACACCGAAATGGTGGGAATGTCCACTTGCGGCAACGGCGCCACGGGCAAAAGGAAGAACGACAGCAAGCCTGCCAGCACGACCGCCAGGCTCAGCAGCGTGGTCGCTACCGGCCGGGCGATGAAGGGTGCCGACAGGATCATGACGCGTCCCCCGCCTGCGCCTGATCCACGCCGCGCCAGCGGCGCGACATGCGGTCGAACATCAGGTAGATGACCGGCGTGGTGAACAGCGTCAACACCTGCGACAGCAGCAGCCCGCCCACCATCACCAGGCCCAGCGGCTGGCGCAGCTCGGCGCCCGTGCCGGTGGACAGCATCAGCGGCAGCGCCCCGAACAGGGCGGCCAGCGTGGTCATCAGGATGGGCCGGAAGCGCAGCAGCGCCGCCTCATGTATGGCCGCGCGCGGGCTCAGGCCGCGCTTGCGCTCCGCGTCCAGCGCGAAGTCGATCATCATGATGGCGTTCTTCTTGACGATGCCGATCAAGAGGATGATGCCGATGATGCCGATCATGTCCAGCTCGGTGCCGCTGATCAGCAAGGCCAGCAGCGCCCCCACGCCGGCCGAAGGCAGCGTCGACAGGATGGTGATGGGGTGGATATAGCTTTCGTACAGCACGCCCAGCACGATGTACATCGTCACGATGGCGGCCAGGATCAGCCACAAGGTGCTGGACAGCGAATTCTGGAACGCCAGCGCCGCGCCCTGGAAGCGCGTCTCGACGCCCGTGGGCAAACCGATGTCGGCCTCGGCCGCGATGATGTCCTCTACCGCGCCGGACAAGGAAGCCCCCGGTGCCAGGTTGAAGGACACGGTCACCATGGGGAACTGGTCCAGCCGGTTGACGGCCAGTATCGTCTTGCCTTCGCTGATGTGCGCCACCGACGACAGCGGCACCTGCGCGCCGGTCGAGGTAGGTACGTGGATCTGGCCCAGCGAGGCAGGCGTCACCTGGAATTGCGGCTCGACCTCCAGCACCACGCGGTACTGGTTGGATTGCGTGAAAATGGTGGAAATGAGCCGCTGGCCGAAGGCGTTGTAGAGCGCCTCATCGATCACCGCCGCCGTGATGCCCAGCCGCGACGCGGCGTCGCGGTCGATCTCGACCCAGGTCTGCAGGCCGTCGTCCTGCAGGTCGTCGGTCACATCCTTCAGCCCGGGCACCTGGCGCAGGCGGTTCACCAGCTTGGGCGTCCATTCGCTCAGCACCTTCAGGTCGGGATTGGACAGCGTCATCTGGTACTGCGTGCGGCTTACGCGGTCCTCGATGGTCAGGTCCTGCACCGGCTGCATGTAGACGGTCAGGCCGTCCTGCTTGGCCAGGGCCTGCTCCAGGCGCCCCATCACCGTGCGCAGGTCGCCGTTGCGCTCGGCTTGCGGCTTGAGCGCGATCTGCATGCGCCCGGCGCTGAGCGTGGCGTTGCTGCCGTCCACGCCGATGAAGGACGATACGGCCTGCACGTCGGGATCTTCCAGCACCAGGCGCGCGGCCGTGCGCTGGCGCTCGGCCATGGCCGGGAAGGAAATCGACTGCGGCGCCTGCGTGATGGCCTGGATCAGGCCGGTGTCCTGCTGTGGGAAGAAGCCCTTGGGAATCACCAGATACAGCAGCACCGTAAGCGCGAAGGTCGCCAGCGCCACCAGCAGCGTCAGCGGCTGATGCCGCAGCACGACCTGCAACCAGCGGTCGTAGCCGGCAATGACGCGGTCGATGAAGGCGCCGGTGACCTGATGGAAGCGGCCGTGCTTCTGCTCCGACTCGGCGCGCAACAGGCGCGCGCACATCATGGGCGTCAGGGTCAGCGACACCACCAGCGATATCAGGATGGACACGGCCAGCGTGATGGCGAACTCGCGGAACAGTCGCCCCACCACTTCGGTCATGAACAACAGCGGAATCAGCACCGCGATCAGCGAGAAGGTCAGCGAGATCAGCGTGAAGCCGATCTGCGAGGCGCCCTTGAGCGCAGCCTGCAGCGGCGTTTCGCCTTCCTCGATGTGGCGGGCGATGTTCTCGATCATGACGATGGCGTCGTCCACCACGAAGCCGGTGGCGATGGTCAGCGCCATCAGGGTCAGGTTGTTGATGGAGAAACCGGCCAGGTACATGATGCCGAAGGTGCCCACCAGCGACAGCGGCACGACCACGCTGGGGATCAGCGTGGCGGTCAGGCTGCGCAGGAACACGAAGGTCACCATGACCACCAGGGCCACGGCCAGCATCATCTCGAACTGCACGTCGGCCACCGAGTCGCGGATGGTCTGGGTGCGGTCGGACACCACGCTCACGTCCAGGGTCGCCGGCAAGGCGGCGCGCAGCTGGGGCAGCAGCGCCTGGATCCGGTTGACCACGTCGATCACGTTGGCGCCCGGCTGGCGCTGGATATTGAGCAGGATGGCGGGCTTGTCGCCGGCCCAGGCCGCCTGGCGCGTGTCCTCGGCGCCTTCGACGGCGCGCGCCACGTCGGACAAGCGCAGCGGCGCATTGTTCTTGTACGCGATGATCAGGTCGTTGTAGTCGGTGGGCGTCTTGAGCTGATCGTTGGCGTTGATGGTGGTGGAGCGCTGCGGCCCGTCCAGATTGCCCTTGGGTTGATTGACGTTGGCGCCGACGATGGCTGTGCGCAAGTCCGACATCGACAGGCCGTTGGCCGCCAGCGCCTGCGGATTGACCTGCACCCGCACCGCCGGCCGCTGGCCGCCCGCCACGCTGACCAGGCCCACGCCCGGGATCTGCGACAGCTTCTGAGCCACCCGCGTATCCACCAGATCGCGCACTTGCGGCAGGGGCATCGTGGGGGAAGTGATCGCCAGCGTCAGCACTGCGGCGTCCGCCGGATTCACCTTGTTATAGGTCGGCGGTACCGGCAGGTCGCTGGGCAGCAGGTTCGAGGCGGCGTTGATCGCCGCCTGCACCTGCTGCTCGGCCACGTCCAGCGGCAGGGTCAGGTTGAACTGCAGGGTGATGACCGAGGCGCCGCCCGAGCTGGTGGACGACATCTGGTTCAGGCCCGGCATCTGTCCGAACTGCCGTTCCAATGGCGAGGTGACCAGCGAGGTCATCACGTCGGGGCTGGCGCCGGGGTACAGCGTCACCACCTGGATCGTCGGATAGTCCACTTCCGGCAGGGCCGAAACGGGCAGCAGCCGGTAGGCGATGAAACCGGCGATCAGGATGGCCACCATCGACAGCGTGGTGGCCACCGGACGCAGAATGAACAGGCGCGACGGACTCACGGCAATTCCTGGCTTACTTCGACGGCGGCGTGGTGCCGGCCGGGGCGCCGGCGCCCAGGTTCTTGTTGGGGGAGCCCGGGACGGTCTCGGCGCCGCCGACCACTTCCACCTTGGCGCCCGCGCGCAGGCGGTCGGTGCCTTCGACCACCACCCGGTCGCCGGGCTGCAGGCCTTCGTTGACGGCGACCATGCCATTGTTGACCGCGCCCAGCTTCACCTGGCGCACCTGCACGGTATCGTCCGCCTGCACCAGGAACACGAAGGCGCCGGCCGAGCCCTGCTGGATGGCCGCGGTGGGGATCGCGGTCACGTCCTTGCGCGTCAGCACGTGCAGGCGCACGTTGACGAACTGGTTGGGGAAGAGCGCGTCGTCGGCATTCTCGAAGCGCGCCTTCATCTTCAGCGTGCCGGTAGTCACGTCGATCTGGTTGTCCAGCGTTTCCAGCTGGCCGGTGGCGATGCGCCGGGTGTCGGCGCGGTCATAGGCGTCGACGGTCAGCGTCTTGCCCGCCGCGATCTCGGCGCGCACTTCGGGCAACTGGGTCTCGGGCAGCGTGAACACCACGGAAATCGGCTGGGTCTGGGTAATCACCACCAGGCCGTTGGCATCAGAACTGGACACCAGATTGCCGCGGTCCACCTGGCGCAAACCCAGGCGGCCACTGATCGGCGCGGTGATGCGCGCGTAATCCAGCTGCAGGCGGGCGTTGTCCACATTGGCCTGGTCGCTCTTGACCGTGCCTTCGTACTGGCGCACCAGCGCGGCCTGCGTGTCGACCTGCTGCTTGGCAATCGAGTCCTGCTTGAACAGCGCCTGGTAGCGTTGCAGGTCTCGCCGCGCGTTCTCCAGCTGGGCCTGGTTCTGCATCTGCGTGCCGCGCGCCTGGTCCAGCGCCACCTGGAAGGCCCGCGGGTCCACCTGCGCCAGCAGATCGCCGGCCTTCACTTGCTGGCCTTCCTGGAAAGCCACTTCCACCAGCTCGCCGCTGACCCGGCTGCGCACGGTGACGGTGTTGTAGGCGGTGACCGTGCCCAGCGACTTCAGGTAGATGTCGATGTCCTGCTTGGCGGCGGTGGCGATGCGCACCGGCACCGCGGGGGTCATCATGGCGCCCGCTGGCGGCCGGCCGCCGGGCCGCCCCCCCGGGCCGCCTGCGGCGCCCGGCTTGGCCGCGGGCCGCAGCGCCAGCCAGGCTATGCCCGCCACAACGAGCAATACCAGCGCCAGCCCAAGCAGGCGGCGGCGGGTCCAACGGGTGGGCGGAGATACGGGACGGCTATCAGGCATGGAACAGTTCCGGCACAGGCGGAGAAAGCCGTATTGTCTACTAGACCGTCCCGGTTTCCAGTCTCGCCACCCCTAGTTGAAACTGGCCGCAACAGGAATCTGGCACGGAGGCAGGCGGGGACCAAAGCCTGGCGAAACAGGGGGACGGGTCGTGGAAATCATGGCGATGGGCCGGGTCGCCATGGCGGAACCGTGGGAAAACGGTGGCCGCGGCCCCGGGGCTGCCCTGCCGACAAATCGGGAATAGATACGGCACCGCAGGATGGGTTGCGCGCGTTCGGCATCCGCGTTCTAGCTTAAGAACGCTCGCGCTTCACCCGTCCTACGAACTGCACAGTGTCATCTGGAAGGGCACGTCGCGGGCGACCTGCTGGGGCTTGAATTCGCCGTCCTGGGTGGAAAAACGTATCCAGATCATGTACTTATTGGCGCTGATCTCGGGGAATACGCCCTGGGCGGGGTCCAGCCAGACCCGCAGCAGCTGGAACTGCTTGCCGCCCAGCATCTGCTGGTAGGCGCCCTGCTCGCCCACGATGTCCGACTTGCGGCCGGATTCGCGCAGCAGGCGCAGGGCCAGGGTCAGGCCGTCATACAAAGGGATGAAGGGTGCCACCCAGGCCTGCAGGTCGGCGCAGCGGGCAGCTTCGGATTTGTTCTGCCAGGCGAAGTACGACGGCATGTCGACCTGGGTGGCGCTGCCCGGCACGGAAAGACGCCCGCGCAGGCTGGTCAGCCATTCGTTTTCGCGCAGGGACTGCCCGGTCTTGCCGGGCGCGGCCAGCGCCGTGGTCACCTTTTCCATTTCGCGCAGCATGGCTTCGAGCGCATCCTGCGCCACGCCGGGATGATCGCGCAACCCGACCAGCGCCATGCGCTGGCGTTCCAGGTCTTGCAGGACCGCGCCTTTCACATCGGTGCGCTCGCAGGCATCGAGCAGGTCGAACAGGGAGGTGACGGCAACCTGGTGCAGGCGCGAGTCCCCCTCGCGGGCAAAGAAGAACAACCTGTCGAACAGGTATTCCAGCCGCAGATAAGCGCGGATGCGCTCATTGAAGGGGTATTCGTAAACGATCACGCTTCTTTACAGGCCCATCTGTGTTTGGCCGGCGGGGCCAATGTTATTCAGGGGTGCCGGCCTAGCGGGGAGCTTGCCGGTCCGTCGTGCTCGCCAGCGCCAGCCAGCGGTCATGCAGGGTCTTCGCCTGCGCGCGCAGTTGTTCCGGCGTAGTGCCTGCGTCATTGACGATGACGTCGTCGGCGACTTCCAGACGGCTTGCCCGCGCAGCCTGTGCCGCCATGATACGCCGTATGGCTGGCTCCGTCAGCCCGCTGCGCTGCCGCACCCGCGCCACCTGCGTTTCCGGGTCGCAGTCCACCACGCAGATGCGGTCCAGGCGCGCGCGCCAACGCGGCAACGACTCCACCAGCAGCGGCACCACGAAAACCAGATAGGCGCCGGTCGCAGCCGCAGCCTGACGCTCGGTCTCCTGCCCGATGGCGGGATGCAGCACGGCCTCCAGCCGCAAGCGCACCTGCGGATCCGAGAACGCCTGGTCCCGCATCCACGCGCGGTCCAGCGCCCCGTCCGGCGTCAATGCGCGCGGGCCGAATTCGCGTTCTATGGCAGGCATGGCTGCACCGCCCGCGGCGGTCAGCTCGCGCGCGATCTCGTCGGTATCGACCAGCGTGGCGCCCCACTCTGCGAGCATGTCCGCCACCCGGGTCTTGCCCGACCCGATGCCGCCCGTCAGACCTATCTTCAACATACCGCCCATCCCATGGAGGACATGAACCGCCCTATTGCAAAAACTGCCCCAAGCCCTGCTCGCCGCCCAGCAACAGCGTCACGACGCCCGCCAGCGCCAGATAGGGACCAAAGGGCAACGGCTGCCCGCGGCTGGCGCGGCCGCTCAAGGTCAGCGCGCCGCCGATCAGCACGCCCAGCAACGATGCGCTCAGCAGCAGGGTCGGCAGGGCTTCCACGCCGAACCATGCGCCCAGCGCGGCGAGCAGCTTGAAGTCACCATAGCCCATGCCCTCGCGCCCCGTCAGCAGGCGAAACACATGAAAGATAACCCACAGAAAGACGTAGCCCGCCACCGCCCCTACCACCGCCATCTGCAGGCTGGCATAAGCGTCGAACAGATTGACCAGCAGCCCGGCCCAGAGCAGCGGCTGGGTCAATGCGTCGGGCAACAGCGTGGACTCGAAATCGATCCAGGCCAGCGCCACCAGCATGGCCGACAAGCCCATGGCGGACAGCGCCAGCGGCGTGGCGCCGAAACGCCAGGCACATGCGGCGAACAGCGCGCAGGTCAGCAGTTCGATGGCCGGGTAGCGCCAGCCTATGGCCGCGCCGCAAGCGCCGCAGCGGCCCCGCAGCAGCAGCCAACCCAGGAGCGGCAGCCGCCGCCAGCCGGTCACGGCGGTGTCGCAGGCGGGACAGTGCGAGGCCGGCGACCACAAGCCATAGCGGCCCGCCGCGGGCGGCTTGCCCGAGGCTTCCTGGCAGTGCGCCTGCCATTCCTGCTCCATCATGCGCGGCAGCCGGTGGGTCAGCACCGTCAGCCAGTTGCCCACGAACAAACCCGCCAGTGCCGCCAGGCCAATGAAGGCGCCCAAAGGCAGATCAAAGACATGCCGCATCGCCGTCATCCGACCGCGCGGCACCGGGACGCAGCGGCGCCGCGCCAGGAGCTGGCGGCAGTGCGCGGGGCAAGCTGGCGGCGGCCGTGTCGTAAATAGTGCATAAAGTGTTGAGGATGCCCAAGTGCGGCTAAGGGGAACGTATCGAATCTTCGCATAAGTGCGTAAAATCGGAGACAGACTCACCACACGGATAAGCTGCCATGACCGCGCGCGTAGAAATCGGTACCCGCTCCCGCAAACTCAGCGTCATGGGGTTGCTGCTCGCAGGCACCGTGCTGGGCGCAGCCGGCTGTGCCCAACAGAAAACCGAAGGCTATTACGACCCGCCCGCCGAAAGCACCGTGACCGACGCCCAGTACCAGGGGTCGGGCGCGGGATACCGCAGCATCATCCGCGCCCCGTCGCAAGTGCAGATCGCCCTCAAGCCGGACGCTCCCCGCAAGAATCAGAATCAAGCCGCACAGGCTGCAGGCGGCCAGACCACGGAAGACGGCCAGGCCGTTCCGGCGGAAACCGAACACACGGCAACGACGGCATCGGCCGCGAGCGCTCCCGTCGCCGCCAACCCGGCCGCGCCCAGCGCAGCCGTGCATAGCCTGGTGCCGCAACCGCAAACCTACATGGGCACCCTGCCTTGCTTCTCGCCCGCCATGCAGTGCACCGCGCAGCGCGTGACGCTGACGCTGGCGCCCAATGGCCGTTGGCGCGGCCGCGTGGCCTACCTGGAAAACGATCCCAAGAAAGGCCCGCCGGTCACCGAGCAAGGCTGCTGGGACGCCACCGAAGAACGCCCGCCGCGCGTCATCCTGATGGACAGCCAGGGCAACGGCCGCGCGGAATTCGTGGTTGCAGCCAACAACGTGCTGCGCGTGCGTTCCATCGATGGCCAGACGCCCAACCTGAACTACAACCTGACCCGCCAGCCGGATCTGGACCCGATCGACGAACTGGCCAAGGCGGCAGCGCCCAAGTGCCCTTGAAGACCGGCGGCGGCTGAATACGCCGCCACGCAGCCTCTACCCCCAGGCCCGACGGACATCTCGTTCGCCGGGCCTGGTGCTTTTGGGCTACCCGGCATCGGGATCCGGATCTACACCGGAATCGGCACGCAGTGACGCGGGACTTGCCAGACATCGGTGATACTCCGGCCCTGGCGGCTCATGCAGCGTGTAGCTCGGACTGTCGATGAGCTTCCGAGGCATCGGAATCAGTGCATGCGCGCGGTCCGGTCCGGCCGCGCCAGGCACGGGCGAGGCGCCGGAACGTCCGTGTTCGCAAAGCCGGCAGGCCAGTTGCATGGCATTGCGGACTTGCAGCTTGGTGAAAATGCGGGAACGATGGGCTTCTACGGTGCGCAACGAAATGCCCAGGTCTATGGCGATGACCTTGTTGGGACGGCCGGCGGCCACGTAGGTGACGATTTGCCGTTCGCGCGGCGTGAGAGAGGAAAGAACGGCTTCCAGGTCGGGACGGGGAGCTTGCATGGGGCGGCTCGCTTGCAATGTAGGATTGCGCCGAGTCTGATCCGCCGCCCGTCACGACGTAAGCTGGTAATTCTTTCAGGGGTGGACATGAACGCCACCCCTGGGGCCTTGCCGCGTCAGGCCGTGTAGGCCAGCTCCAGATTGTCGATCAGGCGGGTCGTGCCCAGCTTGGCCGCCGCCAGCGCCACCAACGGTTCGCCGGCCTGCAGGTCGGCGGCGTCGGGACGCTTGAGATCGCGCTGGCGGCGCAGGGCCACGTAGTCCACCTGCCAGCCGCGCCGGGTCAGGGTCTCGACGGCTTCGCGCTCCAGCGCGGCGGCATCGCGCTCGCCCTGGGCCAGACGCTCGTTGGCGTGCCGCAGCGCGGCATACAACGCGGGCGCCTCGGCGCGATCGGCGTCGCTGAGGTAACGGTTGCGGGAGGACAAGGCCAGGCCGTCGTCGGCGCGCACGGTCTCGTGGGCCAGCACTTCGACGGGCAGCTGGAACTGGCGGCACATATTGCGCACCACCATCAGCTGCTGGTAATCCTTCTTGCCAAACACCGCCACGCGCGGCTGCACGCAGGAAAACAGCTTCAGCACCACGGTGCTGACGCCTTCGAAGAAGCCCGGGCGGAATTCGCCTTCCAGGATGTCGCCCAGATCGTCGGGAGGCTGGACGCGGAAGTTCTGCGGCTCGGGATACATCTCGCGCTCGTTCGGCGCGAACAGCACGTACACGTCGCGCTCGCGCTCGAGCTTCTCGATGTCGGCGGCGAGCGTGCGGGGATATTGGTCGAAGTCTTCGTTGGGGCCGAACTGCAGGCGGTTCACGAAGATGCTGGCCACCACCGGGTCGCCATGCTGGCGCGCCAGCTTCATCAGGGACAGGTGGCCTTCGTGCAAATTGCCCATGGTGGGCACGAACGACACGCGATTCTGGCCGCGCAGGTGATCGCGCAATTCCTGGATGGTGTGTACGACTTTCAAGGAGTTTCTCCGGGGTTGGGGGCAGCCCGGTCAGGATCAGGCCGCGACCGCCGCCACGCTGGTGTAGGCCAGGCGCACATAGATGGGAGCATAGGGCTCGGCCTGCGTAATTTCCAGCAAGGACTCGCGCGCCAGTTCCAGCATGGCGATGAAATGCACGACGACCACCGCCGCGGGCGCGCCTTCGCGCACGCGTTCCATGAACAGGTCGCCGAATTCCATGAAACGCACGTCGTTCAGGCGCCGCAGGATGTGCGTCATGTGATCGCGCACGGACAGCTGTTCGCGCGTGATGTGATGGTGCTGGTTCAGCTTGGCCCGCTTCATGATGTCGGCCCAGGCCGCGCGCAGGTCGTCCACGCTGACCTCGGGCAGCATGCGCTCCACGCTCAGGTCGGCCACCGCCTGGCTGCTGACGAAGTCGCGGCCCAGCTGCGGCATCGCGTCCAGCTTCTGGGCGGCCAGCTTCATCTGCTCGTATTCGAGCAGGCGGCGCACGAGTTCGGCGCGCGGATCTTCCGGCTCTTCGCCGGTGTCGGTCTTCTTGACCGGCAGCAGCATGCGCGACTTGATCTCGATGAGCATCGCCGCCATCAGCAGGTACTCGGCGGCCAGCTCCAGATTGTGGATGCGGATCTGCTCCACATACGACAGATACTGCCGCGTGACATCCGCCATGGGGATGTCCAGCACGTTGAAGTTCTGTTTGCGGATCAGGTAGAGCAGCAGGTCCAGCGGCCCTTCAAACGCTTCCAGGAACACTTCCAGCGCATCCGGCGGGATGTACAGGTCCGTGGGCATCTGGAACAGCGGCTCGCCATACAGGCGCGCGAACGCCACGCTGTCGATCGTGTCAGGGGTGCTGTCGACGGGCGGTTCCACTAGCGCGGCCAGGGCGTCGCCCGGGACGGAAGCGTTTTGGGCCATGATTGCCGCAATGGGCTCAGTCGGCCTGGTAGACGTACGGCTTTTGCGGCACACGGGCCGCGCGGAAGCCTTCCAGCAGCTCCGAGTCCTGCGGTTTGTCCCAAAGGCGGGCGCGGCCCTCGCGCTGGCGCTCTTCGGTGCCAGGATGCGATTTCTTGTAGTCCTTCAGGAAAAGGGTGATCTCGGATTCGTAGTTGGTCGCCATGGCACCAATTTCAATGGGTTTCGGATGTAGGGAGTTTACTTCACGGCGGCCCACCCCCCGGCGTTACAATCTCGCGGCACCCATCGCCCCCGCCCGCCATGTCCGCAGAAACCGCAGCAGCAGCCCGTCCCGCTCCTCTTTCCAATGAGCAAGCCGCGCGCGCGGCGCGCATGATTCCCTTCATCGTAGGCTGTGCGCTGTTCATGCAGATGCTGGACGCCACCGTGGTGGCCACCGCCCTGCCAGCCATGGCCCACGCCTTGGGGTCGACCCCGGTGCGGCTGAACGTGGCCATCACCTCCTACCTGCTGTCGGTGGCGGTATTCGTGCCCGTCAGCGGCTGGGCGGCCGACCGCTACGGCGCGCGGCGGGTGTTCGTGGCGGCGATCGGCCTGTTCACGCTCAGCTCGGTGGCCTGTGCGCTGTCCCAGGATCTGCCGCAACTGGTCCTGGCCCGCATCGTCCAGGGGATGGCGGGCGCAATGATGGTGCCAGTGGGACGCATCATCCTGCTGCGCACCGTGCCCAAGCAGGACTTGCTGAAGGCCATGTCCTTCCTTTCCATTCCGGCCCTGCTGGGCCCCGTGATCGGACCGCCGCTGGGCGGCTTCATGGTCACCTATATGTCCTGGCACTGGATCTTCCTGATCAATATCCCTATCGGCGTCCTGGGAATTTTCCTGGTGCTGCGCTACGTCGCGGAGATCCGCGAGGAAGCCGCCCCGCGCCTGGACTGGCCGGGCTTCCTGCTCAGCTCAATCTGCCTGGCGGCCCTGGTCAGCGGTTTCGAGGCCATCGGCCGCGACGTCATGCCGCTGTCCATGCTGCTGGGGCTGATCGCGGTGGGCACGGTCTGCGGCCTGCTCTACGGCTGGCACGCCAAGCGCACCGAGCACCCCATCATCGACCTCTCGCTGATGCGGATCCCCACCTTCGCCATCTCCACGCTGGGCGGCAATCTGTGCCGCTTCGCCGTGGGCGCCACCCCCTTCCTGCTGGCCATGCTGCTGCAGGTGGGCTTTGGCCTGACGCCGTTCGCGGCCGGCCTGATCACTTTCGCCAGCGCCGCGGGCGCACTGCTGATGAAGTTCGTGGCCACCCCGATCGTGAAGCACTTCGGCTTTCGCCGAGTCCTGACCGTGAACGCCGTGCTGGCGGGTGCGTTCATCGTGGTCTGCGGCGCCTTCACGCCCGCCACGCCGGTGTGGCTGATGATCGCGGTCCTGCTGGTCGGAGGCTTTTTCCGTTCGCTACAGTTCACCGGGGTAAATACGCTAACCTATGCCGACATCCCCCCGTCCAAGATGAGCCGCGCCAGCAGTTTCGCCGCGATGGCGCAGCAACTGGGCATCAGCCTGGGCGTGGGCGTGGCCGCGGTGACGCTGAACATCAGCATGTCCTTGCGCGGCGCGGAAACGCTGGCGATCCGCGATGTCGTCGCGGGCTTCATCGTCGTCGGCTTGCTGTGCATGGCTTCGACCTTCTCCTTTAGACGCCTCGACCCTCTGGCCGGGGCACACCTGAACGGCGCTAAACAAAGTGACGACGAATGAATTTGTCCTAGCCCTGGACCAGGGCACGACCAGCTCCCGCGCAATCGTGTTCGACCGTGAGGGCGTGGTGCGCGGCGTGGGCCAGCGCGAATTCCGCCAGCACTACCCGCGGCCGGGCTGGGTCGAGCACGACGCCAGCGAGATCTGGCACAGCCAGCTGGACGTGGCGCGCGAAGCCCTGCGCAATGCCGCCGCGACCGCCGCCGACATCGCCGCCATCGGCATCACCAATCAGCGCGAAACCACCCTGATCTGGGAACGCGCCACCGGCCGCCCGCTGGCGCGCGCCATCGTCTGGCAGGACCGCCGCACGGCACCGCTATGCGACCAGTTGCGCCAGGACGGCCACGCCGCTTTCCTGCAATCGCGCACCGGCCTGGTGCTGGACGCCTATTTCTCCGGCACCAAGCTCGCCTGGCTGCTGGACCACGTGCCGGGCGCGCGCCAGATGGCCGACCGCGGCGAACTGGCCTTCGGCACGGTGGACACCTGGCTGATCTGGCAACTGACCGGCGGCGCGGTGCACAGCACCGACCCGAGCAACGCCTCGCGCACCATGCTGTTCGACCTGCACACGCAGGACTGGAACGACGAGATCCTGGCGCTGCTGAAGATCCCGCGCAGCGTGCTGCCCAACATTGCGCCCAGCAGCGCGGTGGTGGGCGACGCCCTGCCAGAGTGGCTGGGCGGCTCCATCCCGATCGCCGGCAACGCCGGCGACCAGCAGGCGGCCACCTTCGGCCAGGCCTGCTTTACGCCCGGCATGGCCAAGAACACCTACGGCACCGGCTGCTTCATGCTGATGAACGTAGGCGAAAAACCGGTGCAATCCCACAACAATCTGCTGTCCACGGTGGGCTGGGGCCTGCCGCAAGCCGGCAACAGCGGCTGGCGTCCGACCTACATGCTGGAAGGCGGCGTGTTCGTGGCCGGCGCCGCGGTGCAATGGCTGCGCGATGGCCTGGGCATCATCCAGCGTTCGGAAGAAATCGAATCCCTGGCCGCCAGCGTGGCCGACACCGACGACGTCTTCATGGTCCCGGCCTTCGCCGGCCTGGGCGCGCCGCACTGGGATCCCTATGCGCGCGGCACGCTGGTGGGCCTGACCCGCGGCACCACCCGCGCCCACATCGCCCGCGCCACGCTGGAATCCATCGCGCTGCAAAGCGCCGAACTGCTGACCTGCATGAACGGCGACAGCGGCATCGCGCTGACCGAGCTGCGCGTGGACGGCGGCGCCGCCCGCAACGACCTGCTGATGCAGATGCAGGCAGATTTGCTGGGCGTCCCGGTGGTCCGTCCGCGCGTGTCGGAATCGACGGCGCTGGGGGCTGCGGGGTTGGCAGGGCTGGCGGTCGGGTTCTGGTCGGGGCTGGATGAATTCGCGTCGAAGTGGCAGGCGGAGCGGACGTTCGAACCGACCTGGCCGGAGTCTGTACGGGCGGCGCGGATGAAGCGGTGGCGGCAGGCGGTGGAGTTGTCGAAGGGGTGGGCGGATAGCGCTGGGAAGTAGGCGGGCTTTGTAGCTTTCTGGTTTTGAGTGCGCCCGAGGTTTCTCGTTGGCAGGGTTTCGGGGTGCCGGTCCTGTGCTTCGTCGGCCGCTCTGCTTCGTAGGCCGCTCTGCTTCGTAGGCCGCTCTGCTTCGTAGGCCGCTCTGCTTCGTAGGCCGCTCTGCTTCGTAGGCCGCTCTGCTTCGTAGGCCGCTCTGCTTCGTAGGCCGCTCTGCTTCGTAGGCCGCTCTGCTTCGTAGGCCGCTCTGCTTCGTAGGCCGCTCTGCTTCGTAGGCCGCTCTGCTTCGTAGGCCGCTCTGCTTCGTAGGCCGCTCTGCTTCGTAGGCCGCTCTGCTTCGTAGGCCGCTCTGCTTCGTAGGCCGCTCTGCTTCGTAGGCCGCCCGTCGGTGCGGACGCCTGAGTGGCGGGCGCCCACGATTGCGGTCCGGAGCCTTCGCTCCGGACTTCCCCTTCGTCATCTTCGTCCAGGCCTGCGGCCTTCCCTTCAGATTCCCTCGGGCGCATCGAGGTTGCCCGCCACTCAGGCGCCCGCACCGACGGGCTACTTGAATCTTGGTTTGGTGCGCTGCTAGAGCCGTGGTCTGGGACGACTCTTGTATTGCCCGCCATTCTCGGCCGCGCGGGCGGCCGAGAATGGCATACGTGATTCCTTGAATTTCAATTGTGTTCGCTTGCGCGAATGCGGTGAGCCGTTGACTAATGGTCGCCAGCTCATGGGGGATGGGCGGTGATGGGTGGCGCGCGATGGCGAACCGCTTGCGCATGCCGACCGTCACGCGCGCCACCCATCCGGCACTGGGGTTGAAATGACGATTGTTGGCCTACCGACCTGCTTCGGCGCCCTACGTACCAAAATTCACCAACCACCAGTTGCACTCCCCAACAGCGCGCAGCGTCATCACGCCACGCAAGACACCGCGTAAGCCCCAAAAGGCCGCCCGCGCGGCCGGCCTGGGGCGGGCCCCGCAAGACACGCCAACTTCCCACCGCCCGTGGCCAGAACGCCAAGCACGCCGGCCGTCCCAGCGCCCGTGAAGATTCATCCGGCAGAGCCTGTCGCGTCGGCGGCCTGCGGGGCGCAGGCCGCCGACGCGACAGGCGTCTTAAGAACCAAGCCCGCGCCCGCATCAAGACCCACAGAACCTCCACAGCCCTATAAACTCCCCCCGAAAGCAACAAAAGACACGGAGGCAACACATGCGCATTTTGCTGGTCGAGGACAATCTCGATCTCGGCGATGCCGTGGAAAGCAAGCTGCGTTTTGCCGGCCATAGCGTGCAATGGGTGCGCGACGGCGTGGCGGCGCTGCGTTGGGGCTTGGACGAGACCTGGGATGCCCTGGTGCTGGACATCAATCTGCCCGGCAAAGATGGTTTCACCGTCATCCGCGAACTGCGCGCCGCCGGGCTGGAAGCCCCCGTGCTGGTCATGACCGCGCGCGCCGAAATCGAAGACAAGATCGACATGCTGGACCTGGGCGCCGACGACTATCTGGTCAAGCCCTTCGATCTGCGCGAACTTGAAGCCCGGCTGCGGGCGCTGATGCGCCGCCCCGCTGGCCAGACCAGCAGCGTCACCGTCTACGGCAACCTCAGCCTGGACCTTGCCAACCGCAATGTCAGCGTGGCCGGCGCGCCGCTGGAGCTGGGGCGGCGTGAATTCCGGCTGCTGGAGATCCTGCTAGGCAAGCTGGGCCAGACCGTCGCCAAGGAACGGCTGATGAACCAGCTCTTCGACCTGGACGACGGCACCCTCAATGCGCTGGAGCTGCTGATATCGCGGCTGCGCAAGAAGCTGACGGGCGCCTCGATCGATATCGTCACCGTGCGCGGCGTCGGCTATCAGGCCCGCAGCCATGAAGAACCCTGAGAACTTTTCCATCCGCCGCCGCGTCTTGGCGCTGGGGGTGCTGCTGCTGGCCTGCGCGCTGATCGGGCTGGTGTTCTTCCTGCGCGGCTACGCGCAGCGCGCGGCGGAACAGGCTTTCGACCGGCTGCTGGCGGCCTCGGCGCTGACCATTGCCGGCTCGGTGCAGATCGAAGACAACAACGTCACCGTCGAACCGCCGGTGTCCTCGCTGGCCATGCTGTCCGGCGGCGAGCGGGTGTTCTACGAAGCCCGCACCTCGAACGGCCGCCTCATCACCGGCTATGACGACCTGGCGCCCGGCATGCCCCTGGCGCAGTCGGCCACGCCGGTGTTCGCCTATCTGCGCTATCACGACGAACCTGTCCGCGTCGCCACCGTGGGCCGGCTGGTGTCCGCCAGCCAACATGCCGGCTGGGTCACGGTGCGCGTGGCCGAGACGCTGGGGTCGCGCGAAGCGCTGGCCGACGAGATCCTGGGACGTACCGCGCTGCCGCTGGTGGTGGTGTCCCTGGTGGCGCTGGGCCTGCTGTGGTTCGGCGTGCAGCGGGCCTTCGCGCCGCTGGCGGTGGTGGAGCGCGAGTTGCGCAGCCGCGCGCCCGACGACCTGGCGCCGCTGGTGACGCCCGTGCCGCGCGAAGTGCGGCGGCTGGTCGAAGCGCTGAACGCCTTCATGCAGCGCCTGTCCGGCGTCATGGGTACGCTCAACACCCTGGTGGCGGACGCCGCCCACCAGGTCCGTACGCCGCTGGCCTCGCTGCGCGCTCAAGCCGAAGTCGCCCTGGAGGAAACCGATCAGCAGAGGCTGCACGCGCGCCTCGAACGCATCCATCTGAACGCCACCCATGCCAGCCAGTTGATCAACCAGCTGCTGATGGACGCCACCATCACGCACCGCCTGGGCAAGGGATCGCGCACGCTGGTGGGCGTGGCCGAGACCGTCAACGAAACGCGCCGCCGCATCGGTCCGCTGGAAACGCAGCGGCTGCGCATCGAGATCGCGCCCGAGGTCCGCCGCGCCCGCATCGCCGGCGACCGCGTCGCCTTGCGCGAGATGCTGCGCAACCTGGTGGACAACGCCCTGCGCTATGCGCCCGACGGCCCCGTGGACATCCAGGCCACGCCTGTGGCGGGCTTTCGCGTTGCGCTCACCGTGTCGGACCGCGGGCCGGGCGTGGCCGACGACGAAAAGGACGCCGTGCAGCAGCGTTTCACCCGCGGCCGCGCCGGCGAAACACAGCCTGGGTCGGGGCTGGGGCTGTCCATCGTGCGCTCGGTGGCTGCCGCCCACGGCGGTTCGCTCTGGCTGCAAGACCGTCCGGGCGGCGGCCTGACGGCGCGCGTGATCCTGCCGCTGGCGCGTTCCGCGCCGGGACGCGCGGCAGCCGCCTGCCTGGGCGCGTTGTGCATGGCGGGCCTGCTGCTGGCCTCGGCCCCCGCCGAGGTACGCGCCGCCGACATCGCGGCAATCGTCACCCGCTACCCCGCGCCGCAGCCCACGTCCCGCGTCCTGACCATCGCCGGCCCCACGGATACGCCGGTGGTCGCGCCGCTGATCCAGGGCTTCCAGTCGCAACGGCCGGACGTCACCGTGGTGTACCGCGAGATGGGCAGCCGCGAACTCTACGAAGCCGCCATCGCCGGGCAGTTGAAGGATGTGGACGTGCTGATGAGTTCGGCCTCGGACCTGCAGATCCGGCTGGCCAACGACGGCTATGCGATGAGCTATTCCTCGCCCTATGCCGCCAAGCTGCCCTCCTGGGCCATCTGGCGCCACGAGGTCTACGGTTTCACCTTCGAGCCGGCCGTCATCGTCTACAACCCCAAGCGCTATACCGAAGCCACCGTGCCGCGCTCGCGCCAGGACCTGCTGCGCCTGCTGGAACGCGACGCCGCGAAGCTGCGCGGCCGCATCGGCACCTATGACATCGCGACCAGCAGCGTGGGCTATCTGCTGGCCGAACAGGACGAGCTGGTGTCGTCGAACTTCTGGGGGCTGGCCAACGCCATGGGCCAGGCTGGCGTGCGCCTGTCGGCCACCAGCGCCGAGATCCTGGACGCCATCGAGAGCGACCAGATCGACATCGGCTACAACATCCTCGGCTCCTACGCGCTGTCGCGACAGGCGGCGGGCGCGCCCATCGGCGTGGTCTTTCCGCAGGACTACGTGCTGGTGCTGGCGCGCTCGGTGCTGATCGCGCGCACCGCGCCCAGCCCGGAACTGGGCCGCGCGCTGGTGGACTGGCTGCTGTCTCCGGCCGGCCAGCAGGTGGCGTCCAGCCATGCCGCGCTGGGTTCCATCATGGAGGACACCCCCGGGCGCTGGACCTCCGAAGCGGTGCTGGCGCGCTCCCAGGGCATCGTGCAGCCAGTGGTGCTGAGCCCCGCCCTGCTGGTCGGCCTGGACCAGCGCCGCCATTCGCGCTTCGTGCAGAACTGGATCCGGCTGGTGACCGACACGCCCGCGCGGCCGTAACGTTTTTGGGCGCGCCGCGCCCACCCCGCCCAGGGATTTCCCCTAGTCGCGTCCCGCCGCCATGACAGGACGACGACAGACGCCGGCTCCTAAGATGCCCGCAAGCTGGACACGGATCCCGCTCCAACCACAAGACTCATCGGAGACACACCCATGCTTGCCAAGTCCCAACTGGCGGCCGCCTGCGCCGCTGCATTCGCCCTTGCCGCCGGCAGCGCCTTTGCGCAGCAAGTGCCGGCCGGCTATCCGGCCGACTACCAGAAGATCCTGGACGGCGCCAAGAAGGAAGGCAAGGTCGTCATCTATTCGACCACCGACACCAAGGCCGCCGGCCCCGTCATCAAGGGCTTCGAAGCGCTGTACCCGGGCATCAAGGTCGAATACAACGACATGAACAGCACCGAGCTCTACAACCGCTACATCAGCGAGCAGGCGGCCGGTGGCACCAGCGGCGACGTCGTCTGGAGCTCGTCGATGGACTCGGCCCTGAAGCTGGCCAGCGACTACGCCCTGCAATACAAGTCGCCGGAAGTCGGCAAGCTGCCGGCCTGGGCGGTGTGGAAGGATTCGGCCTACGGCACCACCTATGAACCGGCCGTGTTCATCTACAACAAGCGCCTGATCCCCGCCGCCGAGGTGCCCACCACGCACGGCGCCCTGGCCAAGCTGATCGCCAGCCAGCCGGACAAGTTCAAGAACAAGGTCACCACCTACGACATCGAGAAGTCGGCCGTGGGCTTCATGCTGGCGGTGCAGGACAAGGTCAACGACCCCAAGTACTTCGAGACGCTCAAGGGCATCGCCGCAGGCGGCCTGATCGTGCAATCGTCCACCGGCACCATGATGGAACGCGTGTCCTCCGGCGAAAACCTGATCGGCTACAACATCCTGGGTTCCTACGCCGAAACGCGCGCCAAGAGCGACCCGTCGCTGGGCGTGGCCTACCCGACCGACTACGCGCTGGTTCTGTCGCGCGTGGCCTTCATCAGCAAGAAGGCCAAGAACCGCAACGCCGCCAAGCTGTGGATGGACTACCTGCTGTCGCAGAAGGGCCAGACCATCCTGGCGAACCAGGCCGACCTGGCCTCCGTGCGCGACGACATCGAAGGCGACAACGACGTCGACGGCATGACCAAGAAGCTGGGCGCCTCGCTCAAGCCGATCCCGGTCAACGAAACGCTGCTGGACTACCTGGAGCAGAACAAGCGCCTGCAGTTCATCAAGGACTGGCGCGCCGCGGCAGGCAAGTAATGCCGCGCAGCCCGGAGCCACGGTTCCGGGCCGCCTCGCGCGCAGAGGACGGCGGCGCGCCGCCGTCCGCCTGACCGCCGCCGGGGCGGTCGCCCCCGACCCGGCCGCGCGACCTCCGCGCCATTCAAGAACACAGGATTCCCCATGCAGTCATTGCGCTCGAAATGGCAGTCCCTGCCCCGCGGCGTGGTGGTGCTGATCACGGCTTTGGCCATCTATGTGCCGCTGTCGTTCATCATCATCCAGAGCTTTCTGTCCGCGCCCTTTTTCTCGCCGTCCAAGGTCTTCAGCCTGGACGCGTTCCGCTTCATCTTTGCGGATCCCGATTTCTACAAAGCCCTGAAAAGCGGCTTCATCCTGGCCTTCGGCCTGGCCGTCATCGCCATCCCGCTGGGCGGCATGCTGGCCTTCCTGATGATACGCACGGACCTGCCCGGCCGCCGCTGGATCGAGCCGCTGATCCTGGTGCCGGTGTTCGTGTCGCCCATGGTGCTGGGCTTCGGCTACGTGGTGGCGGCGGGTCCGGTCGGCTTTTTCTCGACCTGGGCGCAAAACATCCTGGGCTTCGTGCCCTGGAACGTCTATTCGCTGACCAGCATCGTCATCATCGCCGGCCTGACCCACGTGCCGCACGCCTACCTGTACATCTCGTCGGCGCTGCGCAGCATGGGTTCCGACGTCGAGGAAGCCGCGCGCGTGTCCGGCGCCTCGCCGCTGCGCGTGATGGTGTCGGTCAGCCTGCCCATGGTGCGCCCGGCCATGCTGTATGCCACCGTGCTGCTGTTCTTCCTGGGCCTGGAAGTATTCGGCCTGGTGCTGGTGCTGGGCGATCCGGAAGGCAACCTGGTGCTGGCGACGTATCTGTACAAGCTCACCAACAAGCTGGGTATCCCGTCCTATCACCTGATGGCCGCCGTGGCCGTGGTGCTGATCTGCATGACGATTCCGCTGGTGATGCTGCAGCGCCGCCTGATGCGCACCGCCAACCGCTTCGTCACGGTCAAGGGCAAGGCCTCGCGCGCCCGCGCCCTGCCGCTGGGCAAGTGGCGCTGGGTGGCCGGCGCAGTGGTGGCGTTCTGGCTGCTGGTGACCATCGTGGTGCCGCTGTTGGGCGTGCTGCTGCGTGCGTTCGTGTCCAACTGGGGCATGGGCGTGTCGCTGCTGGACGTGCTGTCGCTGGACGCGTTCCGCACCGTGTTCTCGCAGCCCAACCTGATGCGCGCCATCGTCAACTCGGTGGCCATCGGCGTGTTCGGCGGCGCGCTGGCCGTGTTCTGCTACATGTTCGTGGGCCTGGCCATGCACCGCAAGCCGGACAACGTCACCCGCTTCATGGACTACAGCGTGCTGGTGCCGCGCGCGGTGCCGGGCCTCCTGGCCGGCCTGGCGTTCCTGTGGGTGTTTCTGTTCGTGCCGATGTGGCTGGACAACGCCCTGGACGAAGGCGGCTGGCTGTCGGCCCTGCCCTTCGCGGAATGGCTGCGCGAGAACTTCATCGAATGGCTGCGCGCCATGCGCAGCACCATCTTCAGCGTGTGGCTGGCCTACACGGTGGTGTGGATGGCCTATGGCCTGCGGCTGATTTCCTCGACCTTGCTGCAAGTAGGTCCGGAACTGGAAGAAGCCGCCCGCAGCGCCGGCGCGCGCCGCGGCCAAGTCACCCGCCACGTCACGGTGCCGCTGGCCAAGTACGGCCTGATCGGTTCCTGGCTGCTGATGTTCCTGATCTTCGAGCGCGAGTACTCCACCGGCGTCTATCTGCTGTCGCCCGGCACCGAAACCATCGGCTCCATGCTGGTGTCGCTGTGGGCCTCGGGCGCCATCGACATCGTGGCCGCGCTTTCCTTCATCAATATCGTTCTGGTCGTGATCGGCCTGGGCGTCGCCCTGCGATTCGGAGTCAAACTTCATGATTGAGCTTTCTGTAGAAGACCTGCACCTGGATTACGGCGACAACCCGGTGCTCAAGGGCGTGTCGATGCAACTGCGCCAAGGCGAAGTGGTGTCGCTGCTGGGCCCCTCGGGCAGCGGCAAGACCACGCTGCTGCGCGCCGTGGCCGGCCTGGAAGGTCCCAAGCGCGGCCGCATCACCATCGGCGAACGCGTCGTCTACGACGGCGCGGCGAAGAAGGAGATCCCGGCCGAGGAGCGCAACCTGGGCCTGGTGTTCCAGTCCTACGCGCTGTGGCCGCACAAGACCGTGTTCGAGAACGTGGCCTACCCGCTCAAGCTGCGCAAGGTGCCCGGCGCCGAGGTGCGCGAACGCGTGCAGGCCGTGCTGGACCAGCTGGGCCTGGGCAAGCTGGGCCAGCGCCATCCGCACGCCCTGTCCGGCGGCCAGCAGCAGCGCGTGGCCATCGGCCGGGCGCTGGTGTACAGCCCGCCGGTCATCCTGCTGGACGAACCGCTGTCCAACCTGGACGCCAAGCTGCGCGAGGAGGCCCGCGCCTTCCTGCGCGAGCTGATCATCCGGCTGGGCCTGTCGGCCTTGATGGTGACGCATGACCAGAGCGAAGCCATGGCGATTTCGGACCGCATCCTGCTGCTGAACAACGGCAAGATCGAACAACAGGGCACGCCGCAGGAGATGTACGGTTCCCCGTCCACCCTGTTCACCGCCGAATTCATGGGCAGCAACAACCGGCTGGACGGCAAGGTCACCGAGGTTCGCGACGGCCAGGCCCGCATCGAAGGGCGCGGCTGGTCGCTGTGGGGCAAGGCCAGCCCGGGGGTGGCCCAGGGCCAGGACGGCACCGCCGTCATCCGGGTGGAGCAAGTGCGGCTGGCGGACGACCCCGACGGCAACCACGTGGACATGCCGCTGCTGACCAGCATGTATCTGGGCGACCGCTGGGAGTACCTGTTCCGCACCCCCGACGCCGACCCGGCCCATACCCTGGCCCTGCGCGCCTATGGCCCCGAAGGCCGCGAGCCCGGCCCTTGCCGGCTGTCGCTGCCGGCCAGCAAGGTCTGGGTCTTTCCCCGCACGGCCGCCTGAAGCGCCGTCCGGATTCCGCCCCGGGGGCTATTGCAGACCCGGGGCCAGGGCTTACGCACGTCAGGCCTAGGCTTTCCGTGTGAACCGCCACGGGCGCCCGGCGGACCTGGACTCGCTCTACAATGCGCAGGTGCAACGCCTCGCTGATTCCTCCTCCTCGCTGAGCCGTTACCTGCGGTGGCTGGGCGCACCCGCCCAGCATTACCTGCGCATCGGCATCGCGATATCGCTGTTGGTGCACGCCGGCGCCCTGGCGTGGCGCTTCGGCGCGCCCGCGCTCTCGCGCCCGCCAGTCACCAGCCTGGAAGTCGTGCTGCTCAATGCCCGCAGCGAAACGCCGCCGGAAACGCCGCGCGCGCAGGCCCAGAACCAGATGACTGGCGGCGGCAACGCCGAGCGCGGCATGTCCACCACCCCGCTGCCCCGCACCGGCGAATCGGCCGAAACCATCGTGCTGGAGGCCATGCGGCGCCGCCAGGTGCAATTGGAAGCCGAACAGACCCGCCTGATGACCCAGCTGCGCGCCGCCGACAAGGCAGGCGCCGAGCGCCAGGCCGTCAACCCCTGGCCCGACGGCGCCGACCTCGGCCGCGACGCCGAGGACCAGGCCAGCGTCATCCAGAGCGCCCAGGTGGCCGCGCTGGCGGCGCGGGTCCAGCAATACAGCGCCGAACCGCGCAAGCAATTCGTGGCGCCTTCCGCCGAGGCCTCGCGCTACGCCGCCTACCTGGACGCCTGGCGCACCCGCATCGAAACGGTCGGCACCCAGCATTACCCGGACGAGGCCCGCGGCCGCATCTACGGATCCCTGCGCATCACGGTGTCGGTGCGCGCCGACGGCAGCATCGCCAATGTCGAGATCGACCAGCCCTCGCCGCACGCCGTGCTGAACCAGGCGGCCCGCCGCATCGTCCAGCTGGCCGCTCCCTTCCCGCCGTTCCCGCCCGATATCGCGCGCGACACGGACGTGCTGGTCATCACCCGCACCTGGCATTTCGTCAACGACACCCTGGAAACACAAGCCCCATGACCGAGGCGCCCCCTCTCGCCAGATACGCCGTCATCGGCAACCCCATCGCGCACAGCCGCTCACCCCAGATCCACGCCATGTTTGCCGAGCAGACCGGCAAGCCGCTGCGCTACGAGCGCCTGCTGGCCCCGGTGGACGGCTTTGCCGAGGCGGTCGCCGCCTTCGTCGCCGAGGGCGGGCTGGGCCTGAACGTAACGGTGCCCTTCAAGCTGGACGCCTACACCCTGGCCGCCGGCCGCCTGTCCAGCCGCGCCCGCCTGGCCGGCGCGGTCAACACCCTGTCCTGGCGCGACGGCGCCTGGCATGGCTGCAATACCGACGGCGTGGGCCTGGTGTCGGACCTGCTGCGCCTGGGCGTGCGCCTCACCGGGGCGTCCGTGCTGCTGGTCGGCGCGGGCGGCGCAGCGCGCGGCGTGCTGCAGCCGCTGGCCGAGGCCGGCTGCGCCCGCATCCACATCGTCAACCGCACCGCATCCAAGGCGGAAGAACTGGCTGCCTCCTGGCACGAGAGCGGCGTGTCGCCGCAGACGGCTGTCACGGGCGGCAGCCTGGCGGACGCCGCCCTGGCCGGCGGCTGGAACCTGGTCATCAACGCCACCGCCAGCGGCCTGCAGAACGCCGCCCCGGACCTGCCCCCGGGCCTCTACGCGCCCGGCGCCGCCGCCTACGACATGATGTACGGCGCCCAGCCCACCGCCTTCATGCAGCAGGCCCAAGCCGACGGCGCCGCCCTCACGGCCGACGGCCTGGGCATGCTGGTGGGCCAGGCGGCCGAAAGCTTCTACATCTGGCATGGCGTGCGTCCCGACCCCGCCCCGGTGCTGGCCGCGCTGCGCGAGGCCCTCAAGGCCGGGCAATAGACCGCATGGCGACGCGCAAGGGCCGCTCCTGGTTCCGGATCATCAGTGGCGCGCTGATGGCGCTGGTGTGCCTGGTGCTGCTCTACCAGTTCTGGCTGTTCGCCCAGGTGGTTTGGTACAACTATCGCCCCCCGGGCAGCAGCGCGATCATGCGCGAGGAACGCTCCCGCCTGAGCGACGGCAACCCCGATTTCGAGCTGAAGTACGAATGGGTGCCCTACGACAAGATCAACCGCAACCTCAAACGCGCGGTGGTGGCGTCCGAGGACTCCAACTTCACCGAGCACGACGGCGTCGAGTGGGACGCCATCCGCAAGGCCTGGGAATACAACCAGAAGCAGCAGGAAGCCGGCCGCAGCAAGATGCGCGGCGGCTCCACCATCACCCAGCAGCTGGCCAAGAACCTGTTTCTGTCCAGTTCCCGCAGCTATATCCGCAAGGGCCAGGAACTCGTCCTGACCTACATGATCGAACACGTCATGAGCAAGGAGCGGATCCTGGAGCTGTATCTGAACGTGGCCGAATGGGGCGAAGGCGTATTCGGCGCCCAGGCTGCCGCCAAGCACTATTTCAATACTTCCGCCGCCAACCTCGGGGCCAGCCAGTCGGCCCGGCTGGCGGCCATGCTGCCCAACCCGCGCTTCTATGACGCCCACCGCAATACCCGGTACCTGAACTCCCGGGTCGGCGTCCTGACGCGGCGAATGCAGATGGTCGACATTCCCTGACACGGATCCGGCGCTCCGGCCCCCACCCTCGGCGGCGGGATTTGTTAAGCTTTCGGGTTTAGGCGTTCCTCCATTTCTTCATGCGTACCGCACGTCGCTACCTGGCCCGCGAGATCTATCGCTCTTGCGCAGTGGTCCTCATGGCCCTGCTGGGCCTTTTCACGTTCTTCGCGCTGGTGGACGATCTGGACAACGTCGGCGACAAGTTCTCCATGATGGCCCTGCTGTACATGCAGGCGCTGGCGATCCCGACCCGTCTCTACGACCTGCTTCCCATCGGCCTGCTGATCGGCGCCATTCTGGCGCTGGCGGGCCTGGCCCAGCGCAACGAACTGGTCATCCTGCGGGTGTCCGGCGTCAGCGGCATGAAGCTGCTGCGCATGCTCTGGATCGTCACGATTCCGCTGATGATAGGCGCGGCCCTGCTGTCCGAGTACGTCACGCCCTGGGCCGAAATCAAATCCGGCGAGGCCAACCTGCTGTTCCGCGGCAAGGCCGGCGGCGACCGCCTCAAGAGCGGCTACTGGTTCAAGGAACCCACCGCCGACGGCGGCACCCGCATCATCAACATCGGCGAACTCAAGGGCGACGGCCAGGTCAGCTCCGTCATCCTCTACGAGTTCAAGAAAGACCTGACGCTGTCCGCCCTGTCCACCGCGCCGACCGGCCTGTTCACCCGCGGCGATCTGCTGCTCAAGGACGTCACCGAAACCCGGCTGGACGACGAAGCCGCAGACGCGCTGGCCAACGCGCGTCCGCCCAAGCACCCGCCCGCCACCGTGGTCAAGGTCCCCGAGCGCAATATCGACACCACCCTCAGCGCCGAACGCCTGCTGGCCCGCGTGCTGACACCTGAACGCATGTCCATCGCCACGCTGCTGGACTATGTGGATTATTTGCGCAACAACCAGCTGCAATATGGTCGACAGGTCGTCGCCTTGTGGCGCAAACTGGCGTATCCGTTCACCCTGCTGGTCATGATCACCATTGCCGCTCCGATCGGCCTGATGCAAACGCGCCGCGGCGGCGTAGGCGCCAAGGTCTTCATCGGCATCCTGCTCGGCGTGGGCTTCTTCATGCTGAACCAGCTGGCCCTGAACGTGGGCATGCTGGGCAAATGGCCAGCCTGGCTGACCGCCCTGGGTCCGAACATCGGCGCCATGATCGTGGCGTTGGGCGCCATGAGCTACATGGAGTACCGCCACACCATCACGCGGATCGTGCAACAACGTTGGCCTTGGAGCAAAAGTCCCGCATGAACGGCAGTATCTGGATGATCGGCGACGTGCAGGGCTGCTGCTCGCCGCTGGATCGCTTGCTGTCCCATCCCGAACTGGTCGGCGACCCCCAGTCGCGCTTCTGGTTCGCCGGAGATCTGGTCAACCGCGGCCCCGAGTCGCTGGAAACCCTGCGCCGCATCATCGACCTGGGCGACCGCGCGACCTCGGTGCTGGGCAACCATGACCTGCACCTGCTGGCCACGGCCGCGGGGGTGCGCAAGCCGTCCAAATCGGACACGCTCGAGGGCATCCTGCGCGCGCCGGACGCGGCCGACCTGATCAATTGGCTGCGCTTTCGCCCGCTGGCCCACTTCGAACAGAACCACCTGCTGGTGCACGCCGGCACGCTGGCCAAATGGGACGTGGCCAAGACGCTGGCGCTGGCTGGCGAAGTCCAGGACGCCCTGCGCGGACCGAACTGGCAGAAGGCGCTGCAAAAGATGTATGGCAACGAGCCTGCCACGTGGAAAGAAGACCACAAGGGCGGCAAGCGCATGCGGGTCATCATCAACGCGCTGACGCGCATCCGCCTGTGCACGCCCAACGGTCACATGGAATTCGCCACCAAGGTGACGCCGGGCGCCTGGCCTACCGGCCTGGTGCCCTGGTTCGACGTGCCCAACCGCGCCACACGGAATGTCACGACGGTGTTCGGCCATTGGTCGACGCTGGGGCTATTGCAACGGCCGGATGTGATCTGCCTGGATACGGGGTGCGTTTGGGGCGGGTCGCTGACGGCTTTGCGGTTGCAGGATCGGAGGCTGGTGCAGGTCAAGTGTTCGCAGTTTCAGGATCCGTTGTCTGAGTAGGTTTGAGGCTTTCTCGGTCGCACTGGATGCTTCCGTAGGCGGTTCTCAGTCGCACTGGATGCTTCGTAGGCCGTTCCCAGTCACACGGGATGCTTCGTAGGCCGCCCGTCGGCGCGGACGCCTGAGTGGCGGGCGCCCACGATTGCGGTCCGGAGCCTTCGCTCCGGACTGCCCCGTCGTCATCTTCGTCCAGGCCTGCGGCCTTCCCTTCAGATTCCCTCGGGCGCATCGAGGTTGCCCGCCACTCAGGCGACCGCACCGACGGGCTACTTGAATCTTGGTTTGGTGCAGCGCTGGAGCCGTGGTCGGGGACGAATCCTGAGCTGCCCGTCATTCTCGGCCGCGCGGGCGGCCGAGAATGACATACGTGATTCCTTGAATTTCAATTGTGTTCGCTTGCGCGAATGCGGTGAGCCGTTGACTAATGGTCGCCAGCTCATGGGGGATGGGCGGTGATGGGTGGCGCGCGATGGCGAACCGCTTGCGCATGCCGACCGTCACGCGCGCCACCCATCCGGCACTGGGGTTGAAATGACGATTGTTGGCCTACCGACGCACTTCGGCGCCCTACGCACCACAATTCACCAACCACCTGCGCGCAGCGTCATCACGCGACGCAAGACACCGCGTAAGCCCCAAAAGGCCGCCCGCGCGGCCGGCCTGGGGCGGGCCCCGCAAGACACGCCCCCAACCACTGCTCTAGCGGCGCAACAAGCCAAGACGCACGTAGTCCGTCGGCGCGGGCGGCGTGGCGGCTCGCAACCTCGATGCGCCCGAGGGAATCTGAAGGGAAGGCCGAAGGCCTGGACGAAGATGACGACGGGGCAGTCCGGAGCGAACGCTCCGGACCGCAATCGTGGGCGCGAGCCGCCACGCCGCCCGCGACGACGGACGACCTACGAAGCGCTCTAGCCTTAGCTACAGCACACTCAAAATCGCATCCCGGGCCTGATGCGAAAGCTCCAGCCGCGTAGGCAGGCTCCCGTCCGGGTGTCGCGCCGCCAACGGCGGCAGGAACACCACTTCGACGGCCAAGCCCGTCACGCCCAGCACCCGCCAGAGATTCGCGACCAAGGACTCCTCTCCCACGAACGCCGCATAGCCGCTGCGCTTGCCGTGCTGCAGGAAGCGCAAGGCCACCGGTTGGATCTCGACGGCGGCCGAACGTGCCGGTTCGAACAGGCTGGCATGGAAGGGCAATAGCTCGAAGCCCTCGCTGGTCGTGCCTTCGGGAAACAATCCCACCGCATCGCCCTGCTTGAAGCGGGCATGCATGGATTCACCCATGGCGTGCACCGCATGCCGCTGGCCGCGTTCGATGAAGAGCGTGCCGGCGCCGGCCACCAGCCAACCGATGATCGGCCAGCTGCGGATTTCGCTCTTGGCGACGAAGGAGGTGGCGCGCGCCGAATTCAACACGAAGATGTCGATCCAGGACACGTGATTGGCCACCAGCAGCACCGGACCGGTCAGGCGCGGCTCGCCCTTGAGGACGACCCGCAGACCACAGAAGGCCATCAGGCAGCGCGACCAGCGGCGATTCAGCCAGGCCCGTGCTTTGGGGCCGATCACGGGATACACCAGGCCCACGCACAAGAGGCCGAAGAGAATCCAGGGCACCACGAGGAACAGCCTAAGAACAAAGCGCAGCAGCTTCAAACCGGAGTCTCCCAGGCCAGGCTGCCACCTACCACGGTGGCGCGGACGCGGCCGGGCAGCATCATACCCGCGAACGGGGTATGGCCGCTGCGGCTTTGCAGCGCGCCGGGCATCACCAGCCATTCGGCTTCCAGGTCGGCCAGGCACAGGTCTGCTGGCGCTCCCACGCCCAGATGGCCCGCGGCTGCGGCCAGTGGCGCAACGCTGGCCAGCACCGCGGCGGGGCCGCAAGTGACGCGCGCCAGCGCTTCGGCCAGGGGCCGGCGGTGATCGCGCGCCCACTTCAGGGCCAGGGACAGCAGCAGCTCCAGCCCGGTAGCGCCGGGCTCGGCCAAGGGGAACGGCACGGCTTTGGCGGCGTCGTCGATCGGATTGTGATCGGAGCACAGCGCATCGACCGTGCCGTCGGCCAATGCGGCCAGGATCGCGTCGCGGTCGCGCTGGCCGCGCAGCGGCGGGTTCAGGCGGAAGTCCGTGTTGAAGAAGCCGATGTCGACGTCGGTCAGGTGCAGGTTGTGGACGGACACATCGGCCGTGACCGGCAAGCCCTCGCGCCGGGCGGCGCGCAGCAGTTCCAGTCCGGCGGCCGAGGACAGCCGCGTCAGGTGCACGCGCGCGCCGGTGACGCGCTGCAATTCGAAAATGGTGTGCAGCGCCACGGTTTCCGCCTGCGGCGGCAGCCCTTCGAGGCCCAGGCGCTCGGCGTAGGCGCCGCTTGCAGCCACGGCGCCGCGCGCGAGCCACGGATCCTGCGGACGCAGCCACAGCGCCAGGCCCATGCCGCCGGCATAGCGCATCGCGCCCCACAGCACGCGCGTATCGGCGATGCCCTGCTCGCCCTGCGTATAGGCCAGGCAGCCGGCCTGCGCCAGCAGGCCCATCTCGGCCAGCGTTTCGCCGGCCAGTCCCACCGTCATCGCGCCCAACGGATGGACCCGGCATTGCCCGGCCTCGGCGTGGCGCATCAGGGCCTCGGCCTTGCCGGGCTCGTCCAGCGGCGCGCCGGGATCCGGCGGCAGCACCAGCCGGGTGACGCCGCCAGCAAGCGCCGCGCGCAGTTCGGCGGCGGCGAAGGCCGCCGCGCCCGGTTGCGTAACGCGCGCGGACAGATCGATCAGGCCCGGCAGCACCGCCAGCCCGCTTGCGTCCAGGGAGCGATCCGCTTGAAAACCGTCGGGCGCGCGGCCCACGGCGACGACGTGGCCGTCGGCGATGTAGAGATCGTGCCGTCCGTCCACCGCATTGGCGGGATCGATCAGCCGGCCATTGGCGATATGCAGCCTCACGATGCGTCTCCGGTCAGCAATTCCATGGCGGCCAGGCGCAAATGCTGTTCGATATCCGCCAGCCGCGCCTCGATGGGCGCCAGGCTGGCCGACACATCGCCGTCGACCTCGATGCCGGGCGTCAGCGCGCCCGCCGGCAGCAACAGAGCATCGGTGCGGGCCGCGGCCAGGGCCTCCGGCGTCAGGCCGTAGGCCTGCGCGTATTCGCGGGCGGAAGGCAGTTGCGCGCCGCTGATCCCTTCCACATGCAAGGGCAGCGCGATGACCACGTCCGCATCCTGCAAGCCTTCGCGCAGCGTGGCGCAGGCGCGCACGCCGAGCTGCGGCAGTCCGTCAGGCAACAGGGTGCGCGGCGCGGCGGCGCGGACTTCGGGCACGCCCAGCGTGGTCATGGCATGGATGACGGAACGCGCCACGCGCGAGTGGCGGATGTCGCCCACCAGCGTCACGGCCAGATTGGTCAGGTCCTGCCGCGCGTCGAGCATGGCTTGCACCAGCGCCAGCGCGGGCAAGGGATCGGCGTGGCTGCCGTCGCCCGCGTTAAGGATGCGCAGGCCTGGCGCCGCGTGCGCGGCCGCGCAATGCGCCGCGCCGCTGGCGCCATGGCGCAGCACCAGCAGGCCCGGGGCCAAGCGCGCGACGGTTGCGGCCAGCGCGTCGCCGGCCTGCGGATCCAGGGCCACCGCAGACAGCGACAAGCGCTGCGCAGCGGCGGTGTAGGCGTCGCGGTCCTGCGCGGACTCGTCGGGCAGGCACAGGAATACCGGCATCGCGGGCGATGGGCAGGCCGGCGCCGCCCCCGCGGCATCGCCGCGCGCCGCCCAGGCGCGCGCCGCGTCCAGCAGCCGTTCGACATGCCGGCGGGGCAGCCCTTCGGTGGTCAACAGGTGTATCAGTTCGCCGCGGCGATCGAGTTGCGGATTGAGCATAGGCAGTCCGGACCGCGCGCCTCAGGACGCAGGCAGAGTGTCCAGGTATCGTTGCAGGATAACGGCAGCCGCCATCGCGTCGTCGGCGGCATGGGTGCCGAGCAGGCGCTGCGCCTCCATGCTGGAGCCGCGTTCGTCGACCAGTTCGACGGCCAGGCCGAAGCGGCCGTGCAGTTGGTTGGCGAAGCGGCGGCAGCGCGCGGTGGCGGGCTGTTCGCCGCCGTCGGCGTCCAGCGCCAGCCCCACCACGACGCGGTGGGGCTGCCACTCCTGCAGCAGCGCCGCGATGCGGCCGAAGCGCGCCTCGCGGACTTCGCTGAAGATGATTTCCAGCGGACGCGCCTGGCGCGTCAGCGTATTGCCGATGGCGATGCCGATCTTCTTCTCGCCAAAATCGAAGGCAAGCAGGGTCTCTTCAGGCATGTCCGGCATCGCCCGCCAGCATCACCGGATCGATGCCCAGCAGCTTCAGCGCGGCCGGATAGCGTTCCTCGGGGGGCACGTCGAAAATGATGTTATCGTCGGCGCCCACGCTGAGCCAGGCGTTCTGCGCCATCTCGCTTTCGAGCTGGCCCGCGCCCCAGCCGGCGTAGCCCAGCGTGACCAGCATGCGGGCCGGCCCCTTGCCGTCGGCCACGGCCTGCAGCACGTCGCGCGAGGTGGTCAGCGCCATGTCGCCCAGCTTGATGCTGGAGCTGTAGTCGCCGGCCGGCGCATGCAGCACGAAACCGCGGTCGGTCTGCACCGGACCGCCAAAGAAGACCAGGGTGTCCTTCACGGGACCGATTTCGAGCGTCAGGTCGATGCGCTCGAACAGGGTGCCCAGCGTCAGGTCGGTGGGCCGGTTGATGACCAGGCCCAGCGCGCCACGTTCAGTATGTTCGCAGACATAGATGACCGAACCCGCCAGGCTGCCTTCAACCATGCCGGGCATGGCGATCAGGAATTGGTTGGCGAAATTGGCTGCCTGCGTCGCGGCGTCTTCGTGATGTTTTTCCGTCATGGCAACCCCTACATGGGTAATCTGAAAGAACCGTGGGGAGGCCGCGCGTACCCAGCAATCATCATGCCTGGCGGCAGGTCCGGCCCACGGTTGCGAAGGATGGGGCGTAGCCCCATCTTACGAGCCTTGGCGGAATATGTCGGCGCTGTGGCCTCAGATTTCCATCAATTCGAAGTCCTCTTTGCGGGCGCCGCATTCAGGACAGACCCAGTTTGGGGGCACGTCTTCCCAGCGGGTGCCGGGCGCAATGCCTTCGTCGGGCAGGCCGGCCTCTTCGTCATAGACCCAGCCGCAAATCAAACACATCCAAGTACGCATAGTTCTCTCTTACATCAATCCAGGCCCTTGCCCGGCATCAGGGCAAAGGTAAGGGGCTTCCATTAGAATGGGGACAATCTTACCGAAACCCAATAGGGGTTCCCCTGATTCACCGCAAATGAGTCCGGGCGCCCCTCCACTCTAACGCTGTCCAAGTGGCCCCCGTTACTCCCCCTCTCGTTTTGGTCTTCGGTCCGCTCGATCCCTCGGGCTCCGACGGCTTGCCGGCAGACGCCGTCACTTGCGCCAGCCTGGGTTGCCATGGTCTGGCGGCCGTGACCGCGCTGACCGTGCGGGATACCGCCGGCATCGAAGAAATCCATCCCGTTACGCCTGACCTGCTGGACGACCAGGCTCGCTGCCTGCTCGAAGACATGTCCGTGCAGGCCATCAAGGTGGGCGGACTATACACCGCCGAAACCGCCAGCGTCGCGGCGCAGATCGCCGCCGATTACAGCCAGGTGCCGCTGGTCCTGCATCTGGGCCAGCGCGCCCAGCCGCCGGCCGACGCCGCCGACGAGGACGATGCCGACGACCTGCTGGCCGCCACCCTGGAGCTGGTGCTGCCGCAGACGGACCTGCTGATCATCGAGCACCTGCGCCTGGCGCAGTGGCACGCCGACGGTGACATTGATATCGGGGACGCACCGACGCCCATGCATGCCCTGCTGGCGGCGGGCGCGGAATGGGTCCTGGTCCTGGGCAGCCCGCAGCGGCCCGGCCACTACGCCAACATGCTGCTGGGACCCAACGGCCAGACCTCCATCCTGCCATGGCATGCGCCCCCGGACCGCAACGGCGACGCCGGCGGCGTGGCCGCCGCTGCCATTGCGGCCATGCTGGCTCGCGGCCTGGAAATGCCGGAAGCCGTGCGCCAGGGACTGGCGCACGCCGACGCGGCAGTCGCCGCCAGCTTCCTGCCGGGCATGGGCCGGCGCATTCCCAACCGGATTCCCTCCCAATGAAAGCGCTGCGCTTCCCCACTGGCCTCTATGGCGTCACCCCCGAATGGGACGATACCGAGCGCCTGCTGCTGGCGGTGCGCCAGGCCGCCGCGGGCGGCATGCGCTCGCTGCAGCTGCGCCGCAAGAACGTGCCCGACGCCGTGCGCGCCGCCCAGGCCCGCGCGCTGGCGCCGCTGTGCCGCGAACTGGGCGTGGTCTTCCTGATCAATGACGACTGGCGCCTGGCGCTGGAAGTGGGCGCCGACGGCGCGCACGTCGGCCGCGAGGACGAAAGCCTGGCGCGCATCCGCGCCGAGGCCGGCCCCGACCTGATCCTGGGCGGCTCCAGCTACGACGACCTGGGCCGCGCGCGGGAACTGCTGGCCGCGGGCGCCGACTACATCGCCTTCGGCGCCATGTTTGCCTCCACCGTCAAACCCGATACCGTGCGCGCGCCGCTTTCGGTCCTGACCGAAGCGCGCCGCCTGACGGACAACTGCGATGCGCCCCGGCCCGCGGTCGTCGCCATCGGCGGCATCACGCCCGACAACGCGCCGCTGGTGGCGCAGGCCGGGGCCGACTCCATCGCCGTCATCACCGCGCTATTCGAGGCGCCCAGCATCCGCGCCGCCGCGGCCGCATGCTCCGCGCCTTACTCCGACAACCCCAACCGCAAGCCTTGAACGCCATGTCCAGTAACGCCCAGCTTTTCGAACGCGCCTGCCGCAGCATCCCCGGCGGCGTCAACTCGCCCGTGCGCGCCTTCCGCTCCGTGGGCGGCACGCCGCGCTTCATCAAGCGCGCGCAAGGCCCGTATGTGTGGGACGCGGAAGACAAGCAGTACATCGACTACGTCGGTTCCTGGGGCCCCGCCATCCTCGGCCACTCGCATCCTGAAGTAGTGCGCGCGGTGCAGGAAGCCGCAGTCAACGGCCTGTCCTTCGGCGCCCCCACCGAAGCGGAAATCGAGCTGGCCGAAGTGCTGATCTCGCGCCTGCCTTCGCTGGAGCAGGTGCGCCTGGTCAGCTCGGGCACGGAAGCGACCATGACGGCCATCCGCCTGGCCCGCGGCGCCACCGGCCGCGCCAAGATCGTGAAATTCGAAGGCTGCTACCACGGCCATTCGGACAGCCTGCTGGTCAAGGCCGGCTCCGGCCTGCTGACCTTCGGCAACCCCAGCTCGGCCGGCGTGCCGCCGGAATTCGTCTCGCACACGCTGACCCTGGAATACAACAACCTGGACGCCGTGCGCGAGGCTTTCGCCCAGCATGGCGCCGACATCGCCTGCATCATCGTCGAGCCGGTCGCCGGCAACATGAACCTGATCAAGCCGGCCCCGGGCTTCCTGGAAGGCCTGCGCGAAGTCTGCACGCAGCACGGCGCGCTGCTGATCTTCGACGAAGTCATGACCGGCTTCCGCGTCGGCCCGCAAGGCGTGCAGGGGCTTACCGGCGTCAAGCCCGACATCACCACGCTGGCCAAGGTGATCGGCGGCGGCATGCCGGTGGGCGCCTTCGGCGGCAGCGCCGAGATCATGAAGAACATCGCCCCGCTGGGCGGCGTCTACCAGGCCGGCACGCTGTCGGGCAACCCGGTGGCCGTGGCCGCGGGCCTGGCCACGATGCGCCTGATCGCCGCTCCGGGCTTCTACGACAAGCTCGCAGCCCAGACCGCCAAGCTCGCCCAGGGCCTGCAGGAACGCGCCCGCGCCGCCGGCCTGGCCTTCTCGGCCGACTCGGTGGGCGGCATGTTCGGCATCTACTTCAGCGATAAGATCCCGACCTCGTTCGCTGAAGTCTCGGCCTGCGACACCGCGGCGTTCAATCGTTTTTTCCACGCCATGCTGGACCACGGCGTGCATTTCGCGCCGTCCGCCTTCGAAGCGGGCTTCGTCTCGGCCACGCACGATGACGCGGTGATCAAGTCCACCCTGGACATCGCCGAAAAGGTCTTCGCGTCCATGTAACGACGCCGGGGAGCCGGCCTGCGGCCGCTCCCCTTCAAGGCGCCTTGTAGTGCTCGTACAAGGCGGTCACATCCCGCACGTACGCCTGGGTTTCCGCATAGGGCGGCACGGCGTCGTATTTGCGCACCGCTCCTTCCCCCGCGTTATAGGCCGCCAGCGCCAGATCCAGGCGGCCGGGATACTGGTCGATCAGCCGGCGCAGATGGCGCGACCCCGCGTTCACATTGGTCGCCGGATCCACCAGCGCCGTCTCCACGTCCGTCACCGACAACAACGGCGCCGCGGTGGCGGGCATCAGCTGCATCAGGCCCAGCGCCCCCTTGGGGGAGCGGGCGTCGCTGCGAAAGCCCGATTCGATCGCGATCACGGCAGTCAGCAAGGCCTGATCCACGCCCGACTCCCGGGCTGCCCGGGCAATCAGCCCGTCATGCGCCTGCGGTACCTTCAGGTCTCCCCAGCGCTGCGCGCGCGACGCGGAGGCCAGCGTCACCAGGCGTGCGCCATCTCCGGACTTGGGCTCGCATTCCAGGCAGACCTTCATGCCGCTGCCGCGCCAGGCAGTCCTGGCCTGCGCCCGCTTGTAATACTTGGCGTAGCCCGTGGGCACCTTCATGGAACGCCACACGCCGTAGGGATCCTTGTAGCGGTAGATGTCGGCCGCCTGGGCGGAGCCGGCGGGCGCCAGCGCCAGAATGCCGGCCGCCAGGGCTGCCAGCGCCGCCATGCCCGCGGCGCGCGCCGCGAGGGCGCGCAGGGCCGGCAGGACAGAACGGGGATGGCGGTGCATGGGTGGGCTCCGGCGGCGTCCGAAGACGTGTAATCGAGCTCCTATGCTGCTGCGGCAACGCCCATTTGTCGCTAGTACCGACGCCCTAGTCCTGGCCGAACGGTCGCCGTCCCAGGAGCAAACAGGGGCAGAACTAGGGCATGCGGTGGAATTTTCCCTGCCTACTTTCCAGTAGCCCATGGCGCTTACGCTAGAATATGACTTAATATTTCCTATAATTACTAAATAATTTCACCTGACAGAAACACCAGGCTGGAGAGGCAAGATGGACGCAGAAAACACGCTCCAGCTGACGCTGGACGCCACGACCAACGTCCTGACGGCGGTCTACACGCCGCCCGCACGTCCCGATGCAGCGGATTCCGCCCTGGCGTCCCCCTCGCCAGCCGAGACGGACGGGGCGGCCGCCCTCGAGGCCGAGGCCAGCGTCGCGGTCGCGGACGACGACGAACCAGGCCCCCAAGCCAATGCCGACCTGCCCAGCTGGGACACGCTGGCGGCGGTGGCCGTCGCTCAGGGCTGGGGCGCCGAAGCGCTGGACAGCCAGGCCGTCCTGACCTTCATCGACCTGTGCCGCCACGCCAACGAACCCGTGCGGGCCCCGGTTGGCCAGCTCGTCGACGGTTCGCTGGAACTGGAACTGGACGCCGAGCGCATGTCCGCCCTGCTGACCCTGCTCCCGCCCAAGGGGGGCAAGCCCGTCACGCTGGAAGCCGTGCGCCAGGTGCTGGCCGAGCGCGGCATCGTCCACGGCATCCTGGAACAGGAGCTGATCGACACCGTCACGCAAGGCCGCCGCGAAACCACGCAGATCGCCCGCGGCACGCCGCCCACCCGCGGCACCCCGACGCGCTTCGAAAGCCTGCTGGACCGTCTCAAGCCCCGCGGCCAGGACATCGACGAACTGGCCCAGGTGGACTACCGCGACCTGGGCAGCCTGTTGCTGGTCACGCCCGGCATGCCGCTGATGCGGCGCACGCCGCCCCTGCCCGGCGTCGACGGCAGCACCGTGCTGGGCGAACCGATCCTGCCCGACGAGCTGCCTGACACGCCGTTCGCCAGCGACCTGTCCGGCGCCACCGTCGACCCGGAAGATCCGCTGCTGCTGCGCGCCACCATCGCCGGCACGCCCACCCTGGTCAGCCACGGCGTGCAGGTCAATCCCCTGGTCGAGGTCGACGCCGTCAACCTGAGTACCGGCAATATCCATTTCGAAGGCTCGCTGCTGGTGCGCGGCGACATCGCCGCCACCATGGAAGTCCACGTGACGGGCGACGTGATGGTCAACGGCACCATGGAAGCCGCGCTGGTCGAGGCCGGCGGCAACGTGACGGTCAAGGGCGGCGTCATCGGCCTGGCCGAAGCCCTGCAAGACGCCACCGCCGCCGCACGCACCGCGCGCGTCGTCTGTGGCGGCGCGCTGCGCGCCAAGTTCATCGAGAACGCCGTCATCAGTGCAGGCAAGGACGTAGACGTGGAGCGCGAAGTCCGCCAGAGCAGCATCGCGGCCGGCGGCAGCGTCAACGTCGGCCCGCCCAACACCCAGCAAAGCGCCATCACCGGCGGCCAGACCCGCGCCATGCAGGCGGTGCGCGCCGGCACCATCGGCTCGCCCTCGGGTATCCCGACGCTGGTGCAGGCCGGCCTGGATCCGCACGCCGACATCAAGCGCTCGGCATTGGCGCGCAAGCGCCAGAAGATGCATGAGGAAAAATCCAAGCTGGAACAACTGCTGATGTTCCTGAAGGCCAATCCTCAGCGCGCCCCGGGCGACGTCGCCGACCGCGCCCGCAACACCCACGTCAAGCTCAGCCAGGACCTGCTGGCGCTGGACGCGGAGGAGGCCCAGCTGGTGCTGGACCTGCAGCCCCTGGCCAGCGCCACCATCCAGGCCGCGCGCCGCTTCTGCGGCGGCGCGACGATTCAGGTGGGCAACAAGGTGCAGGAATTCCTGGAAGATCAGATCGGCGGCAAGGCCGCCGTCGAAGAAGGGCAGATCGTCATCCGCTGACGCCGCCCGCTGGCGCCTTCAGGGCGCCAGTTCCTTGAACCAGGCGCGCGGCGAAATGCCGCGGTCCGGCCCCAGGATGGAAAAGCCGCCGTCCACGGGTATGTCCACCCCCGTCATCCACGAAGCCGCGTCGGAGCAAGCGAAGCACACGGCCGCGGCGATCTCCTCGCCCGAGCCGACCCGCCCCAGCGGATGGAAATGCGCTCCCACCGCGTCCGCCGCCGGACGCGAACCGCCCGACAACTGTTCCACCGACGGCGACCAGGTCCAGGCGGGCGACACCGCCAGCACGCGTACGCCAGCCGGCGCCAGTTCCACCGCGAAGTTCTTGGTGATCTGCAGCAGCGCCGCCTTGGACGCCGGATAAAGCGCGCGCCCTGCCGCGCCGAACTTGCCGCCCGTGCTGCCCATGTTCACCACCACGCCGCCGCGCGGCAGCAGCGGCGCAGCCATTTGCGTGAAGATGGCCGCCGACACCAGGTTGGTGTCCAGCGTGCTGTGCCATTCCGCGCGCGACGAGGCCAGGCCCCGGTCCGCGTACTGGCAGGCGTTGTTGACCAGGATATCCAGCCGCCCGAAGCGCGCCACGGCGGCGTCGATGCAGCGCTGTATCTGGTCGTCCTGCCCGATGTCGGTTTCGCAGTACAGCGCGCGGCCGTCCAGCTCGTTTTCGAGCTTGCGGCCGGCCTCGGCATTGCGCCCGACCAGCACCACGTTGACGCCGGCCGCGGCCAGGCCGCGCGCGATGTCCGCGCCCAATCCCTGGGTGCTGCCGGTGACGATGGCGGTCTTGCCGGCCAGCCCGGGAAAGCCTGTGAAGTCCATGATGAATCCTTGATCAATGAGGCGCGGCGGCCCAGCGCACAGCTTCCGCCACCGGCCCGGTTTGCGCAATCAGGCGCATGCTGGCCAGCGACGCGTCATGCACCGCCGGGTCGGCGGACGCGCAGGCGTCCTGCGCCACCATGACTTCGAAACCGATGTCGGCCGCATGGCGCACCGTGCCCTCCACCACCGAATGCGTGGCGACGCCCGCCACCACCAGCCGGCGCGCGCCCAAGAGCCGCAGCGTCTCTTCCAGCGGCGTGCCGTAGAAGGCGCTGATGCGGGTGTGCTTGACCACGAACTCGCGCGCGCTGCCCGCCAGCGGCTGCAGCCCCTCGTAGAAGGCGCTGCCCCACTGCCCCTCCGGCACCGCGCCGATGGCGGCCACGTTGCGGAAGATGGGGCAATTGGCCATCAGGTCGGCGTAGTCCGGCCGGAACGCGATGCGCACGTGCACGATGGGCAGGTCATGCGCCCGCGCGCCCGCCAGCAGGGCCGCCGCATTGTCCAGCAGGCGCTGGCGCGCCCCGCTGTCCGCATCCAGGCCGACACGGATCTTGCCCTCGGGGTGCAGCACGTCGTTCTGGAAGTGCAGCGCCAGCACCGCGGCATCGGTCGTGGTCACACGAACACCTCGAACACGTCGTGCACGTCGTCGCAATTGACCAGATCCACCCGCTTCATGCGGATACGCCAGCTATCGCCCTCGGCGGCCAGCTTGTGGGTATAGCGGCCCGCCAGCTGGCGCGGCTGGCGCTTGCGCCATTCGGTCATCTGGAAGGTGGAATGCACCACCAGGTTGCCGCCCGCGTCCACGCCCTCGATCTCCACCGCGCCCACCAGCCGCGCGCTGCGCGTGGGCGGCTGCTGCGACCAGTTGCGCGGATGCTCCAGCCGGCGGATGCGCACGTCGCGCAGCATGCGGTCTTCCCAGAACAGCGAGATGTGGTCATACGGACTTTGCTGGCCCTGCACGCGCGGCATCCAGTACATGCCGTCGGCGGTCCACAGCGCCTGCCAGTCGTCGTAGCGGCGCTCGTCCAGCAGACGAGCCTCGCGATACAGGAACTGCGCGATGCGGTGGTAGGTGTCGGCCGGCACCTCGGCCGGCGACAGGCCTGCCGTGCTCACGTCGAAATCAAGGTCTAGCAGCATGAGCGGTCTCCGGTGGCGGCGGCTTCCGTGGCAGCGGGGCCGGCTTCCATATAGGTCTTCCAGGCGTCGAACTGGTTGCGCATGGGCAGTTCGCTGGTGCCGTTGACCGACACCAGGCCTTCGCTATCGCTGCGGTCGCTGCCGTGGTAGCGGTGCATGCTGACCCATTCGCCGCCGCGTGTGGCATTGCCTTCCTGGCAGCGGTTGTAGAGTTCGATGTCGTCCGGCATGACGTTGGACGAAGGCGAGTTGATGACGTTGGCGTACAGCATGGCGCGCTTGAACACCCCGTCCGGCGCGCCCTTGCAGCGGAAGGTCTGGATCTCGATCATGGTGCGGTCCACGGCGATGGGGCGGATCACGCGGAACTGCTGGAACACCGTGTGGGGCGAGCCGCTGCCGTAGATCACCGTGTTGTGGCGGTTCATGCCCAGGATCTCGCGCGCGCGCGTCTCGCCGTAGGCGGCGGTCAGGGTTTCGAAATGCGCGCGCGACACCGGGTCGCGTTCGGCCGCGCCCGGATTGAAGATGCCTTCCATGTAGCCGTGGCCGTTGGGATAGGCGCGCAGCTCCAGCTTTTCCCAGAATTCGTAGGGTTCGCCGTTGCCGTCCATGATGTGCAGCTCCAGCGGCATCTCGCCCATTTCCTTGGCCTCGTCGCGGGCTGCGGCATATGACGATTCATGCGTGACGCGGGCATGCATGGTGTCGTGCAGGTTCTCGTAGAACACCTTCCAGTTCGAACGCTGCATGACGCGGAAGATGCCGCCGGCCACTTCCACCTCGCCCACCGGCGAACGGTCGCAGAGGTTGTCGATCGACGAGCGCACGCCGCCCAGGAAGTCTTCCAGCGCCGGGCCGTCCTTGGCCTGGCTGGCGAACACGAAGCCGCGATAGCTTTCCACGCGCGCCACCCGGCGCATCGAGAAGGACGGATCGGCGGGATCGTAGGCCGTACCCTCCAGCCCCTGCTTCAACGGCACGCCCAGATGGCTGCCGTCCAGCTTGAAGGTCCAGGCGTGGTAAGGGCAGCGGAAGAACTTGCCGACACAGCCCTCGCCGTCGGCCACCACCTTGGCGCCCTTGTGCGGGCAGCGGTTGTACAGCACGTGCACGCGGCCGTCGGTGGCGCGCACCATCAACACGTCCTGGTCGCCCAGGCGCGTGGTGTGGTAATCGCCCGCCTTGGGCACCTGGCTTTCATGCCCCACGTAGATCCAGGCGCGGCCATAGATCCGCTGCATCTCCAGGTCGAAGATGGCGGGGTCGGTGTAGACGCCGCGGTGCACGCTGTCGCCGCGCACCATCGCGGCCAATTGCTCTTCGGTGTATGACATGTCCGGCTCCTACTTGTTCTCGCTTTCTTTCCAGCGCGCCATCAACGTGTTCGACGGCAGGGTCTCGTCCAGCAGCTTGGCGGCGGTCTCGCGGCCGGCTACGGGCAGGCCCTTGGGGTCCAGCAGACCCACCTGCACCAGCACGCTGGCCTGGTCCCAATAGATGTGCTCGTGATAAAGCTTGTCGCCGCGGAACTTGACGATGGCGATCAGCGGAATCTCCACATACTTGCCAGTGGGCTTCACGCCCGGCAACAGCCAGTCGATCTCGGTGGTGTGCGTGAAGCAGAACAGCAGCTCGTCCACGATCTGCGTGGCGCCCACCGTGCGCGACAGCGGCACCAGGCGCGTGTCCGGCGGATTGCTGTTGACGAAGTGGTGCTGGTAGAAGCGGCTCAGTTCCTTGTGGCCCACGCCGCCGGTCATGGTGGGAATGTGGTTCACGTAGGGTTCGGCCACCATGGTGGCCATCGTGGCCGCCACGTCGCGCGTGCCGAATTCGTACTCGCAATGCTTGTCCCAAAGGTAGGAATAGTCGAATTCGGGCCCGATGGCGCGCTGCAAGGCCGCCATGCTGCGCTGGTGTGCCATCAGCGCCGACGGCTTGTCGTAATGGTCGCCGCCCGTGCGTGCGAACGCATGGTCCATGCCCGGATAGACGTAGATCTGCACCCCGGGCTTGTTGCCCAGCGCCTCCAGGATGCGCTGGCGCGCCTCGGGCGGACAGAAGCCGTCCTGCTCGGCGATGTGCAGCACCAGGCGGCCGCGCAGTTGCGACGCTTCGTCCAGGCTGTTCTCGATACCCACGCCGTAGTAGCCGATGGCCACATCCACGTCGGTGCGGCAGGCGGCCAGGTAGGCCAATTTTCCGCCCAGGCAATAGCCCAGCACGCCGACTCCGCCCTGCTGCTCGGACAGCCCGCGCAGCGCGGCGATGGTGGAAGCGATGTCCTTCAGGCCCAGCTCCACGTCGAATTTCTGGTAGAGCTCGAAGGCGCGCGGCATGTCGGCCGGGCCGTCGGTCAGCTGGATGCCCGGCTGCTGACGCCAGAACAGGTCCGGCACCAGCACCACATAACCTTCCTCGGCCAGCAGCTGCGCCGCGCGGCGCATGAAGTCGTTCACGCCGAAGATCTCCTGGCACAGCACCAGGCCCGGGCCGTGCCCGGACGCCGGCACGGCCAGATAGGCGCCGAAGGACTTGCCGTCATGCGAGGCCACCGTCACTTCGCGCGTCGTGATGTTCTGGGTCATACGTATCTCCTTGTTGCGGATGTCCGCCCTACTTCATCTGGCAGGCTGCGGCGAAAGGGTCCTGGTACTGGGTCAGCACCGTGCCCGACAGCTTATTGGACAACTTGCCCCCCGCCCCCGCCTCGACGATGCGCAGGTAATAGTTCTGCACCGGATACTGGTTGCGGTTGAATTTGAAATCGCCGCGCACCGACTTGAAATCCGCGCGCCTCAGCGCCGGACGCAGCGCATCCGCCTCCAGCTTGCCGCCGGTCTGGCGCACCGCGCTATCCAGCAGCATGGCCGCGTCATAGCCCTGCGAGGCATACAGCGTGGGGCTGCGGTTGTAGGTCTTCCGGAAATCCTCGACGAACTTGCGGTTGGCCGGGTTGTCCAGGTCCGATGCCCACTGCGAGGTATTGCGCATGCCCTCGATGGGCGCGCCCACCGCCGCGATGGTGTCCTCGTCGCCCGAAAAGCCCGGCGCCAGCAGCGCGATCTCCTTGGACAGGCCGGCGCCGTTGAACTGCTTGATGAAGTTCACGCCCATGCCGCCGGGCAGGAAGAAGAACACCGCGTCCGGCTTGCTGGCGCGCAGGCGCGTGATCTCCACGCCATAGTCCAGCTGCCCGAGCTGGGTGTAGATCTCTTCGGACAGGCCACCCTTGTACAGGCGCTTGAAGCCGTTGAGCGATTCGCGCCCGCCCGGATAGTCCGGCGCGATCAGCGCCACGCTCTTGTAGCCCTGGTCGGTGGCGTATTTGCCCATCGCGGCCGGGATGTCCTCGTTCTGCCAAGCCACCGCGAAGAAATTCGGATTACAGCCCGCGCCCGCATAGTTCTCGGGGCCCGTATTGGTGCTGAGGTAGATGGTCCCCGATTGCAGGATGGCCGGCATCACCGGCAGCAGCACGTTCGAGAACACAATGCCCGTCATGACGTTCACGCGGTCGCGCTTCAACAGCCGCTCCACCGCCTGGCGGCCGGTGTCCGCCTTCTGCTGGTCGTCCGCCACCACCACTTCGGCCGGCAGTCCGCCCAGCTTGCCGCCGGTATGCTGCAGCGCCAGATTGAAGCCATCGCGGATCTCGTTGCCCAGCGCCGCGCCCGGCCCCGACAACGTGGTCAGCAAGCCAACCTTGACCTTGTCCGCCGCCACGGCGCTCGCCGCCGCCGTCATGCACACCAGCGCAGCCAGCGCGCGCCGGCTCCATAGCTTTTGATTCATGAGCCACCCCGTTTTTCCCGCCCGGCCTGGCCGGCGGAAAGCTGACAGAACCCGTCTGCCGTCGGTTAACGCATGCTGCCGAACAACGCCGCCAGCTTACGCGCCGCGGCGGCGCCCTCCAACCAACACGCGAAGGGCCTGCCGGCTAGATTAGGCTGCCCCAGAGAGCCGCTCTATCCGGATTCCGTCAGCCTTATCCGGGAATCACTTAATTCCAAGTCCTTGACGTTTAAAGTACCCTCGCCAATGACACGGGAGCGTTCCCGTCCCGGAGGCATCCATGCACGGCTGGTCCCGACTCACGCTTGCGCCCCTGTTCAAGCGGCGCGTCTTCAGCTCCACCCAGCAGGACGAGACGCGCACCCTCGTCTCCGAAGCCCTGAAAGAGCACCGTCTCACCTGGAAAGGCGGCCGCGTCGATGCCGAACTGAACCGGGGCCGCTTCGGTTCGCTGACGGTCTGTACGTTGCGCTACGGCGCCGAAGTCCACATCGAACCCGACCGCCTGCAGGACTTCATGCTGGTCCAGGTCCCCCTGAGCGGCCGCGCCTGTATCGAATGCGGCAACGACCGCGTCGACGCCGACCCCGATTGCGCCGCCGTCATCGCCCCCAACCGCCCGCTGAAACTGCATTGGGAAGCCGGCTGCGAACAGCTGCTGCTCAAGATCCCTCGCGGCAAGCTCGAAGCCATCGGGCTGCGCGCCTTCGGCGAGGCCGCCACCCGGCCGCTGGACTTCAGCCCCGCTCTGCGCCTGGACAACCCGGTCGGCGCCGTCTGGCGCAGCATGGTCGAAAGCCTGATCCACCTGCTGCCCACGCTGGATGACGGCGCTCCCCGCCCGCCCGCGGCCTGGCTGGAGCACCTGGAAGACACGCTGGTGCTGCACCTGCTCTACAACCAGCCCAACAGCTGGCAGGCGCATGCCGGCATCGCCCCCGCCGTCCCGCGCCGCCTGAGCGCGGCGGAATCCTATATGCGCGACCACCTCGCCGTCCCGCTGACCCTGGCGGACATTGCCCGCCATGCCGGCGCCAGCGCCAGCGCGCTGACGCGCCTGTTCCAGGAACACCGCAACACCACCCCCATGAACGCGCTGCGGGCGCTGCGGCTGGACGAAGCCAGAAACCGGTTGCGCACGCAGGCAGGCGCCAGCGTCACGGAAGTGGCGCTGGGCGTGGGGTTCGGACATCTGGGGAGGTTCTCGGAGTATTACCGGGAACGTTTCGGGGAACTGCCGCGCGAGACGCGGCGGGTGATGGAGTGACGGGGATGGAATGACTCAGGCCACCCGCGCTCCTCCAATGGAAACCACCGTCGCACTGAAGTCCTTCAGCAACGCCTCCCTGCGCGCAGCCACGCTCTCCATCGCGGCCTCCTTCACGTGGCCATACCCCCGGATGTCCTCGGGCAAACTCGCCAGCGCCACTGCACGGTCCAGGTTCCCGCGATTCAGCTTCGACAGGATCGCCGTGATCGTCTCCCGGTACTCGCGGATCAGTTCGCGTTCGGTGCGGCGCTCAGCCGTGTAGCCAAACGGGTCCAGTCTCGTGCCGCGCAATCTGCGCATCCGCGCCAGCACCCGGAACACGCGCAACATCCCCGGGCCATAACTGCGCTTGATCAGGTGGCCGTCCTTGTCGCGCCGCGCGAACAGCGGCGGCGCCAGGTGGAAACGCAGCTTCCAGTCGCCTTCGAACTGCGCTTGCACCCGCTTGAGGAACTCGCCGTCCGAATACAGCCGCGCGACTTCGTATTCGTCCTTGTAGGCCATCAGCTTGAAGTAGTAGCGCGCCACCGCCAGCGCCAGCCGGTTGGTGCCCGTGGCCTCGCGCTCGGCGCGCGCCACCTTGTCCACCAGTTCGGTGTATTGCAGGGCGTAAGCCTGGTTCTGGTAGTCGGTCAGGAACGCCTTGCGCACCGCCACCACCCGCTCCAGCTCGCCCGTCGGCTTCTTCAGTTCCAACACAGGCTTGTCGGCGCGCGGACGCTTGAGCTCGATGATGCCCTCCGGCCGCGACGGCGCGCCGCCGTTGGCGATCAGGCGCTTCACGTCCGCCAGGTCATGCGCGGCGCGGCGGCCCCAGGCGAAGGCGGCGAGGTTGTTCGGCACCTGCTGGCCGTTCAGTTCGATGGCGCGCAAGAGCGCCTGCTGCGACAGCGGGATCCAGCCCTTCTGGTAGGCGTAGCCCATCATCAGCGGATTGGAGTAGATCGCATCGCCCAGCAGGCCCAGGGCCAATGCGGCGGCATCGACAGTGGCCAGGTGCTCCTTGCCGCAGGCGGACGCCAGGTCGGCGGTCAGGTTGGCGCCCGGCAGCGTCCAGTCCGGATTGCTGACGAAGGACGCGGTCGGCGCGGTGTCGCTGTTGAGCAGCACGCGGGTGCGGTCGGGATTCACCCGCGCCATGGATTCGGCGCTGGTGGCCACCACCAGGTCGCCTGCCAGCAGCAGGTCGGCCTCGCCCATGGCGACCCGCGTATTCAGCAGGCGGTCCGGCGTCTGCGCCAGCACCACGTGCGAGTACACCGCGCCGCCCTTCTGCGCCAGGCCCGCCATGTCCAGCACCGAACAGCCCTTGCCTTCCAGGTGCGCGGCCATGCCCAGCAGCTGGCCTATGGTGACCACGCCGGTGCCGCCCACGCCGGCGATGAAGACGCCGTAGGGCTGATGCAGTTCGCGCGCTGCCGGCTGCGGCACGTCGTCATCGATGGCGCCGTCCTGCGCCAGCGCGCCCGGCTTCTTGAGCTTGCCGCCTTCCACCGTCACGAAGCTGGGGCAAAAGCCCTTCAGACAGGAGAAATCCTTGTTGCAGCTGGACTGGTTGATCGTGCGCTTGCGGCCGAACTCGGTGTCCAGGGGTTCCACCGACAGGCAGTGCGATTTCTGTGAACAGTCGCCGCAACCTTCGCACACGCGTTCGTTGATGAGCACGCGGCGGGCCGGGTCCGGGTAGGCATTGCGCTTGCGGCGGCGCCGCTTCTCGGTGGCGCAGGTCTGGTCATAGATCAGCACCGATACCGCGGGATGCTCGCGCAATTCGCGCATGACCGCGTCGAGCTCGTCGCGATGCCGTACCGGCACGCCGGGCGCCAACCCCTCGACATGCTTGTACTTGTCGGGATCGTCGGTGACGACGATGATTTTCTCGATGCCCTCGGCCGCCACCTGGCTGCTGATCATGGGCACGCTCAAGGGTCCGTCCACCGGTTGCCCGCCCGTCATCGCCACCGCGTCGTTGAACAGGATCTTGTAGGTGATGGGCACCTTGGCCGCCACCGCCGCGCGTATGGCCAGCAAGCCCGAATGGAAGTAGGTGCCGTCGCCCAGGTTGGCGAACACGTGTTTTTCCTCGGTGAACGGGGCCTGGCCCACCCAGGGCACGCCCTCGCCGCCCATCTGCGTAAAGACATCGGTGCTGCGGTCCATCCAGCGGACCATGTAGTGGCAGCCTATGCCTGCCATCCCGCGCGAGCCTTCCGGCAGGCGGGTCGAGGTGTTGTGCGGACAGCCCGAACAGAACCAGGGCTTGCGCTCTTCGACCACGCGCGGGCGCGCCAGCGCCTGTTCGCGGCCGCTGATGAAAGCCAGGCGCGCCTCGATGCCGGCGCGCACGTCCTCGGGCAGTTCGAAACGCAACAAGCGCGCGGCGATGGCGCGCGCAACCATGGCGGGCGAGAACTCATAATGCGCCGGCAGCAGCCAGTTGCCTTGCGGCACCGACCATTCGCCGCCGTCCTTGTCGTCGAACTTGCCGACCACGCGCGGAATCTTCTTGCCGCTGCCGATCCAGCTGAACAGTTCTTCCTTCAGCTGGTACTCCAGCACCTGGCGCTTTTCCTCGACCACCAGGATCTCGTCCAGGCCTTCGGCGAAATGCTGCATGCCGGTGGACTCCAGCGGCCAGACCATGCCGACCTTGAACAGCCGCAGGCCGATGCGCTGGCATACGGTCTCGGACAGCCCCAGGTCGGACAGCGCCTGGCGCGTGTCCAGATATGCCTTGCCCGAGGTCATGATGCCGAAGCGCGCATCGCGCTGCGGCACATGCCAGAGTTCGCGGTTGAGCTTGTTGGCGCGGGCATAGGCCAGCGCGGCATAGAGCTTGTAGTCCAGCAGGCGGGCCTCCTGCTGCAGCGGCGTGTCGGGCAGCCTGATGTTCAGGCCGTCGGCCGGCAGCAGGAAGTCCTGCGGCAGCAGTATCTCCACGCGATGGGGATCCACGTCCACGGAAGCCGAGACTTCGACGATATCGGTGATGCACTTCATGCCCACCCAGACGCCCGCGTAGCGGCTCATCGCCCAGCCATGCAGGCCGTAGTCCAGCACTTCCTGCACGCTGGACGGAAACAGCGCAGGGATCATGCAGGCCTTGAGGATGTGGTCGCTCTGGTGCGGCAGGGTCGAGGACTTGGCGGGGTGGTCGTCGCCCGCCACCACCAGCACGCCGCCATGGCGCGAGGTGCCGGCGGCGTTGGCGTGCTTGAAGACGTCGCCGCAGCGGTCCACGCCAGGCCCCTTGCCGTACCACATGCCGAACACGCCGTCGTACTTGGCGCCCGGGAACAGGTTGACCTGCTGCGAGCCCCACACCGCGGTGGCGGCCAGGTCTTCGTTGATGCCGGGCTGGAACTCGACGTGATGGGCCTTCAGGTACTTGGCCGCCTTCCACATGTTCTGGTCCACGCCGCCCAGCGGAGAACCGCGATAACCAGACACGAAGCCCGCCGTATTCAGGCCGGCGCGCGCATCACGCACGCGTTGCATCATGGGCAGGCGGACCAGGGCATGGATGCCGCTCATCCAGGCGCGCCCGGATTCCAGGGTGTACTTGTCGTCCAGCTGGACGGATTCAAGCGCGGCACGCAAGGCAGGCGAAGCAGGAGCGTTCATGTCGACTCCAAGGGATCCAGGAACCCCGGCCGGCGACGCGCGACACCCTCTTGAAGCGCACGCGGGCGAGCAAGGGACGTGAATTGCGGGCGCTGGCGCGCTTCTGTTTCCATTGTTTGTAACCGCTAGCCCCACCCCGGGCAATAGGGCGATGCGATAATTGCCGCCATGGACTTCGCCCCTCGTATCGTCGACTGGCAGCGCCGTCACGGCCGCCACGATCTCCCCTGGCAAAACACCCGGGATCCCTACCGCATCTGGCTTTCCGAGATCATGCTGCAGCAGACGCAGGTGGCGACGGTCATCCCCTATTACGAACGCTTCCTGCAGCGCTTTCCGGACGTGGCCGCGCTGGCGGCGGCCGCGCAGGAAGACGTAATGCCCTACTGGGCCGGACTGGGCTACTACGCCCGCGCCCGCAACCTGCACCGCTGCGCGCAAGAAATCGCGCGCGACTGGGGCGGACGTTTCCCGCCCACGGCGCAAGCCATCGCCACGCTGCCGGGTATCGGCCGCTCCACCGCCGCCGCCATCGCCGCGTTCGCCTACGGCGAGCGCTCGCCCATCCTGGACGGCAACGTCAAGCGCGTGTTCACGCGGCACTTCGGCATCGCCGGGGACCCGACCAAGCGTGAAGTCGAACAGAAGCTGTGGGCGCTGGCAGATGCGCAGGTCGAAGCCGCGCCCGGCCTGGACATGGCCGCCTACACGCAGGGACTGATGGACCTGGGCGCCACGCTATGCACGCGCGGCAAGCCTGCCTGCGAGGCCTGCCCCGTGGCGGACAGCTGCGTGGCCAAACGCGAAGGCCGCCAGGCCGAACTGCCCACGCCCAAGGCGCGCAAGGCGATCCCCGAACGCGAGACCTGTATGCTGGTCCTGCGGCATCAGGGCGCCTTCCTGCTGCAGCAACGGCCCGAGCCCGGCATCTGGGGCGGACTGTGGAGCCTGCCCGAATTCGACGTGTCGCAAGACCCCGACAGCGCTTCCCGCGCGCTGGGCCTGGAGCCCGAACAGCGCTTCGAGCTGGCGGCCTTCGCCCACACCTTCACGCACTACCGCCTGCACATCCGGCCCTGGCTGGTGCCGGTGCGCGCGGCCAGGCTGCGCGAGTCCGCAAGGCCGGAACGCTGGGTGCCGGCGGACGAACTGCCGTCGATTGCGCTGCCGGCGCCGGTGAAGAAACTGCTGCAGGGGCTGGTCGACGCCGGGATGCAGGACAGCCTGTTCAAGGGCTGATCTTTCAGGGCTGTGCGCCCCCGCCCAACAACATCACCAGCTTCAGGTCCGGATGCGTCGCCAGCCGGAACGTGATCTGCTGGTAGGCCAGCTTGCCGCGGCCCGGATGCTGGAATTCGCGCAGGCCGCCTTCACGCTCGACCACCGCATGGCGCGTCCACCAGTGGGCGAACACCGGGCTTTGCCGGTTCAGGTTGTCCAGGAGCGCCAGCACGGCCGGCTCGTCCAGGTGCGCGCCGGCGTCGGCGCGGAATTCCGCCACCACGCGGCGGGCGCGCTGGTCCCAATCCACCACCAGTTCGCGCGCGGCGGGGTCCAGGAAGATGTAGCGCAGCAGATTCGGTTCGGCATCGCGCGCCGGCCAGTTGTCGAACAGGTCGCGCAGGGGCTCGTTGTAGGCCAGCACGTTCCAGGCCCGGTCCAGCACGTAGGCCGGGGCGTTGATCGCGTTCACGCATTCCTGCAAGGGACCTGGCGCGCCGGCGTCGTCGCGGCCGTGCTGCGGATCGGCGCAGTCGGCCAGGTCGAACAGATAGGCGCGTTCGGCGCGGGCCAGTTGCAGCACGCCCGCGATGCGCGACCAGACCGAAGGCGATACCGACACTTCCCGCCCCTGCTCGATCCAGGTGTACCAGGTGACGCTGATACCGCAAAGCTGGGCCACTTCCTCGCGCCGCAATCCGGGGGTGCGGCGACGCATGCCTTCGGGCAGGCCGGCCATCTGGGGCGTGATGCGGGAGCGGGCGCTGCGCACGAATTCGCCCAGCGCCTGGCGGCGCAGGGGGGAGCCTTCGTGGCCGGCGGCGCCGGCCTGGGGGGAAGTAGTCATACCAGGATGAGCAATGGACTTGTACGTGTATGGACAGCCGCCTATCTTAGCGCCTGGGCCGCCGCTTCCACCTGCTTTCCACCCCCGTACCGGCCCCAGCCACCCAAGGATTCCCATGACCGCCAGTACCCATGACGCCGCCGTCGACCGCCAATTCAGCCCGCGCGCGACCGCCTATCTGACCAGCGCCGTACACGCCCAGGGTGAAGACCTGCTGCAGATGGCCGACATCGCCGCGCAGCATCCCGAAGCCCGGCTGCTGGACCTGGGCTGTGGCGGCGGCCACGTGAGCTTTCACGTGGCGCCGCAAGTCAAACACGTCACCGCCTACGACCTGTCGCAGCAGATGCTGGACGTGGTCGCCGGCGAGGCCGCCAAGCGCGGGCAGGCCAATCTGGCCACCCGACAAGGCAAGGCGGAGTACCTGCCCTTCGGCGACGGCGAGTTCGACCTGGTGATGTCGCGCTATTCCACCCACCACTGGCAGGACGCCGGGCGCGGCCTGCGCGAAGCCTTCCGGGTGCTGAAGCCGGGCGGCATCGCCGTGTTCGCCGATGTGGTGTCGCCGGGTGAACCGCTGCTGGATACCTGGCTGCAGACCATCGAAGTGCTGCGCGACACCTCGCACGTGCGCGACTACTCGGTCGCCGAGTGGACCCGCATGCTGACCGAGGCCGGCTTCACCCTGCAGGGCCTGACGCCGCGCCGCCTGCCGCTGGAGTTCCAGTCCTGGGTCGTGCGCATGCGCACGCCGGACACGCTGGTGGCGGCCCTGCGCCATATGTTCGGCATCGCGCCGGACGTGGTGCGCGCGCACTTCGACGTGCAGGACGACGCTTCCTTCACCAGCGACACGGCGACCATCGTGGTGAGGAAGCCGGGCTGATTCCTGGCGCGGCGGCGGGACCTGCTCGACAGCGCCCGCTTCCCCCTGTATAGGTACGGGTTCGACAGAATCCCGCACAGGTAAGGAAGCGTCATGTCCGATACGTCCAAACAGCCATTGCCCGCCGCGTCCCCTGCGGACCTGACCGTCACCGAGGCCGCGGCCCTTATCCGGCAGGGACGCCTCACCAGCGTTGCGCTGACCCAGGCCTGCCTGGACCGCATCGAGGCGCGCGCCGATCTCAACGCCTTCATCACCGTGGACCGCGCAGGCGCGCTGGCCCAGGCCCGCGCCCGGGATGCCGCCCGCGGCCAGGCGGACCAGGCCGCGCAGCCGCTGGCCGGCGTGCCCATCGCCATCAAGGACAACATCCACGTTGCCGGCCTGCCCAACACGGCCGGCACGCCGGCCTTGAAGCATTTCCGTCCGACCGAGGACGCGCCGGTGGTGCGGCGCCTGCGCGAGGCGGGCGCCGTCATCGTGGGCAAGACCAATATGCACGAACTGGCCTTTGGCGTGTCGGGCTACAACACCGCCTTTCCCGGCGCGCACGGCGAGGGCACCCGCAACGCCTATGACGCGCGCCTGATCGCCGGCGGCTCGTCCTCGGGCAGCGGCGCGGCGGTGGGCGCGCGCCTGACGCCGGCCGCGCTGGGCACGGACACGGGCGCCTCGGTGCGCCTGCCTGCGGCGGTGAACGGCGCGGTGGGCTTTCGCCCGTCGGTGGGCCGCTACGACGGCGCCGGCATCACGCCGATCTCGCACACCCGCGACACGCCTGGACCCATCGCCAACAGCATGGACGACATCGTGCTGCTGGACGCGGTGCTGACGGGCGACCGCCAGCCCTTGTCCGCCCTGCCGCCTGCCGGCATGCGCCTGGGCCTGTGCGACTACTTCTGGAAGGACCTGGACCCGCAGGTGCAGGCCGTCATGGATGCCGCGCTGGCCAAGCTGCGCGCGGCCGGCGTGCAACTGGTCGAACTGGACATGCCGGGCCTGGAAGCCAGCAACGCCGCAGTTGGCATGCCGGTCTGCCTGTACGAGCAGAAGGGCGACCTGACGGACTATCTCAGCCGCTACGGCACCGGCCTCAGCTTCGAACAGGTGGTGGCGCAGATCTCCAGCCCGGACGTCAAAGGAATTTTCGACGGCCTGATCGTGCCTGGCGTGCTGCCCCTGCCCACGGGCGAGGCGCTGCCGCTGCAGCCGCTTTATGAACGCGCCATGGCGACGCACCGCGACGAGCTCATCGGCGTGTACCGCCGCGCATTCCAGGACCATGCGCTGGACGGCCTGCTGTTTCCCACGGTGCCGATCCCGCCGCTGGCCGCCACGCCCGAAGCCAGCAGCTTCGAGAGCTTCGGCCGCCTGGCGCGCAATGTCGATCCGGGCAGCAACGCCGGCCTGCCGGGACTGAGCGTGCCCGCCGGCCTGTCAGTGGACGGACTGCCGGTGGGATTGGAAGTCGACGGGCTGCCAGGCGAGGACCGCAAGGTGCTGGCGGTCGGACTGGCGCTGGAAAGCGTGCTGGGGCGCTTGCAGGGGCCGGGACGTTCCGGCGGCTGAGAGGCGCCTCATGCCAAAAAAAATCGCCGGCCCGTTTCAGGGGCTGGCGATTTTTCTTCGCGACATGCCGTGTTGCGTCGGCGCTAGCCTTTCAGGCAGGTGCTCATGAAGGTCTTGCGCTTGTCGCCGGTCAGTTGCTGCGAGGTGGCCTTGGCGTTGCAGTCCTTCATCTTCTGCTGCTGCGGCGTGAGTTCCTTGGCGGGCGCGGCGGTTTCGCCCTTCAGGCAGCTGCTCATGTAGGCCTTGCGGTCATCGCCCTTCTTGCCTTCGGCGGACTTGTTGCAGTCGGCCATGCGCTGCTGCTGCGGCGTAGGCGTCTTGGCGGTGGCGGGAGCTGCGGGCGTCTGGGCAAGGGCTGCGCCGGCGAAACAAGCGGTCAACAGAAAGGCCGAGGCCAACTGGCTGGTACGGGAAAGCATGGATTCCTCCCTTGGCGCCCGCGCGCCTGGACTCAGTCGCAAAGGCGGGCCGCACGATCCGCCGGCCCAATCGCCGGCCCGGTCATGATCGAACAAACCCGAACCCTGCGCAAGAGTGCGGAAAGTCAAGAATCGCCAAGGCCTTACACGCCCCTGAAACCGCCGCAGGCTTCCCCCGTGGACATGCCCCCACGCAGGCGAATTTGCGACCAATCCAAGCACCCTGTTACCCATTCATCCCTTTGCCCCGTTGTGTACATGGCGGGAAAGGTGTGAGATAAGCATGCCCCCAAGGTAGAGGAGGCATTGACCGCCCTGCGGACCCGAACGGCATCCGACTCCGCGGCTGCACAGGAGACCATGATGAAACTTGCCCTTGCCTGGTTCGCGCTGCTTGCCGGCCTGTCCGGCGCCGCCGGCGCGCAGAGCCTGGTCTACGGCGTCACGCTGGGCAACGTCCAGGCCGTGCGCGACGTCAACCAGAACGTGTCGGCCATCACCGGGCTGCTGTCCAACCAGTCGGCGCGGCACATCAACAGCGCCATGCTGACCTTCGTGCTGTACGACGCGCAGGACCGCGAGATCGGCCGCGTGCGCGACGACGTCATCGGCCCGCTGGCGCCCGGCCAGATCAAGCAGATCCGGGCCGTCACGCCGCTGCAATTCACCCGCGTCACCGCGCTGGACGTCGACGCCCGCTAGGCGCCGGCTAGACGCCCGTTACGGCCCGCCTGCCAAAAAAAACCCTGATTACTTCAGGGTCTAGACAGCGTGGCGCAAGGTCAAATATGGGAAAATTCGGTTTGTCGACTCAATAAAAGGGGCTTCCACACGAAGCCCCTTGTTGCGTGCGCCGACACGCCAGCACGCCTGGCTCCAGCTACGAGGAAGAAAAGATCATGTTTCCAAAAAGACTTACCGAAGGCTATCAATCTTTCCTGGGGGGCCGTTTCCCTTCGGAAAGCAGCCGATACCAGAAGCTGGCCGAATCGGGACAAAACCCGGAAATCCTGATCATCGGGTGCTGCGACTCCCGCGTGTCGCCCGAAGTCATCTTCGATGCCGGCCCCGGCGAGATGTTCGTCGTGCGCAACGTCGCGAACCTGGTCCCGCCCTGTGACCCTGACTCGGAATCCTCGTACCACGGCACCAGCGCCGCGATCGAATTCGCGGTCAACGGCCTGAACGTCAAGCACATCGTGGTGCTGGGCCATGCCTCCTGCGGCGGCATCCGCTCCTTCTTCGACGACGCCAAGCCGCTGACCAAGGGCGATTTCATCGGCAAGTGGATGTCGCAGATCGAGCCCGTGGCCGAACGCCTGGGCCCCGGCACCGGCGACCGCCAGGCCAACCTGAAGCGTCTGGAACTGGCCGTGGTCGAGCACAGCCTGAACAACCTGATGACCTTCCCGTCCATCCGCCGCCGCGTGGAAAAGGGCGAACTGGAACTGCACGGCACCTACTTCGGCGTGGCCACCGGCCTGCTGTACCTGCGCGACCCCGCCACCGGCGAATTCAATCCCTGCCTCGAGGCGCCTGCGGCCGCGGCCTGAGGTTGGAGCGCGGGCGTGCCTTACACCCGGTACGCCTGCGCCAGCCTTTCGTAGTTGTTCTTCAGGATGATGCCCGCGTAGTACACGTGTTCGCGCATCAGATCCTCGGCCCGCGCACCGTCGCGGGCGATGATCGCATTGACGATGCGGTGATGGTCGTCATGCGACCGCAGGATGATGCCGTGGTCTTCCCACAGGATGATCCGGTCCGAGGCGTAGGGAATCGCCTGCGCCTGCGTCGCGAAGCGCCGCACCCAGGGGTTGCCCGCCGCTTCCAGGATGCCGTTGTGCAAGGTGATGTTCACCTGCTGGTACGGCAGATGGTCCTCGGCCAGCAACACGCCCTTGCCCAGTATCCGGTCGCCTTCGTCCAGGCAATTCTTCAGCACCGCCACGGCATCGTTCGATAGCCCGCGCAAGGCCGCCTGGCGGCAGGCCAGCCCTTCCAGCGCCGCCCGCACCTCATAGGCCGCCACGATTTCGCCGATGTCATAAGCGCGCACCGTGTAGCCGCGCTTGGGCAGATGCTCCAGCAGACCTTCATTGCCCAGCGTCGCCAGCGCCGCGCGCACCGGCGTGCGCGACACCCCCAGTTTTTCCGCCAGCGGGATTTCTTCCAGGCGGGCGCCGGGGCTGAACTTGCCGTGCAGCACCCAGTCCCGCAGCGTGTCGGTAACGTGTTGAGATAGCGTGTCCATAGCCACATTGTATACATGAAGAATACATAGGGGCGCCAGGCACCGCATGGGTTTTCGGAGAATCTCCGTAAAACACGATGTATATCAAGCAACACCTCGGGTAATCACCTATACCTGACACCCACCCATGTATACATAATCGCAAAAAATTCAAACCAGCGGCTCGGTCGCGCCCCAGGCGGACAGCACGCCACCAGGAGACAAAATGTCCAATGTATCCACGCCGGCCGGCACAGGCCCGGCTCCCCGTCTTGCGCTCGTCACGGGCGGCGGCGGCGGCATAGGCGCCCGCATCTGCCAAGAACTGGCCAGCGCCGGCTTGCGCGTCGTGGTCTCGGACGTGGACGCCGGGCGCGCCCGCCGCGTGGCCGACGAACTGGGCGCGCCGCACGCGTCGCACGCCTTCGACGTCAGCGACGAGTCCTCGGTCGAGAACGCGTTCGAACAGATCGAAGCGCAGCATGGCCCCATCGCCGTGCTCGTCAGCGCCGCCGGCCTGCTGCTGTTCCAGGAAAACGGCGAACGTCCGCTCATCAAGGACACCTCGCTGGACATCTGGGAACGCAGCTTCGCCGTGAACGCCCGCGGCGTGTTCCTGTGCGGCCGCGCCTACCTGCGCCGGCGCGAGGCCGCGCCGCTGGCACATGGCCGCATCGTCACGTTCACCTCGGTTGCGGCACAGTTGGGCGGCTACCGCTCCAGCGCCTCATACATCGCGGCCAAGTCCGCGGTGCTGGGCCTGACCAAGGCCATGGCGCGCGAATCCGCTCATCTGGGCGTCACGGTCAACGGCATCGCGCCGGGCCTCATCGACACCGACATGCTGCGCAGCACCGTCACCAGCAGCGGCGCGCTCGCTGCCGCCGCGCAAGCCATTCCGCTGGGCCGCATCGGCACCGTGGACGACGTGGCCGCCGCCGTGCGCTTCCTGGCGTCGGAGGAAGCCGGCTACATCACCGGCAGCGTCATCGACGTCAACGGCGGCTACCGCATGCAGTAAGGCATTCCGGCGGCCAGGCCGGCAACGCAGCAAAGCGCCCCACCCAAACAAAGGCGCGCATCAAAAAAGAACGGGAGACAAAGATGAAGAAAAGCAGTCGCTACGCAGCCGCCGCCGCGCTATGCGCATGGGCGCTGAGCACGGGCGCGCAGGCCCAGCAGGAACCGGGCATCACCGACAAGACCATCAAGATCGGTCTGTTCGCGCCCTTGTCCGGCAGCGGCATGGCCTACGGCTTTGACGTGCTGAACGCCGCCAAGATGTGGTACGCCAAGGTCAACAAGGAAGGCGGCGTGCACGGCCGCCAGATCGAACTGGTGATCGAGGACGACCGCTGCAACGCCAACGACCTGGTCGCCGCGGTGAAGAAGCTGAACGAGCAGGACAAGGTGTTCCTGCTGAACGGCGGCTCCTGCTCGGCCGCGGTGGTGGCCTCGCGCGAATACGTGGAGCGCGAGAAGGTGCCCCTGGTCATGCTCAACGCCTCGGGCGACGGCGCGCTGTATCCGCCGTCCAAGTACATCTATGGCGCCTTCTCCATTTCCCAGCACGCCGTGGGCGGCTCGATGGTGCAGTTCGCCGCCGAGCACCTGAAGGCCAAGAAGATCGGCTACATCAACCATGACGACGCCTACGGCGGCTGGAACCTGGAAGCCGCGCAGGCCCAGGTCAAGCAGCTGGGCGACCCATCGCTGCAAGTTCAGTCGGTGAACCCGAACATCACCGACGTGACCGCGCCCATGCTGAAGATCCGCGCCGCCAACGCCGACGTGCTGCTGCTGACGACCTACGCCCGCCCCGCCGCGCTCATCATCAAGAAGGCGCAGGAACTGGGCTGGAACAAGCCCATCGTCCTGGCGGTGAACGGCACCGCCGACCTGAAGCAGCTGGTCGAGAACGTGGGCAACAAGGACGCCTTCAAGAACGTCTACATCCAGGAAGTGCTGTCCGACGTGCCGGGCGGCGCCAAGCTGACCTGGGTGTATGACATGTACAAGCAGGCCTACCCCGACCTGGCCGCCAAGCCGGGCCACCCGCAGACCTACATGCCTTACGGCCTGCCGCCCGCGATGGCGGTGGTCAACGCGCTCAAGGCCGCCGGCCCCCAGCCCACCCGCGAGAAGGTGCTGCAGGCGCTGGAAACCATGAAGTTCGACTCCGGCGTCATGGCCGGTCCGATCGAATTCGGCCCGAACGACCGCGCGGCGCAGGAATCCGCCATCTACATCAAGTTCGACGGCACCAACATGTCGCTCGTGCCTGGCGCCTTCAAGAGCGTCTGGCAGTACCAGAAGTAAACCAGCGGCCCGCCATGGGCCTGGCCCGCGCGTTGGCGCAGCAGCGCGCGGGCTGCCGGAGAACATCATGAGCTTTGCCGATATCTGGCTGTTCCTGCAGCAGGGGGTGCTGTCGGGACTGGTGACGGGCAGCGTGTACGCGCTGCTGGCGGTCGCCGTAGTCATCATTTTCAAGACCACCGACGTGCCCAATTTCGCCCAGGGCGAGATCTTCATGGTCGGCGGCTACATCGCCCTGTTCCTCACCCTGGTGATGGGCTGGCCCTATCTCGTCGTCATTCCCATCACGCTCGCCGCCGTGGCCGTCCTGTCCGGCCTGTTCCAGCGCGTCGTGATGGAACGCGTCATCGCCTCCAAGGGCGTGGGCGTGCAGATGGTGATCGCCACGCTGGGCCTGGCCTATGCGCTCAAGGGTCTGGTGCGCCAGACCGGCCTGGGCGACACGCCGCGCTCGCTGCCGCCGCTGGCCTCGACCGACGCCATCATCATCGGCGACGCGGTGCTGACCCAGCTGGACCTGGTGATCTTCGCGGTCGCAGTGGCGGTGATGCTGCTGCTGTTCGGCATGTTCACCTATACCCGGGTCGGCCGCGCCATGCGCGCCGTGGGCATGAATCCCAAGGCCGCCCGCCTGGTGGGCGTGAACCTGACCCGCATCCGCATGCTGGTGTGGGCCCTGGCCGGCTTGATATCGGCGGTCGCGGCGCTGCTCATCACGCCCAAGATCCTGATCACGCCCGACATCGGCCACATCGCCATCCTGGCCTACGCCGCGGCCATCGTGGGCGGCATCACCAGCCTGCCTGGAGCGGTGGTGGGCGGCTTCGTGATCGGCGTGGCCGAGAACCTGGTGGGGCTGTTCATTTCTACCAATGCCATCGTGGTCGCGCCCTTCGTGGCCATCATGGTCGTGCTGCTGCTGCGTCCGCAAGGGCTCCTGGGCGGCAAACTGCAGGTGAAGAAAGTATGAGCAAGAAAATCGACCATGCGCTGCTGGCGCTGATGGCCATCGTGCTGGCGATCCTGCCTTTCGCGGCCAGCGGCTATGTCATCTATGTGGTGAACCTGCTGATGGTGTTCGTGGTGCTGGCGCTGGGCCTGCACCTGGTCATCGGCGAAACCGGACAGTTCGCGCTCTCGCACGCGGCCTTCTACGGCGTGGGCATCTATACCGCCGGCCTCATCAACAACCTGTGGCATCCGCCCTTCTTCATTTCCATCATCGCGGGCGGGCTGCTGGCAGCCGCGCTGGGCTATGTGATCGGCGCGCTGGCGCTGCGCATGCGCGACATCTACCTGGCGCTGTCCACCTTCGCCTTCGGCGAGGCGATGCAGTGGGTGTTCCTGAACTGGCAATCGGTCACCAATGGCTCGAACGGCTTCCGGATCTCGCCGGCCACGCTGTTCGGCTATGAACTGGTGTCGGACGCGAAGGCCTATCCCTTCGTGGTGCTGATCGCCGCGCTACTGCTGTGGGCCACCGTCGCCCTTTCCCGTTCGCAGCTGGGTTCGGCGTTTCGCGCCGTGCGCGAGAGCGACGTGGCGGCCCAGGCCATGGGTGTGAACGTCAACGCCATCAAGCGCACGGCCTTCACGCTTTCCGCGGCCTACGCCGGCATCGCGGGCGGCATGTACACGACCTTCGCTTCCTTCATCCACCCTGAGAGCCTGGGCTTCCAGACCACCATCCTGATCCTGACGATGGTGGTGGTCGGCGGCATCGGTTCGGTGCGCGGCGCCATCGCGGGCGCGCTGGCCTTCGGCCTGATCTCCGAGCTGCTGCGCCAGGCGTTGTCGTTCCAGGAAATCATCTACGGCGTCATCCTGATGGGCTTCATGATGTTCGCGCCCAAGGGCCTGTTCGCAGGCCGCGGCGCGCGCGGACGGGCTCCGGCGCCGGCCGCGCCCTTGCCTTCCGCCACGCGCCCGGCCGCGGCCAAACCGACCCAAAGGAGCGCCGCATGAGCAGCCATCCCTATCTGGACGTGCAAGGCCTGACCGTCAAGTTCGGCGGCCTCACCGCCATCAACGGCCTGTCCATGCAAGTGGAGCGCGGCCGCATCCATGCGCTGATCGGCCCCAACGGGGCCGGCAAGTCCACCACCTTCAATTGCATCTCGCGCTACTACCGTCCCAGCAGCGGCAGCATCTTGTTCGACGGCGCCGACATCACCCGCAAGAAGCCGCACGAAATGGCGGCGCTGGGCGTGGCGCGCACCTTCCAGAACCTGGAGCTGTTCGGCGCGCTGAGCGTGCGCGAAAACGCCCTGCTGGGCACCTATGCGCATGGCGCCAATAGCCCAGGCAAGCTGCTGCGCCCCGCGGCCGCGCAGACGCGCGAGCGCGTCGAACACCTGCTGGAGCGCGTCGGGCTGGCCGACTTCCTGGACACGCCGGCGTGCAGCCTGGACTTCGGCCGCCAAAAGATGCTGGAGCTGGCGCGCGCCCTGGCCATATCGCCCAAGCTGCTGTTGCTGGACGAGCCCGCGGCCGGCCTGCGCAACCGCGAAATCGAAACGCTGGACCGCCTGCTGACGGAGCTGTGCGAACGCGACGGCATCACGGTGCTGCTGGTGGAACACGTCATGCAGCTGGTGATGTCGATCTCGCATCGCATCACCGTCATGTCCTTTGGCGAGAAGATCGCCGAAGGCACGCCCGCTCAGGTGCGCAGCAACCCGCGGGTCATTGAAGCCTATCTGGGCAAGGGAGCCGCCGGTGGCTGATCATCTGCTTGAAGTCGACGCGGTATCGGCCGCCTACGGCAATATCCGCGCCCTGCAGGACGTATCGCTGAAAGTGCCGCAGGGCGCCATCGTGGCGCTGCTGGGCGCCAACGGCGCGGGCAAGTCCACCACGCTGAACGTGATCTCGCGCCTGGTGGCGCCCACCGCGGGCAGCGTGCGCTTTGCGGGCGAACCCATACACCGCCTGGCAGCGGACGCCATCGTCGGGCGCGGCATCGTGCAGGTGCCGGAGGGCCGCGAGATCTTCCGCGACATGAGCGTGCGCGAGAACCTGGAGATGGGCGCCTACCTGCGCACCGACCGGGGCGCGGTGCGGCAGGACCTGGACATGGTGTGCGACACCTTCCCGCGCCTGCGCGAACGCTACGAACAAAAGGCCGCGACGCTGTCCGGCGGCGAACAGCAGATGCTGGCCACGGGCCGCGCCATGATGGCGCGCCCGCGCATGATCCTGCTGGACGAACCGTCCATGGGCCTGTCGCCGCTGGTGGTCGAACAGATCTTCGACATCGTGCTGCGGCTGAACCGCGAGCAAGGCATCACCATCCTGCTGGTGGAGCAGAACGTAAAGCTTGCGCTGTCGGTGTCCAGCTACGCGTACATCCTCGAAAACGGCGAGATCGCGCTGGAAGGCGAGTCCGCCGCGCTCGCCAGCGACGAAGGCGTGCAGCGCGCCTATCTGGGCGCCTGAAGCGCCGAAAGGACCGACCATGATATCGATGCAAGACAAGCGGGTGCTCGTCACGGGCGCGGGCCGCGGCCTGGGCGCGGCCATCGCGCAGGGCTTCGCCAGGCAAGGCGCGGCCGTGATCGTCGCCGACGTGGACGCCGCACTGGCCGCCGCCACCGTGCAGGCCATCCGCGCCGCGGGCGGCAAGGCCGCGGACGCGGTGCTGGACGTGACGGATGCCGCCGCCGTGCGCGACTTTGCGCAACGGTCCGCCACCGAACACGGCAATCTGGACATCCTGATCAACAACGCCGGGATATCGGCGCGCGCCCCGTTCGACGATCCCAAGACGCCCGAGATCTGGGAACGCCTGATGAGCGTGAACCTGCAGGGCACGTTCAACGTCACGCACGCCTTCGCCGAACAGTTGAAGGCCACGCGCGGCGCCATCGTCAACCTGTGCTCCATCGTGGCCTACGGCTGCAGCATCTCGACCGCGGGCTACGTGGTGTCCAAGGGCGGCGTGCGCTCGTTCACCGAGGTGCTGGCGCGCGACCTGGCGCCGCACGGCGTGCGCGTGAACGCCGTGGCGCCCGGCCTGATGGAAACCGAGATGACGGCGGGCCAGCGCGCGCAGGCGCAGGGCACGGATTGGTACATGCAGCGCGCCCCCATGGCGCGCGCGGGACGGGCCGACGAGATCGTGGGTCCGGTTCTTTTCCTGGCCTCGGACATGGCCAGCTACGTGAACGGCGTGGTGCTGCCCGTGGACGGCGGCTACCTGGCCGTGTGAGGAAACATCATGAATCAGGGCACGGCATTGGTCACGGGCGGCGCCAGCGGCATGGGTCTTGCCATCGTGGAACGGCTGGCGCGCGACGGTTTTCGCGTCGTGATGGCCGACCGCAACGCGGAACTGGCCGCGAAAGAGGCCGAGTCGCTACGGGCGCAAGGGCTGGACGTGGAACACCGCGTGGTGGACCTGACGGACGAAGCCGCCACCCGCGCGTTGGCCCGGTCGCTCGCGCCGCTGGCCGCATTGGTCAACAACGCGGGGCTGTTCGACGAACGCAAGTTCTTTGAAGTGGGCAGCGCCGACTACCGCCGCGCCTTTGACGTCAACCTGCTGGCGGTGGCGACCTTGACGCAGGAGGCCGCGCGCGACATGGCGCCGGGCGCCAAGATCGTCAACATCGCCTCGCGCGCCTACCTGGGTGCAAAGAATCATCCGCACTACGTGGCCTCGAAAGCGGCCTTGGTCGGCTACACGCGGGCCTCGGCCATGGAACTGGCCCCGCGCGGCATCCTGGTCAATGCCATCGCCCCCGGGCTCATCGATACACCGCTCTTGCGCAACCTCACGCCCGAACGCCTTGCGGCCCAACTGGCCCTGCAGCCCACCGGCCGCGCCGGCCAGCCGCAAGACATCGCCTATGCCGTGTCCTTCCTGGCCGCGCCGCACATGGACTTCATCACCGGCCAGGTCATCTTCGTGGACGGCGGCAAATCGCTGGGCGGATCGGGAGCATAGGCAGCATGGAAGGCATTACTTGGGACAAGGAAGTCGACGCGCTGGTGGTCGGCTCGGGCGCGGGCGGCATGGCCGCGGCCCTGACGGCGCGCGAGGAAGGACTGGACGTGCTGCTGGTGGAAAAGACCGGCCGCATCGGCGGCTCAACCGCGATCTCCGGCGGCGCGCTGTGGATACCGCTGAACGCGCAGACGGACGCCGCCGGCCATCCGGACAGCTACGAGAAGGTCTGGACCTATCTGGAACAAACCGTGGGTGCGGCGGCGCCCGACGACATGAAGCGCGCCTACCTCGAAGCCGGACCGCGCATGATGGATTACCTGGTGTCGCGCGGCATCCTGGACCTGGCCGCGCGCACCGCCTCGCCCGATTACTACCCCGACCTGCCCGGCGCCGCGATGGGCGGGCGCTCGCTCGACCCGCTGGAGTTCGACGGCCGCAAGCTCGGCCGCGACTTCCGCATGCTGCGCGATCCCCTGAAGGAATTCACGGTGCTGGGCGGCATGATGGTCAACATCACCGATGTGCGTCATCTGCTGCGCGCCACGCGTTCATTTGCGGCCTGGCGTCACAGCATGAAGCTGGTGCTGCGCTATGCCGCCGACCGTGCGCGCGGCTATCACCGCGGCACCCGGCTGCTGCTGGGCAATGCGCTGGCCGCGCAGCTGTTCCACGGCATGCTGGCGCGCAGGATCGAGTACTGGCTGGACACACCCGCGCTGGCGTTGCACCGCGACGCGGCGGGCCGCGTGCAGGGCGTCGCGGTCCGGCGTAACGGCAAGACGCTGAACATCCGCGCGCGCCGCGGCGTGGTGATGGCCACGGGCGGCTTTCCCTGGGATCCGGCGCGCCGCGCGCAGAGCTATCCCCAGCCCACCGGTCTGTGGTCCATGTCGCCGCGGGACAACGCGGGCGACGGCATCCGCCTGTCCGAAGCCGCCGGCGCCGCGCTCGGCTCGGGCCACGCCAGCCCCGCGTTCTGGGCCCCGGTCTCACTGCTGGAATCCGCGGACGGCAAACCCCTGCATTACCCGCACCTGGTGTGGGACCGGGCCAAGCCGGGCCTCATCGCGGTCAATGGCGCGGGCCAGCGCTTCGTGAACGAATCGGCCTCATACCACGAGTTCGTGCAGGCCATGTATCGCAGCCATGGCACGACGCCCAGCATTCCCGCCTTCCTGATCTGCGACCAGCGCTTCATCGACACCTGGGGCCTGGGCCTGGCGCTGCCGGGGGGCCGGCCGCGCCAACATCTGATCGACGCCGGCTATCTGCTGCAAGCCGGCACGCTGGCGGCGCTGGCGGCCCGGCTGGGCGTGCCCGCCGATGCGCTGCAGGCCACGGTGGAACGCTACAACGCCCACGCGGCCCAAGGCCAGGATCCGGATTTCGGCAAGGGATCGACCGCCTACAACCGTTACCTGGGCGATCCGGAACACGCTCCCAATCCCTGCCTCGCGCCGCTGGCCGCGGGTCCCTACTACGCGGTCAAGGTCTATCCCGGCGACATCGGCACCGCTTGCGGCATCGCCGCCAATCCGCATGCCCAGGCCCTGGACGGCGCGGGCGCGCCCATTGCTGGCCTCTACGTGGCCGGCAACGACATGCAGTCGGTGATGGGCGGCGCCTATCCCGGCCCCGGCATCACACTCGGTCCCGCCCTGACCTTCGGCTGGATCGCTGGACAACATCTGGCCCATGCACAACACTGACGCCTCTCCACCGACAAGGATCCTCATGAAAATCTTCTACTCGCCCGCCTCGCCCTTCGTGCGCAAATGCATGGTCATCGCCCATGAGCTCGGCCTGGCCGACCGCATCGAGAAGCTGCCGAGCGCGGCTGGCCCCGTCGCCCGCGACCAGACCATCATCCCCAGCAACCCGCTGGGCCAGGTGCCCACCTTCATCACCGATGACGGCCAGACGCTGTACGACAGCCGCGTGGTCTGCGAATACCTGAACGAGCTGGGCGGCGGTTCGCTGTTCCCGGCCGGCAAGACGCGCTGGCAGGTGCTGACGGAACAATCCATGGCCGACGGCATGCTGGGCGCGGCGCTGCTGGCCCGCTACGAAACCGTGCTGCGTCCGGAAGCGCTGCGCTGGGACGGCTGGGTCGAGGGCCAACTGGGCAAGGTCCGCGACGGCCTCGCGCTGGTGGAAAAGAACGCCGCCGCGCTGGCTGGCCGCCTGGACATCGGCACCATCACCATCGGTTGCGCGCTGGGCTATCTGGACTTCCGCTTCCCCGACCTGGACTGGCGCGCCGGCCACCCCGCCACCGCCGCCTGGTACGAAACCTTCAGCCAACGTCCGTCCATGCAGGCCACCAAGCCCTGACCCGGTTTGGGCAGGCGCAGGGCCGGGAGAACCCGCCGGGCTCCCTGGCCATCACCTGCCTTGGTACGGCGCGGCCCCGAGCAGCGTCGCTAGGCCCCTGACGCGTGCAGGGGCCTTTTTTTTCGCCCGCATCGCCCCCAGCTGTTACAGTGAAGTCGGCAGGCGGGCCGATCCGCCGGCCATCACCAGAAGAGGCCCAGCATGAACGTCGCTGCGATCTCCGCCATCCACCGGGCTGACGCGCCCTATCCCGCGCGCTCCGCCGCGCTGGACACCGCCCGCGCATTTCCCGAAACCCAACGCGTGGCCCATGTCCACGCGGCCCGGGCTGCGGCCGCCGGCCACGCGGCGCAAGCCGGCCGCGAACGCGCCAGCCTGCCATTGCCGCTGACCTCCTTCGACGCCTCGAACGCGGACGCGCTGCGCGACCTGCACGCGGCATCGCGCATGCGCCGCGCCGTTGAGGACTTCACCGCGCAGCCCGACCCCGTGGCCCAGCGCGCCGGCTCCGCCAACGACCTGGGCACGATCGAAGGCCTGATGCCATTGCAGGCCTATCGCCTCGCCATGGGTAATCCGCAAGTCCAGGAACTGCAGACCGCCGTGGCCATGAAGGCGGCGGGCCTGGGCGTTCCCAAGGTCGCCAACATCGGCGCGACCGAGAACGTCACGGACAACGCGCGCTACCGGCCGGGTTTCGCGCCCTGACCAAAAAAAACCGCCTGACAAAAAGCATCAGGCGGTTCTTGATTCGGGAACGGGCCGCGATCAGTGGAAGAATTCCGCGATCATGGTCGCACCCAGGAAGGTGCCGGCGTTGGCGGCCAGGGACACCACCACGATCTTCCAGCCCAGCTTGCGGAACGCCGGCAGGTCCTTCAGGATCGACAGGCCGGCCATGGCCAGGATCACGGTCGTGAACGGCAGGAAATTCACCTTGCCGACCATCGCGATGATCTGGTCCGAGTACGGCAGCACGCCGGGGCAGCCCGCGGTCATGGCGATCAGCGACAGCACGAACACGGCCGGCAGCTTGGGCACCACGCGCAGCACCAGGTCGGTAATGACGACCAGCAGGATGATGATGCCCATACCCGGCAAGGCGTCGGCGAACGGCACGTTGTAGCCCAGGCGGTTGCCCACCAGCGCGAACAGGCCGCAGATGACATAGGCGGTCAGGCGGTCGCCGAAGCCCATCTTGACGCCGTGCGCCGGCGCATCCTGCGTGACCTCGTCATCAGCGGCGGCGGTCTCGGCCTTGCCGCGCGAGAAGCGGCCCAGCACGGGCTCCAGCTTGCCATACAGGAAGATGGTGGTCGGCAGCGAGATGAAGAGCGTGAAGTACACGCCCACCACGGTGGTCAGCAGGTTGGCGGCGGCGGCCAGCGCGGCCACCTGGTGCGCGACTTCGGGCGTCTGCTGGGATGCGATCGCGCCGACACCTGCGGCCATCATGCTGCCCGAGCCCACGCCGGCGCCCATGGCGAGCGAGCGCGGATCGAAGATGTTCAGGCTGGTGATGAAGCCGGCCATCAGGGCCACGAACAGCGCGCCGATCACGGTGCCGGTGATGTATTCGGCCATCACGCCGCGGCCTTCGGGCGAGTTCATGCCGTAGCGTTCGCCGATGATGGCCAGGCTGGGCTCGCGGCCCACCGAGAAAGTGGCGCCGATGGCCTCGCGCTTGATGCCCAGCAGCAGGGCCAGCGGCAAGCCGACGGCCATGGTGCCGAAGAAGTGGCCGAACTCCTGGAACACCAGGGCCCAGCCGGCTTCGCGCACCTGCGGCAAGGCGCCACCCACCATCAGGCCCAGCTTGGCCAGGAAGGGCAGCAGCGCGTATTGCAGATAGCCGCTGATGCGGGTCTGCATGGCGGTGTCGATGTTCAGGCCGGCCGGCATGCGCTGGCCGAAGGCGGCCACGATGGCGCCGATGAAAATCGCCCACAGCATCGGCTGCAGGATGATCTTGCCCGGCCCCACGTTGAAGGTGGCGCTGCCGATCGCTTCAGAAATGACGACCACCAGCAAAATGGCGGCGAGCATGCGGATGCGCCCGGATAGCGGCATGGAAGGCGCGGCCAGGCTTGCGCTGGCGTGAGACATCGGATTCCCCTGATGAACGTGAATAGTCGTCGTGGCTGCCCGCCGCAATCCCGGCCGGCCGGCGCCCGCAATGGGCGTCGCAGCGCGGCGGCGGCGACGGCGCGCGCAGCAGGCCCGATTTTCGCCGGCGGCCTTACGCGCAACCATGACAGGGCTGGCGCAGAAACGTTGCGTAAAATGCAACGGATAGGCTTTTCCAGGGAAAATTTTGCATGATCTCGCACCATGCAAGGGTAAACCCTAGATTGTATCTGTGGATCTGCCGCCGCACTCCCGCCACGGAGCCCTCGCCATGGACGAAAAACTCGACGCCCGCCGCACCCACTATTTCATGCAGGTCATGAGCCGCGGCTCGGTGCGCGGCGCCGCCGAAGTGCTGGACATGGACCCGTCCGCCGTCAGCCGCGCCATCGCCGCGCTGGAGCGCGATTGCGGCATCGCCCTGTTCGAGCGCCGCGGGCGCGGTGTGGTGCCGACCGACGCCGGCCATATCCTGGCGCGCTACATCAAGCGCCAGCAGGACATCCAGGAGAGCTTCTTCTCCGAGATCGACAGCCTGCGCAAGGCCGAACGGGGACACATAGACCTGGTGCTGGGCGAAGGCTTCGTGGAGCTGATGTTCGAGCGCGTGCTGCCCGGCTACTGGCGCAGCCACCCGGAGGTCACCCTGGACATCGACGTGGCGCGCACCTCCGAGATCGTGCAGCGCATCGTGGATGACCGCGCCTATATCGGACTGGTGTTCCAGCCCCCCAACGACGCCCGCCTGCGCACCCATTACTCACGGCCCGAGCCCATCCGCGCCATTGTCCGCGAGGACCACCCGCTGACCCTGCTGCGCCGTCCCCTGCTGCTGACCGATCTGGCCGACTATCCCGGCGCGTCCATGCAGGAGGGTTTCGGTGTGCGCCAGCACATCCAGGCCGCCGAAATCAGCGAACAGGTCAGGCTGCGCAACGTGCTGACCACCTCGTCCTTCAAGGCGCTGTGGCAGTTCGCCGCCGCCGGCATCGGCTACGCGCTTACGCCGCCCATCGCGGTCACGGCCGACCTGCGCGCCCAGCGCCTGGCCAGCCTGCCGCTGGCCAACCCCATCCTCAACCAGGGCAGCCTGCACGTGCTGAGCCGCGCCGGCCGCCATGTGTCCCCCGCCGCGCGCGAACTGCTGGACCACATCGTGCGCGGCATCGGCGCCCCCGCCGGTCCGGCGTCTGATACGGTCGGGTAAGGCGGATCTGCATCTGTCTCCGCGGACGGCGCCGGCCTACATTTGCAGCATCGCCACGACGCCAGGAGGTCTACATGCTCAGTTTCTTGCGCACGGTCAAATCCGTGCTGTGGGGATTCTTCGGCGTGCGCCGCGGGCGGGGCTACGATGCCGACATCGCCAACAACAAGCCGGCGCCATTGATATTGACCGGGCTGCTGATGGCGGCCTGTCTGGTGGTCATCCTGGTCGTGGTAGCGAAGTGGGCGGTGAACGCGGCGTTGTAAATCGGCTGTTGAATCGACTGTCCCACAAGAATTGCCGTCCCGCCGCCGGGCCGTCCCAAGGCGGGACAGCCCCCTCGGGGGGCAGCAAGCGCGCGTCAGCGTGGGGGTATACATCGGCCGTCCCGCCGCCGGGCCGCCCCAAGGCGGGACAGCCCCCTCGGGGGGCAGCAAGCCCGCAAAGCGGGCGCAGCGTGGGGGCCCCATTATCTTATTACCAGAATGACTTAGACGGTCGCCATAGCTGCCTGTTACGGTTATGAACCCCTTTCCCCTGCCGCATTGCGCCAGGCGAGCGCAAGGGCTCAGACCGAGAAGACTTCAAGGGCAGTAGACATGTACGTGTATGACCCCGTCGACCAGCAGCTCGTCGAGCAACGCGTGGCGCAATTCTCCGACCAGACGCGCCGCTTCCTCGATGGCCAACTAACGGAAGATGAATTCCGCGTTTTGCGCCTGCAGAACGGCCTGTACATCCAGCGCCACGCGCCCATGCTGCGCGTCGCCATTCCCTACGGCATCCTGGCGTCGCGCCAATTGCGCACGCTGGCGCACATTGCCCGCAAATGGGACCGCGGCTACGGCCATTTCAGCACCCGCCAGAACATCCAGTTCAACTGGCCCAAGCTGGAAGACGTGCCGGCCATCCTGGCCGAACTCGCCACGGTGCAGATGCACGCCATCCAGACCAGCGGCAACTGCATCCGCAACACCACCACCGACCACTTCGCCGGCGTCGCGCCGGACGAACTGGTGGATCCGCTGGTGTGGTGCGAGATCATCCGCCAGTGGTCCACGCTGCATCCCGAATTTGCCTTCCTGCCGCGCAAGTTCAAGATCGCGGTCAGCGGCGCGGTGCAGGACCGCGCGGCCGTGGGCGTGCACGACATCGGCCTGCAAGCCGTCGAACGCGACGGCAAGCTGGGCTTCCGGGTCTGGGTCGGCGGCGGTTTGGGCCGCACGCCCATCGTCGGCAAGCTGATCAACCCCTTCGTCGAATGGCAGGACCTGCTGACCTATCTGCAGGCCGCGCTGCGGGTCTACAACCTGCACGGCCGCCGCGACAACAAGTACAAGGCGCGCATCAAGATCCTCGTCAAGGACCTGACGCCGGAAGTCTACGCGCAACAGGTGGACGAACAGTGGCAGCTCATCAAGGGCGGCCCCGACACCATCACCCAGGAATTCGTCGACAGCATCAAGGCCCGCTTCGTCTGGCCGCAATACGACGCCACCGCCGCGCAGGACGTGGACAACACCGCCGCGCTGGCCGCCGCCGATCCGCGCTTTGCGCGCTGGCTGCGCACCAACGTGCATCCGCACAAGGTAGCCGGCTATGCCGCGGTCACCGTGTCGCTCAAGCCCACCGGCGTGCCGCCGGGCGATATCACCGCCGACCAGATGGACGCGGTGGCCGACCTGGCCGACGACTACGGCTTCGGCGAGCTGCGCGTCTCGCACGAGCAGAACCTGATCCTGGCCGACGTGCGCCGCGCGCGCCTGCATGAACTCTGGACCACGTTGCAGGCGCTGAACCTGGCCACGCCCAACATCGGGCTGCTGACCAACATCATCGCCTGTCCGGGCGGGGATTTCTGCGCGCTGGCCAATGCCGTCTCCATCCCCGTGGCCGAAGCCATCCAGCGCCAGTTCGACAACCTCGACTATCTCTTCGAGATCGGCGAGCTGGACCTGAACATCTCGGGCTGCATCAACTCCTGCGGCCACCATCACGTGGGCCATATCGGCATTCTTGGCGTCGATAAGGCCGGCGAGGAGTGGTATCAGGTCACCATAGGCGGCCGCCAGAACGGCGCCGCCAAGCCGCTGCCCGACATCGAATCCACGCGCGGCGGCGGCGCCGCCATCGGCCGCATCATCGGCCCGTCATTCGCGCGCGAGCAGGTCGCGGGCGTGGTGGACCGCCTGATCCGCACTTACCTGGGCCTGCGCGACAGCGAAGAGGAACGCTTCATCGACGTGGTAGACCGGGTCGGCATCGATCCCTTCAAGCAGGACGTCTACTCCGATCCCGCCTTCGCCAAACCCGCGCAGCAAGCCGAGGCCGCCCATGTCTGAAATCTATCCGCACGACGCCCCCGGCCCGCACCTGATCCGCAACGGCCGCCTGGAAGCGGACGCCTCGCGCGTCTTCACGCCTGAACCCGAGGTTCCCGCCGAGGGCCAGGTGCCTGGCGACGCGCCGGGCTGGATCGTGCCGCTTTCCGTCTGGAAGACCTCGCGCGCCACCCTGCGCCGCCACCAGCATCCCGTCGCGGTCCTGCTCGACCCCGACGCCGATCTGCGCGACCTGGCCGAAGCCGACGGCACCCTGGACCCCGCCGGCATTGCCTTCATCGCCGTGGATTTTCCGGTCTACACCGATGGCCGCGGCTATTCGTTGGCACAGCTGCTGCGCACGCGCTACCAGTGGCAAGGTGAACTGCGCGCGGTCGGCGACGTGATGATCGACACCATCCACTACCAGGCGCGCGTTGGCTTCGACAGCTTCCTGGTCAAGCCCGGCCACGATCCGCACAAGGCCCTGGAAGCCTTCAAGACTTTCACGGTGCATTACCAGAAGACGTACCGGGTGCCGACGCCGGCAGCCGCCTAGGCCGCCGGAAACCCCGGCAACGCCCAGCGCTGCGTCCTGACCTCGTCCTGCGCCAGCTGGGCGCGGATCAGGTCGGCGATATTGCGCTGGCGCGCCGCCTGCATGCGGCTGATCAGGCTGGACACGCTGACGGCCAGGCGCGGATATCCGCCTGCATCGCACAAGGCCACGCCCACGCCCAGCACGCCGGGCACCGCCGCGTTGCCCACCACCGACCAGCCGCGTCCGCGCGTGTTCTCCACCAGGCGCCGCATCTGCGCCACCGTCATGCCGCCGTAGGCGCGCAACGCCTGCTCGTTCTGCGCAATCACCTCTTCCGACTCGTCAGGCGGCAGCGCGGCCAATAGCGCCAGCCCGGCCGCCCCCACGCCCAGCGGCTGGCGGTGCCCCACCGTAACCGCCAGCACCTGCACGGGGTAGTTGCCCACTTCACGGTGCAGGCAGAGCGAATCGTTGCCGGCGCGGCAGATGAGAAAAGCGGAATCGCCGCTGACGTCGCTGATCTGCCGCAGCACCGGCCGCAGGCTGCGCACGGCCTGCGCATGCGGATCGCCCGCCATCATCACGCCCAGCTCGGCCACGCGCCAGCGCGGCGCTTCGGACTCGCGCAGGGCGTAGCCCTCCTGAACCAGCACGTCGAGATAGCGGTAGGCCGTGGTCCGCTGCATGCCCGCCGCGCGCGCGATGTCGACCACGTGCATGCCCGCCGCCCCCGCCTGCCGCAGCACACCCAGCACGCGCAACCCGCGGCGCAACACGCGCGGCCCGGAGCCTTCGGATTCTGGTTTGTTCATTTTTTGGACAGCTTGCGTTGATGAGGCCTCTATCAAAGCCCAATATGAAGCCGGGCAGACGCAGATTTGTCCAAATATTAGACAAACAGGACGGAGACAACAATGAAGATCCAAAGCAAGCGGTGGGCCGCCGCGGCGGCCGCCCTGGGCGCGCTGCTCGCGGCCCCGGCCCTGGCGGCCAAGCCCTATCCCGAGCGTCCCGTGACGCTGGTGGTCGGCTACGCCGCCGGCGGCGCCACTGACATCGTGGCGCGCCTGATGGCGAAGTCCCTCTCGGAAGAACTGGGCCAGACTTTCGTGGTCGAGAACAAGACCGGCGCCAACAGCAACATCGGCGCGGAAATCGTCGCGCGCGCCGCGCCAGACGGCTACACGCTGTACGTCGGCTCCATCGCCAACACCATCAACCGCACGCTGTACAGCCAGCTCAACTATGACTTCGTGAAGGGCTTCGAGCCGGTGGGCCTGTTGGCGACCATTCCGAACATCCTGGTGGTCAATCCCAAGCTGCCGGTCAAGACCGTGCAGGAATACGTGGCTTACGCCAAGAAGAACCCCGGCAAGCTGACCTGCGCCTCGTCCGGCAGCGGCTCGTCCATCCACCTGTCGTGCGAACTGTTCAAGATGCAGACCGGCACCGACATCCTCCACGTGCCGTACCGCGGCAGCGGCCCGGCCGTGGCCGACTTGCTGGGCGGCCAGGTGGATTCCATGTTCGACAACCTGCCCTCGTCGCTGCCGCATGTGCAGGCGGGCAAGCTGCGCGCCATCGGCGTCACCTCGCCGCAGCGTCTGCCGTCCGCCCCCGACACGCCCACCCTGGCCGAATCCGGCTTGGCCGGCTTCGACGTGGAATCCTGGTTCGGCGTGATGGCGCCGGCGGGCACCCCCAAGCCCGTCGTCGAACGCTTGAACCAGGCCATCAACAAGGCCTTGGCCAGCCCGGCGCTGCAGGCGTCCTACCAGCAGTCCGGCTTCTACGCGCCACAGCAGCCCAACACGCCCGAAACCTACGCCAGGAAGATTGCCAGCGAGATCGACAAGTGGGGCAAGGTCGTCAAGAGCGCCAACCTCAAAGCCAACTAGGAACACCAGGATGTACCCGATAGATTTCTTCTTCCGCGCCGCCGAGCAGTATCCGGAACGCATCGCGCTGGATGGCCCCGAAGGCCAGGTCACGTACTCACGGTTGGCCGCCGACACGCGGGCGCTGGCCGCAGCCTTGCAGGACCTGGACCCGGCGCCGCAAACGCGGGTGGCGATCTGTGCCGGCAATTCCGCTCGGCACATCCTGGCGCTGCTGGCCGTGCTGGCCAGCGGCAAGGTGTGGGTGCCGCTCAACTACCGCAGCACCGAGCGCGAGATCGGGCGCATCCTGGACGCCACCGAGCCGTCCATCGTGATCGTGGACGGCATGGGCGCGCCGCTGGCGCCCGAGGCCCAGGCGCCGCAAGGCCGCCGCCACATCCATCTGGAAGACGCGGCGGCGCCGCTGGCGCTGGACGCGCTGCTGGCCCGCTGCGCCGGACGCGAACCGCAACGCCATGCGCTGCCGCGCGACGCCACCCAGGCCATCAAGTTCACCGGCGGCACCACCGGCCTGCCCAAGGGCGTGATGCAGCCTTACCACGCGTGGAATGCGGGCATCATCAACCAGATCATGAGCTGGGGCCTGACCCACGAAGACCGCTACGTCGTGGCAGCCCCCATCACGCATGGCACCGGCACCTACCTCTTGCCGGTACTGGCTTGCGGCGGCGCCCACCTGCTGCTGGACGGCGTCACGCCTGCCAGCATCACCGCCGCCTTCCGCGAACGCGGCGGCACGCTGAGCTTCATGCCGCCCACGCTGATCTACATGATCATGGCGCAACCCGGCGTCTCGCGCGCCGACTTCCCGCGCCTGCGCAACCTGATCTACGGCGGCGCGCCCATGCCCGTGGAAAAGATCGACCGGGCGCGCGACTTCTTCGGCCCGGTGCTGGGCACCACCTACGGCCAGACCGAGGCGCCGCAGATCATGACGGTGCTGCGGCCCGCCGATCTGGAAGCCCCGGAGAACCGCGCCTCGGTCGGACGCGTCACCTGGCTCAGCGACGTGGCCATCATGTCGCCCGACGGCGCGCTGCTGCCGCGCGGCGAGATCGGCGAGGTCGTGGTGCAGGGCGATCTGGTCATGTCCGGCTACTGGCGCCTGCCGGAGAAGACCGCCGAAACGGTCGTGGACGGCTGGCTGCATACCGGCGACACCGGCCTGATCGACACGCGCGGCTATCTGTTCCTGAAGGACCGGCTGCGCGATGTGATCATCACGGGCGGCTTCAACATCTACCCGGTGGACGTGGAGAACGCGCTATCCGCGCATCCCGCGGTGTACGAGTGCTCGGTGTTCGGCCTGCCCGACGACAAATGGGGCGAAGCCGTTCACGCCGCCGTGCAGTTCCATCCCGGTGCGCAGGCCAGCGCGGACGAGTTGAAGACCCACGTGCGCGCCCTGCTCGGCCCCGTGGCCACGCCCAAGCAATTCCACATCCATGACAGTCTGCCGCGCTCCAGCGTGGGCAAGGTGCTGAAAAACGCCGTGCGTGACGCGGCCCTGAAGGAGACCCCATGAAAACGCCCGAAACCCGCCTCTGCGCGCATCACCTCACCGGCATGTCCTACCGCGACGTGGATCTGGTCGAAGACCTGATCGGCAAGAAGACCTTCACCGAAGTCATGATCATGCAGATCCTGGGCCGCGAGGCGCGCCCGGTGGACCTGCGCATCGTCGACGCGGTGCTGGTCACGCTGATGGAGCATGGCTTGACGCCCAGCGCCATTGCCACGCGGTTGATCTACATGAGCGCGCCGGAAAACCTGCAGGGCGCGGTGGCGTCCGGGCTGATGGCGGTGGGCAGCCAGTTCGTCGGCACCATGGAAAACTGCTCGCGCCTGCTGGACCGCATCCGCCAGGCCGACGATGGCCGCACGGAAGCCCTGGCGATCGCCCGCGAATTCCGCGAATCGCGCAGCGCGTTGCCCGGCTTCGGACACCATCTGCACAAGCCCGACGACCCGCGCTCGATCAAGCTGCTGGCGCTGGCCGAGGCCGAACCCGACCTCAAGGGCGACTCGCTCAAGGCGCTGCGCCTGCTCGCGGCTGCGATCGACGAGACCTACGGCAGGCACATCACCATCAACGCCACCGGCGCGGTCGCGGCGCTGCTCAGCGAGATCGGCGTGCCGACCGAACTGATGCGCGGCTTCGCCGTCATCTCGCGCGCGGCCGGCCTGGTGTCGCACGTGGCCGAGGAACAGCAAAGCCCGTCCGGGCGCTACATCTGGGAAACCATCGACCACGCCATTCCCTATGTGGGCCGTGGCAAGACGCATCAGGACGCAGACCAAGCGTAACGGCACAGCCGCATGGACGGGGGAATGGCCGGCGAGTACGCCTGGCCGCTCCCCCGGCAGCGCTCAACCCAGGTTCGGCGCCAGGGTGCGCTTCAGGTCTTCGATGCTGCGGCCGCTGCGGGCCGCGTAGTCCTGCAGCTGGTCTTCGCCGATCACGCCCACGTTGAAGTACTGCGACTGCGGGTGGCTGAAGTAGAAGCCGGACACGCTGGAAGCCGGGTACATGGCGTAGCTGTCGGTCAGCATCATGCCGATGTCGGCGCCGTCCAGTACGCGGAACATGTCGGTCTTGATGACGTGTTCCGGGCAGGCCGGATAGCCGGGCGCAGGGCGGATGCCCACGTATTTCTCGGCGATCATGTCCTCGTTGGACAGGGCTTCGTCGGGCGCGTAGCCCCACAGGTCCTGGCGCACGCGGGCATGCAGGCATTCGGCAAAGCCTTCGGCCAGGCGGTCGGCCAGCGACTTGAGCATGATGCTGGAGTAATCGTCCAGCGCCTTTTCGAATTCCGCTTCCTTCTTTTCGATGCCCAGGCCCGCCGTGACGGCGAACATGCCGATGTAGTCCAGCTTGCCGCTGGACTTGGGCGCGATGAAGTCGGACAGCGACTTGTTGCTGACGCCTTCGCGCTTGGCGCCCTGCTGGCGCAGGTTGCGGTAGGTGAACAGCACCTCGCTGCGGGTCTCGTCCTTGTAGACCTCGATGTCTTCGTCGTTGATGCTGTTGGCCGGATAGAAGCCCACCACGCCGTTGGCGGTGAGCCAGCGGCCTTCGATGATGCGCTTCATCATGGCCTGGCCGTCGGCGTAGACCTTGCGCGCCTGCTCGCCCACGACCTTGTCGTCCAGGATGGCCGGGAACGGGCCGAACAGGCTCCAGGTCTGGAAGAACGGGCCCCAGTCCACGTACTTGGCGATCTCGGCCAGGTCGTAGCTCTTGAACGTGCGGCGGCCGATGAACTTGGGGCGCGGCGGCGTGTAGTTGTCCCAGTCGATCGCGGGGCGCGAGGCGCGCGCTTCGGCCAGCGGCAGGATGGGCGTGGCCTTGCGGTTGGCGTGGCGGCGGCGCACCTCTTCGTATTCCTGGGCCAGATCGGCCAGGTAGGCTTCCGACTGATCCGACATCAGGCTGGTGGCCACGCCCACTGAACGGCTGGCGTCCGGCACGTAGATCACCGGGCCTTCGTAGTTGGGCGCGATCTTCACGGCGGTATGCACGCGGCTGGTGGTGGCCCCGCCTATCATCAGCGGCAGCTTGCGGCTGCGGAAGTATTCGTCGCGCTGCATTTCGCTGGCGACGTAGGCCATTTCTTCCAGGCTGGGCGTGATCAGGCCGGACAGGCCGACGATGTCGGCGTTCTCTTCCTTGGCCTTTTCCAGGATCTGGGCGCAGGGCACCATCACGCCCATGTTCACGACTTCGAAGTTATTGCACTGCAGGACCACCGACACGATGTTCTTGCCGATGTCGTGCACGTCGCCCTTGACCGTGGCGATGACGATCTTGCCCTTGGCGCGCACGTCGCCGCCGGCGGCCGCGATCTGGCGCTTTTCTTCCTCGATGAAGGGAACCAGGTGGGCCACGGCCTGCTTCATGACGCGGGCCGACTTCACCACCTGCGGCAGGAACATCTTGCCCTCGCCGAACAGGTCGCCCACCACGTTCATGCCGTCCATCAGCGGGCCTTCGATCACTTCGATCGGACGGCCGCCGCGCGCGGCGATCTTCTGGCGCACCTCCTCGGTGTCCTCGACGATGAAGGCGGTGATGCCATGCACCAGCGCGTGCGACAGGCGGGCCTCGACCTCAGCGTTGCGCCAGGTCAGGTCTTCTTCCTTCTTGGCGCCCGAGCCCTTCACGCTGTCGGCGAACTGCACCAGGCGTTCGGTCGGCGTGCGCTCGTCGTCGGCGTCCGTCTTGCCCACGGGCTCGGCGCGGTCCAGCACCACGTCCTCGACCAGGTCGCGCAGCTTGGGATCCAGGTCGGCGTACACGCCCAGCTGGCCGGCGTTGACGATGCCCATCGTCATGCCTTCCTTCACGGCGTAGTAGAGGAACACCGTGTGGATCGCCTCGCGCATCGGCTCATTGCCGCGGAACGAGAAGCTGACGTTGGACACGCCGCCCGAAATGCGGGCGTAGGGCAGGTTTTCGCGGATCCAGCGCGTGCCTTCGATGAAGTCCACGGCGTAGTGGTTGTGCTCGTCAATGCCGGTCGCGACCGCGAAGACGTTGGGGTCGAAGATGATGTCTTCCGGCGGGAAGCCTTCTTCCTCGACCAGGATCTTGTAGGCGCGGCCGCAGATTTCCTTGCGGCGCTCCAGCGTGTCGGCCTGGCCCAGTTCGTCGAACGCCATCACCACCACGGCCGCGCCGTAGCGGCGGCACAGGCGCGCATGGTGGCGGAAGGGCTCCAGCCCTTCCTTCATGGAGATCGAGTTCACCACGGGCTTGCCCTGCACGCACTTCAGGCCTTCCTCGATGACTTCCCACTTGGAGCTGTCGATCATGATCGGCACGCGCGCGATGTCGGGCTCGGAGGCGATCAGGTTGAGAAAGCGCCGCATGCAGGCCACCGAATCCAGCATGGCCTCGTCCATGTTGATGTCGATGATCTGCGCGCCGTTCTCGACCTGCTGGCGGGCCACGGCCAGCGCCTCGTCGTATTTCTCTTCGCGGATCAGGCGGGCAAACATCTTGCTGCCCGTCACGTTGGTGCGTTCGCCCACGTTGACGTAGAGCGTGTCTTCGTCGATGTTCAGCGGTTCCAGGCCCGACAGGCGGGTCTTCACCGGAATGTCCGGCACGGCGCGCGGGGTCAGCGACATGACCTTGGCCGCGATCTCGCGGATGTGGTCCGGCGTGGTGCCGCAACAGCCGCCCGACATGTTCACCAGGCCAGCACGCGCGAACTCTTCCAGCAGCGCGGAGGTGTCGGCCGGGGTTTCGTCGAAGCCGGTTTCGGCCATCGGGTTGGGCAGGCCGGCGTTCGGATAGACGCAGACGTAGGTGTCGCAGATGCGGGCCAGCTCGGCCACGTAGGGGCGCATCAGCGCCGCGCCCAGCGCGCAGTTCAGGCCGATGGTGATGGGGCGCGCGTGGCGCACCGAGTTCCAGAAGGCTTCCACGGTCTGGCCGGAAAGGATGCGGCCGGACGCGTCAGTCACCGTGCCCGAGATCATCACGGGCAGGCGCACGCCGCGCGCCTCGAACACTTCCTCGGTGGCGAAGATGGCCGCCTTGGCGTTGAGGGTGTCGAAGATGGTTTCGATCAGGACGATGTCGATGCCGCCGTCCAGCAGGCCGTTGAGCTGCTCCACATAGGCGACGCGCAGTTCCTCGAAGGTGACGTTGCGCGCGCCCGGATCGTTCACGTCCGGCGAGATCGAGGCCGTCTTGGGCTGCGGGCCCAGCGCGCCGGCCACGAAACGCGGCCGCTCAGGCGTGCTGTAGGCGTCACAGGCCTCGCGCGCCAGGCGGGCGGACACCAGGTTCAGTTCGTAGGCCAGTTCCGGCAGCTCGTAGTCGCCCTGCGCGATGGTCGTCGCGCCGAAGGTGTTGGTCTCGATGACGTCGGCGCCCGCTTCCAGGTATTGCCGGTGGATCTCGGAGATCACGTCCGGGCGCACCAGCGACAGCAGCTCGTTGTTGCCCTTGACGTCCTTGCCGTGGCCGGCGAAGCGCTCGCCGCGGAAGTCCGCCTCGCCCAGCTTGTAGCGCTGGATCATGGTGCCCATGGCGCCATCCAGAATCAGGATGCGCTTGCCCAGCAGGCGGGCGAATTCACCGCCATGGGTATAGGCTTCGGGCGGGTAAGGCAGGCGGGGATACGACACGGGCAGGTCCGGATGGAGTTGGCGATGGCGGCGCAATGTGGCGAAAAAGCGAAAAACGCCGCAAAAACAAGCCCTGATCGTAACAAAATGGGCCTATCCGCGCCTCCCGGTGATACAGTTTCGGCCCCGAACCGGTGCTTTCGGCGCACAGGGCAGGCAAGAACGCAACACTTGCCGCACCGCGCGCGAAAGGTAAACGGGAAACAGGAAGAACCTCCCAGGACTGCCGCCCCACAAGGCGCCGGCAACCCCTGGCTCCAGCCTGTGCTGCCCCCGCAACGGTCCCCATGCGCGCAATGCGCCCATGGCAGCCCGATACCGGCCTGTTCGATCGCAAGGAAGTCCATGCATTGCCGCCAGGCCTACACCGGCCCGCCGCGGCTTGGGCATCCTCCCCATCGTGAATGGCCTGCGGGGTCGCGGGTCGCATCGAGGTTACGTAGATGAAAACCCGCTCCATCCGGCGCTATGCCGGCGCCCTGCTCTGCTCCGCCCCGGCCATCGCCGCCGCCCAGCAAGCCGCCTCCTCCACTCCCCAGCTCGACGCCATCACGGTCACCGCCCAGCGCGTGCCGACCGACGGCCGCACGCTGCCGGTGTCGATCTCGGTCATCACCGCCGAAGACATCGCCGCGTCCAGCGCCCGCACCATGCAGGACGTGCTGTCGACCCAGGCCGGCATCCACCTGATCAACACCAGCAGCTCGAGCGACAACTCCATCGTCGACCTGCGCGGCTTCGGCATCACCGGCGCCAGCAACACGCTGATCCTGATCGATGGCGTCAAGCAGAACACCAACGACCTGTCGGCGCCCAGCCTCGGCGTAGTGCCGCTGGACCAGGTCGAGCGCATTGAAATCGTGCGCGGCAGCGGTTCCGTGCAATACGGCGGCGGCACCACCGGCGGCGTGATCAACATCATCACGCGTTCCGATTTCACCAAGGAGCCGGTCGCCGCCCGCGCCACCGCCACCTTCGGCAGCTATGGCCTGCGCCAGTACGACGCGGCCGTGTCCATGAACAATGAAAAGGTCGGCGTCGACGCCTACATGCAATCGCTGCACAGCGACGGCTACCGCGACCACAGCGGCGAGCGCCGCGAGGGCGGCGGCGGCGGCATCACGTTCCGCCACGACGACGGCTCGATCCGCCTGTACGGCCGCACCACCACGCAGAAGCTGGAGTTGCCCGGTCCGCGCACGATCAACCCCAAGACCGGCCTGAACGAATACCAGGACGATCCGCGCGGCTCGAAGAACGACGTCGATTACGTCAAGACCACGACCACTACCTTCGGCCTGCAGCTCGAGCAGGCGATCGGCGCCGGCACCCTGTACGCCGACCTGTCGACCCGCGAGAAAAAGCTCGACGGCCTGACCTACGACGGCTTCGGCGACATCCTGCGCGACCAGAAGCTGGAAGAGAACATCGCCAGCGTGCGCTACCGCCTGCCGATCAACGGCGGCCACAGCATCGTCTTCGGCGCCGACGGCCAGGAAGCCAAGACCACCGCCAACCAGAACGCCTACTACGACTTCCAGCCCTCGAAGTGGCAGTCGCGCCAGCACCAGTACGGCCTGTTCGCCGAAGGCCAGGTGCGCGCCACCGACAGCACCTACGTGACGGCCGGCGTGCGCCGCCAGTACGCCTCCGACGACCTGGACGTGATCTCTGGCTCGGGCACGGCGTCGGACCGCAGCAACCACCTGACCGCCTGGCAGCTGGGCGTGCGCCAGGACCTGCCCGCCGGTTTCGGCGTGTACGGCAAGGTCGGCCGCAGCTTCCGCCTGCCCAACGCCGACGAACTGCTGTCGGTGCAGACCCCGCTGGCGCCGCAGACCTCCACCGACAAGGAAATCGGCGTGACCTGGCAGTCGGCCAGCAGCAGCGCCCGCCTGTCGTACTTCCGCTATGACCTGACCAACGAAATCCAGTACAACCCGCTGGCTGATGGCATCTGGGGCCCGGGCACGGGAGCCAACACCAACCTGGACCCGACCCGCCGCCAAGGCATCGAACTGGAAGGCCACACCGCGATCTCCAGCAGCGTGTCGCTGGACGCCAACCTGACCTGGATGGAAGCGCAATTCCGCTCCGGCACCTACGCCGGCGTGGACCTGGCGGGCAAGACCGTGCCGCTGGCGCCCAAGTGGCTGGCCAACGCCGGCGTGACCTGGCGTCCCACCGACGCGTTCCTGTGGAACGTGACGGCGCAATACGTGGGCAAGTCGCGCATGGACAACGACCAGGCCAACCAGTTCGCCAAGGAACTGGACGCCTACGTGCTGTTCAACACCAAGGTGGCCTACAAGTTCACGCGCAACATCGAAGGCGCCATCGGCGTGAACAACATCTTCGACCGCCAGTACGCCACCTACGGCATCCGCGGCGGCAATGCTTCGTTCGAGATGCTGGGTCCGGTCGCCAATTACAGCCTGTACCCCGCCCCGGGCCGCAATTTCTACGCGTCGCTCACGCTGCGCTACTGATCGCGGCATTCCGATATAGTCGGCGTTCCCCGCTGGCTATATCGGCTTCCTGCATGCCCCTCGCACGTACCCACCCTCGCATCGCTCCGGGGCTGTTCCTGGCCCTGGGCGCGCTGCTGTCCGCGGGACTCGCCGCAGCAGGTCCGGCGACGGATACCGGGGCGGGTTCCGCCGCCGGCGCGGTCATCCAGATCCGCGACGACCAGGGACGCCAGGTCTCGCTGGCCGCTCCCGCCCGGCGCGCCGTCACCCTGGCCCCGCACGCCACCGAGCTGGTCTTTGCCGCCGGCGCGGGCGACCGGCTCATCGCCACCATCCGTGGCAGCGACTATCCGCCCGCCGCCCGCCAGTTGCCCATCATCGGCGACGGCACCCAGCCCGATCCCGAACGCGTGGCTGCCGTACGTCCGGACCTGCTGATCGCCTGGCAGCCCGCCGCCGCCGCGCCGCTGGCGCGGGTGATGGACAAGCTGGGCGTGCCGGTGTTCTACAGCGACCCGCAGACCCTGGCCGCCATCCCCGACGCGGTCGAACGCATGGGCGCGCTGTTCGGCACCGAAGCGCAGGCGCGGCCTGCCGCCCAGGCCCTGCGCGCGCGCCTGGACGCCCTGGCCGCCCGCTATGCCGGCCGCCGCCCCGTGCGCGTCTTCGTGCAGGCGGGGCTGGACCCCATCTACACCTTGAACGACAGCAGCATCGTCAGCGACGCCCTGCGCGTCTGCGGCGGCGTCAATGTCTTCGGCCAGGCGCCCGTGGTGGCGCCCCAGGTCACGCTGGAAAGCGTGCTGGCGGCGCGCCCCGAGGCGGTGCTGGCCGGCATCTCCCGCCCCGAGGACGGCGCCCGCAACCTGGCCGCCTGGCAGGCACTGGGACTGCCCGCCGCGCGGCTGGGGCATGTGTACGGCGTGGATGCCGACGCGCTGTACCGCCCGGGTCCGCGTTTGATCGACGCCGCCGAGGCGATCTGCGCCGACCTGGACCGCCTGCGCTGAACGTGTCCGCACCACGATCTGCAAATAGTGGAACGCCGCATTTCACCGAGCACGTCTGCCGCGCGGCGCCGTGCTTTATCATTCGTCCAACGTATCGCCAGTCCCCGCGGGTCTCGCATCGTGCGCACCCGCCCTTTGAACCTCCGCCATGACCACTCAAGACACTCTCACCATCGCCGGCCGCGCCTACTCGTCGCGCCTGCTCGTCGGCACCGGCAAGTACAAGGACTTCGAACAGACCCGCGCGGCGTTGGACGCCAGCGGCACCGAGATCGTCACCGTCGCCATCCGCCGCACCAATATCGGCCAGAACGCCGGTGAACCGAACCTGCTGGACTACGTCCCGCCGTCCAAATTCACGCTGCTGCCCAACACCGCCGGCTGCTACAGCGCCGACGAGGCCGTGCGCACGCTGCGCCTGGCGCGCGAACTGCTGGACGGCCACGACCTGGTGAAGCTGGAAGTGCTGGGCGACCCGCAGACCCTCTTCCCCAACATGCCGGAGACCCTGAAGGCCACCAAGACCCTGGTGGACGAAGGCTTCAAGGTCATGGTGTATTGCACCGACGATCCCATCCAGTGCCGCATGCTGGAAGACCTGGGCGCGGTCGCCGTGATGCCGCTGGCCTCGCTGATCGGCTCGGGCATGGGCATCCTGAATCCCTGGAACCTGCGCCTGATCATCGAGCAGGCCCGCGTGCCCATCGTGGTGGACGCCGGCGTGGGTACCGCGTCGGACGCCGCCATCGCCATGGAGCTGGGCTGCGACGCCGTCCTGATGAACACCGCCATCGCCGGCGCGCGCGATCCCATCCTGATGGCCAGCGCCATGAAGAAGGGCGTGGAAGCCGGCCGCGAGGCCTTCCTGGCTGGCCGCATGCCCAAGAAGCTGTACAGCGGCGCCCCCAGCTCGCCCAACGAAGGCCTGATCACGGCGGGCGCCCCCAAATGAACGGCCGCCAGCAGGCCGCCAGCGGCCGCCCCATCCCCAACGCGCTGACCATCGCTGGCGTCGACCCCTCCGGCGGCGCCGGCATCCTGGCCGACGTCAAGGCCATGAGCGCGCTGGGCGCCTACGGCTGCGCGGTGATCGCCGCGCTGACGGCGCAGAACACCCAGGGCGTCACCGGCATCTCGGCGGTCCCGCCCGCTTTCGTCGGCCAGCAGATCGACACGCTGTTCGCGGACGTGCGCATCGACGCGGTCAAGATCGGCATGCTGGGCCAGCAGCCGGTGATCCAGGTGGTGGCCGAGAAGCTCGCCAAGTGGGCACCGGCCCACGTGGTGCTGGACCCGGTCATGGTGGCCAAAAGCGGCGACCTGCTGCTGGAACGCGACGCCGTGGGCGCCATGCGCGAGGCCCTGCTGCCGCAGTCCACCCTGCTGACGCCCAACCTGCCCGAAGCCGGCGTGCTGCTGGAAGAGCGTCCGGTCGAGACCGTCAAGGAAATGCGGCGCGTGGCCGAACGCCTGCGCAACAAGCTGGCGCATTCAGGTGAGCGCTGGGTGCTGGTCAAGGGCGGCCACCTGCCCGGCAGCGAGACCATCGACCTGCTGCATGACGGCGACCGCATGATCGAGCTGCCCGGCCACCGCATCGAGACCGTCAACACCCACGGCACCGGCTGCACGCTGTCGGCGGCGCTGGCCGCGCTGCTGCCGCAAACCGGGGACGTGCCCGAGGCGGCGCGCCGCGCCAAGGCCTACCTCACGGAGGCCATCCGCCACGCCGAGCGCCTGTCGGTGGGTTCGGGCCACGGCCCGGTGCACCACTTCCACGCCTGGTGGTAGATCCGGGCGGCGTCTGAAACATCTGTCGGCGGGGCCGGGCGTCACAGTACGCTACGAATCGGTACAATGGTCTGTTGATTCCTCTGTTTTTTCTGACCGTCATGAACGCTTCGACCCTGCCCGACGTAGAACAAGCCCGCTTCAACATGGTGGAACAGCAGATCCGCCCGTGGGACGTTCTGGACGCCAACGTGCTGCAAGCGCTGTTCGATGTGCGCCGCGAACAATTCGTTCCGCCGGCCCTGCGCGCGCTGGCGTTTTCCGACCTGGAACTGCCGCTTGAGATCAACGCGGTCAACACCCGCCAGAACATGCTGGCGCCCAAGGTGGAAGCCCGCCTGGCGCAAGAGCTGCTGCTGACCAAGTCCGACTGCGTGCTGGAAATCGGCACCGGCTCCGGCTACCAGGCCGCGCTGCTGGGCTACCTGGCGCAGCAGGTCACCTCGGTCGAAATCGACAGCCGCCTGGTGACGTTCGCGCAGCAGAACCTGCAGATGAACAACGTCACCAACGTCAAGGTCGAAACCGGCGACGCCCGCAACGGCTGGGGCTCCACCGAATACGACGCCATCCTCGTCACGGGTTCCGTGCCGACCGTCCCCGACGCGCTGAAGTACCAGTTGCGCATGGGCGGCCGCCTGGTCGTGATCGTGGGCCAGGCGCCCGTCATGACGGCCTGTCGCATCACCCGCACCACCGCGGCCAGCTTCGAAACGGTGAACCTGTTCGAAACCGTCATCAAGCCGCTGCGCGGCGTCACGGTATCCCAGTTCAAGTTCTGATCCCCAACCCTGCCGCCCGGCGCCTGCCCCTCTGACAGGGCCGCCGCGCCCCGGGCGGCCCGGCGTATCGTTGACCACCATGCGTTTCCGATTGCTAACGGCTTTACTGGTTTTTACCTGCGCCGCAAGCGTCGGCCCGACGCTTGTCCGCGCGCAGAACCTGATCCAGATCTGGCAATCGGCGCTGGGCAATGACCCGATCTACGCCGCCGCGCGCGCCAACTACCGCGCCGGCCTGGAAAAAGAACCCCAGGCCCGTTCCCTGCTCCTGCCCCTGATCTCCGCCGAAGCCGGCGGCGCCTACCAGGAAACCCGCAGCACCCGCGGCATGGGCATCGCCTACAGCGGCGGCCGCGGCGTCTGGGACCTGTCCCTGACCCAGCCGCTGTTCGACTGGGGCCGCTGGCAGAATTTCGAGCAATCCAAGCTGGTCGTCGCCGACGTCGAGGTGCAGCTGCAACAGGCCTATCAGGACCTGCTGCTGCGCGTGGCCGACGCCTATTTCAACGTGCTCTACGCCCAGGACACGCTGACCGCCACCGAGGCCGAAAAGGCCGCCGTGGCCGGGCAGCTGGAGTCCGCCAAGCGCAACTTCGAACTCGGCAACGCCACCATCACCGACACCTACGAGGCGCAGGCGCGCTACGACCTGGTGGTGGCGCAGGAACTGCGCCTGCAGAACGACCTGGAAGTCCGCCGCGACGAACTGGCCAAGATCATCGGCACGGCTCCCGGCGCCTTGTCCGAACTGCCCTATGGCGTGCAGCTGCCCGCGCCGCAGCCCGCCCGCGTGGCCGACTGGAGCAACCAGGCGGAGTCCTCCAGCCTGGACGTGTTGCGCGCGCAGCTCCTGACGCGCATCGCCGGCCGCGAGATCCAGATCGCCAAGAGCGGCCATTACCCGACCCTGAACCTGCGCGCCAGCAGCGGCAGCGCCAGCGACGCCGTGATGCGCAATGCCGCGCCGGGCAAGCCCATCGACAGCACCATCGGCGTGGTGCTGTCGATCCCGCTGTACTCGGGCGGCGGGGTCTCGTCGCAAGTGACTGAAAAGGTCCAGCTGGAACAGAAGGCGCGCCACGATTACGAGGCGGCGCGCCGCCAGGCCGTGCAAGCCGCACGCCAGTACTACACCGGCGTCACCAGCGGCCTGGCGCGCATCCAGGCGCTGGAGGCAGGCGAAAAATCCAGCCGCGCCGCGGTCGAAGCCAACCGCACCGGCTACGAGGTCGGCGTGCGCATCAACCTGGACGTACTCAATGCCCAGCAGCAGCTCTACGCCACCCAGCGCGACCTGGCGCTGGCGCGCTACAGCACGGTGCTCGCCAGCCTGCGCCTGAAGGCCACCAGCGGCATCCTGGCCGAGGCAGACCTGGAAGCGATCAACCGCCTGCTGCGGGAACCGCGCTGAGTCCGCGAAGGGACTCGGTTTACTTGTTCTGGATTTTCTTCACGAGCGCCGTGGTCGAGCGCTCGAACTCGAACGGAATCGCCACCGCGCGGCCGCCCCAGGTCTTGACCAGGGCGGTCTCGGGCAGCTTTTCCATGTCGTAGTCGCCGCCCTTGACGATCAGGTCGGGCTTGAGCTGGCCGATCAGGGCCTCGGGCGTGTCCTCATGGAAGGACGTGACCACGGTCACGAAGCCCAGCGCGGCCAGCAAGGCGGCGCGGTCTTCCATGCGGTTCAGCGGGCGTTCGGCGCCCTTGCCCAGGCGGCGCACCGACTCGTCGGTGTTCACCGCCACCACCAGGGTCGCGCCCAGCTGGGCGGCCTGGTCGAGGTAGGTTGCGTGGCCCCGGTGCAGGATGTCGAAGACGCCGTTGGTGAACACCAGCGGCCGCGGATAGCGGCCGGCGGCGACGGCGGCGACGCATTCGTCGCGGGACAGGACCTTGGATTCAAAACGGGCGGCAGGCATGCGGCGATTGTATCGCCCCGGCTCAGGCGCCGCCCAGGATGATCTGCTTTTCCTTCGGCACGATCAGCGCCGTCATTTCCTTGCGGTAGCGGTTCAGGTCCTTCACCGTTTCGAAGCTGCGGTCCATCAGCTTGGACAGGATGTGCAGGATGCGCGTGGCGACCTTCTGCTCCCAGACGCCGTCAAAGCGGATCTGCGTGTCCAGCCAATGCTCCAGCCAGCCAGGTTCCGGCAGGCGCGACTGCACCGTGTCGTTGGGGAACAGGTCCTTGTTCACGTGCAGGTTGGTCGGGTGCAGGGCCTGCTGCGTGCGGCCGGCCGACGCCATCAGCACGCCGATCTTGGAGAACGCCAGGCGGGCCTGCTCGCTCGTGTCCTGGCCGCGGTCGTGCAGCGCGCGGCGCATGTACTGCAGATAGGCGCCGGCGTGGCGGGCCTCGTCCTGGGCCACCGTCTTGTAGATGGCCTTGATGACCGGCTCCGTGTGCCATTCGGCGGCGCGGCGGTACCAGTGGTTCAAACGGACTTCGCCGCAGAAATGCAGCATCAGGGTTTCGAGTTCGGGCGCGGCGTCGAACTCGAAGCGCACGTTGTGCAGTTCTTCCTCGGTGGGCACCAGGTCCGGACGGAAGCGGCGCAGGTATTCGATCAGCACCAGCGAATGCTTCTGTTCTTCAAAGAACCACACCGACATGAACGCGCAGAAATCGCTGTCGCCGCGATTGTCGCGCAGGAACATTTCGGTGGCCGGCAAGGCGGCCCATTCGGTGATGGCGTTCATCTTGATCGTGTGGGCCTGCTCGTCCGAGAGCTTGCTGCGATCGAAGTCGCCCCACGGGATGTCATGCGCCATGTTCCAGCGCACGGCTTCCATGGTCTTGAAGAGTTCAGGATAAAGCATGGTCTGCCCTTGTATTCGTCCCGCTAGTGGGGCTATAGATATAGAAATTAAGAATGGCGCGCGCGCTGCCGGCGAGGGCGCTGCATTCATCCACCGCAGCGCTATTTTTCGCCGTGTACCGCGAAGCTATGATGACCGTTTCATGAATGAAACATGACAGATACCGTCTAGATCATCGCGCCGCCTATCGGGTCAAGGCCCATATCGCGACCCCGATGGCAACCGCGGCCACCCCAACCAGCGCTGCAACCAGCCGGTTGTTCTGTTCCTGGGCCCGCCGCAACTGGATCATCTCGGCCAGCAAGGCGGGCGAGACGTTGGGACGGCTCAGGTGGTCATGGACCAGCCTGGGCAAAGCAGGCAGCATTTGCGACCACTGCGCGGCTTCTTTTTCCAGGCTCTGCCGCAGCCCCTTGAATCCGACGCGCTGACGCATCCAGCGTTCCAGATAGGGCTTGGCGGTCTTCCAGAGATCCAGGTTGGGATCGAGCTGGCGGCCCAATCCTTCAACGTTCAGCAGGGTCTTCTGCAACAGGACCAGCTGCGGCTGGATCTCCACATTGAACCGGCGCGAGGTCTGGAACAGCCGCAAGAGCACCTGCCCCAGCGAGATCTCCGACAACGGCCGGTCAAAGTACGGTTCGCAGACGGCGCGCACGGCGCCCTCCAGCTCTTCTTCGCGCGTATCGGGCGGCACCCAGCCCGATTCAATGTGCAGTTGCGCCACGCGGCGGTAATCGCGGTGGAAGAAGGCCAGGAAATTCTGCGCCAGGTAATTCTTGTCGAACTCGGACAGCGAACCCACGATGCCGAAGTCCAGGGCGATGTAGCTGCCCAGCGTTTCCGGACGGTCCGACACGTAGATGTTGCCCGGGTGCATGTCGGCATGGAAGAAGCCGTCGGTGAAGACCTGCGTGAAGAAGATCTCCACGCCGGTGCGCGCCAGCGTCGGGATGTCGATGCCGGCCTGGCGCATGCGCTCCACCTGGCCTACCGGCATGCCGTACATGCGCTGCATGGTGAAGACCGTGGACGCCGTGTATTCCCAGATCACCTCGGGCACGATCAGCATGTCGCCACGGCCGGACTCGGGGCCGAAGTTGCGGCGCAGCTGGCTGCAGTTGGACGCTTCGCGCACCAGGTCCAGCTCGTCGTGCAGATACTTGTCGAACTCGGCCACCACTTCGCGCGGCTTCAGGCGGCGGCCGTCGGCGCCCAGGCGCTCGATGATGCGCGCCACCACTTTCAGCAGCGACAGGTCTTTCTCGATGATGCTGAGCATGCCCGGACGCAGCACCTTGACCGCGACCTCGCGGCCGTCGTGCAGCACGGCGAAGTGCACCTGCGCGATCGAGGCCGAGGCCACCGGGTCCACTTCGAACTGCGCGAACAGCTTCTCGGGCGGCGCACCCAGCGCCGCCTCGATGCAGGCAGCGGCCTGCGCCGAGGGGAACGGCGGCACGCGGTCCTGCAAGAGCGCCAGTTCGTCGGCGATATCGGCGGGGATCAGATCGCGGCGGGTGGACAGCACCTGTCCGAACTTCACGAAGATGGGCCCCAGCGATTCCAGCGCCAGGCGCAGCCTCAAGCCGCGCGGCTTGCGCGGACGCGTGCCCAGGCGGATCACGCGCAACAGGCAGGTGGCCAGCGGATGGTTCAGGCTGGAGAGCACCAGCTCATCCAGGCCATAGCGCAGCGAAACCAGAATGATGCGGAAAAGGCGCAGCAGGGGGAACATGTATCAGGCGCCCCGCTTTGCGCTGGCGGATGCCAGGCGGGTTTGCAGCGCGGTGGCCGAACGGGCCAGCGCATCGGCGCGGGCGTTCAGCTCGGCCAGGTCCAGGCGCCACTGTTCCAGCGCCGGTCGGCTGGCCAGCATGCCGCTTTCCTCGGACAGGTATTCGGACACGTTCTCGGCCAGGCGCAGGCTGGCCGTGCGCGCGCCGCCGGCGGCCGCGCGCGCCCCGCCCACCAGGCGCAGCGCGGCGATGTCGCCCACCACCCGGGCCAGCGCGTCCTCCGGATCCCAGCGCAACTGCTTGGAGAGGTCCGACACCACCTGCGCCAACGCCGCGTCGCCCGAAATATGGGTCGCCTCGGCGAAATCGGGGCGCTCGCGGTCCGCGCCCAGGCGCGGCAGCGGCAGTTTTTCTGGCGCGACCGTCAGGGTCACGTCGGGCACCACGGCCGCATCGGCCTGGGCCGCCAGCCCTTCGCTGTCGATGGTGAGGCCCAGGCTGAAGCCGCCCAGCGCGAAACGCACCGTCTTGCCCGCATGCCGCACCAGGCGCGCGCGCGCCCAGTCCTCGCGCCGCAACAGGGCGTTGAGCGCGCTTACAGCCAGTCGCGAGGGGGTGGGCAGGAACGGAAGAGGCAGCATGGCGGTCTGCAACGGCCCCGATTGCGGGGGTTGCGGAAGTTAATGGGTAAATCGGGAGTGTAACGGGTTAGATGGATGGGTGTTTTGCGCAAGCACATGGAAAAACCGGCCCTGTGAGGGCCGGTTCAAACAGATGCCTTGCGGCATCCGCAACGGAGGTGGGGATCGGCCCCGGCCGGCCAGGCTTAGCTGGCGAGATCCACCGGGATCTGCTGGATGCCTGCGAGCAGCCAGCCGCCATTGGCAGGCTTGAACAGGTTCCAGACTTCCTCGAAGCGGAAGGCCTCGGCGCCCGGCGCTTCGCGCAGCATGCCGGAGAAGCGCACGCTGGCCAGGTGGCCGTCGGACACGGTTTCGATGCCCAGCATTTCAGCGTTCAGCAGGACCACTTCGGTCTTGTTGGGCGCCGCGCCGCGCTCGGCCAGCTGCGGCTTGAGCTCGGTGATCAGGTCGTCGGTCAGGAACTCGCGCAGGCCATCGGTGCTGCCGCTGTCCCAGACGGCCTGGATGCGCACGAACTGCTCCTTGGCCTGCTTCAGGAAGTTGGGCGTGTCGAAGTCACCCGGCACGAACCAGTTGTTGTCGTCGCCCATCTTGGGCATCGCGGCCGGCGCCGCGGCGGCGGCAACCGGAGCCGCTGCTGCTGCAGCGGGAGCCGCCGGCTTCAGCGTTTCGCGCCACATCGGCTGCTGTTGCTGCTGGCCCGGCGCGTTGTTGGCGCCGCCGAACGCGCCCTGCGTGGCAGTGCGCGGACCGGCGCCGCGCAGGCGGCGGATGATGAACATGACGGCGAACACGACCGCGGCGATCAGCAGCGCGGAGCCGAGGAACTCGGCGAAAGCGCCCGACAGGCCCATGCTGGAGAGCAGCGCGGCGATACCCAGGCCGGCGGCGATGCCGGCGATGGGGCCGAGCCAGCGCGAAGCGCCGCTCTTGGCGGCGGCGCCCGCGGTTGCTGCACCGGCCGTGGCCGCGCCGGCGGCTGCCGGAGCAGCGGTGGCGCCCGCCGTGTTGTTGGCGGCGGCCGGCGGCGTGGTCGCCTGGCGCTGCTGGGTCACGTTGGAGGATTGTCGGCCGACGCTGCTGCCGCCACCGGCACGGCGGGCTTCGGCGTCAAACGACGCCGTCACCAGTGCCGCACCGGAAACGGCGATCAGCGCCGCGGCGACAAACCGCGAAAGACAGAATTTGGACATAGGTTTGCTCCCTCGTACTCGCGCCCCTGCCGCCCCGAGCAGCAGGAAGTCCCACGGACCGCGGGACCTTCGTCGCGACTTTTCTTACATTAATCTGAATACCGTAAGAATAACGGACAAGACGCCGCCCCACAAGTTCCCGCAGGGCGGCGAAAAATCCGGATGGCCGGCGCGGATCAGCCCAGCTTGACGCCTTCGTGCAGAGCGGCGATGCCGGCGGTCAGGTTGAAGTACTGCACCCGTTCCAGTCCGGCCGTGCGCAGCATGTCCGCCAGGGTTTCCTGGTCGGGGTGCATGCGGATGGATTCGGCCAGGTAGCGGTAGCTGGCTTCGTCCTTGGCCACCTTCTTGCCCAGCCAGGGCAGCACATTGAAGGAATACCAGTCGTAGGCGGGGGCCAGCGGCTTGGCCACGCGCGAGAATTCCAGCACCAGCAGCTTGCCGCCCGGCTTCAGCACCCGGGTCATTTCAGCCAGGGCGCGGTCCTTGTGGGTCATATTGCGCAGGCCGAAAGCCACGCTGACGCGGTCGAAATAGCCGGTGGGGAACGGCAGGCGCTCGGCGTCGCACACGGCGGTGGGCACCAGCAGGCCGGCATCGGTCAGGCGGTCGCGGCCCACGCGCAGCATGGAATCGTTGATGTCCGTGAGCCAGACCTCGCCGGTAGGACCGGCGCGCTTGGCGAACGCTTTGGCCAGGTCGCCCGTGCCGCCGGCAATGTCCAGCACCTTCATGCCGGGACGGATGGCGGCGCGGCCGATGGTGAACGCCTTCCAGACGCGGTGCAGCCCGGCCGACATGAAATCGTTCATGACGTCGTAGCGCTGGGCGACCGAGTGGAAGACTTCGGCGACTTTGCGGGCCTTTTCGCCTTCCGGCACCGTCTGGAAGCCGAAATGGGTCGATTGCGAGGCGGAATCCGCGGAATGTTGCGATTCGGAGGGGTTTTGCATGGTGAATTCCCGATATATCGTTCAATGGTAGCCTATCGGGCTCCCGCGGGCGGCCGGCGAACGCAGACGATGACTCCCGGCGGTCACATACCTGAAATATTGCGGCCATACTATCGCAATGTTCGCGCCGCGCCGGCGCTCAGAAGTGTGCCCAATCCGCCATGTCCAGCACCATCCTCGTCGTCGAAGACGAACCCGCCATCCAGGAACTGATCGCCGTCAACCTGTCCTTCGCCGGACACAAGGTGCTGCGCGCCTTCGACGCCGACCAGGCCCAGACCCTGATCCGCGCCGAGCTTCCCGACCTGATCCTGCTGGACTGGATGCTGCCCGGCACCTCCGGCCTGGCCATGGCGCGCAAGCTGCGCAACGACGAGCGCACCCGCGCCGTCCCGGTCATCATGCTGACCGCCAAGGGTTCCGAACAAGACAAGGTGGACGGCCTGGAAGCCGGCGCCGACGACTACATTACCAAGCCCTTCTCGCCCAAGGAGCTGATGGCGCGCATCAAGGCCGTGCTGCGCCGCCGCGCGCCCCAGCTGACCGACGACGTGATCGACGTGGGCGGCCTGAAGCTGGATCCGGTGACGCATCGCCTGTCGGGCAACAGCCAGTCGCTGCAGATCGGCCCCACCGAATTCCGCCTGCTGCATTTCTTCATGACGCACCCCGAACGCGTGTTCTCGCGCTCGCAGCTGCTGGATCAGGTCTGGGGCGACCACGTCTTCGTCGAAGAACGCACGGTCGACGTGCACATCCGCCGCCTGCGCAAGGCGCTGGAACCCAGCGGCCACGACGCGCACGTGGAAACGGTCCGCGGCAGCGGCTACCGGTTTACTGCCCAGCTCCCGACGCGGTAAAACTCCCGCACGATGATCTGGCTGCGCACTCTTTTCCTGGTCGCCCTGTGGGCGGTTGCCGCATTGCTGGCCCAATGGCTCATAGGAGACCCGGCGGGTTGGATACTTTTCTCCTTCGCGCTGGCCGCCATGCTGCTCTGGCGCAGCTGGCGCCTGCACCTGGTGTCCCACTGGGCCAACCATCCCGATACCTCGCCGCCCGCTTCGGTCGGCCCCTGGGACGATATCCTCGCCCCCTTGTACCGCTACACCCGCGCCCGGGCCCGCGAACTGAACGAAACCCAGAACACCATGCAGGGCATGCTGGCCGCGGCGCAAGCGCTGCCGGACGGCGCGGTGACCCTGAACGAGGATTTCCAGATCGACTGGTGCAACCGCATGGCGCGCCAGCACCTGGGCCTGCGCCTGCCGGCCGACCGCGGCCATAACCTGTTGAACCTGCTGCGCGCGCCGGAATTCGTCGAATACGCGCACCGCCCGTCCTGGCCCGAACCCATCCTGGTGCGGCTGGGCCAGCAAGGCCAGGAACGGCTGATGATGATGCAGTTGACGGCCTACGCCAGCAACCAGCGCCTGCTGATCACGCGCGACGTCACCCAGATCGAACGCCTGGAAACCACGCGCCGCGACTTCGTCGCCAACGTCTCGCACGAGCTGCGCACGCCGCTGACGGTGCTGGCGGGCTTTCTGGAAACGCTGCGCGACATGCCCGCCGACGCCCTGCCCGCCGAACAACGCGAGCAGTACATCGACATGATGCATGAACAGGCCCAGCGCATGCAGGCCATCGTCGAAGACCTGCTGACCCTGTCCACGCTGGAATCCTCGCCGGGCAGCGACCCGCGCGCGGTCAACATGGGCGCGCTGCTGCAGAAGGCGCGCCAGCAGATCGAGGCCCTGTCGGGCGGCCGCCACGTGCTGGAATGGCATATCGACGAATCGCTGGACGTGCTGGGCGCCGAAACCGAGCTGACCTCGGCCCTGTCCAACCTGCTGACCAACGCGGTGCGCTACACGCCCGACGGCGGCACCATCACCGTGCGCTGGGCGCGCGAGGAAGACGGCGGCGCGCGCTATAGCGTGCAGGACACCGGCATCGGCATCCCCGCGCGCCACCTGCCCCGCCTGACCGAGCGCTTTTACCGCGTGGACCGCGGCCGCTCGCGCGCGGTGGGCGGCACCGGCCTGGGGCTGGCAATCACCAAGCACATCGCCATGCGCCATGACGCCGAACTGCTGATCACCAGCGAACCCGGCAAGGGCAGCGTGTTCGCCCTGCGCTTTCCGCCCGACCGCATCGCCATCGACAGCCCGGCCTGAGCCTGCGCAAGGCGGCTTCCGCCATGCGCGGGCCCAGGCGCCGCGCGAATGGTAAATTTCCTGCCATGCGCATCCTGGTCATCGAAGACGAACCCAAACTGGCCGACTACCTCAAGAAGGGATTGTCGGAGCAAAGCCACGTCGTGGACCTGGCGCGCGACGGCGTGGACGGCCTGCATCTGGCGCTGGAAGGCGTCTACGACCTGATCGTGCTGGACGTGATGCTGCCGGGCGTGGATGGCTTCGGCGTGCTGGCCGCTGTGCGCGAACAGAAGGACACGCCCATTCTGATGCTGACCGCGCGCGACGCCGTCGAGGACCGCGTGCGCGGACTGGAAGGCGGCGCCGACGACTACCTGGTCAAGCCTTTCGCCTTTTCTGAACTGCTGGCGCGGGTGCAAGCGCTGCTGCGCCGCGGACGTTCGCAAGAACCCACCCTGCTGCGCCTGGCCGACCTGGAACTGGATCTGGCCCGCCGCCGCGCCCAGCGCGGCGGCCGCCGCCTGGACCTGACCGCCAAGGAATTCAATCTGCTGGCCCTGCTGCTGCGCCGCCAGGGCCAGGTACTGTCGCGCACCACCCTGGCCGAACAGGTCTGGGACATGAATTTCGACAGCGACACCAACGTCATCGACGTGGCGGTGCGGCGGCTGCGCAGCAAGCTGGACGACCCCTACGACACCAAGTTGCTGCATACCGTGCGCGGCATGGGCTACGTGCTGGAATCGCGCCCCGCGGATAGCCGCCCCGCATGAAGCCGCTGCGCATGCGTTCCATGCAGGCGCGGCTGACGCTGCTGCTGGGCGCCATCGCCTTGCTGGTGTCCAGCCTGGCGGGGGCCACGCTGTTCTGGGCTCTCAAGCGCGAAGTGGAACGCCAGGAGATCACCGAAGTCAGCGGCAAGCTGGAATTGATCGATCACCTGATCGACATGCAGAACAACGCCCGCGGCCTGAAGGACCTGGCCGCCACCTTCGACGACATGCGCGCGGGCGAGGGCCAGCTGGGCATCTGGATCGTCGATGCGCACGGCCATTCCGTGTACGGCGGCCCCGCTCCCGAAACGCTGGCGACCGGCGACGGCAGGCAGGTCGTGCTGCAGACCGCCGACGGCGGCCGCATGCGCGGCCTGCGGGTCGCCATGAATGACCGCATCCTGCCCGGCGCGCAACTGACCGTGGCGGTCAGCACGCGCACCAGCTCGCAGTTCCTGTACGCCTACGGCACCGCGCTGGTGCTGATCTGCGCGCTGTGGGTGGGCGCGACCGTGGTGTTGGCGGCCTGGGCGGTCAGGCGCAGCATGGCGCCGGCGCGCAGGCTGTCCGAACAGGCCGCCAGCATCCAGCCCGACAACCTGGCGCGGCGCCTGCCGCTGGAGGACACGGACCGCGAACTGCATGACCTGGTCCGCTCCTTCAACCGCACGCTGGAGCGCCTGCAGGCCGCGTACCAGCAAATGGAAGGCTTCAACGCCGACGTGGCGCACGAGCTGCGCACGCCGCTGGCCACGCTGATCAACGGCACGCAGGTCATGCTGTCGTCGCCGCGCGACGCGGCGGAACTGCGCGACGCGCTGGAATCCAATCTCGAAGAACTGGAAGACCTGAAGACCCTGGTCAACGACATGCTGTTCCTGGCGCGCGCCGACCGCGGCGAACGGGCCGCGGACCTGGCGCCGGTGTCGCTGGCCGCCGAAGCGCGGCGCGTGGCTGAATACTACGAAGCCACGCTGGAAGAAAGCGGCGTGCATCTGCGCTGCCTGGGCGACGCCACCGTGGCCGCCAACGCCGGATTGGTGCGGCGCGCGCTGGCCAACCTGATTTCCAACGCCATCAAGGCCACGCCTCGGGGCGGTGAAATCGTGCTGACCTGCTCGGTTTCACCCACGGGCGCGCGGGTGGAAGTACGCAACCCCGGCCCCCCCATCCCGTCGGCCGACCTGCCCCGCATCTTCGACCGATTCTTCCGCTCCAGCCAGGCGCGCGCGCCGCGCAGCGAGGGCCATGGCCTGGGCCTGGCCATCGTGCGCGCCATCGCGCGCATGCATGGCGGCGAGGTCGATGCGGCCTCGGGCGCGCACGGCACCGTGGTCGGCATCACACTGCGCGCGCCGGACGGCCACACGTCTCCGGCCAACATTACAGAATCGTAATGTGCGGGACAGAATGGGGTCACTCCCGTTCTTCTACAGTACGCTTGCAACCACATCGTCCCGCAACGGAGCATCATGAACCTTACCCGCCTCACGCGCCGCCTGGCCCTTGCCGCAGCCCTGTGCGCGCCCGTATTCGCCACCGCCCAGACGCCCGTCAAGGTCGAGGTCTGGAAGACCCCGACCTGCGGCTGCTGTGAAGACTGGGTCAAGCACATGCGCGACAACGGCTTCGCCGTCACCACCCATGACGTCCAGGACACCGGCCCCATCCGCCGCAACGCCGGCATGGCCAACTACGGTTCGTGCCACACCGCCGCCGTCGAAGGCTATGCGATCGAAGGCCACGTGCCGGCCAGCGACGTGCGCCGCCTGCTGCTCGAAAAGCCTGACGCCGCCGGCCTGGCCGCGCCCGGCATGCCGCTGGGCTCCCCCGGCATGGACGGCCCCGAATACGGCGGCCGCAAGACGCCGCACGACGTGGTGCTGGTCGACAAGCAGGGCGGCGCCAAGGTCTTCCAGGCCTATCGTTAACGCGAATCTTCAGGTTCTGTTCGGGCATCGCTCTTTGTGGCGATGCCCGAATCATTTGCGCGCCTGAAACAATTCATCCATGCCGCCTCAATGGCTACTCCTTGCACTGCAGCAAAAATGGGCCACAATCAATAAAACGGATTCCTCACCCACCCCTCAGGCTGTCATGGCACAAATCGTCCTGTTCGAGAACATCCACCCGAGCGCCCGCGCTGTTTTTGAAGCCGCCGGCTACTCCGACATCGTCACGCATGCCGCCGCCTTGCCGGCGTCGCAACTGAGCGACGCCCTGCGCGGCGCTCAGGTGGCGGGGATCCGTTCTCGCACGCACCTGGATGCCGCCCTGCTGTCCGGCAACCCCGACCTGCGCGTCGTGGGCTGCTTCTGCATCGGCACCAACCAGGTCGACCTGGACGCCGCCATGCAACGCGGCATTCCGGTGTTCAACGCGCCGTTCTCGAACACCCGCTCGGTGGCCGAGCTGGTGCTGGGCGAAGCCATCCTGCTGCTGCGCCGCATTCCCGAAAAGAACGCCCGCGTGCACCTGGGCCACTGGGACAAGAGCGCCGCCGGCGCGTTCGAGACCCGCGGCAAGACGCTGGGCATCGTGGGCTACGGCAACATCGGCTCGCAGATCAGCACGCTGGCCGAAGGCCTGGGCATGCGCGTCGTCTATCACGACGTCGAAGCCAAGCTGCCGCTGGGCAACGCCCGGCCCGCCGCCACGCTCAACGAGCTGCTGGAGCAGGCCGACGTGGTAACCCTGCACGTGCCGGGCGGCAAGACCACCGAAAAGATCATGAACGCGGACACCATCGGCCGCATGCGCCGTGGGGCCATCCTGATCAACGCCTCGCGCGGCACCGTGGTGGATATCGACGCGCTGCACGCGGCGCTGAAATCCGGCCATCTGGCCGGCGCCGCGCTGGACGTGTTCCCGACCGAACCCAAGGGCGCGGACGAACCGCTGGCCAGCCCGCTGATCGGCCTGCCCAACGTGATCCTGACGCCGCACATCGGCGGCAGCACGCAGGAATCGCAAGAGAACATCGGCCGCGAAGTGGCCGAGAAGCTGGTGCGCTTCCTGCAGGCCGGCACCACCAAGGGCGCGGTCAACTTCCCCGAACTGCCCTATCTGGAACCCGCCGGCGGCACCCGCATCCTGCACGTGCACCGCAACGCCCCGGGCGCGCTGGGCACGCTGGACAACCTGATGGCGCAACACGGTTTGAACATCGTCAGCCAAACCCTGCAGACCCGCGGCCAGATCGGTTACGTGATCACCGACGTGGAAGGCGAAGTCAACGACGTCGTGATGTCCACGCTGCGCAGCCACCCCATCACGGTCCGCTGCGACCGGCTGTAAACCACCGCCGCCATGGCGGGCGGCGCGTCATGCGCCGCCCGCCAAACGGCTCAAGGCTCCGCCGCGGCGGCCGCCAGGCATTCCGCCATCTTCTCCTGCACGCTGCCGGCATCGAACGGCAGCCGGCCTATCAGGCCGATCTCGCGGTGGAACGCCGCCTCCCCCAGCGGCAACAGCCGCAAGCCCGTCATGTCCAGCCGCCGCAGCTGCGGCAACAGCGCCACGCCCAGCCCCAACCGCACCATGTTGGCGATGGCGTCGATCTCGTCCAGCTCGACAGCCTCGCGCACCGGGATGCGCTGCTTCTTCAGGAACAGGTCCACCACGCGCCCGCCGAATGACGCACGGTCGTAGCGGATGAAGGGCTGGCTTGCCAGCAGTTCGCGCCAGGGCGCGACCGGCATGGACGCGGGCATGGCCAGCATCACCGGTTCGCGCAGCAACGGCTGCCAGCCGAGTTCTGGCGGCAAAGCGAAGGGCGGCTTGATCAGTATCGCCATGTCCACCTCGCCCGCATCCACCTGTCCCAAGAGCGACAGCGAGACACCGGGCACGATGCGCACCCGCACGTCCGGATAGACCGCGCGGAATCCGCCCAGCGCGCGCGCCAGCAGGTCCTGCTGCACGGACGCGATGGCGCCGATGCGCAACAGGCCGCTGACATGGCCCGCCCCGCCAGCGGTAATCATGCGCTCCGCCATGGCGACCAGCTCTTCCGCCTGCGGCAGCACTTCGCGGCCATGCGCGTTCAGCACCGCGGCGCGCGCGCTGCGGTCGAACAGCGGTCCGCCCAGGTAGTCCTCCAGGCGCTTGATCTGGGCGCTGACCGCGGACTGGGTCAGGCCCAGCCGGGTGCCGGCGCCGGTAAAGGTGCCGTCCCGCGCCACGGCGATGAAGGTCTTGAACTCTTTGATCACGATCAATTATTTCGATGCTAACTAGCAAAAAATATCGTTTTTCAATCAAAAAAACAATACCTAAACTACCCATCGATGCTAGGCCGTCCCAGCTTGCGATGGCCCGCAATCTGATTGATCATTTTTTCTTTGCCTGACCCGGAGCCTTCCATGACCGCTCAAACCAACCTGCCGCCGTTCCACCTCGCCTTCCCGGTCCGCGACCTGGCCGAAGCCCGCGCCTTCTATGGCGAAAAACTGGGCTGTCCGGAGGGCCGCAGCTCGCCCGAATGGATCGACTTCAACTTCTACGGCCACCAGATCGTCGCCCACCTGGCGCCCGGCGAATGCGGCCACAAGGCCACCAGCGCCGTCGATTCCCACAATGTGCCCGTGCGCCATTTCGGCGCCGTGCTTTCCATGGAACAATGGGAAGCGATGGCGAAGCGTCTGACCGACGCCGGCACCGAATTCGTCATCGAGCCCTACATCCGCTTCAAGGGTGAAGTCGGCGAACAAGCCACCATGTTCTTCCTGGATCCGTCGGGCAACGCGCTGGAATTCAAGGCGTTCAAGAACCTGGATTCGCTGTTCGCCAAGTAATCCGTCTCTACAGGTTTCGTGTCGTTGAACGCAAATTCAGAACCTCCTTCTCCGGCCGAAACCTCCTGGCGCATCCTGCCGCAGGGTGACCGCTGCCTGATCGTTTCCTTTGGCGACCAGATCGACGCCGACGTAGGCAGGACCTGTCTGGCCGCGGCCGGCAAGCTGCGCGACGCGCGGCTTCCCGGCGTGACCGACGTGGTGCCCTCCTTCGTCGCGGTGGCGGTGCATTACCGCCCCGGCGCCAGCGGCGGCCCCACTTATCCGCAACTGGCTGAGCGCATCGGACAGCTGTTGTCCGAAGGCATCGCCGCGGACACCCTGGGGGGACGCGAGATCGACATCCCGGTCTGCTACGGCGGCGCACACGGCCCCGACCTCGACGAAGTGGCCGAGGCCGCCGGCCTCACCCCCGAAGGCGTCATCCAGCTGCACAGCCAGCCGCGCAGCATGGTCTTCATGCTGGGCTTCGCGCCCGGCCACGCCTATCTGGGCGTGCACGACGAAAAACTGAATATCCCGCGCCGCGCCTCGCCACGCACCTCGGTGCCGCCCGGCGCCGTGGCGGTGGCCAACCGGCAGACCGTGATCTACCCGAACCGCCTGCCCGGCGGCTGGAACATCATCGGCGCCACGCCGCTCACCATGTTCGACCCGGCCCGCGAACCCGCCGCCCTGCTGCAGCCCGGCGACTCGGTCCGCTTCGTGCCCATCAGCCCCGAGGAATTCGACCGCATCCGGGGAGCCCGGCCATGAGCGTGACCGTGATCAAGCCCGGCATGCTGTCCAGCTTCCAGGACCGCGGCCGCGAGGGCTACCAGCACCAGGGCATCCCGGCCGCCGGCGCCATGGACGAGCGCGCGCACCGGCTGGCCAATGCCCTGGCTGGCAACCAGGACGAACACGCCACGCTGGAAATGACCCTGACGGGTCCGACCCTGCGCTTTGACGCGGCCGCCTGTTTCGCGCTAGCCGGCGCCGACCTCGGCGCCACGCTCAACGGCCAGGACATCCCGGTCCACCGCCCGCTGGTGGCGCGGGCCGGCGACACGCTGGCCTTCGGCGCCCGGCCGGCCGTGGGCGTGCGCGGCTATCTCGCGGTGCACGGCGGCTTCGCGCTGCCGCGCGTCATGGGCAGCGAAAGCACCTACCTGCGCAGCGGCTTCGGCGGCTTCCAGGGGCGCGCGCTGGCCAAGGGCGACCAGGTGCCGCTGCATGCGCCGCTGGCCGCCGGCCGCGACCTGGATGCCTTGCAGGAAGCGCTGTGGAACCAGCGCGTCTACCTGCCCGCAGCGCTGGGCGCCAAGCGCCGCGAGTTCATCCGCTTCCTGCCGGGCCTGCACTGGGAGGAATTCTCCCAGGCCACCCGCCAGGCCTTCGGCGGCGGCGCCGAATTCCGCATCAGCCCGCAGTCCGACCGCATGGGCTACCGCCTGCTGGGCCCCGCACTGACCATGAGCCAGCCGCGCCAGATGCTGTCGGAAGCCGCCTGTTTCGGCACCGTGCAGGTGCCTTCGGGCGGCGAGGCCATCATCCTCATGGCCGACCGCCAGACCACTGGCGGCTACCCCAAGATCGCGCAGATCGCCACGGTGGACCTGCCCGTCCTGGCGCAGTGCGCGCCGGGACAGACACTGCGCTTCCAGCAGATCGAACTGGAAGAGGCGCAGCGCCTGGACGGCGAGCGCGAGCGCGCCTTCACGCAATTGCAGGACGCGCTGGCGCCGTTGCGCGCGCTCCTGGCCTAGAAAGGAATTTGCCATGACCACCCGCATCGACATGAACTGCGACATGGGCGAAAGCTATGGCGCCTGGACCATGGGCAACGACGCAGCGGTGCTGCAGTTCGTCAGCTCCGCCAACATCGCCTGCGGCTTCCATGGCGGCGACCCGGCCACCATGCGCAAAACCGTGGCGGCGGCGCTGGCGCGCGGCGTGGCGCTGGGCGCGCACCCCAGCCTGCAGGATCTGGCCGGGTTCGGACGCCGCATCATCCAGATCAGCCCCGATGAAGCCTACGACATCGTGGTCTACCAGATCGGCGCCTTGGCCGGCGTGGCCGCCTCGCAAGGCGCGCGGCTGCACCACGTCAAGGCGCACGGCGCGCTCTACAACATGGCCGCCAAGGACGAAGGGCTGGCTCGCGCCATCTGCCAGGCCGTCAAGGACGTGGATGCCTCGCTGATCCTGTACGGACTGGCCGGCAGCAAGCTGATCGACGCGGCCCGGGCCATCGGCCTGGCCGCCGCCAACGAAGTCTTTGCCGACCGCTCCTACCAGGACGACGGTTCGCTTACCCCGCGCAGCCGCGCCGGCGCGATGATCGAAGACCTGGATCAAGCGGTGGCGCAGGTGGTGCGCATGGTGCGCGAAGGCAAGGTGCGTTCGGTCGACGGCAAGGACGTGGCGGTGCAGGCCGATACGCTGTGCATCCATGGCGACCAGCCGAACGCGCTGATCTTCGCCGACGGCATCCGCAAGGCGCTGGAACAGGCCGGCATAGAAGTCCGCACCCCGCCGAGGGGATAGGCGCGGCCGGCTAGGCGCGGCCGGCTCAGGCGCGAGCGTAGCGCGGCTGCGGTTCTTCCGCGTCCTGCAGCGCGGCCTGGCGATATGCCTGCGCCACGCTGGGCAGCACGTCCGCCAGATAACTGCGCGTCAGATTGGCGGCACGCTCGACGTCGCGGCCGGCCAATGCTTCGATGACGCCGTTGGTGCAGGTCTGGATGCCGGTGAACGGCAGCGCCTGCCTGGCCAACAGGTAGCGCAGCGGTTCGATCTGTTCGTAAAGCTTGCTGAGCATGCCGGCAAGCGGGGTATTGCCCGTGCTGCGGGCCGCAGCCAGATAGAACGCGCAGGCCGAGGCAATGGCGGCGCGCCCATCGCCCGAGGCCAATGCCGCCCCGACGGCGGCGTCATGGAAACGCAGTTCGGCCAACAGCGGCGCCAGATCGGCCGCATCCGCCGCCTGGCGGATGCAATAGGCCTCGAGTTCGGCGCGCAGTTGGTACAGATGGCGGATCTGGGCCTCGGTGTACAGGGTGACCCTGAAGCCCTTGCGCTGGATATGGGTGACCAGACCGCTCAACTCCAGCAGGCGCAGCGCTTCGCGGATCGGGCTGCGGCTGGTGCCGAAACGCTGCTCCAGCTCCTGTTCGCGCAGCGGCTGGCCCGGACGGATGGTGCCGTCCACGATCAATTCACGAATCTGTTCCTGCAGGAAATACGGAATCGTGGCGGGCGCTTTGACGTCCAATCGGCTCCCCTTGTACTGCGCAATGCATGGTATGAGACCTAGTGAAGATACTAGAAATTTCTTGAAACATAAATAAGAAAATTGTTGCAGAGCGCCATGCCGCCCTGCCCCTCAGTCCCAATCGTCCCGGTACACGAACTTCGGCATCTGCCAATTGAAGCGCAGAGCCAGCAGGCGCACCGCCAGGCCCGCCGCCAGCGCGATCGGCACCGCGGCATTGGCGGACAAGCCCAGGGCTTGCGAACCCAGATACAGTCCGCCGGTCACGAAGGACACGCTGGCATAGAGTTCCTTGCGGAACAGCAGCGGCACCTCGTTGCACAGCACGTCGCGCAGCACCCCGCCGGCGCAGCCGGTGATCATGCCGCTGATCAGCACCACCGTGATCGGCAGCTGCATCAGCTGCGCCACCTGGCAGCCGATAACCGTGAAGGCCACCAGGCCCAGCGCGTCCGCCAGCAGGAACAGGCTGCGCAGGCGCCGCATGACGGGCGCGATCAGGGCCGTAAAGATCGCCGCGCCCGCCGTCATCCACAGGTATTCGGGATGGACAACCCAGGTCAGCGGGTAATGCCCCAGCAGCACATCGCGCAGCGAACCGCCGCCCAGCGCCGTCACGCAGGCGATGATGCAGACGCCCATCCAGTCCATGTCGCGCCTGCCGGCCGAGAGCGCCGCGGTCATCGCTTCCGCCACGATGGCGACGAGATACAGCGTGTGCAGCAAGACGGGAGACAGATCCGGGAACATGGGCAGACAGGGAGTGGAACTGGCCCCATTGTATTAAGCCGGCGGCGCGGCGGGCGGCCATTGCCTGCGCGCCCGCCATCCCTTACGCTCGACTTTGCGTTGATATCTATCAAGTCCCCCTCCGCGCAGCCGCGGGACAATGGGGATAAGGCCCGCGAGGGCGGAACGGCTGGAGCGCACGCACGCGGGAGTCGGCAGTCCAGCCACAACCGGGAGAGAACGTATGACACAGCAAACTGGCCCCATCCTATTGGCGACCGACCTGAGCGCGCGTGGCGACCGCGCCCTGGACCGCGCGCTGCAGCTGGCCAAGGAACTCAACACCAAGCTCATCGTCCTGCACGTCATGGAATCCCATGCCACGCCGGCCCGCCTCACCACGCCCGTGTGGCGGCGCCTGTCGACGGACCACAAGGCGCTGGCCGAGCGCGAGCTGGCCGAGGACCTGGCTGCCGCCGACGTGCCGACCGAAGTGGTGGTGGTCAGCGGCGATCCGCTGGTCCGCATCATGGAAACCGCCGACAGCTACGGCTGCTCGCTGATCGTCACCGGCACCGCGCGCGATGAAACCCTGGGCCGCCTGCTGCTGGGCACCACGGTTGAAAAGCTGGCCCGCCAGGCGCGCCAGCCCGTGCTGGTGGTCAAGACCCGTCCGCGCCGGCCCTACCGCGACGTGCTGGTCGCCACCGACTTCTCCGCCGGCTCGCGCCAGGCGCTGCGCGCCGCGCTGCAACTGGTGCCGAACGCGGACCTGACCTTGTTCCACTCCTACGACGTCCCCTTCCAGGGCAAGAACACGCCGGATGACGCCATCACGCGCAGCTTCTACAAGGGGGCCGAGCAAAGCGCCCGGGACTTCATCGCCGAAACGCCCGAACTCGCCCAGGTTGCCGCCCCCAAGGTGGTGCTGGAATGCGGCCAGCCGGAAACCGTGCTGTCGGAATACTCGTTCAACCACCGGTCCGACCTGGTCGTGACCGGCACCCATGGCCGCACCGGCATTCTGCGCACCGCCATCGGCAGCGTGGCCGAACGGCTGCTGGAATCCCTGCCCAGCGACGTGCTGATCGTCAGGTTGCTCGGCGACGAATAAGTCCGTCCGGCCATGAAAAAACGGCGCCTCGGCGCCGTTTTTTTTGTATGGCCCCGGCGCCACGCGCCGGCTTCCGAGCCTAGGCCTGCTCGCCCTGCTTCTCCATGGTTTCTATCGTGCCGCGCAGCAAGTGCAGCAGCACCAGCCCCGGCAGCGCGATCACAACCGTCAGCAGGAAAAAGCCTGGCCAGCCCATCGCCTCGACCAAAGGAGGCGTGAGCGGGCCCGCCAGATACGTGCGGCCCACCGCCGACAGCGCCGACAGCAGCGCAAACTGGGTCGCCGAAAACTGCTGGCGGCACAGCGCCATCAACAGGCCGACGAAGGACGCCGTGCCCAGGCCGCCGCAGAGGTTCTCGATGCCCACGCCCGCGGCCATCAGCCAGAGGCTCTTGGGGCTGACGGCGATCAGCCAGTAAGCCAGGTTCGATACCGCCTGCAGCAGCCCGAACGCCATCAGCGACCGGTACAGGCCCCAGCGCGACATGAGCGATCCGCCCGCCAGCGCGCCGATGATGGTGGCGGCCAGTCCCAGCACCTTGTTCACCGTGCCCACTTCCGTCGGCGTGAAGCCCGCGCCGCGGATCAGGAAGGTGGTGGACAAGGCCCCCGCGAACGCGTCGCCCAGCTTGTACAGCACGATCAGCAGCAGCACCGCCAGCGCCCCGCGCCGCGTGAAGAACTCGCGCAAAGGCTCGCCCACGGCCTCGCGCAGCGTGCGCGGCGGGCGGGCGACGTGCTCGGGCTCGGGGGCCCAGATGGTCGCCAACGCACACAGCAGCATCAGCCCGCCCATCAGCACATAGGTATTGCCCCAGCCTATCCACTGGTCCGCCAGGATCAGCGCCAGCCCGCCCGACACGATCATCGCCAGGCGGTAGCCCATGACCTTGATGGCCGCGCCCGCGCCGCGCTCATCCTTGCGCAGCACGTCCGTGCAATAGGCGTCGAAAGCGATGTCCTGCGTGGCCGACAGAAACGCCACCAGCACGGCCAGCAGGGCCAGCGTCTGCAAGGCGGAAGAAGGCGACAAGGCGCCCATCGCCATGATGGCCACGGCCAGCAGCAACTGCGTCAGCAGCATCCAGCCGCGCCGGCGCCCCAACAAGGGCGGCGCATAGCGGTCCACCAAGGGAGCCCACAGGAACTTGAGGGTATAGGCGCTGCCCACCAGGGTCAGGAACCCGATCTGCTGCAGCGGCACGTTTTCCACCGTGGCCCAGGCTTGCAAGGTGCCGCTGGTCAGCGCCAAAGGCAATCCGCTGGCAAATCCAAGGACCAGCAAGGGGGCCACGCGGGGGCTGGTGTAGACGTTGGATGCAGCGGTAATAACGGTCTCCTGATACGCGCCAGCGCGCCGGCCAGGCGCCGCAGACTTGCGGCATTCTAGGCCTTGGCGACCCTGCGTACAAATAGGAAACGTACCAAAACGTCAGGGCGACGCGAAGCGGTACACCGCCAGGGTGCTGCGCCAGCTGGGCAGCAGCTTGACCTCGCGACCTTCGTTGAAGGTGGCGCGTTCAAGGATGGAGAGGCGCAGTTCGCCGGCCAGCTGCTCGAAGTCGCGCAGCGTGCACAGGTGGATGTTCGGCGTGTTGTACCACTGGTAGGGCATCTGCCCCGTCACCGGCATGCGGCCGCGCAGGATGGCCCAACCGTGCGGCCAGTAACCGAAGTTGGGAAACGACACCACGCCGTAGCGCGCCACCCGCGCCATTTCGCGCAGGATGTGCTCGGTCCGGTGCATGGATTGCAGCGTTTGCGACAGCACCACGGTGTCGAACTGCTTGTCGTCGAACAGCGCCAGCCCGTCTTCCAGGTTCTGCTGGATCACTTCCACGCCGCGGCGCACGCATGCGATGACGCAGTTGTCGTCCAGTTCCACGCCCGCGCCGCGCACCTGCCGGTGGTCGCGCAGATGCGCCAGTAGCGCGCCGTCGCCGCAGCCCAGGTCCAGGACGCGGCTGCCGGGCTCGATCCAGCTGGCGATGCGCGCCAGGTCGGGCCGCAGGACGCTGTGCGCGGGTCGGGGAGTCACGGGAGTCATGCGGAACGTCCTTCGGTCTGGGCGGCAACGCCGAGCCCGAGCTCGCGCGCGATGCGTTCGTAATAGCCGCGAACCACGGCATGGTAGCGGGCGTCTTCCAGCAGGAAGGCGTCGTGGCCATGCGGCGCGTCGATCTCGGCGTAGGTCACGGGGCTGGCGTTCTTCAGCAGCGCGCGCACGATTTCGCGCGACCGCTCCGGCGGGAAACGCCAATCGGTCGAGAACGATACCAGCAGGAAATCGGCCTTGGCCGGGGCCAGCGCGCGCGCCAGGTCGCCGCCGGTGGTGCGCGCGGGATCGAAATAGTCCAGCGCGCGCGTGATCAGCAGATAGGTGTTGGCGTCGAAATAGCGGGTGAATTTCTCGCCCTGGTAGCGCAGGTACGACTCCACCTCGAACTCGACGTCGTAGCCATAGTGGTAGGCGCCGTTCTCGGCCGGTGCGCGCTGGGCGCGGCCGAACTTCTCGGCCATGTCGTCGTCGGACAGGTAGGTGATGTGGCCAAGCATGCGCGCCACCGACAAGCCGCGGCGCGGCACGGTATCCTGCGCGTAATAGTCGCCGCCGTGGAAATCCGGATCGGTGATGATGGCGCGGCGCGCCACCTCGTTAAAGCCGATGTTCTGCGCCGACAGGCGCGGCGTGCTGGCGATCACCACGCAATTGGCCACGCGGTCCGGCAGCGTGATGGCCCAGCTCAGCGCCTGCATGCCGCCCAGCGATCCGCCCATCACGGCGGCGAAACGTTCGATGCCGAAGTGGTCCGCGACCCTGGCCTGCGCCCTTACCCAGTCCTCCACGGTCAGCACCGGAAAAGCGGCGCCCCAGGGCTTGCCGGTTTCCGGATTGATGCTGGCCGGGCCGGTCGAGCCGAAGCAGGAGCCCAGGTTGTTGACGCCGATGACGAAGAAGACGTTGGTGTCCACCGCTTTGCCGGGGCCCACCATGTTGTCCCACCAGCCCACGTCGCTGGGATTGTCGGCCGCCTGCCCCGCCACGTGGTGCGAAGCGTTCAGCGCGTGGCAGATCAGGACTGCGTTGCTGCGCTGGGCGTTGAGCGTGCCGTATGTCTCGACCGCCAGTTCGTAGGCAGCCAGCGACTGGCCGCTCTGCAAGGACAGGGGCTCATCGAAACGGATGAAGGTGGGGGCAACGAGACCGACCGAACCGGGATCAGCGGAAGCGGAAGTCGTGACGGTTGCGGGTACGAACCCGCTGGCCGAATCACCGGCCAAATTTTGGGCAGGAGTGGTCATACGGACCTCTTTAGCTGGATTTATTGGAAGGCGCCCGCAAGCGGATCAGGCAAATCGGCGCCGAAAAATTTTGTACTGCGGCAGGAATTCTAGCACTGCTGAAGCGCGCCGCAACGGCGGACGGCCTATCCGGGCCGCCTGGCGCGCGCGGCGGCCCCTCAGGTGCCGGCCTCCCAGGGTTCCTGGCCCAGGTACTCATAGCGTTCGGTGTTGACGCGCGAGATGCGCCATTCCACCGCTTGCCGCTTGTAGGAAAACGCCACGCGACGGATCTCCAGCAAGGGGCTGCCTTCGGCCACGCCCAGCGCCCGCGCCTGCATGCGTTCGGCCACGCAGGTGCGCAGCCGCTCGTCGGTGGCGATCACGTTGACGCCGAAGACGTCCTGGTACAGCGCATATAGCGTGCTGGCGCGGTCGCGCAGGTGCGCTTCGGTCATGCCCGGAAAGCACGATTCCGGCAGGCAGATCTCATCCATCATCACCACGTCGCCGTTAAGCGACAACAGGTTGAGGAACTCGAACACCATGGCGCCGGCGGGCAGGTTCAGCTTCTCGCGCGCGATGGCCGAGGCCCGCACGCGGCGAAAACGCAGCAACTCGGTCGCTGGATAGGACTTGTCGCCGTCCTGCCGCACGATACGGAAGAACTTGAAGAAATGGTGGTTGCGCGTGTGCACCGCCACAAAGGTGCCGCGGCCCTGATGCCGCACCAGGATGTTCTCCGCGGCCAGTTCATCGATGGCCTTGCGCAAGGTGCCGATGGATACGCCGAAGCGTTCCGCCAGCAGCTTCTCGGGCGGGATCGCCTCGCCCTGCTTCCATTCCCCCTGCGCCAGCGCGGCCAGCACGGCCTGCTTGACCTGCGCGTACAAGGGACTGCCCAAAGGCACGGTCGAGGACAGGCTGGTGTTCATGGGTGCATCGCAAAAATCAGGAGTCCACAGTGTAGCGGCGGGGACGGAACCTGCTCAAGTCATACAATTCATATATATGATTTAGTTGACATGCATGAAACACGGTCCTAAGATTTCCTGGCCGTAGCGATCCGCGCCCTGCCGCCGCACCTGCCGGGCGCCCCCAAGCCCAAGAGAGGAAGACAAATGATTCACGCCGTATTGCACGATGCCAAGGACACGGTGGCGGTCGCCGTCGTGGAAGGAGTCACCGCCGGAACCGAACTGAACGCCTGGATCATGGATGAAGACAAGATCATCCACGTGCGCGCATCGCAGGACATACCCATCGGCCACAAGGTGGCGATGAAGGACATGGCCGTGGGCGACACCGTCTTCAAGTACGGCGTCGACATCGGCCGCGTGGTGGAGCCCATCAAGGCCGGCCAGCACGCCCATGTGCACAACATCAAGACCAAGCGCTGGTAAGCCCTCCACCCCGCACAGGAATCCGCCATGTCCATCATCACCGCCTCGACCACCTTCCAGGGCTACCGCCGCGACAACGGCCGCGTCGGCGTCCGCAACCACGTCATCGTCCTGCCCGTGGACGATATTTCGAATGCCGCAGCCGAAGCCGTGGCCAACAACATCAAGGGCACGATGGCCCTGCCTCACCCTTATGGCCGACTGCAATTCGGCGAGGACCTTGAGCTGCACTTCCGCACCCTGATCGGCACCGGCTGCAATCCCAACGTTGCCGCGGTGGTGGTGATCGGCATCGAAGAAGGCTGGACCAAGCGCGTGGTGGACGGCATCGCCGCCACCGGCAAGCCGGTCATGGGCTTCAGCATCGAACTGCACGGCGACCACGACACCATCATGCGCGCCTCGCGCTGCGCCAAGGAATTCGTGCACTACGCCACGGCGCTGACGCGCAGCGAGTGCCCCATCGCCGACCTGTGGGTGTCGACCAAATGCGGCGAATCCGACACCACCTCGGGCTGTGGCGCCAACCCCACCGTGGGCAACGCCTTCGACAAGCTGTATGCGCTGGGCTCCACGCTGGTCTTCGGCGAGACCTCGGAGCTGACCGGCGGCGAACACATCGTGGCCGAGCGCTGCGCCAACGATGCGGTGCGCGAACGCTTCATGTTCATGTTCAACCGCTACCAGGCCATGATCGACCGCTGGAAGACCAGCGACCTGTCTGAATCCCAGCCCACCAAGGGCAACATCGCGGGCGGGCTGACCACCATCGAGGAAAAGGCGCTGGGCAACATCCAGAAGATCGGCAAGCAATGCCGCGTGGACGGCGTGATCGACAAGGCCGAGATCCCCGACGGCCCAGGTCTGTGGTTCATGGACTCGTCCTCCGCCGCGGCCGAAATGGTGACCTTGTGCGCAGCCTCGGGTTATGCGGTGCACTTCTTCCCCACCGGCCAGGGCAACGTCATCGGCAACCCGATACTGCCGGTCATCAAGATCTGCGCCAATCCGCGCACGGTGCGCACCATGTCCGAACACATCGACGTGGACACCAGCGGCCTGCTGCAGCGTGACATCGACCTGAACCAGGCCGGCGACAAGCTGCTGGAATGCATGCTGGCCACCGCCAACGGCCGCTGGACCGCGGCCGAAGCGCTGGGCCACCGCGAATTCGTCCTGACCCGCATCTTCGAAAGCGCCTGACCGCGCCTGTCGTCCCCGGCAACGGCGTGTCCGCAAGCAGGATTGCGGACACGCCGTCCTGCCGCCAGCATTTCCCCGCAGCATCGTCTCAGAACCACACCAGCAGACCCGGGCGACATCCGCCGCGGCAGCACAGGCGGTTGCATTCCTACCCGGGCGTCCCCCAAGGAGGAAGACAGATGAACAGCGAACACGATCACCATCCCGACGCCGCGCAACGCCGGCGCCTGCTTGCCGCCCTGGGCGCCGCCGGCCTCTGTGCCGTGGCGCCGTGGCAGCGCGCGTTGGCGCAGAAAGCCTGGCCCGAACGGCCCATCAACTATGTGGTGCCGTTCCCGCCCGGCGGCCTGACCGACGTGGCCGCGCGCCAGGTCGGCAAAGCCCTGAGCGACGCCGAGCGCTGGAACGTGGTGGTGGAAAACAAGCCCGGCGGCAGCGCCAACATCGGCGCGGCGCACGTTTCCCACGCCGCCCCGGACGGCTACACCTGGCTGGCGATCACGCTGTCGCATGCGGCCAACGCCACGCTCTTCGCCGGCAAGGCGGGCTACGACCTGACGCGCGACCTCACGCCGCTGGCGGGCCTGGCATCTTCGCCCATCATGGTGGTGGTCAACGCCAAGAGCGACATCAAGAGCATGGCCGACCTGGCCAAGGCCGCCCGCTCGAAGTCGCTTTCTGCCGGGTCCAGCGGCAACGGCACGCCGCCGCACCTGACCCTGGCGCTGTACCAGAAGCTGACCGGCGTGCCGATGATGCACATCCCCTACAAGGGCGGCGCGCCCTCCCTCACCGACCTGATAGGCGGCCACCTGGACGTGGTGTTCTCCAACTACCCGGAATCGCTCTCGCACGTGAAGAACGGCTCCTTGCGGGCGCTGGCCATCACCACCCGCGAACGCAGCGCGGACCTGCCCGACGTGCCCACCGTGAAGGAGGCCGGCCTGCCCGACCTGATCGTCGAAAACTTCACCGGCGTGCTGGCGCCTGCGGGCACGCCGCCCGAGCTGGTGCAGCGCATCGGCGACGCCATCGTGCGCCAGGTTTCGCAGCCCGCCATGAAGCAGGCGCTGCTGCAGCTGGGCTTCGTGCCGCAGCCGCGCGGCCCCGCGGAGTTCGGCGCCTACCTGAAGTCCGAGGTGGAGCGCTGGGCCAAGATCATCCGCGACGCCAACATCCAGATCGCCTGACCACCGTGGAGTCCCCACCGATGCATATCCTCATTTCCGAGTTCATGGACGCGCCCGCGGTCGACGCGCTGCGCCAGCGCTTCAAGGTGCGGTACGAGCCTGAACTGGTGGAGCAGCGCGAGGCCCTGCTGGCCGCGGCGGCCGAAGCCGACGCGCTCATCGTGCGCAACCGCAGCCAGGTGAACGCCGCCCTGCTGCAGGCGGCCCCGCGGCTGCGGGCCGTCGGCCGCCTGGGCGTGGGGCTGGACAACATCGACCTGGACGCCTGCGCCGCGCGCAACATCGCGGTCATACCGGCCACCGGCGCCAATGCGCGCGCCGTCGCCGAGTACGTCGTGGGCGCCATGCTGATGCTGCTGCGCGGCGCCTATGCGTCGACGGCCGAGGTCGCGGCGGGCGCATGGCCGCGCAACGCGCTTTCGCAGGGGCTGGAAGCGCACGGCCGCATGCTGGCCATCGTGGGCTTCGGCGGCATCGGCCGGTTGACCGCAAGCCTGGCGCAGGCGCTGGGCATGCGCGTGGCGGGCTGCGACGCGGCGCTGCCGCCGGACCATCCCGCCTGGCGGGAAACCGGCGTCGCCCCCATGACGCTGGACGAGCTGCTGGCCCAGGCTGATGCCGTCACGCTGCACCTGCCGCTCACGCCCGGCACGCGGCGGCTGATGGATGCCGGCCGCATCGCGCACATGCGACCGGGCGCCGTGCTGATCAACACCTCGCGCGGCGGCATCGTGGACGAAGCCGCGCTGGCGGATGCGCTGCGCACGGGCCATCTGCGCGGCGCGGCACTCGACGTGTTCGAAGCTGAACCCCTGCCCGCCGGCAGCCCGCTGGCGGGCGCGCCCAACCTGATCCTGACGCCGCATATCGCCGGCCTGACGCAAGAAGCCAACACCCGCGTTTCCGACATGGTGGCCGCCGGGGTGACAATGGCGCTTACGGGCGGCGACCGATGAAGCCACATGGCCCGGCGCAAGCCCATGAAGAGAAGGATATGGCTCACATCTATCTGGACGAATTGCAACATCTGGCAGCGGCAGGCCTGGCCGCCGCGGGCGCCAACCCGGCCATGGCCGACACCACGGCGCGCGCGCTGGTCTTCGCCGAAAGCCAGGGGCTCAGCTCCCATGGCCTGTCGCGCGTGCCTTTCTATGCCGGGCACCTGCGCGCCGGCCGCGCCATCGGTACGGCGGTGCCGCGCATCGTGCATGAGCGCGGCGGCGCCGCGCTGATCGATGCCGGCTCCGGGCTGGCCTTTCCCGCCTGCGCCATGGCGATCGAACAGGCCGGCCTGCGCGCCCGCGAGCATGGCGTGGCCTTCATCGGCGTGGCCAACAGCCACCACTTCGGCGAAGCCGGCTACCACCTCGAAGCCCTGGCCGACCTCGGGCTGGTGGGGCTGGCGCTGAGCAACTCGCCCGCCGCCATGCCCGCCTGGGGCGGCAAGCGCCCGCTCTTCGGCACCAACCCCATCGCCGCCGTCTTTCCACGGCGCGGCGGCGCCCGGCTGGTGATCGACCTGTCGCTGTCGCAGGTCGCGCGCGGCAAGCTCATGATCGCGGCCCGCGACAACCAGCCCATCCCCCTGGGCTGGGCGCTGGACGCCGACGGCCAGCCCACCACCGACCCCAAGGCCGGCCTGGCGGGCAGCATGCTGCCCGCGGGCGGCGTCAAGGGCGCTATGCTGGCGCTGATCGTCGAACTGCTGGCTTGCGCGCTGACCGGCTCGCACTTCGGCTTCGAGACCGAATCGTTCTTCGTCGACGAAGGCGGCCCGGCGCGGCTGGGCCAAGCCTTCATGGCGATCGACCCAGGCGCCCTGGCGGGCAACAACGCCTATCTGGACCGCGTCGAAGTCCTGGTTGATGCCATGCTGGAAGACGAAGGCGTACGCCTGCCGGGCGACCGCCGCCGCAAACTGCGCGACGAAGCGCTCAAGCACGGCGTGGAGATTCCCGATGCGTTGATGACGCAGTTGCGCGCGATGTCGGGCGCGGCGTAACTCAAGCTCAGCGGGCGCCGGGTACGAAGCACGCAAGCGTCTGGACTTGCGGCCATCGCAATTGTCGCGACAGCGTCGCGACAATTGCCGGGTTCAAGCCCCGCGGCTGAACCAAAGTATCACCGGCGCCAGCAGCAGGAACGCCACGGTCGACACCAGCACCGCGCCCGCCGCGGTATCGCCCTGCGTCGTATAGCGCTTGACGTACATGTAGCTCACCACCGCGCAAGGCATGGCCATCTGCAGGCTCAGCGCCCCGGCCAGCACCGGCTCCAGATCCAGCGCCCACACCACCGCCAGCCCCGCTCCCAGGCCCACGGCCAGGCGGATGGCGGCGACCTTGGCGCCGTCGCGCAGACCGTTGGACGGGATCAAGGCCAGCGCGTGGCCCAGGCTCAGCAGCATCAGCGGCACCGTCACCGCGCCCAGCATGCGCGAGGTCTCGATCAGCCATGCGGGCACCGGCACGTGCATGAGGCGCAGGGCCACGGCGACCAGGGAGGCCAGCAAAATCGGACTCTTCCAGCTGCCCTTGGTGTTCACGCCCGGCAACAGGCGCACCGCAATGGTATGCATGACAAAGGAACTGACGGCGAAGAACGCGACCGCCACCGACAGGCCGGCGTCGCCAAAAGCCATCTGCGAAATCGGCAAGCCGAGGTTGCCGGCATTGGGCAGGAACGCGGTGGGCAACAGCGTGCGCACCGGCAGCTTCCATGCCTTGAGCAGCAGCGCGCACACCAAGGCGCACAGCAGCAGCGCCAGCAGCGTCGCCACCGCCACGTCGGCCAGCGCGCGGTCGTCCAGGTGGGTGGTGACGAATGTGTGGAACACCAGGGCGGGCGTGGTCACCGAGGTCACCAGCATGGTGATGAAGGAGCCGCCGAACGGCAGGTCCCGCTTGCCCCAATACACCCCTATGCCTGCGCAGAAGAGCAAAGGCAGCATCAGCACGATCGATGAAAAATAGAACTGCACGACGGCGGACATGCGCTTATTCCGTTAGAGATAAGAGGTTTGATGCGTGAAGGCATCATCGCTTGCCGGACGGCCTGCCGGGGCGGCAGCATGGGGCAACTCGTCAATCGCCAGGCTTTTGCCCCCCCACCGCCATGCCAGCCACCGCCCTTTCCGCCACGTCCCCGCATCTCGCCACAAACGCGGCCAAAAACGCGGCCACGAACCCGGCCGCAAATTCAACCGTGGATGCAGGGCCAAGTCCGGCCCGGCCCATCAAACCCCTGTCGGAACGCCAGGCCAGTTGCCTGCACTGGGCCGCCATGGGCAAGACCAGCTGGGAAACCGCCCGCATCCTGGGCGTCAGTGAAAGCACCGTGAATTTCCATCTGTGCAACGCCTGCGAAAAGCTCGGCGTGCGCGGCCGGCGCGCCGCGGTGGTCGCGGCATTGAGACTGGGCCTGATCGCGCCCGTCACGGCTTGATGACGACGGAACGCAGGAATTCATGCGCCCGCTCGGCCGGCAGGCTTTCCACGGTGCCGGCTGCCACGGCCTCGATCAACATGGTGTCGGTCACCCAGACCCTGGCGCGCAGCCAGCCCGGCTTGCCCATGGCCTTGCCCTGGACTTCGATGTCCTGCCCATAGGCAGGCCATTCGTTGGGCGGCGGCGACTGCATGTTGGCGTAGAGCGAATGCATCAGCGCCATGCCCAGCGCCTGCCTGGCGGCCGGATCCTTCGCGATGTCGGGCGGCAGCGGCGCCGACCCCACCGCAAAGACCGCCTCGCCCACGGTCGCGCTGGTCAGGGTAAAACGCAGGGTATGGGTATCCAGCTTCAGGTCGCGGGTATCGGTCGTGACCCGGTCCGGAAACGCGGCGCGCGCGTGGCCGTCGGCCACGTCGACTTCGCGCCAGTTGTAACTGGGCGAGCAGGCCGTGATCAGCAAGGCCAGCGCGACAATCGCGCCGGCTTTCTTGAACATGAAACGAAACAGCGATGAAATCGTCATTACCCGAGGACCTGGACTGTCTATTCATTTCGAGGAAGCCAGAAATTGTCGCCGATTTCGATGACCCCCGCGCCCGACGGCACGCCACTGGCCAACTATGTGTGGCCAGCCGCGCCCAATGTACCCCCGCCGATCGCCGGCCTGGGCACCCCCAGTATCTACCTGCTGCACGGACTTAGCGAGCATGCCGGGCGCTATGACCGCCTGGCGCGCTGGTTGACCGCGCGCGGCTGGACGGTGGGCGCCCACGACCACCGCGGCCATGGCCGCTCCGGCGGCCGGCCCGCGACCCTGAGCCGCGAAGACGATCTGGTCGTCGATGCGGTCGATCGCCTGCGGGCCTGGACCGCGGCGCACGGACGCCCGCCCATCCTGCTGGGCCACAGCCTGGGCGCCCTGGTCGCGGTGCGGATCGCCCTGCGCCGCCTGACCGAGATCGACGGCCTGGCGCTCAGTTCCCCGCCCTTCGTGGTGCATGTACCGCCGTGGGTGCGGCGCACCTTGACCTGGATGTCGCTGCATGCGCCCGACCTGCGCGTGCCCCATGGCCTGGCGCCCGCCCGCATTTCCCACGACCCGGCCGTGGTCAAGGCCTACCGTAGCGACCCGCTGGTGCGGCGCCAAATGACGGGACGCCTGGCGCGCTTCGTGGACGAAGGCGGCCGCGAGTCCCTGCGAGAAGCCCCGCTGCTGGCCTGCCGCACCCTGCTGATGGTGGCGGGCGACGACTCCATCGTCGCTGCCGAAGGCAGCAGACAGTTCGCCCAGCGCGCCCCCGCCGAACTGCTGACCCTGCGCTGGTACGACACCGCCTGGCACGAGATTTTCAATGAAACCGCCCCCATCGCCGACCCGGTCTACGCCGACCTGGACGAGTGGCTGGCGCGCACCGCCCAGGCATTGTCCCTGTCCCCAGTATTGACTCCCTCGGCACAGGAGGCCGGCACCCCGTAAAATCCGGCGACAGACCCAAACGAGAAGAACCCGTGACTGATACTGCCGCCAACCGCCTCTCCCGCCTGGAGGCCAACCGATCGCTGCTGACCCAGACCCTGCGGGGCATCGAAAAGGAAGGCCTGCGCGTGGACGAACAAGGTGTCCTGTCCCGCAAGCCGCACCCCGCCGGCCTGGGATCCGCGCTGACCAACGAACACGTCACCACCGACTACTCCGAATCCCTGCTCGAACTCATCACGGGCACGCACAAGGACGTCGACGCGCTGCTGGCCGAACTGACCAACACCCATCGCCACGTCTACAGCGTGCTGGACCATGAACTGATCTGGAACCAGTCCATGCCCGCCACGCTGCCGCCCGAAGCGGACATCCCCATCGCCTGGTACGGCAAGTCCAACACCGGCATGCTCAAGCACGTGTACCGCCGCGGCCTGGCCGTGCGCTACGGCAAGACCATGCAATGCATCGCCGGCGTGCACTACAACTTCTCGCTGGCCGAAGACCTGTGGTCCGTGCTGGACACGCAGCCCGGTAGCGTCCAGGACCGGCGTTCGCGCGGCTACATCGGCCTGATCCGCAATTTCACGCGCTATTCCTGGCTGCTGATGTACCTGTTCGGCGCCGCCCCGGCCCTGTCCAGCGACTTCCTGCGCGGGCGCGAACATCCGCTGAAAAAGCTGGATGACAGCACGCTGTACCTGCCCTATGCCACCAGCCTGCGCATGAGCGACCTGGGCTACCAGAACAAGGCGCAGTCGCAGCTCAAGCTCTGCTACAACGACCTGGACACGTTCCTGGGCCGCTTGTACGACGCCGTTACCCAGCCCTGGCCCGACTACCAGAAGATCGGCACCCACCGCGACGGCGAATGGATCCAGCTCAACACCAACGTGCTGCAGATCGAAAACGAGTACTACTCGAGCATCCGCCCCAAGCGCGCCACCGGCCGCTGCGAACGCCCGATCACGGCCCTGGCCGAACGCGGCGTGCAGTACGTCGAAGTACGCTGCCTGGATATCGACCCGAACTCGCCGGTCGGCATCGACGCCAGCACCAGCCGCTTCGTCGACGCCTTCCTGCTGTTCTGCACCGCGTCCGACAGCCCCTTCTTCCCCGCCAACGGCTACTGTCAGCGCAGCGCCGACAACTTCTCGACCGTCGTCAAGGAAGGCCGCAAGCCCGGCCTGACGCTGGACCGCGAAGGCCAGCCCATCGGCCTGGCGCAATGGGGCCACGAACTGCTGGACCAGATTGCGCCATACGCCGCGCTGTTCGACTCCGCCCTGGGCGGCAGCGCCTATGCCGAGGCCCTGGCGGCCCAGCGCGCCAAGCTCGACCAGCCCGACTCCACGCCGTCGGCGCGCCTGCTGGCTTCGCTGACCGACAGCGGCCTGTCGTTCCATGACTATTCGCTGGACCTCAGCCGCAAGCATGCCGACGCGCTGCGCGCCCAGGCCTTGCCCGCCGACCTGGCGGCAGCCTATGAACAGGCCGCCGCGCAATCCACGGCGGAACAGCTGCGCCTGGAGCAATCGGACACCGAGGATTTCGATACCTATGTGGCCCGCTACCACGCCGCGCTGAAGGCCCCGCACAAATAAGGCGTATCGTTAGGGTTTTGATCCGCGCCGACCGCCTGCCGGCCGGCGCGGACCGCTCTGTCACATCAGGAGGTTTTCCCCATGCGCCGCACCGCAACATTCCTGTTGGCCTTGGCCACCAGCGTGGCGGGGGTAGTCCATGCCGCACCGCCGCCCATGCAAACCGTGGAATCGGTGGACCTGAAGCGTTACGCAGGCATGTGGTACGAGATCGCGAATTTCCCCATGTTCTTCCAGCGCGACTGCGTGGGAGACACCACCGCTGAATACACCGCGCATCCCGACGGCACGGTCGGCGTGAACAACCGCTGCCGCACCAAGGATGGCGACATCGATTCCGCCTCGGGCACCGCCAACGTGGTGGAAGGCAGCAACAACGCCAAGCTGGAAGTCTCGTTCTTCAAGCCGTTCAAGGGCGATTACTGGGTCATCGGCCTGGACCCCGAATACCGCTGGTCGGTGGTCGGGACCCCGGACCGGAAATACCTGTGGATCCTGTCGCGCTCGCCGCAGCTGCCCAAGGAAGAACTGGACAAGGCCCTGGATGCGGCCAAGGCCCAGGGCTATCAACTGGACGAACTGCGGTTTACGCCTCAGAAGTAAGACGCGCTGCGGCGCTCTATCCCGCGTAATCGCGTGCCAGCCGCAGCACCGTTACGCCCGGCTTCAGCTGCCGCAACGACGGCATGACCAGCGTGCATTGATCGTACGGCGTCACGATGGGCTGGCCGTCGGCCCAGCCTATCGTCGAACCGGCCCGCTCAAACGTCTCCAGGCCCGTCCAGGGCTGCGAGAAGCGCAGGTCCATGGACGGCGCGACCACCGCGTCCGTCACTTCCAGCACGCGCTGGTTTTCGGCATCCGGCAACAGCCAGCCCGCCGGCACGTCCGCCGCATCCGCCACGCCCGATTCCAGCAACATGCGCGCCACCATGTCGCGCGCCACGTCGCGCGCAGCCAACTCGCCATGGAAACCGCATTCGATCAGCAAGGCGCAGGCGTCTTCGCGGGCCGGATCGCCGAACTGGCCGAAGTCGCGCATGCGCACGCCGTCCTTGTGGCCCGCGTCCACGATCACGTGCTGCGGCGCCTTCAGCCTGCGCGCCAGCGCGATGTTGCGCGGCAGAACGCCGGTCAGCAGCAAAGGCGCGCCCGGTTCATGCATGGAGTGCAGGTCCAGCAGCCAATCCGCGCGCTCCACCCAGGGACGCAGTTCGGCGCCGCGCCGGCGGTCCGGCGTCGTGGGGTTATCCAGGCGCTCGGCGCTCCAGACGCGGTTCATGTCCTCGGCGACGAAGCGCGACGCATCGTGGTTGGCATGGTCGAAACGGTCGAACGCATCGAGATTGCAGAACGCCAGCGTCAGGCTGCCGCGGCGCGGCCGCAGGCCCACCGTCAGCAGGTCCTTCAAGGCCCAGGCGCCGCACAGCTCGTTGCCGTGCACCAGCGCGGACAGCATCAACGCGCGCCCCGGCAGGCCTGAATCGAAATGCCACACGCCAGGGGTGCCGGTATTGCCGGCGCGCTCGGCGCTCAGGTCGGGTACGGGAAGCTTGAATTCCATGGATGTCGTCCGCTGCGGTGCTAGGGTGTTGCGATGATCCGGTTTCGAATCACTGGGCTTCGATCTTGGCGGCCTTGACCAGCGCGCCGTACTTCCTGGTTTCCTCGGCCTGATAGGCCGCCGGGTCCAGGCCCGGTTGCGACAGCACCCCGCCGGCTTCCTGCATCTTGGCGCGGAACTGCTCCGACTTCAGCGTCTCGGCCAGCGCGCTGCGCAGCTTGGCCGCCACCGGCTCCGGCAGGCCGGCCGGGCCATAGAGCGCGAACCAGACGCTGATGTCCACGGATTCGAACCCCGGGGTTTCAGCCAAGGCAGGCAGGTCCGGCGCCACTGGCGAACGCTTCTTCTCGGTCACGCCCAGCGCCACGATCTTGTCGGCGCGCACTTGCGGCAGGCCCGAGGACAGCACCAGCATGCCGTAGTCCAGCTGGCCGCTCATCAGGTCCGTCACCAGCGGCGCCACGCCGCGATACGGCACGTGCTCGGCGCGCGTGCCGGTCGACTGGTTGATCATCTCGCCGGCCAGGTGCAGGGTCGTGCCCACGCCGGAAGAACCGTAGTTGAAGCTGCCGGGCGCGGCGGCGCGCAGCTTCTGCAGATACTCGGCGGCGGTCTTCACGCCCGAATTCTTGCTGGCGGCCAGCAGCATGGGCTGCGAGGCAATCACGCCCAACGGCGAAAAGTCCTTCACGCTGTCGTACTTGACCGCATTGTTGATCATGCTGGCGATGACCATTTCATTGGTGGAGCCCAGCAGCAGCGTGTAGCCGTCGGGCGCGGCGCGCGCCACGCGCTGCGCGCCGATGGTGCCGCCGGCGCCGCCCACGTTCTCGACCACCACGCTCTGGCCCAGGCGCTTGGCCAGCTCTTCGCCGAACAGGCGCGCGGTCAGGTCCACGCTGCCGCCCGCCGGGTAGCCGACCACCAGCGAGATGGCGCGTTCGGGATACTCGGCGTGGGCGGAAGACGCCGCGGCCAGCGCAGAGACGGCACAGATAGCGGCTAGCGCGCCGCGCAACGGATGCAGGACGGATTTCATGTTTTCTCCCTGGGGTGCTGAGGCGGACGGCGGCGCCGTCTCATTTGATGTTTCGGGAGCTATTCTCGGGCGTACACCAGGGATATTTCGTGCCGAATCGACACATTGCCGTGCGGATTCGGCACACGCCTGGCGCGCGACCAGCGGATTTCAGGCCTTGCGGCTGGCCGTGGCTTCCCAGGCCGCTTCGGCCAGGTCAGCCAGGCGCGCCCGCGACCGGTACAGCCGCACCTCGAACGAGATTTCCTCGCTGCGGCCGCCCAGGGCGGCCAGCGCGCCGCGGCGGCAATCCGCCGCCACCATGGACCAGGGCAGCCAGGCCACGCCCAGGCCCTTGGCGACCGCGCCATGCGCCGCGTCCAGCGAATCGCTGCGCAGAAATGGCGCCAGGGCGTAGGGCGTGGCCTCCAGGCGGTCTCCCACGATGCGCTCCATGGCCAGGCCGCCCGCATAGGTGATCAAGGGCACGGACGGACCGCCTTCCTGCAGCACGTAACGGGGCCGGCCGCGTGAATCCGCCTGACTGACGGGCACGAGCTTGTCGGTGCCCAAGGTCATGTAGCGGTAGCGTCCTGGGCTCAGCTGCACGGACAGAGCCGGATGCTCATAGCAGCACAACAGGTCCACCCGGCCTTGCTCCAGCCGGGCCGCCATGTCCTGCATCATGCCGGTGGACAGCTCGACCTGCGTGCCCTCGGTCAACACCTTGGGCGTGCGGTGGCGCAGGCGCGCAATCCAGTCGGCCACCAGCGTCCGGGCCAGGCTGCGGCCGGTGGCGATGCGCAGCACCGCCTCGCCGCCTGCGCCGAAACTGCGGATGCGATGACGCACCTGCGCCATCTGCTCCACCACCTGCGTCGCAGTCTTGAGCAAGGCCTCGCCTTCGGCGGTCAGGACCACGGGCAGGCGCTGACGTTCGATCAATGGCGCGCCGGCCCAGGCCTCCAGCGCGCGGATGCGCCGGCCGAACGCAGGATGGGTGACGTGGCGCAGCTCGGCCGCACGCACGAAGCTGCCGGTCTGCGCCAGGGCAATCAGATCTTCAAGGAGTTTCAGGTCGGCCATGGGCGTCAAGCTTACGCCATCGGCCGGCCCTTCACTTGGCGCCCAGCCCCATCATTGCCAGGGTGGCGCGGGTCAGATCGCTGTCCAGATCTTCCAGCTCATTGACCAGGTCGAAATGGTTGCAGTGCGGCGTCGGGATGCGGGTGGAAGCCAGCCCTGCGGCATTCCAGGCTGCTTCGTATGCCGCCGTCTGGTTCTTGAAGCCCTGGGTCTCCAACCCGCCCACGGCCAGCAGCATCGGGCCTGCGCGTTCCGGCAGATGGAAGATCGGGCTTTGATGCGCGGCTTGCTCGGGCGTGAGCTGCAGCCAGGTGTTGGGCAGGACGTCGCACAGCGGACGCAGGTCGAACAGCCCGCTCAACGCCAGCGTGCCCTTGATCACGTCGTCCGGCACGCCGTAGCGCGCCTGCCACGCCGGCGCGACCAGCATGCCGGCCAGATGGCCGCCCGCCGAGCTGCCGCTGACGTAGATCCTCTCGGGATCCACGCCATAGGCCGCCACGTTGCGATACAGCCAGGCCACGGCGGAACGCACCTCGCGCACCACTTCGCCCAAGGTGGCCTCGGGCACCAACGTGTATTCCAGGGTAGCCACCGCGGCGCCCGCGGCGTTGAAGGCCTCGGCCATTACCGGAGCGTCTTCCTTGCGCTGCGCGCGCCAATAGCCGCCATGGATGAACACGAACAGCGGCGCCGGCGCCTGCGAGGCGGCGGGCAGGAACAGGTCCAGCCGCTCGTCCTGGCCCATGCCGTAGCGCAGGTCCAGCACGCCGGGGCGGCGCGTGCGCACCCGCGCCGAGGACTCGGCATACCGGCGCACGCAGGCGTCGAAATCCGGCACCGATTCGCGCGCGTTGTATTGCACCTCGCGCTCGGCGATGGTGGGAAAGAAGAGATCGATGTCGGTGTTATGCATGCCTGGCCTGCGATGTGGGCTGCGATTGGGGCTGGGAAATGATGCGTTCGATGAACTGCGCGGTCTTGCGGTAGTGCGCGGCCAGCATGGCGACCGAACCTTCCACGTCACGCGCAACGGCGGCGTCCAGCAGCTGGCGATGTTCGTCGTCGACGTTGCGCTCCGGTCCGTAGGCGGTCGCACCGGCGCGCGCCGGGCGGCGGTAGCGCTCAGTCTGCGCGTAGAGTTGGGTGGACAGGTCCAGCAGCCAATGGGAGCGGCAGGCGCCGATCAGCGCGTGGTGGAATTCCAGGTGGCGCGCCTCCAGCAGTTCGTCCAGTTCTTCCGAAGGTTCGGCGGCGGCCTCGGCCCGCTGCGCGGCCAGCGTCAGCGCATGGTACGCGCCGACCAGGCGCGTTTCCCAGGCGTCGTCGGCATTGGCCAGCGAGCGGCGCAGCGCGTCGCAATCGATCAGTATGCGGGTTTCACAGGCGTCCCACATTTCCTCGACCGACAAGGGCGCGATGCTGAAACCGCGCGATGTGGTGCTGATGACCATGCGCTCGCTGCGCAGGCGGTTGAGGGCTTCGCGGATGGGAGAGAAGCTGCTGCCGTAGCGCTGCTTCAGCAGTTCCAGCCGCAAGGACTGGCCCGGCGCGAAGGCGCCGCGCATGATGTCGCGCCGCAGCAGGCGGTAGACCTGCTCGGACAGCGTGATTTCCTCCACGCCGGCGCTCCCGTCCGATCCGGGATCGTCCTGGCGGGAAGCTTTGATTCTAGGCTTCAAGATGGTCTCCAGATGTCTGCAGCCGGGGCGCGTATCCGCGCGCGGCCCATTCTACCCGCGCCCCAGGGCCGCGCGGCCTGCTCAAATACCCAGGTAACGCTGCGCCAGCTCGGGCTGGGCGGACAGCTCGGCGGGCCGCCCCGACCAGGCTACCCGGCCCTTGTCCACGATGTAATGGCGGTCGACCAGCGTCGCCATCTCGGGCAGGTTTTTGTCGATCACCAGGATGGTCTGGCCTTCGGCCTTCAGCGCCCGCAGGCAGCGCCAGATCTCCTGGCGGATCAGCGGCGCCAGCCCCTCGGTGGCTTCGTCCAGGATCAGGAGCTTGGGGTTGGTCATGAGCGCGCGCCCCACCACCAGCATCTGCTGTTCACCGCCTGATAGCGTGCGCGATGACTGCCCGCGGCGCTCTTTCAAGCGCGGGAACAGCGTGTAGACGCGTTCCAGGTCCCATCCGCCCGGCGCGGCGCGCGAGGTCGCCACCAGATTTTCCTGCACCGTCAGTGAACCGAACACGCGCCGGCCCTCCGGCACCAGCCCCACCCCCAGGCGCGCCACGCTGCTGGGCGCGGAACGGCCCAGCGTCTGGCCGCGGAACTGCACCGCGCCGCCGGTGGCGGGCAGCATGCCCATCAGGGTCTTGATCGTGGTGGTCTTGCCCATGCCGTTGCGCCCGATCAGCGAGATCACCTCGCCTTCGCTGGCCTCGAACGACATGCCGAACAGGACCTTGCTGGAACCGTAGCCGCCAGTCAGCCCTTCAACCTTCAACATGTTCTTCTCCCAGATACGCCGCGCGCACCTCCGGATGGCGGCGCACCTCCTCGGGCGAACCGCTGAACACCACGCGGCCATAGACCAGCACGCTGATGCGGTCGGCCAGCGCGAAGACCGCGTCCATGTCGTGTTCCACCAGCAGGATGCCGTAGTCGCCCTTCATGCCTTGCAAGAGCCGCGTCATGCGCGCCGATTCCTCGGGCCCCATGCCGGCCATGGGCTCGTCCAGCAGCAGCAACCGCGGCGAACGCGCCAGCGCAACCGCCAGCTCCAGCTGCCGCTTCTCGCCGTGCGCCAGGTCCGCCGAACGCACGTGGCGCCGGTCCTCCAGCCCCACATGCTTCAGCCACTGCATGGCCTCGGTCTTCAACGCCGCATCATGGCGCGGGTTGGACCAGGCCTGGAAGGCGCGGCCGCCCTTGAGCATGCGCGACAGGATCACGTTCTCCAGCGCGGTGTATTCCTGGCACAGCTCGGTGATCTGGAACGAGCGTCCCAGCCCCAGGCGCGCACGCTCGAAGGCGCGCAGCCCGGTCACGTCCTGTCCGTCCAGATGGATGGTGCCGGAATCCGGCCGGATCTCGCCGCAGATCTGCGCGATCAGGGTCGACTTGCCCGCGCCGTTCGGGCCGATGATGGCGTGGATCTCGCCAGCGCGCACATCGAGGTCCACGCCGTTGGTTGCCACCACCGCATCGAAGGCCTTGCGCAGCTGCGTCAGGCGCAACAGGCTCGCGCTTGCATCAGTCGGCATGGCGCGTCTCCAGCAGCTTTCCGAACAGACCCTTCTGGCCCCACAACACCACCAGCACCAGGATCGGTCCCATGTACAGCAGCCAGTGCTCGGTCAGCGACGACAGCATCTGCTCCAGCCCCAGGAACACCGCCGCACCCGCGATCGGCCCGAGCAAGGTGCCCACGCCGCCCAGGATGACGATGGCCATCAGTTCCCCGGACTTGGTCCAGGCCGCCATGTCGGGCGTCACCAGCCCGGCATAGTTGGCCCACAGCACGCCGGCCAGACCCGTGCCCACCGCCGACAGCACGAAGGCGCTGAGCCGGTACGGCGTGGGCGCCACGCCCAGGTTGATGGCGCGCCGCTCGCTCTGGCGCAGTGCCTGCAACACCATGCCGAAGCGCGAGTTGGTGACGCGGATGCACAGCAGCGTCCACAAGGTCAGCAACGCCAGGCACACGTAGTAGAAAACCATGGGGCTTTCCAGATTGATGCCCGGCAGCTCATTGCGCTGCGGAATCATCAGGCCGTCGTCGCCGCCGTAGAACTGCAACGACACCAGCACGAAGTACACCATCTGACCGAACGCCAACGTGATCATGATGAACTGCACGCCGCGCGTGCGCAGCGCCAGATAGCCGAACAGCCAGCCGGCCAGCGCGCACACGATGAGCGCTATCGGCCACACCACCAGCGCGGCGTTGCTGCCGGCCCAGCCGAAGATCGGACCGGCTTCCGAAGTATGGAAGGCAATGATGCCGACCGCATAACCGCCCAGCCCGAAGAACATGGCATGGCCGAAACTGACCATGGCGCCATAGCCGATCACCAGGTCCAGGCTGACCGCCGCCAGGCCGTAGATCAGAAAGCGCGTCACCACGCCGATCAGGAACGGCGAGCCCGAGGCCAGCGCCGCGGCCGGCAGCAGGATCAGCACCGCCAGACCCGCCAGGCCCCAGCGGGCGCGGTTCGTAAGTGTGTATGCCATCTTCATCCTCGCGCCGGGAACAGTCCACCCGGCTTGGCAATCAGCACGATCGCCATCAATACATAGATGCTGGCGGAAGCCATGCCTGCCGCCAGCGGGTCCGCGGTGGCGGGCGAGAACATCGTCGACAGCAGCTGGGGCAGGAAGGCACGCCCCAGGCTGTCCACCATGCCCACCAACAGCGCGCCGGCCAACGCGCCACGCACCGATCCCACGCCGCCGATCACGATGACCACGAAGGTGGTGATCAGGATGCGCTCGCCCATGCCGATTTCGACCGCCAGCAGCGGCGCGGCCATCACGCCGGCCAGGCCGCAAAGCAAGGCGCCCAAGCCAAACACCAGCGTGTAGAGCTTGCGGATGTCTATGCCTAACGCGTCGACCATCTCGCGGTCGTCGGCGCCCGCGCGGATCAGCATGCCGATGCGCGTGCGGTTGACCAGCCACCACAGGCCCACGGCCACCAGCGCGCCTATGGCGATGAACGACAGGCGGATCAGCGGATACTGGAACCCCGGCGCCAGCGTCACCGCGCCTTCCAGGAAGCTTGGGATGCCCACCAGCGGCGGACGCCGGCCGAAGATCAGGCTGACCGCTTCGTTGGAGAACAGCAGCAGGCCGAAGGTGGCCAGCACCTGGTAGAGGTGATCCCGCTTGTACAGCTTGCGTATCACCACCACTTCGACGGAAATGCCATACAGGCCCGCCCCCAGCAACGCCGCCAGCACGCCCGCCAGGAACGAGCCGGTGGTGCCGATGGCGTAGGCCGCGCAATACGCCCCCACCATGTAGAACGACCCGTGCGTCAGGTTGACCACGCCCATGATGCCGAAGATCAGCGTCAGTCCGGCCGCCAGCATGAACAGCATGGCGCCGAACTGCAGCCCGTTGAGCAGCTGTTCAAACAGAAGCGTCATGACGGCATCTTGCAGAGTTGCGCGTAGGCGTCCTTGTCATCGGACACCAGCTTGCGGACCAGCTTCGGCGACAGGCTGCCGTCGCTATCCTTCTCGATGCGCATCAGGTACAGATCCTGGATCGGATGCTGGTTGGTGTTCATGCTGAACTTGCCGCGCAGCGACGTGAACTCAGGCTTGCGCAGCGCGGCGCGGAAGTCCGCGGCCTTGGACAGGTCGCCGCCGGTGGCCTTCAGGCCCGCGCCGATCAGCTGCGCGGTGTCGTAGGCCTGCATGGCGTAGTCCGTCGGCACGCGGCCGTAGGCGTCCTTGAACGCCTGCACGAAGGCCTTGGATTGCGCGTTGTCGAAGTCCTGCGACCAGATGCCGGTGATGTAAGCGCCGGCCGAGGCGTCGCCCGTGGCCTGGATCATGCGCGCATCCATCGAGAAGCTGGGCATCAGCATCGGGATGCTCTTGTTCAGCCCGGCCGCCGCGTACTGCTTGACGAAGTTGATGCCCGTGCCGCCAGGATGGAACTGATAGATGGCGTCGGGCGCCAGCGAACGCAGGCGCGCCAGCTCCACCGAGAAGTCCGACTGGTCGAGCTTGGTGTAGATCTCGGCGACCACCTCGCCCTTGTAGGTGCGCTTGAAGCCTTCGATGGCGTCGCGGCCCGCCTGGTAGTTGGGCGCCAGCAGGACGACCTTCTTGTAGCCCAGTTCGTTGGCCGCCACGCCGCCGGCCGTGTGGAAGGCGTCGTTCTGGTAGGACGTCACGAAGTAATTGGGATCACACTTTTCGCCCGCGAAGTTCGACGGGCCGGGATTCAGGCTGACGTAGAACGCGCCCGACTTCACCACGCTGGGCACGACCGCCGCCAGCACGTTGGAGAAGTTCACGCCGGTATAGAGCTTGACGCCCGATTGCAGCAGGCGGTCGGCCGCCTGCTTGGCGTTGGCGGGCTTCAGGCCGTCGTCCTCGATCACCAGTTGCACGGGCACGCCGCCCAGCTTGCCGCCGCCCTGCTTGATGGCCAGGTTGAACGCATCGCGCTCGTCTTCGCCGATGTAGCCCGCCGGCGTGGACAAGGTGGCGATGAAGCCGATCTTGACCGGTTCCGCGGCATGGGCCGCTCCCATGGACGCCGCTGCGCCCAGCGCGACGGACAACGCGCCGCCCAGTATCTGTTTCTTGATCATGTTTTTCCCCTTGGAGACTGCGTTGCCCGCCGCCCGCGTCGGCGGCCGGGCGTTTTAGACCGCCACCACCGGATGGCGCAGCGTGCCGATGCCTTCCACGCAGGCCACCACCACGTCGCCCGGCCACAACCATTCCTGGGGCTTGCGTCCCGCGCCCACGCCTTCCGGCGTACCGGTGGCGATGATGTCGCCCGGTTCCAGCGTGATGCCCGCACTGATGTCCGAGATCAGGAACGGCACCTTGAACAGCATGTGCCGCGTGTTGGAGCCCTGCTTCTTTTCGCCGTTGACCGTGAGCCACAGGTCCAGCACCTGCGGATCCGGGATCTCATCGGCGGTCACGATGCACGGGCCGAAGGGCGCGTAGGTGTCCATGCCCTTGGAATAGATCCACTGGCCGGCGCGGCGGCAATCGCGCGCGCTCATGTCCAGCATCACGCTGTAGCCGAACACGTACGACAGCGCATCGGCCTCGGCCACGCGCGAAGCGCGGCGGCCCATGATCACGGCCAGCTCCACTTCCCAATCCAGCTGCTGCGTGATCTTGGCGTTGTGCTCGATGGCGTCGCCCGGGCCGATGACCGTGGTGGGCGGCTTGGAGAAGATCACCGGCTGCTTGGGCAGGTCGGCCGAGGTATCCAGCGTGCGGCTGGATTCCTTCACGTGCTCCACGTAGTTCAGGCCGATGCCGAAGATGTTCTTGCGCGGACGCGGAATCGGCGCCAGCAGCTTGACGTTCTCCTGCGGCAGCGCGCTGCCCACGGGCCAGTTGCCGCGATAGGCCTCCATCAGCTTGCTGGCCTGCGCCACCGCCACGGGACCGAGGTCGATGAAAGCCAGCATGTCGTCAGGCAGGTCCACGCCGCCGGCGCGCCCCAGCAGGGCCAGGTCGATCACATAGCCTTCGGCCAGCGCGCCCAGGCGGGCAGCGGCGGTGGGGTGAGCGCGAAAAGTTACCAAGCGCATAAGAACTCCATTGATTCAGGACGAGTTGAGTCAAGCGCGCGGGCCAAGCCCGCGCGGCGGATGAAAATTCGGGAGGGAACGGGCGGCGCTAGATCAGCACTTGATGGCCGTCGTTTTCCTTGACCGCTTCTTCGCGGTAAAGCGCCAGCGCGCGCATCACGGGCAGGTCGTTGAAGCTGAACAGGCAGGCGTCGTCGTTCGATGAAAGATTGACGTGTTCATGGATGGCCCACGAGGGCACGCAGAAGATGTCGCGCTCGGTCCAGTCATAGCGCTTGCCGTCGATGATGGAATAGCCGCTGCCCTTGGCCACCTGGTAGATGAAGCTGCCGGTATGGCGGTGGGCCTTGGTGTGCTCGCCGGGCCGCAGCAGCTGCATGCTGGCGCCGATGGTGGGCATGACCGGGCCGCCCGTGGCCGGGTTGACGTATTCGAGCAGGATGCCGTCGTAGGGGCTGCCCGCAGTGGTGCGCGCATAGCGGCGCAGCGCCTCGTAGGTGGGCTCCCATTCGTACTTGAAGAGCGGCGAATAGGGCTTGGTCCAACCGGACACCTGGGGCCGTAGCGCCGGATTGGCCCAGGCGGCGCTGGTGTCGTCGACCGGATAGGTCACGGTCTGGTTCAAGTCGGGATGCACGGCATAGAAGCCGGCTTCCATGGCGTTGACCAGCGGGATGTCCAGGCCGTCCTGCCAGATGCAGGTGGTGCCGTCTTCGGCCACGCCATGCTCGTGCCAGGTGCCGTTGGGCGTCAGCACGAAATCGTTCGCGCCCAGTGTCATCTTGTGGCCGTCGACCACCGTGAAGGCGCCCCGCCCTTCCATGATGAAGCGCAGCGCCGAATGCGAATGCTTGTGGGCGGAAGCCAGTTCGCCCGGCTTCATGACCTGCAGGCCCGAATACAGCCAGCCCACGGCGGCGGCCACGTCGCGCCGGCCCGGGTTGTTCAGGTAGATCACGCGCCGGCCCGCCTCTTCGGGCGAAACCAGCTCGGACGAACGCAGCACGTGGCCGCGCAGGTCCTGGTAGCGCCACACCACCGGCACCGAGGCAGACCGCGGCGCCCACGGTTCGATCTTGTTCGCCACCGTCCACAGGGCGCCCGTCTCCAGGCGGGCCAGCTCCTGGTAATAGGCGATCAGCTCGGGCGAGTCGGCCACATTGGCGCGGCCTATGGTGTCCTCGCGGTACGCGTCATAGCGGTTCGCTTCCATCCCTTGCCTCTTTTTATAAAAGTTCGAATATTTTCGAAAATAATAGAGGCCAGCTGAAAATCGGGCAACGAGTGCGCGCTAGGGGTTTTCCCAGGCCGCCTGAAAATTGTTGGCGCGCGGTCAAACAATACTGTACAAAAACACAGTACAACGTGATACATTTCGCTCGCCCAAAAAACTGTCGTCCAGGAGAACCCTGTGTCAGAAGCTGCCCATCTCGTCCAGTACATCGTCGTTCCCTACCGCGCCGCCGCCGATGGCGTCGCGCCCGGTGAAATCCGCGCCGCCAGCAGCGAGTTCGGCGCCATACGCATCGCCAACTCCATGGCCTCCAAGTTCGCCGGCGTCGCCGCCTACGAAGTACTGGTGGACAAGGAAACCGGCGACATGGAATCGCCGCGCATCCTCGCCCAGATCGGGACCGTACCGGCACTGGACGATTGAATGCGAGGCCGCCGTGCGGCGTCGACCCCGGCCCGGCGGCAACGACTGATCGCCGCTGGGCCGTGTCATGAATTTTCTTTGATTGGAATGAATATTTTCTAGCTTCACTAGGGCAAGGATGTCCGACAGGATGCGGGGTTACGTGCAAATCGCCTACCCACCTTGCCACCAAGAAGCCGCATGATCCGCCAACTCCCCTTGCTCCGCGCCACCACGGCCGGACTCCTGTCCCTGGCTTGCGCCCTGACGCATGCGGCGCATTCGCCGGAGTCCTCCGACTGGCCGAGCAGACCCGTGACGCTGGTCGTGCCTTTTCCCCCAGGTGGAGGCAATGACGCAGTAGCGCGCCAGATCGCAGGCCCCGCAGGCCAGGCGCTGGGCCAGCTTCTGGTCGTCGAAAACCGGCCGGGCGCGGGCGGCACCATAGGCTCTGCGACCGTCGCCCGGGCACACCCCGATGGCTACACGCTGCTGCTCTGCTCGACCAGCAGTCTGGTCGTGGCAACAGCGCTCTATCCCAGCTTGCCGTACCGCGTCGAGGATCTGGCTCCGGTCGTCCATATTGCCGATACGCCGACGGTCTGGGTGGCCGATCCGGGCGTATCCGCTACCAATCTCCAGGAATTCATCGCGGCCGCCAAACAGGCGCCCGGCAAATACGGCTACGCCTCGGGCGGCACGAACACCATGCCTCATCTTGCAGGCCGGACGATCAGCGCGCGCAATGGCCTGAACATGCTGCACGTGCCGTACCGCGGATCCACGCCCGCCTATGCGGATCTCGCCACGGGACGTGTGAACCTGATGATGGACAGCATTATTTCAGCGCTGCCCTTCATCGAGTCTGGCCGGGTCAAGGGACTGGGCGTCAGCGCCGATCAACGCCTGCCGCAGATGCCGTCCGTACCGACCTTGGCTGAACAGGGCCTGGACGACTTGGGCTTTGTGGGCTGGGTAGGTATTTGCGCGCCGCGCGACACGCCGCATGAGATCACCGCCAAGGTCGCTCGCAGCGTGCAGCAAGCATTGGCCCAGCCCTCGTTGCGGGAAACGTTTGCGAGGCAGATTGCGAAACCGGTAGGTAACGGCCCCGACGCGTTTGCGCAGAAGATACAGCGCGATACCGTGGCGTGGCGGCAGATCATCGCGGCGTCTCAAGCGGGCCAGGATTGAGGCACAGGCAGCACACGCCGAAGCCCGGCTGCGCTCAGGCGGCTAGCGTCGGCCCGTTCGCCATGCCATCCGAGACCAGCCTGGCGACCTCGCAAATGCAATCGACCATGGCTGCGCGCAGCGGAATCGAGGGCTGGTCGACATAAGCGGCAAAGTAGGTCTGCTTAGGAAATGGCATGGAAAATGGCAGCCGCACAAGCTTGCCCGAATCGAGCTCCCCGCGGATGAGCTCGATCGGCAAGACCGCGTATCCCGCGCCCGCAACGGCCAACCGCAGCATGACCGACAGCGATCTCAACACGATCAGCTTGAAGCCTTGCATCTGAGGAGACGAAAAATAGCTGGCGATGGCAGAGTACAACAGCGAATCCACCGGATAGGACAACAGAGGCAGCCGCTTCAAGTGGTTCACCGACGGCTCGACATCGCCGCGCATCAGGCTTGGGCTGCAGACCCAGACGTAGTCCAGCTCGAGCAACTGCCGGTTTACCACCATCGGCTCTTCGATGCTGCCCAGCAACAGCCCGATGTCGAGCGTGCCCTCACGCAATTGCTGCCGTATGTCCGTGCTGGTCAAAGACTGCAGATGCACGGTGACGTTCGGCCATTGTCTGCAGAGGGCGGCGGCCATGGGCTCGAGTATCGCTTCCGCAACGGTCCCGCTCATGCCGATGCTGATCTGGGTAAGCCTTACGTCCGTGGTCGCGAACCGGCTGGTGAAGGCTCTCGCATGTGCCAGCAGTTCTTCCGCAGGGCCAAGCATTTCTGCGCCTATCGGCGTCAAGCTCAGCTGCTTGCCCTTCTCCCGCACAAAGACCCTTACGCCCAGTTCTTCCTCGAAGGCCGCAATGCGGGCGGAAATGGCCGCCTGGGACGCGTGGAGTTCTTCCGCGGCCAAAGTCATTTTCTTGAGCCTGGCGGCTCGGACAAACGTTTCCAGAAACCGGAGATTCATGCGTGGATATCCTAAGCCTGAGATACACCCCTGTCCCACCGGCCAGCGGCGGAACAGTCCCGGTCAGTATCGGGATGGGTTATCAGAATCCGAAGGGGCTGGGCTCCCCTGCTGCGACGCACCAATACACTCGCCGGATTGGCGAACGACGGCCGACTTTGGAAGAAAAACAAGGACCGTTAACCCGTTTTTCTCATGGCCCGCAGACGTTGGTATACGCCGACGGGCCTAAATGCAAAGCGGGAGACGATGCTCCCGCTCATAATCCCAAGCGATTGATTTTAACTAAATTTCCGGACTTTAAACACGAAATACCCCTATCAAAACTTCGTGTTTTTTCTCGTATCCCGCCCTTGTGAGACTGCGTCAATCGGCATGCAACCATGAAACTCGACGGCTGCAGCATTCCGCATGTTTCACTGCAACAAATTTCGCCATCATCGGCATCCTGACGCCGGATTCATGTCTCGCTTTATCAAGCATTTATGGATTCATGCAGACACCTCGTCCGGACAAATCAACACAGAAGTCGCTGTCCAAATTTCCAATAATCAGCAATAAACAATCATTGCCTGAATTCGAAATTCGTCACGCGCAGAGTTAATCAAACGTATCCAAACCGGCCCCGGCCGTTGACCGGCCGCGGGCCAATGCGCGTCGCCGACGCCCAGCCTTTGCAGAATGGGCGTCTCAGCGCACTCAAAAATCCCAGATGACCGGCACCCAGCGGAACGCGTCGCCGTCAACCGCGACCCGCCCGAGGGACGGAAACGGCAAGTGGGCGGCGACCAGCAACCCACGGTTCTGCGCCAACTCCTGGAACAGACCGAGGCGGACGCGGGCCGATTCCTCGGGGTCGTGCTCGAAGCCGTTGTGCCATTCGGGATGGTCGAATGCCACCGGGAACATGGCGTCGCCAGCGAAGGTCAGCCGTTCGCCGCCCGAGACCAGATCGACCACGCTGTGTCCGGGCGTATGGCCGCCTGTCATGCGCACGATGACGCCCGGCGCCACCTCATGCCGGTCTTCGAAGAGCCGCAGACGGTCGCGGTATTCGTTGTAGAAGCTGGTGGCGGTCGACTTCAGCACCGCAGGCACCGGCTTGGGCATGACGGTGTGCGAGAAATCCGGCGAAGTCCAGAACGCCACCTCGGTCGCGGACACGTGGATGCGCACATCCGCACGCAAGCGTTCCTTGACGCCGGGCACGAGCAGCCCACCCACGTGGTCCATGTGCATGTGCGTGATGATCACGTCGGTCACGGATTCCAGCGCGATGCCGGCGGACTCGAGCCGCTGGGGAAACAGCCCGGCGCGCGGAAAGCCCGCGAACTGCCCGCCCAGTCCCGCATCGATGAGTATGGTCTGATCGCCGCTGCGCGCCACCATCACGTTCAACGGCCAGTCGAACGCGTCGGGCGGCATGAACATGTGTTCCAGCCAGGCCGCGAGATCGGCGGGATCGGCATTGGTGGCCATCGTCGAGGTCGGCAGCGGCAGCACGCCGTCGCTGACGACCAGCGCGTCGATGTCGCCGATCTGCAGCGCGTAGCGCGACGGCACCAGGTCGATGGATTCGGTGTTTTCAATGGCAAACATGGCGGTATCTCCAGGAAGGTGCGCCACCAAGGTGGCGGCGCGGAGGCTTCTGCGCGTGGCGAAGTTGGGAGGATCGTAGGTCTGGCTCTTCAGGCGCGGTAGGCGTGTGCGGGGAAGCATGCTGTTGTGCGATCCGCACCAATTCGCGGCGGTTCCCTACTCTTGTTCTGCCCACGCCGCTACGGCAAAATGCCCTGCCTCCCGTCCTTCCCTCCAAGCGTTGGCCCACTCCATGACCGGCTCCGTGACCTTGTTCGACCGCCATCGCCCGCGCCTCCACGCGATCGCCTATCGCATGCTGGGTTCGGTGGCCGAGGCGGAAGACGTGGTGCAGGACGCCTGGCTGCGCTGGCATGGCGCCGACCGCGCCACGCTGGAGAACCCCGAAGCCTGGCTCGTCACCGTCACCACCCGTCTGGCGATCGACCGCCTGCGCGCCGCCCGTGCCGAACGGGAAAACTATGTGGGCGTCTGGCTACCGGAACCGATGCTGATGGCCGCGCCCTCCACGCCCGAACAGATCCATGAACTCGCCGACGATGTGTCAGTGGCATTTCTGTTCATGCTGGAGCGCCTGTCGCCGGACGCCCGCGCGGCCTTCCTGATGCGCGAGGTGTTCGACGCCGACTACGAGGACATCGCGCAGACCCTGGACAAGACCCAGGCCGCGGTCCGCCAGCTGGTGCGGCGCGCCAAGCAGCAATTGCGCCAAGGCACCCCGCGCGAGGCCGTGCCGCGCGCGACGCTGCATCGGCTGCTACTGACCTTTGCCGACGCGATGGACCGCAGCGACTTCCACGGCCTGCATGCGCTGCTGAGCGACGACGCCGAACTCATCGGCGACGGCGGCGGCAAGGCCACCGCCTTTGCCAGCCTGGTGGGCGGCAAGCGGCTGGCGCAGCTGTTCTACGCCGGCAAGCGCCGCTACCGCGAGGCGCTGCGCACCGAAGTGGTCCAGGTGAACGGACAATGGACGCTGCTGCGCTTTATCGATGGCGAGCTTGAATCCGTGCAGTCCTACGAGACGGACGGCAAGCGCCTGACCCGGATTCTGGTGCAGCGCAATCCGGACAAGCTGGCCCGCATCGCGGCCGCGCTGGCGCAACGCTGAGGCCGCCCGCGCCGGCGTTGGTGCATGAGGGGCAACATGGTGATCCCTTGTGCGGACCTACCGCCGCGCCGCCCGCGCTTCTACGATGGACCTGTCACCCATCCACTCAGGACAGGCCATGCCGAAACTCACCAAACTCGCGTTGTCTTTCATCGCCGCCGGCGCGCTGCTGGGCCAGCCCGCCCATGCCGCATCGCACCACGCGGCGTCCGCCGGCAAGCCCGCCGATCCCATCGTCACCGAAGTAATGAGCAAAGACCTGCCGGACATCCCCGGCCGCGATGCCGTGATGCTCGTCGTCGACTATCCGCCCGGGGCGGCCGACCCCCTGCACCGCCATGACGCCTCGGCCTTTGTCTATGTACTGGAGGGCAGCATCGTCATGCAGGTCAAAGGCGGCAAGGAAGTGACGCTGACCCCGGGCCAGACCTTCTACGAAGGGCCGGACGACATCCACACCGTGGGCCGCAATGCCAGCCAGACCCAGCCGGCCAAGTTCGTGGTCGTGCTGATCAAGAAAAAGGGCGCTCCCGCCCTGATTCCCGTTCAATAGGGGACACGCACTTATCCCATCCTGGCCAGCCCCGGGCGCCGCTCGCCCGAGGTTGGCCTATTTTTTTTCCGCGGCAGCGTCACAAAACCGGCCTGCCCCACGTCTTAGGGGGTAGGATCAACCAACTTGCGCCGCTGCCACCATGCCTACCCCTCTCCCCGCCTCCCCGGTTACCTCTCCCGCGAACGGCCCGGACTCCCTGGCCGACAGCTTCGCCACCAGCTATGCCGGCGTCATGGCCTTCCTGGCCGTCGCGGCCGAGGGCAACTTCGCCAAGGCCGGCGACCGGCTGGGCATAGGCCGTTCGGCAGTCAGCCGCAGCGTGCAGAAGCTCGAAGACCAGCTGGGCGTGCGGCTCTTCGTGCGCACCACGCGCAGCACCTCGCTTACCGCCGAGGGGCAGCGCTTTTACGAACAATGCCATCCCGGCGTGGAACGGATCATCCAGGCCCTGGACAATATGCGCGACCTGCGCGAGGGTCCGCCTTCCGGCCTGGTGCGCGTCTGTTCCACCGTGGGGTTTGGCCGCAAGATCGTGGCGCCCCTGCTGAAGGCGTTCCGCCAAGCGCATCCGAACATCTCGGTGGAGCTGCTGCTGGATGACGGCCCGACCGACTTCACCACGGACCGCGTCGACGTGTCGTTTCGCAACGGCCGCATGGAAGACAGCCAGGTGATCGCCAAGAAAGTGATTCCCATGCAGATGATGCTGTGCGCCTCGCCGGACTATGCCGCCAGGCATGGACTGCCGCTCAGCGTCGACGAGCTATCCAGCCATAGCTGCGTGAATTTCCTGCTCGCGTCCGGCCGCGTATTCGAATGGGAGTTCAAGGTCGGCGGCCATCTGCGCAAGTTCGCGCCGCCCGCCATGCTGACCTTCAACGATGCCGATCTGGTCTTGCAGGCCGTGCTGGACGGCCATGGCATCGCGCAGATGGCGGCCTATCAGGTCTGTGAGCATCTGCGTGCAGGCACGCTGGTCGCCTGCATGCCGCAGTACTCGCCCGACGACCGCGGACACTACCTGTGCTTTCTGAGCCGCCAGCACCTGCCGGCGCGCATGCGTGTCTTCATCGACTTCATGACCGAAGGCATCCGCGCGCAGGATCTGCTGATCATCGACAGCCTGCTGTCGAAACAGGCCTGAGCGCTATTGGGTCAGGGCCACCACGCTCTGGATCCCGCCCTGGGCCATCTTGGCGTACGGACACAGGCGTTCCGTATTGCGCACCAGTTCTTCGGCGACCGGCGCAGGCACGCCTGGAAGGTGGATGTTGACGTCCGCCGTCAGCGCGAAAAAGCCGTCGACGGGGTCCCGGCCGAACGAGATGGTGGCCGTCACGGCAGCGTCCGGGATGGCCAGACCGGCACGTTCGGCCAGCATGCCGAGCGCGCCATGGAAGCACGCCGCAAAGCCGGCGGCGAATAGCTGTTCAGGGTTGGTGCCCCCGCCCGTGCCGCCCAGCTCCACCGGCAGGCGCAGTTCCACCACCAACTCGCCGTCGTCCGAAATGGCCATGCCGGAGGCCCGTCCATCCGCAGCCTCCCCGCCGCGCACCGTCACGCTGGTGGTGTACAGGGCATGGAAATCCTTCCCCCGGTACTTGTCCAGGAGACGCTGGGAAGGAGGCCGCGGTTTGCTCATGAAGGTCCTTGTGCCCGCCGCTACTTTCTTGCGCCCGAACGGCTGAACCAGGTTTCGAAGCCGATCTTGCCCAGCCGTGGGCCGGCTCCCGGAACCAGCGTGTCGTCGTGGAGATGCGCGCCGAAGTAGCGCGCGCCGACGTCCGCCCGCACGGTGCGCGCGTCGCCGATCTTGGCCATGTAGCGCTGCGCCAGTTCGGCCAGTCGCACCCGCTCGGGGCCGGCGATTTCCACGATGCCGTTCACTGGCGGCGCCAGCGTGGCATCGGCCATGGCCAGGGCCACGTCGTCCGACGCTATGGGCTGGACGTAGGCCGGCGACAGCCGCACCTCCGTCCCTTCGGTACCCGACTGCACGATACCGCCCAGGAATTCGAAGAACTGGGTGCTGTGCACGATGGTGTACGGGATGCCGGCAGCCACGATCAGCGCCTCCTGCGCGATCTTGCCGCGGAAGTAGCCGCTTTCGGCCAGGCGCTGCGTGCCGACCACCGACAACGCGACGTGGTGGCGCACGCCGGCGCGGGCCTCCGCCGCCAGCAGGTTGCGCCCCGAGGTCTGGAAGAATTCCAGCACGGCGCGGTCTTCGAACGACGGCGAGTTGGCAACGTCGACCACCGTGTCGACGCCGGCGAGCGCGGCATCCAGGCCCTCGCCGGTCAGCGTGTTGACGCCGGTAGCGGGGGACGCGGCAATTGCCTCATGACCGCGCTCAAGCAGCAGTTTGACCAGTTTGGAGCCGATCAGGCCCGTGCCGCCGATAACCAGGATTTTCATGATGGTTCCTCAGTTGAACTTGGCTTTATCCAGGCCATAAGCCTTGTCGGCCGAACCCGGCACGGTGCGGAAACCCACGTTCAGGCGGTTCCAGCCATTGATCGCCATGACCGCGAAGCTAAGGTCCGAGATTTCCTTTTCGGACAGCTGCGTGCGGACGCGTTCATAGATCTCGTCGGGCACGCCCTGCGCGCCCAGCGTGGTCAGCGCTTCGGTCCAGGCCAGGCAGGCGCGCTCGCGCGGCGAGAATTCGCCGGATTCGCGCCAGATCGCCACGTGGTGCAGGCGCAGCTCGCCCTCGCCGTGGATCTTGGCATCCTTCACATGCATGTCCAGGCAGAAGCCGCAGCCGTTGATCTGCGAGGCGCGGATTTCGACCAGGCGCAGGATCGGCTGCTCGATCGCGCCGGACTTCAGCAGCATGCCGAATTCGACGAATTTCTTGAATAGTTCGGGCGATTGCGCAAAGGCATTCAGGCGTTGACTCATGGTGACTTCCTCGATGGGTTGAACGACGCCCAAATCGTAGGTCTGCCCGCAGAACGGCAGTAGGCCCGCGGAGGGGACCATGATGTTGCCGCGACGGCAACAATCGTCAACGCGCGCTGACGGCCATGCCGGGCGTCAGGATCGCGGCTCGACCCCGAGCTGCTTCATGGCCCGGCCGATGGCCTGGGGCGCGTAATCGTCCCAAGGCTCGTTGCCCGCATCCAGGCGGGTGTGAATGTTGGCGATGGTCCATTGCGCCGACCCTTTCAGCCCCGCCAGTTCGTCCCAGCGGACCGGCACGGACACGCCCAGGCCAGGCCGGGCGCGGGCCGACCAGGCCGCCACCGTCGTGGCGCCGAAGCCGTTGCGCAGGTAATCGGCGAAAATCTTGCCCACACGGTTCTTGGGACCGCTCTTGGCGACGAACAGCTTCGGCAGTGTTTGCGCCAGATGGCGCACCATGGCTTCGGAAAAGTCCTTCACGGCGTCCCAGCCGTATTGCTTGCGGATCGGCACGACCACATGCAGCCCCTTGCCGCCGCTGGTCTTCAGCCAGCCATGCAGGCCCAGTTCCTGCAGCAGCACGCGCACCAGTTCCGCGCCCTGCTGCACCGCCGGCCAATCCACCCCTGCTCCAGGGTCCAGGTCGAACACCATCCGGTCCGGCTTGCCGATCGCGGTCTTGAGCGCATTCCACGTGTGGAACTCCACGACGTTCAGCTGGGCAGCAGCGAGTATCGCCGCTACGTTCGATATTTCCATGAGCGGCGGATGCCCCGGGTACAGGCGTTCAGGCAGCGCAAGCACCCCCGGGATGGAAGACTCCGAATGCCGCTGGAAGAAATGCTCGCCCTCGATCCCCGCGGGCGCCCTGACGAACGAAACCGGGCGGCCGCGCAGGTGCGGCATCATCAGCGGCGCCACCAGCGCGTAGTAGCGCGCCAGGTCGAGCTTGGTCGCGCCTGAAGAGGGATCGATGACGCGATCGGGATTGGACAGCTTCATCCCCTTCGCAGACGTTTCAGCGCCCGCTTTTATGGCTTTGGCGGGGCGATTGCGGGTGGATATCTTTTCAGCCGGCATGGCAACCTCGCGCGTGATCTTCTTGGGTGGTTTGTCAGTCCGCAGCCCGCGGAAGGTCGAATGGCGTACATGGCCGTCGCCAGTCCATTCTCCGAACGAAACCTCACCTACCAGCGTAGGCTGGACCCAGTGGACCTGCTTGAGGGCGCGCGGCTTGCCTTGGATCAACGCGCTGGCTTTTTGTTCGATGCCGGCCAGCTTACGATGCAGGTCATGCAGCGTCTTGTCGTCGAACCCTGTGCCCACGTTGCCGGCGTAGCGCAGCCCGCCATCCGGCTCATGCACCGCCAGCAGCAGCGCGCCGAAGCCCTTGCGGCTGCCCTTGGGCTCGGTGTAACCCACGATGACGAACTCCTGGCGTCTGGTGCACTTGATTTTGATCCAGTCGTCCGTGCGGCGCGACACGTAGGGCGCGGACAGCCGCTTGCCGATGATGCCCTCCAGGCCCAGCTTGCAGGCCGAAGCGACCAGGTCTGCCGCCGGCTTGTCGAAGGCCTCACTGAACTTCACGTGCTTGCCCTGGCTCGTGGCGATGATCCGCCGCAGCAGATCCCGCCGCAGCCTGAGCGGCTCGTCGCGCAGATCGCGCCCCGTGACGTAAGGCAGGTCAAACGCATAGAAGACGATGTCCGCCGTACTGGCGGCATCGAAGGCGTTCTGCAAGGCCTGAAAGCTGGGTACGCCTTCGCGCGTCAGCACCACGATCTCGCCGTCGATCCAGGCATTGGCGATCTGCAGCGCCGCCAGCTCCTGGGCCAGGCGCGGCATCCTGGCCGTCCAGTCGTGGCCGTTGCGCGTGTACAGCTTCACGCTGCCGTCGTCCAGCCTGGCCAGGATCCGGTAGCCGTCGAACTTCATTTCGTAGGACCAGTCGTCCGCGCCCCGCGGCACGCCCTCGACCAGGGTGGCCAGCTGAGGTTTGAGCGATGCAGGCAGGGCGGCGGCCTTGCCCGGTAACGCTGCCACGGCTGCTGCCGCCTTCGCGGCGCGGATTGGCAGTTCGCTGCGCGCAGTCGCCGCCTTCTTCTTGCGCAACGGCACCACGCTGTCCGGTAGCTCGTCCACCACGCTGAAATCCCGCTCAGGCCGCGCGTACTCGTCGCTTTCCTTGATCAGCAGCCAGGGCGGCTGGCGCTCGCCCTCTTTGCCCTTCATGCGGATCAGCGCCCAGCGCCCGCGCATCTTCACGCCTTCGAGCGTGAACTTCAGATGGCCAGCCTTATATGCCTTCCGGGGATCGCCGATCGGAGTCCAGCGCCCCTCGTCCCAGATGATCACCTTGCCGGCGCCATACTGTCCCTTGGGGATGGTGCCTTCGAACTGGTTGTATGCGATGGGATGGTCTTCGACCTGCACCGCCATGCGTTTGATGGAAGGATCGAACGACGGCCCCTTCGGCACTGCCCAGCTTTTCATCGCGCCGTCCAGTTCCAGGCGGAAGTCATAGTGCAGGTGGCTGGCCCAGTGTTTTTGAATCACGAATGCCAGGCCTTCACCGCCAGAATCGCCGCCGTCCGCAGGTTCGGGCGTGACGGCGAAATTGCGCTTCTCGCGATATTTCTTCAGGCTGTCTGCCATCGCTAGGCCGCCTTTTTCGCCTGCCTGGCGCTCTTGGCCGCCTTCTTCGCGGGCGCCTTCTTCACGGCGGCGCTGCGCGGCGCGGCTTTCTTCGCGGGCCTGGCATCGGCTTTGGCACGCCCCTTGGACGCCCCGCCGCGCAGGCTGCGCTGCAGCAGCTCGGTCAGATCGATCACGTTATCCGCATACGCCGGCGCTTCCTCCTGCGGCTCGACCACGGTTTCCGTCTTGCCCGCCTTTACCTTCTTTTCCACCAGCCCCATGATGGCCGCCTTGAATTCGTCCTGGTAATCGGCCGGGTTCCACTGCGCCGACATCTCGTCCACGAGCATCTTGGCCATCTTCAATTCGGCCGCGCTGGGCGACATGCTCTTGGCACCGGCCTTGGGCAGATCCAGGTCCTCCACGGACTTCACGTCGTCGCCCCAGCGCATCAGGTTCAGGACCAGCGCGTCTCCCATCGGAATCAAGGCCGCCAGATGCTGCTTGGTCTGGATCACGACCTTGGCAATGCCGATCTTGCCGCTTTTCACCAGCGTGTCGCGCAGCAGCGCGTAGACCTTTTGCCCCTTGTTGATCGGAGCAACGTAATAGGGACGTTCCAGATACACGAACGAGACTTCGGACGCCTCCACGAATTGCTGGATTTCGATGGTCTGGGTGGTGCGCGGATAGGCTGCCGCGATTTCATCGGGCGAGATGATGACGTACTGGCCGTCCTCGTACTCGACCCCTTTGACGATGTCCTTGGATTCGATCTCCTTGCCCGTGCGCTTGTTGATGCGCTTGTAGCCAACCGGGTCCATCGACCGGCGGTCCAGCCAGTCGAAATCCACGCCCGATTCCGTCGTGGCGGTATGCAGGCCCACGGGAATGTGGACCAGGCCGAAGGTGATCGCGCCCTTCCAGATGGTTCGCGTGGCCATGAGCATTCTCCCAGAAGATGGGCGCGCGGCCTCGCCTGCGGACCCAAACAAGCCGCCAGGGCTGTGCGGAGTAGGCTGAGCAGCAAATTCCGTGCCTGGGGCTTCGGCTTCGACCGTCCCGTTGTCTCTGGATTATGGCCTCATGGCGGCATGGCTGGGAACCATGCCGCCTGATCCCGCGTTCAACGATAGAAGCTCGCCTTGGTCACGGACGTGGCATTCACGCGCCCGCCTTGCGGCCCGGGAACCCCCGGTTTCTTGCCATTTGCGCCGCCGCTGACCGCCTGGATTTCCTCGGCGCTCAAGGGGCGGATCTGATCCCCGGCAGTCTGCTGCCGGTTCGTTTGCTCCGTTTTCTTCATGTCCTGCTCCTGCTGTGCTGACGAAGGAAGCCGCGCCAGCGTCGGCCAAGCCTCAGCGGACGGACCGCGCTGGCCTCCTGGTCCCAAGGACCGGAACACCGACGCGCCGGCCGTCGAACGGCCCGACGCGGACAGTAGCAGTGGAGCCGCAGCGCCGAATCGGTCTTTGGTCGTAGGCACGCAAACGATCCGTCTCCCGTCCCGGCCGGCGCGAAACCGCGCCGGTCAGACCGCCGGATTTCCGTCCCTACGACTAAAGACCGATGCGCCTGCACTGGTGCGCTGCTACTGTCCGCCCCGAGCATGCCAGTGTTTGGGAGCTTGGCTTCCCGTTTGCAGCGCATCGCGACGGGCGCCTCGTTTCGGACGATGCTCGGCCGACGCTGGCGCGGCTTCCTTCGTCAGCACGCAGCAGGAGATAGAGATGGAAAAAACTGAACAACCCGATCCGCAGCGCGACGCGGAACAACAGATCAGACCCTTGAGCGCCGAGGAAACCCAGGCGGTCAGCGGCGGCTGGGGACCGAACCGTAACACCATCACCTTTGCCCCCCAGAAAGGCAGCTTCCCCGCCGGCAAGACGGTTTACATGCCGAAGTAGTCAGTCGGAATCCCGGCCGCATCGGACGGATGCCCCGGCTGACATCCGATTTCATGGCGCGGCGGCGCGTTCGCCGCGGCTTTTTTTCCGCCATGCCGGCCGGCTTTTGCTCACCACGCTTTCCTGGGCTGCCTCCAACGCCGTGACGCTCTATCGCAAACAGGCGCTTGCCGCACAACGCTCCGTCGGGCTGGGCGATATCGTCCTGATCCGGCCGGTGTCGTTCGCACTGGTCACCGCCGTGCTGGCGGGTTTCGTGCTGGCCGTCTGTCTCTTTCTTGCCTTTGGCTCGTACACCAAACGCGCGACCGTGAGCGGCCAGCTGGCGCCCGACACCGGGCTCATCAAGCTTTACGTGCCGCAGGCCGGCATCGTGCTTGAACGCCGGGTCCAGGAAGGCCAGCATGTCGCCGCTGGCGAGGTGCTCTACGTGGTGTCGGGCGATCAGCAAAGCGCCCTGGGCGAAACCCAGGAGGCGATCAGCGGCCAGATCCGGCAGCGCGAAGAAAGCCTGCGGCTGGCGCGCCAGAAGACGCTATTGCTGCAGCAGGGCGAACACGACAACCAGGCCACGGCAATCGCCAGCCTGAAGGCCCAGCTGACCGCCATGGACAGCCAGATCGAGGGGCAGCGCGCCCGCATCAAATTGGCCGAAGACAGCGCGCACCGCTATCACGGCCTGATGGAAAAAGGCTATCTGTCCGCCGAGGAAGCCGACCAGAAGCGCGCCGAACTGCTGGAACAGCGCAATCAGCTGCAGGCGCTGCTGCGCGACCGCATCGGGCTGGCCATGGACCTGTCCAACCGCCAGGCCGCGCTGGCGGACCTGTCGTTGCGGCAACAGAACCAGCTGGCGCAGCTGGACCGGGACATGGCCGACATTGCCGTGGACCTCAGCCGCAGCGAAGCCAGGCGCCGCGTCGTCATCTCCGCCCCCCAGGCGGGCGTCGCGACCGCCGTCACCGCCGCGGCGGGCCAGGCCGTGGACGCCAAGCGGCCGCTGGCCACCATCGTCCCCGACGGCGCCCGCCTGCAGGCCGAACTGCTGGCGCCCAGCCGCGCCGTCGGCTTCGTCGCGCCCGGCGACCAGGTGCTCATGCGTTTCGCGGCCTACCCGTATCAGACCTTCGGACAGCAGTCCGGCGTGGTCCAGACCGTGACGCGCACCGCCTTGCCCGAATGGCAATTGAATGAAGCCGCCGCGAATGGCGATGCGCAGGAGGATCTGTACCGGATCACGGTGTCGCTGGATACCCCTGCGCGCGGCCCCCACGGAGAGGCGCTGGCGCTGCGGCCCGGCATGCGGCTGGAAGCGGACATCCTGCAGCAGACGCGCCGCCTGTACCAATGGGCGTTCGATCCCGCCCAGCGGCTGTCGGGGAAACTATGAACATGCTCGAACGCCTGACGCTGGGAGTCAAACGGCGCGTGCCCAGGCTGCTGCAGACCGAGGCCGCCGAATGCGGCCTGGCCTGCGTGGGCATGATCGCGGGCTATCACGGCCATGAGCAAAGCCTGGCCACCCTGCGCGGCCGCTTTCCCGTATCGCTCAAGGGCGCGACGCTGGCCACCCTGATCCACGTCGCCAGCCAGCTAGGATTGGCGTCGCGGCCGGTCAAGGTCAGCCTGGGCGCCTTGGGCAAGCTGAAGCTGCCCTGCATCCTGCATTGGGAGTTCAATCACTTCGTGGTGCTGACGGCCATCAACGGCCGCTCGGCCACGCTGATCGATCCTGCCAGCGGCACGCGCAAATGCTCCATCGGCGAACTGTCCGCATCGTTCACGGGAGTCGCGCTGGAACTCTGGCCCACGCCCGATTTCCAGGAGGCCCGGGATCACAAGCGCGTACGGCTGCGCGAGCTGACCGGCAGGGTTTCCGGCCTGGGCGGCGCGTTCTCGCAGGTGCTGCTGCTGGCGCTGGCGCTGGAAATCCTCACCGTGGTCCAGCCGTTCTTCCTGCAATGGGTGGTGGACCATGTGCTGAACACCGGGGACCGGGATCTGCTGACCACGCTGGCGCTGGCCTTCGGACTGCTGATGATCATGAAGCAGCTGACTTCGGTGGCGCGCAGCTGGATGCTGATGGTCATGGGCACCACGCTGAACCTGCAATGGCGCACCAACGTCTTCACGCATCTGCTGCGCCTGCCGGTGGCTTACTTCGAGAAGCGGCACCTGGGCGACGTGGTGTCGCGCTTCGGCGCCATCGACGCCATACAGCGCACCGTGACGACGTCCTTCCTGGAGGCGTTGCTGGACGGCCTGGTCATGCTGATCACGCTGGTGCTGATGTTCCTGTACAGCCCGCCCCTGGCATGGATCGCGGTGGGCGCCATGGCCTTGTACGGACTGGCCCGCTGGTCCGGCTATGCGCCGCTGCATTACGCCACCGAAGAGCACATCGTGCACGCCGCCAAGGAGCAATCGCATTTCCTGGAAACCGTGCGGGGCGTCAAGGCGATCAAACTGTTCCAGCATCAGGACGACCGGCGCTCCCGCTGGCTGTCGCTGTTGGTCAACGAGATCAACGCCGACCTGCGCGTGCAGAAATGGACGCTGTTCTTCCGCACGTTCAACGGCTTGCTGTTCGGCCTGTCCTCCATCGCGATACTGTGGCTGGGCGCAAGACTGGTGCTGGACGGCCAGTTCACCGTGGGCGCCCTGCTCGCCTTCATCGTCTACAAGACCTTGTTCGACCAGCGCGTGGCAGCGCTGCTGGACAAGCTGGTGGAGGTGAGGATGCTGCGGCTGCAAGGCGAACGCCTGGCCGACATCGTGCGCGAAACACCCGAGCCGGTCGACGAAAGGTTGCCAGTGCAGGATGAGCACCCGCGCTCGCCCGTCATCGAAGTCCGCAATCTGCGCTTCCGGTACGGGCCGCAGGAACCGTATGTGCTGGACGACATCAGCTTCAGGATCGAGCCAGGCGAGTCGGTCGCGATCACCGGGCCTTCCGGCGGCGGCAAGACCACTTTGATCAACATCCTGCTGGGCGTCCTGACGCCGACCGACGGTGAAGTGCTGATAGACGGAGTGCCGGCGCGAGGCGCGGGCGCGGCCGCCCTGCGCCGAATCGCCGGCACGGTATTGCAGGACGACGTCCTCTTCGCCGGATCCATCGGCGAGAACATCAGCTTCTTCGATCCGCAATACGACCCTGACCGCGCCAGCCGCTGCGCCGCAATCGCCGCGATCCACGACGACATCAGCGCCATGCCCATGGGCTACAACACGCTGGTGGGAGACATGGGCACGGTGCTGTCGGGCGGCCAGAAGCAGCGGGTGCTGCTGGCGCGGGCGCTGTACAAGCAGCCCGCCATCCTGTTCCTGGACGAGGCCACCAGCCACCTGGACCTTGAACGCGAACGGATCGTCAACACGGCCATCGCCAGGCTCGACATGACGCGGGTGATCGTGGCGCACCGGCCCGACACGATCGCGGCAGCCGGACGCGAGATCTCGCTCGTGGCCGGCAAGGTCGCCAGCGACAGCGGACAGCCGCCTAGACCGGCTTCCCGAACACGCCGCCGCGCCGCGCCACTAGCGTCGCCTGCGTACGATTGAGCACGCCCAGCGTGCCCAGGATGGCCGACACGTGCGTCTTGACGGTCTTCTCGGTCATGTTCAGCCGTTCCGAGATTTCCTTGTTGCGCAGCCCGTCGCACATCAGGCACAGCACCTCGACCTGGCGCGGAGTCAGCGCGCGCAGCAAGGCCGCTTCGTCCTGGTCACCTGCGGACAACGCGCTGCGCTGCGGTGGCGCCGCCTCGCTGACCGCTTCCAGCGCGGCGGCCAGCTCCTGGCAGCTGGCGGACTTGTTCAGGAAGCCCTGCGCGCCAGCTTCCAGCGCCCGGCGCATGTCATCGGGATCTTGCGAGGCCGACAGCACCAGGATGCGCAGCTGCGATCGGCGCTGACGCAAGCGTTTGAGCAGGTCGGCCCCGGCCATGTCGGGCAGATAGAAATCCATGATGACGTGCTGGATCGCGGTATGCCGGTCCAACACCTCCAGCGCTTCCTGGCCGCTGGCCGCGGGATGGATCGTCAGGCCGGGCACGCCCTGGCCCAACGCCATCACCAGCGCTTCGCGGAACATGGCGTGGTCGTCAACCAATAACACTGCCGTCATTCGGCATCTCCGGTAAGGGACGCAGCCGCTCTGGCATGCAGCAGGCCCGTCACGTGCTCGCGCAGGGCCTGGACTTGCACGGGCTTGTGCAAGAGCGGCACGCCGCGCTCGGCGGCTTCCGTCAGGCGCGCCGGATCGGTGTCGCCGCTGACCAGCAAGGCAGGCAGATCGGGATCGTTGTATTCCTCGCGCAGCCTTTCGATCACGTGGATGCCGGTCTCGTGTTCGCGCAGCCGGTAATCGGTGACGATCAGGGCAGGCGTCTCGGCCAGCGGCAGCACGCGCTCGAACAGCGCATTGCCGCTGGTCGCGGCGATGACGCGGCAGCCCCAGCTTTCGAACAACATGGACAGGCCCGCCAGGTTCTGCGCGTCGTCGTCCACCAGCAACGCCAGCTTGCCGCGCAGGTTGTCTTCGCTTGCAGGCGCCCGTGGCAGTCCTACATTGGCATCCGTGATCGAAAGGCCTGCCGCGGCCGGATCCGACAGCGGCGCCGTGACCGTGAAAACCGTGCTGCGGCCTTCTTCCGAGCGCAGCGCCAGTTCGTGGGCCAGCAGCCTGGCGGTGCGGCGCACGATCGCCAGGCCCAACCCCAGGCCCTTGCTGCGGTCGCGCTCGGGATTGGCCAGTTGATGGAACTCCCAGAAGACGCGCTCCTGCTCGGCCTTCGGGATCCCCGGGCCGTTGTCCCAGACCTCGATGCGCAATCGGCTTCCGCGCCTGCGGCAGCCCACCAGGACGCGGCCGCCGTCGGAGTGCACGATGGCATTGCTGATCAGGTTGCGCAGCATGCGCTCCAGCAGCACGGGATCCGAACGCACGCTGGCCGCGCACGCGCGCACCCGCAGCCGTATCCCCTTCTCGCCCGCCTGCGGCGCGTACTCGGCCTTCAGCTGGTCCAGCAGCGGCTGCATCCTGAACGTCTCGAAACGAGGCTCGATGACGCCGGCGTCCAGCCGCGACAGGTTCAGCAAGGCGTCGAACAGATGGCCCATCGCCGACAGCGCGCTGGTGATGTTATCGACCAGATAGCGTCCGTGCCGGGACAAGGGCTCGTTGGCCAGCAGGCCCAGGAACAGGTTCACCGCGTGCACGGGCTGGCGCAGGTCGTGGCTGGCCGCCGCCAGAAAGCGGGACTTCTCCAGGTCGCTGCGTTCGGCGGCTATCTTCTCCTGGCGCACCTGTTCCAGCAGCGCCAGGTTCTCATAACCCAGCCGCAGCGCGTCCAGGTGGGTGCGGTTCATGCGATGGATGAAGGCCAGGGTCGCGATCAGATATGCGAGACCGCCCGTCACCAGCGCCAGATGGATGGCGGAAGGCTGCGCCGCCAGCGCGATGAACATCGGCGCGAAGGCCGGCACCTCGAACGCGTACATCACCGGCAGCATCATGTAGTTCGAATAGATGGCGCCGGTGCCCAGTCCGAACAGGATGACGATGAAGAACAGCTGGTACTCCAGCGGGACGAAAAAGGTCCAATAGGCGAACGGCAAGCCCCACAGAATGCCGGAACACAGGTTGCCGGCCAGCATCCGGCGCACCCAGCGCTGCGCCGCCGACGGATCGGTGCGATGGCGGTCGTAGGCCACCACTGCGGCCCAGCGCAGCGCGCCCACCATCAGCGTGGCGCCCAGCCATAGCAGGATCTCGTGCTGGGGCAGCACGCCGACCAAGGCGAACGCGGAAAAACAGGCGCTGATCAGCGACCCGGCCAGGGCGAACGGAAAGCTTCGGCGCAATGCGTCGACCTGCACCTGATGGATGCGGGCGGCATAGGACGAACTTGGCGGCGCGGAAGCGGAAGTCTGACCGATGGCAGGCTGCAATGGCGTGGGATGTTACGTGCGAGGGACCTGCCGCTTGTGCAGGCACGGATCGAAACGTGTGCGGATTTTAGACCGATCGTGTGGATTTCCACAGGGTTCTCGCGCATTTCTGGCGGCCTTGACATTCCAACGTTGGTAAGCCCCAGGCTTCTCTTACGCCACTACGCCTTCCTTTGAACAGGGAGACGTCCTTGAACAGGAATCAGATATGCCCAAGATCACCGTACTCCCACACGCAGAACTGGCGCCCGAAGGCGCCGAGCTGGAGGTGCAGGCCGGCGCCACGATCTGCGAGGCCTTGCTGGCCAACGGCATTGCAATAGAACATGCATGCGACATGAGTGCCGCCTGCACCACCTGCCATTGCATCGTGCGCAAGGGTTTCGAATCCTTGAACGAAGCGAATGAGTCCGAAGAGGATCAGCTCGACCGCGCCTGGGGGTTGGAAGCGCAGTCCCGCCTGAGCTGTCAGGCGATCGTCGCGGAGGAAGACCTTACCGTCGCCATTCCCAAGTACACGATAAACCATGCCAAGGAGGAGCACTAGGAACCGTGCGGCCGAAGCGCCGCGCGCCCTATCGGCCGCCTGCTTCGTAAAGATCCCACGCCTGCCTGGCGCTCGCGTTGTCGTGGATCATGGCCATCAGCGCCCGCACCACTGAGGACGGATCGGCGTGCTGGTAGACATTGCGGCCATACACCAGCCCCACCGCGCCTTCATCCAGCAATTCGCGCGACCGCTCGAAGACCTGGCGCAGGTCTTCGCGGCCGCCGCCGCGCACCAGCACCGGGCAGCGCGCCGCCTGCACCACGCGATGGAAATCGCGCGTGGCGGTGGTGGGGTCGGCCTTGACGATATCGGCGCCCATTTCACGCGCCAGCCTGACCAGCGTGACGATCTTCTCGGCGTCGCCATCGACCATGTAGCCGCCGCGCGCTGAGTGCGGGGCCATGACCAGGGGTTCGATCATCAGCGGCATGCCGTAGCGGTCGCAGTCCGCGCGGACTCGCGCGATGTTGGCGACGCATTGGCGAAACAGGTCGGGTTCGTCCGGCAGCATGAACAGGTTGACCACCACGCAGGCCGCGTCCATCTGAACCGCAGGCAGCACCGGGTCCTGCTCGTTCTGCAGCACGGCCCACATGACGCGATGGACCGTGGCATTGTAGGGGTTGCCCATGTCCAGGCGCATGACCAGCGCGGGCTTGTCCCGGCCTGGACGCTGCTGCAGCAGGTCGGCCTGGCCGTAGTTCAGCTGGATGGCGTCGGGCCGCGCCGCGGCCAGCTGTTCCATCACGGCCGGCATGTCCTCCAGTCCGGACAGGAAGCTGGGTTCATTGCAAACGCCGTGGTCGACGGCGATGTCCAGGCAACGGCCGCCGTTCAGCAGCCGGTTCAGACGCGCTTCTTTTCTGTGCAGCATGGGAATTCCTTGTTCAATCCAGTGTTTGCAGGTGGCGCCCGGCCGCCTGGTCGATGGCGCCGAGGTCTTCAGGCGACAGTTCCAGCGCGGCGGCGCCGGCGTTCTGCATGGCCTGCTGCGGCGTGCGGGCGCCGCACAGCGCCACGGACACGCCGCCTGGGCGCGTGGTCCAGGCGATCATCAGCTGCGAAGCCGAGCAGTCCAGCCGCTGGCGCAGCGGCTCCAGTTCCGCGAAGAAGCCTTGCAGCCGGCTGCGGTTGGCGACGCTGAAGCGGGGGTTGCCGGCACGCTGGTCGTCGCCGGTAAAGCGGCGTTGCGGATCGATGGGGCCCGCCAGCAGGCCGAGCGCCAGCGAGGAGTACCCGAGGGTGCCGACGTTGTGGCGGCGGCACAGCGGCATCAGCGTGGCTTCGATCTCGCGGTCGATCAGGCTGTAGCGTTCCTGGATGGCGTCGACCGGGCCATGGCGCAGGTATTCCGTCAAGGTGCCGGGATCCACGTTGCTGACGCCGATGGCGCGGATCTTGCCTTGCCGCTTCAGATCCAACAGGGCGTCCATGGTCTCGGCGACGGGCGTGCCGGCGTCCTGCCAATGGGTGATGTAGAGGTCGATGTAGTCCGTCTGCAGCCGCGCCAGGCTTTGCTCCACTTCGTGGAAGATGGAGGCGCGGCCCAGGTGGCGGTGCACGGCCTGGCCTTCCTCGTCGAAGAAATGCTCGCCTTGGCGGGTGTGCCAGACCAGTCCGCATTTGGTGGCGATGACGGCTTGCTGGCGGCGCCCCTTGAGGGCCTGGCCGACCAGGCTTTCGGCATGCCCCAGGCCATAGGCAGGCGCGGTGTCGATGAGCCGCACGCCCGCGTCGAGGGACGCCTGGATGGCGGCAATGGCGGCCGCATCGTCCCCGCCGCCCCACATCCAGCCGCCCATGGCCCAGGTGCCCAGGCCGACGGATTCGCAGACGATGCCGGACGCGCCCAGTGTTGTAGTCTTCATCGGGAAACCTTTTTGACGTTCATGAGATGGTCGACGGTGACGGCGCCCAGCAGGATCAGCCCCTTCACGACGTCTTGCCAGTACGGCGACACGTCCAGCAGGATGAGCGAGCTGGTGACAACCGACAGCAGGGCCAGGCCCAACACCGCGCCCAGCACGGTGCCCGAACCGCCCTTGAGGCTGGCGCCGCCGATCACCACCGCCGCGATGACGTTGAGTTCCATGCCCACGCCGAAGTTGGGCGTGGCAGCGCCGAAGCGGGCCGTGTAGACCACGCCGGCGACGCCGGCCAAGGTCGAGCACAGCACCGTGACCCAGAACTTCACGCGGCCGGTGCGGATGCCGGCATAGAGCGCCGCCTTTTCATTGCTGCCGGTGTAGAACACCTTGCGCAACAAGGAGGCGCGGCGCAACGCGAAGTCGCTGACGACGACGATGGCTGCGAAGATCAGGATGACGGCGGGTATGCCCGCGATGGATCCCTGCCCGATGAACTTGAACTGCGGGGGCAATGAGAACAGCGATTGCGGCGTACCCTGGGTAATCGCCAGGCACAGGCCGCGCACGATCACCATGAACGCCAGCGACGCGATGAAATGGCTGAGGCCGATGCGCGTGACGCAGCCGCCGATAAGCGCGCCCACCATCGTGCAGACGGCGATCGCGGCCAGGCTCGCGGTCCATGGGTCCAGCCCCAGCAGGAAGAGCTTGCCGGTGATGACCATGGCCAGGCAGACCACCGAGCCCACCGACAAGTCGATGCCGCCGACGATGACCAGAATGGTCATGCCGACCACCACGATGCCTTCGATGGAAAACGACAGCAGCATGGCGCGCACGTTTTCCCAAGTCAGGAAATGCGGCGATGCGAAACTCATGACGACGCACAACGCGGCAATGATCAGCAGCAGTCCCGCTTCGCGGAAGCTGCCCAGCCGGCGCCCTGGGCGGGGCTCCGTCGGCAGGCCGGCGGAGGGAGGCATCAGGACCGCTTGCGCCGCCGGCTGGGTTTTCAGGTCGCTCGTCATGTGGCCTCCTCGGCGGTCAGGCCCGAGGCCAGCCGCAGCAGTTTTTCTTCCGTCATCTCGCTTGCCGCCAGTTCTCCGGCGAGCCTGCCGTTGCGTATGACCAGGGCCCGGTCGCACAGCCCGATGATCTCCGGCAGCTCGGACGAGATCACCACCACGCCCACGCCCTGATTGGCCAGGTCGCGCAGCAGGTGATGGATCTCGGATTTGGCGCCGACGTCCACGCCGCGCGTCGGTTCGTCCATCAGCAGCACCGAGGGGCGGGTCGCCAGCAGTTTGGCGATGGCCACCTTCTGCTGGTTGCCCCCCGACAGGCAACTGGCATCGATCGCCACGCCGTCCGACTTGAGCCTGAGCCGGGCGCCCAGCTCGACGGCCAGGCTGCGTTCCGCCGTGCGTTTGAGCAGGCCGAAGCGCGAGCTGATGCGGCGCAGCGCCATCGAAGACACGTTCTGCTCGATCGGCATGTCCAGGAACAGGCCGGCGGCCTTGCGGTCTTCGCTCAGGTAGGCGATGCCGTGGCGCAGGGCATCGGCGTAGCGGCGCAGCCGCAGGGGCTGGCCGCGCAGCCGCACGGCGCCTCGCCGCGCGCGCCGCAGGCCGCACACGGTTTCGGCCAGCTCGCTGCGGCCCGCGCCCATCAGGCCGGAGATGCCCAGGATTTCGCCCCGGCGCAGCGTGAACGAGATGCCGTGGACGGCGGCGCCATCGGCGAGGTCCTCGACTTCCAGCAGGGTCTCGGCCGGCGCATCGCCAGCCGCCTGCCGGGGCGGGTAATAGTTGCCCAGGTCGCGGCCCACCATGCAGCGCACCAGCGCATCCGGAGAAAGCGCCGCAATATCGGCGCTGTGCACGTCGCGGCCGTCCCGCAACACCGTGACGCGGTCGCAGTGCTCGAAGATCTCGGCCATGCGGTGACTGATGTAGACGATGCCGATGCCCTGGGCCTTGAGGTCATGCAATACGCGGAACAGCGCCACGGACTCCACTTCCGTCAACGCGGCGGTGGGTTCGTCCAGGATCAGCACCTTGCAGTCCAGCGTCAAGGCGCGGGCGATCTCGACCAACTGCTGGCTGGATATGCCCAGCGCATCGACCCGCAAGCCCGGATCGATGTCCTGGCCCAGCCGCCGCAGCACGGCCGCGGCGCGCTCTTGCAGGCCGGCATAGTCCATCCAGGCCTGCGCGCCGGCGCTGATCATGGGCATGAAGATGTTCTCGGCCACGGTCGCGTCGCCGCAGAGCGAGATTTCCTGGTGGACCAGGCCGATGCCCAGGCGCATCGCATGGGCCGGCCCATTGATGACCACGCGCTCGCCTTCCAGGTAGATGTCGCCGCTGTCCGGCTGATGGATGCCGTCGATGATCTTCATCAGCGTCGACTTGCCAGCGCCGTTCTCGCCGCACAAGGCATGGATTTCGCCCCGGCGCAGCGTGAAGCGCACGTCGGCCAGGGCTTTGGACGCGCCGAACTGCTTGCTGATGCCTTGCAGTTCCAGCAGCGCTGCGGGCGCCTTCATTCGTTGATGCCCTTGGTGCCGCGACGCGCCAGGTACTTGTCCCAATAGAAGTCGTCGGCGTTCGCCTTGCTGACGATGGACAGGCCGTTGTCCAGGAACGGCACGGCCATGGGGTTGGTGCCGTTGCGCTTGGCGTCGTTCATCGGGTCGATCAGTTGCTGGTTGCGCGCCAGGAACAGCAGCATCATGCCCATGTAGCCCTGCACGCCCTGGTTCGGGTTGACGGAGCCGAAGACCTCGCCCGACTTGATCATGTCCAGGATCTTGGCGTTCACGTCGCAGCACAGGACCTTGATGTTCTTCTTGGTCTCGATGGAGGCCTGCGCCGCGCCCAGCGCCGAATTGGCTTCGGGCATGAACAGCGCGCCCAGGCCGGGGTTGGCCTGCGCCAGGCTCAGCGTGGCCTGGTATGCCTTGTTCGGATCCTGGTTGCTGGCCGCGCGGCCCACCAGCTTCATGCCGGGGTGCTGGGTCTTCATGCGATTGATGAAGGCGGCGACGCGGCGGTCATGGTTGTCCTGACCGGGGTTTTCCAGCACCGCGTACTCGCCCTTGCCATTGAGCGAGGCCGCAATGGCGTCGGCGGCCTGCGCGCCTTCGCGGTCGTTGTCGGACGTGACAAACGACACGCGCTTGGAATTGGGCGAGTCGGCCGCGAAGGTCACCACCGGAATGCCCATGGCCGCGGCGCGGTTGATGGGTTCGATGAAGGGGTCGGGGTTCATGGGATGCAGCAGGATGCCGGCCGGCTTGCGCGCCAGTTCCTGCTCGAACGAGGCCAGCTGCTTGTTGACGTCGTATTCGGGCGTGCCCGAATAGCGGGTGCGCACGCCGAGCGAATGGCCCAGTTGTTTCATCATTTCGTAGACAGGAAACCAGTACTCCACCCCGGACACCATCACGTTCATCACGTAGACATCGTTGGCGTTGCCGCGCAGCCCGGGGGCTTGCGAGGTGTTCTGCGCAAAGGCGTTGGCGCTCGCCAGGCCGGCGCCCGCCGCCGCTACGGTCTTCAAGAAATCTCGTCTCATGTTCCGCTCCTTTTTTCGCATCGTTCCAAGAACCCTGCAGCCCTCGGTGCCTGTTGTTCAACCTGTTTCGGTCGAATCGTTGTTATGACATCGCTGAACTATATTGCAGCCGGATTTTTTAAATTACTAGGGGAAATACTGCTATCCTGCGTGAAATTTCCGTAGACAATGTTATGACATGAAAACAGACATCTACCTCGGCATAGACATGGGCTCCACGGGCTTGAAGGCGGTTGCCTTCGAGGCCGGGAGCGGCGCCACTCTGGCCGCATCGGGCGGCGCGCTGCCCTATCGGCAATTGGCGCAAGGCGGTTGCGAGCTGCCCGCGGACGCCATCCACACGGCGCTGGCGCGGGCCTTGCAAGGCGTGGCCGCCCAACTGGGTCCGCGCGTGGCCGACGTGCGCGCGCTGTGCTGCACGGGCCATGGCGCCGGCTTGTATGCGCTGGATGCCAGCGGCCAACTGCTGGGAGGCCGCGCGGTGGCATCGACCGACCAGCGCGCCGCCGCCCGCGCCCGGGCGCTGGGCCGCCGCATGGGCGACGCGCTGTATGACGAAGTCGGCTGCCGGCCATGGTCGGGGCAGTCGTCGCTGATCGCGGCCGAACTCTACGGCGCGGACGCCGGTCAACTCGGCCGCATCCGCCACCTGCTGTTCGCCAAGGACTATCTGGGGTTCCTGTTGACCGGCGAGATCGCCACGGACGCCAGCGACGCCAGTACGGCGGGCCTGCTGTCGCTCAATGCCGGGACTTGGTCCACGATGGCTTGCGAGGCAGCCGGCCTGTCCGGCCTGGCCGCCACGGCGCTGGCGCCCATCGCGCCCAGCGGCGCCGCAATCGGCCGGCTACTGCCAGCCCAGGCGGCCGCCTTCGGCTTGCCGGCCGGTCTCCCCGTGGCGCTGGGCGCAATCGATCTGCTCGCCTCGCTGAAAGCGGTGAATGCAGAACGCCAGGGCCATGCCGTGGCCGTACTCGGCACCTGGTGCGTGAATGCGGTGGTGGCGCCGGCCCGCGAACCGAAGCCGGAAGTCGGCGCCATCGTCAGCTTCGGCGATCCGGATCGCAGGCTCTATCTGGAAAACAGCCCCTCATCGATGGCGAACGTGGCCTGGCTGGCGCGCACCCTGCAGTTCCAGGACGCGGCCGCGGCGGTGAATTGCGCGATGGAGGTGCCCTTGGGAGCCGAGGGTCTGCGTTTTCTGCCCTTCATCAATGGCGGCAGCTGGCCGGCGGGAGCCAGCGCGGGATACGTCGGCCTGCAAGGGCATCACACCCGCGCGCACATGGCGCGCGCCGTGGTCGACGCCGTGGTGGCGTTGCACGCGCGGCATCTGAAACGCCTGGCGGCGCTTGGTCTGGGCGTGCCGGGCAGAGTGGCCGCGTTGGGCGGCGGCGCCCGGGACTTGCGCTTGGCGCGCCTGCTGGCGGGCTTTCTGGGCCACGCCGTGGAACGCTGCGGCGACGACGAAACCGGCGCGCGCGGCGCCGCCTTGTATGCCGCGCTGTCGCAAAACCCTGGCGGCGATGACTTGCTGCCCGCCCCATGCGAACGGGTCGAGCCCCTTGCCGCCGAAGCGCAGGCGCACGCCGACTTCTACGACAGCTTCCATGGCTTGGTGGACCGCATGGCCCCTGCTTTCGGCCATCTTGCGGGACCCGCCCGATGAGCCCGCGCACCTCGCCTTTCGTGCGCCCGGCCTCCTTGGCGGGCCGCCATTTTTCCACCGTGATCGTTGGCGCGGGCATCAACGGCGCTGGCGTGTTCCGCGACCTGTCGCTGCAGGGCGTGGATTGCCTGATCGTCGACAAGGGCGATGTGGCCGCAGGCGCCAGCAGCGCGCCATCGCGCATGATCCACGGCGGCTTGCGCTACCTGGAAAGCGGATCCTTTTCCCTGGTGGCCGAAGCCACGCGCGAACGCAATCTGCTGCTGCGCAACGCGGCGCATCTGGTGCAGCCGCTGGAAACCGTGGTGCCGCTATCCAGCCGCTTCGGCGGCCTGTGGGGCAGCATGCTGCGCTTTGCCGGCCTGAACGCCTCGCCGGGCGCGCGCGGGCGGTGCGTGGTGGGACTGGGCTTGCGTCTCTACGACAAGCTGGGCCGCAACCAGCGCGTCATGCCGGAACATCGCATCGAACGCGTGCCGGCGGCGGACAGTACGCTGTTCGGCGCGGCGGTGCGCTGGACGGCCACGTACTACGACGCCTGGATACGGCATCCGGAATGGCTGGTGCTGGAGCTGATCGACGATGCGCATCGCGGCCATCCGGCCTCGGCCGCATCGAACTACTGCGGCGTGACGGCTTGCCAAGGCCGCGTCATTACGCTGCGCGATGCGCTGACCGGCGAATCCGTGCAAGTCACGGCCGACACGGTGGTCAACGCGACGGGCGCCTGGCTGGACCGCGCGGCCGGCGCCCTGGAAGGCGATGGCTCGCGCGTCATGGGCACCAAGGGATCACACCTGATCCTGGACCATCCGGCGCTACGCGCCGCGCTCCAGGGGCGCATGGCTTACTTCGAAGCGTCCGACGGCCGGGTGTGCATCGTCTACCCGTTCCTGGACCGGGTGCTGGTGGGATCCACCGACATTCCGATTGATGATCCCGACCTGGCCGCGACCGAGCCGGCGGAGATCGACTACCTGCTCGACGTGTTGCATGAGGTGTTTCCCCGCCTGCATTTCAGCCGCAAGGACGTGGTCTACACTTACGTGGGCGTCAGGCCGCTGGCCCAGTCGGATGCCGACAAGCCCGGACAGATATCGCGCGATCACGCGGTGGTGATCGACCCGCCCAACGCCCGGCGCGAGGTGCCGATGGTGTGCCTGGTCGGCGGCAAATGGACGACCTTCCGTTCGTTGGCGCAACTGGCGGCCGACGCGGTGCTGCAGCAGCTGGGCCGCGCACGGCGCCAGTCGACCGAGCAGGTGGCTATCGGCGGCGGGGCGGGCATGCCTGCCGATGCGGCGGGACGCCAACGCTTTCTGGACAGCATTCAGGCAGCCGCCGCGCTGGACCGCGGGCGCGTCGCCGAACTGTTCATGCGCTATGGTTCACGGGCAGGCGCCATGGCGGCGGATTTCGCCGCGGCGGGCGATAAGCCCTTGCGCCACGCGCCAGATCATTCAACCGCCGAGATCCGCTATCTGTGCCGCGAAACGGCTGTGCAGCACCTGGCCGACCTGGTGATCCGGCGCACCTTGCTGGCCATCCGCGGCCAAGTCACGCCGGCACTGCTGGCGGAACTGGCGGATATCGCCGCGGCCGAGCTGGGCTGGAGCCTTGCGCGCCGGCAAGACGAGTTACGAGCCTGCACCGCGACGCTGCGGGACCGGCATTGTGTTCAACTTCCTCCAGACGAGGCGTCCTGGGCAGAGCCCGCCGAATCCGCCTTGGCTACAGGTTCGATTTCAAACTCTTTGACGACATGAGCAGCCCCATCTCCACCGAAGCCATATTGGACCGCAGCGCCGGCGCCCCGCTCTGGACTCAGTTCCGCGACGTGGTGCGCGGCAAGATCCTGCAAGGCGAACTGGCCGTCGGCGACAAGCTGCCCACCGAGGCCGAGTTCGGCGAGCAATATGGCATTTCGCGCATCGTCGTGCGCGAAGCGCTGGCGGACCTGGTCCGCAACGGCCTGATCTACAAGATCCGCGGCCAGGGCGCCTTCGTATCGGCGCGCGAGCGCGACGAAGACTTCGTGTCCACCGTGCTGGGCTTTTCGGACGAAATGGAACGCAAGGGCCGCACGGTACGCACCCAGGTGCTGCTGCAGGAACTACGCGCACCCACGACGCACGAAGCCAGTTCGCTGGGGCTGACTGAAGACAACCAGGTCGTGGCGCTCAAGCGCCTGCGCAGCGTCGACGGCGAACTGCAATTGCTGGTGGAAACGGCCGTGCCCGCCGATCTGGTGCCGGGCCTGCACCGCACCCGCCTGGAAAACCGCTCGCTGTATGACGTGCTGCGCAGGCAGTACGGCCTGCGCATCGTGCGCGCGGAACGTTGGATCGACGCGGTGCAGCCGGACGCCCAGACCTGCGAATTGCTGGGCATGAAGGAACCCGAACCCCTGCTGCGCATCGAGTCCATCGCCTATGGCGCCAACGGGCGCGCGCTGGAGCATTACCGCGCCTTGCACCGCTGCAAGTCCAGCCGGCTGCATGTGCAGACTACGACCTGAGACGGCAGGAAGCTTGCAGATTTGGCGATCGGATCAAGAGCGTTGGCAGTCCGCGCAAGGATCCGCGGCGGACTGGACTGCTCTCCTATGACCCCAGACTCTACGCGGCCAGATCAGAAAAATTGGTGATCTTGACAGCGCCATCCGGGAAACGAGCGACCACTTCAAGCTTGCCACCCATTGCCTCAATGTGGCTTCGTAACGTCGATATATACATGTCCGTCCGCTTCTCCATTTTTGCAATGGACGGCTGTTGAACATGCAACACCTCTGCCAGAACTTTCTGCGACAAACCTCGTGCCTGTCGCAGTTCCTGAAGCGGCATCTCTTGAAGCATCTGCTCTGTGGCAGCCTTGGCGCGAAGCTGTGATTCCGGCGACATGGCGGCGCGGAGCGTCCCAAATTTCTTAGCCATTTATCTGCCCTTCCTTTCGCAATAATCTCAAATGATCGTCATATAGTTTGTCTGCCAACGGCACAAACTCTTCATACCAACGATCGTTGCCCGTCTTGTCCCCGCCAATCAACAAAATTGCCGCTCGCCTTGGATCAAAGGCATACAACGTGCGCAGCGGGCGGCCTCCGGCTTGAGTCCTAAGCTCCCGCATGTGCTCATGCTTGGAACCGTTGATGCCGCTGGAATGCGGGAAGCCGAGGGTGGTGCCACGAGCTTCCAGAAGACCAACGGTAGCGACGACAGACTCCTGTTCTCGCTCCGACAGACCATTCCACCAAACCTCAAATTCGTCCGTGAACTCGACTTCCCAGGCCATCGCTCCCCCGTCAGCATGGCAACCGAATTATAGCCCCGAAGGAATATTCCATCAAGGGAATATTCCTTCTGCTTGAAGCCTCAGAAGATTGCCTCCGGGGGAGCCGGTACAACTTCCGCCGCGAGTGGATGGCCGGCACCGCAGCCCTCGGAATCTGGAGATCAGAGTTGCGGGAGCTAGACATTCGGGAGCGCATACGCGAGGAGCTGCTCTTCGAGGTCTACTCGAAGTGGATCGACAAGATCGCAAATCAGCGAGGAGGAGACAAGATGCGGCGACTTGCTGCGCGGCATCTTCCGGAGAGGCCAATCAGACCTTCTGAACCGGAGTCGGAACAGCCACGTCAGGCCCAGTGTGGACCCAAGCCATTCTTAGTCTTGGAGTTGGTGGCGCGCCCGACAGGAATCGAACCTGTATCAAGAGCTTCGGAAACTCTCATTCTATCCATTGAACTACGGGCGCAGCGCAAGGAGGCGGTATTGTACCCAGTTTTCGCTGAACTGCATGAACTGGATCAAATCTTCCGTCAAACTCAGCGAAAACCCCGTCGGTTGCATTGGACTCGTGTCTATGACACCGTTATATAATCCAGCGTTTGCTTGCAAGGCGGGCTCTTCATGCCGCCGACTTGTGCAGTACTGATTTTCTGTTGCCGCCGCCAGGCGCCCCCGGTACCCGTTAGCAGGATTTGGTCATGAGCAACGAGCAGGAACACATAGAAGAGCACTCCTCCCCCATCAAGACCCCGAAGCAACTGATCGTCACGATCGTCCTGTCTTTCGTGATTCCGATCGCCATCATCATCCTACTGGTGAACATGGTGGTCTCGGGCACCAAGACAGGTGCGGGTTCGGACACGCTGTCCCAGGAAGCCGTCGCCAAGCGTATCGCCCCCGTCGCGGGTTTCCAGCTGGTCGATGCGAATGCCCCCAAGGTCTTCAAGACCGGCGAACAGGTCTTCGCCGCCGTCTGTACGGCCTGTCATACCGCCGGCGTGGCTGGCGCACCCAAGGTGGGCGATAACGCCGCCTGGGCGCCCTTCATCACCGCGGGCTACGACGCCATGATGAACGTGGCCCTGCACGGCAAGGGCGGCATGCCCGCCAAGGGCGGCAACCCCACGCTGTCCGACTACGAAGTCGCGCGCGCCGTGGTGTACATGGCCAACAAGTCGGGCGCTTCGCTGTCCGAACCCGCCGCTCCGGCTGCGGAAGGCGACAAGAAGGAAGCCGCTGCCGCTCCTGCCGTCGCAGTTGCGGCGCCGGCTGCTGCCCCGGCTGCTGCTGCCCCGGCTGCTGCTGCCCCCGCGGCCGCTGCACCGGCCGCCGCGGCGCCTGCCCCTGCTCCGGCAGCCCAGGCCGCCGCGCCGCAAGCCGCGGCAGTCAATCCGGCCGGCGAAAAGCTGTACAAGAGCGTCTGTTTCGCCTGCCATGCCACCGGCGTGGCCAACGCCCCCAAGTTCGGCGACAAGGCCGCCTGGGATCCGTACATCAAGACCGGCATGGACGCCATGGTGAAGGTCGCCATGCAAGGCAAGCCGCCGATGCCCCCGAAGGGCGGCGCGGCCAACGCCTCGGAAGACGACATCCGCGCAGCGGTGCAGTACATGGTGGATGCGGCGAAGTAAGACTCGCCTCCCATGATGAAAAAAGCCCCTTGAGCAAATCAAGGGGCTTTTTCTTTGCGCGCGCTGGCACGCCGATTATTCGCGGATCAGGCCGATCGCCCTGGAAAACAACGCTCGCTGCTCCTGCAGATAGGCGCCGTACTCCTGCGGGCTCAGCACGCTGATTTCCGCGCCTATGCCGCCCAGGGTCTTGTTCACCTCATCGCCCTGCTCCGCCACGACCTTGCGGGCAGCCTGGTACAAGGCGTCGACCACCTGGGGCGGCGTGCCCTTGGGCGCCATCAGCCCGTAGATGGTGGGGCTGCCGACGTCGTAGCCCAGTTCGCGCAGGGTCGGCACGTCCGGATAGGCCACCAACCGCTTGCTGCTGAAGACGGCCAGTGGCCGCAAGCCGCCGGACTGAATATGCGCCTGCGCCGGCCCCACTGCGGACACGGCGATATCCGTGTGGCCGCCCAGCAAGGCGGTGACCGCCGGCGTGCTGCCCTGGAAGGGAATGTGGCGCAACTTGACCTTGGCCTCCGAGGCGAACGTTTCGCCCAACAGATGGCTGATGCCCATGGCTCCCGAGGTGCCGTAGGAGATGGCATCGGGACGCGCCTTGGCGTCGGCCACCACGTCGGCCAGGGTCTTGTACCTGGACTTCCCGGGCGCGACGATCATCATGCCGCCCAGGGATATCGCGGCGACCGGAGCGAAGGACTCCGTTGTGTACTTGATTTCCTTGTTGGCCAGCGGAACCACTACCAGCGCCCCCGGCGAACTGCCCACGATGGTATAGCCGTCGGGCGCCGCCGAGGCCGTGTATGCCGCGCCTATGCCTCCTCCCGCGCCGGGCTTGTAGTTCATCACGATGGGCTGGCCCAGGTATTTCCCCATCTTCTCGGTGATGGGCCGCAGCATCTGGTCGGTATCGCCGGGCGCGAACGGAATGATCAGTTGCACCGGCTTTGCCGGATAGCCGGCATGGGCTGTCGCGCTCAGGGCCAGGCCCAGCGCAAGGGATGCGAACGCGCCACCAAATCGTTTGAAGCTGTGCATGCATGTCTCCTGTTTTCTTATTTACCGGCTGTGCAAGAAGCCGTTCATTCGTGGTCGATCTGTATCGCCTCCAGAAAGCGCGACACCATGTTGTACGCGGCCACCGTGGCCGTGATCTCAACGATCGCGCGGGCATCGAAAGCCTCGCGGATGGCCGCGAACGTGACGTCCCGGACCCGGATGTCGCGCGTCATCTCGTCGCAATACGCCATGGCCGCGCGTTCGCCCAAGTCCAGCGATGCGAAATTGCCGGTCTTCAAGCCCTGCACCTGATCTTCGCTGCAGCCCGCCTTCAAGGCGATCGGCAGATGTTGATCGAACTCGTAATCGGCCTGGTTCAGCACCGCGACGCGCAGGATGAGCATCTCCCGCAGTTTGGGCGCAAGCCCGCTGTGCTGGCGTATCGCCGTGAGATAGGCCAGCCAGCCTTGCGCCACCGGCGGGCTGTTGAGCAGCATCCGATAGAGATTCGGCAGGCTGGACCGCTCCCGTTCGATGCGTTCGACCAGCGGCCGGATCTCCGGCCTGGCGATATCCGCATATTCAATTCGCGCCATCGTGATTCTCCTCAGCTTGGTTTTCAGTCGCAGCGGGCGCTCATGCCCCCGTCCACGATCAACTCGGTTCCGGTGATGAAACGCGCCTCGTCCGAGGCGAGAAAGAGCACGGCATTGGCCGTGTCCCGACCATCGCCGGAAAACGGCAGCGGAATGCGGCGCCGCCGCCGCTCCAGCAGGGCGTCGATATCGCCCGCGCTCTGCTGGCCAGCGAGGAAGGCATCGACCAGCGGCGTATGGAGCTGGCCCGGCAAGACCGTATTGATGCGCACCCCCTTGCTGGCGTATTCCACGGCGGCCACGCGGCCGAACTGCATCACGCCCGCCTTGGCGGCCGCATAGCCGACCTGCGGCGCGCCGGTCCAGCGTATGGCCGAGGTCGAGGACACGTTGACCACGGCGCCGGCGCCCTGCTCCTCCATGATGGGCAGGACGTAGTGGCAGGTCGTGTACACCGAGGTCAGGTTCAGGTCGAGCTGCCTATGCCAATCCGTTTGCGTAAGCGCCGCCGGACCGCCGGGAATGGGGCCTCCCACGTTGTTGACCAGAATGTCGATCCGCCCGTGCCGCCGCGCCACGGTTTCGACCAACGCGGCGACCTGGGCAGCGTCGCCCACGTCGCAGATGTGGGTTTCGATGCGGGACCTGTAGCGCCCAGCCAACTCCAGAGTCTCGGGCAAGGACTCCGGCCGCATGTCCACCGCGACCACCACAGCCCCCTCCTGGGCGAAACGCACGGCGATCGCTCGCCCGTTGCCCCATCCCGGTCCGACGCAACCTGCGCCGAAGATCAAGGCCACTTTGCCCGCCAGGCGCCCGGCGCTCGCTTGCTCATGCACATGCATCGCGACTGTCCTCCGCTCAACGCGTCGCCATGGTGATGCCGCCATCCACCACGATCTGTTGCCCCGTGATGTAGCGGCTCTCATCGCTGGCCAGGAAAGCCACGGCATGGGCCACATCCCAGGCGTCGCCCATGCGGCCCGCCGGCACCTGGGCATGGCGGTGGGCCACGAACCCCTCGTAATCGCCCTTGGCGTATTTCTGCGCCAGGCGCTCCACCAGGGGCGTGAACATCAGTCCCGGGACCACCGAGTTCAGCCGCACGCCGTCTTGCGCATAGATGACAGCCGTGGTTGCCGTCATCTGCATCAAGGCGGCCTTGGCGGCGGCGTAGCCGACCTGGGGTTTGCCCGCATAACGCAGCCCGGCGATGGATGAAATGTTGATAATCGATCCTCCACCGGCGCTCTTCATGAGGGGGATGACGTGCTTGCAGCACAGGAAGGCGGAGGTCAGGTTCACCTGGATCTGATCGTGCCAAAGATCCTCCGGCATGGAGACCGGATCGCCCGGTTCCGAGCGGCCCACGTTGTTGACCAGCACGTCGATGCGGCCGTATGTGTCCATGCAGGCCCGCACCAGTTCCGCCACCTGGCCGCCATCCGTGACGTCGCACTGCCGGACCGTAATCTTGCCGCCCTCGGCGGCCACGGCCTGCGCGGACTGGCGCGCCGCGTCGATGTTCAGGTCGCAACCGAAAATCGCCGCGCCCTGCCTGGCAAGCACCGCCGCGGCGGCCTTGCCATTGCCCCACCCCTCGCCCAGCGTGCCGCAACCGGTCACCAGGGCTACCTTGCCATCAAGACGAAACATCCCAGCTCCAGAGAAAGATCGTGATGTAGAGGCTAAGGCAGCCGGCTCCTCCGGTTAAGTTCCAATTTGAACGGCATTGATAGACAAGAAGAATGAATCTGACGACGAGACAACTGCGCATCTTCGTGCTGCTGGCAGAGACCCTGAGCTTCCAGAGGACCGCCGAAATGCTGCATGTGACTCAGCCCACGCTGAGCAAACTGCTGAAGGAAACGGAAGAGACGCTGGGCGTCAAACTCTTCGAGCGCACCACTCGCATGGTGCGCCTGTCGCGCGAAGGCCAGGACATCCTGGAGATCGCGCGCAAGATCACGGCACTGCACGAGAAAGGCATGCTGGAACTGGACCATCGGCTGCGCGACCGCAACAACCGCGTCGCCGTCGCGGCCTTGCCCACGCTTGCGGCGTCGCTCATCCCGCTATTGATCCAGAGTCTCGCGCGCAAGCACCCTCGGGTCCGCGTAGAGGTCTACGATCCCATCGCCAACGAAGCCCTGCAATTGCTGCGCGAGCGGCGGGTGGACATTGCCGTGACCACGATGAACGAGGAAGGCGCTGCCGACCTGGTCTATCAGGAGTTGTTTACCGAGCCCTTCGTGCTGTTCCACAGCGTCCAAATCAAACCGGACGTCACGCGTTGGATGCCCACGGAACTGGCCCGGCTGCCCTTGATCAGCATGCCGCCTGGCACCAGCGTGCGCGTCCTGACCGAACGCGCCTTCCAGGCCGCGTCCCAGCCTTTCAATCCACTCTATTCCCTGCGGGACCTGAACACCATCGCGCGCTTCGTGCAGCACAACTGCGGCATTGCGCTGTTGCCGGAGTCGTCGCTGGACAACGCGACGCAGCGCGGCGTGCGCAAGACCCGCCTGCGGCAGGCGCTCTCGCGCTCGGTCGGCATGTATGTCCGGCGGGAGAGCGAGCCCTCGGAGTTGCTGCGCCACACGCTGGATGAATTGCGCCGCCTGGGCCGGGACCGCCAGTTGCGATCCGACTGAGCGGCTGGAGGCCTGTGTTCAGGTGCGGGCGACCCAGGCGCCGTCCACCGCGGCCAACTGGCTGCTGATCTGGCTGGCGGCGTCGATGACCGCCGCGCGGAAAGGCTCGAGACGGCAATGCTCGGTACGCACGATCAGGCTCAGTCCGGCCACCACGCGCTGCTCCAGGAAAATGGGCGCTGCAATGCCTGTGGTCCCCGGCGTGATTTCTGAATCGCTGACGGCCACGCCCGCCTCGCGGATGGCATCGAGTTCCAGGCACAGGTCCTTCAGGCTCTTCCAGTGCGAAATGGCGCGCACTTCCTCTTCATGGGCCAGGTACATGCGCTCCAGGGCGCGGCGGCTCTGGTGCGCCAGGATGACTTTGGAGGTCGCGCCGCGAAACATCGGCATGGTGGCGCCGCGTTCGTAGCGTCCGACGCGGGCGGCCGGATCGCCGATTTCCTGGTGGATGCACATGACCTTGTCCTGGTAGCTGCGCGTGAGCACCGAGGCCGACGAAGGCGTAGTTGCCGCCACCAGCCGCCGCATCAGCGGCTCCGCCACTTTGAGCAAGGGGTCGCCATGGCGCATCAGCAGATCGAAATGGGCAAACGTCGGCCCCAGCACATAGCGCGCGCCCATCACCGGAGTCAGGAAATCCGCGCGCACCAGTTCCTGCACGTCGCGATAGGCCGAGCTGACCGACACATCCATTTCAACGGCGATTTCCTCCACCGACCATGCGGCGCTCCTGTCATAGAGCTGCAGGATGTGCAGTATCCGGTTGCGCGTCCTGATTTCACCCGCCACGTCGCCCTCTCCCTGTCGTTACGCCTCTACGGCGCGAAATTTCGCATCCATTGCGAAATTTTATTCCCCCGCGATTCTAGCAGCGCCATCCTCCCGTCTGCTCCCCGGGCCAACGGTGCGAAATCGCGGGGGCTTGCCAAAGCGTCAACTCGATGCAAAAATCCATTTAATCGCAACGGTTGCGAATTTAATGTTTTTTGCAAAGGTGGATCATGGCAAACGGTGAGACCCCCGAACCGCGTATTCCCGTCACGTTGCTGACGGGCTTCCTGGGCAGCGGCAAGACCACCTTGCTGAATCATTGGCTGCGCGACCCCGCGCTGGCCGATGCGGCGGTCATCGTCAACGAGTTTGGCGAGATCGGCATCGATCATTCCCTGATCGCCAGCAGCAACGACAACACCATCGAACTGAGCACGGGATGCCTGTGCTGCACCGTGCAAGGCGATCTGGTGGAGACGCTGCGCGATTTGCGCGCCAAGCGCAGCGCCGGCCAGATTCCGGCCTTCGACCGCGTCCTGATCGAGACCACGGGCATGGCCGACGTGGTGCCGGTCATCCAGGCCTTGATGACATTTCCGGTGGCGCGCTCGTTCCGCCTGAACCGCGTGCTGACCGTGGTGGACGCCGTCAACGGTCCGGCCACCCTGGCCGCGCACCCGGAGGCCGTCAAGCAAGTCGCTGTCGCCGATGCCTTGATCGTCACCAAGACTGACCTGCCCGGAGCGCAACTCGCAGCGCTGATGGACACGCTTGCGCGCGTCAATCCGGGCGCCACGCGCGTGGCCTGCAACCTTGCGACCCGGCCGGATGCTTCCGTGCTGGAAGGTCCTGACGTCTATGACATGGACGTGCGCCCGGAGCAGGCCCGGCAATGGCTCAACGCCGCGCCCTACGCGGACGGGCACGGACATCACCATGAACACGCGCATGCCCATGACCATGACCATGCGCGCATCGACAGCTTCTGCCTGGACTTCGCCGCCCCCTTGCACTGGCCGCAGGTCAGCGCCTGGCTGGATGCGCTGGTCATGGCGCACCCGGACGAACTGCTGCGCGTGAAGGGCATCCTGCACATCGCTGGCCACGAACGCCCCATCGTGCTGCAAGCGGTGCAGCGCCTGTTCCATCCGCCTGCCGAGTTGCCGCAATGGCCCGACACAGACCGGCAATCCCGCATGGTTTTCATCACCAAGGGCCTGAGCAAGGACTACGTCCTGCAGGTCTGGAACACGGTGCGCCAGCGCGCCCTCCCGCCTGCCGCCCGCGCGGCCTGATCGTTTTGGCATTCCCCATCACAAGGAAAACAGCATGGACACTTTGATCAAGAACGGCCTGGTGGTCACTCCCCAGGGCCAGGTGCGCGCCTCCATCGGCATCCGCGACGGCAAGATCGCCGGCTTGTACGAGGCCGGCAGCGAACCCGACGCGCGCAACGTCATCGATGCCAGCGGCCTGGCAGTATTGCCAGGAGCCATCGACATGCATTCGCACCACCGCCAGGGTTCGCAGAAGGGATTCGAGTACAAGGACACCATCCTCACCGCCACGCAGCAATGCGCCGCGGGCGGCGTCACCACCAGCGTGGGCATGCCCAACGTCAATCCGCCGCCAAACTCGCTGGACCTGCTGGAAAAGCAGTTCGCCATCTACCGCAGCGATGCCGTGGTCGACTGGAACTTCAACCCGGCGCCGACGATAGAGTCGGAAATGGAAGCCATGACCGCCACGGGCATCGCCGCGTTCAAGATCTTCATGGTGGTGGACACGGGACGGGACTATCCGCACATGCCCGGCATCGGCGTGCATGACCACGGCAAGCTGCTGCGCATCATGCAGCGCTGCGCTGAACTGGACGTGCCCTTGATGGTGCATCCGCACGACCAGGCCCTGATGGACGTGATCGAACAGACCTATTGGGACCGGGGCGAGCGCGACGCCCTCGCCTATGCGCGCGCCTACGCCGCCCACGACGGCGTGATCTGGGAAACCGCCATCGCCACCTTGCTGCGCCTGCAGAAGGCGGCCGGCTGCCACCTGCACATCCTGCACACCCAGACCGCCGGCAGCGTCCAGCTCATCCGCGAGGCCAAGGCGGCGGGCCAGAAGGTCACCTGCGAAATCAATCCCTGGGCCTTGTTCCTGGGTTGCGAATGGTCGGCCATCCAGCGCCTGGGCTCGTATGCGCTGTCGTACTGGGTGCCGGAGAAGAACGTGCCGGGCTTGTGGGAAGGCCTGAACGACGGAACGATCGACATCGTCGCCACCGACCATGCGCCGCACACGCGCGAAGAAAAGGAAGTGGGCTGGACCGATGGCTGGAAAGCCCACACCGGCACGCCGTCGACGCAGTTCTACCTGAGCATGTTCCTGACGGCGGCCCAGGAAGGCAAAATCAGCCTGGAACGCGTGGCCGAGGCATGTTCGGCCAAGCCCGCCGAATTGTTCCGGTTGCGCAGCAAGGGCGAAATCCGCGTGGGCCTGGACGCCGACCTGGTGCTGGTCGATCTGGAGACGGAATACGAAGTGCGCGACGAGGACGTGCTCAGCCTGGTGGGCTGGAGCCCCTATGCCGGCCGCCGCCTCAAGGGCAAGCCGGTGCATACGCTGGTGCGCGGCGCCACGGTGTATGCGGACGGTAAAGTGGTCGGCGCCAAGGGCGGCGGTCAGATGGCTGCCGCGGTACGCTGAAGCCCAGGCCGCGCATCACTACGACACAAGGGGAAAACATCATGAAACGTCGTCAGTTCTCGCGGCTGCTGGCCTCTGCGCCATTGCTGCTGCCCGCGTTGGTCCGCGCCCAGGACGGGACCGCCATCACCTTGATCGTGCCGTATCCGCCCGGCGGCAACACCGACTATGTGGCGCGCATTACCTCCGATTCGCTACGCCGCACCTTGGGCTCGTCGGTCGTGGTGAAGAACCAGGCCGGCGCAGGCGGAACCATTGCCACCGATGCGTTGATACGCTCGCGCAACGACGGCAACACGCTGATGGTGGGCTCCATCGGCCAGGTTTCGCTGGTGCGCTTTCTGTTCAATGTGCGTTACGACCCGTTGAACGATCTGGTGCCGGTCGCCAACATCGCCAGCAATCCGCTGGTGCTCACGGTGCCGTCCAGCTCGCGTTTCCAGAACCTGGCGCAACTGATCGAGTATGGCCGGGCCAAACCGGGCGCGCTGACCGTCGCGCACGGCGGCGAGGGGTCGATGTCGCATATGTCGGTGCTGGTGTTTCTCAAGCGCGCGGGTATCGAGGCGACGCTGATCGGCTATCGCGGCGGTGCGCCCGCCCTGCTGGACACCATGGGCGGCACGACCGATCTCTACTCGGCCAACATCTCGGAGATCCTGCCGTACAAGGACAGCGGCCGCATCCGCTTCCTGGGCGTATCCAGCCGCCAGCCCGTACCTCAGCTGCCCGGCGTCCCGGCCATCGCCGACACCATCTCCGGCCACGAGATCGAAACCTGGAATGGCCTGTTCGCGCCCCCCGGCACACCCGCCGAAGTGGTGGACAGGCTGGCCGACGCCGTGCAGGTCATGCTGCGCGACCCGGACGTGCTGAGCAAATTCGACGCGTCCGGCAGCCAGCCGCGGGCAGGCGAAGTGAAGGAGAAGTTTGCGCGCCGCATCCGCGACGACATCGCGCTGTGGACGCCGCTGGTGTCCCTGATCGGGGTCAAGCCGGCGAACTGAGGCGGCCGGCGTCGCAAAAAAAAGCCCGCAAGACACGATGTCTTGCGGGTTTTTTTCTTGCGCATGCCAGGTCGGCGCCTGTCATGCTCATCGCATCACTGTTCGCCAGCCGCCTTGGTCAGCGACATGCCCAGCTGCACACGGCGTTGCAGCCACAGGCTGGGGCGATAACGCGGATCGCCGGTCACGCGCTGCATGCTCTTCAGGATTTCCAGGATGCGGTCGGCGCCGAGCTTGTCGCCCAGGGCCAGCGGACCCACCGGATAACCCAGGCCCAGCGTCACCGCCAGGTCGATGTCCTTGGGCGTGGCGATCTGCTGCTGCGCGATGTCGCTGGCAATGTTGACGATGGTGGCGACGATGCGCTGGGCGATGAAGCCAGGCGAATCCTCGATCACCGTGACGGGCACGCCGTCGGCGGCCAGCAGCGCGTGCGCGGCGTCGCGCCACTTGGCTTCGGTGGCGGGCGACACCATGATGGTGCGGCGCTTGGCGCTGTCGAAGGCGTAGAGCGTGTCCAGGCCGACCGTGCGGGCCGCGTTCAGGCTTTGCGCGGACACGGTGGTGGAGACGTCTTCACCGTAGGGCGTGACCAGGATGAGCGCGTCGGCGTCAGGCGTGGAGCCGGTCACCAGCGTGGCGCCCAGCTTTTCGACCAGCGCGGCGGCGCGGGCGTAGCCTTCGGCGTGCTTGGGGCTGACCCAGACCTTCAGGTTCTCGGGCAGCGCAGGCACGGGCGGCTCGGCCGGCACCTGCTTCTGGCCGTCGGCGTAGACGTAGAAGCCTTCGCCAGCCTTGCGGCCGATCAGGCCGCCGGCCAGGCGCACGGTGGTGATCGGCGAGGGACGGAAGCGCGGCTCGTCGAAGAACTGGCGGTAGATGGATTCCATGACGGGATGGGACACGTCCAGCGCCGTCAGGTCCAGCAGTTCGAACGGGCCCATGCGGAAACCGGCCTGCTCGCGCATGACGGCGTCGACCTGGGCGAAGGTCGCCACGGCTTCCTGCGCCACGCGCAGGCCTTCGGTATTCATGCCGCGGCCGGCATGGTTGACGATGAAGCCGGGCATGTCCTTGGCGCGCACGGGCGTGTGGCCCATGCGGCGCGCCAGCTCGGCCAGCGCGTCGCCGACTTCGGGCGCGCTGCGCAGGCCGTCGATGACTTCGACCACCTTCATCAGCGCGACGGGGTTGAAGAAGTGGTAGCCGGCCACGCGTTGCGGCCGCTTGCAGGCGGCGGCGATGGCGGTGATCGACAGCGACGAGGTGTTCGACGCCAGGATGCAGTCTTCGGCCACCACGCCTTCCAGCGCGGCGAACAGATCACGCTTGACGTCCAGGCGCTCGACGATGGCTTCCACCACTAGCTGGCAGTTCGACATATCGGTGAGCGCGGTGGCGGATTCCACGCGCTCCAGCGCCGCCTGCGCGTCGGCGGCGCTCATCTTGCCTTTCTGGGCCAGCTTGTCCCAGGTCTGGCGCAGCGACTCGCGCGCGGCCGCGACGGCGTCCGCGCTGGTGTCGTACAGGCGCACGCGCAGCCCGGCTTGCGCCGCGATCTGCGCGATGCCGCGCCCCATGGCCCCGGCGCCGACGACGCCGATGGTTTGAATCTCCTTCATCACCACTCTCCTGCTTTTATTGGATGGGGTTCAGGCCCGGCTTTGCGCCAGCGCCAGGATTTCTTCGGCCGACAGGCCCAGCTTCTCGGACAGCACCTGCTCGGTGTGCTCGCCCAGCATGGGCGGCGGACGGCGGTACTCGACGGGGCTGTCGGAAAACTTCAGCGGGCTGGCGGCAATGGGCACCGTGCCCGCGGTCGGATGCGGCATCTCGCGCTTCATGCCGCGCGCCAGGACCTGCGGGTCTTCGTAGACCTGGTCCAGCGTGTTGATGGGGCCGGCGGGAACGCCCACGCCTTCCAGCGCGGCCAGCCAGTGGTCGCGCGCGCCGGTGGCCATGCGTTCGGCCAGGAGCGGCACCAGCTCGGCGCGGTTCTTCACGCGCTGCGGATTGGTGGCAAAGCGCGGATCGGCCGACAGCTCGGGCAGGCCGATCGCGCCGCAGTAGTTGCGGAACTGGCTGTCGTTGCCGACCGCCACGATCAGGTGGCCGTCGCTGGCCGCGAAGACCTGGTACGGCACCAGGTTCTGGTGGGCATTGCCTGCGCGCTTGGGCGCCACGCCCGAGGTCATGTAGTTGAGGTTCTGGTTGGCCAGCATGCTGACCTGGCAGTCCAGCAGCGCCATGTCGATGTGCTGGCCCAGGCCGCTGCGCGAGCGTTCGTGCAGCGCGGCCAGGATGCCGACCGTGGAGTACATGCCGGTCATCAGGTCGGTCACGGCCACGCCCGCTTTCTGCGGACCGCCGCCGGGCAGGTCGTCGCGTTCGCCGGTGATGCTCATCAGGCCGCCCATGCCCTGGATCATGAAGTCATAGCCGGGACGGCTGGCGTAAGGGCCGGTCTGGCCGAAGCCGGTGATGGAGCAGTAGATCAGGCGCGGGTTGAGTTCCTTCAGGCTTTCGTAGTCCAGGCCGTACTTCGACAGGCCGCCGACCTTGAAGTTTTCAACCAGGATGTCGCTTTGCAGCGCCAGTTCGCGCACCAGCTCGGCGCCGCGCGGCGAGGCGATGTCCAGCGCCACCGACAGCTTGTTGCGGTTGGCGGACAGGTAATAGGCCGCTTCCGTGGTGTCGTTGCCCGCCTCGTCCTTCAGGTACGGAGGCCCCCAGGCCCGCGTGTCGTCGCCCGCGCCGGGACGTTCGATCTTGATGACCTCGGCGCCAAGGTCGGCGAGGTTCTGGGTGCACCAGGGACCCGCCAGGACGCGGGTGAGGTCCAGCACGCGTATGCCGGTAAGGGGAGCGGGACGTTGCGACATTAGTAATCTTTTCGCTAGAAGAGAAATGAAAACGTCTGGCTTGCGGCGGCGCGCAAGCCAGACTGGAATTCCGTCATGCCGGCGGCGCGCGGCCGCTGGCGCGTCATATGCCGGCGCGGCCTGGGGCCGTGCGCCGGATCACCGTCAGTCATGCAGGATATTAGCCTCTTGCGCCGGGTCCGCGCTCAGGAATGCGCCTTGATGGTTTCGCGGGCGATCACCAGCTGCTGGATCTGCGAAGTGCCTTCGAAGATGCGGAACAGGCGCACGTCGCGGTAGAAGCGCTCGACCGCGTATTCCGACATGTAGCCGGCGCCGCCGTGGATCTGCACCGCGCGGTCGGCCACGCGGCCCACCATTTCGGTGGCGTACAGCTTGCAGCAGGCGGCCTGCATGGTGGTGTTCTCGCCGCGGTCGCGCATGCGGGCGGCGTCCAGCACCATGCAGCGCGCGGCGTAGAGTTCGGCCTGGCTGTCGGCGATCATGGCCTGGATCAGCTGGAATTCGGCGATGGGTTGGCCGAATTGCTTACGCTCAATGGCGTACTTCACGGCATCGCTCAGCAGGCGGTCGGCGATGCCCACGCACAGCGCCGAGATATGCAGGCGGCCCTTGTCCAGCACCCGCATCGAGGTGCGGAAACCATTGCCCTCTTCGCCGCCCAGCAGCGCGCTGGCCGGGACGCGGCAGTTGTCGAACACCACGTCGCTGGTCAGGGCGCCGGCCTGGCCCATCTTCTTGTCCGGCTTGCCGATGCTCAGGCCGGGCGTGCCAGCTTCGACCAGGAAGCACGAAATGGAATTGGCGCGGCGTTCCGGCGCGGTGCGCGCCATGACGGAGAACAGGCCGGCGATGGGCGCGTTGGTGATGTAGCGCTTGGTGCCGTTGAGCACGTAGCTGTCGCCGTCGCGCACCGCGGACAGGCGCAGCGCCATCGCGTCGGAACCGGCGTCGGGTTCGGTCAGCGCGAACGAGCCGATCAATTCGCCGCTGGCCAGCTTGGGCAGGTAGCGGGCGCGCTGCTCGTCGGTGCCGGCCAGCACGATGGCTTGCGAGCCGATGCCGATGTTGGTGCCGGCCAGCGAGCGGAACGCGGGCGAGGTCTGACCCAGCTCGAAGACCACGCGCACTTCCTCTTCCATGGTCAGGCCCAGGCCGCCATGGTCGGGCGAGATGGACAGGCCGAACAGGCCCAGCTCGCGCATCTCGTTGACGATGTCGGACGGCACCTGGCCGCTTTCGGCCAGTTCGTCTTCGGCGGGGATCAGGCGTTCGTGCACGAAGCGGCGCACGGCGTCCAGCAACAGGTTCAGGGTTTCGGTATCGAGGGCCATGATGGGAGTCTCACAAAAAGCGGGGCAAGCCGGGGACAGCCGCGCCTCAGGCGCGCATGCCTCCGACCAATAGATCGAAATAGCCGGCGGCGATGGCTTCGGCGCTGTCGCCCTGGCCGGGCTTGTACCAACGCACCATCCAATTCAGCATGGACAGCACGGCGCGGCCCGCGGCGGCCACGTCCAGCGCGCGGAACTCGCCGGCGGCGACGCCTTGCGCGATCAGTTCGCGCAGGCGCTTCTCGTAGCCGTCGCGCAGCCGGGCGGCGTCTTCGCGTTCGGTCAGCGCCATGCCGGAATAGCCGATCAGCATGGTGACGAACTCGGCGTGGTGCTGCTCGAAGTAGCGCGCGTGGCCCACCATGAAGGCGCGCAGGCGGGCCGTGGCGCCCTCGGCCCGCGCGACATCCTGGGCGACGGCCTGCGTCAGGCCGCTCAGCACGGCCAGGATGATGGCGTCGTAGATGTCCTGCTTGGTGGTGTAGTAGTGATAGATGGCCGCCTTGGACACGCCGAGCGCGCCGGCCAGGTCGGACACCGAACTGCCGTCGTAGCCGCTTTGGGCGAAGAGCTTGGCGGCTTCTTCCAGGATGCGTTCGCGCGGGGCCGCCACGGTGGGTGGGCGGCCGGCGCGGGCGCGTTTCTGGGCAGGAGGGGCGGAGGTCGCCATGGCAGCCTTTGCAGGGGCCGCGCCGCAGCTGCCGGAGGGACTCGCGTACCTCCATTGACAGCGATTCAGCGCATGCCGTTTAATAAGGATTAATTAATTACCGGACGGTCGGTAGGTAATTATAGGCACACCCGCCTAGGATGCTCAAGTCCCGATGTTCAAGTCCTCCAGTGACCTTTTTCCGCGACGACGCCATGCCCCACTCTCTTGTGACTGATTTGTACGGCCAGATGTCCCTGCCGGTCATCTGCGCCCCGATGTTCATCGTGTCCAACCCCAAGCTGGTGGTGGCGCAGTGCACCAGCGGGATCGTGGGGTCGTTCCCCGCGCTGAACGCGCGTCCGCAAAGCCTGCTGACCGACTGGCTGGACGAAGTCCAGGCCGGCCTGGCCTCGCACCGCGAGGCCAACCCCGGGGCGACGGTTGCGCCATTCGCGGTCAACCAGATCATCCACCAGTCCAACGACCGGCTGGAGCAGGACCTGGCCGTGTGCGCCAGCCACCGCGTGCCGCTCATCATCACCAGCCTGCGCGCCCCCGGAGACCTGGTCAAAGGCGTGCATGACTGGGGCGGCAAGGTATTCCACGACGTCACCACCATCCGCCACGCCGAAAAAGCGCTGGAAGCCGGCGTGGACGGCCTGATCCTGGTGTGCGCCGGCGCCGGCGGCCATGCGGGCACGCTCAGCCCCTTCGCGCTGGTGTCCGAAGTGCGCCGCTTCTATGACGGCCCGCTGATCCTGTCGGGCGCGATCACCTCGGGCGCGCACATCCTGGCCGCGCAGGCCATGGGCGCGGACTTCGCCTATATGGGTACGCGCTTCATCGCCAGCGAGGAAGCCAACGCCAGCGAAGGCTACAAATCCGCCATCGTGGATGCCAGCGCTTCGGACATCCTGTATACCCCGTTCTTCACCGGCATCCCCGGCAACTACCTGAAGGCCAGCATCGCCGCCGCCGGGCTGGATCCGGCCAACCTGCCGCAGCCCGACAGCGGCGCGTCGAATTTCGGCTCGACCCGGGTCAAGCCCTGGAAGGACATCTGGGGCGCGGGCCAGGGCGTGGGCGGCATCGCCAGCGTGCTGCCGACCCGCCAGATCGTGGACACGCTGCGCAGCGAATACGCAGACGCCAAGACCCGTCTGGCCAACGGTTTCGGCGCATGAGCGCCGGTCTGCAGGTCAGCCGCGACGGCGCGGTGTTGACGCTGACCATCAACCGTCCGGATCGCCGCAACGCGCTGGATACCGCCACCTATGCCGCGCTGACCGAGCAGATCGCGCTGGCGTCGGCCGACACCGCGCTGGCGGCCGTCATCCTGACCGGCGCGGGCGAGCATTTCACGGCGGGCAACGATTTGCGCGACTTCCAGGCGGAGCGCGGCGCCGGCGACAGCGCGGGCCTGACTTTCCTGCGCGCGCTGTCCATGGCGGACGTGCCGGTCATTGCCGCGGTCGAAGGCTATGCCATCGGCATCGGCGTGACGCTGCTGCAGCACTGCGATTTCGTCCACATCGGCGAAGGCGCCACCTTGCGCATGCCGTTCGTGGCGTTGGGGTTGTGTCCGGAAGGCGCTTCCAGCCTGCTGATGCCGCGCCTGGCCGGCGCCCGCCGCGCCGCCGAATGGCTGTTGCAGGGCAAGGCCTTCACGGCGCAAGACGCCTGCGACGCCGGGCTGGCCACGTCGGTCACGCCCAAGGGCCAGGCGCTGGCGGCGGCGCAGGCCACCGCCGCCGACCTGGCGCGCCAGCCGCCGGCCGCGCTGCGCCTGACCAAGGCCATGCTACGCCGCCCGGACCGCCAGGCGATCCAGGACACGCTCGACTACGAAGCCCAGCAGTTCCGCATCCGCCTGCAATCCGAGGAAGCGCAGGCGGCGTTCGCGAAGTTCTTCAAGAAGTAGGAAAGCCGGATTGCGCGCCCTGCCCCAACGCGCGCAATCCGCCGCCTCAGAACGGCGAATCCGGCCGGAAGTTCGGCGCGCGGCGTTCACGCAGGGACTGGATCCCTTCGCGTACGTCCGGGCCGCCAAAGCCCATGAATTCCAGGGCCAGCGAGGTATCGAAGCTCGGCCCCGCCATGCGCAGCCAGTTGTTCAACGAATACTTGGTCCAGCGGATCGCGGTCTGGGAGCCTGCGGCCAGCTTGTTGGCGACTTCGAAGGCACGTCCGATGAGTTCGGCCTCGTCCACGCACAGCGACACCAGGCCGATGCGCTCGGCTTCCTCGCCGGTCACGGTTTCGCACAGCATCAGGTAGTACTTGGCGCGCGCCATGCCGCAAAGCAACGGCCAGACGATGGCGGCATGGTCGCCGGCCGTCACGCCCAGGCGGGTATGACCGTCGATGATGCGCGCGTCGCGTGCGGCGATGGAGATGTCGGCCAACAGGCCGGCCACCAGGCCCGCGCCCACGGCCGCGCCATGCATGGCGGACACGATGGGCTTGTTGCAGTTGATGATGTTGTAGACCAGGTCGCGGGCCTCGCGCCAGACGCGGGTGCGCACGTCGAAATCGTCGGCCATCTGCTGCACCAGGTCCAGGTCGCCCCCGCCCGAAAAGCCCTTGCCCTCGCCACGGATCACCACCACCCGGGTGTCCGGATCGGTGTCGATATCGCGCCAGATGTCTGCCAGTTCGCGGTGCATGCGGTCGTCGGCGGTGGACAGCTTGCCCGGCTTGCCGCCCTTGGCGCCCATGATCACCTCCAGCACCCCGCCGGGGTGCCGGCGCAGTTTCAGGGACTCATAGGCGGAATAGTGTTCCAGCGTGATGTCGCTCATGTTCGTCTCCACGTCGTCTAGTCTTGGGCCGGACCGGATGCCGGCCGGTTTGGGCGCACTATAGTAGATACGCGCCTTCGCGCCACGCCGCCATCCCCAGGAGCCTCAGCCCATGAACACTACCGCCCCGTCCGCCGGCGGCGCCATCGACCGCGCCGCCCTGCCCGCCCTGTTCGCGCCGCGCGGCCGCGACACTCACAAGGGTAGTTTCGGCACGGTGGGCGTGGTGGGCGGCGGCCCGGGCATGACGGGCGCGGCGCTGCTGGCCGCGCGCGCCGCCCTGAAGACCGGCGCCGGCAAGGTGCTGGTCGGCTTCGCCCAGGACGCCGCGCCGCTGGCCTGCGATCCGCAGCAGCCCGAACTGATGCTGCGCGACGCCCGCTCGCTGCTGGAAGAAGACTGGGGCGTCACCGCCTGGGTGGCGGGATGCGGCATAGGCACGGGCGCCCTGGCGGCCAACGCCCTGTCCGAACTGTTCGTGCTGCGCCGCGCAGCGCCGCTGGTGCTGGACGCGGACGGGCTGAATCTGTTGGCCCGCGGCGACATCCAACCCAACTGGGGCGAGGGCACCGTGGTGCTGACGCCCCATCCGGCCGAGGCCGGGCGGCTGCTTGGCGTGGATACGGCCGAGGTGCAGGCCGACCGCCCGGCCGCCGCCAGGAAACTGGCGCTACGCTACCGCGCCTGGATCGTGCTGAAGGGCGCAGGCACCGTGGTCAGCTCCCCGGATGGCGATCTGCGGGTCAACACCAGCGGCAATCCGGGGCTCGCCACCGCCGGAACCGGGGACGTATTAGCGGGCATGCTGGGTTCGCTGATCGCCCAGAAGCTGCCGTTGGACCAGGCCGTGGCCGGCGCCGTCTGGCTGCACGGAGCGGCGGCCGATGCGTTGGTGGCCCAGGGTGTCGGCCCCATCGGACTGACCGCCGGAGAGCTGGCGGACGCAGCCCGCGCCCTGCGAAATAGCGGCTAAGTCCCTGGGGAATAAACATTTTTACAACATATAGGGGTTTACCCTAAAAATAGCATTGCATCGACCCTAGGGTTATCCCTATAATGGTTTACACCAAGACGAAACGGACTGGAGCAAACCATGAGCGAACTGACCCTGAACCACACTGCCCGCCTGACCGACGCGCTGGAGCGCGATCTGCTACGCGGCGCCCTCGAGAACCAACCGAATTCCCATCCGCTGACCAGCCTGAAGAAGGCCGGCCAAGCCGTAGTGGCAGCTGTTGCCGCCGTGTTTTCCTTCATCGACGAAGTGAACGAGTCGATGAACAAGGCCCGCGCCGCCAGCTCGCGCTTCTCCGGTTCGCAGTGGTAAGCCCTGCCGCGCCGGCCTGAGTCGCGATCGATCTCCCGCGATTCAGCCTGGCGCGACCCCGCCGCAACGCCCGCCGGCTTCCCGGCGCCCCTTGCGGCGGTTCTTCGGCGCCCAGTCCCTCACCCGGGCGCCATCGCGCCGCGCAGGCCTCCAGACGAGGCAGCGCGGCGCCCTCTTTCCCCCTCCCTCTCCGCGTTTTCCCTAGCGCCGCGCTTGCCATTGCGCATTGACAGTGCGCGAAGCCCCTACCGATAATCGGCCCCTTGCCGTCGTGCCCGGCGCCAAAACCCCCTGAGCCCCTTCCAGGCGACGCCGCCCGCGCGGCTGGCGCAGGCCGGTTTACACGCAGGCGCGATCCGGTTCGTTCCCCATCCGGAGTTGTCACCATGAAGTTGCGCACTACCCTGGCCCTTGCGGCCGCCGCCATTCCCCTGGCCGCCGCCCAAGCCCAGACGCTGAAGATCGGCCTGTCGGCCGAACCCACCTCGGCGGACCCCCACTATCACAAGATGACGCAGAACGACGCGTTCTCCGCGCACGTCTACAGTTCCCTGGTGGGTCGCAGCGCCGACATGAAGCTGGTGCCCGCACTGGCCACTTCCTGGAAGACGCTGGACGACCAGACCTGGGAATTCAAGCTGCGCGACGACGTCAAGTTCTCCAACGGCAAGCCGTTCACGTCCGAAGACGTGCTGTTCACCATCTGCCGCACGCTGAACAACGAAACCAACGTGTCGCAGTCCTACATGGACATGACCAAGCGCATCACCGACGTGCAGACGCCGGACGCGCACACCGTCATCATCAAGACCGGCGAGCCCTTCCCGCTGATGCCCGCCGAACTGGCGCGCTCGCTGCCCATCGTCTGGAACGGCATCGTCGAGCACGGCAAGCTGACGTTCGACCCCAAGAAGGGTTGCGGCGTAACCGGCGCCTGGCCCACCGTGGCCGACTTCAACAACGGCAAGGATGCCATCGGCACCGGCCCGTACACCCTGAAGTCCTACGTCAAGGGCACCGGCATCGAGCTGGTCCGCAATGAAAACTACTGGGGCCCCAAGCCGTACTGGAAGGAAGTGAAGTTCGTGCCGGTGCCGTCGGCCGGCCCGCGCCTGACCGGCCTCCTGTCCGGCGACTTCGACATGATCGAAAACCCCGCCGCTCGCGACCTGCCGCGCCTGAAGGACAACCCCAAGTTCGGCTTCGTCGCCACCCCGTCGACCCGCCTGGTGTTCTTCCAGCCGGACGTGGGCCGCAACCCGAGCCCCTTCGTCAAGAGCGCCGACGGCAAGAACCCGCTGCAGGACCTGCGCGTGCGTAAGGCCATCTCGATGGCCATCGACCGCAAGACCATCACCGCCCGCATCATGGACGGCATGGCCACGCCCGCCTTCCAGTACATGCCCGACGGCATGTTCGGCGCGCTGCCCCAGGCTCCGGAAATCAAGTTCGACCCGGAAGGCGCCAAGAAGCTGCTGGCCGAAGCCGGCTACCCGAACGGCTTTGAACTGACGCTGTCGTCGACCAACGACCGCTACGTCAACGACGGCCAGGTGGCGCAAGCCGTGGCCCAGTACCTGGCCCGCGTCGGCATCAAGACCAATGTGGACGCCATGACGGCCTCCATCTACTTCCCCAAGCGCGCCAAGCGCGAGTTCAGCTTCTCGATGGGCGGCTGGCCGGCGGAAACGGGTGAAGCCTCGGCGCTGTTCCAGCTGTGGGTGGCATCCCTGGATTCCCCCAACAGCCTGGGCACCAGCAACTACGGCGGCTTCAGCAATGCCGACTTCGACAAGGTCTACAAGGAAGCCATCGTGACGGTGGACGCGGCCAAGCGCGAGAAGCTGCTGCAGCAGTCCACCCAGATCGCATTGGACAACGTGCCGCTGATCCCGCTGCACTTCGAAAGCAGCATCTGGGCCTTCCGCAAGGGCATCACCTACGAAGGCCGCCGCGACCAGTACACGCTGGCCACCTCGGTCACGCCCGAAAAGAAGTAATCAGGTCCGCCTGAACGAAAACGGCTGCCCCAGGGCAGCCGTTTTTTTTTTGCACCCTTGGCAGACTATGCCGCCGCCCTGCCTTGCAACGCGTCGTCCAGTTCCCGCGCCAGCAGTTCGACGAAGGCTTCGGCCGCCGGCGGCAGCACCCGGCCCGGCATGACCTGGATCTGCAGGGTGCGCGATTGCAGCTCGGCGTTGGAAATCGGCACGGCGATCAGCTCGTCGCGCCGCAAGCTCCAGGCCACCGAGATATAGCCGCTGAGCATGATGGCGTCCGACCCGAAGACAAAACCGTGCAGCGGCGAGGAATCGTTGCAGGTCAGCGCCGGCTCCAGCTGCACCGACTCCAGCGCGCAGCCCATTTCGAACAGCTGCCGCGTGGTGGTGCCGGGCCCGGTCAAGGCTAGCGGATACTGGCTGAGATCCTGCAGGCTGACGCTGGCGCGGCCCGCCAGCGGATGGTCGGCCGCCATCACCGCATGCACCGGCGCGCGGCGCGAATAGCGCGGACTGACCCCGCCTATGCGTTCGGCGATGAAGACCATCCCCAGCTCCACGCTGCCTTCGGCCACCCGGCGGCTGACCTCGGCCGGCGAACCCACGTGCAGGTCGAAGCGGATGTTGGGCCAGTCGCGGCGAAAACGCGCCATCACCGAGGGCAGGAAGATCCGCGCCACGCCCTCGACCGAGGCCACCCGGATCTCGTTGCGCGCGGCTCCCTTGATGGCGGCGATTTCCTGCAGCACGGAATCGGCTTCCAGCATGGTGCGGCGGGCATGCGCCAGCAGCAGTTGCCCCGCTTCGCTCAGGACCATGCCGCGCGCGGCGCGCTCGAACAGCGGCGCGCCCGCCTCTTCCTCCAGCTTGGCGATCTGCCGGCTGATGGCCGACACCGCCACATGCAGGCGCTCGGACGCGCCGCTCAGGCTGCCCGCCTGGGCAACCTCCAGAAAATACTTCAAGGCGATGCCGTGCACGTCAGCCCTCGCGGTTCTCAGGGATTGGGAATGGGGAACAAGCTTTGCCTTTTCTGCAAAGCTTGAGATAAATATTCTAATTGTAGAGAAAGCAGCCAAGCTCCTAGAATTCGCCCAATACTCAAAGGCGGCGCGCGCCTGACGCGCCCTATATATAAGGGAAAACCCGTGTTAGCAGCCTGTTTCAGCGCCCGCCGCGCCGCGGCGCCCGCTCATGCCGGCGGCTAGCCGCCACCCCAGCGCCATCGCCTATACAATCCCGTCGCTTCATCGGAGTTCCCATGCCCACGTCCGCCCCCGCGTCCACACCGCGCCCATTTCTACTTGCCTGTCCGAACTTGTCGGCGGAGCGGGTGGGCAACACGGATACCCCGGGGGTCTGGCATTTCGATTCGGGCGTGCCGGGCAAGCGCGTCATGCTGAGCGCGCTGATCCACGGCAATGAACTCTGCGGCGCCTGGGCGCTGAAGGACGCGCTGGCGGCAGGCCTGCGCCCGCGCCGCGGTTCGCTGACGCTGGCGTTCTGCAACCTGGCGGCGTTCGACCGCTTCGACCCCGCCAACTACGCGCCCGCGCGCTTTGTCGACGAAGACATGAACCGCGTCTGGAGCGACGACAAGCTGAGCGCGCCCGCCAGCCAGGAACGCCGCCGCGCAGCCGAGATCCAGCCCTGGGTCGAGCAGGCCGACTGGCTGCTGGACTTCCATTCGATGAGCAATTCCGACGTGCCGCTGCAGCTGACCGGCATGGAGCAACGCAATATCGATCTGGCGCTGGCGCTGGGCAACCCCGCCACCATCATCGCCGACGCCGGCCATGCCGCGGGCGTGCGCATGCGCGACTACGGCCGCTTCGGCGAAGCCGGTGACAACGGCACCCGTTCCCTGCTGATCGAATGCGGCTTCCATGGCGCGCCCGAGGCGCGCGGCGTGGCCGTCGACCAGATGGCGCGCTTCCTGGTGGAAGCGGGCACGGTGGACCGCGGCGACCTGCCCGCGGATTGGTTCGCCCCCGCGGCGCCCACGCAGCGCGCACTGCGCGTCACGCATGCGATCGCCGCCAAGAGCGCCGATTTCCGCTTCGCCCAGCCCTGGAAGGGCCTGGAAACGCTGGCCCGCGCCGGCGACCTGATCGGCTGGTCCGAGGGCGAGCCCGTCGTCACGCCTTATGACGACTGCGTGCTGATCATGCCGTCCACCGCCAATCTGCGGCCCGGCGTGACCGTCGTCCGGCTGGCGCAGCCCATCGCCTGAAGATCCGCGGCGGCCCGCCAGGAACGCTGCCCTGCAACACCATAACCAATACAACAAAGGGACAAAATCCATGTCTGCCCAGACGCTCTACCGCAGCATGCTCACGGCCTTCGCCATGGCCGCCTGTACCACCGCGGCCATCGCGCAGGACGCCGCCGGCGTTCTGCGGATCGGCCTGTCGTCCGAGCCGACGTCGATGGATCCGCACTACCACCAGGCCACGCCGAACGATGCGATGACCTCGCACATGTTCGAGACGCTGGTGGGGCAGGATGCCAAGATGGACCTGATCCCGCGCCTGGCCACGGCCTGGAAGCCGGTGGACGACACGACCTGGGAATTCACGCTGCGCGACGGCGTCAAGTTTTCCAATGGCCAGCCCTTCACGGCGCAGGACGTGCTGTTCACCTTCTGCCGCGTGGTCAACAACGAGCAGTCCATCAGCAGCTCGTACCCTTCCATCGTGCAGAAGTTCGCCGACGTCCAGGTGCGCGACGGCAACACGCTGGTGATCAAGACGCGCCAGCCCTATCCGCTGCTGCCCAACGACCTGACCCGCATGGGCATGCTGTGGAACGGCATCGCCGAACACGGCCCGATCAGCTTCGACCTGAAGAACAAGTGCGGCGTCACCGGCGCCTGGCCCACCGTGGCCGACTTCAATACCGGCCGCTCCGTGATCGGCACCGGGCCCTACACGCTGAAGAGCTACGTCAAGGGCACCGCGATCGAGCTGACGCGCAACGATGCCTACTGGGGCGCGAAGCCCGCATGGAAGGACGTGAAGATGGTGCCGGTGCCGGCTGCCGGCCCGCGCCTGACGGGCCTCCTGGCGGGCGACTTCGACCTGATCGAAAACCCCGCCGCGCGCGACGTGAAGCGCATTTCGGAGACCCCGGGTTTCGGCCACGTCATCACGCCGTCGGTACGCGTGGTGTATTTCCAGCCCGACGTGGCGCGCAATCCCAGCCCCGGCGTCAAGGCCGCCGACGGCAAGAACCCGCTGCAGGACGTGCGCGTGCGCCGCGCCATTTCCATGGCCATCGACCGCAAGACCATCGCCGACCGCATCATGGACGGCGCCGCCACGCCGGCCAACCAATTCCTGCCCGACGGCATGTTCGGCACCCTGCCCAAGCCGCCCGAGCTCAAGTACGACCCGGCCGCCGCCAAGAAGCTGCTGGCCGAGGCCGGCTACCCGAACGGCTTCGAACTGACCGTCTCGTCCACCAACGACCGCTACATCAACGACGCGCAGATCACGCAGGCGGTAGCGCAATACCTGTCGCGCGTGGGCATCAAGACCACCGTCGACACCATGACGCGCTCGGTCTACTTCCCCAAGCGCGCCAAGCGCGAGTTCAGCTTCGCCATGGGCGGCTGGTCGTCGGAAACCGGCGAGGCCTCGTCCTTCCTGCAATACTGGGTCAGCGCGTTCGACAAGGAACACGGCCTGGGCACCAGCAACTACGGCGGCTATGACAACCCCGAGTTCGACCGCGTGTTCAAGCGCGCCCTCGTCACCGTGGACCCGGCCGCGCGCGAGAAACTGCTGCAGGAATCGCTGACGCTGGCGTTGGCCGACCTGCCCAGCATTCCCCTGCATTTCGAAAGCAGCATCTGGGCGTTCCGCAAGGGACTGACCTATGAAGGCCGCGCCGACCAGTACACCCTGGCCATGTCGGCCAAGCCCGCCAAGTAAGACCCTACGCGGCGCCCGCAAACCCTGAGCCCACCAAGGAAATAATCTCGTGGCCTTGTTCATCCTACGCAGACTGATACAGAGTCTGTTCGTGCTGCTGGCCGTTTCGGTCGTGGTCTTCTTCGCGGTCTATGCCGTGGGCGATCCGATCGAACTGCTGGTCAGCCCCGAAGCCAGCCAGGCCGCACGCGAGGCGATGATCGCCCGCCTGGGCCTGGACCTGCCGGTATGGCAGCAATACACAGGATTCCTGTGGCGCGCGCTGCACGGCGACCTGGGCACCTCCTTCGTGCACGGCATCCCCGCCATCGAACTGATCGTGCAGCGCATTCCCGCCACGTTCGAGCTGGTGGTCGTGGCCATCATGCTGACCTGTGTGTTCGGCATTCCGCTGGGGCTGATCGCGGGCCTGTACCGCGACCAGCCGCTGGGCCGCGGCATCATGGCATCCTCGGTGCTGGGTTTTTCGCTGCCGAACTTCTGGCAAGGCATGATGCTGATCCTGCTGTTTGCGGTGTGGCTGGGCTGGCTGCCCGCCACCGGCCGCGGCGACACGGTCACCGTGCTGGGCGTGCCCCTGTCCATTCTGACTGCCGACGGCTGGTCGCACCTGATCATGCCGGCCATCAACCTGGCGCTGGCCAACATCGCGCTGGTGCTGCGCCTGACCGCGTCCGGCGTGGTCGAGGCCCGCAGCCAGGACTATGTGAAGTTCGCGCGCGCCAAGGGCGTCAAGCCCGGCCGCATCGTGCGCCGCCACATCCTGCGCAACATCCTGATCCCCGTGGTCACCGTGATCGGCATGGAATTCGGCACCCTCATCGCCTATTCCACCATCACCGAAACCGTGTTCGCATGGCCAGGCATGGGCAAGCTGCTGATCGACAGCGTCTACCAATTGGACCGCCCGGTCGTGGTGGCCTACGTGATGCTGGTCACCCTGATCTTCGTGATCATCAACCTGGTTGTGGACATCCTGTACGCCACGCTCGATCCGCGCGTGCAGCTCGTGACTCCCGCTCAATAATCCGCCATGGCTCAAACTCCGAATCCCGGCCGCACCCGCACCGTCCAGCCCCTGGCTGAGACGCCCCAGCGCGCCTCCATCCTGAAGAAACTGCACGCGCGCCCGACGGTGCGCGGCTCCGTCATCGCGCTGACCATCCTGATCGTGCTGGTGGTCTTCGCGCCCTACTTCGCGCCGCAGAATCCCTACGACCTCGCCAACCTTTCGCTGATGGACGGCCGCCTGGCGCCGCGCCAGGCGCTGATGGACGGCAGCATCGCCTGGCTCGGCACCGACGACCAGGGCCGCGACATGCTCAGCGCCATCCTGTATGGCCTGCGCATCAGCCTGATGGTGGGCCTGTCCGCCGTGGTGCTGGCCACCGCCGTGGGCGGCGCCATCGGCCTGGTGGCCGCCTATGTCGGCGGCGTGGTCGACACCGTGCTCATGCGCATTGTCGACTTCATCCTGGGCTTTCCGACCATCCTGGTGGCGCTGGTGCTGCTGGTGGTGCTGGGGCGCGGGGTCGACAAGGTGATCCTGGCCCTGGTGCTGGTGCAGTGGGGGCATTACGCCCGCATCATGCGCAGCCGCGCGCTGCAGGAACGCCGCAAGGAATACGTGGAAGCCGCCGCCAACCTGGGCTTCCCGGCCTGGCGCATCATGCTGTTCCACCTGCTGCCCAACTGCCTGGGTCCCGTCATGGTGTTCGCCACCATCCAGATCGCAACCGCGATCGCGCTGGAAGCGACGCTGTCGTTCCTGGGCGTGGGCGTGCCCATCACCGAACCCTCGCTGGGCCTGCTGATTTCCAACGGCTTCCAGTACCTGCTGTCGGGTGACTACTGGATCAGCCTGTTCCCGGGCATCGCCCTGCTGCTGCTGATCCTCTCCATCAATATCGTGGGCGACCGCCTGCGCGAAAGCCTGGACCCCAAGAGATGAGGCCCACCCCCGAAGCGCTGCGCGCTTCCCCCTCAAGGGGGCATGCCTGCGGACCGGCAAAGCCGGCTCCGCGGCATCCCGATGGAGCTATCTCCATTACATGCGCCGCGGTTGGCGCAATGGGCAACTGAAATGAGCGAAAACATTCTTGAAGTGCGCGGCCTGCGCACCGCATTCCATACCGAAGCCGGCGCCTGGCTGGCGGTCGACGGCGTCGACCTGACCGTGCGCCGCGGCGAGATCGTCGGCCTGGTCGGCGAATCGGGTTCCGGCAAATCCGTCACGGGCTTTTCGCTCCTGGGTCTGATCGACCCGCCCGGGGAAGTGGTGGACGGCGAAGTGAAGTTCAAGGGCACGGACCTGCGCAAGCTGAGCGAAGAGCAGATGCGCCAGTTGCGCGGCAACCGCATCGCCATGATCTTCCAGGATCCCCTGATGACGCTCAATCCGGTGCTGCGCATCGGCGAGCAGATGATGGAAGCCATCCTCACCCACGAAAACGTGCCGCGCGCGGAAGCCGAGGAACGCTGCCGCGAGGCGCTGGCCATGGTCGGCATTCCTTCACCCGAAAAGCGCCTGAAGAGCTATCCGCACGAATTCTCGGGCGGCATGCGCCAGCGCGTGGCGATCGCGATCGCCATGCTGAACAAGCCCGACCTGATCATCTGCGACGAGCCGACCACGGCGCTGGACGTCACCATCCAGGGCCAGATCCTCTACCGCATGCAGGAGATCTGCCGCGAGCACAACACGGCGCTGATCTGGATCACCCACGACCTGGGCGTGGTGGCCGAACTGGCCGACCGCGTGGCCGTGATGTACGCCGGCCGCATCGTCGAAAGCGGCCCGGTCGAAGAGGTGCTGGATGCGCCGCGCCACCCCTACACCAAGGGCCTGCTGGATTCGATGCCCGGCGCCACCCAGCCTGGCGCACGCCTGCACCAGATCAACGGCATGGCGCCCAGCCTCGCCGGCCGTCCCTCGGGCTGTCCGTTCCGCCCGCGCTGCACCAGCGCGGTCACGCGTTGCACCGAACAAGCCCCCACCGTCACCACCGAAGGCGCGCGCAACTACCGCTGCTACGTGCCGATTACCCGCGAGGCCCAGCCGGTATGAGCCAAGCCGATACTCCCGTCATCGAGCTCAAGAACGTCCACAAGCGCTTCGAGCAACGGCCCGACCTGGCCCAGCGCATCCTGGCCCTGACCGGCCGTCCCATCGACCGCCGCACCGTGTATGCGGTCAACGGCGTGGACCTGTCCATCAAGCGCGGCGAAGTCGTGGGCCTGGTCGGCGAGTCCGGCTGCGGCAAGTCCACGCTGGGCCGCGTCGTCGCCGGGCTGCACGGCCAGACTGAAGGCCAGCTGCTGTACCAGGGCCAGGAAGCCCGCCGCCTGCGCGGCGCCGACAAGCTCGCCTACACGCTGGGCGTGCAGATGATCTTCCAAGATCCGCAGGCCTCGCTGAATCCGCGCCAGCGCCTGCGCCAGATCCTGGGCGAATCGCTCAAGGTCCACAAGCTGGCGCCCGCCGCCCAGATTCCCGCGCGCATCGACCAGGCGCTGAAGGAAGTGGGCCTGGACCCCGAATACCGCGACCGCTTCCCGCACCAGATCTCGGGCGGCCAGCGCCAGCGCATCGGCATCGCCCGCGCGCTGATGGTGGCGCCGAAGTTCCTGGTCTGCGACGAGCCCGTGGCCGCGCTGGACGTGTCGATCCAGGCGCAGGTGATCAACCTGTTCATGGACCTGCGCGAACAGCACGGTTTCACCTACCTGTTCATCAGCCACGACCTGGGCGTCGTCAAGCACATCTCGGACCGCGTGGCGATCATGTATCTCGGCAAGATCGTGGAAATCTCCACGTCGGCCGAGATCTTCGCGCGCGCCAACCATCCCTATACCCAGGCCCTGATGGCCGAGGTGCCGGACGTGGGCCGCCGCGGCCGCAAGTTCACGCCGATCAAGGGCGAAATCCCGTCGCCGCTGAACCCGCCGCCGGGCTGTACCTTCAATCCCCGCTGCCCCCACGCCATGCCGCGCTGCCGCGAGCAGGCGCCGGTCCTGAAAGAAATCTCGGCAGGCCACTGGTCGGCCTGCCACCTGAATGAGGCGAACGCCTGATGAAACCCTCCGAGATGTCCAACGTCGACCGCATCGCCATCGAACTGGGCCATGCCGGCCGCAACGCCATCCTGTATGTGGACGAGGACCGCAACTCCGACCGTCCCTTCAAGCTCCAGACCTACCGCCCCTACGGCTACACGCCCGACATGCCGGTGGTCATCGTGCAGCACGGCGTGCTGCGCAACGGCGACGAGTACCGCGATTTCTGGGTGGAAGCCGCCGACAAGCACAAGCTGCTGATCGTGGCGCTGACCTTCTCCAACGAGATCTGGCCCGGCGTGGAAAGCTACAACAACGGCCGCGTGTTTTCGGCCGGCGGCAATCCGCGCCACATCGACGGTTGGACCTACGCGCTGGTGGGCAACGTCATCAAGGACCTGATCGCCGGCGAAATCACCGACGGCCAGAACGTCTACCTGTTCGGCCATTCCGCGGGCGGCCAGTTCGTGCACCGCCTGATGAGCAGCCAGCCGCACGCGCCGTTCAAGGCCGTGACTGCCGGCAACCCGGGCTGGTACACGCTGCCCACGTTCGACTATCCCTTCCCCGAAGGCATGGACGGCGTCGGCCTGACCGAAGAGCACCTGGTCAAGCTGCTGGCCTACCCGATGACCATCCTGGCGGGCGACCAGGACATCGCCACCGACGACCCCAACCTGCCGTCCGAACCCGCCGCCATGCGTCAAGGCCCGCACCGCTTTGCGCGCGCCCAGAACTACTTCGAGTTCGGCCGCAAGGAGGCCGAGCGCCGCGGCGTGCCGTTCGGCTGGAAGCTGCAGGTCGTGCCCGGCATCGGCCACGACGGCCGCGCCATGTCCGCCGTGTGCGCCAGCCTCTGGTTCGATGGCAAGATGCCCGATGACGCCGAACTGGCCCGCCTGGCCGGCCAGCAGGTCGCCTGACCGCTCCCATTTTCTTCGTTGCAGATATCCGATACCGTCATGTCCAACACCCAGAGCACTGAACAGATCGTCGCCGGCATCAAGAGCTGGCTGCAATGCGAATCGCCCTCGAACTTCCCCGAAGGCATCGCCGCCATGGCGCGCATCATCGCCGACTACGCCGCGGCCGCCGGCCTGACGGTGGAACTGTCGTCGCTGGGCCCGACCACGGGCCCGCTGCTGTACGCGACCAACCGCGCCCCCGGCGACACGCGCCCCGGCATCCTGATCCTGGCGCACATGGACACGGTGCATCCGGTAGGCACGCTGCTGGAGAACCCGGTACGCATCGAAGGCGACCGCCTCTATGGTCCCGGCGGCTACGACATGAAGGCCGGCATCTACCTGGCGCTGACCGCGCTGTCCGGCCTGGCTCGCCCCGGCGCGACCCAGCTGCCGGTGGATTTCCTGGTGGTGCCCGACGAAGAAACCGGCAGCCACGCGTCGCGCGCGCACATCGAGCGCTTCGCCGCCAACGCCAAGTACGCGCTGGTCTGCGAACCCGCCCGCCCCAACGGCGGCAAGTGCGTCACGGCGCGCAAGGGCACCGGCATGCTGAACCTGAACGTCAAGGGCCGTCCGGCCCATGCCGGCATGCAGCACGAGAAAGGCCGCAGCGCCATCCGCGAAATGGCCCACCAGGTGCTGGCGCTGGAAGCCATGACCGACTATGACCGTGGCATCACCGTCAGCGTCGGCACCATCGCCGGCGGCACCGTGACCAACACCGTGCCGGCGCTGTGCCGCTGCGTGGTCGACTTCCGCGTGCCCGACATGGGCGCCGCCGAGGACGTGCTGCGCCGCATGCGCGAGCTGTGCGCCGTGGGTCCGGACGTGGAACTGGACATCGACGTGGAACTGAACCGTCCGCCCATGGTGAAGACCGAAGCCGCCGCCGATCTGCTGGCGCTGGTGCAGGGCTACGCCGAACGCGCCGGCTTCCTGCTGGAAGACGCACCCATGACGGGCGGCGGCAGCGACGCCAACTTCACGTCCGCCATGGGCATCCCGACGCTGGACGGCCTGGGCGCCGACGGCGACGGCGCGCACACCTTGAACGAGTACATCCTGGTTTCGACGCTGGAACAGCGCATGAAATTCTGGGAGTTGCTGCTGAAAGAACTGGCGTAAAAAGTCCTTGCCGCCACCGATAGCCGTGCGCCGGCAACTGCTGGCGCGGGCGCTCGCCATGCAAGCCCTGTGCGCGGCTGGCGCGGCGCACGCCCACACCGGACAGGCCGAACCGGACCACAGCCTGCTTGCCGATCGGCCGACCCGTCCCGCGCCGACCCAGCCGGGCTGGCTCGTCGCCGTCGACAATTGGCAGACGCTGGAAGGCGGCGCCAACACGGCCCGCATCAAGCAACGCACCACCGGCGTGTATGGCGGCGGCGAATTCGATGCCGGCGCCGGCTGGCGCCTGGGCGGCGCGCTGGGCGCCACCCGCAGCCGGGTCCGCATCGACGCGGCCGATGCGCGGCTGGACGTGTACAGCTATACCGCGGGGATCTATGGCAAGAGGTCGTTCGACGCGGGCCCGGGCAAGCTGAACCTGCTGACGGCCGCCTCCTACACCTGGCACGACATCGACACCCGACGGCATTTCGAGATGCCCGGCATCGCCCGGCAGACCTTGACCGCCGACTTCAGCGCCTACACCGCGCAGGCCTTCTCGGAACTGGGTTACGAGCTGGCACTGTCGCCACGCGCCGCCATCGAACCGTTCGCCGGCTTGGCCGTGCGCAATGTGCGCACGCGCAGCTTCAGCGAATCGGGCGGTTCCACGGCGCTCTCGGGCGACGCGGGACGGATCCGGCAGACCACCACCACGCTGGGGCTGCGGGGCCAGACCGGCTTCGCGCTCGGCCCCACCTTTGGCAAGCTGCATGCGACGCTGGGCTGGCGCCGGGCCTTCGGCGACGTGCAGCCGGAAACCACCCTGGTGCTGGACGGCGGCAGCGTACTGTCGGTGGCCGGCGCGCCCATCGCCCGGTCCGCTGCGCTGGCGGGCGCGGGCCTGGAAATCGCCGTGTCGCGCTCGGCCGTCATCGGCCTGGCCTACGGCGGCCAGTATGGCGGCGGCAACCGCGAGCACACTGGCTCGCTGAGCCTGCGATGGGCCTTCGGCAACCTCTGAAAGCCGCAGCCCTTTCGCCTTAGAATTACGCACTCAGACTGCGCCCTTCCTCTTTCATCATGGCCGACTCCCCCAAGCCCCTCAGCGCCATCGCCTATGGCGTCGCCACGCTGGCCGCCGACGGCGCCATCCTGGACACCTGGTATCCGCGTCCCTCGCTGGCCGACAACTCGCCGGCCACCGGCACCCGCCACCTGTCGCCCGAGGAAGCCCGCGCCGCGCTGGGCGAACACGTGCCCACCGCCCTGGTCCGCGACACCCGCCGCAAGGTCGACATCGTCGCCGTGCGTACCGCGATCTCGTCGCTGGACGAACCGCCGGTCGATGCGCACGACGCCTATCTGCGCCTGCACCTGCTCAGCCACCGCTTGATCCGCCCGCACGACGCCAACCTGGACGGCCTGTTCAATGTGCTGGCCAACGTGGCCTGGACCTCGGCCGGCCCCTGCGCGGTGGATCAGGTGGATGCGCTGCGCTGGCACCTGCGCGCCTCTGGCCAGATCCTGGAAATCCGCGGCGTGGACAAGATTCCCCGCATGACCGACTACGTCATGCCCGGCGGCGTGCGCATCGCCGACACCGCGCGCGTGCGCCTGGGCGCGCATCTGTCGCCCGGCACCACGGTGCTGCATGAAGGCTTCTGCAATTTCAACGCCGGTACGCTGGGCGCGTCCATGGTCGAAGGCCGCATCAGCGCCGGCGTCATCGTCGACGACGGCAGCGACATCGGCGGCGGCGCATCCATCATGGGCACCATGTCGGGCGGCGGCAAGCAGGTGGTGTCCATCGGCAAGCGCTGTCTGCTGGGCGCCAACTCGGGCATCGGCATTTCGCTGGGCGACGACTGCGTGGTGGAAGCCGGCTGCTACATCACCGCCGGCACGCGCGTGCTGACGCCGGAAGGCGCGGTGGTGAAGGCCACCTCGCTGGCGGGCCAGCAAGGCCTGCTGTTCCGCCGCAATTCGCAGACCGGCGCCGTGGAGTGCCTGGTGCGCACCGCCGCCTGGGGCACGCTGAATCCGGCCCTGCATACGGGGCACTGAACCCTGGCTCAGGCTCCTGGCGGCACCGGCACAAAAGGATAATGCGCCACCGTGCCGCCGCCCGCGATGATGGCGGTGGCTTCGGGCACTTCCTCCCAGGCGCCGGGCATCTCGGTCAAGGGCTCCGACAGCAGCATGAAGGCGTCATCATCCAACGCCGCGATCTGCGGATTGTCGGGATACAGCTGGCGCAGATGGCGCACGCAGGTGTTGTGGAACAGCGTGCGCGAATCGGCCTCGCTGGAATAGCGCACGGCGATCAGGCGCTGGCCGTCCAGCGCGCAGACCGTCATGTTGATGGGCTGCGCCACGCCATGCCGCCTGCCAGTCTCTTCCACCGCGCCCACCATGCGAGCCAGCGCCGCCAGCGGGTCTTCCTCAAGGCCGAAGCTCAAGGCCAGCAGGAACATCACCTCGGAATCCGTGGACCCTTCCAGCGACCCGAAATAGGCCGGCGCGATCATCAGCATCAGGTCGCGCCTGAGCAGCGGATAGTCGCGGATGACGCCGTTGTGCACGAACAGCCACTGGCCATGGCGAAACGGATGGCAGTTGGTTTCCTGCGCGGGCGTGTCGGTGGCGGCGCGGATGTGCGCCACGAACAGCGGCGCATGGATCGCGCGCGCGGCCTCGCGCAGATTGCGGTCGTTCCAGGCCGGATGCACGCTGCGGTAGCGGAACGGCGGCTCGAGCGGCTGGCCTTCGTGTTGACGGCCATACCAGCCCAGCCCGAAGCCGTCGCCATTGGTGGTGGTGGCGCCCAGCCGCGAGTGCAGGCTCTGGTCGATCAGGGAGTGCTTGGCCTTGAACAGCACACTCTCCATCTGTATGGGACTACCGGTATAAGCCAGCCAGCGACACATGGCGCGCTCCTTCGATCCACGGGGTTGCCGCGCCCCGGACCGTGGGGCGGGCGCAGTCCAGTGTAGGAGCAGGCCGCGGCTTTCCACAAGCCGCCGCCCCGCCCCTATTTCTTCAGCAGCGCCTTGAGCATGGCCATGCGCTCCTTGGGATTCATCGCGGCGGTGGCCGCGTCTTCCTGCATGCGCACATCGCCCAGGCCCATTTCCTCGATGAAGCGCGAAGGCTCGCGCACCAGGTCCTCGCGCGCCCGGCGGCGGCGCTTGCACCAGCTCAGGTTCAGGCTGCGCTGCGCGCGCGTGATGCCCACGTACATCAGCCGGCGCTCTTCCTGGATGCGCGAAGCCAGGTTCTCGGCCGCGCGCGCCGGGTCGCCGACCTCGTCGTCCTTGCCCAGGTGCGGCAGCAAGCCTTCCTCGACGCCCGCGAGGTACACGTGCGGATACTCCAGCCCCTTGGAGGCATGCAGGGTGGACATCTTCACGGCATCGGGCTCTTCTTCCTCGCCGCGCTCCAGCATGGTGACCAGCGCCACGTGCTGCACCAGATCGAAGAGCGTCATGTTGTCTTCTTCGGCCTTGCGCTTGAGCCATCCGGTCAGCTCCAGCACGTTCTGCCAGCGCGTCTGCGCGGGCCGCTCTTCGAACAGCTCATACAGATGGCGTTCGTACTGGATGGCCTCCAGCAGATCGTCCAGCAGCACGCCCGCGGGCTCGGACGGCGCGGCGGTCTTGGCATCGGCCGCGCCGCGGCCGGCGCGCCATTGCATGCGGCGGATGAACTCGGTGAAGGTGCGCAGCGGCTCCAACTGCCGTGGCGCCAGCAGGCTTTCCAGGCCGGTCTCGGCCACTGCCGCCAGCAGGGACAGTTCACGGCTGGCGGCGTACTGCCCCAGCGTCTGCAAGGTGGCCTGGCCGATGCCGCGCTTGGGCGTGGTGGCCGCGCGGATGAAGGCCGGATCGTCGTCGTCGTTGGCCAGGATGCGCAGATAGGCCAGCACGTCGCGCACTTCGGTCTTGTCGAAAAAACTCTGGCCGCCCGAAATCGTGTACGGAATCTTCAGGTTGCGCAGCGCCTGTTCCAGGATGCGCGACTGATGGTTGCTGCGGTACAGGATGGCGAAATCCTTCCACTGCGCCTGGCGCTCGAAGCGCGACGCCGACACCTTCATGGCGATGGATTCGGCCTCCTGTTCCTCGCCGTCCATGGCCGACACCAGGATGGGTTCGCCCACCCCCAGCTCGGACCACAGCTTCTTGTCGAACAGCTTGGGATTCTTTTCGATCACCTGGTTCGCGGCCGCCAGAATGCGCTGCACCGAACGGTAGTTCTGCTCCAGCTTGATGAGCTTGATGTTGGGGTAGTCGGTGGTCAGCTTGGCCAGGTTTTCGATGGTCGCGCCGCGCCAGGCGTAGATCGCCTGGTCGTCGTCGCCGACCGCCGTGAACATGGCGCGCGAGCCCGTCAGCAACTGCACCAGGCGGTACTGGCACACGTTGGTGTCCTGGTACTCGTCCACCAGCAGATAGCGCACGCGGTTCTGCCAGCGGGTGCGCACTTCTTCGTTGTTGGCCAGCAGCAGCGCCGGGATGCGGATCAGGTCGTCGAAGTCCACCGCCTGGTAGGCGGCCAGCGTGGCGGCGTAGCTGCGGTAGACGTTGGCCGCTTCCACGTCGGCCGGCGTGATGGCCTCGCGCGCGGCATCGTCCGGTTCCATCAAACCGTTCTTCCACAGCGAGATGATGCCCTGCACGTGGCGCAGACGGGCCTTGTCGGTAGTGTTCAGCAGTTCCTGGATGATGGCCATGGCATCGTCGGCGTCCAGGATCGAAAACGTCGGCTTCAGCCCCGCATTGCGCGCTTCCTCGCGCAGCATCTTCACACCCAGCGAATGGAAGGTGCTGATGATCAGGCCCTTGGACAGCTTGCGGTCCACCAGGGTCTTCACGCGCTCATCCATCTCGCGCGCGGCCTTGTTGGTGAAGGTCAGCGCCACCACGTTGCGCCCCATGTAGCCGCATTCGCGCAGCAGGTAGGCGATCTTCTGCGTGATCACGCGCGTCTTGCCGCTGCCGGCGCCGGCCAGCACCAGGCAGGGGCCGTCCAGGTACAGCACCGCTTCGCGTTGAGCGGGGTTCATGCCTTGGGCTATAGGTTCGCTGGCGGACATTTGAGTCAGGTGATCATGCATCGCGGCGGCCGCATTGAAGCTGCGGCCAGCAAGCACGGAGCTTGCGGCCGCCCGTCAGCGGGCCGGTAACACGCGAGAAAAAGGGGACGGGCGCAGCCGCCGCAGCGGGCCTGCCGCGCCGGCGCGATAGAGGAGAAAGATCATAGAACAATCGGATCGACGGCGCATTGGCCCAGGCCGCGGCCGATCAGATTTCCAGCGGATCGACTTCCAGTTGCCAGCGCACGCGCGCTTCGTTGGCCAGGTACGGCAGGTGATGCGACCAGGACGTCAGGAAGGCCTGCAAGGCCGGCCTGCTGCTGCTTTCGGCCAGCAACTGCGCACGCTCGATATTGGCCACGCGTACCACGCGCAGCGGCACCGGGTCGTACAGCATGATGGCGTCCAGGCCCGGGAAGTCGGCCGCCCACTCGCCTTCCGGCAAGGCCCGCGCCCGCTCCAGGAACTCCAGCGCCACCTTCAGCTCGCGCGCCTCGGCGGTCAGCAGGGCTTGGTAAACAAAAGGCGGCAGGCCGGTGCTTTCCCGCTCGTGCAGGGCATGGCGGGCAAAGCCCGCGTAATCGTGCCGCAGCAACGCCTGGTAGACCGGCTGCTCAGGGTAGTTGGTCTGTATCAGCACCTCGCCGTTGCCTTGATGGCGGCCGGCGCGGCCCGCCACCTGCATCAGCTGCGCGAACAAACGCTCCGGCGCGCGGAAGTCGTGCGCGAACAGCATGGAATCCGCGTTCAGCACGCCCACCAGTCCCAGGCGCGCGAAGTCGTGGCCCTTGGCCACCATCTGCGTGCCGACCAGGATGTCCACCTCGCCGGCATGCACCGAGGCGAACAGCGCTTCGGCGCTGCCCTTCTTGCGCGTGCTGTCGGCGTCGATGCGCAGGATGCGCGCCTCGGGAAACAACTCCGCCAGATGCTCCTCGACCCGCTGCGTGCCGCGTCCCATCGGCGCCAGGTCCTGGTCGCCGCATTCGGGGCAGGCGCGCGGCACGGGGGCCTGATAGCCGCAGTGATGGCATTGCAGGCGATGGCCGCGGCCGTCGGTGCGATGCAGGACGGTGAACGCGGTGCAGCGCGGGCAATTGCTGACCCAGGCGCAAGACTGGCAATGCAGCACCGGCGAATAGCCGCGGCGGTTCAGGAAGATGAGCGACTGTTCCTTGCGTTCCAGACGCTGCCCGATGGCGTCCAGCAACTGCGGCGACATGCCCTGCTTCAGTTGCAGGCGCCGCGTGTCGATCAGGCGCATGGACGGCAGGCTGCTGGCGCGCGCGCGGCCCGGCAGGGTCAGTCGCAGGTAGCGGCCGCGCTCGGCATGCTGCCAGGTCTCCAGGGACGGCGTGGCCGACCCCAGCACCACCGGGATATTCAGGTCATGGGCGCGCCACACCGCCAGGTCGCGCGCCGAATAGCGCAAGCCGTCCTGCTGCTTGTAGGACGCGTCGTGTTCTTCGTCCACCACGATCAGGCCCAACTGGCTCAAGGGCGCGAACACCGACATGCGCGTGCCCAGCAACATGCGGGCCTCGCCGCGCTGGGCGCGGGTCCAGGCCTGCAGGCGTTCGCCATCGGACAGGCCGCTATGCATGACCGCCAGGCCGTCCGGTCCGACCAGCGCCTCCAGGCGCGCGCGCAGCGCGCCTTCGAGCTGCGGCGTCAGGTTGATTTCGGGCACCATCAGCAACACCTGGCGTCCCGCCGCCAACACCCTTTCGGCCGCGCGCAGGTACACCTCGGTCTTGCCGCTACCCGTCACGCCGTGCAACAGCACGGGCTTGAACCCGTCCAGCGCGCCGATGGCGTCCACCGCCTCGCGCTGGGCGTCGTTGAGTTCCGGCGGCTGATCCGCCTGGGCCGGCGCGCGCACCACCTTGCGTTTGCGCCCGTCCAGGCGCGCCACGGGTCCGCCGGCCGAGCGCTTGCCCTGGTAGGCCGTGGGCTTGCGCAGCGGCGGCGGCAGCGTGGGCAGCATCACCTCGCCCAGCGGCCGCTGATAGTAGTCGGCGGCAAAGCGGGCCAGACGCAGCCAGTCCTCGTCGAAAGGCGGCAGGTCATCCAGCACCTCTTCGATCGGCCGGATCTGCTTGGGGTCGAAAGACGGCTCCGCCGGGTTGTCCACCACCACGCCAATCAGCTTGCGGCGGCCGAACGGCACGATGACCCGCAGGCCCACCGTCACCGGCGCGTCGCTGCGGTAATCGAAGGGGCCGGGCAAGGGCACGTCCAGCGCCACCCGCACCCAGCAGACCGCGGGGGTCGTATTCGGCTGCGCTTCAGACATGGGAGCTAGGACGGAGCATGTAGACGGATGATCCCGGATGATGCCCGCGCGCCCCATTTTCCGCCTGTGGATAACTTTGGGGAAAAGGCTGGAGCAACATCGAAAATTGGAATTTGACAAGATTGCGCAAACTTGCGAAATCTTGTTGAAAACCCTAATTTAATCATTAAAAACAATGACTTATTAGAGCTTCCGAGATTGTAAACTAGCATCTAAAGGGTTTTCCCCGAGAGCAATCTTGCTGTGCACAAGTGTCCCCGGGGACCCTCCTGCTCCGGCCCTGTAGACCGAAGCGTTCACTCACTTACCCCCGCAGCGAACGGCTGTGCTGATGGACTTCATCAACCAATTCGGCTACGGCTTCTGGCGGAGTAAAGCGGGAAATACCGTGTCCCAGGTTGAACACATGGCCGCCCTTGCCCACCGGTCCAAACGCGTCCAGCACGCGCCGCGCCTCGGCACGGATGGCGGGTCCGCCGCCGAACAAGGCCATGGGGTCGAGGTTGCCCTGGAACGCGACCGAGTCCCCGGTGCGGCGCCGCGCGGCGGCCAGATCCACCGTCCAGTCCAGGCCCACGGCATCGGCGCCGCAAGCGGCGATCTGTTCCAGCCACTGGCCGCCGCCCTTGGTGAAGACGATGGCCGGCACGCGGCGGCCTTCGTGTTCGCGGGTCAGCCCGGCCACGACCTTGCGGGTGTAGGCCAGCGAGAACTGCTGGAACAGGCCATCCGCCAGCACGCCGCCCCAGCTGTCGAACAGCATCACCGCTTGGGCGCCGGCGGCGATCTGCGCGTTCAAGTACTGCAACGTGGCTTCGGCGTTGATTTCGAGGATGCGGTGCAGCAAGTCGGGACGCGCGTACAGCAGCGTCTTGATCAGGCGGTAGTCGTCGCTGCCCTGGCCTTCCACCATGTAGCAGGCGATGGTCCAGGGGCTGCCGGCAAAGCCGATCAGCGGCACCTTGCCGTCCAGGTCGCGCCGGATCGTGCGCACGGCATCGAACACGTAGCGCAGCTTGTCCATGTCCGGCACTTCCAGGCGCGCCACGTCTTCTTCGGTACGCACCGGACGGGCGAAGCGCGGACCCTCGCCTTCGGCGAAGTCCAGGCCCAGGCCCATGGCGTGCGGCACCGTCAGGATGTCCGAGAACAGGATGGCTGCGTCCAGGTCGAAACGCTCCAGCGGCTGCAACGTGACTTCCGAAGCGTAGTCCGGGTTCTGAGCAAGGCCCATGAAGGAACCCGCGCGGGCCCGCGTCTGGCGGTACTCAGGCAGGTAGCGGCCGGCCTGGCGCATCAGCCAGATCGGGGTGTAGGGCACGGGCTCGCGCAGCAGCGAGCGCAAGAACACATCGTTCTTCAGTACGGAAGCAGACACGACTATCCTCGATGATCGGAAGCCGTGATTTTACTTCCCCTGGCTGACAAGTCGCAGCCAGGCTCTGCGCCGCACTTGCCGCCGCGCAAGCGGGGCGCTTTCCGGGGCAAGACGGCGCGCGTGACGTCCCGCTGGCTGGCCCCGCGCGACCAGTTGGCCACCGCCCCGTCGTTTCAGGCTCCCCGCTCCTGCGCGGCCTGCCGGTACGGCGCCGCCTCGATGCCGTGCTTGCGCATCAGGGCCCAGAACGCCCGCCGATGCTTGCAGCACGCCCGCGCCGCCTGCGCCACGTTGCCGCCATGGCGCGACAACGCATGCCGGATATAGTCGCGCTCGAAGCCGTCCACCACTCGCGCCTTCGCGATCCGGAAGGATTCGTGCGAAGGCCGCGGGTGCTGCTTGCGCATGCCCGACAAGGCTTGCTCGACCTGATCCACCGGCACCCGCGAGCGCAGGACAGCGTGCCTCGACACCCCGTCCGTACCCAACTGGGGCTGCGCCTCGCGATAGGCCGTCGCGGGCTCGCGGATATCCGTCCGCGCCAAGCCTCGCCCTTGCGCCGCGCCGGCCAGGCGGCCGAGCCGCACCCGCATGCTCTCCAGGCAGGCCGGCTGCATGATGAAATCCGACGCGCCCAGGCTCAGCAGGTCTTCGATGGCGGGCGCCTTCACATCGGAGATCAGCAACAGCACCGGCGTGCTCAAGGCGCTGCCCGCTTGTTGCAGGGCCATCCGCGTCCAGGAGAGCGATGGCGGCGCCACCGGCAGGATGCAGCAGTCGTAGCGCCTGAGCGCCACCGCCAGCCGCGCCAACGCCTGCACGTCCGCTTCCTGGCCTTCGGCCTGCGCATGGGCATCGCTCTGCGCGCCGGATGCGGCATCGCGTGCCGCCACGCCGGGAGCCGCATAGCGCACCGGACTCAGCGACACCAGATGCAGCCGCACACGCGTCTGCCTGGCCGGGTGCAGCGCGACCAGGTCGCGCATCGGCCCATCGTGGCCGGGCGCCAGCAGTACCCCGCAATCCAGGACTTCTCGCACGCTTCCCCCTACGCTTGACTAGGAAGACTGAAGGCTACTGTTGCAACCGCCTTGCAGCTATTCGTAGTGATCGCATTGCGGCTCGCACAAAGGGCGGCGCGGCGGGCGTTCACGTGGACATGAAAAACACGAGCATGAAAAAAGCGGCCCGGAGGCCGCTTCTTTCGATTCCGGAGCGAACCCCGGGGCACAGCTTCGCCGCTTAGTGCGAACGGCCGCCTTGGCGCAGCTTGCGCGCCGCGATGGCTTGCGCAGCCAGCATGGCGAGTTCCGCTTCGACCACGGCGATGTCCGCCTTGTCCTTGGCGTTGGCCAGGGCCTGTTCGGCCTTCTGGCGCGCTTCCAGGGCGCGGGCTTCGTCCAGGTCGGCGGCACGGATAGCCGTGTCGGCCAGAACCGTCACGCTGCCCGGCTGCACTTCCAGAATGCCCCCGGCGACGAAGATGTTTTCCTCGCCTTGGTCGGCACGAACGATCTTGACCGTCCCGGGGCGTATGCGCGAAATCAGCGGGGTGTGGCCGGGCAGAATGCCCAGTTCACCCGCTTCGCCAGGCAGCACCACGAACTTCGCCTCACCGGAGAAGATCGCTTCCTCTGCGCTGACGACATCCACATGCAGGGTAGCCATATCGGTTCCTTATTGCAGTTTCTTGGCCTTCTCGAAGGCCTCGTCGATCGAGCCGACCATGTAGAAGGCCTGTTCCGGCAGCGCATCGCACTCGCCGTTCACGATCATCTTGAAACCACGGATGGTTTCGGCCAGCGGAACGTACTTGCCGGGCGAACCGGTGAACACTTCTGCAACGTGGAACGGCTGCGACAGGAAGCGCTGGATCTTACGGGCGCGGGCCACGGCCTGCTTGTCTTCCGGCGACAGTTCGTCCATGCCCAGAATCGCGATGATGTCGCGCAGTTCCTTGTAGCGCTGCAGCGTTTGCTGCACGCCACGGGCAACGGCGTAGTGCTCTTCGCCGACGACTTGCGGGTCGAGCTGGCGGCTGGACGAATCCAGCGGGTCCACGGCCGGGTAGATACCCAGGGCGGCGATGTCACGCGACAGCACGACGGTGGAGTCCAAATGCTGGAAGGTCGTGGCAGGCGACGGGTCGGTCAAGTCGTCCGCAGGGACGTACACGGCCTGGATCGAGGTGATCGAGCCGGTCTTGGTCGACGTGATGCGCTCTTGCAGCTTGCCCATTTCTTCAGCCAGCGTGGGCTGGTAGCCCACTGCCGACGGCATACGGCCCAGCAGTGCCGACACTTCGGTACCGGCCAGGGTGTAGCGGTAGATGTTGTCCACGAAGAACAGGATGTCGCGGCCTTCGTCGCGGAACTTCTCGGCCATGGTCAGGCCGGTCAGCGCCACGCGCAGACGGTTGCCCGGGGGTTCGTTCATCTGACCGAACACCATCGCAACCTTGTCCAGAACGTTCGACTCTTCCATTTCATGGTAGAAGTCGTTGCCTTCGCGGGTACGCTCGCCCACGCCGGCGAACACCGACAAGCCGCTGTGCTGCTTGGCGATGTTGTTGATCAGTTCCATCATGTTGACGGTCTTGCCCACGCCGGCGCCGCCGAACAGGCCGACCTTGCCGCCCTTGGCGAACGGGCAAACCAGGTCAATAACCTTGATGCCGGTTTCCAGCAGTTCCACCGACGGCGACAGTTCGTCGAAACGGGGAGCCGCTTGGTGAATACCGCGCTTTTCGTCGTGCTGGATCGGGCCGGCTTCGTCGATGGGACGACCCAGCACGTCCATGATGCGGCCGAGCGTGCCGGTGCCGACGGGCACCGAGATCGGGGCGCCCGTGCCGGTGACCTTCATGCCGCGGCGCAGGCCGTCGCTGGAGCCCAGCGCAATGGTACGCACCACGCCGTCGCCCAGCTGTTGCTGCACTTCCAGCGTCAGACCCTTTTCGGCGAACGAGGAACCCTCGTCGGCCAGGGTGAGCGCTTCGTAAATCTTGGGCATGTGATCGCGGGGGAACTGAATATCCACCACGGCGCCGATGCACTGAACGATGGTTCCGTTGCTCATGTCGATTCCTTGCTTGATAGCTTGTGACGGGATGCTGCCTGCCTCAAACGGCGGCAGCGCCCCCTACGATTTCCGAAATTTCTTTGGTGATCGCGGCCTGACGGGTCTTGTTGTAGACCAGTTGCAGATCGCCGATGACCTTCTTGGCGTTGTCCGACGCCGCCTTCATGGCGACCATCCGGGCCGACTGCTCCGAAGCCATGTTCTCGGCCACGGCTTGGTACAGCAGGCCTTCAACGTAACGCTGCAGCAGGTCGTCGATCACGCTACGGGCGTCGGGTTCGTAGATGTAATCCCAGCTGTAGTCCGACTTCACTTCCGAGGTCTTGGCCAGGCTATCAGCGCCCGTCTGGTACGGATCATCCAAACCGCTGGCCAGAGGCAGCAGGCGCAAGAACAGCGGCTCCTGCTTCATCGTGTTGACGAAGCGGGTCGAAGCCACGTACAGCGCGTCGATGCGGCCTTCCAGGTAGGCGTCCAGCTGCACCTTGATCGCGCCCAGCAGGCGGTCGAGTTGCGGCTTGTCGCCCAGTTGCACTTCCTGGGAAACCAGTTTGGCGCCGATGCGCGTCAGCACGCCCACGCCCTTGTTGCCGAAAGCGGTCGCTTGCACGGCGATGCCGTTCTTCTCGAACTCTTTCAGCTTGCCCAACGTCACGCGGGTGATGTTGGTGTTCAAGCCGCCGCACAGGCCCTTGTCGGTCGTGACCATGATCACGCCGACCGCCTTGACTTCGCGTTCGACCAGGTACGGGTGGCTGTACTCGGGGTTGGCCTGCATCAGGTGCGCAGCAATCTCGCGCACCTTGGTGGCGTACGGACGGCCAGCACGCATCCGCTCCTGCGCCTTGCGCATCTTGGATGCGGCGACCATTTCCATCGCCTTGGTGATCTTGCGCGTGTTTTGCACGCTCTTGATCTTGGTTCGGATTTCCTTAATTCCGGGCATTGCGCTTTCCTGTGAAGACTGGCCGATGGGTTCCGCTGGCGCCTCATCCATCCGGGAAGGATGGGTGAGGCGTCGCGGACGCCTAACCCATCACTTTCTTAAAAAGCACCGTGCTTCTTGAATTCCTGGATGGCGGCGGCCAATTCGGCTTCGTCATCCTTGGACAGTTCCTTGGTGTCTTCGATGCGCTGGATCAGGGCCGCATGCTTGGCCTTCAGTTGATCCTTCAGCGACTTCTCGAACGACAGCACTTGGGCCACGTCCACTTCATCCAGGTAGCCGTTGTTGACCGTGTACAGCGTGACGGCCAGTTCCCACACTTGCAGCGGCTGGTATTGCGGCTGCTTGAGCAGTTCCACCACGCGCTTGCCGCGTTCCAGCTGGCGACGGGTCGCGTCGTCCAGGTCGGAAGCGAACTGCGCGAAGGCGGCCAGTTCACGGTACTGCGCCAGGTCGGTACGGATACCGCCGGACAGCTTCTTGACGACCTTGGTCTGAGCAGCGCCACCCACACGCGACACCGAGATACCGGCGTTGATTGCGGGGCGGACACCGGCGTTGAACAGGTCGGTTTCCAGGAAGATCTGGCCGTCGGTGATCGAGATCACGTTGGTCGGAACGAAGGCCGACACGTCGCCTGCCTGGGTTTCGATGATCGGCAGCGCGGTCAGCGAGCCGGTCTTGCCCTTGACGGCGCCGTTGGTGAACTTCTCGACGTACTCTTCGTTCACGCGGGCAGCGCGTTCCAGCAGGCGCGAGTGCAGGTAGAACACGTCGCCCGGGTAGGCTTCGCGGCCCGGCGGACGACGCAGCAGCAGCGACACTTGGCGATAGGCCCAGGCTTGCTTGGTCAGGTCGTCATAAACGATCAGGGCGTCTTCGCCGCGGTCGCGGAAGTATTCGCCCATCGTGCAGCCGGCGTAGGCGGCCAGGTACTGCATGGCGGCCGAGTCGGAGGCCGAAGCGGCCACGACGATGGTGTATTCCATCGCGCCGTGCTCTTCCAGCTTGCGCACCACGTTGTTGATCGTGGAAGCCTTCTGGCCGATAGCGACGTACACGCAGGTGACGCCCTTGCCCTTCTGGCTGATGATCGTGTCGACAGCGACGGCGGTCTTGCCGGTCTGGCGGTCGCCAATGATCAGTTCGCGCTGGCCGCGGCCGATCGGCACCATCGAGTCGATAGCCTTGATGCCGGTTTGCAGCGGCTGCGACACCGAGCGGCGGGCGATAACGCCAGGCGCCACTTTTTCGATGATGTCGGTGGCCTTGGCGTTGACCGGGCCCTTGCCGTCGATCGGCTCGCCCAGCGTGTTGACCACGCGGCCTTTCAGTTCGGGACCGACCGGAACTTCCAGAATGCGGCCGGTCGTCTTGACCTGGTCGCCTTCGGAAACGCCGGTGTAGTCGCCGAGAATAACGGCGCCGACGGAATCACGCTCGAGGTTGAGCGCCAGACCGAAAACGTTGTTGGGGAATTCGAGCATTTCGCCCTGCATCACGTCGGACAAGCCGTGGATGCGGGTAATACCGTCGGTCACGGACACGACGGTGCCCTGAGTACGGACATCAGCCGAAGCGCCCAGGCCCTCGATGCGGCTCTTGAGCAGTTCGCTGATCTCGGAGGGATTGAGTTGCATATTGACTCCTGGAATCCTGTTAGTTGCCTTAAGCGGCGAGCTGATCGCGCATGCGGGCCAATTGGGCTTGTACGGAAGTATCGAGCACCTGGTCACCGACGGCCACGCGCACGCCGCCGATCAGCGACGGATCAACGGTGACGCTGGGCTTGAGCTTGAGGCCGAATTTTTGTTCGAGCGCGCTGACCAGCTCTTTGACCTGGGCATCGCTCATTTCGAACGCGCTGGTAATTTCCGCCTGCGCCGTGCCGTCGTGACGATTCCGGAGCACCGCGAATTGCGCGGCGATGTCGGGCAGCAGCAGCAGCCGGTCGTTTTCGACCAGCAGCTCGATGAAATTGCGGGCGGCTTGAGGCAGTTCGGCCTTTACCAGGCCGGAGAACAGCTCGACGCGCTGCTTGTCGCCCAGACGCGGGTCGGCCATGGCCTCGCGCACGTCGGGGTTGGAGGCGACCTGAGCCAGTTCGCTGACCAGATCGGACCAGGCCGGCAAGCCGGCCTTGTCGTCGCGCGCCGCGCTGAAGAGCGCTTCAGCGTAGGGCCGGGCAACAGTGGAAAGTTCAGCCATGACGGTCCCGGATTAAAGCTGCGCGCGGAGCTGGTTGAGCAGCTCGGCGTGTGCGCGGGCGTCAACCTCGCGCTTGAGGATCTGTTCAGCACCCTTGACGGCCAGCGCAGCGACGTCGTCGCGCAGCAGGTCGCGGGCGCGCTGGACTTCCTGCGCGGCATCCTGGGCAGCCTGCGCCACGATGCGGGCGCGTTCGGCTTCCGCTTCACGGCGGGCCTGCTCGATCAGGGAGGCGGCTTGCTTCTCGGCCTCGATGATGCGGGCGTGGTTTTCGGACTTGGCAGAAGCCTCGATCAGACTGACGCGCGCCTGGGCTTGAGCCAAATCGGCTTTGCCCTTCTCGGCGGCGGCCAGGCCGTCGGCGATTTTCTGGCGGCGCTCGTCCATCGCCTTCGTCAGGGGAGGCCACACGAATTTCATCGTGAACCAGCCAAGAACGAAGAACACGAGCATCTGGAAAATGATCGTCGCGTTCAGATTCACGGTCGTTCCTTTAACACCTTGCGGCTCCGACCGCACCCGGAAAGGGGCGTCACGGAGCACTCGATACTTTGCTGGGCGGCGACGGAGCTTGCACCCGCACCGCCGCCAGCGTCATGACCCGCCTTTTCGCCGGCGGGCGGTGCCTTAGCCGACGAACGGGTTGGCGAAGGCGAACAGCATGGCGATACCCACGCCGATCAGGAATGCCGCGTCGATCAGGCCAGCCAGCAGGAACATCTTCGTTTGCAGAGCGTTCATCAGTTCAGGCTGACGAGCCGAGGCTTCCAGATACTTGCCGCCCATCAGTGCGATGCCGATGCAAGCGCCGATAGCGCCCAGACCGATGATAAGACCGCAAGCGAGGGCAACGAAAGCGACGTTGGTCATGACAACTCCTTGGTTAGAAATCTGAAGTCAAAAATTGAAAAATAAGGGGTACTGCTCAATGCAAGATAATCTTGCTATCCCGTGCTGGCCGGGTGGCCAGCACGGGAAATTCGGGGGATCAGTGGCCTTCGTGAGCCTGGCCGAGATACACCAGCGTCAGCATCATGAAGATGAAGGCCTGCAGCAGAACGATCAGGATGTGGAAGATCGCCCAGATGGAGCCGGCCAGGATGTGGCCGATGCCCAAGCCGATGCTGGCGCCGTTGAAGCCGGTCCAGGCGCCGCCCAGCAGGGCGATCAGCATGAAAATCAGTTCGCCGGCGAACATGTTGCCGAACAACCGCATGCCCAGCGACACGGACTTGGCGGCGTATTCGATCAGGTTCAGCAGCAGGTTGAACGGGGCCAGCACGATGGCGCCGATGCCATGCGCGTGGAACGGCGCGGTGAACAGTTCTTTGACGAAGCCGCCCGGGTGCTTGATCTTGATGCCGTAGTAGAACATCAGCAGCAGCACGCCCAGCGACATGCCCATCGGCACGTTCAGGTCGGCGGTCGGCAGAATGCGGTGGTAGTAGAGCGGATCGCCGTGCTCGGCGCCCAGGCCGGTCAGGCGCCAGATGGAGGGCAGCAGGTCGACGGGCAGCAAGTCCAGCGCGTTCATCAGGATGATCCAGAGGAACACGGTCAGTGCCAGCGGGGCGATGAAAAGACGGCTCTTGGCGTTGTGGACGATGCCCTTGGCCTGATCGTCGACCATGTCGACGATCATTTCCACGAAGGCCTGGAAACGGCCCGGCACGCCACTGGTGGCGCGGCGCGCAGCGCGCCACAGGAAGAAAATGACGATCAGACCCATCAGGCCGGACCAGAACAACGAGTCGTAATTGATGATGTCGAACTGAGCGATAGCGCTCTGTTTCTCACCGGTATTGTTCAGATGCACCAGGTGGTGCTGAATATACGCGGACTGAGGCGACACGTCGCTGGCAGCAGCCATTTGAATCCTACCCTATTTGCTGTGCCCGGCCCTTGCGAACCGGACGATTCCACGATTTCGTTTGCCGCAAACCTGCTCGGCGCTATGACAACTTGCGGAACATCAAGAGCAGGAGATAGCCCTTCAATGTGAGTATCAGACCGAGCAACGCGGCAGGCCATACGAGGCTATCCTGCGCCACACGCGAAAGCAGCCACAACAGCAGCGCCGTTGCGAACAACTTGATCAACTCACCAGAGAGAAAGGTAAAGGGACTGGACTTACCGGCCCGTACGCTGACAGCCAGGCGCAATGCGAACAACGCATTGGGAATGAAATACGCTCCCGCCCCCGCCAGCGCCGACCAACCTGCCGCCGCCCCTCCGACAACCCCCGCAATTACTGCTGCTGCGAGCCCCATGGCACCTTGCGCTGCCAATGCCAACAGGAGCCCGCGACTGGCTTGAGCATTCAGCGCCGCGCGATCCGCGTCACTGAGAACCAGAACTTTATCCGCCATGTCGTGGTCAAACATTGCTTGCTGCTGACCCTGACCGTCAACCGGACCCTGCCGCACTTCATGCTGCATGGAGTTCTGTTGCATCAAACTTCCTCGCTTTGCTTCTTTGCCCCTATCAGAACCGGCGCGTCTCGCTGCCCGTAGCTGCCTCCCATAGCCGGCGCCAAGTCGTTGATTTCAAAAGGCTCATCAACGCCGTGCCCGCTACTTGTCAGCCGCTACGTGTTCTTATCCCGCAAGCGTCAAACCCGCAGAGTATAGCGTGATTCTTTTTACCCTAGCAAATGAACTTTCGGCCGTTTGTAAGGCGCAAACAACGCCTGGATCGGCCGAAATTAGGGACGCGAATCACCCCTCGCAGCATGCTGAGCAAACCCTGCTCAATGAAGCGCGGCCTCCGTCACGGAGGCCGCGCTTTATACCATCAAAACAGGATCAATCCTCCTTGACCGGCGGCGGCGCCCACAGTCCGTCCAGCGCCGTATCCTGCGGCGCGTACAAACGCATGCTGAGCAGGAACGGCGCATCGGCGGCCGGCGTGGCGATCCAGTTCGAACGCTTGCGCTCGCCGGGGTCGCGGCGCTGGATGTAGATGTCCAGCGAACCGTCGGCGTTGTACTTCAGGCCGTCGGTGCTGCGCAGCACATAGCGGTTGGCCGGATTGTCGGCGAAACCGTGCTTGTCGTCGTAGACGTGCAGCGACCAGTAGGCGTTGACCGGCGGCAGCTGGCCCTTGTCGAAGTGCAGCACGTAGTCTTCATTGGAATTCAGCGCGCGGCCTTTGGAGTCGGACACCGTGACCGGGTACAGCACGTCTTCCGGGGTCGGCGCGCCCAGGCCCGCATAGGCGATGGCGGCGCGGCGCGTGTAGTCGGTGCCATAGGTGCCGATGCCGGACAGCACGGTGCTCCAGCCGTTCATGGGCGTACCCAGGCGCGATACGCCGTCGGCGATGCGCCGGCCCGCCAGCGGCTGGGCCTGCGCCAGCGCCTGCTGCACGGCGGGACTCAGGCGACCATACGAGAACGGCTGACGGCTGTCCAAACCGATGCGGCGCATGCGATCCAGAATGGGCGTGTCGTTGGCATGCGGCGGGTTATTGCGCATCACGTCGAAGAACAGCGTGAAGAACGAGGCCGCGTCCATGCCGGCGGCCTGTTCGGCCGGCGTGCCGTCGGGCACGGTCACGGGCATGGGCGGCGGCAGGTCGCTGCCGATCGGCGCCGACCCCACGCCGGCCCCGGTCTGCGGATAGGCGCTGCCGGAACCGCGGCTGGCTGCGGGCCTGGCGGTGACGGGCGCGGCCATCGGGCTGGCGGTCATGCCGGCCTGGATCTGATTGACGGCGGCATAGTCCTGCGGACCGCCCGCCTGGGTCCAGCCGATCAGCCAGCCGGTAGCCGTAGGACTGTGGATCACGTCCATGCCGGGGGGCACGCTGCCCTGCCAGCCAGGGCCGACGATGGCGAAGGACTGGGCGCCGCTACCGTTGGTGCGCGTGCCGCGCGAGGCGAATACGTCGCTCCACATGTCCAGCGCCGACAACACCATATAGCGGTCGCCGGTCGCGGGCAGGTTCACGATCAGCGGGGCGCGCGACACGTCGAACCACAGGCTCGAATAGAGCGCATCGGCGCTGGGCCAGGGCACGTCGCCCGCGCGCGGATCGGGGAAGGCGGCCTTGTGCCCGAACTGGTTCACCGGCGCCTTGCCGTCCAGCGGCGTCTGCACGGCCGTGGCCTTACGCCGGGCCAATTCCATCAGCACCATCGGATAGGCATAGACATAGGCGTCGATGGCGATGTCGCGCAGCTCTTGCTCGCTCATCTGCGCCGCGGGCGCGGAGGCGGCCGGATACGGCGTCTCGGACACCAGGCGCAACGAGGGGCGCGGCGATTGCGCCTGGGCGGCGGTAACGAAGCAGGCGCTGAGCGCGCCAGCAAGGACCGCGGCGGACCAGCGGCGGGTAGCGATGAATGTACGCATGCAAGGCTCCTTATTGATTTTTTCTGCAAGCGAGCCGCCGCGCCGGACTTGCCAGTTCGGGCAAGCCTCTCTGGCGCGGCACCTCGCGGTGACGCTTTTTCAGGATAGGGCCGAACTCTGCAACAAGGTGCTGCCGAACCGTTTCAAGGCGCAACGCCCCTCATGCGCTTGAAGGCATGCAAAAAAAAAGCGCCCTGGGAGGGCGCGCGGGGCGGATCCTGGCGTACCCGGGCTGGCCGCCCGGGCGTAACAAGGATTAACGGTGTTTGAAATCCGGTTTGCGCTTTTCGGTGAACGCGGCCATGCCTTCCTTCTGGTCTTCCGTGGCGAACAGCGAATGGAACACGCGGCGCTCGAACAGCAGGCCTTCGTTGAGCGAGCCTTCGAAGGCGCGGTTGACGCACTCCTTGGCCATCATGACCGACGGCAAGGACATGGAGGCGATGACGGTGGCCGCGTCCATGGCTTCTTCCATGAGCTTGTCGGCCGGCACCACGCGCGACACCAGACCGGCGCGTTCCGCTTCTTCGGCGCCCATCATGCGGGCGGTCAGCGCCAGGTCCATGGCCTTGGCCTTGCCCACCGCGCGCGGCAGGCGCTGGGTGCCGCCGGCGCCCGGGATCACGCCCAGCTTGATTTCGGGCTGGCCGAACTTGGCGGTGTCGGCGGCGATGATGATGTCGCACATCATGGCCAGTTCGCAGCCGCCGCCCAGGGCGTAACCGGCCACGGCGGCGATCACGGGTTTGCGGATGCGCTTGAGCGTTTCCCAGTTGCGCGTGATGTATTCGCTGCCATACACGTCCATGTATGACCAGTCTTTCATGGCGCCGATGTCGGCGCCGGCGGCGAAGGCCTTTTCGCTGCCGGTGATGACCACGGCGCCGATATCGGCGTCCGCTTCGAACGCCAGCAGGGCCGCGCCGAGCTCATCCATCAGTTGATCGTTCAAGGCGTTCAGGGCCTTGGGGCGGTTCAGCGTCAGCAGGCCGACGCGGCCCCGGGTTTCGACCAGCACAAACGACTCGCTCATTGATGTCTCCGAATAAGTATGAAAGTAAGATATGGCCATGGAAAAAGACTACGCTTTGCCGCTACTTTACCGCCTCGCGCCCCATGATCCGGCCGGACACCGCTACCGGATAACCCTAAGCATCGCAGCGCCCTCCCCCGACGGCCAGCGCCTGTCGCTGCCGGCCTGGATTCCGGGCAGCTATCTGATCCGCGATTTCTCGCGCCAGATCGAATCGCTGACGGCCCATTCGGGCGCGCGGCGCGTGCCTGTCGAAAAGATCGACAACCATACCTGGCAGGCTGCGCCCTGCGATGGTCCGCTGCGGGTGGAGTACGAGGTCTATGCCTGGGATCTGTCGGTGCGCGGCGCGCACCTGGACGAGACCCACGGCTTTTTCAACGGCACCAGCGTGTTCCTGCGGGTGCATGGCCAGGACCACCTGCCCTGCCTGGTGGACCTGGCGCCGCCGCGCTCGATTCCGGGCTGGAAGGTCTACACCAGCCTGCCGGAAGCGCGCGGCCACAAGGGCGCCGCGCGCCGCCATGGTTTCGGGCTGTATTTGGCGCCGGACTATGACGCGCTGATCGATCATCCGGTGGAAATGGGCACGCCGCAGGTATCGAGCTTCACGGCGCATGGCGCCGAACATGAACTGGTGTTCACCGGGGTTACGCCCAACCTGGACCTGGCACGGATCACGGAAGACGTGCGCAAGATCTGCGAAACGCAGATTGCGTTCTTCGAGCCGCGCACCAAGCGCGCGCCTTTCCTGGACAGCTCGGACCGCTACGTGTTCATGACCATGGTCACGGGCGACGGCTATGGCGGGCTGGAGCATCGCGCCAGCACGGCGCTGATGACGGCGCGCAAGGATCTGCCGGTGATGGGCCAGCAGGGCCAGGGCGAAGGCTATCGCGGCTTTCTGGGTCTGGTGAGCCATGAGTATTTCCATACCTGGAACGTCAAGCGGATCAAGCCGGACGCCTTTGTTCCCTACGATCTCTCGCAACCCGACCTGACGCGCCTGCTGTGGGTGTTCGAGGGCTTCACGTCCTATTACGACGATCTGCTGCTGTTGCGTTCGGGCGCGATCACGCAACCTGACTATCTGCGGCTGCTGGCCAAGACCATCACCAGCGTGGCGCGTACGCCAGGGCGGTTGAAGCAGTCGGTGGCGGAGAGTTCGTTCGATGCCTGGACGCGTTATTACAAGCAGGATGAAAATTCGCCGAATGCGCTGGTCAGCTATTACACCAAGGGTGCGTTGGTGGCGCTGGGACTGGATCTGCTGATCCGCCGGGAAACGGACGGTGCGCACTCGCTGGACGATGTGATGCGTCTGCTGTGGAGCCGCTATGGGCGTGATTTCTATCAGGGCAAGCCGCAAGGGTTGCCGGAGGATGGGCTGCCGGCGCTGATCCTCGAAGCCACGGGCGTGGATACACGGCGCTTCATCGCGCGCCATGCCTATGGGACGGCGGATGTGCCATTGGCGGAGCTGCTGGAGCCGCAGGGCATCAAGCTGCAATGGAAGACGGCGGCCAACATTCCTTCGCTGGATGTGCGTACGCGCAAGCAGGGGGAATCGCTGGTGCTGGCGACGGTACTGGAGGGCGGCGCGGGGCACAAGGGCGGGTTGTCGGCGGGGGATGTGCTGGTGGCGGTGGACGGCTTGCGGGTGGATGCGCCGGCGGGGCAGGAACTGCTATTGGCGCAGTACCGGGCGGGGGATCGCGTGACCGTGCATGTATTCCGGCGGGATGAGTTGAGAGCGTTCCGGGTGCGGTTGGGTGCGCCGGAGGCTTTGGATTGCGTGTTGACGGGCTGAGTTGTTTTGCTTTGCTTGGTTTTCTTGGGGCCGTCTTTTTGTGAGACGGTCCCTTGTTTTTGGGGCCGGTCTTTGTGTTCTTAAGACGCCTGGCACGGCGGCCCGGCCGGTGGCGCGGGGCAACGATTGCGGTCCGAAGCGTTCGCTCCGGACTGCCCCTGCGTCATCCTCGTCACCGCCTGCGGCGGTTCCTTCGGATTCCCTTGGGCTTATCGACGCCCCGCGCCACCGGCCGGGCCGCCGCGCCAGGCTGTGCTGTTTGAATCTTGGCGAGCGCTGGGGCGGGTGGTGTGCTTGGCGTTTTGGCCACGGCTGGTGGATGGGTGGTGTGTCTTGCGGGGTCCGCCCCAGGGCGGCCGCGCGGGCGGCCTTCTGGGGCTTATGCGGTGTCTTGCGATCGATGATGGCGCTGCGCGCTGGTTGATGCTGCTTCTGAATTTGGCGGGTCTCTCGGCGCGTCGAATGAACGCTTGCGGTTGTCACTCTTCCTTCATTTGCGCCGCCGTCTGCAAGAACGTATCCAGCGCGCGTCTCCTGCCTTGCCGGCGGGTGACGGCATAGACCATGGCGCGGGCGATGTCGGCGGGCAACGTGCAAACGGCAATGCGGTCGGTGGCGTGGCGGCAGGCGGAACGCGGCACCAAGGCCACGCCCAGGCCGGCGGCGACCAGTGCCAATTGGGCGGGGACTTCGGCGACGGTTTGGGCGGCTGACAGCGGCAGGCCGGCGCGGGCGCAGGTTTCGGCCAGGGTGCGGGCGAAGGCGGAGGTGTCCTGGCGCAGCATGACGAAGGCTTCGCCGGCCAGGTCGCCGAGTGCCAGCCGCTTGCGGGCGGACAGCGGGTGGCCCTTGGGGAGCACGGCCACGACGGGATCGGGCCATAGGGGCATGGACTGCAATTCCTCGTCGTCGACGGCGGTGCGCGAGATGCTGACGTCGATGCGGTGGCCGCGCAGCGCGTCCAGCTGCGCGGCGGGGTTCATTTCGTTGAGCAGGACCGAGACCTGGGGATGGGAGGCCTTGTAGCGGGCGATCAGCGCCGGCACGGGGCCCATGAAGTGCGAGCCGGACAGGCCGACCTCGATGCGGCCCGCCAGGCCCTGGTCCACGGCGCGGGCGCGGACGGTGGCGTCCTTCAGGCTGGCGAGGAGCGCGCGCACGTCGTTGAGGAAGGCTTCGCCGGCCTCGGTCAGGGTCACACGGCGGTTGTTGCGATCGAACAGCTTGACCTCGAGTTCGCGCTCCAGCTGGGCGATCTGCAGGCTGAGCGGCGGTTGCGAGATGTGCAGGCGCGCCGCGGCCCGGGTGAAGTTCAGCTCTTCGGCCAGCACGGCGAAATAACGGAGTTGGCGGATTTCCATGGCGGCCAGTTATTTGGGAAAGATATCAAACCAGATAAAAACTATATTGGAAAATATCGTTCCCGGCGACCAGAATAAGTCCTGCCGATAGAGCACACGACAAACATCCGGGGACCTGCCATGAGACCAGCGCTCGCCGCCGCAGGCACCGCCACCGGCTGACATCCGCATTCCGCACTGCCGAGTTCCCGCGCGCCGCAGCGGGCCGGCCCTCTCACGCCTTTCGAGGAGCATCGCCATGACCACATCCCCCCGCGCCCTGCGCATCGGCCAGATCGTCCCCAGTTCCAACACCACCATGGAAACGGAGATCCCGGCCATGCTGCGCCTGCGCGAGACCATCGCGCCGGAGCGCTTCACTTTCCATTCCAGCCGCATGCGCATGAAGCAGGTGACGGCGGCGGAACTGGCGTCGATGGACCGGGAGTCGGACCGTTGCGCGCAGGAGCTGTCCGATGCGCGCGTGGACGTGCTGGGCTATGCCTGCCTGGTGGCGATCATGAGCCAGGGGCTGGGCTATCACCGCGTCTCGCAGGAACGCCTGCACCAGGCCACGGTGGACAACGGCGCGCCGGCGCCGGTGATCTCCAGCGCGGGCGCGCTGGTGGAAGGCCTGCATGCCATCGGCGCGCGCAAGGTCGCGATCCTGACGCCCTACATGAAACCGCTGACCAAGCTGGTGGTGGACTACATCGAGAACGAAGGCATCGAGGTGCAGGACAGCCTGTCGTTGGAGATTCCCGACAATCTGAAGGTTGGCGCGCAGGATCCGATGGCGCCGGCCAGCCATGTGGCTCGCCTGAACACGCGCGGCGTGGACGCGGTGGTGCTGTCCGCCTGCGTACAGATGCCGTCCCTGGCGTCGATCCAGCCGGTGCAGGACCGCCTGGGTCTGCCGGTGGTGACGGCGGCGGCGGCCACCGTCTACCGGATGCTGAAGGTGCTGGACCTGGAAGCGCGCGTGCCCAATGCGGGCGAACTGCTGACGGGCAAGTACTGAGGCTGCGCGGCGCGTCCTACTTGCCCAGCGACAGGATTTCGTTGGCGTTGACGATGGCGCCGGCGATCTCTTCGGTGGTGACGCGCTTGTTCATGGCCTGCTCGCGGATCAGGTCGTAGGCCTGGTCCTCGGTGACGTTGCGCGTGCGCATGAGGATGCTCTTGGCTTCCGCGATGCGGCGCACGCCCAGCAGTTTTCCCTCCAGCTTGCGCAGGCGCCGGGCATGCGACTTGATGTCGTCGTAGACCTGGCGCGCCACCACCAATGACGACAACAGCCCGAACGAGCGCACGGGCGAAGGCAGCACCGCTTTCGCGCCGATGCGCAACACCGCCTCGACGATGGTTGGATTCTCGTAGGTGACGATGGCGATGACCATGGGCGCGTCTTCACTCTTGGCCCACTCGAAACCCAGGTCGATCACGTCCGGACGCACGGCCAGGAACACCGCATCCAGCCCTTCGGGCAAGGTGGGCGCCGGAGGCCAGAAGGTCTGCACCTGGCAGCCGATCCGTTGCAGCTGCTGCGTCAATTGGCGGCCATCGGCATCGTCGGGGTGATAGACGGCGATCCGCAGCGTGCGCAGGTCCTTGAGCAGGGATGGCGTCGCGCGCTCCGCGCGCTGGCGGCTGGCGGTATCGCCCATCAGATATCCAGCGAACTCAGGGTGGCCGTCCAGTCGCCCAGCGAATGGGTGACCAGGTACGGATCGGGATGCACGGACCGCGTGGCCTCGCGCACGATGGTGAATTGGCCCTTGGCGTTGACCCTGCCGACACGCGGATACAGGCAGGTGTGGTGGTTGGTGGGGTCGATGCGCACGCGGCCCTGCGGCGCCTGGAATTCGCTTTGCAGCACGCGCGGAAGGATCTGCGCGATCTCGTCGGTGCCGGTGTCGCGAAAGGCGTTGGCGAAGATGTGCATCTGGAAGTACGCCGCTTCCCAGCAGAGGTTGGGCACGCAGTCATGGCCGAAGCGCCGCCGCAATCGTTCCAGGCAGCGCCGGTTGATATCGGAATCGATGGATTGGAAATACGGCGCCGAAGTGAAGTGGCCGGCCGCCACCTCGGGCTCCATCTGCGAGATCTCCGCTTCGGAGGTTGTCAGGCTGGCGATGGGCATGGTCTTCGGATCGAAGCCCGCATCCGCATAGGCGCGGTACAGGCAGGCCGTGGAATTGCCCACCACGGTGGAGAAGATGAAGTCCGGCCGCTTGTTGCGGATGTCGTCCAGGATCTCCCGGTAGTCGCGCTCCGTCGCGGTCAAGGGCACGTAGCGTTCGCCCAGTTTGGCGCTGTCCTGCCGCTGCAGCACCAGTTCGCCCATGATGCGGTTGGACTCGTAGGGATAGATGTAGTCCGAACCGATCAGGTAGACCCGCGCGCCGAAGTTTGCGGTCATGAATTCCGCCAGCTGCACGCTGTTCTGGTTGGGCGCGGCGCCGGTGTAGATGATGTTGTTCGAAAACTCGAACCCTTCGTACAGCGTCGGATAGAACAGCAGGCGGTTCCATTTCTCGACCACCGGCAGCACCGCCTTGCGGCTGCTGGACATGTAGCAGCCGAATATGACGTTGACGCGGTCTTGCGTGATGAGTCTTTCGGCCAGCACGCTGTAGGTGGCGGGGTCGGACCTCGGGTCGTAGCGCACCGGCACGATCTCGCGGCCATCCACCCCGCCCGCCTCGTTGATTTCGTCGATGGCCAGCAAGGTGCCATGCAGCTGGGACCGGCCTATGGTCGATGTGGCACCTGTTTCGGAAAACAACACGCCTACGCGGATAGGATCTTTGTTTGCCATGATCGGGAGGCCCGCTGGCGCGGACATCCATCCTTTGTCGAGTTCATCAGTTTCAGCACAGCCGCAGCCGCCGTCAACACGTGGATTCCTGGGGTGGTCATGCCGCCGTCCTGGCATAGGCGCGGATCAGCGCCTGCGGCAATGCCGCCGGGCTTGTCACGATCCGGTAACCGCGAAAGCCGAACATCGCGCGCAGCTGCGGTTCGGCCTGCGCGTCCAACGCGACGCAATGCACGCTGACGCCTCGCCCGCGCAGTTCCAGCACCGCCTCGCGGGCATCGTCCACCAGATAGCGCGGGTCGTGCACATCGATATCGGAGGGTTCGCCGTCGGTCACGACGATGATGGCGCGCCGCTCTCCCGGCACCTGCAGCGCCAGCGCGCCGGCATGCCGCAACGCCGCGCCCAGGCGCGTCGAATAACGGGCCTGGGCCCCGCCTATGCGGCCCAACGCGGCCGCGATCGGGGCGCCGGCCTCCAGCAGGCGGTAGTAGTACACCGCCGCCCGCGTGTCCGAGCAAAAGCCGTGCACGGCAATCCGGTCGCCGTCGCCTGAGGTGGCCTGCGCCAGCAGCATTGCCGCGCGCTTCTCCAGGTCCAGCACCGCCGCCCCTGCGTCGGACGCCAGGTCGTTGGCCGACGCCGACAGGTCCAGCAGCACCAGCGTGCTGCTGGCGCAGGGCTGGCTGCCGGGCCGCATGAAGAAGCGGGCGTCGGGGGCCAGGTCCAGCCGCCGGTCGATCAAGACCTCGATCGCGGCGTTCAGGTCGATGTCATCGCCCTCCCATTGGCGCCTCAAACGGCGCGCGCGGCTCAGGCGGCGCGACTGCGGCAGGGCCAGGCGCTGTGCAGGCCCGGCGGGCGCGGGCGGCGGCGTGCCGGTCCAACCCGGCAGCTTCTCGATCACTGTGCACCAGTCCGGCCGGCTGCGGCCCAGCTTGTAGTCCCATTCGGGATATCGGTAGCGTCCCAGCTCCGTTTCGCCGGCGGCTGGCGCCGGCTCGTCCTGGCCTTGCGGCGCGGCGTCGCGCCGCTCGGGCGCCACACCCTGCGATCCCAGGGTCAGCTCAGGCGGCGGCTCTGCCGCGTCGCCGTAGTCCCACAGATAGGCGTTGTCGTCACGATAGGGCACGGGCACGGCGTACTGCTGCGGGTTGAAGCGCACCCGCATCTGGCCCAGGTCGTTGGCCAGCACCGACGCCAGGCGGCGAAAGGCCGCCGTGTCGCGCAGGTCGGCGGCCTGCGCCTCGAACAGCGCCCGCGCCTTGTTCACCCAATGGTTGTCGTCGTGCAGCGACGGATCCATCAATAGCCGGCTCATGCGCTGGATCAGCGCCGCGAATCCCAGGTCCGCCGGATCGGGCGGCGGCGGCACGAAGGGCCGGAACCAGCGGCGCACGCCGGGATAGTCGGCCGCCAGCAGCCGCTCCACCCGCGCATCCTCGATAGCCGACACCACTGCGACGCCCATGGGCTTGAGGCTCAGTACCGGCTGCGCGGCCGGCGAGTAGCGCAGATGGGCCGCTGCATGCGCCACGGCCGCGCGGTACAACGCCCGGCGGTCGGCGCCGTCCAGCACGGTATAGCTATCCGGCACCAGCAAATGCGAAGGCGCGAGGATGGGGCGCGACGGCGGCCCGTCCAGCGTCGGACGCCGCAAGGCCTCGACCGCCATCGCCCTGCCAGCGAGGCCGCACAAGAGCCACGACAGCCCCGCCTGCGCGGCTTCCAGCTCCTGCGCGCCCGCTTCGCTGTTCAAGGCCTCGCGGGCATAGGCATCGCGCAGCTGGAAATACGCGCGCAGCGGACCGGGCTGGCGCTCGTAGCGCCGCAGGCCGGCCAGCATCCAGCGCCCCAGCCCACCGGCCGTCAGCTTCGCCATCAACTGGTCGAAGCGCTCCGCCACCGCGGCGGCGCAATCGGGGTCTTCGCGGTGCAGCGCTTCGATCCAGCGCCGCGCTTGAACCGCCTGGTCCTCGCCGCCGCGCGCGGCCAGCCGGCGCAGCTTGTCGTCCAGCGTGCCGGCCAGGCGTGCGCCAGCGCCGGCCCCTTCACCCGCGGACAGGACGGCTCGCATGTTCATTCCAGGTTCGCGTCGACCAGCGACCGCAGCGCCGCCGCCATGTCGGGATCGTCGGTCAGCGCGCGCGTCATGGTCATGTCGCAACTTTCGGCGGGACTGACGCCGTCGCGGATGAGGATGCCGGCGTAGATCAGCATGCGGGTGGACACGCCCTCGTCCAAGCCGTGACGCTTGAGCTCGCGCGAACTGTGCGCGATGCGCACCAGCCGCTGCGCCAAGCCGGTGTCTATGCCGGCCTCATGCGCCACGATCTCGGCTTCGCGCCCGGGCTCCGGATAGTCGAAATCCAGCGCCACGAAACGCTGCCGGGTAGAGGGCTTGAGATCCTTGGCGCTGCTCTGGTAGCCGGGGTTGTAGGACACCACCAGCTGGAAGTCCGGATGGGCCCGCACCACCTCGCCCTTCTTGTCCAGCGGCAGGATGCGCCTGGCATCGGTCAGCGGATGGATCACCACCGTGGTGTCCTGGCGCGCTTCGACGATCTCGTCCAGGTAGCAGATGCCGCCATGGCGCACGGCCAGCGTCAGCGGGCCGTCGTGCCAGGCGGTGCCGTCGGCATCCAGCAGGTAGCGGCCCACCAGGTCGGAGGCAGTCATGTCCTCGTTGCAGGCCAGCGTGACCAGCGGGCGTCCCAGCTTCCAGGCCATGTACTCCACGAAGCGCGTCTTGCCGCAGCCGGTGGGCCCCTTGAGGATCATGGGCAGCCGGTGCGCGTACGCATGCTCGTATAACGCGGTTTCCCGTCCCGTGGGACGGTAGAAGGGTTCTTGCGCAATCCGGTAGGTTTCGAGCGGAGACGGCACGGTTCATGTCCTCGGAAGGCGTCCGTCCGGCGCGGCGGGCCGGACGGACCGGATGGTCGGCAGGCATGCCTAGCGGTGCTTGGCGTCCTCGTTGGGGATGCCTTCCATGGGGCACTCCGGCGTGCCCACGGTGGACCGGGTAAAGGACTCGACCATCTTGCGCGTGGCCTCCGGATCGTTGATCCAGTTGGCGTAGAAGTTGTACGGGCAGGCCGCGACGCCCGTGGCCTCTTCGCCGGAATTGATCTTGCCGGTGTAGCCGCGGTGCACCAGCTTGAACAGGTGGTTCTGCGACTGCATGTTCTTGCGCGCGTCGCGGATCAGGCTGGTGGACAACTCGGCGTATTGCACACCCATGTCTTCTTCACCGCATTCGCCCAGCGTGCGGCCGTCGAAGCCTATGATGGCCGAATGGCCGAAATAGGAATACACGCCGTCAAAGCCCGCGGCATTGGCCACCGCCACATAGACGTTGTTCATCCACGCCATGGCCTTGGACACCATGACCTGCTGGTCCTTGGCCGGATACATATAGCCCTGGCAGCGCACGATCAGCTCGGCGCCGCGCATGGCGCAATCGCGCCAGATCTCGGGGTAATTGCCGTCGTCGCAGATGATGAGGCTGATCTTCAAGCCCTTGGGGCCTTCCGACACATAGGTGCAATCGCCCGGATACCAGCCTTCGATCGGCACCCAGGGCATGATCTTGCGGTACTTCTGCACGATCTCGCCCTTGTTGTTCATCAGGATGAGGGTGTTGTACGGCGCCTTGTTCGGATGCTCTTCGTGGCGCTCGCCCGTCAGCGAGAACACGCCCCATACGTTGGCCTTGCGGCAGGCGTCGGCGAACACCGCGGTCTCTTCGCCCGGGATGGCCGAAGCGGTTTCGTACATTTCCTTGGCGTCGTACATGATGCCGTGGGTGGAGTACTCGGGGAAGATGACCAGGTCCATGCCGGGCAGGCCGCGCTTCATGCCCACGACCATGTCGGCGATCTTGCGGGCGTTCTCCATCACCTCCGCGCGGGTATGCAGCCGCGGCATCTTGTAGTTCACGACGGCCACGCCCACGCAATCGTTGCTGCTGGAGATATCTCCGTGTCTCATGACAATGCTCCTCGGTGGTTGACGGTCATACCGTCAGGAAAGATCTGACTTTGTCTTGGTCCAGGCTCTCGCGGCAGGCTTCGTGCACGATGCGGCCCCGGTCTATCACCAGGAAGCGGTCGGCCAGGTCCAGCGCGAAGCTCAGCATCTGTTCCGACACGACGATGGCGAAGCCGCGTTCCTCGCGCAGCGCGTTCAGGACCCGTGCAATGTCCTTGATGATGGAAGGCTGGATGCCCTCGGTGGGTTCGTCCAGGATCAGCACGCGCGGATCGGAAATCAGCGCGCGGGCGATCGCCAGTTGCTGCTGCTGCCCGCCGGACAGGTTGCCGCCCTTGCGCCGGCGCATCTCGTGCAGCACCGGGAAAAAGCGGTACAGGTATTCCGGCACGGCCTTCAGGCCGCTGCGCTCCGCGCCGGTCAGGATGTTCTGCTCCACGGTCAGGAAGGGAAAGATCATCCTGCCCTGCGGCACGAAGGCCAGCCCGCTGCGCACGCGCTGGTAGCTCTCCATGCCGGCCAGCTCCACGCCATCCAGCCGGATGCTGCCCGAACCCGACCGCAGCATGCCGATCAGCGCCTTGAGCAAGGTGGTCTTGCCCATGCCGTTGCGGCCCATGATGGCCACGGATTCCCGTGGCGCCACGTCGAAGCACACGTCGTGAACGACGTGCGATTCGCCGTAGCTCACGTTCAACTTTTCGATCTGGAACATGGCGCGCCCTCCTCTCAATGGCCCAGGTACACGTCCAGCACGCGCGGGTCAGCCTGCACCTCGGCCACCGTGCCTTCGCTCAGCAAGCGGCCCTGATGCAACACGGTGACCTTGTGCGCAATGCGCTTGACGAAATCCATGTCGTGCTCGATGACCACCATAGACTTGCCGCGCGAGATGCGCGCCAGGAGCTCGGCCGTCTGTTCGCGTTCGCGCGGACTCATGCCGGCCACGGGTTCATCCAGCAACAGCAACTGCGGGTTCTGCATCAGCAGCATGCCGATCTCCAGCCATTGCTTCTGGCCGTGGCTCAGGCGGCCCGCCTTCTCCGCCAGGCGGTCCTGCAGGAACACCTGCCCCGCCATGTCCTGGATGCGTTCGCGGATTTCGGCCGTGCGCCGGAATCGCAGCGAGCGCACCACCCCGTGCGCGTTCGGCAGCGAGATCTCGAAGTTCTCCAGCACCGTCAGGTCTTCATAGACCGACGGCGTCTGGAATTTGCGTCCGACGCCGGCCCGCACGATGTCGAATTCCGCCATGCGCACCAGGTCGCGCCCCTGGAACATCACGCGGCCCGCTGAAGGCCGGGTCTTGCCGCAGATGATGTCCAGCAGCGTGGTCTTGCCCGCGCCGTTCGGGCCGATGATGACGCGCAGCTCATCCTGCGCCACGCGCAGGCTCAAGCCGTCCACGGCGCGAAAACCGTCGAAAGAGACCGTCAGGTCCTCGACGCTCAGGATGGCGCCGGGCGCCGGGCGGTCGCTGCTCATTTCCATGCTGGCGGGCTCCTGCAGGTCCAGGGTGGCACTCATCGCACGCTCCCCGCGGCGCGGCGCGCCTGAATCTGGCCGAACACGCCGGCCAGGCCGTTGGGCATGACCACGACGACCGCAATAAAAATGGCCCCCAGGAAATACAGCCAGACTTCCGGGAACGTCTCTGACAGATAGGACTTGAGAAAGCCGATCAGCAAGGCCCCGACCACGGCCCCGGGAATCGAAAGCCGGCCGCCGACCGCCGCATAGATCACCATCTCGATCGACGCGACCACGCCGATCGCGCCCGGAGAGATCAGGCCTACCTGCAGCGTGAAGAAGGCGCCGCCGATGGAGGACAGGATCGCCGCCACGCAAAAGATGCAGGCCTTTACGTGCGCGGTGTCGTAGCCCGAGAACCGCACGCGGTCCTCGCGGTCGCGGATGGCGATCAGGATCTTGCCCAGCCGGCTGCGCACAATCGCCAGCGCCGCCAGCATCGCCACGACCAGCGCGCCGGCTTCGATGAAGTACAGCGCCTGCTTGCCTTCATCGCCGACGATGTCCCAGCCCAGCAGCGTGCGGAAGTCGGTAATGCCGTTGGCGCCGCCTGTGTCTCCCTGCTGGCCGATGATGAGCACGGTCAGCGTCATTGCCAGGGCCAGCGTGACGATGGCGAAATACACGCCGCTGACCCGCTTGCGGAAGATCGCCAACGAAAACAGATAGGCCGCCAGTCCCGGCAGGACCACGATCAGCAGCAGCGTCAACGTCAGCGAATGGAATGGCTGCCACCAGACCGGCAGGCTCTCCACGCTGCTCCAAACCATGAAGTCGGGCAGCTCCGGCGCGGACGCCTCCAGCTTCAGGAACATGGCCATCATGTACCCGCCCAGTCCAAAGAAAATTCCTTGGCCCAGGCTCAGCACGCCGCTGTAGCCCCAGGTCAGCACGATGCCTATCGCCACGAAGGCGAACGCCATGTACTTGCCGACCAGGTTCAACCGGAACGGATCCAGCGACAGGGGCAGGACGGCCAGGATCAGCGCCGCGACCAGCAGGATCGCGATCTCTTCGGTTTTCCGGTGCAGGGCCTTCATCGCATCACCCCCGAGTCTTGTTGGCGAACAGCCCGTTCGGGCGGAAATAGAGGACCAGGATCACCAGGACCAGGATCGTGACCTTGGCCATCGAGCCGCTCATCAGGTATTCCAGCGTGGTCTGCGACTGTGCGATCGCAAGGCCGGAGAACGCCGTTCCCAGCAGGCTCTGGACGCCGCCGAATACCACCACGATGAATGAATCGACGATGTAGAGCTGGCCCGTGCCGGGGTTGGTCGACCCGATCATGGTGAAGACGCAGCCGGCGATGCCTGCCAGGCCGGAGCCCAGCGCGAAGGTCAGCGCGTCCACGCGCCGCGTGTTGATGCCGACGGCGCCCGCCATCGCGCGGTTCTGGGTGACGGCGCGCACGCGCAGTCCCCACGCGCTGCGGTAAAGCAGCAGATACACGCCCACCGCCACCAGCAGCGTCAGGCCCAGGATGAAGATGCGGTTCAGCGGGAACTGCAGGTCGGGCGTGGGCTCCCACGCGCCGCTGAGCCAGGAGGCCAGCGGCACGCTGACCTCCTGCGCACCGAACAGCGAACGGTAGGCTTGTTGCAGGATCAGGCTCAGGCCCCAGGTCGCCAGCAGCGTGTCCAGCGGGCGGTTGTAGAACCAGCGGATGAAGCCGCGCTCCAGCACATAGCCGAAGGCGAAGGTGACCAGGAACGCCAGCGGAATGGCCGCGAACAGGTAGACGTCCATCCAGCCGGGGGCCCAATGCTGAAACGCGACCGCGACCAGGTAGGTGGTGTAGGCGCCCATGGCCATCAGCTCGCCGTGCGCCATGTTGATGACGCCCATCAGGCCGAACACGACGGCCAGGCCGATCGCCATCAGCAGGAGGATGCTGAACAGGCTGATCCCGTTGAACAGCTGCATTGCCGCGATGTCGATATTCATGGTCACGTTCCTGGCTGCGCCGGCGGCAAGGCCGCCGGCCAAGGGCTTGCGCACATCCGCAAGCGCGGGCTACAGCTTCGGGAAGGGATTGGGCTCGATCAGGTCGGCCGATTCCCAGACGATGTCGAACTGCCCGTCCGGCCGCGCCCGCCCCACCCGCACCTTCTTCCAGACGTGATGGTTGGTCTCGTGCACGCGCACGGTCCCCTCCGGCGCCTGCAGTGTCAGCCCGGCGGAGGCCGCGATCACCTTGTCGGGATCGAACGAACCGGCCTTCTCCACGCCGAGCTTCCACAGGTACACGCTGTTGTAGGCAACCTCCATCGGGTCGCCGATGACGCGGTCCTGGCCGTACTTGGCCTTGAAGGCCTTGACGAATTTTTCGTTGGCCGGATTCTGCAGGCTCTGGAAGTAACCCATGCAGGCGTAGTAGCCCGCCGCGTTGTCCTTGCCGATGCCTTCGATCTCGTTCTCGGACACCACGGTGGACAGCAGCACCACGCGCGTGCCGTCCAGGCCGGCGGCGCGCAGCTGCTTGTAGAACGCCACGTTGGAGCCGCCCACCACGGTGCTGTAGATGCACTCGGGCTTGGCCGCCTTGATCTTGTTGATGATGGAAGAGAACTCGGTATGGCCCAACGGCGCGTACTCTTCGCCCACCACCTTGGCATTCATGCGGGCAATGGCCGGTTTGGCGATCTTGTTGCAGGTGCGCGGATAGATGTAGTCGGAACCGACCAGGAAAAAGGTCTTGCCCTTTTCACGCGCCATCCACTCCACCGCCGCGATCACGGACTGCGTGGCTTCCTGCGACGGATAGAACACCCGCGCGTCCTGTTCCTGGCCCTCGTAGTAGGTGGGGTAGTACAGCAGGCCCTTGCTGCGCGCGAGCACCGGCAGCAGCGCCTTGCGCGAAGCCGAGGTATAGCAGCCCACGATGGCGGCGACCTTGTCGCGGTCGAGCAGCTTGCGCGCTTTCTCGGCGAACACGGCGTTCTCGCTCGCGCCGTCTTCGACTACGGGTTCGATCTTGCGCCCCATCACGCCGCCCGAGGCGTTGATCTCTTCGATCGCCAGCTTCTCCGCGTCCACCAGCGACGCCTCGGCGATGGCGATGGTGCCGGACAGCGAATGCAGCAGGCCCAGTTTGACTGTGTCTTGGGCGTAAGCCTGGCGGGGCAAGGCTGCCATCCCCGACGCGGCGCTCAGTAGGACCATGGAGCCGCTGTGCTGCAGAAAGCGGCGGCGGTTGTATACGCTCATCGTTGCGCTCCTGTGCGTTTCTGAAGGCAAGCCTCCGGCTAGGGCTTGCACGCAAGCCCTGAACTGCCCGGGATTGGGCAGGCGCCTTTGCCCACCACATCACGACGACTGCCGTCCGCCCGCTGCCTGCCACGTTTCTTCAGGCAAAGCTGCGCCCACGGCGCAGCGAAACGCCATTCGAAGAAAAGCGATGGACAAACGGAAAACGAAAAGGCCCGAGCCGGAAATTCCGGCTCGGGCCTTTTTGCCCTACGCCTGACTGGCAACACTGGCAGTCGGCGAAAATTTGAAGACGAACTTGCGTCTGGAAGGCATTCTGAAGAAGCGTGTGGCGCTATGCCATGCGTATTTTCCCTTAGCGGCCGCGGCTCGCTGCCAGGGCGCGGCGCAAGGCTGGCGCGGCATTCTGCAAGTAGTGCCACAAGCGGTTCGAGACCGGGCCTTGCGCGCGGTCCGTGCGGCGCGCGGCGACCAGCTCTTCGACACTGCCCGGCAGATGGCGGTTGGCGATCGAGATCAGACGTCCGTCGCGCAGTTCGTCTTCGACGAGAAAACGCGGCATGTGACCCCAGCCCATGCCTTGCAGGATGATTTCCTTCTTCATCAGCTGGTCCGCCACCGTGCACTGGCGCGCGCCTTCCACGGTGAAGTAATCCTGCGGCGGCATGTGCCTGGCGGTGTCGCGCATGACGCATTGCGTGTAGTCGCGCATCAGCGCGGGCTTGATCGCGCGCGGTACGGGTTCACGCAGAAAGCCCGGCGCCACTACGGGTACGAAAGGCACCTTGGCCAGGTCGACCCATTCGATGCGGGCGTCGTTCTTGGCGACGCGATGCAGGATGAGGTCGGCCTCGCCGTCGTAGAGGCGTTCCTGCGGCCCGGACACGGCCTCGAAGTGCAGGTCCAGGCGCGTGGCCGGACAGTCCGCGAAAAAGCGGCTCAGCAAGCCCAGCACGTAGGGGCGCGGACAGAAGTCGCCGATCACGATGCGCAGCTCGGTTTCCTCGCCCATGGCCAGTTGTTCGGCGTGCGCGCGCAAGGCGGTCAGCTCGCGCAGCAGCGCTTGCGCGCGCGCATGGAAGGACTGCCCCGCGGCTGTCAGGCTCACGCGGTAGCCGCTGCGGTCCAGCAAGGCCAGATCCAACTGCCGTTCCAGCTTGGCCACGGCGGCGAATACCGCCGGATGCGAACGGTGCAGCGTTGCCGCGGCCGCCTGAAAGCCGCCGGCGCGCGCCACCGCGTCGAAGCATTGGAGATCGTGCAGCGTGAATTCGCTCATGTCTGTTTTTCCGACAATGATTGTGCAAACTTTGTAATTTTTTCTCTAACGGCGCGCAACTACGATTTGCCTCACACCAACCACCGCGAGGCCAAGCATCATGCAAGACATCTCCTACTACACCGCCGGCGACGGCGCGCGCATCGCCTACCGTTACGATGGCCGTGCGGATCTGCCCACGCTGGTGCTGGCGAACTCCATCGGCACCACGCTGCACATGTGGGACGCACAGATTCCCGCGCTGACTCGCCACTTCCGCGTGCTGCGCTATGACTACCGCGGCCATGGCGCGTCCAGCGTGCCGCAAGGTCCTTACTCGCTTGACCGCCTGGGCCGCGACGTGCTGGAGCTGATGGACGGGTTGGGCATCGAGCGCGCGCATTTCCTGGGGCTGTCGCTGGGCGGCATCGTCGGTCTATGGCTGGGCGTGCATGCGCCACAGCGCATCCATCGCCTGGTCCTGAGCAATACCTCGGCCTATCTGGGACCCGTGCCGCAATGGGACGAACGCATCGCCGCCACGCTGCGGGCAGAGAACATGTCGGAAACGGCCGAGACCTTCCTGAAGAACTGGTTTCCCGCGTCCTGGCTGCAGCAGAGCAATCCCGCCGTCGAGCCGTTCCGCACCATGCTGCTGAACACCGACAAGCATGGCCTGGCGGGCGCATTCGCCGCCGTGCGGGACTTCGACCTGCGTCGCACCATGGCGCTGATCCCGAATCCGACGCTGGTCATCGCGGGCCAGCACGACACGGTCACCGCAGCCAGCCACGGCGAGCAGATCGCCGCCGCCATCCCTGGCGCCAGGCTGCTGACGCTGCCGGCCGTGCACTTGGCGAACATCGAATTGCCCGAGGCGTTCGAGGCCGCGGTGCTGGAATTCCTGCTCACGGCCTGAAGCCCGCGTCCCTACTCCGCGCCGCGCTCCCAGCGGCGCTGGATGGCCTTGGCCGCGACCACGCCGTCGGCCATGGAGGTGACCACGCAGGGATGCATGCGGTGCGCCACCTCGCCCACAGCGTAGATGTCGGGCACGCTGGTTTCGGCGGTGGCGAAGTCCGTGCGGATGTAGCCGCGCTCGTCGCGGGCCAGGTGCAGGCTGTCGGCAAAGCCGGCCTGGGGCTCCCAGCCGTAGAAGACCAGGATCAGGTCGTACTGCTTGCCGTCCACGCTGCGGGTGGCAGGGTCCACCTTGTACGGTCCGATATGCACGCCTTCGCGGCCGGCGCGCGTCACCCATTGCTGTTGGGCGCGGACGCTGCGGGCATAGAGATGCACGCTGCGGGCGCCGCGGTTACGCACGTAGACGTAGTTTTCGAAGGCGTTGTCGCCGCCGCCCAGCACCGCCACCGACAGGCCCGAATAGTCCTGCGCCACGATGGGCGAGCCCGGGCCGATCAGCACGCCGGGCCAGGATGCGCCCGGCGGATGGTCCGGCAGCCCCTTGGCGCGCACGCCCGAGGCGATCACCAGGGTGCGCCCGCGCACCAGGGATTCGGCGCCGTCGGCGCCTGCCAGCGTGGCCTCGATGCCGCCCTTGCAGGGACGCACCCCGGTTACGCGGGTTTCCAGCCGCAGCGGCACGCCGGCCGCGCGCACGCTGGCGTCGATATTGGCGGCCACCTGCTGCCCGGTCACGCCGGGCAGCACGGCGATCCAGTCGTCGGCGAAGGGATTGTCATTGCCCAGCCCGCCCAGCCGGGGGCCAGCCTCGACCAATAGCGGGGACAGGCCCAGGCGCGCCAACCACAGGGCGCAGGAGGCGCCGGCGGGGCCGCCGCCTACAATGACCGAATCGTGCATCTGTTGCATTTCACCCCTTATTGACTGCGCCGGCGCCTCGCGGACGCCCGGACATGGCCGGATTGTAGCCAGCGCGCCGCCCCCGTTCCGCTGTCGCCTTACAATTCCGGGCTACCCCACCCAGGTTTTCATCATGCCTACACGCCGCATCATTCTTTCCGGGCTCGCGCTCGACGCCCGCATCGGCATCCTCGAGCACGAGCGCCGCGCCACCCAGCCCCTGCATGTCGACGCCGACTTCGACGTGGACATCCAGCGCTCGGTCGACGACCATGACATCCACAGCGTGCTGGACTACCGCCGGCTGCGCGAGGCCATCGTGGAAGAATGCACGCAGGCGCACGTGAACCTGATCGAAACCCTGTCGGAGCAGGTCGCGGCGCGCCTGCTGGCCGACTTCCAGGAAATCCGCGCGCTGCGCCTGCGCATCAGCAAGCCCATGGCCTTTTCCGACTGCGCGGCGGTGGGCGTGGAAATCCAGATCACTCGCTGACCATGAACGACATAGCTACCCCCGAGGTGCGCTTTCGCACCGAGGCCGAAGAAAAGGCCCGCCACGAAGGCAACAAGCTGACCAAGCGCCTGGCCCGCGAAACCACGCGCGCCCTGTCCGACTACAACATGATTGGAGAAGGCGACCGCGTCATGGTCTGCCTGTCGGGCGGCAAGGACTCCTACGCGCTCCTGGACATCCTGCTGCAGCTGCAGAAGCGCGCTCCCTTCAAGTTCGAACTGATCGCGGTCAACCTGGACCAGAAGCAGCCGGGCTTTCCCGACCACATCCTGCCCCAGTACCTGACGGAACTGGGCGTGCCCTTCCACATCGAGACGCAGGACACGTATTCCATCGTCACGCGCGTGCTGGAAGAGGGCAAGACCATGTGCTCGCTCTGTTCGCGCCTGCGCCGCGGCATCCTGTACCGCGTCGCCTCCGAACTGGGCGCGACCAAGATCGCGCTGGGCCATCACCGCGACGACATCCTGGGCACGTTCTTCCTGAACCTGTTCTACGGCGGCAAGGCCAAGGGCATGCCGCCCAAGCTGGTGTCCGACGACGGCCGCCACACAGTGATCCGCCCCCTGGCCTATGTGCCGGAAACCGATCTGATCGCCTACGCCGAACTCAAGCAGTTCCCCATCATTCCCTGCAATCTCTGCGGTTCGCAAGAGAACCTGAAGCGCAAGGAAGTGGGCCGCATGATCAAGGAATGGGACAAGCAGCATCCGGGCCGCTCGTGGAACGTGTTCAACGCGCTGTCGCGCGTGGTGCCTTCGCACTTGATGGACCGCGACCTGTTCGACTTCGTGGGCCTGAAGCCTACCGGTCTGCCTGACGCCAATGGCGACACGGCGTTCGATGCCGAAGACCCGCAGGAAGATGCCGGCGAAGCCTGTGGCGATACGCCGCAAGCGCTGGAGCCCGGCGCCATCGTCGAGAAGAAGGTGACGTTCACGCGCAGCTGAAAACGGCTCGCGGGAATTGAAAAAGGCTGCCCAGGGCAGCCTTTTTCATTTGCAGGCGCTACGCCTACGCATTCAGCACCCGAATCGGCTGGCCCGACTTCCACGCCTTCACCGCCTCCAGCGCGTTCTGGTAGAAGGCTTCGAAGTTCTCGCGGCAGACATAGCCCAGGTGCGGCGTCAGGATCACGTTGTCCAGGTCGCGCACGGAATCCGTGGGCGACAGCGGTTCCTCGGGATAGACGTCCAGGCCGGCGCCGGCGATGCGGAACTTCACCAGCGCGTCCATCAAGGCTTCCTGATCCACCAGACCGGCGCGCGAGGTGTTGACCAGGTAGGCGGTCGGCTTCATCGCGGCCAGGGCTGCCGCGTCGACCACATGGCGGCTGCGTTCGGACAGGATCAGATGCAGGCTGACGACGTCGGACGTGGCGAAGAGCTCGTGCTTGTCCACCCGCTTCACGCCCGCCGCCTCGGCGCGCTCATCGGTCAGGTTGGGACTCCAGGCCACCACGTCCATGCCGAAGGCCAGCCCCACCTTGGCCACCGCCGCGCCCAGCTTGCCCAGACCCAGCACGCCCAGGCGCTTGCCCGCCAGCGGCTCGGGCATGCCCGTCTGCCACATGCCGCGGCGCATGGCGGCGTCTTCGGTGGGCAGATGCTTGAACAGGCCGAGAATGTGCGCCCAGGCCAATTCAGCCGTGGCGGTGTTGGCCTCGGCGCTGCCGGGCGCGCCGCACACGACGATGCCCTGCTCGGCGCAAGCCTGCATGTCGATGGCGTTGTTGCGCATGCCGGTCGTGACCAAGAGGCGCAGGTTCGGCAGCGCGCGGATCCGTTCCGCAGGGAATGGTGTGCGCTCGCGCATCGCGACGATCACCTCGAAGGGTTCGAGCGTGGGCTCGACCTGCCCCTCGGGAATGAAGTTGTTGAAGATCCGCACCTCGGCGTTGCCGCCCAGCGAGGTCCAATCCGCATAGCGCTTGGCTACGTCGTGGTAATCGTCGAGTATTGCGATTTTCAAGAGCTGTCTCCGGGGGCTTGGCGCCTGTGGCGCCAGCCTCCCGGCCGGCGCCGCGCGCCGGTCAGTTCAAGCGGGCTTTGAATTGCTCCAGCGGCAAGGCGCCGCTGACGCGCGAGCCGTCTGCAAAGAACGTGGTCGGCGTGCCGCGCACCATCAGCTTCTGGCCCAGGGCCAGCAGCTTGTCCTCGGGTACGTCGCAATTCGCGGTGGCGGGCTTCTTGCCGCGCAGCATCCAGTCGTCCCAGGTCGCGCCCGGGTCCTTCGAGCACCACACGTCGCGCACCTTGTCCTTGGAATCGGGCGACAAGATGGGATAGAGGAAGGTGTAGACGGTGATGTTGTCGACGTTTTCCAGCGTCTTGCGCAATTGCTTGCAGTAGCCGCAATTGGGGTCTTCGAAGATCGCGACCTTGCGCGAACCGTCGCCCTTGACCTGCTTGATGGCGAGGTCCAGCGGCAGCTGGTCGAACGACACGGCGCTCAGGCGCTCCTGCGTTTCGCGGGTGACGTCGCGGCGCGTCATGGCGTCGATCAACGGACCTTCCATGACCCAGGTCACCTTTTCATCCGTATAGATCAGGTCCATGCCCAGCTGCACTTCGAACAGCCCGTAGGGCGTGCGGCGCACGGCCGTGACATCCATGCCGTCGAAACGCTGGCGGAAGCGGTCCTTGACCGCGTCCGCCACGGGATCGGCCGGCGCCACCTGGGTGGTGGAGTAGCTCTTGTCGCCCTTGCCGGGCTGGCCCACGGACTGGGTGGAGACGGACTTGTCGCCCTGGGCCGCCGCGCCGGCGGACATGCCCAGGCCCGCGGCCAGGAAACAAGCGGCCAAGGTGGCGGATATGCGGAAATTCATCGGTACTCCTGTACTTATCTATCGTGTTCTTGTGCGGAAAGGGTAACCGATCCGCGCCTGGGCGAATCCGGCCTGCACGGGCAGGCGCCCCCTATGAGTCAGACAATCCGCCCGCGGGCGAGGTTCCGCGGGACGGATCCGGCCCTAGTTGGCCGAAGCGCCGGTGATCAGGCGGCGCTTGATCAGAGGCGCCCGTTCGACCCAGTGCATGCCGGCATTGCGCAGCCAGACCAGCGGCGTCGCCCGCGACGCGAACAGCTTGTGCAGGCCGTCGGTGGCCAGGCGCATGGCCAGCACCGGCTCGGCGCGCGCGCGCTGGTAGCGGTGCAGCACGCGCAGGTCGCCCGCCGCACGGTAGGCTTCGCGGCCGGCGACGACGCGGGCCAGGGCCTCGACGTCGCCCAGGCCCAGGTTCAGCCCCTGGCCTGCCAGCGGGTGCAGGCGGTGCGCCGCGTCGCCCGCCAGCGCGATGCCGGGCGCAACCATCTGGGCGCGCTCCAGCGTCAAGGGGAATCCATGCAGCTTGCTGCGGACCTTCAGCGCGCCCAGGCGGCCTTCGGCGGCGTCGGCCAGCAGGGTTTCCAGGCGGGCAGCCTGCTCCTCGGGCGGCAAGGCCAGCAGCGCCTGGGCCAGTTCGGTGCGCATGGACCAGACCATGGAAACCTGCGCACCGGCGGAGGTATCGGGCAGCGGCAGCAGAGCCAGTACGCCGTCGTCGCGGAACCACTGGAAGGCGGCGCCCTGATGTGAACGCTCGGCGTCCAGATGCACCACCAGACCCGTGTCGTCATAGGACACGGATTCATGCTTCAGGCCGGCGGCCTCGCGCAGCGGCGACGCCGCGCCATCGGCGCCCACGAACAGCTCGGCCTCGATGCGCGTGCCGCTTTCAGTGTCGATGGCGCCGTCGCGGTAACCCGTGCAGCGGTCCTCCAGCCAGGGAATGCCGAACATGCGGACGGCCTGGATCAGCACGCGCTCGATTTCGCCGGACTCGACGATCCAGGCCAGTTGCGGCAGCGCCGCCTGCCAGGCGCTCAGATTCACCTGGCCGTCGGCGTCGCCGTGGATTTCCATGGCGTTGACCGACGTCAGCCGGGACGCGGGCATGGCGTCCCACACCCCGAGTTCGGCCAGAAAGCGCTGGCTGGCGGGCGAAATGGCGTAGACGCGCGGATGGTAGCGGTCGGGATCGGCCGGCGGCACGCTGGCGCGCGGCGCCAGCACGGCCACGCGTTGGCCGCGGCGGGCCAGCGCCAGGGCAGTGGACAGGCCGACGATGCCGGCCCCGCAAACGACGATCTGATGGCTCATCTTGCGCTCGGCTCCCCGGCCTGTTTCGGCCACAGCACCCACATCTGGCCGCGCTGCTTCATGCGGCCGGCTTGCTGGCCGGCATCGTCGCCGTAGCCCCAGTAGAAGTCGGCGCGCGCGGCGCCGCGAATGGCCGTGCCCGTGTCCTGGGCCAGCACCAGGCGCTGCAGCGGCCGGTCGGACGCGGGATAGGTGGTGGCCAGGAATACCGGCGTGCCCAGCGGCACGAAGCCCGCGTCGACCGCGATCGAACGCATGGGGGCCAGCGGCACGGCGTAGGCGCCCTTGGGGCCTTGCTCCGGGTCGACCACCGCCTCTTCGCGGAAGAACACCACCGCCGGGTTGGCGTTGAGCATTTCCGGCACGCGCTTGGGATTGCGCTGGGCCCAGGCGCGGATGTTCTGCATGGAGGCCTGGTCGGCCGACAGCTCGCCCCGGTCGATCAGCCAGCGGCCAATCGAGGCATAAGGCTGGCCGTTATGGTCGGCGTAGGCCACGCGGATGGTCTTGCCGGAATCGGGGCCGTCGGTCAGCTGCACACGGCCCGAGCCCTGCACCTGCAGGAAGAAGTTGTCGACGGGGTCGTCCACCCACACCAGCACGGGCGGACGGCGGCCTGACGATTCGATGGCGGCGCGCGAGTCATAGGGCACCACCCGCTTGCCGTCCAGCTTGCCGCGCACGCGCTTGCCCGCCAGTTCCGGATAGATCGAACCCAGGTCGATGGTCAGCAGGTCCGCCGGCACGGTGTACAGCGGCCATTGATGGCTGCCGCCCTGGCGGCGCGAGCCGCGCACCAGGGGCTCGTAATAGCCCGTCACGGTATTGGCGGCCGGCTTGCCGTCGGCCGCGTTCAGGCGCCAGGGCTGCAGATAGGTCTGGAGGAAGCGGCGCACGCCCTCGCCATCGCCCGCGGCAGGCGCGCGGGACGGATCCGCCGCGGCGGCGCAGACCGGCTGCCAGGCCCGCGGCGTGGCGCGCGCCGGCGCGGCCAGGTTGCCGCTGGTCGGCCGCATCAGGCCGCGGCAATTGCGCAGGAACAGAGGCCAGAAGCGCGACAGGTCATCGTTGGTCCAGCCGGGCATCTCGGCCCAGTTCGCCGCCTTGTACTTGCCCGCCAGCGCGCGCGGCGGGGTATCGGGCAAGGACGCCAGCGACGGCACCACCAGCGGGCCGTCGGCTGCGGGCGCGGACGGGCCGGGGATGCCGGTCGAACCGGAGTCGGGAGGGATATCGGAGGGGGTGGAACATGCCGCCAGCAGGACGGACAGCACGGACAGACTGAGAATGCGCTTCATGAGCAAATGAAAAAACGTGCGACGGATAGCCGGGCCATTCAATGCAGGGTACGCGGCATGGCCAGGACGAATTCGGAGATCGGCACTTCGAACGGAATGCCGTTCTCGCCGACGCAGTGGTAAGTGCCGCGCATCGTGCCCACCGGCGTGGGCAGGGGACAGCCGCTGGTGTACTCGAAGGTTTCGCCGGGCGCGAGCAAGGGCTGCTGCCCGACGATGCCCAGCCCGCGCACTTCCTGCACGCGCTGGTTGCCGTCGGTGATGATCCAATGGCGGCTGATCACCTGGGCGGGATGCTCGCCGGTATTGGTGATGCGGACGGTATAGGCGAACACGAACTGCTGTTCGCCAGGATCGGACTGTTCAGGCACGAAGCGCGGAGAGACAGAGACGCTCAGGTCGTAAGGTTTCACAGTCCTTCCCTGTGTGGTGCTGGCGGGCGGCCGTGGTACGGCGCCTGACGCTGGAAAAGACACGGTTCCCGGACCCGCCGGGCCGGGCCATTCCCGGTACCGCGCCTCAAACTGCAATAATGGCACATTATGCCCTCCCCGATCCCGAACATCATGTCTACCCAACAGGCTTCCACCCGCATCACCCCCAGCATCCTGTCGGCCGACTTCGCCCGCCTGGGCGAGGAAGTCCGCAACGTCGTCGCCGCCGGCGCCGACTGGATCCACGTGGACGTGATGGACAACCACTATGTCCCCAATCTGACCATCGGCCCGATGGTGTGCGCGGCCATCCGCCCCCATGTCCAGGTGCCGATCGACGTGCATCTCATGGTGGAACCGGTGGACGACCTGGTGCCGATGTTCGCCAAGGCCGGCGCCGACTACATCAGCTTCCACCCGGACGCCAGCCGCCACGTGGACCGCACGCTGTCGCTGATCCGTGAAAACGGCTGTAAGGCCGGCCTGGTGTTCAATCCCGCCACCCCGCTGTCCTACCTGGACTACGTGATGGACAAGATCGACCTGATCCTGATCATGTCAGTGAATCCGGGCTTCGGCGGCCAAAGCTTCATCCCGGGTGCGTTGAGCAAGCTGCGCGAGGCGCGCGCCCGCATCGACGCCTGGACGCAGGCCGGCGGCCAGGAAATCGTGCTGCAGGTCGACGGCGGCGTGAAGATCGACAACATCGCTGAAATCCGCCGCGCCGGCGCCGACACCTTCGTGGCCGGCTCCGCCATCTTCGGCAAGCCGGACTATGCCGGCATCATCAAGTCCATGCGCGAACAGATCGCCATCGGCGAAACCACCGCCATCTGAGCCGGGGAACCGACATGACCGCTTTTCGCGCCGCGCTGCTGGACCTGGACGGCACCCTGCTGGATTCGATTCCCGACCTGGCCTTCGCCGCCAATGCCATGCGCGTGGAACTGGGCATGTCGCCGCTGCGCGAAGACGTGGTGGCCACCTTCGTGGGCAAGGGCGTGGACAACCTGGTGCGCCGCAGCCTGGCCGGCAGCCTGGATGCAGCCGACCCCTCGGCCGCCGAGTTCGACGTGGCCCGCGCCGCCTTCTATCGCCATTACCACCTGTCCAATGGCGAAAAGGCGCAGATCTATCCAGGCGTCATCGACGGCCTGAAGCTCATGCGCGAGCAAGGGCTGAAGCTGGCCGTCGTCACCAACAAGCCCACCGAATTCACCCTGCCGCTGCTGCAGCGCACGGGCCTGGCGGGCTTTTTCGACGCCGTGGTCTGCGGCGACACCTGCGAGCGCCGCAAGCCCGATCCGGATCAGGTGGTGCATGCCTGCGACCTGCTCGGCGTCGCCATGCACGAAGCCGTGACCATCGGCGATTCGGTCAATGACGCCCAGGCCGGCCGCAGCGCCGGCACCCAGGTCCTGGTCGTGCCTTATGGTTACAACGAAGGCCGGGACGTGCGCGAGCTGGATGTCGATGGTATAGTTGACACGCTAGTCGCCGCCGCCCAGTGGGTCGCGCTCTGGAATCAAAACCAGAACGCGGCAAGAACAGGCTCCTGAACACCCGGCGGCGCACCGCGAATTCAATACTGAACAAAGCTCAATGAACGTTTCCATCCAGAACCAAATGCTCGGCGCCTCGTGGCGCTGGTGGCGTTTGTCTTCCGGGTGGCGATGATCCCTCCCGGCCCTGGACGCGTATGCCGCCTAGTGCCGTAGCTGTGTAAATAATCACAGAGCCAAGCCCGGAACCAGTAACCTGGACCGGGCTTTTTTGTTGCGCGCCTGGTCCGATAGCAGATAAATCGCTCACGAGACCCGACATGACCGAAATCGAATTCAAGGCCCTCGCCGCACAAGGCTACAACCGCATCCCGCTGGTCGCGGAAACCTATGCCGACCTGGACACCCCGCTGGGCATCTACCTGAAGCTCGCGCACGCCGGCCCCCAGGGCGGGCGCATGACCTGCCTGATGGAATCGGTGGTGGGCGGCGAACGCTTCGGCCGCTACTCCTTCATCGGCCTGCCGGCCCGCACGGTGATCCGCGCCAGCGGCACCCGCACCGAGGTGCTGCACGACGGCAAGGTCGCCGAGACCCATGACGGCGATCCGCTGGCCTTCATCGAGCAATACCAGAGCCGCTTCAAGGTCGCCCTGCGTCCCGGCATGCCGCGCTTCTGCGGCGGCCTGGCCGGCTACTTCGGTTACGACACGGTGCGCCACATCGAGCCCTGCCTGGGCCCGGCGGTCAAGCCATTTCCCGCCGGCATGGAAGGCGGCACGCCCGACCTGATGCTGATGCACGTGGACGAGCTGGTCATCGTCGACAACCTGGCTGGCCGGATCTACCTGATGGTCTACGCGGACCCGAGCCAGCCCGAAGCCTACAGCCGCGCCCAGCAGCGCCTGCACGACCTGCGCGCCCGACTGCGACGCCCGGTGGAAATTCCCTACAGCCACGCCAGCATGCAGACCGAAGAGCGGCGCGACTTCAAGAAGGAAGACTATCTGGCGGCCGTGCACCGCGCCAAGGAACACATCGCCGCCGGCGACCTGATGCAGGTGCAGATCGGCCAGGTCATCGCCAAGCCCTTCCGCGATTCCCCTCTCTCCCTCTACCGCGCCCTGCGGTCGCTCAATCCCTCCCCCTACATGTACTTCTGGAACTTCGGCGACTTCCAGGTGGTCGGCGCGTCGCCGGAAATCCTGGTGCGCCAGGAGCGCGTGGTGGAAAACGGCGAGCCCAAGTCGCAGATTACGATCCGTCCCCTCGCCGGCACCCGCAAGCGCGGCGGCACGCCCGAGGAAGACGCCGCCCTGGCCGCCGAACTGAAGGCCGATCCCAAGGAAGTGGCCGAGCACGTGATGCTGATCGACCTGGCGCGCAACGACGTGGGCCGCGTGGCCCAGGTGGGCTCGGTCAAGGTCAGCGACACCATGGTGATCGAACGCTACTCGCACGTGATGCATCTGGTGTCCAACGTCACCGGCACGCTGAACCCCGGCATGAGCAGCATGGACGTGCTGCGCGCGTCCTTCCCCGCAGGCACCCTGACCGGCGCACCCAAGGTCGAGGCCATGAAGATCATCGACGAGCTGGAGCCCGTGCGCCGCGGCATCTACGGCGGCGCGGCTGGCTACCTGAGCTACGGCGGCGAAATGGACGTGGCCATCGCCATCCGCACCGGCGTCATCAAGGACGGCACGCTGTACGTGCAGGCCGCCGCCGGCATCGTGGCCGACTCCAACCCCGAAGCCGAATGGGCCGAAACCGAAGCCAAGGCCCGCGCGGTGCTGCGCGCCGCGGAACAGGTGCAGCACGGCCTGGACGAACCCATCTGAGGCCCCGCCCCCACCGGACATATCCGGGCCGCCGGGCGGCCCCACAGGAGAATTAAATGCTGTTGATGATCGACAACTACGACTCTTTCACCTACAACCTGGTGCAGTACTTCGGTGAACTGGGCGAAGACGTGCGCGTGGCGCGCAACGACCAGATCACGCTGGAAGAGATCGCCGCAATGAATCCGGACCGCATCTGCGTGTCGCCCGGCCCCTGCTCGCCGGCCGAAGCAGGCATCTCGGTGCCCGTGATCCAGACCTTTGCCGGCAAGAAGCCCATCCTGGGCGTGTGCCTGGGCCATCAGGCCATCGGCGCGGCCTACGGCGGCGACATCGTGCGCGCGCAGCAGATCATGCACGGCAAGACCGTGCGGATCTCGCACACGGGCACGGACATCTTCACCGGTCTGCCCACCCCGTACACCGTGATCCGTTACAACTCGCTGACCATCGACCCCGCCACCCTGCCCGACTGCCTGGCCGTGACCGCGACCGCGCCGGACGGCGACATCATGGGCGTGCGCCACAAGACCTTGCCGCTATACGGAGTACAGTTCCATCCCGAGTCGGTGCTCAGCGAGCACGGCCATGCCCTGCTCCGCAATTTCCTGAACCTCGCCTAAGAAGGACGCATCGTGACTATTTCCCCCGCCGAAGCGCTGACGCGCTGCATTGAACACCGCGAAATCTTCCACGACGAAATGCTGCATCTCATGCGCATGCTGATGCGCGGCGAAATGTCGCCGCAGATCGCAAGCGCCTTGCTGATGGGCCTGCGCGTGAAGAAAGAGACCATCGGCGAGATCACCGCGGCCGCGCAGGTCATGCGCGAATTCGCCACGCCCGTGGTCACCCCGAACCCCGCCGACCTGCTGGACATGTGCGGCACCGGCGGCGACGGCAGCCACACCTTCAACATTTCCACCACTGCCATGTTCGTGGCGGCGGCGGCCGGCGTGCCGATCGCCAAGCACGGCAACCGCAGCGCCTCGTCCTCCAGCGGCAGCGCCGACGTGCTGGAAGCCCTGGGCGCCAACCTGGTGCTGACGCCCGAACAGGTGGCCGAGTGCATCCAGGCCACCGGCATCGGCTTCATGTTCGCGCCCGCCCACCATGGCGCCATGAAGAACGTGGCTGCCGTGCGCAAGGAACTGGCCGTGCGCACCATCTTCAACATCCTGGGTCCGCTGACCAACCCGGCCGGCGCCGCCAACCAGCTGATGGGTGTTTTCCACCCCGACCTGGTCGGCATCCAGGTGCGCGTGCTGGAACGCCTGGGGTCGCGCCACGTGCTGGTGGTGCACGGCAAGGACGGCATGGACGAGGCCTCGCTGGGCGGCGCCACCCTGGTCGGGGAACTCAAGGACGGGAAAGTCCTCGAATATGAGATCCACCCCGAGGACTACGGGCTATCCATGATGTCCAACCGGAGCATCAAGGTGTCCAATCGCGAACAATCGCGTGAGCTTGTCATCGAAGCGCTCGAAAATGTCGAAGGCACCGCCCGCGACATCGTCGCGCTCAATGCGGGACTCGCCATCTATGCTGGCAATAAGGCCGATTCCATTCCCGAGGCATTGGCTCTAGCATTTGAACTTATCTCCACCGGCGCGGCGCGAGCCAAGCTGGAAGAATTCTGCGCATATACCCGGAAATTCCTGAAATGAACGATATTCTCGCGAAGATCCTCGCCGTCAAGGCCGAGGAAGTCGCCGCCGCTCGCCAGATGCGCAGCGAAGCCGAAGTCCTGCGCGAAGCGCAGGCGCGGCAGGACGTGCGTGGCTTTGCCCAAGCCATCGAAGACAAGATCTCGCAAGGCAAGCCCGGCGTCATCGCCGAAATCAAGAAGGCCTCGCCGTCCAAGGGCGTGCTGCGCGACCCTTTCAATCCCCCGGAAATCGCCGCCACCTATGCGGTGCACGGCGCGGCCTGCCTGTCGGTGCTGACCGATGTGCAGTTCTTCCAGGGTTCCCACGACCACCTGCGCCAGGCGCGCGCGGCCTGCTCGCTGCCGGTGCTGCGCAAGGACTTCGTGATCGACCCGTACCAGATCATCGTCGCGCGCGCCATGGGCGCGGACTGCGTGCTGCTGATCGTGGCCGCGCTCAGCCCCGCGCAACTGCGCGACTATGAAACGCTGGCAATGGAACTGGGCATGGACGTGCTGGTGGAAGTGCACGACGCCCAGGAACTGGACGTCGCGCTGACCATGAAGACGCCGCTGCTCGGCATCAACAACCGCAACCTGCGCACCTTCGAGACCAGCCTGTCGAACACCCTGGACCTGCTGCCCCGGATCCCCGCCGGCAAGCGCGTCGTGACCGAAAGCGGCATCCTCAAGCCGGAAGACGTGCAGCTGATGCGCCAGCACAAGGTCGACGCCTTCCTGGTGGGCGAAGCCTTCATGCGCGCCAAGGATCCGGGCGCGGAACTTGCGCGCCTGATGGGCTAGGCGAAAAACTACCTCGCACGCGGCGCGCCCAGCGCCGCAACGCGGCGATAAAGCGTGCTGCGATGCACGCCCAGCGCGCGCGCAGCGCGGCTGACATTGCCGCCATGGGCGGCCAGGGCGTTGTGGATCGCGGCGTCCGTCATGGCTTGCAGATTCGCAGGATCAACGTCTTTGCCTGCGGCTTGCGGCGCAGACGCCGCGCCGCGGATGTCGGCGGGCAGCATGTCGGCCTCGACGACGCCGGCAGGTCCCGCCAGCACGTGCAATGTGCGCAGCACGGCCGCCAGTTGCCGGTAGTTTCCGGGCCATGAATAGGCGGCCAGGATGGCTTCGATCTCGGCCGGCAGCACAGGGCCTGCGCCTTGCGCCGCCCACAGGCCACGCAGCAGCTCCAGGCGGTCGGCGCGTGCACGCAACGGTTCCAGCGTGACGGTGTATTCGGCGATGCGGAAATACAGGTCCGGGCGCACCGGCGCGTCGGGCCCCTCGTGCGCCAGCGGCCGGTGTGTCGCGCACACCAGCGCGAAGTCCACGGACACAGGCCTGGCCGCGCCCAGCGGCGAGACTTCACGCGTCTGCAGCACGCGCAGCAAGCGCGATTGCAGCATCAGCGGCATGTCGCCGATCTCGTCCAGGAACAGCACGCCGCCGTGCGCCTGGCGCAGCAGTCCCTTGCTGCCCTGGCGCCTCGCGCCAGTGAAGGCGCCGTCTTCATAGCCGAACAGCTCGGATTCGATCAGGCTTTCCGGCAACGCCGCGCAGTTCACCGCCACGAACGGCCCGCAGGCGCGCTTGCTGCGCGCATGCAGCTGGCGCGCGAACACTTCCTTGCCCACGCCGGTTTCGCCTTGCAGCAGAATCGACACGTCCGCATCCGACAGGTGCACGGCGCGTGCCAGCGCGCCCAGGGTTGCGGCATCGAAACTCGGTTCGGCGGGGCGCGGGCCGGCCGCGGGCGGCAGCGCTGGCCGCGCCGGCGCCTGTGGCGCGCGCGAACGCGGCCAGCGCAGGCGCGCGTGGTACACGGCGCCCGAGCGCGCCTGCACCCGGCCCGCCGCGTCGGGGCAGCGCTCCATGTCGCCGTCGAATACGTCGGCGTAGCGGTACACGCCCAGTGCGGTGGGCGCCAGGCCCAGCGCCTGCAAGGCGCGGCGGTTGGCGCCGATCAGCAGGTCGCCCTGGAAGGCCAGCAGGCCCTCGCCGGGCGCGCCCAGTCCGGAATGGTCCACGTGCAGCCGCAGCACGGCGTGCTGCTCGTAGGCCTGTTCAAACAAACGGTGCTCGATCAGGTCCACGGCGGCGCGCACCAGTTCCAGCACGTCGGGCCGCAGGTCGCGCGCCGGGCTGGACAGGTCCAGCACGCCCAGCGTGCGGCCCTCGCTGTCGGTAATGGGGACGGCGGCGCAGGTCAGGATGCGGTTGGGTTCGAAATAGTGTTCCGCGCCATGCACGGCGATGGGCCGGCCTTCCACCAGCGCGGTGCCGATGGCGTTGGTGCCTGCCGCCGCTTCGTCCCAGGGCGCGCCGGGCATCAGCGCCACGCGCGAGGCGCGCTGGGCGAAACCGGTGTCGCCGTCGGAGTCCAGCACCAGGCCTTGCGCGTCGGACAGGATCACCAGGCCGCCGCTGCCGCCGGCCTGGCGGCGCAGCAGGGATATGGCGGGTTCGGACAGCCTGCGCAGCGCCTCGTTGCGCTGCTGGGCCTCGCGCAACTCGCCCTGGGTCATGAGCTCGGCGCGGCGCACGCCGCGCATGTCGAAGCCCAGGTCGGCGCAGCGACGCCACGACCGCAGGATGGGCTCGGCGACCATGCCGCCGGGCACCGCGCCTTGCTGGTTGAACAGCAGGCGCGCTTGCGTCAGCGCGTGCTGACGGGAATGAGTGGCCATGCATGTCTCCTGGGACAGGCGTTCTGCGACACCTGTTCCGCGACGATGTCGCAAAAAGCGACAGGGAGCGAGCCCTCACGCCGCGCCCGCTACGCGGACTGCCTGCCCCCTGGGGAGCTGACCCGCCCAGGGGCGGCCCGGCGGCGGGCCGGCCCTCTGGGGCATTGCTGCACGTCGCCCCATTTTGGAAACCTACTTTCGCATGCAAGCCGCGGGCTGTCCAGCGGGGAAGCACCGACTGGCACGCTCCTTGCTTGATAAAGGACAGGCAGCCGACTGCCGCACCCCCACAATACCGGAGACAAGCATGGACATCGCGACCCGCATCACCCCCGACTCCTACGGCACGCGCCTGGACCTGAAGACCCAGTACGACAATTTCATCGACGGCAAATGGCAGAAGCCCTCCGACGGCGAATACTTCGACAACGTCACGCCGGTCACGGGCCAGGTGCTGACGCGCAATGCCCGCTCCAAGGAGCGCGACATCGAACTGGCGCTGGACGCCGCGCATCGCGCCGCGCCGAAATGGGGAGCGACCCCGGCCGCGCAGCGCGCCCGCATGCTGATGCAGATCGCCGACGTGATGGAGGCGAACCTGGAGCGCCTGGCCACGGCCGAAACCTGGGACAACGGCAAGCCCATCCGCGAAGCGCGCGCCGCCGACATCCCGCTGGCGATCGACCACTTCCGCTACTTCGCCTCTTGCATCCGCAGCCAGGAAGGCTCGCTGTCCGAGATCGACCACGACACCGTGGCCTATCACTTCAACGAACCGCTGGGCGTGGTGGGCCAGATCATTCCGTGGAACTTCCCCATCCTGATGGCCGCGTGGAAGCTGGCGCCGGCCCTGGCCGCAGGCAACTGCGTGGTGCTCAAGCCCGCCGAGCAGACGCCGCTGGGCATCCTGCTGCTGATGGAACTGATCGGCGACATCCTGCCCCCGGGCGTGGTGAACGTGGTCACGGGCTTCGGCCTGGAAGCGGGCAAGCCGCTGGCCTCGAACAAGCGCATCGCCAAGATCGCCTTCACCGGCGAGACCACCACCGGCCGCCTCATCATGCAGTACGCCTCGCAGAACATCATTCCGGTCACGCTGGAACTGGGCGGCAAATCGCCCAACATCTTCTTCGCCGACGTGGCCGCGCAGGACGATGACTTCCTCGACAAGGCGATCGAAGGCTTCGTCATGTTCGCGCTGAACCAGGGCGAGGTCTGCACCTGCCCCAGCCGCGCGCTGATCCAGGAATCCCTGTACGACAAGTTCATGGAACGCGCCCTGAAGCGCGTGGCCGAGATCAAGCAAGGCAATCCGCTGGACGCGGACACCATGCTGGGCGCGCAGGCGTCCACCGAGCAGCTGGAGAAGATCCTGTCGTACCTGGACATCGGCAAGCAGGAAGGCGCCGACGTGCTGGCCGGCGGCTCGCGCGCGCAGATGCAGGGCGCGCTGGAAGGCGGCTATTACGTGCAGCCCACGGTGTTCAAGGGCCACAACAAGATGCGCGTGTTCCAGGAGGAAATCTTCGGCCCGGTGGTGGCCGTGACGACCTTCAAGGATGCCGACGACGCGCTGGCCCTGGCCAACGACACGCTCTACGGCCTGGGCGCGGGCGTGTGGTCGCGCGACGCCAACACCTGCTATCGCATGGGACGCGCCATCAAGGCGGGCCGCGTGTGGACCAACTGCTATCACGCCTATCCTGCGCATGCGGCGTTTGGCGGCTACAAGCAATCGGGCATCGGGCGCGAGAACCACAAGATGATGCTCAACCACTATCAGCAGACCAAGAACCTGCTGGTGAGCTACTCGCCGAAGAAGCTGGGTTTCTTCTGACCCGGTTGTGTGCCGGCGCCGGGCCGCGAGGCCCGGCGCGCCTCAAAGGAGCCTGACATGGCAGAGCAAACGCCGCGCGTGGTCGCCACCGACGAGGCGCGCAGCCTGATCGAAACGCTGCGGGCCAAGCACGGCCCGCTGATGTTCCACCAGTCCGGCGGCTGCTGCGATGGCAGTTCGCCCATGTGCTATGCCCAGGGCGAATTCATGGTGGGCGGATCGGATGTGCTGCTGGGCGAACTGGAAGGTTGCCCGTTCTACATGGGCGAGGACCAGTTCGCGTACTGGGAGCACACCCAGCTCATCATCGACGCCGTGCCCGGCCGCGGCGGCGCGTTCTCGCTGGACAGCGCGGAAGGCAAGCGCTTCCTGCTGCGCTCGCGGCTGTACTCGGACGAGGAGTGGGCGCGGGTGGCGCCCGTCAGCAAGGGCTGAGCCCCTAGCCGGCTGGTCGCGCAGGGTCCTAGCGGCCCCGCGGCCCGCCTTGCGGACTGCCCTTGTCCGGCGTGCCGGCATCGGCAGCCTGTTTCCACTGGAACGACACGCGCCGGATGCGCGCGGCGCGGAACTGCGTGAACGAACGGCCGCCCGGCATGGGCGCGCCGCGATAGGCACTGCTGGCGTTTTTCATTGCTGAAGTTGCGTTGACGAAAAAACTTGCTTGGGCAGCGCTCAAGTGCGCGCGGCCGATGTGCTCCAGGCGCTGGCGGGCGCCGCGCGGCGGGTCCATTCCAGCGCATCTTCGAGGCGGTCGTTGCCCCAGAACATCTCGCCGTCCACAAAGAATGTGGGCGCGCCGAACAGACCCAGGTTGCGGGCACGGTCGACCTGGCGGCGCAGCGCCTCCTTGGCGGCTTCGGACTTGCCACGAGCGATCAAGGCGGCGGCGTCCAGCCCCAGGTCCGTCAGCAGCCCATGCACGACGTCCTCGGACTGGATGTCCAGGTCGTGCTGGAAATTGGCGCGGAACACGGCCACGCAGAAATCGCGGCCCCAGGGCTCGTCCTGCCCCAGCAGCGCGATGCGCGCGGGCAGCACGCTCATGCGCGGAAACAGGCGCGGACGGTTGTAGACCAGGCCGTACTTTTCAGCCAGGCGGGCAATGTCGCGCATCATGTAGGCGCCCTTGCCCGGAAACAGCCGGAACGGCGTGTCGTTCCAGCCCTGGGCCTGGAAGATCGGACCCAGCAGGAACGGCCGCAGATCTACCCGGACCCCGGCCTCTTGCGCCAGGGCGTCGACGCGTTCGATGGCCAGATAGCTGTACGGGCTGGCGAAATCGAACCACATCTCGATGCGGGGCGTATCGGGCAGGGGCGCGGTCATGACTGGAGCTCCGGGACAAGCTGCTACGAAATTAGCGCGACCTGCGCATCCGGCAGGCCGCTGAGAACGACATCGCGATCGCTGCCGACGGTGATGGAATCACCGGCTTGAAGCACGCTGTCATCGAAACGCTGATATTCGGACAGCCACAAGGTGCCGGCGTGACACACGATGCGGACGCCCGAGGCGCGTTTGAGCAGCATAGTCGAGCCGCCGGCCAGACGAAATGACATTCCCGCAGTGCAACATACCTGGATCATGGCGTACCCCTGGGCCGCGGCGGCGGCGATCGCGGCGGATGGCGGGGCTATGCGCCCTACACCCGTCGTCTGAGTCCTATTGAACGCCCTGGAGGTACTATTGCTCAAGCGACATTTCCGTCCGACACGCATGAGTTTTACGAATGCCATATCCGCTGGCCAAACTCCCACCGCTTGATCTGGTCCGAGGCTTCGTGGCCGTGGGCCGCCGCATGAGCATCACCCTGGCCGCGCAGGATCTGCATGTGACCCAGTCGGCCGTGAGCCGCCAGATCCGGGCGCTGGAGGCCCACCTGGGCGTGCCCCTGCTGGTGCGCGGATTCCGCAGCGTGTCGTTCACCTCCGAGGGCGCACAGCTGTTCCGCATGGCCGACGTATGGCTGAGCCAGCTGGGCGACCTGACCGAGCAGCTGCGCGCCCCCGAGCGCCGCACGCCCGTTACCGTGACCACGACCATAGGCGTGGCCTCGCTGTGGCTGCTGCCGCGGTTGGGGGACTTCCAGGCGGCGCATCCGCACATCGACGTGCGCGTGGCGGCCGACAACCGGCTGATCGACATAGACCGCGAAAGCGTGGATATCGCCATCCGCTACAGCCTGCGCGACGGCGTGCCGGACAGCGCAACCTGGCTGTTCGGCGAGGCCGTGGTGCCGGTGGCCCACCCCTCGCTCAAGGCCCGCCTGCTGGATGCCGAGGAACTGCAACGCCACGTGCTGCTGGAATTCGACGACCCGACACGTCCCTGGCTGCAATGGTCGGAATGGCTGAATGCGCGCGGCCTGGCCCGCGTGCCCACCCGGGGCATGCTGCGCTTCAACCAGTACGACCAGATCGTGCACGCGGCGCTGGCGGGCCACGGCATCGCGCTGGGCCGGCTGGCGCTGATTGCGCCGATGCTGGCGGACAAACGTCTGGAGGCCGTCGGCGGCCAGGCCGCCAGCGCCACCGAGCACGCCTACTGGCTGGTGCGCAATACGCGCCGCGCCACGCCGGACGCCGAGGTCGTCACACGCTGGCTGATCGAACAGGCCGAAGCCACCGCGCGCGACCTGACCGCGTAGGCGCGGCGCCGCGCTACAAAATTTATACAGATCTTCATAACTTGGGATGGTTGCTCCGGTAGATTGCGGCGCTGATCCGTAACCCTGCTCCCAAGATGTTGATTAGGCATTTCCGTCCGGCGCTCGGGTGGCAAGACTGGTTCGTCAATTTTCAGCGATCCTTCCTGGTCCTGCTGGCCCCTTGGCTGATCAGCGTCCTGGCGCAAAGCGCCGGACGCGGCTACCTGCTGCTGCGCTATGCCGCGCCGGGGACTTATGACGCGCTGCCGCAGGACGTGCGGCGCAGCCTGGCGACAGGGCTGCTGTTCGACATCAAGGTCGCCAGCATCGCCTGTTCGGCGCTGCTGCTCCTGTCCATGGCGGCGGCGGCCAGACCCGGGCTGCAACGGCGTTGGCAGCACCATCTGCCGGGACTGGGCGCAGCCATGGCGACGCTGTTCGCGGCCATCACGATCGTCAGCGTCTTCTACTTCGCCACATTTTCCCGTTCCATCGACATCTTCGTGTTCGGGCTGGTGGACGACGACACCCAGGCCATCCTGATGACCCTGTGGCATGGCTACCCGTTGGCGCAGGCAGGCCTGCTGCTGGCGGCGGTGCTGGCGGGGACCTGGTGGCTCGGCCGCCGTTGGCGCGGCTGGGTGCAAGGCAGGCGGTTCAAGCGCCGCGCGTTCATTCCCAGCCTGTTGCGGTTTGCGCTGATCATAGGCATCACCGTGCTGGCCTGTAGAGGATCGCTGGGCAAGTTTCCGCTCAACAAGGACGACACCAGCATCTCGTCGCTGCGCCTGCTCAATGACATCGCGCCCAATGGCGTCTCGGCCTTTTCGTGGGCCCTGTCCGACCGCGGCAACGACAAGCGCTTCGAACCCGTCACCTTGCGCGAGGGGCGCTTGCTCTACGAGCGTTTTCTGGGCTGGCCGGACAACGGCCTGCGGCCATTCATGGCCACAACCGCACCCAACTCCGCAGCAGCCGCAAGACCGCCCCACGTGGTGCTGCAGGTCATGGAGAGCATGGGCGCGCATCTGAACGCTTATGACAATCCCGACCGCGACCTGCTCGGCGCACTGCGTCCGCACTGGCGCGAGGACTGGGTATTCGAGCGCTTCGTGGCCGAAGGCAACGGCACCATAGAATCCTTGAGCCTGCTGCTGGTGCGCAGCCCCATTGCCGCCGTCGGCCAATCGTCGGCGGTGGACACGCCATTCGCCAGCAACGCCTTCACGCCCTTTCTGCAACGCGGCTACCGGGTCGTCTTCGTCACCTCCGGCGCCGCCACCTGGCGCAACCTCGGCGTCTTCGCCACCAAGCTGGGCGCGCATGAATTCGTGGATCAGCAGACCCTCAGAATGCGTTATCCCCAAGCACGGACGGGAACCTGGGGCGTGCCCGACGAGTACATGTTCCGCTATATCGAAGAGCGGCTGGCGCAAGGCACCCAGGACGGCCAGCCGCTATTCATCGTGGCCTTGTCCACCACCCACCATCCTCCGTTCATCGTGCCCGACGGCGGCCAGCGCGGCGGCCTGCCCCTGGACGATGTGGCCAGCCTGCCCTACTTCAAGACCTGGGACACGCTGGCGGCCGCATTCGACACGCTGCGCTATGCCAACGATCAGTTGGGGGGCTTCCTGACGCGCCTGAAGGCATCGGACTACGCGTCGCGGACCATCGTCGCCGTGACCGGCGACCACAACATCCTGGGCATCGACTATCAGGATCCGAAGGACGCGGCGCTGGCGCGCGCCGTGCCGTTCTACCTGTATGTGCCGCCGGCCTACCGGACACAGGCGCGTTACGACCCGGCGCGCGTAGGCAGCCACAAGGACATCCTGCCCACGCTGTATCACCTGAGCCTCCCGGAGACTCCTTACTTCCGCAGCGGCTGCGACCTGCTGGCCGCCCAGCCCGATCCGGCCTGGTGTTTCGGCTTCAACAGCAAGCACGTGCTGCTGACCGATGAAGGGGTGTTCCGGCAGGGCAAACCCGGCCGCATCCTGCCCTGGGCAGGTCCATCGGGACTGGCGCTGGAGGCGGAGCAGGACGCGACGGCGGAACAATGGGCGGAGCAGGTCCGCCTGAACGCCTACACCGAGCTGCTGCACTGGCAGATCAACTACCAGGTGCAGGAATTGGGCCGCGCCGGCCAGGCGCGCTAGCGCCCAGGCCTGCCAGGGGTTTTCAGTCGACGCGCACTTCGGGTTCGCCCGCCCGCATGTCGCCGATGACGGCCGCTTGCTCGAAGCCGTGCTGGCGGAACAGGTCCAGCACCGCCTGCGCGGCGTCCGGCGAGCAGGCCACCAGCAGTCCGCCCGCGGTCTGCGGATCAGTCAACAAGGCGCGCTCCGTGTCGCTCACGCCCTCGCCCAGGCGCACGGACGCGCCATAGGAGGCCCAGTTGCGGCCGGACGCGCCGGTGATGACGCCATCCGCAGCAAAGGCCTGCACGCCGGGCAGCCAGGGCAGCGCATCGCGCCGCACATGCGCCGTCAGTTGCGCGCCGCGCGCCATTTCCAGCGTATGCCCCAACAGGCCGAAGCCGGTCACGTCGGTGATGGCGTGCACGCCTTCCATGGCGGCCAGCGCCGGGCCGGGCCGGTTCAAGCGGGTGGTCTCGGTGATCATGGCGCGGTAGCCAGCGTCGTCCAGCCGGTTCTTCTTCAGCGCGGCCGACAGAATGCCCACGCCCAATGCCTTGCCCAGGATCAGCACATCGCCGGCGCGCGCGTCGGCGTTGCGCTTGATGCGGGCGGGATGCACCAGGCCCATCGCCGCCAGGCCATAGATGGGTTCAACGGAGTCGATGCTGTGGCCGCCGGCCACCGGAATGCCGGCGTCCTTGCAGACGGCTTCGCCGCCGCGCAGGATGTCGGCGATGACGCTGTGCGGCAGCACGTTGATCGGCATGCCCACGATGGCCAGTGCCATGATGGGCGTGCCGCCCATCGCGTACACGTCCGACAGCGCGTTGGTCGCGGCGATGCGGCCGAAGTCGTAGGGGTCGTCGACGATGGGCATGAAGAAATCGGTGGTGGCGATGAGCGCCTGTTCGTCGTTCAGACGGTAGACCGCCGCGTCGTCGGCCGTCTCGGTCCCCACCAGCAGATCGGGGTAGCTGACCGCCGGGCCGAAGCGCTTGAGCAGCTCGGACAGCACGCCGGGCGCGATCTTGCAGCCGCAGCCGCCGCCGTGCGAAAGCGAAGTCAATCGCGGCACCGCCGCGCTGGCAACATCCTGGGTGGTCATCTGAATCTCCATAGGTCAGTGGAAAAGGATAGCACCGCCCCCGGGATTGGCCCTATGATGATCCAGCAGCACGCAGCAACGGACGGCCGCCCGGCCCCGGGCGCACCGACAGCCAATCTTCACCGTGAGTGAGGGCTACATGGATCGCCGACATTTCCTCCGTTTCTCGGGCGCCCTGTGCGCCGCCAGCGCGACCCTGCCCAGGGCGGCGCGCGCGGGACTCGCCCCCGTCAGCACCGGATGGCGCGCCTTCGAACTGACCACCGACATCACCGTGCAGGATCCGGGCGCGCACGCGCGCATCTGGATTCCGGTTCCCTACGCCACGGACACCTCTTACCAGCGCGGCGCACAGAGCGCCTGGCAGGTCAGCGGCGGCGGCGTCGCCCAACTGACCCAGGCGCCCGGCTACGGCGTGCAGATGCTGGCCGTGCAATGGCCTGACGCGCAGGCGCCGCGCCAGGTCACGGTCACCAGCCGCTTCCAGACCCGCAACCGGCGCGTGGACCTGAGCCAGCCGCCCTCGGCCGGCGCCCCCCGCGAAAGCGCCGCCGCGCTGCGCGAATTCCTCCAGCCCACCGCGCTGCTACCCACCGACGGCATCGTCAAGAGCACCGCCGACCGCATCACGCGCGGCCACCGCGGCGATCTGGCGCAGGCCCGCGCCATCTACGAATGGGTGGTGGAGAACACCTGTAGGACCGCGTCCACCCGCGGCTGCGGCGTGGGCGACGTGCGCTACATGCTCACGGCCAACGATCTGAACGGCAAGTGCGCCGACATCAACTCCCTGTTTGTCGCGCTGGCCCGCGCCGCCGGCATACCCGCCCGCGACGCCTACGGCCTGCGCGTGGCGGACTCCGAGTTCGGCTACAAAAGCCTGGGCAAGGCTGGCGACGTCACCAAGGCGCAGCACTGCCGCGCCGAGTTCTATGCCGCGGGCTACGGCTGGGTGCCGGTGGACCCCGCCGACGTGCGCAAGGTCATGCTGGAGGAGCCGCCCGGCGAACTGCCGCTGACCGACCCCAAGGTGCGCGCCGCGCGCGTCATGCTGTTCGGCGCCTGGGAAATGAACTGGGTGGCGTACAACCACGGCCACGACGTGGTCCTGCCGGGCGCTACCCACGGCCCCGTGCCGTTCCTGATGTACCCCAACGGCGAAACCTCGGACGGGCGGCTGGACAGCCTGGATCCCGCCAGCTTCAGCTACAAGCTCAGCGCCAAGCCGCTTTCCATCTGAGCCCACCTACTGTCCACCCACGGGGACCGCCATGATCAGCCGCCGCCTACTCCTGCAGTCCGGCCTGTCGCTGGCGGCCCTGCCCTGGTATGCCCGGGCCGCCAGCGACGATGCGCTCAAGAAGGCCACCGGCCCGGACTGGGCGCCCTGGACCGCGTCCACGCCGCCGCTGGCCTTGCCCGACCTGGCCGGCCGCGAGAAGAAACTCGCCTCCTGGCGCGGCAACGTGATCATCGTCAGCTTCTGGGCCACCTCATGCGACCCTTGCCGCGATGAAATCCCCATCATGTCCGCCATGGCCAAACGCCATCGCGAGGAAGGCCTGCGCCTGGTGGCCGTGAACGTCGGCGATTCGGCGGCCAGGATCAACACCTTTCTGGCGAAATGGCCGGTCGCGGGCACCGTGCTGCACGACAGGAACAGCACGGCGTCAAAGCAATGGGACGCGGTCGGCCTGCCCGCCAACTATCTGGTGGACCGCGGCGGATCCGTCCGATATTGGCATCTGGGACAGCTGGACTGGAACTCGGACCGGGTAGGCGGCGTAGTGACGGGGATGCTGCGGGCTTAGTGCGCCGCGCAAGAGATGGCGGAAGGCAGCAGGAGTCGAACCTACCTGGGAACGTCTGACGCCCCCAACTGGGTTTGAAGCCCAGCCGTGCCACCGGGCACGAATGCCTTCCACGGTGGCCGCCCATGATACCGGTTACTGCGCCTGCCGCGGGCTTCCGTAGGCGCTTTCCTGGCGCAACACGTGCGCATCGCGCAAGCGCCGGGTATATCCCACGCGGTCGAAGAACTCCAGGATCTGGATCGCGCGCTTCCTGCCCAGACCCGTGGCGTCGCGGAACGAGGCGGCGTTCAAGCCCTCGGGCTGCGCCGCCAGGCCTTGCGCCAGCGCCGCCAGCGCCGCCACCTGGTCGCGATGATAGAACAGGTCCTTCACCACCTGGGCCACTTCGCCGCGCCGCAACAGCTTGCGCAGCAGTTGCCGCATGCGGTCTTCGGGCTCACCCAGCGTGCGGGCGAGATCGCGCACCCAGGGCGGATCGAAGGCGCCGGCCGCCAGCAGCAGCAGCAGCACGCGCGCGGCCAGCGCCGATTCCTCGGGCGCCAAGGTCGCGCTATGGCCCGGCAGGTGCAGCCAGGGGCCATTGCGCACGATGCGGCCATCGCGCTGCAGATCGTCCAGCGCCGCCTGCCATAACGCATCCGGGCCGGCGGGCATGGCCATGCGGCGCAAACGCGGACCGTCGGGGCCTGGTTCGTCGGGCGCGCCTTGATGGAAAGCAGCCAGCGCCTGCTCCACGCGGGCGCGCAGCGCATCCCAATGCGCCGCCAGGATCAGGGTGCGCGGCGCCTGCGGCGTACGCGCCTCCAGCCACACCGCTGCGGGCGGCGCAGGGATCTCGCTCACGGGCTTGCCCGTCAGGCGCTGCAAGGCGTCTTCGTCCAGCCCCAGCGCGGCATGCTCCAGCACGGGATGCAGGCCGGCGCCGTCCAGCATGGCCGCCAGCGCCTGCAGCCACTGCATGCGCGCGGCGGACCGGCGCTTGCGGTCCGGGGCGTTCGGATCCAGCACCCGGCCGCCGCCGACCGTGCGCGTGGCCTGCGCGTTGCGCACAATGTAGCGGTCGCCCGGCATGACACAAACAGGATCGTCGAACACCAGCTGCACCCAGCCGGACTGTCCGGGCGCCAGCGATTCCGCGCTCAGCGGCACCACGTGCGCCACGTGGCGCGCGGCGCCGATGTGCACATGCAGCGGCGCCCAGGCGCGCACCGGCGCGTCGGCGGATGCCAGCAGCGTCAGCGCCACGTCGACATGGCGCGACGGCAGGAAGCAGCGCGCATCCGCGATCCAGTCGCCGCGCGCGATGGCGTTCTTGTCCATGCCTGCGAGATTCAAGGCGCAGCGCTGGCCCGCCGCGCCGGTTTCGCTGGCCTGGTTCTGGGCATGGATGCTGCGCACGCGCACGCGCGTGCCTGCAGGCATCAGCCGCAAGTCGGCAGCGTCGTCGTCCGCGCGCGCCAGCCCGGCATGGGCCGTGCCTGTCACCACCGTGCCATGGCCGGCCAGGGTGAACACGCGATCGACCGCCAGCCGGAACAGGCCCGCGCTGTCGCGCTGGCGCAGGGCTTGCGCCTCGGCGTGCAGATAGGCCTTCAGTTGCGCCACGCCCGGGTCGTCGGCCTGCGCCGCGCATACGGCGTACAGCGGGGCGTTCTGCAAGAAGGTGCCCGCGGACAGTTCGGCGATTTCCGTGCGCACTGCCTGCAATCTCGCGGCATCGGCGCGGTCGGTCTTGGTCAACGCCACCGCGCCGCGTTCCACGCCCAGCAAAGCCAGGATCGCCAGGTGTTCGCGCGTCTGCGGCATGACGCCGTCGTCCGCCGCCACCACCAGCAGGCCGAAATCGATGCCGCTGGCGCCGGCCGCCATGGTGTGCACAAGCTTCTCGTGCCCCGGCACGTCGATGAAGCCCAGCACGTCGCCGTTGGGCAGCGGGGTGTAGGCGTAGCCCAGCTCGATGGAAATCCCGCGCGCCTTTTCTTCCTTGAGCCTGTCGGTATCGACGCCGGTCAGCGCCCGCACCAGCGTGGTCTTGCCGTGGTCGATATGGCCTGCGGTGCCGATGATCACGCCAGGCGCTCCGCGAGTTGCGCGGCGAAGGCCGCTTCGTCGCGCGCTTCCAGGCAACGCAGGTCCAGCCAGAGGGCGTCGTCGGCAATGCGGCCGATCACGGGCACGGGCAGGCGGCGCAATTGCGTCTCCAGCTTGTCCAGGTGCCGTCCGGCGCGGCCGCTGCCGGTGTAGCGCACGGCCAGGCCGTAGCTGGGCAGTTGGTCCACGGGCAAGGCGCCGCTGCCGATCTGGCTGAACATGGGTACGGCCTCGACCGCGTAGTGTTCGCCCGCCGCCTGCGCCAGGACGCCGCGCAGGCGTTCGGCCTGCGGCTGGATGTCGCGCTGCGGGCGGGTCAACAAGCGCAAGGTGGTCAAGCGCTGGGCCAGGAACTCGGGCGCACGGTACAGACCCAACACCGGCTCCAAGGCCGCCAGTGTCAGCTTGCTGACGCGCAGGGCGCGCTTGAGCGGGTTCTTCTTGATCTTGCGGATCAGGTCCTTGCGACCCACCAGCAGGCCGGCCTGCGGCCCGCCCAGCAGTTTGTCGCCGCTGAAAGTGACCAGGTCCGCGCCGGCCGCGATGGTTTCGCGCACGGTGTCTTCCTTGGGCAGGCCGAACTGGGTCAGATCGACCAGCGTGCCGCTGCCCAGGTCCACGGTAGCGGGCAGGCCGCGCGCGTGCGCCAGCGCCGCCACCTCGGCCACGCTCACGCTCTTGGTGAAACCGGTGACCGCGTAGTTGCTGCAATGCACCTTCATCAGCATGGCGGTGCGCGGGCCGAGGGCGTTTTCGTAGTCGGCGGCATGGGTGCGGTTGGTGGTGCCAACTTCGACCAGCTTGGCCCCGGCGCGCTTCATGATGTCCGGAATGCGAAACGCGCCGCCGATTTCGACCAGTTCGCCGCGGGACACCACGACTTCGCGCCGGTCCGCCAGCGCGTTCAGCATCAGCAGCACGGCGGCCGCATTGTTATTGACGACGGTAGCGGCCTCGGCCCCCGTCAGTTCGCACAACAGTTCATCGATCAGGTCGTCGCGGTCGCCGCGCCCGCCGGTGTCCAGGTCGAACTCCAGGTTGGCGGGGGTGGTGAGCGCGCGCAGCACCGAGGCCACCGCCTCGTCGGGCAGCAGCGCCCGGCCCAGGTTGGTGTGCAGCACCGTGCCGGTCAGGTTGTACACGGCCCGCAGCTTCCGCTCGGCCGTCCGGGCCAATGCCGCGGCCACGCGCGCGGCCACGACGTCGGCGTCGAGCTCCTGGCGCGGCAGCCCGCCGGCCAGCGCACGTTCGCGCATCGCGTCCAAATCCCGGCGCAGCGCCGCCACCACCTGGGTGCGGCCGTGCTCGTCCAGCGCGGCGCGCATGGCCGGCGCATTCAGCAACCGGTCCAACGAAGGGATCTCCGATACCGCGGCCACGCCGCCTTCGGGCGCTTGTGCGGCCATTACTGCTCTGCTCCCTGATCCGACGCCGGCTCCGATCCGTGCCACAGCAACGGATTGCCGCTGGCCCGCGAATAGCCCGCCTCGCCGACCAGCACGTCCAGCATCAGGCTGGCCAGGTCGTCGGCCACGGGCTCCACCTGCAGGTCCTTGTCCTGGTAGAAGATCTTGCGATAGGTATGGCAGTGGTCGCAGGTTTCCGCCTTGATGGCGGGCGTACGGCCCTCGATGGCCTGATACGCCACCGATTCCACGTCTTCGCAATGCGAGCATTTCACCCGCACCATGTGCCACTGGGTCGCGCACAGGCTGCAGCACAGGTAGCGGTAGCCTTCGAACTGCCCGCCCACACGCACCACGCTGGCCACCGGCAGGCTGGCGCACACCGGACAGACGCCAAAGGGGCTGGCCACGGGCAACTGCTTTTCGTCGAAACGGCTGGCCAGATCGGTCCAATAGATTTGCAGGGCCGCCATCACGAAGGGCGCCGCGGCGCCGTCCACGCCCTGGTCCTGTTCGGACAGCACCGCCTCGGCCAGATCCTCCAGCGACTCCGGATCCTCGGCCAGCGCACGGCGCAGGCCGGCGCAGACTTCGATGGCCTCGGCCGGCACGTCCTTGGCGCCGGCGACATGGTCCAGCAGCTGGCCCAGGATGTTGCGCCACAACGGGTCGCGCGGCCAGCCCACGGCCTGCAGGGGCGGCATGCCATGCGCCTGCGCCAGCGAAATGCGCTCCTCGGAAGCCTCGGGCGCCGCGCAGCCCTGCAGGGCGCGATGCTGGGCGTCGACCAGATGCGCCATCAGCAGCAGGTAGTCGGCCACCGGGCTATCCGCCGCCAGTTGCCGCAAGCGGGCTGCGCGCGTGGCGAAAACCGACGCGCGGTCCGGCAGGCTGACTTGGGGAATGCGGTTGTGATCTAGCGCTTCGATCTCGCCGCGCGGAAGAATTCGCTGCACTTGCGTCTCCAGTAAAAAAACACGGCTGCCAGCCTTCAAGGAGAAGGATAGCAGCCGTTGGGCGGGTGCGTGGGGGCCAAGAAAGCCCCATTTGCCGCAGCGCAGAGGGAACGCGCAAACTGCGCGTTCCGTTTTGCACTATTTTCTGATTTGCTCGCGGAACCAGGCGCGATGATGCTTCCACGCCCAACCCGCCGTGACATACCCCCGCAGCATCGCGGTCAGGGAACCCTTGACCCAAATGGCAGCGTAGATGTGCACGATGATGGCGCAGATCAGCACCAGCGCGCTGACGGCATGCACCACCGAGGCGGCGCGGATCACCCAGATCGGGAAGTAGAACGCGAAGTACTCGCGCCAGATCACGATGCCGCTGACGAACAGGCCCAGCATGCAGAGGATCAGCACGTAGAACAGCAGCTTCTGGCCGGCGTTGTACTTGCCGACTTCGGGCAGCTTTTCCTCGCGGTTCTCGACCACATCGTTCAATTGCCGCATCCACTGGCGGTCGGCCTTCGTCATGAGGTTGTGCCGCCACATGTGGCCGGCGAACACGACGAAGCAGGCGAACATCACCACCCCGATGAAGGGATGCAGGATGCGCGTCCAGGGTCCGCCCCCGAACAGGTTGCTCAGCCAGTACATGGACGGGTGGAACAGCGCCAGCCCGGACAGCGCCAACAGGATGAACGTGAAAGCGATGATCCAGTGGTTGGTGCGCTCGCCCGGCGTGTAGCGCTTGATCCGGCGGTAATGGCGGTCTTCACTCATGGCGCACCTCCTCTTCGGCACGGCGTTCGTCTTCCTCGGACACCTCGTTGCGGCCTACGCGGGCGTAGTGGAAAAAGCCAGCCAGCGCGGTCAGGGCCATCACGGCCACGCCCACGGGCTTGGCCAGCCCCTTCCATAGCGAGACCATGGGGCTGATCTGCGGGTCCTTGGGCAGCCCGTGGTACAGCCCGGGCTGGTCGGCGTGATGCAGCACGTACATGACGTGAGTGCCGCCCACGCCCTGCGGGTCATACAGGCCAGCCTTGTCGAAGCCGCGCGACTTGAGGTCGACGATCCGCTCCTCGGCGTGCTGCGTCATGTCTTCCTTGGTGCCGAAGACGATGGCGCCGGTAGGACACGCCTTGACGCAGGCCGGCTCCTGGCCGACGGCCACGCGGTCGGAACACAAGGTGCACTTGTACGCCTTGTGGTCCTTCTTGGAGATGCGCGGCACGTTGAACGGGCAGCCGGTGATGCAGTAGCCGCAACCGATGCAGTTCTCTTCGTGGAAATCCACGATGCCGTTGTTGTACTGGATGATGGCGCCCGGCGACGGACAGGCCTTCAGGCAGCCCGGATCCTCGCAGTGCATGCAGCCGTCCTTGCGGATCAGCCATTCCAGATCGCCTTGCGGATTCTCGTATTCGGAGAAGCGCATGACGGTCCAGGAATGCTCGGTCAGGTCGGCCGGGTTGTCGTAGACGCCCACGTTGGTGCCGATCTCGTCGCGCAGATCGTTCCATTCCATACAGGCGCTTTGGCAAGCCTTGCAGCCGATGCACTTGGAGACGTCGATCAGCTTGGCCACCGAGCCCGTGACGGGCTCGCGGATGCCGGGCGGCGGCGTGGTGGTGGCGGAGCGCCGCTTGATGTCTAGGGATTGCATGGACATGTCGGTCTCCTTAGGCCTTCTCGACCTGCACCAGGAACGACTTGAATTCCGGCGTCTGGGAATTCCCGTCGCCCACGAACGGCGTCAGGGTGTTGGTGAGGAAGCCGGGCTTGGCCAGGCCCACGAAGCCCCAATGGATGGGGATGCCCACGTGGTGCACCGTCTTGCCCTCGATGGTCAGCGCGCGCAGGCGCTTGGTGACCAGCGCCACCGCCTTGATGTAGCCGCGGTTGGACGACACCTTCACGCGCGAACCGTTGGCGATGCCCAATTCCTTGGCCAGCGCCTCGCCGATTTCCACGAACTGCTCCGGCTGGAGGATCGCGTTGATGCGGACGTGCTTGGTCCAGTAGTGGAAGTGCTCCGTCAGGCGGTAGGTCGTGGCCACGTAGGGGAACTTGTCCACCGTGCCCATCGCGGCCAGGTCGTCCTTGAAGACCCGCGCGGCGGGGTTGCTGGTGACGCCCTTGGCCTTCGGATACAGCGGGTTGTAGCCCAGCGGCGTCTCGAAGGGTTCGTAGTGCTCGGGGAACGGCCCTTCGGCCATGCCCGCCCGCGCGAAGAAGCGCGCCACGCCCTCGGGGTTCATGATGAACGGTCCCATGCCGCCGTCCGGATTTTCGTCGCCCTTGAAGTCGGGGATGTCGGCGCCGGTCCAGAACTTGCCGTTCCAGGAGATCAGGCTGCGGCGCGGATCGAACGGCTTGCCCGCCGCGTCACAGGAAGCGCGGTTGTACAGGATGCGGCGGTTGGCCGGCCACGCCCAGGCCCAGTTCAGGGTCTGGCCGATACCGGTCGGGTCGCTGTTGTCGCGCCGCGCCATCAGGTTGCCGGTAGGCCCCCAGGCGCCCGCGAAGATCCAGCAGCCGCTGATGGTGGAGCCATCGTCGCGCAGTTCCGCGAAGCCGGCCAGTTGCTCGCCGGCCTTGCGGGTGACCTTGGAAGGATCCTTGGGATCGGTCAGCTCCACCAGCGCCTTACCCGTGTATTCCTTGGCCAGTTCTTCCGCGGTGGGATTCTGCGGATTGGAGTACGGCCAGGACAGGTTGACGATGGGATCGGGATACTTGCCGCCCTCGTCCTGGTACATCTTGCGCAGGCGCGTGAACAGCAGCGCCATGATCTCGATGTCGCTCTTGGCCTCGCCCGGAGGCTCGGCGCCCTTCCAGTGCCATTGCAGCCAGCGGCCGGAGTTCACCAGCGTGCCGTCTTCCTCGGCGAAGCAGGTGGTGGGCAGGCGGAAGACTTCGGTCTGGATCTTGGAGGGATCCACATCGTTGGCCTCGCCCGCGTTGCGCCAGAACTCGGAGGTCTCGGTGACCAGCGGGTCCATGATGACCAGGAACTTCAGCTTGGCGAACCCGGCGTTCAGCTTGGCCTTGTTGGGCGCGGCCGCCAGGGGGTTGAAGCCCTGGGCGAGGTAGCCGTTCATCTTGCCCTGGTTCATGAGCTCGTAGACTTGCAGCATGTCGTAGAGCTTGTCCAGCTTGGGCAGGTAGTCGAACGCCCAGTTGTTTTCGGCCGTGGCGGACTTGCCCCACCAGGCCTTCATCAGGCTCACGTGGAACTTGCTGTAGTTCTGCCAGTAGCTCAGCTGGTTGGGCCGCAGAGGCTTCTGCGTGCGCGACTCGATGTACTTGCCGTAGTCCTGCTCGGGCTCGTTGGGCAGGGTCATGTAGCCGGGCAGCAGGTTCGACATCAGGCCCAGGTCGGTCAGGCCCTGGATGTTCGAATGCCCGCGCAGCGCGTTCATGCCGCCGCCGGCGATACCGATGTTGCCCAGCAGCAGTTGCACCATCGCGCCCGTGCGGATGATCTGCGAACCGATGGAGTGCTGCGTCCAGCCCAGCGCGTAGAGGATGGTCGCGGCGCGGTTGGTGGTGGCGGTGGACGCCAGCATCTCGCACACCTTCAGGAACTTGTCCTTGGGCGTGCCGCAGACGCGCTCGACCATGTCCTCGGTGTAGCGCGAGTAGTGCTTCTTCAGCAGCTGGTAGACGGTGCGCGGATGCGCCAGCGTCGGGTCCGTCTTGACGTAGCCGTCGTCGCCGCGCTCGTAGTCCCAGCTGGCCTTGTCGTATGTGCGCTTCTCGGCGTCGTAGCCGGAATACAGGCCCGCGTCGAACGCGAAGTCCTCGCGCACGATGAAGGAAAAGTCCGTGTAGTTGCGCACGTACTCGTGCTGGATCTTGTCATTGTCCAGCAGATACTTGATGACGCCGCCCAGGAAAATGATGTCGGTGCCGGTGCGTATGGGCGCGTAGAAGTCCGCCACGGATGCCGAGCGCGTAAAGCGCGGATCCACGACGATCAGCTTTGCCTTGTTGTGGGCTTTTGCTTCCGTGACCCATTTGAACCCGCAAGGGTGGGCCTCGGCGGCATTGCCGCCCATGATCAGTACTACGTCCGCGTTCTTGATGTCGACCCAATGGTTCGTCATCGCTCCACGGCCAAACGTCGGGGCAAGACCTGCCACCGTCGGGCCATGTCAGACACGGGCTTGGTTATCGAATGCCAGTATCCCCATGCTGCGCACAGTCTTGTGCGTGATGTAGCCAACCTCGTTGCTGCTTGCGGAGGCCGCCAGCATGCCGGTGGTCAGCCACCGGTTGACGGTCTTGCCGTCCGCGGTCTTCTCGACGAAGTTCGCGTCGCGGTCCGCCTTCATGAGCTTGGTGATGCGGGTCAGGGCATCGTCCCACGACATCCGCACCCACTTGTCCGAACCCGGCGCCCGGTATTCCGGGTACTTCAGGCGGTTGGGGCTATGGATGAAGTCGATCAGGGCAGCGCCCTTCGGACAGAGCGTGCCGCGGTTGACGGGGTGGTCCGGGTCGCCTTCGATGTGCATGATGCTGGCGCGGGCGTTCTTGGAGCCGTCGCCCAAGCCGTACATCAGCAGTCCACAGGCGACCGAACAGTAGGGACAGGTGTTGCGCGTTTCAGTCATGCGCGCAAGCTTGTACTGGCGGACTTCGGCCATGGCCGTGCCGGGGGCTGCCCCCAGCAAAGCCAGGCTGGAGCCTGCCAGCGTCGCACCGGTCACCTTGAAGAACTGGCGGCGATTCATGTTGACCATGAAACACTCCTCTCCGGGTGAAATGAAGGAAGCCGTTGGCTGGCCGAAGCAAAAGCCCTACGAATTCCAAGGATATTTTTCCAAGTATAGGCTTTGCGGGACGGGTACGCCATGGGACCCGTCTTAAGGACGACCTTCCTTATGTCTGAGATTTAGCGGCCAAATCGGAGGTTTTCGCAGATTTTGGATGATCCGCCGGCTGCTACCATCTGCGGCTGCCTGGACTGGCCCGCCGACCCGCCCTTTTTGGGGGAGGCCGCGCCGCCAGCCTTCTTTCCCGCATGACCGTAGGAGCGCCGATGCGCCGCCTTGTTGCCCTGGCCTTGTCCATCACCGCCACGCTCGCGCCAGCCACGCTGACCCGCGCGGCCCCGGCCGCCCTGACTCCCGCCGCGGCCGCCACCGAAGCCGCCCACCAAGCGGGCATGGGAGGCTATCTCTACTTCTACCCGCTGGTCACGATGGACCTGACCCGCCGCCAGTTCACCCACCCGTCCCGCGGCGCCGAGGGCGCGCCGGCCAATACCTTTCTGCATGGGCGGGCGCTGCCGCAGCCGGGCGCGGCCACTCCCTGGGCCAATCCGGACATGCTGCGCAGCGTCGGCTGGCTGGACCTGACGTCCGGGCCGGTGGTGCTGTCGGTGCCGGATACCCAAGGCCGGCTCTATGCGCTGACGCTGCTGGACATGTGGACGGATGTGTTCGCCACGCTGGGCAAGCGCAGCACCGGCACGGCCAAGGGCAATACCGTGATCGTGCCGCCGGGCTGGAGCGGCGTGCTGCCCTCGGGCATGGCGCGCATCGACGCGCCCACGGCCTACGTATGGGCCAAGAATCTGATCCAGGCGGATGGACCCGCCGACTACCCAGCGGTCCACGTCTTGCAAGACGGCTTCCAGCTGACGCCGCTGGCGCAATGGAACCTGCCCGTGCAAGCGCAGCGGGCGAAGGCCGATCCCTCCCTGAATCTGCGCATCCCGGTGCGCGAGCAGGTCGAGTCCATGCCGACCGACGCCTACTTCGAATATGCGGCCGAGCTGCTGCGCAAGAACCCGCCGCATGCCACCGATCAGCCCGTGCTGGCCAGGCTGCGCGGCGCCGGGCTGGCCGCCGGCCGGCCGTTCGACTTCGCCCAGCTCGACCATCCCGCCAAACAGGGTTTGCGCCGCGGCCTGCGGGCGGCGCGCGAGCGCATGACGGCAGCGGCCGGCGCCACGGTGCGCAGCGTCAACGGCTGGCACCAGGAAACCGCCAGCATCGGCGTCTACGGCAATTCCTATCTGCGGCGCGCCCTGGCGGCGCAGGCGCAGCCAGGCGCGGGCCTGCCCGAAGACCTGAGCGTGCTGCTGCTGGCGGCCGACAGCCAAGGCGCACCGCTGGATGGCGCGCACGGCTACACGCTGCATTTTGAAAGCGGCCAACTGCCGCCCGCCGCGGCGCTGTGGTCGCTAGCGGCCTACGACGCGCAAGGCATGCCGTCGGCCAATCCGCTGAACCGCTACGCGCTGGGCGACCGCGATCCTTTGCGGTACAACGCCGACGGTTCGCTGGACCTGCGCATCAGCCATGCGCCGCCCGCGCCCGAGGAACAGTCCAACTGGCTGCCGCTGCCCGCAGCCGGCGCAGTCAGCGTGCTGCTGCGCGTCTATGCGCCCGAACCCGCGCTGCTGGACGGATTGTGGACGCCGCCCGCCCTGCTGCGCGACACCCCGCCCGAAGACACCCCGCAAGAATCCCCGGAAGCCGCTGAAAAGACGCAGCCATGACAGGCGCCTGCCGCTACCATAGGCGTTTTATCCAAGATTGAACGCCCGCCATGGACGAAGCCTTTAGCCACCAATTGTCGATGACCATCCTGATGACGCCGGACATGGCGAATTTCTCAGGGAATGTGCACGGCGGAACCATCCTCAAGTACCTGGACCAGGTGGCCTACGCCTGTGCCAGCCGGTACGCCGGCCAATACGTGGTGACCCTGTCCGTGGACCAGGTCGTGTTCCGCGAACCCATCCACGTGGGCGAACTGGTGACTTTCCTGGCGGCGGTGAACTACACCGGCCGCACGTCCATGGAAATCGGCATCAAGGTCGTCACCGAGGACATCCGCAAGAAGCTCGTGCGCCATACCAATAGCTGCTATTTCACGATGGTTGCGGTGGATGAGCAGGGCGCGCCGACCGCGGTGCCGCCGCTGGAACCGCGCAACCTGGAAGAAAAACAGCGCATGGAAGCCGCCCGGCTGCGCCGCGAACTACGCCAGGAAATGGAACGCAGGCACGGCGAGATCAAGCGGGAAACCACGCACGACGCGCAGCCCTGACACGGGATTCCCTGCACGCCCAAAGCAAAACGAGCCCAGCGGGCTCGTTTTTTCATGCGTGGTCTTTCATGCGCGGCCTCTGAGGCCAGACCGGCTTCAGGCGCGTTCCACCGAGGCCGGAGGCGACGGCGGCGCGGCGGCGGGTTCGCGGTCGCGGCCCACCATGCGCTTCAAGCCCAGCCACTGCTGCGACCAGAAGCCGCGGCCGTAATCGCGTCCGCCCAGCTCCGCCTGCTGGTCATGGATGCCCGTGGGGCCGTAGCCCACGCCAAAGCGGGCAGTGCGGAACAGCACGTCCCAGATGGGGAACAGCGCGCCGAAGTTGTAGCCGCCCGCCGGTCCCGGCGACGAGGCGTCGTAGGCGATGGAGTGGTGGTGCCGGTGAAAGCGCGGGCTGACCAGCAGGCGCTCGCCGATGGCGCCGAAATGCATGCGCAGGTTGGCGTGCGAGAAGCTCTGCGCCAACTGGGTGATGGCCACCACCATGACGAACTGCGCCGGCGGCACGCCCACCAGCTGCGACACGAACACCACCAGCACGTCGCGCAGCATGTCGTCCAGCAGGTGGTTGCGGTCGTCGCTCCACATGGTCATCTGGCGTTGGCTGTGGTGCACGGCGTGCAGGGCCCAGAGCCAGCCGAAACGGTGCTGGGCCCGGTGGTAGAAGTAGTCCACCGCGTCGAACAGCAACAGGTAGATGATCAGGCTGACCCAGGCCTTGTCCGTCACGCCGGGCCAGTACTGGTCCAGCTGGAACGGCGCGAACCCCCAGACGTGCAACTGGCCGAACACGCTATCCCATAGCGGCTCCACCGTGAAGAACAGCACCAGCCGGAAAGCGCCCAACCGGTGGATCAGCGTGTAGAGCACATCGATGCCGATCTGGCGGCGGTCGGTGACGGCCTCGACCGGACGCAGGCGCTGCAGCGGGCCGAACACCAGCACCAGCACGGCGACCTGCAGCAGGCCGACCAACAACCACATGGTGGCGTCGTAGCCGTCCTCGATGAAGTTGCTCATGCCCAGGTGGAACAGCGCGGGCTGAATCGCCGTTTCGAAGAGCCATTGCTGGCACTCTCCGAACAATTGACTAAGCGTATCCATGATCAATGATGCGTAGCGATCCAATCGCGGTAGGACGGATGCGTATCCAAGGTAGCAAAACAATAGCCCTTGCGCTGCAAACCTTCAATCAGCGGCTCCAGCACGGCCGGCGCCCAGGGGTCCTGGCGCGACCAGATGCCCAGGTGCGCCAGCAGGATGTCGCCGGGCTTGATGGTGCGCAGCGCCTGGTCCAGCAGGCGGGCGTTGGGGTATTTGTCGCTGGGCAGTTCGTCGCCCAGGAAACCGGCGGGCGCCCAGCCCACGTGCTCGAAGCCGCAGGCCTTGGCCGCCTTCAGCAGCGCGGGCGAGGTCTTGCCGCCCGGCGCGCGGTAGATCGGCAGCATGTTCTTGCCCGTCATCTGATGGAAACGGGTGACGGACCGCTTGATCTCGGCGCAATACTGCTCGGGCGTCCATTCGGCGCGCTTGCCCGCGTCCGGACCGGCGCTGGGCTTGACGCGGAACTTGCCGTCGGGGAGATCCGCCTGCCAATAGACGTGGTCGTAGGTGTGCGAGCCGAAGACATGGCCTTCGGCCGCGCGCGCTTTCCACCAGGGCGCCCACACGTCGTCCAGGCTGGAGCCGTCGGTCAGCGTGCGCTCGTTGGCCAGGAAAAACGTCACCTTGACGTTGTGTCGGGCCAGCACGTCGGCGATCAGCGGGGCCACGCCCATGTGGCCGGTATCGAACGTCAGGTAGACCGGTTTGTCGCAGGTAGCGGGCGCGGCCATTCCCATGGCGGGAAAGGCCAGCGCGAACACGACCGCCGCGCGGAGGCGTTTTGCCGCCGGGCCGTCCCAAGGCAAAACCGCCCCCTTGGGGGGCAGCGAGCCCGCATAGCGCGCGCAGCGTGGGGGCTCTTTCCCCGCCGGGCCGCCCCAAGGCAAAACAGCCCCCTTGGGGGGCAGCAAGCCCGCGCAAGCGGGCGCGGCGTGGGGGCTCTTGCTACCGCGTGGGAGCATGGTTCAGCGTCCAGACGCCGTGGGGCGACTTGCCCACCGGCACCTGATTGACCACCTTTTTCTGCTCCAGGTCCACCACGGTGAGCTTGCGGGCCCAGCGCGAAGTGACCAGCAGGGTCTTGCCGTCGGCCAGCACGTCCATGCAGTCCGGACCGCCCGGCACCGGGAAGGTATCGGTGACGGCCAGCGTCTGCAGGTCGATGCGGCTGATGGAGTTGGCGGTGCGGTTGCTGACGAACAGGTGGCGGTGGTCGCCCTGCGCACGGAAGGCGTGGGCGCCCGCGGCGGTCTTGATGCGCGTCACCAGCTTGGCCGGGCCGTTGCTGACGTCGTAGGCCTCGACGTAGGAATCGCCGGTCAGTGCCACCAGCAATGTCTTCTGGTCGGGCGTCAGGAACACGTCGGCGGGCGTCTTGCCCACCGACACCGTCCATTTCGGCGTCTGCGTGGCCAGGTCGATGGCAATGAGCTGATCGCTGTCCTGCAGCGTCACGTAGGCCGTGGTGCTGTTCTTGTCGATCATGATGTGGCTGGGCGTCTTGCCGGCCTGGATGCGCTTGACCAGCTTGAGGTCGAAGCCCTTTTCCAGCGGATGCCAGGAATAGATGTCGATGTGGTCCAGGCGGTTGGCCGCGGTCACGAACCACTTCATGTCCGGCGAGAATTGCAGCTGGTAGGGATCGACGATACCGGTCAGCGTGCGCTGCACTTCACCGGTCTTGGGATCCATCAGCGTGATCGAATCGCTGGTGGCGTTGGCCACCATGAGCGACTTTTCGTCGGGGGTCAGGTACAGGTGATGCGGCTCTTTGCCCGTGGGCACGCGCCGCAATTCCTTGTAGGTGGCCGGATCAACGATGCTGACGTTGGCGTCCAGGGAGTTCAGGACGAAAATCGGGGCCGAGGCGGCCGCGGCGCTAAGCGCCATCCCTACGCCGAACAGGGCGTAGCGGACAAAATGCATGGGGTTCAATTTCTAGGTCCGGCAAAGGGGTATCGGGCAGGGTCCCGGTGCTCGCCATTTTAGGCACAGCGGGCTGACAAAAGGGCATCGTGCCGTGCCAGCCGGACAAACGGACACGCCTGTTGCGACCCAGCAACAGGCGTACGCCGATTACTCCCCGAAAACCGGAAAAATCATTTGCTGCCAACGGGTTGCACGTCGGCATCGGTCCAGGTTCCGGCACGGATATCGCGTTCCCGCAAGGCCGCGGCGCGCGCTGCGGACGAGGGTCCCAGGTCGGCCTCCAACACGCGCCCGTCGGGGCCGACGACGAAGGAGTCGATGCCGGTCTGCCCGTAACGCGCCGGCCACGCGACGATGTGATACGAGCCGCCGTCCGCGCCCGGTATCACCTTGTACCGGTAGCCGTAATAAGCATCGTCCAGCGGCACCTCCGGCCCCATGCTGAGCGCGTCCAAGCCATAGGCCTGCTGCGGGGCGCCCGGCACCTCGGGCCAGTACAGCCCGTCGCGTTGTCCCGGACGGCTGACCAGGCGGCTCGCGTAGCGCCCCTGGCCCACGCCGTCCTTGTAACGACCTTGCGCGGCCTGCAGCTCCCGCAGGGTCTCGATGGCGGTCAGTTCGTTGCGGCCGATCGCGCGGCGGCGGATTTCCGCCGTGCCCGCCGCCGGGTCGAAACGCCAGCCCTGCCCGGCGCGCACGATGGGCACGGGCAGGGTCCAGCCCGAATCCCCGACCGCCAGCCAGGAACGGCCGCCATCGGCCACGATCTCGTGCTTGCGCGACCAGGCCGCCAGGAAACGGTAGATGTCGTCCTGCGCCACGCCGCCCGGCACGATCTTGCTGTGATTCGGCCCCAACACCTTGGCCAGTCCGTCGAGGTCGCCAGTGGCCATGGCGTCGACGAAGGCGTCGGCGGCGGCCTGCGGACTCGGATACAGGCTTTGCGCCGCGGCGGGGGCCGCAAGGCCCAGCGCCAGCAGCGACGCGGCGCCCAGCGCGCGCAAACGAGCAATGGTCATGAGAGTTCCCTTGTCCATGGTGCTTATCTCCGGCCGCCGAAATGTCCGCCGCCGCCGCCACCACCACCGCGTCCGCCGCCTGCGTGTCCGCCGCCGCGCGGACCGCCGCCACCGCCGCCGCGGTTCATCTCGCTGCGCGTGTGCTGCTGCCGCATTTGGTCGCCGTTGCCGGCGCCGCTCAGCGCGTTGGCGCTATTGGAGGCGCGGCCACGGTCACGCGCGGCCGCTTCGTCGGCGCGCTGGCGCTGGGCTGCAGCTTGGCGGTCCTGCGTGGACACGCTGTTGGACGGCCGGTTGTGCTGCGCCTGCCCGCCGCCTTGCGCCCGGTCGCGAGCCCCTTGCCCCCCCTGCCCGCCCTGTCCGGCCCGTTGTTGCCCTTGGCCTTGCCCGCGGTTCGCCGCAGCATCGCCTCGGCCCGCCCCCTGGCCGCGCCCCGCGCCCGGTTCGGCATGGCCGGGGATGGACTGCCCGGTGCGGCCTTCGAACGACTGCGCCGCGCGCTGGCGCGCGGCATCGCGGGAGTTCGGCGCTGCCGCCGCGCCCGGCGAGCGGCCGCCCTGGCCCTGCGCCCGGTTCTGCACGCCAGCCTGACGCTGGCTGTCGAAACGTTGGCGGCTGGCCTGGTCCGCATACGGGGTGTTGCCGCGGTTGGCCGGGTTGTGCTGCCAGGTGGTCCTGTTGTTGTTGATGTTGTTGCGGTCGATGCGCTGGTTGACGTTGATGTTGTTGTAGCGATTGACGTCGATGTCGACGTCGTTATGCCCCCAATCGAACCCGCCCCACATGGAGTTGACCGCGGCCACGCCCAGGCCGAAGCCGATGCCGGCCACCAGCGAGGTGGCGAACACCGAACCCGGAGGCGGCGGGTAGTAGTAAGGCGGATAGGAGGGGTAGGCCCAGGTGCCGTACACCACCGTCGGGTTGTAGCTGGGCACGTACACGACCTGCGGATCGGCCGGCTCGATCACCACGACGGTCTTGTCGTTGGTCGTGCTGGAGGTGACCTTCTGCTGCGGCGTGCTCTTCAGGTTGCCGGCCTTCTGCGCCTGGACGCGCAGCCGCTGGACCGAATCCATGACGGCGTCGGGCTGCGCCAGGAAGGCGTCGCCCACGGATTTCACCCAGTCCGGCTGGCGGCCCATCATGTCCATGACCGACGGGAAGGCCACCAGGGATTTGACGCTGGGATCCCAGGATTCGCCCTCGACCGCCTTGACGGCCTGGTCGCCGGATTCCGAGGTATGCGCGGCCGACCATTTGGCGGCCGCCGCGACATCGTCGGGGTAGGTCGCGCCCATGAGGATTTGCGAGAGCAGCGAATCCGGATACAGCGCCACGGGCGCCATCAATTGATCCAGTTGCGCGTTGTCCAGCTTGGTCTGCGCCGTGGCGGGAAGGCACACAGCCAACCCCAGGCATAACCAGCCGATGAACCATCGTTGCAGTCGACGCATTTTCCGTTCTCCGTGAATCGCCAAGCGTAAAGCCACAAGCCAGGAGGAACTGCCGGATATCGCGCTGACAATATATGCCTAACCCCGGCGCAGGGGAAGCGCCGGCGCTGATCTGCTTCGGTTCACAGTTTGGCGACGGAAACCTCGGTCGCCTTGACGAAAGCCAGCACCTCGGTGCCGACCTCCAAGCCCAGTTCCTTGACCGACCGGGTGGTGATCACCGAGGTCACGATGCCGGCCGGCGTATCCACGTCCACCTCGGACACCACCGGACCCAGGATGATCTCCTTGATCTTGCCGCGGAACTGGTTGCGGGCGTTGATGGATTGAATGCTCATGGTCTTGCTCCTGGAGTGAAGAGCGGCGTCATGCCGCCCATGGGGGAATCGCCGAGCGCGGTCTCAGACCGCCAGCCGCAGGTGTCGGATCTGGATGACGGGCGCCAAGGGCCGCGCGGCGTCCGGCGTGTCTTGCAGACGCAACGCGGCGCGCAGCACGCGGGCCTCCAGCGCGGCGAATGCGGCCGAGCCGCGCACCCGAGGACGCGCCAGGCCGACGCGCTCGTCCAGCGCCACGCCGCCTTCGTCCAGCACCAGGATGCGATCCGCCACCGCCACGGCCTCGGCCGCGTCGTGGGTCGCCAGCACGGCGGTAAATCCCTGCCGGCGCCAGATATCCTCCAGCAGCCGCTGCGCCTCGATGCGGCTCAGCGCGTCCAGCCCCTGAAACGGTTCGTCCAGCAGCAACAGGCCGGGACGGCGCGCCAGGGCCCTGGCCAGCGCCACGCGCTGGCGCTGCGGCTCGGACAACTGCGCGGGCCAGTCGCCGCCGCGGCCGTCCAGGCCCACCTGGCGCAACGCTTCGGCCGCCTGCGCCGTGCCGGGCAGGCCCAGGGCGACGTTGTGCAGCACGGTCTTCCAGGGCAGAAGGCGCGCGTCCGGCAGCAGGAGGCGCACGCGGCCGTCACGCTCCCAGACGGGAAAATTGTCGAACAGCAGCGGCGGACGGGCCGGCTCGCCGCCCTGCTCGCCGCTGGGCGCGAGCTTGCCGGCCAGCAGATGCAGCAAGGTGCTCTTGCCGCTGCCTGCGCGCCCGACCACGGCCACGAACTCGCCGGCCGCAATCTCCAGGTCCAACGCCTGCAATGCGATGCGGTCGCCATGGCGCTTGGCGAGCTTGCGCAAGGTTACGCGCAGCGCAGTTCGCGGCTCGGCCTCGGGCATTTCGTCCGGCTCCGTACGCTGGCGCACGTCCAGGTGCTGCAACAGTTCGAACTCATTGGGATTGATGAACATCATCGCGGCCTCCAGCGCAGCAGCCAGCGCTCCAGCGCGCTTACCAGCGCCCCCGAGCCCAAGCTGAGGACCGCGTAGAGCGCAATCGCCAGCAGCAGGATCGTCACGTCCGGCGGACCGTTGCCCAGCCATTGCGGAATTCCCGGCGCAGTCGGCGTCGCGAACAGTTCCAGTGCTATCAGGGTCAGCCATAGCAGTCCCAGCCCCTGCTTCAAGCCCGTCAGGATGAACGGCAATGCGCCCGGCAGATGCACATGCCAATAAAGAGACCAGCCGCTCAGGTCATGGGACCGGCCGGTGTCGACCAGCGCCGGATCCGCCGCGCGTATGCCGCGCACCGCCTGGTACAGGAGCGGCGCAAGCAGGCTCAGCGCCGGCAGCGCCTGCCTGGCCGTCTCGCTGCCGCCCAGCCACAGCGCCGCGAGCAACGCGCCTCCCAGCCAAGGCAAGGCCGGCGTGTCGGGAGCGGCGCGGACGCGGGTGCGGCGCATCGGTCAGACGCTGAAGCCGCCCGCTAGCGCGAGCCGGCCCAGATCGTAGGATGGGTTGGAAACGGCGGCGCGCGGCAATACCAGCTCGGACAGGCGCTCCACCGAGTCCTCCAGCCGCCGGCGGACTTCCCCGTCTATCTCGCCCGCGCCGAACTCGTCCACGCGTACCTGGGTATCGGTGGCGTAGACGCCCGCCAGGATGTGGCGCGCGCCCAGCGCCGACAACACGGGCTTCAAGCCGTACTCCAGCGCCAACAGATGCGCCGGGCTGCCGCCCGTGGCGATGGGCAACACCACCTTGCCGGCCAGCGCCTTGGGATCCAGCAGGTCCAGTACCGCCTTCAACCCGCCGGAAAAGGAGGCCTGATAGACCGGCGAGGAAATCACGACCGCATCTGCCGCCGCCACGCGGGCACGCAGCGCGTTGGCCGCGGCGCCGGCGTAATTGCCTTCTATCAGGTCTTCGGCGGGGATATCGCGCAAGCCCAGTTCGCCCACGCTCAACCCGCGCGGCTGCAGGATCCCGGCGGCGTGCCGCAGCAGCACCGCGGAACGGGAGCGCTGCGACGGACTGCCGGCGATGGCGAGTACACGGGCGTGAGCCTGGTGACGTGGCGATGACATGGAAGGTTGTTTGCGGCTGTGGGTTCAAGGAGTCGAACCGATTCTGTCATCGCCGCGCTGCGTCGAAAAATACTTAGTCGATATGAGGTTATGTTGAAACGCAGGTTCGGCCGCTTTGGGAAATATGCGAAAAGCACAGCCCGCTCTCTCGTCCGTATGCAGGACTGGCTTGCACCAGGCGGCGAGCCTATACTGGATTGGCTAGTTGCTCCCGATTCCTTTTCGAAAGGAGAGGCAACATGTATAAGCACCTGCTCGTCGCCGTGGACGGCTCCCTGCTGTCTGAATCGGCTTTCAAGCGCGCTCTTGTTTTCGCCAAGGAAATGGGAGCCACCATCACGCTCATCCGCGCCATTCCGGAGGACCATCTGCTGGTCTACCAGGCCGAAATGCTGGGCACCACGCAGGCGCACCACACCGACCAGGCGCGCAAGAACGCGCAAACCTACCTGGACAACCTGGAGATGGAAGCGCGCCACGCGCTGGTGCCGTGCAACGCCGTGGTCACGGTCAACGACCATCCGCACGAAGCCATCGTCGAGGCGGCGCAGAACCAGGGCTGCGACCTGATCATCATGGGTTCGCACGGTCGCCACGGCATGACGGGCTTCTTGCTGGGCAGCGAAACCCAGCGCGTGCTGGCGCGCACCCGACTGCCGGTGCTGGTGTACCGATAATCCGGCAGGCGCGGCCGTTCAGGCGGCGGCCAGCGCGTGCTGGAAGGTAAAGCTGTCGGAATACATGTGGTCCAGGCTGGCGCCGCGCGCGGCCAGCAGGCTCTTGGCTTGGTGGATCATGTCAGGCGCGCCGCACAGGTAGAAGGCGTGCTCGGACAGATCCTGGTGGTCTTCCAGGACCGCCTGCTGCACGTGGCCGCGCCGGCCCTGCCAGTCCGCGCCCGCGCGCGACAGCACCGGCACGAAGTTGAATTCGTACAGCCGCCCTGCCCAGCTTTCGATTACGTCGCGCAGGTAGAGGTCGGCCTCGGTGCGCATGCCCCAGTAGAGCGTGACGGGCGGGCAGTCCTCGTTGTCCAGCAGCGATTCCAGGATGGCCTTGATCGGCGCGATGCCCGTGCCGGTAGCCATCATGATGAGCGGCCGCCAGTCTTCCTCGTGGTAGCTGAACACGCCCAGCGGCGCTTCGATCTCCATGCCGGCGCCGGCTTGCGCCTGGCCCAGCCACTGGTCGGTGTAGCGGCCGCCTGGAATGCGGCGCACGTGGAAATCCACCAGGTTGCCGGCGGGCGCCGAAGCCATGGAAAAGCTGCGCGTCTCGCCGTCGGGCAGCACCACGTTCATGTACTGGCCCGGCACATACTCCAGGCCCGCTTCGGGCAGCGCCAGCGTCAGGTGGATGACGTCGTCGCAATACCGTTCGATGCGGTGGATGGTGGCGGGCAGGCGGCGCGGTTCGGGAAACGACTGCCGGCTGCTGGCCACGCTGATGCAGAGATCGCCCAGCGGCCGGGCCTGGCAGGCCAGCGCGTAGCCTTCGGCCGCTTCTTCGGGCGTCAGGGCCATGGGGAACTCTTCATACTCCACGGCGCCGGACTCCAGCTTGATGCGGCAGGTGCCGCAGCCGCCGAAGGTGCACTCGTGCGGCAGCTTCACCGCCGAGCGCTCGGCGGCCTGCAGTACGGATTCGCCTTCTTCGACCTGGAACGATTCGTCGGTTTGCAGGATGTGCACGCGGTATGCCATGGCCGGCCTCGCTTATTTCTTGATATCCGCCTCGACCAGCACTTTCATGCCGCGCGGCTCCAGCAGCGCCGCCAGCGCGGCAAGCGCGGCCAGGCCGGCCTTGGTGTCCTGTTCGCCGTTGCCGCCGCTCAGGCCCACGCCCCCGATCACCTCGTTGTTCACCACGATGGGAAAGCCGCCGACGAACACGGCGAACTTGCCGTCAAAGCTCCACTGGATGCCGAAGGCCTCGTTGCCAGGCAGCGCCGGACCGTTGGGCGGAGTGTTGAACAGATGGGTGGAACGCTTGTGCCCGGCGGCGGTAAAGGCCTTGTTCCAGGCGATCTGCGGGCCGGTGATGCGGGCGCCGTCCATGCGCTCCAGGGCGATGGGATAGCCGCCGTCGTCGACGATGCAGATCGACTCCAGCACGCCGATTTCCTCGGATTTTGCGATGGCCGCGCGGACCATCACGCGCGCTTCTTCCAGTTCCAGACGATAGACCTGCTTCATGGGGATACCTCTTCTGCTTGCGATTGGGAGCCGCGGCCTCAGCCGGCGCGGTAGACGGTCTTGATCTGCGTGTAGAACTCCAGGCCCACCCGCCCCGATTCGCGGAACGTGGAGGTGCTGGAATGCTTGAGCCCGCCGAACGGCGCATTGATCAGGTTGCCGGTGGTGGTCCGGTTGATCTTCACCGTGCCGGCCTGGATGTCGCGGGCGAAGCGGTGCGCATAGCGCGCATCGGTGGTGGCGATGGCGGCCGACAGGCCGTATTCGGTGTCGTTGGCCTTGGCGATGGCGTCTTCGTAGCCGTCCACTTCGATCAGCGCGATCACCGGGCCGAAGATCTCTTCGCGGGCGATGCGCATCTGCTGCGTGACGTCGGTGAAGAGCGCCGGCGACACGTAATAGCCGCGCTCGAACCCGGCGCCCGTCAGGCGGTCGCCGCCGTACAGGTGGGTGGCTTCCTGCTTGCCTGCCGCTACATAGCCCAGCACGTTGTCCAGCTGCTTGGCCGTGGCCAGCGGCCCCAGGTCGAAGTTGCCGTCCAGGCCGTTGCCGATGGTCAGCGCCTTGATGCGGACCAGCAGCTTGTCGGTGTAGGCCTGGCGCACGCGCTTGTCCACCAGCACCCGGCTGGTACCGGTGCAGGCCTGGCCGCTGAGCGAAAAGCCGCCCTTCACCGCCAGGTCCACGGCGCGGTCCAGGTCGGCGTCCGCCAGCACGATCAGGGGGTTCTTGCCGCCCAACTCCATCTGCGTACGGGTGGTCAGGCCCGCGGTCCGGTGGATCTGTTCGCCTGCGGCAGTGGAGCCGGTAAAGGAAATGGCCCGCACCGCGCGCGCGCCGGTAATTGCCTCGCCCACCGCGCCGGCCGGGCCGGTCAGAAAGTTCAGCACCCCGGCCGGCAGGCCGGCTTGGACGAAGGCTTCGGTCAGGCGGTAGCCCGACATGGGCGCGTCGGACGAGGGCTTGAACACCACGGTATTGCCCGTGATGAGCGCCGGGGCGATCTTGCGGGCGGGAATGGAGATGGGGAAGTTCCAGGGGGAAATCACCGTCACCACCCCCAGCGGCTCGCGCTGGCTGTAGACCACCATGTCCGGGTCGTCGTTGGGATAGGTCTCGCCCGTGAAGGACTGCCCCTCCACGGCGTAGAAGCGGATCGTCTGCGCCGAACGCAGCACCTCGTCCTTGGCCAGGTTCAGGCTCTTGCCCTCTTCCCGAGTCAGTTCGCGGGCGATGTCGTTGGCGTGGTCTTCCAGATACTGGGCCGCGCGGAACAGGATGGCGGCGCGCTTGGAAATCGGGGTATCGCGCCAGCCGGCGAAGGCGGCTTCGGCGGACGCCACCGCCTGGCGGGCGTCTTCCGCGTCCGACACCTGGAAACGGCCCACGATATCGCTGGTGTCGGCCGGGTTGATGTTGGGCGCCGTCTTGCCGGTGCCGCTGGGCACCCAGCTGCCGCCGATGTGGTTCAGGAATGTTTGCTGCGAGAGGTCGTCCACGGGAGCTCTTCCTTAATCTGCGCCCGGCTGGCCGCGATTGCCTGGGCGGGTTGGCTTATGAACATTGTATACTTTAATCAATATGGATCGATACGTGTAAACCCCTGCTTCAGGGCGGCCCCCCTGGAAAAAAGGGTCCCCGCAGGGACCCCAAAGCAGCACCACATACAGGTATCAGCTCCAGATCAGCACGGCGCAGATCGTCGAAACGAATAGCGCCAGCAGCACCGGCAACAGCAGGGCGCGCACCAGCGACAGCACGTTGACCCGCGCAAAGCCCGCCACCGCGATGAGCGAGGACCAGGCGATCAGCGTGCCCCCGCCCGTCCAGACCGCGCCCATCTGCCCCACCGCCGCCAGCGTCGCCGGGTCCACACCCACCACCGGCCCCAGGGCGCCGGACAGGGTGCCGGTCAGAGGCAGGCCCGCGAAGCCTGAACCGTCGATGCCGGTAATCATGCCGACCAGCAGCACGCCAAAGGCCACCAGGAAATGGTTTTCGGGAATCAGGTGCTGGCCGGCGGAAATCACTTCGAACAGCAGGCCCGGCGCCTGCGCTTGCGGCACGCCCAGGATCTGCGCGGCGGTCTCATTGGCGCCCACGAAGAAGAAGCCCGCGATCGGCAACACCGAGCCCATGGCCTTGAAGGCGAACACGAAGCCGTCGGTGACGTGCTCCGGACAGACGTCCAGCATCTTGCGCGGGCCTTCCGCGGCCAGGGTCACCAGCATCATCACAACAAAGGCCACCCCGCCCACCAGCGCCGCCGCGTCGCCGCCGCGCAGCGCGGGCAGGGACGGGAACAGGCGCGGCAGCACCATGACCGCGATCACGGCCAGAAAGGCCAGCGGCGTCACGACGGCAAAGGTCTTGGACCAGCGCACGCGGCGACGCTCTTCGTCGCTCAGGGCCGGGCCGCTGGGTAGCGCGGGGTCCGCACCCATGGTGCCGCGGGCCAGCTCGGCCTTGTCGAACGAGCCGGACTGCTCGATGCGGGCCAGGCTGCCGTCCTGCGCCCGTGCCTGCCAGGCGGACAGGAGCCCGGCGTCGGCCGGCACGATGTGCTTGCGGATCAGCAGGTAGGCCGCCACCAGCGCGACCCCGCCGGTGATGAGCGACAGCACCAGCGCGCGGTCCGCGACCACGGCGGCGCTGACCGCCGCCCCGGCGGCCTTGGCGCTGATGCTGGGCGCCACGCCGATCACGTAGTCCGAGGACAGCGCCATGCCCTGTCCGGCGATGGCGATGGCCATGGCGCCCGCCAAGGGCGGCAGGCCCGCCGCGATGGCAGCGGGCAGCAGGATGGCCGACACCAGCGGCACCGCAGGCGTGGGCCAGAAGAACAGCGAGATCACATAAGTACAGAGAGCGATGATCAGAAAGGACGAATGTCCGCCCCGCATGACGCGGCGAAACGGCTGCACCATGCGCACGTCCGCCTGCAGGGTTTTCAGCGCGTTGAGCAGCGCCGTCATGAAGGTGATCACCAGGAAGATGTTGAACAGCTCCTTCGCAGCCACGAAGCTGGCCGAGAAAATGCCGATCAGGGCGCTGATCGGATTGCCCGTGATGGCAAGCACCACCAGAAAGGTGCCGATCACCGACGGCACCACCACGTTGGCCCGCAGAATCATCGTCAGGATGATGGCGGCCACGCTGATCAGGTACATCCAATGAGCAGCGTTGAGCACTACGTCCGCTTGCATGTGCTATTCCCCTTGTATGCGTGGCTGTTATGGCGCCACATTCGGTATACTATATTTCGTTTGTAGCCATACCAATCAAAATATGCAGCGCCTAGGGAAAGCGATAATTCTGAAAAACCCATGAATAACGCCTAAAAATCAGGGGATTACCCTAGTTTTTGCAGCATCTCATGAAATTCAGAAAAATCCTGGATAGACTATCGTATACATAGTAACGATTAAGCCGGGCATGACATCCTCCCTGCCGTACCCCGATCTCCTCCAGTACGCCACCATGGCCGCCGTGGTGTTCGGCGCCGCGATCGCACAGGGCGTGGGCGGCGTGGGCTTCGCCATGTTCGCCGCGCCGGTGGCGGCCATGTTCTTCCCGCAACTGGCGCCGGGGCCGCTCTTGACGCTGGGCGGTTTCATTTCGCTGTTGACCGCGTTGCGCGAGCGGGCCGCCATCGACTGGCCTTCGGTGTCCTACGCGCTGGCGGGCCGCGCCGTCGGCACATTGATCGCGATCTACGCCATGACGCGCTTCGCGCCGCAGGCGTTGGGGGTGCTGTTCGCCGCCCTGATCCTGGTGGCCGTGGCGCTGAGCGCGGCCGGCCTGCACTTTTCCGCCACGCCGGGACGCGTGTCCGGCGCGGGCGTGGCCTCTGGCATCATGGGCACCATGACCTCGGTGGGCGCACCGCCCATCGCCATCGTGATGCAGCACGCGGCGCCGCCGCGCCTGCGCGCCACGCTGGGCATGGTGCTGTTCCTGGGATCGATCTTCTCGCTGGCCATGCTGGCATGGGCCAAGCGGTATACGGGCTATCACGCCGGGCTGGCGCTCAGCCTGGCGCCTTTCCTGCTGGCCGGTTTTGCGGTCTCCAACCGGCTGCGCCACCGCCTGCCGCCGCGCGCGGTGCGCAGCGTGCTGCTGGCGGTATGCGCCTTGGGCGCGCTGGGCGTGCTGGCCAAGGCTTTTTGGGGACACTGATGCGGCGCCCCGCCAAGCCATGCAGCTACACCCGGTAATACAATGGAGACTGTATCCATTACGCCAAACCTGCTCGCCATGACAACCTCACCCGTCAGCCCGCAAGCCGCAGCAACGCAGCATTCCGCCTCGCTGAAGATCGGCGAGCAGCATCCGCAGTTGTTTGCCGTCATCCGCGACAAGCTGCGCGAGCGCATCCTCAGCGGCGAGTTCACGCCCGGCGACCGCCTGGTCGAAGGCCGCCTGTCCGAAGAAATGGGCGTGTCGCGCATCCCGGTGCGCGAAGCGCTGCGCGCCCTGGCCGCCGAAGGCCTGGTGACCATCGAGCCGCGCCGCGGCGCGTCCGTGTCGGTACTGTCCGACGCGGTCGCCTACGACATGGTGGAAGTGCGCGCCACGCTGGAAGGCCTGAACGCCAAGCTCGCGGCGCAGCGCCGCGATGAGAAAACCGTGGAACGCCTGCAAGCCTTCCTGCGCGAAGGCACGGAAGCCGCGCGCAGCGAACAGCTGGACAAGTTCCTGGCGCTGAATTCCCAGTTCCATGAAATGCTGGCGACCATCGGCGGCAACGTGGTGCTGACCGACCTGATGCGTTCGCTGCGCGATCGCACCGCGCTGCTGTTCGCGCCCAGCAACATGCTGCGCGCCAAGCAGAACTGGGATGAGCATTCCCAGATCCTCAATGCCGTCATCGCCGGCAACGGCGACCTGGCCGCGCTGCTGGCCAGCCAGCACGTGCACAACGCCGCCAAGGCCTATACGGAAGCGCAGCAGCAGCCGCACGCGTCGGTGGCCTGACCCGGCGACACGCCAGAAGCTGACAGCGCCGCGACGGCCGCGCGGCCAGGGGCCTCGGCTGCCGGCCGCGGCCTTGCAGCCCGCGAGCAGCAGCCCTCAGGTCGCTGCTTCCACCGGATCGGACGCCGCGCCGACCACCACGCCCTTGCCATTCTGGATCACCCACGAGACCTTCACGTCGCCATTGACGAAGGTCTGGCAGGCCATGCGGTAGCCGGCCTCGAAGTCTTCCGGACGCAGGTGCTTGCGCTCCTTCGGTTTGATGGCGTCGGTGTTTTCCAGCCCTTCCTCGATGCGGCACTTGCAGGTGCCGCACAGGCCGCCGCCGCACTTGAAGGGAATGCCGCCTTTTTCCTTGAGCGACACGCGCAACAGATTGCTGTTCTCGGGCGCCGTGGCGACCAGGCCGCCATTGGAGATGAATGTGATCTGGACCATGTTGTTCAGTGCTCCGCGGCGACCGCGCCCGGGCGCAGCGTCAAGGTCGATTCCATGCTGCCGAAGCGCGTCAGGTGAGCCAGTTCCTTGCGGGCCGCTTCCACTGACGCGAACTTCTCCAGGAATTTGGAAGGCACGCGATTCACCACGTAGGGCGGCGTTTCCTCGGTGACGATGAGCTTGGTTTCGCCATGCAGGCGGGCGATGCGGTAGACGGCCAGCGCGCGGCCGTAGAACGCGTAATCGTAGGTTTCAAGGATATCCACCGCGCCGTCGTCGGCTTCCGTGCGGAACACGCCGGGCTTGGTGGTCAATATGACGTACACCGGGTCCATGGCCGCTATGCCTCCACGTCCTGGACCAGCTCGATGTCGCTGGTGAGCCAGAGCTGGCACGCCAGCCGGTAGCCCTGGTCGATGCGTTCGCCCAGCTGCTTCTTTTCCTTCCAGTTGACCGGCGGCAAATGCTCGGCCCCGGCCAGCACGCGGCAGGCGCACTTGGCGCACTTGCCCATGCCGCATTCGTAGCGCAGATGCGGATACGGAAACTGCTTGATGCCGGCCCGCACCACCAGGTTGGTGTTGTCCTTCACCACGTCGGTGTAGGTCTGGCCGCCCTTATGAAACACGATGGTAGGCATGGATTTTCTGCTCTGGGTTCTGCGGGGCCGCGGCCGTCCGGCGCGCAGCGCCAGACGGTCTTGCGGTGTGCTCAGGCGGCAAGGCCCAGTTCAGGCAGCGTGATTTCCTGCTGCACGTAGTCGGTGTAGAGCGCGGTCGTGTACAGCAGCCGCATCTGCGCGCCGATCTCGCAGATCTTCAGGCAGCGCTGTTGCAGGTCCACCGTGTTGGCGTGCTCCAGCACGATCTGGTAGCCGCGTTCGCCGTGGATTTCGTCGGACACGATATGCAGGTCGAAGAACTCCACTTCCTCGTCGGTGAAGCCGTACTTCTCGCGCAGAGTCGGCGTCTGCTTGCGGTAGATGGACGGCACTTGCGATTCCAGGCCCACCACCAACCCGGCCACCGCCACGATGGGATCCTCGCGCATGGCCACGGCGTAGCACCAGCTCTGCAGGGCGCGGGTGGTGGGCGACATGTTGTCGGGGTTGGTGACGCGTTCGCGCGTGGTGCCGCAGGCTTCGGCAAAACGGATCAGCAGGTCCGTGTGGCGGTCGCCGCCGATTTCCTCTTCATACATATTGGCCAGCAGGAAGTCCTTGGCCTCGGTGTAGGAATCAGGCGTGCGTGCGTACAGGTAGCCCAGGTAGTCAGCGAACGGGCCCACGTAGTGGTAGTGGTTCTCGGCCCAGCGCTGCAGATGCTGGCGGCTGAGCTTGCCTTCTGCCCAGGCGATGGAAAAGGGCGAAGCGTTGGCGCTCTTGCCCTTGATCGCGTTTTCCAACGCGGTACGGAATTCATCTCGGTTCATCAGTTCAGCCATGACGCGCTCCAGGTCCAGTGGTGAAGACTCCAGGCTGGTCTAAGCCCGGGCATGATGCACATTGTATACCGTCTACTATTTTGAACTGCTAGGGCAATCCCGGAGATCGGCCAGATGTTGCCCAATAAACAGGGACAGTCTTTATGGATCAATGACTTGGCGTGTGCAGGCGGGGGTTGGCCGGAATGCGTGTACGCTGGTACAATGAATACACTTTCAATGCAATACGGAAATACCATGAATACCCGCCATCCCCTGGGAGACGCCCCGATCGGTCAACAACTGCTGACGCATTACGCCCGTCGCGATGCCGTACGCCACGCCACGCCGCTGTTTCCTTCGTCCTGGGCCGAGCTCTTCGCGCCGTTTCGCAACGCCCGCTTGCAGCCGCTGCGCGCGACCAAGCCCGCCGCGCGCGCGCACGACGACGCGCCGGTCTGCCAGGCAGGCTGATTCCCGGTTGGAGGTCCGGCGCGTTCGGCCGGGCAGAAAGATGAAAAGCGCCTAGGCGCCGCGCAGCGCGGCGTCCCGCCGCCGGTTCCAGGCGGCCAGCGCCAGCACCAGGAAGAATCCCAGCGTATAGGCCAGCATGTCCCACCAGTCGGGCACGCTGCCCAGGATCACGCGCAATACCGGCTGCTCCAGCCGCCAGCCGAAATGCCGGGCCAGGTACTGCCCCAGTTCCACCGCGTAGCCGGTGAACAGCGCGGCCAGCGCCAGCGGCAGCACGTCCGCGCGGATGAAGCTGCGATACACCAGATAGGCCCAGCCCACCGCCACCACGTCGCCCACGAAGCCCCGCAACAGGGGATAAGGCGCGCCCAGGGTGGCGATCAGCGCTTCCAGCGCGGTTACGGCCAGCAGCGCGGCAAAGGCGCGCTTGTTGAAGGTCAGGATCATCGGTGCGGAAAACGCGGAAATTGAAACGGGCAGCGCGGACGTTAACGCATTTGTCAGGCCACCGCGCGTAGGCTCGTCTGAACGCGCCGGGGCAGGGCGCTGACAAGAACGAGGAGACACCAAGATGAGCACATTCGACCCGAATGGGCGCCGGCGCTTCCTGCGCCAGGCCTGTACGCTGGGCGCCACCGGCACGCTGGCCGGCCATGCGCTGACCAGCCTGGCGGCGCCGGCCACCGTCACCCTGCCGTTCGCCAACGGCGAGCGCGACCTGATCGCCTATCCGCAGAAGCGGCCCCTGATCCGCCAGACCTCGCGCCCGCCGCAGCTGGAAACGCCGTTCGCGGTCTTCAATGAAAACATCATCACGCCAAATGACGCGTTCTTCGTGCGCTACCACCTGGGCAATATTCCCACCGCCATCGACCTGAACACCTACCGCATCAAGGTCAGCGGGCTGGTGGACAAGCCGCTGGAGCTGTCGCTGGCCGATCTGAAGCAGCAATTCGGCAAACCGGTGGAGCTGGTGGCCGTCACCCAGTGCTCGGGCAACAGCCGCGGCTTCTTCGCGCCGCGCGTGGGCGGCGGGCAGTCGGGCAACGGCGCCATGGGCAATGCCCGCTGGCTGGGCATCCCGCTCAAGCGCGTGCTGGAGAAAGCCGGCATCCGCGCCGGCGCGCGCCAGGTGACGTTCGAGGGCATGGACCGCCCGGTGCTGCCCGGCACGCCGGAATTCGTCAAGGCGCTGGACGCCGCCCATGCGCTGGACGGCGAGGTCATGCTGGCCTATGCCATGAACGGCGCCGACCTGCCCATGCTCAACGGCTATCCCGTGCGCCTGGTGGTGCCGGGGTACTACGGCACCTATTGGGTCAAGCACCTGGCCGACATCAAGGTGCTGGATAAGGAGTTCGACGGCTTCTGGATGCAGAAGGCCTACCGCATTCCCGACAACGATTGCGCCTGCACGCCCCCGGGCAAGGCGCCGGAAAAAACACGCCCCATCGGCCGCTACAACGTGCGCAGCTTCATCACCAGCCTCGCAGAGGGCGCGCGCGTCGCCCGCGGCAAGCCGGTGCAGGTGCGCGGCATCGCCTTCGACGGCGGCAAGGGCATACGCGAGGTCCAGTTCTCGTCGGACGGCGGCAAGACCTGGCAGGCCGCCAAACTGGGCCGCGACCTGGGCCGCTACTCCTTCCGCGAATGGCACGCCGATTTCACGCCCAAGGCCGCCGGCGACTACATGCTGAAGGTCCGCGCCACCAACACGGCCGGCGAAACCCAGCCGCTGGACCCGCTGTGGAACCCGGCCGGCTACATGCGCAACGTGGTCGAAGCCGTCCGCGTCACCGCCGCCTGAGGAGAGCGCCATGAACCGCCATTTCCGTCGCTGCCTGCCGGCGCTCGCGCTGGGCCTCGCCTGTTTGGCCCCGGCCGCCCAGGCCCTGGAGATCAAGCTGCCCCAGGAAACCGCCACCCTGCATCCCGGCACGGGCGCGGGGGCCCAGCATGCGGCCCTGTGCCTGATGTGCCATTCGGTGGACTATGTATCGTCGCAGCCGCCCATGCCCCTGGGCTTCTGGGACGCAGAGGTCAAGAAGATGGTGGGCACCTACGGCGCCCCCATTCCCGCCGACCAGGTGCCGCTGATCGTGGAATACCTGAACCAGGCCTATCCGCCGGCCCCTGCGCCGGCCCCGGCCGCCAAGCAATAGGCGGCCCCTGGCAGCAGCCCCCGGGGCGGCGCGCGGCCGCCCCGCGGTGGCGCGCGCGCTCCCATCGACCGCTGGCTTAGGCGTACCATTACCCGACCCAGACCACGTCCGACAGGAGCGCCTACCCGGCGCGCCGGAAGAACTCCATGCTGCAACCCGTTTCGGCCAACACCGATCTGCCCGCGGACGCACCCGCCGCTCCCGCCCCCGTGCTGCAGGTCAGCACGCTATCCCCCTTCGCGTTTCCGGCCTTCCGCATCATCTGGATCGCCAATCTGTTCGCCAACCTGGGCACCTGGGCGCAATCCGTCGCTGCCGCGTGGATAATCACCACCGAACAGAGCAGCCCGCTGATGGTCGCCATGATCCAGGTGGCCGCCGCCTTCCCGCTGGTGGCGCTGTCCATCCTGACTGGCGTGCTGGCCGACAACTACGACCGCCGCAAGGTCATGCTGACCGGCATGCTGCTGGAGCTGACAGGCGGCGTCTTCATCACCATCCTGGCCTTTGCCGGCCTGCTGCATCCCATCACGCTGATCGCGTCGGTGTTCTGCATCGCCATCGGCAGCGCTATCGTCACGCCGGCCTGGCAGGCCGCGGTGGGCGAACAGGTCCCGCGCGCCCACGTCGGCAGCGCGGTGCTGCTGAACAGCGTCAACTTCAACGTGGCGCGCGCGGTCGGCCCGGCCATCGGCGGCCTGCTGCTGGGCGCCATGGGCGCGCCCTGGGTGTTCCTGCTGAACTGCTTCTGCTACGGCGGCCTGATCTGGGCGATCTGGCGCTGGAAGCGCGACCTGCCGCTGCGCCGCCTGCCGCCCGAAGGCATCCTGGAAGGCGTGGTGGCGGCGCTGCGCTACACCCAGCACTCCACCGTCACGCGCGTGGTGATGCTGCGGTCATTCGCCTTCGGCCTGTCCGCCAGCGCGCTGTGGGCCTTGCTGCCGCTGCTGGCGCACGAACATGAAGGCGGCAGCGCCCTGCTGTACGGCTACATGCTGGGCGCGCTGGGCCTGGGCGCCATCCTCGGCAGCGCCGTCGTACGCCGGGTGCAGGCCGCCTGGGGCGCGAGCGGCCTGATCAGCGCCGCGGCGGGCCTGCTGGCCGCATGCCTGCTGGCGCTGGGCCTGACCGGCACCCTGTGGGTGGCATTTCCCGCGTTGCTGCTGTCAGGCAGCTGCTGGATCGGCGTGCTGGCCACCTATAACACCACCGTCCAGATGCTGGTGCCGGACTGGGTCAAGGCGCGCGCGCTGGCGCTGTACCAGACGGCCATCTTCGGCGGGCTGGCGGCGGGCTCCTTCATGTGGGGCCATTTCGCCGGCACCATGGGCGTTTCCGGCGCCCTGGCCACCGCCGGCATCATGCTGGGCATCACCGTCGCGCTGATGTACCGCTCGCGGCTGCCCGAACATCTGGACACCACGTCGCTGGCGCGGGCCGACACCACCGAGCCGGCGATGGCCGCGGTAGGCTTCAACACGCAGCACGGCGCGGTGCTGGTCGCCGTGGAGTACCTGATCGAAAAGGAAAAGCTGTCCGCGCTGATCGGCGCGACGCACCCGCTGCGCCTCATGCGGCTGCGCAACGGGGCGCAGCAATGGCAACTGTTCCGCGACCTGGAGCGCGAGGGCGTCTGGCGCGAGGTCTTCCTGGTGGAAAGCTGGATGCAATACCTGCGCATGATCGACCGCATGACGCTGGAGGACAAGATGGTGCTGGACAAGGTGCGCGCGCTGCACGCCGGCGACAAGCCGCCGGTGGTGTCGCGCAACGTCAGCTACCTGGCCATGAACGAAGCGCAGGGTTTCTCGCTGCGCCGCGATCCGGAATCCCTGTAGGCGCCCGCGCCGCCGTACTTCAGGCGGCCGTTTCCGGCACCCAGCCCGCGGCCGTGCGGCGCATGCGCGGCGACTCGAACGCGCAGGCCACCGATATCGGCGCGCCCTGCGCATCCACCAGCCGCTCGCGCCAGCGCTCGCCCTGGCACATGGCCACGACGATGCCCGCCACTTCCGCGCCGCAGCGCGCCAGCAGTTCCAGCGCGGACAGCATCGTCTGCCCCGTGCTGACGGCGTCGTCCACCACCAGCACGCGGCGCCCCGCCAGGCTGCCCGCCAGATTCGGATCCACGTACAGCAGCTTGCCGGCGTCCGGCGTGGTCAGCGACTGCACCGGCACGGCCAGGCGTTCGTCGTACCAGTACTTGCGCGAATAGCCGAAGGGCACATAGCGCGTGAACCCCAGGCCGCGCGCCACCATGGGCGCGAAAGCGAGGCCCAGCGTCGGCAGGCCCACGACCACCTCGGCCTCGAAGACGCGCGCGCGCTCGGCCATGAAGCCGGCCAGTGCGTCCACCACTTCCAGGCTGGCATGGTTGGCGATCAGCGAGGCCACGCAGCGGTCAGGGTCGCCGGGCACGCCGCGCAGCGGCAGCACCAGATAGCGGCCGTCGGGCAGCCGCGCGGGATAGCCGCGGGAATAGGGCGGGTCTGCCGGCAGCGTCAGCGCATCGGCGCTGACGATCTCCTGCCAGTAGTCGGTGGTGGCGTCGAAGGCAGGCGCGCCGGCGGTGGTCAGGTCGTGTGAGGCAGTCATGCGTCGCGGAAAGTAGCGGCGGCCGGTCAGCGCGCGCCGGCGGCCAGATAGGCTTCCGCCAGCGTCACCCAGTAGCTGGCCGTGACCGGCAGGATGCCGTCGTTGAAATCGTAGTCGGGGTTGTGCACCATGCAGCCGCCTTCGCCCTCGCCATTGCCAACGATGAAATAGCTGCCAGGCACCTGTTCCAGCATGAAGGCGAAATCGTCGCTGGCTTGCAGCGGCTCCAGGTCGGGGATCAGCAGGCCTTCGCCCAGCCAGCCGCGCGCCACCTCGGCCGCGAACTGCGTGGCATCACGGTCATTGACCACCGGCGGATAGCGCCAGCGATAGTCCACCTGGACGCTGGCGCGGTGCACCGCGGCCTGCGCGGTGGCGATCGCCGTGATGCGTTCGCGCAGCAGCGCGCGCGTTTCAGGGCGGCGCGCGCGCACCGTCAGGCGCAGCTCCACCGTCTTCGGAATCACGTTGGGCGCGTCGCCGCCATGGATGGCGCCTATGGTCACCACCGCCATGTCGTTGGGATCGATCTCGCGCGAGACGATGGTCTGCAGGGCCAGCACGATGCTGGCCGCCGCCACGATGGGGTCCACCGCCACGTGCGGCATGGCCCCATGGCCGCCCACGCCGCTGACGGTCAGGATCACCGTGTCGGACGAGCTGTACATCACGCCGGAGCGGAAGCCGAAATGGCCGGCCGGATAACCCGGCTCGTTGTGAAAGCTGTAGACGGCGTCGCACGGAAAGCGTTCGAACAGGCCGTCGGCAATCATCTTCTGCGCGCCGCCATGGCCTTCCTCGGCCGGCTGGAAGATCAGGTGCACGGTGCCGTCGAAACGGCCGCGTTCGGCCAGCGCGCGGGCCGCGGCCAGCAACGTGGCCGTATGGCCATCGTGGCCGCAGGCGTGCATCTTGCCGGGATTCTGGCTGGCATAGGGCAGGCCGGTGGTCTCATGGATGGGCAGGGCATCCATGTCGGCGCGCAGGCCCAGCCGGCGCGCGCCGCTGCCGCGGCGCAAGGTGCCCACCACGCCGGTCACGCCCAGGCCGCGATGCACCTCGTAGCCCCAGGCCGCCAGCCTTTCGGCCACCAGCTCGGCCGTGGCGACCTCTTGATACGCCAGTTCGGGATTGGCGTGGATGCGATGGCGCAGCGCCACCATCTCTTCCTGGATGGCCTGGATCTCGGGCAGCACGGGGGGTGTATTCATGGCATGGCTTCCTGCAAAGGGGCAGGCCTATTCCTGCTGGATGTTGGCGCTCTTCACGATGTGCGCGTACAAGGCTTTTTCCTTCTTCAGGAAAGCGGCGAAATCCTGCGGCGTGCCCTGTCCGGGCATGGCGCCGCCTTCGGCCAGGCGCTTTTGCACCTCGTCCATGCGCAGCACCGCGTTCAGTTCCTGGTTCAGCCGCTCGACCACGGCGGGGTCGGTGCCTGCCGGCACGAACACGCCGGTCCAGGTGTTGAGTTCAAAGCCCTTGAGCGCCGGCGTCTCGCCAAACGCCTGCACCTGCGGCAGCGTGTCAACGCGCGCGGCGGACGTCACGCCCAGCGCGTGCAGTTTCTTCTGCTGCACCAGCGGCGTGGCGCTGGTGGTCACCAGGAGGCCCAGGTCCACCTGGCCGCCCATGACGTCGTTGGTGATCTGCGCGCCGCCACGATAGGGCACGTGCACCAGCTTGACGCGGGCCTGGTCCTGCATCACCTCCATGGCCAGATGCAGCACGGTGCCCACGCCGGACGAGGCGTAGGTCAGCGTGTCGGGTTTCTCGCGCGCCAGCGCGATCAGCTCGTCCATGTTCTGCACCGGCAGGCCCGGACGCGCCAACAGCACCACGGGCGCGGTAGTCACCAGCGCCACCGGCGTCAGGTCGGATTCGGCGTCGTACTTCACGGCCGAGTTGATCAGCCGGGCCACGCTGATCGGACCGTCAAAGCCCATCACCAGCGTGTAGCCGTCCGGCTTGGCGTGCACGGCCTTGGCCACGCCCAGCACGCCGCCCGCGCCCGCCACGTTGTCGACGATGACGGACTGCTTGAGGCGGTCCGACAGCTTCTGCGCCACCAGGCGCGCCGTGGTGTCGACGTTGCCGCCCGGGCTGAACGGCACGATCAGGGTCAGGGGCCGGGCTTCCGGCCAGGTGTCGGCGCCGGCAGCGGGGGCAAGGCACAGCGCGGCCGCCAGCGCGGACACGGACAGGAACAGGCGTTTGAACATGGAAGGAGCGGGATCGGAGCGAGGGGCGCGCGCGGAACCGGCAGCGCGGAGGAGGGCGACGGCGCCATCCTAACCAGATCCTGGTGATAACTGAAATGCTATATTTTTATAGATTCATCAGGCAAATCTATGACCAAGCGTCCCGCTCCCGATGGCCACGCCGCACCCGTCCGCCAGCCCACGCTGCGCCAGCTGCGCGGTTTCAAGGAAGTGGCCCGCCACGCCAGTTTCAGCCGCGCCGCCGAGGCCCTGGCGCTGAGCCAGCCGGCCCTGTCCGCCGCCATCCGCGAACTGGAGACGCTGATGGGCGTGGCCCTGTTCGAACGCAGCACCCACCACGTGCGCCTGACGCCCGCCGGACAAGCCGCGCGTGCGCAGATCGAATGGCTGCTCAACAGCTACACGCAGGGCGCCGAAGACCTGCAGCGCCTGCTGGATACCCAGGCCGCCACGGTGCGCATCGGCTGCATCCCGTCCACCATGCACTTGCTGGCGCCGGTGGTGGCGCAATGGCGCCTGCGCCATCCGGAAATCGTGCTGATCCTCAGCGACCACCTCAACGACGAGCTCATGGCCGCGCTAGGCAATGGCGAACTGGACATCGGCCTGGGCCTGGACTTCGGCCTCACGCCCGGCGTGGCCGCGGCCTTCGTGGCCGAGGACGACCTGGTCGCGGTGCTGGCCGACACCCACCGGCTGGCGCGGCGCCAGGCGGTGACCTGGCAGGACCTGAAGGCCGAGCCGCTGGCCGTGCTGTCGCGCGGCAGTACCTACGAAATGATCGTGGCCACGCTACGCCAGCTGGGCTCGGACCTGGCCGCGACCGACACCCTGAATTACACCGACACGCTCTACAGCCTGGTGCGCGCGGGCTTGCGCGTGGGCCTGATCTCGCGCCTGTACACACAAGGGCAGCGGCAGGACGGCCTGGCCATCGTGCCACTGCAGCGTCCGCAACTCACACGGCGCATCTGCCTGATGGCGCGCGCCCCCGAACAGCAGGCCCGCGCCGCGGTCCGGCTCTGCCACGCAGAACTGGCTCAACTGCTGCGCGAACGCGCAGCCATCCGCACGCCCTAGAGAGCCGGGCGCGGGCGCTCAGCCGCCCGTCCGCGCACGCCAGGCCAGGGCGCGTTCGGCCCAGGCCTGATGAATCGCGTTCATGTTGCGCGCCAGCGTGGCGGCATCGCCGAAACTCACCCGCGACCCCTGCAAGCGCAGCTGCGTGCGGACCTCCTCCGATTCGAGCGCCCGCGCCACCTGCTGCTGCAGTTGCTCGACGCGGGCGGGCGCCACGCCGCGCGGCGCGAACAAGCCGGCCACGCCGCCGTGCTCCAATCCTCCGAAGCCTTGCTCGGCAAAGGTGGGAACATCGGCCAGGTCGGCATGGCGGCCTGGCCCCGAAATGGCGAGCAGGCGCAGCCGTCCGGCGCTTACCGGCTCCCGCAGTTCAGCCAGGGATGTCAGGCCCAGCGCCAGATAGCCGGCCTGCAAGTCGGTCACCAAGGGCGCGCCGCCGCGATAGCACACTGCCGTGGCCGCCACGCCGAAACGCTCGGCCAGCAGCTCCACGGCCAGCTCCGGCACACTGCCGGGCGCCGGCACGCCCACCGGCAGCGGACCTTCGTATCCGCGCAGATCCTGCAGCGTCAACCAAGGCGAATCCGCCCTGACCGCCAGCGCAATGGCGCTCTGGTCGGTCGTCTGCGCTACCGCCGCGAAATCATCCGGCGACGCAAAGCCGGCCTGCGCATCGATGTGCGGCACGATGGCCAAGGTGTGTTCGTTGGTGAACAGCAGGGTGTGCCCATCGGGACGCGCGGCCAGCAATTCCTGCGCCGCCAGCAAGCCTCCCGCGCCGGGGCGATTCTCGACCAGCACCACTTCGCCCAGGCCGGCTTCCAACTGCCGCGCCAACAGGCGGGCGATCACATCCACCCCGCCCCCCGGCGGAAAGCCGACCAGGATGCGAGTCAGGGGCACGGCGCCAAGACGCCCTGCCGCCGCAGCGCCCAGAACGCCCAGCGCGAGCGCCGGCAAGAGCCGGCGACGGTGCTGGGATACGCCAGATTGCATAGTCGACCACTCCTTGAAAACGCGGCCCGCCGCCGCGCAAGGCGGCAGGATAAGGAGAAACGCCCCGCAAGGAAAGCCAGCTCGCGACCCGGTCCGCGGGCCGGATCCCTTAACACGTTCTAGAATCAGTGATCGCAGCTTCCGGCCCTCTCCCTCTATCCGGACGCGTTGCCCCCGTGGTCCCGCACATGCTCTCGTTCTCCCGCCATACTGTCTATCCGGCCGGCGTCGGCCTGCCGGCAGCCGAACGCCCAGGCGCGCTCCTGGCCGTCATGCTGGCGCTATGCATGGCCAGCCTGGACACCGCCATCGCCAACACGGCGCTGCCCACCATCGCGCGCGACCTGCAAGCCAGCGACGCGGGCTCGATCTGGATCGTCAGCGGCTATCAGCTGGCCATGGTGGCGGGCCTGCTGCCGGCCGCGGCGCTGGGCGAAATTCTGGGCCACCGGCGGGTCTACATCGTGGGGCTGGCCATCTTCATCCTGTCCTCGCTGGCCAGCGGCCTGGCGCCGTCCTTGCCCACGCTGGTGATCGCGCGCGTGCTGCAAGGCCTGGGCGCGGCCGGCGTCATGAGCGTCAACGGCGCGCTGCTGCGCTTCATCTACCCTTCGCACCTGTTGGGTCGCGGCCTGGGCCTGAACGCCATGGTGGTGGGCATTTCCTTCGCGGCGGGGCCGACCGTGGCCTCGGCCATCCTGCTGCTGGGATCCTGGCACTGGCTGTTCCTGATCAACGTGCCCATCGGCCTGCTGGCGTTCGCGCTGGGCCTGCGCAAGCTGCCCGGGACCGCGCGCGCGCCGCATCGCTTCGACGGCCTGGCCGCGGCGCTGTGCGCCCTGACGCTGGGCCTGTTCGTGCTGGGATCGAACGAATTGGCGCACGCGGCTCCCTTGCCGCGCGTGGCGTTGGAATGGGGTATCGCCGCGGCCAGCCTGTGGCTGCTGATGCGCCGACAGGCCGGCCACCCCGCGCCCATCCTGGCAGTGGACCTATTGCGCCGGCCCTTGTTCGCCCTGTCCGCCGCCACTGCCGTGTGCGCGTTCGCGGCGCAGGCGCTGGCCTTCGTGTCGCTGCCGTTCCTGCTGCAGGCCACGCTCGGCTACAGCCAGGTGCAGACCGGCTTTCTCATCACGCCCTGGCCGGTGGTGGTGGCGGTCATGGCGCCGATAGCGGGGCGACTGTCGGACCGCTATGCGGCCGGCGCCCTGGGCGGCGTGGGGTTGGCGCTGCTGGCGCTGGGCCTGGCCTCATTGGCGCTGATGCCGGCCTCGCCCTCGGTCTGGGACCTCTGCTGGCGCATGGCGCTGTGCGGCGCCGGATTCGGTTTCTTCCAGTCGCCCAACCTGCGCGCCATCATGATGTCGGCGCCGGCCTCGCGCGCCGGCGGCGCCAGCGGCATGATAGGCACGGTGCGGCTCTTGGGCCAGGCCTCGGGCGCGGCCCTGGTGGCCGCCTGCTTCAACATTTCCAGCACGCACGGCGCCATCGCCGCGCTGTGGCTGGGTTGCGTGTGCGCCGCGCTGGCCTGCGTCGCCAGTTTTTCGCGGCTGCGCTTTGACGCGAGCGAACCGGCGCAGGCCAGCTCGACGCGCTAGGAACGCGCTATTCCCGGACGTAGCACGGGTATAACGACTGCTGCGCGCGCGCACGGGCCGGATCCACCTCGATCACCACGATGGATTCGGTATCGCTGGTTTGCGCCAGCGGTTCGCCATCCGGCTGGAACGCGAACGCCGTGCCCCCGAATACCTGCCCCGCCGCCGTGCGTCCCGCGCGGTTCGAGCTGACCACATAGCAGCCCGACACCAGCGCCGCCATGGCGCCCGCCGTCAGCCAGCGGCGCGTCGACGCACTGCTGGCTCGCGGCGCCACGATCAGCTCGGCGCCCGCGCGTCCGTAGGCGCGCGAGCGCTCGTTGAACATCAATTCGGTGCATAGCTGCACGCCCAGGCGTATGCCGCCCACCTCGAACACCTCGAACCCATCCATGGCGGCATGGAACCAGGTCGCTTCGAAATAGCCCGGTTCCTCCGGGAAGTATTGCTTATGGTGCAACCGGGTATAGCGGCCGTCCTGCAGGGCGAACGCCTCGTTGGCCAACCGTTCGCCCGCATACACCGGCCGCGACGATACGATGGCCGGCACTCCCAGCGCCGCCAGCGCATCCAGGCCCGCCTCATGCATGCGCACCGACGCCGCCGCGCGGGCCGCGTCGTATTGCGGGTCGGCGGCCAGCCACGGCCCGAACGGCATTTCACTGGTCACCAGAAGATCCGGGGCCAGCTCAGCGATGCGTTCGGCGATACCTTCCCAGGTCGCGCCCTTGGGCTCCAGATCAGCCGGCCCTTCCATCATGCATATCCGCATACCCACATCCAAGTTGAGCGCGCGCCCCCGGACGGGGCACGTCATCCATGGATGGTAGACCGCCTGTGGCGATTGCGGACGCGGGCCGGTTCAAGCCGTCCGTTGCGGGCGCGATCCTGTCCGGATCCGCCCGTTTCAGGCGAGTGTTGCGGCGTCGACCAGCGCGCCATGCCGGACCACCCGCTTGGGCAGGTCGCCGCCTATCCAGTAGGCCAGCTCGGCGGGATGCTGCACCTCCCAGGCAACGAAGTCCGCATACTTGCCTGCTTCCAGCGTGCCATGCGTGGCCTGCAGTCCCAGCGCTTTCGCCGCATGCGTCGTCGCCCCGGCCAGCGCTTCTTCGGGCGTCAGGCGGAACAGCGTGCAGGCCATGCTCAGCATCAGCCTCAGCGACAGCGCGGGCGAGGTGCCGGGGTTCAGGTCGCTGGAGATGGCGATGGGCACGCCATGGCGGCGCAACAGGTCGATGGGAGGCAGCCTGGTCTCGCGCAGGGCGTAGAACGCCCCAGGCAGCAGCACCGCCACCGTGCCGGCCTGCGCCATCGCCAGCACATCGCTTTCGGTCAGGTATTCCAGATGATCCGCCGACCAGGCGCCATAACGCGCGGCCAGCGCCGCCCCGTGCAACGAAGACAATTGCTCTGCGTGCAGTTTCACCGGCAGTCCCAGTTCACGCGCAGCCTGGAACACCCGTTCGACCTGTGCCGGCGTGAATGCCAAATGCTCACAGAATGCATCCACCGCGTCGATCAAGCCCTCGACGGCCAGCAGCGGCAGCATGCGGCGCGCGACTTCGTCGATGTAATCGTCCGCGCGGCCCGCGTAGTCCGGCGGCAGCGCGTGCGCGGCCAGACAGGTCGCGCTGATGGTCAGCGGCAGGGTCTGGCCCAGGCGCCGCGCCACCCTGAGCATCTTGCGCTCGTTGGGCAGGTCCAGCCCATAGCCGGACTTCACTTCCAGCGTGGTCACGCCGTCGCGCATCAGATGCAGGGCGCGCTTGCGTGCGCTGGCGTAAAGTTCATCCTCGCTGGCGGCGCGGGTGGCGCGCACGGTGCTGGCGATGCCGCCGCCTTGCGCGGCGATGGTGGCGTAGTCCACGCCTTGCAGGCGCTGTTCGAACTCCAGGCTGCGATTGCCGCCGAACACCAGGTGGGTGTGGCAATCGATCAACCCGGGCGTGACCCAGGCGCCGCCCAGGTCGTGCTCGCGCGCGTCGCCCCCAGGCGGCAGTTTCTCCTCAGGACCGATCCACTCGATGCGGTTCTCGCCTGTCACGATGGCGGCCCGTTCGATCACGGAGTACTTACCCTGCGCCATCGTGGCGGCGTGGCAATTGCGCCAGACCTGTCTCATGCGTAGGCTCCTCTTGCGCGCCGGCGTTAAAGACTGGGCAACAGGCCGGCCGGCACCAACGCCGTCAGACCCTGGCCCGCAATGAGCTGACTCGCCGCTTCAATGTCGGGCGCAAAGAAGCGGTCCCGCTCATAGTGCGCCACTTTCTGGCGCAACAGGCCGCGAGCACGCTCCAGCTTGGGCGCAGTCTTCAAGCCCTGGCGGAAATCCAGGCCCTGGCAGGCGCCCAGCCATTCGATCGCGAGGATATCGCGCACGTTCTCGGCCATGGGCCAGAGCCGCTTGCCCGCATTCGGCGCCATGGACACGTGGTCCTCCTGGTTGGCCGAAGTCGGCAGGCTGTCCACGCTGGCGGGGTGCGCCAGCGCCTTGTTGTCGCTGGCCAGCGCCGCCGCGGTCACCTGGGCAATCATGAATCCGGAATTCACGCCGCCGTTGCTCACCAGGAACGGCGGCAGCTGCGACATATGCTTGTCCATCATCAGCGAGATGCGGCGCTCGGACAGCGCGCCGATCTCGGCCAGCGCCAGCGCCAGGTTGTCCGCCGCCATGGCCACCGGCTCGGCATGGAAGTTGCCGCCCGAAACCACATCGCCCTGCTCGGCAAACACCAGCGGATTGTCGGAGACCGCGTTGGACTCGATCTCCAGCACCTGGGCGGCATGGCGTATCTGCGTCAGGCAGGCGCCCATGACCTGCGGCTGGCAGCGCAGCGAATAGGGGTCTTGCACCTTGTCGCAGTTCGCGTGCGAATGCCCGACCTCGCTGTCCTCGGTCAGCAGATCGCGGTACACGGCCGCCACGTCGATCTGGCCAGGCTGACCGCGCGCAGCGTGGATGCGAGGATCGAACGGCGCGCGCGATGCCAGCATGGCTTCCACGCTGAGGCTGCCGCAGACCAGCCCGGCCGCCAGCAGGTCCTCGGCCTCGAACAGCCCGCGCAGCGCATAGGCCGTCGAAACCTGCGTACCGTTCAAGAGCGCCAGGCCTTCCTTGGCCGCCAGCGTCAAGGGTTCCAGCCCCGCCTGGGCCAGCGCTTCGCGCGCGGGCAGCCAGGCGCCGCGATGGCGCGCCTTGCTCTCGCCCAGCAGCAACAGAGACATGTGCGCCAGCGGCGCAAGGTCGCCGGACGCGCCCACCGATCCCTTCAGCGGGATATGCGGATAGACCTCGGCGTTCACCAGCGCGATCAGCGCATCGATCACCTTGCGGCGGATGCCCGAATAGCCCCGCGCCAGGCTGTTGATCTTCAGCACCATGATCAGCCGCACCATCGCGTCGTCCAGCGCCTCGCCCACCCCGGCCGCATGCGACAGCACCAGCGAACTCTGCAGGGCTTCCAGATCCTCGCGCGCGATCCGCGTCGTGGCCAGCAATCCGAATCCGGTGTTGATGCCGTAGGCCGTGCGGCCTTCGGCAATGATGCGCTCGACGCAGGCCACGCTGGCCTCGATCGGCCCGGCCGCCGCCGGGTCCAGCGTCACGCGAGCCGGCTGCTGGTGGACGCGCCGCAGGTCGGCCAAGGTCATGTGGCCGGGTGTCAGATGCAATTCCATTGTTGTTCTCCTAGGCGAGTGCCGGCGTCAAAGCGTATGGGTCGCGCGAACGGCGCCGCGATGTTGCGGCACGGCGCCCCGGCGCGCGAACAGGTAATACAGGATGCTGGGTACGACCAGGCCGATGATCCACGAGATATCCACCCCGCCCAGGCGCTCGACCATCGGACCCGTGTAGAGCTTGGTCGAAATGAAGGGCATCTGCACCAGCACCCCGAACAGATAGATCAGGATCCCAGGCCAGTTCCAGCGGCCATAACGCCCGTTCGGATCCGACAGCGCCTCCACGTCGTATTGCTCGCGGCTCACGAAGTAGTAGTCGACCAGGTTGACCGCGCTCCACGGCACGAAGAACGCCAGCAGGAACAGGATGAAGGACTTGAATGCGTTCAGGAAGGAATGCTGGCCGATCAGCGCCACCGCCGTGGCCGCGGCGACGATCGCCAGCACCAGCAGCGCGCGCTGCCGGCGGGAAATCTCCACATGTCCGCGAAAGCCGCTGGCGATGGTCGCGATGCACATGAAGCTGCCGTAGGAGTTCAGCGTCGAAATCGTGACCTTGCCGAACGCGATGGTGAAGTACAGCAGCGCGGCCGTGGCTCCCGTGCCGCCCAGCCCCACGATGTAGGCAACTTCGCGCCCGGCGAACTGGCCGGCCGCCATGGCCGCGGCCAGCACGCCCAGCACCATGGCGATCTGCGCGCCCAGCACCGAACCCAGTCCTACCGCCAGAAAGGTCTTGAACGACGAGGTCCGGCTCGGCAGATAGCGCGAATAGTCCGCGACGTATGGGCCGTAGGCGATCTGCCACGATGCCGCCAGCGAAACCGCCAGCAGGAATGAACTCCAGGTGAAATGGCGGATCTGCAGCAACTGGCCCACGTCGCCCAGCGCGATAACGCGGCTGAACAGGTAGAAGAAGGCAATGATGCCCAGCACCGTCGCAATCCGTCCGATGATGTGGATCATGCGGTAGCCGAACAGCGTCACCCCGACGATCACCGCGGCGAAGATCAGGATGCCGGCCGTATCGCTCACGCCGAACAGCTGGCCCAGGGCCTGCCCCGACAGCACCGTGCCCGTGGCCGTGAATCCCAGGTACATCAGGCACACCAGCACGATGGGTATCGCCGCGCCATAGACGCCGAACTGCACCCGGCTGGATATCATCTGCGGCAATCCCAGCTTGGGCCCCTGGGCCGCATGCAGCGCCATGACCGCGCCGCCGAAGACCTGTCCGACGAACAGCCCGATCAGCGACCAGAAGACGTCTCCGCCCAGCACCACCGCCAGCGCTCCGGTGATGATGGCGGTGATCTGGAGATTGGCGCCCATCCACAGCGTGAACTGGCTGTAGAGCTTGCCGTGACGCTCCGTTTCGGGGATGAAATCGATCGAGCGCCGCTCGATGAGCGGTCCTCTTGCTGCCTGGCTGTCCTGAGTCATTATGTCGTCCCGGTCATGGCGATTGGACGGGCGCGGTCACGGCCCGCGGGTATGGGCAGCGCGGTATCAGCGCTTGCCCGCAAGCATGGGCAGATTGAGGTTCTGCTCCTGCGCGCATTCAATGGCGGCCGCGTAGCCCGCGTCGGCATGGCGCATGACGCCCGTGCCCGGGTCGTTCGTCAGCACGCGGGCGATGCGCTCGGCGGCCTCGTCCGTGCCGTCGCACACGATGACCATGCCGGCATGCTGCGAGAAGCCCATGCCCACGCCGCCGCCATGGTGCAGCGACACCCAGGTCGCGCCGCTGGCGGTATTCAGCAGCGCGTTCAGCAGCGGCCAGTCCGACACCGCGTCCGAGCCGTCGCGCATGGCTTCGGTTTCACGATTGGGGCTGGCGACCGAGCCGGAATCCAGGTGATCGCGGCCGATGACGATGGGCGCCGACAGCTCGCCCGTGCGGACCATTTCATTGAACGCCAGGCCCAGCCGGGCGCGCTGGCCCAGGCCCACCCAGCAGATGCGCGCCGGCAGCCCCTGGAAGCTGATGCGTTCGCGCGCCATGTCCAGCCAACGGTGCAGGTGCGCGTCGTCGGGGATCAGTTCCTTGACCTTGGCATCGGTCCTGTAGATGTCCTGCGGATCGCCCGACAGCGCTGCCCAGCGGAACGGGCCCACGCCGCGGCAGAACAACGGCCGGATGTAGGCGGGCACGAAGCCCGGAAAATCGAATGCGTCCGCCACGCCTTCTTCCTTGGCCATCTGGCGGATGTTGTTGCCGTAGTCAAAGGTCGGAACGCCCTGGCGCTGGAAGGCCAGCATGGCCTGCACGTGCACCGCCATGGACTGCTTGGCGGCCTTGATGACCGCGGCCGGCTCGCGCTTGGCGCGCGCGCGGTAGTCCTGCCAGGTCCAGCCCGCCGGCAGATAGCCGTTCAGCGGATCGTGCGCGCTGGTCTGGTCCGTCACCATGTCCGGCCGCACGCCGCGGCGCACCAGCTCGGGCAGGATCTCGGCGGCATTGCCGCACAGGGCGATGGAGACGGCGCGCCCTTCCTGCGTGTACTTGGCGATGCGCGCCAGCGCGTCGTCCAGGTCGCGCGCCTGTTCATCGACGTAACGGGTGCGCAGGCGGAAGTCGATGCTGGTCTGTTGGCATTCGATGTTCAGCGAGCAGGCGCCGGCCAGCGTGGCCGCCAGCGGCTGCGCGCCGCCCATGCCGCCCAGGCCCGCGGTCAGCACCCAGCGCCCCTTGAGGTTGCCGCCGTAGTGCTGGCGGCCCGCCTCGACGAAGGTTTCGTACGTGCCCTGCACGATGCCCTGGCTGCCGATGTAGATCCAGCTGCCTGCCGTCATCTGGCCGTACATGGCCAGGCCCTTGGCGTCCAGTTCGTTGAAGTGCTCCCAGGTGGCCCAGTGCGGCACCAGGTTGGAGTTGGCGATCAGCACGCGCGGCGCGTTGGCGTGGGTCTTGAAGACGCCCACCGGCTTGCCGGACTGCACCAGCAGGGTTTCGTCCTCGTTCAGGTTCTTGAGCGACTCGACGATCTTGTCATAGCAGTCCCAGTCGCGGGCGGCGCGGCCGATGCCGCCGTAGACCACCAGTTCCTTGGGATTCTCGGCCACGTCGGGGTCCAGGTTGTTCATCAGCATGCGCAAGGGGGCTTCGGTCAGCCAGCTCTTGGCATTCAGCTGCCTGCCGCGCGGGGCGCGGATAACGACGTCGCGGTATCGGTTCGAGTGTTCCAAGAGGCTCTCCTTGATCAGTTCGGCTGCACGCCGTCGCAGGCGCTGCGCTAGTCTGAATCATAGGATGCCTATGCTTGTATATACAAGCTGATGGGAGTCGATTTTTCCTCGGGGATTACCCGAACGAAAAACCGGGACGATGACGTCCCGGTTTTCATGGAAACAGTGGAATGCCGCCGCCCGCTGGCGGCCGCGCCTCCAGTCAGACCTTGCGCGGCAGCAGTTCGATCACGCAGGCATCCAACGGCGCTTCGGCTTCCAGGCGGTACTCGGCCAGGCCGCCCGACGATGCGGCATGCAGGCAGTCGTAACGCGACGGCAGCGCATGCGGCGCGCCATTGATGCGCACAACGAGCGCACCGTCCGCCGTCAGCACCAGCACCTCGGACGCGGCGCTATGGAATGCCCACGGACCCGCGCCCGCCACCCATTGCAGCCGGGCATGCCAGCGCGCCGGCGCATAGATCAGGTTGAAATCGCGTATCGGTCCGTTCAACAGGCGGCACTGCACCTGCGCATCGCCCGCAAAGGCATAGGCCTGCCGCGGCGCCAGCGGCGCCTGCGCGCGGCCGTCCACGGTGAGTTCTATGCCCTGGCCTTCGAGCACGGTGATGATGCGCTGATAGCCCGTGAAGGCGGAAAACCCGCCGTCCTGCGCCACGTCGGCGATAGACAGCCGCCAGTCGAACGCGGCGGCGCTGCCGCCCGGATTGCAGGCGACTTCCTGCGTGGTGCCGCCGCCATTGCGCCAGGGCATGCGTGGATAGTCGGCGGCGCGGTACAGATGAACTTCGGGTTGCTTCATGTGGTGAACTTGCCTTCCAGGCGATGCCGGGAACCAGGGTGAATCAAACGGGCCAGGGTGACGGCGCGGTCGCCCGACCAAGTGCGGCGGCTGATCAGCAGACAGGGCTCGTCGCGCTCGATCTGCAGCAGCTGGCATTCGCGCGGCTTGGCGAGGATGGCTTCGACCACGTGCTCGCCTTCGCTCAGCGGCGCCACGCGCGTCAGGTATTCATAGGGCGTGCTCTGCGTGAAATCCTGCTTCAGATAGTCAGGCGCCAGACGCACGTTGACGTAGCGATCCTCTAGCTGGATCGGCAGGTCGTCCTCGTAGTGCACGATGACCGAGTGATACACCGGCTGCCCGGCGCGGATATCCAGCGCCAGCGCCTGTTCGGCGCCTGCGGGCTCTTCGGCCAGGCGCACCACGCGGCTGTGGTGGCGATGGTTGCGCGCCGCGATCTCGTCGGCGATGTTGTTGACGGCGAACAGCGCCGAGCGCGCCTTGGGCTGGGCCACGAAGGTGCCCACGCCCTGCATGCGTACCAGCAGCCCCTCGGCCGTCAACTCGCGCAAGGCGCGATTGATGGTCATGCGGCTGAACCCGAGCTCATCGACCAGTTCGCTTTCCGACGGCACCCGGTAATGTTCCGGCCACGCGCCGCTGCGGATCTGCTGCGCGATCATCTGCTTGACCTGCGCATAAAGCGGCGCAGGCGGCGCATTGGCCTGAACGGGCAATTTGGGGGGGTTGGAAGCCATGGGAGATCCTGTAATGCGGCGCAAGGCAACGGACGGCGATCAGCGCCTAGTATAGACAGGTACAGACGGCTATCGGACCCGCGTACCGCGCCCGCACCGGGCTTGTCGCCCGCGCCGCGCCTAGGCATGGTCGCCGGCGCGGGAGTACCGTAGTAGACGTGGGCAGCCAGATTTCCTATACTCCCCCCCTGTATTTATCGGAGCCTGCCGTGCCGCACTCCCCGGAAGAGAAAAAACGCGTCGTCACCCGCTTGCGCCGCATCCAGGGCCAGGCGCTGGCGCTGGAACGAGCCGTGAACGAAGGCACGGAATGCGGCGCGTTGCTGCAGCAACTGGCCGCCTTGCGCGGCGCCGCCACCGGCCTGATGGCCGAGGTGCTGGAAAGCCATCTGCGCGAAACCTTCCTCCAATCCGCCCAGGGCGGCCGCCAGGACGCCACGATCGAACCCGAAGCGGAGATCGATCTCTTGATGCGCCTGGTCCGTTCCTATTTGAAATAACGCCATCTGACATACGTGGAGCCCTAGCTATGAAATCACGCGCAGCAGTCGCATTCGGACCCGGCAAGCCGCTGGAAATCGTTGAAATCGACGTCGCGCCGCCGCAGCGCGGCGAGGTGCTGGTGAAGATCACCCACACCGGCGTCTGCCACACCGACGCCTTCACCCTCAGCGGCGACGACCCTGAAGGCCTGTTCCCCGCGGTGCTGGGCCACGAAGGCGCGGGCGTGGTGGTCGAAGTCGGCGAAGGCGTGACCTCGCTGAAACCCGGCGACCACGTCATCCCGCTCTACACGGCCGAATGCCGCGAGTGCAAGTTCTGCCTGTCCGGCAAGACCAACCTGTGCCAGAAGGTGCGCGCCACCCAGGGCAAGGGCGTCATGCCCGACGGCACCTCGCGCTTCAGCTACGAAGGCAAGCCGCTCTACCACTACATGGGCTGCTCCACTTTCAGCGAGTACACGGTGGTCAACGAGATCTCGCTGGCCAAGATCAACCCGGCCGCTCCGCATGAAAAGGTCTGCTTGCTGGGCTGCGGCGTCACCACCGGCCTGGGCGCCGTGCACAACACCGCCAAGGTCAAGGAAGGCGACACCGTCGCCGTGTTCGGCCTGGGCGGCATCGGCCTGGCCGTGATCCAGGGTGCGGTGCAGGCCAAGGCGGGCCGCATCATCGCCGTGGACACCAACCCCAACAAGTTCGTGCTGGCCAGCGCCATGGGCGCGACCGACTGCGTCAACCCCAAGGACCACGACAAGCCGATCCAGGACGTCATCGTCGAAATGACCGACGGCGGCGTGGACTTCTCGTTCGAGTGCATCGGCAACGTGCACGTGATGCGCGCCGCGCTGGAATGCTGCCACAAGGGCTGGGGCGAGAGCATCATCATCGGCGTCGCCGGCGCCGGCCAGGAAATCAGCACGCGTCCGTTCCAGCTGGTCACCGGCCGCGTCTGGCGCGGTTCGGCCTTCGGCGGCGTCAAGGGCCGCACGCAGTTGCCGGGCATGGTGGAAGACGCCATGAGCGGCAAGATCGACCTGGATCCGTTCGTGACCCACACCCTGCCGCTGGAACGCATCAACGAAGCCTTTGACCTGATGCATGAAGGCAAGTCGATCCGCACGGTGATCCACTACTAAGCCCGCATCTTGCGGCAACGACGGGCCCGGCGCGGCATGCGCCGGGCCCGTTGCTTTTCCATGACAGGCGTGCGACATGTCGCGCGCAACATGACAACACTGTCATTCATTTCCGCGTCATCTTGACCCGCGACCATTCGCCCTCCGATGACAGAGGGGTACACGCGAATGAACACGTGGAAGAGGAACGCGGGCGCGGCCATGCTGAGCGCCCTGGCGCTTCTGGCCGGCTGCGGCGGCGGCGATGGCGATGACGACAAGGTCGTCGAACAGCCCGAACAGCCCGCGCCCGGGCGGCCGATGGAACTGACGATCCTGCACATCAACGATCACCATTCCAACCTGGACAGCAAGAAGAAGGACCTCAAGCTCAAGAACGCTTCCGGCGCGCGCGTCGCCGTGAACGCCGATACGGGCGGCTTTCCGCGAGTGACCGGCGCGATCAACGCGCTGGCTGCGCAATCCGCCAACGTGCTCAAGCTGCACGCGGGCGACGCCACCACCGGCACGCTGTACTTCAACCGCGCGGGCGAACCGGGCGAGGCCGACGCCGCCATGATGAACACCGTCTGCTTCGACGCCATGACCCTGGGCAACCACGAGTTCGACAAGGGCGACAGCGGCCTGAAGCGCTTCATCGAACTGCTGCACGCGGGCGCCTGCCAGACGCCCGTGCTGAGCGCCAACGTCACATTCGCCGCCGGCTCGGCGCTGAACCCCTCGCGCGCCCCCGGCATGGTCAAGCCCGCCGTGGTCCTCAAGCGCGACGGCCAAGATATCGGCCTGGTCGGCCTGACCATCGCCGCCAAGACCCAGCAGTCCTCCAGCCCGGACGCCGGCACCGTGTTCTCGGACGAGACCATCGCCGCGCAGCAGCAGATCGACGCGCTGCGCGCGCAGGGCGTGAACAAGATCGTGGTGATGAGCCACATCGGCTACGGCTATGACAAGCAGGTGATCGCGCAGCTAAGCGGCGTGGACGTGGTGGTGGGCGGCGACTCGCACACGCTGCTGGGTCCCGCCTCCATGGCGGACTATGGCGTGGGGTCGCCAGCGGGCGCCTATCCCACCGTGCTGCAGGACATGGACGGCAAGCGCGTCTGCCTGGTGCAGGCCTGGGAGTACTCGCAGGTGGTCGGCGAGCTGAAGGTCAGCTTCGACGCCAATGGCGACGTCACCGCCTGCGCCGGCACGCCGCACGTGCTGATGGACGGCCCGCTGAAGGTCGCCGGCGCCGCGCCTTCGGCGGCTGACGAAGCCGCGATCCAGGCGGACGTGCAGGCCAGCGGCTTCTTGCGCATGCAAACGCCCGACGCGCAGGCCGCGTCTGTGCTGCAGCCGTTCAAGGCCCGCGTCGACCAGTTCAGCCGCAGCCTGGTCGCTTCGGTGCCGCAGGAACTATGCTCCCGGCGCGTGCCGGGCGGTCCCGGTACGCGCGACTACAGCCGCTCCAGCGCCGCCTGCAATACGCTGGGCAGCGTCAGCCTGCGCGGCGGCGACATCCAGCAGCTGGTGGCCCAGGCCTACCTGGACGTGGCCAACGCCAGCTACGGCGGCGCCGACATCTCGCTGCAAAGCGGCGGCGGCGTGCGCGTGCCGCTACTGGGCAACGTCACGGCGGCCAATGTGATCGAGGTGGTGCCTTTCGGCAATATGCTCTGGCGCCTGGACGTGACCGGGGCCGAGGTCAAGAGCATGCTGGAAGACGGCATGCAGGCGGTCTACGGCGCGGGCGGCTCCACCGGCCCCTATCCGTACGCCGGCGGCCTGCGCTGGGACGTGAATGCGGCCCAGGCCCAGGGCAGCCGCGTGTCCAACATCGAAGTCCGGGATCAGGCCAGCGGCAACTGGCTGCCGCTGGACCCAAGCCGCAGCTACAAGCTGTTCGTGCTGAGCTTCAACGCCACCGGCGGCGACGGCTACAAGACCCTGGCCAACGTGCCGGCCTCGCGCCGGCAGGACATCGGCGTGCTGGACGCCGACGTGTTGCAGGCCTACATCGACAAGCAGGCCAAGGACCCCGTCAGCGGCCTGCCGGTGCTGAACCTGCTGCCCGTGAGCCTGTACAGCACCAAGACGTACAGCGAATAACGGCGGACGCCGGGCGCGGCCCTCAGGCCGGCTGCGCCTGGCTTTCGCGATAGACGCGTTCGGTCTTGCCGACGAACGTGCTCAGCGAAAATTCCCGCAACGCCGTGCTGCGGGCCTCGGCGCCCATCACGCCCAAGGCCTCGCGGTTTTCCAGGATCTTCGACAACGCTTCGACGATGCTGTCCACCGAGGCCGGCGGCACCACCCAGCCGTCGCGGCCATCGGTGACGTTTTCGGGCAGTCCGCCCACCGCGCTGACGATCACCGGCTTGCCGGCGGCCATCATCTCGCGGCAGGCGAAGGAAATCGTCTCCAGCTTCGAGGACAGCACAAAGCCCACGTCCAGCGCCGAAAGGAAAGGGCTGACATCGTCCAGCAGGCCGGTGAACACCACCTGGTCCGACATGCCCAGCTCGCTGACGCGGCGCATCTGCTCGGCGTCCGGCAGTTTTCCGGCGATCAACACCACCACCTGGCGCCGCTTGCTTTCAGGCAGCATGGACACGGCAGTCACCATGTCCAACCAGTTCTTGTAGACCGCGGTGCCGGCATTGCTGCCAATGACCAGGCGGCCTTGCATGCCCTCGGGCAGGAGACTGCCGCGCGCCTGCGCCACTTCGCGCCGCGACGCCGGGCTGCACTTTTCCGTATCCACGCCGTTGTGCACCACGCGCAGGTCTTCGTTGCGGAAGACCGACTGCTTCATGCGGCGAAACGTATGAGTGCACACGCAGATGACGCGGTTGGTGCCCCACTTGGCGCGCACCCGCGCGCCCAGGCTGTTGGCGCTGCGGTCGGTATGCTGGGTGTACACCATGAAGGGACGCCGCGCGCCCATGCCCATGGTCGCCAGCATGCACAGGCGATGATCGGCGGAGCCGTTGGCGTGGACCACGTCGAACTTTTCGTCGCGCAGCAAAGCCCGCAGGCGGCGCAGCGCGCGCAGCTGCTGCAGCGGCCGGCCCTTGAACTCCAGGTCCAGCGTGCGCACGCCGGGCAGCGCAGCGGCCTCGGCCAGCAGGCGGCTGCTGGCGGGCGCCGCCACCGTCACCTCGGACTTTTCGCACAGAATGCGCGCCAGCGACATTACGTAGGTAGTGTGGCCGCCGCCATCGCCTTGGTGGAAATTGGTGTACAGAATCTTCATGGGGTCATACTCGATAACGGCTGCGCGGGCAGCAGGCAGCTCCAATCGCGCTTCTCGAACACGTCGTTCCCCAGCCGGCTGGCGAGCGACAGGTTGTAGACCTTGATGCCGCGTGCGCCAAGCAGCCGGCTGGCTTGCCGGAATGCGGGTTCGATGTGTCCGGAGAATTGCCGGTCCAGCGCGGTGGACAGCTGCGTTGCCGCGCTTTCATAGAAACGGGGTCCCGCCGCGGCCGTCAGGTCCAGGCCGTGCAGGTAGATGGTTTTCGCGCCCAGCCACGCCAGCAGCTGCAAGCCCGTATAGGCGACGGTGCCGCCGCCGAACAGGCCGCGCGGCGGGTCCAGGCTGAAGCCGTGCGCATGTACCGGATTGCGCGCATCGAACAGCACCAGTCCGGGGTCGCCGGCCAGGCGCGCTTCCAGCTCCTCGGGGCGCGCGCGCGGCTGCAGCGCGCGCTGATGCACCTCTTCGAACAGCGCAATGCGGCAGCGCACGTTCTTGCGGTCGAACAGGAAGCCTATCCAGCGGTAGACCTCGGGCGTGACGAACAACGTCAGGTCCTGCGCCAGCACTTCCGCCACCAGATCGCGCCTGCGGTTGACGAAACCCGCATCGAGCATCGCGTAATAGGCAAAACGCAGGGTAGGGTGCTGACGCCGCAGCGCGATCGAGCCGTTGACGCCCATCGCCACATCCAGGCGGCAACGCGCGTAGTCGATCCGAGCCACCGAAGGGCCGCTCAGTATCAGATGGGCGTCGGCGCCGATGTCGCGCGGCAGTTGTTCCAGCGGGGTGATGGCGGGGCCTTGCACGCCACGCAGCTCGCAACCTGTCAGCCGCTCTTGCGCATCGCGCCGCAACGTCACGAAGGGCCACAAGGTTTCGTTGTGCCGATACGCGGCGGGCCGGGTGTGGCGGTAGAAGTAACGCAGGCTCTTGGTCAGCGGACGCGAACACAGCAAGCGTGGAATGAGCCCGGGACTAGGCATGAGCAATGTTGCGCGGAAGCCGCGAAATAACCTTGTGAGCGGCGAATTCTACGCAGGCGGACCTGTCGAAAAAGCGAGTGAACCCTTGAAGATGTAACGCTTTTGTGGAAACTCCAAAACGTCCCTAAATTTGTTGCGGACGCTTTCCACAGAGCACGGCATCGCGATGTCCGAAAATTTTCGATTACGTTTTGCCGCAAAGATTAGCCTGCTCGGCAACGCCATGCGCTAGCTGCAGCGCCGCGCCCGCGGCCTTCCGCTACGATGCGGGTATCGCAATGTCCCGATTCAAGCACTCAACCCTGGATAGGAAGGATTTCGATGTCTACGACCGCCACCCTGAACGCGGCTGCCGCCCACGCCCCCCGCCTGAGCGTGCCGGCGTTCCGCGCACGCAAGCGCCAGGAACCGCTGGTGATGCTGACGGCCTACACGGCGCGCATGGCCGAACTGCTGGACCCGCATTGCGATGCCCTGCTGGTAGGCGACAGCCTGGCGCAGACGATCTACGGACTGCCTTCCACCGTGCCCGTCACGCTGGACATGATGATTGCGCACGGCGCCGCCGTGGTGCGCGGCTCGCGCCGGGCGCTGATCGTCGTCGACATGCCTTTCGGCAGTTATGAGGAAAGCCCCGAACAAGCCTTCCGATCCGCGGCGCGCATCATGAAGGAAACGGGCGCGGGCGCGGTCAAGCTGGAGGGCGGCCAGAGCATGGCGCCCACCGTCGCCTACCTGTCGGCGCGCGGCATCCCGGTCATGGGCCATGTCGGCCTGACGCCGCAAGCCGTGAACATCCTGGGCGGCTACGGCGCGCGCGGCCGCGGCGAAGCCGAATACGCCCGCATCGCCGCCGATGCCGCCGCCGTGGCGGACGCCGGCGCCTTCTCGCTGGTGATCGAGGGCGTGGTCGAGCCGCTGGCGGCGTCGATCACCGAGGCCGTCGCCTGCCCGACCATAGGCATAGGCGCATCCGCGCGCTGCGACGGCCAGGTGCTGGTGGTGGACGACATGCTGGGCATGTTCGAGCGCACCGCGCGCTTCGTGAAACGCTACGACGACCTGGCCGGCCGCATCCAGCAGGCGGCGCAAAGCTATGCCGGCGAAGTCCGTGCGCGGACCTTCCCCGAATCGGCCCATCTTTACGGCGTGGCGGGCGGCGCCTGATGGCGGCGCGCGTTTCTCGCTAGAATCTTCCCCATGCCTTTCTACGCACACACCTCATGAGCACGCCCCGCATGGACACGCCCCAGTTGCAGGACGCCATCGCGGACGCCATCAGCACCGCGACGCGCGGCGCGGGGCGTGTGAATATCCTGGTCGCGGGCAAGACCGGCGTGGGCAAGAGCACGCTGCTCAACGCCGTATTCCGCGGCGACCTGGCCAAGACCGGCGCGGGCAAGCCCGTCACCCAGTCGACCCAGGAATTCACCCGGGCCGGCCATCCGCTCACCATCATCGACACGCGCGGCCTGGAGGTCGGCGACTACGAGCGCTCGCGCCAGCAGCTGGCGGACCTGATCCAGGAACGCTCCGCCTCCGACGACCAGGACCGGCATCTGCATGTGGCCTGGCTCTGCATCCAGGACAGCAGCCACCGCGTCGAAGACGCCGAAATCGAGCTGTGCAACATGCTGTCCGATGCCGGCATCCCCGTCGTGGCGGTGCTGACCAAGGCGCGCAAGAACAGCCCCTTCGTCGACGAAGCGCGCAAGCTGCTGCCGCGCGCCAAACAGGTGGTGGCGGTGCGCGCGCTGCCTGAATGGATCGAGGAGCTGGACGCGGAACTGCCGCCCATGGGCCTGGACAACCTGATCGAGGCCACGGCGCTGCACATCCCCGAAGCGCAGCAGCGGGCCTATGCCAACGCCCTGTCCACCCGCAACAAGAAAGCCCTGGAAGTAAAAAAAAAGCGGGCTGAGATAGAGGTCAACGTGGCCGCCGGCCTGGCCGCCTCGGCTGCCGCCGCGCCCATCCCGTTCTCCGACGCCGTCGCGCTGGTGCCGATCCAGGTCGGCATGATCGCCAAGATCGGCATCACCTTCGGGATGGAACTGAATACCGCCGCCATCACCACGCTGGTCACCTCCACGCTGGGCGCGTCCGCCGCCACGCTGATCGGGCGCTCGGTGGTCTCGGGGCTGCTGAAATTCATCCCCGGCGCGGGCAGCGCGGTGGGCGGCACCATCGCCGCCACCACCGCCGGCGCCATCACCAAGCTGCTGGGCAATGCCTACGTGGCCGTGCTGTACGACTTCTGCCTGAAGCATCCGGGCAAGGACATCGACATCGCGATGATCGCCCAGGCCTTGAAGCAGCGCGTCAGCTTCTGACGGCCCGCGTCCGCGACGGTGTTTGCGCACCAGTGCGGACGGATCTCTTTGCGCACCGGCGCGGACCGTTCCTTGCGAACCGCGCCGCGCCCGCGGCGCCAGATCTATACTTTTCGAACCGCCCCCGCCGCTGCGACGCGCCAGCGGCCCGGACTTCCCGCGCCGCGCGCCGGATGTTCTTGCGCAGGCCCACGCAGCCTGCGCACAGGGAGACTCTCATGACTCGCAAATACATCGATTGCCGCGAGTACCCCAGCGAAATGAATTGTTCGGTGGCCTTGGCCGCGGATTCCGAAAAGGAACTGCTGGAAGCGGCCGTGCAGCACGCCACCACGGTCCACAAGCATGCCGACAGTCCCGAGCTGCGCTCGCAGCTGAAGTCGCTGTTCCACGACGGCACGCCGCCGGTTGAAACCCCGCGGCGCGCCTGAGCGCGCCGCGGCCGCCATCGCATCAGCGCTGGCGCGGCCCGCCGCGCCAGCGTCGGCAAACACGGCCGCGCCACGAAGACGCGGCCGTCCGCCGGCGCTATGCCCGGGCGAGCGCGGGCTGCGCCGCGCGCACCGCCTCGAACAGGTTCTTCGGATCCGGCAATTGCGGCGCCACCTCGATGCGGGCGCCGATGCCGTGTCGAGCGGCGGCGTCGCGCAGCCAGCGCAGCGCCGAAAAATCCTCCAGCGCAAAGCCCACCGAATCGAAGATGGTCACGTCCGCTGCGCTCCTGCGGCCGGCGCTCTGGCCGGTCAACACCCGCCACAGTTCCGTCACCGCGAAGTCCGCGGGCATCTGCTGCAGATCGCCTTCGATGCGCGTCTGCGGCTCGTATTCCACGAACACCGGTCCCGCGCGCAGCACGTCCTCGTGCAGTTCCGTCTTGCCCGGGCAGTCGCCGCCGACGGCGTTGATGTGCATGCCCGGCTCGACCATGTCCCCGGTCAGGATGGTGGCATAGGCCTTGTCCGCCGTCACCGTGGTGACGATGTCCGTGCCCTTGACCGCCTCTGCCGCACTATCGAAGCGCACCACGCGCAAGCCGGGCACTGAAGCCAGATTGCTTTCAAGCTTGCGTGTGGCGCCTGCGTCCACGTCATAGACGTGCAGCGTGTCGACGCCGAGGATGTAATGGAAGGCCAGCGCCTGGAACTCGCTTTGCGCGCCGTTGCCGATCAGCGCCATCTTGCGCGAGTCCGGCCGGGCCAACGCGCGCGCCGCCAGGGCGGAGGTCACGGCCGTGCGCAATGCGGTGGTCAAGGTCAGCTCGCTGATCAGCAGCGGCTCCCCGGTGCTGACTCGCGCCAGCGCGCCGAAGGCCATCACGGTGGACAGCCCGTCCAGCGGATTGCCTGGATGGCCGTTGACGTACTTGAAGGTGTAGAACTCGCTGTCGGCGGTGGGCATCAGTTCGATCACGCCGGTCGCGGAATGGCTGGCCACCCGCGCGCTCTTGTCGAATTCCTGCCATCGAAGAAAGTCCGACAGCAGATAGTCCAGCAGACCGGAAAAGACCTGTTGCGGGCCTTGCAGGGCCACGATCTTGGCCACGTCGGAAGTTGAAAGCAGCGTCGTCAATTTGTTCTCCCCGAGTTATGGAACAGAAATTCTGGGGGATGGGCAAACCAATTAATAGTGACAATAATCCACACAAAACGCTAAGATTCTGCCATTCTGCCAGCGCCAAATAGCACTATTAACAATGGACACGCTAGATCAGAACCTGCTGGGCCTGCTGCGCGCCGACGCCCGCATGTCCGTCGCCACCTTGGCGAAAAAACTCGATGTCTCGCGCGGCACCATCGACAACCGCATCCGCAAACTGGAAGAGCGCGGCGTCATCCGCGGCTATACCGTGCGCCTGCGGCCCGAGGTGGAAACCGAGGACATCGTCGCCTGGATGAGCATCGCCGTCGAAGGCCATGAAACCCGCAAGATCGTGAGCCTGCTGATGGGCGAACCCAGCGTGGCGGGCCTGCACGACACCAACGGCCGCTGGGACCTGCTGGCCGAGCTGCGCGTGCCCACCATCGACCAGCTGTCCGAAGTGCTGGACCGCCTGCGCACGCTCAAGGGCATCTCCGCCACGGAAACCAGCATCCATCTCAAGACCTTCAAGGCACTCTGAGCGCGGATTGCCCCGGGGAAACCCGATATAAAACTTTGCATAGCCTCCATGATCCAGCGTTATGCATCGTGCGCGGGCAACCTCTCCCTGTCCGTCAAATAGCCCGCCGAATCATGGCCTTAGCGTAAATCCCGGTGAGCCGCTCGCGGCGGCGCGCGGGCCTGCCGCGTGGTTTCCGATTTCCCGGTACGCATGCATGCTTGCGTCTTCCGCCGGGCACGCCGCCGCGCGCGCCGCGGCATGCCCTTCCCCGCGCTCGGATTCCCATGACAGACTTCGATCTGACCCTGCACAACGGCCGCATCGTGACGGCCGACGCCGACTTCATCGGCGATATCGGCATCGTGGACGGCGTCATCGCCGCGATATCGACATCGTTGCCAGCAGGCCGCCGCGCCATCGACGCAAGCGGCAGGCTGGTCATGCCTGGCGGCATCGACAGCCACTGCCACGTAGAACAGCTTTCCAGCATGGGCGTGCTGTGCGCCGACGATTGGCACAGCGCCTCCATCTCCGCGGCCCATGGCGGCAACACCACCATCGTGCCGTTCGCCGCGCAGCATCGCGGCCAATCGTTGCGCCAGGTGGCGGATGCCTATGCCGCCTCGGCCGCCGAAAAATCGGTGATCGATTACAGCTACCACCTGATCATCTCCGACCCCACACCCGAAACGCTGAACCGCGACCTGCCCGAGCTGATCCGCGCGGGCATCACGTCGTTCAAGGTCTTCATGACCTACGACAAGCTCAAGCTGGATGACAAACAGCTGCTGGACGTGTTCGCCATCGCGGCGCGCGAAGGCGCGCTGCCGATGGTCCACGCCGAAAACAACGACGTCATCAGCTGGATCACGCGCCACCTGCTCGCGGCCGGACACACGGCGCCCAAGTACCACGCCGTCAGTCATGACCCCATCGCGGAAACCGAAGCGACACAACGCGCCATCAAGCTGGCTGCAGTACTGGAAGTGCCGGTCTTGATCGTGCACGTGTCGACCCAGGGCGGCGCGCAGGCGATCCATGCGGCGCAAACGCTGGGCGCGCCCGTGTATGGCGAAACCTGCCCCCATTACCTGCTGCTGACCGCCGAAGACATCGACATCCCCGGCGTCGAAGGCGCCAAGTTCTGCTGCAGCCCGCCACCGCGCGACCCGGTATCGCAGCAAGCGCTGTGGCAGAGCCTGGACAGCGGCACGCTGGCGCTGTTGTCTTCCGACCATGCGCCGTACCGCTATGACGAATCCGGCAAGCTGCCCGCCGGCGACGCCACCACGTTCAAGCAGATCGCCAACGGCCTGCCGGGGCTGGAAGTGCGCATGCCACTGCTGTTTTCGGAAGGCGTGCGCAGCGGCCGGCTCAGCCTGCAGCAGTTCGTGGCGCTCACCTCGACCAACCATGCCCGCATGTACGGCCTGTATCCGCGCAAAGGCACGCTGTCGGTCGGCGCCGACGCCGACATCGCGATCTGGGACCCCGAGAAGACCGTGACGGTGAGCGCCGCCGGCCTGCACGACGCCGTGGGCTACACGCCGTACGAAGGCCGCCAGGTCACCGGATGGCCCGTCACGGTAATCAGCCGCGGCGCCGTCATCATCGACGAAGGCCAGCTGAATGCCGAGCGCGGCCGCGGCCAGTTCATCGCCCGCGGCCTGCCGGCCCCGCTGCAGAAAACGCGCGAGGTCAGTCCGCGCGCGGCCCTGCTGCGCAAGATTTTTCCGACCGTGATCGAGCCGTAGACCACGGCGCATGGCACGCAATCCACAACGACAAGCAATACCTGGAGATCTACATCGTGAGTAACGCAACTCCCGCCCGCAAGATGGGCCTGGCGGTCGCCCAGATGGGCGCAGTCAACCTTGCCGATTCCCGCGCGGCGGTAGTCCGCCGTCTGGTCGAAATGATGCGCGAAGCCGCCGCCCGCAAGGCGGAGTTCGTCGTCTTCCCCGAACTGGCGCTGACCACGTTCTTCCCGCGCTACTGGATGGACGACGCCGAGGCCGTCGAGCGGTACTTCGAGAAGAGCATGCCCAACGCCGACGTGCAGCCGCTGTTCGACACCGCGCGCGAGCTCGGCATTGGCTTTTATCTCGGCTACGCCGAGCTGACGCCCGAAGGCCGCCAGTTCAACACCGCCATCCTGGTGGACCGCAGCGCCCGGATCATCGGCAAGTACCGCAAGATCCACCTGCCGGGCCACTCCGACCACAAGATCGGCGCGCCGTTCCAACACCTGGAAAAGAAGTTCTTTGAAGTCGGCGACCTGGGCTTCGGCGTCTGGGAAACCAACGACGTCAAGATCGGCATGTGCCTGTGCAACGACCGCCGCTGGCCCGAAACCTATCGCGTCATGTCGCTGCAAAGCGCCGAGCTGATCGTACTGGGCTACAACACGCCATCGCTGAACATCCACTGGAACGAACCCGCGCACCTGCGCACCACCACGCATGAGATCGTGCTGCAGGCCAGCGCCTACCAGAACGCGGTCTGGGTCGGCGCCGCCGGCAAGTGCGGCCATGAAGACGGCCATCACATGATAGGCAGCTCCATGATCGTGGCGCCGTCCGGCGAAATCGTCGCGCGTTCCAGCGGCGAAGAAGATGAAGTGATCACGGCAAACATCGATCTGGCGATGGGCCAGACCTTCCGCGACCACGTCTTCAACTTCGCCAAGCATCGCAGCCCGCATCACTACCGGCTGATCATCGAACGCACGGGCGCCGGCGATCCGCTGCCGGTGCCGGAAGTGGTCTAAGCCCGGTTGACGATGGCCTGCGTCATCGCAGGCAGTTCTTTTTTGACGATCTGGGAAAACTGGGCCAGAAACGCCTTGGCGATGGACGGCGGAGGTTCGATCCGGGAATGGGAAATGTGCACCGAGAGCGCGATCGCGGGTTCGATCCGGCGCACCACGATGCCCTGCATCAGCGCGTCCGTCAGTCCATACGAATCCACCAGGGCGATGCCGACGCCCTGGCGCACGAAGGAGCACGCGGTCTGCGAAGAACGCACCTCGATGGCCGGCGTGAATCCCTGGCCCAGCGGATCCAGATAGTCGTGCAAGGTCTCGCCCAACGGCGTGTCGCGGCCATAGCCCACCAGCATTTCGCCCGCCAGCATCGCCGGCTCGATGACGCTTTCGCGTGCCAGCCGGTGGCCTGCCGGCAGCACGCAGACGATCTCGCCCTGCGCCAGTTCACTGGTAATCAGGTTGGGATGCCCGGGCTTGAACGTGGAAATGGCGATATCCGCATGTCCCAGCAGCACCTGGGGCAGCAGCGCGTCCATGCCCAGCGGCCGGTAGCGGATGCGCACGCCCGGATTGCGCGCGCAGAATTTCGCGGTAGCGGCAGGGATCAGCCATTCGCCGAAGCTGGGGCTGGACACCACGCTGACCAGTCCCGCGCCATGGCCCGCCATGCCGGCGGCCATGTCGTTCAGGCGGCTGACCCCGGCCTGAATCGATTCAACCTCCTGGAAGAGCTTGCGCGCCTCCTTGGTGGGATGCAGGCGCCCCTTGAACCGCTCGAACAAGGCGTAGCCCAGACGCAGCTCTATCGATGCCAGCACCCGGCTGATGGCGGGCTGCGTCACGTGCAGCAGCCGGCCCGCCGCGCTGAGCGAACCCGTGATCATGATGGCGTGGAATACCTCGATCTGCCGCAGGTTCAACGGCCCGGACCGGACCTTTCCAGGTAACTCCGACATGCTGCTTTATTTCCTCCAGACCTGAACCACGCGCGCACCGCGCCTTACCGCCTCTTTCGCAGGGATTCTACTCAATCGTGTCCAACGCCCGCATCACCCTCGTAAACCCGAACTGCCTGGTCAAGGTCACGGAAGCCATCGCACGCGCGACGGCGCCGTTCCAGGGCCTGCCGCTGGATTTCCGCTTCCTGACATCGACCGGCGGCCCCGCCGGCATCCAGACCCAGGCAGAGGCCGACGCCAGCATCGCGCCGATGGCGCAACTGTTCCGGCAGGAGGCCGCCGCCACCGACGCCTTCATCGTGGCCTGCTTCAGCGATCCCGGCCTGCACGGATTGCGGGACCTGGTCCCGGTCCCCGTGCTGGGCATCGGCGAGTGTTCCGTGCTGACGGCCATGAGCATGGCTACGCGCATCGGCGTGATCGCCATCGCCAGCGCCGCCGTTGCGCGGCACCTGCGCTACTTCCGCGCCATGGGCGTCGCCGACCGCATCTGCGGCGAACTGGCGCTGGACATGAAAGTCAGCGACCTGGCGGATCCGGAAAGCGCCTTCGAGCGCATGACGGCGGTGGGCCGGACGCTGCGCGACGACCACGGCGCCGACGTGCTGATCATGGGATGCGCCGGCATGGCCGACCTGCGCGACAGATTGGAAGAGGCTTGCGGCCTGCCCGTGGTGGAACCCACGCAGGCCGCCGTCGCCATGGCGGCAGGGCGGCTTTTCAGCCGCGCCTGAGTTTCCTAGGCCGCCATCTGGACGTAGTGCCCCGCGGCCACCTGCACCAGTTCGCAGACCTGCGGGTTGTCGCCGACCTTGCGGATCGGGCTGGGAATATCGCGCGCGGTGCTTGCCGCGCGCAGGTGGCGGCGGGCGGGATCGGGAATCGGCACCGCCGACAGCAACCGTTGCGTGTACGGGTGCCGGGGACGATGCAGCACTTCCTGCGTCGGACCGATCTCCACGATCTGTCCCAGATACATCACCGCCACGCGGTGGCTGACTTTCTCCACCACCGCCATATCGTGCGAGATGAACAGGTAGGACAGGTCCATCTCCGCCTGCAGTTCCTTCATCAACTCGATCACGCGCGCCTGCACCGACACGTCCAGCGCCGACACCGGCTCATCGGCCACGATGACCTTCGGGCTCACGCTCAAGGCGCGCGCAATGCACAGGCGCTGGCGCTGGCCGCCCGAGAACTGGTGCGCGTAGCGGTCGAGGAATTCCCGCGGCAGGTTGACCCGTTCCAGCAGCTGAGCGGCACGCTCGCGGCGCTGCTCGCGGCTGAGCCCGCCGTGCACCTTGAGGGGTTCGCTGACCAGGTCCCAGGCATGCAGACGCGGGTTCAGGGAGGCATATGGATCCTGGAAGATCATCTGGATATGCCGCCGCATCTCGCGCATCTGGTCCGGTTTCATGTGAGTCACGTCCTGGCCGGCCAGCCGGATCGCCCCTTCGCTGGGCTGTACCAGCTTCATCAGCAGGCGGCCGGTGGTCGATTTTCCGGAGCCGGATTCGCCCACCAGTGCCAGCGTCTCGCCGGCCCGCAGCGCAAACGACACGCCTTCCACCGCGTGCACGTTCGCCACCACCTTGCCAAACGCCCCCGCCTTCACCGGGAAACGCTTCGCCAGGCCCGCGACCTCCAGCACAACCGGGCGTCCCTGCAGCGCGGCTTCGCCGGGCGAGCCGTCGCCCAGCTTGGGCACGGACGCCAACAGGTCACGGGTGTAGGGCTGGCCCGGCGCGCCGAACAGCGCGGCGGTCTCGTTTTCCTCGATCTTGTCGCCGTGCCGCATGACCACCACGCGGTCGGCGATCTCCGCCACCACGCCCATGTCGTGGGTGATGAATAGCACCGCCATGCCCACCTCGCGCTGCAGGTCGCGGATCAGGTCGATGATCTCGGCCTGCACCGTCACGTCCAGCGCAGTCGTCGGCTCGTCCGCGATCAGCAGCTGCGGCCGGCAGGCCAGCGCCATGGCGATCATCACGCGCTGGCGCATGCCGCCGGACAGGTCGCCCGGATACTGAGTCATGCGGCGCTCGGGTTCGGACATCTTGACCGCGGCCAGCATGGCTTCGGCCTGCTTCCAGGCCTGCGCGCGCGAGATGTCCTGATGCAGCAGATACACCTCGGCCAGTTGATCGCCCACCGTCATCACCGGGTTCAATGACGTCATGGGCTCCTGGAACACCATCGATATCTCATTGCCGCGTACCCGCCGCAAGGCCGACTCTTCCAGTTTGAACAGGTCGACTTCGCGTCCGTCGCGTGGCACGAAGCGGGCCGCCCCCGCCGCGATGCGGCCGCCGGCGCGCTCGATGAGGCGCAGGATGGACAGCGCCGTGACCGATTTTCCGGAACCGGACTCTCCCACCAGGGCCACGGTCTCGCCTCGGCCTATGGTGAAGTCCAGCGATTTCACGGCGCGGTAGGGCTGGCCGCGAGGACCGAACTCCACGCTCAGGCCTTCGACCGCCAGTAGTGTCTCGCTCATCCAGGCTCTCCGTTAAGCGCGGCTGGGGAAAACGCGCGGCGACATATCGTCGATGCTGCGGCCGGCATAGTCACGCTGCGCCACGGTCGCGATCGTCTGCGCCTGGGCGCGCTCCACCTGCTGCATCGCGTTTTCGATATCGATGGTCAAGAGCTCGCCATTGCGCACCAGCTGTTCGCCGTCGACATAGACATCGCGTATGGCCCGGTCCCCGGCCGAGTAGATCAGGCTGCGCAGCGGCTCGCGGCACGGGCGCATGTATGGATGCGACAGGTCGACCAGGGAAAAGTCTGCCTTGGCGCCCACGGCCAGCCGGCCGATATCGTCGCGCCCCAGCATCCTGGCGCCATTGACCGTGGCGGCATTGAAGACTTCTTGCGTGGACGCTGCGCGGAAGTTTCCCGCCTGCAGCCGCGCCACATAGCAGGCCAGCCGCATTTCATCCAGCATGTTGTGCGGGAAGGTATCGGTGCCGATGCCCACGTTGATGCCGGCGCGCAGGTAGCGGCCCAGGAAACTCAGCGCAATGCCGCGTCGCACGAACACGGTCGGACAATGCGCCACGTGGGCGCCGGAACGCTGCAACAGGCCGAAGTCGTCGGCATGGGGCCAATAGAGCGTGCGGTGATCGTTCAGGAAAATGCCATGTCCGATGATCAGGTCGCTGTTCAGCAGGCCCTGGTCGTCCAGCCATTCGATGGGCGTGCGGCCATGCCGGCGCGTCATCTCTGAAAATTCCACCACGCTCTGCGCGGCGTGTATCTGCATCGGCACGCCCAGGCGGCGGGCGGCTTGCTGCGCCTGCTTCAGCAGGCCGGGCGAGCAGGTATCGACTTGCGAGGGGCACAGCATGGCGCTCAGGCGTCCGCTGGGATGATTGATGGCGCTGTCCGCCACGGCCAGCGCCGCCTCGAACGATTTTTCCGCCCCGTCCTCGTCCCAGGTGTATTCGACCGAATGGCCGTCCGTGGTGCGCCATGCGGCGGACCGGAACATGGGTCCCAGTACGCCGCGGATGCCGGTGGCCGCCACCACGTCGGCCCAGCCCGGACGCGGCAGGGACATGTCGACGAAGGTTGTCACTCCGCTCAGCAACATCTCCGACACCGCCACCTGATTGGCATATGGCGCAGTCTCTATGCCCATGCGGAACACAGGCATGTATTCGTACAGCGAGCTTTGGCCCAGCTTATCGCTGCCCAGTTCTTCCAGCAGGCCGCGGTTTCCAGGCTCGGAGGAGGGATGGGTGTGGACGTTGACCAGCCCCGGCATCGCCATCAGGCCGCTGCCGGACACCACCTCATCGGCCGGACCCGCGTAGCCGGAGCCTGCGTGGATGATGGTGTTGCCGCGCATCACCAGATCGGCGTTTTCGATATAGACGTGCGAGCCCAGTTCGGCGTCCCACGCCACCAGCGTGGACAGGTTCTTGAAATGAGTGATACGGGATTGATTGCTTGCGCTCACGGAAGGCTCTCAGCGACGTGATGAATGATGAAACGGCGGCGCGGACCGGCCGCGCCGCCATCGCGCTTACTTGAAGGCGATGTCCAGGCCCTTGTAGGCCGCCGCGCCGAAGATGCCGTGCGCCTGCATCGGCTTCATGCGCGGTCCGCCCACCAGGTAGAGCGAGTCGTGGTACAGCGGAATCCAGGCGACCCCGTCCGAAATCTTGGTCAACGCCTTGGACAGGATCGCGTCGCCCTCCTTCGGGTCCAGCGCCTGGCCGCCTTCCTCCAGCCACTTGTCGGTATCGGCATCCTTCCAGTTCATGCGGTTCGGCGTCGGGATGCTGGCCGACAGGAAATAGCTGTTGAGGGCCTCGCCCGTGCTCATGTAGCCAAAGCTCATGCTGAACTCGTCGAACTCCTGCGTGGCCAGCTTGCCCCAGGCCGAGGTCGAGTCGAACAGCTGCACGCGCAGGTCCACGCCGACTTTCTTCATGTCGCCCTGCACGGCTTCCATGATGTCCTTCCAGTAGCCCGTGATCCCGTAATGCAGCAGCGAGAGCTTCTGGCCGTCCTTGTAGCGGTAGCCGTCGGACTGCATTTTCCAGCCGGCCTCGTCCAGCAGCTTTTTGGCGGCGGCCGGGTCATAGCGGTAGGCCTCGTTCTTGCCCGCCGGTGTCTTGGTGGCCAGCATGCTGGTGGCGGGCGCCGCCTCGCCGAAGGTGATGGCCTCGGTCAAGGCCTGGCGGTTGACGGACAGGTTGATCGCGCGGCGCACGTTCACGTCCGCCAGCATGGGCTTGTCGATCTTGAAACCCAGGAAGAAGGTCCAGTAGAACGGGTCAGCCTTGCTCACGAAGAGACGCTTGTCGGCCTTGAGGTCCTTGATCGACCACTGCGGCAGGTAGCGCGACAGGTCCGCCTGGCCGCTTTGCAGCGCCGTCAGGCGGGTGCTTTCCTCCGGCACAATCTTCCAGACGATCCGGTCGACCTTGGGCGTGGGATCCTTGTAGATCGTTGGCCCCCAGTCGTATCCGGCATGCCTGGTCAGCACGACCTCGTTGCGCGGCGTCCAGCTCTGGAAGCAATAGGGGCCGGTGCCGTCGAAGGCCTTCACGCCATAGTCCTGGCCCAGGGCCTTGACCTGATCGATATTGATGACGGAATGCATGTAGTGCGCCATCTGCTGCAGCAGCTCGTTGTAGGGCTTCTTCAGCTTGTAGACCACGGTGTAGTCGTCGGGCGCCGTGATGCTGTCCACCGGACCCGCGCGCCAGCGCTCCAATCCCTTGGTTTCCGGATTCAGCCAGCGCTCGTAGCTCGCCACCACGTCCTTGGCCGTCATCTTCTTGCCGCTGCAGAACGTCACGTTGTCGCGCAGGCTGAAGGTGTAGGTCAGGCCGTCGGACGATACGGTCCAGCTCTTGGCCAACGCCGGCACCGGCGTCTTCATGTCGTAGTCCAGGCCCACCATCGTGTCGGCAGCCATGAACAGCACCTCGGCAGCGCCGCGCGCGGTGGTGCGGTGCGGGTCGTATTTGTCGGTATCCAGCTCGCGCAGGATCAGGACAGTCTTGTCGGACTGCGCCAGCGCGGGCGTCTGCACGGACAACAGAAAGGTCAACGCCAGCGGCGCGAGGGCCAGGCCCTTGGTGATCGTCATGGTTGTGGTTTCCCCGAAGTTGGTCTGATGTGTGGTCAAGCGCGCCGCGGTTCAGAACCGCAGCTTGGGATCGAGCGCATCGCGCAGGCTGTCGCCCAGCAGGTTGAAGGCCAGCACGATGAAGAAGATCGTCATCGTCGGAATGGTGGAGATATGCGGGAACACCTGCAGGAACTTGCGTCCGTCGGCGGCCATGCTGCCCAGTTCGGCGAAAGGCGGCTGCGGCCCCAGGCCCAGGAACGACAGCACCGATCCCAGCAGGATGGTGTGGCCTAGCTGCAAGGTGGCGTAGATCATCAGCATCGACGAACAATTCGGCAGCAGATAGCGCGTGATCAGGTAGAAGTTGCCGAAGCCCATCGCGTGGCCGGCTTCCATGTATTCCTGTTTCATCACCACCATGGCCGAACCGCGGGCGATTCGCGCCATGCCAGGGATGGCGGATATGCCCAGGGCAAGCACCATGCTCAGCGTTCCAGGCCCCATCAGCGCCGACAGGCTGAGCCCGAACAGGATCGCGGGAAACGACAGCAGCACGTCCACCACGCGCATGATCACGCCTTCCAGCGGACGGTAATAGGCCGCCAGGATGCCGAGCGCCGCGCCGATTCCCGACCCGCCGATGACCGCCAGTACGCTCAGCATCAACGTGGCGCGTATGCCGTAGATGATGCGCGACAGGATGTCCCGGCCCTGCACGTCGGTGCCCAGCAGATAGGCCACGCCCTCGGGCGAGGTCCAGCCCGGCGCCTTGCGGGCGATGGACATGTTGGTGGAATAGGGGTCGTGCGGCGCCAGCCAGGGCGCGAACACCGCCGTCAGCACAATCGCGATCACCGCCAGCAGCGACAGCAGCAGGATGGGGTCGCGTCGCAAGCGCGATGCGAGGCGCGCCAGCGGCGCGGCCATGGCCTGAGGCGGCACGCCGCCCAACGAAGAAGTCGCGCCTGCGCTCATGATTTTTGTCCTCGCGGATCCAGGTAGCCGTAGAGCAGATCCACGATCAGGTTGATGACGATGAAGCCCAGCGCCGTCACCAGGATCGCGCCCTGGGCCAACGGGAAATCGCCGGCAAAGATCGCGCCCACGGCCATGCGGCCGACGCCCGGCCAGGAATAGATCTGTTCGGTCACGACAGCGCCGCCCAGCAGGTTGCCGACTTGCAGGCCCACCAGCGTGACGATGGGCAGGAGCGCGTTGCGCAGCGCGTGGCGCAGCACCACGCGGCGCTCGCCGGCGCCTTTGGCCCGGGCCGTGCGCACGTAGTCGCCGCTGAGCGTTTCGATCACGGCGGTGCGAGTGATGCGCGCCACCGGTCCGATCAGCACCGAACCCAGGGTCAAGGCGGGCAGGGCGATGGACTGCAGCCCGGCCAGCGTCCACAAGGGGCCATTGCGGCCGATATAGGGCAACAGGCCCGCGCCCCCCACGTGCTGCACCAGCAGCAATCCGACCCAGAACACCGGCAGCGACACGCCGACGACCGACAGCGTCATCACGAACCGGTCGATGAGCTTGCCGCGCCGGTAGGCGGCCAGCGTGCCCAGCAGGATGGCCAGCGGGACCGACCAGACCACGCTGGCCAGCATCAGCTCCGCCGTCGCGCCTATCGTGGCGCCGATCTCGTCGATCACCGGCACGTTGGAAATCATCGACCGCCCCAGGTCCAGATGCAGCAGGCGCCACATGTACATGGACAATTGGTAGGCCATCGGCTTGTCCAGGCCCAGTTCCTGGCGTACCTGCGCCAGCTCTTCCGTGGTTGCCGTAGGCCCGGCGATGACGGCGGCGGGATCGGCCGGCGCCACTTGCAGGAGGACGAAGCACACCACCACCACGCCCAGCAGGACGGGCAGAGAGATGGTGAGGCGGTTGAGCAGTTGCCGGATCATGCGACGCGCGCTCCGGCGGCGGAAATTTGCCCGCGGACAGCCCGGGCCAGCACGGGCCGTCCTGTGGCGGGATGAACTGAACTCGACATGAAACGACCTCTCTTTGCGCGCCCAGGCGCTAACGGTGGTCGAAGCATGCCAGCGGGATTTGCCCCCGTGGACCCAGGGAAATCCACTATGCAGGGATTTTGCGGCGGCTCGGTAAGTTCCAATCAAATCATTGATTCAAAAGGAATTTATGGAACAGAAAAAGCAAGGGGCGCAGGCATGCGATAACGGGGTGTTATGACGCCTGCGCAAAGATTGATAGCCAGCGGCGAGGCCCGCCGCCGCCCTTGCGGCGCGCCACCGACGCGGCGCTGCTAGACTGCCCCTGCTCCCTACGACAGACCGCCCCGCCGCAGGCACCTAATCATGCGCTTCATCGACACCGAACAAACCCGCGACGCCCTGTCCTTCGACGCCGTCATTCCCGCCCTGCGGGAGGCCTTCCGCGGCAGCGCCACCGTGCCGCCGCGGCATGTCCACGCCATCCAGTCGGGCAATGCGCACGGCACCTCGCTGATCATGCCCGCCTGGAGCGACCGCGGCTATTTCGGCGTGAAGATCATCAACATCTTCCCCGAGAACACCCACCAGGGCCTGCCCGGCCTGCACGCCACCTACAACCTGTACAGCGCCACCACCGGCGTCCCGATAGCCCAGGTGGACGGCGACATCGTCACCGTGTACCGCACGGCGGGCGCGGCCGCGCTGGGCGCGGACTATCTGGCGCGCGCCGACGCCAGCACGCTGCTCATCGTGGGCTCCGGCCGCATCGCCGGCCTGGTGGCGCAGGCCATGCGCACGGTGCGCCCGATCCAGCGCGTGCTGGTGTGGAACGTGCGTGCGGCCGGCGCCGAGAAACTGGCCCGCGAGTTGCGCGCGCAGGGCTTCGATGCGGCAGCCGCCGCCGACCTGGAAAGCGCCGCGCGCCAGGCCGACATCATCAGCTGCGCCACCCTGTCCACCGTGCCGCTGATTCACGGCGCCTGGCTGCGCCCCGGCGTGCACCTGGACCTGATCGGCAGCTTCAAGCCCGAAATGCGCGAAACCGACGCGGCCTGCTTCGACGGCACCTCGGTCTACGTGGACACCAGCGAGGCGCCCACCAAGTCCGGCGACCTGCTGGCCGCCTTCGAAGCCGGCGCGCTCAAGCGCGAGGATATCCGCGGCGACCTGCACCAACTGGCCGCCGGTGAACTGCCGGGCCGCCGCGACGATCAGGAAATCACCGTGTTCAAGGCCGTGGGCAGCGCGCTGGAGGACCTGACGCTGGCGACGCTGGTGTACGAATCGGTCAGCGGCGAACGCGCCTGAGCCCGCAGCGCCCGCGCCGCTATTCGAAGCCGCGCGGGCCCAGCGCCTGGACCATGTAGTCGATGAAGGATTTGATGCGCGAAGAGATCGCGGTGTTGCGGTAGTACACCGCGTTGATCGGCTGGCGCACGTCCTGCGTCTGCTTCACCAGCAGCTGCTGCAAGGCGCCGCTGGCGCGGTCGCCACGCGTCATGAAATCGGACAGGCAGACGACGCCGCCGTCGTTCAGGGCCAGTTGCCGCAAGGTTTCGCCGCTGAACGCGCGCACGTGCGGCTTGATGTGCAGGGCCTGGCCGTCGGCCTCCAGCAAGGGCCATTCGTTCAGCGCTTCCAGCTGGCTGAAGCCCAGCAAAATGTGCGAAGCCAGATCGGCCACGCGCCTGGGCGTGCCATGCACGCCCAGATAACCGGGACTGGCCAGCACGCGCACGCGGCTGTGGCCCAGCGGCACCGCATGCAACGATGAATCCTTCAGGCGTCCGATGCGGATGGCCAGGTCGGTGCGGCGCTCCAGCAGGTCGATGTTGCCCTCGTTGCTGTTGAGCTCCAGTTCCACCTGCGGATAGCGCTTGCGATAGCCCGGCACCAGCGGCGCGATCACGTGCAGCATGAAGGGCGAGGCCGCATCCACCCGCAAGCGACCGGCCGGCTGGTTGCGGCGCAGGCTCATCAGCTCCTCGCTTTCCTCCACCGCGGCCACGATCTTGCGCGCCTGCTCCAGGTAGGCCCGGCCTTCCTCGGTCAGCTCCAGCCGCCGCGTGGTGCGGCGCATCAGCGTGGTCTGCAGCTTCTCTTCCAGCCGGCTCATGGTCCGGCTGGCGGCGGAAACGGTCTGTCCAAGCACGTCTGCGGCAGCGGTGATGGAACCGCTGTCCACAATGGCGATAAAGACCTGCATTTCATCGAGGGTCGTCTTCATTCTTGCATTTATATCAAAAGTCTTTCGTGAATACCGGACTTTTTCCGCAAGTATCCGCCAGGCACACTGCAGGCATTCCCGGGCATCTGCGCCCGGATCCGCGAACCCATCAGGAGTTACCCATGAGCATTCCCGCCTTCGGCGTCGGCACCTTCCGCCTGCAGGGCCAGGCCGTCATCGATTCCGTGCGCAACGCGCTGGATCTTGGCTACCGCGCCATCGACACCGCGCAAATCTACGAAAACGAAGCCGAAGTCGGCCAGGCCATCGCCGAATCCGGCGTGCCGCGCGAAGCGCTGTTCGTCACGACCAAGATCTGGGTTCCCAACTACGCCCGCGACAAGCTCATCCCCAGCCTGAAGGACAGCCTGGCCAAGCTGCGCAGCGACTACGCGGACCTGACCCTGATCCATTGGCCCGCGCCCGGCAACGGCGTCGCCATCGACGAATTCATGACCGCGCTGGCCGAGGCCAAGACGCAAGGCCTGACCCGCCAGATCGGCATCTCCAACTTCCCCATCGCCGAAACCCGTGCCGCCATCGCCGCGGTGGGCCGCGAGCAGATCGCCACCAACCAGATCGAACTCAGCCCCTACCTGCAGAACCGCAAGCTCGCCGCCTTCCTGCAGGAACAGGACATTCCGGTCACGTCGTACATGACGCTGGCCTATGGCAAGGTGCTGAAGGATCCGGTCATCGGCCTGATCGCCCAGCGGCATGACGCGACACCCGCGCAGGTCGCGCTGGCCTGGGCGCTGCAACTGGGCTATGCCGTCATTCCATCGTCGACCAAGCGCGAGAACCTGGCCAGCAACCTGCTCGCCCAGGACCTGCGGCTGACGGACGAGGACATGGCGCGGATCGCGGCGCTGGAGCGCAATGGGCGCGAAGTCAGTCCCGAGGGCCTGGCGGCGCAGTGGGATTAGGCCGTACATAGTGAAAACGCACCATTGCAAATTCACGGATTAGTACTTTCGGATACTAGCGAAGCAGAGTAGGCGCGCCTATATATCGCAGCTACGGGCGCAATCTTTGCTGTCGTCATATTGTCTTGCCTGAAACTGCCGCCCTCGCGCTGAAAGCCTGTCTCCACTGGAGTACGCCATGGCTGCAAAGAAGCAAGCGGGGCGCGCCGCCCCGGCACGCAAGACGGCGGCAAAGCGGCAGCCCGCCGCGGCCGGCACGGCAGCGACCAAGACGCCCCGATCCACCCCGAAACGCAAAAGCCGCGCACTGCCGCCCACGCTGCCGTTTCGCCGCACGGCCAAGCCTGACGCCTTCGACGTCCGCGATCTCCCATTTCGCCCAAACATCTCGGTCACGCCCAAGACCGAGATGATTCCCGCGATGGGATTGACCGTGAAGCACCAGGAAGACACCTCGGCCTGCACCGGCTTCGCCTTGTCCACGGTGGTCGAATACCTGCTGCGCAAGTCGGAGCGCGAACCGCGCCCGGCCATCTCGCCATTCATGCTGTACTCCATGGCCAGACGCTATGACGAGTTCCCGGGTTCCGTCGACGACACGGGATCGAGCCTGCGCGGCGCGCTCAAGGGCTGGTTCAAGCACGGCGCGTGCGCCCAGGAACTGTTTCCGGCCCTGGCCATGCCGGCGGCGGCCAACGAAACCGCCGACGACTGGTGGCTGGACGCCGTCAAGCGCCCGCTGGGCGCCTACTACCGCATCGACACGCGCAACATCGTCGAAATGCACGCGGCGCTCAACGAGGTCGGCATCCTGTACGCCAGCGCGGGCTGCCATGCCGGCTGGGACGACGGCCATGGCGTCACCCCGCAGAAGACGCCTTCCACGCCGGGCGCGCAGCCATTCTGGATCATCCCGCCCGACAAGCAGGACTCCGCCACCGACGGCCACGCCTTCGTCATCGTCGGCTATACCCAGGACGGCTTCCTGATCCAGAACTCCTGGGGCGAGGAATGGGGCACCCATGGCCTGGCGGTGCTGACCTACGACGACTGGATGCGCAACGCCATGGATTGCTGGGTGGTGCAGCTGGGCGTGGTCACGCATGAGCACACCAAGATCTCGAACAGCATCACCCTGCGCACCGAAGGCAAGCGTGTCACGCTGGCCGCAGGAACCGTGCTGCGCAACCGCGAACTCTCGCCCTTCATCGTCAACGTCGGCAACAACGGCAAGCTCAGCAACAGCGGCACGTTCCGCACCACGCCCGACGACCTGCGCGCCATCGTCGATGTGCACATGAACGCCGCGCGCGAGAAGTGGGGCTTGAAGGACAGGCCCATGGACGTCTGCGTGTACGCACATGGCGGCCTGGTGGGCGAAGAAGATGCGGCGGAAGCCGCCGCCGAATGGATCCCGCTGCTCTACGAGAAACAGATCTTCCCGGTCTTCCTGATGTGGGAAACGGACTTCATCACCACCGTGAAGAACATCATCCAGGACGCCGCCCACAGCGTGCCGCGCACCACGGGCGGCCTGGGCGAGCGGCTGGAGCGCTGGTGGAACCAGCGCCTGGAACGCTGGCTGGCCCGGCCTGGCACGGTGATCTGGGGCGAGATGAAGCAGAACGCCCAGGCCATGAGCGAACCGACGCCCAAAGGCATGGCGCAGGAAGAAGCCGCGATGATCATGCTCTACAAGCACTTCAAATCGCATGTCAGCCAGGGCCGCGTGCGCCTGCACATCGTCGGCCATTCGGCCGGCGCCATCGTCGCCAGCCACTTCGTGCACCGCTTGACGGCTGACGGCGGCGAACTGGAATCGCTCAACCTGATGGCCCCGGCAGTCACGCTGGACACCTTCCAGAAATTGGTCGTGCCGCACCTGAAGACGCGGGTAAAACGCTATCAGCAGTTCCACCTTTCCGACCGGGCCGAGGAAGACGACCCCACCTGCGGCCCGTATCGCCGCTCGCTGCTCTATCTGGTGAGCGAGTCCTTCGAAGGCGGCACCACCACGCCGCTGCTGGGCATGGAACGCTATTTCCGCGATGCCGGCATCGCTTGCGACGCCGTGCATGTCTCGCCCGAAGGCAGCCCTGCGCCCGGCTCCGCCAACCCGCCCGTGGCAGCCAGCACGCATGGCGGCTTCGACAACGACAAAGGCACCCAGCAGCAGATCATTGCGTTCATCAAACGTTGAGCCGGCAGCCGCGCCAGCAACCGCGGCAGGCAGGGAGGGCTTGGATATGTTTGAGATTCCTCAGGCACAGACGGATCTGGAGCATGACCAGTACGTGCGCGTACCGGCGTCCGCTTCGATACCGGGCGATCCCGCGGAAATGCTGCGGGTAATGTCGCGAGCGGGCGTGCCTTGCCTGCTGCTCGGCCAGAACGGCGCAATCCTGGACGCCAGCGATGCGCTCGACCCCAGCGTCCAGGAGTTCCGCGGCCGCGACGTCGCCGAAGCCTATGGCCTGGGCACGGCGCTGACGATGGGTAACGGCGCCGTCGACGGCATCTACCAAGCCAGGGACGGCGCGCCGGTGCCCGCGCAACTGGTGCCGCTGTGCAAACTGGAAAGCGGTGAACTCGTGGTGCTGGTCAACGACGGCACGCCCTTCAGGAAAGCCGAGTCGCGCCGCTTCGAACGCACGCCCTATGCCGTGTTCCGTCTGGACCTGGAGGGCGTGGTGCGCTTTGCCAACCGCGAGGCGGCCCGCGCGCTGGGCCAGAAGCTCGACGAGGTCTGCGGCGAGCCTCTGGCCCGCCATTTCCGCAAGAGCGACGCGCCCCGCATCGCCGATGCCATCCGCTGCTGCGCCCGCAATCAGGAAGGCGATTCCATGGTGGCCGTGATCGTCGCCATGCCCGGACGCGACGGCGAAGAGCGGTTGTTCCAACTGGTCATGACGCCCGACCCCGCGCCCAACGGCGAGCTGCTGGGCGTGATCGCCATCATCCAGTCGCGGGCGCTGGAGTCCGCCCGCGACGAGATTCGGCGCATCGCGCTGGACCCGGCCATCAGCGGTTGGCGCCTCAAGCTCGATGCCATCCTGGAACAGATCCGTCCACTGGTGCCATTCGAGCACGCCGTGTTCGGCATCTACGACGCGCAGGTGTCGCTGTTCCGCGCGATTGCGGTGCGGCCAGAAGGGGTGGAGCTTTGGCCGGCGCGCTGGATGGAGCTGCCGCCCGCGATCCGGCCCTTCCTGGATTCCGGCCAGACCTGGATCGAGGAGATGGAGCCGTTTGTCAGCGGCCACGACTTCGAGCCGGGCGACGAAATCGTGCGCCGCTATCGCGACATGGGCATGCAAGCCAGCGTCACGCTGCCCGTCACGCGCCAGGGTGGCTATAGCTCAGCGCTGAGCCTGTGTTCGCGCCAGCCGGCGCAGTATGGCCAACGCCACTTGGATATCCTGCGCGCCCTGGACCTGGAGCCGGTGCTGATGCGCTTCGAGAAAGAACGCGACGACGAACGCACCCTCTTCGCCGAGTCCTTGCGCCAGACCATCATGACGGCAGATTCCTTGCGCACGGCGGCGCGGGACATCGTGCCCAGGCTGGCCCAGTTCTTCTCCTGGGACTACGTGGCGCTGTTCCGCGTGAACCGCAAGGAAAGCCGCTACGAGATAGTGACCCAGCACAGCCTGGCGCCCGAATACGCGCTGCCCGACGGCTACCTGCAGCCCATCGAGCGCGGCATGCTGGGCCAGACGCTGCGGCAGCGCCAACTGCTATCCCTGGATGACGTGGGCGACGCCGACGATCCCAGGAACGACTACACGGGTCCGCCGCGTCCCCTGCGCTCGGCCATGACGGTGCCGATCCGCCTGAACGGCCGCATCCGCTGGCTGCTGGACGTGGAGTCCTCGGTATCGCATGCGTTCAAGGGACCCGACGCCGACGACCTGCTGGAGATCATTGCGTCGCTGGAAGAGGGGCTGGACCAGCACCTGCTCAGACAGACCAAACAAAGCCTGATGGCCGAAACCGAACAGGCCGTCGTGTTCGTCGGCCGCGAGGGTTCCATCATCGAGATGAACCGGGTCGCAGCCGACATGCTGGGCGCCGAACCCGGCCGCTGCCTCGAAGGCGAGACGCCGGTGTCGATCACGGCCTTCGCGCTGCCGGACGACCCCGCGGCGCAAGGACTGCTGAGTTCGGAGGCCGGCGTCAGGCGCGAACGCATCGAGCTGCGCGGCGCGGGCGGGCAGCCGCGCTCGGTGCTGGCGACCCGGACGGACCTGGATCCCAGCCTGGACATGTCGATCTGGTTCTTCACCGACATCGCCGACATGAAGTGGGCGCGCGACATGCGCTTTCTGCGCGAAACGGTGGCCGAAATCGCCGAACAGACCCGCAGCCCACTGGCGCTGGCCTGCAGCCTCGCCACGCAGACCGCCTTGCTGCACGAGGACGCGGCGCGCGGCGAGCAGTCCGAAGCCATCCTCGCCAAGGCTCAGAACCTCGGCCAACGCATCGTGGCGGAAATCGGCAAGGTGGACATCACCTTCGAACGGCTGGCCAGCGCCAACGAAGCGCGCCGGCAGGCTCCGCCCGAGCATGCCCGCGTGGCGCTGCACGAACTGCTGACGCGGGTCATCACCGCCTTTCCGCAGCGGGACCAAGGCCGCATCGCGCCTTTGACCCAGGCGGGCGCGGCGGGCGGACCCATGGTGCATGCCGACGCCGAAGCGTTATCCGCAGCCTTCCGGTCCATTCTGGCCTATCTGCTGCGCTGCCGCTCCGACGACGCCCGCGTGGAAGTCGACATCAGCGACGACCCGGATGGATGTTCGGTACGCCTGGGACTTAGCGCAGAACAAGCCTGGGACAGCGACCAGCGGACGCACGCCGTGCCCGACGATGCGCTCCTGAACGCGGAACGCGCGGCCCACGATGGCGCCGGCCTGGGCATCGCCCAGATCGTGCGTACCATGCAGGCCCACGGCGGCATGCTGACGACGGACCCGCCCATGGCCGAATCCGCGGCCCCGCCCTCGCAAGCGTATGAATCCGTTCTGCCGCCGTGGCGTTCGTTCACCCTGCGTTTCCCTTCCCGGTCGGGCTAAAGGAGACTGCGATGGAACAACCTGCACAGAACAGCAGCTGGATCCTGCTTGCCGGCGGCGACGATGGCGACGAGGAATGCTGGGCCGACCGCATCCAGCAACTGCCCAGGCACGAGCAAAAATACCCGCGAATCAAACCCTTCATCGGTGCGCCGTTCCAGCACGTCTTCGACCTGGGCAACACGCGGCAGGAGATCGAGCGTCATGGGTCGCTGCCGGGCCTGCTGATCATTGACGCCAAGCCCGCGCCCCAAGGCGGAAAAAAGAAGAAGAGCGGCGCGACGGTGGTCGAGGTGCTGGAGTGGCTGGCCGAGCAGGCGCCCGTACCCGTGTTGATCGTAACGGAGGATCCGTCCGAGGCCCTGCAGCGCTGCGCGCTTGAACGACCCGAAAGGCTTATGTGGAGCAACGAGCCCGGCAAGACGCGCGACGGCAGCACAGCGCTCGCCAGGGCGCTGGACAGCCTGGCGGCCACCACTCAACCCCGCCGGCTGATCATAGAAGTCGCCGAAAAAGCGGTCCGATACCGGCTCCAGTCCGGCCCGCACGAATTCAGGTCGCCGGAACTTCCCTATAAGCGGCAATCCGATATCGATTCGCTGCTGATGCGCGTCGATCAGTTCTCGCCCTATCTTGGCAGCCAAAGAGTGGCCAATTGGCTGGAGTCGCTCAGCGACATGGGAAGGCAGGCGTTTGACGTGATGGTGGCCGACACGGTGGGTCCGCCGATCGCCACGCTGATCCAGCTCGCCCGCGACCAGGAAGGCGTCGTGCCCGCCGACAAACTGGCCTGGGCCGACCTGCGATTCGATTTCAACGTGTCGGACCGCCAGAGCGCGGCCTTCTTCAGCTTGCCCTTCGAACTGAGCTGCAACGCCAGTATCAAGGCCAGTGAGCGGCGCTACCTGTGCCAGCGCATACCCATGGCCCGACGCCTGCACATGGAAGGCATGGACTCCGCCAGCGATCAGGAAGAGACCGTATCCCGGCCGGCCGGCCCCCTGCGCCTGCTTTTCATCGGCGCGAACTTCAGCGGCGTCATCTCGTTCCAACCGGAAGATGGCAGCAACGATATCCCGAGCGTCACGCTGAAACCGCTGACGGCCGTCGCCGAGGAGCTCGCAAACCTGCAAGCCCTGGCCAAGCGTCTGGACGGCCGCCTCGTGGTCGAGGACGTGCCGCCGCTCACCGGCTATGAGCTGCAGGATTACCTGGAAGAAAAGGTGACCGGCGGCGGCTACGACATCCTGCACTACTCGGGCCATTCCCATTCCGTGGGCGACAGCACCATGTTGGTATTGCCGGGCAGCCAGGCCGGCAGGGGCCTGCAATTGTCCATACGCCTGGTCGGCAGCTGGATGAAGGCCGGCAATTGCAAACTGCTGGTGCTGTCTTCATGCAGCGGCGCGTCGGTGCGTACCGCGCTGGAGGTCATGCGGGCCGGCGCCATGGGTGTCCTGGCGTTCCGCTGGCAGGTGGAGGATCAAACCTGCGCCCGCTTCATCAGGCGCTTCTACCTCGCTTATTTCGACCTTGCCAATACCCAAGGATTCGCGGAAGCCTACCGGCGCGCCTGCGCCGGCTCGCACGACGAGGCCAGGGGCTCACCCACCTGGGCCTCCGCGCTGGCGATCGTGCGCGACTGAGACCAGCCACCAGGAGTACACGCCATGACTTCCCTATTCGGCATGCTGCGCAAGATCGGCGACCTGGGTTCGTCCACGGACGGCATGGGCGGCTTGGTGCCAACCGTGCCCGCGGGCCGCAATTACTATGCGGAGATCGATCCGCCGCCCGGCGCCGCGTCCTTGGGCGAGCGTGGATTGAATGGGGAAGCCTTCGTCCCCGGGCAATGCTATTTCAGCGTACGCATGGTCGAGATGCGCTTGACCGACGCCGGCAACTACATCGCCGCTTTCCTGCCTCTGTGCGCCTTCTTCCTGCGCTACACCGAAGCGGGCGCGCAGCGCGAGATTCCCTACGTCGTCGGCTACGAGGCGATCCAGCAGGCGATGGGTGAGACGGCGCCAAAATCGGGCGGGGGCAGGGTGGTTTTCCGAAACGTCTACATCGCCCGCAACGTGCCGTACAACAGCGACGGCCTGGAGATGTTCGCCGCGCTGTGCCGCTTCAGCGACACCGGCCTCACCCGCGGCATACTCGACTTCGTCTCCACCACGGTCAGCATGTTCGGCGGCGTAGTGGGCGGCGCCGTCGTCAAGGCTGGAGAAGGCCTGCTCAAACCGCTGAGCAAGCTCTTCGGCACCGACGGCGCCAGCATCCGCTTCGGCATTTTCGACGGCATGGCGCTGCGCCGCAGCGGCTATCGCGTGTTGGCGGGCGCGGACTCGCAAGACAAGCTGCAGGACCTGCAACTGGTCGACGGCGTGCTGCACCGGCAAAATGGAAACGGCGGCCTGGAGCCCGTGAACGACGTGGACTACCTGGTGCTGGCTTTCGAGCAACGCGCCACGCTGGGGGAGGACATGTTCAGCGCCGCCACGGCCTTGCCGTTCCATCGCAAATGGACCGAAATGACCACCGCGCTGGTGAACAAGAACGCCGCGGCCGCCCGCGCCGCATTTCAATCGCTGGCGGTCGACATCGCCGCCTCGCCGCTGCTGATCGAACGGGACCGCTTCGCGCTGCTGGCGGCCTACGCGAGCGAAAGAGAAAAATGGAAGTCCAGCAGTATCCTGAGATCCGCCAGTGACGACAGCAACATCGCTTCCGTCGTTGCGGACAAGCAAAAGGCCGCAGCCGACAGAAGCAGCGTCATCGCGCAACCGCTGGAGGCAGCCATGGTCCTGCTGGCGACCTCCGCGGTCCGCGACTCCGCCTCGACGCAAGCCGCAGCCGAACAAGCCGATGCATCGCTGGCGCAGGCGCTCTCCACACTGCTCGCTACGCTGGAGCCCGACGTGGACGGAAAAGCCGGCACCGCACCCGACGCCCTGTCCGGCGCATCCCGGGAAATGTTGTCGGCGATCCTGGAAGAAAAGCCCTAGCGGCTGGGTCTGGCAGCCCTGAGCGCGGCCGCGGAACTGACCCTACTGCTCGCGCGTAAAGACTTTCTCCGCGACCTCGCGCAGCACCTCGACGTACTCTTCGCGCTTGCTCTGGAAACGATCCGACGGCCCCGAAATGGCCATGGCCACGCATTCTTCGCCCAGCCAGCCCGACACAGCCAACGCGTCCGCGCCGTCTCCGCCTTCGCCGTGCGTGTGATACCAGCCGCGTTCGCGGCTTTTGTCGATTTCAGCCAGGAGCGCGTCGGGTTCGGTGACGGTGGCGGGCGTGAGTTTACGCAGCGGCTTGGCGGCCAGCAGCTTGCGCGCGGCCTCGGGTGGCAGGCCGCCCAGCAATGCCTTGCCCATGGCGGAAGCATGCAACGCGATGCGCTCGCCCAGGCTCAGGATATAGCGCAGCGGATACTTGCCGTCGCGCACCGCCACCACCTTGACCGCGGCGCCATCGATACGCCCAATGTACGCGGTTTCCCCGGTGCGTTCGGACAACTGTTCAAGCGCTTCGCGCGTGGCATGGATGATGGGATCGACCGTGCTTATCTGCTGCACGGCAAGCAGCAGCTTGCCAGTCGGGTAGTAACGCCGCGATTGCGTGCGCAACAGGTACCCCAATTGATGCAAGGTATGCAGCAGGTCCAGGCAGCTGCTATCAGCCAGATCCAGCAAACGCGCCAGATCGGAGTTGGAGAGTTCTCGCTTCTCTCGCGCGAAGACTTCAAATACCGCCATGGCACGGGCGGCGGCGCTAACAAAGGTCGGCATATGACGCTCAATTACCTGGAGTTTGCCATCGGCCTGCGACACAAGCGCAGCAAGTTGAAAAGGCGTTGTTAAACGGCGTCGGAAGTGTAGTCCATGTCAACGAACAGGGGCAACATTGCGCTCGTCCTGAGCCAGCACCAGATCCCATATCTGCTGGCCTATCGGGTGCTCACGCTCTTCATACAAATGCGCCACCAGACCGCCCGCGCGTCCGACCAGCATCAGGCCGCGCGCGATCATTGGATCCAGGCCCATGTCGCAAATGATGGCGCCGATCGCACCGACCACGTTCATGGGCAGGTTCTTGTTCCGGTCCTGCAGCAGCACTCGATGAACCGCGTCCATCAGACGCCAGTGCTTGCCGTGAAAGCCCAGCTCCTGCGCCAACTGGCACAGCGTCGGTACGCGCGGATCGCCGTGCACGTGTATCGGATGGCCGATGCCGTAGACAGGCTGCTTCTTGGCCCGGCTTACGCTGAGCATCGCACGCGCAGCGGCATCGCACGCCGCCTGGTCCGGATCATCGGACAGGTCGGCGGCCCCGGCTGCCAACATCTCGGCGCAGTTCTGGGTGGTACCCAGAAAGACGCTGCCCGCGCCCAGCAGCCCCGCGGCCACCGCCGCCTGCATCGCTTCCGGCGCACCCAGGAAGGTCAGCCGGGCGCTCATGGCGCTGGGCGTCAGGCCGTGGTCGCATGCGGTGACCAGGATGTGGTTGATCATGGCCTTCTCGGCTGGGCTGGGCGTGCGGTTGAAGATCGTCAACAGCATCATGTCGACGAAGTCGACTTTCCCCAGCAATTCCGTGGCCAGGTTCTTGCCGCGCACCGTAATGGTTTCCGGGGTGGTGTACCCGATTTCGGTCTTGATCAATTCACGCCTCCGCGATGTGTTCATTGGATTGTTGGGCGCGGCACGCGACCAGCATCTTGACGCTGCAGACGCATACCGTTTCCCCGTTCTGATTGATGCCCTGCCGTTCGAACTCGACCACGCCGCGGCTTGCGTCGCTGGCCAGGCGCCGGCCAGTCACCAGGATCCTGACCTTGATCGTGTCGCCGACGAAGGTAGGTTTGGCAAAGCGATAGGACATTTCCAGCAGGCCCAGGATCGACGGTTCCAGACACTGGTTGAGCACGGTGCGCGTGTTCAGGCCGGACATGATGGAGCCGACCAGCATGCCGTGCGCGATGCGCTGGCCGAACTTGCTCTGCCCCGCATAGACCGCATCCGTATGCAGCCGGTTGTAGTCGCCACTCAGGCCGGCGAAGGCAACCACGTCAGCTTCGGTGATGGTGCGCGCGGCCGTTACGACTTCCAGGCCGAGCGGCAAGTCATCCCAGTAGTAGCGCATGTCTGCCAAGGCGCCGGGCGCCGGCGTATCGACTGCGACAGAAGCCGCCGTCACTTTGCCGTCTCCGCCGCGTTGATCGCGGACAAGCCCAGCACCTCGCGGCCCACGATCAGCGTCTGCACTTCCGCGGTGCCCTCGGGTATCGTGCCGCCGCTGGTATCGCGGAAGATGCGCTCCAGCGGATACTCGGTCGAATAGCCCAAGCCGCCATGGACGCTCAAGGCGATCTTGGCGACCTCATGCGCGGCTTCGGCGCCATAGAGTTTGGCGATGGAACATTCGACGCGCGCGGGCAGGCCTTTCTGCACGGCCACGGCGGCCTTGTAGCCCAGCGCACGCGCCGCTTCGGTGCGCACCATCATGTCGACGATGTGTTTTTGTACCAGCTGGAATTCACCGATGGGGCGGCCGAACTGGCGCCGGGTCTTTGCATACTCGATGGACAGGTCCAGCGCGGCCTGCGCCGCGCCCACCGCGCCCATCGCGATGTTCAGGCGGCCATAGTTCAGGCCCGTCAGCATGGTCTTGAGCGCGGTGCCCTCGACGCCCAGCAGGTTCTCCTTGGGTACGCGCACGCCGTCAAAACGCAATTCGGCGGTGCCGGAAGCCTTAAGAACCATCTTGTCGACCAGGCGCGCCTCGTAGGGCGACTGCTCGCGCTCCACCAGAAACAGCGATAGCTTGCCGTCGCAGCTGGCGCTGAAGGTACGCGCCAGGACGATGGCATAGTCCGCGTTCACACCATTGGTGATCCACAGCTTGCTGCCATTGAGCTCGTAGTGGTCGCCCTGGTCTTGCGCCCTGAGTTCGATGCCCGCCACGTTGGAACCGTGGTTGGGCTCGCTGATCGCCACACACACGTTCTTGGCGGACGACAGCACGGGCCGCAGGAATTTTTCCTTCTGAGCGGGCGTGCCATAGGCATTGACCAGGCGCAGGAAGATATTCGTGATGTTGAGTATGGTGCGCAGGGATCCCCAGCAGTAGCCGGCCTCTTCGACCATCATCGCCCACGTGACGAAGTCCAGTCCGAAGCCGCCATCGTCCTCGGGCAGCAGCCCGCCGATGTAGCCGAATTGCGCAAGTCCCTCCAGCACGTCCGCAGGGATGCGCCTGTCGGCTTCGCAGGCGGCGATGCGCGGGCCGATCTCGGCCTTCATATAGCGCCTGATGCTGTCGCGCAGGGCCAGTTGATCCGTATCGAAATCAAAATCCATGTTGTCCTCTAAGCGGCCATTGCAAGATTTGGGGTGTGCGTATCAAGACGAAAAGCGTCCGCCCGTCACGTACAGCGTGACGCCAGTGATGTAGCGGGCGCGCTCCGAAGCGATGAAGGCGACGGACGATGCGATGTCGTCCGGCTGCCCCAGGAAGCCGACCGGGTTCTTGGCGAGCGCCGCGTCCCGCAGTACCGGATAGGAGGGCAGGGACTGCATGAGTTCGGTTTCGACAAAGCCGGGCGCGATGGCGTTGACGGTGATGCCAAACTTGGCCTGTTCCAGCGACAGGGCGCGGGTGAAGCCCACCAGGCCCAGCTTGGCGGTGGTGTAGTTGGTCTGGCCGGGATTGCCGAACACGGAACGCGAGGCGATGTTGATAACGCGCCCCCACTTGCGTTCCATCATGCCCGGCAGCACGGCGCGGGTGCAATGGAAGGCGCCCTTCAAGATGGTGTCGACCACCGAGTCCCAATCGGACTCGGCCATCTTGCCCAGATACTTGTCGCGCGTGAAGCCCGCGTTGTTGACCAGGATGTCGACGCCGCCGTAAGCGGCCGTTGCCGCGTCCACCATGGCGGCCACCGCGTCACGCTCACAGACGTCGCATTGCACGCCGATGGCCTCGTGGCCCTCATCGCGCAACCGCTGCGCCGTGGCCGAGGCAGTCTGGCCGTCGATGTCCGTGATGACGACGCGCGCGCCTTCTTCGGCCAGCACGCGCGCCGTCTGGGCGCCGATGCCGCGACCCGATCCGGTCACCAGCGCCACCTTTCCCGCAATTTCTAAATCCATGGAGATGTCTTTCCTGTATGGAACGGCCAGCGGCCGTGCATGCCATCACGCGATTCCCCCCGGCGCGCCACCCGCATTTGGGGCGGTGACCGCCCCCTTGAGGACGCCGCTTAAATTCATAATATCGTACCGAATAACGAAATGTCGAATTTATTTTCGATTGACCAATGCAATATGTCGAATTAGTATCCGGCATATCGTATTAATTGCACCATTCACAACTGCCAGGCGAGCATGCGCGACATGCCCGGAGGACCTCGAATGTTTTCAGACCTTGCCCCCTTGTTCGACCCCAGTTCACTCGTCCTGATCGGCGCCTCGGACCGGCCCGCCAGCATCGGCCAGCGCGCCTTGACCAACATCGTCGAACACTCCAGCTATGGCGGCGAACTGTTCCTGGTCAACGCCACCAAGGACACGGTCATGGGCAGGCGCGCCTACCGCTCGGTGATGGATCTGCCCTATGCGCCGCAGACCGCGATCGTGGTCGTGCCGGCGCCCGCCGCGGTCAGCGTGCTGGCGGACTGCGGCCGCAAGGGCGTCAAGTTCGCCATCGTGCTGACCTCCGGCTTTGGCGAAACCGGCGAGGCAGGGCGCCAGCTCGAAGAACAGATGCGCGCCATCGTCCGCGAGACCGGCATCCGCATCTACGGGCCGAATTGCCCCGGCATGAACAACAACAACCGTGGACTGGGCTTCACGTTCTCGCCGGCCTTCCAGTACGACCGCATGCCCGGCCCGATCGGCCTCGTCACGCAGGGCGGCGGGCTGGGCCGCACCTTCCTGCAGGCCAGCGGCCGCGGCATCGGCATCGGCCTGTGGTGCTCCAGCGGCAACGAGGTCGACCTGACCGCCAGCGACTACATCAACCACATGGCCGCGATGCCCGAAATCAAGGTCATCGTCACGCTGCTGGAGGGCATCAACGACGCCCCCCGCTTCGCCGCCGCGGCCCTCAATGCCGCGCGCCAGGGCAAGCCCATCGTGGCCCTGAAGGTCGGCAAGTCCGCCTATGGGGTCCAGGCCACGCAATCCCATACCGCCGCGCTCTCGGGCAGCGCGGACATCAACAGCACGGCCTTCCGGCAGCTGGGTATCGTGGAAGTCGACGACATCGACGAACTGATCGATACCGCCGCGCTGCTGGCGCGCGGCGTACCCGCGCGCGCCATCCGCACCGCCGTGTATTCGTTCTCCGGCGGCACGGTCGCGCTGGCCGCCGACATGCTGGGCTGCGCGGACCTGACACTGGCGCAGTTCGCTCCCCGGACCCGCCAGGCCTTGGCCGATCTGCTTCCGGCCTTTGCCGCCATCGACAATCCCGTCGACACCACCGCCGAGATCCTGGTCCAAAGCGACATCAGCTACGGTTCGCTGCTATGCGTCGCCCAGGATCCGAACGTGGACGTGGTGCTCTATCCCATTCCCATGGAATACGGCGACACGACCCTGGCCGCCTGCCGCAACCTGGTCAAGGTGCAGGCCGAAGTCGATGTACCCATCGTGCCGGTCTGGATGAGTGACAAGCTGGGAAGTGGCTACCAATGCCTGGTCGATGCGGGCATCGCACCCATCCGGACGTTGGGCAAGGCCATCAAGGCATTGTCGAAGTGGAATCGCTATGGCGTATCCGCCCGCGCCTTCGATCCGCGATGGGAACCGTCGATCATGCTGGCCGCGTCCCCGCGCGGCACGCCTGCGCCGCAAGCCTACGCCGAGCGCGCCGCCAAGCAGCTGCTGAGCGAAGCCGGCGTCGCCGTGCCCTTCGGCCGCGTATGCCAATCGGCCGATGAAGCCGTGGCCGCGGCCGCGCAATGCGGCGGCGCGGTGGTGGCCAAGATCGTCAGCCCGCAGATTCTGCACAAGTCGGACATAGGCGGCGTCATCGTCGGCTTGCGTACGCCCGAGGAAGTCCGCAACGCCTGGGATCTGATCATGACGCGCTCGCGCGAGGCGTATCCGCAGGCGGACATCGAAGGCATCCTGATCGAACAAATGATGGCGCAACGCGGCGTGGAAACCCTGGTCGGCGTGCACCGCGACGACCTGTTCGGCCACGTCCTGACCTTCGGTCTGGGCGGCGTCTACGTCGAGGTCTTCAAGGACGTGAGCCGCCGTCTCCTGCCACTGACGCCTGCGGATGCCCGCGCCATGATCGAGGAGACCCGCTGCCATCAATTGCTTGCCGGGTGCCGCGGCCAGGCGCCTGCCGACATCGGCGCGCTCGAGAAACTGCTGCTGGCCGTGTCCGACTTCGTGATGCACGGCCCATATGAGGTGAAGGAGCTGGACCTGAATCCCGTGCTCGTCAGCCCGGACGGCGCGGTCGCGCTGGACGCCGTGCTCATCGCATCCGCGCGATAGCGCGTTTCCCCATCCGCCGCTCCAGACGGCGGACCTACACAACAGGAGACTTCCCATGTTCAACAAGCTCTTCGGTACCGCGGCGGCCGCACTCGCCGTCGCGATGGCGCTCGCGCCGCTCAATGCCTCGGCGGACGCTGCCTTTCCGGATCGGCCGATACGCTTCATCGTGCCGTTCACGGCTGGCGGCATCACGGACAACGTGGCGCGCACGGTCGGCGCCCGCGCCGCCGAGCTGCTGGGACAACCCATCATCATCGAAAACCGCGCCGGCGCAGGCGGCAACATCGGCGCGGAGTACGCGGCCAATAGCAAACCGGACGGCTACACGATCTTTCTCGGCACCCAAGGCACCCAAGTCACCAATCCCCTGATCTACAAGACCGCCAGCAAACCTGAAAAGGCGCTGGTCGCCGTGCAGGGACTCACCGCCATCCCCAACATCCTCGTCGTCAACGAATCCCGGCCCTACAACACGCTGGACAAGCTGGTGGCCTACGCCCGGGCCAATCCCAGCAAGCTGAACACGTCCAGCGCGGGCGCCGGCACCGGCACCCACCTTGCGGCCGAGCTCTTCCAATCCGTCGCGGGCGTCAAGTTCAGCCACATTCCGTTCAAGGGCAGCGCGCCTTCGATCACCGCCCTGATCGGCGGCCAGGTCGACATTTCCTTTGACTATCCCGTGTCGACCGAACCCTTCATCAAGGACGGAAAAATCCGCGCGCTCGCCGTCACGGGCGAAGCCCGGCTGCCGTCCTTCCCAGACGTGCCGACGCTCGCCGAACTCGGCTATCCAGGCGCAAGCTCCGTTTCCTGGATGGGCATCTTCGTGCCCGCCGACACGCCTGCTCCTGTGAATGCCAAGCTTGAAAAGGCATTCGCCCAGGCCATCGCAGACCCGCAGATCTCCTCGCGCCTGATCGCCTTCGGCGGCGTTCCATTGAAGAAATCCGGCGCCGATTTCGCTGCCTTCGTGAAGGAAGAGTCCGTCAAGTGGGGCAATGTGGTCAAGGAAGCCAACGTCCAGCTGGACTAGGCGACGTCATGTTCGAACGAGGCGCGCCGCCCTCGCGCCTTGCCCCTTCCCCGCACGGACCCTAGCCATGCCTCAGCCGCACTCCCTTCCCCTGTCCGGCATCGCCGTTGCCGATTTTTCCGAACTGCTGCCGGGCCCATTCCTGACCCAGAACCTCCTGGAACTCGGCGCGACCGTCACCAAGATCGAACGTCCTCCTCACGGCGACAATGCCCGGCTGCTCTATCCCGGCGTGTTCGATTCGGTCAACCGCGGCAAGCAATGCGTCATGCTGGATCTCAAGCAGCCTGCCGGCGCGCAGGCGGCGCGCGACATCATCGCCGCCTGTGACGTCCTGGTCGAAGGCTTCCGCCCCGGGGTCATGGCGCGGCTGGGGCTGGGCTATGACGCGGCGGCCGCCATCAACCCCAGGCTGGTCTACGTATCCCTGAGCGGCTATGGCCAGAACGGTCCCCATGCGCAGCGCCCGGGACATGACATCAACTATCTCGCCACGGCGGGCGCGCTGGCGCTGTCGGGCAGCGATCCCGGCATGCCCGCGCCGGGGGCAGGGCTGCCCGTCGCGGACCTCTGCGGCGCCATGTATGCCCTGTCCAGCACGCTGGCGGCGCTGATGCAGCGCCAGCATACGGGGCGCGGACAGCACCTGGACGTATCGCTGACGGATTGCGTCGCCCACTGGATGAATCCGCGCCTGGGACAGTTCTCCTCGGCCGGACTCGGCAGCCTGGCGGCGCAGCGCCTGGACGTTTTGAACAAGCCCGCCTATGGCGTGTTCCGCACGCGCGATGACGCCTGCGTCGCGATTGCCGCGCTCGAGGACCACTTCTGGCTGCGTTTGCTGCAGGTTTTGGCCTTGGACCTGGACCACGCGCAAACCGCTACCTACCATCAGCGGGTCATGCTGGCCGCCGCCATCAATCAGGCAATCGCAGGGCGCATGGCGGATCTGGACGCGCGAGATGCGATCGCCCGCCTGGAAGCGTCCGATGTGCCGGTCTCGCTGGTGGAAGAACCGCTGGCGCTGCGCGGCACGCCCCATGCGCAAGCCCGCTGGCTGTTCGAAAGCCATGCCGAGGCGCAGTATGTCCGCTATCCGGTACGGCTGACCCACATGAACGAGGCTTGAATCGCCCAGCGTACCGGCCCGGCGCAATCACTCTCATCTTCTGAATAGGCATCCCATGAGCCAGTATCACGCGCCCATGCATGACATCGACTTTCTCACGACAGCGGTGTTTCCCCTGGACCCGCATCTGCAAGGTTGCGGCTCCGCCCTGGACGCCGGACTCGCGCGCTCCGTCGTGCTCGAAGCCGAGAAGTTCGCGCAAGGCTTGCTGGATCCGCTCAATCGCATCGGCGACCAGCAAGGCTGCCGCCTGCATGACGGCACCGTTTCCACGCCCGCCGGCTGGCAGCAGGCCTACCTCGCCTTCTGCGAAGGCGGATGGAACGGCTTGCGCCAACCCGAGCAATACGGCGGCCAGGCGCTGTCCTGCGTGCTGGCCACCCTGACCGAGGAAATCTGGCACGCCAGCAACCCTAGCTTCGCGCTCTGCTCCATGCTGACCAGCGGCGCCATAGAAACCCTGCTGCACTCGGCGACTCCCGCATTGAAGGACCTGCTGCTGCCGCGGCTGATCAGCGGCGAATGGACCGGCACCATGAACCTGACCGAACCGGCGGCGGGCTCGGACCTGGCCGCCGTGCGCACCCGCGCGATGCCGTCGGATGATGGTTCCTATGCAATATCCGGCCAGAAGATCTTCATCACCTACGGCGACCACGAACTCGCGTCCAACATCATCCATCTGGTGCTGGCCCGCACGCCCGATGCGCCCGCCGGCGCGAGAGGCCTGTCGTTGTTCGCCGTGCCCAAGTTTCTGATTCAGGACGACGGTTCTCCTGGCGAGCGCAACGACGTGCATTGCTCGGCCCTGGAACACAAACTGGGCATCCACGCCAGCCCCACCGCGGTGATGCAGTTCGGCGCCGGGCCGGGCGCAACCGGGTATCTGGTCGGCGAGCTGAACGAAGGGCTGAAGAACATGTTCGTCATGATGAACGAGGCCCGCCACGCCGTCGGCAACCAGGGCCTGGCCATTGCCGAACGCGCGTTCCAGCATGCGGTCTGGTACGCACGCGAACGCGTCCAGGGCAAGATCGTCGGCGAAGAAGGCGCGCAGCTTCCCATCCTGCGCCACCCCGACGTACGCCGCCTGCTGCTGGGCATGAAGAGCCGGATCGAATCGATGCGTGCGCTGGGCGTGTACCTATCGATGCAGAAAGACCTGGCCCGCGCGGCCGCCAGCCCCGAGGCCCGCAGCCGCGCCCAGGCCCGCGTCGACCTGCTGATACCCGTGATGAAGGGCTGGTTCACCGAGGCCGCCCAGCGCATCACATACGACGCGGTCCAGGTCTTCGGCGGCATGGGCTATATCGAGGAATCGGGCGCGGCCCAGTACTACCGGGACGCGCGCATCCTGACCATCTACGAAGGCACCACCGCGATACAGGCGAATGACCTGCTGGGCCGCAAAACGGTCCGCGACGGCGGCGCGCAAGCCCAGCTGCTGCTGGACGAGATCTCTCAGCAGGCCGAGGCGATGCTGGCGGGTGCGGCCGGCGCCCGCGAGTTCGGACGCAGCCTGCAACAAGGCTGCGCGCATTTGCGCGCAACCATCGTCTGGCTGCTGGCATGCCATGAGGCCGATCCGCGCGCCACCCATGCGGGCGCCGTATCCTATCTTGAGCTCTGGGGGCTGGTGACGGGCGCCTGGATGCAGGGGCTGCGCCTGCGCGCCGCGCTGGACGGCGCGGCCGAGGGAGCAGCATTGCAAGCCATCCAGGCCAGCGCCCGATTCTATGCGGAGAATCTTCTGGTTCAGGCCAGCGCATTGCGGCAGTCCATTTGCGCGGGCGGCTGCGCCATCGACGCGTTTCCCGACGACTATTGGGCCCGCTAAGGCGCTATCTCAGCACCAGCGTCGCGCCGATCACCTTCATCGTCGGCATCAACTGGCGCCAGGCGTCCTTGGGCATGGACGCCGGCCGGCGCAGCTCGGCTGCGGCGGGATCGTCCAGCAGATCGCCCTTGCAGGCGAACACGATGCTGTTGGTCATGTCGTCATCCACCACCTCGAACATGGACGAACCGAACGAGGCGCGCACCCGGTCCATGTATTCGTGATGATCCGGGTGATTGACGTGGAAGTTGATCACCAGGATGCCGTTCTTACGCAGGGCGCGGAAACAATCGGCGTAGAACTCCGCCGAGCACAGCGGACCCGGAATCCCGCCGATGCCGAACCCGTCCAGCAGGATCACGTCCGCATGGTCCGACAGGCCCCGCATATGGTCGGCCGCGTCGGCCTGAAGCACGCGGAAGCGGTCGTCGTCGCGCGGCACCATGAAGGCTTCGCGCAGGGCAATGACTGCCGGATCGATTTCCACCACGTCGACAGCGCTGTCCGCCAGATAGCGATGGCAGAACTTGGGCAGCGAGCCGCCGCCCAGACCCACCATCAGGATGCGGGCGGGAGCCGGGTTGAAAAGCACGAAGCCCATCATCATCCGCGTGTACTCCAGCTCGAGCGCATCGGGGTTGAGGGTGGACATGCTGCTCTGGATTTCCTGCTGAGTGAAATGCAGGGTGCGGCGAGTGCCCGAGTTCTGGACAAAGGGCCGCGGAAGTGCCGCTTGCGGCTCAGCGGGCGAGAAATCTGAGGAGGTTTGGGCGTCGTCGGGCATGAAACGGGGTGGCGTGCAGGAAAATGGGAAAGATACCATTGCGCCGTGTACCCACCTGGCGATGTAGTCTCTTTGGCTGATACCGACGCCCATGATTGCAGCGTAAGCTCGCCGTGCAGGAAGCTGAGCGCCCGGCTTCGGAACGCGGACCCAAGGCAATGGCTGGCTTACATACCCATTACGACACGCTCCAAGTTTCGGAAAACGCCAGCGATGAAGTCATCCGCGGCGCATACCGTTATCTCTCGCAAAAGTGGCATCCGGACAAGAATCCTGACAAACCCGAGGAAGCAAAGCGCGTCATGGCGCGCCTGAACGAGGCCTACGCAGTGCTTTCCGATCCGAAACGGCGTCAAGAGCATGACGCGTGGATCGCCGAGCAACGCGCCGCTGGCGCGCCCGGCGGCAACGGCAGCGGGACGAACGGGAAAGCCCCGCCGGATTCCGGATCCACCGATACGCTGCGCGACTATTACGCCACCGAAATCGCCAAGGGACGCAATTTCTGGATATGGCCGCTGGCCTTTATCGGCTGCGCCATGGCGTTGGGCTTGGCCGCCAACCTCGTTCCATCGCTGGCCAGCCTGCTGATGAAATACCGCTACCTCACCCTGCTGCTGCTGCTGGCCGGGGCATCCGCGGTGACGACCTCGGCCAGGAAAAAACACCGCGATCAACTGCTGCAACAGCACGAGACGCGGATTCTGGAGCAGCGGTACACGGAACACATGCGGCAGAAGACCGTGCGGCAGGTGGTCATCGGCGTCTCGGCCGTATTGGCAATCGGCGGCCTGCTAGCCTATTACGGCATGGGCTGGAATGAACGGCAAGACCAGCTTCAGGCCGCCAAGCCGGACAGCAAGAAGCCTGCGCCGGCCAAGCCCGCATCCCTCCAGATCGAGAACGCCTGCGGCCGCGACTTGAGATTCGCGGTGCACTATCTACCCGACGGAGGCGAATGGCGCACCGAAGGCTGGTGGAACGTGGAAGCCAACAGTTCCACCGGCCTGCGCGGCGACCTGGGATTGATCGAATCCACCAATACCATCTTCTACTACTACGCCGAATCGCTGGACCGGAAGATAGTCTGGCAGGGCCGCGACGACGACGAGACCGACGCGACCTATGCGTTCAAGGGACGCAACTATCGCTTCGACCGGGTTCGCCTGGCCCGCGGCGCCGATGGCAGCTATCAGCTCAAGCTCACCTGCTAGCGCATCGGCCGCCGATGCTCAGACCAGCAGCACCGGACAAGGCGCGTGGGCAATGACCCGCGAGCACACCGACCCCAGCAATGCGTCCAGGAACGGCGCCCGATGGTGCGACCCCATCACGATGGCCGTGGCGCCCACCTTGATCGCATGCGCCACGATCTTGTCCGGCGTGTGGCCGGTAAGCTCGTGGCACTCGAAACCAACCTGGCCCGCGCGCAGGATTTCGACCACGGACTTCATTGCCTTGTCGCTCTCTTCGTGGTGCCAGGCGTCGATGTCGGCCTGGCCGATGAAGGCTTTGACATCGCCCGTCACGTCCGGCTCGCAATGCAATACGTGCACCGTGAAGTCCCGGTTCAGCAAAGGGCCCTCAACCAGGTAGCGCGCCGCGGCATCGCTATGGCTGGACCCATCGGTGGCAAGAATGATCGTGTTCATGACAGATCTCCGGTTCGTGGACTTCATCCCTTATGGCGCGCGGCCCTGGCCGCGGCCCGTCTGGGCAGGATCAGGCTGGCGCCCACGGATGCCAGCAGGATAAGGCCTACCGCCCCTAGCGACCACTGCACCGGCACATGGAACCATGGCGCGGCCAGCATCTTGCCGCCGATGATGATGAGCACCGCGGCAAGTCCGTGCTTGAGGTAGCGGAAACGCTCGCGCATGTCGGCCAGCAGGAAGTACAGCGCCCGCAGGCCCATGATGGCGAAGATATTGGAGGTGAAGACCAGGAACGGGTCGGTGGTGACGGCGAAGATGGCGGGAATGCTGTCCACCGCGAACACCACGTCGCTCGCCTCTATCATCAACAGCACGACGAACATGGGCGTGGCATGCCGCAGGCCGCCGATGCGCACGAAGAACGACTCGCCGTGATAGTCCTTGGTGATGCGCATGGACGAGCGCAACAGGCGCACCAGCGGATTGCGGGCAATGTCCGGCTGATGGTCCGCCCGGGCCAGCATCCTGGCGCCGGTCGCCACCAGCAGCACGCCGAACACATAGAACAGCCAGTCGAACTTCGACAGCAGCCAGACGCCCGCCAGGATCATGCCGACTCGCATCACGATGGCGCCCAGCACGCCGTACAGCAGCACCCGGCGCTGCAATTCCAGCGGCACCGCAAAGTAGCCGAAGATGAGCGAGAACACGAACATGTTGTCCACGGACAGGGACAGTTCGATCAGGTAGCCGGTGTAGAACTCCAGTGTCTTGCGGTGCGCAATGTCGCGCCCCAGGGTGGCATCCAGATACCACCACATCAGAGCGCCGAACAACGCCGCCAGCGCCATCCAGACGCCCACCCAGAACAAGGCTTCACGGGGCCGCACGCGGTGCGCATGCCGGCCGCCCAGCACATACAGATCCAGCGCCAGCACGACCAGCACAAAGGCTACGAACCCCGCCCACATCGGCATGGTGGCAAAGGTCTCGACCTGATTCATCAGGACCTCCCGCCGTCGCTGCAAAGCCGCTATGCGACGGCCATCGGTACACAGTGCATGTACGAATCCAGTCTAGAACTTCCAGATGCGCCGAACAATTCGCCTGGGTCGAACTGATGCTCAGGTTTTTTGGAACCGTCGCGGCGCGTGGAACACCGGCATCGGCATCGGCAACTCAGCCCAGGTACTCCACGTTGCCGCAAACGGAAATGCTCTGGCCGCTGATGATGGCGCCTTCGTCCGAGCACAGGTAGGCCACCTGATTGGCCACGTCCTGCGGGCTGGTCATGCGGCGCAACGACACCTTGTCCACAAGCTGCTCGCGCATCGCGTCGTTGCTCACGCCACCAGCCGCGGCGCGGGCGGCAATGACCCGTTCAACGCGGTCGCCCGACACCACGCCCGGCAGCACGGAATTGACGCGGATGTTCGAAGGCCCCAGCTCCATGGCCCAGGTCTGCGTCAGGCCGGCCAGGCCGAACTTGCTGGCGCTATAGGGCGTGCGCAGCGAAAAGCCCAGCCTGCCCGCGACGGACGAGATGTTGACGATGGACCCGCCGCCTGCCGCGCGCAGCAACGGCACGGCGCTGCGTGCGCACAGGAAGGTTCCTGTCAGATTGACATCCAGCGTGCGCTGCCAGGCGTCCAGCGTGGTTTCCTCCAGCCGGTTGGTCGGGCCGGCCACGCCGGCATTGTTGACCAGCGCGTCGAGCTTGCCCCATTTCTTCGCCAGTTCGCCGAACATGGCCTGGACTTGCGCCTCGCTGGATACGTCCGTCACGCTGACGCCCAGGCGCGGATGCGCGGCGGCAGCGGCCTTGCACGCCGCTTCGTCCACGTCGCAGACGTGCACCTCGGCGCCCGCCTCCAGAAACCTGCGCGCGATCGCCAGGCCTATTCCTTGCGCGCCCGCGGTGACGAGGACGCGTTTTCCTTGCAGTGAATTGCTCATGGCGGTTCCTGTTCAGAGCGCAAACTCGGGACGGATGCCGCTTTTGAGCGGCAGTCCCAGGATCTCGCGCGCCTCCGCGGGCGTGGCGGGCTCCATGTCCATTTCACGGATGATGCGAACGATGCGCTCGGTCAGCTGGACGTTGGTGGCCAGTTCGCCGTGGCGGTAGTACAGGTTGTCCTCCAGGCCGACCCGCGCATGGCCGCCCAGCAGCAGGGCGGCCATGTTGGCCTCCAGCTGCGCGGGGCCGATGCCGCTGACGCAGAAGATGCTGTTCCTGGGCAGCAGGTCCACCATCATCTGCAAATTCCGCACCGAGAATGGCATGGCGTTCTGGAAGTTGCGATGCACGTTCATGACCAGGTTGATGAAATGCGGCCCTTCGTCCAGTCCCTCTTCGATCAGCGTCGTGGCATCCTGCAGGATGTGCGTGGGGCTGAAGACCTCCCATTCGGGCTTGATGCCGCGCGCCTGCATGCCGGCGGCCAGTTCGCGGGCCTTGGTGAGCGGCGTGTTCATCAGGTATTCGCGGTCGCCGAACGCCAGGTTCAAGGTCGTGGCGTCCAGCGTGCACATCTCGGCGCCGGCGTCCATGCCCTTTAGCCGTTCTTCCCAAAGGATCTCCCACGTTCCCGGAGAGGTTTCCTTGACCATGTCGCCATGCACGCCGCCGCCGGTCGAATTGTTCAACACGATGTCGCAGCGGTCGCGGATGAGCCGGTTCATCTGCCGGTACACCGAAGCGTCGCAAGTCGCCTGGTCGTCGGGACGGCGCGCATGCAGCGCCACCACGCTGGCGCCCGCGTTATAGCAGCGGTACACGTCCTCCGCGATCTCCAGCGGCTGCGTGGGCAGGTGCGGATTCTGGCTCTTGAATGCCATACCCCCGGTCGGGGCGATGGTCACGATGACTTTGCGTTTGCTCATGAGGTTCACTTCCAGAGCGCGCAGCGGCTCTCTTCCTTGGTGGTGAAGGCCTGGTTGCCGTCGATGGTCTGCACGACGTTGAAGTAGTCCCAGGGTTCCTTGGACTGTTCCGGCGTCTTGACCTGCAGCAAGTACATGTCGTGCACGACGCGGCCGTCCGGCCGCACTACGCCGTTCTTGATGTAGACGTCGTTCAGCTTGTTCTCGCGCAGATAGGCCAGCACGCGGTCGGCGTCATCCGTACCCGTGGCCTTGACCGCGCGCAGGTATTGCAGCGCGGCGGAGTAATCGGCCGCCTGCAGCGAGGAGGGCATGGCCTTGCGCTTTTCAAAGAAGGCGCGGGCCCAGGCGCGGGTCTCGTCCGATGCGTTCCAGTACCAGCTGTCCGTCAGATACATGCCTTGCGAGGCGGGCAGCCCCATGGCGTGGATGTCGTTGATGAACATGATCAGGCCGGCCAGGCGCATGGTCTTGGTGATGCCGAACTCATTGGCGGCCTTGATCGAGTTGGTGGCGTCCGCGCCGGCGTTCGCCAGGGCCAGGATCTCCGCCTTGCTGCTTTGCGCCTGCAGCAGGAACGAAGAAAAGTCGCTGGCCGATAGCGGATGCTTGACCGATCCGACCACCGTGCCGCCGCCGGCCTGGACCACCTTGGTCGTGTCCGCCTGCAGCGCGTGGCCAAAGGCATAATCGGCCGTCAGGAAGTACCAGCTCTTGCCGCCCGCCTTGACCACGGCCGCGCCCGTTCCGCGCGCCTGTGCCACGGTATCGTAGGCGTAGTTCAGCGTGTAGGGCGTGCATTGTTCGTTGGTCAGCGCCGGGGCGCCCGCGCCCACCACGATGATGGGCCGCTTCTTGTCGGCCGCAACCTTGGACATGGCCAATGCCGTGCTGGAATTGGTGCCGCCGATCAGCATGTCCAGGCCCATCTGGTCGAACCATTCCCGTGCCTTGGCCGAGGCAATGTCCGCCTTGTTCTGATGGTCGGCCGTCAGCAGTTCGATCTTCTTGCCGTTGATCTCGCCGCCCATCTCCTGGATCGCCATCTTGATGGCCTCGGCGCCGCCCGGGCCGTCCGGCCCCGAGTACACGCCCGACATGTCGGTGATGAAGCCGATTCGAATAACATCGTCTGAAATCTGCGCCTGGGCCGCAGGGGCGTGCAGCAGCGTCACGGCCAGGCCGCAGGCCAGGGCGCTGCGGGACATCATGCCTTGCATGGGCAACATGCTTGTCTCCTCTTGTGGGTTTTGGCGTCTGGGACCTCGGCTATTCTGGTGCCGGCCCCAGACCGCGGACAGTCATCATGGTGACAAAGCACCCTAGGGTTTACCTGAGCGGCACCACAACGGCTACGAAGGAGGCACACATGGGCGAACGGCTTGCCGACGCCGGCGACGAACCCCTGAGCGCGCGGCGGCGGCGCACGCAAGGGGCGGTGGACAAGATGCTCGACGTCGTCCCTTGGTACAAGGGCTTGCCGGAACTCGAGCGCGACCTGATCCGCGCGGAATTGCGCGTCGTGACGCTGGCCGCGGGCCAGTTCCTGTTCCGCGCGGGCAGCCGCTCGCCGGGATGGTACGGCGTGGTGCAGGGGCTGGTGAAATGGTCCTCGCCGGGCGCGGACGGCAAGTCCCTGTCTCTGGCCGGCTTCAGCACCGGCAGCTGGTTCGGCGAAGCCACCATGATCCGCCGCGAGCGGTTCGAGTACGAGGTGGTCGCGCTGCGGCCCAGCCAGATCGTGATTCTGCCGCGCGAGACCTGTGAACGTCTCTGGAACAACAACATCGAGTTCACCAAGGCGCTGATGATGCATCTCGCGCAACGCGTGGACTGGCTGATGAGCAGCTTCACGTCCAACGTGCTGCTCGACGTCGACACCACGGTGGCGCGCGCCGTCGCCGCGCAGTTCAATGCGGAGAGGCATTCCGGCACCAACGGACGCCTGAAGGTTTCCCAGGAAGAAATCGCCGGCCTGTGCGGCATTTCGCGGCAACGCTGCAATGCAGCGCTTGCGAGGCTAGCTCGCGCGGGCGTGCTGGAAACCTACTATGGCGGGCTGGCTATCCTTGACGTGGACGAGTTGCACCGGCTTGCCAATATCAAGAAGAGCGCCTAGGAAGCCGGCGCTGACGGTACAAGAAAAGATGCCGGTCAGAACAGAAATTCTGTCTTTTCGCCCATAGGGGACAACTTTATAGTTGCCGCGGAAAAAACAGCAAACCGCATATCCGCACTTGAGGAGTCCCCCATGAAAGCCCCGTCCGCGCCCTCTGTTTCGCTCCTGGAACCCTATGTCGGCACAGAGGACCTGCCCCTGTACACGACCACCGTGTCCGTGACTGGCGGCGTCTCCGGACACGGCAGATCGTCGGGCCGCGCGATCTCCAACGACGGCGAACTGGAACTCGAACTCAGGTTGCCCAAGGAGCTTGGCGGCAACGGCGGCGGCACCAATCCCGAGCAATTATTCGCGGCCGGCTTTGCCGCTTGCTTTCATGGCGCCATGAAGCTGGTCGCCATGAAGAACGGTGTCCCGCTGCCGGCGGATTTCGCCATTCACTGCACCACTACTTTCGCGCGCGAAGCGTTTGACGGCCTGTTCTGCATCAAGGCCAGGCTGGAGATTTCCTTGCCCGGACTGCCGAAGGACCTCGCCTTGGCGCTGGTCCACGAGACGGAATCGATCTGCCCGTATTCGAAGATGGCGGACCAGGGGATCGCGTCGTCGGTGCATCTGACTTGATCATGGCCAGCGCCCGCCCCGCGCACTGATTGCCCGCCTCCGGAGCTGGAACCCCGCCTCAGCCACGAACTTTCTTGAGCAGGGCCTCGGCCTCTTGCCTGCGCCCCCGATCGGCGAGCTCGCGCCCAGGGCGCGCGGGCGCACGCAACGCCTTCTCCAGATATGGGGCCGCCTCCGCATTGCGGTTCCGGTAAACCAGATAATCCGCATAGAAATAGTTGGGATCTATGCCATCCGGATTGATCGCAAGCGCCTGCTGCAACAACGCCTCGGCCTTCTTGTTGTCCCCGAAGCCGACCGGCCAGCCAGGAACCTTGTAGTACAGCACACCGAGGCTGTTGAGCGCGGACCCGCTTAACGCGTTGCTGTCGATCTGGATCGCAGTCTCGTATTCGGCCTTGGCCTGCTTCGCGATGCCAAGCGCGCCCAGCCCGCCCTTGGCCCCAGCCCAGGAACTCAGGATGATGCCTTCCCAGATGTGAGGCTCGGCGCGGTTGTTGTACTTCGCGGTCACGGCATGCGCCTTCTGCGCCAGGGCTTCGAAGCCGGTCTCCCGCTTCGCTTCCGGCATCTGATACTGAATCTCCGCCCACTCCTTCTGCAAGGCGCCGATGGCGTTGTCCATGTCGGCCGGCTCCGCTTGGGCTGCGGGAAGAAAGGAATATGCGCTCATGGCAAGCATGGCCGATGAAGCGTAACGCAGGAAAGCTCTGCGGATCATGATGAGACTCCTGATTGCGGCGGCGGCGGCCTCAAGGCGCGCCGATGCTTGGTGAATGCGCCATCGAGCAGGCGCGGAAAGAGTGCGTTGAGCCGGACCGCCAGGGCTTCGAACAGGCCGGCGTAGCGCTGGGCCGTCTCCGCTTCCAGCATGCGCAGCACGGCACGGGCGACCGCCTCCGGGCTGTCCGTCGGCGATCCGGTCGCCTGGTTGAAGGCGATGACGTCAGCCGCATTGAAGGGTGTATCGATGGCGCGCGGGGCGTAGTACTGGACACGCACGGGAGAGTCCGCGAGTTCGCGTCTCAGGGATTCCGTATAGACACGCAGGGCTGCCTTGGACGCGCCGTACGCCGCAAAGCCGGGAACGCCCAGGCTGCCCAGCACGGAGCCTATGTTCAAGACCTGAGCGCGTGGCTGGCCAAGCAGCACGGGCAGCAGACTGGCGGTCAACAGCATGGGCGCGATGGCGTTTGTATCGAAGATCTGCTGGGTCTGCTCAGGGTTCATCGCGCCCGCCGCGCCAAACCCCGCGACCGCCGCGTTGTTGATGAGCACGTTGGCGCGACGCGCCGCGGCGGCGTCCGCAATCGCCGCCCGTCCTTCCTGCGTGGTGATATCCACCACGAGGGCGTCTACCGCGCTGCGGTCATGCGCGTCCAGGCTCAATGACTTGGCCAGTTCCAGCGTGGGACCGGCGCGCCTTCCGACCAGCAACACGCGCGCTCCTTCGGCGCGCAACATGCGTGCGATGGCGCTGCCCAACCCGCCGGCAGCTCCCGTAAGCACGACCGAGGCCTGATTGATCTTCATGCCGGCACGCTCCCGGCCGCGGCTCGCGGCAATCCGCGGAAGATCGCACCGTACAGGCGGTAGAACATATGCGCCGCATGGATGACGGCCGCCTGATCGTCGGGATGCTCCAGCCGATTCATCAATTCGGCGAAATGTGCGGTGTGCTCCTGATCGAGCGTGCCATGCGAGCGCAGATAGCTGAAGGCCGTTCCGGGCAGGCCCAACGCCTGCTGGATCCGGTCCGCAGCGTTCAGAGCCAGCGCGACGCTCGTTCCCTCCAATACGTGGACCATGCCGAAGAAGCCCACCGGGTTGTTCCGCATGATGGTGTCGTAGGCGTAGGCCACCATGATTTCCGTATCCGGGCCGGGGCCCGCGCGCTTGATCGCCTCGGCGTCCGCGCCCGCCGCGCGCAGGTCGTTCAGTATCCATTCGTCATGGCCGGTTTCCTCCTCGATGTATTCCTCCAGCGCCGCGTCCATCCATGCCAGGCGGCCTGGCATGCGGGTGCGGCACGCGTGCATCAAGGGCACCGTGTGCCGCACATGGTGATAGGCCTCGGCCAGGAAGCGGATGTATGAAGGCAGCGCGACCTCGCCGCGCAGACAGTCCTGGATGATGGGCGCCTGGACCAGCGCTTCCCGGCTGCCCCGCGTTGCGTCCACGAGAGAATCGAAAAATGGCATTTTGGTTTACACCGGAGAAAAGGGCCGGACGCTTTGGAACAGGTCCGGATGCTGTTGAAGAATCGCGCTTCGGCGGGGCCGTCCGTTGGCGGTAGCCATGCCCCCGTCCACCGAGAACTCGGCGCGCGCCTGAAGCCAGCGGCCAATGCGGGCGTAGTCGGGCAGCCGCTGGTTGGCCCGCGCTATGGCCGCGTCGATGGCCGCCGCCGAAGCCATGCCCTGGGGCCAGATCACGGCGCCCAGCTCGGCTTCGCCATCGCCGTACACGACTGCGTGGCGGATCTCGGGCTGATTGCCCAGTTCGATCTCGACCCACTCCGGCGAAACGTTGCGGCCGAAGCCCGTGATGAGAACGTTCTTTTTGCGGCCTTCTACATGCAGGTACCCTGCGGGATCCAGGCGACCAAGATCGCCAGTCGGCCACCAATCGCCGGCCGTCGCCGGAACGCCGAGGTAGCCAAGAAACGGCGTCCCGGCGATCTCGATCTCGCCGTCTTCGGCAATGCGGACTCGCGCATGCGGCAATGGCCGGCCCGCCGAGCCCGGCAAATCCGCGCCCGGCAGGTTCAGCGTCTGCACGGAAGCGGCTTCAGACAGGCCATATCCTTCGTAGGCGGGAAGACCAAGCCTGCGCGCCTGCTCCAGCAATGGCGCACCCACCGCGGCGCCGCCCACAGCCATCAGGCGCAGCTGCGGTGGCGCAGGCGCCCGGGTCGCTGCCAGCCAGGCGGCGTAGGCGCGCAGCATCTGCGGCAGCACGATCACGCTATTGGCCTCGGACGCAGTCAACGCCGCGTGAAATCGCCCGGGATCGAATTGGGAAGATCCCTGCAGCCCGACCTCCGCCAACGGCGATACGTGGATACACGCGCCTTCCAGCAGGGGCGCGTAGACGCCGGCGATGTTCTCCAGCAACACGGGCAAAGGCAAGGCAGTGAGATGGCTGCCGATGCCGATCCCGCGCGTGGCGTCGGCCAGGCCATGCGCGACATCCAGCATCTGGGCGCTGCCCAGACATACGCCCTTGGGCTGCCCGGTGGAGCCAGACGTGAACGTGATCTTGGATGTGCCAGCCGGCAAGGGAATCGCCGGAAAAGGCAGCAGCCTGACCGCCAGGCCGTCGAGCTGGGTGACTTCGGACACATCCATGTCGGAGCTTGCTTGCACATGCCGGCTGGCCGGCGTCAGCAGCAGGCTGGCGCCGGCCGCGCTCATCGCGGCCTGCCGCTGCTCCGGCGTGAAGAACAACGGCAATGGCAAGTGCACGGCGCCCATCGCCAGGCACGCCAGATCGGCAACGATCCAATCCGCGCCGTTGTCCAACAGCGTCGCGACTACCCGCGGGCCATATGCAGAGAGCGCGTCCGCGCAAACCCGCACCCGCTCCGACAGTTCTGCATAGGTCAATGCCACCGATGAACGCAAGGCAGGTTGCAAGCGACGGTCGCCGCGCGTCAACGACGCAAGAAACTCCTGACCGGTCATGATTGAGACTCGCCGAATCGATTCAGAATAAGGCTCAGGCGCCCGGCAAATACCTGAGGATCATGTTCGTAGTAGTTGCCCCAGTCGCGCCGTTCGCCAGGATCCAGCCGCGCGGGCGTGGCGGCGGCCAGGGGCTGATGAGCCAGGCCCATGCGCGAGAACAGGTGGTGCAGTTCGGAGGTCAGGGTGCTGACCGCCCATTCGAAGCCCTGCTGGTGCAGATGCAGTGCCAGATGGGGCACCAGCAGCCGTCCCGCGCCCGGCCGGACGGCGGCGAACTGGCCCGTCTCGACGATGTGGCGACGGGCCACGGACAAGTCGCGCTGACGCAGGTACTGCTCCACCGGCGCCGAAAGATAGCGCTCCAGATACAGGGTTTCAGCCGCGCCGCGAAATCCTGCCGCGGCGAGGATCTGGCCTTCGGCCTGCAGGCTGACCAAGGTCGGCATCCAGTGCTTCAGGCGAGCGCCAAAACGCTGCCGGTAGCGCAGGTAGATATAGGATTCGACACAGCCGCGCTGCGGGTCGTCGTAGGGATGCACGAACAATGCCGGGCGGGGCCGCGCGAGCGGAGCCGTGTAAGGCCAATCGGTCGACTGTGGCGAGGCCTTGCGCTGCGGCGTCATGATTTCTGGTCGGTCCATTTGAAGCGCTTGCTTTAACGATGGCCGCAGCGTACGGGCCGAACCTTAACTCCAAATTAACCGCGCCTCGGTGGTAATCTCATCCAAGCCATTAGTAGGAGTTCTTGAATGCGAATTCTTATCGTCGAAGATGACCCGCTGATAGGCGATGGCCTCAAGAACGGCCTGCGGCTGCTGGGGTACGCGGTGGATTGGTTCGTCAACGGTCAAGAGGGCGACCATGCCCTGCGCGCCGTGCACTACGATGCGGTGGTGCTGGATCTTGGTCTGCCATCCGAAGACGGGGTGACGTTGCTGACACGTTGGCGCCAAGCCGGAATCGACGTCCCCGTGGTCATACTGACAGCGCGCGACGCCGTCGAAAGCCGGATAGGCGGACTCGACGCTGGCGCGGACGACTACCTGATCAAACCCATCACGCTGGATGAACTGGCCGCCCGTCTGCGCGCCGTCACGCGCCGGCTGGCGGGCAAGCCCGAACCCGTATGGCGCCATGGGGACCTGGAGTATCAGCCGGCCTCGCATGAAGCGCGGTGGAAGGGACTGGCGGTGGATCTGACCGTACGCGAAGCACAGCTACTGGAGCTATTCCTGACGCATCCCAGCCGGGTGCTGACGCGCGATTTCATCCGCGACAAGCTCTACGACTGGGACTCCGACCTGGAAAGCAATGCCCTCGAGGTTCATGTGCATCATCTGCGCAAGAAGATCCATCCCAAGCTGATCCGCACACTGAGGGGCGCTGGCTACGCGCTGGGTCAGGTGGAGACCGAGGCATGACGCTGCAGCGCAGGCTGATCATTGCCGTGCTGCTGGCCGCTCCCCTGGCATGGCTGCTGACCATTGCAGGAACCTACTGGCGCGCCGCACACGAAATCAACGAGCTCTACGACACCGACATGCTGCGTCTGGCTGAGCAGACGCTTGCGGTCGCGGCCCTGCTTCCCCCCCGCGCCAGCATTCCCGGCCCGCTTCAAGCACCCCATCCGCCGAACTCTGGAGACGCCAGCGGCAAAGACCTGTCCGTGGCGATATGGCGCGACGCAGGCGCGCCGCTTGTACTGGATGCCGAAGCGCTCCAATTCCCGCGCGACCCGTCCCAGGAGGGCTTTGTCGACAGTACGGTCAACGGCGTGCCATGGCGGATTTATTACCTCGCCAGCGACGACAAGACAACGCGCGTCGCGGTGGGCCAGCGCATCGGTGAGCGCGAAGATCTCATGGTCGCCTACATCGCAAGCCAGATCGCTCCCTGGCTGATCGGACTACCTGTACTCATCGCCATGCTCATTCTTTCCGTGCGCCGCGCTCTGCGGCCCGTGCGCATGCTGTCCCAGGCCTTGGAGAATCGCCGTCCCGATGACGGCACGCCGCTGTCCGAGGCTGCCGCGCCGGCGGAACTCAAAATTCTCGTGCAAGCCATGAATGACTTGCTGGCACGAGTCGCCAGTCTTATCGAACAGGAACGCCGCCTGACCGCGGACGCCGCCCATGAATTGCGCACGCCGCTCGCCGCCTTGCGCGCGCAGTGGGAAGTGGCGCAGCGCGCGCAGGACGCAACGTTGCGAGCGGATGCCCAACGCAGCGTGGGTGCGGGGCTGGACCGCCTGGACCGGCTGGTAGCTCAGTTGTTGACGCTGGCGCGGCTCGACAGCAACGGCCCCTCGGGTTTTGACGACGCCGTCAACTGGAGCCTGGTGGCCGAGCAGGCGGTCGGTGACTGCCTCTGGATCGCAAACCGGCGCGACATCGAGATCGATATCGAATGGCCGGACGGAAAGGAAAACGCGCTTCCGACGGCCGGCAGCAACAATGCGCTGGCCATCATGCTGAAGAATCTGCTGGATAACGCCGTGCGCTATGGCCCGCGGCATACACGCGTGCGTCTGACGCTTGGCGCCCGCGCCATCCTCATCGATGATGCTGGCGCGGGCATCGCGCCCGAGGTCCTGCCACGGCTGGGCGACCGGTTCGTGCGCGCCGCCGGCAATGAAGAATCCGGCAGCGGCCTGGGCGTGTCGATCGCGCGCCGCATCGCACACAATCATGGTCTGATGGTGCGCTATGACATGCGCGGCGCGGCTGCCGACTTTCCCGCCGGCCTGCGTGTTTCGATCCTGCGCCGTGAGAGCACCCAATCGACTTGAGGCGCATGAGCCCCGCCTCAAGCGCCGGGGCGCCATTTCACGTGCACGGCGGCCGCCAACAGGGCACAGCAGCCCAACAATAGGTCCAGCCTTTGCCCCAGCCCCGCAAGAACCAACGAGGCCCCCAGCAGGTTGTAGTAGATCAGGCTCAAGATCGCGCCAGCCGTCCCCGCGGCGCAGGCATAGGCGCGCAAGGCATGGGCCAGGATGTTGGGTATCGCGATCGCGTAGGCCGCTGCAATCACGGCCATGCCGATGAGAAACGCCGGACTCCCGATAAACGCGGCAACCAGCGCCGCGCCTGGCGCCATCAGACCAATACCCAGCAGGACGAGGCGTTCGGACGCATACCCCCGCCGCAGCAGCGCCGTGTTCAGGAACGCGCCGCACAGCGACGCCGCGGCCAGCGCCAACCCGCTTTCGCCGAACCCCAACCACGCATCCTGCAAGCGGGCGAAAAGGAATGGACCCAGCTGGTAATAGCCGAAAATCGCCAGGTTGAAAATGGCGATCAGCGCCGCGCTGCGCCAGATCGCCCGGTCTTGCAGCATGGCGCGCAGCGTCGGCCAGAAGGGCGCCGCCGCATGGGACTGCGGCCGGGTTTCCGGCCACAGCAATGCGCTGGCCCCGAGCAGCGCGACGGCGAGCAGGACCAGCGCGAGAAAGACGCCCTGGAGCCCGCCGGCCGCCGCGATCTCCTGCCCGGCATACATGCCGACCGCAGGGCTCGCGGCCAACGCCATTCCCAGAATGGAGAAGACCCGGGCCAGCGTCGGACCCTGATAGCTATCCCGCAGCGCCGTCTGCGTTACGATTGAGCCCGCGGCCGCGCCGAAGGCGCAGATCAATCTGGCAGCGAGCAACTGCGTGAAATCGCCCGCTGCCATGACCCAGCCCGCGCCCAGTGCATATAGCGCCAGCCCTGCCAGCAGCGCCGGCCGGCGGCCCCGGGAATCACATAGACGACCCCAGACCACCACGCCGAAGGCAAAGGCCACGAACCAGAGCGAGAGCGTCTGCGCAGCTTCCTCTGGCGTGGCCCGATAGGCTGTTGCGATCAACGGCAAGGCGGGGCTGTACATCGTCTCGACGATCTGCGGAAAACTCAGCAGCGGAATGACGAGCAGAAGAGGCGGACGGCGGGACATGGCGGTATCGGTAAACGGAGAGTCCGTTTTTTAGCCGGCCGTCGCCTTCGCCGTTGTAGCCAGGAAGACAAAAAACATCGGAACTCGGACAAATGGCCAGGCTCGCACCCACCGACGCGTTCAACCCCGACACCATGGCCCAGCCGGTGACGGGCATCGCATCGCGCCTGATACGGCACGATTCCGGCCTGCATAGCCATGGCCGGGGCCAATTGCTCTTTGCTCACGCGGGTTCCATCCGCCTCGCAATGCCGGGGTTGATCGCGGTACTGCCTCCGATCCGCGCGGCATGGATACCGCCTGGAACCGAGCACCGCGTCATGATCCGCGGCGAAGTCGAGTACCGCTCGATCTATCTGGACACCGCGCGTATCGCGGCGCCCGCGGCCGCCGCGGCCATACTTTCGATGACCCCGCTATTGCGCGAGGTGTTCGAGCGCATCAGCCTGGAACCCTTTGACGCCGACTGGTCCCAGGGCGCGCCGTGCAACCTGCTGGCCGTGTGCATGGACGAATTGCGCGCGGCAAGACAGGAGCCCATGCTGCTGCCCGTGCCCACGGATCGCCGCCTGGCCGGCCTGAACCTGGAGGAACTGCCGCCCGAACTGGATGCGCTATCGCAACGTGTCGGCGCGAGCGCGCGCACCATCACCCGGATCTTCCAACGCGAAACCGGCATGAGCTATCAGGCCTGGCGGCAGCTCTGGCGCCTGCTGCGCGCCGTGGATCTGCTGGCTGCGGGCCAGAGCGTGACCGCGGTGGCGTTCGATCTGGGCTTTGCCAGCGACAGCGCGTTTATCGCGTACTTCCGGCAGATGACGGGGGAGACGCCGGGGCGGTATGTACTCAACGAGCGATGAATTGCAGTCGCCGCTACGCACGCGCCAAAGCTACGTGGCGAGCCTGTCCGCCGCCGCCTGCAAGCCGCCCAGTATGCCGTCCGCTACCGCCTGCGGAAATCCCGGCGGCAATCTGGCGCGGACCATGCGCACAGCCTCTGGCGTGCGCGCGATCAGATCGTCCACGACGAACTGGACTCCCTGGCCGTCCGGCGTCACGACGCCATGTCGCGCGCCCGCCGTCAGCCAGTGGCGGCGCTGGATGTCGCGCATGCGCCAGTGTGGGTTCTTCGAGCGCACGGCCATCGCCATCTTCGCGCGGACAGGCGACAGTTTGCCTGGCCCTTCGCCCAGGATCGGATAAGCGGACAGCACGTCGTATAGCGGGGTAAGTTCATATGCCCCGCCAGGCCGCAAGAACAGGCTGAAGTTCTTCGCGTGGCCGTCCGTTGCGCATAGCATCCAGAACAGGACCTGAGCCTGGAAAAATGTCCGCCGGTCATGCTCTGCATGGCGCGAGGTTTCGAGCAGACTCATAATGCGCTCGATGCCGGGTCCGCCATCCGCCTCGTACTTCAGGTGCGGCGGGGTGCCGGTGGCCTGACACATGTCTTCCTGCGGCAGGCGGATGAGACCACGGGCTCCGTCTCCGCCGTCCTGCCAGCGGCGGTCGAAACGTTCAACGGCGAGCACCTTCATGTCTTCGAAGCTCAGTACTTCCGTGCGCGCCACGGGCATGCCGTAGGCAGCCAGGATCTCCGAGCACAGCCATTCGTTTTCCACCGATTCGCTCAGATCGAACTTCATATTGCCGACCAGCCCCAATGGCAACTTGAGGATGTGAGTCGTCGGCGTGGCGCCTTGGGGCAAACACCATTGTCCGTCCATCCGCAGCAAGGCGGTCTTCTCTTGCGCACCTGCGATGGAAATGCGGAAATCATCCTCGGCGATGGCCTGGCCGCCGAGAAGCGCCGGCGCCGGCACGCTGCGCAACAGCTGCGCCACCTGGGCATCGTTCAAGGGCGAGGCTTGCACCGACGTCACGTCTGCAGGCGCTGTTCCCGCAGGCAGGATCTGCAAGGCGCCGGCGCAATCACGGCCGATCTCGGCAAGCAGGGCGAACGCGTCGGTCGATCCCGCCCGGAACCGGCGCGCAACCCGTTCGCGGATTTCCTTGCTGTCGGGCAGCAGGTTTTCGAAGTATGCGCGGACCACGTCGCCACGATGCGGGCCATTGCCCGGCGTGAAGGGCAGGGACAGCGACAATGGCCTGCCCGGCGCGGAGGCGACCCAGTCCTTGTCGTACTGCAGGACCTCGCCGGCGTGGGGTCGATTGCTCCACTCTCCGACATAGGTGCCATTCATCCATAGGCCCAGGATCTGCGCATGTGAACGTCGCCCCATGGCTTTACCAGCTGGGTTCGGATGTTGTTTCGGGTCCCGGCTGCGCCCCTTGCTGGCGCAGGACCATTTCGACCCCCAGGATGCTCAACAGCTGCAGCAGCCGGTCTGCGCTGACCTTGTCGGCATTGCGTTCCAGGGCGGACAAAGTCTGTTGTGTGACCCCAAGGCGCAAGGCCGTGGCCGCCTGAGTCAAGCCGGCCTCTTTGCGAAACCCCTGGAGCAAGGCCGGTAATTGTGTCGCGGTGCGTACGGTGAAATCCATAATACAAACCTCAAGCTGTATTTCAGATATACAAAGTCTAGGCTGTTAATCTGAAATACACAATGTGGTTTGTGGCTTTTCACAGCCTATGATTTGTATTCTCTAAAAACAAATCATAGGCTGTATTTCGCGAACAGCACCTAGCTTCAATCCGCATGGTCCGGCTCCGCTTCTGCGAACCGCGAGACTACTGGCCTGGAGATCCCCCGCAATCCGACCCGGTCCTGGACACCGGCAACGGCGTGTCCCCGCCCGTATTCCCCGCGAACTTGCGGATCTTCTCCGCCAGCTCCGCCGTGGGCTTTTCATAGCCATAGCAATACGGCGGCGTCGGCGCAGCCTCGGGCCGGTAGTCCTGCAACACCGGCTTCGCGTCGCCCAGATACAGATTGTCCTTCAGCCGCAGGAAGGCCTTGTAATCGCGCGTATAACCGTGTTCGTCCTTCCGCGTCTCATAGGCGCCGCGGTCGGATTCGCCATTCTCCAGCGCGCTGCGCTTGGCGGCGACCGGAATGTAGTGGCAATAGTTCACGTTGATGCCTTCCACCGTGGGGAAGAACTCCGGCTCCACGCATTTGCGCTGCGCGGAGTTCTTGAAGATATTGCCTTCGACCAGGGCCTTGGCCTCCAGGCTGAAACTCATGCCATAGAAATCCCAATCTTCCAGCAGATTGTTGAACAGGTGGAAGGTGCCGAACTGCCCGCGCGGATTGCGCTGCACGGTGTTGAGGAAGTAGTTGTGGTGCAGCGTCACGCGCGCTATCGAGTCGCGGTCGTAGTTGGCGTAAAGGTTCTTCGACGTAATGTTGTTGAGCAACATGACCTTGTTCGAATTGTGGAACTTGGTCCATGAGATCGTGACGTCGGTCGACCCGTTCTTCACGTTCAGCAGCCGGTCTGACATCCGCGACAGATCCATGTGATCGACCCACACATCACGGCTGTTGTTGGCCACGTTCACGGCCTGCGTAAGCCGCGACAGGCGTCCGTCTATCGTCAGGTGCGTGAGGATGACGTTCTTGCTGCCATACACGCCCAAGCCATCGTCGATCAGGGTGACGCGCCTGCCGCGCCCGTCTATCGTCGTGTTGGACGGCACGCGCAGCTGCGTATCCAGGACGATGGTCATGTCGGAGGCGAAGCGTATCCAGGTAGGTCCTTTCTTTGCCTGCGCCAACGCGGCGCGCAGCGTTCCGGGACCCGAATCCTGATCGGACGTGACGTCGATGAACTTGCCGCCCAGGCCGCCCGTGGCCCGGGCGCCGTAGCCCTCGCGCTGCTGCAGCAGCGCCGCGACGGACGGACAATGCTCGTCCGGGCTTTTGCACGTTTCAGCGGCGGTGGCCGTCCCGCCGTACGACATGGCCAGGGCAAGCAGCCAGCCCGCGGTTTTGATTGCAGCCTTCATCGGCACTCGCTCCTATTGCTGCGCGGACTTGTCCGCGGCCGTGACGTGGCGCCAGATGCCGCCGCTCAGGCGCAGGTTTTCCGGAGGACCGGCCAGATGCTCCCTGAGCCGTTCGAAATAGGCCTGCTGCCAGCGCAGGGAATACGCCTCGGCGTCCTCGCCAGGCTTGGCCGCGGGCAGCATCTCCAGCGTGTAGGCGACGCGGCCGTTCTCCCAGCGCGGCGCGTAGAACACCGAGGGCACGCCCATGCGATGCGCCAGGTGGGACGCGAAGCCGGAGTAAGTCACGTCCTGCCCTTCGAAGGTGGTGCGAGGCGCCGCCGGATTGGCCGCGCCGTCTATCGCCAGGCAGAGCACGTAGCCCGACGTCAACGCGCGCATGCAGGCCTTGGCGACCTGCGCCTCGGTCTGGTCGGCGGTGGAGATCAGCGCCGCGGAGTAGCTGCTCTGCGCGATGCTGGGCGCGGTCGCCAGCCAGCGCGACGGGATGCCCACCAGTTCCAGCGCCATCAGCCCGGCATACATGGGGCCGACGTGCGCGGTGGCGACCACCACGCCCTTGCCGCCCGCCAGCAGCGGCGCGAAGAAGCGCTCGCCGGTATCCAGCTCTCCCAACACCTGCATGGCCTCTTCGACGCTTTCCTCGCGGCATTCGAGCCAGTCGAACAGCAGGTGGTCCACCAGATGGCCCCAGCGCGCACGGCGCTCCCATTGCGCGCGATCGATACTGGTGTCGCCGCGCATCGACCAGGCCCAGTCCAGGCGCGCCTGCGGGATCGGTGCGGTGTGCAGCCGTTCCTCCAGCTGCGTCATGGCCTCCTGGAAGGTCGCCGGCAGCCGCTGGCCGCGTTGCGCCACGTACTGCCCGAAGAGCGTCTCGGCCTCCTGCTTGCGGCCCGCCTGCGACAGCGCGCTGATGGCCGCACGCTGCCAGAGCTGCTTTTCGGGCGACTTCTCCAGCAAATGCATCATCTGGTCGGCCGCCGCGTCGTACTGCAGCGTGTAGCGCAGCGCGCGCGCATAGAAGGCCCGCGTCTGCTCCAGATCCGGCGCCAGGTCGATGGCCTGCTTCAACGGCGTCAGGGCTTCCTTGTAGCGCCCGGCGCGCAGCAGGGTCTCGCCATGCAGCGTCAACAGCCTGACATCCGCAGGCGCCGCGCTCAGACCGGCCTCGAAGTGCGCCAGCGCATGTACCTTGCGGTCGTCTTCGGTGCCGCGCCGCAGATGCGCCAGACCCAGGGACGAACGCAGGACCGCGCAGTCGTGGCCCGCGCCCAGGGCCGCGTCGCCGAAGGCGATGGCGGCCGCCACCCTGCCGTCATCCAGCAGGGCGCGCACGGCCATCGTCGCCACGCGCTCGTTGGGCAGCTCTCGCGGGTCCAAGGCGGCGGCCATGCCTGCCGCCTCGGCCGCATCGCCATTGCGCACGAAGGCCATCAGCCAGGGGTAGGCTTCGCCAGGCTCGTTTTCCGCCAGGTTCCTGGTCGCGCGCGCGACCTCGGCAGCCTCGGCCACGCGGCCGGCCTGCACGCGCAACTGGATGCGCGCCGCATGCAGCGCCGCCGCGCCGGGCTCGATGCCTGCGGCGGCGTCCGCCTCGGCGATGGCGCGGTCCCATTGCTCCGTGCGCCCGAACAGGCTGGCGAGCAGGCGGCGCTCGTCGGCGCGCGCAGGATAGACCGCCACCATGATCTCCAGCGCGGCGATCGCGGCAACCAGTTTGCCTTCCCGCACCAAGGGCGAAACCAGCAGGCGGCGGGCATCGCGCCAGCCCTGCGCAGCCTCGCGCAGCGCCGGTTTCAGCATGGACATGTCGTTCAGCGGCTCGGGCGAGGCATGAATCTGCCTGATCACGTCACGCAAGCGTGCCGCAGCCTCAGTACCAGCGGGACGATCCGCAATTGCCGTATCAACCATGACGCAATCCTCTCAACAACGCCCACGCCACGCGAGCGATGAACATCAGCACAAAACCCAGCGCCAGCGCCTGCAGCAGCAGGATCCCCGTGCGCGGACTGCTCGGGCGGTCCGTGGGCACCGGCTGCGCAATGATGGACAGGTAACGCTGCAGTCGCAGCGTATCCGTCATGGCCTGCTGGTAGGTCTGCTGCGCCAGGGTCAGGTTCGAGTCCGCGAAAGCCTGGGCGTTGCGCAGCGCCTCGTAGGACTTGAGCTGTTTCGCTTCCGTGTTGCCCGCGCCGCTCAGGCGCTGACGAACGGCCGCGATCCGCTTCTTCAGGGAAGTCACCTGCATCTCGGCGGGCCGCAGCATGAAATGGTCCTTGTTGCCCAACGCGCGGATCTTGTCGAGATTGATCTGCGCAGTGTTGAGCTCGCCTTCGAGCTGGCTGGAGAGGTTCAGCAGCATCGTCACCGTGGCCGTGGGATCGATGTTGCCGTGCGTGGTTCGCCATGCGGTCAGCGTTTCCCGGGCGGCCAGGGCCTTCTGCTCCGCGAGCTTGACCGCTTCCTCGCTCACTTTCAGCTTGTCGGCGACGCCTTTCTCGTTCATCGAGCTGACGAAGCTCTCGGCCAGCTCGATCAGCGCCCTGGACAGCAGCGCGGCGTCCTCCGAGGAAAATGCGCTCACGCGCAGCACGTCGATCTGCTCCAGCGCATTGAACGAAACCTTGACGGAAGCCCGGTAGGCGCGGAAGAGATCGTCCTCGCTGGAGTCTTCGGCCAGGTGATTCACCGGATCCAGGCCCGCACGGATCAGGTACTGGCGCAGGCCGACCTTCTTGTCCAGCTGCTGCATGGCGTCGCGCGACTTGAGGAAGTCGGCGACCGCCCAACCATCCACGAAGCCGCCCAGCATGCCGCCCGCGTTGCCCGTGGTCAGCAGGCTGGCCGCGGCCCCTCCGCCGCCTTGCTGGCCCGAGGCCGACTGCACGAAGAAGCGCGACTCCGCCTCGTAGCGCGGCGTGGCGAAGAGCAGCAGGTAGACCAGGGCGCACGCGACCGGCGCCAGCACGATGAGCGTGTTGATCCAGCGGTGGCGGCGCCGCTCGCGCAGCGCCGATTGCCGCTCGCCGCGGCGGCGTTCGATTTCGGACCTACCTTCAGAGGCCGATTCCGCCCTCATCGAAGCCGCCTCCGAGGACGTCGTCGCCTGTGCCGGATTCGCTCCTTGATCGTCGCGGGGGAAACCTGCGGATGCACTGGTCGAGGTCGTCTTCGATGCTGAGTGCGCTTCGTTCATAAATCAAACCCTTGAAGCAATAGTCCGCCAACTGATTCTGGCGGTAACTGGAAAGAATGAGTGTCCGGCCGACCAGGCGCTCTTCGAACAGAGCCAGCCACAGGCGGGTGAAACGGCAAGGCTCGAAAGGGATGGCCCCTTCGATCACGTAGACATCGAACGCCGGCGCCAGCGCCAGCGCGAAGGAAAACTCCTGCCGCGCGTAGAGCGGCCAATGCTCCATGGGCTTGGCCAGGGTTCTGGGATCGCTGACCAGGTCGGCGACCAGTTCGTGCGTGGCATCCGCGTCGATCTCGTACATCTCGCTGACGAAGTCGATCATGCTCAGGCCGTTGGCCTTGCCGCGGATGAAGCCCTGGCGGCCTATCGCCCAGGACACGCTGCCATCGTGCTTGACGAAACCCTGGCGCGGCGGCCGCAAGCCGCACAGCACATCGACGATCTGGCGATGCAGTTCCGGCGCGGGCGACAGCAGCGCATAGCGCCCGACCGGAATGTCGAGATCCACGTTGGAAAGCAGCGCCTGCCTGCTGCCGAATGCATAGGGCTCGTCAGTGACGCCATTGAGATGGATCATCTTCTTCCCTCACATCGGCTGGACATTGGGACGGGCCAGACGCTCCGCCGCCAACGCAAGCACCATCATGAAAACCAAAGAGGTCAGGAAGTACCCGAGACTCGCATCATGCGAGGTGTAGGCCTCGAAGTACGCGGAACGCAGCAGCTGCATGCCATGCGCCAATGGCAGCCACAGCATCCACGGCCGCAGGTTCTCCGGCAACTGCTCCGACACGAAGAACACCGCCGCGAAGATCTGCAGAAAGCGTTCAATGATCGGCGCGAGCCTGAGAAAGAAATGCCAGTAGGTCGCGATCGATCCGAACAGCACGCCCAACGCGGCCCCGAAGCATCCCATCAGCACGACAAAAAGCAGGAAACCGGACCAGCTTTTCGGCAAGGTCACGAGTTCCAGCGCATGACCGGCGCTGATCAGCACCAGGAACACCACCAGATACACCGACACATAGATGAACGCCTGCACCAGCGCGCACATCAAGGGCGTGACGCCCTGGAAGTTCAGCAGACCGCGGGCTGACACGTAGGCCGTGCTGCTCCTGAAAGCGATCTGCCGGAACATGATCCAGGTCGTCGCGCCCAACAGCGAGAACGTCTGCACGTCCATGCCCATGATGTAGTGCGTGCCCATCAGGATGTACAGCGACGAAATCAGCGTCAGCAGCACGACCGGGCCCACCAGCGCCCATACCAGGGCGATCCGGCTCTCGCCATGCATCACGCGCAGCTGGTAGATGAACATCGCCAGCAGCGTGCGCCCGACCGGCCGGACCTTCACGGAATGGCTCGGATCGTGCCCCTCATGCAGGCCTTGCAAGCGGGCTCGCAATATCGCGAGATCGCCCGCCTCGTCCTGCGGCACTTCGACCTCCAGCGCAATGTCATTGCGCGAGGCGTGGCGGCGCGCTTCGCGCGCCTCGTCCTGCTTCCGGCGCTCCACGCGCCGCGCGTGCGCCGCGGCCAGGCGCTCGTCTTCGGCCACCAGTTTGGCTGGCATGTAGCCGGGCGCGAACACCTCGACGCCGTCGCGGATATCCATTTCCAGCAGGCGCACGATGACGCGCAGGCGCCGGCGCGAAAAATCCGCCAGCGTCTCGTCGACGTCGCTGCGCGCGATCTCCGCGTCCAGTTCCGCCTGCACCGCCTCGTACACCGCCCGCCGGGCAGCCACGGAATCGTGCGGCTCGCCCTGCAGGCGCGCGACCAGAGGCTTGAGCAGGACGGCCGGCGTGGCCCTTGCTTCAAACAATGCCGCCGGATCCAGGCGCCAGGCCGCGACGCCGGATCCTACTGCGTAGCTACTTTCCTTACGGCGCGAACGCCAGCCCTTGATCCTGTCCTCGTTACTCATCGACACGCTATTGGCTTATGCCGGACGAGCCGCCCGAATCGCTGTCAATGGCGCGCGTGGCGCTGAAGCCGGCGCTCATCGTGACGCGGAACGCGGACAACACCTTCTGCACCTGCGTGAACGGCGCATCCGAAATATAGATGGCCTGGCCTTCCTGCACGGTGAATTCTCGAGCCAGCGCCACTTGCTCCGGACGCGTCAGATCGAACTGGTAGACCACCGGCAACAGATCCGGCTTGCCCTCGGCGCCAGCCTTGGCGGGCGTGAACAGGAACACGGAACGCGGATCCGCCAGCTTGTCGTCCAGGCCGCGGGAATCCGCCAGCGCATCCAGCACGCTGTAGTTGCGCTTGCTGATGGCCACGCGCCCCTGGGTGCCGGCGGCGCCCAGCACGGTCAGGTACTCTTTCGAGTCATAGGCGGTGATGACATCGCCCGCGCGCAGCAGGATGTCGTTGTTCTGGTTGCGATAGATATCCGACAGCCGCACCGACGCCACCTGGTTGTCACGGCGCAGGCTGATGACGAGCTGCTCGGGGTTCGTCTGCACCGGCGCGGCCTGGGCCAGCGCGCTGCTCAGGCGCTGCGAGGTCTGGGTGATGGGATACATGCCGGGCTTGGTCAGGTTGCCCTGCACCGTCACCATCTGGCCGCGCGCATCCGCGGCGCGCGTCACGCTGACGTCGGCGCCCACGACGAGCCTGGCCAGGCGCGCGACAACGGCGTCATGCAACTGCGCCAGGGTCATGTTGGCGGCATGGAACTTGCCCAGAATTGGGAAGCTCACATTCCCCGCCGGGTCTATCTCCTGGTTTCCCAGGTCGCTCACGCCGGACGGATCCGCCGCGAACACGCCCAGCCCGCCGCGCTCCCATACCTTCACGTTGATGCCGTCACCGGGAACCAGGCGGTCGAATCCGGCCTGCGTGAGATCGCGGTAGCGCACGGGAAAGTCGGCCACGTCGGGCACCCGGCTGGCCTGCACCAGTTCGCGCGACACGGGCATCACGATGACGTCCTTGTCATCGTGCGCGCCCGTCATTTCGCTCAGCATCGGGCCGGAACGGGGCAGCTGGCACCCCGCGAGAGTCAGCGTGGCAAGAACCACCATGGTCAGGGCTGCTTTGCGCCGCAGCCCTGAACCCGGGACGTACATATGCATAAGATCCTTTCGTTTGCGCAGCTTGATCGGTTGGACGTCAATCAGGCTTGCATCAGGCGCATGGGCTCGATATCCATGCGTTCGTCGTTCTCGGACACCACGGGCATGCACAGGCCCATGAACTTGGTCAGCATGGCATCGAGCGAGAACAATTTCTGCGCCCGGTGACGGCTGTGGTCCCTCAGCTGCTCGTTGCTGCGCACCTGGTCCACCATGGACGCGACTTTCTCGCATGCCTCGTGCAGGTCCGGGTGATCGACGCAGCTGAGCAGGTGGCCGGTCTCGTTCTCCACAAAGCACTCGCCGGCGCCGCCCGCGGGAGTCGAGATCACCGGCACACCCACCAACTGGGCTTCGATCAGCACGTTGGGCAAGCCTTCGTAGCGCGACAGCAGGACGCTGGCATCCATTTGCGAATACCAATAGCCCACGTGGTTGGAAAGACCGACCAGCAACAATCTGTCCGTCACGCTCAGCTCTTCAGCCAAGGCCTCGATGTTCTCGCGCAGGCGTCCGTCGCCGACGATGACGAAGCGCGCCTGCGGCCTGTCCTTCAGGTACATCGCCGCCAGCTTGATCCATAGCTGTGGCCGCTTGTCCGGCTCCAGGCGGAACACGCCGCCTATCGTCTCGGTGGCATCGTTCGTGCTTTCCTGGAAGGCTTTCCACTTTTCCTCATCCACGGCCGAGGCGTCCGTCGACAGATCGGGCACGCCGTTGTACAGGATGTGAAAGCGCGTGATCGGGATGCCCAGCCATTCCGAATAGGCTTCCGCGGCCTTGCAGCTGTTGCTGACGAAAACCACCCCCGGCACCTGGGCCAGCGCCTGGTAGAGCTCGGGATATTCCTCGCGGAAGCGGTCCTTGCGGATGTTCGGCGGCAGTCCGCGGAAGACCAGATGTATGGTCGGAGCGCCGGCCAGCAGCGCGGCCAGCGCGCCGAACAGGCAGGTCCCGTCCTGCCACAGGCTCACCACGTCGAACGGGTTCTCCCGCAGCACAGGCGTAAGCCGGGTCACGCCGTAGTGCACCGGAGGCGGCAACTGCTCCAGCAGACGGCTCAGGCTGCCTTCGGGCACGGATTGATGAGACACCGAAACGGCTGGCAGCTTGTTGATTTCCGTGACCGGGATCTGTGCCTTCACCAGCACCGGCAGGAAGAAATCCAGCCCCTGCTTCTTGGTGGAGCCCGCTGGCTCGGTGTGCTGCTTGACCATGACTTCGACTTTCTTCGGCATCATGATCACGTCGGCCGGCCGGCGCTCGGGGCACTCGGCCAGGCGTGTCAGTTCGCCCGCAAGCCGCGTCAGCTGGCGCTCGGCGCCGCCGGGCCCGAGGCTGCCCGTCACCAGCGCGACCGACACCGGCTTCTCCGCCGACTGATCCACGATCTTGCGGTCGCGGAAGTGCAGGATCGCATGCTTCATCGACACGATCCTGACATCCTTGCCCACCAGCCCTTCTTCCGATTCGAAGCGTTGGTAGAAGGCGTAGTCGCTGGCCAGGTCGTTGGCCAGCTCCGCCGCCTTGCTGCCGGGCGTCAGGTGCTTCATGACGGGCGCGATCGCATCGAACGCGTCGGCCAGCAACCCGCGCTTGCGCAGGCGCTTGGCGAACTCGACGCGCATGTTGCGGTCGGTGTTCTCGGAAATCAGCCGGCGAAAGAGTTCGTCGGACTGCTCGTGCGCACGGATGTCGCTCAGCAGCTTGGCCCGCGCGAACAAGCGATTGGGATTCTGCGTCGAGGGCGGAAGATGATGATCGACCAAGGCCAAGGCCTCATCGATCTTGCGTTCCTTCACCAACCGAGTCGCGCAGTAGCGCACGATCAGGAAATCGTCCGGGCACTCCTGCAACAGCGTGGCCCACTGCTCGGCCATGCCTTCGTTCAGGCCCGCCGCCTCCTTCAGCCTGAGCAGCAGGAAGCGGACCTTGGAATCGGCCATGTGGTCGCGCGCCAATTCCTGGGCGCGGGGCAGGTTTTCCTGGGCGACTTGAACCCGCACCGACGCCGTGACGATCTCTTCCAACCGGGCTTGCACCGCTTGCAGATCGGATGCAGCCTCCGCTCGCTCGGTAGTCAATGGGGGATTCATGCTGCCTTCCTCCGGTTGATCTTCTCGATCCACACGAGGCAGCGTTCGATGTAGTGATCGAACTGCGCCGGATTCTCGGAACGTTCCTGCAGCTTGCGCCAGTACGGCAGGGCCTGTTCGAAGCGATGCAGGCGCATGGCGCCCACGGCGGCCAGGCGCAAGCCGATGGGATCTTCCGGAACCAGCTTCAGGATGCGCTCGCCCAACGCCAGGCGTTCGGTCGTGCTGGCCGAATCCAGCGCACGCGCTTCGGCGTACAGCACGGCGATGATGCGCCGCTTTTCATGGTCGACTTCCGACATGCCGGGCCAGGACTGCGCGACGCGCTCCAGCAGATTCCAGGCCGCCTGGTGATCGCCGGAGGAAAGAATCTCCCGCGCGCCGCGGATGGCGCGGGGTCCAAGCCTGCCCAGCTGGCGCTGCGCTTCGTCCTTGGCGCCCTGGTCCGCGCCGGCATGGTCGAGCACGGTCTTGTAGGCGTCGATGGCCTCGCCATACCAGCCGCCGTGGAAGGCCACCCGCGCAAAATGCAGCTGGGTGCTGAACGAGGCGGACTCGCCGGCGGCAGCCTGCTCGAGGTGCCGCATGGCGGTCTTCTTGTCGCCCAGCGCATCGGCCGCGCGGCCGCGCATGGCATGCAGCTCCGGGAAATCGATCTGGCTGTCCAGCGCGATGTCGGTAAGGTCGATGACTTCCTTGTGATTGCCCGCCACCAGTGCGGCCCGCACGCCCAGGCGCATCGCGCGCTCGAAGGCGCGCTGGGCGCGCACGCCGGCTAGCGCATCGGGAGTCAGCAGGCGGTGCGCGCAGATGCGCTCCGCGGCATCGCGCAGGCGTCCTTCTTCCAGCGCGCGGTTGCCTTCCTCGGCCCAGGCTTGCGACTGCGAATTCAGCCAGGCGACGATATCTTCCTGCTCGCTGCTTGCCAGCTTGCACGAAACCGCCAGCGTGGCGGCGGCCATGATGCCGCCGCGCCACGAAGCTTCCTTGACCAGCTCCAGCGCGTCGACATCATTGAGCGCGGGCGATTCGGACGCCAGGTTGCGCAGTCCGGCGCGATCGCCGGCCAGCAGCCGGTCGCGCCACAGCATGGCGAAGCCGCGCCCGTACGCAGGCATGGCCGCGCGGACCTCGTGGATCCAGCGTATGGCGGATTCCATGTCACCGCTGGCCTGCAGCAGCGCGAGCACGGTGTCGGCGGCTTCCACCGCGACCGCGTCTTCCGGGGAAGAGATGCGGAACAGCTGCTTCCAGTTGCCCAGGGTCTCGTCCACATAACCCAATTGGCCCGCGGAAATCGCCGCAATGCGCACGATTTCGGGGGTTTCGATCTCATCGCCCAGCAAGCCGGCAGCCAGCGAGTACGCCACGTCATGGCGTCCCAGCTTGAACTGGTTGCGCATCAGGATCTGCTCTGCCTTGCTGCCGGACGCCACCGCGCCGTCGGCGCTGCCCAAGAGCGCCAACGATCCTTCGTAGTCGCCCAGTTCTTCCTGGATGCGCGCAAACAGCAGCGTGTGGTCGGGCAGGCCGGGATGGCGGCGCAGCACCTCGCGCACGCGGCGCGAGGCTTCGCGCAGTTCGCCCGAATCCCAGAGTTTCTCGATGCGATCGGCGCTTTCGTCGGCGGAAAGCTTGGGCGCGGAGGGCTGCGTCGTCGACGCATCCAGGCGCGGACGCATGTAGGTCTTGAACCACTCTGCGCACAGGCGCTCGGCGAAAGCCGGCGTGTAGTGGGTCAGGTCCAATCCGCCATTTTCCATGGCCTCGGACTGGCCGATCTTGTTCATCAGCGGCGTCGGGTCGTAGCAAGGCACGCCGATGCGCTGCGCGCTGACGAGCACCGCGGCGATCAGTTGCTGGCGTTGCTCGATGGGCGCGTTGTCCGGCGTCATGGCATTGACGTGCGTGACAAACACCACTTTGTCGCGGCCCAGCAGATCGACCAACTGGTTCATTTCCTGCTCGATCTCCTCATCCGTCTGGTCGCGCTTGACGATACGGGCGAGCAGATTGCGGTCGTCCGGCGTGAGCGCCTTGAAGACCGGCTCCTGGTCCAGCAGCGCACGGCGCTCGGCCAGACGGTCGGCGTGGGCCATGGACCAGAACATCCGGGTGCGCGTGCGGTCGGCGAAGAACTCGCTGAAGTAGCGCACCAGGTAGTTGGACTGTATCGGGTAGCCGTCTATGGTCAGCAGCTTGCGCGAAGACAGTTCGACCACGTAGAGGTCAGCCGGCTTGTGGGCGCCTTTGCGCGCCTGCTCGCCATTCGAAGGCCGGAAGATCACGCGCTGGACGTCGGCAGGGATGTCGCCCTGGCCAAACATGAATCGCGCCTGCTGCAGCGCCTCGGCGCTGGTGTGCACGAAACCGTAGTTGCGCCCGAGTTGCAGCTTGATCGGGTAGCGGCCCACGGCATCGCGCAGCGGCGTATGGATGCGGCAGGTTCCAATCGGAGCGGTGGTAAAAGCAGCCATTCGGAGGCTCTCCTCTAGTGATCGATAGTGAGCCTGAACTTAAAGAGTCCAGTACAGGAGGTCGGACTGAAGCCGTTTGCTGTCCAGCACGGACTTCAGGTCGCACACCATGCCGCCGCTCTTGACCAGCGTGGGCAGGTCGTCCCAGATGGAGTCCATGGTTTCGCGGTGCGGCACCGCCAGGATCAGCACGTCCATGTCGCGGAACTGGTCGCGTTCCACGAGCTTGATGCCGTACTCGTGCTCCATCTGTTCCGGGTCGACCATCGGGTCGCAGGCGACAGGAGTGATGCCGTATTCGCCCAGGGCGTTGTAAAGGTCAACCACCTTGGAGTTGCGGATGTCGGGCACGTTTTCCTTGAACGTCATGCCCAGGATGCCGACGCGGGTCGTGGCATTGAGACGGCCGTTGCGGGCCAGGGTCTGGACCACGCGCGAGGCCACATGGCTGGCCATGCCGTCATTGATGCGGCGGCCCGACAGGATGACTTCGGGGTGATAGCCGAGCTCCTGCGCCTTGGACGTCAGGTAGTACGGATCGACGCCGATGCAGTGTCCGCCCACCAGGCCGGGCGAGAACTTGAGGAAGTTCCACTTGGTGCCGGCGGCTGCCAGCACTTCCGAGGTGCGGATGCCGACCAGATCGCAGATCTTCGACATTTCGTTCATCAGCGCGATGTTGATGTCGCGCTGGGTGTTCTCCAGCACCTTCGCCGCCTCGGCGACCTTGATGGAGGAAGCGCGGTGCACGCCGGCGTCGATGATCTTCTCGTATACGCCGGCAATGACCTCCAGCGATTCCTCGTCCTGGCCGGACACGATCTTGACGATCTTCTCCAGCGGATGCTCGCGGTCGCCCGGATTGATCCGCTCGGGGCTGTAGCCCAGCTTGAAATCGACGCCGCAGCGCAGGCCGGACACTTTCTCCAGCTCCGGTCCGCAGATTTCCTCGGTAGCGCCGGGATGGACGGTGGATTCAAAAACCACGATGCAGCCGGGGCGCAGCACGGGGCCGATCGAGCGGCAGGCGCGCACCAGCAGCGAAAAATCCGGGTTGTTCTTTTCGTCGACGGGGGTCGGAACGGCCACGACGAAGAAATCGCAGCCTTCCAGTTCCGAAATCTGGTCGGTGAACTGCATCGGGGAGGCCAGCAACACGTCGCGTTCGATCTCGCCGGTCCAGTCATCACCCTCTTTCAGCCGTGCGATTCTCCGCTTGTCCACATCAAAGCCGATGACATCAAAGCGCTTGGAAAATGCGACGGCTACGGGCAGGCCGACATATCCAAGGCCACACACTGCGATTCTCTTTACCACGGGGGACCTCACTGTTTTCGTCGTGTCGGAGACACTAGAAATTGACACCCGGGGGCACGAGATCGATGCAGAATCGAATATGTTTGCCCCGGTTCGGGCGGGCGTATTGCTTAAGAATATTTACAGCTCGATACTTGATCAGACGTGCCAAGCGGCGAGCCAACGAATCGTATAGGTAGCAAACAGCGAAATTCTTTCTAAATATTTTTATTGCTGTGCAAGTAAGTCGGATTCGTCGCAATAAACCCCGGGAAATCCCTCAAATAATTACATTCATTACATAAACCGCAACATGACCCGCCATTGAGTTTGTTAGCAAATATATAAAAGGGTTTTTCTTGGTCCGGTTTAACCAAAATGAAAAAACATAATGCCGGCGCGGGGTTATTTATTAATGGCCGGCGCAATGTCATATTCAAAAACAGCCTGGCTACAGTCATTATTCAGAAATAACAAAGACTGACGCCCGTCCGCAGCACAAGTAAGTATTCGCACACGAGCCGCCCGAAAAGCAAAAAGCCCACCGAGCGGGTGGGCTTTTGCTCTATACGGCTGCGACTGTCCGGCCTTACTCCACCGTCACGCTCTTGGCCAGGTTACGCGGCTTGTCCACGTCCGTGCCTCGCGCGCACGCCGTGTGGTACGACAGCAGCTGCAGCGGGATGGTGTGCAGGATGGGCGAGAGCTTGCCGTAGTGCTCCGGCATGCGGATCACGTGCATGCCTTCGGCGCTCTGGATCTTGCTGTCGGCGTCGGCGAAGACATACAGCTCGCCGCCGCGGGCGCGCACTTCCTGCATGTTGGACTTCAGCTTTTCCAGCAGCTCGTCCTTGGGCGCGATGGTAACCACGGGCATGTGCTCGGTCACCAGGGCCAGCGGGCCGTGCTTGAGTTCGCCGGCCGGGTAGGCCTCGGCGTGGATGTAGCTGATTTCCTTGAGCTTGAGCGCGCCTTCCAGGGCGATCGGGTAGTGCATGCCGCGGCCCAGGAACAGGGCATTTTCCTTGGACGCGAAGCGGTCGGCCCAGGCCATGATCTGCGGCTCCAGGGCCAGCACCGAGCCGATGGCCACGGGCAGGTGGCGCAGCGCCTTCAGGTGTTCGGCTTCCTGCTCTTCGCTCAGATGGCCGCGCACCTGCGCCAGCGCCAGGGTCAGCAGGAACAGGGCGGTGAGCTGGGTGGTGAAGGCCTTGGTGGACGCCACGCCGATCTCGACGCCGGCGCGCGTGATGTACGACAGCTTGCACTCGCGCACCATGGCGCTGGTGGACACGTTGCAGATGGTCAGCGTGTTTTCCATGCCCAGCGAGCGGGCGTGCTTGAGGGCGGCCAGGGTGTCGGCGGTTTCGCCGGACTGCGAGATGGTGACCACCAGCGAGCGCGGGTTGGGCACGCTGTCGCGGTAGCGGTACTCGCTGGCGATTTCCACCGCCACGGGGATCTTGGCGATGGACTCGATCCAGTACTTGGCGGTCAGGCCGGCGTAGTAGCTGGTGCCGCAGGCCAGGATCAGCAGGGAATCGACGTCCTTGAAGATCTTGTAGGCCTGGTCGCCGAACAATTCGGGCGTGATGGCTTCGATGTCCTGCAGCGTGTCGCCGACGGCGCGCGGCTGTTCGAAGATTTCCTTCTGCATGTAGTGGCGGTAGGGGCCGAGTTCGGCCGCGCCGGTATGCACGTGCACGGTGTGGACTTCGCGGTCCACGTTCTTGCCGTTGGCGTCCACGATCCAGACGCGCGAGAGCTGCAGGTCGACGACGTCGCCGTCTTCCAGGTAGATGATCTGGTCGGTGGTGCCGGCCAGGGCCAGCGCGTCGGAAGCCAGGAAGTTCTCGTTCTGGCCCACGCCCACGACCAGCGGCGAGCCTTGGCGCGCGCCGACCACGCGGTGCGGCTCGTCGCGGCAGAACACGGCGATGGCGTAGGCGCCATGCAGGCGGCGCACGGCGTTCTGCACGGCTTCGAACAGGTCGCCGGCATACAGGTGGTTGACCAGGTGCGCGATCACTTCGGTGTCGGTCTGGCTTTCGAAGACGTAGCCCACGGCCTGCAGCTCGGCGCGCAGTTCGTCGTGGTTCTCGATGATGCCGTTGTGGACCAGCGCGATGCGCGGCTCGTCGTTGCCCAGGCGCGAGAAGTGCGGGTGGGCGTTGTGGGTGGCCGGCACGCCGTGCGTGGCCCAGCGGGTGTGGGCGATACCGGTGAAGCCGCTGACCTTGTCCTGCGCAACCTGTTCGGCCAGTTCGGCCACGCGTTGCGTGCTGCGCGTGCGGCGCAGATGGCCGTCGGCGTAGACGGCGACGCCGCAGGAGTCGTAACCGCGGTATTCAAGGCGCTTGAGGCCTTCGACGAGGATCGGGGTGATGTCGCGCTGGGCGACGGCGCCAACAATGCCGCACATAGGAGAGTGCTCCGGTAAGTTCGTGTACCGACGCATTGTGCTCGTCCCCGCAAGAAATTTGATTTCTTTATACTGATAAAAATGGAAGTTAATTCCCTTACATGATTGTGATTAAATAATATTTCTTCAAGATCATTTTTTTGAAATTAATCATGCAAAACGCACAGATTTCCCTGCCAGAGCTGGACGATCTGGACCGGCGCATTCTTGAACAGTTACAAGAAGACAGTTCGCTGACCAACCAGGAGCTGGCGCAACGCGTGCATGCCTCGCCCCCGACCTGCCTGCGGCGGGTCCGCCGGTTGGTGGACGAAGGGGTGATAGACAGGCAGGTGGCGATCCTGTCGGCGGAAAAACTGGGCAGCACGCTGACGGCGATCGTGGAGATCACCCTGGACGTGCAGGCGGCTGAAAGCCTGGACGCGTTCGAGCAGAGCATGCTGACCGAACCCGCGGTGCTGCAGTGCTACCGGGTGTCGCCGGGGCCGGATTTCGTGGTCATCGCCCAGGTGAAGGACATGCCGGCTTATCACGCGCTGGTGCACCGGGCCTTTACCGCGCAGGCCAATGTGCGCAACGTGCGCACCTTCTTCTCGGTGCATCGCGCCAAGTTCGAGACCCGGATAGATCTGCGGACCTGACGCGCGGCGGATCAGCGGCGGGCGATCAGGCGCTCGAACTGCGCCAGGTAGCGGTTGCCCATTTTCTGCACGTCGTGCTCGTCGCGCACGTAGGCGTAGGCGCGTTCGGTGACTTCCTGGCGGAAGGCCGCGTCGTCCAGGCAACGCGCCATGCCCTGCGCCATGGCCTGGAAATCGCCCACGGCGCACAGCACGCCGCGTCCGTCGGCCAGGCTTTCCTTCAGGCCGCCGGCATCGGTGGACACCACTGGCACGCGTTGCAGGAAGGCGTCCAGCACGCTGCTGCCCAGGGCCTCTTCCTCGGAGCTCATGACGAACACGTCGAGGATGCTGTAGAAATCTTCCACGCCCTTGCGAAAGCCTGCAAAGCGATAGACGTCCTCGATGCCGAGCTTGCGCGCCTCGTCCTTGGCCTGCTGCTCGCGGTCGCCGCCGGCGCCGAAGTGCAGGAACACGAAGTCGCGGCGCGTCTTGGCCAATTCGGCCACGGCGCGCACCAGCGTGACCGGATCCTTGTCGCGGATCAGCGCGGCCGACGTGGCCATGACTTTCTTGCCGGTCAGGTCGAATTCGCGCACCAGCCGGGCGACATTCTCGGCGTCGATCTGGTGCGGCTCGACGGCGCTGCGGATGATGACGGGCTCGATCCCCAGGCGGCGCGGTTCGCCCGCGGCCATCTCGCTGATCGCCACGAACAGGTCGGCGTGGCGCCATTTGAAGCCGGTCTTCCATTCATCGCCGGGCTTGACCACGAAGGACGTGCGGCGGGAAAAAGCCACTGGCCGGCGGTGCAGCCATTTGGTCAGGACCGCCCAGGTGATGGTGTTGGCGGTCTGCGCGTGGACGATGTCGTAGCGGCCTGCGCCAGCCAGGAAGGCCAGCTGTCCGGGCACGTTGCGGCAGGTATGGGCCACGAAACCCTCCTGGCGCGCGCGCTCGGCCAGCGGCGCGCCTTCGCGGCACATCACTTCGACGTCGTGGCCAGCCTTGCGGAATGCGCGCATGCAGTACAGCGTCTGCCGTTCGCCGCCGCGCCAGCCCTTCTCGAAGTTCAGCTGCAGGATCCTCATGCGCGGCCGATGCCCGAGTACTCGAAGCCCAGGCCGCGCACGTCCGCGGGCGTATAGAGGTTACGTCCGTCGATGATGAGCGGGGTCTTGAGCAGGGCTTTGACGCGGTCGAAATCGGGCGCGCGGAAGACCTTCCATTCGGTCGCGATCAGGAGCGCGTCAGCGCCGTCCAGCGCGTCGTACATGTCGGTGGCGAAGCTGATGCCGGGCTTGCCGGCCAGCGCGCGCGCGGCCTCGTGCATGGCGACGGGGTCATAGGCGCGCACCTCGGCGCCGCGGCGCGTCAGTTCGGCGATGACGGTCAGGCTGGGCGCTTCGCGCATGTCATCGGTATTGGGCTTGAAGGACAGGCCCCATAGCGCGATCTTGCGGCCCTTGAGGTCTTCGCCGAAACGCGCCACCAGTTTTTCGGACAGGCGGAATTTCTGCGCGTGGTTGGCAGCCTCGGCGGCCTCGATGACGCGCATGGGCAAGGCGTTCTCGGCAGCGGTGTTGACCAGCGCCTGCACGTCCTTGGGGAAGCAGGAGCCGCCGTAGCCCGCGCCGGGGTACAGGAAGTGATAGCCGATGCGCGGGTCGGCGCCGATGCCGCGGCGGACTTGCTCGATATCCGCGCCCAGGGCTTCAGCCAGGTTCGCCATTTCGTTCATGAAGGAAATGCGCGTGGCCAGCATGGCGTTGGCGGCGTACTTGGTCAGCTCGGCCGAGCGCACGTCCATGACCATCAGGCGGTCGTGGGTGCGCTGGAAGGGCTCGTAGATGCGGCGCATGACGCCGATGGTGTAGTCGTCGTCCGCGCCGACCACGACCCGGTCCGGGCTCATGAAGTCGTTGATGGCCGCGCCTTCCTTCAGGAATTCGGGGTTGGACGCCACGCTGAAGGGGATCTCCACGCCACGCGCGGCCAGTTCACGTGCCACCACGTCACGCACCTTGTCGGCGGTACCCACCGGCACGGTGGACTTGTCCACGATCAGCTTGCGCGACGTCATGTGGCGCGCGATGTTCTGGGCGGCGGCCAGCACGTACTTCAGGTCGGCCGAACCGTCCTCGCCGGGCGGGGTGCCGACGGCGATGAACTGCACGTCGCCAAAGGCCACGCTCTGCGCGACGTCGTCGGTGAAATGCAGGCGGCCCGCCTGCACATTGCGGCGCACCAGGTCTTCGAGGCCCGGCTCGTAGATGGGAATGCCGCCCTGGCGCAGGAGGGCGATCTTCGCCGCGTCCACGTCCAGACACATGACGTCGTTGCCCATGTCGGCCAGGCACGCCCCCGACACCAACCCCACGTAACCGGTACCCACGACCGTGATCTTCATGCCTGAACGCCTTCAAAATAGGTAATCGTTGCGCCGGGTGACTGAAACCCGGCGCCGGCCGTCATTATAGAAGCGGCCGAGGCCCGGGCCCGCCGGCGCCGTAAAGACGGTCCCTCGGGACCGCCCTAGGTCCGCAGCTTGCTGAAGCGGACCGTATTGACCACCACCGCCAGCCCGGCGCAAATGGTGCCCAGCACCAGCGCCAGGCCCGGGCCATGGGCCAGGCTGATGCTGAACGCGATCGCGACCAGCGCCGTGCCGAAGCTCTGGCCGAAGACCCGGGTGGTGGCCTGCAGGCCGCCCGCCGCGCCGCTGCGCGAACGGGGCGCGGCCGACAGCATGGCGCGGTTGTTGGGCGTCTGGAAAAAGCCGAAACCCATCCCCGCCACGAACATGCCCGCGACGATGGGCCAGTTCGACACCGTGGCCGGCAGCGCCGCCAGCCACAGCATGCCGACCACCATCGCGGCCGCGCCTATGCCGCTGAGCGTGGCGGCCGAGTAACGGTCGGACAGCCGGCCCGCCAGCGGAGCGATGAGGGCGGTACCCACGGGCCAGGCGCCCATCAGCATGCCCACTTCCAGATAGGGCCGGCCCAGCACCTGCTGGAAATAGAACGGCAGCGACACATAGGACGCCATCTGCGCGGCGAAGGTGCAGGCCGAGGCGCCCACCGCAAAGGCCAGCGGACGGATGCGCAGCAGGTCCACCGGCACCAGCGGCGCCGGCTGCTTGCCGACGCGGCGCACCAGCACGAAGCCGATAACCGTGGCGATCGCCACCAGGCCGATGCCGCGCAGCAGGTCCATGCCCATCATGTCCACGCCCGAAATGAAGACGCCCAGGGTCAGCATGCACAGCAGGGCGCTGATCCAGTCCAGCTTCACGTCGTTGCGCGGCACTTCCGGCAGATGGCGCAGGCCCAGCATCGTCAGCGCGCAGATCGGCAGGTTGACGGCAAAGATCCAGGGCCAGGGCGCCACCGACAGGATGGCCGAGCCGATGGTCGGCCCCAGCACCGACATGATGGCCACGGTGGTGGCGTTGATGCTGATCCCGCGTCCCAGCAGCTTCAGCGGATAGATGTTGCGCACCAGCCCGCCGAACATGCACATGAGCGACGCCGCGCCTATGCCCTGGAACACGCGCGCCGCCGTCAGCTGCCACAGCGTGCCGGCCAGGGCGCAGCCCAGCGAGGCCAGGGTGAACAGCATCAGGCCGAAGGTGAACATGCGGCGAAAGCCGATGCGCTCGGCCAGCGCCGACAAGGGCAGCAGCATCATCACCACCGCCAGGTTGTAGGCGTTCACGATCCAGACCGCCTGGGCCGGCGACGCATTGAGGTCGACGGCGATCGTGGGCAGGGCCACGTTGGCGATGGTGGTGTCCAGAACCGACAGGCTGATGCCTGTCATCACGGTGGCCGCCGCCCAGTACCGGCGCGGCGTCGGCAGGCCGTCGGGCGGCGCGGGCTTGGCGCCGTTGGCCGGCGCCTCTCCGCTCTGCCCCGTCACGATTTCTTGACCGGGCGCTGCCATCCGTCGACGGTGACCTGCTTGGCGCGCGACACCGTCAGTTTCTCGGCCGGCGCGTCGCGGGTCAGGGTGGTGCCGGCGCCCAGCGTGGCGCCGCGGCCGACGCGCACCGGGGCCACCAGCTGCGTGTCCGAACCGATGAAGGCGTCATCCTCGATGACGGTGCGGTGCTTGTTCACGCCGTCATAGTTGCAGGTAATGGTGCCCGCCCCCACGTTCACGCGCGCGCCGATGTCGGCGTCACCGATGTAGGCCAGGTGGTTGGCCTTGCTGTCCTCGCCCAGCACGCTCTTCTTGATCTCGACGAAGTTGCCGACATGGCTGCGATCGCCAAGTTCGGCGCCGGGACGCAGACGGGCGTACGGGCCGACGCGCGCATCGCGGCCGACCTGGGCCTGCTGCAGATGGCTGTAGGCTTCGATGTGCGTGCCCGGGCCGACGCTGACGTCGCGCAGCACGCAATGCGGGCCCACGCGCACGCCGTCGGCCAGCGACACCTGGCCTTCGAACACGCAGCCCACGTCGATGAACACGTCGCGTCCGCAGGTGAGCGAGCCGCGCACATCAAAGCGCGCCGGGTCAGCCAGGGTGACGCCCGCTTCCAGCTGGCGGCGGGCCTGTTCGGCCTGCCAGCGGCGTTCCAGTTCGGCCTGCTGCACGCGGCTGTTCACGCCCAGCGTTTCCCAGGACGCACCCGGTTGGGCCGCGCCCACCGGCACGCTGTCGACCACCGCCAGGCCGACCACGTCGGTCAGGTAGTACTCGCCCTGGGCGTTGTTGTTGTCGATGCGGGACAACCAGTCCTTCAGCTTCGCGGTCGGCGCGGTGAGGATGCCGGTATTCACTTCCTTGATCTCGCGCTCGGCGTCCGAGGCGTCCTTGTGCTCGACAATGCGGCACACGTTGCCGCTGGCGTCGCGCACGATGCGGCCATAGCCGGTGGAATCATCCAACACTTCGGTCAGCACAGCGGCGCCGGCGCCGCGCGCTGCCAGCAGGCGCTGCAGGGTTTCGGGCTGTACCAACGGCACGTCGCCGTAGAGCACCAGGGTCACGTCGTCCTTGCCATCGCCCTCAAGCAGCAGCGGCACGGCCTGCTGTACGGCGTGGCCGGTGCCTTGCTGCGGCTGCTGCAACACGAAGTGCAGGTCCGCCTGGCCTTCGTAGGCCTGCTTGACACGGTCCGCGCCGTGGCCGACCACGACGATGATGCGCGCCGGCTTCAGTTGGCGCGCGCTGTCCAGCACGTGGCCCAGCATCGGTTTGCCAGCCAGCGTGTGCAGCACTTTGGGGAGATCGGACTGCATGCGTTTACCCAGTCCGGCGGCAAGAATTACTACGTTAAGCATAGGTTCCAGTATGTTGAATGGCGACCGAGAGGCCGTGCGGCCATCTCGCCCGACGATTGAAAGAGAGGACCGACGCTAGTTGGCGTCCGGTCCGGTTTTCTTGGCGGCCTTGCGGGGCGCGGCGGACTTGCGGGCCGCCGGCTTGGACGCCTTGGCGGCGGGCGCGGCTGCAGCCTTGGAATCGCCCGGTTTGGGATTGGATTTGGCCGCCGCATCCGCGCCGGGAGCGGCAGGCGCCGCCGGCATGGAAGCCGCGGTAGCGGCGGCGATCTGGTTGAACTGCTGCTGCAGCAGATCCCACCAGGCCTTGGAAGCCGATTGCGCCGCGGCGCCCATCTGCTCGCTCATGCCTGGCGCGGCGGATTGCTGCTGCCCCGCAGCGCCGGTGGCTTCCTCGTCCTTGTTCTTGCCGCCCTCGGCGGCAGAACCAGAGGCCGCCGCCTTGGTTGCGGACTTGGGCGCAGGTTTCAGACCCAGCACCACTTCCAGCGGCGAGGCCGCGCCGCTGTCCTGGAAGGCGCTCATGTCCATGCTGGCCGCGCTGTCCACGAAGGCTCGCAAGGTGCTGATGGTAGAGCGTTGGACTTCCATGCCCTGAATCGTCCCGGACAACATGGACAGGTTCATGCGCAGCCAGTTTTCCACCGAACGTAATTCGGCGATACGGCGGTCCAGGTCTTCCAGGTTCATCGGGGGAGCCATGGGCAGGCTGCTGGCCAGACCGCCAGGTCCGGTCAGGCCCGCCCAGGCCTGGCGCATCATTTCCATGCTGGCCAGGAGCGGGTTGCCCGACAGGTCGGAATGCTGGCCCATGCCGGGCAGAACGAACGGGTTCGTGTGTTGGTCGCTCATTCCTGGTCTCCCCTAAGACAGATATCGCCGGCAGGCGGGATCATCCGCGCAGCAGCTGATTGTTCTCCACGCGCACATGATCGCCGGACGCAAAAGCGAACGGCTGCGCGCTGCGGAACTGCCGCGTGCTGCCGTCATTCATGCGCACCGTGAGTTCATAGTGCGTCACCGTTTGTTGCTGTCTGATATTACGCTCAACTTCACGGCCTGCCAAAGCGCCGCCCACCGCGCCCAGCACGGTCAGGGCCGTCTTGCCGCTGCCGCCGCCGAACTGGTTGCCCACGACACCGCCGACCACGCCGCCGCCGATGGTGCCGATGAGGTGGTCGCTATTGTCCTTGACGGGGACCTGCACTTGTCGGACCGATTCCACCACGCCGCAGGTCGCGCAGGCTTGCGGCGCGGGCGATTGGGGCGCGGGACGCTGGGCGGGAGCTGGCGCCTGCGCCTGAGCCTGCGGACGCGGCGCGGCGGACGCCTGGGCCCCTTGTTGCGCGGGCGCGGGCGGCACGGCGGCCTGCGGCGCAGGCGCCAGGTTGGCGCCTTCCGGCCCGGCCTCGGCCACCGGCTCGTCGGCATGCGGGTTGGCCGAAGGCGAGGGCAGCCAGCCCATCACGGCGGCCACGCCCACCGTGCACATGACGATGACGGCGATTGCGGCCGCGGCGACCAGGGGATGGATGGCGCGGCGCGCAGATTCAATTTTGGCGGATGTATTCATGACGATGCTCCATCGTTACTAACCGGCAGTGGTATAGCACCCAGGCACGGTTTCGGCGTGTTGCGATGGTGACGCTTCTTTGCAGGACTTGCGCGGGTGGACAGCATTGCCCATTCGTGGACAATAGCCGGATGGATCCCATTACCCTGCCCCAGCTCGAACAGGCCATCAACTACTGGCGCAATGTTTCGCCGTCGGTGGGCGACGAGTCCCGCCTGTGCCCCGAGGCTGCCGCGCTGGCCACCCCTTACGCGCTGATGATCATGGCGCATCGGCGCGAGATCCCCGCCGCCGAACTGAGCGAGCCGGCCCGCGCCGCGCTGGCCGGTTGGGCCGCCGCCGGCAAGTAGGCCAGAGGCGGGCGCGCCTGCTCAATCCTTGAGCAAGGCTTTGATGTCCTGCGTCAGGGCTTCCACCCCGATGTTGTTGTTGGCCAGCACGCGCGATTCGCCCTTGCCGTCCAGCAGGTAGAACGCGGCCGTGTGGTCCATGGTGTAGCTGCCGTCCTTGGTGGGCGCCTTGGCGTAATAGGCCTTGAAGGACGCGGCGGCCTTCTTCACCTGGTCCGGCGTGCCGGTCAGCCCCAGGAAGCGCGGATCGAAGGCGGTGACATACTGCTTGAGGACTTCAGGCGTGTCGCGCTCGGGATCCACCGAAATCAGCAACACCTGGACGCGGTCGGCGTCCGGACCCAACTTCTTCATGACCTCGGTCAGCTCGGCCAGCGAGGTCGGGCACACGTCCGGACACTGCGTGAAGCCGAAGAACACGACCACCACCTTGCCGGCGAAATCGGACAACTGGCGCGTCTTGCCGTTGTAATCGACCAGCTCCATGCCACGACCCAATTGGGTGCCGCTGATGTCGCTGCCCTTGAAGACGGGCTTGCTGTCGCCGCAGGCGGCCAGAGCGGCGGTGAAAGCGGCGGCTGCGCCCAGGCGCAGGACCAGCCGGCGGCTGGTGGAAAACACGGACATCGACAACCTCCAGGGGATCAGCGCAGCAGGCCGACCCAGTGGTCCACCAGCAGGGCGCCGAACAGCAGCGCCAGGTAGAGTATGGAAAAACGGAACATGCTGCGCGCCAGCTCGTCGCTGTAGGCGCGATACAGCCGCCACGCATAGGAAACGAACATGCCGCCCAGCACCAGCGCGGACGCCAGATAGAGTTCGCCGCTCATGCGGATGGCATAGGGCAGCAGCGTGGTGGCGACCAGCGCCACGCTGTACAAGAGGATGTGCAGGCGCGTGAACTGGTTGCCATGCGTGACCGGCAACATGGGCAGGCCGGCCTTTTTGTAATCGTGGTTGCGGTAAAGCGCCAGCGCCCAGAAGTGCGGCGGCGTCCAGATGAAGATGATCAGCACCAGGATCCAGGCCTCGGCCGGCACCGAGTCCGCCACGGTGGCCCAACCGAGCGCGGGCGGCATGGCGCCCGACAGGCCGCCGATGACGATGTTCTGCGGCGTGCGCGGCTTCAGGATGACGGTATAGATGACGGCATAACCCACGAAGGTGGCGAAGGTCAGCCACATGGTCAGCGGATTGACCAGGTGATACAGCACGAACATGCCGGCGCCGCCCAGCAGGCCGGACATGCTCAGCACCTGGAACGCCGAAATCGTGCCGCGCGCCGTGCCGCGGCGCGCGGTGCGCAGCATGCGGGCGTCGATTTCCTGTTCGATCAGGCAATTGATGGCGAAAGCGGCCGCGGCCAGCAGCCAGATGCCCAGCGTGCCGAACAGCACGCGGCGCATGTCGGGAATGCCGGGCGCCGCCAGGAACATGCCGATCACGGCGCAAAACACCGCCAACTGCGTCACACGCGGCTTGGTGAGGACGAAATACTGGCGGAACAATCCGGGCTGGGGAGCAGCAATACTGGTCATAGTGGGCCCTATTTTAAACGCGCACCGAATTGGGGCCGTAGCCCCCGGCGGGCGCACGTCCAGCTGTGGACAAACGCACCATCAACACCACCGCGGCCAGGGTCAGGCCGGCGGCGCCTCCATTGTGCAGCACCGCGATCAACAGCGGCCACTGGAAAAAGATCGTGGTCAGGCCGGTCAGCAGCTGCGCGCCCAGCAGCGCCAGCATCAGCGTGGCCGGGCCGCGCAGGCCGGGCTCGGCGCGCAGGCGCCAGGCCAGTATGCCCAGGTACAGGAACACCACGAAGGCAAAGTTGCGGTGGACCCAGTGGATCGCGGTCAGCGCCGGCTGGGAGATCATCTCGCCCGAGGGCAATTCGCCCAGCGCCCGGATGACCGAATAGCCGCCATGGAAATCCATTTCCGGCACCCAGGCTCCGTGGCACATGGGGAAGTCCATGCAGGCCAGCGCGGCGTAGTTGGTGCTGACCCAACCGCCCAGGGTCACCTGCACCAGCAGCAGGGCAAAGCCCCCGGCCACCCAGGGCTTCCAGCGCGCGGCCGCCGCGGCCACGGCCAGATGCGGACGCTCGCGCGCCGACAACCAGGTCATCAACGCCAGCACCGACAGGCCGAACACCAGGTGTGCGGTCACGACGACGGGCATCAGCTTGTGGGTCACGGTCCAGGCGCCGAACGCGCCCTGCACGCAAACCGCGATCAGGGTCACGACGGCCAGCTTGGGCGAACGGCCCAGCTGGCTACGGTAGCGCCAGGCCATGTAGACGATGGCGATGATCAGCATGCCCAGGATGGTGCCGACATAGCGGTGGATCATTTCGATCCAGGCCTTGGACAAGGTGACCGGGCCGAAAGGCATGGCCTGCGACGCTTCGTGGATGTCGCCCATCGCGCCCAGCGGCGTCACGCTGCCGTAGCAGCCGGGCCAATCGGGGCAGCCCAGGCCGGAGTCCGTCAACCGCACGAAAGCGCCGAACATGATGAGGTCCAGCGTCAGGAACCAGGTAAAGAAAACAAGCTTGCGATAACGCGCTTTGATGCGTTCGATTTCCATAAACATCCAATCTGCGGCGCCGCGCGCGACGCATTAAAACCATCCTGCCCCAATCCGGGCCGCCATGGAGCCGGCTGTGCCGGTCCATGCACGGCGCCCGCTCGGCGCCCCCCTTGAGGGGGAAGCGCCGCAGGCGCTCCGGGGGTGGTTACCCAATTCTCGAGCTGTACACCAGCTTGCTGATGTCCTTGCGCACCTTCACGCCATCGGCCTCGGCAGGGTACTGCATCATCAGGTTGCCCAGCGGGTCGATCACCCAGATCGGCGCCTCCAGCCCGGGCTGGCCCGCCGCAGTATCGCGCGCCAGCAGGAACCGCGCCAATTGGTCCGGATTCGCGCGCACCATGACCGTGCCCTTGTAGGCTTCCAGCACCTTGTCCGGCACGGGCGCATCGTCCGTGATGAACCAGACACGCGCCAGCCGGTCGACGTTCTTGCCCTGGCTGGCATGGCTGTTGCGCGCAATGAAGAGCTTGCGGGCGCAGCTTTCCGGGCAAGCGCCGCCGTCGGCGGCCACCAGCAGCCACTTGCCCTTCAGGCTCTGCAGGTCGAAAGGCTGGCCATCCAGCGTGGTCAGGCGCAATTCCGCGGCCGCGGGCATGGGCCGCTGCGGATTCAGGAGCGCGCCGTAATTGCTGGACTCATCGGGCCACCACTGCGGATTCATGTAGACCACGACCGCCGCGACGATGGGCGCCAGCGAGCACAGGAACACCAGCAGCATCGGCATCAGGGAGCGCTTGCGTGCGGGCTTGGTAGAGGAAAGGTCGCGAGCCACTTTGTATCCTGTCGTCTTGCGGGTTAAGAATCGGCGTCCCGGTCAGGCGCCGGGCGCGTTCTGCGCGCGCCGCATGCGCCGGATGGCGCCCCCCAGCACCACCAGCCATGCGACGGCGGCAATCGAGGCAAAGGCAAACCACTGTACGGCATAGGACGTGTTCTGCTGGAAGTCCACGGACGGCTGCGGCCAATCGCGCACCAGGCCGTCTTCCGCGCCGCTTGCGGATTGCGACAGCACCGTGGGCAGCAGCGCCAGACCGGTGGACTTGGCGTATGCGTCCAGCGGCAGGTTCTGCACCTGCGGCAAGACGCCGCCAGCCGCGGGCAGCGATGCCGGCAAGGCGGATTGCTCCGTCCCGCCCAGCGACCAGATCTCGAACAGGCGCGGCACGCGCGGCGACAGTTCGCCCGTCACTGTCTGCTGCCCTTCGGGCGTGGCGGGCAGCGGAGGCTGCGCAGGACCCTGGCCCTGGATGCCCATGACGCGCGGAATCCAGCCGCGCAGCACCAGCACGGCGCGGCGCGCATCGGCGTCCAGCAGCAAGGGCGTGGCCAGCCAATAGCCGGGCTTGCCGTCGTGGTTGCGATTGTCCAGCAGTACACTGAATTGCGGCAGCCAGACCCCGCTGGCCTGGGCCGAACGCCAGGCGGTCATCTCGGCGGGATCGGTGGCCGGGGTCAAGGGCAGCGGCGCTTGCTTGCGGCCCGCTTCGATAGCGGCCAGAATGGCGCGTCGCTCATCGCCGCGGCGCAATTGCCATTGCCCCAGCGAAGCCAGGATGACCACGGCGGCACCCAGCAACAGCAAGGCGGCTACCGTGTATCGGGTTGAATGCGGTCGGGCCATATTTCTACAATAACTACTCTGATTCGTCCGGAGACCACCATGCGCGTTTTCGTCGTCCTGGCCTTTATCGGGATTCTGGCCAGCCTGGCATCGGCTCTGGTCTACCTGATGCGGGACAAGGGAACCACCAGCCGCACGGTCAACGCGCTGACGGTGCGCATCGGATTGTCGGTGGCTCTGTTCCTGTTTGTGCTGTTCGCCCATTACATGGGCTGGATCGAAAGCACAGGCCTTAGATAGGCATCCGGGCCGCGGGTTCCCGCAAGTGCATCACGATCGCAGATGAGTAAAACGCGCCAGTTCTCACACAAGAACTGGCGCGCTTCATAGTTTCCACGTAACGCTCAGAACCAGTACACGAACAGGTACAGGCCCAGCCACACCACGTCCACGAAGTGCCAGTACCAGGCGGCGCCTTCGAAACCGAAGTGATGGTCGGCCGTGAAATGCCCGCGGATCAGGCGGATCAGGATGACCGTCAACATGGTGGCGCCCAGCAGCACGTGGAAGCCGTGGAAGCCCGTCAGCATGTAGAACAGCGAACCGTAGGCGCCCGAATTGAACTTCAGGTTCAGCTCGGTATAGGCGTGGTGGTATTCGTAAGCCTGACAGGCCACGAAGACGAAGCCCAGGACCACGGTGGCCAGCAGCCAGAAGATGGTCTTGCCGCGATGGTTTTCGCGCAGCGCATGGTGGGCGATGGTCAACGTGACGCCGGAGCTCAGCAGCAGCGCCGTGTTGATGGTGGGCAGCCAGAAAGGTCCGACGGTCTGGAAGTGCTCGACCACGCCGGCGGGACCGAAGTTCGGCCACACGGCCTGGAAGTCGGGCCACAGCATCAGGCGGTGGTCCATGTCGCCCAGCCACGGCGTGGTGATGGTGCGCGTGTACCAGAGGGCGCCGAAGAACGCCGCGAAGAACATGACTTCCGAGAAGATGAACCAGCTCATGCCCCAACGGTAGGAACCGTCGATGCGCTTGCTGTTCAGGCCGATCTCGGATTCGTGGATGGCGTCACCGAACCAGTAGTACAGCACCACGATCAAACCGATGAAGCCCGCCAGCAGGGTCCACTTGGCCCAGCTGACGCCGTTGATCCAGGCCGCGGCGCTCAGGCCCATGAACAGCAGCGCCACAGCCGTACGCACGGGATGACCCGAGTCGGCGGGCACGAAGTAGTACGGTGCCTCTTTACCTTGAACCGAGTGGCTTGCACTCATGGCTTTCTCCCTGGTACAGATTTATAGAATTAAGTGATTCAAGTCAGGCTGGAAACGGCCCAACGCACAATTAATACCAGCACAGTAACGAAGATAGCCGCTGCCAGCAGCCCCGCCACGATCACATGGACCGGGTTGAGCTTGGCGACGTCTTCCCGATGGCCCGCCCCCTTGCGCACGCCGAAGAACCCCCACGCCACCGCCTTCATGGTCTGAAGGAAACTCAGCTTGCGCTGGGAGGTTTCGCGCAGGTCGTCGCTCATGGCCCGCGCCTAACTGACCGCGACGCCAGACAGCAGGGCCGAGCCGCGCAGCACGGTCCAGGCAAACACGGCAATGACGAAAGCCAGCAGGACCAGACCTGCGATCTTGTTGCGGCGGCGCTGCTCGGGTGTCATTGCTGTGCTACCTGAAACATGAAAGGCTGCCTTACTTCACTTCGGGCGGGGTTTCGAACGTATGGAAGGGAGCAGGCGACGGCACGGTCCATTCCAGGCCTTCGGCGCCTTCCCACGGCTTGGCCGCGGCGGGTTCGCCCTTGCCCATGTAGCAACGCACCATCGCCCACAGGAAGATCAGCTGCGACAGGCCGAACCAGAACGCGCCGATGGTGGCCATCTGGTGGAACGTCGTGAACTGGCCCGCATAGTCGGCGTAGCGGCGCGGCATGCCTGCCAGGCCCAGGAAGTGCATCGGGAAGAAGGTGACGTTGAACGAGATCAGCGTCGACCAGAAGTGCAGCTTGCCCAGCTTTTCGCTGTACATGCGGCCGGTCCACTTGGGCACCCAGTAGTAGGCGCCGGCGAACAGGGCGAACAGCGAGCCCGCCACCAGCACGTAGTGGAAGTGCGCAACCACGTAGTAGGTATCGTGGACCTGGATATCGATCGGCGCCACCGACAGGATCAAGCCGGTGAAGCCGCCCATGGTGAACACGAAGATGAAGCCGATCGAGAACAACATCGGGGTCTCGAACGTCATGGAGCCGCGCCACATGGTGGCGACCCAGTTGAACACCTTCACCCCGGTGGGGATGGAGATGAGCATGGTGGCATACATGAAGTAGAGCTGGCCCGTCACCGGCATGCCGGTGGTGAACATGTGGTGCGCCCACACGATGAAGGACAGCACGGCGATGGAAGCCGTCGCGTAAACCATGGAGGCGTAGCCGAACAGCTTCTTGCGGGCGAACGCGGGCACGATGGCCGACACGATGCCGAACGCCGGCAAGATCATGATGTAGACCTCGGGATGCCCGAAGAACCAGAACACGTGCTGATACAGGACCGGGTCGCCGCCTGCGGCGGCGTTGAAGAAGCCCGTGCCGAAATGGCGGTCGGTCAGCACCATGGTGATGGCGGCGGCCAGCACCGGCATCACGGCCAGCAGCAGGAAGGCGGTGATCAGCCAGGTCCAGCAGAACAGCGGCATCTTCATCAGCGTCAGGCCGGGCGCGCGCATGTTCAGGATGGTGACGATGATGTTGATCGCGCCCATGATGGACGAGGCGCCCATGATGTGCAGCGCGAAGATCGCCAGGTCCATGCCCGGGCCCATCTGCAGCGACAGCGGCGCGTACAGCGTCCAGCCGGCCGCGGTGGCGCCGCCGGGCACGAAGAACGACGCGGTCAGCATGATCGCGGCCACCGGCAGCAGCCAGAAGCTGAAGTTGTTCATGCGGGCGAACGCCATGTCGGAGGCGCCGATCTGCATCGGGATCATCCAGTTGGCGAAACCCACGAAGGCCGGCATGACCGCGCCGAACACCATGACGAGGCCGTGCATGGTGGTGAACTGGTTGAAGAGTTCGGGGCGGAAGAACTGCAGGCCCGGCTCGAAGAGCTCGGTGCGCAGCAATAGCGCCAGCGTGCCGCCTTCCAGCAGCATGACGAACGAGAAGATGAGGTACATCGTCCCGATGTCTTTGTGGTTCGTGGCGAAAAGCCAGCGGCGCCAGCCGGTGGGGATGGCGTGGTGGTGGTCATCGTGACCGTGGCCGTGGCCCGGCGACACGTGGTCTACAGTGACGCTGCTCATGATGGACTCCTTCCTGCTGAGTGCCGGGCCCGATCGACGGGGCCGGCAGGGTATCTCTAACTAAACGGAACCGGTTCTGCGAGGGTGTGGCGAGGCGCGCGCAATCAGCGCGCAGCCTGCACGTCCTTCGGTAGAACCGTCGGGTCCTGCCCCTTGCCTGCATTGCTCCAGGCATGGCGCGTATAGCTGATGACCGCTGCGATTTCGACATCGTTGAGCTGCCCGCCGAATGCCGCCATCGCGGTGCCGGGCTTGCCCTTCAGCACGGTGTTGATCTGTTCGGCCTTCGGGCCCAGAACAACCTTGTCTCCGTCGAGCGGGGGGAAACTGCCCGGGATGCCCTTGCCGTTGGCCTGGTGACAGGCAACGCAATTCGCCGCGAAAACTTTTTCGCCGCGGGCAACCAGTTCGGCTTCCGTCCACTCTTTATTGGGATCGTCGGCGTTTGCCGCCATCTTCTTCTTTTGGTCTTCAACCCACTTATCGTAGTCGGCTTGCGCCATGACTTCCACGACGATGGGCATGAATGCGTGATCCTTGCCGCACAGTTCCGCGCACTGACCACGGTAGATACCAGGCTTGTCGGCGTTGAACCAGGTGTCGCGCAGGAAGCCGGGTATGGCGTCCTGCTTGACGCCGAAGTCCGGAATCATCCACGAGTGGATGACGTCGGCCGCGGTCAGCACGATGCGGATCTTCTTGTTCACCGGGACGACCAGATGGTTGTCCACTTCCATCAGGTAGAACTCGCCCTTGGGTTCGCGGTTCTCGATCTGAGCGCGCGGGGTCGAGAGCGTGGAAAGGAACTTGATGCCGGTGGCCGAGCCGTCGAGGTACTCGTAGCCCCACTTCCATTGATAGCCGGTGACCTTCACGGTGAGGTCGGCGCTGGAAGTGTCTTTCATCGCAACCACCGTCTTGGTGGCGGGCAGCGCCATGGCGATGACGATGATGAACGGAATGACGGTCCAGGCGACTTCCACGCCCAGATGCTCATGGAAGGTCGCGGCTTTATGACCACGGGATTTTCGATGCGCCCAGATGGAGTAGAACATCACTCCGAAGACGCCGATGAAGATCACGATACAGATCGTGAGCAGCATCCAATGCAACCACATGATATCGCGCGAGATTGCCGTCACGCCTTCATGCAGATTGAGCTGATTGACCTTCGGGCCGCCGGGCATATCTTGCACCTGAGCACCTGCCACGCTGCCAATCAGCATCGCACAAGCCCCCAGTATCCCTCTCCACTTCTTCATGCTTACCTCGAAACACGGCGCGAAGGTCCGTTCGCTAGTGGCGGAAGTCACCGGAACCGGGCAACGCGCAATTATTAGATGGTAGGGCGTGACGGGGAGATAGAGCGGCCCCTGTCGTTCCCACTCGAAATCACAAAGAAACTGGCGGATTATAGCGGACGCGCAAATAGATGTAAGTTAGTGCCCTTGAATTCGTCAGGCCCGCCCCCATCTCCGCGCGCCCCTTGACCGCGCGCGATAAACAGGGTGGCATAAAATCGTCGGCAACATCATCACCACGGTTCCACGATGCCCAAGCAGTTGTCCGACTTGTACGCCGACCTGCGCGCCCGCGCGCAAGAGCCCGCCCCGGAAGGCGCGCGCGCTTTATATATAGCGGGGCGTCGCTGCGGCTGGGCCACGCATGCGGCGTGCGACGCATTGCGCGATGCGCCCGGCATCGCAACGGACGGCGCAAGCCTGCGCATCGGCGCGGACCTGCAGCCCGGCGCAGACCTGAACGGCGTGCTCGAACAGGCTGCGCAACTGTTGCGCCAAGCCAACTGCCTACGTGGCTGGCGCGACGAATTGCTGGATGTTCTGGACGGCGACGAGCCGCTGGGCGTGATCGAACGCGCGGCGGTGCGGCCGCTGGGCCTGCTCACCAAGGCCGTGCATCTGAATGCATGGACGCCGGATGGCCGCCTGTGGGTCGCGCGGCGCGCGCTCAGCAAATCGACCGATCCCGGTATGTGGGACACCTTGGTCGGCGGCCTGGCCGGCAGCCGCGAAGACCTGGAACTGGCGCTGGTGCGCGAATGCGGCGAAGAGGCGGGCCTGGACGCGCCCGACCTGACGCGGCGCTCGCCCCTGCGCACCATCCTGCGCATCCACCGCCGACTGCCCGAGGGCTATCAGGTCGAGGATGTCCTGACCAGCACCTGCGTGCTGGCAGCCGATGCCCGTCCTGCCAACCGGGACGGCGAGGTGATGGAGATCGCCACCATCGACGCGACCACGGCCGTGCGCCAGGTTGCGGAAGGCGAATTCACGCTGGAAGCGGCGTTGGTGATCATCGAAGACATCATGCAACGCCGCGCGGCCGGCGAAATCCCGGCCTGAGCCTCGCGGCCCGCGGCTGCGCGGGCAGCCACGACTCCTGAATCAACGCGGAACGATGCCTGGCTCGCCCAGCGCCGGGGTATCGGTGACGTTGCCGGCGAGATTCCCTGGCAGGCCGCTTGCAGGCGGCGTATCCGCCCCCGCGGCTTCGCGCGCCGCTTGGGTATCGGTGCCCGACGCAGCGCCCGCCGCTTCCGCGGCCTCGGCGGCCTGGGCCGGGCTCGGCGCCGAGGCCGGCGCGGGGACCGGGGCGGGCGCGGCATTGGCCTGCGAAAACTGCTTCCACACTTCGATTGCGCGCAGGCGTTGCTTGGCCACGACCTGGATACGTTCACGCAGATGCTCGTCGCGCGCCAGCAGGGCGTGGAAATCGCGCGAGGACAGCATCAGCAGCTTGCTGTAACCCAGCGACGTCACCTCCGGCATCAGCTGCTGTTCGCCCAGCAGGCCGAGTTCGCCGAAGAATTCACCGCTGCCCAGCTCGATCATGGTGTTGTCCGGCAGATGCACGGCCACGGCGCCCGAGGCCACGAAACACATTTCTTCGCCATGGCGGCCCTTGTTCAGCACGCGCTGATCCGGCAGCGCCAGGCGCGGCTTGAGCAGCTTGCTGATGGCCCGCAGGGAATCGGCGGACAGGCCTTCGAACAGCGGCACGCGCTTGATCAGGTCCGCCGCGCTCATTTCGATGTCCAGCGGCGGGTGCTTGTCGATGTGGGCCCAGCGGCTCTTCAACTGCGCCATCAGGTCGGCGTAGACCTCGCCGCTGATCAGGAACTGCTCAAGCATGTCGCGGTAGCGGATGCGCTCCATTTCGCGGGCCACGCGGCCCAGGTAGCTTTCCTGCAGCCACTGGGCATAAGACGGATATTGCAGGTTGAGGGCCTGCATGGCGTTTTCGATCAGGTCCAGGCGGCGCTGATGCAGGGACACGATGCGCTGCGTGGCGTCCTCGCCCAGCAGGGGCGTGATCTGTTCGCGCGCGAAGGCGATCAGGCGCTGCGCGACCGACCGCTTGCTCATCAGGTTGGCGAAGCGCTGGCCCAGTTCACGCGCCAGCCAGCCCTGGAAGCCGAACAGGTAATGCAGCCGCAAGGCCAGCCGGAAACCGGTGGAATAGCGCACGTCGGCAACGATGGCGCGCTCAAAACCCGGAACGCCGCCCAGCCGGATCGCGTCCTCCAGCCGTTCGGCCCGCGCCAGCAGCGTTTCGGCCATGCGCCAGTCCACGATCTGCGCCTTCAGGATGTCGAAGAACATTTCCTCTTCGCGCTGGGCCACGATGGCCAGCCCCACCGCCACGCGCTGGTCGTCCGTCATCTGGCTGACCTGGCCGTCATGCACGCTGGTCAGGCTGGCGTCGAACACGGCGCGAATGCGGTCGCGGACCTCGGTGCCGATATGCTCGGTCTTGGCGACCTCTTCGGTCTTGCCCTGCAGGTCTTCCAGCGCCACGGCCAGCGCCTGGTTGCGGATGGTGCGCTCCACCGGCGACAGCTGGTTCAGGCCCAGCATGCGAATCAGCGGCCGCAGGCTGATGCCGTTGATGAACAAGGTCAGCAGCACATAGCTGGTGGTGGCCACCGCGATGAACTGGCGCGCCTCTTCGGCCACCCCGGTCTGCTCCGTCACGGCCAGCGCCAGCGCCAGCGACACCGCGCCGCGCAGGCCGCCCCACAGCATGACAACCTTGTAGGGCCTGCTGACCTTGGTCCCCAGCCGAGTCAGGCCCAGCAGCGGCAACAGGCCGAAGACGACGATGGCGCGCGCGACCAGCGTCGCCACGAACACCACGGCCACCAGCGCCAGTTCCTGCCAGTCGGCGGCCGCCATCAGCTTGGGGATCAGCATGGCCGCGAACAGGAAGATCAGCGAGTTGGCCCAGAAGCCGAACTGCTCCCAGGCGCTGGACAGGTATTCGAAGGTGGTCGGCGACATGCGCGTGCGGCCGGTGGATCCCACCACCAGGCCCGCGATCACGGTGGCGACCACGCCCGACACGTTCAGGTAGTGCTCGGAAATGAAGAAGGACAGATAGGCCAGCGTCAGGGTCAGCGTGATTTCCGCGGTGGGAAAGCCGCGCAGCCAGGCGAACAGGAAGCAGGCCAGCCGGCCCATGGCGAAACCCGCCAGGCCGCCGCCGATGAAGTGCACGATGAAGTCGTTGAAGATGCCGCTGGCGGTGAGCTCGCCATGGCCGCCCAGCACGGCCAACAGCACGGAGTACAGGGCAATGGAGGCCGCGTCGTTGAACAGGCTTTCGCCTTCGACCAGGGTGGTCAGGCGCTTGGGCGCGCCCACTTCGCGGAAGATGCCCACCACCGCCACGGGGTCGGTGGTGGCGACGATGGCGCCCAGCAGCAGGCAGACCACCAAGCCGTAGGGCGAAATGGCGTCCAGCGTGACGCCGACCACCACGGTACAGACCACCACGGCCACGATGGCCATCATGAGGATGGGTCCGATATCGTCCATCAAGCGCCGCACGTTCATGGACAGCGCGGTCTCGAACAAGAGCACCGGCAGGAACACCATCAGGAAGGTTTCGGACGAAATCTCGAAGCGTTCCAGTGAATCCAGGAAGTCGCCGATCCAGCTGGGCGCCCAGCCGTGGACGTGCACGATGATGCCCAGCAGACAGCCGACGATGGCCAGCAGCACCGAATAGGGTAGCTTGAGGCGGCCGGCCAGGGGCGGCATGAAGCAGACCAGCGTCAACAGACCCGCCAGGCCGAATACGAGAAAACCTACATCCATGTTCTGTGGGGGGAGCTTGTGTGAAGTTCCACAAGAATAGCGGCTTTTTCCTCCCGGACCGGAGCAGGAACTACCAGGAATCGTGGAGAATGCACGTTTCGTTACCCCAATGCGGACAAGCGATACGCGTCGCGCCGTGTTTTTTGGGTAATGTGGAATCGCACAAACTTTGCAGGAGCGGCACTTGGCCCGGATTCATTCCCTGACCCGGCGCGACGACGCGCCCGCCATGCTGGTCCAGCTGACCGACAGCCATCTGTTCGGCGAACCTGAAACCTCGATGCTGGGCGTCAACACGGACGCCAGCCTGCGCGCGGTGCTGCGCCAGATCGAGGCGGACGGCAAGCATCCCGATCTGCTGCTGGCGACCGGCGACATGTCCCAGGACGGCGAGGCCGCAGCCTATCGCCGGCTGGCGCGCGTCCTGTCCGAGGCGCCGGCGCTGGCGCAGGCCTGCATCCGCTGTCTGCCCGGCAACCATGATCTGCCGGCCGTGATGCGCCAGGAACTGCCGCAATGGTCGGTCCCGGTGACGGACGTGGGCGCCTGGCGCGTGGTCACGCTGGACACCACCGTGCCCGGTTCCAACGCCGGCCATCTGCCCGCGAGCCAGCTCGACCTGCTGGAGGCCGCGCTGGCCGAGGCTCCGGGCCGCCACACGCTGGTCGCCATGCATCACAACCCCATGCAGATCGACAGCCACTGGCACGATTCGATGATGATCGACAACCCGCAGGCCCTGTTCAAGCTGCTGGCGCGCTGGCCGCAGGTCCGCGTGCTGCTGTGGGGCCATGTGCACCATGAGTTCGACCGCCGCCGCCACAACCTGCGCCTGCTGGCCACGCCGTCGACCTGCTTCCAGTTCAGCATCCGCGACGGCAAGCACGTGGTGGACAACATGGCGCCCGGCTACCGCTGGATCAAGCTGTACCAGGACGGTTCAATGGCGACCGGCGTACGGCGCGTGCAGGACGCGCTGTGGCATGGCGCCATGACGGCCTCCGACAACGCCCAGGCGGCCTAGACAAGCCGCGCTTCTTGCTCCGGCTGCGCACGGCGTTGGCCGCTTGAGTCCGGTGCAAGCGCGAACCGGACGCGCATAAAAAACGGGGCACCAGGTATGCATGGTGCCCCGCAAGCATCCGTCTCATAGGGGAGGGGAAAGAGGAGAAGCCGAGACGGATGACAAGACTGCTAACCGAAGTTCGCGGTCTACATGAAGTTAGGCGGTGCGATCCTCATTAAGTTTCTCGCGCCGCGCAAAATTTCCGCCCGAATTTGTATCAATATATTCATGCGCGGCCGCGGCGCGCCGGAAAAGCAAAAGGGCCGCTGATCGCGGCCCTTCGCATGGTTCGACAAGCGCCTCAAGAGGCCAGGTTGCCGCGCATCTTCTTCAGGGCGGCCGCTTCGATCTGGCGGATGCGCTCGGCCGACACGCCGAACTCCTGCGCCAGTTCGTGCAGCGTGGCGCCGCCGTCGTCCTGCAGCCAGCGGGCCTCGACGATGCGGCGCGAACGCGGATCCAGCGCTTGCAGCGCGTCGGTCAGGCCGGCGCTTTGCAGCTGGTCGCGGGCGGCGCGTTCCAGCACCCGGGTGGGTTCCTGGCGGCCCTCGTCGGACAGGTAGGCGATGGGCGCGTAGCTGTCATCGTCATCGTCCTGGTTTTCCAGCGACATGTCGCGGCCGGACAGGCGCACTTCCATTTCGCTCACGTCTTCGCGGCGCACGTTCAGTTCGCGCGCGATGTGGTCGACCTGTTCCGGATCCAGCGTCTGGCCGTCGGGGCGCATGCTGCGCAGGTTGAAGAACAGCTTGCGCTGGGCCTTGGTCGTCGCGACCTTCACCAGCCGCCAGTTGCGGATGATGTACTCGTGGATTTCGGCCTTGATCCAGTGCACGGCGAACGACACCAGGCGCACACCGCGCTCGGGGTCGAAGCGCTTGACGGCCTTCATCAGGCCCACGTTGCCTTCCTGGATGAGGTCGGCATGCGGCAATCCATAGCCCAGGTACTGACGCGCCACCGACACCACCAGGCGCAGGTGCGACAGAATCAGTTCGCGCGCGGCGCCCAGGTCTTCCTGGTCGCGCAGGCGGCGGCCTAGCTCGGTTTCACGTTCCGCGGACAAGACCGGCAGGCGGTTGACCGAGGAGATATAAGCGTCGATCGTGCCAAGTGCGCCCGGATTGGCAATGGCCAACGCCAGGGCGTTGCCGGAAGCGGCCAACGAGGTACTGGGTTGCTTCATAGCGGGGGTCTCCGGATGGCGAAGGGATAACGACATGGATTCGATGTTAGCACTCTAGTATTGGGAGTGCTAATTCGACTATTGCGGCGCGTCAAAGTTTCATTCGTCGCATTGCGTCCCCGTTTATTTTTTCGGGGTGGTTTGCCGCCATGGGACAACCGAGCGCTGCCGGCGGATGGCCAGCCCCTGAATCCGGACGCGGTTGCGGCTTGCCCTACCAGCCCAGCCGCTTCAAGCCCTCGGCCGTAGCTTCGCCGTCGGGCCGCACGAACAGCGCCCCGCGCGGATCCATCAACACCTGGTAGCGGGCGCCATCGAACAGCGGCATATACGCAGCGCTGCCAAATTGGACATCGACGAACGGGAACCAGTTCGGGAAATTCTTCTTCAGCGATGCCAGATCCGGCGCCGGCCAGTCGTCCAGCGCGTGGACCGAGCGCGTGGCCGAGGCTTCCCGCGCCGCATCGCTATAGCGGCCGGACAGGCGCTCCAGCCGGTACAGCGGCGGCACGCCGGCCATCAGCGCCGGCAGGCGCCAGCGCACGACCCGCGCATCGATCTGCCACTGATCCCCGTAGAGGACGTACTGCTTGGTGCCGGTGCCAGGCGCGCTGGCGTTGAGCTGGAACTGGCCGTCGGCCACCTGCCGAACTTCAATATGCGCCACCGGCTCATCGGTCGTCAGGCGGAAGAATTGCACCAGCGAAAGGGCCAGCAGGCCCGACACGCATCCCAGCAGCACCAGCATCAGGCCGAAAAGGCGGCGCACCGGCCGGAACTGGAACATCCTGCGGCCGCGCTCGTCTCGCGGGCCGCCGCGGCCCAGCAGCATGACGATGCCCGGCAGCAGGACGACGACGGCGCCCAGCAGTATCCAGACGAAGGGAGCGATTCCGTTGATCAAATCAGGCGTTCCTATTGAGCACAGACCGCAGGCGGCGCGCCGGGGCACGCAAGCAGCCTGCCGCGGCAGGCCCGCCAGTATAGAAGCGCGCCCTCAGGGCGCCGGTTTTCCAAGCCGCTCGACGTGAAACCGGATGTGATCCTCGATGAACGTCGAGATGAAGTAGTAGCCATGGTCGTAGCCCGGATGGCGCCGCAGGTCCAGCGGCTGGCCAGCGGCGGCGCAGGCTGCCTCGAATACCTCGGGATACAACTGTTCGGCCAGGAATTGATCCGACTCGCCTTGATCGATCAGGATGCCAGCGGGAAACGGGTTGGTGGCGCCGCGCATCAGCGCGGATGCGTCGTACGCGGCCCAATCCTCGGTCCTGTCGCCCAGGTAGGCGCCGAACGCCTTCTTGCCCCAGGGGCACTGGCTGGGCGCGGCGATGGGCGCAAACGCCGACACCGAGCGGAACTTGCCGGGGTTGCGCAGCGCCAGCACCAGCGCGCCGTGGCCGCCCATGGAATGGCCGAAGATGCCGGTGCGCGACGCGTCGCCGGGCAGGGCCTCGCCCGTGACGATGCCGTGCAGTTCCTGCGTCACGTAGCTGTACATGCGGTAGCGGTCGCGCCAGGCGGGGGTGGTGGCGTCCACGTAGAAGCCCGCGCCGGTGCCCAGGTCCCAGCTTTCGTCCTCGCCGGCCACGTTGGCGCCGCGCGGGCTGGTGTCCGGGGCGACCAGCATGACGCCAAGCTCGGCGGCCAGGCGCTGGGCGCCCGCCTTGATCATGAAGGTCTCTTCCGTGCAGGTCAGGCCCGCCAGGTAGAAGAGCACCGGAACCGGGCCTTGCTCGGCCTGCGGCGGCAGGTAGACGGAGAAGCGCATGGGCAGGCCGATCTCCGCGGACTCGTGGCGGTAATAGCGCTGCCAGCCGCCGAAGCAGCGATGCTGCGAAATGAGTTCCAGGGCGACTGCCATTGCTTTCCTCCGGTCGGAATGATGGGAAAGAACGTCTCGCGGATTAGGGGATATCCACGGTACGACGTTCCGTCGCCGAATGTTAACCTGGGCTTTATAGGGTACGAACGACAGAAAAAAAGCGATTTCCTGCCCTGACCATGATCACGGGACTTGACCAGCGCCCACCGTGGCACTATTTATATACCGTGAGCGAAGACAACCCGTTCTTCCAAATACGCAAGTCCTGACACTATGGCCCGTCTGCCCCGTCTGTACGCCCCTGGGCTGCCCCAACTGGTGCAGGCCAACTTCATCCAGCCGCTGGCGGCGCCGTCGCAGCCCGCGCCGGCCGACATATTGAACCAACTGGCCACGTGGCTGGGCGAATCCGCCCAACGCCACCGAGTCTCGGTTCACGGCTGGCTGCTTGCCAACGACCGCATCCTGCTGCTGGCCACGCCCGCGGACGAGGAAGGCCTGCCGCGCCTGATGCAGACGCTGGGCCGCAACCTTGCGGCGCGCCTGCGCGGCGGCCGGGTCTTCGCCGGCCGCTACCGCTCTGCCTTGCTGGAACCGGGTGCCTGGGTGCTGCCGTCGCTGGTCTGGCTCGAAACCTACCCGGTGCGCAGCGGCGCCTCGCAGGATCCCGATTCCTGGCCCTGGTCGTCCGCTTCCAGCCACACCGGCAACACCACCGCTGCGCCCGCGCAATGGCAGTCGGACCACGCGGACTACTGGGCCTGTGGCAATACCCCGTTCGACCGCCAGGCCAATTACCGCAAGCGCTTGCAGGACGGCCTGTCGCGCGAGGAAACGCAGCGCATCGACCAGGCTGTCTCCGGACAATGGGCGCTGGGCGGTCCCGCCTTCATCGCCAGCCTGGCCCATACCGCCAGCCGCCGGGTCGCACCTGGCCAGCGCGGACGTCCGCGCAAGAAGCCGGCGGCGGCGTCTACCGACGCGGAACCGAGTTCCTCGCCGCCCACCACGACGCCCACGTCGACATCCTCCTGATTACGGACCCGCCTGAACGGCGGGTTCTTTCATTGTGGCGTACCACTACGGCGCAGACCGCCGTGCGCATTGGCGTTTCCGCAACGCCGACGCCAGCCGCAGCTATCAAAATCCCTCAAATAATTGGGGACATATGATAGAAAAAAAGGCGATTTGTCGCATGAGCGAGCACCTTACTGGTGCATACCCTCCTGGCGAGGCCCATTTGGCGTGGCTCTTGATGCGTCACCGAATTAACTATCAATGACAGTCCATATTAAAAATAGGGGACATACCCTATTTATTCCTATTGCACCCTACTCATGTCGGGGGTATTGTCCGTCTCCTGCACTGCAACATTACGACGCAGGCCCACTGCGGAGCGCGCCATGCCCCAAATTACCCCGATCGACTCCTGTCCCCCGCCCAAGGCGACCCCCATCGATGCCAGCCGCATCGGGCTGCCTTCCGCCCAGGGCCTGTACAACCCCAAGAACGAGCATGACGCCTGCGGCGTCGGTTTCGTCGCCCACATCAAGGGCAAGAAAAGCCACGCCATCATCCAGCAGGGCCTGAAGATCCTGGAAAACCTGGACCACCGCGGCGCGGTCGGCGCGGACAAGCTGATGGGCGACGGCGCCGGCATCCTGATCCAGATCCCCGACGCGCTCTATCGCGACGAGCTCGGCCATCAAGGCATCACGCTGCCGCCTCCCGGCGAGTACGGCGTGGCCATGGTGTTCCTGCCCAAGGAAACGGCCTCGCGCCTGGCCTGCGAACAGGAGCTGGAACGCTCCGTGCGCGCCGAAGGCCAGGTCGTCCTGGGCTGGCGCGACGTGCCGGTGGACGTGGACATGCCCATGTCGCCCGCCGTGCGCGCCTGCGAACCCGTGATCCGCCAGCTGTTCATCGGCCGCGGCGCCGACGTGATGGTGCCGGACGCGCTGGAACGCAAGCTGTACGTGATCCGCAAGACCGCCAGCCACGCCATCCAGAACATGCATCTGGCGCACGGCAAGGAATACTTCGTGCCCTCGGCCTCGGTGCGCACCGTGGTCTACAAGGGCCTGCTGCTGGCCGACCAGGTCGGCCGCTACTACCGCGACCTGGCCGACCCGCGCACGGTGTCGGCCCTGGCGCTGGTGCACCAGCGCTTCTCGACCAACACGTTCCCCGCCTGGCCGCTGGCCCACCCGTACCGCATGATTGCCCACAACGGCGAAATCAACACGGTCAAGGGCAACTTCAACTGGCTGCGCGCGCGCGAAGGCATGATGCAGTCGGCCGTGCTGGGCGACGACCTGAAGAAGCTGTACCCCATCGTCTACGAAGGCCAGTCGGACACCGCCACGTTCGACAACTGCCTGGAACTGCTGGTGAATTCGGGCTACTCGCTGGCCCACGCCATGATGATGATGATCCCGGAAGCCTGGGAGCAGCACACGCAGATGGATGAAAGCCGCCGCGCTTTCTACGAGTACCACGCCGCCATGATGGAACCGTGGGACGGCCCCGCCGCGGTTGCGTTCACCGATGGCCGCCAGATCGGCGCCACGCTGGATCGCAACGGCCTGCGCCCGGCCCGCTACCTGGTCACCGATGACGACATGGTCATCCTGGCTTCCGAAGCCGGCACCCTGTCCATCCCCGAGAACCGCATCGTCAAGAAGTGGCGCCTGCAACCGGGCAAGATGTTCCTGATCGACCTGGAACAGGGCCGCATCATCGACGACGCCGAGATCAAGCTGCAGCTGGCCAACAGCCGGCCGTACCGCCAGTGGATCGAACGTCTGCAGATCAAGCTGGAATCGCTGCCGGCCCCGCGCCAGGCCGCCGTCGCCACGCAGTCGCAGGTGTCGCTGCTGGACCGCCAGCAGGCCTTCGGCTGGACCCAGGAAGACTACAAGTTCATCCTGGAACCGATGGCCACGACGGGCGAGGAAGTCATCGGCTCGATGGGCAACGACGCGCCGCTGGCCGTGCTGTCCGATCGCGCCAAGCCGTTCTACAACTACTTCCGCCAATTGTTCGCGCAAGTCACGAACCCGCCGATCGACCCCATCCGCGAACAGCTGGTGATGTCGCTGGTGTCCTTCATCGGCCCCAAGCCGAACCTGCTGGACATCAACAACGTCAACCCGCCGCTGCGCCTGGAAGTGTCGCAGCCGGTGCTGGACTTCGCCGCCATGGCGCAGATCCGCGACATCGAACAGGTCACGGGCAAGAAGTTCCGCAGCTTCGAGCTGGACATCACCTATCCCGCCGCCTGGGGCCCGGAGGGCATCGAAGCCCGCGTGGCCGCGCTGTGCGCGCGCGCCGTGGACGCGGTGCGCAGCGGCTACAACATCCTGATCGTGTCCGACCGCCTGGTCGACAGCGAGCGCGTGGCCATCCCCGCGCTGCTGGCGACGTCCGCGGTCCACCAGCACCTGATCCGCGCCGGCCTGCGCACCAATACCGGCCTGGTCGTGGAAACCGGCTCGGCGCGCGAAGTGCACCATTTCGCGCTGCTGGGCGGCTACGGTGCGGAAGCCATCCACCCCTACCTGGCGCTGGAATCGCTGGGCAAGATGAACGACCCCGAAAAGGCGGTCAAGAACTTCATCAAGGCCATCGGCAAGGGCCTGAACAAGGTCATGTCCAAGATGGGCATTTCCACCTACATGTCCTATACCGGCGCGCAGATCTTCGAAGCCGTGGGCCTGCAGACCGCGCTGGTGAACAAGTACTTCACCGGCACCGCCTCCAACATCGAAGGCATCGGCATTTTCCAGGTGGCCGAGGAAGCGCTGCGCCAGCACCGCGCCGCCTTCAGCACCGATCCGGTACTGGCCAACGACCTGGACGCGGGCGGCGAATACGCCTATCGCGTACGCGGCGAAGAGCACATGTGGACGCCGGATTCCATCGCCAAGCTGCAGCACGCTTCGCGCGCCAACAACTACCGCACGTACAAGGAGTACGCGCAGATCATCAACGACCAGAGCCGCCGCCACATGACGCTGCGCGGCCTGTTCGAGTTCCGCTTCGATCCGTCGCGCGCGATTCCGCTGGACGACGTCGAATCCGCCAAGGACATCGTCAAGCGTTTCGCCACCGGCGCCATGTCGCTGGGCTCGATCTCCACCGAAGCGCACTCGGTGCTGGCCGTGGCCATGAACCGCATCGGCGGCAAGTCCAACACCGGCGAAGGCGGCGAGGACGAACTGCGCTACCGCGCCGAAATGCGCGAAGGCAAGAGCACCATCAAGGACGGCGACACGCTGGCCTCGGTGCTGGGCTCGGACCGCATCGAAGCGGACGTCGAACTGAAGAAGGGCGATTCGCTGCGTTCGAAGATCAAGCAGGTGGCCTCGGGCCGTTTCGGCGTGACCGCCGAATACCTGTCGTCGGCCGACCAGATCCAGATCAAGATGGCGCAAGGCGCCAAGCCCGGCGAAGGCGGCCAGCTGCCTGGCCACAAGGTGTCGGAATACATCGCCAAGCTGCGCTACTCGGTGCCGGGCGTGGGCCTGATCTCGCCCCCTCCGCACCATGACATCTATTCCATCGAAGACCTGGCCCAGCTGATCCACGACCTGAAGAACGTGAATTCCAAGGCCTCGGTATCGGTCAAGCTGGTATCGGAAGTAGGCGTGGGCACGGTGGCCGCGGGCGTGGCCAAGGCCAAGGCCGACCATGTCGTGATCGCCGGCCATGACGGCGGCACGGGCGCCTCCCCGGTGTCGTCCATCAAGCACGTGGGCACGCCCTGGGAACTGGGCCTGGCCGAGACGCAACAGACGCTGGTGCTCAACCGCCTGCGCAGCCGCATCCGCGTGCAGGCCGACGGCCAGATGAAGACCGGCCGCGACGTCGTCATCGGCGCGCTCCTGGGCGCCGACGAGTTCGGCTTCGCGACCGCGCCGCTGGTCGTGGAAGGCTGCATCATGATGCGCAAGTGCCACCTGAACACCTGCCCGGTGGGTGTGGCCACGCAAGACCCGGTCCTGCGCAAGAAATTCCAGGGCAAGCCCGAGCACGTCGTGAACTTCTTCTTCTTCATCGCCGAGGAAGTCCGCGAAATCATGGCCCAGCTGGGCATCCGCAAGTTCGACGACCTGATCGGCCGCGCCGACCTGCTGGACATGCGTTCGGGCGTGGAGCACTGGAAGGCCCAGGGCCTGGACTTCGCCCGCGTGTTCCATCAAACGCAATCCGACGCCGACGTGCGCCAGACCGAAGAGCAGGACCACGGCCTGGCCGGCGCGCTGGACCACCAGTTGATCGAGCGCAGCAAGCCCGCGCTGGAACGCGGCGAGAAGGTTTCGTTCATCGTCCCCGTGCGCAACCGCAACCGCACCATCGGCGCCATGCTGTCGGGCGCGGTGGCCGCGCGCTATGGCCATGACGGCCTGCCGGACGACACCATCCACATCCAGTGCAACGGCACGGCCGGCCAAAGCTTCGGCGCGTTCCTGGCCCACGGCATCACGATGGACCTGGTGGGCGAAGGCAACGACTACGTCGGCAAGGGCCTGTCCGGCGGCCGCATCATCGTGCGCTCGCCCAACGACTTCCGCGGCTTCGGCCCCGACCACATCATCGCCGGCAACACCGTGCTGTACGGCGCGCTGGCGGGCGAGGCGTTCTTCAACGGCGTGGCCGGCGAGCGTTTCGCGGTGCGCAACTCGGGCGCGGCCACCGTCGTGGAAGGCACCGGCGACCACGGCTGCGAATACATGACCGGCGGCACCGTCGTCGTACTGGGTGCCACGGGCCGCAACTTCGCGGCAGGCATGTCGGGCGGCGTGGCCTACGTGTGGGATCCGGAACGCACGCTCAAGCAGCGCGCCAACCTGTCCATGGTCGAACTGGAAAGCATCGTGCCGCACGCGGAACAGCTCGCCCAGAACAACATCGACGTCTGGCACAGCGCGCAGCGCGGCGGTGAACGCGAAACGGACGAAACCATCCTGCGCCGCCTGGTGGAAGACCACTTCCGCTACACCGGCAGCTTCCGCGCCCGCGAAATCCTGGGCGACTGGGAAGCCTCGCGCGGCAAATTCGTGAAAATCATGCCGACGGACTACCGCCGCGCATTGGGTGAAATGTGGCGTGCAGCCAACCCGCAACAACTGGCTGCGTGAGGGATACCATGGGAAAGATTACCGGCTTTATGGAATTTCAGCGTCTGCAGGAGGCCTCCGAGGCCCCGCAGAAGCGGCTGAAGAACTGGCGCGAATTCGTGCTGCACCTGAGCGACGACCAGGCCAAGCAGCAGGCGGCGCGCTGCATGGACTGCGGCATCCCGTTCTGCAACAACGGCTGCCCCGTCAACAACATCATCCCGGACTGGAATGACCTGGTGTACCGGCAGGACTGGAAGCGCGCGCTGGACGTCCTGCACTCCACCAACAACTTCCCCGAGTTCACCGGCCGCATCTGCCCGGCGCCGTGCGAAGCTGCCTGTACCTTGAACATCAACAGCGACGCTGTCGGCATCAAGTCCATCGAGCACGCCATCATCGACAAGGGCTGGGCCGAGGGCTGGGTGTCGCCGCAGGTGCCGGCGCGCAAGACCGGCAAGAAGGTTGCCGTGGTGGGCTCCGGCCCCGCCGGCATGGCGTGCGCGCAGCAGCTGGCCCGCGCCGGCCATTCGGTGACGCTGTTCGAAAAGAGCGACCGCATCGGCGGCCTGCTGCGCTACGGCATCCCCGACTTCAAGCTTGAAAAGCACCAGATCGACCGCCGCATCTCGCAGATGGAAGCCGAGGGCGTGGAGTTCGCGCCGTCGACCTACATCGGCAATCCCAGCGACCCCGTGGCCGACGGCCTGACGGTGCGCACGCCGGAATCGCTGCTGGCCGAGTTCGACGCGGTAGTGATGAGCGGCGGTTCGGAAACGCCGCGTGACCTGCCGGTTCCCGGCCGCGAGCTGTCGGGCGTGTACTTCGCCATGGACTTCCTGCGCCAGCAGAACAAGGCGGTGGCGGGCGACCGGCTCACCAACCAGACGCTGGCCAAGGGCAAGCACGTGGTGGTGATCGGCGGCGGCGACACGGGTTCCGACTGCGTCGGCACCAGCAACCGCCACGGCGCAGCCTCGGTCACGCAATTCGAGCTGATGCCCCAGCCGCCGGAAAGCGAAAACAAGAGCATGACCTGGCCGTATTGGCCGCTGAAGATGCGCACCTCGTCCTCGCACGAGGAAGGCTGCGAGCGCGACTGGTCCGTGACCACCAAGCTGCTCCAGGGCAGCAATGGCAAGGTCGAAAAGCTGATCGGCGCGCGCGTCGAATGGTTCAAGGACGAAGCCACCGGCCAAATGAAGATGCGCGAAGTCGAAGGCTCTGAATTCGAGATCAAGGCCGACCTGGTGCTGCTGGCCATGGGCTTCGTGTCGCCCGTGCAGACGGTGCTGGACGCCTTCGGCGTGGACCGCGATGCGCGCGGCAACGTGCGCGCCAATACCGACGACTACCGCACCAACGTCGAGAAGGTCTTCACCGCCGGCGACATGCGCCGCGGCCAGTCCCTGGTGGTCTGGGCCATCCGCGAAGGCCGCCAGTGCGCGCGCTCGGTGGACGCCTACCTCATGGGCAGCAGCGAACTGCCGCGCTGATCGCCACGATCAGGCTCAACCGGATCGCCGCCGAGCGCATTGCGCCGGCGGCGATTTTTTTGCCTGCCCTCCGGCCTGTTGCAACATAACCACTTTCCGATTGCGGTCTTTTCACGATTTGACACACATCAAGCGGGTCGGACGCCAGGTTTGAGAACCTGTCGTCTCACCCAATGGAAAGATCGGAGAAGAGAATGTTTTCGCTGAACGGCCGTATCCGCGCCACCGCCATCGCCGGCCTGCTCGCCGCTGGCACGCTCGCCGCCCCCGCGCACGCCCACGAAGCGGGCGACGTGCTGTTCAAGGTCGGCGTGACGCAGGTCCGCCCCTCGTCCAACAACGGCACCGTGCTCAATGGCAGCGTCGGACTCGACGTGAGCAACAACGTGCGCCCGAGCTTCACGCTGACCTACATGGCCACGCGCAACATCGGTATCGAACTGCTGGGCGCCTGGCCCTTCCAGCATGACGTCAGCGGCAGCGGCCTGGGCAAGATCGGCTCGACCAAGCAATTGCCGCCGACGCTGAGCCTGCAATGGCACATCCTGCCCGACAGCATGATCCAGCCCTACATCGGCGTGGGCATCAACTACACCCACTTCTTCGACACCCAGGCCGAAGGCGCGCTGAAGGGCTCGGACCTGAAGCTGGGCGACTCCTGGGGCGTGGCCGCGCAGCTGGGCGCGGACTTCAAGATCAACGAGCGCTGGTTCATGAACGCGGACATCCGCTACATCGACATCCGCTCCAAGGTGAAGCTGGACGGCCAGCACATCGGCACCGCGCGCATCGATCCGTGGGTCGCGACGCTGGGCGTCGGCTACCGCTTCTAAGCGCAAAAGGGCCGCGCATCACGCGCGGCATGCCTCAGCCTTGCGGCGAATCGAGCTTGTGCCGCAGGGCCTGCAAGGCCGGCGTGTCGTCATCGGCGCGCCAGACCAGCTGAGTCAGGGCCCTGCCATGCGAGCCGGACAGGGCGCCGATGCGCACCGTGTGCTCCGCCCCCAGCACCGCCAGTACCGAACGCGGCACGATGGCCACGCCCGAACCCGCCGCCACACAGGCGACGATGGCGTGGTACGAGGCGAACTCCATCACCTTGCCCGGCGCGACGCCTTCCTGGTTCAGCCAGGACTCCAGGATGCGCCGATATGAGCATCCCGCCGCGAAGGCGATCACGCTGCGCTCTCCCAGATCCTTGGGGCTGTCGATCGGGTCCCAGGCCAAGGGCGAAATCAGCGCCAGTTCTTCCTTGAACGCATCCATCGCCGCCAAGCCCTCGGCCGGAAAGGGCTGCGCCACGAACGCGGCCTCGATCTCGTAGTTGCGCACCTTGGCTGCCAGCGCCCCCGACGTGCCGGTCACCAGTTCGATCCGCACTTGCGGCCAGGCCGCGTGATAGGCCGCCAGAATGGGCGGCAGGCGCGCGGCGGCCGTACTTTCCATGGTGCCGATGCGCAGCACGCCCTGCGGGGAACCGTCGCGTACCGCGGCCTGGGCTTCGTCAGCCAGGCGCAGCAGGCGGTCGGCATAGGACAACAACACCCGCCCCTGGTCCGACAGCACCAGCCGGCGATTCTGGCGCCGGAACAGCGGCGCCTCCAGCGAGGCCTCCAGCTGCTTCAGGCGCGTCGACACATTGGACTGCACGCGGTTCAGGTGGGCAGCGGCGCGCGCCACGCCGCCCTGATCGGCAACCGCCTTGAAGATCTGCAGCGCATCGAGGTCCAAGTTTCTCATTTTGAGAACTCGCTATCTTAATAATTCACTATTAATGATATTAGTACAGCCGTAGAGTAAGGGCCATGTCAACGCCCATTTACCCTTCCGCCTCGCGCGGCGCCGCCGCCCTGGCATGGCCCGCAGCGCTGGCCCTGGCCGCCGCCATGGGCATAGGCCGGTTCGCCTTCACGCCGGTCTGGCCCCTGATGGCGCAGGAGGCCGGGCTGTCGCTGGCGCAGGGCGGCTGGCTGGCCTCCGCCAATTACGTGGGCTATCTGCTGGGTGCGCTGGCGGCGGTCGCCTGGCCCATCCGCCGGCTGCGCGGCACGCTGGCGGCCAGCCTGCTTGCGGTAGCGCTGCTGACGCTGGCCATGCCGCTCTGGCACGGCATGGCAATGTGGTGCGCGCTGCGGCTGGCCGCAGGCTACGCCAGCGCCAGCGCCTTCATCTGCGTGGCGGCATGGCGGGCGGTGCCTGCGGGCGATCCGCGCGAGGCGGACGCGTCCGCCGTGACCTACGCCGGCGTGGGCGCGGGCATTGCGCTGACGGGGCTGGCCTGCCTGGCGCTGGCGGCGTGGGGCGCGCGCGCCGACACGGTCTGGATCGCGCTGGGGGGGCTGGCGCTGGCGCTGTCCGCAATCGCCTGGTCAGGGCTGCGCCGCCAAGCCACGCCAATGCCGGCGCGATCGGCCAGCGCGGCTCGCGCCGCCCGGCTGCCGCGCGACATCCCTGCGCTGGCGCTGCACTACGGCGCGTTCGGCGTGGGCTACATCGTCCCAGCCACCTTCCTGCCGGCGATGGCCAAGGAAATCATTCCCGACCCGGCCATCTTCGGCTGGGCCTGGCCCCTGTTCGGCCTGGCCGCGGCGGTGTCCTGCCTGCTAGTGCCTCGCCTGGCGCGGGGCCGCGACAGCGTGCAAATCTGGCGCGCCGCCCAGGCTCTCATGGCGCTGGGCATGCTGGCCGTGGCCGTCTGGCACCACATCGCCGCCGTGATCGTGGCCGCTGTGCTGGTGGGCGGCACCTTCATGGTGATCACGCAGGCGGGCATGCTGGCCGCCAGGCGCTCGGCGGGTGCCTCCGCGCCGCGCGCGGCAGCCCTCATGACCGCGGCGTTCGCCGCCGGGCAGATCCTGGGACCGTTGCTGGCGTCCTGGGCCGCGCAGTGGAGCGTCGGCCTGCCGCAGGTGCTGGCGGCCAGCGCCACGCTGCTGATGCTATCCGCGTGGCGCTTGGGAAAGATCACGACAGATGACAATGCCGCTGGGCATAATGCGAACGGCCCGCGGGCCCGTTCACACTAAAAACAAAACCAGGAGTCATCTGCATGAAATCGTTGCGTCCCCTTATTGTCGCCCTGGCAGCCGCCACCGCCTTCAGCGGCGCCGCCCAGGCCCAGATCACCGACTGGCCGGCCAAGCCCATCACCATGATCGTGCCCTACGCGCCGGGCGGCTTTGCCGACACCCGCGTGCGCCTCCTGGCGCGCAAGCTGGGCGACTCGCTGGGCCAGCCTATCGTGGTCGAGAACAAGGCGGGCGCGGGCGGCGTGGTCGGCACCAACCTGATCGCGCGCGCCGCGCCCGACGGCTACACCATCGGCACGGGCAATCTGGCGCCCATGGCGGTCAACCCGACGCTGATGAAGGACATGCCCTACGATCCGCAGAAGGATCTGGCCCCGATCATCCTGATCGAGAACAGCCCGCTGGTGCTGAGCGTGAACAACGAGCTGCCCGTGAAGACGCTGGCGGACCTGATCGCGCTGGCCAAGAAGCAGCCCGGCAAGCTGTCGTTCGGCTCGTCCGGCGTGGGCGGCGCGCACCACCTGTCCGGCGAAATGTTCCGCGAGCAGGCCAAGATCGACATCGTCCACGTCCCGTACAAGGGCGGCAGCCTGGCGGCGACCGACCTCATGGGCGGGCATATCTCGATGATGTTCGAAATGGGCTATTCCGCGCTGCCCGCGATCCAGGGCGCCAAGATCCACCCCATCGCGGTCACCTCCGCCAAGCGCCTGGCCGTGCTGCCCGACGTGCCGACCATGGCCGAATCCGGTCTGCCGGGCTTCGAGTCCTATAACTGGCAGGGCATCGTCGCCCCCGCCGGCACGCCCGCGCCCATCATCGCCAAGCTCAATGCCGAGTTCAACCGCATCCTGAAGGAACCGGACGTGCAAAAGGCCATCGCCGACACCGGCAGCCAGGCCGGCGGCGGCACGCCCGAGGAATTCGGCGCCTTCATCAAGAGCGAAACCGAGAAGTGGGCACACGTCATCAAGGCTGGGAACATCCAGCTTCAGTAACTTTCCAGGAGTAATTCCATGGCTACCCGTCTGATTGATCTGCTCAAGCTGCACCATCCCATCGTCCAGGCTCCCATGGCCGGCGGCGCCACGACGGTGGAGCTGGTTTCCGAAGCATCGAAGGCGGGAGTCCTGGGTTCGCTCGGGGCGGCCTATATGAGTCCCGAGCAGATCGAGGCGGCGGCGCGCGACATCCGCGCGCGCACGCCGCTGCCGTTCGCCATCAACCTGTTCGCATCGGTGCCGGAAGAACCCATGCGCGGCGACGCCAACCGCATGCTGGCGCTGATGGCGCGCTATCACCAGCAGCTGGGCCTGCCGGCGCCCGCCGCGCCCGGCCCGCAGGCCGACCCGCTGCCGCAACAGATCGAGGCCATCCTGCGGGTACGGCCGGCCGTCTTCAGCTTCACCTTCGGCCGCATGCCGGCCGCGGCCATCGCGCGCTGCCGCGAGCTGGGCATCCTGACCGTGGGTACCGCCACCACCGTGCGCGAGGCGGTCGCGCTGGAACAGGACGGCGTGGACGCCATCGTGGCGCAGGGCGCCGAGGCCGGCGGCCACCGCGGCACCTTCCTGGGCGGCTTCGAGGAATCGTTGATCGGCACCATGGCGCTGGTGCCACAGGTCGCCGACGCAGTATCCGTCCCTGTTATTGCGTCCGGCGGCATCATGGACGGCCGCGGCATCGCCGCGGCGCTGGCCCTGGGCGCCGATCTGGCACAAATGGGGACGGCCTTTCTGACCACCGCGGAATCCGGCATCAATGAAGCCTACAAGGCGCTGCTGCCTGCCTCCCGCGCGGAGCAATCGCGCGTGACCCGGGCGTTCTCGGGACGGCCCGCCCGCGGCATCGAAAACGCCTTCATGCGCGAGGCCGACGCCATCGCGGCCGACATCCTGCCGTACCCCCTGCAGAACGCGCTGACGCGCCCCATGCGCACGGCGGGCGGCAAGGCCAGCAACACCGACGTGCTGTCCCTGTGGGCCGGCCAGGGCGCGCCGCTCGCGCGGCGCGAGAGCACCGCCGACCTGGTCGCGCGGCTGGTCCGGGAGACTGCGGCGGCACAGGCGCGGCGCTAAGCATATTGTTCCCTGAACCGAAAACACTGTTCCACGCGCGGGCTATCGCGTTGTGATTACAAAGCGTCGGGCTACAATGGCGCCTCGCCGCCGGGAGCCCAGGCCTAGTCTCGCCCCCGGCATATGAGTAACAGGGCGCTTCCCGACGCCGCCTGTCTTCGCCGCGCCGGCTATGAATTTTGCCGGTTGCATCGACCGGACAGCAGGGCAAGCTCCGCCGCCGAAACACCCTTTCGTTGCCCATGCCCGCTCAAACCAGCAAGACCCCGGACTTCGCCCTGCGCCTGGAAGGTGTGGCGCTAGGCTATGGTGATTTCACCGTCTTGCGCGACATTTCCATGGACGTGCGCGCCGGCCAGGTCGTCGCCATCATGGGCGGCTCCGGTTCGGGCAAGACCACGCTGTTGCGCGCGGCCACCGGCCAGCTCACCGCGCAGCGGGGCCGGGTGCTGGCCTTCGGCCAGGACATGGCCCATGTCAGCCGCACCGAACTGCAATCGCTGCGCAAGCGCATGGGCGTCCTATTTCAACAGGGCGCGCTTTTCACCGACCTGAACGTGTTCGAGAACGTGGCCTTCCCGCTGCGCGAACACACCACACTGGCGGAACCCGAAGTCACCGAGCGCGTGCTGGATAAGCTCGACGCCGTCGGCCTGCGCGCAGCCGCGCACCTGAAAGTGGCGGAAATCTCCGGCGGCATGGCCCGGCGCGTGGCGCTGGCCCGCGCCGTGGTGCTGGAGCCCGAACTCATTCTGTACGACGAACCGTTTGCGGGGCTGGACCCGATCTCGCTGGGCATCACCGCCCGCCTGATCCGCAACCTGGCCGACCGGCTCGGCTGCGCCTCGGTGCTGATCACGCACGACGTGCATGAATCGTTCGCCATCGCGGACCAGGTGTACCTGGTCGGGCAGGGCAAGCTTGCCGCCGCCGGCACGCCGGAAATGCTGTCGGCCTCGCAAGACCCCTACGTGCAGCAGTTCCTCAAAGGGGAGCCCGACGGCCCCGTCGCGTTCCAGTATCCCGAAACGCCCGCTTTCAAGAAGTGGCTTTCGCAACAGGAGGGCCGCCGCGCATGAGCGGATCCAACAACGCCATCGGCGCGCTGGGCGGCTGGGTACGCACCCGCGTTTCCGGCATCGGCTACTTCACCCGGTTCTTCGGCTCCATGCTGGCGCGCAGCGGCATTGCGCTGTCGCGTCCGCGGCTGGTGTCGCAGCAGGTCCATTTCATCGGCAACTACTCGCTGCTCATCATTGCCGTCTCCGGCATGTTCGTGGGCTTCGTGCTGGGGCTGCAGGGTTATTACACGCTGAACCGCTACGGTTCGGAAGAAGCGCTGGGCCTGCTGGTGGCCCTGTCGCTGGTGCGGGAACTGGGGCCCGTGGTCACGGCGCTGCTGTTCGCCGGCCGCGCGGGCACCTCGCTCACCGCGGAAATCGGCCTGATGAAAGCCGGCGAGCAACTCGCGGCCATGGAAGTCATGGCCGTCGACCCCATACGCCGCGTGCTGGTGCCGCGCCTGTGGGGCGGCATCATCGCCATGCCCATCCTGGCGGCGGTGTTCTCCATGGTGGGCATCCTGGGCGGCTGGGTCGTGGGCGTGCTGCTGATCGGCGTGGACGCCGGCGCGTTCTGGTCGCAGATGCAAAACGGCGTCGACGTCTGGAAAGACGTGGCCAACGGCGTCATCAAGAGCCTGGTCTTCGGCGTCACGGTGACGCTGGTCGCGCTCTACGAGGGTTGGCAGGCCAAGCCCACCCCGGAAGGCGTTGCCCGCGCGACCACTCGCACCGTGGTGGTGGGCTCCCTGGCGGTACTTGGGCTGGACTTCCTGCTCACCGCCTTGATGTTTGGAAATTGATACGGATCGATCATGTCTCGCGAAAAAACCGACTTCTGGGTAGGCCTGTTTGTATTGCTGGGCGCGGTCGCGCTGGCGTTCCTGGCGTTGCGCGCCGGCAACTTGAGCACCTTTTCTTTCGCCCCGACCTATACGCTGACGGCCAACTTCGATAACGTAGGCGGCCTCAAGGTGCGCGCGCCCGTCAAGAGCGCGGGGGTCGTCGTGGGCCGGGTTGCCGGCATCTCGTTCGATGACAAGACCTTCCAGGCGATCGTCTCGGTCAACCTGGAAACGGCCTATCAGTTCCCCAAGGACACTTCGGCGTCCATCCTGACGTCGGGCCTGCTGGGTGAACAGTACCTGGGCCTGACCGCGGGCAGCGAAGAGGAAAACTTTGTCGACGGCGGCAAGATCCGCTACACGCAAAGCGCCGTGGTGCTTGAACAACTGATCAGCCAGTTCCTGTACGGGTCGGCCGAGAAGCAAGGCTCGAGCGCGTCGGAACCCGCCGCGAAAACGCCAAATTAAAGACAATGCGACAGACGCGGTAACAGCAGCGCGTCCAAGGTACGCAATATCATAAGAATCGTTGATAGGGATGCCCTGATCATGAACAAGAAAGCTATTTGCAGGATTGCCACCGTCGCCGCCGCGGGCGCGCTGATGGCAGGCTGCGCCGCGCCGCAGAACCCGGATCCCCGCGACCCCTGGGAAGGCTTCAACCGGGGCGTGTACAAATTCAACGACACCGTCGACCGCGCCGTCTTCAAGCCGGTGGCGCAGGCCTATACCTTCGTCACGCCGCAGCCGGTGCGCAGCTGCGTGCACAACATCTTCAGCAACGTCGGCGACCTTTGGTCCGGCGCCAACAGCTTCCTGCAGGGCCGCGGCCACGACTTCGTCAACACGCTGGGCCGCTTCCTGTTCAACACCACCATGGGCGTGGGCGGCTGCTTCGACGTCGCCTCGGCCAATGGCGCGCGCCGCATCCCGAACGACTTCGGCACCACGCTGGGCGTGTGGGGCTTCAGCCAGGGTCCGTACCTGGTGCTGCCGTTCTTCGGCTCGTCGTCGGTACGCGACGGCGCTGGCCTGATCGGCGATTACGCCGGCACCACCTACGGCTACATGGGCGTCGATTCCATCGACAACGTCCGCCTGCGCAACTCGCTGTGGGGCCTGCGCGTGGTCGACACGCGCGCCAGCCTGCTGAGCGCCACCGACACCATCGACCGCGTCGCGCTCGATCCCTACAGCTTCGTGCGCGATGCCTATCTGCAGCGCCGCGCCGCCATGGTGCTGGGCCAGAAGGTGGACGACGAGTCCTCGCTGCCCAACTACGAAGACGACGAGGACGCCGCCGCCCCCGCCGCGCAGCCGGCGGCTCAACCCGCGGCGCAACCTGCAGCCAAGTAAGCCGCGGGGTTGCGCCCCAGTACAAGTAAGGAGTTTTGATGCGAGTTTCTTTTGTTTCCCTGCAGCGTCTGGTTTTCACGGGCCTGCTGGCCCTGGGCCTGACCGCCGGCGCGCAGGCCAAACCCGACCCCAACGGTTCTCCCGACCAGTTCGTGCTCGCCACGGCCAATGAGGCCCTGGACGTGCTGAAGGCCGACGGCTCCGTCAAGGCCGGCAACCCCGCCCGCATCAACCAGGTCGTCAACGAGCACATCCTGCCCTACGTCAACTTCCAGAAGACCACGCGCCTGGCCGCTGGCCGCTACTGGCGCCAGGCCAACGACGTGCAGAAAAAGGAACTGGCCGACGCCTTCCGCGGCACGCTGGTACGCACCTACAGCGGCGCGCTGACCCGCGTCACGTCCAGCACCACGGTGCGCGCGCTGCCGTTCCGCGGCGATCCCAAAGCCGACGACGTGGTCGTACGCACCCTGATCTCCCAGGGCAACGACCAGCCGGTGGGCGTCGACTACCGCCTGGAAAAGACGGCCCAGGGCTGGAAGATCTACGACATGAACGTCGAAGGCATCTGGCTCATCGAAAACTACCGCAACCAGTTCGCCCAGCAGATCAACCGCGACGGCATCGACGGCCTCATCAAGGCGTTGAACCAACGCAACCAATGACCGGCCTTGCGGCTGTCGCGGCCCGGCGCGCCCTAGTGGCCCGCCGGGCCGATTATTTTAGGGACAGACCGACCGGATACCCAGGGGAATGCCAGGGCTACCGGCCGGGGCAGCGGCGGCGCGCTTATATAATGATCAATTCGCTCTTTCCGGGCCATTTCCCGCCGTCATGTCCGCCGTCAGTCTAGAAAACGTCTCCAAGGTCTATACCCCGCGCCAGCGCGGCTGGCAGAAGCTGCTCGGGCGCGCGCCCGCCGCCGGCTTCCAGGCGCTGGACAATGTCAGCCTGAACATCGAGCACGGCGAGTTCTTCGGCCTGCTCGGGCCCAATGGCGCCGGCAAGACCACGCTGATCTCGATCCTCGCCGGTCTGGCGCACGCCAGTTCGGGCCGCGCCACGGTCTGTGGATACGACGTCGTGGCCGACTACAAGTCGGCGCGGCGGGCGTTGGGCGTGGTGCCGCAAGAACTGGTTTACGACCCGTTCTTCACGGTGCGCGAGACCCTGCGCATCCAATCCGGCTATTTCGGCCTGCGCAAGAACGACGACTGGATCGACGAAATCCTGTTCAACCTGGGGCTGGCCGACAAGGCCAACTCCAATATGCGGGCGCTGTCCGGCGGCATGAAGCGCCGCGTGCTGGTGGCCCAGGCGCTGGTGCACCGTCCGCCCGTGATCGTGCTGGACGAACCCACCGCCGGCGTGGACGTGGACCTGCGGCGCACGCTGTGGGAATTCATTTCGCGCCTGAACAGGGCCGGCCACACCATCATGCTGACCACCCACTACCTGGAAGAAGCGGAAGCCCTGTGCGGCCGCATCGCCATGCTCAAGCGCGGCCGCATCGTGGCGCTGGACACCACCCAGGCCCTGATGGCCCGCGTCGGCGGGGTCGACCTGGAAGACGCTTTCGTGCGCATCATGCACGAAGGCGACGAGCAACCCGCGACCGCCCTGCAACCCGAAGAGATCTCGTCATGACCCAGCCCGCCGCGACCGCCAGCCAGCCGCTGGTGCAGCCCCGCCTGGATGCGGGCTCCGGCTTCCCGACCTTGCTGCGCAAGGAATTGCTGCGCTTCTGGAAGGTCAGCTTCCAGACCATCGCCGCGCCCGTCATCACCGCGCTGCTATACCTGCTGGTGTTCGCCCACGTGCTGGAAGGGCGCGTCATGGTGTACGGCAGCGTGCCCTACACGGCGTTCCTGATCCCCGGGCTCATGATGATGAGCATGCTGCAGAACGCCTTCGCCAATCCCTCGTCATCGCTGATCCAGAGCCGCATCACCGGCAACCTGGTCTTCATGCTGCTGCCGCCGCTGTCGCACCGCGACATCTTCGCCGCCTACGTGCTGGCGGCCATCGTGCGCGGCCTCGCGGTCGGGCTGTGCGTGTGGGTGGTGGCGCTGTTCTTTGTCTCGCTGGTCCCCGCCCACCCTCTGTGGCTGGCCGTCTTCGCCGTGCTGGCCTGCGGCATCATGGGCGTGCTGGGCCTGATCGCGGGCCTCTGGTCCGAGAAATTCGACCAGCTCGCGGCCTTCCAGAACTTCCTCATCATGCCGGCCACATTCCTGTCCGGCGTGTTCTATTCCATCCACACGCTCCCCGCCTTCTGGCAGGGCGTGTCCCACTGGAACCCCATCTTCTACACCATCGACGGCTTCCGCTACGGATTCTTCTCGGTGTCGGACGTCTCCCCCTGGCGCAGCCTGGCGGTGGTGACGGGGGTGTTCCTCGCGCTATCGCTCTATGCGCTGCGGCTACTGGCCAGCGGCTACAAACTCAGGAACTGACGTCCATGCTTCCCACTCCCGCGCAAGTCCGCCAATACATCGCGGACGGCCTGCCCTGTGAACATCTCGACGTGCAAGGCGACGGCTCGCATTTCGACGCGGTCATCGTCAGCGCCGCCTTCGAAGGCAAGCGCCTGATCCAGCGCCATCAGCTGGTCTATGCCGCGCTCGGCGACCGCATGAAGGCCGAGATCCATGCGCTGTCCATGCGCACCCTGACTCCCGCCGAATACCAGCAAGCAGGCAAGTAATGGACAAGCTACGCATCACCGGGGGTTCGCGCCTGCAAGGCGAAATCTCCATCTCCGGCGCCAAGAACTCGGCCTTGCCCATCCTGTGCGCGGGCCTGCTGACCGCCGACGCGCTGACCCTCAGCAACGTGCCGCACCTCAACGACACGGCCACCATGCTGCGCCTGCTGGGCCGCATGGGCGTGCGCGCCGAGCGTGACGCGGACGGCACGGTCACGCTGCAGGCCAACCAGGTCGACAAGCTGGAAGCTCCCTACGACCTGGTCAAGACCATGCGGGCCTCCATCCTGGTGCTGGGCCCGCTGTTGGCGCGCTTCGGCGAAGCCCGCGTCAGCCTGCCCGGCGGCTGCAGCATCGGCCAGCGTCCGGTGGACCAGCACATCAAGGGCCTGGCCGCGCTGGGCGCCGAAATCAGCATCGAACACGGCTTCGTGGTGGCGCGCGCCAAACGCCTGAAGGGCGCCTCGGTGCGCACCGACATGGTCACCGTCACCGGCACCGAAAACCTGCTGATGGCCGCCGTGCTGGCCGAAGGCCGGACCGTGCTGGAAAACGCCGCCTGCGAACCCGAAGTGGTGGACCTGGCGGAACTGCTCATCAAGATGGGCGCGCGCATCCAGGGCCACGGCACCAGCCGCATCGTGATCGACGGCGTGGAGCGCCTGCACGGCGCCGAACACCGCGTCATCTCCGACCGCATCGAGGCCGGCACCTTCCTGTGCGCGGTGGGCGCTGCGGGCGGCGACATCGTCCTGCGCAATACCGACGCGGACATCCTCGGCGCCACTCTGGGCAAGCTGACCGAGGCCGGCCTCACCATCGAGACCGGCCCCGACTGGATCCGCTGCGCCATGTCCTCGCGCCCCCGCGCCGTGGGCTTTCGCACGCTGGAATATCCCGGCTTCGCCACCGACATGCAGGCTCAGGTCATGGCGTTGAACGCCGTGGCCGAAGGCACCTCGGTCGTCGTCGAAACCATCTTCGAAAATCGCTACATGCACGTGCAGGAACTGCGCCGCATGGGCGCGGACATCGACATCGACGGCCACACCGCCGTCGTGCGCGGCGTGCCGCGCCTGTCTGGCGCCACCGTCATGGCCACCGACCTGCGCGCCTCGGCCAGCCTGGTCATCGCCGGCCTTGCGGCCGAAGGCGAAACCCTGGTCGACCGCATCTACCACCTGGATCGCGGCTACGACCAGATGGAAGTCAAACTGCGCGCGCTCGGCGCGAACATCCAACGCGTTACCGGCAAGGAACAGGCATGAACGATGCCCCCACCACCGTCGCCCCCCTGACCCTGGCACTGTCCAAAGGGCGCATCTTCGAAGAGACCATGCCGCTGCTGGCCGAGGCCGGCATCGAAGTCCCCGAGAATCCCGAAAGTTCGCGCAAGCTGATCCTGCCCACCAGCGATCCCGGCCTGCGCCTGATCATCGTGCGCGCCTCGGACGTGCCCACCTACGTGCAGTACGGCGCGGCCGACCTCGGCATCGCGGGCAAGGACGTGCTCATCGAGCACGCCAAGGAACAGCCCGGCGGCCTGTACCAGCCGATCGACCTGAACATCGCCAAGTGCCGCCTGGCCGTGGCCGTGCGCAAGGGCTTCGACTACGAAGGCGCGGTCCACCAGGGCGCGCGCCTGCGCGTGGCCACCAAGTACGTGCAGTCAGCCCGTGAACACTTCGCGGCCAAGGGTGTGTACGTGGACATCATCAAGCTGTATGGTTCGATGGAACTGGCGCCGCTGGTGGGCCTGGCCGACTGCATCGTGGACCTGGTGTCCACCGGCGGCACCCTGCGCGCCAACGACCTGGTCGCGGTGGAAGACATCATGCCGATTTCCTCGCGCCTGATCGTCAACCAGGCCGCGCTGAAGACCCGCGGCGCCCGCCTGCAACCGCTGCTGGATGCCTTCGAAAGAGCCGCTGCCCGCAACGCCTGACCCTCGCCCGCCGCGACGCCGCGGCGGCCGTTACCTGCTTGCTCCATGACGCCATGGCCCTGATCAATCGTCTCGACTCCCGCGATCCCGGATTCAAATCCGCCCTGTCCACGCTGCTGGCCTTCGAAGCCACCGAGGACGAATCCATCGACCGCGCCGCGGCCGGCATCCTGGCCGACGTGCGCGTCCGCGGCGACGCCGCGCTGGTGGAATACACGCAGCGCTTTGACCGCATGCCCGGCGCATCGGCCCAGACGCTGGAGATCCCCAAGGCGGACTGGCATGCGGCCCTGGCCGCGCTGCCCGCGGCCCAGCGCAACGCGCTGGAAGCCGCCGCCGACCGCGTGCGCAGCTACCACGAACGCCAGCGCGCCGAGACCTGGACCTATACCGACGCCGACGGCACCATGCTGGGCCAGCAGGTGACCCCCCTGGACCGCGTGGGCCTGTATGTGCCCGGCGGCAAGGCCGCCTATCCGTCCTCGGTGCTGATGAACGCCATCCCGGCCAAGGTCGCGGGCGTGCAGGAACTGGTCATGGTCACGCCCACGCCGGACGGCGTGCGCAATCCCATCGTGCTGGCCGCCGCGGCCATCGCCGGCGTGGACCGCGTCTTCGCCATCGGCGGCGCGCAGGCCGTGGGCGCGCTGGCCTATGGCACCGCCACCGTGCCGGCCGTGGACAAGATCGTCGGCCCGGGCAACGCCTACGTCGCCGCCGCCAAGCGCCGCGTGTTCGGCGTGGTCGGCATCGACATGATCGCCGGCCCCAGCGAAATCCTGGTCATCTGCGACGGCAAGACGCCCGCCGACTGGATCGCCATGGACCTGTTCTCGCAGGCCGAGCACGACGAGCTCGCGCAGTCCATCCTGCTGTGCCCCGACGCCGCCTTCATCGAAGAAGTGCAGGCCTCGATCGAGCGCCTGCTGCCCACCATGCCGCGCGCCGACATCCTGCGCGTCAGCCTGGCCAACCGCGGCGCGCTGATCCTGGTCCAGGATCTCGAAGAAGCCTGCCGGATCGCCAACGACATCGCGCCCGAGCATCTAGAGATCTCCACCGAGCAGCCCGAAAAATGGACCGCGCAGATCCGCCATGCCGGCGCCATCTTCATGGGCCGCTTCAGCTCCGAATCGCTGGGCGACTACTGCGCCGGCCCCAACCACGTGCTGCCGACCTCGCGCACGGCGCGCTTTTCCTCGCCGCTGGGCGTCTATGACTTCCAGAAGCGCTCCAGCCTGATCCAGGTTTCGCACCAGGGCGCCCAGAAACTGGGCCGCATCGCCGCCGAACTGGCGCTGGGCGAGGGCCTGCAGGCGCATGCCGCCAGCGCCCAATACCGGATCGACCAGCCATGAGCGTGCCGGGCCGCATCGCCGGCACCGTCCGGGCGGACATCCGCGAACTGGCCGCCTATCCCGTGGCCCACGCCGAGGGCTGCATCAAGCTCGACGCCATGGAATGTCCCTACGAACTGCCCGAGGCGGTGCGCGACGACATCGCCCGCGCCGTGCGCGACACGCCGCTCAACCGTTACCCGGCGGCCGACCTGACGGCGCTGCAAGCGGCCGTGAAAACGGCCTTCGGCGTGCCGGATGCGGCGGACGTGCTGTTCGGCAACGGCTCGGACGAACTCATCCACATTGTGGTGCAGGCCTGCTGCAACCCGGGCGACGCGGTGCTGTCGCCCTGGCCGTCGTTTGTCTATTTCGACATGGCCGCGCGCTTCGACCACGCCCGCTTCGTCGGCGTGCCGCTGACCGCCGACCTGACCCTGGACTTGCCGGCCATGCTGGCCGCCATTCAGGAACACCAGCCCAAGGTGGTGTTCCTGGCCGTGCCCAACAACCCCACCGGCGGCCTCTGGTCCGATGAGGACGTAGCGGCCATCATCGCCGCCGCGCCCGGCCTGGTGGTGCTGGACGAGGCCTACCAGCCCTTCGCCGACCGTACCTGGATGCCGCAGGTGCTGGACGCGCCCAATGTGGTCGTCATGCGCACGGTGTCCAAGATCGGCCTGGCCGGCCTGCGCTTCGGCTACCTGGCCGGCCATCCGGCCTGGATCGCGGAACTGAACAAGGTCCGCCCGCCCTACAACCTGGACGTGCTGACCCAGGCCACGCTGTCGGCCGTGCTGCGCCACAAGCCGGTGCTGGACGAACAGGCCGCCCGCCTGCGCGCGGACCGCGAACCGCTGGCCGCCGCCCTGGCCCAGTTGCCCGGGGTGCGGGTATTCCCTTCCGCCGGCAACTTCGTTCTTGCCCGCTTTTCCGGCAAGCTGGACGGCAACGCCGTGCATCTTGCCCTGAAAACGCGCAAAATATTGATTCGCAACTTCTCCAACGCCCATCCGCTGCTGGCCGACTGCCTGCGCATCTCGGTGGGCGCCCCGGCCGAAAACGCCGCCTTGCTATCCGCCCTGCAAGAGATTTTGAGTGCTTAACATGCGTACCGCTGAGATCACCCGCAACACCAACGAAACCCGCATCCGCGTGGCCGTCAATATCGACGGCACCGGCAAGCAGACGATCGACACCGGCGTGCCGTTCCTGGACCACATGCTGGACCAGATCGCGCGCCACGGCCTGATCGACCTCGACATCAAGGCGGAAGGCGACCTGCACATCGACGCGCACCATACGGTTGAAGACGTGGGCATCACGCTGGGCATGGCCATTGCCAAGGCGGTCGGCACCAAGGCCGGCCTGCGCCGCTACGGCCACGCCTACGTGCCGCTGGACGAAGCGCTGTCGCGCGTGGTGGTGGACTTCTCCGGCCGCCCGGGCCTGGAATACCACATCCCCTTCACGCGCGCCCGCATCGGCGACTTCGACGTGGACCTGACGCGCGAATTCTTCCAGGGCCTGGTCAACCACGCCCTGATCACGCTGCACATCGACAACCTGCGTGGCGTCAATGCCCACCACCAGGCGGAAACGGTCTTCAAGGCCTGTGGCCGCGCCCTGCGCATGGCCATGGAAGTCGATCCCCGCATGGGCGACGTCGTGCCCTCCACCAAGGGCGTGCTGTAACACCTCCGCCATCCACCCGCAGCAGGCAGAAAGAAGTGACCACTATCGCCATCGTCGACTACGGAATGGGCAATTTCCATTCCGTCGCCCGCGCCCTGAAATACGCCGCCCCCGATGCCGACATCCGCATCTGCAGCCAACCCCAGGAAATCGCCGCGGCCGACCGCGTCGTGTTTCCCGGCCAGGGCGCCATGGCGGACTGCATGCGCACCCTGAACGAATCCGGCCTGCGCGAGGCCGTCGTGCGCGCCGCGCGCGAGAAGCCCCTGCTGGGCGTCTGCGTGGGCGAACAGATGCTGTTCGATTCCAGCGAGGAAGGCGGCACCTCCTGCCTGGGGCTGTTCCCCGGCGTGGTGCGCCGCTTCTCGGGCCCCAGCTTTGCCGACCCCGTCAGCGATGACGCGGCCTGCCTGACCGACACCGGCGCCGCCGGACTGGCCGACACCCGCCCCGAGCGCCTCAAGGTCCCACACATGGGATGGAACAAAGTGCGCCAGACGCGCTCTCATCCTATCTGGGCCGGCATTCCGGACGAAACGCACTTCTATTTCGTCCATAGTTACTACGCCGACCCGGAAGATCCGGACCTGACTGTTGGTGAAACCGAGTATGGCCTTGCCTTTACCTGCGCGGTGGCGGCAGCTAACATTTTCGCGGTGCAGTTTCACCCCGAAAAGAGCGCCGAGCACGGTTTGCGCCTGTATCGCAATTTTGTAGACTGGCAGCCGTAGGCTCCGAGCCCACGCCCGCCAGCCCTTTCAACCCATATATTTTTTCGCTGCCCACCATGCTGCTGATCCCCGCCATCGATCTCAAAGACGGGCGCTGCGTGCGCCTGCGCCAGGGAGACCTGGACGATGCAACGGTGTTCTCTGAAGACCCCGCCGCCATGGCCACACGTTGGCTCGACCAAGGCGCGCGCCGCCTGCATCTGGTCGACCTGAACGGCGCCGTCGCCGGCAAACCCAAGAACGAAGCCCCCATCAAGGCGATCCTGGACGCTGTCGGCGACGACATCCCCGTGCAGATCGGCGGCGGCATCCGCGACCTCGACACCATCGAACGCTACCTCGACGCCGGCATTTCCTACGTGATCATCGGCACGGCCGCGGTCAAGAACCCCGGCTTCCTGCAGGACGCCTGCGGCGCCTTCCCGGGCCAGATCATCGTCGGCCTGGATGCCCGCGACGGCAAGATCGCCACCGACGGCTGGAGCAAGCTGACCCGCCACGACGTGCTCGACCTGGCCAAGAAGTTCGAGGACTACGGCTGCGAAGCCATCATCTACACCGACATCGGCCGCGACGGCATGCTGTCCGGCGTCAACGTCGAAGCCACGGTCCGCCTGGCCCAGCACGTGCGCATCCCGGTCTACGCATCGGGCGGCATCGCCGGCATCCAGGACATCGAAGCCCTCTGCGCCGTCGAGGAAGACGGCGTCGAAGGCGCCATCCTGGGCCGCAGCATCTACGAAGGCACGCTCGACTTCCAAGCGGCGCAGGCACGCGCCGACGAACTGGCAAAATGACCACCTCCAGCAGCACCCCCGCGGCCGGCGCGCCCGTGCAAAGCGCGCTGACCCGCCGCATCATTCCCTGCCTTGACGTCACCGCGGGCCGCGTCGTCAAGGGCGTGAACTTCGTCAACCTGCTCGACGCGGGCGACCCCGTCGAGATCGCCCGCCGCTACAACGAGCAGGGCGCCGACGAACTCACCTTCCTCGACATCACCGCCACCAGCGACGGCCGCGACCTGATCCTGCCCATCATCGAGCAGGTGGCCTCGCAGGTCTTCATTCCGCTGACGGTGGGCGGCGGCGTGCGCCAGGTGTCCGACATCCAGCGCCTGCTGAATGCCGGCGCCGACAAGATCAGCATCAACAGCGCCGCCGTGGCCAATCCGGAACTGGTCCGCGCCGCTTCGGACTACCACGGCTCGCAATGCGTGGTGGTGGCGATCGATGCGCGCCGCGTCTCGGCCCAGGGCGAACCCGCCCGCTGGGAAGTCTTCACCCATGGCGGCCGCAAGGCCACCGGGCTGGACGCCGTGGCCTGGGCGCGCCGCATGGCTGCCTACGGCGCGGGTGAAATCCTGCTGACCAGCATGGACCGCGACGGCACCAAGTCCGGATTCGACCTGGAACTCACGCGCGCCGTATCAGACGCCGTGCCCGTGCCCGTCATCGCCTCCGGCGGCGTGGGCAATCTGCAGCATCTGGCAGATGGCGTCACCACCGGCCGCGCCAGCGCGGTCCTGGCCGCCAGCATCTTCCACTTCGGCCAGCACACCGTGGGCGAGTGCAAGCGCTTCATGGCTGGCCTCGGCATCCCAGTACGGATGTAGTCCCCCCCGAAGCGCCTGCGGCGCTTCCCCCCAGGGGGCGCCGCAGCGGACCGGCGGAGCCCGGCTCCGCGCGGCCTCGCTTGAGTGGCGCCTCGAGTTGGATAGGCCGGATGCTTGGCACGCATTGAAAAACCCAGCTCGCCTGGCCTGAATTGGGGATAGTCTGGATCAGTTTGGGAAGCCCCTCTCAGGCGTGCAACAAGGTATTGCCGTAAGATGATGAGTCCCCACGCGCCAGTGGCGGCCTGCAAGGCGCCGCGCGAGGACAACGGATGAATGAGATGAGCAACGAACCCGCCTGGATGGCCGACGTCGTCTTCGACGAAAACGGCCTGATACCCGCCATCGCGCAGGACGCCGAAAACGGCCAGATCCTGATGGTGGCCTGGATGAACCGCGAATCGCTCGCCGAAACGGCCGCCACCGGGCGCGCCGTTTACTGGTCGCGTTCCCGCCAGCGCCTGTGGCGCAAGGGCGAAGAGTCCGGCCATGCCCAGGAAGTGCACGAACTGCGCCTGGACTGCGACGGCGACGTGATCCTGCTCAAGATCCACCAGCAAGGCGGCATCGCCTGCCATACCGGGCGCGCCAGCTGCTTCTACCGCCGCCTGGAAGGCCAGACCGACCAGGCTTCCTGGATCACGGTGGACCCCGTGCTGAAAGACCCAGAACTGATCTACAAATGACCGCTCAAGCCGCAAGCGCCGCCGAAATCCTCGCGCGCATCGCCGATACCCTGGAAACCCGCCGTCCCGAAAACGGCGGCGATCCCCAAGCCTCCTATTCCGCCAAGCTGCTGGCCAAAGGCCCCGACGCCTTCCTCAAGAAGATCGGCGAAGAAGCCACCGAACTGGTCATGGCCGCCAAGGACGGCGTGCCCGACCGCATCGTCAGCGAAACCGCCGACCTGTGGTTCCATTGCCTGGTGGCCTTGACACATTTCAAGCTTCGGCCCGAAGACGTACTGGCCGAACTGGCTCGCCGCGAGGGCCTGTCCGGCCTGGCGGAAAAGGCGAGCCGCCCGCAAGACTGAACACGGAACCCGGAAAAATGAGCGACAACTGTATTTTCTGCAAGATCGCCGCTGGCGACATCCCGTCCAAGAAAATCTACGAGGACGAGGACTTTGTTGCGTTCCACGACATTAATCCGGCCGCGCCGGTACATTTATTGCTGATCCCTCGACGTCATGTCACATCCATGCAGGATATTAAGGGGGAGGACGCAGAATGGTTGGGTAGAATGATGTCGTTAGCGCCGCGGTTAGCCGCTGAAAACGGTTGCAATCCGGGCCCTGATGGCGGATTTCGCATCATGATCAATTCTGGCGTCGAAGGCGGCCAGGAAGTCCCGCATCTGCATTTCCACATCATCGGCGGCTCGCGACCCTGGAAAGGGCGCGTGGCCCCCAACGCGTAATTCGGAGAAACATCATGGGTAGTTTCAGCATCTGGCATTGGTTGGTTGTCCTGGTCATCGTGGCGCTGATTTTCGGCACCAAGAAGCTGCGCAACATCGGCTCGGACCTGGGCGGCGCGGTCAAGGGCTTCAAGGAAGGCATGAAGGACGCCAACGGCGGCGACAAGCCGGCCGAGCCGATCGCGCAGCAACGCGTCTCCGGCGACACCATCGACGTGCAGGCCAAGGAAAAATCCAACTCCTGAGCGCCTGCTCGGCTCCCGGGCCGTCCTGAACAGGCCGGCCCTTATTGCATCCACTCCCGAGCGGCCGTCGAATGTTTGATGTCAGCTTCACTGAACTGATGGTGATCGGCGTCATCGCCCTGATCGTCATCGGCCCCGAACGCCTGCCCAAGGTTGCCCGCACCGTCGGCCACCTGCTCGGGCGCGCGCAGCGTTACGTCAATGACGTGAAATCCGATATCCAGCGCGAAATCGAGCTCGACGAACTGCGCAAGTTCAAGAGCGAAATGGAAGATGCCGCCCAGGGCGTGCAGAAGTCGCTGAACGAAACCCAGGCCTCGCTGCAGGAACCCGTCCAGCAGTTCCGCGCTGAACTCGACGAGGTCGCGCGCGAAGCCAACATCAAGGCCGAACCGTCCGTGGCCAGCGAAACGCCTGCCGAACCCGAACGCAGCATCGCGCCGCCGCCCAGCCAGAACCACAGCCTGAACCTGGACCTGGATCTGCCGCCGGTGGCTGCGCCCGCGCCCGCCGCGACCCAACAACCCGCGCCCAGCGCGCCCAAGGCCGACGACGCCGCGCCCGCCGCCAAGCCCGTCGCGCCCTCCGGAACCCCGACGTGACCCAGGACGCCTCCCAAGAAGAAGGCCAGCAGGAGACCTTCATCTCCCACCTGGTCGAGCTGCGCACCCGCCTGCTGCGCGCCGCCGCCGCCGTGATCGGCATATTCATCGTGCTGTTCATCTACCCCGGCGCGTCGGCCATTTACGACGTGCTGGCCCAGCCCATGCTGGCTTCGCTGCCCGAAGGCACGCGCATGATCGCCACCGGCGTCATCACGCCGTTCATGGTGCCGGTCAAGGTCACGATGATGGCCGCGTTCATCCTGGCGCTGCCCGTGGTGCTGTACCAGGCCTGGGCCTTCGTGGCGCCCGGCCTGTACCGGCACGAGAAGCGCCTGGCGCTGCCGCTTATCGTTTCCAGCACCTTTCTGTTCATCGCGGGCATGGCGTTCTGCTATTTCGTGGTGTTCCGCACGGTGTTCCACTTCATCGCCACGTTCGCGCCGCAGTCCATCACGCCAGCGCCGGACATCGAGGCCTACCTGAGCTTCGTCATGACGATGTTCATGGCCTTCGGCATCACCTTCGAAGTGCCCGTGGCCGTGGTGCTGCTGGTGAAGATGGGCGTGGTCGAACTCTCCAAATTGAAGGCCGCGCGCGGCTACGTGGTGGTGGGCGCCTTCATCATCGCCGCCGTGGTCACGCCGCCCGACGTGGTCAGCCAGTTCATGCTGGCGGTGCCTCTGTGCCTGCTGTATGAGGTCGGGCTGATCTGCGCCCGGCTGGTCACGCCCAAACCAGAAGCAGAGAGCGAGGCCGATTCGGACTCGCTGACAGAGCGCCACTGATCCCTTCGAACGGTCCTGCCCACAAAGCAGGACCGTTTCACCTTGTGGGCGGCCCACGGCAACTCTACATTGCCCTCATGTCACTCGCCCAAAGACTGCACACCCTGATGCGCTGGCGCGGCATCAAAAGCCAGAACCAGCTGGCTCGCATTTCTGGCGTGCCGCAATCGTGCATCCATCGGATCCTCATGCGCGAAGACTGCTACTCGCCGTCTCGCGCTACCTTGCTGCGCCTGGCGCGGGCGCTGGACACCAGCGTGCCGTGGCTGACCGACGGCGTGGGGCCGGGCGGGGATGCGCCGCACAACGGCGCGTCCCCGCCGGACGACGGCCCGGACGGCTATTGCACGGAAATATGGGCGCTGCTGCGCAATCAATCCGAAAGCACCAAGAAAGCCATCTTGTCGGCGGTGCGCCTGATGGCCAAGGACCCCGCCGCAACCTGAACCCCCACCCGCGGACCCGGCGCGGTCCTAGCGCGGCTTGCCCGGGCGCGTGCCCACCACCACCGCCAGCTCGGCTGGCTTACCGCTGCGCAATATGCCCAGCTTGGCGCTCTGGCCCGGCGGCAGCTGCGCGATCTCCGACAGCAGGCTGGCGGTGTCCATCATGCGCTTGCCGTTGACCGACTGCACGATGTCCCCCACCCGCAGGCCGCCGCGCGCCGCCGGCCCGTCGCGCATCACGCCGGCGATGATCACGCCCGCGGTATCGCGATCCAGCCCGAACGCACGCGCCAGCTCCGGCGTTACGTCCTGCGGCTCCACGCCCAGCCAACCGCGCTTGACCGCGCCGGTCTTGACGATCTCGTCCATGACCTTGCGCGCGATCTCGATGGGGGTGGCAAAGCCTATGCCCATCGACCCGCCCGATTCGGAATAGATGGCGGTATTGATGCCCACCAGATTGCCGGCGGCGTCGACCAGCGCGCCCCCGGAATTGCCGGGGTTGATCGCCGCGTCGGTCTGGATGAAGTTCTCGTAGGTGTTCAGTCCCAGCCCGTTGCGGCCCAGCGCCGATACGATGCCCAGCGTGGTGGTCTGCCCCACCCCGAACGGATTGCCGATGGCCAGCACCACGTCGCCCACCCGCAAGCCCCGGTCCGGCGCCAGCGTGGCCGCGGGCAGGGACCGCAAGGTGGCCAGCTTCAGCACGGCCAGATCGGTGTCCGGATCCGCGCCCACCACTTTCGCGGTATCGCGACGGCCGTCGGACAGCGCAACCTCGATCGCTTCCGCCGCCTGCACCACGTGGTAGTTGGTCAGCACGTAGCCGTCCTGGTTCACGATCACGCCGGACCCCAGGCTGGTCGAGGCCTGGCGCCGCGTCACGCCCGGCACCTGGCCAAAGAACTGGCGCAGCACCGGATCGTCGGGCAGCGGAATCAGCGGCACGTTAACGTGCTTGGTGGTGTATACGTTGACCACGGAAGGCGCGGCGCGGGCCACGCCGTCCGCATAGGACGCCGTGGCCTGGGCGCGCGCAACGGGCGGTCTTGCGGCGGCCGCCGCGGACTGAGGTCCCGCCGCCGGCCCGGCCAGCCGCAGCAGGTCGGGCCGCAAGGTCGTCACGACGAATAGAATACCCAGGCAGACCGTGACGGCCTGAGCAAAGATCAGCCAATATCGGCGCATGATTCTGATAGGACTAGCTATGAGTAAAGTGGACTCCCACGTCCTGGCCAACTGGCTGGACGACACCCTGCAAACGGCACGCTTCAAGGACTATTGCCCCAACGGGCTGCAGGTGGAAGGCCGATCCGAAATCGCACACATTATCGCCGGAGTCACGGCCAGCGAAGCCCTGCTGCGCGTGGCGGTCGAACGCGGCGCGGATGCGGTGCTGGTGCATCACGGCTGGCTCTGGCGCAACGAAGACCGCCGCGTCATCGGCACGCGCCGCGCGCGCATGGCCCTGGCCCTGAAAAACGACCTGAACCTGTACGCCTACCATCTGCCGCTGGACGCGCATCCCACGCTGGGCAACAACGCGCAGCTGGCGCGCGTGCTGGGCCTGACGCCCGCGCTGCGCGATGACGGCGCGCCGCAAACCTGTGGCCCAGACAACCTGGTCTGGCTGGGTACGGCGACGGGCGTGGCAACGCTGGGCCAGCTGGGCGAGCGAGTGGCCGAACGCCTGGGCCGCCAGCCGTTGGTGGTGGGCGACCCGGACATGCCCCTGGCGCGCGTGGCCTGGTGCACGGGCGGCGCGCAAGGCATGCTGGGCGATGCGGCGGACGCGGGCGCCAGCGCCTACATCACGGGCGAGGTTTCCGAATCCACCGTGCACCTGGCGCGCGAAACCGGCGTGGGCTTCATCGCCGCGGGCCACCATGCCACCGAGCGCTACGGCGCGCAGGCGCTGGGCCAGGCGGTCGCGGAACGCTTCGGCATCAAGGTCGAATTCGTCGACATCGACAACCCGGCATAACCGGCTCCGCCTCCTCAAGATCGCCCCCGCAAGGGGGCGTTTTCATTGCACGGCTCCCAGCGCGACCGTGCGCGCCGTCCGTGCCGAATCCGCAGGACTCGGCTAGGGGAAAACCAGAGGGCGCGATCAAGGCGGCGCCTGTGCGTCGCATCTGGTCAATCGCGGTTCTCTCCCTGTCAATTCCGCGCGCAGTCCAGCGCCCTAGCATTCCATGCAGCCGCCCGCTGCCGGCCTTTTCCGGCCGGGCCTCCTACACACGGAGCCATTGAATGCTGACCCTCTACGACCACCCGCGCTCCGGCAACTGCTACAAGGTGCGCCTGTTTCTCGCGCTCATCGGCCGGGACTACCAAAGCAGGTTCGTCGACGTGCTGGCCCGCAAGAACCAGACCGCGGAGTTCGAGCGCGTCAGCGCCTTCCAGCAGATCCCCGCGCTGACCGATGGCGACACGGCCATCTGGGACAGCCACGCCATCCTGCTGCATCTGGCGCATCACTACGCCCCCGAATGGCTGGCGCCGCTGCCTCGCATCGGCGCCATGCACGCCTGGATATCGGTGTCCGCCAACGAGATCGCCAACAGCCTGCAGCCGCTGCGCCTGACGCGCGTGGTAAGCAACGCCGAGGCCGCGCACCACCTGGGCGTGAGCGAGGCCTTGCTCGACGTGCCCGGCATGCAGGCCCGCACCGACCGCGTGCTGCAGCGCCTGGAAAAGCGCCTTGCGGACCACGCCTGGCTGGCGGGCGGCGAAGCGCCGACCGTGGCCGACATCGCCTGCTACGGCTACCTGGCGCTGGCCGAGGAAGCCGCCATCGACATCGCCGCCTATCCCGCCATCGCGGCGTGGCGCAAGCGCATCCAGCAGTTGCCAGGGTACGTGCCGCCAGGACCCTGAGTCCCGCGCACAACGACAAGAACCATTACTACAAGACAAGAGGGAACCACATGGACGCCATCCAGGCCGCGCAGCCTATTGCCCAATCACACAAGAAACCGAACCTGTTCCGGGTCGCCGTTGCCACAGTCATCGGCACCGCCGTGGAAGCCTTCGACTTCCTCGCCTACGGCACCGCCGCGGCGCTGGTGTTCAACAAGATTTTCTTCCCGCAGTTCGACCCCGTCACCGGCACGCTGGCAGCCTTCGGCGCCTTCGCCAGCGGCATGCTGGCGCGGCCCATCGGCGGCATCCTGTTCGGCCATTTCGGCGACCGCATCGGCCGCAAATCCATGCTGACGCTCAGCCTGCTGCTGATGGGGATCTGCACGGTGCTCATCGGGCTGTTGCCGACCTATGAACAAATCGGCATCTCGGCTGCGGTGCTGCTGGTGGTGCTGCGCATCGGCCAGGGGCTGTCGTTCGGCGGCGAGATGGGCGGCGCCATGCTGATGGCGGTAGAACACGCGCCGCCCAAATGGAAGGCGTTCTTCGGCAGCCTGCCGCTGGTGGGCGCGCCCCTGGGCATCCTGCTGTCGGTGGGTTCCTTCGCGCTGGTGACGCGGTTGCCGGAAGCGGACTTCCTGTCCTGGGGCTGGCGCCTGCCGTTCCTGGCCAGCGCAGTGCTGATCGTCGTCGGCCTGTTCATCCGCCACGGCATCGACGAATCGCCTGAATTCGAAGAGGTCAAGCGCGAGAAGGCGCGCAACAGACAGTCCGTGCAAGACAAGATGCCCTTGGGCGAATTGCTGCGCGCGCACGGCAAATCGTTGCTGCTGTGCATAGGCTGCAAGATTGCCGAGGTCACGCTGATCTACACCTTTCTGGTGTTCTCGGTTTCCTACGCGGTGTCCAAGCTCGGCTTCAGCCGCGCCGACGCGCTGCATGCCTTGCTTTACGGCGCTGGCGTGCTGATGTTCACCATTCCGCTGTTCGGCGTGCTGGCCGACCGCATCGGCGCGCGCCGCGTCTGTGGCTGGGGCGGCATGCTGCTTGGACTCATGGCCATTCCGATCTTTCTCGCGGTGGGCAGCGGTTCGCTGATGGCGTACAGCCTTGCCGTCTTCGTCGCCATGGCCTTCAACTACGCGATCATGATCGCGCCGCAATCCAGCCTCTACAGCGCGCAGTTTCCCGCGGAGCTGCGCTATTCCGGATTGTCCATCGGGGTCCAGTTCTCGGCCGCCATCGGCGGCGGGCTGGCGCCGCTGATCTCGGCCACGTTGGTGCAGAAGTTCGACAGCATTCTTCCCGTCGGCGTCTATCTGGCCTTCCTCGGCATCGTGGCGGGTAGCTCCGCGTTTCTCATGAAGCCCACCCCGCAGGACATGCGCCGGGGCTGACGCGCAGGAACGGCATGAGCAGGCGGCGCGGCGCTAGGCGCCGCCGTTGCCGCTTCTGGCGGTCTTGCGATACAGGGCCGGCGACATGCCGAAGCGTTCATGAAAGCGGCGAATGAAATGGCTCGCGTGCTGAAAGCCGCAAGACGCCGCGATGTCCTTGACTTCGACGTGCGCGCGCCGCGGATCCTCCAGCGCTTCCCGGGCCAGCTGCAGGCGGCGTTCACGCACATAGCTGGTGTATTGCAGCGAGCGCATCTTGAACAGCCGGTGCACCCAGCGCGTGGTCACGCGCAGCACATCCGCCACCGCCTGCACCGACAGTTCCGGATCGGTGATGTGGGCATCGATATAGCTGGCCAGCACCTGCCAGTTGTCGGCGGGCGCGCGCGCATCGCCCGGTATCTTCTCCAACGCCTGGCTGGTGTAGATCGAGGCCAGCAGCGCCAACAGCGCCTGCTCGGCAAATAGCGACGACGTCGGATTCGATTCCGCCTTGTCGAAGAACACATGATGCAGGCAGCGATGGGCGGTCTGCACCATGGGCAGGACCGCCACGCCGCGTTGCGCGGTGAACTGCGACATCGCCAGGCTATGCGCGCCCAGCAGGCGCGACAGCGGCCCCTTGACCACCACGATGCGCGAATCGGTGTACATCCGGATTTCCGATGGCAGGGCGGTCGTGCGGAAGATGATGTCGCCGGGTTCCAGCGGCAGCGTCGCGTCGTTCTGCACGATGACGCCATGGCCCGCAATCACAAAGCTCGCCAGGAACTCCGCATGCTCCAGATCGGCCGCATGCTCCGCGCGGTGGTGCACGCTGATCGGCGTGGACTCCAGGCTCACCACCAGCCCGCCCGCGCGCAGCCTGCAGGCCTGCAATAGCAGCCTGGGCGGTTCGGTCAGCGCCCTGAATTCGCCCGGCAGCACCAGCTTGTCCAGCTCGCGCTCGTAGCCGGCGATCTCCTGCGCATAGAAAGGGCGGAACTGCGGCGCAAAGTTCAGATCCGCCTCGGAACAGGCGGGCCGGGCGGATGGATTCACTGTCTGGCGGGCGCGTGGCATGCTCGGAACACTCTGTCGGGTCGGCCAACACTGGCCGAAAGGCGCCGGTCTTCCTGTCGCATTGAGTCAACCCTCGTTCGTGATCGGTCAATCGCGGGCGGCGGAGGCCGGCGTGTAATGGAGCCATTATCCCAAGGAGACCCCATGCTGGAAAAACAAGCCCATGCCGACGCCTTCTTTGCGCGCTCCGCGAACAAGCTCGACTTCGGGAACTGGAGCGAAGAAGAAAAGGTGGCGCTGAGCTGCCGCATTCTCGCCAGCGAAGGCCATTCGGAAACCCTGGCGGGCCAGATCACCGTGCGCAAGGAAGACGGCACGTTCCTGACGACGCCCTTGGCCCAGGCCTTCGACGAGATCATCCCGGCCTCGGTCATCCGCATCAACGACAACATGGAGGTGCTCGACGGCCCCGGCACGCCCAACCCCGCCGTGCGCTTTCACTTCTGGGTCTATCGCCAGCGTCCCGACGTGCAGTGCATCATCCACACGCACCCGCCCCATGTCTCGACGCTGTCCATGACGGGGCAGCCGCTGGTGGTCGCGCACATGGACGCGACGCCGTTCCACAACGACTGTGCCCATTTGAAGGAATGGCCCGGCCTGCCCATCGCCGACCAGGAAGGCGAGATCATCTCGGCGGCGCTGGGCGGCAAGCGCAGCATCCTGCTGGCCAACCACGGCTTTCTGGCAGCGGGCTCGTGCATCGAGGAAGCGCTGTACCTGTCGGTGCTGATCGAACGCGCCGCCCGCAATCAACTACAGGCAGCCGCCGCCTATGGCGAGGTGAAACCGGTGAATGACGCGCTGGCCGCCGAATCGCACGATTTCCTGTTGAAGCCTAGCATCGTGCGCGCAAGCTTCGCCATGTTCGCGCGGCGCGTCGAACGGCAAATGGCAGCAGAACGGGACTAGGGGAAGGGAACAGGCAGCGGATCGTTCAGCGGGGGCCGGCACGCGCCGGCGGGAACGTCCGCCAGCCGCGGCCCGGATCCGCGTCCATGCGGATCCCGGGCCGGCGGCAGCATCGGATCAGGGCTTCTTGAGCAGATCGCGGATTTCACGCAGCAGCGCCACGTCTTCGGGCGTCGCGGCGGGCGCCGGCGCTTCCTCGGCCTTGGTGCGGGCCTTGTAGATGGCCTTGACCATCCAGAAGATCACGAAGGCCAGCAACACGAAGTTGATGATGATCGTGACGAAGTTGCCCCACGCAAATACGTTGGCACCGGCCTTGGTGAGGTCGGCGTAGGTCATGGGGCCGTTGTAGCCGGCCGGCATCGACAGAACCAGGAACTTGTTCGAAAAATCGACCGAGCCTCCGAGGATGAAGTTGACCAACGGCATGACGATGTCCTTGACCAGCGAATCGACGATCTTGCCGAACGCCGCGCCGATGATGACACCGACCGCCAGGTCCACTGCGTTGCCTTTGACAGCGAAATCTCGGAATTCTTTGACGAAACCAGTCGCTTTGCTCATAAAAGCACTCCCTTCGTGATACGCCCGTGAGTGGGCTGGCGCTATAATACGCGGTTGCTATGTTGTTACAAATTCCCGCGAACCCGATGCCGCAGAAGTGATGCTACTCGTAGAGCGGGCGCATCAACAAGGATAGGAAGATGAGTCAGGATACGCTGGTGCACGATGATGACGGTGCGGTTGATCCCAACCTGCCACCTGATCCTTCGCGACGTTTCTGGGTTACCACCGCCTGTGCTGTGGGTGGCGTAGCAGGTGTCGCAACGGCAGTGCCGCTTGTGAGCACGTTTTCTCCCTCCGAAAAGGCCCGCGCTGCCGGGGCTCCCGTTGAAGTGGACGTCGGCGACATTCCCGTCGGCACCATGAAGACGGTTGAATGGCGCGGAAAACCGGTCTGGATCATCCACCGGTCGCCTGAACAACTCGCTGGTCTCAAGACCCAGGACGCGCTGCTGGCCGATCCTGATTCCAAGCGCCCCGGCTTCACGCCCAAATACGCCGAAAACGAAGGCCGCTCGCGCAAGCCCGAGCTCTTCGTCTGCGTCGGCATCTGTACCCACCTCGGCTGCTCGCCCACGTCCCACTTCGAAAAGGGCGGCAGTCTGGGCGCCGACTGGCAGGGCGGCTTCCTCTGTCCTTGCCACGGCTCCACGTTCGATCTGGCCGGCCGTGTCTACAAGAACAAGCCCGCTCCCGACAACCTCGAAGTCCCGCCGTACCAATATCTCACCGACACCCGCATCATCGTGGGCGTCGATGAAGACAACAAGGCCTGACGCGCGCGTCGCGCTTTTTTCCCGAATTACGTAAGTAAATCCGCATTACGCCACGTGAGAGAAGGAGCCGTTACATGGCTGGCGAGAAAACCGTCGAGACGACAGGCCTGTTGGGCTGGCTGGACCGGCGCTTCCCGGTGACCTCTACCTGGAAAGCCCATCTGTCCGAGTACTACGCACCGAAGAACTTCAACTTCTGGTACTTCTTTGGCTCACTGGCCCTACTGGTGCTGGTGCTGCAGATCGTGACCGGCATCTTCCTGGTCATGCACTACAAGCCGGACGCGGAACGCGCGTTCCAGTCCGTCGAATACATCATGCGCGAAGTCCCGTGGGGCTGGCTGGTGCGCTACATGCACTCCACCGGCGCGTCGATGTTCTTCGTCGTCGTGTACCTGCACATGCTGCGCGGACTGCTTTACGGTTCCTACCGCAAGCCGCGCGAGCTCGTGTGGATCTTCGGCGTCGCGATCTTCCTCTGTCTGATGGCGGAAGCCTTCTTCGGCTACCTGCTGCCCTGGGGCCAGATGTCCTACTGGGGCGCACAGGTGATCGTGAACCTGTTCGCGGCCATTCCCTTCATCGGTCCTGAGCTGTCGATCTGGATCCGCGGCGACTACGTCGTGTCGGACGCCACGCTGAACCGCTTCTTTGCCTTCCACGTCATCGCCATCCCGCTGGTGCTGGTGGGCCTGGTCGCGGCCCACCTGGTGGCGCTGCACGAAGTCGGTTCGAACAACCCGGACGGCATCGAGATCAAGCAAGGCCCGAAGGACAAGTACGGCCGCCCGAAGGACGGCATCCCGTTCCACCCGTTCTACTCGGTGCACGACCTGATGGGCGTCGCCGGCTTCCTGCTCGTGTTCGCGTTCATCGTGTTCTTCGCGCCGGAAATGGGCGGCTACTTCCTCGAGTTCAACAACTTCATCCCCGCTGACTCGCTGAAGACGCCCCCGCACATCGCGCCGGTCTGGTACTTCACGCCGTTCTACTCGATGCTCCGCGCCACCACCGACGAGTTCACCTGGGTGCTGGCGGGCGCTTCCGTGCTGGGCGCCATCGCGCTGCTCGTCAAGAGCAACCTGAAGGGCTTCATGCGCATCGCCGTCCCCGGCATCCTGATCGTCGTGGCCGTGCTGCTGCGCGTGATCGACGCCAAGTTCTGGGGCGTGGTCGCCATGGGCGGCACGGTCGTCATCCTGTTCTTCCTGCCGTGGCTGGACCATTCCCCGGTCAAGTCGATCCGCTACCGCCCGACCTGGCACAAGTGGATCTACGGCATCTTCATGGTCAACTTCCTGGTGCTCGGCTACATCGGTACGCAGCCGCCCAGTCCGCCGTTGAACGTCACCTCGCAGATCGGCACGCTGCTGTACCTGGCATTCTTCTTCCTGATGCCGGTATGGAGCCGCCTGGGCACTTTCAAGAAGGTGCCCGACCGCGTCACGTTCCACGCCCACTGAGCCCACCAGATAACGGATTAACCATGATCAAGAAGCTGATTGGTGCCGTGGCCTTGATGCTCACGTGTACCGCCACCCTCGCCGCCGGAGGCGGCTACCCCCTGGACAAGGCCCCGTACCGCGTCAACGACATGGCGTCGCTGCAGAACGGAGCCAAGCTGTTCGTCAACTACTGCCTGAACTGCCATAGCGCGTCCTCGATGCGCTACAACAAGCTCAAGGACATCGGGCTGACCGACCAGCAGATCAAGGAAAGCCTGCTGTTCACCGGCGAAAAGGTCGGCGACATGATGAACGTCGCCATGACCCCGAAGGACGCCAAGCAGTGGTTCGGCACGACGCCCCCGGACTTGTCCGTGATCGCGCGCGCCAAATCCGTGAACGCCGGCCCCTCGGGCGCCGATTACATCTACACCTACCTGCGCACCTTCTACCGCGACACCGCGCGTCCCACGGGCTGGAACAACCTGGTCTTCCCGTCGGTGGGCATGCCCCACGCGCTCTGGGAAGTGCAGGGTCCGCGCGAGCTCACGACGGTCGCCATGCACGAGGTCGAAGGCAAGGAAGGCGCCCCCAAAACCTGGGAACGCGTCACCACGGTGTACGATGCACAGGGTTTTTCCACGGTCAAGGCCGAACCGGTAGCCAACTACCACGGCCATGCCACCTTCGATGCCAAATTCAAGGCCGCTAACCCGGCCCAAGTCGCAACATACGACAACGACGTCGCCGACCTGACTGCGTTCATGTCCTGGATGGCCGAACCCGTCCAGACATTCCGCGTCCGTCTCGGCGTCGGTGTCATGTTGTTCCTGCTGCTGTTCTTCCTGGTTACCTGGCGCCTCAACGCCTCGTACTGGAAACACGTGCGCTAACCGCAACGCCCCGCCAGGTTCTTATCCGTCCCCGATTGCAAATGGGGACGGCATCAGCGGATAGGGCTGTACGCCTATCCCGCCTGGCAATTGGGGCCAGCGCCTGCTAGATTAAGGCGCTGGCCTTTCGTTTTTCAATAAAGGACTTACCGCCATGATGGTGCTCTATTCCGGAACCACGTGTCCGTTTTCGCAACGCTGCCGCTTCGTGTTGTTCGAAAAAGGCATGGATTTCGAGATCCGCGACATCGACCTGTACAACAAGCCCGAAGACATCTCGGTGATGAACCCGTACGGTCAAGTGCCCATTCTGGTCGAACGCGACCTGGTCCTGTACGAGTCGAACATCATCAACGAGTACATCGACGAGCGCTTCCCGCATCCCCAGCTCATGCCCGCCGACCCGGTCATGCGCGCCCGCACCCGCCTGTTCCTCTACAACTTCGAGAAGGAACTGTTCGTCCACGTCTCGACGCTGGAAGACCGCAGCGCCAAGCCCGACGAAAAGAAGCTGGCCAACGCCCGCCAGAACATCCGCGACCGCCTGGCCCAGCTGGCCCCCATGCTGCTGAAGAACAAGTACATGCTGGGCGAGGAATTCTCCATGCTCGACGTGGCCGTGGCTCCGCTGCTGTGGCGCCTGGACCACTACGGCATCGAACTGCCCAAGAACGCGGCTCCGCTGCAAAAGTACGCCGAACGCATCTTCTCGCGTCCGGCCTACATCGAAGCGCTGACGCCTTCGGAAAAAGTGATGCGTCGCTAAGGCTGTTGCGTGATGGGTGAAACTTCGACCAAACCGTACCTGATCCGCGCGCTGCACGAATGGTGCACCGATAACGGCTATACGCCCTACATCACCGTGCAGGTCGACGAGCACACCATGGTGCCCGTCGCCCATGTGCGCGACGGCCAGATCACGTTGAACGTGGGCACGCTGGCCACCAACCGCCTGGTGCTGGGCAACGAATTCATCGAATTCCAGGCCCGCTTCAGCGGCGTGACCGAAAACGTCTACGTTCCCGTGGGTGCCGTCAGCGCCATCTACGCGCGCGAAACCGGCGCCGGCATGGGCTTCGAAGTGCAGCCCTACGAACCGCCGGAAGCGGGCGCCCAGGGCGCGACGGCCGCCGCCGCGCCCGAAGGCTCCGACGCCGACGCCGCCCCCGGCGACGACGGCGGAGACGACGACGAACCCAAACGTCCGCGCCTGACCATCGTCAAATAAGGCATCCCCGCAGGGCCGGCATTTTTTTCATTACAATGCAGCCCTTCGCGTGCCCCCGGGTACGCAGCGCCGGTGTAGCTCAGTTGGTAGAGCAGCTCACTTGTAATGAGAAGGTCGAGGGTTCGATTCCTTTCACCGGCACCAAGAACGAATGAAAAAGGCCGACTCCAGGAGTCGGCCTTTTTTCTGCGCGGCCGGGATTCAATCCGGCTTGATCCCCGCAGCCTTGATGATCGCCACATTGCGCTCCAGTTCGGTTTCCACCTTGCGGCGGAACGCGGCCGGATCGGCGTACGTGGCGTCGAACCCCAGTTGCTCCAGCTTGGCGCGTGTATCGGGTTCAGCCATGACCGCTTCGATCTCCTTGGACAAGCGGGCGACGATGGGCGCGGGCGTGCCCTTCGGCATCACCACGCCGAACCAGGTTTCGAAGTCGTAGTTCGCCACGCCGCCTTCCGCGACGGTGGGCACGTCAGGCACCAGGGCCGAGCGCGCGTTGCCGGTCAGGGCCACGGCGCGCGCCTTGCCCGCCTTGATCTGCGGCAAGCCCGCGACCAGCGTGTCGATCGACAGCGGGATCTGATTGCCCAGCAGGTCGGCCATGGCGGGCGCGCTGCCGCGATAGGGCACATGCAGCAATTTGGCGCCGGTACGCTGCGCCAGCGATTCACCCGCGATGTGCGGCGTGGAACCGTTGCCGAAGGAACCGAAGCTCAGCGGCTGGGCGGCCGACTTGCTCTTGATGTCGGCAACGGTGGCGATGCCCGTCTGCGGATTCGTGAGGATCACGAAGGGCGTGCTGCCGGCAATCGCGACATACTCGTAGCTCTTGATCGGGTCGTAGTTCAGATTCGGATAGAGCAGCGGGTTGAGCGTGAAAGTGGGCGCTCCGGTGATCATGAACGTATAGCCGTCCGGAGCAGCGCGCGCGACGGCCGCTGCGCCGATGCCGGTATTGGCGCCCGGCTTGTTCTCGACCACGACGGTCTGCCGCAGGCGATCGCCCAGCTTGGCGGCGAACAGGCGGCCAATGACGTCCGTCGAACCGCCCGGCGGGAATGGCACGACCATCGTGATCGGCTTGCTTGGATAGTCCTGCGCCGCGGCCAGAGCCGGCCCGACAGCCAGAGCGCACAAGAATGCGCTCTTGGCGATGTGCTTGATCATGCGTAATTCCCCTTGTGTTGGTTGTGTGGTTCAGTCGGCCAGAGCCGGCGTCCGGCGCCAGCATTGCGTGGCTTGCTCAAACGCGTGGGCAAGCTGCAGCAGGGCGCGCTCCTGGCGGTAGCGCCCGACGATCTGGATGCCTACCGGCAGCCCCTCGGCCGTAAAGCCACAGGGCACCGAAATGGCTGGATGTCCTGTCAGGGACAGGTAATAGCCCGAACGCATCCAGTCGATGTAATTGAGCATCGGCGTACCCTCGATGCTGCCGACGGTTTCCTGCTCGACCGGAAACGGCAGCACCTGGCTGACCGGGCCGATCATGAATTCGTATGTCTGCATGAAGGCGTGCATGCGCGCGAACAGCGCGGCGCGGTCCCGCTCCGCCTGCACGACGGCGGCGGCGGATTGCCGCAGGCCGAGCTCGATGTTCCAGATCACCGTGTCCTTGAGCAGATGCCGGTGCTCAAGCAACGCGGCCTCATAGCCCACGGCAAAGGTCTGTCCGCGCAGGGCCTGGAACGCGGCATCCGCGCCGGAAAAGTCGGGGCAGGCCGGCTCCACGCGCGCGCCCAGATCCGCAAACACAGGCAGCCGCTGCTCCAGGGCCTGCACCACCGCGGGTTCGACGGGCAAATCCCCCCAGGTCGGCGCATAGGCGATGCGCACGCCTTTGAAATCGCGCTCCAGGGCGCCAAGAAAGCAGGCCGGATCCTGTTCAATGGCCAAGGGATCGCGCGAATCGGGACCGGCAGTGGCGGCCAGCAGCAAGGCCACATCGGCCACGGTGCGAGCCATGGGTCCGGCCACGGTCAAGGTATTGTAGGGACTGGCCGCGGGCCATTGCGGCACGCGGCCCGGGGAAGGACGCAGGCCCACGACATTGCAGAACGAGGCCGGATTGCGCAACGAGCCGCCCATATCCGTGCCGTCGGCCAGCGGCGCCATGCCGGTAGCCAGCGCGGCAGCGGCGCCGCCGCTGCTTCCGCCGGCGGTCATGCGCGGGTCATAGGGATTACGGGTGGCGCCGAATACGGTATTGAAGGTTTGCGAGCCCGCGCCGAATTCGGGCAGATTGGTCTTGCCCAGGGTGATGGCGCCAGCGGCGCGTTCGCGGCTGACGATCAGGCTGTCCCGCTCCGGCACAAAGTCGCGGTATAGCGGCGAACCATAGGTAGTGCGCATGCCCGCCGTCAGGAACGAGTCCTTGTGCACGATGGGCAGGCCGTGCAACAGACCCAGAACCTGCCCGCCTGCCTGACGCTCGTCGGCCCGGGCCGCGCCGGCCATTGCGGCTTCGGCGTCCAGCGTGACGATGGCATTGATCCGCGGATTCCAGGCCTCGATGCGCCGCAGATGCGCCGCCATGAGTTCCCGGGCGCTCAGATGCCCGGCTGCGATTTCCCCGCGCAGCGCGACGGCGGTCATGTCGCATAGGGTCGATTCGATAGTCATTTGCTGCCTAAAAGTATTGCTATGCAATACAAAGTATTGAATACTTAACTTTATAGTGGGTATTGCCAAGCCGGACAATCCGGGGAAACTAGCGCCTGCCCAGCCCCCGGCTGCCATCGCCGCCTGCCCCGCACTCGAGAAACCTCCATGAAAAAGCGCCAGCCATCCCCTCCCGATGTCGCACCGGCAACGTTGCCGCCAGAGCCGGCGGCCGCCGACGATCCGCTGTACGTCGCATCGCTGGAAAAAGGCGTCCGGGTGCTGGAAGCATTCCGCGATGCCGGCGACTCGCTGGGCCTGACCGACATCGCCACGGTGACCGGCCTGGGCAAGAGCGCCGCGCAACGCTTCGTGCATACCTGGGAACGCTTGGGCTATCTGGTCAAGGAAGCCGCCTCGCGACGCTACCGCCTAGGGCCGCGCGTGGTGGAGCTCGGCTACTTTTTCCTGCGCAGCGACCGGCTTGTGTCCATGGCCGCGCCGCACCTGGTCGCGCTGCGCGATCGTTGCGGGTTGGCGGTGCATATGAGCGTGCTGGCGGGCAGCGACATGATCTATCTGTTGCGCCTGCCCAGCCGCCAAATGACCCTGGCGGAAATGCTGCCGGGACGCCGCATGCCGGCATGGTGCAATAGCGCGGGACGCATACTGCTAGCGCAGCTGGACGACGAAGCCGTGCGACAGGCGCTTCTGCGTTCGCCCCCGCGCGCCTTCACCCCTCGCACCGTGATCGATCCCGAAGCGTTGCTGGCGCTGGTCCGGCAAGCCCGGGATGAGGGCTACGCCCTGACCGAAGACCAGGTCCTGCAGAATCAGGTGGGCGCGGCCGTGCTGCTGCGCGATGCCCGCGCCATGCCGCTGGCCGCCATCAGCGTCAGCGCGCCGCGCCACGACTATTCCACCGACCGCCTGGTGCGCGACATCGTGCCCCAGCTGTTCCGCACGGCGCAGGCGATCCAGAGCGCCTGAACCCGCGCGCGGGGCCGTTTTGCATTCTTCCGTTTTTTTGTGCATAATTCGCCCCCTCTACCTGTTCCCCGATAGCTCAGTCGGTAGAGCGACGGACTGTTAATCCGCAGGTCGCTGGTTCGAGCCCAGCTCGGGGAGCCAAAGAATGCAGTACTGAAGGGCCCGCAACTTGTTGCGGGCCTTTTGCATTTGGACGCGGCGCAAGCGGCCTGTTTGCCGGGCCGCGCGCGGCGTACGATGATGCGCATTCCCTCATCACCACATCGCCTGCCTCCATGCGTTCCGCGCGATCCCTGCCTGCCCTGGTTTCCCTGCGCGCCTTTGAAGCGGCCGCGCGGCGCATGAGCTTTTCGCTGGCCGCGCAGGAACTCTTCGTGACGCAAAGCGCCATCAGCCACCATATCCAACGGTTGGAAGCCGAGCTGGGCGTGGCGCTGTTCGAGCGGCTCACCCGCGCCGTGGCGCTGACCGCGGCGGGTCAGGCCTATTACGAGCGCGTGCACGCGGCCTTCGAACTGCTGCGCCAGGGTACCGACGAGATCCGTGCGCCCGAGACTGTGCGGCAGACGCTGCGCGTCGGGCTGCTGGCCTCGTTCGCCACGCGCTGGCTGGCGCCGCGCCTGGCGGCGTTTGCCGCCGCTCATCCCGACATCGATCTCCAATTGCAGCCCGACATCGGTTTGGCGGACGTCGCGGGCGGCGAGGTCGACGTCGCCATCCGCTACGGGCGCGGCGTGTGGCCCGGCGTGCGGGCGCGGTTGATCATGGCGGAGCGGCTGTCGGTGGTCTGCGCGCCCGCGCTGATCGCGGGCAGGAAACGCCCGCGCACGCCGCAGGATCTGCTGCGATTTCCGTTGCTGGCCTCGCATGCCCGCCATCCCTTCGAATGGGACGCCTGGGCCCGGCATCATGGCGTGGACCTGGGCGGCGTGCGGCCCGTGCGTCTGCATGACTACAACATCGTTGTGGAAGCGGCGCTGGCGGGGCAAGGCATGGCGATGGGCCGCCACCGCCTTATCGCCGCCCAGCTCGCCAGCGGCGCGCTGGTGGAGGCCCTGCCTGACGCCGCGCTCGAATCTCCCCGTATCGGCTGGTGGTTCGTGACGCCGCGCGGCGCGCTTGGCGACGCGGCGCAGCGCTTCCACGCGTGGCTGGCGCAGGTAGCCGCGGAGCAAGACGATACACATTAGTTTTACTCATGTGTACTGCGCGAAAATTGATTGGTCAGGGTCCGCAGTGGCCGATAGCATGAGGCTTGCCCTTAGTTTCCCTATTCAGGAGTCCCTCATGACCCGCTCGATCTCCGGCCGCGTGGCCGAACTTGGCCTGACCCTCGAAGCCGCCGCCGCTCCCGCCGCCAACTACGTGCCCTTCGTGCAGGAAGGCAACCTGCTGTATATCTCGGGCCAGATCTCCCGCAAGGACGGCAAGGCCGCCTATCTGGGCCGCCTGGGCGACCAGGTTTCTGACGCCGATGGCGTGGCAGCGGCGCGCTTGTCGGCGCTGGGCCTGCTGTCGCAGATCGCCGCCGCCACCGGCGACAAGCTGGACCGCGTGGCGCGCGTCGTGCGCCTGGGCGTGTTCGTGGCCAGCACGCCGGATTTCAACCGCCAGAGCGCCATCGCCAACGGCGCCTCCGACCTGATGGTCGAAGTGTTCGGCGACGCCGGCCGCCATGCGCGCAGCGCCGTCGGCGTGGCGTCCCTGCCCCAGGGCGTGGCGGTGGAAATCGAAGCCGTTATCGCGCTCACGCAAGCCTGATCCCCGCCGGAGCCGCCATGTCCGCCCCCTTGACTCCCAGCGCCGTGGAGGCGTTGCGCGCCCAGACCCCAGGCGCGCACACCACCGTCCATTTCAATCACGCCGGCGCGTCGCTGCCCTCGGCCGCCACGCTGCACGCCATCCACGCCCACCTGCACCGCGAAGCCACGCAAGGGCCTATGGAAGCGGGTGTGCGGTCGCGGGAGCTGATCGAGCAGGCTCGCACGCTGGCGGCCCGGCTGCTCAACGCGGACGCGGCCGAGATCGCGCTGACCGGCGGCAATTCGCCCGGCTGGGGCGCGGCCTTCGCGGCGATGGCGCCGTGGCGCGCCGGCGACCGCATCCTGGTGGGCCGCCACGAATGGGGCGGCAACCTGGCCGCCATGCGGCTCAAGGCGCAGCGTGCTGGCGCCACGCTGGAAACCATCCCCTCGGACGACAGCGGCTGCGTCGATCCGCAGGAGCTGGAGGCCATGCTCGATGAGCGGGTGCGCTTGATCGCGCTGACCTGGCTGCCCGCCAACGGCGGCCTGATCAATCCGGCCGCCGCCATCGGCAGCGTGGCGCGCCGTCACGGCATCCCGTACTTCGTGGACGCGGCGCAAGCCGTCGGCCAGTTGCCCGTGGACGTGGCGCAGATCGGCTGCGATGTGTTGAGCGGGGCGGGACGCAAGGCATTGCGCGGCCCGCGCGGCACCGGCCTGCTATATGTGCGGCGCGACTTCCTGGACCAGCTCACGCCCGCCTTCGTCGACACCCATTCCGCGCCCCTGGGCGCCGATGGCGAACCCGTACTGCGCCAGGACGCCGCGCGCCTGGAATCGGCGGAGGCCTCGCTAGCGCTGCGCTGCGGCCTGGCCAACGCCTTGCAGGAAGCCCTGGACATCGGCCTGCCAGCCATCCGCGCGCGCATCGCCGCCACGGCCCAGGCCCTGCGGACCGAACTGGCGGCCATCCCCGGCATCACGGTGCTGGACCAGGGCCGCGAACGCTCGGGCCTGGTGTCCTTCGACCTGGCCGGCCAGGACGCGGTATCCGTGCAGCGCGCCATGGCCGCGCAGGGCATCACCATCGGCAGCAACGGCGTGTCCTACACGCCGCTGGACATGCAGGCGCGCGGCCTGACCCAGATCGCGCGCGCCTCGGTCAGCTATCTGACCAACGACGCGGAAATCGATCGCCTGCTGGAAGGGCTGCGCGCGCTGACCCGCTAGGGCTTTGCCCGGCCCTGGGCCAAGCTCAAGCCGCCGCGCCCCGCGCGAAGGGCGTCCACTTGGTGAAGACCAGCAGGTTGCCCAGCATCACCAGCGCCAGGCCCAGCAGGGCCGGCGCCGTCCATTGATACCCTTCGGCAAAGGTGGACACGCTCAGGGCCACAACCGGGAACAGCACCGTGCAGTAGGCGGCCCGCGCCGGGCCCATGCGGCCCACCAGCGTCAGATAGGCGGTGAAGCCGATCACGGAGCCCGGAATCGCCAGATAGAGCAGGGCGCCGACGTAGGAAGGCGAGGTATCGAAGTCGAATGGCAGACCCGCCGCCAGGCACCCCGCCAGCAGGATGGCTGCGCCATAAAGCATGCTATAGGCATTGCCGGTCAAGGGCCGGATGCCGGCGCGCTGCTGCAGCGACGACAGCATGTTGCCCGTCGAAAAGCAGAACGTGCCCAACAGGGCAAAACCCAGGCCCAGCAAGGTTTCATGGCTGGCCTCCTGCCCCGCCAATTCGGGCCAGAACAACAGCACCAGGCCGGAAAAGCCCAGCGCGCCGGCCACCATCACGCGCGGCGCGACGCGGGTGCCGAACCACAGGCGGGCATTCAGCGCGTTCCACAGCGTCGCCGCCGAAAACACCACCGACACCAGGCCGCTGGGAATCCATTGGGTCGCCGTGTAGAAGCACAGGAAGTTCAGGCAGAACAGGCACAGCCCCTGGCCCACGCAAAGCCAGTGGCCGCGCCGGTCCATTTTCTGCAGCTTGCGGGTCAGAGCCAGGGCCGCGAACAGCACCAGGCCCGCCAGCGCAAACCGGTAGAAGATGGAGACGGGAATGGCCACCACGCCCAGCTGCAGCTTGATGGCGATCCAGGTGGTGCCCCAGATGACGACAGTGAGAAAATACAGGAAGAGGTTCACGATGCGATGCTGAAACAGGGACGCGGAAGGGCGGTCCGCAAGACCGTCGGGAAACCAAGTTTGCGCCTCCCCGGCCCGCAAGAATTGCCGGTTCTTGCGGTTTTCTTCCGCGCGCGCACGCGTCGCGCGCGGGATCGCAGTAGCATTCCACCCATATGGCTACCGTCGCCTCGGCCCCGGCCGATTTCTCCGTCTTCCGCACCCTGGCGGGTTCCACCGCAACGCTGGGGCGCGCCGCCGCGCTGGGCGATGGCATCGCCATTTCGCAATGGTCGCGCAGCGCCCACGAAACCATGGGCTACGACAACCCGGGCCATCACACCCTGTCGCTCTATCTGCGCGGCGGCGACAAGTCGTTCCGCCTGGGCCCGGACCGGCTGCACGGCGGCGCCGGCAAGTTCTGCGTGCTGCCCTCGGAGCACTATTCGCGCTGGTGCATGAACGACAGCGTGCAGTTCCTGCACCTGTACATCGCGCCGGAACGCCTGGCCCGCGAAGCCGTCATGCGGCTGGACTGCGAGCCCCGCACACTGGAACTGCGCGACCGCACCTACATCCACGACGACTCGCTGATCGACGTCTGCCGGCAGCTGCTGGAAACCGACTGGAACCAGACAGCTGACCGGCTGGCCGCCAGCAGCGCCGCCGAAACAGTCCTGCACCATCTGCTGAACCAGGGTGTGGCGCGCAGGCCCGCGGCAACGCTGCGCGGCGGCCTCGCGCCCGTCGTGCGCCGGCGCATCATGGACTACGTGGACGCGCACCTGGCCGAGCCGCTGACGCTGGACGAACTCGCGGGCGTGGCGGCGCTCTCCACCTACCACTTCGCCCGCATGTTCCACACCTCTTTCGGCGAGCCGCCGCACGCCTGGGTGCGGGCGCGGCGGCTGGCGCATGCACGCAAGCTGCTGGCGGCCGGCAAGGGCGACCTGGCCGGCATTGCCCAGGCCTGCGGCTTCGGCAACGCCAGCCATCTGGCGCGGGTCTTCCGCGACACCGTCGGCGTCACGCCCGGACAGTACCGCAGCGCCCGCGCCAGCCACTGACGCGTGGGGGCTGCGGCCCCGTTTCCCGTCCCGCCCGGTCTACAATGGTCCACCGCCCCCAGGGCCTGACCGTACCGCCGCCCGACGCGATGCCGTCTACGACCTCTCGCGATTCCACCTCCACGCCTGACCCCCTTGGCGCCGGCCCCGTGCGCGCGCACTGGCTGGCGGAGCTGATACGCCTGCGCGAAGCGCATTGGGGGCCCTTGGAAGACGCTGCCGCGGTGCGCCGCGTACGGCAGCAGGACGCCGATCTGCCCACGCGCATCCTCGCCCGCGCCGCGTTGCTGGCGCAGCGCGAGAATCTCATTCCCCTGGTCGACAAATGGCGCCGTAGCGCGCTCGCCATGTTGGCCGCGTTGTTCCTGCTGGCCGCGATGTCCGGGGCCGGCGCCGCGCTGGGCGCGCTGGGAGACGGCTCCCGGCCGGTCAACGTGCTGTGGGCGCTGGGCGCCTTGCTGGGCCTGCATGCGCTCACCTTCCTGCTGTGGCTGGCCAGCTTCCTGCTGCGGGCGTCCTCTGTCACGGGACTGGGACGTCTCTGGCTCTGGGCCACGCGCAAGCTGGCCCGCGGCCCCGACAGCGCGCTGGTGCCCCAGGCTTTCCTCAACCTGCTGGCCCGCGCGGGCGCCTTGCGCTGGCTCTTCGGCAGCGTCAGCCACCTGCTGTGGCTGACGGCTCTGTGCGCAGCGCTGGCGGTGCTGCTGGCCGTGTTGTCCACCGCCAGCTACCGCTTCATCTGGGCCACCACCTTGCTGGCACCCGACACCTTCGTGAGCCTGACGCAGGCGATCGGCTGGCTGCCAGCCCAGCTGGGCTTTCCCATGCCGGATGCGGCCATGATCCGCGCCAGCGATGGCGCACAGGCCTTGCCCGCCGAGGCGCAGGCGCAGTGGTCGCTCTGGCTGATCGGCGTGCTGGTGGTCTACGGCATCCTGCCCCGCCTGCTGGCCGGCGTGCTGTGCGTGGCGGGATCGCTACGCACCTTGCGCCGCCTGCGCATCGATCCCTCACTGCCCGGCTTCTCCGCCCTGCGCGACCGCCTGGAGCCGCCCGCCCTGTCCACCGGCATAGACCGCCCCGTCGATCCCCTGCACGAGCCGCGCGTCGGCGCGCCGCCGCTCGCGGGCCTGGGCGGCCAGCCCGTGCTGCTGGGACTGGAGCTGCCGCCGGACCTGGCCTGGCCGCCCGCCGACATGCCCGCGGGCGTCCAGCAGGCCGGCAACCTGGATACCCGCGAAGAGCGCAACCGCGTGCTGGACGCGCTCGCCGGCCAGGCCGCCACGCGCATGCTGATCGCCTGCGATGCGCGCCAGACGCCGGACCGAGGCACGCTGTCGCTGATCGCCGAACTGGCCGCGCACGCGGAACAGACGCGCGTATGGCTGGTCACGCCGCGCGCGGACGCCGAAGCTCCCGCCACCCGCGCCTCTCTATGGCGCGAACGCCTGCTGGCGCTGGGCCTGCCCGCCGACGCCGTGCTGCAAGCGCCCCTGGCTCCGCTTGCGTGGCTGGAGTCCGGCCATGGCTGAGGATCTCATCAAGATCGCGCTGGTCGGCCATACCAACACCGGCAAGACCTCGCTGCTGCGCACGCTGACGCGCGACACCACCTTCGGCGAAGTCGCCGACAGCCCCGGCACCACGCGCCACGTCGAAGGCGCGCGCCTGCGGCTGGAAGGGCGCGCCGTATTGGAATGGTTCGACACGCCGGGCATGGAAGACAGCATCTCGCTGTTGGAATACCTGGAAACACTCGACGGCCCGCAAGAACGCCTGGACGGGCCGGCGCGCATCCGCCGCTTCCTCGACACGCCCGAGGCGCATGGCCGCTACGAGCAGGAAGCCCGCGTACTGGCCAAGATGCTGGACTGCGACGCCGCGCTGTACGTCATCGACGCGCGCGATCCGGTGCTGGGCAAGCACCGCGACGAACTCGCCATCCTGGCCGCTTGCGGCCGTCCTCTGCTGCCGGTGCTGAACTTCGTCAACGCGCCCGCGCATCGCGCCGACGAATGGCGCGCCGCCATGGCCCGGCTGGGCCTGCACGCGGTCGTGGAATTCGACACCGTCGCGCCGCCGCTGGATGGCGAACAGCAGCTCTACGCCAAGCTCGGCGTGCTGCTGGACCGCCACGCTGCGGCACTGGCCCGGCTGTCCGCCAACCTGGCCGAGCAGCGCCGCGCGCGCCGCGGCGCCGCCTACGAACTGCTGGCCGACCTGCTGATCGACGTAGCGGCCTTGCATGTCTCCAGCGCCAGCGACGAGGCAGCGCTCGCGGCCGCCTCGGGCAAGCTGCGCGATCAGGTGCGCCAGCGCGAGCAGACCTGCGTCAACGCCCTGCTGGCGCTCTACAACTTCCGCGCGGCCGACTTCACCGATGATGCGCTGCCCTTGCAAGGCGAACGCTGGGGCATGGACCTGTTCCATCCCCAGGCCTTGAAGGACATGGGCGTGCAGGTGGGCATGGGCGCCGCCGCGGGCGCCATGGCCGGCGCGGCGGTGGATCTGTTCAGCGCGGGCTTGAGCCTGGGCACCGGCATGCTGATCGGCGCCGCCGCCGGCGGCCTGTGGCAAGGCGTCGAGAAGCTGGGCAAGCGCGTGGCGGGCAAGCTGCGCGGCTGGCGCGAGATCAGCGTCGACGACGCGGTGCTGCGTCTTTTGGCCCTGCGGCAGCGACAACTGATCGAAGCGCTGGAGCGCCGCGGCCATGCCGCGCGCGAGCCATTGAGACTAGACCATCCGGAGGACGAAGCCTGGCGCAAAGGGCCCTTGCCCGAAGCGCTGAAAGAGGCCCGCAGCCGACCCGAATGGTCGGCCCTGGGCGAGCACTACGAAGACAGCGACCGCCGCAAGCGCGTGGTGCGCGAATTGGCGAAAACCCTTGCCGACGCGCCGCCGCCCGGCGCCTGAGCCCACAGCCGCCAGCCTTGCCGAACGCACCATTCCACGCCGCCGGCAAGCAAGTACTAACCCCAATCCAAACCGATTGACGCTTAAACGAATGCGTCTATAAGATTCGTCCTACATCGATGCGGGTCCGTCCCCGTCATGATAATCACAAGGGGTTGGGTCTATCGTGAAGTCGAAGTCCTACGCAGTGATACCCGGCAGCGCCATCACCGGCGCGCACGCAGCTCGCGCTGCGTCCCGCCAGACCCCAATCCGTTTTTCGTCGTAAGCAGCAACGCCATGCCCCGGATCCCCATGGGGCCGGGGCCCTGTCACTTCTGTCGCGCTATCCGCGCACCACACGGAGCATGAGGGCTATGCGTACTTTTCCCCACCTGAAGCAAGCTGCGCTCGCCGCTGCCATCGCCGCATCGCTGGCATTCAGCGCCGGCGCGGCCGCCAAGACCTTTCACTGGTCCTACCAAGGCGATGCGACGTCCATGGATCCGATGGCCTTGAACGAAACGTTCACGCTGGGCTTCCAGGGCAACATCTACGAAACGCTTGCCGGCTACGACGGCAATCTGAAACTGACTCCGCTGCTGGCGGAAAGCTGGGAAAACCCCGAACCCACGAAGTGGGTGTTCAAGCTGCGCAAGGGCGTGAAATTCCATGACGGTTCACCGTTCACGGCGGACGACGTCATCTTCTCCTGGAAGCGCAGCCTGACCCCGGGTTCCGACATGAAGGGCTACGGCGCCAAGGCCTCCGACATCAAGAAGGTGGATGACTACACCATCGAAGTCACCACGCCCACGCCCAACCCGATCCTGCCGCGCGAATGGGTGTTCCTGTACATCATGAGCAAGTCGTGGTCGGAAAAGAACAAGACCACCGAAGCCACCAACGTCAAGGGCGACAACCAGGGCAACTACGCCAACCTCAACGCCAACGGCACCGGCCCCTTCATGCTGGCCTCGCGCCAGCCCGACGTGAAGACCGTGCTCAAGCGCTACGACGGCTACTGGAACAAGAACATCAAGACCAACGTCGACGAGGTCATCTTCCAGCCCATCACGCAGGAAGCGACGCGCGTGGCCGCGCTGATCTCCGGCGAAATGGACCTGGTGCAGCCGGTGCCCGTGCAGGACTGGAAACGGCTTGAAGACGCCAAGGGCGTCAAGCCGCTGACCGCGCCCGAAGCGCGCGCCATCTTCATCGGCATGGACCAGGACCGCGACGAGCTGCTGTTCTCGGACGTGAAGGGCAAGAACCCCTTCAAGGATCCGAAGGTACGCGAAGCCGTGGTGCTGGCCGTGGACACCAAGGCCATCAACGAGAAGATCATGCGCGGCGCGGCCAAGCCGCTGGGCTCGCTCATCGCCACCGCCATCAACGGCTATGACGATTCCTTCGGCGCGCCGTACAAGCCGGATCCCGAACGCGCCAAGAAGCTGCTGGCCGAGGCCGGCTATCCCAAGGGCTTCACGGTCACCATGGACTGCCCGAACGACCGCTACGTCAACGACGAAAAGGTCTGCCAGGCCGTCGCCGGCATGCTGGCGCGCGTGGGCATCAAGATCAACCTGCTGGCGCAGACCAAGTCGAAGTACTTCGGCAAGATCCTGCTGCAGGCCGGCAACCAGACCAGCATGTACATGCTGGGCTGGACGCCCAGCTCCACCGACGCGCACAACACGCTGCTGAACCTGACCTCGTGCCGCAATGCCAAGACCGCGGCGGGCCAGTTCAACCTGGGCGGCTATTGCAACAAGAAGGTCGACGAACTCACCGACAAGATCGGCGTCGAAACCGACCAGGCCAAGCGCAACGCCATGATCAAGGAAGCCTTCGAGATCGTGCGCAACGACTATGGCTACCTGCCGCTGCACCAGCAGCCCATGTCCTGGGGCGTGAAGGACAACATCAAGGTCATTCAGCGCGCCGACGACGTGCTCGACCTGCGCGACGTCGTCCTGCCGTAAACCGGCGACGCGAACCCCGGGCGGCGCATGCCGCCCGGGCGCGCCCGGCCCAGCCCCGGCTCCCACTATCCGAGGGAAACGCGGCCCGGCGTCATCTGAATCCGAGGGCTCCCGATAATGCTTTCCTTTATTGCGCAACGGCTTATCCAGTCGGTGCTGGTGATGTTGACGGTGGCGCTGATCGCGTTCGCCATGTTCCGCTATGTGGGCGACCCGATAGCCAGCATGGTGGGCCAGGACACCACCCCTGAACAACGCGCGGAACTGCGTGAACAGCTGGGCCTGGACGATCCCTTCGTGGTGCAGTACGCGCACTTCGTGGCCAACGCCGTGCGCGGCGACTTCGGCATGTCGTACCGCCATCGCCGACCCGTCAGCGAACTGCTCGAAGAGCGCATGCCGGCCACGCTGGAACTGTCCTTCGTATCTGCCGTAATGGCGCTGGCCCTGGGCATACCCATGGGCATCTACACCGCGCTCAAGCGCCACGGCGTGCTGTCCAAGGCCTTCATGGCGATCTCGCTGGCCGGCATCTCGCTGCCCACCTTCCTCATCGGCATCCTGCTCATCCTGTTCTTCGGCGTGCAGCTGCGATGGCTGCCCAGCTTCGGGCGCGGCGACGTGGTCAGCCTGGGATGGTGGACCACCGGCTTTCTGACCAAATCAGGCTGGCTGGCGCTGATCATGCCGGCCATCACGCTGGCGCTGTTCCAGATGACCCTGATCATGCGGCTGGTGCGCGCCGAGATGCTGGAAGTGCTGCGCGCCGACTTCATCAAGTTCGCGCGCGCCCGCGGCCTGCCGGAACGGCTGATCAATTTCCGCCATGCGCTGAAGAACACCATGGTGCCCGTCATCACCATCACGGGCCTGCAGCTCGGCTCCATCATCGCCTTCGCCATCATCACGGAAACCGTGTTCCAGTGGCCGGGCATGGGCCTGCTGTTCATCCAGGCCATCAGCATGGTGGACATCCCCGTCATGGCGGCCTATCTGGTACTGATCGCCTTCATGTTCGTGGTCATCAACCTGGTCGTGGACCTGCTGTACTTCGCCGTGGACCCGCGTCTGCGCGTGCAGAGCAAGTAAAGGACTCATCATGATTGCTCGCATCGCTCCCTTCTTCGCCCGCGCCGCCGACAGCGACCTCTGGCACAGCTTCAAGCGTTCGCCCGGCGCCATCATCGCCGCGATCGTCACGCTGGCCATCCTGCTGGGCGCGCTGTTCGCCCCCGTGGTCGCGCCGCACAACCCCTTTGACCTGGCGTCCCTGAGCATCATGGACGCCAATACGCCGCCGGCCTGGGAAGAGGGCGGCAGTCCCGATTTCCTGCTGGGCACCGACGACCAGGGCCGCGACATCCTGTCGGCGGTGCTGTATGGCTCGCGCGTGTCGCTGCTGGTGGGCTTCGCCTCGGTGCTGTTCTCGATGGTGCTGGGCGTGACGCTGGGCCTTATCAGCGGCTACGCCGGCGGCCGCATCGACAGCTTCATCATGCGCATCGCCGACGTGCAGCTCTCGTTTCCCGCCATCCTGGTGGCGCTGCTGATCGACGGCGTGGCGCGCGGCCTCCTGCCGCGCGACATGCACGACCAGCTCGCGCTCTACGTGCTGATCTTCGCCATCGGCATCTCCGGCTGGGTGCAATACGCGCGCACCGTGCGCGGCTCCACGCTGGTGGAACGCAACAAGGAATACGTGCAGGCGGCGCGCCTCATCGGCATCGGCCCCTTCACCATCCTGCGCCGCCACATCCTGCCCAACGTGATGGGACCGGTGCTGGTCATCGCCACCATCCACCTGGCCATCGCCATCATCACCGAAGCCACGCTGTCCTTCCTGGGCGTGGGCGTGCCACCCACGGCGCCATCGCTGGGTACGCTGATCCGCATCGGCAACAGCTACCTGTTCTCGGGCATGTGGTGGATCTCCATCTTCCCCGGCATCGCGCTGGTGGCGCTGGTGCTGTCGGTCAACCTGCTGGGCGACTGGCTGCGCGACGCGCTCAACCCCAAGCTGCGCTGAGGACGCCATGGCCCTGTTGAACATCGAAGATATCCGCATCGAATTCCCCAGCCGCCGCGGCACGCTGGTGGCCGTGGACGGCGTGTCGCTGTCCCTGGAGAAAGGCGAAATCCTGGGCGTGGTGGGCGAATCCGGCGCCGGCAAATCCACCATCGGCAACGCCGTGATCGGCCTGCTGGAGGCTCCTGGCCGCCTGGCGGGCGGCTCCGTGCTGCTGAACGGCGAACGCATCGACACGCTGAACCCGGCGCAACAGCGCAAGGTGCGCGGCCGCCGCATCGGCATGATCTTCCAGGATCCGCTGACCTCGCTGGATCCCCTGCAGACAGTCGAGAGCCAGCTGGTCGAAACCATGCAGGTGCACCTGAACCTGTCGCACGCCGAAGCGCAGAAGCGCGCGGTGCAGTTGTTGGCGCAGGTCGGCATCGACAAGCCGGAACTGCGCGTCAAGCAATACCCGCACCAGTTCTCCGGCGGCATGCGGCAACGCGTGGTGATCGCGCTGGCGCTGTGCTGCGAGCCCGAAGTCATCATCGCCGACGAACCCACCACCGCGCTCGACGTGTCGATCCAGGCGCAGATCCTGGAACTGCTCAAGAAGCTGTGCCGTGAAGAGCAGGTGGGCATGATCATCATCACGCACGACATGGGCGTGATCGCGGACGTGACGGACCGCGTGGCGGTGCTGTACCACGGCAAGCTGGTGGAACAAGGCCCCACATCCAAGATCCTGGGCGACCCCGACCATCCCTACACGCGCAGCCTGATCTCGGCCGTGCCGCGTCCCGACATCAAGCTGCGGCGCTTCCCGCTGGTAACTTACATCGAGGACGTAAAGAAGCCGGCGCAGCCGCTGGACCTGGCCACGCACTGGCTGGGCCAGCGCCGCGACTTCGGCGCGCGCACCGGCGGCCCGCTGGTGCAGGTCAACGACCTGAGCATGCGTTTCGTATTGAAGAACGCCCTGCTCAAGCGCAACCAGCGCACGCTGGACGCCGTCAAACGCGTCAATTTCTCCATCGGCGAGGGCGAGGTCTTCGGCCTGGTGGGCGAGTCCGGTTCCGGCAAGTCCACGGTGGCGCGGCTGATCTCCGGCCTCTACACGCCGAGCGAAGGCTCGGTCAATTTCGGCGGCACGGACCTGACCGCGCTCAAGGGCGAGAAACAGCTGAACCCATTCCGGCGGCAGATCCAGATGATCTTCCAGGATCCGTTTTCTTCGCTCAATCCGCGCATGCGGGTACTGGACATCGTGGCCGAGCCGATCCGCTTCCACAAGCTGGCGGCCAGCGAAGCGGAAACGCGCCGCATCGTGGCCGACCTGCTGGACGTGGTGGGCCTGGCCGATCGCGCCGCCGAGCGCTTTCCGCACGAGTTCTCGGGCGGCCAACGCCAGCGCATCTGCATCGCGCGCGCATTGGCCACGCGACCGCGTTTCCTGATCTGCGACGAACCGACCTCGGCATTGGACGTGTCCATCCAGGCGCAGATCCTGAACCTGCTGAAGGACCTGCAGGAAGAACTCGGGCTGACCATGCTGTTCATCAGCCACGACCTGCCGGTGATCCGCCAGATGTGCGACCGCGTGGGCGTGATGCGCTATGGCGAACTGCTGGAAGTGGCCAACACCGAAGACCTCTTCGAACGTCCGCAGCATCCCTACAGCCAACACCTGCTTGGCCTCATGCCCCGCCTGCAATCCATGTCCCGCGAGGGGCTGGACGTGGCGGGGTAGCGCCAGGCGCAACCCGGAGCGAGACATGACGGCGACACGACAGACCCTGTTCATAGGCGGCCAGGTTTTCGACGGCAAGGGCACGCTGCTGCCCAACCACGGCGTGCTGGTCGACGGCCGGCACGTGGCGCGCGTGGCGCCGGCCGGCGAGTTTTCCGGCTATGCCGGCGCGACCGTGCGCACGGACGGCATGACGCTGATGCCCAGCCTGGCCGACTGTCACGTCCATCTGGTCTACACCGGCGGCGCGGATCCCAATGCGCAACTGAGCAAGCAAGGCCCCGCGCAGATCACGCTGACGGCGCTGGAGAACGCCCAGGCCAGCCTGCGCGGCGGCGTCACCGCGCTGCGCGATTGCGGCGGCAAGGACTACCTGGAATTCGGCGTGCGCGACGCCATCGCGCGCGGCGTGTTCCCCGGCCCCACGATCAGGGCTTCGGGCCGCATCATCTGCATGACGGGCGGCCACGGCAACCGCATCGGCCGCGTGGCCGACGGCTGTGAGGACGTGATCAAGGCGGTGCGCGAACAGGTCCACGCCGGCTGCGACCTGGTGAAGATCATGGCCACGGGCGGTGTCATGACGCCAGGCGTCAGCCCCATGGACGCGCACTACAGCTTCGACGAAATGAAGGCCGGCGTGCATGAGGCCAAGCGCTTTCGCAAGAGCACCGCCAGCCATGCGCAGGGCACGCTGGGCATCCTGAATGCGGTGCGCGCCGGCATCGATTCCATCGAGCACGGCATCTTCATGGACGACGAATGCCTGCGCGAGATGCTGGACGCCCAGACCTATCTGGTGCCCACCATCGCCGCGGTGCGCAACATCATCGCCAACGCCGACAACGGCATCCCCGCCTACGCGGTCGAGAAGGCGCGCGCGGTGGAGCAGCGCCACCGCGAGTCGTTCCAGATGTACTACAAGGCAGGCGGGCGCATCGCGCTGGGCACCGACGCCGGCACCCCGTTCAACCTGCACGGCGAGAACGCCATGGAACTCGCCTACATGGTCGAGTTCGGCATGACGCCCGTGGACGCGCTGATCGCCGGCACCTCGCGCGGACATGACCTGATGGGCATGGACCAGCACGGCGCCATCGCCGAGGGCAACGTGGCCGATCTGCTGCTGGTGCAGGGCGATCCCACCGAGGACATCATGAAGGCGGCCGACAAGCGCTTCCACGTCGCGGTGCTGCGCAACGGCGAAGTGGCTGCCGGCGCCTTGCCGCGCTGAAACGCAACAGCCTCGGCCCGCAATAAAAAAAGGCCGCCGCGCCCAGGGCGCGGCGGCCTTTGTATAGCTCGATGCGAGAGACTGGCCGGCTTAGCGGGCGCCGCCCATCGCGCCGCTCATGACCATCATCAGGAACTGTTCGACCGGCATCTTCTTGCCGTTGAAGTCGACCTGGCCGTCAGCGTAGTTCAAGTAGGTCACGATGTTGTTGTTTTCGACCTTGGCCATGCCCATGGCGGTGGCCATGGTGCCAACCATTTCAGCCTGACCCTTAGCGGTCTGCTGAGCCTGCTCGGCCGGCACGCCGCGCACCTGGGGTTCGATGGCCATCAGGTCGCTCAGGTTGCCCTTGGACAGCACCAGCTTGGCGTTGAGCTTGCGGATCACCTGCTTCAGCGTGTCGGCGAACTCACCGTCCAGCGAGGCCGGCTTGGCCATGTCCAGATCCAGGTTGAAGGTCGACGTACCGTTGGCCGTGCGCACTTCCAGCGGCGAGACCGCCAGCGTCGGGTTGCCGGCCAGCAGCAGTTCGACGTTGGTCTTGATGACCTGCTTTTCTTCGTCCGTGAACTGGGGCGACTGTTCTTCGCCCTTGCTCTGCATCATGCGGCGCGAAGCGGCTTCATAGACGTCGTTCAGCGCCTTGAAGGCCTTCGAATCCAGCTTCTGCGCGTCCAGCACCAGCTTCAGGCCGGCCATGTCCTTTTCCTGCACGTTGATCATGCCGAAATCCATGGCCATCTTCACGCCCATGAGCGAGTTGGCTTCGGTCATGTCGACGGTGATCGCGGTGTCCTTGAGCTGGACCGGCGGCTTTTCCTTGGACGTGATGGTCCAGTTCTTGAGCGCGACCTTCTGGCTGCCGACATACATGTCGTTCGACGCCGGCGTCATGTCGCTGGTCAAGGTCAGGCCGGTCATGGCCATGCTGACGATGTCGCTTTCTTCGGATTCGCCCGCCAGCGTCAGGCTGTCGGCCTTCAGCGCGACCGTGCCGTGCTTGCTGCCGGTGGCGTAGGTCACGTCGCCCTTCATGCCCGAGAACTTCAGGCTGTTGGCGTCCTTCGCGAACTCGACCGGAGCCATGTCGAAGTTGCCGCTGATGTTCTTGGCGTAGCTGACGCTATAGGCGCCGGACAGCGGCACCGCGCCCTTGGCGGCGGCGAACCATTCCTTGACCAGGGGCGTTTCTTCCAGCTGGAAGCGGCTGGCCACCATGGCGGGCGCGAAGGAACCCGACTTCAGGTTGGACAGCGGGAAAGGTCCATGGTCCAGGTGCTCGACAAACAGCAGCTCGTGCTCCGTGACCGGCTGGCCGTCGGCGGGCGCCTCGGTGAACTTGATGCGGTAGCGCTCGGTGGACGAGAACACGCCACGGTCGAAGGACACCAGCTCAACCACGGGGGTCACGCCCCACTTTTCGCCGACCTTCTTCAGTTCAAGGTTGGCCTGCTCGATCGATTGCTTGACGAAAGCCTCGGCCTTCTGGCCCGTATACCAAGCCGTGCCGGTCCATACTGCGCCCAGCGCGACGACTACGCCCACAATTGCCGATTTTTTCATTGCGATCCTTTATTCTTCAAATGGATGAAAGCGGACGGATTATAGGGATTGCAGCCTAGGGAAAACACTTATTTCGTGCAAAGGCGCAGCAATGTGTTGCTTATTGATACAGAACTAGCCCGCCCGGGCGGTGCTGCAACGCCACATCAGCTACAATCCGTCGGTGCGTTTTGCCAATCTGCGCACGTCCGCTAGGCCCTTCGCTGCCGAGCTTCGCCCATCAGGGCGCTTCCCTTTTCTCCTTTATTCGTCCGCCTGGATTGGAGTCTCTCAACTTGAGCGACGGGCTGCCGCTGGAGTTGTTTTGACTACCTCTTCCCCTTTTGCCGACCTCGGGCTGGCTGATTCCCTGTTGCGCGCCATTGCCGAAACCGGCTACACCGCGCCCACCCCCATTCAGGCCCAGGCCATTCCCCAGGTCCTCAAGGGTGGCGACCTGCTCGCCGCCGCACAGACGGGCACCGGCAAGACCGCCGGCTTCACGCTGCCCATCCTGCACCTGCTGATGCAGAAAAAACCCGAGCTGCGCAAGCCCGGCCGTCCGCGTTGCCTGATCCTGACCCCGACGCGTGAGTTGACCGCGCAGGTCGAGGAATCGGTGCAGACCTATGGCAAGTACACCCCGCTGTCCTCCATGGTGATGTTCGGCGGCGTCAATATCAACCCCCAGATCTCCGCGCTGAGAAAGCCGCTGGACATCCTGGTCGCCACCCCCGGCCGCCTGCTGGACCACTGCGGCCAGAAGACCGTGGACCTGTCCGGCGTCGAAATCCTGGTGCTGGACGAAGCCGACCGCATGCTGGACATGGGCTTCATCCGCGACATCCGCAAGGTCCTCGCGCTGCTGCCCAAGCAGCGTCAGAACCTGCTGTTCTCGGCCACCTTCTCCGACGAGATCCGCACCCTGGCGCGCGGCGTGCTGAACAATCCGGGCGAAGTCTCCGTCACCCCGCGCAACACCGCCACCGAACTGGTCACCCAGACGGTGCACATGGTGGAACAGCACCACAAGCGCGACCTCATCAGCCACATCATCCGCGAAAGCGGCTGGCACCAGGTGCTGGTGTTCACCCGCACCAAGCACGGCGCCAACCGCCTGGCCGAAAAGCTGGTCAAGGACGGCCTGACCGCCGCCGCCATCCACGGCAACAAGAGCCAATCGGCCCGCACCCGCGCCCTGGCCGGCTTCAAGGACAGCACCGTGACGGTGCTGGTCGCGACCGACATCGCCGCCCGTGGCCTGGACATCGACCAACTGCCCCAGGTGGTGAACTTCGAACTGCCCAACGTGCCTGAAGACTACGTGCACCGCATTGGCCGCACCGGCCGCGCCGGCGCCACCGGTGCCGCGGTCTCGCTGGTCGACAACAGCGAAATCAAGCTGTTGAAGGACATCGAGCGCCTGATCAAGAAGACCATCGAGCGCAAGCCCGTGGAAGGCTGGACGCCGCCGGCCACGACCGCCGCGGCTTTCGACCGCCAGGAACGCGACGAAGACAACCGCAGCCCGCGCGGCGGCGGCGGCCGCAATGGCGGCCGTAGCGGCAACGGCAATGGCAACGGCGGCCGCTCGCGGCCGGCCCAAGGCCAGGGCCAGTCCCGCGCCGCGGCTGGCGGCCGCGCCCCCGCCCCGGCCCGTGCCGGCGGCGAAGGCCGCGCCAACCATGGCTCGCGCGACGGCAAGCCCGCCGACCGTCCGGCCCACGCTGGCCGCAACGAAGGCCGTCCGCAGCAGAACCACCGCCGTCCGGAAGGCTCCGGCCGCGCCGCAGGCAATGGCGGTTCCGGACGCCCCGCGGGCGCGCCGCGCGCCGCGCTGCTGAGCAAGTAATATCACCGCAACCGCCCCCCACGGACCCGCGCCATGCCCTTATCTACCTGGTTGACGTTCTTCCTGGCCTCCTGGGCCATTTCGTTCTCGCCTGGCGCGGGCGCGATCTCGGCGATGTCCTCCGGCCTGAAATACGGCTTTGCGCGCGGCTACTGGAACACGGCCGGCCTGATCATGGGCATCCTGTTCCAGTTCGTGGTGGTGGCCGTGGGCCTGGGCGCGGTGCTGGCCACGTCCGAAATGGCCTTCAACGTGGTCAAGTACCTGGGCGTGGCCTACCTGATCTACCTGGGCGTGCGCCAGATCCGCACGGATGCGGCGCCCGTCACGGTGGATTCCGGCGACCCCAAGCGCGCCACGATCCGTGAACTGGTGCTGCGCGGTTTCCTGATCAACACCATGAACCCCAAGGGCACGGTGTTCCTGCTGGCCGTGGTGCCGCAGTTCGTGGACACCGCGCTGCCGCTGACGCAGCAATACGCGGCCATCGCCGCCACGCTGGCGTTCACCGACCTGGTGGCCATGGGCGTGTACACGCTGCTGGCGGCGCGCGTGCTGCGCCTGCTGCGCAGCGCCAAGCATATCCGCTGGATGAACCGGACCTTCGGCTCGCTCTTCATCCTGGCCGGCGTGTTCCTGGCTTCGTTCCGCCGCCATTCCTGAACCTCATGCGCGGGGCATGCGCCGGCGACGGTGCATGCCCCGCGCGTTTTCATGCCCGATACCGGACCGCGCCGGGCCCAAAAGCGGCGCCAAGTAAAATCCTTCCGATCATGAACATCCCTCACGAAGTAGCGCGGCGCCGTACGTTCGCCATCATTTCCCACCCCGACGCGGGCAAGACGACACTGACCGAAAAGCTGTTGCTGTTCGCAGGCGCGATCCAGATCGCCGGCAGCGTCAAGGCGCGCAAGGCTTCGCGCCATGCCTCGTCCGACTGGATGGAAATCGAAAAGCAGCGCGGCATTTCCGTGGCGTCCTCGGTGATGCAGATGGAATACCGCGATTGCGTCATCAACCTGCTCGACACCCCGGGCCACGCGGACTTCTCCGAAGACACGTACCGGGTGCTGACGGCGGTGGACGCCGCGCTCATGGTGATCGACGCCGCCAACGGCGTGGAACCGCAAACTATCCGCCTCTTGCAGGTCTGCCGCGCGCGCAACACGCCCATCATCACGTTCATCAACAAGATGGACCGCGAAGTGCGCGAACCTTTGGAACTGCTGTCCGAGATCGAAGGCCACCTGGGTATGGACGCGGTGCCGTTCTCCTGGCCGGTCGGCATGGGCAAGGCTTTCGGCGGCGTGTTCGACATCCGCCAGGACCGCATGCGCGTGTTCCGTCCTGGCCAGGAGCGCCGCTCGGACAAGGACGACTTCATTGAAGGCCTGAGCAATCCCGAAATCGCCCGGCGCTTCGGCTCGGCGTTCGAGCAGGCCAGCGGCGAGATCGAACTCATCAACGAAGCCGCGCCCGCCTTCGACCGCGAGCAGTTCCTGGCCGGCAAGCAGACGCCCGTGTTCTTCGGCTCCGCCATCAACAACTTCGGCGTGCAGGAAGTGCTGGACGCGCTGGTCGAACAGGCGCCGCCCCCGGGCCCGCGCGAGTCCATGCAGCGCCTGGTGCAGCCCGTGGAACCCAAGTTCACCGGCGTGGTGTTCAAGGTGCAGGCCAACATGGATCCCGCCCACCGCGACCGCGTCGCGTTCGTGCGCGTGAGCTCCGGCCGCTTCGAGCGCGGCATGCGCCTGAAAGTCGCGCGCACCAACAAGGAAATGCGCCCCAACAACGTGGTGTCCTTCCTGTCGCAGCGGCGCGAGCTGCTGGACGAGGCCTATGCCGGCGACGTGATCGGCATTCCCAACCACGGCGTGCTGCAACTGGGCGACGTGCTGACCGAAGGCGAGACGCTGCAGTTCACCGGTCTGCCGTTCTTCGCCCCCGAGCTGTTCCAGGCCGTGGAAGTGAAGGACCCGCTGCGCACCAAACAGTTGCGCACCGGCCTCACCCAGTTGGGCGAGGAAGGGGCCATCCAGGTGTTCCGTCCCGAGGCCGCCGGCGGCTCGCTGCTGCTGGGCGCAGTCGGACAACTGCAGTTCGAAGTGGTCGCGCACCGCCTGAAGACCGAGTACGGCGTGGACGCGCGGATGCTGCCTTCCCGCTACACAATGGCACGTTGGATTACGTCTGAAAACCCCAAGGCGCTGCGCAAGTTCATGGATGCCAATGCCGCCCATATCGCCTATGATGTTGTGGATGCGGCGGCGTTTTTGATCGGTTCTCCCGCGCAGTTGCGCGTGGCCGAGGAACTGTATCCCGATGTGAAATTCCATGCCATGCGGGAGCACGGCGGCAAGGTTTTCGGAGACAAAGCGTAGACCCGTTGGGGTCCCGCACGGCAGATGAGGGTAGCAATGTCTTGGCGTTTCTTATTCGCAACGCTCCTGATCGCGCTTGGCGCGTCGGCCTGGGGCGGTATTCAACTGGGTGATTGGCTGGTGGCGCATGCGCCGGTGGCCGCGCCCGCTCCTGGCCAGGATGCCGCGGCATCCCAGCAGCCCGTGCTGGATGCCAACGGCCGTCCTTACGTGGCCCAGCCTCCGCAGCCGCGCATCGACGGCACCTTGGGCGTGCCCGACAAGCCGTCCGACCGCGAGTGGCAGGTCAACACCGTGTCCCTGTTCGACAGCGTCAGCGATCCCGCGGTGAAGATCTCGCGCGAACGCATCAGTCCGGATCAGGCCCGCGAAATCGCGGCGGCTTCGCAAGTGCCGCTGCCCTCGGGCGCGTCTGACGTCAGCACACTGGATCTGCAGGCTCCCGGCACGTCCACCGCCATCAATGGCGGCCAGGTCCAGGCCGGTGGCTACGGCACGCCGCAAATGGTCCAGGCGCCCCCGCCGCCCCCGAACACCGCTCAGGCGCCCGGCGCCCTGGGCTGGCAGGACGCGCTCAAGCGCGAACTCGCGCATTGCGCCACGCAAGGCTTCTTCGAGCGCCCCTCGTGCTCCTGGGCCGCGCGCAACAAGTACTGCGGGCCCAACCGCGCCTGGGGCACCATGGCCGAGTGCCCGGCTCGCCCGAATTGACGTATCGGCGCGCGGCATGCGCCGCGTGGCACCGACAAAAAAAATGGAGCCCCACGGGGCTCCATTTTTATGACCGGAACATTACTCCGGCACGGACATCTGGCTTTGCAGATAGTTCTGGATGCCGACCTTGTCGATCAGGTCGATCTGCGTTTCCAGATAGTCGATGTGCTCTTCGGTGTCGTCCAGGATGTCCTGGAACAGATCGCGCGAGACATAGTCGCGGACCGATTCGCAATGCGCGATCGCTTCCTTCACGGTCGCCTGCGCGCCTTGCTCCAGCTTCAGGTCACAGGCCAACAATTCCGGCACGTCCTCGCCGATCAGCAGCTTGTGCAGGTCCTGCAGGTTGGGCAGGCCGTCCAGCATGAAGATGCGCGCGATCAAGCGATCCGCATGCTTCATTTCGCCGATGGACTCTTCGTACTCGTGCTTGCCCAGCTTGTCGAAGCCCCAATGGTTCAGCATGCGGGCATGCAGGAAATACTGGTTGATGGCCGTCAGTTCGTTGGTCAGTTGCTTGTTCAGGAACTGGATGACGGTTTTGTCGCCTTTCATGATGGACTCCTTGCAGTCAGGCGCGACGCAGATGCATCGCGACAAAGGAGCGCACGATGCCGCGCGTACGCAACCCCGGCAGACTACCATCTGGCGCGGGGCCGCGCCTAGCCTTGCGCTGTATTTGGTAAACCGCTTTAGGACCGCTACAAGAAAGCGACAAGCTAATGAGAATGAGTATGCGTGCCTGATGCCTTGCATACGCGCATCAATGCCTGCGCGGCCTGACGCTGCGCGATGCGGCGGAATCCGTCGTCCGATCGGCACAACCGCATGCGTCGATATGCCATCTGCCTGCACGAAACGCGCCAGCTTGCGGCCGGCGGCGTTTCGTTGCGGATCGGCAACCCCGGCTGCGGCGGCGCGTTACTCGGCGCGCCGCGTCGCCAACCAGATGCCCAATGCGATCGGAACGATGCCCATCAAATCCAGCCACGACACGTGCTCACCCAGCACCAGCCACCCGAACAGCAGGCCCAGCGGCGGCATCAGGAAATGCAGCGCGCTCGCCGCAGTGGCGCTGGCGCGGCCCAGGATCATGAACCACAGGTAGTAGCCGCCCATCGACACCGCGACGATCATGTAGGCCATGCTCCAGAACAGGCTGGCGGTCATGCGCGCGTCGCCGATGTTCTCGTGCATCAACGCGAAGGGCAGCAAGGCTGCGGCGCCGGCCAGGGACTGTATGCCCGTGGACGTCCACAGGCCCGAGGACGGCTTCAAACGCTTGTAGAGCAGCGTGCCCGCCACCAACGCCACCAGGCCGCCCGTGACCAGCAGCGTGCCATGCAGGTCCTCCTGCATGCCCGACAAGCGCGAACGCAGCACCAAGGCCACGCCCGCCAATCCCAGGCACAGGCCCAGCAGCTTGCGCCAACCCAGCCGCTCGCCCAGCACCGGACCGGCCAGCACGCCGATAAGCAGCGGGTTGGTGCTGATCAGCACCGCAGTGAACGCCGACGACACCGTCGTCATGCCCGACCAGCTCAGGCCCAGGTACAGCGCGTTGTTCAGCGCCCCCAACAGGATCAGCGCAGCCAGGTCACGCGCGCCCGGCATCTTCCAACGGCCGCTCGCTGCCGCCAGGCCCAGCATCAACGCTCCCGCGATCAGGAAGCGGATGGTCAGCAAGGTCAGCGGCGGACAGTCCCGCACGGCGATCTTGGCCGCGGCGAACGCCGAGCTCCACAGAAAGCAAAACGCTGCGATGGGCGCCCAACTGATGCCCGGCGAGGCTTGAGCGGGAAGGGCGGCGGCAGAAAGGGTCGAGGAGGCCTTCATGATGAGTCCGGAAGGTGGCGCTGAGCCGCGGTGGCGGCGGATGGACGAATTCTGCGCGGCCGCCCATCCATTGACAAACTCTTTATTCGGATCGAAAGTATTTAAAAAATGAATGCATGGAGCGGCCGATGCCAGACCTCGATCTTTTGCACAGTTTCGTGTCCGTCGTGGATGCCGGCGGCTTCACGGCGGCGGGCGAACGCGTGCACCGCAGCCAATCCACCGTCAGCCAGCAGATCCGCAAGCTGGAGGAATCCTTGGAATGCGCACTGTTCGTGCGCGAAGGCCGCCAGGTCTCGCTGACCGAGGACGGCGAACGGCTTCTGGGTTACGCGCGGCGGATGCTGGCCCTGTCCACTGAGGTCCGGGAAGCCGTCAGCGGACGCAAGCGCGTGGACGTGATCCGGCTGGGTATCCCGGACGACTTTGCGGCCGACACACTGACCATCCTGGTATCGGAATTTGCGCGGTCCCGTCCGGGCGTGCGGCTATCGGTCCGCTGCGACCTGACCTCGGCGCTCACCCGCGCACTGGAACGCGGCGACCTGGACGTGGCGCTGCTCAAGCGCGAGCCCGGCGCGGGCGCCGCGTTGGCCGCCTGGCCCGAACAATTGCATTGGATCGGCGCCCCGGGGCTGGACGTCCCGGCAACCGAGCCGGTACCGCTGGTCGCGTTTCCGCAGGGCTGCATCTACCGCAACCGCGCCATCCATGCCCTGGAAGCTGCGGGCCGGCACTGGCGCATCGCCTACGAAAGCCCGAACCTGATGGGCTTGCAAGCGGCATTGACTGGGGGGTTGGGGGTGGCGCTGCTGGAGCGGCGCTGCCTCTTGCCGGACCATCGGATCATCGATGCGGGCCTGCCTGCGGTGCCCTCGACCGAACTGGCGCTATGCCTGGCCGACACGGTGCGCGAGCCTGCGCGTCAGCTGGCAATGGCTATCCGGGAATTCTGCGAGAAAGAAGCGACGCGGCCCGCTGCGTGACGGCAGCGAGCCGGAAAGAAACGACTATCCTCAGGCGATCGCGACCAGGGGAATCGGGAAGCTGCTGTTGGCAGCAGGCGCGCCCGACTCGACCAAAGCGGCCGGAGGATTGACCGGAACGGCAATGGAACGCACGTCGCACACGCTGGAGCAGCGGCCGCCTGGCAGGTATTCGGTGGCGGTAGCCGCGCAGCAGCCGCAGCACGTAGCCACGCCCAGCTCGAATTGCAGGTCGGAAAGCGTCGTCGCGCCCGCGTCCACGCTGGCGCGGACTTGGCGTTCGGTGATGGCATTACATACGCAAATGTACATGAGAATAATTATCGAAAATTATTCTGCTACTGACAAGCCCCGCGTGCAAATAAATTTGCAACCAAAGTGTCACGCAAGTCTTTGAAATTAGGGACGAATTTTCCCAACCCCGTCCCTCATTTCAAGAACCCGCTCAGCGGGCTGCCGCCTGCGCCTTGCGCAACGCCGCCGGGGCGATCCGCAGCGCTTCCCGGTACTTTGCCACCGTCCTTCGGGCGATGACTATCCCCTGATCAGCCAGCTTTTGCATGATCTGGCTGTCGGACAAAGGCTTGGCCCGGTTCTCTTCGGCCACCATCTGGCGGATGAAGGTCTGCACCGCCGTGGCCGAGGTGGCATCCCCGCCATCCGTCGAAACCCCCGTACCAAAGAAGCGCTTGAGCTCCAGCGTGCCAAACGGAGTGAGCATGTACTTCTGTGTTGTGGCCCGTGAAATGGTGGATTCGTGCAAACCGAGCTCACCGGCGATGTCCTTCAGGATGAGAGGCCGCATGGCGGCCGGCCCCTGGCTGAAGAAGGCCGTCTGGTGCTGCACGATGGCTTGGGCCACGCGCAGGATGGTGTCGAAGCGCTGCTCCACGTTGCGGATCATCCAACGGGCCTGCTGCAGCTGCGATTGCAGCCCCGCATGCGCGGATTCCTTCTGGTTGCCCAGCATCTGGGCGTACAGCCCGTTGATCTGCAGCTTGGGCACGGCGGCGCTGTTGAGGGTGACCTGCCAGCCGCCGCGCGTCTTGCGCACGATGACGTCCGGCACCGCGTAGTCGGCCGCGGGCACGGTCCAGGCACGCCCGGGGCGGGGCTCCAGGCGCAGGATGAGGGCGTGGGCCGAGCGGAACGTGGCCTCATCGCAGCCCACGGCCGCGCACAGGCGCGCGGCGTTGCCCGTCGCCAGCAGCGCGAGGTGCTGCGCGCAGATCTGGCGGGCACAAGCCAGGACCGCGGCGTCCGCCGCTTCGGGCAGCCGATCCAGATCCGGGTTGCGTAGCTGCAACAACAGGCATTCCGCCATGTCGCGCGCGCCTATGCCGGGCGGATCGAACGACTGCAACAGCGACAGGGCCGCCTTCAGCTCGTCGATGTCCGGTTCCAGTTCGGGCGGCAACCAGTCCAGGATTTCCTCCAGCGGCGATCCCAGGTAGCCGTTTTCGTCCAGTTCGTCGATCAGGAGGCCGGCCAGCGCAGCGTCGCGCGGCGCGGCGCGCGTCAGCATCAGTTGGCCCAGCAGATGTTCGCGCAGCGTATCCGGCCGGGCGGCCTCGGGGCGGCTGGAATCTTCGTCGGGGTAGACCCCGCCCGAGCCCGGCATTTCGTCCACCGGCGTCTCGCGTTCGGCGGCGGGCTCGTCATCCTGCACCGAGGATTCGCGGTCGGACTCGGCCGGCGCCTCGGCCGACGGCGCTTCGTCCTGCCGCTCCAGCAGCGGGTTCTCCGCCAGCACCTGCGAAATCTCGGCTTCGAGGTCGAGCGTGGACAGCTGCAACAATCGGATCGATTGCTGTAGTTGTGGCGTCAGCGTCAAATGCTGACCTGGTCGCAGTTCTAAAATTGGACGGGTCATAGGTACAATATTTTGCATGATGAATCTGACTTCGCCCGCAAGCGTCCGCCAGGACTGCCGCCTCATAGGCCAGACCCTGCTCAAACTGGCGCTTCCCCGACTCATACTGCGTGCGATCGTCATCGCCGTCGCTGTGGTCATCTGGTATCTGGCCGCCAACTGGATACTGAATTTCGGCCGCACCGTGAACTACGAGTTCCTGCACTCCCTGGGGCAGCCGACCATGGACATGGTGCAGAAGGTCAACCCCTACATCTGGTGGGTGGTGGCCGGCATCTGGACCCTGATCGTGTTCTTCACCATGCGCGCCTGGCTGTCCGCCAGCCTGGCTTCCGGCAGCGCCACGCCGGTCGAAACCAGCGTGCTGGCCGACCTGGCGCCCAACCTGTCCGACGAGACCCTGGGCGTACTGCGCTGGACCTGGGGCGATCGCCAGGAGCCCTTCACGGTGGGCGATCTGCGCCGCTCCCTGTCTGAAATTCGCCACAATCGCGCCGGCAAGATCGCCATGGTCGCGGAACAGGCCCGCATTCTGGAGTCGTCCGACCGCCAGCCGCGCGATCCACGCGACGAAGTCCGCCGCGAAGCGCGCAGCGAACGCTACGTGGAGCCGCGTATCGGCCCGGCCCGGTAAGCCCGTCCTTCCTTCCCTCCAATGCCATAGCAGGCCGCCGACAGGCGGCCTGTTTTTGTTTCGGCCGTACGCTTGGCCAGCCACATAGCGCGCCCCTCAGCCCCATCCAACCCGTTTGGCTGAATATTCTTCAGCAAAATGCGTTGTCACGCGCCCGTATTCCACCCCATCACAAAAGAGTATTCAGTTGCACTTCTGGCGAAAATATGTTCGACTAGCAACTTATGGCCGCTAACCGCACCCCCTTCGCGATTGCCACCGGACGCTACGACGCTCCGGTTGCCGGCCTGCGCGCTCGTTTCTCCTCCTACGCGCTATCGCTATACCTACCGATCGGTTGCCGGGCCTAGTGTCCCCGTGGTAGCTCGGCAACCACGTTTGCCACACGCGATTTCCCCCTTTTATCTCTGAATCCTGCCGGTCAATCACGGCAACTCCTGGCACAAGACCGCAATCCGGTCGCGTAGCCGCCTAGGGAAGCATTCCCGGGATTCAAAAGAAACCGATCGAGGTGTAGTAATGATGCTTGCCAACCCCGCCACCAAATACGTCCCCTTCGCGCCCTTTACCCGCGACTTTTCCGAACGCACCTGGCCCAGCCGCCGCATCACCAAGGCGCCGATCTGGATGAGCACCGACCTGCGTGACGGCAACCAGGCCCTGATCGAGCCGATGAGCGTCGAGCGCAAGCTCCGCTTCTTCGAACAGCTGGTGAAGATCGGCTTCAAGGAAATCGAAGTAGGCTTCCCGTCCGCTTCGCAGACCGACTTCGATTTCGTGCGCAAGCTCATCGACGAGAAGCGCATTCCCGACGACGTCACCATCATCGTGCTGACCCAGTCGCGCGAAGACCTGATCAGCCGCACGGTGGAATCCGCTGCTGGCGCCAAGCAAGCCATCGTCCACCTGTACAACGCCTGCGCCCCGGCGTTCCGCAAGGTCGTGTTCAACATGAGCAAGGACGAGATCAAGAACATCGCCACCACCGGCACGCGCCTGGTGAAGCAGTACATGGCGCAGCACCCGGAAACGCAATGGCGTTACCAGTACTCGCCCGAAGTCTTCAGCACGACCGAACCCGAGTTCGCATTGGAAGTCTCCAACGCCGTGGCCGACGTATGGCAGCCCACGCCCGAGTGCAAGATGGTGCTGAACCTGCCCGCCACCATCGAGGCCACCAGCCCCAATCTGTACGCCGACCAGATCGAATGGATGCACAAGAACCTGGCGCGCCGCGACAGCATCGTGCTCAGCGTGCACCCGCACAATGACCGCGGCACCGCCGTGGCCGCGGCCGAATTCGCCGTGATGGCCGGCGCCGACCGCATCGAAGGCTGCCTCTTCGGCAGCGGCGAGCGCACCGGCAACGTCGACCTCGTCACGCTCGCGTTGAACCTTTACACGCAGGGCGTGCATCCGGGCCTGGACTTCTCGGACATCGACGAAGTGCGCCGCTGCGCCGAGTACTGCAACCAGTTGCCGGTCCACCCGCGCCACCCGTACGCGGGCGACCTGGTCTTCACCGCGTTCTCGGGCTCGCACCAGGACGCCATCAAGAAGGGCTTTGCCCAGCAGCAGGCCGACGCCGTCTGGGAAGTGCCTTACTTGCCGATCGACCCGGCCGACCTCGGCCGCAGCTACGACGCCGTCATCCGCGTGAACAGCCAATCGGGCAAGGGCGGCGTGTCCTACCTGCTCGAACAGGAACACGGCCTGGTGTTGCCGCGCCGCCTGCAGATCGAATTCAGCCGCGCCATCCAGCGCGTCACCGACGAGACCGGCCGCGAAGTCACGGCCGACGACGTGCACACGATCTTCAACCGCGAGTACCTCGAGCAGAAGTCGCCGTGGAAGCTGGTGCGCCACCGCATCGACGGCAATCCGTCGGCCGGCGAAGGCCAGCATTTCAGCATCGAGGCCGAATTGGAATACAACGGCGAACGCCGCATCGTGACGGGCAAGGGCGACGGCGCCATCTCGGCCTTCGTGGCCGCGCTGGACGTGCCCGTTCGCATCATGGACTACCACGAGCACGCCATCGGCACCGGCACCGACACGCGCGCCGCTTCGTATGTCGAACTGCGCGTCGGCGAATCCAGCACGGGCTTCGGCGTGGGTATCGACCGCGACATCGTGACGGCTTCGTTCCAGGCCGTGCTGAGCGCCGTCAACCGCCACATCAATGCCGGCGCCGTGACCGCAACCGAGCAAGAAACCGCCGAAACCGCGTGATCCGCAATCCGGCGTAAAAAAAGCCAGCCTTATCGGGCTGGCTTTTTCTTTGAGCGCGCGCCGCGCTTATCCGCGCGGCCAGATGTCGGCCGCGCCGATATCCGGCGCAGTGGCGGCCAACAGCCGCTGATGAACCCACTGCGCCATCGCCAGCGTGCGATGGTCGCTATAGCGCGCACCGACCAGCTGCAGCCCCACGGGCAAGCCCTGCGGGCCGGTAGCGAAGGGCAGGCTGAGGGTAGGATGGCCGAATACCGTCCACGCGCGCGAGAACTGCGGATCCCCCGTCCCCAGGTCCGCGAACGGCGCCTCGCCGCTGGCGCTGGGCGCGAGCAGCACATCGTATTTGTCGAACCACGTGTCCACGCGCGCGCGCGACTCGGCGACGCGCATCAGGTTCTTCTGATGTTCTTCAGCGGTAATGCGCGAGCCCGCTTCCAGGATGGCCTGGATCTTCGGGCTGAGCTGCGCCGCATGCTCCAGGCGCTCGTAGGCCAATGCCTGCGAAGCTTCAAACGCCATGATGTCCGAATGCAGCTGCACCAGCACGCAATGCTCTGGCGGCAGCGGCAATTCTTCGACCACGGCGCCTGCGCGCGACAGAATGGCCGCGGCCTGCGCGTAGGCTTCTTTGGTTTCGGGCAGCGCATGCCGCCATTGCAGGCTGCGGTACATGCCGATACGCGGCTTGCCGTCATAGGCCAGATCGAGCATGCGCGGATCGCGCATCAGCACGGAAGCAAACAGCGCCACGTCCGGCACCGAGCGCGCGAAACCGCCGATGGTGTCCAGGGACTCCGCCAGGCTTTTGACGCCCGCGCGTGAAATGCTGCCAAAGGTGGGCTTGAAGCCCACGATGCCGCAATAGGAAGCGGGGCGGATGATGGAAGCCGCGGTCTGCGTGCCCAAGGCGAAGGGCACCATGTCGTCGGCCACCGCCGCAGCCGAGCCGCTGGACGAGCCGCCCGGCGAGTAGGCTTCGTTGCGAGGATTGCGCGTGGGGCCTGCCAGATAAGTGGCGAATTCAGTGGTCACGGTCTTGCCGACGACGATCGCGCCCGCGCCCCGGCACAGCGCCACCGAGGCCGCGTCCAGGCCCGGAAGGTGGCGTTCGTAGATGGGCGAGCCGTAGCGCGTGGGCAGGTCGACCGTGTCGAACAGGTCCTTCACGCCCATGGGCAGGCCGTGCAGCACGCCGCGCAGCGCGCCGCGGTCCAGCTCCTGCGCACGCTCCAGCGCAGCCTGCTTTTGCAACGCGGTCCAGGCATGGATGGTGCTTTCGCGTTGTTCAATGCGCGCGAAGCAGGCGCGCACCAATTGCTCTGCGGTCAATTCGCGCCGTTGCAGCTTGCGCGCGGCTTCCAGCGCGCCAAGTCTGTTCAAGGCAGTAGACATGGTCCTTTCCTCTTTACCGGCGCCGCGCTACGCGCGGCGGCTCAACTACGCACCCGGTCCCCTTGACCGAGGATCCGCCATGCCGCGCGGTTTTCTGCCGCGACGTTCAAGTGGACCAATCCCAACCATTGTGCGCCTTGCGTCAATTAGGAAATACCCAAGAAAGTCTGATTTTTCCCTGGAAATTGCGCGCCGCGCCTTGGCTTTGTGTTGTTGCGTCGGCATCAGCATAGCGCAAACCCGTGCAACACAAAGGTCATATTTGTCGAGTAAGATGAAATCGTTTTCACGAATCCCGGCAGCAATCCCGCCATGGCCTCGCGCTCGTCGCCCCGCTTTTCCATCATTGAAGTGGCCCGCAAGGCCGGGGTGTCCCCGGCGACGGTTTCGCGCGCGTTCAACCAGCCCGAGATCGTGCATCCGGACACGCTCGCGCATATCCGCAATGTCGCCAAGCGGGCCGGCTTCCGGCCTAACCGCGTGGGCCGCAGCCTGCGTTCCGGCAGCACGCGCACCATCGGCCTGATACTGCCCACGCTGTCCAACCCAGTCTTCGCCGAATGCTTCGAAGGCGCGGAGCGGCGCGCGCGGGAATCGGGCTACAGCGTCATGCTGACCGCCACCGGCTACGATCCCGCGGTGGAATCCGCCGCGGTCCAGGGCCTGATGGACCATCAGGTCGACGGCCTGATCCTGACGGTCGCCGACGCCGCCAAGAGCGCCACGCTGGACGACCTGGACCATGCCGACATTCCTTACGTGCTCGTCTACAACGAATCTGGCGCCCATCCCTTCGCATCGGTCGACAATCGCGCCGCCGCCAGCGACATGGTGGCGCATCTGGCCGCGCTGGGCCATCGGCGCATTGCGCTGGTCACGGGCCCCTTGACCGCATCGGACCGCGCCCGCCGCCGGCTGACGGGCGCGCGCGCCTGCGCCAAACGCCTGGGCCTGGACGCCATCCAGCACATCTCCATGAGCTCGCACACGGGCAGCGACCTCGACGCCCTGAAAGCGGCGCTGCGCGGCAAGCAGGCGCCCACCGCCTTGTTCTGTTCCAACGATCTGCTGGCCACCGCCGTGATCGCGGACCTGGTGGGCCTGGGCCTGTCGGTGCCCGCCGACATCTCGGTATGCGGCTTCGACGGCATGCGCTTTGGCGCCTTGCTGACGCCGCCCCTGACCACCGTGGCCCAGCCCAGCGACGGCATCGGCGAAACGGCCTGCTCGAACCTGCTGGCGCAGATCCAGGGCCAAGCGCCGCATTCGGACCGCCTGCCGCATTGCATCGTCGTCGGCGGCACCGCCGCGCCGGTGCGCCGCTGAGGCCTCTCTCTACAACAACCATTCTTCTGCATACGCGTCATGCTCATCGCACAAATCACCGACCTGCACATGCGCACTCCGGGCGACAAGGCCTACGGCATCATCGATCCGGCGGCGTTCCTGGCGCCCGCGGTGCGCGCGCTCAATGCCCTGACCCCGCGCCCCGATTGCGTGCTGATCACGGGCGACCTGACCGACCTGGGCCGCCCGCACGAATATCAAGTGCTGCGCGAACACCTGCAGGCGTTGGAAATTCCGTACTTCCTGCTGCCCGGCAACCACGACGACCGCGCCCAGCTGCGCGCGGCCTTCCCGGACCACGCCTATCTGCAAGGCGAGAGCCCCTTCATCCAGTACGCCATCGAGACCTATCCGCTGCGCATGCTGGCGCTGGACACGGTGGTACCCATGAAGAGCCATGGCGAACTCTGCCAGGACCGCCTGGACTGGCTGGCCACGCGCCTGGCCGAACAGCCCGAGCGGCCCACGCTGGTCCTGATGCACCATCCGCCTTTCCTGACGGGCATCGAGCACATGGACGCCATCGGCCTGCTGGCTGGCGCCCCCGAGCTCGAACGCATCGTGGCGCGCTTTCCCAATGTGGAGCGCGTGCTTTGCGGCCACCTGCACCGCACGATCTTCCAGCGTTTCGGCGGCACCATCGCGTCCACCTGTCCGGGCACCGCGCACCAGCTCGCAATGGAGTTGGGGCCGCGGCCGACGCTGCAATACATCATGGAACCGCCGGGCTACCAGCTGCACTGGTGGCAAGGGAAGAACCTGGTCACGCATCACGCAGTCATTGGGGAATACCCCGGCCCATACCCCTTCGGCTGAGGCCGACGCTAGACTACGAAAGTTTGTCCTGCCATACATCCGTCATGTTTGCGCTGCACAATGAAAAGGTTTTCATAACAGGCAACAATGCGGATCTAACTATTAGATCTTCGAGACAGCATGTCATCCATCGTCCTGGATAACCTCACCAAACAGTACGGCAACGCTGCCGCCATCCATGGCGTGAGCTTCACGGTTCCCGCCGGCAGCTTCACGGTCCTGCTGGGGCCGTCCGGCTGCGGCAAGTCCACCACGCTGCGCATGATTGCCGGGCTGGACACGCCCACCTCCGGCACCATCCACATCGGCGACCGCGACGTCACCCAGCTGCCGCCCGCCAAGCGCCGCATCTCGATGGTGTTCCAGTCGTATGCCCTGTTTCCGCACCTGTCCGTGCGCGAGAACATCCTGTTCGGCCTCAAGGTGCGCAAGGAGCCCGCGCGCGACTATGACCGCCGCCTGCAACGCGTGGCGGGCCTGCTGGGCCTGAACCATCTGCTGGACCGCAAGCCCTCGCAATTGTCGGGCGGCCAGCAACAGCGCGTGGCGCTGGGCCGCGCCGTGATTTCCGAAGCGCCGGTGTGCCTGATGGACGAACCGCTGTCCAACCTGGACGCGCAGCTGCGCCATGAAATGCGCCGCGAGATCCGCGCCTTGCAGCAGGACCTGGGCATCACCATGGTCTACGTGACGCACGACCAGACCGAGGCCATGAGCATGGCCGACCAGGTGGTGCTGCTGCGCGGCGGCAAGATTGAACAGCACGACACGCCCGACGGCCTGTACGCGCGTCCCACCACCGAATTCGCGGCGCGCTTCATCGGCACGCCGCCCATGAACCTGATCGGCCTGACCTCCGCGCAGGGCGCCACCGTCATCGCCGGCACGCAGAGCCGCGCCATCGCCGGCGCCCCCGCGGGCGCCGTGAAGCTGGGCGTGCGTCCCGAACACATCCGCATCGACGCCGACGGCGTTCCCGCCACCGTGGAAAGCGTGGAGTACTTCGGCGCGGATTCCATCGTGGTCTGCCGCGTGGGCGACACCAGCGGCGTGGCCGTGCGCGTGGGCGGCCATCTGCGCGCCGGCGCAGGCGAAACACTGGGCCTGTCCTGGGAGGACGGCCAGCAGCACTTCTTTGCCGCCGATTCGGCGGTCATCAACTCCGCTGGCCGCTAGGGCCCGTACACAGGAAAGGAAAACAACATGCGTCGCATCGTACTGAAAACCCTGGCCGCCAGCCTGGCCGCCGCCTGCCTGTCGCTGCCTGCGCAAGCGCAGAACAAGCCCGTCGAGGTGGAGTTCTATTACCCCGTCGCGGTCGGCGGCCCCATCACCAAGATCGTCGACGACATGGTGGCGGATTTCCAGAAGGAAAATCCCGACATCAAGATCAAGCCGATCTACGCGGGCTCCTACCAGGACTCCATCGCCAAGGCGCTGACCGCGCTCAAGGGCGGCACCCCGCCGCAGCTGGCGGTGTTGCTGTCCACCGACATGTTCACGCTGATCGACGAAGACGCCATTGTGCCGATCGACAGCCTGGCCAAGAGCGACGCCGACAAGAAGTGGCTGGGCGGTTTCTATGACGCCTTCATGCAGAACAGCCGCACCGGCGGCCATACCTGGGGCGTGCCGTTCCAGCGTTCGACCATCGTCATGTACTACAACAAGGACCTGTTCAAGGCCGCGGGGCTGGATCCCGAGCGCGCGCCGGCGACCTGGGCCGAACTGGTCGAGTACGGCAAGAAGCTGACCAAGCAGGACGCCTCCGGCAACACCACGCAGTGGGGCATCGAGATCCCCTCGGGCGGCGCGTTCGCCTACTGGCTGTTCCAGGCGCTGACCACGCCCAATGGCGCGATCCTGATGAACGAGGCCGGCAACGAGGTCTATCTGGACAAGCCTGCGGTGGTGGAAGCCGCGCAGTTCTGGCACGACCTGTCGGCCAAGCACAAGATCATGCCGACCGGCACCATCGACTGGGGCACCACGCCCAAGGACTTCCTGGAAAAGAAGGCCGCCATGGTCTGGACCACGACGGGCAACCTGACCAACATCCGCAAGAACGCCGACTTCCCGTTCGGCGTGGCCATGATGCCGCAGCAAAAGCGCGGCGGCAGCCCGACCGGCGGCGGCAACTTCTACATCTTCAAGAGCGGCACGCCGGCGCAGCAGCAGGCCGCGCTGAAGTTCGCGCAATGGGTCACCACGCCCGAGCGCGCCGCCGACTGGAGCATCGCCACGGGCTACGTGGCCGTGACCCCGGCCGCCTGGCAGACCGAAAAGATGAAGAAGTACGCGCAGGAAGTGCCGGCCGCCGCGGTCGCGCGCGACCAGCTGGAAGTCAGCGTGGCCGAGTTCTCCACGCATGAGAACCAGCGTGTCACCAAGACCCTGAACGACGCCCTGCAAGCCGCCCTGACGGGCTCCAAGACGCCGCAGCAGGCCCTGACCGACGCGCAACGCGAGGCCGACCGCATACTGCGTCCCTACAAGTAAACCGACAAGCACGATGAGCCGCTCTTTAAACGCGCTGTACGGCTGGCTGCTGTTGCTGCCAGCCCTCGTGCTGCTCGCCGCCTTCACGCACTACCCGGCGGTGGCGACGCTATGGCACAGCTTTTTCTCCACCCCCAAGGGCGCGCGCCCCGCGCGCTTCGTGGGGCTGGACAACTACGCCGTCATGCGCGACGACCCGGTGTTCTGGCAGTCGCTGTGGAACAACCTGTGGTTTGCGCTGGGGACCATTCCCACGTCCATCGGCATCGCGCTGGTCATGGCGCTGTGGGTCAACCGCAACCTGAGCGGGCGCGGCTTCCTGCGCATGGCCTACTTCACGCCGACGGTGCTGCCCATGGTGGCGGTGGCCAACATCTGGCTGTTCTTCTACACGCCGCAATACGGCCTGATCGCCCAGGTGATGCAGCTGTTCGGCGCTACGGGCCCCAACTGGCTGGGCAACCGCGAGACCGCGCTGCCCGCGCTGATGCTGGTGACGGTCTGGAAGGAAGCCGGCTTCTTCATGATCTTCTACCTGGCCGCCCTGCAGACGGTATCGCCGTCGCTGCGCGAGGCCGCGATGCTGGAAGGCGCATCGCGCTGGCAGTACTTCCGCCGCATCCTGTGGCCGCTGCTCATGCCCACCACGCTCTTCGTGCTGATCAATGCCCTGATCAACGCGTTCCGGCTGGTGGACCACGTAGTGGTCATGACGCGCGGCGGGCCGGATAACGCCAGCACGCTGTTGCTGTACTACATCTACCAGGTGGGTTTCAGTTTCTGGGACACGGCTTACGCCGCCACGCTGACCGTCGTGTTGCTGGTGGTGCTGGCGCTGACCGCGCTGGTCAAGTTCCGCTGGCTGGACCGCAGGACGCACTATCAATGAAAGACAAGCTCGATACCTTGGGCGCCTGGGCGCTCGGCCTGCTGTGGATCCTGCCCCTGGCCTATGCCATGTGGGCGGCGTTCCACCCGCCCGCCTACGCGACCCGCTTCGACCTGTTCGCGCCGCTGACGCTGGACAACTTCGTGCGCGCCTGGCACGCGGCGCCGTTCCCGCGTTATTTCCTCAACACCTTCCTGCTGGTCACCATGGTGCTGGCGGCGCAACTGGTGCTGTCGACCCTGGCCGGCTACGCCTTCGCGCGCTTCGAGTTCCGCGGCCGCGATTTCGTCTTCATGCTGGTGCTGCTGCAGCTGATGATCATGCCGGACGTGCTGCTGGTGGAGAACTACCGCTCCATGAGCCAGCTGGGCATCCGCGACACGGTGTTCGCCATCGGCCTGCCTTACTTTGCATCCGCCTTCGGCATCTTCCTCTTGCGCCAGACCTTCAAGACGGTGCCGCGAGAACTGGAAGAAGCCGCGCGCATGGAAGGCGCCAACGCGCTTCAGGTGCTATGGAAGGTGTATGTGCCGCTGGCCAAGCCGATCTACGTGGCCTACGGGCTGGTGTCGGTCAGCCACCACTGGAACAACTTCCTGTGGCCGCTGATCATCACCAACTCGGTCGAATCCCGGCCGCTGACGGTGGGCCTGCAGGTGTTCTCGTCGACCGACCAGGGCATCGACTGGTCGGTCATCACGGCCGCCACGCTGATGTCGGCGGCGCCGCTCCTGATCGCCTTCCTGCTGTTCCAGCGGCAATTCGTGCAATCGTTCATGCGGGCAGGCATCCGCTAGACCCGCCTGCGGGACCGGCCCAAATGAAAACTGCCCCTATGGGGGCAGTTTTTTCTTGGGGTTGAGGCCGGATCGCTCAGTAACCTACCGTCAGCCCCGGCAAGTCCACGGTGATGCGCGGACGCTCCAGCGCCAGCGCCAGGTGCTCCGCGAACTCGCGCGCCTCTTTTTCGTCGGAGGACAGGGTGTCGTAGCCCAGCGCATCGGCCACGCCCAGCACCTTGTCCAGCAGCAGGACCTTGCCGCTGGGACGCAGCGGTTCGCAGCCCAGCGTTTCCCAGGCGCTGTCGAACCAGTCGCGCGCATCGCTCTGGCGCTGCGGCGAGGGCTCGACGCTGGCCGAGAGGTCAAGCGAACGGCGGGAATCGAAAACGATGGTGATGTCGCTGCGCATGTCGGGGTTCCTTGGGGTGGCGTCAGGCGAGTAGGGTAGGCAAAAAACGCCGGGCAGATTGTCCGCCCGGCGACATTGGGCTCGCCGGCTTACCAGCCGCGCGACACCTCCCAGGTGACTTCGGCGTTTGCCGCCAAGGACTGGCGCATCATGTCGAGCAGGGGGAAGGCGCGCTCCTTCAGGCCCACCATGCGGGCCATGGGCGAGGCCGGGGCCTTGTCCTCGTCCTCTTCCTCGGAGCCGTCATGGGCGCTCTGGTATTCCTCGATCGCGCGTTCGATGCCGCTGATGGCCGGCCCCAGCTGCTCGACGGTGAAAACGCCGCGCTCCGGGATCTTGTCCTTGAAGGACTTGCCCGCCGCCAGCAGCAGCGCGCCGGCATGGTCGGTCAGCATCAGAACCTCGGCCACGACCTTGGAATGAAAGGTGATCAGCATATTCCAGTCTCCCACATTGATTACTTACATACACTACCGCAACACCAGGGCACTGCCAACTGGCCTGGGGAAGCAGGTCCGACGACCGGCGCCATGTGTCCCCCCGGACCCTTCCTTGCGGCGTTCCCGCCCAGGGCGCAGGCCGGTTCCATGGCCAAATCAAGCTATGATTCAGGAGATTCCCGTGACAGCGGGACCTGACGCGGCCATGAAGCCGGCACGCGCGGTCCGCCCGGCTACGCCGCCCCTGTCCGCTCCGCCCGACAGGCCCGGCCTGTGCGGGCGCGTCCGTCACTAACTCAGAACTTCTCCAGACGCCCATGCTCCTCGAGCAACAAAAACAGCTTATCTCCCTGATCCAGGCCGCCGTCGCGCAAAGCCTGCCCGACGCCGTGGCAAATGTGCTGCTGGAGCGCCCCAAGGTCGCCGCCCACGGCGACGTCGCCACCAACGTGGCCATGCAGCTGGCCAAGCCGGCCCGCCGCAACCCGCGCGAACTGGCCCAGGCCATCGTCGACGCCCTGATGGCCCAGCCCGGCGCCGCCAGCCTGATCGAGGCCGCTGAAATCGCCGGCCCCGGCTTCATCAACCTGCGCATTACCGCCGCCGCGCGCCAGGCCGTCATCGCCGCCGTGGCCGAGCAAGGCGCCGCCTTCGGCCGTGCGCCGCGCAACGGCGAGAAGATCCTGGTCGAATTCGTGTCGGCCAACCCCACCGGCCCGCTGCACGTGGGCCATGCCCGCCAGGCCGCGCTGGGCGATGCCATCTGCCGCCTGTACGACGCCATCGGCTGGGACGTCACCCGCGAGTTCTATTACAACGACGCCGGCAACCAGATCCAGAACCTGGCCATCAGCGTGCAGGCGCGCGCCCGCGGCCTGACGACCGATTCCCCCGAGTGGCCCGCCGACGGCTACAAGGGCGACTACATCGCCGACATCGCGCGCGACTTCCAGGCCGGCGCGACCGTTCACTCCGATGGCGTGGACGTCACCGCCACGGGCAACGTCGACAACCTGGACGACATCCGCGTCTTCGCCGTGGCCTACCTGCGCCGCGAACAGGACCTGGACCTGCAGGCCTTCGGCCTGGCGTTCGACAACTACTACCTGGAAAGCTCGCTCTACACCTCCGGCCGGGTCGAAGCGACCGTCAAGGCGCTGATCGCCGGCGGCCACACCTACGAGGAAGGCGGCGCGCTGTGGCTGCGCACCACCGAACTGGGCACGGGCGACGACAAAGACCGCGTCATGCGGAAGAGCGAAGGCGGCTACACCTACTTCGTGCCGGACGTGGCCTACCACAAGGCCAAATGGGAGCGGGGCTTCCATCGCGCCGTGAACATCCAGGGCAGCGACCACCACGGCACCGTGGCGCGCGTGCGCGCCGGCCTGCAGGCGCTGGAAGAGGGCATTCCCAAGGAATACCCGGCCTACGTGCTGCACAAGATGGTCAAGGTCATGCGCGGCGGCGAAGAGGTCAAGATCTCCAAGCGCGCCGGCAGCTACGTGACCATGCGCGACCTGATCGACTGGGTGGGCCGCGACGCGGTGCGCTACTTCCTGATCCAGCGCCGCGCCGACACGGAATTCGTGTTCGACGTGGACCTGGCGCTGTCCAAGAGCGACGAGAACCCGGTCTATTACATCCAGTACGCGCACGCCCGCATCTGCTCGGTCATCAACAACGCCGCCATGCCGGCCGCCGACGTGGCCCAGGCCGACGCGGCGCTGCTGACCGCCCCGACCGAATTCGCGCTGATGCAGCGCCTGGCCGAATTCCCCAACGTGGTGGCGCTGGCGGCGCAGGAACTGTCGCCGCACCATATCGCCTTCTGGCTGCGCGACTGCGCCTCGGATTTCCACGCCTGGTACAACGCCGAGCGCGTGCTGGTCGACGACAGGGCCCTGAAGCTGGCCCGCCTGCGCCTGGCCTCGACCACGCGCCAGGTGCTGGCCAACGGGCTGGAGCTGATGGGCGTATCGGCGCCCGAGCGGATGTAACATCGGTTCATGGCAACCAAGCGCAAAACCACCCGCCGTTCCTCCGGCGAAAGCGGCAGCACCCTGTACGGCGCGCTGGCCGGCTTGCTCATCGGCCTGATCGTGGCCGCCGTCGTCGCCTTCTACGTCACCAAGGCGCCAGTGCCCTTCGTCGACCGGGCCAGCCGCCAGGGCGACAACGGCAAGCTGCCGGACCCGCGCCAGGCGCCAGACCCCAACGCCGGCCTGTACGGCCGCGACGGCGGCGCCGGCACTCCGTCCACCGGCCCGACCGCCACGGCGCCCGCGCCGCTGCCCGGGGCCGGTACCGGCCAGGCCACCGGACCCGCCGCCTCCAAGGGCGACGATACCCCCACCAAGCTGGACGACCTGGGCGCGCTGATTGCCACCCTGCCTACGTCCAAGGCGCCCGCCGTGGCTTCGGCCGCGCCGTCCGCCACCCCCAGCCAGGCGCCCACGCCTATCTCCAAGGCCGCCCCCGCCGCCGCGCCCGCGCCGGCTCCCAAGCCGGCCGCCACCGCGTCCGCGGCCAACGGCACGTATTACCTGCAGGCTGGCGCCTTCCGGGGCGAGAACGACGCGGAATCCCTCAAGGCCCGCATCATCCTGCTGGGTCTGCCGGTGGCGGTGCAAAAGGCCGAAGTGAACGGCAAGCCCATCAACCGGGTCAGGGTGGGCCCGTTTGCCCGCCTGGACGACATGAACCGGGCACGCGGCCGCCTGGGCGAGAACAAGATCGAAACCGCGGTGGTGCGCCAGTAATGTGGGCCGCCGCGCGCGCAAGCATTGAACTTATCCGGCCCCGGGCCTGTCTGTAACTTTTTACTCAGGAACCTCTCATCCATGCTGTCCCCCAAGATAATCCGCATCCTGGCCGCGGCCGCGCTGACCGCCACGGCATTCTTCAGCCCGGCTAGCCACGCGCAAGGCACGCAGCAGTCCATCGCCATCAACCCGCCGCTGCCGTCGGACACCCCGGGCAGGATCGAGGTCCTGGAATTCTTCGCCTATACCTGCCCGCACTGCGCCGCCATGGAACCCATGGTTGAGGACTGGGCCAAGACCGCGCCGCCGGACGTGGTGCTCAAGCAGGTTCCGATCGCGTTCAACGCCGGCATGAAGCCGCTGCAGCAGCTCTACTACACGCTGCTGGCGCTGGACCGCCCGGACCTGCACCCCAAGGTCTTTGCCGCCATCCACGGCGAGCACAAGCGCCTGTTCGACAAGAAGGCGATGGGCGAATGGATCGCCACGCAGGGCGTGGACCGCGAGAAGTTCGACTCGGTCTTCGACTCGTTCAGCGTGCAGACGCAGGTGCAGCGCGCCACCCAGTTGGCCGACGCCTACCGCATCGACGGCACCCCGTCGTTCGCCGTCGGCGGCAAGTTCATGACCTCGCCTGTCATGGCGGGCAACAGCTACGAAGGCGCGCTGAAGGAAGTGACCCGCCTGATCCCGCTGGCGCGCAACTGATACGTTCCAGCCGGAATCCACAACGCCCCGAGCCTGCCGGCCGGGGCGTTTTTCTTTGCAGTTCCCGCCTGGGCCCGCGCTACACTTTCCGCACAACAAATCGCCGCAACAGCGGCACACAATGGGTGGAAGACAAATGAAGCAGCGATTCCCGCGCAAACGCGCGATGCTGGGCCTGTGCCTGGCGCTGGCCGCCGGCCTGGCGCAAGCCAACGAAACCGACGGCGTGAAGATCGGCGTACTCACGGACATGGCGGGCGTCACCGCCGACGCCACCGGCCGCGGCTCGGTCGAAGCCGCCCGCCTGGCCATCGAGGAAATGGGCGGCACCCTGCTGGGCAAGCCGATTTCGCTGGTCTCGGGCGACCACCAACACCGGCCCGACATCGGCAGCGGCATGGCGCGCAAATGGTACGACACCGACGGCGTGGACGTGATCGTGGACGTGCCCAACTCGTCGGTCGCGCTGGCAGTGCAGGGCATCGCGCGCGACAAGAAAAAGCTGGTGCTGTTCTCCAGTCCTGGCACCACCGCGCTGACCCAGGCGCAGTGCTCGTCCTACGGCGTGCAATGGACCTACACCACGTATGCGCTGTCGCGCGGCACGGCGACCGCGGTGGTCAACGAGGGCAACAAACGCTGGTTCATCCTGGCGTCCGACTATGCTTTCGGCAAGCAGCTGGCGGCGGACACCGAGGCCGTGGTCAAGGCCAACGGCGGCGAGGTCGTCGGCACCGTCTACCACCCGCTGAACGCCTCGGATTTCGCGTCCTTCCTGCTGCAGGCGCAGGCATCCAAGGCGCAGATCATCGCCATCGCCAACGCCGGCGGCGACACCATTTCGGCCATCAAGCAGGCCGCGGAATTCGGCATCGGCGGCGCGCAGCAGCTGGCGGCCATGCTGCTGCTGATCACCGACGTGCACAGCCTGGGCCTGCAAGCCGCGCAGAAAACCTATCTGACCGTGCCGTCCTACTGGGACATGAACGACGGCACGCGCGCTTTCGCCAAGAAGTTCGAGGCCCGCGTGGGGCGTCCCCCCACCTTCCTGCAAGCCGGCGTCTACGGCTCGGTGCGCCATTACCTGCAGGCCGTGAAGGCGGCAGGCACGGTGGACGCCGACGCCGTCATGGCCAAGATGAAATCGCTGCCCATCGACGACCCGTTCAGCCTCAACGCGCACATCCGCGAAGACGGCCTGGTGGTGCGCGACATGATGCTGGCGCAGGTCAAGACGCCGGCGCAGTCGAAGGCGCCCTGGGACTACTACAACATCGTGCGCAACATCCCCGGCGCGGCGCTGGCCTGGCCCTTGTCGGAAAGCCAATGCCCGCTGGTCAAGCCATGACGCAGGCGGTTCCCCAGGCAGTGGCCCTGGCCGACTTCGGCAGCTTCTACGCGGGCGGGCGGCAGGTGCGCATCGACGGCCTGCCTCGGCGCGATATCGCGTTCACGCAAAGCGCGTCGCTGGCGTATGACCCCAACGGGCTGTATCACTTCGAGCAGGCCTACGTGCAGTACTTCATCCCGGCGCGGCTGGCGCATCCGCTGCCCATCGTGCTGCTGCATGGCGGCGGCATGACGGGCGCGATGTGGGAACAGACGCCGGATGGCAGGCCGGGCTGGATGCAGCATTTCCTGCGGCAGGGACATGCGGTGTACGTCGTGGACAACGTCGAGCGCGGCCGCGCGGGCTGGGCGCCGTTCACGCAGGTCTGGCCCGAGCCGCCCATCATCCGCAATGCCGAGGAAAGCTGGACGCTGTTCCGCTTCGGCCGCGCCGAGGACTATCCGGCACGGCGTGCGTTCGACGGGCAGCGCTTTCCGGTCGCCGCGTTCGACGACTTCATCCGCCATGCGGTGCCGCGCTGGCTGGGCAATAACGATGCGGCATTGCAGGGGTTCTGCGCGGTGCTCGACCGCGTCGGACCGTGCCTGGTGATGGCGCACAGCCACGGCGGCGAAGTCGCCTACCGCGCGCTGCACGCGCGGCCGGACCTGGTGCGCGGGGTCATCGGCATCGAGCCCTCGGGCTACTCGTCCGAGGTGACGGCCCAAGCCGTGGCGGACAAGCCCTTTCTGTTCGTCTATGGGGATTACCTGGACGCGACGCCGCTATGGGAAAAGCTGTGCGCCACCGGCCAGGCCTATGCCGATGAGCTGACGCGCCAAGGCGCCCGCGTGCAAACCTGGCGCCTGGCCGACATGGGCATTGCCGGCAATTCGCACATGCCCATGATGGACGACAACAGCGACGACATCGCCGCGCGCATCGGCGCGTGGATACGCGGCGCGGCCGCCTGAGGCCGCCGCGCCTTGCGCCGCTCAGCCCTGGACGGCGGCGGCCTTTTCCAGCGCCTGGGTCAGGTCGGCAATGATGTCGTCCGGCGACTCCAGGCCGATGTGCAGGCGCACCAGGGCGTTGTCGCCTTCGCCCCAATAGCGGTGCTTGGCCAGGTCCTTGCTCGACACCAGCTGCACCAGGCTTTCATAGCCGCCCCAGGAAAAGCCGATGCCAAAGAGCGTCAGTGAATCCACGAACACGCGCGCGGCCGCCGGCGACAGGCGCAGCTCGACGGAAAGCATGCCATTGGAGCCGGTGCAATCGCGCTGCCACAGGGCGTGGCCGGGATCCTGCGGCCAGGCCGGGTGGAACAGGCGCACGGTCTCGGGACGGCTCTTGAGGAATTCGCATACCTGCAAGGCATGGCGCGCGTGCTGGGCCATGCGAATGGGCATGGTGCGTACGCCGCGCAAAGCCAGCCAGGCGTCGTCCGCGCTGATCGAATAGCCCATGGCGTACTGCGTGCGGTTGAGCTTGCGGGCAATCTGTTCGTCATTGGTGACGACCGCGCCCAGCATCAGGTCGGAGTGCCCACCCACGTACTTGGTGCCGGCGATGACGGATACCTGCGCGCCCAACGTCAGGGGACGGTAGATGTAGCCCGAACCCCAGGTATTGTCGGTGGCCAGCACCAGCCCGTGGCTCTGCGCGAAAGCGGCCATGGCGCCCATGTCCAGCATCTCGAACAGCAGCGATCCCGGAGATTCGACGTACAGCAGCTTGGTGTTGGGACGCACCAGCGCTTCGAGGTCCTCGCCGGCCGCGAAGTAGGTGATTTCGATGTTCATGCGCTTGAGCACCGCGTCGTCGAGTTCGCGCATCGGACCATAGACGCAGTCCGAGATCAGGGCGTGGTCGCCGGCCGAGCACAGGGCCATCATGACCATGGTCATCGCCGACAGGCCCGAGGACGCCAGGTAGCAATGCGTGCCGCCTTCGAGCTGGGTGAAGACTTCTTCCAGCGCCGCATGCGTGTCCATGCCCATGCGCCCGTAGGTGGAGGCGCGGCCGCCTGCCGCCTTGCTGCGCTGGGCCTTTTCGAGCGCTGCGAGGTTCTCGAAGCGCACCGTGCTGGCCCGCATCGGCGGCAGGGGTACCGGCGCGGTGCCGGTTTCCGGGTTGAACGGGGCGGTGCCTGCGTGCTGCAGAAGCGTATCGATGTGTTTGGTGGGCATCTTCAGTGGACTGCTTGCGTATGGACAGGGACGGAATAAAAGCGATCAGGAAGAACCATATCAGGCCAGGCGCGGCCTGTCCCTATTCGCCGATCCAGGTAACGGTTTCGGATTGCGGCGCGCGGCTGGTGCGATAGCTGTTGGCGGGGTGCTCCGTGTCGGCATAACCGAAGGAAATGCCGCAGACCACGCGGCGATCCGCGGCGATGCCGAGTTCATCGCGCAGCACTTCCGGATACATGGCCAAGGATGCCTGGGCGACGGTCGCCACGCCGTTGGCCTGGGCCGCCAGCAGGAAATTGGCCACATAGCCGCCGCAATCCATCGCGCCGTATTCACCCAGCGCCTCGTCGGTGGTGACGATGGCCACGTGCGGCGCATCGAACAGCTGGAAATTGCGCATTTCCTGGCGGCGGTATGCCTCGCGGTCGCCACGCGCCACGCCGACCGCGCCATACAGCTGGAAGCCTGATTCGCGCCGGCGGGCCAGGTACTCGCCCTGGTATTCGCGCGGAAACGGAAAATCCGGCGTGAAGCCAGACTGTTCCGCGCGGCGTTGCAGCGCGTCGCGCAGGCGTTCCGTACCCGCGCCTTCGGTGATCGTCACCTGCCAGGGCTGGCAATTGCACCAGGACGCGGCGCGCTGCGCCAGATCCAGGATGCGTTCGATGGTGCCGCGCGCGACGGGCTGGGGCAGAAAGGCGCGGCAGCTGTGGCGCGCATGCAGCCACGCTTCGAGTGCGGCATCGGGGCGCGCGTCTGCGTCCTGCATGGGTTGCGGGGAATGCGGCATGGCGGTGAAGGGCATGGCGGTCGTCTCTCCTGATCGGGTCGCACACGCCCGCCAGGGACGCATGCGGCATGCATGATGAGCACGTCTTTCCCTTTATGATGCCACTTCCGGCCTTCCAGAGCCGGCCGAACCGTTCCAGGCGACCCCCATGCTGCCCATCGACACCCTGATCGCATTCTTCGGCATTGCCGTCCTGCTGGCCCTGACCCCGGGGCCCGACAACCTGTTCGTGCTGATGCAATCCGCCATCTGGGGCCGCAAGGCCGGCATGTTCGTGGTGCTGGGCCTGTGCACGGGACTGCTGGGACATACGGCCGCCGTGGCCGTCGGGCTGGCGGCCGTGTTCGCGGCCTCGCCCATGGCCTTCACCGTGCTCAAGCTGGCGGGCGCCGCGTACCTGGCCTATCTGGCGTGGCAGATCCTGCGCGCACCGGTCGAAGCCGAGGACGGCAAGCGCCCCGAACCCATGAAGCCCGGCGCGCTCTATCGCCGCGGCATCGTGATGAACCTGACCAATCCCAAGGTGTTGCTGTTCTTCTTCGCCTTCCTGCCGCAGTTCACCTCGCCGGCGCTGGGCCGGGTGGGCCTGCAGACCATGCAGCTGGGCGCGGTGTTCATGGTGTCGACGCTGCTGGTGTTCGGCGCCATCGCCTTCTTCTCGGGCGCGTTCGGGGAATTGCTGCAGCGTTCGGTGACGGCCAAGCGCTGGCTGAACCGGATCGCCGCGCTGGTGTTCGTCGGGCTGGCCGTGCGGCTGGCGACGGCCTCGCGTTGAACGGGCGGGGCAGGCCCTCGCAAATGCGCCCGCTCTGAGAGAGCCACGCGCATTCTTCATGAGCATATGTGGAATTTGACGTTTGCGGACCTGGGCCGGCGGTTCAAGATTGCCGCATCGCCCCAGGAAAGGCATAGGCACGGACACCGATAGCCCCCCTTGCGGCGCAAGGAGCGTGGCCATGAATCTAAGCAAACACTTGCGCAGGAAAGCCCCCACCCAAGCGCTGGCCACGGTTGCCAGGCGGGCCGGATGGGCTGCCGTTGCGCTGGCATGCCTGTCCTTGCGTGCGCACGCCCAAACCGACTATCCGTCCAAGCCCTTGCGCCTGGTCGTGCCTTACCAGGCTGGCGGACAGGTCGACGTCATTGCACGATCGGTAGCCGAAGGCCTGGGCAAGCGGCTCGGCCAGTCCGTGCTCGTGGAGAACAAGCCTGGCGCAGGCGGCATCATCGCCACCAATCACGTCGCCAAATCGGCCCCGGACGGTTACACCCTGCTATTGACCCTTGCCACGCCGATCACCGCCAACCTCGTGCTCTACAAGAAGCTCCCCTACGATCCGCGCACCGAGTTGCGGCCGATCTCCGATATCTCCAAGAGTTCGGGCGTGATCGTGGTCCGCGGTTCGTTGCCCGTAAAGAACATGGACGAGCTGATAGCGCACGCAAGAAAAGAACCTGGCGCGCTTCGAATGGGTTCGTGGGGACCGGGCTCCACGCCGCACGTCATTCAGCGCTACATGAACAAGACTTATGGCATCGACATCCTGAACGTGCCCTATAAGGGTGAACTGCCGATCGTGACGGCATTGCTTGCCGGCCAGATCGACGTGGCCCTGGCTTCCGCGTACACCCTCAGGCAGCACCTCGCCGCCGGCAAGATACGCGCCCTCGCGGTGCTCGGCGGAAAGCGGATCAGCAGCCTGCCAGACGTACCGAGCATGGCCGAGGCAGGCTACGACGATGAGGCGTATCGAACCGTGACGCCGACGACGCTGCTTGCCCCTGCCCAAACGCCCGCCGACATCGTCGAACGCCTGGGTCGCGAGATCAGCGCCACGGTGCAGAGCCCAGAGGTCCGCGAGCGGCTGCTCGCGATGGATCTGGAGCCGATCGGAAACCTGCCCCACGAAGCCGAGGCCGAGTACCAGACCTATCTTCCGATCGTTCTAAAGCTGACCACCGACGCAGGTGTGACGCTGGACTGAGGCCGGATTCAGGCGGCCGAGAACCGCACGATGCCGTCCGCGCCCAGCGCGCGCTTGAGCTTGCCTTCGAAATACAGCGCGTGCAGGTGCGCCAGCGCCTCGCCCATGGCGAAGGTCAGCTGGTGCAGGTCGAGCTTGCGCTTGAACAGCACCGGCACGATGTCCGTGGTCGATTGCGGCTGGACGGCACAAGCTTCCAGCACTTCCGCCAGGCGGTCGCGATGGTGTTCGTGCTGTTGCGCGATGCGCTCGTGCAGGCCCTTGAAAGGCCGGCCATGCGATGGCAGCACCAGCGTGTCTTCGGGCAGGTCGGCGTAGCCATCCAGCGAACGCAAGTACAGGGGCAGGGGATTCGCGTCGGGCTCGTAATCGAACACGCTGACGTTGGTGGAAATGCGCGGCAGCACCATGTCGCCGGAAATCAGCACGCGCAGGTCCGGGGAATACAGCGAGGCATGTTCCGGCGCGTGGCCGTAACCCACGATGACGCGCCAGTCGCGCCCGCCGATGCGCACCTCATCGCCGTTCATGATACGGGTGTAGCGCGCGGGCACGGCCGGCACCAGGTTGGGGTAGTAGTTGGCGCGCTGGCGGATCTGCTCTTGCGCGTCCGGGTCGGTCAGGCCATGGCGCGCGAAGTGATCCACCGCCGATTGGCCGCCCGGACCGCCGCCGGCCTCGCCGCGGCGCGAGGACCACAGCGACGCCACCATGAAGTCCGTCATCGTCATCCACAGCGGGGCGTTCCAGCGTTCGCACAGCCAGTGCGCCAGGCCGATGTGGTCGGGGTGCATGTGGGTGACGATCACGCGCAGCACCGGCAGGCCTTCGAGCTCGGTCTCGAACACGCGTTCCCACAGCGTCTTCACTTCATCGCGCGTGATGCCACAGTCGACGATGGTCCAGCCGTCGCGCCCGTCGATGTTGTCGCGCAGCAGCCAGAGGTTGATATGATCCAGCGCGAACGGCAGAGGCATCCTGATCCACTTGACCCCATCCGCCACCCCGTGCGAACGGCCGGCTTCGGGCTGGAAATCGGCCCAGGGGTACTGCAGTTTCTGTTCGTTCGGATTCATTGCCTCTCCTCCACGCTTGACGATTGGGTCAAGTCATCATAATTTACGTTTACGTAAACTGCCACAAGCCGCATGTCCCCGTCAACCTGGACTATCTCAGAGCTCTCCCGCGAGTTCGACGTCACGCCCCGCACGATCCGCTTCTACGAAGACCAGGGGATCGTCAGCCCGGCGCGTGAAGGACGCAACCGGGTCTTCGGGCCACGCGACCGCACGCGCCTGAAACTGGCCCTGCGCGGCAAGCGCCTGGGCCTGCAATTGTCCGAGATCCTGACCCTGATCGACATGTACGACGGGCCGGGCGACACCGAGGTCCAGCTGCGCCAGTACCTAAGCGTGCTGGAACAACACCGCGCCACGCTGGAACAGCAGCGCCGCGACATCGAGGATACCCTGCGCGAGATCGCGCAGCAGGAACAGCAATGCCGCGAGTTGCTCGCGCAAAAGCCCTAGGGGCGCACGCATGGCCGCCCTGCAAACCCTCGCGCTGTTCGTCCTGACGGCGCTGGCCGAGATCATCGGCTGCTATCTGCCTTACCTGTGGCTGCGCAAGGGCCATTCGATCTGGCTGCTGGCGCCTGCCGCGGCCAGCCTGGCGCTGTTCGCCTGGCTGCTCACGCTGCACCCCACGGCCTCGGGCCGCGTGTACGCGGCGTATGGCGGCATCTATATCGGCATGGCGCTGCTATGGCTGTGGGCCGTGGACGGCGTGCGTCCCAGCATGAGCGACTGGCTAGGCGTGGGCCTGTGCCTGGCGGGCATGCTGGTGATCATGTTCGGGCCGCGCAGCGCGTAGGCTGCGACAAACCGCCACAAGAAAGACCCCACTGGGCGCCCGCTGTCTTGGGGCAGGCCGAAAAAAAAGCGCGCGTACCCACAGGGTCGCGCGCTTTTTGTTGGGGCAAGGCTTACTCAGCCTTGATGTTGCCTTCCTTGATGACCCGCGCGTTGTTCGCGAATTCCGCCTGCACCTGCTTGGCGAAGGCCTCGCCCGTGGCGGTGCCTGGCTGCAAGTACGACTTGGCCAGCAGATCCTGGAATTCAGCGCTGGCGACTGCCTTGGCCAAAGCCGCCTGCAAGGGCTGGGCGACCATCGCCGGCAGCTTGGCCGGCGCAAACACGCCGAAGTTCGAGTAGTACTGCGCCTGCGGCATCTTCAGTTCCGCCATGGTGGGCACGTCCGGCCAGGCGGCCAGGCGCTCGGGCGCCATCACGGCCAGCGGCTTGAGCGCGCCGCTGGCGACGTGCGGCAGCACCACGTCGCTATTGACCACCAGCAACTCGACCACGCCGCCCAGGCCGTCGGTCAACGCCTGGCTGTTGCCGCGGTAAGGCACGTGCAGCATCTTGGTGCCGGTCTGCGCCGTGACGGCCGACATGCCGATGTGGGCCACGGTGCCCTGGCCCGGCGTACCGTAGCGCACGCCGTCGGGATGCGACTTGGCGTAGTCGATCAGGCCGGCGAAGTCCTTCACCGGCAGCGCCTTGGTGGCGACGATGGCGACGGGCGCGACCGCCACGCTGGCCACCGGCGTCAGGTCCTTCATCGGGTCGTAGTTGGTCTTGGCCAGATGCGGGAAGATCGTCAGCGGGCTGGTGGAGGCCAGCAGCAAGGTGGTGCCGTCCGGCTGCGCGCGCGCCACGAAGTCGGTGCCGACGGACGCGCCCGCGCCCGGCTTGTTCTCGACGATGACGGTTATGTTGCTTTCCTTGCGCAGGACGTCGCCCAGGCGGCGTCCGATCGCGTCGGCGCTGCCGCCCGCGGTGTAGGGCACGACCAGCGTCACCGGCTTGGCCGGCCAGTTCTGCGCCATCGCGCCGCTGGCCATGATCGCCAAGGCCGCCCCCGCGGCCTTGATCAGCAATGTCTTCTTTTTCATATCGTCCTGGTAATGTTGCGTGGCACTGCGTCAGATAAAACGAAAAGCGTGAAGCACATCAGGCCAGATAGCGTTGCGCCAGGCGTACCCAGTACGACGCGCCAGCCGGAATCAGGGAATCGTTGAAGTCGTAGCTGGCGTTGTGCAGCATGCAGGGACCCAGGCCGTGGCCTGCCATGCGGTGCTCGCCGTCGCCGTTGCCCAGGAACACGTAGCAGCCGGGTTTTTCCTGCAGCAGAAAGGCGAAGTCCTCCGAGGCCATGGCCGGTTCGATCACCATTGCCTTGTCCTCGCCCACGACCTCGCGCATGACTTCCATGCAGAACTCGGTTTCGGCGACGGTGTTCACCAGCGCCGGGTAGCGGCGCTCGAAGAATACGTCGGCTTCGCAGCCGTGCGCGGCGGCGATGTTGCCTGCAATCTCGTTCATGCGGCGTTCGATCAGATCGACCACGTCCGTGCTGTAGGCCCGCACCGAGCCACCCAGCCAGGCGCTATTCGGAATGACGTTAATGACGCTGCCGCCGGCCTGCACCTGCGTGATCGACAGCACGGCCGCATCCAGCGGGCGCTTGCTGCGCGTGAGAATGGTCTGCAGCGACTGGCCGATGGCGAACAGCGCAGGCACCGGATCGCTGCAGTCCTGCGGCGCGGCCGCGTGGCCGCCCTTGCCGCGCACGGTGATCTTGAAGCCGTTGGCGGCTGCCATCATCGGGCCGGAGCAGACGCCGATGGATCCGGCGGGCAGCCCCGGCCAGTTGTGCAGGCCGAACACGGCTTCGCAGGGAAAACGTTCGAACAGACCGTCCTGGATCATGGCGCGGCCGCCCGCGCCGCCTTCCTCGGCCGGCTGGAAGCACAGGTACACGGTGCCGTCGAAGCCGCCTTCGGCCTGCAGGTGGCGCGCGGCGGCGAGCAGCATGGCGGTGTGGCCGTCATGGCCGCAACCGTGCATCTTGCCGTCGTGGCGCGAGCGGTGCTCGAACTGGTTCTCTTCCTGCATGGGCAGGGCGTCCATGTCGGCGCGCAACATGATGGCGCGATCCGACGTGCCGCGCTTGATCACGCCGACCACCCCGGTCTTGGCGATGCCGGTGTGAACCTCGATGCCCCAGCCGCGCAGCGTGTCCGCCACCACCTTGGCCGTGCGGTGCTCTTCGTAGCAGAGCTCCGGATGCATGTGGATGTCGCGCCGCAGCGCCACAATTTCGTCCAGGTTGGATAGTTCGAGCACGGCAGACTCCATCGCAATGATTCAGGATTCAAGGATCGGCTGGCATCTTACTCAGCGCAACTCCCTGGGCAGGCCGGAATTACCTAGGGATAACCCGACTCCAATTTACGTTTACGTAAACGTAATATTTGCGGTGCATCATTGCGCAGCGATGGCCGATCGGCGCATCATGAGCCACGCGCGGCAAGCTGGCGCCGGACACAGGCGCCCACAAAATAGTAAGTACCTACTATCACGGAGACAGCGATGAACCTTCCCGGCCTGAACTTCGACCTGGGCGAAGATCTGGACATGCTGCGCGACGCGGTGCGCAATTTCGCACTGGCCGAGATCGCGCCGCGCGCCGCAGAAGTCGACCGCAGCGACCAGTTCCCCATGGATCTCTGGCGCAAATTCGGCGACCTCGGCGTGCTGGGCATGACGGCCGACGAGGAATACGGCGGTGCAAAAATGGGCTATCTGGCCCACATGGTCGTGATGGAGGAAATCTCCCGCGCCAGCGCCTCCATCGGTCTGTCCTACGGCGCGCACTCCAACCTGTGCGTGAACCAGATCAACCGCAACGGCACCCCCGCCCAGAAAGCCAAATACCTGCCCAAGCTGATTTCGGGCGAACACGTGGGCGCCCTGGCCATGAGCGAGCCGGGCGCGGGTTCCGATGTGGTCAGCATGAAGCTGCGCGCCGACAAAAAGGGCGACCGCTACGTACTGAACGGCACCAAGATGTGGATCACCAACGGCCCCGACGCCGACACCCTGGTGGTCTACGCCAAGACCGACCCCGAAGCCCATCAGCGCGGCATCACCGCCTTCCTGGTGGAAAAGGGCTTCAAGGGCTTTTCCGTGGCGCAGAAGCTGGACAAGCTGGGCATGCGCGGCAGCCACACCGGCGAACTGGTGTTCCAGGACTGCGAAATCCCCGAAGAAAACGTGCTGGGCCAGGTCAACGGCGGCGTCAAGGTGCTGATGAGCGGCCTGGACTACGAACGCGCCGTGCTGTCCGGCGGCCCGGTAGGCATCATGCAGGCCGTGATGGACGTGGTCGTCCCCTATATCCATGACCGCAAGCAGTTCGGCCAGGCCATCGGCGAATTCCAGCTGATCCAGGGCAAGGTCGCGGACTTGTACACCACGCTGCAAGCCAGCCGCGCCTTCTGCTACCAGGTCGGCAAGAACCTGGACCGCCTGGGCGCCGAGCACGTGCGCCAGGTGCGCAAGGACTGCGCCGCGCTGATCCTCTACACCGCCGAAAAGGCCACCTGGATGGCGGGCGAGGGCGTGCAGATCCTGGGCGGCAACGGCTACATCAACGAGTACCCGGTGGGCCGCCTGTGGCGCGACGCCAAGCTGTACGAAATCGGCGCCGGCACCAGCGAAATCCGCCGCATGCTGATCGGCCGCGAACTGTTCAACGAAACCGCCTGAGCCACGCCGCCATGATCCGCATGTCCGACGTCCAGCACATCGAGCAGGCGCCCGCTCCGGGCCCATCGCCGCTGGACGTCGCGCGGCTGATCCTGGCGGGCTTCGACCGCCACTACGCGCTGTTCCGCTACAGCGCCCAGCGCGCCAAGGCGCTGTTCGAATCCGGCGACTGGCACGGCATCCAGCGCCTGTCGCGCGAGCGCATCGAGTACTACGACATGCGGGTGCGCGAATGCGCCACCCAACTGGAAGGCGTGCTGCGCGGCCGCCCCGAAGGCGCGGTCGGCGCCAACGGCAGCGCGGCGCCCGCCCTGAGCGATGCGCAGACGGCATTCTGGCAACAGATCAAGCAGGAATTCGTGGGCCTGCTGGGCGACCACCGCCAGCCCGAATGCGCCGAGACGTTCTTCAACTCGGTGTCCTGCCGCATCCTGCATCGCGACTACTTCCACAACGCCTTCCTGTTCGTCCGCCCGGCCATCGCCACCGACTACCTGGACAGCAGCATCCCGTCGTACCGCGTGTATTACCCCGCCACCGACGGGCTGGAAAAAAGCCTGATCCGCATGGTGGCGGATTTCGGCCTGGCGCTGCCCTTCGAAGACCTGCCGCGCGACACCCGGCTGCTGGCGCGCGCCGCGGTCAAGCAGCTGCGCGCGATCCTGCCGCGCCACGTCGGCCGGCGCATCGCCAGCGATTGCCAGATCCACGCGCTGGGCTCGCTGTTCTTCCGCAACAAGGGCGCCTACATCGTCGGCCGTCTGATCAACCAGGGCACGGTGTATCCCTTCGCGGTGGCGCTGATGCGCAACCCGGCGGGTCAGGTCGTGCTGGACGCGCTGCTCCTGGGCGCTGACGACCTGAGCACGCTGTTCAGCTTCACGCGCGCCTATTTCCTGGTGGACATGGAAACGCCGGCCGCGGTGGTGAACTTCCTGTCCAGCCTGCTGCCGCGCAAGCCCAAGGCCGAGCTCTACACCATGATCGGCCTGCAGAAGCAGGGCAAGACGCTGTTCTACCGCGACTTCCTGCACCATCTGGCCCATTCGCGCGACGCTTTCGACATCGCCCCCGGCATCAAGGGCATGGTGATGTGCGTGTTCACGCTGCCGTCCTATCCCTACGTGTTCAAGCTCATCAAGGACCGCATCGACAAGGACGGCATGGACCATGCCACCGTGCGCCGCAAATACCAGATGGTGAAGCTGCACGACCGCGTCGGCCGCATGGCCGACACCTGGGAATATTCACAGGTGGCGCTGCCGCGCACCCGTTTCGCGCCGGCGCTGCTGGAAGAGTTGCGCCGCCTGGTGCCCAGCCTGATAGAGGAAACTGGCGACACGGTGGTCATCCGCCATGTCTACATCGAACGGCGCATGACCCCGCTGAACATCTATCTGCGCCAGGCGTCGGACGCGCTGCTGGACCCGGCCGTGCGCGAATACGGGGACGCCATCCGCCAGCTGGCGGCGGCCAATATCTTCCCCGGAGACATGCTCTACAAGAACTTCGGCGTCACGCGCCTGGGCCGGGTCGTTTTCTACGATTACGACGAAATCCAGCGCATGACCGAAATGAATTTCCGGCGCATTCCGCCCGCCCCCAACGAAGAGGCGGAACTGGCGTCCGAACCCTGGTATGCCATCGGTCCGAATGATGTCTTCCCCGAAGAATTCGGACGCTTTCTGCTAGGCGACCCGCGCGTGCGCGGCGCCTTCATGCGTCACCATTCCGACCTGCTGGAACCGGAGTGGTGGCAGGCCTGCCGCGCCCATGTGGCGCAGGGCCGGATTGAAGAATTTTTCCCTTACGATACGGACAGACGCCTGCGTCCGGAACGCCCTACGGGCGAACCCGCGGCCTCGTAACCCCAGAGCTGTCCCGACCCTCACAGGAGCTAGCCATGTCAGATCCCATCGTCATCGTTTCCGTCGCCCGCACGCCCATGGGCGGCATGCTGGGCGCCTTGTCCGGCCTGGCCGCGCACGAGCTGGGCTCGATCGCCATCAAGGCCGCCGTCGAACGCGCCGGCATCAAGCCCGAGCAAGTCGAAGAAGTCATCATGGGCAACGTGCTGCAGGCCGGCCAGGGCCAGGCCCCGGCGCGCCAGGCAGCACTGGGCGCCGGCCTGCCGCTGGGCGTGGCTTGCACCACCATCCACAAGGTCTGCGGCTCGGGCCTGAAGGCCGCCATGTTCGGCCATGACCTGCTGGCCGCGGGCAGCGCCAACATCGTCGTCGCTGGCGGCCAGGAAAGCATGAGCAACGCGCCCTACCTGCTGCTCAAGGGCCGCCAGGGCTACCGCTACGGCCACAACACCGTGTATGACCACATGGCGCTGGACGGCCTGGAAGACGCCTACGACAAGGGCAAGGCCATGGGCGTGTTCGCCGAAGATTGCGCCGCCAAGTATTCCTTCACGCGCGAACAGCAGGACGCGTTCTCGCTGGAATCGCTGCGCCGCGCCCGCGCCGCGTCGGAAGACGGCAGCTTCAAGTGGGAAATCGCCCCCGTGACCGTGGCCGGCCGCAAGGGCGACACCGTGATCGACACCGACGAAGCCCCCACCAAGGCCATGCCGGAAAAGATCCCCACCCTCAAGCCCGCCTTCAAGAAGGACGGCACCGTCACCGCCGCCAACTCCTCGTCGATCTCCGACGGCGCCGCCGCCATGGTGCTGATGCGCGCCTCCACCGCCGAGAAGCTCGGCGTGAAGCCGCTGGCCCGCATCGTCGCCCACAGCCAGCATTCGCAAGAGCCGAACTGGTTCACCACCGCCCCCGTGGGCGCGCTGAAGAACCTGTTCGCCAAGACCGGCTGGAAGGCCGAGGACGTGGACCTCTACGAAATCAACGAAGCCTTCGCGGTGGTCACCATGGCTGCCATGGCCGACTTCAAGCTGCCGCATGACAAGGTCAACGTCCACGGCGGCGCCACCGCCCTGGGCCACCCGATCGGCGCGTCCGGCGCCCGCCTGATGGCCACCCTGGTCGGCGCGCTGCGCAAGACCGGCGGCAAGCGCGGCGTGGCCACGCTGTGCATCGGCGGCGGCGAAGCCGTTGCCATGGCGATTGAAATGATCTGACGCAACGCCGGGGGGCTTCGGCCTCCCGGCTTTCGATGGATTCCGCTGCGCCTTTCTTGCATGGCGTCATAGCGCGACGGGTCGGTCGCGCGCCATGCAGGAAAGGCGCAACGAAATCCCTCTTCGGTACCCCTGACCGACAAGAATGCCCGGCCCACCGGGCAGCGAGACAAACCGCTCCACGAGCGCCTTCAAATTTCCAACAAGCAGGACGGGTGGAACCCCATGCCCATCATCGAATCCCGCATCAATCCGCGGTCGCAGGACTACACCGACAATGCGCAGGCCATGCAGGCGCAGCTGGACGATCTGGACCAGCAACTGGCCCATACCGCGCTGGGCGGCAGCGAAGCCGCGCGCGCCAAGCACGTGGCGCGCGGCAAGCTGCTGCCGCGCGACCGCGTTGAACACCTGATCGATCCGGGCACGCCGTTCCTGGAACTGTCGCCGATGGCGGCGCACGGCATGTACGGCGGCGAAGCCCCCGGCGCCGGCGTCATCACCGGCATCGGCCGCGTGGCCGGCACCGAATGCGTGATCGTCTGCAACGACGCCACGGTCAAGGGCGGCACCTACTACCCGATGACGGTCAAGAAGCACCTGCGCGCGCAGGAAATCGCCGCGCAGAACCATCTGCCCTGCGTCTACCTGGTGGATTCGGGCGGCGCCAACCTGCCGCAGCAAGACGAGGTCTTCCCCGACCGCGAACACTTTGGCCGCATCTTCTACAACCAGGCGCAGATGTCCTCGCAGGGCATTTCGCAGATCGCCGTGGTGATGGGCTCCTGCACCGCCGGCGGCGCCTACGTGCCCGCCATGAGCGACGAGTCCATCATCGTCAAGAACCAGGGCACCATCTTCCTGGGCGGTCCGCCGCTGGTGAAGGCCGCCACCGGCGAGGAAGTCAGCGCCGAGGACCTGGGCGGCGGCGACGTGCACACGCGCCTGTCCGGCGTGGTCGACCACCTGGCCGCCAACGACATGCACGCGCTGCAACTGGCGCGCAACGCCGTCGCGCGCCTGAACCGCAAGAAGCCGCAGCCACTGGCCACCATCCCGGTGCGCGAGCCGCGCTACGATCCGAACGAACTCAACGGCATCATCCCGGCCGACACCCGCAAGCCCTACGACGTGCGCGAAGTCATCGCGCGCATCGTGGACGGCTCCGAGTTCGACGAGTTCAAGGCGCGCTTCGGTCCCACGCTGGTCACTGGCTTCGCGCACATCCATGGCATGCCCGTGGGTATCGTGGCCAACAACGGCATCCTGTTCTCGGAGTCCGCGCAGAAGGGCGCGCACTTCATCGAACTGTGCGCACAGCGCAAGATCCCGCTGGTGTTCCTGCAGAACATCACCGGCTTCATGGTCGGACGCAAATACGAAAACGAAGGCATCGCCCGCCACGGCGCCAAGATGGTGACGGCCGTGGCCACCGCCAACGTGCCCAAGTTCACCGTGCTGATCGGCGGCTCGTTCGGCGCCGGCAACTACGGCATGTGCGGCCGCGCCTATTCGCCGCGCATGCTGTTCATGTGGCCCAACGCCCGCATCTCGGTCATGGGCGGCGAACAGGCCGCAAGCGTCCTGGCCACGGTCAAGCGCGACGGCATCGAGGCCCGCGGCGGCCAGTGGTCGGCCGATGAGGAAACCGCCTTCAAGGCGCCGATCCGCGAACAGTACGAACGCGAAGGCCATCCCTATTACGCCACCGCGCGGCTGTGGGACGACGGCATCATCGCGCCGGCCGACACGCGGCGCGTGCTGGGGCTGGCCCTGTCGGCGGCCTTGAACGCCCCCATCGAGGACACCAAGTTCGGCGTGTTCCGCATGTAGGGCGGCTTGGCCGTCCCCATTGCAGCCCAAGAATAATTTCAGCCTGGATGACATCCATGTTCGACACTTTGCTGATTGCCAACCGCGGTGAAATCGCCTGCCGCGTGGCCGCCACCGCCCGCCGCATGGGCATCCGCACCGTCGCGGTGTATTCCGACGCCGACGCCAACGCCCGCCACGTCGCCGCCTGCGACCAGGCCGTGTACATCGGCGGCTCCGAGCCGCGCGCCAGCTACCTGCGCGCCGACGCCATCCTGCAAGCCGCGCGCGATACCGGCGCGGGCGCCATCCACCCCGGCTACGGTTTCCTGTCTGAGAACGAAGCCTTCGCCGAGGCCGCCGAGAAGGCCGGCATCGCCTTCGTCGGGCCGCCGGCCTCCGCCATCGCCGCCATGGGCAGCAAGTCCGCCGCCAAATCGCTGATGGAAAAAGCCGGCGTGCCGCTGGTGCCCGGCTACCACGGCGACAACCAGGACCCGCAATTCCTCAAGACCCAGGCCGACGCCATCGGCTACCCCGTGCTGATCAAGGCCAGCGCCGGCGGCGGCGGCAAGGGCATGCGCGTGGTCGAATCGTCCGGCGCGTTCCTCGATGCGCTGGCCTCATGCCAGCGCGAGGCCGCCTCCAGCTTCGGCGACGACCGCGTGCTGATCGAACGCTATCTGCAGAAGCCGCGCCACATCGAAATCCAGGTATTCGCGGACACGCACGGCAACTGCGTCTACCTGTTCGAACGCGATTGCTCGGTACAGCGCCGCCACCAGAAGGTGATCGAAGAGGCTCCCGCGCCCGGCATGACCGAAGAGCGCCGCCGCGCCATGGGCGAGGCCGCCGTGGCCGCCGCGCGCGCCGTGGGCTACGTGGGCGCAGGCACGGTGGAGTTCATCGCAGAACCCGACGGCCGGTTCTACTTCATGGAAATGAACACGCGCCTGCAGGTCGAGCACCCGGTCACCGAAATGATCACGGGCCACGACCTGGTCGAATGGCAACTGCGCGTGGCCGCCGGCCAGCCGCTGCCGGCGCGCCAGGAAGACCTGCGCATCCAGGGCCACGCCATCGAGGCCCGCATCTACGCCGAGAACCCCGAGAAAGGCTTCCTGCCGTCCATCGGCACGCTGGCCTACCTGGGCCTGCCGGCGCACACCGCATTCGCCAACGGCGACATCCGGGTCGACGGCGGCGTGCGCATGGGCGACACCATCACGCCGTTCTACGACCCCATGATCGCCAAGCTGATCGTGCACGGCGCCGACCGCGACCAGGCCCGCGCCCGCATGCTGCAGGCCCTGGCCCAGACGCAGGCCGTGGGCGTGCAGACCAACGTGGCTTTCCTGTCGCGCCTGATGCAGGACAGCGCCTTCGCCGCGGCGGACCTGGACACCGGCCTGATCGAACGCCAGCGCGCCACGCTGCTGCCCGAACCCCAGGCGGCCAACGCCGCCACGCTGGCGCTGGCCTGCGCCGCGGTGCTGGTGCGCCAAGGCCTGGCGCAGCCGCAGGCTACGGGTGGCAAGCAGCCCGCCGACCCCTGGGACGCGCGCGACGGCTGGCGCCTGGGCGGCCGCTACCAACGCCAACTGCAATGGGTGGACAACGGCGAGACCCGCCACGTCACCGTCGCCCGCCAGGGCGGCGTCTGGACCCTGGACAGCGGCGCAGGCCCGCAGGCCTTCCTGTGGCGCGCCCACGCCAGCGCCAACCCCAATCTGGCCTACGGCCTGCGCATCACGCTGGACGGCCATGAAAGCGCCGGCACCGTCGTGCTGCACGCCGAAAAGGCCCACGTCTTCGGCGAAGCCGGCGTGCACGTGCTGGACCTGTACGATCCGCTGGCGCATTCACAGGACACCCAGGGCGAACACGGCGGCGGCCTCACGGCCCCCATGCCCGGCAAGATCATCTCGATCTCGGTCAAGGCCGGCGACACCGTGGAAAAGGGCCAGCCGCTGCTGGTGATGGAAGCCATGAAGATGGAGCACACCATTTCCGCGCCCGCCGACGGCAAGGTCTCGGAAGTGTTCTACGGCGTGGGCGATCAGGTAACGGAAGGCGCCGAGCTGGTCGCCATCGGCGAGTAGCCAGGCGCGCAGTAACAAAATCGTCATCCTCCCCGCCGCCCGCGGGTGCATCATGGGCGCTCCTGCATTTTCACAGGAGTACCCATGATGAGTGCTATGCCCTCCGAATCCGCGGCGCCCCGGCTGTTCCCAACCCTGCGTTGCCGCGATGCGGACGCCATGCTGCGCTGGCTTACTGGCGTACTGGGTTTCACCGAACACGCCGTCTATCGCGACGACGGCGCGGTGCAACATGCGGAACTGGCTTATGGCAGCTCCCTTTTGATGCTGGGTCCTGACCGCGACGACGCCCATGGCAAACTGGTAGGCGACCTGCAAGGACGCCGCACCGACGCGCTGTATTTGGCGGTGGATGATCCGGACGCCCTGCACGCGCAGGTCCAGGCGTCCGGCGCCACCATCGAAACCCCGCCCTACGACACCGCCTACGGCAGCCGTGAGTTCGCCTGCCGCGATCCGGAGGGCAACCTGTGGAGCTTCGGGACGTATTGGCCGAAGGCATAACGGCATGCGCGGCCGGGGACACACGAGCCGCTCTTAGTTTCCCGTCAGCGACTTCTCCCTAGAATGCGGGGTCCGGCGCCCGTCGCGCGCCCAAAGCGCAATCCCCGATGCCCGCCCCCGATTCCCCCAGTCCGCTTCAACGTCCCGCCTTCCTGCATTACCTGTTCGCGCGCATCGGCGCGTCGCTCGCCTTCCAGATCGTCTCCGTCGCGGTGGGCTGGCAGATCTATGCATTGAGCGGCAGCGCCCTGGACCTGGGCCTGATCGGCCTGGCGCAATTCCTGCCCATGGCGGCGCTGACCCTGGTGGTGGGCCACGTAGCCGATCGCTACGACCGCCGCAAGATCGTGGCGGTATGCATGGCGCTGGAGGCGCTGGCCACGCTGGTGCTGGCGATCGCGGCCCTGCACGGCGTGGGCGGCAAGACGCTGATCTACGCCACCATCATCATCATGAGTTCGGCCCGCGCCTTTGAAGCGCCGACCCTGGCCACGCTGATCCCGGCGGTGGTGCCGCGCGAATGGCTGCCGCGCGCGACCGCGCTGGCCTCGTCCGGCGGACAGATCGCGCAGATCGCGGGTCCTGCGCTGGGCGGCGTCGGCTACGGGCTGGGAGCAGGGTGGATCTATTGCGTGGCGGCGGCCCTGTACCTGTCCGCCTTCGCCTCCATCGCCACGCTGGTCATCGAACGCGCCCCGCCGCGCAAAGAACCGACCACCTGGCGCACGCTGTTCGCCGGCATCACCTTCATCTTCCAGCGCCGCCTGCTGCTGGGCACCTTGTCGCTGGACCTGTTCGCCGTGCTGCTGGGCGGCGCCACGGCGCTACTGCCGATCTTTGCCAAGGACATCCTGAACGCGGGCCCCTGGGCGCTGGGCGCGCTGCGCGCCGCTCCCGCTTGCGGCGCCGCGCTCATGTCCTTGACGCTGGCCCGCCTGAGCCTGGGCGAACACGTCGGCCGGCTGCTGTTCGGCGCGTTGATCGTGTTCGGGCTGGCGACCACGGTATTTGGCCTGTCGACCTCGATCCCGCTGTCCATCGGCGCGCTGGTGGTGCTGGGCGCGGCGGACGCGGTCAGCGTGGTGGTGCGCTCGTCGCTGGTGCAGCTGAACACGCCCGACCATATGCTGGGACGAGTGAGCGCGGTGAACACGCTATTCATCGGCGCCTCAAATCAGCTGGGCGAATTCGAGTCCGGCGTCATGGCCGCGGCCTTCGGCGCGGTGCCCGCGGTGGTGATCGGCGGGGTCGGCACGATTGCCGTGGCGGGGTTGTGGATGCGGTGGTTTCCCGAGCTGAGGAAGCTCAGGAGCTTGCACACGCCCTGAAGCGATAAGGCGCGGCTCCTCCTGGCAGTGCCTGATAATCTTGATACAATAAGAATCATTATCATTTGATCAAGCCATGCCTACGCGCCCAGGTCACAGAACCCGGCGCCGGACATCGACAGGGGCATCATGGGGGAGCGGTTCTTCGGCGTGATCGCCGAGGCGTACAAGGCGTGGAACGTGGAGCTGGTCGGTTTCCTGAACCGCCAGCTCAAGCGTTCGCCCGAGGCCGCCCAGGACCTGGCGCAGGAGACCTTCGCCAAGTGGTTGGCGGCGCATGACGGCGCCACGCCGCCGGAGAAGCCGCGCGCCTATCTGTACGAGATCGCGCGCAACCTGCTGCGCGACCACTGGCGCCGCGAAAGCGTGCGCGACGAGCACGTGGTGGCCAGCCTGGACGACCAGGGCTTCGAACCCACGGCCGTCGGCCTGGCCGCCCCCGCCGGCCAGCAGCCCGAGGCGCGCGCCGACGCCAGCCAACGCCTGCGGTTGCTGCAGGCCGCCATCGACGAGATGCCGCCGCGCCAGCGCGAGGCCTTTCTGCTTTATCGGTATGATGAGCTGCGTTGCGAGGACATCGCCGACCACATGGGAATCTCTGTGCGCGCGGTCGAAAAGCATCTGCAACTGGCGCTGGCGCACTGCAAGCGCCGTGTCCACGGCGAAACGCCATGACCCGATCCCTACCTTTGTCCGCTGTCGAAGAGGCCGCGAGCGCATGGTTCATGCGCCGCCGGGAGCGCGCGTCCGATGCCGGCGCCGAACAGGCCTTCCAGTCCTGGTTGCAAGCTTCGGCCGAGCACCGGCGAGAGTACGAGCGGCTGGAGCTGGTGTGGGAAGACATGGCGGCGCTGCCGCGTCCGGACTCCGCGCGCACACATTCGCAACCCACCAGCCACGCTCAGATCCCGCCGCGCAGCCGGCCGCAGTCCCGGCCCCGCGCGTGGTCGGCACCGGCCCGCCGCCCGGCCTTCCTGCGCTGGGGCGGCGCCCTGGCCGCGACGCTGCTGATGGCGGCGGCCGCCTACCAATACGTGCCCATCAGCTACGAGACCGTCGCCAACGCGTCCACCCAGACCCGCAGCCTGGACCTGCCTGACGGCACCCGCCTGCATGCCAACGTCGGCACGCGCGTGAGCGTGCGCTACACGCTCGCCGAGCGCCACATCCGTGTCGACGGCGGCGAGGTCTACATCGACGCCGCGCCCGACCGCCGGCCGCTGATCGTGGCCGCAGGCAATGCCGAACTGCGCGACATCGGCACCGAGTTCAACGTGCTGCTGCTGCCGGACGTGCTGCAGGTCGGGGTGCGCAGCGGCGAAGTCAGGCTCGACGCCAAGGGCGCCAACGCCCCCGCCGCGCAGACGCTGAAGGCCGGCGACACGGTGCTGCTGTCGCGCGCCGACGCGCGCCTGTTGCGCCGCCAGCAAGTGCCCGCCAGCGAGATCGGCGCCTGGCAGGGCGGCGTGGCGGTGATGCACGACACCACATTGCAGCAGCTGGCCGGCTATCTGGCCCTGTACCGTGACACGCCGCTGCGCTTTGCCGACGAGCGCGCACGGGGCTTGCGCCTGTCCGGCACGCTGGACCTGCGCCAGCCCGACGCGGTGCTGGACATGCTGCCCGGCCTGTTGCCGGTGACGGTAAGCCGGCGGCCGGATGGCGCTGCGGTGATCGGCAGCCGCTGAAGATAAGAATTAAGAATTATTTTTAATTAGACAGGTTCGGGTTTTGGCGGCTGGCGCGTCTTCCCCAGTTGAAGATCCACTTCCAGACTGGGGAAAGTCCATGGCGCAACGCCATTTTCATCGTCGGCTGAGCGCCGGCCGTTACGCGCTGCTGTGCGCGCTGTCCATGACCGCCGCGCTGGCGGTCCAGGCGCTGGCGCCGTCCGCGGCCCATGCGCAGAGCGCCGCCGCGCACACCTTCGACTTGCCCGCCGGCAGCCTGGCCGACGCGCTGGTGGCGCTGGGCCGGCAGGCGCAGCTGCAGGTGCTGTTCAGCCCCGACGTGGTGGCCGGCCTGAGCGCCCCCGCCGTATCCGGCTCCATGACCCCGCAGGTCGCGCTGAACCGCCTGCTGGCGCGCAGCGGCCTGGTGGCCGTGCAGAGCGGCTCGGGCTTCGTGGTGCGGCGGCCGGCCGACGCATCGTCCGCCGATGCCACCACGTTGGCGCCCGTGACGGTCACCGGCCGCGACCTCACCGTCACCGAAGGCACGGGATCCTACACGGCCCCCGCCGTCACCATCGGCAAGAACGCGCAAAGCCTGCGCGAAATTCCACAATCGGTGTCGGTGGTGACGCGCCAGTTGCTGGACGACCAGAACCTGACCACGCTGGACGACGCCATGCGTACCGTCACCGGCATCACGGTGGAAGCGGGCAGCATCGGCGGCAACCATGGCAACTTCTACTCGCGCGGCTATGCCCTGGACACGATCCAGGTCGACGGCGTGAACACGCCGGCCAGCACCGGCAACGACCTGTCCTCGGGCTTCGGGCTGGCCATCTACGACCACATCGAAGTGCTGCGCGGACCCTCGGGCCTCTACCAGGGCGCGGGCGATCCCGGCGGCACGGTGAACCTGGTGCGCAAGCGCGCGCAAAAGGAGTTCGCCTTCAGCGGCCAGGTCATGACGGGATCGTGGGACCGCTACTACACCGAGGCCGACATCACCGGCCCCTTGGACAGCGACGGCCGCCTGCGCGGCCGCCTGGTGGCGTCCTATGACGACCGCAAATCCTTCGTCGACGGCGTCTACACCGAAAAACCGCTGTTCTACGGCACCCTGAGCTTCGACCTGACGCCCGACACCGTCCTGACCGCCGGCGCCACGTACCAGCAATACAAGGGCCGCCCGTTCTTCGGCCTGCCCGGCTACACCGACGGCCGCCTGCTGGACGTGCGCCGCTCCACCAACCTGGATCCCAGCTGGAACCACATCACCGAGGAAGTCACCGAGTACTTCGCCGACGTGGACCACCGCCTGGCCAACGGCGGGCGCATCAAGGTCAGCGGCATCTACCGCGAACAGGATGAGCCCAGCCGCGAATTCGGCTGGTCCGATTGCGCGGTGGACCCGATCACCGGCGACACCTGCCTCATCAGCTGGAAGTACCGCAGCCACTGGAAGACCTACGGCCTGGACGCCTTTGTGGCCACGCCCTTCGAAGCCTTCGGCCGCCAGCACGAGTTGACCGTGGGCGCCGACTACCGCAACGTCCACAAGAACTTCCGCTACGGCGGCGGCGACAACGCCGACACCAACCTCTACCACCCCAACAACAACATCCCCAAGCCGGACTACCAGTACACCAACGGCAACGACAGCAAGACTGATCAGTACGGCCTGTATGCGCGCACCAATCTGCGCGTGACGGACGCGGCCACCCTCATCGCCGGCGGCCGCTACACCTGGTGGGAAAACCGCACGCAGAACCGCAACGCCTACTTCAACCAGTTCACCAACACCAGCGACAAGATCAACGGCGAGTTCACGCCCTACCTGGGCCTGGTGGTGGACCTGAACGAGCAGTTGTCCGCCTACGCCAGCTACACCAGCATCTTCACGCCGCAGACCGTCACCGACGTCAACGGCCAACTGCTGGACCCGCGCACCGGCAAGCAATTCGAGATCGGCCTGAAGGGCGAATTCCTGGACAAGCGCCTGAACGGCCACGCCGCGCTGTTCCGCATGGAAGACGAGAACCGCTCCATGACGGACCCGGACAATCCGCTGTTCTCCATGGCCGCGGGCAAGATGCGCAGCCAGGGCTTCGAGGCGGAAATCAGCGGCAGCCCCGCGCCGGGCTGGGACATCACCGCCGGCTACGCCTACACCACCACCAAGACCCTGAAGGGCACGGAAGAGCAGAAGTCGCAGCAATACGCCTTCATCACGCCGCGCCACACCTTCAACCTGTGGACCAAGTACACCTTCGCCACCGGCACGCTGGAAGGCCTGTCGCTGGGCGCGGGCGTACGCAGCGTCAGCAGCATGTACCGCCTGAACGGTCCGGTGAAATTCGAGCAGCGCCCGTACACCACCGTCTCCGCGCAAGCCGGCTACCGCTTCAACAAGCACCTGGAAGGCACGCTGACGGTGAACAACCTGTTCGACAAGGTCTATTACCAGCGCGTGTGGGCGGCGTATGGATCGAACTACTACGGCGAGCCGCGCAGCGTGATGCTGAATCTGCGGGCGACGTACTGAGAGAACGCGCCGCGCGAAACCCATCCCCGTGCTGCAACGGGCGATGGGTTTCGCGCGTTGCAGGACAGTTCTGTCCGCCACGTCTTTCTTGCGCCACACCCATCCTCCAATCCCCGAGCAAAACGCCGATTCCGTGGCAGACTAGCCACAGGCGCTCCATGCATTGCAGTCCGACACAATTGGCAAATTGTTGTCCGACGCGGATTGCGACGGGCGATTAGGATGGCGCCGCACAGACAGAGACAGGCGATCACAAGGCTTTCCCGCCTGAGGCCGACAAGAAGATGTCCGACACATGAAAACCATTCAGAAAACCCGCCCCCGTAGCCGTTTGCTCCGCACCGCCATGGCCGGCCTGCTGACGTCCACCCTGGCCGCGCTGTTCAGCCCCGCCGCAACCGCCGCCGAATCCGCCAGCGCCGCCACGCTACCGCCCACCGCCCAGGCCGCCGCCATCGCGCCGCCCGATGTGGCTACGGTGATGTATTCCATCTACCAGATCGACGGCAAGGGCGCCGACTCCTACGAAGTCGCCAACGGCAGCATCGCCACCTTCTGGTTCGGCCACGCCTTCGAACTGGGCGGCACGCGCTACTACACCGGCTTCACCTGGGACACCCGCGAACGCTACGGCAAGCCCGGCGAGGACGAAGTCGGCCCCGGCGTCCAGGTCAACCTGGCCGAAGCCACGTTCACGCAAACCGGCTCCACGCCCGACCGCCCCTGGCAATTCCGCGGCATGAAGCATTCCGTCGGCGAATTCGGCGCCTATGAAAAGCCGGAAGACGTGGACACCCGCCGCAAGCCGGTGGAATACCGCACGCCCTCCGGCAAGCTGCTGCTGGCCGTACCCACCGAAGGCTTCGACAACGGCATCAGCTTCAGCGGCTACGCGCTGCTGGTCTTCAATCCGGCGGGCCCGGACGAAGGCGCGGGTTGGACCTACGTAGGCAGCATCAATACCGGCGAAGACAACAGCGCGGCCTGCGCCGAAGGCGACGTCATGCCCTGCGTGGCCAGCTCGGGCGAACTGGTCTTTTCCGCGCATGGCGGCAGCGACATGCCGCGCGTGACCGTCAAGCGCAGCGGCACGGAAATCTCCGGGCCGGACAAGACCCGCCAACTGGGCGCGGGCGATGCCGTCATCTACGCCTACGACACGGCCAGCAAGAAGTACGCGGAGAAGTAAGGCCGGCGTCGATGGCGGCAGGGCACGCAAGCCGGCTTGCCAACGGCTGCGATGCCCGCGCGGCTTGTGCTGCTACGTGAGATTCAAACCGCCATCGGAGAGCAGGATCTCGCCGGTCAGATAGTCCGACGCGGCCAGCATGGCGACCGCCTGCGCGATATCCTCCGGACTGGCCGCGCGGCGCATCGGCGCCTTGTCGCGCCACAATGCCTGAGCCTGCGTCCAATCGGCCGTCATCGGCGTATCCACCAGACCCGGCGCAACCGCATTCACCCTGATATGCGGCGCCAGCGAAAGCGCGAGCAAGCGCGTCACATGATTGAGCGCCGCCTTGGTTGCCGCATAAGGAATGGACGCGCCTTTGGGCCGCACGCCCGCGTGCGAACTCACGTTGACCACGCAAGCAGGCCGGCCATGCGCCGCCGCCGCTTGCAGCGCGGCCTGCGCCTCGGCCACCAGGCGAAACGGCGCCACCACGTTGACCTCATGCAATTCATGCCAGATGTCCGGCGTGGCCGCGGCCAGGTCCGCATGGGGAATGACGTGGCTGATTCCGGCGTTGTTGACCAGCACGTCCAGCCGCCCCCATGCCGCGACGGCTTCCCGAACCAATCGGACCCGGTCGGCATCGTCCGCCAGATCCGCCTGCACGTAGACAGCGTCGCCCAGCTCGCGCGCCAGGGCATGGCCGGCTTCAGCCGAGCGCCGTGAATGCACGACCACCGCATAGCCGTCCCGCGACAGGCGGCGGGCAATGGCCTCGCCTATGCCGGAGGTGGAACCCGTGATCAAGGCAACAGGACGCGTGGATTGCAGATTGGACATCGATGAATCTCTTGCTCTGGAATGTGCCGCATGCGGCGGTTAGGCTACAACTTAACACCGTGATGAAAGCCCCAACCTGAGAGGCAAGATTCAGGCTGCCGCGCCGCCGTCCTCGCGCGACGCTTCCAACTCTTCGGACACCCACTCGCAGAACGCGCGCGTCAGCGGATCGTCCTGGCTGTCCCGATGCACCAGCCAGGCCCACTTCGGACCGCGCACGGTCTGCTCCGTCAACGCCGCCAACGCGCCGTCGCGGCGCGAGCGCTCGGCCAGCAGGCTACTGACCAGCGCCATGCCCAGGCCTTCGCGCGCCGCATCCAGCAACAGGCCGGGGTCGGAAAAATTCATGCCCTGGCCATGCTGGCCCACGTCGGTTCCGCCCTGCGTTTCCCAATGGCTCCAATCCATCTCGCGCTCGCCATGCAGCGTGGCGCGCGTGTCCGCCGCCAGCAGGCGCGGATGGCAGGCTGGGTACATACGGTCCTCGACCAGCACGCGGAACGCGCAATCGGCTTGCGGACCCAGATCGTCGCGCAGCGCGATATCGATGGTCTGCTTGGCCATGTCCGGCGCGGCATCGCTGGTGTACAGCCACAGGTCCGCCTCGGGATGCAGGGTGCGGAAGGCTTCCAGCCTGGGCAGCAGCCAGTGCCGCGAAAACGCCGGGCTGGTGTTCACGATCAACTGATTCGGCTTGCGGTACTGGTCCAGCCTGCGTATGCCGGCCGCCAACTGCTGCAACATCGCCTGCGTCGTGCCCAGCAGATCCCAGCCCGCATCGGTCAGCGACACCGCGCGCCCCTGACGGAAGAACAGCGGCTGGCCCAGATAGTCCTCCAGGCTGCGCACCTGCTGGCTGATCGCCGACTGGGTCAGGTGCAGCTCGTCGGCCGCCTTGTGGAAACTGCCGAGGCGGGCGGCCGCCTCGAAGCCGCGCAGCACGTTCAGGGGAGGCCATTGCTTGAGCATATCGATAAGCCCTGCTAATCATAATTCCGCTAAATATATCGCTAGTCCACGCGACCAGGCGGGAAATACACTGCAATGCTAGCGGTGCGCACCGTTGACTCCGACATAACCGTTTTTTATCGATCATCCCGAACTCCAGGAGCCCGACGTGCCCACCCGCCGCCAACTCATCCAACACACCGCCACGCTCATGGGCGTCCACGCCGCCGCCTCGCTGGGCCTGGGTCTGCTCGCCTCCGGCGCGCGGGCGGCGCAAGCGCCCCGGTGGCACATGCCTGACGAGGGCGCCCCCCAGGCCCGCGCCTTCATCGCCTTCGGCGCCCAGGACGCCATCTGGGAAGACTTCACCGCCGACGTCCAGGCCGCGCTTGGCCGCATCGCCCGCGCCATCGCCGCGCACCAGCCCGTCACCGTGTTCTGCCGCAGCCGCGAACGCAGCCTGGCCGAACGCCATTGCGGCGCGGACAACGTGAGCTTCGTCGAAACCCGCCTGGACGACATCTGGATGCGCGACATCGGCGCCAACTTCGTGCTCGACGGGCGGGGCGCGGTCACCGGCGTGGACTTCAACTTCAACGGTTGGGGCAACAAGCAGCGCCATGCAGCCGACGCCAAGATCGCCGCTGAAACCACCGAGGTCACTGACACCGAATACCTGCAAAGCGAACTGGTCGGCGAAGGCGGCGGCATCGAAGTCGACGGCCGCGGCACCGGCATCATGACCGAAAGCAGCTGGATCAACGCCAACCGCAATCCCGGCTGGAGCAAGGCAGAGGTCGAGGAGGAGCTGAAGCGCTGCCTGGGCCTGCGCAAGATCATCTGGCTGCCCGGCATCAAGGGTAAGGACATCACCGATGCCCACGTCGATTTCTACGCCCGCTTCGCGCGGCCAGGCGTCGTCGTCGCCAACCTCGACATGGATCCCGACTCCTACGACTACGCGCTGACCCGCAAGCACCTGGAGATCCTGCGGCGCGCAACGGATGCCGACGGCAAGCCGCTGGAAATCCACACTGTGAGCCCGCCGCTCAATCCGCGGGATAGCAAGTTCCTGCGCGACAACCCCGACTTCGCGGCCGGCTATATCAACTATTTCGTCATCAACGGCGCGGTCATCGCGCCGGAATTCGGCGATGCGGAGGCGGACGCGAAGGCGCGCGATCTTCTGGCCCGCCTGTATCCGGGCCGCAAGGTCGTGCAGTTGGATATCGACGCCATTGCGTCAGGCGGCGGCGGGATTCATTGCGTGACGAATCAGTTGCCGATGGTGTAATTCCCGGGCTCGCGCAAGGGATCGCGCGGCGCCAGAACCTCCACCCGCTTTCCATGCGCAGTTATGCCATGGCCGCCGTGGTAGAGTCGTTCGTCCTTCCGTCGCACCCCATCACCTCGCCAAGCGTCACACCATTGCGGGCCGCCCAGGCAGCAGGCCGACCCGCAAGGCGCGCATGGCAAACCCTTTGCGGAGCGGAGCATGAACACCCAGACCCTGGCCATCATTCCGGCGCGTACCGCCTTGCTGGTCATGCACTACCAGACCGACATCATGGAACTGTTCCCATCGGTCGCCCCCGCCTTGCTCGGCGACACGCGGCAACTGTGCGACGCCGCGCGGCGCGCCGGCGTCAGCGTCTATTTCGCCAAGATTCATTTCAGCCCTGGCTATCCTGAAGTCAGCCCCTTGAACAAAAACGGGCAGGGCATCAAGCAGCTGGGACTTTTCGTCCACGACCGCATCTCGCCAGAGCTCGACCGCCGCGAAGACGAGCCCATCATCCTCGCCCACCGCGCCAGCGTGTTCTTCGGCACCGACCTGCAAGTGCGGCTTTCCGCGCAAGGCATAGACACGCTGATCATGGTCGGCGTCGCCTCCACCGGCGTAATGCTGTCGTCGATTGCGCATGCCAGCGATGCGGACTATCGCCTGCTGACGGTCAAGGACTGCTGCTACGACCCGGACCCGATCGTGCATGAACATCTGTTCGCGACCGCCTTTGCATCGCGCACCACCGTGCTGTCGCTGGACGATGCCTTGTCCTTGCTGGCCTAGCGGCCTGCCGGAAGAATGCCTGCCTCCATGATCCCGAAGAGGTCACCCTCGCTGCCCATCATGTCTTTCCGAACGATTCCTGCAGAACCTTACGCGCCGCGCCGCATGGCGTTCATCGAGCAATGGCGCGAAGACGGTCTGGCCATCAAGGCCTACGCGATACAACGCAATCCCGATCCCACGGTTGCGCTGCTCTCCGCTGAAGTAGCCGCAGCCGCCCGCAAGACCGCAATGGCCACGTTGCAAGACGCCGCCCGCGACCCGCGCGCTACGGGCCTGGGCTTCTGCATCGTGCACGTGGGCGAGGAAGCCGTCTGGCTGCTGGCGGACTGGTGGATATCCGGCGGCATCCTGTGCCAGCAGATGTACTCGGCGCCGTTGGAGCGACCTGAGCAATTCGAGCCCGTGCAAGGGCCGTTCATTGCCTGCGTGTGGGAGCTGGAAGTGACCGCGCATGAGCGCGGCGCGTGGATGCGGCATGTATTGCGCAATGAACCAGATACCGTCGCCTATTTGGCAGATGTGCTGCCCACCGGAAGTTATTGAGATAGCCGTCAACGGCGGTAGTCTACGGCCCTCAATGTCCGGCAGCGCGCGACACGCCATGCAGGCGCCGGCGCGAGCGCTTTAGCGCCTCGGCGACGAACACATGACAGCCCGATGCTTGTCGATGTACGCCTGCGCCTGCTTCGACATCCAGTTGTGCGCGTCTACCGACACTTGCGCGATCTCGTCGGACGCCAGATCGCCAAAGTAGTAGGCGATCTTCCGCCCCAACTTCTGCTCATCGTTCAGCGTATGCACGTCGGAATCCTCGACCGGTCCCTTGCGTTGATACGCCTGCAATGCCTGTAGCCCCTGATTCACCCGTTCTTCGAACACATCCTCTGCCATCGCGTCGATTGACTCTTGCGGCACGGCAAACCAGTAGGCCAGCTGCACAGTATTGCCCGCCTTATCCAGCCAGGTAGCCACCTCGTACCATTGCTGGATCTGCTCGTCCTTCAACGGCAACTCCGTCGGCAGTGACTCGAACAATGCCGCCTTGGCAGCATCAACCTGCGCGAAAGCCTTGACCACCGGACCCAGCTGACCAGCCTTGGCCAGCGTCTCCTTCATCGCCAGCAACACCGCCAGATTCAACTGGCCGCTGCTCACGTCCACGGAATTCTCCAGGTACTGACTCAGGATCGTGCCCACATCCCTCACATTGCGTAGCGGCAGCGTATTGGCGCTGGTCAGCCAGCGCAGGGAGCGCTGATATTCCGCCTCGGTCAACTGGTCTGCTGCCCACAGCTTCGTCGTGCTGGCCATCGCGCTGGCTGGGCCCGAATCCTGGAGATAGCGGCGATAAGCCCCGCCCACGGTCTCGGCGTAAGCCCGATAGTTGGGATCCAGCAACCGTTCCCCGCCAGGCTTCGCGCAGCGTGTGTACAAAACCGCACGCTGCAACTTCGGTTCAACGGCAATCAGAACCGCGTACCGTTCGCGCCAGGCGGCGTAGACGGGGCTCGAACTCTCCGCCGCGGCCAGAAGCTGCTGCTGCCGCGGTGTCATGGCGGGTGTCGCGGCTTGTGCCAGCACGGGCCACGCCAACGCCATCACGGTCCCCAAACACCATCTACCGACCCGGAGCTTCATCAGATTCCTCGCGCATTCTGTTTGATCGAAGCGTGAGTTTAGGTGCTGGATGCCCGAACCAATTGGAGGAATTACGGCCATACACATCGACACGGAGCCCGGATGGAGCAAGGCCAGACGGCAATCCCTGCGACTGCATCCAGCTCGTGCACGTGAGCGAAGAAGCCGTCTGGCGGCTGGCAGACTAGTGGATATCCGGCGGCGTCCTGTGCCAACAGATGTACTCCGCGCCGTTGGATCAGCCCGAACAGTTTCAGCCCGTGCAGGGGCCGTTCATTGCATTATTGAGACGGCCTCAAACAGCGCAGCGCTTATTTCCTGAGATAGGACTTCTTGCCGCTATCGGTGTAGCAGAACGTTCCGCCCCGCGGCCCGGTGCAGTATTGGCCGTCGCGGCAGCTACATGCGCCATTCGAACCAGACGCCGAGGGCTTGGAAACAAGGGGCTGTGCGCCGGAATCCGGACTTGAGCACACGCGTTTCGATGCGCTGATCGAACCGTCGCGGCACAGAAACTGTTCTCCGACGCAACGCTCCACGCCGCCCTTCTTTCCTGAGCAGGGATAGTTCGCCGCATGGGCCGTCGCGGCAAACAGCAGGGCCGCCAACAACAGACCAAGACGCATCGTTATTCCCATTGCAAGTAGGCAAGAACAGCGGCGGGAGCGGACTGCGATCAGCCCGTGCAACGGCCTTCGGCCGCCAGGTTCACTTCGGACTTGGAGATCACCCGCTGACCTTCCTCTTCCGTCACCTGCTCCACGCCGGCGCCGCCCACGAATACGCCCATCTTGATGAATTGGCGCACGAAGTAATTCTTGCCCGCCTCCATCATTACCATCAGATCGTTCGGCGAAAACTCCGACTCGGTGGAAACTTTGTGCTGCTCGTTGCCAGCCACCTGCGTGTAGAAAAACACGCGGTCTGCCGTTTCGCCCAGACACTTGCCATTGACGTACACGTCCTTCTTCAGCGCCTTGCCCACAAAGCTGTCCCGGTAGACGTACAGGCCGGACTTTCCTTCGTCCGGCGCCGGGAACGATTTGGCCTGCTTGTTTTGTTCAGCTGGCGCCATCGGCACATTGGCGCAACCCGCGATCGCCATCACGCAAGCGGCAGCGGCCGCCAGCTTCAACATCTTTTTATTCATGTGATTCATCTTCTTCAGCTTAGTTATCTGCCGCTTCCTGCCCTCCGCAGGGGAACGGGTAAATGTATCCAAGAGATTCTAATAATGTCACATGAATACCAAATAAGCTATCTCGCAGTAGGAAATGCTGCTATTCCGGGATTAGAACTGGCAGACTACGAGTCCCCGGCGACATCGCAGCCTGACATCTCCCTCGCCCATGAATAGAACCGAAGGCGCAACCTTCCTGATGGCCTACGACAAGGGCAGCTCGCACTTCAGCGATCTGCACTTCCACGACTGCACCTTCGACAACTGCGCCCTGTCCATGGTCAAGACCCCACAGCGCATGTCGCGCGTGCAGAACGTGCGCCTCTCCAAATGCCGCGCCGTCAACTCGATGATCCAGCCCTGCATGTTTGAAGATGTGCTGATCGAGGACTTATCCACCAATCCCATCCTGCTGGTGTGGGCCTCGTTCTTTCGCCGGGTCAAACTGGTGGGCAAGATCGGCAAGCTCAATCTCAACCTGACGCCCACCGCGTTCTGCAAGGACGAGCGCCTCCTCGATCAGTTCGCATCCGCGCGCGCCGCCTTCTACGCGGAGACGGATTGGGCCTTGGACATCAGCGAAGCCAAGCTGCTGGGCCTGCGTTGCGAAGGCGTGCCGCTGCACCTGATCCGGCGCAATCCGCAGACGCAGGTCATCGTGGACAAGCAGGGGCGTTATCCGGGGTACGAGGCGCTGGGAGCGGATTTCATTCAAGCCTTCCCGGGCATCGCCAGCGTGCTGCAGAGCTTTGACGAATCACCCGACCAGTCCAAGCTGCTGACCGCCTCGCTGGCCGCGCCCAAGGCGCGGCGGGAGGAGGAGAAGGGCGCGATCGCGGAACTCAGGACCTTGGGGTTCGCGGAAGAAGGTTCAGCGTAATTCTGCGCGCAAGCCGGTCAGGGCGTTACCGGAAATACGGCGCAAGCCAAAACCACGCCACAACACTTATCCCCAGCCATAGCGTCACGATCATCACCGCGCCTGCCACACTGCGCGGCTTCTTGCCCTGCGACTGCATCCAGCCATCCGCCTGAACCCTGCATTCCTGCAGCACATCGGGCGGCAACAGCTTGATGGCCAGCCAGATCAGGCCGGGCAATAACAGCACGTCATCGACGTAACCCAGCACGGGAATGAAGTCGGGAATCAGGTCGATGGGGCTGAGCGCATAGGCCACCACGAACAGACCCAGCGCCTTGGCGTACCAAGGCGTGCGGGCATGCCTGCCGGCAAACCAGAGCGTCAGGCCGTCGCGTTTGATGCGCTTGGCCCAGGCTTTCAGGCGATCACTGAGGTTCATGCTTGTAGTCTGACATGCCGTGAAGCCGTCAGGGGCCAACCGGAAACAGAAGCCGCGGCACGGGCAGCTATTCCGTCCCCACCGCCCGGATCAGACTCGGCGCGGCCGCGGATTCCGGCTTGTAGTGCCGCGTGGGCGCACGGTACACCAGGTCGCGCAGCGCCTCATTCAGCTTGGGCAGCTTGAAACTGCCTGCGTCCGGCGCCTGGGGAAAGTCCCCCAGGCTCGCCGGCAGGCGCGTCAACGTGATCGAGTCCATCGTGCAGACCGGATCGAAAACCAAGAAGTCAGACTACACTTCCCCGGGGCGAATCCGCAGCCTGACGCCTTGCTTCGGACGGCTCTGACTGCCCGGGCTCGGCCCGCGGGACGCACGGCCTCCGGATTGAAGAACACGACAACTGCGAGACGACACATGCGTGCTTTGAAACTGGTTTTCCTGCTGGCAATGCTGCATCTCGGCATCCCAGGCCTGGCGCAGGCCGAACAAGGCTGCCCCGACGGCTTCATGCCCAACGCCGCCGGCACCCCGGGCCAGCAATGCGTGCCGATTCCCGGCCAGACCCGCCCACAGGGCGGCACCGGCGCGCAAACCGCGCCCGACCAGCCACGCTGGACCACCCGCTGGGGCGCAATCGCCTACGACCCGCCGTCCGGCTCCGTCGGCATCGCTGCCGACAAGACCAGCAAGGCCAAGGCCGAACGAGCCGCGCTGGAACATTGCGCGTCCAAAGGCGGCAAAGGTTGCGAGACCAACATCACGTACTACAACCAATGCGTAGCGGTGGTGTATGGCCCTTCACCCAAAGGCGAAGGCGTGTTGATGAATTCCGCCAGCGCCGAAACCAAGGAACTGGCGCAATCCCTGGCCATCGAGACTTGCGAGAAGGGCACCGGCACGAGCTGCAAGACCTTCTATACCGGCTGCAGCTATCCGGTACGGATTCAGTAACGCACCGGCTGCGAATTCCGAACCATGACGTGACACAGAATATTCGCCACGTCACGCAGGACGACAAGCGGCGGTCATGGCTGACTGCATACGCAATGCCGGAACGCATCGCGCAGGGTAGACTGGCCCCCTGTCCATCCCTATCGAGTCCTACTCCATGCTAGTCAAAGCCCTGCGTGTCGGCCTGGGTCAAATCATCGTGTTGGGCGACGCCCTCACGCGCCCACGCCCGCAACAGCGCTCCGCGCAAGGCCAGGCCGCGGTCAACGCCGAAGCGGCCCAGCTGTCGCTCTACCAATTCCACGCCTGCCCCTTCTGCGTCAAGACGCGGCGCGCCATTCACAAACTGAACGCGCCCATCGCGCTGCGCGACGCCAAAGGCGATCCCGAAGCGCGCGCGCAACTGCAGGCAGGCGGCGGCAAAGTGAAGGTGCCGTGCCTGCGCATCGACGATGCAGCAGGCACGCGCTGGATGTATGAGTCCAGCGACATCATCGCCTACCTCGAACAACGCTTCGCCAACGTGGCCTGACGGAAGCGCATGGGCATGACCCGCCTGGCTCGCCTGTTTCTCATCACCCTGGCCGCCATGGGTGCACTGGCCGGCTGCGATTCCTCGTCCTTGAAGCCCGCGCCGCCCGGATCAAAACTCAACGCCGAAACCATCGCCACGCGCGACACGCCGCCGGAGCTGCAGTTCAAGGGCGTGCTGGCCGGGCAGCCCGTGCATCTGCTGGTGCATGAATGCAAGGTGTACAAGGTCGAGCCAGCCGAAGGCGAGAACGTGAAATGGACGCTGGTGCTTGAAGGCGACTTCTCTCTGCTGCCGACCATCTGCGTCCAGCAGCGGCTGACCGAGAGCAAGGGGGTGGTGACTGCGTTCCTGGGGCGGCAGGCGTTTGGCGCGGGTGGGTGTTGCACGGGGACGCCGGAGTATCGGTCCAAGGATGGGGTGAATTGGAAGCCGCGTTAAATGCGGGCGTCGTGTTCGCCAGCGCTGACTACGCCGTACCCCAAAGGAAAGCCGCAGATGGCAAATGACGACCGCAGCCTGATCATTCCCAGAAGAACGCCCGAATCAGCCGCCATGACGGCCAACATCAAACGCGCGATGACGATCACCGCCGCCCTCAACCGCCTGACCTTCAACGACGCCGCCGAAGTCCGCGCCTTGTTCAGCGAACTGATCGGCAAGACGGTCGATGAGAGCTTCCTGTTGATTCCGCCGTTCTATACGACCGGTGGCCCCGATATCAGCGTCGGGCGCAATGTCTTCGTCAATCAGAACTGCACCTTCTATGACTTGGGCGGGTTGAGCATTGCCGATGACGTGATGATCGGGCCGAACGTCAGCCTCATCACGTCTGGCCATCCGATCGAACCTTCGCGGCGTCGTGATTTCGTCACTGCGAAGCCCATTGTGATCGAGAGGAATGTCTGGATCGCGGCGGGTGCGACCGTTATTGGTGGCGTGACTGTGGGGGAGAACTCGGTGGTTGCGGCGGGTTCGGTGGTCACCAAGGATGTGCCGGCGAATACACTGGTGGGTGGGAATCCGGCCAGGGTGATTCGGTCGATTGCTGAGTAAGGCGGGCGCTCGAGCGCCGCGCCTCTGGCTGCTAAGTTTGGCTACTGGATCGACGATGGCGCGCCGTGCGTGATGTCGCCGAGATCCGCATCCACCTCGCAAAAGCGTGCCTGCGCCAGCATGGCATCGGTCAAGGTGCCCAGGTGATCGCACAAGCCTTCCACTCCACCCATCAACGCCGCCACTGTCCAGGCGTCCAACGGCTGCCCGCCTGTTGCGTCGGGTTCGGATGCGCTGTTGCCGACCATGCGGGCAATGGCCTCGATGGCGTGGCGGGCTCGGTCTATGTGGTGGAGATGGGAGAGGGGGACTGGCCCGAGCTCGGGGTCGGATTCGACGGACCAGGGGTTTTGGGTGAGGGGGTGGGATTGCATGGACTTCCTCCGACGATGTGGGAAATCCCGCTGCCCCACTTCCAAATGAGGCGGGCGGGCACAGGACAAGGTTGGAAGACCGGATCGTCGGAACCGGCGTGCGGCTAGCGCACCCCTGCCAAGGCCCGCCCATTGGGACGTGCGAAGGCGTGCGGACATGAGGTCCGCACCGACGAATTTACCGGCTTCCATTCCGGGCTACCGTTGGTGGCGGTAGTGGGGGGAGTATACGGGAGGAGATTTGATGCTATGCGCAGGGTGAATGACAATTTCGCCACCGACTACTCACACGTCTGCTTTCGACCCAAAGCGGTCGCAGGCAAAACCACTGCCCATGCGGTATTCGGCGACCAAGATCGATATAAGCGCACCCAATAGGACTAATTTGAGTGTGTCTGGGGTAGATTCAGTGCGGAAAGAAAAATAATGACAAATTGAAGCATAATGTTCTTATTTGTCGTTCAGGTGAGATCCGTGTCTAGCAGTACTTCGCTGCCGCATTCAACGTGGTTTAAAGAAATTGGCCGGATTACGACTTCCGAAGGCAGGCCGATAGCGCTGTATCGATTTGACTACAACCCTACCGACGCCGAAACGATGTCTGCGTGGGCGCGCCATTTTCGAGAGCACTACTGCCTGGATTCGCAGATCGATCGACTCAGGCGGGGTACACCTTACTCGCGGAGTGATTACCTTAACGAACTAAAGTTCCCCGACCAGCATATCCGGCCTGGGCCGAGCGTACGATCCGGCGATTTCTCTGAAATTCTGATCGTTGACCTACTGGAAACGATATATCAGTACTTCATCCCAAGGACCCGGTATGGGGACAAGAAATCAAGAAACGAGTCCGCGAAGGGAAGCGACATAATCGGCTTAAAAATTCTCAGTCAAGCTCCCTCCTATAGTGCTCCAGATGACGTCCTTGTGGCGGTCGAGACAAAGGCGCAATTGACCGGAAAAACGCACATCAATCGCCTACAAGATGCTGTGAATGACTCTTGGAAAGACTCTATTCGAATTGCGACTTCGCTGAATTCTATGAAGCAGCGACTCCTCGACCTAAATCTAGACGATGACTCTGACTATGTAGAGAGATTCCAGGACCCCATGGGCAAGCCCTACATACAAAAGTATGGCGCAGTGGCAGTATTCAGCACCCCTGTGTTCGACGCCGATTCAATAGCCGAGACAATTTGCCTAAATCACCCAGGCAATGCAACGCTTGCGCTCTTGTGTGTCTATGGAGAAGACCTCATGAACTTGGCTCACGCACTGTACAAGCGAGCCGCCGATGAAGCCTAGTCGTGAAGCTCGGCTCTATGCATCAGTGACACTTTCGAAAGGGAAAATGTACGAGTACGAAATTCCCGAAGATGAACACATCACTATCCCAAAGGGGATGCACCTTGAACGACAGTTTCCGCTAGCGATCGGAACACTGGGAGATTTCGCAGCAGAAGTTTTCGCTGGCGAGTTGGGGAAGAAGCGTGCCGAAAAGACCGAAGTCGAAGAGCTAATTTTTGCATCCCAAGTTCTATCTGCAACAGCGACTGCCAAAATCGACGACAGCCTATCTAGCCTGCTCCGACTACTCGCAGCCGCTGGATTCTATTTGGCCGACTCGCCTGGGACAACGATGGCAATCCTCAAGGCTATCGACGAAAGAGAGGTGCAGCGGATACCCAACGCCGACGCCCTATTGCACGTTCTGACGTCTCCCTGGCTTCCCAAACGCGGCGCGCCTGATATCAGCCTCATCGAAAGTGTGCTCTACCATTTGCGCGGCCATTACACACATGGAAGGAAAATTTCCGAAGCTTGGGCCTCTTTGACGCGACTACGCGACTTTGCATATTCGCACTCCGAACCTCTCGAGTTTCTCCTGCTAGAAGTTCTCGGGGCCTCGATCATCAAGCGGTACCATCGATCGGTGTGGCACATTCTTCCTAGATGCAGCAACCTGGAACAGGAAGCGTGGGCACCATTTCTCTCCCGACCTGCTTCTATCAAGGAGCTCTGGCCATCTCAGAGGGCTCTGGCTGAAGCGGGAGTGCTCAACGGAAAATCAGCGGTCGTACAGATGCCGACCAGCGCAGGAAAAACAAAGGCGACGGAACTGATCATCAGGGCAGCCTTCCGCTCTGCAAGGACGAATACCGCCGTTGTAGTTGCCCCCTTTCGTGCCCTTTGCCAAGAAATCGCGAACAGTCTGGATGAAGCATTCGCCGGCGATGGATATGCCGTCAACCAACTGTCGGATTCATTACAGAAGGATTACGTTGCAGCGATATTCGACGGAGGCCTAGACACCCTCATGCGGCCAAAAGTTTTGGTAATAACGCCGGAGAAACTCGTCTATGCTCTTCGACAAGAAGAGAATTTTCTAGAAAGCGTCGGGCTTCTTATATACGATGAGGCTCATCAGTTCGATACAGGAAAGCGCGGCGCCACGTATGAGCTGCTGCTCACATCGATCAAGCAAAGCACACCGCCGCAAACTCAAAGTGTTTTGATCTCAGCCGTTATCGGCAATGCTGATGAGTTGGCCCTATGGCTATTCGGCGATAAGGCAAAGACCGTGGAGGACAAGGCGCGACAAAGTCGGAGCACTATTGCCTTCACGAGTTTTCAGAAAGGAGCCCGTGGGCAGTTGCAATTTCAGCCCACAATTCCAGGAGAACAGGGGTTCTTTGTGCCAGGGATCATCCCTAGACTCAAGCTCGCACATACCGAGCGCGAGAAGCCTCGGTACTTTCCTACCCAAGATGGCCCATCTATTGCACTCTACTTAGGCCTTAAATTAGCGAAGCTAGGTCCGGTGGCGGTCTATTCCCGATTGCCTGCATCAGCGTCTAAGGCAGCTAAAGAGTTGATAACGTATGTGGTGAAGCGCAATGCTCCTATAGTCTTCCCTCGCGCATACAGTGACGCACACCAACTTCAACGATTGCATCACTTGTATGTACAGAACTTTGGCCCGACCGACAACCTAAGTCAGGCTGCAAATCTGGGAGTGTTCGTTCACCACGGCGAAACTCCACACGGCATCCGACTGGCAGTCGAGCATGCAATGAAACAGGGCCATATTCGCTTCATTGCATGTACATCAACACTGGCACAAGGTGTAAACCTTCCAATCCGCTATCTAGTTGTCAACAGTTCATTAACGGGAAGAGACGTGATCAAAGCCCGCGAGTTCAAGAACCTAATCGGGCGATCTGGAAGAGCTGGGATGCACGAAGAAGGAACGATCATCTTCGCAGATCCCAGACTTTTCGACGACAAGGAAGATGCTTGGGAAACAAGTCAACATCTCATCGACCCCGACAGCGCGACAGCTACGAGCAGCACTCTATTGGAGCTAGTCCGACCTCCTTATATTTCTCGCAAGTTGGCGAACCACCTTGGCTGGGGCGCGAATGACTTAGCGCACATGCTCATAAATTACCCCGAGCATGTCTTCGAGCAACTTGCAGATATTTCAGATGAAAGACTTGAAGCGGCAGCAAACCGGTTGTTGGACGAACTTCCCGTCAGACGAGCGGCCATCGAAGCTATTGAGAGTTTTCTAATGACCTATAGGTCCGAAAATGGCCCGCTAGGCTTTCTCGCTGATGCTGCGCACCTAGCACGCATGACCTTTGCTCATTCGTTGGCTCAGGACTACGAGAAAGATCACCTTGAGGGTGTTTTCATACGGATCGCCGAACGCCTGAACGTGCACAATCTGCCCACCGAAGTCCAGCACAGATACGGACGCAGCCTCATAGGCCTAGATCTCTCTTTGAAAGTGGACGCTTGGGTTCAAGCGCACGAATTCGCGCTTGCCTATTCGGAGACGACGGAGACGTTACTCGATACAATCTGGCCACTTTTGCTAGAAATTACTGTAAATAGTGACATCCTAAAGCTCACGCCGGACGTTGCGGCGAAGGAAGTAGCATTCATGTGGATACAGGGTCAGAGCTTTCACAAGATAATGTCCTACCTTCAGGATCTCGGCGCGGTCATTCAACACTCAAGGCGAAGAGAAAAAATTACCTATGACACCATCGTTAGTATCACCGAGAAAGGCTTCGGCTTCGAGTTCTGTCTGCACCTAGCGGCGGTCAAAGAGAGTTATGTCGCGAGCCAAGGAGAACGAGCTGACGTGAATGCCATAGGCGCAAAATTTGACCTCTTGGCAAAACGGCTCAAATATGGCCTTCCTTCAATTAACTCAATCGCTCATTTCGAAGTGGGATTCGCAGACAGAGTGATAGCCCAGGAATTGGCCGACCTTCACAAAGGAACGGAGGTGGCCTACCCGCACGAAGCTCGCGACATACTTAATCAATACAAAAACCAAGCCGCAGCGCGCCTCTCTCCGTACCCAGATTTTTTTTCCACAGTCCTTGCACGCATTCTTAGATAGCATCAGAATCCCTTGACCGTAAATCAAATAATGGTGTCAGACTACAATTTCCCGCCGTCTCGCTGAATGCTTGGCGCATTGGCGGGGCGATGCGCGCATAGCACTCGCTTGTCGCATACAACGTGCTCCGCCGCGGCTACAGCCGTTGGGATGCCGTGGTGGCGTATCGGACCAGCCTCACCTCGAATGACAACCACGTCGGAATGCCGCAATCATCTCTGTTGGCGGCAAAGTACTCGTTATGTCGTTGATGCGTGAATGACGAAATCGTGGCAATCGATTTCCTCGAGCGGACGCATTGAGAATCAGCTCAAAATCAGACCAAATCAGCTCATTTCTTGAGCTGATTACTGCTAAATTGAGCTGATTCGACATCTTCGGCTCTTGCCATGACCGTCCGCGAAGACATTCTTCAGTTTCTGCGCGCCCAGCAGCGCGAGAACCTGCCCTGGGTGAGTTCCAGCGAACTGGCCTACCGAACCGGCGTCAGCTGGTCCACGGTGAAGCGCCAATTGGAAAACCTGCGCAAAGCCGGCGCGATACTGCGCGAGGGGCAGGGCCGGGCAACCCGTTACCGGATTACGGACGAAACACCCGCATCGACGCTCCCAACGACCATTGCCACGCGGCTGGCGGAGCCGGCGTCCGAGACCGTCGGGATGATCTGGTCTGAGCGTGGTCAAGCCCTGCTGGCCCGGCTTCGGCAGCCGTTGTCGGCGCGTGAGCCTGTGGGATGTAAGCGCCTGCTGAACACACCCTTGACGGTTCTGCTTATGCAGCAGGTTGCCACCGATGCGGCAGCAGCTCAGCGATCTGGCTGTTTTTCTGCGTGGGCAGGCGCGTGAGCACGTCCTTCAGATAGGCGTACGGGTCGTGCCCATTGAGCCGCGCCGACTGGATCAGGCTCATAATGGCGGCCGCACGCTGCCCGCCGCGCAGCGAGCCTGCGAACAACCAGTTCGAGCGCCCGATCGCCCAGGGCCGGATCTGGTTCTCCACCCAGTTGTTGTCGATCGGTGCATCGCCATCATCAAGATAGCGCGTGAGCGCCTCCCAGCGCTTGAGGCTGTAGTCGATGGCGCGTGCGGTACCCGAGCCATCGGGCACGCGCTGGCGCTGCGCGATCAGCCATCGATGCAAGGTCTCGGCGATCGGCCTGGCGCGATCCTGACGTATCCGCCTGCGCTCGTCGGCAGGCAGGTCGGCTACGTCCCGCTCTACGCCGTAGAGCGCGCCGAACAGATCCAGTGCCTCTCCGGCGATCTGGCTCTGGTGGCTCGCATGCAGGTCATGGAACTTGCGCCTGGCGTGCGCCATGCAGCCAAGTTCCTTGATGCCGGCAGCGAAGCCGGCCTTGTAGCCCACATAATCGTCGGTCACCAGTTTGCCGCGCCAATCTTGCAGGAACGTGCGGCAGTGCTCACCGGCCCGGCTTGGCGCGAAGTCGTAGAGCACTGCACGCAGGCTGTCGAACGAGGTCGGTGTGTATGCCCACAAGTAGGCCCGGTGCGTCTTGCCCGCGCCCGGATTGAGCATCTGCACTGGCGTCTCGTCGGCATGCAGCACGGGTTTGCCCAGCACCTCGGCCTTGAGCGCATCGACCAGCGGCTGCAACCGCAGCCCGCATACGCCGACCCACTCGCCCAGCGTCGAGCGCGGCAGCGCCAGACCGGCGCGCGCAAAGATGCCTTCCTGGCGGTATAGCGGCAGGTGGTCGGCGAACTTGGCCACCAGCACCTGCGCCAGAAGTCCCGCCGTCGGGATGCCCTTGTCGATGACCTGCGCGGGGACCGGCGCCTGCGTGAGCGTCTCGCAGTGCTCGCACACCCATTTGCCGCGGATGTGACGTTCGACCGTAAAGACGCCCGGCAGGTAATCCAGCTTCTCGCTGACGTCCTCGCCGATGCGCTTCAAGCCGCAGCCGCAGCGGCACGTCGTGGACGCCGGTTCGTGATGGATGTCGGTGCGCGGCAGTTCGGGCGGCAACCGCATGCGGCGCGGCGCTTGCGGCGGCGCAGGCTTGGCGGATATCGCCTCGCGCAGCGCGTTGACTTCCTCTTCGATAGCCGCCATGTCGGCATCCATCGTTTCTTCCAGAAGGCTTGCCTGCGCAGGGTTCAGTTGCTCGCTGCGCTTGCCGTAACGCCAGCGCTTGTACAGCGCCAGCTCCTGCATGAGCTGGTCGATGTGCGTCTGTTTGAAGTGCAGTACGCGATCCCGCTCGGCAACCACCGCATCGTGCGCCGCTATCTGGGCGTCACGCGCGGCCACCTCGCCCATCAGGCGTTCGGCCAACGCGCGCAGTTGCTGTGCGTCGAGGTGATCCAGGGATGCGGTACTCATGGCCCACAGTATGCCGCAGGGTTCGCAGCGGCGATATTGGCGTCTTGCCGGATTGTCCGGCGCTACAACACCGAGATCGCGCCTGCCGCGCCCACATGCTGCCAAGGCAGGCCCAGCACCAGCGCCTGCCACTGCTCACTGTCGACCGCGACGTGTGGGCCGCGCAGCGCATCGGCCCACACGAACTTGCCGCGGTTCAGCCGGCGCGCGGCCAGCCACACGCCGATCCCGTCATGTACCAGCACCTTCATGCGGTTGGCGCGCCGGTTTGCGAAGCAATAGGCGTGGTGCGGACGGGCCGAACCGAACACGGCCACCACCCGGGCCAGTGCCGTCTCGGTGCCGGCGCGCATGTCCAGCGGCTCGGTGGCCAGCCAGATCGCATCGACACGGATCACCGCAGCCACTCGCGTAGCCACGCCACACATGCGCCCGCTTCACTCACGGGCCATTGCACCGTCGCTTGCGCGGGACCGCGCGACAAGTGAATCTCGATGTGACGGCCTGACGAGGGCACCGCAGGCAACGCGACCGGCACGAACGTCGGCGCTACAGGGGCCTGCCGTTCGGCCTGGCGAATCCACTTATGCACCAGGTTCGCGTTCACGCCGTGTGACAGCGCCACGCCGGCAATGGAGGTTTCTGGCTGGCTGCACTGGGCCACGATCTGGGCCTTCAGCGCCTTCGGATAAGACCGACGCTTAGGAACCGGCGCTAATTCTGTCTTCGACATGGTGTCCACCTAAAAGTGGTGGACACTATCGAGGACAACGCACGCGCTCAATATGTGTTCGCCGGGCGCTTACTGTGGGATACGAACGCACCTTCGTAGACAGCTATGTGCCAAACCAGAGCTCCCTGTTGCCGCCTTCGCTGGCTCAGGACTTGGCCGACGAGGGCCGCATGCCAGGTCAGTCGCCAGCCGGGACTTACGCGCGTCGCGTACTGGAGCCGCTGCTGCTCGACCTGTCCTGGTCATCCTCTCGACTGGAAGGCAACCGGTATTCCTTGTTGGCCACGCAGGAACTCTTCAAGCACGGCATGGCCGGGGAAGATCTGGATGCAGTGATGCTGCTCAACCATAAGAGGGCCATCGAGTTCATGGTCGATGCGGTGCCCGCACATGGCCTGACGTCCGCCGTGATCGGCAACCTTCACGCGATCCTGCTGGAGGAACTATTGGCCAATACCGACGGCCTGGGCCGTATCCGCCAGACCGTGGTCAACATCGGGGACACGACTTACGTGCCGCTCCAGGCGCCCTTGTTGCTGCAAGAAATGTTCGACCAGATTGTGGAGAAAGCGCGGCTTATCAAGAACCCAGTGGAAGCGGCATTCTTTCTGTGGGTGAACCTAGCCTATCTTCAGCCTTTCGAAGACGGCAACAAGCGCACCAGCCGCCTGGCGGCCAACATTCCGTTGATGCTTTACAACTGCGCGCCGCTGTCCTTCCTGGACGTAGAGGTACAGGACTACGTCTACGCAATGTTGGGGGTCTATGAATACGGCGACGTGACGCTGGCGACAGAGCTGTTTGCCTGGGCCTATCGGCGCTCGATCCGCAAGTACGCCGTGCAACTGAACGCTGCGGGCGTGCCAGATCCGGTGCGATTCCGATTCCGGGAAAAACTGAACGAAGCGATTGGCCGGGTACTACGTGAGCAGCAAACCGCCGACGCCGCAACAGCGGCACTGGGCTTGTCCGAAGACGATATTCAATTATTCCGCCCGATACTGGCGCAAGAACTGCGCCTACTGGATGTGTACAACTGCGCGCGCTATCGCTTGTCGATGGACCTGGTGCAACAATGGGTCGAGGCCGGGCGGCCGCATTGATGCAAACCAGCGGAACAAGAGCCGCAAACATTGCGGCTCTCTAGTCCCGACACCGATGGATGCGAATAAGGGCTTGCACCCCAACCACTCAGGTATTGTCTTTCACTACAGTGCTTGGCCCATTGGCCTTCACAGACGCAATCCCGGCGTCCCGAGCCGCTGCACTCGAGTACATTTCACTGCGCCCAATAGACTGCCCATTCGCCGCACTCAACGAGAAATAAGGCGAACCGTTGGTAGCCGTCTTGCGCTGATAGCGCTCATCGATCGGTGAATTCTGGCGGACAGACGCGATGCCATCCTGAGCACTAGCTTTAGTGGTGTAGCGCTCGCTCGTAAGAATGACTTCATGATTCCCGGCTTTCAGATTGAACATGTACTGATCGCCGCTGCGCTTCAACTCGTAGTAACCGCTCATGGAAACCTCCAATATATGGCTAGTTCAACAATGGGTCGATACTGCGATGCACACACATGAATGCCGCTTGATGATAGTCCATGCATTACGTACAGGACATACCAAAGAAAAGGGCCGCTAAACGCGGCCCTCATCGTCACTGCTCAACGTATCGCGTCAATTACGCCTTACGCACCTGAGCAATCAGCCCATCCAACTGCGCCAGCATCGTATCGATTTCCTCAGCCGTCACATTCAACGCAGGCATGAACCGCAGCAGATTCCCACGCGGCGCATTCAGCAGCAGGCCATTGGGCGCCAGGTTACGCGCGGCTTCGACGATGGCGGGGCCGTCGTCGCGGTCCATGACCAGTGCGCGCAGCAGGCCCATGCCGCGCTCACCCTTCATGCCCCACTTGGCCGACAGAGCCAGCAGGCCTTCGGACAGCTGCTTGGCACGCGCATTGACGGATTCCATGAAGCCCGGCGCAGCCAGCGCGTCAAACACAGCAACACCAACAGCAGCCATCAACGGATTGCCGTTGTACGTACCGCCCTGGTCGCCGTGCGAGAACACGCACACTTCCTGGCGGGCCAGGAGTGCAGCCAGCGGCACGCCGCCGCCAATACCCTTGGCCAGCGTCATGATGTCCGGCACAACGTCCGATTGCTGGTACGCAAACATGGTGCCAGTACGCCCCATCCCCGTCTGCACTTCATCAACGATGAACAGCAGCTTGTGCTCGTCGGCCAGCTTGCGCAGGCCTTGCATGAATTCCTTGGTGGCGGGGATGACGCCAGCTTCGCCTTGCACGGGTTCGAGCATGATGGCGACGGTCTGGTCGTCGATCAGCTTGCGCACGGATTCCAGGTCGTTGATTTCGGCCTTGGGGAAGCCTTCGACCTGCGGGGCGAACATCTTGTCCCAGCCCGGCTTGCCGGACGCGGACATGGTGGCCAGCGTGCGGCCGTGGAAGCCGTGGTTCATGGTGATGATCTTGTAGGCGCCCTTCTTATTGACCTGGCCCCATTTGCGCGCCAGCTTGATGGCGCCTTCGTTGGCTTCGCCGCCGCTGTTGGCGAAGAAGACGCGGTCGAGGACCGAGGCGCCGGTGAGGCGCTCGGCCAGTTCGATGGAGGGCAGGTTGTAGAACGCCGGCGAGGGGTTCATCAGCAGCTTGGACTGGTCCAGCAGGGCCTTTTGCATTTCCGGGGCGCAGTGGCCCAGGGTGTTGACGGCCCAGCCCTGGACGAAGTCCAGGTATCGCTTGCCCGCGTGATCCTCCAGCCAGGATCCCTGGCCGCGCACGAACACGAGGTCCGGGCGGGAGGTGATCTCCATGAGGGCGTTGGTCTTGAACTGGCTGAATTCCATGGCGGTTCCTGCGGAATGAGAGAACAGGGATTAAAAGTAATTGGACGATGCCAATAGGCGAATTTAGCACCGACGGGGGGATGCTATCGTGACGCACCCCCAGCCGATCCGCCCGGGCCGCCTCAAAAGGGCAGACAACGCGGGCGCTCTATTTTATGCAACAGGCGCGACCCCGCGCGCAGCCCTTTTGTCGCTTTTTACTGACCAATCATGAAACGTATTCTTTCCAGTCTTGCCGCCGGCCTGGCGCTGGCGACGGCCGCGGCGACCGCGCATGCCGATTATCCCGAGCGCCCCATCCGCCTGATCGTGCCGTTCCCGCCCGGGCAGGCGACCGATATCTTTGCGCGCGCGCTGGCCGAAAAGCTGGGCGCGGCCGTCAAGCAACCCATCGTGGTGGAGAACCGCGCGGGCGCGGGCAGCAACATCGGGATGGAGCAGGCGGCGCGCGCGACGCCGGACGGCTATACGCTGGTGATCGCGGGCTCTGCCGCGGCGGTGAACCAGACGCTGTACAAGACCATCAATTACAGCCTGACCAAGGACTTCGCGCCGGTGTCGGGGGTGTTCTCGGTGCCGCTGATGTTCCTGGCGACGCCGGCTTCGGGGATTACCTCGCTCAAGCAGCTGGTGACGCAGGCGCGCGCCAATCCGGGCGAGCTGGCCTATGCCAGCGCGGGCATCGGCGGCACGCAGCATTTGTCGGCCGAGATGTTCAAGGCGGCGGCGAACATCGACATCCGCCACATTCCGTACAAGGGCAGCGGCCCGGCGCAGGCGGATTTCCTGGGGCATCAGGTGCCGTTGATGGTGGACTCGGTGACTGCCGGCCTGCCGCATGTGCAGAGCAAGAAGGCGGTGGCGCTGGCGGTGACGACGGCCAAGCGCCTGCCGCAGCTGCCGGACGTGCCGACCGTGGCGGAATCGGGTTATCCGGGTTTCGAGGCCATCGGCTGGGCGGCGGTGCTGGCGCCGCGCGATACGCCGGCCGAGGTAACGGGCTATCTGAGCAAGCAGATCGGCCAGGTGCTGAATTCGCCGGACATGCAGAAGTTCTTCCGCGACCGCGGTGCGGAGCCGATGCCGCTGACGCCTGACGCGACCGGCACTTTCATCACCGGCGAAGTGAAGAAATGGGGCGAAGCGGTGAAGCAGTCGGGCGCGCAGGTCGACTGACGGACGCGCAAGACGTCATGCCCCCAGCAAACCGCCCCGCACCGACGGGGCGGTTTGCATGATGGGCTGAGGTAAAGCGATGACGGCTTAGGCCGGATCACCCGGCTGGCCCGGCCGTCCGGGCTCGCCCGGTTGCCTGGGTTCTTCCGCAGGTTGCCCCGGATTGCCGGGCACTTCCGGCGGCATGCGGCCCGGATCAATATCATCCGGGCCGGGCTGGCCCGGCACCTGGCCGGGTGCCTGCTTTTCCGGAGCGTCGCCGGGTTCCTGTCCGGGGCGCTGGGAGGGGTCGATGCCGGGTTGGTAGGCGGGATCGCCGGGCTTCTGGTTCGTGTTCATGGATGTCTCCTGAAGATTCACGTGTAGCGCTCACGCGCAGCGGCACGCGTATCGTGCAAGCCCACGATAGAAGCCATGTTCGCGTTCGCCCAGATCACGCGGGACGACTTTATCTAGTACTTTCTTCTTATCTCTTGCTCAACCAGGAGCCAGAATGAAGAAGACTGCCACGGCGTTCACCACGGAACGCCGCCATCTGCTGGAAATCATCGACGGCCTGATCGAGGGCATCATCCTGCTGGACCAGGACCGCCGTATCGTCTGGGCCAACGACACGGCGCTGGCCATGCACGGCGTGACGGATCTTGCCGCGCTGGGCGGCACTGCCGTCGGCTACCGCAAGGCATTTGCGCTGCGTTACCGCAACCGTCGCGCCTTGCGCGCGGCGCAGTATCCGCTGGACCGCGCGCTGGCGGGCGAGGCCTTCAAGGACGTGGTGGTGGAAGTGACCAGCCGCCGCGATCCGGATTTAAGCCGCATGCACCAGGTGCGCAACCTGGTGCTGCGCGATGCGCAGGGCGCGGCTGAAGGCATGGTGCTGGTGCTGCTGGACGTGACCGAGCAATACAGCGCGGAAGAGCGCTTTGAACGAACCTTCAACGCCAACCCCGCGCCGGCCGTGATCTGCTCGCTGGCGGATCTGCGGCACATCAAGGTCAATGACGGTTTTCTGGCCATGACGGGCTACACGCGCGAACAAGTGCTGGGCAAGACGCTGCGCCAGCTGGACGTGCTGGGCGACACGCCGCAACGCGAGGATGCGCTGCACCGGCTGGCGGAAGGAACGACCATTCCGCAGACGGAAACCATCATCGCGGTGCAGGGCGGCAGCGACAAGCTCGTGATCGTGGCGGGCCAGCCCATCGAGGTCGCGGAGCAGCCCTGCATGCTGTTCACCTTCAACGACCTGGAGCCGCGCCGCAAGGCCGAGACGGCGCTGCGCGACAGCGAACAGCGCTTCGCCACGGCGTTCCGTCTTGCGCCCGTGCCCATGACGCTGAGCACCACGGCAGGCAAACTGCTGGAGGTCAACGATGCCTTCGTCGCAACCACCGGCTACGACGCCAAGACCTTGGCGCGCGACGAGGATGCGCTGGCGCAGCTATGGACGGACCCGCAGGCCTACGACCGCGCCATGGCCTCGCTGGAGCAGGGCGCCAGCGTACGCAGCCAGGAAATGGCGTTGCGCACGCGCGACGGCGCACTGCTGGACTGCCTGGTGTCGGCCGCGCCGGTGTCGATCCAGGACCAACCCTGCGTGCTGGCGGCGATCCAGGACATTACCGAGCGCAAGCGCAACGAGGTCGAGCTGATGGAGGCGATCGAGACGGTGATGCAGGACACCTCGTGGTTCAGCCGCACCGTCATCGAGAAGCTGGCGCAGATCCGCACGCCCCAGGGCGCGCCGCAGGGGCAGAGCGAATTGGCCGACCTGACGCCGCGCGAGCGCGAGATCCTGGGCCTGATGTGCCAGGGCCATACGGACCCGGAGATCGCGGCCAGCCTGCATCTGTCGCGCAACACGGTGCGCAATCATGTGGCGGCGCTGTACAGCAAGCTGGACGTGCACCGGCGCAGCGCCGCCATCATCTGGGCGCGGCAGCGCGGCATCGTGGGATATGAAAAGCCGGCACGCAAGCAGGCACAGAAACAGCCCGGCAAGCAGACTACAAAGCAGGTCCACAGGATTCGGTAGAAAAGTACCAGTCGATCTGATGCGCGCGCTTCTTACACGCGCGCCATGCGCTTCCTATAGTGGGTTCGTCCGCAGCCGGAGCCAGGCTTCGAAGGCCTCTCCCGCGCGGTTTCACGCAACCTGGAATTAGGAGCGACAACATGGATAACGACCGCATCAAGGGCGCAGCCAAGGAAGTCAAAGGCTCGATCAAGGAAACGGCAGGCAAGCTGACCGGCAACCGCGAGACCGAGCTTGAAGGGAAGGCGGAAAAAACCGTGGGCAAGGTGCAGCGCAACGTCGGCGAGGCCAAGGATCAGGCACGGGACTTGCTGAACAAGAAGTAGCGCGGCTGCCTGTCGGCATGGCCCGCTACGCCCATGAACGCCGAAAGGAGAAAAAAATGACGCATCGAATCTGGCTTGCGCTGCTGCTGGCAATCACCGCCATCACGGCCGGTTGCAACACGATGGAAGGCGCCGGCAAGGACATCGAACGTGGCGGGGAGAAGATCCAGCAGAAAGCCCAGTAAGTCCTGAACCGGTAGCCTGCTTTATCGGCCGGCGCGCTAACCGCGCGCCAGCCTTTTTGCGTTTGGGCGCCGCAATTCAGCGCGAGAAGCCGCGCGCCGAAATCTCCCAGATGTCCTGCACCACGCCGTCTTTGAACACGACCAGTCCGTCGTGCAGGTTAAAGGTCGGGTCCACGTGCGCAGGCACCAGGCGCAGCACGCTGCCCAACGCGGGCGCCGTAGCGCCGGGTTCCACACGCACCACGCTGTGCTCGTCGTTGATGGCGGTGCAGGTCAGGCCGGACTCGCCGTAAACCGCGGGCGGGCCGCACTCGGCGGAGGCCGATTTGAGGCCGGCGTCCAGCACTACGCGGTCGGGCGTGGGCGCGCTCATCACGGTGGATAACAGGAACAGGCTGTTCTTGAAATTGAGCGGGCCGCCCCATTCGTTGGCGCCGTAGTCGCCATCCATGAAGGCATAGGATCCGGCCTGCAATTCGGTGTAGACGCCGCTGGCCGCGTCGAACTCCACGCTGCCGGTGCCGCCGCCGGTGATGGTGTCGCAGGCGATGCCGCTTTCACGCAGTAGCTGCGCGTAGGAAGCTGCGATGCGCGCGGCCTGCCGGGAGACGGTGGCGCGTTCTTCGCGCGTGCGGTAGTGCTGCACCGACCCGTGATAGGCCTGCAGGCCCGCGAAGTTCAAACCGGGCAGCGCGCGCGCCTGCTGCGCCAGCGCCAGGACGGTGGCGTCGTCGGACACGCCGCAGCGGCCCTGGCCCACGTCCACTTCCACCAGCACGTCGATCTCGGCGCCAGCCTGCACCATGGCGGCCGACAACTGCGCCAGGTTCTGGGCGTTGTCCACGCAGACGCTGATCTTGGCGGCGCGCGCCAACTGGCCCAACAGCGTCATCTTGGCCGCGCCGACGACTTCGTTGCTGATGTGGATGTCGCGGATGCCGGCGGCCACGAAGGGCAGGGCTTCGCTCACCTTCTGGCAGCAGATGCCGCGCGCCCCCAATGCCACCTGCCGCAATGCAATCTGCGGGCACTTGTGGGCCTTGGCATGCGGCCGCAACGCCACTTCGTGGCGATCGGCCCAGGCCTGCATGGCGCGCAGGTTGGCTTCGAAGGCGGTCAGGTCCAGCGCCAGGCTGGGCGTGTCGACGCGGGCTAGGGGATCGCCCGGTTGGGCGGCGGGGGGCAGCGCAATGCCGCGTATGACTTCCTGGGACATCTTGGAAACTCCGTTATCAGCACTGCAGGGATGTAACCGCACACCATAACCAAAGCGGGACCACCCATAACCTTGGGCGATGCGACCCCCTGGAAAACCATAGCCCTGTAATCATTGGCTACAGGGGGTGGGCATGACAGAATTTCATCATAAAGAAAGCCCCCGAGGGGAGGCAGATTTTTGCCGGGGGAATTCGCCCATCGGCAGAAATCACATTACTGATACCCGTCAGCAAGAATTCGGAGAAGCTCGCATGAAACTCAAGACCTGGATCACCGCCCTGACCATCGCGGCAGCCGCCGTCGGCGCCGCCGGTTCGGCGCAGGCCCAACAGTTCTTCCGCATCGGCACCGGCGGCACCGCCGGCACCTACTACCCCGTGGGCGGCATCATCGGCAACGCCGTGTCGCAACCGGGCAAGCTCATCGCCACCGCGGTGGCCTCCAACGGCTCGGTCGCCAACATCAACGGCGTCATGGGCGGCTCGTTCGAAGCGGGCTTCACGCAATCCGACGTGGCCTTCTGGGCCTATAGCGGCACCGGCACCTTCGAAGGCAAGCCCAAGGCCCAAGACCTGCGCCTGATCGCCACGCTGTACCCGGAAAGCATCCACCTGGTGACGCGCAAGGGCTCGGGCATCAAGGGCGTGGCCGACCTGAAGGGCAAGCGCGTGTCCATGGACGAGCCGGGCTCCGGCACGCTGGTGGATGTGCGCCTGATCCTGGGCGCCTACGGCCTGACCGACAAGGACATCAAGGCCGAATACCTCAAGCCCAACCAGGCTGGTGACAAGCTCAAGGACGGCGGCCTGGACGCGTTCTTCTTCGTGGGCGGCGCCCCCGCCGGCGCGATCGCCGAACTGGCCTCCACCGGCAATATCGAACTGGTGTCGCTGGTCGGCCCGGAAATCGACGCGCTGCGCGGCAAGCAGGAATTCTTCACGCCTGACGTGATCGCCGCCAACACGTACCAGAACTTGCCGGAAGTGAAGACCATTTCGGTCAACGCACAGATGGTCACCTCGGCCAAGATCCCCGACCAGGTGGTGTACGACGTGACCAAGGCGCTGTACAGCGACGCCACGCGCAAGACGCTGGATGCCGGCCACGCCAAGGGCAAGCTGATCACCAAGGAAAACGCCGTCAAGGGCGCGGGCATCCCGTTCCACCCGGGCGCGGAGAAGTTCTACAAGGAAGTCGGCCTGCTCAAGTAAGCGAGCCGGGACTTCTTTCACGGATAGATCACGGCGCAGTCTGACCCGCCGTGTTTGAGCAGGGCCGCCACGAGCGGCCCTGCTTGCTGCATCACCAGAGACTCACCGCGATGGAAATTGACCACGAGAAAACCCAGCAGCTGGCGGAAAAGTACGACTCGGAAATCCGCTTCCGGCCGCTGGACAAGACGGCCACCTGGATCGTGTCGGGCCTGCTCGTCACCTTGTCCCTCTTTCACTACTACACGGCCGGCTTCGGCCTGTTGCGCGAAGCCACGCACCGCGGCGTACATCTGGCCTTTGTACTGAGCCTGATCTTCCTGGTGTTCGGCTTTTCCAAGTCGCACTACCAGCGCCAGCCCAAGTCCACCTGGTACTCGCCCGGCGGCATTCCGCTGTACGACTGGATCATCGCCATCGCGCTGGCGCTGTCGGTGCTGTACATCCCCTACATCTTCGAGGACCTGGCGTTCCGCGTGGGCAATCCCATGCCGATGGACGTGCTGATGGGGTCCATCCTGCTGATCGGCCTGTTGGAAGCCACGCGCCGCGCCATGGGCTGGCCGCTGCCCATCATCGCCATCGTGTTCATGGCGTATGCCATGTTCGGGCCGTATTTCCCGGGCCTGCTCAAGCATGCCGGCAACACGTGGTCGCAGGTCGTCAACCACATGTACCTGACCAGCCAGGGCGTGTACGGGGTGGCGGTCGGCGTGGTCGCGACCTACGTCTTCCACTTCGTGCTGTTCGGCGTGCTGGCCACCCGCATCGGCCTGGGCCAGCTGTTCCTGGACGTGGCCTCGACGGTCGCCGGACGCTATGCCGGCGGGCCGGCCAAGGTGTCGGTGTTCGGTTCGGCCATGTTCGGCATGCTGTCGGGGTCGTCGGTGGCCAACGCGGTCACGGTCGGCTCGCTGACCATTCCGGCGATGATCCGCATCGGCTATCCGCGGCACTTCGCCGCGGGCGTGGAAGCGGCCAGCAGCACGGGCGGGCAGATCACGCCGCCCATCATGGGCGCGGCCGCCTTCCTGATGATCGAATTCCTGGGCATTCCGTACCAGCAGATCGCCATCGCGGGCATCTTCCCGGCCTTCCTGTACTTCTTCGGCATGTTCATGCAGGTGCACTTCGAGGCCAAGCGCGAAGGGCTGCGCGGCCTGACCGAAGAAGAAATGCCCAAGCTCAAGCAGTCGTTCAAGATGCGCTGGCCGACGCTGATCCCGCTGGTCCTGCTGATCGGCGTGCTGGCCAGCGGCCGCACGCCCTACCTGGCGGCGTTCGCCGGCATTACGGGCTGCATCGTGGTGGGCCTGCTGAATCCGTTCCAGCGGCTGCGCCTGCGCGACCTGTATGAAGCCTTCGAGACCGGCGCCAAGTACGCGCTGGCAGTGGGCGCGGCCGCGGGCACCGTGGGCATCGTGATCGGGGTGGTGACGCTGACCGGCGTGGGCTTCAAGATCTCGTACATCGTGATCTCGGCCTCTCAGGCGCTCGCCGGCGGCGCGGCCATGATCATTCCGGACGCGCTGGCCAACATGCAGACGCTGACGCTGATCGCGGCGCTCATCATGACCGGCATCGTCTGCATCCTGATGGGCTGCGGCGTGCCCACCACGGCGAACTACCTGATCATGGTGGCGGTGGCCGCCCCGACGCTGGTGCAGCTGGGCGTGCAGCCGATCGCGGCGCACTTCTTCGTCTTCTATTTCGGCATCCTGGCGGACATTACGCCGCCCGTGGCGCTGGCGGCGTATGCGGCGGCCGGGATGGCGGGCAGCGATCCATTCAAGACCGGCAACACGGCCTTCAGGCTGGGCATCACCAAGCTGATCGTGCCGTTTGTCTTCGTGTTCTCGCCGTCCCTGCTGATTTCGGTGCAGGGTTTCACCTGGTACGACTTCTTCGTGACGCTGTTCGGCTGCATGGTCGGCCTGGTGCTGCTGTCGGCGGCGTTCTCGCGGTTCATGCTGGTGGGCATGAAGAGTTGGGAGCGCTGGCTGTGCACCATCGGCGCCTTGCTGACCATCCTGCCGGGCCTGACCAGCGGCCTGATCGGGCTGGCGATCTGCATCCCGGTATTCATGCGCCAGCTGGCGCAGCTGAAGCTGGAAAGCGCCCCCAAGGCCGCCTGACCAGCGGCCCGGATACAAAAAGGGGCGGATCTGCAGGGTCCGCCCCTTTTTGCTCCGAATCATGAATATTGGCAGCTTTTAAGGTGAAAATGTGTGCACATTAGCGCAGGGTGACTCCATACAACATTCCACCCTCCGGCCGGTTGCCCACCCCTATAAATCAGCGTAAAGTAAAATTCATGTTTGCTGGTCTGCCGATATGCGGGCCGACTGTGCAAACAGGCACAAAACTGCGCCATATGTTCGATATCCTGGTTTATCTGTACGAGAATTACTACACGCCGCAAGCCTGTCCTGCGGCCGACGTGCTCGCAAAGCGGCTTGCCGCCGCCGGTTTCGAGCACGAAGACATCGACGACGCCCTCGGCTGGCTCTACGGCCTGGCCGAAACCACCGAACGCTGCGTCGATCTCGCCCAGGCCCCCGCCACCGGCACCCGGATCTACACCGACAACGAATACCAGCAGCTCGGCACCGAATCCATCGGCTTCATCGCCTTCCTGGAATCGGCCGGCGTGCTGCCCGCGCCCTTGCGCGAGATCGTCATCGACCGGGGTCTGGCGTCGCCGGAAACGCCCGTGCCGCTGTCCAAGATCAAGATCATCGCCCTCATGGTTCTCTGGAGCCAGGAAGCCGAGATCGACAATCTGGTCCTGGAAGAGCTGCTGGACGAGGACGGCACGCGCTTGCTGCATTGAACGGTATCCGCGTCGCTTGATGCCGTTACTCCTTACCCGCGCGCCGCGCCGCGCGGGCGTCCCATCGTGAATTACGTCGGCCGCTTCGCCCCCAGTCCCAGCGGCCCGCTGCATGCGGGCTCGCTGGTTGCCGCGCTAGCCAGCTGGCTGGACGCGCGCGCCCATGGCGGACGCTGGCTGCTGCGCATCGAAGACGTGGACACGCCGCGCACGGTGCCGGGCGCGGCCGAGGTCATCATGGGCCAGCTAAAGGCGCTGGGCCTGGACTGGGACGGCGACATCATGTGGCAGTCGCGCCGTAATGACGCCTACCAGGCCGCCTTCGACTCGCTGGCCGCGCGCGGCCTGATCTACGGCTGCGGCTGCACCCGGCGCGAAATCGCGGATTCGGCGCTGCGCGGCCAGACCGCGCCCGGGGCCGACGGCGAACGGCCGTATCCCGGCACCTGCCGCCACGGCTTGCCACCAGGCCGCGAGGCCCGCGCCTGGCGCGTGATCATGCCGGATGGCGTGGAACATTTCGTCGACCGCTGGCTGGGGCCGCAGGAACAGGACGTGGCGCAGGCGGTGGGCGACATCGCGCTAAGGCGGGCTGACGGCCTGTGGGCGTACCAACTCGCTGTAGTGGTGGACGACGCCGCGCAAGGCGTGACCGACGTGGTGCGCGGCGCGGACCTGCTCAGTTCCACCGCGCGCCAGCGCGTGCTGGGCCGGCTGCTGGGCCTGCCGCCGGTGCGCTACCTGCACGTGCCGCTGATCCTGGACGCTTCCAGCGGCCTGAAACTGTCCAAGCAGAACGGCGCCCCGCCCATCGACACCGGCGCGCCCCTGGCGGCGCTGATGGCCGCCTGGCGCGCCTTGGGCTTCGACCCCATCGATGCCGCGGACCGCGGTCATTTCCTGCGGGAAGCCACCGCGCGGTGGGCGCGGCGCTTCCCGCTGCCCGCCGCTACAGCGGCTTGAGGTCCTGGTCCAGCATCCGGACGAGCAGGGCCTCGCCGTTTTCCGCCACGCGCAACTCGCCGTACTTGGCGACCTGATAGCGCTCGGCCTGGCCTTCCGGGAAGAAATAGGCGTTGGTCACGATGCGCACGCTGTTGTCGCGGATGCGGTAACGCAGCGGCACTTCGGCATCGGTATGCGGGTGCGTATCGGGCTGGATGCGTAGCGGCTGCCCGACGCCGCGAGCGTCCGTCTGCAGCATGACATAGCCGTCCGGCTCGTAACCCATGACGGAGTCCTCGGCTTCGGGACGCTCGCCGCCCAGCCGCAGGCGCGTGACTTCCCGGCTGGCCGCGAAGTTCAGCGCCATGTAGTCGCCTTGCATCAGCGAACGGGGATCCACCGGAGCCAGTTCCAGGATGACCACCTTGCCCGACGCCAGCAGTTTTTCACGCTGCCAGATGCCGCCGTTGGCGACCGCCAGCACCAGCACCAGGCCGCCCAGGATGGCCAGCGTGCGCCAGCGCAAGGGCGCCGACACCGGCGGCAGGGCCCCGCGTCGGCTGGGCGCGATGGTGCGCATCAGGCGCGGCACCAGCCACACCAGGGCGCGCAACACGAACAGCAGCACCGCGGCGCCGCCCAGCCACAAGGCCTTTTGCAGCAGCGGCACGTCCAATTGGTAGTAATAGACACCCAGATAAGCCAGCAGGCTGATCACCGCGAACACGACCAAGCGGAACTGGTTCAAGCCGAAGCCCAGCAGCAGCCAGGCCAGCGCGAAACCCACGCCTGGACTGGGCAGCCAGAACAGGGACAGGATCAGCAGAGCTATCGGGACACCCCAGGTGACGCCCGCAGTCAGTACATGGCGGCGGGGCCAGAGCACCGCGAAGGCGGCCGCGACGGGCAACAGCGCGCCCGCAATGACCAGCACGGCCGTGTGCGGATTCAGCTGCCACATGGCGGGCAGTTGCTGGGCGGAGATGCCCCCGGCCAGCCATACCATCCCTTGCACCGACAGCAGGAAGGCCCAGGCCAGCGGTTGCAGCGCATGGGCGCGCTTGCCGCCCAGGCGGTGGCTCAGGCTGAAGATGACGGCGGTGGCCCAGGCGCCGGTCACGGCAATGGGCAGCCACACAAAGGTCGCGCGCATGGCGTCGAAGCCCAGCCATGCGTCCAGCAGGTCTTCGCCGCTCAGGTCGGGCGACAGGCCGCGCCAGATCAAGCCCGCCCCCGCCGCGGCAATCAGCAAGCCGCTCAGGAAGCGCAGGATGACGTCGGGTCCGACGGCATAGACCGTAGCCGCCATCAGCAGCACGAACACGCAGGCGCTGGCGAACGAGGTCGAGCTGGATAGCCCGAAGATGATCAGGATTTGCCCTGCGAAGGCCATGGCCGTGCCGCACTGGCGCCAGAACGGGCCAGCATCGCTGCGCAGCACCGCCACACCGGCCGCGCAAAGCACCAGCCCGGCCACCAGCGCGCCGCTTTCAGAGGTAATAAAGCCCGAGAACGCGATGAACACCAGCAGCAGCACAGTCGACAGCCAGGCGCTCAGGCCAAGCAGGCACTGCACGTACCAGGGCGGATCCGCCTGCGGCACCGGAGCGGGCGCCAGCTGCGCGACCGGCGCGCTGGCGTCGGCCGGGTCCACCGAGTTGCCGGCCGAAGCCGCTGCCGGTTCGGAATCGGCGGCCGCGGCCTCCGCCGTCTGCGGGTCGCCGGCAAGCCGGCGCAGCCAGCGCGCGGCCAAGACGGCCTCGGCCATGAGCAGCGCCGCCAGCGGCAGGGCCGCCCAGACGCCGGGCTCCAGGCGCAGCAGCCATTCGCCCGCCACCCGCAGCGACACGCAGATGACGCCGGCGGCCAGCATGGCCAGGATGATCAGGTCGCGCCGGCCCTTCTGATAATAGAAGCCCAGGCCCAGGGTCACCGCGACCCAGGCGATGCCGTTATAGAGGCCCAGGCCGCGGCCCAGGAAGTCGCCAAGCATCTGGGTCAGCACCAGCACGCTGATTGCCAGGGCGGCCAGGACCCGCGGACCGACCAGGGTGCTGGCGCGCCAGCGGCGGGCAGCCAGCTCCCAGCCCAGCAGCAGCACCAGGTTCAGGCCGGCCATCATCAGGCCGGGCACGCCCGGGCCGCCGAATATCAGCACCCAGGAGAACACCCGCTCGCCCAGCCACAAGGCCACCGCCACGTTCAACACCAGCGCCCATAGCAGCCAGACGGCCTGGCTGCCGGCGGCCAGCGCCCAGGGCAGCAGCAGCAGCGCCCACCAGGCGAACAGTTCCCAGGTATCAGCGCCAGTCTGGTAAGTTTGGCCTAGTAATGCGAGCAGCGCGCCCAGGAGGATGCCGGCCAGGGCGAGCAGGGCGCCTGGTATGGTGCGGCGCACGCCAGGACTCGCCCGCAGGCGCAGTCCGGTCCAGGCAGCGGCCAGCGCGCAAACCGCCAGGAGGCCCTGGATACCGGCGAAACGCTGGATTTTGGTCATGTCCTGCCAGTTGGCCGCGACCCAGCAAACCGCCGCGCTGCCCAGCAGCAAAACACCTAGCCAGAGGGTGCTGCGCGCCAGAAATTGACGCCAGGCGTGTAGTTCGGATCCCGCTTGTCTTTCAGTGCCGACTTGCATCTGGCGAATCTCCGATCTTATTATCCGCGCTACTACGGCGGGACTGCCGCCACTGGATACACATGAATAAAACGCTGATTATTGCCGAGAAGCCCTCGGTAGCCCTCGATATATCACGCGCCTTGGGAGGCTTTGCGCGCGAGGGCGACTATTTTGAAAGCGAACGTTACGTCCTCGCGTCCAGCATAGGCCACTTGCTGAGCTTGGTCGCGCCCAACGATCCGGTCAAGGGAAAATGGAGCTTCACGCACCTGCCCGTGATTCCGCCCGAGTTCGAACTGGGGCCCACCGACAAGAAATCGGCCGAACGGCTCAAGCTGCTGGTCCGCCTGGCCAAGCGCAAGGACGTCGACGCCATCATCAACGCCTGTGACGCCGGGCGCGAAGGCGAACTGATCTTCCGCTACATCATTCAGTACGCGGGCGTGAAGAAGCCGATCCAGCGCCTCTGGCTGCAGTCGATGACCCAGGCTGCCATCCGCGAAGCCTTCGCCAACCTGCGCGACGACGTCCAGCTCAAGCCGCTCGAAGCGGCCGCCCGCTCGCGCGCCGAAGCCGACTGGCTGGTGGGCATCAACGGCACCCGCGCAATGACCGCCTTCAACAGCAAGGACGGCGGCTTCTTCAAGACCCCGGTCGGCCGGGTGCAGACGCCCACGCTGGCCATCGTGGCCGAGCGCGAGGAGCGCATCCGCCGCTTCGTGCCGCGCGACTACTGGGAAGTGCGCGCCACCTTCGTGGCGGCCGCCGGCCTGTACGAAGGCCGCTGGATCGACCCGGAATTCAAGAAAGACGACCGCGACCCCGAAAAGCGCGAATCGCGCCTGTGGTCGCAGGCTGCCGCCCAGAGCGTGGTGGCTGCCTGCCGCGAACAGCCCGGCAGCGTCACGGAAGAATCCAAGCCGTCGACCCAGATGTCGCCGGCCCTCTACGACCTGACTTCGCTGCAGCGCGAGGCCAACGGCCGTTTCGGCTTTTCGGCCAAGACCACGCTGGCGCTGGCGCAGACCCTGTACGAACGGCACAAGGCGCTGACCTACCCGCGTACCGATTCGCGCTACCTGCCCGAGGACTACATCAACACCGTCAAGGAGACCATGCGCGCATTGGCGCAGGGCGGCTCCAATGCGGTGGGCGGCCTGGCCCGCCACGCCGGCACGGTGGTCAGCGAAAACTGGGTCAAGCCCAACCGCCGCATCTTCGACAACAAGAAGGTGTCGGACCACTTTGCCATCATCCCCACGCTGCAGATCCCGCACGATCTGAGCGAAGCCGAGGCCAAGCTGTACGACCTGGTGCTCAAGCGCTTCCTGGCCGTGTTCTTCCCCGCCGCGGAATACCGCGTCACCACCCGCATGACCGAAGTGCAGGGGCACCGCTTCCGCACCGACGGCAAGGTGCTGGTCAGCCCGGGATGGCTGGCCGTCTACGGCAAGGAAGCCCAAGGCGAAGACGCCAACCTGGTGCCTGTGGCGGACGGCGAGACCGTGCGCACCGAGGACGTGGAAGCCGTCGGCCTGACCACCAAGCCGCCGGCGCGCTTTAACGAAGGCACGCTGCTGTCGGCCATGGAAGGCGCGGGCAAGCTGGTGGACGACGAGGAACTGCGCGAGGCCATGTCCGAGCGCGGCCTGGGCACGCCGGCCACGCGCGCCGCCATCATCGAAGGCCTGCTCAACGAAAGCTACCTGCGCCGCGAAGGCCGCGACCTGGTGCCCACCGCCAAGGCGCGTCAGCTGATGACGCTCTTGTCCGGCCTGGACGTGACCGAACTGACTTCGCCGGAACTCACCGGCGAATGGGAACACAAGCTCAAGCAGATCGAGCAGGGCGGGCTGGGCCGCGAGGCCTTCATGCGCGAGATCGCGCAGATGACCCAGGTCATCGTCAAGCGCGCCAAGGAATACGAGCGCGACACGGTGCCGGGCGATTACGCCACGCTGCAGACGCCGTGCCCCAAGTGCGGCGCCGTGGTGAAGGAAAACTATCGCCGCTTTGCCTGCACCGCCTGCGACTTCTCCATCGGCAAGCACCCGGGCGGCCGCACCTTCGAGCTGCCCGAAGTGGAAGAGCTGCTGGCCAAGCGCGAGATCGGTCCGCTGCAAGGCTTCATCAGCAAGATGGGCCGTCCGTTCGCCGCCATCCTGCGCATCAGCGACGAGTACAAACTGGAATTCGACTTCGGCCAGAACGACGAGGACGACAGCGAGGCCGTGGACTTCTCCGGCCATACGCCGGTGGGCTCCTGCCCCAAGTGCCAGTCGCGCGTCTTTGAGCATGGCATGAGCTACGTCTGCGAGAAATCCGTCGGCCCCGAAAAGAGCTGCGATTTCCGTTCGGGCAAGGTCATCCTGCAGCAGGAGATCTCGCGCGAACAAATGGAAAAGCTGCTGATCAACGGCCGCACCGACCTGCTCGACGGCTTCGTCTCCAGCCGCACCAATCGCAAGTTCAAGGCCTTCCTCGTCCGCCAGCCGGACGGCAAGATCGGCTTCGAGTTCGAGCCGCGTCCTGAAAAGCCGGGCCGCGCGCCGGCCAAGACGGCTGCCAAGACCGCGACCAAGACTGCCGCGAAAAAGGCGCCGGCCAAGAAGGCTGCGGTGAAGAAGACCGCAACCAAGACGGCCACGAAAACGGCGGTCAAGAAGGCGGTGAAGAAGGCCGCGCCGAAAAAAGCCGCCGCGTAAAACGGGCGCGGCGCCTGGCGCGCCGCCTCCCGACCATCGCGCACAACGCCCGGGCAACCGGGCGTTTTCCATTGTTGGACGCCAGTGGCTGGGGTATTGTCTACGCCAAACCGCTGCAACCAGACCTATACCGAGGACGACATGAGCAACAGCCCCGACTTCACCACCCGCCGCCGCGTGCTGGCCGCCGCTGGCGCGCTGGCCGGCATCAGCCTGGTCAATGGCCGCGTCGCATTCGCGCAGCCCAAGCTGGGCCGCGTCGTCTACGGCCAGGGCAGCATCGACCCGTTCTTTGCCGCGGGTTATGTCGCGCTGAAGAAAGGCTACTTCGGCGAGGGCGGGCTGGAAGTCGAATACCTGAACTCGCAGAGCGGTCCGCGCACCAACCAGCTGCTGGCCGCGGGCCAGATCGCGTTCGGCGCCACCGCCGCCACGGCCGCCCCCGCGCTGACGCTGGCCGGCAAGCCCGCCACGCTGGTGTTCGGCTTTGACCGCAAGCTCACCTACGCCAACGTCATCGTGCGCCGTGAAGACTTCGAAAGCGGCAAGATCAAATCGTTAAAGGACCTGGCCGGCAAGCGCGTGGGCGCGACCCAGCCGCAGTCCAGCACCTGGCTGATGGCGCTGTACCTGATGCAGAAGGCCGGCGTGGCCGACAAGGTGGACATCCGCCCGCTGGGCGACCTGGCCACCATGCTGGGCGCGCTCAAGACCGGCTCCGTGTCGGCCAGCATGGCCACCATGTCCATGATGGAACAGGCGCAGCAGGAAGGCTGGGGCGTGCCCATCTTCGACGCCACGACTGAAAGCTCGTGGAACGAATTCATGGGCGGCGACGTGCCCGGCATCGCGGCCCTGACCTTGCAGGACACCATCCAGAAGCGCCCCGAAGTGGTGCAGGCCTTCGTCACGGCGCTGGTCCGCGCGCAGGACTTCATCAGCGCCAACAGCGCCGCGGCCGTCACCGACGCGATCTACGACGATTACCTGAACGCCTTCCCGCGCGCCGCCATCGAGAAGACGCTGGGCGTCTACAAGGAAACGGTGTTCCTGAAGGACAACATCATCACCCAGGACGCCTATGACCGCATGACGGCCATCATGGGCGACGGCCGCCAGTTCTCCAATGACGAGATCAAGACCGTGCCCTACGACCGTTGCGTGAACATGAGCTTCGTGCGCCGCGCGCGGGGCCTCTGATGATCACGCTGGACAAGGTAGGCAAGGCCTACCAGACCCGCCAGGCGACCACGCACGCAGTGGGCGAGGTCAGCCTGACGATCCCGGAAGGCGAGTTCGTCTCCATCGTCGGGCCGTCCGGCTGCGGCAAGAGCACGCTGCTGAACATGATCGCGGGGTTTCTGCGCCCGACCACCGGCACGATCCGCGTGGACGGCCGCGTCGTGGACGGGCAGGTGCCGCCAGCCCTGGGCTACATCTTCCAGAAGGACACGCTGCTGCCCTGGTTCAACGTGAGGAAGAACGTGGCGCTGGGCCTGAAGTTCCAGGGCGTGGCCGCCGACAAGATCGAGCGCCGCGTGGCCGAGCTGCTGGAAATGGGCCACTTGAGCCAGTTCGCCGACGCCTTTCCGCACCAGCTATCGGGCGGCATGCGGCGGCGCGTGGCGCTCTTGATGAGCCTGGCGGTCGAGCCGCGCATCCTGCTCCTGGACGAGCCCTTCGGCGCGCTGGACACGCACACCAAGACCCACCTGCACCGCGAGCTGATCGAGATCTGGCGCAAGCTGGGCCAGACCATCGTCATGGTCACGCACGACCTGGACGAGGCCATCCTGCTGTCGGACCGTGTGGTGGTGCTGTCCGGGCCGCCCAGCCGCGTGCTGCTGGACGAGCGCATCGAGATCCCGCATCCGCGCGATGTGTTCACGCTGCGCGAAACGCCGCAGTTCGTGACCCACGTGCAAAGCCTCTGGAGCGTGCTGGGACAGCAGTTCCGCGCCGCCGCCTGAATCCCTACGCGTCATGACCACCTCTTACTCCGCCGATTCCCTGCAGGACCAGCTGCGGCTGGACCGCCGCGCCAGCATCGCGCGCCGGCTGCGCATCACCATGTGGCAGGTGCTGATCCTTGCCATCATCCTGGGTTCCTGGGAAATACTCACGCGCATCCCCTGGTTCGCCCAGAACACGCTGTTCGATCCCTTCTTCATCAGCCAACCCTCGCGCGTGGCCGTGCGCCTGTGGGAATGGCTGCAGCCCGGCCCGCGTTCGGTCTGGCCGCACCTGTGGCTGACCTTGCAGGCCACCATGGTGGGACTGCTGGTGGGCGTGGGCAGCGGCTTCGTGGTGGGCATGACGCTCAGCCGCAGCCGCTTCCTGGCCGACGTGTTCAACCCCTTCATCGTGGCCTTCAACTCGATGCCGCGCATCGCGTTCGTGCCGCTCATCACCATGTTCTTCGGACTGGGCCTGGCTTCCAAGGTGGTGACGTCCTGGTTCGTGGTGTTCTTCCTGGTGTTCTTCAACACCTACAAGGGCGGACGCAGCGTGGAACGCGAGCTGGTGGACTTCTGCCGCACGCTGGGCGGTTCGCCGCGCCAGATCCTGTGGCGGGTGCGCATCCCGACCGCGGCCGCGTGGACCTTCGCCGCCTTGCCGAATGCCATCAGCTTCGCGCTGATCGGCGTGGTGCTGGCGGAGTTCGTGGGGTCCACGACGGGCATGGGCTATCTGATGATCACCGCGCTGGCGACGCTGAACGCCACCGACATGTTCGCGGCGGTGACGCTGCTGTCCATCGTCGGCATTGCGCTGGTTTATTGTGTGACCTGGCTGGAACGCCGGCTGCTGCATTGGGCGCCGGAGTTCCGGGAATAGGTAGATCCCCCGCAGCGCTGCGCGCTTCCCCCGGGGAGCGCCGCTGCGGACCGGCGGAGCCGGATCCGCGCGGCCCTGATTGAGACCAAGCACTTTGGACGACTGACATGAACACGCTGCCGTATCTGCGCAACTTCGACCTGACGGGACAAGTCGCCCTGGTGACCGGCTCGGCCCGCGGGCTGGGCTTCTGTATCGCACGCGCGCTGGCCGGCTGTGGCGCACGCGTGCTGATCAACGGCCGCAACGCCGAAGCCGTCGCGGCCGCGGCGGCTGAATTGACCGCCGCCGGCCTGGACGCGCATCCGCTGCCGTTCGACATCAGCGACGACGCCGCGATGGAACGCGCTTTCCAGGACATAGACCGCGACCACCGCCGCCTGGACATCCTGGTGAACAACGTCGGCGCGCGCAATCGCAAGACGCTGCGCGATACCAGCCCCGCCGAAATCCGCGAGCTTATCGACACCGACATGGTCGCCGGCATGCTGCTGGCCAAGTTCGCCGCCGAACGCATGGTGCGCCAGGGCAGCGGCCGCATGATCGCGATCACTTCGGTGGTAGGCGAACTGGCGCGCTCGGGCGATGCGGTCTATCCCGCGGCCAAGCAAGGTTTGACGGGCATGGTGCGCGCGCTGGCGGCGGAATTTGGCGGTCACGGCATCACCAGCAACGCCATCGCGCCTGGCACCTTCGCCACCGAGACCAATGCCGCCATGGTGGCCGACCCCGACGTGGGACCGCGCATCGCCACACGCAACCCCATGGGACGTTGGGGCGAACCGGAGGAAATCGCGGGCGCCGCCGTGTTCCTGGCGTCGCCCGCGGCGTCATACGTGAATGGACACGTGCTGGTGGTGGACGGAGGCTTGTCGATCCAGTTCTGATGCAGGGTGCTGGGCTGCGCCGGCAGCCCAGCGGCGGTCAGGTCAGGTCGTCTCGTCCTGATACCAGACGCCTTCGGCCAGCATCATCTTCTGATGCCCGTGCCCCGCAGGCATCATCGGGAAGCAGTTCTCCTGCGCCGTCACGGCCACGTCCAGGAAGTAGGGGCCGTCGTGCGCCAGGCACTCGGCCAGCGCGGCATCCAGCTTTGCCGGATCGTCCACGCGGGCCGCGCCCCAGCCGAAGGCGCGCGCCAGCGCCACAAAGTCGGGCAGCGAGGCGTTGTAGCTGTGGCTGTAGCGCCCGCCGTGGATCAGCTCCTGCCACTGCCGCACCATGCCCATGTAGCCGTTATTGCACAGCACGACCTTGACGGGCGTCTGGTGCTGCATGGCGGTGGACAGTTCCTGGATGTTCATCAGCACCGACGCGTCGCCGCTGACACAGACCACGGTCTTGTCCGGATGGGCGACCTGCGCGCCGATGGCGGCAGGCACGCCGTAGCCCATGGTGCCGGCGCCGCCCGAGGTCAGCCAGCGGTTGGGCCTGTCGAAGCGCAGATACTGCGCGGCCCACATCTGGTGCTGGCCCACGTCGGTGGAGACAATGGCGTCGCGGTCCGCCAGCGCCGCATTCAGGCGCGACATCAGGTGCTGCGGCAGGATCGCGTCGGCGGCCGGGGTATAGCCCAGGCAGTCCTGGGCGCGCCAGGCGTCGATGCGCTTGTACCAGGGCGCCAGCCGCGCTGCGTCCATGGGATCGTCGCCGAGTTCGGCGCGCAGGGCGCGCACCAGCGGCAGGCAATCGCCCACCAGCGCCACGTCCACGCGCACCACCTTGTTGATGGAAGCCGGATCGATGTCGATGTGGATCTTGCGCGCATGCGGGCAGAACTCCGACAGCTTGCCGGTAATGCGGTCGTCGAAGCGGGCGCCGATGCAGACCACCAGGTCCGCGTTATGCATGGCGAGGTTGGCCTCGACCGTGCCGTGCATGCCCAGCATGCCGACGAACTGCGGGTCGGACGCGGGGAATGCGCCCAGGCCCATCAAGGTCAGGGTGCAGGGCGCGCCGGTATGGCGCACCAGATCCGTAAAGGCCTCGCAAGCCTCGGGACCGGCGTTCACCAGCCCGCCGCCGCCGTAGAAGATGGGGCGCTTGGCCTGGGCGATCAAGGCGGCGGCGCGGCGCACGGCCGACTGCGGCAGCTTGGGAGCCAGCTTGCCCGCCTGGCGGCGCGCGCGCAGCGCGGCCAGCTTCTGCTGCGAGGGCACGGCATCGTCGTCCGCGTCGCGCGGCACGGCCAGCTGCACGTCCTTGGGGAAATCCAGCAGCACCGGGCCGGGGCGGCCCTGGCGGGTCAGCTCGAAGGCGCGGGCCGTCACCGCGGCCACGTCGTCCACCGAACGGACCTGCGTATTCCACTTGGTCACGGAGCGCGAGATGCCGATGGCGTCGCATTCCTGGAAGGCGTCCGTGCCGATGGCGGCCGTGGCGACCTGGCCGCTGATGCAGAGCACCGGGATCGAGTCGCACATGGCATCCAGCAGGCCGGACGTGGTGTTGGCCATGCCCGGGCCGGACGTGACGAAGACCACGCCGGTGCGGCCCGTGCTGCGGGCGTAGCCCTCGGCGGCGTGCACGGCAGCCTGCTCGTGGCGCACCAGCACGTGACGCAGGCGCGGCTCGGCGTACAGGGCGTCGTACAGCGGCAGCACCGCGCCGCCGGGGTACCCGAAAATGGTATCCACGCCGCACGCGATCAGCGTATCGAGCAGAATTTTCGCCCCGTTATCGGCGGGGCGTTCAGTGGCGGCAAGCGCGGCGGCGGCGGTGGGGTGCAGGCGATCGTTCATGCTATCTATCTTATTCGTAGATCGGAAGAATATTTATCTTCTTTTCCACGGATAACCGATGAACGGAGTAAATTTATCTTTGATTTTAAGGAATCAAAGAAAATGAACCTGGACAAGTTTGATCTCGCCATACTCAAGGTGCTGCAGGACAACGCGCGCGCCAGCCTGAACGACATCGGCGCGGCCGTGGGCCTGTCGTCCACACCGTGCTGGAACCGCATCAAACGCATGGAAAGCGCCGGCGTGATCCGCGGCTATACCGTCGACATCGATCCGGCCAGCCTGGGCTTCATGGACACGGTGATCGTGCACGTCACCCTGGAAAGCCACAGCGAGGAAACGCTGTACGAGTTCGGCCGGGCGCTGGCGCAGATCCCCGAGGTGCTGGAGGCCTTCCTGGTCTCGGGCGACTACGACTATTACATCCGCATCGCGGTGCGCGACACCCGCGACTACGAGCGGCTGTTGCGCGAACAGCTCTACCGCATCCCGGGCATCCGGCACAGCAAATCCTGCTTCGTGCTGCGCCGGCTGAAGGAAACCAAGCTGCCGCTGACCGGATTGGCGGAATAGGCGCGCGTTAGCGCAGCACGAAGTCCACCGGCACGGCGGGCTCGGGCAGGGGCCGCACGCCCAGTCCTTCCAAGAGGTCGATCTCGATCACGCGGGCCAGCGCCGACAGCGGCAGGTCGTTTTCGTCGGAGCCGAAGGGATCTTCCAGTTCGTCGCCCACCGCGTCCAGGCCGAAGAAGGTATAGGCCACTATGGTGACGGCCGCCGGCATCATGTATTCCAGCGTCCCCACCAGGCCGAAAGGCAGCAGCAGGCAGAACAACCAGGCCGTGCGATGCAGCAGCAGCGAATAGGCGAAGGGCGACGGCGTGAACTTGATGCGCTCGCAGGCCGCCTGGATGGCGGCGCAGGCAGCCACGCGCTGGGTCAGGGCCTGGTACAGGATGTCGCTCAGCTCGCCGCGCCGCAGACAGGCCGCCAGGTCGCGGTTGATGGCCATGAGCAGGGCGTCGGGCACGTTGCGGCAGCCGTTGAGGGTCTCGGCCTCGTCCTGCTGCACCCAGGGGCGCGCGGCAGAAGCCATGTCTTCCTGCCGCAGCCGCGCCGCCAGCGCGTAGCCGAAGCCGATGCAACGGCGCACGATGCGTTCCTGCACCGGGTTGGCGGTGCTGGCCGCCAGCAGCACCGCGCTTTCGCGCGCCAGGCTGCGCGCCTGCACGATCAGCTCGCCCCATTGCTTGCGCGCTTCCCACCAGCGGTCGTAGCAGACGTTGTTGCGAAAGCCCATGAACACGGACAGGGCCAGTCCGAACAGCGAAAACGGCACCGCCGACAGATGCGCGGGCGAGAACCATTCCTGGTGGTACATCCACACCACGAAGCAGGACAGCGCCGTGATGACGAGGATGCGGCTGAGGATCCGCGGGATGATGGACCCGCGCAAGACAAAGAACAAGGCCAGCGCGGAAGGACGCGGACGGACAATCATGGTGCTAACCGAAGGAACGAGGCGGCGCACACTATACGCCTGTCGAGCTGTCAAAAACGCGCCGATATAATTCTGTTTCGTCTCACCGCCACTTCCACCGAGCAATGACCACCGAAGACACCCCGATCAAGCCCTGGCATGTCGTCCGCCGCTCCAAGCTGCACGGCAACGGCGTCTTCGCCGCGCGCAAAATTCCCGCGGGCACGCGCATCATCGAGTACGGCGGCGAGCGCATCAGCGCCAAGGAAGCCGACCGCCGTCATCCGACCAATCCGGACGATCCCTTCCACACCTTTTTCTTCGCGCTCAGCTCCGGCCGCGTGATCGACGGCGGCGACCAGGGCAACGACGCGCGCTGGATCAACCATTCCTGCCAGCCCAACTGCGAGGCCCAGGAGGGCAAGCACGGCAAGCGCGTCTACATCGTCGCGCTGCAGGACATCCCGCGCGGCACCGAACTCTCGTACGACTACGGCCTGGTGCTGGACGGCCGCATCACCAAGAAGCTGAAGGAAGGCTACCGCTGCCTCTGTGGCACGCCGCCGTGCCGCGGCACCATGCTGGCGCTGCCGGCCAAGAAGAAAAAGAAAGCGGACGCGCCCGAGGCCGCCGAAACCGTCGCCTGAGCATCGGCGGGGTCCGACCCCGCTCATGCCGAAGACCCCAGACGCGGCAAGCGTATTCCAGGCCTCGCTCCGGACAGGCGTACAATCCGTCAGGTCGTTAACACGACATGCAGTACGTCTTCAGGGCGGGGTGCAATTCCCCACCGGCGGTATGCCATGCAATGTGGCGAGCCCGCGAGCGCCCGGCGTCCTTTGTGGACACCGGGGTCAGCAGATCTGGTGAGATGCCAGGGCCGACGGTCATAGTCCGGATGAGAGAAGATGTGCCGGCACAACGGTAGCACCGGGCGCACCTGCGCCCGGACTGCCGTATTGCGTTCGGCTGTCGAGTAGCCCTGAAACGTTTTTCGCCCCTTTCAACTTGCGAGAGCGTTTCAAATGCCCAACGTTACCCTTACCCCGCAGTCCCCCATCCCCAGCCTGGCTTCTCAGCCTTTCGCCGCTCGCCTGCAGCGCGCCCTGCATCATCTGCGCCTGGGCCGACCCGTCATTCTCATGGACGACTTCGACCGCGAGAACGAGGCCGACCTGATCGTGGCCGCCGACAAGCTGACCGTGCCAGTCATGGCGCAGCTGATCCGCGACGGCAGCGGCATCGTTTGCCTGTGCCTGCCCGGCGAAACCCTGGACCGGCTGGAACTGCCGCCCATGGTCCAGCGCAACCAGAGCCGCTTTGCCACCGCCTTCACCGTTTCCATCGAAGCGCGCGAAGGGGTCAGCACCGGCGTATCGGCCGTGGATCGCGTCACCACCATCCGCGCCGCCATCTCGCCGTCGGCGCAGAGCGAAGACATCGTCAGCCCGGGCCATGTGTTCCCGCTGCGCGCCCAGCCGGGCGGCGTGCTGGCCCGCCGCGGCCACACCGAAGGCTCGGTGGACCTGGCCGTGCTGGCCGGCCTGCGTCCGGCGGGCGTACTGTGCGAACTGATGAATGCCGACGGCACGATGATGCGCGGCGCCGCGCTTGAGCGCTATGCCGCGCAGCACGGACTGGTGGCGCTGACCATCGCCGAACTGGCAGACCATCTGCAACAACTGAAGGACGGCCAGGCCGAAGCGATCGACGACGAAGTGCTGGAGATGGCCGCGACGGTCTGATCGCTGCACAGGCGGCGCCGGAACCGGCGCCGCCATTTTTTTAGCGCCGCGTCCTGAGCGCCATGGCGACGACCATCGCCGCCAGCGCGCACGCGCCGCCCATCGCATACACCGCGCCATAGCCTTGCTCGCCGGCCAGCCAGCCGGCCGCCGGACTGCTCAGCCCCAAGGCCACGTCCAGGAAGGCCACGTACGCCCCCATGGCAGCGCCTCGGCTGGCCGCCGGCACGCGGCGCACGGCTTCCACGCCGAAGGCGGGGAATGCCAGCGAGTAGCCCGCGCCCGTCAGCAGCGCACCCGCATAGGCCCAGGCCGGCGTGGTGCCGGTCCAGATCAGCCACTGTCCCGCCGCTTCAATCAGCACACACACCAGCGCCACGCGCGCGCCGCCCAACTTGTCCGGCAGGCCGGCAAAGAACACCCGCGCCAGGATGAAGCCCGCGCCGAACGCGGTGAACATCCACGCCGCGCCGTCCCAACCGCGCTGCGAAAACAGCAGGCTCACGAACGCCGTGATCACGCCAAAGCCGACGCTGGCCAGCGCCAGCCCCGCGCCGGGCAGCAGCACCAGACCCAGCACTTTGTAGAAAGGCGTGCGCACGCCGCCTGCCGCGCGCACGCCGCGCAGCGGCAGCACCAGCGCCAGGGCCGCCAGCGGAATCAGCGCCGTGGCCCAGGCAATGCCCGCAAAGCCCGTGACGCCGTAGAGCCGCATGCCGGCGGGCGCGCCCAGCGCATAGGCGGCGTAGATCGCCACGCCGACCCAGGCCATCACGCGGCCCGCGTTCTGCGGCCCCACGCGGCCCACGCCCCAGCTCAGCGCGCCAGTGACGATAAGACTTTCGGCGCAGCCCATGAGCGCGCGTCCGGCCAGCAGCGCGGCCAGCGCCGCCTGCGGCCGCGCCGACAGGTCGTCGGCCAACAGATAGAACAGGCCCGCGATGGAGCCCAGCACAAAACCGCCCACCACCGCGCGCTTGGCGCCGCGGCGGTCAGCGAGCGAGCCCGCGTAGGCGCGCGACAGCAAGGCGGCGGCGAACTGCAGGCCGGCCACCACGCCAACCACCAGCGCGCCCAACGCCAGCGTGCCGTCTACATACAGAGGCAGCACCGGCATGGGCAGGCCGATCATGAAGAACCCGACGAATACCGCCAGCGCCAGCGGCAGCACTTGCGCGAAAACGGAGCGCACGGGCCCCTGGGCCGCGGGCATGGCCCCGGCCGTCGATGAATGCGACATTGAATTTCCTTAAGTGAGAGATGCGCAATCCGGAACCAGTTTGAAAACCGCCGATGGCATAATCGCCGTGTGCGGGCGATGAACCGGATTGCCTGCTGGAAATTTTATGAGCCGTTGCTCATATTCGATACTCGCCTTTCACAGTACCCATGACTGCCATCCCACAGCCCCGGAAATCGCCGCGCCAGCTCAGATCCCAGCACACCGTAGAGACAATTTTGCAAGCCACGGCTCGCGTTCTGGCGACCCATGGCTATGCGGGCACCAATACCAATCTGATCGCGGAAACGGCCGGCGTCAGCGTCGGTTCGCTGTATCAGTACTTCCCCAACAAGAACGCCCTGATCGCGGCGCTGCATAACCGCCACGACAACCAGATGCTGGACGTGATAGACGCGGTCCTGGACAGCAATCCCGCGGCCACGCTGCGCGAACGCGTCGCGGCCATTGTCGAAGCGATGCTGCACGCCCACATGCTGGAGCCCGCGCTGCATCGCGTGCTGGAAAGGGAGTTTCCGCTGTTCGACCAGCCGCACGAGCACAGCCGCGCGGATCAGGATATCCACAGGCGCATGCGTCATCTGCTGGAACTGCATCGTGCCGAAATCGCGCAGCAGGACCGGGATCTGGCGACCTATGTGGTGTTGCGCATCATGGAGTCGCTGGTGCATGCCGCAGCGCTGGAGCCGCCCGCGGGATTCTCGACGCGGCAGCTGGAACAGGCGGTGGTCGACGCGGTGATGGGGTATCTGGGCGAGCCGGCCGCGCGTCCCGCGCCGCGCAAGACGGCGAAGACTGCGCGCCGCTAGCCGCGCAATGGTTCGGGGCCGTCAGCGCCCCGGTTCGCGGGCCATCTGCGCCAGGCAGTCGGCCGCGCTGCCCGTGACGATGCGGGCGCTGCACGCCAGCATCAGATTCAGGTTCAGGCCAAAGTCTTCCACGGTATAGCCATGCGCATCGACCATGCGCGATGCGCCGTCGTCTGCCGCCGCGCCCACCGCCACCTGATCGATCAGCGAACCGGCCTGGCCGGTATAGCCCCATACCGGCTTGCCGCAGGCGATGGCGTAGCCGACTTCGAAGGCCGTGCCGGAATCGGGTTCGGCGCCGCGGAACGGATTCAGGTTGGCCATCACCATGTCGGCGCGCCGTATCAGCGCGACGTTCTCGCGGTAGATCCATTGCGCCACCGACGGACCCGATAGATCCTGCGGCGCCTCGTTGTCCAGCGGGAACAGGCCGTCGAACCCATAGGTGGCGCAGAGCGCCTTCAAGCGTTTTCCGTGCGCCGCCGCATCGGGCAGGAACACGTCGAAACCCGCCAGATATACGCTGCGCATGTTGGTTACTCCGGATCGGAAACGTTGAAGGCTTCGCCAGTGGCGAAGAAGGAGCCGCCGGCCACGTAATGCACCGAACGGCGCTCGTCGTCAGGGAAATGCCAGCGGTTGCCGGAAAACACTTCCGGCGCGGCCCACGCGGCCACGACTTCGCCGATGAAGAGATCGTAGGCCTGCTGATTGTGCGGCTCGGGCACGACGCGGCATTCCAGCCAGCCCAGGCAACCGCTGATGAGCGGCGCGCCGATCTTGCTGGCGGGGAACGTCGTCAGGCCGCTGGCCTGGAACTTGTCCTCGTCGCGCCCGGAATCGGTGCCCACCCGCAGCGTGGCGCGCGCCTGCGCACGCGACGGGATGCACAGCGCGAACTCGCCCGATGCTTCGATCAATCCGCGCGTGTAGGTGTTCTTGTCCACCACCACCAGCATCTTGGGCGGACTGAAATCCAGGGGCATGGCCCAGGCGGCCGCCATGACGTTGCGCGCATCGCCATGAGCGCTGGTCACCAGCACCGTGGGGCCGTGGTTCAGCAGCAGATAGGCGCGGGACAGGTCTACGGGTTCGATGCTGGACATGCGGCGCTTCCTAGAACATGCCGTTCTTGTTGGCGGGGTTCTCGGGGATTTCCTGGCTAACGTCCCAGTGTTCCACGATCTTGCCGTCTTCCACACGGAAGATATCCATCACGGCCTGGCCGCGGTCTTCCGGCGAATCGCGCCACAGGTTGTGGATAAGCACCAGGTCGCCCTCGGCGATCACGCGCTTGATCTCGACGATGGACTGCGGATGCTGCTCGAAATAGGCGGGAAAGAAATCCACCAGGGGACCGACGCCGTCCTGCATATAGGGGTTGTGCTGGACGTAGTTCGGGCTGACGTACAGGCGCACCGCCTCGTCGACGTCGCGGTCCTGGAACATCATGCGGAAGAACGCCACCACAAGGTCCTTGTTGGACTGAGGCGCTGCCGCGCTTGCCGGCGCGGCAGCCACACAGGTTGCGGCGACCAGCAAGCAAACGGCCAACGATTTCAACTTCATACGCATACGGGGCAAACTCAGGTATCGGAACGCCGGCTGGCGGTGCGCCAGTTTACAAACAAAAACATGGATCCCGGGCCTTGGCCCCCAATGAAAAAGGGCCTCTTGCCGAGGCCCTTCGTGGTCCCGCCGACGGCCGGGCTCAATAGCCGACGGTGTAGCGGCGGCGCGAATGCTTGGGCGTCTCGAGTTCATCGACCAGCGCAATGGCATAGTCTTCCATCGAAATCCAGCTCTTGCCTTCGTCGTCGGCCAGCAGGGTGTCGTCGCCCAAACGGAACGTACCGGTGCGCTCGCCCGGCTCGAATAGCGCCGAAGGCGACAGGAAGGTCCAGTTCAGCACTTTTTCATGGCGCAACGTGTCCAGGAACACCACGCCGGCGCGCGCTTCGGGCTTGTAGGCGTCGGGGAATTCGGGGGTGTCGATCAGCATCTTGCCGGGGGCGACCAGCAGGCTGCCCGCGCCGCCGACCACCAGCAGGCGCGGCACGCCCGCATCCTTCACGGCGCTCAGGAGCGGCTTGGCGTCCGACGACACGAAGCGCGACGCGCTGATCACGGCGTCGTGGCCCTTCAGCAACGAGGTCAGCGCTTCGGGATCGGTGGCGTCGCCCTGCTTGATGGTCAGGCCGAGCTGCGGATTCACGTCGGACAGGTTGCGGGCGATGCCCGTGACCTGGTGGCCGCGCTTGAGCAATTCGTCCGCCACGCGCGAACCCACGCGGCCGGTGATTCCGATCAATGCAACTTTCATGGTCTTGCTCCTTGGGTAGGGGGAGCCAGGGCCGCCGCGACTTGCGGCGCAACACGTTTTGGCTCAGGCAAAGCCATACTATTCGTACAAATCCGATCGAAAAACCCGTAAAACCGGATGAGTTTTTTGCAATTTATGCACCAATACTTGGCAAACCCGCCCGCAACGGACCGAAGAGGCAGCCCTGCCGGCGTCTTCGCCGCCCTCAGACCAGTGTGCTCCCGACGGCACCGCTTGAACAGGGGGCCGCCGGGAAGCGCTGCGATCAGGCTGCGGCGCGCTGCGCCTGATAGACCTGCAGATGCGCGTAAGCCGTGCGCAGGTAGGTCGCGTCCACGCCCAGGGTGCGGGCGCGCCGCACCATGTCGCCGACGATATGATCGGCCTCGACCGGCAGGCCCTGGCTCAGGTCGCGGAACATCGACGCGGTCACGGGTTGGGTGCGGTCCCCGATCACCTTGCGCGCCGAGGCGTCGGCCTCAGGCCGCACCGCATGGCCCGAGGCGGCGGCAACGGCTTGCGATTCCTGCAGCAGCCCGGTCATGATGTCGATGCCGTCATCAGAAGAGGCAATCTGCCCGATCGTGCCGCGCATCAGGCAGGTGGCGGCGGCCATCGTGGTCAGGAACACGTATTTCTCCCAGATGTCCTGGTAGATGTCGGTGCTCAGGCGGCTGACGTACTCGCCGCCGGCCAGGGCCTGTTCCAGCGCGACGCAGCGTTCGCTGCGGGCGGGGCCGGCGCGCTCGCCGAAGACGATATTGGCGTACTTGCCCAGATGCACCACTTCGCCCTCGGGGCCCAGGGTGGCGTTGATCTGGCATAGTCCGCCCAGCACCCGGTGCGGCTCGAACTCGCGGTCCAGCACGTCGTACTGCAGCACGCCGTTCATGATGGGCAGCACGGCGGTATCGGGTCCGACCGCGGGGCGGATGGCCTCGATGGCGCTGGCCAGGTCATAGGCCTTGCAGCTCAGCACCACCACGTCGTAGCTGCCTTGCAGCGTCTGTTGCGTGACCAGCTGCGGCTGCAGCGTGGCGTCGCCCAACGGGCTCTTGATGCGCAGGCCCTGTTCGCGGATCCGCGCGGCGCGCGGCTCGCGCACCAGGAAGGTCACGTCCGCGCCCGCCTGAGCCGCCCGTCCGCCGAAGTATCCGCCGGTGCCGCCGGCGCCCAAGAACAACATCCGCATGCCTGTCTCTCCTTGTAGGCTGCCCGCCGTCTGCGCGGGCTCATGGCGGCATTATGCGCCTTGCGGGGGGAGCGGGTGCTCGTGCTCCTGCCAGGCTTGATATCCGCCGCGCAGCGCCCAGGTCTTGGGATAACCGGCAGCGCGCAGCCGCGACGCAAGCAATGCCGCCGACACCTCGTTGGGGCAAGCGCAGTACACCACGATGTCGGACTCCAGCGCCTGGGCGTCCAGCCGAGGCAAGGGCGCTTTCAGGTCCACGGCGATGGCGCCGGGGATGCGCTGCTCTTCGCGCAGCGCTTCGGGGCGCACGTCGAACACCAGCGCGTTGCGGCCGTCCTGGCGCCACTGCATCAGCTCGTCCACCGACAGCCGCGGAATCACGCGCAGGCTGCGCAGCAGGATCCGGCGCCGCAGGAAACGCGCCAGGATGTACAACGCCAGCACCGCCGCCAGCACGCCCAGCCCCATGGCGCCGTAGGTGCCCAGGATCTCCAGCACGTCGTTGATCACGTTGTGGAACAGGCCGCCCAACAGCAGGGCCGAACCCGACCAGATCAGCGAGCCCACGATGTCGTAGCCCAGGAAACGGCGGTAGGGCGTGCCCGTCAATCCCGCCATAACGGTGGACAGCGCCCCCGCGCCCGGCAGGAACTTGCACACCAGCAACGCGCGCACGCCTATGCGCAGGTACAGGCGCTGCGTCTGCCGGATGCAGGAATCCTGCGACAGCGACATCTTGCAGATCACGCCCAGAAGACGCGAGCCGTAGCGCTGGCCAGCGGCATACCAAAGGCTGTCGGCCAGCAGGCAGGCGACCGTAGCCGCCATCCAGGGCACGAGCCACCCGCCCGCGCCGGCCAGCGCGCCGGCGGCGATCAGCATGGGATAGGCGGGTACCGGCAAGCCGGCCTGCTCGACCAGCACGTTGGCAAACACCAGCCACCCGCCGTACTGTTCCAGCAGCAGTTGTATATCTTGCATGGGGTCTTCCAGCTTGCCGCGCCACGCGCGCGGCTCATGCCTGGGATTTTAGGCGCGCAGACCGGGGATCGGCGCATCGGCGGCCGCAACGGCCCGTTCCATACGGCCGCTCTGTCCACCCCTTGAAACGCCGCGCACCGTCCTGGTGCCACCAATCCCCGCCAGGGTGCCTATAATCCTGCCCGGCCATCAGGTTTCCCCGACTTGTCGCGGGAATGCCCCATGGCATACAACTTGCTTCGCCAGGGCTGGCAGCGAACCCGACCATTCGGATGGGGCGCGTCGCCTGGCGCTCCCCATCCGATGACCGATCCCACGCCCTCGTTTCCGTACGCTAGTCCCGGCACGTCTGCCGGCGGCCGCCATATGGAACCGGGCCGCGGCCGCGCGCGCGCTCCAGCAGCGCGCGGATCGGTGCCCAGCGCGCATCGCCACCAATCCCCATCCCTTTCCCTCCCTTCGCAGGAGTCACCCGCATGAAAGCCTTTTCCACCCCGTCCGTCGCCGGCATCGCCCGCCGCGGCCTGCTCAAGCTGGCCGCCGCCGCCGCCGGCGCGCTGCTGTTCTCGGGCGCCGCCCAGGCTCAGGCGCCCGCCAAGACCAAGGTCGCCGCCATCTACACGGTGCCGGTCGAACAGCAATGGGTGTCGCGCATCCACAAGGCGCTGGTCGCGGCCCGCGATCGCGGCGAGATCGAATACACGTTCTCGGAAAACGTCACCAACGCCGATTACGAGCGCGTGATGCGTCAGTACGCGGAACAAGGCAACAAGCTGGTGGTGGGCGAGGCCTTCGCGGTGGAAGCCGCCGCCCGCAAGGTGGCCAAGGACTATCCGCAGACCGCTTTCCTGATGGGTTCTTCGGGCAAGCCGCAGCAACCCAACTTCTCGGTGTTCGACAACTACATCCAGGAACCCGCCTACCTGACCGGCATGATTGCCGGCGGCATGAGCAAGACGGGCAAGATCGGCCTGGTGGGCGGCTACCCCATTCCTGAAGTGAACCGCCTGATGCACGCCTTCATCGAAGGCGCCAAGGAAGTGAACCCGCAGACCGAATTCACCGTGACCTTCATCGGCTCCTGGTTCGATCCCCCGAAGGCCAAGGAAGCCGCCTTCGCCATGATCGACAAGGGCGCGGACGTGCTCTATGCCGAGCGCTTCGGCGTATCGGACGCCGCCAAGGAGCGCGGCAAGCTGGCCATCGGCAACGTGATCGACACGCAGCAACAGTATCCGGAGACCGTGGTCGCCTCGGCGCTGTGGAGCATGGAACCCACCATCGACGAAGCGCTCAAGCAGGTGCGCGCCGGCACGTTCAAGGCCGATGACTACGGCCAGTATTCGCTGATGAAGCACAAGGGTTCGTCGCTGGCGCCGCTGGGCACCTTCGAAAGCAAGATTCCCGCCGACCTGATGGCCAAGGTCCAGGCCAAGCAGAAGGCCATCCTGGACGGCAGCTTCAGCGTCAAGGTCAACGACAAAGAACCCAAGTCCTCGGCACGATGAACCACGCGCCTCTCGCCCTGCAACTGTCGGGGATCACCAAACGCTTTGGCAGCCTCACGGCCAACGACGACATATCGCTCACGCTGCGCCAGGGCGAAGTGTTGGCCTTGCTGGGCGAGAACGGCGCCGGCAAATCGACCCTGGTGTCGATCCTGTTCGGCCACTACGTGGCCGACGCCGGCAACATCGAAGTCTTCGGCCAGGCCTTGCCCGCCGGCCGGCCCGACGCCGCATTGGCGGCCGGGGTCGGCATGGTGCATCAGCACTTCACGCTGGCCGACAACCTGACCGTGCTGGACAACATCATGGTCGGCACGGAATCGCTGTGGAAGCTGGCGTCCGGCCGCGGCAAGGCCCGCCAGCGCCTGGTCGAACTCGGCCAGCGCTTCGGCCTGGGCGTGGATCCGGACGCGCGCGTCGGCACGCTGTCGGTCGGCGAGAAGCAGCGGGTCGAGATCCTGAAGGCGCTGTATCGCGGCGCGCGCGTCCTGATCCTGGACGAGCCCACCGCCGTGCTCACGCCGCAGGAAGTGCAGGACCTCTTTGCCACCTTGCGCGGCTTCGTCGACGAAGGCCTCGCGGTGATCTTCATCTCGCACAAGCTCGACGAAGTCATGGCGGTGTCGGGCCGCGTGGCGGTGCTGCGCCAGGGCAAGCTGGTGGCCGAGCGCGAAACCGCCAGCACCAGTCCGGCCGAATTGGCCGAGCTGATGGTGGGCCGCAAGGTCGTCATGCCGCACGCCGAAGCCGTGGCTGCGGCCGAGCAGGCCGCGCCCGTGGTGACCTTGTCGCAAGTGACGGTGCGCGACGGCCGTGACGGCGCGACGCGCCTGGACAGCCTGGACCTGGTTGTCCACAAGCACGAGATCGTGGCGATCGCGGGCGTGGCCGGCAACGGCCAGCAGGCGCTGGTGTCGGTGCTGACCGGTTTGCGCCAGCCCAGCGACGGCACCATCCGCCTGGGTCCCGAGCATGCGGCGGCGCCCACCACGCCGGCCGGCTGGACCGCGGCCCACGTCGGCCGCATCCCGGAAGACCGCCACGGCGAAGGCGTGATCGGCGACAGTCCCTTGTGGGAAAACGCCATCGTCGAAGACCTGAAGGACCCGCGCTTCGCGCGCTGGGGCCTAGTCCGGGCGCGAGCGGGCAAAGCCTATGCCCAGGCCCTGGCCAAGCAGTTCGACGTGCGCGCCGCATCGCTCGACGTGCGCACCCGCAGCCTGTCCGGTGGCAATATGCAGAAGCTGATCCTGGGCCGCACGCTGGCCCGCGAACCGCGCTTCATCGTGGCCGACCAGCCCACCTGGGGCCTGGACATCGGCGCGGTCGCCTATGTGCGCGAGCAGCTGCTTGCGGCGCGCACGCGCGGCGCGGGCGTGCTGCTGGTGTCCGAAGACCTGGAAGAGATCTTCGCCCTGGCCGACCGCATCGCCGTACTGTGCGGCGGCAAGCTGATCGCCGTGAAGCCGGTGTCCGAATGGACGCCCGCCACGGTGGGCCTGGCCATGACGGGCACGCAGGGATGAAAACCCGCCACGTCCCGCGCGTCTCCACACCCTACCGAGCATTACTCGCATGAAACTGATCCTGGAACGCCGCCCGGAGCCCAGCCGCCTGGCGCTGGCCGTGGCGCCCTTCGCGGCCATCGCCTTCACGCTGGCGGTCTGCACCCTGCTGGTGGCCTGGGCCGGCGCCCCCGTGGGCCGCACCTATGCCTTGCTGTTCGAAGGCGCATTCGGCTCGCGCTTCGCGCTATCCGAAACCCTGACCCGCGCGACCCCGTTGATGCTGACCGGCCTGGCCTGTGCGGTGGCATTCCGCGCGCGCTTCTACAACATCGGCGCCGAGGGCCAGCTATACCTGGGCGCTCTGGCCGCGGTGGCAGTCGGCGGCCTGCATGACGGCACCGGCTTCGACCTGCCCGTGCCTGCGCTGTTTGCCGGCATGATGCTGGCGGCGGCGCTGGCTGGCGCCTTGCTGCTGTTGATCCCCGCCATCCTCAAGACCCGGCTGGGCGTGGATGAAGTGGTGACCACGCTGCTGGGCAACTTCATCGTGCTGCTGTTCGTGTCGATGATGCTGGACGGCCCCATGAAGGACCCCATGGCCATGGGCTGGCCGCAGTCCGTAGCGCTCAACGGCGACCTGGAGCTCGGCAAGCTGATCGAGCGCACCCGCGCCCATACCGGCCTCTTGTGGGCTGCCGGCCTGGCGCTGGGGCTGTGGCTGCTGAACCGCTACACCGTGTTCGGCTTCCAGATGCGCGCGGTCGGCGCCAACGCGCACGCCTCGCGCTTCCTGGGCTTGCCGGTGAACCGCGTGATGCTGGGCACCGCCATGCTGTCGGGCGCGCTGGCCGGCCTGGCGGGCGCGATCGAAGTGGCGGGCCGCACCGGCTACGTCACGCTCGACATGTCGCCGGGCTATGGCTACACCGGCGTGGTGGTGGCCATGCTGGCCGGCCTGCATCCGCTGGGCGTGATCCTGGCCAGCCTGTTCGTGGCTGGCATGCTGGTGGGCGCGGACAGCATGAGCCGCGCCATCGCGGTGCCGAACTACATCGCCGACGTCATCGTCGCCACTTCGTTGCTCGCCATGCTGGTCGCGACGCTATTTGCGCAGTACCGCCTGCGCCGCAACCGGGCCTGAGGAGCGCGCCATGGAATGGATGGATCTGATGAGCTCGTCGGCGTTCTGGGTGGCGGTGCTGCGCCTGGCGACGCCGCTGATACTCGGCACGCTGGGCGTGCTGCTGTGCGAGCGCGCGGGCGTGTTGAACCTGGGCATCGAAGGCATCATGGCCGCCGGCGCCTTCACCGGCTGGCTGGTGGTGTATCTGGGCGCGCCGCTGTATGTGGGCGTGCTGGTGGCCGCTTTTGCGGGCGCGGTATTCGGCCTGCTGCACGCGGTGCTGACCGTGCCGCTGGGCCTGTCGCAGCACGTGTCCGGCCTGGGTGTGACGCTGCTGGCCACCAGCCTGAGTTACTTCGCCTATCGCGTCACGTTCCCCAGCGTGAACACGCCGCCCACGATCACGCCTTTTGCAGAAATGAAGTTCCTGGACGGCATTCCGCTCATCGGCCCGGTGCTGGCCGGGCAGACGCCCATGACCCTGCTGGCCCTGGCCGCGGTGCCGATACTGGCCTGGGTGCTGAACCGCACGCCGGTCGGCCTGGCGATCCGCATGGTGGGCGAGAACCCGGCCGCGGCCGAAGGGCAAGGCCTGTCGGTCACGCGCCTGCGCATGGGCGCCATCGTGGCCGGCTCCGCGCTGATGGGCGTGGCAGGAAGCTTCCTGACGCTGGCGGCGTTCAACGCCTTCTTCTTCAACATGGTCAACGGCCGCGGGTGGGTCTGCGTGGCGCTGGTCGTGTTCGCGTCGTGGCGGCCCGGCAAGGCGCTGCTGGGCGCACTGATCTTCGCCTTCTTCGACGCGCTGCAATTGCGCATGCAGCAAGGCGGCGCAGCGCTGCCCGGCCTGCCGGAGTTGCCGTACCAGGTCTATCTGATGCTGCCCTACGTCCTGTCCATCCTCGCCCTGGTGGTGATGGCGCGTCGCGCCGCCTACCCGCAGGCGTTGATGAAGCCCTACCGCAAAGGAGAGAGGTAGAGGAAGGGCCCACCCCCCGAAGCGCTGCGCGCCTCCCCCTCAAGGGGGCGACGCTACGGACCGGCAAAGCCGGCTCCGTGCGCCCCGGATGGGATGCGCCAGCTCAACGCGAAGAACGGGGGCCGCAGTACCATGAACAACAGAAACCTTCCGCAAGGAATTCCATGCTCGATCTGATTCTTAGACACTGCACGCTGCCCGATGGCCGCCAGAACATCGACATCGGCATCGCCGGCGGCCGCATCGCGGCCTTGGAGCCGGCGCTGAAGGCCGAGGCCGCGCAGATCGTGGACGCGGCCGGCCAGCTGGTGGCGCCGCCTTTCGTCGACGCGCACTTCCATATGGACTCCACGCTGTCCTTCGGACTGCCGCGCGTGAACCAATCCGGCACGCTGCTGGAAGGCATCGCGCTGTGGGGCGAGCTCAAGCCGCTGCTGACGCAGGAAGCGCTGGTCGAACGCGCGCTGGCCTATTGCGACTGGGCCGTGGCGCGCGGCCTGCTGGCGATTCGCTCGCATGTGGACGTGTGCGATCCGCGCCTCCTGGCCACGGAAGCGCTGCTGCATGTGCGCGAGAAGGTCAAACCCTACCTGGACCTGCAGCTGGTGGCCTTCCCGCAGGACGGCGTGCTGCGCGCCCCCGGCGCCCTGGACAACCTCAAGCGCGCGCTGGACATGGGCGTGGACGTGGTGGGCGGCATTCCGCACTTCGAACGCACCATGCAGGACGGCGCGGAATCGGTGCGCATCCTGTGCGAACTGGCCGCCGAACGCGGCCTGCGCGTGGACATGCACTGCGACGAAAGCGACGACCCGCTGTCGCGCCACATCGAGACGCTGGCGTACCACACGCAGCGCCTGGGCCTGCAAGGCCGCGTGACGGGTTCGCACCTGACGTCCATGCACTCCATGGATAACTACTACGTCTCCAAGCTGATTCCGCTGATGCGCGAAGCGGGCGTGTCCGCCATCGCCAACCCGCTGATCAACATCACGCTGCAAGGCCGCCACGACACCTATCCGAAGCGCCGCGGCATGACGCGCGTGCCCGAGCTACTGGCCGCCGGCGTGCCGGTGGCTTTCGGCCATGACTGCGTGATGGACCCCTGGTACAGCCTGGGTTCGGGCGACATGCTGGAAGTGGCGCACATGGGCCTGCACGTGGCCCAGATGACGGGCCAGGACGCCATGCGCGCCTGTTTCGAAGCCGTCACCACCACGCCGGCCAAGATCCTGGGCCTGGATGAGACCGGCCTGGCTGTCGGCAAGCGCGCCGACCTGGTGCTGCTGCAGGCGCGCGACGCGGTCGAAGCGCTGCGCCTGCGCGCCACCCGCCTGATGGTGCTGCGCGCGGGCCAGGTGGTGGCGACCACGCCGCCCGCCACCGCCACCCTGAACCTGCCGGGCCGTCCGGCCCAGGTCAGCTTCCAGACGCCGGCGCGCTGAGCACGTCTGGCGCGGCGCACACGCCGCCGCGCCTTACTTCAGCGGCATGCAGATGCGCGTCTGCAATTGCGCCGGCGGCGTGGTGCGCGGATCGTTCAGATACTGCTCGAACATGGGAAAGTCCGCCGGCACCTCGCCGCTGGCCGGCAGCCATTGCGAGAACATCCAGTTGTAGGCCTTGTCCATCTCGTTGTAGGGCCCGGTGTACGTCAGGATGGCGCAACGGCCTTCCGGAATCTCGAAGCGCTCCAGCTCGCCCCCCAGGTCCGCATCCGGCGCCACCGACATGCCGGCCATGGAACGCAGCTGGCTGGCCGGTACCTGCTCCGGGTCGTCGAGGTACACGCCGTAGCCGATGGAATCCGGCTGTGCGATGCCGCGGCTGACGGCCAGCATGAAGGCGCGCGTGAACAGCGGGCCGATTTCCTGATAGCTGCCGCGATGCGGCAGGACCGCCAGCGTCGCGCCCGGAAAGGTTTCGATCTTGATGGGATACATGCCTAGCTCCTGTGGGTCGAAAGGACGGGAGCGGACAGCCCGGTAACGCCCCGGCGATATGCCGAAGGTCGCGCCGAATGCCCGGTTGAACGCCGCGTCCGACTCATAGCCGGCGCGCTGCGCCACCTCGCGCAAGGAAGCCTCGGAATTCCCCAGCGCCACCGCCGCGCGGTGCATGCGGATGCGCTGCACGGTGGCGTTCACCGTCTCTCCCATCATGGCGCGGTAGACGCGATGGAAGTGGTACGGCGACAGGCAGGCCAGCTCGGCCAGCCGGTACAGGTCCGGGTCGGCGTCGGGGTGGCTTGCCAGCCAGCGCAGGACGGGTTCCAGGCGCTGGCCATAGAGGTTCAGGGTTGCGGGCTTCATGCGGTCTCCTTGGAGAGCAATGTAGCGGGCCGGCCTTTGCAGATTTTGCGCTTTTTGGCCGGCCGCGGGCAGGGGGCCGTCAGCGCCCGATCTCCCGGTTCCAGCGCGCGTTGAACGCGGGCCGGGTCTCGTTGATCTGATCCCAGTTCGGTATCTTGGCGTTCGACATATAGCCCTGGAAGCGCTGCAACGCATCCGCGTGGCCCGCTGGCGCCAGCACGTTGCGGTTGGACGGGAAGTGTCCGCCCATCTCCAGCGCCTTCGTCTGCGCCTGCTCGGACAACAGGTACAGCGCCAGCTTCTGCGACAGCTCCGGCTCGCTATTGCCGGCGACCACGCACTCACCCACCATCAGGATCATCGAACCCTCCTTGGGCTGCGCGTATTCCACGTGCACGCCCCGCATCTTCAGGCGGGAGATGGCCGTGGGCGTCCAGGGAAACAGCACCGCCTCGTCGGCCTGCACCATATCGGCCAGGCGCGCGGAATCCGGCAGGTATGCACGCACATTCGGGCCGACCACGGCCGGCCAGTGCGCGAAGCCCGGTCCGTAGTTCCGGTCGTCTCCGCCCAGGATGCGGTTGATCATCAGGAATGCGTGCAGGCCGAAGGTGCTGCTGGAAGCCGACTGCACCACGACCTGGCCCCGGTACTTCGGATCGGCGAGGTCCATCCACGACGTCGGCGGCGCCCAGCCCCGCTCGGCGAACACCTTGGTGTTGTAGCCCAGGCCCGTCATGCCGATGTCGATGCCCGCGGCCATGCGGTCCTTCTTCAGCGCGGTGGGATACAGCTCCTTCAGCACCGGATCGTCGTTGAGCTGCGTGCACAAGCCCATGGAGATCGCGCGCGCCATGATGCCGTCGTCCAGGAACATGAGGTGCAGCCGCGGCTTGCCCTTGTCGGCCTGGGCGCGCGCCAGCACCTCGGTCGACATGCCCGGCACCACCACGATCCTGACGTCGTGGGCGCGTTCGAAATCCGGAAACACATACTGCGAGAACGCGCGTGCCATGTCGCCGCCGTTCATGCCTACGTACAGTGTGGTCTGCTGCGCTGCGGCTCCGGCCGACAACAGCGCCGCCAGGGCCGCGCCGAGCACCGCCCCCACGCGGCGGCGCCCGTTTTGTTTGTTACGCGTCATATTGGTTCCTGCATGGGCTCATGCGACCTCCCGAATCGGCGTGCCAACGAAAAAAGCCTGGCACGCTACCGTATCCAGGCTTTTTCTCATGGGCTGCCGAACCGTTCAGTTCGGGTAGGTTCCGGGCAGCAGGATGCTGCGGTCGCCGGGCTCGATCGAGCGACGGCCGCACAGCGCCATCGTCGTATCCATTTCCTTGTACAGAATCTCCAGCACGCGGGTCACGCCGGCCTGGCCATAGGCGCCCAGGCCGTACAGGAATGCGCGGCCGATCATGGCGCCGCGCGCGCCCAGCGCCACGGCCTTCAGGATGTCCTGGCCGGAACGCACGCCGCCGTCCATCCACACTTCGATCTTCGAGCCCACGGCGTCGGCGATGGAGGGCAGGGCGGCGATGGACGACATGGCGCCGTCCAGCTGGCGCCCGCCGTGGTTGCTGACGATGAGCGCGTCGGCGCCACTATTGGCGGCCGATTGCGCGTCCTCGACATCCAGGATGCCCTTGATGATGAGCTTGCCGCCCCAGCGCTGCTTGATCCATTCGACGTCGTTCCAGCTCAGGCTCGGGTCGAACTGTTCGGCCGTCCATGCCCCCAGCGAGGACAGGTCGCTCACGCCCTTGGCGTGGCCGACGATGTTGCCGAAGGTGCGGCGCTTGGTGCCCAGCATGCCCATGCACCAGCGCGGCTTGGTGGCCAGGTTGATGAGATTGCGCAGGGTGGGCTTGGGCGGGGTGGACAGGCCGTTCTTGATGTCCTTGTGGCGCTGGCCCAAAATCTGCAGGTCCAGCGTCAGCACCAGCGCCGAACAGCCGGCGGCCTTGGCGCGGTCGATCAGGTTGGCGACGAACTCGCGGTCGCGCATCACGTAGAGCTGGAACCAGAACGGCTTCTTGGTGGCCGCGGCCACATCTTCCAGCGAGCAGATGCTCATGGTGGACAGGGTGAAGGGCACGCCGAAGTCCGCCGCTGCCTTGGCCGCCAGGATTTCGCCATCCGCGTGCTGCATGCCGGTCAGGCCCGTGGGCGAGATCGCCAGCGGCATGATCACGTCGTGGCCCACCATGGTGGTGCGCAGCGACCGGCCTTCCATATTGACCGCCACGCGCTGGCGCAGCTTGATCTTCTGAAAATCGCTTTCGTTGGCGCGGTAGGTGCCTTCGGTCCAGGCGCCGGAATCCGCGTAGTCGTAGAACATGCGCGGCACGCGCTTCTGCGCGATGGCGCGCAGATCTTCGATGCAGGTGATCGTAGAAAGGTTAGCGGTCATGGAGTGGTCTATGGAGTGTTGGGGCGCCAGCTGCGGCTCGTTATTCTTGGACGCCGGGCCGCCAGCTGCGGGCAGCTCCAGCGATTGCGCGGGCCTCCCAGGCCCCACAACGCCGCCCAGTATACGCGCCGAGGCCGGCAAGCGTCGCTTGCCGGCCTCGTTCGCGCCCCCCCTTTTATCGCAGGGACTCTTGCGGCCCCTGCGCCCCCGTTATCGCGGCCAGACCTTGGACACCGCCCGAATCGTGGCCCAGGCCACCCAGCGCGGGCTGGTCAGCCGCGCGGCGGGCAGACGGCGCATCACGTCCACGGCCAGTCCGCCGCGCTTGTGCCACTGTTTCTTGCGGGTCTGGCTGTCGGTCCAGCGGCCTTCCAGCCACGGGAATTCGCGGCGGCCCGGCTTGTAGACCGGCGGCGTGTTGTAGATCAGGATGTAAGCCAGCCGCGGCGCCTGCGAGGTATTCGGCCCGGTGAAGTGCAGCGTGCGGGCGTCATGCACCGTGATGCCGCCCGGGTCCAGCGGCTCCGGCACCGCCTGATCGCGCGGAAAATCGCCGCAGCATTCAAGCGGATGCAGGGTCTTGTCGCCGCCCGGCGAACGGTGCTCCAGCACGTCCCATTTGTTGGAACCCGGAATGAACTGCATGCAGCCGTTTTCCGTGGTGGCCGGCTGCAGCGCCAGCCAAATGCTGAGTTCGTTGTAGATGAAGTCCGGCGAGCGGAAAGCCTCGTCCTGATGCCACGGCGTTTCCGGTCCGTGCGGCCCTGGCTTGAGCAGGGCGTGTTCGCCGTACAGGGCCGCCTCGGGGCCCAGCAACTGGCGCGCCAGCTCCAGGGTGCGCTCGTGGTACTCGGTCTTCAAGAGGCCCGGGGCATAATGGCGAGGATCGTGCAAGCTGGGAAACTTGGCAGGTTTGGACGGGTCGTCGCGGCTCACAAAGTCATACTGCGCCCCCTCGTTGTAGCCGGTCTTGTTCGCGAACAGGTCGAGCAGCGTCCTGCGGATGTAACCCACCTCGTCCTGCGGGCACATGTCCTTCAGGGCCAGGTAGCCCTGTTCCCTGTAGCGCGCTGTCTCGGCTTCCGACAACAAACTGGTCTCTTCCATAATGGCTTCTCCAAGCTCTGGTAACGGGTGTTCCCGCTGGCACGTTTTGACATGAGCTCTAACGTATCGCCAGGCGCCCCCCCGGCCTATAGACCATCCGCCGTAGTCACTACCGTCTACGTACATCGCCGAGCGCGGCGCCTCATCCAAGAGAGAATCGATGCAAGACCCTAAAGCCGATACCCATATCGAGACCGTGCACGTCACGGTCACTGGCACCGTGCAAGGCGTGGGCTACCGCCACGCCACGGTCCGGCGCGCCCACATGCTGGGCGCCAAGGGCTGGGTGCAGAACCTGCCGAACGGCACGGTCGAAGCCATGGTGCAGGGCACCGCCGACCAGGTCGACCACATGCTGGAATGGCTGCGGCGCGGCCCCCCGGGCGCCAGCGTGCAGGAGATCACCACCCGCCGGGAGTACACCGATAAGCGTTACATCCGTTTCGAGCAGCTGTGAGGCCGTCGCCTCTGCTCGCCGTTATGGGCTAGTCTGGTCGGCCGATACGGACGCGAAAGGAAAAAAGGCGCCTGCCGAAAGACTCAGCGCGTGCGCAGCCAGCGCCCGCCCAGCTGGTTGAAAAGCAGGCCGGCCAGCACGCAGGCCACGCCCACCCATTGCAGCGTCTCCAGGCGTTCGCCGAAGGCAACGGAAGCGGCCCATAGCCCCACCACGGGCACCAGCAGCGAAAACGGCGCGATCTTGGCGGCGGCGTGGCGCGTGAGCAACTGCGTCCACAGCGTGTAGGCCACCAAGGTGGCCAGCACCGCCAGGTACAACACCGACAGGATCTCTCCCCAGCCTATGTTCATGATCATGCCGACCACCGGCTGCCAGCCGTCGACCAGCACGGCCAGCAGCAGGAAAGGCAGCACCGGCGCGGCGCTGCTCCAGGCGATGAAGGCAAACGGGTCGTAGCCCGGCGACTTGCGGCTGGCCAGGCGCACGATGATGTTGGACACGGCCCACATGAACGCGCCGCCCAGCGTCAGCACGAACCCCGCCATGGTCATCTGGCCCGGCCCTTCGCCGCGGCCGCCGGCGATGACCGCCAGCCCCAGCGCCGCCACGCCCAGCCCGATCCAGTGATGGCGCTGCGCGCGCTCATGCAGGATGGGCGCGGCCAGCAGCAGCGTGAAGAACGCCTGCGTCTGGATCACCAGCGACGCCATGCCGGCCGGCATGCCGAACTTCAAGGCGGTAAAGAGCAGCCCGAACTGGCCCAGGCCCTGCACCAACCCGTAAGCCGCAACCCAGCGCCACGGCAGCCTGGGCGCACGCACGAAGAGAATCAGGGGGAAGGCCGCCAGCGCGAATCTCAGGGCGCCCAGCAGCATGGGAGAAAGGCCCCGCATGCCGACCTTCATGGCGACGAAGTTGGTGCCCCAGATGACCACGACCGCCAGTGCGCAGAAATAGTCTTTTCGGGAAAGATGGGTCGTGGTCATGCGGCATTATCGCATCGCGCCACCGCCGCCGAACGGAGCAGATCAGCCTGCCTTCAGCACCGTTTCGAAGGCTCGCACAGCCGCGTCGATGTCGGCATCGCCGATGTGGCGGTGGGTCACGCAGCGCAGCCGCGTGCGGCCCCAGGGGCGCACCAGCAGGCCCGCCGCCTGCAGGGCCGCCACCCACTCCGTGTTGCTCATGCCCGTGCCGGCGGTCTCCACCTGCACGATATTGGTCTGCGGTTCGGTGGCCGAGATGGCCGGTCCCAGGCGGTTGACGCCCGCGCTCAGGCGGCGCGCGCGGACGTGATCCTCCGCCAGCCGCCCGGTCATGGTCTGCACGCCTTCCAGGCCGGCCGCGGCCATGATGCCCGACTGGCGCTGGGTGCCGCCCAGCATGCGGCGCAGCACGCGCGCCCGCGCCATGACGGGCTGGCTGCCGGCCAGCACCGCGCCCACCGGCGCGCTCAGGCCCTTGGACAGGCACAGCGACACGGTGTCGGCATGGCGGGCGATCTCGCCCGCCGCCACGCCCAGGGCCACGGCCGCGTTGTAGAGGCGCGCGCCATCCAGGTGCACCGGCACGCCCGCGGCACGCGCCAATCCATGGACCGCCTGCATGTGATCCAGCGGCAGCACCGCGCCGGCGGCGTTATTGTGCGAGGTCTCCATCGTCACCAGCGCCGTCTTCAACCGGTGGCCGCCGGCCAGCAAGGCGTCCTCCAGGCGGTTCAGGTCCATGGCGCCGTCAGTACCGGGCAGGCCCAGGTAGAACGAGCCGGTGAACGTGGCCGCCCCGCGTTCGGACGTGTACATGTGGGCGGCCGATTCCAACACCACCTGCTCATTGCGCTGCGTCTGCGCCAGCACCGCCAGCAGGTTGGCCATGGTGCAGCTGGGCACGAACAGCCCGGCTTCCTTGCCCAGCTGGCCGGCCACATACGCCTCGAGCTCGCGCACGGTAGGATCGCCGTCCAGGCCGTCATCGCCGATGGGCGCGGTGCGCATGCGTTCGTACATGGCCGCGGTGGGATGGGTGACCGTGTCGCTGCGCAGGTCGACGGGTGCGCGGGCGGCGGCGGGGGAGGTCTGGGTCATGGCTGTCAGTGCTGCAGGATTTTGGAAAGAAACTGGCGCGTGCGCGGCGCACGCTCCTCTACATCGCCGAAGAACTGCTCCTTGTCGCAGTCTTCCACGATCTTGCCGCCGTCCATGAAGATCACACGGTCGGCGACGCGGCGCGCGAATCCCATTTCATGGGTCACCACCATCATCGTCATGCCCTCGGCGGCCAGGTCGGTCATCACGTCCAGCACTTCGTTGACCATCTCAGGGTCCAGCGCCGAGGTCGGCTCGTCGAACAGCATCACCACCGGGTCCATCGACAGCGCGCGCGCGATCGCCACGCGCTGCTGCTGACCGCCCGACAGTTCGCCGGGGTGCTTGTCCTTGTGCGCCGACAGGCCCACGCGCTCCAGCAGGGCCAGCGCGCGCTGGCGGGCTTCGTCCTTGCCGCGCTTGAGCACCTTGAGCTGGCCCAGGCACAGGTTCTCCGTCACCGACAGGTGCGGGAACAGCTCGAAATGCTGGAACACCATGCCGGCCACCGCGCGCAGCTTGGGCAGGTTGGTGCGCGGATCGCCCACCGAAATGCCGTTGACCTGGATCTCGCCTTTCTGGAAGGGCTCCAGCGCGTTCACGGTCTTGATCAGCGTGGACTTGCCCGAACCCGACGGCCCGCACACCACCACGACCTCGCCGCGGCCCACGGTGGTGGAGCAATCGTCCAGCACCTGGAAGTCGCCATACCACTTGCTGACCTGCTTGATCGCTATCATCGGGGGCTTGGAAGAGAGTTGCATTGTTGAAACCTGTGGATAACTGGAAGCGCTGCGCTAGCGCAGCACCCGCGTGCGCTTTTCCAGCAGCTTGACCAGGCGGGACGCCGTGAAGCAGATCACGAAATACACCACCGCCACGAACAGATAGAGCTCCACCAGACGGCCGTCGCGCTGGCCGATCTTGGCGGCCGCGCCGAGGAAATCGGTCAGGGACAGCACATACACCAGCGAGGTGTCCTGGAACAGGATGATGATGCGCGTGAAGAGCGCCGGCAGCATGTTGCGGAACGCCTGCGGCAACACCACATAGCGCATGCCCTGCCAGTGGTTCAGCCCCAGCGCCATGCTGGCCGACACCTGGCCGCGCGCGATCGACTGGATGCCCGCGCGCATGATTTCGCAGAAGTACGCGGCCTCGAAAAGGGTAAAGGTGATCACCGCCGAATTGAACGCCCCCACGCGCAAGGGCGTGGGCGACCCCACCACCCAGGCGGCGATGTAGGGCATCAGGAAGTAGAACCAGAAGATCACCAGCAAGAGCGGGATCGAGCGCATCACGTTCACGTAGATGCCCGCCGGCACCGACAGGATCTTGAAGCGCGACAGCCGCATCATGGCCAGCAGCGTGCCCAGCGCCAGGCCCATCACGCCGGCCAGCGCGGTCAGGGTCAGCGTGAAGGTCATGCCCGTCTTGAACAGATAGGGCAGCGCCGCCCAGATCACGTCGAAATCGAATTTGCCCATGGCTTCGTCCTAGGGCCTTTTCGCCGAACCGATCAGTCCGGGAACCGCGACATGGCGTTCGAGCAGCCGCATGCCCAGCACCACCATGCCGTTGATGATCAGGTAGATCACCGTGGCCGCGGAAAACGCCTCGAAGATGTGGAAGCTGAATTCCGCCATCGAACGCGCCTGGCCGGTCAGTTCCAACAGCCCGATCGTCAGCGCCACCGACGAATACTTGATGGTGCCCATGAACTCGGAGGTCAGGGGCGGGAGCACGATGCGGAACGCTTCCGGCAGGATGATGTGGCGGTACACCTGCGCCTCGGTCAGGCCCAGCGCGGTGCCCGCCTGGAACTGGCCGCGCGGCAGCGACTGTATGCCCGCGCGCAGCTGCTCGGCCACCCGCGCCGATCCATAGAACCCCAGGCACAGCACCGCGGGCACGAACTGGCCCCAGGGTTGCGGCATCTGCTTCATGGCCAGGCCCCAGGCATGCGGCAGCAGTTCGGGCAGCACGAAGTACCAGAGGAACATCTGCACCAGCAGCGGGATGTTGCGGAAGACCTCCACATAGGTCGCGCCCAGCGCGTTCATCAGGCGCGAGCTGGCGGTGCGCATCACGCCCAGCACTGACCCCAGCAACAGCGAGAACACCCACGCGGTCAGGGCCAGCGCCAAGGTCCAGCCCACGCCGATGAAGATCGTCTCCAGAAAGGTATGCACGCCGTCCGGCGACATATCCAGGAAGATGCTCCAGCTCCAGTTGTAATTCATGCCCCGTCCCTTGATGGCGATGCCAACCGCGCCTGGCAGCCGGCTTCCTTGCACGCAAGCCGCGGGACGCCAGGCGTCCCGCGCGCAGCCTGCTTACTCGTACGCCTTGGGATCGCCGGAATCGGTCGGATTGGCCAGCGCGCGCTTGAGCGCATCGCTCATCGGGTACTTCAGGTTGATCTGCTTGGGCGGGATCGGCGCATTGAAGTACTTGTCGTAGATCGCGGCCACCTTGCCCGTCTTGATCAGATCGCGCACGGCATCGTCCACCACCTTCTTGAAGGCCGGATCGTCCTTGGGTTCCATGATGCCGTAGGGCGCCATTTCCAGGCCCTTGGTGCCAATCACGAAGGCGTCGGGATTCTTCGACGACGCCACCGCGCCATAGGCGATGCCGTCATCGTTGGCCGAACCCGCGGCGCGGCCCGATTCCACCATCAGGATGGTTTCGGCGGTGTCCTTGGTGGGCGCCATGGTGATGCCCAGGTTGCCCTTGGCGTTCAGCTGCGAGATCAGCCGGAAGGTCTGGCCGCCGGCCTGCGCGGCGATCGACTTGCCGCGGAAGGACTCCAGGTTGTTGGGATCCACACCGCCGTCCTTGCGCGCCACCAGCACCACCTGCGCCACGAAGGTCGTGGGCGCGAACGACACCAGCTTGTGGCGTTCGAGGTTGTTGGTGGTGTTGCCGCATTCCAGGTCGATGGTGCCGTTGGCGAGCAGCGGAATGCGCGTGGCGGAAGTCGTCGGGTTGTAGCGCACCTCCAGCTTGGGCAGCTTCAGGGCGGCCTTCACGTATTGGGCGACTTCCTGGCAGATCTCCACCGTGTAGCCGATCGGCTTCTGGTTGCCGTCCAGATAGGCAAACGGGACCGAGGTCTCCGGATGGCCCAGCGTGATCACGCCGGTTTCCTTGATCTTGTCCAGGCGGCTGGGGCCTTCGGCCTGGGCGGTTGCGGCGCTGCCCAGGAAGGCCGCGGCGACGGAGATCGCAGCAAGTGCTTTCATCTGATTCCCTTGGCGCCGTTCGAGCGGCGCATGTTTATGTTCACGATCGACGGCGCCAGCCAGGCTGACAGCCGCCTCGTCCCGCGATGAGCCCCGCGGCTGGCGAAAAGTATCAACTAGCGGTATGGTTTTATCCAGTTCCAATCGAGTATTCCTCTATACGGATTTGACATGGCCATTCCACGGATGGGCTTGAGACACATCGAGGCGTTCCGCGCCGTGATGATGACCGGCTCCATGACCGCCGCCGCACGGCGCGTGCACACCTCGCAGCCGCACGTTAGCCGCTTAATTGCGCAATTGGAAGCCATTACCCAGTTCGCCTTGTTCGACCGCAATGGCAGCCGCCTGACCCCGACGCAGGACGGGTCGCGCTTCTTCCAGGAAGTGGAAAAGACCTTCATCGGCCTGGCCGGCCTGGAATCGGCGGCGGCCAGCATCCGCTCGTTCAGCGCCAGCCGCCTGAGCGTGGCCGCCATGCCGCGGCTGGCAGGCGGCCTGCTGGCGCGCATCGTCGCGGCCTTCAAGACGGAATACCCGGACGTGATGGTGTCCATCCATTCCGGCAACGCCAGCACGGTGCACAACTGGATCAGTTCGGGGTTCTGCGACACGGGCCTGGCCATGCTGTCGGGAGATTCCCCCGGCATCCAGGTCGAGCCGGTGCTGACCATGAGCTGCGTCGCGGTAGTGCCCAAGGGCCATCGCCTGGCCAAGCTGAAGAAACTCAAGCCCGCCGACTTCGCCGGCGAACCGTTCGTGGCCTTCACCAGCGGCACGCCGCTGCGCGAAAAGATCGACACGATATTCAAGACAGCCAAGGTCGAACGCCAGACCGTGGCCGAGGCCGGCCTGGGGTCGTCGATCTGCGCCCTGGTCGGCGCGGGCTTGGGCGTGGCGCTCATCAACCCGCTGGCCGCGCGCGAGGAATACGCGGCCCACAACGTCGAGATCCGCCCCTTCAGCCCCGCCGTGCCGGTGACGGTGGCGCTGCTGTATCCGCCGTACCACACGCGCACGCGGCTGGTCAGCGTGTTTTCACGTTATGCGCACCAGCTCATGCAGGAAGAGATGGGGGATCTGAAGGCGCGGCCGGGGCGGTGACGCCGCGCTGGTGCCATCAGCGCTCTGCGGCGCCTTGCTCCAGATACCGCTCGGCCTCGCCCGATTGCTTCATCGCATCCCACTGCGCCAGCGTCAGTTGAGGCATCTGAAAGGCCGCCTGCGGCCGGCAATACCAGCCTGGATTGTGCAGGCGCGCCAGCAGGTCCATCGCCGGACCATCCAGATAGAGATGCTCCCGGTCCGCCACCACGTCGTCACGCACATGCATGGCCGCCACCTGCGCCACGATCAGGCTGCGGCGGTCGATGCGCAGCAGTTCATGCACGCGGCACTCGAACGCCACGGGCGACTGCGCCACCCAGGGCACCTCGATGCGCCGCGACGGCGACAGCTCCAGGCCAGCCTCCAGGGACTCGTCCACGCCCGCCGGAAAATCCACCGCCGTCACGTTCATCCGGCCGGCCTGCGGGGCGGACACCAGGCTCACGGTGAACTCGCCGCGTTCGGCGATGTTGCGCGCGGTGTCCTTGGGCGCATCGCCGCGCACGCCGATGCCGACGCAGATCAGCGGCGGATCGCCCGACATCAGGTTGAAGAACGAGAACGGCGCCACGTTCGTCGTCCCTGCGGCGTCGCGCGACACGATCCAGGCGATGGGCCGCGGCACGATAGCAGCGGTCAGCAGCTTGTAGCGCGCCGGGCCCGCCAGGTCATTCAGATCGATGAACATGGCTTATCCCCAACCCCTCAGTCCCGGCCCTGCGACGGCGCGGCGCCTTGCGCGGCCTTCGCGTCGGCGAAGGCGCGGTCGCTGCGCTTGCAACGGCAGCGGCCGATCTGGTGCAGCTCGATCAGGTTGCCCACCGGGTCGCGCAGGAACAGCTGCATGAGCTCGGGCGCGGCCACGTTGTCCAGCTTCCAGTAGTCCACCGCCAGACGCTGCAGTTCCGTCTCGGCCGCCGCGATATCGCGCACGGCCAGCGCCACGTGGTTTTCCACAGGATCACAGCCCGGGCCTTGGGAATAGGGCGACGGGCCGTCGCTGCCCAGCAGGTGGATCTGGCAATCGTTGCCCATGTCCAGGAAATAGCCGGCGATGCCCGGAATCTCCCAACGGCCACGGTCCGTGTCCAACCCCAGCACGTCTCCATAGAACGCGCCCATGGCCGCGACCTTGTCCAGCGACATGCGCACCGCGTGATGATGCAGTTCCAGAACTTCCAGCGCCATTTGTCTCTCCTCGGTTCTCATACGGCCTGCGCCCACGCGCGGCCTCGGCTCGAATGTTGGTCCCGGGCGGGACGCCGGGGAATGCCGTCTGGCGCAATCCAGAAGTGCATCAGACGCAACCCTGAAACGCCCGTCCGGTTTGCCGGCCGCGCTATGCTTGGTCACATGAAACCGCTAGACCTGAATCTGCTATTGACCCTGGACGTGCTGATCCAGGAAGGCAGCGTCGTCGGCGCGGCGCGCCGGCTGAACCTGAGCACCCCCGCCATGAGCCGCAGCCTGGCGCGCATCCGGGAGGCCGTCGGCGACCCCGTGCTGGTGCGCTCCGGCCGCGGCCTGGCGCCCACGCCCCGGGCGCTGGCCCTGCACGCGCAGGTGCGCCACGTCATCGAACAAGCGCAGGCCGTCTTCACGGCCTTCGGCGAGGACATCAACCTGGCAACCCTGACGCGCGTCTTCACCCTGCGCGCCAACGACGTGTTCGTGGGCGGTTACGGCGGCCGGCTGCGCGAGCACCTGCGCCGTTATGCGCCCCGCGCCGTGCTGCGCTTCGTCTCCGAAGGCAACCACGACGCCGACGCGCTCAGCGGCGATGCCGATCTCTATATCGGTTCTTCCCAGAAGTTCGGCGCCGACATCAAGGTGCAGACCCTGTTCACCACCGCGTTCTGCGGACTGGCGCGCAAGGAACACCCGATCTTCAAGGCGCCCATCACCCCGCAGCGCTTCTGCGCCTACGACCACGTCAGCGTGTCGCGCCGCGGCCGCGCGCAAGGTCCGATCGACGACACCCTGGAAGAACTCGGGCTGGCGCGCCACGTCACGCTGATCACGCCCACCTTCCACGCCGCGATCTTCGCGCTGGCCGATTCCGACCTGGTGCTGCCGTCCATGCCGCAGAACCTGATGTCCGGCGTCGAACGCCTGGGCCTGAAGCTGAGCGCCTTCGAGGTGCCGGTGCCCATGCGTCCGGTCACCGTGGTGCAGGCCTGGCCGCCGCGGCTGGACAGCGACCCCGCGCACCGCTGGCTAAGGCAAACGATCAAGCAGGTTTGCGGCACGCCGCCGGATGCGGCGGCGGGGTTGTAGATAGTTCGCCGTCAACGTAGCAGCTTGCGCGGGAAAACACCCTGAATTCGATCACAAGGCGCTTAAGGATCGATTTAAGGTGCCTTCTCGATCTCCCGCAGATCCAACCACGCCACAAGCAGAAACCCGCCGGCCAACCCCAGATGTTCAAAGAACGAGTTGGCCGCCATGAAGCGTTCCTGCCCCACGGGCATCTCCCAAAAGCGCAACGCAATACCGGTCGCCACCAACGTGAATGCAGCTAGCGCCAGCGCGCCCAGCCATCGCAGCCGGCCCGTCAGGATCATCAGGGAAGCAACCAGTTCCAGCGCAATCACCAGCACCGCGAACAACGGCCCGGGCGACAGCCCGAAATGCGCCATTTCGCGCAGCGCACCGGGAAAATCGAAGAGCTTCACCAGCCCGCCCTGCAGGTAGGCGGCGCACAGCCCCAGATAGGCCAGGAACCGCAGCGCCGAGGCGCCGAACAGCGGGCGGGCCAGGTCGGCCAGGCGACGTTCCCATTGGAAAGCAGCGTTCATGGCCAGCCTCCTCAGACAGCCCAGCAGGAGCAGCCCAGCGCGCCGAAGAAGCCCTGCGGATCGGAGCTGGGCGCATTCGACGCCCATGCGCGGGCATGGTCGTGTCCATGCAGGCCGCAGGAGCTGGCGCACGCGCAGGCCGCCATGTTGCGGTAGCCCAGCGAATTGCGGCCGGCGCCGTCAGGATCGCCCCAGGCGCCATAGCCGCCGAACAGCCGGGTAGGCGACCAGTCGGGCATGGCGGGCGGCAGCGGGTTGTCGTCCAGCGGCGCGAATTCGCCCGCGCCGTAGACCACCCGCCCGCCCACCACGGTCAGGTCCGAGGTCAGGAAGGAGATCTCGTCCTCGGTGCAGCTGAAGTAGTCCTTGTCCGGCACGATGAAGTCGGCCAGCTGGCCCGGTTCGATGCGGCCGCGCTTGCCTTCCTCGTTGGAGAACCAGGCCACATTCTCGGTCCACATGCGCAGCGCCGTCTCGCGGTCCAGGCAGTTGCGCGCAGGGTAGAGGCGGGTGCCGCCCACGGTCTTGCCGGTGACCATCCAGGACAAGGACACCCAGGGGTTGTAGGACGCGACACGGGTCGCATCGGTACCGGCCGAGACCTTCACGCCGCGCTGCAGGATCTTGGCGACGGGCGGCGTGGCTTCGGCGGCCTTCGCGCCGTAGCGTTCGATGAAGTACTCGCCCTGGTAGGCCATGCGGTGCTGTACGGCAATGCCGCCACCCAGCGCGGCAATGCGGTCGATCGATTTGTCGGAGATGGTCTCGGCATGGTCGAAGAACCAGTTCAGCCCCGTCAGCGGCGTATCGCGATGCACTTTCTCGAACACGTCCAGCGCGCGCGAGATGGTCTCGTCGTAGGTGGCGTGCAGGCGCCACGGCCACTTGTTCTGCACCAGCACGCGCACGACCTCTTCCAGTTCGCCTTCCATTTCGGGCGGCATGTCCGGACGCTCCACGCGGAAGTCCTCGAAGTCGGCAGCCGAGAACACCAGCATTTCGCCCGCGCCGTTGTGGCGGAAGTAGTCGCTGCCCTGCTTGTACTTCACGCTCGACGTCCAGTTGAGGAAATCTTCCTTTTCCTGCTTGGGCTTTTGCGTGAAGAGGTTGTAGGCCAGGCGCACCGTCATCTGGTTCTCGTCGGCCAGCTTCTGGATCACGGCGTAGTCGTCCGGATAGTTCTGGAAGCCGCCGCCCGCATCGATCACGCCGGTCACGCCCAGCCGGTTCAGCTCGCGCATGAAGTGGCGCGTGGAATTGACCTGGTAGTCGAAGGGCAGCTTGGGGCCCTTGGCCAGGGTGGCGTACAGAATGGTCGCGTTAGGTTTGGCCAGCAGCAGCCCCGTGGGATTGCCCTGACCATCGCGCATGATTTCGCCGCCCGGCGGATTGGGCGTGGTCTTGGTATAGCCCACCGCGCGCAGCGCTGCGCCGTTGAGCAGCGCGCGATCATACAGGTGCAGGATGAACACCGGCGTGTCGGGCGCGATGGCGTTGATCTCCTCGATCGTGGGCAGGCGCTTCTCGGCGAACTGATGCTCGGTAAAGCCGCCCACCACGCGCACCCATTGCGGCGCGGGCGTGATGGCGACCTGGCGTTTCAGCATGGCCATGGCGTCGGCCAGCGAGCGCACGCCGTCCCAGCGCAGCTCCATGTTGTAGTTCAGGCCGCCGCGGACCACGTGGGTGTGGTTGTCGTACAGGCCCGGCAAGGCCGCGCGGCGCTTCAGGTCGACGACCCGCGTGCCGGCGCCGGCCAGCGGCATGACTTCGGCGTCCGAACCGACCGCCACAAAGCGGCCGTTCTTGATCGCGACAGCGCTGGCCTGCGGCTTGCCGCGGTCCAGCGTGGTGATGCGGCCATTGTGGAAAATGACGTCCGGCGTGGCGTTGGACATGTTGGAATCTCCTTTTGAACTGGCGATGGCGGGGCGTCCCAACATACCGTTGAGCGCCAGGGCGGAAGCTACACCGATGAGATCGCGACGGGTAGGCATGCAATATCTCCTTGGATGCGGGAACCGGCTCAGCCGTGTTCCTTGTCTTGAGCCTGGTGGCGGCCAGGCAATTGCCCGAGCACGTGGCTCACGGCCTTTTCCTTGTCACAGGCCGCGACGAAGGCGGTGCCCTTGAGCAGTTGCTTGCCCACGGGAATGACCTGCTCGCCGACCAATATGCCCAGCAGGCCGATCAACGCCACCAGCGGCGGAGCGGGCGAGCGGACCTGCAGAAGGCTGTAGACCACGCCGACCAGCAGTCCGGCGCCCAGGGAAAGTAGATAGATCTTCATGTGCGTCCTCGCGTTGTGTAGGGGTTATGAGCGCGCGCCGCTCATGCGTGCGTATCGGCCAGGAGCACTTCGGCATCGTCCAAGGCCATGAGGCGCACATCGGTTTCGTCGCGGATGGCGGCGCCATCGCCTGAGCCAATCTCCACGCCGTTGACTTGCAATCTGCCCTTGGAGGCGACCAGATAGCCGCGGCGGCGGCCGCGCGCGAAGCGGTAAACGACGGCTTCGCCTGCTTTGAGCGCCACCGCAAGCACGCGCGCGTCGCTGCGGATGGGCAGCGCATCATCGTCGCCGTCGATGCCGCTGGCCAGCGTGATGAAGCGTCCCTTGCAGGCTTCGCGGGTAAAGGACTTCCGGCCCCAACTGGGCGGCGCGCCGCGGCGGTCCGGCTCTATCCAAATCTGGAAGACGTGCGCGGGTCCGCCTTCCATATTGAATTCGGCATGCCTCACCCCACTGCCCGCGCTCACGACCTGCACTTCGCCAGCGCGGGTGCGGCCGCGATTGCCCAGATCGTCTTCATGGGTGAGCGCGCCTTCCCGCACGCAGGTAATGATTTCCACGTCCGAGTGCAACAAGGGCGGAAACCCTGCGCCCGGCGCGATGGTTTCATCGTTCCATGCGCGCAGCGCGCCCCAGCTCATGCGCTCGGGGTCCTGGTAGGCCGCGAAGGAAAAGTGATGCTTGGCATCCAGCCAGCCGCGGCGTTCGTGGCCCAGGCTCGCAAGCGGACGGCGCTCAATCATGATGCGCCTCCGTGGCCGGACTGTCGCCGATCACGGCGGCAGGCTTCATGTGATTCATGGACGTGCTCCCGATGCTGTCCGTCAGCGCTTCAAGGCCAGGAAGTGATGCACTTCGGGCTTGTCCGGCCCCATGTGAAAGCGCAGCGCTTCCGCTTGCAGATCGGCATCGGCATGCGACACCCGATGATGCTGACGCAGGTGTTCGGCCCAGGATTCGACGAAGAACCACTCGACCACCCGCTGCGGGTCACTGGTGTGCTCGACCACGCCCCAGGCATAGGCGCCGTCGCGCAGGCGCTCCTGCGACAGGCGCTGCATCGCATCCAGAAAGGCAGGGCGGTCTTCCTGGCGGATGCGGTACTCGACCTGCACCAGCACCGGACCGCGGTCGTGGGCCACCGGTTCAGCGACCAGCGGCTCCGGCCAGTGATTCGACGCCTGCAGATCCGCCTCGCCAACCGGCAGGCTGGCGCGATGAAACAGCAGCGCAACCGCGACCAGTCCGGCGGCGCTGACCGCCAGAGCGTAGGGCACGCCGATCTCGCGCGCCACCAGGCCCCAGCCCAAACTGCCGGCGGCCATCGCGCCGTTGAAGACCATCAGGTACACCGCCAGTCCGCGGCCGCGCACCCAGTTGGGCAGCACGGCCTGGGCCACGCCATTGAACGTGGTGAGCGCGGTGATCCAGCCCATGCCCAGCACCACCAGCATCAGCACGGCCAGCCATTGCGGCGGCGCGAACACCAGCACGGCCATGACCGCCGCGCTGGCCACCGACGCCAGCAGCACCAACCCGTCGGCATTCAGGCGGGCGCCCAGCCTGGGCAGCAGCAGGGCGCCGATGATGGCTCCTGCGCCCACCGCGCCCAGCAGCACGCCGTAAAAGCCCGAGGAGCCGCCCAGCATCTGCCGCGCCACCAGCGGCAACAAGGCCCAGACCGCGCTGGCGAACAGGAAGAAGACGGCGGCGCGCAGCAACACGCGGTGCAGCTCCTTGCTGGCCCGCGTGTAGCGCAGGCCGGCGCGGAACGCGCCGAAGAAGTTCTCCGACAGCGCGCTATCGACGGCCGCGGGACGCTTCCACCACAGCAGTGCGGCAATGACGAACACGTAGCTCAGCACGTCCAGCCCATAGGTGACGGCCGCGCCGAAGCTGGCCAGGATCAGGCCGCCCGCCGCCGGACCGATGGCGCGGGCGATGTTGATGCCCAGCGAATTGAGCGCCACCGCGCCCTTGAGTTCTTCGCGCGGTACGAGTTCGGGGACGATGGATTGCCAGGTCGGTCCCATCAAGGCCGCGCCGATGCCGCCGACGAAGGTCAGGGCGATCAGGTAATCGACCGTCAGCGCGCCGAAATGCGACAGCAGCAGCAGCGTGCCGCTGACCGAAGCAAGCAGCAGCTGCACGAAGATCAGGAAGCGGCGCCGGTCCAGGATGTCGGACAGCACGCCAGCGGGAATCGCCAGCAGGAAGATGGGCAGGGTCGCCGCCGTCTGGATCAGCGCCACCGCGGCCGGGCTGGCCGACAGGTCGGTCACCAGCCACGAACTGGCCACGTCCCGCATGAAGCTGCCCACGTTGCCCAGCACGGTCGCGGCCCACAGCACGGCGAACACGGACTGGCGCAAGGGCGCGAAGGTGCCGCGCGCGGCGGGATTCTTCTGATCTGGCATGGGACTCTCCTGGATCGCGCCAGGCGGCATTCGGACCCGCAAGTCCCGCCGCCCGCCGTGTTCAAAACGCCGTGTTCAAAAACAAGGCGCCGGACCGGCCAGACGCTGTCTGGACGATCCGGCTTGCGGTTTACTTGGCGGGGTTGGGGCCGATGCGTTCACCGTGCTGCACGCGCTCTGCCAGCTTGTGCACGTGGGTGACGGCGTAGTCGATGCCCATGCCGTAGGCGCCGGAGTGTTCCTTCACGATGCCCGTGACGGCGTCATAGGTCTCCTTGCGGGCCCAGTCGCGCTGCCATTCCAGCATCACCTGCAACCAGGTCATCGGCACGGCGCCAGCCTGCACCATGCGGTCCATGGCGTACTTGTGCGCGTCCACCGAGGTGCCGCCCGAAGCATCAGCCACCATGTAGATTTCGTACTCGCCTTCCAGCATGGCGCACAGCGCGAAGGTGGTGTTGCAGACCTCGGTCCACAGGCCGGCGACGATCACTTTCTTGCGGCCATTGGCGGCCAGCGCGTCGCGCACGTTCTGGTCGTCCCAGGAGTTCATGGAGGTGCGCTCCAGGATCTTGTTCTCGGGGAACACAGCCAGCAGTTCGGGGTAGGTATTGCCAGAGAAGCTATCGGTTTCGACGGTAGTGATGGTGGTCGGGATATTGAAGGCGCGTGCGGCCTTGGCCAAGCCCACCACATTGTTCTTCAGCGTCTGGCGGTCGATGGACTGCACGCCGAAGGCCATCTGCGGCTGCTGGTCGATGAAGATGATCTGGCTGTTCTGCGGGGTCAGGACTTCGAGGTATTTGTTGGCGGACATGGCGGATCTCTCTTTAAGGAAAACTATCAAGGAAGGCGGCAGCGAAGAATTCGGTGTAGCTGGCAAACCATCCCGGTCTGCACCGTTGTGACGATGGCGGGGTGCCGCTGGAAGGGCCCGTACATCTCGTCTGTCGGTGTATGCATAGTAGGGAGCGGCCGCGTTCCTGAGAACCCGCAGCATGGAATTCCATCCTTTCCATTTCTTGCATGATGACCATGGCGTGACAGTCCTTTGCTGCGCTGCGTTCAACACCATTCTTGTCCATGCCATAGGCAGGGGCTATCATCGGCGCGGGCATTTCCCAGGAATACGAGATGAGCAAGCTGCCGGATTTAGAAGGTTGGGCGATCTTCGCCAAGGTCGCCGAGACCGGATCATTCGCCAAGGCGGCGGCCGAGTTCGCCTTGTCGCAGGCCACGGTTTCCAAGACCATCAGCCGTCTGGAAGCCCGCATGAAGACGACGCTGTTTCATCGGACGTCCCGCAGCATGACCTTGACCGAATCCGGCTACGCGGCGCTGGAACGCGCAGCGCGCATATTGGAAGAGGGCGAGGCGGTCGAATCCGAGGTGACGGAAAAGTCGAGCAGCCTGCGCGGCAAGATCAGGCTGTCCGCGCCCATGTCCTTCGGCGTCACGCATCTGGCGCCGATGCTGCCTCCCTTCATGCAGGCCAATCCCGACGTGGCCCTGGAGATCGAATTCAGCGACAAGCAGGCCGACCTGGTCTCCGAACGCTTCGACCTGGCGCTGCGCATCTCCAACCTCGTGGACTCGACGCTGCTGGCACGCCGCCTGTGCTCGGTGCGCATCCTGCTGGTGGGCGCACCCAGCTACTTCAAGCGCGCGGGACGGCCCAAACATCCAAAGGACCTGGCGCAGCACACGGCGCTGCAATACATGTATGCACGCAACGGCACGAGCTGGCGTTTCCGTCATGAAAAGCACGGCGAGTTTTCACAGTCGCTGCCCGTGCACCTGAACGTGAACAACGCCGAAGCCCTGACGCCGGCGCTGCAGGCGGGCATGGGGCTGGCCTTGCAGCCGGAGTTCCTGGCGTGGAAGGATTTGCAATCAGGTGCGCTGGAAACCGTGATGGACGACTGGCAGGTCGATCCCATCGCCCTGCACATCGTCACCCCGCCTGGTCGCCGCCGGCCGGCCCGGGTGCAGGCGTTCATCGAATATCTGGCGGAGCGCTTGACGGCCGAGCCTTGGGCCAATGATGTGCAGGTGTAGAAGGATTGCGAGTCCGGCCTATACCAAGATATGCGCATCCAGCTAGACGGATCCCTCTGCGCGGTCATTTTGAGGCGTGCCTCCGCTGTTGATGGGCGGGATCCTGCTCGGCTCAATTACCTTGGGTACGGCAGGCGCGCAATACAGCTCCTTCCAGAGCTTTTCCGCCTCGCCCGCGCCTAAAGCTGCGCGAACGACAATAGCCAGACCCACAAGAGAGGGGAGAAGCAAGATTAGGGCTAGCCCCCTCTGCTGCTTCACGAGCGAGCGCACATGGTCTTCCATGCTGCCACTTGCCAACGCCTTGCATAGGTCGAGCAGCTCCGATTTCCGAAAGCCTGTTTTCTGCTGAAGATCTGGACCTTCCGCAGCGCATTCCGTGGCAGCGAAAACCCAGTCATCGCCCCATAGGGTCACGTTTTTCACCGTATTCGCGTCCGTCTTGAACCAGACCTTAGACTCTTTCATGTGAAAGTACCCGTTGGGCGAAGCGAGCAAGGAACCAGTGCTCAACGACATGATCCACAATAGGACGAGGAGGAGGAAGAGACCCCATTTCGACGCCCTGCGCGGCCTGAGCACGACCTCCGAATTGCGCACATCGACCCAGCGCCACAAAATCTTCAGCCTCAACATCCCGACATTGTGGGCTTTCGCCCAGCTTTCGAGCTTGTGCAGGTCGGCCAAGGATTGCACGGGCATGCGATAGGAGAACCTGAAGATCTCCAGGTCGCGACTTTCCTGTTGGATATCTCTCAGCACTGAATCCTGAACGTCGCGCCGACCTGCTGCGATTCGCCATAGGCGGTCCAAGAGAAAATGCGTGGATCCCGCGCGCGTCCTGATCCAAAGGCATAGCAGCAAAAGAAGCCCTGCCCAAAGAGCAGGCGCGATCCAGGGTATTTGGGCGAGAGGGGTGAACAGTTGAAGCATCTATCTTCCTTGCTCTGAGGGACAAGAGCCCAGATGCTAACCACCTTCGCAACAATCCATTCCATCAAAAAAACAATGGGCTGCCCGCGGCTTCGAACGGGAAGCTAAGCATCCCCCATGAGATCCACATGCGCCTTGGGCTCAAGCCTGGAGATAAGGGTCACTTCGTCATTCGGAAAAAAAGGGGCTGCAAAAGCAGCCCCCTTGAACGAACTCTAAATATTCAGAGAAAAAACCAAATATTCACGGGATCCTACAATCATCAGGCGTCGATATTCCCCGCCGACAGTGCATGCGTCTCGATGAAGTTGCGGCGCGGTTCCACGTCGTCGCCCATCAGCGTGGTGAAGACTTCGTCGGCCGCGATGGCGTCCTCGATCTGCACGCGCAACAGGCGGCGCACCTTCGGGTCCATGGTGGTTTCCCACAGCTGTTCCGGGTTCATTTCGCCCAGACCCTTGTAGCGCTGCTTGGAGATGCTGCGGTCGGCTTCGCTGCGCAGCCACTGCATGGCTTCGCGGAAGTCGGACACAGTCTGTTCCTTGCGCTTGTCGCCTTCGCCGCGGGCGGCCAGCGAACGCGAGCCGACCTTGCCCAGGAAGCTCTTGGCGGCCTTGGACAGAACCGCGTAGTCCGAACCGTTGACGAAGTCCGCGTCGATGATGCTCACGCGCACGTTGCCGTGGTGCATGCGCTGCACCGACAGGCGATGGCGCTCAGTGGCCTCGTCGAACTCCGGCACGACTTCCACGCCGTTGCCGCTGACCGGGTCGCGCATGGCGTCGGCCAGGCGGCGGGCGGAGTCGGCGGTGGACTCGGCCGACTCCAGGTTGATCTCCACGCCTTCAGCCATGGCCGACAGCGCGCCCACGTCGAACACGCGCGACAGGCGCGCGATCACGGCGTCGGCCGCGACGTACTGGCGGGCCAGGTCGTTGAGTTCGTCGCCGCGGATGATGTTGCCGCCCGAGATGATTTCGGCATCCTTCAGCGCCAGTTGCAGCATGAACTGCGCTTCTTCCTGGTCGTCCTTCAGATATCGTTCTTCACGGCCGACCTTGACCTTGTACAGCGGCGGCTGGGCGATATACACGTAGCCGCGCTGCACCAGCTCAGGCATCTGGCGATACAGCAGCGTCAGCAGCAGGGTGCGGATGTGCGCGCCGTCCACGTCCGCGTCGGTCATGATGATGAGGCGGTGGTAGCGCAGCTTGTCAACGTTGAAATCAGGACCGATGCTGGTGCCCAGCGCGGTGATCAGCGTGGCGATCTGCTCGCTGGCGATCAGGCGGTCAAAACGCGCCTTCTCGACGTTCAGCACCTTGCCGCGCAGCGGCAGGATGGCCTGGAACTTGCGGTCGCGGCCTTGCTTGGCCGAGCCGCCTGCGGAGTCACCCTCGACGATGTACAGCTCGCACAGCGCGGGATCCTTTTCCTGGCAGTCGGCCAGCTTGCCGGGCAGGCCTGCGCCTTCCAGCACGCTCTTGCGGCGGGTCATTTCGCGCGCCTTGCGCGCGGCTTCGCGGGCGCGGGCGGCTTCGACGATCTTGGCGCACAGCGCCTTGGCGTCGTTCGGGTGTTCCAGCAGCCAGGTTTCCAGCGTACGCGCCACGGCTTCTTCGACGGCCGGACGCACTTCGCTGGAGACCAGCTTGTCCTTGGTCTGGCTGCTGAACTTGGGCTCGGGCACCTTCACCGACAGCACGCAGGCCAGGCCTTCGCGCATGTCGTCGCCGGACGTTTCGACCTTGGCCTTCTTGGCCAGTTCGTTGTCGGTGATGTACTTGTTGATGATGCGGGTCATCGCCGCGCGCAGGCCAGTCAGGTGCGAACCGCCGTCGCGCTGCGGGATATTGTTGGTGAAGCACAGCACGCTTTCGCTGTAGCTGTCGTTCCACTGCATCGCCACTTCGACGCCGACCGGCACGCCGCCCGCCGAGGACTCGGTCGTGACCGAGAACACGTTCGGGTGCAGCACGGTCTTGCTGCGGTTGATGTATTCGACGAAGCCCTTCACGCCGCCGGAGAAGGCGAAGTTCTCTTCCTTGCCCTGGCGCTGGTCGATCAGGCGGATCTTCACGCCATTGTTCAGGAACGACAGCTCGCGCAGGCGCTTCGAGAGGATCTCGTAGTGGTACTCGATGTTGTTGAAGATGATCGGGTCGGCCAGGAAGCGCACTTCGGTGCCGCGCTTGTCGGTCGTGCCGGTCACCGCCAGGGGCGCGACGCGCTCGCCCTGGCGGAACTCCATCTGGTGCACTTCGCCGTTGCGGCGAATGGTCAGCCGCAGCCATTCGGACAGCGCGTTCACGCAAGACACGCCCACGCCGTGCAGGCCGCCAGACACCTTGTAGGAGTTCTGGTCGAACTTGCCGCCGGCATGCAATTCGGTCATGACGATTTCGGCCGCGCTGCGGTGGAATTCGTCATCCTTGTGGATGTCGGTGGGAATGCCGCGGCCGTTGTCGGTGACCGAGATCGAGTTGTCGGTGTGGATCGTGACGACGATGTCGTCGCAATAGCCGGCCAGGGCTTCGTCGATGGCGTTGTCGACGACTTCGAACACCATGTGGTGCAAGCCGGTGCCGTCGGATGTGTCGCCGATGTACATGCCGGGGCGCTTGCGCACGGCCTCCAGCCCCTTGAGCATCTTGATCGAGTCAGCGCCGTAGCCGCTGTTCTCGGGAGTGGTGTTCTGCTGATCTGACATGTCTGTATCGATAACGCTTTAAAGAACGGCCTGGCGGCCGGACCGCCCACGGGCCCTCAGGCCCGCAAGCGGCACAAACCCACGATGGGCGCGGATCAAATCCGCATGGGCATGACGACGTACTTGAACTGGTCGTCTTCGGGCAGGGTGATGAGCGCAGACGCGTTGGCGTCGGGCATGACCGACCACTGGATGTTGTCTACCTTGACGTTGGACAGCACGTCGAGCAGGTAGCCGACGTTGAAGCCCACATCGAGGGCTTCATGGCCGTAGTCGATGTCGATTTCTTCCTGCGCCTCTTCCTGCTCGGCGTTGGAGGACGAGATCTTCATCTGGTTCTGCGCCAGTTGCAGGCGCACGCCCTTGAACTTGTCGGTGGTCAGGATGGCGGCGCGCTGCAGGCTGCCCTGGAGCGCTTCGCGGCCGACCAGGAAATGGCGCGTGTAGTTGGTCGGGATCACGCGCGTGAAGTCCGGGAACTTGCCTTCCACCAGCTTGGAGACGAGTTCCACGTCGCCGAAGCGGAAGCGGATCTGGCCCGGCGCCACGTCGATGGAAACGGGCTCGTCGGAGTCTTCCAGCAGGCGCTGCATTTCCAGCACGGTCTTGCGCGGCACGATCACTTCATGGCGTTCGCTGATGCCGTCGGCTTCGGTCGAGCAGTGCGCCAGGCGGTGGCCGTCGGTGGCGACCGCGCGCACGCGGCCCGGTTCAAACACCAGCAGCATGCCGTTCAGGTAGTAGCGGATGTCCTGTTGCGCCATGGCGAAGTGCACCATGTTGAACAGGTGGCGCAGCGTGCGCTGCGGCATGGTCAGCGACACGTCCCACTGCTCGGGCTGGGCCACGGTGGGGAATTCGCTGGCGGCCAGCGTCTGCAGGGCGAAGCGGCTCTTGGCCGACTGCACCGACAGCTTGTTGCTGGCCAGCGCCAGGCGCACGTCGCCGGTGTCCGGCAGAGCCTTCAGGATATCCAGCAGCTTGCGCGCCGCGACCGTGGTGGATTCGTTGTCTTGACCCACGCCGAAGTCGGCATGGGTGGTGATCTGTACTTCCAGGTCGGTCGCAATGAAGGCAACCTTGTTGCCTTCCTTGCGCATCAGGATGTTCGCGAGGATGGGCAGGGTATGGCGTCTTTCGACGATGCCCGCCACAGTCGACAGCGGTTTCAGCAATGCATCGCGTGTGGTTTGTACGAGTTGCATGTTCATCCTTTTAGAGTTTGTTCCAACACGTGCAGGGTATGGTTGAGCTCCGCTTGCTTGGCGCGGGCGTCGGAAATCTTGCGTACGGCATGCAGCACGGTGGTGTGATCACGGCCACCGAACAGATCGCCGATTTCCGGCAGGCTTTTCTGGGTCAGCTCCTTCGCCAGGTACATCGCGACCTGGCGCGGCAAAGCGATATTGGCGGGCCGGCGTTTCGAATACATGTCGGCCACTTTGATCTTGTAGAAATCCGCCACCGTCTTCTGGATGTTCTCCACGGTGATCTGGCCGTTGGACACGGACAGCAGGTCCTTCAGGGCTTCCTTGCAGACATCCACCGTGAGCACGTCGCGGCCATGGAAGCGCGCATAGGCCAGCACCTTGCGCAGCGCGCCTTCCAGCTCGCGCACGTTGCTGCGCAGGTGCTTGGCGATGAAGAACGCCACTTCCTCGGGCATGGGCACGCCTTCGGATTCCGCCTTGCGCAGCAGGATCGCCACGCGCATTTCCAGTTCCGGCGGCTCGATGGCCACCGTCAGGCCGGAGTCGAAGCGCGAGATCAGGCGGCTGTCGATGCCCGACAGTTCCTTCGGATAGGTATCGCTGGTGATGATGATCTGCTTGCGCTGGGCCACCATCGCTTCGAACGCGTAGAAGAATTCTTCCTGCGTGCGGTTCTTGCCGGAGAAGAACTGGATATCGTCGATCAGCAGCAGGTCGAGCGAATGGTAGTAACGCTTGAAGTCGTCGAACGCCTTGCGCTGGTAGGCCTTCACCACGTCGGACACGTACTGGTCGGCATGCACGTAGCGCACGCGCACGCCGGTGCCCGCCGCCACCATCGCATTGCCGATGGCGTGGATCAGGTGGGTCTTGCCCAGGCCCACGCCGCCGTACAGGAACAGCGGGTTGTAGGACGTGCCAGGGTTCTCGGCCACCTGCAACGCTGCGGCGCGCGCCAGCTGGTTCGCCTTACCCGTCACGAAGTTCTCGAACGTCAGGTCGGTGTTCAGGCGCGAACGCTCGTACACGATGCTTGCCGCGTCCGCGTTCACCGCTTGCGCGGCTTGCGCGGCCGCCGTGGTCGCCGGGGCTGCGGGGGCAGGCGCTACCGGGGCCATCGGTGGCGGCGCGCCGCCTGAAGGGGAAGCAGCGGACGGATACGCGGGCGCCGCGGGTGCGGCGCGTACGGGCGCGACCGGCATGCGCGGCGTGGCGCCTTGCGTCGGCAACTCGAACAGCACCTGCACCGGACGCTCGAACCACTCCGCGGCCAACGCTTCGATCTGGTGGGAAAAGTTCTTCCGTACCCAATCCAGTTTGAACCGGTTGGGAGCGGCAACGCGCAGCAC